>UCMW01000022.1 GCA_900473745.1 Hyphomicrobiales bacterium | reverse complement strand
TCACGCAGGACCAGAACGGTCATACCATCCAGGTTGTGAAGTTGACGATTACGGATCAGGCGACGGGCGCCTACAGCATTGAGCAACTAGCCCCCGTGCTCCATCCTCAGGGTGGTAGCGAGGACAACATCGAGTTCACCATTTCTTATGAGGTGCGCGATGGAGACAATGACACTGCGATCGGCACTCTAACCGTCGATATCGACGATGACATGCCGATGGTTAACGCCAACGTTCGGTCTGACGTTGCCGAGGATGGCACGACCTCGGTCACGCAGGGCCTCAACGGCCTCGCTTGGGGCGCGGACAACGGTGCAAGCCGGACGCTGGCTGTGTCGACTGCAGTCGTGGTCAAGGACCAGAACAACGCGGCCATCTCGCTCCGGTCGAACGGAGAAACGGTTAACTTCGTTCTGATTGGCGCAATGCTGGTCGCTTATGTCGGTGCCGAGCCGGCAGTTGCCGACGCTGCCAATGTCGTCTTCACGGTGTCGACAAATGCCGCCACCGGCGGGTATTCCTTCAATCTGCTGCAGCCACTGGATCACACCTCGCCAACCGGTACCGATCAGTATCTCGACCTTCAGTTCTCGGTCACGGCGATGGATGCCGACGGAGACCCGGCGAGCGGTAGCTTCTCGGTACGTGTCGATGCTGCCGGAACCATCGGTTCGATCAACTACGGTAACCTCGACACGGGCGTCATTGTCAATCTCAGCGATGCCTCGGTCACCTATGATAGCAAGAACGTCGCGGCAGACACTGCAACGGATCGCACAGGAGCCGACGTCGTCGGCATCGACGGCATGGCCGGCGTCAACGACGCCTATGGCAGCAAGGCAGCCGACATTCTGATTGGTGGTGCCGAAGCAAATGTTCTGAAGGGCAATGACGGCAACGACACGCTCGTGGCCGGCAAGGGCAGCGACACGCTCGAAGGTGGCACCGGCGACGATACGCTCGTGGTTTCTGCCGATATCGACAATGCCGGTTCTTATGGCCCGCGCACTTTCACGCTGGGCAATGGCAACACCGTCTCGGTCTCCCTCGAAGGACGCTCAGGCGAGGGGGATCTGCTTGATGGTGGCACGGGCATTGACACGGTAACATTCACTCCGGCAGGCGGAGCGAATGGTTTCGTCTTCGACCGGGCGAATTCGTCGCTGGGGCTGTCTGGCGTCGAGAAGTTTGTCGGCACTGATGGAGATGATATCATTCTCCTGCCGAAGACATATACGACGTCGGATGCAGCTGTCATCCAGATCGACGGCGGCAAGGGCAATGACGTGCTGCAGGGATCTGACTCCCAGGCGGACAAGATTACCGGTGGCATTGGGAATGACCGGATTTCCGGCCTTGGCGGCAACGATCAACTTTACGGTGACGACGGTGACGACAAGATCTGGGGTGGCGCCGGCAACGACACCATCGAAGGCGGGGAGGGCAATGACGAGATTTACGGCAATGCCGGATCCGACAAGTTGTACGGTGGCGCCGGCGATGACACGTTCCATCTTGACGGCGATGTGATTGGGTCCAACAGCCGGGTCGTCAAGCTCGGCGACGGTTCGACGGTGGCGGTATCAATTGGCGGCCTGGCCGGCACGGATGACATCGTCACGGGTGGTGCGGGCTTCGATCGCATTGTCCTCGATCGCGGCGACAAGGACGGCTACGTCCATGACACCTACTCTGCACCGAGCTACATGAGCGGTGTCGAGGCAATCGATGGCACGTCCGGTCGCGACGTCATCATCGTCGACGAAAACTACATGAGCGATGCAGCTGGAGGCGGCATCATCATCACTGGTGGCACAGGCGAAGACACCCTTGGAGGCGGCGCAGGTTCTGATACGATCACGGGCGGCGGCGACAACGACCTGATCTCCGGTCTCGGCGGTGACGACACGCTCTATGGCAACGAAGGCAATGACGAAATCTGGGGTGGTGTCGGCAACGACGTCATTGATGGTGGCGCCGGCAATGACACGCTCTACGGCAATGCCGGAAATGACAGGATCGTTGGCGGCGACGGTGATGACAAGATCATCTACACCGTCGGCGATGGCTCCGATTACATCCAGGGCGGTCTGCAAAGCGGCACTGCCTATCCGAACTATGACGAACTGGTGATCAACGGAGACACGTCAACGCGGACCTTTACCCTCGGCCATGCATCGATCGAGTCTCTCGGTGATGCCGCCAGCAAAGACATCGAGGTGGCCTACACCGGTCCGAATGCCGCAAGTCTGATTGCTGACGAAATGGAGCGCGTGACCTTCAACCTCGGCGCCAATGGTGACACGGTAGTCCTGGGAGACGTAACGGGCTCGGCGATTGCGCCGACGACGGTCGTCATCAACGGCGGTGCCGGCAACGACGTCTTTGACCTGACCGGTTTTGCAGGCTCAAGCGTGGTGATCAATGACAGCGATCCGGTATCAGGTGGCGACACGGATACCATCAAGCTTGCCGGCCGCTGGACCGATTACACAGTCACACAGGCGGGCGACACCTATACAGTGACCCGCAATTCCGACGGCGCGGTCATCGTAAAGACGACGAATGTCGAGCAATTCGACTTCGCCGGTGATGCGAGCGGCCCGGTATCGGTCGGTGAAATCGTCAACGTTGCGCCGATTGCCGGCGACGACGCAGCCGCAGTGACTGAAGCAGGCGGCACGGCGAACGCGACGGCCGGAAACCCGAATGCGACCGGCAATGTGCTTGCCAATGACAACGACGCCAACAGCCTCGACACCGAGGCCGTGGTCTCGGTCACCTTCGGCACCACGACGACCCCGCTCCCTGTCGACAACACGCCGGTGCAGATCATCGGCGCATACGGTACGCTGACGATCCAGGCCGATGGCACCTACAGCTATCTGCTCAACGACGCCGACGGCGACACGCAGGCGCTTGACGCCGGTGAGACCGCCACAGACGTCTTCTCCTACACGATGCGCGATTTTTCCGGGCTGACCGACGACGGCGCATTGACGGTGACAGTGACCGGCGCCAATGATGCGCCGGTCGCGGCGGACGACATCTACAGCACGCAGGAGGATACCCCCCTGCAGGTGCCGTTCAACAACGGCGTGTTGGTCAACGATATGGATGTGGACGGTGACGCAATTAATGCGATGCTCGAAACCAACCCCGCCCACGGCACTTTGTCGTTCACCGGGGCCGGCACGTTCCTTTATACGCCGGACGCTAACTACAACGGGCCCGACAGCTTCACGTACAAGGCATATGACGCGAACGGCGGGTTCTCCCATATCGCTACGGTGACGATCAACGTTGCGGCTGTAAACGACGCGCCCGTGGTTGCGGCCGTTCCAGAGGACCTGATCACAGACGAAGATACCGGCATCTCGTTGACGGGTATTGTTGTGGATGACGTTGATGGCCCGGGCGAAATCCCGACGATCACGCTGTCAGCTGAGAACGGCAAGCTGGTCTATGAGGGGGGTGACCTCCCGAACCCCGCTTCCTACACTCAGTTTACCGTCACTCAGATAAACAGCATGATTGCATCCGGCCAGCTTGTCTTTGTGCCGAATGCCAATTTCCACGGAGAGGCGTCTGTAACTGTGTCGGTGTCGCAGCCCGGCACGGCGACGGATACTAAGACTTTCATCATCGACGTTGCTCCGGTGAATGATGCGCCGACCATCTCCGGGTTGGATGATGCTTCCATCCAGGAAAACCAGCTCGGTGATCTGATCGACACCTTCCAGGTTAGCGATGTCGATACGGCCAACGGTTTGGCATTTCGCGTTCTGCAGTCGGATGGCGTGACCGTAGACAACAGGTTTGAGATTGTGGCTGTTCCGGCCTCGGAGCAAGGCAAGCCTGGAACCTACGAGCTGCGTCTGAAGAGCGGTCAGAGCCTCGATTATGAAGATAGCAGCTCGGTTTCGCTGAAGGTCGAAGTCAATGACGGTGCAACGAGCCACAACATTGCGACGCAGTCTGTGACGATTACGGTCGGCAATGTTGTCGAGAACAACAATCCGGTTTCCAGCGCAGATACAATCTACGTCTCGGATAACACTGATGTGGTCATCCCCTGGAGCATGTTGATCGGCAATGACAGCGATCTCGACAGCGACACGCTTTCGATCACGGCTGTTTCGAAGCTGAGCGGCATCGACGGGCAACAGATCAATGTGACCATAGATTCGGTGAACAAAACGGTTTCGTTCTCGGTGCCGAACTTGACTGGTTACTACAACTACCGGGGGGACTATGTGCCTGGCGATGACACCAGTGGCAACACATTCAGCTACACCGTCAGCGATGGCAAGGGTGGAACCTCGACTGCTGCGGTCTCGGTGAAGGTCATCGATACGGACAACTTCGACGGCAGAACCTTTCAGATATCTTCCGTAGAGACCTACCAAGGTTCCTACCTTGATGGGCATGGTGGCGGCGATACGCTTACGGGTGGCAGCGCAAGCGATCGGTTGTTTGGCGGAGATGGCTGGGACACACTGAATGGACGCAATGGTGACGATCTTATCTACGGCAATGGCGGGAACGACGCGCTCCTTGGTGGAGCTGGCTCAGATCTCCTCGTAGGGGGAGCCGGTAATGACAGCCTTGAAGGTGGCCAAGGTAAAGATACGTTCAAATGGGGCAGCGAGTCGGCAGGCTCAGGCAATGCAGACGATATCACTGACTACTCCTATTCGGAGAAGGACGTGGTTGACTTGAGTTCGCTGGTTGCGTCGGTATCGAGTGGCAAAGTCATCACCGACTACGTCCGTATCGTTCGAACTGGAGGAGATCTGCGGGTCGATGTCAACGGTAACGGTAACGGTAACGACTGGAAAACCGTTTACACGTTGGATAACGGCGACACGACTACAGGTCCTTTGTGGAACCAATCTAATGTCGTCGATGGGGTAATCATCAAGATTGCTTCTGGCACGTTCACGCTCTATGACAATGGTACCTGGTCTGCTGCAGCCGACCCCCTCATCCTCGACCTCGACAAGAACGGCTTCGCCTTCTCCTCCGTCGACGACGGTGTCACCTTCGACATCGATGCCGATGGCAAGGCGGACCAGATCGCCTGGACCAGCGATGAGGGCATCCTCGCCTATGACGTTGATGGCAACGGCGTCATCGACAACGGCTCGGAAATCTTCACGCCGGACTTTAACGGCGGCAAGTTTGCGAGCGGCGTGGCGGCTCTCGCCTCGCTCGATGGCAATGGCGATGGCAAGATCGACGGCAGTGACACGGCCTTCGACGAGCTCAAGGTCTGGATTGATGCCAACAACAACGGTATCAGCGATGAAGGCGAGCTTTCGAGCCTGTCTGCCAATGGTGTCGCCAGCATCTCGCTGACGACCGACCAGAAGGGCGGCGAGGAAGACGGCCAGACGGTCTTCGCCGAGGGTGAGTTCACCTTCGACGATGGCTCGACCGGCAACTTCCTCGAAGTCGGCTTCGACACGATCTTCGGATCCGAAAACGACGGTCTGACGCTGCATGGCGGCATGGGCGAGGTGGTGATGACCGGCGGTGCCGGTGCTGACACCTTCGTCTTCGATGCAACGGCGCTCGATGAACTCGACGTGGCCGACGTCATCACCGACTTCAACTCGGATGAAGGCGATGTGCTCGATGTGACGGCGCTGCTCGACAGCCTGCTGGGTGAGCAGGCGACGGCTGAAACCGCCGCCTCGCATCTGCGCACCACGGTCGAGGATGGTAACACCACTGTCAGCGTCCAGACCGGGGCAGACACCTGGAAGGATGTGGTCGTGCTGCACAACCACGACACGGCCGTTAAGGTCTTGTTCGACGACAAGCACGCCGTGACTGTTTCGAACGACTGAAACACATAGTGTTTTCAAGAGGGAAAGGGCGCCATTTCGGCGCCCTTTCTGTTTTGCCGACAGTGTCCGGCGGGTTTTACTTCGCTGATTTGCAGAAAGACTCACCCTGGGCGAGTCGAAAGCCGGCAAGAGTGCGTTTAATCGCGTTTGCCCTGTTGCGCCCGGGAGACAGTGCTCCGGAACTTTAACATGTCGGCAACGAAATACCGGAACCTGCATTCAGGGTTAATCCGCGTGCTTGGCGAAAGAATTCGCGCGTAGATACTTCCATTCGCGGTTACTCGTGTCTGCATACGCCATTTGGAGTATAACATTCCTCCAAAATGGCTTATTTTTGCATTTCCTTCCCACAGATCAAAATTGGGTGCATCTTTTGGACAGGACGATTGGACTTCCCACTGGCCTCTGCGCCGGTATATAAGTTTGCCCAAGGAAGATTTGGGTAGGGGCACTCAGTTGTTGACCAAAAAGACGTTATTCGCGGCCTTGTATACCTCGGCAGCCTTCGCCATTGCGTCCGTGACGCCTGCGAGCGCCATGTCGTTGCAAGAAGCCATCCAGAAGGCATTGACGACCAATCCGCAGATTTCGCAGGCGGTCCAGAACCGCGAGGCAGTCGAATTCGAGCTGCGCCAGGCGCGCGGTCTCTACCTGCCCTCCGTCGATCTCGAGGCCAGCGTGGGAAAGCGCCGTCTGTCCAACGACAGCACGGGAACGCTGACGCAGGACTACGAGACTTTTAACAATTCCGAAGTCGGC
>UCMW01000032.1:11315-23852 GCA_900473745.1 Hyphomicrobiales bacterium | reverse complement strand
TCAAATCCTGCCCCCGCAACCACTGAGACTTGTAACCGGTGCCATGAAGCTTCTTCCTCAGCGAGGACGGCCTCGAACCGGTTAAAATACGCCATCTTCTCTGCCCTGTCCTTAAACTCACCCGCCCCAACACGGCGGGCGAACTCGCTTGCGTGCTGTTCACGCAGACCGGCCGTGTAATCGTGGAACGCCTGCATTGAAGCCAATACACCGGTAGGCGGCCGTGGATGGTCAGCTCTGCCGACTTGCCATCGGCAGACGGCGCGATCACGACCTTCTGGACCAGCTCTCTCAAAAAGTTGAAATGACGTTGCACGTCGTCATGTTCGCTCGCACCGGCGCGGGCCACCGCCGTCAACGCACCGATCGCCGCCGTAAACATCGATGGATTGACCGTAAAGGTCTTGGGCGGACCGGGCCGCTTCGTCTGCTGGATTCGAAGCGAAGCTTCGATCTCGTCACGCTGACGCTGAAGGTCATCAAGCATCTTGTTGAACGCTTCGATTTGCGGCTGGCCGTTGAGGATACGATCGGTGATCTGAGTTGCGATGGCTTCTTGCTTTCGCGACACGTCGTTGAGTTGGCTCTTTAGCTTCTCTTGATCGCGTTCCCCGGCTTTCGCTGTGGCCGCCAATTCCTTGTTGATCTCGTCCTGCAGGCTTGCAGTACTGCCGACTGACAAAAGGCGGGCCGGGATTGCGTGGAGAACCCGCGTCTCCAGTTCGGCTCGACTGATGGTCTTCGAGTTGGGGCAAATACCGTCATCGAGATGGGCGATCGGCAGGTCCTTCTGACGATTGGTGCAGCCGTAGCGATTTTTGGACATGATGGCATACGGCCCTGCGCAATGCGCACACTCGAGCAAACCGCTGAGCAGGTAGGAGGGACGATGCGTCCGGTTGAGGCGATTTGTCGTTGTGTGATTGAATTGCGCTTCGACCTCGATCTGCCTCTGCTTTACCTTTGCCCAGAGTTCATCATCGATAATGCGGAGTTCGGCAACTTCGGAAACGACCCAGTCGCGCTCGTCATTCATGCGAGCTTCGCGCTGTTCCGTTTCTGGGTTCTTGCTGAACTTTCGACGGTTGAAGATGAGACGGCCCACATAGGTCTCGTTGTTCAGAATGCCGGTGCTCCGCTCCCTGCTTCCGCGAATTGCGGTGTCTCGCCACTTCAGCCCCCGGGGACCAGGCACTGGTGGGACACGGTTGTTGAGCTCGACCGCCATTTCCTTCGGAGACCGGCCCAGAACGTACTGCTGAAAAATCCAGCGGATGATTTCAGCTTGCTCATCATCAACCTGGCGCAGGCCGGGAATGCGGTCGCCGTGTTCGTCGTAGACAAGCTTTGCACGGTAGCCATATGCAATGCCACCGGCCGCCTTGCCTTTGCGGACTGCCGTTTTCATACCTTCTAGCGTCTTGAAGCGCGTCTGCTCGATCAAATCGTGGCTAATGATAGCGCGGAGCCCGAGTTCCATGTCGTTCACGGGCGCGGCATTCTGCACGGTCCAGAGTTCGACGCCCTTGTGGCGCAGCTTCTTCAGGATGCCGGTGCTATGCTCCAAGTCGCGCGAGATGCGGTCCACCGACAAACAGAGAAGAATATCGACGCCGCCCCGCTTGACCGCCCGCAAGACGTCTTGGATGCCAGGCCTCATCTTGAGCATCGTGCCGCTCACAGCGCGGTCGTCATAGATGCCAGTAACGGTCCAGCCCCGATGTGCGGCGAATTCGCTTGCGAGGTTGACCTGTGTCTCGATTGACTGCTCGTCCTGTCGATCGGTCGAGTAACGCGCGTAGATGATGACGTTCTTCGTCATGAAAACTCTATCCTGAAATGAAGGGTCTGTGCGATTGACACCGGCCGGAAGCTGCCTCCCTGCCAGTGCTGCTATGACTTCCGCCTTTACGTGTACGTTGAACGCGGCAGGCCGGGCAGACTCGGTCGGCGCAGTGTCCGTGCGAACATTGCTTGATCGGCAAACAGACGCTTCTCCAGACCCGGATTAAAGAGCACGCCGTAGACCTCGGTCAGTCGCATAGCCTCCAGCAGGAACTCTTGGCTGAATGTGACCCCGAAATAGACCGCGTCCGCTGGATCGCTCCAGGTGAGATCGATTGCGCGACCGGCCGTATCAACCAGCCAGGCATGTTGAAACGGAACGCCCAGCTGCGTGTCGAGCGCATATCCTTCCGCGTAGAGATACGGAGGGTGGGGATCGCTCAGGAATTGCATGAGCGGGTTGGTGCAGTTCTTGAAGCATTGGCCAAGCGGCCCCTGGCGCAAACCGGAGGGGCGGCGGTCAACATGTTCGAAGTGGCGGCCGTACTTCAGCAGCGCTGCATCGGCGTTGAACGTATCGACGCCGTCGTTGAAGACGCCGAGAATCTTCAGGATCGGATCGATATCGGAAGTGGCCGGGTTCAGAGTTTTGTTAAGCGAATTCGCGGACATAGTTTCTCCTTTCAGTTCCACGCATCGTCTTTTTTAGGGGGCTAAACGATGCGGGACCCTGAGAGCGAGCCTTGCCGCGTTGGCTTCTTCGACGACGAGCCGGAATTCCCGTTGCACTCTCACCTGCGTGGAGACGGCTATGTCGTAAGCCGAAGATAGGCGAGATATAGGAAATCACAACTGGTGCGGACACGGACGAATGTCATATTCATCAGCTTGGTTAACCAGGGCTTGTGACTTTACCGCAGGAAAAGCCGATGAGGAGCCGGCGAGGGCGAGCATAAATGACGGCGCTCCGGCCGTTTTCCCTTGATGACATTCTTACCAGTCGCAACGCCAGCGTTCGCCATCGAAGCCGACACATCCCTGATGCGGACTATACGAGTAGCAGACTTCGCGATCGAGGAGGGGCATCTCGTCTGGAAACGGAACATCGAGGTCTTCGACGTCCTTGTCCCAACCCTTATAGGTCAACAGGAGCTCGCCGAGCTGTTCGACGTGCCGGCCCTGGCCTTTGGTGTATTGGGCGTTTGGCATGATGTGAACGTGGAGAAAGAAGTCACGCGCGTTGTAGTAGCGGGGGCGTCGATCGAGCATCGAGGTCATGGCGGAAAGGCCAAGCCCCAGGGGGCTTCGTCCGCCGTAACCTTCCGGTGCGGCTGGCATCGGGAACTGGTCGATGATCTTGCCAGTGTCGCCATCGCTAACGACCACGACACCTCCATTCACTGCAGTAGTCATTCGGAACGCAAGTTGCAGCGCTGCCTTGAGCTGTTCTGTATCGACGTAAGTGTATCGCTTGTGCAGTTGCGCTAGGGATGTTGCGGGGCTGATCGTGTTTGCTTCAAGATCACAAAACAGTTGCGCGACGAGATATTTGGCGGACTGCGGGAAGCCCGCTTCTGTCGCAGCGTTTTCTGTTGCAGCGTTCCGGGCGTCCGGTGCGGACAGCTGGGGATTGGTCATGTGGTTCATCCTGCGGTTCAAAAGAGATGTGAGGGCCGGCCCTAAGGCCGGAATGAGAGTGGGGCGAGGCCTCAGGCCGGCTCCGTCGCATCGTGGGGCGAAACGAGCCGATCATCCGCGTGCGACCACTCTGCGACCAGGATCGGAAAGCCGGACGTGCTCGGTGGATACCAGACGACGCCGGTCGGCAGGCCAAGGCTGATTGCGACACGTTTGCTGAGCTCCCGGCGATGCGTCAGCCTGTCCGCAAAGTTCGTCAGAAAGCGCCTTGCGGCGGCGCCATCATCGCCCTTGTTCAACAGGATGAAGGCGCCTTCGCCGGAGCGCAGGCCATCGAACGGGAAGATCTCGTAGTCGTACTTGACGTCCGAAGTCGTGCCGAGGGGACCGGTTTTGCGGGTGATGTAGGGCTCGAAGTCCATGTGATCTGGGCCGTTCTCGTGCCAGCGGCCGAGGATCGAAACCTGTTTTGCGCCCTGTCTGAACTCTTTCGCCGTGGCCTTTTGAAGGGCCTTCTTGCGACGAGCAACACATGCCGAGAATGCGTGATCAACCGGACAAGGGGCATTGTCCAGAAATGCGAGTGTGAGATGCGGCGTGATGACGATCGCTGCATCCTGGCCGGGCAGGAGCAGCTTGCTGCTGTACTCGATCGTCTGCTCGCGACAGCTGATCTGAGCGATGTCGAAGTCTGCCTCGAAACCTGGGGTCTTCATTGTCAACACTTGTCGTCTCCATGTCTGTTGTTGTGATACAATGTTCATCTCGAAAAATTCGGATGGCAAGTCCAAAAATGAACTTTTTTATATTGGAAAGAAACCGGCGTTGTTTTTGCGCTATACCGGTCCCGTATCCATGACGTGAACGCCTTGCGTCGCGGGCATTTGCGAGGGGTCTTCAGAAAATCTCAATGTTGACAATGGCTTTTGGCTTGACGACGCCTTTGACCTGCCGAACCATTGGCGGCATGAGGCCTGAACGGACGAGAATCGCAACTGCAGTATTTAAAGTACTGATCGAACGGCAGAAGGAAGAAACGTGGACGAACCGAGTGTTGACAACGCATCAGGAAAAAATGGAAAAGATGACTTTGAGGGGTGGGTCTCGTCGCTTGAACGCATGGTGTCCGCGTATTCGGTCCTGCTGCGCGACAAACTGATCGACGTAGCCCTGGCGACCGACGACGATGTCGTCCATGGGCGACTTCTGCCTTCGGGGTCGGACGCGGCCATCTTCCTGTATCGGGGAGACGCGTTCTTATGGATCTACGGCGAACCCGCCGATGACGGGCATCCCATCCATGACTTCGTCGAGAAAAGAAGGGAGGCAATCCTGACGGAGGTCTCGCACCTGACGTCCGATCCGATCCTGCTGACGGGGCGCTGGGTGGATTTTGATGGGGCAGACGATGGATACTTCGCGCCCTTTGTCGTCACGATCTTCTGCCAGGATGGACCGAGAGGAAGGTTGATTGCCGAAGGCACGTTCGATTGGGAACGACAGGGCGGCTTCCATACCGTGTCGCACGGCATCGAGGAGAGTGCCAGGCAGGACGTGATCATACCGCTACGCGCTGCTGGCCGAGGAATGATCGAGGCGACGAATGATGCGCTCTATCAGGGTGAACGGGTTGTCGATGGCATCTTGTGGCAAGTCAACACATGTTCAAAAGGTCGGGTCATCGTCTCGACCCAGGCAGGGTAAGCTTGCGATCCGGTAAGCGGACGGGACGAGAGGCCAGCCTCTGACAGGCGGGCGGCAAACCGATATGACCTGGACGTAACCCCGCTCTTCTTCGGTATCGTTCGCCAGATCCTTCTTCAAAGCGCATATAGGGGGAGCGCCAGATGGCGGCCCGCGTTTGTTGGGGCCGCCGTTGTCTCCGATGTGATCAGCCTCCTGGAAGCGCCCTGTCGCCCCTTAGCAGGGCCGGTGGGGCCGACCGACGTTTTGGTCGGTTGCGGCCACCATCTCTCAGTCTTCGAACACCATGTCGGCCACGTCTTGTGGAACCTCGACCGGCTGATCGTCAACGAAGATCGGCTTGTTTGCCTCGCAGGCGAAGCGGACTAACGGCCTGCCTGCGATCGGGTCGAGGGCGAGTGATCTGATCAGGTCCTCGGGAGATTGCGCGATCAGTTCATCAAGCGAGGCGCAGCCATTGTTATATGTCGTTGCGAAGTCGTCATATGCGCGAAAGCCCCAGCTCTCGTCGACAGTGTTGCCGTGGCTGTCGAGTGAGGTGAATCTGGTGCGCTCGATGAAGAGCCTGTTGGACATGTGCTGTTCCTTTCGTTCTGGCGGCCGGTCGGGAGAGCCGCGGGGATTGCCCGACCCTAAGAGACCGGCGCGCTGGACGGCTGGAACAGGACGTGACCTTGGCGATGGTACGGCAGAGTTCTGTTGCGGCATGAAACGATCTCCATGGGCCAGGATTGGCTGGCGCTCTTTTTAAAATTGGACGTCGAAAATCCGGGGCGGTCAACAGCCAAGCGGGAAGAATCCGGACGATCGGGCTCTCTGGCCAAACATCCCGAGGATGCCTTTGGTCATGCGTTGTCCTGCGCCCCGGACCGCGGACGGCCGATCCATCGTGCCGATAAATGTATATCCTGGGTTGCATTCGCATTTGCTTGATTAAAATGCAGAACAAAAAATTTTGCCCTGTTGAATCTCTTGCGGAATTTGGAACGGGTGAGGAGGAATAGCAGCTGATTTTGGATCTTTACCGTTAAAATACAGATATTTAGAAATCCGGGTTGTAACGGTTTGCGCAAGATCCGTGTCATCATTGTCTCACGGTCGCTTGAATGACCGTCATCAACAGGGAGACGAACACTGATGACAAACCAGATACTTCAGCAGGGCATTGGCACAACCGGCGCGGTAGAGCCTCAGGGGAAGGCGCGGGAACGGGAACTCCTGAAGCTTCGTGCGCGGATCCGTGCTCTCGGGCGGCTCACGGCTGCGGACGTGTTCAAGCTCGGCGGCTGCCTCGTCGAGGCAAAAGCCATCCTGCCGGCTGCCTCCTTCGGACCGTGGGTGAGATCGGCCTGCGGCTTCAGCACGTCGACCGGCCTCAGCTATGTGGCGGTTTACCAGCGGCTTGCTGCCTACCGCGATCGGCTCGAGCGGGTGAGGGTGACGCCTGCAGTTCTCTTCATTGTCGCCTACGCCGAAGAGCCGCAGATCGAGCAGGTCGTCGCCGGGCTCGAAGCGGGACAGGTTCTGACGGCATCGCAGACGCGGCGCATCACCGGTGTGACTGCCAGGCGCAAGGCGGACGTCGATGCGGCCCCTTCGGCGGAAGAGCTGGAGCGCCGGAGGCTCGCCGAGGAACAGCTTGTGACGATGCTCAATCGTGCCTTTGGCGGCCTCTTTGGTTCTGGAGAGCGGCCGACAAAGGCGCCGGTCAAGCGCCCGGCCCGCCGGCGGGTCACGGTGAAGCGCTGATCGAATGCTGTTGCGGGCATTGCCAGCTGCTTGCGGCGGGGTTAATCGCCGTTAACCATACCGGAGCTCTCTTTGTTCCGGATGTGTTCTTATCGCTTGCCGGACTGGTTTGTCCGGGCTATGTCGACAGGTGCCTGCGGAAAGAGAAGCATCTGCAGCCACTTAGCGGCCTCCATCGGTGCTACCAACACCGAAGGAGGCCTGACCCGCAACCTTGACCAAGAAGGACTTGGGCTATGTCGAGCCTTAACCGCTTCGCTTCCCGCGTGGAAGCATCTTCTCGTCATCCTCCCGCCGAAACCTCGCCTTGGCTTGCGGTATCGCCTCCAGGCGATTGACCGGCCGGTCCTCATCACGATCCAGCCCGTCATCCACATCGCCTGGTATCTGCCCGGACCCTTGTCCGCGGAGTTGGCGCTGACGGTTGGCCTTTCGACAGGAGCAATAATATGACCATCACGACCGATGGCGGCGTGAGCGTGCCCGCCTACCCCCATACCGCTGAGCTTGCGGTCCTTTTGCCGGCCCTCGAATGGCTTGTCGGAGACATCGTCTCGGGAGCGCTCTCCCGAGACATCTTCGGGCGGGCTCTCGACGGCGGGATGGCGCAGCTGAGCACGGTACTGCGTGCCGTGCCGGCCGCCGAAGGCAAGCTTCTGGAGCGCGGCATCGCGCTCATTGCCGGATGCAATCCGGATCTGGTCGTCCTGACCCAGAACCTTCGACTGCCCGTTACAAAGGCTGCAAGCGAGCTCGTCGAGATGAACGATCCCGGGCTTTACCGGTCACTCAGCCTCGACGTCGACAGCGGCGGACGAAAAACATATACGCCCGACCTGCTGATCCTCAACCGGAAGACCGAGGTCGCGCACCTCGTCGACGTCAAGCGCAGCCTTGGCTCCTATGAGCTGTCGCGCATCGCCGATCTCAAGAACAGGATGCTGGCGGCGGCGCTCGTCGTTCCCGACCTGCTTTACAAGGAGCATCGTCGCCTGCGTGTCGGGGAGGTCCGGGTGGTCATTTTGAATGCCGAGAACCAGCGGGCCGACATCGAGGGTGGCGTCTGGCCGCTTTCGCATCTCGACCATCTTCTGGAGGTGGCGGGTGCGGCGAAGGTCATGGCGGAAATCCGTGGGCTCTTCGAACGCGAGGTCGAGTCGAACTGGTCGTCGGCGGTCGCGCGCTGGCGGGCCGAGCCGCAATCGGCGGATGATCGGGGCCGGATCGCAAAGGCCACATCGATCAATCGCACCGACGCAGTCTGCCTGCGACCGGCCGCGGACAAGGGCGCGCAATCTCCTGTTCCGATCGGGTTTGCGCGTCCTCCGCGGGCAGCCTCTGCCTGATCGGGACCTGCTCCCTCTTCCGTTCCAATCCGTTTGACGCTGACCGGTCCCCCGGTCCGGCGATAAGGAGACGTCTGCGATGACGACGCAACCGAATTCCAACATTCTGTTCTTCCCGCCTGGCGGGCGCATGCCGGAGCCGCACAGACCGTCTCCTGACCCCGTCGGCAATCGGCACTCCGTCGATCCTGACGAGGCAGCAGGTGTCCCGACCACTGCTGCATGTGACGACCATGCGATCCATGCCGCGACAGTCATGCGGGCATCGATTGCCCATGCGCGCCGCAAGGGGGTTCGTCTCGAGAGCCTTCCGCCGCAACTTCGGACATGGCTCCTCGATCTGTGCGAGGCCGGAGACCCGGCATGCAGGATGATCCTGGACTGGCTCAATGGAAACAAGCACTACGACAACGAGCAGCACCCGGAGGAGCTGTGATGGAGGCGTTGAACGATCGGATCACACGCTATCTCATGAAGCGCCTTCGTCGTCACGCTGTGATGACGGTCTACGAACGCGCGGCGGGCGCCGGATTGCTGAATGCGCAATTGGTGGGACAAGTGATGGGCGGCGACGAACAGCACGGGCGGGTCTGGCGCGTCGGGGAACGGGCCCGCCACGAGCTCACCGGTGTGCCGGTGCTCGATCGCGCCATCGTCGAGCGTATCATGCGCAAGGGTCGGGCGTCGCTCGTCACCAGGGCAGGCCATGGTGGATCGGAACCCTTCAGGGACGTCGAGGCCAAAGACCGTTTTGACTTTGATCTCCCGACGGAACCGGTCCCGGCCGCGCGGCAAAAGGTGAGAGGCAAAAACGCTCGTGATCCGGATACGGCCGGAGGGGCAAATCCCGCGCCGGATATCGGGTTTGCCTACATCGCTGGACTTTTGCGTGACGAGCTGCCTCCACCAAACCCGGTTCATGTGGCTGTTTGCCTTCTCGTTTCCCGTGCTGTCGCGGCCAGTGCCTCCACATCAGCTGCGTGGAGGGCGGCATTGGCCATGCCGGCGCCATTCGTGCTGCTGAAAGCGCCGGTCAAGCGCTTCGAGATCTGTCTTGCCATGATGTTGGAGGACGGCTTGATCATGCCGTTCCGGGTAGCCCTGGAAGACGTCCTCTACGGCAATCCGCTGTCCGGCCGCTATCGACAACACACTGTTCCTGGCGAGCGCAGGCTCAAAACCTTGTCGGGGCGCGCCGTCTCCACCGAAAACGAAAACTTGCTGCGCCGCAAACTGCGTCATGCGCTGACGAACGAGCCGGCTCCCGTCCTTCTGATCGATGAGACCGTCCCGGCACTCACGCCGGTCGTCACGGATACCGCGGATCATGTCTTCGAATGCGCAGGGCTCGACTGCGCCATGATTGCCGAGCTCTTGCATCTTTGCGTCGGCCTCGCGCCGAAGGACAGCCTTCGCCTGATGGACGACATGGCCTTCGACCCGGAAGGGTTGTCGCTCGATGACATCGCGCTTGCGGTTCGTCCTGGACGAAGCGCGCGGGATACACTGTCGGTTCTTGCGATGCTTGCGGAGCAATCGGCCCTGAACGAGGGAAACGAGGACGAGCAAGCGGTGAGCTGGGACAACAGCCACCGGAAAAGCGGGTCGACGGGTGGCGGCGAAAAGGCAAAGGCGCCTCCTGAGACTGGCGACCTCGAGCTCATCCAGCCTGTCCTGGTGGCCGGTGGTCAGGATATGAAAGCCGCTACACAAACTGCTGGATCGACCGATCGTATTTTGCGTGTCGAGACACTGTGCGGCTACGGCGCTGCCCGTCAATGGGCTCTCGACCTCAAGGCCGACCTCTCTCTCTGGAGAACCGGCGACCTCGGCTGGGACCAGATGAGTACGCGGCTCCTGTTGTCGGGGCCTCCCGGGACCGGCAAGACGACGTTTGCCCGTGCGCTTTGCAACACCTTGCAGGTTCCGCTGTTGGTCACGTCGGTCGCGCACTGGCTGGAGCCCGGCTATCTTGGCGATGTGCTGAAGCGGATGTCGGCGGTCTTCACCGTCGCCGAGAAGAACGCGCCGGCAATCCTGTTCATTGACGAGGTCGACAATATCGGCCGACGGCAGACCGAAGGCACCCGAAACTACGACGACTACTGGACGTCGATGATCAATCGCCTGCTCGAGCTCCTGGACGGGACCGCGAAATCGCAAGGCGTTATCGTGGTCGGTGCGACAAACCTGGCGGACAGGATCGATCCCGCCCTTCTTCGCTCGGGGCGGCTCGAAACCCATGTGCGCATCCCTTTGCCCGATCTAGAGACCCTGACCGGCATCTTCGCCCATCACCTCGGAGCCGATCTTGAGGCCGTGCTCGCTTCGGCGCCTGCTGCGGCCGGCAAGCCGCGACTTCGCCCGCCACCTGCCCGAAACGGCAGGCCCCTTCGCCGCAAGCCACCCGTCACACCGGATACCGACCAAGGACCTCGTCATGACTGACCAACCCTCTTCTCTTGCTCCAGAAAGCCTTCGGCCCCTTGCCCTGCTGGCGCTTGGGCGGAGCGGTGCGGACATCGAGCGCCTTGTTCGCGACGTTCGCCGCACGCTGCGGCGTGAACGGCGCTCCATGGTTTGGGCCGATTTGGATGCGGCGCTGCGATCCGGCCACACGAGAATGTCCGACGACCTTCGTTGGCGGGCAAGTGTCCATGAGGCGGGTCATGCTCTCGTCTATGCGCTGACAGGCATTGCCGAGATCAAAATGGCAAGCGTCGGGCTCCATGGTGTCGGCGTCGTTGCGACTGTGGCGAACGATCATCTGCCCGAAACCGAAACCTGGCTGATGAACTCGATGGCGGCGCTGCTCGCGGGCCGGACAGCCGAACTCGTGGTCCTCGGAGAAGCGCTTGCAGGGGCCGGCGGTGCGGCAGAGAGCGATCTGGCGCGCGCAACGGACATGGCGCTTGCGGCCGAGACGGGGCTCGGCTTCTCTCGCCATCATCCCTTGCTGTACCGGCCGTCCGGCATGGCGGCAAACATGCTTGGCCTCGACCAGCAGCTTGCCGGACGTGTGAACGACCGGCTTGAAGCTGCCGAGGCGATCGCACGCCAGTTGATCGAGGATCATCGCGACGTTCATAGCGACATCGCCGAAAAGCTCCGCTCGGTCGGCATCCTCTCCGGTGACGAACTGGGGGAGATGATCGCCAATATCCGTCAGCCCTGACCCGATGCCCTTGCCGGCAGTCTGGATAAACGTGCGCGCACGGCAATAAGCCGTGTCCGCACCTGCGCGGGGCATCGCGACAATGTGGCGACGGATCGGTTCAGGTTGCGGGCGATTTAAGGCACATCAGCTCAATTTACTCTCGCGCGATTCCAGGTACCGGATTTGCGTTGCATGACCGCAAAGCGGCGATTCATCGGCAAACGGCGTTTGCAGGAAACAACGTTCGCGTGTCAGGAGCCTGCCGTCGTGCAAACGGCGTTTGTTGCTTGCATCGCCGCTGGCGACCATGGGCTTCCGCAACAGGAGGCAAAGACATGGTCCGCAAATCGAAGAAGCAGAGAAATGCCGAGCAGCGCATTCGCCAGCAAAAGAACAGGGATACGGCGCGCGAGTGCAAAAGGCCGACACGCGACGACATTGCCCGGACACTACTATGGCAGATGATCGTCACCGCGGAGGGACGAGCAAATCGCGAGGCATTCCTGGCTAAGTTGCGTGACGAGGTCGTGGCGCAACTTGTTCGCCAGGGCTTTAACCGGAAAGAGAGCAAGGCCGTCTTCGAGGCGATCGCCGGAAAATATCGCGCAGATCAGCCGCCGTTCCGTATCAAGCGGCATCTCCACAACACAGATCCCGCTGACTAAGCCGAGCGGTGAATCTGTTTACCATCGAAATGATAACGGTAACCGTCGAACTAGTGGAGACGCAGTCAGCGCAAACGATGATCCCAAATTGCCTTCGTATTCCCCCCATTACTTCCTCAAACAACGTTTGAAAATTGTGAACGAGCGAGGACGTATAGGTTGTAACGAGCTTATTCTGCCGCGATTTGATTGGCGATTCAGAGGTGCCTCACTTGCAGTTTCCGCAGCTTGTGATATCGCTCATTAATTATATACTTTTACTATTTACTTGATCAGTTTGCGGATTATTATAGTAGTAAATATTTTCATATTTATGGCGAATATATTTAAAATTTGATAAGGGTTACTTATCGGCGGTGAGCCACCGCGGGCGCATTTATCAGGGGTATAGAACCGTATTGCCGCTATAGCTTTCGCTTAACGAATCATTTACCATAAATTCAATGTCTTACGATCTCGCCAGATTGCCCGTCCAGAGCCTGCTGCGGCCGAT
>UCMW01000032.1:0-11250 GCA_900473745.1 Hyphomicrobiales bacterium | reverse complement strand
AAACCCGACGCCGCATCGCCGCTCATCCCCCCGCCTGGGCGCTCTCTGATCAAGGCCTCGCCTCCTTCCGCGGCCGGCCGTGGGCCGGAGCATCATTGGGTGTAGACGGGGAGGGGGTGCCGGATCGGAGTGTTGAGGTGAGCGACACCAGGGTTGGGGTAGGGGAGGCCGAAGATTCGGACAATGACGGTCTGGCTGACGCGTTTGCCGAGATCGATGCGGTAATTGCCCGCTCGGAGACCGCGATCGAAGAGGCGAAAAAGCCGGGCCGTGTCAAAGACGCGCAGGAAAAGGATCCATTCGTTTACGACCTTGACTGGGATGAGGACGAGCGTCTGGCGGAGTGGCAGGCCGTGCTGGCTCGCGCCCAGGATCTGCCACCGGTCCTTCAGGCGATCGTCGCCCTCGATGCGTGGAATGAGATTGCCGTCCTGCAGCATGCGCCTTGGCTCGGGCGTTTGCTTGCCTCCTCGGTCCTTCGCGAGGGTGGCGTCACCACTGGCGGTCATCTCGCGGCGGTCAATCTTGGTCTAAAAGCCGTCTCGGTCGATCGGCGCCGGCATCGTGATCGGGAGACGCGGTTGCTGGCGATATCAAGGGCGCTGACGATTGCCGCAGAGACTGGGCTGAAGGAGCACGACCGGTTGGTGCTGGCGCGGCAGATGATGATGCGAAAGCTCGAAGGGCGGCGAACGTCTTCCAGGCTGCCGGAGCTGGTCGAGCTGGTTATGGCGCGGCCGCTGATTTCTGCCGGTATGGTGGCGAAGACGCTCGAGGTGACGCCGCAAGGAGCGCGGCGTATCGTTCAAGAGCTTGGGTTGAGGGAGATGACGGGCAGGGGGAGGTTTCGGGCCTGGGGAGTAATTTGATCTGCCCGCACCTGATCATGGCGCATCTTTACCGCGGCCGATCTTGGCTAGTTCCCAAAATCGTAATGATGAGTGATGATCTCATGAGCCAACCGCGCTGAGATCGCACTGCACGGAGCGTGAAATTTGCTATCTTTCTCACCATTGCAGTGATCTGCTACGGCCTTCAGGCAGATGAAGTCGGGGGCGAGAACTGGCGTGTTGCGGCAAGCATGGTAAAAAGCGTAGCTTTCCATGTCGATTGCCCAAATCTCTTCGTCCCTATCAATGATTGATTGCAACGTTTGCCCGCTTGTTACAACAGCGGATCCAGAACCCGCACCTCTGAGTCTTAGCTTCCAATCAGTAATTTTTCCGTCGCTGGCCTTGATGACGTCTGACAGAGCATCTGGTTGCGGCTGAAAGCCACCTGCCATCAACTTCCTCACTATCTCGCGAACACCGTTTTCCGGGCAATTAAGGGCCATGGGCCGAGGCCTAAACACGGTGGTTGAAACTCCACTGGCGTCTTTCATCTCTTCCCACTTGCCGTAATCCCAAGCCGAGCTTGCTACGAATGCGACAAGATCACCAAAGTTCACCCTGGCCTCAACCCCTCCGCAAAAGCCAGTTAGCATGATGAGCTTCGGCCGGAACTGCGTCAAGAGAGCCTGAGTAGCTGATCCGCATGCTGACTGGCCAGCTTGGCCAATGGAGTGCAAAATACCGCGCCTTAAATTGCCGGACTTGTCGGAGAAGACGAAATCCTTAGATCCTTTCAACTCTTCGGAAGGCGAAAGCTCGAGGAATTCGGAGTAGGGTTGGGCTTCCTTATCCAGGGCGGTCACAAGTACGACGTCTAGATCATGACTTGAGTTTGCTACCAGACGGCGAGCATTCCGCGCTCTCATCAGGTACTGAACCTTTGCTCTGAAGGCTTCTTTCCAGGTACCTGCTGCATCCTCCTCAAGGCAGGCCATCAAGTGCTGGCCGATATTGGTCCGGACACCTTCGAGAACTGAGGGGTCTCTGCTGATTCCCAAAACATCGGCTGGAGTTCGGACATCCGCGCCCTCGAATATCTCGTCCAAAAGAATTTGGGTGTTCTCGAGCGAAGGAGCGGCTTTTCCTTGTTTTATCGGGAGAGTTAAATCAACGACCACGAGATCATAAAAACGGGACTTAAGACGGTCTCGTGCCGACAAGACGTCCTCAACAACTTCAGTCTCAGTTGTTGAGCCCACCGTCTGATGAGCGATCTGTTGAAGCTGATGCCCGATCTCCGGGCGATCATGAATGACTAGGACTCTCAATTTTTCCTCGCCCTATCTAGTAAAGATGAAAAGGTTGTTTCCCAGCTCATAGAGCCAAAGCGTACTGCCCCTAGCAGATATTCGCGAAGAAACTCGCGAGCCTTGGTTTCGACGTCCTCAAGTCCCAAGATTAGATCATCGCCTGTCGCTGCCGCAGAAGTCGGAAACGCGTCGAATCCCGTGACTATAATGGTCGGAATTTCGCGCTCTAGATAAAACATCCGGCCAGCAATTTTCAGGCCGCCCGTGTAATCATGCGCCCCCCGACCAAAGCGTGCGCCCCCTGCTCGAATATCCAGGGACATGTCGAGGATGAGCAGATCCCAGCCGCCGGCGTCAACAAGACGCTCACCCTCCAGTTGATCACGAGCTCTAACAATTTCGACGTGGGCAAGGCTGCTACGGATGACTGCTTCAACTCTCGCCCACTTCGGGTCGTTGTCTTCGATAGCTAGGATGCGCATCGCGCCCCCTTTGCGTCGGGCATTAGGGAGACTACGACTTCATATGACTGTGAGTTTGTGCGACAAAGCACGGCTGTATCTCTTCCAACCAATGTGGCTGAGCTTGCTGCTATCTTTGCCAGACCAGAGTTTCCTTCTCGCGTAACGGCTTCGTTGCGGCTGTGATAAACATGTCCTTCCACTGAGACTTCCGTTGAGCCACCATAGCCGGCCCCATTCGAAAAGACATACGCTTCACTCTCACCTGAAAGTCTAGAGATCTTCAGCTCGACTTCAGGTCCCTGTCCATGACGTAGGGCGTTGAAATACACTTCACGTAGAAGATCAAAGGCGATTTTGACCATTCCGGCATCAAACGAAACTCGTGTGGACGCGTCATCCATCGTTATCTTCAAGCTTCTGTTTGGGATCATGCTATCGAACAGCGCCTCCGCGGCGAGGCTAAGTTGGCCGAGAGTTATTGGCCCCGATGTGACGGAATCGACGCCATCGAACCATGTCGTCAGGTCCTCTACCCGCCGAAGCATGGCATCGTTGACCGCTTTATGCACGAGAGTAACATCTGCTGCGCGATAAGAGCCTGACGCCAGTTGTTTCTCTTTTACTGAATTGAAAATGGCAGTCAGCTCAGGGCCGACCTCCCCCTCAAACACCGCCCGAGCCTGCGCCACTTGATGTCGTAGCTTACCTTTAACAAATTCAATGACGACGTCCGTGATAGCAAGCATCCCATCGGCTTTCCAAGCGTCGACAAGTAACACAGCGAGCTCCTTGGCGTCCGGGACTATATCAAACAACCCGTCCTTTTTTTCTGTGCGGCGTGTCTGCATACGTGCAGCGCACCAAGCATCAATAAAATTTTCTGCTTCAAACTTGTAGAACTCAACCAATGACGTCTGAGTTTGCCTGGAAACAGATGGAATAGTAGCTTCGACGACGTCGGCTAAAGCACTCCATAATTCCTGAATAAGGTTGTTATGGCGAAAGCGGCCCGAGAGTATGACTTCCAGCCCAAATGCAGGGTGCTGCATGTAACCGGATATTACGGCCATCAGGAGGGCAAAAAGGGGTTGGTCCTGTATTCTGACACGAAAAACCTGATGGTGACCGTTCGGAAACGTGAGCGGGGTATCTACGAGCGCCGTAAGCGGGGCACCTTCAGTTATCCTGGGTCGCAAGCTTTCGAAGGCGTGGTAGAGATCCTGGTGCCGAAGATTCGCGTCGTTCCGAAAAGTCTCCCAAGGCACTTCGAACTTGCCTGCGTTGACATCAGTTAAAAGTAGCTCAGCTGTAAGCGCTTTTACCTCGCCCTCGTACACGTCCTCCGTAAGCAACGGCCCAAAACCAAACTTGCGTATGCAAGACTCGAGCGCACGGACCCTCTGATCTAATGCTGCTAAATAGTTTTGGGCCATTCCAGATGCGATCAGGTTTTGCGTTGTGAGATAACGCCTGACTAGAGCTGATGCGGCGGAGCCGAATTCCTCGATGAATTTGTCGACTGCAGCCCGGTTATCGAGATCCTTGATTAGGGGCTCGAGTGTTAAGCGCAATCGCAGTGGGTCCGATGTCGTCTCAAGCTCCATGTGAATGAAAAGATAGACGCCATCAAAGCTATGAAACGGTTTAAGGCGCTGTGCTGCAATTACAGCCTCTACCCAGTGCCAGTTTATTCCGGTCAAGAAAGACGGCCGTAGGCGCGTCTGAGACCGTACGACGGAAAGCCATTCTCTAATAAAGCCACGCTCCTCAAGTCGCCGTAGGCGCCATTGTAGTTGGTTGATCCAAAGGCGGTCTCTGACACTAACTTTCTCTGCAAGGCTTTCGTGCGTAGCGTCCTCAATCGCCTTATCTAGACCAGAGTCCGCGCGATATGCAGTCAGTCGACGTATTAGAGTCATACCTGAGGGCATGGAAACGAGGTACGGGTTGGCGAAGCCCAACAGATAGAGCAGTCGAAAGCTGTCCCGCACCTCAAGTTCTTGGGCCGCGCGATCTATCATGTAGGTGGAGCGAAGGAGAGATCCAATCAGACGACCCCCGTCGACGAAATGCCATACCGCGCGCTCAACGGTCACCAGTTGGAACTGGAGAGGGTCTGGATACTCTTGTGTCCTCATATTAGTTAGAATGTCGTAGGGTCGCGACGCTGCAGCGGTGTAGTGAACGTCAACCGGTGTTAGATCACAAAGGTCCGCGTATCTTTGCAACTCAGCTATGGAAAGTTTGAATCTTGCCGCGAGACCCTCAGTTCTCGTTCCCGTAATGAACTGAATGCCATTGCTTAAGGTAGCGGCAATCGGAACCGCCCTTGATCGAGGCTGCATCTGCGCAATCTTATCCAGGAACAGAGCGACATGGGCTGGGAGTTTTCGGCCGGAGGCGAACTCATGCTCAACATGGTCAATGACGAATTCAATAGCATCATAGGGGTGGCCCATCAAACCGACGAAACACCTGAAGGCAAGGGACGTGTTTCGGGCAGCCTCGTCACTTAGCATAAGCTTCAGGGCGAGCTTTTCGGAATCCTGTTCCTTTCCGGTAACGACATATGACAGGAAGTTATCTAGCGCAGCAGTCGGCGGAGTGTTGGAAAAATGATAAACCATCGGGTGGACGAGGCGCGATCGCGCCCACCCTGTACGGAGCCGCTTTCGCAGGCTCTCCGTCATTGTCTCGGTGGAGGAATGGTTGGTGGCGCATCCAAGGCGTAACCCGAAAAGCGATTGGGCGTCGATCGGAGTCAAAAGGTCGCTGTCCGGATCTACAATCACGTCATTGCGACACAAAAGGCGCTCGCTGATGGTCGCACCAAGATCGTAGAGACGTCCTACAGAACCTTCATTGGCCGCCGCATATGCTGTCACCAGCTCAAGAAGCCGAGCTTCGACCGCAGGTTCGAACTCAATTAGCAATCGCTCGCAAAGTTTCCAATCCTTCTGCTCGAAAGCAAAGACCGACCAGCTTTCGTTCAGGGTGAAAAAACTACCAATCAGAAAGTCGGAAAGGGGCCTCTGGGCGGCGTTGGGACGGTCGAGAATTTCTCGAACAATTTCGTGCCTGTGTTTGTGGAATTTTCCACCTCCCCGGGCGAGGTTCCGGAGTAGGTTGGAGGGCGTAACCATGCGACATCCTCTTGACTATCCTAGGTAGTATACATGCCTACTAGGCTGGTCAATCAAGATGTCACTTGTTCAGAACTGTCTTTTCCTCGACTGATTTGAGCATGCGCGAGGCATCCGATATCGGCCCACGAGAAGCGTCCGTCGTTATCCTTAGGCTCACAACAGAAAGGCGCGGAACGCGCATCGAAGTGGCAAAAATCGGGTTCATTTTATCATCCCGTACCGCACGCGACACTTAGTTCCAAACTACCAAACGTGTGTGCGATTAGCAGAGCTGCATAACATATAGTTACGATTGCTCGCCGACATCGCGATCAAGTCTTCGCAGACGACGGCGGTCCGTCTGGCGCGATCCCTATAGCTGGAAGTCTCGCGTTTGCCAAGCCCCTCCTACGGACGTTCTTAATTTGGCTACTACAACCCGGTTAAGTTGAGCAATCCTGAGATCGAGTTGGAAGCGGCGCGGCTACGCGCATTCAGACGTACTGCTTGAGCGCTCTAAGATCGGAGCTGTGACGTGTGCTTCGCATCCGAAACTGAGCTGTACACGGTAGCGTTGGTGAGAACGGTGTTGGAAAAGTGTCATGCTGGAAGCGGCCATGTCCTGACTGAACCGGTCTCCGAGTTATCACGCTACGCGACGCCAACTGAACGATTTGCCTTCTCTTGTTGAAACTAGGCCCATCCGGACCAAGGACGAGAGAACAGCATTCACTGCGGGTAAGCACTTTCGTCCTTGGCGGAAGGACAGCGCAAGTGTAAGCGCGTCGACGCCGCCTTCGGCTGCGATCAGTTGGTGCAAAACGGCAGGCGTCTGGTCGCGTTCGTCGGCGGGGAAGGCAGGCTTTGGGCCGGAGACGGCCTCCAGAATGGCCTCGCCGAGATCGACCTCCAGCTGTTCGGCCTTTTCCTTGTCCGAGCCGAAACGCGGGATCTGATAGTCGGGCCTGAGCCAGCGCACCAGCCCGCGCTTTTCCTCCTTCGCCCGCTCCTTGTTCAGTGCAACGAGGCGGGCGAGCACCTCTTCTTCGGCCAAATCGGCCGGCCAGCCATAGGCCTCCGCCACGTCGAGATCGAGCCTGTCGTGTAGTTCTTTCAAAATCAGCACCAGGCCGTCGTCGAAGATGCGGCGCTCCTTGGCGTCGAGATTGTCCGGTTTGGCGCCCGCCTTCAGCCGTTCCAGCACATTGTAGAGGCCTGTCAGCGTCAGATGCGGTTGGTCTGAGAGCACGCGCTTACGATGGGCGTCGAGTTCTTCGGCGATGCGGCCGATGGCAGACTTCTGGGCCTCGGAGGCATCGGGAAACGGGAAGGGGTCGAAGCAGCGGGATTTGACGTAGACGGAGTCATTGCCGACGCCGAGCCAGCCACCAGTGCGCATCGCCCAAGGGACATGGAAGCGCGAAGATAGGACGCCGAGGAAAAAGGCGTTGTCGAGGGCTACGGCCAGCAACTTGTTGTCAGCCAGGATCGAGGCGTCAAGGAACTGGAATACGCGATGCTTGGCAGTCTCTACGGTTGCGATGTAACGAGGAAGGTTAGCGAGCCCCTTCCGTAATTCGGGGACATTCTCTCCGAAGAGCCACCAGTTCAGCTTTCTGTACTCACGATTATTCCAATCGCGGCCTACAAACTCCTGCTCGCCCTTCTTGTTTATGGTGATCTTCTCTTTCACTTCTAATTTTACGTGTTGGTAGACGTCGGGGAATCGCTGACGAATCTCATCGGCAGAGAGGCCGAACAGATCAATCACCATTACACCACGTGAGCGATCCATGAGATCGCGGCCGTTCCGATAAGCTTTTATGTGCTGCTCCAAGCCCGGAATACGCCCGAGGCCCAAATTCCAGGCCTGCTGGGGGGACACAAGGAACCCAGAGCCGTGAAGAACGACTCCTCTCGAAGCAATGCCGTTGTTCGAAACAAGCTCTGCAATCGACGCAAGATCCACCCCCACCGTCAGATCCGCATTGATCCGCCCGATCTTCTCCTCGAACAGGATCACCGGGCTGTCGGTCTCGACCCCTTCCTCCGCCGTTACCTCCATCAGCCGGCCATCGAGCTTTCCGGCCTGCGCCACCGTCATGGCGATACGCACGGCGGCGCTGTCGCGGGTAACCTTGGTCCAGGGATGGTCGGCAATTGCCATCGTGAGCGAGAGCGGTTTCTTGGCGTTGAGATAGGGCTCCATCACCCGGCGCTGAAACACCTGGCTGATCGAATTGGTGGTGACGTAGCCGAAGCGTTTCAGCCGGGTTTTGGGTTTGAGCAGAATGTCGGCGGAGTGATCCCACCAGTACATGACGAAATCGGCGCTGTCGTTCATGTGGCTATGCGCCTTCCACAGCGCCTCGGCATAACTGGACCCCATACGGGCACGGATATCCTTGCCGCCGACAAAGGGCGGGTTGCCGACGATGTAATCGGCCTCAGGCCATTTGGGCCGGCGCGGATTGGGATAGGTCTCGAAGCCGTCCTTCACCTGCGGCAGGGGGTAGCCATCCCAGAGCAACACCGCGTCGCGGTTCTCGATGTTGTGGAATGCCTTGAGGATCGGCTCGGATGGGGCGATGCCGCGGTTCTTGAAGTGCCATTGCAGATGCCCGATCCAAAGCACCAGCTCGGCGATGGCGGCGGCGCGTGGGTTCACCTCAAGCCCTAAAAACTGGTGCGGGTCGACCGTGTAGCTTTCGAGTGCCAGGCCCTCCTGACCGCCGAGATTGGCAAGCGCTTCCAGAACCTCACCTTCGAGCTTCTTCATCAGCTCAAGTGAGACGTACAGGAAGTTGCCAGTACCGCAAGCAGGGTCGAGGACTTTCGTATCGCAGAGACTATTATGGAAGGCTTGCACTGTCTTAATAGCCGCCTCCGCCTTTCCCTCGGCCTTCTGCCGGTCGGCAGTCGAACGCGTTGCATCCCACTCGGCGCGCAAGGGGTCGATGACGGTGGCAATCACCAGCCGCTCGACATAGGCGCGCGGCGTGTAATGGGCGCCAAGCTTGCGGCGGTCGTTCGGATCGAGAGCCTGTTCGAGAAAGGTGCCGAAAATGGCAGGCTCCACATCTTTCCAGTCGTAGCGGGCGGCGGCGGCGAGTTCTCCGATCTCTTCCTTAGCGAGCGATAGCGCGCGACGGTTCTTGAAGAATTCGCCATTAAATCTTTTCACCTTCTCCCGGATGGTCGCAGTGAAACCTCCTTCATCCATCGCCTTCCAGAGATCCTGCATCATGCCAGGAAAGATTTCCGGCTTCTCAACACAGTCGGCAAGAAGGTCCTTAAAACTGTCCCTCGGTAGAAGCTCGACATCCTCAGCGAACATTGTGAAGAGGGTGCGCATTAGGAACATCGCGACCTCTTCAGTCGGATGCCCCTGCTCCTCCAGCGCCTTGGAAACTTTGGCAATGCGTGTCGCGATTTCGCGCGTCACTTTGGCCGCGTGGCGCGTCGGGTCCAGTGAGAGAGGATCGGTCCAGATGGCTTTTAGCCGGGCACGCACCTTTTCGTCCCGCAGCTCCTCCAGATAGATGCGGAACGAGCGGCGATCTGGGAACTGGTCATAGGCCTTCCCGTCACGACGAAAATTGGCATAGACCTCAATCGCGTGGCCGACATCGCAGACCAGCACGAAAGGCGGCGGCTCATCGGAGGCTGGCAGCAGCCGGACGTAGTTTTCGGCTTGAGCGCGGGCGTTCATCATCAGGACGTCCCAGGAGCGATTAGCGCTTGCTCTCCGGCCACGCGGTGTGGACTCAATGCCTGAAGATTGCAGTCCTTGGGAGACCTGCTTTTCTCCAGAAAGCCTGCTTTGCTTCGCTTCGAGAACGAAGCAGTCCCTCTTGTAGAGGTCGATACGCTTTAAGGAGCTGCTGCCGTCTCTAGTTACCTCTCTGACGACGCGCTCGAAGACATAGCCATTATTCTCCGTGGTAGCAGACGCGGGATCTGGATGAGGAACCTCGAGGAGGTCGCACAGCTCTACCAGAAACAGGCCATAATTGGCTCGTTCTTGCCCACCTTCTTGATCCTGCCACCGTCGGATAAATGACTCTGCGGCAATCTGAGACCTTGCGTCGCTCACCTAATACCCCTTGGGCTGCGGATGCCCTGCGCTATCGCTGATTCTGTGTAGCTCAACTCAACCACACAGAACAGCGAGTAGAAGCTACAACAGTCCCGAAGCCGGCAGTCTCTCCGGCGGGTGGAGCTTCCGAATTCTCGGGTGGAATATTCTCCAATCGGGTGCGAGCCACCCTCGTTTCGAAGGGCAAAATGCACCCATTGTCTAAGACGGCATCGTGACCAACCTCCTCGATCGATATCCGATCGAGGAGGTTGGCCTGAAACGACTACCCGTCGCTGTCTGAGGGGGCAGCATGCTGCGCATATGCCTTTAGCAACATTTGCAGGTATACGGTGGTACTTGAGGTCTCCTCACCCAAAGCTGGCCAGTGAAAAGGAATCTTCGACCACATGGTCTCCAACTCAATTTCGATGCCGAGCTGTCCTGCAACCTTAATTGTCTCAGTTGGCTCCTTGTGATCCGGCCACAGATCCTCTTCGAGCGAGATCCACACGTCGTTGTCTTCATCGACGGTAATTTCGGCCAATAGCGCCCCCAGTCGTTCGCTTACGTTCGTCGCGTCATCTAAGAGCGCGCTTCTCATCAGAAGAACGATGTTGCGTTCGCTCAACTCAAGTTTCGGACGGTCATCGACTACGTGGAATTCAGGTTTGCTAGTGTCCGATTTCGCTTCGGCGCCGATCGGCGGGAGTGACTTGCCTTCATCTTCGCACCAGAAAGCAGTGTCGAAAATGTCGACTGGGGAAGCGCCACATGCGGGGCAATGCCACAGATTTTTCGCGATCTGAACGCCCGTGATCTTCCCATCGCAATGCAAGCAAAACCAGGTGTCGGAGTCGCGGTCCCACAGTGGGTGGCGAGATCGACCCTTTCCATCGGGCTTCGTCGACCTCCTTGGCCAGTCGGTCGAGATTTTGCCGCGGACTTGCGCCATCCGATGATTGGCCAGGCTCAGAGCTTCTTCGAGGAAGTCCGGATCGAATACAGGGGACCGGTCGTCTGCTTCAGCACTCGTCCGCACCGTGGCGCGCGCACTTGGGTTCTCTGGAACCGTGATGCTCCAGCCGTCTCCTGCGATGATGACGTCATCCAGGGCCACTTGCAGGCGATAGGCGTGACCCCTTATCTGGCCTTGTTCTGCTTGTTCAAGATACTCCCAACGACGCGCACTGGCGTCGGCACTTCCAGTCTTAAAATCCGCCGGTGAAACGTGGTTCGCGACCACCGCTTCGATGCCCGCCACCTGCTCGGAGGTTGGGATCCACCCACTTTTGTCGGCGGTGACCAGTTGTGTCCAATTCGCAAAGCCGAGGTGTATGGCAATGAAGTTCAGCGCTTCATGTAGTGCCACCCTGGTGGCTCGGGCGTGACGTTTCGCAAGGACTTTAAGGCGGCTGATTTCTGCTGCTTCGGTCATAT
>UCMW01000020.1 GCA_900473745.1 Hyphomicrobiales bacterium | reverse complement strand
CGTCGCTTCGATCGTCGAGTAATCGACGATCAACGACGGTGACGAAAGCTGCCGACGCTACTTAAAGTGTTTGGATGGCGCGGAAGCGCGATCCAAATGCGGCGCCGGCATCGTCGCTTCGATCGTCGAGTAATCGACTAGGTAAGTTTTCCCAAAGGGAGAAAATGGGAGGCCCCGCTGGCGACAGCGGGGCCTCTTTCTATTGTGCGGGAGAAATGGACGGATTGGGCGCGCCCTTAGGAAACCCTGTCACGCCCGCTCGAGAAACTGCTCTTCGGCCAGCCGCAGGAGATCCGTGACCAGATAGCCATTGATCGTCATGCCGGTGATGTCGCATTCGGCGATTGATGTGTCCGCAAGGCTTGCGAAGCGGATCGTGCTGCCGTTGAGGTCGACATGGGTGACGCTGGCGGTATGCATGACGACATTCTCCAGGACCACCGCATTCATCGCCACGTTGCGGATGACCATCTGGTCGGCATTGGCGTCGGTGATCAGACATCGTCCGAGATCGACATTGCTGAACACAGCCTCCTTTAGCGATACGTCGGTAAAGCGGGATTCTGTGAGGTCGCTGTCGTCGAATTCCGAGCCGGGCAGGGCGGCATTGCTGATACGGATCATGTCTGTCCTCCGCGGGAGCCTGACGGGAGTATCCGGTAAAGCAGAGGCTCTGACAAGCGCCAGGCAATCGCCGCGTTCGGCGTCCTCCTGCCGGGAAAGTCCTGATGGACCGTCTGCATGGCTCCCATGCATTGGCCGCGCTTCTGTATCCGCCGCAATCAAGTTACGCTTGCAACCATGTTGATTTCTCAGGCGTGGCGCAGATCTGCGTCCTTGCACCGGACCCGCAACAGATGGCCCAGATATCACCTGCCGCAGCCTTGAGCATCTGCCTGTTGAGCGCGCTCGCCCTCAGTCCGGCTGAAGCATTTGCAGGGGAGGGGCCGGTCCTCTGGAGCGCTTCCGGCTCGGCGAGCAACATGGCGATTCGCAGTGGCTTCGCACTCGATTTGCCCGGCCGCCCGCGATTCGGCACCGAATCGACATTGCGCGTTTCCACCCGGACCGATTCGGGAACGGTTCGTCCGCCGCTGCGGCTTTGGGGTGAAGTCGATGTCGGCATGAGCGAGGTCGCCCCCAGTTCGCTCGAATTTGCCATTGATCCCGCAAGCGGCGCGGCCCTGGCGGCCCTCCGGCAATCGCGCGCCCTCGTAGTAGAGGGGCCGGCGACCCTCTCCCTCCATCGTGCGATCGAGGCCGGCCGGCGCACCGATGGGGAGAACGCCTTAGTCGCCCGGCAGGATATCCGGCTGGCCTTTACCGAGATCAACGCCATGTTTACCGGTGGAGTCGTCATAGACAACAAGGCGCCGTTCCAGGCGGAACTGGCGCTGGAGAAGCGTCTGCCCCTTGGTGTCAGCCTGCAGGCGATCCTGTCCGATCTCGCCCATGAGCCGGCCGCCCGCATCGATGCGCGCTTCGAGCGCAAGTGGTAAGCGATGCCATTGGCGGCTTTGGGGAAAAGCAGAAAAAAGACACTTGCCAATCCGGCGCGCCCGCCTTAAAGGGTGCTCCATGCCTCGGACGGGAGCGTTTCGGTCCGAAGTAAGGCTTAGGGGTATAGCTCAGTTGGTAGAGCGGCGGTCTCCAAAACCGCAGGTCGTCGGTTCAAGCCCGGCTGCCCCTGCCAAGCCGCACGGCGCGCTTTAGGGCTGCGACGCGCAACAGGATGTGGCAAAGCCGAAAGAGTGCTGGAGACGATTTCCTCTTGTGAAAAGGGGTTTCGCTCTCTATGTAGGGTTTAAACAGACACGCGGTGCGTGGGGCTGACGAAGGTCGGCTTTACGCGCCGTAAATGCGTGGGCATTAAATGGCATCCAAGGGTAATCCATTCGCGTTTCTGCAGCAGGTACGCTCCGAGACGAACAAGGTAACGTGGCCGTCGCGCCGCGAGACCATGATTTCGACGCTCATGGTCCTGGCGATGGTGTTTTTCGCTGCGCTGTTTTTCTTCGGCGCTGACCAGCTGATCAGCTGGTTGCTCGGCCTTGTGCTGAGCGTTGGCAATTAATCGGGCGGAGACGAACATGGCGGCACGTTGGTACATCGTCCACGCGTATTCGAATTTTGAAAAGAAGGTCGCGGAAGACATCGAACACAAGGCCCGGCAGAAGGGTCTTGAGCATCTCTTCGAAAAGATCCTCGTTCCGACAGAAAAGGTCGTCGAGATCCGTCGCGGTCGCAAGGTGGACAGCGAGCGCAAGTTCTTCCCCGGCTATGTGCTGGTGCGGGCGAACCTGACGGACGAAGCTTACCACCTGATCAAGAATACCCCGAAGGTCACGGGCTTCCTCGGTTCCGACAACAAGCCGGTTCCGATCCCGGATTTCGAGGCGGAACGCATCCTGGGCCAGGTTCAGGAGGGCGTCGAGCGTCCGAAGTCTTCCGTATCCTTCGAGATCGGCGAACAGGTTCGCGTCTCCGACGGTCCTTTCGCCTCTTTCAACGGCATCGTTCAGGATGTGGACGAAGAGCGCTCGCGCCTCAAGGTCGAAGTCTCGATCTTCGGTCGCGCGACCCCCGTCGAACTCGAATACAGTCAGGTCGAAAAGGTCTGATTGCACGAGGGGAGGCAACTCCCCGACCCGCGTGGGAGGATGGCGGTCTCTAAGCCGGACCGACCAGACGTACCACGCAACCGCAGCCGCCAGTTGACGCTGGCATAATGGATCGGGCAACCGGTCTGAAATGAAAGGCAGAGAGTAATGGCTAAGAAAATTGCAGGCCAGCTCAAGCTCCAGGTCAAGGCAGGATCGGCTAACCCGTCCCCGCCGATCGGCCCGGCTCTTGGTCAGCGTGGCATCAACATCATGGAATTCTGCAAGGCGTTCAATGCCGCTACGCAGGAAATGGAAAAGGGTATGCCGATCCCGGTCGTCATCACCTATTACCAGGACAAGTCCTTCACCTTCGCAATGAAGCAGCCGCCGGTCACCTACTGGCTGAAGAAGGAAGCAAAGATCACCTCTGGCTCGAAGACCCCGGGCAAGGGTGCGAAGGTCGGTACGATCACCAAGGCGCAGGTCCGCGCAATTGCCGAGGGCAAGATGAAGGATCTGAACGCCGCCGACATCGATGGCGCAATGCTGATGGTTGAGGGCTCTGCCCGCTCCATGGGCCTGGAAGTGGTAGGTTGATCATGGCCAAGCTTGCAAAGCGTATCCAGAAGAGCCGCGAAGGCATCGATCCCACCAAGCTGATTGCCCTTTCGGATGCAATCTCGCTGGTCAAGGAGCGGGCCACCGCAAAGTTTGACGAAACCGTCGAAATCGCCATGAACCTCGGCGTCGATCCGCGTCACGCAGACCAGATGGTCCGCGGCGTGGTCAACCTGCCGAACGGTACGGGCCGTGACGTTCGCGTCGCTGTCTTCGCACGTGGCGCCAAGGCTGACGAAGCCAAGGCTGCAGGTGCTGACATCGTCGGCGCTGAAGACCTGCTGGAAATCGTCCAGGGCGGCAAGATCGACTTCGATCGTTGCATTGCCACCCCGGACATGATGCCGCTCGTCGGTCGCCTCGGTAAGGTACTCGGCCCGCGTGGCATGATGCCGAACCCGAAGGTCGGCACGGTCACCATGGACGTTGCCGGTGCCGTCAAGGCATCCAAGGGCGGTGCCGTCGAGTTCCGCGTCGAGAAGGCTGGTATCATCCATGCCGGTATCGGCAAGGCATCCTTCGACGCCAAGGCTCTGGAAGAAAACATCAAGGCCTTTGCCGACGCCGTCATCAAGGCGAAGCCGGCTGGCGCCAAGGGCAACTACCTGAAGCGCGTTGCACTGTCCTCGACCATGGGTCCGGGCGTGCGCGTCGAGCCTTCGACGGTTACGGCCTAATTCGAATTCGGCCGGAGCCGTGTGCTCCGGTCCAAACAGTTTCCGGCCTTTCGGGGCCGGAAATGTCTGGTTTTCGGACCAGACACTCCTGTCCGAGATTGTGGGCGGCTCTAGGGCCTTAATATCTGCCTGCATGAGACGGGTGAGATCCGGTATTTGAACGTCTGATGACGTCTTGAAGTTCGGTTCGAGCCTTATTCGCCTTTTGGTTGGAAACATTTCCAGCCTGAGGGGACAGGATCCTCAAGCGTCGCTTGGGATCTCGAAATGGATCCCCTGAGGCAAAGGCAAACCCGGTGGGGCCTGCAGGATTGCGGTCCCATCAACTGGAGACAGACAGTGGAAAGAGCGGAAAAACGCGAATTCGTCACAGAACTGAACGAAGTCTTCAAGGCTTCCGGTTCGGTTGTTGTGGCCCACTATGCTGGTGTCACGGTTGCGCAGATGAACGATTTTCGTTCGAAGATGCGCGCTGCTGGCGGCACCGTCAAAGTCGCGAAGAACCGCCTGGCCAAGATCGCTCTTCAGGGCACGGAAGCCGAAGGGATCACCGATCTCTTCAAGGGCCAGACGCTGATTGCATTCAGCACTGATCCGATTGTGGCTCCGAAGGTCGTCATGGATTTCGCCAAGACCAACGACAAGATCGTTGTACTGGGCGGCGCCATGGGAACAACCACCTTGTCCCCCGATGCAGTCAAGTCGCTTGCGACCCTGCCGTCGTTGGACGAACTGCGTGCAAAGCTGCTGGGCATGATTCAGACCCCGGCTACCCGCATCGCAGGCGTTGTGGCAGCACCGGCAGCTCAGCTTGCTCGCGTGTTTGCGGCCTATGCAAAGAAGGACGAAGCCGCGTAAGGCGGTTTTTCGCTGTTCAAACCCTAATCGTTCGTTTCGAACCGAACATCTATAAGGAAGTACTATCATGGCTGATCTCGCAAAGATCGTTGAAGACCTCTCGGCTCTGACCGTTCTGGAAGCTGCTGAGCTTTCCAAGCTGCTCGAAGAAAAGTGGGGCGTATCTGCTGCTGCACCGGTAGCCGTTGCTGCTGCTGGCGGCGCTGCTCCGGCTGCTGCTGAAGAAGAAAAGACCGAGTTTGACGTCATCCTCACGGATGCCGGCGCAAACAAGATCAACGTCATCAAGGAAGTCCGCGCCATCACCGGTCTCGGCCTCAAGGAAGCCAAGGACCTCGTCGAAGGCGCTCCGAAGGCTGTCAAGGAAGCCGTTTCCAAGGCTGAAGCCGCTGACCTCAAGAAGAAGCTTGAAGACGCCGGCGCCAAGGTCGACGTTAAGTAATATCGGAATGCGGCGGGAGAAGGTTTCCTTTTCCCGCCGGTTTCCTCCGGACACATTACCCAGGGACCGTATGAAAACGGTCCCTGGGTAATGGGTTCTCAAGAGGATGGTCTTGACCCGCGCGCCCGGCAAACCGGCCGGCCGTCCGGATCTCGAGACGAGATTGAGTGATCCATTGATTGACGGAGCCGCCTGGCCAGCGGTCACCGTCTGTTGCAGGCCCGGGTGCAAACTGACAAGGAGCGACGATGGCTCAGACCCTTACCTTTAACGGTCGCAGGCGCGTACGCAAGTTTTTCGGAAAAATTCCAGAAGTCGCAGAAATGCCGAACCTCATCGAGGTTCAGAAGGCATCCTATGACCAGTTCCTCATGGTCGACGAGCCGCAGGGCGGCCGTCCCGACGAGGGGCTGAATGCCGTTTTCAAGTCCGTATTCCCGATCACCGACTTTTCCGGTGCATCGATGCTGGAATTCGTGTCCTACGAATTTGAACAGCCGAAGTTCGACGTCGACGAATGCCGTCAGCGCGACCTGACCTATGCCGCACCGCTGAAGGTCACCCTGCGTCTGATCGTGTTCGATATTGACGAGGATACGGGCGCTCGCTCTATCAAGGACATCAAGGAACAGTCCGTCTACATGGGCGACATGCCCCTGATGACCAACAACGGTACCTTCATCGTCAACGGTACCGAGCGCGTCATCGTCTCGCAGATGCACCGTTCGCCGGGCGTGTTCTTCGACCACGACAAGGGCAAGAGCCACTCGTCTGGCAAGCTTTTGTTTGCCGCCCGCGTCATCCCCTATCGCGGTTCCTGGCTCGATATCGAGTTCGACGCCAAGGACATCGTGCACGCCCGTATCGATCGTCGCCGCAAGATCCCCGTGACCTCGCTGCTGATGGCGCTCGGCATGGACGGCGAAGAAATCCTGTCGACCTTCTACTCGAAGTCCGTCTACGAACGTGACGGCAAGGGCTGGCGTTTCCCGTTCAACCCGGAAACCATGAAGGGCGCCAAGGCGATCACCGACCTGGTTGACGCCGACAGCGGCGAAGTCGTGGTCGAAGGTGGCAAGAAGCTCACCCCGCGTCTGCTGCGTCAACTGTCGGACAAGGGCCTGAAGTTCCTGAAGGCTTCCGACGAAGACCTGTTCGGCAACTACCTTGCCGAAGACCTGGTCAACATGTCGACCGGCGAAATCTACATGGAAGCCGGCGCTGAGATCGACGAGAAGACGCTTCCGCAGATCCTCGATTCCGGCTTCGAAGAGATCCCGATCCTCGGCATCGACCACATCAATGTCGGCGCCTACATCCGTAACACGCTGTCGGCAGACAAGAACGAGAACCGTCAGGACGCTCTGTTCGACATCTACCGCGTCATGCGTCCGGGTGAGCCGCCGACCATGGATTCGGCCGAAGCCATGTTCAACTCGCTGTTCTTCGACAGCGAGCGCTACGACCTGTCGGCCGTTGGCCGCGTCAAGATGAACATGCGTCTCGACCTCGACTGCCCGGATACCGTCCGCGTTCTGCGCAAGGACGACATTCTGGCCGTGGTCAAGATGCTGGTCGAACTGCGCGACGGCAAGGGCGAGATCGACGACATCGACAACCTCGGCAACCGTCGCGTTCGCTCTGTCGGCGAACTGATGGAAAACCAGTACCGTCTCGGCCTGCTCCGCATGGAGCGTGCGATCAAGGAACGCATGTCGTCGATCGAAATCGACACCGTCATGCCGCAGGACCTGATCAACGCCAAGCCGGCAGCTGCTGCCGTCCGCGAATTCTTCGGCTCCTCGCAGCTGTCGCAGTTCATGGACCAGGTGAACCCGCTTTCGGAAATCACCCACAAGCGCCGTCTCTCGGCTCTTGGACCGGGTGGTCTGACCCGCGAGCGTGCGGGCTTCGAAGTCCGCGACGTTCACCCGACCCACTACGGCCGTATTTGCCCGATCGAGACGCCGGAAGGCCCGAACATCGGTCTGATCAACTCGCTCGCCACCTTCGCACGGGTCAACAAGTACGGCTTCATCGAAAGCCCGTACCGCAAGATCATCGACGGTAAGGTGACGATGGACGTCGTCTATCTCTCGGCGATGGAAGAAGCCAAGTACTACGTGGCCCAGGCCAACTCCGAGCTGACGGCCGATGGCCAGTTCGTCGAAGAGTTCGTCGTCTGCCGTCACGCTGGCGAAGTCATGCTGTCCCCGCGCGACACCATCAACCTGATGGACGTTTCGCCGAAGCAGCTGGTTTCGGTTGCGGCCGCTCTCATTCCGTTCCTCGAAAACGACGACGCCAACCGCGCCCTCATGGGTTCGAACATGCAGCGTCAGGCCGTGCCGCTTCTGCGTGCCGAAGCCCCGTTCGTCGGAACCGGCATGGAGCCGATCGTGGCCCGTGACTCCGGTGCTGCCATCGGTGCCCGTCGCGGCGGCGTGGTCGACCAGGTCGACGCGACCCGTATCGTTATTCGCGCCACCGAAGATCTCGATCCGGGCAAGTCCGGCGTCGATATCTACCGCCTGCAGAAGTTCCAGCGTTCGAACCAGAACACCTGCGTCAACCAGCGTCCGCTGGTCACCGTCGGTGACATCCTGAACAAGGGCGACATCATCGCGGACGGTCCGTCGACCGACCTCGGCGATCTGGCTCTCGGCCGCAACGCGCTCGTCGCGTTCATGCCCTGGAACGGCTACAACTATGAGGACTCGATCCTCATGTCGGAGCGTATTGTCTCGGAAGACGTCTTCACCTCGATCCACATCGAGGAATTCGAAGTCATGGCCCGCGACACCAAGCTTGGTCCGGAAGAAATCACGCGCGACATTCCGAACGTTTCGGAAGAAGCGCTGAAGAACCTCGACGAAGCAGGTATCGTCTACATCGGTGCGGAAGTTGCTCCTGGCGACATCCTGGTCGGCAAGATCACCCCGAAGGGCGAAAGCCCGATGACGCCGGAAGAAAAGCTTCTGCGCGCCATCTTCGGTGAAAAAGCTTCCGACGTTCGCGACACATCCATGCGCATGCCTCCGGGCACGTTCGGTACCGTCGTCGAAGTTCGCGTCTTCAATCGCCACGGCGTTGAGAAGGACGAACGTGCGATGGCGATCGAGCGCGAGGAAATCGAACGCCTCGCCAAGGACCGTGACGACGAGCAGGCGATCCTCGACCGTAACGTCTACGGCCGTCTGATCGACATGCTGCGTGGCCAGGTCTCGATTGCGGGCCCGAAGGGCTTCAAGAAGGGCGTCGAACTCACCAATGCCGTCGTCTCCGAATATCCCCGCTCGCAGTGGTGGATGTTTGCAGTCGAGGACGAAAAGGTGCAGGGCGAACTCGAAGCGCTCCGCGGCCAGTACGACGAATCCAAGTCGCGCCTTGAACAGCGCTTCATGGACAAGGTCGAAAAGGTCCAGCGCGGCGATGAAATGCCCCCGGGCGTCATGAAGATGGTCAAGGTCTTCGTCGCTGTGAAGCGCAAGATCCAGCCGGGCGACAAGATGGCCGGCCGTCACGGCAACAAGGGCGTCGTGTCGCGCATCGTTCCGGTCGAGGACATGCCGTTCCTCGAAGACGGCACGCATGTCGACATCGTTCTGAACCCGCTCGGCGTGCCCTCGCGCATGAACGTCGGTCAGATCCTCGAAACCCACCTTGCCTGGGCTTGCGCCGGCATGGGCAAGAAGATCGGCCAGATGCTCGAGGACTATCGCAAGCACCTCGACATCACGGATCTGCGCAAGGAACTGACGGAGATCTACGAGTCCGAAGCCCATGACGAAGTGAAGCACTTCGACGACGACGCGCTGGTAAAGCTCGCCGAAGAAGCCAAGCGCGGCGTGTCCATCGCCACGCCGGTCTTCGACGGTGCGCATGAAAGCGACGTCTCCGCGATGCTCACGCGTGCGGGTCTCAACCCGTCGGGTCAGTCGGTTCTGTACGATGGTCGTACCGGTGAAGCCTTCGACCGTCAGGTCACCGTTGGCTACATGTACATGATCAAGCTGAACCACCTGGTCGACGACAAGATCCATGCGCGTTCGATCGGTCCTTACTCGCTCGTCACCCAGCAGCCGCTCGGTGGTAAGGCGCAGTTCGGCGGTCAGCGCTTCGGGGAAATGGAAGTCTGGGCTCTGGAAGCTTACGGCGCCGCCTACACCCTGCAGGAAATGCTGACGGTGAAGTCGGATGACGTGGCCGGCCGTACCAAGGTCTATGAAGCGATCGTCCGTGGTGACGACACCTTCGAGGCCGGTATTCCGGAAAGCTTCAACGTTCTCGTCAAGGAAATGCGCTCTCTGGGCCTTTCCGTCGAACTCGAGAACTCCAAGCTCCTGCCGGAAGACGGTCAGCTGCCGGACGCCGCCGAATAACGGTTTGACAAAGGCGTGCGAGGCTTTGGCCGCGCACGCCATTCCCTGATCGCCCCGAAGGCCAATATCGGGACGGGAAGGGGAGTTTCGCCGCATTTCGCGGTTATTGTCATTTCAGGGTCCGGCACAGCATCCCGGGAATTTGCTGCCACCGCGACCCAATCGAGGGCTTTCTAGCCCCATCAAGGAGACAGGCATGAACCAAGAGGTCATGAACCTTTTCAACCCGACAGTGCCGGCTCAGCACTTCGATTCCATCCGGATCTCGATCGCGAGCCCGGAAAAGATCCTGTCGTGGTCCTACGGCGAGATCAAGAAGCCGGAAACCATCAACTACCGCACGTTCAAGCCCGAGCGTGACGGCCTGTTCTGCGCGCGTATCTTTGGACCGATCAAGGACTACGAATGCCTGTGCGGCAAGTACAAGCGCATGAAGTACAAGGGCATCATCTGCGAAAAGTGCGGCGTCGAAGTCACGCTGTCGCGCGTTCGCCGCGAGCGCATGGGCCATATCGAGCTCGCAGCGCCGGTTGCCCATATCTGGTTCCTGAAGTCCCTGCCGTCGCGTATCTCGACCCTGCTCGACATGACGCTGAAGGATGTCGAGCGCGTTCTCTACTTCGAGAACTACATCGTGACTGAGCCGGGCCTGACCTCGCTCAAGGAAAACCAGCTGCTCTCTGAAGAAGAGTACATGATCGCCGTCGACGAGTTCGGCGAAGATCAGTTCACCGCCATGATCGGTGCCGAAGCCATCTATGAAATGCTGGCCTCGATGAACCTCGAAAGGATCGCTGGCGATCTGCGCTCCGAGCTTGCCGACACCACGTCGGAACTCAAGCAGAAGAAGCTGATGAAGCGCTTGAAGATCGTCGAGAACTTCATGGAATCCGGCAACCGCCCGGAATGGATGATCATGAAGGTCGTTCCGGTCATCCCGCCGGACCTGCGTCCGCTGGTTCCGCTCGATGGCGGCCGTTTTGCGACCTCTGACCTGAACGATCTCTATCGTCGCGTCATCAACCGTAACAACCGTCTGAAGCGCCTGATCGAACTGCGCGCTCCGGGCATCATCATCCGCAACGAAAAGCGCATGCTGCAGGAATCTGTGGACGCGCTGTTCGACAACGGCCGTCGTGGCCGCGTCATCACCGGTGCCAACAAGCGCCCGCTGAAGTCGCTCTCCGACATGCTCAAGGGCAAGCAGGGCCGCTTCCGCCAGAACCTTCTCGGCAAGCGCGTCGACTATTCCGGTCGTTCGGTCATCGTGACCGGTCCGGAACTGAAGCTGCACCAGTGCGGCCTGCCGAAGAAGATGGCGCTCGAACTGTTCAAGCCGTTCATCTACGCCCGCCTCGACGCCAAGGGTTACTCCTCGACCGTCAAGCAGGCCAAGAAGCTGGTTGAAAAGGAAAAGCCGGAAGTCTGGGATATCCTCGACGAGGTCATCCGCGAGCATCCGGTTCTCCTGAACCGCGCACCGACGCTGCACCGCCTGGGCATCCAGGCCTTCGAACCGATCCTGGTTGAAGGCAAGGCCATCCAGCTGCATCCGCTCGTCTGCACGGCCTTCAACGCCGACTTCGACGGCGACCAGATGGCCGTTCACGTGCCGCTGTCGCTCGAAGCCCAGCTCGAAGCCCGCGTCCTGATGATGTCGACGAACAATATCCTGCACCCGGCCAACGGTGCACCGATCATCGTTCCGTCGCAGGACATGGTTCTCGGCCTGTACTATCTGTCGATCCAGAACCAGAACGAGCCGGGCGAAGGCATGGCTTTCTCCGACATGGGCGAACTGCACCATGCGCTGGAAAACAAGGTCGTCACACTGCACGCCAAGATCCGTGGCCGCTTCAAGACGGTCGACGAAAACGGCAAGCCGGTTTCGAAGATCTATGAAACGACCCCAGGTCGCATGATTGTTGGTGAACTTCTGCCGAAGAACGTCAACGTGCCCTTCGACATCTGCAACCAGGAACTGACCAAGAAGAACATCTCCAAGATGATCGACACGGTCTATCGCCATTGCGGCCAGAAGGACACGGTCATCTTCTGCGACCGTATCATGCAGCTCGGCTTCACCCACGCCTGCAAGGCTGGCATTTCGTTCGGCAAGGACGACATGATCATCCCGGAAACCAAGGCGAAGATCGTTGGCGATACCGAAACGCTGGTCAAGGAATACGAGCAGCAGTACAATGACGGCCTGATCACCCAGGGCGAAAAGTACAACAAGGTCGTCGACGCCTGGGGCAAGGCTACCGAAAAGGTCGCCGAGGACATGATGGCCCGCATTAAGGCTGTCGAGTTCGATCCGGAAACGGGTCGCCAGAAGCAGATGAACGCCATCTACATGATGTCGCATTCGGGTGCCCGTGGTTCACCGAACCAGATGCGCCAGCTGGGCGGCATGCGCGGCCTCATGGCCAAGCCGTCGGGTGAAATCATCGAAACGCCGATCATCTCGAACTTCAAGGAAGGTCTGACCGTTAACGAGTACTTCAACTCGACCCACGGTGCCCGTAAGGGTCTCGCAGACACCGCTCTGAAGACCGCGAACTCCGGCTACCTGACCCGTCGTCTCGTCGACGTGGCGCAGGATTGCATCGTCAACCTCGTGGATTGCGGCACTGACAAGGGCCTCACCATGACGGCGATCGTCGATGCCGGTCAGGTCGTGGCCTCCATTGGTGCCCGCGTCCTCGGTCGTACGGCCCTTGATGATATCGATCATCCGATCACGGGTGAGCGCATCGTCGATGCCGGTCAGATGATCCTCGAGCCGGCTGTCGTGGAAATCGAGAAGGCTGGTATCCAGTCGATCCGTATCCGCTCCGCACTGACCTGCGAAGTTCAGACGGGCGTGTGCTCGATCTGCTACGGCCGAGACCTGGCCCGTGGTACGCCGGTCAACATGGGTGAGGCCGTCGGCGTCATCGCGGCTCAGTCGATCGGCGAGCCGGGTACCCAGCTGACCATGCGTACCTTCCACTTGGGCGGTACCGCGACCGTGGTCGACCAGTCGTTCCTGGAAGCCTCGTACGAAGGCACGGTTCAGATCAAGAACCGCAACATGCTGCGCAATTCCGATGGCACCCTGATCGCCATGGGCCGCAGCATGGCCGTGATGATCCTCGACGAACGTGGTGTCGAGCGCTCCTCGCAGCGTGTGGCCTACGGTTCGAAGGTCTTCGTCGACGATGGCGACAAGGTGAAGCGCGGCCAGCGTTTGGCCGAGTGGGATCCGTACACACGCCCGATGATGACGGAAGTCGAAGGTATCGTGCATTTCGAGGACGTCGTCGACGGTCTCTCCGTGCTCGAAGCCACCGACGAATCCACCGGCATCACCAAGCGTCAGGTCATCGACTGGCGTTCGACCCCGCGTGGTTCGGACCTCAAGCCGGCGATCGTCATCAAGGATGCTGCAGGCAACGTCTTGAAGGTAGCTCGTGGTGGCGAAGCCCGCTTCCACCTGTCCGTCGAGGCCATCCTGTCGGTCGAGCCTGGTCAGAAGGTCTCTCAGGGTGACGTGCTTGCACGTTCGCCGCTGGAAAGCGCCAAGACCAAGGACATCACCGGTGGTCTGCCGCGCGTTGCCGAACTGTTCGAAGCTCGTCGTCCGAAGGACCATGCCATCATCGCTGAGATCGATGGTACGATCCGCCTGGGCCGCGACTACAAGAACAAGCGTCGCGTCATCATCGAGCCGGCGGAAGACGGTGTCGAGCCTGTCGAATACCTGATCCCGAAGGGCAAGCCCTTCCACCTTCAGGAAGGCGACTACATCGAAAAGGGTGACTACATCCTCGACGGTAACCCGGCTCCGCACGACATCCTGGCGATCAAGGGCGTCGAGGCACTTGCCTCGTACCTGGTCAACGAAATCCAGGAAGTCTACCGTCTGCAGGGCGTTGTGATCAACGACAAGCACATCGAGGTAATCGTTCGCCAGATGCTGCAGAAGGTCGAGATCACGGATTCGGGCGACAGCCACTACATCGTTGGTGACAATGTCGACCGCATCGAGCTCGATGACAACAACGACCGCCTGGTCGAAGAGGGCAAGAAGCCGGCATACGGCGATCCGGTCCTTCTCGGCATCACCAAGGCTTCGCTGCAGACGCCGTCGTTCATCTCGGCCGCATCCTTCCAGGAAACCACCAAGGTTCTCACGGAAGCTGCCATCGCCGGCAAGACCGACACGCTGCAGGGCCTGAAGGAAAACGTCATCGTCGGCCGTCTCATCCCGGCCGGTACCGGTGGTACCATGACGCAGATCCGCCGCATCGCCACGTCTCGCGACGACCTCATCCTCGAGGAACGCAAGAAGGGCACGGGCGCAGACGTTGCGACCCCGATGCTGCAGAACCTCGCCGGCGAAAGCGCTCCGGCCGCCGAGTAATCGGCGCCAAGGTTCGACACGATCAGAAAGGCCGCCCGGAGGAATCCGGGCGGCCTTTTTTCGCCTTGGGATCGGTGATGGTCGGGGCATGTGGCGGGAAGCTGGAACTCGCAGTCGAGACCACGACTGCCGGCCGTGGAGTGCACAACGAAAAAGGCCGCCCAGACGGGGAGCGGCCTTTGGTTCGAAAGCTCTGTAGGTGGGCCTCAGTTGAAGCGGATGATCGCCACTTCACCTTCCAGCGCACCCTGATAGGCGGATGCATGTGGCTCTTCGTCTGGCGCGCCAGTGATCATCCCGATCTGGTCGAGATCAGCTTCCAGGAAGCCTTCCTCTGACAGTGCGTTGAGTGTCAGCCGCACTGCGCTGTCGTCGTCCGGGGCCGTCAGCATGACATGCAGATCGATCGGCTGCCCGCCCTCGGTCTCGTAGGCCTTGGCGATCACGATGAAAACCATCGGTTCGTCGCGGTTGTTGTCATTGTCGGGACTGGTGATCATGGCGCCTGGTCTTCCTGTTGTGGCGGATCGATTCTTTGGCCTTGGCCGATTCGACCAGCGGGCAGGGCGGTTGACGCTCTTCCTCTACCTATCTAGAAGTTTCCCGACGCAAGCCAAGCCAAATCGTCTTACCTCGGCGATTTTCCCGTGTCGAAACGCCGAGACTCCCGCCCGGGCAGGGCTCTGAGGGCATTAATTGCGAGATGTGACTTGACGTTAAGGGGGGAAAACAGTAGTACCCCGGCCATCGGAGCCCATGTGAGACCGGGTTTTTCGGGACGACGCGTCCTGAAGTTCGTCTCAAACAGGTCTCCAAACGCACGTTGACGACAAAAATGCTGCTCGCACGACGCACTCTTGCAGTGCGTCCTCTGTCTTTTGTGGTCCATCCGCGAAATCGGGTCGGGCCACATTTTGCGCATGAAGAAATCTGTGCGGCCGCCGCCGGAAACGGCAAACCACAAGGGTCCGGAAGGGCTCGAGACTAGATTTTGCAAGGGATGGGTATATGCCTACCGTAAACCAGCTGATCCGCAAGCCGCGTCAGGCACAGGTAAAGCGCAATAAGGTTCCTGCTCTGCAGGAAAACCCGCAGAAGCGCGGCGTTTGCACCCGCGTTTACACCACGACCCCGAAGAAGCCGAACTCGGCTCTCCGTAAGGTCGCCAAGATCCGCCTGACCAATGGCTTCGAAGTCATCGGCTACATTCCGGGTGAAGGTCACAACCTGCAGGAACACTCTGTCGTCATGATCCGTGGCGGCCGCGTAAAGGACTTGCCGGGCGTTCGTTACCACATCATCCGCGGCGTTCTCGACACCCAGGGCGTCAAGAACCGCAAGCAGCGCCGTTCGAAGTACGGTGCGAAGCGTCCGAAGTAAGCTTCGGCTCTTCATTGATCAAATACAGGCGCTGCGCGAGGTCCTCCGCGTTCTAAAGCGTCCCAACCGTTGAGAGACAAATAGTATGTCCCGTCGCCACAGTGCAGAAAAGCGCGAAATCAATCCGGACCCGAAGTTCGGCGATCTCGTCGTCACCAAGTTCATGAACGCCATCATGCTTCACGGCAAGAAGTCGGTTGCTGAAAGCATCGTCTACGGTGCCTTCGACGTCGTTCAGAACAAGTCCAAGCAGGAACCGATTGCCATCTTCCATCAGGCGCTCGACAACGTCGCGCCGCATGTTGAAGTTCGTTCGCGCCGCGTCGGCGGTGCGACCTATCAGGTCCCGGTCGACGTTCGTCCGGAGCGCCGCCAGGCTCTCGCGATCCGCTGGTTGATCACGGCTGCCCGCAAGCGCAACGAGACGACTATGGTTGACCGCCTCTCCGGCGAGTTGCTCGACGCAGCAAACAACCGCGGTAGCGCCGTCAAGAAGCGCGAAGACACCCACAAGATGGCCGATGCAAACCGCGCCTTCTCGCATTACCGCTGGTAATCCACCGATTAAATATCGAAAGGCAGTCCATTATGGCTCGCGAATATAAAATCGAAGACTACCGCAACTTCGGTATCATGGCGCACATCGACGCCGGCAAGACCACGACCACCGAACGCATCCTTTACTACACCGGTAAGTCTCATAAGATCGGCGAAGTCCATGACGGCGCTGCCACCATGGACTGGATGGAGCAGGAGCAGGAGCGTGGCATCACGATCACGTCTGCTGCCACCACGACCTTCTGGAAGGGTCGCGACGGCAAGATGCGCCGCTTCAACATCATCGACACCCCCGGCCACGTCGACTTCACCATTGAAGTCGAGCGTTCGCTGCGCGTTCTCGACGGTGCAGTCGCTCTGCTCGACGCCAATGCCGGCGTTGAGCCGCAGACCGAAACCGTCTGGCGTCAGGCTGAAAAGTACCACGTCCCGCGGATGATCTTCTGCAACAAGATGGACAAGACCGGTGCTGACTTCTACCGCTCGGTGGAGATGATCAAGACCCGTCTCGGCGCCACCGCTGTTGTCATGCAGCTCCCGATCGGCGCAGAAACCGAGTTCAAGGGCGTTGTCGACCTGATCGAGATGAACGCCCTCGTGTGGCGCGACGAGTCCCTCGGCGCTGCCTGGGACGTTGTCGAAATCCCGGACGACCTGAAGGCCAAGGCTGACGAGTATCGCGAAAAGCTGATCGAGACCGTTGTCGAGATCGACGAACAGGCGATGGAAGACTACCTGAACGGCATCATGCCGGACAACGACAAGATCCGTGCCCTGGTTCGCCGCGGCACCATCGACGTCAAGTTCCACCCGATGTTCTGCGGCACCGCCTTCAAGAACAAGGGCGTTCAGCCGCTCCTCGACGCCGTTGTCGAATACCTGCCGTCGCCGCTCGATATCCCGGCGATCAAGGGCATCGACTTCAAGACGGAAGCCGAAATCGAGCGTCACGCTGACGACAGCGAGCCGCTTGCCATGCTCGCGTTCAAGATCATGAACGACCCCTTCGTCGGTTCGCTCACCTTCGCACGCATCTACTCGGGCAAGCTCGAAAAGGGCGTGTCGGTTCTGAACACGGTCAAGGACAAGCGCGAGCGCGTCGGCCGTATGCTTCAGATGCATTCGAACAGCCGTGAAGACATCGAAGAAGCCTTTGCAGGTGACATCGTGGCTCTGGCCGGCCTCAAGGAAACCACGACGGGTGATACGCTCTGCGATCCCCTGAAGCCGGTTATCCTCGAGCGCATGGAATTCCCGGAACCGGTCATCCAGATCGCGATCGAGCCGAAGTCCAAGGGCGACCAGGAAAAGATGGGCCTCGCGCTCAATCGCCTCGCTGCCGAAGACCCGTCCTTCCGCGTCAAGACCGACCAGGAATCCGGCCAGACCATCATCGCCGGCATGGGTGAACTTCACCTCGACATCCTCGTCGACCGCATGCGTCGCGAGTTCAAGGTCGAAGCCACCGTTGGTGCTCCGCAGGTTGCCTACCGCGAAACCATCACGAAGACGCACGAAGAAGACTACACGCACAAGAAGCAGTCCGGTGGTACCGGCCAGTTCGCGCGCGTCAAGCTCGTCTTCGAACCGAACCCGGATGGCGAAGACTTCAAGTTCGAGTCCAAGATCGTCGGCGGTGCTGTTCCGAAGGAATACATCCCGGGCGTTCAGAAGGGCATCGAAAGCGTTCTGTCTTCGGGTCCGCTCGCTGGCTTCCCGATGCTCGGCGTCAAGGCCACCCTCATCGATGGTGCTTTCCACGACGTCGACTCCTCGGTCCTCGCCTTCGAAATCGCATCGCGTGCCTGCTTCCGTGAAGCTGCCAAGAAGGCCGGCGCACAGTTGCTCGAGCCGATGATGAAGGTCGAAGTGGTAACGCCGGAAGATTACGTCGGTGACGTGATCGGTGACTTGAACTCGCGTCGTGGCCAGATCCAGGGCCAGGAACAGCGCGGCATCGCGATCGTGATCAATGCTCACGTACCGCTCGCCAACATGTTCAAGTACGTCGACAACCTGCGCTCCATGTCGCAGGGCCGTGCACAGTACTCGATGACCTTCGATCACTACGCACCGGTTCCGTCGAACGTTGCCGCTGAAATCCAGGCAAAGTATTCCGGTCAGAAGTGACCGGGATACCCCGCCCGTCCAATTGAATTTGTGAATTTCCCCTGACGGGGACCAGAAAATGGAGAGCCGAAAATGGCAAAGAGTAAGTTTGA
>UCMW01000019.1 GCA_900473745.1 Hyphomicrobiales bacterium | reverse complement strand
TGCGCTTCGGTGGCGCCCTTATGGCTGGAACTTGATGCTAGCGCAAGTGGTCTTACGACCGTTGCGCCGGTTTTTTCCACAAGCATTCCGACACGCATCATCGCAAATACAAACAAGCACTTGGCTTGCCGTGATCCACAGGTTCAGCAATGTCTGAGAGGATCGAAGTGGCACGCCCTAGGGGAGTCGAACCCCTCTTCCCAGAATGAAAATCTGGTGTCCTAACCGATAGACGAAGGGCGCGTGCGCTTCGGTGGCGCCCTTATAGTCAGGCGCCCGGATCACCGCAAGCGGAAACTTGCCGATTTTCAAGAGAAAAAATCCGGACAGATGGCCACAATAAATGACCGCCACAAGCGACGAAAAGCGCAGCCCGGAACAGCTTATGACCATGCGGAAAGAGAAACGAAGTGGCACGCCCTAGGGGAGTCGAACCCCTCTTCCCAGAATGAAAATCTGGTGTCCTAACCGATAGACGAAGGGCGCATCTGCTTCGTGGCGCCCTTATAATCAGGCTGTTCCCCGACCGCAAGCGGCATTTTCGAGTTTCATGCAAAAAATGTGACAAGGCCGGCGAGCCCTGGCGCGAATTGCAATAAATCCAGTGATTGGAGAGACTTGGCCTAGTGGTCGCCGGACGGTTTACGGCGCGGAGACGGTTTCGTCCTTCTTCTTGCCACCCTTGAGCAGGTTGGAAAGCGACGGGAGCCAGCCCTTCTTTTTCGAGCCCGCCTCTGCATTGGCCGCAAGCTCTTCCGCCGGCAGCGGTTCCGCCGGATCGGGTTCCGCGACCGCGCCCATGGCCTGCAACTGGTCAGGCGTGAGTTGCACCTGCTCCGGCACGTTCGATTCCGATTCCCGAAGGGCCAGCATCTTCCGCTTCGGTCGCGGGTCGGAGAGCTTTTTCAGCACCGGCTCCTCTGTGGAGACCGTGGCTGGCTCCGTCAGAGGCAGCGACTCGGTCGTGGCAGGCGCTTGGTTCTGAAGCGCCTGTTGCTGCATCAGCATCTGCTGTTCGGCCGATGGGCTGAACAGGCTCTTGCGGACGGCATTCACGCCGAGCGTCGGCATCTCGCTTGGCACGAGGCTGCCGCCTACCTCCGAATTGGCGGCCGTCACCTGCTGGCTCGGCGCTTCGGACCCTACGGGTGCATGGTTCCGCTGCCCGGCGGAGAACAGGCTGTTGCTGGCAGGGGTGACGGTGGTCGGCTGCATGGTGAGTTCGCCGAGATTTGCGGGTGCCGGGGCGTGCGGCGCAGCCGCGCTCTGTCCTTGAATCGCCTGCTGTTGCAGAGCCAATACTTCCGGTGGCGGTTCGGCTATGTCGGTATAGGCCGCCGCGAGCGGCACGGGCTTGCGCTTCAGGTGTGGTGGATCTGTCTCGTCTTGGGACGCGGCAGCGGCGGACGCGTCCGCAACCTGTCCCGAAACGGCAACGACATAGGGATCGCGAAAGGTTTTAGTTCCAGCCGGCGGGGCAGAGGCCTCGTCCGCGGTCGCGACATCCCCCATGGACACTTCGTCGGCGCTCGTCTGGCAGGAGGCGAGCAGCATGCCGCTCACTATGGCGACGACGCCGAGGGCAGGTCTGCGAGAATGAGAAATGCGGGTCATGTTCGGTCTCCGTCGTCTGCCACCTCGTGGAAGCAAAGAGGGCCGCCGGGGCGACCCTCGTCTGGTGCGGAGACTAGGCGCGGAAACTTGCGCGAGGCGGTGGTCCTTACCAGGCGCCGGTATTCGCCATGGAGGCCCAGGGCTCGGCGGGTGCGAGGTTCTCGCCCTTCTGCAGGATCTCGATCGAGATGCCGTCCGGCGAGCGGACAAAGGCCATATGGCCATCGCGCGGCGGGCGGTTGATGGTGACCCCGTTGTCCATCAGTTTCTGGCAGATCGCGTAGATATCGTCGACTTCATAGGCGAGATGGCCAAAATTGCGGCCGCCCGTATAGTCTTCGGTATCCCAGTTGTAGGTGAGTTCCAGGCAAGGCGCCATCTCGGCCTTTGCGCGGTCGAGATCTTTCTCGGCGGTCAGGAAGACCAGCGTGAAACGGCCCTTTTCGTTCTCATAGCGGCGGATCTCCTGCAGGCCGAAGAGGTTGCAGTAGAAGTGGAGCGAGGCCTCGAGGTCCTTCACACGGACCATGGTGTGTAGATAACGCATGGGTGTTCTCCTTTGATCTTGACGATATGGAACAGTCGCCAGCTTCGAGCAAGGCTGTGGCTGCAAAAGCAATTGGTGAAATGTAAAACTAGGGCTTGCGCAGATCCGTTGACCAAATGTTAATCTGAATCTCAAGAATCAGTTAACTGAGCAATGTGACGCGTTTTCGAGGGGCTTGGGGAAATGACGGACAGGATGTCATCGAAAGGACTCGGCGAGTTCGAAGAACTGTCCGGCGAAGCCGTCGATCTGATCGAGATCACCGGCATCGTGAAGTGGTTCGACGTTGCCAAGGGGTTCGGCTTCATCGTTCCGGACAATGGCATGCAGGACGTCCTGCTGCACGTCACCTGCCTCAGACGCGACGGCTACCAGACCATTCTCGAAGGCACCCGCATCGTCGCCTTGATCCAGAAGCGCGACCGCGGCTACCAGGCGTTCCGCATCCTCTCCATGGACCAGTCGACGGCCGTGCATCCTTCGCAGATGCCGCCGGTGCGCACCCATGTTCAGGTGACTCCGACCAGCGGGCTGGAGCGGGCCCTCGTCAAGTGGTTCAACCGCACCAAGGGTTTTGGCTTTCTGACGCGCGGCGAGGGCACCGAAGACATTTTCGTTCACATGGAAACGCTGCGTCGTTTCGGCCTGACGGAGCTCCGCCCAGGCCAGACGGTGCTCGTGCGCTTCGGACCTGGCGACAAGGGTCTGATGGCCGCCGAAATCCATCCGGACAATCCCGGCCCCGCAGCTAGGGCGCACTGACCCGATGAGCGGTCTGTCGAACATGATGAAAAGCGCCCTGACGGCGCTTTTAGTGTTTTTGTGCTTGGCTGTGCCGGCCATGAGTGATGTCGTGTTCGAGCGTGGGGAGCTTGTCTTCGAAACGCCGACCGGCGAGAGAATCACGATCGACGTGGAATGGGCCCTGACCGTTGAGCAACGGGCGAGGGGGCTGATGGAGCGTCCAGCACTTGCCGATCGGACCGGCATGCTCTTCGATTTCGGCGAAACCCGCATGGTCACGATGTGGATGGCCAATACGCCCGCATCCCTCGACATGATCTTCATTGATGAGACCGGCAGAATCGTCCGGATCGCCGAACGCACGACGCCGCTCTCCGAATCGATCGTCTCGTCAGGCGAGCCCATCCGCTATGCGCTGGAGATTCGGGGCGGCCATGCGAAGGAGTTGGGTCTCGACGAAACGGCCCGTCTATTGTTGCCTCTCGATCTGCCGAAATGATCCGATCCAGGTGCGCCGGTTTCGGCTGAAAAATCAGCGCCTGTAAAACCTCGTTTTTACTGTTGCGGCTGCAGGGTGAACCGTGTATTCCGGCTGCATTGCTTGAACGGAGTGTAGCGCAGCCTGGTAGCGCATCTGGTTTGGGACCAGAGGGTCGGGAGTTCGAATCTCTCCACTCCGACCAAGCAATCGACGTCGCCGGCAACGGCGACCGGGAAGAATGCGGCGGGCCGCCATGCCGCGAAGTCTTGGAGATGGATGAGACCATGTCTGCGAAGATCTACCGCCCCGCGAAAACCGCCATGCAGTCCGGCAAGGCCAAGACCCATCTCTGGGTTCTGGAATTCGACCAGTCTGCACCGCGCAAGATTGATCCGATGATGGGCTACACCACCTCTGGTGATACGCGCCAGCAGGTCAAGCTGACTTTCGAGGGCTTGGAGCAGGCAGAGGCTTACGCAAAGCGCGAGGGCATCGAATATCGCGTGATCCTGCCGAAGGAAGCCAAGCGCCAGGTCGTCTCCTACACCGACAATTTCCGCTATAATCGCCTGCAGCCCTGGACGCACTGATCCTATTTCGGCCGCCCTGCATGGCCTTGAGATGGTCCCTTAGCTCAGCTGGATAGAGCAAGTGCCTTCTAAGCACTAGGTCGCAGGTTCGAGCCCTGCAGGGATCGCCATCCATCTGATTATTTTGATGATTTCCTGCTTTGTCAGGGGCGTGTGCGCCGGATACGGAGCACCACGCCGCCAAACTTTGCGCGTTTTCCGCCAGGTTCCAGCATTGGAACAGGAACCGATGGTCCTCGCCGTTGTTAACCTTCCCGTGAAGACACCGCTAACACTGGGAGTGAGACACATGAAGAAGATGCTTGCCGCCGCCGCCATCCTATCCTTGAGCCTGACAGGTGCTGCCTGGGCTCAAAGTTCCTCTGACAGTTCCAATTCTCCGGGCGGCAGCGATAGCGGCAGCCAGCAGGAGGGGAATGCGTCGAGCAACGAGAGTCCCAGCGACAACAGTGCCGGCGACGAGCCGCAGTGCCCTCCCGGACAGAAAAGTGTGGATCCTGCCGCGTTGAAGAGCGATCCGAAATGCGTCGCCGAGTAAGCTAAGACGACGACATGGCAACAAGGGCCGGGAGGCAATCCCGGCCCTTGTTCTTATCCGATGATCTGTGCAGGGACGAGACGCAGCCGCCCTTTTTGTCTCAGCGCCAACCTTTCGGAAACCCTTAGGCGCGATGATGGCCCTCACGAGAGGTTAACTATGTCCAGTCGCACCGCCAATTCCCGTCGCGCACCCGCAAAGCGCCGCAAGTCGAGCCGTTCGTCCGGAGGGCAGGGCATGACCTCCTGGCTTGTCATGCTCGGTCTCGTGGCTGGTGGCATTGCGCTTTACGACAACCGTGCCGCCGTACTCAAGGAGATGGCGCCGCTCCTGGCTCGCGATAAGCCGGCTGTGTCGCGTACCGAGGCAAAAGCCGAGCCTCGCCGCCAGCGCGAGGAGACCCAGGCTGCAAGGCCAGCTTCAAACAGCGCAAAGACGCCCGTGCCGCCCGCCGCGGTCGGCGTGACCAAAGCCGCAGTCCCGGCCACCAGGCCAGCCGTCGCGGTAGCCGGACCGCTGACGGGTGAAAACTTCTCCGGCAAGTTCTATTTCTGTGGCACGTCCGGCCTCGACAACTGCGTCATGAGCGGTGACACCTTCTGGTACAAGAAGACGAAAGTCGTCCTGGCGGATATTGCTGCGCCCCGCACAGACGGCGCGGCCTGCCAGCAGGAGCGCGATCGGGGGTTTGCCGCCAAGGTGCGATTGAAGGATTTGCTGAGTTCCGGCCGTTTCGATCTCGAGACGTTGAAGACCGCTGGTCCAGGAGCCGCGCCCGGCATCTTGCGTGTCGCGACCCGCGACGGCCGTTCGCTGGGATCAATCCTCGTATCCGAAGGGCTCGCAAAACCGCGCATGGCACGGCAGCAAGGCTGGTGTCCTTGAGATCCGTTCGATGAGATCCTGAAATGGCAAGAGCCCGCCGCGGAGATCGCGGCGGGCTCTTTGAACAATCGCTCCTGGCCAGTCTCAGTGCAGGATCTGGCTGAGGAAGAGCTTGGTGCGCTCGTGCTGCGGATTGTCGAAGAACTCGGCCGGCGAATTCTGCTCGACGATCTGGCCCTGGTCCATGAAGATGACGCGGTCCGCGACCTGACGGGCAAAGCCCATTTCATGCGTGACGCAGATCATGGTCATGCCTTCTTCGGCAAGACCCACCATGGTATCGAGCACTTCCTTGACCATTTCGGGGTCGAGCGCCGAGGTGGGCTCGTCGAACAGCATGATCTTCGGTTTCATGCAAAGCGCACGAGCAATCGCCACGCGCTGCTGCTGGCCACCAGAGAGCTGGCCGGGATATTTGTTGGCCTGCTCCGGGATCTTGACGCGCTTCAGAAAGTGCATCGCCACTTCCTCGGCATCCTTCTTCGGCATCTTGCGGACCCAGATCGGGGCAAGCGTGCAGTTTTCCAGGATGGTGAGGTGCGGGAAGAGGTTGAAGTGCTGGAAGACCATGCCGACTTCGCGCCGAACTTCGTCGATCTTCTTGAGGTCGCTTGTCAGTTCGATGTTGTCCACCAGAATATTGCCCGTCTGGTGTTCTTCAAGACGGTTGATGCAGCGGATCATCGTCGATTTGCCGGAACCGGAAGGCCCGGCCACGACGATGCGCTCGCCCTTCATGACCTTGAGGTTGATGTCGCGCAGCACGTGAAAATCACCGTACCACTTGTTCATGTTGATCAGTTCGACCGCAACGTCGGTGCCCGACACGGTCTTCTTAGCGGAATTGGCTTCAGCCATGGTTGTTCCCCTTGTTCTTAACGCTTGTGACCGGTGTCGAGGTGCCGCTCCATGAAGGCGGAGTAGCGCGACATGCCGAAGCAGAAGATCCAGAATACGAAGCCAGCGAAGATCAGACCCGTGAGCGGTGTCACAGGCGTGGCCCAGGTGGCATCGGTGAAGTTGAGGCGGACGATGCCGAGGAGGTCGAACATGCCGATGATCGACACGAGCGAGGTATCTTTGAACAGTCCGATGAAGGTGTTGACGATGCCCGGAATGACCAGCTTGATCGCCTGCGGCAGGATGATCAGGCGGACTTTCTGCCAGTAGGAGAGGCCGAGTGAATCCGCGCCTTCGTACTGTCCCTTCGGGATGGCCTGCAGACCGCCGCGCACCACTTCCGCCATGTAGGCGGAGGCGAAGAGCGACACGCCGACCAGCGCGCGGAGGAAGTTGTCGATCGTCCATCCCGTCGGCATGAAGAGCGGCAGCATCACGTTGGCCATGAAGAGCACGGTGATCAGCGGAACGCCACGCACCACTTCGATGAAGACGACGCAGATCATCTTGATGACAGGCATGTCCGACCGGCGGCCGAGGGCGAGCAGGATGCCGAGCGGCAGCGAGACGGCGATGCCGACGAAGGACAGGATCAGCGTCACCATCAGGCCGCCCCAGAGCGGGGTTTCCACTTCCGAAAGCCCGAATCCGCCATGCAGCAGGAAGAAGGCGACGATCGGGAAGATGACGAAGAGCAGGAGCGCGTTCAGACCCTTGCGCGGTGCCTTCGGGATGAGCAACGGCACCAGGAGCGCCACGAACGTGACCCCGACGAGAATGACACGCCAGCGTTCGTCCAACGGGTAACGCCCGAAGATGAACTGCGAGAAGCGGCTCTCGACAAAGGCCCAGCAGGCGCCTTTCCAGCCATCCGGCTGAATCCCGCCCTGTGCCAGTGTGGCGCAGACCGAGCGATCGGCGCCAAACCAGGCGGCATCGAAGAACAGGAAGTTCAGCGCACCCGGCAGGATGAGGGCAAGCACCGCGACCCCGATGAGCGTCAGGATGACGTCCTTGGGTGTCGCAAGCAGGTTCTTCCTGATCCATCCACCAACACTACCTTCGGAAGTGGGGGCGGGAAGGGGAGCCAGCATTTCCTGGCGAACATAAGTTACGTCTTGTGCCATGATCAACGCTCCACCAGGGCCATCTTGGCATTGAACCAGTTCATGAAGAGCGAGGTTATGATGCTGATGGAGAGATAGACGATGAGCCAGATCGAGACGATCTCGATCGCCTGGCCGGTCTGGTTCATGGTGGTGCCGCCCGTCGATACCAGTTCCGGAAAGCCGACGGCGACCCCGAGCGAGGAGTTCTTCGTCAGGTTCAGATACTGGCTGGTAAGCGGCGGGATGATGATGCGCATGGCCTGCGGCACGACCACGAGGCGCGTCGTGGTGGAGGGCTGCAGTCCGAGTGCCGATGCAGCCTCAGTCTGGCCCTTCGACACGCCCTTGATGCCAGCGCGGATGATTTCCGCGATGAAGGCGGCCGTGTAGAAGGACAGCGCAAGATAGAGCGCCACGAATTCAGGGGCGATGACGGCGCCGCCCGACATGTTGAAGCGGCTCGCCACGGGGTAGTCGAATGTCAGGGGTGCGCCGACGGCGACGAAGGCGAGGATCGGCAGGCCGATGATCAGACCGGCAGCGACCCGGCCGGTCGGGAAGATCTGGCCCGTCTTCATCTGGCGCGCCTTGGCCCAGCGCGCGACGACGATCGCAGCGATGATCCCGACGACAAGGGCGATGGGGATGACGATCGAACCTTCACCCCAAAGCGGCTTCGGAAAGGCGAGTCCACGATTGTTGAGGAAGGTCGAAAACGGCAGTTCGAGCGAATCCCGCGGCTGCGGCAGGGTCGCCAGGACACCGGAATACCAGAAGAAGATGACCAGCAGCGGCGGGATGTTGCGGAAGGCCTCCACATAGACCGTGCAGAGCTTGGCGATCAGCCAGTTCCGCGACAGTCGACCGATCCCGATGATGAAGCCGATGATCGTCGCGGTGATGATGCCGGTCACGGCGACCAGAAGCGTGTTCAAGAGGCCGACTAGAATGGCGCGTCCATAGGTCGAGTCCGACGTATAGGCGATCAGGCTCTGGCCGATGTCGAAGCCGGCGCGGCCCTTGAGGAAATCATAGCCCGAGGCAGTGTTGCTTCGAGCGAGGTTTTCGATGGTGTTGTTCGCAATGGTCCAGACGATAAACGTCATGATGGCGATCGTAGCGACCTGAAAGAAGATGGATCTTGCTTTCGGATCGTAGATCAGCGAGCCAAAGCTCTGCCCACCGGCAGGCAAACTGGTGGCGTGATCTGTCATGCTGTGCCAAATCCCCGAGGCTTCTTTGAGCCCTAAACTGTTATTGTTTTTTCAAGACAGCCGGCATTCTCTGATGTCGCTGCTGACCGCAGCGTGCGTGCCGGTCTGAACACGTGGTCCTGATATGCGCGAGGCGGCTTTCGCCGCCTCGCAAAGTCAGCCGGGTCTTAGCGGACCGGCGGTGCGTACTGCAGGCCGCCCTTGGTCCACAGCGCGTTCACGCCGCGCTCGATCTTGAGCGGGGTGCTCGCACCGATGTTGCGCTCGAACACTTCACCGTAGTTACCGACGCCCTTGATGATGTTGTACGCCCAGTCGTTGGTCAGACCGAGGTCGGTACCGATCTTGGTGTCAGCTTCAACGCCCAGAAAGCGCTTGATGTCAGGGTTGGTCGAGGTCGACTTGATCTCGTCGACATTGGCCTGGGTGATGCCGAATTCTTCGGCCTGGACCAAAGCGTAATGCGTCCACGAAACGATGTCGAACCACTGGTCGTCACCCTGGCGAACGGCCGGTCCAAGCGGCTCCTTCGAGATGATTTCCGGCAGGATGACGTGATCGTCCGGGTTGGTGAGCGTCAGACGCAGCGAGTACAGGCCCGACTGGTCGGTCGTGTAGACGTCGCAACGGCCAGCCTGGTAGGCGGCGTTCACTTCTTCGAGCTTTTCGAAAACGACCGGCTTGTATTCGAGGTTGTTGGCCTGGAAGTAGTCGGCGAGGTTGAGTTCGGTCGTGGTGCCTGACTGTACGCAGACGGCAGCGCCCGACAGTTCGAGGGCCGACTTGACGTTCAGGCCCTTGGTGACCATGAAGCCCTGGCCGTCATAATAGTTGACGGTGCGGAAATTGAAGCCGAGCGCCGTGTCGCGGCTGATCGTCCAGGTGGTGTTACGGGCGAGCATGTCGACTTCGCCGGACTGCAGGGCCGTGAAGCGGCTCTGGGCAGTGGTCGGCGTGTACTTGACCTTCGTGGCATCGCCGAAGACGGCGGCAGCAACGGCCTTGCAGTAGTCGACGTCGAAGCCGGTCCAGTTACCAGCGGCGTCCGGCGATGCGAAACCGGCGAGACCCGTGTTCACGCCGCACTGGACGAAACCCTTGGCCTTCACGTCATCGAGCACGGCAGCGGAAGCTGCGGACGCGCCAAAACCCAGGACCGCAGCGCCAATGGCGGCTGACAGGAACTTGTTGTTCATTTTTCCCAACCTTTTTTCTCTTGTTGTATGCCAGCGACGGCCTGCTGCCCAAATCTAGCAGCGCGCGTCGGCTCACGGCCTCCCGGTGCGAGCCTTCATATCTCAGTCGCAAAAGCTTGCAGGGTCAAGTCTTTATGCCGCAGATTGGCCACAAAAGCGCGAATTTGCCAAATTCGCCCTCCAAATAGGCAAAAATGTGTGGTTTTTAGCCCGAAGTGATGAAAACAGCGCCTTTTTGACTGTTCTGATATGCGTGAACTGCAAGACATGCGCTTCAGATCACGGCATTGTGCAACTTGACCAGCTCCGTCTCAAGCGCGAAAACCACCGCATCCGAGCGTGAGGAATCGCAAATCCATGAGCAAATCGAAAGACTGGCTGGCCGCCGCCGGCACCGACACGAAACTGTGCCATATCGGCTATGATCCCACTGACTATCACGGCTTTGTCAATCCGCCTGTCGTTCACGCCTCAACGGTGCTCTTTCCCAATGCGCGGGCTATGGAAACGCGCTCGCAGCCTTATACTTATGGCACCCGTGGCACGCCGACCACAGATGCCCTGTGCCAGGCAATCGATGCGCTTGAAGGCTCGGCCGGCACGATATTGGTTCCATCGGGTCTGGCTGCGATCACCGTGCCCTTCCTCGCCTTTCTCTCGGCGGGCGACCACGCGCTCATCGTCGATTCCGTCTACTCGCCCTGCCGGCACTTCTGCGACACGATGCTGACCCGGCTTGGCGTCGAGGTAGAATATTACGATCCGGAGATTGGCGCCGACATCGAGCGACTGATCCGGCCGAACACGAGACTCGTGCACACCGAAGCGCCCGGCTCCAACACGATGGAGATGCAGGATATTCGCGCCATCTCCGACGCGGCGCATAAACACGGTTGCGTGGTGACCATCGACAACACCTGGGCGACGCCGCTTTATTTCAAGGCGCTCGACTTCGGCGCTGACGTGACCATTCACGCGGCGACCAAATACCCCTCGGGCCATTCGGACATCCTGATGGGCACCGTTTCGGCCAATGCGAAACATTGGCCGGTTCTGAAGGAAGCCAACATCACGCTCGGCATTTGCGGCGCGCCTGACGACAGCTACCAGATCCTGCGCGGTCTGCGCACCATGGGGCTGCGCCTCGAGCACCACTACAAGAGTGCGCTCTCTATTGCCCGCTGGCTCGAGGTCCGCGATGATGTGGCGCGTGTGTTGCATCCGGCGCTTGAGAGCTTCCCGGGTCACGCCCTCTGGAAGCGCGACTTCAAGGGTGCCAGCGGTGTCTTTTCCTTCGTCCTGACTGCGCCGTCGCCGGAGAAGATCAAGCCGAAGGCGCATGCCTTCCTCGACGCGCTACAGATCTTCGGCCTGGGCTGGTCCTGGGGTGGCTATGAGAGCTTGGCGGTGCACGTCAATCTGGATGATCGAAAGATCCGCAAGGGCCCGACCGATGGCGCCGTGATCCGCCTGCAGATCGGCCTCGAGAATGTCGAGGACATCATGGCCGATCTCGACCGCGGCTTTGTTGCGGCCGCAGTCGTCTGACGTTCAGGGGCTGCTCTCAGTCGCCGATCCGATGGCCGTAAAGCCAGTCAAGATCGGCCGCGAGCTTTTCCGGTGGCCGCAGCGACAGCACGATATCGCGCCCTATCCTGAACGGTCCGCGGGCGTGATAGGCGAAGCGGTTGAAATCACCGCGGGCCTTGACCCGGGCGGCACGCGCCTTGCGCTCGGTCGAGAAGGCTCCAAGTGCAAAGGGCAGGGGTGCGCGTGCGACGTGGGCCGCGAGCGAAAACGCGTCCTCGATGGCCATCGCTGCACCCTGGGCGGAGAATGGCATCATCGCGTGTGCCGCATCACCGATGAGCACGGTATCCCGACCATTGTGCCAATTGCCGTCCGAAGCCTGGTAGAGCGGCCAGAAGGTCGGCTTCTCCGCGCCGGCGAGAATTGTTCTGATGTCGCGATGCCAGCCTGAGAATTGTTCGAGCAGCATGGCCCGCCGCGCGGCATCCGCATCGATCGCCCAGCTCTCGTCGCTTCTCGTGCCGGCGGCGATCGCCACGAGATTGAAGCCGTCGATTTCCTTCAGCGGATAGCTGACCAGATGTGCCTTGGCGCCAAGATAGGCCGTCACACCGTTTCGCGACAGAAACGCGGGGGCCGCATCCCGGGTGATGGTGAAGCGCCAGGCGATGTTGCCGGAGAAGCTGACGCTGGGGCTGCCGGCGACGGCCTCCCGGGCGACCGACCAGGCACCATCGGCACCGATGACGAGGTCCGGCTTTCGATCAGTGATCGAAGCCAGCGCATCCGCCCCTATTCCCTGAACGCGTTGGCCGAGGTGCAGTCGGCAGAGAGGTTGATTGAGCGCGGCGCGCAGCAGGCCCTGCTGCAGCGTCGAGCGATGCAGGACGCCATAGGGGTGGCCCCAGCGCTTCCGGGCGAAGTCACCGGCAGGAACTTCGGCGAGGTGCCTGAGATCCTTGCCGGAGACGAGGCTGATGGAGCGCGGTTCGAACCAGTGGCGTTCGAGTTCGGCAAGCACACCCAGAGAATCGAGCACCCGCGTGGCATTCGGTGAGAGCTGCAGACCCGCGCCGACTTCACCCAGTTGTGGTGCCTGCTCGATGATGTCGGATGAAATGCCCTTTCGTGCGAGAGAAAGGGCAGCCGTCAGGCCTGCCACCCCGGCTCCGACGATGGCGGCGTGCTTGATGGACATGGGAGCTCTGCCGATCGTGACGCTGGGGTCACGCCGCCTTGACGTGGAAGACGCAGCCGGGCGGGTTGGTCTGTTCGGCCTTCAGGCTCGGATTGTAGCGGAAGAGTGTCGAGCAGTAGGAACAGACCTTTTCATTGTCGTGCCCCATGTCGATGAAGATGTGCGGATGGTCGTATGGCACTGAAGCGCCGGTGCACATGAATTCCTTCACGCCGACTTCGATCACGCGATGACCGCCGTCGTTCTGGAAATGGGGAATGGTGTGGCCGGCCATGTCTTGCTCCGAAAATGCTTTGCGAATTGGCGCGGACATTAGCGCCCTCCTTCGCAAATGTGTAGAGCCGGCAACCGGCAAAAGTCACAGAAAATCCGCCTGCGGCAATTGATGTCGGGGAGGTCTTGGCTATGGTTGCCCGCCCAGGCTTACCCCGGCTCTACGCCGGCCCATGAGGACTGATCGATGAATCTCGACGCGCCGCCGTTTTCCAGCTTCCGCAACGAAGGCCTCGAACTTGCCTATTTCGATGACGGCGATCCGGCAGGCGAGCCGGTTCTGCTCATCCATGGCTTCGCCTCCTCGGCCAATGTCAACTGGGTTTATCCAGGCTGGCTAAGGACCTTGGGCGACGCAGGCTACCGCGTGATCGCCATCGACAATCGCGGCCATGGAGCGAGTGCCAAGCCGCATGACCCGGAAGCCTATCACCCGACATCCATGGCCGGCGACGCGGCTGCCCTCCTGACCCATCTCGGTATCGCCGACGCCCATGTCATGGGCTATTCCATGGGTGCGCGCGTATCCGCCTTTCTCGCCATCGAACACCCTGACCGCGTCCGCTCGCTGATCTTTGGCGGGCTGGGAATCGGCATGTGCGACGGTGTGGGCGACTGGGATCCGATCGCTGACGCGCTGCTCGCCCCGTCCCTTGATGACGTGACCCACGAACGCGGTCGCATGTTCCGCGCCTTCGCCGACCAGACCAAGTCGGACCGGCTGGCCCTTGCCGCTTGCATCAGCACCTCGCGGGATCTGGTGCGTCGCCAGGATATCGCCCGGGTCGATATTCCGACATTGATCGGCGTGGGAACGAAGGACGACATTGCCGGCTCGCCGCATGAGCTAGCGGAGCTGATGCCGCGCGCGGTTGCACTCGACATTCCGAACCGGGATCACATGCTCGCCGTCGGAGACCGCGTTTTCAAAAAGGCCGTGCTGGACTTCTATTCTGAGCTCAAGGTGAGCTGACCCGTCAGCGCCCGGTGAAGAGGGGCCGTCTGCGTTCGGCAAAGGCGGCCCGGCCTTCACGATAATCCTCGCTTTCAAAGGTCGAGGCACCAATGATCTCTGCCTCGCGCAGCAGATTGTCATCGGCCTGTTCGACGGCCCGCAAGGCAAGCTTCGAGGCCCGCAATGACAGAGGCGCATTGGCAGCAATGGTTTCGGCAAGGATCTGCGCCCGTTGATCCAGATCTTTGGGGCCGGCCAATTCCGACAAAAAGCCGCAGGCGAGGAGCTCGGATGCCTTGAGCGCTCCGCCGGTGAAAAGCGCGCGCCGCGCCAGCTGGCTGCCCAGACCTCGTACGAAATCCTGCACGGCGTCAGCCGGATAGGCGAGGCCGAGCCTAGCGGCGGGCACCGCGAAGACGGCATCGGAGGAAGCGAGCCGCAGGTCGGCGGCGGCGGCCAGGCCGAAGCCGCCACCATAGCAGACGCCACGGACCGCCGCGATGACAGGGACAGGCGCTTCGCGGATGGCTGCGAAGGCGCGGCTGTTCGATGCTTCGTAGATCCGGGCCGTCGCGGCATCCTTCCGTAATTCGGTAAATTCCGAAATGTCTGCTCCGGCGCTGAAGTCGGCATGGCCGCCGCCGGCCAACACGATGACGCGGGCGCCGGCATCGACATGCAGCCAGTGGATGGCATCGGGAATCGCACGCCACATGGCCGCGGTCACCGCATTTTTCCGCTGGGGATTGTCGAGCACCAGAAGCCCCGTTCCAGCCTCACAAAAAGCCTTGATAAAACCAGTGGCAAAGCTGTGCGATTGTTTCATGCGTGCCCCATTTGAGTTCGACCGGTGTTCGATTATATAATGCCATTCCAAGACGAACGAGGAGACCTGCAATGGTCGCACACAACGACGTCCTCAAGACCGAAACCGTCAAGTCCATGGACCCGATCTGGGACAGCCTGCGGCACGAAGCTCGCCTGGCGGCCGATCGTGATCCTATGCTGGCGGCCTTCTTTCATTCGACGGTGCTCAGCCATCGTTCGCTGGAGGATTGTGTGATCTACCGGATCTGCGAGCGCCTCGACCACTCGGACGTGCCGGCGATCGTGCTGCGTCAGGCCTTCGAGGCCATGATGACGGATTGGCCGGAATGGGGCGCGATCCTCAGGGTCGATATTCAAGCCGTCTACGACCGCGATCCGGCGTGCACTCGGTTCATGGAGCCGGTTCTCTATTTCAAGGGCTTCCATGCCATCCAGACACATCGTCTGGCCCATTGGCTTTGGAAAAACGGGCGCCGGGACTTCGCACTTTATCTGCAGAGCCGCTCGTCGAACATATTCCAGACCGACATCAACCCGGCCGCGCATATCGGCAAGGGCATCTTCCTCGATCATGCCACGGGGCTCGTTGTCGGCGAAACGGCCCGCATCGGTGATAATGTTTCGATCCTTCACGGTGTGACGCTCGGCGGCACTGGTAAAGAAGGCGCGGACCGCCATCCGAAGATCGGTGACGGCGTTCTGATCGGGGCAGGGGCCAAGGTGCTCGGCAATATCGAGGTTGGCAGCTGTTCCCGCATCGCAGCCGGTTCCGTGGTGCTGAAACCCGTGCCGAGATGCACGACGGTCGCAGGCGTTCCGGCGCGGGTGGTCGGCGAGGCGGGTTGCGCCGAGCCGAGCCGCTCGATGGACCAGATGATCGCCTCGGTCGACTGAGCTTGAAATGCGGCAACGGTAGATCTGTCCGGCTTGTCTGGGCAATCTTTCCTTTGCGCCTTTACATCGGCGGAAAGGCCGTGCGACAAGCGCGCAAATCGAAACACGCCCCGAAAACAGTCCATGGAGACACAGTGTGAAGCCGGAAGAACTGAAGAAGCTCGACGCCTATTTCAAGCGCACCTTCAACCCGACGATGAGCGTCAAGGCTCGTCCGCGCAAGGACGATTCCGCTGAAGTCTACGTCGGTGACGAGTTTCTCGGCGTCGTCTTCAAGGACGATGAAGACGGCGATCTCTCCTACAATTTCTCGATGGCGATCCTCGACGTCGATCTGACGTAACTCGTTCTGTCGCCGCAATCGGCGGCGAGATCTGATGGAATGAGCTTAAAGCAGGGGGCTGTACCGAGGCGTACAGGCCCCTTTTTTCTTGTCCGGCTCTCAATTGACGATTGTTGTGCGGTGCACAAATCTGCTTGACCATTTTTGTGCGACCGCTATGTTCGAGGGATCTGATATGCCGAACTCAAGGAGGATGCTCGCATGTTGAACATTGATGACGCCAGCAAGAAGGGTAAGGAAGCCATGGAGGCCATGTTGAAGAATTATTCTGAAGTCACCAAGGGCTTCCAGGCGATCGCCACCGAAGCGAGCGATTATTCCAAGAAGTCGTTCCAGGACATGGCTTCCTACATGGAAGCCCTGACCTCGGTGAAGAGCGTCGAGGCGGCGTTCGAGCTGCAGACCTCCTTCATGAAGTCCTCCTACGAGAGCTTCGTCGCAGAAGCGACCAAGATGGGCGAAATGTATGCCGACCTCGCCAAGATCGCTTACAAGCCCTACGAGGGTGTTGTCGGCAAGGCCATGGCGCCGATGTCTGCTGCCGCCTGATCGAAGCTTGCGCGTAACATTCGAGACCGGCCGTGCCCCGCATGGCCGGTCTTGTCATTTGTGGCTGCTGGTATAACCTAATTTTTCCATTTTCTCGCTTTTCCGGGCTTCGTGACAAATTGTCGTCATGGCAGTCCGGGGGGCTTAAAATCACCGCATAATGAACTACCTTACTGTGCTGAGTGTTCGTCCGCACCGATGTGTAATGGCAAACCGGCCGGACAACGGAGAATGAACTGAAATGACTGCCAAGCCGGTCTTCATGCAAAGCCAGGGTGACGGGGACAACGCCAATCGCGGCACCTCGGTGATCACCCGCACCAAGCCGAAGACGAAGAAGCCCGATCTGTATCGCGTCCTGCTTCTGAACGACGACTACACCCCGATGGAATTCGTGATCCATATCTTGGAGCGCTTCTTCCAGAAGGACAGGGAAGCCGCCACCCGCATCATGCTGCATGTTCACAATCATGGAGTGGGCGAATGTGGTGTCTTCACCTACGAAGTCGCCGAAACCAAAGTCTCACAGGTGATGGATTTCGCAAGGCAACATGAACATCCGCTTCAATGCGTCATGGAAAAGAAGTGAGGATCAGACGTGCCAACATTTTCACCCAGCCTCGAAAAAGCGCTGCATCAGGCCCTGACCTACGCCAACGAGCGTCACCACGAATACGCGACGCTTGAGCACCTGCTGCTCGCTCTGATCGACGACGCCGATGCCGCCGCCGTGATGGGGGCCTGCAACGTCAACCTCGATTCCCTGCGCAAGACCGTGTCCGACTTCGTCGACAACGATCTCGCCAATCTGATCACGGGCTACGACGAGGATTCGAAGCCCACATCGAGTTTCCAGCGTGTCATCCAGCGCGCCGTGATCCATGTCCAGTCTTCTGGTCGCGAGGAAGTGACCGGCGCCAACGTGCTCGTCGCGATCTTCGCAGAGCGCGAGAGCAATGCCGCCTACTTCCTGCAGGAGCAGGAAATGACCCGTTATGACGCGGTCAACTACATCTCGCATGGGATCGGCAAGCGGCCGGGCGCTTCGCAGGTTCGCAATCCCCGTGGTGCGGAGGAAGGCGAACCCGAAGCCAAGCAGGGCGGCAGGGAGCCTGACGAAGGTGTAGCAAAGGGCAAGCAGGAGGCTTTGAAGGCTTACTGCGTCAACCTGAACGAAAAGGCCAAGACCGGCCGGATCGATCCGCTGATCGGCCGCCACAGCGAGGTCAACCGCACGATCCAGGTTCTGTGCCGCCGCTCCAAGAACAACCCGCTTTATGTCGGTGATCCCGGCGTCGGCAAGACGGCGATCGCCGAAGGCCTTGCCAAGCGCATCGTCGAGGGCAAGGTGCCCGAAGCGCTCGCTGACGCGACCATCTTCTCGCTCGACATGGGCACGCTGCTCGCCGGCACACGCTATCGCGGTGACTTCGAAGAGCGCCTGAAGCAGGTGGTCAAGGAACTCGAAGACTATCCGGGTGCCGTCCTCTTCATCGACGAGATCCACACGGTGATCGGTGCCGGTGCTACCTCCGGCGGCGCCATGGATGCGTCCAACCTCCTGAAGCCGGCGCTCTCTTCGGGGGCGATCCGCTGCATCGGCTCGACCACCTACAAGGAATACCGCCAGTTCTTCGAGAAGGACCGCGCACTCGTTCGCCGTTTCCAGAAGATCGACGTCAATGAACCGTCGATCGATGATGCCATCGAGATCATGAAGGGCCTCAAGCCCTATTTCGAGGACTATCACAAGCTGCGTTACACCAACGAGGCGATCAAGTCGGCCGTCGAGCTTTCGGCCCGCTATATCTCCGACCGCAAACTGCCCGACAAGGCGATCGACGTGATCGACGAGACCGGTGCGGCCCAGATGCTTCTGCCGGCCTCCAAGCGCCGCAAGCTGATCACCGAGAAAGAGATCGAGGTCACCATCGCGACGATGGCCCGGATCCCGCCCAAGACCGTGTCCAAGGATGACGAGATGGTTCTCGCCAACCTGGAGAAGGAACTGCGCTCGGTCGTCTATGGCCAGGACAAGGCGATCGAAGCCCTGTCGACCGCCATCAAGCTGGCGCGTGCGGGTCTGCGTGAACCGAACAAGCCGATCGGTTCCTATGTCTTCTCTGGTCCGACCGGCGTCGGCAAGACGGAAGTGGCCAAGCAGCTCGCAGCGTCACTCGGCGTGGAACTGCTGCGCTTCGACATGTCGGAATACATGGAGCGGCACACGGTATCGCGTCTGCTCGGTGCACCTCCTGGCTATGTCGGCTTCGATCAGGGCGGTCTTCTGACCGACGGTGTCGACCAGCATCCGCATTCGGTCGTGCTGCTGGATGAAATCGAGAAGGCGCATCCGGATATCTACAACATCCTGCTGCAGGTCATGGACCATGGCCAGCTGACGGACCACAACGGCAAGAAGATCGACTTCCGCAACGTCATCCTGATCATGACGACGAATGCGGGCGCGTCGGAAATGGCGAAGTCGGCGATCGGCTTCGGGTCTTCGAAGCGCTCGGGCGAGGACGAGGAAGCGTTGAACCGCCTCTTTACGCCGGAGTTCCGCAACCGTCTCGACGCGACGATTCCATTCGCGCCGTTGCCGACGGAAGTCATCCACCAGGTCGTGCAGAAGTTCGTCATGCAGCTCGAGGCCCAGCTGTCCGAACGCAACGTCACCTTCGACTTGTCGGAGCCTGCGATCGCCTGGCTGGCGAAGAATGGCTACGATGAGAAGATGGGCGCCCGTCCCTTGGGTCGTGTGATCCAGGAGCACATCAAGAAGCCGCTCGCCAACGAGATCCTGTTCGGCAAGCTGAAGAAGGGTGGTGTCGTCAAGGTCGGGACAAAGACCGACGAGGCTGGCGACGAGGTGCTCGATCTGGAGGCGATTTCAGAAGTGGCACCCGTCAAGCCAAAGCCTGAAGCCGAGGTGGCCTCGGCCAAGCCCGCTAAGGCGAAGCGCAAGCCGGCCTCCAAGGCCTCGGTCATCGAGGATGACGGCGACGTCGCCGTGATCGACGAGGCGCCGAAGCCTGCCAAACGGTCGGCCGTGCCCAAGGTGCCGAAGAAGAAGTAAGCGCCGCTGTCCATGAAAAACCGTGCCGGGCGCAAAGCCCGGCACTTTCTTTTTGACGATCCGGAATTTCAGATGTCTTCGGCTTCCTCCGATATTTCACAAACGCGGTGGTTTTTCACCGGCATGCGCGGCCTCTTCAGTCTGCCGGCAATCATCCTGATGATTTCCTTCGTCGGCTTTTCCGCCTTCGCTCTTCAGTCCGGTGTTACCCGCGCCGAGGCCATGTTCATGACAGCCACCGTCTGGGCTCTGCCGGCCAAGATGATCCTGATCGGAACGATGACGAGCGGGGCGAACCTGCTGGCGATTTTTCTCGCCGTTTCCCTGTCGTCCATCCGGATGATGCCGATGGTGGCCTCGCTTGTGCCGGAAATGCGGACCGAGCGCACGCCGACATGGCTTTTGCTCCTCCTGTCCCATTTCGTCGCCATCACCGCCTGGGTTTTTGCCATGGGGAGCTTCAAAACCGTGCCGCGTGAGGCACGCGTTGCCTATTTCGCGGGTTTCGGCATTACGCTGGTGACGGTCAACACAATCCTCGTCGGCATCTGCTACGGGCTGGTGGCGAGTTTTCCGCCTGTCGTCGCAGGCCTGCTCTTCTTCCTGACGCCGGTCTATTTCATCGCTTCGATCTGGGCGACCGGACGGCAGTCCGTTGTAAAGGTAGCCTTCGTCGTCGGCGTCGTCTCCGGGCCGCTCCTGGCTATCCTCGTGCCGGGCTTTGATATCCTGATCGCCGGTCTCGGGGGCGGGACCCTGGCCTATCTGTTCGATCGCTATGTCATCCGTGGCGGCAACGCATCGTCGGCTGTACACCCCTCGGCAGACGAGCCGGTCGAGGAGTTGGTCTGATGGCGGACTACTGGCCCTACGTGGTGATCATTGTCGCCGGCTGGCTCGCGACCGACATGTGGCGCTGGCTGGGCGTGATTGCCGGGAACCGGCTTCAGGAGGGCTCCGAGGCGCTGAACTGGGTGAGGGCGGTTGCCACGGCCCTCGTCATGGCCGTGACCGCAAAACTGGTCGTTTTCCCCTCGGGCATGCTGGAAACCTCCCCGCTATGGCTCCGGCTGGCAGCGGCCGGCCTGGGCTTCGCGGCTTTCCTGCTCAGCGGCCAGCGGGTCATCGTCGGGGTCGTCGTTCCCTTGGCGATTCTCGGCGCAGGCCTGGTCTGGCTCTGAGATGACGGTCGATCACAGACACGTGTGATCGCTGGAATTGCCACATTTCACCTCCCAGATCGTGGATCTCGATCAACAGGAGGAAAGCGAAATGTCAAAGGTAGTACGCTTCCGAACGCTGAAACATGGCGATCCGCCGCGATTCAATGTTCTGCCGGAAAACCTGCGCAAACGGTCTTCCCGTAGCCGTTCAGCAAGTTCGACCGGATCGTTTCCGATCATGGTTCTCGCCCTGGTCGCGATTGCCGCATTGGCGGTTGTCGGTGGTTTCGTCGGCTGACCTTCAGCGGCAGGCCAACGTGGTGGCGCTCGTTCAGAGCGCCGCCTTGATCTTTTCGGCCTGAGCCTTCAGCACCCCGACATCGGCCATGCCGCCTGCGTGAGGCTTCAAAGGCACGCCCTCATGCCTCGGAATCACATGGAAATGCAGGTGGAAAACGGTTTGGCCTGCGGCCGGTTCGTTGAACTGCGCGACGAAGACGCCGTCGGCCTCGAAGGCCTCTTTCGCCGCATTGGCCAGTTTCTGGACGACCGGCATCAGCTTTGCGAGCACCGCCGGATCGGCATCGAGCAGATTGCGTGACCCCTGCTTTGGGATCACCAGAAGGTGGCCGGGCGCTTGTGGCATGACGTCCATGAAGGCGAGCGCGTCTTCGTCCTCGTAAAGCTTCACTGACGGAATGTCGCCGGCCAGGATCTTGGCGAAGATGTTATCAGGATCATAGGCGGTCATGGTCGTCTCCTCGATTGTCTGGCCACTTAACGGCAAGGCACGTTCCGCTTCAAGAGAGGCACAGAGGCTCTCAACCGTCGAATTCCTCCCCCTCGCGTGGCTGGCGCTCGCCTTTGCGGAACGGGGTGTGTTCACCCAGATACTCGCCGATCTGCGCAACTTCTCGCCGCTCTTGTGCAAGGTAGTCTGCAACGGCGCGCCGCAGCCCCGGATGTGTGATGAAATGGGCAGAATGGGTGATGACCGGCTCGTAACCGCGGGCGAGTTTGTGTTCGCCTTGAGCGCCAGCCTCCACGCGGCCTAGACCCTTCTCCAGCGCATAGTCGATTGCCTGGTGGTAGCAGACTTCGAAATGCAGGAAGGGGTGGTCCTCTATGCAGCCCCAATGCCGGCCGAAGAGCGCATCCGCGCCGATGAAATTGATCGCTCCGGCCACATAGCGCCCGTTGCGCTTCGCCATCACCAGCAGGACGTCGTCGGCCATGCGTTCTCCGACAAGCGAGTAGAATTGGCGGGTGAGATAGGGCCGCCCCCATTTGCGGCTTCCGGTGTCGATGTAGAAATGGAAGAACTGATCCCAGATTTCCTCCGTCAGATCGCTGCCCGTCAGCCAGTCGATGCTGAGCCCGTGTTCCAGTGCCGACCGGCGCTCCTTGCGCAGGTTCTTTCGCTTGGACGACGACAGTTCCGCGAGAAAGGCCTCGTGGTTCGCATAGCCGCGATTGATGAAATGGAATTGCTGGTCGGTCCGATGCAGAAAGCCCGATGCCGTAAGGGAAGGGAGCTCACCTTGCGGAAGAAAGGTTATGTGCGCCGAGGAGATGCCGAGTTCTTGCGCCACTTGCTGCAGCCCCTGGGCAAGGAGCAACTGGACCCGATTGACATCTTCACCCTGGCGCACGAGCAGCCGGGGCCCCGTTGCCGGGGTGAACGGAATTGAAGCCTGGAGCTTGGGATAATACCGTCCGCCGGCGCGCTGGAACGCGTCGGCCCAGCCATGGTCGAAGACATATTCGCCCTGGCTGTGGCTCTTGAGGTAGCAGGGAATGGCGCCGATCAGGCGCCCTTCCTCTTCCAAAAGCAAATGATGTCCCATCCACCCGGTCTCGGCCGTGGCAGAGCCCGACTCTTCTAGGGCAGAGAGAAAGGCATGCGAGGTGAAGGGATTGTAGCCCGGCCCGGAACGGGAGGCTCCGGAAAGCAAGCCCCATTCGCTGGATGAAATCTCCTCGAAGGAGCGGACTACGCGGATCGTCACCTCGTCTGCCATGGATCTCCCGTCAGGCGATCGCCGGCGACTGGCGCGGGTCGAAGCCTTCGAATGTCATCTGCTCTGCATATTTATAGGTCTGTGCCCGCATCATTTCATCCCTGACGGTCCAGGTAATCACGGGTGTGCCCTTTTCACGCAGGTCTGTGACGAAGTCATTGGGCAGGTGCGCGACGCAATAGGAGGTGAAGTCGAGGCCGAGCGCCATGGCCTCCGCATGGGCTGCGAAGTCTTCGGGCTTCACGCCTTCCGCCGTCAGGCCGACCGGCCAAGGGCACTCTGCGGCCTTTAGGGCACGCAGGAGGTGATAGTCGAAGCTCATCAGCGCTACCTTGCCGTCATAGCCCTCCAGCACTTCGAGGACCGCCTCGACGAAGCCGTCGTCCTGCTCCGCATCGATGCCCTTGAGTTCGATCACGAGCGGCACCTGCCCCTTGACGAGGTCGAGCATCTGCCGAAGTGTCGGGATCTTGTCCTTGGTGCCGCCAATGGACAACATGCGCAACTCGCCGGCGGTGCGCTCACGCACCTCGCCATTCATGTTGCACAGACGCTGTAGATCATGGTCGTGGAAGACCATCGGCACACTGTCGGAGGAAAGCTGGATGTCGCATTCGATGGCAAAGCCAGCCTCGATCGCCCGGCTGAAGGCCGAGAGCGTATTCTCCCAGACTTCTCTGTTCATGTCGTGATATCCGCGATGAGCGACCGGCAGAGCCTTGATCCAGTCGACGCCGCTCACTGGGCAATCTCCAGGATGGCATCGATCTCGACGGCGGCATTCAGTGGGAGCTGCGCGACGCCCACGGCTGCGCGCGCATGTTTGCCGGCGTCGCCCAGTACATTGGCAACCAGGTTCGACGCACCGTTGATCACGAGATGCTGCTCGACGAAGCCGGGTGCGGAGGCGACGAAACCGTTCAGCTTGACGACCCGGGTGATGCGCGACAGGTCGCCGAAAAGGGCAGCCTTGGCCTGGGCAAGGATGTTGATCGCGCAGAGTTCGGCCGCTCTCTGGGCGTCTGCGAGCGCGACATCGCCACCGACGAGACCGATCACCGCCACTTTTCCGCCTTCAATCGGCAACTGGCCGGAGAGGAAGAGCAAGTTTCCGCTGATCACATAGGGCACGTAATTGGCGGCGGGTGCAGCGGCTTCCGGCAGGCTGATGCCCAGTGCTGCAAGGCGGCCGTCGATAGTGTCGGACATGGTCGATTCCCGGTCTGTTGATAAAAGTTGAGAAACTTGTGGCGACGAAAAGCATGTCTCGCTTTTGCCGGATGTGTTCTTATAACATCGATGACGAGTCCAACAGGAGGGTGTCGATGTTTCCTTTGCGAATGGCGTTCCGTGCGTCGGTGGCGCTTGCTGCCGTGGGCGCCACGGGGGCTGCGGCATCCGCGGCCACCGTCGGCCTCGTGCCGCACCGCGCCGTCTATGAGATTGTGCTCAAGGAGGCATCCGACCGCTCCGGCATCGAAGCCGTCCGCGGCCGTATGGTCTATGAATTCAGCGGTTCGGCCTGCAAGGGCTTCAACACCCAGTTCCGCTTCGTCACGCGTATCGATGTGGGCGAAGGCGTGCGCGTCACCGACCAGCGTTCGACGACCTTCGAGGACGTGACGGGCGGCAAGTTCCGTTTCGAGAACAAATCCTTTACCGACGACCAGTTGGACAAGGACGTCAGCGGCGCTGCCGCCGAAGCCGATGGCAAGGTGAAGATCGAACTCACGGGACCCGACAAGCGTGATCTCGAACTCGCTGACAGCCGCTTTCCTGCCGAGCATATGCTCGAGGTGATCGCCCGAGCCCGCAAGGGCGAGCAGGTCTTCGAATCGCGCATCTTCGACGGCTCCGAAGATGGTGACCAGACCTTTCTGACCACCACGATCGTCGGTGGCCCAAAGAAGTCGAACGCGGCAGACCCCGAAGCCAAGGCCTTGGCAACGCTCGGAACCCAGGACTACTGGCCGGTCTCGATCGCCTATTTTGACGAGAAGGCCAGGGGCGATCAGGAACCGATCTACAGCCAGTCCTTCAAGCTTTACGACAATGGCGTGACGCGCGATCTCACCCTCGACTACGGCGATTTCGTCCTGGCCGGCAAACTGACCAAGCTCGAAGTCCTCGGCAAACCGGACGGCGATTGCCGGTAATCGCCGAAGCCGCCGGCAAAATCGCGGCTTTCACACTTGCTTTTTGACTAGCGCCCCTGTATGGCCGCGTCATTCCACACGCGAGACTTGGGATCGACAGGGAGAAATCCTGCCGCTTCCGCCCGGTGGTAGGCCGAAAGGTCTGCTGTTTGTCTCGCGGGGGTTCAACCGGAAAAGGAGAAAAAGGCATGGCATTGCCTGATTTTAGCATGCGTCAGCTTCTGGAAGCTGGCGTTCACTTCGGTCACCAGACGCACCGCTGGAACCCGAAGATGAAGCCGTACATCTTCGGCGATCGCAGCAACATCCACATCATCGACCTGGCTCAGACCGTTCCGATGCTGTCGCGCGCCCTTCAGGTCGTGTCCGACACCGTCGCTCGTGGCGGCCGCGTCCTGTTCGTCGGCACCAAGCGTCAGGCTTCGGAAATCATTGCTGACAGCGCCAAGCGCTCGGCCCAGTACTACGTCAACTCCCGCTGGCTCGGCGGCATGATGACCAACTGGAAGACCATTTCGAACTCGATCGCCCGTCTGCGCAAGCTCGACGAGATCCTCTCTTCGGAAGCCTCTGGCTACTCCAAGAAGGAGCGCCTGAACCTCGAGCGCGAACGCGAGAAGCTTGAAAAGGCTCTCGGCGGTATCCGTGACATGGGCGGCACCCCGGACCTGATGTTCATCATCGACACCAACAAGGAAAAGATCGCGATCGACGAAGCCAAGCGCCTCGGCATCCCGGTTGTTGCTGTCATCGACTCGAACTGCGATCCGGACCTGATCGACTATCCGATCCCGGGCAACGACGACGCTTCGCGCGCCATCGCTCTCTACTGCGACCTGATCTCGCGCGCTGCCATCGACGGCATCGCTCGCCAGCAGGGCTCCTCCGGTCGTGACATCGGCGCCTCTGCCGAAGCTCCGATCGAGCCGGCTCTCGAGACCGAAGCAGAAGCTTGATGCTTCGAACGCGGCGGATCTGATCCGCCGCACCCCGTCAAGGGATACGGCCGCCCGAAAGCTCGCCTGAGCCTCGGGCGGCCTCGCAATTCCGGCGACCTGTCACCGATACGGTCCTGAATGCGTTCAAGGTTTTCGTGGTGACCTGTTTCATCACGTTGTCACACTTCCGGGTACATTTCGTCCCCCAAACAGCATGCACCGGGTCACGATGGTCTGGCGCATCGCTTGAACAGACAAGAGGCACACAATGGCTGAAATCACTGCAGCACTGGTTAAGGAACTGCGCGAGAAGTCCGGCGCAGGCATGATGGATTGCAAGAAGGCTCTCATCGAGAACGACGGTGACGTCGAGGCCGCCATCGACTGGCTGCGCGCCAAGGGTATCGCCAAGGCCGACAAGAAGTCGGGCCGCACGGCTGCTGAAGGCCTGATCGGCATCAACGGCGCGGGCACCTCGGCGGTTGTCGTCGAAGTCAACTCCGAAACCGACTTCGTTGCCCGCAACGACGCCTTCCAGGACCTCGTCCGCGGCGTGGCTTCTGTTGCCATCGGCACCGACGGTTCCGTCGAGGCGATCGGCGCTGCCATGTATCCGGCCAGCGGCAAGACCGTCACCGACACCATCAAGGATGCCATCGCACATATCGGCGAGAACATGACGCTGCGCCGCGCCGTCAAGCTCTCGGTCGAAGACGGCGTTGTTGCGACCTACGTCCACAATGCTGCCTCTGAAGGCCTCGGCAAGCTCGGCGTTCTCGTTGCGCTGAAGTCGACCGGCAACAAGGACGTTCTGTCCGCCATCGGCCGTCAGGTCGCCATGCACATCGCGGCCACCAACCCGCTCGCCATCCGTTCGGAAGAAGTCGATGCCGCTGTCGCCGAGCGCGAGCGCAACGTCTTCATCGAACAGTCGCGCGCCTCGGGCAAGCCGGACGCCATCATCGAGAAGATGGTTGAAGGCCGCATGCGCAAGTTCTTCGAAGAAGTCGCCCTTCTTTCGCAGGCTTTCGTCATCAACCCTGACCTGACCGTCGGCGACGCCATCAAGGCTGCCGAAAAGGATGCAGGCGCCCCGATCGAAGTCACCGGCATGGCACGTCTGCTGCTCGGCGAAGGCATCGAGAAGGAAGAGAGCGACTTCGCTGCTGAAGTCGCTGCTGTGGCCAAGGGCTGATCGCAGATCCTCTCCTTCTTCGAGGGAAAACATCGGGCATCGCGTGACAACGCGGTGCCCTTCGTGTATCCGGCTCAGAATTGATCTCGGGAGCATTCATGTCAGCCAAGCCATTGTTCAAGCGCGTCCTCCTCAAGGCTTCCGGCGAAGCCCTCATGGGTAGCCAGGGATTCGGGATCGATGTGGCCGTGGCTGACCGGATCGCCGGTGACATCGCCGAAGCCCGCCGCATGGGCGTCGAAGTCGGTGTCGTCGTCGGTGGCGGCAATATCTTCCGCGGCGTGGCCGTCGCGTCCAAGGGCGGTGATCGCGTGACCGGCGACCACATGGGCATGCTGGCCACCGTGATCAACGCCCTCGCGCTCGCCACCTCGCTGCGCAAGCTCGACATCGACACGGTGGTTCTCTCGGCGATCGCCATGCCGGAAATCTGCGAAAGCTTTTCGCAGCGTGCTGCTCTTCACCATCTGGCGCAAGGCAGGGTCGTGATCTTCGCTGGCGGCACGGGCAATCCCTTCTTCACCACCGATTCTGCCGCAGCGCTCCGTGCTGCCGAAATTGGCGCGCAGGCAATCTTCAAGGGCACGCAAGTTGACGGTATCTATTCCGCCGACCCGAAGAAGGTCGCTGACGCCACGCGCTTCGACCGTCTGACCCATGATGAAGTCCTGCAGAAGGGGCTTGCCGTGATGGACGTTGCGGCCGTGGCCCTGGCGCGCGAGAACCATATTCCGATCATCGTCTTCTCGATCCACGAGAAGGGTGGCTTCGGCGAAATCCTGTCTGGCGCCGGTCGCATGACGATCGTCACCGACAACTGATGAAAAATGAGCGGCGGCCATCCCGCGATGCCGCCAGCTGACAGAGCAATGGGAGAACCATGATGACCGCAGGGGTTGATCTCAACGACATCAAGCGCCGCATGGACGGTGCCATCAACGCATTCAAGAACGATATCGCGTCGCTGCGTACAGGCCGTGCCTCGGCCAACATCCTCGATCCGGTGACCGTCGAAGCCTATGGTTCGCGCGTGCCGCTGAATCAGGTGGCCAACGTGACAGTGCCTGAGCCCCGCATGCTGGGTGTCTCCATCTGGGACAAGTCCATGGTCAATGCTGTCGACCGCGCCATTCGCGAGGCCAATCTAGGTCTCAACCCGATCATGGACGGCCAGAACCTGCGCATTCCTCTGCCGGAATTGAACGAGGAACGCCGCAAGTCGCTCGTCAAGGTGGCACATGACTACGCCGAAAAGGCCAAGGTTGCTATTCGCCATGTGCGTCGCGACGGAATGGACGGCCTGAAGAAGGCTGAAAAGGACGGCGCGATCAGCCAGGACGACAGCCGCTCTTTGTCCGACAAGGTGCAGAAGATGACCGACGAGACGATTGTCGACGTCGACCGCTTGCTCGCGGACAAGGAAAAGGAAATCATGCAGGTTTAAGGCAGAGTCGTTCTTCGCCGTACTCTCCGAGCCGCCTGGATCCTCGCCAATGTCGACAGTTCAACATCGCATCGTTCCACAGCATGTTGCGATCATCATGGATGGCAATGGGCGCTGGGCGAATGCACGCGGCCTGCCGCGAACCTTTGGCCACCGCAAGGGGGTCGAGACTGTCCGCGAGACGGTGAAGGCGGCTGGTGAGGCGGGGGTATCGTTCCTGACGCTGTTTGCCTTCTCCTCCGAGAACTGGCGGCGACCGGAAGCCGAGGTCAACGAACTCTTCGGCCTGCTGAAAGCCTTTATTCGCCGTGATCTCGCCGATCTGCATCGCGCGGGTGTCCGTATTCGCGTGATCGGAGACCGCCAGAACCTCCGCGACGACATCCGTTCGCTTCTCCTCGAAGCGGAAGAAACCACGGTCGAAAACCAGGCCATGACCCTCGTCATCGCCTTCAACTACGGGTCGCGCGACGAGATTGCGCGGGCTGCTGCGCGTCTCGCAGTCGAAGTGCAGGCCGGCAGGCTTGAACCGTCTCAAATCGACGCACAAAAGCTGAACGACTTCCTCGATACGGCCGGTATTCCCGATCCGGATCTGGTGATCCGCACGAGCGGCGAGGAGCGCCTGTCGAATTTCCTGCTCTGGCAGGCGGCTTATGCCGAGCTGATGTTCGTGCCCGATTTCTGGCCGGACTTCACGCCCGCACTGTTCGACAGTGTCCTGGAACGATACGCAGCCCGCGACCGTCGCTTCGGTGGCCTGTCGGCCAAAGCGGTGGCAGTCGGCTCATGACCTTGACGATGTCGCGCGAACTCCAGCTCAGGATCGTTTCTGCCATCGTCTTGATCGTGGTTGTTCTGGCGGCGACCTGGTTCGGGGGGCTGGCCTTCAAGGGGGTGGCTGCTGCGATTGGTCTGCTGATCTATTACGAGTGGTCGACCATCACGAGGCTTGCCGAGGGCAGCCTGAGAGCCAATGCCTTTGGCTGGCTGGCGATGGCGCTGATCAGCCTGAACATGCTGTTCGGCCAGGCCGACATGACGGTGCCGCTTTTCGCCGGCCTGGTCATCACCCTGGCTATCCCGTCCTTGCTGCGTCGTGTCAGCTGGTGGCAGCCCGCCGGGCTGTTTTATGCCGGCCTCAGCGCAATTTCGCTCTCGGCCATCCGGGGTGAGGATTCGCTCGGCTTCATCGCCATGCTTTTCGTCTTCGTCGTTGTCTGGGCAACCGACATCCTGGCATATTTCGTCGGTCGGGCCATAGGCGGTCCGAAGCTTGCCCCGCGCATCTCGCCCGGCAAGACCTGGTCCGGCGCGATCGGCGGGACCGTCGCCGGCGTCGTCGGCGGCCTCGTGGTCGCCATGACGCACTTCCAGGACATCGGCATTTGGGTCGGTCTCGTGGCGTTCGCGCTGTCAGTTGCAAGCCAGATTGGCGACCTCTTCGAATCCTTCATCAAGCGCCGCTTTGGCGTGAAGGATTCGAGCAGGCTGATCCCCGGCCATGGCGGCGTGATGGATCGCGTCGATGGCCTTGTATTTGCCTGTTTTGCAGCGTTTTTCTTGGCAATTGCCGGCTCGGCAGGAAGTGGCGGTGCCGTCGCCTCCATGGGTGCGTTCCTCTTCGGTCTCTGAGTGGCGCGCACGGCTGGACGAACGACCGCTTCAACATTCGCCATGCGCGAGATCAGGATACGGATAGATGGAACAGATCGGCTCAATCCTCAGCTTCCTTGGTGGGTATATCCTGCCCTACATCCTGATTCTGTCTTTGCTCGTTTTCATTCACGAAATGGGACACTATCTTGCCGGCCGCTGGTCAGGCATCCGGATCCTGGCATTTTCTGTCGGTTTTGGTCCGGAACTCGTGGGCTTCACCGACAAGCATGGCACACGCTGGAAGATCTCTGCCATTCCGCTGGGCGGCTATGTCCGCTTTTTCGGGGATGCCGATGCAGCCAGCCGTCCTGACGGGACGATGGCCGAGGAACTGACCGAGGAGGAACGGGCCCAGACCCTGAACGGCGCGAAGCTGTGGAAGCGTGCCGTGACTGTCGCGGCCGGACCGCTTGCCAATTTCCTGCTCGCCATCGTGATCTTTGCCGGCATGTTCGCGACCATGGGCAAGCCGGTCTCCGATCCGGTCGTTGCCGACATCAAGCCGGGCAGTGCAGCCGAAGCAGCCGGGATTGCCCGTGGTGACGTCCTGGTCGCCCTGGATGGCCGCTTAATCGAGACCTTCGACGATGTCGTGCGCTACATCACCATGCGTCCGGAAGTCCCGGTCGAAGTGACGGTGCGCCGCAATGGCGAGGAGATCGATTTTCCGCTGGTGCCGCAACGTGCAGAAACCAGCGACCGGTTTGGCAACAAGATGGAAGTCGGGCAGATCGGGATCATCACCGACCAGCAGGCCGGCAATTTCCGGGTTGTACAATTGTCGCCGGTAGAGGCCGTATGGGAGGGCGTGCGCCAGACCGGTCATATCGTCACCGGCACTTTCGATTATATCGGGAACATGATCGCGGGCCGAATGAATGCCGACCAGCTCGGCGGACCGGTGCGAGTCGTGCAGGCGTCGGGCCAGATGGCGACGCTCGGCGTTATCGCTCTGTTAAATCTGGCAGCGGTTCTTTCCGTTTCCCTGGGGCTTTTGAATTTGTTCCCAGTTCCGGTCCTTGACGGGGGGCATCTCGTTCTCTACGCGATTGAAGCAGTACGGGGGAGGCCGATGGGGCAGGGCGCACAGGAAATCGCATTCCGGATTGGGATGGCGATGATCCTGTCTCTGATGGTCTTCGCCACCTGGAATGACATAAGCCGTTTGATTGGCTAGACGGGGAAGCTTGCACACCGAGAAAGGATTTGTTTACGATGTTTCAAATCGATAGTGGCGATTGGGCCACGCGTTGAAATGAAGTAAACAGAAATTAACTCGCACACTTGCTTGTAGGGTAAAACCCGTTAAAACCACACACGGGCCGGAGTCGGGTGCCGACTGCGGGGCAATTGAAGAAGGTATAGTATACACATGAAGGCTGGTTCAAAGTTTTTGAACGCAGTATCGGCGGTCGCGCTGTCTGCTGGTGTCGTGTCTTCGGGCGCAGGTATTGCCGTTCTTGCATCGGCGGTTGCTGCCGAAGCCGCAGTGGTTCAGCGTATCGACGTACGCGGTGCTCAGCGTGTGGGTGCGGAGGCTGTACGCTCCAATCTGTCGATCCAGCCGGGTCGGACCTTCTCCAACACCGACATTGATGAATCGGTCAAGCGTCTCTACGCGACCGGCTTCTTCTCCGACGTTCAGATCTCCGTTTCCGGCGGCACGCTCGTGGTGACCGTTGCTGAAAACCAGCTGGTCAATCAGGTCGTCTTCAACGGCAACCGCAAGATCAAGGACGACAAGCTTCAGGGCATCGTTCAGACCCAGGCGCAAGGCCCCTACAGCGACAGCCTCATCAGCGCGGACATCGAGCGCATCCGTGAAGCCTATTCCGCGATCGGCCGCAGCGACGTCGAAGTGACAACGCAGGTCGTGCCGGTGGCAGAGGGCCGCGTGAACCTCGCCTTCGTCGTAAACGAGGGCGAACGGACGAAGATCAGCGCGATCAATTTTGTTGGCAACAGCGCCTATTCCGACGGTCGCCTCGCAGCCGTTCTTCAGACGAAGGAATCGGGCATCCTGTCCTTCCTGACCCGCAAGGACGTCTATAACGAGGACAAGCTGCGCGCGGACGAAGAAGCCCTGCGCCAGTTCTATTATAACCATGGTTACGCCGATTTCCGGGTGATCTCGTCCGAAGCTGTGCTGAATGAAGCCGGCAACGAATACACCATCAACATGACGGTTGACGAAGGTCAGCGCTACCGCTTTGGCGCCGTGTCTGTCGAATCGACCGTTGAGGGGATCGACGGTTCGGAACTGCAGGGTCTTCTCGAGACGCGCGAAGGCAACACCTACAGTGCCCGCGACGTTCAGAAGTCGATGGAAGCCATCTCCCGCCGCGTATCCTCGGCCGGTTATCCCTTCGCCCGCGTAGTTCCGCGCGGTGACCGCAACTTCGAAACCAACACCATCGGCGTGACCTATCTCGTCGACCAGGGTGAGCGCGCCTATGTCGAGCGCATCGAGGTTCGTGGCAACACCCGCACACGCGACTACGTCATTCGCCGCGAGTTCGATATTTCCGAAGGCGACGCCTTCAACCAGGAAACCATCTCCCGCGCCAAGCGCCGCCTTGAAGCGCTCGGCTTCTTCGCCTCGGTCAACATTTCGACCCAGGCTGGCAGCTCGCCGGACCGCGTCGTTGTCATCGTTGACGTGCAGGATCAGCCGACCGGTTCGTTCGGTATCGGTGCCGGTTACTCCGTCGGTGACGGTGGTCTGGTTCTTGAAGCCTCTGTCGAAGAAAAGAACTTCCTCGGTCGCGGTCAGTTCATCCGTCTTGCTGCCGGTGGTGGCTTCGACGATACGCAGACCTATAACTTCTCCTTCACCGAGCCCTACTTCCTCGGTTACCGTCTGGCCGCCGGCTTCGACCTCTTCAAGAGCTCGACCAGCAGCAACTCGGAATACGACTACGAAGAACAGGGCGGCACAATCCGCGTGACGGCGCCGATCACCGAAGATCTGGCAACGACGCTGCGCTACACCTACAAGACCATCGATTACATCAATGACGGTGCTTTCGGTGCAAACGGTGTTGCCGGCGGTGGCGATGACACGATCGCAGATCCATACATCGACGCGATCGAAGGCAGCACCTGGAAGCAGTCGATCCTTGGTCACTCGATCGTCTACAACACGGTTGATGATCGCCAGAATCCGCATGAAGGCATCTATGCGAGCTTCACGCATGAATATGCCGGTCTCGGTGGCGATTCCGAATACTACAAGGCCTTTATCCGCGCTCGCATGTTCTACACGCTGTCGGACGAGTTCGACATCGTGGGCTCGGTGGCCGGTTCGGCTGGTCACGTCGTGGCTCTCGGCGACAACCTGAACGTCTTCGATCAGTTCAAGATCGGTGGCAAGGAAATCCGCGGCTTCGACAATAGCGGTATCGGCCCGCGCATTGGTGATGACTCGATCGGCGGCACGACATACTTCACGGCCTCGGCCGAAGCGACATTCCCGCTTCCGCTGGTTCCGCAGGATCTCGGTTTCCGAGGCGCCGTCTTCGCTGATGCCGGTACGCTGTTCGGCAGCGAACTGGCAAGTGATGCTGGTGCACAAGGCACGAGCATGTCGCTGCGCGCCTCTGTCGGTGCCGGCCTGGTCTGGAATTCGCCCTTCGGTGCCCTGCGCGTCGACTATGCGGTTCCGGTCGCCAAGGAAGACTTCGACGAAACCCAGGAATTCCGCTTCAGCATGGCGAACCAGTTCTGAGGCTGGCAATCCAGAACCGCTGACAGTTTGACGTTCTGGAGCGTTTGCTGATGGACCACAATCATTTCTTTCCGCCCCATGCTGGGGTAACTCTGGCTGTGCTTGCAGCCGAGACGGGGGCGGAACTTCAGGATGAGAGCCATGGTGCACGGATCGTTCGATCCGTTTCGCCGGTGGCAAGGGCGAAGGATGGGGATGTGTGCTACATCCTCTCCCGTCGCAACCGCGAAGATCTGGCGACCTGCCAGGCCACGGCGATCTTTTGCGAAAAGCCGCTTCTTTCTTTGATCCCATCCCACATTCCCGTTCTCGTTGCCAAAAGCGCGCATACCGCCTTTGCGCTGGCGGGTGGTCTTCTGCATCCGCAGGGGCTCAAGCCAGTTCGTATGACGTCGGGGACAACGCAAGTATCTCCGGCAGCCTTTGTCGACCCGACGGCGCGCCTGGAAGACGGTGTCGAGATCGAGCCGATGGCCGTGATCGGCGCCGACGTCGAAATCGGTACCGGCACGCGCATTGGCCCTGGTGCGGTGATCGGCCCGGGAGTGCGGATCGGTCGTGACTGCGTGGTTGCCGGCGGCGCGACTGTTCAGGTCGCCCTGATTGGCAACAATGTCATCATTCACAACGGTGCACGCATCGGCCAGGACGGGTTCGGCTACGCGCCTGGCCCCCGTGGCATGCTCAAGATCGTTCAGGTCGGCCGTGTCATCATCCAGGATCATGTCGAGATCGGTGCCAACACCACTATCGACCGCGGCACCATGGACGACACCGTGATCGGCGAGGGTACCAAGATCGACAACCTGGTCCAGGTTGGTCACAACGTTCGCATCGGGCGTCATTGCGGCATCGTCAGCCAGGTCGGCATCGCCGGCAGCACGGTCATTGGCGATGGCGTCATGATCGGCGGTGCCGCGGGCGTCAATGGTCACATCAAGATTGGCGACGGCGCACAGATTGCCGCGATGAGCGGCGTTCTTGCAGACGTGCCCCCGGGAGAGAAATATGGCGGCGTCCCGGCCCGTCCGTTGAAGGATTATCTGCGCGAGGTGGCGGACACCTTGAGCCGCTATGACGGCCGCGCCAAAGACAAAGGAGCCAGCAATGACTGAACTCGCGAAGAGCGAATTGGGATCGGCTGATATCCTCGAGATCATGAAGCTGCTGCCCCACCGCTATCCGTTCCTGCTGGTGGACAAGATCATCGAGATCGACGGTGACAATTCTGCAATCGGCATCAAGAACGTGACGGCCAACGAGCCACATTTCACCGGCCATTTCCCGGAAAGCCCGATCATGCCAGGCGTGCTTTTGATCGAGGGCATGGCCCAGACCGCCGGTGCCATCTGTGCTAGGCTTCAGGGCGAGGGCGGAAATCTCGTCTACTTCATGACGATCGACAATGCCCGGTTCCGCAAGCCGGTTGTGCCCGGTGATCGCGTCGAGTTCCACGTCGTGAAGCAGAAGCAGCGCGGCAACATTTGGAAGTTCCATTGCGACGCCAAGGTTGACGGCGCATTGGTCGCCGAGGCTGACATCGGGGCCATGATCATGCGCAAGGATCAGAAATGAGCCAGATCGCCGCTAGCGCCGTCATTCACCCGATGGCCGTGGTCGAAGACGGCGCGGTGATCGGTGAGAATGTCCGGATCGGCCCGTTTTGCCGGGTCGGTTCGCGCGTGACGCTGAGAGATGGCGTCGAGCTCATTTCGAACGCTGTCGTTACCGGTCTGACCGAAATCGGCGCCGGCACCAAGATCCACCCGATGGCCGTGATCGGCGGTGTCTCGCAGAGCCTTCACGAGGCAGGGGAAGATTCCACCCTGGTCGTCGGTCAGAATTGCACCATGCGCGAAGGCGTGACGATGAACTGCGGCACGGTCGGCGGTGGCGGTATCACCCGCGTCGGCGACAACTGCCTGTTCCTCGCCAATTCGCATGTCGCCCATGACTGCATTCTTGGGAACGATATCATCCTGTCCAATAATGTCATGCTGGCCGGTCATGTCCACGTCGGTGACAAAGCCATCCTCAGCGGTGGCTGCGCCGTCCACCAGTTCACCCGTATCGGCCGCCAGGCCTTCATCGGCGGCCTGTCCGCAGTTGCCTATGATGTCATTCCCTACGGCATGCTGAACGGCAATCCGGGGATCCTCGGCGGCCTCAACGTGGTCGGCATGAGCAGGTCTGGCATCGATCGCTCCGTGATCCACCAGGTCCGCCGCGCCTTCAAGCAGATATTCGAGAGCGAAGGCTCTGCGCGTGCCAATGCAGCGGCCATCCGTGACGAATATCTCGACTGTGCTCCTGCCATCGAAATCCTCGATTTCATCGCGGCCGAAAGCGATCGTGCATTGTCGTCTCCTCATCGCGGCAAGAACTGACCCATGACGATGGCCGGTCAAACAGACGGCCTGCTGCCGCAAACCGGTCGCCTCGCTATCATCGCCGGGAGTGGCAAACTGCCGCTCTTTCTCGCTGAAGCCGCTCGCGACGCAGGAGAGGATCCCTTCGTCCTCCGGCTGAAGAACGAAGCCGACGACATCTGGCAGGGCTTCGACAACGCCGTTGTCGGCGTCGGCGACATGGCGGGCCTCTCGGCTTTGTTTCGTCAGCACGGTATTCGCCGTGTCGTGATGTCGGGCGCCGTCAAGCGACGCCCGGCATTCGGCGAGATCCGGGCCAACTGGAAGTCGATTCTGAAGCTCCCCATGGCGCTGAAAACCTTGCTCGCAGGCGGTGACGATGCCGTCTTGCGCATGGTGATCTCGCTGATCGAGGCGCAAGGCTGCGAAGTGCTCGGCGCGCATGAAATCCTGCCGGGTCTCCTGGCAACGGTGGGACCACTCGGGACCATTTCCCCGGACGCGGATGCGTTGAAGGATATCGACAGAGCGGCAGATGCTGCCGAGACGCTGGGCAGGCTCGACGTAGGGCAGGGGGCGGTTGCGGTCGGTGGCCGCATCGTCGCGCTGGAAGGCGTCGAAGGCACCGACGCCATGCTTGCCCGTGTCCAGGCTCTGCGCTCGGAGGGACGGATCTCCCAACGTCGCAAGGGCGTTCTGGTCAAACTCTGCAAGCCGCAGCAGGACCTTCGGGCAGACCTGCCGACAGTCGGCGTTTCGACTGTCGCAAACGCCAAGGCCGCAGGGCTAGCTGGCATTGCCGTTGAAGCCGGTCGAGCGCTCGTGGTCGAACGCGAAGCGATGATCGCGGCTGCAGATGCCGCCGGGATCTTTGTCGTCGGCATAGACCGGTCGAACAAGGAGCTTGGATCATGAGCGACAAGCCGCTGAAGATCGCCGTGATTGCCGGCGAGGTCTCCGGAGATCTGCTCGGGGCCGATCTCATCGCGCAGCTGAAGGCGATGCATCCGGGCCCTGTCGAACTCGTCGGCGTCGGCGGTGACGCGCTCGAAGCGCTGGGGCTGAGGTCGCTCTTCGATTTTTCCGAGCTCTCGATCATGGGCATCACCCAGGTGCTGTCGAAGCTGCCGCGCCTCATCAGGCTGATCGCGTTGACATCAGATGCGATCGTCGAGGCAAAGCCTGATCTGCTGCTGATCGTCGATAGCCCGGATTTCACCCATCGCGTGGCAAAGAAGGTGCGGCGCAAGCTGCCGGATCTGCCGGTGGTCAACTATGTCTGCCCAAGCGTCTGGGCCTGGAAGGAATACCGCGCCAAGGCCATGCTCGACTATGTCGATGCCGTGCTGGCGGTTCTGCCTTTCGAGCCCGCCGTCATGCAACGGCTCGGGGGGCCGGAAACCCATTTCGTCGGCCATAGACTGTCGAGCCATCCGGATATCCGCCGCGTCCGCGAAGCCCGCAAGGCGAGGGCCGTTAAGGGACAAGGTGCGCCGAAAACCATTCTCCTGTTGCCGGGGTCGCGAGGCAGCGAAATCACCCAGCTCCTGCCGGTCTTCGGAGAAGCGATGAAGGAGTTCGTCGCCCGCAATAACGAGACACGCTTCGTACTGCCCACGGTGGCTCGCCAGGAAGCCCGCGTGCGCGAGATCACGCGGGACTGGACCCTGAGGCCGGAGATCCTCGTTGGCGACGAGGCGAAGTGGCGCGCTTTCGAGGAAGCGGATGCCGCGATCGCAGCTTCCGGCACCGTTATCCTGGAGTTGGCGCTTGCCCATGTCCCGGTCGTGTCGACCTACAGGGGCGACTGGATCATACGGCTGCTCGCCAATCGCATCAAGATCTGGACCGGTGCCCTGCCGAACCTGATTGCCGACTATGCCGTCGTACCGGAATACTTCAACGACGTGCTTCGGCCTGCGAGCCTCGTGCGGTGGGCAGAGCGTCTGTCGCAGGATACGCAGCAACGTGCAGCCATGCTCAGCGGATATGACGATGTCTGGCGCGAACTGGAAACGGAACGGCCGGCCGGTGAAGCCGGCGCGGCCGTGGTTCTCTCCGTCCTGCAAAAGCGCGGAAAGATCTGATCCTCAGGCCCAACGGGCGAAGGGATCGGCAAGGCCCTCCCAGGCCGTCGGCGTGAACGTTTCTGCGGCAACGAGGCAATCATCCAGCTTGGCCGTGATCTGCAACTGGTCCATGGGATCGGCACCGATGAAGACGATCTCCTGCCGCCGGTCTCCCCATTCCTTGTCGAGATAAGGCGTCATGGCGTTGAGGAAGGCCGGATCATCGGGCCAGCGAGTCTTGGGCACCGATGCCCACCACAACCCCATCTTGGTGGTCCGAACGAGTGGGCCGGCCTGGCTGAGTTCTCCGACATGATGCGGCCGGGTGGCGAGCCAGAAGAAGCCCTTGGCCCGGATGACGCCTGGCCAGGAGCGATCGAGAAAGGCCCGGAACCGGGTCGGGTCGAACGGTGCGCGGGCGCGGTAGACAAAGGAGCGGATCCCATATTCCTCCGTTTCCGGAACATGATCCCGGAAGCCGTGCAGTTCCTGGAACCAGAGCGGGTGCGTCTCGGCCTTGGCAAAATCGAAAAGCCCGGTCCCGAGGATGTCTTTGGCGGCCACATGGGCAAAGTCGGTCTCGATGATACGGGCATCGGCATTCAGACCGGCAATGATCTTGCGCGCCGCATCGAGCTGATCCGGGGTTGCTGTGCCGACTTTGTTGAGGATGATCACATCGGCGAATTCGATCTGCTCTACCAGCAGATCAACGAGCGTCCGATTGTCGTTTTCACCGGCAGTCTCGCCGCGGTCTGCGAGAAAGTCGCTCGAGGAATAGTCGCCGATAAGATTTGCGGCATCCACCACGGTCACCATGGTGTCGAGCTGTGCGATATCGGAGAGGCTGCGACCCTGCTCATCGCGGAAGTCGAAGGTGGTGGCAATCGGCAAGGGTTCGGCAATACCGGTCGCCTCGATCAGCAGATAATCGAAGCGTCCCTGTTCCGCGAGCCCGCGCACCTCGTTCAAGAGATCGTCGCGCAGCGTGCAACAGATGCAGCCATTGCTCATCTCCACCAATTGTTCCTGCGTGCGTGACAGCGCGGCATCCCCGCCACGCACCAGCGCCGCATCGATATTCACCTCACTCATGTCGTTGACGATGACGGCGACGCGCAAACCGTCGCGGTTGGCGAGAACATAGTTGAGCAAGGTCGTCTTGCCGGCGCCCAGAAATCCGGACAGGACAGTCACGGGAAGCTTCTTCATGAGAGACTCCATTTAATGTAATAACATAACAATCATTGATCTGAAAAAGGCGGAACCGAAGTCCCGCCTTTTTCGCCGGGGGAAGGATCAGATTACTGCGAGAGGCAGGTGCTCATCGATGTGGAGAGATTGCGCATCAACTGGCCATAGAGATCTGGTCCAGCCTCAAGCGCGCCGCCCTCGGGGTCAAGCACGCCAGACTTCGCCTGCGTGCCTTCGGTAACAACGCTGATCAGTTTCGGCTCGAACTGCGGCTCCGCGAATACGCAAGCCGCTCCGAGTTCCTCGATCTTGGCGTGAATGGTGGACAGCCGCTCGGCGCCCGGCATGGTTTCCGGACTGACGGTCACAGAACCGGCCACGCGCACGCCATAACGCTTTTCGAAATACTGGTAGGCATCGTGGAAGACGATGAAGGGCTTCTCCAGCACCGTCTTCAGCTGCGCTGCAATCTCCGTGTCGAGCGCATCGATCTCGGCGTTCAGGGTCGTCAGATTGGCTTCATAGGCTGCCTTGTTTGCCGGATCGGCATCACCAAGGCTCTTGGCGATTTCAGCCGCCATCGCCTTGGCATTGCTGGGGTCGAGCCAGAGATGCATGTCGGTGCCGCCATGCTCGTGTTCATCGTGATCATGACCCTCATGGGCGTGATCCTCGTGCCCGTCTCCATCACCGGCGGCAGCGGCGTCTTCCGCCCCGTGGTCGTGCCCGTGATCATCGGCGTGTTCGGCCTTGGCATGTTCGTCATGGCCGGCTTGTTCGGCGCCATGATCATGCGCATGGTCATCAGCGCCTTCGCCGGCCTCGGCATGGTCACCATGGTCGTGACCCTCAAAGGCACCGCCTTCGCGGAACGGCAGCTTGGTCAGGCCCGGCGCGTCTTCGAGTTCGACCACCTTGGCATTCTTCGGCAGAGCCTCGAGCGGCTTGTCCAGGAAGGCTTCGAGACCAGGGCCCACCCAGAAGACGACGTCGGCATTTTCAAGCGCCCGGGCGTTGGACGGCTTCAGCGTATAGGTGTGCGGGGAGGCTGCACCCTCGACAATCAGCGACGGTTCGCCGACACCCTTCATGATCGAAGCGACGAGGGAATGGATGGGCTTGATCGAGACCACGACTTCAGGAGCCGCCATGGCGAAAGAGGGCGACAGGAAAAGCAGGGCCGTCGAGGCAGCCAGTCCGAGGCGATAACGGGTCATGCAATGCTCCTGAGGATGGTTATGTAATACTATTACCTAAGTTGCGTTATGCTATAACGTGTGGCATAGGAGGTGGCAACATCAAAATCTCGAGAAACCTATGAATGCCATGAAATCACGGGAGGCCGCACCGCTGGTGTCACTCACCGGCGCTGGTGTCTACCGAAACGGCCGCTGGCTTGTGCGCGGGGTCGATTTCTCCGTGCGCCCTGGTGAGATCGTCACGCTGATCGGCCCCAACGGGTCCGGCAAGTCCACAAGCGCCAAGATGGCGATTGGGGTGACCAAGGCGGACGAGGGCAGGGTGGAGCGCAAGCCCGGCCTACGCGTCGGCTATGTGCCGCAGCGCCTCTCCGTGGACTGGACCATGCCGCTGACGGTTCGCCGTCTGATGACCCTGACGGCACCCTTGTCCGCCACTGAGGTGAATACGGCACTTGAAGCTGTCGGCATCGCCCATCTTGCCGGTGCAGAGGTCCAGCACCTCTCTGGCGGGGAATTCCAGCGGGCCCTGCTCGCCCGTGCCATGGCCCGCAAGCCCGATATTCTGGTTCTCGACGAACCCGTCCAGGGCGTCGATTTCTCCGGTGAGATCGCGCTCTACGACCTTATTACCTCGATCCGAAATTCGACCGGCTGCGGCATTCTCTTGATCTCGCATGATCTGCATGTGGTCATGGCGGCAACCGACACGGTCATCTGTCTCAATGGCCATGTCTGCTGCCGGGGAACCCCGGCCGCCGTCAGCCAGAGCCCGGAATACATGCGGCTCTTCGGTGCCAAGGCGGCACAGACGCTCGCGGTCTACAGCCACGACCACGACCATACGCACCTGCCCGATGGGCGTGTCCAGCACGCCGATGGCAGCGTGACCGATCACTGCCATCCCGAAGACGGGCACCATCACGACCACCATGGCCACGATCACCATGATGGTCATGACCATGGTCAACATAAGAACCGGGAGCACGATCATGCTGGATGACTTCTTCGTCCGCGCCATGCTCGCCGGTATCGGCCTTGCTCTCACGACTGGGCCGCTCGGCTGCTTCGTGATCTGGCGGCGCATGGCCTATTTCGGCGACACCATGGCGCATTCGGCCTTGCTTGGCGTCGCGCTTTCGCTGTTCTTCTCGCTGAACCTCATGGTCAGCGTCTTCGTCGTCGCGGCCCTCGTCTCGCTGATCCTGATCGGTCTGCAAAAGCGCCAGGGTCTCTCTGCCGATGCCCTGCTTGGCATCCTCAGCCACGCCACATTGGCGATCGGCCTTGTCATGGTCGCCTTCATGACCTGGGTCCGCTTCGACCTCATCGCCTTCCTCTTCGGCGACATTCTGGCGGTTACCCCGACCGACGTCGCCATCGTCTGGATTGGTGGCCTGGTGGTGGTGGCGATAATCGCCTGGCTCTGGCGGCCACTGCTGGCCGGGACCGTGAATGTCGAACTCGCTGAAGCCGAGGGCATGCAGCCCGAACGTGCGCGGCTGATCTTCATGCTCCTGATGGCGCTGGTGATCGCGATCGCGATGAAGATCGTCGGCATCATGCTGATCACCTCACTGCTGATCATTCCGGCTGCAGCGGCGCGGCGCTTCGCCACGACCCCGGAAGTCATGGCCGTGCTCGCCTCCTTGATCGGCGCCGTGGCCGTTGTCATGGGCCTGTTCGGCTCGCTGACCTACGACACGCCGTCTGGTCCGTCGATCGTTGTCGCCGCACTCCTGCTCTTCATCATCAGCCTGCTGCCCCGACCGGGCGCCAGGACAACCGACCTTCGACCGAGGGCCTGACCCATGACCAAGACCGATCTCACGCGCAATCAGTCCCTCGTCTTCGACGCACTCGTCGGCAGCGACGGGCCGCTCTCGGCCTATACCCTGCTCGACCGCTTGCGGGAGCACGGCTTCCGCGCACCGCTGCAGGTCTACCGGGCACTCGACAAGCTGGTCGAATTCGGCATGGTCCATCGGCTCGAAAGCCTCAATGCCTTCGTCGCCTGCGCCCACCCGCATGACGGCTGCTCGGGACACGGCACCGTCGCCTTCATGATCTGCAACAAGTGCGGCCACGTGACGGAATTCCACGACCATGACATTGATCACCGCCTGACGACAGTGACACGCGGTTTGAGCTTCAAGCCGGAAAAGACGACCATTGAAATCAGGGGCTTTTGCGCGACCTGCACCGAGGTGGCCGCCTGAGGACTACCGGCCTCAGAGTGGCTGGAGATCCGCGGCAAAGCGGCGCCAGTTGCGCATGTAGTTCTGCGCGGAGAGCCTGAGGCCCGCAATCGCGACATCGTCGAGCGTTCGAACAACGCGGGCAGGTGCGCCAACGATGAGGGAATTGTCGGTAAAGACCTTGCCTTCGGTGATCAGGGCATTGGCGCCGACGAGGCAGTTGTCGCCGATCCGTGCCCCGTTGAGGACCGTTGCTCCCATGCCGACAAGTGAATTCGTGCCGATTGTGCAGCCATGGATGATGGCATGGTGGCCGATCGTGCAGCCTTCACCGATCGTGACGCCTTTGCCGGGATCGGTATGCACCATCACGCCGTCCTGGATGTTCGTGCCGGCGCCGATCACGATCGGATCGTTGTCACCACGCAGAACCGCGCCGAACCAGATGCCGACATCTTCACCGAGCTGCACGTCACCGATGACCTGCGCACCGGGCGCGATCCAGTAAGTCCCGGCGGGTGGCAGTTGGGGGGTCTTTTCTCCCAGACGGTAGATCGGCATCTGTCGACCGGTCTCGTCAGCGCAAGCGCATGATGACCGGGAAACGTCCGGCCTGGGACGAAACATGAAGGTGGATGCTGGCCTCAGGTTGCGAATAGCGCCAGGCACGAGCGCCGTGTGAGAGCAGCAAGCCGATGAGGTCTTTGGTCTTGGAACGCTTTTCACGCAGGCCAAGATCGGCCAGGCGATAGGCGGCTTCGTGCAGCGGGTGCAGGACGCCACTCGCTGGCGAAAGGCCGCTATTGTCCTGCCCTTCGACAGGCTGATGTCTGAAGTCGTTCGTTGCCATTCCGTATTCCTCGTAAACAGTACAAGTCGAGGTTTCGGGTGACCGTGTTACTGGGCGGCGGCCCAGCAACCGATTCCCTTCTTCTTCAAGGCATTGCAGGCATTCACCGCGTCTTTCTGCTCATCGAAACCACCAAACCGCGCGCGGAAGATCTGTTTGGCTCCGTCGCCATAAGCGACTGTGAAGGGGGTGGCGGAACGCAATACCTTTCCGCCCTTGTCCTGCGCGTTGCGCAAGAGATCCATCGCCAGTTCCTTGTCCGGAGACGTGCCGATCTGCACGACCCAGCCGGAGCTCGGCGTGGTGGATGCGGTGGTCACGCTGTCGACATCAGGCGGGGTAGCGGAGGCGGCAGCCACAGACTCCGTCGCGGCAACTGGAGCGACCGCAGCGCCGGTATCGGGCATGTAGGCGGGAGCCGGCTGCGGAACCGGGACGCCAGCGCCGGTCGTTGCGGCCGGAGCCACCGGGCGCATGGTCTCGAGCGCAGCACTGGCTGCATTGGTGGAGGGCGAGGCGGCATAGGCCTGGGCCTGGGCCGAGACGCCGGTATACCGGACACCCGGCATCGGACCGGTCTGTGGCAGGTTTGGCACGTCGCCTACGCTCACGGCAGCAGTCGCCTGGGACGGAGCAACCGAAGTGTCGATTTTCGCGATCACATTGCTGCCGCCGCGAGTGCTGGAGGCTGCCGGAAGGTAGCGCTGCACCAGGCTGGTCATCTGCGCGTTGCGGCGGGCGCCGGAGGTGGCGCCGAGAACGACGGCGACGATCGAGCGTCCGCCGAGCTCCGCGGAGGTCGCAAGATTATAGCCAGCCGCACGTGTGTATCCCGTCTTGATTCCGTCGACGCCGCGGACCTGGCCGAGCAGACGGTTGTGATTGCCGATTGTCTGTTTGCCGAAGCGGAAGCTGCGGGTGGAGAAATAACCGTAATACTGCGGGAAATGCTGACGAAGTGCGATGCTGAGCCGAGCCTGGTCACGCGCCGTTGTCATCTGCGCCGTGTTCGGCAGACCATGGGCATTGCGATAGGTCGTCTTCGTCATTCCCAGATTGCGCGCCTTGGCGGTCATCATCTGCGCGAAGCGCTTCTCCGAGCCGCCAATATATTCAGCAAGCGCCGTAGCCACGTCGTTGGCCGAACGGGTCACCAGCGAGAGGATGGCTTGCTCGACCGTAATACTGCGCCCCTTGCCGACGCCGAGTTTGGAAGGGGGCTCCTTCGCGGCATTGGCGGAGAAGGGCACCTTGCTGTTGAGCGAGATCCGACCGGCTTCGAGCGCTTCGAAGACCATGTAGAGGGTCATCATCTTTGTCAGCGACGCGGGATACCGCAAGCTATCGGCATTTTCGCCATACAAGACCTTGCCCGTTTTGGCGTCGATCACGATCCCGGCATATTTGGGATTGGCATGGGCCACGCTGGAGACGGCGACCGTTGTCACGATGACCGCAACTGCTGCGACGACGAACCGACGAAAGGCGGCGGCGAAGTTGAAGCTTCCCAGAACTTTGTGCACCACGATACTCTTTAATCTCATAATTGACGACCGGACGCTCTCCCCCAATCGCGACCATCTTGATCGACCCTACGGAAGGAGCCTTACCAAGAGGTTTATGATGAACGGGTGGTTGACGCTTTCGGTGGATTTTTAAGCGTCACGGGAGCAGAAGCCGCGCGACTGCGGTCCTCGACATAAGCGCGCACGGCGATGTCTATCGCCTGCCAGTCTTGGAGCAGCCGGCTCGAGAAGCGATAGAGAACGGTCAGGTCCTCGCCGACATGGATATCGCGCTGGCAGTCGCTGCTTCCAGTGCTCTCGGGAATGTCTGGCAATATGCAGCGGATGGCATAGGCCTCTCCCCCCGGTAATGTGCCGGTGAGGAGGCTTTCACCCTCGTATCCAGGTGCGCTGCGAAAGTGATGGATAGTGAGCCCGGCGGGTGCGGCGGTCGAACCCGGCTCGAGCAGGTGCCTGTAGATCGGCTCTACCCGCCCGGACATGTCCCGCGACATCGTGCTCTGAGACATCTGCAGGAAGATCAGCGAATGCGAAAGGCTGAGATCGTCGAACCGGCGACGCTGCGCGACCGAATAACCGGTAAGCTCCGGCCAAAGAAGGTAGAGATCTACGCGCTCCGCGCTTCCGGCTTGGCGCTGCGGTTCGAAGCGGATCGTGTTCGCAGTCAGGGAAAGCTGATCTCGCCCGATGGTGATGTCGAGGATCTCGCTGTCTTCGGTATGGCCTGCGAGGGAGAGGCGCTCGCCATAGGCGCGACCGAACCAGCTGATTGCAACCGAAGCGGCCGCGAGGATCAGAACGGAAAGCGTGACGACGATCAGGAAGCGCGTCGAAATCAGCGGCGCTTGTTCGTCCTCTGCTTCAATTCCGCTTGCCCCGGCTTGCATGTCGGCTCCATCGCTGGGCGGAGCCCCATTCGTCAGGAATCTCGCCGCTGACAAGACTTCGGCGAGTATGGTTAATTTGCGGTTAAGCGGCGTATGTCCGGGCCAGCATAAGGCAAAAAGAGAGCCGGTCCCGGTTGGACGGGACCGGCTCATTGGCTCCGGTCGGGGGACGGGTAGGCGGGGACGGACCGGGCCAGAAAAGTTGGGCGGCGTGGCTTATTGGGACACGCTGCCGACAGCGCCTGCACGTCCATCCTGGAGCTTCACCCAGCGACTGGGTTGGCTGGAGGACTGACGCTTCAGGTAGGTATATTCTGTCTCGGACCACAGCAGCACCTTGTTGCGCATGTTGTCGAGAATGAAGTCACCGTGATCCGTGCGGATGGTCAGGACCGCATGGCCCTCTCCGTTCGGCTGCAGCACAACGGTCAGCAGAAGATCAGCGGGGTCGACGCCGCGGTCGATCAGCATCTTGCGCTTGAGCAGGGCGAAATCTTCGCAGTCTCCGACGCTCCGCGGATAGGCCCAGCGTTCCTCTACGCCGTAGATCTCCATGTCGGTCAGCGGGGTGATCGAGCTGTTGACGGTGTAATTAACCTCGAGAATGCTCTTCCAGAGTGTCTCGGTCAGCTGCATCGGGCCATTGTCGGCCTGGTTTCCTGCGCATTCGCCGGCATAAGTCTGGCAGAATTCATAATGGCCAATGGGCGGATTTGCCTTGCCCACGACCTGCATGTTGGCCGGCATTGCCGAGACCTGAACGGCCAATGCGCCAGCGATGGCGACGGCCAGAGTTCCAATACCCAGAGTTTTCTTTGTTGTCATTGGTTGTCTCCTGGTGATGGAGAAAGCAATGACAGAGAAAATTTGATGCGCCGCCAAGAATAGAAGTAAGATAAGCGACGAAATAGATGAGAATTAAAATCTATATTGAGATATATTTGATTTGTATTTGATTATCTTTTTCGGAAAATAAGCGTCAATTTCAATTCAAATTCGAGCAATTCCACCGCTGCAGGGCAGGGGACCTCCAGAAAAACGCAGTAAATACAATGGTTTTTGTTTCCGGATGCCTGTCGCACCAGCGGCTGTTCGGATGTTCTGCCGGGACCTGTGGGGACGAAGAAAATCGAAGCGCATTGAGCAAGTCCGCCGGATATAGCAGCCGGAATGGCTTGTGGCTGTGTGGAGGGCCGAATCTTTTTCAGGAATTTTTTGTGCCGCTCTGGCACGCATCTGGGCGCTGGACATGAAAAAGGCGCCTCGCATGTGTTGCGGGCGCCTGAATTCGGGTTGGTTTGCCCTGGCCTAGAGGAATTCCGTCAGCGCTTCCCGCGACTGCAGCGACAGGAACTCGATCGCCACGCCTTCCATGAAGTGACGCACGACGCGTCCGCGCATGTTGCCGAGGCGGACGGCGGTCCCGATCGGCGGGCGGATGTCGATGTCGACGGCGGCACCCGAAAGTGAAAGGTCCATGAGGCGGCATGGATAGACCTTGCCATCTTCGAGCGTGAGCTCGGTCCTGGTCTGGCGCGGTGTGAGACGATCGTGGCGACGGTCTTCCGGCAGGCCCAATTCATGTTTGTTGGCGATCCAGGTCAGCTGCGCTGCGAGTTTTTCGCGCTTGCGGACGGTCGCATTGATCGTGATGACGAAGCCGTCCTCGGTCAACTTTACAACCGTGCCCTCGATGCGGCCGAGGTGATCGATGTAGGCAACGATGCGCTCGTTCGGGCGCGGCATGCCGGCACAGGCAAAGCGAACGTCGCCCGGCGACATGTCGACGACCTTGCAGACATACTCATCGTACGTGGCGAGCATGAGCCTGCCCTGCAGGCTGACGGCGACGCGCTGAAAGGCACGTTGCTGTCCCGGCGAGGCGATCGTGGAGCTCTGGCTTGCCTGCGGCGAGTACATCATGGGAAATCTGTTCGTTCCTTTGTTCCTCGACAGTAGTGGGTGAGCCGTTAATATTGTGTTTGCTCTCTGCCTCGCCTTTTCACGACGGAACGCAGTTCGCGCCCCGGTTAAGGTTAAGAAGTCCTTTCATTTGTTTCATTGGAAGAAAGCTGGCATCACGATTGCAGCACACGCGAAGGCAAGCCTTCGGCACCACCTCCAGTCGGCGCAACGATCTGCCTCGCGCCTGCAAGGCCACTCGGTTTTCCGAGCGGCCTTTTTTTTATCGGCCGCCTGCATTACCTCATGCAAACAGAGAAACAGGAGCGCCACATGCAGGACGATTCGGGATCGCGGGACAACGAGCGCCCGCACGACGAACCGCCTGCTTTTGAAACAAGGCCGACGGCTTCCGACAATCCGCCGATTTTCAACATCCCGACCGGCGTGCTGGTCGCCCTTGGTCTCGTGATCGGAATCTATGTCGTGCAGGACTTTGTTCTGTCCGAAAGTCTCAACCGATGGATCGCCGTCGAATTCGGCTTCTCGCCAATTCGCTACCTCTATCCGCTCACCGAACAATCCCTGGCCTGGCTTTGGACGCCTGTGTCCTATTCTCTGCTGCACGGCAGTTTCGAGCATCTGGCCTTTAATAGCCTGTGGCTTGCGGCTTTCGGCACGCCCGTCTGCCGCAGAATTGGCGAGACACGCTTTGTGCTGTTCTGGATCGTCTCATCCGTAGCGGCCGCGGGACTTCATGCGATCGTCAATTGGGGCGAGCCTTCCTTGATGGTCGGCGCTTCAGGTGTGATTTCGGCCCTTATGGGCGCGGCCTGCCGATTTGCCTTCGGGGATCGCCAGCGTGTCCATACCCGGCTGTTGGGCCGCGAACCGCCGCTCTTGAGTGTCGGCCAGGCGCTCGCGGACCGGACGGTGCGGGTCTTCATCATCGTCTGGTTCCTCGGCAATGTCGCAATCGCCTTCGGTCTGCCGATGATGGGTGCCGATTCGGCCGCAATCGCCTGGGATGCCCATATCGGCGGCTTCCTGCTCGGCTTCTTCTGCTTTGCGCTCTTCGATCCCCATGGCCGCAAGGCCGGGTGAGATCCGCTTATTGCATTCTCCTTGAATAAAGGGCACCCTTTTGATCGGCAGTCCACGAAGATTGGACCGCCGACCCAGTGTTCTATGCGAGGAGGAACGCATGAGTGCATCTGCGAGAAGCATACTCGAGCAAAAGGGACGCAACGTCATCACGATCAATCCGACGGTGACGTTGGGCGAGGCCGCCCACGTGCTGGAGGAAAACAAGATCGGTGCCGTTGTTGTGGTCGGCATGGAAAACCGGATCGTCGGCATTTTCACCGAGCGCGACGTGGTGCGTGCGATCGGCTCCGAAGGCAAGAACGCCTTTGATCAGCCGGTATCGGCTTTCATGACAGCCAATGTCTATCGTTGCCGCGAGGAAACCGGGGTCAACGAACTCATGGAAATGATGTCGTCCCGCCGCTTTCGCCATGTTCCCGTCGAGGACAATGGCAAGCTGAGCGGCATCATTTCAATCGGTGACGTGGTGAAATCGCGCATCCGTGAGATCGAACAGGAAGCCGAGCACATCAAGGCTTACATCGCAGGCTGAAGACCTGCAGATCAAGCAAGGCGATGACCGCGCTGGAGTGCGGTCATCGTAGAACCGCTTCCTGCATGCGCCGGATTTCGGTGACGCGGGCTTTGGTTTCTTCGTATCCTCGCTCGATCGCTTCTCCCGCGCGATGAAACTCGGACAATCCGATGTCGTTCAGCCGCGGGTGAAGCGCGAGATCAGGCGGATCGCCGGCAAGCCTTGCCCGTGAGATGCGGTCCTGAATGATGTTGAAGGCCTGGACCATGACGCCAGTCAGTCCGACCTTGTTCGGTGCGCGGCCGGTTTCGACATAGTCCGGATCCGGGTTGCTGGCCTTGTGCTTGACCACGGCGGAGCGACCGAAGACGTCGTAGTGAAGATTGACCGCCATCACCAGCGGCTGCTCATAGGCACGGCAGACGGAAACCGGCACCGGATTGACCAGCGCGCCGTCGATCAGGGTTCGGTTGTTGCAGCGTACCGGCTCGAAGATGCCTGGCAGCGCATAGGATGCCCGCAGCGCCGTAATCAGGCTGCCACCGTCGATCCAGACTTCGTGTCCGCTGTTGAGCTCTGAGGCAACGGCCACGAAAGGCTTTGGAAGTTGCTCGACGGTCAGTCCTTCGAGATGCTCCTGCATGCGCTTGGTCAGCCGCATGCCCCCCAGCAACCCGCCACCGCCGATCGTCAGGTCGAGCAGAGATGCGATGCGCCGCATCGTAAGCGATCGGGCGAAGGCTTCCAGTTCATCGAGCTTTCCGGCGAGATAGCATCCGCCGACCAGAGCGCCGATCGAGGTGCCGGCGATCATGCCAACCTCTATGCCTTCCTCGTCAAGGGCTCTCAAGACCCCGATGTGAGCCCAGCCCCGCGCGGCACCGCCACCTAGCGCCAGCGCGACCTTGGCGCGCGTCTTCTTCTCAGGCTGATTGGGACCGCCCCGCATGGGCACGCCATCCTTCGCCGTGTGGGCAACGCTCGTTGCCGAATGTGACATCATGCTCCAGTTCAGCATCTCCAAACCCCACTCGCTGAACACTCCGGATCACATTAGGACATCGCCTGCTTACGAATTCGTTATGCGTAAACCGTTTGATCAGCCGCCATAGATTTCCGAGGGGTCGAAATGACGATGATCGTCGGAGATGGTGAGCACGGGTTGCCCGCCGTCGAGAGTTGCGGACCGGTAAAAACAGGAGCGACGCCCGGTGTGGCAGGTGGCATCATGCCCCGCGACCTCGACCTTCAGCCAGATCGCATCCTGGTCGCAATCCACACGGATTTCCTTGACCGTTTGCAGGTTTCCGGAGCTTTCGCCCTTCTTCCAGATCTTGGCGCGAGACCGGCTGTAGTAGTGACCGATTCCGGTTTGGAGCGTGAGCGCGATAGCCTCCGCATTCATGTGCGCGACCATCAGGAGTTCGCCGTCGCGTGCATCCGTCACCACGGCTGTCACCAGTCCGTGCTCGTCGAATTTCGGCGTGAAGGCGAGGCCCTCCTCGAGCAGCGACTTGTCGGAGGAGGGTGCATCGAAGGTGATTGATGACATGGGGCGTGAACTCAGCGGTTCCGGACCATGGACATGAAACGCGCCTGTTCGGCCGCATTGTCCTTGAAGGCGCCGGTGAAGGTTGTGGTGAGGGTGGTGGAGCCCGTCTTCTGGATGCCGCGCATGGCCATGCACATGTGCTCGGCCTCGATGAACACGGCGACACCACGGGGCTGGAGGCCCTCGTCGATCGCCTGGGCAATCTGCGCCGTCATGTTTTCCTGCGTCTGCAGGCGCCGCGCAAACACATCGACGACGCGGGCAATCTTGGACAACCCCAATACGCGGCCCTTCGGCAGGTAGGCGACATGTGCCTTGCCGATGACGGGCAGCATGTGGTGTTCGCAATGCGAGAAGAAGGAAATGTCGCGCACCAGGACCATGTCGTCATAGCCGCCGACTTCCTCGAAGGTGCGACCGAGCACCTCGTCGATGTCGGTTTCATAGCCGGCAAACAGTTCAGAATAAGCCTTGGCGACGCGCGCCGGCGTATCGAGAAGGCCCTCCCGCTCCGGGTCGTCGCCGGCCCACAGCAGCAATGTGCGAACGGCCTCCTCGGCCTCTTCGCGCGTCGGGCGCGGCGCTTCCGCGGTCAGTTTCGTGACGATGGCGTCCATGGCCTTGGTCTCCCGGTCCCGCTCGAGACGGGCCGCTGGTTTGGCTTTGCCGGATTGTAAAGGCGTAATGCGGCTCATAATGCAAGTCCGTTGTCGCGGTTGACGGTCAGAAGATCAAAGCCCCGGGGGTGCTTGCGTTTGTCCTGCGCCCGTCACTTCGATATAAAGGGCATTGAATTCGATATAAAGGCTGCAGCTGCGGCACGATGACTGCGGCATTACCGCAGACCATTCCTATATACGGGAAAGACGCTGGAGCGGATTGACCATGGACGACATCTACAACACCAAGATCCTCGAATTTGCCGGCAATATCGGCCGCATCGGCACGCTCGGCAACGCGCAGGCCGTCTCCGAGAAGCACTCGAAGCTCTGTGGCTCGCGCGTGAAGGTCTATCTGAATGTCGAGAACGGGACCGTAACCGATTTCGCCCACGAGGTGAAAGCCTGCGCACTCGGCCAGGCATCCTCTGGCATCATGGCGCGCCATGTGGTCGGCGCAACGGCGGAGGAGCTCCGCAAGGCAAGGCTCGATATGCTCGCCATGCTGAAAGAAGACGGCGAGGGACCGACCGGCCGCTTCGAGGACATGCGCTTTCTCAAGCCCGTGCGCGACTACAAAGCCCGGCACGCCTCGACCATGCTGACATTTGACGCCGTGGTGGACTGTCTCGATCAGATCGAACGGCAGGCCGAAACGGCCCGCGCCAGCTGACTACATGTGCGAGGCTCCGGGATGCGGCGACGGGAAGTCGCCAGGCGGTAGACGCGGTCGAAACTTTTCCGGTACGTTTCCTAAGACACCGGACCGGCTGGCGGGCATGGCGCTGATCCGCTTCTATCAATTGACCCTTTCCAGTGTGATCGGCAGTTCGTGTCGGCACACGCCGACGTGCTCCGAATATGGATATGAAGCGATCGCGCGCCATGGCCTGTGGTCTGGTGGATGGCTCACTTTGTTTCGCGTAGCGCGATGCGGGCCGGGCGGGACATGGGGTTTCGATCCGGTGCCTCCGCGTCTCGACAACGAGTACGTTTGGTGGGCGCCCTGGCGGTTCTGGCGGATCGGTGACAAGCGAGGCGGGCTGAACGCAGGAAGCCCTGCACCGGCCTTTGACCCGCGTCAGAAGGTCATCGACTATCACGCTGCCATCAATACTCTGGATTTCGACCGGATCGAGAGCTTTTTCGCGGAACACGCAGTCTACATTTCGGGCGGAACCGGGAATACAACCGGCCGCGTAGCTATTATGAGCGCGTTCCGGGAGTATTTTGAGATGTTTCCAGATCAGGTGGCCTGGGACGATATCGTGGAGCCGGCCGGCGCCTATGCGGCGCGTTCGGTCTGGAACCTGAAGGCGACACATGCCCGAAGCGGCGAGATTGTCGAGCGCCGTGGTCTGGAAACTGTGGAGTTCGACGAGCACGGCAGTATCATACGCATTGTTGTCGAAGATAGCTGAACAAGGCCGATGCGCGCATCCGTCCACGGATACGGCAATCGACGAGGTGACGGCAGCGAGCGGTCGCCATGCCGATCCGGATGCCCTCCAGCGGGTCCTGCGCAGCCTGTCGCAAGAGGTTCGCGACGTGAGCAAAATCCTTTACTCAAAAGCGCTTTCGTCCTATGGAGCGCCGGTAAATCGCGGGTTCTGACCCGCCCCTTTCACCACCCGCATTCGTTGGCGGGACTGGATCAGGAGACATAGCATGTCCGCTTCCGTATCTCTCACTTTCCCCGATGGTTCCATCCGCGAATACGCTCCCGGCACGACCGGCAGCCAGGTCGCCGAATCGATTTCCAAGTCGCTCGCCAAGAAGGCTGTCGCCATTGCCCTCGACGGCACCGTGCGTGACCTGTCCGACCCCGTCATCGACGGCCGGATCGAGATCGTCACCCGCACTGACCCACGTGCGCTGGAACTCATTCGCCATGACGCCGCGCACGTGATGGCCGAGGCCGTGCAGGAGCTTTGGCCCGGCACCCAGGTGACCATCGGCCCGGTGATCGAGAACGGTTTCTATTACGACTTCGCCAAGGCCGAGCCCTTCACGCCGGATGATCTGCCGAAGATCGAAAAGCGGATGAAGGAGATCATCCAGCGCAACAAGCCCTTCACCAAGGAAGTCTGGTCGCGCGACAAGGCGAAGGAAGTCTTTGCCGCGAAGGGTGAGGCCTACAAGGTCGAGCTGGTCGACGCGATCCCGGAAGACCAGGACCTCAAGATCTATTATCAGGGCGACTGGTTCGACCTGTGCCGTGGGCCGCACATGGCGTCGACAGGGCAGATCGGCATGGCCTTCAAGTTGATGAAGGTTGCCGGTGCCTACTGGCGAGGCGACAGCAACAACACGATGCTGAGCCGCATCTATGGCACCGCCTTTGCCGAACAGGAAGAGCTGGACCGCTACCTGCACATTCTCGCCGAAGCCGAAAAGCGCGACCACCGCAAGCTCGGCCGCGAAATGGATCTTTTCCATTTCCAGGAAGAAGGCCCTGGCGTCGTTTTCTGGCACGGCAAGGGCTGGCGCATGTTCCAGACGCTCACCTCCTACATGCGTCGCCGTCTCGAAGGCACCTATGAGGAAGTCAACGCACCGCAAATCCTCGACAAGTCGCTCTGGGAAACCTCCGGTCACTGGGGCTGGTACCAGGAGAACATGTTCGCCGTGAAATCGGCGCATGCCTTCACCCATCCCGATGATGAGGAAGCCGACCAGAAGGTCTTCGCGCTGAAGCCGATGAACTGCCCGGGTCACGTGCAGATCTTCAAGCATGGCCTGAAGTCCTATCGCGAACTGCCAGTCCGCCTCGCCGAATTCGGCAATGTGCACCGCTACGAAGCCTCCGGCGCCCTGCACGGCCTGATGCGCGTGCGCGGCTTCACCCAGGACGACGCCCACGTCTTCTGCACGGAAGAGCAGATGGCGGCGGAATGCCTGCGCATCAATGACCTGATCCTATCGGTCTATGAGGACTTCGGCTTCGACGAGATCGTCGTGAAGCTCTCGACCCGTCCGGAGAAGCGAGTTGGTTCCGACGACCTCTGGGATCGCGCCGAAAGCGTCATGATGGACGTGCTGAAGCAGATCGAGGAGCAGTCGGGCGGGCGCATCAAGACCGGCATCCTGCCAGGCGAGGGTGCTTTCTACGGCCCGAAGTTCGAATACACCCTGCGCGACGCGATCGGCCGCGAATGGCAGTGTGGCACGACCCAGGTCGACTTCAACCTGCCGGAGCGCTTCGGTGCCTTCTACATCGACCAGAACTCGGAAAAGGTTCAGCCGGTCATGATCCACCGCGCCATCTGCGGCTCGATGGAACGCTTCCTCGGCATCCTGATCGAGAACTTCGCCGGCCATATGCCGCTGTGGTTCGCGCCGCTGCAGGTGGTCGTCGCGACGATCACCTCGGATGCCGACGACTATGGTCGCGAAGTCGCCGAGCAACTGCGTGACGCGGGCCTTCTGGTGGAGACCGACTTCCGTAACGAGAAGATCAACTACAAGGTTCGCGAGCACTCGGTGACCAAGGTTCCGGTCATCATCGTTTGCGGCAAGCGCGAGGCGGAAGAAAAGACCGTCAACATCCGTCGCCTGGGTTCGCAGGAGCAGGTGTCCATGCCGCTCGTCGAAGCGGTGGCGGTTCTGGCCGGTGAAGCAACTCCGCCGGACGTCAAGCGCAAGTTGGCGAACCGCAAGATCTGAGAATAAGGGCTGTCTGGCAGCGTGTCGCAACGCTGTCAGACGGCTGTCATCGAAACGGCATATGACGGAATGATGATCCTCCGCGCGATTGGAGCCTTCCCGTGAAGTTCAAAGAACTGTCCTATGCCAACGAGCGCGACCCGAAGCTCAAGCGCTGGTTCATCCGATCGATCGAAGGCCTCTCTGGCCGTGACCGCTTCACCCGCCTCTACGAGATTTGGCGCAATGACATCGTCGGCAAGACCGACCGCGTCTTCGGCAAGATGCTCGACCTTATCAATGTCGACCTCAAGGTGGATGGCACCTGGCCTCCCCAGACCCTTCCCGATGGACCGATTGTCATCGTCGCCAATCATCCCTTCGGCATTGGTGACGGTATAGCTGTGCTCGCAATCGCCGAACAGCTCGGTCGTCCTTTCCGGGTGCTGATCAACAACGAACTCCTGAAGGTGCCGGAAATGGCGCCGTATTCGCTGCCGGTTTCCTTCGAGGAGACCAAGGAGGCGCTTGCCCTCAACATGCAGACACGCCACGAGGCGCTCCGGCTTCTCAAGGACGGTGTGACCGTGGTGATTTTCCCCGCGGGTGGCGTTGCCACCGCGAAGAAGGGTTTTGGCCGCGCCGAAGACCTGCCCTGGAAGATGTTCCCCGCAAAGCTGATCCAGGCCGCCAGGGCCAATGTCGTGCCTGTCTATTTCGAGGGCCAGAATGGCCGGCTATTCCATCTCGCCAGCAAGATTTCGCTGACATTGCGCGTCTCGCTTCTGATCCGCGAGTTCCGCCGGCTGTCCGGCTCGACGATTCAGGCCCGTGTCGGCAGGATGATCCCTTGGGAAGAGCTGAGCAGCCACGCCGACCGCAAGGATCTGCTGGCGCGTCTCTTTGGTGCTGTCTTCAACATGGCACCTGCAGAGCGTCGAAAATTCCGCCGCGCGGCCTGACGCGTCAGGACTGGTTGAGCATCAGCTCGACGTCCATGTTGGTGCCGGCCTTCACTTCGAAGTCCTTCTGGAAGATCTTGTCCTTGTTGCGGGCGACCGCCGTATACTGGCCTTCCGCTAGCACCATGACGGGGAACGCGCTGACGCTTTCCGCGACGATGTCACCGCCGGAGGTGAGGATGGACCATGCCGTATCGGCGATGGCTTCCCCGCCTTCTTCCGAAACGAGCTTGAGCCCCACTTGAGAGGCGCGGTGCTGCATCGTGGCTTCCGTGAGCTCCCCGGCATCCACGGTGATGTCCGCGCGCACGACAGCATTGATCGACCCGTATTCCGAGACGACATGATAGGTGCCGGCATTCAGCCGGACGATGGTGTTCGGCTTGACGTCGGCCAGAACCAGGCCCCGCTCGCCATCTTCGCGTATATCGGTGGAATAGATGTCGAAGCTGAGCTGCTTGTCGGGAATATGCGTGTCGGTGCCCGAGATGGCATTGAGCGACATGCCGCCGGCATCGAGCACCAAGACCTGGTCGGCGACATCACCTTCGACGGGAATGTTGAGTTTCTTGGTCGCGCCGGCGCGTCCGAAGGAAACGTTGACGAAATAGTCGCCCGGTGCCAGCTGAAAGGCGGCACTTCCGCCTTCGGCGCTGGCCAGAAGCGGAAGCTTGCCGTCGACATCGGGGATCGGGCTGAAGACGCGCCAGGACAATCCGTGCTGCATCGGCTGGCCTTCATCCGTCAGCTTTGCGTCGAGCTTTACGTTGCGGCCTTGGGTGGGCGTGGTGATGTTGCTAAGGCCAGGTGCCGAGAAAGCCTTGAGCTTCGGCATCTTGGTGGAGCCATTGAGCTGCTTGAATGTTTCGAAGGCTTCCTGTGCATGAATCGGCAGCGCGCCAGCCAAGGCAATAAAGAGCCCGAGCAGCAGCCGGCTGAAACCGAGTTGAGGAAACATGCGATGCACTGTGTGTTGACTTCCTTACCAATGCCAGCAACTTCAAACCGAACCACATGGCAATTTCAAGACCTGCCGACCCCGCCAAGGCCTATGAAGGTATCAAGAAAATGAAAAAAGACTTGAAGCTGCTCGATTATCTCGCAGTTCGCCGCTCCGTACCCGCATTTCAGATGTGTGAGCCAGGTCCGGACAAGGGGGAAATCGAGTCGATTCTGTCGCTTGCTATCCGTGTTCCCGACCACGGCAAGATCGCGCCCTGGCGTTTCGTTGTCTATCGCGGGCAGGAGCGTGCGCGCATCAGCGAGGAACTGCTGAAGCTTGCCCTGGAGAAGAACCCGGCCCTTTCCGAAGAGATGATTCAGGTCGAGCGCACCCGGTTTACGCGCGCGCCAGTCGTCATCGGCGTCATTTCGACCGCAGCACCGCATGCGAAAATCCCGGAATGGGAGCAGGTCATGTCGGCCGGTGCCGTCTGCCTCAACCTTCTGATGGCTGCCAATGCCCATGGCTACGTCTCGAACTGGCTGAGCGAATGGTTCGCCTTCGATGAACGCGCCCATCCGCTTCTCGGCGTAAAGCCCGGCGTAAAGGTCGCCGGATTCATCCATATCGGCTCAACCGAATTCCCGATCGTCGAGCGCCCACGTCCGGCTTTGGCGGATGTCGTGTCCTGGCAGGGCGGCGAGGATTGATGTTCTACGATACCGAATCGAATGCCCATGGCATGGCGCATGATCCCTTCAAGGCGATCGTGGCGCCTCGCCCCATCGGCTGGATCGGCAGCAAGGGCAGGGACGGCAGCCTCAACCTGTCCCCCTATTCCTTCTTCAACGCCGTCGGTGACCGGCCGAAGATGGTGATGTTTTCGTCGAGCGGCCGCAAGGACAGCCTGCGCAATGTCGAGGAGACCGGTGTGTTCACGGCAAGTTTCGTCAGCCGATCGCTTCTCGATCAGATGAATGCTTCCTCGGCAGCCGTTCCCTATGAGGAAGACGAATTCGCCTTGGCGGGCCTCACCGCAGGACAGGGCAGGCTGGTCGATGCGCCCTACGTGGGGCAGGCGGCGGCGGCTCTGGAATGTCGGGTGACCAAGGTGTTGACCCTGCCCGACATGGACGGCAATGATACCGACAGTCACGCCGTCTTCGGACAGGTGGTCGGCATCCATATCGCCGACGCGATGATACGGGATGGACGTTTCGATCTGGCCGTCGCCGACCCGATCATGCGCCTGGGCTATATGGACTATGCCGGAATGGGGCCCGTCTTCGAGCTGAAGCGACCCGGCCAGCGAAGCTAGGGGCAACCCGGACGATCGGGCGAGGAAGGATGGGCCGAAATCAGGTCTCGCCGAAGAGGTTAATGAACGTGGTGAACGTTTCTTAAACACTTTGAACCTAGTGTCTCAGGCACCGAATGCATCGGGTGTACACAGGTGGCGAGTGGGTTCGACTTTGATCGTTGCAGCTTTTCTCAGATGGGTCGAAACGGCGAAGACGCAGGAGCGCGCCCGTGCGGCAAACGCCCTTGCGCGAGCCTATCTGAAGTCTGACATGGCCCCGGAAGAGCGCCAGTCCGCCCAGATGGCGATGACCTACCTGCTCGATGATCCGTCGCCCCAGGTTCGCCTAGCATTGGCAGACGTGCTGGCACGCGAGGCAAGGGCACCCCGCGCTCTCATGGTGTCGCTCGCGGAAGACCAACCCGAGATCGCGTCCGCCGTCATCCTTCACTCGCCGGTCCTTTCCGATGCCGATCTGGTGGATATCGCTGGCCGCGGAACGATCGAGACCCGCGCGCTGATCGCTGCCCGCACCGAGGTGAGTATCGGTGTCGCTGCTGCGCTTGCCGAGATCGGTGACGCTGCGGAGCTGGAAGTTCTCCTCGAAAATCCCGGCGCCCGGTTCACGCGGTTCACGCTCCGGCGCATCGCCGAACGCCATGGCCATTGTGAAGGCATTCGCGCGCGCCTCCTCGATCGAAACGACCTGAGTAGCGGCGTGCGCCAGCTCCTTGTTCAGTTCGTCACGGAAGCCCTGGCGGTCTCGGGCCTCGTTATCGGCGCCATCGGTAGCCGACGGATCGAGCGCATCGCCCGTGAGGCCGGAGACTGCGCGACGATTGCGCTTCTGGCCGACGTTCATGGTGAGGAACTGTCACGCCTCACCGATCAGCTGCGGGTCGCGGGCCGCCTGACGCCTGCCTTTCTGATGCACGCGCTCTGCGCCGGCCGTACCGATTTCTTCTCGGCCGCAATTGTTGCGATTTCCGGGTTGGAAGAACGCCGTGTCCGTTCCATCCTTGCGACGGGTCGCTTCCATGCGGTCCGCGCCCTCCTGGAATCGGCCGGTCTAGGCCGCGATGTCAGCCCACTCTTCGTCGATGCCGTGATGCTCTGGCGCAGCCTCATCCAGTCGGCCGATGCGATCGAGCTGGACCATATCGCTCGTCGTCTTGTGGTGCGTTACCGCGACATGCACAATCTCACCGACGCTGCGCGCGCCCTCATCGACATGGTGGAACGGGTGGCGATTGCGGAAGAGCGTCGTCTTGCGCGCGAATATGCGAGCGGCTTTGCGCTCGCGGCGGCGTGAGCGCTTCAGGGGACGATCTTTTTCGCAACCCAGGAATAGCTGTCCGACACCACGTGGATCGGCTTCTCGAAGATCATCTTGATCTGGGCCGTGCCCGGCAAGACTTGCCGGACCGCATCGATAGCCCTGTCTCTCAACGTTCTGTGCTGTTCTTCGCTGGGTATGGCGGCTTGTGCCTCGGGATCCGCAAGGGTCTGGTTTGAAGCAGCGATGGCCTGGGCAATTTCGGGTGGCGGTGTCTGGCACACGGCAACGGCGGTGGGGTAGCCGATATTTGTGTAGCGGCCCAGGATCTCTTCCGACGCCGCGTCACACAACTCGATCGAAACGAATCGTTCTACCGGCGTTTCGACGAATTCACATTGGCTGACGCTGTCGTCGCATCCGAGAATCGTCATCATGATCAAGGCGGTCTTCATTCACGGGACTCCGGGGACAGCTGGCAGCGGGGGAGACGAAACAAAAGGAATGGAGCCAAAGCAAGGCATGCTGGCGCCTAACGTCAGCCTGCATGCAGCACCCGCCGACGGCGAACGCCGGGTTTTCGATGCGCACGGCATCAGCGGGACCGCGTCACCCTGCCGATGTCCGGCGCGGTTCGGCTTCGGATTCGGCCGCGAGGTCAAGCTCACTCTGGGCCTCGAGCGGAGGCAGTTCGTCCGACAGTTCGACCTCGCGGATCCATTCGCGCCAGATCGAGACAAGCAGCGCCATCAGAACCGGGCCGATGAAGAGGCCGAGAAAGCCCATTGTCTTCACCCCACCGACCAGACCGAAGAAGGTCGGGAGGAAGGGCAGCTTGATCGGCCCGCCGACAAGGCGCGGGCGCACCGTCTTGTCGACGATGAAGAGTTCGACCGATCCCCAGATGAAGAGAGCCACGCCCGGAATCGTCGCACCGCTTGCCACGAGATAGACCGAGACGAGTGTGAAGGAGAGCGGCGCACCGCCAGGGATGAGTGCCATCACGCCGGTGATGACACCCAGCGTCACGGGGGAGGGCACACCGGCAAACCAGTAGGCAATGCCGAGTATGATGCCTTCGCCGATCGCGATCAGCGTCATGCCGGTGACCGTCGAGCTGATCGTGGCGGGAACTACGCGCGAAATGCGTTCCCACCGATTGGGCAGGATGCGTTCGCCGAGCAGGTCGAGCTGGCGCGCAAAATTAGCGCCGTCGCGATAGACGAAGAACAGTGCGATCAGCATGAAGAGCAGGGTCAGCAACAAATGAAAGAGCCCATCGCCGGCAGCGATCACGGCGCGGTAGATATTGCCGATATTGGCGCCGCTGACGATCTGGATGAGCTCCCCGATCGCGCCCGGCTGGCCGATATGCTCGTTCCATTTGCCCGCGAGCCATTCCCCGATACGAGGAAGGGCCGAGATCCAGGCCGGTGGCGGCGCGCCCGTCGTATTCGCCTCGACAGCCCAGATGATCCATTGACGGATTTCCTCGACCGCATAGGAGATCGCAATGCCGATGGGCACGATCAGGAAGGCAAGGATGAAGAGCAGGGCCAGCGTCGCGCCGAGGGTCGTGTTGCCGCCGATCCGATCCAGCAGCCGCCGGTAGAGCGGCCAGCTGGCAAAGGCGATGACCAGCGATGCGAGCACCGGCACAAGGAAACCGTGGAAGAAATAGATGGCCGCAATGCCGATCAGCACCAGCAACCAGCGCGCCACCGAGATCGGGGTGATGAGCGCGATGCGATTGGCCGTTGCCTGACCGAGCCAACGTGGCGCTTTCGACGGGGTCTGAATATCAGCCTGGCTCACAATCTGAGGTGTCCCGTTAAAACTGCCCTGCATATGGAGCATTCCCGGTCGGGAAACAAGCGGGACACCGAGGTCTCATGGCCGCCGTGCGTCAGATGTCCAGGTTCTCTGCGAAGGCCGCACGCTCCTGGATGAAGCGGAAACGTGCTTCCGGCTTTGTGCCCATCAGCGCATCCACAGCATCACGCGTTCCCTCGAAGTCGACGTCGTCTATGCCGACGCGGAGCAACGTTCGCTTGGCCGGATCCATCGTCGTTTCCTTGAGCTGCGCCGGCATCATTTCACCGAGGCCTTTAAAGCGACCGATTTCGACTTTCTTGCCCTTGAACACCGTTTCCATGAGCTCCGCGCGGTGGACATCGTCACGGGCATAGACGGTCTTCGCCCCCTGGCGAATGACGTAGAGTGGCGGCACCGCAAGATAGAGGTGATTGCCGCGGATCAGCTCCGGCATTTCCTGGTAGAAGAATGTGATCAGCAGCGAGGCGATATGCGCGCCGTCGACGTCGGCATCGGTCATGACGATGATGCGCTCATAGCGCAGGTCTTCGTCACGATACTTCGTCCGCGTACCGCAGCCGAGCGCCTGGATCAGGTCGGCAATCTGCTGGTTGGCCATCAGTTTTTCGCGGCTGGCCGAGCCGACATTGAGGATCTTGCCGCGCAGCGGCAGGATCGCCTGATTGGAGCGATTGCGCGCCTGCTTGGCCGAGCCACCGGCCGAGTCACCTTCGACGATGAAGAGTTCGGCACCTTCAGCCGTATTCTGCGAGCAGTCGGCAAGCTTGCCCGGCAGGCGTAGCTTGCGCACGGCGGTCTTGCGGTTGACTTCCTTCTCCTTGCGGCGGCGGAGCCGTTCCTCGCAGCGCTCGATGACCCAGTCGAGCAGCTTGGCCGCTTCGTTGGGGTTGTCGGCGAGGTAATGGTCGAAGGGGTCGCGCAGCACGTTTTCAACGATGCGCTGGGCCTCGACGGTCGCGAGCTTGTCCTTCGTCTGGCCAACGAATTCCGGTTCGCGGATGAAGACCGAGAGCATGCCGACCGCCGAAATCATCACGTCGTCGGTGGTGATCTCGCGAGCCCGCTTGTTCTGTGTCAGTTCGGCATAGTTCTTGAGGCCCTTGGTCAGCGCGATGCGCAGACCAGCCTCATGCGTGCCGCCTTCAGGTGTCGGGATAGTGTTGCAATAGGAATGCAGCGCCGGATCGCCACCATACCAGGTCACGGCCCATTCCATCGCACCATGGCCGCCGGTCTTTTCGGTCTTGCCGGCGAAGATTTCGCGGGTGACTGTGAATTCCTTGCCGAGCGTGGCGGCCAGGTAATCCTTCAAGCCGCCGGGGAAGTGGAAGACCGCCTTCTCCGGAATGTCGCCACCCTCGGGCACCATCCCAGGATCGCAGGACCAGCGGATTTCGACGCCGCCGAAGAGATAGGCTTTAGAGCGCGCCATGCGGAAGATCCGGCCTGGATCGAACTTCGCATGCTCACCGAAGATTTGCGGGTCAGGATGGAAGCGCACGCGCGTCCCGCGTCGATTGTGCACTTCGCCGAGTTCCTCGAGTCCACCCTGCGGGACGCCGCGCGAGAAGGTCTGGCGATAGAGCTTGCGATTGCGCGCGACTTCGACCTCGAGCAGGTCGGAGAGCGCGTTGACGACGGAGACGCCGACGCCGTGCAGACCGCCTGAGGTCTCATAGGCCTTGCCGTCGAATTTGCCGCCGGCATGCAGCTTGGTCATGATCACTTCGAGCGTCGACTTGCCGGGCACCTGCGGATGAAGTTCGACGGGAATGCCGCGGCCGTTATCGGTGACTGTCAGGAAACCCTGCGTGTCGAGGTGCACGTCGATGAAATTGGCGTGGCCGGCCACCGCTTCGTCCATCGAGTTGTCGATGACTTCGGCGAAGAGGTGATGCAGCGCCTTTTCGTCCGTGCCGCCGATATACATGCCCGGACGCATGCGCACCGGCTCGAGACCTTCGAGAACGCGGATCGACGAGGCGCCGTATTCGTCGCCGGAGGAGGTCGACGGCATGGCCCGAGGCTGTACTGCTTCTGCTGCCGGCCGGGCGGCCGGGGCGGGGGGCGCAGTGGTCACGGGGTCTGCCTCGACCTTCTGGGCGAGCGGCATGCCGGAAAAGAGATCGTTGTCGTCCATGGCGTCGTTCGATACTCTGTTGCTGTTCGATGCCGGGTCTGCGGCACCTTCAGAAAGCCGCCGCACCAGGCCAGTCGCATCTGCGAATCGGTCGGATTGTGCCAGAAAGGCAGGGCAGGCGCGAAGGGCCATAGAGCCGGCGCATGTTGAATTCGGGCCAGCTTTGCGTGGCGCATTTCGCGAAGGCAAGCGTGAGCCGAGAGGAAACCCATCTTCCATGCAGATGTCCACAGCTCATTTCCGCACTGCGGCGATTTCCTGCGTTCTCTTTCCGTTTCTGTTTCTGTCCAGCGTCCGCGCCGAGGCGGTCGGACCCTTCAAGGATGACCTTTTCTCGGCTCAGAATGTGATGGAAACCCGCGATAGCGGCGACTTCACGATCGTCGACTATGACGAGTTGCGCGATATCAATGGCCGCGACAGCATTCCGGAACGCCGGGTGAAGGATCGTTATGTCTCACTGAAGGTGCGGCGGGTGCAGGAGAACCAGACCCTTGATCTCGCGACGGGGCCGATGGAGGTCGGTCGCGTCGGTCGTGATCAGGGGCAGGCCTTCACCGTGATCTTCATTCACGGCAGGGGCGGGAACAGGCGTTTGGGTCTCAACGACATCAGCTTCGGTGGCAACTTCAACCGGCTTAAGAACCTCGCCGCCGAAAACGGCGGCACCTATTACGCGCCGTCCGTCAGAAGTTTCGACGAGCAAGGCGTGGCCAACGTGGCCGCACTCATCGCCCATGCCGCTGCGCAGTCAGCGGGCAGACCCGTGGTGCTTGCCTGCGCATCGATGGGCAGCTTCATCTGCTGGGGCATTTCCAGGGATCCGGCGGCGGTGGCAAATCTTTCCGGCATGGCGATCCTCGGTGGGGCGCCGGATCCGGCACTTGCCCGAAGCGCGGCCGCCAAGGCGAAGTTGCCGATCTGGTTCACGCACGGCAGTCGGGACAGCGTGTATTCTGCGACTGACCAGATCGACATTTACCGGAAGCTCCACGCCGCCGGTCAGCCTGTTCGTTTCACCCTGTATGAGACAGGCTCGCACGGCACGCCGGTGCGCATGACCGACTGGCGCGCGATCCTCAATTGGCTGGTTCGGTGAGCTCGATTGTCGTGATCCTCATCCGCGGTGGCGTTCGAGTTTGGCTTCCGCTTTGCCGCTTGTCTGGGCAGGCCCCGTTCGCATTTTCACCATGGCGCCTGATAAAACAGCCAAATTCGTGTCACAATCTTTCCTTGCTCGCTCAGATTTGCTACTTCGCAGGAGCGAAATAGGGGTATTGACGACATGACACCGGATGTTCGTCCGCTGGTTGCGGGCAATTGGAAGATGAACGGAACGCGGGCTTGCCTCGATCAGATCAAAGCCATGGCCGAAGGCGTTCAGGGGCCGCTCTCCGAAAAGGTCGAAAGCCTGATCTGCCCGCCGGCCACTCTGCTGTACGTTGCGACCGCGCTTTGCACGGACAGCCCCTTGCAGATCGGTGCCCAGGATTGCCACCAGAACGCATCCGGCGCGCATACCGGCGATATCTCGGCCGAGATGATTGCGGACTGCTTCGGCACGCATGTGATCGTCGGCCATTCCGAGCGCCGCACGGATCACGCCGAAACGGATCATCTGGTGCGCGCCAAGGCTGAAGCAGCCTATGCCGCCGACCTGACCGCCGTCATCTGCATCGGCGAGACCGCTGACGAGCGCAAGTCCGGCCAGACGCTCGACATCCTGAAGCGCCAGCTCGCCGGCTCGGTTCCCGATGGCGCCAAGGCCGAACGCACCGTGATCGCCTATGAACCGGTCTGGGCGATTGGCACGGGCCTGACGCCGACCACCGCCGATGTCGCCGAAGCCCACGCCTTCCTGCGCGCCGAGCTGGTCAAGCGCTTCGGCGCCGAAGGCAAGCTGATGCGTATTCTCTATGGTGGGTCGGTCAAGCCCTCCAACGCCAAGGAACTCATGGGCGTCGAGAATGTCGATGGTGCCCTGATCGGTGGTGCGAGCTTGAAGGCCGCAGATTTCCTCGCCATATACCGGGTCTACGAGGACCTCATCGCCTGAAGGGCAAAGCCCTGAAATGCGGGAGAGGGGGTTTCAATGCCCGTTCCTCTCATGTAAAGAGCCGCCAACCTCATTGATTTTGCCCCAACTGGGCAGGATGGACATTCCATGCAGACCGTATTGCTCGTTATCTATCTCATGGTCGTCGTCGCTTTGATCGGCGTCGTCCTCATCCAGCGTTCGGAAGGCGGCGGTCTCGGCATCGGCGGCGGATCTGGCTTCATGTCGGCGCGCGGCACGGCCAATGCCCTGACCCGTACGACGGCGATCCTGGCGACTCTCTTCTTCGTCATCTCGCTGGCGCTCGGCATTCTCGCCCGTTACGAGTCCCGCCCGACCGATATCCTCGACCGGATCCCGGCCGGCAACGGCACGACCCAGGGCGGCGGCAGCGTTCTCGACCAGCTCCCGGGTGCAGCACCCGCACAGCCCTCGACAACGGCACCGGCCGCATCCACGCCGGCGGCACCTGCAACCACGCCTGCCGCTCCGGCGACGCCGGCGCCGGCTGCTGACCCCAACGCCGTTCCGAACAATTGATCGGACGAGATCCATCACTCCGGCGGGCTCCAGGGTCCGCCGGTTTTCTTTTGTCTGATTTCCGCCCTTCGCACGAAAAATGTGGGACAAGCCCGATTGGGGCTGGCGGAATCGAATCCGAAACGGTATCCGGTGAAGCCCATGGCGCGATATGTATTCATCACTGGCGGCGTGGTTTCCTCTCTCGGTAAAGGAATTGCGGCCGCAGCTCTCGGGGCATTGTTGCAGGCACGTGGCTATCGTGTGCGTCTGCGCAAGCTGGACCCCTATCTCAACGTTGACCCGGGCACCATGAGTCCGACTCAGCACGGCGAAGTCTTCGTCACCGATGACGGTGCCGAGACCGACCTCGACCTCGGCCACTATGAGCGGTTTACCGGGCGTTCGGCCACCAAGACCGACAACATCACCACCGGTCGCATCTACAAGAACATCATCGACAAGGAACGTCGCGGCGACTATCTGGGCGCAACCGTCCAGGTCATTCCGCACGTCACGAACGAGATCAAGGATTTCGTCATCGAAGGCAATGACGACTACGATTTCGTCATCTGCGAGATCGGCGGCACTGTCGGTGACATCGAAGCCATGCCCTTCATGGAAGCGATCCGTCAGCTCGGCAACGACCTGCCGCGGGGCACCGCCGTCTACGTGCACCTGACCCTGATGCCCTATATCCCGGCAGCCGGCGAGCTGAAGACCAAGCCGACCCAGCATTCCGTCAAGGAATTGCAGGCGCTGGGTATCCACCCCGACATCCTGCTCGTCCGCGCTGACCGCGAAATCCCGCAGGCCGAGCGCCGCAAGCTCTCGCTGTTCTGCAATGTCCGTGAAAGCGCGGTCATCCAGGCCCTCGACGTCGCCAACATCTACGACGTCCCGATGGCCTATCACAAGGAAGGCCTCGACAACGAGGTTCTGGCAGCCTTCGGCATCGAGCCGGCACCTAAGCCGCGTCTGGATGCCTGGGAAGAGGTCTGCAACCGGATCCGCACGCCGGAAGGCGAAGTCACGATCGCGATCGTCGGCAAGTACACTGGCCTCAAGGACGCCTACAAGTCGCTGATCGAAGCCCTGTATCACGGCGGCATCGCCAACCGGGTCAAGGTCAAGCTGGAGTGGATCGAGTCCGAGATCTTCGAAAAGGAAGACCCGTCGCCATGGCTTGAGAAGGTCAACGGCATCCTCGTGCCCGGCGGCTTCGGTGAGCGTGGTTCGGAAGGCAAGATCCTCGCTGCCCAGTTTGCCCGTGAACGCAAAGTGCCCTATTTCGGCATTTGCTTCGGTATGCAGATGGCGGTCGTTGAAGCAGCCCGCAACCTCGCCGGTATCGAGAATGCCTCCTCGACCGAATTCGGCAAGACCGAAGAGCCGGTCGTCGGTCTGATGACGGAGTGGATGAAGGGTAACGAACTCGAGAAGCGTTCGGCTGTCGGCGATCTCGGCGGCACCATGCGCCTCGGCGCCTACAAGGCCTCGTTGAAGAAGGGCACGAAGATCTCCGAGATCTATGGTTCGGCAGATATCTCCGAACGCCATCGCCATCGCTACGAAGTCAACGTCGACTACAAGGATCGCCTGGAAGCCTGCGGTCTCGTCTTCTCCGGCATGTCGCCGGACGGCCTTCTGCCGGAAACGGTGGAATACCCGGACCATCCGTGGTTCATCGGCGTGCAGTATCACCCGGAGCTGAAGTCGCGTCCGCTCGACCCGCATCCGCTCTTTGCGAGCTTCATCGGTGCGGCGCTGGAACAGAGCCGCCTCGTCTGAGGACGAACTGCAGACAGACCTTTAGAGACCCGGCCATGTGCCGGGTCTTTTGATTCTAAGATGTTGCGAGGGTTAGCCTGGCTTTGTTCACTATGGACGCAACAGAAGGACCGGCACGATGTCACCCGCCTCGACTGCCGGCGCATTGGGCGGACGCACGATCAGGCAGTCTGACTGCGAAAAGATCCGCATCATCGAGGAGTCCTGCTTGCCGAAGCTCTCGACGGTAGGAATCTCGCCCCCATCAGCAACCAGTCGTGCGCGCACATAGTCCTGACGCTTGTCGTTGGGGGGCAGCGCCTTGCTTGACCGGGCCATAGCCATGCGCCGTCGTGGCCGTTGATGCCCGAGTTGGCAGAGCAGCGGTTCCAGGAAGAGAAGCCCGCAGACGAGGCTGGAGATGGGATTTCCGGGCAGGCCCATCACCTGCATCTCGCCAAGGCGTCCGACCATCAGCGGCTTCCCGGGGCGCATGGCGATGCGCCAGAAATCAAGCTCCATGCCAGCCGAAACGAGCGTCGACTGGACGAGGTCATGATCCCCGACAGAGGCACCGCCGAGCGTCACGAGAACATCGACACCGCTCCGGCGCACGCTTTCGACTGCCTGAAGCAGGAGACCGCGGTCGTCGGGCACGATCCCCAAGTCGATGACCTCGGCACCGTTGTCGCGCGCCAGTGCGGCTATACCGAAGGTGTTGGAGCCGATGATCTGGCTCGGACGGGGAGCGCCGCCGGGCGAGACCAGTTCGTCGCCGGTCGCAAGGATCGCGATCCTCGGGCGACGAAAGACCGGCAATGTCGCGTGGTTCATGGCCGCCGCCAGCGTCAGATGGCTGAAGTCGAGACGAGTACCGGCGGCAAGTCCTGTGTCACCCTCGGCGAAATCCTGTCCACGTAGGCGGATATGTCGCCCCAATGTGACCGGAAACGTCGTCCGGATCCGGTCATCGTCTAGCTTCTCTGCATCTTCCTGAAGCAGGATGCTGTCGGCATCATCCGGAACAGGCGCCCCTGTGAAGATGCGCACGGTCTCGCCAGGGCCAACCTGGCCTGAATATCCATGGCCGGCTGCCGACTCGCCGATGACGGTCAGTACCGATCCGATCTCGGCGGCATCGGCCGCACGAAGCGCATAGCCGTCCATGGCCGAGGCGTCGAAGGGAGGCTGGGTGAGACGGGCGGCGAGGTCGGCGGCCAGTACCCGGCCATTGGCCTCATGCAGGGACACCGCTTCTGTCTCGGCAATCGGCAGGGCTGCGGTCAGAAGCCGCGCCAGCGCTTCCTCCACCGGCAAAAGCGACATCAGCCGCGCTCCGGATGGCGGAAGTCGCCAGACTTGCCGCCACTCTTTTCCATGACGCGAATGCCGCCGATCTCCATCGTCTTGTCGACGGCTTTCGCCATGTCGTAGATCGTCAGGCAGGTCACAGACACAGCCGTCAGCGCTTCCATCTCGACGCCCGTCTTGCCGGTCAGCTTGACAGTCGCTTCGACCCGCAGACCCGGAAGATCAGGATCCTCGGAAATGTCGACGCTGACCTTCGACAGCATCAGCGGGTGGCAGAGCGGAATGAGATTTGACGTCTGCTTGGCCGCCATGATCCCGGCAATGCGGGCCGTGCCGATCACGTCGCCCTTCTTGGCGTTGCCCTCGTGGATGGTCGAAAGCGTCTCTGGCTTCATCTTGACGAAGCCCTCGGCGACTGCAACACGAACCGTGTCGCCCTTGGCCGAGACATCGACCATATGCGCTTCGCCGGATGCGCCGATATGGGTCAGTCCGCTGGTTTCGCTCGTCATTCCGCCGCCAGAGCGCCGGTCTTGCCGGTCAGCAGCAGGCGGGTGGCCGCAGCGACTCCATCCTTCCGCATCAGACTCTCGCCGACAAGGAAGGTGCTGATTCCGGACTTCGCCAGTCGCTGGCAGTCTTCATAGGTGAAGATGCCGCTTTCGCCGACCAGCAGTCGATCCGCTGGCACCATGGCCGCCAGCTCTTCGCTGACGGCAAGGCTGACTTCGAAGGTCCTGAGATCGCGGTTGTTTATGCCCACCAGCGGTGACTTCAGCTTCAGCGCGCGCTGCATCTCCTCAGCATCATGCACCTCGACCAGCACGTCCATGCCCAGTTCGAAGGCGAGGCCTTCAAGATCGGCGGCTTCACCGTCTGACAGCGACGCCATGATCAACAGGATGCAGTCGCCGCCCCAGGCTCGCGCTTCATAGACCTGATAGGCGTCAAACATGAAATCCTTGCGCAGAGCTGGCAGGCTGCAAGCCCTGCGGGCTGCCGTCAGGAATTCCGGCGCGCCCTGGAAGCTCGGCGTGTCCGTGAGCACCGAGAGGCAGGCCGCACCGCCGGCCTCGTAAGCCGCCGCCAGTGCCGGCGGATCGAAATCCGGGCGGATCAGTCCCTTGGACGGGCTCGCCTTCTTGATCTCGGCGATCAGCCCGAAACGGCCTTCGTCACGGGCGCGAACCAGCGCCTGGTAAAAGCCGCGCGGCACGTCCGCGTCCGCCGCGATCCGGTCCTTGAGTTCGGAAAGCGAAACGTTTGCCTTCGCGGCAGCGATTTCTTCCCGCTTGTAGGTCTCGATGCGCTTCAGGATATCGGTCATGGTGTCAAGCTTAGCCCGAAGTGGCAGAGTTGGAAATGGTGATCAGCGTTTCGAGCGCACGGGCGGCACTGCCAGTGTCGAGCGACTGACTGGCGAGGTGCATTCCCTCGGTCACATCCTTCGCCCTGCCAGCCACGATCAGCGACGCGGCCGCATTGCACAGGGCAACGTCACGATAGGGCGTCCTCGCCCCACCAAGGACGTCTCGAAGCGCGGCGGCATTGACCTCGCCGTCGCCGCCGCGAATGGCGTCCAGCGACACGGTTTCAACACCGAAGTCATCGGGTGTCAGCTCGAAGCTGCGGATTTCGCCATCCTTGAGTTCGGCCACATGGCTTCGACCGGTGGTGGTGATTTCATCGAGACCGCTGCCATGGACGACCCAGGCGCTGGTCAATCCGAGGTCACGCAAGGCCTCGGCGCCGGGAATCAGCCATTCCGGCGAATAGACGCCGAAGAGCTGCTTTTTGACCCGTGCCGGGCTCGAAAGCGGGCCGACGATATTGAAGATCGTGCGGGCGCCGAGTTCGACGCGGGCAGGGCCGACATGGCGCATGGCCGGATGATGCAACTGGGCGAACATGAAGCCGATCCCGGCCTCGCGAATGCAGCGCGAAATGAGATCCGGCTCGATGTCGAGCTTGACGCCGAGTTGCGAGAGCGCGTCGGCGGTGCCGGACTTCGAGCTGAGCGCGCGGTTGCCATGCTTGGCGACCGGTACGCCTGCACCGGCAACGATCAGTGCCGCGAGCGTCGAAATATTGTACGTGTTGGTGCCGTCACCGCCGGTTCCGACGATGTCGATCGCATCGGCTGGTGCTTCCACCGGCACCATCTTCTGCCGCATGATCGAAACGGCGCCGGCGATCTCGTCGACCGTCTCGCCACGGACCCGAAGGCCCATCAGGAAGCCGCCAACCTGGGCCATGCTGGCTTCGCCCGACATCAAGATTTCGAATGCATCGCTCGCCTCCTGCCGCGTGAGCGGCTGGCGCGTGGCAATCTTGGCGATGAAGGGTTTCAACCCGGACATGTGACAGCTCCCCCGATGACCCGCGTTTATCGAACGATGGCCTGCTGGGCCAGCGCCTGATTGAAGGTCACGCCATATTCCGCCTGCAGCTGGTTCACCATCTGGTCGAGAATGTCGTCACCGGCAGCATTGGCGAGCTGGCCGATCTGTTCATCCTCGTTCAGCGGCACACCGGCAGTCGGCTGGTCGCGCACTTCCGTCACCGTCAGCAGGATCTGCGTCGAGGGATCGCCACCCGATGCTGTCGCAACCGTGCCCTGCGGGCCGGAGAAGGCAGCCGTGATGGCCGTGGCACCCAGAACCGCGTCTTCGCTACGGCGGGTTATGCCAGCCTTGCTTTCGACGGCGAGACCGAGCTCGGTCGCGATATCCTCCAGCTTGCCGCCATCTGCGATCCGCTTGCGCAGACTTTCAGCCAGGGCGCCGAGCGCGATACGCTGCTGCTCGGCCGTCCAGTCGGCCACGGCCTTTTCACGCACTTCGGCGAGTTCCCGGTCGCGTTCCGCCTTGATATCGGTGACGTCGAACCAGATGAAGCCATTGCTGCCGAGATTGACCGGAAGCGCCTCGACACCGATGTCGGTGCGGAACACCTCAGTCAGCAGCTTGTCGCGCTCAGGAATGCCGGCCACTTCCGTCTCGCGGTTGTCGAGGCCGCGGCGATCGATATCGGTGACGGTCGCGGTCGTCAGCTTGAGCTGGTCCGCAGCTTCCTTCAGCGTCGAGCCGCCGGCACGCAGGTCTTCGAACTGGTCATGCACGGCCGTGATGTCGGCGATGGCCGCGGATTCGGCGAGCGCTGCGCGGATCTCGTCCTTCACCTCGTCCAGGCTCCGGGTGCGACCGTCCTTGATGTTGGTGATGCGCAGGATGACTGGCCCGAGAGCGCCGTCCACGACCGACGTTGTGCCACCTTCTGCCGTTACGGCAAACGCGGCGTCCGCAAGAGCCGGATCGGGCAGGCGGTCGCGGGTAAAGTCGCCGAGCAGCACGTCGCCCGCCGTCTTGCCCTGATCGGCAACCAGTTGGTCGAAGCTCGTGCCGTGCTGCAGTTCGGTCAGCGCCGCATCGGCCATCTCGCGGCTCTCGAAGGACAGCTGTTCGATGGTGCGCGTGCCAGCGATTTCATAGGTCGCCTTGCGGCGCTCATAGTCCTCGCGGATCTGCTCGTCGTTGATAGCGGATGTGTCGGCGATGTCGGACGGCTCGAGCTTCACATAAGTGAAGCTGCGATATTCCGGTGCGCGGTAGCCGGACTTGGTGGTTTCGAACCAGGCGGCGAGCGTCGCATCATCAGGTGCCTTGACCGGCTCGATATTGGCATTGGTCAGCAAGAGATAATTGATGTCGCGGTTCTCGTAGCGATACGTCTTGATTGCATCGATTAGAACTTTCGGGGCGACGAAGCCGTCTGCAGTGGCGTCGACGATCTGGCTGCGGATCGCAACCTTCGAACGCTCCTGGATATAGTCGTCTTCACGCAGGCCGGCATTGCGCAAGCGCGACGAGAATAGGCCGCGATCGAAGCTGCCGGCTGCGTTCTTGAAGGCCGGATCATCGGCGATCAGCTGTGCCAGGCGATCCTGCGATAGGCCAAGGTTCATGTCTGCGGCCAACTGGTCCAGCGCCGCACCGGCGGCGAGCTGCGAGAAAACCTGCGACTCGATGCCGAAGGCCCGGGCCTGCTCGGTGGTCAGCTGCATGCCGAAACGGCTGCTCATGTCCGCCACCTGTCGCTGATAGGCAAAGGCGAAATCAGCAGATGAAACGCTCTGGTCCCCCACGGCGACAACGGTGTCGGACGTGTTGCTGAACAGCGATGCCGATACGCCCCAGACACCGAAGGAGAGGACGAGCAGCAGAAGCAGGATCTTGGCAAACAGGGTTTGGGAAGCTTTTCGCAGAATGACGAGCATCGGGACGCATGAACCTCATAGTAAATCTTCGTCCGGGACGAAGCAGGTTGACTTCCTTAGAACAAAGCTTTCGGGAAATGAAGGCATGCGGCCGCGAAATGCGCAGCCATCACGCGGAGTTTGACCGCTTTGGGACCCGGGGCCGACAGGCGTCCAGCCAAAATGGAAGAAGGCCGGACAATGCCGGCCTTCTGGATCGTAATCAATTTTGAGCTTTCAACGCTCCGAGAGAGCCTTGTAGTCACGCTGCGGTTCGCCCGTATAAAGCTGACGCGGGCGACCGATGCGCTGCTGGGGGTCTTCGATCATCTCGTTCCACTGGGCGATCCAGCCGACGGTGCGGGCAAGAGCGAAGAGAACGGTGAACATGGTCGTCGGGAAGCCGAGCGCGCGCAACGTGATACCCGAGTAGAAGTCGACGTTCGGGTAGAGCTTCTTCTCGATGAAATAGGGGTCGTTGAGCGCGATCTTCTCGAGCTCGAGTGCCACCTTCATCAATGGATCGTCGGCATGACCGGTCGCTTCTAGGACCTCGTACATGGTCTTCTGCATGATCTTGGCGCGCGGGTCGTAGTTCTTGTAGACCCGGTGACCGAAGCCCATGAGACGGAACGGATCGTTCTTGTCCTTGGCCTTGGCAATATATTCGGGGATGCGGTCGACCGAGCCGATTTCCATCAGCATGTTGAGCGCGGCCTCGTTCGCGCCACCATGAGCGGGGCCCCAGAGGCAGGCGATGCCGGCCGCGATGCAGGCGAACGGATTGGCGCCCGACGAGCCGGCGAGACGCACGGTCGAGGTCGACGCATTCTGCTCGTGATCGGCATGCAGGATGAAGATGCGGTCCATGGCGCGCGCCAGCACCGGGTTCACCTGATACTCTTCGCAGGGAACGGCAAAGCACATGCGGAGGAAGTTCGACGCATAGTCGAGATCGTTCTTCGGATAAACGAAGGGCTGGCCGATGTGATACTTGTAGGCCATGGCAGCGATCGTCGGCATCTTGGCGATCATGCGCAACGAAGCGACCATGCGCTGATGCGGATCGGTGATGTCGGTCGAGTCGTGATAGAAGGCGGAGAGCGCGCCGACCGTGCCGACCATGACGGCCATCGGATGTGCGTCACGGCGATAGCCCGAGAAGAACTTGCTCATCTGCTCGTGCACCATGGTGTGGTGCGTGACGCGGTAGTCGAAGTCCTTCTTCTGGGCAGCCGTCGGCAGTTCGCCGTAGAGCAGCAGGTAGCAGACTTCCAGGAAGTCACCTTTTTCAGCGAGCTGTTCGATCGGGTAGCCGCGATGCAGAAGCGTGCCTTCATCGCCATCGATATAGGTGATCTTGGATTCGCAGGACGCCGTTGACGTGAAGCCCGGATCGTAGGTGAACGTGCCCGTGTGCTTGTAAAGGGCGGCGATGTCGATGACGTCAGGGCCGATCGTGCCGGCCTTGACGCTCAGGTCGACAGTCTTGTCCCCGAGTTTCAATGAAGCGCTTTTGTCCGTCATGCTGATCCTCCGGTATTGGCGGGAAGGCGTCCTTAAAAAGCCGCCATCGGTTAAGCGTGTCGATGTAGCTATATGATACCGAAGTTAATGCCAAGCTATCCAAAGGGCAAATTGTGCATCGCGAAAACGGCAACAATCGAACCGATCGGTTCTAATCGTTTGAAGCTCGGATAGGCCGCAGAATCGTTGCCTGTTGCAAGCTTTGATTGTTCTCGATTTTGCCTTATCCTGCCTGCGGATGGGGTAAAGCCGACCGGGCGGGCGCAATGGTCGAAGTGGCGGCAAAGCAGGGGGATACGGTCGTTCGGTCCGGGGAAATGCCGGCGTCTCCCGCCGTGCTTGCTTCACGGCAGAGTCTGCCTGCGCCAAGACCGACAGCCGACGGTGTCAAGGTCCGGATTTACGCTGCGCTGCGACGCATCCTTGCTGATTGCCGCGACTACGTCGTCGAGGAAATCCGTCACGGGCATCTGTTTCTTTTTGTACCGGTTTGCCTCGGAAGCGGCGCCGCAATCTGGTTTGCCGTGCCGAGCCCGCCGGCGGTCGTGGTCCTCGTTTCATTCGTCGGCATCCTCCTCGGCGCGCTGTCCCGTTGTGTCCGGGGAACCGTCTCCCATGTGATTCTCTGGGCTGCCTGCCTGACCACGATCGGCATGCTGCTCGCAGCGTGGGAGACGAGACGAAATTCCACCGTGATCCTGGACCAACCCCTCGTCACGACCGTGACCGGCATCGTCGAGCGCCGGGAACAGGGAGCAGCCGGTGAATGGCGATATACGCTGAGGGTGGCATCTACCATCGATCCCATCATACGACGACCGCCGGAGAGGGTGACCCTCCTGGCGCGCAGCAAACACGCACCGGTCGCGATCGGCGGCGCACTGAGCGGGCGTGCGCGACTGTCGCCGCCCTCAGGCCCCGCGCTTCCCGGGCTGAACGACTTCGCCTTCCAGAGCTATTTTTCCGGCATCGGCGCTGTCGGTTTCTTTCTCGGGCCTCCGCAGGCTGTCTCGGCTGAAGGGCTTGGCGCCACCGGCCTCGGAACACGCTTCGATGCGGCCTTGTTTTCCCTCCGGGACCGCATTTCGAACCGCATCCGATCCATCCTGCCGGGAGATCCGGGTGCATTCGCAGCCTCGATCATCACGGGAGAGCGCCGATCCATGTCGGAAGAGGCAACCGAGGCGCTCAGGGTCTCGGGTCTCGCCCATATCACGGCTATCTCGGGCCTGAACATGGCGCTTGCCGCCGGCATCTTCTTTGTCGGCCTGCGTGGCCTTCTGAGCCTCGTCCCCGCACTCGCGCAGCGCTATCCGATCAAGAAGATCGCTGCCGTGGGCGCGCTGATCGCCACGACCGGATATGTCCTGATTTCCGGCTACCAGGTCTCGGCCCTGAGGGCCTATCTGATGACTGCCATCATGCTGATCGCGGTCCTCTTCGACCGTCCGGCCGTCAGCCTGCGCAATCTGGCTCTGGCAGCCACTGCTATCCTCGCCGTCCAGCCGTCGGCCGTCATGGGGCCGAGTTTCCAGATGTCCTTTGCCGCGACCGCAGCCCTGATCGCCGGCTATGCCGGCTGGCGATCGCGGCCGAGGGCCATCCTGCCGCCCGCGCGCTCACTCGGACTGCGCATTGCGGCCGGCGGCGCAAAACTTGTCGGTGGCACGCTCGGCACATCCCTGATCGGCGGACTGGCGACCGCGATCTTTGCCATCACCCATTTCCACCGTCTGTCGACCCATGGGCTCGAAGCCAATCTTGCCGCCATGCCCTTGATCTCGCTCGTCGTCATGCCGGCGGGCTTCATTGCCATGCTGCTGATGCCCTTCGGCCTTGATGGCCCCTTCTTCTGGATCATGGGGCAGGGGCTGGAACTGGTGCTCTCTGTCGCCTACGCGGTCGCGGGCTGGGGCGGTGGCTATGTTTTTCCGCGCCTTCCGGACTGGTTCATGATTGGCACGATCACCGGCATGCTGCTCCTCACGCTGATGCGCAGCAGGCTTCGACACATCGGCACGGCGGTGATCGCGCTGACGCTGACGGCGACATGGTTTGCGCCGAGGGAGCAAGCCGGCGATTTGATGATCAGCGAAGATGCGCGCCTGGACGCCCTCTGGACCGGGCAGGGCGAGGAGCGAATACTCGCAACCAATAGAAACCGGCCACCGGACTTCATCTTCGAACAGTGGCGCCCGGTACTGGGTGTGGAGACCGTCAGTCCGCCAAGCCGGCTTGCGATTGGAGAGCTGCCCACTGCACCGGACTGGCGGACTGGGGAGACGTGGAATGTGGCGCAGCGATCGGCTGCCGAAACCCTTCTCGATCAACTGACCGAATCGGCCGCGACGGATCGGTTCACCTGCATCAAGCAGGCCTGTGTGGTCAGATTGGAATCGGGAAAATTGCTGATGACCCTAGACCGACCCGATCTGGTCGGGTCCGCATGCGACCGTGCCGACATCGTGGTGCTCGCCGCGCGGACGCGTTTGACCAGATGTCGCTCAGGTTCAGTCCTCTACTCGCAGAGCAGTCTGAGAGCCACCGGCGCTATTGAAATCTCGGGTCTCGCGGGCGCTCCGCACGACATGAAGGTCAGATCAGCATTCGAGGGAAGGCCGAGGCCCTGGACAGCGCACCGCCTCTACGACTGGCGTACGGAGACAGCCGCCACAGACCATACCCTATCCCGACAGCCAAGACGCCCAACGCCGCAAGAAACGCTATCGCTTGAGGCCGATGATCAGTGATAGCGGCGGATGAGGCCCACCAGCTTGCCCTGGATCTTGACGCGGTCCGGCGGGAAGATGCGCGTTTCATAGGCCGGATTGGCGGCTTCCAGCGCGATCGAAGCACCGCGGCGACGGAAGCGCTTCAGCGTGGCTTCCTCGTCGTCGACGAGTGCCACGATGATGTCACCGGGATTGGCGTTGGAGGCATTGCGGATGATGACGGTATCCCCGTCGAGGATCCCGGCCTCGATCATCGAGTCGCCCTTGACCTCGAGCGCATAATGATCGCCTGCCCCGATCATCTCGGCGGGCACGGTGATGTCATGCGTGTTGTTCTGAATGGCCGAGATCGGCACACCGGCCGCAATCCGCCCCATGACAGGGACGGAAACCGAAGAATTGTTGTCCTCGGCCGATGGCTTGCTGAGGCTTGGCGGCGGCGTTTTGCCGAGGCTACCCTCGATTACGCTCGGCGCAAAGCCACGACGTGGCTGCAGGCTCGGCGTATAGGCCTCGGGCAGCTTGATCACTTCCAGTGCGCGGGCCCGGTTCGGCAAGCGGCGAATGAACCCGCGCTCCTCGAGCGCCGTGATCAGGCGGTGGATGCCGGATTTCGATGCGAGGTCCAGCGCATCCTTCATCTCGTCGAAGGACGGCGGGACACCCGATTCTTTCATCCGTTCATGGATGAAAAGAAGCAGTTCCTGTTGCTTGCGCGTCAGCATGTGTGGTGCCCCTAAGGTGAAACAAATCCAGAACAGACACTATATGTTCCATTTGTGTTCCGCAAGGGGATAAATTTCCGTGAAGAGCTTGTGAGAAAATGCGATAGCCGACCAGAAATTATCGTGGAGGCAATCGGGCGGCGTGTTGCGCTTGACACCAGATCGCCTCGGCGAAGAGTAGCTCAGCCTCAGCGGGAGGGTCCACATGTTCAAAGATATCGAAAAGATCGTCCTGGGAAAGCAGCCTTCCGACCTCACATCCGCGGAGAAGAAGGTCGTTGTCCGGGCGCGTGAACGTCGCACGGTGTCGACAAATGCCGGCGAGGACTTCCTGGCTGGTGCCACCTTCGGTCAGCGGCTTGCCGATAGCATCGCCCGGATCGGTGGATCTTGGGCTTTCATCATCGGCTTCATGCTCTTCCTCGTCGCCTGGGTGTTCCTCAACACGGTGCTGCTCGCGACGCGGGCGCTCGATCCCTATCCATTCATCTTTTTGAACCTCATACTTTCCATGCTGGCCGCCATCCAGGCGCCGATCATCATGATGAGCCAGAACCGCCAGACCGAGCGCGATCGCTTCATGGCAGCCAAGGACTACGAGATCAATCTGAAGGCCGAGATCGAGGTTCTGGCATTGCATCACAAGATCGACGAGCAGGTTCTGAAGGAACTGCGCGAAACCCGCCAGGAAATCGACGCGCTCCGTCAGGCGATCTCTGCCCTTTCAAGCCGGTCGGACAATGCTTAAGTTCTGACCGAGAAAAACCGAGAGCATTCATGTCCAATCCTTCACTTGCGCCGCGTGCCATCGATCACCTTGTGCTCCCCGTGGCCGATCTTGAGACCAGCCGCGAAAGACTCAGCCGCCTGGGTTTCACGGTTGCTGCCGATGCGCTCCATCCTTTCGGCACCGAGAATGCCTGTGTGTTCTTTGCCGATGACACCTATCTGGAACCGCTTGCCGTTGGCAGCCGCGAAGACTGTCTGGAGGCGCAGCGCAAGGGCAATGTCTTCGTCGCCCGTGATCAGGCATTTCGCTTTCGTCGCGGGGAGGGGCTCTCGGCGATCGTTGTGAAGTCCGTCGAGGCGACGGCAGACGATGCGCGCTATCGCGACGAGGGGCTGAGCGCTGGTCTCTTGCTGGAGTTCTCGCGTCAATTCCAGTTTCCGGACGGCCGAACGGCGCAGGGGACCTTCCGGCTCGCCTTTGCGGCCGACGTGCGGGCGCCCGATTTCTTCGCCTTTGCCTGCGAACGCGTGAACCCGATTCCGGCGGATCGTGGCGCTTTGGTCGTCCATGCCAATGGTGCCGCCGGTCTCGGACGAATCGTTCTGGTCGAGGAAAACCCGAGTGATTTTCAGTATCTTCTGGAAATGGTGCTCGACCAGCGGGACGTCACGGCCCATTCCTTCGGCATGTCTTTCCACACCGCGAATGCTTCCGTCGACGTCCTGACGCCAGAGGGATTTGCTGCACACTACGGTTCCAGTTTCGCCTTGTCGGAGCGCGGCCTCCAGGGTGCGGCGGTGGTCATCGTCGTCGCCGATCTCGTCGTGACAGAAGCCTGCCTCGCTGCTAATGGCGTCGGCTATCACAAAACGGGCGCGCGCCTCTTCGTCGCGCCGGAAAAGGGGCAAGGCGTGATCTTTGCCTTCGAGGAGTTGAAATGAGCGTTTCTCCCAATTCGGAAGTCGTGGTCGGCGAAGGTACAGGCAAGGCCGTCTTCTCGCAGAAGGGCCCTTTCGCCCTGATCGCAGGTCCCTGCCAGATGGAAAGCCGCGACCACGCTTTCATGATCGCCGGCCAACTTGTCGAGCTCTGCCGCGAACTCGGCCTCGGTCTTGTCTACAAGTCCTCCTTCGACAAGGCGAACCGAACCTCGCTGTCCGCCGAACGCGGGATCGGCCTGGAAACGGCAATGGAAGTCTTCGCCGACATTAAGAAGGAATTCGGCGTCCCGGTTCTCACCGACATTCACACGGAGGAACAGTGTGCGGCCGTTGCCCCGACTGTGGACGTCCTGCAGATCCCCGCTTTCCTCTGCCGCCAGACAGACCTGCTTGTTGCAGCGGCGAAGACCGGCCGTGCCATCAACGTCAAGAAAGGCCAGTTCCTCGCCCCTTGGGACATGAAGAACGTCCTGAACAAGATCACGGGTTCCGGCAATCCGAACGTGCTTCTCTGCGAACGCGGCGCTTCCTTCGGCTACAACACGCTCGTCTCCGACATGCGCTCGCTGCCGATCATGGCCGCGATGGGTGCGCCCGTTGTTTTCGATGCCACCCACTCGGTGCAGCAGCCGGGCGGGCAGGGCGGCTCCTCCGGTGGCCAGCGGGAATTCGTCGAGACGCTCGCCCGAGCAGCGGTAGCGGTCGGCGTCGGCGGTCTCTTCATCGAGACTCACCAGGATCCCGACAATGCCCCGTCGGATGGTCCGAACATGGTCAGGATCGGAGACATGCGCCGGCTGCTGGAAAAACTCATTGCCTTCGACGAGATTGCCAAGGCATCTTGATCGGCCTCTCGCGGCGCTTCAATCGGTTTAACCGGAAGCGCCGCAGGCAGTCGCAGTTTAAATCGATTAGATTTCGCCTGCTCTGCGTTCCATCCGTCATTGTATTTTCCCGATCATCGGATAAGAGAGGATGACTCACAGGCAGATCCGAGGGCTCCACGTCCGGTGATCGGCCGCCGAGCCTTGTCCAATTTCCGTCACCAGGGAGCGAACATGACCGCCATCACCGACATCATCGGCCGCGAAATTCTCGACAGCCGCGGCAACCCGACCGTCGAAGTCGACGTCTATCTCGAAGACGGCAGCATGGGCCGCGCGGCAGTTCCATCGGGCGCCTCGACCGGTGCTCACGAAGCCGTCGAACTGCGTGACGGCGGTTCGCGCTACCTTGGCAAAGGCGTCGAAAAGGCAGTCGAAGCCGTCAACGGCGAGATCTATGATGCGATCGGTGGCCATGATGCCGAAAACCAGATCCAGATCGACAACCTGATGATCCAGCTCGATGGCACGCCGAACAAGGCGCGTCTCGGTGCCAATGCGATCCTCGGCGTCTCGCTTGCCGTCGCAAAGGCTGCAGCCCAGTCCTCCGGCCTGCCGCTCTACCGATATGTTGGCGGCCCGAACGCCCATGTACTGCCGGTCCCAATGATGAACATCATCAACGGCGGCGCCCATGCCGACAACCCGATCGACTTCCAGGAATTCATGATCGTGCCGGTTGGCGCCGACACCATCCGCGACGCCGTTCGCATGGGCTCGGAAGTCTTCCACACGCTGAAGAAGCAGCTCGCTGCCGACGGCCACAACACGAATGTCGGCGACGAAGGTGGCTTTGCCCCCGGTCTCGCATCCGCTCCGGCCGCCCTCGACTTCATCATGAAGTCGATCGAAAAGGCTGGCTACCGTCCGGGCGAAGACATGCACATCGCGCTCGACTGCGCCTCGACCGAATTCTTCAAGGACGGCAAGTACGTTCTCGAAGGCGAAGGCCGGACGCTCGAGCCGGAAGCCATGGCGGAGTATCTGGCCGAGCTGGCTGCCAAGTACCCGATCTTCTCGATCGAAGACGGCATGGCCGAGGACGACTGGGATGGCTGGAAGTCGCTGACCGACAAGGTCGGCAAGAAGATCCAGCTTGTCGGCGACGATCTTTTCGTCACCAATTCGGCCCGCCTGCGCGACGGCATCAAGATGGGCGTTGCCAACTCCATCCTCGTCAAGGTCAACCAGATCGGCTCGCTGTCGGAAACCCTCGACGCCGTTTCGACCGCACATCGCGCCGCCTACACAGCCGTCATGTCGCACCGCTCGGGTGAAACCGAAGATTCGACGATCGCCGATCTCGCGGTTGCCACCAACTGCGGTCAGATCAAGACCGGTTCGCTTGCCCGCTCCGACCGCACCGCGAAGTACAACCAGCTCATCCGCATCGAGGAAGAGCTCGGCCCGCAGGCCGTCTACGCAGGCGCCTCGATCCTGCGCGGCTGATCCTGTTTCGATCCGTCTTTGAAGCCCGTACCGGTCACCCCGGCGCGGGCTTTTTCTTTTGGCCGCCGAACAGGGTCAACCATCGGTTAAGACATGCCCGCTAATCTGGACACTAGTTTCGCGTTTCAGGGCATTTGTCGGCATGTGGACCAGACATCACAAGAAAAAGAAATACGGTCGTCTCATTCTCCCCGCCGTGACAATCGCTTTCCTGTCCTATTTCGGCTACCATTCAATCCATGGTGATTATGGCCTGAGGGCCGGCCAGCAGTTCGAGCGCATTCGTCTGGAGCGCGCAGCCGAGTTGGAGAAGCTTGTGGCGCAGCGCAGTGTGCTGGAGAAGGAAGTGAGTCTGCTGAGTGACGGCTCGCTGGACGAAGACATCATCGATGAAAAGGCGCGCTATCAGCTCAACATGTCGCGCCCGGATGAAATCGTGATCTTCAACACCTATTTCTGATTAACTGAAATCTGGTTAAATCAAAATTTTTCTGTAATTACAGTTGCTTGCGACGAATGTGAGCCATGCATTTATGGCATTGCGGGCGCCCACTTTCTTGCCTATTCTACGCCCAACTTTGGACCATAATAACCCATGGGAGGGATGCATGGCGCCTCGCAAGCCAGCAGCTGCGAACGGTCGGAAGTCTTCCGCCAAAACGGCCGGCAAAGAATTCACCGGGAAGAACGCACCCGAATTTGGAGCAGACGAAGAGCTTCACGCCTATCGTGAAATGCTTCTGATCCGCCGTTTCGAAGAGAAGGCCGGCCAGCTTTACGGCATGGGCTTCATCGGGGGCTTCTGTCACCTTTATATCGGCCAGGAAGCTGTCGTTGTCGGCATGCAGATGGCGCAGAAGGAAGGTGATCAGGTCATCACCGCCTATCGCGACCACGGACATATGCTCGCAGCGGGCCTCAGCGCTCGCGGCGTCATGGCCGAACTCACGGGTCGCCGCAGCGGCCTGTCGAAGGGCAAGGGCGGCTCCATGCACATGTTCTCGAAAGAGAAGCATTTCTATGGTGGCCACGGCATCGTCGGTGCGCAGGTTTCGCTCGGAACCGGTCTCGCCTTCGCCAACAAGTATCGCGGCAATGACAATGTCTCGGTTGCCTATTTCGGCGACGGCGCTGCAAACCAGGGACAGGTCTACGAGAGCTTCAACATGGCTGCCCTTTGGCAGCTGCCGATCATCTACATCGTCGAGAACAACCGCTACGCCATGGGCACCTCGACGGCCCGCGCCACGGCCCAGTCGAACTACTCGCTGCGCGGCTCCGGCTTCGGCATTCCCGGCGTTCAGGTTGACGGCATGGATGTGCGCGCGGTGAAGGCTGCCGCCGACGAGGCGCTCGAGCATTGCCGTTCCGGCAAGGGTCCGATCATTCTTGAAATGCTGACCTATCGCTACCGCGGCCATTCCATGTCCGACCCGGCGAAGTATCGTTCCAAGGAAGAAGTGCAGAAGATGCGGTCGGAGCAGGATCCGATCGAACAGGTCAAGGCCCGTCTCCTGGAGAATGGCTGGGCCTCAGAAGACCAGCTGAAGGCGATCGACAAGGATGTGCGTGACATTGTTGCGGACAGTGCCGATTTCGCCCAGGCCGATCCGGAGCCGGATGTGTCCGAGCTCTACACCGACATTCTTCTGTAATCGGGGAGGGAACCCATGCCGATCGAAATTTTGATGCCCGCCCTTTCTCCGACGATGGAAGAAGGCACGCTTTCCAAGTGGATCAAGCAGGAAGGCGACACCGTGAAGTCCGGCGACGTGATCGCCGAGATAGAGACCGACAAGGCGACCATGGAAGTGGAAGCCGTCGATGAAGGCGTGCTCGGAAAGCTGCTGATTGCGGCCGGCACCGAGAACGTCAAGGTCAACACGCCGATCGCCGTTCTCCTTCAGGATGGTGAAAGCGCTGATGCTGCACCCGCTCCGAAGGCGGCACCTGCTGCCGCTGAGCCGGTATCCGCACCGGCTGCCGAAGCGCCGGCCGCTGCCGCCGTTCCGGCTGCGCCGAAGGTGGAAGTCGCTGCCGATCCGGACGTTCCGGCCGGCACCGAAATGGTGACGATGACGGTGCGTGAAGCACTGCGCGAAGCCATGGCCGAGGAAATGCGCGCCAATCCTGACGTCTTCATCATGGGTGAGGAAGTCGCCGAATATCAGGGCGCCTACAAGATCACGCAGGGGCTTCTGCAGGAATTCGGCGCCAAGCGCGTCGTCGACACCCCGATCACCGAGCATGGCTTTGCCGGTCTCGGCGTTGGTGCTGCGATGGCCGGTCTGAAGCCGATCGTCGAATTCATGACGTTCAACTTCGCCATGCAGGCTATCGACCACATCATCAACTCGGCTGCCAAGACGCTCTACATGTCCGGCGGCCAGATGGGTGCGCCGATTGTCTTCCGCGGCCCGAACGGTGCAGCCGCCCGCGTCGGCGCCCAGCACAGCCAGGATTATGCGGCCTGGTACAGCCAGATTCCGGGACTGAAGGTCGTCATGCCCTACACGGCAGCAGACGCCAAGGGCCTGCTCAAGGCTGCCATCCGCGATCCGAACCCGGTCATCTTCCTGGAAAACGAAATCCTTTACGGCCAGTCTTTCGAAGTGCCGAAGATGGACGACTTCGTCCTGCCGATCGGCAAGGCGCGCATCCACAAGACCGGCAAGGACGTGACCATCGTTTCCTTCGGTATCGGCATGACCTATTCGGTCAAGGCCGTCGAGGAACTGGCGAAGGAAGGCATTGACGTCGAGCTGATCGACCTCAGAACCATCCGCCCGATGGATCTGCCGACCGTCATCGAATCCGTCAAGAAGACCGGTCGCCTGGTCACCGTCGAGGAAGGCTATCCGCAGTCCTCCGTCGGCACCGAAATTGCGACCCGCGTCATGCAACAGGCCTTCGACTATCTGGACGCGCCGATCCTGACGATCGCCGGCAAGGATGTTCCGATGCCGTATGCGGCCAATTTGGAAAAGTTGGCTCTGCCGAGCGTTGCCGAAGTCGTGCAGGCGGTCAAAACCGTCTGCTACAAGTAAGGGGGCAAGGTCATGCCGATCAATATCACCATGCCGGCCCTGTCTCCGACGATGGAAGAGGGCAATCTGGCCAAGTGGCTGGTCAAGGAAGGCGACAAGGTCAAGTCCGGCGACGTGATCGCCGAGATCGAGACCGACAAGGCGACCATGGAAGTGGAAGCTGTCGATGAAGGCATCGTCGCAAAGATCGTTGTCCCGGCCGGCACAGAGGCCGTGAAGGTCAATGCACTGATCGCTATCCTTGCCGAGGAAGGCGAAGACGTAGCGGCCGCAGCCGCAGGAGGCGGATCTTCCGCACCGAAGGCTGAGGCGGCTCCTGCCCCTAAGGCTGAAGCAGCACCGGCGCCTGCCGCGGCTCCAGTTGCAGCACCTGCTCCCGCAGCCACGTCGGCTGCTCCGGCAGCATCGACCGGTGAGCGCGTCTTCGCCTCGCCGCTCGCGCGTCGCCTTGCCAAGGAAGCCGGTCTCGACTTGAAGGCCGTCTCCGGCACCGGTCCGAAGGGCCGTGTCGTCAAGAGCGATGTCGAGAAGGCTGTCAGCACCGGTGGTGCAAAGGCTGCACCGGCCCCGGCCGCAGCTGCGTCGAGTGCAGCTCCTGCGCCGGTTCTCGCCAAGGGTGCGTCGGAAGAAGCCGTTCTCAAGAACTTCGCCGAAGGCTCTTACGAGCTCGTGCCGCATGACGGCATGCGCAAGACGATCGCCAAGCGCTTGCAGGAATCGAAGCAGACCATTCCGCACTTCTACGTCTCCGTGGATTGCGAACTGGATGCGCTGATGGCGCTGCGTGCCCAGCTGAACGCCGCAGCCCCTGAAAAGGACGGCAAGCCGGCCTACAAGCTCTCGGTTAACGACATGGTGATCAAGGCCCTGGCCCTCGCGCTCCGCGACGTGCCGGACGCCAACGTCTCCTGGACCGACACGAACATGGTCAAGCACAAGCATGCCGATGTCGGCGTGGCGGTCTCGATCCCCGGCGGCCTGATCACCCCGATCATCCGCAAGGCCGAGGAAAAGAGCCTGTCCACCATCTCCAACGAGATGAAGGACCTCGGCAAGCGCGCCAAGGACCGCAAGCTGAAGCCTGAAGAATATCAGGGCGGCACGACCGCTGTGTCCAACATGGGCATGATGGGCGTCAAGAACTTCGCCGCGGTCGTCAACCCGCCGCATGCCACGATCCTGGCAATCGGCGCTGGCGAGGAACGCGTCGTGGTGAAGAACGGCGAAATGAAGGTGGCGAACGTCATGACCGTGACGCTCTCGACCGACCATCGCGCCGTCGACGGTGCCCTCGGGGCCGAGCTGCTCGGCGCCTTCAAGCGCTACATCGAAAATCCGATGGGCATGCTGGTCTGATCAGGGGAGCGGTTAAGATGAAGACCGTTCTTGCCTATGGCGATAGCCTGACATGGGGATATGACCCGGTGAACCTGGGTCGTCATGCCTATGAGGACCGGTGGACGAGTGTCCTGCAAAAGGCGCTCGGTCACGGGGTCCGGGTGATCGCCGAAGGCCTGAACGGCCGCACCACGGCTTATGACGACCATCTGGCGGATTGCGAACGCAATGGCGTGAAGCTGTTGCCGAGCATCCTGGAAACGCACAAGCCGCTCGATCTCGTGATCTTCCTGCTCGGCACCAACGACATGAAACGCGGTATCGGCGGCTCGGCGATCGCGGCCACCAAGGGTGTCGACCGGCTGATCAAGCTCGTCAGGCATCATGACTGGGGCTTCGGCTATGACGGCCCGGACATCCTGCTCGTCTCGCCGCCGCCGATCTGTGACACCGCGAACGTGCATTTCGCCGCCATGTTCAAGGGTGGGCTGGAAGAGTCGGCCATGCTGGCGAGCTACTACAGCGACCTTGCCGACGAGACCGGCTGCGGCTTCTTCGATGCCGGATCCGTGGCGAAGACGACCCCTCTCGACGGCATCCATCTCGATGCTGAAAATACCCGTGCCATTGGGCGAGGCCTCGAGCCGATCGTTCGCATGATGCTCGGGCTTTGAAGAAAACACGGCGTCCTGAACTCTCCGTCAGGGCGCGTTGATCAAAATCAAGGAGGTCTTGTGCGCTGCGTCTAACCTGAACCCATCAATCCCGATAGAGGAGATGGGATAATGTCGAACACACCGCACGAACTGGCAGTGGAATTCCCGGAACACGTCGCGCTGATGCGTCATCTGAAAGAAACGGATGGTCATTTCGCGAGATTGTTCGAGACTTATCACGATGTGAACCGGGTCATCCACCGCGCCGAAACAGACGTCGAGCCTGCAGACGACTTCCACATCGTGGAAATGCGCAAGAAGCGGATGCAGCTCAAGGATGAAATCTACGGGATGCTGGTTCGTCACGAACCGGAGGCCGAGACACCCGCAGCCTGAGGGTCTTGCTTCCAATCCCCAAACGAGCCTCCGTTCCAGCGGAGGCCCGCATGATAACGAGGAGTGGAAGCGCCCATGTCGAATGCTTACGACGTCATCATCATCGGCTCCGGCCCCGGCGGCTACATTGCCGCGATTCGCGCTGCCCAACTCGGCATGAAGGTCGCTGTTGTCGAGCGCGAACATCTGGCCGGCATCTGCTCCAACTGGGGCTGCATCCCGACCAAGGCACTGCTGCGCTCCGCCGACGTGATGCACATCGCGACCCATGCCAAGGATTATGGCCTGACACTGGAAGGCTCGATCAAGCCTGACATCAAGGCCATCGTCGCGCGCTCGCGCGGCATCGCCCATCGGATGAACAACGGCGTCGGCTTCCTGTTCAAGAAGAACAAGGTCGACATCATCTGGGGTGAAGCCAAGATCACCAAGCCCGGCGAGATCGTCGTCGGCAAGCCGACCAAGAAGGCTGTCGAGCCAATGGGCCCGGTACCGAAGAACACGCTGGGCGAGGGCACCTATACCGCCAAGCACATCATCGTCGCCACCGGCGCCCGTCCGCGCGCGCTTCCCGGCATCGAGCCGGATGGCAAGCTCATCTGGACATATTTCGAGGCAATGAAGCCGGAGGAAATGCCGAAGTCGCTGCTCGTCATGGGCTCGGGCGCCATCGGCATCGAATTCGCCAGCTTCTACCGCACCATGGGCGTCGATGTGACGGTCGTCGAGATCATGAAGCAGGTCATGCCGGTCGAAGACGAGGAAATCTCGGCCTTCGCCAAGAAGGTTTTCGACAAGCAGGGCATGAAGATCCTGCTCGAAGCCAAGGTCGCCAAGGTCGAAAAGGGTGCGAATTCCGTCACCGCAACGATCGAGAAGAAGGACGGCTCGGTCGAGAAGATCACCGCCGACCGGATGATCTCGGCTGTCGGCGTGCAGGCCAATATCGAAGGCATCGGTCTCGAAGCCGTCGGCGTGAAGACCGATCGCGGCTTCATCGTCATCGATGGCTACGGCAAGACCAATGTGCCGGGCATCTATGCGATCGGCGATGTGGCCGGCCCGCCGATGCTGGCGCACAAGGCCGAGCACGAGGCCGTGATCTGCGTCGAGAAGATCGCCGGCCTGCCGAACGTGCATCCGATGGACAAGAACAAGATCCCGGGCTGCACCTATTGCCACCCGCAGGTCGCCTCCGTCGGCGTGACCGAAGCGAAAGCCAAGGCCGAGGGCCGCGAGATCCGCGTCGGCCGCTTCACCTTCGCCGCGAACGGCAAGGCGGTAGCGCTTGGCGAGGACCAGGGCATGGTCAAGACGATCTTCGACAAGAAGACCGGCGAACTGATCGGCGCCCACATGGTCGGCGCAGAAGTCACCGAACTCATCCAGGGCTTCGTCGTCGCGATGAACCTCGAGACCACGGAAGAAGACCTGATGCACACCATCTTCCCGCATCCGACAATCTCGGAGACGATGAAGGAAAGCGTGCTCGACGCCTATGGCAAGGTTTTGAACGCCTGAAGTCAGGTTGTGAAATGGAACCTCGCCGCCTATATGGGCGGCAGGTTCCAACCGAACATTCGAAAAGGATTGCGTCGTGGCAGGGTTTGAAGTCGGTATTCTCGCAACCATCTTCTTCGGCGGTCTCGCCGGCTGGCTCGCTGGTAAACTGATGGACATGCGCTTCGGCGTCATCATGAACATCATCATCGGGATCATTGGCGCAGTGATTGCAGCGGCAATCTTCCGCCGTCTGGGCATCTTTGTCGCGGGCGATTGGTTGGGCTATCTGATCACCAGTTTCGTCGGCGCAAGCATCCTTCTCTTCATCGCCAAGCTCGTCAGGCGGTAACCAAAAGGCCGTATACGCTGCGGCACAGGGTTTTTCATCATGGTCACCATTCTCGACAGGACGAACCTCGTTCCGGCACCCGCCGACGAAAAGCGCGTCCGCCATCCGGAAAAGGCGCACAAGCCAGACACGGAAGTGCTGCGCAAGCCGGAATGGATCCGCGTCAAGGCGCCGACCTCCAAGGGCTATCACGAGACCCGCGAACTCGTCCGTTCCCACAAGCTGGTGACGGTCTGCGAGGAAGCCGGCTGCCCGAACATCGGCGAGTGCTGGGACAAGAAGCACGCCACCTTCATGATCATGGGCGAGATCTGCACCCGCGCCTGCGCCTTCTGCAATGTCGCGACCGGCAAGCCCAATGCACTCGATCTGGACGAACCTGATAACGTTGCCAAGGCCGTCCGCCAGATGGGCCTGCAGCATGTCGTCATCACTTCCGTCGACCGTGATGACCTGGCCGATGGCGGTGCCGAACATTTCGAGAAGGTGATCTTGGCCATCCGCGCCGCGTCGCCGCAGACGACGATCGAGATCCTCACCCCGGACTTCCTGAAAAAGCCCGGTGCCCTGGAGCGTGTTGTCGCCGCGAAGCCCGACGTCTTCAACCACAATATGGAAACGGTTCCCGGCAATTATCTGACTGTCCGCCCGGGCGCGCGCTACTTCCACTCGGTGCGCCTGCTGCAGCGGGTGAAGGAACTCGACCCGACCATGTTCACCAAGTCTGGCATCATGGTCGGCCTCGGCGAAGAGCGGAACGAAGTGCTGCAGCTGATGGACGACTTGCGCACGGCAGACGTCGACTTCCTGACCATCGGCCAATATCTCCAGCCGACCCGCAAGCACCACAAGGTCGAGCGCTTCGTCACCCCGGAAGAGTTCAAGTCCTACGAGGACATCGCCTATACCAAGGGCTTCCTGATGGTGTCCTCAAGCCCACTGACCCGGTCCTCGCATCATGCCGGTGATGACTTTGCGAGGTTGAAGGCGGCTCGGGAGAAGATGCTCGCCAGGGGATGACAGCCAGATCTTGCACTGTCAGAAAATGCCATGACGGGTTAAACCTCATGCACGTCAGGAGTGTGCAGCGATGGTTTGTTACGTTAACTTGTCTGAGGATGCCGCTGAGCTTTTGAAACGAGCGAGGCGAATCTGCGTCATCGGCTCATCAGGAGCCGGAAAGAGCACGTATTCCCAGTGCATCGCATCCTCGCTCAATCTCTACTACGTTTCGCTGGACAGGGATGTGCGCTGGCTGCCCGGTTGGCAGGAACGGAGCAGGCAAGAGCAGCGTCAACGCTTGAGTGCATTGGTCGCCGGCGAGGCCTGGGTCATAGACGGCAGCGGTTCGTCGTCATTTGACATAAGGCTGCCGCGCACCGACCTCATTATTTGGCTGCGGCTTTCCAGATGGAAATGCCTGCTGGGCGTGGTGAAAAGAGTCGCGCGTTACAAAGGTACCGTCAGGCCAGATATGGCAGAAGGGTGTCCTGAGCCGTTGCCCGATCTCGACTTCCTTTCCTACATCTGGAACTTTGAACACCGCTTCGCCCCGCGCATCATACAGGAAATCGATCGTCACGGCCCGTCCGTACCTGTGATAACCCTCAAATCCCACGGCGAAATGGCGCACCTGCTTGATCTCGCGGGACTTCCTCATTAAGTCCCGCTTCATGCCACAATTCGAAACCCGCCGCCCCGTCAAGCACTCGCCCGACCGCATGTATGCTCTCGTCGCCGACATCGAGCGCTATCCGGAATTTCTGCCGCTCTGCGAAGCACTGACCATTCGCTCGCGCCGCGAACGCGATGGCAAGGAATTGCTGCTCGCTGACATGACGGTGGGCTACAAGGCGATCCGCGAGACCTTCACCACACAGGTCCTGCTGACACCCTCCGAGCGCACCATCAATGTCAAATATATCGAGGGGCCGTTCAAGTATCTGGAGAATCGCTGGCGCTTCGAAGAAACGGCGGATGGCGGCTGCTCCGTGCATTTCTACATCGAATACGAGTTCAAGAACCGCATCCTCGGCGCACTCATGGGCTCGATGTTCGACCGTGCCTTCCGCATGTTCTCGGAAGCCTTCGAGACCCGCGCCGACAAGATCTATGCCGGGTCCTGAGCCGCGGCCGAGAGCATTTCAAGCGCAATTCTGAGGGTCCGAAGCCGCACCTGATCTCGTCCGATCTCGCCGTAGCGCATCTCCCGGTGATCGAGGAGACCCGAGCGGGTCTTCAAGGCGAGATGGACCAAGCCAACCGGCTTCTCCGCCGAGCCGCCACCCGGTCCGGCAATGCCGGTGACGGCCACAGCAACCTCTGCACCCGAACGCATCAGCGCCCCATGCGCCATTTGCAGCGCCGTCTCCTTCGAGACGGCTCCGAAGACCTCCAGCGTTGCCGCTGAAACGCCGATCAGATCCATCTTGGCCTGGTTCGTATAGGTCACGAAGCCCCGGTCGACGACAGCGGAGGAGCCGGCGATCTCTGTGAGCGCGCCGGCAATCAACCCGCCTGTGCAGGACTCGGCCGTCGCGATCATCCAGCCCCGGTCACGATAGGCAGCGATGATCGCCGCGGACCTCGCTTCGATGTCGGCCGGATAAACTCCCATCAAGCCTCTCCACGGAAGACAACCGTCGCCGTCGCGATCGCAGCGATCCCCTCGCGCCGGCCGACAAAGCCGATAGTCTCGTTGGTCGTCGCCTTCACCGAGCAGCGATCAAGCGAGATGCCGAGGATTTCTGAGAGCTTTTCCCGCATGGCCTGGCGATGCGGCCCGATTTTAGGTGCTTCGGCAATAAGCGAAATATCTGCGCTCATGATGGTGCCGCCGGCCTCGCGCACGATCCTCGCGGCATGTTCCAGGAAGATGCGCGAAGCAGCACCCTTCCACTGCATGTCCGAAGGCGGAAAATGGTCGCCGATATCGCCCGCGCCACAGGTTGCGAGCAGAGCATCGGTCAGCGCATGCAGCGCGACGTCGGCATCGGAATGCCCCTTCAGTTTCTGGTCGTGGGCAATGAAGATGCCGCACAGCGTCACGCCATCGCCGGGCTCGAGCTGATGCACGTCATAGCCGTTTCCGGTTCGCACGTCGGGCAGGGCGATACCACGGAGTTTTTCGTCGGCCATGGCGATATCCCTCTGGACGGTCAGTTTGACATTGTCGATTGCGCCTTCGACCAGATGAACCGGAATGCCGGCCCATTCGGCGATCGATGCATCGTCGGTAAAATCCGCCGCCTCCTCATTTGCTGCCCGCTCATGGGCCGCAAGGATGGTTGCGTAGTGAAAACTCTGCGGTGTCTGAGCGGCGAAGAGATCCTTGCGCGGAACGGTCCCCTTCACGACCCCAGATGCGTCGCCCCGCTTGATTGTATCCGACACAGGGAGGGCAGGCAGCACCGCTCGCTTGCCAGCCGCGAGTTCGGCGGCGATCCGTGCGAGCAGGGCCTCGTCCGTAAAAGGGCGGACCCCGTCATGGATCATGACATGCTCGATACCGCGCTCCCGAAGGGCGCGCAATCCGTTGAGAACCGATACCTGCCTGGTCGCGCCGCCCGTGGCGATGGCGAGACGTTCCCACCCCGGCAAGTCGGCGATGGCTGCGTCCAGCAATGATCGGTCCTCAGGATGGATGACGACGACGATCGGACCAAATTTGGGTTGGTCGAGAAAAAGCAGCAGCGTGTGCCAGATGACCGGCTTGCCGCCGATCCGCCGATACTGTTTGGGTCCTTCGACCGAAGTGCCGGCGCGCTCTCCACGGCCGGCCGCAACTACCACGACCCCGATTGTTCCGCTCAGCTCTTGCTCCATCGTCCCGCCTGGTCCATGACACATTTTCTTCGCACCCGTGCTCTATCGGCTCAGGATCGCCTTTTCCAGCATTTGCACGATTTTTTATCGATGGGTGAGCTTTGCCTCTTGGCAAGCCAGTGCCGAATGTCTAAAAATAATGCAAATTCGCTCGCTGCCTGAAAGATAATCAGTTGGTTTCTGTTGCTTTGCACACGCCGTTTTGCATCGGCTCGGTTCCAGTCCGGAACCGGATTGTGCTTGCGCCGATGTCCGGCGTGACGGACCTGCCATTCCGTCAGTTGGCTTTCCGTTTCGGGGCTGGCCTCGTCGTGACCGAGATGGTGGCAAGTCGCGAGCTTGTATTCAATGCCGCCGAAAGCTGGTCGCGCCTGAAAGGTGCGGGGCTGACACCGCATATGGTGCAACTTGCCGGGCGTGAAGCCAAGTGGCTGGCGGAAGCCGCCATCATCGCCGAGGCCAATGGTGCCGATATTGTCGACATCAACATGGGATGTCCGGCAAAGAAGGTGATCGGCGGTTATGCCGGATCGGCCTTGATGCGTGAGCCGGATCACGCTCTCTCGCTGATCGAGGCAACAGTGAAAGCTGTCAAGATCCCGGTCACGGTGAAGATGCGCCTCGGCTGGGACGAGGCCTCGATCAACGCGCCCGAGATTGCCGCTCGCGCGGAAGCGGCCGGTGTTCAGTTGATTACGGTGCACGGACGCACGCGCATGCAATTCTATGAAGGGCGTGCGAATTGGGACGCAATCGCAGCCGTTCGCGACGCGATCCGCATTCCCCTGATTGCCAATGGCGATGTCGAAACGGTCGAGGATGCGCATGACATCCTGCGCCGGTCAGGCGCCGATGCCGTGATGGTGGGCCGCTCCTGCCAAGGCAGGCCGTGGCATGCCGGTGTGCTGGCGGGGCATTCTGGTCCTGAAAGGGAAGCGATCCCCGATCTCGTCGTCGAACACTACAGGATGATGTTGGAGCACTACGGCACCGATGTCGGCGTTCGGCATGCGCGCAAGCATCTGGGCTGGTATCTCGATCGCCACGCGTCCGATCTTGCGAGCGAAACCAAGGCCGCAATCATGACGTCGAAAGACGCGGACTTCGTTGCCGATGCCATGCAGCAGGCGCTGTCGGCTAGCCGTGGCATCACCACCACACAGGAGGCCGCATGACGGCGAACGACAAGGGCAGTGGCCTCGCCATGGCTGTGCTCAACGCCATCCAGAACCCTGTGGTGATGGTGGATGCCAATGGTCATATCGCCTTCGCCAACTGGGAGGCCGAGGCCTTCTTTGGCGCGAGCGCCACGCATCTCGCCCGCTATAGAATATCGACCTTCATTCCCTTCGGGAGCCCGCTTCTGTCGCTCATCGAGCAGGTGCGCGAGCGTCGTGCGCCCGTCAATGAATATCGCGTCGACCTGAGCTCCCCGCGTCTCGGCCAGGAAAAGCTTGTCGACCTCTATGTCGCGCCTGTGCTCAGCCAGCCGGGCAATGTGGTCGTGGTCTTTCAGGAACGCTCGATGGCCGACAAGATCGACCGCCAGCTCACCCACCGCGCCGCAGCCCGCTCCGTCACGGGTCTCGCCTCGATGCTGGCGCATGAGATCAAGAACCCGCTTTCGGGTATTCGCGGTGCGGCCCAATTGCTGGAGACAGCGGTCACCGACGAAGATCGGGCGCTGACGCGCCTCATCTGCGACGAGACGGATCGCATCGTCTCGCTAGTTGATCGTATGGAAGTCTTCTCCGACGAGCGGCCGGTCGACAGACAGTCCATCAACATCCATTCGGTGCTCGATCAGGTAAAGGCCGTCGCCAAGGCGGGTTTCGCCCGCAACATGCGTATCACCGAAAATTACGACCCCTCGCTGCCGCCGGTCTTTGCCAATCGCGATCAGTTGGTGCAGGTTTTTCTCAACCTAGTGAAGAACGCTGCTGAAGCGATCGGCGAACGCTCCGATGGCGAGATCCAGCTCACCACCGCTTATCGGCCGGGTATTCGCCTGTCCGTCGCCGGTTCCCGCGAGAAGATCTCATTGCCGCTCGAATTCTGCGTCCATGACAATGGCCCCGGCGTGCCATCGGATCTGCTGCCGCATCTCTTCGATCCCTTCATCACGACAAAGACGAACGGATCCGGCTTGGGCCTGGCGTTGGTCGCGAAGATCATCGGCGCCCACGGGGGCATCGTCGAATGCGACAGCCAGACCAATCGCACCACTTTCCGGGTCCTCATGCCCATGTCGAAAGAGACGGCGCTTGACGATGCGCCTCTTGCCAAATCCACGGGAACGAACTGATGACGGCCACGATCCTTGTTGCAGATGACGATGCTGCGATCCGCACGGTGCTGAACCAGGCGCTCAGCCGCGCGGGTTACGACGTCAGGATCACTTCGAACGCCGCCACGCTCTGGCGCTGGATTTCGGCCGGCGAGGGCGATCTGGTGGTGACCGACGTGATCATGCCGGACGAAAACGCCTTCGACCTGCTGCCACGCATCAAGAAGGCGCGTCCCGACCTGCCAGTCCTCGTCATGAGCGCGCAGAACACCTTCATGACGGCGATCAAGGCCTCGGAAAAGGGCGCTTATGATTACCTGCCCAAGCCCTTCGATCTCACCGAACTGATCGCCATCATCGGACGCGCATTGTCGGAGCCGAAGAAGCGCCCGGCACGTCTCGATGACGACATGCAGGACGGCATGCCGCTGGTTGGCCGCTCGGCCGCCATGCAGGAAATCTACCGCGTGCTCGCCCGCCTCATGCAGACGGACTTGACGCTGATGATCACCGGCGAATCCGGCACCGGCAAGGAACTCGTTGCGAAGGCGTTGCACGACTACGGCAAGCGCCGCAACGGCCCCTTCGTCGCCATCAACATGGCCGCCATCCCGCGCGACCTGATCGAATCCGAACTCTTCGGTCACGAAAAGGGTGCTTTTACCGGCGCCCAGACCCGCTCGACCGGTCGCTTCGAGCAGGCCGAGGGCGGCACGCTCTTCCTCGACGAAATCGGCGACATGCCGATGGATGCCCAGACCCGCCTTCTGCGCGTGTTGCAGCAGGGTGAATACACCACCGTCGGTGGCCGCACGCCGATCCGCACGGATGTGCGCATCGTCGCTGCCACCAACAAGGACCTGAAGCAGTCGATCAACCAGGGCCTTTTCCGCGAAGACCTCTACTATCGCCTCAACGTGGTGCCTCTGCGCCTGCCGCCGCTGCGCGACCGCGCCGAGGACATTCCGGATCTCGTGCGCCATTTCATCCAGCAGGGTGAAAAGGAAGGGCTCGACGCCAAGCGCTTCGATCATGAAGCCCTGGAAGTAATGAAGTCCTATGCCTGGCCGGGCAACGTGCGCGAACTGGAAAACGTCGTGCGCCGCCTCATGGCGCTTTATCCACAGGATGTCATCGCGCGTGAAATCGTCGATCAGGAACTGCGATCGGATGTGGCCGACAGCCCGATCGCGAAGGTTGGAATGCCGGCGGGCACGATGACCATTTCCCAGGCCGTCGAAGAGAACATGCGCACCTATTTCTCCTCCTTCGGTGACGCACTTCCACCGTCGGGCCTCTATGATCGCGTGTTGACCGAGATGGAATATCCGCTGATCCTTGCCGCCCTGACCGCCACGCGAGGCAATCAGATCAAGGCGGCCGATCTGCTCGGTCTCAACCGCAATACCTTGCGCAAGAAGATCCGCGAACTTGGTGTCTCCGTCTACAGAAGCTCCCGTTCCGCTTGACACGGGTGGAACCCCCGTTGCATTTTCGCCACATTGCGTTGCTCAAAAGACACGTTGCTTCCTGACCGGAGTCGTTTGGCGTCCGGTCGCGGCACGTGAGAGCCTTGCAGCAAAAGGCAGATGTCAGCCGTAAAGGCTGTCGAATGAATGAGATCCGATTTCGCGGATCCGGGGGATATGATGGCACGCGTGAGGAACACCTCCGCAGCGGATGGCGATACGGCACTGGCACATGATCGGCGCGCATCCTTTGCGCTGCCCGGTCTGTTGCTGGCTGGCGGCGCCTTGCTCTGCGCATCCCTGACCCTTCCGATCCTTCTCGGCCTGACGCGGATCGAGCCGACGTCGCAGGTTCTCGTCGCCTCGGCGGTCGTCAACTCGCTTTTCATCGTCGGTTTGATGTTCCTGATCGGCCGGGAGGTCTTGCGCTTGTTCAAGGCCCGCCATCGCGGCCGAGCCGCAGCACGCCTGCATGTGCGGATCGTGACCCTCTTCTCGGTGATTGCGATCACGCCTGCGATTCTGGTCGCAATCTTCGCGTCGATCACGCTGAATGTCGGCCTGGATCGCTGGTTCTCGATAAGGACCCAGTCGATCGTTTCCTCGTCGATGAATGTCGCTCAAGCATATATGCTGGAAAATGCCAGCTATCTGCAGGGTCAGACGATCTCGATGGCAAACGACCTCGAGAGGAATCGCGCGCTTTTCTATCTGGACCGCAACGGCTTCGTCGAGTTGATGACCCGCCAGGCGCGGGGGCGTGGCATGCTCGGCGCCTTCCTTGTGCGCGAAGATGGTTCCGCCATCACTCAGGCCGACATAGACACGGAAAAGCCACTGCCGGCTATCCCGCGCGATGCGCTGGTCAGTGCGGCCGGCGGTCAGCCGACGCTCATCCCACCGGGTATTACCAATCTCGTCGGCGCCATCATCAAGCTCGACAGTCTGTCCGGGACCTTCCTCTACACGATCCGCGCCGTCGATCCGAAGGTCATGCAGGCCATGCGCCTGATGGAAGAGAACACCGCCGAGTATCAGGCGATGGAGGACGGTCGCACGACGCTGCAAATCGCCTTTGCCATTCTTTACCTGGGCTTTGCACTGATCGTTCTGCTGGCAGCCATCTGGACCGCAATCGCCGTCGCCGACCGGATCGTCCGGCCGATCCGGCTGCTGATCGGGGCAGCCGACAGCATTGCGTCGGGTAACCTCAATGTGCTGGTGCCGGTTCGCGCCGCCGATGGCGATGTCGGCAGTCTGTCCAGAACGTTCAACAAGATGGTGTCCCAGATCCGATCCCAGCGCGACGAGATCCTGGAGGCCAAGGACGAGGTCGACGATCGCCGCCGCTTCATCGAGGCGGTGCTCTCGGGTGTGACGGCTGCGGTCATCGGTGTCGAGGATGACGGCATCATCACCATCGCCAATCCGTCGGCCGAATATTTCCTCGCACTGCCGTCAGACCAGCTGATGGGCCAGAAGCTCGCGCTTGTAGCCCCGGAGGTGGATCGTGTTCTGGCTGAGGCGGCCGTGCGGCACCGTGGGGAGTATCGCGAGCAGATCAACATGATCCGGGGCGGCAAGGAGCGCACGTTGAACGTCCAGGTCACGCGCGAGGAGACCCGCGGTTCGGTCGATTCCTATGTGATCACGCTGGACGACATCACCGACCTCGTCGTTGCCCAGCGCTCGACCGCATGGGCAGACGTGGCCCGCCGCATCGCCCATGAGATCAAGAACCCGTTGACCCCGATCCAGCTTTCGGCGGAGCGGCTGAAGCGCCGCTACGGCAAGCAGATCGCCGAGGACGACAAGGCGGTCTTCAATCAATGCACAGACACGATCGTTCGTCAGGTCGAGGATATCGGCCGCATGGTCGACGAGTTCTCTGCCTTCGCCCGTATGCCGAAGCCGACTAAACAGCGCTCGGATCTGCGCGAGATCCTGACGGATGCCGTCTTCCTGCGTGAGATCGGCAGCGCTGAGGTGGAATTCCAGCGCGAGTTCGGCGACGAGCCGCTCGAAGGCAGTTTCGACGCGCGCATGCTGGCTCAGGCAGTCGGCAACATTGTCAAAAATGCCGTCGAGTCGATCGAGGCGGTTCCCAAGGAAGAACTGGACGGCAAGGGCAAGATCATGGTCCGCTCGTCCTTCGATCGCGAGCAGGATCGCTTCATTGTCGATGTGATCGACAATGGTCGCGGCCTGCCAAGCGAGAACCGTCACCGGATTCTCGAACCCTATATGACGATGCGTGAGAAGGGCACAGGCCTTGGCCTCGCCATCGTCAAGAAGATCATTGAAGAACATGGCGGACAGCTGGAACTGCATGATGCGCCGGCCGATTTCGACCGGGGCAGGGGTGCGATGATAAGAATCATCTTGCCGCGAACCGAAGCGCCCGCCATCGAGACTGAAAGCGATAAGGAAATGGTCCATGGCCTCTGATATTCTGGTAGTCGACGACGAAGAGGACATTCGCGAGATCGTCTCCGGCATATTGAGCGACGAGGGACACGAGACCCGTACCGCCCATGATGCCGACAGCGCACTCGCCGCAATCTCGGATCGCGTGCCACGCCTGATCTTTCTCGACATCTGGATGCAGGGCAGCCGCCTGGATGGCCTCGCGTTGCTCGATGAAATCAAGGCCCGGCATCCTGATCTTCCGGTCGTGATGATCTCCGGTCACGGCAATATTGAAACAGCCGTCTCCGCGATAAAGCGCGGTGCCTTCGACTTCATCGAAAAGCCTTTCAAGGCCGATCGCCTGATCCTGATCGCGGAACGTGCGCTGGAAAACTCGAAGCTGAAGCGCGAGGTCTCGGATCTGAAGCGGCGCACGGGTGACGCGATCGAATTGATCGGCACCTCGGTCGCCGTCTCTCAATTGCGCCAGACGATCGAGAAGGTTGCGCCGACCAACAGCCGCATCATGATCTTCGGGCCTTCCGGTTCCGGCAAGGAACTGGTGGCGCGCATGATCCACAAGCGGTCATCCCGTTCGGGCGGGCCGTTCATTTCCTTGAATGCGGCCGCGATCACGCCTGACCGGATGGAAATGGCGCTGTTCGGTACCGAAGGCACGCCTGGCCAGCCTCGCCGCATCGGTGCGCTGGAAGAAGCCCATCGCGGCATTCTCTATCTCGACGAGATCGGTGAAATGCCGCGCGAGACGCAGAACAAGATCCTGCGCGTGCTCGTCGAACAGCAGTTCGAGCGAATCGGTGGCTCCAAGCGGGTGAAGGTCGATGTGCGCATCATCTCGTCGAGCGCCTATAATCTCGAAAGCCTGATTGCCGAAGGTCGCTTCCGCGAAGACCTGTTTCATCGCCTGGCTGTCGTGCCGGTCAAGGTGCCGGCGCTCGCCGAGCGGCGGGAGGACATCCCGTTCCTAGTCGACATGTTCATGCGGCAGATTTCCGAACAGGCCGGCATCCGGCAGCGCAAGATCGGTGAGGACGCCATGGCCGTCCTGCAGGCCAATGATTGGCCGGGCAATATCCGTCAACTGCGCAACAACATGGAACGCCTGATGATCCTTGCCCAGGGTGACAGCCCCGAGTCGCCGATCACCGCGGAAATGCTGCCGCAGGATCTCTCGGACATGTTGCCGAAGGTCTCTGCTCGCAACGACACGCATATCATGACGCTGCCCCTGCGCGAGGCGCGCGAAATGTTCGAGCGGGACTACCTGATTGCCCAGATCAACCGCTTCGGCGGCAACATATCGCGTACGGCGGAATTTGTCGGCATGGAGCGCTCGGCGCTCCATCGCAAACTGAAATCGCTTGGCGTATAAGCGGGCGAAGCGTAACCGGTTGAAAGCCGATCCTGGGGCGGGAAGCATTCCATGAAAGTCATCATCTGCGGCGCAGGCCAAGTCGGTTACGGCATCGCCGAGCGCCTCTCCCAGGAGGGCAACGACGTCTCCGTGATCGATACGTCGGCCTCGCTCGTCTCGCATATCACTGAAACGCTCGATGTGAGTGGTTATGTCGGCCACGGCGCGCATCCCGACGTGCTCGCGCGCGCGGGCGCCGACCAGGCCGAAATGCTGATTGCCGTCACCCTCTATGACGAAATCAACATGACCGCCTGTCAGGTCGCCCATTCGCTGTTCAACGTGCCGACCAAGATCGCCCGTATTCGCTCGCAGAATTATCTGCGGCCGGAATATTCCGATCTCTTCAGCCGGGACAATCTGCCGATCGACGTCACCATTTCCCCCGAGATTGAAGTCGGCAAGATGGTTCTGCGGCGCATTTCCTTCCCCGGCGCCACCGATATCGTCCGCTTCGCCGACGATCATATCGCCATGCTTGCCATCGAATGCATGGAGGACTGCCCGGTCGTGGATACGCCGCTCAATCAGCTGAGCGAACTCTTCCCGGATCTGATGGCGACGGTGTGCGCCATCTGGCGAAACGGCCGCCTGAATGTGGCGCGCTCGCAGGATCATCTTCTGGTCGGCGACCTCGCCTACGTCATTTGCCAGCGCGACCATGCCCGCCGCACGCTCGGTCTCTTCGGCCACGAGGAGCAGGAAGCGGGCCGGATCGTCATCGCCGGCGGTGGCAATATCGGGTACTACGTCGCCCGCGCGATCGAAGAGATGCAGCCGAAAACGCGCCTCAAGATCATTGAGAACGACCGCGAACGTGCGCTCGCCGTCTCCGATCAGTTGAAAGAGGGGATTGTCCTACATGGATCGGCGCTTGACCAGAACATCCTGCAGCAAGCCGATATCCACGACGCCGACCTGATGGTGACGCTGACCAACAACGACCAGACGAATATTCTGAGCGCGGCCATGGCCAAGCGTCTCGGCTGCAAGTCCGGCATGGCACTCATCAACAGCCCATCCTTCCATGATCTTGCCACCTCGATCGGCATCGATGCCCATATCAACCCGCGTGCCGTGACCATCTCCCGCGTGCTGCAACATGTCCGCAAGGGCCGTATTCGCGCCGTCTATGCCGTCCAGAAGGGCAAGGCCGAAGTGATCGAGGCGGAAGCGCTCGAAACCTCGCCGCTCGTCGGCAAGCCCTTCCGGGAGCTTGAGCTGCCCTCCGGGCTGCGCATCGGCGCCATCCTGCGCGACAAGACGGTCATCCGCCCGGATGGTGACACCAGGATCAAGGCCAAGGACCGCGTGGTTCTTTTCGCCGCCGCCGAGGCGGTGCGCCACGTCGAGCAACTTTTCCGCGTTTCGATCCAGTATTTCTGAAGGTTACCATCCCCATGCCCCGCATCGCCTATGTCAATGGCCGCTACCTGCCGCATTCGGAGGCGGGTGTTCATATCGAAGATCGTGGCTACCAGTTTGCAGACGGTGTCTATGAGGTCTGCGAGATCCGCCATGGCATGATTGTGGATCTCACCCGTCACCTCGAACGCCTCGACCGGTCATTGTTGGAACTCGCGATCAGGAGACCGATGAGCCGCGCGGCGCTGACACAGGTCATCCGCGAAGTTGCCCGGCGCAATCGGGTGAAGAATGGCCTTTTCTATCTCCAGGTCACACGTGGCGTCGCCCGCCGCGACCATGTCTATCCCTCGGCCGACATTGAGCCCAGCCTCGTGATCACTGCCAAGATCACCGATCCGGCTGTCATCGCCAGGAAGAACGAGACAGGTCTCAAGGCGATCACCCTGCCGGACAATCGCTGGGACCGGGTCGACATCAAGACGGTCGGTCTTCTCCCCAACGCGATGGCTCGGCAGGCGGCGAAGGAACAGGGTGCCCAGGAAGCGATCTATGTCGATGCCCGCGGTATGGTGACCGAGGGAGCGGCGACCAATGTCTGGATCGTCGACAAGAATGGCGTCCTGGTCACGCGCCCGGCCGAACACGGTATCCTGCGCGGGATCACCCGCACCGGCCTGATGGATGTGACCGAAAAACTCGGAATCAGGGTTGAGGAGCGTGAGTTCTCGCGCGACGAGATGCTGTCGGCCCGGGAAGTCTTCATCACGGCTGCGACCAGCATCTGTTTTCCGATCGTCGAAATCGATGGCCAGTCGATCGGAAACGGTCATCCCGGCGCCATGGCCGAGCGCATCCGTACGTCTTTTTTCGACGTTGCGGAAAAGACGGTGATTTGATACCACCTTTTTTCGGCGGAGGGGCGAGGGGCCAATTCCCAAAGCATACCTGCTGTCAAACAATAATCACACCGGTCGACAAAAGACCGGCAAGAAAGAAAGAAGCGGCGCCATGGCGGAACGTTCTCAGAACCTGCAGGATCTCTTCCTCAATACCGTTCGCAAGCAGAAGATTTCGCTGACGATCTTCCTGATCAACGGCGTGAAGCTGACCGGTGTTGTGACATCCTTCGACAATTTCTGTGTTCTCCTGCGTCGCGACGGCCATTCCCAGTTGGTCTATAAGCACGCCATCTCGACCATTATGCCCGGTCAGCCGATGACGATGTTCGAAAACGACGACGCCGCTTCCGGACAGGACTGAAATCATCACCAACCGCGACACAAAAAACGATTCGATCATCCCGGAGGACGAAAAGCACCGGGATGACATGCGGGCGCTCGTGCTCGTGCCCGTGTTGAAGCAGGGAAGGTCCCAGCCTCTACCGGAAGGCGCGCCGCCAGCCCCGAGCCGCTCGAATGAAGCGCGTCTCGAAGAGGCGATAGGCCTTGCCCGCGCCATCGATCTCACCATCGTGCAGGGGCTGATCGTGACTGTGAGCCAGCCTCGCCCTGCGACCCTGCTCGGCACTGGCAAGATCGCCGAAGTGACGGCGCTGCTCGATGAGCACGATGCGGGCCTCGTCATCGTCGATCACCCGCTGACGCCGGTTCAGCAGCGCAATCTCGAAAAGGCCTGGAACGCGAAGGTCATCGACCGCACGGGCCTGATCCTCGAAATTTTCGGCCGCCGTGCTTCCACCAAGGAAGGCACGCTGCAGGTCGAACTGGCGCATCTGAACTACCAGAAGGGCCGCCTGGTCCGCTCCTGGACCCACCTTGAACGCCAGCGCGGTGGCGCGGGCTTCATGGGTGGTCCGGGTGAAACCCAGATCGAAGCCGACCGGCGACAGTTGCAGGACAAGATCATCAAGCTCGAGCGTGAGCTCGAACAGGTCGTCCGCACCCGCCAGTTGCACCGCGCCAAGCGACGCAAGGTCCCGCATCCGATCGTGGCTCTGGTCGGATATACGAACGCCGGCAAGTCGACCCTCTTCAACCGCATCACTGGTGCGGGTGTATTGGCCGAAGATATGCTGTTTGCCACGCTCGACCCGACCCTGCGCCGGATGAAGCTGCCGCATGGCCGCACCGTCATCATGTCGGATACAGTCGGTTTCATTTCCGACCTGCCGACCCACCTCGTCGCCGCATTCCGCGCGACATTGGAAGAAGTACTGGAGGCGGATCTGATCCTGCATGTCCGCGACATGTCGGACCCGGACAATGGCGCGCAGTCGGCGGATGTCCTGCGCATTCTCGACGATCTCGGCATCGACGAGAAGGAACGCTCCGAGCGCATCATCGAGATCTGGAACAAGATCGATCGCCTCGATCCGGAAAACCATGACGGCCTCCTCCAGAAAGCGGCCGGCCGCGAGAATGTCCTGCCTGTCTCTGCCATCAGCGGCGAGGGGGTCGACACCCTGCTCGACGTCATCTCGCAACGCCTCTCTGGTGTCCTGACTGAAGCGACGATCACCATTCCTGCCGACAAGCATGCCGTGGTCTCCTGGCTCTATGAAAATGCGGTGGTCAGTGGCCGCGAGGACCACGAGGATGGCAGCGTCAGCGTGGACGTGCGCCTTACGGACCGCCAGGCCGATGAGCTAGAGCGCAAGCTCGGCGGCAGGAAGTCGACCGACAAGGAAGACTGGGAGCGCTGAAGCACGGCAAGCCTGCCCGGTCCTTCCCGTCGGACCTGGGTAAGGCTGTCCCAAAAGTCGACTCGCTGCCTGTCTGCGGTTACATTCCCGTGGAGCGATGCAGAGCAGACGACATGGACGACGCACAAGGAACGATCGACGACTTCTTCGAGAAGGCCGACCGCTGGCCAGCAGAGCTCGCGGCTCTGCGAACTATTCTTCGCGACTGTGGCCTTGTCGAAGTCTGGAAGTGGAGTTCGCCCGTCTACACGCTCGATGGTGGGAATGTCGCGATCCTCTGGGGTTTCAAGGACAATGCGACACTTGGCTTCTTCAAGGGAGTCCTGCTCCAGGACAAGGACAAGCTGCTCGTCGCCCCCGGCGAGAATTCCCGCTCCTCCCGCATCTTCAAATTTACCGGTCTCGAACAGATCGATGCGATCAAGGACACCATTCGCGCCTATGTGCTCGAGGCGATGGAGCTTGAAAGGAAAGGCGCCAGGGTCGATCTGCCAAAGGACGACATCGTCTATCCGGATGAACTCGTGGCGAGGCTCAACGATGACCCCGAACTCTCCGAAGCATTCCAGGCGCTGACGCCTGGACGCAGGCGCGGCTATGCTCTCTATTTCGCTCAGCCGAAACAATCTGTCACTCGGGTCGGGCGGATCGAGAAATTGCGGGATAAGATCCTGGCCGGCAAAGGACTGCAGGACAGGTGAGGGATTTGCAGGTTTCAGCTGCGAACTCTCAGACCTTGCCCTTCGCAGCCTGCCAAAGCTCCTCCATCCGCTCCAGAGACGCCCCCTGCAATGTCTCACCTGATGCTTGAAGTGATGTCTCTATATAGCTGAATCGATTCCGAAACTTTGTATTGGTTCCTCGCAGCGCCTGCTCGGGTTCAGCGCCAACATGCCGACCGATATTGACCAGCGCGAAAATGAGGTCGCCCAGTTCGTCCTTGACCTTCTCCGGAGTGTTTTCGGCCAGCGCCTCGCGCAATTCGCCGATCTCCTCCTCGATTTTGTCGAGGATGGGCGCCGCATCCGACCAGTCGAAACCGACCTTGGCCGCGCGCTCCTGCAGCTTCAACGCTTCAGTGAGCGCCGGGAATGAGCGCTGAACCGAGCCGAGATAGCCCGTGTCGGGATCATCAGCCGAACCGCGGGCGGCCCGCCGTGCGAGACGTTCCGCCTTTTCCTGCTGCTTGATCCTGTCCCACTGCGCCTTCACGGCGTCCGGCGTATCGGCATCCGAGCGGGCAAAGACATGCGGATGGCGTCGGATCATTTTGCGCGTGATCGCCGCCACTACGTCACCAAAGGAGAAGAGGCCCGCCTCCTCGGCAATCCGGGCATGGAAGACCACCTGCAACAAGAGATCGCCCAACTCCTCACAGAGATCATCCGGATCCTTGCGCTCGATCGCATCCGCGACCTCATAGGCCTCCTCGATGGTATAGGGCTTGATCGTCTCGAATGTCTGGACGATGTCCCAAGGGCAACCCGTCTCTGGCTGGCGGAGCGCCGCCATGATCTCGAGCAGGCGATTGATGTCTGTGGAGGCTTCCATTCTGATCCCGTGTGGCACGCTCAGTTGAGCGGAATGTCGTTGTCGCGCTTGGACGACTGGTAGAGTTCAGAGAGCCGATCGTATTCCGCCTTGATCCGGCTGACCTGTTCGAACAGGGCAGGGCGATCGGCGTCGCTGGCGGAAGCCACCATCTCGATCATCGCATGGCTGAGCCAGAAGGCGTTCTGCCGCCGATAGCCACCGGGCTCCAGACCGAAGACTTCCTTGAGGATCTTCAGGTCATGCGGGATCGCAAAGGCGTCGCGGCTGTCTTCGTGGCTGAAGAAATAGTAGAAATTGTCGAAGCCCGCCCAGGTGATCGCCGACATGCACATGGTGCAGGGTTCGTGCGTCGAGAGGAAAATCAGATCCTTGGTATTTGGCCGCTCGCCCTGTTCGTAGAAGCGCTTCAGCGTATGCACCTCGCCATGCCAGAGCGGATTTTCGAGTTCGTTGTTGGTCTCGGCCAGCACCAGCGAAAGATCCGACTTGCGCAGGATAGCAGCGCCAAACACCTTGTTGCCGGCGGCCACGCCACGGGCGGTCAGGGGCAGGATGTCGTGTTCGATCACGTCGAGAAGTCGACGGGTAAGTTCCGGTGTGGTCAAGGTGGCGCGCTCCGCAGTCTTGTGCAATGCGATCCTAGCGCTTGCAGAGCGGCCGCCGAAAGGGAAATGATGCTCTGTCTCCAACTTTTTGGCGCGCGCGACAGCTCTAGCCTCGGCGAGCGATCCGTCTGGGCGAAACTCGGTGCATTTTGCTCGCAACGGCGGAGGCACTAGGACAGAAATACGCAAGGTGCAGGGCGAAGGAATTTCTGTTTCTTCAATTGTTAAAGACAAAACGCGATAGTGCGGCACTCTGGCAGCGGATGATTCATGGCACAGCAGGACAAACAGCTTTCGGTCTTTCCGGCTTTCTTCAAGGTCGAGAATGAGGTCACCGCCGTTTTCGGAAACGGCGACGAGGCTTATGCGAAGGCGCGCCTGCTGAAGAATACCGAAGCCCGCATCGTCGCCTACACGGATGCCCCACAAGAGGATTACGCTGCCTTCCTCGCCCAGTACGGCATTGAGCAGGTGGCTTTGCCCTTCGAGCCCTCCCAGGTGGATGGCGCGCGCCTTGTGTTTGCCGCAACGGGTGAGGGCGGCCTCGACCGTCAGATCGTGGCCGCCGCACGTGCAGCTCGCATTCCGGCCAATGCCGTCGACCAGCCCGACTATTGTGATTTCTACACGCCCGCCCTCGTCAATCGCGCGCCGATCGCTGTTGCCATCGGAACTGAAGGCGTGGGCCCGGTGCTCGCCCAGATGATCCGCGCCGATATTGATCGCCTCCTACCACGTTCGCTCGGCAAGCTTGGCCGTCTCGCCAATTCTTATCGCCGTGCCGTCGACCGCCTCGTGCCCCGCGGCGCACCCCGTCGACTGTTCTGGCGCGATTTCTTCAAGGGCAAGGTCGCAGACCATGTCGAATCCGACGAGATCAGCCTCGCACGCCGCGAAGCGACCCGTCTCCTGAAGGGTGTCGCCGCTGACCGCCTTGAAGGCCGCGTGTTTCTCGTCGGTGCAGGTCCGGGTGCCGAAGACCTTCTGACCCTGCGTGCCCATCGCCTGATGATGGAATGCGACGTGATCGTCTATGATGCGCTGGTGCCGCGCGAAGTGGTCGATATGGGCCGCCGCGATGTCGAGCGCATTCCAGTCGGCAAGCGCAAGGGCTGCCATTCGAAGTCGCAAGATCAGATCAACGCGCTCCTCGTCGAACTCGGGCACGCCGGCAAGCGCGTCGTCCGCCTGAAATCGGGTGATCCGCTTATCTTCGGTCGTGCCGGGGAGGAAATGGCTGCTCTTCGTGATGCAGGCATCGCTTATGAAATCGTCCCGGGCGTCACGTCGGCGCTGGCTGCGGCCGCCGATTTCGAGCTGCCCTTGACGCTGCGTGGCGTGTCTTCGTCGCTGGTCTTCACGACCGGCCACGATCTTCAGGGTAACGTACTGCCGGATTGGGCGCGTCTGGCGCTGTCTGGCGCCACCGTGGCCGTCTATATGGGCCGCACGGTTGCCGCCTCGGTCGCCGAGCGTTTGATGGCGGGTGGCCTGGCAGAAGACACGACGGTCGCCGTCGTCGAGAATGCCGGGCGTCGCGACAGCCGTCTGCTGCACGGCACGCTCAAGGAACTGCCAGGCCTGGAGGCTCGAACCGAGCTGACCGGCCCGGTCATGGTTATCATAGGCGACGCCGTTGCCGGCGCCGATTTCAGCCGTTCCGAGCCGCTTGGCGCGCTCGTTTCGGCCGAACCGCAACTTGCAAGGATTTGAGGATGGTAGACAAGGTTCTCACAGCAAACCGCCTGACCGACGGCATTGCCGTCTGGCTGGACGCCAGCGGCCAGTGGACCGAGCGTCTGCAGGAAGCCTTCGTCGCCCGCCATGCCGAGGCGGTCGAGGCACTCGAAACCGCCGGGAAACAGGCCTTCGCCAGCAACCTCGTCGTCGACGTCAACGTCATCGAAATCGAGGAAAAAGACGGCAAGCTGCGGCCGCTGCGTCTGCGCGAGCGTATCCGGGCGGAAGGCCCCACCATTGCATATGCAGAGGGTCACGGTTATGCCGACCCGGCATTCATCGCGGCTTGAGGCCTGAGGTAAGACATGTATCGTTATGACGAATTCGACCACGCTTTTGTGTCGGCGCGCGTAGAGCAGTTCCGCGACCAGGTGGCCCGCCGCCTGTCCGGCGAACTGGCAGAGGACGCGTTCAAGCCGCTGCGCCTAATGAACGGCGTCTATCTCCAGCTTCATGCCTATATGCTGCGCGTCGCCATTCCCTATGGCACGCTGAGTTCCAGGCAGATGCGCATGCTGGCCCATGTCGCCCGCAAATACGACCGCGGTTATGGTCACTTCACCACCCGCCAGAACATCCAGTACAACTGGCCGAAGCTGTCGGACACGCCGGCTATCCTGGAAGATCTTGCTAGCGTCGAAATGCACGCGATCCAGACGTCCGGCAACTGCATCCGCAACGTGACCGCCGACCATTTCGCCGGCGCTGCCGCCGACGAAGTCGCAGATCCGCGCCCCTATGCCGAGATCCTGCGCCAGTGGTCCTCGCTGCATCCGGAATTCTCTTTCCTGCCGCGCAAGTTCAAGATCGCCGTCACCGGCGCCGACAAAGACCGTGCCGCGATCCAGGTGCATGACATCGGCCTGCAGCTGAAGAAGAACGCATCAGGCGAACTCGGCTTTGCCGTCTATGTCGGCGGTGGCCAGGGCCGCACTCCGTTGATCGCCAAGAAGATCAACGATTTCCTGCCGGAAGCCGATCTTCTGACCTACATCACTGCGATCGTGCGCGTGTACAATCTGCACGGCCGCCGCGACAACAAGTACAAGGCGCGCATCAAGATCCTCGTCCACGAGACCGGTGTCGAAGAACTGACGCGTCAGGTGAACGCTGAATTCGCCGAAATCCAGGACAGCGAACTGAAACTGCCGGAAGGCGATATCCGCGCCATTGAAACCTACTTCGCCCCGCCGGCACTCACTGCTCGGCCGGACGGTTGGGAAGCCCTTGCCCGTGCCCAGAAAGCCGATCCCGCTTTTGGTTCCTGGGTCCGCCACAACGTCCAGGAACACCGCCACCCCGACCACGCCATGGTGACGATCTCGCTGAAGCCGATCGGCGGCACGCCGGGCGATGCGTCGGACGCGCAGATGGATCTGGTAGCAGACCTCGCCGAGCGTTACGCCTTCGACGAGATCCGCGTCAGCCACGAGCAGAACCTGATCCTGCCACATGTGGCCAAGGGCGATCTCTATCCGCTCTATCAGGCGCTGGAAAAGGCAGGGCTGGCGACAGCCAATTCCAACCTGATCACCGACATGATTGCCTGTCCCGGCTTGGACTACTGCGCGCTCGCCAATGCGCGCTCCATTCCGGTTGCGCAGGAGATTTCGACCCGCTTCGGCTCGCAGGCCCGGCAGGAAGAGATCGGCGAGCTCAAGATCAAGATCTCCGGCTGCATCAATGCCTGCGGCCACCACCATGTCGGCCACATCGGCCTGTTGGGTGTCGAGAAGAAAGGCGCTGAACTCTATCAGATCACGCTCGGCGGTTCCGGTGACGAGAACTCCTCGATCGGCGAGATCATCGGTCGCGGCTTCGAGCCGGAAAAGGTGACGGACGCCGTTGAGACCATCGTCGACACCTATATTGGCCTGCGCCTCGATCCCAAGGAAACCTTCCTCGAAGCCTATCGCCGCGTCGGCCCGAAGCCGTTCAAGGACGCGCTATATGGCAACGCTGCCGTCGAAGCCGCCTGAGACTGGAAAACACATGACCAAGATCTGGAAAGAAACCGGTTTCGTCGACGGCGACATCTGGGTGACCGAGACGGAAGAGCGGACGGCGGGTGAGGGCGAAAAGGCTCTTCTGCCGCTCGAAGCCTTCCTCGAAGCCGTGGCAGATACCAATGACATCGGCCTGGGGGTGCTCGTTGCGCCGGCTGACGACGTGAAGAAGCTCGAGCCGCATCTCGACCGTATTGCTTTGATCGCCGTCGCCTTCCCGGCCTTCAATGATGGCCGTGGCTTCAGCCATGCAACGCTTCTGCGCGAACGCCTGGCTTACACCGGCGAGCTCCGCGCCGTCGGCGACGTGCTGATCGATCAGGTGCCGCTGATGCTGCGCACCGGCTTCGACAGCTTCGCCGTCACCAATCCGGTTGCCCAGCGCAGGCTGGCTGAGAACTGTCTCACGGGCGTTGCCCAGCGTTACCAGCCGACCGCTCGGGAGTCCCAGGCCGTCGATGGTTTCAGCTGGCGTCGTCTTGGCTCCACCGGCGCCTGAGACTTATAGAAATCGCTATGTAAGGGCGGCGAATTGACCTCGGTCAAGGATGCCGCCTTCGCTTTAATGGATATCTCGGCTGCGAAATCTGCATGCCGGCTGAATTGTGGAATGGGGCGGTCTGGATTATAGGCTCTTCCCAATCGCCAGAACGATAGGACCGACAGCCTATGAATGCACCTGTGAAGACCGACAATGCCGAACTGATCGTGCCCGAAGGCGTATTCGCCGAGACGGTGCTGAGCGTCACGCATTACACCGACCATCTCTTCCGCTTCCGTATGACGCGTCCGGCCGGCTTCCGCTTCCGTTCGGGCGAATTCGCCATGATCGGCCTGATGGTCGAGGGAAAGCCGATTTATCGCGCCTATTCGATCGCGAGCCCGTCCTGGGACGAAGAACTTGAATTCTTCTCGATCAAGGTTCCGAACGGTCCGCTCACCCAGCACCTGCAGCGCATCCAGCCGGGCGACAAGGTCCTGATGCGCAAGAAGCCGACTGGCACCTTGGTGCTCGACGCGCTGACTCCGGGCAAGCGCCTCTACATGTTCTCGACCGGCACCGGCATCGCTCCCTTTGCCAGCCTGATCCGCGATCCCGAGACCTATGAGAAGTTCGAGGAAGTCATCCTCACCCACACCTGCCGCGACGTTGCCGAGCTGAAATACGGCTTCGACCTCGTGGACGAAATCAAGAACCACGAATTCCTCGCCGAGCTCGTCGGCGACAAGCTCAAGCACTATGCGACGGTCACCCGCGAGGACTATCTCTTCAAGGGCCGCATCACCGATCTGATCGCAAACGGCAAGATGTTCACCGACCTCGGCGTGCCCCCGCTCGATCCCGCCATCGATCGCGGCATGATCTGCGGCTCGACCGCGATGCTGAAGGATACGAAGGCCCTGCTTGAACAGGGAGGCCTCACCGAAGGTGCCAACAACAAGCCAGCCGAATTCGTCATCGAACGCGCCTTCGTCGGCTAAACATTACCGCAGTCTGGAACAAGAAAGGGCGCCCACAGGCGCCCTTTTTCATTTTGCTCTCTGGCAGAAATCAGTTGCCGCGGCGACGCGGCCGGCGACTGCTTTCCTGTGCGCCACTCTCGTCGGCGGTCTTGTTGCGCAGTGGGCCGATGCGATCGACGATCACGTCCAGCGTCGGGCGCGGACCGGGCGTATAGTTGTCGAGCGCGTGGCGCATCGCAGCCAGATGGTCGCAGGACGTGCCACAGCAGCCGCCAATGATCTTCGCACCGGCATCACGAGCGAGGCGGGCATAATCCGCCATCAGCGGCGGTGTGCCGGAGTAGAAGATCTCGGTTCCGCGGAATTCCGGAATGCCGCAATTTCCCTTGACGATCACCACGGCCTCGGGGTCCGCTCCGGTCATGTCGAGCAGGCTCTGCAGGATGTCCGAGGCGCCGACGCCGCAATTGGCGCCGACGGCCAGCGGTCCAGAGCCGACATCGGGCGCGACGCCATGGATGTCCTTCGGATGCAGCCCCATCATGGTCTTGCCAGCGGTGTCGAAGGAACCGGTAAACGTGTAGGGCATGCCGACCTTGACGGCCGCTTCGGCCGCAGCACGGATCTCGTCCGCCGAAGACATTGTCTCGATCCAGGCGACATCCGCACCACCGGCTTTCAGCCCTTCCATCTGCTCGACAAAGGCGGCGACCGCCTCTTCATAGGACATTGCACCGAGCGGGATCAGCAACTCACCGGTCGGACCGACCGAACCCGCGACGATCACCTTGCGCGGAGCCTTGTCTGCAACCGAGCGGGCGATTTCAGCGGCCTTCTTGTTCAGTTCATGCACCCGATTCTGGGCATGATGCAGCTTCAGGCGATGGCGCGTGCCGCCGAAGGAATTGGTGAGGATGATATCGGCACCGGCATCGACGAAATCCTGATGGAGCTTGACGATCTTTTCCGGCTGCGCCTCGTTCCACAGTTCCGGTGCTTCGCCGGCCTCGAGCCCTTGCGCGAAGAGATTGGTCCCGGTGGCGCCATCGGCGAGCAACACGCCTTTTTCGGCCAGAAGTTCGGAAAGCGGATTGGACGGGGTTGCCATGGCGGTTCCTCTCATTGTCATGCTGATCATATAAAGAAGTCTTTATATGGTTTCAATCTCGAAAACGACGACGGCCCCGCGAAGGGCGGGGCCGTCGAGCCGCATCTCCTTGGTCAGGAGCGAAGTGACCGCTACTCGGCAGCCAGTTTGTTGTCGTCGTGGCTCTTCGGCGTGACCATGGCAGAGATGATCTGCTGCAGGTCCGCGCGGCCGATCGGCGTTCCGGCGTCGTCTGTGACGGTGATGCTCGACTGGCGGGCATCTGTCATGATCCGGGCGGCCGATTCGAGTACTGTGCTGCCGGGCAGGGCGATACTGTCACCCGCGCCTGTGGCTGGACCCATGATCGTGTCCAGGCGGATGACGCGGCCACGGTTCACTTCCTTGACGAAGGCGGAAATATAGTCGTCCGCCGGCTGCAGCACGATTTCCTGGCCAGTTCCCTGCTGGACAACCTCGCCATCTCGCAGGATCGCGATCCGGTCGCCGAGACGCAGCGCCTCGTCGAGGTCGTGGGTGATGAACACGACGGTCTTCTTCAGTTCCTGCTGCAGATCGAGAAGCACGGTCTGCATGTCGACGCGGATCAATGGGTCGAGCGCCGAATAGGCTTCGTCCATCAGGAGGATGTCGGCGTCGTTGGAGAGCGCCCGGGCAAGCCCCACACGCTGCTGCATGCCGCCCGAAAGCTGGTTCGGGTAATGGCTCTCAAAGCCGGAGAGACCGACACGGGCGATCCAGCGTCGCCCCGTTTCCTCGCTCTTTGCCCGCGGAATGCCTTGGATATCCAAACCGTAGATGGTGTTTTCCAGGACGGTACGATGCGGCAGAAGCGCAAATTTCTGGAACACCATCGCCGTCTTATGGCGACGGAATTCCCGCAGTTCTAGCGGGCTCATCCGACAGACATCGACGCCGTCATAGAGCACTTCGCCAGCGGTCGGTTCGATCAGGCGATTGATGTGCCGGATCAACGTCGACTTGCCGGACCCCGACAAGCCCATGACGACCGTGATGCCGCCGCCCGGCATGTGAATGTTGATATCCTTCAGGCCGAGCACATGGCCATGCTTTTCGTTGAGATCCGCCTTTGAGAGACCGGATTTCACCTGATCGATGAACGCCGTGCCGTTCGGGCCGAAGATCTTGTAGAGATTGCGGATGTCGATGTCGTGACTAGCCATGGACCACCTCCGTATGGCGCTGAAGACGCTTGCCATAGGCCTGGCTGGCGCGGTCGAAGATGATGGCGATCGCAACGAGCGCGAAGCCGTTGAGGAAGCCGATTGTCAGGAACTGGTTGGAAATCGCCTGCAGCACGTTCTTGCCCAGACCGCCAACGCCGATCATGGAGGCCACCACGACCATGGCAAGCGACATCATGATGGTCTGATTGATGCCGGCCATGACGGTCGGCAGCGCCAGCGGGATCTGCACGTTCATCAGCTTCTGGCCCGGCGAGGACCCGAAGGCGTCGGCTGCCTCCAGGACTTCCCGGTCGACGAGCCGGATGCCGAGATTGGTGAGGCGGATCATTGGCGGCACGGCATAGATCACGACCGCGATCACGCCCGGCACCTTGCCGATGCCGAAGACCATGACGACGGGAATGAGATAGACGAAGCTCGGCAGCGTCTGCATCACGTCCAGGATCGGATTGACCAGGGACTGCGCGCGATCGGAGCGAGCCATCATGATGCCGATCGGGATGCCGATCACGATGGCGAGCAGCGTCGAGACGGTGACGATCGCCAGCGTGATCATCGTGTCTTCCCAGAGCCCGACGAAACCGATGAACAGCATGCCGATGATGGTGATCGCGACAATCCGCATGTTGCGGCTGGTCAGATAGACGATGAGCACCATGACGGCCAGGAAGACGAACCAGGGGGTCGTGACGAACAATGCCTCGAGCCAGTTCAGAAACAACTGCAGCGGATGCGTCACGGCGTCGATCACGCTGCCATAGGCACGCACGAAGCCCTTGAAGCTGTCATCGATACTCTTGCGCGCGACGCGCATGAGACCGTCGTCGATCTCCGGAAACTTGCACAGCAGTTCCGGCAGGTAATTGCATAAAGTCGAAGCCATCTCGTTCCCCTTGTCGACCCCCGCAATTATGGCGCTTGTCGCGCTGCGATGGGCCCTGACGGCGATGCCATGTTCCCGAGGTGAGAGGCTAATCGAGTTCCGAAAGGGACTTCATGCCGTCTGCGACGTCGGGAGTCGTATGAATGGCGGATGCGGCATGCCGCTTCGCAGAAAGCGCGGCGGGCGAAGCCCGCCGCATCGTCGCAAGCAATACCCGGCTCAGAGAGCCGCCTTGACCTTCTCGGCAACCTCAGGAGCGACCCAGGTGGTCCACATGTCCGGATAGGTTTCGAGGAAGTGCTTGGCGCCGTCTTCGTTGGTGCCCTGGTTTTCTTCCATCCAGGCGAGAACCTTGCCGACCGTCGCGTTGTCCCACTTGCGGGTCTTCACGTAGTCCATGGCAACACCAGCCTTTTCGGCAAAGCCCTTGGTCACAACGGTGTAGACGTCGGAGACCGGATAGGCGTTTACTTTCGGATCCGGGCAGTCCGGAACGGCGGTGCAGGCATCCCATGAAGCCTTGTCATGCTCGACGCCGAAAGAGAGCTTGACCATCTCGTACTTGCCGAGGATCGCGGTCGGAGCCCAGTAATAACCGAGCCAGCCCTTCTTGTTCTCGAAGGCATTGGCGATCGAGCCGTCGAGGCCGGCAGCAGAGCCGGTATCGATCAGTTCGAAGCCCTTTTCCTTTGCGCCGATCGCGCGATAGAGGTTGGCGGTCGACACCTGGCAGTTCCAGCCCGACGGGCAGTTCGTCACGGCGGCCTTGGTCGGATCTTCCGGCGCCGGGAAGAGTTCCGGATGCTTCAAAGCGTCTTCGACGGTCTTGATGTCAGGATTCGCATCGGCGATGAACTTCGGGATCCACCAGCCTTCGACGCCGCCGTCGGAGAGGAGCGGAGCCGCCTGGATCAGGCGACCGTCGGCGATGGCTTCGTCAAGGGCGGTGCGCACGGCATTGACCCAGAATTCCGGAGCCATGTCCGGCTGGCCCTTTTCGTTCATCGAAGCGAAGGTCGGCATGGTGTCTCCGGTGACCACGGTCACGGCACAGCCATAGCCGCTTTCCAGGATGATCTTGTCGACATAGGCGGCGACCCCGGCAGAGGCCCAGTTCATTTCTGCGATGGAGACATCACCGCATTCGGCAGCCTGGGCGGACCCGGCAACTGCGTAAAGGCCAGCGGCGAGAAGTGTGGAAGCGAGGAGCTTCTTCATGGAGTTAAGACCTCCCAGTCTTATTGTGCAGCGTTCATCGGGAAGGGCAGAGGCGGATACTGCGGACCGCTCTGCCAATTGTGTCTTCACTGAGGATGGGCGGCCAGAACGCGTCGAACCGGTGCGACATCCAGCGGACCGGGTCTTGTCATGGAGAGCGATATGCCCTGTCGACCGCGTGTCACGATCAACAGCCTACGTCTTTGGTATCGAAAATCAACCTCCCGAACAGAGAGCATGTTCCGAGGGCGCGTACACCAAGTCATTGGTGCGACTGATTTTGCCGCATTTTGGCTGTTGCGTGAGGTCAGGTCGCCCAAGAGACGGGCAGTTGAATTCGCCACAGCGCAGTGGGGGGAGGTTTGCCGTCCCGCATGAGACCTCAAATGTCCCAGATGCGGCAATTCAGACAGCGTGCGCCCGGCTCAGCGGACGCAAAAAAATAATAAAAAAATGTCTCGCAAGGGTGCCGCTAACGATGCGGTAACGCTTGTACCGATAAATGGACCGGTCGACGGGTAACCGTCGGTTGCGCCCCGGATCGAGTATTGCGTCCCGGGGCGTTTTCTTTTGGTGGCATTGGTCGCCGGTCAAAGTGCCGCGTTTGGCAGCCGCCCGTGCAGCGAGCGTATTCCGATCAGGCCTTCTTCAAGCCGACAGTGATGCGCGGATCGCGCACTTCCCAGCGGGCGATCGGATTGCGCTGCGGCGCCCGGCCGTTCCAGGCAATGGCAAGACTATTGCGGTTCTGCAGGATGTAGAGCATGGGTGTTTCCTAGATTGCCGCGCCTCTTCGAGCGCTGGTTTCGACGCGCAGATAACCATTCATCTGCCCGCGCGCCAGAGCGCAAACCGTCACAGTGTGTCGCAAATGGCAAACCGGCGGAGAAAAGCCCGCGACAGGCTGCCGCAGTGTCGCATTTGCGGTAACCTTCGTGGCGAGATCGCGGCAAAACCTTGCAAAACAGGCGTCAGGCGCCGCGGCGGAAACAGGACAGGATGCGATGACACGGACGATCATGTTGCAGGGAACAGGATCGGATGTCGGAAAGACGATACTCGTTGCAGGCCTGTGCCGGCTGGCATCGAACCGCGGCCTAAAGGTGGCGCCGTTCAAGCCGCAGAACATGTCGAACAATGCTGCCGTATCCGACGACGGGGGCGAGATCGGCCGGGCCCAATGGCTGCAGGCACTCGCCGCCAGAACGCCCTCATCCGTGCACATGAACCCGGTCCTGCTGAAGCCGCAAAGCGAAACCGGCAGCCAGATCATCGTGCAGGGCAGGGTCTTCGGCCAGGCGAAAGGGAGGGACTATCAGCGGCTCAAGCCGCAGCTCCTCGGCGCCGTCATGGACAGTTTCGAACGGGTAGCCGAGGGCAGGGATCTGGTCATCGTCGAAGGGGCGGGTTCGCCGGCCGAGATCAACCTGCGGGCAGGCGATATCGCCAATATGGGCTTCGCCACGCGGGCGGGTGTGCCTGTCGTACTCGTCGGCGACATCGACCGGGGCGGGGTGATCGCCTCGCTTGTTGGAACGCACACGATCCTGCCGGAGGAGGATCGCAACCAGATCGCCGGCTACATCATCAACAAGTTCCGCGGTGACGTGACCCTGTTCGACGAGGGAATTGCGGCGATAGAAGCCTTCACCGGCTGGCCCTGTTTCGGCGTCGTGCCCTGGCTGAAGGCAGCGGGACGCCTGCCGGCCGAGGATTCCGTCGTGCTCGAGCGACTGGTCAAGGGAGGTGGCGGGGCGTTGAAAGTCGCGGTGCCTGTGCTCTCGCGCATCGCCAATTTCGATGATCTCGATCCACTCGCTGCCGAACCGGAGGTCGACCTGGTCTTCGTTCGCGCCGGTGATCGGCTGCCCGCCGATGCCGGTCTTGTTGTCCTGCCAGGGTCGAAATCGACGATTGCCGATCTGGAGGAGTTCCGGTCGCATGGCTGGGATAGAGACCTCAGCATGCATGTCCGCCGCGGCGGCCGCGTCATCGGCATTTGTGGCGGATACCAGATGCTTGGCCGCAGCGTGGCGGATCCGCTCGGATTGGAAGGCCACTCTCGGACAGTCCAAGGCCTTGGGTTGCTGGACGTGGAAACCGTGATGGCAGCAGAAAAGACGGTGCGCAACAGCAAGGCGCATTCGCTGGAACACGACGTTCCGCTCTCGGGCTACGAGATCCACCTCGGTGTGACCACCGGCCCGGACACCCTGCGCGCCCCTATCTCGATCGACGGCCGGGCCGACGGCGCAGGTTCTGCCGACGGTCGGGTGGTCGGCACCTATCTGCATGGCTTGTTTTCCAGCGATCTCTATCGCCAGCGGCTGCTTGCGGGCTTTGGGATCGAAGGTGGCGGGCGCAGCTATCGCGATATGGTCGATGAAGCGCTGGACGACCTCGCCTCGGAACTGGAACAGCGCCTGTCCCGACAATGGCTGGCCGAGTTGCTCGGCTGAAAGGCCGGCAGATTCTTCCTGTGAGGCGAAATATTACTGTTCTTGGCTCACGTCCATCGGTGAAGCCATGAGTTCACCTCCACCCAACGAATTGTTGGAATACTTGAAAGCGAGAATGCTGAGCACCGAGGCGACCAGCAGGATGAAGATGTAACGCATTGTTTTTTTACTCCTGCCTGATGATCGACAACGAGATTGCGGCGAAAGCAGTTCCGATAACATGGTAATCAGGCAGGATATACAAACGAAGGTTCGGCGCTGTTGCTGTTCGGCAACAGTCTTTCGCCTCGAGCCGTCAGCCAGTCGCGACTTCCGCCGGCGATGCGGTCAAGCGCCCGGTCCCGAGCGAATTATCGGAATGTTTGATCGCAATAATGCTGATCACCGCCGCCACCATCAAGAACACCATCACGCGCATGAGCTACCCCTAGCCTGAGCATGGCCCAGAATAGGACACAGCGATTGGTGATCAGCTAAATCGATCGGTAGAATGTGAGTGATGTCGAAGAAATAGGGTGTTGGGCGTCTACGTGCAACGCCCCTGCTAGTTGAGACCCGACCCGCGACGGCGGGTCAGGTCGTGGCTCTCGCCTAGCGCGAGGCGCTGAGGCGCAGCAGTCGGCAGAGTTCGACCAGAGCCGCATCATAGCCCGAAGAGCTGATGCCGCCGCAGCGCTTGATCAGTCTCTGACGGTCGGTGGACGACATGTCGCGAAGTGCCTGGCGCTGCGGAGCCGTCAGTCCGCCCGAACCAGGATTGCTGGCGGCTCCATCCGGTTCCGTGGGCCGGCCAAGCCCCAGGTCGACATTGACCCCTGTGCCAGAGCCGCCGATGTCGGCGTCGACGGAGGCGTTGAGGCCACCTTCTCCACCCACGCCTGCGTCGACGTCTGCGGAAAGGCCGCGCCCCGCATTGACATTGGCCGACGCGTTGATGCCACGCGAACCACCGACAGAGGCGTCGACATCAGCGACGCCGCGGCTTCCGCCGACATTGGCATTTGCATTGACCCCGTTTCGTCCACCGACGGATGCATCCACGCCGACACCGTCCGATGTGTCTACATCAACGGAGATTCCTCTCGATCCACCTATGCTGATCCCTTCCGCCGCTGCGGACAGGGGCATCGAAAAAGCGACGGCGCCCGAGAGCAGAGCGATTCTCACAGTGTTACGCATGATAGTCCTCCTCTAAAAGCGCCGGGCAACCGCGCCCGACTACAGATACAACCGGAAGCAGGCGTTCCGGTTGCAGAGAAGGGAGAAAACATGGCCGTCATGCCAAACGAAACGTGAAGGCGGCCGCGGCAAACGTGCGACTAGGAGACGTCTTGTGGCAGTGAAGAGCCGGCAATTCGGTTTTGGAAAGTGGTGAGAGCGCAGGGATTCGAACCCTGGACCTACTGATTAAAAGTCAGTTGCTCTACCGGCTGAGCTACGCTCTCCCGTGCGGATTTTGCGCCGCCTCAAGAAGTGCGCGGAACATATGCAGGTGACCCCGACGGGTCAACCGCAAAAATGCAGTTTGCCGAGCAAAAATCGGCGTCTTTGTCGCAGTCTACGCAATGGTGATTGGCAAGCACCGGGTCGGGGGATTAGGAAGAGCCCGGTTCGGGTTCCGGAGTTGATCGTGTCGATTGCCGATATTTCCTTTTTCAGCGCGCTTCTGGCCGGAGCCCTGTCCTTTCTGTCGCCCTGCGTGCTGCCGCTCGTGCCGCCCTATCTCTGTTACATGGCGGGTATTTCGGTCGATCAGTTCCGTGATGGCGCGCAAGCCGAAAACGCCGCTGCCCGACGCACGGTGTTTCTGACCGCTCTGGTTTTTACCCTCGGCTTTGCCACCGTCTTCGTCTTGCTCGGTGCCGGCGCCTCCACCATCGGCGGCCTCTTGCGTCAGCACATGGATCTGCTCTCCAAGATCGGCGGCGCCATCATCATCGTCATGGGTTTGAATTTCCTCGGCGTCTTTCGCCTTGGCCTCCTATCGTCGGAATACAGGTTCGCCGGCGGCGGGAAACCGGCGACGTTGTCGGGCGCCTATGTCATGGGTCTCGCCTTTGCGTTTGGCTGGACGCCTTGTATCGGGCCGGTCCTCGGGGCGATCCTCGGCGTGGCGGCTTCGAAGGAGACCGTCGGCGATGGCGCCCTATTGCTTGCCATCTATTCGCTCGGCCTTGCCGTGCCCTTCTGGATCGCAGCCGGTTTCTCCGGTGCCTTCATGCGTTTCCTTACCCGCTTCCGCCGTCATCTCGGGCTGGTGGAAAAGGCAATGGGCGCGCTTCTCGTGCTGACAGGACTTGCTTTCATCTTCGGTTACGTCTCCGACATGGCGATCTGGTTCCAGCAGACCTTTCCAATCCTCTCGCAAATCGGCTAAGTCCGGACCGGGCGCAGGTTCGCGTTCTGGAGGAGAGAGCGATGGCGGACATCATCGCGCTGGTGCTGCCGTTCTTCGGCCTGATCCTGATCGGCTATGTCTCGGGCAAGTTTGGCGATCATTCGGCCCAGGCGCTCGGCTGGCTGAACTTCTTCGTCATCTACGTTTCGCTGCCAGCACTCTTCTTCAAGCTTGTCTCGCGCACGCCTATCGAGGAACTCACGCGCATCGACTTCATCGCCGCCTGCCTTGCTGCAACCTATTCCATCTTCATCCTGGTTTTCTTCATCGGCCGCTATGTTCGCGGTAACAACATCGCCGAATCCACGGTACAGGCGCTTGCCGGCGCCTATGGCAATATCGGCTACATGGGGCCGGGCCTGTCACTGCTCGCCTTCGGCGAGAAGGCGGCCGTCCCGGTGGCACTTGTCTTCTGCTTCGAGAACGCTGTGCATTTCATGGTCGCGCCCGCCATGATGGCCTTTGCCGGGGGCGACAAGCGGCCGCCCGCGCAGCTCGCCCTCGATGTCGTCAGGAAGATCCTGACGCATCCCTTCATCATCGCCACCTTGGTCGGTTTCCTCGCCGCAGCCCTGGCCTTCGAGCCGCCGCTCGCGCTCCAGCGCCTGATCGGCTATCTGGCCCAGGCGGCTGCGCCGTGCGCATTGTTTGCCATGGGCGTCACGCTGGCACTCCGCCCCTTGAAGCGCATCCCCGCCGAGATCGGCTACATCGTGCCTATCAAGCTCGTCCTGCATCCGATCCTGGTCTACGTCGTTTTGAGCTTCGTCGGCAACTTCGACCCGCTTTGGGTCTATACGGCGATCCTGCTCGCCTCCTTGCCGACAGCGACCAATGTCTTCGTCATCGGCCAGCAATACGGAGTCTGGCAGGAGCGGGCCTCCGCCACCATCCTGATCACGACCGTCATCTCCGTCTTCTCGGTCTCGGCGCTGCTGTTTGCGATCACCAGCGGCGTCTTACCGCCCGACCTTTTTCCGTAGGAGCGACGGCAGGCTCTTCAGGCCGCGCCCCGGCGCCACACCTTCCTGCATCACGAGATTGCGCAGCGGACCGAGGCTCGCCAGCACCTGCAGTCCGGCTGCCCTCAACATCTGCACGGGAAGCAGGTCCGACAGCAGCGAGCGGTTGAGCAGATCGACGCTCGCCGTGCGGCTTGCTATGTCGAGCCGGCGCTTGCGGTCGAACCGGTCGCCACTGTCTGCGGCAATCGGTGCAGAACCGCCGTCGATGAGGATGTCTTCCAGAGCCGCGATGTCACGCAGGCTGAGGTTGAGGCCTTGCGCACCGATCGGTGGGAAGGCGTGACCGGCTTCGCCGACGAAGGCTGCGCGCCCCTTGCCGTAGCGCTTGGCCGTCATGCCCGAGAGCGGCCAGGCCTGCACACCGTCGTCCACGCTCACCTTGCCGAGCATCGACTGCATGCGGGTTTCCACTTCGGCCGAAAGCTGCTCGGCAGAGAGCGATGTCAACCGCTCGGCTTCCGGCGGTGCCACCACCCAGACAAGGCTCGAACGCTGGCCGGGCAGGGGGACCTGCGTGAACGGCCCCGATTCGGTGTGAAATTCCGTCGATATGTTCTGATGCGGCAGCGTATGGGCAAAATTCATCACCACGGCCGTCTGCGGATAGGACCAGGTCTTCACGCCGACGCCAGCGCTTTCGCGTGTGTTGGATCGCCGCCCATCGGCGCCGATCGCAAAGGCAGCCTCAACAAGCTCGCCACCGGAAAGCCCGATCGTCACGCCGTCCGTGCCGATATGAATCGTGTCGGCAGCGCTTGTGTTGCGGGTGATCAATGGTTCAGCGGCCACAGCCTTCGACAACGTCTCCAGCAGTGCCGAATTGGGAATATTGTAGCCGAAGGCCTCCAGCCCGATCTCGGCGCTGCGGAAGGCGACCGTCGGCGCACGCAGCAGCCGGTTCGTCCCGTCGATGATCTGCATGACCTGAAGGGGAGCCGTTCGGCCCCTCAGTTCCTGCCACAGGCCGAGGCGCTCCATCATCGCCAGCGACTGATCCATGAGCGCCGTGGTCCGCCGATCCGAACCGTCGGGCGCGGGACCCACGAGCACGACTTTACGCCCGCCCCGTGCCATGGCAATGGCGGCGATCTGGCCGGCCGGGCCCGCTCCGATCACGGCGATGTCGAATTCGTGGCTCATTGTCGGATCCCTCGATGGCATTTCCCGATGATATCTAGTTCCACGCTGCCATAAAATCCATGGGCCCGATTGGCGCAGCCGACGCAATGCCGGCAGTCGAAATGCTGGCATAGAGCGCCACTCGTGTTGCAAACGCCGTAATTTCATCCGATACCGTTTGCTCCGAAGTGCCGCCGACTGGAGCAGGGATGAAGATCTTCAATTACAAGCGGGTACCTTATGCCGAGATCCGCGCATTTTCGGTCCATATCCTGACCGCTTCCGGATCCTTTCTCGCATTCCTCGGTGTCGTGGCCGCTGGCGAACGCCGCTTCGTCGACATGTTCTGGTGGCTTGGCCTGGCGCTTCTCGTCGATGGCATCGATGGCCCGATCGCCCGCAAGGTCCGCGTCAAGGAGGTCCTGCCGAACTGGTCCGGCGACACGCTCGACAACATCATCGACTATGTCACCTATGTGCTGCTACCGGCCTTTGCGCTTTACCAGAGCGGTATGATCGGCGAGCCCTGGTCCTTCGTCGCTGCCGGCCTGATCGTCGTGTCGAGCGCCATCTATTATGCCGATATGGGCATGAAGACGGACGAATACTTCTTCTCCGGCTTCCCGGTCGTCTGGAACATGGTGATCTTCACGCTCTTCGTCATCGATGCCAGCGCAACGACGGCCCTCGTCGTTGTCCTCGTCTCCGTCTTCCTCACTTTTCTGCCGATCTATTTCCTGCACCCCGTCCGCGTTAAGCGCATGCGCAGCTTCAACATGGCTGTGTTCCTGCTCTGGTGTGCCTTCGGCGGCTATGCACTTCTTCTGCATTTCCAGTCGCCTGCCTGGGTAGTTTGGGGCATGATCCTGACCGGAATCTATCTCTATGTGATCGGCGGCATACTGCAGTTTTTCCCGGGACTTGGACGGCGGGGCTGACGCCTCGCAGCAATGGCTGGGCAAAACCAAAAAAAACTTTTGCCTATATATTGTGCGCTGCCACAAACCGGTTATGAATTGAGCGATGGACCGGGCGGAAGACCTGGCCTTGACGCATGAGAGTGCAAGGGGGACCTGTGCCGCAACAATCGCCCGAGGGTGACAAGCCGCTGTTGACCGTGCGCGGCCTGACGAAGCTGTTCGGCAGTTTCAAGGCTTGCGATGGCATCGATCTCGATATCGGCCATGGTGAGATCCACGCACTTCTCGGTGAAAACGGCGCCGGAAAGTCGACCCTCGTCAAGATGCTATTCGGCATTCTCGCCCCATCCGCCGGCACGATAGGCTGGGAAGGCACGGATCGGGCGATCCCCAATCCCGCCGCTGCCCGCCGCCTCGGCATCGGTATGGTTTTCCAGCATTTTTCGCTGTTTGAGGCTTTGACGGTCGCCGAAAATATCGCGCTTTCCCTCGACGAGAAGATCTCGATTTCCGATCTCGCGAAAAAGGCGGCGGAACTGTCTGTGGCCTATGGTCTCCCGCTGGATCCGTATGCCCATGTGGCCGATCTCTCGGTCGGCGAGCGCCAGCGCATCGAAATCGTCCGCGCGCTTTTGCAGAACCCCAAGCTCATCATCCTCGACGAGCCGACCTCGGTGCTGACACCGCAGGAAGCCGACAAACTGTTCGAGACGCTGTTCAAGTTGAAGGCGGAAGGGCGCTCGGTTCTCTATATCAGTCACCGGCTCGAAGAGGTGCAGCGCATCTGCGACCGTGCCACAGTGCTGCGCCACGGCAAGGTGACGGGCGCCTGCGATCCGCGCCAGGAAACACCCGCTTCGCTTGCACGCATGATGGTCGGCGCCGATGTCGCCGGCGTTGAAAAGGTCGAGCCGCCGACAGACGGTGCTGTCCAGCTCCAGGTGACGGATCTGTCGGTCAGCCCGCGCACACCCTTTGCCATGCCACTGAAAACTGTGTCCATGACCGTCAAGGCTGGCGAGATCCTCGCCATCGCGGGTGTTGCCGGCAATGGCCAGAGCGAGCTCTTCGACGCCTTGTCCGGCGAATATCCAGTTCACAATCCCGATGCGATCCGCCTGCGTGGTAAATCGGTCGGTCGCCTTGGGATCAATGAGCGCCGGCTGCTCGGCGCCGGTTTCGTGCCCGAGGAGCGCCACGGCCATGCGGCCATCCCGGCCATGAGCCTTTCCGAAAATCTCTTTCTGTCCCGCAATGCCTCTGATCGCGCTGCCTATCTCTCGGGCGGCAAGCTTGGTCTCATCCGCCATGGCCTGATCCAGCAGGCGGCACGCCGCATTTCCGAGATGATGGACGTGCGCAAGAGCGGTGATGATCCTTCCGCCGGCTCGCTCTCGGGTGGCAATCTGCAGAAATTCATCGTCGGTCGCGAACTCGACCGCCAGCCTTCGGTCCTTGTTGTCAACCAGCCGACCTGGGGTGTCGACGCGGGTGCCGCCAGCCGCATCCGCCAGGCGCTGGTCGATCTCGCCAAGAGCGGTTCGGCTGTCGTCGTCATAAGCCAGGATCTCGACGAGATCTTCGAAGTCGCCACATCGATTGCCGCCATCTCGGAAGGCAGACTGTCTGATGCCTATCCCGCGTCGACAATGACCCGCGAGCGCATCGGTATCCTCATGGGTGGCGTTCATGGCCTTCAGACTGCCCCGGAGGCCGCCGCTCATGCGCATTGAACTCGAGCGCCGTTCGCGCCAATCGAATCTGTTCGCGATCGTGTCTCCGCTTCTGGCGCTGGGGCTTACCGTGGTTTTCGGCGGCATCATGTTCGTGCTGCTCGGCAAGGATCCCGTTTCCGCGCTTTACAGCTTCTTCATCGAGCCGCTGCTTGAAGTCTGGTCCTTGCATGAACTCGCGGTCAAGGCGGCACCGTTGATCCTGATCGGCGTCGGTCTTTCTGTCTGTTATCGCTCGAACAACTGGAACATCGGCGCAGAAGGTCAGTTCATCGCCGGCGCGATCGTCGGCTCGATCCTGCCGATCACCTTCTACGAGTGGACTTCGCCGCTGCTTCTGCCGCTGATGCTGGTCATGGGCGCGATCGGTGGTGCCGCCTATGCCGCGATCCCGGCGCTGCTCAAGACCCGCTTCAACACCAACGAGATCCTGACCAGCCTGATGCTGGTCTACATCGCCCAGCTCTTCCTCGATTGGCTGACCCGTGGCATCTGGAAGGATCCCGCCGGCTACAACTTCCCGCAGTCCCGGTCCTTCGTCTCGGAGGCCGTGCTGCCTGAAATCCTCTCCTCCGGACGCGCGCATCTCGGCATCGTCTTTGCGCTGGTCGCGGCCGTCGCCGTCTGGTTCATGATGCGCTACACGCTGAAAGGCTTCCAGATCGTGGTGCTCGGCCAGTCGGAGCGGGCAGGGCGCTTTGCCGGCTTCTCCTCGCGCAAGATGGTCTGGTTCTCGATGATGTTTTCCGGCGCGCTCGCAGGGCTGGCCGGCATCTCGGAAGTCTCCGGCTCCATTGGTCACCTGCAGCCGACGATCTCGCCGGGTTATGGTTTCACCGCCATCATCGTCGCCTTTCTCGGCCGCCTTAATCCACTCGGCATCATCGCTTCCGGCTTCGTGCTGGCGCTCACCTATCTCGGCGGCGAGGGCGCGCAGCTCTCGATCGGTGTCTCGGACAAGGTGACGCGCGTATTCCAGGGCTTGCTGCTGTTCTTCGTCCTCTCCTGCGACACGCTCATCCTCTACAAGGTGCGCCTCGTCTTCGATCGTGCCCGCAATGCCGCGACGAAGGGTGCTTGATCATGTTTGAAGCCATCCTTCTCACCATCATCACCGCCTCGACACCGCTGGTCATCGCAGCCATGGGTGAACTGGTGACCGAACGTTCGGGCGTGCTCAATCTTGGCGTCGAGGGCATGATGATCATCGGCGCCGTCTGCGCCTTCATTGCCACCAACATGACCGGATCGCCCTATATCGGCCTTCTCGCAGGCGTCGCAACGGGTGCTGCCTTCTCCCTGCTCTTCGGCTTCCTGACGCTCACCCTTGTTGCCAATCAGGTCGCAACCGGGCTGGCGCTGACCATTCTCGGCCTCGGCGTGTCCGGCATGGTCGGCGAAGGCGTGGTCGGCGTCCCCGGCGTCAAGATGCAGCCGATCGTCATTCCGGTTCTGTCGGACATTCCGGTTCTCGGTCCGATCCTGTTCGCGCAGGATCTGTTCTTCTACCTCTCCATCCTCCTGGTGGCCGGTGTGAACTGGTATCTGTTCAAGAGCCGCTCGGGCCTCAAGCTGCGTGCCATCGGCGATAGCCACGGTTCGGCGCATACGCTGGGGCTTCCGGTCATCCGCACACGTTACCTCGCCGTGATGTTCGGTGGCGCCTGTGCCGGTCTCGCCGGCGCACAACTGTCGCTGGTCTACACACCGCAATGGGTGGAGAACATGTCGGCCGGTCGCGGGTGGATTGCGCTGGCACTGGTGGTCTTCGCCGCCTGGCGTCCCTGGCGGCTCCTGGCAGGTGGCTATCTCTTCGGCGCCGTCACCATCGGCCAGCTTCACGCCCAGGCGCTCGGCATAGGCCTGCCGTCACAGTTTCTGTCCGCATTGCCTTATGCGGCGACCATTGTCGTGCTGATCATCATCTCGCATAATCGGCGCACGACGCTGATCAACACGCCGGCCTGCCTCGGCAAGCCATTCGTGCCGGATAGATAAAGAAAACAAAAGCTTCAACCAAACCAACAGGGGTAAATCATGAAGAACATCCTCCTCGCTCTTGCCGCTTCGGCAGCCGCCATCGTCGGCGTCGTGGCGCCGGCAGCAGCCCAGGACAAGACGAAGGTCTGCTTCGTTCACGTCGGGTCGAAGACCGACGGTGGCTGGACCCAGGCCCACGACATCGGCCGTCAGCAGCTGCAGGAGCATTTCGGCGAAAAGATCGAAACGCCTTACCTCGAAAACGTTCCGGAAGGTCCGGATGCCGAGCGCGCCATCGAGCGTATGGCCCGCTCCGGCTGCGCCCTGGTCTTCACGACCTCGTTCGGCTTCATGGACGCCACCCTCAAGGTCGCCGAGAAGTTCCCGGACGTGAAGTTCGAACACGCGACCGGCTACAAGACCGCCGCCAATGTCGCGACCTACAATTCGCGTTTCTATGAAGGCCGCTTCATCAACGGTCAGATCGCCGGCAAGATGTCGAAGACCGGTGTTGCCGGCTATATCGCCTCCTTCCCGATCCCGGAAGTCGTCGCCGGCATCAACGCCTTCCTGCACGGCGCCCGGACGGTCAACCCGGAATTCAAGCTGAAGGTCATCTGGGTCAACACCTGGTTCGACCCCGGCAAGGAAGCAGACGCTGCCAAGGCGCTGTTCGACCAGGGCGTCGACGTGCTGACCCAGCACACTGACACCACGGCTCCGATGCAGGTCGCTGAAGAGCGCGGCCTCAAGGCCTTTGGCCAGGCCTCCGACATGATCGCTGCCGGCCCGACCGCGCAGCTCAGTGCCATCGTCGACACCTGGGCGCCCTACTACATCAAGCGCACCCAGGCTGTTCTCGACGGCACCTGGGCCTCGGCCCAGACCTTCGACGGCCTGAAGGACGGCATCCTGTCCATGGCGCCCTACACCAACATGCCTGATGACGTGAAGGCGATGGCGATGGACAGCGAAGCCAAGATCAAGTCCGGCGAACTCAAGCCCTTCTCCGGCCCGATCAACAAGCAGGACGGTTCGGCCTGGCTGAAGGAAGGTGAGTCTGCGGATGACGGCACCATCCTCGGCATGAACTTCTACATCGAAGGTGTTGACGACAAGCTGCCGCAGTAAAACGTCAGCCAAAATCAAAGTGGAAAGGGCGCTTCAGGCGCCCTTTCTTGTTTAGGTTCCTGAAAAATCCGAAAATGCTCACATATCGACTTCACCCGCATTGGCCTTTCGTATAACAAGCCGGGCCACGGTGACGGGATGTGAGGCGGAATGCGCAAGGAAGATGTTCGGGTTCTGAGGGTCGTTGCCAATCTTCGGACCAGCCATGCCAAAGTGGTGGAGCAGTTGGGCCTTGCGATCGTCGGCGGACGCTTCGCCATTGGTGAGCCTTTGCCCGGCGACAGCGAACTCGAGGCGGAGTTGGATGTCTCCCGTTCTGTCTTGCGCGAGGCGATGAAGACACTGACGGCCAAGGGTCTGGTCGTGGCCAAGTCCAGGGTGGGCACGCGCGTGACTGACCGCTGCCACTGGAATCTCATCGACGAAGACGTCCTGCGCTGGCACTTCAGGTCCGGGGTCACGCGCGAATTCATCGACCATCTCTACGATATCAGATTGGTCCTGGAACCGGCGTCTGCTGCCTTCGCAGCCTTGCGGGCAACGCCCGAGGACTGCGCGGAGCTCAGGCACTATGCCAATCTCCTCGGTTCGAACGAACTCGACTGGCCGAGTCAGGTGGAGGCGGATCTGCGCTTTCACGTGCTTCTGACCATTGTCGGCGCCAATCCATTTCTCGAAAGCATGGTCGGCTTCATCAAGGCATCGCTCGACGGAGCGTTCACGATGGCCTTCGATCCGCAACTGGCAGGACGCGGAGAAGCGATCACGGAACTTCATCTCGCGATCGTGGACGCAATCGAAAAACGCGATACGGAGGCGGCACGTGACGCAACCCACAAGGCCATCCAGCAGGGCAGGGCTGCCGCCCTGAAGGCCGTTGACACGTCCACACGTCGAGCCTGAGAGAGCGGCGCACTTGCAGCCAGTCGTCTCGGGCGCTAGTGAGAATCGCTATTCTCATGCCTGGAGCCTTCCATGAACCGCACCTGCCTCGCCATCGTCCTCGCCGCCGGCGACAGCACCCGCATGAAGTCATCGATGTCCAAGGTGCTTCACCCCGTTGGCGGCCGCCCGATGATTGCCCATGTCATGGCCTCCATCGCCGCGTCTGGCGTCGCGGATGTTGCGCTGGTGCTGGGACGCGACGCGGAGAAGGTGGAAAAGGCAGCGACCATCGGCGGAGTGAATGTCGAAAGCGTCCTGCAAACCGAGCGCCTCGGCACCGGCCATGCCGTGCTCATGGCCCGCGATGCCATTGCCCGCGGTTACGATGACATTCTGGTCGCCTATGGCGACGTGCCTCTGATCACCGCAGGCCCGCTCAAGGCTGCCCGTGAAGCTCTGGCCGATGGCGCGGATGTCGCGATCATTGGCTTCAACACGAACAATCCGACAGGTTATGGCCGTTTGTTGGTTGAAAACGGCGAGTTGATTGCGATCCGAGAAGAAAAGGACGCAACCGACGCCGAGCGACAGGTCACCTGGTGCAACAGCGGCCTTATGGCAATCAACGGCCAGAAGGCGCTCGATCTCCTGAGCCGGATTGGCAACAAGAACGCCAAGGGCGAATACTACCTGACCGACCTCGTCGAGATCGCCCGTACGCTCGGCGGCAAGGCCGTGGCCGTCGATGCGCCCGAAAGCGAGTTGACCGGCTGCAACAACCGCGCCGAGCTCGCGGTCATCGAGCGCCTCTGGCAGGAGCGCCGTCGCCACGAGTTGATGGTCTCCGGCGTGACGATGATTGCACCGGAAACGGTCTTCCTCAGCCACGACACGGTCATCGGTCAGGATGCCCTCATCGAACCGAATGTTGTCTTCGGCCCCGGTGTCACCATCGAGGGCGGCGCTGTCATCCATGCCTTTTCGCACCTCGAAGGCGCCCATGTGTCAGCCGGCGCGACCGTCGGACCCTTCGCGCGTCTGCGCCCAGGCGCTAACCTCGCCGAAGGCTCCAAGGTCGGGAATTTCTGCGAAGTGAAGAAGGCCGAGATCGGCCGTGGCGCCAAGGTCAACCACCTGACCTATATCGGCGACGCCGTGGTAGGCGCCGAATCGAATATCGGCGCCGGCACGATCACCTGCAATTATGATGGCGTGAACAAGCACGAGACCCGGATCGGGGCAGGGACTTTTATCGGCTCCAATTCCTCCCTCGTCGCCCCCGTCTCGATTGGCGATGGTGCTCTCATTGCCTCCGGCAGCGTCATCACCGAGGATGTGCCAGCCGATGCGCTCGCCTTCGGTCGTGCCCGCCAGGAGATGAAGCCTGGTCGCGCCGCCGTCATCCGCGAGCGCAATCTGGCCATCAAGGCCGCCAAAAAGTCCGGCAAGTAACAGCGCCAAACCAAACTTCACCGCTTGTAATGCTGCGTTGCATTACGAGACGAAACGCAATTTGACCTCAGGTGCGATTGCCTATTGCGGCGGAACCGCTAGGAACAGTCCGCGTGATGGATATGAAACGGAGAATTGCATGTGCGGCATCGTTGGCATCGTCGGTAACAAGCCCGTGGCGGAGCGCCTCGTCGACGCCTTGAAGCGGCTCGAATATCGCGGCTATGATTCCGCTGGCGTCGCCACCATCAACGACGGCAAGCTCGACCGCCGTCGCGCCGAAGGCAAGCTCTTCAATCTCGAGACCAAGCTTGCCGGCGATCCGCTGCCCGGCAATATCGGCATCGCTCACACCCGCTGGGCGACCCATGGCGTGCCGAATGAAACGAACGCTCATCCGCATTTCGTCGATGGCGTCGCCGTCGTCCATAACGGCATCATCGAGAATTTCTCCGAGATCAAGGAAGAGCTCGCCGCCGAAGGTGCCGTCTTTACCACCCAGACCGACACCGAAGTCGTTGCCCAGCTCCTGGCCAAGTATCGCCGCCAGGGCCTTGGCCGCCGCGAAGCCATGCACGAGATGCTGCGCCATGTGACCGGCGCCTATGCGCTCGCCGTCATCTTCAGTGACGATCCCTCGACGATCATGGCTGCCCGCTCGGGCCCGCCGCTTGCGATCGGCTTCGGCGATGGCGAGATGTTCTTAGGGTCGGATGCAATCGCGCTGTCGCCCTTCACCAATCGCATCGCCTATCTCCATGATGGCGACTGGGCGATCCTTGGCAAACAGGGCGCCCATATCTTCGACATCGACGGCAATCCGGTCGATCGTCCGGTACAGATTTCCTCCGCCTCCGCCTACATGATCGACAAGGGCAACCATCGTCACTTCATGGAAAAGGAGATCTACGAGCAGCCGGAAGTAATCTCCCACGCCCTTTCCCATTACGTCGACTTCGCCAACCACACTGTCCGAGACGCTGCGAACGAGATCGATTTCGCCAACCTGCGCGGCCTTGCCATCTCCGCCTGCGGCACGGCCTATCTGGCTGGCCTCGTCGGCAAATACTGGTTCGAGCGTTACGCCCGTCTGCCGGTCGAGATCGATGTCGCCTCGGAATTCCGCTACCGCGAGATGCCCCTCTCCAAGGATCAGGCGGCCCTCTTTATTTCCCAGTCCGGTGAAACGGCCGATACGCTCGCGTCATTGCGTTACTGCCGTGACAACGGCCTGAAGATCGGCGCCGTGGTCAACGTCAAGGAATCGACCATCGCCCGCGAATCGGATGCTGTCTTCCCGATCCTCGCGGGACCAGAAATTGGTGTCGCCTCGACCAAAGCCTTCACCTGCCAGCTCGCCGTGCTCGCCTCGCTGGCGCTCTCCGCCGGCCGCGCCCGAGGCACGCTGGATGAGACGGAGGAAAAGCAGCTCGTGAAGAGCCTGGCCGAAATGCCGCGCATCATGAGTCAGGTCCTGAACGCGGTGCAGCCGCAGATCGAAGCTCTCTCGCGCGATCTTTCCAAGTTCAAGGACGTGCTCTATCTCGGCCGTGGCACCAGCTATCCGCTCGCGCTCGAAGGCGCGCTGAAGCTGAAGGAAATCTCCTATATCCACGCCGAAGGTTATGCCGCCGGCGAACTGAAGCACGGCCCGATCGCCCTGATCGACGAAAACATGCCTGTGATCGTGATTGCCCCCTTCGACCGCTTCTTCGAAAAGACCGTGTCGAACATGCAGGAAGTGGCGGCCCGCGGCGGCCGAATCATCTTCATCACCGACGAAAAGGGTGCTGCTGCCTCCAAGCTCGACACCATGGCGACCATCGTTTTGCCCGTGGTCGCCGAAATCGTCTCCCCGATGATCTATTCGATCCCGATCCAGCTGCTCGCCTATCACACGGCCGTCTTCATGGGCACCGACGTCGACCAGCCGCGCAATCTCGCCAAATCGGTCACGGTCGAGTGATGATTGGATGGGGCGGCCCACTGCCCCAATTCTAGCTCTTGCGCCGCCCGTATCGCTCCGGCATTGTCCGCAGCGTTACGGCGCTGCACAATGACGGTGGGCATGACCGAAGGTTCAGACAGGATTTCGATGGCGGCGCGGCTCAGGAACAACTTCCTGACCGGCTTGATCATTTGCGCGCCGATGGCGATCACCATCTACCTGACCTGGACTTTCATCCGCTGGGCCGACAGCTGGGTCAAGCCCTATCTGCCGGACCGCTACAATCCGGAGGCCTATCTGAAGTTCGCCGTGCCCGGCACCGGACTTCTCATCGCCATCCTCTTCATCACGCTTGTCGGCTTCCTGGGCCGAAACCTGATCGGCCGCTCGATCGTCGCCTACAGCGAAAACATCCTCAATCGGATGCCGCTGGTGCGCACCGTCTACAAGAGCACCAAGCAGATCTTCGAGACGGTTCTGAAAGAGCAGGGCAATTCCTTCAAGAAAGTCGGCCTGATCGAGTTTCCGCGCGCTGGCACATGGGCGCTGGTCTTCATTTCTTCGGATGCCAAGGGCGAGATTGCCGTGAAGTTGAACCAGGATGGCGAGGAAATGGTCGCCGTCTTTCTGGCGCCGACACCCGTCCCGACGGCCGGTTTCCTGATGTTCGTGCCACGCAGCAAGCTGATGCTGCTCGACATGAGCCCGGAGGAGGGCATCAAGCTGCTTATCTCGGCGGGTCTGGTCACACCCGAATACAAGCCAACAGTCGCCGACGCCATGACAGCATTTCGGAATCTCGATACGGACGAGCCGGTCGAGCCGCCCAAGCGCGCCGGCCGTTCCTGAACCTGACCACGTTCATCCTGCATGCAGGAAGCGGATCGCCTCGTCGCGGCGATGCAGGTAGAGCAAAGTCCTCACCGCTTCGCCGCGCTCGCTGGTGAGTTCCGGGTCTCGATCCAGCAGATAGGCCGCATCCTTGCGGGCGATCTCCAGAAGATCACCGTGGTGCTCGAGGCTCGCGATCTTGAAGCCAGGTGTGCCCGACTGCCGCGTCCCCAAAAGCTCGCCTTCGCCCCGGAGCTTCAGATCCTCCTCCGCGATCAGGAAGCCGTCTTCCGAATCGCGCAGGATCGACAGCCGCGCCTTGCCGGTCTCGCCGAGCGGGCCCTTGTAGAGCAGGATGCAGCTCGAGGCCTCGTCACCACGGCCCACGCGACCGCGCAGCTGGTGCAACTGGGCCAGACCAAAGCGTTCGGCGTGTTCGATGACCATGATCGTCGCATCGGGCACGTCGACACCGACCTCGACCACCGTGGTAGCCACCAGCAGCCGCGTCTCGCCATTCTTGAAGGCAAGCATGGCAGCGTCCTTCTCCGGCCCCGCCATGCGTCCATGCACCAACCCGATCGGCGCCTTGATGAACTGCGCCAGTACCGCTTGCCGCTCCTCGGCCGACATCAGCTCGCTTTCTTCGGTTTCCTCGACCAGGGGGCAGATCCAATACGCCTTCTTGCCCTCCGCGATCGCGGCTCTCAAACGCTCGATGACATCGGGCACGCGCTCGGTCGGCACAGTGACGGTCTGGATCGGCTTGCGACCGGCCGGTTTTTCCGTGAGCTTGGAGACATCCATGTCACCGAAGGCAGCCAGCACCAGCGTACGCGGGATCGGCGTCGCGGTCATGACCAGCATATGCGGCGAGATGCCCTTTGAGGTGAGCCGCAGGCGCTGGTGCACACCGAAGCGATGCTGCTCGTCGACCACGGCGAGTGTAAGGTTCCGGTAGACAACGGCATCCTGGAACAGCGCATGCGTGCCGATGACGATCTGAGCCTCGCCGGAGGCTATGCGCTCCAGGATCGCCTCGCGCTCCTTGCCCTTGGTGCGCCCGGTCAGGACCTCGATTTTCAGGCCAGCCGGCGCGCCGAGCTTGGCGAGCGTCGCATGGTGCTGCCGCGCCAGGATTTCCGTCGGGGCCATCAGCACAGCTTGTCCGCCAGCTTCGACAGCGGCTGCCATGGCGAACAGCGCCACCAGCGTCTTGCCGGCACCCACGTCACCTTGGACCAGCCGAAGCATCCGCTGGTCGGTCGCCATATCCTTCAGGATATCGTCGATCGCCGCCACCTGGCTGTTCGTCGGCGTAAAGGGAAGGGCGGCGCGGATCTTGCCGCTGAGTTCGCCCGTGGGCTTGATCGGCACGCCCGGCACACGTCTGAGCTTCTGCCGCACCAAGGCGAGCGACACCTGGCCGGCGAGGAATTCGTCATAGGCAAGCCGTCGCCGGGCGGGTGCCTGCGGGTCGATATCCTTCTCGTCGCGCGGATTGTGGAGCGCGACCAGGCACTCGCGGACGCTGGCAAATCCCTGTTTCGTCGCCAGCGCCGCATCCGCCCATTCCGGCAGATCCGGCATGCGCTCGACGGCGGCCTCCACCGCCTTGCGCAACACCTTTGGCCCCAGCCCCGCCGTCAGCGGGTAGACCGGCTCGACCAGCGGAAGGTTCTCCGCCTCGCTCGCCCTCACCATCAGGTCCGGATGCACCATCGAAGGCCGACCGTTGAACCAGTCGACCTTGCCCGAGACCATGACGATCTCGTCGACGGGCAGCGCCTTTTCCAGCCAGTTGCCCTTGACCCGGAAGAAGGTCAGCGCCAGTTCCCCCGTCTCGTCATGCAGGAAGATGCGGTAGGGCATGTTGTTCTTGCCCGGCGGGGGCGGCGTGTGGTGGTCGACGCGTCCGGTGATGGTCACCAGCGAACCCTGTTGCGCATAGGCGATGCCCGGCTGGTGGCGCCGGTCGATCAGTCTGTGCGGCGCAAGTAACAGCAGGTCGACCACCCGTGTATCATCGGCGTCCTCGCGCCCAAGCAGTGTGGCGAGAAGCTGGGCGAGCTTGGGACCCACTCCGCTGAGCGAGGCGACGGAGGCAAAGAGGGGATCGAGAAGATTGGGACGCATGATGCCGGCAAAATGCCTCGCAAATTGCCCCTTTGGCAAGCTGACATTTGCCGGTTGCTGCTCTATAGAAGCGCCAAGAATTGGAAGGATGCCGACATGACTGGATTGGTGAAAAGCAGTGTCGACCTCGATCCGCGCCGTCGCCGAATCCTGTTTCGCTGCTGGCATCGCGGCATCCGCGAGATGGATCTGATGCTCGGCCAGTTCTGCGAGGCCCATATCGCCGAACTTTCGGACGAGGATCTCGATGAACTCGAACGCATCATGGCGGAAGAGGACAACGACCTCGTCCGCTACATCACGGGCGCCGATCCTGTCCCAGCCCATCTCCAGACGCCGCTCTTCGAACGCATTGCCGCCCTCCGGCCGGATTTCTCGCCGGTCACGGGCGATGAAACCGCTGCAAAGTAACTGATGATGTCCCTGATCGATGTGAAGCGGATTGTCGCTGCGCAATCCGCCCTGACGCTCTCCCATGTGCCCGACGGCATGGATGCCTTCATCCTGGCCGAACTCGCACGTGCGGGCAAACCCGTCGCCTATGTCGTCTCCGACGGCCAGCGGCTGCAGAACCTCGAACAGACCCTGAGCTTCACAGCGCCTGACATCCCGGTCCTCAGCCTGCCGGCCTGGGATTGTCTTCCCTACGACCGCGTCTCACCATCGGCAGACGTCTCCGCCCGGCGTCTCTCGGCGCTGTCAGGCCTAATTGCGCTCTATCTCAATCCGCATCCCGCGATCGTGCTGGTGACGGTCAACGCCATGCTGCAGAAAGTGGCGCCGGCGGATGTCATCGACAGCCTTGGCTTTTCGGCCAAGCCCGGCAACCAGGTGCGCATGGATGACATCGCTGCTCGCCTCGAGCGCAACGGCTTCGATCGTGTCGCAACCGTGCGGGAAGTCGGCGAATTCGCGGTCCGCGGCGGCATCCTCGACGTCTTCGTACCCGGTGCGGAAGAGCCGGTGCGCCTCGATTTCTTCGGCGATACGCTCGAATCGATCCGCTCCTTCGACCCGGCGAGCCAGCGCACCATTGGCCAGATCCGCTCGCTTGATCTCAACCCGATGAGTGAGGTGACGCTCACGCCGGAGAGCATCAGCCGCTTTCGCAAGAACTACCTGTCGCTCTTTGGCGCGGCGACCCGTGATGACGCGCTTTATGCCGCCGTCTCCGAGGGCCGGCGCTATGCGGGCATGGAACACTGGCTACCCATGTTCTACGACAAGCTGGAGACCACCTTCGACTATCTCAGAGGCTTCCGTCTGGTCACCGACCATACCGTCCGCGAGGCAGCCGAAGAACGCGCCAAGTTGATACGCGACTACTACGAGGCGCGCCTCAACTCGGCGACCCCCGGCAAGGGCCATCTCGGCCAGGGCACGCCCTACAAGCCGGTGCCGCCGGAGCGGCTCTATCTCGGCGCCAGCGAATTCGGCGCGAACCTCGACGCCTTCGACCCGATCCGCATCACGCCCTTTGCCGAACACGGCGGCGAAAGCCGTATGGTCATGGAAGTTGATGCCCGCCCATCGCCGCGATGGGCCAAGTCTGCCAATGAAGCCAGCAGCGAAGAGAGCAATCGCACCAACGTCTTCGGCCAGGCTGTCACCTATATCGCCGACAAGCGCGCGGCCGGCGCCAAGGTCATCGTTTCTGGCTGGTCCGAAGGCTCGCTCGATCGCCTGCTGCAGGTACTGAACGAACACGGTCTGGAAAAGCTCGTGCCTGTCGCCGCCCTGAAGGATGTCGACAAGCTGAAGAAGGGGGAGGCGGGCACCGCCGTCCTCAGCCTCGAAGGCGGCTTCGAGACAGACGGTCTCGTGATCATCGGCGAACAGGACATTCTCGGCGACCGCATGGTGCGCCGCTCCAAGCGCCGCAAGCGCGCCGCCGACTTCATCTCGGAAGTCGCCGGCATCGACGAAGGCTCGATCGTCGTGCATGCCGAACACGGCATCGGCCGTTTCGTCGGCCTGCGCACCATCGAGGCCGCCGGTGCCCCGCATGCCTGCCTCGAACTGCGCTATGCCGACGATGCCAAGCTCTTCCTGCCGGTCGAAAACATCGACCTTCTCTCGCGTTACGGCGGCGAGGCAACCGAAGTGCAGCTCGACAAGCTGGGCGGTGGTGCCTGGCAGATGCGCAAGGCCAAGCTCAAGAAGCGGCTCCTCGATATGGCAGGAGCGCTGATCAAGATCGCCGCCGAGCGCATGACCCGTTCCGCTCCGGTTCTGACCACCCAGGAAGGTCTCTACGACGAGTTCGCCGCCCGTTTCCCCTATGACGAGACGGAAGACCAGGAGACTGCGATCGAATCTGTCCGCTCCGACCTTGGCGCCGGCCGCCCCATGGACCGCCTCGTCTGCGGCGACGTCGGCTTCGGCAAGACGGAAGTCGCGCTCCGTGCGGCCTTCATTGCCGCGATGAACGGCATCCAGGTCGCCGTCGTCGTGCCGACCACGCTGCTCGCCCGCCAGCATTTCAAGACCTTCTCCGAACGCTTCCGCGGCCTGCCGATCCGCATCCAGCAGGCCTCGCGCCTCGTCGGCACGAAGGAGCTGAACCTCGTCAAGAAGGAAGTGGCCGACGGCAAGACCGACATCGTCGTCGGCACCCATGCGCTGCTCGGCACGGGCGTCAATTTCGCCAATCTCGGCCTGCTGATCATCGACGAGGAGCAGCATTTCGGCGTCAAGCACAAGGAGCGGCTGAAAGAGCTGAAGTCGGACGTGCATGTCCTGACGCTGTCGGCAACCCCGATCCCCCGCACCCTGCAGCTCGCCATGACCGGCGTGCGCGAACTCTCGCTGATCACCACCCCACCTGTTGACCGCATGGCGGTCCGCACCTTCATCTCGCCTTTTGACCCACTGGTGATCCGCGAGACCCTGATGCGTGAGCATTATCGTGGCGGCCAGAGTTTCTATGTCTGCCCGCGTCTCGCCGATCTCGCCGATGTGAAAAGCTTCCTCGACGAGAACGTCCCCGAACTCAAGGTCGCCATCGCTCACGGGCAAATGGCGGCAGGCGAACTCGAAGACATCATGAACGCCTTCTATGACGGCCGCTATGATGTCCTGCTCTCGACCACCATCGTCGAATCCGGCCTGGATGTACCAACGGCCAACACGCTCATTGTCCACCGTGCCGACATGTTCGGTCTGGCCCAGCTCTACCAGATCCGCGGCCGCGTCGGCCGCTCCAAGGTCCGCGCCTTCGCGCTGCTGACGCTGCCGGTCAATAAGGTACTGACCGCAGGCGCCGAACGCCGCCTCAAGGTCCTGCAGTCTCTCGACACGCTCGGCGCCGGCTTCCAGCTGGCGAGCCACGACCTCGACATCCGCGGTGCCGGCAATCTCTTGGGCGAGGAACAGTCCGGCCACATCAAGGAAGTCGGTTTCGAGCTCTACCAGCAGATGCTGGAAGAGGCTGTCGCCGAAGTGAAGGGCATCGACGAGGTCGTGGACACCGGCTGGTCGCCGCAGATCCAGGTCGGCACCTCCGTTATGATCCCGGAAAACTACGTGCCGGACCTGCATCTGCGCATGGCGCTCTACCGTCGCCTCGGCGAACTCGACGACCTCAGAGAGATCGACGGCTTCGGCGCCGAACTGATCGATCGCTTCGGCCCCATGCCGACCGAAGTCCAGCACTTGCTGAAGGTCGTCTACATCAAGGCGCTGTGCCGCACGGCCAATGTCGAGAAACTGGAAGCCGGCCCCAAGGGCGTCGTGGTCCAGTTCCGTGGCAAGCAGTTCCCGAACCCGGCAGCGCTGGTCGGCTATATCGCCAAGCAAGGCTCGATGGCCAAGATCCGGCCGGACCACTCGGTATTCCTGACCCGCGACCTGCCGACGCCGGAAAAGCGGCTGTCTGGCGCAGCGGTCGTGATGACGCAACTGGCGGAACTGGCGAAGGCGAGCTGACGAGCGGGGATCGTGGACCCCGTTCGCTGCTAATTAGGCCTCGCCCTGTTCCGGCTTGATCGCCAGCGCCGCATCCGACTTGCCGGCCACCGGTGGCGGCAGCGGCGTGTCGCGCTTGCGCTCGCGGATCAGCGTCAGCAGACCGGAGCTCACGATCAGCACGATGCCGATGCCCATGGGCCTGTCGACCTTGTCGCCGAAGACCAGGTAGCCGAGCAGGATGGCCCAGAGCATCTGGCTGTACTGGATCGGCCCGACGATTGCGGCCGGGATGTAGAACGAGGCCAGCATCATCAACACATTGCCGACGGCCGCCAGAAGACCGAAGGCGGCGAGCAGCATGAGGTCATGGCTCCCGGGCACCTGGAAGTCCGGCAGCGAAAAGACGGCGCAGATCACCACGCTGCCGAGCAGGCCGGCACCATAGAGCGAGATGTTCTTCTCCTGTGGCCCCATGGCCCGGAAGATGATGATCGTGACAGCACCGGCAAAGCCCGACATCATCGCGGCGAGATGTCCGACCTCCAGTTCGCGGAAACCAGGCCTCAAAACCACCAGCACGCCGAGGAAGCCGATCAGAACCGCCACCCAGCGCTTCAGGCCCACCTGCTCCTTGAGAAAGATCACCGACATGATCGTCGCGAAACTCGGCAGCAGGAAGATCAGGCAGAAGGCCTCCGCCATCGAGAGCTGGGTAAAGGCGACGATGCTACCGACCGTACCGACAGCGGAACAGACGAAGCGCAGACCCCAGAGCGGCCAGTTTGTGCTGCGCACCAGATCGGTATAGCGATCGCCGCGTTTCATCAGGAAGGGGATGGCGAAAAAGCCGAACAGGCTGCCAATGAAACCGGCCTCGAAGGCAGGCACGCGCCCCTCCACCAGCTTCACGGCGGCATCGCTGAAGGAATAGGCGGCAAAGCAGATGAAGGCGAAAAGGACGCCTTTGAAGGTGGTGTCGGCGGACAAGGTGATGATCCCGGGGAGGAGGTGGCCTCACCGGGATACGAGTGTTCGCGCTAACCGTCAATTCAGATTGCGCAACGCCTCGGCCTTCGCCTTGGCAATTTCGCGCAGGGCATTGGCGAGTTCCGCCGGCGGCTGGGCGCCGCTCACGGCATATTGCTGATCGAAGATGAAGAAGGGCACGCCGTTGACCCCCATCTGCTTGGCAGCCTCGACCTCGGAGAGGACATGTTGAACATCGGCATCGCCTGACAGCAGCGATTCGATCACAGGACGCGACAGTCCGGCCTCGGTCGCAATGTCGAGCAGCACGGCCGCGTCACCGATATTGCGACCCTGTTCGAAATTCGCCTTGAACAAGAGGTCGACCACGCGGGTCTGCGTCTCGCGACTTTCCTGGCCGGCCCAGTGGATCAGCCTGTGGGCATCGAGCGTGTTCGGCCCGACCTTGATCGCTTCGAAATCAAAGGCGATCCCGACCTCGGCGCCGAGCGATTTCAGATGCGCATGCGCCTGGTCCATCTTGTCCTTGCCACCGAGCTTTTTGGCCAGTTCGACCTGCTGGTCGACACCTTCAGGCGGATAGTCGGGATTGAGCTGATACGGGCGCCAGTTGATGTCGACGCTGACCTCGTCCTGCACTTCGGCGATCGCAAGCTCGAGCCGCGCCTTGCCGAGATAGCACCAGGGGCAGACCACGTCGGATACGAGGTCGATGGTGATGCGGTCCATGATGCTGTCCTTTCCTGGCAGAGATATGCCTGTCACTTAAAGCAAAGCGGGCCGGAGACAAGCTCCGGCCCGAAAACACAGCGTCAAACGCTCAGAGCTTACTGAACGCGCGCGTCGAACCATGTCGGACGCTGGTATCCATAGAGCGGAGCCGTTTCTGGTCGTCCGATATGCTTCCAGCGCGCCACCCACTGTTCACCGATATGGTAGAGCGGCACGACATAATGCCCGGCAACGAGCAGCCGGTCATAGGCGCGCACGGCGGCCTGGAAATCTTCGGGTTCACGCGCCTGCAACAATGCCTCCATCATCCGGTCGATATCGGGATCCGCCACGCCGGCGTAGTTGAAGCTGCCTTGGGCATCTTTGGACTCAGACCCCCAGCGGTTGACCTGCTCGGCGCCGGGCGAAAGCGACGAGGTGTAGGATTTGATGATCATGTCGTAGTCGAAGCTGTTGGATCGCGCCTGATACTGGGCGTCATCCACTGTCCGGATCGCCATGTCGACGCCGATGAGTTTCAGCGTCCGCTGGAAGGCGAGTGCCATTTTCTCCTGGCCCTCGTTCTGCGTCATCACTTCGAAGGCGAGCGGTTTGCCACTGGCATCGAGCATCTTGCCGCTCTGGATCTTGTAGCCGGCCTCGCCGAAGAGCTTGACCGCCTTGCCGAGTGCCTTGCGATCGCCCCCCGATCCGTCGGTCGCCGACTGGCTATAAGTGCCGGCCAGGATCTCCGGCGACAGCTTGTCCTTGGCGGGACCAAGCAGGGCCAGCTCCTTGTCGTCTGCGGCATTGCCATAAGCGCCGAGCGCTGAGTTCTGCCAATAACTCTGGGTACGGGTAAAGGCGCCGCCATAGAGCGTCTTGTTCAGCCATTCGAAGTCGAAGGCCGTGTTGATTGCCTCGCGCACCTTCACGTCGGCGAAGATCGGACGTCGGGTATTGAACACGAAGCCGAGCATGCCGGAGGGCAGACCCGGCTTGAAAGCTTCCTTCACCACATCGCCATTCTGCGCTGCCGGAAAGTCATAGGCGCGCTGCCAGTGATTGGAATCGCCGTCCGGATAGATGTCGATCTCGCCCTTCTTGAATGCTTCAAACAGTGTGGCTTCCTGGAGGAAATAGGTGACCGTGATCTCGTCGTAATTGTCGAATCCGATCTTCGACGGCAGATCCTTGCCCCAGTATTCAGTGTCCCGCACCCAGGTGACCTTCTCGCCCGGCCTCAGCTCCTTGATCTTATAGGGGCCGGATCCGACAGGAATGGCAAGCCCACCCTGGTCGAAGGTGTCGGGATCGATCGCATGCTTCGGCAGGATCGGCGTCGCCGAGGCAAAGATCAGCGGCGTCTCGCGATTGGCTTTTTCGTTGAAGGTGAACTTCACGCCATGCTCGCCGACCTTCTCCATTTTGGAAACCGCGCTGAGACGGCCGTTGAAGGGCGGGCGTCCCTTGTCGCGCAGGAGTTCGAAGGTGAAAATCACGTCTTCGGGCGTAACGGACTTGCCATCACTCCACTTGGCCTGCGGATTGATGTTGAACTGCACATAGGTTCGGTCGGCATCCCATTCGACGGTCTCGGCGAGCAATCCGTAGAGCGTGAAAGGCTCGTCGGCAGAACGGGTCATCAGTGGTTCGTACAGCAGGTTGCCGAACTCCGGATCCCACACACCGCGAGCCGTGGTCCGCATGCCCTTGAGCACGAAAGGGTTCAGCGCATCGAATGTGCCGACGACACCGTAATTCACCCTGCCACCTTTAGTCACATCCGGCTTCACATAGGGAAAATGTGTGTAGCCGGAGGAGAGGGCAGGTTCCCCATGCATGGCGATCCCGTGCATGGGCTCAGCCTGGACGGTGGTCACAAGTGGCAGCAGGCAAAGGCTGAAGAAGAGACGGCGCAAGATCTTGGTCCTCCCCGGTATGGAATCTGCAAATCGCGCGGACGCTAGCACAGTCACCATAAAACCAACACAAGCAGGTGGGATTTAGGCAGGGTGAGTCGATCCAGTGTCAAAGAAACGCTGGATATTCTGGCCGCCACAATGTAACAGGTGAGCCAGATCGCCGGGTCATGTATTTGCCTCATTTGAACGACAGGTGAGGGCACACACGACCGGTGAATGACGCGGCATCGAAGTCCGCGCGACAGGGGTTTTCAGGAGACGGAATACGTATGATGTTCAAACTTAGCAACGCAACGCGGACGGCTGTGTCTGCACTCGCATTGTCCTTCGCAGCTACCGCCATGCCGGTTGTCGCGCAGGCGCAGGAAGCCGCAGCCGCTCCCTCCGAGGCGAAGTGGTTCAAGACCTGCGCCAAGCAGGAAGAATCGGACGTCTGCGTCGTCCAGAACCAGCTCGTTGCCGCCAATGGCCAGCTGATCACGGCCGTCGGCCTGATCACGGTCGAAGGCAAGGTCAACCGCAAGCTGCTGCAGGTCACCGTACCTTCGGCGCGTCTTATCCCGCCGGGCGTCCTGATGCAGATCGACGGCGCCAAGGGCACCAAGCTCGACTACGCCGTCTGCCTGCCCGACCGCTGCACGGCCGAAATCCCGTTGACGGATGCGATCATCGACAGCCTGAAGAAGGGTGGCGAGGTCGTCTTCACCTCGATCAACTTCCGTCGCGCGCCGAACCCGATCAAGATCCCGCTGAGCGGCTTCACCGGCGCCTTCGATGGCGAAGCAATGTCGCAGTCGCAGGCCGAGGAGCGCCAGCGTCTCCTGCAGGAAGCCATGCAGAAGAAGCAGGAAGAGCGCAACAAGGCGATCACCGACGCCCAGAATGCTGCCAAGCAGGGCAACTGATCCGCTTCACGGCTTTGAACAACAAGAAGCCCGCGTCGTCAGACGCGGGCTTCTTTGCTTTGTGGTATCGGATGTATGTCAGTGCGCGAAGTTCATCTTCGGCTTGTAGTGGCCGCTCTGCTGCGGCTCGAAAATCTGCTGGATTTGCGGATTGCGCAACGGCTCATGGCTCTGGTCGCGCTCGAGGTTCTGCTCGGACACATAGGCAACATATTCCGTCTCGGAATTCTCCGCGAGCAGATGATAGAAGGGCTGGTCCTTTTGCGGCCGAACTTCGGCCGGGATCGCATTCCACCACTCCTCGGAATTCGCGAACTCCGGGTCAACATCGAAGATCACGCCGCGGAACGGAAAGAACTTGTGCCGTACGACGTCCCCGATACCAAATTTAGCGCTTCGTTGTTTCATGGCTTGACTTCCTTTCAATGTCTTATTTGGGAAGAAAGCCCGGCAAAATCAAGGGATGGTGTTTAGCATCGCTTGTACCTGCGACACCTAGCCCGCTTTTCGACCGGGCGCGGTCGCAAGAACGAGGCCGCCAGTCACCAGCACGATGCCCACCGCATGGTAGTGCTCGAAGCGCTCTCCCAGGAAGATGACAGCCATCAGGATCGACATGGGCGGCATCAGGTAAAGCGTCATCCCCGCAATGCCCGGCCCGAACACCTGCACCGCGTGTTGAAAGCAATAGAAGGCAGCAAGCGACGCGAAGAGGATAATGCCGGCGAGCTTGACAAACTCCATGCGCGTATCCGGCAGAAGCCCGCCGCCGGCGATCTCGATCAGACCGGGCGGCACCAGCACGATCGCGCCTGAAAGTGCCAGCAGAGCAAACAGCGGGAGCGGCGGCATCTCGCGCACCGACGGTCGCCGCAACAGCAGCGAATAGGCGGCAAAGGCAATGGCCGCCACCAGGATCGCCAGATCCCCGATGTTGAAGGTGAGCTCCAGCAGCGCCTCCGGATGCCCTTTCAGAACGATCGCCACGACCCCGGCAAAGGCAATCACCATGCCCCCCATTTCCCGCCGCGTGATCGCGCGCTTCTGAAACAGCCACTGGAACAGGATGATGAACAGCGACGATGTCGTGTAGATCAGCGTCGCGTTGGAGGCGGTAGTCAGCGTCAGCGCCCAATAGACCACGCCGCCACAGATGCCCATGCCCAGAATGCCGAGCGTCAGCCAGAGCGCCGTATGACGCCGTACGAAGGTGAGGCAGGCCTGCCGCTCCTGCCAGATGAAGGGCGACATCAGGATCGCGGCCCCTACCCAGCGCAGCAGTGCCGTCGTGAATGGCCCGACCTCGCCAGTGATGCCACGCCCGAAGATCAGGTTCGACGAGAAGAACACTGGCGCGAGCAGGAAGAGCGTCCAGTCATAAAGGCGCGGCGAGGGCGGTTGCTGGGAGGCCGGCATGAAAAACCGTGACAACTGAGAAGGGACGACCACTGCTAGCGCGGCGGCGCCTGGGGCGAAAGCGCGATTGCCCACAATTGGTACCATTCGAAACGAAAAACGCCGGCGGAGCGATCCGCCGGCGTCTGATGAGTGACCCGAAAATCAGGCCGAGTAGTACATGTCGAATTCGACCGGATGCGGGGTCATTTCGAAGCGCATGACTTCCTGCATCTTCAGCTCGATGAACGAATCGATCTGGTCGTCGTCGAACACGCCGCCGGCGGTCAGGTACTTGCGATCCTTGTCCAGGCTTTCGAGCGCTTCACGCAGCGAACCGCAGACGGTCGGGATCTTCTTCAGCTCCTTCGGCGGCAGGTCGTAGAGATCCTTGTCCATAGCCTTGCCCGGATGGATCTTGTTCTTGATGCCGTCGAGACCTGCCATCAGCATGGCGGCGAAAGCGAGGTAGGGGTTCGCGGTCGGATCCGGGAAGCGGACTTCGACGCGCTTGGCCTTCGGGTTGGAGCCGAAGGGAATGCGGCACGAGGCCGAACGGTTGCGGGCCGAATAGGCGAGAAGTACCGGCGCTTCATAACCCGGGACCAGACGCTTGTAGGAGTTGGTCGACGGGTTGGAGAAGGCGTTGATCGACTTGGCATGCTTGATGATGCCGCCGATAAAGAACAGGCAGCTTTCCGACAGGCCGGCATATTCGTCACCGGCGAAGGTCGGCTTGCCGTCCTTCCAGATCGACATGTGCACATGCATGCCCGAGCCGTTGTCCCCGAAGATCGGCTTCGGCATGAAGGTCGCCGTCTTGCCATAGGCATTGGCAACCTGGTGCACGACATATTTGTAGATCTGCATCTTGTCGGCGTTGCGCACCAGCGCGTCGAACTTGATGCCGAGTTCGTGCTGGGCCGCCGCCACTTCGTGGTGATGCTTTTCGACGACGACGCCCATTTCGCCGAGAACCGTCAGCATTTCGGAGCGCATGTCCTGCAGGCTGTCGATCGGCGGAACCGGGAAATAGCCGCCCTTGACGCGCGGGCGATGGCCGAGGTTGCCTGTCTCATAGTCGGTGTCGTCGTTCGACGGCAGTTCGGTCGAATCCAGCTTGAAACCGGTGTTGTACGGGTCAGCCTTGTACTTGACGTCGTCGAAGACGAAGAATTCGGCTTCCGGACCAACGAAGACCGTATCGCCGATACCAGATGCCTTGAGGTAGGCTTCGGCCTTCTTGGCGGTGCCGCGCGGATCGCGGTTATAGGCTTCGCCAGAGACCGGATCGAGAATGTCGCAGAGGATGACCATCGTCGACTGGGCGAAGAAGGGGTCCATGTGCACGGTGGCCGGATCCGGCATCAGCACCATGTCGGACTCGTTGATGGCCTTCCAGCCGGCGATCGAGGAGCCGTCGAACATGACGCCATCGGCGAACATGTCTTCGTCGACGCAGACAATGTCCATCGTGACGTGCTGCAGCTTGCCCTTCGGGTCCGTGAAGCGCAGGTCGACGAACTTGACGTCGTTGTCCTTGATCTGTTTGAGGATATCGTTTGCGGTCGTCATATTTTTATGTTCCTCGCGTGAGCTGACGATTTAAACCCGACCTCCCTAGGTGCCGGGTCCGATTAGATGGCGTCGATACCGGTTTCGCCGGTTCTGATGCGGACGACTTCTTCGACGTTCGAAACGAAGATTTTGCCGTCGCCGATGCGGCCCGTCTGGGCTGCATTGCGGATGGCGTCGATGACCGCCTCCACGTTTTCGTCGGCCAGTACCACTTCGACCTTCACCTTGGGCAGGAAGTCCACGACATATTCGGCGCCGCGATAGAGCTCGGTATGGCCCTTCTGGCGACCGAAGCCCTTGGCTTCCGTCACGGTGATACCCTGCAAGCCGACTTCCTGAAGGGCTTCCTTCACTTCGTCGAGCTTGAAAGGCTTGATGATCGCTTCGATCTTTTTCATGAGAAAATTTCTCTCCGCTTCCTCAGTAAAGCAGGATGAGCCCCGCTCGCCGGGTTGAATGCATGGAATGTGCCAGATTTTTGCGAATTCGATGCAAAAAAGCCTGCTTCCTCCGTCCGACAGCGCAAATCTCCTGCAAAACGAGTGGAAAAGCCAGCCCGAATTGCTCGAAATTACGCTTGCAGCCAATCTTTTTTCGAGAGCACCTGTTGTCGTAACCGACTGTGAGGACTGCACAAAATACAAACATAATGCACATAAAAAGTGCACTTGCCGTATAAATGAACACTCCAGTTCTGCCCAAAATCGTGCAGCTTTGCTCCTGTAGTGATTTCTGCTCTACAGAGACACATGAGCCTTCCTGAGCCAGAGATATTGCTGACCCCGATCGAGATGGCGCGCGTCGATGCCGCAGCCATCCACTCCGGCATCAGCGGTTTTGCGCTCATGCTGCGGGCAGGCGAGGCGGTTGCTGCCTGTGCCTTGCGGCACTATCCGGCGGCGCGTCGGTTCACTGTCTTCTGCGGTCCGGGCAACAATGGTGGAGATGGTTACGTGGCCGCCTCCGCACTTGCCCGGAGTGGCGCTGATGTGCGGGTCCTCGCCTTCGGCGAGCCCGAAAGACTGACGGGTGACGCCAGCATTGCCCGGGCAGCGTGGTCGGGGACAGTCGAAAACCTCGAAGCCTATACACCTCTGGCGGGGGAAGTGGTGATCGACGCCTTGTTTGGAGCTGGCTTGGCGCGTGATGTGCCTGAGATCGTGCAGGCGTTGATCGCGACCGTGGCGGAGACCCGGACACCGGTGCTCGCAGTCGATCTTCCCTCTGGCATCGACGGGGCGACGGGGAAAATACGGGGCGCAGCCTTCCGAGCAGAGCGCAGTGTCACTTTCGTCACGCGAAAGCCGGGTCACGTGCTCCTGCCGGGCCGTAGCCACTGCGGCGCAATCGAAGTCTTCGATATCGGCATTCCGCAAAGGATCGTTTCCGCAGAGGCCGGAAAACTCTGGATCAACGGCCCGGCAATTTTCCAGTCATCACGACGCACTACATCGGCCGAAGATCACAAATACCGCCGCGGCCACCTGACGGTTTTCTCCGGTCCGGCAATTTCAACCGGCGCCGCCCGCTTGTCGGCCGGCGCGGCCCTCAAAGCCGGCGCAGGGCTCGTCACGCTGGCCTCGCCGGGAGATGCGCTGGCTGCCAACGAGGCCCATCTGACGGCCGTGATGCTGGCGCCGGTCGACACACTGGCCGATGTCGAGACATGGCTGAGCGACCAACGCCACAACGCATTCGTCCTGGGTCCAGGTTTCGGCGACCGGGACAAGGCGCGGAGCTATGGTCTGGCCGTCGCACGAAATGGACGGAACCTAGTGCTGGATGCCGATGGCATCTCTGCCTTCGCCGGCGAGGCCAGCGCATTGCGTGATGCCTTTGCAGGCTCGCCGGGCCAACTCGTCATCACCCCGCACGAAGGGGAATTTGCCCGGCTATTTCCGGAAATCGCCAAATCGGAAGAAGGCAAGGTCGAAAAGGCTCTCGCGGCGGCAATCGCCATCGGTGGCATCGCCGTCTACAAGGGCGCCGACACCGTGATCGCGTGCCCCGACGGTCGTGCCGCGATCGAGGAGAAGGCCCCGGCCACGCTTGCCACCGCCGGCTCGGGCGATGTGCTCGCGGGCATCATTGGCGCCAATCTCGCCAATGGTATGCCGGCCTTCGAAGCGGCTTGCGCCGGCGTGCATCAGCACGGCCAGGCGGCCTTGAGGGCAGGGCGAGGCATGACGGCAGAAGATCTGGCATCTCATGTGCGATCGGACTGACGATCCGTCCAATGTCTAAAGCTCCGCCGGCTGCACCAAGCGGCTGCGCCGCAGCAGCCCTTCGCCTTCCAGGAGCGGATAAGCGATAGAAACGAAGAGAGAATTGATCTCCTTCAGATCCCGCATCGTGTCGATATGCAGGGAGCTCGATTCGAAGCTGGCGGCATTGCCCTGCCGCAAACGCTGCAAATGGCTTTCCTCGCTGGTCTTTACGAGGTTTCGGATCGCTTCCTTCCGGGCAACGAGCTGGCGCGCATGGCCGATGTCCCGGTTGACCAGCAGGTTGAAGGCGAGATGGGCGTTCTGCACGACCTCGTCATGCATGGCACAGAGTTCGGCCCAGCCTTCGGCGGAGAAGGCGACATTGCGCTCGTTCTTCTTGCGTGCCCGCGTCAGCATGTTCTGCGAGATGATGTCGGCGGCCTGCTCGATCTTGATCGTCGCGCCCAGCAGGTTCTGGCATAGGGCCGCAGAGCCCTGATCGAGCGCCGTCTGGGATATCCGGGCGAGATAGAACTTGATGTCGCGATGGATCGTGTCGATCTGGTCGTCGAGCGCCTCGATCCGCTGTGTCTTCTTCGTGTCCCAGCGCTCGTAGAGCTCGAATATGCCATTGAGCATGATTTCGGTCTTGTCACAGACCGTCAGGACCTCGCGCGTCGCATTGGATATCGCCTGCTGCGGATTGGTCAGGTCCATCACGTTCAAAGCCGAGAAGCGATCGTCGTTGGCGGCCCTCTCTTCCGATCCCGCCAGCATCCGTTCCAGCATCGCCGCGACCAGGCCGGCAAATGGCAGTCCGAGCACGAGGACGGCGCCATTCATCGCCAGATGCACCAGGACGACGGAATCGCCGGGATGAGCGGAGAAGACGGAAGGACTGAGCGCAAAGACGAACTGCGCGGCAAGCGCGATCAAGGTCATCAGCCCGCGGATGACGACATTGCCGAGCGGCACGATCCTCGCATTCGCCTCGGCATCCTTGGTGAGCAGGGCCGCAATGATCGCGGCGCCGAAATTGATACCCAGCACCAGCGGGATGATCAGCGCACCGGGCAGGAGGTCCTGGTCGGCAAGTGATGCGACCAGGAGAACGGCCGCCACGCTCGAATGAAAAGCCCAGGCGAGCAGGGCGGCGAGCACGAAGGCGCTGATCCAGTCGCTGGCGAGATAATTGAACAGGACAGGCAGGATGCGGCTTTCGCGCAGCGGCTCGGACGCCTCGCCGATCAGACGCAGCGATAACAGCAGCAGGCCGAGACCGAAGAGGATACGGCCGATCTGCCGCCAGCCCCGCGCCTCGGACGCGCGGAAGGCGACGGTCCCCGCGAGCAGCAGGACCGGCACGAGCAGTGAGAGATCGTAGCGCAGGATGCGCACGACGAAGGCGGACCCGAAATCCGCGCCGAGCAGCGTCGCGACCCCGATCGCCGGCACGACATAGCCGGCCGCCGAAAACGAGGCGACGATGAGTGCGACGGCAGTGGCACTCTGCAGCGCTACCGCGAACAGGAAGCCGGCAAAAGCCGCAGAGAACCGATTGCTGACGGCATGCCGCAGCTTGTCCTTCAGGACCCCGCCATAAGCGCGTTCTATCCCCGTGCGCACCATGCGGGTCGCCCAGAGAAGCAGCGCGACTGCGCCGGCGAGATGGATGAAGACGGCGATGCCCGACATGGAAGTGCCCCGAACTCTCGAAGTCTGGACGCGCACGTCCAAAGAGGGAAGCATGCCGGTCCAGAGCGTGGTCGCGACCGCGACTCTGCGACCGAGCCTAGTCCAGTTTCGCCAATGTCACAAATTGATGACGATCAGGCGCGGCGGAGTGTCATGCCACCCTTTTCTGCAACTCCATCGCGCCCCTTGGCGCATTCACCTTGCCCCCGGAGATGAAGAAGGCAAAGACGTCGCGCGGCTCCTTCTTGGCCGGCTTGTCTTTCGCAATCAGGTTCAGATCCTCTGGCACGCTGCCTGCAGCATATGTCTCGAACCGCACGCCCCAGGCGTCCAGATCTTTTGGCGGATAGCAGGTCGGCGTTTCGTCCGTGCCCTTCTGCAGACGGGCATAGACAAAATCCGCCGTCGGATCGGCAAACATCGGGTAATCGTGATGGTCGGCACAGACGGCCGCCACCCCATGCCGCCGCAGCATGTCGATGAATTCCGGAACCTGGAAACTGTCATGCCGGGGCTCGACGACATGGCGAAGCGGCAACCCGTTCAGCGTCTTCGGCAACAGGTCGAGAAAGGCCTCGAAATCCTCGGCGTCGAACTTTTTCGTACCCATGAACTGCCACAGGATCGGCCCCAGATGTGACCCGAGCTCCTCGATACCCTGATGCAGGAACTTCTCCACCGACGGCCCGGCTTCAGCCAGGATCTTGCGGTTCGTGCAGAACCGGCTGGCCTTCAGCGAAAAGACGAAATCCTCCGGCACTTCCGCAGCCCATTTGGCAAAGGTCGCCGGCTTCTGGCTGGAGTAATACGTACCGTTCACCTCGATCGCGGCCAGCTGCCGGCTGGCATATTCCAACTGCCGCTTCTTCGTCAGGTGTGCGGGATAAAAACTGTCGTCCCAGGGATCGAAGGTCCAACCGCCGATGCCGCAGCGGATAATGCCGGTTTTGGTCATGAAATGCCTCTTGCTTGATGGGGTTGGGTAATTGGCTAAATCAAAAACAAACCTTGCATACGGCAGACTGTCTTCTCTCCCTGGGGCGGCGGATCACTCCGCCGCCTGCACCTTCTTCACCGGCCGCCGCTGCAGCAACTCCTTGAGGAACTGCCCCGTATAGGAGGCCTCGACCTTCACCACCTCTTCCGGCGTGCCCTGGGCCACGATCTGGCCGCCGCCATCGCCGCCTTCCGGACCGAAGTCGAGAATGTAGTCTGCCGTCTTGATGACCTCGAGATTGTGCTCGATGACGACAACGGAATTGCCCTGATTGACCAGTTCCTGCAGCATATCCAGAAGCTTGGCCACGTCGTGGAAATGAAGGCCGGTGGTCGGCTCGTCCAGGATGTAGAGCGTGCGGCCGGTCGACCGCTTCGACAGCTCCTTGGCGAGCTTGACGCGCTGCGCCTCGCCACCCGACAGCGTATTCGCCTGCTGGCCGACCTTGATATAGCCGAGCCCGACATCGAACAGCGCCTGCAGCTTGTCGCGCACTGCGGGCACCGCCTGGAAGAACTCGACGCCTTCCTCCACGGTCATGTCGAGCACTTCGGCGATCGACTTCCCCTTGAAGGTGACGTCGAGGGTTTCGCGGTTGTAGCGCTTGCCGTGGCAGACGTCGCAGGTGACGTATACGTCGGGCAGGAAGTGCATCTCGATCTTGATCACGCCGTCGCCCTGGCAGGCCTCGCAGCGGCCGCCCTTGACGTTGAACGAGAAACGACCGGCCTGATAGCCGCGCGCCTTCGCTTCGGGCAACCCGGTGAACCAGTCGCGGATCGGCGTGAAGGCACCGGTATAGGTCGCCGGGTTTGACCGCGGCGTGCGGCCGATCGGCGACTGGTCGATGTCGATCACCTTGTCGATGAATTCGAAACCGTCGATGCGCTCATGTTCGGCCGGGTTTTCGCGGGCACCCATGACGCGCCGCGCAGCCGCCTTGTAGAGCGTCTCGATCAGGAAGGTCGACTTGCCGCCACCCGAAACGCCGGTCACCGCCGTGAATACGCCGAGCGGGATCGAGGCCGTGACATTCTTCAGGTTGTTGCCCTTGGCGCCGACGACCTTGATCTGCTGGCCCTTTTTCGGCTTGCGCCGCTGCGCCGGCACACTGACGCCCATTTCGCCCGTCAGGTACTTGCCCGTCAGCGATTTTGGATGGGCCATGATGTCCTGCGGCGACCCTTGCGCGATCACCTGGCCGCCATGGATGCCGGCCGCCGGACCGATATCGACGACATAGTCGGCACTCAGGATCGCATCCTCGTCATGCTCGACGACGATCACTGTATTGCCGATGTCGCGCAGGTGTTTCAGCGTGTCGAGCAGTCGCGCATTGTCGCGCTGGTGCAATCCGATCGACGGCTCGTCGAGCACATAGAGCACGCCGGTCAGGCCGGAACCGATCTGCGATGCCAGACGAATGCGCTGGCTCTCGCCACCCGACAGCGTACCGGAATTGCGCGACATGGAGAGATAGTCGAGACCGACATCGTTTAGGAAGCGCAGGCGCTCGCGAATTTCCTTTAGCACTCGCACGGCGATCTCGTTCTGCTTGTCGGTAAGCTTCGCGGGCAAGTCTTCGAACCAGGAGCCGGCAATGCGGATCGCCATGTTCGTCACCTGGCCGATATGCAAGCCATTGATCTTGACCGCCAGCGCCTCGGGCTTCAGGCGGAAGCCGTTGCAGGCCGGGCAGGGGGCGGCCGACATGAAGCGCTCGATCTCCTCGCGCGCCCAGGCGCTGTCGGTCTCCTTCCAGCGCCGCTCGAGATTGGGCACGATGCCTTCGAAGCTCTTGGTCGTGGTGTAGGAGCGTGCACCATCGGCATAGTGGAAGTCGATCTTCTCTTCGGTGCCGTGCAGGATCGCCCTTTGCGCCGCATCCGAAAGATCCGACCATTTTGACGTCAGCTTGAAGCCAAAGGCCTTGCCGAGCGCTTCGAGCGTCTGGTTGTAGTAGGGCGAGCTCGACTTGGCCCAGGGCGCAATGGCTCCGTCATTCAGCTTGCGATGCACTTCCGGAACGATCAGCGCCTCGTCGATCTTCTGCTGGCTGCCGAGACCATCGCAGGTCGGGCAGGCGCCGAAGGGATTGTTGAAGGAGAATAATCGCGGCTCGATTTCCGGAATTGTGAAACCTGAGACGGGGCAGGCGAACTTCTCCGAAAACAGGACGCGCTCATGCGTCTCGTTCAGCGACTTGTTCGCCGAGCCACCGGCCGATGTTTCTTCGGACGGCAGCGGCTTGTCGGCAAATTCGGCCACGGCCAGCCCGTCGGCGAGCCGAAGGCAGGTCTCCAGACTATCGGCCAGACGGCTTGCGATATCCGGCCGCACCACGACACGGTCGACGACCACGTCGATGTCATGCTTGTATTTCTTGTCGAGCGTCGGGGCCTCGGCGATCTCGTAAAACTGTCCGTCGATCTTGACGCGCTGGAACCCCTTCTTCATCAGCTCGGCGAGTTCCTTCTTGTACTCGCCCTTGCGGCCGCGGATCATCGGCGCAAGGATGTAGAGGCGCGTGCCTTCCTCATAGGCCAGGACGCGATCGACCATCTGGCTGACTGTCTGGCTCTCGATCGGCAGGCCTGTTGCGGGCGAGTAGGGCACCCCGACGCGGGCAAACAGCAGGCGCATATAGTCATAGATCTCGGTGACGGTCCCGACCGTCGAGCGCGGGTTGCGCGAGGTCGTCTTCTGCTCGATCGAGATCGCCGGCGACAGACCCTCGATCTGGTCGACGTCCGGCTTCTGCATCATTTCGAGGAACTGACGCGCATAGGCCGACAGGCTCTCGACATAACGCCGCTGCCCTTCGGCATAGATCGTGTCGAAAGCAAGCGACGACTTGCCGGAGCCGGAAAGCCCCGTCATCACGATCAGGCTGTTGCGCGGCAGATCGAGATCGATGCCCTTGAGATTGTGCTCGCGCGCACCGCGGATGGAAATGGTCTTGAGTTCGCTCATGTCGGGCTCTGATCGGCAAAGGGAAGGGGACGGTCCTTGGGAGAACTGTCCTTATGTAGTCAATGGAGCGCTTGAGTCGAGGCACAAGGCGCGGCCGATGTGGAATTTCGATTCTGTTGACACGATCATAGAGAAATACTAGAACAAAGAAAGAACATTTTCGCTGTGGATTTAAATGGCTCTCCGCCCAATCGCTGCTACGAATGGGATAAGGTGCCTTTTTGATGGAAGTTTGAACGCCGCGGCGGCGCGGCAGTAAGGTGAGTGTCATGGCTGGTAGCGTCAACAAGGTCATTCTGATCGGCAATCTCGGTGCCGATCCCGAAATTCGCCGGACCCAGGACGGCCGGCCGATCGCCAATCTGCGTATCGCGACTTCGGAAAGCTGGCGCGACAAGAACAGCGGCGAGCGCAAGGAAAAGACCGAATGGCATTCGGTCGTCATCTTCAACGAGGGCCTTTGCAAGGTCGCCGAACAGTATCTGAAGAAGGGCTCGACCGTTTACGTCGAAGGCCAGTTGCAGACCCGCAAGTGGCAGGACCAGACCGGCGCCGACCGTTACTCGACGGAAGTGGTCCTTCAAGGCTTCAACGGCAACCTGACCATGCTCGGCGGTCGCGGTGATAGCGCCGGTGGCGCGCGCGGTGGCAATGACTTCGGCGGTGCCGATTACGGTGGCGGCGGCGGCGGTTACGACGGCGGCTACAGCGCCCCGGCACCCTCGCGCGGCGGCGCCTCTGGTGGTGCAAGCCGCGGCGGCAGCGCCCCTTCCGGCGGCTTCTCGCGCGATCTCGACGACGACATCCCGTTCTGATCTGACTGGATTCCAGCGAACGAAACCACACCTGGATTTTCTGAACGCCCTGCTATGCAGGGCGTTCGTCGTTTCGGGAAGGGAAATCCGCGGCTAGCTGCTTAAATCGTCCCGCAATCGCTTCAGATCGGCCCCGATCGCGGATGCCCTGACCCAAAGTCGCCGTCTGAATTGCTTCAGGACGAATTGCCAGCGACTGAAAACGGCTTGTTGTGCCATGACGGGCTCCTCAGCCCGCGAAGGCAGACTTCACCCCGTCAACGACGAACTGCACCGAAAGTGCGGCAAGAAGCACGCCGAGCAGGCGTGTCAGCAACGCACGGCCGGTCACGCCGAGGAAGCGGTTGAGCCTTTCGGCGAGATACAGCGAGACGTAGACGAGGCCCAGCACCACGCCGATGACCGCAATCAGTTGCAATTTGCCGATCCATCCGTCCATCGTGCCCGAGATCAGCACCGTGGCCGAAATCGCGCCTGGCCCTGCGATCAGCGGAATGGCCAGCGGGAAAACGGCGAGGTTGTGGATATGATCCTTGGTGATCGCATCATCCGTCGTCTTTTCCTTCCGCTCGTTGCGCTTCTCGAAGATCATCTCGAAGGCGATCGCAAACAGCATCAATCCGCCGGCGATGCGGAACGCGCCCATTGATATGCCGAGTGCGCCGAGGATGGTGGCGCCGAACAGGGCAAAGACCGTCAGGATGGCAAAACCCATGACCGATCCGCGCACGGCGACCTGCTGGCGCTGGACCCGTGTCATGCCTTGGGTGAGGCCGAGGAAGAGGGGAGCGAGCCCCGGCGGATCGACGGTGACCAGCAGGGTCGTCAGCGCGCTGATCATCGTGTCTGTCATCGCCATGGTGTATCTTTCTCCTGTCCAGACCTTCATAAAGCCGAAGCCTTGGTGGCCTTGCAAGGCTGGCCCCCAAGATATTGACGATAATGCCTTTCCCCGGCCGCAAAAGCCTGTTTATAACCGGCCTCGAAATTGGCGCGCGCGCGCGTGTTCCGCTATAAATTTCCCAGTGATTCCGAACAAAGATCGTGACCTGATTTGACTGAGCAAAGCACTCCCGGCGGCGGCAAGTTCCCGCAAGGCATCGAGCCTATTTCCATCATGGAGGAAATGCAGCGGTCCTATCTCGATTACGCGATGAGCGTGATCGTGAGCCGCGCACTTCCCGACGTGCGTGACGGGCTCAAGCCCGTGCACCGCCGGATCCTCTACGGCATGAATGAGCTCGGGCTCGACTGGAACAAGAAATACGTCAAGAGCGCCCGCGTCACCGGTGATGTCATGGGTAAGTACCACCCGCATGGCGACTCCGCGATCTACGACGCGCTGGCCCGTATGGCCCAGCCGTGGTCGCTGCGCATGCCCCTCATCGACGGCCAGGGCAACTTCGGCTCCGTCGACGGCGACCCGCCGGCCGCCCAGCGTTACACGGAATGCCGTCTGGAGAAGGTTTCGCACGCGCTGCTCGACGACCTCGACAAGGAAACGGTCGACTTCCGCGACAACTATGACGGCACCATGTCGGAACCCGTCGTGGTTCCCGCCAAGTTCCCGAACCTCCTCGTCAATGGTGCCGGCGGTATCGCGGTCGGCATGGCCACCAACATCCCGCCGCACAATCTGGTCGAAGTGCTGGACGGCTGCACGGCGCTGATCGACAATCCGGCGATCGAGCTTCCGGAACTGATGCAGATCATTCCGGGTCCCGACTTCCCGACCGGCTCCATGATCCTCGGCCGCTCTGGCATCCGGTCTGCCTACGAGACGGGCAGGGGCTCCGTCGTCCAGCGCGGCGTCGCCCGTGTCGAGCCGATGCGCGGTGACCGCGAGCAGATCATCATCACCGAGATCCCTTACCAGGTGAACAAGTCGACGATGATCGAGAAGATGGCAGAACTCGTGCGCGAAAAGCGCATCGAGGGCATCTCCGACCTGCGCGACGAATCCGACCGTGACGGCTACCGCGTCGTCATTGAGTTGAAGCGCGACGCCAATGCCGATGTGATCCTGAACCAGCTTTATCGCTATACCCCGCTGCAGACCTCCTTCGGCTGCAACATGGTGGCTCTGAACGGCGGCAAGCCGGAGCAGCTGACACTGCTGGACATGCTGCGCGCCTTCGTCAATTTCCGCGAGGAAGTCGTCAGCCGCCGCACCAAATACCTGCTGCGCAAGGCGCGTGATCGCGCCCATGTCTTGGTGGGTCTCGCGATCGCCGTCGCCAATATCGACGAGGTCATTGCGCTGATCCGCAGGGCGCCGGATCCGGCAACCGCGCGCGAACAGCTGATGACGCGCCGCTGGCCGGCCCATGATGTGGAATCGCTGATCCGCCTGATCGACGATCCGCGCCACCGGATCAACGAGGATCTGACCTACAATCTCTCGGAAGAGCAGGCCCGCGCCATTCTCGAGCTGCGTCTCGCGCGCCTGACGGCGCTCGGACGTGACGAAATCGACGAGGAGTTGAACAAGATCGGTGCCGAGATCTCCGATTATCTCGACATTCTCTCGTCGCGCGTCCGCATTCAGCAGATCATCAAGGACGAATTCACTGCGATCCGCGACGAATTCGGCACGCCCCGCCGCACCCAGATCGTCGATGGCGGTCCTGACATGGACGACGAGGATCTGATCGCCCGCGAGGACATGGTCGTCACCGTATCGCATGCCGGCTACATCAAGCGCGTGCCACTCACCACCTACCGGGCCCAGCGCCGCGGCGGCAAGGGTCGCTCCGGCATGGCGATGAAGGACGAGGATTTCGCGACCCGCCTGTTCGTCGCAAACACCCACACGCCGGTGCTCTTCTTCTCCTCGCGCGGCATCGTCTACAAGGAAAAGGTCTGGCGTCTGCCGATTGGTACGCCGACCTCGCGTGGCAAGGCCATGATCAACATGTTCCCGCTGGAGCCCGGCGAGCGCATCACATCGATCATGCCGCTGCCCGAGGACGAGGCAAGCTGGGGAAATCTCGACGTCATGTTCTCGACCACCCGTGGCACGGTTCGCCGCAACAAGTTGTCGGACTTCATCCAGGTCAACCGCAACGGCAAGATCGCGATGAAGCTCGAGGAAGAGGGCGACCAGATCCTCGGCGTCGAGACCTGCACGGAGCATGACGACGTGCTGTTGACCACCGCACTCGGCCAGGCGATCCGTTTCCCGGTCGACGAAGTTCGCGTCTTTGCAGGCCGGAATTCGATTGGTGTCCGTGGTCTGACACTGGCCGATGGCGACCGCTTGATCTCCATGACCATTCTCGCTCATGTTGATGCCGAACCCTGGCAGCGCGCGGCCTATCTCAAGCGCTCGGCTGTTGAACGTCGCGCCATGGGCGTCGACGAGGAAGACATTGCGCTGGTCGGCGAGGAAGTCACCGAAGAGGGCCAGCTCGATGAGGCGACGTATGAGATGATGAAGAGACGCGAGCAGTTTGTGCTCACGGTCTCGGAAAAGGGCTACGGCAAGCGCTCGTCCTCCTACGACTTCCGCACCTCCGGCCGTGGCGGCAAGGGTATCCGTGCTACCGACACGTCGAAGACGACGGAAATCGGCGAACTGGTCGCAGCCTTCCCCGTCGAAGAAACGGACCAGCTCATGCTGGTTTCCGACGGTGGTCAGTTGATCCGCGTGCCGGTCAACGGCATCAGAATTGCCAGCCGCGCGACCAAGGGCGTGACGATCTTCTCCACCGCCAAGGACGAAAAGGTCGTCTCCGTCGAGCGCATCACCGAGCCGGAATCGGATGAAGAAGTCATCGAGGCTGCGGAAGGCGTCGAAGGCGAGGGCACTGCGGCACCGATCGTAGATGCCGGCAGCGAAACCCCGACGGAATGATCGAGAGCCGGCCCAAAAGGGTCGGCTTCAAGCAACCGAATGACAAACGAAAAGCCCGCCGGACTTGGTCCGAGCGGGCTTTTTGCTGGAGGTATGCATCAAGTTCGATGCGGTCTTGTTTTTGGGCCGGCGTGTGGATCCACCGACTGTGACCGCTTGGGATCGGTCTCAGAATGCCTTGCGGCGTTCCATCATGGCCCGGAAATCATCGTCTTCGCGCTTTAAAGCCGCAATCGCCGAAACGACAGAGGCTACGAACATGCCGCTGATCAGAGCAGCCAGAACCGACAGGGTGACAAACATGGCGTTTCCTTTCTTTCTGAGCGTCGTGTTGCGTTTCTAGCGGCGAAGTTCCGTTGTCCGATTAATGGCCGAAGCTGTGGTATCGGGCCGTCATCGGCGGGCCGTAGAAAGCAGCGTCGCTGCTGTCCTTGATGTAGAAGGTCGCAGAAGTGGCAACCATGGCAGTCATCATCATCATCCACACGAGGTTGATCAGGGTAACTTTGTCATGCATTGCTTTAGTCCTTTGAATGCCGGCATTCGCAGCCGTAAAATGTTTGCGTGCGAAAATAGTTCCCGCACAGTGTAGGAAGATGTTTACCAACGCCCCCCTGAAGTCCTCTTGAACACGCCGTTCATCTCCCGTTCATCTTCGCGAAGCATTTGCGACGCCTCCATCTGGTCGCGAACGACCATCAGACCCAGTTCGACGAGAAGCGATGCGACGATGGCGGAGGCGATCAGAAGGACCAGCATGGGAACGACCTTGAAAATAGTGAGTTCGAGTGACGCTTACCTTCTTAAGGGCCTGCGTCTGAAACGGTCTTGAATGGCGCATTCATCTGCGGTTCAGCGCCGGAAACCGGCTTCATGGAAGCGAAAACGTGAGGCATGCATGGTCGGACAGTGCTTGCGATATCGGCTCTTCCGTGACAAAAGGCGGGCGAAACCAAACGACGGGTTTACATGGCGACGGCATTCTATCCAGGCTCCTTCGATCCGATGACCAACGGGCACCTCGACGTGCTCGTGCAGGCGTTGAATATCGTCGATCACCTCGTGGTCGCGATCGGCACACATCCGGGCAAGACGCCGCTTTTTACCTATGAAGAACGTGCCGACCTGATCCGCGCCTCACTGGCTGAGATCCTGCCGGGCCGGGCAGGGGATCTCGATGTCGTCTCCTTCGCCGATCTCGCCGTGGATGCCGCCCGCCGCCATGGCGCAGGCATCATGGTGCGCGGCCTCCGCGATGGCACGGATTTCGATTACGAGATGCAGCTTGCCGGGATGAATGCCCGCATGGCGCCTGAACTTCAGACCGTTTTCCTGCCGGCAGCGACCGCCTCGCGGCCCATAACCGCCACATTGGTCCGTCAGATCGCGGCCATGGGTGGGGATGTCGCCCCCTTCGTGCCGGCCCCGGTGCTGGCCGCACTCAATTCCAGACACGGCCGCTGAGCCGCATTTATCGATAAAGGGAGTGATCATGAAGCTCGTCCAACTTGCAACCGCATTTCTGCTGGCCGTCGCCGGCTTCGGTTCCGCCCAGGCACAGTCCAACGAGGACTTCCTCACCATCCAGCTGAAGGACGGCCCGGTCGTCATCCAGCTCATGCCCGACGTCGCACCGAAGCATGTCGCCCAGATCAAGGACCTCGCCGCCAAGGGCGAATACGACAACGTCGCCTTCCACCGCGTCATCGAGGGCTTCATGGCCCAGACCGGTGACGTGCAGTTCGGCGATATGGAAAACGGTTTCGACCCGCAGCGCGCCGGCACCGGCGGCTCCAGCCTGGGTGACATCCCGGCCGAATTCTCGAGCGTACCCTTCGAAAAGGGCACCGTCGGCATGGCACGCAGCCAGGATCCGAACTCCGCCAATTCGCAGTTCTTCATCATGTTCGCCGAGGGCGGCTTCCTGAACGGCCAGTACACGGTCGTCGGCAAGGTCGTGGCCGGCATGGAATATGTCGACAAGATCAAGCGCGGCGAAGGCGGCAATGGCGAAGTGACCGATCCCGATCGCATGATCAAGGTCACCGTCGGCCGCAACTGATATCTACCGGGCGACAAGCCCCAACCAAGGAGAAACACCATGGCCGAGATCAAGGATCCGGAAAACACCATCCTGATGGAAACCACCAAGGGCAAGGTCGTGATTGCGCTCTTCCCGGATCTGGCCCCCGGCCATGTCGCTCGCATCAAGGAACTGTCGCGCGAAGGTGCCTATGACGGCGTCGTCTTCCACCGCGTCATCCCAGACTTCATGGCCCAGACCGGCGACGTGAAGTTCGGCAAGAAGGGCGGATCTGACTTCAACCCCGGCCGTGCTGGCATGGGCGGCTCCGACAAGCCGGACCTGAAGGCCGAATTCTCGGCCACGCCGCATGTCCGCGGCACCTGCTCCATGGCTCGCTCGCAGAGCCCGAATTCGGCGAACTCGCAGTTCTTCGTCTGCTTCACCGATGCGCCCTGGCTGAATAAGCAGTATTCCGTCTGGGGCCAAGTCATCGAAGGCATGGACATCATCGACCTGATCAAGAAGGGCGAGCCCGTCAGCGATCCGGATTCGATCCTGTCGATGAAGGTTGCCGCCGACGCCTGATCGGCATAAAGCCACACGGAGCCCGCCTCGGTGCGCAGCACCTGGGCGGGTTTTCGCGTTTTCCCAGAACACACAATCCGAACTGACAGCAGATGCGTGTAGACCTCTTCGACTTCGACCTGCCGGACGACAATATTGCGCTGAGGCCCGCAAGCCCGCGTGACCATGCGCGTTTTCTGGTGGTCCGCCCGGATGCAACGCCGGTGCTCGAAGACCACCATGTCTACGACCTGCCGTCTTTCCTGAAGCCAGGCGACGCCCTCGTTTTCAACGACACCAAGGTGATCCCGGCCCAATTGGAAGGCATCCGCCATCGACAGGGCGCCGAAGAGATTGACGTCTCCTGCACGCTGCACATGCGCGTCGGCGCAAGCCGCTGGAAGGCCTTTGCCAAACCGGGCAAGCGCATCAAGCAAGGCGACCGCATCGATTTCGGCACAGGGCAGGGCGACAGTGCCGCCTGCCTGCTCGGCTCGCTGGTAGCAACCATCGCCGAAAAGGGCGAGGCGGGCGAAATCACCCTCGCTTTCGAACTCTCCGGCCCCGACCTCGATCAGGCGATCGCCACCGTCGGCCATATCCCGCTTCCGCCCTATATCGCTGCCAAGCGGCCGGAAGACGGACAGGACCGCACGGACTACCAGACGATCTATGCCCGGGAGGAGGGCGCGGTCGCCGCCCCGACCGCTGGCCTGCATTTCACACCCGACCTCTTTGCCAAACTCGACGCCGCCGGCGTGGAGCGCCATTTCGTCACCCTGCATGTCGGCGCCGGCACCTTCCTGCCGGTGAAGGCGGACGATACCGCCGACCACAAGATGCACCAGGAAATCGGCCATATCGACGCGAAGACGGCAGCCGCTCTGAACGCCGTGCATGCGCGCGGCAACCGCATCATCGCCGTCGGCACCACCTCGCTGCGGCTGCTCGAAAGTGCCGCCGACGACGATGGCCACATTCCCGCCTGGTCGGGTGCGACCGGCATCTTCATCACGCCCGGCTATCGCTTCAAGGCGGTGGACATGCTGATGACCAATTTCCATCTGCCGAAATCCACGCTCTTCATGCTGGTATCCGCCTTTGCCGGCCTCGAGACGATGCGCGCGGCGTATGCCCACGCCATCGAAACCGGCTACCGCTTCTACTCCTACGGCGATTCCAGCCTGCTCTTCCGGAAAGACGACTGACCGATGACTGAGAATTTCACGTTCAATCTGAAGGCCACCAGCGGCAAGGCCCGCCTCGGCGAGATCACCATGCCGCGCGGCACGATCCGCACGCCGGCCTTCATGCCTGTCGGCACCGTCGGCACCGTCAAGGCCATGTATCTCGACCAGGTCAGGGAAGGTGGCGCCGACGTCATCCTCGGCAACACCTACCACCTGATGCTGCGCCCCGGCCCGGAACGCGTCGCCCGCCTCGGCGGACTGCATGAACTGATCCGCTGGCCCGGCCCGATCCTCACGGATTCTGGTGGCTTCCAGGTCATGTCGCTGTCGGGCCTGCGCAAGCTCGACGAGCAGGGCGTCACCTTCAAGAGCCATGTCGATGGTTCGCTGCATCACATGTCGCCGGAACGCTCGATCGAGATCCAGGGCCTGCTCGACAGTGACATCCAGATGCAGCTCGACGAATGCGTGGCGCTGCCGAATGAGCCGCGCGAAATCGAGCGCGCCATGGAGCTGTCGCTCCGCTGGGCCGAGCGCTGCCGCGTCGCCTTCGGCAACCAGCCGGGCAAGGCCATGTTCGGCATCGTCCAGGGCGGCGACCAACCGGGCTTACGCATCCGCTCGGCCGAAGGCCTGAAGCAACTCGACCTCAAGGGCTACTCCATCGGCGGTCTTGCCGTCGGCGAACCGCAGCATGTCATGCTGGAAATGCTCGGGATTACGCTTCCGGTCTTGCCGGTCGAAAAGCCGCGTTACCTGATGGGTGTCGGTACGCCTGACGACATGTTGAAGTCCGTCGCCGAAGGCATCGACATGTTCGACTGCGTCATGCCGACCCGATCCGGTCGCCATGGTCTGGCCTTCACCCGTCGCGGCAAGGTCAATATCCGCAACGCCCGCCACGCCGAAGACATGCGTCCGCTCGACGAACAGTCGTCCTGCCCGGCGACCCGCGATTACTCGCGCGCCTATCTGCACCACCTGGTGCGCTCCAACGAGGCGCTCGGCGGCATGCTGCTCTCGTGGAACAACCTCAGCTATTATCAGGAACTGATGCAGGGCATCCGTCAGGCGATCGCAGAAGACCGCTTCGAGGACTTCAAGGCCGAAACCATCGAGACCTGGGCACGCGGCGATATCGACCCGGTCTGAGTCCAATTGATCGAGCACAAAGGGCAGGGCGGCAATACCGCCCACCCTGTCAATTCCATCAGATGCCCTGGCTGTTGGTCTCGCGCATCATGCGCACGCCGTTGATGGCAAACTGCCCGTCGCGCTGTCGCTTCAACTCGTAATAGACCGCCCAGTCCTTGCCATCGGGTGCCGAAATCAGGACCTCCTGATAGGCGACCGTGCCATCGGGCGAGACCTGATTGCGGCCGAAGGCGTAATTGCCCGGTCGATAGACCGGGGCGTAGGTCTTCTTGACCATTTCGAAGAAGCGTTCGGCATTGGGAAACACCGACTTGATCTCCGGCGACGCAAACGAATAGGCGGTCGTCGCATCATTGTTGAGGAAGGCGGTGATCTGTTGTTCGATAACATCCTTGGCAAGCCCGGCGGCAGCCGTGCTTGCCGTCTGCTGGGCGAGGGCCGGGGCAGAGACAATGCCGGCCATGAGGACGAGGGCAATTCCAATTCGCATGCGCATCATCATCCCCTTGTTTCAGGAAGTCCGAAATAAGAGGATAGGACGATTCTTTCGATCGGGAAGGCCCTGTGACCGTTTGATGTCAGAAATCGCGATATCGTGAGCGGAAGCTCTGCTCAAGGACGGCAGAGGCTCACATGGTCCCCGCCGTCTCTTGCCGAAGCCTCAAATATCGCTAGAAGGCTACCATGCCTTCGAAACCGCAGCGGATCCCGTGAGCATGCGTCTCTTCCTTGGATCCGATTTCCACGTCGATTACCGGCAGAACCTGGATTGGCTGCGCGCTCTGTCACGCGCCGACTTCACCGACGACGTTCTGATTGTCGCTGGAGATATCTCCGACGAACTTGATCTCGTCAAAGCCTGTTTCGACATTTTGGCACCGCGTTACGCGAAGCTTCTCTTCCTGCCCGGCAATCACGATCTCTGGACGGCGAGAAGCGGGAAGGGCCCGTCCTTCGAGAAATTCGAGACGCTGAACAGCCTCTGCCGAGACTATGGAATCGAAACCGGACCCATGGTCGTTGGCAAAACCCTGATCGTCCCGCTGCTCGCCTGGTATGATTATTCCTTCGGAGAACCAGGCCCCACGATCCGCCGCGGCTGGATGGATTTCTACAAGTGCAATTGGCAAGGCCTCACACCGGCAGAAGTCGCGGCCCGCTTCGACGCCATGAATGTCATTCCGGACACCGCAGGCTTCGACGCCGTCTACAGCGTCTCGCATTTCGTTCCGCGCATCGACCTGATGCCGGCGCGCTATCCGGAAAAGCACAAGGCACTTTTTCCCGTCCTTGGTACCGACCGCCTCGAAGCTCAGATCCGTCGCCTGGGATCATCCAGGCACTTTTACGGGCATAGCCATCTGAACCGCAACAAGGAGATGGACGGCGTGACTTACATCAACAGCGCCTTCGGCTATCCCAAGGAAACCGAGATCTCGGCCAAGACGATACTGCATGTCGCAGATCTCTGAGAGCCGGGGGAGCCTCAGAGCGAGCGCCATTAGCACACATAGAAAGATCGCATAAGATAGATTATGGAACTAGCGGATATGACTGAAAGCACGGAAAAGCGCCAGTTCAGGCATTCCCGTGGTCGGCACAGACAACAAGGCCTCTTGCATTTCCGGATGCACCGGAGAACCATCGAGATGTTGTGAGCATGAGATTGCCTATCCATCCGTCCATTGAGAACCAGACCTTGCAAGCCCTCAACCTGCGCCGCCTTCGCGCTCAAGATGCCTCTGCCTTCAAAGATATCCGACTTGAAGGTCTCCGTCTTCATCCGGATGCTTTTGGCGCATCCTTCGCCGAGGAACTGTCCCAGCCTCTCGAGCGCGTCGCAGACAGGCTTGAGAACGGCCATGTCATGGCCGCTGTCGCGGATGATGCCATTGCCGGCGTCGTTGGCCTCGCATGCTCCCGGGCCGAAAAGACCAGACATATCGGCCTGATCTGGGTCTCTATGTCCGTCCATCCTGGCGACGCTCGGGCGTGGCAAGACATCTGCTCGAGGCCGTGATCTCAGACGCAATGCACATGCATCCACAGGACTGGATGCCCGACCTGCGTTCGCTGCGCATCTGTGTCGAGGCCAACAACAGAGCGGCGATCGAACTTTACGAAGCCCTCGGCTTCAGCGCATGGGCTGTCGAAAAACAGGCTCTCCGGGTCGGTGACCACTTCCACGACGAGTTCCACATGCGTCTGGACTTCGCGCCGCGAACAGATGACAAGCGCCCTAGTCTGCCGCAATCATAATATAAACTAAATCAAATATCTATTTCAAATTCCATAATAAATTGGTCGTAGCCCGGCTCGACATGCGGCGGCGTCTCGCCCATTACCGTCTCATAGTCGAGCGGCGTGTGCATATGTGTCAGCACCGCATTTTTTGGCGCAATCCGCTCGATCCACCTGAGCGCCTGTTCAAGCGACAGGTGGCTCGGATGCGGCCGATACTGCAGCGCGTCGATATAGAGCAGGTCGAGCCCAGACAGCTTTTCAACCGTCTCCTCGGGAAAGTCGGAAACATCACAGCAATAGGCAACATCGCCGATCCGAAGTCCGATCGACACGATATCACCATGCTCCTGCAGGAGCGGCATCATGGTGATCACACCGCCAGCCCCTTCGACGAGTATCGGCTGGTCAATGTCCTCGATGACATGAGGTGCCACGATCGGCGGATAGCTGCTGCCGGCAGGCGTCTTCAGGCAATAGCCGAAGCCTTCCTCGATCCGGGCCATCGTATACGGTTCCGCATAGATCGGGATCCGGTTCTTCTGGGTGATGAAATATCCCCTGAGATCATCGATGCCATGCAGATGGTCGGCATGCGCATGGCTGTAGACGACAGCATCGAGATGCTCGACCCGTGAACGGACCATCTGCTCACGAAAATCCGGGCCGGTATCGACGACGACGACCGTCTTGCCGCCATCAGTTGCGATCTGCTCGATCAGGAAGGAGGCGCGGGTCCGGCGGTTGCGCGGATTGGCGGGGTCACAATTGCCCCAGTCGCCATTGATCCGGGGCACGCCCGGTGACGACGAACAACCGAGCAGCGTGAACCGGCGCGTGACCTTCATCCAAACTCCCTCAGCTGAGCCTTGGCATTTTCGAGAAGCATCGGAAGGCATTCTCTGTCGTGATGTCTGCCATCTCCGCGTAACCAACGCCCTTCACTTCGGCCAGAACCTCCGCCGTATTCACCACATAGGACGGCTCGTTGCGTTTTCCACGCCAGCGTTTCGGTGCCAGATATGGCGCATCCGTCTCGACCAGCAGCCGGTCCATCGGCACACTTGCGGCGATCTCGCGCAACTCTTCCGATTTCGGAAAGGTCACGATGCCCGAGAAGGACACGTAACCGCCGAGCGCCACGCCGGTATCGGCCAGCGCCTGGCCGGAGGAGAAGCAGTGCAGGATGAAGGGAAAGGCCCCCTTCCCCGTTTCTTCCGTCAGGATTGCAGCCATATCGTCATCCGCGCTGCGGCTATGGATGACGAGCGGAAGCCCCGTTCGCCGCGCCGCCTCGATATGGCGGGTCAGGCCCGTCTTCTGGTCCTCGGGCGTCTGCGTGTCATAGAAATAGTCGAGCCCGGCCTCGCCGATCGCCACGATCTTCTCGTGGCTTTCCGCCAGCCGCACGAGGTCGTCCGCCGTCACATCCAGCTCGTCGCCGGCATTGTTCGGATGTGTGCCGACCGAACAGAACACACTCGGATAACGTTCGGTGAGCGCCAGCAGCGTCTCGAGCTTGCGAACCCGCGTCGAGATCGTCACCATCTGTTTGACGCCTGCCTGATGCGCCCGTGTGACGAGTTCGTCACGCTCTGCGTCGAAATCGGCGAAGTCGAGATGGCAATGGGTATCGATCAGCATCGGGTCAGGCCTTGCCCGCATCCGGAGCAATGTAGCGCGGATAGACCGGCGACGGTGCAGGCAGCTCCGTGCCGGGCGTCAGACGGCCGGCTGCACCGAGCTTGGCAAACACGCGATCGTCTACCGCCACAGCCACCAGATCGAGGATCTTCGCCGAAGAGGCCGGCATGATCGGCTGGAAGAGAATGGCGATCTGGCGCACCACTTCCGCCGTCACATAGAGGACCGTGCCCATGCGGGCTTCGTCGGTCTTCTTCAGCACCCACGGTGCCTGAGCCGCGAAATAGCGGTCGGCTTCGTTGACGATGTTGATGATGGCGGCAACCGCCTTGTGGATCTGCTGGCGGCCCATTTCCTCGCGGCAAATCGCCATGGCGTCATCGGCCACCTTGAGGATCGCCTCGTCTTCCGGCGTCAGGGCACCGGGTGTCGGCACCCTGCCCTCGCAGTTCTTGTTGATCATCGACAGCGAGCGCGAGGCGAGATTGCCGATGCCGTTGGCAAGGTCGGCATTGATGCGGGTTGCGATCCCCTCTTCCGAATAGCTGCCGTCCTGGCCGAAGGACACTTCGCGCAGGAAGAAATAGCGCACCTGATCCAGGCCGAAATGCGCAACGAGATCCACCGGATCTACGACATTGCCGACCGACTTCGACATCTTCTCGCCCTTGTTGAGCAGGAAGCCGTGGGCGTAGACTCGGCGAGGCAGCGGCAGGCCCGCCGACATCAGGAAGGCTGGCCAGTAGACGGCGTGGAAGCGGATGATGTCCTTGCCGATGATATGCACGTCGGCCGGCCAGTATTTCGCAAGCGGACCGTTCTCGTCTTCGACATAGCCGGTCGCGGTGATGTAATTGGTCAGCGCGTCGACCCAGACATACATGACATGCTTGTCGTCGCCCGGCACCTTGATGCCCCAGTCGAAGGTGGTGCGCGAGATAGACAGGTCCTTGAGGCCCGACTTGACGAAGGAAATCACCTCGTTGCGGCGCTCGTTCGGGCCAATGAAATCGGGCTGATCCTCGTAAAGCTTCAGAAGCTTGTCTTCATAGGCCGAGAGCTTGAAGAAGTAGCTTTCCTCTTCCACCCATTCGACCGGCGCACCCTGAGGTCCATAACGCACGCCATCGGCACGCAGGTCGGTTTCCTCTTCCTGGAAGTAGGCCTCGTCGCGCACGGAGTACCAGCCGGCATAACCGCCCTTGTAGATGTCGCCGTTCTTCTCCATCCGGCGCCAGACTTCCTGCACCGTCTGATGGTGCCGCTGTTCGGTCGTGCGGATAAAATCGTCATTCGATGCATTAAGAAGCTTACCCATCTCACGGAATTCATTCGAATTCCGCTCGGCGAGCGCCTCAGGCGAAATGCCTTCGGCGCGCGCCGTCTGCTGCATCTTCTGCCCGTGTTCGTCCGTGCCCGTCAGGAAGAACACGTCCTTGCCGTCGAGCCGCTGGAAGCGCGCCATGGCGTCGGTCGCGATCAGCTCATAGGCATGGCCGATATGCGGCTTGCCGTTCGGATAGGAGATGGCAGTGGTGATGTAGAAGGGATCGCTCATGGCTTCTTGTTGTCTTTTCGTCGGTTGCGATGTCACGGGCCGGACGATGGCGGCGCATAAAGGCCGGCCATGAACGGCAAAAACAATTGGGGTCGAACGCTCTTAAAGCATTCCGTAGCCTTTAGGAACATCCGTTTTGCTGCAGCGCCACGAAGAGACCGGTTCGCATACGGATCAGCGCACGATCGCCGCCAGCACGTCGAGGATCGTCTGCTTGCGATCGAGGTTATAGGCCGAGGCCACACCCAGCTGCTGGTTGATGACGGAGGAAAGCCGGGCATAGTGCTCGGCGCCGTCGAGATCGCCCGCCATCGCAAGGGTCCGTGCCGTCTCCGCCAGGTGATCGCCCAGATGTTCGGTGAAGAATCCGAAGGCGACTTCGCTGTCCTTGCCCGATAATGCATCGGCGATCTTGAACATCATCCGCCTTTGCGCAGGTCCCGAGGCTCCAAGCATCTGCTCGAAGGCCTCCAGAATATCGGCCCCACCATAATTCACCAGCTTCAGCGCCCGCGCAACGCTGCCCTTGGCAAGCGAAAGAACCGCCTCCCGGTTCTCCGGCGGAATCGAGAGCCCGAGCTGCCCCAGCGCCTGATCCATGGCCGGCGGTGACAATTCCTGGAGCTTCAGCGGCAGGCAGCGCGACCGGATGGTCGGCAAGAGCTTGCCGGGCGCATGGGAGAGCACCAGGAACATCGCCCGCTTCGGCGGCTCCTCGAGAATCTTCAGGATCGCATTTGCGGCATTGCGGTTGAGGTCGTCGGCCGGATCGATGATCACGATACGCCAGTTGCCCGTCCCGGACGTCTGGCTGAAGAAATGGCCTGCCTTGCGCACTTCATCGACAGTGATCGCCGTCCGCACACGCCCGGTCTTCTCGTCCACCGGACGCGCCAGATGCAGGAGATTGTGGCTGGCACCAGACGCAAGCTGCCGGGTCACAGGATGTTCCGGATCCGGATCGGCAATCACCTCCGGCGCGGTCACCGGCTCCGGATGGCGCAGAATGTGGTTGGCGAAGCGAAAGGCGAGCGTGGCTTTCCCGATCCCCTCGGGCCCCTCGATCAGGACCGCATGGTGCCCCTTGCCCGACCGGTAGCTGCGCGCCAGAAACTCTTCCGCGTCTTCGTGACCGAAAAGCCTGACATTGCTGACCGGTGCGATCGCCCCGTCGAGAAGCCCTGCCCTCTCGTCGCTCATGACCGCGCCGCCTGCCCGCCGTCGCGGTCGCCGGAGGCTCGCCCGGCCATCACCCGCGTGACTTCCGACAGGATGTCGCGCGCGATGTCCTCCACATCGAGCGTGCCATCCACCACCCGGCAGCGCTCCGGCTCGCGCGCGGCAATGTCGAGAAACCCCTGGCGACGCTTTTCGTGGATTTCGAGCTTTTCCTTCTCGAAACGGTCGGGACTTGCCCCCTCCGCCGATGCACCCGCCCTCCGGCGCGCCCGCTGCAGGCCCTCGTCCGCCGCAAGGTCCAGCACCAGCGTCACATCAGGCATGGTGGACTTGATCGACACGCGCTCCAGCGCCGCCATCAGCGGCGGTTCAATATTGCCGGTCACACCCTGATAGACGCGGGACGAGTCGACGAAGCGGTCGCAGAGTACGATCTCTCCCCGCGCAAGCGCCGGCCGGATCACACAGTCCAGATGATCGGCCCGGGCTGCGGCAAAGAGCAAAGCCTCCATGCGCACGCCGAAAGGTTCGGCCGCACCCGACAACAGCACGTGGCGCAAAGCTTCGGCCCCGGCGGAGCCACCCGGCTCGCGCGTCGTCACGACCGTGTGGCCGTCCGCGCGCAAGGCTTCCGCCAGCAGGCGGATCTGGGTCGATTTCCCGGCCCCCTCGCCTCCCTCGAAAGTCACGAACAATCCGCGCGCCGTCGCCAATGCCTTGCCTACTTCCCGCCTGCGGCGTTCCTGATTGTTTGCCCTTCCGGGCACGTCTACGGCTCTAAACCAAGATAGTGCCTCGCGAAACCGCGAAGAAGGGATGACGCCAAATTTTCCGTCAGATCCAGAAGAACAGGAGTTCGATCACCGCATCCCAGGCCCGCTGCCGAAGCGTGCCCACGTCGACGCTCTCGCCGCTCTTCAGGGGAACGCTGACGAGGGGCCGCTCGCCCGAAAACACGTTGAGGACGGCGACCTCGAGGTCGGCCACGACCGGTGGATTGAGCGGCCAGCGATAGACGATCCGCGCCTGCAGCCGCTCCAGATTGTTGATCGGCACATAGACCTCGACCGGCTTATCCGCCACCAGCGGTACCTTGGACTGCGCACCACCATAGACGCTCGCCTCGCCGACCACCTCACCCGACTGGAACAGCGTGCGCATCTCGAAACTGTCGAAACCCCAGTTCAGCAGTCTCGACGCTTCCTCTGTGCGCTCCTTGTCGGTCGCCGCTCCGCCGAGACCCAGGAACAACCGCCGTCCGTCCCGCTCCATCGAGGCGACGATGGCAAAGCCGCTGCCCTCGGCAAAGCCCGTGCCTAGCCCGTCCGCCCCGAAGGTCAAAAGCGGATTGCGATTGCGCTGCAGGATCTTGTTCCACTCGAATTCAGGCAGGCTGAAGGTCCGGTAGAGTTCCGGATAGGTATCGACGAGATGCCGTGACAGCTTCACGAGGTCGAAGAGTGTCGAGCGATTGTCCGGATGCGGCAAGCCTGTCGCATTCCCAAATCGGCTGTCCGTCAGTCCGAGTTCGCCGGCCCGCGCATTCATCCGCTCGACGAATTTCGCTTCGGAACCTTCCATACCCTCGGCGATGATCAGACAGCCGTCATTGGCCGTCTGCACCGCGATCCCCTTGATCAGATCACCCACCGGCACCTGGCTCTTCACCGCGGCAAACATGGTGGACGTCCGGGACGGCGCGCCGCCCGTGCGCCAGGCATATTCCGACACCGGATAGATCGTATCCGGCCGGATCTCGCCCTTTGTCAGGGCATCGAACACCACTTCCAAGGTCATCAGCTTGGCAAGCGACGCCGGCGCAAAACTCTGGCGTTCGTTCTTCGCGAGCAGCACGGTGCCGGTCGATGCCTCGATCAGATAGACCTGCCCCGCCTTGGTCTCGATCAGCTGCGGAGCGGGAACCGCCTGCGCCAGTGCGCCGGGTATGCCCGGACCGGTCGAGACGAGTGCTGCAAGCAGCAGAAGGAGGGGGAGGAAACGACGCATGATCACACTTCGGCTACGGGGCTGAGGCCCACTCTCGGCCCGGCCGCAGCGAGGTCACCGCCCCCTGGAGAGCTTGATGCCGCCCTTTGCGACCGAGGAGAGAATCGAGCGCTCGGTGAGGCCGTCATTGCGCACGAGAATGGCGTCGAAGGCAAGCGCGCTGGCGGCTGGCCGCTCGTCGACATAGGCAGCGGCATAGCCGGAACCGTCATAGCCGTCGATATGATGCGGCCGCGGCATCGGCGTCGGACCGTAGTCCGGAAGGGCTGCAAAGCTTTCGCCAGAAACCACGCCGGCGCCCGCCTTTCCCTGCATCAGAAGCTGTGCATCGAGCGTCTGCGGGGTTGTCCCGCCACTCGGTGTAGAGCCGGCGAGCGCCGTCCGATACGTGGTCGCGACTGGAGGGTGATACTCAGGCACAGTAACGTCGTTCGACGCCACCATCACGCCGGATGCGATCTGCCCACCCGGGTCGATGACAGGGCCGCGCTGACCCTTCTTGATATACGAGGCCATGAGATAGGGCATGTCGTGCCCGTCCATGCGTGCCGGACCGATATACTGCACCCGCACTTCACCGGTGCCGCTATGCTTCATGTCCAGCATGTCGGCCGTCTTGCGCGAGAGATCGATGATCCGGCCCTTGTGGAACGGACCGCGGTCATTGATGCGCACGACGACGGAACTGCCGGTATTCAGATTGGTGACCCGCGCATAGCTCGGCAGAGGCAGCGTCGGATGGGCTGCCGACAGGTGCTCCTTGTCGTAGAGCTCGCCATTCGCCGTCATCCGCCCATGGAAGGCATCGCCATACCAGGAGGCGACGCCGACCTTGTCATAGCCGGGGTTTTCCTTCGGCACGAAGGTCTTGCCCTTCACCACATAGGGCTTGCCGACCATGTAGCGCCCGCCGCCCTTGGGCACCGGACCACTCGCCACCAGCCGAGGGCTCGCTTTCACGCCATAGATCGATTCCGCGAAATACTCCTTCGACCGCTTCGGCTTCTCGGCCGTCTTGGTCGTCGAACAGGAAGCTGTGAATGCACACAGCAGAACCAGCCCGAACCACTTCCCCGAATTGGCCAGGCGGCCGCGCATCGAAAATTGCATCTGTCCCACTTCAGATCAGCGGGGCATGCCGACATTGCGCCCCCTCCGCGAGGCCCCCATGCCCCGCTCACTTGCGCGCAATAAAGCCTGTGCAAAAATGGCCAAAATGGGAAAAGTCACAATTTGAACGATCCGAGGCGTCGCCCATCTGATTTCATGGTTAGCGCAGGGTTAATCCGCCGCGAAAACCGAACGGGTCCATCCGGCATGGAAAACGAGACCATGGGACCAAAATCCATCCTGCAAGTTGAAACAATCACCCTTGCCAAGTCTGATCGCTTTGCGCATAACGCACCCGTCCGGAAGAGTGTCCGAGTGGTTTAAGGAACCGGTCTTGAAAACCGGCGTGCGGGAGACCGTACCGTGGGTTCGAATCCCACCTCTTCCGCCATTGGCCTCTTTGTCCCCACCGATGACAGGAGAGGAACTCCAGTGACAGCTGCCGAAACAAGCCTGAAGATCATTCGTGCCGAGACCGGCTCTGCATCAGCGCCAGAGGAATACTTCACCGGTGACGTCCAGATGTGGGGCCGTTACCAGGGCGAAGCTCCGGCGCGAATTGGCGGCGTCACCGTATCCTTCGCAGCCGGCGCTCGGACTGCCTGGCACACGCATCCGCTCGGACAGACCCTGTTCATCGCCAGCGGTCGCGGCTGGGTCCAGCAGGAAGGCGAGCCAGTCCAGGAAGTCGGTCCGGGGGATGTAGTCTGGATCCCGCCGCTGATCCGCCATTGGCACGGCGCCTCGGCTGGTGAGCCGATGACCCATTTTGCGGTCGCGGAGGCTCTGGCCGGCAGTTCAGTCACCTGGATGGAAAAGGTCTCTGACGAGGATTACCGCAAGGGCCTTCAAACGTAGAAAAGAGACTGCGCGCGGAGCCTGTCGCCCGCTCGGGGCTGCAGTACCGCGTTGGCGACCAGCGGTCGCTTGCCCGACAGCCTTCATTTTGCCCGCTTCTTAAGGGCTTGTTAAGAATTCATTCCTGTCGGAGGTCTCCATGGCGCTTGGCGCATCGCATCGCTTGCAGGACGGCGTCCTCGCCGTCGAAACCATGACGCGCTTTGCGCTCGCCGTTCTCGCCCTCGCCTCCGGCGTCTACACCTATCTCGGGGTCCGCAGCCTCCTGGACGGCTCACCGACCGCGGTCTTCTTCGCCGCCATCATCTATGCGGCCTCGGTCTCGGTGGCGATCTATGCCTTCTGGTCCTACATGGCGCGCTTTTATCCGCATGTCACCGGTGCTGCGGCGCGCGGAGCCATGATCGGCGTTATGGCGCTCGGCTGCGCCATGATCATCGCCATGTCCAGCTGGCTCAACGCGGCAGCACTTGCCGGGTCCGCGGCGCTCGAACAGCATCTGGCCGAGACCGTGCAGGATTACACGGCTGATCTCGACCAGGCCCATCAGAACGCGCTCGCGGCCCAAAGCCTGCTGCCGGACATCCAGCGGACGTCGGAACGCTTTTCGAGACTGGCCGAGGACGAACGCCAGAACGGCGCCCTGACCGGAACCACGGGTTCCGGCAGCGTCGTGCAGTTGCTGTCGCAGATGTCCTCGCAGCTCAACGAACTGGAAACCGGCATCACCGCCTCGCGCGAGCGGGTCACGACGCTCTTCGACCAGGGGCGCAGCCATCTTGAAAACATGCGCAGGCTGGTTTCGGCGCCCGGGGCCGTCGAGCCGCGCAGCGACGAATTCTCCGCCGAGGTCGTGGCGCTGTCAGGCGTCATCACATCGCTCCAACAGACCTCGATTGCACCGTCGGTCAAGCGCGCAGCCGAAGATCTGTCGCTCGGCTTCATCGCGCCGGTCGCCGACGGTCAGGCGGCCGATCTCGCCGACCGTCAGGACCAGGTGATGCAGACGATCCGCGCTTCGGTCTCCGCCCAGTCGCAGGTTCTGTCCCAGGCCGCCGACGATATCCTTGCCCGCGAGCCGGTGGCGGAGCGCCGCTTCGTGCCCCTGTCTTCCGCCGAAGCCGTCCTCCGCTATGCCGCCGATTTCATCCCGGCCTGGGCCGGCGCGATCTCCATCGACCTGCTTCCCGCCGTTCTCGTCTTCATCCTGACGGTCGTTCACGGAGCAATTCGGCGGCAGGAGGAGCGCCTGCCCTTTGCACAGCGGATCACCGCAGCCGAACTTCTGGAGGCGCTCGAGGTGCAGCGTGCGCTCGGCCGTCAGGGCATCGACGTGGAACAGGCCTTGCGGACAGCGGAAACGGAAGACGAGCGGGAACGCGCGGACTCCAACATCACCAGCCTCGACATGGCGGCGAAGACGCCGCGAAAGGGGCCGCCCGCGTGAAGCCCTCCTCGCTCGCCCTGCGTCTGAAGACGGCCGTTCTCACGGCCGATGACGGCCTGCTGATGCGTGGCGCCTTCTTCGGGCTTCTCGCGGCAGCGGGCGCATTCCTGTTCATCGACCTGCGCGAAATGAGCCTGGCCAATGCGGCACTTCCCGGCCATGATCCGATGACGACGGACGCGCCGGTTCTGCCGCCAGCCCTGACCGACGGCGTACCCGGTGCACCGCCGGTGGAACCGGGCACGTCTCAGGATATTCTCCGCCAGGCCATGCGTTTCGAACTCCTGCCCGGCGGCATGCTGAAGGCGGAAGGATCGATCGATCCGGGGGCCGCCGACCGCTTCGCGGAGGAGATCGGGGCGCGCGGCGAGTATGTGAAAGCCGTGACGCTGAATTCGCCGGGCGGCTCCGTCGAAGATGCTTTGGCGATGTCGAAACTGATCCGGGAAAAAGGCCTGAACACCCGGGTTGCGACCAAAGCGCTCTGCGCATCCTCCTGCCCCCTCATCTTCGCCGGCGGAGTGGCACGCGAGGCCGAAGAAAACGCGATTCTCGGTGTGCACCAGGTCTTCAATGCCGGTCAGGAGCGACCGTCTCCCGAACAGGCCATGTCGGCGGCCCAGAGCACCACGGCCCGCATTGCCCGGCATCTGGATGAGATGGGAATTAGCGACGGCCTCTGGATCAACGCCCTCGAAACGCCCCCGGACCGGCTCTACTATCTGACACCGAAGGAAATGACCGAGTTCAAGCTGATCACCACCCCGGTGGCGGCGGCAAAGCAGGCCGATTAGTCCGGATCGCCTTCACGCGTTCATGAACGCAGGGACCGCGCGACACCTTGAGTCCCCGACTTGCCATCACCATGGCGCGACCTGGCCGCGATCTTCCAACCTTACCAATCTTTCACTGTCCTTTCTCCGTCGAACCTCTATCTCCATGCCGATGGAACCTCGATGCCCATTGACCCGGATCAACGGCGATGGGCCGGTTCTGGTCCAGATTGCCGACCCTTGCATGAGTGTGACGGAGCAGACGTGAACAACGACGCAAAGCCTGAAACCTCTTCCGAAACGGAGGAACTGAAGACGATCCTGGCGGCCGCGAGCCGGCCTAGGGCCCGCTGGGGTCTGCGTTTTCTCGGACTGACGGCCCTCGTCGGCCTCGCCTATGGCGCCTATCTCTGGACGGCCGGCGGCACCACCGTCAGTTACACGACATCGGAGTTGAAGCCTGGCGGCCTGACGGTCTTGGTGACGGCCACCGGCTCGGTCGAGCCGACGGTCCAGGTCGACGTCTCCTCGGAACAGTCGGGCACGGTGCGCGAAGTGTTGGTCGACTTCAACAGCGAAGTGAAGATGGGCGACGTGCTGGCCCGCCTCGATACCGACAAGCTGAGTGCGGACCTGAAGGCCAAGGAAGCGGCCCTCGCCTCTGCCCGCGCCTCGGTCTCGAAAGCCCGCGCCGACGAAGATTCGGCCAAGGCCAAGCTCGATCGCCTGACCACGCTGGTCTCGAGCCGTGTTTCCACCCAGCAGGATCTCGATACCGCCGAATACACCTTCCAGGCCGCTGAAGCCGCACGACAGAGCGCAGAAGCCGATGTGATCTCGGCAGAAGCCGCCCTCGAGCAGGCAAAACTCTCCGTGGCCAAGGCGACGATCGTCTCCCCGATCGATGGCATCGTGCTCTCCCGCGATGTCGACACAGGGGCAACCGTTGCCGCCTCGCTTGAGGCCCCAACGCTCTTCACGCTTGCCGGTGACCTGCGCCAGATGGAGTTGCAAGTCTCGATCGACGAGGCCGATGTCGGCCAGGTCGCCGTCGGCCAGGCTGCCACCTTCACGGTCGATGCCTTCCCGGAAAAGCGGTTCCCCGCAAAGATCACCTCCATCCGCTACGCCGCCGAAACCGTCAGCGACGTCGTCACTTACAAGGGCATCCTCTCGGTTGCCAATGACGATCTTCTCCTGCGCCAGGGCATGACCGCAACCGCAGACATCGTCGTCCAGTCTGTCGAAAACGGGCTTCTCATCCCCAACGCCGCCTTGCGTTATTCCCCACCGGCGACCGCCACGGCAGAAACCACCGGCGGCGGCAGCGGCGTCTTCAGCCTCTTCCGCCCGCCCCGCGAAACACCGCAGAGCGCACCTGAACCCGAGGGCAGCGAGCGTACCATTTGGCTCCTGCGCGACGGCCAGCCGGTCGCAGTCAACATCGAGATCGGCGCCTCGGACGGCCAGAACACCGTCGTCGTCAAGGGCGATGTGAAGGAGGGCGACCGGGTCGTCACCGACCAGTCCGTCCGCAACGGCTGAAGGCGCATCCCATGGCCACCGCCCCGCTCATCGAGTTTCGCCAGATCTCCCGCATCTATGGACGCGGCGAGGCGACCATCCGTGCCCTCGACCACGTCGACCTGACGATCGATCGGCACGAATTCGTCGCGATCATGGGCCCCTCCGGCTCCGGCAAGTCGACAGCCATGAACATTCTCGGCTGCCTCGACGTGCCGAGTTCCGGCCACTATCTCTTCCAGGGCATCGACACGACAGGCTTCGACCGGGCGCAATACACGCTGCTGCGCCGTCACATGCTGGGTTTCGTCTTCCAGGGCTTCAACCTGCTCGCCCGCACCTCCGCCGTCGAAAATGTCGAACTGCCGCTGGTCTATCGCGGCATGGACACCCGCGAGCGACGCGCCCGGGCGATGAAGGCGCTGGCCCAGGTCGGGCTTGCCGGACGCGAGAACCACACGACCCAGGAGCTGTCCGGCGGTCAGCAGCAGCGCGTCGCCATTGCCCGCGCCATCGTCACCAGCCCGTCCGTCCTGCTTGCCGACGAACCGACTGGCAATCTCGACACCAGGACGAGCCGCGAGATCATGGACCTGATCACCGGCCTCAACCGCGACCACGGCATCACGGTGATCATGGTCACACATGAAGACGACATCGCCGCCTATGCGAAGCGGACCCTGCGCTTTGTCGACGGCCATATCCAGTCCGACAGCGGAATCGAAGAGGCGCGTGCCCATGTTCGGTGAAACCCTCAAACTCGCGCTGCGCGCCATCAGCCGCAACCTTCTGCGCTCCTTCCTCACCGTGCTCGGCGTCGTCATCGGCGTCGCCGCCGTCATCGCCATGGTGACGATCGGCAATGGCACGACAGCCCAGGTGACAAGCGAGATCTCCAAGCTCGGCACCAATCTCCTCTTTGTCCGCCCCGGCCAGTTCGGTCCCGGACGTGCCGGTACCGACGCGAAGAAGTTCACCATTCGCGACATCGAGGCGATCCGCGACCAGGTCCCGGGCCTGCGTGCCGTCGCCGCCATCAACCAGTCCAGCCAGACGGTCATAGCCGGCGGCCAGAGTCGCCAGACGACGATCGTCGGATCGGGCGACGACTATCTCGTCGCACAGAACTGGGAACTCGCCTCCGGCCGCACCTTCCTCGCCTCCGAAGAACGCGGCGGCCAGGCCGTTTGCATCGTCGGTGAGACCGTCCGTTCCAAGCTCTTCGGTTCCACCCCGGCCCTCGACCAGACGATCAGGGTCGGCAGTGTCGCCTGCCAGGTGATCGGCATCCTGGCGAAGAAGGGTCAGAGCGGCATGGGCAGCGACCAGGACGATGTCGTGATGATGCCGCTCAAGGTCTTCCAGCGCCGTATCGGTGGCTCGACGGATGTGTCGAGCATGATGCTCTCGGCGCAGGACGGCGTTTCCACCGCCAAGGTCCAGGCCGATGTCGAGCGCCTGTTGCGCGAGCGCCGCAAGATCGTCTCGGGTCGTGACGACGACTTCACCGTCAACGACATGACCCAGATGGCCGCCACACTGACCGGGACGACCACCCTGATGACCGGCCTGCTCGGCGCAGTCGCCGCCGTCTCGCTGCTCGTCGGCGGCATCGGCATCATGAACATCATGTTGGTCTCGGTCACCGAGCGCACCCGGGAGATCGGAATCCGGCTGGCGATCGGCGCCGTCGAGCGACAGGTCCTGATGCAGTTCCTGGTCGAAGCCGTCACGCTCTCCGTCTTTGGCGGTGTGGTCGGCATCGCGCTCGGACTCGCCATCGCCTATTTCGCGGTCTCCTTGTTGTCGGTCCCCTTCGTCGCGAGCCCCTCGATCATCCTCCTCGCCTTCGCCTTTTCGGCCGCCATCGGCATGGTCTTCGGTTATTTCCCGGCCCGCCGCGCCGCCCAGATGAATCCCATCGACGCGCTTCGCCACGAGTAAGGTAGCCGTCCGGCCGCGCGGCAAGCCTCGGGCAAACTTGGCGTGGTGTAGTTTATCCTAATGGATGCGGGCTATCCCGTTTCCGAGAGCCCTGACCATGTGAGGAGTATGCCCATGTCAGTCTTTCCGGATCGCGACACTGTCGCCGCCAAGATCGCCTCGATGCAGGAGCCGGACCAGGCCTTCCTGAAGCTCATCTTCGAAAATCCCGCCCAGGACGACGCGCTGCTTGAAGGCCTCAGCCTCTATCTCGACATCGCCTCCGAAAGCCGTTTTCTCAATTCGCTGAAGCTCGAGCGCAACGGCGAATGGATCGGCAACCATGCGCCAACCCGCCTGCAGATCCGCCTGATGGAAGTCTCCCGATCAAGCCAGCATCCGGCCTTCGCCGCCTTCCGCTCCGGCCTCTCCCAGTCCGGCGGTCTCGAACGCGCCTATCCGAAGGCGGCCGTCTGATCCTCACTGAGAGATGGGCATGCTGACCGAAAGGATCGGTCCCATCGGGAAGAGCCGGTCCATTCGGTTGCTCTCGGCGATGAAGACGCTCGAAATAGTGCCGTCGAGATAAAGCGCATTGTCGCAACCCAGCCGGTCGCGGAAGAAGGCTGCAAAGTCGTAGAACCGCACCGGCACCCGCGACACGACCATATGCACCCGGCCCTCGGCATCCACGCCGACGCCGTTGCGGATCTTGAAACTGTCGCTATCGGCCAGAAAACGTGGATGCAGCTTGCCGTCGATGACCAGCATCGGCCCGGACTGCGTGCCGAAATCCGGCACCAAACCACTGGCGACAAAGGCTTTCGTCTCCATCACCCCGGCTATGCCATCCTGAATGACGAAGACCCCATTCGGCAGGAGATGAAAATTGCCCCAGCCACCGCCGGTCACGGCCGGCTTCAGCGCCTTTCCATATTCGGCAAAGTAGCCGACCGGCGAGAGATCGTCGTGATACATTCCGGCGTTCATGGCGAAAAGCAGCACGCGCCGCTCGGCCCAGAGTTGCTGCCGGAGCGTCACGAAGCCGCCATAGGGCTGTCCTTCCGGTCCGCCGAGATGCAGCCGGATATCCTCCCGACCAGGATCGAAGCGGCAGGCGAGATAGCTGGCTGCCCCGTCGCGCATCTCCTCGCATGCGGCATGCGCCAGCGACGGCAGGAAGAGTGAGGCAAGGAAGCCGAGGATGGTAAGATACTTTCGCACGCAGCGCCCTTTCGGTGGCCCTGTCCCTTGGCCATGATTCCCGGCTTTGTGAAGGCACGCACAAGGATTTCAGGCAGGCAGCGTCAGCGCCTGCATGTGAAAATGCAGCTGCGCCTCCGGATAGCGATACTCGACCCCGACGGGACAGGCATTGCGCGCCAGACAACCTGAAACCATGCAGCCACCCTGCCCCACCGGCGTGGCGAGGTGACCCCGACAGCGCGCGACATCAAAGCCGTTTGCGGAGATGGCAGCGACGGGACACGCCGACAGGCAGGGCTTGTCGAAACAACGATCGCACGGATGCTCTCCGGCAGTCTTCACCATTCCGATCTCATCGCGCCACTCTCGAAACAGCAGCGCCCCGCGATAGCTGTGCCAAAGGCCGAAATGGGGATGGATCAAGATGCCGAGCGGCGACGCCTTCAAGCCTTCCGCCTGCATCGCCCAGGACTGAAACGGACGGTAAGGCGGCTCTGACGGATAACAGGCCGAAGCCCCGAATTCCTCTGCCACCGCATCGATCGCGAGTTTCGACCAGCGATCCAGCGGCTCGGATCCACCACCGTCTGCCTGCGTGTCGCGCCAGGCACTGAAGACAGGCCACATCACGCCGCCCGTGACACCAACGAGCACGACGGCGGATGCCGGCAGACCATCGGCGGTGAATGGTGCTGTCTCCCCGTCCTCGAAACGCAACGCACCTCGGCACGAAAGCCCGAACGCACCGAGCCGCGTGTCAAGAGCGGTCAAAATGCCCGAAGGGCCGCTCATCGCGGCCCCTCGATCTTGTAATGGGGTCGCCAGACCTCCTCCTGGATCATGTCGGCGACCTTGTTGGCTCCGCCTTGCTCCCTGGCAACGGGACCCTTTCAAGTGAAGGCGTCAGGCATCGAATCCTTGCGGCCAGCGATGAAGGACAGCAGCGCCTCGTCAATGGCAGGATCGAGCGGCGGCGCCTCGTAACTGTCCAGCCATGACCGGCAGAGCGCATTGGCCCGGTCCTCGATGCGCTTCCGCCCCTCGATTTCCCACTGCTCGAACGAGTTGTTGTCAGCCAGCGCAGACCGGTAAAAGGCCGACTGGAAGTTCGCCTGCGTATGCGCGCAACCGAGATAATGTGCACCAGGCCCCACTTCCCGGATCGCATCCATCGCCTGCCCGCTTTCGGTGAGGTCGACGCCCTGTGCCATCTTCTGCATCATGCCGAGCTGGTCCTGGTCGATCATGAACTTCTCGTAGCAGGCAGCCAGACCGCCCTCGAGCCAGCCCGCCGCATGCAGCACGAAGTTGGCACCGGCAAGCAGCGTCATGTTGAGCGTATTGGCGCTCTCATGAGCCGCCTGCGCGTCCGGAACCTTGGACGCACAGAGCGATCCACCAGTACGGAACGGCAGACCCATGCGCCGCGCCAGCTGGGCGGCACCGTAGGAAACGAGGGCCGGTTCCGGCGTGCCGAAGGTCGGCGCACCCGACTGCATCGAGATCGAGGCGGCAAATGTGCCGAACAGCACCGGGGCGCCCTTGCGGATCAGCTGGGTGAACGAAGCACCCGCCAAGACTTCGGCGAGGATCTGCGTCAGCGTGCCCGCGACCGTGACCGGGCTCATCGCGCCGGACAGGATGAAGGGCGAAACAACGGATGCCTGGCCGTGACGCGCATAGACCTTCGACGCCCCGAGCATGGTCTCGTCGAAGACCATAGGCGAGTTGGCGTTGATCAGATTCAGCATGACGCAATTGTTTTCGACGAAGTCGTCGCCGAAAACCAGTTTCGCCATGGCAATTGAATCTTCAGCACGTTCCGGTGCCGTGACCGAGCCCATGAATGGCTTGTCGGAATATTTGATATGGCTGTAGACCATGTCGAGATGGCGCTTGTTGACCGGAATGTCGACCGGCTCGCAGACCGTGCCACCCGACGAATGCATCGACGGCGCCATATAGGCGAGCTTCACGAAATTGCGGAAATCCTCGATCGTCGCGTAACGCCTGTTACCGTCGAGGTCGCGCACGAAGGGTGGGCCGTAAACCGGGGCAAACACGGTGGCATTGCCGCCGATGCGCACGCTGCGCTCGGGATTGCGCGCATGCCAGGTGAATTCAGAAGGTGCCGTCTTCAGGAGCTCTCGGCAGAGACCCTTGGGAAAATGCACCCGCTGGCCCTTCACGTCTGCGCCAGCCTCTTTCCAGAGTTCAAGCGCCTCGGCGTCGTCGCGGAATTCGATCCCGATTTCCTCCAGCACGGTGTCGGCATTGCGCTCGATCAGCTGCAGGCCTTCTTCGTCGAGCACGTTGTAAGGCTGGATCTTCCGGCTGATATAGGGCATGGCCGGACCGGCGCCACCGCCGCTCCGCGATGCACGGCGCGCCGCAGCTCCGCGTCCCTCGCCGCGAGAACGACGTCCGGCACCCGCTTCTTCGATGATCTCATCCATGTCTGCTTCCTCGCTCGAGCGCTCATCCGCGCTGCTTCTCTCCTCCATTATGCTATTCCAATCCGCATGTGAAACCATCCTTTATGCGCCAACGACTTGCGTCTCACAGACATCGTATTTCCGACGGCTAGTCTCACACCGTCGCTTTTCACTGCCGCGGCGTCGTAATCGAAAAGAGTTTTTCACGAACTTGAGGTTTAACTTTCGATCGGGCAGTCTCTTGCCCGGCGCGACCGGAATCGCGTTGAAAAAGAAGCGGGAAACACCACCATGGCCGATGATGACATCATTCTTTCCGAACTCTCCGATGAAGAGCTCGTGCAGCAGATGCATGATGACCTCTATGACGGCCTGAAGGAGGAGATCGAGGAAGCGACCAACATCCTGCTCGAGCGTGGCTGGGCGCCCTATGACGTCCTGACCCAGGCGCTTGTCGAAGGCATGCGCATTGTCGGCGTCGATTTCCGCGACGGCATTCTTTTCGTGCCCGAAGTCCTGCTCTCTGCCAATGCCATGAAGGCCGGCATGACGATCCTGCGTCCGCTGCTCGCCGCAACCGGCGCGCCGAAGCAGGGCAAGATGGTCATCGGCACAGTGAAGGGCGACATTCATGACATCGGCAAGAACCTCGTCGGCATGATGATGGAAGGCGCTGGCTTCGATGTCATCGATCTCGGCATCAACAATCCGGTCGAAAACTATCTGGAAGCGCTCGAACGCGAAAAGCCGGATATCCTCGGCATGTCGGCGCTGCTCACCACCACCATGCCCTACATGAAGGTCGTCATCGACACGATGAAGGAAAAGGGCATTCGCGACGATTACGTCGTGCTGGTTGGCGGTGCACCGCTCAACGAGGAATTCGGCAAGGCTGTGGGTGCGGATGCCTATTGTCGCGATGCAGCCGTCGCCGTGGAAACGGCCAAGGAATTCATCAGCCGCAAGCACAACAGCATGGGCGCCCGTGCCTGAGCCAAAATGACGCTGAAAACGGCGAAGCCGGCCCTTTAGAGGCCGGCTTCAGCGTAGAACTCGCCCTGAGGGGACGTTGCCATGGTTTGCCAGGCAACATGCCCTCCGGCATACAGGATGGCCGCCAGCATATAGATGGCACTGGCCTTTGCGATGGTCGTGAGCGTCATGCTCCCTCTCCTGATATAGCTGCGCTCAGAGCGGTGTCCCCCGCGCGATTGCAATTAGCGAGAGGCGGCGGAGTCGACGTTGTTCGCAGCGTTCTGCGTCGCGTCGACGGTATTGGCGGCATCCTGGCCAACGCCGCGGATCGTATTGCCGCAAGACGACAGTGCGAAGACGGTGAGAACGAGGGCTGCGCCGACTGTCAGTTTTTTCGCCATCATGTGAATGTACCTTCTGTCTGGTAACGAGTGGATTGCGATGGAACAACGCGCGAAATCGGAAAAGGTTCACGTGATCGCATGCGGTGCGATCGCGCGTGAGGTTCTGGCCGTGAAAGCCCTCAACGGGCTCGATCATCTGACGCTGGAATGCCTGCCGGCCATCTGGCATGTCTGGCCAGACCGCATCGCACCGGCGCTGCGCGAAAAGATCGCGGAAGCCCGCGCCTCGGGGCATGAGAACATCTTCATCGGCTATGCGGAATGCGGCACGCAGGGTGAAGTCGACAAGATCTGTCGCGAGGAAGGCATCGAGCGGCTCTCGGGCCCCCATTGCTATGCCTTCTTTTCCGGCACGGAGAAATTCCTCGCCGAATGCGAGACGGAATTCACGGCTTTCTATCTGACCGACCTGATAACCCGCCAGTTCGAGGCCTTCGTCATCGAACCCTTGAAGCTCGACCGCCATCCCGAATTGCGCGACATGGTCTTCGGCAACTATACGAAGATCGTCTATCTCGCCCAGACGGAAGACGCCGAGCTCCAGGCCAAGGCAAAATGGGCGGCCGACTATCTGAAGCTCGATTACGAATACCGCTTCACCGGCTATGGCGACCTTCAGCCGGAGTTGGTCGCCGCCGCGCGTGCCCACGCCCCGGCCGCCTGATCCCTGGACGGTTCGGAATGAGCCGCCTCAGTTGACCGAGTTTGCGACGCTGCGGCCCGCATCCTGCGTCGCGTCCACGGCATTGCCGAGATCGTTGCCAATCCCGCGGATCGTGTTGCCGCAAGAGGAAAGGCCAAGCGTCACCGCCAAGAGCATGGCCACGACACCTGCAGAGCGTTGAAAAGAGACAGTCATCCTGATTCCCCGTTTGATCGAAACAAGACGATCTAGGTGACAAGTGCGTGCGGAGAAATCAAGGCAACGAATTAACTCGGTTCCATGGTGATCCACCCATTCTTCACCCTCCCTTCACCATTCCCGAAAGCGTGGCCTGCTCTCCAATGGACTCTTAATCCCCCTGTAATATCCCCGTGCAAACGTGGGGGCAGGTCAACAAAAACCAAGAGAATCAGGAATGACCGACAGGGCGGAAACATGGGTGGCGGGTCTCGTCACCGCGCGTGAACATCATCATCCCGAAAACCTATCGGATCTTCTGGTCCGGCTCGCCCGAACCACCGATCGCAAGGTGACCATCCGCGACATCGCGATCGCCTTGCAGGACCGGTCCTTCGGTGCTTTCCTTCTGGTATTCGCCCTTCCCAATCTTGTGCCCATGCCGCCCGGTGCCACCTTCATTCTCGGTCTGCCGCTGATCTTCGTCGCCTGGCAGATGATGGCTTCTGCGGGTGGTCGCGTCTACTTCCCCCGTATCGTCAGCGATTATGGCGTAGAGCCGCAGACCTTCGAGGCCATCGTCAAGCGCCTGGTTCCCTGGATGCGCTGGGCAGAAAAGCTGGTGATCCCGCGTTTCTGGCTCTTCGAAAGCCGCTTCGCAGAACGCGTGATAGGTCTCTTCGCCCTGATCCTCGCCATCGTGGTCTTCCTGCCGATCCCGCTCGGCAACTGGCCGCCGGCCTTCGCACTCGCCCTGCTCGGTTTCGCCCATTCCCAGCGCGACGGCCTCGGCGTCGTCGTCGGCTGCCTGATCGGTCTGCTCTCGCTCGCAGTCGCCGGTTTCGTCGTCTACACCGCCCTCGCCGTTGTCGCGCTCGTCGTCTGATGCCGGGAACCGCACCTGAATTCTCAAGCCGCACGGTGGTCGTCATGACCGCCGGCGGCCTCAATCCGACAATCGTCGTCCAGCACCTCGCCAAAAGCGGCCTCGATGTCCACATCGTCCTGGAAAATCCCGAAGGCAAGGGCGAGATCACGCGCCGCAGAGCGAAAAAACTCGGCTGGGTCGAAGCCCTTGGCCAACTCGGCACCATGATAGCCGCCCGCGTCTTGCGCCGCCTCTCCGACCGCCGCGTCGGTCAACTGCTCGCAGCACACGACCTTGATAGAGCCCTGCCGGAGACAGTTCCCATTCACCCGGTGACCTCGATCAACGCAGCGGAAACCAGGGACCTCGTCGACCAGATCCAACCCGGTGCGATCCTGCTCGTCTCGACCCGTCTCATGTCGGCGCGCCAGCTCGCGGCCATGCCATGCTCCGTGATCAACCTGCATGCCGGCATCAACCCGAATTACCGCGGCCAGATGGGCGGCTACTGGTCATTGCGCGAAAACGACGCCCGAAACTTCGGCGCCACTCTCCATCTCGTCGATGCCGGCACCGATACCGGCGGCACGCTCTACGAAGTCCGCACCCGGCCCGAGCGCACCGACTTCATCTCGACCTATCCGCTGCTGCTGACGATTTCCGCCCTCGAAATCACCCGGCGCTCGGTGGAAGATGCGCTCGAGGCCCGCCTGTCTCCGCAGGTCCCGCAAGGCCCGTCCGCCCTCCGTTTCCCTCCCACGCTCTGGTCCTGGATCTGGTGCGGCATCACCCGCCGAATCTGGTAAAAACTGGGAGAGACAGACGAGAGTCGTTTTTGGCGACGAGCGACGTCGTGAAAAGCGCAGTCCGGCGAATGCCCCCCGTGCATTCTGGCGTCAAAGGGAGTGAGTGGCATGGCAGACAAGATCGTCGTTTTCTGGCGCGATATTCCGGCGCAAGTGATCATCAAGCAGGGTCGCAAATCGGCCAAGCGCGAACTCTCCTTGCGCTTCACCGAGGCCATCGACATGGCGGCGATGCGCTCTGGCGCGGCTGAAACCGACGCCTATCTCGCCGACTGGAGAAAGGCCGATCCGGTCCCGGTCGGTGACGACATGGAAGCCGAAGCCGAAGCGGCCGCAGCCGAAATCGAGGCAGCCTACGACAAGGCCCGCCTCGTCGCCCTCGTTCATGCCGGAGGCCGCGACAATGGGTGAACCCAAACTCGTCGATCCCGGCCCGCCGAAAAAAGGCAATGCCGCCCCGGCAGCCAAGGCAAAGACCGGCGCATTTACGCCAGCCGGCGTCTCGCCCAATCGCCGCGCCCGCCGCTCCTATACGATCCGCCTCTGGGCCGTGCGCAATTCTCGCCTGCTGGAATGGGTCTATCGTAACTTCGCCAGCGCCTTCCTCTTCCTCCATCCGGTCTGGAAGGCGCTCGGCTATAACCGCGTTGAAACCCCTGTCACCTTTGTCGAACGCAATGTGAAGGGCCTCCTCTTCGACTGTCGCATGTGCGGCCAGTGTGTGCTGTCCTCCACCGGCATGTCTTGCCCGATGAACTGTCCGAAGCAGCTGCGCAACGGCCCCTGCGGCGGCGTGCGCGCCAATGGCAATTGCGAAGTCGAGCCCGACATGCCCTGCGTCTGGGTCCAGGCCTGGAACGGTTCGCGCAACATGGTCGCCGGCGACGCGATCCTGAAGGTGCAGAAGCCGGTCAACCAGTCACTGCGCGAGACATCCTCCTGGCTGCGGGTCACGGCAGAAGCCGCCGCCGAGCGGGAAAAGAACACGGCAAAGGAAGCCTGATCCATGGCCCATATCGACGAAAACCCGCTGGGCCCGCATCTGCCGCTCGATCCCCTGCCCGGCCATTCCTCCCTCGGTCGCCTGGAGCGCGTGCTCCGCCGTGGTGAGTTCGCCGTCACGGCCGAACTCAACCCGCCCGACAGCGCCGACCCGGAAGATGTCTATGAACGCGCCAAGATATTCGACGGCTGGGTCGACGGCATCAACGCGGTCGATGCCTCTGGCGCCAACTGCCACATGTCCTCGGTCGGCATTTGCGCACTTCTGACCCGCATGGGTTACGCCCCGATCATGCAGATCGCCTGCCGCGACAAGAACCGCATCGCGATCCAGGGCGACGTGTTGGGGGCCGCCGCCATGGGCGTCGCCAACATCATGTGCCTGACCGGCGACGGCGTGCAGGCCGGCGACCAGCCGGGCGCCAAGCCCGTCTTCGACCTCGACTGCATGTCGCTCCTGGAAACTGTCCGAACCATGCGCGACGAGGCAAAATTCCTCTCCGGCCGCAAGCTGACCACCCCGCCCAAGGTCTTCCTCGGCGCCGCCATCAACCCCTTCGCCCCGCCTTACGATTTCCGCCCCTATCGTCTCGGCAAGAAGATCGAGGCCGGTGCCCAGTTCGTCCAGAGCCAGTACTGCTTCGACGTGCCGATGTTCCGCGACTACATGAACAAGGTCCGCGACCTCGGCTTCCACGAAAAATGCTACATCCTCGTTGGCGTCGGACCGCTGGCGTCCGCCAAGACCGCCAAGTGGATCCGCTCCAACGTGCCCGGTATCCACATTCCGGACCATGTGATCGCCCGCCTCGAGGGCGCTCAGGACCAGAAGAAGGAAGGCAAGCAGCTCTGCATCGACATCATCAACGAGGTGAAGGAGATCGAGGGCGTCTCCGGCGTGCATGTCATGGCCTATCGCCAGGAGGAATATGTCGCCGAAATCGTGCATGAATCCGGCATCCTGAAGGGCCGCCAACCCTGGAAGCGCGAGCATGCCCGCGCGGACGATATCGCTGCCCAGCGCATGCAGGAGATCGGCGAAGACCCCGTCCAGGACCAGCAGGAAATGGCCGGCCGCGCCGCCCATCCGCAAACCCACTAACGGCCCATTGCTTTTTCCGGCACCTGCCGGCACATCCCATTCCCGCCGTGCGAGAGCCGGCACCGACCGGAGGACTGAAATTGACCCGCACCATCGTCGCATCCGCCACCAAGGAAATCATCATCGGTTTCGACCAGCCCTTCTGCGTGATCGGCGAGCGCATCAACCCGACGGGTCGCAAGAAGCTCGCGGCCGAGATGATTGAGGGCAATTTCGACACGGTCATCAAGGACGCGCTGGAACAGGTCGCTGCCGGCGCCACCATGCTCGACGTCAATGCCGGCGTCACCTCGGTCAACCCAAACGAGACCGAACCGGCCCTTCTGGTCAAGACCATGGAAATCGTCCAGGGCCTAGTCGACGTGCCCCTGTCGATCGACTCATCCGTCACCGCCGCCATCGAGGCAGCGCTGAAGATCGCCAAGGGCCGTCCGCTGGTCAATTCGGTCACCGGCGAGGAAGAAAAGCTCGAAGCCATCCTGCCGCTCTGCGCCAAGTATAACGTCCCGGTCGTCGCCATCTCCAACGACGAGACCGGCATCTCCCAGGATCCGGACGTGCGCTTCGCCGTCGCCAAGAAGATCGTCGAGCGCGCCATGGATTACGGCATCAAGCCGCATGACATCGTCGTCGACCCGCTCGTCATGCCGATCGGCGCCATCGGCTCGGCCGGCCTGCAGGTCTTCGCCCTCATCCGGCGGTTGCGCGAAGAGCTGAAGGTCAACACCACCTGCGGCCTTTCCAACATCTCCTTCGGCCTGCCCCATCGCCACGGCATCAATGCCGGCTTCATCCCCATGGTCATCGGCGCCGGCATGACATCCGCGATCATGAACCCCTGCCGCCCGCAGGAAATGGAAGCCGTCCGCGCCGCCAACGTGCTCAATGGCACCGACGAGAACTGCTACAACTGGATCAAGACCTATCGCGACTACAAGCCGGCCGAAGCAGGCTCAGCCCCTGCTGCCGCCCCTGCCTCAGCCTCGACCGGCGGTGGCCGCCGCGGTGGCCGTGCCGCTCGCGTCGGGGGCGGTGCGCCGACGGAGTAACAACTAGATCCTGCCGTTTTACATTTGCCTATACAAACGTGTAGTATGGAGAGATGAAGCGATCGATTTCCGGCTTTGATTGGGACAGCGGCAATTGGCCGAAATGTGCGAGGCACGGCCTGACGAAACCGGAAATCGAGCAGGTGTTCATGAGAACGCCTTCCGTCCACCCCGACCCGACTGTCGGAGAAGACCGGAAGCGCGCCATCGGAACCACTGCGGAAGGCAGATACGTCTTCGTTGTCTTCACCTTGCGCGAAAGCGAGCTCGGAATTCTCATCCGACCGATTAGCGCACGTTACATGCACGAACGGGAGATCAGGCGCTATGAGCAACGGTAAGGGCAAGCAGATGCCGGTCCTGCATTCCGACGCGGAGGCCGAAGCCTTCGTCGAGAAAGCAGACCTTTCCGAATACGACCTGTCCGGCTTCAAACCCGTCCAGTTCGAGTTCGAGAAGAAGTCCGCACAACTGAACATGAGACTGCCGGAAGCCCTGCTTTCGGCGATCAAGGCAAAGGCTCAGGAAAGGGGTATTCCCTATACCCGCCTGATCCGCGAAGCGCTCGAAAAGACGGTGGCCAAGTAAGGCCGAAGCAGACAGGCATGCCCCGGGGAATACCCCAGATTTCGAAAGACCCTGATGACCGAGACCGCTGATCCCCTCGTCCTCTTCATGCCCTCCGGCAAGCGTGGCCGTTTCCCCGTCGGCACCTCCGTGCTGGAGGCCGCCCGTACGCTCGGCGTTTATGTCGAAAGCGTCTGCGGCGGACGCGCCACCTGCGGGCGTTGCCAGATCGAGGTCCAGGAAGGCCAGTTCGCCAAACACGGCATTACCTCCTCCAACGACCACATCTCGCCCGTCGGGCCGAAGGAAAAGCGTTACGCCGAAGTCCGCACCATTCCGGAAGGCCGGCGCCTCTCCTGCTCGGCCCAGATCCTCGGCGATCTCGTGGTCGACGTGCCGCCGGACACCGTCGTCAATGCCCAGGTCATCCGCAAGGCCGCGACCGACCGCACATTCCCGCGCAATCCGGCGATCCAGCTGTGTTACGTCGAGGTCGACGAACCCGACATGCACAAGCCGCTGGGCGATCTCGACCGGCTGAACGTCATGCTGGAAAAGGACTGGGGCCTCAAGAACATCCTGGTTGCCCAGCATCTCCTGCCGGAGGTCCAGAAGACGCTGCGCAAGGGCAATTGGGGCGTCACCGCCGCCATCCACCGCGATCTCGAAACCTCGCGCCCGAACATGATCGCGCTCTGGCCCGGCCTGCACAACGAGGCCTATGGCATCGCCTGCGACATCGGCTCGACGACGATCGCCATGCATCTCGTCTCGCTGCTCTCGGGCCGCGTCATCGCCTCCTCAGGCCTGTCCAACCCGCAGATCCGCTTCGGCGAAGATCTGATGAGCCGCGTCTCCTATGTGATGATGAATCCTGACGGACGCGAGGCCATGACCAGGGCTGTCCGCCATGCGATTAACGAGCTGACCGTCAAGGTCGCCGCCGAGGCCGGTATCGACCCCAACGACATCCTCGATGCCGTTTTCGTCGCCAATCCGATCATGCACCACCTCTTCCTCGGCATCGACCCGACCGAGCTCGGCCAAGCGCCCTTTGCGCTCGCCGTCTCCGGCGCGATCCACACCTGGTCGCGCGAAATCGATCTCGCCATCAATCATGGCGCCCGCATCTACTGCCTGCCCTGCATTGCCGGCCATGTCGGCGCGGATGCCGCCGGCGCCACGCTCTCGGAAGGCCCGCATCGCCAGGACAAGATGATGCTGCTCGTCGATGTCGGCACCAATGCCGAGATCGTACTCGGTAACCGCGAACGCACGGTTGCCGCCTCCTCACCGACTGGCCCCGCCTTCGAAGGCGCCGAAATCTCCTGCGGCCAGCGCGCCGCCCCCGGCGCCATCGAACGTGTCCGCATCGACGCGCAAACGCTCGAACCCCGCTTCAAGGTCATCGGCGTCGAGCAGTGGTCGGATGAGGAAGGCTTCGTCGAGGCCGCGGAAAAGACAGGCATCACAGGCATTTGCGGCTCGGCCATCATCGAGGTTGTCGCCGAAATGTATCTCTCCGGCGTCATCTCCACCGACGGCGTCGTCGATGGCGGCATGGCGGAAAAAAGCCACCGCATCCTCGAAAACGGCCGCACCTTCTCCTACCTGCTGCATGACGGCGCCCAGAAGATCACGGTGACGCAAAACGACGTGCGCGCCATTCAGCTCGCCAAGGCCGCCCTCTACGCCGGCATCAAGCTGCTGATGGAAAAGCTCGGCATCGACACCGTCGACACCATCCGCTTCGCCGGCGCCTTCGGCTCCTTCATCGACCCGAAATACGCGATGGTCTTGGGCCTCATCCCCGATTGCGAGCTCTCTGAAGTCAAGGCCGTCGGCAACGCCGCCGGCACCGGCGCCCTGATGGCGCTCCTCAACCGCGACTACCGCCGCGAAATCGAGGAAACCGTCACCCGCATCGAAAAGATCGAGACGGCGCTGGAACCTCATTTCCAGCAGCTCTTCATCGACGCCATGGCCCTGCCGAACAAGGTCGATCCGTTCCCGAAACTCTCGGCGGCCGTGGCGCTGCCGGAGCGGAAGGTGTTGTCGGAGGGGGATGGCGAAGGTGGCGGGCGGAGACGGCGGCGGTCGCGGGAGTAACCGCCACCATCGACTGCGGCCGGCATACCATCTACAAAAATTGCCCCGACGGATTCTTTGTCCCGTCAAGGGAGCTTGTTCCCGTGTGGCGCGTTCAACGTGGTCGGTATCATGGGGCAACCATATATGTTCGTAGAGTTCTTCGCAGACTACCAGGCACAGGTTGCACTGGGGCTGGTCGTCTTATTGTTTGCGTTGTTCGTCTGGGAGGAATACCCGGCCGAGGTCACAGCCTCCGCCGGTGCCGCCCTCTTCATCGTGCTCGGCTTCGTGCCGACCGACAAGGCGATGGCCGTCTTCTCCAATTCCGCCCCCCTGACGATCGCCGCCATGTTCGTACTGACAGGTGCCCTTGTCCGGACCGGCGTCCTCGAACGCGTGGCGGGCCTCGTACTGGAGCGCTCCAAGACCTATCCGAGGTTAGCTCTCGGCGTCTTCCTGCTGACGGCGCTCATCGCCTCCGCCTTCATGAACAACACGCCCGTGGTGCTCGTGCTGATTCCGATCGTGATCCGGCTCGCCGCAGCGCTTGACATTGCCTCCACCCGGCTTCTCATTCCCGTCTCCTATGCCGCCATTCTCGGTGGCACGCTGACCCTGATCGGCACTTCCACCAGCCTGCTGGTCGATGGTGTTGCACGCGGCCAGGGTCTCGAACCCTTCTCCCTCTTCGAGATCACGCCGGTCGGCCTCGCGACTGCCGCCACCGGCATCCTCACCATGCTCGTGCTCGGCAAGTTCCTGCTCCCGGATCGGCGCGACGAGGGCGGCGAACTCGATAACCAGAACGATGCCGAATATCTGTCGGAACTCACCGTGCTTGCCGATGGTCCCTTCACCGAAAAGCCGGTCGGGGAAATCGCCGAATTCAAGCAGCCGGGTCTGCGCATCACCGGCATCCGCTCGAATGGCGAAATGATACGCAAGGACGTCAACGCGCTGATCCTGAAGAAGGGCGACAGCCTGATCGTGCTCGCCAAATCTGCCGACCTGCTCACCCTGAACAATCTTGATGGCCTGCGGGTCGGCCAGCGCCGGGGTACGTCAGGAGAAGGGGAACGCTCGATCGTCGAAGCCGTCGTGGCACCTGGACGTTTCTCGCACGGGATCCGCCTCTCCAGCCTCTCGCTCGGCCGTCGCTTCGGCGTGCGCATCCTTGGCGCCCACAGGCACAAACACGTGCCCGGCCCGGATCTGGGCAATGTCCGTCTGCGCCCGGCGGACAAGCTCCTCCTCGAAGGCACGCCGGAGGCGTTCGACGAGCTCTCGCATGAAAGCGAGCTCGTCTCCGTCACCCGCTCGACCGCCCGCGCCTTCCGCCCGACCAAAGCGCCCCTGGCATTGCTCGCGCTTGGCCTCGTGGTCGTTCTCGCGGCCCTCAACGTCATGGACATCGGCATCCTCGCCATGATCGCCGTTCCCGCCATCCTCATCCTGCGCTGCATCGACGCCGACGAAGCCTGGGGCTCGATCGAGGGCGGCATCCTGATCCTCATCTTCTCCATGCTGGTCGTCGGCCAGGGCCTGCAGGAGACCGGTGCCGTCACCCTTGTCGTCGACACCGCCATGCCGCTGATGTCGACCGTCTCGCCCTTCGTGGTCCTGCTCCTCGTCTACGCGCTGTCCTCGACGCTGACCGAATGCGTCACCAATAACGCCGTCGCCGTCATCCTCACCCCGATCGTCATCGGCCTCGGCCAACAGCTCGGCATCGAACCCCGCGCTCTGGTCGTCGCCGTCATGTTCGGCGCCAGCGCCAGCTTTGCGACCCCGATCGGCTACCAGACCAACACTCTGGTCTACGGCGCCGGCAACTACCGCTTCAGCGACTTCGTCAAGATCGGCCTGCCGATGAACATCATCGTCGGCTTCGTCACATGCTACGCGATCTATCTGTATTACGGGGTGTGAGTACGGTATGGGACCAGAGCGCGATCACTTTGGAGCTCCGCGACATCCGGTTATCGTTTCCGAAGCCAGCTCGGCATGCGGTTCAACGTTCCGGCCATTCCCATGCCGGAATATCGATGTTCTGGACGATCGTTTCGCCATTCTCCTTCTCCAAGGCCAGCATATGCGCGCCATGATTGGCGAGCGCCTCGACGAGTGCTTTGGCATGGCTGACGACGATCAGCTGGCTGCGCTCGCTTGCCGCTGCGATCATGCGGGCCAGCGGTTCAAGCAAGCTTGGATGCAGACTGCCTTCAGGCTCGTTCAGCACCATCAACTCCGGTGGGCGCGGTGTGTGGAGCGCCGTGGCGAGCGCAATATACCGCAACGTCCCGTCCGACAGTTCTGAGGCGTCAAGAGCGCGGTGAAGCCCGCATTGACGCATGGACAGGCGAAACAGGCCATTCGCGACATCGATCTCAATCGATGATCCCGGAAAGGCGTCCTCGATCGCTCCGTCGAAGGCTGGTCCATTGCCGATCTCACGCACGGTCTGAATGGCCGGAGCGAGATCGGAACCATCGGAGGCCAGTGCGACCGTGCGCGTACCGATCCGGGGAATCCGCGATGGAGCATCTCGATCAATGCGGAAGTGATCGTAGAAGCGCCATGCTTTCATCCGCTCACGCAGAAAGAGCAACTCAACCGCGTTGGTCGGATCAGCCGCGCGCATCATCATGGTTTCGAAGGGAGCAAGGTCGGTCACGACGGGCCGCAGGCGTCCACTCCCGTCCTGCACCAGAACGGATGCATTGCCGCGTCGCGCGATGGCATTATGCCGCGACAACCTCTCTCCGGCCCAGACGGCTTCCGCCTTCACAACCGGATCGTCACCGAAGAGAGACCCCTCCTCCCGGCTCGCACCAGGACCTGGGATGGGAAGCCCCAGATCGATGGCATAACCGTAGTCGTCCGACGCGAATCCGAGGCGAAGCGAGACTGGGCCGCGCCCGACATTGCCCTGCATCGGTGATCGTCCCGAACGCATCGCGCTCGAATAGCCGGCACCACCTGCCCACATCGTCGACCGTAAGCCTCCCTCGGCGGCCAGAGACGCAATCGTTTGTCCCTGGGCGACATCGGCAAGGAGACGCAGGGAGCGATAAAGGCTCGACTTCCCGCTCCCGTTCGCGCCGGTGACCACATTCAACCGTTCGAGCGGGAGCACGAGACTGCGAATTGAACGGTAGCCGGATACAGCAAGGGTAATAAGTGCCATTCTTTCTTCACTTCAGGGCCAAGAGAGACTCACGAAACGACAGCGTCAGATCGATCCGAGGTAATACCCGATGACCTCCTCCAATTCGGTTTCCTCATAGCCGAAATGGGAGCGCACGACCTCTTCCAGTTTTCGGAACGTGTTGCCGGCCTGAATGAAATTCGCCTCCGACGGGGCTTCCGCCAATGCGTCTGCCGCACGTGAAAGGCGGATAATCAACTCATGGACAACCGCGTGCTCCGCCTTGAGTTTCGCTACAACATCGCGAAACCGGCCGCCTCCCGCAGCCTCGATCCGCGGAAACATGTCGGCGCTTTCAATGTCGTGGTGAAACTTGAGCACGTGGCATTCACGGCCGCAAAGCGATCCGAATGCCGAAAAATTCTCAGCCATATCGAGTGAAAGCACCAGCTGCTTCAGGTGCTCAGGCGGAGCGTCCCGCGCTTCGATCCGGGCGAGGATCGCGCCGATTTGTCCCATTTCCCTTAAGTGATGACTGTGGATTGCGGCGAGTTGTCGGCCTTGGCGACGGTGCATGGCGGTTGCCTCGGGCACCGGCGGGGCCTTCGGTCGTGCGGTCTCATCCAAACTCAGGTCATCGAGCAGTTGGGTCGAAAGATCAGTCATGAAGCTTGATATCGGCGCATTACAAGCCAAGTCAACGAAGTCGCTCTGGACCGAGATCAGAAAATCCCCTCACCCCAATATCCCCGGCGCCGCCTCCACCATCTTCGCCAGCACCTCCGGCTTTGCCCCGCGCACCGGGCTGAAATACTTCACCTTCAAATCCTTGAAACCACAAAAGGCCAGGATCTGCCGGCGCAGCACCTTCACCCAGCCATTGCCGTAGATCCATTTGAGAAAGACAGTCGGCGTATCGGAGGTGATCACTATGCGCGCTTTGCGACCTGACAGCAGTGGCTTCGGCAGCGACTTGCCCTCGATGTACTGAAAGCCGAAGCCGGGCAGCAGCACGCGGTCTAAGAGGCCCTTGAGTTGCGCCGGCGCCGATCCCCACCAGAGCGGATGCACGATCACCAGCCTGTCGCACCAGGTCAGATCCTCCGCAAAGGCCCTGAGATCCGGCTCCCATTCCATGCGGGCTCGGTAGCCCTGCTTGAGGTTGCCGTCGAAATCGAGGTTCTCGAGATGCACCAGCCGAACAGTCTGGCCCTGCTCGCGGGCGGAGGCGGCGATCCGCTCCGCCATGGCGCCGCACAGCGTGTCCCGCGCCGGATTGCCGTTCAGGACGAGAAGCCGCGAGGGCTGGGCATCGCGTGACAGGAAGGACATGCATTAACTCCATGTATTTGACCGTGGTCATTTTATGTTGGCTAAATTGACCTCGGTCAAGATAATTTTGGCGTAGGCTCGTCCAAAAGGAATCGCGCATGAAACTTCGCCAGTCCCGCAGCCGCCAGACCCGAGACCAGATCCTGGGCGCCGCGCGCGAGCTTTTCGCGCGCCAGGGCTACGAGCCGACCAGCATCGAACAGGTCGCAAGCGCCGCAAAGGTTGCGAAGTCGAGCGTCTTTGCCCATTTCGGCGACAAGGCCAATCTTCTGGCAGCGCTCGGGCTGGCCGAGATCGAAAAGCTGGCCGAAACCGGAAGATCCGAAATCTCAAGGGTAGACGACCGTCCGCTGGCTGAGCGGCTCAGCGCCCTGCTCTCGCCCTGGCTTTCCTATTTCTGCCGCGAACACGCCTTTGCCGGCCTCTACCTCAGCCAGTCCGCCCTCACCCGCGGCCCCCATACGGACGCCTTCCTCGATCTCTGCCGCACGCTGGAAGATCAGATCGCCGAACTCTTCCGCAATCCGTCGCAAGGACCACAGTCCGCCGAGCGGGCACTAGTGCTCGCGCGCGGCGTCCAGGCCCTGTTTCACGAGGTCATCGTCTTCGAGATCTCCGGCTGGATCACCCCGCCCCAGACCGCCGAGAGCATGCTCGGCCAGTTCCTCGACATCTGGATCGCGGGCGCCGAACACACTGCGACGACGCCAGGCACAGCCTGATGTCAGCGGCAGTTGAGCGTCACCCAAGCGAACGCAGAAACCGCCGCGCGGCGTCGGCCATCACCTCGGGCGGAAACCCGGAAAAGCCGATCACCAGACCGCGCCGCGCAGGCACGCCAAGATAGAGCGGCGAAAGCGCCTTGGCGCCGAAACCGGTCTCTCTCGCTCGTTTCGCCAGAGATACGTCGTCAGTGCCGGGCGGAAGTTCCGCCACCAGATGCAGCCCCTGCTCCGGCGTCGAAATCGCAAACGGCCCCTCGCGCAACGCCTCGACCAGCGCATCCCGCGCCGCCTTGACCCGCTTGCGCGCCCGCTTGATATGCGCCGAAAAATGTCCGTCACGCAGAAACTCCGTCAGCGCATCCTCCGCCAGCGTCGAGGGAAAGCGATCGGTTAGCCGACGAATGGTCAGCATCCGCTCACGCAAATGCCTGGGAACCACGAGATAGCCTATCCGGAAACCCGGCAGCAGCGTCTTGGAAAAGGTCCCGAGATAGATGACACGCCCCTCGCCATCCATGCCCTGCAGGGCGCTGAGCGGCGGTCCGGCAAAGCGGAATTCGCTGTCGTAATCGTCCTCGAGGATATAGGCGCCCGCTTGCCTCGCCCAGTCGATCAGGGCAAGCCGCCGCGCCATGGAGAGCGTGACCCCGAGCGGATACTGGTGCGACGGCGTCACATAGACCGCCTTGGCATCCGGCCGCGCCGCGACGCCCGCCGCTACATCGATGCCCTCGCCATCGACCGGAACGGCCGTGACCGAGAGGCCCGTGCCCTCGAACAGCTCGCGCGCCGCGGCATAACACGGATCCTCCAGCCAGACGGGATCGCCGGGCTTCAGCAGCGCCCGGACCGCCAGATCGAGACCCTGCTGCGTGCCCGCTGTCATGATCACCTGATCCGGCTCGCAGACTACCCCGCGCGCGGCCTTGAGGTAAGCCGCCACCTCCACCCGGAGCGCGAGGCTGCCCGCTGGATCATTGTAATGAAAATGCCGCGCCGACGGTTTGGCCAGGTGCCGGTTCATCAGCATGCGGAAAATCCGGAGCGACGTCTCGTCGGCTGTCGAACATCCGAGCGCCCCGGGCAACGGTGCCCGCGCCTCTTGCTCAACAACCAGCGGGGAAACCGTCGACGCCGCCGGCGCCGCCAGCACCAGCGGCACGGCCTCCGCCACATAGGTCCCCGCCCCGACCCGCGCTTCCGCGAACCCGTCCGCCACAAGCATCTCATAGGCCGCAACAGCCGCCCCGCGCGACACGCCAAACCGCTTGGCAATATCCCGCGTCGTCGGCAGCTTGTCGCCGGGCTTCATCTGCCCGCTCTCGATCAGGCCCCGCAGGGAACGATAGAGCGCCAGCCGCCGCGGCCCTTGTGCCGGCAGCATCGGGGTACTGGCCGACCAGTCGGAATTGGTTCGGAGTTTTAGCGCCATTGTGGATCTTCTTCTGACCAATTGATCGCCCTATCCCTGCCGCATCAGCCGTCAGGAGGCAAGCATGAACGAGAGACTCGAACCCGAAACCTTCCCCGTCACCCCGCGCAACCGGGCCAAGCGCCTGCACGAGTGCGCGGCATACGACCGCGACGCCGTCTATGCCGTGCTTGATGCCGCCCTCCTCTGCCATGTCGCCTATGTCATTGACGGCCAGCCCTATTGCACACCGACCATCCACTGGCGTGACGGCGACTGGCTGTTCTGGCACGGGTCCTCCGCCAGCCGCATGCTGAAGAGCCAGAAGGCCGGCATCCCCGTCTGCCTGACCGTCGCCCATCTCGACGGCCTGGTGCTCGCCCGCTCCGGCTTCCACCACTCCGCCAACTACCGCTCCGCCATGTGCTTCGGCACCGCCCATATCATCGATGACCCGGAAGAGAAGGCGGAAGCCCTGAAGGCCGTCGTCGACCGCTTCTATCCCGGCCGCACGGACGTGCTGCGCGAAAACGATCCCCAGGAAGCCAAGGGCACCATGGTCATCGGCATGCGCATCGAGGAAGCCTCCGCCAAGATCCGCTCAGGCGGTGTCTCCGACGACCCGGCGGACGTCGACTCACCGGTCTGGGCCGGCGTCATCCCGGTCGAAACGCGTCTCCGCGCGGCCGAAATCTGCCCCAAGGTCCCCGAAGGCGTGGCCTTCCCCGATCACCTCGCACATTTCCGGGAGGGCCGCCGGCTGGACGAGGTCTTGGCGGAGAGCCAGGCGCTCTACGAAAAGCAGGGCTGAACAGAGCCTCCAACTGCGGGGCCGCCAGATCCGGGAGGCCCCGCATGAAGACCCTCTACGTCGTCACCCATCCGCAATCGGTCCATCATGTCGAAGGAAAGGTCGGTGGCTGGTACGACACTGATCTCACCGATCTCGGCCGCCGGCAGGCATCCGCCATCGCCGCGCGCCTGGCCGACCTTTGCGCCGGCCAAGCATCCGGCCTCATTTCCTCGGATCTGCTCCGCTGCAGCCAGACCGCGGAGATCATCGGCCGCCTGCTGCAGCTGACGCCCCGCCTGACGCCGGACCTGCGTGAAATGAGCTATGGTGTCGCGGAAGGAAAGCCGCAAGCCTGGCTCGACAGTCGCCGCCTGCCGGTCCCCGAAGAGGGCGGCCTAGACGACACCGGCGGCATCGAGAGCGCGGAAACACGTCGCCAGACCGGCACCCGCATCTACCGCGCCATGGACGCGATCCTCGCCAACCCCGGCGACTGCCACGTCATTGTCACCCACGGCTTCGCGCTGACCTTCGTCATCGCCCGGTGGATCGGCATGCCGATCGAAAGCCTCGGCCGGGTCAACTTCCCCGTCGCCTCAGGCAGCATCACCCATCTCGCCGAAAATGCCTTCTGGAAAAGCCGCGCAGTGATCTCCCTCGGCGATACCGCGCATCTCGCCGCCATCTCCTGACAGCCTAAGGCGCCTGGATCCATCCCTCGAGCTTCGCCCGCTGCTGATCCGAAAACGCATGCGACTTCCGCGTCGCCTGGTCGAACTGCACCACCACCGTCTCGGCCGACGCGCACAGCCTGCCTGCCTGAAACACCGCCTGTTGCATCGCAACCGACGATCGCCCGACCCGCGTAACCCGCGTGCCGATCTCTACCGTGCCGGGCCATAAGATTTCGGCTAGATAGTCGATGTCGAGCTTTGCGAGCACAAAGGAATAGCCCTCGTCGAGCAGCGGATCCTCCGCATTGTAGATCAGCTCCACGCGGCCCGTTTCCATGAAGGTGGCAAAGACCGCATTGTTGACATGCCCCTGCCGGTCCGTGTCGCCATACCGCAGCTTGTCGTAAGCCTTCCCCGCAAAATCCTCGAGCCTCAGTCCCGCCAGCCCCTTGTCGTCCGTCATGCCCATGCGCATCCTATTCGCTATTCGCTATTCGCTATTCGCTATTCGCTACTCGCTACTTAGCCAATTCCCTAACCGGCTACCGATCCCGCCACTCACGCCGCCATGCCGATCATCTCGGAAAAGGCATACCGCACGCTGTCCGCCACGGCCCGGATCGTCTCCGACGTCTCCTTGCCGGTCAAAAGCCGAACCTCGAACGATCCCAGTTCCGGCAGGCCGTGCTTGGAGCCCAGCGCCGTCATGTCGTCGGTGAGGTAGCTGCGCGGAAGCGGTGCCACAGCGAGATCTGCGATGACGGCGGCACGCTGCGCCATCGTATGGGCCGAAAGATAGGCGATCCGGTACGGCCGCTTGTCCTTGTCGAGCCTCGCCAGCGCATCCGCCCGCCAGCAGCAGCCATCCTCCCAGATCGAGACGGGCAGCGGATCGCGCAAATGCGCCGTGCCGCATTTGGCGCCCGCCCAGACCAGTTGTTCCTGATGGATCACCTCGCCCTCATGCACCACCTGGCCCGGCGCGCAATTGACCAGCGTCAGGTCCAGCCGCTGTTCGGCGAGCCGGCGTCTCAGCGCGCCCGATGTATCGACCGTCAGATCCACCATGATCAGCGGATAGAGCTCGGCAAAGCGCCTGAGGATCGTCGGCATGAAGCGTTCGCCGATATCGTCGGGCGCGCCCAGCCGCACGACCCCCTTCATCTCCGGCATGCGGAAGCGTCCCACCGCCTCGTTCGACAAGGCCAGCATGCGCCGCGCATAGGGCAACAGCACCTCGCCGCCCTCGGTCAGCGTCACCGAACGCGCGTCGCGCAGGAAGAGCGTCACATTCAGCTGCTCCTCGAGCTTCTTGATCTGCATCGAGACCGCCGAGGGCGTGCGATACACCCGGTCGGCGGCGGTCGTGAAACTGCCGGTCTCGGCAATCGCCACGAAGGTCCGGAGAACGTCGTTGTCGAGGAGGGGGAGCGGCTGGCGCAGCATGAGAGTCATGAGGATTGACCTTCAACAAAATTGAACTTGAAGACGATACTATTGCGTTTGATTGAATGTCAATCGGGGCGCATCCTCTTCTCACACCCGGAAAAGGAGGATTGCAGCCATGACACCGACAGCCTTCCAGACCTTGCGCGACACTGTCGCCAACCTGATGGCGAAATCCCGCCACCAGACCACCCGCGAGGCGACCCGCCGCACGCTGGCCCCGCTCGGCCCCGCCCTGCGCGACGATCTCGGCCTCACCCGCCTCGGTCAACACATCACGTTTCAGAATGACAAACATAAGGAACATTCGTTTGATTGATGAATGAGAAAGCGCGACAGTCCAATCCGGCCCCCACCCTCCAACTGTAAGCAAGGGATGACCAGGGCGCCGCCGAACCCGAAAGGATGAAGACCATGACCATGGTTTGCTGCGATACCGAGATGACCCGCACTGCCCGTTCCGCGCCGACGCTGGCTGCGATGGCGAAGCTTGCCGCAGGCAGCCTCGCGTCGCACATGAACGGTCTTGCGAAGGCCTATGCCGATCGCCGCCGGATGAAGCGCGATGCCGCAGCGCTGGCCGCCATGCCCGACGATCTGCGCAAGGATCTCGGCTGGCCTGCAGGCGACATGCACCGCTGAACGCCCCGCCCGACCCCCGCCGACGCGACGCGGCCGCCCGACCGCGTCGCAAACGGGGCATCGAGCCGTGCGCCGCCGCTCCATCGCCCTGCCTCCCGAAGCGCAAGCTTTTCAACCACCTGTAGGCCCCGCGCCCTCGACCGCCCGTTTCCCGACGTCGCAACCTGCCAAATGCCGAAAAATGTCGCCCTTTAGCGAAAGCGAATGCTTCCACGGCGCGCGATTTGATGACAATGTCGTAAAACGACTATCGCGCCGACGAATTCAGGCGGAGCATGCCGGCAAAACAAGGGAACGGCAGCAAGGACACCGGGCACCATCATGAGCAAGATACAGCCGCAGACCAAGAAGCGCACCATCGTCTTCTTTCTCGTCCCCCATTTCACCCTTCTGCCCTTTGCCGGCGCCATCGAGACGCTGCGCATCGCCAACCGCATGTTGGGTTATGCCGCCTACGAATGGCGCCTCGCCTCGGTCGATGGCCAGAAGGTCTACTCCTCCTCGGGCATCGGCATCGAGGTCAACGGCTCGCTGGCCGACGAGCGCCGCTATCTCGGCGGCGAAAACCGCCCGAACATGGCGATCGTCTGTTCCGGCATCTATGTCGAGGAGTTCAACAACAAGTCCGTCAATGCCTGGCTGCGCGAAGCCTATAACCGCAATGTCGCCGTCGGCTCGCTCTGCACCGGCGCCCATGTGCTGGCCCAGGCCGGCCTCTTGAATGGCAAGCGCTGCGCCATCCACTGGGAAAACCTGCCCGGCTTCTCCGAAACCTTCCCCCAGGCCGAAGTCTATGCCGACCTCTATGAAGTCGACGGCAATCTCTACACCTGCGCAGGCGGCACTGCCTCGCTCGACATGATGCTGAACCTGATCGGCCAGGATTTCGGCGAGGGCCTCGTCAACCGCGTCTGCGAACAGCACCTGACCGACCGCGTCCGCTCCGCCAACGACCGCCAGCGCTTACCCCTTCGCGCCCGCCTCGGCGTGCAGAATTCCAAGGTGCTGCAGATCATCGAGCTGATGGAAGCCAATCTCGCCGAACCGCTGTCGCTGCTCGAAATCGCCGACGACGCCGGCCTCTCGCGCCGTCAGATCGAGCGCCTGTTCAGACAGGAAATGGGCCGCTCCCCCGCCCGCTACTATCTCGAAATCCGCCTCGACCGCGCCCGCCACCTGCTGGTCCAGTCCTCCATGCCCGTCGTCGAAGTCGCCGTCGCCTGCGGCTTCGTCTCCGCCTCCCACTTCTCCAAGTGTTACCGCGAACTCTACAACCGCTCGCCCCAGCAGGAGCGCGCGGAGAGGAAGCTCACCATGTCGAGCAATCGGACGGGAGTGGTGGTGTAAGCCACGAACCACAAAGGGCGCCGCCAGGTTAAACCCTCCCCCTTGTGGGGAGGGTTTGGGAGGGGCCTTGCCCAGGCACCCACTCCCGCCGATTGACAGGGAGCCCCCGCAAACCACGTTACCCCTCATCCTGAGGTGCCCGCGCAAGCGGGCCTCGAAGGACCGAGGCTCAGACCAGCCCACCCGCCCTCGTCCTTCGAGGGTCGCTTGCACTCCCATATCAGACTGTTGGCTGATCTTTGAGGTTCGCCCCATCCCTTCAAAGAGAGGGTAAAGCTCATGCCGCGAGCCTGAGCTGGAAACACCTGTAATCAGAACAAAACAATGGCAAAGCACGGGAGAATGGCGCGAGCATTCGCATGCCAGACCGGAACGTCGTTAATGCGTGTAGTGCAATCAGGGCATCAGGAGACCGACGTGTTGAAAGACGATGTGAGCATAACTCTCGCCCTTTCCGTCCGCAAAGAAATCATCTTCAGTCAGCGAACCCTCGTCAAGGAGCATCAAGACGTATTCACGATCCTTAACTAGTTCCGGATGGTTGAGATTAAGATGCGTAATCATCCTCTCCGCTGCCATATCGTCAACTGCAGTTGGAAGCACGTGTCCAGTTAAGCTGAATCGGAATCTCAGGGTGCAATCCGGATAACTCGGAGCAACATGGCACTCCTCCTCGAACCAATTTTGCTTATGGTTGCCGCAAGTCGGCGACGGCATGCCTTCGTCGTCCTTCAATCCACAGCTTAAAAACAAGTTTTGAAAGTCGCACGCATGTGCCTCATATTTCGATTGAGGGCGAAAGTGCTCGATATGAAATGTAGCACCCGGCTTTTCTAGCTTAAGTCGCTTTCCACAGTATACGCAGAGCCCTCGTTGCTCAGCGAGAAGGGCGCCTCGAACCTCATTTGTGACGGAAGGGCTGTCGAAAGGATAAGAGGGCGTCCAATCGGCATTAGCGGATTCAAGCCACGCCTGCATCAATGGGGGCGTGGCGCCTTTGCGACTGCCTTTCATGGTTCGTGCTGAATGCCTTTCAACCGTTTTCGTAGAAGCAAAAGCTCAGGTGGATCACCCTCGATTTTCTGAATAATTTCATTCAAAAATCTTGCCGCCTTGCTTCTATCTTTGTTACTTACTGCTTCATTAAATTCGTCGAACAGATGATCTATTTCAGGGTCACGTTCAGGCGATTGAAAGACACCTTCCAGCAAATAGTTGCTTGTTTGACCCTTTGTCCGAAGCGGCTGCTTTACTTGGATACCTTCTGAATCCCTCTCCAGCATCCTAACATGATGACTTTCCACAGAGGAAATAACCTGCGGCGAGTGGGTCGTTACAATAAACTGACACGCTTGAAATACTCGACCCAATGTCGAAATAATTTTGCTCTGCCACGAAGGATGTAAATTTAGCTCTATCTCGTCGATAAGAACAATTGCGGGGATTTCGTGAAGCGGCATAAGTGGCTTTGTCATTTGCAGCCGCCGCGCTAAGTCCGCCAGCAGTATGATAAATGATCGCTCCCCAGTGGACAGGGAGCTAACGTGAATTTTGACACCATCTTCCCTCTCGAAATAAATACCTTCAGGCTCAAGAGTAGAAGAAAAGCTAACCCCCACGAAGCCATCTACTTCCTTGATTAGTGCGCGCACCGCCTGAAGCTGCGGGTCTCGGTAGCTCCTATCTACATCGCGAACATGTCGAGCCTCTTCCGCATCGCGCCGATCCCACCAACTTTCTAGCTGTGAGATCGCACGAAGGGATCCAAACAGCGACGTGGTTGGCTCAATTCTACCACTCTTATCATCGAAACCACGATCCTGCCTGTAGTATACAAGAAGGTCGTCTTTTCCAGACAGCAATGTTTGGCTACCGATAAAGCCTCGTAGCGAGTCCAGGGAGGATGGCCCCTTTAAAAAATGGGTATCACTAAGGCTGAAATCAAAAGCCAGAGGTACATCCTCACCTATAGCGTCCTCAAGTACGAAATTTATACGTAAAGTGTAGTCGTCTCGACCAATTTGAACATCGCTTTTTTTATAGAATTGGAGGGCGTTTAAATGATTTCGGGCAGCGCGCTCGGGCAGCCACAAGCTTTGAATATGGGTGAGCATTATAGCCAATGCGTCGAGTACAGACGATTTTCCTGTCCCGTTTCGCCCAACGATAACAGTCATCTTTGGGTCAAGCGTGACCTCCAACTGCGAAACACCTCGAAAATCGGTGAGCGTTATACCCGAAAGTTTCATCCACAATCCCAAGCGTGTGAGTTAACCGCCCCACGGGGTATACCGTTACCGGAAGGACCTATCATCACCGGTAACATCATTGAGCCATGTTGTGCCAAGCTGACCTAGGGAACGGCACCAGATCGCCGAGCAAAAACTCTATCGCATTATTACCAACCAAAGCGTCTCATCATCACAGTTTCCACGACGTACCTACCTTTCAAAACAGAACCTTTGTAGCCTACCTGAGGGATTGCGCCGAAGCTCAACCATCTGCCCCCTCACCCCACCAAACTCCAGAAAAACCGCGCCGACACAAACAGCAGAAACACCGCAAACCCCATCTCCAGCTGCCGCTTGTTCAGCTTATGCGCCAGCTGCGCGCCATAGGGCGTGACCAGCATGGCGATCGGGAAGATCACCGCAAAGGCGATCCAGTTGACGAAGCCTGTCGAAAATGGCGGTAGGCCCGCCTCGCCCCAGCCGGCATAGATGAAGCCGAAAAAGGCCGGGATCGAGATCAGCACGCCGACGCCCGAGGAGGTCGCCACCGCCTGGTGGATCGGCCGGCCGTAAAGCGTCATGAAGGTGTTGTTGAACACCCCGCCGCCGACCCCCATCAGGCCGGAAAATAGCCCGATCGCAGACCCCGTGAGAAAGCGCCAGGGCTCGCCCGGCAGTTCCGTGCCCAGATGCAGACGGTTGGAGAGAAACAGCATGCGTGCAGCCAGCACCAGGCCCATGACCGCGAAGAACAGCCGCAGACCCTCGCTCGACACATAGGCGGCAACGATGGTGGCGGCGAGCGCCCCGAGCGGCACGGCGACGACCCAGCGCTTCAGGAGATCGACATCGACAGCGCCCCGCACCCGATGCGCCCGGTAGGAGCGGATCGAGGTCGGCACGATCAGCGCCGTCGAGGTTCCCACAGCGAGATGCATGATCACCTCCTCTGGGATCCCGGCATAACCGAAGACCTGGTAGAAGACCGGCACCAGAACGGCACCCCCGCCGATCCCGAACACGCCGGCCAAGAGTCCTGCCACGGCGCCGGCGGCCGCCAGCATCACGGCAAACATCACGATATCGGCAATCGGCGGCATGGGGCACTCCGGGAGTTGTCACCGTCCGGTCGGACGGGTTTCGAGGCGGCAAGATCCGGCGGCGTCCATCCGTCCCGATCCGAAATCGCTTGGGAGACGCCGACACCCGCAACCCTCTAGGCCGGGATCGACCCGCCCGCAAGCGCGCCTCCGCCCATCTCGGTACGCCTGCGCAGCGCGACGCAGCTCGCCGCCGCGCGACGGCGACGCCGCAAAGTCAGATCCTTCGAGACTTAGGCATTTCGCGAACTGGCGGATTGAGCAATAACTGACCTCAGCGACAATTGCTCTTGTCGAGATAAAGCGAACAATCCTTGCCCGCCGGCGCCCGCGCGGCTGCCGCCACACGCCGGTTCGACACTGGCACCGGATCCTCCATGCCGGAATTGCCGCTGTCCACCGAAAGCGGCAGGATCCCGCCCTCCTCCGGCATCTGCTCGGCCACCTGGGTCTGTTCAACAACCGGCGCATCCGCACCCGGCCCCGTCCCGATCTGCGTCGGCTCGTCGAAGCCGATCCCGTCCACGACCGGTTGGCTGGTATTGCCCTCGGCGATCGCCATTGCCCCGTCCTGCGTGACGAGCTGCGGCTGCACCCCGACGGGGCTCGCCTCATCCGCATAACTCACGTCCGACACGCCCGGGCCCGCGCCGATGCCGAGTTCGCCGTCGATATTGACGCCGCCTTCTGGGATCGCCATGGCGCTCATCGCCTGGCCCTGACCGTCGTCGACGGCCACGGGCTCCGTCGCCGCCATCATCGGCGCGGCCTGTGGTGCATCGCTATCGGCAAGGTTCGGCGTGTCGATATAGTCGAGACCTTCGCTGCCGGCATTCTGCGCACCCGCTGGCGGCGCATAGGCTGCAGCCTCCGCCCGGGGATCGCCGACGCGCCCGACGATCACTCGCCCGTCTTTGCTGCGATCCACCTTGCCGATCAGCTGGTCACCCGCCCTCGGCCCTCCGACATCAGCAAAGGGAACGCGGTCGCTGCCGGAACAACCGGCAAGCAGCAGAGCCGAAAACGCGGCCACCGTCATGCGGCGGCCAAGGGACGAAAACACAGAACTCATTTCACCCTCGATGGCCCCTTATGGGACAACTTCAGGCAGCATAGGGCTTTCCGGCTTAACGTGCCATGAATGAAAACTGCCAGGAATCCAGGGCAAAAACTAAGGGCCGGCGGATCGCTCCGCCGGCCCTCATCTGTTCGTCTGTCCTGACGCTTAGGCAGCCCGGCGATGGCCTGTGGCCTGCTGGGCATTGACCTTGAGACGCGAGAGCAGCTGGCGCAGATTGTAGCTCTCCTCCGCCAGCGACTGCCCGGCCGCCGAGGTTTCCTCGACCATGGCCGCGTTCTGCTGCGTCATCTGGTCCATGTGGTTGACCGAAGTGTTGATCTCGGCCAGCCCCGTCGCCTGTTCCTTGGCAGCGGTCGCGATCGTGTTGACGCTCTCGTTGACGCGGTTGACCAGCGCCTCGATCTCGATCAGTGCCTCGCCGGTCGAACGCACCAGGCCCACACCCGTGTCGACTTCGGCCGCCGATGCGCTGATCAGCGTCTTGATCTCCTTCGCGGCATTGGCCGAGCGCTGTGCCAGTTCCCGCACTTCCTGCGCCACGACCGCAAATCCGCGACCCGCTTCACCGGCACGCGCCGCCTCGACGCCGGCATTCAGCGCCAGCAGGTTGGTCTGGAAGGCGATTTCGTCGATCACGGAGATGATCTGGCTGATCTTCTGCGACGATCCCTCGATCCGGCCCATGGCATCGACCGCATTGCGCACGATCTCGCCGGAGCGGTTGGCGCTCGACTTCGTCTCGGCCACCATCTGACGCGCTTCGTTCGCCCGTTCCGCCGCCGTGCGCACGGTCGCGGTGATCTCGTCCAGCGCCGCCGCCGTCTCTTCGAGGGCCGCTGCCTGCTGCTCGGTGCGCTTCGACAGGTTGTTCGTCGCCTCGCTGATATTGCCAGCCGAAGACGTGACCACGTCGCTCGTCTGATTGATCGCTGCGATCACGCCGCCGAGCGAATCCACCGCGCGGTTGAAGTCATCCCGCAGCTTTTCATATTCCGAGCCGATGACGCCGATCTGCACCGTGAGGTCACCCTCGGCCAGTCGCTCCAGTGCCGAACCCAGCGCGTTGATCGCGTGGTTCTGCCGCTCGGAAGATGTGCGCAGGTTCAGCTCGTTGCGCTCGCGCTCGCCGTTCAGGCTCGCCTGCTGCTCGACTTCACGATCGCGCAGCTCGATACGTTCGCGCACGCTGTCGCGCAGCACCACCAGCGTCTGCGCCATGCCACCGATTTCGTCGCGACGTGCCGTGCCGCCAACCTCGATATCGACCCGCTCCTCAGCGATATCGCTCATCGCTGCCTTGAGGCGGTTGATGGGCACGACGACGCTGCGAACGACGAGATAGGCGCACAACCCCATGCCGATCGTGGCGACGATGATCATGGTACCATATTGCAGCGCAGTCTGGCGGAAGAGGGCCGCCAGGTCGTCAGAATAGACGCCTGTGCCGACAACCCAGCCCCAGGCATCGAACCCGATGACATGCGAAAGCTTCTCGACAGGCTCTTCGAAGCCGGGCTTCGGCCAATAGTAGTCGACGAAGCCTTCCTTGCTGGCTTTCACCGTGTTGACGAATTCGACGAACAGGTGCTTGCCGTTCGGATCCTTGTTCTGGCTCAGGTCCTTGCCGTTCAGTTCCGGCTTGATCGGATGCATGACCATGGCCGGCTGCATGTCGTTGATCCACATGTAGCCGTCAGGCTGATAGCGCATTGCGCCAATCACTTCTTTAGCCCGCTCCTGCGCCTCCTCGCGCGTCAGCGTGCCGTCAAGTTCCATCTTGTGATACTTGTCGAGGATTGCGACAGCATTGTCGTTGATCTGCGCCAATCCCATACGCCGCTCATGAACGAGCGCATCATAAGATTGAAACAAGCTGTAAGTCAGCGCTCCCACAAGAACGGCCAGAGCCAGCGCGACCAGTGCATAGAGCCGCACGGACAGAGACACGGATTTCATATTGCCCACCCCCAAATTGGTTCGAATGGTAAAATTTGATATTTATCAGTTCTAATTTCCGTAAATGCTGCCCTATGAATTCTTAGGGGTGTCTTTTCACCCATTAAAATTAGGAGTGGCGATTAAGGGCGTCCCATAGCTTTTAGTCCGCAGAGCTTCAGAAGAGAGTCGGCGATCACCATGGAAAAGACGCAAGTACCGAACGGAGAGCTGACGCTGAGGACCCTCGCCATGCCGGCCGACGCGAATGCGGCGGGAGACATCTTCGGCGGCTGGGTCATGGCACAGATGGACCTCGCCTGCGGCATCCGGGCGGCCGAGCGCGCCCGCGGCCGTGTCGTCACCGCCGCAGTCCAGGAAATGGCCTTCGCCATGCCGGTCAAGATCGGCGACACGCTCTGCGTCTACACGGAAGTTGCCCGAGTCGGCCGCACGTCCATGACGCTGAAGGTCGAGACCTGGGCCCAGCGCTACCTCACGCATGTGATGGAAAAGGTCACCGAAGCGACCTTCGTCATGGTCGCGCTCGATGCCGAAGGCAAGCCGACACCGGTTCCGCCGCTATAAGGAGCCGGATCCCGCCTGTCTCGACGCCATCTGCAGGAACAACTGCTCCGTGGCCGCATCTGCGGGAAAGAACATCTCGATCTTGATATCGGCAAGCGCGATGTCTTCAGCCGTACCGAACTGGGTAATGGCCGAGAACATCGGAAAGACATCGCCCGCAAACCGGAAGCGCACAGGCACGACCGGCGGGAGATCGCCATGGTCCGCATTGGAATTGATTGCTGCCTCCCGCGCCAGGCTGGCCGCCGCCTCTTCCAGCACGGCATCCCCGCCCAGATGCGCGGCTTCCAGTCGAAAACGGGAGGAGAGATGGGCAGCCACCTCACCCCAGTTCTCGACCAGCGCGGCCCCTTGCCCGGGCCGCAGAAGAAACTCGATGAAGCTGTCGCCCTCGGAAAGACCGAAGCCGGCCAGCATGGACCGTCCGCTGTCATTGGCGTCGAGAATGATCCAGTGCCGGTCGAAGACGAAGGCAGGATAGGGCATGTGGCCCTTGATCATGTGCGTGATCGCCCGGCGCACCGGCGCAAGTGCATCATCGTCGAAACTCCGCCGCCCATAGGCCGGCCGGAACCCGGCGGCATCCAGCATGAGATTGCGCTCTGCCCTCGGCATGTCGAGTGCCTCGCCGAGCCGGAGCACCATCGTGCGACTGGGTCGCGCGCGCCCTGTCTCCAGGAAGGCGATGTGGCGCGCAGAGACATCCGCCTCCAGCGCCAGCTGCAACTGGCTCATCCGCCGGTGGCCTCTCCAGATCTTCAACTGCCGTGCGAATTCGAGCGCCATCGGAACCTCCAGAAGGTCCGTCATGCCATGGAACGCGAAAGCCGTCACTTACCTCCCGGGTAATTGAGCGCAACACCCGACCGCCGGATGATGTCGGTGCTCAAACCAAGGGAGACATCGAATGACATCCACATCCTCCGCATCCTGGCTCAAGTTGATGAGCCTGTTCATCGTGGCCCTTGGGCTGCTGGTCGCGCTGGGCGCCCATCCGTCGACCGCCTGGCCGGCGACCTTGCTGACCGATGTCGTCTTTTGGCCTTTCGACGACATGCAAAGGCTCGATTCGCAGGCCGCCCGGTTGCTTGCCGCGATCGGCGGCGGCGTCATGGTCGGCTGGGGCGTCATGCTGTGGCTTGTCATCGACCGGCTTTTGCCGGCCAATCCAGCCCTGGCGCGCCTGCTGCTGATCGAGTCGACGCTCGCCTGGTTCCTGGTCGACAGCACCGGATCCTTCGTCTCGGGCGCTATCGTCAATGTCATGCTCAACACCGTCCTGATGCTGGCCATCGTTCTGCCGGCATGGCGCATCGAACCGGATGCAATCACATCGACGAGTTGACGGATGTATGTCCGGGTCAAGCGACGGGCGCGAAATCCCGCGCCCGTTGCTGCTTTATCCGCGAAACACGAAGGCGGCCCCGGCAGCAATCAGGGCGAAGCCGATAGCATGATTGATCGTCAGGCTCTCCTTTAGGAAGAAGACCGAGAAGCCGGCGAAGACGATCAGCGTGATCACCTCCTGCATCGTCTTGAGCTGCGCGGCCGAATAGACCTCCGAGCCGATGCGATTGGCCGGCACGGCGAGACAATATTCGAAGAAGGCAATGCCCCAGCTGGCGACGATGGCGATCCACAAGGCCGAAGTCTTGTATTTGAGATGCCCATACCAGGCAAAAGTCATGAAGACGTTGGAAAGTGTGAGGAGCAGAATTGGCCAGAGAGCGGCGGGGGACAGGCTCGGCATGGAGAACTCATGAGTTGGGAGAATGGTGGCGGGAACGGCCGGCGAGTCACTGCCCGTCCGTTGCCTGTACTCTACCAAATTCCATGGATCGTGGCGCTGCAGAGTTTTGCGCGCCCCGCATGCGAAAATAGCATACCTCTCCACAACCTGAGGGATGCTCACCTATGGCGGGAATCGGCCCGAATTTCGCCCGAAGCGGGCCGAGGTCACTCCTTCGCGACCAGCAAAAAGTCGCTGGTGATTTCTAGTTAAATTGCGCAAAGACGCTGTAATATCCCGTTAAGTCGCTCATGTTATTGAGTATTTATTGCGATAGGTATGGGCTTTGTATTATGTGGTTGAGTGAGAGCCGAAGCGGCGACATCATGCCGGCAGTGCTGCAAGCCAAGGTGGCGGACGTCGCCGACGGTTACCAGTCCACCCTCGCACTCAACCTGATCACCCTCTCCGTCTGCATCCTGATCCTCTACATGCAGCAGGAGGCAAACGCTGCCAGCTTGGCCTGGTACGGTATTGCTGTCGTCATCGTCGCTGCCCGCAGCTATGCGATGAAAGCGCTGTCACGACGCGGCCTTCTCGTTCAAGCCCCACGGTTTTCCCTCACGATACTGTCCCTCGGCGCCCTGGCGCTCGGCACGGTCTGGGCAGCCCTTCCATGGGCCGTCACCAGCTTCGAACCTCTCGGGCAGCATGCGTCACTGTTCCTCATCATGGGCGGCATGGCCGCCGGATCCGTCGTCAAGCAGATCGGCAACACCCCGCTGGCGCTGAACTATTCGATCCCGATCCTCGTTTCGCTGATGGTCAGCCTTATCGGACTGTGGCGTCCCAATGAAGTCCTGATCGGCCTCTGCCTGTCGCTGATGATCCTCATCTTCATCCGCCGCAGCCTCTGGGCAGAACGCATGTTCGTCAACAGCCAGGTCGCGCGCCACGAAGCGACGGCGCTCGCTGACAGCCTGACACGGGCCAATAGCGACATCCTGCGCCAGAACACGCGCCTGGAAGCGCTCGCCAATCGCGATACGCTGACGGGGCTCGCCAACCGGGTTTTCTTTCACGGCCGCCTGGCGGGTGATATCGCCCGCGCCCGGGTCGTCGATGAAGACGTCGCCCTGCTTATCTTCGACGTGGAGCGTTTCCAGTCCATCAACGACACGCTGGGCCACAGCGCTGGTGACGCCCTGCTTCGCGAAATCGCAGCGCGTCTGTCTTCGATCGTCGAGGACGGCAGCCTGATTGCGCGTCTCGGCGGCGACGAGTTTGCCGTCATCGTCAGCGGACAGGACGCGCTCAACCGCGCCCGTGCCCATGCGGCCTCCGTCCTGGAAGCGAGCCGCCAGCCGATCCACTGGCACCAGCGCCAGACCGTCGTCGGCCTCAGCGTCGGCCTTGCGGCCTATCCGGAGCACGCCGGCAATGCCGAGGACCTGCTCGCCTGCGCCGACATGGCGCTTTACGATGCCAAACGCAGCGACCGCCGACAGCTCCGCGAATTCGATCCGGATCTGCGCAGGAATGCCGAGCGCCGGCGGATCATCGAACAGGATCTCGAGCGCGCCATCGAGACCGGTGCGATCGGCGCCTGGTTCCAGCCTCAGGTCGATCTCGTCACGCGCCGCATCACCGGCTTCGAAGCCCTGGCCCGCTGGCAGCATCCGCAACTCGGCTTCGTCTCGCCGCCCGAGATCGTCAATGCCGCCCGCGCCGTGCACCTCTCGGAACAGTTCACCGCCCGCATCGCCCGCGACGCCTGCCTGCTCGTCCGCCGCCTGCCGGAACTGGGCCTGCCCGATGTCACCGTGGCGCTCAACGTCTCGCCGCGCGAATTCGCGCTCTACTCCGTCGCCTGCATGCTGCACCGCGTGACCACCGAGCACGGTGTCAATCCGTCCTCGCTCGAGGTCGAAATCACCGAGGAAGCCATCCTGGACCCGGCCCTGGCCGACGCCCAACTGAAGCAGATGGAAGAGGCGGGCTACAAGCTCGCCGTCGACGATTTCGGCATGGGCCACTCCTCCCTCGCCTACTTGATCGGCCTCAAGGTCGACCGCCTGAAGATCGACCGCAGCTTCGTCAAGGACGTCGCCCGCAGCGAAACCAACCAGAAGCTGATTTCCGCCATGATCAGCCTCGGCCAGTCACTGTCGCTGGAAATCGTCGTCGAAGGTGTGGAGACCCCTGAAGACGCCGCCATCCTCGCCCGCCTCGGCTGCGGCACCGCCCAAGGCTACCTCTTCGCCCGCCCCATGCCGCCGAGCGCCCTCGCCTCCTGGATCGCCGACCACCAGCCGACCGCCAATCTCAAGCGCAAGAGCAAGTCGAAGCACCTGTCGGTGGCGTGAGGGCCCCGGCTCTGGCGCTTTGAAAAGGCCGAACCGGCACGACCCACCACTGCGCGCTCCACCACGTCTACTGACGTCGCCCACCCTCCTGCCACCACGCTGGCCACAACCCGCGCCTCCCCGTTGCGTTTTCGTTCCAATTCTCCCCCGCCGCCTCTTCCCTTTGCCGCCGCCCTTCTCCATATTCCGGCCATGGCCAAATCTCCCAAATCTCCCGCCCGATCCTCCGGTTTCGAGGAAGCCCCGCAAGCCCCGTTCGAAGGCGCGCCCCTGTCGGGTTCCGTGTCCGACTGGGTGAAGCAGTTGGAGGCCGAGGCGGAAGCCTCCACGGTCGAAAGCCAGCGTGAGCTCGCCTCGAAAGCTGGCAAGCACCGCAAGAAGATCGAGATCGAGGCCCGCCGCCATGCGGAAAAGGTGGCGCTGGAAAAGGCGAAACCAACAACTGCCAAGAACACCACCTCCACCAAGACCTCCCGCGGCGTGTCGATCGGCGCCTCCAACGACCCGAAGACCCGCGCCGCCGCCGGCCTCAACCCGATCGCCGGCATGGACGTCTCGCTCGAGGAAGCCGAATCCCTCGCCACCGGCGCCGTCACGGCCACCGTCGAGGCCCTCACAGCCCTGATCGAAAGCGGCAACCCGCTGTTCAAGAACGGCGAACTCTGGATGCCGCACCGCCCGGCCCGGCCGCAAAAGTCCGAAGGCGGCGTGCCGATCCGCATGGCCTCCGACTTCGAACCGGCCGGCGACCAGCCGACCGCGATCAAGGACCTCGTCGAGGGCCTCACCAACAACGACCGCACCCAGGTCCTGCTCGGCGTCACCGGCTCCGGCAAGACCTTCACCATGGCCAAGGTGATCGAGGCGACCCAGCGCCCGGCCGTCATCCTGGCCCCGAACAAGACCCTCGCCGCCCAGCTCTATTCCGAGTTCAAGAACTTCTTCCCCGACAACGCGGTCGAATATTTCGTCTCCTATTACGACTACTACCAGCCGGAAGCCTATGTGCCGCGCTCGGATACCTTCATCGAGAAGGAATCGTCGATCAACGAACAGATCGACCGCATGCGCCACGCCGCCACCCGCGCCATTCTTGAGCGCGACGACTGCATCATCGTCGCCTCCGTCTCCTGCATCTATGGTATCGGTTCGGTCGAAACCTACACCGCCATGACCTTCCAGATGTCGGTCGGCGACCGCATCGACCAGCGCCAGCTCTTGGCCGACCTCGTCGCCCAGCAATACAAGCGCCAGGACATCAACTTCGTCCGCGGCTCCTTCCGGGTCCGTGGCGACACGATCGAACTTTTCCCCGCCCACCTGGAAGATGCCGCCTGGCGCATCACGCTGTTCGGCGACGAGATCGAGAGCATCACCGAATTCGACCCGCTCACCGGCAAGAAGACCGGCGACATGAAGTCGGTCAAGATCTACGCCAACAGCCACTATGTCACGCCGCGCCCGGCCCTCAACGGCGCGATCAAGTCGATCAAGGAGGAGCTGAGAATGCGCCTCGCCGAGCTCGAAAAGGGCGGCCGCCTGCTCGAAGCCCAGCGGCTGGAACAGCGGACGAAATACGACATCGAAATGCTCGAAGCCACCGGCTCCTGCGCCGGCATCGAGAACTATTCCCGCTACCTCACCGGCCGCAAACCCGGCGAGCCGCCGCCGACGCTGTTCGAATACATCCCCGACAACGCCCTGCTCTTCATCGACGAGAGCCACGTCTCCGTGTCCCAGATCGGCGGCATGTACCGAGGCGACTTCCGCCGCAAGGCGACGCTGGCCGAATACGGCTTCCGCCTGCCCTCCTGCATGGACAACCGCCCGCTGCGTTTCGAGGAATGGGACGCCATGCGCCCCCAGACCGTCGCCGTCTCCGCCACGCCCGGCAGCTGGGAAATGGAAGAAGCCGGCGGCGTCTTCGCCGAACAGGTCATCCGACCCACAGGCCTCATCGACCCGCCGGTCGAAATCCGCCCGGCAAAATCCCAGGTCGACGACGTGCTCGGCGAAATCCGCGAAACGGCGCTGAAGGGCTACCGCACCCTCGTCACCGTGCTCACCAAGCGCATGGCCGAAGACCTCACCGAATACCTGCATGAACAGGGCGTGCGCGTCCGCTACATGCATTCGGACATCGACACGCTGGAGCGCATCGAGATCATCCGGGACTTGCGCCTCGGCGCCTTCGACGTGCTCGTCGGCATCAACCTCTTGCGCGAAGGCCTCGACATCCCCGAATGCGGCTTCGTCGCCATCCTCGATGCCGACAAGGAAGGTTTCCTCCGCTCGGAAACGTCCCTTGTTCAGACGATTGGCCGTGCGGCCCGAAACGTCGACGGCAAGGTCATCCTCTATGCCGACCAGATCACCGGCTCGATGAAACGCGCCATGGACGAGACGTCCCGCCGGCGCGAAAAGCAGATGGCCTACAACATCGAACACGGCATCACGCCGGAATCGGTCAAGGCCCGCATCTCCGACATCCTTGATAGCGTCTACGAGCGCGACCACGTCCGCGCCGACATATCAGGCGTCTCCGGCAAGGGCTTCGCCGATGGCGGCCACCTCGTCGGCAACAACCTCCAGGCCCATCTCAACGCGCTCGAAAAAGACATGCGCAACGCCGCCGCCGACCTCGACTTCGAAAAGGCCGCCCGCCTGCGCGACGAAATCAAACGCCTCAAGGCCGTCGAACTCGCCGCCATGGACGACCCGATCGCCCGGCAAGAGGCGAAGGCGGTGGAAGGCGGCAAGGGCCGCAGCACCCCCCTTCTCCCCGCTGGCGGGGAGAAGGTGCCCGATAGGGCGGATGAGGGGCAGCCCCGCATCTCCCCCTCCGGCCGCAACAAGTCGGGCACCCCGGAAGGCAAGGGCAGCTATTTCTCCAAACCCCATATCGACGACATGGGCCCCGGCACCGACGGCGCCGTCCCCCTGCCGAAATCCGGCCCGGAAAGCTCCTATTTTCGCAAGAACACCCTCGACGAAATGACCGTCGGCCGCACCGAAAAACCGGTGACCGGCAAGCTCCCGGAGAAGCCGAAGCCCTCCTCCCCCCTGGTGGGGGAGGATAGTTCGCCCCAAGAGGCGAAGCCGATTGGCGAGGCGAACTTGGTGAGGGGGTCCGACGACCCCCGCCCCATCATCCGCGCCCGCTCCGGCGCCGGCTCCTACGAGGATCCAGGCGATGGCAAGCGCAAGGCAAGGACGAAGGGCAAGACGGGGCGACCGGGGCGGTGACGTTATCTCCCCCCTTGCGGGGGAGAACGGAATTTCAGCATCTTGGCGCAGCTAAGTGCTAGAAATTCCAAGAGAGGGGCATCCGCGGATACCGTGCAAGACTTGGCAAACCTGCTCTCAGATATCATCGGCTATGTGACCGCCGGACACCGTAACTCGCTTCCGCGTCCATTTCAGAAAAGTGTCAGTTGTTCTTGGGTGAGCGACGAGATTCCATACAAGCCGTGCATCTGTTCAAGAAACTCGGTCTGCCCACCATAGCTCGGATGACGAACCCTGTGGGTAGTCCGTCCAAGCCGCTCAGCCCATAAAGCAGCGTCATTGCCAATAGCGACTATATTTCTGACATTCACAATATCCGCAATTTCCTCAAGAAAAGAAAAGCCGGTTACTGCTTCCTGCTTCGTATGCAGCCTATTGCTGAACGAATTACCATGCTCAAATGGATGAAACGGAAAAACATTCCAGGTAAGAATAGACACATTAACAGATGAAATTATACGGAATATGTTTGCAGCAGTTCGTTCTTTTACTGGTTCTCCGATCGTGGCGCGATGAAGTCCTGACAAACCAAGATGGTCAGCATAGAGTGATAGCGATCGTTCATCTGTAAGGGCTATTCCGGTCCGACGCCCCCCTCGGTAACCTAAGTCGCGACCGACCCAAAGGTCCACTGTGGACATCGAGGTGAGGACCTTCAGAATAGAGTATAAGTTCTCTCTTCTGATCTCGGGCGCTAGCTCCACGTCGTACGTTGCGCACCGATCTGAATACGGATTGAAGCAGTTGTCAAAACGCACACCGGCTAGTCGCTCGATGAATCTTTCAATCGCTAAAGACCTTGCCATCCTGAATGTTCCCCCACAAATCCTCGCTCCGCTTCACTTAGAAGCCAATCGGCAAATTCAGAGACTGAGCATCCCTGAATTTCTGTTCGATGCCCCCTCCCATGAGGAATAATAGATGCAAATTCACCTGGGATGGTCACCGCCCGCTCGCCGTAATACCCGAATGTGCTTGAGACAAGGATTTTGTTTGTGCTGCCCGTATCGGTCTTGAGGTTTGTTTCGTTAACATCCCCGTTTGGTAGGCTATGGAAGGACCAATCCTGCAGTACCTGGTCGTCGTAACCAGTATGATAAATATTGTCTCCAAAATACTTGATTAAACTTCCATTCATGACTGGCTTCTTCTTTTCGAATCTAGGATCAAGCCAGTACTGATCAAAAGACAATATTTCTTCAACCCGCATCCAATAGATTAGGCGTTCACTAATTGATGATGCTGCGGAGCCAAAACCAAGAACAAAATCACCGATTTTCGCAACCCTCCTAATCACCGGTTTGCAGTTTGCCAACGTGCAAACACCGTGGAACGGATTGGGAGAAAACCCCATATCGTGATCAATTACATAACGATATATTTTCATCAGCAGTTGTGGTGCTTATTGGTGCTTTTTGAAGCATCGTTACCAGAATGATCCTGTTGTACGGCGTCAGACCCTTGCAATGCTGCACCAAGACCTCCAGAGTCAATTGCCACTTTAGCTGAGCAATATTTTTTCGCTACGTCACTAATCTCCTGTATTTCTTCCATGTAAACGCACACTATCCGCACAGAAGCACGCACAGCCGCCATCGCTCGTGCAGCCTCAAGGTCTGTACTTGTAGACCTGACAATCAAAATAACTACCTGTGCATCTCCTCGCACGGCAGAACTGCCGACCGGCCATAATTCCAGGATAACGGAGCTTTCCACACCATTCTCCAACTGAGATAGCTCGCTCGTGGTGACAGTCTCATTTAGAATGTAAGCTTTCATATCTCACCCCACAACGACTGTATTAGTCTGAAGATTTACCTCAACTTTACCACCATGATTCGCCTCAAGTGCCTTGAATACACGGCACCCATCGAATATCGCGTTACGCCAGGCAGCAGAACTGCATTTATTTACCTCGAACTTCGAAGTCATTTTCTGGACCAATGAAACAAGATTCAAGGGAATTGACTCGGAATTGGGAAAAAATCCCGAGTTCTCCGCGTGAGTAAATATAATCGCAATTACAGCTTCTTCGACTATTGCCGCGCGTGCGCCGTCTTCATTTATGTCCATCGCTGGAACAGATTTGCGCTTTTTCTTCATGAGTCGACGCATAACTGGCGACCAATGTAGATGAGCCAAGAACGCTAGATGGAATGCATCATGAAACCGATACTTGTCTTCCTCGTGCGAGTTATCCGACAAGGCATCACCTAAATTGGCACCATTGTAATGCATCTGCGACTTGTTATCGGCATCTAAAGTGAATTGAACGACCATATAATCGGGAAGCTGTTCATTCGGCGGGAATTCGGAATCAAAATTTGGTGCATCCGCTTGCCCAAAAAAAGCGTGCGTTTTGCTTAGGTTTTTTTCAGCAACGTCTTCGAGGTCTATTCCGTTGTTTGTAGCAACAGTGGCCAAGTACCACATAATATCGCCAAGTTCTTCGGAAAGCTCATGCCGGTATTGGTCAGGGGACGGCTTATCCCTAAGGCGCTTTTTATATACCGTAAACAAGCTCCCAATTTCCCCGGCCAAGCCTAAGAGAGCGATCAGTGGTTGTTTTGATGTGTCAGTAGTTGACGCCCGCTTCTGAAAGTCCCCGATTTCCATCCGATTCTTCCCTCGACACTTGTTGTGAAACCGTAACAAGATTCTTAAGGTTGTAAACACACAAGCAGTTCAACGCGCAACCTGAAAAAGCGGGGACGCCCCGCAGCGATTCCCCAACAAAATCAAACCCCGACACTTTTTTCATCCCCGCCCATTTCTACCCCATTACCCTTGTCCCCGTCCCGCCCTCGGATACACCTGACGATGCGATGTCAGGCGAGGCGGGGCCGGCGCCGGGGAGGAGAGTTGTCGCAGACTTGAACCCCCGGCCCGCTGCAACGGTCTCCCTCCGGACGAGGGGCTGGAACGAAGGTGACGGGGTCGGATGCCTCTTCACCGGATACCCCGATCGGAA
>UCMW01000036.1 GCA_900473745.1 Hyphomicrobiales bacterium | reverse complement strand
GACGGGTACGTTCACGCCTTCGACCAACATCGAAGACACGACGAATGTCGTGACGGTTGCAGCAAGCTACACGGACACGGCAGGCAATGCCGGCACGGGTCTGGCGAGCGGCAACTATGCAATCGATACCAAGGCTCCGACCGCGACAATTACCTTTGCGGATCCGAACCTAAAATACGGTGAGACATCGCTTGTCACGATCGCGTTTAGTGAAGCCGTGACAGACTTCGCCAACGGTGACCTTGACGTTCAGGGCGGAAGCCTTGCGCCGCTCTCGTCGCTGGATGGCGGCAAGACCTGGACGGCGATGTTCACGCCAACGTCGAACCTCAATGACGCGACGAATGTGATCACGCTTGCGAGCGGTTCGGTGTTTGATCTGGCGGGCAATCTGAATGTCGGGGCGACGCAGTCTGCGAACTACACCATCGACACCCGTCCGCCGAATTTGGCGCCCACTGACATTCATTGGACAGCAGTTGATCCGGGATCAAACTTGCCTCCGTCCAATACGAAGATCGCCACGCTTTCCGTAACCGATCCGGACAATACCGGTGGGAACACGTACGAGCTGGTTGCGGGTACGGGAGTGAGTGTGACCTCTTCGGGTGAGGTATTCACCACCAGTGGAATCGCCAGCAATGCTGCCTACACCATTGAAGTGAAGGTAACGGATGCCTTGGGCGGATCGTATACCGAGACTTTCAACATCCTCAGTGGGACCGGCAGCGGAAACATACTTCCGGGCTCCGGAGCCGGTGCAACTGTGCTTGCAGGTGACGACATCCTGTATGGGCAGAACGGCGGGGATGTGATCTATGGCGGAGATGGCGATGACACGCTGTTTGGCCAGAGTGGAGATGACGACCTGTACGGCGGTGTGGGGAAGGATAGGCTTTACGGTGGCGATGGAGAGGACTATCTGTATGGTGACCAAGACGATCATCTGTTGGATGGTGGCTCTGAAGCAGACAGGCTTTACGTTGCTGGCGGATTCACTAGCACATCGAATTCGCAGATCGTGAACATTGAAAATTTTCGTATGACGTCTAGCGGCGTGCTGAACCTGTCGAACCAGACTGAGGGCTTCTCAATCACAGGTTCGACCGGTGCTGATATGATTGCCGGCGGTAGCGGCAATGACACGATTTCGAGCGGCGACGGCAATGACGTTATCGTCGGTGGCCTCGGAAACGATACTCTGACGGGCGGCTCGGGAGCGAATACCTTCCGTTGGGGCACTGAGGCAGCTTCTTCGAGCAATTCTGATACGATCACGGACTATGCCTATAACTCAAATGGTACTTTCAGTGACAAGATCGACTTGAGTGCTCTGGTTCCCGGATTTGTAAATGGCGAAGTGGCCAACTACTTCCGATTGCAGAATTCGGGGAGCAATCTTCTTGTGCAAGTTGATGCCAACGGGTCTGCCGGGGGAGGGGCAGGCTGGACGACGGTTTACACCTTGGCGGGCGCTAACGGAATTTTTTCCGATAACGTTAGAGTTGAGATTGGTGGCGGTAGCTACGTCATCACAATCTCTTCGGGTGGTACCAACACGTACACCGCTGTCGCAGACCCGATCATCCTCGACCTCGACAAGAACGGCTTTGCCTTCTCGTCGATCGACAACGGTGTCACCTTTGACATCGATGCCGACGGCAAGGGTGACCAGATCGCCTGGACCAGCGACGATGGCATCCTGGCCTATGACGTTGACGGCAACGGTATCATCGACAACGGCTCGGAAATCTTCACGCCTGATTTCAACGGCGGGAAGTTTGCAAGCGGCGTGGCGGCTCTCGCCTCGCTCGATTTGAATGGTGACGGCAAGATCGATGAAAACGACGATGCCTTCTCCAAGCTGCAGGTCTGGGTCGATGCCGACAATGACGGCGTCAGCGACGAAGGCGAGCTTTCGAGCCTCTTCGACAACGGCGTTACCAGCATCTCGCTGACAACAGACCAGACGGTTGGCACTGAAGACGGCCAGACGATCTTCGCCGAGGGTGAATTCACCTTCGCCGATGGCTCGACCGGCAACTTCGTCGAAGTCGGCTTCGATACGATCTTCGGTTCGGATCTCTCCGACGGCCTGACGGTGATTGGCACCGATGGTGACGACATCCTGCATGGTGGCATGGGGCAGGTGGTGATGACCGGCGGTGC
>UCMW01000037.1:828-1301 GCA_900473745.1 Hyphomicrobiales bacterium | reverse complement strand
AGCACGTCGTCGCCCTCGCCACCGAAGATGCGGTCATGGCCTTCACCGCCATGGATCACGTCGCGGCCGTCGCCACCGATCAGCAGATCGTCGCCGGCACCACCGAGGATCAGGTCGTCGCCTTCGCGGCCATAGACGATGTCGTCGCCATCGCCGGCATCGATCAGGTCCTTGCCCGGCGTGCCGAGAAGCACGTCATCATCAGCGGTCCCGGTGATCTCCGTCTCGGCATGCGGCCGCAGGTCGAGAAAGGCCTGGCCCTGGGCACTCGCCTTGCCGTCGCTCATGGTGAAGGTGAGCGTGACCAGCCCCTGTTTGTCGCGTTCCGGCACGTAGATCCAGGCATCGCTGCCATAGCTGCGGATCTCGCCCGAGGTCGCCTGGATCGCGGAGATCGTCAGCCTGTCGCCATCAGGATCGACGCCCGCCCGGGCAAGGTCGGCCCACATCAGCAGCATGGACAGGTTGATCAG
>UCMW01000037.1:0-803 GCA_900473745.1 Hyphomicrobiales bacterium | reverse complement strand
CCACCATCGCCCCCATTGTCTGCCCTGGGCAGCGAGAAGCCATTGAGCTTCGGCCGGGCGAGCGAAGGCGCCATGAAGCGGAAGCCGTTGGCGGCGACATCGATCGACACGCCCTGGAACGGCCGCTCCGCATAGCCGCCCTCGAGCAGGAAGTCCTGGGCATTGAAGCGGATCGAGGAATAGAGCCGACGGGGCGGCTGGATCTGTTCGACCACGTCCTCGTATCGCCGCTGGATCTCCTGCCAGAAGGCGGCGATGTCGAGACTGCTCTCNNGCCGGATTGACGATCTCGCGCAGCCGGCCGAGATAGGCGCCGAGCCCCATGGAAAGCACGGCGAAGATGCCGGGCGACCAGAGCGTCCGGTCCTGGATCTCAGGGAGCGCGAACTTGCGCGCCGGTGCCTTGGCCGCCTGCAGGTCACCCATGTCGCCAGGGCCGAGCTTCAGGCTGTCGTCATGATCGATCGTGGTCGTGGTAGATCCGCTCATCGGGCTCACTCCGCTGCGACCGAAAGCGTCCGGGCCGGCCGCAAGGACGGCTGCTTCGGCTGCTTCTCGGACGTATTGGCGGGCACCTTGATGATCTCCTCCTTCGGACCGAAGGAGACGAGCTTGCCGCCCTGGACGACGCCGACCATGTCGACGGCCTGCAGCACGCTCGGGCGATGCGCGACGATGACGACGAGGCCACCGCGTTCGCGCACCTTGACGATCGCCTTCATCAGGGCTTCCTCGCCCTCGGCATCGAGGTTGGAATTGGGCTCGTCGAGCACCACCAGGAAGGGATCGCCGTAGAGTGCGCG
>UCMW01000016.1 GCA_900473745.1 Hyphomicrobiales bacterium | reverse complement strand
GCAACGTGGCCGGGTTTTCTGTTTCAGCGGTATCGCTCTCGGCATCGACCTCGGCAAAGCGCTTGCGGATCTCGGCCCCGAGGCGCCGGCCCGAGATATGGTAACCGGTCAGAGGCAACTCGTAGCTCTCGAGGCGATCCGGATCATCCTCGTCCAGATAGTCGATGTCGACCAACCAGCGGCCTTCCACGCGACGCTGGGCCAGTTCCACCATGGACGCCCAGGGGATCCGCTTTTCGATCCTGAGATCGATCAGTTCCTCATTGTTGAGTTCGATCACCGGCCGCGTGGCGCGAACGAGATCACGCCATCCCTTGCGCAGCCCGAAGACGGCAGAGGCGAGCAGCACCAGATAGACGAGAACCATCAGGCTCGCCCAATCGCCCCCCAGGAGGCTGGCCATCAACCCGCCGATGGACACGGACAAGAGAATGGCCGCCATGGCGGCCCAGAGAACACCGAAGCCGCGGCGGGGATAGACGATCAGGGTCGGATAGCTGGTTTCTGTTTTCATCATCGACCTACATACGGAAAATCATCCCGGGCGAACAGCCGGATGGAGGCCTGCCTAACCGACCTATTCCTTTGGCCATGTTGTCAAACAGTGGGACTCAGGCTCCAATGCCGCCAAAAGGCAATCGGGGGATGCCGTGACGGGACACATGCCATCAAAAAAGCGATGACCGAAGCCATCTTGCCGAAAACCGTCAGTGTTATCAAAGAAGGTTATGGTCCCGCGAGGTTCAAGGCCGATGCACTGGCCGGTCTCACCGTGGCCATCGTCGCACTGCCGCTGTCCATGGCCATCGCCATCGCCTCAGGCGTGACGCCGGACCGAGGCCTCTACACAGCGATCATCGGCGGCTTCCTCGTTTCCCTGCTCGGCGGCAGCCGCCACCAGATCGGCGGCCCGGCCGGTGCCTTCATCGTGCTCGTCAGCGCGACCGTGGCAAGCCACGGCATCGACGGCCTGATCCTCGCAACTGCAATGGCCGGCCTGATGCTGATCGCCTGCGGGCTCTTGAGGATCGGGGACTACATCAAGTTCATCCCCTATCCGGTCACTGTGGGTTTTACGGCGGGCATCGCAGTGATCATTTTTGCCAGCCAGATCGGCGAATTGCTCGGCTTGAGCTTTCCCAATGGCGAGCCCGGCCCGCTGGCCGACAAGCTTTCTGCCATCGCGGCAGCCCTCCCCGGCTTCTCGCCAGCGGCCGCCGCGATTGCAGGCCTGACTGTGACCGTCATCTTGCTGCTGCGCCGTTATCGCCCGTCCTGGCCAGGCCTGCTGATTGCGGTGATCATGGCCTCGGCTACTTCGGCAGCCCTCGACCTTCCGGTTTCGACCATAGGCTCGAAATTCGGCGGCATCCCCTCCGGCCTGCCAATGCCGGCCCTTCCGAACCTGTCGTTCGATCTCGCGATCGCCGTTCTGCCCGATGCCATCGCCTTTGCCCTGCTCGGCGCGATCGAATCCCTGCTATCGGCCGTCGTTGCCGATGGCATGACGGGGCGGCGGCACAGATCCAACACCGAACTTGTGGGCCAGGGTGTGGCCAACATCGCCTCTGCCATGTTCGGCGGCATCTGCGTGACGGGAACCATCGCCCGCACCGCGACCAATGTCCGGGCCGGCGCGACCAGCCCCGTCTCGGGCATGTTGCATGCCGTCTTCCTGCTCGTCTTCATGCTGGTGGCAGCGCCGCTCGCCGCCTACATCCCGCTCGCAGCCCTTGCCGGCGTGCTGGCGGTCGTCTCCTGGAACATGGTGGAGAAATCCGCGATCGCGGCCCTTGTCCGCTCTTCGCGCGGCGAAACGCTGATTCTGGCCGTCACATTCCTGCTCGTCATCTTCCGCGACCTGACGGAAGGCATCGTCGTCGGCTTTTCGCTCGCCGCCCTGCAGTTCATCCATCAAATGTCGAGAAATGTCCGCATCACACCGGAAAGGGCCGAGAACCCGCTGGAGCCAATGGACACCGAGACGGTGACCTATCGGCTGGACGGGGCCTTCTTCTTCGGCGCCGTTGCCGCAGCCAGTGCCGTTCTCGACAGGATCGCGGATGACCACCGCAATCTCGTCCTTGACTGCCACGGGATCCGTTTCATCGACACGTCGGGCGTCAACCTGCTCGCCGGCGTCATCCGCAAGGCCGTGCGCCAAAATGTGCAGGTCTATGTCGTCTCGGACCGCCCGGAGATGCGGCAGATGCTGCTGCATCACGAAGTGCCGGAACACGGCGTCCACTTCGTCCCGTCCTTCGATGAAGCTCGACGTCAGATTGCGGAGCGCGTTAGGTCGAGCGATCCATCGTAACCGGATGCACTGCGCGACTGTTGCGGCGATGACCAGCGGCAGAGGGGTAAGGATTGCCCGAAACGAAAGAGGCCGGCGTTACCGCCGGCCCCGTTTCGATATCATCAGCTGAGCGCTGCCTCGACCGCGGCAATCGCCGCATCGGCCTGAGCACCATCCGGGCCTCCGGCCTGGGCCATGTCCGGCCGTCCGCCGCCACCCTTGCCGCCGAGTGCGGCAGAAGCGACACGCACGAGATCGACGGCGCTGAAACGATCGGTGAGGTCAGGCGTGACCGACACGACAGCGCTCGCCTTGCCGTCTTCGGCAACCGCGATCAAGAGGACGACGGCCGTCGCAAGTCCGGCCTTGGCCTCGTCGGCCATGCCCTTCAGATCCTTGGCATCGATGCCGGCAAGCGTGCGGCCAACGAAGTTGACGCCATTGACCTGCTTCGGCGCTTCGGCACCACCGGTGGCACCGCCGCCCATGGCGAGCTTGCGCTTGGCATCCGCCAGTTCCTTTTCGAGCTTGCGGCGTTCCTCGACCAGAGCCTCGACACGGGCAACGACATCCGTCGGCTGCACCTTCAGCGTCGATGCGAGCGTCTTCACCCGCTCGTCCTGCTCGGAAAGATAGGAACGGGCCGCTTCACCGGTCAGCGCCTCGAGGCGACGCACGCCAGCGCCGACAGCACTTTCGCCGACGAGCCGCACGAGACCGATATCGCCGGTGGCCGACACATGCGTGCCGCCGCAGAGTTCGATCGAATAGGCCTTGCCGGCCTTGTCGCCGCGCACCGCCGTGCCCATCGACACGACGCGGACTTCATCGCCGTATTTTTCGCCGAAGAGCGCCATCGCGCCTTCCGCGATCGCGTCATCGACGGCCATCAGGCGGGTCGTGACCGGCGAATTCTGCAGGATGATCTCGTTGGCCATCTCCTCGACAACCTTCAGCTCCTCCGCCGAAATCGGCTTCGGATGCGAGATGTCGAAACGCAGGCGCTCGGGCGCGACCAGCGAGCCCTTCTGCGCCACATGGGTGCCGAGCACTTCGCGCAGCGCCTCGTGCAGGAGATGGGTCGCCGAATGGTTGGAGCGCAGGCGCGAGCGGCGCGCATGATCGACGTTGAGCGTCACGGCACCACCCGCCTTCACGATCCCGTTCTGTACGGTCGCGACATGCACGAAGACGCCTTCACCCTTCTTCTGGGTGTCGGTGACCGCAAGCGAATATCCCTCGCCGACGATTTCACCGGTATCGCCCGTCTGGCCACCCGACTCGCCGTAGAACGGCGTCTGGTTGACGACGATCTGCACCTCTTCACCGGCGCTGGCCTGATCGACGACCTTGCCGTCCTTGACGACGGCCAGAACCTGGCCTTCGGCCGTCTCAGAGCTGTAACCGAGGAATTCGGTCGCGCCGAACCTCTCCTTGAGCTCGAACCAGACAGTTTCGGTCGCCTTGTCGCCGGAGCCGGCCCAGTTGGCACGGGCTTCCGCCTTCTGGCGCTGCATGGCATCGTTGAAGCTGGTCAGATCGACACCGATGCCGCGCCCGCGCAAGGCGTCCTGCGTCAGGTCGAGCGGGAAGCCGTATGTGTCATAAAGTTTGAAAGCGGTTTCGCCGTCGAGGCTGTCGCCCTTGTCGAGAGTGGCCGTGGCATCCGACAAAAGCGTCAGGCCGCGTTCGAGCGTCTTGCGGAACCTGTTTTCTTCGAGCTTCAGCGTCTCCGAAATCAGGGATTCGGCACGGACCAGTTCCGGATAGGCCCGGCCCATCTGCTGCACGAGGACGGGCAGGAGCTTGAAGATGATCGGATCCTTCGCACCGAGCAGCTGTGCATGACGCATGGCGCGGCGCATGATGCGGCGAAGCACGTAGCCACGACCTTCGTTCGACGGCAGCACGCCATCGGCGATCAGGAAGGCAGACGAGCGAAGGTGATCGGCGATGACTCGGTGGCTCGCCCGGCGCTCGCCTTCGGCCTTGACGCCGGTCAGATCGACCGAGGCGTCGATCAGCGCGCGGAACAAGTCGATGTCGTAATTGTCGTGTTTGCCTTGCAAGAGTGCCGCGACGCGCTCGAGACCCATACCGGTATCGATCGACGGGCGCGGCAGGTTGACCCGTTCCTCCTTCGTGATCTGCTCGTACTGCATGAAGACGAGGTTCCAGATCTCGATGAAGCGGTCACCGTCCTCGTCCGGCGAACCCGGAGGGCCACCCCAGATATGGTCGCCGTGATCATAGAAGATTTCTGAACACGGGCCACAAGGACCGGTGTCACCCATGGCCCAGAAATTGTCGCTGGTCGGGATGCGGATGATCTTGTCATCCGACAGACCGGCGATCTTCTTCCAAAGGCCATGCGCCTCGTCATCCGTATGGTAGACAGTGACAAGTAGGCGGTTGCGGTCGATGCCGAATTCCTTGGTGATCAGGTTCCAGGCGAGCTCGATCGCACGCTCCTTGAAATAGTCGCCGAAAGAGAAATTGCCGAGCATTTCGAAGAAGGTATGGTGACGCGCGGTATAACCGACATTGTCGAGATCGTTGTGCTTGCCGCCCGCGCGCACGCATTTCTGCGCGGTCACCGCCGTCGAGTAGGGACGCTGTTCCAGACCGGTGAAGACGTTCTTGAACTGCACCATGCCGGCATTGGTGAACATCAGCGTCGGGTCGTTGCGCGGCACCAGCGGACTGGAGGAAACGACCTCGTGACCGTTCGTCTTGAAGTAGTCGAGAAAAGTCGACCGGATGTCGTTTACACCGCTCATGTCACGCCCTTCATTCAGGCCGGGAAGCCGGCCGATTTGCAAAATCAATGGCTTTTATCGCCCGGCTTCATCCCTGTCCAGCAGCCGCAACGAAAACCGGCCGCGTCTCCAGGGAAACGCGGCCGGCAAAATATCAGAAAGGTGGACGGCAGCCTTAAGCGTCGTCGGCACCATCGCTGTCATTGGCATCAGGCCCGCCATTCTGCAGGAACTTTTCCGCAATCAGACCGGCATTCTGACGCAGGGCCATCTCGATTTCCTGGGCCATCGCCGGATTGTCGCGCAGGAACAGCTTGGCATTTTCGCGGCCTTGGCCGAGCCGCTGGCTGTTATAGGAGAACCAGGCACCCGATTTCTCGACGATGCCGGCCTTGACACCAAGGTCGACGAGTTCGCCGGTCTTGGAGACACCTTCACCATACATGATGTCGAATTCGACCTGCTTGAAGGGCGGCGCCATCTTGTTCTTGACGACCTTGACGCGGGTCTGGTTCCCGACGACCTCTTCGCGATCCTTGACCGCACCGATGCGGCGGATGTCGAGGCGAACCGAGGCGTAGAACTTCAGCGCGTTACCGCCCGTCGTCGTTTCCGGCGAACCGAACATGACGCCGATCTTCATGCGGATCTGGTTGATGAAGATGACCATGGTCTTCGACTTGGAAATCGAGGCGGTGAGCTTGCGCAGCGCCTGGCTCATCAGGCGGGCCTGCATGCCCGGAAGGCTGTCGCCCATTTCGCCTTCGATTTCGGCGCGCGGGGTGAGCGCTGCGACAGAGTCGACGACGAGTACGTCGATCGCGCCGGAGCGCACCAGCGTGTCGGTGATTTCAAGCGCCTGCTCACCGGTATCCGGCTGCGAGATCAGGAGGTTCTGCAGGTCGACGCCGAGCTTGCGGGCATAGATCGGATCGAGCGCGTGTTCAGCGTCGACAAACGCGCAGATGCCGCCCTTCTTCTGGGCTTCCGCAATGGTCTGCAGTGCCAGCGTCGTCTTACCCGAGCTTTCCGGTCCGTAAATTTCAATGATGCGCCCCTTCGGCAGACCGCCGATGCCGAGCGCGATGTCGAGGCTGAGCGACCCCGTCGAGACCGTCTCGACTTCGACCACGCTCTCGTTTGCGCCGAGCTTCATGATCGAGCCCTTGCCGAACGACCGTTCGATCTGCGAGAGCGCCGCCTCCAATGCCTTGCTTTTATCCACCGATTTGTCCTCTACAAGCCGCAAAGAATTTTGTGCCATTGGATCCACCTTTAGGTTATTGAGGCCGCATAGGCAATGAAGCCGCCGATGAGCAATATGTACCCTTTTTGTTCTGTTTTTGCAAGAGCCCATGAAGCGATTGAAATAATATGGCTTTCCATGGAATGTTCGAAATATGTTCTGCGATTTGTGCGGGTGGCGAGATGGTGCAGGCGGGAGGTCGACTTTGCAGCTGGCTTGCCGGCTTCGATTCGTGAATCCAGGGCTTCGGAGGGATGCGCATGACGGTCGAAATCCTGGCAATCGGTGGCGCTCATATCGACCGCCGGGGACGCATTTTCGGCGATACGAAACCTGGTGCTAGCAATCCTGGCGCATGGTTCGAGGAAGCCGGCGGCGGTGTCTTCAATGCAGCCCGCAATCTCTCCCGTCTGGGTCATAAAGTTCGCCTGATTGCGCCGCGTGGTGGCGATGCGGCAGGCCAGATGGTGGCGGACGCGGCAGACCGCGCCGGCCTCGACGATCAGCCGGTCATGTTCCTCGACAGGGCCACGCCGAGCTACACCGCCATTCTCGAACGCGACGGCAATCTGGTGATCGCGCTTGCCGACATGGCCCTCTACGATGCCTTCACCGCGCGGCGGCTGAAGGCCCGGTCGCTGCGCGACAGCCTGGCGCTCGCTACCCACGTGCTGACCGACGCAAACTTGCCGGCCGACACGCTGACAGCCCTTGCGTCATCCTGCCATGCGGCCGGAAAGGGCATATCCGCCATCGCCATTTCGCCGGCAAAAGTCATCAAATTCCGGGCCGCCCTGCCCCATATCAGCCATCTCTTCATGAACGGCGCAGAGGCCGAGGTGATGGCAGGCGGACGGCCCGATACGCCAGAAGGCTGGCCGACCATGCTGCGGGCACAGGGCGTGATGGCAGGCACTGTGACCAGTGGCAGCGGCCCGACAATCGCCTTCGATCACGACGGCATTGCGCTGATCGAACCCTTGTCCCTGGAGACGATTGCCGACGTCACCGGCGCCGGCGATGCCTTTGCCGCCGGCTTCCTTGATGCACGGCTTGCGGGCGCCTCGCTCTCGGACGCCTTGCGACATGGCACCGCGAGTGCCGCATTGACGCTCGCATCACCCCATGCGACCGACGAAAACTTGTCGGCAGAAAGGCTGCTGAGCCAGTTGGCTCTTGTCCCGCCTGCCCGTTTCCTGTCATGAGACCCTGAAATTCAAGCGGAAGATCCCCCATGACCCGTTCCATCTCTCCTCTCCTGCCCATCACCTATTCGAGCGAAGTGAGCGCCGCAAAACAGCGCGGCGCGCCGATCGTGGCGCTGGAATCGACCATCATCACCCATGGCATGCCCTACCCGGGCAATCTGCAGATGGCCCGCAGCGTCGAGGACATCGTCCGCCAGCAGGGCGCGGTACCCGCGACCATAGCCGTCATCAAGGGCGTCCTCCATATTGGCCTCGAACCGGCCGAACTCGAGGCGCTGGCGCAGATGGAGCATGTGATGAAGCTCTCGCGCGCCGATCTTGCGTTTGCGATCGCAGAGCGCCGCAACGGCGCAACGACCGTCGCCGCCACCATGATTGCTGCCTATCGCGCCGGCATCCATGTCTTTGCGACCGGCGGCATTGGCGGCGTGCATCGCGGCGCCGAAGAGAGCTTCGACATCTCGGCCGACCTGGAAGAGCTGACCCGCACCGCTGTGATCGTCGTGTCGGCCGGCCCCAAGGCCATTCTCGACATTCCGAAAACGCTCGAAGTGCTGGAAACCCGTGGCGTGCCTGTCGTGACCTATGACAGCGAAGACTTCCCGGCCTTCTGGTCGCGCAACTCCGGCCTTAAGAGCGTGCTGAACCTGCAGAGCCCGGCGGCCATCGCCAATTTCCAGAAGATGCGCGACCAGCTCGGCATCGACGGTGGCATGCTGATCGCCAACCCCGTGCCGGAGGCCGACGAGATCCCGCGCGAGGAGATGGAAATCTACATCAGCCGGGCGCTTGCCAATGCCGAACGCGACGAGATCGCCGGCAAGCAGGTCACGCCCTATTTGCTCGACAACATCTTCCACCTCACCGGCGGCCGCTCGCTGAAGACCAATATCGCACTGGTCGAGAACAATGCGCGTCTCGCCGCCGAGATTGCCGTCGCCATGAACGGCTGACAGCCGCGTTCATTGGGAAATCAAAGACCCCGCCGGAGCGATCCGGCGGGGTCTTTGATTCGCGGGTTCGAGCTTTTCTCAGGCTTCAGCCTTCGCCATCCAGCATTTCACGCACAGCGACGGCCAGTTGCTTCAGCGAGAAGGGCTTGGGCAAGAAGCCGAACTTCGCGTCTGCCGGCAGATTGCGGGCGAAGGCATCCTCGGCGTAGCCCGAGACGAAAATGAACTTTAGGTCTGGATACTTCTTGCGCAGTTCGGTGAGCAGGGTGGGGCCGTCCATCTCCGGCATCACGACGTCGGAGACGACGATGTCCACGGCACCATCGAGCTCCTCCATGATGTCGAGTGCCTCGACGCCGGAACCGGCCTCGTGCACGGTGTAGCCGCGCGTCTCCAGCATGCGCTTGCCGCCACGCCGCACGGCCTCTTCGTCCTCGACGAGCAGAACGACGGCAGACTTGCCGGTCAGATCCGGCGCATCCTGAAGCTCTGCATTGCCGTTGGACTTGGCAACCGTGATCGTGTCCCCGTCGATCGCAGCCGTGACCTGTCCCTCGACAACCGGCTGCACCTCGGGCACATGGCGCGGCAGGAAAATGCGGAAGGTCGTTCCCTTGCCGACTTCCGATTCCGGATAGATGTAGCCGCCGGATTGCTTGACGATGCCATAGACCATGGCTAGGCCGAGACCGGTGCCCTTGCCCACTTCCTTGGTGGTGAAGAAGGGCTCGAAGATCTTGTCCATGATCTCGGGCGCGATCCCGGTTCCGGTATCCGCCACCTCGACCAGGACCATGTCTTCCGCCGGCAGGCCGCGATAGCCGAATTCACCGGCCTCCTCGGCATCGACATTGCGCGTGGACACCGTGATCGCACCACCGTCCGGCATGGCATCGCGGGCGTTGACACACAGATTGATCAGCACCTGCTCGAACTGCGACAGGTCCGTCTTTACCGGCCAGAGATCCCGGCCATACTCGACCCTCAGCTTGACATTGCTACCCGAGATCAACCGGTCGACCAGCATCCTGAGATCGCCGATCACGTCGGTCAGGTTGAGCACGCTCGGCCGCATCGTCTGCTTGCGCGAGAAGGCGAGCAACTGCCGCACCAGAACAGCAGCGCGGTTGGCATTGCGCTTGATCTCCATGAGATCGGCAAAGCTCGCATCCGAGGGCCGCGCCTGCAGAAGCAGGTGGTCGGAAGACAAAAGGATGGCGGTGAGCACATTGTTGAAGTCATGCGCGATGCCGCCCGCAAGCGTGCCGACCGCATTCATCTTCTGCGTCTGCGCCATCTGCGCCTCGAGCGCCTTCTGGTCGGTGACGTCGACGGCATAGACGATGGCCGCCTCTTCCGGCGCTTCGTCGCTCTGGTCGATCACGGCATTGACATAGAAGCGGAAATGCCTGGTGTCATTGGTCGGATGGCGGCTGTCGATCGGGGAGATGTCGACCTGCCGGTCCATGGCAGCAGCCAGCGCCTCGCGGAAGTCGTCGCGCTCGCTCTCGTGCAGCACGACCTCGATCAGCCCGTGCTGATCGATCTCGTCGCGCGAAATGACATCGGCGAAGAGCTTCATGAACGGCGCATTGGTCCGCAGGATCCGGCCCTCGCCGTCGACGGAGGCGATCGCCATAGGCGTATTGTTGAAGAAGCGGGTAAAGCGCATGGAGGCGACCGAATCCGACTGGTCGCCGCCCTCACCCGGGGCGCGGGAGAGAACGATGGAGCGGCTTTCACCCGGCGCCCCGTCGCGCGCCGCCCTGACCCGATGCACAAGGCGCACCGGCAGGCTCTGGCCGTTCACCCGGCGAAGGTCGAGATCGAGCGTTTCCGTGCGGGCCTGGCCGGGCTCGGCCTGAACCGAGTTGATCAGCGCCATGCCCTCGCCGGCGACGAGATCGGCAATCGTCATCGAGCCCGGGTTGAACTGGGTGAGGTCCACGCCGAGCCATTCGGCCAGTGTGGCGTTGAGATAATAGATCTCGCCCTTGCGACCAGCGGAGAAAAAGCCCGCCGGGGCATGGTCGAGATAGTCGATCGCGTGCTGGAGTTCCTTGAAGAACCGCTCCTGATCGTCGCGCTCAGCCGTGATATCTGAGATCTGCCAGACATGCTGCGGCTTGCCGCGCCCTTCGCCGGGCAGAAGCCGTGCCTTCAGGCGGTACCAGTGCGCTCCGGACCCGTTCGCCGTCTGGCTGCCGAGCGGCTTCAAAAGCCGGAACTCCTCGTGGCCGTCGCGCCCCTCGCGCAGGCCATTGGTCAGCCGGTACAGCGCCTCGCTTGATTCGCGGTAGCGCGACAGCAGCGCCTCGAGCGTCTGGACTTCGGTCGCCTTGCGCGCGCCGGTCATCGCTCCATAGGCCTGATTGGCAAAGACGATCCGCCCTTCGACATCGGTGATCAACGTACCCTCGGGCTGGCTGGACAGGAAGCGACGAGCGAGCGTGTCGCTCTGCGTCTGCGGCATGACCTCGACGAAGCCGATGACGGCCGAGACGATGAAGAAGATGCCCATCAACGCGAGTATGCCGAGCACGGCGAGCACGATCTGATTGTCGAGCTGGTCGCGGAAGAAGATAAAAGCCGCGGAAGTTGCGAGCAGCACAAGAGCGAGCAGCAGGATGCGCAGCGCCATGCCGGCGCCACTGCGGCGATCGACCAGGGGGCCGTCTCCATCTCGATCGAACTGCTGTCGTGTCATTGATGCCTCGTGCAAAAGCGCCCGGATGGATCGACCAAGCGAGAATCGGCGCTTTCTCTTGTTTATCAAGTTGCTGTAACCGCAAAAAGCAAAGAAAGGGCCAGAATGGCCTGCAAAGCCGCTCTCCCACAGGAATGCCGCAATCCTGACGGAGCATTCGCGCCTCTGCCGCGTTGAGGACCCCAGACTGTCGCCGCCGCTCAAGATTGCGGAAGGCCACGTCTTCTGCCAGAAAGCCTGACAAAAGGAGCACGCACATGCTGGATGACCTGATCGCGGCCTATGGCAATCGTTTTCTCGTGGCGGCGCTGGGCGTCAGTCTTGCGCTGCTTTGCCTCTTCATCGTGCTGTGGATCCTGCGCAACCGGGCGCCATCGCCCTTCGTGCGCGGCGGACGCAACCGCCAGCCACGCCTTCAGGTGCTCGACGCAGCTGCCGTGGATACGCGCCGCCGCATCGTGCTGATCCGCCGCGACAATGTCGAGCATCTCGTGATGATCGGCGGGCCAACGGACATCGTCATCGAAAGCGGGATCGGCGAAGAGCGGGCCTATCTCAGTGCCCGCCCGGTCACGCAGATGGCCGAGGAAGAGCAGGCCGTATTGGCTACTCCCGCTCATCCACAGGCGAAACTCGCCGCAGCCGAACCGCCGACACCCATCATCGGCGCACCAGTGGCAATCGCCGAAGCGGCGCCCGTCGAGCCACCCGCCAGACGGGCGCCTGTGGCGGAAACCTCAAAGATTGAACCCTCTACGGCACCACCCAGGCCGATATCCGTTGCGACAGAGCGAACCGACCAGAAGCCCGCACCAGCCATGGCGCCGATCCGGACTCCCGAACCCGCCGCTGAAAGGCCCGTGGCAGCAGCTGTTCTGCCGATCATTGCTGCTCCGGCGGCCGTGATGCCAGCAGCCGCCGCCCCAATCAGCAAACCCGTCATCGAGCAAGCGCCGACCGTGCAGACGGAAGCCCCCACGATCGCCCCCATCCCACGTTCCGAGCAGCCTGCCGAAAAGCCCATGGCAGTCGAAGAACCGGCAGTGCAGCCCACGGCTCACCTCGAACCCGTCCTGTCCGTCGAGGCAGATGTGACACCGACACAGGGAAATTTCGAGGTGATCCGGCGCGAACCGCAAACGATCCAGACGGCGCCACTCATCGAACCACAGCTGACGGCCGGCACTGAACCGGTCGAACCGGTGATGACGAAAGAGGTTCAGCCCGCACATAGGGATGACGATCGGGTTGTCCTCCAGGCAGAACCACCCCTCGTGCTTCCGCCCGTGATCGATCCCCCCGCGGCAGAAGAGTTTCTTGAATCAGCGCGCCAGCGGGTGTTGGCCCCGGCCGCTGTTTCCGCGCCTGCCGTCATTGTGCAACCACACCGAGGCGAAACGGCAGCCAATATTGCGTCATCGACCGTCACGAGCGAAACGCCGCAGCGCGACATGAGCGATTTCGAGCGCGTCCTGGAAGAAGAAATGGCGCTGCATCTGGCGGCTGATCCGGCTCCGGCGGCCCAGCCCGCCTCGACAATTGCGCCCATCCTTCCGGAAACCCGCGCCGATCGGCCGCGCCCGCCGGTTTCAGCGGTCCTGCCCGAGGGGAACCGGCCTGTTGCAGGTCAGACCACCGCCCAGCCGGGTGAAGAACCCAATCTGCAAAACGAGATCGCGCGCATTTTCGGCGAAATGTCGGCCAGCAGAAACCCCTGAGGCTGAGCTGGCCAGCGCTGCCCAAAAAAAAGACCCGCCGAGAGCGGGTCAGAATTCGTTGGTTCCGATGGCGTCGATAAAGCCGAAGCTTCACTCGTCGCGATAGACCTTTTCGCGGCGCTCGTGCCGCTCTTGAGCCTCGATCGAAAGCGTTGCGATCGGACGAGCGTCGAGACGCTTGAGACCGATCGGCTCCCCTGTTTCCTCGCAATATCCGTAGGTGCCATCATCAATACGCTGCAGAGCGGCGTCGATCTTCGAGATCAGCTTGCGCTGACGATCGCGGGCTCTGAGTTCGATGGCTCTATCGGTTTCCGAGGAAGCCCGATCGGCGAGATCGGGATGGTTGGCGCTTTCTTCTGCGAGGTGGCCGAGCGTCTCGCGAGCTTCCCGGAGGATGTCGTTCTTCCAGGCGACAAGCTTGGCTCTGAAGTAGGCCCGCTGGTTCGCGTTCATGAACTCATCGTCTTCCGAGAGTACATAATTGCTAAGATTGATCTTCTCACTCAACGCGATTCTCCTGAAGAACATCTCAATGGGCGGGTGTATAACCTTTCAAGGCAACCGGTTCAAGCCTTCTGACTGTTTCTAAGCCATTTTTAAATCTGTTACATTTTTGATCTAAATTTCTATTTTTTAAGCATAATTTGCTTTGATCCTCGGTCCGTATACATACCACTCCACCGCGATAGGGTCGTACCGGCTGCACCTCCGCATGGTTGACGGCGAGGCCCAAGAACCGGTACGTCAATCACGAGATCCATCGCACGCGGATACCCCAACGGATGACGCCCTCCAATCAGCTTCCCCAGCGCATCTATCTGCTGCGCCATGCGAAATCCGGCTGGGCCGAGCCAGGTGGTCGAGATTTCGACCGCAGTCTCTCGGATGCCGGGTTTGCCGAAGCCGAACTGCTGGCGGAAACGGCGGCTGACAAGGGATATCGCCCTGATCTCGTCGTGTGCTCGACCGCCAAACGCTGCCGCCAGACCTCGGATGCGATCAAACGCGTTTTTTCGGGCCTCGCAGAGTTCCGCTATGTCGATGCGCTCTACAACGCACCCGCCGAAGTCTATCTTGAGATTGTCCAGTCCATCAGGGGCGTGCAGGCTCTGATGCTGGTGGGGCACAATCCGGCCATCGAGGAAGTCTTCGCGCGCCTTTGCGGCAATGACGTCATGGCCCGCACGGTGCCCGAGGGCTATCCGACATCCGGCCTTGCCGTGATCGACGCCCTCGACGAACACTCCTATGCCTTGCGGGACTTCCTGGTCGGCTGACCAACCAGCACCTTCGGCCCTTGCCTCTTTTTTGCGCCGCAACCGCTGCCTATATGGGACCTGAGATGCGGCCCATCCGTGCCTGATGGCTTCGCTCCCGCATAAGACCTGACAGGAAAGCCCGTTGCCCCCTTCCCTCACCAGCCTGACCGATGAAGCCGCGATCGCTCTGGACAATCTTGCGGACCGCGCCGCCCATCTGATCAATCCCACGATCAGGCTCGGCGTCACGGGTCTGTCGCGTGCCGGCAAGACGGTCTTCATCTCGTCCCTGGTACACAATCTGCTGCATGGCGGCCGTCTGCCGCTTTTCGAGCCCATGCGGTCCGGTCGCGTGACCGGTGCAGCGCTCCAGGAGCAGCCGGACGACGCCGTGCCGCGCTTCCAGTATGAAGACCACATCCGCGCACTCGTCGAAGAACGGGTCTGGCCGGATTCGACCCGGGCCATCTCGGAGCTGCGGCTGACCATCGAATACAAGAGCGCCAGCTCCTGGAACCGCATGTTCTCCGCGGGTCGGCTTTCGATCGACATTGTCGACTATCCCGGCGAATGGCTGCTTGACCTGCCGTTGCTCGGGCAGGATTACAGAACCTTCTCGGAAAACACCGTCCAGCTCGCTGCATCCGGCGTACGAAGCGAACTGGCGGCCGAGTGGTTGGCAGTCGCGGCAAGCATCGATCCCGACGCCCCGGCCGACGAAATGACCGCCAAACGTCTCGCCGAGGCCTTCACCACCTATCTCAGGCTCTGCAAGTCGGACGAACGTTCGCTCTCGACTTTGCCGCCGGGCCGCTTCCTGATGCCCGGCGATCTGGACGGGTCGCCGGCACTGACCTTTGCCCCCTTGCCGGTTTTGCCGGAAGGCCGGGCGCCGAAGGGCTCACTGCGGGCGATGATGGAGCGTCGTTTCGAGGCCTACAAATCAGTTGTGGTGAAACCGTTCTTCCGCGAGCACTTTGCCCGGCTCGACCGCCAGATCGTGCTGGTCGACGCGCTCCAGGCGATCAATCGCGGCCCGGAAGCGGTGCAGGATCTCGAACGGGCGCTCGGTGACGTGCTCACCTGCTTCCGCGCCGGCTCCAACAACCTCCTGACATCCCTCGTGCGCAGACGCATCGACAGGGTCCTGGTGGCGGCCACCAAGGCGGATCACCTGCACCACGAGAGCCACGACCGGCTGGAAATCCTCACACGACGCCTGGTCAATCGCGCCATTCGCACGATCGGCATGAGTGGCGCCGGCATCGAGGTCATGGCGCTCGCTTCCGTGCGTGCGACCCGCGAGGCCAATGTGAAGCAGGATGGCCACGACCTCCCCGTCATCGTCGGTACGCCCATGGCCGGTGAGCGCATTGGAGACGAGATCTTCGACGGTAACCGCAAGACGGCGGTCTTCCCGGGCGACCTGCCTCGCGATCCGGAAGCCTATTTCCGCTCGGTGGACGAAGGCGATGCCTCGGTAGCCCTGCCCGACCTCAGCATCGTCCGCTTCCGTCCCCCGCAACTCGACGAGAAGCAAGGCATCACGCTGTCGGTACCGCATATTCGCCTCGACCGGGCGCTGCAATTCCTGCTGGGAGACCGACTCGCATGAAGAAGCCGACCGTTCCGCCGACCGGCAATCCGGCCGCCAAGATCTCTGACACGCAGCGACGCCCGGCTGCCTTCACCGTCGAACCGGAAGCGACGACGAGCGCCGACAGCCTGCGCCGTCCCCCGCGCAGTTTCGGCGGCGAGGTGGCCATCGTGCCTGACGAAGAAGATCCCTTCATCGCCGTCGCGGAAGATCTGCCACAGGTCCCGGTGGCCGAACCGCAGCGCCGGCGCTTCTCCTTTGCCAAGCTCGCCGCAGGTGCCTTTGGCCTTCTCCTGTCGCTCGCCTTCAGCCTTTGGGTCGATCGCCTGATCGCGGATCTCTTCAGCAGAGCCGACTGGCTCGGCTACACGGCAATCGCCGTGCTCGCCATCGGCCTCTTGGCGCTCGGGATCGCAGTCGGTCGTGAACTGATCGGCCTCTGGCGTCTCGATACGGTCCAGAACCTCAAGGTCGAGGCAGACGCCGCGGCCACCAGCGGCAAGCGCAAGCAGGCAGCCTCCGTCGTCAAGAAACTGATCGGCCTGGTAGCCCATCGTCCGGAAACCGCCCGCGGTCAGAGGACATTGGCGACTGTCGAGGACGATATCATCGACGCACCGCATCTGATCGAACTGGCGGAACGAGAGCTGCTGGCGCCGCTCGACAACCAGGCCCGAGCCCTCATCCTGAACGCCGCCAAGCGCGTTTCGGTCGTGACCGCCGTCAGCCCACGAGCGGTGGTCGATCTGGCCTATGTACTGTTTGAAGTCGTCCGGCTCGTGCGAAGCATGGCCAATCTCTACGGCGGCCGGCCAGGCTCCTTCGGGATGCTGCGCCTGCTCCGGGATGTCTTTGCTCATCTTGCCGTAACTGGTTCGATCGCCATCGGCGACGGGCTCGCCCAGCAGGTCCTCGGCCACGGTCTTGCCGCACGTCTCTCGACACGCCTCGGCGAAGGCGTGATCAACGGCCTGATGACAGCTCGCATCGGCATCGCCGCCATGGATCTCTGCCGACCCTTGCCATTCCGGGCCGCCAGGCGCCCCGGCATCGGCGACTTCATTGGCGACCTGACGCCCTCGATGACCGGCAAGGACAGCGACCGGGCCAAGTGAGGCAGACCGGCCACACCCGCATTCCCTGTGACTTTTGGCGGTTGTCGGAGCCGCCATTTGAGGTTAATGGCAATGAAACATTAACCATTTTTCCGCTAGGGTATTCGCGGGGTTTCTGGTTTCTCGTACCAAGGCAAATCGATGTTCTCTCGCTCCTCGACATTCGGCCGCTGCGCCGCCATGCTTGCCGTTGCCGCGCTCATGCCTGTTACGGTGGCTGATGCTGCATCGCGCGACAAGCGCTTCTTCCAGTCCGTTGCCGGAGTCTGGAAGGGTCCAGGCGAGATCGTCGCCGGCAAGTACAAGGGCACGAAATTCACCTGCAACCTCACCGGCCTGCCGGCAGAGGGCAAGGAAACCGGCCTGAAGCTCGACGGCACCTGCCGCGTGGGCGTCTTCAGCCAGCCGATGTCGGCCGTAATCTCCCAGTCCGGCGGCAGCTACAAGGGGCAGTTCCTTGATGGCGCCGATGGCAAGGGTCTGGACATCGTCTCGGGCACAGTCACCGGCAACCGCGCCGTGATGGGCATCAACCGCGCCAAGCTGAACGGTGCCATGGTCGCCCGGATCGAAGAAAACGACGCGATGAACATCACCATTTCGGTGAAGGTCGAAGACCGGATGATTCCGGTGATCGGCCTGAAGCTCAACCGTCAGGCAACTGCCATGGCCGAGAACGACTGAACATCCCTTATCCGAGAGCCTTGAAGTTCAGCCGCGCCACCAGGCGCGGTTTTCGTTTGCGACGGCAATACCCGCCCGGTCGGCCTCCTCAAGCCAATCCTCTATGCTCCGCCCCTTTACGGCGAGCCGCGGATCGATATCCGCAAGCGGCATCAGCACGAAAGCACGCTCCGTCATCCGCGGATGCGGTACCTTCAAATGCTCGGCATCAATAGTCCGGTCGGCAAAGGTGAGAATGTCGATGTCGATCGTCCTCGGCCCCCAGCGCTCGATCCGCACCCGCTTCATCGTCCGCTCGATCTCGAGACAGGCCGCCAGCAATTCCTGCGGCTCCAGCCTTGTTTCGACGGCCGCGCAGGCATTGTAGAAGTCTGCCTGATCAGTCTTTCCCCAGGGAGGCGTCCGGTACAGGCGGGACACAGACGTTACCCGGCAATCGCGCCGCGCGTCGAGGCGACGCAAGGCCTCGGCCATGGCCGCCGCCGGATCGCCGATATTGCCGCCGAGGCCGAGTGTTGCCGCCTGCCAGCGATCACTGTCTGAATTGTTCAACGCTCACCTGTACATGGTCGAGTATGCCGGCGATCGGCGCGCTCGGCTTGCGAACGGTGATCCGACACCGTTGCATTTCGGGAAAGCGGTCGAGCAAGCCGCGTGCGATCGCGAGCGCCAGCGCCTCGATCAGTTGCCGGCGACTGCCTGTGACAATCTGCTCGATGACCTCGAAGGCAATCCCGTAATGGACAGTGCCCTCCAGCGTATCGGTCTCGGCAGCTTCGAGCGCATCGACGTCGAATTCGGCATCGACGAAGAAGCGCTGACCGAGCACGCCCTCCTCGGGAAACACGCCGTGATGGGCAAAGAAGGCACAGTTTTTCAGTGTGATGGTGAAAACACCGCTCATTCGGTCGATCCCTTCGACGCAGCGATCCGCCGCTCGGTTTCGAGCATAGCATCCGCGATCATGAGAGCATCCCGGTTGATCGCGACATTATGGACGCGGAAAACGGAGGCGCCCTTGAGCCTGAGCGCCACAGTGGTTGCTGCCGTTGCCGCGTCACGCTCGCGCGTGTCACGGCCCGTCAGCGTCCCGAGGAAGCGCTTTCGCGAAGTGCCGACCAACAGCGGCAGGCCGAAGTCCTGCAGTTCCGCAAAACGGGCCATCAGCTCCATGTTCTCCTCCAGCGTTTCCTTGGCGAAACCGAAACCCGGATCGAGCATGATTGTTTCGCGCGCGACGCCGGCACGCCTGGCAATGTCGAGGGAGAGGGCGAGGAACTCGCGCTGGTCTGCGATGGGATCCGACAGCTTCGTGCGCCCTCGCCCGGTATGCATGATGCAAAGCCCGGACCCCGTTTCCGCAGCGACGGCCGCGATCTCGGGGTCACGTTGCAGTCCGTGCACGTCATTGATGATATGGGCACCTGCCGCTACCGCAGCCCGGGCGGTGACCGCCCGATAGGTATCGATCGAGATCAGCGCATCCGTTTTCTGGCGGAGAGCCGAGATCACCGGCAAGACCCGAGCCATCTCTTCGTCGGCCGTGACCTCTGCTGCGCCCGGTCGCGTCGATTCGCCACCGACATCCAGTACGGCTGCCCCTTCTTCTGCGCAGGCCAGCGCATGGGAAACGGCCGCATCGACACTGTCGTGCAGGCCGCCATCAGAAAAGGAATCCGGCGTGACATTGACGATCGCCATGATCGCGCCGCGCTCGGAAAGGTCGAGAGCCCGGCCGTGCCCGACACGCCACATTCTGCGTTCAACCATGGTCACGCGACCTTGTATCCTCTCGACGGAAAACCGCGAAGCTGCGATAGTGAAATCCGGTTTGGCTATGCCTCAAGGGCGTGGCGAATACAACATTGCGGAAAAAAGAATGAAGCACTCCCGCCGTCTTCGGACCGCCGCCATATTGGCAGTCCTGACCGGCATCTCCCTGCCGCTTTCGGCAAGCGCCGACGTCGTCGTCCAGAAGTCCATCACCTACTTCCAGATCGGCGGCCGAACGGCAGCCGACCTCGACGCGGAACTGTCGCGCAAGGGACCTTTCACTCAGGCAAGTGGCAACCGGCATCCGGGTGCGACACAGATCCGCTTCGGCGGCGACCTGACCTATACCCGACGCGGCGACCGCTGCGCGATCGAGGATGTCAGGGTCACCGTGGAGACCAAGCTCATCCTGCCGCGCTGGAAGAACCGCAAACGCGCAACCCAGGACATGGCCACCTTGTGGGATGCGCTGTCGTCCGACATCAAACGGCACGAAGAGCGTCATGCCGAGATCGCGCGCCAGCATGCCAAACTGCTGGAACAGCGTCTCCTGAAGCTGCGTCCGACACGAGACTGCGAAACCCTGCAGGATCGCGTCAGCGAGGTCACCGACGAAGTAACGGTGGCCCATGACGAGGCGCAGATGCGATTCGACCGGGTCGAAGCCAAGAATTTCCAGGACCGGATGCTGCGCATCCTCAGGCATCGCCGGGATATCAGGGAAAACCAGTAGAAATCACCCCTGAATATGAAGGGCGAGTGTTGCTGCCATGCTGCAGCTTGCGCGAGCCTTGCGCCAGCACCTGTGAATAACCGGCTATTTCTCGCCGTGGCCCTTGATACAAATCTGAAATATAAGTGTCATCGAATACGTTGATTAAGCGTTCTCGATTTCCCCGTTCTCCCGGCGCGTCCTGGTGCCACAGGTGCTTCCTCCCTCGCCTGTTTGGCGATGCGCCCCCTTGCCCCGCTTTCGTATCGCGAAAGCGGGGCCTTTTTTTGGGTAGCGCTCACCGAAGCTCTCAGCCTTGACGCTCGGGCACATGGACCACGAGCCCGTCGAGGGCTGCTGAGACCTTGATCTGACAGGAAAGGCGCGATGTCGGCCGGACGTCGACGGCGAAGTCAAGCATATCCTCTTCCATGGGCGACGGCTGCCCGACCTTTTCGGACCAGGCATCGTCGACATAGACATGACAGGTGGCACAAGCACAGGCGCCACCGCATTCGGCATCGATCCCCGGGACCGAATTGCGCACGGCATTTTCCATGACCGTGGAGCCGTCGGCTGCCGCGATGTCGAAACGTGTGCCGTCGAATGCGATGATGCTGATGTTTGCCATGATTGCCTGTCCAGACTTCGCCTAATGAAAAATCGGCGAAGTCATCCCCCAATTCGGGAAGCCAGTCAACTCACGGCAAGGCGATCAGACGACTGGCTGCAGTCGTCGCGATCAACGGGCGAGCTTCAGAATGAAGTGCTCGGCTTCCAGCACCGATGCGGCAACGGAAGCCAGCGAATCGGCAGTCGCCCCCTTCGTCTCCACGAGGTCGGCAGCCGCGGCGACGCGAAGCGCGCCGACGGCCATGGCCGCATTGCGCAAACGGTTGGCCGCAGCCTTGACCTCGACCTTGCCGCGCCCGGCTGTCATGGCGACCAGACAGCCACGGGCCTGGCGCGCGAAGATCTGCAGGATCTCGACCTCCACCGCCTTGTCGCCCTTGGTCTGGGTGGCAAGATGCACGAGATCGATCGGGCGCTGCTGCGACGGCGTCAAACCATTCAAGTTGTCGGGGGCTTCGAATGCGATATTGACTGCGGCTGCCATGAACGGGATCCTTGGTTTCTTGTTTTTTGATGATGCCAGTTTGGGGCATTGCCGTGGGCGCGCCGTTAAAAAGCCCGGGGATCGCGGGAAAAAGCTCGCACTATGGTTAACGGAATTTAAACCTCGGCGCAGACTGGCTTTTCTGCCGCAACCTTGATTGAAATACTGTTAACAAGGCCCGGGGACTGAGGCGCGCCCAGAGTGCATTAATTGTATCGGATGGCCAGATGTGTCAGTACGATACGGTTGATTGGGCAATAGTGCGTGAACTTTGCCTGCATGCCAGTCGGTGCGCGTGCTAGAGGCGGAAACGCTCGCACGGCGACGACCGAACTGCGATAAGAAGAAGTTTCGTCTGGCGTGGCGGCAGGCGGAAATTCAAGTGAACGGCGGGAGCTGCACGAAACCGAGGCGATGAGCGGCATCGCGGTTTTGTTCAGCCCCACCGAGAGTAAGCGGTAACGAGGCGTAACCCTATGGCGAACAAGAAGACCGACTCGATAGACGAGAACGCGTTCCAGGCTCTCGAGGCGGCCCTGAGCATCGATTTCGACGGTGAGGAAGCCGCCGCGCCAGCGAAGGCTCGGTCTCATGCCCACGCCCCGGAGGCACCTTTGTCAGATAGTACCACGCGTTCTGCCTCGAAGACGATTGAGCGTCGCTCCGCACGCGCCGGCGAGCTCAACCCGGAACCGGCCCCCAAGGCCCCGGCCTTCTCACCCGCCAACGACGGTTCGCGCCGCACGCCGACTGCTATACTGAAGACGCTCGATGGCGCCTCCCTCACCTCGGCCCTGCGCAACGCAGCGATTGTGTCGGGCCTCTGGGTCCTGGGCGCCCTGGGGCTCACCCAGCTGCTCTACGGCAGCGCCATCTGGCAGGCGCCGTCGGTCGCCGACATCGTCGCCATGCCGGGCGTCGTCGCAATTTTCGTCGGCACCTTCCTGCCGATCCTGCTGTTCTTCGCCTTCGCCATCATGATGGCCCGTGCGCACGACCTGCGAAATGCGGCCCGGTCCATGGCCGAAGTCGCGCTGCGCCTCGCAGAACCTGAAACCATTGCGTCCGAACGCATCATGACCGTCGGCCAGGCCGTGCGCCGTGAAGTTTCGGCTATGAACGAAGGCATCGAGCGCACGATTGCCCGCGCCACGGAACTCGAGACGCTCGTCCATTCCGAAGTGACGGCGCTGGAACGCAGCTACACCGACAACGAACTGCGCGTTCGTGGCCTCGTCCATGAACTCGGCGCGGAACGGGATGCCATCGTCAATCACGCCGAGCGCATCCGCTCCTCGATCGTCGGCGCCCATGAGCAGCTGAAGGAAGAATTGTCGCTGGCGACCGAAGAGATTTCGGTTCGCCTGCAGACATCGGGGGAAGCCTTTGCCTCGATGATCGACATGCGCGCCGCGACGATCATGGAGAAATCCGACGCGGCGGTCACCGCTCTCGGCTCGCTGCTCGCCCACAAGACCGAGAACATGGTCCAGACGCTGGCGGCTTCGGGCATGTCGCTCTCCAACGAGTTCGACACCCAGCTCCAGTCGCTCACCTCGACGCTCGGCCAGCGCGGCCGTGAACTCCTCGGTGAGTTCGAAACCCGCGCCTCGACGCTCGACGCCAACACCGAAAAGCTGAACGCGGCGCTGAATGAACGCGCACGCCAGCTGAACGAGACCCTGGTCGAGCGCACCCGCGACATCGCGGAGACCCTGAAGGGCAGCGAAACCTCGATCACCTCGTCGCTCGACGATGTTCTGTCGCGTCTCAACCTGTCGCTCGACGAGCGCGGCCGTGGCTTCCGCCAGAGCCTGCAGGCAAGCGCCGACGATGCGATCGTGGATCTCGATCTGCGCTCGGGCCTTTTCGAAGATCGCTTCCAGACGACGATCGGCCAGATCAACGCAACCTTCGACCAGCGCGTCGCAGAATTCGCCAGCGCCTTCGACCAGCGCTCCGGGACGCTCGATTCGAAGCTCATGGAGAGCCTTGCCCGCATCAATGAGACGGTGAATGGTGGAACGGACTCCATCGGCGACATCTTGAATTCCAGCATTGAACGTCTCGGCTCGACGCTGACCGACCAATCCTTGGCGCTCGCGATGACGCTCAGCACGAGCCAGGAAATGCTCGACGGCTCCATGTCCGACCGCGCGCAGGAAATCGCCGACGCCATGTCGGCCCGCGCCGCTGCCCTGACGGAAAGCCTCGAAAGCGCAAAGGCTCGCATCGATCAGGTCATGGAGGAGCGCAGCGGCGCGCTTTACAACGCGCTCACCGACAACCAGTCGCGCTTCGATCAGACGCTGTCGAGCCGTGCCGAGCACATCGTCAACGCCCTGGAAGCCAATCAGGACCGTTTCGCCGAAACCCTCGACGTCAAGGCGCGCGGCATTGCCTCGCTCGTGGAAGGCCAGAGCGAGCAGCTCATCGATGCCCTCAATACCAGGAGCCTCGAACTCGACCTCACGCTGACCGCGCGCACCCAGGACCTGTCCGAGACCCTGAACGACAGCCAGCGCCGCATTGACGAGACGCTGAACCAGCGCGCCGCTTCCATCATCGAGACGGTTGCCGATGCCGATCGCCGCATCGACGCTGCCTTTGCGGAAAAGGCCGAAACCATTCGCAACGCCTATGGTGAAAACCAGGAACGCCTGGAACTCTCCCTTGCGAGCCACACCTCCTACCTCTCCTCGACGCTCGAAGATGCGACGGGCGAGATCGAACGCAGCCTCGGCCATTCGTCCGGCCGCATCGCAGAGACGGTTGCGACCGGCCTCGCCGACATCGATGACAAGCTCGGCAGCAACCAACAGCGCCTGGAGCTTTCCCTGGCGAGCCACACCTCCTATCTCGCCTCGACACTCGAGGATGCGACCGGCGAGATCGAGCGCAGCCTCGGCCAGTCGTCCGGCCGCATCGCCGAGAGCGTTGCTGCCGGCATATCCCAACTCGGAGACCAGCTCGGCGGCAGCGAGCAGCGCCTCGACAGCATTCTGAGCTCGGCATCCAGCAACATTTCGAACACGCTGGAAGAGAATGCGGCCCGCATAGCGAACACGCTCAAATCAGGCGTGGACGATATCGACGGACGGATTGCCGAAACCAATGCCGCGCTTCGGAACAGCCTGGAAACGGCGAGCCACGCGCTTGAAACCACCCTCGGTGAAAACACCGACCGCATCTCGCGGACGATCGAGACCGGTGTCACCGCCATCGACGAGCGTCTGGTCGGCACCCATGAGCGGATCCGCGCGACACTCGACGACCGCACCCAGGCGATCACCGCATCGATCGGCGATGCCCGCGACGCCTTGGAGACCACGCTGGGCGAGCATGCGACCTCGATCGGCGCATCCGTCGCCGCAAGCGCCGGCATGCTCGAAATGAGCCTGGAAGATCACGGGGACAACCTGCGCAAGGCGATCGATGACTCGAGCCGCGCGCTCGATGAGCGTTTGCGCGGCACTGCAGGTGCCCTCACCGATCAGATCCGCGAAGCCGCCGACGACATTACCCGCTCGGCCCAGGGCTTCTCTGGGACCGTCGAGCAGTCCGTTTCCGGCATGACCAGCCGTCTTGACGAAACCAGCACCCGCATCGAGCAGAGCTTGGGAACGCTGGAAGACCGTCTGCGCAACGGCCTTGACGGTGTCGATGCCCGCGTCAACGATGCCGGCGAAAAATTCGCCGCACGCCTCGACGACAAGGTGTCGGCTATCGAGCGCGTCGGCAGCGAGGCGAGCATGCGCGTCGCCCAGGTACTGGACGAGGGTGTCAACCGTGTCGCCGAAACCTTCGACACGCGCACGCCCGTGATCGAAGAGCGACTGGCGACCATGGACCGGGCCCTGAACATCGGCCTCGAAAACGTCAACCGCACCATCGAGGGCAAGGCTGCAGGCTTGGCGACCGCCTTGCGCAGCGCGGTCACCGACGCCGCTCGCGATCTCGACGCCGAAGCACAGCGCTCTGTCGATCGCCTGACGGCAACCACCACCCAGTTTGCCGAGCAGATCGGCGAGCGCAGCGCCGAACTCAACCGTACCGTCGAAGAGCGCTCGGAAGATCTCGCAAAGCGCATCACCGACACCCAGAACCGTCTCGCAGGCCAAGCGGCGTCTATTGCCCAGACCTTCTCGCAAGCGGGCGAAGTTATCAGCAACAGGGTCTCCGAAGCCGAAGCGCTGGTCAGCGCCCAGGTTGCCAATCTCTCGGGCACGCTCGGCGATGTGAGCTCGACGCTCGAGCAGCGCGCAGCGGCAATCCGCGACGCGATCTCCGGCAATACACAGGAACTCGCCGTCACCATGAATGCGGTCGAGAAGGCCCTCGAAGCGCGCGGCAACTCGATCCGCTCGGTCCTCGATGACCGGACCCGTGAACTGAACTCGATGCTCTCGACACGCTCGGCAGAACTCTCGCGCCTGATCGACGAGAAGGCCGCGCCCGTCGTCGCGGCCTATGCCGAGACCGGCCGTGCCGCTGCAGACCAGATCACGGCTGCCGCAGAGCAGAGCGCAGAGCGCCTACGCTCCGAAAATGCGGCCCTCGTCGACGCGATCAGCCAGCGCACGGATCGTGCCGTTGCAACGCTCGGCGCGGCCGAGCAGAACCTCGTTGCCAGCGCCTCGCAACTCATCGAACGCCTCGGCGACAGCAATGCCGGCCTCTCTTCGATGATCGACCAGGCCGTCCAGAGTATCGGCTCGCTCGACAGCCGCCTCGGCGCGACGGCCAACCGCTTCAACGAAACGGCCACCCAGGCGACCGACATGCTGTCGACCTCCAACCGCCTGCTCGACGACAAGCTCGGCCGCCTCACCGCCGTCTCAGGCGAAACGCTGCAGCAGGTTTCCTCCATCGTCAGCCGCTTCGGCGACCACACACAGGTCCTGGGCAAGGCCTCCGAACTTCTGTCGGCAGCGCAGTCCAACCTTGTCGGCACGCTCGAAGAGCGCCAGCAGGCGCTGCGCGATCTCTCCATCGGCCTCGTGAAGCGCTCGGAAGAAATCGAAACCACGATGCAGGGACTCGGCAAGATGGTCGAGACTGCTTTCGACCGGGCTGAGCAGCGCTCGGGCCAGATGACTGGCAACCTGCGCCAGAGCGTCCAGGCCTCGTTTACCGACATCGGCCACATCCTTGGTGAGACGGAAAAGCGCGCCCAGTCGACGGCCGCCAACATGCGCGAAAGCGTGCAGGCCTCCTTCGCTGACATCGGGCAGATCCTCGGTGAAACGGAAAAGCGGGCACAGTCAACCGCTGCCAACATGCGCGAAAGCGTGCAGGCCTCCTTCACCGATATCGGACAGGTACTCGGGGATACCGAGAAGAAGGCGCAGACCACCGCGATCAATATGCGCAATGCTCTGCTCTCTGCCGAACAGGAAGCGCAGGCCTCGATCGACAAGACTCTCACCGAGGCCGAGAAGCGGTCCGGTGAACTCGCGAACCGTCTGCGCGGTGGCCTTGCTGTCTCACTCAGTGACATCGACCATCTGCTCGGCGAAGTCGGTCGCAAGTCCGAAGGTGCGGCCGCCGCCCTTCGCGACGCTATGCAGGCCGCAGTCAACGAGGCTGTCACACGTTTTGCCGGCGCGACCGACGAGATCCGCCGTTCGGCTGTCGATATCCGCAAGGAACTCGACATGACCCGTAACGAGCTAAAGCGTGGCGCCTTCGACCTGCCCGAGGAAGCCAAGGAAAGTGCGGCCCAGATGCGCCGCGCCGTGGCGGAGCAGATCAAGGCGCTGCAGGATATCTCGCAGCTCGTCGGCCGCACGAGCCAGACACTCGAAATCTCTGAGCCGGTCGCTCGGCGCCTGGCTGAGGCTCAGCCCGAACCCGCTCGCCGCCAGCCGGCTGCGCCGCAGCCGCAAGCTCAGATCCGCCAGACCGAGAGCCTGCCCCTGCGCGGAAGCCTTGGCGCGACGGAGCCATACGTCCAGTCGACGGCCGCCACGACGCGCGCCGAAGGCGGCGGCTGGATCAGCGATCTCCTGCGCGGCGCCTCGCGCGAAGAGCCGCAGGAAACGGCGCCCGTCCGCCCGGCGCCTGCTCCGCAGCGACCAGCGGCGGAAAGCCAGCCGGCTCGCCAGGGCGACACCCGCAATCCGCGCCACATGGTCGAATCGCTGAACTCGCTTTCGGTCGACATTGCGCGTGCGATCGATCACGACGCCTCGGTCGATCTGTGGCGCCGTTACCAGCGCGGCGAGCGCGACGTCTTCACCCGCCGGCTCTACACGCTGAAGGGCCAGCAGACCTTCGACGAGATCAAACGCAAGTATGACCGCGAGCCAGAATTCCGCGTCGCCGTCGATCGCTACATCGCCGATTTCGAGAAGCTGCTGGCAGACGTCGCCCGCACCGATCGCGACAAGTCGATCACCCAGTCCTACCTGACCTCCGACACGGGCAAGGTTTACACCATGCTCGCACACGCGGCCGGCCGGTTCAGCTGAGGATGTGATCGGAGCCGGTCACCCGGCTCCCCATAGGCGAAAGAAAACCCCGGATCGCTGCGGCGATCCGGGGTTTTGTTTTGGCTGGACTGAAGAAGACTTGAGCGCGTTCAGATCGACTGCAACGTCCAGGCCACGATATCGCCGGTCACGCGGGCGAAGGCCTGATCGAGCGCCGCCACATAGGCCGCATTGTCCGAACCGGATGCAGGCGCTTCAGCGCGAAATACCCGCTGTGCCCTGACGGTGCCGTTTCGGTCGTTGAGCAACTTCGCCGAAATCTCGACCACGCCGCGATCGGCACCTTCGGCCGAGACCTCGAAGGCACGCACATCCGTAATCAGCTGGAAGTCGATGGCCAGCCCTTGCCCCGGCCGACCGACGCCGCCCAGCCGCCCGGTATTCTCGAAGGCCTCCACGAGCTTGGACTGGACGACACGCGTCAGGCGGTCGCTCCACTGCGACTGCGACAGATATTGGATTTCTGCGCCGGAGACACGTACGAGGATCTGCTCGCTGTCCAGCGCCTTCAGCGCCGAGGGATCCGCGACGAGCAACTGTCGATTGCGGGCGCTGGCGGATGTCGCGACATCACTCGCGGCTGCCGTCAGGTCGAACGTATCGTTGACGGCCTTGGAACCACAGGCCGAAAGGCCAAGGCCGAGGCTCGGAACGAGCACCGTAGTCAAAAGCAGCCGCCGAAACTTGCCCATGTCCGCGGACCCGTTGACGCCGATCCTGTGCATTCTGTCGTCCTCTCCGGTGGTTCTCGTCATCGGCGTGTCCGTCCGTCGAATTCCTTGACCGTGTCGCCGCCGAAAAGCAGACGCTGCGGATCGTCATCAAAATTGGTGATCGCGTCGTTCAGACCGCGAACGGTGTTTCGGGTATCGTTGACCAGCGTCTGGATGTCCCGCAGGCCGGTGGCCGAGAAGCGCTGAAGGTTGGCCGCGATCGGTCCGATCTGCGCGTTGAGATTTTCGGCCGTGGCCCTGATGGCCTCAAGCGTCTTGCGGGCCTCGACACTGAGAGAGTTCGCATCGCCGGACCCGAGGAAACTGTCGACCTTCCTCAGGATGCCATCCACCTGCTGTGAGGAGGTATTGAGGCGGTTTGCCAGCTGCGTAAAGTCGTCGATCGCCCTGTCGATATCGTCCTTGCGGCCGGTAATGCTCGTCGACAGGTCCTTGAACCCGGCGATCGCCTGTCGTGCATCGGCAGTCGCAACCGAGACGTCGTCGACCACTCGACCGATCTTCTGGCTGTCCACCGCATCGATGAGCGCCGAAACCTTCTGCAGTGTCTGGTCGGCATTGGTGCCGAAACGCTGGAACGTGTTGGCCGTTTCGCGGAAGCTGTCGATCGCCGGACCGATGCTCTTCGACGCATCCGCAAAGCTCGCCGTCGCGCGCTCGGTATTGGTGAGGATCTGGTCGATCTTCTCCGAATTGAGCGCCCTGAACAGGTCCTCGGCCGCCGCCAGCGTCGTATCGAGACGGCCGGACAGACCGGAGACAGAATCAGACAATGAACTGACGCTCTTCAGAAATTCGTCGATCCCCTTTGCATTGTCCGCCAACGACTTCGAGAAGGTCTCGGCATTGCGAACAGTGTTCGTCAACGGTGCGCGTGCATCGGCGATGAAGCCCTGGAGTTCGGCCACCGCACCATCGGCACGCTGCAGGATCCGGTCGGCCGTAGTCAGGAGATTGGTGACGCTTGATTGTTCGGCCGTTAGGATCGCGGGTTCGCCGGTGTCAATCGCCCGCGCCAGGATAGGCTCGCCCGATCCCGGACCACCGCCCGAAAGCTCGATATAGGCAGCACCCGTCAGCCCTTGGATTTCAAGGATTGCCTTTGTACCCGAAGTGACCGGCGCATCTGCACGGACCTCCGTGAAGGCCACCGAGAAATTCGGGTCCTCATTGTCGATATAGAGGTTGCGGACCGAACCAACTGATATGCCGTTGAAGCGCACCGGTGAGCCAATGCTGAGACCGTTGGCAGAACCTGGAATGCGGATGGCGAGCGGCGCCATCTCGCCGCCTCTGCCATATTCGGCCATCCAATAGACGAACCCAAAGGCGGCTCCGATAACCATCATCGTGAAAAAACCGACTATGGCGTAATTGGCTTTGGTTTCCATGGCTTACTCTACCGGATGTCCGGCGGAATTCTCCGCCCGAGGAATGGAACGGGCACGCTTGCCCTTGAAATAGGATTGAACCCACGCATCGTCGAAGGCGAGCATATCGTCCAGCGTCCCCTCTACCAGTACCCGCTTCTGTCCGAGCACCGCGATACGGTCGCAGACGGAGAACAGGCTGTCGAGATCGTGGGTGACCATATAGACCGTCAATCCAAGCGTATCGCGCAATTGTGCGATCAGTTCATCGAACTCTGCAGCCCCGATGGGGTCGAGGCCGGAGGTCGGCTCGTCGAGGAAGACGAGATCCGGATCGAGCGCAAGCGCCCGCGCTAAGGCCGCGCGTTTGATCATACCGCCCGACAATTCGGAAGGATACTTATCTGCAGCATCCGGGTGCAAGCCGACCAACTCGATCTTGAGGTAGGCGAGTTCGTCCATCAGCCACTGCGGCAGATCAAGGTATTCACGCATCGGCAGCTGGATGTTCTCCTTCACGGTCAATGAAGAAAATAGGGCGCCGTGCTGGAAAAGAACCCCCAGGCGGGTATCGAGCGCCGTGCGCTTGACCTCATCCACCGTGTCGTAGTCAGAACCGAGGATCTGGATGGTGCCAGACCGACGCGGCAAAAGCCGCAAGACGGTGCGCATGAGAACGGATTTGCCCGCGCCTGAAGCACCGACGAAACCGAGAATTTCGCCGCGATAAATGTCGAGATTGAGTTTGTCGAGGACGATTTTGTCGCCGAAGCCAACCGTCAGGTCCTTCACCGAAAGAATGGTCTCGCGCTCGCCGGAGGCTCTCTGGTTCATCCCGCCCTCCTCAGAAATCGATGGCTGCGTAGAACATGGCAAAGAGCCCGTCCACGAGGATGACGACGAAGATCGACTTGACCACCGAGGCCGTGACGTGGCGGCCGAGAGACTCGGCACTTCCGCCGACCTTCATACCCTCCACGGCCGCAATGATCCCGATGATCAGCGCCATGAAGGGTGCCTTGATCATGCCGGTCGCAAGCGTCGAATAGTCGACAGCCTCGTGAAGTCGGGTGATGAAGACATCGAAGGTGATGCCGGAATAGGCCCAGACAACGACCGCCGCCCCATAAAGGGCGGCAAAGTTCGCGACGATGGTCAGAAGCGGCAGTGCGATCGTCAGCGCGACGAGTCGCGGGAAGACCAGGACGCCGATCGGATTGAGTCCGATGACCTTCAGGGCATCGATCTCCTCGCGCATCTTCATCGAGCCGATCTCGGCAGTGATCGCACTCCCAGAGCGACCGGCGATCATGATCGCCGTCAGGAGCACGCCGATCTCGCGCAGTTGCAGGATCCCGACGAGGTCGACGACAAAGACCTCGGCGCCGAAATAGCGAAGCTGGAACGCGCCCTGCTGGGCGATGATCGCGCCGATCAGGAAGGACATGAGCGTGATGATCGGAACCGCCCGCACACCCATGTGGTCGAGCTGGTTGACGACGGAAGCCGGCGACACGCCGGAGCCGCGCCCCTGCTTGGTTTGCGCGCCACGGACCGCAGAGCCCAGAACGAACATCATCGCGACCAAATCACCCCAAAGGCTGACCGTGAGACGTCCGACCGGCTCGAAGACACGCTCGAAGCGGGTGCGGCGATCAACCGGCTTTTCCGGTGCCGTGACCTTTTCTGGAAGCGCCTCGATGAGGTCCCGCATCTCTGGATGTGCACCCACGATTTCAACTGAGCGCCCTTGCTCACGCCGTTCCGTCACGAAACGCCGGATCAGCCAGGCTCCGGCCGTATCCATGCCCGAGACGCCACTGAGATCTATGATGTCCGAGCGCGCATCTTTGTCGTCGACAAGCGGGCCGGCGGATTTGATGATCGCGCTGAGGCTGTTGTTCTTCCACAGGCCAACAAGCCGGATCAGCCGACCCGTACCGTCCGGCTGATCCTCGATCTCGATGCGGGCGTTATCAGGCTCAACCGGATTCAAAGTGGCGATTACTTCCATATTCGCGCCGGCAAGATCCGGTTACGCAAATCACGTGACAGATGGCTGCACACTATAACCATCGTCGCACGGGAAGAAATCCTTTAAGGATCGTTAATCGCGCTTTTCCCGCCCGAATGCCGAAAGCGATGGCTGCTTTGCAACACGCCCTCGCTCAAGCCGCCCGGACGCCATCTTCCTCTGCCACATCGGCAACGCTGGACGGAAGCAGGACCGGAACCAGCCTCGCTGCACGCTTGGGTGTTGAGAGCGCGCTCACCTTATGGCCCCAGGAAATTAGCTCCAGGCGTCCGTCGGCATGCTCGGCGATCGCCGTGCAGCTCTCCACCCAGTCGCCGGTATTGACGTAGTGGATGCCGTCGATGTCCTCCATGACGGCATGGTGGATATGGCCACAGATGACACCGTCCACCTCGGCGCGGCGTGCCTCGTCTGCCACCACGCGCTGGAACTCACCGATGAAATTGACCGCATGCTTCACCTGCAGCTTCGCCCAGGCCGAGAAAGACCAATAAGGCATGCCGAGGCGGCGGCGGATGGCGGCGAGCATGACGTTAATGGCAATCGCCGTGTCATAGGCCCAATCGCCAAGATAGGCGAGCAGTCGGGCGTTGCGGACGACCACGTCGAATTCGTCGCCGTGCAGGACGAGATACTTCTTCCCGTCGGCCATTTCATGCACCATGCGCTCGGCGACCTCGATGCCGCCAAAATGCATGCCCGGAAAATCCCGCATGAATTCGTCGTGATTGCCGGGGATGTAGACGATCCGTGTGCCCTTGCGCGCCTTGCGCAGCAGCTTCTGGACAACGTCGTTGCATTGCTGCGGCCAGTACCAGCTGCGCTTGAGGCGCCAGCCATCGATGATGTCACCGACCAGAATGATGGTATCAGCCTCGTGCGTGCGCAGGAAATCGAGCAGGAAGTCCGTCTTGGCGGCCTTCGATCCGAGATGCACGTCAGAAATGAACAGGGTCCTGAAATGGCGTGTTTCGCTTACGTCTTCCACGGCACGATCCTCTTCGCTGTCTTGTGAGCGCTTAACCAGACTCGTGTTGCAGGAAGATGACATCGGAAGATTTGCGGTTGAAACGCGGTTCTGGCGTGTTATCCGCGCAGGCAGGGGATCACGGAACTAAAGTCTACCACTCGTGGCCAATTCGTGTATGACGGCAGGGAGTGTATGAAGACAGGAATTGCCGGTGAACCGATGACTTCTCAGGACAAAAACAAGCCGCAAGTTGCAAACCCGACCGCTGATCTCGACGAACAGGCGCTCTTCTACCACCGCTATCCCCGTCCCGGGAAACTGGAAATTCAGGCCACCAAGCCGCTCGGCAACCAGCGCGACCTGGCCCTCGCCTACTCGCCCGGCGTCGCAGCGCCCTGCCTCGCGATCAAGGACGACCCAGCCGCAGCCGACGATTACACGGCGCGCTCCAACCTGGTCGCAGTCATCTCCAACGGCACGGCTGTCCTCGGTCTCGGCAATATCGGGCCGCTCGCCTCCAAGCCGGTTATGGAAGGCAAAGCCGTTCTCTTCAAGAAATTCGCCGGCATCGACGTTTTCGACATCGAAATCGATGCCCCCGGCGTCGACGACATGGTCTCGACCATTTCGGCACTGGAGCCGACCTTCGGCGGCATCAACCTCGAAGACATCAAGGCACCGGAATGTTTCCAAGTCGAGGACCAACTCCGCGCCAAGATGAACATTCCAGTCTTCCATGACGACCAGCACGGCACGGCCATCATCGTTGCGGCCGCCATCCTGAACGGGCTGGAACTCGCCGGCAAGACGATCGCAGACGTCAAGATCGTCGCCTCCGGCGCCGGTGCCGCCGCCCTTGCCTGCCTCAATCTCCTGGTGATCCTCGGCGCCCAGCGCGAGAACATCTGGGTGCATGACATCGAAGGTGTGGTCTACAAGGGCCGCAACGAGCTGATGGACCCCTGGAAGGAAGTCTACGCGCAGGAAACCGACAAGCGCGCGCTCGCCGAAAGCATCGACGACGCCGACGTCTTCCTCGGCCTGTCGGCGGCCGGCGTCCTGAAGCCTGAACTTTTGGCCCGCATGGCGCCGAAGCCGCTGATCATGGCGCTCGCCAACCCGAAGCCGGAAATCATGCCGGAGGAGGCGCGCGCCGCAAGGCCCGACGCCATGATCTGCACCGGTCGCTCCGACTTCCCGAACCAGGTCAACAACGTCCTCTGCTTCCCCTATATCTTCCGCGGCGCGCTCGATTGCGGCGCGACCACGATCAATGAAGAAATGAAGATGGCCGCCGTGCGCGCCATCGCGGCCCTTGCCCGCGAGGAAGTCTCGGAAGTGGCCGCGAAGGCCTATTCAGGTGAAACCCCGACCTTCGGCCCCGATTACCTCATTCCCTCGCCCTTCGATCCGCGTCTGATCCTGCGCATTGCCCCGGCCGTCGCCAAGGCGGCAGCCGACAGCGGCGTCGCCCGTCGCCCGATCGAGGATTTCGACACCTATCTCGACCAGTTGAACCGCTTCGTCTTCCGCTCCGGTTTCGTCATGAAGCCGATCTTCGCGGCCGCCAAGACGGCATCGAAAAAGCGCGTGATCTTCGCAGAGGGCGAAGACGAACGCGTGCTGCGCGCCGCCCAGGTCCTGCTCGAAGACGGCATCGGCGAGCCGATCCTCATCGGTCGTCCACAGATCATCGAGACCCGCCTGCAACGCTATGGTCTGCGCATCAGGCCGGGCGTCGACTTCCAGCTGGTCAACCCGGAAGACGATCCGCGCTACCGCGAATACGTCGATGATTATTTCGCGCTGGTCGGCCGCGCCGGCATCAACCCGGAAGCTGCCCGCACCATCGTGCGTACCAATACGACCGTCATCGGCGCTCTCGCGGTCAAGCGCGGTGAAGCCGACGCGCTCATCTGTGGCGTCGAAGGCCGTTTCGACCGGCATCTTCGCGACGTCCGCCAGATCATCGGCAAACAAGAAGGCGTGCGGGACTTCTCGGGCCTCAGCCTGCTGATCTCGCAGCGCGGTGCCATCTTCTTCACTGATACCTTCGTCACGGACGATCCTTGTGCGGAAGAAATCGCCGAAATGACGATGCTGGCGGCGCAGGAAATCCGCCGCTTCGGCATTGCGCCCAAGGCAGCGCTGCTGTCGCATTCCAATTTCGGCTCCCGCCCCTCGCCCAGCGCTTCGAAGATGCGCAAAGCTCTGGAGATCATTCGCCAAACGGCACCCGAGCTCGAAGTGGACGGCGAAATGCAGGGCGGTTCGGCTCTCTCGGAAGTGCTGCGCAAGCGCGCTATGCCGGAGAGCACACTGACCGGTGAAGCCAATCTTCTGGTCTTCCCGAATCTAGATGCGGCGAATGTCTCGCTCGGCATCATGCGGACCATGATGGACGCCCTGCATGTCGGGCCGATCCTCCTCGGCGCGGCCATGCCTGTGCATGTCCTGTCGACTTCGGTCACCTCGCGCGGCGTCGTCAACATGGCGGCCCTCGCCGTCGTCGAGGCATCCCAGCCGGCCGGCTGACGCGCCGCTGTCAGGGGGCGGATAGATCCGCCCTCGATCGGCGCGAAATCTGCCGACTGGACAAGCGAGAGCTGCACCCCCGACACTGCCCCTGGGATTCTAGGGGCGGTGGATGGTTGAGCAGCGGGCCTATTTCGATCTGTTGGATTGGCTGAACCAGTGGGACACGGTCGATCCGCCAGCCTTCCTCCACATGTTGCAGCGGGCCTATTGGACCGGGCCGGTTACCTATATCGATGCCGTGACCACCAACGGCCGCCTGCGTCCGCAGCGCATCCATCACAGCCAGCACCGAAACCCTGACAAGACAGCGCGCAACTTCCAAAGCAAAGCGGCGACGGAGCACCTGTTGAAAGCGTCGTCGTCTCTGGAGCCCCTCGAGCTCGCGTCCTGGCAAGGGACACAGAGCCGCAACCACTTTATCCTGGGTTATCCGCTCCCGGCCTTGCCCGGCCGCCACAGCTGCCTGCTCGTGGAACAGACGGCCTCCCCGGAGGAAATCTCGACCTGGCGTCGCGCCCATGATCGCGACATCCTCAGCCTCGGTACCATCTTCAACGCCCGGCTGGTCAGGCCCCTACGCCTGGACCCCGGCGGCAAGGGCCGCAAACATCCTCTGACGCGTCGCGAACGCGAGACGCTGGCCTGGATCGCTGCCGGAAAGAGCTATTGGGAGACGGCGGTCATCCTCGGAATTTCAGAGCGCACGATCCGGCATTTCATGGCGAATGCCCGCCTGAAGCTCGACGTCGTGAACAATGCCCAGGCCGTCGCGGAGGCCGTCTGGCGTGATCTGATCCCGCGCCTCGCAGAACGCCCAACCCCGGAAACAGGGCTGAACCGGTAACCATATCACAGATTGCATCCTGGAAACTGGACGCCACCGCCAGTTTCAGAAGCCATTGCTGATCCGCATCCTGACGGCTCCATCCCACAAGAAGGAGAACCACATGATCAGGATCATCAACGGCATCAGACGAAACCAGTTTCCCAAAGACATCGATGCCATGCACAGGCTGCGCAAGAGGGTCTTCCACGACCTGCTGGGTTGGGACGTCAAGGTGCGCGACGCATGGGAGATCGACGATTACGACCGCGCCAATCCGCTCTACGTGCTCTCGTATGGTGATAAAGGGCGGTTGCGCGGTTCACTGCGCCTGTTGCCGACCCTCGGGCCCAACATGCTCGACGATACGTTTCCGGCCCTGCTCGGCGACGGACCCGAGATCCGCAGTGCGGCAATCTGGGAATCGAGCCGTTTCTGCATCGATCCGGAGATCTCTTAGGTCCGCGCCAGCAACCAGGTGACCATTGCAGCCGCCGAGCTCATGTGTGGCGTCGGCGAATTGGGCCTCGCCTCCGGCCTCAGCCATATCGTGACCGTGACCGACGTTTTCCTGGAGCGCATGTTCAAACGCATGGGCTGCCCGGGCATGCGGATCGGCGAGGCAAAGCGCATCGGGGCCGTCCAGGCGGTCGCGGTTTCCTGGGAGGTCTCCCAGGACCTGCTCGACCGCATGAAAGCCATAGCCGAGATCGATGGCAGGGTGCTGGAGCACCCGATGACGCTATCCGCGGCCCAGGCTGCCTGATCATTGAAAGGTGGCCGCGGCACGGCAAGCTGCGACCGCCAACTCAACTGTCATTTTACTTTGGGTGCCGCTCCGCTATCCTGCAGGTGATCAGGGTTGTCTCGTCCCTGCAAGCGACAACGGAAATGCGAATTTTGCCGAGCAGCCTAGTTAGTTCCATCACGATGCTCGTCGTTCTGGGCAGCCTGTTGCCGACAGCAGCTAACGCTTCGGCGCTGTGTGAGCGCCTGCGCGATCGCCTGGTCCTCGTCGAGGAGGGCGGCACCTCTCCCGAAGCGAACAGCTATGCGAGTGCAATCGCGCAGCAGAACCTCGAGCTGCGCAAGGCACGCCAGGACCAGAAACGGCTCCGCTGCCTGACCGCGTCCATCGTCCAGATAAGACCCGACGGTGGCAATGACTGCGGCGAGCTGGCGACGGCAATTTCCCGGATGGAAGCGAACCGCGACATACTCGCGGCGAGACTGGCGGATCTTCGTGAGAGCCGCGTGGCGGACGCGCGCGCGGCTCTGGTGACCGCCCTCGAGGCCAATGGCTGCGGCCCCGATGCCGCGGCCTACTCGGAAGAGGCGGAACGCATCCCCTATCTCGACACCTTGCCGGAGCCGTATCGGCCCGACCGGGAAGCGGAAGCTGCCTATTCCGCCCAGCCTCCAACGATCGGATTATTGCCCACCGGCAATGTCCGCACGCTTTGCGTCCGCACCTGCGATGGTGGTTTCTTTCCGATTTCCTCCCAGACATCGGCCATGAATTTCGGCCGGGACGCGGCCCAATGCCAGCAGATGTGCCCGGGCACGGAGACCGAACTCTTCTTCCACGCACCGGAACGCAGCGAGTCTGTGGAGATGGTCTCGGCCGTCACCGGCCGGCCCTACCGCGACCTGCCCAACGCCTTTCTCTACCGCAATCGCCGAACGGGGGCTGACCCCTCCTGCAGCTGCAACCTGCAGCAATATTATCAGCGTATGACGCCACGCCCGGCGGTTCCCGACTACCAGTCGTCCATCATGGAGGTCGGCCCGAAGACGAAGGTTGCCCCCGCAGCGATCCCACCCGCACCGGAGCGCGACCTGGACGAAGCCAGCCTGAACGTGCGCCGGGTCGGACCGGCCTTCCTGCCCCAGGACAGGGGCTCGATAGATCTCAGGAACCCGGCAGCGCCCGGTCCACAACCTCTGCAGGAATGACAGTCTTGGCGGTTTGTTTGCCCCAATGCTCCTCGAAGACGAGGTCATCAATTGCGAGGCGCTGGCGCCATCCCTTCACCGCCAATTCGGGCTCCGAATAGAGTTCATCGACATATCCAAGGCAGAGATAGCCGATGATCTGGACACGGTCCGGGATTCCGAGGATCGCCTTCAGCTCTGCCTCCTGAAAGATGCTGACCCAGCCGAGGCCGACGCCTTCCGTCCTTGCCGCGAGCCACAGGTTCTGGATGGCGCAGACCGTCGAGAAGGCGTCCATCCGGCCATCATGGGTTCGTCCGAGAACCACAGGCCCCGCACGGTCCGGATCGCAGGTGACGCAGATGTTGAGTGGTGCCTTGCGGATGCCTTCGAGCTTCAGGGCGCGATAGGCGCTGCGCCGCTCCTGCGGAAACATGCGCTCGGCCTCTTCGTTGGCGCGGGCGAACGCATCCCACACCGCGGCACGCGTTTGCACGCTCCGGATGAGCAGAAAATTCCACGGCTGCATGAAGCCGACAGACGGTGCCGCATGGGCCGCTTCGAGCAGCCTTCGCACAAGAAGGTCCGGCAAGGGATCGGGAAGAAACTGGTCGCGAACGTCGCGCCGCGTATGAATGGCCCGGTAGACGGCGTCCCTGTCTTCGTCGACAAAACCCGCTGTCCGGACGAGGAAGTCCTTCTGATCGTCGTGCATCGTAATCCCCACAATGCGCAACCACCCGCCGTCCGCGCGGGCTCGGTCTATCTTGTCAGGCCGGTCTTCTGACTGGGCATCATCCACAACGCGCGCCTTCCCGGATGACTCCAGTGGCAGGGTTTCCCCTTGCGCGTCATGTCCGCCTCACAGCGTTGGGCACGTGCCGGAATTGCGCCGGCTTCCCGATTCTCCTGCACAAGGCAGGCACCTGACAAAACGTGTTTATCCCGAAGCCGCCTGCAGCGACAGACCAAAAGCGACAGCTTCAGGCCGTTGTGGGGAAGTAACGGACGAAGGCAAACGCCGCTCCGTCCGGCGACCAGTTTGGAACGTTGATCGAGCCCTGCCCGCCGAAGAACTCGAACAGCGTCTCGACATTGCTGCCATCGGCATCCATCAGGCGCAGCCGGACCTGCTTGTCCCGGGGATGGCCGGAGACGTCCGCGTCATAGGAGAGAAACAGCACCTTGCTCCCATCGGGCGACGGATGCGGGAACCAGTCGCCGTATCCATCGGAGGTCAACTGCTGCAAATCGCTGCCATCGCTGCGCATGCGCCAGATCTGCATGGTACCGGTGCGACTGGAGTTGAAGTAGATCCATTGACCGTCAGGCGAATAATCGGGGCCGTCATTGTGCCCCTCGCCGTTCGTCAGCCGCCGCTCGGCCCCGCCGTTGGTCGATATCGTGTAGATGTCGAAAGCGCCGTTACGCTCGCCGCAATAGGCGAGTTCTTTCCCGTCCGGCGACCAGCCATGCCAGTAGGATGGCATGTTGGCCGTCACTTGGCGCGGCTCCTCATCCCCGTCACCGAGCATGTAGATACAGGACTTGCCATAGAGCGTATGGTCGGAAAAGGCGATCGAGGCACCATCAGGCGAAATGCCGTGGTCGTTGTTGAGCCGGACCGCGAAACCAGTATCGATCAGTTCCGGCTCCAGATCATCTTCGTCCAGCGGCAAGGCATAGAGGAGACCGTCGCCATTGATGACGAGGAAGTCACCGTCACGCGACCAGTTTGGGGCCTCGACGAGGTCTTCCGTCTCCCAGACAACCTCGCATTCGCGTGTTGTCATGTCGTAGATCTCGACCGAACTGCGCATCCTGGACTCCCTGTCCGCCGTTCGGCCAGCATCAACTGCCACGGCAAATAAACTCTCTTACCCGCGCAGCGCACGCGGGCAGTGTCGATTACAAACCGCAAAGGCCTGCAATTTTCCGCTCACGCCCGATCCCGGAAACGGTTCGTGATCGGATAGCGTCGATCGCGCCCAAAATTCTTCTTGGTGATCTTCACGCCCGGTGCCGATTGGCGGCGCTTGTACTCAGCAAGATAGAGCAGGTGTTCGACCCGGTGCACCGTCGCGATGTCGTGGCCACGCGCGACGATCTCGTCGACACCCATCTCCTTTTCGACGAGGCATTCGAGGATGTCATCGAGCACCGGATAAGGCGGCAGCGAGTCCTGGTCCGTCTGGTTGGGGCGGAGTTCGGCCGATGGCGCCTTTGACAGGATGTTTTGCGGGATCACCTCGCCCGAAGGACCGAGAGCTCCCGGCGGCACATTCTCGTTGCGCCAGGCCGAGAGCGTATAGACCTGCATCTTGTAGAGGTCCTTGATCGGATTGAAGCCGCCATTCATGTCGCCGTACAGCGTCGCATAGCCCACCGACATCTCCGACTTGTTGCCGGTTGTCACCACCATCGAGCCGAACTTGTTGGAGATAGCCATGAGGATGGTGCCGCGCGTGCGGCTCTGCAGGTTTTCCTCGGTGATGCCGCTTTCCGTTCCCTCGAACATCTCTGATAGCGACGCAAGGAACCCTTCGACCGGTTCCTGGATCGGCACGATGTCGTAATGGCAGCCCAGCGCCTTGGCGCAGGCCTCTGCGTCCGCGAAGCTCTCTTCCGACGTATAGCGGTAAGGCAGCATGATCGTGCGGACGCGCTCTTCGCCGAGCGCATCGACGGCGATGGCAGCACAGATGGCGGAATCGATGCCGCCTGAGAGACCGAGCACCACGCTCTTGAAGCCGTTCTTGTTCACATAGTCGCGGAAGCCCAGCACGCAGGCGCGGTAATCGGCCTCTTCCTTCTCCGGAATGCGCGACATCGGCCCCGGGTCGCAACGCCAGCCCTCCGCCGTCCGCCTCCAGGTCGAGACAGAGAGGGTCTCCTCGAACTGGCTCATCTGGAAGGCCAGCATCTTGTCGACGTTGAAGGCGAAGCTCGCGCCGTCGAACACGAGTTCGTCCTGGCCGCCGAGCTGGTTGGCATAGACCATCGGAAGCCCGGTCTCGATAACCTGACGAAGCACCACCTGATGCCGGACATCGACCTTGCCGCGATAATACGGAGAACCGTTGGGAGACAGGAGAATTTCGGCGCCGGATTCCGCCAGCGTCTCGCAGACGCCCAGATCGCCCCAGATATCCTCGCAGATCGGCACGCCGATCCGGACGCCCCTGAAGTTTACAGGCCCCGGCATCTCGCCCGCATCGAACACACGCTTCTCATCGAACTCGCCGTAGTTTGGCAGGTCCACCTTGTCGCGGATCGCGACGATCTTCCCGCCGTCGAGAATGGCGACCGAATTGTGCCGCCCCGCCTCGCCCTGACGCGGAAAGCCGATGATCACGCCCGGGCCGCCATCGGCGGTATCTGCCGCCAACGCTTCCACGGCCTGCAGGCAGGCGCTCAGGAAAGCTGGTTTCAGGACGAGATCTTCCGGCGGATAGCCGGAAATGAAAAGCTCCGTCAGCAGTAGCAGATCGGCCCCCTGCCGGGCGGCCTCGGCTCGTGCCGCACGCGCCTTGGCCAGGTTGCCGGCAACGTCGCCGACGACAGGATTGAACTGTGCCACCGCGATACGCAGGACGTCGGAGATCTTCTTTGCTTCGCTCATGACACCGATTTAGCCCCTCGCCGATCGGATCGCAACGCCGCTTGTTGAAGCCTTGCTCTGCAATGTCTGCGGCCGCTAACCAATCTCCCCGGAATTGTGGGAACCAAGCTCTCTGCTCACGGTTCATGTAGCATTCATGACGTTTGTGTGACACCTATGCGAAGCTTTCATGACACCTGCCCATGACCTGGAGTTCGATGTGGTCCAGACCAACCCGAAAACGCTTGTCGCGAACATGTTCAACGCCGTCGGCGCGACCCGCGAACGGGATTCAGGCTCCTCCTGGGTCTTGCAGTTGCTCATCCAGTGGGTCAACACGGCGCTGATTGCGGCTGCGATCGTTTTCTTGAGCGAGGTCCTTGCCCGCGGAAGCGTGACCGATATTGCCGAATACATGACCTCGTTCAGCCGACCGGGTCTGGTCGCCACAGGCATTGTTTTCCTCGTTCTCCTCTTCGCCGACGCAATGGTCGGCAAGGCCTATCAATCGGCGCTCTTCGTCGGTCCGCTTTTGCTCCTGCCTGCCTTCTTTTCCGGACAGAAGCAGCTTTTCCTGTCGGATCCGCTCTTTCCGAGCGATCTCCTGTTCGGCCGCCAGATCCTGGAACTCATGCCTGCAATGGTCGCAGCCGAGCCCGCGAAGGCCGTCGGCCTTGCGGTCGGCTGCTTTGTGTTCATCCTCGCCTTTGTCACTCTGATCTGGAAAAGCCGGAAGGTCTTTCCCCGCCTGACCCTGTCGGGCCGCGGCGCGCGCCTTGCCTTGGCCTTCCCGCTTCTCGCCGGCTTCGTCACGTTGATGGATCCGATGGCGTTTTCCGCCTTCCGCGATCGACTCAACATCGTGCCCATGATGTGGGACCAGAAGGAAAACTATCGTCACAACGGCTTCCTGATGGCATTTGCCTTCAATGTGCCGATGGCAAACGTCAGCGCCCCCGACGGCTACAGCCATGTCGCCATCACCGACATGCAGACCGATCTTCTGCCGGCCTCCTTCTTCTCCGGCCGCCAGGCCGATGTGATCGTCGTCATGAGCGAGTCGCTGTGGGATCCGACCAGGATGAGCAGCGTAAGCTACTCGGCCGATCCCATGCCGGTCATCCGCGCATCGCAGTCCGGCCAGGTCTTCTCGCCCGAATTCGGCGGCATGACGGCCAATGTCGAGTTCGAGGCGCTCACCGGCTTCTCGAATGCGTTCCTGCCCTATGGCAGCATCCCTTATCAGCAATATATCCGCCGTCCGGTCCCCTCGCTTGCGACGTTCTTCGAATCGAAGGGCTATGTGACCAAAGCCTTCCATCCCTTCCAGAGCTGGTTCTGGAACCGCAATAACGTCTATCAGTCGCTCGGTTTCGGCAAGTTCCACTCGGAAGAGAACATGCCGACCATGGACAAGCGCGGCATCTTCGCTTCCGACGAGGCGCTGACGCGCTTCATCATCAAGGAAGCGGACAATACCGACCAGCCGTTCTTCTTCTTTGCGGTCACCCTTCAGGGACACGGCCCCTACGAGCAGAACCGCTACAAGAAGAACACCATCGCGGTTGACGCGCCGACACTCTCCGACGCCAGCACCAATTCGCTTGCGACCTATACGCAAGGGGTAAAAGAAGCCGACCAGAGCCTGAAGGCGCTGATGGACTGGGCCAAGAAGCGCCGTCGCGAGACGATCATCGTGCTCTTCGGCGATCACCTGCCGCCGCTGAACGCCGTCTATACCGAAAGCGGCTACATGGCGAACGTCGTTGCGACCCGCAAGGCATCGGTTGCCACCATGAAGCGCGAGCATGAAACGCCGCTCGTCATCTGGTCTTCCAAGCGCGGCGTCCAGAAGGACATAGGTTCCGTGAGCCCGTCGCAGCTGCCCTATTACATTGTCCGCATGGCTGGTTACCGCCACCCCTATTATACCGGCATGCTCGGCCGGGTAGCGGAACGCTATTCTGTCATCGATCGACACCAGCTGATCGGGCGAAATAACAAGGCTCAAGCCGACTGGGCGCTGTCCGGCCAGGTCGATCCGTTGATCCGCGACTATCGCCTCCTCCAGCACGATGTCATGTTCGGCGAAGGCTACGGAATGGAAAGCTTCTTCCCCGAGCAGGCGAACCGTCTGCAGGCAGAACCGAGCAGCTGAATCTACGCTGCTTCCGATCACGGTTATCCATAAACATGCTTTGATGGGGTGACGCTCTTGCAGCACCCCCCATATTTGGCGTAGACTTTTTTTGTTCACCAAATCGGACCGCTTGACAGTATTTACCGCAAATGTTCTTGGCTCCGCCGATCAGTTGGTCGAAGTCCTTGATGACATTGGAAGTTTTGAGCCGAGCTATTGCCATGCCGATGATGACGCGTGCTGAGATTGCAGCACATCCCCTTTTCCCGGCCATCGAGAAGCAGATCGCACAGCATCTTATCGGCATTCACATGCGCACCCCGCGCATGTCGCGCCTCAAGGCTTCTCACCGCAAATGGCTGATGACGCAATCCGTCTTCGCGCTGGCACTTCGCCGAACAGGCAACGATCCGTTGTCAGGCCTTACGGCGACGCGTTTCGTCGAGACAGTCATGCGCCTGGGTGCAGCAAGCCGCAATACTGCAACGGCCTACCTCAGCGAACTGGTCGCCTACAAATTCCTCCGGGACGTGCCCGATGTGCCGGACAAGCGAGTGCGCGTTCTGGAGCCGACGGAACTCAGTCTCAATGGCCTGCGCAGCTGGTTCAACGGACATCTCGCCTGCCTCGATCGTCTGGATGGCGGCAATCGTGAAATGACCTCTCTGGCAGAGGAGAGGATTTTCCTGATCGCCCAGCCGATCGGAGCCGACATCATGGTGTCGGATCCTGTATGGCTCGAGCCACCGGATTCGATCGGCCATTTCCTCTGGTCCGACCTCGGTGGTATCATCCTCCACGACCTCTTCGCGCGTCTCGACAATGTGGAGCGTACCGCACCCACCACGTCTTGCGGACCGGTCACGCTGGTAGAGCTGAGCGAGACCTACCAGGTCTCGACCACCAACCTGAAACGCATGTTCAAGAAGGCAGAAAGCGACGAACTCCTCGCATGGGAGCAGCCGCGCCGCCGGGGCGAGCTGCTGCTCTCCAGGCGCTTCGTCGAAGACTATTTCACCTGGCAATCCGCCAAGTTTGCTGCGATCGATCGGTCCTACCACCAGGCGCTGTCGCACCTCGGTATCAAGATCGAAAACGCCGAAGCCGCGTGACCTCCGTCAGCTGCTGCTTGCCGGATATTGCGGCAACCCGTCATTGATCTCGTAAAAGTCGCCCTTGTCGGCGCAGTAGATGTGGTATCCGCCCTCTAGACCCGTCGAGTTGGGAAACAGTCCGGCCATCAGCGACATCCTCTGCTCACCATCCGCCTTCCAGTAGAGCGGCGAGCCACAGTCACGGCAGAAGGCCCGTTCTGCCTCTGGACTGGCGCGGAACGCGCCGATCCTGTCGCTCCCGGTGATCTCGACCTGGTCCACGACAGCATCCGTCGTAGCGTAGTAGAGGCCCGTCTGCCGCCGGCATTGCGTGCAATGGCAATAGCTGACCGGCCCGAGTTTGCCCCTTACCGTGATCGTCACTGCGCCACACAGGCAGCGTCCGGAGTGTTCTTGTTGCAAGCTCCATCTCCTTTTCCTCTGTGGTGGCAAATGTCTCAAGAGGACTGACTCCTGTCAATTTCATTAATCTGATCATTACCTTGAGAGCCATTTCATGCTTCCGAATAGTCTGAATTGCTCATGCTACCAAATGTTGTAGATTGACATTCATCAATTTTTAAACGAGTCAGGGAAACCTACCTTAAGAGTTTCTAATGCTCGCAAAAGGAGAACGCGAATGAAAATCTTATTCTTTCGCGACCAAGACGGAACCTCTGCAATCGAGTTCGCCATATTGGCGCCGATCTTCTTCATGGTCGTATTCTCAATGATCGGCTACGGCATCTATCTGAGCGCAAGCCATTCGGTACAGCAAATCACGGCTGACGCCGCCCGAACGGCAATCGCAGGCCTGAATGCCGAGGAGCGTAATCGCTTGGCATCGGAATTCATTGGAAAGGTGACCTCGGATCACGCCTTCCTTGAGCCCGCCAACATGTCGGTGGCGGTGGAAGACGATCCCGGAAATGAGGAGCAGTTTACGGTCAAGATCTCCTATGATGCCAGCAACTTGCCGATCTGGAGCCTCTACGCTTTCGCAATGCCCTCCTCGCGGATCGAGCGCTACGCGACCATCAGGATAGGGGGAATCTAAATGAAAACGACCTTCACTTCAAAATTCCTGGCTGACAAACGCGGAAATATAGGTCTGTCTGCAGCTATTGTTTCACCATTGATCATATCCACTTTGGCACTCGGCGTAGACTATGGCAGCTTGACACTGCAGCAACGAAAACTGCAGCAGGCAGCCGATCTGGCAGCGATATCGGCGGCGTCCGATATCGCAACGGCAGAGCAAAGCGTCGCGCATCACCTGCACAAAAATGGTTTCGGCATCCCTGTAAAGTCTGACCAGTTTCTTTTGACACCCGATGGGGCCGAACCTTTGGAAGAGGCTCAGACACCACGCTCCGTCGCAACCGTCGTGAAGGGACGCTACACGCCCGACGCTGCGCTGAAAGTTGACGCGCGCTTCGCACCGACGCAGGTCTCTCCCGACGCCGTCGTCGTCGGCGTGAGCCAGGAGGCCGAACTCTTTTTCGCCAGTGCACTGATAGATCCGCCTCTGCTCTATGCCAGGGCCACAGCTACATCGAGGAAGGAAGCCGCATTTTCCATCGGCAGCCGCTTGGCAAGTCTCAATGGTGGACTTCTGAACCGTCTGCTGACCAATCTCCTTGGCACGGCAATCCAGCTCGATGTGATGGACTATCAAGCACTGGCAGCTGCAGACATAGACATGCTGAAGACGATTGAAGCCATCGGCACTGATCTCGGCCTGACGGCAGGCACATACCAGGACGTCCTTGACACCGAAGTCCAACTTCCGGCGCTCGTCGACGCAATGGCTCGGTCGGCAAAGGGGTCCGGGTCGGCAAGGCTGAATTCCGCTCTCAGCAAACTTTCGGCTTCTGTCAAACGAAGCGCAGTGGTGATCGACCTCGACAAGCTCGTCAATCTCGGATCCTTCGCGGAAAGGCCGCTCGGAACCGCCAGCAATCTCGGCATATCCGTTGACGCACTCTCTCTTCTTTCCACATCGGCGGCCGTCTCAAACCGTCAGAACCAGATTGCCTCGGAATTTGCGCTCGAACTGCCTGGCATAGCCTCGGCAATGGTGCGCTTGGCGGTCGGCGAGCCCCCTGTCGGCACACCTCCCGCGGCAGTAGGCGAAGCCGGAACCATCGTACGAACTGCGCAAACCCGCCTGATAATCGCGTTGGAAACCGAAAAACTGGCCGCGCTCGGCGGCTTGCAATTGCGCATCCCACTTTATCTGGAAGTGGCTCACGCCGAAGCGAAGCTCGTCGATGTCACATGCCCGTCCGGCGGACTACCGGCAGCCCGGGTCCTGGCCGTTCCGGGCCTGGCCGAACTGGCACTCGGCAATGTAGACGCAAAAGCCTTCGCCAACTTCGGCAGCGATCCACGTGTCACCAAAGCCAAACTACTCGACTCGGCGCTGCTTGACATATCCGCGCTGGGCTACGCCAACATCTCCAACCTCGCCGCAAGCTCTTTGAGTTTTGGCCCCTCGGACATAGCAGACGGAAGGATCAAGTCGGTATCGACGCGACACACTCTGACCTCGCTGCAGACCTCCCTCCTCAAGAACCTCGACTTGGAGATCAAAACCGCCGGCCTCTCCCTCGGGACGCCCAAGGCACTGCAGGCCGCAGTGGTGGACACACTCTCCAAACTGACGGAACCGCTCGACGCGATTGTTTACAACACACTCCTGGCACTCGGGATCAAGGTCGGCGAAGCCGACATTCGGGTGAGCTTCGCAAGCTGCAAGCGGCCGGTCCTGGTACAATAACTGGGCAACGAGACGCAAAAGGGGCCGGCATAGCGCCAGCCCCTTGTTTATAGCACTCTGTCGGTCGCCTCAGCCGTTCGCAACCAGCATGCGCTTCTCGTCGCGACCACTCTTCATCCGCTCGGCGAGCAGGAAGGCGAGTTCGAGTGCCTGGTCGGCATTGAGGCGGGGGTCGCAATGGGTGTGGTAACGATCGGCGAGATCGTTGCCAGTGACAGCGCGCGCACCACCGGTGCATTCCGTCACATCCTTGCCGGTCATCTCGATGTGGATGCCGCCCGGATGCGAGCCTTCCGCACGGTGGATCTGGAAGAAGCTCTCGACTTCCGACAGGATCCGCTCGAACGGACGGGTCTTGTAGTTGTTGAGCGTGATCGTATTGCCATGCATTGGGTCGCAGGACCACACGACCTTGCGGCCCTCGCGCTCGACGGCGCGGATGAGGCGTGGCAGGTGCTCGGCAACCTTGTCGTGGCCGAAGCGGCAGATCAGGGTCAGGCGACCAGCCTCGTTCTGCGGGTTCAGGATGTCGATCAGGTTCAACAGATCGTCCGCTTGAAGCGACGGGCCGCACTTGAGACCGATCGGGTTCTTGATGCCACGGCAGTATTCCAGATGCGCATGGTCGGCCTGACGCGTGCGGTCGCCGATCCAGATCATGTGGCCGGATGTGGCATACCAGTCGCCCGAGGTGGAATCGACGCGGGTCAGCGCTTCTTCGTAGCCGAGAAGCAGCGCTTCATGGCTGGTGAAGAAATCCGTCTCGCGCAGGCTCGGATTGTTTTCCGAGGTGATGCCCACGGCCTTCATGAAGTCCATGGTTTCAGAAATGCGATCCGCGAGCTTGCGGTAGCGCTCGGCCTGCGGGCTATCCTTGACGAAGCCCAGCATCCACTGATGCACGTTCTCGAGGTTGGCATAACCACCCATCGCAAAGGCGCGCAACAGATTGAGCGTCGCTGCCGACTGACGATAGGCCATGAGCTGACGTTCCGGGTTCGGAATGCGCGCGTCTTCGGTGAACTCGATGCCGTTGATGATGTCGCCGCGGTAGCTCGGCAGCTCGACGTCACCGATCTTTTCCATGTCGGACGAACGCGGCTTGGCGAACTGGCCGGCGATCCGCCCGACCTTCACGACGGGAAGCTGAGCGCCAAACGTCAGGACGACGGCCATCTGCAGAAACGCACGGAAAAAGTCGCGGATATTGTCGGCGCCGTGTTCGGCGAAGCTTTCGGCGCAGTCACCGCCCTGCAGCAGGAAGGCCTCGCCTTCTGCGACCTGGGCCAGCGACTTCTTCAGACGACGCGCCTCACCCGCAAAAACCAGAGGCGGATAGGTCGAAAGCTGCTGCTCGGCGGCCTTCAATACGTCGAGGTCCGGATAGGCCGGAACCTGCTTGATCGGCTTCTGTCTCCAGCTGCTCGGGGTCCAATTCTGCGCCATGGTCTTCACCTGTTTTACACTAGTTGCGGCAACCTCCCGGCCGCATCGGATGGGGGCTTATAAACGGTTAATCACCGCTTGGAAAGGCGTAGTTTAGGCACTTTGGAAGGGCATGAAGCACCTGCCGCAGCGAAGATTGTGCCGCGTGCGCCGCCGCCGCCGCCCTGCCACCGGGAACCCGATATTGCATTTACCTGCACGTAAACGTAATCTCAATGTCGACATCCGGAACGGGAGGTTCGGCGTGACACGGCATCAACTGGAACGATTAGACATCACCTTCGAGGCATCCGATCGCTTTCCGCTGCACGGCACGCTTCTGCGCGGGACAGGAGATGGTCCCCTCGCCCTGATCTCGTCCGCTGCTGCCGTGCCCCGGGGCTTCTATGCCAAATTCGCAGAACACCTCGTCGCCCAGCACGGTTTCCGGGCAGCGCTCACCTATGACTATCGCGGCGTCGCCGCCTCCCAGGCCCCGACGAGCTGGAAACGCCCACTATTGATGCGCGACTGGGCGCATTTCGACATGCCGGCGGCCCTTCACCGGCTGGAGCAGGAGGGTCCCGATCACCCGGTTGTCGGCATCGGCCAGTCCTTCGGTGGACAGGTTCTGGCCCTCGGGGGTCGTTCCGAGAGGTTTTCCCGCTACCTGATGGTAGCCACGATGACTGGATACTGGGGCAATACCAAACCGCGTTTTCGGGTCTTCAGCCAGATGAATCTCGTCGGCGTACCGCTCGCGGCCTTGCTCGGCAAGGTGCCGGGGCAGATCGGCCTCGGCCAGACGCTGCCCGGCAGTGTCTTTCGCGAATGGGCGAGATGGGGCCGGCATCCCGAATATTTCTTCGCCGATCCGACGATGGACGCCGCACGTCGCTTTTCAGAGGTCCAGACGCCGATCCTCGCGATAGGCCTCACGGACGATCCTTGGGGCACGCCCAAGGCACAGCATGCCTTGCTGAAATATTACACCTGCGCGCCGACCGAGATCCGCTGGATTTCACCGATCGAGGCCGCTGGGCCGGTCGGCCATCTGGGTTTCTTCCGCTCCGCCTTCCGGGACACGCTGTGGGAACCCGCGATCGAGTGGATCAAGCGGACCTGACCTACCGCAACGCAACATGGTTACCCACACAATTCACAACCATGGACCAGCCTGCCCTTCAGCAATGCCTTGCAAAGCGACGCCTTCATGACAGCATGAGACTCCCGCAGACACGTCGCCGACGTGACGCGTCTCCGGGTGCCAAGGCAAGCTACACGCAAGCCTCGCCCTCTAACCCGATCCAGCGGGGGCGTAGCGTTGTGTTCGGGAAGTCTGAGACTTCCCGCAGTGATCATGAGGATCGTGTGATGGCGTATGATTGGACTGGCGTACAAACCCGCAAAACCCGCAGGCTGCGCATTGCCCTGCTTTCCCTGCTGACTCTGGCCGCGCTGTCGGCGCCGGTCCTCGGACTGGATCTCATCTCCAAATTCTGATCGCGTTCGGGCAGACCTCCAGCGGGGTCTGCTCTCGAATGGTCGTGCCGAGCGAACGGTGGCGGATCAGAGCCGCTCGCCGTTGCGGATCCGATAGCTCGGATTGTACATCGTCACCAGTTCCTCCGCAGCTGTCGGGTGAACGGCCATGGTGCGATCGAAATCGTCCTTGGTGCAGCCGGCCTTGAGCGTGATGCCGAGCAACTGGGCCATTTCGCCGGCATCATGACCCAGGATATGCGCGCCGACGACCTTGCGGTCGGCCGCATTGACGATCAGCTTCATAATCATCTTCTCGGCCCGGCCGGACAGTGTCGCCTTCATCGGGCGGAACTGCGCACGATAGACCTCGATCTCCTCGAACTTCTTCGCGGCGGCCTCCTCGGAAAGGCCGACCGTCCCGATCTCGGGCTGCGAGAAGACAGCGGTCGCGATGAGTTCGTGATCCGGTGACGTCGGGTTGTTCTTGTACACGGTTTCGATGAAGCACATTGCCTCGTGGATAGCGACAGGCGTCAACTGGACGCGATCGGTCACGTCACCCAGCGCAAAGATGCTTGGCACATTCGTGCGAGAATATTTGTCGACCACGATCGCACCGCGATCGTTCGTCTCGACGCCGGCGGCTTCGAGACCAAGGCCCGTGGTGTTCGGGTCGCGACCGAGCGCCAGCATCACCTGCTCGACGACGAGACGGCCGTTGTTGATCGTCTCGACATCGAGATTGCCGGCCGCCGACTTCGATACCTTCTGAATGTGATCCTGGCAAAGGATGCGAATGCCCTTGGCCTCCATCGCCTCGTGCAAGCCGCGACGCATATCCTGGTCGAAGCGGCTGAGGATCTCAGCGCCGCGATAGATCAGCGTGGTCTCGACACCGAGCCCGTGAAAGATGTTGGCGAATTCCACCGCAATATAGCCGCCGCCCGCGATCAGGATCGATCGTGGCAGCGTCTCCAGGTGGAAAGCTTCATTGGAGGAAATGCAGTGTTCGTATCCGGGCAGCGCCGCATGCGGGTTCGGCGCACCGCCAACAGCAACGATAATGCGTTCGGCGGTCACTTCCTGGCCGGTCTTGAGCAGGCGCACACTGTGCGGTCCTGTAAGCTCCGCGCGTGTCTCCAGAATCTCTGCACCGGCTCCGTCCAGGCCCTTGCGATAGAGGCCTTCGAGGCGATCGATTTCCCTGTCCTTCGCTGCAATCAGCGACGGCCAGTCGAACTTGCTCTCACCCACGGTCCAGCCATAACCGGCGGCGTCCTCGAAATGCTCGTGAAACTGTGAGGCATAGACGAAGAGCTTCTTCGGCACGCAGCCTCTGATTACGCAAGTGCCGCCGAAGCGGTACTCTTCCGCAATCGCCACCTTCTTGCCGAGTGACGCCGCCACGCGCGCCGCGCGAACACCACCGGAGCCGCCACCGATGACGAAGAGGTCATAGTCGTACTGGCTCATGGGATCTCCTAGGGTCGGATATTGGCGGGCGCTTCGGGTCATATAGGAAGCCGCGGACGAAAAAGAAAAGCCCGGGACGGATCCCGGGCTTCGATATCCAAAAGCGATGCGCTCAGGGCTTCGGCGCTTCGGCCGGAGCATCGGCCGCGGCCGGCTGCTGGGCCTGCACCTCAGACAACAGGGCCGCATTGGCCTGCTGCTCGAGATCGCGGGCGACGCCAGCGGTCCAGATGTCCGCAGCCTTCAGCAGTTCGCGCGTGGCGATCGGGCCATCCTTCAGCAGCTTCTTGCCGGTTTCGCTGCCGTAGAAGGCAGTGATCTGCTTCAACTCGTCTGCGGTGAAGGCCTTGGCATAGACCAGGGCCGCCTCGCGCTCCAGATCCGCGCGGCGTGCAGCGAGCTTCAGGGCTTCTTCCTCGACCTTGGCCGAGATGACGTCCTGCAGGTTCGGATAGGCCTGGATGAGCTGGGCCGTCAGCCGGTCCATGATGTTGGGCAGAATGGCGTCGAAGCGATTGGTAACGCCGAGGGCGCTGATGGCTTCGCGTGCGGCCTGCATATGCTCGGCCGGCACGTCCTGTGCCTTGGCGGAGACGGTTCCCAGCATCACGCTGCCGGCGATGACGGCGATCGAGGCAAAGCGGCCCATACCCGTAAAGCTGATCATGAAATTCTATGCTCCTGTTAGTTCTTCGGCTCCATCACCCGTGCACCCGCCGGTCCGGCGATGATCGCGAGCGATGCCAAGTTTATGAATAGGCCGTGTTCCACCACGCCGGGGATTTGATTGAGCCGGCTTGCCAGTGCGTCTGCATCAGGAATGCGGCCAAAAGATGCGTCGAGAATGAGGTGCCCGCCATCGGTCATGAACAGGCTCTCGTCGGAACGGGTCCGGAGTTTCATCGGACCGTTAAGGCCGAGTTCGTCTGCAAGACGCTCGATCGCGATCCGCGTCGAGGCCTGGCCGAACGGGTTGATCTCGATCGGCAAGGGGAAGGCGCCGAGTGTATCAACCAACTTCGTCTCGTCGGCGATCACGATCATCCGTGCAGAAGCCGCCGCCACTATCTTTTCACGCAGCAGCGCACCGCCGCCACCCTTGATGAGGCGAAACCCGGCATCGATTTCGTCGGCGCCGTCAATGGTCAGGTCGAGCTCTGGCAACTCGTCGAGGGACTTCAGGGGCACGCCGAGTTCAAGGCAGAGCCGCGCTGTCCGTTCGGATGTCGGCACGCCCTGCACCTTGAGGCCTCCGGCGACCTTTTCCGCCAGCAACCGAACGAATTCTTCCGCGGTCGAACCGGTTCCGATCCCGAGACGCATGCCGTCTTCGACATGCTCCAGCGCCGCAGCTGCGGCCTTGATCTTCATTTCGCGGGCGTCCATGCGCCGAAAGCTCCCGTCCGTTTCGTTGGATGCTGTTTACACGCCTCCTTGGCCGAGTGAAAGCCCCGCATCGCCATGCGGCGTTGCCTTTTCAGAGGATTTCCCCTACCCCCGGCAGCACTGATGAGATTGCAAGGGAGCTTCGTCTTGACCGCCACGACCATCGTCTTCGACCTCGACGGAACCCTGATCGACACAGCCCCGGATCTGGTCGAAAGCCTCAATCACACGATTGCCGCACGCGATCTGCCACCGGTCGGCTACGAGGACCTGACCCATCTCGTCGGACAGGGCGCACGCGTGATGATCCAGCGCGCCTTCGCCCTCCGTTCCGCGCCGCTGGCCGACGATGAAATCCCCGCCCTGCTCGACCGCTTCATCGATCACTATGAGGCCGGCATGCCGGGCAAGAGCCTTCCCTATCCCGGCCTGGTGGACGCGCTCGACCGGCTGCGTGCGGCCGGCTTCAGGATGGCTGTCTGCACCAACAAGATGGAGCGGCTGGCGCTGCCACTGATCGAGCGCCTCGACTTGACCGGCTATTTCGACGCCATCGCCGGCGGCGATACCTTCGCCTTCCGCAAGCCGGACCCGGCGCATATCCTTGCGACCGTAGAGCGGGCCGGCGGCACACCGGACAAGGTCCTGATGATCGGTGACAGCATCAACGACATCCTGGCGGCCCGAAACGGCAATATCCCCTCGATCGCGGTTCCCTTCGGTTATTCGGACGTGCCGGTGGAAGACCTCGGCGCATCGCACGTGATCGGGCATTTCGACGAGCTGACCGTCGAACTCGTCGAGCAATTGACCCGCTGAAGCCGCTCGAAACGCAAATGGCGGACCACAGGCCCGCCATTTGAAATTCCACGCCTTGGGTCCTAAAGGATCACGCGCGCGGGGCGCGTGCATCCGTCGTCGCCTTGAAGGCCTTGGCCGTGTGGTTGTCGCGGCCATAGACATCGTCGAAATATTCGATGACACCGTCCTTGTTCGGCCAGGCCGTGAAATAGGACACATAGACCGGGATCTTCTCCGGCACCTGAACGGCGCGGTTCTGACCCGATGCGATTTGCTTGCCGATCTCCTCGACCGTCGTGCCCATGACCGCCGCTGCCATCACGCGCGGCTCGGCGAGACGAACGCAGCCGTGGCTGAGCGCCCGCATGTCCCGATTGAAATAGCTCTTGGACGGCGTGTCATGCATGTAGATGGCATGTTCATTCGGGAAGAGGATCTTCAATTCGCCGAGCGCATTGTCGCCACCCGGTGGCTGGCGGACATCGACCGCATGCGTGGCGTTCCAGTCGATCTGGCTCGAAGCCACCTTGCGGCCGCCATAGGAAACTTCATAGCCCAGACGATCGAGATAGGACGGATCAGCCCTGAGCTTGGGAAGCATTTCGTTGACGATGATCGACTTCGGAACGCCCCAATACGGGTTGAATTCGACCGTCTGGATCTGGTCCTGGAAGAAATAGGTCTGATTGGCCTTCGACCCGACGACCACCCGCATCGAGACCTGCTCCTTGCCTTCGTTGAAGTAGGAGGCACGGAAGGACGGGGCGTTGATGAAGACGTAACGCGATCCGAGGTCGGCCGGCAACCAGCGCACCGCTTCCATGGCGACCAGCAGCTTTGCGATCTTCTCGGCATTGCTGTGCCCGGTCATGGCGCGGATCGTGGCCGGCCCGACGACGCCGTCGGGCTTCAGCCCCTTTTCGGCCTGGAACGCCTCGATCAGCGCCACCAGTTCGGGTGTGTATTCCGGCGTATTGGCGTAAGCGGAAAGCGTGGCGGCGTGACCGGTCAGAACAGCCTCTGACGCCACCTGCTTCAGGGCGCCCACGACATTGGTGAGCTCCGGATTGCTCTGGCCCGGCTTCAGAAGCGTCCCGGGCGCGATCGTTATCTGCTGTGTGGTTGCTTCGGCATCCTCTGCCCGCAGACGCGCAAGCTCGTCACGCAGGGCAACGAATTGCGGGCTCTTCGGATCGCGATTGCGCAGATAGGCAGCGACATCGGGGCTCATGCGCAACAGGTCGAGGACCGGTGCGATGTTCACGCCCTTGCGCTTGAAGTCGTAGTAGCCGGAGATCTTGTTGGGATCGATCCGGCCACGGGTGGTGTCCTGTAAATAGGTCAGGACCTTGGCAGAAAGTCCAACCTCGAAGGTCATTAGTTCCCGCTGGCGCATCTCCGGGTTGGCAGGGTCGACCGCATCGGAGGGCATGGTGACGGTATAATCATCCGGCGAGAGGCCGACCGCATCGACCGAGGCGAGCGCCTCGATCATCGCACGGCCACGCTCGGAAATGCCCTCGCTGTCGGTCCAGATCAAGGGCTTGTTGAGATTGCCGTAATAGGCCTCGACCGTCTTTGCGACCTCATCGGTGGCCCGAACGGAGACGTCCGAAAGGAAACGGCGGGAGCCGAGGACTTCCGGCGTCGCCTCAGCTTCCGCGGAGCCAGCAACCGGTTCCGACACAGGAAGCTTGATCTTGATGGCGCGCTGCACCTCCGGCTTGTAGGTGTAATACTGCGGGCCGGCGACCTTAGGCAGCGGCTCGGGATCCCCCATTTCGAGGCCACCGCGGGCCTGCTGTTCCAGGGAAGCCGGAGCGGATTGCTGTTTCGCCTGTCGACCGGGCCCGCCACGGAGCAGATCGAGAAGCGTCGTGGCAGCGGCCTCGCCCGGTAAGGTTCCGGCTGCAGTCGTCGCAGCGAGGAGTGCCGTGACTACGAATTTTGTCTTTCTCGTCATTCTCTGTTCCATTTCCCGGTCGAAGTCCCGACGCACTCGCGGCACATGCGCATGTTGCGCGGATCACTAGCCCATCGGCTTTTCATTGAAAAGTTGAACGGTGACATAGACCTTCGCCCGTCAGCGTCAACTGAGCGTGACCCGATGCGCGATCGCAGCCATCGCCTGGACGCAAACTAAATGGAAATATTCGTTAAATTTTGATTGATGTTAACAAAACGTGCATCGCGCTGCGCTGCATACCCCCAGAAATCCGCAGACAATTTGTCGTGACACGTGCTGAAAACGACACAGCTACAAGACAGAGTGGCCCCACGCGAGCCACCGGCGAATTACTTGACAAGCTGAATCCGATTATGTTGGTCGCCTTGCAAGGGGCCGGCGCCAACCTAAATGCAGGAAGAGTTCGCGGCACCAGCCAGAGCCACCGTCAAAGGCAGGACATCAGATGAAAAATCGCACTGAAACCGACACTTTCGGACCGATCGAGGTTGCCTCCGATCGCTATTGGGGAGCCCAGGCCGAGCGCTCACTCGGCAATTTCAAGATCGGTTGGGAAAAGCAGCCGCTGCCGGTCGTCCGCGCACTCGGCATTGTCAAGCAGGCGGCGGCACGCGCCAACATGGCGCTCGGCAAGCTCGACCCGGCCATCGGTGACCCCATCGTCGCGGCGGCGCAGGAGGTGATCGACGGCAAGCTGAACGAACACTTCCCGCTCGTCGTTTGGCAGACCGGCTCCGGCACGCAGTCGAACATGAACGCCAACGAGGTTATCTCCAACCGCGCCATCGAGATGCTGGGCGGGGAAATGGGCTCTAAGAAGCCGGTGCATCCCAATGACCATGTCAACATGAGCCAGTCTTCGAACGACACCTATCCGACGGCCATGCATATCGCCGCCGCCGAACACGTGGTCCACCACCTTCTGCCGGCCCTGAAGCATCTGCATGCAGCCCTCGATGCCAAGGCCAAGGCCTTCGACCACATCATCAAGATCGGCCGCACCCATACCCAGGATGCAACACCGCTGACGCTCGGCCAGGAGTTTTCCGGCTATGCCGCGCAGGTCGCCTCGTCGATCAAGCGGATCGAGATCACCCTTCCGGGGCTCTATGAACTCGCCCAGGGCGGGACCGCCGTCGGGACCGGGTTGAACGCTCCCATAGGCTTTGCCGAAAAAGTGGCCGAGGAAATATCGAAGATCTCCGCCCTGCCCTTCGTCACGGCACCGAACAAGTTCGAGGCGCTCGCCGCCCATGACGCCATGGTTTTCGCCCATGGCGCCATCAATGCGGCCGCAGCCGCGCTCTTCAAGATCGCCAACGACATCCGCTTTCTCGGTTCCGGCCCCCGCGCCGGTCTCGGCGAGCTCGCCCTTCCGGAAAACGAACCGGGATCCTCGATCATGCCCGGCAAGGTCAATCCGACCCAGTCCGAGGCGCTGACCCAGGTCTGCGCCCACATCTTCGGAAACCAGGCCGCGATCACCTTCGCCGGCAGCCAGGGCCATTTCGAGCTCAACGTTTACAATCCGATGATGGCCTACAACTTCCTCCAGTCGGTCCAGCTCTTGGGCGATGCCGCCGTCTCCTTCACCGACAATTGCGTCGTCGGCATCGAGGCAAGGGAGGACAACATCCGCAAGGGCGTCGAGAACTCGCTGATGCTGGTGACCGCGCTGAACGGCCGTCTCGGCTACGACACCTGCGCCAAGATCGCGAAGACGGCCCACAAGAACGGCACCACGCTACGCGAAGAAGCGGTCGGCGGCGGTTACCTGACAAACGAGGAATTCGATCAATTTGTGCGTCCGGAACTGATGATCGGACCACAGTAACGGAGACGGCATGCGGCGGCGGACTTCAGGCCGCCGCATTCGCTTCCTCGGTCAGCGCTGCAGCACTTCCAGACCGGTGCGGCGGATGTCCTTTGCCCGGAAGAGCGCCATGTCAGCCTGGTGCAGCAGGTCCGCCATGGCCTCGTTGCCGCGGCGAATGGCAAGCCCGAACGTCACGCGCAGGCTGCCGCGCGCCAGAGGACCGACCTCGAGTTCGGCGACGGTTTTCCTGATCGCCTCGCAACAGGCGGATACGGCGGAGGGTGCATCGCCGGGAAAGAGCAGCACGAAGGTCGTGTCGGACATGCGAGCAGCCACTGGCCGGGGTGAAAAATGCTGGCGCACGACGTCGCCCACGGCCACAAGGGCAAGATCGACGGTTTCGCGGTCATGCCCCACAAAGGGTGTATTTGCCGCTTCCAGTTCGAAGACTGCGACGACGATCTCCGCACCGCTGCCGATCTGGCGAGCAAGCGTGCCGAGTTGCATGCCATAGGCGGCGCTGCCGTTCAGAAGGCCTGTCAGAGGATCGAGCCCTGGCTGGCCTTCGATGCGCTCGGCGAGCGCCGAGATCTCCCCGACCATGCCGCAGACGGCCCGCGTCACGACGGCGATCTCGTCGTCGCCATGCTTGTTGAGACGCTCCTCCACGAATGGGCCACCCGTGCGATAGCGGCTGATCGCCATTGCCAGATTGCGCAGCGGCCGCGTCAGCCACCACATGGTCACCAGACAGGCGATGGTGCCGACGAGCGTGGCGCCGAGCACGACGAGACTGATCGTCAGCGCATCGGACTGCGAGGCTGTTCCGAAATTGATCAGAAGCGCAATCAGAGGAACATGGATGCAGACGAAACTGACCAGAAAAATCATGGCGACGATCGACCGATGCCATTTCGCTCGGTTGGCGTAGTCCATTGGCATGCCTTGTCTTGCTCCTGATCTGGCATTCACGATGAAGAGGTTCGCCTATGGGCTTTCCCAGAAGGCTACCCGTCCTGTCAACGTGTAGCTTAAGGCTTTCGCCGCATTGAAATCTTAAGCCCTTGCCCGTAAACCACCGGAATTTCCAGCTTGTGCCGCGAAAGGCCCCGTGATGGCAGACGATCTGTTCCCAATTGGCGAAGACCTGACCCCTTATCGCAAGATCACCTCCGACCATGTTTCCGTCGAGACCTTCAAGGGTCAGGAAATCCTGACGGTCGAGCCCGAAGGCCTGCGCCTGCTGGCCGAGACCGCGCTCTCGGACATCAATCACCTCCTGCGCCCCGGCCACCTGAAGCAGCTCGCCTCGATCCTCGAAGACCCCGAGGCGACCGACAACGACCGCTTTGTGGCATTCGACCTTTTGAAGAACGCTAACATCGCCGCCGGCGGTATCCTGCCGATGTGCCAGGATACCGGGACTGCGATTGTCATGGGCAAGAAGGGCCGCCGCGTCTGGACCGACGGGCAGGACTACGCAGCGCTCGCCGAAGGCGTGCGTGACGCCTATGAGCGCCGCAATCTGCGCTACTCGCAGCTCGCCCCGATCAAGATGTTCGAGGAAAAGAACACCAAGACCAACCTGCCGGCCCAGATCGACCTCTATGAAGAGGGCGAAGACGCCTACAAGTTTCTCTTCATGGCCAAGGGCGGCGGTTCGGCGAACAAGACCTTCCTCTATCAGGGAACGCCTTCGCTTCTGACCCATGATCGCATGATCGACTTCCTCAAGGAGAAGATCCTCACGTTAGGGACGGCAGCCTGTCCCCCCTACCATTTGGCGATCGTCATCGGCGGCCTCTCCGCCGAGATGACGCTGAAGACCGTTAAGCTCGCCTCGGCGCGTTATCTGGACGACCTTCCGACCGAAGGCTCGGAGAGCGGCCACGCCTTCCGCGATCTGGAGATGGAACAGGAGATCCACAAGCTGACCCAATCCATGGGTGTCGGCGCCCAGTTCGGCGGCAAGTATTTCTGTCACGACGTGCGCGTCATCCGCCTGCCGCGCCATGGCGCCTCGCTTCCGATCGGCCTCGGTGTCAGCTGTTCCGCCGACCGCCAGGCCAAAGGCAAGATTACGAAGGACGGCATCTATATCGAGCAACTGGAAACCGACCCGTCGAAGTACATGCCCGAGATCGACGACACCGCGCTGTCCTCGTCGGTGGTCAAAATCGACCTGAACCAGCCAATGAGCACGATCCTTGCCGAATTGACCAGACATCCGGTCAAGACGCGCCTGTCCCTGACAGGCACGATCATCGTCGCCCGCGACCTCGCCCATTCCAAGATCCGCGAGCGGCTGGAAAAAGGCGAAGGCATGCCGGACTACATGAAGAACCATCCGGTCTACTATGCCGGCCCGGCCAAGACCCCGACCGGCTACGCCTCCGGCTCCTTCGGCCCGACGACTGCCGGCCGCATGGACAGTTACGTCGACCAGTTCCAGTCCTTCGGCGGCTCCATGGTCATGCTGGCCAAAGGCAACCGTTCGCGCGCCGTACGCGAGGCGTGCAAGACCCATGGTGGCTTCTATCTCGGCTCGATCGGAGGCCCCGCCGCCCGTCTCGCCCAGGACTGCATCCGCAAGGTCGAGGTGCTGGAGTATCCGGAACTGGGCATGGAAGCCGTCTGGAAGATCGAGGTCGAAGACTTCCCCGCCTTCATCGTCACAGACGACAAGGGCAATGATTTCTTCCAGGAATTCAATCTCGGCTGATTTTTTCCCCGGACCCGACGTACTGCCGTTGCGGAAGGCCTTCTTCGCAACGGCATTTATTGCTTATTTCGCAGATACTTAACAAAAAAGAGCAGTTACCGCTCATTTTGCACCGACAAATTGTCATTGCGCGATCATTAAACATTTTCCAATCATTTGCCCCTAACTTTACTTAGGCTCTTCGAGGGCCGAGTGACGACCACTGGAGTTGGCCGAATGACGACGGCGGCACCGCCAAAAACGCAGGCACCTGACGTTGCGGCACACATTACCTACGCCATGCGTTCAATGGGGGTCGCCCCCATTCCGCGCAACTACGAACTATTCTACGAAGCCTATATCGGCTCCAACCCGTCGCTCACCCGTGAACTCGCAGCCCTCGGCAGCAAGGCAACCCAGGACGAGCTCGACGCGATCGGCGAACAGTATTTCGGCCACCACCAGACCCGGGTCATCGAAAACGCTCATACCAAGCTGATCGGTGAACTGGACGGCCTCTTGCGCACCCTGCAGCAAGAACAGTCCTCGCTGCAGAGCTACAACAGACTGCTGGGCGAAACCTATCACCGCATCAATTCGAAGAGCGCCAACAGCACAGACATCCTGCGCAGTGCCATCAGCATCCTGACGGAAGCCACCGGCTCGACCATGGCCCATGGCCAGGAGACGGTGGTGCAGATGTCGCAGCGCTCCCAGGAAATGGACGACGTCCGGCGCGAACTCGACGAGTACAAGCGCATCGCCAATACGGATTCGCTGACACGCATCGCCAACCGCCGCGCTTTTGACGAGAAACTCGCCGCCGTCTATACGAGTGGCGCCAGACCTCTGGCGGCGCTCGTCTTGGCCGATATCGACAACTTCAAGAAGGTCAACGACGTCTATGGGCATCCCGTCGGAGACAAGATCCTAGCGACTGTCGCCACCGTCATCCGAAACAATGTCCGCAAGGACTGCTTCGTTGCGAGAACCGGTGGCGAAGAATTCGCTATCATCGTCGAGGGCAATACCGCCGACGAGATGTTCCAGATCTGCGAGCGTATCCGCACCGCGCTCGAAACGACGCCGTTCAAGAATTCGAAAACCGGCGTAAATTACGGGCCAATCACTATCTCGCTGGGCTTTGCTATGGCAGCCGAAGCCGAGGATGCTGGCGAACTTTACGCGCGATCCGACATTGCCCTCTACTGCGCCAAGAACGCGGGACGCAACCGCACCAAGGCCTATGAAGACGGGATGAAGAAGGAATTCGCCAAGAGCTGGCTGATCTACAAGCGGTAAGCCGGGGCAGACCTACCACATGGTCTTGGCCGCACGGGCCGGCCATTCCCGATCATAACTGTCGCGATCGAAGTCCGCCTTGGCGGCCTTGAGCATCTCACCCGGTGTCGGCAGGTCGGCCGCGACCACCTGCCGCTCCGCGTTCCAGAGTTCGGCGCGCATCACAGCCCGAGCGCACTGGAAATACGCCTCATCGATCGTGACCACCACGACACTGCGCGGATGACGTCCCTCCATTTCGAAGCTGGAGAGAAGATCCGGCGCAACCGAGACGACGGCCCGCCCGTTGATCCGCATGACGCTGGTCGAACCCGGGATCAGGAACATCAGCGCCACACGCGGGTCTCGCACGATGTTGAGCAACGAGTCGATGCGGTTGTTGCCGCGCCAGTCCGGCAGCGCCAGCGTCTTCTCGTCCTCGACTCGAACGACAGCACCGCGGTCTCCACGAGGCGAACAATCCAGTCCCTCCGGACCGACAGTCGCCAGCGCGACGAAGGGCGACTTGTCGATCATCTGTCGATAGGCAGGTGTCAGATACGCAGTGACCTTGGCCGTCGAGGCCTCGGTGACCTCGCCATATACAGCCTTCAATTCTTCGACACTGCTGATGATCGTCATGAATCGCTCCACCGTTACCGCCTAACATCTCCGATGAAGGCGGCTTAGGCAAGTCGCATGACGGCTCTATGACACGGCACGGACATCCGACAGGCTCAGACCATCAGCCTCTGTAAGGAAGGACGCGACGGCCTGAATCACCTCCGGCGCGCTGACGATCCGGCGATGGCCGTGGCCGTTGGCCCAGAGATGGCGCACATGCGGCGACACACCGATATAACGTTGTGCATGGCCGACATTGACCTCCTTGTCATCCTCGGCATGAACGACCAGCAAGGGCCTATCGATCCGCCGCGCGACACTGACACCGTCCAGATCTTCCACACGCGCACCGACCAGCTCCATCGCCCGCGCCCGCATCGCGCCGATGCTGCCTTGGCCGAGGCCGACCATGGCCGCAAAGCCATGGAAAACCTCACCCATGCTGGAGGGCGAGCCGATGAGCGCGATGCGTCCCGGATGGAACGACCGGAGATCGGGAAAAACGCGTCCAGCCGCCATCATCACGGCAGCCCCGCCGAAGGAATGGCCGACGACCCCGTCGAAATGCCCGAAATGCCGTTCGGCCGCAACGATCGCTTCGGCGGCGATCTTCAGATCGAGCCGCCGCCCGCTAGAGGCGCCATGGCCGGGAAGATCGAGGATGACGATCTCAGCACCGTTCCGACGAAGCCCCAGGGCGAGATCGGTCAGATACTCGGCCCGCGATCCCCAGCCATGGACGACAAGGATCCGCTTCGTCCTCCCGCCATGCAAGTCTGCCGGCAAATGATGCGCCGCCGCCATCCCGCGGCTCAAGGCAAGACGCACGGTCGATGCCTGGCGCAGACGATTGCGCCCTGTGAGAAAGACCTGCTTTGCCTTGACTCCTTTCGGGCGTCGGCTCGGCGTCCGGCAGAAGAGCTCGAAAGCAATGCGCCCCGCAACAGTGGGTGACAGCTTCTCCAGCTGCGCGAAAGCCAGGCGGGTGACCTTGAGAGGAAAGGATGGCATAGTCGGAATCCCGTCAAATGTTCAATGATGAACAATAAAGTACAAGAATGAACAAAAAGCAAGCCTTCCCCTGGGACCATCCTCGATTTCGCAGCTGGATATCGGTTGCCCGCGCCTGCCAGCTGATGCAGCAGGCGCTCGGCCGTGCTCTGGCGCCGCTCGACATCAAGCCGCCGCATCTCGACATCCTCGTCAATCTCTATCGCTTCGAGGGTATTTCCCAGCAGGAATTGGCCCGCAAGTTACTCGTCGGGCGCTCCAACATGAGCATGCTTCTGCCACAAATGGAAAAGCGGGGCCTTCTCGAGCGGCGAGCCGATCAGCGGGACAAGCGCGTTTTGAGGCTTTTTCTGACGGATGAGGGCCGGGTACTGAGCGAGAGGGCCATGAGCATCCAGACGGAACTCATCGAGCGCACGCTATCCGCCACGCCGATCGAGGACTGCCTGAAGCTGGCCGACAACATGGACCTTCTGATCCAACGTCTTCTCTTGTCGGATGGACTTGCAGACCCCGAGCTTAGCGAGGATCGCGGCTAAGGTTCTTCTCAGTGAGTTCAGCTTCATAGGCGGCGAACTTCTCCGCACCGGTCTCGCCGAGTTCGCGCAGGTAGAGCCAGGTGAAGATGCCTGTGTCATGCCCGTCATCGAAGCCGATCCGCACCGCGTAATTGCCGGTCGGGACCATCTGGCGGATCCCGACATGGCGCTTGCCCGGCACCGTGACCTTCTGACCGGGGCCATGTCCCTGCACCTCGGCCGAGGGCGACAAGACCCGCAGCATTTCCGCCGGAAGCGACGCCACGACGCCGTCGTTGAAGGTTACCGTCAACAGACGCTTGTCTTTCGACACTTTCAATTCGCTCGGCCAGATCTCGCTCATGCGACCCTCGTCTTCCTCGGTAAGTCTGGCTGAGACCTAGGGCCAACAGCATGGATTTGCAATCGGATAAGCACGGACCCGTCGCGTGCCGGCTTGACGCTACAACGGCTTGACCCCACATTAAACGAAACGAACGGGAGAGCCCTGTTGGACCACACACCCGCCGATTGGCGAACTGCAGAACCACTGATCGACCGGGCTGCTCCGATGATCGACCCTTTCGGACGGGCAGTGACCTATCTGCGTGTGTCCGTCACGGATCGCTGTGATTTCCGCTGCACCTATTGCATGGCGGAGAACATGACCTTCCTGCCGAAGAAGGATCTCTTGACGCTGGAAGAGCTCGACCGGCTCTGTTCGGCCTTCATCGCCAAGGGCGTGCGCAAGCTGCGGTTGACCGGCGGCGAGCCTCTGGTCCGCAAGAACATCATGCATCTGGTGCGCGGCCTGTCGCGTCACATCGGCGGCGGGCTGGACGAGTTGACGTTGACCACCAACGGCTCCCAGCTGGCCCGTCATGCAGCCGAACTTGCCGACTGTGGCGTGCGCCGCATCAATGTATCGATCGACACGCTCGACGCGGACAAGTTCAAGACGATCACCCGCTGGGGTGAACTGGACAAGGTGCTGGAAGGCATCCGCGCCGCGCAAGCTGCCGGCATCCACGTCAAGCTGAACGCCGTAGCCCTCAAGGACTTCAACGAGCACGAGATCCCCGAACTCATGCGCTTCGCCCATGGCGAGGGCATGGACCTGACGTTGATCGAGACCATGCCTATGGGCGAGACCGAGGAAGACCGGACAGATCAGTATCTGCCTTTATCCCTGGTTCGTCAGCGTCTGGAAGAACAGTTCACGCTGGACGAGATTCCCTATCGGACTGGCGGACCGGCCCGCTATGTCGAGGTTCGGGAAACCGGTGGACGGCTGGGCTTCATCACGCCCCTCACCCACAATTTCTGCGAAAGCTGCAACCGCGTCCGCCTGACTTGCACCGGCACACTCTACATGTGTCTCGGCCAGGATGACGCCGCGGATCTGCGCACGGCACTCCGCGCCTCCGATGACGATGCCTATCTGTCCACCGCCATCGATGAAGCCATCTCGCGCAAGCCCAAAGGCCACGACTTCATCATCGACCGCAACCATCGCAAACCGGCGGTGGCCCGACACATGAGCGTCACCGGCGGCTGAACGCCGCCGGATCCATTTTCGGGTCATGCCGAACGTCTGTAAGGCTGCGGTTCGACGCGCTGCATGTCTGTTCGGAAACGCGAGATCTTGTGCATCAGGATGTCGACTCGCTGGCGCAGACCGTGGATCTCCGCATTGTTTTCCTCGACCATGGCGGCGTTCTGTTGCGTGATCAGCTCGACGTCTCGCACCGCCGACGTCACTTCGCTGATCCCCGTCGACTGTTCGCGCGTGGCTGCAGAAATGCTCTCCACGAGCTTCTGCACCTCTTCGACCTGGTCGATGATGGACTGTAGAGCGACCCCTGTGTTCTCGACGAGTTCGACACCGGAACGCACCTGACCGCCACTCACGGAAATCAGCGTCTTGATCTCCTTGGCTGCATTGGCGCAGCGCTGAGCCAGATCACGCACTTCCTGCGCCACGACCGCAAAGCCGCGACCCGCCTCACCCGCGCGTGCCGCCTCGACGCCGGCATTGAGCGCAAGAAGATTGGTCTGGAAGGCGATCTCGTCGATGACGCCGATGATCGTCGAGATCTTGTCCGACGAGCGGCTGATCTCCGCCATCGCCTCGACGGCTTTCCGGACCACCACGCCGGACTGCCGCGCATGATCGCGGGCCGACTGGACGGATTGGGCGGTACGCCCTGCCCCGTCGGCGGTCGACGTCACGACTTGGCTGAGATGGGACAGGGCCCGCACGCTCTCTTCGAGTGCGGCAGCCTGCTGCTCGGTCCGCCGCGCCAGATCGTCGGCAGACACGGCCAGGTTTTCCGTCCCGGCATTGATGTCGCTGCTGGCCGCCCTGACGTCTTCGAGCGTGGCACGGAGAGCCTCGACTGCCTGATTATAGGTCGACGCCATGGCGACGAAGTCCTGCGGCAGGTCCTCACGCATCGACACATTGAGCTGGCCACTCGCGAGCGCCTCGAGAACGGAGGATAGCGCCTCCAGTGCCGAGCGCTGGTCTGCCTCGACACGCGCCCGCTCCTGGGCCCGCTGCGCGCTGTCATGTTCGGATCGCGCCCGGGCTGCCTCAGCCTCATGCTCGAGGCGCTTGTTTTCGAGCGCCGCATCGCGGAACACCGTGACCGAACGGACCATGTCGCCGATCTCGTCGCCGCGGTTGCGCCCCTCGATCGGCACCGAAAGATCGCCGTTGGCCAGCCGCGACATGACACTGTTGATGCGTTTCAGGGGCCCACGCAGCGTTTCGACAAGCATCAGGCCACCGATGATCGCGAGCAGGGTGCCCGCCACCATGGTGATGACCGAGATCGTGGCGGAACGTTCGCTGTCCTCGCGCCCGACTTCCTGGGCCTGACTGACGAAATTGCGCAGCGATTCCATCGCAGCCGACACCGAGGCATTGGCCGCCAGGCGCGTCTCCTGCCAGCCACGTCCGGCGTCGAGACGTGCCTGAGACTTCTCGGTGATCGCTGTCAGATGCGGCGCGATCTTCTGCGGAAAGTCCCTGAGGGCGCTGTTCTTCGCGCCGAGTTCGGATATGCGCACGGCGACCTTCTGCAGCGCTTCGACATCTCCGATCACCACCGCACGGCTTCTCTCGTCGAGGGAGCCCAGCATCTGCTGGACCCGGAGCTCCAGCGTCGCGATGTCGAGCGCTGCGGTATCGACTAGCGACATCAGTTCCTTCTGTTCGGCGACGAGCTTGTCGAGGCTGACGAATCGGTCAGCGGCAATATCGCCGTTCTTCGCCGCCTGCAGCGTGATCTTCTGTTCGATCTCGACCAGTTCTGCGAGCACGCGTCCCAGGTCCTGCGCCTTCGCATCGTCAGGACCGGAACTCGAAAGGATGGCCTCGATCTTCTGAATGGCGGCGGCAACTTCGGAAACGAGCACCTTGCCCTTGTTCGACGCGATTTCCTCGGCCTTGGCGAGATCCTTCTGCATCGGCCCAAGATAGAGTTTGGCTTCTGAAAGCTGTTCCTCGGGAGTAAACGCCATCTGGACACCGACTCGCAACTTGCCGAGGCGATCGAGAAGCGACTTGAAGGCAGAGGCGTCGAACAGCAGCTCCTTGGCAAAGCGTTCCTTGCCGGACAGATCGGTGCGGACGAAATCGACTTGCTTGACGATCTGCTGGCTCTCCGCCTGCAGGGCGGCAACCGCAGCGCTCAGGCCTGCATCGAGTTCCTCCTGCGCGGTCTTGCCGTCCCAAAGCGCGGCCGTCTGAGCCCGCATATCGGTTGGCAACCCGGTCAAGGCCGAAAGATCGGTCGTATGCGCCTGATCGGCCAGCACACCGTTCAGCACGCCGAGCCCCTTCTCCTGACCGTCGATGGCGGCGAGCAAAGCCTGCCTACTCTCTTCCGTCGGATCGAGGCTGAATTCCTGCAACCCTTGCTGGAGAGCTTCCAGGTCACTGATGTTGCCGATGGTGGCACGGGTAACGGTCATATGGCCGTTGAGAGTTGTGGCAGTCCAATAGCCCAAGAGGCCGACACCGGCCATGAGCAGAACGAGAGGAACGACAAAAAGCAAAACTTTGGTGACGATCCTGCGGCTTTGCAGGAGGCGATCGATAAAACTCATGAGACCCTCTAAGAGGTCGAATTCCTGCGAGATCATCGCGCAGGGTCGAGGGAACGGCGCGACGTCATGTGCACCACGGGCGAGATTGATATGTTCAGTTTGAACATTGGTTAATCGCGATCAGTCTTTTTGGCAGTGCAGTATCGATTGGTGCAGGGAACATAGGAATTCGGGTTTCTCACTGCTGTCGCTTGGTCTAGAACCTCGGGGTACGCACGGGAATCGAGCATGGCATTATCCGAGAACACCCGAGGCGCCCTTCTGATGGCGATCTCGATGGCTGGCTTTACCTTCAACGACGCCCTGACGAAATTGGTGACCGCGGAACTGACCGTGGCGCAGATCATGTTCGTGCGCGGCGCCTTCACAGCAGTTCTGGTCTATGTCGTTGCCCGCCGCATGGGAGCGCTGGATCATATCAGGCATATCCTGCAGCCGATGATCTTGCTGCGCATTCTCCTGGAGACGGTTGCAGCCGTCGCGTTTCTTGCGGCTCTCGGCCAGATTCCGCTCGCCAATGCCTCCGCGATTCTGCAATCGATGCCGCTCGCCGTGACCTTAGGCGCTGCGCTCTTCTTCAACGAGCCTGTGGGCTGGCGGCGCTGGACGGCGATCGGCTTTGGCTTTCTGGGCGTGCTCGTCATCATTCAGCCTGGCCCCGAGGGGTTCACGACGGCTTCGCTCTACATCGTCTTGTGCGTCTTCACCGCCGCAGCGCGCGATCTCGTCACGCGCAAGATCGATCCCGGCGTCTCGTCGCTCACGGTAACCTTGTTCACGGCTGCCTCGATCTCCTTCGCGGGCCTGTTACTCGTCCCGGCCTTCGGTGGTTGGCAGCCGGTTTCCTATACCGCACTCGGCACGTTGGCCTTCTCCTCGGTCTTCCTCTTTGCCGGATATCAGGCGATCATCATGGCAATGCGAACGGGGGAGATCTCGTTTATCGCGCCCTTCCGCTATACCAGCCTGCTCTGGGCAATCCTGCTCGGCATTCTCTTCTTCGGCGAAACGCCCGACATCTGGATGATCGTCGGCTCGGCCATTGTCATTGGTTCGGGCCTCTACACGTTCTATCGTGAAAACAAGAAGAAGGCGGCGCTCGCTCGCCGCGCCGATCCGGCCTCACCGGGTTGAATCTGCTTTAGAGCCCAAGGACAAGTGCGCGTGCAGCTGCCATCCCGCTTCCTCGACCCAACGACAGCCCCGCATATCGTCAGCCTCGTCGCGATCGCGGGTCTCTCGGCGCTGACGATGAACATCTTTCTACCCTCGCTGCCGGCCATGGCGTCGGACCTGGGCGTGGACTACGACCGTGTGCAGATCCTAGTCTCGGGCTACATCGCGATGACCGCTCTGGTCCAGCTCGTGATCGGTCCGCTCTCGGATCGCTACGGGCGCAGGCCGGTCATGATCGGCGCCCTGCTGATCCTGATTGCAGCGTCCCTCGTCTGCATCGTCGCGACTTCGATCGAAGTTCTCACGTTTGCCCGCATGGTCCAGACATCGGTCGTCGCCGGCCTCGTCCTGTCGCGGGCCATCATCCGTGACATGGTCCCGATGGATGAAGCCGCCTCGATGATCGGTTATGTCACCATGGGCATGACACTCATCCCGATGGTCGGCCCGACGCTTGGCGGATTGCTCAGCGACGCTTTCGGCTGGCGGTCGAACTTCACGGCGATTCTCGTCGCGGCAATCGTCGTGCTCGTTCTCGTGCACCGCGACCTCGGTGAGACGAACCGGCAAAGGAGTGGCAGCTTCTCCGAACAGTTCCGCGCTTGGCCGCGTCTCCTCGCCTCACCCCGCTTCTGGGGCTACACCATGGCCGGCACCTTCACGTCGGGCGCCTTCTTCGCCTTTCTCGGCGGAGCCCCCTTCGTCGGCGGAACGCTGATGGGGCTCACACCGAGCATGCTCGGCCTGCAGTTCATGTTCATTGCTGCAGGTTACATCGCCGGCAACTACCTCTCGGGACGTTTCGCCCGGCGCGCTGGCATCGACATGATGATGCTGGTCGGCGGTGTCGTGGCACTCATCGGCGCGGCTGTCCCCATCCTGTTCATTGCCCAGGGTTTCGTCTCGTCGCTGGCCCTTTTCGCGCCGCAGATCGTCGTCGGCTTCGGCAACGGATTGTCACTGCCGAGCACCAATGCCGGCATTGTCAGTGTCCGTCCGGAACTTGCCGGCTCCGCCTCCGGACTGGGCGGCGCAATTACCATGGGCGGGGGCGCATTCGTCTCCTGGCTTGCCTCCCGCATCCTGACTGTCGAGACGGGGCCGATGCCGCTTTTGCTCGTCATGCTCGCCTGCTGCGTGCTCGCCCTCGTCGCGGTCATCTTCCTGCGCTTCACACCCGGCGAGGAAAGGTGAGCTGATGGCAGAACCCACCGCCTTCCCTGCAGTCATTCTTGCCGGCGGCCTGTCGCGGCGCATGGGGCATGACAAGGCGCTGATCCAGCTCGGTCAAATGCCGCTTGCCCTGCATGTCGCCGCACGCCTTGCCCCGCAGGTCAAAAGCCTCCACCTCAATGCGCCTCAGGGGTACGCTTTGACTGGAAACCTGCCTATCCTTCCCGACCCGAGGCCGGACAGACCCGGGCCCCTGGCCGGCGTGCTGGCAGGTCTGAAGGCTTTCATCGATAGTCCCGGCGCGCCCACCCATATTCTGACCGTGCCCTGCGACACACCCTTCTTGCCTCTTGATCTCGTCAGGCGGCTCGCCGGACAGGCAGATCCTGGGACGATCGTGATGGCTGCCTCAGCGGGTCGCTCCCACCCGGTCACGGCCCTCTGGCCGGTTCGTCTGGCAGAGGACCTCGAAACCTGGCTCAACGATCCCGCCCATCGGCGCGTCTTCGATTTCATTGCCCGACATCCGGCAAGGACCGTAGAATTCCCCTTTTTCGACGGCCCTTTCGGCCCAATCGACCCCTTTTTCAACATCAACACGCCCGAAGATCTGGCGCTCGCCAGAACCATTCTAGAACGAGGTGCCCCGTGACGACGAGCCCCCGCATCTTCGGCATTGCCGGCTGGAAGAACTCCGGCAAGACGGGTCTGGCTGTCAGGCTCGTGGAGGAGTTCACACGGCGCGGCTATCACATCTCCACGATCAAACATGCGCATCACGACTTCGACATCGACAAGGTCGGAGCCGACAGCTACCGGCATCGCGAAGCTGGCGCCCATGAAGTGGTCATCGTTTCAGGCACGCGCTATGCCATCATGCACGAGCTGCGTGGCGCGCCCGAACCGAGTTTCGAAGAAATCCTAGCCCGCATCGGCCCCTGCGATCTCGTGTTGATCGAAGGCTACAAGCGCGAACCTGTGCCGAAGATCGAGGCCCGCCGGGAAGCATCCGCCAAACGAGAGCCGCTGGCGCCGACCGATCCGCATATCCGCGCGATCGCGGCAGACCATGCCGTGACGGGTACCACCCTGCCCGTCTTCGACCTCGACGACACAAAAGCCATCGCCGACTTCATCGCCGAAGTGACCGGGCTTCCGCCGAAAGCCTAACGTCCGGCACATAGAAAGGGCCGCCGGATTGCTCCGGCGGCCCTTCTCTTGTTCAGGTGTTTAGACGTCGATCAGTCGTTGCTCGACACATTGGCCGGACGGACCAGCGTCGTGACGCGGCGGATGGCGACGCGACGGTTCTGCTGTTCGGCGACTTCCGTGCGGATCTTCAGGAAGCGCTCGCCATAACCCTGGACCGACATGTTTTCCGGCGGGATGCCGTAGACCTCGGTCAGCAGATTGGCGACGGTTTCCGCGCGCTGGTCGGAGAGGACGAGGTTCGAACGATCCGAACCGACGGCATCCGTATGCCCTTCGATCAGGAAGACTTCGCCCGGATCCTTCTCGAGCAGCTGCTCCATGGCCTGAGCGACCTTGCGCAGGGTGCGAGCCTGTTCCAGCGGCACCTCTGCCGAACCCGACGGGAAGGTGATGGTGTCGAGGTCGATACGACGAACCTTGTCGCGAATACGGGCCGACGACTTGACTTCGTCCATCGAGTACACGCGCTCGACACGTTCGACCGGCGGCTGGGCAAGGAAGTCATAGTAGTCACGATCGGGCTCGCGGGTCGTGCTGACGATGTAGTCATTGACCGGAATTGTCAGACGCATCGGCGGCAGGGACAGACCGACATCGACATACATGGTCGGACGTTCGCTGTCGGCTTCCGGCGAATACATCAGGACATATTCACGACCGCGCGGAGAAATGCGCGAGCGGATGATGATGTCGCCGTAGCGGTTGTAGACCGTGACCAGCTTGCTGCCGTCGGCACGCTCGACGGTTTCACGGGTGCGGCCGCGCGGCAGCTCCTCGTAATAGGTCTGTTCGGCATCCCAGCGCAGGCGCTGGCGGTCATCGCCGCGAACGACGATCTGGTTGCCGACATTGATGACCGTACGATTGTCGACCTGCTCGATCACCCGGATCTCTGTGACCTGATTGACCACGTTGTTCTGAACGATGTTGTTGTTGGTGACATTGTTCGTGACGTTGGTGGTCACCGTGCTGTTAGACACGTTGTTGGTGACCGATGTCGGCACTTCGAAGGTCGGGGCAGCATCGAGTGTCGTGCCCTGCTCTGCGATGGTGGCCTGGATGGTCTGCGGATCGACCTGAACAGCCTCGGCCTGAGCGGCTGCGTCGGATTCCGGCGGCGGAGCCACGTCTTCCTGAGCACGAAGTTCATTGCGCTGCTGACGCACGTCCTGGCCGCCGCTGTTGTCGGCGTCCTTGTCGCTGTCGAGCACGGCAGCACCGTTGTCGACCGGCAGAACCACGGTTTCGGAAGACTGAGACGGATCTTCAGCAATCGCCTGCTTCTCTTCCGTGGTCCGCGTGTCGGTGATTTCCTGAACCGGCTGGTCTTCCTGCGGCTCGACGGCAGGCACGACGACCTGTTCGCCTTCCGGCTGGGCGTCAGCTGGGGCTTCTTCACCGGTAGCCTGCTGGTCGGCAGGCTGCTGGTCTGCAGGCTGTTCAGCCTGATCGGCCGGCGCTTCGCCTTCCGTTGCAGGCTGCTCGCCAGCGGCGTCCTGGCTCGGGCGCAGTTCCTCTTCGGCAACAGGGGCCTGCTCATCGGTCGGCTGCGGTGCTGCCTCTTCCTGCGCGGGCTGCTGTTCTTCAGCCGGCTGTTCCTCAGTCTGTTCGGTCGCCGGGGCCGGGCACTCCGCCTCGGTGGCAGCCTGCGAGCCATCGGCGCATGTGACGACCTGCGGCTCTTCAGCCGGCTGGGCCTCTTCAGCCCGCTGCTGAGCTTCCGCCTCGGCGGCACGCTGGGCTTCTGCTTCTGCCTGGGCCTGTGCTTCCGCTTCGGCAGCACGCTGGGCCTCGGCGTCTGCCTGGGCCTGTGCTTCTGCTTCTGCAGCGCGCTGAGCCTCGGCGTCTGCCTGGGCCTGTGCCTCCGCTTCGGCTGCACGCTGGGCCTCTGCTTCTGCCTGAGCCTGTGCTTCCGCCTGGGCCTGCGCCTCGGCTTCAGCCGCGCGCTGGGCCTCGGCGTCTGCCTGGGCCTGTGCCTCCGCTTCGGCAGCACGCTGGGCTTCGGCTTCTGCCTGAGCCTGTGCTTCTGCCTGGGCCTGCGCCTCGGCTTCGGCAGCACGCTGGGCTTCGGCTTCCGCCTGGGCCTGTGCCTCTGCTTCGGCCGCGCGACGCTGTTCTTCCTCGGCAGCGGCCTGCGCATCGCGGGCGGCACAGGTTTCCGCATCCGGAGCTTCGGTGCCATCGTTGCAGACGACGGCCTGTGCGAGCTGGATCAGCTGCTCTTCGGCCTGCCGGCTCTGACTCTGCCGTTCGGGGTGTCCTGTCACCGAAGCCGCGACGGGCTTCGCGAACACCGCCACGGACAGCATCGGAATAGCCACCGTGTTCAGCAATCTGTTTTTGAACATAACTTGCGTTTCCTTCCCTCTGCATGGCCACCGATGGGATCATCCGTGCCACGCCATTGAATGCGTGCTCGATTACGCGAACCGAAACTGCCGCCAAGCTAGAATTCGCATAATTAACCGTGCCTGAACGAGTGGGAACGACATTTGCTCCATCCGACGGCAGCGAATGGAACAAAAAATTCCCTCACCCTCGCTAACGCACTTATAAGAAGCAAATTTAGGCGGCCACGCGGTTTGTTGTTGATTTCGGTTCGAAAACCGGACGAATATTCGGTCAAGTGCTGCCGATGGCTGCACGATCATGGGCAGCCGCGTCAAAACAACAAGCGGCGTCCACCAACAGAGAGGATCTCATGCGTATTCCGACACGTTTTCTGGCTGCAGCTTCGATCGCTGCCCTGTCGCTTTTCGCCGGCTCGGCCATGGCTCAGGAAAAGCTGATCATCGGCACCGAGGGCGCCTACCCGCCCTTCAACAACCTTGAAGCCGACGGTTCGCTGGTCGGTTTCGACATCGATGTTGCCAAGGCGCTCTGCGAAGAGATGAAGGTGACCTGCGAATTCGTGACCCAGGATTGGGACGGCATCATCCCGGCGCTGCAGGCAAAGAAGTTCGACGCGATCATCGCATCCATGTCGATCACGCCCGAGCGTCTGGAAAAAGTCGATTTCTCCAAGAAGTACTACAACACCCCGCCGGCCGTCGCCGTGCCGAAGGATTCGGCCATCACCGACGTGGCTGGCCTCGCCGGCAAGACCGTCGGCGCGCAGTCGTCGACCACCCATGCCAACTATGCCGAAAAGCACATGGCCGAGTCGGAGCTGAAGCTCTATCCGACGGCTGACGAATACAAGCTCGACCTCGAAGGCGGCCGCGTCGATGCCGTCGTTGACGACATCGTCGTTCTCTCCGAATGGCTGAAGTCGGACGCAGGCGCCTGCTGCAAGATCCTGACCCCGCTGCCGGTCGACGTCGAGATCAACGGCGAAGGTGCAGGCATCGCGGTCCGCAAGGGCGAAACCGCGCTGGCCGACAAGTTTACGGCTGCCATCGCCGCGATCCGCGCCAACGGCAAATACGAAGAAATCAACAAGAAGTACTTCGACTTCGACGTTTACGGCGAGTAATCGCGTATCACCCGAGAAAACGAGTGGCGGAAGTCGAACACTTCCGCCATTTTGCATTTGAACGGCATGACGATCAAAAAGGCGGGAAAAACCGCCAAGGGGGAATGGCATGGGCGGATTGTCTTCCGCACTCGGCTCGATCTGGGCCTGGATCAGCTACACGTTCGATCCACTCTGCGGCCCGATCGGGCTCTTCCGGCTTTTCGCGTCGGACACACTGGTCGGCTGTGGTGACACCGGCTGGGGCGACGAGATCGCCTTCGGCGTGAAGGTGACGATTTCACTCGCACTCGTGACCCTGCCGATCGGACTTGCGATCGGCTTCCTCATAGCACTCGCACGTCAATCCGGAGAATGGAGCCTGAGGGCAGCAACAGGTGTCTACACCACCATCTTCCGCGGACTGCCCGAACTCCTGACGCTGTTCATCGTCTATTTCGGCTTCCAGATCCTGGTTCAGTCGGTCCTGACCTGGTTCGGTAGCGAACAACGGGTCGAGATCAACGCCTTCATTGCCGGCATCATTGCCCTGTCGGTCGTGTTTTCATCCTACGCCTCGGAAGTTCTGCTTTCCGCCTTTCAGGCAATCCCACGCGGCCAGTACGAGGCCGGCAGCGCCGTCGGCCTTTCCAGGCGCAAGACCATGTGGTTGGTCATTGTGCCGCAGCTCATCCGCATCGCCCTGCCGGGCTTGAGCAATCTCTGGCTCGTGCTGTTGAAGGATACCGCACTCGTTTCGGTCATCGGGCTTGCCGATATCGTTCGACAGACCGGGGTTGCCGCGCGCGTGACCAAGGAAGCCTTCCTGTTCTACGGCATCGCCTGTCTCCTCTACCTGATCCTGGCCAGCGTCTCGTCGATCGGACTGAATGCAATTTCAAGATGGGCGAACCGTGCGGAGGTGGGCCGATGAGCCATGCCCTCGAGATCATTCCCGCCCGCCCCGCGCCACCCGCCAAGGTAAGCCGCATCACGCCCGCCCGCGTGTTCGGCTATGCGATCCTGACGCTCTGGGCCGTGCTCGGCATTTCTCTTGCGTGGTATCTCATTTCGAGCTGGGATCCGGAAAAGATCGCCCGCTATGGCTGGCGTTATCTCGACGGTCTCGCCACGACGCTGATGCTGACCTTCGGCTCCATCACCCTGGGCGCCGTCCTCTCCCTGCCGGTGGCCTTCGCCCGCATGGCAAAGAATAGGCTGCTGAATGCCATTGCCTACGCCTATGTCTATGTTTTCCGCAGCACGCCCATGCTGCTGCAGATCTTCCTGATCTATTACGGCCTCGGCTCCTTCCGCCCGCAGATCGAGGCGCTCGGCCTCTGGTGGTTCTTCCGCGAGGCCTGGTACTGCGCGCTCTTCGCCATGACACTGAACACGGCCGCCTATCAGGCGGAGATCCTGCGTGGGGCGATTGAAAGCGTGCCGCGTGGCCAGACGGAAGGTGCAAAATCGCTCGGCCTGCCGCGATCGATCACCTTCTGGAAGATCATCATGCCCCAGGCGCTGATCGTGGCGCTGCGCCCTTACGGCAACGAGATCATCTTCATGATCAAGGGCTCAGCCGTCGTTGCTGTCGTCACGGTCCTCGATCTGATGGGGCAGACGCGATACGCCTTCTCCCGTACCTTCGATTACCAGACCTATCTGTGGGCGGCGATCTTCTACCTCGCCATCGTCGAGGCGCTGCGTCACGCCTGGGCGGCAATCGAGGCACGCCTGACCCGTCACTTGAAGCGATAGCGGTCTTGCGGGCGGCATCCGGCCTGGTGTCGCCCGACCTCCGTTAAGACATCATTCACCAAGCGGTGTTTCCATCATGTCAGGGCCCGCGTTGGTCGCGGCCCCGGTCGGTCGCGGAAGCGTGACGCCGTCCGCACCGATCCCTTGCAACGGGAGCCGGAGCAACGGACATGAACAGTGAAATGGAACTGATGCTGAAGGGCTACGGTCTGACCACCGCCCAGATCCTCTACCGCCTGCCAGACCACCCCTCCCTGCTCCAGACTTACATCTGGCAGCACTACGACCTCGCCCCCGATTTTCCGGAAATGCGTGGCTTCCTGCGCTTCTGGCAGGACAAGATCGAGGGCCCCCTCCACTCCGTCACCTACGTGCACAAAAAGATGATCGCGGCCAGCGAATGGCGTTCGTTGAAGGGCGAGTTCATCCTCCACTGAGGTTGGACCTGCGTTCAGACATGGACCTCGCCATGGGCGAACTCGCCATCATCAGGCTCCCGATGCAGGACGGCAAGGAGCAGTGAACCGTAAAACGCGGCGACCAGCACCAGCACCATGCCGCCATGCAGCGGCCCCAGATGGGCATTGTCGACCACTTGCCAGACGCTGCTGACGAATTCGACTGGGGCCTCGCCCTGTTGCAACTTCGGGCTGGAGATCTTCAGCGCCCAGGCGAGAAGCAGGATGAGATACATCCAGATGTAGTTTCGGCGGATGCGCCGGAAGAGCGCATCGCGGTAATCGATCAGGAAGACGGGCTTGCGCAGGCTGGCCGCGATCGCCTCGGCCCAATCGGCCTTGAGTTCCGCCTGCGGGCAGAGCGCCTGGGCGAAGTAGTGTCGCTCCAACTGGCGCACGCGCGCACGATAGACGTCGAAGAACCGATAGCGACGCGCCTCGATCAGCAGGAAGACCGAAATCAGCAGCATGGCAAAGAGGATGACGCCATGATGCGAAGCCGGCGTGGACAGCGATACGGACAAGAGACCGGCGACCACCGTCATCGACCAGTTCGACGTGCGATCGATCCGGTCGCGCCAGCTGGTCATGCGTCCGATTTCCCCACGATAATAGTGGATGATCATATTGGCCTTTTCGGCCGAATTGGCCGGCAAGGCCGGTGCCTGGCGGGCGGGCTTGGCGCTTTCCAGCGGCAGCATGCCGGCTTTATCTTCAGTCGTTTGTTCCATGCGAAGCTCCCTGCACTGAAAACATCGGGAGACCCTGCACGGTTCCGTTTTCATTGCCAAGCCGGTCCCGACGGGCTAGACGAGCCGCAAAGGTCGGCGAGACGGCCACGCAAACAGGAGCCTGATATGGCCAAGATCGACGAAGAAGCCCTGGCGGAAGCTTATAACCGCGCACTGAGCCTCGAGAAGGCCGGCGACATCGACGCGGCCGTGAACGCCTATCAGGAAGTCCTGGCCATCGATCCCGACGACCACGGCGGCGCCTCCGTCCGAATTGCAGCCCTCGGACGCGGCGAAGCCCCGCCCAAGGCACCGGACGCCTATGTCGAGACCCTTTTCGACCAGCATGCGGACGCCTTCGAAGACATCCTCGTCGAACAGCTCGGCTACACCGTGCCGATGATGGTCCGCCAGCGGCTTCAGGCCCTTGGCCTCGGGCCGTTCAAGCGTCTGCTCGACCTTGGCTGCGGCACCGGGCTGACCGGCGGCACGCTGCGCGACATGGTCGACGACATGACGGGAATCGATATCTCCGAGAAGATGGTCGAGATCGCCCATGAGAAGGATCTCTACAAGACGCTCTACGTCGCCGAACTCGAGGACTTCCTCGAAGACAATGACGACGAGGCCTTCGACCTGGTAACCGCCACCGACGTCCTGCCCTATCTCGGCGCCCTCGAGCCGCTGTTCTTCGGCACCGCCGAGAACATGACCGACGGCGGCATCTTCATATTCTCCTCCGAGACGAGGCCCGTCGAGGTAATGGCGGATCGTCCCTTCATGGTAGGACCGCACCAGCGCTTCGTGCATGCCGAGACCTATGTGCGCGAGCGCCTTGCCGCCACCGGCTTCGAACTCGTCGAAATCACCGACATCGATGTCCGCATGCAGGACGGAGAACCCTCGCCGGGGCATCTCGTCGTGGCAAAAAAGCGCGGCTGAGCCCGCTATAGCCACAAATAACAATCTAAAGCTGCATGTGGTTTGTGGCAATCCCGGGTTGTTCTTGTTTTCCTTTTCCCCAAATGGGGGAAAAGGAATATGGACACTACACAATTCGGCAATTCGCTAATTGGCGCATTGACGTATCTTTGGTCCGCGCTCGGCCCATCGAACGGCTACGCCTTTCTCGTCGCCGTGGCGACACCTTTGCTCTTCATCTATGCCCGCCATGAAATGCGCAACCGCCGGCTGCTGATCATCCGGGATTTTCTGACGTCTTTTCCAGCGACGACGAAGTCGGAGGAAAAGGGTCCAAGCACGGTCAACCCATCGCTGGAATTCGTGCGCTCGAAATATGTCCAGGACCTGCCGATCACGATCAAGGAAGAGATAGGCTTCGACCAGATGCCGCCCGTCCAACAGATTACCGCGATCATCGGCAAGATCCGCTTCGGCAGTTGGGCGGACATCCGCCTCATCCTCGCCTCGATCGGAATGATGATCGTCACCTATTACGGCACAGAAGCGCTCCTCACAGGCCTAGAGCTTGCCGCGTCGGGCCTCACGACGCCGGCAAACGCGGCAGAGGCGCGGTCCCATCTCAACCTGATCGGAGGCCTCGCTTTCGCCGGCGCCTATCTTGCGGCCATCCGCGGCTTCATGCGTGGACTGGCGGTATTCGACCTCTCCGCATTCACCTTCATCCGCTACACCGTCGAGTCGATCGTTTCCGTCGTCTTTATCCTCGCCCTCTACAGGGCAATCCCGGACCCGACCTTCGGCTTTACGCTTCTGGAAAACAGGTGCGCCACGGCGCCTGGCTCACTGCCGACGACGCCCTGTACGCCGGACGCCTCACGCATCTGGCTGATCCTTGCGCCCATTCTCGGCTACCTGCCTGACAGTGCCAGCAAGTTCGCGCTGCTGCGCCTCCAATCGCTGATGTCATGGGTCAAGATGGACGACGACCGCTTCAACAGAATCACCCGCATCACGCCCCTCGATGCGCTCGACGGCATCGACTATGCGACACGCTTTCGCCTGCAGGAATGCGGCATCTACGATGTGCAGGGGCTCGCCACTTACAATCCGATCATGCTGCATATCGAATCGCCCTACGGCATCTACCAGGCCGTCGACTGGATCGCACAGGCCCAGCTCTGCCATCTCGTTGGCATTGAGAAGTTCCTGATACTTCGCGAACTGCAGATCAGAACGATCTTTGACCTCGAACGCGCGATCGATTTCCGAAAGTCGGGCTCAGGGGATAGCGAAAGCCCCGAGGAATTCGACCTTCTGCTTGCAGGCGTTCTTGTCGCCCCCACGCAGAACCTGCGTGACGTTTGCAAATTCGGCGGCACGAACCTGCTGGTGGTTGACGAGGCAAACGTGAAGGCCGCACAGGATCCGGATGAATTTTGCCGTTGGTTCCGAGAAAAACTCGGCCTCACGCCTGCAGATGTGAAAACACGTGTGGAACACATGATGGGCTGGATCGCCGACGATCTTCATGTCCGGCGTCTGCGCCGCATATGGCAGGAGATTTCGGATTCACTCGGCGAGAGATCAAAGCGTCTCGATGGCGAACAGCCGCTCCCACGCGCCGTCGGCTGAAGCAAAGTCAGGTCGGACCGGGACCGAAGCGACCTTTTCCTGTCGGCTTTCCTGCTTTATGCCTTGGCCTTCAGCGAAAGGGCAGAGGCAGAACATATGGCAAAGGTCGCATTCATCGGTTTGGGCGTGATGGGATTTCCGATGGCAGGTCACCTGAAGGTCAAGGGTGGCCACGAGGTGAAAGTCTACAACCGCACCACCGCCAAGGCCGAAGCCTGGGTCGAGAAGTTCGGTGGCAGCCTCGGCCTCACGCCGGCGGAAGCGGCCGAAGGCGCGGATTTCGTCTTCACCTGCGTCGGCAATGACGACGACCTGCGCTCGGTGACAACACGCGAAAACGGCGTGATCGCGGCCATGAAGCCGGGCGCCATCCTGATCGACAACACGACGGCTTCGGCCGAGGTTGCGCGTGAACTCGCCGACGCGACGGCGACAAAGGGCTGCGGCTTCATCGATGCGCCCGTCTCCGGCGGCCAGGCAGGCGCCGAGAACGGACTTTTGACCGTCATGTGCGGTGGCAATCCGGATACGTTCGAACAGGCACGTCCGGTGATCGACGCTTACGCCCGCATGGTGGGCCTAATGGGGCCTGCCGGCGCCGGACAGTTGACCAAGATGGTCAACCAGATCTGCATCGCAGGCCTCGTCCAGGGCCTCGCCGAGGGCGTGCATTTCGGCAAGAAGGCCGGCCTAGACATCGAGAAGGTCATCGAGGTGATCTCCAAGGGAGCCGCCGGCTCGTGGCAAATGGAGAACCGTCACAAGACGATGAACCAGGGCAAATACGACTTCGGCTTTGCCGTCGACTGGATGCGCAAGGACCTCGACATCGTCCTGACCGAAGCCCGCAGCAACGGCGCCAACCTGCCGGTGACGGCGCTGGTCGATCAATTCTATGGCGAGGTGCAGAAGCTCGGCGGCAGCCGCTGGGATACATCGTCTTTGCTGGCACGGCTGGAAAAGTAACGACCAGATGGGGCGCTTGAGAGCGCCCCTCAGTCTTCCTGGGACTTCTGGTTGTCGATCATCATGTAGTCGAGCGGAAGTTCGGTCGTGTACTTGATCTGCTCCATGGCGAAGACAGACGACACGTCGCGGATCTCGATCTTGGCGATCATGCGCTTGTAGAAGGCGTCATAGGCCGCGATGTCGGGCACGACGACACGCAGCAGATAGTCGACATCACCGCTCATGCGGTAGAATTCGACCACTTCCGGAAACTCCGAGACGACCTCGGAGAACCGCTTCAACCATTCGATCGAGTGGCTGGAAGTCCGGATCGACACGAAGACCGTGACCTTGGTATTGACCTTGCCCGGATCGAGCAGCGCGACGCGGCGGCGAATGACGCCGTCTTCTTCCATCTTCTGGATACGCCGCCAGCAGGGCGTCGTGGACAGGCCGACCTTCTTGGCGAGATCGGCGACAGCGAGCGTGGAGTCTTCCTGGAGGATACGAAGAATTTTACGATCGAGGCGGTCCATGGGGCATCCTGATAAGACTGATTTTCCCTGATATAGCCGATTCATTACGATTTATGGAAAATCATTTCAGCCTATCAACAAGGAAACCTCGCGCCTGAGCACCGGGAGCACCTCCGCCTCGAACCAGGGATGACGTTTCAGCCAACCCGTATTGCGCCAGCTCGGATGTGGTAGTGGCAGCACACGTGGCCCCTCGCGATTGGTCAGCAGGAAATCCCGCCAGTGGGATACCGTCTCCGTCATCGTCTTCCGGCGCAGGCCTCCGAGATGCCAAGCCTGCGCATACTGACCGATCGCCAGGATGAGCTCGACCTGCGGCATGGCACCCATCACGGTCTGTCGCCAATGCGGCGCACATTCCCGGCGCGGCGGCAGATCATGTCCCTCTGCATTGTAGCCGGGAAAGCAGAAGCCCATCGGCGCGATCGCAAATCGCCTGCAATCGTAAAAGGTCTCCCGCTCCACACCCAGCCATTGTCGCAAACGGTCACCGGAGGCATCGTTGAAGGGGATGCCCGTCTCATGCACCCGCAGGCCCGGCGCCTGGCCGGCAATGAGTACCCGTGCGGTCGAGGAGAGATAGGCGACAGGCCGAGGTTCATGCGGCATGCGCCGCTCCGGCCCGCCCGCAGGACTGTCGCGACAGATTCGGCAGCGGGCAATCGCCTGCGAGAGCGCATCGATCGTCGAAGGCAATGAGCCTGATGGCATTGACGGAGGCTCCTCGACGTCACTCGGCATTCTCAATCATTCCTCGAACCAGTTCACGATCCAACGGGGTAGCAACGTCCGGAGCCGAGCCATCTGTTCCACGTCTTCGAGCTTTTGCATCCGCCTCCAGTCCGAGGGACGCTCGAACGCACCGCCCCAGATCCCCTTCCCGTCCCGCCGCGCCATTGCCTCCTCCGCCAGATAACGGCCATCCGCGACAGCCGAACCAGAACGGACCAGGAGACTGCCAAGATCGTCGAGGCCGCGTCGGCAGGTGACGAGCAAACGCTCGTAGCGGTCGCGACCCGTTCCAAGACATTCCCAGTCTCTGCCCTTGATCAGATCCGCCAGGGTCTGCCGGGCGTCAGTTCCGCAGGCATAAGATCCACCCACGGACCGGTCACAGGTCTGCCCGAGTTCCGGAGCATCGATCCCTTCCAGCCTCAAACGCTCACCCTCGACCACCAGCGTGTCTCCGTCGACCGCAAGGAAAGTGCCGCTGAACCGCAGCGCTTGCCCGTTCTCCAGCTTGGCGATGATCAAAAGCGTGAGAGCGAGTATGGCGAGCCCGACCACCCAATCGCGCAGGCGTCGAACAATCCTCGTCACATTCCAACCCACTTCAAGAACGAATCCTTTTCACACATGGCAAACAAATCCTTCCGAGACAGGATCTTCTTAAGAATTCGCCGCTAGGGTTCATGCAAGGCGCGGAAGACTGCAACGCAATGAGTAACGGCGTAGACACATCGGCGGACAAAAACGTTCTGGACCTGACGCGCAGCTCGCGCAACAGGGCAACGACACGTGCCGTCCGCGCAACCCGGGAGCGACTGCAATCTCCGCAGGGCTCATCGCCGGCCTTCGATGTCGAAATGCTTGGCATGCATGTGGCAGCATCCCTGCAGGGCGCTGCCGTCATCCCGCTCATCACGCTGCTTATCGCCGCCTCCGGGGCCTATTTCACCGCGCAACCGCACTTCCTCGTCTGGGGTCTCTTTGCGCTCACCATGCATGCGATCGGCATCCTGCTGGTCCGGCGCGCCTCGAAGCACGAGATCACCCTCGACAACCAGCACAAATGGCGGCGCCTCCTGCTGTTGTCGCAAGTCGCCATGGGCATGTCCTGGGCGATCTTCGCCCTGCAGGACTGTGCCAGCTGCAACCCGACGGCCTTTATCTTCTATAAGGGCGCCGTCCTGCTCCTGGCGCTTTCGATAACCGCCATGGCCAGCATGCTTCTCCGTCAAGCGGTGCTGTTCGGCTTCCTGCCGACGGTTGTGGCGCTCACCTATGTGGCCGGCACGGGCGGTAACATCCTAGATCTCGGCCTGACCGCCGTCTTCACGACGGCCCTGATCTTCTTCATCTACATCACGAGCCGCCTGCATCAGGCCAATCTGAAACTTCTTTCCTATCAGACGGAAAAGGACGACCTGATTGCGGAACTGGAAGTGGCAAAATCCCTTTCGGACGAGGCGCGCCGTCGGGCCGAGGAAGCCAACATGGCGAAATCGCGCTTCCTCGCCTCGATGTCCCACGAACTCCGCACGCCGCTGAACGCCATCCTCGGCTTCTCCGAAGTGATGGCGACGGAAGTGCTCGGACCGCTCAACAATCCGCTCTACAAGGAATATGCCGGCGACATTCACCGGTCGGGCAGCCATCTGCTCGAATTGATCAACGAGATCCTCGACCTGTCGCGCATCGAGGCCGGCAAATACGAGCTCAGCGAGGAAAGCGTCTCACTGCTGGAACTGGCTGAGGATTGCATCGGCATGATCCAGTTGCGCGCCAAGTCGAAAAACATCAGCATAGAGGAACAGTTCGAACGCGGCCTGCCGTCACTCTGGGCCGATGAGAAGGCCTTGCGCCAGGTCATCCTGAACCTCCTGTCGAACGCCGTGAAATTCACCCCCCAGGGCGGCGAGATCGTCGTGAAGGCCGGCTGGACCGCGGGCGGCGGCCAATATGTTTCGATCCGCGACAATGGCCCGGGCATCCCGGAAAACGAAATCCCGGTCGTGCTCTCGGCCTTCGGTCAGGGCTCAATCGCCATCAAGAGTGCAGAACAGGGAACAGGCCTCGGGCTCCCCATCGTTCAAGCGATCCTCGCCAAGCATGGCGGGGAGTTCAAGCTGAGGTCGAAGCTGCGCGAAGGCACGGAAGTCGTTGCGATCCTGCCGTCCAGCCGCGTGCTGGAAAGTCTCCCGGCCATCAGCGAAGTCAAGGCCGTTGAGCCCCGCCGCCGGCAGTTCGCCTGATCAGGCGAGGAACAACCGGCTCACCACGACATAGACTGCAAATGCGGCATTGGCGATGATCAGGCAGAAGACCGCGAAGGAACCGAGATCCTTGGCATTTCGCCCGACCGTCGAGATTTCCGGCGAGACGCGATCCACTAACTCCTCGATCGCCGTATTCAACGCTTCGACCGAGAACATCAGCATCATCAGCACGATGAAGCCGAGGAATTCGAACAGGCTCGCACCGATCACGGCGAAGACGACGAGCCCGCCGACAAAGCCCAGCAATTCATGCCTGAAGGCTGATTCCTGGATCAGGCGCTTGAAGCCCTGCGCCGAATATTGCGCAGCCGCGAACAGATGCGCGACGCCGGTCTTCTTCTTGATGACGGTGGAGGCGAGCGGCTCGGCACCGATTCCCTTTGGCTTTCGATCACGCATGCGACTTGTTGGATACCCCCGCCTGATCGAAGGTGGCCATGCCGGAATGGCAGGCAGCCGCAGCTTTGACGATGCCGGCCGCAAGGGCGGCACCAGTGCCTTCACCGAGCCGCATGCCAAGTGCCAGAAGCGGCGTCTTGCCGAGGCGTTCGATCGCACGCAGATGCCCCGGTTCACCGGAGACATGGCCGATCAGGCAGTGGTCGAGCGCCGACGGATTGGCGGCCTTCAGGATCGAGGCTGCGGCAGTCGCCACATAACCGTCGATCAGGACCGGTATCTTCTCCATGCGCGCAGCCAGAATGGCGCCTGCCATGGCAGCGATCTCACGACCGCCGAGACGACGCAAGACTTCCAGCGGGTCGGACAGGTGCTCCTGATGGAAGGCGACAGCCTGCTTCACGGCCGCCACCTTGCGGGCCAGCACATCGCCTTCGGAACCCGTGCCCGGGCCGACCCAGTCTTCCGCCTCGCCGCCGTAAAGCGCAAGATTGATGGCAGCGGCTATCGTCGTATTGCCGATCCCCATCTCGCCGATGCAGAGCAGGTCCGTGCCGCCGGCGATCGCTTCCATTCCGAAGGCCATGGTGGCTGCGCAGTCGCGTTCGGAAAGCGCGGGCTCGCAAGTGATGTCACCCGTAGGATAGTCGAGCGCGAGATCGAAGATCTTGAGGCCAAGGTCATGCGTCACGCAGATCTGGTTGATCGCCGCACCGCCGGCTGCAAAATTCTCAACCATCTGCTGGGTAACCGATGGCGGGAACGGCGTGATACCGTGTTTCGTCACGCCGTGATTGCCGGCGAAGATCGCGACCAGCGGTCGGTTGACCGCCGGCGCACGGCCGCTCCAGGCGGCGAGCCACATGGCGATCTCTTCGAGACGACCAAGTGCGCCCGGCGGCTTGGTCAACTGCTTGTCACGCTCGCGCGCAGCGACCAGCGATGCGGTATGAGGTCCCGGCAGGTCGCGCAACAGGGCGCGAAAATCGTCGAATGGCAGGCCGGTGACGCTCATGGATCGGGCTTCCTTGTATTCTTCCAGCAAATCAGGCTTTGTGGCCTCTCTCATACTGACCGGACCCGTGCCGCTCAACTCAAAAAACGACGCAGGCGGTCGAGGACACAACGGAATGCTGAAATACGGAAAACGGGGATCATGCAGGTCGTCGACAACCTTCTGACGGAAACGGCGCGCGCCATTTCCTTTCTGAGCCGCCTGCCGGTGCCGGATCGCTATTTTGCCGGTCATGACGGCAGCCTGAGCAAGACCGTTGCAGCCTTCCCCCTTGCCGGTCTCGTGATCGCCCTGCCAGCTGCCCTTGTGATCGGTATGCTCTCTGCCGCCGGAGCAGAAGCCGTGCTCGGCGCGCTCATTGCCGTAACTGCGCAGATCGTGGTGACTGGCGCCCTGCACGAGGATGGCCTGTCCGATAGCGCCGATGGTCTGGGTGGTGGCGGCAGCCGCGACAAGGCGATGTCGATCATGAAGGATAGCCGCATCGGCACCTATGGCGCGTTGGCCCTGATCCTCTCGGTTGCAATCCGTGTTGCGGCCCTCACCATTCTGCTCGAAGCACTGCCTCCACTCGCCGCGGCATTATCATGGCTGGCAGCAGCGGTCCTGTCTCGGACGCTGCTGGTCTGGCACTGGTCGTCGCTGCCCTCGGCGCGTACGGATGGTGTGGCCGCTTCGGCTGGCACGCCCGACATGGAGGCGACGAGGACAGCCTATGCCCTCGGCGTGGCGTTCACGGTCGCACTTTGCATCTTTACGCTGCCGTTTCATGGCTGGTTTTTGGCCTGTGCATTCGGATTGGCAGCGGTTTTCGTCTTCACCCGGCATTGCCGCAAGCGGCTCGAAGGGCATACGGGCGACACGATCGGGGCCAGCCAACAACTCTGCGAGATCGCCTTCCTCCTCACCCTTGCCATCATAGTTTAGAGACCCGATATAGAAGCGAAACCAAAGGGCTCGCGATGGAATCCCCCTGCATTCTCATCTGTTCGATCGATGACAAGACCGGCCTCTGCTTCGGCTGCGGACGCACGCGCGACGAGATCGGGTTGTGGACGACCTATACCAGCCTCGAGCGCCGAACCATCATGGCCGAACTTCCCGCCCGCCTCCAAAATGTCGAGCGCAAGCCGCGCCGCGAGACGCGCCGCACCCGCATGGTGCGCGAGCGCGAGGGCGGCTGATGCGCTTCATCATCGGCCTAGCAATTCTTGCCATCGGTCTCGGCATTCTCGTCTTTAATCACGAAAGCGGACAGAGTTTCGGCGTCGACAACGAAGACTTCGGCCGAATGGTCGTGGCGCTTCCGATCCTCTTGATGATCTCAGCCGGAATCGTGCTCGGCCGGCGCAATCTCGGCCAGAGCCTGCGGCAGATGGCGATCTGGGTCTTGATCGCGCTCGCCCTCGTCACCGGCTACCTCTATCGTGGCGACTTCCAAAGCATCGGCGAGCGGGTTGTCGCCGGCCTCATACCCGGACGCGCGGTCACCGTGACGACCGCGGACGGTCGCGCCGAAGTGGTGCTTCACAAGACCCTCGGCGGACATTTCGAAACATCCGTCGGCATGGGCACGGTTTCAGTGCCCGTACTCATCGACACCGGAGCGAGTTCGGTCGCCCTCCGCTACGAGGACGCCATGCGCATGGGCATCGATCCCGGCGACCTCAGCTTCACCCGCACGGTCCTGACGGCCAATGGTCGCGCATCCGCAGCACCGCTCCGCATCCCCGAAATCCGCCTCGGATCGATCATGCGCACCAATGTGGAAGCCGTGGTCCTGGAAGAAGGCCTGCTCGATCAGAGCCTCCTCGGCATGAGCTTCCTGTCGACGCTGAGTTCGATGCAGATGCAGACGGATGAACTCAGACTGCGCGATTGACCATCGCTCAAGGACGGAGCTTGTATCCGGTCTTGAATATCCAGACGAGGAACCCCAGGCAAGTCGCCAGAAAGATGCCGATCATTGCGACGCTGATCATCGGATGCACGTCCGAAGCCTCGAAAAAGCTCCAGCGGAAGCCGCTCACGAGATAGAGAACCGGATTGAGGTGGCTGACCGCGCGCCAGAATGGCGGCAGCATGTCGATCGAGTAGAAGGTTCCGCCGAGGAAGGTCAGCGGCGGCACGACGAGCGACGGCACGAGGTTCAGCTGCTCGAAATTCTTCGCGAGGATGCCGATGATGAAGCCGGCAAGGCTGAAGGTGATCGCGGTCAGCACCATGAACACCAGCATGAGCACGGGATGGGCGATATGGAGATCGACGAAGAACATGGCGGTGAACAGGATGATGACGCCGATCATCAAGCCCTTGGTCGCCGCCGCACCGACATAACCGATCAGGATTTCGCCCATCGCAACCGGCGCCGAGAGAATTTCGTAAATCGTCCCAGTGAATTTTGGGAAATAGATGCCGATCGACCCGTTGGATATGCACTGGGTGATCAGCGCCAGCATGATCAGACCGGGCGTGATGAAGGCGCCATAGGAGACTCCGCCCACTTCCTGCATGCGCGATCCGACGGCCGCACCGAAGACGATGAAATAGAGCGCGGTGGACAGGACGGGCGAAATCACGCTCTGCAACAGGGTGCGGCGGGTCCTCGCCATTTCGTAGAAGTAGATCGACTTGATCGCTTCGATGTTCATGCGGCCTCTCCGATCAGCGAAACGAAAATGTCTTCAAGGGATGTCTGGCGGGTCGATACGTCGTCGAATCTGAGACCGGCGGCATCGATCGCCAGGAGAAGCCTCGCAATCTCGCCGTCTCCACTGCCAAGGTCATAATCGTAGACCAGCTCCTTGCCCCCTTCGCCGAGCGTGAGCGCATAGCTGTCGAGGCTCGTCGGAATGGCTCCGATTGGCTCGAGCAGTTCGATTGTCAGCTGCTTGCGCCCGAGCTTGCGCATCAGGGCCTTCTTCTCCTCGACGAGCAGCAGCTTGCCCCTGTTGATGATTCCGACCCGGTCGGCAATCTCCTGCGCCTCTTCGATGTAATGGGTAGTCAGAATGATCGTGACACCCGTCTTGCGCAGCCGTTCGACCAACTGCCACATGTCCTTGCGCAGCGCGACGTCCACGCCGGCCGTCGGCTCGTCAAGGAACAGGATGCGTGGCTGATGGGACAACGCTTTGGCGATCAGCACACGCCGTTTCATACCGCCGGACAGCTCCCGCAGCGTGTTGTCACGCTTGTCGAACAGGCTGAGATCCTTGAGCACCTGGTCGATATAGGCAGGGTCGGGCTTCTTGCCGTGCAGGCCGCGCGAAAAGCTGACCGTGTTGAAGACGGTCTCGAACATGTCGGTCGTGAGTTCCTGCGGCACGAGGCCGATCTCGGCCCGGGTCTGGCGGAAGTCCTTGACGACGTCATGGCCGGACACAGTCACCTGCCCGCCGCTCGGATTGGCGATGCCGCAGATGATCGAGATCAGCGTCGTTTTGCCGGCCCCGTTCGGACCGAGAAGCGCGAGGATCTCGCCCTCCTCTATGTCGAAACTGACATTGTCCAAGGCCGTGAACCCATTGGAATACGTCTTGGAGAGCGAATTGATGGAGATAATGGGAGCCATGAGGGCACTCCGGTCTGCGGAAGGTCGGACACATATAGTGACCTGCACCCGGCAGGACCAGAGCGCGATCGCGGCGTCGGCTCAGGAAAGCATGCTCTCGGAATAGACCCGGTTCCGGCCATAGCTCTTGGCGAGATAGAGCAGCTGATCGGCAGCCGCCAAATAGTTGCTGAAGCTCTCGCGCCCGGCGATTTCAGCCAGCCCGATCGAAATCGTGACGTTCAGATCCTGATCGTCCAGCGCGACGCGCAGGGATTCGATATCGCTGCGCAGTGTTTCGCAGAGCGCTGAACCGGCCTCGACATCGAGTCCCAGAATCAGCACGCTGAATTCCTCGCCGCCGAGCCGCGCCAGCAGGTGGCCACTGCCTTCCAGCCGGCGCGCGAGCTTCGCGCCCACGGCCTGCAGCACGCGATCGCCGATCTCGTGACCATAGGTATCGTTAAGCTTCTTGAAATGGTCGATATCGAGCATGGCGATGCAGCAGGGTTCTGCCCGCTCCAGCCGCCCGGCGACCTGTGCCGGTCCCGCATCGAAGAAATAGCGCCGGTTTGGCAAGCCCGTCAGATAGTCACTGAAGGCGGCCACGCGCAGTTGCTGGAGCTGCGCCAAAGTCTCGATATTGTGCTGGATCCGGCACTGTAGTTCCTCGATGACATAGGGCCTGTAGACGAAATCATTGGCGCCGGCCTTCAAGAAGCTCGCCGAGAGGAGCCGATCGGCAGATGACGAAATCCCGATGATGCGAAGCCGATCGCTGCTGTGGTCGCGCCGGATCCGCCGTGTCAGCTCGTAACCGTCCATGTCGGGCATATGATAGTCGGTGATGACGAGTTCGATATGCGGCTGACGGGCGAGGATCTCCATTGCCTGATATCCCGTCGAGGCTTCATAAACCTGGAATTTCTGCACCCGCAGAAGGTCTGCCAGCATCGTGCGCGCGGACGGTAGGTCATCGACCACGAGCACGCCGACATCGCGATTGCCCAGGAGCCTGATGACCGAGGATAGGACGAGATCGATCGCATGCTCGTTGTTCTTGACGTGGTAGTCGGCGACACCCTTCTGCAGCAGTCGCTCGCGCAGGTCCCGATTGAAGTCGGCGGTGAAGACCACGGCCGGAATGCCCTCGGCGATCACGGCATCGAGAACCTCACCATCGGAGGCGCCCGGAAGGTTGAGATCGACGACCGCCACGTCGAAAGTTTGCCCGCCCTGCATGACCTCTCTGAAGACATCTGCCGAGGCGCACTGGGTTACCTGGCAGGAGAAGTCGGTCTCGAGTTTGTGGCGCATGATCGAGGACAGCGATCGCGAATCCTCAATGACCAGTATCCGCCCCTGCTCCGCCCGACCGCGCTGCATAGACGGCTCGCGCGCATAAATCTGTTCGGGAAAATACATAAACTACCTGCCACTCTTCCGAGACCGCTTAATAAGCGATCTCCCCCCAATGGCCGGAGCTTAGCGTCGTTGGTTATAAGTCGCACCTATTTTTTGCGGGCTTGCGCAGCTTTAATCTGCACCAGAGTGTCGAGGTTCTGATTGACACGGCAGTAGAATTCCTCGTCGATGAACGGGCGCAGCATAAAGTCGTTGCCGCCCACCTTCAGGAAACGGGCCGACAGCAGCCGGTTGGTCGACGATGAGACGCCGATGATTCGAAGCTCGTGCGAGCCGCGCACGGAACGGATGCGCCGTGTCAGCTCGAAACCGTCGATATCGGGCATGTTGTAGTCGGTGACCACAAGCCCGATGTCCGAATTCGCCTTCAGGATCTCGATCGCCTTCGCACCGCTTTCAGCAAGGCTGACGCGGAAATTATAGCGGCGGAGACGGCTCGAGAGAAGCGCACGCGCCGTCGGGCTGTCATCGACGATGAGCACATGATGGCGATGATTGGTGAGGAAGCGATAGACCGATTCCGCCAGCATCTCGACCGCAAAGATATTGTCCTTGAGGATGTAGTCGACGATGTCCTTGGCCAGCAGCTTCTCGCGCATCTCGTCCTGGAAAGTGCCGGTGAAGACGACGGTCGGGATGTTGCAGTCGATGAGGTATTCGAGCGCTTCGCCGTTTTCAGCACCCGGCAGGTTGATGTTCGAGATCGCGAGCTTTACCGGTTCGTCCGAGAGCTCGTTCGCCATCTGCAGATCCTCGAAGGTCCGGCAGATCTCGATATCGACGCCCATCAGTTCCTTGAGGCGTTGACTGATCATCTGGGTGAAGACGTTGGAGTCCTCTCCGAGAACGATCCGAACATCGGGAAAGGTTTCTCCCGAATACTGCATTCCAGATACGCCGAGAACTGCCATGACTTGCCTTCTGTGTGACCTGTTCGATAACAAGACATCTATCAAAGGCCCTTTGCGGAAGCGTTAATTGAGCAACTGTCACCGCATTCGGACAAAGTCATAGTTAAGCGTTTCGGATTATCGCGGTATAAGGATGCCACCCCAACACCGTCACTTGATCGTGGCGACCCCATCCTTGATCTCGACGGTCTCGCCGCCGGCAAGCCCGATGCGATCACCATTGGGCAGAGTGAGGAAACAACCGGAAGAGCAGATTACGTCGGACCCGCCGGCATCCAGCGCCACCTCCGTCTTGTTGCCATCCTCGACGACGACGAGGACCACAGCCGAGGAGCCCGCATTGTGGATTGACGCGGCGAGTCCCGACCCGGCAACCAGGACGCTACCCATCACGACAACCAGCTGCGCATAGAACTGCTTCATGCCGACAGCGGAGCCAAAGGCTCCGTCCTCTCCTAGGCGGTCGGCTATCCCGATCGCTCCTGCCCCTCTTGTGCCGCATTGTGCCTGAATGGCGGCTGAATGCGGCGTTCATGGCAGGAGTTTGTCATCATCCGGGTCCGGAAACAATTCCTCCCCCTGCCCGGCCTGTGAATCCGTCGTGCGAGACTTGCGCCGGAGGAGCGCCTGTCGGTCGTGATCCTGGATATGCAGCATGACATCCTGGTGCGGGTAAGGCATGACAATGCCCCGTGCCCGGAACCGACGCAGGATTTCCATCCGCACGTCGTTACGGACATTCAGGCCTTCGCCCATGTCGGCCAGGTGGAAGCGGAGCTCGAAATCGAGCGAGGACGCTCCGAAACGCAGGAACTCGACATGCGGTTCGGGATTGCGCAGCACGTCCGGACGTTCGTTGACCACCTCCAGCAAGAGGTCGATCACCTCCTGCGGATCCGTGTCATAGGCCACGCTGACAGGCACTTCGGAGCGCTGCACCTTGTTGCGATGGGTCCAGTTGCCGAGCGGTGCGTTGATGAGTTCCGAATTCGGCACGATGATCGACTGACGGCGGAAGGTCTCGATCTCGGTGGCACGCACGGATATGCGCTTGACGATACCCTCGTTCACGCCCGTGATCACATGGTCGCCGACCTTGAAGGGGCGTTCGACGAGAAGGATGAGACCCGAAACGAAGTTCGAGACGATGTTCTGCAGGCCGAAGCCGATGCCGAGCGACAGGGCACCGGCAACCAGAGCGAGGCTCGACAGGTCGATGCCGGCCGCCGAGATGCCGATGATCCCGGCTATGGCCGTGCCGAGATAGCCGACACCAGTCTTGACGGAATTGCGCACACCGCCATCGACATGCGAACGCGCCATGACATTGCCGTCCAGCCATTTCTGGAACCAGCGTGTGACGACGAGGCCACCTGCGAACAGAAGCACGCCCCCGAGAATGCCGAAGATCGAGATCCGGATCGTGCCGATATTGATCTCAGTGAAGAGATTGAACAGCCATAGCTGCAGGTCGCGCGGCTGGAAGCCCCAAGACATCAGGATGAGCGGCACGCCGGTGATCAGCGCGAACACATAGATGAAGAGGCCCGCCGCAATACCGCTCTGGTCGAGGCCGACGGCCGAGAGGCGGAAGCGGCGGCCGATGAACTGGCCCACGCGCGTCTCGCCAAACTGGTTCGGCGCGGAGATCGCCTTGCCGGTCAAGACGCCGATATACATGGTCGCAACGACCGCGCCGGTCAGCACGATCTGCGTCGCGAGGAAGCGGGCAAGACCGACATAACCGATGCCGGCGGCGAGAATGAGGATTGCACCGACCACCCGTAGCGTGATCGACACAGCACGCGGCCAGGGCCTGCCTTGCGCAGAGGGGTCACCACTGTCGGCGAGGACCGGCCTGAGGAACGAAACGATAAGCAGCAGGAAGCCGACGATGAGCGAGGAGGTGAAGCTCTTCATCACCGTGAGCACGACCGGCGAACTGTAGGTCTCGCTGATCACCGACAACACATAGTCGAGCCCATTCACCAGGGCCATCAGGAAGATTGCGATGCTGAGATCACGCGCGCCCTTGTTAGACAGCCGCACGAGACGCCAATTGGGTGCCGCAGGTGCCAGAACCGCACGCGAAATGGCCGTGACAAAAAAGACGAGCCCGATCAGCCCGAAGACGGAGGCGACGATCGGCGAGATGTCGGATCTGAGGACATTGAAGGTGTTCAGCAGGAAATAGGTCGACGACAGAAAGAAGCTAAGCGCCAGCGACGGAAGGATCGTCGAAAAGAACGCCACGGAGAATCGGCTGAGATAGGACGGGTCCTCGACTGTGAGATCCCGTCGATTGATCCGGCCAAACAAGCGGTATTCGAGGAAGAGGATCAGCGAAGCGAGCGCCATCGACATTAACACGGCAATCGCCAGCGACAGCGCCTTGAACTTGAAGACGAATGTCAGCCAGCTCATGATGCTGCGCTGGACGCGCGCCGCATCTGCCGAGAAGGATTGCAGCGCCTCCTGCACAACGCTGCCGTTGATTTCGGTATGCTCGAACAGACGGCTGGTGAAGAGTGCTCGGCGGATGTTGGAAATCCGGTCGGAAAGCGCCTTTGCCTCGATCGACAAGTCTTCCGTCTGGCCCGTCAGGGCGTTGACCTCGGCACGGGCGGCGTTGAGCCGGCCCCGCTCCTCGGTGACGCTCGGGCTTTCTGCAGGCTGCCCCTCTGCCGGAGGCTCGCCCAATTCGGTCAGGCGTGCCTGGATGTCGTCGATGCGCGGCCGAAGGTCCACCGATATGGCCAGAGCATCGCGTACGAGGGCATCGACCTTGACCTTGATGTCGGCAAGAATGCCGTCTTCCTCGAGGTTTTTCTCGACCTCGGCGCGAAGGGCAGCAAGCCGCGCCCGCGCTTCCTCGATACGGCGCTCGGCCGCAACGATCTGCTCGTCACGTTGAGGCGCTTCGGTAGCGGCAGGCGCCGTCGCAGTGGCGGGTTCGGCCGGAGGCTGTGACGGCTGGTCAGGCGTCGATCCCGGGGACGAGGGTGCTTCCGTTGTGGCAGCTGGCGGAGCCGCGTTCCCGTCTTGCGCTGTGGCGGATTGCGCAAACGGAAAGAACGCGGGACCCGTCGCGAGCAGGATGAGTGCGACGACGAGGGAGAACGAACGGGTTCGGATCAAGGCTGGGTCCAGTCGGTGGATGATTTCGACGGAACAATAGATCCAGTTAAAGGCAAAAGAAAGAACGGGTTAAACAGCATGACCGCCGATCGCCAAGGATCGTCGGTCATGCCCGATTTGCTCAGACGATCGACTGGCGCAGTGCTTCGAAGCGCGACACCTGGTCTTCCAGCAGATTGCGCTCCTTGTCGCGACGAACGAAGACCTTGAACATCGCCCGGCCGTCGGCATTCATGAACCAGACCGAACAGGAACGGCGACCATGGAAACCGCGATCGACGAAGGCGATCGAGACGCAACGTTCCTTGCGGATATGCCCGCCGATCGGGCTGTCGCCGTGAATGTTGAACCAGCCATGCCCCTCGCTGCCTTCCGGCAGCCTGCCCTCGACTTCGAGCACGATGTCGTCTGTGTGCACGATCATCAGGATCTCGCCCCAGGAGGTGAGATCTTTCCAGATCGGCTCCCATCGCTCCGAGGGCGCCAGAATGGCGGCACCCTCGGGCAGGATGGCGAGGACTTCGGCCGGCGTGACTTCGGCCTTGGCCGCGATCTGCTCGATCACGCCGTCAGTTTTTTCGGCCAGTGCAGCGAGCGCCCGCTGGCGCCTTTCGTCAGTCGTCTGGGTCAGCGTATCCATCGTGTCCTCACGCAGCTTCCGGCGCGGAGCGCTTGCCGGCGCGGTCTTCGTGGATGATGACGTCGAAGCCCTCGAAATGCGGACCGGAGAGATACTGCACCTTGCTCTCACCGGCGCGCGCATGGGCCGCGCGGAACTGTTCCGACTTCGTCCAGGCGACGAACTGGGCGTGGCTCTCCCACACGGTATGCGATGCATAGAGCGTATGGTCTTCGGCCTTGGGGCCTTTCAGCATGTGAAACTCGATATAGCCGGGCATTTCGGCCAGACGGCCTTCACGCGCCTTCCACTGGTTCTCAAAGGCTTCTTCGAAGCCCGGGACGACGCGAAAACGGTTCATGGCGATGTACATGGGTCTGTATCCCTCTCTGCAAGATGCTGATCAGTCGAGGTCGTGCACGTCTGCGGGATGCAGCTTACTGCCAATTCCGCCGCCATGGAACGACCACGCTCTGTTGCCTTCCTATTTAAACTTGTGTATTGCAGTCAAGTTAAATGTCGGGACCCAAATCCGGCATGACATCATCATTATCGGCGATCGGAAGGAGGCAAATGGCTCGCCTGCGATCGCCCGGATCAAAGGTTTGAACGTGTCCTTTTTGTCCCTTCGCTCCTCGCGCCGCCAGGTCCTTTCCGCCACTGCCGCCCTCACCCTGAGCCTGCCCCTGCTCGCTCCCTCGACGCTTGTCGCCAAGGATGCGGAGCGTATCGTCGCGATCGGCGGGACGGTCACGGAAATCATCTATGCGCTGGGCGAAGGCGATCGCGTCGTGGCCGTCGACACGACGAGCCTTTACCCGCAGGAAGCCACGGCCAAGCCGAATATCGGCTATGTCCGGCAGATATCGGCAGAGGGCGTTCTCTCCCAGAAGCCGGATCTGATCATAGCCGAATCCGGTGCCGGTCCGGTCGATTCCATCAACATTCTCAAAGCGAGCGGCCTATCCTTCGTCAGCATTCCCTCGCCACCCGAGACTTCGGCCATCCCCGACAAGATCCGCGCCGTGGGGGCAGCCATCGGACGGGCCGAGAGGGCCGAGGAACTAGCAACGTCGGTAGAGACGAGCCTTAAGGCTATCGACGACGAGGTGCAGACGGCTGCGGGTCCGAAGAAGAAGGTGCTGTTCGCGCTGTCCCTCGCCAACGGCCGCGTGATGGCGGCTGGCAGCCACAGCTCCGCTGATGCCATGATCCGTCTCGCCGGCGGCGAGAATGCGGTCTCGTCGATCTCGGGCTACAAGCCCCTGACGGATGAAGCCGTGATCGCCGCCGCCCCGGATGTCGTGCTCGTGATGAGCGGCGGCGCCCAGCACCTGACGGCCGAGAAAGCCTTCGAACTGCCGGCGCTGGCGGCCACGCCTGCAGGCCGCAATAAGGCCTTCCTCACCATGGACGGTCTCTACCTGCTCGGCCTCGGACCGCGCGCCGCAGACGCTGCGCGGGACCTGAACGCCCTCCTCTATCCGGAGGCACAGTAACCGTGAATACCTTGGCCCTGATGTCCTCACTTGGCAGGCGCGATGGAGACCGCTCCGGTCTCGGCATCCTGGTCATCGGCCTGCTGACCCTACTTCTCTCCGCCGCCATTGTGGTTTCGATCGTGGTCGGCCCGACCGGTGTCGGGCTACCGCATCTCATCGACTACCTGACCGGAAATGGTGCAGCGCTCGATCAGCAGAACCTGATGATTCTCGAGGCCGTCCGTCTGCCGCGCACCGGCATGGGCCTTTTGATCGGAGCGGCGCTGGGCGTCTCCGGCGCGATGATGCAGGGCCTGTTTCGCAACCCGCTGGCCGATCCCGGCATTGTCGGCGTCACCTCGGGGGCGGCACTCGCAGCCGTCGTCGCGATCGTACTCGGGCCGACCCTGCTCTATCCGCTGCAGGCCTTCTTCGGCGGCCAGTTCCTGCCGCTGATGGCCTTCCTCGGCGGCCTCGGCAATACCCTGCTTCTCTACGCGATCGCCACCCGCAACGGCCAGACCTCGACGACGGCCCTTATCCTCTCGGGCATCGCGATTGCCGCAATGACGGGTGCGGCGACGGGCCTGCTGATTTTCATCGCCGACGACCGGGCACTGCGCGACATCACCTTCTGGTCGCTGGGCTCGCTGAGTGGGGCGACGACCGCCAAGATCGCGGCGATCCTGCCTTTTGTCCTCTTCGTGCTGGCCATCATACCCTTCGTCGCCCGCGGCCTGGATGCCCTCATTCTCGGCGATGCGGCGGCCTTCCATATGGGAGTGCCCGTGCAACGACTGAAGCGTATGACGATCCTCGCAGTTGCCGCCGCCTGTGGCGCGACAGTTGCCGCTGCCGGCTCGATCGGTTTCATCGGCATCGTCGTCCCGCATCTGCTCAGGCTCGCAATCGGCCCGGCCCATCGTTTTCTGCTGCCGGCTTCGGCCCTTGGCGGAGCAGCCCTCCTACTTCTCGCCGATACGGTGGCGCGCACGATCGCGGCCCCGGCAGAACTGCCGATCGGCATCATCACGGCGATCCTCGGAGCGCCGGTCTTTCTCATGCTGCTGCTCGGCAAGCAGGGACGCCAGGCCATGGAGGGGTTGTGATGATCCGCGCGCGCGACGTCACCATCCGCCGCGGCGGACGCAATCTTCTCGACAAGGTCAGCCTGCAGCTGGAGGCCGGGAAATTCACCGTCGTCATCGGACCGAACGGTGCCGGAAAATCGACACTGCTCAAGGCTTTCTCCGGCGAACTGCGTCCGGATGGCGGTGAGGTCTTGTATACAGATCGCAAGATCGCATCACTCAGCCCGCTGGACCTCGCACGCGAGCGAGCCGTCCTTCCGCAGTCCACCGCCCTCTCCTTCCCCTTCACCGCGCTGGAAGTGGTGCGCATGGGCGCGGTCGCCTATGGCAGCCGCGACCCCAACTTGTCGGCACGTCAGGCCCTGGCGCGGGTCGGCCTCGCAGGCTTCGAGGGTCGCAGTTACAACGCCCTGTCCGGCGGCGAGCAGCAGCGCGTGCAGCTCGCCCGCGTGCTCGCCCAGATGCCGGAACCGCACATCGACGCCCGCCCCCGCGCGATCTTTCTCGACGAGCCAACCGCGAGCCTCGATATCGGCCACCAGATCTCGGTGCTGGAACTCGCGCGTGACTTTGCGAGGCGCGGCGGCGTGGTGCTCGCGATCCTCCACGATCTCAACCTGGCCGCAGAATTCGCCGACCATCTGGCGATCCTCCACCACGGCCGGCTGGTGCGTGAGGGAAGCCCGAAGGACACGATCGACGACGAGACCATTGCCCATGTCTACGGTATCGCGGGCACCGTCGGGCGGCTGCCGGCAGCCGCGATCCCCTATGTCCTGCCCCAGGCACGGCTCGGCATGACACGCTGAGCCGGCTACCGGAGTTGTCCACAGTTATCCACAGGGCATCGCAGCCGATTTGGCAGGCAAATCCGATACAGAGCAGGAACACTGGCGACTGGTGAGGGGAACGTTTGCCGAACGCGGCAGTTTAACAGGTCGCCGGCGGGATCCTATCGTCGGTCGATATTTCCGTTGCCCGGCTAACTCTGTTGAAAGCCTGTGACCGGCGTCGAATGAGCGACGAAATATGTCGACCTAAAATGACGCGACGAGCGCACAGCAACAATGGACAACGGCACTGAACCTGGACTAGCCTGATTTGCCATCGTATTGATTTCTAGGGAAATTTGGTGGGTGATGTAGGGCTCGAACCTACGACCCGCTGATTAAGAGTCAGCTGCTCTACCAACTGAGCTAATCACCCGCCTGCGCCGCTTTCCGGTGCCGACGCCGCCGTTTCCGGTGGCGTGACCGGGCGTATAAACAGGATCATGCACCTTGTCCAGCGCCACCGCCAAAAATCTTGGCCCTTTGGTCAAAAAAATTTCAAAAACCGGAAATTATCTTTTATTTTCAAAGGTCCAGAATTCCTGTCGCCAGACGAACAGCCTGCCCACCGATCCGCGCGCGAGAAATGCCGCCATCCTTCACCTCGACCTGCAGATGGATATAGGAGGGGCGTCCCATCTCGACCCCCTGCTCGATCATCATCGGGTGGTGCCCATCCGGTAATCCGTCGAAATGATGGATCGCCCCAGACAGTGCTGCGACCGCCGAGCCCGTGGCGGGATCTTCGGATATGCCCATGTCGGGTGAAAACATCCGCGCATGGAACTTGGCAGCATGATGTACACCCCCGCGACAGTAGACATAGGCTGAGGTGAGCCGTCCCTCGGTGAGAGGCGCGACCCGCTCCCAGAGCTGCGGATCGAAATCGACACTTTCCATTGATGCCACGTCATGCAGCGGCACCAGCAGGAAGGGCACGCCGGCACTCCAGACCATCGGCAGATGGTTTTCGAAGCCGATGGCACTGACCTTGACCGAAAGCGCGTCGGCAAGCCCCTGACGGTCCAGCTGATGCTCCGGATGACTGACCGAGATCCGTGGCAGGTCGAATTCGGCGAAACTCGCCTCCCCCGGACGCACACGCACGGCGCAACGCACTGGCCCGACCGTCTCTTCCAGCACCGACACGATATCCATGCTGGCCGCATCGCCGGGATAGGTCCGTTCCGCGAGCGCAATGGCTGAACCAACCGTCGGGTGACCGGCAAAGGGAAGCTCACGACCGGGTGTGAAGATACGAATGCGGGCCGTATGGGAGGCATGGTCCGCCGGCAGGATGAAGACCGTCTCCGAGAGGTTCATCTCGGCAGCGATCGCCTGCATGGCCTGATCGGAGAGGCCTGTGCCATCGAAGATGACCGCAAGCGGATTGCCTGCCAGTTTGCGGTCGGTAAACACGTCGTAGATGGCATAATCTCTCGCCACGGGCCGTTCTCCGTTGAAGGTCACGCTCGCGGCACACACTGCCCGAGGCGGCACGGCAAGGCAAGTCGAGGAGGGATCAGCCCCTGTCGCCGAAATACCAGGCGAGGACAGGCAGCATGGCCAGCCCGTATCGATGCGCCCCCCGATCACCGCTCCGGATCGCGACCGCCCGGGATATCTCCGGCTCGACGCAATCGCCCGCGAAAGCGTCGATCCTCGCGACGAGCTCGTCGGCAGTCTCGGAGAACCGGAAGATCCTCAGAAGGGTCAGCCGCCTCGAACGATAGCTGGCATAAAGAACCGGATCGGCCCTTGCCGCTTCGAGGTCGAGCCCGGTCTCTTCCATAACCTCGCGGCGCATATTGCCCTCGATGTCGCAACGCCCGTCGACGACATCGGAGAGATCGAGCGAACCGGCGGCGAAATAGACCTGACCCGGATTGGCGGTATGCGGCGCCATCTCAACCGCGATCAGGGCGCCGTCGGCGGATACGATCACAGGATAGCCGAACAGGTGGCAGGCCCCGGCGAGACCAGACTGCCTCCGCCACCAGAGAAAGGTGGCGAAACTCGATACATGGCCCTCGGCTGTCAGATGCCCGTCAGAATAGCGGATCTGTCTGTGCAGGATGGTCCGGCCATTGAACAGAGCGGGGTTGGCCGCAATCTCCCGCTCCCAGTTTTCCGCCACGGCCTCGGCCGCCAGGAGATCCAGCGGATGAGGCTCTGAAGACACGAGCAAATCGAGGGAGTGCACGACATGCAGACTGCCATCGGCCGGCAGACCAACGTCATCGATCGCAACCTCGCTCACGGCAGGTGCAACGTGATGGCAACAGGGCAGTGGTCAGAGGCTTTCGGCCGATCCCAGCCGATCCGTGGGTAGCGTTCGACCTCCTGCCCCGGTGGAAAGGGCGTGCGGAAGGGCTGACCGTTGCGGATGATCTCGGGCATGGCCGTCGGGTTGGCCGCAGCAAGCCCGCTGGAGAGCCAGATATAGTCAAGCTGGCAAAGATGCTGCTCTTCCGGTCCGCGCGCATGATAGAGCGTCCAGCGGTCGAGCGGATCCCGTCGCCGCATGGCATTCTCAGCAAAACCGTCGTGAGAAAAGACGTCGAGCGCGCTCGGCAGATCCGACTGTACGGCATAGTCATAACCATGGCGGCGGTCGCCGATGACATCGACCTTCTCCTGATAATCGTTCATGTCCCCGCAAATGACGAAGTTTCGCTGGCTGACATGGTCGCGGCCGAAACGGTTCTCGATGATGTGGCGCACGGCCTTGGCCTCGGCCTCGCGGATCGGCATGGTCGCGGTCCGCCCGTCCACGCCGTCGCGACCATTGGTCATCGACTTGAAATGGACGACATAAACAGTCAGGGGACGGCCGCCGATACGAAGGTCCAGTTCCAGGCAGTCGCGCTTGAAGATCCGATCCTCCGGCTGGATATTGGGCCCAAGCCCTGGATGATAGAGGCCGAGATCGTGATAAGTCAGCGCGGCATGGCTTTTCACGTCGCGCAACTCGATCGGCTGCCCGTCCCGGGTCTGCTCCCGCATCAGGACCGCGACATCGATCCCGCGGCTGTCATTGCCCTCGACGAGATATTTCTGCCGGTAGCCCGATCCGATCATGCGGAACAGATAGCCATATTCGAAGGCCTTAAGGGCCTCCATATTGTCGACTTCCTGCAGGCAGAGGATGTCGGCATCGGTGTCCGCGATCGCAAGTGCCGACAGCTGGCGTGTGTCATCGGCGGACGAGATGACCCTCGCCGCCTCCAGCCGCTGATAGTCGGCTTCCGACTTGATCTCGAACAGCTTCATCACCCGGTCCGACCTGAGCTGGTTGCGGAAACCGGTGAAATCGAAACGGGCGATCAAATTTTCGATGTTGAAGGTCGCGATGCGAATGGTCATGTACACCCGTGACACTGTGCTTGGAGGCAGTTGGATCGGGCGCACTGAACCACGCCCTCTCCGCCGCCGCAACCACCGGGCATAAGTCTTACTCTGTCAGGCTGCCTGAACGAGCGCGCTTCCGATAAGCCGCCCCAGGCGCTTGATGCCCTCCTCGATCATCGCCTCGTTGGCGCAGGAGAAAGAGAGCCGGATCGCGTTCGTACCCGACCGGTCCGCAAAGAAGGCCTGCCCGGGCACGAAGGCCACCTTCTCCGTTTCGACCGATCGCGCCAGCAGTCCGGCGCCGTCCATCCCTTTAGGCAATGTCACCCAGACAAACATGCCGCCCTCCGGTCGGGTCCACTGCGTGCCATCCGGCATGTGCCGCTCGAGGGCTGCCAGCATGGCATCGCGCCGCGCGACATAAGCCGCCTGGATCTTTGCGATCTGCGCAGGAAAATGCTTCTCGGCCACCTCGGCCACGACCATCTGGTTGATCGTCGAGGAATGAAGATCAGCCGCCTGTTTCATCAGGACCAGCTTCCGGATCACGGGCTTCGCCGCCACCACGTAACCGACGCGCAGGCCAGGGGCCAGCGTCTTGGAAAAACTGCCGCAATAGATCGTTCTGGTGGAGTCGATGCCGCCGCTGCGGGCAATGTCGAGCGAAAGGATCGGCGGGATCGGCTCGCCGTCATAGCGCAGGTGCTGATAGGCGGCGTCCTCGATGACAGGGATGTCGAGTTCATCAGCAAGCGCGAGTATCTGCTTCCGTTCATCGAGGCTTACCGTCTGGCCGGTCGGATTGGCAAAATCTGTGGAGAGATAGGCGAACTTGACCGCACTTGCCTGCGCCTCCGCCGTGGCCCGGTAGCTGGCCGGAGTGCGATTGCCCGTTCCCAACTGGTCATAAGTAGGTTCATAGGCATTGAAGGCCTGCAGCGCGCCGAGATAGGTCGGCCAGGTCACGAGCGCGGTATCGCCCGGTGAGATGAACAGCTTGCCGAGAAAGTCCAGCGCCTGCTGCGATCCTGACGTGATGAAGATGTTGTCGACGTCACAGTCGATGCCCACCCGGCCCATCTCTTGTCTCAGCCATGTGCGAAGCGGCAGATAGCCTTCCGAGACCGAATATTGCAGCCCTGCGCTCGCACGGCCATCCGAAAAGAGAGCGGCATAAGCCTCGGCGAACTCCGCTTGCGGAAAGAGCGCCGGATCGGGGATGCCACCGGCAAACGAGATGATATCAGGCTTGTCGAGCAGTTTCAGCAGTTCGCGGATTTCGGAGGCGCGCATGCGTGACGAACGCGTGGCAAAGACGTGGTCCCAGTTCAGCATCGGTGTTTCCTCAAAACCTGTCGTTATGACGGGAGGAGATCACGAAAACCACGATAGGTCAACAATGCTGACCTATCGTGGTTTTTCTTGGTCTCGGAAATTTACCGTTTGCCAACCATGTTGGATTTGTTCGAGAGTTCGCTCTGCAACCAACTGACGGCTCCCCTATACTTCTATGGGAATCTCAAGGACTGAAGACTTGCTGCTGGAAAAGCTTACCCTGCCAATTCTTGGCGCCGACGACGAGACTGATCCCCCTTGGGGCTATCTGGCGACCCTATATAGCATCGTCCCCCATCTGATCGCCGCTATCGCGATCCTGTCTGCTTCGGTCCTGCCCTATCTCGAAGGTCAAACGGCAAAGGTTGCGATTGTCGCCCTTGTTGTCACCATGCAGGTCGGCCTCAGAGCCTGGGGCGATTACGCCTATCGCCGACGCTCAGACGACGAACCGCTGAAACTCTGGCTCTCCCGTTTCGTCCCGCTGTCCCTCGTCTCCGGCCTGGCCTGGGGCAGCGCACTTGCGATCCTCTACACAGGCGGCAGTCCCGACACGCAGGTCGTCGTCCTCGCCGTCGGCTGCGGCATTGTCCAGTCGTGTGCGGCTCGCGCCTATCTCGCACCCCGATCGACACTGATGGTCATCGTGATCGTGACGGCCATCGTCAATGCCGCCGCCATCAGCGAGGGCAACTGGATCATGGTTCCGATCTGTGCCGCCTACGTCGGCTTCCTTGCGAGCTACATGGTCCGGCTGATTGCCATGGATGAGAAACGGATCGACGCCGAGAGGAAAACGCGGGTGCTGGTCAAGGCATTGGCCGAAAGCAATGCGATGCTGGTCCAGGCGAACGAACAATTGCACCGCCATGCCCGCACTGATGCCCTGACGGGACTGGAGAACCGGCGCGGCTTCGATGATGAACTGCATCGCCATCTCGAACGAGCGCGCGAAATCGACCGGCCGCTGGCATTGCTGTTGATCGACGTCGATCATTTCAAGCGTTTCAACGACGCCTATGGCCATCAGGCAGGCGATGCGTGTTTGCGGATAGTCGCGGAGCTTCTGGCAGGCCTCGTTGCCCCGTCAAAGGGCATTGCCGCACGTTACGGCGGCGAAGAGTTCGCGATCATTCTGCACGATGGAGAGGCTGCGCGCGCAGAGGCATTCGCGGAAGAACTGCGTGCTTGCGTCGCAAGCCTGCCGCTCCCGGCGCGTGATGGGAGTGCCGGCAGGCTGACAGTGAGCATTGGTGTGGCAAATGCAAAGCCGGCCGATGACGAGCGCGCTCTGATTTCGCGGGCCGACCGCCGCCTCAGTGCCAAGGCCGCCGGCCGCGACCGCGTCTGCGCATCCGACCGGGCCGAACCCGTCTTCGGCTCCCTCTGAACGAAAGCCGATCTGGCAAAACGGAAAAGGCCGAGAAGGTCTCCCTCCCCGGCCTTTCTTGCATCCGGTGGAATCCAGATCAGTTGCGGGCCTTGTCGACCAGCTGGTTCTTGGCGATCCACGGCATCATGCCACGCAGCTTGGCGCCGACTTCTTCGATCTGGTGGCTGTCGTTCATGCGGCGGATACCCTTGAAGCGGGCAGCACCGGCGCGGTATTCCTGCATCCAGTCCGAGGTGAACTTGCCGGTCTGGATGTCGTGCAGAACGCGCTTCATTTCAGCCTTGGTTTCAGCCGTGATGATGCGCGGACCGGTGACGTATTCGCCCCACTCGGCTGTGTTGGAGATCGAGTAGTTCATGTTGGCGATGCCGCCTTCATAGATCAGGTCGACGATCAGCTTCACTTCGTGCAGGCACTCGAAATAGGCCATTTCCGGGGCGTATCCGCCTTCGACGAGCGTCTCGAAGCCGGCGCGGATCAGCTCGACCAGACCGCCGCAGAGAACGACCTGCTCGCCGAAGAGGTCGGTTTCGCACTCTTCCTTGAACGAGGTTTCGATGATGCCCGAACGGCCGCCACCAACGCCACAGGCGTAGGAGAGAGCGAGTTCAAGGGCGTTGCCCGAACCGTTGTGGTGGATGGCAACGAGGCAGGGAACGCCGCCGCCCTTCTGGTATTCGCCGCGAACCGTGTGGCCCGGGCCCTTTGGCGCGATCATGACAACATCGACGGTAGACTTTGGCTCGATCAGGCCGAAATGGACGTTCAGGCCGTGCGCGAACGCGATGGCTGCGCCGTCACGGATATTCGGTGCGATGTCGGCCTTGTAGATGTCGGCCTGGAGTTCGTCCGGGGTCGCCATCATCATCAGGTCGGCCCAGGCGGCAGCTTCGGCAACCGTCATGACCTTGAGACCGTCGGCTTCAGCCTTCTTGATGGTCGGCGAACCGGCCTTCAGGGCAACGACGAGGTTCTGAGCGCCCGAATCCTTCAGGTTCAGCGCATGCGCGCGGCCCTGCGAACCGTAGCCGATGATGGCAACCTTCTTCGACTTGATCAGGTTCAAGTCGGCATCACGATCGTAATAGACGCGCATTGTTGTGTCCTTCCCTATGCTTTGTCAGTTGTGGTGGATGTTGTTGGTCGGCGAGCCGGAACGGGACGCCCCGTCGAGGCCCGCCAATACGCGGTCGGTGCCGTAGAGAGCGAGGAAGGCGGAAACTGCCTTTGTCGCCCGGGCGCCGAATTTCTGTGTCTGGGGTGCCTCGCCGAGCAGCATGCGCACATGCAGGTCGCTGACGATCAGGCCGTAAAGCGTGCGATAGGCGTCTTCGCCATCGCCGAAACGCAGGAGGCCATCGCGCTGACCAGCGTCGAGCAGCGCCCTCGCCCGGCGATCGATTTGCCGACGTCCACGCTCCAGAAGCAGGGTGCCGAGTTTGGAGCCGTCGCGGCTCGACTGGCCTATGGCGAGGCGGTTGAGTGCCAGCGAGACATCGCCGGCCAGAACTTCGAGCAGGTCGCGTGCGAAAACGTCGAGATGCTCCGTCAGCGTGGCCACCGTCAGGCGCTCGCCCGGCCGCTCAAAGGTACGAACCTTGCTCGCCTGATAGGAAATCATCGCTGACAGCAGGCCATCGCGATCGCCGAACCACTTGTAGAGGCTTTCTTTGGAGCAATTGGCAGCGCGTGCCAGACCGGCTGTCGTGACGGCCTTGTCCCCGCCCTCAACGAGCAGACGCAGGGCCTCGGCCAGAACGGCATTCTGGCGTGGCGTGAACTCCGATATCTGATTGTCGATCGACATGGACGGCTCCTGGTACCGTACGGTACGGTTCGCCATACTTATGTCCGGCACCGCAAGCGAGGTCAAGGGGCAATTGAAGAAAATAGCGGCAGCTGCCTGTGTCGCGAGTCTTCTTTTTGGGCACGCCCGCACCTGTCCGAGCACCGAGTGAAAAGCCTCCGCCAGCCCCGAAAGCCCTCAAGCAGCAGTCACAAAAGGGTGAAAGAAATAAAAAATAATCGTTCTATGTCATAGTTAAATGACGGCAAAAAGACAGACTAAGCCGTTGATTTCACTCACTCCGAATTTCAAGTGCCAATCTTGATACCGGGTACAGCAACCGAACCAATCAGTTCGATTGTGCGCAATGGGGTATTGTAATTCCAATCGTTCTGCGCCAAATCTAAATCATCGAACCGCACAGTTCGATCGAACAAGGTTCCAAGGTACACGACGATGAA
>UCMW01000014.1 GCA_900473745.1 Hyphomicrobiales bacterium | reverse complement strand
CCGTCCCCGCACCACCAAGGATAACATCGTCACCAGATGCACCAAGAAGCGCATCCGAAGACGAAGTCCCGATCAAGGTGAGTGCGGCCACTGGAACCGGGGTCGGCGTGACGCCGCCGGTGCCCGCATCATCCTCATCATCGTCCTCGTCTCCATCACCGGATCCAGTGTCGTCGTCATCACCATCAGTGTCGTCATCTTCATCGTCTTCGTCTTCACCGCCGTCGTCGATACCGCCGGTATTGCCATCGCCGTCATCGTCGCCATTGCCGGCGTCGTCACCGTCGTCGTCGCCTTCGTTGTCTCCATCGTCACCGTCCCCATTGTCCGGGCCGTCTTCGAGATCGCTGGAGAAGATGTCCTCCGGCAGGCCGGTGAGACCCGTATTGCGGGCGACGATGTCGGAGAAGCCCTGACCGTCGATGAAGTTCTCGTAGAGATCGAAGTTGTCGAAACGCTCCAGGTAGTAGAAGCGGTCGGCTTCCTGCAGACGGTCGAACTGCTCGTGCAGGACGACCCAGAAGGTATCGCCGGCCATGCCGCCGTTGAAGTGTTTCTCGGCAAGACCACCGACCCAGAGATCGACGCGATCGATGCCTTTGACCAGACCCGTGCCATTCGTCTGAACCGTCACGATGTCGCCGTTGATGGCCTTGAACGCATCGATCTGGTTGGCCTGCAGGACGAGGTCCGGATAGGCAGCCATGAACTGGGCCAGAACGACGTCGCTGAGACCGTTGCGCTGCTGGAAGTCCTGCCAGCTCGAATAGGGGTTCATCGAACCACCATTCTCTTCGAGGAATTCGACCGCAAACTTGATGTAGGGATCGGTCGAGGCCTGAAGGTCGGCCTTGACCTGGTTGAGCGTGCCGAGACCGACATCGCGGCCACGGGCCACGTTGAAGGCGAAGAGATCGGCGCGGATGCGCACGAGGTCGTTGCGCACGGCATCGACGACGTTGAAGTCGACGTCCTCCGCCGGCTGTTCGACGATGCCCGACAGGATGGCACCCGTTCCGAGCTGCTCGTAGCCGGGCTGCGGATCGTAGCCCATGGCCTGCAGCTGCACGAGCTGTTCAGGCGTGAACACGTCATTGGTCGGGTTCAGGAAGGCATCGAACAGGTTGACCGAATAGGTCTCGCCGTCCGGTCCCTTGACGCTCACTGTATCGCCGATGAGCGAGTGACCGATGCGATAGACGGCTGCCGCGAATTCGTGACTGATGCTCGCGGTCGCCTGATCGTTGTAGGCTTCGAAGCCGTGGCTCCCATTGCCTTGAATGCCGCCAATCAGCGAGTCGGCGAATTCCGTGAAAACAACGCGCTGGTACTCGGCTTCATTGACCATCTTCGCAGCCTGGAAGAGCTCTTCAGCCGTCCCCACGAAGCCGGCAGCACTCAACTTCTCGACATGGAAGTTGTGGTTGCGTGCCCAGATCGTGTGCATCGAAGTCAGCGTGAAGTTCTCGTTCGCACGGCCATCACCACCGACATAATGATCGAGCAGGCTGATGATCGGGTTGGCATCGAGGAGAAGCGCGTGGCTTGAGCCCATGAAATCACCCGCGAGCTGGCGCACGGTGGCCGTGTCGTAAGCCCCGGTCTCGCTGTTCCACAGGGTCGGGTAATAGGCATCGATCGTGATGCCGCCCGCCGGCAGGCCGACCCCCTTGAACAGCGTGCCCTCCGCCCGGTGATGGTCGAGCAACTCGCGCAACGTCGACATCAGGTGGAAGCCAGGTGCCGAAGGATCCTCTGGACCCATCAGGATGTGCGAACCAACCCCGCCATTGCCGTCGCTTTCGCGCAGGAACTGACCGACGATGGCATTCGAGCCATAGACTTGGTTCTGGTCGACATAGGGAGAAGTCTTGTTCAGGTGCTCGGGTGTGTCCGTTGCCGATTGAAGCGGAGTGGTCAGCGAACCACGGGTCAGGTCCGTGAAGTTTGCAGCGGTCGGCCCGGGAATGTCGGCACCGTCGATGATGACCTTGCCGGCTCCACCCTTGGGCAGGAAATCCAGGCCATGATCGAAGTACTGACCGAAAGCCATGAAGAAGATGTTGGCTTCGTTCGGAGCCTTCGGCAGGTTGGCTTCCTGCGCACCGATCGCGTTGGAGATGGCCCGCGGGTCCAGCCCATCGAAGATCGGGTTTAGCGCACGGTTGATGATGTTGCCCAGGGCATCCGTCTCGACGCCGGCACCGTAGCGGGCTTCCGTCAGGCGGATGAAGGGTTCATCCGCGGCGCCGAAGGCCGGGTTGTCGATATTGTTGCCAGCGCCGGAGAGATCGCGGACGCCGACGGCACCTTGTGTGTCGTCATCGTCAGTAAAAGCGGGCAGGCCGTTCACCAGGTTGGTAATGCCCTGGATGTCGCGGGCCGTGTATTCGAAGGGACCTGCCGGGCCGGCGATTGGACCGGGGTTGTCGACCCCGTGATCGCTCGGGTTTGCAAGCTGCGGCACCTCACCCGAGAAGGTGATCGAATGCGTCCCGTTTGAAAGCGTCTTGGTCCCGTTGCCGTTCTCAGTTAGCGCATAATCTGCCGGATTCGCGCCTTCAGGGATTTCAACGACATCTTGGGCACGCAGGGTACCAATGATCGTGTCCTGCCCCCCGGCCGAACGGAACAGGATGCGGTGTGCGGAAGAAAGATCCGAAATGTTGACCGTGTCGTTGCCTTCGGAACCCTCAATCGTGATCGTGTTGAAGCTCAGGCTGGTCGGATTGAAGTTGCCGATTGGGATGACCTGATCATTGCCCGGACCGGTGTTGATGATGATTTCCTCGATATTGTCGAGCTCGGCGATCACGTTGCCGTTGGCTGTACCGTTGCGGGTGATAACAATCTCGGTGTTGACGTTCAGAGTACGCCCCCCTCCAAGCGCGAGCCAGTCGGCGCGAGCGTAGATGCGATAGGTCTCCGCGGTATTGTTGCCGTTGACGATGAACGTGTCATTGGTACCGGCACCACCATTAACGAGATCACGATCATCGGTAACGGTAATCTGGAGGCCAAACACAGAGAACGGATTGTCCGCTGTCCAGCTGATCACGTCATCGCCAGCGCCGGCATTGATCGTGTCATTGCCACCATTGCCCGCGATGATGTCGGCACCGGCAGTGCCGTTGATCGTATTTCCGGCCGCGTTGCCGCCAATGGTGTCACCAACGGGAGCGGTCGGTGCGGAAGTAATCGAAGTGAGCGCTCCAGCGCCATCCGTATACGTAACCTGAACACGCAACAGATTGCCAACCTGTCCTGCGACGGGCGTAAAGGTGGGAGCCGTCGCAGCGACGACATTGCCCCACGTGGCACCGTTGTTCGTCGACACCTGCCACTGGTAACTGAACGCACCGAGACCGTCCGGGTCTGCAAGACCGGCCGTGTTGACGGACAGTTGCTGCGGGCGAGTCGGTGTCAGATCCGAGATGACCGGTGCGCCGCTCTGACCCTCCTGCGCGTTGGTCACTGTGACCGCGAGAGCCTGGGTGTCGACAGCAATTCCGTCTGATGCTTCGACGACCACGTTGTAAACGTTGTCGCCACCCACATCCGTCGGTGCCTCGAAGTTCGGCGTCGCGAGGAATGACAGGACACCCGTACTTGGATCGATGCTGAAGCGCGCAGCATCGGCGCCACCGCTGATCGAATAGGTCAGCACCTGACTTTCATCCAGCTCAGTTGCGGCGACCGTGGTAACGACTGTGGAATTCTCGGGGCGAGAGACGATCGCAGTATCGCCACCGCCGTTCGATGTGATCACGGGTGCGCGATTGAGCAGATCCCCAAGTGAAACGGTCGAACCGTCTCCGAAGCGCAAGGCTTCAATGTTCGTTAGGCGGTCCGATCCGTCAGACGTAACCAGCCCGAGAGTACCGTCCGGATCTACAGCGATATGGGTGACCGTGACGCTACCATCTGCGTTGCGTTCGAACGAGTAGTTCTCCCGAATATCCGAATAGACGGCGACATCGACATCCCCGCTCTGACCGCCATCCACGATCTCACGGACGATCTCCATCTGACCGGGCGTGATCGTCCGCTCGAGCAGCAGATCCGACAGCGCTTTGCCGCCGAACGCCGGAGGCGTGTTGGCGGGGATCTCGCCATTCACCAGTTGGGATTGCTGATGGACCGGGCCTGCCAGGCTATCAGCCGTGAAGACTCCCGAAGGGGTCGTGATCCGGATACGAACGTTCAGCCATGCATCCCCATCGATGACGTCATCACCGCCACGTCCCTCGATCTGATCACTACCGCCACCGCCGAGCAGGATATTGCCGTCGTCGAAGGCGATCTCGGCTTCGCGAGCGGCCGCTCCGATCGTGTTCGACGCCTGAACGAGATCGCCGAGCAACTCACGCAAGCCCGCGATGCGATCGATGCCTGCTTGGCTCAGGTGATGATTGACCATCGTGTTTTCGGCACCGGCGAGATTCGCACCGGGTTCGGCTTCTGGGTCCGGTGTCGACGAGAAGGCCGTCGCACGATGATCGCCCTTCAAGACGTCATTTTGCTTGTAGCCCGAAAGGCCTTCGACAGCATCGAAGCGGTTGCGTAGGATATCCTGCTGCTCCGTCGTGAAGATCGGCCGCAACAGATCGGCATCCGCAGCCTTCGTGCTGCCCTTGTAGGCCGCCCAGTCATAGCCCCACATGCCTTCATTGCGCATGACGCTTTCGCCCTGCACCATGATGTCGTCACCCGACTCGGAGTCGAAGTCGTGCTCGTTCTCGCCGGCGAACATGACATCGTGGCCAATGATCGTCGAATTGAAGAAGAGCTCGGAATTGTCGCCCGCGGTCGTGTCGAAACCATTTCCGGCCTCGATCCAATCGTCGCCCTCATTGCCGAGAAGGAAATCGCTGCCCTCGCCGCCGAGCATGAAGTCGTTGCCTTCGCCTCCGAACATTTCCTTGCCGTCGGGACCTGCGATCAAAACGTCCGAACCCTGGTTGCCGAAGACGAGCGCGAGGCCCGAGCCGCCATGGACGACGTCGTTGCCTTCCTCACCCATGAGGAAGTCGGTTTCGCCGATATCCGTGCCGTTGTTCGTGATGATATCGTCACCTTCACCGCCATGGACCTTGTCGACGCCGTAGCCGGCTTCGATCCGGTCATTGCCGCCGCGGCCCCAGACCGTGTCGTCGCCCCCGCCGGAGATAATGATATCGGCAGCATTGGTGCCCTGGATAAGGGCATGGTCTAGGCTGTTGAATTGGAGGAAATTGGAGCTGGCATCACGCCGCACCATGGGCGACAGCGCGTTCTGGAAGGGATCGTCGCCGGTGGGATCGGTGTAACCCCACTTGGTCTGCTCGGTGATGTCAACGTAAAGCACGTGGTCCGGCACTGAGAAGATATCGCCGGGAACCGCGTAACCGCTCTCACCGATGTCGGTGTTGCGCATGACCAGTTCGGCCAGCGAGTTGGCTTCAAGTTCGTTGAGAAGGTTGAGGCCCTGGGTGCGGGACAGGTAGTAGAAGCGGTCGCCGTTCTGCAGGTTTTCGAGTTGCAGTTCGAAGACGAAGGAGAAGGTCGAGCCCAGCATGCCGCCAAAAGCCATCTTCTTCTCGGCAAGGCCCCCGATCCAGAGGTCGACGTCGTTGAGGCCACCGAGGCTGCCAGCATAGGTGCCGGTTCCGTTCAGGAACGCCTGTCGATCGGCCTCGTTGAGCGAACTGTCGCCAAAGACGAGATTCATCGCCGCATCGCGCTTTGCCTCTGCCGTCGTCGCCGCGGTGATCGTTGAATGCGTACCGTATGCCGCGATGAAATTGACGATCGAGGCCGGGTTCTTCAGGTTCATCCCGAAGTCGACCCAGTTCTTGTAGGGATCGAGTTGCGTATCGCCATTGGCGATTTCCTTGAACTGGGCGCGCGCCGCGTTCAGGCTCGGGATGCCGGTTTCACGGCCTCGGGCGATGTTGAGCGCAGGAAGGTCGAGCGGGATGCCGACGAGGTGATTGCGCAAGACGTCTGTAACGAATTCGTCGATTTCGTTGCCAACCTGGCCGGTCATCCCACGAATGACGGCGCCGGCACCCTGGTCGGCAGTGATTCCGTCCGCATAGGCGACGGGGTTCAGGAAGGCGTCGAAAAGATCCATGGAGGTCTTGGCGCCCGTCGCGCTGACGCTGTCGACTGTTTCGTTCAGCATCGAATGGCCGAAACGATAGACCACATGGGCGAATTCGGCGAAGATGGCCGGATTGATGTCCATCGACGGATTGAAGACGAAAACGTCGATATCCGGCTGGATCTTGCGGGCGAATTCTTCGAAGACCAGGTGCTGGTACTGCATTTCCGTGGTGAAGCGTGCTGCCTGGAAGAGGCGTTCGCCATCCCAGTTCAGCGCATTCTTGATGGCCGCAAGAGTGCCCCCTGGCAGAGCCTGGACATCGGTCGCAAGCCATTCGTTCAAGAAGGCGAAATCGCCATTCTGCGCGGACTGGATGGCGCGCTCCTTGACCTGTTCCACCGTGCTGTTGTGCTCGGAATGGAAGATGTGGTGAACAGCCGTCAGGCCGATATTCTCGTTGCCGCGACCGTCGCCGGTGACGAAATGGGCATTGAGGAGCTCGTTGTCATACGTGACCGCCTGTCCGACATTGTTGAGTGGAATTGCGTTTCCGATCTCTGTATCGGTATCGGCCGTCTTCAGGATGGGTGCGGTCGCCGGATTGCGATCATGATCGACCAGACCGGGAACGGCATTGTGGGCAATGTCGTCGAGGAAGGCGTGCCCAGTAAGCAGAGCATTGCTGAGATTGATCGGATTTCCGCGATTCCCTTCCACAGTCCCGTTGGTCGTGATGAGTTGTGGGAAGCCGTTCGTTCCGCGAACAAATTCGCCATAGGCGTCCATCACGAACATGGGTACCGAGCCGACATATTCGTCAGTCAGGTTGATCCCGAGAATGTCGCGCGCCTGAGCCTTGACTTCCGCCCAGGTGGCAATGCCCTTAGCGCCTTCCAGAAGGTGGCCGGTGGCCATCGGCTTGCCGTCTACGAGCTTGTACTCGCGCAGGAAGAGCTGCTTTGAGGCGACCGACGAATATGTCTGGTTTTGATCGACGAACGGCGTGGTGAAGTTGTCAGGCTCCTGTGGTGCCCGCGTCAGTACCATGTAGTTCGTGTGGCTGCCTGGGACGTAGAGCGGATCCGCTGGCGAGAGAGGAATGTAGATCTTGTCGTTGCCGCCTTTCTCGACCAGGTCGAGCCCGTGATCGAAGAACTGGCCGAACAAAGTGAACCAGGAATTATAGGGCGCGGACAGACCTTCATCCGGGGCCACGTTCTCGAGAAGCACGGACGGGCCGTCGAAGGTCAGGCCATATCGGCTTTCCAGGCCCACATAGGCCGGATCTGTCCCGGATGCCGGGCGATCAGAGGCGAGCCCTTCCGTGACCTCTGCCGCGAGCACGGCAACAGTCTTTTGCTGGGTCGCCGGAAGCAGAGCATTGTTCGCTTTCGCGATCGTCAGCGCTGCAGTGAACTCAGCGCGGATCTCGGTGACAGCCGCCATCACATCGCCGGAATAGCCGGACTGGACGAGTGCTGTGTAGATTGCCGCAGGATTGGCGAGAGTCTGGTCGACGACCAGATTGGAGATCAGGCGCGGATCCGCATCCACCACGGCGCCCGTTGGAGAATAGGTGCTGTTGGTCAGCGTGGCAAAGGTCGGACCGTTCTGCCCGAAGCCCGTCACCAGCGAGATCGAATCGTCCGTCTCGACGCGCCAGCCCTGTTCCAGCAGGCGCTCGAACGGCTGATCCGCCGCCCCCCAGTTCTCGCGGCCTTCGCCCAAATTGTTGAAGCTGCCATCGACGGTACGCAGACCGTAGGGGACGTGCTCGGCGCTGATAGCCAGAGCAGCACCCGGCGTGCCTTCGGCGACCACATTACCCAACTCGTCGATCCAGATGTTGGTGAGCTCCCTGGCGTTAGCGCCTGAATGCGCAACCGAGTTCGCTTCCGCGATCTTGATCTGGCGAAGAATGAATTCGAGATCGTGCTGATTGATCTGGACCATAACTTTACCGGGGTGCCCCCGCCTCCGATGTTCTTCCCTGTGACTTGCTGTCAGGGTTTTGTCAGGAGAACAGAGTTGCACATGGGGGAAAAACCGGAAGGGAACTTGGTCCCGCATAGTGTAGGATCAAAGTCCAATTTTAGTTCAGACTATGGTCTGAAGTTCAGTTGGACGCAGTCGACAACAAGATCTCAAGCGTGCATGAATTCATATTCAAGAGGGAACGCTGAAACCGCAGAACAATACTGCGGACATGCGAATGATACGGGGAGGGAAGTTCGATGCTGATGTACTGGGCAGGACTCGGCTTTGTGTGATGCACACCAAGCCGAAGGAAAACACAAACGAAATGGCGACCTTGCCGGTCTTCCAACGCCTATGGCTCAACCTCGGATCGCTTTCGATATCGGTACAGTTCCTGATTGCCGCGTCCCTGATCGTTTTCGGCCTTATGACCGGTGTCAGCTTCTTTGTCGCCGCCCAAGTCGAACAGGCGGCCCAGAATGCAGCTGGCTCAGCAGGGGCAGTCAGAATGCAGGCCCTCGTCGCCCCCCTCATCGAGCGGTCGGAAACGGGGGACTTTCGTTTCGATGATGTTTTTCAGAACAAGATAACCAGCCTGATCGGCCAGGGCCCGCCCGGGCAGCGGATCATGAACATCAAGATCTGGTCTGCCGATGGCCGACAGATCTATCCGCCGGGTGCCACCGAGCCACCTGCGCTGTTTGATGAACTCGAACAGGCTCTCGCCGGACAAACGGTGGTCTCGCGGACAACCGTCGCCAAGCACGACTATAGTGACGAAGAAGCATCCCAATCCCTCCTGGAGGTTTACGGCCCCCTCGTGCGGTCGTCCGAGGGCGACGTCTTGTTGGCGGGCGAAATATACGAAGAGTCCGAAGTGCTCGAACGCCAGATCGCCGAAACCCGACTAACCTCTATGGCTGGCGTTTTTGTTCTCTCGGTATCTATGTTGTCACTGCTCTATCTCGTCGTTCGCCGGGGGGCACGGCTGATCGAACAGCAGCGACGAACGCTGAGAGAAAGCCTCCGCAACGCGATCGAGCTCTCGGTCGAGAACAATCGACTTCGTCTCCTCGCCGACAATGCGCGCATCGAAGCTGGCAAGCTGAACGAACGCATCCTGGATCAGATTGGTGCAGACCTGCATGATGGCTCTGTTCAGTTGCTCACGCTGGTGAAATTGCGTTTGAGCGATCTGGTGACCCCGCGGCCGGATGTCTCTCCCGCCACCCGGGACGCCTTGACCAAGATCCTCGATCTGGTGGGCAGCATTCTCGATGAAGTGCGCAATCTGTCCGCGGGCCTGGTGCTGCCGGAACTCGAACACACAACCGTCGATGAAGCTCTCCAGTTGGCGACCAAGCGCTACCTTGAGATCACCGGACGAGATACGGCTCTGATCGGAAGTGTGGGAATGGATCTGCGCATTCCTGATCTGTCGATCTGCCTCTATCGCTTTGTCCTCGAGGGCCTGATGAACAGCTATCGTCACGCCCACAGCAACACCCACATGGTACGCTGCAGTTTCAAGCGCGGACGGCTATTCGTGGCCGTGGTCGATATTGGCCAACGTCCGGTCCTTTCGTCGAAGCGTGAGGTGCAGAGGGCCCGCCTTGGCAAGGTGAGCCAGAAGCGGAGGATACGCAGTTTCGGCGGTCGCATGCGCTATTTCCCGCGCAGAAACGGCTCATTTGCCATTGCGAGCTTGCCACTTGGCAATGACTACTGAGAGCTTCAGCTCGCGACACGATCCCGTGGAGATGTGCGGTTCTTGACAGCGATAACGAGCTCGACCCGGTTTCGGACGCTGAGCTTGCTCATCAATGACGTCATGTAGTGCTTGACGGTCTTTTCGCTGATGTTGAGGCTGAGGCCGATTTCCCGGTTGGTGAGGCCCTTGAGCAAGCCGCTCACGATCTGCTCCTCTCGATGGTGCAGACGCTCGGGCTGCTGTGTCTTGCGCCGAAGCTCCGCGGTCTTCATCGATACGATAACCTTCGTCGCGAAGCCGGGCGTGATGTACGTCTCTCCACCATAGGCGCTGATGATGGCGTGGTGCAGATCCGATGACGATGCACCCTTCAACACGTAGCCACTGATACCCGCCTCGATGAGCTCGACAGCCGGCTGAATGGCACTGGAGGCGGTGAATACGATAACTTTTGTGTCGGGATAGGAAGCCAGGATCAGATCGATCGCCGCGAAGGAATCTCCGGGCATGCTCAGATCCATGACAATGACATCGGGATGATGGTTTTCAAGAATATTCAAAGCATCAACGGTCGTGTGACCCATTGCCACCACGTCGAGGTCGGCTTTGGTCTTGTATAGACTGACGAGTCCCTCCAACAATATCGGATGATCGTCTACAAACGCGACACGTACAAGCATTACCCCTACCTCCCTAGGGTAATAGCTAACATAAGCGCCCAACTTCACAAAGCGCATGATTAAGTTTCGGTTAATATGGACGCGGCCATTTTTGGTGAAAGCGAGGCGATGTACTCGCAATTCGGGTCTTGCACCGATCGACCCCAATTAACTCGTATATTCAAATATTTGACTATACAATTTCTTTTGTTTCACCTGCGTCGGACGGACCGGTCGAACCTGCTTTCTCGCTTGCCATTCACCGATCGATCGGACAAAACGGATCACATTTGTCAGGCAACATGACAAAATCCACGTTGCCTAAGATCTACTCGGGAGGAGTGATGACGATACGCACTAACGACCACGGCGGACAAAGAGCCTGGATATTTGCCGGTCTGGCAGGTCCGGCGGTCATGCTTCTTGGCATGCTGCTCTTCGCCTTGAATGATGCCATGGGCAAGTGGCTGGTTGCGAACTACGGCATAGGGCAGGTTATCCTGCTCCGGAGCATCGCCGCACTTGTCGTCCTGGCGCCTTTTCTCTGGATGGCGGGCTTCAAGCCGGTCGTCGAGGCAGAGCGGCCGGGACTGCAGCTGATGCGTGTCATTTTCTCTACCTTGGAACTGTTCTGCTTCTACTATGCCGTCATGTATCTGCCGCTTGCGGACGTCATGACCTATTGGCTGGCAGCGCCCATCTACGTGGCTGCGGCCGCCCCCTTCCTGTTGGGTGAGAAGGTTGGATGGCGGCGCTGGGCCGCGATTGCCGTCGGCTTCGTCGGTGTCGTGATCACACTCGAACCCTCGAGCGCCATGTTCACGGCACCGGCCCTGATTTCCATCATCGGTACCGCAGCCTTCGCCTTCATGATGCTCACCGGACGCAGCCTGAGAGGCACGCCCGACAAGACCCTGGTCCTTTTCCAAACTGGCGGGGCGGCTTTGGTCGGTCTGGTCGCCGCCCCCTTCGGCTGGGCCCCGCTCAATTCCGGCACGGAAGTGTTGCTGCTCGGCCTGCTCGGCATCGTCGCAATGAGCGCCCACATGCTGGTCAATCGCGCGCTCAAGATTTCGGACGCCGCCACGGTCGCTCCATTGCAGTACACGCTTCTGCTCTGGGCCGTCGTGTTCGGATATTTCTTCTTCGGCGAGGTGCCGAGGCTGACCATGGTGGTCGGCGCGACACTGATCGTCGGCTCCGGCCTGTTCATCTTCTTCCGGGAACAGCAGCTGAAGAAACGGGACGCGGTCCTACCGTCCATTCCCGAATAGAGATGTAAAAAGCCCGCAGCGGAGTTCCGCTGCGGGCTTCTTCTGGTGCGGCCCCTTAAGGAGAGCCACGACCAGGGAGGTTATTTCCGGATCTCTGCGAGCTCGGCCAGAATGCTGTCCACAACATCAGGCCCGATCGCTTCCTTGTGCTTTTCGTAGACGACAGCAGACTTCTCGCGAATGCGCTGCTGCTCTTCGGCCGAAAGCACGTTCACTTCGAGACCAGCCGCCTTGATCTTTTCCAGCGACTTCTTGTTGAGGTCCGCAATGACCGAACGTTCGACGTCACGCCCGACGGTGGCGCATTCACGCAAGGCAGTCTGCTCTTCAGGCGTATAGGTATCGAAAATCGCCTTGGAGAAGAGGAAGAGGAACGGCGTATAGGCGTGGTTTGTCTCGGTGATATACTTCTGGACCTCAAAGAACTTCGAGGTATCGATCGTCACATAGGGGTTTTCCTGCGCGTCGATCGTATTGGTTTCCAGCGCCGAGAAGACTTCGCCAAACGCCATCGGCGTCGCATTGGCGCCCAGGTTCTGGAAGGTATCGAGGAAGATGTTGTTCTGCATGACGCGAACCTTCATCCCCTCGAAGTCTTCCCACTTGGTCACCGGACGCACCGAGTTCGAGAGGTTGCGGAAGCCGTTCTCCCAGTAGCCGAGATTGACCAGGCCGACAGCTGCCAGCTTCTCGCTCATCATGTCGCCGAACTTGCCGTCGAGAACCTTGTAGGCTTCGTCAGCCGAGCCGAACAGGAACGGCAGGTCGAACACGCCGAGCGCAGGTTCGATGCCGACCAGTGGCGATGACGACGTCACCACGGCTTCCTGAACACCTGAACGCAGGGCCTGCGTCGCCTGAAGGTCGCCGCCGAGAGCGCCGCCCCAGAACGCCTGAAGCTTCAATTTGCCGCCAGACTTCTCGTCAAGGCATTTCTGCATCGCATCGATGCCATTTCCAACCGGATGGTCGGCGTTGATGCCGTTGGACACACGAATGGTCCGGTCGTTGAATTCGGCAAAAGCCGGCGCCGCACCGGAAACGGCGAATGCCATTGCTGTGGTAGCGAGTAGTATTTTCCTCATGATATATCCTCCCTTGGATTGAAATGAGTTGGTTCAGTTATGGTCGTCAGCGCAGCCATTGAGCCGGCACGATGACGATGTCTGGGAACAACACGAGTAAGAAGAGCACTAGAACCTGTGCCAGCAGGAATGGCGTAACGCCCGTAATCACCTTCCCGAGAGGCACGCGTCCGACGCCACTGACGACGTTGAGGACGACACCGACGGGCGGGGTGATCAGGCCGATGCAGCAGTTCATGATGAACATGACGCCGAAATAGACCGGGTCGATGCCTGCCTGCTTGATGATCGGCATCAGCACGGGCGTCAGGATCAGGATGGTTGGCGTGAGGTCCAGTGCCGTTCCGACCACGAGCACCAGCAGCATGATGACGAACATCAGCAATATCGGGCGATCGATCAGTGGCTCGATATAAGCCGTGATTTCGCCGGGAATATTGGCCGCGGTAATCAGCCAGGCGGACACGAGTGCGGCGCAGACCAGGAACATGATGATCGAGGTTGTCTTGGCCGCTTGCAGGATAACCTGCGGCAAATCCCTCGGTTTCAGCTCGCGATAGATCACCATGCCCACGAACATGGCATAAGCCGCAGCAATGACAGCTGCCTCCGTAGGCGTGACCACGCCAGCCTTGATGCCGCCGAGAATGATGACAGGCATGCCGAGTGCCCAGGCAGCACGCCCGGTCACGCGCAGCCGTTCCTTCGCCGGGGCCTTGGGCAAGGGCAGGACGTTGTCTTTACGAACCACGATCTGCCATGCGACGACAAGCGAGAGACCCATCAGAATACCGGGAACGATCCCGGCCATGAATAGCTGTGTAATCGAGACATTTGCGGCAACGCCAAAGACGATGAATGCCATCGACGGCGGAATGACCGGTGCGATGATACCGCCGGATGCGATGAGGCCGGCGGAACGCGGCACATTGTACCCGGCCTTGGCCATCATCGGAATGAGGATAGCGGCAAGCGCTGCCGTATCGGCAGCGGCGGAACCGGAGATGCTGGCCATGATGACGGCCGCCATGATGGCGACAATGCCGAGACCGCCTCTGATATGCCCGACACAGGCAATCGCGAACTCGATAATCCGCTTCGAAAGGCCGCCGGAGTTCATCAGTTCGCCGGCCAGAACGAAGAAGGGGATCGCCAGCAATGTAAATGTGTCAGCACCCGCAATCATGTTCTGGGCAATGATCTGGCTGTTGAACATGCCCATGTACCACATGAGGGCAACACCGCAGAACATCAGCGAAAACGCTACCGGCACGCCAATCGCCATGGAGCCGAGCAGGGAGACGATGAAGACAACAAGGGTCATCAGGCGCGCTCCACCAGCTTTTCGATGCTGAGATGCTCACCAGCAAACGCGGCGATCTCTTCGTCAGTGACCCGTCCGGTCACAAGGCGTAACAGACGTTCTAGGGCGATCAGCGCGCACATGCCGCCGGTAAAGAAACCGATCCCGTAAACCCAGCCCATGGAAAGCCCGGTCACGGGCGCACTCATGCTGGCATTGATCGGCAACTGCTTCCAGGTTCCCCAGAAAAACAGCAGCGAGACACCCAGAACGAGAAGATTGCTGAGCACCATACAGATGACACGTCCACGCTTTCCGAACATGGCAACGAGGGATTCGACACCGAGATGCCCGTGTTCACGAAAGCCGACCACAGCGCCGATGAAGGTCAGCCAGACGAAGAAGTAACGGGCCATTTCATCCGAGACCGTCAGGCCCGAATTGAACGCATATCGCATCACGACATTGACGAAGACCATGATCGCCATCCCGCTCAGCAGCAGGATCAGGAGCAGGTCCAGAAATCGATAGAAGAGCGCGATTGCCTTCGCCATGCTGTCAGGCCTTTCCCAACAGGCCGCGTGCGGCCAGGTTTTCAAAGAGAGCACGCGTCCCGAAAGTCCATTCGGCGCAGGCATCCGTGCGGTCGACCCAGTTGACGAGACGTCCAAGCTTAGAGGTCGCAATCTCGACGCGGTCCCCCACCTCATGGGTGAAACCGAGACCGGCACCACGCCGATCTTTGACCGGAGCGAACATCGTTCCGAGAAACAGAACAGCACCGTCGGGATATTGATGATTTCGATTGCGCAATTGGGAAGCCAGGTCTTCCGGCGTGCGGCTGATAGCCTCCATCGGACTTTCCCCCGTCATCTCGAAGCCGTCCTCGCCCTTGACCAGCAGTGAAACGCGCACCGTCCGCAACACGTCCATGGTGAAGCTGCCATGGAAGAGCCTGATGAAAGGCCCGACCGAGCAGGACGCGTTGTTGTCCTTTGCCTTGCCGAGGAGCAATGCCGAACGTCCTTCGACGTCCCGTAGATTGACGTCGTTGCCGAGCGTCGCGCCGATGATCTTGCCGTCAGAACGAACTGCAAGAACGATTTCGGGCTCGGGATTGTTCCAATGAGAAATGGGGTGAATGCCGACGGTATCGCCACAGGTCACCGAGGACATGGGCTGCGCCTTGGTAAAGATCTCGGCGTCCGGCCCGATCCCCACTTCGAGGTACTGCGACCAGAGACCCATGTCCTGGAGCAACGCCTTCACCTTCGCAGCCTGTTCCGAGCCTGCAACAAGCCCCCGGAGACTGTCGCCCAGCACCGGCGCCAGCTTCTCGCGAATGGCCTGAGCGCGGGCGGCATCGCCCTTGGCCTGTTCTTCGATCACCCGCTCCAGCATGCTGTCGGCAAAGGTCACGCCCGCAGCCTTGACGGCCTGCAGGTCGATCGGCGCGAGCAGGCGCCCCGCCTCACCGGAAAGAAAACTGTCGAGAGTACCGAGGACCGGAAGGTCGCTTTTCGATGACAGACGCTCCGCCAGATCTTCGATCTCAAAAAGGCCGGAAGCCGTCGTCGCAACCGCCGTCAGGTCGAGCACCTCACCGTTGCGAACGAGAACCACGCATGGGCCGCCAGCGGCATTGGACCAGACGCGACCGACAAGCAGCGCTTCCGATGCGTCCTCCGGCAAGATGTAAGCGGATTCCAGGCGTTCTCCAGGCTGCAAGACGGACCTCCTCCCTGTCCTTGGGCCGGGACCTTCGTCGCCTTGCCCTATTGTCAGGATGTCTGACAACTCTCGATGCGCATTCTTACGGTCAGAATTTCAGGCTGTCTACCCCGTATCACCGCCTTGTGGACAAACCGCGTGGCAGCTCGGCTGTCAGAATTGCTCGAGACTGAGGTCGATACGGCTCGCAGCCCCGTGCAAATGGGCGCGCATGGCCTCACGTGCCTCGACCGCATCGCGGCCAGCTACCGCATCCCGCAGCCGCACATGCTCCGCGATAGTCACTTCCACAATCTCTTCGAGAACGGCTCGGGAGCGGGCCGCGTTGATCGCAAGGCTGATGCGCTCGGCGATGAAGCCGATGAAAAGCGCGAAGTATTCGTTGTGGGTCGCCTCGGCGACCGCTCTGTGGAAGGCGAGATCGGCGACGATCCCCTGCTCCGTCCACTTGGCAGCACCGGTCATATGCGACAGGGCATCGTCGATCTTGGCGAGATCACCAGGCGTGTGGTGGACCGCTGCGAGTCCGGCCGCCTCTATTTCGAGCGGCACGCGCAGCTGAAAAAGTGCGCGAAAGCTCTGAGGCGTCGAAAGCTCGCCATCCTTGATCCGGATTGGCCGGGCGGAGGGTTCGCAGACGAAGGCACCCACGCCCTGGCGGGTCTCGACGAGGCCTTCGTTGCGCAATTGCGCGATCGCTTCGCGGACGACCGAGCGACTGACGGCAAGCGTCTTGGCGAGAACATGTTCGGTCGGCAGACGTTCACCGGGCTTGAGCCGTCCCTGGCTGATCTCATCGGCCAATTGGGCGGCGATGCGAGCAGGCAGGTGCTCACTGCGCCTTATTTGTCCGAAGTTGATCTGCCCGAGGTCGATCGCCATACCTGCTCGTCTCCTTGCCACTGCTCCGGTATTTCACGAATCTGCATCGGAATTCAATTGGCAACCCGGGTTCATGATCCAGTCAGGGTCGATGGCCCGCTTGATAGCCGTCAGCAACTGTCGCTGGACAAAAGGCAAACGAGAAAGGAAGTCGGCCTTCTTCAGCCGCCCAATCCCGTGTTCCGCGCTGATCGACCCTCCGAAATCGTCGAGCACCGCATTGATCACGCCTTTCGCCGCATAGATGCGCTCCCGTACCTCGTCGGCCGCGAGACCTCCGGGGGGCAGGACATTGAGATGCACGTTGCCGTCGCCCACATGACCATAGGAGACGCAGGTGCAATCCGGGAGACGCGCCATGACCGCAGCCTCTGCCGCTTCGACGAACGCCGCGAGACTCGACAGGGGCACGGAGACATCCGTTCGCAGATGGGTACCCCGTTTCGCTTGCCCTTCATTCATGCCCTCCCGGAACAGCCAGAGGTTTTTCGCCTGGCTTCGCGAGGCAGCGATCACGCCGTCCAGCACCAGACCGTCCTCCATCACGCCCTCCAGGAAACGCTGCATGAGGTCGTCGATATCGACGAGACCCGAACCAGAGATCTCCATCAGCACATAGGCCGGGTAGTCGGCGCTCATAGGCATCGCAAGATCGGGGATCGCCTCCTGCGCCAGAGTGAAGGCGACCGGGGGCATGAACTCGAAGGCGGACATCAGGTCGCAGCAGTCACGCCGCGCCCGACGATAGAGTTCGATTGCATCCGGCAGCGCAGCCAGACCGAGGAGAGCGGTTGCAACCTTCTCGGCCGGCGGCATGAGTTTAACGGAAACGGCCGTGACGATCCCCAGCGTCCCCTCGGCTCCAATGAACAATTGCTTGAGATCGACGCCGCGATTGTCTTTCCTCAGCGTCGACAGTCCGTCGAAGATCGATCCATCAGGCAACACCACCTCAAGGCCGAGCACCAATTCGCGTGTCATCCCATAGCGCAGCACGTTGATGCCGCCAGCATTGGTCGAAACATTGCCACCGATCCGACATGACCCCTGCGCGCCCAAAGCAAGCGGAAAATAGAGCCCGGCCGCCTCGACCTGATCCTTGAAGTCGGAAAGGATGACCCCGGCCTCGACCACCGCGGAAAAATCATCCGCATCGATCCGCCGTACGGCCGTCATGCGTTCCAGGCTGACAATCACCTGGCGATCCGGATCGTCGGGCGTGCAGCCGAGCACGAGCCCGGTATTCCCCCCTTGCGGAACGATCGAAAGACCGAGGGCGCGGATCGCGAGGACGGCGGCAGAAACCTCGGCTGTCGTTCGCGGACGCACGACGGCAAGTGCGCCACTCGTCACGTCGCCGTGCCAGTCGCGGCAGTAGCGCTCGATGTCTGCGCCGCTCAGGACGAGGTCGCCTCCCAGCGCTTTCCTTAGAGCCGCCGCCGGTTCGCTTCCGCCGGCGCCACCACTGTTCAGGCCAATTGCAGCATCCATTGCTCGCACTCCTCGCCATCCCGAGACCGGGTTGACATCCAAAATTTGGGTTTCCAAGCAGATGATATAAGGTTATCAGACAACCTTACAATTGATTTTTTGATTTTCCGACCTTGTCTGATAGTGCGGCGAGGCGGATGAATGCCGAGGGAGGAATCGGAATATGCATGTGCTGATCATTGGCGCGGCCGGCATGGTCGGGCGCAAGCTTGCAGAACGTCTCACCAGGGACCGCACCCTGGACGGCAGGAAAGTCGAAGCCATGACGCTCGTCGATGTGGTAACGCCTGAAGCGCCGACCGCATTCACCGGCAAGGTGTCGCTTCAAACGCTCGATCTCTCCGACCCAGGATCTGCCGAAACGCTGATCGCCTCGCGCCCCGACGTTATCTTCCACCTTGCCGCTATCGTATCCGGCGAAGCGGAACTGGATTTCGAGAAGGGCTACCGCATCAATCTCGACGGGACCCGTCACCTGTTCGAAGCGATCCGCCTCGCCCATCTGGCCGATGGCTACCGACCGCGGCTCGTCTTCACTTCTTCGATCGCGGTGGTCGGCGCGCCCCTGCCCTATCCGATCCCGGACGATTTCCACACGACGCCGCTGACCAGCTACGGCACGCAGAAGGCCATCTGCGAACTTCTGTTGTCGGACTATTCCCGCAAGGGCTATTTCGACGGCATCGGCATCCGACTGCCCACCGTCTGCATTCGCCCGGGCAAACCCAACAAGGCGGCGTCCGGCTTCTTTTCCAACATTTTGCGGGAGCCTCTCGTCGGCCAGGAAGCCATCCTTCCGGTCGGCGAAGACGTGCGCCACTGGCACGCGTCACCGCGTTCGGCCGTGGGCTTCCTGATCCATGGCGCCACGATCGACTTGGAGAAGGTCGGCCCCCGACGCAATCTCTCCATGCCGGGACTGAGTGCCACGGTGGGCGAACAGATCGAAGCCTTGCGTCGCGTGGCCGGGGAGAAAGCCGTCAAGCTTATCCGCCATGAGCCGGACGAGATGATCATGCGCATCTGCGCCGGCTGGGCGCCCGGTTTCGAAGCGACCCGTGCGCGCGCACTCGGCTTCACGGCGGAAAGCTCCTTCGACGAGATCATTCGCGTTCACATCGAGGACGAGCTGGGAGGAAGCCTGTGACCGCAGGAGCAACTCGACAGATAGCGTTTCTCGGCACGGGGTTGATGGGCGCCCCGATGGCGAAACGTTTGCTCGGCGCCGGCTTTCCGGTGACCGTCTGGAACCGTGACTGGCGCAAGGCAGAAGGCCTGGCATCCTTCGGCGCCACGGTCGCAGCGAGCCCGGCCGAGGCCGTGGAAGGCGCCGACATCGTCTTCACCATGCTCTCGGACGGTGCAGCGGTGACAGACGTGCTGTTCGCGCAAGGTGTTGCCGAAGCCGTGAAACAGGGCGCAGTCGTCGTCGACACCTCGTCCATCGCCCCCCCTATCGCGAAGGACCATGCATCAAGACTGGCCGATCGAGGGATCGCCCACATCGACGCGCCCGTCTCCGGCGGCGTCGTCGGCGCCGAGGCAGGAACGCTCGCGATCATGGCGGGCGGCGAAGCCGAGATCATTGCCGGCCTGACCGAGGTCTTTGCACCACTCGGCCGCGTCACACATGTCGGCCCTTCGGGCGCAGGTCAGATCTGCAAGCTCGCCAACCAGCAGATCGTCGCCATCACCATCGGCGCAGTTGCGGAAGCCATGATGCTGGTCGAGGCCGGCGGTGCATCCCGGGAGAAATTCCGCGAAGCGATCCGTGGCGGCTTTGCCGAAAGCCGGATTCTTGAGCTACACGGCCTGCGCATGGTGGACAGGCGTTTCGAGCCGGGCGGCCCATCCCGCCTGCAATTGAAGGATCTGAATGCGGTTGCGGCCATGGCCGAGGCATTCGACCTGACGCTGCCACTGACCGTCGATATCCGGCAGGCTTTCGAGGCATTCGTGGCCGACGGAAACGGCGAACTGGACCACAGCGCGCTTCTTCTCCACCTTGAACAGAACAATCACCGCAAAGGTGCCGCCGATGACTGACACTGAAAAGCCGAAACGCCGGCTGCGCTCGCAGGACTGGTTCGACAACCCTGACCATCTCGACATGACAGCACTCTATCTAGAGCGCTTCATGAATTATGGCACCACGCCGGAAGAACTGCGCTCAGGCAAGCCGATCATAGGCATTGCCCAATCCGGGTCCGACATCAATCCCTGCAACCGTCACCACCTGGATCTCGCCAAGCGCGTGCGCGACGGCATTCGGGATGCAGGTGGCATCCCGATCGAGTTCCCCTCGCATCCCCTGTTCGAAAATTGCAAGCGTCCGACCGCAGCACTCGACCGCAACCTCGCCTATCTCGGCCTTGTCGAACTTCTGTATGGCTACCCCTTCGACGGCGTCGTCCTGACCACGGGTTGCGACAAGACCACGCCGTCTGCCCTGATGGCCGCCTCGACCGTGGATCTGCCCGCAATCGTCCTGTCAGGTGGCCCCATGCTGGACGGCTGGCACGACGGCGAATTGGTCGGATCCGGCACCGTCATCTGGCGCTCCAGGCGCAAATATGCTGCCGGTGAAATCACCCGCGAAGAGTTTCTCGAACGCGCCCTCGATTCGGCCCCCTCCGTCGGCCATTGCAACACCATGGGCACGGCCTCGACCATGAACGCGATCGCGGAGGCACTCGGCATGTCGCTGACCGGTTGCGCCGCCATCCCTGCCGCTTACCGCGAACGTGGCCAGATGGCTTACCGCACCGGCCGACGGGCAGTGGAACTGGTCCTGGAGGATGTTCGCCCCTCGGACATCCTGACACGAGAGGCTTTTCTCAACGCCATCCGTGTCAACTCGGCGATCGGCGGCTCGACCAATGCCCAACCCCACCTGATGGCCATGGCAAAACACGCGGGCGTAGAGCTGCTGCCCGAGGATTGGCAGGTTCACGGCTACGACATCCCGCTTCTGGCCAATGTCCAGCCCGCCGGCGCCTATCTCGGCGAACGGTTCCACCGGGCCGGCGGCGTACCGGCGATCATGTGGGAACTGATGCAGGCCGGCAAGATCGACGGGAGCTGTCGCACGGTCACCGGTCGAACCATGACCGAAAACCTGGAAGGCAAGGAAGCGACCGATCGCGAGGTGATCAAACCCTACGCCGAGCCCATGCGCGAACGTGCGGGCTTCATCGTCCTGAAGGGCAATCTCTTCGATTTCGCCATCATGAAGACGAGCGTGATCTCGGAAGGTTTTCGCCTGCGTTATCTTCAGGAAAAGGGCCGCGAGGGCATATTCGAGGGGCGCGCGATCGTTTTCGACGGTTCCGAGGACTACCACAGCCGGATCAATGACCCCGGTCTCGACATCGACGAGAACTGCGTGCTGGTGATCCGTGGCGCCGGCCCACTCGGCTGGCCCGGATCGGCCGAAGTGGTCAACATGCAGCCGCCGGATCATCTGATCAAGCGCGGCATCCTGAGCCTTCCCACGATCGGCGACGGTCGTCAGTCGGGCACGGCCGACAGCCCATCCATCCTCAACGCCTCGCCCGAAAGTGCCGCCGGCGGCGGTCTCGCTTGGGTGCGAACCGGTGACATCATCCGCATCGACCTCAACAAGGGGCTCTGCGACATGCTCGTCGATGAAGCCGAGATCGCACGCAGAAAGTCCGAAGGGATCCCGAAGGTCCCCGCCGACGCAACCCCGTGGCAGAGGCTCTATCGACAGACAGTCACCCAACTTGCCGACGGCGCCACTATTCGCGACGCGGAGAATTTCAGGCAGATCTCGAAGACACCACCGCGGCATAACCACTGACGGCGCGTTTACCAAAAGATCTATAAAATCAAGCGTGGAAGCAGTTTCAGAGGGAACCGCCTGCGGAGATTTTCATTCTCCTGTCAACACATGACAGAGGAAGATCCCGATGAAACCCGTTCTGGAACTGCTTGCAGCTTCGGCCCTCTCGGTCGGCATGGTGATCGGCGGCGTGGTGGTGGCTTCGGCAGCCCTTTCGCCAAAGGAAGAGCAGCACCATTTCACCGGCCTCGACATCGCCGATCTCTGGACTTCGGAGCCGGTGAGGGTTAATCGCGACCAACAGGATCTCGAGCGCTTGCCGCCGCGCTATGCGAGCAATGTGGTGATGACGGACCCCGAGCCGGCTGAAAACATTGCCTCTATCGCGCCGGTGACGGATACAACGGTCGGCGGAATTGATCTCGTTGCCACGAGCGCCGTCTCGGACCTGCCTACAGATATGAGCGAAAGCATGATGCCGGCTCAGCACGTCTCCTGGTGCGGGTCGCGCTATCGTTCCTACGACGTCGCCTCCAACACCTATCTCACCTTCAGCGGAGAGGTTCGCGACTGTGTATCGCCCTACCTGACCGGCTTGGCCCCGCAGTGGGAAGGCGACGAGGGCGAGGTGATTGCAGCAAGCGACGAGCCCACTTACGTGGACGCTCACTCCGTGGTCATGCGGAGGCCTGCATGGACCGCTATCGCTCCTACCGTATGGAAGACAATTCTTACCAGCCGTATGGGGGCGGCCCACGTCGTCAGTGCGAATTGGTATCCTTCTGACTTTAGGACGCTGACACGCGCTCGGGCAGAATGAGACCTGGGGGCGGCGTTGCCGAGTCCCTGCCCGCGACAGTGGCGGCGATATAGTTCAACGCATTCTGAAGGCCGTTCATCGTATATGGCTTCTCGATCGCACCGATCGCTCCGACGAAATCTTCCGGGATCCGCTTCACATTGCCCGTAACGAATACAAAGGGAATGCTGCGCTCGGCGAGCCGCCGTCCGATATCGATTCCCGAGGGACCATCACTGAGGTGCACGTCCACGAAGGCGAAGTCCGGACCAGTCTCGTCGATGATGTCGAATGCCGCCTTGCGAGAAGCTGCCGTCCCGATAACGACATGCCCGGCCGACTCCACCTCGAGTTCCAGCTCAAGGGCCAGCAACGCCTCATCTTCGACGATCATGATATTCAACTGTCCGTGTCCTTTTTCTCTTCAACCAACATTGTCACCAGCACATCGGTACGATGGCCATTCACCTCACGGCGGATTTCAGCACCCAATTGTCTGGCACATGTATCCAGCATCAATTTTCCGAAGGCCTCGTCATCCGGGTTGACGTCAACAGGTGTCGTCGTATCGGTGACGCGAATGATGAAATGCCCGTTCGTGCGCTTCACTTGAAGATGAATCTCCCCGCCGCCATCGCTCAATCCTCGCCGGGCAGCATCCAGTACCAGCTCGTTGATGATCAGGGCGAGTGGGGAAGCCTTGACGGCTGGGACCAGCACAGGAGAGAGATCGGTGCTCACGCGTATGTCGTCGCGCTTGATCGCGCCGACCAGATCCTCGATCAGGTCCTTGGCAAAATCCGAAACGTCGAACCTCCCAAGGTCGCTGCTGGTGAAAAGCTTGCGTTGGACCGTACTGAGAGCCTCGACCCGGTTGAGCACCGAAAACAGCGTTTGCTTGACCACATCGTTGTCCGACATGCGCGCCTGCAGCTTTACGATGGAAGCAATGGTGAGCAGGTTGTTCTTCACACGATGATCCACTTCGTGGACCAAAATCGTCTTTGCCTTCAGCGCCTCGGAGAGATCATGCGTCCGGCGTGCGACCTCCTCCTCAGCCGAATTGCGAGCCTCGGCGAGTTCGAGTTCCTTGCTCTTGATCGTGGTGAAGTCGAGCTGTGAGGCGAAAAAGTAGATCACGTCGCCATCGGCATTACGAACCGGACTGACAAAGAGGGCGTTCCAGAACGGCGTGCCATCCTTGCGATAATTGAGGATATCCAGCGCTACATCCTCCGCCGCCGCGACCGCGTCGCGCAGTCGGCTCACAGCGTCGGGATCGGTATTGGGACCCTGCAACAATCGGCAATTGCGTCCGATAAGTTCGTCGGCGGAATAACCCGTCAACGTCATGAAGGCCTGATTGCAGAAGATGATCGGATTGTCTGCCTGCCGCGGATCGGTGATCAGCATCGGCATCCGCGTTGCCTTGAAGGCTGCGGGGAAGGGATCTTCCGCCAGATGCGAAGCAAGAAGCCGGTCGCCGGCATCCTGGGCGCCCCGTCGCGAAGATTTTGGTTCGGTCATTCACACACTGTCCTGAATCAGGCCGCCCGTAAAATGATGCCGCACGAGAAAAGTTCCATGCCTGCATCAAGTTTTCTACTTGGATTTCCTATCTGAATGCAAAATGGGACGCCATCAAGCCATGCAACAATACGGAATGGACTTGGCCCTGTATTTGCCCTATCTCATTTATGAAAGCCGAAAGTGCAGCTCTACGCAGCAGGAACTTGATGTCCACCGACGAGCAACGAAACGCCACCCCCGGCTTTTTGAAAAATGGCGGCGAGATGGCGGAGTTGATCCGCAATCGCGATTGGTCCGACGGCCTGGGTCCATTGGAAACGTGGCCGGCTGTCCTGCGTTCCGCACTCTCCATCTGCCTCAACTCCACATTCCCCACGGCGATCTACTGGGGACCTGAATTGCGCCTCCTGTATAATGACAGCTGGGCTCCCATTCCCGCCGGCCGCCATCCCTGGGCTCTCGGCAGACCGGCGGCAGAGGTATGGTCGGATATTTGGGATGTGGTCGGACCACAATTCCTCGAAGTGATGAAGACCGGCAAGGGGATCTCGACCTACGATCAACTCCTGATGATGGAGCGCAATGGCGTCCCGATCGAAAGCTATTGGAATTACAGTCTGACGAGCATCCGTGACGAACACGGTGAAATTGTTGGAATCTTCAACCAGGGAAACGAAACGACCGCAGCCGTGTTGGCAAAACGCCAGGCGCAGGAGGAGATCGCGCGTCTGGGCCGCCTCTTCGCACAGGCACCAGCGGCGATCGCCATTCTCGAAGGTCCATCGCATGTCTTCAAACTTGTGAACCCGGCTTACGAGGCCCTGGTGCAGCGGACCGAGCTCGTTGGGAAACCCGTTTCGGAGGCACTGCCCGAAATCCAGACACAGGGTTTTGTCGATCTCTTGGATCGTGTCTATTCAAACGGCGAGCCCTATCAGGGCAAGGCAGTCCCGGTGGAGTTCGTGCTACCGAGTGGCGAGCGTCAGATGCGCCACGTTGACTTCGTCTTCCAGCCGATTACGGACGCCACCGGCGGAAGGGTAGGGATATTCGTCCAAGCCTCTGATGTGACGGAAGCCGCCATCGCCATGGTGGCCCTGAGGGAAAGCGAGCAGCGCTTCGAGGCCATCGTCAACTCGATCGACCAGATGATCTGGTCCACGAGGCCGGACGGCTACCATGACTACTTCAACCAGCGTTGGTACGAATACACCGGCGTGCCGGCAGGGCGGACCGACGGCGCGGAATGGGACAAGGTTTTCCACCCGGAGGACCGGGCGGAGACTTGGAGGCGATGGCAGCACAGCCTGGCGACCGGCGAGCCCTACCACGTTGAGTATCGACTGCATCATCATCGTTCCGGTGATTATCGCTGGGTGATCGGACGTGCCCAGTGCGTGCGGGACGAAAGCGGCAAGATCACCCGCTGGTACGGAACCTGCACCGACATCCATGACCTCAAGGTGGCCGAGGAAGAGCGCCAGCTTCTGCTGCGTGAACTCAATCACCGCGTGAAGAACCTGTTCGCCATCACCGCCGGCATGATCACGATGACGGCCCGCTCCTCGCCATCGGTTGCGGCGATGGCCGAGGCCCTGCATGGCCGCCTTCGGGCTCTGTCAAAGGCTCACCAACTCATCCAGCCCGCCATCAGCTCAGGTTCTCACCAAGGCGAGACAGTGCCTTTCCGCTTGTTGATCGAAGAAATCCTTTCGCCGCACCTTGCCGATCGGGCAGCCCAGCTTTCCCTTGCCGGACCAGATCTGCAGATCGGCCCCCATGCTTCGACAAGCTTCGCCCTGATATTCCACGAGCTTGCCACAAATGCTGCGAAATACGGGCCGTTCCGCGATGCCGATGGTCGCCTTGATGTGACATGGCACATGGACGGATCCTCGTTCAATCTGCAATGGCGGGAAATGGTCGCACGATCTCAATCTCAGATTACAGCGCCGACGCTGGAAGGTTTTGGCAGCAAGCTCGCGCGCACGAGCGCGACACATCAACTGGGCGGCAGCATCGATTTCCAGTGGCTGCCGGGTGGCGTAAGCATCGCGTTGAGTGCAGCAAGCGATCGGCTGAACACATAAGTCGATAACATGGCGCCGCCAACGGCTGCCGCCACTGAAGAAACCAAACGCAAAACGGGCCTCGCGGCCCGTTCAATCGTATCGGAGGGCGCTCCGACGAGCGCCCGGCAGTCTTCCCTTTCGGGATTAGTAACGCGGGAAATCAGCCGGGTTGATGCCGAGGGCCTTCAGGTGATGATCCTTCGGACGACGGTGTCCTTCGACAGCGGCCGCTGCGGAGCTTGCTGCGCCCATGACGGCGATCGCACGACCGAGGAAACCCTGCTGGATGGACTTGCGGAGGCTAGACATTTCTTTGCTCGCTTTCTTTGTTTGCAAGCAGAAGATGGGCCTCCGGCGGTAAAAGCACAATGGATGGAAACTCACGCCAGCCATGCAGCCGATGCAGGGCACGTTAACGAGACCCTGCATCGGCGGATGGCCATACTGCTCAGTCCTCGCTGCCCGCAACCTGAGCCAGGATCTGGCCCTTGCCGCGCGCCCGAAGGATCAACGGCACGAAGAGTGCAACCGCTGCAAGGATCAGCAGCACGGCCGCAATCGGAGAGGTGACGAGGACCGTCGGGTCCCCCTGGCTGATCGACAGAGCACGGCGAAGCTGCTGCTCGGCCATGGGCCCAAGGATCAGACCGACGATGACAGGTGCGATCGGATAACCGAAGACACGCATGATATAGCCGAGCACGCCGAAGGTGAGCAGCAGTCCGAGCTCGAACACAGACGGATTGGCACCGATCGTCCCGAGGGTCGCAAAGACTAGGATCCCCGAATAGAGCCACGGCTTCGGAATGGTCAGCAGGCGCACCCAGAGACCGATCAGTGGCAGGTTCAGCACCAGAAGCATGAAGTTGGCGATCAACAGCGAGGCAATCAGGCCCCACACGAGCTGCGGATTGGTGGCGAAAAGCAAGGGTCCAGGCTGGAGGCCGAACTGCTGGAAGCCTGCAAGCATGATCGCAGCCGTCGCCGTCGTCGGCAGACCGAGTGTCAGCAGGGGAACGAGCGTACCGGCGGCCGAAGCATTGTTGGCAGCTTCCGGTCCCGCGACACCCTCGATCGCACCATGGCCGAATTCCTCGGGATGCTTGGAGAAGCTTTTTTCCGCGGAATAGGACAGGAAGCTCGATACATCGGCACCGCCCGCCGGCATGGCACCGATCGGGAAGCCGATCGCCGTGCCCCGCAGCCAGGGCTTCCAGGAGCGCTTCCAGTCAGACTTGTTCATCCAGAGCGAACCACGCACTGCCTCGACCTTCTCGGGAGCCCGGGCGCCTTGCGCGGCGACATAGAGCGTCTCCCCGATGGCAAACATCGCAACCGCGAGCGTCGTCACTTCAAGACCGTCGAGAAGATCCGGAACACCGAAGCTCAGACGAGTCTGACCCGTGAGTTGGTCGATACCAACGATCGAGAAGGCAAGACCGACAAAAAGCGCCGTCAGCCCGCGCAACGTGGAATCGCCGAAGGCAGCGGACACCGTGACAAAGGCCAGCACCATCAGCGCGAAGTATTCACGCGGCCCGAAAGACAGGGCGAATTTGACGACAAAGGGGGCGATGAAGGCGAGAGAGATCGTGGCCAGCAAGCCGGCGACGAAGGACCCGATGGCGGCCGTCGCAAGTGCCGGGCCGCCACGGCCAGCGCGGGCCATCTTGTTACCTTCCAGCGCGGTGACGATGGAGGCGCTTTCGCCGGGCGTATTGAGCAGGATCGACGTGGTCGAGCCGCCATACATGCCGCCGTAATAGATGCCGGCAAACATGATCAGCGAGCCCGCAGGATCGAGCTGATACGTCACGGGCAGCAGGAGCGCGACGGTCAGCGCCGGGCCGATGCCCGGCAGTACGCCGACAAGGGTCCCGAGCGTGACACCGATCAGCGCATAAAAAAGGTTGATGGGCTGGGCGGCAATCGCCAGACCCTGGAGAAGGAAATCAAACGTATTCACGGGGTTCCCCTCAGAAGAACAGCCGTTCGAGTGGGCCGGCTGGCAAGGACAGTTGCAGGAAGCGCGCGAAAACGATCCACACGACGAAGGAGAGCGCGACGCCCGCAGGCAGCGAGATCCAGAATTTCTTCTTGCCGAACCCTGCGGCCGTCAAGGCAAACAGGACACCGGTCGCAATCGAAAATCCGACAGTCTTCAGGAGCAGCATCTGCGCGGCGAGACCCGCGACGATGAACAAGACCGGCGGAAGCTCCTGGTGCTCGCGCTCTGGGAAATCCCGACGCAAGGCGGCAAAGACCGTCCAGATGGCAAGTCCGATCAGACCGATAGCGATCCCCTTCGGCACGGTTGCGGGACCAATCCCGGAATAGAGATTGCCACCCTGCAGACGAGCGACATCGTAGAAGATCAGGCCGGCGATCGCGAACATGACCACCGCGATGGCCAGCGCCGCCCAATCAGGGCGGCGCGTGCGTTGCTCGGAAGAACGCTCTTCCATGCTCATTTCACCAGACCGATGTCTTTGAGGATCGCTTCAGTGGCAGCAATGTCCTTGGCGAGCTGCTCTTCAAAGGCAGCGCCGACAAGGTAGGTGTCCTGCCAGTTCTTGGTCTTCAGCGTTTCCTGCCAGCCAGCCGACTTCGCAAGCTTCTCGACATCCGCCGTGACGGCCGCCTTCTGTTCGTCGGTCAGGCCCGGAGCGGCAGCCACCATACGCCAGTTCTGCAGCACGACATCGAGACCGCTTTCCTTGAGCGTCGGGGCATCCGCACCTTCGATACGCTCGGCGCTGGAAACAGCGAGCAGACGCAGGGTGCCGGCAGCAACCTGGGCCTGGAATTCGCCGTAGCTGGAAATGCCGACGGTGACCTGGCCGCCGAGGATGGCAGCAAGCGCTTCACCGCCGCCCGAATAGGCGATGTAGTTGATCTTCGTCGGATCGACGCCGGCAGCCTTGGCAATGAGACCAGCACCAATATGGTCGGTGCCACCGGCAGAACCACCGGCCCAGGAAACGGAGCCCGGATCCGCCTTCAGCTTCTCGACCAGCTGGCCGATGTTCTGGATCTCGGAATTGGCCGGAACGACGATGGCCTCATATTCACCGGTGAGGCGTGCGATCGGCGTGACGTCGGCGAGGGTGACCGGCGACTGGTTCGTCAGGATGGCGCCGACCATGACATAGCCACCGACGATAAGGGCATTCGGGTTAGCGTTCTGCTGGCTGGCGAACTGGGCGAGACCGATGGTGCCGCCGGCGCCGGGGACGTTCACGACCTGAACATTGCCGGAAATGCCTTCAGACTGCAGGACCGCCTGCAGCGAGCGAGCGGTCTGGTCCCAGCCGCCGCCAGGCGCTGCCGGAGCGATGATCGTGTAGTCGGCAGCGGCGGCCGGAAGAGCCAATGCGCCAGCGAGAAAAGTAGCCAGGAAAATGTGTTTCAAGATAGTCCTCCACCATCAATGCGGCTCTTGCCGCTTTCAACTGATCTGTGGGGAGAACGCAGGTTTGCTCACTGCGGATACAACCGCTTCAGGCTTGGCCTGCTCCTCCCATGTCCCATCTGCCCCGCCTCCACGGAACGATGTGACCATACGCCTAGCAGCCAAACCTGTCACCCACCTGTCACCGGCACTTCGGGGAGGCTAGAGATTGGCAAGCCTATCCTTTAAGCCGCAAACGTGCCCCTGATGGCGAACCTGCTCGACAGCACGCCGTCTAAATGGAGGATAAACCGCAATTCGATGCGACCCGCCCGCAGCACCCCCCGCGCAATCGGAGGCGCCGCTCGCAACGGCCGCTAAACCACGCGACAAAAGTAAAATTATAGCATTTTTTCATAACCTTAGGCTAGACGGAGCAGATCAAGCCGCATAACCTGCGGTAGCCTCGGCACGCCAATGCCGCGGCCGGGAAGTCGGATATTGCACCGTAGGGAGGCAGGCGTGGAGGACATCGTATTTTCTCAACTGATCGATCCATTTCGGATCGGGTTGATCTTCTTCCTGCTGCTAACGGCATTGCGGACGAGGGCAAACATGGGTCTGTGGATGCCGCTTGCCATGGGCGTGGTTTTCATCGCCATCCTCATTCCCTTGACGACCGCTGCTACATCGACGGTCAACCGCTTCGAGGCGATTGGCCTCGGCGTCGTGAGCAACGCGCTGATCCTCGCCGTATTGCTTGCAGCCTGGACGGCATTCGAAAAAGCGCGTCGCTAGATTCTCCCCATCTGACGGCCACTACAGGGCGATACGGGCTCGCTGCAGGCGACCCCCGTATCGGAAACCATTTACGGCAAGCGGAGGGATAAACCGCGCCGAATCTGTAGCGACTGCTCTCTTGAGGGCCGCGTTGGGACACAGTCCTTCGACGCATTGCCGCAGGACGGGTACACGATACGGCAACCCGATCGAAGAACTTGACTGGCGAACAATACGTGCTTGGGCAGGCTGGGACCGGAGGTCGTGACGTCACTGCCCCCTCTTCCAACGAAAACAGGCCGGCGAGACGCCGGCCTGTCCTGGAACTTCAAGACTGTCTGTCGAATATCAGTCCTTGAAGATGTCCTTCTTGTGCGTATTGCCCGGGACCAGAAGGGCACCGATGACGACGGTCGCACCCGCGATGATGATCGGGTACCACAGGCCGCCGTAGACGTTGCCGGTCTGAGCCGAGATCGCAAATGCGGTCGCCGGCATCAGACCACCGAACCAGCCGTTGCCGATGTGGTAAGGCAGCGACAGGCCGGAATAGCGGATGCGGGTCGGATAGAGTTCGACGAGCATGGCCGCGATCGGGCCGTACACCATGGTGACCAGGATGATCAGGTAGGTCAGGATCAGGATGACCGTAATCTTCTGGCCGCTGAAGATATCGAAGAAGTGCTGAGCCCTCACGACACTGGTGTTGTTTTCAGCAACCAGCGGATAACCGGCAGCCGTCAGTGCGTCGTTGACCGACTTGGTGAAGGCAGCAGGCGTGGCCTTGGCAGCGTCGCCCGACAGTGTCGTTGCGTCATAGGAAGCGATGACGGTATCGCCGACCTTGACCTGGGCGACGGTTGCTGCCGGATCTTCGATCGTCTCATAGTTGACCGAGGTGCGGGCAAGCGTCGACTTGGCTATGTCGCAAGACGAGGTAAACTTGGCAGTCCCCGTCGGGTTGAACTGGAACGAGCAATCGTTCGGAGAAGCCGTCACGGTGACCGGGGTCTGGTGAGCAGCGTAGAGGGCCGGGTTGGCCGTCTGGGTCAGCAGCGGGAAGACGAAGTTGTAGGTGAGAGCCGCAATCAGGCAGCCCGCCAGAATGATCGGCTTACGACCGATTCTGTCCGACAGCGAACCGAAGAACAGGAAGCCGCCGGTGCCGAGGATCAGCGACCAGGCAACCATGACGTTGGCCGTGAAGCTGTCGACCTTGATGACGTTCTGCATGAAGAACAAGGCGTAGAACTGACCGGAGTACCAGACGACGGCCTGACCGGCGACGAGACCGAACAGGGCGATCAGAGCGATCTTGCCGTTCTTCCATGTGCCGAAGGCTTCGCGCAGCGGTGCCTTGGATGCCGCACCCTCTTCCTTCATCTTCTTGAAGGCGGGTGATTCGTTCATCTGCAGGCGGATGTAGAGCGAGATTGCAAGGAGCACGATCGAGCCGAGGAATGGAACGCGCCAGCCCCAGAGGTCGAAGGCCTTGATCATCTTGGCCGTGCCATCCGGGTTCATGACGGCAGCACCGGCCGCGTCGAGAACCGGAGTCGGATCCCAGTTGGCGTTGACGTAGCTCTGCACCGACAGGATCACGATCAGCGAGAGCAGGAGCCCGAGCGTCGCCGTAGTCTGGATGAAGGCGGTGAAGTAGCCACGCTGATTAGACGGCGCATGTTCGGCGACATAGACCGCCGCACCGCCATACTCACCACCCAGCGCCAGGCCCTGGGCCATGCGCAGGATGATCAGGATGATCGGTGCTGCTGCACCCCAGCTGTTGTAGGTCGGCAGGAGACCGACCAGGAAGGTCGAGAAACCCATGATCAGGATGGTCATGAGGAAGGTGTACTTGCGGCCGATGAGGTCGCCGAGCGCACCGAACACCAGTGCGCCGAACGGGCGCACAATGAAGCCCGCCGCGAATGCCAGAAGTGCGAATACGTTACGCGTTGCTTCGGGAAACGCCGTAAAGAACTGCGCGCCGATGATCGCTGCCAGCGAGCCGTAGAGATAGAAATCGTACCATTCAAAAATGGTGCCGGCGGACGAGGCGATGATAACCTTTCGCTCCTCCGCCGTCATGGGCCGCGAACGGTCCCCGACGTTCAATTCCGTAGTTGCCATTATTCCCTCCTCCGTGAATGCTGGCTTGAAACAATCAACCCGTTCGGTTTGTACTGAACAGGCCATCCGCGATGTCGAATTAGCTCCCATCCATCGAGGCAATCTTATCTGCCCCCAACTCTGCCGCTTTCGCAGCGGCGGATATCATGGAAACCCTCCTGCTTGTCGGTACAAGTCCGATAACACTCTGTATCATCGGGGCGCAGACGTGGAGAGATCAACCTTCGTCTAAGAGCTGAAGAGCAACGACGCCGGGCTTACTGTCATGCAGGCACCGGTGTTCCGCCAATTGTTTCAGGATTACGCTTGTCGCCACGGATATCCGCAGCCGCCCTTGGGAAACAGCCAAGTCTCACAGGCAGGCTCATCAGAGCGGCGAAGTCTGGCACGTCACCGACGAGACCGCTTTTGGAAACCAATCACACCTCAAGTGCCTGCCGAAGCACAAAGACTGCGCGGAAACGTGATTGCAACCGACATGAACGCGCAGTGCCGACCAATGCCTACCAAAAAGCTGTGCCGCCCCGGAGCAGAGTTGTCTGCAACCACGCAATCTTAACACCACATCAACCATCTCGATTAGATCAGGTTTAGGACTTTCAACAATTCGTCCATCCGAAAACTCTGATGGAAAGCTTAAATACAATACTACAAATCAATCACTTAACTCAGAGGCCATGAGAACCGAATCGTGCAATTGAAGGGCTGAAGAGCTTGGAGGCCTTATCAATTTGCTAAGAAATAACCCCCTATTTGCCGGGTGTTCCTTTTGGGGGATCGCCGCAGATGAAGCTGCGGTGGGGTGAAACATGGGGTTTGGCACATGATGTGCGTTGCGTTGCCCGCGATCTTCGCGGGCCTTCTTGGTGTATTCCTGCTGTGGCTTCCGATCAGCCTTCAGGCGCAGCTCGTTCTGAGCCTCGCCATACTGGGGCTGATGCTCTTGTTCATGATGCGCCCGCAGAACAAGACTTTCCGTCTGATGACCTTCGTCTTCTCTGCGGTCCTCGCCCTGCGTTACGCCTTCTGGCGCACGACGGAGACGCTGCCGGATATCCACGAACCATTGAACTTCATTCCCGGCATCATTCTCTATGCGGCGGAGATGTACTGCCTTGTGATGTTGGCGATCAATTTCTTCATTGTCGCCGATCCCCTTCAGCGCAAGCCTGCACCGCGCCTGCCAGATAGCGAGAAGCCGACCGTCGACGTCTTCGTTCCATCCTACAACGAATCCGCCGACCTCCTGGCATTGACGCTCGCAGCGGCGAAGTCGATGAACTACCCGGCAGACAAACTGACCGTCTATCTTCTGGATGACGGCGGTACCGATGCCAAATGCAATCAGTCCGACCCTCGCGCCGCGATCGCCGCCCGTCGTCGTCGCGAGGAACTGCAGGCACTCGCCGCAGCCCTTGGCGTGCGCTACCATGCCCGTGCGGAAAACAGCCATGCCAAAGCCGGCAACCTCAACGCCGGGCTCGGAATATCCTCAGGCGAACTGGTCGTCGTCTTCGACGCTGACCATGCGCCGGTGCGCGAATTCCTCAATGAAACGATCGGCTACTTCTCCTATGACGAGAAGCTCTTCCTGGTTCAGACTCCCCACTACTTCCTCAATCCGGATCCGCTGGAAAAGAACCTCCAGACTTTTGGCAAGATGCCGTCGGAGAACGAGATGTTCTACTCCGTCGTGCAACGCGGCTTGGACAAATGGAATGCCTCCTTTTTCTGCGGTTCCGCAGCCGTTCTGCGCCGCAAGGCGCTGAAGGAAACCGACGGCTTTTCAGGCCAGTCCATCACCGAAGATTGCGAAAGCGCCCTGGCCCTGCATTGCCGCGGCTGGCACAGCCTCTATGTCGACAAGCCGCTGATCGCCGGCCTGCAGCCCGAGACCCTCGTCTCCTTCATCGGCCAGCGCGTCCGTTGGGCGCAAGGCATGCTGCAGATCCTGACGCTCAGCCGTCCCTTCCTGCAACGCGGCCTGACCACGGCGCAGCGCATCTGCTACGCCGGCACAAACCTCTTCTGGCTCTTTCCCCTGACACGGCTGACCTTCATGTTCTCGCCGTTGCTCTACATCTTCTTCTCGCTGCAGATCTTCGAAGCCAACATCACCGAATTCGTATGCTATTCGGTCACCTACCTCATCTCTTCCTTCGCCATGCAGAGCTACCTTTTCGGTCGCGTCCGTTGGCCCTGGGTGTCGGAACTCTATGAGTATGTGCAATCAGTCATGCTTTTCGGCGCGATCCTGAGCGTCGTTCGCAACCCGCGCAAGCCGACCTTCAACGTCACGTCGAAGGGACAGACACTCGACGAGAGCAAGCTGTCTCCCCTCGCCCGACCGTATTTCCTGATCTTCTTTCTGCTGCTTGCCGCCACCTGCTACGCCATCTGGCGCTACACCACCGAGGCGATGCCGTCGGAACTGCTGTTGATCGTCGCCGGCTGGAACATCATCAACATGGGTGTCGCCGGTGCGGCCTTGGGGTCGGTCTCCGAGCGCCGGGAGCGCCGACGCAACCAGCGCCTCAATGTCCGCCGCCACGCGATCCTGCATCTCGCGGGCACTGGCCACGCCGTCATCATCGGTGACGTATCGAGCGGTGGCCTTGCCCTCCAGTTCATCGACGGCAAACCGGTCGACGGGATAGAGAAGGGACATGAGGCCGTCATCGAAGTCCGTCGTCACGGGCGCAGCATGGAGGTCCCGCTGATCTGCAGAAGCGTGATCCGACGTCCGGACGAAACGAACTTCGGCTTTGCCTTCGCCGAAAGAACGCCCGAGACCTTCGTCGCCATTGCCGAGATGATGTATTGCGACCAGCAGCCGCTGCAGGATCGTTGGAACCGTGTCCAGAAGCACAAGGGCTTCTTCACCGGCACGATCCGGTTTGCCGTGTGGACCATGACCGAGACGCTGCGCGCCTTCACCTATGCGCTCCGCCTGGTGCGGGAGACTACGGAAGTCTCGCATCCGGATGCTCCCATGGTCATCCATTCTCCTGTTACACGCTTGGACACGCTTACTGCCGTGTCGGCGACACCGAGAGGAACGGCATATGCGTAAGCGAAACCTGACCGTTCTATTGTCAACGGCAACCGCACTCCTTCTGGCAGTACCGAACATTTCGACAGCCGCGAGCGAGCTGACGCCAGCGACAACCTCTCTCAGCACCACCGCTCCGATGTCAGGCGGACAATCCCAGCTCGTGCCGTTTCGCCAGTCGGGGAGCGATATGCGGCTGGAGGGCGAAGATGCCGTCCGCGAGCTCACCTTCTACCTGTCGCCCGACCAGGCGGCGACAGGCGGTGCATTGCGCCTCAGCTACATGAATGCAGTCTCGGTCCTTCCCGATGACGGCACCGTCGACGTCGAGCTGAACGGCCAGCCGCTTTCGAGTTTTCCGATCCGCTCGCCGCATGGTCCGACAACACATGACGTGCCTGTCGCAGCCAAAGACCTCGTCGCAGGCTGGAACAGTGTTCGGATCCGCGCTCGCCAGCATCACCGCGTCGATTGCAGTATCGATGCGACCTATGAATTGTGGAGCCAGTTCGATCCGCTCGTGAGCGGCTTCGTGGCTAGTGTCCCGGCAGAGGATGGCGATCTCGCGAGCCTGCTTTCGGTCGGCCGCAACGCGGATGCCGCAACGGAGATCCGCCTGATCGCGAAACCGGAGGCCTCAAGCACCGCTCTGCGGGATAGTCTCGCGCTTATGCAGACCCTGGCTCTGGTCCTCGGGCGCAACGACATCATCGTCAGCACAGGCGAGCTTGCCGGAACGGGTCCGGGTATCGACCTTTATGTCGGAGACGTGGGCAATCCCGAACTAACACCGGCTGCCCATGACGCTCTGGCCGGCGCGCCCCGCGGACTGTCAGTGCGCCAGGGTGATGCCGGACGTTATGCCGTCACCATGCGCGCATCCGGCAAGACCGAGGCACAGTCATTGCTGCTTGCCGCCGTGAACGGTCCGCTTCAACCTCTGATCCGGGCGAACAAGCTGGCGGACGCGCGCAGCATCGTGGACGGGTCGCAGCCGGGGACACATGAACTGTCCGTAGTGGGCTATAAGACGGCCCCCTTTTCGGGACGCCTGTTCCAGACCACTTTTGATGTGGTCATGCCGGCAGATTTCTATCCCGGGGACTACGCAACGGTGGACCTCCATCTGAATGCGGCGACGGCACCAGGCCTTGCTGCAGGCACCCAGATCCTTGTCCGCGTCAACGAGCGCGCCGCAGCAAGCCAGATGCTGCACGACCCGGAAGGCGCAAGGCTGGAGAACAAACCCCTCGAATTGCCGCTGCGCGCCTTCCACCCGGGCGTCAATCATGTCCGCATCCTTGCCGAACTGCCGACGGCAAGCGATCTCGCCTGCGATCCGGCGGCACGCGAGGAAAGCCGCTCCCGTTTCCTGATGCTGCAGGAGACGACCGTCACCATCCCGCCACTGGCACGCGCTGGACGGCTGCCGGATCTGGCAGCCTTTGCCGGCAAATCCTTCCCCTTCGCAGGCACCGGCGCATTCGACATCTATGTCGATGCCCCGACCCCGGCACGCCTCGGCTCGGCACTGACCATCCTTGCGCACATGGCGATTTCGGCGGGCCACCCCTTGGCTGCCGAGTTGAAGATAGGCCACCCGGACCCGGCGAAGACGACGGGGAACATTCTGGTCGTGAACGCCGATGGAGGCGTTGCGGAAAGCGCCGCATTGACGGTGCCCAAGGGTCATCGGCTGCATATGCCCACGACTGACGGATTGATCACGGCGTCCATCGGCGATCCGGGTCAGCCGTCGGATTCCGAAGCACTGCTGAACGCTTTCCAGGTAGAGACGAAACTCGACGAGGAAAAGCTCTCCGCGAAGAGCCGGATCACGGCTTGGCTATCCGTGGTGGCAACCACGGTAAACCGTTGGCTGACCTACCGCGAGGTCGGCGACGATGTGCGCATTGAATTACAGGACCGCTTGATCAGCCTGAGGCAGTCTCACGTGCCGGAAAGCGATGCAGTCTGGACAGTTGTCAGCGCGGCCGACGAGACATCCCTGTCTCTGGGCGTGACCACTCTGACAAGGCCCGGAACATGGACAGCACTTGAAGGCGAGGAGTCCGTCATCCGCCGTTCCGACCTGGAACTCGTCAACCGCAAGCCCCAGGCCTACAGCTTTTTGCCGATTACCGACACGAGCCCCGCCAATCTCAGACGCCTCGCCGCGGCCTGGCTCTCGGATAACTTCCTGATCTACGTTGCTCTCGTCGTCCTCTTGATGGGCGGGTTTGGCTGGTGGGTTGGCTATGTGGTGCCGCGCAAGGGCGTGAGGACAGTCGAATGAACAAGAACAGCAGAGCCGCGGTACTGTGTGCCGGCACCATCCTCACCACATTCGTCTTGGCCATGCCGCTTGCGGCGACGCCGCTGGTCGTTCGTCAGGCCGCGTCGACCATGGCGCCACCCTCGATGGCACCGGTCAATGAGACTTCGACGCCTGAAATCGGGTCAGGACCCGATAGCGTCGATCTTGCCGCCCTCTACTACTATGCGAGGAACGGCGAAGCCGATCGGGTCGAGGCAGAAACTCGTCGCCTCGAGCTGAAATTCCCGAGCTTCGTCGTTCCCGGAGATCTCTATGCCCCGGAAGCCGGCAACAAGGTGGATGAAAGCACACTCTGGCAACTGTACGAGCGTGACGACTATGCCGGGATCGACCAGGAGATCAGCCGGATGGCGGCCGCAAATCCCGGCTGGGAACCCTCCGACGATTTTCGCGTAAAGCTCGAACGTCGCAAGCTGCGCAACATGATCACAGAGGCCCATTCAAGCAAGGATTTTGCGACAGTCGTTCGACTTGGCGCAGGCCTCGATCCCATGCAGGAGCCGGAAATCGATTTGCTCTGGATGATGATCGACGCCTACAGGGCAAACGACATGCGCGACACCCTGACCAACGTCTATCGCGGCATCCTGTTTCGCGGGCAAGACAAGGCATTTTCCGATGAGCTGGTGCTCACGACCCTGCAGAAAGCGATCGAAGACGTTCCGGCCGCGGACCTTCGCGAAGCCATGCAGGTCCTGTCGGCCGATCCCGACCTCGCACTCGGCATGAAAGCCCTGCAACTCGACCTGATGCGTCGGGAGATCGGGGATTATGCCGCGAGCGTCTCGGGTGCACCTCGTCCCGCTGACGAAATCGTATCCACGGTCAGGCGGGTTGCCGAAACGGAGGGGTCCCCCGAAGACCTCGCACTGATGGGATGGTATCTCCTGAAAATCGAGCAGCCGAAGGAGGCATCCGCCTGGTTCGAACGGCTGATGGCGGCTCGTCCGACGGCGGAGGCCGTCCGTGGCCTCGCACTCAGTCTGATCCATCTCTCCAAGGAGCCCGAAGCCTTTACCCTCGTGTCGGAGCATATGGATCTGCTGAATGCGGAAGACGCCTTCGTCGCCGACCAATTGTCATTCGCTTTCAAGGGCGACGGAAAGGCGAAAATCGAGGACCGTGTCGTTGCCCGCTACTCGGAGGCCATCCAGAAGACGGAATCGGCAGACCATGCCCGCCTTCTCGGTTGGTATGCCTACAATTCTCGCCAATTCGAGCCGGCCCGGGCATGGTTCGCCAAGGCCTTCGACTGGCAGCCCGAGGCTGACAGCCTGAAGGGGATGCTCCTCTCACTGACGCGGCTCGGCCAGAAGGCCGAGATGAGCGAGCTTCGCGCAAGACATGGGGATGCCTATTCTGCCGTCTTCGCCGAAATCAAGTCTGTAGCCGAACCCCGGGGCAAGAGCGGCAAAGCGGTGGACGCTCCAAGCGGTGTCGAGGCACGCTACCTCTCCAGCCTGCAGAAGAAGGACTATGGGGCCTGTATTGCCGACCTGAGGAAGCTCGAAGCACGAGGCCCACTCAGGCCGGACGTTCAAGTGTCGAAGGGCTGGTGCCTGCTCGGGCTCAATCATCTGGCCGAAGCTCGCCAGGCCTTCACGGACGGTCTGACCCCCGGCGGCGGCAAGGCGGATGATGCAGCATACGGACTGGGCCTGACGCTTCTCCGCGCCAACCTGACCGACGATGCCGAAGCCCTGCTGATGCAGCAGAGCCTGACGCCCCTGCGAGAACGCGAACTCCGGGCGGAACTCCTGTGGCAGAAGGCGCGAACGACCTTCGACCGCAAGCAGTACCGTCAGACCCTCGAGGCGCTGAACGCCCGCCTTCAGCTGACGCCGGAACCCGTGGGCATTAGTCAGATGCGGGCCTGGAGCCACTACCACCTCGGCAATCTCGCACAGTCTCGTGCGATCTTCGCCCAGCTCAACCAGGTGATGGCCGATCCAGCCAACAGCCGCGGCATCGCAGCGATCAACGAGCGCATGGGGATCACCCGATGAAGACATCCACTTTCCTCATCCTGGCGCTCGTCGGGCTCCATGGCTGCAACACCGTGGAAGATCCCTTTCTTGACGGAATGACATCGGCTGCCGGAACCGCTCAAACCGGCAATCGCGAGCTGCCGGAGAATCTGGCCCGCGCAAGCCTAAGCAGCCTCGGCGAAGCGCCAATCAGCGTGCGGCAGACCATGAGCAACGGTGGCACTAGACAGGATATCGTCTATGCCAACAGGACGACCGTGCCTGGCGACAACAGGCTGAGCCTCATTGCCGCACCGGCATCGCATCGAGATGGTGGGCAGCGAGGGCCAAGCCGGAACGAGATCGCCATGGCGCTGCAGACCGATTTTCCGGGCATCCGCATGGGCATCGACCCCGTCATCAGGCGCAACAGCTACGGACCCTATGGCGCGGCGACCGGAAAACTCGGCAATGACGGCGGCTGCGTCTATGCCTGGCAGGCCCTCGACAAGAATGCGGCCAGCGATCTCGTGAAGCCGATCACGATCCGTCTCCGCTACTGCCATCCCGATATCGGACCGGAGATACTGGCGGACCTTCTCGGCAGCCTGACGCTGGGCAGTGCAGGCGGACAAGCCGGTCCGGCTCTGACATCACTCCAGCAAGCAACATCCACCTATGCCTATTCGGCGCCGGTTTCCGACACGGCTCCCCCAAGGGCGGCAGCCTTCGTTTCGCGCATCGAACCGGATGAGGACCAACCGGTGCAGGCAACGGCCTCGGACGACGAGGCACCGCTTTCAACGGCCACGGCAATCCCGATGCCTGAGTGAAAAGAAGATCAGGTCGGCCCCAAGGGCTTCAGCGGAACAGTCTTTGAAGTCGTGGCCGGATCCGCAGGAAACCGCGATAGGCTGCCTCGAAGAGGGGTGTAAGAGGTGCCCAGCCGGCGACGATTCCAAGGAGGCGCAGCAGGGGAATGGCCCGCCACATCGCGGCGAAAGCAGCCGCCCCTGACAGAAGCCTGCCTTTCTCCTCCGCGTGGAAGCGCGAAAGGATCTCCGAGCGGTCGACAGGGCAGCCCGTCGACGGATCACAGGCATCCACGAACAGGATCGCCCTGCGCCGGTCGAGGCGACGCATCAATGCGATTTCGCGTTGGCAGAGTGGACAGCTGCTGTCGAACCAGACGGTAACCTCGGTACTCATGTTCGGCATCCCATCCCGTTGTGACATCGCGATTGATATCTGGGACGGAACGAGCACTTCGGCAATGCGGCCTCGCGTCGCGACAGAATCCGTTGCGCCCTAGGCTTAACCTCAAGCCACGGTAAGAATAGCCGGAGCCTGGTCCGGCATCCGATCGGCTCGTTCTGCTGCAAACCTGTTCGAGCTTGCGCGCTCCTGCACATCAGCCCCAGTCACCTCCCGGTAGACAGAGGGTGAGCAGCCGAACCGTGTCATGAAAAGTTGCCGCATGTTCGCCTGGCTACCTAGTCCACTGAGCCGAGCAATATCCTTGATCTTGCGCTCGCCTGCCTTCAGCATTTCACAGGCGTAGCGCAGCCGGACGGACAAGACGAATTCGCCGACCGTGTGTCCGGTCTTCTGCTTGAAGGCACGCGAAAGGGTCTTCTCGCTCATCGCGACCATGTCCGCCAGCTTGCCGACACTGAGATCGGCGGAAGGGTTTGCGGTGACCCATTCCTGCACGCGCTCGACCGGACTGCCCGCGTCGAAACTCGGCATCCGTCCTGCGCGGGCACCATAACGCATCTCGGCATCCGCAAGACGAGAGCCGAAGCGACGGGCAACCTCTGTCGCGACGTCCCGGCCCAGATCTTCTTCGATGAGAGACAGGGCAAGCGCCAGCCCGGCACTGGCACCGCGCGCGGTCCAGATCTTCCCGCTCTTGTGCACATCGGAATGCGGCTCGACGATCGTTTGCGAGCAGAGCGTGGCGAGCCGCCCCTGGACGTCGCCATCGGCAACCACGGTGTGTCCACGGGTGATCCCGGCAGCGGCCGCAAACAGCACGCCATTGCCGAAGGTGGCAACCCGCCGCACGGTCGGCATGCGCTTGGCAAGAAATTCGATGATGCGGAGATCATGGTCCTGCAGCGAGACGGTAGCCCCGTCGGGCACGATGAGAGTATCAACCTCAGGTGGCGCATTGACAATGTTGTAGACCGCACTGAGGCGGATCCACGGCTCCTCTGATTGCAGCGCTTCATAGCCGGCTGCACACGTCGTTAGTCCGTAGGGGCGGCATCCGGAAATTTCACCGGCATATCGCAAGCCCTCTACAACGGATGCTATTTCTAACATTCCGCAATTGCTGCGCAGCACAATCATGATCACGCGCGTCATTCGAACCAACCTCAGCCTCTGCATTTCCTGGTAAAGAAATTTTAACAACTAAGCTTAGTTCTGCATAAAAAATGTGCACTACATGTTCATAAAACAGTCACAATGTATCAAAATCAGATTTTGAATAAATAAACAGCGAAAGAGGGCCAATAGTCTGATCAATATTCACTTCGAAACAATACTTCCCAATCGTTCTACGGCTATTAGAACAATATAGATCAAAAATCCCATCCTTTTTTCGGTATTTATTTGGCTATTTTGACTAAAATTGTATGTTGCAGCGCAACTATCACGACATTCTCCGACAGGATTCGGACAACCCACCGCCAGATCCGATGCAGGCACTTCACATTCTCGCCGAGCCATACCTAAGGTTAAGCAGAGATTAACTTCGGGCATCCCCCGACCTGTCTGCCGCAATCTTCTTCGTGCAATCCAAAGATGCATGAGGATATGCGCCTATACTTAAGGGGTATCCGGTAGGCAATCGACGATCGAACTCATGAGGAGTCCAAAATCGTGCGAGATATCATTCGCTATGCTGCCTGGCTGGCCATCGTTGTGGCGATGTTCCTGCTGATCGCGCAACCCGTCGGTCATTCGGCCCGTTTCAACCTTTCGGTCATCGTCATTGCGATTCTGGCCGTCATCATGCTCCTGAAGCTCGATGGCTTCTGGCGCCACGTCTTCCTCGCACTGGCGAGCGTCGTGATCCTGCAATACGCCTATTGGCGCACGACGAGCACGCTGCCGCCTTTGGAGGACCTCTATTCCTTCATCCCTGGCATCATTCTTTACGCGGCTGAGATGTATTGCATTCTGATGCTCGGCATCAGCCTCTTCGTCGTTGCCGATCCGATCGAGCGCCCCAGGGCCCCACAACTCGACGAAGACGAAAGCCCGACCGTCGATGTGTTCATCCCGACCTATAACGAGGACCGGGAGATCCTTGCGCTGACGGTAGCAGCGGCCAAGGCCATGGACTATCCATCGGACAAGTTCACCGTCTACCTCCTGGATGACGGCGGCACCGACCAGAAGCGCAACAGCGACGACCCGGTATCGGCGGCCAAGGCCAAGGAACGCGCAGCGATCCTTAAGGACCTTTGCAGCGATCTCGGAGCTGTTTACATGACCCGCGCTGAGAACGTTCATGCCAAGGCCGGCAACCTGAATGCCGCCCTCTGGCGTACCCATGCCGACCTCGTCGTGGTGTTCGACGCCGATCATGCTCCGGAACGCAGCTTCCTGCGCGAAACCGTCGGCTACTTCTCCGAAGACGAACGCCTCTTCCTCGTACAGACGCCCCACTTCTTTTCGAATCCGGATCCGATCGAGCGCAACCTCGGAACCTTCGGCCGCATGCCGTCGGAAAACGAGATGTTCTATGGCAAGATCCAGAAGGGTCTGGACCGCTGGAACGCCTCCTTCTTCTGCGGCTCGGCGGCCGTCCTGCGCCGTGAGGCGCTCGAAGAGGTCGGCGGCTTCTCGGGGATCACGATCACCGAGGACTGCGAAACCGCACTCGAGCTCCATGCCCGTGGCTGGAACAGCCTTTACATCGACAAGCCGCTGATCTCCGGGCTCCAACCGGAAACCTTCGCCAGCTTCGTCGGTCAGCGCTCGCGCTGGTGTCAGGGCATGGTCCAGATCCTGATGCTGAAGAACCCGCTGTTCAAGCGCGGCCTCTCTTTGCCGCAGCGCCTGAGCTACATCTCGAGCTCGCTCTTCTGGTTCTTCCCCTTCGTCCGCTCGGTCTTCTTCGTCGCCCCGCTGCTTTTCATCCTGTTCGACATGAAGATCTTCGTGGCGTCCTTCGAGGACTTCTTCGCCTATACGGTCATGTATCTGATCGTGGGTGAGATGGTGCGTACCTACCTCTATGGCAGCGTGCGCTGGCCTTGGATCTCCGAACTCTACGAATATGTGCAGTCGGTCTATCTGTTTCAGGCCATCGTCAGCGTGCTGCTCAAGCCCAAGAGCCCTACCTTCAAGGTGACCGATAAGGGTGTCTCGCTGAAGCAGGACCGCCTTTCCGAGCTCTCGCTGCCCTACTTCATCATCTTCGGCATACTCTGCTTCACCCTGTTCGTTGCAGCGTACCGCTACAACACCGAACCCGAGATCTCGAGCCTGCTCCTGATCGTCGGTGCCTGGAACTGGATGAACCTGATGATAGCTGGCTGTGCGCTCGGCGTCGTCACCGAACGCAGCCAGGACCTTGCCGGTGTCGAACTGCCGCTTCGCACCACCGTCGAACTGCAATTCGGTGAAACCGTCCTGCGTGGCGCCGTCACCGAAGCCTCGGCCAGAGGCGCCAAGCTGATCCCGGCACAGGGCTCCTCCCGTATGCTCCGCAAGGGTGAATACGGCCGGCTTCAATTGCTCAGCGTATCCTCGAACCTGCTCGTGACCTCCCTCCCGGTCAGTATCGTCGGCGGCTCACCGGATGAAGACGGCGCCATCGCGCTCCGCTTCGATGCAGAGCCCCACCACTTCCCGATCATCGCGGAACTCCTGATGCACGACATGTCGGTGGTCCGAGAGCAGCGTGCGCTGCGTCAGCGCCCGAAGAGCATGATTGCAGGAAGCCTGCGCATCCTGCGCTGGGCGATTACCTGCCCGCTCGCCGCGATCGGCGTCGCCCTCGGCGGCAAGCCGGATGACAAGACCGAGCCGCAAAGATTGAAACCCCTCGCCGGCGCGGCCCTGGCTGCCGCCCCGATCCGCCACAGGGAGGCCGGAGAATGACCAGACAGCACCTCTCCTGGCTCGCAGCCGCAGGCCTGCTCCTCGCAGCCTCGCCATCGGCCGCCGCCACTTCGACCGGCTTCGTCCTTGCTCCGCAGGCGACGCCACAAACCGAAACCAAGGAATATTTCCAGGAAGAGAACCAGATCCGTCGTCTGATTGCAGACAAGCGGGACCTGTTCTTCCCCGGTGAAACCGCCAATCGGGAATATCCCTTCGTCGTCCTGCCCTCGGAAATGACGGGATCGGCGAAGCTCATCCTGACGATGCAGACGGCGATTTCGGTGGCGCCCGAACGCTCTGCCATGCGCATCTTCGTCAATGACCGCGACATCGGCACCGCGAGCCTCAAATCCGGCGATGCCCACCAGATCGAGCTGGAACTGCCGAAGGGTCTGCTCCAGCCGGGTTACAACGCCGTGACCATACTCCTCGACCAGGCACATCGCGTCGATTGCACAGTCGAGGCGACATACGAACTCTGGACCCAGATCGACCCGGCCCTGAGCGGTTTCGTCTTCACCCGCAATGCAAAGGACGACCCGAGCGACGTCTCGACGCTCCTGGCCTATAGCCGCGATGTGAATGGTCATGCCGCGATCAATGGGCTGATCCCCCGAGGTGCCGCCGGCGAGGACATCGACCGCACTTTCTCGGTCGTTCAGGCCCTCTCGATCCTCGGTCATTTCGACCGCCCTGTGGTGACAGTCGGCAACGAAATTGGATCCGGTCCCGGGATCGATCTGGTCGTTGGCACGTTTGGCACCGTCCGTGACCTGATCGGCGTGACACCGGAGCAGTCCGGGGTGCAATTCGACATCGATCCTGCCAGCGGCAGAAGCCGAATGATCGTTGCGGCACGCACCGCCGATGAACTCGCATCGACAATCCGTGACTTTACCCTGCGCGCGCAAACCGAAGTCACGGACGGCTCGCCACAGGGCCGACGCGCGCTCGGCAACCGCCGGGGTCGCCTGCTGGAATCCGGCAGTGCGAACTCGCTTGCGGAACTGGGATTCGTGTCTCGCCCCTTCTCTGGTCGTCATTTCGAGCAGTCGATCTCGTTCAGCCTGCCGGCCGATTTCTACCCGGGAGACTATGGCGCGGCGAACCTGAAGCTGAACGCTGAATACGCCGCCGGCCTTTCGCCGGAATCGCAGATGGTCGTGCGCGCCAATGGCGACACCGTCGCCAACATCCGGCTGGGCGAGGCGCGCTCCGGCCGGATCGACGGCCAGGTGCTGCCGATCCCGCTCGACAAGCTGAGACCCGGCTACAACGTCATCGAGTTCGAGGCGGAACTTTCCACCGCGTGCGACGCGGTCTGCGACCCGGCCACGCTCGGCAATTCCACTGCGCGCTTCTTCATCAAGGGCGACAGCACGCTGAACATTCCAGCCTTCGCCCAGATCGGCCACGCACCCGATCTCGCGGTCGTGTCGGCAGGCAAGGCAGAATTCGGCAATGGTCGCTCGACGCCGCTCTATGTCGAAGGCATGGACGAAACAATGCTCGGAGCTGCCGGCAGTTTCCTGGCAAAGATGGCCTATGCCTCGCGCGAAGTGAACCCGGTATCCGTCAGCTCCGGCTGGCCGCTTGATCGCCAGGGCCCCCTGCTCGCATTTGGAACCTTCTCGGGTTTCTCCGGCCAACTGAGATCAGACCTCGGCATCGACCTCAATCCGGTCGCCAGCGATCTGGCCCTGTCACTGGAAGAAGATCAGACCCAGAACCCGGGCGCAACCATCGAAGAAGCAGCACCGGCCCTTTCAATCGATGGCTCGCCGGTCCAGACGCAGGGCGAACGTCCGACATCGGTCGTCGCGCGCCTGCGGGACGGCGTCCACAACCTCTATGAGAGCCTCACGGTACGGGTCCGGATCCAGGCAGCCCAATTGGGACTGGTAGACGATCCCAATGTCCTCTCCGGCGACGACGTCTATCAGGTAAGCGGCGAAGCCGACATGCTGCTGGCACAGCGTCTGGTCAACGAACGGGATGCATGGACTGTCGTGGCCGTTCGTGATCCAGCCCTGTTGAACGAGAGCATGCGCAGCCTCGCTCAGACCGATGTCTGGGGTCGCCTCGCTGGATCGGTCAACGCGTTGAAACGCGACGGCACCTTGGTCGAACGCAAGATGGCCGGTCACGAGCGCCTTTATGAAACAAAGCCGCTCAGCTTGCAGAATGGGCGTCTGATCGTGGCGGGCTGGTTCTCGAACAATGCTCGGGAGTTCACCATCGCCCAAATTCTGGTGGCGATCCTCCTCGGTGCTGCGACCTTTGTGGTCCTCCGGCAGGGACGCAAATCGTGAGAACACGTCTTCTCATCCTGACATGTCTGCTGAGTGGCGCCCTGATCGCGGGCGCCACGACTGCGGTCCTGTCACAGCAGGAAGACAACGTCGCGGCCGATATCACGGCCGGTGCCTGGCTGGTCTATCGCCACAACTTCGTCACCGACGAGGGGCGGGTGGTCGACAACCGGGCGGGCGGCATCAGCCACAGCGAGAGCCAGGGTTACGGCATGCTGATGGCTGAGGCGGCGGACGACCGCGAGAGCTTCGACAGGATCTGGGACTGGACGGAAGGCAATCTTTTCGTCAGGGACGACGGACTGGCGGCCTGGCGTTGGGATCCGACACAGGTACCACCGATCAGCGATCGCAATAATGCGACCGACGGCGACCTTCTCATCGCCTGGGCATTGATGCGCGCAGGCCAACGCTGGAACGTGCCGGATCTCCAGCGCGAGGCCAGACGGATTTCAGATGCCGTGGTCGACCGGGCGACCATCAAGACGGGTCACGGCCTCGTGCTCTTGCCGGGCGTCCAGGGTTTCGGCCCGAATGAACAATCGGACGGGCCGGTGGTGAACATGGCCTACTGGATCTTCCCGGCCATTGTCGACCTTGGCCGCCTGTCGAACCGTTTTCCGTCAAAAGCCTTGATGGAAAGTGGCGTGACACTGCTCCGTGAGGCTCGCTTCGGACCTGCCCGGCTTCCCTCGGACTGGCTGTCCCTCTCCGGTGACATGCCACGGCCGGCAAGCGGATACCCGTCGCAGTTCGGTTACGACGCCATCCGTGTTCCGCTCTACCTCGCCTGGTATTCCCGGGACTATCCGGACATTCTCGAGGTCTTCGCATCGCATTGGAAACAGTTCGGGACCGCATCCATGTCCGTCGTGGAACTCGCGACGGCCACGCGGATCGCTCCCATGCCCGACCCCGGCTATCAGGCCGTGGCCGCACTCGTCGAATGCAGTCTGGGCAGGCGTCCCGACGTCGCCCTTCTGTCTGACTTCAGCTCCCAAGACTATTACCCCGCCACGCTCCATGTGCTCAGCCTCATGGCGATCGCTGAAAGGTACCCCACATGTTTGACCGACTTCCCCTGAAGAAAGCTCTCCTCCTCGGCGCCTGCATCATTATCCCGATCAGCCAGGCCACCGGTGACAACGTGAACAACTACCCCGCCATGGGGGTCGTGATCCCAGGTGGCGCACAGATGGCGAATGTCTCGGCTCCGGCCGCGGTACAGCCTGCCATGCCGAGCTTCGCACCCTTCTCGGCCACGGCGGTCGCGCCCGCGCTCCCGCCGGTCGTTCCGGCCAACGCGGCAGCTCCTCAGGCCGTCGTGCCGACCATCCAGGCACCGGCACAGGTCGTCCTGCCCGTGGCCATGCCCGAGGCCGTAAGCCCCGCTGCGACAACCGCCGTGCAACCCGCAGCACCGGTCATCCGGGACGTGGCCCCGGGAGAGAACCCCTTCGGATCGACCACGACGACCGCAGCGAGGAGACCTGCTGCGCAGCCCGCTGCGGCCAGCGGCTCCCGCAGCGTCCCGCGACAGCGTCGAGATGCAGATTGCAAGGCTGAGTGAGCAGACAGAAGAGCCAAAGGTCGCCTCTCGATCGGAAGTCGATGAGACCGCCCTGCGCTACTATGCGCAGACACGCGACCTCAAGCGTCTTGGTGCCGAACTGCGACGCCTGAAGACGCTCTATCCCGATTGGGACGCACCGGAGGACCTCTTCGACACACCGACAAACATTTCCGAGCAGCCGCTTTGGGATATCTTCGGCAGCGGGGACTTCGTGCGGGTTCGCACCGAAATGGCCAAGCTGCAGAGCGAAAATCCGAACTGGAAGCCGAGCCAGGAACTGCTCGACAAGTTGGCGCTCGCCGAAACCCGCAAACTCATGGAGCGCTCGCACGCTCAACGCAACTGGGGCCAGGTCGTAACGCTGGCTGAAGGCTCGCCGCAACTGATGGTCTGCGCCGAGATGAACACCATGTGGATCACGGCCGAGGCTCTCGCACAGTCAAGGGACTTCGCCCGGGCTTTCGATCTCTACAAGTACATTGTCACGACCTGCGAAGACCCGATCGAACGCCTGTCGACGGTACAGAAGGCCAGCCTCCTGCTTCCGGAGGCGGGGACCCGATCTCTCGTCGCGCTTGGCAATATCCTTCCGGATGGCACGGGCGAATTCGACGACGTGTCCTTCGACCTCGTTCGCCGCAAGATGGGTTTAATCGCCCAGGGAAATGGCCCCGCAACGGCTCTGACCATGGAAGAACTGCAGCGCTTCAGTGACTACGTGCAGCGGTCCTTTTCTGCAGCCGATGCCGAATTGTTTGGCTGGTTCTACTACGGCCAGCAGAGCTGGGAGGCCTCCTACCACTGGTTCGTCAGCGCAACCCGCATGACCACCAGCCCGAAAAGCGTCGAAGGCGTCATCCTGACGCTCCGCAATCTCCAGCATCGTGACGAGGCACTCCAGCTTGCCCGCCAGTATGCGACGCAGACGCCGGAATTGAAGAAGATCTACATCGAGCTCGTCTCGGCCGGGCTGACCGATCAGGAAAGCCCTCTATCGCTGGATGAAGCCGAGCTGAAGAGCTTCGAAGACTATATCTTCGAGCAGAAATCTGCACTCGGCGCACAAGCGCTCGGCTGGCACCGCCTGGAGACCAAGGAAACCAAGGAAGCCTCCCGCCTCTTCGAACAATCGGTCGAATGGGAGCCACCGAAGGCGGAGTGGTCGGGCTTGCGGTCCTGGCCTCACGCGCCAAGAGCTGGGGGCGGGTTGCTGCCATCAAGAAGGAATATGGCGAAAAATTCGCCGCACTCGATGACGTCAAGGTCTATCGCCCGAAGGTCACTCAGAAGCGCACGACGCCCAAGCCCAAGGAAAAGCCGAACCTCCTGACCTGGCTTCTCCAGAAAGACAAGCGGGACGAGAAGAAGTCGCGCGTCGAAATCGAGTAAGCGGCAGGCTTCGAAAGCAGCGCGGCAAATAAAATGAAAACATCGGGAGAAAGGACCTCTCGATGTTTTTTCTTTAAGTGCTGTGACCGCATACACCAGATCATACCAGATTTGCCACCCAGATGCCTCGCGCATTGCGGCCGGCAGCGATGGAACCGTTGCCCGGCTCGCAAGCTCGACATCAGTCAACAACTCCTCATCGATCCCGTACCGACGAGGATAGGCGAGCGCAATTTGGCATCACCGCGAGCGGAATATGGTGCTTTTCGAGCCCCACGATTTTGCCTTATCGAACGGATACGGACACGAGCGGGGCACGGCGATGGTGAGATCATTCTTCTGGAACGAGTTAACAACGACAGACTTCGCCGGCCTGTCGCCAGACGAAACGATCGCCATACTGCCGATCGCGTCTACCGAACAGCACGGCCCGCACCTGCCGATCGCAACCGACGTCGCGATCGCCAACGGCATGCTGGCGGAACTCAAAGTCCAGCGTCCTGACGACCTCGACTTTCTTGTCCTGCCAACCCAGGAGATCGGCAAGGCCAACGAACATGTCTATGGCCCGGGCAGCCTGTCCTTCGGCCCGGAAATCCTGATCCCGGCCTGGACCGCAATCGGCACAAAAGTCGCCGAAGCCGGAATTCGCAAGCTCGTCATCGTCAATTCCCATGGCGGCAATGTCGACGTAATGAGCATCGTCGCCCGGGAACTGCGCGTGCGCCACCAGATGGTGGTTGTCTCGACCCAGTGGGGCCGCTTCGGCAATCCCGAGAGTATGATCTCCGAGCATGAAAGCCGCTACGGCATCCATGGCGGCGAGGTCGAGACCTCGCTGATGCTGCATTTCCGCCCGGAGCTTGTCCGCATGGACAAGGCTCAGAACTTCGTGTCCAGGGCCGAGGAAATTCGCTCCAGCTCCAAGTATCTGACCCCTCTGCCGCCCCATTCACTGGCCTGGATCGCCCATGACCTCAACCCGCATGGTGTGGTCGGCGACGCCTCAAAGGGCACGGCGGAAAAGGGTGAAGCGATCTGCAAGCATCAGGTGGCCGGCTTCATCGAGCTCTTGCGCGACGTCGCCGCCTACCCGCTCTCCAATCTCTACATTCCCGGCTGAAGCAAACCTCTGTCCGTCCTCAACCCTGGCCGCGGATGGTGTCGGGGATATGGCCCCGCACCTTCAGGTCCTGCACCTGCGCCAGCAGTTCCTGCATCAGATATTCGACGAAAAGGCTTGTCGCGGAATCCAACGGCGCCCGCGCCCGGGCAAACAGTTTCATCGGCTGATGGCGGATATGCGCTTCCGTCAGTGGGCGGAAGATGAGCTCACCGCGCCGGCATTCCGCCACGGCATCGAGCGGGTTGAGCAAGGTCAGCCCCGTCCCGGCCTTCACCAGCTGTTTCATGAGCTCGGATGAGTTCGTCTCCACCACAGGCTCGACCAGCAACGGCAGCGGCGCGAGCGCGAGATCGATGATATTGCGCAGACTGGTTCCGGCTTGCGCCAGGATCAGCGGCTCCTGCACCACCTCGACAAGATCGACCGGCCCCTCCTCCTGCGCCAGCCGATGCCCTGGCGGCAGCACCACGCCGACCGGCACGTCAAAATTCGCAAGTGTTCGAATGCCGGGTGTCGCCGGAATGTTGAAACCGAGACCGAGATCGACCTCACCGGTCAGCACCGGATTGATCGTCGTCGAACCGCCATCGTTGCGCAGCTTGATCTGCACACGGGGATGTTCGGCGATGAACCCCGCGAGGATTGCGGGAAGTGGGCCTGAGGCGAGGCCGACCGTCGTCACCAGCGATACCTTGCCGGCATGCGGCGTCTTCAGGCCCCGGATTCGGCCTTCCAGGCGCTCGTAATTCTTCAGTACATCGCGAATATGCTCGACGCAGAGCTCACCGGCCGCCGTCAGGCGCAGACCCTTCGGCAGCCTTTCGAAGATTGGCGCACCCAGTTCCTCTTCGAAAGCGAGGATCTGGCGGTTGACCGCTGATGATGCCACATTGAGGCGCGCGGCAGCCTTCCGGATGGAGCCACAGCGCACGATTTCATTGATGTAGAGCAGTTTTCGGGAGTGCAGCACGGGACCTCCGCTGCGTAAAATTTAGCCATGCCGCATCACTATGCAGCATTCGCGGTGGCAGTGCAAAAAAAGCATCGATGTGAACGAATTTTGATGCTTTTCAAGGCGCATGACACTCGATCAAATGACCAAAAAGGGAGCCCGAAAACGGGTCCTGCAACGAACAGGGGAACGATCAATGCGCGACACGCTCACCAAGACAAGCCTCTTCGCCCTCATGGGCTTTGCCGCATCGCTGGGCTCGACCTCCGCGGCTCTCGCCCTCGACGAAGTCACCTACGGCACCAACTGGCTCGCCCAGGCCGAACATGGCGGTTTCTACCAGGCTGTCGCCGACGGCACCTATGAAAAATACGGCCTCAAGGTCACTGTCGTCCAGGGCGGCCCGCAGGCCGCCAACCGCGCGCTGCTGATCGCTGGCAAGGTCGACTTCTACATGGGCAGCCCGCTCGGCGAAATGGACGCCGTCAAGGAAGGCATCCCGCTGATCGACGTCGCCGCCATCTTCCAGAAGGACCCGCAGGTTCTGCTCGCACACCCGGATCAGGGCATCGAGAAATTTGCCGACCTTGCCAAGCTTGACTCGATCTTCATGGGCAAGGACGGCTATGTCACCTATTACGAATGGATGAAGAAGAACTTCGAGGGATTCACCGACGAGAAGTACAAGCCCTACACCTTCAACCCGGCCCCCTTCATCGCCGACCCGAAGTCCGCGCAGCAGGGCTACCTGACCTCGGAACCCTATGAGATCGAGAAGCAGGCCGGCTGGGCACCCAAGGTCTTCCTGCTCGCCGACAACGGCTACAACCCCTACTCCACCATGATCACCACCACGGCGACCATGGTCGAGACCAAGGCCGATCTCGTGCAGCGCTTCGTCGATGCCTCGGCCGAGGGCTGGTACAACTATCTCTACGGCGACAACAAGGCCGCCAACGACCTCATCAAGAAGGACAATCCGGAAATGACGGATGGTCAGATCGAATATTCGATCGCCAAGATGAAGGAATACGGCATCGTTGAGTCAGGTGAGGCGATGGACAAGGGCATCGGCTGCATGACCGACGAGAAATATAAGGCCTTCTTCGACGCCATGGTCCAGATCGGCGTCCAGCCTGCTGACCTCGACTACAAGAAGGCCTACACCACCCAGTTCGTCTGCAAGGGCGTAGGGATGGCGCTGAAGAAGTGAACCCCACCTCCCCTTGAGGGGGGAGTTCGCAGCGAAGCTGGGGGTGGGGGTGATCGCCGTCAACTGACAGTAAAACCCCTCCCAAACCCTCCCCACAAGGGGAGGGCTTAACCCAGCCGCCACCGCTTTTGCTTAAGGGAAGCGAGCGGTTGCCACGGATCCTCTCCCCCCTTGTGGGGGAGATGGCCGGCAGGCCAGAGGGGGACTTTTTACCCGCTGGCACTGCCGAATAGCATTCCTTCAAACCGAGTAACGCATGGCTGAGATAGACCCCATCACCCCGCCCCCTCCCGAACAGCGCCGGGCGCTTGTGGTGATGAAGGACGTGTCCAAGGTCTTTTCCAGCGGAACGGTCGCGCTCACCGACATGACGCTCACCGTCAACGGCGGCGAATTTGTCTCACTGCTGGGCCCCTCCGGCTGCGGCAAGTCGACAGCACTCCGCATCATCGCTGGCCTCGGCGACACCACGACTGGCACCATCGACTGGCCGAGCTCGCGCATCAATTCCAAGGGCCTGCCGGAAGGCGACATCTCCTTCGTCTTTCAGGAGCCGACGCTGATGCCCTGGGCGACCGTCTTCGGCAACGTCTACCTGCCGCTGCGTCTGCGCGGCATCTCCAAGGCGGCGGCCAAGGCCGACATCCTCGCCGCCCTCGACCGCGTCGGCCTCAAGGATTTTGCCGACGCCTATCCGCGCGAACTTTCCGGCGGCATGAAGATGCGCGTCTCGATCGCCCGCGCCCTCGTGACCAAGCCGAAACTGCTGCTGATGGACGAGCCCTTTGCGGCACTGGACGAAATCACCCGGCAGAAACTGAACGACGATGTGCTGCGGCTCTGGCGGGAAACCGGCATCACAGTCATCTTCGTCACCCATTCGGTCTTCGAAAGCGCCTATCTGTCGAACCGCATCATCGTCATGAAGGCCCGCCCCGGCCGCGTCCACGACGATTTTCCTCTGGTGACCAGCGCGGAGCGTGGCCTGCAATACCGCACCTCCGAGGAGTATCGGGCAACCTGCGACAAGGTCTCGCGTTCGCTGATCGAGGCCATCGGTTTTCCCCTCGCGGACGGCATGGAGCTTCACTGATGAGCAATCCCACGCCCGTCTCCAAGTCAGGTCAGAGTTTTGCCTCGCTGTATGGTGAAACCCTGCTCAAGGTCTTGGTGCCCATACTCGTCGTCTGCACCCTGCTCGTCATCTGGCAGGTCGGCGTCTGGGTCTCGGGCGTGCCGCAATATATCCTGCCCGGCCCGATCGCGATCGCCCGCGCCCTCGTCAAGGACTGGGGCACGCTGTCGCCGGCGCTCTGGGTCACCACCAAGATTACCCTGATGTCGCTGGGGCTGGCGCTCGCCGGCGGCGTCGGCATCGCCGTTGCCCTCGTCCAGTCGAAATGGATCGAGATCGCCTTCTATCCGATCACCGTCATTCTGCAGGTGACCCCGATCGTGGCGATTGCCCCGCTGATCCTGATCTATTCACCCTCGACGCAAGTGGCGCTGCTGATCTGCGCCTTCCTCGTCGCCTTCTTCCCGATCCTGTCCAACATGGTTCAGGGCCTGAAAAGCGTCGATCACAACCTGCTCAATCTCTTCGATCTCTACGGCGCCTCGCGCTGGCAGACCCTGCTCTACCTGAAACTTCCAGCCTCCCTTCCCTATTTCATGACGGGTCTGAGGATCGGTGGCGGCCTCGCCCTCATCGCTGCCGTCGTCGCTGAATTTGCCGCAGGCTCCGCCGGCGCCGGCTCAGGCCTTGCCTTCCGCCTGCTCGAGGCCCAGTTCCGTCTGAACATTCCGCGCCTGTTTGCCGCCCTCTTCCTGCTCTCCTGCCTAGGCGTCGTGATTTTTGCCATTACCTCCTTCATTTCCTGGCTGGCGCTGCATCGCTGGCATGAGAGCAGCCTGAAACGAGAAAACTGATGTCGAGCCCGGTCACCGCCCTCCCCGCCGCCAAGCGCTTCGTCCTCGCCAATGCGACGCTGCCCGAAATCTGCGTCGATGGCATCGAGGCACCCGCCTGCGAGGGCCTGATCAGCGCCGACATCGTGGTGGCTGACGGCAAGGTTGAGGCGATCCTGAAGCCTGGCGAGGCCCCATCAGGTCTGCCCTCGACGGACCTGCGCAACGGCATGGTCTGGCCGACCTTCGTCGACATGCACACCCATCTCGACAAGGGCCATATCTGGGACCGCCGGCCGAACCCCTCAGGCGACTTCATGGGCGCGCTGGAAGCCGTGAAAGCTGATCGTGAAGCCCGCTGGACGGCTGCCGACGTCAAGGCCCGCATGGAATTCTCGCTGAAGACGGCCTATGCCCACGGCACCAGCCTCATCCGCACCCATCTCGACAGCCTGGCACCACAGCATCGCATCTCCTTCGAGGTCTTTTCCGAAGTCCGCGATGCCTGGGCCGGCAAGGTCGATCTTCAGGCCGCCGCACTCTTCCCCTTCGATCAGATCACCGACGAGGCCTTCTTCAAGGATCTGGTCGAGGTCATCGTCGCCCACAGGGGCCTGCTCGGCGGAGTGACCTATCTGATGCCGGGCCTCGACGAAAAGCTCGACATCCTCTTCCGCACGGCGACCGAAAAGGGCCTCGACATCGACCTGCATGTCGACGAGACGCAGGACAAGGAAACCCTGACGCTGAAGACCATCGCGGAAGCCAAGATCCGCAATGGCTTCGAGGGCTCCGTCACCGTCGGCCATTGCTGCTCGCTCGCCCGCCAGGACGACGATTTGGCCAAGCGCACCATCGACCTGGTGGCCGAGGCCGGCCTCTCGGTCGTCTCGCTGCCGATGTGCAACATGTATCTGCAGGACCGTCACCCCGGCCGAACGCCCCGCCAGCGCGGCGTCACCCTGTTCCACGAACTCATAGCTGCCGGCGTCGCAACGGCCGTCTCCTCCGACAACACCCGCGACCCCTTCTACGCCTATGGCGATCTCGATCCCGTCGAAGTCTTCCGTGAAGCGGTGCGCATTATCCATCTCGACCATCCGCTGGATACCGCAGCGAGGGTCGTCACCCGCACACCCGCCGACATCCTGAAGCGCCCCGACCACGGCCGCATCGCCGTCGGTGGCAAGGCGGATCTCGTGCTCTTCAGCGCCCGCCGCTGGAGCGAATTCCTCTCCCGTCCGCAGGCCGACCGCATCGTGATGCGGAATGGCATGGGCATCGACCGCAGCCTGCCGGATTACCGCGACCTTGACCCACTTCTTGGAGCTTAGACATGGCTGATTACGCCAAAATCATCGAAGAGCTGGAAGGCATCGCCGTCGAGGACAATCCGGCTCTGGTCAAACAGAAGAGCCGCGATTTCTACTGGTATTCGCCGATCCTGAAGGCCGAGCTGGACAACGTGGTCGGCGACCTGATCGTCTCGCCGACCACGGAAGAAGAGGTGATCCGGGTTCTGAAAGTCGCCTATGCCCACGGCGTGCCCGTCACCCCGCGCGGTGGCGGCACCGGCAATTACGGCCAGGCCATGCCGCTCTCAGGCGGCATCGTGCTGAACCTCATCAACATGAACAAGGTGAAGGAGATCCTGCCCGGCCGCGTCATCTGCGAGCCCGGTATCATCATTTCCGAGCTTGACCGCCAGACCAAGGAACATTCCGGCCAGGAACTGCGCTTCCACCCCTCGACCAAGCAGACAGCCAGCGTCGCCGGCTTCATCGCCGGCGGTTCCGGCGGCGTCGGCTCCATCACCTGGGGCGGCTTGCGCGATCTCGGCAACATCCTGCGCCTGCGCGTCGTCACCATGGAAGCAGAGCCGCGCGTGCTCGAACTCTCCGCCTGGGACCTGCAGAAGGTCTCCCACGCCTATGGCACCAATGGCATCATCACCGAAGTCGAGATGCCGCTCGCCCCAGCTTATGACTGGGTCGATGTCATCGTCGGCTATGACGAGTTCATGGACGCGGTGAAATTCGCCGATACGCTGTCCCACAAGAACGGCATCCTCCTGAAAGAAGTCGCTCCGATCGCCGCTCCCATTCCCTTCGACTATTTCACCCGCCACAAGCCCTGGCTGAAGGAAGGCCAGTCGGTGGTCGTGCTGATGGTGGCACCGCATTCCATGGAGCCTTTCCTGGCGCTCGCCGAGCGAATGAAGGGCGAAGTCCGTTTCCGCTCCGACACCGTCGAGAGCATGAAGGGCATCCCGCATGCCTATGAGCTCACCTGGAACCACACGACGCTGCGGGCGCTGAAGCTCGACACCAACATCACCTATCTGCAAGTCCAGTATCCCGGCCCCGATCATGTGAAGAAGGTCCGTGTCATGACCGAGCTCTTCCCGGACGAGGTCATCGGCCATCTCGAATTCATCAAATTCGACGGCCAGATCCAGTGCGCCGGCCTGCCACTGGTGCGCTACACGACTAAAGAGCGGCTGGAAGAGATCATCCGCATCCACGAGGAAAACGGCTGCCCGATCTTCAACCCGCACCGCTACACGCTCGAAGAAGGCGGCATGAAGCAGACCGACCAGGTCCAGCTCGCCTTCAAGAAGGAGACCGATCCGAAGGGCTTGCTCAACCCCGGCAAGATGATCGCCTGGGAGAACCCCGACTTCGATTTCTCCGCAGGCAAGAACTACCTGTTCCCGGGCTTGGAGGTGTTTTCCGAAGCCTCGTAAGGCCCATCAGATGCGTTGCGGCTCCCCGTTCCGGAGCCGCAACGAAGAACCGCCGGAACGAACTTATTCCGAAGGTACTCCCGGCCGGACGTCTCCGGCCCATGCTCTCAACGACATGGCATCCCCCATCCCTCGGCATCAGGCGGCGAAGGATAGGGATGCTGGGACAAACGGCGCGGAAGTTTTCAACTGGACCCCGACCGCTCACGCGGCGGGCAACGAATTGGAGCTTTTCACATGCGCGTACTCGTTCTCCACTCCCATCCCCTCGAGGAAAGCTTCGGCCGGGCGCTCTACAAGCTCACCTGCGAGAGCCTGGAAAAGGCCGGCCATGAGGTCGACGGCTGCAATCTTTATGAAGAGGGTTTCGACCCAGTCCTTACGGCCCATGACCGCCGCGTCTATCACGATATCCCCGACAACCTTGCGCTCGTGCAACCCTATGTCGACCGCCTGAAAAAGGCAGAAGGCCTGGTGCTCGTCACACCCGTCTGGAACTTCGGCTTTCCGGCCATGCTGAAGGGCTATTTCGACCGCGTCTGGCTGCCCGGCGTATCCTTCGATCTGGTGGACGGCAAACTGACGCCGACGCTGCGCCACATCAGAAAGCTTGCCGCCGTCATGACCTATGGCGCGACCCCGATGCGCGCCTTCCTCGCCGGCAATCCGCCGAAGAAGATCGTCAAGCGCGTCATCCGCGCCCAGATCAAGATCGGCGCGCCGGTAAAGTACCTGGCCCATTACGACATGAACAACTGCACGGAAGGCACCCGTGCCGCGTTCATGGCCAAAGTGCGCCGCGAGATGGAGATTTTCTGAAGGGTAAGTCGGCGGTCAAATTACCTTGGCCGCCGTCACCTCGACTTCGACGAGGAATTCCAGGCGCGTGAAGCCGCCGACAACAAGTAGCGTCGAGACCGGCTTAGGGTCGAGCGTATAGCGATCGCGCACCGACATATAGTCAGCAAAATCCTCCCGCCGCGTCACGAAGCCGGAGACACGGATCACATCCGCGAACGTCATCTCGGCCTCTTCCAGGATCGCCTTGATCGCCTTGAAACACAGTTCGGCCTGGCTGGTCACATCAGGCGGGATCGTGTCGTCGGGGTGGATGCCGAGCTGGCCGGACGTAACGAGCAGGCTCGCCCCCGGGGGCACGAGCAGACCGTGATTGTAATGCCCGAAAGGACGGCGGACGGAGGGGGGATTGAAGACCTTTTTCATGGGCTTGAGCCTAGCGCGACGAGGACCTGTGCGAAAGGGAAAAGGGTGCTTCCGCACCCCTTTTGACCTTACAAATCCGGGCCTGTCGGCTATCGAATTCGCCGCCCCGAAGCATCGAAGAGAAAGCTGGTTTTCGCAGCAAGCCCCACAGCGATCTCGTCGCCGTAGCGGCCCCCATGACGGCGCTCTTCCTGCTCGATGATGATCTGCTCGCCGGTTACCGTATGGGCGTAAACATAGCTGGTATTGCCGAGATGCTCGACGACATCGACATGCGCCACCATCTGCGTGTCCCCGCTGCCATCAGGCAGGAAATGCTCGGGGCGCACCCCGACCGTCACGGCATCACCGACCTTTGGCGGGGTCGCGCAGGAAACCGTCAGCTGCGTATCCAGCCGTGCTTTCAGCGCTACCGTAACCTGTCCACCCTCCGACTGACCGATCACCACCGCCGGCAAAAAGTTCATCCGAGGCGAGCCGATAAAGCCGGCGACGAACATGTTGTCGGGATCGTCGTAGAGTGCCAGCGGCGCACCGACCTGCTCGACAATGCCGCCGCGCATGACGACGATCTTGTCGGCGAGCGTCATCGCCTCCACCTGGTCATGCGTGACATAGACGATCGTGGCGTTGAGCTCCTTGTGCAGCCGGGCGATCTCGACGCGCATATGCACGCGCAGTTCCGCATCGAGGTTGGAGAGCGGTTCATCGAACAGGAAAACATCCGGCTGGCGCACGATCGCCCGACCTATGGCGACACGCTGGCGCTGTCCGCCGGACAAGGCCTTCGGCTTGCGGTCCATCAGCGCGTCGAGTTCCAGGATCTTCGCCGCCGCATTGACGCGGCGCTCGATCTCGTCCTTCGCCATGCCGGCAAAGCGCAGCGCAAAGCCCATGTTCTCGCGCACGGTCATGTGCGGGTAGAGCGCATAGGTCTGGAACACCATGGCAATGCCACGCTTCGACGGATCGACATCGTTCATCACGGTGCCGCCGATCGTCAGTTCACCAGAGGAGATGTCCTCCAGCCCCGCAATCATCCGGAGCAGCGTGGACTTGCCGCAGCCGGACGGGCCGACGAAGACGACGAATTCCCCTGAGGATACCTCGAGGTTCACCCCCTTGATGACCTCGAGCGAGCCGTAGGATTTGCGGATATCGGTGAGCCGGACTTCTGCCATAGAACCCTCGCTCAGGTGACGTTGAAGGTGATGCGCTTGGTCCCGAAGGGACGGCAAGTCGCAGATAGCGTCAAGTGACCGGCTTCGTTTCCGGCTTCGACATAGACGCCAACGGCGCCACCCTTGAAGGACAGAAGCGAGGGGCCGACAATACGGCCGGGGCCCTCGAGCGAGACCTCGACCGGATCGTCGAAGAAGCCCAGGACATTGCCGCCCTGATCGAGCGCGCGCAGGATCACGCGAACCGTGTCCTTCTCGCCTGCCCTGAGCTCTGTGTCATCGGCCGCAATCTCGAGTGTCGTCGGCAGCGGATCGGCCGGCAGATGGCGGCGGACGACTTCGTCGCCGTTGATGAAGCCGACGAGTTCGCCGTCCCGCCAGGTCATGCCCCATTCGCCGAATTCTTCCGGCGTGACCATGCTGTGGTCGAGAATGCAGGGCGGATGCGGCAGATGCGGATAGGTCTTGGTATCGGGTTCGATCCGCTTGACGATGTGGCCCATGCGGATTTCGACGTAGTCGCAATTGGTCAGCACGATCAGCGGCAGTACGCCGCCGATATTGCGCTCGCCGCGCGCCCAGAAGCTGACCGGCTGCAAGACCACGCCATCCTTCAGATCGCCCTGCGAGGCATAGGCGTAACCGGCGAATTTCGGCTCGCGATACATGTCGGTAACGCCGTGATAGCAGATGCGATCGCCGGAGCCGAAATCCTTGTGGGTGTTGTAGTCGAACATGCACCAGCCGGTGGAGCCTGAGATCGACGGGTCGCCAGCGGCCGCATTCAGGATCGCCAGATGCCGACCGACATGTTCCGCCTGCCGCTGCTCCTGGTCGAAGCGCTTGGTCGGATACATGTGACCGCCGTATTCGGTGATCATGTAGGGCACCTTGCGATCGAGCCCGGTCACCTCGCGGTGGTCGCGGAGCACCAGCCGCTCGCGATTGTGCCCCGGCAGTTCCTCCATGCCGAGAATGAAGTCGTTCATCGTGTAAACGTCTTCGAGCAGCTCGCTGTCGGTGATGTAGCGCACACCGCCGGTCTGGCGGGTGGTGTCGAGCGAGCGTGCCATGGCATTCGTCTCGACATAGAAGTCATGGGCATCCTGGCTCTCGTTGATGCGCACGCCCCAGATAATGATCGAGGGGTGGTTCCAGTCGCGCTCGATCATTCGGCGCACGTTCTGAACGCTTTCCGCCTTCCAGGCATCACCGCCGATATGCTGCCAGCCGGGGATTTCTTCGAAGACGAGCAGGCCGATCTCATCGCAGCGGTCGAGGAAGTATTTTGACTGCGGGTAATGCGAGGTGCGGGCGATGTTGCAGGCGAGATCGAACTTCAGGATGTCGGCATCCTTCTCCTGACCGCGCCGTCCCATGGCATAGCCGAGATGCGGCCAGGCCTGGTGACGGTTGAGGCCGCGCAGCTTCACGACGCGACCATTCAGCTTGAAGCCCTCGATCGTGTATTCTGCAGAACGGAAGCCGAAACGGCTCGTCGTCTCGTCGATACCAGCTGCTGTCTGAAGCGTCACCGTGAGATGATAGAGGGCCGGATTATCGATATCCCAGAGCGTGATGCCCTGAAGTTCGGAGAAGCCGAGTGAAACCTCTGCGCCCGACACATTCGCCTCGGTCCGTGCAATCTCCTGACCTGCACCATCTTTCAGAACAGCCGTGACATTGCCGGTAAGCGCCAGATCCGTCGGAAAGGAAATCCAGACCTTCGCCGTCACCTGCTTGCTGGCGGCCAGAACATCCGGGGTCTCGATCTTGACGTTCTTGATCGAAACCGGCGCCGCCACCTTGAGCCAGACGTCACGATAGATCCCGGCATAGGTGAGATAGTCGATCACGCCGCCGAAGGGCGGGATCTCGGGATTTTCAGAACCGTCGATCTTGACCGTCAGCAGGTTGTCGCCGGCCTTCAGATGCGGCGTGAGCCGGGCTTCGAACGGCGTATACCCATCCTTGTGCGCAGTGATCTCGACACCGTTCAGATAGACCACGCTGTCGGCCATCGCAGCATCGAACACCAGCGAGACTTCTTTGCCCTCGAAACGAGGCTCCCAGGCGATGACCTTCTGATAGGTAAAGGCCTTCTGATAGCTCTTCTCGTCGAAATAATTATAGGGCAGCTCGACCGCCGTATGGGGGAGCTGGACCGTCTCGCCGGGCTGCGAAGCCGAGGCGAAAGACGGATCAAATCCGGCGCGAAAAGTCCAGTCCCGGTTGAAATTCTCGATAATGCGCATTTCAAAGTCCTATTTCACGGAGCCGAGCATGCCCTGAACGAATTGTCGTTGCATGGCGAAGAAGACAAGAAGGGTTGGAAGGGTGGCGAGGATCGTGCCAATCATCACCGTGCCGTATTCGGGCGAATAGGCGGAAGCCAGCGAGGACACGACCAGCGTGATCGTCTTAGTGTCGTTCGACTGCAGCACGATCAGCGGCCAGAGATAGTTGTTCCAGTTCAGCATGAAGACGATGACGAAGGCCGCCGCATAGGTCGAGCGCATCACCGGCACGTAGATATAGAAGAAGATCTGCCACTCCTTCAGCCCATCCACCTTGGCGGCATCGCGAAGCTCGGTCGGGAAGGCCTTCGAAGCCTGGCGGAAATAGAAGATGATGAAGGCAGATGCGATCATCGGTAGCATGATGGCGATATGCGTATTCAGCAGCCCCGCCTGCCCCATCAGCATGAAGAGCGGGATCATGAGAGCCGCAAACGGCACCATCAGCGTCAGCAGGATGACCGTGTAGACGCGTTCCCTGAGCTTCGAGCGGAACATCTCGAAGCCATAACCGGCAAGCGAGGAGACGAGCAGCGTCAATGCGGTGCCGACCAGCGCGATCTTCACCGAATTCCAGAACACCAGCGGCACATCCACCTGCGCAAAGAAGGACGCGATGTTGTCGAAGAGCGCCGTACCGAAAGTGACCTTGCCGCGAATGATCTGGCTCGTCGTGTTGGTCGCCCCGATCACCATCCAGATGAACGGAAAGATCGAGAGGAAGGCCGCAAGCGATAGCACGGCATACTGCACGATATCAGGCAGACGGCGGCGAAGCGTAGTTATCATCGACGTTCCCTCGCGGCATAGAATTGCAGGAAGGAGAGGACCGCCACCATCAGCACGATCACGTAGGAGACGGTTGCCGCATAACCGAAGCTCGGCATGAAGCGGAAGGTGAGATTGTAGATGTAGAGCGACAGCGTCAGCGTCGAATTGGCCGGGCCGCCCGTGCCCTCGGTAAAGTTATAGACCTCGTCGAAGAGCTGCAGCGTGCCGATCGTCGAGGTGATCGTGGTGAACAGGATCACGGGTTTGAGCATCGGAATGGTCAGAAACGCGAAGCGCCCCCAGGACGGTACGCCGTCTATCTTTGCCGCCTCATAGATCGAGCGATCGATGTTCTGGAGTGCTGCCAGATAGAAGATCATGTTGTAGCCGGTCCAGCGCCAGGTAATGGCGATGATGATCAGCACCTTGGCCCAGAAGGGATCGGTCAGCCAGCCGATCGGCTCGCCGATGATTCCGATCGCCAGCAGCGCGTTGTTCACGACCCCATCCAGCGAAAACATGCTTTTGAACAGGATGGAATAAGCGACCAGCGAGGAAACGCAGGGCAGGAAGATCATTGTTCGGAAGAGGCCGGAATAGCGCAGTTTCGGATTGTTCAGCATGGCCGCCAGGATGAGCGCCATGGTGATCATGATCGGCACCTGGACGACGAAGAAGATCACCGTGTTCTCAAGCGCCTTCCAAAAGACGGGATCGTTCCAGAGCCGCACGAGATTTCCGCCGCCGGAAAATTTCAGCATCATCCCGCGTCCCGAATAGAAGGACAGGATGAGGGAGCGGACAATCGGATAGAGCATGAAAAGCGAGATGAGCGCGATGGCGGGAGCTACGAGCAGCCACCCGTTCACGTCGTAATAGCGCCTCAGACTGGATTTCGATGTGGTGGCCATGCGGTGTCCCCGAACCCGATCAGTGGTCACTGAACCTTGTAATGCGAAGGGAAGCCGCGCGGCGTTTCCGCCGCACGTCTCCGGGAGGACAGGGGCCTGGCCCGAAGGCCGAGCGCCTGTGGGATGGGTTTACTGGATCTGGCCGGCAGCCTGATCCTCGATCGCCTTCAGCACGGCATCGACAGGCGTCCCCTTGACCAGGGCCGGGAAGTTGGCCGTGACAGCCGTGTCGAGCTCGTTGGTAAAGATGCCGTAATTCACAGCCGGCACCTGCTCGAGCCAGTCGGCGAAATTCTGCCAAACCGTCTGACCGCTGAAAAAATCGTCCGGCTTTAGATAGGCTTCACCAGTGCGGGCAGCGAGCAGCGAGCCCACAGCGCCGCGTTCGGTCAGGATCTTCTGGTAGAAATCGAGATCCTTGGCATAGACCTCATTGAGGAAGTCGATCGCCTCATCCTTCTCGGCGGAAGCGTCCAGCACATACCAGCTCGAACCGCCGAGGTTTGATGCAGCTGTCGCGCCATCGATGCCAAGCTTCGGAATGGCCGTCAGCGCCCATTTCCCGGCCTGATCGGCCTGCGACTTGACGGTGCCTGTGATCCAAACGCCCATCAGGACGGAAGCGACATCACCCGAGGTGAGCGCGCTGATGCCATCATTCCATCCGCTGGTCGGCTTGGCGACGCCTTCGTTGACGATGCGGGCCTGGGTTTCCAGCGCTGCCTTCAGCGCGGCATTGCCGGTGATGTTTAGGCTGCCATCATCATTGAAGTACCACTGGCCGCCGGACTGCATCATGATGCGGATCAGACCGCCATCATTGCTGTCGAGTGCCATCATCTCATGGCCGGTCTTGGCTTTGACGTCCTTGCCGATCTCGATGAAGCGGTCCCAGGTCAGGTTCTCCATGTCGGAGGCCTTGTAGCCGGCTTGCTCCAGATAATCCGTGCGGTAGTAGAGCCCGGTCACGCCGGAATCGAATGGAACACCATACACCTGGCCTTCGAGGGTCATCAGGTCGACCTTGTATTTGGCAAAGCCGGAATAATCGATCTTGTCGGTGAGCGCAGCAAAGGAGCCGGGGAAGGACTGCAGGTATTTCTGCGCGCCGTAATCCTCGATCAGCACGATATCCGGCAGCGTATCCGTCATGCCGGAGGCAAGACCCGTCTGCAGCTTCTGCTCGACATCGGCCTTGGCGAAATCGACGATGTTGAAGGTCGTATCAGGATGCTTCGCGGTATAACGCGCAGCGGCTTCCTTCATGATCGCGACGTTGAAGTTCGGGTCCCAGCACCAGATGGTGACTTCGCCGGCAAGAGCAGCCGTGCTGCAGAGAAGTGCGGCGCCGGCAACGGTGGCCGAAATCGAGCGCTTGAGCGCGCGAGAATAATCCATGTCTTCCTCCCATTTTGGATCTCGGTGACGGCAGCCTCAACCCCTGCCTGCCGACACTATTTCCGAAAACGGGAGACACGCCAAGAAAATTTTTACTAAATATTTTGTGCATTGCGGTAAGTGCTTGGGATTCCGCAACCTATCAGCGAAAACACTCAAGGGCTCAGTGGTCGATTCGCACTGCCGCGCCAGATCATGTCGGTCGGAAGCGTCACATGTTTGGAATAGTCGCGTCCGTTGAGGCGCTCGACCAGGAGGTCGACCGCCACTTCACCGATCAGTTCTCCGGGGATGCGCATGGTGGACAAGGGAGGGTTCAGGAACTGCGCCACAGGAATGTCGTTGAAGGCAACGACGGCGATATCACCCGGGATCGAAAGCCCGGCCTCCTGGATGGCCCGGTAAGTACCGATCGCCATGTTGTCGTTCGCCGCCACAATCACATCGGGAGGCGTCTCGAGTGCGAGCAACGACTTCGCCTGTTGATAGCCGGTTTCAAGCCGGAGGTTTTGTCCGAACCGCTCGCTCTGCCCGAGGGCCAGCAATTCCGGCTTGTAGCATCCTCTCGCCTCATGCCATTCGATAAAGGCCTTGCAGCGCTGCTCGCCATGCATCAGCGCGTCGTTATCCATCAGTTCGTAGCCGCCGACAAAGCCGATCCGGCGATAGCCGGCCTGATCGAGGCTGTCGAGGATATGCAGCGTCGCCTCTCCCAGATCGGCGCGCACACAGTCGAATTGCGGCATCCGCGGATTGTAGTCCGCCATCACCAGCTGCGGACAGACCTTGGCCATCGCCTCGATCTCTGCTTTCGGGTGATGTCCGACCACGATCGTCGCCGACACACCCACCAGCATGGACAGATCCACCGGCACATCCGGATTGAAGACCCTGGCGATATCGATCTTGTACTCGCGGCAACGCGCCTCGATTCCCAGGCGCACGCCAACATAATAGGGATCGACCAGTTCCTCGTGAGGCGCCAGGAAATGCACGATCGCGATATGGGCTGAAACCTCCGCACGGCTCGCCATCGGGATAGGGAAGGTCGGCAGCAATGCAGTCTTGCGCGCCCGCGGGGTCGCGTAGTTCAGCGCCTCGGCCGTCTCGATGATCGCCTGTCTTTTCACTTCGGAAACGGAGAGCGTGGGGTCGTAGTTCAAGACGCGGGACACCGTGCCCGATGAAACACCGACCGCCTTGGCAATTTCCTTGATCGTCACCACGGCGGATTGTCCTCCTCCACACTGCAGCTCCGGAGGCATGGGTAAACCTCATGAAAATATTTACTAGGCCAGTCCCGCGATCAACACAACAGCTTCGTCCTGAACAATCGACAACGGCCGCAGCGGAGGTGCTTGCGGCCGAAGGAAGGTGGAAATCGAAATTCCGGAGCACGAGCCGGCGGTCGATCTGACTTTAGCTGGTCAGGACCGGCAGCCCGTATCGGCGAAGTATGTCTGCAATTTTCCCGTCCTGCTCCGGATCCGGCAGTAGCGCCGGCTGCCGGCTAGCGCCAACCGAGGCATCCTGCAGAAAAAGCGCCCGCTTCACCATCGCCGGCGCAAAACCGAGGGCGTAGAGGTCCGTGCGGAAGGCCGTGAAGATCGCCTGCTGACGCTCGGCCTCGGCGAGGTCTCCGCCATTGTAGCCCTTGAGGATACCGGCCAGCACATCTGGAAGGGCATTGCCCAGCCCGGAAATGCAGCCCGCAGCGCCATTCTGCAGCGCCCAGAGCACGAGATGATCAGGACCGGAATAGACATCGAAGCCCGGCATGTCACGGGAAACCGCGAGATAGGCTTCCAGCGTTTCCTTGGCGCCACCCGAATCCTTGATCCCGGCGATATTGCCGTGGGCGGCGAGCTTGCGCGCCGTCTCCGGCTCGATGTGGTTCTGCGTGCGTGCCGGAATGTCGTAGAGATAGATCGGCGTCTTCACAGCATCTGCAACCGTCGAGAAATGGCGGATAAGGCCGTCCTGCGTGCAGGCGATGAAGAAGGGCGTGATCACGGCAATCGCCGTCACGCCGATCCGGTCGAACTCTTTCGCGAGCTTGATCGTCTCGAAGGTCGCCGGCATGCCGGCATTGACGATGACGTCGACCTTGCCGCCCACTTCGTCGACCACGGCTTCCGCAAGCTTCACCTTCTCCTCGAAGGTCAGCGCGGTGAAATCCCCATTGGTGCCGGCGCACATGATGTTGTTGCCGGCGGCCACTTGGCGGCGTACTTGGGCGCGGGTGGCTTCGTAATTGATCGTCTCGTCCTCGTTGAAGCAGGTGACGAGCGCGACGAAGGCCTTTTTCGACATGACGGTGTTCTCCGGTAATTCTAAAGGTTCAGGAGGCGCGGCTCAGACGTGCGGCGCGGTTGTGCGCCTGCACATCTGGGTCGGGATCGAGCCCGGCGGCCAGCAGCGCCTGGGTATAGGCTTGCTTAGGTGTCTCGAAGATCTCGCGCACCGTCCCGAGTTCCACGACCTCGCCCTTCTGCATGACCATCACATGGTCGGCGAAGTCTCGCACGACCGGCAGGTCATGGGCGATGAAGATGAAGGCAATGCCCATCTCCTTCCGCAGCCCGTCGAGAAGCGCGATGACCTGTGCCTGGACCGACACGTCGAGCGCCGAGACCGCTTCATCACAGATGATCAGCTGCGGCTCGAGAGCAAGCGCCCGGGCAATCGCGATGCGCTGGCGCTGCCCACCGGAAAACTGGTGCGGATACCGCCCCATATGCTCCGGTCCGAGCCCGACCTGGGTCAAAAGTTCGGCCACCCGCTCGCGCCATCTCGCCTTCGGCAGGATATCCGGATGGATCACCCAGGCTTCCGAGATCAGTTGGTACACGGTCATGCGCGGGTTCAGCGACTGCGTAGGGTCCTGGAAGACCATCTGCAGATCGCGACGCAACTTGTACAGTTCGGCGGGCGAAAGCTGGAAAAGGTCCCTGCCCTTCCAGAGAGCAGTGCCGGAATCCGGCTCGTCAAGTCTGAGCAGGATGCGGGCGAGCGTCGATTTGCCGGAACCACTTTCGCCAACGACGGCCATCGTCTCACCGGCCAGCAGGTCGAAAGAAACGCCCTTGAGCGCCTCGAATGCGCCATAACTCTTGCGCACGTCCCGCACGCTCAACACGGGTTCCGCACCCTTCAGCGGCTGATGCATCTCGCCTTTGCCGGGCGCCGCCGCGATCAGCTTCTTCGTGTAGGGATGCTGCGGGTTCTTGTAGACTTCGCGCACCGTGCCGGCCTCGACCAGAACACCCTTTTCCATCACCACGACACGATCCGCGATCTCGGCCACGACGCCGAGATCATGCGTGATGATGAGGACTGCCATTCCGGTCTCGCGCTGCAACTCCTTGAGAAGCGCCAGCACCTCGGCCTGCACGGTGACGTCGAGCGCGGTGGTCGGCTCGTCCGCGATCAGGAGATCGGGACGGAGGGCCAGCGCCATCGCAATCATCACGCGCTGACGCTGACCGCCGGAAAACTCGTGCGGATATTTGTCGAGCGCATGCTCGGGGTCCGGAATGCCGACGCGTCCGAGAAGCCGCAGCGCCTCGGCCTGAGCCTTGGTCGCATCGGTTCCATGTGTCGTCAGGGCCTCCCGGATTTGCCAGCCGACGGTATAGACCGGATTGAGGTGGCTGAGCGGATCCTGAAAGATCATCGCAATCTTACGACCGTTTATTTCGCGTCGCTGCGACAGTGGCATCGTCAACAGGTCGACACCATCGAGCAGGATTTCGCCCGCGGAGATGCGACCGGGCGGCATGTCGATCAGGTTCATGATCGCCGAAGACGATACCGATTTGCCCGACCCGCTTTCGCCGAGGATCGCCAGCGTCTCGCCGCGGTCCAAATGATAGGACATGTCGCGCACGGCCTTCACCACGCCGACAGCCGTGTGGAACTCGACCGAGAGGTTGCGGACTTCGAGCAGATGGTCAGCCATTCTTGGCCCCTTTCATTTCCAGACGCCAGCGCTGCACGGGGTCGAGCGCAATCCGCAGCCAGTTGGACAGAAGGTTCAGCGACATTGTGGTCAGAATGATCGCGAGCCCCGGCCAGAAGGAGAGCCACCAGGCATTGGTGAGATATTGCCGCCCCTGGCTGATCATCAGGCCCCAGGTGATCTCGGGCGGCTGGATGCCGATGCCAAGGAACGACAAGGCACTTTCCGCCAGCATCACATAGGCGAAATCGAGCGTCGCGAGTGTGGTCAGGGTTGGGAGGACCACCGGCAGGATATGTCGGAACAGGATGCGCTTGCTGGAGGCACCCATGACACGAGCCGCCTGGACGAACATGCGCTCGCGGATTTCCAGCACCTCTGCCCGTGTGGTGCGCAGATAGACCGGGATGCGTGTGATCGCGAGCACCATCATCAGGTTCAGGATCGAGGAGCCCAGAATGTAGAGCACGATGACCGCGATCAGCAGCGACGGAAAGGACATGATGACGTCGGCAAGACGCATGATGATCTGGCTGACCCGGGGAGAGGAAAAGCCGGCGATCAGGCCCAGAACCGTTCCGATGACGGCCGAAATCAACACGGCACCGGCCGCGACCATCACTGTGTTCTGGGTGGCGACGATGATGCGGGCGAGCAGTGGGCGACCGAGCGCATCCGCGCCCATCCACCAGACCCAGGCCTTCTCGAAATCGAAGGGGGCTGCATTTCGACCGCGCAGGTTCTGCTTTGTGGCGAGGTCGCCAAGCCAACTTGGGCCGATGATGGCCATCACCAGGATCAAAAGCAGAAAGATCGCAGCACACAGGGCGAATTTGTCGGCAAGCAGCATGCGAAACATGCGCTGGAAGAAGGGTGGCTCGTCGATGACGACGGTGGCTTCGATAGACATGGCCTTCTCCTCAATTCCGGATGCGGGGATCGAGAAGCGCATAGGCAAGATCGATCAGCAGGTTCATCAGAAAGATGGCGAGTGCCGTGACGAGGATTGCCGCGAGAACAACGTTGAAGTCGCGCTGCAGGATGGAATCGATCATCAGCTTGCCGACCCCGGGAAAGCCGAAGATGGTTTCGATGATGACGGCACCATTCAACAGGCTTGCTGCCTGGTCACCGATGACCGTGATCACCGGCAGCATGGCGTTGCGCAACGCGTGGATGAAAATGATCGGGGTGGACTTCACACCCTTGGCCCGCGCCGTCTTCACATAGGCCGAAGAGAGCGCCGAGATCATCGACCCGCGCACGACCTGAACGATGATGCCGAAGGGACGGACGAAGAGCACTGATATCGGCAGGATCCAGTGCCAGATCGTGCCCGTGCCCGAGGTCGGCAGCCAAGCGAGGTTCACGGCAAAGACGACAATAGCGACGATCGCCAGCCAGAAGTCAGGCACCGAGGCCCCGACAAGGGAAACAATCGAGGAGAAACGGTCGAAGAAGCCACCGGCCCGGAAAGCGCCGAGCGAGCCGACGACGATGGCTGCGACCGTTACAAGGCTCATGGTTATGACCGCAAGCCAAAGCGTCCAGACGAAAGCTTCGAGCACAACGTCGAGCGCCGGTCGCGCCTTGCGCAGGGATTCGCCGAGATCCCCCGTGACGACGTCGCCGACATAACGGCCGAACTGCACCAGCAAGGGATCGTTGAGGCCATGCAGTTCCCGGAACTGGTTCTTCATCTCTTCCGATGCTTCGACCGGCAGGAACAGCGCCGCCGGATCGCCGGTCAGGCGAGAAAGGAAGAAGACCATGACCACGAGCCCGATCAGAGAGATCAGACTGGCCACAGCGCGTTTTCGGATGAAGCTCAGCATGGCGTCCTCGGAGAAAACGGTGCGGCGGGATCATCCCGCCGCATGACTTGCCTTGAATGGGACGGCGCGCGCCGCCCGGCGATTACTTGATCTTGATCTCGGAGAGCTGGAGCATGGAATTCGTCGCCATTGTCGGCTTGAAGTCCAGACGCTCGGAAACACGCGAGAAGCCGACCATGTGGAAGAGAAGCACATCTGCGACCACTTCGTCATGCAGATAGGCAATCAATTCCGACCAGAGCTTGGCACGCTCATCGCCGACGGCTGCAGAAGCGCGCGTGATCAGGTCGTCCACCTTCGGATCGGAGAAGCCCGACTGGGTGCCTTCAGTCGCATACTTGAAGAACATCGAGAAGGAAGGATCACCCTTCGAATTGTCGTGCATGGCAGCGACGATCTGGGGACCACGGCCTTCTGCGAAGGGCTTCGAATAATACTGCTCGTGCTCGGCCACTTCCACGAACTTCAGATCGATCTTGAAGCCGACTTCCTGCAGCTGCTGCTGGATCGCCTCCATGATTTCCGTGACGTTCGGGAAGTTCGCCGAACGGGCGATGACGGTGATCGGTGTATCGACCTTCACGCCATCGGCCTTGGCTTCCTCGATCAGCTTCTTGGCAGCTTCGGGGTCATAGGCCGGAACCTTCACGTCCTTGTTCCAGCCAAGCGTCGGCGGTGGCACGATGGCCGTGGCCAGCAGCGCGCTGTCTGGCAGCAGGGTCCCGAGGAAGGCTTCACGATCAACCGCGAGGTTCAGCGCCCGGCGAACGCGGACGTCGTTCAGCGGCTCGATATTGTGGTCAATGCGCAGATAGACGGTTTCGCTGTCGAGATAGGAGAAGTCGGTCGCCGGATTGGTGGCCTCGACCTGCGAGATCGACGGAGACAGATCGGCTTCGCCCGCCTGCACCATGGCCGCGCGAACGGCAGGGTCGGCGCGGAACAGATAGGTGGCTTCGGTCACCTCGGGCTTTGCGCCCCAGTAATCGTCGCGGCTCGTCAGGACGATCTGCTGGCCGGGCGTCCAGTTGGTCAGCTTGTAGGGGCCGGTTCCAACAGGTTCGCGAACGAATTCGAGAGGCGTCTCCTCGGGCACCATGGTGACGAGCGACAGAAGCAGCGGCAGGATCGGCTGAACCGGATCAGCCTTGAAATCGACGGTGTAGTCATCGACGATGGTCGGGGTCACGGTCATGCCGCCAAAGTAGCGACGGGACTCGCAGGTATTCTTGTCGCTCATGATGCGGTCGAAGCTGTGCTTGACGTCCTTGGCATCGAAGGCGGTACCGTCGGAGAACTTCACACCCTGGCGCAGATGGAAGCGCCAGCTGCCATCGGCATTCTGCTCCCACTTTTCGGCGAGACGCGGTTGTACGCCGGTGCCACCGCGCACATCGAGTTCAGTCAGCGTTTCGCTGACATTCTCCATGATGATGCGGCCGATATTGGAACGCGTCGCCATGCAGGGTTCAAGCAGATCGGCCTCTTCGGGCAATACGACCTTGATCGGGCCGGACCCGGCATAGGCTGGGGAAAGGGCCGTGCCCATGACCAGGGCACACATCAATGCAGTCTTTTTCATTTCCATTCTCCTCCCAGATGAATTCAGTTTGAAGCTTTCACGCCTCGCGAGCGCGCAGCCATGAGCGCCGCGAGGCAGATCAGAACAGCACCGACCACCGTGGTCAGCGCGACGGTTTCTTGAAACAGGGCAACGCCGCCGATAGCCACGAGCGGCAGCCGCAGAAAATCGACCGGCGCGACAATGCTGGCCGGCGCAAGCGACATGGCATGCGTCATCAACCCCATGCAGGTGGTGCCCACCACACCCTGGAGGGCAAGCAGCGCCAGCTCCCGATTGCCGGGCATGACAAAGAAGGGCACGGCCATCACGAGCGAGATCGGCACCGTCAGCAGCAAGTTCCACACGACGAGGGTGGACGTGGAGTCACCACGCGACATCGATTTCAGGATCAGCTGGATACCAGCCTGCAGAAGCGCGCCGACAAGCGCGAGCCCGATGGCCAGGTTAAAACCGGACGGAGACGGGCCGACAATGATCATCGCGCCGGAAAATCCGACCAGCGCCGCAGCGAGCATGGCAAGCCCCGGCCTTTCGCCCAGCAACAGGGCGGCGCCGAGAACGACGAAAATCGGAGACATGAAGGCGATGGCCGTAACATCCGCGAGCGGCCCCATGCTGAAAGCAGCAAAGAAAGCCACCATGGCGAAGAGTTTGAACACGGCCCGCACCGCATGCTGGCCGAGCGTATGGGTCGACTTGAGCACCTGCGGCCTCAGAGCCAGGAAAGGCAGCACGACGACGATACCGAAAAGAGCTCGGAAGAAGGCAATGACAAAGGGATGCACGGCGCCATCGAGGGCACGCACGATCACGGCATCGGACGCAGCCAGAACCGCCGCTCCGATCGCGAAGAGCACTGCTGCGGAAACCCGCTCGCGCCTCTCTTCTACCTGCATGACACCCTCCCGGACCGACCTCCACGTCGGCATGTCCAAACCATCCAACTTCCACTCATCTTTGTCAAATGATTTTCCAATGTAAATTTTCTGAAGAAATAGGATGTCAATTATACCATTTATTTTCAGATAGTTAGAATTATAATTTGTGCACATATCGGAATTTGCCAACATAAACAAACTTGACAACTTTGTAGAAAAAGCAGATTCGAAGGGCGAGAGGAGTGCTCCATGACACCTGATGATATCGCCCGGCGCATGACCGGCGCACTCACTGTTGCTGACACGGGCCGGATAGAGGCCTTTCTTCCGTCCCCGATGGTCCAGAACCACGCATCCTTTCTGCATAGGCAGGCGAACGGGAGCCTGATCTGCGCCTGGTTCGGCGGATCGCTTGAAGGCAAGTCCGATATTTCGATTTACGCCTCCGTGTTACCTGAGGGCGCATCGGCCTGGGGTCCGCCTCAGCGGCTGAGCTCCGACCCTGACCATTCCGAGCAGAACCCGGTCCTGTTCCAGGCGCCCCACGGTCGCCTGCTTTTGCTTCACACGTCGCAGCCCTCTGGAAACCAGGATGAATGCCGGATCAGGATGGCGGAGATCGCGACGGATGCCGCCGATCCGACGCGACTAACCGCTGCGGAAGGCCGCTATCTCGACCTGCCCCGCGGCAGCTTCGTGCGCGCGCCCGTCGTGATCCGCGCAGACGGTGCCTGGCTTCTCCCCATCTTCCGCTGCATCCCACGCCCTGGCCAGAAGTGGAATGGCAGTCACGACACCGCGGCCGTCGGCATCAGCAAGGACGCAGGTGCGACTTGGGCGCTTGAGGAGCTTCCCCAGTCGATCGGCTGCGTGCACATGTCTCCCACAGCCCTTGGCGGAAGCCACATGGCCGCCTTCTTCCGCCGCCGTCAGGCAGACTTCGTCTACCGCACCGAGAGCGCTGATCAAGGCCTGACCTGGAGCATCCCGGCAGCGACCGACCTGCCGAACAACAATTCCTCCATCGCAGCGATCACACTCAACGACGGCCGCATTGCAATCATCTGCAATCCCGTCAATGCCGCGGCCTCCCCGGACCGTCGCACCTCTCTCTATGATGAACTTGGAGAACAGGACGACAGGCCGGAGGCGGACCCGACCGGGGGCTGCGCCCCCATCTGGGGAGTGCCGCGCGCGCCTGTCTCTGTTTGCATCTCACGCGACGGTGGCGCGACGTTTCCCAAGCGCATCCTGATCGAAGATGGACCGGGAACCTGCCTGTCGAACGATTCCACCGATGGACGAAACAAGGAAATGTCCTATCCATGGCTCCTGGCCGGACCGGACGGGTCCCTGCACATCGCCTACACCTATCACCGACGCGCGATCAAATATGTCCGGCTCGCCCCCGGCTGGGATCGTCCCGAAAACGGAGCATGACATGAGCGGCATTATCGGCATCACCATGGGCGACCCCTGCGGCGTCGGGCCCGAGATCTCGGTCCGGGCTCTGGCCGAGATGTCGGCCGAGGATCGCGCGGCCACTCGGATCTACGGCAATCTGGCCACACTCGAAGCGGCACGCAAGGCGCTCGAAGTCGACATCGACCTTTCCCCCTATGTCGTCGACATAGAGGTAGAGGGCGCACCCCTCCCCTGGGGCACACTGAGCCCGGTCGCGGGCGACGCCGCCTTCCGCTTCATCGAAAAGGCAGTGCGCGATGCCGAAGCCGGAACGATCGGCTGCATCGTGACGGCCCCCATCAACAAGGAAGCCCTGAACCTTGCCGGCCATCACTATGACGGCCACACGGGCATGCTGCGCAGCCTGACCGGCTCGAAGGCGGCCTACATGCTGCTCGCCTCGGAACGGCTGAAGGTCATCCACGTCTCGACCCACGTCTCGCTTCAGGAAGCGATCCGCCGGGCGACCACCGAACGCGTGCTGGCAACCATCAAGGCCGGCAACGACCATCTCAAGCGCATCGGCTACGACAAGCCGCGCATCGCGGTTGCCGGCGTCAATCCGCATTGCGGCGAAAACGGTCTTTTCGGCACCGAAGACGACGACCAGATCGCACCAGCAGTGGCGGCCGCCCGCGCCGAAGGCATCGATGTGCAGGGACCTATTTCTGCCGATACCGTCTTCTATCGCGCCTATTCCGGCGCCTTCGACCTTGTTGTCGCGCAATATCACGACCAGGGCCACATCCCGATCAAGCTTGTTGCCTTTGATACGGCGGTCAATGTTTCCGTCGAATTGCCGATCGACCGCACCTCGGTCGACCACGGAACCGCCTTCGACATCGCTGGCAAGGGCATCGCCAATCACGGCAACATGAATTCCGCCATCGCCTATGCCCGCAAGCTGGTTGCCGGCCGGGCCACGCAAGGATGACATCGATGACAGCATCCATCACCCTCCACCAGCCGCGCCGCCTGATCGTCGGCGCCGGCATGATCGCAGAGGTCGGCGCGCTTGTCGGCGACACCTCCTCCACCCTCGTCATCGCGACACCGATCACTGCGGGCTTTGTCGATCGCCTGAAGCTGCCGGGAAAGATCGAGGTCTTTGACGCCATCCCGGGCGAACCGGATGTCGCGACACTGGAGGCCGCACTCGTGGTTGCGCGCCGGGTCAGGCCCCAGGTCGTGATCGGCCTCGGCGGCGGTTCCGTGCTCGATGTCGCCAAGCTCGTCGCAGTCCTCTGGGACAGCAACCAGACCATCACCGACGTCGCGGGCCCCAACAAGGTGGCCGGACGCAACACCCGGCTCATTCAGGTGGCTACGACGGCCGGCACCGGCTCGGAAGCCGGCATCCGCTCCCTGATCACCGATCCGGTAAAGGGCGCCAAGATCGCGGTCGAAAGCCCGCACATGATTGCCGATATTGCCGTCCTCGATCCGCAACTGACCTTTACCGTGCCACCAGCCGTTACCGCTGCCACAGGCGTCGATGCCATGGCCCATTGCGTCGAGGCCTTCACCAACAAGCGCGCCCATCCGATGATCGACGGCTTTGCCCGCATGGGCTTTCGTCTCGTCGGCAAACATCTTGCCCGCGCCGTCAAGGATGGCTCCGACACCGAGGCCCGAGAGGGCATGATGCTCGCATCCTACTATGGCGGCATCTGCCTTGGGCCGGTCAATACGGCGGCGGGCCACGCAATTGCCTACCCGCTCGGCACCAGGCTCGGACTACCCCACGGCCTCGCAAACGCCATCGTTTTCCCACACGTACTCGCGTTCAACCAGCCGGTGGTTAAGGACAAGACGGCGGAAGTCGCTGAAGCACTCGGCTTCAACGCCGGCTCACGCGACGCCCTGCTCGAAAACGCCTGCCGCTTCTGCACCGATCTCGACCTCGAGATGCAGCTCTCCCGTCATGGCGCAAATGAAGATGCGCTCGCAGGCTATGCGGCCGAAGCCCATGCCAATCGTCGCCTGATGGACAACAATCCGGCCGACATGGCGGTCGAGGATGTGCTGGCGATCTACAGGGCGGCCTATTGAAGGCGTTCCATTCCGGCTGAAATCACAAAAGGGGCCCGCAGGCCCCTTTTCCATTCTTAGATTTGCGCCGTCGTCGCCCCAATTCAACCCTCCGACAATGCCGCCAGAGACGCGCTCGTCTGGAAGAGGCGGGCACGGGAGCCGGTCAGATGGGCATGCATCAGCTCTTTCGCCCGAACACCTTCCCCCGCCGCGATCGCTGTTGCAATTGCCTCATGCTCGGCAAACACGCGCGACAGCCCGGCTGTGTCCCGTTTGACCGAGACGCCATGGAAGCGCATGCCGACGGCAATGTGATCCTTCAGCGCCTCCATCGCTGTCGAAAAATAGGTGTTGTTGGCGGCACGCGCGATCGCAAGATGGAACTGGAAATCCGCATCCTCGCGGTGCGCCTGGCGATTGGTGGCATCGCGCATGAGTTCGAGAGCCTCACGGATCGAAGCAAGCGCAGCCGGCGTATGGCGCATGGCGGCCGCTTCGGCCGCAGCCGGCTCAAGCGTCAGGCGAAACTCGTAGCAATTGAGAAGATCCGCGACATTTTCCAGCTGACCGAAGCCGAGCGGCTGCTTCATGCCAACAGCCCGCACGAAACTGCCGGCACCACGCCGCGAATAAATGAAGCCTTGTTCGCGCAGACGCCGCAGCGCCTCGCGAACGATCGGACGAGACACCTCAAACTCGATCGCCAGATCATGTTCGGTCGGCAGTCGCTCATCCGGCTGGTAAGAGCCCGATTTGATCGCCCGATGCATCCGCTCGAAAACCAGATCCGCCAAGCTCTTGCGCGCTGTTCCGCTCTGCAGTCCCATTGTCAGCCCCTGCCCTCGTGCAGTTTTTCCGCGAGCGTCGCAAGGGTTTCAGGCCCTCCGAATCCTCCGGATTTGGCGATGATACATTGCCCGCCGGCATAGGCGAGCCCAAGTCCGGGCAGGCACTCGCCCTGAAGACGGAAACTGTGGATACCCATCTCCGCAAGAATTGTCTCCGCCGTCGCGCCGCCGCTGAGAAGCAGAGTTCGCGCGCCGGCCGTCAGTTTCGGATGAATGGAAGTGGCCAGATTGCGCCCCACCTGCTCGCCAGACAAAGAAACCTCGCCGGGTGTCGCCTGGATCAGAACGAGTGGCCCAACTGGCGTGAACGGCTCCGCCAAAACACCATTCGGAGCCGCTCGATAATCGACGCCGTCCAGAAGAAGCAATCTGTCGATTTGCTGCAGCGTGATCCGGTCGTGCGAACCGATGGCGAAAAGACCAGGCCCCACCGGAGGTTGGACGAGGCATGCCTCAGTGCGGCCGGACATCCGGATGGCAAGCGCCTCGGCCAGCCCCCGCGCACCGATCAGCAAATCCATGTGCTCGGCTTCGGCCAGCGTCAACGCGTCAAGCAGCTCGCGGTCCGAAGCGGCATCCACGATAAGGCACCGGCCAGCGTGATGCCTAAGCGCTTCGACAACCGATATCGGCTTCTCGACACCGAATCCCTCGACATTTCCGTCACGAACGATGCGACCAAAGGCAGGGATGGCCGGAGCCACAAGCGCCCGCGTATAGGGCACGGCGTCCAATTCGGCGGCGACGTGTCCTTTGAGCCGAGAATCCACCTTCTTGAACAGGCGAGTGCCCGGGGGCAATTGCGCATATACCTGTCTCATTCGGTCCTGCGCCTGCTCAGCGCTGCCCTCCCTCGACGCGAGGTTGACCGACAGGACTTCCGGCGCCAGCGCAACGGCGTGGGAAACGGCTTCCAGATCCAACGCAACTTCAACATGCAGGCCTCGTGCCGCGAAGGGAGCTCCCGTATCCAGAGCCCCGGTCAAATCATCGGCGATGATGGCCAGCAAACGCTTCTCCCACTTCAATGTTGTTATCTTTTGTCTGAACAATCCTGACGCTTTTCCAGTAGCATGCCTCGAATAAAATGACAAATCGACGGGCAACCTTGCGAGGTGATTTCTATCTGTGAAATGGAGCATTGCCAGGGTAGCCATCCTTGCCCTGGCGACTGCGCCAGTCATCGCGGTCGACCAGTCGATCGATGGCACAGCCGTCTGACCCAAGCTCCGCTATGACCTTGCCAATCCGATTTACCGATCAGACCTGGATAGACGTTTTCAGGCATCAGGGCGCGATCTCTGCAGCATTCTCGCGATGAAGCCTTGATCGCCATCGGCACAATCTATCTGCTACCGACTCTGCCAATCGCCCCATCACTAGGGTGAATGCTGAAGGCCTGATTGGATGAAAACACGGGGAGACCGAACTGGAATGCGCAATTTCGAGAAGCCGACACGATCAGTGGCCGTTTCGGCCAGAGCCATGGCCGCGACCTCGCACCCTTACGCCACGCTGACGGCGATCAACATCCTGCAGGCGGGTGGCAACGCGATGGACGCGGCAATTGCCGCCTGTGCGGTGCAATGCGTGGTCGAGCCCGGATCCACGGGCATCGGCGGTGACTGTTTCGCCCTCTATGCACCGGCCGGCAAGGCTGAGGTCATCGCCTACAATGGTTCCGGCCGCACGCCGAAGGCATTGACGATCGACTGGTTCGAACAGCGCGGACTGACCGAAGTCCCGCGTCAGTCGCCCTCCGCCGTCACCATTCCCGGCGCCATCGACGCATGGACGCGTCTGCATGCCGATCACGGCCGCCTTCCGTTCGCCGACGTGCTCGCACCTGCCATTCGCTACGCCGAGCAGGGTTACGCCATCACGCCCCGTGTCCATCGCGACTGGCAAAAGGAGGCGGCGCTCCTAGCGGCCGACAAGGCTGCCGCAGACATTTTCCTGCCCGACGGACGCGCACCGCGGATCGGCGAAATGCATCGCCAGCCCAAATTGGCGGCAACCTTGCGCGGGATCGCAGCCGAGGGACGCGACGGCTTTTACAAAGGCGCCGTGGCTCAGGACATGGTGGCGCATCTGAAAGCGCATGGCGGCCTGCACACATTGGAAGATTTTGCGGAAGCCAGAGGCGAATACGTCACGCCGGTGACGACCAGTTTCCGTGGATATACGGTCCACGAATGCCCCCCGAATGGCCAGGGCATCATCGCCCTTCTCATCCTCAACATCCTCTCCTGCTTCGACAACACGCTGGAACCCCAGTCACCCGACAGGCTGCATCTGGAAATCGAAGCGACACGCCTCGCCTATGCGGCACGAGACGCCTGGATTGCCGACCCGAACAAGGCTCATGTACCGATCGAAGAACTGCTGTCGGAAGACTTCGCCCGCGACCTGGCGTCCCGGATCGACCTGACGCGTGCCCTCACCGAGCTTCCGGATTTCGAGATGCCGCTCCATCGCGACACCGTCTACATCTCGATTGTCGATGAAGACCGCAATGCCGTCAGCTTCATCAATTCGATTTTCGACAGCTTCGGCACCGGTCTCGTTGCCCCGGAATCGGGTGTCATTCTGCACAATCGCGGTCAGAGCTTCTCGCTCGAGCGCGGACATCCGAACATGATCGCGCCGGAAAAACGTCCGCTCCATACCATCATCCCCGGCATGGTCACGCGCGACGGCCGCACGGAAATGTCCTTCGGCGTCATGGGCGGCTATTACCAGGCCATGGGACACGCCCATCTGATCTCGAAGGTCGTCGACTACGACATGGACATGCAGGACGCGATCGACCTGCCACGTCTCATCCCTGTGGGCGGCAAGGTCCCGCGTGTCGAAGCCGAACACAGCATGCCGGCGGAGACGGTGGCCGAACTCACCCGCCGTGGCTTCGAGATCGTGCCGGCAGACGATCCGATCGGCGGCGCGCAGGTCATCCGCATCGACTGGGAAAACGGCACCCTCACCGGCGCCTCTGAATCCCGCAAGGATGGCATTGCACTGGGCTTCTAGGCTCCGAGCGTTGCGGGCATTGAAGACATGTCGCCGACACTCGGGTCGGCGACGCCTCAATTGCCCCAGACTACGGCCTCCTCATGCCGTTTGATCAGGTGCTTCAGGCTGTCGAAACTGGAGCGGACAAATGTCGAAAACTGTTCGACAGCCGGCGAACGCGGGGCATCCACACGGCGGAGGATCGCGAGCGCTCGTTCCGGATGGGGGATATTGATCGGCAGAGCCGTGATCGTCTTCTCCTTGCGTTGGGAAAAGACGACGCTGTGCGGCATGACCGTAAGCGCATTCGCTCCCCTGAGATAGTTGACCACACTGGCAAGCGAGCCGCCGGAATACCGAATCCGGATCTCCGTTGCGCCGAACGAGAGCAGCAAGGCCCTGAGGTCGGCAAGCAGCGGGCTGCCCGGTGGCGGTGCCACCCAGGGAAAATCGAGGAGTTGCGAGGGCTGAAGCCGCCGCTTCAGGAGCAGCGGATGCGTGACCCGGCAGGCAATCACGTTGCGTCCGGGAAGGATCTGCTGAAATGCGAGGCCAGATCCTTCATCCAGAATATCGATCGGGCAGATGGCGAGGTCGATCTGGTCGGCCTTGAGGGCCGCCCGCAGATCCGGGAAGTAGCCATAGGATTGGTCGATCCGCACATCAGGATGGGATGCCTGGAACTCGGCGCACATCGTCGAGATCAGCGAATCCATGAAGAACGGACTGCCCCCGATCCGCACCACACCGCTCCTGCCAACCCGAAAGCTCTCCATCAGGTCGGAGGCTTTCCGGGAGGCCGCGAGCATGGCAAGTCCATGTTCTGCGAGCGCAATCCCCAGAGGTGTAGGCTGCAAGGGACGCCTACCCTTGATGAACAGCGGCTCACCCACGCGTTTTTCCAGCATCGAGAGCGTGCGCGAAACTGCGGGCTGTGCGAGCCCCAACAGGGCTGCCCCTTCGGTCACGCCGCCCGTTTTGACCACGGCAGCCAGCTGAATGAGATGTCGCTCGTCGAACTTCATAACGGATTGTTATATTGGGTCCCAAACAAATCATCAATCTTACATGCGCTCCCTGCTAGCTTCCTCTCGACCAGCAATGCGGATTTGGGAGGAGATGCATGTCGCGGGCCGCCGAACTCATCACCTTCAATGAAGCGACGTCGGCCGAGGCTTTCACGAGCCGCTTTGGCGCGCCCGATGATGCAACCGCGCGCCTGCTCTCTGCCGTGGTTTGCCACGTCCACGATCTCATCAAAGAATTTCGTCCGACCCAGGAGCAGTGGCGCAAGGTCCTCGACTTCCTGACCGACGTCGGCCACGCTTCGGACGAACGCCGCCAGGAATGGGTACTGTTCTCCGATCTCGTCGGCGCCTCTGCGCTTGTCGAAGACATCAATTCTCGCCGCCCGTCCGGCGCCACCCCCAACACCATCCGCGGGCCCTTCTTCCGGACCGACACCCCGGAGCGCGCGCTGGGCAGTTCCATCTCGCTCGACGGCGAAGGCGAACCGCTGCTGGTCGAGGGCCGCGTCGAAGATCTTGACGGCATGCCGGTCCCGACGGCCGAGATCATCACCTGGCAGGCGAATGCTGAAGGCTATTACGAAAATCAGCAGCCGGATCTTCAGCCGGAATTCAACCTCCGGGGTCTGTTCCGTCCCGATCAGGATGGCAAGTTCCATTATTGCACGGTCCGGCCGGCAGGCTACGGCGTACCCGGTGACGGACCAGTCGGGCGGCTGTTCGCCCAGGCGGGCTATCCGCTGCACCGCCCCGCACATCTGCATTTCGTCGTGCGCGCGCCGGGTTTCGAGACCATTACCACCCACATCTACGACGCAGATGACCCAAGGCTCGGCGAAGATGCCCTGTTCGGCGTTCGACCGGAACTCGTGCATCCCTTCGAGCAGACCGTGATCGACGGCAAGCCGGCCTTCCGCGTCAGCGTCCGGTTCGTCATGGTACGGGCCCGTCCGGGGAGAGGAAAATGAAGAGCTTCACCTATGCCGGCAGCCCGGCGCGTATCCTCTTCGGCTCCGGCCGCAGCGCAGACGTCAGCAGCGCCGTCGAAACCCTCGGCTGCCGCCGCGCGCTGGTCCTGTCCACGCCGCATCAGAAGGCGGATGCCGAAGCCCTGTCGGACCGCTTGGGAGCCCTGTCGATCGGCGTGTTTTCGGGCGCCGTCATGCACACGCCCGTCGATGTGACGGAGACGGCACTGAAGGTCGTCAGGGACACGGACGCCGACTGCGTCGTCTCGCTCGGCGGAGGCTCGACGACCGGACTTGGCAAGGCCATCGCCTATCGCACTGATCTGCCGCAGGTGGTCATCCCCACGACCTATGCAGGCTCTGAAGTCACCCCGATCCTCGGCCAGACCGAAGGCGGTCGAAAGACGACGGTCCGGAACGCCAGTATTCTGCCGGAAGTCGTCATCTATGATCCGGATCTTACCCTTGGCCTACCCGTCGGCATGAGCGTCACGAGTGGCCTGAATGCCATGGCACATGCGATCGAGGGTCTCTATGCCCAGGATCGCAACCCCGTCTCGACGCTGATGGCCCTTGATGGCCTGCGCGCCTTCCGGGACAGCTTGCCTGTTCTAGTGAAGAGCCCTCATGACCCAGATGCGCGGGCAGAAGCGCTTTATGGCGCCTGGCTTTGCGGCACGGTGCTCGGCACCGTCGGCATGGCGCTGCACCACAAGATATGCCACACGCTGGGCGGCTCCTTCGATACGCCGCATGCCGAAACTCACGCGGTCATGTTGCCGCACACGGCGGCCTTCAACGCCGAGGCGGCGCAAGCGGAACTCGCGGCAGCTGCCGAACTCTTCGGCGGCTCGATCGGCGGCGGCCTCTGGGATTTTGCCAAGTCGATCGGCGCGCCTCTGTCGCTGAAGGATTTCGGGCTTGCTGAAGCCGATCTCGATCACGCTGCCGATATCGCCGCGGAAAACCCCTACTGGAATCCGCGTCCGATCGACCGCACGTCGATCCGCACACTTCTGCAAAAGGCCTGGGAGGGCGTCAGGCCCGACTGACTGACAAGACATCTCGCGCGCTGCGCGCTCTTTGGGAGGAGAGACGATGATGGGAGGAAACATGTTTACGAGACGCAAATTCCTGCAGACGACGGCAGCCAGCGGTGCCGTGCTGGCCACCTCGGGCCTTGCGGCCCCTGCGATTGCGCAAGCTGCGGCAGTCAAGCTCGGCTATGTCAGCCCGCAGACAGGCCCGCTCGCGGGCTTCGGTGAGGCCGACAAGTTCGTCATCGACAGCTTCCTTGCCACGACGAAGAAGATGGGGCTGAACTACGAGGTGATCGTCAAGGACAGCCAGTCCAACCCGAACCGTGCGGCGGAAGTCGCCAAGGAACTGATCGTCGACGACGAGATCAACCTGATGCTCGTCTCCTCGACGCCGGAAACGACCAATCCGGTGTCCACCACCTGCGAAGCTGAGCAGATCCCGTGCCTGTCGACGGTTGCCCCCTGGCAGCCCTGGTTCATCGGTCAGCAGGGAAATCCGGGCGATCCCGCAAGCTGGAAGCCGTTCAACTATGCCTACCACTTCTTTTGGGGACTTGAGGACATTATCGCCGTCTTCACCGGCATGTGGGGCCAGATCGAGACTAACAAAAAGGTAGGCGGTCTCTTCCCGAACGACGGCGACGGCAATGCCTGGGGCGACAAGGTCGTCGGCTTCCCGCCGGTGCTGGAGAAGCTCGACTATGGCCTGACCGACACCGGCCGCTATCAGAACCTGACGGATGATTTCTCCGCCCAGATCAACGCCTTCAAGCAGGCCGAAACCGAGATCCTCACCGGCGTGATGATCCCGCCTGACCTCACCACCTTCTGGAACCAGGCCAAGCAGCAGGGCCTCAAACCCAAGATCGCCTCGATCGGCAAGGCACTGCTTTTCCCGCAGACCGTGGAAGCCCTGGGCGATGCCGGCCACAACCTCTCGACCGAAGTCTGGTGGACGCCGTCTCATCCGTTCAAGTCCTCGCTGACAGGCGAGACAGCTGCCGATGTGGCAACTGCCTTCACAACAGCGACCGGCCGCCCATGGACACAGCCGATCGGCTTTGCCCATGCGTTGTTCGAGCTCGCGGTCGACGTGATGAAGCGTGCCGAGGACGTGACGGACGGGGATGCCGTGGCCAAGGCCATAGGCGAAACCAAGCTCGACACACTGGTCGGCCCGATCGCCTGGAACAATGCCAACCTGCCGCCCTTCGCCCAGAAAAACGTCGCCAAGACCCCGCTCGTCGGTGGCCAGTGGCGGCTGAAATCCGGCGGCGGCTACGATCTGGTCGTCGTCGAAAACGGCCAGGCGCCGAACATCCCCCTTGGCGGCAAGATGGAAGCGCTGAGCTGAACCTTGTGAAGCATGTGGCTACGGTGTCCCGTCCTTGTCGGGGCGCCGCAAGCCTGACGGAGGAGTGTCCATGCCGATCCTGGAATTGAATGGTGTGTCGAAGTCCTTCGGGGCCCTCGTGGTCGCCGAAGACATCGGCTTTTCTGTTGAAGCAGGCGAGGCGCTTGGCGTCATCGGGCCAAACGGCGCCGGCAAGTCGACGCTGTTCAACCTGATCACTGGCAACCTCTCCGGCGCCAAGGGCACTGTCCATTTCGATGGCCGTGACGTGACCAACGTGCCGCCTATGCAGCGCTGCTTCGCCGGCATGGGCCGCACTTTCCAGATTCCCCAGCCTTTCGAGCGACTGACGGTCTATGAGAATCTGCTCGTCGCCGGCGCCTTCGGCAGCGAAAGCAGCGAAGCCGACGTCGCCGAGTTCTGCGCCGAGATCCTGGTCGAAACGGGCCTGATCGCCAAGGCCAACCGCCCGGCCGGCAGCCTCACTTTGCTGGAGCGGAAGCGGCTGGAGCTCGCCCGGGCGCTTGCCACAAAGCCCAAGCTTCTCCTGCTCGACGAGATCGCCGGTGGGCTGACCGAGGGCGAATGCCGGCAGCTGGTCGCAACGATCAAGCGCGTCCACCAGCGCGGAATGACGATCATCTGGATCGAGCACGTCCTGCATGCCTTGAACGCTGTCGCCGAGAAGATCCTGGTCCTCAACTTCGGTCGGATGATCGGCCATGGCGATCCGCAGACCATCATGAATTCGCGCGAGGTGCGCGAAATATATCTCGGTATGGAGGTCTGACAGATGAGCCTCATCGAAACGAAGAACCTCACCGCCTTCTACGGCGACTTCCAGGCCCTGTTCGGCGTCGACCTCGTCCTCAATCCAGGCGAGACGATTGCCGTTATTGGCGCCAATGGCGCGGGCAAATCGACGCTGATGCGTTCGATATCAGGCGTGCTGCGCAATGACCCGGCTGCTGTCCTACTTCGAGGTCAGCCGATCGGCGCACTGGCTGCCCCCGACGTCATGGCCCGCGGCATTGCGCTGGTGCCCGAAGGCCGCCGGCTTTTCCCCTCGCTGACGGTCGAGGAAAACCTGCTCGTCGGTCGCCACGGTCGCAAGGTGAACGGTCCGTGGTCGCTCGAAACCGTCTATGAATTGTTTCCGATCCTGAAGGAGCGCCGCCGCAACCCTTCGACAGCACTTTCTGGCGGGCAACAGCAGATGGTAGCGATCGGCCGGGCACTGATGTCCAATCCTGAAGTCCTGCTCTGCGACGAACTGAGCCTCGGCCTCGCTCCTGTTGTCATCAAGGACATCTATGCCGCCTTCCCGCGTATCCGCGAAACGGGTGCCGCCATCGTCATCGTCGAGCAGGACATTGCCCAGGCACTGAAGGTGGCAGACCGTGTCTATTGCATGATGGAAGGTCGGGTCACCCTTGAAGGGCGGCCCGCCGACCTCGACCGCGCCGATATCCACGCGGCCTATTTCGGAGCGGAGCCCCATGAACTGGCTTGATACCATTCTCCAGGGCATCCTGCTCGGCGGGCTCTATGCCCTCTTTGCAGCTGGCTTGTCGCTCGTCTTCGGCATCATGCGGCTCGTCAATCTTGCCCATGGCGACCTGATCGTCTTTTCGGCCTTTCTGATCCTGTTGCTGGTCTCCACGCTGGGGCTCAACTCTTTCGTGGCGGCGCTGATCGCCGGACCGCTGATGTTCGGGATCGGCTATCTGCTCCAGTATCACCTGCTCAACCGGACGCTTGGCAAGGACATTCTGCCGCCGCTGCTCGTCACCTTCGGCCTGTCGATCGTCATCCAGAACGGACTGCTCGAAGCCTTCACCGCCGACAGCCAGCGCATCCCCGCAGGCGCACTGGAGCAGGCATCGCTCTCGCTCGGCGGCATCAATGCCGGCGTCATGCCGCTCCTGACCTTCGCCTCCGCGATCCTGGTCATCGTCGGCCTGAACCAGCTGATCTACAAGACAGCTCTCGGACGCGCCTTCCGCGCAACCTCCGATGATGTGGTGACGGCAGGCCTGATGGGCATCCGCCCGAACCAGATCTTCGCCATCGCAACCGGCCTCGCCATGGTGATCGTCACGATCGCCGCACTTTATCTCGGCACCCGCGCCAATTTCGACCCGACCGCCGGACCGGCGCGTCTGATCTATGCCTTCGAAGCCGTCATCATCGGCGGCCTCGGCTCGCTCTGGGGCACGCTTGCAGGCGGCATCATCCTGGGCGTCGCACAAACGCTGGGAGCCGCCATCAATCCGGAATGGCAGATCCTGTCGGGCCATATCGCCTTCCTGCTCGTCCTGCTGTTCCGTCCGCGGGGTCTTTTCCCGCGCGCTGTCGATTGAGGTGACGATGAACGCCAACAGAGAAATCCTGTCGAACGTCATGCGCCCGACGCCATCCTGGCGGGTCGAGACCCGCACTCGCCTCTCCGCGCTGTTTTCGATTGCAGCGATCCTCTTTGTGCTGCTCCTCGCGGCAGCTCCCTTCGTCGCCTCACGCGGCGTGGTGCAGGATCTGTTCTTCATCCTGACTATGCTAGCACTCGCCCAGAGCTGGAACCTGCTCGCCGGTTATGCCGGGCTCATCTCGGTCGGCCAGCAGCTTTTCGTCGGCTGCGGCGCCTATGCGCTGTTCGGCTTCGTCATCCTGCTTGGTGTCGATCCCATCCTGGCAATCCCGCTCGCCGGCCTCTTCGCCGTGCTGGTCTCGATACCAACGGCCTTTTTCGCCTTCCGCCTCTACGGCCCCTATTTCGCCATCGGCACCTGGGTCATTGCCGAGGTCGGGCGCCTGCTCTTTGCCCAGTGGAAGGCGCTCGGAGGTGGCACCGGCACATCGCTTCCGCGCGACGCGACGCGTGACATGTTCGGCGTGGCCTTCCTCGAAGACATGTTCGGCATGCGGGCTGCAGCTGCAGCCGATGCGGTCGCGTTCTGGCTGGCGCTGCTCGTGCTCGTACTGACTATCTGGTTCGTCTACCGCCTGCTGCGCTCAAAGCAGGGCCTCGGTCTTGCCGCCGTGCGCGACAACGAGACAGCAGCCCGGGCACTCGGCGTCGACGCCCAGAAGCTGAAGCTGGTGATCTACCTCTCCACCGCCTTTATCACCGGCGTCGTCGGCGCACTCATCTATCTGCAGAAGGCCCGCATCTCACCCGATGCCGCCTTCTCGCTCACCGACTGGACGGCCTATGTGATCTTCATCGTCGTCATCGGCGGGATTGGCACCATCGAGGGTCCGATCCTCGGCGTTATCATCTTCTTCCTCATGCAGAATGCACTTTCGAGCTACGGGTCCTGGTACCTGCTGCTGCTCGGGGCGCTCGCCATCGTCACCATGCTTTTTGCGCCGCGCGGGATCTGGGGCCTGATCACCGACCGTACCGGCATCGAACTCTTTCCGGTTCGCCGCACCTTGCGAGGCGGTCCATCAGAACAAACGACAAAGGGAGGGCCACATGGCTGATATCAAAACCGACGTCCTGATCATCGGCACCGGGCCGGCCGGCTCGGCAACGGCGGCATTGCTCGCGAGCTACGGCCTCGAGCCCATGGTCATCAACCGCTATCGCTGGCTGGCGACGACGCCACGCGCGCACATTACCAACCAGCGCACGATGGAGGTTCTGCGCGATCTTGGCCGCGATGTCGAAGACGAGGCCTATATGTACGCGACCGAGCAAGACCTGATGGGCCAGAATGTCTTCTGCACGGCCGTTGCCGGCGAAGAGATCGGTCGCATGCAGAGCTGGGGCAACCATCCGCTCTCGCGCGCCGAGCATCTCCTGTCCTCGCCGGGCCGGATGAACGACCTGCCGCAGACCTATATGGAGCCGCTGCTCTTCAAGACCGCCTGCGCGCGCGGGGCGCAGGCGCGCATGTCGACGGAATATGTGAGCCATGTTCAGGACGCGGAAGGTGTCACCACCACCTGCTTTGATCGGCTCACCAGCAAGCAATTCACCGTGCGATCGAAATTTCTGGTCGGCGCCGATGGCGGCAACTCCAAGATCGCCGAACATGCGGGCCTCTCCTTCGAGGGCAAGATGGGCGTCGCCGGCTCGATGAACATCCTCTTCGAGTGCGACCTCTCGCGCTACGTCGCCCACCGCCCCTCGGTGCTCTACTGGGTGCTGCAGCCGGGTGCCGACGTCGGCGGCATCGGCATGGGCCTCGTGCGCATGGTCCGCCCGTGGAACGAGTGGCTTGTTGTATGGGGTTACGACATCAACCAGCCGGCTCCGGCCGTCGACGATGCCTTTGCCACCAAGGTTGTGCGCGATCTCATCGGGGTCCAGGACCTGCAGCCGAAGATCAAGTCGGTCTCCACCTGGACCGTCAACAACATGTACGCAACCACCATGTCGAACGGCCGGGTCTTCTGCATGGGCGACGCCACCCACCGCCATCCGCCGTCGAACGGCCTGGGATCCAACACCTCGATCCAGGACGCCTTCAACCTCGCCTGGAAGCTGGCCGCCGTTATCCGCGGTCAGGCCGGCATGGGCCTTCTCGACAGCTACCAGGCCGAACGTGCGCCGGTCGCCAAGCAGATCGTGACCCGCGCCAACAAGTCGATCGAGGAATTCGGCCCGATCTTCAAGGCGCTTGGCCTGCTCGATTCCGTCGACCCGGTGAAGATGCAGGAGAACATGGACGCTCGCTGCAACGACACTGATGATGCGGAGAAACAGCGTGAGGCCATCCGCCAGGCGATTGCGCACAAGGTCTACGAATTCGACGCGCACGGCGTAGAGATGAACCAGCGCTACAAGTCCGGCGCTGTCATCACCGACGGCCAGCCGGAACCGGTCTTTGAAAAGGACGCCGAACTGCATCACCAGCCGACAAGCTGGCCCGGCGCCCGGCTGCCCCATGCCTGGCTTTTCGGCCCGGAAGGTGAGAAGGTCTCGAGCCTGGACCTGACCGGCCATGGCGTCTTCACCGTTCTGACCGGTATCGGCGGCGATGGCTGGGTGGCTGCGGCAAAATCCCTGTCGAAAGAATTCGGCCTGCCGATTACGGTCCACAAGATTGGTCCACGCCAGACCTGGCAGGATTTCTCCGGCGACTGGGCCCGTGCCCGCGAAATCCGCGATTCCGGTGCACTCCTCGTTCGCCCCGACCACCACGTCGCCTGGCGCGCGGAAGCAGCCGTCGAAGACCCAGAAGGCGAGCTGCGGCGCGTCCTGAAAACCATTCTGGACCGGTGAGGAACGATCATGGAAGCGCATGAAAAGGGCTACTTCACTGAGGAGACCTCCGTCGAGGTTGTCATCGGTCGTAACGCCAATGCCAAGGACGAGCGGCTGAAGCAGGTGATGGAGGTCATCACCCGCAAACTGCATGAGGCGGTTAAGGAACTGGAGCCGACCCAGGGCGAATGGATGGAGGCCATCCTCTTCCTCACCCGCACCGGCCAGATGTGCAACGAATGGCGGCAGGAGTTCATCCTGCTGTCAGACGTCCTCGGCGTGTCAATGCTGGTCGATGCGGTCAACAACCGCAAGCCCTCGGGCGCCTCGGAAAGCACGGTGCTCGGCCCCTTCCATGTGGCCGACGCCCCCGAACTGCCGATGGGGGCGAATATCTGCCTGGACAGCAAGGGCGAGGACATGGTGATCGAGGGTCGCATTCTCGACACCGAGGGCAAGCCGATCGCCAATGCCGTGATCGACGTCTGGCAGGCCAACGACGAGGGCTTCTATGATGTGCAGCAGAAGGGCATCCAGCCCGACTTCAACCTGCGCGGCGTCTTCCGCACCGGGCTGGAGGGGCACTACTGGTTCCGCGCGGTAAAGCCGAAATTCTATCCTATCCCCGACGACGGCCCGGTCGGCCAGCTGCTCGGCAAGCTCGGCCGTCACCCCTATCGCCCAGCGCATCTGCACTACATCATCAAGGCAGATGGCTATGAGACGCTCGTCACACACATCTTCGATCCGGATGATCCCTACATCCACTCCGACGCTGTCTTCGGCGTCAAGGAAAGCCTCCTCGCGGAGTTTGTTCGCCAGAAGGACGCGGCCCGTGCGGCTGACTATGGGTTTACGGAGGAATTCTGGGAGGTGAAGCACGACTTCGTGCTGGTTCGGGCGGACTGACGCCCGGCGTGCTCGGGGCCGTCCCGGACATCTGTGATCGTCCGTAAAAACGAATTGTAGAAAGAGGGCGCAAACTGCGCCCTCTTTCTATAGCCGCTCAGGCCAGTGCTTCCATCGTCCCTGCTACCGGAATATTCGGCGCCGTCTTGTTGTCGACGATGACCAAATCGAAGGTCCCATCCTCCTTGCGACGCCATTGACCACCGACCAGCGGCGTCTTCGTGACGTTCTTGGCCGCAAATGGCGGCACACCTTGCCCGTTCCACTCGACGCGGCCGACGATCGTGTCGACCTTGGACGCTGCAATCGCTCCGGCTACGGCCTCGGCATCCGTCACGTCCTCCACCCGGCCCATGACATCGGTTGCCATCTCGAACAGCGAATGGATGAAGCCGATCGGCTGCGTCCAGGGACGTCCGGTCTTTGCGGTGAAGTCCGCCGCGAGATCGGCGGCACTCTGTCCCGTCACGGATGACTTGAACGGATGCTGCGCCGACCACCAGACTTCCGACGACAGATTGTGACCGGAAGCGCCGAGCGTTTCCACTGATTGCGGGAAGAGGATGGCCTTGGCTACAGTCAACGCTTTCGGATTGAAGCCCTGCTGCTTGGCCTGGTTCCAGAAGGTGGTGAAGTCGGGCGGAATGACGACACCGGTGATGATATCGCACTGCCCGTCCTTGAAGGCGTTCACCTGGGCGGTGAAGTCGTCGCTGAGGTTCTGGTAACGGCCCGGATCGAGCAGATCGAAACCGGCCTGTGCCAGGCCCGGTTTCAGCCCCACATTGGGATCGCCCCAGGCATTGCCGTCGGCATCGTTCGGGAAGAGACCACCGACTTTCTTGTTCGTGTCGAGCTGGTTCCACATATTGGTGAAGACGGCGATGACGTCTTCCAGACCCCAAAAGTAATGGTAAGCGAATTCGAACGGTTTCCAGCTCGTGGGATCGCCGGGATTGCCCTGTTGCCCGATGAACCACGGCTGCCAAGGCGCCTTGGTGGAGATGCAGGGAATGCCCTCTGCCTCGCAGGTCGTCGCCACCGGATTGGTGTTCTCAGGCGTCGAAGCGACCAGCATCAGGTTGATCTCGTCCGAAAGGATGAGTTCCTTGGCAACGTCCGCTGCCCGGTTCGGGTTGGACTGGCTGTCCTTGACGATGATCTCGAAGTTCTTTCCCGCTTCTGTCGCGAGGAAGGAGGCGATGTTGTAGGCGTCGCTCTCGCCGAAGCTTGCCAGCGGCCCGGTCTGCGGACTGACATAGCCGAGCTTGATCTTGGCTCCTTGGGCGATCGCCGGTGCGGCGAGGCCTCCGAAACCATAGGCGAGACCGGTGGCGGCCCCTGCCTTCAGCAGTTTTCTGCGCGTAATCATGCTGTCCTCCTCCCAGGTGTGATTGTGAAACTACGCCGCGACGCGACGAAATGGCCGGCTTCCCTCCGCAAGGTCGCGAAGCATCGCATCCAGCGCCGCCACTTCCATGTCCGATGCCTGGTGGGCCCGTCCTGGAAACAGCTCACATCTGAGCCTCGCCCGTGACCTCCCAAGTGCCTCGGAAGCTTCAGCGAAGGCCGAGACCGGGATCCACGGATCCTGGTCCGAACCGGTGAGATAGACGGGCAACCCATCGAGATCAAGGGCCGCCCGCTCGTCACCCGCATGGCCCACGCGGCACCCCGTAAGATTGACCATGGCGCCATTCCAGGACCCGAAGGCCATGGCATATTCGAGCGACAGGCAGGCACCCTGGCTGAAACCCCCGATGATAAGGGGTTTCTCCACTCCGCCTGCCTGCCGCAAGGCCCCCACGAGCCCCTCGACATACTCGAGCGAAGCGTGAAGCTCCGCCCGCGTCGAATCCGTCAGCGCATCCGTGGCGCGCGCCCCATACCAGGTATTGCCGGCGGCGCGCGGCAGGCAAAAGGACACGCCGCGCACCGAAAGCCGTCCGACGACCTGCTCCACCATGTCCTCGGGTGATTGGGTCCGCCCGTGCACGAAAACGCAGAGCACATCGGCCTCTGCAGGTGCAACGCCAAATGTCAGAGGCTCGCCATGTGTGGCCATGATCGCCCCCCGCTTAGAAGTTTGCGGGTTCGAGGCCGGCGATCAGCTCCTCGCGGCGATCCTCGAACCAGGGCGGGAAGACCAGCGTGGTGCCGATCGCGTCAGCTGGCTCGTCCAGTGCCCATCCACCTTCGACCGACCAGGCGATCTCGAAGAGCGCGCCGCCGGGAGACCGCACATAGCAGGACTTGAAGTAGTTGCGATCCTTCTGGTCGGAGACATCGGTGAATCCGAGCCCCTCGATATGGGCCTTCAGCTTCAGCTGGTTCTCTTCATTGCCCGTGTTGAGCGCGAGATGGTGGATCGTGCCACCGGAGAGCGTCCAGGTCCCCTGCGGTCCGGTGGGTTGGTGAATGATCTCGACCATGCTCGACGGCCCGCCATTGTTGGGAACCGAGAACATCAGCCCCTCGTCGCTGTCCGCTTCCTTCTTCATGCCCATGGCAACCGTCAGGAAGTCGTCCATCGAGGTGCGGTCGAAGACGGCGACGGCAGCTCCATAAATTCCGCGAATACCGTGCGCTGCGCCGACGCCATTGGCTTCGCTGGTGATCGGCGCGCGCGTGTCGGCCGGGCTCTCGACCAGTTCGTGGTCGATACCGCAGGGATGGGCAAGGGCAACACGCGTGATGCCGAAGCGGCTCATCTTTCTGGCCGGAATTCCGCGCGCGTTCAGCCGGTCGACCCAGTAGTCTGCCGAGCCGACGGGGATGGAGAGCTGGATGATCTTGGACTGATTGGTGCCGCGCTTGCCGTAGATGCCGGGCTTCTTGAAGGGAAAGGTCGTGACGATGGTCGAGGCATCGCCGTTCTTTGCACCGTAATAGAGGTGATAGACCGGGATCGTCCCGTCGAACAGCACCGTGCGCTTGATCGAGTGCAGACCAAGAGTCTTTGTGTAAAAGTCATAGTCCTCCTGCGCACCGTCGGTGCTCAGCGTGAGATGATGGTAACCCGAGATGAACGACATGCTTCTTCTCCTCCATTGTCTGCGATTGCAGGCACGGAGCCGACCTGAAACGCACGGGCCTCCCTGTGGCAGCGCCCGCCACACCCGTTCTCCTCGCGTTGGATCGGATCCTCCCAATCGTCAGACTATATCGGCGCGGGTGCCATCTGTTGATAAAATTGCTTATGTTCCATATAGCAAATTGCTATGAAGATTGATGAGCGCCACCTCGTCCAGCTCGCCGCGGTCGCCGAAACTGGCGGCGTCACGGAAGGTGCAGCTCTGCTCGGCATGACCCAGCCGGCGGTGTCACGCACGCTGTCCATGCTGGAACGCCGCGTCGGTGAGCCGCTCTTCATCCCGGGCAAGCGGCCCCTGCAATTGACTCCGCTCGGCCAACAACTCGCGATCCAGGGCCGTTCGATCCTCGGCGCATCGCGCAAGGCGGTCGAGATTATCAGAAGTTTCCAATCCGGCACGGCCGGCCGCATCAAGATCGGCGGCGTTCCCTTCTTCATGGATGCGGTGATTTCGCAGATGATCGCCTCGTTCCAGGGTCAGGAACGCGACATCATGGTCGAGCAATCCTATGGCAACCTGCCGGACCTGCTCAGCGAGCTCGACTCGAGCCAGATCGACATGGCAATCACACCGATCGGCAGCACCGACCTGAAAAGCGATTTCGTATTTCAACCGATCCTGCCCGGGCGCAATGTCCTGACCTGTGCCGTCGGCCACCCTCTTCTGCGCAAGCGCCGTCTCAGCATCGACGACATGCTGACCTATCCCTGGGTCGCCCCTCTGCCGGGCTCGCCTTTGGTGCTCGACCTGCACAATATCCTGATCACGCTCGGCATCAGCGAGTTGCAGGTCCGCTATTCGGGAGGTTCGCTTCTGTCAGTCGTCAATTACATCGCCTCGACCGACGCCTTGGCCATCCTGCCGCATTCGGTGGTCTTTTCCTTCAAGGGCGAGAACAAGATCTCGATCGTCCCCGTCGACATCCCCCAGCCCGAACGAACGCTCGGCATCATCACCAAGCGCAAAACCTATCCCAACCCTGCCTGCCGCAAGTTCCAGGACCATATCGTCAGGGAATTCACCGACCTCAAGAAGGTGATAGAACGCCACGAAAAATCGATCGTCTGGGGCCAGGGTCCCTTTCTAGCGGAGCGAGATCGAACGAACGAAGGCTGATCGACAAACGGCAGCCGGCGCCACTTGACGGCTGCCCTCGGGCTCGTTCCGGGATTGCCTGACGTTTAGACAGCAAGACCGGTGAACGTTTTGCACGTCTACCACCGCGCCGCCCAAAAGGATTAGCCCGGACGCGGATTGGCAACTCAATCTCTGACCGAGAACCTGCCATATTTTCAATATTGGGACAGTTGCAGGTCATTCGGAGATGAAGGCGCGATGATGTCAGTCAAGGTTAGCCAGCGACGCGACGTCGGGCGGCCCGTCACATGGCATCGATCATGACGCAGGTCGATGCCAGTGGCGAAGTCTATCCATTGCAGAGCAGCAAGAGTAAGTCCCCGCTCTCTGAGCGAACCGTCAGGGCTGGGCTTCTGACGACTGGTGGCCGCCTTTTCACGAAGTGCCTCGACTTCATAACCCTTCTGATTCTCGCGCGGTTTCTAGGTCCTGAAGAGTTCGGTCTGGTTGCCATGGCGATGACCGCCGTGCTGATCGTCGAAACTCTCTCCGAAATGCCGCTGGCAGCGGCTCTCCTGAACCATCAGCAGCCGACGGAAAGCATGTATGATACGGCACTGTCGATCGCGGCACTCCGCGCTCTGACGATCATAGCACTCCTCTGCGTCATGGCCTGGCCCCTGTCCCTGCTCTATCAGGAGCCCCGACTGATCGCGCTGCAATCGGCACTGTCACTCGCCCCCGCCATGCGCGGACTGCTGAGCCAGAAGCTGACGGAATATACGAGGGTCATGGACTTCAGGCGCGACGTGGCGCTCGACATCATTGCCAAGGCCGGTGCACTTCTGATTGCCGCCATCCTGGCAATCGCGACCGGCAGCTATTGGGCAATCGCCATCGGCAAGATTTCCAGCACGGCGCTGGCAATGGTCGCCTCCTATTTCCTCGCCCCGCAGCGATTTCGCTTCACGCTCTGCGACTGGCATGTCTTTTCCGACATGCTGGGCTGGAATGCCGCTCGGCAATTCCTGTCAGCCGTGAACTGGCAGGCGGACAAGATTGTGTTGCCCCGCTATGTCGACATCGGGACATTCGGCCAGTTCACCTGGGCCGACAATTTGATAGCCGTGCCGGCCCAGGCGATCATTCAGCCTATCACACCACCTCTGTTTTCCGCGTTTGTCGGAGCGCGTCAGGCGGGATACCTTGGCAAGGCCTACCTGAAGGCATCGGCAGGGGTCTATTCGATCATGGCCCCCCTCTTCCTCGCGATGGGAATGCTGTCCGAGCCCATTATCCACCTGATCCTCGGCCCTGCCTGGCGGGAAACCGCCCCGATCCTCACCTGGCTCGCCTTTGCTGCCGCTGTGGGGTATGCGCCGACGGTGCTCCTGCCGGCACTCGCCATGTCTCTCAACAGGACGAGAATTGCCTTCGTAAAGCTGGCAATCGAGTTTTGCGTGAAGGTCCCTCTGATCGTCGGTCTGACCATGGCCATGACGCTGCAAGGGCTGTTGATCGGTCACGCCATCGCAGCCGTGATCGGCTTCCTGGTCAACCTCTTTCTCGTGGGAAAACTGATACAACTCCGTATCGTGACGCAGCTTTCGAGCCTGCTGCGCCCGACTGTCGCAATGCTGCCAATGGCACTCATCCTGTTTGCGGTGCAACCACTGTTCACCCCCGACGACGGCGCGCTGCAGACCTTCTTGAACCTTGCCTGGGTTTCCGCTCTGGCGGCCGCGATTTTCACGGCGACGACCCTGATCCTGTGGAAGTTCGCAGGCGCTCCGGACAGCTGCGAATCCCTGCTTTTGCGGATGACGCGGAAGCTCGTGACCGGCTGAACGAAAAAGCAAGACGCAGTTTAGTGAAAGACCATGCCCTCTGCCGGTAGACGCACTGGCATTGCTCAGCCGACAAAGGGAATGAAGGCAACCGCACGACGCCCCTGATCGTTCGGCGCGAGTTGTGGTGACCCGGCTTTGATCAACTGCTGCCGATAGATGTCGAGGAGGCTTCGCTCCCAATCCAGCGAAGACAGGGCCAGTTTTTCCCGATCCTGGAAACCCTTGAAACTCATCTGGGAAATCCGGCAGTTGTCTGCGGCCAATTCGGCAAGGGAACGGCTGAGCCCGCCCGTTTCGTACGGATTGCAGGACAAGCCAACCCCCTGTTGAAGGATCTCGTCGCGCGTTGCGGCAAAATCGCTGATGATCACGGGAATGCCCGATGTGAAGGCCTCGTAAGCAACAAGGGAAAATGTCTCGCGTGAACGCGTCGGCACGACAAGGCAACGCGTCTCGGCCGCAATTTTCTTCAGCCCGCTCCGGTCCTTGAAACCAGCGATCTTCGCGCCTGGATAGATGTCCGTGATCTCGGAGGCTAGGGCACCTTCACCGACGAATGTGATGGGCACATTGGCCTGCTTGGCCGCTTCGGCCAGGAGCAATACCCCTTTGTCGTGTTCAAGACGACCGACGAACAGAAAACTGCGGTTTGCTTCGGCATGCACGCGCGCGTCGGACCACGGCTGAACCGGATTGCGCAGCACCTTGATGACATCGGCAGGGATGCCACCTCGTTCGAGCAGCGGAACCATGCCTTCGTGCACAGCAAGCACCGTCGCCCCCGATCCCGAGAGATCCATCAGAAAGCGCCGCTCGATATCCCGGGCAATCCGCCATGTCTTTTCGAGCCGAGACCGACGATCGCAATTGGCACCGAGACAGGGGAGCGACAGGGGTTTGGCCGTACAGGGCAGGCCCTGCTGGAAGTGAAAATAGCCACCATTCGGGCAAGCAAGAAAATAATCATGCGCCGTGAGGATGACACGGTCCATCACGGGCCGAAGCGCATCGAAGATGGAGGGCGAGAGGATCTTGGACCAGTTGTGAACATGATAGAGCGTCTCTGGCGTGTCTTTCGACCGGATGAGTGATTTCAGCCGCCGGGCCGCCGGGACGTTGTAGAGCCCCTTGACCACGGCCGTCGCAAAGGAACTGCTGCGCAGATCGCAGGCACCCACTGCATGAAGCGTGATGCCACGCAGGGCCAACTCCTCGTTTCGGCCGAAATCACCACAGAAATATTCAACCGAAATTCCGCGATCCGCGAGTATGCCGGCATTCTTGAGCGCAATAACTGAAGGGCCGTCCCGCGGCTCGGAAAGATCGCTGATCACCACAACCCGACGCGGGAGGCCATCAACCGCGCCGGTACTCGTCAATTCCGTCATAACGCCTTCCCCCTGCGCTGACTTCAAAACACACATGATCCTTGCATCCGGCCCTCCCTGCAGGCGGCTCCCCATGTCCTTACGCCACAGGGTCCTTACGCCACCGGGCCATTACTTACGCCTTTCCTGCACCCGCCGGCTTCCCCTCGGTCGCAACCACCGTTCGCTTCTGGCCTAGACCGGCTGCCCGTTCAGGCGACAACTCTCCCGTAATTATCTCGATGATCGCACGAATATTTCCCTTCAACCGTCCCTTCCGGTCCACATAGGGCTCGGGCCTGAGCAGCCGTACAGCATTGCTGGCGACGTTACTGAAGATCTGGATTGCCACGAGATCAGGTTTCATGGTCCCTTTCTTCAGCATGTACAGAGGATTGGCGACCTGTGAGTAGCCCAAACGCTCGCCGCTAGTACGGCCACTCTTGACGCCCATATGCACACCCTGACAGCCGGACCATCGAACGAGGCGCCCACCCGTCTTGGCCAGTGCTGCTCCAAAGTCCCGATCCTCCAGCCAGCCATAGAGGACGAGCCGGTCGTCGAAGCGAAGCGGCCCGATGGCCTTCATGCGGAAGGCCATGTTGCAGCCATAGGGACTGAAGGGTTCGATCCATCGCCTGGCGCCGACTTCGGCTGCGGCTTCGACCATGTGCGCAGCCTCTTCGAAGACGATGCCCGGCCCCTTGATCCCATCCGCGATGACATGGCCGGTGATCCCGACAACGGAACTCTCGTCCTGAAAGACCTGCGCAGCCTCGGCGAGCCAATCCGGGTGGGCTATGAAATCATCATCGAAGAAGGCGACAATGTCCGTTGTCGGGTCAAGCTGGTTGAGTGCCGCATTCCGCTGGTTCGCCAGTCCGACGGGTCCCAGCACGATCTTCAAGCCTTCAAGGTGAACGAGGTCCCCGGCATCCTCGGGCGTTGCGCAGGAGACGATGACCGAGGATGGAAGAAGCCGTTGGTTCGACAGGAAATGTCGTACGGTCTTCGAGACGACCTCCGGCCGCCCGAGCGTGGCAAACACAGCCGCAACTCGGACACCAGGAGGCGCTCCGGGGGAAACGCGTCTTGTCGCAACCACCGGAGATTCAAGCAGTTCCAGATAGCCTTCGGCACTATCATGCCAGGAGAATTTCTTGCACTGCTCCCGCCCGCGCCCCGCGAGGTCGACTTGCAACTGCGGAGACATGGCAAGCGTCTCGATGTGCTTGACCCACTGCGCAGAATCGAGTGGGGACGCCATGAGCGCGGCTGCGCCGCAGACTTCGGGCATGCTTGCGCAATCGGATGAAACGACAGGACAGCCACGCGCCATCGCCTCGACGATAGGCAGCCCGAAGCCCTCCGTCAGGGACGGAAACGCAAGACACAGCGCATGATCGAGCAGATGGGCGAGGTCATCGTCAGATACGCGACCGGACATGTGGACATTGGAGGGCAGGCGGGCTGCGCTCCGCTCTCCGATCTCGTTGCCACCGGCTATCACGATGTTGATCCCTGACGCCGCGAGGCTCGGTGCAATCTCGATCAGCAAAGACATATTCTTGTGTCTTGCGCCGGAGCCTATTGCCAGCACGAAGGGCCTGTCTCCTCCGTGGACGGGGAGCTCTGGAGGCAGGCTTGCCCGGTCCGAATTCCATAGGAGTGCGTGTTCATGACCGTTCGGCAGGACCACGATCTGGGGAAGCGAGATCGGCAGATAGCGGGCAATCTGCCGCGCCGAAGCATGCGAAACAGTCGCAATCCTGACGGCACGTCGGGCAAAAAGGGGTTGCAGGCTCCGGTAGGCGGCGCGAAAACCGCGCGTGTAGCTGTCAGGCGAAGAAAGCACATTGGTGTCGTGGATGCAGACAATCTGCTCGCTCTTGATGACGGGCGCCATGTTGCAAAGACTCAGGAGCCGTTGTCCCCGCGCTGCAATCGGAAGCTCGACTTGCTCCCAGCCATAGCCTCTCAGGACACCCACCTCGACTGCATCCAGTCTTTCATAGGCAGGATGCAGGCCACCTTTGGGAAATAGCAGACTCGCGCCGCGCGTGGCTTCGATCCGATCGAGTGCGTCGACGATATTGCGCGCATATCTTTGCACACCGCTGAGATTCTGGACAAGAAAACGACCGTTGACCACGAAGCATGCTCTCATGTCGCCAACCTGCCTTCGATGCCTGCAAACGTGTACTGAAACACGATACTCACGCTGTACTCCTTTACCACCGCAACGGCGTCGGAAGTCTCCAACATCGCCGGGCAGTGTCATTTTGCCAGCACTCCCACCTTTGGATGGAACCGTTGGCTGATGGGCTTTCGGCAGGACTCGCCGAAGGCAAAAATACCGTTCTTGCAGGCTATCGGCCGCCTCTGCTACTTCCTAGACGACACTGCCGGCGACGGCTCATCAGAAAGACGTAAGACTCGATCTGATTTATGGACCGCGAATGCGGGCCCTTAAACGCCCTCGAGTTCAATGCAGGGGTGAGTGGCTCACCCCCTCGAAAACAGGCGAAAGCGAGGTTGCATACGGCTTAACATCGACCACCGTGTGACGCTCCGAAAGTGCCTGATCGATGATCCTTTTCATTCCGGCCTTGAAGTTGGCTACGCTGAACTGTGCAGCATGAAGCTGGATGAGTTCGGGATGGAAGCGGTGCTCCATTGTCTCGAAGAGTTCTATCGAATCAGCCAGCGACTCCACCGTCTGCTCCTTGAACAACAGTCCGGTGTGGCCAGGGACGATAGTGTCGAGTGCACCGCCCCTTCCAAACGCGATCACGGGCCGTCCGCTGGCCATTGCCTCGACCGGCACGATTCCGAAATCCTCCTCCCCGGGGAAAATAAGGGCGCGGCAGCGGGCTAGATAGTCCTTAAGCTCGGCGAACGAAGCCGGCCCAGTGAACCGGATCGTCGGCCCGGCAATGCGCTTCAATGCTGCAACATCCTGACTGTCGCCATCGCCCACCACCACGAGGTTCCGGTTGAGTTTCGTGAAGGTGCGGACAGCCAGGTCGATGCGCTTGTACGGCACGATCTGGCCGGCGCAGAGATAGAAGTCGTCCACGCTTGCCACCGGTGAGAATTCGTCGACCGCGACGGGTGGGTGCAACACCACAGATGATCGGCGGTAATATTTTGCGATGCGACTGGCCACGTGATGCGAATTGGCGACGAAGCGATCGACCCTCAGGCTGGAATTCGCATCCCAGGCCCGCATCAGCGGCGCAATCAGCGGCATCATCATCTTTGCAAGGAACCCGGCATTGCGCCGGTACAGATGATAGTGATCCCAGATGTAGCGCATCGGCGAGTGGCAATAGCAGATATGCACGGCCTGTGGCGGAGGGATAATCCCTTTGGCAGGTCCGGATTCGCTCGACAGGATCAGATCGTATCCAGCGAGGTCGAACCCCTCGAGTGCAAAGGGCATGAGCGGTAGCAGGGACTGATAACGCTTCCTTGCCCCGGGGATACGCTGCAGGAAGGACGTATAGATCCTGTGCCGCTTGAGCTTATCCGAGATTTTGTCGTGATCGCAGACCAGCGTGAAGATGTCTGCGTCTGGATACATGTCGCACAGCGCCTCGACGACCTTTTCGCCGCCTCGCATCGACACCAGCCAGTAATGGACAATCGCTACCCGCATGCTTTTCATTCCCATCGCTTTAGCATGGCACCTTAGGCGGGCAGGTAGCCGTTCGCGAAGAACGCCATACGGTCACCCGACGGAACAATCCCTTCGAGAATGCCGAGAATGCTCGACCGAAGGAGGCAGCATTGGGGGGTATGAAGGGGCCATACTTCATCCATTCGGAGTGGGGGCGTAGGCGCTCCTACCAAAAGTGACTAGGTCCCGACGCGGGGGAGAGAATTTACTCGCGACGACATGCCGCGATGATGGATCTCGGAAGACCTTAGCCCGGGAAGAACCCTGTTGGCGGTGGTACGACAATGATGGGACCGCACCATGCCGAAACCAATCACTGCGATGCGACCACGGCCCGGAAGGCCATTGTCGAAAGTCTTGTGTCTCGCCGTCGCCGGTGTGCTTTGTCTGCCGGCCGAGGGCAGCTTCGCGGCCGAGGTGCCGTTGATGCCGCTGACCCAGCTGCGGGTAACCATCGTGGAGTGGATTGCGTCCACCGGGGAATACAAGGAATGGACCCCGCTCAATGGCGAATACATCGTCTCCCCATCGAGCACGATCGCGATCCCTCTACTTGGGGAGTTCTCCGTGGAGAACGAAACACCAAGCCAGGTGGCAGGTAAGATCAGCGCGCTTCTCAAGCAGAAGACGGGACTGGCCGAGCCTCCCGCCGCATCGGTCGAAGTGGTTCGCTACCCGATGTTCTACGTGTCTGGCGCCGTCGAGCGCGCCGGTGAACTGGAATATCGCCCGGGCATCACGGTCACGCAGGCCGTCGCTATGGCGGGAGGGCGCGAACGGCAAACGGACGCCAATGGCTCGCGTGAACTCGAACAATTGCGATACGCCGGCGAGCTCAACGGCTACGATCTGAAGCTCAACCAACTCATGGCACGACGCGCACGCCTCGAAGCGGAACTGGCGGAGCGCACCAAGATCGAGTTCCCACCGGAACTCGTCAATGCCCTGGACGGAAGCGCCGGAAAGGTCTTCGTCCAGAGCGAGACCGATCTCTTCGTCGCCAGAGCCGAAGCGCTGAAGCGCCAACTGACCTCGCTGTCCGAACTGCAGGTTCAGCTTCAGAATGAAATCAACGTGTTGAATGAGAAGACGGCTGTCCAGGACCGCCAGATAACGATCGCCGAAGATGAACTGGCGAGCATTTCGTCACTCGTCGATTCGGGCACGCTCGCGAAATCGCGAGAGACCGCCCTCGAGCGCGTCGTGGCGGATCTGAGCAGCGACAAGCTGGACCTCGTGATCGCCGCCATGCGCGCCAAGCAGAAACTGAGCGAAACGGAACGCGATGCCATAGCCTTGAAGGGGCAACAGCGCACCGAGGCCGGCCGCGAACTCCAGGAAATTGTCGCCGAGTTCGAGGACACCAAACTGAAGCGCAATACGGTGATCGCGCTATTGCAGGCGGCGGGTGCGGCTGTCTCCAGAGACGCGGCTCGAGTCGCAGCCAACACGCAGACCCTCGAATACTGGGTCACGCGGGCGGGCGGCGACGGCATTCCTCTGAAGCTACCGGAATCGGCCGAACTGGCCCCGGGAGACGTGCTCGACGTCCGCTATGACATTTCGTCCACCGTTGCCAGCGCCTCGCTCCCGGCAATCGTCGCACAGCCCTCACAATGATCGCCGGATCCCGAGACCTTGGAAAGGATAGCGCCCATGGCAGTCCACGAGCTTGCAACGATCGATGGTCTTCAGACACCCGAGCGGGGGGAAAGCCTGCGGTCGGAGACGGTGTCTTTCCGCGATCTGGTCAACTTCCTGCGCCGCAATGCCCGGCTGATCGCGCTGTCGACGGTCATCGGGCTTCTGTGCGGCGTCATCTACATTGCGAAAACGCCTTCGAGCTATGAAGCCTATGCCCGTCTCGTCATCGACCCGGAGCAAGGCCGGATCCTGTCCCAGGACGCGACCACGGGCACGGTCATCATCGAGGCGGCCGAAATCGCCAGCCAGGTGGAGATCGTCAAGTCGGAAGCGATTGCTGCCGACGTGATCCACAGGCTCGGTCTCCTCGACGATCCGGAGATCGTCAACAGTTCGTCCATGTATGGAGCCTTCCGCAAAAATCTGGCCCTGACCGCAGATTTCGTCTTTGGCGGCAGCGGATCGGATGAGACACCGCAAGCGGACGAAGAGCGCATGCGGCGAACAATGGAGGGTTTTCTCTCTCGCGTCTCGGTGCGCCGCGTCGGCCAATCCTACGTTCTCGAAATCGGCTATCGTTCGGGCGATCCCGAAAAAGCGGCGGTGACGGCCAATGCTTTGGCCGAAGCCTATATCCGCAACGGCATGAACGATCGCGCCGCCGCCGCTAAACAGGGCGCGCTCTGGCTGGAAGGCCGCCTCATGGAGGTCGGTCGAAAGGCACGAGAGGCGGCGCTCGCCGCAGAGGAATATCGTAACGAGCACGACATCACAGCCATGGCGAACGCCACGACGCTCGACCAGCAGCAGCTTTCCGAGGTCAGCAGCCAGATGTTGGCAGCAAGAGCTGCCACGGCCGATGCCTCCGCGAAATTGACCACGCTCACCGGCCTGATCCAGTCCAACTCGACCGATGCAAACCTGCCGGAACTCGTGGACAATCAGCAGCTGATGAAGTTGCGTGAGGAAATGCGCCTCGCGGAAACTCGCCTCGCCGGGTTGAAGGAGCGCTACACCGCCGGAAATCCGGCCATCACGGCGGCAACGGCCGATATTGCCAGGATCCAGTCCAGCCTCGTCGACGAACTGCGTCAGGTTGAGGCGCTGTATCGTTCGAACCTCGAAATCGCCAGGAGCAGGGAGGCGTTGGCCGAGCAGCAATTCGCCAGTGCCAACCGTCTGGGTGCGGACAAGAACATCGCACGTGTCGAGCTGGCCGAGATTGAAAGCCGCGCAAGCACCTATCGACAGATATACGAAAGCATTCTTCAACAGTTTGTCGGCGCGTTCCAGACGCAATCCTTCCCGCTCGGAAAGGCGCGCATAGTCACTGCAGCGACCGAGCCGCTGAGCCGCACCTGGCCCAAACCCTCTGTGCTCCTGCCGTTTTCAATGGTTCTGGGCATGTCTTTCGGCCTGCTCGCGGCCGTCAGCCGCCATGTTCTGGATCGGCGTGCAGGGTCGGGAGAACGCCTCCAGCGGGAACTCGGCCTGGCGTCGCTGGGACATGTTCCGATCTACCGACGGGATGGCAGAGCGGGCGAACCGGCAGCAGGCCTACCGCCCACCATCCTGCCACTGAGAGCCATTCTGGACACGCCGTATTCCCCCTTCTCCGAAGCATTGCGCGGGGTGAAAAACTCGCTCGATTCGTTGATGCCGGCTGATGGCTCGATGGTTGTCGGCATAACCTCGGTTGGAAGCGGCGAAGGCAAGACGACTATCGCCACGAATCTCGCACAGCTCTACCAGAACGAGGAACAATCGGTCCTGTTGGTCGATGCCGACTTTGTCTCGGCACGACTGACAAGGCTTGCCTACAACGCAGCGCCCGACTTCGCGATCAAACCGATCGCCTCCACCATGCTCGGCGAACCGTCGGAAGGCGCCACCGTGTCGCGTCTCCCGCGCACCCCCCGCCACTCGGAACGGGTCGTGATCGATCACGATCCCGACTACGGCTCGGAGGACACGGCCGTCCCGGTTCCCTTGCTGACCGTCGAGCAGACGCGCCGACTGGCGATCGCTCCCTATCGCTATGGGCACCTTTCAGCCCTGAAGGAAGCCCTGACCAAGCTGCGGACGCAATACAAGCTGATCATCGTCGACATGTCAGGGTTTGAGGAATCCGCCGATACGCGTGCGATCTGCTCTCATGTCGATGGTGTCATTCTGGTCATCGGCGACAGCAGAAAACTCACCATCGAACGGCTGACCGAGGCACTCAAGTCCTTCGGCCGCTCCCGGATTTCGCTTCTCGGCGTGATCTCGAACCGCAGCAGCGCTGGCAATGCACGCCGATCTGCCTTCACCGGGGGCATGCTCGGATGAATGTGGAAACGATGAAGCCGAAATCACTCGCACCGCTCCACAACGCAAAGCTCTTTCCCGGATTGACCATAGTGGTCGGCATACCGAGCTCCGGACGTCGGGACATCATCTCGGCCGTGGTTCCACATCTGGCACGTCAGGCGCGAAAACCGGACCAACTTGTAATCTGCACACCGGCATCCGAAGACGCAGACATGTCAGAATTGGCCATACTGCCCTTTCCTGTACAGCTCCTGAAATCCGAGCCCGGTCTCTGCCGGCAACGCAATGCCATCATCGACGCCGTTCCGAATGCCGACATCATCCTCTTCCTCGACGATGATTTCTTGCTCGCACCGACATATATCGCCGAGGTGGAGCGGCTGTTCCTTGGAAACCCCGATGTCGACCTCATGACGGGAACGGTGCTTGCCGACGGTGCGACAGGCCCGGGGTTTTCTGTAGATGAGGGGCTGGCGCTCCTGCGCGATGCACCCCCTCCAGCGCAAGACTTGTCCATACGCGATACCTACAGCGGCTATGGATGCAACCTGGCCGTCCGCATGTCGACAGTCCATATCTGCAAGCTGCGCTTTGACGAAGGACTGCCATTTTATGGCTGGCTGGAGGACGTCGATTTCAGCCGCGCTGCCGCCCGCTTCGGCCGTGTCGTCTCATCCCCAAACCTGCTTGGCGTGCATCTGGGAACCAAGACCGGACGAATGTCCGGCCTGCGCCTCGGCTACTCCCAGATCGCCAATCCCATCTATCTGGTCGGAAAGCGTACAATGAACTGGAGGCACGCACTGCCTCAGATTATCCGGAATCTGGCTTCCAACATGACCAGGGCCTGGCGCCCGGAACCCTGGGTCGATCGCCAGGGACGCCTGAAGGGAAACCTTCTTGCGATCGGCGATGCCCTCAGGGGACGCCTCTCACCGCAGAATATTCGTCGCATGGACTGAAGAGGGTCGGCGTCTCACGACCGCCTGCAGCAAGAGAGGCAGCTGCGGTCATCGGCTTTCGCGGATTATAGAAGCTCGCCGGGGCGCCGCCAGTCAGCGCGCGGGTCTGTTCAGCCTGAAATAGAATCCGGCGCTTTCACTCGGACCGAGTTCCGGATGCGTGTCGATGACATGCGACAGCTCTGGTATTGACCAGCGATCTGCCTGCTCGTAGCCAAGCCTCTCGAGATCCTGCACGAAGCTCGCTTCGTCGCGCATCTGATAGGGCACGTAGGCATTTCCGATGCGCTCGAGCGTGACGACAGGTTTACCGTCCCGACGGAACGACACCTTGTTCAGAATGAGATGGGGAGGCAGCCGGGGAAGCGCCGAGAGAATGTTCGACAGGGGACGATCGAGATATTGCATCAGACCGGATCCAAGAAATACCGGAAGCACCGGGGCCACCGAAAGATCATCGATGAAGCGCAACTGCGTTATCCCCTCCTCGGCTGCTCGTCGACGACCCGCTTCGGCGATTTCCGGCAGTTCATAGATGACCCAAGGGAAAGTGTCGGAGAGATCGAGGAGCCCGCGGAAAGCGCGAAACTTGGTCCCCATGTGACCACCGGCATCCAGAAGCCCCTCCGTCTCTCCCCTCAGCCGTGCCAGCCAGAAAAGCACGGGATAGTCCCAGGGCGCGACCTTGCACATGGCATCGAAGGAGACCGGTGCGATTTCCTGATGATTGTAGCCAGCTAACCTTCCCGCTTTTTGGGCAGCGGCGATTGCGTCATCGAAGGACGAGTAGGCCCCCGTGAATCGTCGTGGCAGCGGAGACAGATAGCGTAGCCTGCCGCCCAGTGCCCTGGCCGGACCCAAGGCCAGACCAAGCCCGGTCTCGAAACCACGGAGCGCTCTGCGGGTCATCTTTTTCAACAGGGCCACCCTGCGCGCTGTCGGGTCATACTCTGTTTGCAACATGCTCAACGCCATCTCCCCAGTTTGATGTGACAGCAGGCAGGAACCTGCGCGAGATCCTGTAGAGCAGAGCAAGCGTGGCGCCGTAGATCAGGCAACCGGCCGCCATCTGCAGGAAATTGATCACCAGGCCACTCTGGACCGAGAGCGTTCCCACCTCGCCCAACAGCACGACGGCACCGGCCATGGCAAAAGATCCCAGAAGGGGCATGAGACAACCCTTCATGACACTCTGCCAGCGCACCGCGCCGTACCGACTCTGAAGCCAGGCTGAAACGAGGAAAGAAAAGATGGCGGCGAGCAGCTGTCCCGCAGCAGCAGCCACCACGCCCAGTGGCGAAAAAACCAGGATCAACCCCACGGCGACGAGACTGTTGACGAGGATCGCCGCTGGCACCTTGCGGATCGATCCGGCGAGCGACAGCAGCGGTTCGGTGACATAACCAGGCACGAGCAGGATCTGTTTGAGGGACAGCAGGCTGACCAAGATCGCGGCCGGGGCCCAGCCGGCGCCGAGCACGATCTGGACCAGCGTGCCGGACATCAAGGCAAGTCCAAGATAGATGGGAGCAGAAATCAACATGAGGAGGATGACGAAACGCGTGGCCTTCCGCCCGAGCGCGGGGGATGCCCCCTCCCCTCCGGGAGTGGCGCTGCCGTCAGCCATCGCGATCTTGCGGAATGAACTCCAGGCGATCTGCCGCGCCGGCTCGGCGACGATATCGGTAAAGGCCGAAACGATGCGCTCCGCGGCGCGGTAGTAACCGGCATCTGCGAGACCAAGGACGCTGCCGACCACAAGCGTGCCGGAGTAGGATCGGATCAGCACGAGAGCTCGATTATAGGTGATATGCTTCGAAAACTCGAAGAGTTCACGAACGAAAGCCACTCTGATCTTCAGTGCGGGAAGCCATTTCAGGACAGCAAGCGACGCCACCAGGCCTGCCACCTGGCTCACCAGCTTTCCCGCTGCCAAAGCATAGATGTTCCAGCCGTGGAGGAGGCCGTAGATGGCGATGAAGGTGGCGGAGCATTCAGCGGCCATGCGAATAATGCTGAGCTCCTTCAGCCGAGCATCCGCAATCAACATGCCCTCACAGACGGACGAAAAGGGCGTCGGTAGCAGCCAGAAACTGAAGATGACGACAAGCCAGGCTTCGGCTGCCATGTCGAACTGCAGGTCCAGGATGGCTGCTGCGCTGAGCCCGACTGCGGTTGCGCCCATGCCCGCGATCAGGGAAATGGTGGCAATCTGATCGACGCGGCCATCCTCATGTGTTGTCTTCATCACGAATTCCCGCCAGCCACCCTCGGCGACGACGACAAGCAATGTGACCAGGGCTGCCGTATAGGAAAACAGCCCGAATTCTGCAGAGTTCAGAACCCGTGCGGCGATGATGAAAGTAGCCAGCTGACTGACCTGCATTACGATCTTGGCAAGAAAGGTCCACATGGCACTGCTGAACATCGTCTGGCCATCACGCCTCCAGCGCCCGAGAACGCCATCTCGGGAAAGCCACGTGCAAGCCTTTGCGAATATTCTTGTCATCGGCATTCCTGCCTTATTCATCTTCTACGATATGCGCAGTGGGAATTCTTGTCGGCTTCCCTCTCGCGACGTTCAGGATCGGGGATGACTTCAGACTTTGTTGACGATTCTTCGGTGTAATTCGGTTCTCATGGAAGCCCGGACGGCTAAGGCGCTCTCGTTACCGTCATCAGGTTTCTTCAACGCACAGCACTGGCGAGAGGCTTACCAATGAGCGAGATTGCTTTGAGACTCCAACTCAGATGGCTCGTCCTTCTCTTCTGCCTTAGCTTCTGGGTGGCCGTTGCCTATTGGGCATTCTGACCTCGCTTCATAGGTCGTTTCGAGCAAAGAGGACGACCACGATCGTCTTCATGATGATCGCCAGATCCGTACGTATCGAACATGTCTTGTAGTAGACGACATCGAACTGAACACGTTCTTCATATGACGTATCTGGGCGCCTTGAGACTTGCCAAAGCCCTGTGAGCCCGGGCGTCATCGCAAGGTAGCAGTGCAGGTTGGGGCCGTATCGCTCGAGTTCCTCGGCGACGATCGGCCTTGGCCCCACGATGCTCATATCCCCCGCGAGAATGTTGAAAAGCTGAGGCAATTCGTCGAAGCTCGTGATCCTCAGAAGCCTGCCCAGCCAGTGAATGCGCGGATCCTTCTTCAGCTTCTGACTATCCTCCCACTCCTTCCTCCGGTCCGGATCCGTCTCCAATAAGTCGGCCAGGACCTTGTCGGCATCTTTCCGCATGCTGCGAAATTTCAAGCAGGAAAAGGAGCGGCCGCCGCGACCTGTCCTCTTGTGGCGGAAGATAATCGGCCGGCCGTCGACGAGCAGCAGGGCAATGGCAATGACGACGAGGGCTGGGAGTAGGAACAGGGCTGCCAGCAGCGAGAAGACGATGTCGAAGACACGCTTCATGGTCCGCCGCGAGATTTCCGGCGGCGACATGAGTTCAGCGTCACGTTGGGCAAAATTGTCTGAATACAACGACATTCGCTGTCCTTTCGATATTCCTAAGCTGCCTTTCAAACTGCGCGGAAGCAATTGATCCAGGGAGGCAGCGGGTAAACCGATAGGGGTAGATCCAACGTCGATCCTCGGCCGAAAAGGCGAGTGCAGCAGAAGGGCAGCACCGGTACCGGCGTCGATCGTAACGGAGGATGAAGTGAGTGGTCGTACTGAAGGCCGGGAGTAGCTGTTTCCCGGTACAGCATCCGTCAGGCTGGCAAGGGCGCCGGCGCTCTGCCACCACGGGGAACAGCGCTCCGCAACCCCGCCATGACGAAGAAAATCAGGCCAAGATCCACGGTAGATCCGGATATCAACGATCCGACGATAAGGCATAGACAGCCGTTTCGCGCTGCAAGCCCGACATCGGCCTCATAGCTTCTCGGTGTCCCACGAGGCAGATGAACACCGGTCAGGAGAAAGAGAAGGAAGAACAGCGTTCCAGGCACCCCGACATTCGACAGAAGGGCAACCGCAAAGGACGATGTTCTGACAGTGCCGAGGCCTACCCCCAGACCATAGGAATCGAAGAAGTTCGATATCCCGGACGCGTTCCAGCTCCCTCGCTCGAGAGCAGACAAAGACGTCGGTTTGCTGAGGATGGTGATGTCGACGAAGTCATAGACCTGACGGTAGACGTCATCGCTCAGGATCAGCACGAAGACGAAGAGCAGTGCTGCAAGCGGAAATGCCAGGACGACGGCAAGGCTGGCCCGCGTTCCGGTCGAGCCACCGCAGCGGAACAGGCTCGTGGCATAGAGGATGGCCAGACAGATCGGGAGGCCGGCGATCCCCCCGGAGGAAGTCGAGCGGACAATGAGGACGCAGGAGACGAGAAACAGGATCCCGCTTACCTTGCTGTGACGGCCGCAAATCCACAATGTCCCGCAATAGCCGACCACGGCCATGCTGGCGCCGGCGAAGGCCGAAGCCTCGGGCCATGAGCCGATGATGCGTCGCATCCCTGCAACCAATTCGTCGGCATGAAAGGTGTAGGAGGCGTTCCGGATATAAGCGAAAAGATCGACGAGAGGCGTGCCAGGACTGACCAGGTCCGCAAGGCCGAAGAATACATTTGCCGCGCCGAAGCCCAGCAAGCCGATTACCACGTGTCGGAAGCCCTGTGGCGTTGACGCAATCGCAAGGATAAGGCTGAAGGTCACAAGATCCGCAACGAGGTAGACGGCCTGGGTGAAATTGCCGCTGACTGGGCCCAGCGGAATGGTGCCGTTGATGCCGGCGCTTGCGTCTGCACCGAGTGGCACGATGGTCATCGTGTCCTGTAACAGGCGCGGGGCGAAATAGCCGATAAAGACGCCATAGACCACCAGCAGAGTCAGCCAGACGAAGGGCTGAGACCTGAGAGCCCGGTCGATGACAAAGCTCGGATTGCCGTGCAGCCACAGCGTCGAGAGCAACAGAAAGCCGAGAAAGAAGTGGCCGGGCTGGATCCCGGTCGATCCGAACAACAGTGCTGCAGCACCGCCGAGCACCGGAAAGAACGAGAAGGCGATGACGGTTGGTCCGCTGCCCCGCAAGAGGCACATAACACCGATCACCAATGCCACGATGCCGATAGGTTCGATACCCAATCACGCCCCCTCGATTGCATTAGACGGCTTTCGGCCTTGAAGCCGCTCAAGCCGATCGCGCTATTGTGTCCAAAGCCTGTGCCTTCGCCGCCTTCGGATCCGTTCCCCTCCGAAGGATATCGTGGCTGATGCGGATATGATTGCGAATGTACTCATCCGCACCCAGACCGCCACTCCCCATGCGGTTTTGCGCTCGGATTGCCATCTGGTGAGCCCGATCAGGCTGTTCTGCGACATCCACCAAAGCCGACAGCAACTGAGACTGGTCGCCAGGGGGGACGTAGCGGATCTCCTTGTCGGAGAAGTAATGTCGAAGCCCACCCGTGTCCGATGCGATAACGGGAACACCGGCCAATACGGCTTCCTCGATGGCGGTGATCCCACTTGCATGCAGGTTATCCTGCAGGGGCACGCAGACGACACTCGCAGCGGCGAACGCGCCGATCAGTTCGGCAGCCGATTTCGCCAACCGAACGTCGACATTCGGGATGCCTGCGACCAGCCGCCTGGACACGGTCCCCGAGAGGATGGTCAGCGAGAAATCGGGCCGCTGTTTCACGACATCGACCAGTGTCTTCCAGTCCCGATGCCTGTCATTGCCGATCGCCAGGATCCGAAAGGGTTGCGGCAGAGGCGCTCGCGGCTGGATCATCGTCTCGGAAGGGATGCCAAAGGGAATGAAGCGCAGATCCGCGTCGGGAAAATGCGATTTAGCAACCTGCATGTTCACCGGCGAGAGGAATGTCAGAACGTCTACGCGCTTGATCAATGCGGAATAGAGATGACGTTTGATGGCGGACAGCTTGCTCCAATGATCGAAGAGCCAGACCGTTTGTCCGATAATCTTCGTCTTGAAGCCTTTGAGCCTCGCCACGGCTGCAACTGCCAGATACTGGGATTCCGTATGGGTCCAGATTACGTCTGCAGTCTCGAGTTCCTTGCGCTGGCGCCAGGCATGCACGAAGTCGAACCCCAGGAGAAGCCGCGTGCCATAGCGGAGGAATTTGCCGGCCATGGTCTCGGGATAGGCCTTGGAAAAGGACACCACGCATCCGAGGGCATTCGCCCGACCATAACCATAGGGAGTGTCGTCATTGATCCCGACGAGGCTTCCATCAGCCCAACTCGCCTTCCAGCGTTCGGCATCCTTGTTTTCGGCCAGATGCACAAAGACACGCAACTCTACACCGGATGTCTGACGATCGGCATGACTTGATGACATCGAACCCACTTGAAGCAAGAATGGAACTAAGTCCCGACAGAACGAGTAAACCTCGGCTCAAGTCAGGGCCGCCTGCACGTGACACCCCTCTAAAATGAAGTCAGCACGTTACCTTACCCATTTCTTAACACGCCCCACCGGGGCGGAAAAGTCTCCTATCGGTCATTGCGGGACCGCTGATTCACTTGTACTTTTTGATGAACGTGGTTGAGGGGATTTCGACTTGAATACCCAGTGCATCGTCTATGTCACCGACGAGAATTATTTCTTCCCAACGGCTGTTTCGGCCCTTCAGGCCCGCAAAGCGGCCTCCCTGTCGACCGATATCGTCATCGTCTTGACGGAAAACTTCAAGTACAGGGCCGAAGTAAAGGATTTCTGCCAGGCGACCGGCATCATCGTGCTGGATGGGTCGCAATTCCTGTCTGCGAAGTTTGCCGAGGTCGATCGGCGAGAATTCGGGGCTCGTATCAGCATCGCTGCAATGGGCCGCCTTCTGCTATCCGACCTCCTGCCCGCACACTACCGCCAGGCCATATACATCGACGGAGACACTCAGATTGTCGGTGACCTCGCCGCTCTGGAGGCGGTGGAAGTCCCACAGGGCAAGGTGTTTGCCGCCATGGATTATATGTCGATCATCGAAGCCGCTCGCACAGGACAGCCGCAGAGCTACTTCAATTCCGGCGTCCTGAAATTCGATCCCTCTGACTGGATCGGACCAGCAGCCTTTCGGTACTTCACAGAACACGGGGGCCATCTTCACGATCAGGGTGCGCTGAACACCGTGGCGGGCGACGCCCCAATTTTCATCTCGAACCGATGGAATTTCCCCAGACAGTTCCTCCAACTTGCTGACAAGCACCCGACGATTATCCACTTCGCCTCCCATCCAAAACCCTGGGACGGGGTCTATTTTCCCTGTTCGCGGAAAGAGACCACTGTCTACAGAGAGGCTGTGAAGGCCTATCCGCTGCTGGCGCTTTTCGTCCGAAAGATCTCCCTGCCCAGACGTTTGGCGTACCGTCTGCGCTCGATAGGGGACCGAATGGCTTATTATCTGCCGTTTCTGAGACGTGGTACAGATCCTGAGGCAATTCGCCGGGTGGTCTGCGACTGGCACTATGACGAGACAGCGCTATCGCCTTCCCGCAATGCCCAAGAGCCCGAGCCCGTCTAGCCGCACGGCGTCAAAAACGACACCAGTGCCGCCACTCCGGCTGACGGCCACGGCGTGAGGAGAGCACTGGGTGATGAAAACAAAGGGCAGGACAACCGTAGACCTTCGGAAGGCCGCCAGCCTGGCGGGCATCTTTCTGGCGGTCGGAAGCGCAACCACAATGCCAGCGTCTGCAGCAGAAGTCCTGGCCCAGCCCACCTCTGCCTTTCTCGACAGCATCGGGGTCGTTTCCACTTTCGAGGACCGGGGCCAGCCTTATGAAAAGACGCTCGAAATGCTCCGCTATGGGGGCTTTCGGTGGCTTCGAGGCGGTATCGAAGGTCTTCGCGAGAAAGGCCCCTTGACGATCGAAAGCTTCCTGCGGCTGCACAGGGAGGCGGGCGTCAAGATCAGTTGGGGGCTGGGCAGCGGCATCAGTGACCTTGATCGCCTCCTGTCGACAGGCCGCATTCTGGCCGAAGCCGGTGCGCTGTTGGCTTTCGAAGGCAACAACGAGCCGAACAACTGGCCCGTGACCTACAAGGGTCGGCAGGGAGGAGGTCGAGACTCGTGGGTCCCGGTGGCAGAGCTACATGCTGACCTCTACCGCGCCGTCAAGAGTGATCCCCTGCTGGGCGAATATCCGGTCTGGTCGGTTTCAGAGCCCGGTGCACAGACGGACAATGCCGGCCTGCAGTTTCTGGAAATACCGGAAGACGCCGGCACCCTGATGCCGTCAGGAACACGCTTCGCCGACTACGCCAATGTCCACAATTACCTATACCATCCGAACGTACCGGGCCCCGCCGACAACAAGAGCTGGAATGCCGCCGATCCGACCAGCTCCTCATCGGTGGACGGCCTCTTTGGCAATTTCGGCAGGACCTGGGCAAACAGGCATCAAGGGTATCCGGAGACAGCCCTCGCTGACCTACCGCGCGTGACGACCGAAACCGGCGTGGCCATTAAGGGGGAGGTGGACGAAGCGCTCCAGGGCGTAAACCTTGTCAACTTGTATTTGTCGCAGTTTGCCCGGGGCTACAGCTACACGTCGGTCTATATCCTGCGAGACCGAACGGACGAACAGGGCGCCCAGACCTATGGCTTCTTTCGTCCCGACTTCAGCCCGAGACTGGCGGCGCACTACCTGCACCACCTCACCCGGATCCTGGATGACTCTGGCCGCCGAGAAGTGCTGGACCGGCTCGACTACGAGATCAGTCCGCAAGCGGAGGCAGTCCATGACCTGCTGCTGCAAGACAGCGATGGCACGTTTCAACTGGTCATCTGGGGCGAGGCTCTGAAGGGCGAGACCATGATCAAGGTCAATCTTCGGGACAAGGTCAAGCGGGTGGAGTTGTACGACGCCGTCAAGGGAACCGCACCCCTTGCAACCTTTAAGGGCACCTCGCAGATCGAGCTCGGCGTGAGTGATCATCCGCTGGTATTGAAGCTCGTGTTTTAAAAACTAGTTTTTGGTCAATCGCGAGGACTGCTGCACACCAAAAAAAAACGGAGCCCCGCCCTCAAGGGCAGCGGGCTCCGATGTCGCAATCCCAGACAAAACGATGCTCCGAAACCCACGGAGGGCCGATTTGCAGCGGCATTTCCTATTTAAGCTTGAAAGCAACCTGCGTACGGTTGGTCACGTTGAGCTTCTTCATGATGTTTCGGATATGCACTTTCACCGTGCTTTCGCAGAGGTTCATTTCATAGGCGATGATCTTGTTCGCCTTGCCGCGGCGCAGCGCCTCTGCAACTTCGACTTCCCGCGGCGTAAAGCCCTCATGCAGGTAGCTCGATCCCTTGACCACCGAGTTCAGTGCCTCGCGGTTTGCGAGCAGACTGCTTGCGGGAATGAAGACGCCACCCGCTCGGGCAAGTGAGATTGCTTCCGCCGCCACGCTGATGTTGACGCTCGTCGGGATATATCCGCGCGCGCCGCAATCGATCGCCTTCAGTATATCTCCGAGATCGTCAGATTCTGCGATGACGATCACGGGGCTCAGCTTGAAGGCTGCGGTAACATCTTCGATTTTTTCCGAGGCGACCGCCCCGTTGGGCTTGTTTCCCGTCAGAACGAGCAGAATTGCCGACGGATCAGACGCAAACTGCCGCTTGCGCCATTCCTCGACCGATCCGACCGCCGCAATCTGCATCGTCGGATCATAGCTCGACAGGCTGCGTGACAGGCATTCGCGATCCAGCACCCGGCTGTCGAGAATGAGAATGTACTCGCCTGCTTTGGACCCGGCCGCCTGGCTGCTCGTCAGTGAACTTATGTAATCGATATCGGCCTTCGTGACTTTATTGGTATTGGTTGAGGTCGACGCATAGGTACCCATTTCAAACCCCTCAATTCTGCATTTTTCGAGTCGCCGAGCGTCTCGAAGACAAAATAAAACCCCGCTCCCCGAAAGGAGCTCTCCTGCTAGTTCTCAATTTTCCTAAGATTACAGGGGTAAGTTTTCACGGTTCTATTAGGACTGCATTAACCTAAGTTAAGTCACTAACAAAGAAGCCGTAATTCTCCCATTTATGGTCGATGCAAGCGGATTGGGGATGGCTTTTGGATCGACAACAGCGAATTAGAGACGGATTGCCTGCTGCGAAACTGTCAAGGCTGCTCTATTTCCTGCAAGCTCGTAGTGTCGTGACTGCTACCCGTCAGGTAACTTGGGTCGAAATCGACCAACTCCATCAGCTTCCGCCGGTTGAGAAACTCGACAATGCCGTTGCGGAAGGAAAGCAGACCGCCTAACCGCATTTCCTTGAGCACGCGATTGACATGAACGGTCGACAGTCCCAAGGCATCTCCGATTTCCGACTGCTTAAGTGGGCACTCGAATCCGTTCAGGCCAGGGCGGGAAGGATTTCCCGCGCGAACGGCCAGCTCCAGCAACAGGTGACCGGTGCGACCGAAAGCATCTCGCCGCCCGATACTGGCAAGTCGTTCGGCGATGCGCGCGTGGCGTTTCATCAGTTCGATGGTCATGATCAGCGGCAGTTGCGAGCCACCGTCGCTGCCGGCACCGGACATCTGACCCTGGAATTCATAACAGGTCACGTCGGAGACGGCATGAACGGTCTCGTGCGACATGCTCGTAGAAGCGGACGAGAGAACATCCCCATGCAGAAAGAAATCTGTCACGATACGGGTGCCGTTCGACATCGTCTTGCTCGAGATCGTCCAGCCGCTCTCTATGAACAGGACACGTGACAAGTGGGTCTCGACGTCGAAAATCGTTGTTCCAGCGGGATAGCTGCGCAGGCTGGCGCGGGTAGGCCGGGCACCGGGCTTCCGGTGTTCTGAGGCCAATGCTTGACGCATGTTAAGATGATCATCCAGCCGCATGATATCGCCTATATGTCCGCACCCCACGGACTAACAATTTTTTAACACATTTACTTCCCAGCGTAATCAGATTCATTCGGGATTCTGCCAAAGTGATTACCAGTTTAGGTTAACCGAAAGCCCGAAAGAATGTTCCGTGGCGCAAGCGGCAGGCGGAAGAGTGCTTCGCACCCTGCCATTCTTCAAAGAATTGTTCGTCATCAAAAAAAGCAGAAACCTATACCCTCCATATAGGCCATTGAGTACAAGTTCTACCAGGTTAACTGTCCAAAAGTGGTAGCAATCTGGATCAGATACTTCTTTTGGACTAGGCCTTGCGGCAGTTTAGCGTCTATGTTTAAGGGTCAAGGGGAGCATCGCCCGACAGCGTCGAGGTTCATCTCCGTTAGCATGGGCATCCGTCCGACCACACGCTTGACGCCCCGGACCCCGCGCTTGGCCCCTGGACTTTTACTCACTATTCACAGTCTCCGCCTTTCCGGCGGACGGTTCGAGGGCGCGTTCCACCTCACTGGCCAAACGGATTAGGCCGAAGCTAGTCAGCCGACCCTTTTCACCCCAATGACCAGATGTTCATTTCACGGTCCCGTGAAATTCTGAAGCTTGGGGAATGCCTTGCCAAACGAGAACTCGGCCGCACGGCCGCGGTGACCGGATGGCAGCATAGGCAATCGAATGGAGCGGGACCACAGATGACGGAATTTCAGGTCGTGGGGGATAAAGGACAGGCGGCGGGCGGCAGCGTCCGCCGACCGACCCGCTACAGCAAGAGCCAGAGCGTCCCGGAGGTCGTCAGGGATCATGCCAACGCATTCCCGGATACGGTGGCCATCATTTGCGATGATGCCCGTCTGACATATGGCGAACTTGAGGCGCTCTCCGACGGGCTCGCCACGTACCTCGTGTCCTGCGGCGTCGAAAAAGGCGATGTCATATGCCTGCTTGTCCCGCGCGCTTTGGAAACAGTCGTTGCCAAACTCGCGATACTGAAAGCCGGGGCAGGATATCTTCCGCTCGATCCGGCTTATCCGGCAGACCACCTTCAATATGTTCTGGACGAATGCCGCCCCAAGGTCGTCTTCACCACCGGCAATAGCGGTTCGGAGCTAGGTGGCCTCGGCCTTCCCGATAGCCGCATCGTCGACCTGCATACGGTTCTGCAAAGCCTGGGACCTGGTGATCCGTCCCGCCTGCCGAGCATCAAGGGATCGGACCTCGCCTATGTCATGTACACCTCCGGCTCGACGGGTCGGCCGAAAGGCGTGGCGGTTCCACACAGCGGCATCACTCGCCTGGTGCTCGATCAGAATTTCATCGAATTCCGCCCGGGAGACATGGTCCTCCATTCGACGACGATTTCCTTCGACGCATCGACCGTGGATGTCTGGGGCGCGCTCCTGAACGGATCAACCCTCGTGATCATGTCGAAGGCGAACTTCTCGCTGTCAGACATGCGGGATTTGATCAGGGTCCACGACATCACATTCGTCAACTTCACGACGGGGCTCTTCAACATTTTCGCCGACCATGCGGATGAACCCATGCCCAGCCTGCGCCATGCGATTTTCGGCGGCGAAGTCGCATCAGCTCCGCATGTGAAGCGCTTTGTTGCTGCCCATCCAGCCTGCCTTCTAACCAACGTATACGGTCCGACGGAAGCGGCGTGCATCGCAACGACCTTCACGGTCCCCGCAGATTTCGACGCATCGGAACTGCCGATCGGCAGACCGATCGCCCATACCGATGTCATCCTGGTCGATGACGATCTTCAGGTTGTGGCACCCGGCATCGAAGGCCAGATCGCCATCGCCGGTGACGGGCTGGCCCTTGGATACTTCAATCGACCCGACCTGACAGCCGAACGGTTCGTCTCGATTAAAACCATCGAAGGCACGACGCGTTGTTACCTGACAGGTGACCTCGCCGTCATGGACGAGAACGGGACCTTTCATTTCCGGGGACGCCGCGATCGCCAAGTCAAGATCAACGGCAAACGCATCGAACTGGAGGAGATCGAGACGGCTCTGCGCCGTCATCCGCGCCTCGCCGAAGCGGTGGTGGAATGCCGGGAGACCGGTGGCGTTAAGCGGATTATCGCCTACCTCCGCCCCCGCGAAATACAGGACATGACCAATGCAAACCTCGTTCCAGCGGTCATGGAGCGGCTGCGCAACAGTCTGCCGGCCTACATGATCCCGAGCACGGCGCTCGTCATGTCAGATTTCCCCCTGACACACGCCGGAAAGATCGACAGGGCACGCTTGCCCCTGCCTCCGATCGACGACATCCAGCCGGTGGCCATCCGCAGTCGCAGCGAGGAAATTCTCATGCGGCTCTGGCGCGACGCCCTCGGGCTGGAGGTCGTTCCGGCCGACCGGAACTTCTTTGATCTCGGCGGCACGTCGCTCCAGCTGATGCGGGTCCATGCAGGCCTCGAGCTTGAACTCGGCCAGCGCTGCGAGGTTCTGGCTCTCTTCAAGCATCCCACAGTGCGCGACATGGCACGCTTTCTGGACGGCCGCGACCAGACGCCGTCTCGGGCCACAGCGGCGGACCAGCGAGCCGCCCTGCAGCGTAGGACGATGGCCCAGTTCCGCCGGAGCACTCCATGAACGTCGACACCCGGCCAAATGGCCTTAACCCGGAGACCGACGCCCCAGGTGATCCTGATCTGCCAGGCGGCATTGCCATTGTGGGAATGTCCGGTCGGTTTCCGGACGCGCCCGATATCGCCGCACTCTGGGACCTCGTCAAACGTGGCGGCAACGCCTTTCGCATCTTCGCTACCGACGAGCTGGAGGACGGCTTCACAGACGAGGAACGCTCATCCCCCGAATTCGTCGCATGCCGCCCACATCTCGCGGACGTAGACCGCTTCGACGCCGAGTTCTTCGGCATGTTCGCCCGCGAGGCGGCCCTCACGGATCCCCAGCATCGTGTCTTCCTTGAAATCTGCTGGGAAGCGCTCGAAGGCGCGGGCTACGATCCCTACAAGAGCCCCGGCCTTGTCGGCGTCTTTGCTGGCTGCTCGATGCCGACCTATCTTCTGAACAACGTTCTTGCCGACCGCGCCGCCGTGGAGGAGGTCACCTCCAACTACCAGATCGGATGCTACAACCAGCTGATCGGCTCTCTCGGCGATGCCCTTGCCACGCGCATCGCCTACAAGTTCAATCTTCGCGGCCCCGCCTTCACCCTGCAGTCGGCTTGTTCCACATCCCTGCTCGCAGTTTCCCAGGCCTGCCAGAACCTTCTGACCTACAGTTGCGACATGGCGCTGGCGGGCGGCGTCTCCATCACCATTCCTCAGAAGCGTGGCTATATCTACCAGGAAGGCGGGATGGTTTCCCGCGACGGGATCTGCCGCCCTTTCGATGCCGATGCTTCCGGCACCGTCTTCGGGAGCGGCGCAGGCGTGGTTCTCCTGAAACGTTTGGAAGACGCCGTGGAAGATGGCGACCTGATTTACGCAACGATCCGTGGCTACGCCGTAAACAATGACGGCTCCGACAAGATCGGCTTTACCGCCCCGAGTGCAGAAGGACAGGCTGATGCCATCAGCGCCGCGATCGCCCATGCCGGCATCGACCCGGCGACCATCGGCTATATAGAATGCCATGGAACCGCGACACCTCTCGGCGATCCCATCGAGTTCTCCGGCCTGAAAGAAGCCTTCACTGGCGCACATGACCAGAAGGAAACATGTGCGCTCGGATCGTTGAAAGGGTCGATCGGTCATCTGGATGCGGCCGCTGGCGTGGCGGGACTGATCAAGGCCACGCTTGCCTTGCACCACCGCAAGATACCGGCGATGCCGAACTACAAGACACCCAATCCCCGGATCGATCTGGGCAACACCCGGTTTTACATTCCACGCCAGACAACGGACTGGTTTTCGGGTTCGACGCCGCGTCGAGCGGGCGTCAGTGCCTTCGGCGTCGGTGGAACCAACATCCATGTCGTGCTGGAGGAGGCCCCGAAAAGGGCCGAAACGCGCGAGGAGCATTCCGGCCCCGTGATCCTGCCGCTTTCCGCCCGGTCGGAGCCTGCATTGTCGGAGATGCGCAGGAACCTTGCAGATCGCCTTGAAAAGAACGGCGACATTTCCCTGCAGGCGGTCGCGGCCACGCTTCAGCAGGGCCGCCACGCATTCAAAACTAGGACAGCCATTTCCGCAGCCACGGTTGATGAAGCCATCAAGGCCCTCGGACGGGACGGTTTGGTGACGGCGACCGCCGAGGATCAACCGCCGCCGATCGTTTTCATGTTCCCCGGTCAGGGCGCGCAATATGTCGGCATGGGAGCAGCCCTTTATGACGGCGAGCCGGAGTTTGCCCGCTGGATCGATCGCGGCACCGAGCTCCTGAAGATGCGCTTCGGCATCGATCTGAAGGAATATATCTGCCATGCCGGCGCCGTCAGCAGCGCGATGGCGGCTGAGCAGAGGGAAACCCGGATCGCGCAGCCCTGCCTCTATCTCGTGGAATACGCCCTCGCCCAGCTATGGATGAGCCGTGGTCTGCGGCCAGCGGCCATGATCGGACACAGCGTCGGCGAGTTCGTGGCGGCCACGCTGGCGAATGTCATCTCGTTCGAGGATGCCTTGACCCTTGTGGCCACCCGCGGACAACTGATGCAGGATCAGGCGCCTGGAGCTATGCTGTCCGTTCGTGCAGCACCGGAGACGCTCCGCGAGCACCTGATGGGCCATGCGGAGATCGCCGCGATCAACGCGCCGAAGCTTTGCGTGGCCTCGGGCCCACTCGAAGATATCGAGGCCTTGTGTTTCAGGCTTGAGAAGGCCGGCATCGCATTCAGCCGGCTGCATACTTCGCACGCCTTCCATTCCGCGATGATGGAGCCCTGCATCGACGCACTGCGCGATGTCGCATCGAAGGTGACCTACGGTCGCGCGACTATCCCCTACATCTCCTGCGTGACGGGCGACTGGCAGACTGACGCTCTGGGATCCTCCCCGGACTACTGGTCGCGACATTGCCGTGAACCCGTCCGTTTTTCCGATGGCCTCGTTACACTGTGCAAGGACCAAAGCCCGATCCTTCTCGAAGTAGGCCCTGGCCGAACGCTATCTGTCTTCGCCGCTCAGACCATCGGCCGGGACCAGTTGCCGGCCATCGTGCAGTCTCTTCCAGAGCATGACAACGCCTCTGCGGCACGGCATTTCATCGCCGACGCCCATGGGCGCCTCTGGATGGCGGGCAGCGACCTTCCCTGGCCCGGCCTGCCGAACGAAACCCGAAAAACAGTTTCGCTGCCGACCTATCCCTTCCAGCGGCAGCGACACTGGATCGACGCCCCGCCATCGATGCGGCGGGCACGCGCGGCCCAACCCGTACGACAGACAGAACCAGAGAGTATCAAGAGCGAGCCATTCGCAAGAGACGAGGTGGAAACCATGAACGCCATCAGCACCATCACGGTCGCCGATCGCACTCCGGAACTGGAGACCGCGCTGATCACTCTTTTGAGCGAGATGTCCGGCGAACCAATACATTCGGGCAACGTCAACGACAGTTTCCTCGAACTCGGCTTCGATTCCCTCTTCATCGGGCAGTTCGCGCAGAAAATAGACAAGCAGTATCGCGTGAAGATCTCGTTCCGCGAACTGCTTGGCAACATCCCGTCGATTGCGGCCCTGGCGAAATATCTGGACCAGGCCCTGCCGCCCGAGCCGGCAAAGGTGGAGGTAGCGTTTAGCCCAGCGCCCGCAGCAGCCGTGCAGCCGATCGCTTCCCAACCTGCCACTGCCCAGATGGCGCCGCAGATCTCCGCACCACCCCCGGCGCCGCTGCCAGGCATCTCCGGCGGCATCCAGACAGTCCAGCAAGGCCATATCCCGGGCGGCACAGGCCTCGAAGCTCTGCTGCAATCGCAGCTAGCGCTCACGCAGAACCTCTTTGCCCAACAATTCCAGCTTCTCCAGGGCGCAGCATCGGCGCCAGCGGCTGTTGTGGCGACGGCACCGCCGGCATTGGTCCCGCCGATTGTCGCCCCGGTCACCGTGGCCGCGCCACAGGCCACGGTGACACCGCAGGCGTTTCAGGATAGCGGCCCCTCCGAGGAGATCGGCGGAGAACGTTATCGCCACTACCAGCAGGGAGGATCGAAGGCCAAGACGGACATCACACCTGAGAAGGAAAACTTCATCAACGATCTGGTCCTGGCTTATTCCAACCGCAACAAGCGGTCCAAGGAATACACTCAGACGCATCGAGCCCGCCTCGCAGATCCCCGCACCGCTTCCGGCTTCAGGTCCGAATGGAAGGAAATGACCTTCCCCGTGGTCTGCGATCGCTCCAAGGGCGCCCGCATCTGGGATATCGACGGCCACGAATACATCGACCTCGTCAATGGTTTCGGCCAGACGGCTTTCGGCCATGCGCCGGACTTCGTTGTCGACGCCATGAAGATCCAGATGGATGATGGTTTTGCCATCGGCCCACAGACTCCACTTGCCGGCGAGGTCGCCGAACTCTTCGGCGCCATGACCGGCCACGAACGCGTTACCTTCTGCAACACGGGATCCGAAGCCGTCATGGCAGCCATGCGCCTCGCCCGTGCCGTCACCGGCCGCGACAGAATCGTCGTATTCGCCAACGACTATCATGGCCAGTTCGACGAAGTTCTTGTGAAAGGTCGCGCCAAGGCCAAGGAACCGATTGCCCTGCCGATCGCGGCCGGCATCCCCTCGGGCTCCGTCGGCAACATGGTTGTGCTCCCCTACGGAGCGCCGGAAAGCCTCGACTGGATCAGGACGAATGCCGAGGATCTCGCGGCAGTGATCATCGAACCGATCCAGAGCCGGCATCCCGAATTGCGGCCGCGCGCTTTCGTGGCCGAATTGCGCAAGATCGCCGACACATCGGGCTGCGCGCTCGTCTTCGACGAAGTGGTCACCGGATTCCGCGTCGATCCCGGTGGCGTCCAGGCCATTTGGGGCATCAAGGGTGACATGGCAACCTACGGCAAGGTCGTCGGCGGCGGCATGCCGATCGGTGTCCTGGCGGGAAGCGGCCGCTTCATGGATGCCCTGGACGGTGGGCATTGGAACTACGGCGACGACTCCGTGCCGAATGTGGTCCCGACCTTCTTCGCCGGCACATTCGTCCGCCATCCCGTAGTTCTGGCAGCGGCCCGCGCCGTGCTTCACCACATCAAGGGCGAAGGCTCCGCCCTCTACGACCGTGTGGCGCGACGCACCGAAGCCCTGGTCGACGAGATCAATTCGGAACTCGCTGAGCGCGGCGTCTCGCCCTGCCTACGCGGCTACAAGAGCTGGTTCGTCACGGACTTCAGCAGCCAGGATCCCCTCGGCGGCCTGCTCTACCCCTATCTGCGCATGAACGGCATCCATATCCAGGATGGCTATCCCTGCTTCCTGACGACAGCCCATACCGAAGAGGATTTCAAGACGATCGCGCGCGCGTTTCGCGATGCGATCGACGCGCTGCAAGTGGTCGGCATCTTCGCCCCCAAGGTCGAGAGCGAACTGACCGGCCCGGCGCCTGCACCTGACCGTGGCCCCAAGCCGACCCTGCATCAGGCAGTCCGCGCCGAAAGCGCCGCTCTGACGGAAGCACAATCCGAGATCTGGCTGGCAGCGCAGGCAGGTGACGATGCGTCATGCTCGTTCAACGAGTCCCTCTCGCTTGAACTGAACGGTTCCCTGGACCGCAAGGCCTTCCTTGCCGCCATCGATGCGGTCATTGCCCGGCATGACGCCCTGCACATCCGTTTCGACCGAAACGGCGAACGTTTTCGTTTCATCTCCGACTTCAAGCTTCCGGTCGATTCCGTGGACCTGACCGGAGAGGCTGATGCAAAAGCCGCTCTCGACGACTTGATCGAGATCGACGCGAAGACCCCGTTCGACCTGGTGGAAGGTCCATTGGCCCGAGCCTATCTCGTGGCGCTCGGCCCGGACCGTCATGTGCTGGTCTTCACCGCGCATCACATCGTCTGCGACGGCTGGTCGCTGAACGTCATCATCAACGAACTCGCCGCGATCTATTCGGCGGTCTTGAAGGCGGAAAGACTCTCGCTCGAGCCGGCCATGTCTTTCGCCGACTATGCCGAAAACCATGCTCCCCGCGCGGATGTCAGCACCACGACCTCACAGTTTTGGCATGAACAGTACAGGGAACTGCCCGAACTCCCGGACATGCCTTTTGATCGCCCATACCCCGATCGGCGCAGCTATGCCGGCGGGACCTGCACCGTTATCGTGCCCCCGGAAATCACGACGGCGGTTCGGAAACGTGGCGCGCGGACGGGGGCCACGATGTTCTCGACCATGCTGGCGGCCCTCCAGGTCGTGCTCGCGCGCCTGTCCGGCCAGAATGATGTCGTCATCGCGGTGCCGTCTGCAGGCCAGAGCCTGGTCGACGAACGCATTCTCGTCGGACACTGCGTGAACCTGCTGCCGATCCGCCAGACGGTAGAACCGGCGACCCCGTTCGAAGACCACCTGAAGACCACGCAACAACTGGTCCTGAAAGCCTTCGAGCACCAGGACTACACTTATGGCACTCTTGTGAAGACCCTGGGGGTCAAGCGCGATCCGCGCCGACTGCCGCTAACGGGCATCCAGTTCAACCTCGAACGCATCGCGGCGAACGCGGAATTCGAAGGGCTCGACGCCAAGATCGTGCCCAACCCCAAATCATTCGCGAATTTCGACATGTTCCTCAACATGATTGAGAGCAAGGACGGTATCCGGATCGATGTGGACTATAATGCCGACGTCCTCGACCGTGACACGGTCGAACGCTGGATCGGCCATCTCGTCACGGTGATCACGGCCCTTGCGGAAGACATCAGCCGCCCCGTGACCGACCTCCCTCTCCTGTCTTCGCAGCAGATGAAATGGCTGGCGGAAGACCTCAATCAGAGTGTCTTGGATTATCCCCAGGATGAATTCGCCTTCTCGCTCATCGCAGACAGGGCGCAATCGACACCAGAAGCCGTTGCAGCACGCCATGTCGGACGGACGATCACCTATGCCGAACTCGAGGCGCAAACCAATCGGTTTGCCCGGCATCTCCGCAAGATCGTCCCCGGGCAAGGCGAGCGCGTGGCACTGCTTGTCGACCGCTCGCTCGACATGCTGGTGGCACTCATCGGCATCATGAAGGCCGGACACGCCTATGTCCCGCTCGATCCCGGCCATCCGGAGACACGGTTGCGCCAGACGCTTGCCGCAGCAAGACCAGCCGCTCTTGTTTGCGGGAACGAGACCGCAGCGGCGCTCGCCACCGACGGCATGGTGAAGATCCGCCTGGATGAGGTGGCGGACAGCATTGAGGCCCTTTCCGGCGCTCAACTGGAGCGCCTGCCGACCGACACCGAAGCGACAGCCTATGTGATCTTTACCTCGGGTTCGACGGGAACGCCGAAGGGTGTGACGATCTCCCATCGGTCGCTGACGAACTTTCTCCTGTCTATGGCGCGGGAACCAGGCTTCACAGCCGACGACGTCATCGTCGCCGTGACCACGATTTCTTTCGATATCGCCGGCCTGGAACTCTACCTGCCTCTTGTTGTGGGTGGCAGCGTCGTCATCGCCGACCGCGCCGAGGTCGAAGATGGTTTTGCCCTCGTTCGGCTGATCAAGGAAAGTAAGGCAACCATCCTGCAGGCGACGCCGACCCTCTGGCAGATGATCGTCGAAGCCGGGCTCGATGGCGACAGCCCCTTGAAAAAGCTGTGCGGCGGGGAAGCCCTGCCCAAGGCCCTCGCCCGGACACTGGCCGCAATGCAGGGTAGCCTCTGGAACATGTATGGCCCCACCGAAACGACGATCTGGTCTTCCGTTGCACAAATTGAAGACTGCGAAGCACCGATTACCATCGGTCATCCGATCGCCAACACGCAGCTCCACATCCTCGGCGCAGACGGCCGCCTCGCACCTCCTGGCATCACCGGCGAACTGTTCATCGGCGGCGATGGCCTTGCCCAAGGCTATTTCGACAGACCCGATCTCACCGAAGAGGCCTTTGTCTCGCGCGATATCGGCCTCGGCCAAACGCAGCGTCTCTACAAGACGGGTGATCTCGGGCGGCGCCTCAAAGACGGCTCCCTGCAGCTGCTCGGCCGCCGGGACAACCAGGTGAAGCTGCGTGGCTTCCGCATTGAACTCGGTGACATCGAAGCTGTCGTCTCACAGGTCGAAGGCATGCGCCAATGTGCAGTTGTCGGCGCCCGAAATGGTCGCGGTGAACTCGTTCTCGCCTGCTACTTCGTGGCCGACGCCGGCTCCCCGGCGGCAGACCCCATGCAGTTGGCAAACGCAGTGCGAGCGCATTTGCCGGCCTACATGGTTCCGGCCGTCTGGTCGCTGGAAACAGAACTGCCCCTGACGAGAAACGGCAAGCTGGATCGCAAGACGCTCGAAACACGCGAATTGCGTCGCAGCGAGGTCGAAACCGCAGCCCCCAAGACAGCACCGCGCACACCGATGGAAGAAAAGCTCTTGACGATCTGGAAGGGCGTGCTGGACATCGATCCGATTGGTGTCGAGGACAATCTCTATGCGCTCGGCGCGGACTCGCTGACGATCTTCCGTATTGCCGCCCGCATGCTGGATGCCGGTCTCCAGCTGGAAGCGAAACACCTGCTTCGCTATCCCTCGATTGCCGAGCTTGCAGCCTACGCCGACGAAACCGCAGAGAACGCGCCGGCCGTCGGAGGGGTCGTCTACCAGATACCCTCGCTCGCCAGTTTCCGGAATGGCGCACGACGTCGGATGGAGAGCCTGTAATGACCCAGCAGGAAAGCCAGACGGTCGCATCCAGCTCCGCGCCGGAGATCATCGGCGAGTTTCCCTGCACGCAGACCCAGCTCCGGTGCTGGGTGCTCGACCAGCTGCAGCCCGGAAATCCGGCCCTTAATGTCGCCGTTCGCTGGGAAATCAGAGGATCCTTCAAAGCGTCGACGATCGAGGCAGCCTTCAAGAAAATCATCCAGCGCCACGAGATCCTGCGTACGCGCTTCGTGGAGCGGAAAGGCAATCCGTACCAGCAGGTTCTCGAGGCGGAAGACTTCAAGCTTTCGGTCATCGATCTCAGAAACATGCCACCGGAACAGCGTGAACAGCGAATCCTGTCGATCGGCGAGGAGACGGCATCCGCGCCCTTCGATCTCGCGCGCGGCGGTCTCTTTCGCGTGACCTTGCTGATGGTCGAGAACAACCGCGCCTTCCTGCTGATCACCGCCCACCAAACCTGCTTCGACGGTTGGTCGATCCGTGTCCTGGGCCGCGAACTGGGTGAAATCGCATCCGCGATGGAGGCTGGTCGTGCCCCCGTACTGCCGGACCTGCCCCTGCAATATGGCGACTTCGCCCTGTGGCAGCAGGAATACCTGTCGAGCTATGGCTTCGAGGCGGAGCGAAGCTTCTGGAAGGAAACACTGGCTGGCGCACCCTATTTCGAGGTCCCGAGCGATCACGTGCGGCCGGCAATCAAGACGACGAGCGGCGACATCATGTCCGCAGTCAAGTCTGTGGAATTCGGCGAGCGCATCGAGGCCGCTGCCCGTGAGCACAAAGTCTCCTTGTTCGCCTACGGCGTTGCGATCGTCAGTGCTGTTCTCCATCGCGTCACTGGAGCCGAAGACATCCTCTTCGGCACCCAGATCGCGGGACGCGAACAATCCGATCTCGAACCGATGATCGGCGTCTTCATCAACAATATGGTGTTGCGTCTGCCGGTCCGGCCGTCCATGAGCTTCGAGGACCACCTGCAGTCAGCAACGCAGACGGTTAGCGCCGCTGTCAATCACCAGCGCATGCCTTTCAACAAGCTGGTGGAATTCATCAATCCGGTGCGCGATCCCTCCCGCAACCCGCTGATCTCGGTCAACTTCAATCTCTCCAAGGCCTTCATGGAAGACCGCCGCTATGGCGACTTCGAACTGCTCAGCGCAGCGTCACAGTCACCGGGCGTGGTCTATGACATCAGCTTCGGCATGGTCGGACGCCCGTCCGGCTGGCGCATGTCGATCGAATACAACACCGATCTCTTCGACCGGTCCACGATCGAACGCATCCTGAAAATGTGGCAGGATGTCTATGAGCAGGCGCTGAGTTCCCCGTCCGCACCGCTGTCACCCAGCGGCATCGGGCAGCATTCACTCGCCGCCGTTCCTCCTGCAATCGCCGTTTCTTCGACAGGTTCGATTTCCGGCAATCACGCGACACCGACGGATGAGCCCCCCATGTCCGCTGGGCCGGAGGATCTGTCTGCGCTGTCCGCTGCCGAGCGCATCCGGCTTCTCGGCGAAATCTGGGCAAACGTCCTCGATGTCGACAAGGTCGAGCCGGACGGCGATTTCTTCGCGCTCGGCGGGCATTCGCTCCTGGCGCTGCGCATGCTGTCGGCCGTCAAAGAGCGTTTCGGCACAAAGCCCGAACTCACCTTGCTCTTCAAGCAACAGACGCTCCGAGGTTTTGCCGAAGCGGCCTTTGGTCCAAGCCCATCCCCTCCGTTTACCTCGGTCGCCGCATTTGCGCCGGCCTGGGAGCGCAACAGCTATAAACAGGGAACAGGGAACTGCGCTGTCTACACGATCAACCATCCTTTCCTTTACTACCAGCTTGCCAACCGTCTGAGCGATGCCGTCTCAGTTTACAACGTCAACATGTTCGGCGCTTCGGAGACGGAGTTGTCGGCGGAAACGAAACTGGAAGATGTCGCCGCCTCAGCGATCCGCGCCATGGATGTACCGAGAGGTGCCGGACCGGTCGGCATCGTCGGATTGTGCGTCAACGGGATTCTGGCCCTGGAAGTGGCGCGCCAGCTCCGTCAATCTGGCGTCAATGTCGCGTTCACTGCGGCAATAGATGCGTGGGCGCCCGGCTATTTCCGCTCGCAGCCTTGGCTGCGCCAGCGGCTGTGGAACGCGGAACGGCGCCTGAAGCGCACGACATACTTCATCCGTAAGCTTCTGACCGGCAGGATGAGGCCAAGTGTTTTCCTGAAGGAATTCCGCGTGACCAATTGGCTGCTCGCAACCTTCAGCCCAGACAGGATCAAGGCGAGTGTGGAAGAGACGGCGAATGTTCACGTCACCGACTACCTGGTGCACTCGGCCAGGAACTTCAGGGCGGAACCGATTGGAGAACTGATACTCTTCCGCAGTGAAGCAAGCCCAGCCCGTGCGCGAAAGCTTCTGTTCGGCTGGAATGAAAATGTCGCCGGCAAAGCAACTGTGATCGACCTGGAAGGTTGGCACGAGGACTCGCTCACCGTCGATGGAATGCGTCGATTGGCCGGCGCAATCGAAGAGCGGCTCGCGGACGGAAATCCCTGACATGGACGCGTCATCCGGACAAGCTGCGAGAAGCTCCATACAGCCCGCGCTGGAGCCCTTGCGAATCGGCCTGCTGGCGGATCGCCGTCATGGCTTCGACAACTGGCAGCTTGCCCTGATCCATCGACTTCTCGCCGATGACAGGCTTTGCCTTCAGTCGATCATCCTCTGCCCTCCAAAGCAAGCCGCGGCACCGGCCGCCTTTCGGCTGGCTGCGGCGCTGGAACGATCGACGCTCGGACGCCAGCCTCGATACATTCCAACAAGCCAAGAATCTGCGGACTTTCCTTTCATCGCTCTCGACGACTTGCCTGACGCGGACTTGGGGCAAAATCTGGATCTGGTTCTGGCAATTTCTCCTCTGGACATCCCTCTGGGTGCATTGCCCAGATTGCCCTACGGGTCGTGGCAGTTCTCCTTCCTGGAAGAGGCCAATGCCAGCGCCGACTGGTACGGCTATCAAGAGGTGATGGCGAGAAATCCTTCGACGAAGCTGCACATTACCGTTCGCCAGACCGACGATCGGGATGACAAACTGCTGGCGGAAGCAGAGTTCAGCACGAAATTCAGCGCCGTGCGCAACAGCGACTTCATCAAGGAACGTGCAGTGACATTGGTCATGCGGGAATTGCGCAAGCTTGCAGTCGAGCGGGTTCTCTGCACCCTGCCCTCGTCCGCCACCACAACAGCCCATCGACCGCCGAGCCTTGCCAAACTCTTGCCCTACGGAGTGAGGGTGGGTCGCAACCTGCTGGCGCGTGGGCGCGAGGCCTTGGAGGTCAGGCTCAAGATCGCAGCCCCACCCTGGGCCATTTTCGTCGGAAACGGCCGGCCGGAAGACTTTGACCCACGGACGGCGGTCCTGCTGAAACCGGACGATGACGAGCTTCGGGCGGATCCCTTCCTGTTTCAGCATGATGAGGAGACCTACGTCTTTTACGAGGCCTACACGCCAAGCGATACCAAGGCACATATAGCAGTCGGGCGGCTCGTGGATGACAGGCTGGAGAGGCTGGGCATCGCCCTGAAGGCGGAGCATCATCTCTCCTATCCCTTTGTTTTTCGTCACGCGGACGGGATCTTCATGATCCCCGAGACGAACCAGGCGCGTCGGCTGGAAGTCTGGCGATGCATTGAATTTCCACTGCGCTGGGAGCTGCATGCGACAGCCTTGGAAGGCCAATCTTCCGCGGATTCCGCGCTCTTCCCCTTCGCTGGAAAGTGGTGGCTTTTCACCAATCTGTCGGAATTCCATGCCTATGAGGATCACTGCAGCGAACTGCATGTCTTCGAGGTGGATGGTCCGGACCTCAAATGGATCAAACCTCACCGCAACAATCCGGTGGTCATGGGCAGCACAGAGGCGCGCAATGGCGGTCGTCCGTTCGAGCACGGGGGCCGACTTTATCGCCCTTCCCAGCGCAATGAATACGGCATCTACGGCTACGGGCTGAACATAATGGAGGTCGAGGAACTCGATCTCGATAGCTACAGCGAGCGTTGCATCCGAACCATAAAACCAGATTTCGCCCCTGGCATCATCGCGTGTCACCACATGGACGCCTCGAACGGCCGCTACGTCATCGACGCGATGTTCGCGGACCAGGCCGACCTGCTGCGGTAGTGGACCACGACGTTTCGCCCGGCCGAACACACGGCAAGCGCCCCATGGAAGCCTTCGACCACGTCGAGATTGAGCAGTGCCCAGTCGGAAAGCAGGCCGATGTTTTGGTCGAGGCGCTTGAGCAAGTGCTGCCCGTCCTCCACATTCAGTGAAACATCAAAGCCATGCAGCGGAACGGAGAGCCCCGCCCCATGCGCCTTGACGAAGGCCTCCTTGCGGGTCCAGCACCGATAGAACCCGGCCAGTTGTTCACCAGCCGGCAGGGCTGCGAGCGCGGCACACTCTGGCCGGGAAAAGAAATGGCCGGCGACATCTTCCTCGAGTTGGCGAATTTCCTCGATGTCGATGCCGATTTCTGCCTGTCTCGAAACGGCCAGCACCGCCTCTCCGGCGCTGTGGCTCAGGTTGAAGTGAACTCTTTCTGCGCGATAGCCGAGATCGAGATGCGGTTTACCCCAGCTGTTGTAGGCGAAGCGGATGACCGACGGCTCGATGCCGAGATAGCTCGCGAGGATGAGCCTTAGGCCCGCCCGTCCCATGCTGTAGCGCCGACGATCGATATCCCTGAGAAAGCGCTCTGCTCGCTCACGTTCGGTGTCGACAAGCAGTGCACAGGCTTCGGCAGCATCCGCAAAAGCCTCATCCAAAGACCAGTTCCAGATATCGACCGCGACAGGACCTGCTGAACGGACTACGCTTGGCATCGGCAATCAAGGCTTTCGGGCAATGAACAGGAGGGTTCCGTCGATCCGGCCCACAGCCTGTCGCGGATGAGATCAAGCGTCAACACCTCCAATCGGCCAGACCCGGCGGGCCATGAGGGCATCGAGTTCCGCCATCCTGAAGCGTCCAACCTGATGGATTGCCTGCATTGAAAACGTCAGGGCTCGTCGGCTTCATCCGCCGTGAAGCTCTGTTCCGCAGGCGCGACCTTCTGGCGGGTGAAGCCGCGCAAGCCGGAGACCTCCTCGGAATCGCGCTCGATCTGAACATCGCTCGCAACGTAGTAGACGACGAGTTTTGCCACCGAAATCAGCGCATGGAGATGGATGCGCTCATAGCCGTGCGAAGCGTCGACCCCGAAGGCGAGGAGTGCTGTGCGCACATCATGTCCAGCTTCCACGGCCGAGGCCGCATCTGACCGGTAGTAGCGGAATACATCCTTCTGCACACGGATGCCGTGTTCGCCGCAAAGCTCGAATAGCTTCTTGGACAGGTGATAGTCAAAGGGACCGGTCTGGTCCGCCATGGCGAGCGTTACGCCGAACTCGTCGGAATTCTGGCCCGGGGCGGTCGTCCCATTGTCGACCGCGACGAGAGAGGCAATCTCCGGCACGAGAGCCGCGGAAGCACCGACGCCGACCTCTTCACCGATGGTGAAGAGCCAGTAGGTATCGACTGGCGTTTCGATGTTTTCGCGCTGCATGGCCTCGAGTGCGGCCAGCATGATCGCCACCCCGGCCTTGTCGTCCAGATGCCGGGAGACGATGAACCCATTGTCGAGGAATTCTGGCTGCGGATCGATGGCGACGATATCGCCGATGTCGATGCCGAGCTGCACGATATCCTTGCGATCGCGCGCCAAGGCATCAATTCGCAACTCGGCATGCTGCCAACCGGTCGGCTGTGTGTCGACCTCCTCGTTAAACGTGTGACCCGACGCTTTCAGTGGCAGGATCGAGCCACGATAGATGCCTTTCGCCGAAAAGATCGAGGCGCGTGCGCCCTCGGCGAACCGCGCAGACCAGTGACCGATCGACACGAGTTCGAGCCTACCATTCTCCTTGAGCGCTTTCACCTGCGCACCGAGCGTGTCGAGATGTGAAACGATTGCACGCGCGGGCCGCTCCGAAGCACCGGGACGCCGGGCTCGGATCGCGCCGCGACGGGTCAGTTTGACCTCAAGCCCGAGGCGCTCGAGTTCACGCGCCGTGTGCCGAACGGCCTCGTCGGTGAAACCTGTGGGACTAGGGATGGCGAGCAATGCTTTCAGCCGCGCCCTGAGATAGTCTGGGTCTATGGAGATCGGTGTCTGCATGTGGCCTTGTCGCAGCCAATGCCGGACAGGTCAACCTGAGCATGGGTGCGGTATCGGATGATCAACCCGCCCGGGCCTCCGAAGTGCGGACTGATCATCCTGCAACGGATTGTGGTTTCGACGGCGTTACAGATAGCCGGGAAGCGTCCAGCCCCCCGGTATCCACGCCGAATTACAAGAAAATACGTCAGGAGGGCGAACCGCAAGCCTTCAGTCGCGTCTCGCAATTCTGCGTATCCTGCAGTCTTTTCGCCAACCAGTCGACAAAAACACGGACCTTGTTGCTCAGGTGGCGTGTCTGCGGATAGACGATGTAGAGCGGGATCGGGTCGCGCGGCCAGTCGGCCAGGATTTCGACCAGTTCACCCCGATCCACATGATCGCGGACAGTGAAATCGATCGCCTGTGCGATCCCAATGCCAGCCGCAGCCGCCGCGATATAGCTTCTGAATTCATTGACCGAGATGACGTAGTCAAGCTGGATCTCGACTTCTTCCTCACCCTTGCGGAAGACCATCGGGAAGACCCGGCCTTCATGCGCCTTCATGTAGCCGACCCCGAAATGCCCGTTTCGAAGGTCGTGCGGATGGGCTGGAATGCCCATTCGGTCGAGATACCGAGGGGACGCATATGTCCTGAGTTCCAGATCGGCCACCTTGCGCGCGACTAGGGACTGGTCGCTCGGCGTCCCTGCCCGCAAGGCACAATCGATGTTCTCCGCAATGTAGTCGACGATGCGATCCCCTATATCGAAGTCGAGCTGGATCGCCGGATAACGCGTATGAAATTCGCAAAGCGCCGGCATGATGATCCGGTCGGCAAATCCTCCCGACAACGCAATCCGGACCTTGCCCGATGGTTGCGCCAGCGAACTGGACAAGCTTCCATCCAGCTCGTCGAGCTCCGACAGAATGCGTGCGGCGCGCTCGTAATAGAGTGCACCATCGGTCGTGACCACCACCTGACGTGTGGTGCGATTGAGCAGCTTTGCGCCCAGATGCGCCTCTAGCGCCTGTACGGCCGTGGTGACCGTCGTCTTGGGCATCTTCAGGGAAGTCGCCGCCCTGGAGAAATTCCCGGTCTCCACGACTCGCGTAAAGACCCGCATGGCGGACAATTGATCCATCGACGGCACCCATCCAATCTATATTCATTATTCCGAATTGCGGGACAGAGTTTCCCGATATCGCCATCTTGTGCATTATGGGCGGATAATAATTATATCTAGGCAGCAGATGGAAGTTGTTTTCGTCCGCACGCGTAGAGCAGGCTCATGACGAGACAATGGGAGACAACCGAGAAGGGGCAACTGCCCTTTCCCTTGGCCTATCGGGTCTATGAGGGTTCGGGGAAAGCATCGGCACGACCGCTGGTCCTCTATCTTCCCGGGACCGCCTTCGGCCCGAGGCAGGATCGCGAAAGTGATGCCCCGGCCGCTCTCGCAATGGCGGAGGCGGGCGCGCTGGTGGTCGAGGCGGACTGCGTTACACCTTCGGGGCATCGTTTTCCGGGAAGCCTGGAGCAGGGTTTCGAGGTCCTGAAGTACATGTTCGCCAAGCGCCGGCGCTATGTGACGTCAAGATCGCCGGTGGTGCTGGCCGGGGATGAGGCGGGTGGAAACATCGCCGCGAGCCTTGCCTTGAAGGCCCGCGACGCCATGCCGGGAGAGCTGGCGGGACAGGTTCTCCTCTCGCCGATGATCGATCCGCGCATGGTCACGGCATCGTTTGGCCGTGCCAACGAGATCGGCATGCGGGAACGCTGGTCGGATGGCTGGGATCATTACCTGGCTTCGGCCTGCGGCTACCAGCATCCCTATGCGGCGCCGTGCCTATGTTCGCGGCTAACCGGCGTGGCTCCGGCCCTAATCGTGACGTCGGACGATGATCCGTTACGCGACGAGGGCCTCGATTATGCGGAGCGCCTGCGCAAGGCCGGCGTGTCCGTGACGACCAGCATCCTGTCCCCCCAGTATGGATGGACAGACCTGTACCAAGGGAAAAGCGGCACGTGGTGTTCGCGATTCTCGACCGAATTCTCGCAGTTCCTCCAGGAACTGCCGATCTGACTGCGGACCACGGTCCGTTTCCGTAAACATAGCGGTTCAGCCCGAACCGAAGGAGATAATCATGACCGCAAGGATCAGGAGCGCCGCCCTGTGGGGTTCTGCGATGGCAACCGCTTTGGCAATCGTCGGCGGATTTGTCTATGTCGATCAGTCGAAGGACGCGCTGGCGGCCGCCACCGAGGTTGCGGCGGCACCGCCTGCCGTCCCAGTAACCGTCGCAACCGTCAGCCCACGACCAATCAATGTCTGGCGCGAGTTTTCCGGGCGGCTGGAAGCCGTGGACCGGGTGCAGATCCGCGCCCGTGTGGCCGGAGCAATACAGGCGGTCCACTTCAATGAAGGGGGCCTCGTCAAGCAGGGGGATCCACTGGTCACGATCGACCCCGAACCTTACCATGCGACCGTCGATCGTGCGCACGGCGATGTCGCCGCAGCCCAGGCCCAGGTCAACCTGACGAAGACGGAACTTGATCGCGGAACCTCTCTTCTGTCCCGCAACACGATCTCCCAGAGCGAACTGGCGCAGCGGCAGGGTGCGCATGCATCCGCCCTCGCAGCACTTCAGTCTGCCAAGGCCGCCTTGAAGCTTGCGGAACTCGATCTTGACTACACCGAAATCCGAGCACCCATTTCCGGTCGCGTAGGTCAACTCGAAGTCACCGTCGGCAATCTTGTTGCATCGGGCCCTTCATCCCAGTCCCTGACCACGCTCGTCTCCGTGGATCCCATCTATGCCGGCTTCACCATCGAGGAAGAGTATCTTCGGCAGATCCTTCCCACCGTGCCGACGGTCGGCTGGTCCCTGGACCAGACCCCAGTTGAGATCACGACCGAGGACGAGGTCCCACCGATCCGTGGCCGATTGCAGCTGATTAACAACGAGATCGACGCATCGACGGGAACGATCCGGGTCAGAGCGGTTTTCGAAAATCCTCAAGGCAACCTTATCCCCGGGCAGTTCGTCCGCATCCGCATCGGCCAATCCAAGGCCGAAGATAAGCTCGCGATCAGTGAACGGGCGGTCGGAACGGATCAGGACAAGAAGTTCGTCTTCGTCGTCGGCCAGGACAATACTATTGCCTACCGCCAGATCGAGCTTGGTTCCCTGGTCGATGGCCAACGCATCGTGGAAAAGGGCCTCAATGCCGGCGAACGCATCGTCGTCAGTGGCCTCCAGCGCATCCAGCCCGGTGTCACCGTCGCACCGCAGGAACAGACCGCGCTCAAAAACTGATGTCGTGCCGGCATCGCCGGCCCGTCTGAAACTCTAGGCTTCGCAACCGTCCGCGGCCCCTTGCCAGAAAGACCTTCCTCCCCGGCGACTGCTGTCGACGGGGCCGCTTCAACTTTGTCCTCCGAATGGGGTTACAGATGAATTTCTCACGCTTCTTTGTCGATCGCCCCGTTTTTGCCGGTGTTCTTTCGATCCTGATCCTGGTCGCAGGCCTGATCGGCCTTCGCGCACTTCCGATCTCCGAATATCCCGAGGTCGTTCCCCCCTCGGTGGTGGTCCGGGCCGTTTATCCCGGCGCAAACCCGACCGTGATCGCACAAACCGTGGCGACGCCACTGGAGGAGCAGATCAACGGCGTCGAGGACATGCTGTACATGTCGAGCCAGGCGACGTCCGACGGCGTCCTGACCTTGACCGTTACCTTCCGCTTGGGCACCGATCCCGACAAGGCGCAGCAACTCGTTCAGAACCGTGTCTCGCAGGCCGAACCGAGGCTGCCGGCAGAGGTGCGCGCACTTGGCGTGACGACGGTGAAAAGCTCGCCGGACCTGATGATGGTCGTCCATCTCGTATCGACCGGCGACCGATATGATCTCACCTATCTCCGCAACTATGCCACGCTCAACATCAAGGATCGCCTGGCCCGCATCGATGGCGTCGGCCAGGTCCAGGTCTTCGGTGCCGGCGACTATTCGATGCGCATCTGGCTCGACCCGCAAAAGGTGGCCGAACATGGCCTTGCGGCAAGCGACATCACCAATGCGATTGCCCAGCAGAATGTCCAGGCGGCCGCCGGCACGATCGGCGCCTCGCCATCGCTTGAAGGTGTGGACCTGCAGCTCAACGTCAACGCGAGAGGCCGGCTTCAGACGCCGGAAGAATTCGGCGCGATCGTCGTAAAAACCGGCGAGAACGGTGAAATCACCAGGCTCGCGGATCTGGCACGCATCGAGCTCGGAGCGGCCGAATATTCGCTGCGCTCACTGCTCGATGGCGAACCCGCTGTCGCCATTCCGATCTTCCAGGCACCCGGCTCGAACGCCATCGCGATTTCCGATGCCGTGCAGCAGACGATGAACGACCTGCAGCAGGCCATGCCCGACGGCGTCCGCTTCGAGATCGTCTATGACACGACGGAATTCGTCCGTTCCTCGATCGACAAGGTCGTCGATACGCTGCTCGAGGCCGTCGCGCTTGTCGTGCTCGTCGTCATCATCTTCCTTCAGACCTGGCGCGCCTCTATCATCCCGCTGATCGCCGTCCCGGTCTCGATCATCGGCACCTTCGCCGTGATGTATGCCTTCGGCTTCTCGATCAACGCGCTGACGCTTTTCGGTCTCGTGCTCGCGATCGGCATCGTCGTCGACGACGCGATCGTGGTCGTGGAGAATGTCGAGCGCAACATCGAGAACGGGCTTTCACCCCGGGAAGCCACCTACCGCGCCATGCGGGAAGTCTCCGGCCCGATCATTGCGATCGCGCTGGTTCTCGTCGCGGTCTTCGTACCGCTCGCCTTCATCACCGGCCTGTCCGGTCAGTTCTATCGTCAGTTCGCCCTGACCATCGCCATTTCGACGGTGATCTCGGCGATCAACTCGCTGACCTTGTCGCCGGCTCTGGCGGCACTTCTCCTGAAAGATCACAACGCGCCCAAGGACCTGGTCACCCGGGTCATGGACCGCTCGCTCGGCTGGTTCTTCCGCGGCTTCAACCGCGCCTTCGGTGCCGCCTCGGCGGGCTACGGCCGCAGCGTCGGAGGCCTGCTCGGCCGCAAGAGCGTGGTCATGGTCATCTATCTGGCACTGGTCGCGGCAACCTATGGCATGTTCAGCACGGTTCCGGGCGGCTTCGTGCCGGCACAGGACAAGCAATACCTGATCGGTTTCGCGCAATTGCCCGATGGCGCTACGCTCGACCGAACCGAAGACGTCATCCGCCAGATGAGCGACATCGCGCTCGAACAACCCGGCGTCAAAAATGCGCTGGCCTTCCCGGGCCTGTCGATCAACGGGTTCACCATCGGCTCCAATGCCGGCATCGTCTTCGCCGTGCTCGACGATTTCGAAGAGCGTAAGGATCCATCGCTGTCCGGCGGCGCGATTGCCATGGCACTGAACCAGAAATATGCCGCAATCGACGGCGCCTTCATCGCCATGTTCCCGCCGCCGCCGGTGAACGGGCTGGGTTCCACAGGCGGCTTCAAGCTGCAAATCGAGGACAGGGCTGGCTTCGGCTACGAAACGCTCGACGAGACGACCAAGGCCGTTCTCGCCCGGGCTTACCAGACGCCGGAACTCGCAGGCATTTTCTCGAGCTTCCAGGTTAATGTGCCGCAGCTCTTCGCCGATCTCGACCGCGTCAAGGCGCAACAGCTCGGCGTCGCCGTCACCGACGTCTTCCAGACCCTGCAGATCTATCTAGGCTCGCTTTACGTGAACGACTTCAATGCCTTCGGCCGCACGTATAGCGTCCGCGTCCAGGCGGATGCACAATATCGTGCCAAGCCCGAAGACATCGGGCAGTTGAAGGTTCGCTCCCAGAGCGGCGAGATGATCCCGCTGTCGGCCCTGCTGAAGGTCGAGGCGTCGACCGGACCGGAACGGACCACCCGCTACAATGGATTCCTCTCGGCCGACATCAATGGCGGACCCGCCCCGGGCTTCTCGTCGGGCCAGGCCCAGGCAGCGATGGAAAAGATCCTCGAAGAAACCATGCCGACGGGCATTGATTTTGAATGGACCGATCTGACCTACCAGCAGATCCTCGCCGGCAATTCGAGCATCGTCGTGTTTCCGCTCGCCCTGCTGCTCGTCTACCTCGTGCTTGCCGCCCAATATGAAAGCCTCACGCTTCCGCTTTCGATCATCATGATCGTGCCGATGGGCGTGCTCGCTGCCCTTGTGGGTGTCTGGTATACGGGTGGCGACAACAATATCTTCACCCAGATCGGTCTTGTTGTCCTTGTCGGCCTCTCGGCGAAAAACGCGATCCTGATCGTGGAATTCGCCCGGGAGCTGGAATTCGAAGGACGAACGCCCGTCCAGGCGGCAGTGGAAGCGAGCCGACTGCGCTTGCGGCCCATCCTCATGACCTCCATGGCCTTCATCATGGGTGTCATCCCGCTCGTCATCTCGACGGGGGCCGGTGCCGAAATGCGCGCCGCCATGGGTGTGGCCGTATTCTCGGGCATGATCGGCGTCACCTTCTTCGGGATCTTCATGACACCGGTCTTTTACGTCCTTGCCCGCCTTCTGGCTGGAAACAGGCCGCTGCGTCAGCATGGAGAGCAGGACGCCGCGACACCGCTTCTGACGGAAGTCCACTGAGGGTGTCTGTCCCGTTTTCGCCGGCCACTCGGATCAAAAGGGTGGCTGGCCCCCAACATCGGGCCGCATTTGTTGAGAAAAAGCCTCAAATGGAGCCCAAACGTCCGGTCAGACGGTCAAGACGGACTTGCTGATCGTTCCCACAACCGCTATGCGAACATGTCGCACAAATTCCACGAGGACATCATGGCTACTGGCATCGTAAAATTCTTCGCCCAAGACAAGGGCTTCGGCTTCATCACCCCGGACAACGGCGGCCCGGACGTCTTTGTCCATATCTCCGCTGTTGGCTTTGGCGGCGCTCTTCAGGACGGCCAGAAGGTCAGCTACGACGTCGGTCAGGACCGCAAGACTGGCAAGTCCAAGGCAGAGAACGTTACCGTTCTCTGATACGCCGTCCGGCAAAAACAATGGACGACGCGCCGTGGGGTTTCCCCGTCCGGCGCGTCGCTCGACACTCAGCCCATCCGGGCCCGCGACGCCAGATATTCGAACAGGCGCGCAACAGCCTCGGCACCCGGATCGCGATTGCCTTCAAGCTGCCTTGAATTGACATAGGCAGCCCGGCCCGCTCTGGCTCTCCCCATCCTTGCCGTGTCGTCAGCCCCTTGACGTGCAGCCTTGGCCGCAGCGTCGAAGCCATCCGCAAGGCCATCGAGAGCCGGTGCCAATGCATCGATCATCGTGCGGTCGCCGACACCTGCCCCCCCGATTTCCTGCATGCGCGAAAGCCCTGCCTTCAAGGCTTCACGCATCGGCAAACCGCTCGAAGCGCCATCGCCGGCCGCGGCAAAGAAGATCGCCAGCAGCACGCCCGAGGAACCGCCCATGGTCTGGCTGAGCTCCAGACCGATCGCCCGCAACAGCTGTGTGTGATCGGACAGCGGCAGGCGATCCGTCGCGCTGATCAGTGCGCGCGCGGCACCCGCCAGCGTCGAGCCCGTGTCCCCGTCGCCGGATTTTGCGTCGAGCGCATTCAGATCCTGCTCTGCCGCAATCATGACCTCGCAGCATTCGGTCAGGAAATCGCGAGTCGGCTTGTGATTCGATGCAAGCGGCATGACCGGTTTCAACCCATCGGGAAGTGCAACGACCGAAACCGGATGGATCTTCGCAAGCCCCGGCCAGGTGGATGGCCCGACGGGCATGGCAAGGCACGCGAGATCCTCCTCGTCGGCCGGATAAAGCGAGATCGAGAAACCACGCATGTCGAGCGAGGTCATCATGGCGGCAGGCCCGACGACGTGACCGACATGGGACCCGATCTGCGAGCGGATGAGCTCATGGGTGAGGACCGACATTTCGAGGACCGAAGTCCCTCCGAGATTGTTGATGAGCGCCACATGGCTGCGCTCGCCGACCGCCGCTTCGAGTTTCTGGGCGACCGCCGCCATGGCCGACTGCGCGCCGGAGAAATCGACCTGCTCGACGCCAGCCTCACCATGAATGCCGAGCCCCAGCTCCGCCATGCCCTTGGGAATACGATCTTCTTTCGGCGAGCCCGGCACCGTGCAGGTATCTAGCGACATGCCGATGCTCTTCGTGCCGGCGATCACCCGCCTCGCGGCCTTGGCAACGGTGTCGAGATCCTTCCCCTTCTCGGCAAGCGCACCTGCAATTTTGTGCACGAACAGCGTGCCCGCGACGCCGCGTGCCTGCGGAAGATCTGGAAGGGCGATATCGTCGTCGACGATGACCATCTCGACATTGAGCCCGAAAGCGCGCGCGCGCTCTGCGGCAAGGCCGAAATTCAGGCGATCACCCGTATAGTTCTTCACGATCAGCAGGCAGCCCGCGGGGCCGGTGACGGCCAGAATGCCGGCGAGAACCGCGTCGACACTGGGTGACGCAAACACGTCGCCGCAGATCGCAGCCGTCAGCATGCCAGTCCCGACGAAACCTGCATGGGCGGGTTCATGACCCGAGCCGCCGCCAGACACGAGCGCGACCCGCGACTTGTCCCAGTCGGCACGAACGACGACACGGATATGCGGGTAGCCATCGAGACGGGCAAGCGGCACGCCTGCCGTTGCAAGCAGCCCTTCGAGGGCCTCGACGACGACATCTTCCTTCTTGTTTATGAACTGTGCCATGAGGAGCTCCTTATGCGCATCGCATGCCGTCGGCATCGAAATAGAGGGGATCAACGGGTTCTATTCTGACGATGTCGCCTTCACTGAGCGCCGTGTGCGGATCGGTGACGGTGACAATCGGATGGCCGCGAAAAAGCAGGTGAAGCCGTGTCTGGTCGCCCAGTCGTTCGACCCGGTTGACGAAGCTCTCCTCGCCCGCCCCCTGCCGGATATGCTCGGGGCGCAACCCCATGCTGACAGCCGATCGGGGCGCCGCCGGAAAGAGACTGGCCGGCAGCACATTGATCCGCGGCTGCCCCAGTCTCTGGGCGGCGTGAAGGCTCACGGGCCTCTCATAGACATCACGCGGAGACCCGAACTGGACGAGCCGCCCCTCATGCAGGACGCCGACATGGGTTGCCATGGTCATGGCCTCGATCTGGTCATGGGTGACGTAGAGCAGGGTCGCGCCCGAATTGGCCTGGATGTTCTTCAGCTCGATCCTGAGGTCTGACCGGAGCTTCGCATCGAGCGAGCTCAGCGGTTCATCCATGAGGTAGATCTGCGGATTGCGAACCAGCGCCCGGCCGATCGAGACGCGCTGCATCTCGCCCCCGGAAAGGGCCGTGGCCTTGTTGTCCAGCTTGTGGGAAATCCGCAGCATGTCCGCCACCGCGTTCACCTTCGCAACGATCTCCGCCGGAGGTGTCCGCAGAAGTGGCGACTTCAACGGAAAGGCGAGGTTCTCCCGGACCGTCAGATGGGGATAAAGCGAATACTGCTGGAACACCATTGCGACGTTGCGCTCCGCTGGCGTCATGCCGTCCACGGGCTTGCCACCGATCCGGATCTCGCCTTGGTCGGCGGCTTCAAGCCCCGCAATCAACCGCAGCGTCGTGGTCTTTCCAGCTCCCGTCGGCCCGAGCAGGACGACGAAGGAACCGTCCGGCACGGTCATCGAGACGTCATCCAGTGCTCGCTTCGTGCCGAAGGACTTGATGACGGAGTTCAGGATCACTTCAGCCATGACGGAGCACTCCCTCATTGCCCTCTGAAACCAGGGCTTGGCCACGTGCACCGGCAAAGATCGTCAGCGTGCGCGGATTGAATTCGAGACCGACCGTTTGCCCCTGGGAGATCTTTTCCGACGAGGAAATGCGCGCCTTGATGGTGCCGTTGGCGGTCGCCAAGGTCACGATTTGGGTCGTCCCTAGATATTCCGTCGCGATCACCTTGGCCCGGTAGCCGGAGGCTTCGCTGAAGCGAACATGCTCCGGCCGAACGCCGAGCGTAAGCTTGCCTTCCGCCCCCTGACGCTGCACCGGAACGGCAATCCGCTGGCCATCGAGAATGACGTGATCACCACCGATCCCGATCATGCCTTCGAATTCGAGGAAGTTCATCGAGGGGGACCCGATGAAGTCGGCGACGAAGCGACTGGCCGGCCAGTCATAGATCTGCTGGGGCATTCCGAACTGTTCGACGACACCATGGTTCATCACCACGATCTTGTCGCCCATCTGCATCGCCTCAAGCTGGTCATGGGTGACGTAGACGGTCGTGGCACCGATGCGGTCGTGCAGAGCCCTGAGTTCCTCGGCCATGTGCTCGCGAAACTCGGCATCCAGCGCCCCAAGCGGCTCGTCCATGAAGAAGGCCTTTGGCCGGCGCACGATGGCGCGCCCCAGCGCCACCCGCTGTCGGTCGCCGCCAGACAGCCCGCCCACCGGCTTGTCGAGAATATCCTCGATCTTCAGGATCCTGGCGATTTCCTCGACCCGCGTTCTGACCTCGCCCCTGGAAGCGCCCTGACTGATCAGCGGATAGGAAATGTTGCGCCGGACATTCATGTGCGGATAGAGGGCAAACATCTGGAAGACGAATGCGATGTCGCGCTGGCTGGCCGGCTTCATCCCGACTTCCTCGCCATCGATGAAGATCTCACCGCCGGTCGGAAGTTCGAGCCCTGCCATCATCCGGAGCGTCGTCGTCTTGCCGCAGCCGGATGGGCCAAGCAGCATGAAGAACTCCCCGTCCTCGATGGTGAAGCTCGAAGACTGCACTGCGGTGAAGGCACCGAACTCCTTGCGCAGGTTATGGATTCTGATCTGCGCCATTATTTACTCCGGGAAGTGGCTGACGATGACGAACATCACCGTGCCCAGCAACGTCACGACGAAGGAATAGCTGTAGAGAACGAGTGCGAAGGGCTGCATCATCATGAACACGCCGAGCCCGATCAGGAACGAGGCGACCAGTTCCCATTCGTTACGCCGAAACCGGCACAGTCTTTCGATAAAGCGGGTCATTTGCGAACGGCCCCGAAGGTGATGCCGCGAAGCAGATGCTTGCGCAGGACGATCGTGAAGACGACAACCGGCACCAGAAAGAGCGTGGCGCCGGCGGCAACGGCCGGCCAGTCCTGACCACTCACGCCGATGATGGTCGGAATGAAGGGCGGTGCAGTCTGCGCCGTGCCCGATGTCAGCAGGACGGCAAAGGCATATTCGTTCCAGGCAAAGATCAGACAGAAGATCGCCGTGGACGCGATACCGGTCACGGCCTGGGGCAGGACAACCTTGTAGAACGCCTGGAAGCGTGTGTAGCCGTCGATCAGGGCCGCCTCCTCATATTCGATGGGTATCTCGTCGATGAACCCCTTGAGCAGCCAGACCGAGAGCGAGAGGTTGACCGCGGTGTAAAGCAGGATCAAGCCCGCATGGGTGTCGCTCAGACCCAGCGACCGGAACATCAGGAAGATCGGGATGGCCACCGCGATTGGCGGCATCATCCGGGTCGACAGGATGAAGAACAGGAGATCGTCCTTCAGTGGCACCTTGAAGCGGGAGAAGGCGTAAGCCGCAGCCGTCCCGAGCACGATGCACAGGAATGTCGAGCCGAAGCCGATGACGACGGAATTGTAGAAGCGTTCCCCGAAGCGTGATGGCCCCGCGATCACGAGTCCATCCTTGCGCACGAGACGTTCATACCAGGTCGTCGGCTCGCCGAGCGCCTGGAGATCTGCCTCCGAGACGCGGGTCCGGGTGGTGAACAGGTTCACATATCCTTCGAGAGTGGGCTGAAAGAGCAGTTTCGGCGGATAGGCGATCGAGTCGGACGGGCTTTTGAACCCAGTCGCGATGATCCAGACCAGCGGCATCAAAGTGACGATGGCATAGAAGACCACGAGTGTGCCGGCCAGCCACTTCTGGCGCTTGGAGGGTTCGGTGACGGAATAGCTGCTCATCGCTCTTTCACCTTGTTCAGCGCCTTGACGTAGATCGACGCCAGACCAAAGACCGTGACGAAGAGGATGACTGCATAGGCAGAGGCATAGCCGGTCCGCCACTTCTCGAAAGCCTCACGTTTGAGGTTGATCGAGGTAAGTTCCGTGATCGAGCCCGGACCGCCGCCCGTCAGCTGGACCACGAGGTCGAACATCTTGAAGTTCTCGATCCCGCGAAACAGGATGGCGAGCATCAGGAAGGGCAGCACCAGCGGTATCGTGATCGTCCAGAACTGCCGCCACTTGCTGGCGCGGTCGCATTCGGCAGCCTCGTAGATGCTGTCCGGGATGGAGCGCAGCCCCGCCAGGCAGATCAGCATGACAAAGGGTGTCCACATCCAGGTATCGACGATGACGATCGCCCAGGGAGCCAGCGATACATCGCCGATCATCGAGAAGCTCGACGGATCTACGCCCGTGACGAAGGCGACGGCGTAATTGAACAGGCCGATCTGTGGTTGGTAGAGGAAGGTCCAGAAATTGCCAACGACGGCAGGGCTCAGCATCATCGGCAGAACGATGATCGTCGTCCACAGATCGTTCCCCTTGAACTTCTTGTTGATCAGATAGGCGAGCGTGAAACCGATCATCACCTGGAGCGCGATTGTCCAGAACAGAAAATGCGCAGTCGCCTGCATAGTCAGCCAGATGTCACCGTCTGTCAGGATACGCTCGTAGTTTCTCAAGCCGACGAATTCCGGTGCCTCGTTCGGTCGGTTGACACGGAAATTCGTGAAGCTAAGGCGAACCGTCCAGATGAGCGGAAAAATGTTGACGGCGAGCAGAAGGAGGATTGTCGGCGTAACGAAGATCCAGGCGATCGCCCGATCCGACAGACCCGTTGCACGCCTTGAGACGCGATCTGGTGTAGCACGCGCAATCCGGTCGATGGCGCTCTCGGACATGGATGGCCTCCCCGGTATGAAACTTGGCGAACGGGCGGCGCTCTAAGCCCCCGAAGGTCCGGACCGCCATCGGGCGGTCCGGCTGGAGCCCTCAAGGGAGAACTCCGTCCCGCACCTGCGGCTCAGAGTTTGCCTTCGTCCTCGAAGACCTCGGTCCAGTCCTTCACCAGCCCGTCAAGCGCTTCCTTGGACGTGCCCTGGCCCGCCACGACATAGTCGTGGAAGCGCTTCTGGGATGCTTGGAGGAGGGAGGCGTAGGACGGCTCCGCCCAGAAGTCTTTCACGATCGCCATGGAGTCGAGGAAGGTCTGGGCATAGGGCTGGCTGGATGCGAAGCCCGGATCCTCGACGACGGAACGCAGTGCCGAATAACCACCCAGCGACCACCACTTGTTTTGGATTTCCGGCTGGGCGAACCACTTGATGTATTCGAGCGCCGCATCCTGCTTGGACGACGCCGCGACCACCGAGATACCCTGCCCTCCGAGCTGCGCGAACTGCTTGCCATCCGGACCGGCCGGATTGGGGAAGTAACCCGACTTGTCGCCACCGACATTGGCATCGGCATGAATGCCGGGCCAGATAAAGGCGAAGTTCATCTGCAGTGCGACCTGGCCGGACTTATAGGCATCGATGTTTTCGGACATGTAGGTGTCCGACGAGCCTGGCGGGGTGCAGCAGTCGTAGAGGGCCTTGTAGAATTCTAGGCCCGCAATGGCGGATGGCGAATTGACGAAACCTTCCATGTCATACGGCTTGGCGGGATTCTGATATTCGAAGCCGAAGGAATAGAGGACATCCATCGCCCCCATGGTGATACCCTCCGAGCCACGCTCGGTGTAGATGGCTGCACCATAGACTGTCTTGCCATCGATGTTTCGCCCCTGGAAGAACTCGCCAATATCCTTGAGCTCAGCGAAGGTTTTCGGCACGGCGAGATCGCGGCCATACTTGGTCTTGAACTCCTCCTGAAGCTCGGGGCGCGAGAACCAGTCCTTGCGATATGTCCAGCCGACCACGTCGCCGAAGGCCGGCAGCGCCCAGTAGTTCGGCGTGCCCTTCGGCCACTCGGCATAACCGACGACTGTCGCCGGGATGAAGTTGTCCATCTTGATCCCTTCCTTGTCGAAGAAATCATTGAGCTTCACATACTGGCCGTTTTCGGCGGCACCACCGATCCACTGACTGTCGCCGATCAGAAGGTCGCAGAGCTTGCCTCCCGAATTGAGCTCGTTGAGCATGCGGTCGGCAAAATTCGGCCAAGGCACGAATTCGAATTTCATTTTGTGACCGGACTTCGCCTCGAAGTCCTTACTGAGTTCGACAAGCGCATTTGCAGGATCCCATGCGGCCCAGCAAAGGGTCAGATCCTCGGCCTTGGCGCCGCTCGCCCCGGACAGGCCGGCAAGCAGCAAGGTCGCCACCGCCACGGATGATTTCAGGAATGCAGGCTTCATGACGTTCTCCTCCCATAGCGAAACAGCGACCTCCATCGCGTTTCGTCCAACGCCCCCAAAGGGCCCAACACAAGATGCGCAGTCCTCCGGTCGGTCCGCCTTCCTCCTCCGGCGCCGACAGCGAGCCATGGCCGCGGCAGGATCTGCCACCCTCCATCCAACTCTACGGATGGTATAATTGAGGTGCGCACCTCAAAGCAAGTTAATTTTGAGGTGCGCACCTCATTTTCTTGCTTTTGGTTTGAATTTGTTGGAGAACTCTCCGCAGGCGGCTGCCTTGCCGCATGCGGATAACACATGAGACCAACAGCCAGAGATCTTGCGGAAGCGGCAGGCGTAAGCCTTGCGACGGTCGACCGCGTCCTCAACGACAGGCCGAATGTCAGTGAAAAAGCCGCACGCAAGGTCAATGAGGCCATCGAGCGGCTAGGCTTCATTCGCAATCCGGCCGCGGTCAATCTCGCCCGAAACCGGATCTACCGCTTCTGTTTCGTGCTCCCCCAGGCAGGCGACCAATATCTCACGCAGCTGCTGACCCAGGTGGACCAGGCGAGAGAGGCCATGCGTGCCGACCTGACGGACATCGACGTGATCCAGGTACCCGCCTCGGATCCTCACGGGATTGCGAGGAACCTCTCGAGGCTGACAAGCAGCGAGATCGACGGCGTCGCCATCATGGCACCGGAATCGCCTCAGGTCCGAGATGCGATGGCGCGCCTGATCGAGCGCAACATCAAGGTCGTCCAGTTCCTCTCAGGCCAGGAACGCCTGCCCGAAGCGGACTTCGTCGGCGTCAACAATTTCGCCGCAGGCGCCACCGCCGGCAAGATCATCGGGCGCTTCCTGGGGGGCAGAAAGGGCAAGATCATGGTCGTCGCGGACACCATGATGGCCCAGGACAGCATTGAGCGCCGACTTGGCTTCGACAGCATCATCAACCAGCAGTTCCCTGATCTCGTCTCCCTGCCCTCGCTGGAAACCTATGGCGACGAAAAGCGCGCGAGACAGGTCATCCGCCGCCTTCTGGAGAACCATCCGGACGTCCGAGCCGTCTATGTCCTGAGCTCGGAAGCACGAGCCCCCCTGATCGCCATAGAGGACGTGCAGGACCCCTGCACCCTGACGATCGTCGTCCACGAAAGAACGCCGTTCAGCGAAGAAGCGCTGAAGGATGACCGGATCGATGCCATCATCGCACAGGACCCGAGCCATGCCGTCAGAAGCGCGATCCGCATCATGCGAGCCAGGCTAGAACAACGCGAATTGATCGCATCCCAGGAAAAGATCCGCATCGAGGTTCTGCTGAAGGAGAACCTCTGAGCGGGGACCCCATCTCCCGCAGCTCGCCTTCAAACTCTGGACGCGCATATCGCGCCAGTCATCCAGCCTGGACGGTCTCATCGTTTCCAGCAGCGGTGCGCGAGACGCCGCCGCGCAGGATGAATGGTGCGGTGAAGGAAGAGCCAGGCGCCGATCGAGGAGTGACGGACAGCAATTTCGTATCAGGAAACGCTGTACGCGTGCCAGCGATCATCAGGCCGACAGCAAGACCGAGCGCTTCGTTCTGGGTTCTGGGTTCTGGGTTCCGGTTTCGATGGCAATCGCAGTCGGACAGAGACGAGACCAGAAATCGGGTTGATCCCGTGAGATCCGCCAGCGTCGAAACGCGACCAAGAAGGATCGACTGCGAGAACTCGTTGATCGCCTGATCAGACCCCCGATGTCCGCGAAACCGACAGCAGGCCGCCCCTTCATCAATCGACGCTCTATGGCGCCTCGCCTGACAGGAAGCGCTCCAGGGGGAGGAGCGACCGAACAGGATCTTCCTCAAAGGGCAGATGGCCAAGGCCCGGCAAGCGCACCAGCGTGGCATTTGGGAGGTGTCGCAGATAATCATCCGCATTGCTGATCGGGATCATGCCGTCTTTCTCGCCCCAGAGAAGCAGTGTCGGGGCCTGTATGCGGGCGAGCGTTGGACCGGGTTCGCGCAGAAGCACCTGGCTCAGGCGTGCAAGGATTGCGGGACGGACGCCAGGTGCCAGCATCATGTCATGGTAGCGGGTGACGCTCGCCTCGCTCAGGGCTTCCGGGTTTCCATATGCGGCGGCCAGATTGGCCTTCAACATGCTGCGCGGTGCCGTATAGGGCAGAGCGCGCATGATCAGCGGCGTCTCTGATTGCCTGCCATAGTCAAAGCCGGGACTGGCGAAACCATCGGGAGAGATGAGGGCGAGATTGATCACCCGATCCGGATGCAGCGCGGCAAAGTTCCAGGCAATGCGCCCGCCCAGGGAATTGCCGATCAGGCTCGCGCGATCCACATCCAGCTGGTCCATCAGGTCTCCCAGGATCTTCATGCTGCGCGCGTCAGTGTAATCGCCCGTCGGATCTGCCCCGGTCAGCCCAAATCCCGGCAAGTCGAAGCGAATGACCCGGTAGCGTGCCGACAAGGCCTTTGCCCAGTCCTCCCAGGTTTCCAGGCTGGCGCCAAAACCGTGGAGCATGACAATGGCCTGCGCGTCCGACGGGCCGGTGTCGCGCAACCGCAGACGAACTCCGTCGACAGTGCGATACTCGCCGGCATAGGCTTCTTCCAGCGCGGCACGCGGTTTGTCGGGTTGATAAAGCCAGACCGCCATGGCGATGATCCCAAGGACAATGAACCCGGCCAGCCAGGCAAAGATCGTCATCATCATCATCTTCCCTCTTCTGGCCATGTCCTGCTCCCCATCATGCCTTCATAATCTCTCCCCGGACCTAAACGCTTGCGTGGCAATGGAAAGATGCGTTCTCAGAGAGCAGATCGTTCAGGCCTCACAGCAACCTAGAAGACGGCATGGTCTCCCCTGTCAGGCAGGGCACCACCGGCCACGACAGAGCGGTAGAAGTCGAACAAAGTCTCGGTCCCTGTCGAAGGCGTGGCATCCGCATCATACCGCCCTGTCTGCGGATCGAGCACAAGCATGGATTCGGTTGCGTAGTAGCGGCCGATCCGTGCCAGTTCCGCCTTCTCGCGCAGAGCCGGTACGATCAGACCAAGGGTGGCGAGGCCGCCGATAATGCCGTCGAGCACGGCGATTGGAACGGATCGAAACTTAGGCTGGCGCCCGAGGAGTTCAAAGAGTGCCTCGCCCTGCTGGCGTGGTGTGATCGCCTCACCCGGCCCGCCGATGGGCAAGATGCAGTTCCAGAGATGCGCATCTTCCAGGCAAGAGACGAGATAGTCGCCCAGATCGCTATCGCTGATGGGTTTGCAGGAGGTCAGTGTGCCGTCTCCGAAGATCAGAAACGGGCTACCCTTACGGACGCGTTCGATCTGGCCGGACAAGGATTTGAAGAAGGCGGTCGGTCGCACGATGGAATAGCGCAGACCGGATGCCACAAGGGCTCCCTCAAATGCCAGCTTGGCCTGTTGAAAGGCGAGCAACGGCTTCTGTACGCAGATGGCAGACAAAAGGACGAAGTGATCCACGCCTCCACGCTGTGCCGCTTCCAACACGTTCAACTGAGCGCGGTAGTCTATGGCCCAGGCATCTTTCGGCGCCCCGGTACGCGACGCCATGCAAGAGATCACGGCATCGAATCTGGAGCCGGAAAATCCGACGCGATCCAGGGATACCGGATCAGAAACATCCACGAACCGGACAGATGCACCTTCCAGCTCTCGAGAGAGTGTCGTTGGAACGCCCGCTCCACTGGCAGCAGCAGGCGGCCGGACCAAACAGACCACCTCATATCCGCGCCGCATGAGAGCCGCAGATGTCGCGCGACCGATCGTGCCGGTGGCGCCCAGCAGGCAGACACGCCTGGAGGCTCGCAGGCCGGAATGGCCCGGTATCGCCGAAATGCCATTGCCCGTCACAGTGTCCCCATTGCTTGAGCCTGCCTTATGCGCCGTTTACAGCCACCTGTTTTAGTCGCGTTTCCAACGAAAGCCCACGACGTAATTGCCAGTCTTCCAAATGCCAACAACGACCTGACGAACGGCACCTCCGTCGCCAACCCGAGCCTCCATGCAATGCCGCCAGCAATACAGCGCTGGTGTGCGCGAACAGCACCCAAACGAGGTCGCCCGCCGTGTTTGGGCGGGGGAGTTCAGGATAGTGCCGAGAAGCTGGGTTATCTTATCCGGTCTTGGGCTGTCCTCACTGAGGAGCAAGCTTCATGCACGGCCCATCTGGCGCTACCCCGACGCGCTCCCCCTACTCCCGCGCATGTGGACGGAGCGCCTGGATGATCCGGTCCGAGGAACAATCCACCGTCGCAAGGCATCGGTCGTTGACAGGACAACAGTGACCTGATTGATATGATGTCAGACCAATTTGAGGTAACGATGAAAACCTCTCTCATACCCCTCCCGCCCGCGGATCGAGGGCGCCAAGTGACCGAATCTCTGGCGGCCTATATCCAGCAATCGGCGCTCGCGGCCGGGGACCGGCTGCCGGCGGAGCGGGAGCTGATGGCCGCACTCGGCGTTGGGCGCTCGACAATCCGCGAAGTCATTCGCCAGTTCCAGGCGCTGGGTGTCATGGAAACCCGCAAGGGCAGCGGCACCTATCTGATCAAGCCGATCACGTCGGCAACCGTCCATATGCCCCTCTCCATGACGATGGGCAGCCTGCGCGACGCGCTTTTGCAAACGCTGGAGGTTCGCCGCGGGATCGAATGCGAGGCCTGCATGGCGGCCGCCCGCCGCAGGACGGCAGAGGATCTGCGCAAGATCAGCGAGGCTCTGGATGAGATGGAGCGCGTGCATCTGATCAAGGGCACCGCCGGCAAGGAAGACCTCGTCTTCCACCTCGCGATCTACGACGCCACCCACAATCCGCTGTTCCGGCAATTGCTCGAACAGATGCGCGAAGCGTTCGAGCGCTTCTGGGACACGCCCTTCGACAGACCCGACTTTGCCTTCAGGTCCTTCCCGTATCACCGCACATTGTTCAACGCGATCGTCGCCCAAGACACCGAGGCAGCGCGACGCGAGACCATCAAGATTCTCGACATCGTCGAGGAAGACATCAAGGAAATGTCCAAATGATCAACGGTTCGGATCCGTTTGAGCTCGCCTCCCTTATCGTCGCCCATGACGGAACCAATGCCTTCGAGGCGGTCGTTCCCCCGATCGTCCAGACCTCGCTGTTCACGTTTGAGACCTATGACGAAATGGTCGCCACCTATCGCGGCGAGCGTAACCGGCCCGTGTATTCGCGCGGTCTTAACCCGACGGTGCGCCATTTCGAGGAGATGCTGGCCAAGCTCGAAGGCGGCGAGGATGCGCTCGGTTTCGGCAGCGGCATGGCAGCGATCTCGTCCACCGTCATCACCTTTGTCGAGCCCGGCGATCGTATCGTCGCCGTCCGCCATCTCTATCCGGATGCCTTTCGTCTGTTCGGCACGCTTCTGAAACGCATGAAGGTCGAAGTGACCTATGTCGACGGCACGGATCTCGATGCAGTGGACCAGGCCATGGCCGGCGCCAAGCTGCTTTATCTCGAAAGCCCGACAAGCTGGATCATGGAGCCGCATGACGTGGCGGCACTCGCATCCATCGCTAGAAAACACGGCGCCGTCAGCGTCATCGACAACAGCTGGGCAAGCCCGATCTTCCAGCGCCCGCTGTCGCTCGGCGTCGATATCGTCCTGCATTCGGCCTCGAAATATCTCGGCGGCCATAGCGATGTCGTGGCCGGCGTCGTGACCGGTTCGAAGACGCTGATCGATCGCATCCGCGGCGAGGCCTTGCCTTATCTCGGCGGAAAGATGTCGCCGTTTGATGCCTGGCTGCTGATCCGGGGCTTGCGGACGCTTCCGATCCGGATGAAGGCGCATGAGGCGTCAGCTCTCGACATCGCCCGTCGGCTGAAGGCGCTCGATGTGGTCGAGCAGGTCAACCATCCGGGCCTTGCCAATCAATTGCCGCCGGGTCTCACCGGCACCTCCGGCCTCTTCTCCTTCGTCTTCCGCGAGGGCGTCGACATCAGGGCCTTCTGCGACCAGCTGCAACTCTTCAAGCTGGGCGTGAGCTGGGGCGGCCATGAAAGTCTCGTGGTGCCAGGCGAAGTGGTCCTGCAGCAGAAAGCCCAACCGAATTCCGCGCATGCCTTCGGCATGAACCCGCGGTCCGTGCGCCTTCATGTCGGCCTCGAGGGAACCGAGGTCTTGTGGAGGGATCTGGAGACGGCCATTGCCGTCGCCAAACAACCTTGAGCCCTGTCGAACCAACCCAATAAGCAGTGGAGGAACTGTATAATGAAAGCAATTTTGACAGCAGCCCTGATGAGCGCGCTGATGGCAGGGACCGCCCTTGCCGACACCACGCTCAAGCTCGTGGAAGTAATCACGAGCCCCGAACGCACTGAAACCCTGAAGTCGATCGTCTCGAAGTTCGAGACGGAAAATCCCGGCACCAAGGTGGAGATCATCTCGCTCCCCTGGGGCGAAGCCTTCCAGAAATTTGCCACCATGGTTTCGGCCGGCGAAATCCCCGACGTCATGGAAATGCCCGACACCTGGCTGTCGCTCTATGCCAATAACGGTATCGTCGAGAGCCTTGAGCCCTATCTGAAGGAGTGGGACCAGACGGCCGATCTCTCCGACCGCGCGCTCGAACTCGGTCGCGATGTCAAGGACACCGCCTATATGCTGCCTTACGGCTTCTATCTGAGGGCGATGTTCTACAACAAGAAGCTGCTGGCCGAGGCCGGCGTTTCCGAACCACCGAAGACCATGGAAGACTTTGCCGAGGCTTCCAAGAAGGTTTCGGCTCTGCCGGGCAAATATGGCTATTGCTTGCGTGGCGGACCGGGCGGGTTGAACGGCTGGGTCATGTTCGGCGCCTCGATGGCTGGCTCGAACGCCTTCTTCACCGAAGACGGCAGCTCGACCTTCAACTCCGAAGGCTGGGTCAAGGGTCTTACCTGGCTGATCGACCTCTACAAGAACGGCTACGCCCCGAAGGACTCGGTCAACTGGGGCTTCAACGAGATCGTCGCCGGCTTCTATAGCGGCACCTGCGCGTTCCTCGACCAGGATCCAGACGCGCTCATCGCAATCGCCGAACACATGGGCGAAGACGACTATGGCGTCATGGCCATGCCGAAAGGACCCGACGGCAAGACCTTCCCGACCATTGGTTACGCTGGCTGGTCGATGATGTCGGCGAGCGCCAACAAGGATCTCGCCTGGAAGCTGATCGCCACGCTCGAAGGCAAGGAAGGTAACATCGCCTGGAACAAGCGGACCGGGGCGCTTCCGGCACTCAAGTCCGCAGAAAGCGACCCGTTCTATGCGAGCCCGCAGTTCAAGGGCTGGTTCGAGGAACTGTCCGACAAGGATGCTGTGCCGACAGTGATGCCGACGCATCTCGAAGAATTCGCCTTCTTCAAGGATTCGCTCGTGATCAAGACCTCGCAGCAGGCCCTGCTCGGCGATATCACGCCCCAGGAACTGGCCGACCAGTGGGCCGACTACCTGACCAAGGCGCAGCAGAAGCACCTGGCCAAGCAGTAAGCCATTCACGATCGGGCGGAGGCGCGGCCTTCGCCCGATCGATTGAAGCCTAACAGCAAGAAAGCCTGAACGATGACATCGACCCTCGCGCGGGGCGATCGGCGGACGCTACTCAAGCGGATGGCCGATGCGTCGGACCCTTATCTTTACAGTGCGCCGGCGCTGATCCTGATCATCGCGGTCATGCTGGTGCCGCTTGTGCTGGGCGTTTCCTATGCCTTTCGCGATATCCAGCTGCTCAACCCCTTTTCCGGCGGCTTCATCGGTCTCGACCATTTTCGGACACTCGGGCAAGACGCCGATTTCTATCGCGCGCTGAAGAACACGCTCTGGTGGACAGGGGCGTCCGTCGCGCTGCAATTCACCTTCGGGCTGATCCTCGCCCTTCTGCTCGACAAGCCGTTCTACGGCCGGGGCCTTGCCCAGGCGCTGGTCTTCCTGCCGTGGGCCGTGCCAAGCTTCCTCGCTGGTCTCAACTGGGCCTGGCTGTTCAATCCCGTCATCGGCCCCCTGCCCCACTGGCTCTTTGCCATGGGCATTCTTTCCGAGCCGAACAACATTCTCTCCGATCCGGACCTCGCCATGTGGGGGCCAATCGTCGCCAATGTCTGGTGGGGCATTCCCTTCTTCGCCATCACGTTGCTCGCAGCCCTCCAGGCCATTCCGCGCGATCTCTACGAGGCTGCCTCCATTGATGGCGCCGGCCCCGTGCAGCGTTTCTGGTCGATCACGCTTCCCTTCCTTGCGCCAACCATTGCGATCACCGTTCTGCTGCGCACCGTCTGGATCTCGAACTTCGCCGACCTGATCATCGTCATGACCAATGGCGGGCCGGCAGACCGGACACAGATCGTCGCCTCCTACATCTTCACCCAGGCCTTCAAGCGGCTGGATTTCGGTTACGCCTCAGCGATCGCGCTGGTGCTGCTCGTCCTGTTGCTCGCCTATTCCATGCTGATCGTGCTGCTCCGGCAGTCTCTGTTGAACAAGGACTGAGCAGATGAGGCCGTCCCGCATTGCCCTGACTGTCGCGCACCGACTGGCGATCCTCGCCTATGTCGTCGTTGCCCTCTTCCCGCTCTACTGGCTCTTGAAGGTCGCCGTCACGCCGAACAATCTGCTCTACAGCGAAGGTGTCAGGATGTGGCCCTCGCGCACGACCTTCGAGCATTTCACCTACGTCATCGCCAACAGCGCCTTTCCGACCTTCTTCAAGAACAGCTTGATCGTTGCCGGCTCGACCGCCTTCGTCGTCACGATCATTGCCTCGCTGTCCGGCTATGCGCTGTCGCGCTTCAACTTCCGGGCCAAATACTGGATCGTGGCGCTGATGCTGCTGACCCAGATGTTTCCGCTGGTCATGCTGGTCGCGCCGATCTTCAAGATCCTGTCCCCGCTCGGCCTCACCAACAGCCTGACCGGACTCGTCGTCGTCTACTCCGCCTTCAACGTGCCCTTTGCCACCTTCCTGATGCAGTCCTTCTTCGACGGCATTCCGAAGGATCTCGAGGAAGCGGCCATGATCGATGGCGCCACGCAGTTCGTCGCCTTCCGCCAGATCATCCTGCCGCTCACATTGCCGGGCATCGCCGCGACGCTCGGTTTCGTCTTCACCGCCGCCTGGTCGGAACTGCTCTTCGCCTTGATGCTGATATCGGGCAATGACGCCGCCACCTTCCCGGTCGGGCTCTTGTCCTTCGTGTCGAAATTCTCGGTCAATTTCGGGCAGATGATGGCAGCCGGCGTGCTCGCCCTCATCCCGGCCTGCCTCTTCTTCCTGCTCATCCAGCGCTATCTCGTGCAGGGCCTGACGGCCGGCGCAGTCAAAGGCTGAAAGGTCTTACCCAATGGCTTCCATAGATATTTCCGCCATCCGCAAGAGCTACGGCCATTTCCCGGTCCTGCACGGCATCGACCTCACCATCCGCGACGGCGAGTTCATCGTTCTGGTCGGACCATCCGGCTGCGGCAAGTCCACGCTTTTGCGCATGATCGCAGGCCTTGAGGAGGTCACCTCAGGAGAGATCTCGATTGAAGGCCGCCGGGTCAACGACCTTGCGCCAAAGGATCGCGACATCGCCATGGTCTTCCAGTCCTATGCGCTGTATCCGCATATGACGGTCGCCGACAACATGAGTTACAGCCTGCGGCTGCGAAAGACGAAGAAGGAGCGGATCGCCGAGATCGTCGCCAGCGCCTCGTCCAAGCTCGGCCTCGACGCCCTGCTGCAGCGCCGCCCCAAGGCCCTTTCCGGCGGCCAGCGCCAGCGCGTCGCCATGGGCCGCGCCATCGTCCGCCAGCCCAAGGCCTTCCTTTTCGACGAACCGCTCTCCAATCTCGATGCGCGCCTGCGCGAACAAATGCGCGCCGAGATCAAGAAGCTGCACAAGGAGCTGGGCGCGACCTCGATCTACGTGACCCACGATCAGATCGAAGCCATGACGCTGGCTGACCGCATCGTTGCCATGCATGGCGGCGTGGTCCAGCAGGTGGGCGCACCTCTGGACCTCTACGACCGGCCCGCCAACCTTTTTGTTGCCGGCTTCATCGGGTCCCCGGGGATGAACTTTCTCAACGGCCATTATGTGGTCGAAAAGGGTGCTGCTGCGGTTCGCTTCGCCAATGGTACGCAGATTGCAGTCGAACCGCGGGCGAGGCTTGGGCATGAGAGCATTGTAACTCTCGGCATCAGACCGGAGCATGTGGTGATTTCGCCGACAGGCGCAATCGAAGCCGGTGTCGACCTGGTCGAGCCGACCGGCTTCGGCATCATAATGCATCTTTCGCTGCACGGTCTGCCCTTCAAGATCTTCACTCTTGATCGCAGCGCTATGAACACGACCGGCGCGGTCAAGGTCGATTTCCCGATGAACAGGCTGCACCTCTTCGACGCAGAGGGACAAAGGATAAACTGATCAAACCATGCCCTAGGGCATGGTTTGATCAGTCTACAACCTCCGCATCGAGGCTCGCCTGGCGTTTGGCTTGCGGAGGGCACACCAGCATATGGGACCCAAAGCCAGGTATTGTATGAAGACGCCGATGAGCTATCCATACCCCACAATCGATACGGCACACCGTCTTGCCCGCCATCTCCCGAATGCAGCGCTGTCGTCGATTAGGCGTTAGGCCCGGTGGATAGGTGAGGTCTTGTGCTTCCGTTCGATGGATCCGGGAAACTTAACTCCGCCAGGCTCAAATCGGCTCACGTGGTCGTGCCACGTCGTTCGAACCTTCAGCCTCCGGACCGAGCCCGTAACTCATCCGCTTCATCTGATCGATCACACGTTCCATTTCGGCATCATCCAGGATCGGCGGTTGGCCTAGTGTCAAGACCTGCACATACATTCGCGCGAGCGTTTCCACCTCGATCGCAAGCCACAGGGCCTGTTCCAGATCCTTGCCGAGCGAGATTTGCCCATGCTGCCCAAGCAGGCAAGCAAGCCGGCCATCAAGCGCCTTCAAGGCATGGTCCGAGAGAGCCTGCGTGCCGAAAGTCGCATATTCGGCACAACGAACTGTGGTGCCGCCGGCCACACCAACCATGTAGTGGAAGGCAGGAATGGTCTTGTGATGGCAGGCGAGTGTCGTCGCATACATCGAATGGCAGTGCAAAACGACATTGATGTCGGGACGATTCTTCAGGATATCACGATGAAACCGCCATTCAGACGAGGGGCGTCGGCCCGTATAGGTGCCGTCGAAGTCCATCTCGACCAGATCCTCCGGCGTCATGACGTCATAGGGCAAGGAGGACGGCGTGATCAGGAAGCCGTTGCCTGCACGCACCGACAGATTGCCGGCAGTGCCCTGATTAATGCCGCTGGAATTCATCCTCCGGCAAATGTCCACCAAGTTTCGGCGCAGCTCGTTAGTCTCAAAGTTGGTCATGGGGCATCCTTTCTGGGAACATGCTGCGCCTGACGCGCGAGTTCGCGCCAGCGTCGATGGTAAGACGTCAAAAGATCAGCGGGCGCGGCGATAGTGTCTGCAGTCTGCAGATGCAGACCGTCTCGCGCGCGCGTCGTGCCATGAGACCCGAGCAGTGCAGCTCCGGTCGCCACACCATAGGCGTCGAGATTGAAGAGCGTTTCACCGCTCCCACGCAAGGTGGTGACCAGCTTTGCGAATAGCGGGTCCTTGAGATAGCTGCCATCGAGCACCACCGTTGCGTCGACCTTCAATGCAGCGAGGCATTCGACAGACAATTGCGCGATGTAGATCAAGGCAAGCGCCCGACGCTCGGCGGCATTCTCCGGCGGTGAGCCGACAATGCAGCCCTGCCCCGCGCTGCCGGGGAAGAACCCGTTCCCATCGCCAAAGCTTGGCAGCGCCATGGTTCCACGCGTAATCAGCGCTATCGCAACAGCGGGATCGACGGCAGTGCCGGCGTCCTCGCCCGCGACATGAACAAACTCCCGTCCGCCCATCGTCAAGGCTCCGGCGACCGGCCGACCGTAGACGTCACTGTTGATTGTCATGCCGGCGTCCTCGTCGAGCCCATCGAGTGGGGTGGCGCGGGACATGCCGACGATCCAGGTGCCCGTAGACAAGATCGCGGCGTCGGAAAGGCCGGCTGCCTGATAGCGGTAGAGGTTGGCGCTGCTGTCATGAATTCCGACCAGAACCCGTATCCCGTCCGGTAGCCCGAAGCGGCGCAGGAGCGGCGCACGCACGAGCCCGAGGCTTGACCAGGCCGATGCAAACGGCGGCAGCAGCCTCTGCCATCCACGTGCGACGACGATCGGGGTCGGGCGACTGTCCGCAGCGTTCCACAGATGTGATTGGGCTCCCAGACAAGTTGCTTCCGAAACCGCGACACCCGTCATCCGCCACGCCCAGTATTGCGGTAGACCAAGGAAGCTGCGAGCTGCGGCGAATCGAGCCGGCTCCGCGGTCTCCATCCACAGCAGTTGACGTGCCTGATGGGTCGCACCGTGCATGATGGCGCTGCCGCGATCACGGAACGAGCCGGCAAGGGGCACATAGCTCTCGCGAATTGTTGCCGGCAGCGATTGTTCGTAGTCGATCATGGGAAGAGCGGTGCCCCCGTCACGGGCATCGGGATCTTCACCGACCAGAACCCCGCCTGAGCCATGGGCGGCGCAGACGAAAGTCCTGATTGGATGGCGATTTGCGAGCTTTGCGAGTTCTTCGAAGACCCAGTCGCCGAGCCCCGCAAGGTCATGATGCTGCCAGGGCGGCCCGGGCCGGACGGGGTTTGCGATGGTAACGGTCTCCACAATCTCCCCGGCTGCGGTCACGGCGTTCAGCTTTACATTGGTCTTGCCGACATCGAGGACGCAGATACTGGCAAAAGCTCGCGGATCAACCATCTTGCCGCTCCTTTGAAGCGCTAGTTGCCGCTTTCCGTCGAGATCGGGACATGATGCTCCTCTCCCTCCGTCAGTTTCTGACGCGCAGATCAGGCTCGGCACTGCGCTCCAGGATGAGGGTCCCATTCGGCAGGTCGTTCTCCTCAACCTTGAACCGGATCTGGTCCGCTGGCAGACGATAACCTTCCCAGCGCTCGGTCAACCTCTTGCGCAGTTCCTCCCTCGGCACATCGACAAAGGCGGTGAAGTCGAAGATTGGCTTCAGTGTGTCCCAGGGTGGTTCTCGCAGCAGAAGATAATTGCCCTCGCAGATGATGATGCCTGTTTCATGGGGGATGAGGTGCGCCCCGGCCCGCGCGATCTCGATCTGTCGATCGAAGACCGGCACAGCGATCGTGTCTTCGGCATTTGCCTTGAGCCGTAGCAGCATATGCCTCAGGCCATGGATGTCGAACGTATCGGGCGCACCCTTGGTTTCCAGCCGACCCAGCACCTTCAGCACATGATCGTCATAGTGATATCCATCCATGGGCAAGACAGCGGCAAGCCCAGGCTCGTCCCGATTGATCCTCTCCGCTACCGCCTGTGCGAGAGTGGACTTGCCTGACCCCGGAGCACCTGCAATCGCAACCAACACCCGGGCTCCGCCATGGCCGGCATACCGTGCGACAGCCTCAAGAGCCAAACTTTCCGCATTCTGGTAAAGTGTCGACATCAGAAATACTCCTCGGCGCATGGCAGGCCATGTGTCGAAACGGGGACCGTAGCCATTACGACCGTCAGATCAGGCCGTATTGTTCGGCCTTGTTGCGCAGGAAGGGCAGTCCGTTGCCCATGACCTCCTCCATGTCCCGCGCCACCGGACGCCAGACCGCCAAGCCATAGGCAACTTCGGGAGGCATGTTGATGAAGCTCTCCATGGCAAGCCCGCCCTTGAAGCCTATAGCAGCCAGGGTGGCGTAGATCTCATCCCACGGCACGTTGCCATAGCCGGGTGTCCCGCGATCGCTCTCCGACAAGTGGATATATTTGAGGTGGTCACGCGCAATCAGAATGCCGTTTGCCGCGCCCTTTTCCTCGATATTCATGTGGTAGGTGTCGAGATGGACAAAGACATTGGCCGCGCCGACCCGCTCGACCACGTCGACCGCCTGTTGCGCGGAGTTCACCAGATGGTTCTCATAGCGGTTGACGGCCTCGACACCGAGCTGGATGCCGAAGCGCTTGGCATGCTTTGCGGCGGCGTCGAGCACGCGGGTGATATTGTCGTATTCACCCTGCGTCGGCGGCAGGCCGGTGCGTTCGCCGATCCCGCCATAAATGACGCCGGACAGCGCCTCCCCGCTCATCTCTGCCGTCTTTTCGATCGCAACCTTCAGATGCTCGATCGCCGCATCCGGACGCACCGAGGCCCAGGCCGTCTCCGGCAAACCGAGCGAGCAGACGGCCCTGAGCTTGTTCTTCTCCAGGAGATCGCGGGTATGCTTGGCATCGACGGCGGGCGCATTGAGGAGCGCGATCTCGATGAAGTCCATCTTGTAGTGGACCGCCCCTGCAATCGCCTTTTCAGCGCCGGCGCGATCCCAGTTCATGGTCCACATGCTCGTGTGAACGCCAAAGCCTTCCATGATCGTACTCCTTACCTATTTTTCTTGATGAATTTGACGGACACCCAGCGCAACACCATCACGGCGATGAGCAAGAGGCCCCAAAAAGCGGTCGCGAGATGCTGGTTGGCACCAAGCAGATTGAGCCCTGAGGACAGCAACTGCAGGACGACAAGGGCGACGAAGACCGGGACCACCCGACCAAAGCCACCGAACGGATTGATGCCGCCGAGGAAGCAGGCGAGCACCGTGATCAGCAGGTAGGATTCACCATGGCCCACACGCACCGAGTTGAAACGCGCCAGCATGATGATGCCGGCAATCGCGGCGATGGCGCCGGACAGCACGTAGACCAGCACCAGCACCTTGCGGGTGTTGATGCCGGAATAGCGGGCGGACTCGATATTCGAGCCGATCATATAGGTCGCGAAGCCCAGCCGCGTACGTGACAACAGCAAATGCATGGCAGCGACGCAGGCAACGAGGATCAACAACGGAACCGGCAGGCCGAGTATGCTGCCATGGCCGATGGGCGCAACGAAGGCCGGGAAGCCGGAGATATCGCCGCCCCGGGTCAGGAACTCGCCAAGTCCGCGCAGGAAGATCATCATCGATAGCGAAACGAGGATCGGATGGGCTCGGGTGAAGGCGATGACGAGGCCCATCACAAGGCCGCTCGCCGCACCGACGCCGACTGCGAGCACCGAACCCAGCAGGAACGCCATGGGGCCGGCATCAATGCCGCCATTCGCCTGCAGCACCCAGGCAAGGATCAGCCCCGCCATGTTGGCGGTGAATGTGATTGCCAGGTTGAGACCGCCTGTCAGGATCGGCATGAGCATGGCGAGTGTCAGGATGCCGAGTTCGGGCAACTGGAAGGCGACCGAACCGAAGGTGGCCGCGGTAAAAAATTGCGGTGAAGAAAGGCCGAAGACGACGAGCACGATGGCAAGTGCGGCAAGCGGTCCGGCCATGTCCGCGCCGAAGATGGCGTTGAACCGTGTGGCGAGCGAGTTCATCGTGCCCCTCCCTGCTTATCCTGTCCGGATTTCTGGCGGTTGCGCGGCGCGACAAGACCGAAGAGCCCCTCGAGACGAGTGCTAGACAGCGTAATGGCGACGAGGATGATGGCACCGACGATCATCTTGAAGGCGAAGGGCGAAACACCCATGAGATTCAAGCCGTTCTGTGTGATCGACACCAGGAGCACGCCGAGCACGCAGCCCATGACGGACCCCTTGCCGCCACCGAGCCGCGCGCCGCCGAGGACCACGGCAGCGAGCACGTCCAGTTCGCGGCCGTAAAACGCGTTGGGCACCACTTCCTGTGCATAGTGCGCCTGCATCAGCCCGGCGATACCAGCCATCAGGCCCAACCATCCGAAGGCGATGTATTGCATGGCCCCGATATTGATGCCGAAGCGACGTGCGCCCTCCGGATTGTCACCAAAAGCATAGAGCTGGCGACCGGTCGTGGTGCGCGTGATGAACAGCCAGGTGATCAGCACACAGACGAGCATGACCACCACCGGCAGCGTGATTTCCGCCCAGCTGCCATCCGACATTTCCCGTTCATAGACAATGACGCGCGTAGTCAGCCAATCCGGCAGGTTGTAGATCGACACCCCCTTTGTGAAGAACATCAGCAGACCGAAATAGATGTTGAAGGTCGAGATCGTCGCGACGATCGAAATGATGTTGAAACGGTGGATCAGAAACGCGTTGATAAGCCCGAGAGCGACGCCAAAAACGGAGGCGATCAGCAAGCCGGAGACCCAGTCACCGCCACCGATCTGCGCCAGAGCAAGGGCCGACGCATATTGAACGACTGACGCGGCCACGGCGAAGGAAATGTCGATCCCGCCAGCGATCAGGACCACCAGAAGGCCAACGGCGAAGATGATGTTGACCGCACTGATATTGAGCAGGTCGAAGGCATTGCCCAGCGTGAAAAAGCGCTCCGTCAGCAGCGAAAGCACCAGGCTCATCGCGGCGATCACGAGGATCAAGACCAGCTCTGTGGGATGAGAGACGAGCAGCTTACGCATAGACGGCCGCCTCCATGTCGGTGAGCGTCGTCACGCGCGGATCGTAGCTTGCCTTGATGCGTCCCTTTTCCATGTGCAGGACACGGTCGGCGTTGAAATAGACTTCTGGCACCTCGTCCGAAATCAGGATGATGGCCAGCCCTGCTTCGGCGAGATGCGCGACGATTTCGAAGATGCCAGCCCTTGCGCCGACATCGACACCGACGGTCGGGGCATCCAGGATCAACACGCGCGGATCGGTGGCCAGCCATTTGGCGATCGCCACACGTTGCTGATTGCCGCCTGAAAGCGTGGAAATTGCATCTTCGGGCATGCCGATCTTCACGCCGAGATCGGTAATCCACCGGCTGACCGAGGCCTTCTTGCGGTCAGAAGCGATCAACCCGCCGCGCATGATGCGGCTCAGGGATGCCATGACCAGATTGTCGGCAATCGATTGCGGCTGGTTGAGACCGAGCGACAGCCGATCTTCGGAAAGATATGCGATACCGGCTGCGATTGCTTGGCGGTTGGAAGCGAAAGAAAGCGGCCGCCCATCGAGCCTGATCTGACCCGTTTCGGGGCGGCGCATGCCAAAAAGGGTCAATGCAAGCTCGGTGCGACCGGAGCCGAGCAGACCGGTGATACCGAGTGTCTCACCCCGGCGCAGCTCGAAGGTTACGTCGGAAAACTCACCTGTCCGACCGAGGCCTTCGACCGACAGCACGACCGGTTCTGCACTCCTGTCGCGCGCGCGCTGATTCTGATCGAAGGTGCGACCAGTCATCAGTTCCGTGACCCTGGACTGGGTCATCCCCTCCACGGGATAGACACCGATCAGTTTTCCGTCGCGCAGAACGGTGATGCGCGATGAGATCTCGAGCACTTCGGCCAGCCTGTGGCTGACGAAGACCACGGCGACACCCGACTTCGAGAGAGTGCGCACGATGTCGAGCAGATAGTCGGTTTCCGACTGGGTGAGTGAAGCGGTCGGCTCATCCATGAAGACGATGCGGGCATCGCCGACAAGCGCACGGGCAATCGCCACGATCTGGCGCTGTGCAATGGCGAAGTCTTTCAGCGGGCGATCGACGTCGAATGTCACTCCAAGTCTCGCAAGGGCCTGCTCGGCGATTTCCCGGATCCTCCCATAATTGACGAGCCTTGGACGAGATCCGGTCAGCGTCTGGAAGGCGATGTTCTCGGCAACCGACATCTCGGGAAACAAGGCGAGATCCTGCCAGATAACCTGAATCCCGAGAGCCTGAGCCTTGCTGGGGCTCATCTGAGAAACCTGCTGGTCTTCAAAGACGATTTCGGCGCCCTGAGCGGGACGATAGACGCCGGTGATCACTTTGATCAGCGTACTCTTTCCGCATCCGTTTTCACCCGCGAGGCAATGCACTTCGCCCGGCCTTACTTCGAAGGAAACATCCTTGAGCGCCTGCACGCCCCCGAACGTCATGTTGATGCCGCGCAGCGAGAGAAGCGGTCGGGCCTCTGCGTCCTGATCCGTTGCGGTGTTCATTGAAATGGCCTGCCTGCTGAAAGGACGGTAGGGTCCGGTGTCCGGCCTGAGGGCGACCGGACACCGGTGGTCAGCGAAGATCCGGACGGCGGGTGGGGGCCTGCGAGTCCGGAACCGGGGAGGTCTTTCGCTGGGTTAGAGCCCCATGGCCGCGAGTTCGTCGACCGTGTCCTTGTTGATCGCCAGCAACTGATCGACGATGATGTCGTTACCGACGGGCTTGATCACGCCCAGACCTGGGATGTCGTCGCCGTCCTTGACACTTTCGCCCTTGATCAGGCGGTCAGCCATGGTGACAAAGACCTCACCGGCTTGTTTCGGATTCCACATGAAGCCGCCCGCGATCGCATTGGCCTTGATCAGCTTCTGGCCCTGGCCGGGCGAGAAGGGACCGATGACGAAGATCTCGCCCGTCTTGCGGCGCTCCTCGACTGCACGCCCAGCACCGATCGGGCCCTGGCTGCCGAAGGCAAGGAAGCCTTTGAGTTCCGGATTGGCGGCAATCAGATCGAGCGCGGTCGAGCGGCTCTTGTCGACATCTTCAGCCACCCCATAGCGATCGCCAACCAGCTTCATGTCGGGATGGTTCTTCTTCAGATACTCGATAGCGGCATCAGCCCAGGCATTGTGCAGCGGCACGGTGAGCGAGCCGACATAGACGGCATACTGGCCCTTGCCACCCGTTTTCTCGGCGAGAAGCTTGGCATGGGCTTCACCGAAGCCTGTCGAGGAGGCGAGTTCGAAATTCCAGTCTGCGCCCTTCTGGGAGGGCGATTCATGCGTGACGACCTTGATGCCTGCCGCCTGCGCCTTCTGAAGCACCGGCTCGAGTACCTTGGCATCATTGGGGACTACACCGATGACCTTGACGCCCTGGGCGATCAGATCTTCGATCGCGCGCACCTGCAGCGCCGGATCTGCACTCGTCGGGCCAATCATGAAGGCATCAAGGCCAAGCTTCTGGCCTTGTTCCTTGATACCGGCTTCCATGGCGTTGAACCACGGGATGCCACCGATCTTCACGACGACGCCGACTTTCGGCGCGTCAGCCGCATGGGCAGCCAGCGCGCCGGCAAGCGAAAGCGATGCGGCAAGAGCCGCCACCATAAGCCTTTTCATGTTCACTCCTCCTCAAAGATCGCCGACATCAACGATCTCGACCTGCGGCTTGGCGCTAGGTCGTCCTTGGTTTCCTCTTGGCCCGGGAAATCCCTTGCCTCCCATCGCCTCCTCCGGCGAACCATCATGCACAATCGAAGTTTCTTCTTTGCACAATCGATGGTGCAATCAATATCCAACAAGGCTACACTTTCGTCAAGAGGGGAATTTTCCTAAGGAGAGCGGTCAGGGAGACGCATATGATTGATTTCGGGAAAAAGAAGGCCACTATCTACGATCTCTCGGTCCTCTCGGGATGTTCGCCATCGACCGTGAGCGCTGTTTTGAACGGCAGCTGGCGCAAGCGCCGGATCAAGGAGGCAACGGCACAGCTTATCCAGGGGCTCGCCGACGAGCATCAATATACGGCCAATCTCCAGGCACGCGGTTTGCGCTCGTCTCGTTCGGGTCTGGTCGGCCTGCTCCTGCCGGTGCACGACAACCGCTATTTCTCGTCTATGGCACAGACCTTCGAAGCGGAAGCCAGGAGCCGCGGTCAATGCCCGATCGTCGTCAGTGCCTGCCGCGATCCGGACGAGGAACGTAAGATCGTCGAAACACTGATCTCCTATTCGATCGACGAACTCTTCATTGCCGGAGCCACGGATCCGGATGGCGTGCACGAAGTGTGCATCAAGGCAGGCTTGCGGCACGTCAATATCGATCTGCCGGGCACCCGTGCGCCGTCCGTGATCTCGGACAACTTCGAAGGCGCGCGCATGCTGACCCGCGCAATCATTGAGCGGGCCCAGCAAGATGGTCCGGTCATATCCGACGAAGTCTACCTTTTCGGGGGCCGAGACGACCATGCCAGTCGCGAGCGCATTCGCGGCTTTCGCGATACCAAGCGCGATATACTTGGAGACGACTCTGAAGCCTGCATTCACCCGACAGGATACTCACCAGGCATGACAGCGCGCGCCTTTGAGACCTTCTATGAGGGGCACGGCAAGCTTCCACGCTGCTTCTTCGTCAACTCCTCGATCAATCTGGAAGGCCTGATGCGGTTCCTCGGGCAGCATCCGCACGAGACTTTCGCGGACATTGTTGTCGGTTGTTATGACTACGATCCTTTCGGCTCGTTCCTGCCTTTTCCTGTCTACATGATCCGTCAGGACAGCGAAGCGATGATCTCGGAAGGCTTCAGAATTTTGTCGACCTCGCGACCACCGGCCACTACTCACCTCGTGCAGCCCATGCTCGTGCCGCCAAGAACCGCGTTGACCGGACCGTTGGATGCCCTGAAGGATGTAGACTGATGATAAACGCACGGGCTCCTGCGTGGCGAATCCTCGATTGAATGCCGTGTGAAGCCATCAAAGCGCTCAGTCAGCGCAGGTATGGCCGTGGGTCCCGATCTTCGCCAGCCAAGGGCCAATGCGCTTACCCGGCGCTAGCCCCGTGGCCTGCTGCATTTGCCCATTGCCGCATGCTCTTCGTCACTGCCCCAGGCCTGAACACGAAATTGAGTTCCAGGCAAAGATCGCAATGAAGTCGGTAGCGTCGTGCTGCTGGCTAACCGGCCGGACAAAAACATGCGACCAAGGGATGCCGCGCTGCTGTACAAGATGCTCGACACCGCTTTCATCGTGAAATGCTGTGGTCTGTTATGAGTTGATCTCCAGTGTCGCCAGGTCGATGGTCAAACGTCGGCAAGGCAAGGAGTTTCTCCATGATATCATCTTTGATCGGACTTTCACTTGGAGTGCGTCTCGACAACTGCTAATGTTCTTCTTTTGTTTCACCAAGGGTTGTCGACCGATGGACGCGCTTTCATCACCTGTCAGGAAGATCATCCATGTGGATATGGACGCCTTTTACGCTTCGGTCGAACAGCGTGACAATCCGGAGCTTCGGGGAAAGCCCCTTGCCGTGGGCGGGGCGGCCGCCCGTGGTGTCGTCGCAGCCGCAAGCTACGAGGCGCGGAAGTTCGGCATTCGCTCTGCAATGCCGTCGGTCACCGCGGCCCGTAAATGTCCAGACTTGATATTCGTGGCGCCGAGATTTGACGTCTACCGCGCCGTCTCCCAGCAAATCCGGGAAATATTTGCGCAGTATACGCCGGTGATCGAACCCCTGTCACTCGACGAAGCCTATCTCGACGTCACGGAAAATCTCAAGGACATGCCGATCGCCACCGAGATTGCGCTGGAAATCCGCTCGAAGATCAAGGCGGAAACAGGACTGAATGCTTCGGCCGGCATCTCCTACAACAAGTTCCTGGCCAAGATGGCGTCCGACCTCAACAAGCCGAACGGCCAGGCAGTCATCACGCCAAAGAACGGGCCAGCTTTTGTCGAGCAGCTTGCGGTCAAGACGTTCCATGGCGTCGGTCCGGCGACAGCGGAAAAGATGCATCGTCTCGGCATTGAAACTGGTTCGGATTTGAAGGCAAAGTCCATGCAGTTCCTGGTCGAGCACTTCGGGAAGTCCGGCCCCTATTTCCATGGGATCGCCCGGGGCGTTGACGACCGCCCTGTCCGGCCGGACCGGGTGCGCAAGTCCGTCGGCGCAGAAGACACATTTGCCGTTGATATCGGTGACCTCCCACGCGCGATCGACGAACTTCGGCCACTTGCCGAAAAGGTCTGGTCCCATTGCGAGGCCAAGGGCATCAGAGGCAAGACAGTGACGGTGAAGGTCAAATACTGCGATTTCACCCAGGTCACCCGGAGCAAGACAGTTGCTCTCGCCCATGCGGGCGTCGAGGATATCTTGGAGGTGGCCAATGGCTTGCTCGCGGGTGTCCATCCGTTCAAGCGACCAGTTCGGCTCCTCGGTTTGACCTTGTCGTCACTCACCGGTGAAGAGGATGCCGATGACGTGGAACAACAACCGCGCCTCGGCCTCGGTTTCTGATCAGATGAACATTGGAGCTGATTGAGCCGTGAACGTCGAGACACCCTCCCGCACTATCCGCGTCATCGATCTGGAAACTGCCGGAAACGGGCCGAGCGATGTCTGTGAGATCGGATGGCAGGACGTCGTTCAAGGCAAGGATGGCAGGTGGCAGGTTTCGGAAGAGCGTGGCTCGGTGCTCATCAATCCTGGACGGCCGATTTCAGCCGATACCATGGCCGTTCACCACATCCAGGATTCTCAGGTCGCAGGTGCTCCCTTCTGGAAAGAGGCCGCGCCGGGCATTCTTCGGCCGCCATTTCCAATTGTTGCGCTTGCCGCCCATCGTGCCGCGTTTGAACAGCGCTACTGCACGCCAAGACTGGCGGGCAACACGCCTTGGATCTGCACCTGGAAATGTGCCATGCGCGTCTGGCCGGAGCTTGCGCGGTTTTCAAACCAGTTGCTGCGTTATCAGCGAAGGCCGGAAGGCCTGGTCCACGAGATCGGTCTTCCCGCTCATCGCGCCATGCCAGACGCCTACGTCACCGCCCACCATCTGCGTGACGCGTTGAATTCTGCCTCGCTGGATGAGCTCCTGTCGTGGAGTTCTCAGCCCGGCCTTCTACCGCGGGTACCGGCGGGTCCTCATCGTGGAAAGGACTGGCATCGTCTGGCAACCGACACACTGACCGCCTTGCTGAGTGATCGCGACGCGGATGTCCGCTTCAGCGCCCAGACCGAGCTCGCACGGCGCGGCGAAACCGAGCCACCAATGCCTACTCCTCCCCTCCAGGAGACGCTTCTGTAATCGACCCGACTCCCCCCGGGCAACGAGGCTTGAGGTCTGATGTGAAGACACGACATCCAATGATTCTGACAGCCCGCATTGCGGAGCATGATCTTGTCCCCTTGGATCTGCTGCGCCAGGCGCATTTCCCTCCGGAACGAAACTTTCTGCGGGCGCATCTGACAGTGTATTATCGGCTGCCCGGAGAGTATGTAGACAGGATCCTCGAACGCCTCTGGCATGTCGCAGCGGGGAAAGGTGCGATCTCAGCCAAGGTGAACGGCCTGCGTAATCTGGGAGGCGGTGTCGCCTTTACGGTTGAAAGCCCTGACCTGAGCGCAGTCCGACACAGCCTGCACCGAGATTTCGTTCACTGGCTTGGTTCCCAGGATATGCAGACATGGCGTCCCCACATCACGGTCCAGAACAAGGTCTCCCAGGCGGACGCGCACAGGCTGCATGGTGAATTGCTCGGCTGTTTCCATCCTCATGACATCACGATCACGGGTCTTGATCTCTGGAGATATCTGGGCGGTCCCTGGGCACTGGAAGCAACCGTGCCGCTCGCCGACTAGGCCGACCTACCCGCCATGTTCTTGGGGTGCACAAATCCGATGGGGAGAAAACGCGGAGACAACACGTCGCCATCGGCGCTCTCCACCATCAGCTGGCAAGACGATCAAGGTTGCCCAGCTCTCCGGCTTCGGACGACTGCGCATCAGCATCTTGAGCGGTTGCGAGAGGCTTGCGGACTTATGAGGGAAGAGAGCGAGACGTTGCGAAAGCTTCCTCGTGCCTTTGCGCCTCGTTTGTCGACGCCTCGACCTAGAGCACGGCTTCCGCTTCAATCTCGACTTCGTAGTCGCCGACAAGGGCACCGGCTTCGATCAAGGTATTCGCCGGAAGCACCTCGCAGAACACGCGGCCATGCGCACGCGAGACAGGCTCCCATTGTGCTGCATCCTTGAGATAGACACGTGTGCGGATCACATCCTCCATGCGTCCGCCCAGCGCGGAGATGGAAGCGGCAATCTTATCGAGAATATAGGTCGCCTGAGCTCCGGGGTCGCCAGGCGCCGCGCAACGATCGGTACCGTGGGTCGCTGTCGTGCCCGATACCAGGATACGGTCACCGATCCGCACAGCCCGGCTGTAACCGGCCAGCGGTTCCCAGATGCTGCTAGAGGAAACCCGCATGCGATCCTCGCGCCCCGGCACCGAAACCGCCGTGTAGACGGACGGGATCGCATCGAGGTGATGACTGAGGTCGCCAGATGCCGTCAGGAAGGGCGGCTTGCGATACTCATCACCGCAATCGCCCGGAATGGGTGTGCTCTCTGAAAAGGCGCTTTCGATCAGAGCCTGATCATCCGCATCCAGTTCAAAGGTAAAAACCTTCAGATTGTCGTTGCGATGCTCGTTTTCACCCAGTCTTGCTCCAATGATGGTGGCCGCAACGGCCGGATGTTCAAGGACCCAGCGGCTCGCCACATTCGAAATCGAGACCCCGTGCTTGCGGGCGATGGTGGATGCCGCCCGGAGAATACCCTGATAGACGCTCCATCCGCCGGCGGTATCTATGAAGCGCTTATATTTGGAGCGGCTCCAGTCGGGGATCGACGCGGGCTCCGGCTGGCCAAGCCACTTCTCCGACAGGAAGCCGCCGCAGAGCGTGCCATAGGCCAGAAGCTTCACACCACGCTTGAGGCAAAGGGAGGACAAATCGCCAGCAGCGCGCCTGTCGATCAAGGAGAAAGAGACCTGATTGCTGGCAATCTCGATCCCGTCTGACAGTGCAAGATTGAGATGGGCTGCATCGAAATTGGTGAGGCCGAGAGCGCCGATCAGGCCCTCCTCCTTCATCGCCTGCATTTCATGCAGGGCATCGAGCCAGGCCGGGTGTTCAAAGGTCCACCAATGGAACTGCAGAAGATCGACCTTGTCGACGCCAAGGCGGACAAGCCTGTCCTCCACTCCCCGGCGCACCACATCGCGGCTCATCGGACCAGGCTCAGGGCACCATTTGGTGAATGCCACCGGTCGCTTCTCGCCAGCGGCATAGCGCTTCAGGAGATGGCCGGTGATGATCTCCGCCGACCCGTAATGATCGGCCATGTCGAAACTGTCGAACCCGGCCTCCGCATAGGCCTGAAGGGCATCGGCCCCCTGCTCCGGATCGACTGTGTCACCATTCTTTTCGATATCGGCAACCTGCCAGAGGCCGCAGACGAGGCGGCTGATCGACAGGTCCGGGGTGAGCTTGATGCGTTCGGGATGCTGGGACACGGAGATCATTCCTCGATGGTCAGGATTGTTTGTTGCGGCTCAGACGCGCAAGCGGGCTCACCTCGCCGAACAGACCGCGCGGGCGCAGCAGGAGCATGAGGCAGAGCCCAACGCCGATCGCGACGATCTGCAAGGCGGCGGCCCGCGCCTGTTCCTCGGGCGGTACAAAGGCGGAGACGGCGGCCGCCGTGAGAGCCCAGAGCCCCCAGACGAGAATGGCGCCGGCAATGGCTCCGCGATTGTTGCCTGAACCGCCGACGATCAACATGGCCCAGACCTGGAAGGTGAGGACCGGCATATAGTTGTCGGGCGCGATAAAGCCGATGAAATGTGCCTGGGCGGCTCCGGCAAGGCCCATGATGGCGCCACCGACGGTGAAGGCCTGCAAGCGAAAGCGGACAGGCCGTTTGCCAAGCGCCTGGGCGGCCACTTCATCTTCGCGAATCGCGCGCAAGACGCGGCCCCATGGGCTGCGCGACAGATGCTGCAGCCCGAGATAGAGGACCAGCACGACAAGGCCCATGAGAGCGCAATTGGCGAGACTGAACAGCAGCGCATTGCCCTGCAGATCAGCGAAAGGGCGCGGAATGAAGCCGATTCCGAAGGCCCCGCCGGTCACGCTTTGCAGGTTGAGCATGCAGAGCTGGACGGTGACGGCGACGCCAAAGGTCGCGATAGCAAGGTAGTCGGATCTGAGCCGGATCGTCAGCGCGCCGACAGCCCAGGACAGCGCGCCTGAGACGATCGCAGCCCCCAGCCACCCAACGGCAATCGGCATGCCGAAGCCGCCGAAGCGCTCTGCCGTGTCCGGCGTCGCCAGGATCGCCGAGGTGTAGGCACCGACCGCGACGAATGCGGCGATGCCGACATTGAACAGTCCCGTCATGCCCCATTGAACATTCAGCCCCAGGCAGATGATCGCATAGGTGAAGGCCATGGTGAGGAAGAAGGCGCCATAGGCGATAAGATCGATGCTCATGTCGCTTTTCCGAACAGGCCGCGGGGGCGGACGAGAAGAACCGCAATCAGGATGGCAAACGACACCGCCGCCCGCCATTCGGCCCCGATGAGCTGGACCGTGAAAGCTTCCGAAAGGCCGATGAACAGGCCGGCAATCATGGCGCCCGGCACCGAACCGATACCGCCGAGAATGGCGGCCGCAAAGAGGGGCAGCAGAAGGTCATGCCCGAGATAGGGACGGATCTGGATGATCAGGCCGCTCATGATGCCGGCGATGCAGCCGAGCGCGGCCCCCAGAAACCAGGCGGTTCGGATGACGCGGCGGACATCGATACCGGCGATACCGGCAAGGCCTGGGTTTTCGCTGACTGCGCGCATGGCCCGGCCGATATCCGTGCGCGTCATGACGAGATGAACGATGATCACGGAGACCAGCGCGACAGCCAGCATGGCCAACTGGTCGGGCGTGGCTCTGAGACCCAGCCCCAGCTTCATGGCAATCTGCAGCGCCTGACTGAAATAGGCGGGCTTCGAGGTGAACAGGAATTCGAGCAGGCTGCGCAGCGCAAGCGACGCACCGAAGCTTGCCATGACCATGATGATGATGGCGCTGCCGCGTCGGCGGAAGCTGGAAAACAGCGCGGCATCGACGGCAAGCGCCAGGAACCCCGTCAATGCGATAGCGAGCACCGCTGCAATCGGAAGCGACCAACCGAAGGAGAATGGCCCAATCGGCGTGGTCAGCCCTGCTGTCAATACGCCAAGCGCACTGCTGATGCCGAGTGCGAGATAGGCACCCCAGGAAAGTAGCTCGCCATGCGCAAAATTGGAAAAGCGCAGGATCGAATAGGTGAGCGTCACGCCGACCGCGCCGAGGCCAATGATCGCGCCAGCAATCAGTCCATCCATCAGGAACTGTGGGTTCATGGCGCAACCTCATTGGCTGCGCGCCCGGTTGTGCCGAGATAGATCTTTCCGATGAGTGGATCATCGGCGAGATCGGCAGGCGTCCCCTCGTGGCGGATCTGCCCTTCAGCCAGAATGACGGCGCGGTCGGCAATCGCCATGGCCGCCTTGACGTTCTGCTCGACCAGCACGATCGTCACGCCCTCGCCATTGATGCGCTTGAGCATGGAAAAGACCTCGCCGACGATCTTTGGCGAAAGGCCGGCGGATGGTTCGTCGAGGATCAGTACCGGCGGATTGAGGGCAAGGGCGCGCGCCACTGCCAGCATCTGCCGCTGCCCGCCGGAGAGCGCGCCGGCCAGGCGCTTCGGCTTGACGGCGAGATCCGGAAAGCGGGTCAGCATCGTCTCGATGGCGAGGTTGCGTTGCGATTTCGGCAGCAGAGCCACGGCGATCTGGAGGTTTTCCAGAATGCTCATGCTGGCAAAGACATTCTCCGTCTGTGGCACGAAGGCCAGACCTTCGGCCAGTTTGCGATGCGGAGCGACATCCGTGATGTCGCGACCGGCAAGATGAACTCGACCCGAATGCACCGGCACCATGCCGGCAATCGCCTTGACGAAGGTGGATTTGCCAGCGCCGTTCGGACCCAGGAGGATGACGAGTTCGCCTTGTGCGACGGAAAAATCGACGCCGCGAACGATGGGAAGGTCCGGCTCGTAGCCCGCAACCAGAGCCGAGGTGTTGAGAACCGGATCGATCATGTACCACCGCCAAGATAGGCTTCGATGACAGCAGGATCAGCGGCCACATCAGCCGGCGCTCCCTCCGCAAGCAGCTTGCCGAGCGCCATGGCCACGACGCGGGAGCACAGCCTCGATACCATGTCCATGTTGTGTTCGATGAGGAGAATGGACTTACCCTCCGCGTTCAACGCCACCACCCGCTCCATGATCACTTCGAGCAAAGCCGGGTTCACCCCTGCGGCCGGCTCATCGAGCAAGATCACCTGCGGGTCGGCCATGAGCACGCGCGCGAGTTCCAGAAGCTTGCGCTGCCCGCCCGAAAGCACGCGAGCGGGTTCGTGGGCCAGCCGCGACAGCGTGACAAACTCCAGGATCGCATGCGCTTTCTCAAGTGCGGCCTTCTCTTCGCGGCGCACCTGACCAGCTTTGAGGAAATTGGCAAACAGCCGCTCGCCTGTCTGCTTTTGCGCGCCGACCAGCAGGTTCTCGAGCACGCTCATTTCCAGGAAAGGGCGCGGGATCTGAAAGGTCCGTGCGACCCCATGGACGATGCGCTGCTCCGGCGCCTGGTTCGAGACTTCACGCCCCTCGACCCAGATCTTGCCAGAACTGGGCTTGAGGCTGCCCGCCAGCAGATTGAACATGGTGGTCTTACCCGCACCATTCGGGCCGATCAGGCCCAGGATCTCGCCCCGTGCGAGCTGAAGCGACATGTCGGAGACCACGGTCAGCCCATCGAAACGCTTCGTCAGATGCTGTGCTTCGATGGCAGGCGGTGCTGCGGCACTCTGAAACGACAGTGATGGTTGGGAATGCGCGGCAGCCATCTTCAAAAATGAGCCTTGATTTGATCCGTGATGTTTGATCAAACTTTACGCGGACGCGAAAATCAACCGATATTTCCGGGAGGCTTGGAGGCGGGATGGCGGACACGATTGGCCAATCGGACGACTTCCTCACGCCTGTCGGTCGAGAGACTTTGCAGGACCGCGTCTATGACCAGCTGCGCCGAACATTGATCAATGGCGGCTTCGCCGCAGGCGACATCCTGCGGATCGTCGACATGGCAGATCGCCTGAAGACGAGTACCATGCCGGTGCGGGAAGCACTGGGCCGGCTCGTCTCCGAACAGGCGCTGGAAGCCCTGCCCAATCGCTCCGTGCGCGTGCCGCTGATCACCCGCGACCGCCTCGACGACCTGGAACGTGCCCGCATCCTGATCGAGGGGCGTCTGGTGGCGCTCGCTTGTCATCGACTGACGGCGGAAGACATCGAAAGCCTCAAACAGATCAACCGGGATTGCGAGGCGGCTTTCGAGCGCCATGGCCAGGACGTCGGCCCGGTCACCTCTGAAATCAACCATCGCTTCCATTTTCATATCTATCGCGCCGCCTCCTCGCATGTGTTGATCCCGATGGTCGAAAGCCTCTGGCTTCAGTCTGGTCCGGTGGTCCGCGCCGCCGCCCATATCCACGACGAACAAGGCGGCCTTGCCGCAACGAACCACCATTGGACACTCATCGAAGCCCTTGAAGCGCGCGATGAAGAGGCCGCGGTCAACGCGCTTTCCAATGACATCGGCCGCTCGTTCGATCTCGTGCGAGGGCGTCTCGACGCCGGCGAAGAAGCGGCGTGAGGGAAGGCATCGATGAGCGGCACAGACGACACATTCGAGCTCTTTGACCTGCGTGTCGAGGTGGTGATCCCTGAAAATGGCGCCGTCTACTGCGGCGCCAAGCCCGGCGACTATTTCGAGCTTCAGGGTGAGATGCTCTATCTTCCGCCGGGACAGGGACTGTCGATCTACTCCCTCGCCTCCGTGCTTCCCCTTCTCGCCGCCAAGCAGCGCCCGACCCATGCGCATGACTGGATGACCACGGATGCGGACATCGCCTGTCCGGATCCGAACTGCTCCACCCGATTGCGAATTCGGCGCACCGGCCTTCGCCGTTTCAGCCATGCCGCCACGACAGCCGTGCCCCTCGAAGGAAAAGAGTAACATGCAGCGCATCTCCATCGCCCCCGGTTACGAAATCTCCCGCGTCATTCGCGGCGGATGGCAGCTTGCCGGTGGCCATGGCGCCATTGATGAGGAGACGGCCATCGAAGACATGCTGGCCTTTGCTGATGCCGGCATCACCACCTTCGACTGCGCTGACATTTACACTGGCGTGGAAGATCTGATCGGGCGTTTCCGGCTGCGTTATCGCGATCTCCGTGGGCAGTCAGCACTCGATCGCATTCGCGTCCATACCAAGTTCGTGCCCGATCTCGGCGTCCTGCCGACGATCACCAAGGCCTATGTGGAAGGCGTGATTGACACGTCGCGCAAGCGGCTCGCCATGGAGCGCCTGGATCTCGTCCAGTTTCACTGGTGGGACTACGAGATGCCGGCCTGGCTCGACACGCTCGGCTGGCTGAAGGAGCTCCAGCAAGATGGGCGGATCGACAAGATCAGTGCCACGAATTTCGACAGCGACCATGTCACGGCGATCCTCGATGGCGGGATCCCGCTGACCTCGCTGCAGCTGCAATATTCGTTGCTCGATTGGCGCCCGGAAAAGCGGATGGTCGAACTCGCAGCCCGCCACGACTTCGCGCTGTTCTGCTATGGCACGGTCGCCGGCGGTTTCCTCTCCGACCGCTGGCTGGGCAAGGCCGAACCGGAGCATCCGCTCGAGAACCGCTCGCTGACCAAGTACAAGCTGATCATCGACGATCTCGGAGGCTGGGATCTTTTCCAGGCACTGCTTGAGACGCTTCGCAAGGTGGCGGACCGCCATACAACCGACATCGCAACGATTGCCAGCGCCGCCATGCTCCGTCGGCCCGGTGTCACCGCGGTCATTGTCGGCGCACGCAATCGCGATCACCTCGCCTCCAACCTCGCCATCTCCAATGTCGTCCTCTCAAACGTCGACCTTGCGGAAATCGAGGCCACCATGGCCGGAGCACACGAGTTGGAAGGCGATGTCTATACGCTCGAGCGCGACCGCACCGGGCGTCACGGCAGCATCATGAAATATAATCTCAACAAAGGGGAATGACATGAAAAAGGGAAATCAGATGAAACGCCTGGTTCTGGCCTCAACGATGCTTGCGGGTTTTGCTGTCGGTGCAGCGCCGGCCTTTGCGCAGGGATGCGACATCACCGTCGGCGTCGTCATGGAACTGACCGGCCCTGCCGGCGAATATGGCAAGGCCGGTGCGAAATCTGTCGAAATGGCCTTCCGTGACTTCAACGAGGCGGGCGGCGTCGGCGGCTGCAAGCTGGTCATGGACACGCGTGACAGCCAGAGCCAGGGCAATGTGGCCGTCGATCAGGCAACACAGCTCGTCAACATCAAGAAGGTACCGGTTATCATCGGCGGGATCATTTCCTCGGTCTCGATCCCGATCCTGACCTCGGTCACGGCGCCGGCCGGTGTCGTCCAGGTGTCTCCGGCATCATCGTCCCCGACGCTGACGGCACTCGGCCGCGAAGGCAAGACCAATGGTGTCTTCTTCCGCACCATCACGTCTGATGCATTGCAGGGAACGGCGGCAGCCAAATACGCGCTCGACCAGGGCATGAAGAAGATCGCCATCATCCACGTCAACAACGATTTCGGCAACAATCTGATGCAGGAGTTCACCGCCGCCTACACCAAGCTCGGCGGAGCTATCACCTCAACGACACCGTACAATGAGAAACAGGCGAGCTATTCGTCCGAAGCCTCGGTTGCCATGGAAGGCGAACCGGATGCGCTTTACCTCGTATCAACGCCGGTCGACGGCGCAACCATCGCCCGTGCCTGGATTTCCGGCGGCGGCGTGCAGAGATTCCTGTTCAACGACGGCATGAACTCCAAGGATTTCATTGCCAGTGTGGGCCCACAATATCTGAACGAGGCCTATGGCACTTCGTCGGGAACCACACCGACGGCCTCCACCGAATACTTCAACGCGAACTACGCCGAATTCTCCGGTGGCATTGAACCATCAGCCCCGGCAGCCGATCGATCCTACGATGCCGGTGCCATCGTCGCTCTCGCCATCGCCAAGGCTGGCAAGGCCGACAAGGACGCGATCAAGACGGCGATTTCGGAAGTCACAGCACCCGGAGGCACCCCGATCTACGCCGGCAAGGCCGAATTCGAAAAGGCGCTCGGCCTGCTCAAGGACGGCAAACCAATCAAATATGAAGGCGTCATCGGCCCTGTGAGCTTCGACCAGTACGGCGACATCACCGGCCCCTTCCGCCTTTGGAAGATCACCGATGGAGAGGTCGCAACCGTAGGCCAGATGGAATCTGAGGCAGTGTCCGAGATCAAGGCGACGCTT
>UCMW01000012.1:42273-42412 GCA_900473745.1 Hyphomicrobiales bacterium | reverse complement strand
GCGCCGGAAGGAGCCACATAAACTACTTAGACAGGTTGCTTCTGGCGCCTCGTCCGAGACAAGCATGAGACTACCCGGAGGATGAAGATCCAACCGGTGGCGAAGCATGCGGCGGCCTATCTCCCCCCTTGCGGGGGAG
>UCMW01000012.1:0-42235 GCA_900473745.1 Hyphomicrobiales bacterium | reverse complement strand
AACCTCAGATTTCGCAAGAGGGGGGCTCAGTGAGCTTTACACCCACAGAACCGAGCCCCTCTCTTGGAAAATCAGAAGTTTAGGCGGCTTGCGCTCGCCTAAGCCTTCGATTTTCCGTTCTCCCCCGCAAGGGGGGAGATGGCCTCCGCGCAAGACGTTAGCCGCCTACCTATTCTTTCCCGGCACCCACAGAATATCCGCCCTGCCGCCATCATTCGCATGGCGGGCCGCAACGAAGAGAAAATCCGACAACCGGTTCACATATTTCAGAGCCGGCTCGCCGACTTCTTCGCCGTCGAAACGCGACAGTTCGACCATGATGCGCTCAGCCCGGCGCGAGGTGGTTCGGGCGAGATGCAGATAGGCGGCGGCGGGGGTTCCACCGGGCAGGATGAAGGATTTGAGCGGGTCCAGATCAGCATTCAGCTGGTCGATCTCCTTCTCGATCCGGTCGACCTGGGCTTCGATGACGCGGAGCGGCTCGTAGGACAAGACTTCGCCGGTTTCCGGGGCGGCAAGATCGGCGCCGAGGTCGAAGAGGTCGTTCTGGATGCGCATCAGCATGGCATCGAGCTCCGGCATCTCAGCCGTATGGAGCCGGGCGATGCCGATTGCCGAATTGGTCTCGTCGATGGTGCCATAGGCGTCGACGCGCAGGTCGTGCTTCAGGCGGCGCGGGCCGGTGACCAATGCCGTGGTCCCGTCATCGCCGGTACGGGTGTAGATCTTGTTGAGCCTGACCATGGTTTCAGCGTCCCCCGCCGGTCAGCCAGAGTGTGAGCATGATCAGTGCAATCGCGATTGCCTGTAGCACGATGCGCGCCTGCATCAGCTTGTTCGACTTGTTGCCGTCGCCGCCCTTCAGCATGTTGAAAAGGCCTCTCACGAGGACAAGGGCGACAAGCCCCATGACGATGATGGCGAGGACATAGGTGAATGTGGACATTGCGATGGAAGAGCCTTTGTTCGTCGCCGGTCAGTCCAGCGAGCGCATCAATCGATAGAAGAGGTCGGCCGGCAGCCAGCGCTTGAGCAGGGCCCCCTGTTTCGCCGGCTTGGTCACGAGATAATGTGGGCGGGCACGCCGGGCGGTCAAGGCGTGGGTGAGGACTTTGTAGACCGCATCCGGCCCCAGTTTGTGGCGGTTTACTGGGCCTGTGCCATCAAGTCGCGCCAGCTGACGGCGATAGTCTTCGGCATGAACGGAGTTTTCGAGGTCGATCGCCTCGCGGATATGGTGGAGCGCATTGGCGGTGAAGCGGCTCTCGATCGGGCCGGGCTCGATCAGGCTCACCTGCACGCCAGAGCCCTCCAGCTCCATCCGCATCGTCAGCGACAGGCCTTCCAGCGCAAACTTCGACGCCGTGTAGGCGCCGCGCCAGCGATAGGGGATGATGCCGAGGATCGAGGAGCATTGCACGATCCGGCCCTGCCCTTCAGCCCGCATTGCCGGGATCACCCGGCGGGTGAGGTCATGCCAGCCGAAGAAATTGGTCTCGAACTGGGCGCGCAAGGCTTCCGTCGGCAGGTCCTCAACCGCGCCCGGCTGGCCGTAGGCGCCGTTGTTGAATAGGGCATCGAGCCTTCCGCCCGTGCGCTCAAAGACGGTCGCGACGAGGGCCTCGATGCTGGCAGGATCGGTGTAGTCCATGACCAGTGCTTCGATGTCCTGCCCGGTCAGGGGCGCCAGATCCTCCACCTTGCGTACCGTCGCAAAAACCCGCCAGCCGTCGCGCTTCAACGCCTGGGCGCAATAGGCTCCGATGCCGGACGAGCAGCCCGTGACGATGATGCTTTTCACCTTCGACCTCGTCGTTCCTGTACAAACGGGGATGGGTTTCCCATATTCGCCCGCAGCTTACAATCGAACTTGCTCGTCACAGGAGACTGGATGCCGTCATTCTTTCGCAGGCTTTACAAGGTCACGTTCGACGCCCTCTGGCATTTTACGCTGGATGACGGCTGGGCCATGGCAAGCCATGTGGCGCTGTCGGCGATCCTAGCGCTGTTTCCCTTCCTGATCTTCGGTACGGCACTGGCGAGCTTTCTCGGCGCCGACCAGTTTGCGGAAACGGCAGTGCATCTGATCTTCGACACCTGGCCGGAAACCATCGCCAAGCCGCTGTCGGATCAGGTGGTGCAAGTGCTGACCATCCCGCGCGGGGGGCTGTTGACAATCTCGGTGCTGGCCGCCGCTTACTTCGCCTCCAATGGTGTCGAAGCACTCAGGATCTCGCTCAACCGGGCCTACCGCGTCGTCGAAACACGCCCCTGGTACATCACCCGGCTGGTCAGTTTCGGTTTCGTGCTCGGGGCGGTCATCGTGCTTGCCATCATCAGCGCACTCCTGGTCGCCGTGCCGGTGGCGCTCGCCTTTGCCGAGCGCTATTTTCCGCTGCTCAAGGATTTTCTCCTCACCATCGCCAACTGGCGGGTCTACGGAACGGTCGTCTTTCTGGTGATCGGCCTTATGGTGTTTCATCTCGGCCTGCCGGATGGTCGTCGGCGGGTGATCGACGTCCTGCCGGGCGTATTCTTGACCCTGGTACTCTGGCTCATTGGCGCCCTCGTCTTCGCCTATTACATTGGTACCTTCGCCGATTACGCAGCGACCTATGCCGGTCTCGCCTCCATCATGATCGTGCTGGTCTTTCTCTACATGGTCGGCGCGATCTTCATCATCGGGGCAGAATTCAATGCGGCACTGATGAAGTTCCAGGTTGTGCCGGTGAAGGGCGTGCCGGATGGCGGGATCTCAAACCCCGACCATGGCGCGAATATCTGAGGGCGTTTTCCCCTCGGCCCTCAACGCTGAAAGCGCCGTGTCGCCGAGGCTCTTCGACAGCTTTCGATCGTCGAGTCCAAGGACCAGGCGATGATGGTGGTAGACGGGCTGCGGCAGGCCGAGAAGAGCCTGCAGCAGGCGGTGGACCGAGGTTGCATGGAAGAGGTCGAGGCCGCGCACCACGTTGGTTACCCCTTGCGCCGCATCGTCGACGGTGACAGCGAGGTGATAGCTTGCCGGCGCATCCGAGCGCCAGAGCACGACATCGCCCCAGGCTGCAGGATCGGCGGATATTTCGCCCTGTGCGCCATCGCCGGTTTCCCGCCAGGACAGCGGATGGCCAGCTGCAGCAAGCGCCTTCCCGATGTCGAGCCGCCAGGCGTAGCGTTCGGCCGTCGCCAGTTTTTCGGCCCGTTCGGCATCCGACAGCATGCGCTCCTCCGTCGGGTAAAGCGGCGCGCCATCCGAATCTCGCGGCCAGATTCCGCCCTCGCGCTCATACTCCGAGACGCGAGCCTTGACTTCGCCTCGGGTAAGGAAGGCAGGATAGACGAGGCCCATGGCCTGCAATCTGTCGAGTGCTTCCCGGTAGAGCGGAAAATGCTCGGATTGGCGACGCACGGGCTTTTCGAAGGGTATGCCCAGCCAGGCGAGATCGTCGAAAACAGCCTGTTCGAGTTCAGGCGTGCAGCGGGTGAGGTCGATGTCCTCGATGCGCAGCAGAAGGCGGCCGCCCGTTTTTTCGGCCATATCGGCGTTCAGGAGAGCCGAGAGCGCATGGCCGAGATGCAGCCGCCCGTTGGGGCTCGGGGCGAAACGAAAGACGGGGGCATCTTGGCCCACGGTTTGACGAGAGGGTTCTGTCATGCTTTTCCTTCGCATGAGAGTGGAATGAGGAAAAGGGGACGGGTTTGACAACGATCCGATGCGAGGCCGATCTCGCTGCGGGGCTTTCCCTTTTGCTGACACGCGATCCCAGGCTCTGTCCGATCGCCGAGGTGTGCAGCCCGCTGCCCCTACGGCTCTCGGCACCCGGCTTTGCGGGGCTCGCCTCGATCATCGTTTCGCAGATGGTGTCGCGGGCCAGTGCCGACGCGATCTGGCGGCGGATGACGGCGGTCCTGGGCAATCGGCCACTGGCGGAGGACTATCTGGCGCTCGGGCCAGAACTCATCGGCACCTTCGGCCTGTCGCGGGGCAAGGCGCAGGCGCTCGAAGCCGCCGCCAAGGCCGATCTCGGCGGGCCCTTCCGCCTCGACGAACTGACCGAGATGCCGGCGGAGGCCGCGATCGCAGCGCTGACGGGCCTGAAGGGCGTCGGCCCGTGGACGGCCGAGGTCTATCTGATGTTCTGCGGCGGCCATCCGGACATTTTCCCAGTCGGGGACGTGGCGCTCAGGATCTCCGTCGGCGATGTTTTCTTTGCCGGTGAGCGGCCCTTGCCGGAGCAGGTGGCCGAGCTTGCAGAGGCCTGGACACCCGTGCGCTCGGTCGCAGCAAGGCTGTTCTGGGCCCATTATGCGCGCATCACGGGCCGCGTCGCGTTGCCCCGCTGAGGGGCGCGCCGAGAGGTCGCAAGGCGGCTGAAAGATTCAGGCTTCACAATGCTGTAACAACGGACCTAATATAGAAAGGCAGATGCCGAATCGATCAGGAGTTAGCCTTGACGATTGCAGTTTCTCCCCAGGCCCTGCCGGCGCTCGTTCTGAATGCCGACTACCGGCCACTGAGTTATTATCCCTTGTCGCTCTGGTCCTGGCAGGACGCGATCAAGGCGGTCTTCCTCGACCGTGTGAACATCATCGCCGAGTATGAACACTCCGTCTGCTCGCCGAGTTTCTCGATGCGACTGCCGAGCGTGGTCAGCCTCAAGACCTATGTTCAGCCGACGCGGAACCCGGCCTTCACCCGCTTCAATGTCTTCCTGCGCGACAAGTTCGAATGCCAGTATTGCGGCTCGCCCGACGACCTGACCTTCGACCATGTCATCCCGCGCGCCCATGGCGGCGAGACGACATGGGACAATGTCGTCGCGGCCTGTTCGCCCTGCAACCTGCGCAAGGGATCGAAGCTCCCCAAGCAGGCCGGCATGGTGCCGCATCAAAGGCCCTACCGGCCGACGGTGCAGGACCTGCACAACAATGGCCGGCTCTTCCCGCCGAACTACCTGCATGAAAGCTGGGTGGACTATCTCTACTGGGATACCGAACTGCAGCCCTAAGGCCGCAGCTTGAGCTCCTTTGGCGGCGCCTTTTAAGGGCAGCCGCTCCCGCCTCAGACGGTGGGCTTGCGCAGTGCGCCCCAGAGCGCGATGGCCGCAAGTGCGGCACTCGTCAGCACGTTCCAGCCGGCGAAGGAAAGACCGAGCACGCGCAGCGTCGCCTCGGTGCAGGAGGGTGCCTTGGTGGCGTTAAGCGCATCCAGCACATTGACCGGCGTTTCGCTCCCCGTTGCACCGATCGTGCAGGTCGCGGGACCTTCCCAGAATTTCCACTCGACGCCGGAATGATAGATGCCGAGACCCATCCCCGTTATCATCAGCAGGGCGACCGCGATCAAGAGGACCTTGGTGACGACAGGCGGCAGGCGGAAGACGGCGGACAGGACGGCGAGAAAGCCGACGCCGATGCCGATGTAATAGGGATTGCGCTGCATCAGGCAGAGCGCGCAAGGGATATAGCCGCCGATGTGCTCGAAGCCCAGAGCCGAGCCGACGACGATCGCCATGCCGAAGGTGACGAGAACGGCCGCGGAACGGTCGGGGTTGCGATTGAGAATTGCGAGCATCGGATAGGGCCTGCAGCTGATTTCGACGTCGCCGGCACGAGCGCCGGACAGGCGGGTTTCTATTGCGTTTGCGAAGGCGTGTAAATCACCAGCGACCTGGGCGAGCCATGCAAGTCTGCGTGATGCAACGCATTGGTCGCCCGCTTCACAGGTCTCGCGTGTCATCGAGTGGCTTTGCGGTAGAGGTCTGAAAACCGGGCTCGCCGGATGCAGGTCAGAACCTGGCCTAAAGCAACTTCAACCGCGCCGAAAAACGGGTTCCATCGCTGCCATCCAGCGTATAGCTGCCGTCGAGTTGCCGAAGAGAGCCTTCCATCAGTTTCGTTCCGGTGCCTCTCGATGCAGTCGCCGAGTCGAAGCCGATGCCGTCGTCCGCTATCGTGAGCGCTGCCATGTCCTCCGTCTCTTCCTTGTGGAGGCTGATCGTGATCCTGCCGCTTGCCTGGGTCTCGAATGCATATTTGAGACTGTTGCTGACGACCTCGTTGACGAGGAGGGCGAGGGCGGTTGCGCGGTCATTCGACACGCATAAGGGGGCAAGGTCGAAGTCGACATGCACGCCGCTGCCATAGGCTCCGATCACGTTTTCCGTGACGCGGCGGACCAGTTGGGCAGCGTCCAAGGCCGCATAGGCATCGTGCTGATAGATGAGTTCATGGACCGCGACCATGGCCTTGATGCGGTCCGTCAGCGCCTGCGACTGTTCTCCCGGCTTCAGATGAATGCGGATCAGGGACATGACGGACTGCAGATTGTTCTTCACCCGGTGATGGATTTCTCGCAGCAGCAGTTCGTTCTTGTCCAAGGCGTCTTGGAGTGCTGTTGCCTGAGCATCTTGGATGCGGAGGAGACTCCTGATCCGAAATGCCGCTCCTATCGAACCGAGGCAGGCGAGAGCCGTTACAACCAACAAAATCTCGATGTTGTGCCAGAAAGGCCGCATGAGCAGACCCAAGTCCGCTGCAGCGACGGCAATGAAGGGCGTGCCTTCGACCTTTCTGTAGCCGACGATCCGCTGCACGCCATCGAGCGGTGACGCCTCAGCGATGTATGTGCCGGTCGGTGCACGCTTGAGGTGATCCGTAAAGAGGACGTAGCCGCTCATATCGAGGCCGGCTTCGGGCTTGGGGTAGCGCGCAACCAATTGTCCATCGTCTCGGATGAAGCTGACCGCGAAATTTCCACCGAGATTGACGGCTTCCCAGATCGGCTTCATCAGCTCTGTCGAGAGCGACACGGTGACCACACCCGCAAAGACCCCCGCCTCTTGGAACCGACGGCTGAAGACGAATATCTGGTCACCGCCGAGGCGGCTGATCAGGAGGGAGGAGACGTAGTCCTCACGGCCTGCCTCGAGCGCCTTGAAGTATTCGCGATCACGGATGTCGATTGGCTTCAGACCGGGGTCGGTGGAGTAAAGCGTCTTTCCGTCGGCGGCGACCACATAGGCCTGGACTGCTCCAGGCAGGCCCCGCAGGGCACTGCGGATGTCTTGTACCGCGCCAACCCGCGACGGTGCGCGCCCGCTTTCAACGAGATCAACGAGCCGCCCCGTTGCCTGGGCTCCGAACTCATAGATCCATTTCGCATGCGTGGCGACGACAAGGCTGGACGTCGAGACGCGGTCTTCCGCCGCTTTGACAGTCGCGTGATAAGATTGAAACGCCCAGGATGACGCCAACGCGATGAAGCCTACCCACGCCACCACAATGGCCATGACGACGAATTTCTGGGCTTTGCCAGGTGCATATCGCTCCATAAATGATCCCGGCCCTGCGGTGCAGCTCATCTGCGAGCCTGCCGCGAATTTATCCCTTAAGTATCGAAGGGTAGGGCATGCTGAACATCCTATCAACCCGAGAGGAGCAATGAGTTGCTCGTTGAGTCGGCTGGCAATCACGCTTGCCACACAATCCCGTCGAATCGGAAAGATTTTGTTGGAAAATGGTGCCCCATGCCGGAATCGAACCAGCACTCCTTTCGGAACTCGATTTTGAGTCGAGCGCGTCTACCAGTTCCGCCAATGGGGCACGGTCTGGACAAGCGCGACTTACCATGGGGTGCGGCGAGCTTGCAAGGGTGTGACTTGTGCTTTCTGTCATGATTTGGGACCGTGTGACCGTGGCTGTAACAGCCGGAGGTAATTGCCTGGCGTGTTGAAGCGTCTCTCCCGGAATGCTAGGGAAAGATCGATCCGCATGCGCAGTCGTGTGGGGCGACCCGGCCTGTCGTCGGGGCGATTTCACAGCCATGGAAAGCAAGACGCATGACAAGCTCGGCCAAGAAGATCCGCATTCCCCAGCCCGTCAAGCAGGTTGTCGTGGATGCGGCGCTGTTGCCGAAGGCTCCAGCCCAGCCTGTTGCTGCCAAGGGCCAGCGCAAGGCAAAGGCTGCGGCACCTGTGCTTGCGAGCCCAGCCGCTGCCGTGGATGGCAAGGCCAAGGTCAATATCGTGGCACCGGTCGCGCCGCAGGTGGCGGCCATGCGGCAGAAGCTGAAGCAGCAGTCGGTCCAGTCGCAGGTCGCCCGCGTCGATGCGGCGATCGAGGCGGGCACGGTTTCGCCGGCGGATGCCAAGACGCTGGTTCTGGCACTCGCAATGAAGCGACTCGGCTCGAAGGAGACGGCCGAGAAATGGTATCGCAGCCAGCATCTCGAAGCCTTCGGCGGTCGCACGCCGGCGCAGATGGTGCGCGGCGGCGAATTGAAAGCGCTCGTTGCGCTGATGCGTGCGGAAGCGACCCAGAACAAGGGCTGATATTAGCCGGCGGTATGGTTCGCCTTGCTTGCTCTGCCGACCAGATCCCGATCCGGACGTTGTGTCCCATCCGTTGCAGTCTTCTTCCTACAAGGCGGCAGATTTGCCCGTGATTAACGCTCAATCCAGCCCGTTATTGTGCATCTGCGAGATGAATGTTAGCAGAGACAGCATGACGATCCGGATACTCAGCCATGCTGCTTGAGCCGCGCGACACATTCGAGGCACTTCGCCGCGATTTCCGTTGGGAGATCCCCGCCGATTTCAACATCGGGCGGGTGGTGTCGGACGACTGGGCCGCCAAGGCGCCCGAGCGCATCTGCCTTCAACATTTCTCAGCCGACGGCGACCATCTCTCGATGACCTATGGCGCGCTTGCCGCGCAATCCTCGGCGCTTGCGCATGGATTGACGGAGCTCGGTGTCGTTCCCGGCGATCGGGTGGCGCTCCTTCTCCCGCAATGCTTCGAAACGGTCATCGCGCATGTCGCGATTTACAAGATGGGCGCGATTGCGCTGCCGCTGGCGCTGCTTTTCGGCGAAGAAGCGCTGGAATACCGGATGCGGGATGCGGGTGCCAAGGTCATCGTGACCAATGGTTTCGGCCTCGGGCGACTGAAGACGCTGAGGGCCCGCCTGCCGGCGCTACAGAAGGTGATTTGCATCGATGGTGCCGGTCCCGATGTCGTCGGCTTCCATGCGATGATCGACGGCAAGTCGGATGTTTTCGAAATCGCGGAGAGCGGCCCGGATATGCCGGCGCTGATGATCTATACGTCCGGCACAACAGGGCCGCCAAAGGGCGCGCTGCACGGTCATCGGGTGCTGGCCGGTCACATCCCCGGTTTTCAGCTGGCGCATGATTACCTGCCGCAGCCCGGCGACAAGGTCTGGACGCCGTCCGACTGGGCCTGGGCGGGCGGACTGCTGAATGCGCTGCTACCGGCGCTGATGCTTGGCGTGCCGGTGGTTTCCTCGCCGGCGCAGAAATTCGATCCGCATATGGCGTTCCGGATCATGGCCGAGATGAAGGTGCGCAATGCCTTTATCCCGCCGACGGCGCTCAGGTTGCTGAAGGCGGTCGAAAAGCCGCGCGAGGCTTATGACCTCGTGCTGCGCAGCATCGGCTCTGCGGGCGAATCGCTGGGCCGCGAAACCTATGAATGGGTGAAGTCGGCGCTCGGCATCGTGCCGAATGAATTCTACGGCCAGACGGAATGCAATTTCGTGCTGTCGTCGGCGGCACATCTGGGTGTGACGAAGGGCGGCTTCATCGGCAAGGCGGTGCCTGGGCATGAGGTCGCGATCATCGACGCCGAGGGCTGCGAAGTGCCGGTCGGTGAGACGGGTCAGGTGGCGATCCGGCGGCCGGACCCGGTGATGTTCCTCGGCTACTGGAACAAAGAAAAGGCGACTGTAGAAAAATTCGTCGGCGACTGGATGAAGACCGGCGATCTCGGTCGGCAGGACGAGGACGGCTATGTGCAGTTCTTCGGCCGCGACGACGATGTAATCACGTCGTCGGGTTATCGCATCGGGCCGGCGGAGATCGAGGATTGCCTTATCGGCCATCCGGCAGTGCGGCTTGCGGCGGTCATCGGCAAACCGGATGCGCTCCGTACCGAGATCGTCAAGGCGTTCGTCGTGCTGCAGGCAGGGTTCGAGTCGGGGCCGACGCTCGCAGCCGAGATCCGCGACTGGGTGAAAAACAGGCTGTCGATGCACGAATATCCGCGCGAGATCGAGTTCGTGGCGGAACTACCGCTGACGACGAGCGGCAAGGTGATTCGCAGGCTGCTGCGGGACCAGGAAATCGCCAAGGCGAGCTGACTGGGGCCAGCGACTAGCAGACTGGCAGGCCGGAGATCAGCTGCCGAAGCGGCGGTTGAGCACCTTGTCGCGCAGGATGCGGGCGATGTTGCGGGTGTTGCGGTACATGTGCAGCTGTGCGCCGACCTGGCGGACGTCGCGGTCGGTATTGGGCTTCAGGCCCATTACCAGCGTGCCCATGGCTTCGCGTTCCTTCCAGAAGCGGCTCATGATCGGATGGTCGGGCACGGCACAGCTGTCGGTGCGCTGGATGTTGGCGTCGTCGAGATGCCATTCGGTGAGGTCGGCCATCAAGAGCTTGCCGGGCGAAAACCGGGCATAGGTCTCGTCGAAGGCGGTCTTCCAGGTATAGGCCTCGCCGGCCATGATGAAGACCACCATGGAGGCGATGGCGCGCCCGTCTAGGTCGAGCGTGTGGATGCGCACGGCATCGGCCTCGGCCAGATTGGTGATCGCCTCGCGGGCGAAAGCGGCGCGCAGGCGGTCGTTGACCATGGCCGAGCGCTTGCGCCCCTTCCAGCCGCTGGCTTCCAGCGCGAGGAATTCCTCCATCCTGAAACGGATTTCTTCCGGCTGGCGGGCGACATTGTAGGTCACCGACCCCTGTTCGGAGAGCAGCCGGAACTGGCGGCGCATCTCTCGCAGGTGATTCTTGTTGAGGGCTGCCTGCAAATAGTTCGGGCCGTCCTCGTAGCTCTGCAGCATGGGGCGCTGGTATTCGTTGGTGACGGTCAGCGGCAGGTCGCGGGCGAGCGCCACGGCGCGGGCGAGCTGGGCGAAACGGCCTTCGAGGCGGAGATCCGGGATGACCAGCAGACCCGGCAGGCGCGCTTCCGGTCGGGCCAGCGCTTCGAGCAGGTTGTCGATCGTTTCGGCTGCGCCGTCCGCATCGACCAGAGGCGTGCCGAGCGGACCGAAGGGATTGGCCCAGATGCGGATGATCGAGGGGCCGACCGAGAAACCGGGCTTCTCGACCGAAAAGGGGAAGAGCATGCGCAGGCGCGAGCGGCGCTCGTCTTCGTCGCGGATGACGGCGAAGCGGACCTGGCGCTCCTCCAGCCGCGGCATGGCGGGCGCCAGGAAACGCGGGGCGAAGAAGACATTCGCTTCCATGACGCGATAGGTCAGGTATTCGAGTTCGTCCTGAAGCTCGTAGCCTGACTGCCCGGGATAGACGCTGAGGCGACGACCGGGGCGGCCGACCGCGACGTCCATCTCGGCGACCGGCGCCGGGGTCCCGCCGGCGAGACTGCCGACGAGCCGGTTGGCGTCGCTGTTCATGCTCTCGTTGTAGATGCGCTCGGTCATGGGCGGAGGGCCTCCGGCCGGGGCATCTGGGCAGACGCGTCGTCGGCCAGCATCGTACGGACCAGACGTTGGCCTGCGGGCAACCATTTTTCCGCTGTTTCCAAAACAGTCATCGGTAAGGACGCAATACTTTTCGCTGGGTCGGATACAGGCTCCAGTGATGACAGATCAGGGTTAACGAAGTGTGGTGATGCGGGTTTGCGGGTTGTCGGCGTCGCCCGACTTTCGCGCCAAGGACACGCCGTTGAAGAGGAAGAGTGCCAGCGGGGAACGGCGGATGGCGCGATGAGCCGCATAGGAGAGCAGGAAGGTTGCAAGGCAGACCAGCGCGAACTCCTCGACAGGTGGCCAGCTGGTCAGAAGGAAGAGGGTCGACAGGGCGTAGATGATGGGGTGATGCAGCAGGTAGATGCTGAAGGCGGCGTCGACGATGCGGTCGATGCGCGGGTCGGGCCGGTTCCAGAAGCGCTGGGCGATGCCGATCACAACAAAGCTCACGAGGAGGGCGGCCGCGCCGTCCACGGCGTTGTAGGCGATTTCGAGGTCTGTCGCATCCCGCCCGCGCAGGAGGGAAGCGACGATGGCCGTGATCGCTGCGAGTGTGGGAAGTGCCCAACCCTTTTGCCAGACGAAAGCGCTTCGGAGGTCTGGGGCCGCTCTCAGGGCGATGCCGATGAAGAAGAAGGGAAGATAGCGGAGATAGGGATCGATGCTGTGGGCGAGGAGATAGGGCAGGGCGCCGTCGCGTGCGAGCATGGCCTGGTGCGAGAGGTGGACGCAAACCTCCCATGCGGTGATGACGAGGGTCAGCACAGCTATTGCCGTGCGAGGGCTCATCATGCCGAAGCGGTGGAGCCGCTGCACAAGCCCCGCCAGCGGCGGCTGGCGCAGCGGTTGCCATAGGAGGACAAGCAGTGTGCTGTAGGCCAGCAGCGCCGGCAGGAACCAGAGATGCATGATCCAGCTGAAGCCGGGATGGGTGACGTCCTGTGCGGCCCGGTCGAGTGCGGTCGCCATCGGCATGGCACCCGTGACGGCGCCGTTGAGGTCGATCAGGGCAATCTGCAAGGGGGCGAGCAGCGCCAGGCCTGTCAGGAAGGGAATGCCGAGCCGCGTCAGGCGGCTGCGGAGCCACAGGGCGGGAGGCTTTCGCTCCAGCAACATGGCGGCGAAGTAGCCGGCGACGATGAAGAAGGCCGGCATGCGGAAGGTGACGAAGATGCCACTGACGAAGGTGAGGAACTCGCTCTTGTCGGGCGACTGTATGTCCCACACGACACGGGCGTTGTAGGCCATGGCGGCGTGATAGGGGATGCCGAGAAGCATCAGGAACGCGCGCAGCGAATCCCAATGATGTTCCCGCGCTGACGCAGCCGACATCCTGTCCTCCGACGAAAAAAAGGGGAACCGGGCCGGGCGGCGCGGTTCCCCTCATTCTTCAGAGGCTAAGGGCGAAAGATTGAGAAAGCCTCAAAGCCCCGGCGATCAAGCCTCGAGCACGCCGTGGCAGTGCTTGTACTTCTTGCCCGAGCCGCAGGGGCAGGCTTCGTTTCGGCCGATGGCACCCCAGGTCTTGGGATCCTGCGGGTTGCGATCCTGCGGCGGCACCTGGGCGCCTTCGGCGAAATCGTCCTCACCGGTGGTGGCGTCGAGGTGATGGCCCTCCATTACCGGCGGCGGGGTTGGGGCTGGCGGCGTGTCGCGGACCAGTTCGACGCGCGACATCTGCATGGTCACGGCATCGCGCAGGTTGGCGAGCAGAGCCTGGAAGAGTTCGAATGCTTCTGCCTTGTATTCCTGCAGCGGATCGCGCTGGGCGTAGCCGCGGAAGCCGACGACGGAGCGCAGGTGGTCGAGGTTGACGATGTGCTCGCGCCACAGGTTGTCGATCGTCTGCAGAACCACCGAGCGTTCGACATAGGCCATCAGCTCGGCGCCGAAGCGCTCGGCCTTGTCTGCGGCGGCCTTGTCTGCGGCTTCCATGATGCGGTTGTAGATGTCGTCTTCGGCAATGCCTTCTTCCGCCGCCCAGGCATCGACAGGCAGGTCGAGGTTGAGCGTGGTCGCAACCTTTTCCTTCAGGCCCTTTACATCCCACTGTTCGGCATAGGCGTTAGGCGGAACATGGATAGCGACCATGGTCTCGATGACTTCGTGGCGCATGTCGGTCACGGTGGTCGAGACATCCGTCGCGTCCATCAGCTCGATGCGCTGTTCGAAGATCACCTTGCGCTGGTCGTTGATGACGTCGTCATACTTCAGGAGGTTCTTGCGGATGTCGAAGTTGCGGGCTTCGACCTTCTTCTGGGCGCGTTCGAGCGCCTTGTTGATCCAGGGATGGACGATGGCTTCGCCATCCTTCAGGCCGAGCTTCTGCAGCATGCTGTCCATGCGGTCAGAGCCGAAGATGCGCATCAGGTCGTCCTGGAGCGACAGATAGAACTTCGAGCGGCCCGGGTCACCCTGACGGCCGGAACGGCCGCGCAGCTGGTTGTCGATGCGGCGGCTTTCGTGGCGCTCGGTGGCGATGACGTAGAGGCCGCCGGCTTCGAGCGCCTTCTGCTTGAGGGCCGCGATCTCGGCCTTGATGGCTTCGGTCTTCGCATCGCGCTCCGGACCCGGCTCCATCTCGGCCAGTTCGTGCTCGAGGCGCATGTCGAGATTGCCGCCAAGCTGGATGTCGGTACCACGACCGGCCATGTTGGTGGCGATCGTCACGGCACCGGGAACACCGGCCTGGGAGACGATATAGGCTTCCTGCTCATGGTAGCGGGCGTTCAGAACCTTGAAGTCCTTGAAGCCGCTGTCGCTCAGCATGGTGGCGAGCAGTTCTGACTTCTCGATCGAGGTCGTGCCGACGAGGACCGGCTGGTTGCGTTCGCTGGCAGCCTTGATCTCCTCGATGATCGCCTTGAACTTTTCTTCGAAGGTCCGGTAGACCTCGTCGTCCTCGTCGATACGCTTGATTGGCAGGTTGGTCGGGACTTCGACGACTTCGAGGCCGTAGATATTGGCGAATTCTTCCGCTTCGGTCGCCGCCGTACCGGTCATGCCGGCGAGCTTCTTGTACATGCGGAAGTAGTTCTGGAAGGTGATCGAGGCGAGCGTCTGGTTCTCGGGCTGGATCTGGACCTTTTCCTTGGCTTCCAGTGCCTGGTGCTGGCCTTCCGAGTAACGACGGCCCGGCATCATGCGGCCGGTGAATTCGTCGATGATGACGATCTCGTTGTTGCGGACGATGTAGTCCTTGTCACGCTGGAAGAGCTTGTGGGCCTTCAGCGCATTGTTGATGTGGTGGACGATCGCGACGTTCTCGACGTCGTAAAGGCTCTCGCCCTTGAGGAGGCCCGCTTCACGCAGCAGATTTTCGAGCTTCTCGGTGCCGACTTCGGAGAAGTTGGCCGAACGCTGCTTTTCGTCGATCTCGTAGTCTTCGTCCGACAGTAGCGGGATGAAGGCGTCGATCGTGTTGTAGAGGTCGGATCGGTCGTCGAGCGGGCCGGAGATGATCAGCGGCGTGCGGGCTTCGTCCACGAGGATCGAGTCGACTTCGTCGACGATCGCGAAATTGTGACCGCGCTGGACCATCTGGCCGCGCTCGTACTTCATGTTGTCGCGCAGATAGTCGAAACCGAGTTCGTTGTTGGTCGCATAGGTGACGTCGCAGGCATAAGCCGCGCGGCGCTCGTCGTCGGACAGACCATGGACGATGACGCCGGTGGTCAGGCCGAGGAAGCCGTACATCTTCGCCATGGTGGCGGCGTCGCGGCGGGCGAGGTAGTCGTTGACGGTGACGACGTGCACGCCCTTGCCTTCGAGCGCATTCAGGTAGACGGCGAGCGTCGCGACCAGCGTCTTGCCTTCGCCGGTCTTCATTTCGGCGATCGAATTGTCGTTGAGGATCATCGCGCCGATCAGCTGGACGTCAAAAGGACGCATGCCGAGCGCTCGACGGGCGCCTTCGCGGGCGACGGCGAAGGCGGGGACCAGGATATCGTCCAGCGTCTTGCCGGCGGCCAGCTCAGCCCGGAGCTCGGCCGTCTTGGCGGCGAGCTGTTCGTCGCTGAGGGCCTTCACCTTTTCCTCGAGGGCTGCGATCTGAGCGACGCGGGGGTTATAGGATTTTACGCGACGCTCGTTCGACGAGCCAAAGATTTTGCGCGCAAGTCCACCAAGACTGACCATATCGATGGTCCTTTCTGACCTTCGTCATATCGTTTGCGTGCCCATCGGAACGCACTCGGCGCAGACGAATAGGCACAGTGCGTCCTGAAACTGCTCTGGACGCGAGGTTGCGTGACAGATAAGAGGGGGGTCGAATGATGTCAACGGCGCAGGCAGGTGCCAAATCCCCTCGGTCGCCGGGCATCTGACAATATTTTGCCCGATTCGAACGGTCTTCAAACGGTTCATCATCCGAAAGGTCTTTCATGCTTCGCCTCAATAAAATCGTGCTTGCCGCCTGTGTTTCCCTTTATGCCCTCTATGGTGCGGCCTCCGCCCAGGACGCTACCGTGGTCGCCAAGGTCGGCGACGTCGAGATCACCCAGTCCGAACTCGACCTCGCCATTGCGAACCTGGATCCGCAACTCGCTCAGCTTCCCGACGAGCAGAAAAAGGTTGCGGCCCTCTCCGGCGCCATCGACGTGAAGCTGCTCGCTGCCAATGCGACCGCTGCCGGTCTGCAGGACGATCCGGAATACAAGCGTCGCCTTGCCTTCATCGCCGAGCGCGAGCTGCACAATGCGTTCTTCAAGAAGAACGTCGTCGATGCCGTCACCGCAGACGAAGTGAAGGCGCGCTACGAGAAGGAAATCGCAGCGCTTCCGAAGCAGGAAGAAGTGCGCGCCCGCCACATCCTCGTGAAGACCGAGGAAGAGGCGAAACAGATCATCGCCGATCTCGACGCCGGCAAGGATTTCATCGAAATCGCCAAGGAAAAGTCGACCGATCCTAACAAGACGGAAGGCGGCGATCTCGGCTACTTCACCAAGGGCCGCATGGTTCCGGAATTCGAAGAAGTCGCCTTCGCACTGGAAAAGGGTGCCTATACCAAGACCCCGGTCCAGACCCAGTTCGGCTTCCACGTCATCCGTCTCGAAGACAAGCGTGATGCTCCGCCGCCGGCTTTCGAAGCCGTCGAGCAGCAGGTTCGCCAGCTCGTCATGCGCGACAAGTATCTTGCCCTCATCGAGAAGGCCAAGAGCGAGCAGAAGATCGAGATCGTCGACGAAGCTCTGCGCAAGGGCTATGAAGAGGCCAACAAGGCCGAGCAGCAGCCAGAGCAGCAGTAAGCTCTCCTTCATCCGCATCCAAATCAGGCCCGCAGTTTGCGGGCCTTCCATTACGGGCCGTTGCCATGTCTTCCAGCATTTCTCCCCTCGCGCCGAAAACCAATGCCGACATGCCCGTCATCCGCGGTGTGCGGATGGCGACGGCTGCCGCCGGCATCAAGTACAAGAACCGCACCGACGTGCTGCTGATGGCCTTCGACCAACCGGCTTCCGTTGCGGGCGTCTTCACCAAGTCCAAGTGCCCGTCGGCACCGGTGGATTTCTGCCGACAGAATCTTGCGCATGGCGTGGCGCGCGGCGTCGTCGTCAATTCCGGCAATGCCAATGCCTTTACGGGCGTCAAGGGCAAAGCCGCGACGGAATTGACCGCGAAGTCGGCCGCTGCGGCGCTCGGCTGCGGCGAACACGAGATCTATCTCGCTTCGACCGGCGTCATCGGCGAGCCGCTCGATGCCACCAAGTTTTCCGGCGTGCTGGACCAGATGGCGAGGGACGCGACCGGCGATTTCTGGTTCGAGGCCGCCAAGGCGATCATGACCACGGATACCTATCCGAAGGTCGCGACGCGCAGCGCCACAATCGATGGCGTCACCGTCACGATCAACGGCATCGCCAAGGGTGCCGGCATGATCGCGCCCGACATGGCGACGATGCTGTCCTTCGTGGTGACGGATGCCAATATCGCACCGGCTGCCCTGCAGGGGCTGCTGTCTGCAGGCGTCGAGCCGAGCTTCAATTCGATCACCGTCGACAGTGACACCTCGACTTCCGACACGCTGATGCTGTTTGCGACCGGGGCCGCGTCTGCCGACGGCCAGGCCAAGGTCGAGCGGGCGGACGATGCGCGCCTCGTCGATTTCCGTGTGGCACTCAACGACCTGCTCAAGGATCTCGCACTTCAGGTCGTTCGCGATGGTGAAGGTGCGCGCAAGATGGTGGAGATCACCGTCAAGGGTGCCGAAAGCGACCTCGCTGCGAAGAAGATTGCGCTTTCGATCGCCAATTCGCCGCTGGTGAAGACCGCGGTTGCCGGCGAGGACGCCAATTGGGGCCGTATCGTCATGGCGGTTGGCAAGTCCGGCGAGATGGCCGATCGCGATCGGCTCGCCATCTGGTTCGGTGATGTGCGTGTTGCCGTCAACGGCGAGCGGGATCCCGCCTATTCGGAAGAGGCGACGACGGCCGTGATGGAGCGGGAAGACATTCCCGTGACCGTGGATATCGGGCTCGGCTCCGGCACCGCGACGGTCTGGACCTGTGACCTGACGAAGGAATATGTCGCCATCAACGGCGACTATCGGAGCTGACGTCCGAATGCATGCGATGGTGAGCAATCCCAACCTGCCGCTCGTGCGGCGTCTCGAAGCGGTCGGCTTTAGGGCCTGGCCGGCGAGCAACGTCGTCTATGACGGCAGCTGGCAGGTGCGACTGACCGGTGGCCATCCCGGCAAGCGGCTCAACTGCATCGTGCCGCTCGATCCTTCCGACAGTCGCGACATCGAGATTCGGATCGAGAAGGCGGGTAAACGCTTCGAGGCGCATGGGCGAACACTGCTCGTGCGCGAGACGCCGCTTTCGCCGAAGCCGCTGATCGACTTTCTTTCAGCCGATGGCTGGGAGAGGTTCGAGGAAGTGGTGACAATGACTGGGGACCTCGGTGGCATGACCTTTCCCGACACTCTGGACCATCTGCCGACGCAGGATGTCGGGCGCTATGTGGATGCGGATATCGCGGTCCATGGCAGCGATCCGGCGCTGAAGCCGGCGCTCGCGGAAATCATTACCGGCATCAAGCCCCCGTCCGGGCTGTTCGTCATCGAGGACGCAGCCGAAGGCCCGCTCGCGGCCACGCTCTGCGTCCAGGACAATGATCTTGCCGGCATTATGTCGCTCGCAGTCAGGGCGGATCGTCGCCGACAGGGGCTCGGCATCGAGATCCTGAGCTCTGCGCTTCGCTGGGCGCGGATGCGCGGTGCACGGACAGCCTGGCTGCAGGTGGTGGCCGAGAATGCGGAGGCGCTCGCGCTCTACCGCAAGATGGGCTTTGAAGAGGCCTATCGCTACGCCTACTGGCGAAAGGCTTCCGCATGATCGAGGTGAAGAAGCCGATCCTGCTGGTCGCGGCCTGTGCGCTTGTCGATACCGACAACCGGATCCTGCTGGCACAGCGTCCCGAGGGCAAGTCTCTCGCGGGTCTCTGGGAGTTTCCCGGTGGCAAGGTCGAAGCCGGGGAGACGCCGGAGGAAACCTTGGTGCGCGAACTCGAAGAAGAGCTCGGCATCCAGACCAAGGTCGCGTGTCTGGCGCCACTGACATTTGCCAGCCATACCTATGAGACGTTTCACTTGCTGATGCCGCTCTATGTCTGCCGTCGCTACGAGGGCATCCCGCAGGGGCGGGAAGGTCAGGCGATCAAGTGGGTGAAGGCCAAGGCGCTTCGTGATTATCCGATGCCGCCGGCCGACGAGCCGCTCATTCCGGTTCTTCAGGATCTTCTCTGACAAAACGCTCATCAAAGCGGCGTCGTTAATCAAAAGTTTATACCCCGCGCTGCAATATACCCTCTGTTCATACGTCGAATACGTGTGTGGAGCGTAATATGGTAAACGAGGATTTCTGGAAGGCCGCACGGTCCCGAGAGCGGTCTTCGATCAAGACTGGCAGGACTGGGGTCCTCAACATCGCGTTGCTGTTCGGCACGGCTGCGATCGCGCTTTCGCTCGTCCTGACGCCGATGCTCGCCTCCAAGTCCGATCGCAAGACCCTGGCTTTCCAGCCGGACGAATTCGACATGATGACCACCGGTTCCATCCCGAAGGACGACAGCGGCAAACGGTATACGATCCGCCGCAGCGTGCTTCAGGAGACGCCGGGTTCAGTGTGCATCATCGACGGGTATGGTTCGGGCCAGGCCTGCTGACGGCGAATGACGGGTCAGGCGTTCGTGGGGTGCGGTGCCTGGGCCAATAATCATCGAGGGGTAAGAATGCATCTTTTCCGCCAACTGCTTTCGGACCTTCGTGGGGCCACAGCCATCGAATACGGCCTGATTGCCGCGATCATGAGCGTTGCGCTGATCAGCGGCTATGGTGCCTTCACGGGCGCCCTGATGGGAACCTTCAACACAATCGAAACCAGGATTGTAGACGCCGGAAAATGATCCGGCGCTGCATCGGTCACGGGTTGCGCCTGGTCGGGTCTAGAGCGTCTGCGAGACGCATCTTGGCCGAGCCGGGCTTCAGCGGTTTCTGCTGGCTTTCATGCGGTGCCCATCCCGAGACGAAGACAATCGAGAAGGTGGCGCGGATTCGGCCATCCGGATCGGCAAACCTTTCGGCATAGAGTTCGGCCGCCCGCAGGAAAAAGCGGCGCGAGACCGGTCGGCGGCTGCGGCCCTGAAGCGGGTTCGCCATGCCCATGGCCTTCAGATCCCGCATCAATGCGAAGATATGATCGTAGCGTACGGTGAAGCTTTCCTCGTCGATGACGGGAAGCGCGAAGCCTGCGCGCTGCAGGAGCGAGCCGACATCGCGGATATCGGCGAAGGGCACGACGCGGGGGCTTGCCCCACCGTAGATCTCCGTTTCCGCCGCGAGCAGGACTTCCCGCAGTTCCGACAGGGTGCCGGATCCCGGGATGGCGGCAAGGAGCAGGCCGTCGGGCTTGAGGGCGCGGCGCATCTGGATCAGCATGCCGGGCGTGTCATTGGTCAAATGCAGCGCAAGCGGCGAGAGAATGAGGTTCACCGACTGCGGTTCGAGGGGCACGCTCTCGTAGTTCGTGACGGTCACTGCCTGCCCGTCCTGGCCGAAGGCCGCATCGGTCTCGATCCGGCGCAGCCGCTCGATCTTGCCCGTTGTCAGCGCTGCCTTTGCCGCAAGACCGGTGCCGCCGAAGAGTTCGACGGCGTCTTCGAAGCGGCGCTCGACCAGGGAAAGGCGATCGGCGAGCTCGCGGGCTGTGAGTTCCAGCAGGAAATCGCTGCCCGGCGCGTTGCGGGCAAGCGCGCGGGCGCGGTTGCGGGCGATCAGGGCTTCGTCAAACAGGTCGTTCATGGCGGCATTCCCGGTTTTCGGCAGGGCTTTGGCAAGATTCCCGCATTGGCCGAACGCCACGGCAGGCGTAAGGTCGATGCATGTGGGCTCATTTAGTGCAGAAAAGCGCATCCGTCAGCCGGCATCATGCCGGAACGGTCCTGCGCGGACTGTTTCATCTGATCTATCCACCGGCCTGCGCCCACTGCCACATCCATGTGGCCAGCCATCATGCGCTCTGCCCAGCTTGCTGGGGCGAGATGCGGCTGATCGAGAAACCCTATTGTCCCGTGCTCGGCCTGCCCTTCGCGCATGATCCAGGCGAGGGCATGGTGTCGCCGCAGGCGATCGCGCATCCGCCGGTCTTCGAGCGGCTGCGTTCCGTGGCGCTGCACGAGGGTGTCGCGCGGCATCTGGTGCATGGGCTCAAGTATCGCGACCGGGTGGACCTCGCGCCGATGATGGCCGGCTGGATGCTGAGGGCGGCTTCCTTGGAGGTGGCAGAGGCGGACGCGATCGTCGCGGTCCCGCTGCATCGGATGAGGATCTTCCGGCGGATGTTCAACCAGTCGGCGGAGCTTGCCCGGCATCTCTCGGCGCAATCGGGCAAGCCTTTCCTCGCCGACGTGCTGGTGCGGCGCAAGCGGACCCGGCAGCAGGTGGGGCTGACGGCGAACCAGCGGTCGCTGAATGTGCGCGGTGCTTTCGGTGTGCCGGAGGGCGGCGAGGATCTCGTCTTCGGCAAGCGGATCGTGCTGGTCGACGATGTCTATACGACGGGCGCGACGGTGAGTGCGGCGACGATTGCCCTGAAAAAGGCAGGTGCTGCGGATGTCACTGTTTTGACCTTTGCAAGGGCTCTCGCCGGGCCTATATGAGTGGTCCAATTCCCTTGTCCACCGACGCTTCCCGGCGGAGATCCCATGACCGACGTCACGATTTACACACGGCAATTCTGCGGTTACTGCGCCAGCGCCAAGGCGCTGCTCGACAAGAAGGGCGTTTCCTATGTCGAGCATGATGCCACAGGCAAACCGGATCTTCGCGAGGAAATGATCGCGAAATCGGGCCGCAACACCTTCCCGCAGATCTTCATCGGCAGTCAGCATGTCGGCGGTTGTGACGACCTGCATGCACTCGATCGGGCTGGCAAGCTCGATCCGCTTCTATCTCAGTAAGGACAGACCCATGGTGTTCAAGGCCGCTGCCGTCCAGATGTGTTCCGGGGTCGATCCGGAGAAGAATGCCGAGAGCATGGCGCGGCTCGTGCGGGAAGCTGCCCGGCGGGGTGCGATCTATGTACAAACGCCCGAGATGACCGGTGCCGTGCAGAAGGATCGGCCCGGGCTGATGGCGGTTCTGCGTGACGAGGAGAGCGATCTCATCGTGAAGAAAGCCTCGGAACTCGCCAAGGAACTCGGCATCCACCTGCATGTCGGGTCGACCGCGATCAAGCTCTCCGACGGCAAGATTGCCAACCGGGCCTTCCTGTTGGGACCTGATGGCCACAAGATCACCTCCTACGACAAGATCCACATGTTCGACGTCGATCTCGACAATGGCGAGAGCTGGCGCGAGAGCGCCGTCTACCGTCCGGGCGAGCGGGCGGTGGTGGCGGATCTGCCGTTCGGCAAGGTCGGCTTTGGTGTCTGCTACGACGTGCGTTTCCCGCATCTGTTCCGGGCAGAAGCCATGGCCGGTGCCGAGATCCTGACGACGCCAGCGGCCTTCACCAAGCAGACCGGTGAGGCGCATTGGGAGATCCTGTTGCGCGCGCGCGCCATCGAGAACGGTGCTTACGTGATTTCGGCTGCGCAGGCCGGCGTGCATGAAGACGGCCGTGAGACCTTCGGGCATTCGATGATCGTCGGTCCTTGGGGAAAAGTATTGGCTTCGGCCGGCGGTGCCGGCGAAGACGTGGTGGTGGCGGAGATCGATCTCGAGGCGGTCAAGGCCTGCCGAGCCAAGATCCCGAATCTGAAGAACGGCCGCGACTTCCAACTCGATATTGCGCCGGTCCTTGCCAAGGGAGGCGTCACGGTTTGATCCGCTATTCCCTGTGCTGCGAGAAGGCCCATGAATTCGAGGGCTGGTTTTCGCAAAGCGCCGATTTCGACCGGCAGAAGGAGGCGGGTTACCTCACCTGTCCCGTCTGCGGATCCGGGGACGTTTCCAAGGTGCTCATGGCGCCTGCCGTTACGACCGCTCGACAGAAGGAGGACACGCAGGCGCTGGCGGTTTCCGCCGCTCAGAAGCAGGCGATGTCCAAGCTGAAGGAAGCGATCCAGGAGATACGGGCGTCCAGCGAAGATGTAGGAGAGAAGTTTCCCGAGGAAGCCCGCAAGATCCACTACGGGGAAGCGGAAGCGCGCGGGATCATCGGCCAGGCTTCGCCGGTCGAGGTGAAATCCCTGATCGAGGAAGGCATCGAGATCGCGCCGCTGCCGGTCCTGCCTGATGACGTGAATTGAGCCGCGGCAATCATCATCTCGCGATCTACAATTTCGGTATCCATTCCGCGTCCTACATGACCGACGAAGTGCAAGGGTTCGCTTTGCGGGAGCCGCTGAATTTCGAAGCCGCGACGCGTGCTGTCGGTTTCGTGGCGCGTTCCGGCTATGCGGGGGAACCGGGGCCGGAAAGCTGGGGCGAGCAGGTGTTTCCGCGCTTTCTGCAGGCGGGTCAGACGGGCGCCGTGTCATCACTTTCGCTGTGGCAGGACATCGAAAGTCTGATGGCCTTCACCTATGCAGGTGTGCATGCCGAAGCCCTGAAGCATGCTCGTCACTGGAACGAGAAAAAGGCCTGGCCGCCGCTGGTGCTGTTCTGGGTGGCACCTGGACACGTGCCGAGCTGGACAGAGGCGGTGCGGCGGTTCGAACTGCTCGCCGACAAAGGGCCGACGTCAGAGGCCTTCAGCTTCAAGACCACCTTTGGCGCCAAGGGTGTTCCCCATGCGATCGATCGAGACCTGGTGAAGGCGTTGACCGAACAGAACATGGAAAGGCAGGGGTATCTGCTCTCCGTCGTCAGGATCTTGCCCGTCTGATCGAGGATCAGCCCTTGAAGCCGTCCGCGTCGAGATAGGCCTGTTCTTCCGGCGTCGTCTCGCGGCCGAGGGCTGCGTTGCGATGTGGGAAGCGGCCGAAGCGCTCGATCAGCTCCAGGTGGACGACCGCCCACTTCAGCGGCTCGGCGTCGCCCGTCTCGTCGCGGTGTTTTTCAAAGAGCGAGACGCTTAACTGCTGATCCTTCAGATCTTCCGAGTGCTCGAATGGCAGATAGAAGAAGGGGCGCAGGATCGGCTCGACCTTGACGTCGAACCCCTTGGCGAGAGCCCGATGTGCCGTGGCGCGGGCCAGCGGATCGGTTGCATAGGAATGGCCGCTGCCGCGGAAAAGATTACGCGGGAACTGGTCGAGAAGAAGTAGCAGTGCAAGCGTACCCTCCGGCGTCTGCTCCCAGTCGGAGAGGGCGCAGCACGAAGCCTGGAAATGCAGATCGGCATATTCCGCCTCGATTTCGGCATCCAAGGCGGCATTGCGGGCGAACCAGGCTTCGGGGCCGTGGCGGAGCCAGCATTCGATGACGGCCTGCGGAGAACTCATGCGGCATCTCCCGATCGGCTGGCGAGCATCATGTAGTTCACGTCGATATCGGCCGAGAGGTGCCACTGGTTCTGCAGTGGATTGAAGAAGACACCCTTGCGCTCGATGATTTGCATGCCGCTTGCCGAGAGCGGACGCTCGATCTCTTCCGGGCGGACGAGCTTCTCATACTGGTGGGTGCCGCGGGGCAGCCAGCGAAGCACGTATTCGGCGCCGACAATCGCCAAGGCGGCCGCCTTCAAAGTGCGATTGATGGTGGAGACCAGCATGAGGCCGCCGGGGCGGACCATGGAGGCGCAGGTAGAGAGGAAAAAATCGACGTCGGCCACGTGTTCGACAACTTCCATGTTGAGCACGATATCGAAGGTCTCGCCCTGGGCGGCCAGTTCCTCGGCGGTCACAGCGCGGTAGTCAACCTCGACGCCGCTCTGGGCCGAGTGCGTCATGGCGATCTTGATGTTCTTCTCGGACGCATCAGCACCGAGCACACTGGCTCCCATGCGTGCGACCGGCTCGGACAAGAGGCCGCCGCCGCAACCGATGTCGAGGACACGAAGGCCCTCCAGCGGGCGGGCGCTTCGCGGATCGCGGCCGTAATGTTCGACCACCTTGTCCCTGATATAGGCAAGGCGGACCGGATTGATCTTGTGCAGCGGCTTGAACTTGCCGGTCGGATCCCACCATTCCGCCGCCATGGCGGAAAAGCGGTCGACTTCGGTCTGATCGATGGTGGTGCGTGCCTCTGCACTCATGACGGAACCTCCTGCGGCGATTGGCCATGAAGTCGTCCCGATGGCCTGCAAAGTCAAGGGCGGGTACGCCGTAGGGGCGAATGCCGTGGGAACCTCGGCCGAGCCCAAACGTTCACAGGCAAACCACAGCCTATGCTGGCTGCCGGTTAAAGGGAGATCGAAGATCATGAAAAAAATGTGGTTCATCGCAGCACTTGCCGTCTCCGCCGGCGCGCTGCCGGCCGTGGCCGAGGCGGCTGCTGCCTTCTCAACCGCCAATGTCAATATGCGGTCCGGGCCAAGCACGCGGTATCCTGCGGTCATCGTGGTGCCTGCAGGCAGTCGCGTGAACATTCAGGGATGTATGTCGAGTGCCAACTGGTGCGACGTGTCTTTCGCGGGCTATCGTGGTTGGGTTTCGGGCTCCTACCTGCAGACTACGTATTCGCAGCGCCGCGTTAGCGTCGGTCCGCAGTATTACCGTCCGCTTGGCATCCCGACCGTGACGTTCAGCGTTGGCCGTTACTGGGACGATCACTATCGCAACCGCCCGTTTTACCGCGACCGGGATCGCTGGCGGGATGGCGACGGCTGGCGTGACGATCGCCGTGACCGGGATCGCGATCGCGACCGCCGGGTCGATAATGATCGGCGCGGTCGTGACGACGATCGGCGAGTGCGTCGGGAGGCCGAGCCGCAGGACGATCGGGACCGGAATCCAGTCTTCCGCATGAGGGCAGAGCGTTGCGAGCGTAATCCAAGCGCTTGCCGCTAAGAGGAAATTGAAAAAAAGGGGGCGCTGGCCCCCTTTTTGCTATGCAAGGGCTTATTTCAAAACCGTTGACAAGCGCCTGTCCAGGCCGACAGCAATGCGATCGGCCAAGGCAGGGTAATTACCATCGAAATGATGGCCGCCCTTGATGCCAATGGTTTCGACCTTGCTGCCGACGAGATCCTTGCAGGCGTCGTCTTCTTCGTCCGTGCCGAACATGCACTGGAGCAGTGCCGGATCGATATTGGTCACATCCTCGAGCGGGTCCGCACCTCCACTGCCGCCCGTGCCGAGCCAGCCCGACACGGAGACCTGGTAGTCCGCGTGACGAGAGAGTGCCAGCAGGCTCACCTGTACAACCTTCTGCTTCGCCTTGTCAGGCAAGCCGTTGTAGGCCGCCGGCAGGACGTCGGCGCCGAAGGAATAGCCGACGAGCAGGACATGCTTGACCTTCCAGCGCTTGTCGTAAGTGCGAATGATGGTGGCGAGATCATCGCTGACCTGTTCCGGAGTCTTTTTCGACCAGAAGTAACGCAGGGAATCCATGCCGATGACGGGAATGCCGGCTGCCTGCAGATTTGTGCCAATCTGGCTGTCGAGATCACGCCAGCCACCATCCCCGGAATAGATGACCGCCATGGTGTCGCGCGTCGGCGTGGCGTCGAGAACGGTGAGCGGCAGGCCAAGCGGGGTTTCCGTGGAGTTGCTTGCGGCGACCAATTCATCGATCGTTTCGGAGAAGACCTTGCCCGTGTCGGCGTCGACATCACGCTGGTCGATATCCGGATGGCTGGCCATCAGGTCTGCCACATGGGCGCGGGCGTCAGGCTTCGCCGCGGGACTGAAGAGGACTGTCGCGGGGTCAGGGAGATCGCCGGGTGTCAGGCCGTAAATCATCCTGCCGCCATCAACCGTCTTTTCGGCGGGCGTGCAGAATTGCTTGGTCAAGGGGATGCCGGCCTCGGGATCGAGGGCAAGTGTCTGGCCGATGGTGGCCTTCGGGGTCTGGGCAAGGACGGCGAGTGCGAGAGCCCCGCCTTCGCCGCTGCCAGCAACGATCGGGGGCAACAGGTTGGCGTTGCCGGCCTTGCGCTGCAACTGGTGACCGAGCGCCTCGATATCCGAAACGGTGTAGATGCAGTCGCCTTTGTCCCCGGCGAGCGAGGCGAGGTATTTCGGCGTGTCGATGCCGATGACGATCGCACCGTTCGTCTGAAGGCGCTCGGCTTCGGCCTGGTCGGCGTCCTGCCAGCCGGGCGCGTCGGAGAGAAGGACGACGAGTGCCTGCGGATCGCCATCCGGCAGGAGGATGACGGGTGCGGGGATCATGCCCGTGTCGAGCGGCGGGTCTTCCGCACGGGCTGAAGTGTGCAGGCCGACGGAGGGCATGAGCGAAAGCAGGGAAACTGCGAGGATCGTCGTGCGGAGGAGGGATTTCATTTCTTCACCACGCCTTTCAGACCGCCGCCGATCAGAAGCGTCGCGTCGAGCAGGGCCAATACGGGATTGAGGCCGCCGGCGACCGCGAGGTAGCGCGGCTGCCAGTCGGGATGGAATTTGGCCTTGAAAGCGCGCAGGCCCTTGAAGTTGTAGTAGCGTTCGCCGTGTTCGTAGAAGGTGTTGGCTACCCGGTCCCAGACAGGAGCGACCTCGCGGCGCGAGAGGCCTGAGAGCGGCGCCATGCCAAGGTTGAAATGGCGGTAGCCCTGATCGCGGAGCGTCGTCATCAAGCGGACGAAGAGGAAATCCATCGCGCCTTTCGGGGCATCCGGGGCAAAGCGCATCAGGTCGATGGAGGCCTCCTCGCGGGTGTCCGTCAGAAGGATATCGGCAAAGGCGACGATGCGGCCTTCGTGACGCAGGATCGCGACAGGTTGGGCGGACATGTAGGCTTCGGTAAAGGCTCCGAGCGAGAAGCCCTTCTCCCTCGCGCGGTGATGGTCGAGCCAGGCATCGGAGATCTGGCGCAAATCATCGAGGATCGTTGGAACGCCATCTGTCGCGACGATCTCAAAGGTCAGGCCGTCCCGTTCGCCCTTGGCGGCGGCCTGACGCAGTCCCGCCCACTTGCCGCCCTTCAGGTCGAAACGCTCGAGATCGACCACGGCCATCTCACCGAGTTTGAAGGCCTTCATGCCGGCATCGGCAATGACGGGCAGGATGGCAGGCGAAGCTTGGTAGAAGGCGGCGCGGCAGCCAGAGGCGCGAGCCGTTTCGACGAATTGCCAGACAAGTTCGTCGCGGGCGGCTTTCGGCCCGATCGGGTCGAGGAAGGCGATCAGGGATCGCCCTTGGCGGCCATACATCAGGAATGCTTCGCCATCGGGCGAGACCATCACCGACTTGTCGCCGGTGCGCACGAGATTGGCGTCGGCCACGTCGTTCCGGTCGAGAATGGCGACGGCCCGGGCGAGGTCCTCTTCATTTGCGGCGCGGATTGCAGGGGCTGCCGGGCGCATCAGGCTGAAGAGGCAAACGCCCATGGCGACGATGGTCAAGCCGAGCATGGCGCGTAGAGAGCGCGGTGCCTCGGCGTCGAAGGCGAACTGCCACCAGAGGTCATGACTGTATTCGACGTCGCGATAGACGAAGAAGAGGACGATGATCGCGCCACCGATCAGGACGGCGACGGCGAGCAACCAGGAAGAGGTCAGGGCCCGGCCCAGCGACGCCTTGCGATGAAAGAGGCGGCGGCTCGGGATGAGGCCAAGGACAAGGATTGCCAGCATGGTCGCTTCGTAGACGGCAACCGCCTTGGCAAGCGAGAGAAGGAGAGCCAGAAGCGCGATCACAAGCGCACCCCACCAGGCACCGTCGAGACGCTGGGCAAGGCCACGGGCGACGATGACCAGCATCAGGCCGAAAATGCTGGCAATGAAATGGGCGCCTTCGACGACGGGCAGCGGCAGCAGCCCGGCCAGAATGTCGAGATTGTCGCCCGGTGTGGGCGTGACGCTCGACAGGACAAGCATGGCGCCGAGGACCAGAGCAAGGGTAGCAAGCAGAGTTGGCGCGAGACGTCCAGCCGTTCTTGCAACACCTGACGCCAGCGGGCTCGATGTCAGATGGCGTAGTTCGCTGGCTGTCACCAGCAGGATGGCGATCACCAGCGGCAGGACATAGTAGATGGCGCGGTAGGCGACCAGCGAGGCCAGCAATGCGTCGCCTGGGACCTGGGAGCCGAGGGCTGCCAGGATCACGGCTTCGAAGACGCCGAGGCCTGCCGGCACGTGGCTGACGATGCCGATGCCGATCGCGACGGCGTAGACCGCGAAGAAGGCAGGCCAGGAAATCTGTGCTTCCGCCGGCAACAAGGCGTAGAGCACCGACGCCGAGAAGGCGACGTCGAGCACGGTCACCAGGAATTGCCGTGAGAGCGTGGCGGTGTCGGGAAGGCTCAGCGTGCGGCCGGCAATCGTCAGGCGGCCGCGCCGGGCGATGCCGAGAAGCACCAGGATCGCGAGCAGTGTGATCGTGCTTACGGTCGCAAGCGTGCCCGAGCTGATCCCGAGCAGCGGGGCGATTTCGCCGGCCATCGGGATCAGGCTTCCGGTGGTCAGGAGCGCGAGACCGAGCGAGAAGCAGACAGTGACGAAGGCGATGATGCGGCCGATTTCATCCGGCGACAGGCCCGCACGGGAATAGGCGCGGTAGCGGATCGCGCCTCCCGACAGGGCTCCGAAGCCGGCGACATTGCCGACTGCGTAGGCGCTGAAGGCCGTAAGCGCCACTTCAGGCCAAGGCCGACGTCTGCCGATAAACGCAAGCGCATTCAGATCGTAGAAGCAGAGCGTCGTGAAGCTGAGTGCGGTGAAGAAGATTGCAAGCGCGATCGAGGAAGTGCTTGTCCCTTCGAGCGACCGCAAGACATCCGCATAGGTGACCTCCTCCGTGAGCCGATAAACGGCATAGCACAAGGCGGCGAAAACGACGAGAGCCGCAATCGCTGCGATCGATTTCGCATGTCTGTTGAAAAAGGACGGCGGCGGTAATGTGTCCCCCAGGAGGGGCTGTGGAATATCGTCTGCAGCGTTCATGACACCCTATCCGGTATCGGTCGACCTTATGCGACGGTCCAGCCTCCCAGCCCGGGCGTCGCAGCATGGTTGGCTCCCGAATTCGAACCAAATTAAGGCAGGGTCCCACCGAGGCTCGGCGTATCGAAAATCCGCGGTCTGCCGTACCGTTTGGGGGGCAAGTGGCCGTTGCGCCACTGAACCAGATAGACTAAAAGCCCGGCCAGCCCGAGGCTTTGCGCCCGGGTGATCATTTTCGTGCCGGGTTCCGGCGTCTTTCTAGGGCATATGGTTCAAGTCTATGGCTCGCATCGTCATGAAGTTCGGCGGGACATCCGTCGCCAATCTGGATCGCATCTACAATGTCGCGCGCCATGTGAAACGCGAAGTGGATGCGGGTCACGAAGTGGCCGTTGTTGTCTCGGCCATGTCCGGCAAGACGAACGAGCTGGTCGACTGGGTGCAAAACATGCCCAAGGTCGCCGGTGCCGCTTCGCCCTTCTACGATGCGCGCGAATACGACGCTGTCGTCGCCTCCGGTGAACAGGTGACCGCCGGCCTGCTGGCCATCGCGCTCCAGTCGATGGACATCAATGCCCGTTCCTGGCAGGGCTGGCAGATCCCGATCAAGACCGACAATGCCCATGGTGCGGCTCGCATTCAGGAGATTGACGGCACCGAAATCATTCGTCGCATGGGCGAGGGCCAGGTGGCCGTCGTTGCCGGTTTTCAGGGCATCGGCCCGGACAACCGCATCGCGACGCTCGGCCGTGGCGGCTCTGATACCTCGGCCGTGGCGATTGCCGCCGGCGTGAAGGCCGATCGCTGCGACATCTATACCGACGTCGATGGCGTCTACACGACCGATCCGCGCATCGAGCCGAAGGCACGCCGCCTGAAGAAGATCGCGTTCGAGGAAATGCTCGAAATGGCCTCGCTCGGCGCCAAGGTGCTGCAGGTCCGCTCGGTCGAACTCGCCATGGTGCACAAGGTCCGTACCTTCGTGCGCTCAAGCTTTGAAGATCCCGATGCACCGGGCATGGGCGATCTGATGAATCCGCCCGGTACATTGATTTGCGATGAGGAAGAGATCGTGGAACAGGAAGTCGTCACCGGTATTGCCTATGCCAAGGATGAAGCCCAGATTTCGCTGCGCCGCCTGGCCGACCGGCCGGGTGTATCGGCTGCGATCTTCGGGCCGCTCGCCGAATCCCACATCAATGTCGATATGATCGTCCAGAACATCTCGGAAGATGGTTCGAAGACCGACATGACCTTCACCGTGCCCTCGGGCGACGTGGACAAGGCGCTGGCCGTTCTCGGCTCCAACAAGGAGAAGATCGGCTTCGACGTCGTCCAGAGCGAGAAGGGTCTCGTGAAGGTTTCCGTCATCGGGATCGGCATGCGCAGCCACGCCGGCGTTGCCGCGACCGCTTTCCGCGCGCTTGCCGAGAAGGGCATCAACATCAAGGCGATCACGACCTCCGAGATCAAGATCTCCATCCTGATCGACGGTCCCTATGCCGAGCTTGCGGTTCGGACTTTGCATTCCTGCTACGGTCTGGATAAGAATTGATTCCTGAGAGCGGACACGCGTGACCCGACCCCTGAAAAGGCAAGGGTAACAATCCGCTGACCTATGGGAAGTGGAGCAAAATCGGGATGAGAGACCTTTCTGCGGGTCCCCGCGTCCTCCTCAAGCGGCTGCGCGAATTGATGGCGGAGCCGCTCGAGCCGCAGGAGCGACTGGACCGGATCGTTCGTCAGATCGCGAACAACATGGTCGCAGAGGTGTGCTCCGCCTATGTCCTCCGTTCCGACGGTGTTCTCGAACTCTATGCCACCGAAGGTCTGAACAAGGACGCGGTTCACCTGGCTCAGCTGAAGATGGGCCAGGGTCTCGTGGGCACGATTGCGGCATCCGCGCAGTCGCTCAATCTCTCCGATGCCCAGGCGCATCCGGCCTTCCGCTATCTCCCTGAAACTGGCGAAGAGATCTATCACTCCTTCCTCGGCGTGCCGATCCTGCGGGCCGGGCGAAGCCTCGGCGTTCTCGTCGTGCAGAACAAGGCGCAGCGCAATTATCGCGAAGACGAGCTCGAAGCGCTTGAAACGACCGCGATGGTGCTGGCCGAGATGATCGCCACCGGCGAACTGAAGAAGATCACACGGCCGGGGCTCGAACTCGACCTGACGCGGCCGGTCTCGATCGATGGTGACGGCTATTCGGAAGGCATTGGCCTCGGCTATGTCGTGCTGCACGAGCCGCGCATCGTCGTCACCAATCTCTTGAACGAAGACAGCGAGACGGAAATCCGCCGACTGGCCGATGCGCTGGGATCGCTTCGCATTTCGATCGACGACATGCTGTCGCGACGCGAAATCTCCATGGAAGGCGAGCATCGCGACGTGCTCGAAACCTACCGCATGTTCGCCCATGACCAGGGCTGGGTGCGGCGCATGGAGGAGGCGATCCACAACGGCCTGACAGCAGAAGCTGCGGTCGAGAAGGTGCAGAGTGACACCAAGGCGCGGATGATGCGCCTGACCGATCCCTATCTGCGCGAACGAATGCATGATTTCGACGATCTGGCGAACCGTTTGCTGCGCCAGCTGACCGGCTTTTCGCCGCATAGCGCTGCCGAGGGTTTCCCGAACGACGCGATCGTCTTTGCGCGCGCCATGGGGGCGGCCGAGCTTCTCGATTATCCCCGTGCCAACCTGCGCGGCCTCGTGCTCGAAGAAGGGGCCGTCACCAGCCATGTCGTGATCGTTGCGCGCGCCATGGGCATTGCGGTCGTCGGCCAGGCGGCGGGTGCCGTGGCGCTTGCCGAAAATGGTGATCCCGTCATTATCGATGGTGACGATGGCAAGGTGCATGTGCGCCCGGTTGCCGATCTGCAGAAGGCCTATGAGGAAAAGGTCAAGCTCAGGGCCAAGCGGCAGGAACAGTTCCGCGCGTTGCGCGATGTCGAACCTGTCACGAAGGACGGGCATCGGATCAAGCTGCAGATGAATGCCGGTCTGCTTGTCGACCTGCCGCAGCTTGCCGATTCCGGTGCCGATGGCATCGGGCTGTTCAGGACCGAATTGCAGTTCATGATCTCCTCGACCATGCCGAAGGGCGAGGAGCAGGAGAGCTTCTATCGCAACGTTCTGAAGCAAGCGGCTGGGCGCCCGGTGACCTTCCGCACCCTCGATATTGGCGGTGACAAGGTCGTTCCCTATTTCCGCTCTCAGGAAGAAGAAAACCCCGCGCTCGGCTGGCGGGCGATCCGCCTTTCGCTCGACCGTCCCGGTCTGTTGCGCACCCAACTGCGCGCACTTCTGAAGGCTGCCTCCGGCGCAGAGCTCAAGATGATGCTGCCGATGGTGACCGAAGTCTCGGAAATCCGGGCCGTGCGCGAACTGATGCAGAAGGAGATCCAGCACATCTCCAAGTTCGGCCATCAGCTGCCGAAGAAGCTGCAGTTCGGCGCCATGCTCGAAGTGCCGGCGCTGCTCTGGCAGCTCGACGAGTTGATGGACGAAGTGGATTTCGTCTCGGTCGGGTCGAATGACCTGTTCCAGTTCGCGATGGCCGTCGACCGTGGCAATGCGCGTGTGTCCGATCGTTTCGACGTGCTCGGGCGGCCGTTCCTCCGGATCCTCCGGGACATCGTCCGTGCCGGAGAGCGGAACAAGACGCCGGTGACGCTGTGCGGGGAGATGGCGTCCAAGCCGCTCTCGGCCATGGCGCTGCTCGGGATCGGATTCCGATCGATCTCGATGTCACCGACGGCAATCGGTCCGGTCAAGGCGATGCTGCTCGGGCTTGATATCGGTCGGTTGTCCGAGGTTCTGACGGCTGCGCTTGACGACGACACCCCGGGCGTGTCAGTGCGCGACCTGCTTGTCCGCCATGCGGAAGAGCACAATATCCCCGTCTGACTTTGACGACTGATTCTGGCGACTGACCTGGAGTAAAGGGTGGCGAAGCTTCCTGTCGAGAAAATGCGCGAACTCGAACGCCGCTTCGGCGAGATCGAGGCGCGAATGTCGGCGGGACCGGCAGCCGATGTCTATGTGAAGCTCGCCTCGGAGTATTCCGAGCTCGAGCCGGTCGTGAAGAAGATCCGCGAATACCAGGCTGCAATCGACGAGGCCGACGGTTTGCGCGCCATGCTGTCAGACAAAGCGACGGACCGTGAGATGCGCGATCTCGCCGAGATGGAATTGCCCGAGATCGAAAGCCGGATCGAGGCGCTCGAAGGCGAGATGCAGATCCTGCTCCTGCCGAAGGATGCCGCCGACGAGAAGAGTGCCATCCTGGAAATCCGCGCAGGCACTGGCGGCTCCGAGGCGGCCCTCTTTGCCGGCGATCTCTTTCGCATGTATGAGCGCTTTGCCTCGACCAAGGGCTGGAAGGTGGAGGTGCTCTCCGCCAGCGAGGGGGAAGCGGGCGGCTACAAGGAAATCATCGCAACGATCAGCGGGCGGGGCGTGTTCTCCAAGCTGAAGTTCGAATCCGGCGTTCACCGCGTTCAGCGGGTGCCGGAAACGGAAGCGAGCGGGCGCATTCATACGTCTGCGGCAACCGTTGCCGTTCTCCCGGAGGCCGAAGACATCGACATCGAGATCAAGCCCGAGGATATCCGCATCGACACGATGCGTGCGTCGGGCGCCGGTGGCCAGCACGTCAACACCACGGACTCGGCGGTGCGCATCACCCACCTGCCGACCGGGCTGATCGTAACGTCTTCCGAGAAGTCGCAACACCAGAACCGCGCAAAGGCGATGCAGGTTCTGCGTTCCAGGCTTTACGACATCGAGCGGCAGAAGCTGGATAGCGAAAGGTCGGCGAACCGCAAGAGCCAGGTCGGCTCGGGCGACCGGTCGGAGCGCATCCGCACCTATAACTTCCCGCAGGGGCGGGTGACCGATCACCGGATCAACCTGACGCTCTACAAGCTCGACCGGATGATCGAAGGCGATCTCGACGAAATGCTCGATGCGCTGATTTCCGACTATCAGGCCGGGCAGCTCGCACAACTCGGCGAAAACCAGTGAGTGGCGTGGCGCCGTCCGCAAGGTTGCTGATGGCCGAGGCGCGGCGGCGCTTCGAAGCGGCCGGGCTAGTCGATGCGGCGACGGATGCGCGGGTGCTGATCTGTGGTCTATTGGACCTGAGCCCGACGGACCTTCTGCTGGATGGCAACAAGCCAGTGGCTGCAGACCTCGCGGCATGTGTGGAAGAGGCCATCGTCCGGCGGCTCGCGCGGGAGCCCGTCTATCGCATTCTCGGACGGCGCGACTTTTATGGTCTCGATCTCGCGCTATCCGAGGGCACGCTGGAGCCGAGACCGGATACCGAGATCCTCGTCGACGTGATCCTGACACATCTTCGATCTATGGTCGCTCAAGGTTTAAAGCCGAAGATCGTCGATCTCGGGACGGGCACCGGAGCGATTGCTCTTGCCCTGCTTCAGGAATGCCCGGAGGCCGAGGCCATGGGCATCGATATTTCCGAGGATGCCTTGAAGACGGCCGAGGCCAATGCCGAGCGCAACGGGCTTGCGTCGCGTTTCACGACACGAGCAGGTCCGTGGTTCGAGAAGACATCGGAACGTTTCGACATCATCATCTCCAATCCGCCTTATATCCGGAGCGAAGTGGTGGTGGGGCTGGAGCCTGAGGTGACGAAATTCGATCCGATGGATGCGCTTGACGGTGGCCCGGATGGTCTGGACGCCTATCGTGCGATCGCGGCAGAGGCACTGGAGCATCTCGAGGATCACGGCCTGGTCGGCCTGGAAATCGGTTTCGACCAGCGGGATGAGGTGACGCAAATCTTTGAAGAGGCTGGATTTTCTCTACTCGAAGAACGTCGCGACTATGGCGGCAACGACCGTGTTCTGGTGTTTGCGCCGAAGCTTAATTAGCCCGTTTGCTGCGGCTGCTAAGGATAATTGCAGGAAAGCCAGAAAAAGGCTTGGTTTTCCGGATGAAGCGTAATAGTTTGCGGGCACGCAACGGGCGGCGGGGAAAGAACGAGGATTCGTTCGCGACTGGGCCGGCTTCGAAAAAGGTTCGCTATCGAACTCCGCGAAGCACGATAGGACCGATGCGTACTCAGTAAACTCGACTTTCACCAGCGGCGAGCAAGGCGAGAGCGCGGTCTGTCGGCGGCGCGCATAGACTTGGTCCGGTTCAACCAGAGCCAATGACGTTACCCTTTATCAGCACAACAAAGACATTCAGGTGAAGCATCTATGAGGCCAGGACAGCAAAACAAGCGTGGTCGGGGGCGTAACAACAATGGCGGCGGTGGCGGCGGCGGTGGAAACAACAATTTCAACCGCAAGGGCCAGAACCCGCTCACCCGGACCTATGACAGCTCCGGCCCAGATGTGAAGATCCGCGGCACCGCCCAGCATATCGCCGAGAAATATTCGACGCTCGCTCGCGACGCCCAGAGCGCCGGCGACCGCGTCATGGCGGAAAACTACCTGCAGCATGCCGAGCACTATAACCGCATCATTGCGGCCGCTCAGTCGCAGATGCAGGAGCGCTTCCAGCGTGACGATCGTGAGGGTGGCGACGACCGCCAGGATTACAACGAGCGGGACGGCGAGGACTTCGACGGCTCTGACGACAATTCCGGCCAGGGCAATGATCGCGGCAACCAGCAGGCGCCGCAGCAACAGCCGCCGCAGCCGCAGCAGCACAATCGCTCGCAGCAGAATGAGCGGCGGGAGCGTCAGCCGCAGCCGCAGCCGCAACCCCAGGCTCAGCCGCAGCCTGAGATCGCCGGTTCCGGCCCGCAGCCGGTGCTTGAAGACATGCCGGCAGAAGCCGTCGCGGCTGCTGCCGAAAGTGCAGCGGAAGCCAGCGGCGAACGTCAGCCGCGTCGCCGTAATGCCGGCAACCGCCCGCGCCGTCAGCCGCGCCGCAGCGCCGGTGCTGAAGAGGGTGGCGAAGGCGGTGACAATGGCGACGGCGGCGAAGCACCTGCTCTCGCCGACGTTGCTTCCGAATGAGCTTTTCCCGCTCCATTTGACGATTGTAAAACTCCGGGCTCCCACCCGGAGTTTTTCGTTTATCTGCCTCTTTAAAGGGCAAAATCCCGCTCCCATATCTCGGTCGAGGGAGCGGTTGCCGCTCCGGGGTTCGCCGCTTCCGGGGGCCTCATCCACACCATCCGACTTGTGCCGATTGCGGGCAGGGCGGAGACAAGGGAGAGTGACGATGAATATCGAGAAATATTCCGAACGCGTGCGCGGTTTTCTGCAATCGGCGCAGACTTACGCCCTGTCGGAAGGGCATCAGCAATTCACGCCGGAACATGTGTTGAAGGTTCTGCTCGACGATGAGCAGGGCATGGCCACCTCGCTGATCAGCCGTGCGGGCGGTGATGCCAAAGCCGTGCGGATTGCCAATGACGCGGCGCTTGCCAAGTTGCCGAAGGTCTCCGGCGGCAATGGCCAGGTCTATCTGGCGCAGCCGCTCGCCAAGGTGTTTTCGACCGCCGAAGACGCAGCCAAGAAAGCCGGCGACAGTTTCGTCACTGTCGAGCGTCTGCTGCTGGCACTTGCGATCGAGAGCTCCGCTTCCACATCCGCCTCCCTGAAGAAGGGCGGCGTGACGGCCAATGCGCTCAATCAGGTTATCAACGAGGTGCGCAAGGGCCGGACCGCTGACGGTGCCAATGCCGAAGCGGGCTTCGATGCCTTGAAGAAATATGCACGCGACCTGACGGCCGAAGCCCGCGAGGGCCGGCTCGATCCGGTCATCGGTCGTGACGACGAGATCCGTCGCACGATCCAGGTCCTGTCGCGCCGGACCAAGAACAATCCCGTGCTGATCGGTGAACCCGGCGTCGGCAAGACGGCGATTGCCGAGGGCCTGGCGCTGCGCATCATCAATGGTGACGTGCCGGAGAGCCTGAAAGACAAGAAGCTGATGGCGCTCGACATGGGTGCCCTGATTGCCGGTGCCAAGTATCGCGGCGAGTTCGAAGAGCGGCTGAAGGCCGTTCTCAACGAAGTGCAGTCGGAGAACGGAGAAATCATCCTGTTCATCGACGAAATGCATACGCTCGTCGGTGCGGGAAAGGCCGATGGCGCCATGGATGCGTCGAACCTCTTGAAGCCGGCGCTTGCCCGCGGCGAGCTGCACTGCGTCGGCGCAACCACGCTCGACGAGTATCGCAAACATGTCGAGAAGGATGCAGCGCTCGCCCGGCGCTTCCAGCCGGTCATGGTTGAGGAGCCGACGGTCGAGGATACGATCTCGATCCTGCGCGGTCTGAAGGAAAAGTATGAGCAGCATCACAAAGTGCGGATCTCGGATTCGGCGCTGGTTGCGGCTGCGACCCTGTCGAACCGCTACATCACCGACCGTTTCCTGCCGGACAAGGCCATCGACCTGATGGACGAGGCCGCATCGCGGCTCAGGATGCAGGTGGATTCGAAGCCCGAAGAGCTCGACGAACTCGATCGCCGCATCATCCAGCTGAAGATCGAGCGGGAGGCCCTGAAAAAGGAAACCGACGCGGCCTCTGCCGACCGGCTGAACCGTCTGGAAACCGAACTCACCTCGCTCGAGGAAGAGGCGGATGCGCTGACGGCCCGCTGGCAGGCTGAAAAGCAGAAGCTGGGCCTGGCTGCCGACCTGAAAAAGCAGCTGGACGAAGCCCGCAACGAGCTTGCGATCGCGCAGCGCCAGGGTGAGTTCCAGCGCGCCGGCGAACTTGCCTACGGCGTCATCCCGAAGCTCGAAAAGGAACTGGTCGAAGCCGAGGCCCAGGATGGCTCGGGTGCTGCCAATATGGTGCAGGAAGTCGTCACACCTGACGGTATTGCCCATGTCGTTTCCCGCTGGACCGGGATCCCGGTCGACAAGATGCTGGAAGGCGAACGCGACAAGCTGCTCAGGATGGAAGACGATCTGGCCAAGTCTGTGGTCGGCCAGGGGGATGCGGTGCAGGCCGTGTCGCGGGCGGTTCGCCGTGCCCGCGCAGGGCTGCAGGATCCGAACCGGCCGATCGGCTCGTTCATCTTCCTCGGCCCGACCGGGGTCGGCAAGACCGAGCTCACCAAGTCGCTCGCCCGTTTCCTCTTCGACGACGAGACGGCGATGGTTCGGCTCGACATGTCGGAATTCATGGAGAAGCACTCTGTCGCCCGGCTGATCGGCGCCCCTCCGGGTTATGTCGGCTATGAGGAAGGGGGGGCGCTGACGGAGGCGGTGCGGCGCAAGCCCTATCAGGTCGTGCTGTTCGACGAGATCGAGAAGGCGCATCCCGATGTGTTCAACGTGCTGCTGCAGGTGCTCGACGACGGTCGCCTGACGGATGGGCAGGGTCGCACGGTCGACTTCAAGAACACGATCATCATCATGACCTCGAACCTCGGGGCCGATTACCTGACCAGCCTCGCCGAGGACCAGGATGTCGACCAGGTTCGCGACCAGGTGATGGATGTGGTGAAGGCCTCGTTCCGGCCCGAATTCCTGAATCGCGTCGACGAGATCATCCTCTTCCATCGGCTGCGCCGCTCGGAAATGGGGGCGATCGTTGATATCCAGATGAAGCGCCTGCTGTCGCTTCTGGCAGAACGCAAGATCCGCATCGATCTGGCACCGGATGCCCGCAGCTGGCTCGCCGACAAGGGTTATGATCCCGTCTATGGCGCTCGGCCGCTCAAGCGCGTGATCCAGAAATATCTGCAGGATCCGCTCGCCGAGCAGATCCTGTCTGGTCAGGTGCTCGATGGATCCGATGTGACGATCGAGGCGGGCAGCGACCGTCTGCTGATCTCGCCCAAGGCCTCGGTGAGTGCCGCTGCCTGATCGAGATTGCAGTCAGAACGAGAAACGGCGGTCCTTTCGGGCCGCCGTTTTGTTTTTATCGGCATGCGGCTGGCGTGGCCTCAGCGGCTTGCGACCTGGGCGGGGCGACCGCCCGATTGCAGGAGCGTGTCGATGCGCTGCCTTTCCTGTTGGAAGGCGGCGAGCGCCGGGCCCTCGAGCGCCTTGCCGCCGGGCAGGCGAACCTTCATCGCATCCACCTTGGTGCCGTTGACGATCAGCTCGTAATGCAGGTGCGAACCCGTCGAGGAACCGGTCGATCCGACATAGCCGATGACCTGGCCCTGCTTGACCTTTGCGCCAGGGGTCATGCCCTTGGCGATGCCGCTCTGGTGGTTGTAGGAGGTGACGTAACCATTGGCATGGCGGATCAGCGTCTGGTTTCCGTAACCGGACGCCCAGCCGGCTTTTTCCACCGTGCCATTGCCCGACGCGATGATCGGCGTGCCGCGAGGGGCTGCCCAATCGACGCCGGTATGCATGCGCGAATAGCCGAGAATGGGATGTCGGCGCATGCCGAAGCCCGAGGTGAAACGGCCGTTCGGGACCGGGTTGCGCAGCAGGAACTGGCGGATCGACTTGCCGTTTTCGTCGAAATAATCGATCGAGCCGTCTTCAGGATCCTGGAAGCGGTAGAACTGAGTGATCGTGTCGCCGAAACGGGCCCGCACATAGAGAAGTTCGCTATCGTCGGTCGCCCGGCCCTCGTCGTCGGTGACGGAGAAGACCGCTTCGAGCATGTCCGATGGCTTGAGCTGCGCCTGGAAATCGACATTGGCGGCAAGCAGGCGGATGACCTGTGCGGTCAGATCCTGGTTCATGCCGTAGGAAAGTGCGGCCCGGTAGATGCCGTCATAGACGCGCGGCAGGTCGCGACCGGACATCATGGCCGGCTGCGAGCTGTTGAAGGCGCCGGCGATCGCGTCGAGCTGCGGCGGCTCCGTGCCCTCGACCAGGCGTCCGGCGTCGTTCACGGCGAGCGTCGCGACGTGTTCGGTGCGGTGATAGAGCGAGAAGCGGACCAGCCGGACCTCTTCGCCGCGTTGGAGAAGGCCGACTCTGATGATGTCGCCTTCGACGAGATCCTTGTCCTTCATGAAGGGCGCGAGCGCCTCTGCGACGTCCCCGGCCTTGGCTTCGGGATAGCCGGCGGCCGTCATCAGCGAGACCACCGACTGCGGGCGTCGGGCCGGCAGGATGTCGTCGGCATATTCTGGGGTCATCGGCGTGATGATCTCGGGCTCGGCGACGCTCATGTTTTCCTCGACGATGCGCGCGGAAAGCCCGACTGCGAGGTCGAGCCCGGTGTCTTCGGTGTCGAAGCGCCGGGGGTCGATATAGTAGAGGGCGGCGACCTGGGTGTCGCCGTCGGTGAGCACCGAGCCGTTCGAGCGCACATTCTCCTCCACCTCGTCAAACGTCATCTCGCCGGCGAGCGGCTTGTCCGGAACGGAGGGGAAAGGGCTGGACTTGAGGATGACCTCGGATTCAACGTCCGAGCCGTAAAGGGATCCTGTGCGGTTGGCGACGGCGGGGGCCGTGTCGTCGGTGGCGAAGATCGCGAGCGGATCGAAACGCGGATAGCGCTCCTGGTTGGCGTAGTCGGCGGCAAGCACCATCTTCACATGGGCGAAGGGCAACTTGCGCACAACCTCGCGTTCGCCATCCTTGAAGACGGTGGGTACGTCGAGGATCGCCTTGTCGACGGGCCTTGCCGCAATCTTCGGTGCAAAGATGCGGGCGCCGCGAACCGTATCGTCTGCGGGCGTTGCAGCGTCATCCGGAGGGGCAAGGGCGAAGGCTTCGGCGGGGATGGCGAGCTGCTGGCGGCCATCCAGTGCGGCAAAGAGGGCAACGCCCATGAGGATGCAGGAGGTGATGCCTGTCAGGAAGGTGCCCGAGAGCCAGCGCAACGAGATTTCGCGGCGGTCGGGCGCCCGAAGGCCGTCCGCCAGGATTGGAGGCTCGCCACCGAGCGAGCGCATCAGGTCTCGGTCTGTCGTCATCAGGTACTGCTGCCTGTCCTGTTGCCTGTGGCGTCGGGGCAGGGCCCCGGCCTGTTGGTCGACTGGATCATGGGTCTCATGTCTCATGTTTTGCCCAGACCCGTCAAATTGGCGGGATGGAGCGTCCCTTATGATCAGGCAAATATGGAATTAGCGCGGCACGCGCGCCCACGCGTATGGGCGGCACGACTTTCCAGCTCCCATGACGGCCCTCGAAGCCGCTCCGAGGGTGATCCAAAGGCCCGTTTTCCGGGGTGGTTCAACGCGTTTGAATCGCAGCCTCCGCAAAACCCTTTATTTTCAATTACTTGTCGATTTTCTGGAATTTTATCGGAGAAGCCTGTTGACTGGCCGGAGAAGCGAATCTATACATCCGCTCACTGACGAGGGCGGCGGCGCTGCTAGCGACGAAGTCCTTCGTTCTTGAAAATCTCTGGAAATTGGCAGTTTGCTGGTTT
>UCMW01000015.1 GCA_900473745.1 Hyphomicrobiales bacterium | reverse complement strand
GTGTATCCGAGGGCGGGACGGGGAGGAGTGTAAGGGGGTGGAAATGGTCGGGGATGAAAAAAAATGTGTCGGGGTTTGTTTTTGCTCGGGATTTTCTCAAACTCATCCCCCTTTTTTTGATCTGAAACGCCGAATTCGTGGCTCTGCCCCTCACCCTACCCTCTCCCCGCAGGCGGGGAGAGGGAGGCGCAAGCGGTGGCCGTCGTGGCCTTCTCCCCGCTTGCGGGGTCCCCGCTTGCGGGGAGAAGGTGCCCGCCCTTCGACAGGCTCAGGGGGCGGATGAGGGGCAAAAGCCGCAAGCGCGACACCATCTCCCCCTTGCGGGGGAGAAAGCGAAATCGAGGAATTGGCCCGGTCAGGGCCAAACCTTAAGATTTCGCAAGAGGGGGCTCGGTGATGTCGGTGCCCACGGAACCGTGCCCCTCTCCAGGAAAATCTGAAGTTTAGGCGGCTTGCGCTCGCCTAAGCCGTCGATTTTCCGTCCTCCCCCGCATGGGGGGAGGGGCGTGGTGGACGCCTCACTCCGCCTCTTCGACGGCAGCCTCCGCCACCCGCTTCTGCACCGACTCGATGCAGTTCTTGGCGCTCGACTTCGACTTGTACGTTTCCGAGCGCACCATGATTTCGCCATTGGCGGCGCGGAAGCGGACGAAGGTTTCGCCGTTCTTGGCCTCGTCGATCTCGAAGCGATAGCCGCTGCCGGTTTCCTGCTTGGTGAGATCGACGACGGGCGCTGCGGGCGCGTTCTTCTTCAGCGATTCGACGCAGTTCTTTGCGCTGGCCTTGGAGGCGTAGTTCTCCGACCACACCATAACCTCGGAATTGTAGACGAACTGGACGCGGAACTCGCCCTTTTCTGTCTTCAGGATCTTGAACTTGTGCATGCCCGTCTCCCTCTATGCCTGTCCATCGGCTTATGATTGCATGCGAATGCTAGCGCGACGGCAGCAGGCGGGCAAGAAGGGCTCAAAAACCCTGAAAGAGGAAATCCGTGGCGCCGGTGATCTCGTCGGCGCGGGCGGAGAGATCGGCGACCGAGGGGCCAATCTCCGAGAGTGGAAGAGCCGCAAGACGGTGGGTCGCCATGACATAGGTTTTACCGCCAACCTCGAAGCGAGGCGTCAGGCGCGCGATGACCCAGGAGACCGTTTCGACCGGTTGCAATGGTGCGACGACCCGTGTGGGGAGCTCATGGAGAAAGTCGGACTGGAGGTCGATGACCAACTGGTCTTCCGATTTCAGGCGATGGACCCGAAATCGCGCCATGGTCAGAACTGCCGGTATTTGGCGAGCGGCAGGCCATGCTTGGCGACATAGTCGTTGTCGGCCTGGATGGCCTCGGCGTTTTCGATCTTCCACCGCCGTTCCTTCTCGGCCTTGATGGCGAGAGCGATGCCTTTCTCGGCAGCGCCCGTGATGTCGAGGCCTAGGGATTCAGCCTCGGCAACGAGGGCTTCACTGACGTTCAGGTCATGCGGCTTGCGGGCTTCGATCGACATGGCGCAACTCCGAGGATGTGGCATCCTAGCGCAAAACGAGCAAGGCGGGTAGAGCCGCCCTCCAATGCAAACCAAGCTCCTCTGGCACTAATTCTGTAACCATCGTCCTTCGGTACGGCTCCAGGCGACGTCTGTCGGTGCGTAGTGGCGCATCTCGGCGATCTCGCCAATGAAGGGCCGGATGGCAGCCAGGAAATGTGGAAAATGCGGGCCTTTGCGAAAGCCCTGCAGATGGTCCTCTGTCGAAGTCCAGAGGATGCGGAGCGTCAGGCTCGAAGGCTCCTCGACGCAGTGGGAGAGTTCATAGCCATGGCATTGCGGTGCCGCCTCGAGATGCGACGCGGCCAGCCGATAGGCCTCAACGAGCTCGCTCGGCTGATGGGTCTTGAGTTCGTAACGGATATATTCGACCATCATGTTCAGCGTCCTCCGACTGTGAAAATGCATGCTGGCCAAAAAAAGTGCGAGTATGCAAGGGCTTACCTGGAGGTTAGGGCTAGCCGCAGCCAGCTGAGCCAGAGGGGTTATCCGGTGGTCATAGACAAGATGCGCGACTGTCCGGTCATTGCGACGATCGAGGTGATCGGCGGCAAGTGGAAGCCGAGGATCCTCTGGCGCCTGCGCGATGGGCCGGCCACCTTCGGGGACCTGCGCCGCTATGTCGGCGTGTCCGAAAAGGTTCTGTCGGAGAACCTGGCAGCCTTGCAGCGCGACGGTATCGTCTCACGCCAGCCCCTGAAAGAGGGTGACATGGTCTATGTCGAGTATGACTATACCTGTTACGGCCGCTCGCTGGTGCCGGTGCTCGACGCCATGGGCGGCTGGGGGCTGGGGCATGATGCGAGAAAATCTGAGCGGTCGGACGCTGCCTTGATGACGTTCGGCGTGTGAGCTGACAAGCCAAAAGAAAACGCCGGCTTTCGCCGGCGCTAATTCTGTCTCTATTCGTCGCTCATTTTCAGCGCCGCAATAAACGCCTCCTGCGGGATCTCGACCTTGCCGAACTGGCGCATGCGCTTCTTGCCGGCCTTCTGCTTGTCGAGCAGCTTGCGCTTACGCGAAGCGTCGCCGCCGTAGCACTTGGCGGTCACGTCCTTGCGGAGCGCCGAGATGGTTTCGCGGGCGATCACGTTGCCGCCGATCGCGGCCTGGATCGGGATCTTGAACATGTGCTTCGGGATCAGATCCTTGAGCTTTTCGCACATGTCGCGGCCGCGCTTTTCGGCTGCCATGCGGTGCACCATCATCGAGAGTGCATCGACCGGTTCGCCGTTGACGAGGATCGACATCTTCACGAGGTTGCCCTCGCGATGGCCATCGAGATGGTAGTCGAAGGAGGCGTAGCCCTTGGAGATCGACTTCAGGCGGTCGTAGAAATCGAAGACCACTTCGTTGAGCGGTAGCTCATAGGTGATCATCGCGCGCTTGCCGACATAGGTGAGTTCGGTCTGGATGCCGCGACGGTCCTGGCAGAGCTTCAGGATGCCGCCGAGATAATCGTCGGGGGTGAGGATCGTCGCCTTGATCCACGGCTCGTGGATTTCGGAGATCTTGACCACGTCCGGCATGTCGGCCGGGTTGTGCAGCTCACGTTCCGTGCCGTCAGTCATGAACAGCTTGTAGACGACGGACGGGGCTGTCGCGATCAGGTCGAGATCGAATTCGCGCTCGAGGCGTTCCTGTATGATTTCGAGATGCAGCAGGCCGAGGAAGCCGCAGCGGAAGCCGAAGCCGAGTGCGGCAGAGGATTCCATTTCGAAGGAGAAGGAGGCATCGTTGAGGCGCAGCTTGCCCATGGCGGCGCGCAGGTCTTCGAAGTCTGCGGCATCGACGGGGAAGAGACCGCAGAAGACGACCGGCTGGGCCGGCTTGAAGCCCGGCAGCATGTTGGCGGTCGGGCGCTTGTCTTCGGTGATGGTATCGCCGACGCGGGTGTCGGCCACTTCCTTGATTGAACCGGTGAAGAAGCCGATTTCGCCCGGGCCGAGGCTATCGACAGCAACCATCTTCGGGGTCAGCACGCCGACGCGCTCCACCGCGTATTTCGCGTCCGTGCCCATCATGCGGATGGTCTGGCCCTTGGTCAGCACGCCGTCGAGCACGCGCACCAGAACCATGACGCCGAGATAAGTGTCGTACCAGCTGTCGACCAGCAAGGCCTTGAGGGGGGCCTTCTCGCCGCCTTCGCTCTTCGGCGCCGGCAGCTTGTGCACGATGGCTTCGAGAACGTCGGGAATGCCGAGGCCGGTCTTCGCCGAAATCAGAACGGCTTCGGAGGCATCGATGCCGATGACTTCCTCGATCTGTTCCTTGATGCGTTCGGGCTCGGCGGCCGGCAGGTCTACCTTGTTGAGGACGGTGACCAGCTCGTGATTGTTGTCGATCGCCTGATAGACGTTGGCAAGCGTCTGGGCTTCGACGCCCTGAGAGGCGTCGACGACGAGCAGCGATCCTTCGCAGGCCGAGAGCGAGCGCGACACTTCATAGGCGAAGTCGACGTGTCCGGGCGTGTCGATCAGGTTCAGCACATAGGTCTCGCCATTATTGGCCTTGTAGTGCAACCGCACCGTCTGGGCCTTGATGGTGATGCCGCGTTCCTTCTCGATGTCCATGTTGTCGAGGACCTGCTCCGACATCTCGCGGTCGGCGAGGCCGCCGGTCGATTGGATCAGGCGGTCGGCCAGCGTCGATTTGCCATGGTCGATATGGGCGACGATGGAAAAGTTGCGGATATGGTCGAGAGGGATGCGGGACGAAGTGCTCATGGCTCGCGCATATAGCAGCGAGCCCTTGTATCGCAAAGCGGAAAGATCGGGTTTTGCAGGCGATCACGGCGGTTTTGACGTCGCAGGCAGACCGCTTGCCGCCCGATACCGGCCGTTGTCAGCGGCGGGCCTGTCGTCGATAGTGGGTGGGGCCCGAAAAAATCTTTTGATCGTTGTCGAATCCGATGTCCGAGCCGCGTCTCTTCATCGACGGGATCGATCGACGATGCCGCAAGGGCCCGAAGGAGGGGCAAAACCGATGCAATACCTGCTGCTGATCTACGAAAACGAGGAAATCTTTGGCGGTCCGGACAAGATGGGTCCGATCATGGCCGATCTCGGGCCGCGCCATTTCGCCTTCAGCCACGAGCTGGGCGAGAAAATGCACGCGGGCGCCGGGCTGAAGGGCACGGAGGCGGCGACCACCGTGCGCACCACGGGAGGCAAGCAGACGATCCATGACGGTCCCTTTGCCGAAACGCGCGAACAGCTGGGCGGCTTCTATCTCGTGGAAGCCGAGGACCTCGATGCGGCGATTGCGATCGCCAGGAAGGTGCCGCTCGGCAAGGATGGCGCAATCGAGGTCCGGCCGCTCTTGCCGATGCCGCCGGGCCTGCGATGAAACGTTGAGATGATGCAGGCAGCGGTCCTCGACGAGACGTTTCGGGCGGCGGGCGGGCGCATCCGCGCCGCGCTGGCCGCCCGCTACCGCGATCTCGACCTTGCCGAGGAGGCCTTTGCCGAAAGCTGCCTGAGGGCGGTGAAGGCCTGGGGTGACGAGGGACACGACCTGCCGCGCGATCCGGCGGCCTGGCTTTATCGGGTCGCCGAGCGCGCAGCACTCGATATCCTGAGGCGAAGGCGGACGCGTGCGGACAACCTGCCGGACGAGCCGGAGCCCGAGCCGACCGCCGAGGATCGGCTGGCAAGCGACGACGCCGTCATTCCCGACGAGCGGCTGAAGCTGATCTTCGTCTGCTGCCATCCGGCTGTGGCCGCCGACAGCCGGGCGGCGCTGACGCTCAAAATGGTCTGTGGCCTCTCGACGGAGGAGGTGGCACGGGCCTTTCTCGTCTCTGAAACGACACTCGCCCAAAGACTGGTCCGCGCCAAGCGCAAGATTGCCGAGGCCGGGGTCAGTTTCGAGGTGCCGGGGCCAGAACACTGGGCCGAGCGGCTGGCGGCGGTGCTCTCGACGCTGGAAGTCGCCTACGCCAAGGCCCATGAGGATGCGGCAGGCTCTGGCCGGCATGCCGGGTTTGCCCGGGAGATGCTGGAGGTGACCGCGCTCCTGACAGAGATGCTGCCACAGGAAGCCGAAGTGCTGGCGCTCGCTGCGACGATCCGTTTCGCCGAGGCCAGGCGGCCGGCCAGGATGGACGCGGAGGGCGTGATGGTACCGCTTGCCGAGCAGGATCCGGCGCTCTGGTCGAAGCCGCTCATCGAGGATGCCCGGCGCTACTGCGGGCGGGCGCTTGGCATATCGGGTCCAGGTCCGCGCATTCTGCAGATGATGATCCATGCGCTTTGGTGCGGGCGAAAGACACTCGCCGATCCGCCGCCCTGGAAGGCGGTTCTTGCGGCCTATGACATTCTCGTCGAACTGCGTGACGACGCGATCATCCGCATCAACCGGGCGGTGGCACTGGCGGAGGTAAAGGGGGCGGAGGAGGCGCTGGCGGAACTCGATGGGTTGGATGCCGGAGCGCTCTCGGAATTTCTGCCCTTCCATGCGGCGCGCGCGGATCTCCTGGCGCGGCAGGGGAGGGCATCCGAGGCGTTGCAGGCCTATGGCCGCGTGCTGGCGCTTTCGCCCGGGGAGGCGGAGCGGCGGTTTCTGGAGCGGCGGCGGGACGCGTTGATCCGGTCGTAAGCGATCACACCCCGAACTGTTCCGGCCAGTCGCGGCGGGTGGCGACCTGACCTTCCGTGCGGAGGCGCCGCACGGTATCGAGATCGATCTCGGTGATCAGCCAGTGGCTTTCCTCGACGGCGTCGCTTTCGCTTTCGGCATAGATGCCATTGGGTGGCATGTCGTAGTCGGAGGGGACGTAGAGGGCGGCGCGGCCGCGGTTTTCGTCGAGGGCCGGAGACCAGGGGGCGGTGCCTGCAGTGGGCGAGGAGAGGACGGCGATCTGGTTTTCGAGCGCTCGGGCCTGTGCGCCGATGCGGACGCGATAGGCACCGGCGAGTGTGTCGGTGCAGGAGGGGGCGAGGATCAGGTCGACGCCCTGTTCGGCGAGAGTGTGAGCCAGCATCGGGAATTCGTTGTCGTAGCAGATCAGAATGCCGAGCTTGCCGGGCGGTGTCTCAAAGACGGTGAGGCCGTCCTTCCCAGCCGCGATGCCCCATTGCTCGCGCTCGAAGCGGGTCATGATGATCTTGTCCTGATGGCCGATCAGGCCATCCGGGCCGAAAAGGAAGGCGCGGTTGCGGTATTGGCCATCGGGATCGAGGATAGGGGCGGAGCCCGGCTGGAAGACGATCGAATGGGTGCGGGCGAGTTCCTCGCAGAGCTCGACCCAGGCCGGGATCAGCGGCTGGATGCCGGCGATCGAGCCGTGAAGGTCGGAGCGGGTGGCAGCGTCGAGCTGGCCCGCAAGCACAAGGCCGGCATATTCCGGCAGGAGCACGAGTTTTGCGCCGCGTTCGACGGCCTGGTGCACCAGGCCCGTCAGGTGCAGAACGTAGTCTTCCCAGCTCTCGATGAGATCGATCTTGTATTGGCAGGCTGCAAGGGTGAGGGCTGTCATGCTTTGAGATCCCGGATCCAGAAGGAAAGCGGCTTCGGGCTCTCGACAGTGTCGTCGAGGTCACGCCAGGTAAAGGTGGTCCGAAGCTCGGGGTGGTGGGTGTAGCCGCGCTTGGCCCAGAAGGCGTCGAGCGGCACGTAGTCTGCGGGCCGGCGTGGATGGTCGGCGGGGCGCTCGACGGCGCAGAAGGTGGCGTAACGCAGGCCGAGTTTTTTCGCCTGCGCCTCGCGCCCCTCGAAGAACTTCACGCCGATGCCCCGTCCACGATAGGCGGACAGCAGCACGCTTTCGCCGAAATAGAAGTAGTCGGCGGGATCGCGGCCGGCGGCGATGAACGGCGCCTGGACCTCGTCCGTCTCGGCGGTCATCGGCGTGCCCGTCGAGGCACCGACGACGCTACCGTCGTCGATCGCCAGCACGAAGACCGAGCCTTCCGAGCGGGCATAGATCTCCATGTATTGGCGCTCGTAGTCGCTATCGCCATGATAGAGATAGGGGAAATCGCGGAAGACCGTGATCCGAAGCCGCGCGAGGTCGTCGAAATAGGGGGCGGCGTCGCTGCCGGAAAAGGATTGGATCGTGAGCGTCATAGAGTGTTTTCAGTCCGTTGCGGAGTGGTTATACCCATCTCCCACGACCCGAGAAAGCAATTCCACGACGAGGAGTGATCGATGACCGCCGCAGCCACCATCCGTGCCTATTACGATGCCTTCAATGCCGGCGACATGGACCGTTTTCTGGCACTCCTCACCGATGACGTGGCGCACGACATCAATCAGGGTGCCCGCCAGACGGGGAAGGAAGCCTTCGCGACGTTCATGGACCACATGAACCGCTGCTACAAGGAAGAGCTGACCGACATGGTGGTCATGGTGAATGAAGACGGCACACGGGGTGCGGCCGAATTCATCGTCAACGGCACTTATCTCGCGACCGACGAGGGGCTGCCGGAAGCCAATGGTCAGACCTATCGCCTGCCGGCCGGCGCCTTCTTCGAGATCCGCGACGGCAAGGTCGCCCGCATCTCCAATTACTACAGCCTGCCGGACTGGATCGCCCAGGTCGGCGGCTGAACGGCCGACGAGGGCGCGCAGTCAGGGCTGAGGTGACGGCCCGAACGTGCACAGACGCCGGGCATCGAGCAGTCCCCAGCCGAAGACCTGATCTTTGCCGGGGCTACCAATATCCTGCGCCAGTCCGGAGAGCGCTTCGGCCATCTGGACCGGCGTGAGGTCCGGCCGCTCTGCGAGAAGGACGGCGGCTGCCGCGCTGACGAAGGGGGCGGCAAAGGATGTGCCGCTCTTCGGGCGGGCGCCGCTGATCGAAGCGGCTGTCCAGACGTTGACGCCTGGGGCGGCGATATCGACATGCGCGCCCTGGTTCGCGCGGCGATAGGCATTGCGGCCCTTGTCTACCGCGGTGACAGCGATCACCCCGTCATAACCGGCTGGGTAGAGCGGTTTTGCTCTGGGACCGGCATTGCCCACGGCCGCAATCAGGATCGCGCCGCGGCTGATCATTGCCTCGACGGTCGTCTTCAGCAGCGCATTGTCCGGGCCGGCGAGGCTGAGATTGATCACCCGAACATCGCGGCTTGCGAGCGCATCGAGTGCTCGGACGAGGTCGAAGGTAGAGGCGACGTCGGCCGAACCGGCAAGTCGACGAAAGGCGTCGACGGCGATCACCTCGGATGACGGCAGAAGGCCGGGCGCCCGGCTGCCGGCCGCGCCCACGAGCAGGGCCGCGACGGCCGTTCCGTGCTGGCGTCCGGATTGCGGCAGGGCGTCGTCTGTGATGCGGATGACCTCGAGGCGCGCATCGCCGAGTGAGGGATGATCCGGGTTGATGGCGGTGTCGATCAGGCCGATTTTCGGCAGGCTTCCGCAGCGCTGCACGAGCCCCGCAGGATCGATGGGCCATCCGATGATCTCACGGACGAGGGCGCAGCTTTGGCCGCCGCAATCGGGGGTAGTTTCGGTTTGTTCGGGCCGGTAATAGTGGTTGAAATCAACCTGCGCCACGGGTGCGAGGGCTGTGACCCTCTCCCGGGCCGCGTCGAGGCCGGTGCCACGCGGCACGACCAGACGCACGATCTCGGTCGCAGGTCCTGTGGTCGCGAGGCCGAGGCTCTGACGCTCGGCGACGGCATAACCTTCTTCGATCAACTGCGTGATGGCCGCCTCGGTCAGGCCGGCGGCGATGATCTCGTTCGGCACGCGGTCGGGAATGGCGGGGGCCGCGCGACGGACGGGCGCCGGACGTGGCGATTGCAGGAACGGAAACAGCGTGAAGCCGGATTGGCGGGATGGTGCGCGGTCACCTGATCCGCCGGAGCCACCCCGGTCGCTGCGCCCACCGCCACCGCCATCGTCCCCACCGCCGTTATCGTCGTCATCGGCATGCGCGAGCGTGACGAGCTGGTGCGTCGGGGAGAACGGTAGCGGGACCGGCGGAGGAAGGACCAATGCGAGACCCAGCAATCCGCCGAGCAACCTTGCCAAGATCCGATCCATGTTCCATCTCTCCCTAGCCGATGCCGGGCTTTGCGGCCCGCCGACTGATGTGATGCCTGAATATACGCGCGAGCCGCCGGTTTATTCCGGAGAGACGGAAAGTTTTTATGATCGAGCCTGTCGATATCGTCGGAGAGCGCCTCGTCTCCTTCCTGCCGAACCTCAGGCGCTTTGCGATTTCGCTCTGCCGTGCGCGCGATGTCGCCGATGACCTTGTTCAGCAGACCTGCGAGCGGGCGCTCGCGGCAGCCGTGAGCTTTGACCCGGACACCCGCTTTGACGCCTGGGTCTTCCGCATCCTGCGCAATCTCTGGCTCGACCAGTTGCGCCGCCAGAAGACGGCCGGCCCCGCAGTCGATATCGACGAGATGCTCGACCTGTCAGTGTCCTCGGGCGAAGCGCAGAGCGAGGCGCGGCTGGCGCTTGCCCGCGTCGAGGTCGCCCTGCAGCAATTGCCGCCCGAACAGCGGGAAGTGCTGGTCCTCGTCTGCATCGAGGAACTGAGCTACCGCGATACCGCAGACGTGCTGGAGATCCCGGTGGGCACGGTGATGAGCAGGCTTGCTCGCGCCCGAAAAGCACTTTCCGAGTTGACGGGAATAAATCCCGAAGCCAGACGTTCTTCGCCATGAGAAAGGCGGACACTCCATGACACGCGCGATTTCCGACGAAATGCTGATGGCCTTTGCTGATGGCGAACTCGCCCCTGCCGAACAGGGCGAGATCGAGGCGGCCCTCGCCGAGGACGAAACCCTGGCCGAGCGCCTCGCCGTGTTTCTGGACACGCGCGACAGCCTGGCCGCGACCATGAAACCGTTGATCGATGAGCCCGTGCCGGCGGCCCTTCAGGCTTCTGTGGCCAATGCGATTGCCGCGGCCCGGGAGAAGCAGACCGTGTTGCCGGGAGCGGAGGAGACGATTGTCGCCTTCCGGCCGCGCGCGACATCGACGCCTGTGCCCGGATCACGGGGAGCGAACATGTCGTCGCCATGGGCCATGGCACTCGCTGCCTCAGTCGTCGGGATCGTGGTGGGCCTCGGTGGCTTCCTGCTCGGACAGTCCACCGCTGTTGCGCCCGAGGGCACCAGCCTGGCGCTGAACGAGGCGCTGGAAACTGTGCCTTCGGGCGGTGATCGCGCGCTCTCTGAAGCCGAAAGCCTGCACATGGTCGCGAGCTTTCGCGATGCCGAGGGTCATCTCTGCCGCGAATACGAGCTCAAGGCCGCAGCTGCGGTGACCACCGCCGTGGCCTGCCATGGTCCGGCAGGGTGGCAGACACGGTTTGCTCTGACCAACCCGGTGGCCGAAGGTTACATGCCGGCCTCGACCACGGACACGCTGGATGCATTCCTCTCCGGGATCGGCGCAGGCGCGCCGCTTTCGCCCGACGCTGAAGCGGCAGACATCCAGGCCGTCCGGATCCGCTGATGCGAAAAAAAGTGATGCGGTCCGGGAATAACCTCCCGCTGCATCCGTTCTCCAGAGCAGACAAGGATCTGGAGAAAGCCGATGAAGCTCTCGCTGCTGAAACGTCCCGCCCCCCGCATCACTTTTACCTGCCGACCCGAGGATGAAAGCGTGATCACGCCGCCGGTGCGGGCAAAGACCGTGCTGCCCGAGTGGTTCCGCAAGCTGCCAGCGGTGACCGAGGAAAAGATCTCGCCGACCGACAGCGGCCTGACCGTGAAGCGCTGCATGCCCTTCCTCGATGCGATGATGGCGGGCTGGGTGATCGGTCTGCCGGCAACCGTGCGCATGGAGATCGCCGATGGCGGCCGCACGGTGAATTGCGGCTGGGATTTCGACCGAACCCTCGTGAGCAACCATGCGACCCATCAGGTCGCCGGCAATCCGCGCGACCCGATGCCGCCCTGCAAGTTCCACAATTACTGGACCATCCGCACGCCGCCCGGCTGGAGCTGCCTCTTCGTCGCCCCGCTTAATCGCCCGAACGGTCTCTTCGAGGTCGTGGCGGGTGTGGTCGATACCGACACCTATCAGTCGGAAATCCACTTCCCTTTCTTCGCCACCGGCCCTGATGGCCTGCATGTGCTCGAACGCGGCACGCCGATCGTCCAGGTCATTCCGTTCCGGCGCGAGACCTCCGATCTCGACGGGGATATTCGCAGCGAAACGGCGGAAGAGCAGACGGCGCGCAAGACGATCTTTCGAAAAACGATCGCCTCGGAAGGCTGGTACCGGAAGTTCGCCCGCGCTCAGCGCTGAAAAAGCAGCATCATCCTCTCGCTGACCACCCGGAACGCCGTTTCGGGTGGCGTGTCCGATTGTGACGATAGTTAGAATTAAGTATTTGAAAATAAATGATTTTTCCTGGAATAAACTTCGAGGTGGTCCGTTCTTCCCATGCAGCCGACGTGCTGCCGTGAAAGAAACCAAGGAGACTGACCATGAAGAAATTCATCGCCATCCTGAGCTCGGTGCTCGCCATCGGCACCACTGCACCGGCCCCCGCTCTGGCCGACGACCCGCTGACCCGCTTCCTGGACAGAAGCACCGGTGAGAGGTCCTATGCACGGTCCGGCGGCCGCAACGACGATCGCCGCGGCTGGGGCTCGAACAGCAATTCCAACAGCAACTCGAACAGTTCGTCGAACTCCTCGAGCAATTCGAACTCCAACAGCAATTCTAACTCGTCCTCGAACAGCAGCTCCAACTCGTCGAACAATTCCAGCTCGAATTCGAGCTCCAATTCTTCGTCGAATTCCTCGTCCAACTCGTCCGACGACGACGATTAATCATCGCGCCTGACACAAACGAAAGAGGCCGCGGCATTGCCGCGGCCTCTTGCCGGAAGCGGTATCGATCAGTTGACCGACCAGTCGCGCTTCACGTCATCGGCGTTCTTGGCCAGGTGCACGTGCTGGTCGACATGGTCGACCCAGTCGAGCGGGATGTAGTGGTGCTGACCGTCGGCGGAATCCTTGCGGGTCAGCTTGATGCGGCTTGCGCCGTCCATGTGATCGACGGTGCCGACATGGGCGCCGTCCTGAGCCAGAACTTCCATGTGTTCGCGGATCTGATCTGCAGAAATCATCGGTCATTCTCCTTTGGGTGTTGCGATGCTTGAGAAAGCCTCGATCGGCGGGATTTGTTCCGTACGGTTTCGGGCTTGGCGGGAGTGGCATGGGGGAACATCCACCTCGCGCGCGCATTGTTTACGACCCTGCGCGAGATTCCTCGCCGGACAGAGAGACCATCCATGCTTCCGAGAATTGCGATCATCGGCACGGGCCCGACCGGCCTCTACACGTTCAAACAATTGATCGGATCGACCGTTCCTCTGTCGATCACACTGTATGAGGCGGAGGGAGAGCCTGGAAAGGGCACACCCTACCATCCCGATATGAACGATCCGGCCATGCTCTCCAACATCCCGAGCATCGAGCTTCCGGCCTTCACGGAGACCTTGGCGGATTGGCTGCGGCGCCAGGACGACGACATGCTGATGCATCACGGCATCCGCCGCGAGGCGATCGACGAGCGGGAATTCTATCCACGCCTGGTGCTGGGTGACTACATGCAGGCGCAGTTCGAGCGCATGCTGGCAATGGCCGCCGAACGGGGACACGAGATCACCGTGCTCGCGCGTCACAAGGTGGTCGACATCGAGATCCAGGCGGAGGCGATCCGTCTGCGCGTTGGAAACCCGGACGGCGAAGAGGATGCGGCCTTCGATCATGTCGTGATGGCAACGGGGCACAACTGGCCGGAAAGCACGGAAATCCGGCCCGGCTACTTCGTTTCGCCCTGGCCGGCGACCGTTCTCAAATCCATCCGCAACGAGGCCGTGGGCATTCTTGGCACGTCGTTGAGTGGTATCGACGCGCTGATGACGGTCGCGACCGCTCATGGCATGTTCTACGCCGATGCGGCGGGTGATCTGCAATATCAGCCGGCCGAAGGCACGGAGGGGTTTCGCGCGACGCTGATGTCCCGCAAGGGCATCCTGCCGGAGGCCGACTTCTACTGCCCGCTCCCCTATGTGACGCCGCTCGTCTGCACGGAAGAGGCCATCGATGCGCTGATCGCGACAGGTCGCCACGACCTGCTCGATGATGTCTTCGAGCTCTTCCGCGCCGAAATCGTTGCGCGCGATCCCGATTATGCCGCCCGCATCGGGCTGTCGCAGCTGACCGTCGAAACGTTCCCAGCCGCCTATTACGCCGACCGCACCGAAAGCGACCCTTTTGTCTGGGCGGCGAAGAATCTGGCGGAGGCCGAGGAAAACCGGCTGAAGCGCTACACCGTGCCGTGGCGTTATGCGATCCTGATCACCCACGAGATCGTCGCCCGGGTCATTCCGCATCTGGACGAGAAGGATCTGAAGCGCTTCCACCGCCACTTCAAGGGCATCTTCATCGACGACTATGCAACGGTGCCACTGATGTCGATCCGCCGACTGCTCGCGCTGGCGCGCGCCGGCAAACTGTCGATCCTGAGGTTGGGCGAGGATTACACCATTCGCACGGCGGAGGATGGGCTGGAGCGAGGCGCGGAGGTCGAAGTTGATGGTGAGGTCCATCACTTCGGCGCCTTCATCGATGCGACTGGTCAGGAAACGCTTTCTGCCACCGACCTGCCGTTTCCGACGCTCGTGGCGCAGGGCGGCGTGAAGGAATCGGCAACGCCCAAGGTGACCGCGATCCTGCAGCCGGACCGCGACCCGGACGTCGTGCGCACGGGCGGCATCGATGTCGACGAATGCTACCGACCGCGGCTTGCTCTCATGTCGGAAGGCCGCCTCTACTGCGCGGCGATCGCCTTCCTGCTGCATAAAGAGCCATTTGTGCAGGGCATCACGAGTGCACGCGACATCGGTGAAACTGTCGGCCGCGCGATCCTGAGCGATATCACGGATGAAAGGACGCCGCTGTTTCAGATATCGGCGTAAACGGGATCGCCGACGCTGATGGTCACGGGTCCGGTGGGCGTGGCATAGACCCCGAGATTGCGCTTGTTGTGGCGCATGATGCCGCGCAGCACGTCGGGTTCTTCGGACAGGCCGGGCTGAGCGACCAGCGTCATGCCGCAGCGGCGCGAGGCTTCGGTGACGTGGATATCAGCGTCGGCGATCTTGACGACATGATCCACCCAATCGTTTTCGATGAAGCCTTCTACCTCTTCCGTCTCGATTAAAACCGAGGGGCGAAAGCGCCGCGCATCGAGTGGGGCAAGGCCGGATATCCCGGCTAGCGCGTTCAGCGACGCCGTCGTCACCAGGTGAAGCGGCGCCGGTTTGTACCGGTTGGAAACCACCGGAAATCGCATATCCTCTTCGCCAAAGATTCCCACAGCGACCGGGAAACCGAAATGCTCGGCAAGTCGGTCCGGCAGAGCGCCGTCATCAAGCGCATGCTCGGCGCCGTCTGCAAAGCGCAGCACCGGCAGTCCGGAAGGCGGTTGCGAGGCGGTGATGAAGAGGGCGGGACGCCAGCGCGTTTCCTTCTCGGGCGCGGCCGCAAGGCCGGTTTCCGGATCAAACAGCGCAAACCGTCGGTCACCTTCGATGCCCTCTGGCGAAACGGTGATCGAGGCGAGCGTCTCCCCGCCGAGAGAACTCACCGGATAGCGCCAGACTTCCCGCACTCGACCGATTTTTCGCATGGTGATCCCCAGTTTCAACTGATCACCATACGCGGGATAGTCGCTCTATGTTCCAGAAATTCTGCGTTGGGCGCCTCATTGGCTGCGCGCGACCGTCAGGTCCAGTCGAGTACGATCTTGCTCGCCTTGCCGGCGCTCGCGAGCTCGAAAGCTTCCGCATAGTCGTCCACCTTCATCCGGTGGGTGATGACCTTGCGGATGTCGAGGCCGCTTTCGAGCATGGCGAGCATCTTGTGCCAGGTATCGAACATCTCGCGGCCGTAGATGCCCTTGAGCGTCACCATGCGGAAGACGACCTTGGAAAGGTCGAAATGGAAGGGCCGGGCCGGTACGCCCAAAAGCGCGATCCGGCCGCCCATCACGAGATGGTCGATCATCTGGTCGAGGGCGGCCGGCGAACCGCTCATCTCGAGCCCGACATCGAAGCCTTCCTTCATCTTCAGCTTCGTCATGACGTCGCGCAGGTCTTCGTTCGCAACGTTGACCGGATGCACGTCTGCGACTTCAGCCGCGAGCGCCAGGCGCTCCGGATTGACGTCGGTAATGACGACGTGGCGGGCGCCGACATGGCGGGCGATGGCGGCGCCCATGATGCCGATCGGGCCGGCGCCGGTGATGATGACGTCCTCTCCGACGAGATCGAAGGCAAGGGCCGTGTGCACGGCATTGCCGAGCGGATCGAGGATCGCGCCGATCTCGTCGTCGATCGTGTCGGGCAGCGGGATGATGTTGAAGGCCGGGATCTTGGCGAATTCGGCAAACGTGCCCTGCACATTGACGCCGATGCCCTTGGTCTCGGGGTCGAGATGATACTTGCCGGCGCGTGAGGCGCGGCTGTTCATGCCGACGAGATGGCCCTCGCCGGAGACCCGCTGGCCGATCTGGAGGTTGCGGACATTCGCGCCGACGGCGACGATCTCGCCGGCATATTCATGGCCGGTGATCATCGGCACGGGGATCGTCTTCTGCGCCCACTCGTCCCATTTGTAGATGTGCACATCCGTGCCGCAGATGCCGGTCTTGTTGATCTTGACCAGCACGTCGTCAGGCCCGATCTCGGGGACCGGCGCATCGATCATCCAGATGCCGACCTCGGATTTCTGCTTGGAAAGCGCCTTCATGGTCAGATCATCCCGATGGTCTTGCCGGCATCGATGAATGCGGCGATGGCGGTGTCGATATCGGCCTCGGAGAGCGCTGCCGACATCTGGGTGCGGATGCGGGCCTGGCCCTTGGGCACAACGGGGAAGAAGAATCCGGCGACATAGACGCCGCGCGCATCGAGTTCGGCGGCGAGCTTCTGGGCGAGCACTGCGTCATGGGTCATGACCGGGATGATCGGCGTCTCGCCGGGAAGCAGCTCGAAACCGGCCTCGGTCAGGCCCTGGCGGAAGCGCTTGGTGTGACCGGAGAGCTTGGCGCGCAGGTCGTCGGCAGCTTCCGCAATCTCGATCGCCTTCAGTGAGCCGGCCGCGACGGCGGGCGCAAGGCTGTTGGAGAAGAGATAGGGCCGCGCCCGCTGGCGAAGCAGCTCTATCGCGGCTTTCGGGCCGGCGATGAAGCCGCCCATGGCGCCACCCAGCGTCTTGCCGAAGGTGCCAGTGATGATGTCGACGCGCGTGCCCACGCCGGTCAGGGTCGGTGTGCCCTTGCCCTTGGCGCCGAGATGGCCGGTGGCATGGCATTCGTCGATCATCACCATGGCGCCGTATTTCTCGGCGAGCGCGCAGATCTCCGGAAGTTTCGCGACATAGCCGTCCATCGAGAAGACGCCGTCGGTGACGATCAGCCGGAAGCGCGTGCCGTCGGCAATCGCCTTCTTCAGCTCGTCTTCCAGCCCGTCCATATCCGAATTGGCATAGCGATAGCGCTTCGCCTTGGAGAGCCGCACGCCGTCGATGATCGAGGCATGGTTGAGGCTGTCGGAAATGATCGCGTCTTCGGGGCCGAGCAGCGTCTCGAAAATTCCGCCATTGGCATCGAAGCAGGCGGCAAACAGGATCGCATCGTCCTTGTCGAGATAGCGGGCGATCGCCTGCTCGAGCTCCCGGTGAATATCTTGCGCGCCACAGATGAAGCGCACCGAGGCCATGCCGAAGCCATGGCTGTCGATCGCGGTCTTCGCGGCCTTTTCGATCTCGGGATGGTTGGCAAGCCCGAGGTAATTGTTGGCGCAGAGATTGATCATCTCGCGCGTGCCCCTGGCATCACGAACTTTGATGCGGCCCGATTGCGGGCTGACGATCTCGCGCTCGCGCTTCAGAAGCCCATCGGCTTCGATGCCCTGAAGGATGTCGGTGATGTGGTCGAGAAAGCCGGTCTGCATGGGAAATCCCTCGATGCTGAATAATTCCAGCATATCGGAATTTTGGCCTGCGGCAATCGATATTTTGGAATTGCCTTTTCGCCTATCTGTGTAACACGACCAGCAGCCCCTTGCCGATATCCGTTCCGGCGTTGCGGATCGCATGCGGAACATCGGCGCGGTACCGGGCGGTTTCGCCTGATCGGATCACCGTCTTGCTGCCGCCGCTGGAAATCTCGAAACCGTCGGTAAAGGCGGTGAAGTGCTCGAAGGCGCCGATCGAATGTGGCTGGCTCACAAGTGCGCCGCCGGGATCCATTTCGAGCTCGTACCATTCCGTCTGGCCGGCGAGCCGGGGCGAGCTCAGAATCTTCAGTCGGCAGGAGCCATCGGCGCTGCGGATGACGGGCGTGTGCATGACCGAGGTGACCTCGATCTCTTCACGCCCGGCGACGGAGGTGCCGTTGCCGATCAGGTCCGAAAGCTCGACCTCCATTGCCTGGGTGAGGCTCCAGAGCACTGCGAAGGTCGGGTTGGCCTCGCCGCGCTCGATCTGGCTCAGCATCGACTTGGAGACGCCTGAGAGCGTGCCGAGCTGTTCGAGCGTCAGTTTCCGGGCCTTGCGCTCGCGCTTTATGGCCGGGCCGATCTCGGGAGTGTGCTGCTGCATAGGCTCTGTCCTGCGGTCTCGCCGGCGGCTGCCGACCGCCTCTTTTACGCCGACCATGCCGTGATACGGAAGAGGGTGAGCAGGAAAGCTTGACTCCACCATATGTGCATGAAATTCTCAGATAATGGAATCACCCGAGCACTTCGAGAAACATGTCGCCGAACGGCTGAAGCGCCTGCGCCTCGAGCGGGGGCTGACACTCGATCAGCTGGCGGATCTCTCCGGCGTCAGCCGGGCGATGATCTCGCGCATCGAACGCTCCGAGGCAAGCCCGACGGCGGCGCTTCTGGCACGCCTGTGCTCGGCCCTCGGAGTTTCTCTCTCCGTCTTCTTTGCCAGCGCTGGGGCCGAGCCTTCGCCGCTTGCGCGACGCGTCGATCAGCCGGTCTGGCGCGATCCGGAAAGCGGCTATCTGCGCCGCGCAGTCTCTCCGCAGAACACGGGCAGCGGGACCGATATCGTCGAGGTCGAATTCCCGGCCGGCGCCGAGGTCCGCTTTCCGGGACGCCCAATCGGCCGCAGCCAGACGCAGCATGTGTGGGTCTTCGAGGGCGTGATCGAATTGACCGTGGGCGAGACCGTGCATCGACTGGAAGCGGGCGACTGCCTCTTTATGAATGTCGGCGACGTGCACGGCTACCGCAATCCGGCAGACCGACCCGCCCGCTATGCCGTCGTCATTTCCCTCGGCCCCTGACCGCTCCCGACAATAGGACCTGACCCATGCCCGCCTCCAAGCCCGATATTCGCCTTCTGTCCAAAGCCGATGCCCTCGCTCACTTGCCCGACCTTTGCGAGGCCCTGTCAGATTGTGTGGAGGACGGGGCATCCCTCGGCTACATGTCGCCTTTCAAGCCGGCTGATGGCGAGGCTTTCTGGCAGGGCGTGGCAGACGCCGTGGGGCGCGGCGAGGTTCTTCTCTACGGCGCCTTCCTTGGAGACCGCCTGGTCGGTACCGTTCAGGTCGGCTTTGCCTCGAAGCCCAACCAGCCGCATCGCGGCGATCTGATGAAGCTGCTCGTCCATCGTGATGCCCGTGGCCTCGGCTTGTCGAAGGCGCTGATGGCGGCGGCGGAAGCCGGTGCAGCGGAGGCCGGGCGCACGCTGCTCGTCCTCGATACGGCAGCCGGCGAACTCGCTGAGACGCTCTACGAGAAGCTCGGCTGGCAGCGTTCAGGCGTGATCCCGAACTACGCGCTCTTCCCCGATGGCCGCTATTGCGACACCGTCATCTTCTGGAAGACTGTGGCTTGAACGCATCGCTGCCAAGAGATTGAGATCTCGCCCAAAAAACGTCCTGCGCCCGCTCTTCACATTCCTGTGATCATAGGTTTAACGTCCCGCAGTTCGGGAGCCAGGGAGACGCTTGTGGTCAGAAACGGGATTTTGAAATGGTTGGCCTTGGGGTTGGGCCTCGCAGTGGCGGCGCCGGCATTTTCGGCGGACGTTACCTTCGTCATGCGCAACGAGCATCCGAATGCCGTCGAGGTCGAGCTCTACAGCCAGGAACGTGAGTATGTCTGGCCGGGCGACAATCAGGTCTTCTATCTCGACGACGGCGAAACCAAGCAGATCCCGCTGTCCTGCGAGGAAGGCGAGACGATCTGCTACGGTGCCTGGATTTCCGGCGACAAGCAGAGCTACTGGGGCACTGGACCCGACAACGCGGAGACATGCGACGACTGCTGCTACACTTGCACCGGTGGCGAAACCGAGCAGATCAATCTGACCGAGTAAGACCGGATCGGCGGGGGCCGAGGGGCGGGGGGCGATTTTTCTGGTCGGATGATCGGGAAGATCGCCCCCTTTGCACTTGTGGCTGAGGTGTGGACGGCGCTAGTTTTCGCTCTAAAACGACCAGAGGGAAAACATCAAAACATGCGCGTATTCTATTCCGAAAAGCACAAGCTCCGAGACGCCAAGACCGAGCTGCATGGCGGCCTGCTGGTGAAGCCCTTCGAGGGGCCGTTCCGCGCCGAATGGGTGCTGGCGGGCGTCAAGGAAGCGGGCTTCACCGATGTCCGCGCGCCGACCGAACACGGGCTCGAAACGGCGCTCAAGGTGCATGACGCCGGTTATCTCGAATTCCTGCGCACCTGCTGGGACCGCTGGCAGGCGCATGGCTTCGAAGGCGAGGCGATCGCGACCTCCTTTCCCTGCCGCCGCAGCCAGACGGGTCGCGTGCCGAAGAACATCGACGGCGCGGTCGGCTACTACACCAACTCCGCCGAGACCTCGATTTCCAAGGGCACCTACGAGGCCTCTATCGCCTCGATGGACGTCGCCTTGTCGGGTGCAGACTGGCTGAACGAGGGCAACCGCTTCGCCTTCTCGCTCTGCCGCCCGCCCGGCCACCATGCCGGCATCGATCTCTTCGGCGGCTATTGCTTCATCAACAACGCCGCTGTCGCAGCGCAACGATTGATCGACCACGGTGCCAAGAAAGTCGCGATCCTCGACGTGGACTTCCATCATGGCAATGGCACGCAGGACATCACCTATCGCCGCGGCGACATCTTCTTCGCCTCGCTGCATGGCGAGCCGGAAGACGCCTTCCCCTTCTTCCTCGGCTATGCCGACGAGACCGGCGAGGGTGAGGGCGAAGGCCTGAACGCCAACTATCCGATGCCGTCCGGAACGCCTTGGGAGGTGTGGTCGGCAGCGCTCGAAGACAGCCTGAAGAAGATCAAGGCCTATGGCGCGGAAGCAATCGTCGTCTCCCTCGGCGTCGACACGTTTGAGAAGGACCCGATCAGCTTCTTCAAGCTGAAGAGCCCTGATTATATCCGCATGGGCGAAATGATCGCGGCCAGTGGCGTGCCGGTGCTGACGCTGATGGAGGGCGGCTACGGCGTGCCGGAAATCGGGCTCAACGTCGCCAATGTACTGAAAGGTCTGGAGAGCTGAAGCCCTTCAATAGGTCTTCGCGACTTCTGTGAAGTGGCGCTTCAGCCGCGCCACGTCGGCCGGATCGACTGCAATTCCGGTCACGGCGATCCAGGGATCGATATGATGCTGCGGCGCATAGACATGCCCATAGCCGATCGGGCTCGTCGTCGCGATCATCATATCGAACAGCAGTTGCAGCATGGTAAGTACGGGATACCAGGTGAGTTCGGGAGAGACATCCGGCCCCCGCACGCCTGAAAGCCACTCCGGGGAACGATAGGCGGAGCGGGGGTCGAAGAACACCACGGGATCGCTGGCATATTGCAGATAGACGATCCGCAGCGGACCCCAGGCAGCATAGCTTGAACCGAGGTCGGACTGCTGGTTGCTGAAGCGCACGATCGAGCCGTCGCCATAGCGGGGCAGCCAGGCGGGCGAGCCGGCTTCCCGACCTGCGGTCAGTTCGCGCCACATCCGGCTTTGGAACGGCGGCCCGACCCACAACGCGCCGTAGAAGGGATCGGCGACGATTTCGAGAAGATCGACGGAACTCTGCGAGTTGAGCGCTCCTAGGCTGAGGCCGTAGAGCACCAGCCGCGGACGCTCACTGGGCGGCAACTGCTTCCAGTGACGATAGACCGCGCGAAACAACGCCTTGGCCGATTCCGAGCCATATTCCGGCTCGACCAGCAGCGAGAGCCAGCTGGTGAGATAGGAATACTGCACGGCGACGCTCGCTACATCGCCGCGGAGCAGAAAATCGAGCGTGTCTGCCGCCGCAGGATCGATCCAGCCGGTGCCGGTGGGGGCCTTGATCACGAGCGTCGAGCGTTCGAAACCGCCTTGTCGGATCAGTTCCTCCAGCGCGAGTGCCACCCGGGTCTCGATGTCGTCTGCATTGTTGAGCCCCGCATAGACGCGGATCGGCTCGAGCGCAGGGGCGCCCCAGAAGCGCTCGATATCCGAGCGGGTTGGCCCGGACGCGATGTAGTGACGCCCCTGACGGCCCAGACCATGCCAGGCAAGACGGGAAGCCGGACCGCCGGTTTTCTCCGACGAACTCGGCGCTGCGACCTCGTCCTCCATTAGGTCGTCCAGTTGCTGGAAGGAGGAATCGGCGAGCCTGAGTGCGCCGCGCAAGACCACGTTTTCACCGATCGACCAGAAGATGAAGGCAGCAATGACGAAGCCGATGGCGGTGGCAACCCGTGTTGGGAATATGGTGGCCATGCGCGCCGCCAGCCTTCGGAAGAGCATCATGAACAGGCGTCCGATCCACAGCAGGCCCATGAAAAGGGCAGCTGCCACCAGCACAGCCTCGAGATATGAGGCGTCGAGAGGGGCCATCTGCCAGAGCGCACGTGCCGATTCCTGCCAGACGGCGGAGCGCCAGAGTGCGACGGCCATCGCGGACACCCCAAACGCGGATATCCAGAACAGCGCCTTGTCACGGTGCAGGCGAAGTTCGGGCAACTCGAAAAGCTGCCAGAGAGAGCTCAAGAGAACGCCGATGAAATAGCCTACAGCTGCAGCAATGCCGGACAAAGATCCCTGCACCAGCGCTTCGCGCGGCATGAGGCTGGGAGTCAGCGATGCGCAGAAGAAGGCGATCGCGAGAACCACGCCCGACAGCGAGAGCTTGCCGATCAAGACCCTGACGATGATCGACAGTGCACTGTCTCCTGCCTGAAGCCTATGAGAGCCGTTCCGGCTCTATTCCGTTCCAGCCGACAGACTAGTCGTATTGTCCCGCCTTTTGAAGAGCGTCAGGCGGTCTGCGGCAAAACGGACAAACCCGGCATGGAAGCCGGGTTTGTGATTGGTGAACCGTGCAGGTGGATCAGAGCGTGCCCTGGCGCTGCTGGATCATCTGGTAGGTGTCGAAGCTGTATTCGGCGATCTGCGCCCAGAGATAGGCGTCCTGCTTGAACGTCTGCTGGCTGTCATAAAGCTTCTTGAACCACTCGTTCTTGGCCGAGAGATCCGCATAGGTTTCCTTGGCAGCCTTGTGGCAGGTGTCCAGGATGTCGGAGGAGAAGGCGCGCAGCTGCGCACCGCCGGCGACGAGCTCGCGCAGCGCCTGGGCGTTGGACGCGTCGTAGCGGGCGAGCATGCGGGCGTTGGCGGCAGCGCAGGCGTCGGTGAGGATGCGCTTGTAGCTTTCCGGCAGAGCATTGAATTTGTCGAGGTTGAAGAAGGCATGGACGGTCGGGCCGCCTTCCCACCAGGCCGGGTAGTAGTAGTAAGGCGCTACCTTGTAGAAGCCGAGCTTCAGGTCGTCATAAGGACCGACGAATTCAGTCGCGTCGATCGTGCCCTTTTCCAGCGCCGGATAGACGTCGGAACCGGCGATCTGCTGCGGGGTGACGCCGACCTTGGCCATGATCTCGCCAGCGAGGCCGGCGATGCGCATCTTCAACCCCTTGAGGTCGTCGATCGTCTTGATTTCCTTGCGGTACCAGCCGCCCATCTGGGCACCGGTATTGCCGGCCGGAAGCGCATAGAGCTTGTATGTAGCGAGGAACTCGTTGAGCAGCTCGTTGCCGCCGCCGGCGGTGAACCAGGCATTGGTCATGCGGGCGTTGAGACCGAAGGGGACGGCGGTGCCGAGCGCAAACGCCGGATCCTTGCCGATATAGTAGTAGCAGCAGGTATGGCCCATCTCGATCGTATCGGCGGTGACGGCATCGGCGACCTGCAGCGGCGGCACGATTTCACCGGCGGCGAAGACCTGGATCTCGAACTGACCGTCGGTCGCCTTCGACACGCTCTCGGCGATGTCGGTCGCGGCACCGAAGATGATGTCGAGGCTCTTCGGGAAGGAAGATGCGAGGCGCCAGGTAACCTTCGGGTTTTCCTGGGCGATGGCGGGCGCTGCAAGTGCGGCTGCCCCGACGCCGGCAACGCCGGCCTGCTTGAAGAATTGACGGCGGTTCATGGTCTCTTGCCTCTGATTGTACGCGCTCCTCCAGCTCCCGCGGCGGGTCTAGTCGGGCAGGGCAGGGAGTGCAAGGTCAAATGCTCACGAAATTGTCCGGCAACCGGACCAAAATTGCGTTTTGTTTCGTCGTATCATTGTTCCACGCAAGGAACCGTCAGGTCGGGCTACTCGGGCTGCGCAGGCGGGGATCGTCAAAGGCAGGATTGTAGAACAGCGACAACACGAGGCTTTTGGCAATGCGCTCGGCGCTCGCCATGAACCAGCGATGGGCCTCTTCCGAAGCGCCGATCTCAACGAGGGTGTCGGAAAAAAGCTGCAGCCATTGATGGAAGAGCCCCTCGGCCATGCCGTCGACGCCCTGATGCGCCATCACGGGCTTGCCGCCATAGGCACCGGTCTTGAAGGCGACCGAACTCCAGAAGGCCTTCATCTTCAACATGTGCTCGGGCCAGCGCCCGGCAAGCCGCCCATCGAAGACTGGGCCGAGATCCGGATGCTGGCGGATATTGCCATAGAAGGTTTCCACCATCAGATCGATGAAGGAAGCGTCCACGCCCATGGCGGCCATCTCGGCTTTGGCGCGGGCAGTGATTTCGGCGCGGTGGGCGGCACGGCCCGTGAGATCCGTGGTCATGGCCTCTCTCGTTGCTGGGTATCTGTCGCACGATTGATGCGCTCCCGGATGCAAATGGTCCATGCGGCATCTTGATACAAGCCGCAAACTGTCCTAAGTTTAGAATAATTCTAAAATAGGTGTTGCAATCCCATGTTCAGTCTCTCCCTCAAGGGCGGCAAGCGGCCCTTCGATCAGCTTTCCGAACAGGAAATCCTGGCGCTCGCCATATCCTCCGAGGAGGATGATGCACGGATCTACCTCGCTTACGCCGATCAGTTGCGCGCCCAGTTTCCGCAATCGGCCAAGGTTTTCGAGGACATGGCCGAGGTGGAGCACACCCATCGCAACATGCTGATCGAGATGCACCGCGACCGCTTTGGCGAGCGCATTCCCTTGATCCGCCGCGAGCACGTCCAGGGCTTCTACGACCGTAAGCCGGACTGGCTGCGCCAGAACCAGACGCTCGACCAGATCCGTGACGAAGCGATGCGGATGGAGGAGGGGGCTTACCGTTTCTATCACGAAGCCGCCCAGCACACGTCCGATGCCGGCATCCGCAAGCTGCTCGGTGATCTCGCCATGGCCGAGCAGGGCCATGAGGAGATTGCGACAATGCTCGGCGACCGGCATCTGCCGGAAGATGCGCGCGAGACGGAAGACGAGACGAAGAAGCGCCAGTTCGTGCTCACCTATGTCCAGCCTGGTCTGGCTGGGCTGATGGATGGCTCCGTCTCGACGCTGGCGCCGATCTTTGCGGCGGCTTTCGCCACGGGTGACACCTGGTCGACCTTTCTGATCGGCCTTTCGGCTTCTGTGGGTGCCGGTATCTCCATGGGCTTCACCGAGGCGGCCCATGACGACGGCAAGCTGTCGGGCCGCGGTTCGCCGTTGAAGCGGGGTCTTGCCTCCGGCATCATGACCACGGTCGGCGGTCTCGGCCACGCGCTGCCTTATCTCATCCCGCATTTCTGGACCGCGACGATCACGGCGATCATCGTCGTCTTCTTCGAACTCTGGGCAATCGCCTTCATCCAGAACCGCTACATGGAAACGCCTTTCTGGCGCGCTGCCATGCAGGTGGTGTTGGGTGGCTCGCTTGTGCTTGCCGCCGGCGTCCTGATCGGGCAGGGGTGATGCCCGCGGGCGAGGCTTGACGGAGCCTCGTCTCGCGCTGTCATCTGGCGATCATCGAAACGCATTATGGCGCACCCATGAAAGCCTCTCCCGCGACCATCGGTCTGGGCGTGACCATGACCATCGGTTACGGCACGCTCTATTACTCCTTCTCCGTCCTCGCCCCCGAAATCGCCCGCGAATTCGGCTGGGGCCAGAGTTTCGTCTTCGGCGTCTTTTCTCTGGGCCTGCTGGCAGGAGCGGTCTCGGCGCCCGTGCTCGGCCGCCTTGTCGATCGCTTCGGTGCTCGATTGATCCTGTGCCTCGGCTCGATCGCGGCGGCCGTTTCCCTCGCCCTTTTTGCCGTCATGCAGAATGCCTGGCAGTTCGCGGTGATCACGCTGGTGGCCGAGTTCGTGGCACTGGCCGTCCAGTATGATGCCGGCTTTGCGGCCCTTGCCCAGAGCCACGGGCGCGAGGCCCGCGCCCATATCACGCTCGTCACCCTGATCGCAGGCTTTGCCTCCACCGTCTTCTGGCCGCTCCTGCAATGGCTGCTGACCTGGATGGACTGGCGCGATGTCTATCTCGTTCTGGCCGCTATGAACCTCCTGATCGCGCTCCCGATCCATCTCGCCTTGCCACGGGCGAGGATCAACGAAAAGCCGGTCTCCCGTGTCGAGGAGACAAGCGCCGGAATGAATCTCGACGGAGAGCGGAGACGCCGGATGGTTTTGATGGCGACTGCGTTTGCGGCGGGTGGCTTCGTCGTATCAGCGGTCGGCGCCACGCTTCTCGTCCTGATGCGCGACCTCGGTTATGCAACCGCGATGGCGACGCTTGCCGGAAGTCTCATCGGGCCGAGCCAGGTGGCTGCGCGCCTGATCGAATATGCCAGGCGCAATCTCTTCTCGCCGCCCCTGACGGCGATCATCGCGGCGCTCGCCATGGTGCTCGGCCTGTTCGCGCTGGCGGGCGCGCTCATTCAGCCCTTCGCGGGTTTCGCCATTGCCTTCGCAGTCTGTTACGGCGCAGGCCAGGGGCTGACGTCGATCGTGCGGGGCGTGCTGCCGCTGCATTACTTCGGGGCGGCCGGCTATGGCCGGACCATGGGCACGCTCGCATCAACGCGGATCGTCGCGTCCGCAATCGCCCCCGTCTCGGTGATCTGGCTCAACGAGACGGTTGGCCCGTCGGCAGCGCTGGCAGCACTGGCGGGTATGGCCTGCCTCGCGGTTCTGGCGACACTCGCGCTGACGCGTCGGTGAAGAGATTTATATCTACTGCAGGGCGCCGACCAGCACGTCGGACGTGCCGTTCTCGATGGTGACCCAGCGACCGCTGTCGGTGCTCGACTGGCGCTTGAGGAACGAATAGCGCGTCTCGGTCCAGAGCTTCACGTCGTTGTTCAGGTTGTCGAGTACGAAGTCGCCCGACTGGGTTCTTACCGTGAGAACGGCGTGGCCCTCTCCATCGGGCTTGCGCACGACGGTGATCAGCAGATCGGCGGCGGAAAAGCCCGCTTCCATAAGCTTCTTGCGCTTGAGGAGCACGAAATCCTCGCAATCGCCGAGATCGACCGGATAGGCCCAGACTTCTTCGCGGCCGTAGATTTCGTGATCGGTCAGCGGAACGATGGCGTGATTGACGTTGGCATTGATGTCGCGCACCACGCTCCAGCCGTGATCGGTCACCTTGGGCGGGGTCGTGGGGCGGTTGCGAACCGCGCATTCCTGCGGAAGCGTCTGGCAGAATTCGTAATGGCCGATGGGCTGGGATGTGATGCTGCCGGTGATCATCGATCGCAGCGACTGCGGCGCCGAGAAGCCCGCATGAGCAGGTGCGAGAATCGCAGCTGCGATGATCAGCGCCTTGATGGCGCGCGAGCCGTTCGTCATGAACACGTCCCCTGTATCCTTAACAAAAGGTTAAGATTGCAGCAGGACATGAGTCAACGGCGCCGGTGGTATCCACCGACGCAATTCATCCAGTATGGTTAAAATGCGACAGTTCGAACGTCCGAAGACACGTTCTGTTCCAGTTGGGTGGGGAGATATCGTTTTTCAGCGATGCTCAGACCATCGAAACGATGGCCGATTTCATCTTGGCAATGTCTTCGGGACGGGAAAGTCGATGGTCTCCGTCGCGAATCAGCGTCAGCACGACGTCGTCCAGCGGCAGGAATTCCATGAGTTTGAGGGCGTGCTGGTAGGGCACGTCCGGATCCTTCATGCCCTGCAGGATATGCACTGGGCAACCTGTCTCGATGAGGCCTGTCAGCACCCGGTTCTTGATGCCGTCCTCCATCAAGACGCGGGTGAAGATGTTGGGTTCGGGGCTGTATTCGGAAGGCTCCTCGAAATAGCCGCGCTCGAGAAGCGACTGCCGCTCGGTCTCTGTCAGGCCGGGCTCGATCAGGTCGGACGTGAAGTCCGGGGCCGGTGCGATGAGCACCAGACCTTCGACCGTGACGGGCAGTCCGAGCCGCCTGGCCTCCTGGATGACGCGCAGCGCGATCCAGCCGCCCATGGAGGAGCCGACCAGCACGACCTTCGACACACTGGCAGCCGTGATGACCGCCAGCGCCTCCTCGGTCCAGCGCGAGATCGTGCCCTTTTTGAAATCCCCGCCGGAGACGCCGTGGCCCGAATAGTCGAAGCGGATCGCGGCAAGCCCCTGTTCGGCGGCAAGCGCGTCCATCTCGATCGCCTTTGTGCCTGCCATGTCGGACCGATAGCCGCCGAGCCAGACCAGCGCCGGCCTGTCCTGCGTGACGCCGAGGCGCGTAATGACGACGATGTCGCGTGCCGCTTCGCCGGCTCCCACCGTGATCGTCTTCTCCTGCAGGATGTTTGCTGTCGTGGTCATGAGCGCTCTCCTTTTGTCGATGGTTGTAAAACACATTCGCGGAGTCGCGGACAACAGGTGATTTTCTTTCGGAAGCATGCTATTGACACTGCCGTCGCAGATATCACATAGCCCTATGACGCGGATGCGCGCGGGTTTACGCTGCGACATTCCGAAATGTTTTGAGGAGAATACGACCATTCGCAGACCGTTCAAGACCGATGCCCCCGTAAAGGACGGGCCGCGCTCCAACCGTGAAATCCGCATTCCGAAAGTCCAGCTGATCAATGAAGAGGGCGTGAACCTCGGTGTCATCGCGACGGATCAGGCGCTGCGCATGGCGGAAGAGGCCGGACTGGATCTGGTCGAGATTTCGCCGAATGCAGAGCCGCCGGTCTGCAAGATCCTCGACCTGGGCAAGCTGAAATACGCCAACCAGAAGAAGGCGGCCGAAGCGCGCAAGAAGCAGAAGATCGTCGAGGTCAAAGAGATCAAGATGCGCCCGAACATCGACACCCATGACTATGAGGTGAAGATGAAGGCGATGAACCGCTTCTTCGAAGAAGGCGACAAGGTCAAGGTGACCCTGAAGTTCCGCGGCCGTGAAATGGCCCACCAGGAACTCGGCATGAAGCTCCTGCTTCAGGTGAAGGAAGATACGCTTGGCATCGCCAAGGTCGAAGCCGAGCCGAAGCTCGAAGGCCGTCAGATGATGATGGTTCTCGCTCCGAAGTGAGCTGGAGACGAGCGTGACGTTAAAAAGGCCGCCCTTCGGGGCGGCTTTTTTCGTTTGCTGCATGTCGACCGCTTTTTTCTCCTGTCCGTCTCGGGTTTTCCGACTGACAGTTCGCTGACAGACGCGCAGCCCGGTTTGTCAGCGAGGCTGATGCATGATCCTCCCATCGACAACGCAGACACATCTTGGAGGACATACAATGACTAAGCTCCTTCGCCGCACCCTGCTCGTATCCAGCACGGCACTCATGGCGATCACCTTCATTCCGGTTTTGGGCAGCATCGTGCCGGGTCCGCTGGCAGTCCTCGTGGCGACCGAAGTCCAGGCACGCGGTGGCGACGATGACGACGACAGCGGCAGCGATGACAGCGGTCGGGACAGCGACAGCGATCGCGACGACAGTGACGACGACAGCTCGGGACGTGACCGGGATCGAAGCAGCAGCAGCGACGACGATGATGACGATGACGACAGCCGCGGTCGCGGTCGTGGTCGTGGTGGAGATGACGACGACGATTCCGATGACGATGATGACGATGACAATGGGCGCCGTGGTCGGGGCGGTGACCGCGACGAAGTCCGCGTGATCGTCAACGACAACCAACTGGCCGGACTGCGCAGCGGATCGATGATCCCCGTGGACCAGAACGGCAATCGCCTGCGCTTCGAATTCGAGGAAGAACACGGCCAGACCGAAATCAAGGTCCGCGCACCACAGGGAACGTTGACCGGCGTTACCGTCGTTCCCGCACCCTGATCGGAACCGGAACGGCGAAGCCCGAGCCGCCGCGGGTATTTTCTAGCCGTTTCGCCCCGTCCGGCCCCCACCGGACGGGGATATCTTTTCTTCTGTTGGCGGCAGAGACGGCTCGCGCTAGTCTCTGCCAAACATTGAATGAGCCATGATGGACCGTCGCCTTTTCCTGTTTGCATCGCTGGGTCTGCTTTCCGCTGGTTTCGTGCCGGCCGGCAGTGCCATGGCAAAAGACGGGGGTGACGACAGTGACAGTGACAGCGGCGGGGACAGCGACAACAGCGGTTCCGGAGGGTCGGACGACGATTCTGACGACAGCGATGACGATGACGATGACGACAGCAGTGGTCGTGGTCGCGGTCGCGGCGGAGACGATGATGATGACGGTGATGATGAAGATGACGACCGAAGCGGCAGTGGCTCCGGAAAGGATCGGGACCATCTGAGGGCTCGTGAAGCCGTCGACGAGGGACGCATCCTGCCGCTCCGCGAAATCCTCAAGCGCGTGGATGATCTCGGCGGTGGCCGGGTGATCTCGGTCGATCTCAATCTGAAGGCCCGCGCACCCTACTACACATTGAAGGTACAGACCGGATCCCGCGTCAAAACGCTGAAGCTGGAAGCCGCAACCGGGCGAAAGCTCAATCTCTTCGGATGGTGACCCATGCGCATTCTGCTCGCGGAGGACGATCAGACGATTGCCGACCATACCCGCGCCAAGCTCGAGCTGGAGGGTTTCCTCGTCGATCATCGCGCCACCGGCCCGGATGTCTGGGCCGAGGGTGAGACAGGCGACTATGCTGCGATCGTTCTCGATCTCGGCCTGCCGGGAATGGATGGTCTCTCGATCCTCAAGCGCTGGCGATCGGCAGGCCTGGATACGCCCATTCTGGTTCTGACCGCCCGCGGATCCTGGATGGAGCGGGTCGACGGTTTCGACGCCGGCGCCGACGATTATCTTCCGAAACCCTTCCGCAGCGAGGAGCTCGTGGCGCGTCTGAAGGCGCTGCTGCGCCGTGCCGGCGGACGGGCGAAGACCAAGGCATCCGCCGGCGGTTTCGTGCTGGATGAGACGACCCGTCGTGTCACCTATGACGACCGGCCGATCGACCTCACGCCGCTCGAGTTTCGCCTGCTGGCCCTGTTGATCGCCGAACCCCAGAGGGTCTTCGATCCGATCGAAATCGCCAGGCAGGTTCAGGGGCGCGACGACGACGCCGGCAAGAATGCCGTCGAGGCGATGATCGCCCGCATCCGGCGCAAGACCCATCCCACTGCCATCGCCACCCGCCGCGGCTTCGGTTACACTTTGGCCGGTGAGGAGGTATGATGCAGTCCCTGCGCCTGCGCCTCCTCGTCGGAGCCGTTCTGGCGATCGCCTTCATTCTCCTTCTGGTCGCGTCGGGCCTCAGCCGTATTTTCTCCAACTACGTCGCAGACCGCTACCGCGCCGATATGTCGGCCATCATCGACCAATTGGCCGCCGGCGTGGAATTCGAAGCCGGCAAGGGACGCATGACGGACGAGCCGGGCGATCCGCGTTTCGAGCTGCCGGGAAGCGGCCTCTACTGGCAGGTGGTCGGTGAAGGGGGCCTGATCTTCCGCTCGCGCTCACTCTGGGATATCGAGCTCGCTGCCGACACGCTGCTGGCCGGACCCTATGGCTTCAGGCAGGGGCAGGGACCGGACGGCGCGCCGCTTCTGGTGCAGTTGCGCGACCTGATCCTCGAAACCCCCGAAGGAAATAAACCACTGACACTGCTTGCCGGCTTCGATCGGAAGGTCATGGACGATGCGATTTCCGAATATCACGGCGCCATGACCATCATGCTGGTGTTGACGGCGGCTGTTCTCTTGGCGGCGGCCTTTCTTCAGGTGGGGATCGGACTTGCGCCTTTGGCGCGGCTGCAAAGCGGCCTGGCACTCGTCCGCTCCGGCGGGACGGATCAACTGCCGGACGCCGGTCCGACCGAACTGCGTCCCCTGGTGGGCGAGATGAATGGCCTGCTTCGGGAGCGAGAAACCGCAATCGAGCGGGCCCGTGCCCGGGCGAGCGATCTCGCGCACGGACTGAAGACGCCACTGACGGTCCTCCTGCAACTCGCCGACAATTTGCCGGATAGGGAGCGCAGCATGATCCGCCAGCAGGTCGACCTGATCCGCCAGCGGGCCGACCGGCAGCTGCAGTCCGCGCGGCTCGGCGTGGAGCAGATGGCGCAGACAGGTCTCGCCTCGCTCACCGGCAAGCTGGTCTCGGTGTTGGCACCGGTGACTGCAGCGCGCGGCGTGACCTGGAAGATCGGGATCGACGAGAGCCTGACGGCGGACATGGATCCGGCCGACCTTGCGGAAGCTCTCGGCAACGTCCTCGACAACGCGACGCGTTATGCCCGCGCGGTGATCTCCGTGTCTGCGGATCGGGACGGGAACTTCATCCGGCTGGACGTCGAGGACGATGGGCCTGGCGTCGACGACGAAGATCTGGCGGCCATTGCCCGACGCGGCGTGCATCTGGCCGAGGACGAGGGTACGGGGCTCGGCCTTGCGATCAGCACCGACGTTCTCGCCGCCTATGGTGGGCGCATCGTCTTTGCCCGTTCAGAGCTGGGTGGCCTGAAGGTCGGCCTCTTTCTGCCGGCCAGGTCCTGACGCGTTTTTCAGCCTTCCGGAAGATTCCCGCCGCCACCCGTTGCGCTTTCCCGGGTCTGCGGTTATAAGCGCCCGTCCGAACGGTCCGGCAGGGCATGCCGTGGCCGTTCTTTATGCTTGAAAACAGGCATTCGTCTGCCTGTTTCGATACAAGAACAATGGAGTAGCAAAATGCCCAAGATGAAGACGAAATCCTCCGCGAAAAAGCGGTTCAAGATCACGGCTTCCGGCAAGGTCCTCGCGGCTGCAGCTGGCAAGCGTCACGGCATGATCAAGCGGTCCAACAAGTTCATTCGCGATGCCCGCGGCACGATGGTTCTGGCTGAACCTGACGGCAAGAAGGTCATCAAGAACTACCTGCCAAACGGTCTCTGAGACCCGCTCGCTGTTGGACAATTAAGGAGATCATGACATGGCACGCGTAAAACGTGGCGTAACTTCCCGCGCCAAGCACAACAAGGTATTCAAGCAGGCCAAGGGCTTCTACGGCCGCCGCAAGAACACGATCCGGGCCGCCAAGGCTGCCGTCGATCGTTCGAAGCAGTTTGCTTACCGCGACCGCAAGAACAACAAGCGCAACTTCCGCGCTCTGTGGATCCAGCGTATCAACGCTGCCGTCCGCGAATTCGGCCTGACCTACGGCCGCTTCATCGACGGCCTGAACAAGGCTGGCATCGAAGTTGACCGCAAGGTCCTCTCCGACCTCGCCATCCATGAGCCGGCTGCTTTCGCGAAGCTCGTAGACGCTTCCAAGAAGGCGCTCGCCTACCTCAAGGACGCCGGCACGGCCAACGAGTTTGAAAGCGCGGTCAAGTAAGCCAGCGCTCCCAAGCTTCTTTGGATTTTAGATTGGGAAACCCGCGCTGGACCTCCGGCGCGGGTTTTTCGTTTGCCGCGGTGGCGGTAAGGATTGGACATGGCCTATCTGCTGGGGGACGGGTCCGGTACGCCCAAAGGCGAGATCGAACTCGCAGACGATGAAATCGCGGAAGTGTTGAGAGCCCTGATCGAGAGTGACGGCCGGGTGCAGTGTCTCGACCTGCCGCATCGGCGGCTCTGGATCAAGCGTCATGGCGTCAAGGTGCTGCCGCGATTCGTCTCCCTCCAGGGCTTGGCGGCCGGACTCTTCCGCGTGCCGCAGTTCCGGCCTTCGCCAAAGCTCGCGCCTGACGCGATGCAGGCGCGCGAGATTGTCCGGATGCGGGCCTTCGCCGCCGCAGGGTTCTCCGTGCCCGCGATCGTCTACCAGTCGAAGACGGCGATGGTCATGGAAGACGTGGGGCTGACCCTGGCCCAACACCTCAAGGACCTGCGCAGGGCGGACCCGGTCGCCCATGATGCGCTTCTGGTGCAGGCTGCCGATGCGCTCGGCCGAGTGCACGCCGCCGGCCTCAGCCATGGGCGTCCCCATGCGCGCGACTTCTTCCTGCGTGAGGGGCGTATCGGTTTCATGGATTTCGAGGAGGATCCAGCATCGGTCATGCCGCTCGAAATGGCCCAGGCGCGCGACGTCTTTCTGTATTTCCTCGTTGTGGCATCGAGCGCGATCCGACCGGACGAAACCTGTCGCGCCTCACTCGAAGCTTGGTCGCATCGTGCCACGGATGCGGCACAACACGAATTGCGCGCGCTGACGGCGATCGCCAGCCGAATTTTGCCCCTCATACGGTTGATCGGCCGCGTGCACATGGGTAGTGATCTGCGACGCTTTATCATGGCAACGGAATTTCTGATGAAGGCCCCGCTCGACAGGACGGAGAGCCTGAACACCGCCAAGGCAGGACAAGATGGTTGAACTAGATGTTTTGAAGGCACAGCTTCTGGCGGAAATCGCCGCAGCCGGCGACGAGGCCGCGATCGAGGCGGTGCGCGTGGCGGCGCTCGGCAAGAAGGGCTCCGTCTCGGAATTGCTGAAGACGCTGGGCGCGATGTCGCCGGAGGAGCGCCAGACGCGTGGTGCGGCGATCAACGCTCTCAAGAACGAGGTGACGGACGAGATCACCACCCGCAAGGCAGCGCTCAAGGATGCGGCGATCAATGCCCGCCTGAAGGCCGAGACGCTCGATGTCTCGCTGCCCGTGCGCTCATCGCCGGCCGAGCGCGGCCGCATCCATCCGATCAGCCAGATTGTTGACGAGATCACCGCGATCTTCGCCGACATGGGTTTCTCGATCGCCGAAGGTCCCGATATCGAGACCGATTATTATAACTTCACGGCTCTGAATTTCCCGGAGGGCCACCCGGCCCGCGAGATGCACGACACCTTCTTCCTCTCACCGGACGAGAATGGTGAGCGCAAGGTGCTGCGCACGCACACCTCGCCGGTGCAGGTGCGCACCATGGAAGCCCAGAAGCCGCCGATCCGGATCGTCATTCCGGGCAAGACCTATCGCCAGGACTCGGACGCGACCCATTCGCCGATGTTCCACCAGGTCGAAGGCCTCGTCATCGACAAGACGGCGAATGTTGCCAACATGCGCTGGATCCTCGAAGAATTCTGCAAGGCCTTCTTTGAGGTCGACAGCGTTACCATGCGCTTCCGCCCGTCCTTCTTCCCCTTTACGGAGCCGAGCTTCGAGGTCGACATCCAGTGCGACCGTTCCTCGGGCCCGATCGTCAAGTTCGGCGAGGGCAAGGACTGGATGGAAATCCTCGGCTGCGGGATGGTTCACCCGAACGTGCTGCGCGCTGGCGGTCTCGATCCGGACGAGTATCAGGGCTTTGCCTGGGGCATGGGCCTCGACCGCATCGCCATGCTGAAATACGGCATGCCGGACCTGCGCGACTTCTTCAACGCCGATGTCCGCTGGATGAGTCATTACGGCTTCCGCCCGCTGGATGTGCCGACGCTGTTCGGCGGTCTGAGCAGCTGATTGGCACAATGCGTGGCTGCCCCGATGAATGAGGGGCGGCCAGACGGAGGGGCGCATGAAACCCGCTTCTCCGAGTGAATGAAGGCAAATGTGACGTGATTGAACATCTCGACAACATGCGGCCGGTCGATCTGCTTTGCGATGACGACCTGCTGCATGTGGAACTGACGGACGGTCGGATCGTCAGCGTTCCGGTCTGGTGGTACCCGCCCCTGCAGGAGGCGATGCCGGTGGAGCGGAACAACGTGGAATTCATGCCGTCGAGCATTCACTGGCCCGACATCGATCTCGATGTGACGGTGGTCAGCATGCTCCTCGGAAGGCAGGCGTCAGGCGCGCGACCGCTGGACGCTTCGGGCAAGACGCAGATGGGAACGAGACAATGAGCGCCGAAGCTTAAGTCTGAACCTACGTGGAATTGGACCGAATCTGGAATGGTGCCAGTCTGATCGAGAGGTAGTAAAAGCTGATGCCAACGCTCCTTGTCTGGCATGGATACAAGTTCAGGTTCTACGCTCTCGATCGAGGCGAACCCGCGCATGTGCACGTGGTCAAGGATGGAAGGTCGCTCAAGGTCTGGCTGGCGAATTTGGCAGTGGCGCGGAATGTCGGATACAATGAGCGGGAGATCGAGCGAATCTTGACTGTGATCGCCGAACATCGAAGCGAATGGATCGAGGCCTGGAATGACTTCTTTGGAATTTGAGACCGAGGAAATGCGCCCGGTGAAGGCATGGTGCACGAATGACGAGGTGCATGTGACCCTCGCCGATGGTCGGACGATCTCCGCGCCGCTCTGGTGGTATCCGTTTCTGTCTGGCCTCGATGATCAGGGTATGAACGAGATTGAGCTGATGTACGAAGGCATCTGGTGGACGAAGGTCGATGAGGGGATTTCGGTGAAGAGCATGTTTCTTGGAGTAAAGGCGCCAGGGGCCAAGGTGCCCGAACAGGCGGCCTGATTAACGCGCCGACCTATCGACAAGACCGCGACGGAATACTGAATTTGCGCGAGACGCGCGCTGAGGAAGACGAGAAAGTTCAATGAAATTCACACTCTCCTGGCTGAAGGATCACCTGGAAACCGAGGCCTCGCTCGAGGAAATCTGCGAGCGGCTGACCGCGATCGGGCTTGAGGTCGAGGATGTCGATGACAAGGCGGCCTACAAGCCCTTCGTCATTGCCAAGATCCTGACGGCAGAAAAGCATCCGGAAGCCGATCGTCTGAAGGTGCTCTCGGTCGATGCCGGCGACGGCAAGCCGGTGCAGATCGTCTGCGGCGCGCCGAATGCCCGCGCCGGCATGATCGGCGCTCTCGCGCGGCCGGGCACCTATGTGCCGGGCATCGATGTGACACTCTCCGTCGGCAAGATCCGTGGCGTCGAGAGCCATGGCATGATGTGCTCCGAAAAGGAGCTCAAAATTTCCGACGACCACAACGGCATCATCGACCTGCCCGAGGATGCGCCGGTTGGCACCTCCTTCGCCTCTTACGCCGGCCTTGACGATCCGGTCATCGAGATCAACCTGACGCCGAACCGCCCGGACTGCACCTCGGTCTTCGGCATCGCCCGTGATCTGGCCGCGTCCGGTCTCGGCACGCTCAAGGCCCCGAAGGCGCCCGCCTTCAAGGTCGAGGGTGAAACGCCGCATCAGGTCAAGCTTGAGCTTGAAGACCATCTTTGCCCGGGCTTCGCCTATCGCCTCGTGCGCGGCGTGAAGAACGGCCCGAGCCCGAAATGGATGCAGCAGCGCCTGCTGTCGATCGGCCTGCGGCCGATCTCGGCGCTGGTTGACGTCACCAACTACATGACCTTCGACCAGGGGCGCCCGATGCATGTCTTCGACGCCGACAAGGTCAAGGGAGCGCTGGTCGTGCGCCGGGCCAAGGACGGCGAGGAGATCCTCGCGCTCGATACCCGCACCTACAAGCTGAACCCGAACAACGTCGTCATCGCTGACGACAACGGTCCGGAGTCCATCGGCGGCATCATGGGCGGCGAGCATTCGGGCTGCGACGAAAACACCGTCAACGTCCTGATCGAATCCGCCCTCTGGGATGCGATCAACATCGCCAAGACCGGCCGCGCCCATGGCATCATTACGGACGCACGCTACCGCTTCGAGCGCGGCGTCGATCCGGAATATATGGTGCCGGGTCTGGAGCGCACCACTGAGCTGGTGCTCGAAATGTGCGGCGGTGTCGCGGCCGAAAAGAAGGTTGAGGGCTACAAGGGCCACGAGAAGAAAGTCGTCGACTTCCCCTATGCGGAAGTCAAGCGCCTGACCGGCCTCACCGTCTCCAACGACGAGGCGCGCCAGATCCTGACGGCCCTCGGCTTCGAGATCCTCTCGGGTGACGACAAGGCCGCCAAGGTCTCCGTACCCTCCTGGCGCCCGGATGTCGACGGCAAGGCGGATCTCGTCGAAGAAGTCATGCGCATGCACGGCGTCGACAACATCAAGCCGGAGCCGCTGCCGCCGACCGGTTCGGTCAACGGCAAGATCCTGACCACGCTGCAGATCCGCACGCGTTCGGCCCGCCGTGCGCTCGCCTCGCGCGGCATGCTGGAAGCTGTCACCTGGTCCTTCATCTCGGCCGAACATGCCAAGCTTTTCGGCGGTGGTAGCGAGAAGCTGAAGCTCGTCAACCCGATCGCGGCCGACATGTCCGACATGCGCCCCTCGCTGCTGCCTGGCCTGCTGACGGCTGCCCAGCGCAATGCCGACCGAGGCTTTGGCGATGTGGCGATATTCGAAGTGTCCGGCACCTATGAAGCCGATACGCCGGAAGGTCAGCGCCGTGTGGCTGGTGGCGTGCGCCGTGGCACGGCTTCGATTGCCGGTGCTGGCCGCATGTGGTCGAACGCAGCCAAGGGTGGCGGCAAGCCGGTCGACGTGTTCGACGCCAAGGCTGATGCACTCGCCGTGCTCGAAGCCTGCGGCATTCCGATGAGCAATGTCCAGATCGAGCAGGGTGGCCCCGAATGGTACCACCCCGGCCGTTCCGGCACGATCAAGGCCGGCCCCAAGGTCATCCTCGGCACCTTCGGTGAATTCCATCCGAAGACGCTGGAGGCGCTCGACGTTTCCGGCACGCTGTGCGGCTTCGAGATCTATGTCGACGCTCTGCCAGAGCCGAAGAAGAAGGCGACCCGCACCAAGCCGGCGCTCGAGCTTTCGGCCTTCCAGATGGTGAAGCGCGACTTCGCCTTCGTCGTCGAAAAGGCAGTCGAGGCGGGTGCGATCATCAAGGCGGCGACTAGCGCCGACCGCAAGCTGATCTCGGGCGTCAATGTCTTCGATATCTTCGAAGGCGCGTCCGTCGGCGAGGGCAAGAAGTCGGTGGCGATCGAGGTTCTGATCCAGCCGACCGACAAGACGCTGACCGACGAGGATTTCGATGCGCTGACGAAGAAGATCGTTGGTAATGTCGAAAAGTCCACGGGCGGAACCCTGCGCGCATGATCTTGTGATGGCGGGCGGGCTTGGTCCGCTTGCGATGAAACAAAGAAAAAGCCCTTTCCCTGCATGTCGGGGAAAGGGCTTTTTGTTTTGAACCTAATGGTCATGAACCGTCAGGAAGGTCGGGCTTCGTCATCATGCCTCAGAGGCTGACGCGCCGGCCTTCCTTGTCGGCCGACTTGCGGTCGTCGCCGTGCTTGGCAAGGATCGCCTTGGCGTCTTCCACCGAGATGCGATGCTTCTTGGCAAAGGGAATGGGCTCATAGCCCTTCACTGCGGCGTTTTTATCGTCTGCCATGCTGGTCTCCAATTCGGAAAGCGCCCCGGCAGGATGCCGGAGCCTGGAATGTCGCGGGGTTACGGGAAAAAAAGCTCGCACACGGCGAGCGGATGCGACGCATGCGAAGGGCGTCGCTGATATCCCTTATGTAGGGATAAGAGACCGAAAGCTCAATACTTCTTCTTGCGCAGCGTCTTGTTGCCCTTCGGCCCGGAATAGACCGGCGTGCGGTCGCGGTTTTCCGCCTGTAGCTGCCGCCAACGATCGAGGCGGGCAGGCTCGAGCGTGCCGTCCTTGATCGCCGCTTGCACGGCGCAACCCTTCTCGTGCGAATGGCTGCAATCACGGAACTTGCAATGCGGCACAAGCTCGGTGATTTCGGCAAACAGCGTATCGATGCCGTCGGTGATGTCGCTCACATAGAGCGTGCGGATGCCGGGCGTATCGATCACCCAGCCGCCGCTGGCGATCGCATGCAGCGAACGGGCCGTCGTCGTGTGCCGCCCCTTGGCATCGTGCTCGCGGATCGCCCCTGTCTTCTGCGCCGTCTCCGCGCCGTGGCCGGCAAGCGTATTCACCAGCGTCGACTTGCCAACGCCGGACGATCCGACCAGCGCGACAGTCTGGCCCGGACCGCACCAGGGCATCAAGGGGTCGATGGCTTCAGGCGAGCGGGCGTTGACGATGACGACGGGAAGATCGCGCTGCAGACCTTGGGCCTCGTCCGCGTAGACGGAGGCATTGTCGACCGTATCGGCCTTGGTGAGCACGATGACAGGCCGCGTGCCCGCCTCGTTGGCCATGACCAGATAGCGTTCCAGCCGGGCGGCGTTGAAATCGGCATTGCAGGACGTGACGATAAAGAGCGTGTCGACATTCGCAGCGGCGAGCTGCTGGCCGAAGGCGCCTTCGGTCCGCCGCTGCAGGACGGTCTGGCGATCCAGGCGGCGCACGAGGAGGCCCGTATAGGGGGCGGCAAGAACCCAGTCACCCACGGCAAAATCGGCCGTGTTGCTGTTGGGTGGAAGTTCGATCTCCACCGGCCCGGTGCTGTCGATCGCCTCCAGGCGGTCGCGATGCACCGAGGAGAGGCGGCGCACCAGGAGATCGGCCTCATCAGCTGTCACCTGCTCGGTAAAGAAGGCGCCGAAGCCGAGCCGCGCGAGGACGGCGGTATCGAGGAGGCCGGTCAAGGGCGGACCGCCGGGGCGAGACGTTGGACCATGGACACTTTCGAGCGTTGGGATCAGACGATGACGCTTCTCATAGCGCAGAATGTCGTCGCTGACGCGGGAAATCGTCCGTGCCATCCGTCGCAGGTGCCGGAATGCGATCAGGCCTTGAGATCCGCCTGCTCGACCGCGGTTACGGGCTGTCGGCGCGGCAGCCGGGCAAACATGACGACATTGCCGGCGAGCGTCAGCGCCAGACCCACCATCGCGAGCGGGGTGAAGTGATAGTCCTCGTAAAGGCTCGAGAGCGTCAGGGCGACGACGGGAAAGAGCACCGTGGCATAGGCGGCCTTCTGCGAGCCGATGCGCGAGACCAGCATCAGATACGTGGTGAAGCCGACGACGGAGCCGATGACGGAGAGATAGACGAGGGCGGCGAGATAGGTCTGGTTCGGCGGCAGCACGATGGGCGTGCCGGTGATGCCGATCAGGGCGAGAAGGGCGATCGAGCCATAGCTCATGCCCCAGGCATTGGCGGTCACGGGCGCAATGCCTTCAGCGCTGTTGCGGCGGGACGCCATGTTGCCGAAGGAAAAGAACAGCGTGCCGAGCGCCGAAAGCCCGATGCCCTTCCAGCTGTCCGGATTGACGGCGATGAAGATCTCGGGCCCGAAGAGCAGCGCAAGCCCGGTGGCCCCAAGGGCTGCTGCGACCAGGGTGCGCGGCTTGATCTGATCGCCGAAGAAAATGCGGGCGTTGACGGCGTTGTAGACCGTGGCAAGCGAGAAGACGACGGAGATCAGGCCCGAGGGCACATAACTTGCCGCGTGATAGAAGCACAGGAAGTTGCAGCAGAAGAGCGACAGCGCCTGAACGAGGATGAAGGGCTGCTGCTTGAGCGTCGGCACTTTCAGGCGACCTGTGAGGGCCAGCACGCCGACGAGGACGAGGGCGGCAAGCGCGAAGCGGTAGAAGACCGAGACCAGCACCGGCACCGGCCCGATCTGCAGCGCGATCGCGATCCAGGTCGTGCCCCAGATCAGCACGGTCGACGAGAAGAGAAGAAGATTGGTCATGGATTGCGCCTCGCTTTCGGGAGGCAGGTAACGCCGCTGGCGCCCTCCGTTCTTGCATGATCTTGCGGTGAACTGCGCTAAGGCGGCTACGCCTATTCGATTGGTGATGGCGCGGCGCATCAAGCGCGCTAGAATGCAGACGATCTTTCAAGGACCATTCATGCTGCACACCGCCACCGTCTTCGGCTCCCTGTCCGCTTCGTCCCGTGCCGAGCGTGGGGAAACGCTCGACCTCGGGGAGGGTAGGGCGAGCGCCATCTGGCGCAACAGCCATGACCGCATGCGCTATGAGCGGACCGACGGGCATACCTTCAGCTGCTACCTGCGCGGCGGCGACGGCACGCGAAGGATCGATGCCGGCAGCATCGCCGGCTGGCCGGGCGCGCTCTGCATCATGCCGCAGGGGGCGTCTTCTGAATGGGAGATCACCGACAACTTCGAATTCGTGCATCTCTACGTCGCTGATGGCGAGTTGCGCCGCCTTTTCTCCGAAACCTTTGATCGCGACGCCCGACTGATGCTTCTGCCGGAAGCGACCTTTGACGAGGCGCCGCGTTTGGCGGAGGCGCTGGTGCATCTGGCCACTGCCACCCAGAGCGGCAACCGGCTGCTTGCCGAACAGGCGATCGTCACGGCCGTCGGGCAGCTCTTTGCCGACCCGCGTTATGGCGGCGAGCGGCGCCCCATGCTGCGCGGCGGTCTGGCGCCCATCCTGCGGCGACGCCTCGTCGAGCATATCGAGGCGAGCCTCGATCAGACGATCTCGCTGAAGGATCTGGCGAAGCTGGCGGATCTCAGCGAATTCCATCTGCAGCGGATGTTTCGCGCAAGCTGCGGTGTCTCTCCGCATGACTTCATCCTCAACCGTCGCATCGACCGCGCCCGGCGCATGCTCAAAGGCAGCGAGCCGATTGCCCAGATCGCCTCAGCCTGCGGTTTCAGCAGCCAGAGCCATCTGACGCGCATGTTCAAGGCGGTGACCGGCACAACGCCATCAGCCTATCGCCGCGCGGTCAGCGGCTGATTATCCCATCGCCTTGAGCGCCCGCTCCAACACCCGGAACGGCCGGGCGTCCCCCATATGCGCCACGTTGAAGCGCATGAAGCCGTCGGCCGAGAGCGAGGGGCTGAAGACATTGCCGGGCGCCAGCACCACGCCCTGGGGCAGGGCGGCCTGGGCAAGGGCAGTCGAGCTGACGCCATCGGGCATACGGCACCAGAGATAGGGACCACCACGGGGCATGAGCACGGGGTGGATGCCGAGCTCCCCGAGCCGGGTTGCTGTCGCGCGCCGTTCCGTGTCCAGACGCCGGTGCAATTGCTCAAGGTGTTTGCGATATCCGCCGCTTGAGAGCACGCCGTGGATCGCCTCGGTCGCCACCTGGCTCGGGCCGCCGAACTGGATCGCAACCTGCAGGTCGGTCAAGAGCCGGATGCGTTCGGGATCGGTGGCGATGAAGCCTGTGCGCAGCGAGGCCGAGATGGTCTTGGAGAAGCTGCCGATGCGGATAACCCGGGAAAGCCCGTCGAGAGTGGCAAGCGTGATCGCCGGCTCCGGCTCGAAGTCCGCGAAGATGTCGTCCTCGACGACCAGCATGTCCGAACGGGCGATAATGCCGAGCAGCTGGAAGGCGATCTGCGGCGAGAGCGTCGCGCCGGTTGGATTGTGCAGGCCGGAATTGGTGAGATAAAGCCGCGGCGCCTCGCGCGTGACGGCGGCCTCGAAGGCAGCGATGTCAGGGCCGTTTTCCGTGTAGGGCACGGGAATCGCGACTGCCTGATGGGCGCGCAGCAGCGTCTGGAAATTGAAGTAGCAGGGATCATCGACGATGACGCGGTCGCCGGGGCGCAAGAGCAGCCGGCAGACGAGATCGAGCGCCTGGGTGGCAGAACCGGCAAGCAGCACCTGATCTTCGGAAAGCGTAATCGACTGCTGACGCAGCCGCGTCTCGACGAAACGCCTAAGCGCCGCACTGCCGCGCGAGGGACCGTAGTCGGTCGTGAGGCTGGTCGCCTGGCGCAGCACATTTCGCATGCCGGCATGCAGGAGTGCGGTCGGCATCCAGTCCGGTGGCAGCCAGCCGCAGCCGGGTTTCGATGTGCCGGGATCGGCGTCGAGCGCCTGGCGCGCCACCCAGAAGGGGTCGACCTCCATCGCGCGGGGCGGCTCAAGCCGGACAAGTGGCGCAGGCGTGCGTCCGGCTTCCGTGACGAAGAAGCCGGAGCCTGGGCGGGCGCGGATCAGCCCTTCGGCGGAGAGCCGGTCATAGGCCTCCACGACGGTGGAGGGTGACACCGAAAGCTCGACGGCGAGGCGCCGGATCGATGGTAGTCGGTCGTTGGGCACGAGCTGGCCCGCGCCGATGCGGCCGCGAATGTCGGCCATGACCTGCGCCGTCCGCGAGGCCGGCAGCTCCGGTGGTTGAACGCGCTCGTTCATCTGTATGGCCTTTGTCATCAATGCAGTTTGGCCGGATTGTATCGCTCCGTCTCTGGATGCGCCAGCCCCTCCCTGCCATAGCGGAGGGCAGAAAAAGGGAGACGAGAATGACGACGTCTTGGAAAGCCTGGGCCAGCGGTTTCATCGGCGTGCTGATCTTCAGCGGCTCGCTGCCGGCAACGCGGGTGGGGCTCGCCGATTTTGCCCCGCTGTTCCTGACCTCGGCACGCGCCGTGATCGCCGCACTTCTGGGCGCGGCCCTGCTGATCGCGATGCGGGAGAAGCGCCCCCTGCGCAGCGATCTGTTGCCGCTGGCGGTCGTAGCTCTCGGTGTCGTCATCGGCTTTCCACTGTTGACGGCGCTGGCGCTCCAAAGCATCAACTCTGCCCAGTCGATCGTTTTCGTCGGCCTGCTGCCGCTCTGCACCGCTCTCTTCGGCGTGCTGCGGGCCGGCGAGCGTCCCTCTGCGATATTCTGGATGTTCTCCGTGACGGGCGCGGCGCTGGTTGCCGGTTTTGCGCTGTCGACCACCGCCGACATGGCCGTCGCGGGCGCCGGGTTGATGATCGCAGCAGTCCTTGCCTGTGGTCTGGGTTATGCCGAAGGCGCGCGCCTGTCGCGTCGGCTGGGTGGCTGGCAGGTGATCAGCTGGGCGCTGATACTATCGCTGCCGGTGATGCTGCCGCTCGCCTTCTGGACCCTGCCGGAGGATCTTGGCCTTGTCTCGACATCCGGCTGGCTGGCTTTGGCTTACGTCTCGCTGTTCAGCATGATGATCGGCTTCATCTTCTGGTATCGCGGGCTGGCCTTGGGCGGCATCGCCTCGGTAGGCCAGTTGCAGCTGCTGCAGCCATTTCTCGGCTTCGTGCTGGCCGCAGGGCTGCTGCATGAAAAGGTGAGCCTTCCCATGCTGGCGACAGCCCTGCTCGTCGTGCTCTGCGTGGCGGCAAGCCGGCGCTTTGCTTGAAGCTAATTCAACGTCCCGCCATCTTGGACATGGCTTCGTTGTAGCGCGCGCCGGCCACCTTGTCGGGCGAGACGACGGTCGAGAGCGTGGCCAGGTCCTCGGCCGAGAGCGTGATCCCGGTTGCATCGATATTGCTGTCGAGATTGGCGATCTTCGTCGTGCCCGGGATCGGCACGATGAAATCGCCCTGGGCGAGAACCCAGGCGAGCGCCAGCTGGCCGGGCGAGACACCCTTGTCTACCGCCATGGTTTCGAGTGCCGTCACAAGTGCCAGATTGGCGTCGAAATTCTCCTGATCGAAGCGCGGCAACCCGCGGCGGAAGTCGTCCTTGCCGAGCTTGGAAAGGTCCTTCAGGGCGCCGGTCAGCATGCCGCGGCCGAGCGGCGAGAAGGGCACGAAGCCGATGCCGAGCTCGCGGCAGGTGTCGAGCACGCCATTGGTCTCGGGGTCTCGGGTCCAGAGGGAGTATTCGCTCTGGATGGCGGAGATCGGATGCACGGCATGGGCGCGCCGCAGCGTTGCGGCACTCGCCTCGGACAAGCCCAGCGCCTTGACCTTGCCCTCCTTCACGAGGTCTGCCATGGCGCCGACCGTCTCCTCGATCGCAATATCAGGGTCGACGCGGTGCTGGTAGAAAAGGTCGATGACCTCGACGCCGAGCCGCTTCAGCGACGCCTCCGCGACGGCCCGCACATGCTGCGGCCGGCTGTCGAGACCGGAGGGACGCGCGGCCTTGGCCTCGTCGCCGATGGTGAAGCCGAACTTGGTGGCGATCACCACATGGTCGCGATGGCGCTTCAGGCCCTTGCCGACGAGTTCCTCATTGGTGAAGGGGCCATAGACCTCTGCCGTATCAAAGAAGGTGACGCCGCGCGCGACCGCATGGTCGAAGAGTTTCTGTGCCGTCGCCTCGTCGATATTGGTGCCATAGGCGTGGCTCATGCCCATGCAGCCCAAGCCGATGGCGGAAGTGGTGAGCGTGCCGAGTGTACGGGTCTTCATGATGGCCTCCTGTGAAATAGGCAAGCGCAGTCGTGCTGCGCCGGTGATGGCAAACTAGAGCACGCGCTCTCTTCAGAAAATCCATGCAATGCCGATCACCTTGTTCTATCATTTCGAACAATGAACCGGTCTCAGCTTTCGCAACTCGCAGTCCTCGCCACCGTCGCCCATCACGGCAGCTTCCGCAAGGCGGCTGCCGAACTCGGCATCGCGCCTTCCGCCGTCAGCCATGCGATCTCGTCCCTGGAGGAGAGCCTGAACCTTCGCCTGATGGCGCGCACGACGCGGAGTGCCGCGCCGACGGCGGAAGGTCGCCAGCTTCTCGAAACCCTGCAGCCGGCGCTGGCCGATATCGCTTCTGCCATCGAGGCCCTGTCCGACAGCACCGGCCGCCCTGCCGGCACGCTCCGCATCACCATGCCAATGCTGGCGGCGCAAAGCCTGATCGCCCCGCGGCTCGGCGCCTTTGCCGCCGCTTATCCCGAGATCGAACTGGAAATCGTGACCGACGACCGCTTCGAGGATATCGTCGAGAAGGGCTATGACGCGGGCCTGCGGCTCGGCGAACATCTCGATGCAGACATGATCGCTGTCAGAATGAGCGGCCCCTGGCGTGGTTCCGTCGTCGGTTCGCCGGAGTATTTCGCAAGGCATCCCGTGCCCCGCGAGCCGCGCGACGTCACCGAACACGCCTGCGTCCGAAGGCGGTTCCAGAGCGGCACGATCTATCGCTGGGAGTTCGAGAAGGATGGCCGAGCGCTGTCGATCAGTGTCCGGGGACCGTTGATCCTCTCCGATCAGGGCCTGATGCGACAGGCCGCTATCGATGGCGCGGGCGTCGCCTATCTGTTCGACACCGGCGTCGAGACCGATATCCGCGAGGGACGCCTGATCCGCGTTCTCGACGACTGGTGTCCACCCTTCGATGGCTTCTCGCTCTACTATTCCAGCCGCCGCCAGATGCGGCCGGCACTTCGAGCCTTCATCGATTACTTCCGCTGGCGGGGCTGACAGCTATCAGCCGAGCTTCAGCCGGTAGCGCACATGGCCGTCTTCCGGCGCGTAAGTATCATAAAGCTTGCGCGCCGTGGCATTGTCCCGGTCGGTATGCCAGTAGAGCCGCGACCAGCCCTTGGCCTTCGTGATCGCGATCAGATCGTCGATCAGCGCTCGGCCAATGCCTTGGCCGCGATAGGTCGCGTCGAGGAACAGGTCCTCCAGGTAACAATCCGGCGTTTTTACCCAGGTTGAATCGTGGAAATGGTGGATGGCAAAACCGGCCAAAGTGCCGTCCATCTCCGCCACGCGCATGGCGACTCGCGACGACGGATCGAGAATGCGCGCCCAGGTATGGGCCGTGACATCCTCGGCGAGGTCCACCTTGTAGAAGGCGAGGTATTGATTCCAGAGGCCCCGCCAGGCGGCTTCATCAGCCGCCGTGGCGTCCCGAATGACGAGAGGGTGGCTCATGCGCTGGCCGCATTGAGGGCTTCGATCTGCGCCCTGGTCAGTTCAAGCCTACCGGCGGCAATCAGGCTGTCGAGCTGGCTGAGGCTGGTGGCGGACGCGATTGGTGCGGTGATGCCCGGCTGTGCCGCAACCCAGGCGATGGCGACGGTAGCAGGGCTGGTGCCGGTTTCGGCAGCCACCTGGTCGAGGGCTCCGAGAATATGGAAGCCACGCGTATTGAGATAGGGCTCCATGTCCTCGCCGCGTGCCTTGCCTTCGGTATCGGCCGCACTGCGATACTTGCCGGTGAGGAAGCCGGAGGCCAAGGCGTAATAGGTGATGACCCCGATCTCTTCACGCTGGCAGAGGTCAGCGAGATCGTTTTCGAACTTCGCGCGGGTATAGAGATTGTACTCCGGCTGGATGACATCGTAGCGCCCGACGCCAGCCTTGCTTGCTGCGTCGAGGGTCGCCTGAAGCTGTTCGGCATCGAGGTTGGAGCAGCCGATCGCGCGCACCTTGCCCTCGTCCTTCAACTTGGCGAAGGCGGCAAGGCTCTCCTCGTCATCCGTTTCCGCATCCGGCCAATGGGCGAGGTAGAGGTCGATATAGTCGGTCTGCAGACGGCGCAGCGAATCCTCGACCGCCTCCGCGATGCGGCGGGCGCTGAGGCCCCGGCGCTTGCCCCCGAGGTCGGCGCCGACCTTGGTGACGATGACAGCATCTTCGCGCTTGACGCCACCGCGCTTCAGCCAGTTTCCGATGATCGTCTCGCTTTCCCCGCCGACATTTCCATCCGCCCAGAGCGAATACATGTCGGCCGTGTCGATGGTATTGAAGCCGGCGTCGAAGAAGCGGTCGAGAACCTCGAACGACGTCTTCTCGTCGGCGGTCCAGCCGAAGACATTGCCGCCGAGCACGACGGGGGCGATCGATAGGCCGGTGCGGCCGAGAGCACGTTTCTGCATGGGAAGCCTCGGATAGATGGGAGGGAACAATGAGGGCGACGCTATCAAGCGTAAGTCGGCGGCACCATTGAAAAGCATTGATGGATTCTGAAGCGGGCTTGTCCTATCGCCGCGCATGGCCTCGATATGGGTCTTGCATTGCGGCTTTCCAGTGTCGGAATCGTATTGATCGAGCCGACCTTATGCGACCAGAGAGGTACCGAACGGCGTTGCGCCCCGCCTGGGCTTCGCCTAAGGTCCGCCCCGAGATTTTCAGGGAGGAATAGAGATGCTGCGTTTTGGAATTCTGTCGACGGCCAAGATCGGTCGTGAGCTTGTGGTGCCCGCGATCCAGGATGCCGAAAACGCCGTGGTGACGGCGGTTGCCAGCCGCGATCTGGCCCGGGCCCGCGAGATGGCCGACCGTTTCTCTGTTCCCCATGCCTTCGGCTCCTACGAGGAAATGCTGACCTCCGACGTTATCGACGCCGTCTACATTCCGCTGCCGACCTCGCAGCATGTCGAATGGGCGATAAAGGCGGCCGATGCCGGTAAGCATGTGCTCTGCGAAAAGCCGATCGCGCTGAAGGCTGAAGAGATCGACGAGATCATCGCGGCACGCGAGCGCAACAATGTGCTGATCACCGAAGCCTATATGGTCACTTACGCACCCGTGTGGCTGAAGGTCCGCGAACTGCTCGCTGAAGGTGCCATCGGCACTTTGAAGATGGTCCAGGGCTCGTTCACCTATTTCAACCGCGACCCGGGCAACATGCGCAACATTCAGGAACTCGGCGGCGGCGCTCTTCCCGATATCGGTGTCTATCCGACGATCACTACTCGCTTCGTCACCGGCAAGGAGCCCGTCCGCGTGCAGTCGACCATCGAGCGCGACCCGGACTTCGGCACGGATATCTATGCGAGCGTGAAGGCGGACTTCGCTGATTTCGAATTGAACTTCTACGTCTCGACCCAGATGGCCAATCGCCAGCTGATGGTCTTCCATGGCACGGACGGTTTCATCGAGGTCAAGTCGCCGTTCAATGCCGATCGCTGGGGTGCCGAGGAAGTCGAGCTCACCAATCGCGGTCATAACGTCTCGCAGATCTTCCGCTTCCCCGACAGCCGCCAGTACAAGCTGGAAGCCGAAGCCTTTGCCCGGGCCGTCGCCGGCACCAAGGGCGAGGTCGTCACGCTGGAAAGCTCGAAGGCGAACCAGAAGCTGATCGACGCGATCTATCGCGCAGCGGACAAGGACGGCTGGGAAGCGGTGTAAGCCGCTTCTCACCCCTTAGCGGCGAAAGACGTAGCGCGAGTAGCCGAAGAAGCTGAATAGCATGGCCGCGATGGACGCAAAGACCAGCGCGGCATAGGGGCTGAGCAGCGGCGCGCCGATCAGGAGCAGGGCATAGACCCCGTAATTGATCAGCGACGTCACGACCCCGATGAAACCGTAGCGAAAGCCTTCACTGACCATCGAACGCTTCGAGGCGCCGAAGGTGAAATGGCGGTTAAGCAGCCAGGTCACGGTCATCGCCAGGGCAATGGCGACGATCCGAGCGGCGAGCGGCCCGATCGGGGTGAAGGTCAGGAACAGCCAGAGCACGCCGGCATCGACAAGGAAGCCGGTGGCGCCGACGATCACGAAGCGCAGGAACTTCTTCATGCCGCGCGGGACGAGCTGCCCTTGGCCGCAGTCTTGGGCGAACGCTCACGCTTCGGCTTCTCGTCCGCTGATACGGGCTCAACCTGGACCTTCCCCGTGTTGAGGGCTGGAAGCGTCAGATAGTGGATCCTGAGTTGTTCGGCGCGAGAGCGGGCGACGGAATCGAGGATGAGCGCTGCCGTGAACGACAGGAAGGACATCATCATCAGCGCCATGGCGGCAATCCAGGTCGGCATGCGCGAGACGAGACCGGTGGTGAAGAACTCGTAGAGCACGGGCGCCATGAAGCCGAGGCTGATGCCCATCAGGCAGGCCGCGATCAGGCCGAAGAAGGCGAAGGGCCGCGTTTCCTTCATCAGCATCGCGAACATCCAGAGGATCTTGAAACCATCCTTGAAAGTCGAGAGCTTCGAATGCGAACCCTCCGGCCGGCGGCCGTAGTCGAGTTCGATTTCGCAGACCGGAAGCTTCAGCCGTGAGGCATGCACGGACATCTCCGTCTCGATCTCGAAGCCGCCCGAGACGGCCGGGAAGCTCTTCACATAGCGGCGCGAGAACGCGCGGTAGCCGGACAAAATGTCGGTGAAGTCATTACCGAACAGCAGACGGTAAAGCTGGTTGAACAACCGGTTGCCGAAGGCATGGCCATTGCGGCCGGCATCGTCATGCACGCCGCGCCGCGTGCCGACCACCATGTCGGCGCGCTCGGTGATCAGCGTACGGATCAGTTCCTCGGCGTCTGCAGGACCATAGGTCCCATCGCCGTCGGCCATGATGTAGATGTCGGCATCGATGTCGCAAAACATGCGGCGCACCACATGGCCCTTGCCCTGGCGCCTCTCGCGCACGGCGGTCGCCCCGGCCAGCATGGCTTTCAGCGCCGTGCCGTCGGTCGAGTTGTTGTCGTAGACATAGATGCGTGCTTCGGGCAGCGCTGCGCGAAAATCGCTGACGACCTCGCCGATGGTCGCCGCCTCGTTGTAGCAGGGCAGGAGAACGGCGATGTCGAGGTGGGAGGTGGCCTCACGGCTCATGGCGGACCTGCTGGATGCTGGAGGACAGGCAGCCTCCGAGCCGCCCCTGACTTTACTATTTCTTGAGAAGGTTAAGGCTAGGTTTCGGCCAGGATCAGTCTTTGAAATATGGTCTCCCGGCCCATCCCCCTGAGGGATCGGTCCCGAGTGATCTGGAGGTTTGACGAAGCATGGCCGACATCACCCAGCCGGGCGCGTCTCAGATCTCCCGCCCGCGTCCGTTCGTCCTCTGGGTTCTCGTCTACGGCCTTGTCACCATGGCGGTGCTGATGGCCCTCAACCTTCCCACGATGAATGACTATGTCGGCACCGACAACGACGATGTCATGCGTCTGATCCAGGTGCGGGATCTGCTGGCCGGCCAGTCCTGGTTCGACCTGACGCAATACCGGCTCGGTCTCGACGGCGGCACGCTGATGCACTGGTCGCGCCTGATCGACTTGCCCATCGCGCTCCTGATCCGCTTCTTCGCCCAGATCGTGCCGATGGAGCAGGCCGAGGCTCTTGCTCTGCTTGTCTGGCCCCTTCTGTTGATCCTGCCCCTGATGGCGGCCGTTGCCAGCGCCGCGCGTCGGATGGGCGACGATGTCACCATGCATGTGGCAATGCTGCTGACATCGGTCTTCGTCGTCACCAGCAACCGCTTTCTGCCGGGCGCCATCGATCACCACAATGTTCAACTCGTGCTCGTGGCCACCATCGCTGCCGGCCTGCTCGATCCTGCCCGCGGTGTGGTGGGCCATGCACTGGCCGGGCTCGCGGCGGCGCTCGCGATTGCGATCGGTGCCGAGACGACACCCTTCGTCGCCGTGACATGCGCCACGGTTGGCATTCTCTGGGCGGTGGAAGGTGCGACTTATGCAAGGGCGGCGCGCGCCTTCTCGCTCACCCTCTTGATCAGCCTGTCTGCATTTTTCTTCGCAACGGTCCCGCCGGCGCAATATGCCGCCGTCACCTGCGACAGCCTCTCGGTCGGCTTCTATGCCGTGGTCGGCATCGGCGCGGCTTGCCTCTTCGTCGCGACGCAGTTGCCGCGCATGCAGGATATGCGTCTGCGCATCGGGGCGATCTGTCTGACGGGTCTGCTGGTCGCCCTCGGCGCGGTGACGATCGCGCCACAATGTCTGCAGAATCCGCTCAGCGAGCTCGATCCCCTTCTTCAGACGCTCTGGCTGTCCGGCGTGGTCGAGGCACAGTCGGCGCTCGCGCAGCTTGCGAAGGAACCCTCGGCGTTCGGCGGCTTCTATGCAGTCGGCTTCCTTGCCATCTGCATCTGCCTCTTCCGGATCATCAACGGCGATCGGGCACGCGCGCACGCGGTCACCCTGGCCCTCATCGGGATCTGCTTCGCCATTGCGCTGGTTCAGGTGCGGGGTGCGATCTTCGCCAACCTGCTCGCCATTCCGCCGCTCGCACTGCTCATCGGCGAGCTTCGCCGCAAGGCGCGCGAGGAACCCGATCAGCTGGGTACGGGTCTGCTCTTCGCGCTTGCGGCTTTCCTCTCGGTGCCGGCCGCCTGGGCCCTGTTCGGGGTTCTGGCTGTCGAAGGCACGGCCGGGGTCACCAATCGCATGAAGACATTGGGAGGCGGACCCACCGCAACCTCGGCGGAGGGCGGTCCGGCCTGCGATGCGCCGGCAGGTTTTGCAGCACTCGCCGCCCTGCCGGAAGGTTCGGTTGTGGCGGCATCCGATTTCGGCCCTGAAATCCTGCGCTTCACTGCCCATCGGGCGCTCTCCGGACCCTATCATCGCAACCAGGGCGGCATGCTGACCGAAATCCATGTCGGTCTTGCCAAGCCCGACGAGGCTGCCGCTTTCCTGCGAGGGGCCGGCGTAGACTATCTCGTATTCTGCCCAACCTTCGCCCAGACCCGGACGATTGCCGCGATGAAGGCGGATGGTCTTTATGCGGGACTGCTGGCCGGAAAAGCGCCCGGCTATCTCCGCCCGGTCCCCATCGATGGCCCCTCCGGACTGCAGATCTACCGCATCGAACTCCCTTGAGGGAAAGCGCTGGATCGAAAGCGCTGGCGGGCTGATCTCAGTGGCATTTTCCGCTAGGGAAGAGGCATGAGCAATTTCTTCGACAGCGATTCGCCGACGAACCTCACCGAGTTCTCCGTTTCGGAACTGTCGGGCTCGATCAAGCGCACCATCGAAACCTCTTTCGATCATGTTCGTGTGCGCGGCGAAATCTCCGGCTATCGCGGGCCGCATTCCTCGGGCCATGCCTATTTCAGTCTGAAGGACGACAAGGCCCGCATCGATGCGGTGATCTGGAAAGGCTCCTTTTCCAAGCTGAAATATCGTCCGGAAGAGGGCATGGAAGTGATCGCGACCGGCAAGGTCACGACCTTCCCCGGCTCGTCGAAATACCAGATCGTCATCGAGCAGATGGAGCCGGCCGGCGCTGGTGCGCTGATGGCGCTGATCGAGGAGCGCAAACGCCGCTTCACGGCCGAAGGCCTGTTTGACCCGGCGCGCAAGCAGCTTCTGCCCTTTCTGCCGAAGGTCATCGGCGTCGTGACCTCGCCGACCGGTGCCGTCATCCGCGATATCCTGCACCGGATTTCCGATCGTTTCCCGGTGCATGTGCTTGTCTGGCCTGTAAAGGTCCAGGGCGAGGGGTCCGGCGACGAGGTGGCGAATGCCATCCAGGGCTTCAACGCGCTGGAGCCTGGCGGGCCGATCCCGCGGCCGGACGTGCTGATCGTGGCCCGCGGAGGCGGCAGTCTTGAGGATCTCTGGAGCTTCAATGACGAGGCGGTGGTGCGTGCTGCGGCTGCCAGCACCATTCCGTTGATCTCCGCCGTCGGCCACGAGACCGACTGGACACTGATCGATTATGCCGCCGACATGCGGGCGCCGACGCCGACCGGCGCTGCCGAAATGGCCGTGCCTGTGAAGGCCGATCTGGAAGCCCAGGTGGCGGCGCTCTCGGCGCGCCTTTCCGGCTCGATGAACCGGCAGATGGACAATCGCCGTCAGAACCTGCGCAGCCTGGTTCGGGCGCTGCCTTCGCTCGACCAGTTGCTGGCCCTGCCGCGCCGTCGCTTCGACGAGGCAGCCGCTGGTCTCGGACGCAGTCTCGAACTCAACACCATGAACAAGCGCCGCAGCTTCGAGCGAGCGGCCGCCAAACTCTCAACCGACATGCTGGCCCGCCGCTTGGTGGAGCGTCGGCAGAAATTGTCGGACAATGCCATACGTGCCGAACGTGTCATCGAACGGCTGATCGAGCGCAACAAGGCGCGGCTGGGCCGTTTCGACGCCACCCTCACCGCTGTGCCGGGGCGGCTGAAGGCTATGACGGAGCGCTCGAGGGACCGGCTGGAAAGTTTCGGTCGCCGCGCCGACAGCGCCGTGATGAACGATTTGCGTCGCGCCCGGCAGGCTTTGGTCTCGCAGGATCGTGTGCTGCAGTCCCTGTCCTACAAGAACGTGCTTGCCCGCGGCTATGCCGTGATCCGCGACGAGAACGACAGGCCCGTCTCACGTGCGGATGGACTGTCGCATGGCCAGGCGATCGCGATCGAGTTCGCCGATGGCCGCGTGGCAGCTATGGCCGGAGAGGATGTCTCGCCGCCGGAACCCTCTGCTCCGCAGCCGGCGCGGGCAGCCAGCGTCTCCAAGCCGGTGCGCAAGAGTGAGCCGCCGGCAGGGCAGGGCAGCCTCTTCTGATGGCCGCCCGACGCTTCCTCGTCGTGCTCGCCCATCCGCTGCCGGGGAGCTTTGCGGCATCTGCGGCAAAAACCGTGGTCGGGGCGCTGGAAGCGAAGGGCCATCTGGTAGACCTTCTCGATCTCTATGCCGAGGATTTCGACCCGCGCCTTTCGGCCGCGGAACGTTCCGCCTATATGGAACCGGGCTACCGGCCGACAGAGGTCTCGGCCATAGTCGCCCGGCTGAAGGCGGCTGACGGCCTCGTGCTCGTCTTTCCGCAATGGTGGTTCAATCTGCCGGCGATCATGAAGGGTTTCATCGACCGCATTTTCGTGCCCGGCGTCGCCTTCGAGCACGACAAGGCGGGCGGACGGATCGTACCCCTGATGACCCATGTCCGAACCTTCTGGGTCGTCACTTCGACCGGTTCTCCCTGGTGGGTGGTCCATTTGTATATGGGAAATCCGGTGAAGCGGATATTGAAGCGTGGGGTCGCGGCCTTTTGCGCCAAGGGCGTGGACTTCCGCATGTTCGAGATCCACGACATGGATCGTGCGACAGAGAAGAAGCGCAAGGCGTTCCTGGCCAGAGTAGCGGCCACCTTCTCGTCAATTTAGGGCTTTTCGAACGCGGTCAAAAATTGTCTCAGCAGCCCGTCGAGCGCGGTGCGGTCCTCCGCCGTGAGTGTCTCGATCAACCGGTGCTGGTTTGCGACGTGATCCGTCACGGCGGCATCGATCGCCGCAAGGCCCTTTTCCGTCAGTGCCACCAAAAGCGCACGCCGATCCTCCGGATGCGGCAGGCGCTCCACGAGCCCCTGTTTCTCCAGCTGGTCGATCCGGTTCGTCATCGTGCCCGAGGTGATCATCATCGTCTCAAGAAGCTCGGAAGGCGAAAGCCGGAAGGGTGGGCCGGAGCGCCGCAGGGTCGCCAGCAGGTCGAAACTCGCACTGTTCAGTCCGTGACGCTGGAAGACCGCTTCGTGTGCGCGGGAAATATGCGCCCTCAGCCGTCCGAGTCGCCCGATCAGTCCCATGGGGGATACGTCGAGATCCGGGCGTTCCCGGCTCCATTGGGTGAGGATCTGATCGACGGCGTCTCTGTCTGAAATGCTCATGCCGACATTTAGCGACGGAGGTATCTTGACGTCAAGATAAAATCGGCTATCTTCTTTGTGTCTTGAGGTAGAGATACTTGATATGAAGATGAATTCGAAAGCTTGGACACTCGCGTTGACCGCGTTGGCGCCAGCCATCTGGGGTTCGACCTATGTGGCCACGACCGAACTCCTGCCCGCCGGATATCCGCTTCACGTGGCGATGTTGCGCGCGTTGCCGGCCGGGCTCCTGCTGCTTCTCGTCGTTAGAACCTTGCCACACGGCCACTGGTGGTGGCGGGTGACGGTGCTGGGCGCGCTGAACTTCACCTTCTTCTGGGCGATGCTCTTCGTCTCCGCCTATCGCCTGCCCGGTGGTGTGGCCGCGACCGTGGGCGCCGTTCAGCCACTCATCGTCATCGGTCTGGCCCGCGTGGTCATGGGAAGACGGATCACCGCCGCTTCCGTGCTGGCGGCTCTTGCCGGCCTGGTTGGTGTCGCTCTGCTGGTGCTGACACCGCGCGCTGCACTGGATCCCATCGGAATTGCGGCAGGCCTTGCAGGCGCACTGTCCATGGCCGCGGGCACGGTGCTGAGCCGCCACTGGCAGCCGGATGTGCCGGCCTTGACCTTCACCGCCTGGCAGCTCACCGCCGGTGGTCTGTTGCTCGTCCCGCTCGCCTTCATGGTCGAGCCGTCGCAGCCGACCGTGACAGGTCTAAACCTCCTGGGCTTCCTTTGGCTCGGGCTTGTCGGTGGGGCTCTCACCTACATCATCTGGTTCCGCGGGGTTGCGCGTCTCGAGCCCGCTGCCGTCGCTTCGCTCGGCTTTCTCAGCCCGCTCGTCGCGACCCTGCTGGGCTGGTTGCTGCTCGGCCAAAGCCTCAGCCCCCTGCAGGTCGTCGGCTTCGTCACGGTGCTGGCGAGCGTCTGGATGGCCCAGCGCGCAAGCGCAAAATGAAGTGCCGGTTGTGCCGTCGGAAATTACACTTTTGATTGAGGTTGCGGCTGGAGTAAAAACCGATGGTTGACTTTCATTAGGAAGAAGCCTATCTTCGGATCATCGATTGTTGCTTGCTAAGCTTTGGTTATCGCGCGGAACAGCCCGCGCCCTGTCGAACCTTCCTTTCAAAAATCGTTACCTCCACAGCGCATCCGCGCTGCGGCACTCTATGCGCTATGAAAGGGTTCATCATGACCACTGGCACAGTAAAATGGTTCAATTCCACCAAGGGCTTCGGCTTCATTCAGCCTGACAACGGCGGCCCGGACGCTTTCGTTCACATCTCGGCCGTTGAACGGTCCGGCATGCGCGAAATCGTCGAAGGCCAGAAGCTGGCTTACGACATGGAGCGCGACAACAAGTCGGGCAAGATGTCGGCTTGCAACCTGCAGGCTGCCTGATAGATCCGGGATCCGCTTTCCTTTGACCACGGATGTACTGGCACTGTCGAAGGCACGATCCCACGGAAGGTCAGGCGGTTTGCCTGGCCTTTTTTTATTGCCCCAGCGGGCAAGCCTCCTGAAAGGAGATGACATGACCGAGCAACTCACCAAGTCGCGCCAGACCGCCGAAATCGCTTTTGCGAAGACGCAGTCACAGTTTCTCGCGCGCGGTCGCGCAATCGAGGAACAGGATGCCATTACGTCGGCCCGCGACGAAAAGACGATCCGACTACGCGAGGCGCGCATGACGCGCGAACGCGAAGCACGCGAAAGCGCGACGGCCGCCCTGGTCGCCAAGCGCGCACGCACCTGACACCCACTCAAAGATCGGAGCACCGATGAAATTCAGCAGAGACCATGGCCTGGCCGAGCGCCGGACGACAGCAACCGATGCCAAGGCAGCCTTGCTTCAGGCCTATAAGGCCGCCCATGCCGCCGCAGACCCCGAGCGTGAAGCCCGTATGGCCGAGCGTGCCGCACGTGCCGAAGAACGGGCGCAGCGCCACGCCGAGCGCGACCGCCTGAAGGCAGAAGAAAAGATCCGGGCCGAACAAGAAGCGCGTGAGCGCGAGGAAGCCCTGATTGCCGAGGCCAATGCCGAAAAAGACGCCCGGGAACAGGCCGAAGCTTCGCGCATTAACCGCGTTGTCGAAGACGAAGCCGCCCGCAAGGCGGAACGCGACCGTCGCTACGCCGCCCGCAAGGCGCGCCAGGGCTGATCGCCGCCAGCGGTGGAGGAGCCGGTCTCTCCGGATGACAGGCCATCGAAACCGCTGACGACATCGCGATGTCAGGAATAAATTGCGCGCAATTGATCAACCTGATGTGATGATACTGGAAAACATTTCCTCGCATGGCCACATGTGCACCTGAAACCGGATGGCTCCCAAACATCCGGTCCAAAGGAGTATTGTCATGATGAAGAAAACGATTCTGGCCGCCGCTTTGGCTGCGGCTATGCTTGGCGCCGTTTCGGCCCAGGCCGCGACCTATGTCGAGGCCGGCGGCTGGACACCCAGGGAAATCCTGTTCGGCAAGCAGTATAACGGCAACGTCACCGCGATCCGCGTCGATCGTAGTAGCTTCGAGCGCCACACCTACCCGATGCAGGCGATCCATCCGACTGGCAACAGCTTGGCGCTCGCCCAGGCGGCGGTCACGGAAGATCCGAGCCTTGTCGCAGCCCTGAAGGTTCGCGGCATTGCCACGCACAACGTTCTCTGGGTCCAGACGGCCTATAATGGTGGCAAGATCGTTTACCACCGGTAATCACCTCTGACTGCGCGCCTGTCGCGTGTCGGGCTCGATTTCGCGACATGCGCGCATCACACAACTCTGATATGACTCCTGCCTGTTCACCAGTCTGGGAGGGAGTCATGCGCCTTGCAGTCTATAACGTCGAGAACCTGTTCGATCGCGCCAAGGCGATGAACCTGGAGACATGGGAGGACGGGCGACCCATTCTCGAAAAATTCGCCGAGTTGAACACACTGCTCGGCGAACTCGACTATACGCCCGCCGTCCAACAAAAGATGGCGCAGCTGATTGTCGCGCTGGGCATGGAAAAAAGCGATACCGGTCCCTTCGTCATCCTGCGCCGCGACCGCGGCGGCCTGTTGAAACGCCCAAAGACTGGTGGCGTTGAGATTACAGCATCCGGCCGCGGCGACTGGGTCGGCTCACTGGAGCTTCGCGACGAACCCATCAACGAGCATGCCATGCGCAATACAGCGCGTGTGATCCGCGATCTCGGAGCCGACGTTCTCGGCGTGGTCGAGGCGGAAAGCCGGCCCGTCCTCAAGGCCTTCAACGACGAGATCCTGCCTTCGGTCCAGGGCACGGCCTTTCGCCATGTCATGCTGATCGACGGCAATGACGAGCGCGGAATCGACGTCGGATTGATGTCGGGACCACAATATCCCATTGGCCGGATGCGCAGCCATGTCGACGATCGCCTGCCCGACGGCAGCGACCGCATGATCTTCTCTCGCGACTGTCCGGAATTCGAGGGGACGACGGCCAAGGGCGAACGGCTGCTGGTGATGGTCAATCATTTCAAGAGCAAGGGCTTCGGCGGCAAAGCCGACTCCGACCGCCGCCGCAAGGCACAGGCGACGCGCGTCGCCGAGATTTGCACGGATCGATTGGCGGAAGGCTGGGATTACATCGCTGTCATCGGCGACTTGAACGATACGCCCGACAGCGATCCGCTGAAGCCGCTGGTCGCGGACAGCCCGATGAAGGACGCTTTCCTGCATCCGGCTTTCGATGACGGCGGTTTCTCCGGCACTTACGGTTTGTCGAACCCGGGCAACAAGATCGACTACATGCTGCTGTCGCCGAAGCTTTTCGCAAAGGTGCAAAAGGGCGGCGTGATCCGCACAGGCATGTGGCCTGGTACACGACCGAAGCGCTGGGACACATATGAGGAGCTGAAGAGGCCGCAGGATGCGGCCTCTGATCATGCTGCGCTTTGGGTCGATCTCGACCTCTGAGCGTTCAGGCCCACTCGCCCTTGCGCATCACCGGCACCTTCGAACCGTCGGCCCGGATGCCGTCGATATCCACCTTGTCCGAGCCGATCATCCAGTCGATGTGGATCAGCGAGGAATTGCCGCCCTGCGCCTTGATCTGGTCCTGGCTGAGCGAGGCGCCGTCGAGGAAGCACTTCGAATAGCACTGGCCGAGCGCGATGTGACAGGAGGCATTTTCGTCGAACAGCGTGTTGTAGAAGAGCACGCCCGAGGCCGAGATCGGCGAGGAATGCGGCACGAGAGCCACTTCGCCGAGGCGGCGTGCGCCTTCGTCGGTGTCGAGCACCTTGTTGAGCACGGCCTCGCCCTTGGAAGCCTTGGCCTCGACGATGCGTCCGCCTTCGAAACGAACCTGGATGTCGTCGATCAGCGTTCCCTGATGGGAAAGCGGCTTGGTCGAGGAGACATGGCCCTCCACCTTCAGCGCATGCGGTGTGGTGAAGACTTCCTCGGTCGGAATGTTGGGATTGCAGGTCACGCCGTTCTTCGCCGTCGAGGCGCCGCCATGCCATTCGTGGCCGTCTGCGAGGCCAACGGTAAGATCCGTGCCGGGGCCGGTGAAATGCAGGGCGGAAAAACGCTCGCCGTTCAGCCAGGTCGACCGCTTCCTCAGTTCCGCATTGTGGTCCGCCCAGGCGCCGATCGGATCGTCGCGATCGACGCGGGACGCGGCGAAGATAGCGTCCGCGAGCTTGCGCACGGCCTCTTCGATCGGCAGTTCCGGGAAGACGAGCTTCGCCCAGGAAGGGTTCGGATAGGAGCAGATGTTCCAGTTGATGTTGAAATTCGAGATGTGCTCCAGCGCCGGCTTGTAGGCGATCGAGGTCGCCTTGTTGGCGCGGCCGACCTTGGCAGGGTCTTGCTCTGCAAGCAGCATAGGATTGTCGCCGGCGATCGCCAGGCGCGCTGCCCCGTTCTCGTAAGCCTTGGCCATGCCGTCATAGAGCCAGTTCGGCGCGCGGTCGAAGCTGTCGTCATGACCATGGCGATACCGCGCGAGCGTGGTCTCTTCGTCCGAATAGAAGGTCGTGACCGTCGACGCTCCGGCTTTGTAGGCATGCGCCGTGATCAGCCGAACCAGCGGCACGGCGACCAGCGGCGCTGTCAGCACCAAGTCCTGGCCCTTCTGCAGCTGTAGCCCGACCTTGATCGCCACCTCGGCGAGCTTGTCGAGCTTGGCAGGATCGATGGAGGCGGAGAGATCGGGGAGGGTCATGGGGTATTCCTGTTGTGGCTGTCACGCCAGACTTAAGGGGAAAGACGGCGAAGTCGAGACCTTGAGCTCCAGTCAGGCGACCAAATCGGCTGCAATTGCAACAAGAGCCCTGAGTGCATCCTGCGGCGAAAGCCGCACCTGCAGGCCGCGCTGACCGCCGTTGACATAGACGAGTGCCTCGTCCATCGCGGAAATCTCGATTGCGGTCGGCACCCGCTTCTTCTGGCCGAAGGGGCTGATGCCGCCAACCACGAAGCCGGTGAGTTTCTCGGCATTGGCCGGCTTCATCATCGCCGCCGACTTGCCGCCGAAGGCGCTCGCCAGCTTCTTCATCGACACTTCCTTGTTCGAGGGCACGACCACGCAGACCGGCTTCCCATCGAGTTCCGCCATCAGCGTCTTCAACACCCGCGAGGGATGCTCGCCGATCGCTTCCGCCGCCTGCAGTCCGATGCGCTCGGCATTCGGGTCGTAGTCATAGGTCGCGGTGGTATAGGCCACTCCGGCCTTGTCGAGAAACTGTGTGGCGCGGGTGGTCTTCGCCATGGGATCAGGGCTTGAAGGTCTGCTGATAGATCTCGGGCTTGAAGCCGACCGTGAGCTTGCCGTCGACATCGAGCACTGGCCGCTTGATCATCGACGGCTGCTCCAGCATCAGCGCCTTGGCCTTTGCGGCATCGAGGTTCTCTTTCTGTGCCTCGTCGAGCTTCTTGAACGTCGTACCGGCCTTGTTGAGCAACACTTCCCAGCCGACTTTGCCGATCCAGCCGTCGAGGGTCGCAGCATCCACGCCCTTGGCCTTGTAGTCGTGGAAGTCATGCGCGACGCCGTGCTCGTCGAGCCAGGTCCGTGCCTTTTTCATCGTGTCGCAGTCCTTGATGCCGTAGATGGTGGTGGGCATGCGGTGTCTCCTGTTCGTAACCGACGGATAGCAAGACGATCACACGGCTGGCAAGCCGACGGCTTGGCCTCGCTGCACACCCATTGGAAAGTCTTTGCAGGCCCGACAGGAAACGGGTTGATCGATCGCCCGGAGCGCGTCAACCTGTGTCTGCCAGAGAGGATGCAGGGCAATGACGACCAACCACGCTTTTGTACTGTTTGAAACGAAGAATGGCACCTGTGCGATCGCCTGGACCGATCACGGCCTTACCAGCTTTCGCCTGCCGGGAGACGATCCCGAGCATACGGTGCGCGCCATGCGCCGGCGTTTTCCGGGCGCTGATCCGGCCCCTCCGACCGCAGACATCGCTGCCGTTATCGATCGCGTGCGAGGCTACTTTGATGGTGAACGCAGCGACTTCTCCGATCTGCGCCTCGATCTCTCTGCCCAGACGGATCTCTTTCGCCAGATCTACGTCGCAACCCGCCGTCTAGGCTGGGGCCACACCACGACCTATGGCGCGCTGGCGGGAGAACTAGGACTCGGGCCGGCGGGCGCCTGGACGATCGGCCAAGCCATGGCGAAGAACCCCATTCCACTGATCATCCCGTGTCACCGGGTTCTCGCGGCAGGGCGAAAGATCGGTGGTTTTTCCGCGCCCGGCGGATCGGATTCCAAGCTGCGTATGCTGGAGCTGGAGGGTGTCGAATTGCCCGACACGACCCCGACGCAGCAGTCCTTCGCCTTCTGAAGGTGGCATAAGAAAAAACGGAGGGCGATGGCCCTCCGTTTCGTTCGTTCATCTTGGTTGAGGCGCTCGCCTCACTCCCACTCGATCGTCCCCGGCGGCTTCGACGTCACGTCGTAGACGACGCGGTTGATACCGCGGACCTCGTTGATGATGCGGGTCGCCGCCCGTCCGAGGAATTCCATGTCGTAGTGGTAGAAGTCGGCGGTCATGCCGTCGACCGAGGTGACGGCGCGGAGCGCACAGACGAATTCGTAAGTACGGCCATCGCCCATGACGCCGACCGTCTGGACCGGCAGCAGCACGGCGAAGGCCTGCCAGATCGCGTCGTAGAGGCCGGCCTTGCGGATCTCGTCGAGATAGATGGCATCGGCTTCGCGCAGGATGTCGAGCTTTTCGCGGGTGACACCACCCGGGCAGCGGATGGCAAGGCCCGGACCCGGGAAGGGGTGGCGGCCGATGAAGCTATCGGGGAGGCCAAGCTCCTTGCCGAGCACGCGCACTTCGTCCTTGAAGAGTTCGCGCAATGGTTCGACGAGCTGCATCTTCATGCGCTCGGGCAGACCGCCGACATTGTGGTGCGACTTGATCGTCACCGATGGGCCACCGGTGAAGGAAACACTTTCGATGACGTCGGGATAAAGCGTGCCCTGACCGAGGAAATCGGCGCCGCCGAGCTTCTTGGCTTCGTCCTCGAAGGTCTCGATGAACAGGCGGCCGATGATCTTGCGCTTGGTTTCCGGGTCGCTGACACCTTCCAGCTCGCCGACGAACTTATCGACGGCATCCACATGGATGAGGTGCAGGTTGTAGTGTTCCTTGAACATGGCAACGACGTCAGCCGCCTCGTTCTTGCGCATCAGACCGTGGTCGACGAGGATGCAGGTCAGCTGGTCGCCGACGGCCTCGTGGATCAGGAGCGCTGCGACAGACGAGTCGACGCCGCCTGACAGCGCACAGATGACGCGCTTGTCGCCGACCTGGGCACGGATCTGCTCCACCGCCTTCTGGCGATAGGCATGCATAGTCCAGTCGCCCTTCACCCCGGCGATGTTCTGCACGAAGTTCTGGATGAGCTTCGCGCCATCGGGGGTGTGCACGACCTCCGGGTGGAACTGCACGGCGTAATATTTGCGCGCCTCGTCAGCGATGAAGGCAAACGGTGCGTTCGCCGAGGTGGCGAGCACCTTGAAGCCTGGCGGGATCGCGGTGACGCGGTCGCCATGGGACATCCAGACCTGATGGCGGGAACCGACCGACCAGAGACCGCTGAACAGGTCGCAATCCTGTTCGACTTCGAGGAAGGCGCGACCGAATTCGCGGTGATGGCCGCCTTCGACCTTGCCGCCGAGCTGGGCGCACATGGTCTGCTGGCCATAGCAGATGCCGAAGATCGGAAGACCGCTGTCGAACAGCACCTGGGGTGCCCGGGGGCTGCCTTCATCGAGCGTGGAAGCGGGGCTCCCCGACAGGATGATCGCCTTGGGCTTCAACCGGTGGAAGCCTTCTTCGGCGGACTGGAAGGGGACGATTTCGCAATAAACGCCGGATTCACGAACGCGGCGGGCGATCAGCTGCGTTACCTGGCTGCCGAAATCGACGATGAGAACACTGTCGGGATGTGCTGTCTGGGTCATGGCGAGCCTTTAAAGAAAAGCGAGGCTTCTTTCAATGGCAGATCGCCTGCACAGCCTCGATTTTTTGTGCAGCCGCTCAGAACCAGAAGACGCCGTCTTCCAGCGCCGTCTGCAGGCTGTCGACCGCCAGCGCCAGCTTCTTGTCAATGACATGCAGATACTGCGTCCAGTCGTCGATGTGGTTGACGTCGTGACGGCCATCGGAAATGCCGCGCAGCCCGATCAGGGGAATGCCGAAGCTCTGGCAGGCGCGCAGGACCGCAAAGGTCTCCATGTCGACCATGTCGGCATCGATCGACTGATAGGCAGCACCTGAGACGACGTTGCCGCCGGTCGAAAGCGTGGCAGCAGGAATGCCGGGGATCCTGAGCGGCAGTTCGACGGAAACAGGCAAATCGAGAAACGGCGTCTTGCCCTTTTCGAAACCGAAGGCCGAGGCATCCATGTCGCGATAGGAGACGGCGGAGACCTGGTAGATTTCCGCCTGTTCGAGGTTGGCGGAGCCGGCCGAACCCAGCGAGACGGCGAGATCCGGCAGGTCGTCGTGGCTGGAGAGGCGGGCGAGTTCCTTGGTCAGCACGACCGCGGCTTCGACCGGCCCGACGCCTGTCATCAGCGGTGAGATGCGGGTGCGCAGGAAGACGCCATATTCGGCATCGGCTGCCATGACGAAGAGGACATGCTTGCCGGCGATCGGCTTCATCTCGTAGGTCATCCGGAAATTCCCTCGCGCCCGCGGATCACCATCATCGTGCTGGTCATCGAGGCAATCAGCTTGGCCGGACCATCGGTCAGCGCATAGCCGCGACCGTCGGCGACGATGATGTTGGAACCGGGCTTGGTGATTTCGCCGCGAAACAGGAATCGCTCGCCGCGCCCCGGCGACATCAAATTCACCTTGAATTCGATGGTGAGCAGCGAAACCTCAGGCGTGGTGACCGTATAGGCGGCATAGCTGCAGGCTGTGTCGAGCGCGGCCGAGATGACGCCGGCATGCAGGAAACCATGCTGCTGGGTGAGCTTGCGGTCATATTCGAGCTCGATCTCGACGACGCCGGGGCTGATCCGCGTGAGCTCCGCCCCGAGTGTGTCCATCGCTCCCTGCCGCGCGAAACTCTGCCGAATCCGTGCCTCGACGGTCTCCTGATCGTAGTCCACCATGCCTTGTCCCCTTCGGCGGCGAAATTGGCATGGTCGTTCCGGGCAGGCAAGCCGCCACCGGGCAAATTCAGTTCAGCCAGGCGATGCTGAGATTGAGAATGCCGGCGAAGCTGACCCAGGCGAGATAGGGGGCGAAGAGCAACGTTGAAATCCTGTCGATCGGCTTGGCTTTCACCATGAAGGCGATGATCGTCACCAGCATGCCCACGATCACGGCAAGTGCCAGCTCGGGGTTTTGCAGGCCGAAAAACGCCGGCGACCACATCAGGTTGAAGGCCATCTGGGCAAACCAGAGCTGCATGGCAGCCGATTTCGGCGCGCGCTGCCAGATCCGGGCGCCCGCTATGCCGATCAGCACGTAGAGCGTGGTCCACACCGGGCCGAAGAGCCAGGGCGGCGGATTGAAGAACGGTTTTTCGAGGGACTGGTACCAGTCGCCGGGCATATTGGTGAGGCCTGCGAGAAGGCCTGCGCCGACGACGAAACCGATGAAGAGAATGTAGCTCAGGATCTTGGACATGAGGGTGATCTAGTGTTCCACCTCTGGTTCTGCCAGCCTTCAGAGGCGGATGATATGCTGGTCCCAGGCGACGGAGCTCTGCCGGTCGAGGAAAGCGCCGCGATAGGAGGAGACGGCAAAACTCTTTGGCGAGGGGGCAATGCCCGCTGCATCTGCCAGCACCGTCTCCGAAATCAGCCGCCCGTCCTTACCATCGAGCAACGCCCAAAGCCCGTTTTTCGGCGAGGCGATGCCGACGAGGCCTGACGTTCGGTTGACGGCGATAGCGCCGACATAATTGCCGAGCCGGTCAGTGGTGTCGTCGGGTAGCTGGACATAGGAAATGCGCTCACCCTTTGCGAAATACCCGACCAGCGGCGGCCGATCTGTGCGCGACCCCTCATACTGGCAGGCAAACCAGATCCGACCATCGGCGGCCACGTCGAGATGCCGGGTGGAGAGCTGGCGGAGTTCCGGGGGTAGCGTGTGCTTCTCGATCAATGCCCCGCTCTTGGCATCGGCCAAAACCAGCGATGGTTCCATATGGTCGAGATTGAGCTTGGTGCGCCCGAAATCGGGATGCGTCTTGATCCCGCCATTGGCGATGACCAGAAGCCCGTCCGGCGTGACGGTGATGTCATGCGTGCCGATGCCATGGGCCGGCACCTCGCCCACCCGCTCGAAGCCGGAGATGCAGTCGTAGATCCCGATCATGCCGGCATTGGCATCGAAATCGTTTTCGCTCGCATAGAAGAGCCGGCCATCGGGCGCAAAGGCGCCGTGGCCGAAGAAGTGCCGGCCTTCCGCTGCCGCGATGATGCGCGGCTCAACCGCCTTCTTGGCATCGAAGATGACGGCAAAGGTCCCGGGCCGCCGGGCAAAGGCGACCGAAAGCCCGTTTGCAGCACTGTGGCACAGCCCGTGGATGCGGCCCGGCAGCGCGATCTCGTCGATCAGGCTGCCGGCCTCGCTGATCAGCCCGATGGCAAACTTGCCGTCTGCGCGCTTGAGGCCACTGGCATAGACCGCATCCGTGCGCTCGAGCGCAAAGGCCGAACGGGGGGCAAGCCCCGCGGCGAAGGCGAGACCCGCAGAGCGCAGGAAGGCACGGCGATCGATGAGCGGCGTTGCGATCATCTCAGTCGCCGTCGGAGAAGGAGAAGCCGGCCGCAAGCCCGATACCGCCGCCGAGATCGTTGTTGAGCCGGAGGATCAGGTCGCGGCTGTTGAGCAGCAGGAAGTCGAGCTTGGCGATCTGGGCCGGATCCTCGATGACCTTCGCCACGTCAGGCTTGATATCGGCCGACACGCGTGCGAGAGACCGTGCGACGAAATCGGTCGAGGAGACGACCGAGCGATTGCCATCGGCCAGAAGCTCGACCATGCCCGAGGTGTCGAGCAGCGCGCGCACAGCCTCGATATTGGCGGTGATCGAGCGGAAGGTATTGCCCGAGCGCCAATAGATCGCTTGGCGTGGCAGGGCTTTCTTCGGGTCGCCCTTGTAGAATTGCTCGATGCGCTGGTCGCGAATCGTCTCGGCCGCATGCACGAGCACGCCGAGCAGTTCCTTGGCGGCTTCCGCCTCGTCGCGGTAGAGCGGATTGTCGGGCCCCGGTGCCTTCCAGGCGGCTGCAACGCCATCGGGCGCATCCCAGGCGGCGGAGAGTTCCGCGCCAAGGCGCTGCAGGTTGGCCGCGATCGCTGTCCCATACTGGCAGCGGTAATTGCCTTCGGTGGCCGTCAGCGTTTTCGAACCGGTGCCGAAGAGTACGAATTCCAGCGCACCCAGCCCCTGCATCGCAACGCTCTTGCCCTTCAGTGTCTCGACCGAGGTGACGCTCGGATCGGGCTTGGCAAGGGCTGCCTGAACCTGCTTCAGTCCAGTGCCCTTGCGGTCGGGGAAAAACAGGATGCGCTCGAAGCGATTGCCTTCAAGAACAGGGCCGACGCGCACGATCTCGATGCGCGACCATGCCTCGACGAGGTCGCCGAAGGTCGATTGCGCATTCAGAAGGCTTTCAGAGGAGGGCGCTTCGCAGAGCATGGCCATGGATTCCTCCATGGTCGCGGCCTCTTCGGTGAAATGGCGGTAGCCAGGACGGATGAAACCGTCGACGGCCCGTGCCATGACGGCCGGCACCTTTGCAGCGTCAAGCACACCGACGGTCAGGCTCGACTCCTGCGCCAGGGCGGGCAGGGGCAGCAACATCGTGGAGAGAAGGGCGAGGCGCGCGAGAAACCGCATCAGAGAGACTCCAGAAACGTGATCAGGGCCTTGCGGTCCTCGGGGTTGGCGGCGGCAAAGGCATCGCGTGCGGCTTCTGCCTCACCGCCATGCCAGAGAATGGCCTCGGTCAGGTTTCGCGCCCTACCGTCATGCAGGAAGAAGCTGTGGCCGCTGACGACCTGCGTCAGACCGATACCCCAGAGCGGTGGCGTGCGCCACTCCTGCCCGGTGGCATCGCCAACGGGCTGACCATCGGCGAGACCTTCGCCCATGTCATGCAGCAGGAAATCGGAATAGGGCCAGATCAGCTGAAAGGCCTGCGCCTTGTTTTCCGCCTTGCGGCTGGTGACGAATTTCGGCCGGTGGCAGGCGATGCAGCCGCTGGCATAGAAGATCTCCTTGCCGCGCAGAACTTCGGCGTCCTCGACATCGCGGCGCTTCGGCACGGCGAGGTTCTTGGCGTAGAAGGTGACGAGATCGAGCACAGGCGCCGGACCTTCGGTATCGCCGAGACGTGGCTGCACGCCGGTAGCGGCCTCAAAGCACGAGGTCTGCTTTTCGGTGCAATCGCCGAAGTGCCTGGGATCATCCGGCGTCGAAATGCCGATATCGCCGGCAAAGGCGCTGGCGCTCTGGTCGCGCACCGAGGCATTCTGCGCCTTCCAGCCGAAGCGACCGAGCTTGATCTCTCCCGTGCGGTGATCACGGGCACGGGCCACACGTCCGGAGATGCCGTCGCCATCAAGGTCTTCGGGATCGGCCAGCGCCCGGATGTCTTCCTCGGGGATCGCTTCGATGAGGCCGAGCCCGATCATCGGATTAGCAATGCGCGGCGACAGTACCGTGCCCGGATCCAGCGGCCCGTAATTCAAATCGCGGACGGAATAGCTGGGGCGGCGCAGCATCACCGTCTCGCCGCCCGAGAGGGTCACCGGCTCCTCGGTATAGGTGATCATCATGCGCCCTTCGGCGGAGATGCCCGGCACTGCCTGGTCCTGAAGCTGGCCGCCATAGACGGGGTCGGGAAGGGAAGCGACCTCCAGCCGCTCGAGCCTGGCCTTCTCCTCTGCCGTGACGGCAGGGCGCGCGATGCGGAAGAACATCGAGGTGTGGTCGCGGTCGCCTTCCGGCGGATGGCCGCGGCCACCCTTCAGGTGACAGCTCTGACAGGCCCGCGCGTTGAACAGGGGGCCGAGACCGTCGGACGCCTGAGTGGAAGAGGGCGAGGAGACCCAGAGCTTGCGGAAGAGCGCATTGCCGAGCTCGAACTCCTGCTCTTCGGCAAAGGTGATATTGGCGGAAAAGTCGGAAAAGGAATCGGAACTCACGCCGCGTGGGGACGTGCCGGCCCCGCCCTGCATCAGTTCGAAACTCTCGGCTTTGCTGAAGTCGCCGGTCGGGCGGGTCACGGCGATGACGCGAGCATTGTCCTTCGGCGTCAGGTCGGTTCGCCCGGGAACCTCTCCGGCGGCAACGGGCGAGATCGTGTGGCCCGTCGTCAAAAGCATGCCGAGGCCGGCGAGGATGGCCTTGCGAGTTCTCATGATGGGGATCGGGCCGCTCCCTTGGAAGGGGCGGCCCGCCTTTGCTGCTTACTGGAAGACCGCGCCAGGATTATCAAGGCTGTCGGAGCCTTCAAGCTCGATGGTGCCGAGGTCCAGCGACGCAATGACGCGCTGGATGGTCTGGGTCTGGTCGATCAGGCCGTCGATGGCGGCCTGCACGGTCGCATTGCCCTCGGCATTGCCTTCGCCGATCATCTGGTCATAGGCTTCCTTGGTCTGAGCGCGCTCGGCCATGGCGTTCATGGCGGCCAGCGTCTTCTCAAGCTTGCCCTTCATTTCCGCATCGAGTGCAGCATCCTTTGCGGCAACCAGTTCCGACAGCGACGGGCCGGTGAGCTTGGTGCCGTCGACGCGGGTGTATTCTCCGGTATAGGCGGATGCGATGCCGATCGCGTCGTTCAGATGCGAGGCATGCGTATTGTCCGAGAAGCAATCATGCTCCTCTTCCGGATCATGCAGCAGCACGCCGAGCTTCATGCGCTCGCCGGCGAGTTCGCCGTAGGAAAGCGAACCCATGCCGGTGAGGATTGCGGAAATACCCTTTTGCTCGTCGGCCAGAACGGCCTTCGTTGCGTCACCCTCGGGCGCCCAGGCGGCGACCATCTCTTCGAGGTCCTGGACCAGCAGCGTGGAAGCGGCCTTCAGATAGGCGGCGCGGCGGTCGCAATTGCCATTGGTGCAATTGGCCGTGTCATAGTCGGTAAAGGAGCGGTTGCCGGCACCCGGACCGGTGCCGTTCAGATCCTGGCCCCAGAGCAGGAATTCGATCGCATGATAGCCGGTCGCGACATTGGCTTCGACTTCGCCGGCTTCATGCAGCGTCTCAGCGAGAAACTCCGGCGTGATCTGGGAGGCATCGACCTCTTCGCCGTTGATCTTGACCTTCGGGCTGGCGATGACGTTGGCGACGTAAAGCGCATTGCCGTCGCTTTCGGTGCCGTAAGCAGCATCGACATAGTCGATCAGGCCTTCATCCAGCGGCCAGGCATTTACCTTGCCCTCCCAATCGTCAACGATCGGGTTGCCGAAGCGATAGACCTCGGTCTGCTGATAGGGCACGCGGGCGGCGATCCAGGCCGCGCGCGCGGCTTTCAGCGTTTCGTCGCTCGGCTTGGCAATCAGCGCGTCGATGGCGGCCTCGAGCGCCTTGGCGGTCGAAAGCGCATCCTGGAACTTGGCTTCAGCCAGCGCGCTGTAGTGGGTCAGCACGTCCTTGGGCGCAGGTGCGGCGATGGCCGGGCCAGCAAAAATGGCAGCCGATGTGACCAAGAGCGCAATCGACGCGCCGATGACGGATTTCCGGATCATGGTGTCTCCCTCCGGCGCCGACGGGCGCCTCGAAATATACGGACGGCCATGTCTTCGCGCAAAAAGAAACTGGTGTCAAACAGTCGACTATAAGAAACAACCGTTGGAATTGACGGTGGTCAAATCAGGTCGGGCGACGACGCATGCGACAGAAGAAGAAGCCGTCGGTATCCATGCTGGCAGGGCTGAGCGTCACGGTCTTGCCATCGGCCGAACGCGGCGTCGGTGCCGAGGCGCCGAAGAGGCGCGTCCAGTCTTCCAGCACCGGCACGATCTCGAAGCTCGGATTGGCCTCGCAGAAAGCCTGAACCTGGCGGTCGTTTTCTTCCGGCAGCACCGAGCAGGTGACGTAGAGCAGCGAACCGCTCGTCCTGACGAAGGCCGAAGCCTCGGTCAGGGCCTCCTGCTGCTGCGCCATGCGTTCCTGCAGATTCCGGTCGGTCAGGCGCCACTTGGTGTCGGGACGACGACGCCATGTGCCGGTGCCCGTGCAGGGCGCATCAACGAGAACCTGGTCGAAGCGCTCCTTGAGGCTCGCCAGGCCCTTGGTGCTGTCATGCACCTGGACATTGTGGGTGCCTGCGCGTTTCAGCCGCTCGATGATCGGCGCCAGCCGCTTGCGGTCGGCGTCGTAGGCGTGGACCTGGCCCTTGTTGTTCATGGCAGCCGCCATGGCGAGCGTCTTGCCGCCACCACCGGCGCAGAAGTCGAGCACCTGGTCGCCTTCGCGCGGCGTCACGAGATCGGCAACGATCTGCGAACCCTCGTCCTGCACCTCGAACCAGCCCTTCTGGAAGCTGAGTTCGGCCGTCACATTCGGCAGCCGCGACGGGCCTTCGCCGGCTGGCACGCGCATGCCGAAGCGCGCGATCGGCGATCCCTGGGCACCGGAACGGTCCAGCGCCTTCAGCACCTTGTCCCTGTTGGCCTTCAACGTGTTGACGCGCAGATCGAGCGTTGGGCGGGTGGCAAGTGCCTGTGCCTCGGCCAACCAGTCGTCCCCGAAGGCCTGCTCGAAGGAGGGCTGCACCCAATCGGGAATGTCACCCTGGACATGGAGGGGAGCGTCGGTGAGGTTACGGTTGGCAAACGCCTGGATCTGGCTTTCGGAGAGGGCCTCCGGCGCGAAGTTGTCGCCCTCGAAATCGGCCTGCAGGGCCTCCAGGCTCATGCCCCATTGGCGCAACAGCACGGCCCAGCCGAGCGCGTGGGCGCTGTCGTCATCCATCAGCCAGGCATGGGAAAGTTTCATGCGAAGGGCGTCGTAGACGATGTTGCCGATGGCCGCACGATCGCCGGAACCGGCGAAACGATGCGAAAGGCCCCAATCCTTGAGGGCATCGGCAACGGGACGGCGACGGGTCTCGATATCGTTCAAGACTTCGATCGCACCGGCAAGACGGCCGCCCAGGCGCATGGTCATTCTCCTCTGAAAGAAGAGAGCGTGGTAACGGCGATCAGGGGCAAGAGCAAGCGCCTAAAACCCGACGGACCAATCGCCGCTCCCGAACTTGGGCTGTCTTAGCTGATGATCTCGTAGCAGACCTTGGCGTGGCCTGAGCGGATCATGCCGATATCCTGGGCCGCGGCCTTGGAGAGATCGAGCACGCGGCCGCGGATGAAGGGGCCACGATCGTTGATGCGAACGACGACGCTCTTGCCGCTGCGCGAATTGGTGACCTTGACCTTGGTACCGAACGGCAGTGTCTTGTGGGCCGCCGTCATCTTGGCCGGGTTCATACGTTCACCGGAGGCGGTCTTCGAATGCAGGGCATACCAGGAGGCGCCACCGCAGGAAGACTTCGCATTTGCACTATGCGGTGCGAAAGCACAGAGTGCAGCTATAGTTGCAGCAGTGAAAATAGAGCGTCGGTTGATCGTCAAGTTTTACGTCCCTGATCGTTGAAACGAGTGTAATTTTCCGTTCCGGCGTCAAAGCAGGGTCAAAAATGGCAAAAAAGTGCCCTGTGTCGATCACGAAAAGTTACAGAGCGTAACATTTGTGATGACTCTCAAAGGAATCTTTACCTTAACAAAATATGAAAGTTGCGGAAAAATCGTTTGATTCCAGGAGTCTTTGAGGAATGAAAAACTCCCGGACTCACCGTTTGCTGCATTCACGGAATCGGCGAAGAAAAATTTTGCTCATTCGTCATATTTGCTGCCCAAATTGTGGTGCGAACGGGGCCAGACGCTCGTCAGCGTAGGCTTTCTGGCACTCCGAGCGCAAAGTTTGACCCCGTGAAACGCGGTTCTAGCCCCGTTGGTTCCATGCGCCCGAACCAAGTAGATCGGCCAGGGACATCATGTAATTCGGGTACTGGAAGTTGAATCCGAGCGACTTGATCTTGGCGTTCGAGACGCGCTTGTTCTCGCCGTAGAAGGAGCGCGCCATGGGGGTCAACTCTGCCGTCTCAAACGGCTGCTCAGCGGGTGCATCCATTTCCATCAGCCGGGCTGCTTCAGTCACCACGTCCTGCGGTGGGGAGGGGAGGTCGTCGGTGACATTGAAAATCCCGCCGGTCTTCGGGCCCGCGAGGAAGGCGGTCGCCGAAGCGATATCCTCGACGCGGATACGGTTGAACACCTGGTCCTTTTTCACCAGTCGGCGGGCGGTTCCATTGGCAAGGTTCATGAACGTGTTGCGACCGGGGCCATAAATGCCGGAAAGGCGCAGGATCGCAAGCGGCAGTCCGGCCCGCGTCGCCACCACCTGCCAGGCCTGCTCGGCATCGACGCGCTCCACCGACCGCACCGAGACGGGCTTGAGCTCGCTCTCTTCGTTGACCCAGGCGCCCTGATGATCGCCATAGACCCCGACGGTGGAGAGATAGACGATCCATTCTAGCTTCGGCATCAAGGCCTTGATGCCCGGCTGTCCGCAGAGGCGGATCAGCGGGTCACCCTCGCTGCCGGGGGCGATCGACTGAACGAGATGCGTGGTCTCGGAGAGCTCGGCGAGCAGAGGCTCCGATAGACTTGCACCATCAAAAACGAAGGGCCGAATGCCCATCTCCTCGAGCGCCTCACCTTTCTCGGCACTCCGAGTGGTCCCGGCGACCGAGGCACCCTCGCTGCCGAGGAGCTTGCCGATGGCCTTGCCCGAATATCCCGCTCCGAAAATCATCAAACGCATGCGTCAGCTCCCCGTCATCCATTCCTGTCGGACTGTCTCGTCCGTTTCTTGTCCCAGATGCTCCGTCCGGAGCCTCTGGAAACTTTCCTCGGCCACAAGCCGCGACAGCGCCCAGACCGCCATGCCGCGCACATCCACCGAGACATCGTCCAGCAGCGCTTCGCAGGCAGATGCAAGATCGCAAGAGCCGGAATTGCCGGCGGCAATCAGCACATTGCGCACGAAGCGATCCCGCCCGATCCGTTTGACCGGCGAGCCGCTGAAATAGGTGCGGAAGGTGGGATCGTCCAGTGTCAGGAAGAAGGCGATGTCGGGCGCCTTCAGGTCCTCGCGCGCCACGAGCTTCATCTCGCGGGCGGCCGCGGCAAACTTGTTCCAGGGACAGGCCGCCAGACAGTCGTCGCAGCCATAGATGCGATTGCCGAAGGCGGGCCGCAAAGCCGGGTCGATCGGCCCCTTGTGCTCGATCGTGAGGTAGGAAATGCAGCGGCGGGCATCGATCTGGTAAGGCGCGGGGAAGGCGTCTGTCGGACAGGCGTCGAGACAGGCCCGGCAGGAACCGCAATGGTCACGCTCGGGATCATCGATCTCGAGTTCCGCCGTGGTGAACAGACTGCCGAGGAAGAGCCAGGAGCCGAAGTCGCGGCTGACGAGATTGGTGTGTTTGCCCTGCCAGCCAAGGCCGGCTGACGCAGCGAGGGGCTTCTCCATCACCGGTGCCGTGTCGACGAAGACCTTGACGTCTGCGCCGGCGCGCGCTGCAAAGCGCGTCGCCACTTCCTTGAGGCGCCCCTTGATGACGTCATGATAATCGCGGTTGCGGGCATAGACGGAAATCGCGGCCTTCTCCGGCTGCGCCTGCAGCAGGCGAGGATCCTCGTCCGGGCCATAATTCATGCCGAACATCACGATGGAGCGCACTTCGGACCAGAGCACGCGTGGATCGGCGCGGCGCTCCCTTGTCTCTTCCATCCAGGCCATGGTGCCGTGGCGACCGGCCTCGAGGAAGCTCTCAAGCCGGGCAGGTGCTTCGGGAATGGCATCCGGCAGCGTGATGCGACAGAGATCGAAGCCCTGAGCGTCCGCCTCCTGGCGCAGAAACCGCGTGAGATCTGCCCGCCGCTTCCGGATCTTGGGATCGATCTGCGGCTCGTCCATGACAGTAACCGTCAGAAGTCGAGGTCAGCATAATGCGACACCGGCGTGATGCCGCGCACGCGCTCGGTGAGCAGCGGCCGGAAGGACGGCCGCGACTTGATGCGCTGATACCATTCCTTGGCGACCGGGAATTCGTTCCAGTCGATCTCACCGAGATAGTCGAGCACGGAAACGGCGGCGGCGGCCGAAAGATCCGCATAGCTCAAACGCTCACCGGCGATCCACTGGCGCGAGCCCGAGAGCCAGGTGAGGTATTTCATGTGGTGGCGAATATTGGACCGCGCCGTGCGCAGCACCTTCGAATCGGGCGCGCCGCCACCGAGACCGTTTGGAATGATCAGTTTGTGCACGCGTTCGCGCACGAGCGGCTTTGTTACGTCCTGCTCCATCTTCTGCAGGAACCATTCCGTCAGCCGGCGGATTTCGGCGCGCTGGAACGGGTCTTCCGCAAACAGCCGCCGGTCACGCTTCAAGACGCCATGGGTCTCGTCGATGAACTCGGAAATAATGGTTGGACCGCAAAGCGCCCGCATGTTGTCGTCGACATAGACGGGCAGCGTGCCGGCGGGATTGAAGGCGAGGAACTCCTTGCGCTTCTCCCAGGTCTGCTCTTCCACCAGATCCGTCTGGAATCCGTATTCGGACAGAACCAGGCGAATGAAACGGGACGCGGTGGACATCGTGTGATGATACAGGGTCGGCATCGGAACTCGGATTCTCGGAATTTTCAGTGGCCGCAGCGCAGGCTGTCGAAGCGGCTGGTCATCAGCGCGGCTTCCAAGCTATAGGGTTTCGGCTCCCGCAATACAAGCAAATCACTTTGCCTTCCCCTAGAAGGAGACCTCATGGAAGATCAATCGATTATCAGCGCGCTGGTCCTTGGCCTGATTGAAGGCCTGACCGAGTTCGTGCCGGTATCCTCCACCGCCCATGTCCTGCTGGCCGGCCATTTCCTCGGCTTTGAATCGCCCGGCAATACCTTTGCGGTCCTCATCCAGCTGGGCGCGATCCTGGCGATCCTGAGCGTCTACTTTGCCAAGCTCTTGGGGATCGCCCTGTCGCTGCCGACAAGTGCTGAGAGCCGTCGCTTCGTCGGTGCGGTCCTTCTGGGTTTCCTGCCCGCTGCCGTGATCGGCGTCATCGCGCACGATTTCATCAAGACCGTGCTCTTCGAGACGCCGATGCTCATCTGCGTCGTGCTGATCCTCGGCGGTTTTGTCCTGCTTTGGATCGATCGCTTGCCGTTGAAGCCCCGGTATCATGATGTCACCGAATATCCGCTGTCGCTCGCGCTGAAGATTGGCTTTTGCCAGTGTGTGGCGATGATCCCCGGCACCTCGCGTTCGGGCGCCACGATCGTCGGTGCGCTGCTGCTGGGTGCAGACAAGCGCTCGGCAGCGGAGTTTTCGTTCTTCCTCGCCATGCCGACCATGCTCGGCGCCTTCACCCTCGATCTCTACAAGAACCGGAATGCGCTCACGGTCGACGATACCATGATCATCGGGATCGGTTTCGTGGCCGCTTTTGTGTCGGCGCTCTTCGTTGTGCGGGGGCTTTTGAATTTCGTCTCGAAACGGGGCTATGCGCCCTTCGCCTGGTGGCGGATCGCCGTCGGCCTGGCGGGTATTGTCGGACTTCTGGTCTTCGGCTGAAGTCGAAACATCCAAGACAAGCAAAAAGGCCGTCCAATTGGGCGGCCTTTTGATTCTGTCGGATCAGTTGGTCGACGGAATGGACGCCGTCGAGCAGGGGTCGATGCCATAGGCAGGCGAGCAATTGTCCTTGCGGGCCGCGACCGTGGTCGGCGCGACGAAGGAGCCAGCAATGATAACCAGCGCCGCACATGCGAAGAACAGTGCGATGGACTTGCCCATGGAATGCCTCTTGAGACTGTCTGAAATAAGGGGCCGGCAACCGCTGCCGGCCGGCCATTGGGGGCCAGTCTTTACGCATTGCCACGATCGCCATCAATAGGCGAACTTGCTTTATCCTGAGTTAACGCAGGTCTTTGTTTAGCTGCGTCTTTTGTGCAACGCTGGCGCAGCTTGCAGCCGATCCGAAGCGCCGGAAAAGGCGGCTCACGCCGCCTTGCCGGATCCCGTATACTGGCCATGCACGCGGTACTGCACGAGGTAGGTCGGCAGGATCGCCGCCATCGTCACCGGCTGGATACCGAGACCTTCGAGCGTGCGCCCTTCGGCCTTGGCGGCGGCGGACACGACATTGTCCTTCTTCAGGAGCTTGACCTGGTCGCTGGTGAGCGGCGGGGTGATCAGCGGCACGGCCGAGGCTATGCTTCCGATCAGCGAGGCAATGCCGAAGGGCAGAGGCACCAGCGCCCGCTTGCGGCCGATGATCTCGAGCATCATCTCCAGACATTGCTTGAAGGTCGCAACGTCACGGCCACCGAGTTCGTAGATCTTGCCGCGTGCGATGGAGCCGTCGACGGCGCGTGCCACCACTTCGGCGACATCTTCCACATAGACCGGCTGGAACTTCGTCTTGCCACCGCCGACCAGCGGGAGCGCAGGCGCGATGCGGGCCATGGCAGCGAACTTGTTGAAGAAGCCGTCCTCGGGGCCGAAAACGATCGAAGGACGCAGGATGGTGGCATCAGGCAGGATCGACTGCACGGATGCTTCTGCGCGACCCTTGGTGGCGGCGTAAATCGAGTCCGACTTGGCATCGGCGCCGATCGCCGAGATATGCGTCAGCGTCGCACCGACCGAACGAGCGGCTTCCGCGACAGCGCGGGCGCCAAAATCCTGCACGGCATCAAAGCCGTTGCGGCCACTTTCAAACAGAATGCCGACGCAGTTCACGACATGGTCTGCGCCCTGGACGGCGGCATCGACCGACGAACGGTAGCGCAGATTGGCCTGAACGAAGGAGATCTGGCCGACATTGCCGAGCGGCTGCAGGAAGCCGGCGAGATCGGGGCGGCGAACGGCAACGCGAATACGATAGCCCCGCTTGGCGAGCGTGCGCACCACATGCCGACCGACGAAGCCCGAGCCCCCGAAAACGGTGACGAGCGGCGGAAGGTTGGACAAGGTCATGGACGGCTCCCCTGAACTGTATGGGCGCATACGACATGCGCGATCTGGCCTCTCTTAGCCGAATCGTCTGACCGGGGAAAGGCCCGTCAAAGCCGCACCCTGGGGACATTCCGCTATAGGCGAGGAAGGGCTCAGACGCCCTCGACGACCACCATCTCGGCATCCGCCACTTCCTGGCGGATCTTCGCGGCAATCTGGTATTCGGGCGAGTTGTAACAGTCGACGGCCGCCTGATGCGAGGGGAACTCGATCACCACGTTGCGGGTCCGGGCCTGGCCTTCGAGCTGGGTAAATGCACCGCCGCGGGCGAGGAAGTTCGCGCCATACTTTTCGAAGGCGGGTTTCGCCGCCGCGACATAGTCCTTGTAGCGCTCTGCGTCCCGGATATCCACGCGTGCGATCCAATAGCCCTTTGCCATGTCTTCCTCCCGGTTTGTCTGCAATTACGCCTGTTTGGCGAGTGCTTCGTCCATCTCGGCGAGGATCGCGAGCGCAGCTGCCTTCGGATCCTCGGCCTTGACGATCGGGCGCGCCACGACGAGATGGCTGGAGCCGGCCGCAATCGCGTCCGAGGGTGTCATGACGCGCTTCTGGTCGCCCTTGTCGGCCCCGGCCGGCCGGATGCCCGGGGTCACGATCGCCATCTTCGGCCCGACGATGCCACGGACGGCCGAGGCTTCTTCCGCCGAGCAGACGACACCGCCCATGCCGGCGATGCGGGCCTGTTCTGCGCGCTTCAGCACCAGCTTATGCGGATCGTATTCGTAGCCGGCATCGGTCAGATCCTGCTCGTCCATGGAGGTCAGCACGGTGACGCCGAGCAGGCAGAGGCCGGAGCCTTCTGCTGCCTTCACGGCGGCTGCCATGGCCTTCGGATAGGCATGCAGAGTCAGCATGGTCATGCCCATGCGCGCGATATTCTCGACCGCCGACGCCACCGTGTTGTCGATGTCGAGCAGCTTCATGTCGAGAAAGACCTGCTTGCCCTCCCGCGCGAGGTCGCGGGCGAATTCGAGCCCGCCGGCAAAGGCGAGTTGATAGCCGATCTTGTAGAATGAGATGCTGTCGCCGAGCGTGGAGACGACCCGCTCCGCTTCCTGGACCGTCGGAACATCCAGTCCGACGATGAGACGATGACGTGCGCTCACGTTTAAAACTCCTGCCAGATCTCCATGGCCGTCCAGTCGCATGAGATGCGCCGGTCTGCAAGGGAGAAGCAGAAAAGATTGCCACCGCCCCCAGGTTGATCCTGGCTCCGGGATATGGGCATGCCCGACAAATGACATTTCAGCAGGGTGCCGACGCCGCCGTGACCGACAAAGGCGATCGGCTTGTTCGTGTCGTGTGTCGCAAGGATCGCATCCACGGCCCCGACAATGCGGGCCTGCGCATCTATCGCACGCTCCCAGCCGCGATAGCTCTCAGCCGGATGGGCGAAGAACCAGTCGGCCGCCTTCTCGAAGTCGGGAGGGGCGAGGAAACCGGTCGCCGAACGGTCGTTTTCGTGCATCGTCTCCCGGGTCTCGACCTTGATTCCGGTCGCTGCGGCCAGGATCTCCGACGTCTCGATCGCCTTGCGCTCGCCGCTGCTGACGATCCGCGTCAGGCGTCGCACCCAGGCTTGGCCGGCGCTGGCTTCTGCTCGTGCCCGCCCGATGGCCGACAAGCCCCAGTCGGGCACAGGGACTGCCGGATCGATCTCCACTTGCGGGTGAGTGATATAGAGCCCGAACATAGAAAGTGCGCTCAGGCCTTGCGGTAGATCCACAGCTGCGCCGGCGGAATGTTGCGCACGACGAAATCGAAATGCTGGATGTGATACCGGTCCGGCTTGGCAATGATCGGCGAGACCGGGCCATAGGTGATCTGAACCACCGGTCTGCCCTCGGGAATGCGAGACAGCAGGTCTTCGAGCAGCTGGATGCGCGCCTCCATCGGGAAGCTCAGCATCGGCACGGCTGATATCACGCAGTCGAAGGTCTGGTCGGCGAAGCTGCCGAGTGAGGTCTTCAGATCGAAGGCGTCGCCATGGATGAAGTTGACGCCGGCATAATCTTCGACGAGGCGGCGATAGAAGTCTTCCGAATATTCAACGGAAACGATCTTCTCGGGCGCGACGCCGCGCGCCAGGATCTGTTTGGTGATCACGCCCGTGCCGGGGCCGAGCTCGAGTACGGGCAGGCCCGACTTCAGGTCGATGACGCTCGCCATGCGCTTGGCGGTGATCGAGGATGTCGGCACGATCGCGCCGACGGTCTTGGGGCCCTGCATCATGCCCTTGAAGAAACGGATCTCCTCGTCGAATTTCTTTTCGAACCGTTCCTTCAGTCGAATGGCCATGATCGTCCCTCTTCTTTTTGCTGCTCGATTGCTGCGAGCCGATTACGACAATTTTGGGCCTCGCTGTCGCAAACGCAAGAGAGAATGACGCTGGCGGGCCAAATACCCGCCAGAAAGTGTTGGGCGCCTAAACGCGCATCGGCATCAGGACATAAAGCGCGTCGACGCCGGCCGTGTCGCGAATGAGCGTCGGAGAGCCGGCATCTGCCAGCAGGAAGATCGCGTCCTCGCCCGAAAGCTGGGCGGTGATGTCGAGGAGATATTTGGCATTGAAGCCGATCTCCATCGCGTCGCTTTCATAGCCGACGGCGACTTCTTCGGTCGCGCTGCCGGAATCCGGGTTGTTGACGGTGAGCATTAACTGGCCGTCGGCCAAGGCGAGTTTCACGGCGCGGCCGCGTTCAGACGAGATGGTCGAAACACGATCGACGGCGCGCGCAAACGTCTGGCAGTCGACGCGCATTTCCTTGTCGTTCGCCTGCGGAATGACGCGCTGATAATCCGGGAAGGTGCCGTCGATCAGCTTGGAGGTTAGAACGACCGAGCCGATGGAGAGGCGGATCTTCGAATCGGAAATCTCGATGCCGATGGTGAGATCCGGATTGTCGATGAGTTTCTGCAGCTCACCGACAGTCTTGCGCGGAATGATGATGCCGGGCATGCCTTCCGAGCCCGAGGGGGCATCGACATCGGCGCGGGCCAGACGGTGACCGTCTGTCGCGACCGCGCGCAGCTTCAGCGCACCAGAGGCTTCGATCGTGTGCAGGAAAATGCCGTTCAGGTAATAGCGCGTCTCTTCCGTCGAGATCGCAAACTGGGTGCGATCGATCAGCATCTTGAAGTCGGATGCCTTCATCTTGAAGGAATGGGTAAAGGTGCCGGCGGTGAGATCCGGGAAGTCCGACTGCGGCAGGCACTGCAGCGAAAACTTCGAGCGGCCGGAGGCGACCGTCATCGTGCCGCCATCCGGATTGGTGGCGAGCAGAACCTCGGAACCGTCAGGCAGCTTGCGCACGATTTCATAGAGCAGATGCGCCGGAACGGTCGTGGCGCCAGCCTGCTCGACCATGGCTGCCGTGCTTTCGGTGATCTCGAGGTCGAGGTCCGTCGCCTTCATGTCGAGTGCCGCACCTTCGGCCTTGAGCAGCACGTTCGACAGGATCGGGATCGTGTTGCGACGCTCGACCACGCGGTGCACGTGGTTCAGAGACTTGAGGAGATTGGACCGTTCAAGAGTTATACGCATGGGATGCTACCGCTTTCGACGTGCCGTCTTCCGGAGTTCCGGATCGGAAAAGAGGGGCCGGGCAGTCCCCGGGCCGGACGATGTGGACGGGCAAAATGGCAGTAAAAGAGCGGGAAAAGCAAGAGGCTCCAAGGTTTTCCACGTCCGTCCCCAGCAGAGCTTCTCGGAATGGTTTATGGCGGCGACGCCCTTGCCGCGAGCATGGGGGTGGAGGATAAAGGCCGCATGACAACAGAAGACAAAAATGCACCGGTCGCGGCCACTTCGAAGCGCTATCGCCTCAACGACACGCTGATTGCTGCCCGGCCGCTTGAGCCCGCGCTCTATCTGGTGGCGACGCCAATCGGCAATCTCGGCGACATCACCATCCGCGCGCTGGAAACGCTGGCCGGTGCCGATGTGCTCGCCTGCGAGGACACACGCGTCACCCGCGTCCTTCTCGACCGCTACGGCATCGAGAACCGGCCTTACGCCTATCATGAATACAATGCCGACGAGGCTGGCGCCCGGCTGCTCGCCTCACTCGAAGCCGGCAAGTCCGTCGCCCTCGTCTCCGATGCCGGCACGCCGCTCGTCTCCGACCCCGGCTATCGCCTCGGCCAACTCGCCATCGAGGCCGGCCACCGCGTCGTGCCGATCCCCGGTGCCTCTGCTCCGCTCGCCGCCCTCGTTGGCTCCGGCCTGCCCAACGACGCCTTCCTCTTTGCCGGCTTCCTGCCGACCAAGGACAAGGCCAAGCGCGACCGGCTGCGTGAGCTCGCCAAGGTGCCGGCAACGCTCATCTTCTTCGAGTCCCCGCATCGCATCGGCGATACGCTGGTCGCGGCAGCCGAGGAACTTGGCAATGAGCGCCCGGCCTCCGTCTGCCGGGAGCTGACCAAGACTTTCGAGGAATTCCGCCGGGGCCCGCTCGGCGATCTCGCCGCCGCCTATGCCGACAAGACGGTCAAGGGTGAAATCGTCCTCGTCATCGGCCCGCCGGCCCCCGATGCTGCCCCGGATGCTGCCGACGTCGACAGCCTCCTCTCCGAACTATCCGCCACCATGCCGACGGCCAAGGCCGCGACGGAAGCCGCCAAGCTGACTGGCCTCCCGCGCAAGGACCTCTACCAGCGTCTTCTGGAACTCAAGGGGGCCGCATGACGCCCAAGGGCGCGGATCGAAAACGCATCCGTGCCGAGAGGCTGGGCCGCTGGTCGGAATACCGCGCGGCGCTCGCGCTGCTTCTCAAGGGCTACCGGATCGTGGCGCTCCGCTACAAGACCAAGTCTGGGGAGGTGGACGTCATCGCCCGCCGCGGCGATCTTGTTATCTTCGTCGAAGTGAAAGCCCGCAGAGACCTGCGCGCAGGCGTCGACGCCGTCGGTTACGCAGCCGAGCGACGTATCGCCAATGCCGCAGATCATTGGCTTCGCAGGCAATCCGATGCAACACGGCTGTCACTTCGCCATGATATAATCGTCGTGCGGCCTTGGCGCTGGCCGGTGCATTTCGAGGGCGCATTTTAGCTTCGTTTGGCTTTCAAACCTGAAATTCTGAAACCTCCCGATTGTGACGGCGCTGACATAAAACTTTCAAGTCGCTGTCACGGAGCGCGCCTAATGGAGCCCTCACCGCAACAACCGGTGGAGAGGATCTATCCCATGATCAAGAAGATTTCCCTGGCCGCTCTGGCCCTGACCATGACCGCATCGACGACGCTTGCCGCGACCAACATCACCTGGTGGCACGGCATGGGCGGCCGCAACGGCGAAGTCATCAACGAGATCGCCCAGAAGTTCAACGCTGCCCAGGCCGAATGCGTCCTGACGCCCGTCTCCAAGGGCTCCTACGAAGAAGCTTTGTCGTCCGGTATCGCCGCCTTCCGTTCGGGCGAACAGCCGAACATCCTGCAGGTCTTCGATGCTGGTGCCGCCACCATCATCAATGCCAAGGGCGCGACCATTCCTGCCGAAGACCTCCTGAAGGACAACGGCTTCGAGTTCAACCGCGAAGCCTTCATCGAAGGCGTTCGCTACTTCTACGCCGATAGCGACGGCAAGTTCGTCGGCATGCCCTTCAACTCGTCGGCTCCGATCATGTACATCAACGACGAAGCCTTGAAGAAGGCCGGCGTCGAAGCTCCGAAGACTTGGGAAGAGTTCGAAGCCATCGCTCCGAAGCTGAAGGAAGCCGGCTATCTGCCGCTCGTCCAGTCGCAGCTGACCTGGCAGTTCACCGAGAACTTCTTCTCGCGCAACAATCTCCAGTTCGCCTCGAACAACAACGGCTATGACAGCATCGTCGACACGACGATCAACGTCACCGACGAAAACCACGTCATGATGTATGACAAGCTGAAGGCTTGGTACGATCAGGGACTGTTTGGCTATTACGGCGCTGCCTGGAACGACAACCAGAAGGTCTTCGAAGAAGGCAAGGCTGCTCTCTGGATCGGTTCCTCGGGCTCCTTCGGCGGCCTGCAGAAGACCGCCACCATGCCATTCTCGGCAACCTTCCTGCCTTACTGGAACTCGATCGAAGGCGCTGGCGTCCACTCCTTCATCGGTGGCGCTGCGCTCTTCGCGATGGCTGGCAAGTCGGCTGAAGAAAACAAGTGCTCGGCCTCCTTCTTCAACTTCCTGACCTCGACCGAAGTCCAGAAGTTTTACCACCAGGCCACCGGTTACGTCGCCATCACCAACGCTGCTTACGAGCTGTCGAAGTCGGAAGGCTACTACAGCGAAAAGCCGGCTGCCGAAGTTGGCATCCAGCAGCTGCAGCTGCCGACCGCCGAGTGGAACAAGGGCTATCGCCTTGGTTTCTACCCGCAGATCCGCGCCGTGATGGAGCGCGAATACAACCGCCTCTTCGCCGGTGAGACCACGGCCAAGGACGCCATGGAAACGATCAAGAAGGAAGCCGACGAGCTTCTCGCCCGCTTCGCCAAGACGGCTGGCTGATCATTTCTGAAACTTGATTGGGACCCGGGGGCGACAAGCCCCCGGGACTTGCATTGAGAGGGCTCCATGAAGCGCGTCCAGTTCAACTCGCGATACCTGCCATATCTGTTCCTGTTGCCGCAGTTCGCGATCATTTCGATCTTCTTCTATTGGCCCTCGATGCAGGCGATCACCTCGTCCTTCTATATCGAGGATCCCTTCGGCTTTGGGTCGAGCTTCGTCGGAGCCGACAATTACACGGATGCGCTCACCTCGCCGGAATATCAGCGGATCGCCCGCTTCACGATCGGCTACAGCCTGATCGTTACTTTCCTTGCCTTGTCGATCGGCATGCTGCTCGCGTTGAAGGCCGATGCGGTGATCCGCGGCAAGTCGGCCTACAAGACGCTGCTGATCGTCGTCTATGCCATCGCCCCGCCAGTCGCGGGCTTGATCGGCATGATGCTCTTCGACCAGCATATTGGCCCCTTCGTGAAATTCGCCGCCTTCTTCGGCTGGGAGATGAAGGTCGGTCTCAACTACTTCGACACGGCCTTCGCCATGGTCGCCGTCGCTGTCTGGAACCAGATCCCCTACAACTTCATCTTCTTCCTGTCGGGCCTCCAGGGCATCCCGGCCTCGATCCGCGAGGCGGCCGCCATTGACTGCAAGTCTGGCACGCGCCGCTTCTGGACGGTCATCCTGCCGCTGCTCACCCCGACGGCCTTCTTCCTGCTCGTCATCAACATGACCTATTCGCTCTTCGACACCTTCGGCGTCATCGACGTCATCGTGAAGGACAAGGCGGCGAACAACCCGATCACGCTGGTCTACAAGGTCTATCTCGACGGTTTCCGCGGCAACGACCTCGGCTCGTCTTCGGCCCAGTCGGTCATCCTGATGCTGGTTGTCCTGGTGCTGACCATGATCCAGTTCCGCTTCATCGAACGCCGCGTCCATTACGGCTGAGGAGAGCGCCATGTACCGCACCAAATTCTTCGACCATCTGATCCTCATCGCCGGCGTCATCTTCATGCTCGGGCCGCTGGTCGTCGCCTTCACCACCTCGACCCATTCGGCCGCCGAGATTCATACGAACGGGTTGATGCTGTCGATCGGCGATGATTTCACCGAGACCTACGAGAAGGTCCTGTTCAAGTCCGGCGGCTTCACCGGCCAGGTAACGGGGCTCACCATGGCGATGAACTCGCTGATCCTGGGGCTCGGTTTTGCCATCGGCAAGATCGTGCTCTCGATGCTCGCGGCCTATGCCATCGTCTATTTCCGCTTCCGCTTTGCAACGCTTGCCTTCTGGCTGATCTTCACCACGCTGCTGCTTCCGCTCGAAGTGCGCATCATGCCGACCTATAAGGTGATGAGCGAACTTTCGCTATTGAACAGCTATCAGGGCCTGATCCTGCCGCTTCTGGCGTCCGCCACCGGCACTTTCTTCTTCCGCCAGTTCTTCAAGTCGGTGCCGGACGAGCTCCTGGAAGCGGCCCGCATCGATGGCGCCGGCCCCTTCAAGTTCTTCATCGATATCCTCTTGCCGCTCTCGCGCACCATGATCGCGGCCGTCTTCATCATCATGTTCGTCTATGGCTGGAACCAGTATCTCTGGCCCATGCTGATGACGACAGACGAGGGCTTCTACACCCTGATGCGCGGCATCAAGCAGATCCTGCAGGTCTGGGTCGGCTCGCAGATCCCCGATTACAACGAAGCCTTTGCCATGGCCGTGCTCGCACTGCTCCCCCCCGTCATCGTGGTGGTGGTGTTCCAGAGCTGGTTCATCAAGGGCCTCACCGAAACCGACAAATAAAGGAAGTGCCGACCATGGCGTCCATCGACATCACCGAGGTCTCCAAGATCTATGACAAGGGCGGCGCACGAGCCGTCGATACCGTCGACATCCAGATCGAGGATGGCGAGTTCATCGTGCTGGTCGGTCCTTCCGGCTGCGGCAAGTCCACGCTTTTGCGCATGGTTGCGGGTCTGGAGGAGATCTCGCAAGGCACGATCTCGATCGGCGACCGCGTGGTCAACCAGGTCGAGCCTGCCGATCGCGACATCGCCATGGTCTTCCAGAACTATGCGCTTTATCCGCACATGACCGTCTACGACAATCTGGCCTATGGCCTGAAGAACCGCGGCACGCCGAAGACGGAAATCGCCGCCCGCGTGGCGGAAGCCGCCAAGATGCTGGAGATCGAGAAATATCTCGACCGCAAGCCGCGTGCGCTCTCGGGCGGCCAGCGCCAGCGCGTCGCCATGGGCCGCGCCATCGTCCGCAAGCCCGCCGTCTTCCTCTTCGACGAGCCGCTCTCCAACCTCGACGCCAAGCTGCGTGTCACCATGCGCGGCGAGATCCGCAAGCTGCAGAAGCGGCTGAAGACAACGGCCATCTACGTCACCCACGACCAGCTGGAAGCCATGACGCTGGCCGATCGCCTTGTCGTCTTGAACGGCGGCCGCATCGAGCAGATCGGCACGCCGCTCGATGTTTACAATCGTCCCGCTTCCACCTTCGTTGCGAGCTTCATCGGATCTCCCGCCATGAACCTCGTGCAGGGGCGGATCGAAGGATCTGAACTTACCATTGGAGACGAGCGTATTGCCTTGAACGGTAACTGGCCGCAGGGCGAGGTTCGTGTCGGCATGAGAGCGGAGGATCTGCTACTCTCAGGCGAGGACGAGGCCATGTTCGATCTCGCCATCGACTATGTCGAGGAACTCGGCGCCCAGCGGCTCGTGCATGGTTTGGTCGGCGATCAACATCTCACCGCAGTGCTCGGCTCGAACCTCTCGCTGAGTGACCGATTGCCCCTGCGGATCGCAGCGGACCGGCTTCATTTCTTCGCAACTGATACCGGCAAGCGCCTGGAGCAGGGTTCGCGCGACGCGATCTCGGCAACTGCCCCAGCTCAACTGAGTGCCGCTTATGCCTGATCCGATCGAACGCATTTTAGCGATCAGGATCACGTGACCTTAGGAGCTTGCTGCTAGCGTCCCCTGCGATTTGAGTGGGGACGAACATGGCCTTGAAACTTCTTATTGCGGGAATGGCGAGTGCGGCACTCATGGTGCCGTATCGCCGCGTTGACGACCAGCCGCCCGTGATCGCGGCCAACGGCGACAACCTTGCGCTCAAGGCAGCGCCGATCAATCCGGACTGGATCATCCGAGGCACCCCGCTCGCCCGGATCGGCGAGCATTCGCAAAGCACCGACGAGGCGAGCCTGACGGCCGTTTGGGACTGCACCGCCGGTGAATTCCGCTGGTTTTTCGTCTGGGACGAAACGGTGGTGATCCAGGAAGGCGAAGTGCATGTCACCGGCGAGGACGGAAGCCAGCGACTGTTGAAGGCCGGCGACATCGCCTATTTCCGCCAGGGCACTTGGTCGACCTGGCGCGTCGACAACTATGTCCGCAAGGTTGCCTTCCTGCGCAAACAATTCCCGGAGCCGCTGGCGACGCTCTACCGGATCCGCAATGCGCTGCGGCGCGGCAAGTATTCCGCACTTTGACCTGAAACGATCTTCAGCAAAATTGAGGCCGCGCGGCGTTGCTATCCCCCGTCGCACGGCCTAAATCTCCGGTACTTTCGAACGGGGACAATCCATATGGCGAAGATCACCAATGTCGCGGTCCAGATGGACCACGTATCCACGATCAACATCGCGGGCGACTCGACCTTCGCCATGAGTCTGGAGGCCCAGGCGCGCGGCTACAAGCTTTTCCATTATACGCCCGACCGGCTCTCCATGCGTGACGGCCATGTCTATGCGACCGTCGAGCCCATGGAACTGCGCGACGTGAAGGGCGACCACTTCACCCTCGGCGCGCCCGAGCGGGTGGATCTCTCCACCATGGACGTCATCCTGCTGCGCCAGGATCCGCCGTTCGACATGGCATATATCACCTCGACCCATCTGCTGGAGCGTATTCACCCGAAGACGCTCGTCGTCAACGATCCGGCCTGGGTGCGCAATTCGCCGGAAAAGATCTTCGTCACCGAATTTGCCGACTTGATGCCGCCGACCCTGATCACCAAGGACCCAGCCGAGATCGGGCGCTTCCGCGAAGAGCAGGGCGACATCATCCTGAAACCGCTCTACGGCAATGGCGGCGCCGGCGTCTTCCACTCGACGCGCGACGACCGCAACTTCTCCTCGCTGATGGAGATGTTCGGCCAGATGTTCCGCGAGCCGTTCATCGCGCAAGGCTACCTGCCGGCCGTGCGCAAGGGCGACAAGCGCATCATCCTCGTTGATGGCGAGCCCGTCGGCGCGATCAACCGCGTCCCCGCCGAACACGACGCCCGCTCCAACATGCATGCCGGCGGAAGGCCCGAGCCGACAGAACTCACCGCACGCGAGCGGGAAATCTGCGCACGTATTGGCCCAGCGCTTCGCGAACGCGGCTTCCTGCTCGTCGGCATCGACGTCATCGGCGACTACATGACCGAGATCAACGTCACCTCGCCGACCGGATTGCGGGAAGTAAAGAAGTTCGGCGGCGCCGACATCGCGGCGCTTCTCTGGGATGCGATCGAGCGCAAGCGCGCCTAACGCTCTGAATCCTCTTCGAAAGTTCAGCGGTTGTTCCGGGTGATCAACCGGATGCAACCTCACGCCTATTTGGAACTGCGAATGTTCCGCAAATGTTCTTGCGCCCGCCTGCCTCTTATGCGAGATTGTTCCTATCGCCACACGCAATATGAAGTTGCATTGGCGACTGTAGGTCGATCGGCGAGGGCGGGCGATGGTAGCGCGTATCAGTACGGTTGCATTCCAGGGCATCGAGGGCGTGCCCGTCGAGGTTCAGGTCATGGTCGCGCCCGGGAAGACGGGCATGCAGATCGTCGGTCTGCCCGACAAGGCTGTCGCCGAGAGCCGCGAACGTGTCCAGGCGGCGCTGCACGCCTCAGGTCTCGCGCTGCCGGCCAAACGGGTGACGGTCAACTTGGCGCCGGCGGACCTTCCCAAGGAGGGTTCGCATTTCGATTTGCCCATAGCGCTCGGCCTCATGGCGGCCCTCGGCGCGATCCCGGGTGATGCCCTGTCCGGCTATCTGGTCATCGGTGAGCTCAATCTCGATGGCACGATCGCGCCGATCGCAGGTGCCCTGCCGGCGGCGATCAGCGCCAACGCCATGGACAAGGGGCTGATCTGCCCGGGCGAAAGCGGCGCGGAAGCGGCCTGGGCCGGCAGTGAGATCGACATCCTCGCGCCGCGTAGCCTGATCGCGCTCGCCAATCATTTCCGCGGCACGCAGGTGCTCTCCCGCCCGGAACCCTCGGTGCGGGCGCCCGCCGCGAATCTGCCAGACCTTGCCGACATCAAGGGGCAGGAAAGCGCCAAGCGCGCGCTGGAAGTGGCGGCAGCCGGCGGCCACAATCTGCTTTTTGTTGGCCCACCGGGTTCGGGCAAGTCGATGCTGGCAGCGCGACTGCCCTCCATCCTTCCACCACTGTCGCCGACTGAACTTCTCGAAGTGTCTATGATCCATTCCATTGCGGGCCAGCTCTCGGGCGGCAAGCTCTCCGACCGGCGGCCGTTCCGGACGCCACACCACTCGGCCACCATGGCGGCCTTGGTCGGCGGTGGGCTGAGGGCGAAGCCGGGGGAGGCTTCGCTTGCCCATCACGGCATTCTCTTCCTTGACGAGCTGCCGGAATTCTCGCCGCCGGTGCTCGATGCCCTGCGCCAGCCGCTCGAGAGCGGCGAATGCATCATCGCGCGCGCCAATCACCGTGTCGCCTATCCCTCCCACTTCCAGCTGGTGGCGGCGATGAACCCCTGCCGTTGCGGCATGGCGGGAGAGCCCGGCCATGTCTGCGCCCGCGGCATTCGCTGCCAAACGGAGTATCAGGGCCGCATTTCCGGGCCTTTGATGGATCGGATCGATATCAGGATCGATGTCCCCGCTGTCTCGGCGACCGATCTCATCCGCCCTCGCACGGCCGAGAGTAGCGCCGACGTCGCCAAACGCGTCGCAGCCGCCCGTGCCCGCCAGCGGGACCGCTTCGAAAGGCTTGGCCTCACCTTCAGCACCAATGCCCGTTGCTCGACCGCACTGATCGAGACGCTGGCCGAGCCCGATGCCTCCGGTCTGCAGCTGTTGCGCGACGCAGCCGACAGGTTCCGCTTTTCGGCGCGCGGCTATCACAGGGTCTTGAAGGTGGCGCGAACGCTCGCGGACCTCGATGGTGCCGAGGTTCTCGGTCGCATCCATCTCGCCGAGGCCATCTCCTATCGCATTGCATCCGAAAGGCTCGCGGCAGCAGCGTGATGAAGGGCGCGGGACGGATGTGAGGCAGCGTCAGCGGTCGGCAGCCAGCTCGGCCGTCGGGCGCAGCATGTCCACCGGCAGGGTCATGCGGATCACCGCGCCCGTTTCCGGATAGGTCATTTCGGTCTGGCCGCGCACGCCGGCGATCACGCGCTTCATCAGCGTCGAGCCGAAGCCCCCGGCGCCGGCCAGGGGCGGGGTGGGTACAGGCCCGCCACTCTCGCGCCAGGTGATGACCAGTTGCTCGGTCGCATCGGTGGATGCCTCGATCGACCAGTCGAGAGCGACATGGCCGTTCTGCATGCTGAGTGCCCCGTATTTCGCGGCATTGGTTCCGAGTTCGTGCAGAATCAGGCTCAGCACGACGACGGTCTGGCCGCCGATCGGGACGCGCGGTCCGTTGGCGGAAAAGCGGGGAGTGCCGACAATGGCGAAGGGTTCGAGCGCCTGGAACACGACGCTTTGCAGTGAGGCGTCCTCGCCCTCGCGCAGGCCCCGCAACAAAAGGTTCGAGCGGCCAAGCGCGGTCAGCCGATCGCGCAGCCGCGCAGCGAGCTCGTCGGCGCTTGAGGCGTTCTTGAGCGAAAGGCTGATGATGGCGTTGATGGTGGCGAAGATGTTCTTGAGCCGATGGTCGAGCTCCTGCGCCATGACCTCCTGCTGCTCGGCAAGTCGCTGGATCTCCTCGCGCGTGGTCATTTCCTGACGATAGGCCCGCGTCACGAGATAGATCAGGGTCAGGTCGGTGGCCACGACGAACAGGTAGAGCCCCATGGCGAGAAGCGTGCCCATGGAGAAGTCGAACCGCCCCGGGCTGATGAAGAAGTACCAGGCCGAAACGCCCGACAGCGCCGCAACCAGCACGCCTTGCCTGAGCCCGAAAATGAAGCCGCAGATGACCACCGCCGGGAAGAACGTCAGGAAGGGAAATCCGGCAGGCAGTACGGGGTCGAACCATGCTCTTATGGCAAGGGCAATGGCGAAGACGATGAGGCTCGCCACATAGGTAGCAACAAGGCCGCTGCGGGACAGCCGCTCCTGCACGGAGGCAAAGGCAGGGAGGCGATGAAGAAGTGCGCGCATGGACCCCCTGGGAATGCAGTCAACTTGTCGTGAATCAACCTAGCCGGGAAGGAGACCTGCCGCAATCCTTGCGGAAGCGCCGTTATTGTGCCGACGCTTCCGCAGATGGTTCACTCGCCGAGACCGGCGAAGAGGGCGGTCGAGAGATAACGTTCGGCGAAGGAGGGGATGATCACAACGATCGTCTTGCCGGCATTCTCCGCCCGCTGGCCGAGCTTGATCGCGGCCGTCAACGCGGCGCCGGACGAAATGCCGACCGGAACGCCTTCGAGGCGGGCGACGAGGCGGGCATTTTCAAAGGCTTCGTCATTGCTCACGGTGATGATTTCGTCATACACACCCGTGTCGAGGATGGCTGGCGCAAAACCCGCGCCGATCCCCTGGATCTTGTGCGGTCCGGGATTGCCGCCGGACAGAACCGGGCTGTCAGCCGGCTCCACCGCGATGATCTTTACGCCCGGCTTGCGGCTCTTCAGCACCTGGCCGGTACCGGTGATCGTGCCGCCTGTGCCGATGCCGGAGACGAGGAAGTCGATGGACCCTTCGGTATCGTTCCAGATTTCCTCGGCTGTGGTCTTGCGGTGGATTTCCGGATTGGCCGGGTTCTCGAACTGCTGCGGAATGACGGCGTCCGGCGTTGTCTCGGCCAGTTCCTGGGCCTTGGCGATCGCGCCCTTCATGCCCTTGGCGCCTTCTGTCAGCACGAGTTCCGCTCCGAGCAGGGCCAGCATCTTGCGCCGTTCGATCGACATGGTCTCGGGCATGGTCAAGATCAGACGATAGCCCTTGGCGGCGGCGGCGAAGGCCAGTGCAATGCCGGTATTGCCGGAGGTGGGCTCGATCAATGTCGTCTTGCCGGCCACGATCTTGCCCTGGGCTTCGAGACTTTCGATCATCGCCACGCCGATACGGTCCTTGACCGAGGCGATCGGGTTGAAGAATTCGAGTTTGGCGAGCAGGTGCGCCTTGACGCCCTTTTCCCTGGCCAGCTTGTCGAGCCTGACGATCGGAGTGTCGCCGATCGTTTCGGTGATCGAGCCATAGACGCGTCCGCGACCGGGTTTCTTCTGCTCAGTCATTTTCTTCTCCCTGATGAACTTGTTGAACCCAGCTTATGCTTCACGCGAGGGTGATGCCAGCACAGGCATGCCGCCGAGTGGCGTAGCATAGGAAAAATCTGCTCCGATGGGACAGGCGAAGGTGGTCGAAGCCGCTCTCTCCCGCCAGTCACAACCGGAACGCCAACCATCAGGCCGCGCGCGCCGCGATATGGGCAGCCGTTCCCGCCAGGATCCCGGCTGCGCCCCGGTTGAGGATTTTCAGTGCCTCCGGCCGCTTGAGCAGGCCCCGCGCCTGGGCGGCGAGAAGAATGTAGGGCAGAAGCACTGCCATCAGCACGATGAAGGTCAACCCGACAAGCAGGACGTAGTCCGCAAGCCCGATCGCCTCCAGCGGAATGAGCGTCGGCACGAGAGCTACGTAAAACAGCATGGTCTTCGGGTTGCCGAGTGTGACCAGGAGGCCGGACAGGAAGGAAAGTGCCGGACGCATGGCCTTTTCCGCCTTGATGTCCTGCGGCAGCAACCCAGCCGTCCAGAGCTTCCAGGCGACATAGACGAGATAGGCCGCCCCAAGGAATTTCAGGATCAGGAAGGGCGTGGCGAAGGTCTTGGCCAGCACCGAAAGCCCAAGAATGACGGCAGTCAGATAGACGAGGTCGCCGAGGATCAACCCGAGCCCCATGAAGAAGGTCGGCCGGAAGCCTGAGCCGAGCGCACGGGCGACGATCGCCGTCATGCCAGGTCCCGGAATGGCAGCCGCAATGAACAGGGCGCCGCAATAGGCAATGATGGTCGTCAGTGTCATGGGGGCTCCTCCTCGCCTCATTCCTAGTCCCGGCGCGAACGACTTGCAACGGTGACACAATCGCGATTGCGGACCGGATGCGGCTGCAGTTAGGAAGTATGAAACCTTGTGGGGAAACGACGCTGTGCCAAGCCTGCCCGCATTCCTTGCCTTCAGCCTGATCTGCCTCGGCATGGTTCTGACCCCAGGTCCAAACATGATCTATCTGGTGTCTCGATCGATCTGCCAGGGGCCCATAGCGGGCCTTGTTTCGCTCGGCGGCGTGGCCCTCGGCTTCGTCGTCTATGTGTTGCTAACGGCTTGCGGCATCACGGTTCTGCTCTTCGCCGTCCCCTTCGCCTACGACGTGCTGAAGTTTGCCGGTGCGCTTTATCTCGCATGGCTAGCCTGGCAGGCCCTGAGACCCGGCGGTCGCTCGCCCTTCCAGGTTCGCGATCTACCCGCCGACAGCAACCGCAAGCTCCTTCTGATGGGCTTCGTCACCAGCCTGCTGAACCCGAAAGTGGCGGTGCTCTATCTGTCGCTCCTGCCGCAGTTCATCGATCCGGCGCGCGGCAGCGTGTTGATGCAGTCCCTGGCGCTCGGCTTCACCCAGGTGGTGATCAGCGTCACGGTCAACGGCCTGATCGCGCTGTCGGCCGGCACCATCGCGCTTTTCCTCGCCGGCCGCCCTTTCTGGATGGTGGTGCAACGCTGGCTGATGGGCACGGTGCTCGCGGCTCTTGCGCTGCGGATGGTGACCGAGGCGCAGAGGTGAAGTTCAGAACATCGGCCGCATGAAGCTTCGCTCGTAACGCACAATGCAGCGCGTCTCCTCGGCATAGGCAAAGGCCGCCTGGCACTCGGCATCGTCAGCCATCGCCGCCCGATAGTCCTCATAGGCTGCGAGCGAGGGAAAGCTGAACAATGCAAGCGCTATGTCGTTTGCCCCTTCATGCGGCAGGAAATAGCCGTGATGCGTGCCGCCCAGCCGATTGACCAGAGGGATCCAGAGAGCCGCATAGTGCTCGAATTGCTTCAGCTTGTAGGGATCGATCTGATAACGCAGGCTGCAGGTGATCATCGAGTGTGGATCTTTCCTATGATTGGCAGGAGTATTCTGACGGGCGCGACAAAGAGCGCGCCTGTTTCATTTCAAGGTTTCGGTCCATGCTTGACCCGAGGCGGCGGTTCACACCCCTGTCGAACCAAATCCGCCGGCACCGCGCACCGTGTCAGTCGTCTCAGTCACCTCGGCCACCCGCGCCTGCGTCACCGGCGCAATCACCATCTGGGCAATCCGCATGCCGCGCTCGATGATGAAATCCTCAGTCCCGAGATTGATGAGCAGCACCTTCACTTCGCCGCGATAGTCGCTGTCGATCGTGCCGGGCGTGTTCAGGCAGGTCACGCCGTTCTTGAAGGCGAGCCCCGAGCGCGGCCGGATCTGCGCCTCGAAACCTTGAGGGATTTCCATGATGAAGCCGGTCGGCACCAGCGCTCGCGCGCCGGGGACAAGCGTCAGCGGATCCCCCTCGTCGACCGCCGCACGCAGATCCATGCCGGCGGCCCCCGCCGTCTCGTAGGCCGGCAGATCCAGCCCTTCGCCGTGCGGCAGGCGCTTGAGGTTGAGCATTGGTCCGAGGACGTCGGAGCGGCTTGCAGGCATGGCGGGATTCCCTTTGTTGCCCGCGCTCAATTGCATATTGGCACTCGAAACGCTAGATAACCGCCCAACCACAAGGAATTCCAGAGATATGGCCGAAACGCTCGCCGAGGCGGTCTCCCGCCGCCGCACCTTTGCTATTATCGCCCACCCGGACGCAGGCAAGACGACGCTGACCGAAAAGCTGCTGCTGTTCGGCGGTGCGATCCAGCTCGCCGGTGAAGTGAAAGCCAAGAAGGATCGCATCCAGACCCGCTCGGACTGGATGAAGATCGAACGCGAGCGCGGCATCTCGGTCGTCACTTCAGTGATGACTTTCGAATATGAAGGCAATGTCTTCAACATCCTCGATACGCCCGGTCACGAAGACTTTGCCGACGACACCTATCGCACGCTGACCGCCGTCGACGCAGCCGTCATGGTCATCGACGCCGCCAAGGGTATCGAGCCGCGCACGCTGAAGCTGTTCGAAGTCTGCCGCATGCGCGACATCCCGATCATCACTTTCGTCAACAAGATGGACCGCGAAAGCCGGGATATATTCGAGATCCTCGACGAGGTCGAAGAGAAGCTGGCACTCGACACCGCCCCGATCACCTGGCCGGTGGGTCGCTCGAAGAGCTTCTGCGGATCCTACAATCTGGTCGAGAACACCTTCCGCGGCTCCGACAAGCAGGTCGAGGCTCTCGCCGTCAACAGCCCGAAGAACGTCGCGGAAAATCTGCCGGAAAACGAGCGCGCCACCTTCATCGACGAGCTGGAGCTGGCGCAGGAAGCCTGCAAGCCCTTCGATCACAAGGCTTTCCTCGAAGGCCATATGACCCCTGTTTTCTTCGGCTCGGCGCTGCGCAATTTCGGTGTACGCGACCTGATCAATGCGCTTGGCGATTTCGCCCCGCCGCCGCGCGACCAAGTGGCTGACGTTAGAACGGTGCATGCCTCGGAAGACAAGATGACGGCCTTCGTCTTCAAGATCCAGGCCAACATGGACCCGAACCACCGCGACCGCATCGCCTTTGCCCGCATCTGCTCCGGGAAACTGGAGCGCGGCATGAAGGCCAAGCTCGCCCGCACCGGCAAGCTGATGGGCCTGACTGCCCCGCAGTTCTTCTTCGCCTCCCAGCGCCAGTTGGCCGACACCGCCTTTGCCGGCGACGTGGTGGGTATCCCGAACCACGGAACACTGCGCATCGGCGATACGCTGACCGAGGGCGAAAACCTCGTCTTCCAGGGGGTGCCGAACTTCTCGCCGGAAATCCTCCGCCGTGTGCGTCTGGAAGATGCAATGAAGGCCAAGAAGCTGAAGGAAGCCCTGCAGCAGATGGCGGAAGAGGGCGTCGTGCAGCTCTTCTCGCCGGAAGACGGCTCGCCCGCCATCGTCGGTGTCGTCGGCGCGCTGCAGCTCGATGTCCTGAAGGAACGCCTGCAGGGCGAATACACGCTGCCGGTCTCCTTCGAAATGTCGCGTTTCTCGGTCTGCCGCTGGATTTCGGCCGAGAACAAGGACGATCTGGAAAAATTCATGACCCAGCGCCGCGGCGACATTTGCCGCGATCTCGACGGCGATCCGGTCTTCATGGCCCAGGACCAGTTCTCGCTGCGCTACGAAGCCGAACGCTACCCCGCGATCAAGATGGTCGCGATCAAGGAATATCACGTCGCCAAGGCGGCGTGACCATTCCTGGTTGCACCCAGAAGTGGTCCGGATTCCTGCGGATTTTGGCTGGATACTGACCTTTGCACTCCGCCCCGGCGTGATAATGTTCCCACAACTTTCAATCTTGTGTGGGCGGTCGTTGCGACCGGGGCGTTTTGTTCAAGACATTTTCTCGGAAAGCTCGGCTGCGGGCGCTTTTGACATCGGCCAGCATCTTGCCATTCCTTGCTGGGAGCGTTGAGGCGGGCTCGGTCAGCTGGACCGGCGCCACCTCCAACGACTGGTTCACGGACAGCAACTGGGAATGGGGCTCGGGCGCACCGGTGGCAGGTGATGACGCGCGTATCGGCCAGATGGGCGTCGTGATCAACGGTCAGGATGCTGATGCGGAAAACCTCTTCGTCGGGATCGTTTCGGCCGGTGGCCTCACCGTACAGGACGGGCTCAACACCACCACGACGACGCTCGGCTACAATGCCGGTTCGTCTGGAGCCCTGACCGTGTCGAGCAATCTTGGAAGCTGGATCAACAATGGTGCGACCTATGTCGGCGCCGATGGGACCGGCGTTGTCAACGTCGAGACCGGCAGCGAATATTTCAGCCTCGACGTCTATCTCGGCTCGGGGCCGACCGGCAGCGGCACGCTCAATGTCTCCAACCAAAGCTATTTCGAGGCACGGGACAAATTCTTCATCGGCTACGGCGGCTCCGGCACCTTCGTCCTGGAGGAAGACTCGGAGGCCTTTTCGGGGCGTACGGTTATTGCCGACGGCCTGAGCTCTTCAGGAAGCGCCACCGTCGCCACCGATTCCAGCTGGAACATCACCGATGACTTGATTGTCGGCGGCGGCGGTGTTGGCATACTCACCATGCGGGAAGGTGCTGACGTTGTTGGAGAATCCGTCTTCATCGGCAATGGCACCGGCGCGTCAGGCAGCGCCGTCACGGTCACCGGTTCAGGCACGACCTGGTACAACACGGGCGCCCTGTTCGTCGGTTCCTTCGGCGATTCCACGCTGGACATCCTCGCCGGTGCCGAAGTCGAAAACGGTGCAGCCCTCATCGGCCGCCACTCGACGTCTTCCGTCCTGGTGTCCGGCAGCGGCTCCATCTGGACCACCGGCGCGCTTCTCATCGGGGGCGATCGTTCGGACACTTCCAGTTCGGTGCCCGGCAACGGCACGCTGGACATTCTGGCTGGAGGAACAGTCAACGGGACATCCGCCGTGCTTGGCGACAGCACACTGTCAGAAGGTTCGGTCAATGTCGACGGAAGCGGGTCTCTCTGGGATCTGTCGGATCGCGTGAGCGTCGGCGGTCTCGGCGAAGGCACGGTCACCATCACCAATGGCGGCAAGATCGTCTCGACCGGTGGCCTGATTGGCCACGAGGTTTCCGGATCCGGCACGGTAACGATCTCAGGAAATGGCAGCCTCTGGGAGAATAGGGGCGTCTTCTATGTAGGCAATGTCGGCGACGGCACGCTCCGGCTTCTGACCGGCGGCGACCTGACCAGCACCGACGGTTATGTCGGCACGGAGAACGCTTCGGACAGCGAAGCGACGGTCAATGGTGCCGGCTCCAGCTGGATCACGAGCGGCGACTTCTTCGTCGGCCACAACAGCGGTTCGCTGGGCTCCGTCACGATCTCCGCCGGCGGCCTGATCGACAACCGCCAGGGCATTCTCGGTGATCTCGCCGGGTCCTATGGCAAGATGCTGGTCACGGGCAATGGCTCGCTCTGGGACGTATCCAGCGACCTCAATGTCGGCCGCATCGGCGAAGGTGCGCTGACGGTTGCCCTCGGCGGCGATGTCACTGCAGCGCGCAGCCTGATCGGCAACAATGTCAATTCGATCGGTGAGGCCACGGTCTCAGGCAATGGTTCGACCTGGACGACGAGCGGCAACCTCTATGTCGGCAACGAAGGCACGGGAACGCTGATCGTGACCGGCGGCGGCTTTGTGTCGGCCGACGAAATTACGATCGCCAACGAGGCCGACTCCACCGGCACCTTCATCATCGGAGCCGCACTCGGGCAGACCGCCGGCGGCAGCGCCAGTTTCGATGCCGAAGAAATTCATTTCGGTGACGGCACAGGTTCGCTCGTCTTCAATTTCGGTGGTGCCGATGTCAGCTTCGACTCTGCCATCGACGGCACTGGCGAGATCACGGTCGCCAACGGCAAGGTTATCTATGGCGGTGATGGCAGCGCTTTCACCGGAACGACAGAGGTCTCCGGGGGCACGCTGCACCTGGCCAATTCCAGCCTTGGCGGCATACTCTCCGTATCCGGTTGGGGAACGCTGAGCGGATCGGGCACCGTCGGTTCGACTTCGGTCGCAAGCGGCGCGACGATTACGCCTGGTGGTACCGGCGTTGGAACGCTGACCATAGACGGCGATCTCGAAATCGACGCGGGCGCAACCTACAAGGTCGGCGTCAACACTGCGACCGGCGTCAGCGACCTACTGCATGCGACTGGCACGGCAACATTGACGGGTGGCTCGGTTCTCCATGTGGGGCCGTCCAGCGGTTACGGCTTCGAGCGGTCCTATGTCGTCCTCACAGCTGACGGTGGCCTCACCGGCACCTTCGACACGGTTGCTTCGAATTACAGCTTCCTAGATGCGACCCTCGGATACGACGCCAATGATGTGACCCTGACGCTCACTCGGAATGCCGTCGATTTCGCCGATGTCGCGCAGTCGACCAACCAGTCGGCCACGGCAGGAGCGGTCGAGGGGCTGGGATCGGGCAATGCGATCTATGACGCGGTCGTCGGACTCGACGATGACGGCGCTGCCAACGCCTTCCAGCAGCTTTCGGGCGAAGTCCATGGCCAGGGCATGAGCGCCAGCGTTGAAAACAGCGGCCTGATCCGCAACCTCGGCAGCAATCGTGTCCGCTCGTCCTTCGGCTCTGTCGGCGCAGGTCAAGGCAATACCGTCGCACTCGGCACAGGAAGCACCGGCGGCAGTTTCGGCGCGCTCGCCTATGGCGAGGAGAAGGCGAAGACACCGGCCGAATTGGCTGCCGAGTCGATCCTTGTGACACCGGAAAAGGCCGGCCCGGTCGCCTGGGCGGAAGCCTATGGCGGCTGGGGCAAAAGCTTCGGCGAAAACGGCGATGCCGATCTCTCCAATTCGATCGGCGGCATCGCCTTCGGCATCGACACGGCCGTGGCGGACACCACCTGGCGGCTCGGCATTCTCGGCGGTTACGGCGCAGCCACCTTCGAGCTGAGCGACGGCCTCTCAAGCGGCGATAGCGATGATTTCGACATCGGCATCTATGGCGGCAACCAGTGGGGTCCGCTGGCGCTGCGCTTCGGTGCTCTCTACAAACACCAGCAGGTCTCGACCGAACGCACCGTCGATTTCGGTGGCTTCACCGACGAACTCCAGGCAGACTACGGGACCAATACCGTGCAGGCCTTCGCGGAATTGGGTTATGAGATCAAGGTCCAGGATGTACGGCTGGAGCCCTACGTCAACCTCGCCCAGGTTCATATGCAAACGCCCAACTTCACCGAAGAGGGCGGTGCGGCTTCACTCACCCGTCAGGCGAGCGACATGAACCTCACCTTCACCAATCTCGGCCTGCGCGCGGTGACCGACTGGCAGCTGGCCGGCAAGGGCGTCACGCTCCGGGGCGGCGCGGCCTGGCAACATGCGTTTGGAGATACAGAGACTGCGTCGTCGCTGTCCTTCGCCGGCGGCAGCGATTTTGTCACCTCCAGCAAGATCGTGGCCGAGAACAGTCTCCTCCTGCAGGCCGGCATCGACATGCCCATGGGAGACCTCGCAACAGTCGGCGTCAGCTTCGATGGCAGCTACAGCAATCGCGGCAATGCCCAGACGGTCAAGCTGAACTTCCAGAAACAGTTCTGACATCACCCTCAGGAGCGCGGGGCCGTCTGGTGAGCCGGCCCCTCGACCGGCCTACGTCAGTTGACCGGGGCGATCCGCAGGCCCTGTGATGGCTCAAAGGCAACCCGCAAGCGCTCGTAGGTCGCAATCGTCGGATGGGGCGTGTCGAACGGATGGGCGTGTGTGGCCGTGATGACGGCGACATCGGCGCCAGCCGCTTCTCCGGCCCTGACGCCTGCCAGCACATCCTCGAACACCAGGCAGCGGGACGGATCAACGCCGAGCTTCTGCGCTCCCAGACGATAGCCGGCCGGATCGGGTTTGCCGATCTTCACATCCTCGGCCGTCACGATCTGCCGCGGCTGCGGCAGGCCGGCGGCCCCGATACGGGCGCGAGCAAGGGCTGATGGCGCCGACGTCACGATCGCCCAGCGCTCCGCCGGCAGGCTCTGAAGGAAGGGGATGGCGCCCGGAATGGGAACGATGCCGTCGAGATCCTCGATCTCGCCGCGCTCGATCTCCAGCGCTTCCTTCACCACGTCGATGCCGGGCAGGTTCAGCGCGCTGATCGTGTCGATCCCGCGCTTGCCATGCATGAAGGGGAGGAAGGTCTCGAGATCGAGACCATGCCTCAGCGCCCAGCGGCTCCAGACACGCTCGGCGGCGGAAATGGAGTTGAGCAGCGTCCCGTCCATGTCGAAGAGAAAGCCGTCATAGGAGCGGTCGAAAAGCCGGTCGGGGGAGTGATGCAAGGCGTGGATCCTTTGGTCGAACGCGCGATGAGGCTCCCCTAGCGGCTCCCGGCCTTGGCTGCAAACACTTAAATCGGCAAGAGGTGCGTGACAGGGGCACCACTCTCGCCTAGTCTCGGGCCCGAGAGACAGGGGCGTCTGGTGAAAGCCGGGCTGAGAAGCACCCTTCGAACCTGAACCAGATCATGCTGGCGGAGGGAGTCGCTCGGGTGCCGCGGCCTCTCCGCGTCTGCCCGTCGCTTCTCCGCCGCCAAAGGAGAAGCAGCCATGACATCGTCCCCCGTCCGCAACGTGCTTTCCATCGCCGGCTCCGATCCCTCCGGTGGCGCCGGCATCCAGGCGGATCTCAAGGCCTTCTCTGCCCGAGGTTGTTACGGCATGGCCGTCATCACGGCGCTGACAGCGCAGAATACGAGAGGCGTCTCCGCCGTCGTGCCGCTCGATCCCGGCTTCGTGGCGGAGCAGATCCGCATGGTCTTTGCCGATGTGCAGGTCGATGCGGTGAAGATCGGCATGATCGCCAATGCTGGTATCGCCAAGGCCGTGGCCGAGGCGCTGAGGCCGCATCGCGGCATCCCGGTCGTTCTCGATCCCGTCATGATCGCCAAGGGCGGCGCCTCGCTTCTCGATCCGGACGCCGTCGAGGCCCTGAAAAGCGAACTCCTGCCGCTCGCAACCCTGCTCACCCCGAACCTGCCGGAGGCCGCAGCCCTGCTCGGCGATTCCGAGGCCTCCGATCGGCATATCATGGAATCCCAGGCCATCCGCCTGACGGCGCTCGGGCCGAAGGCTGTGCTGGTCAAGGGTGGTCACCTCGGGGGCGGTGAAAGCCCGGATGTGCTGGTGATGGACGGGAAGGTCAGCTGGTTTGCAGCCGCTCGTATCGAGACGCGCAATACGCATGGTACGGGGTGTTCTTTATCGAGCGCGCTGGCAGCCGAATTGGCGAAGGGCAAAGATGAAGAGGGGGCCGTAGGCATTGCCAAAATGTGGCTCGCGGAAGCCGTTCGGACATCGGACCGTCTGACGGTGGGCTCTGGGCACGGTCCGGTGCATCACTTCCATGCCCTGTGGCCACGCTAGCCGTCCCGCTCCAGAGGCAGGTCCTTGATATCGAAAACGAAGGGAAGGGCTGACTGGGCGAATGACTGATGTGTCGGGCGCAAGGCGAGGCGCTGGTCGACACAGCCGAGGCGAAGGCCAATTTCGCCATCGGCACTTTCGCGCCAGAGGGGTGAACCGCAGGTACCGCAAAAGTGCTGGTCACTCGGGCGACCACGGTCGCCGATCTTGCGGTAACGCTTTGTCTCGCCGGCCAGGAGCCGGAATCGACCGGGCAGGGCAGGGACCGTGACGCGATAGGCCGAGCCTGTAAGCCGCTGACAATCGGTACAGTGGCAGATGCCGACGGTCGGTGGATCGACCTCGGCCTCGTAGCGAACCTCGCCGCACAGGCATGACCCCGTGATCCGCATCTCTCCCCGCAAGAAAAAGAAAACCCGGCGGTGGAGTGCCGCCGGGCGAGTTGAACTTGACTGCAGGGGTTAATGATCGGCCTTGATAAAGGTTCCGTTCTGCAGCTCTTTCATCGCCTGCATCAGTTCTTCGCGCGTGTTCATCACGATCGGTCCGTGCCAGGCGACCGGCTCCTTGATCGGCTTGCCGGTCACGAGAAGAAAGCGGATACCCTGCTCGCCGGCCTGCACGGTGATCTCGTCGCCGGTGTCGAAAACCACAAGGGTCCGGTTGCCGGAGAGGTCGCGGATATTCAGCTCTTCGCCCATGTATTCCTTCTCGACCTTGACGCCGAAGGGCTTGGACGCATCGCGGAACGAACCTGAGCCGGCGAAGATATAGGCGAAGGCTGAGCGGTAGGTGTCGACCGGGAAGGTCTTGCGCTTGCCCGGCGGGACTGAGATGTCGAGATAGACGGGCTCGGCGGCGATCCCGTCGACCGGCCCCGCCTTGCCCCAGAACTCGCCGGAAATGACACGAACCAACGTCCCGTCATCGTCGACGACGACAGGAATGTCGCCCGACTTGATGTCCTGATAGCGTGGCTTGGTCATCTTCAGCGAGGAGGGCAGGTTGGCCCAGAGCTGGAAACCGTGCATGCGGCCCGCAAAATCCCCCTTCGGCATTTCCTGGTGCAGGATCCCGCTGCCGGCCGTCATCCATTGCAGGTCGCCCGCACCCAGCATGCCCTGATTACCCAGGCTGTCGCCGTGCTCGACGGTTCCGGCCAGAACATAGGTGATGGTCTCAATGCCACGATGCGGATGCCAGGGAAAACCGCGGACATAATCGTTCGGCGTGTCGTTGCGGAAATCGTCCATCATCAGGAAGGGATCGGTCATCGAGGGATCACCGAAGCCGAAGACGCGGTGCAGCTTTACACCCGCGCCCTCCATGGTCGGCGTGGCCTGGCTCTCATGCTTGACGGGGCGAATGGACATCGGGGATCTCCTCGGAACGAAAGGGTTCGGTTGCAGGCAATATAGTCGATGAAAGCGCCTCACGGAGGATGGCCCGCAGCAACGCAGTGTTCACTTTTGCTCGTGTTGCGCTGCAGAAAATCATTGCTGGTGCCGACAAAATTCTGTCATGAATGCCGGGATGTTTACAAATCGTTAGCCATTCGAGCCAAGACTGGATGAAATCGCCGGGAGTTCGGCGGATCGGGAGTTGTAAGGACATATGTGTCGCTGGGCAGCCTATCGCGGAGTTCCGATCTTCCTGGAAGAGCTCGTCACCTCGCCCGCTCACTCCCTGATCGAGCAATCCCATTGCGCAACGCGTGCGAAGACCGCGACCAATGCCGACGGTTTCGGCATCGCCTGGTACGGTGATCGCCCCGAGCCCGGCCGCTTTCGCGACGTGCTGCCGGCCTGGTCGGACTGCAATCTGAAGAGCCTCGCCCGCCAGATCCGCTCGCCGCTCTTCCTCGCCCATGTGCGGGCGGCCACCCATGGCGCGACGCGCCGTGACAATTGCCATCCTTTCGTGCACGGCAACTGGTCTTTCATGCACAATGGCCAGATCGACAATTTCGACCGCATCCGCCGCCCGATGGAAGGCATGCTCGATGACGAGCATTTCCACGCCCGCGTCGGCACGACGGACAGCGAACTGCTGTTCCTGCTCGCTCTGCAGTTCGGCCTGCGGGAACGCCCGATAGCGGCAATGAGCGAGGCTGTCGGCTTCGTCGAACAGATCAGCCTGCATCTGACCGGTGAGGCCCGTATCCGCCTCACTGCGGCCTTCTCCGACGGTGAGACGCTCTATGCCGTGCGCTATTCGACGGATGAGCACGCCCCGACACTTTATGCCGCGCCGATGGGACCGAAGGGGAGCTACTGCCTCGTCTCGGAGCCGCTCAACGACGAGACCGACACCTGGGTCGAGATCCCCGCCGGCAGCGCGGTGATCCTCGATGAAAACGGCCTGGACGCCGCTAAATTCGAGCCGCAGGTCGAGCGCATCAGGCTCGATCAGGCCCGCCAGCCGGCCATGGCCAGCTGAACGTTCACCTCAAACGGCGATCCCGAGATCTGCCCTGAGCTTCTTCGTCAGCCCAGCAGCGACCAAGGCATGGGAGCGGCGGATATACTCCGCCACCTCGACGTCATCGAGCTCGGATCCCGGATCGACCGTCACCCATTTGCGTTTGGCGAAGTAGGGCGCCTGGGCGACGCCCCTGAGTGCTGACAGGATCTCGAAGCTCTCTTCGCTCACCTTGAAGCAGATCCGCCGTTCGGCATCGGTCAGCAGCGTGAACACCTTGTCGCCGACCTTGGCCACGCGGGCATCCCATTGGTCCAGGAGGCTGGTGCCTGGCAGGCTTTGAACGAGTGCCTCGAAACCGTCGCGGTCGAAGAGGCTCATGTGCCCGTCCCTCCGATCTGAGTTGCGATCCACAACGCCAGCCGCTCGGCCACGTCGTCCTTGCTGAGGTCGGGCCAGGCCTCGACCCCGCCCCGCGAGATCAGGCGAACCCGATTTCGGTCGCCGCCCATCACGCCGGTCTCGGGCGAGACGTCATTGGCAACGATCAGATCGGCACCCTTGCGCTCGAGCTTCGCCCGCCCGTTTTCCTCGACATTCTCCGTTTCCGCCGCAAAGCCGACAACGAGACGCGGACGCTCCGAATGATGGCCGACGGTCTTCAGGATGTCGGGGTTCTCGGCCAGCTGCAGGGGAGGCGGCGCTTCGCCCGGCTGCTTCTTGATCTTCTGTCCGGCTGAAGTGGCGACACGCCAGTCGGCCACGGCCGCGACCATGACCGCGATATCGGCGGGCAATGCGGACAGAACCGCATCGCGCATTTCCTCTGCCCGTTCGACATGCCTGGTCTGGACACCGGCAGGATCGGGGATGGTGACAGGCCCTGAAACGAGGGTAACGTCCGCGCCGAGCCGGGCGAGGGCCGCAGCGATCGCATGCCCCTGTTTGCCGGAAGAGCGGTTGGCGATGTAGCGCACGGGATCGATCGGCTCATGCGTCGGTCCTGATGTCACGACGGCCTTGAGCCCGGCGAGAGGCTTGGGCCCGGACAGCAAATCTTCCACGCGAGCGACGATCTCCAGCGGCTCGGCCATGCGCCCGCGTCCACGTTCTCCGCTTTCGGCCATCTCGCCTTCCATCGGACCGATGGCATTGATCCTGTCGCGCTGGAGCAGGGCAAAATTGCGCTGTGTGGCGGGATGCACCCACATCTTCGGGTTCATGGCAGGCGCGATCAGCACCGGCCGATCTGTCGCCAGCAGCACCGTCGAGGCGAGGTCGTCCGCGAGGCCGTTCGCCATCTTGGCCATGAGGTCGGCGGTGGCGGGCGCCACCAGCACGAGGTCGCATTCCCGCGCAAGCCGGATGTGGCCTACATCCTGCTCGTCTTCGCGGGAGAAGAGCTCGGTATAGACATGGCTCGCCGAAAGCGCTCCGACGGCAAGGGGTGTGACGAATTCCTGCGCACCACGCGTCATGATCGGGCGCACTTCCGCACCGCGCTCGCGCAGCCTGCGAATGAGGTCGAGGCTCTTGTAGGCGGCAATACCACCCGCGATAACAAGCAAGATACGCTTTCCGGCCAAGGTCATGCTTCACGAACGCCTTTCTGTCGGCCGGACCCTAGCGCAAATCCTGCGGGTGGAAAATGCTTGAGGACAAGTCTGGTAAACGGAGCCGATCAGCCATGCGTGCCGAGGCGGAGTGGCACTTCGGCAATCGTCCCGCGCTCCGTGTCGAGATAACGCAAACCCTCGCCGAGCGTTGCTGCCATCGACTTGACGATACGGCTGCCGAGGCCCGTGCCTCTTGGCGCGCTGTCGGGCTCGATGCCGACACCGTCGTCTTCGACGCGGAGCATCGCTTCCTCGTCGGAGATCCGCTTCAGCTGAACCCGGATGTCACCGCCCTGGCCTTGCAGATAAGCATATTTGAAGGCGTTGGTGACGAGCTCGGTGACCACCATGCCGACGGAGACGGCCTTGTCGGCTGTCAGCGTGATCGGATCGGCATCGAGAAGGAGACGTATCGGTTTCTCGGCACTGTGCAGCGAGTTGTAGAGCTCGGCGGTCAGACGGTTGAGATAGCGATCGAGTTCAACCTTGCTGACATCGTCGGAGGTGTAGAGGCTGCGATGCATGCCCGCGATCGCGGAGATGCGCGCCTGGGTTTCGGCAAGCTCCGCCTTGACCTCGTCGCTGCGGGCACTCGATATCTGCAGTCTGAGGAGACTGGCCACGAGCGCCAGCGAATTGGCCACGCGATGATTGACTTCGGCAAGCAGGGCTTCAGCCCGTTCTTTCCCAAGGCGAATTTCCTCGTCCGCTTTCGCCTTTGACGCCCTCAACTGGGCGTTGGCCACGGATTGCTCGATGGCGCTGGTCAGGAGCGGCAGGAAGTCGTCGTTGACCGTCTTGATCACATAATCTGCCGCACCCGCCTTGATCGCTTCGATTGCGATCTGAGCCTCGTTGGAGCCTGTGACATAGACGACAGGCAGATCAAGCTTGCTCTCCCGCATCTGCGCGAGAATCTCGTGGCCGGTACCACTGCGCAGATAATGGTCGAGTACAACGGCGTCGAACGTTTCGCTGTGCATACGCTCGAGTGCAATCGTCGCGTTTTCGGCATGGAGCATTTCATGCCCCAGCCGACCCAGGTGTTTTTGTACCAGCCGCGCGAGGGCCGCATCATCGTCGATGTAGAGGATGCGGAAGCTCATCGTCCCCGCTCCTGCGTCAAGGGATCTGCATGACGGAGAAGAAGAGACCAAGCTGTCGGATAGCATTGGCGAAATTGTCGTAATCGACGGGTTTGGTGATATAAACATTGGCCCCGAGGTCATAACACCGCTGGATCTCCCTCTCGTCATCCGTCGTAGTCAGGATGACGACCGGCAGCCGCCGCGTGTGCGGATTTGATTTGATCTTGTCGAGAATATCGGTGCCGGACATGTCTGGCAGGTTGAGGTCGAGAAGGACGAGCAGGTAGCGGTCTTCGGAAACCTTGCCGCTGCGGTCTTCGCCCAGGACGTAGTCGAGTGCGGCCGTCCCGTTGGTGAACGGGATGATCTCATTGTGTACGCCGGCGCGACGCACGTTCTTTTCGATGAGACGGGCGTGACCCTCGTCGTCCTCGATCATGATGATGGTGACTTCTTTACCCACGGCTTTCATAATCAACTCCGTACCAAGCGTGACAGGTCAGATGGCAGTCGCAGTACGAAGGTCGATCCCTCTCCCAAGCGGGAACGAACGGTAATCTCCCCACCCAGATTTCGCGCGAGAGAGCGCACATGGGCGAGGCCGATGCCCTCGCCGGACTGGTCCTGATGGCCGGACCGGCGGAAGAGTTCGAAGATACGTTCGTGGTCCTGTTCTGCAATGCCACGGCCGTTGTCCTCCACTTCGATCCGAACCATGTGACGCCCTTCGGGCGCGGTTCGGACAGCGAGGGTCAATGGCCTATCCGGATGCTTGTACTTGATAGCATTGTCGAAAAGGTTACCGAGAATCTGTTCGACCGAAAGTCGGTCAGTATTCAGGCGAGGTGCCTTGATGTCGAGAACGATGTTTCCATCGCTCTCATTGATCTGATGATAGACGCTGGCGGTGATTGTTTCCAGCATCGGCTGCAACTCCACGATTTCCGGCTTCAACTGCCGCCGTCCGTCGCGCGAGATCTTGAGGATGGCATTGATCAGGCCGTCCATCTTTTTCGTCGAGGATCGTATGAAGCCGATGGCTTCCGGCAGATCCTCGGAGGCAGCCAGCCGTGCCTCATGGATCTGCTCCTCGGAAACCGGCTTGTCGTCGTTCAGCACATAAGCCTGCAGCGCCTTGAGCGAGGCGTCGAGTTCGGCCGTGAAACCCATGATGTTGACGAGCGGCGCGCGCAGGTCGTGCGTGACAATGTAAGCGAAGCGCTGGATCTCCTGATTGGCCTGCATCAGGTCTTCGGTGCGCTCAGCCACACGGGCCTCCAGGCCTTCATTCAGGACCTCGATCTCACGGCGAGAAGACGCGAGCGCGCGGACATGCTGGGCAACCACGAGGATTGCACCGCCCATGACGGCGATGATGGCAATTCCGCCGCCGATGGTGATCCATTGCAACTGCCGGGTGGCGGCGATCTGCGCCTCCGTTCCGGTCTGGACATTGGCATCAGAGAGGTCCTTGAACTGTTCCAGCATCTGGCGGATGTCGTCCATGAGCTCACGGCCGACGTCGCTCTGGACAAGCGCGATGGCCTGATCCTGTTCGCCGCTTCGAACCAGGTTGATCGCCTCTCCCATCTCGCCGAGCTTGCCACGAACCCGGTCGCGCAGTGTATCCATCTGCGCGGCCTTGATCGGACGGTCCTTCACCGCTTCGCCGAGTTTCTCCAGGTCTTCGCGGATCTCGCTGGCGGCACCTTCGTAAGGCTGCAGGAAGAGTTCGTTACGGGTGATGACGAAGCCGCGCTGACCGGTTTCGGCATCGGTCAGTTTCTGCATCAGGTCGGCTGCCATACGCCGAATGTTGCGTTCCTGGAGGATATAGTCGAAGGTCGCGCGTGTACGCTCCACGAGCCCGAAGGTCGCGACGATGATCCCGATGAGGATTCCAGTGCCGATCAGGAGAAAGAGCAGCGTGGACCGGACGAAGCCGGTTTGGGTAGCGGACATGTAACTCCTGGCGGAACAAAAGAAAGCGCAATGCCGTTCAAACGAGGCATCCGTCCCTTTGTTCCATCGAGAGATCAAGAAAATTTGTTTGGTTGAACGTGTGGCCGCGCGTGGTTTTCACGAAATCTGGACTGCGATGACAACGGCTGCCACGGCAATGACCCAGAGCGCCGCCCGGCCGAACCGCGTATGCCGCGCCTCAGCCCGTCCGATGCGCTCAGCCGTGGCGGCATCGAAGCGCAGCCCCTCTTCGCTCATTCGCACGATTTCGCCATGCAGCTTCTCGGTCTTGGCCGCGATCTCTGGCAGCGCCTCGGCAAGCCTCAGGGCCGCCTTTGCGCCGTCCTTCAGGTCCGTCGCAATCCGCTTCGGCCCGAGGTTGTCGCGGATCCAGTGCGAAACGACCGGTTCTGCGGCCTTCCACATGTTGAAGCGCGGATTGAGGATGCGCGAGACGCCCTCGACGACAACCATCGTTTTCTGCAGCATCACGAGTTCCGGACGCGTCTCCATGTCGAAGATTTCGGTGACCTCGAACAGCAGTGTCAGCAGCTTGCCCATCGATATGGTCTCTGCTGGTTGGCCGTGGATCGGTTCGCCGATTGCCCGGATGGCCTGCGCGAAACTCGCGACATTGTGGTGCGAGGGCACGTAGCCGGCCTCGAAATGCACCTCAGCCACGCGCAAGTAGTCGCGCGTGATGAAACCGTAGAGGATCTCGGCGAGGAAGCGGCGCTCCTTCTTTCCGAGACGGCCGGCGATCCCCATGTCGACGGCGACGATCATGCCCTGGGGATCGACGAAGAGATTGCCGGGATGCATGTCGGCGTGGAAGAAGCCGTCGCGCAGCGTATGGCGAAGGAAGGACTGGATAAGCGTGTCGGCGAGTGCATTGAGATCATGCCCGGCGGCCAGAAGACCGTCGACATCCGACATCTTGATGCCGTCGATCCACTCCATGGTGACGACGTCCCGGCCGGTCCGCTCCCAATCAACGGTCGGCACGCGGAACCCGGGGTCGTCTTTGGTGTTCTCGGCAATCTCCGAAAGGGCAGCAGCCTCGAGCCTGAGATCCATTTCGACCTTGGTGGTCTGCTCGAGCGTCTTCGTAACCTCGACCGGCCTTAGCCGTCGGGTAGTCGGCAGGAAGCGTTCCTGCAGATGCGCCACCAGATACATGGCTTCCAGGTCGGCGGCGAAGCGCTTGCGCACGCCGGGGCGGATCACCTTCACGGCCACCTTGCGGCGCCCCTCCGGCGTGTCCACCTCGGCCGGATGGACTTGTGCGATCGACGCAGCCGCAATCGGCTCCTCGAAGCGCGCATAGAGATCCTCGATCGAACGACCAAGCGACTCACGGATCGTGGTCCGCGCTGCCTCGGTCGGAAAGAAGGCCATCCGATCCTGCAGTCCGGCCAGATCCTCGGCGAAATCCGCGCCGACGACATCCGGTCGGGTCGCGAGAAACTGGCCGATCTTCACATAGGAAGGTCCGAGGCGTGCGACCGCGTTGGCCAGTCGGTCGGCGCGATCAACGGATTTTGCCCGGCTGCGGGCAAGCGGCAGAACGGCGGCCTTGGCGAAGCCGACGAGGGGAGGCAAACCTTCTGACGGCAGCGCAGCCACGACGCCTTCCCGCACCAGCACCCAGCCGACCCGCGCCAGGCGGAAATATGCACCGATCGTGCTCATGCGCCTCAGATCTTCCAGCCGGAATGCAGGGCTGCAATGCCGCCGGTATAATTGGTGTAGCGCACGTTGGCGAAACCCGCCCGTTCGATCATCCGGGCAAAATCCGGCTGGTTGGGGAATTTCCGGATCGATTCCACGAGATACTGATAGGGCTCCGCATCGCCGGTGATCATCTTGCCAAAACGCGGGATCGCGTTGAACGACCACGCGTCATAGACCTTGTCCAGCAGCGGCATCTCCACTTCGGAGAATTCCAGCACCAGCAGCCGCCCGCCGCGCTTCAGCACCCGGAAAGCCTCAGACAGTGCCACGTCGATATGCGGCACGTTGCGGATCCCGAAAGCGATCGTATAGGCGTCGAAGCTCTTGTCCTCGAAGGGCAGACTTTCGGCATTGGCCTCGACGAAGGTGAGGTTGGGCGAGAGCCCCTTCTTCTCCGCCCGCTCGGCGCCGACTCCGAGCATCGAGCCATTGATGTCGAGCACAGTGGCATGGGCGAGGCGGTTCGAGGCTTCGACGATGCGAAACGCGATATCGCCCGTGCCACCGGCCACGTCGAGGATCTTGTAATTCGGGTCCTTGCGCGGATTGAGGGCGGCCACCATCGCATCTTTCCAGATGCGGTGCAGACCGGCCGACATCACGTCGTTCATGATGTCGTAGCGCTTGGCCACCTTGTGGAAGACCTCGTTGACCAGGCCCTGCTTTTCCTGCTCATCGACCTGGCGGAAGCCATAGGAGGTTTCCATGCCACCCTCGGCGGAAATGCGGCTTGCAGTCATCGGTTCACTCCACGGTACGGACAGGTCGGGCGGACCATAGCGAAAAGGGCTCTCACGCGCTATCTGCGCAAGTGCACCCGCTTCAAGGCTGGTCTATAGACCGTAAAACAGGCGCTTCAAACAGAAAGATGGGCTGAAATGCCGGAATTGCCAGAGGTAGAGACAGTCCGTCGCGGCTTGGCGCCGACCATGGAAGGCGCCACAGTGCAGCGCCTCGAGTTGCGACGTCCGGATCTGCGTTTTCCGCTGCCGCGCGATTTTGCCGCAAGGGTAGATCGTCGCCGGATCCTCGCTTTGTCCCGCCGGGCAAAGTACCTCTTGATCGATTTCGAAGACGACCTGACCATCATTGCCCATCTCGGCATGTCCGGCTCCTTCCGTATCGAGGCAGAGGAGGGGGCAAATCTGCCCGGGATCTTCCATCACGAGCGCGGCAAGGATGAAAAGCACGACCACGTCGTCTTTCATCTCGACCGTCCCGAAGGTGCTGTCCGCGTCGTCTATAATGACCCGCGCCGCTTCGGCTTTATGGACCTGATGCCGCGCTCCGAACTCGATACTTATCCCGCATTTCGGGATCTCGGTCCGGAGCCGGTCGGCAACATGCTCTCTGCCGACTATCTGGCGACGCGTTTCGCCGGCCGCAGCCAGCCGCTGAAGAGCGCGCTGCTAGACCAGAAGGTGATCGCCGGTCTCGGCAATATCTATGTCTGTGAGGCGCTCTGGCGCTCGCATCTGTCGCCCACTCGCAAGGTCGCGACGCTGGTGACGAAGACCGGCAAGCCAAAGGCGGAACTCGGTCTTCTGACCGAATCCATCCGCGAAGTCATTGCCGATGCGATCGAGGCCGGTGGATCGTCCCTGCGGGACCATATCCAGGCCGATGGCACGCTAGGTTATTTCCAGCATTTCTTCCGCGCCTACGATCGCGAGGGACGGGAGTGCCTCACGGATGGTTGCGGGGGTACCGTCGAAAGGATAGTTCAATCCGGCCGTTCGACATTCTATTGTCGCCGCTGCCAGAAATGAGGCCAAGGGCCGCGCAAGGGAGGAAGCCATGTCATATGAAACCCTGTTGATTGAACGCCGTGACCGGGTGGCGTTGGTCACCCTCAACCGGCCCCAGGCGCTGAACGCCCTGAATTCCACCGTCATGCGCGAACTCGGCCAGCTTCTGGCGGAACTCCAGGCAGATGCCGGGATCGGGGCGGTCGTGCTCACCGGCTCGGAAAAGGCCTTCGCTGCCGGTGCCGACATCAAGGAAATGCAGTCGCTCGATTTCGTCGACGCCTATACCGGGGGGTTCATCGGTGGCTGGGACGACATCGCCGGCTTCCGCAAGCCTTTCATCGCGGCCGTCTCCGGCTTCGCGCTCGGCGGTGGCTGCGAACTCGCCATGATGTGCGATTTCATCATTGCCTCGAAGACTGCGAAATTCGGCCAACCCGAGATCACGCTCGGCATCATTCCTGGCATGGGCGGCTCGCAGCGCCTGACCCGCGCCGTCGGCAAGGCCAAGTCCATGGATCTGTGCCTGACCGGCCGCATGATGGATGCCACGGAGGCCGAGAGTGCTGGCCTGGTTGCCCGCGTGGTCGAGCCGGAGCGCCTGCTCGACGAGGCACTGGAAGCAGCGGCAAAGATCGCATCTTTCTCCCTGCCATCGGTGATGATGGCCAAGGAGGCAGTCAACCGGGCCTTCGAGCAAACTCTAGCCGAGGGATTGCGCTTTGAGCGCCGCCTGTTCCATTCGCTCTTCGCCACCGAAGACCAGAAGGAGGGGATGGCGGCCTTCGTCGAGAAGCGGAAGCCGGCCTTCCGGAACAGATAAGCGCGAGGGAGGGCGCGATTCCTGTCGAATCCGCGTTGACGCATTCGCGCTTTCCCGCTATATGCCCGCCCACGGTTGGGAAAGCCATTGCGCTTTCCCATGAAGCAGCTCCCCAAGTGCTGGTATGGCAGGTCGCAACGACCCGACGCGGCGATGGTGGGCTTTGGTTTGAATTTCGAGAGAGGCATCCATGGCCAACACTTCTTCGGCGAAAAAGGCGACCCGCAAGATCGCTCGCCGCACTGCAGTCAACAAGGCTCGCCGTTCGCGGGTCCGTGGTTTCATCCGCAAGGTCGAGGAAGCCATTGCTTCCGGCGACGCTGCAGTTGCTAAGGACGCTCTCCAGGCTGCTCAGCCGGAGATCCAGCGCGCCGCCACCAAGGGCGTGGTTCACGCCAATACGGCATCGCGCAAGATCTCGCGTCTGGCCGCTCGTGTGAAGGCCCTGGCTGTCTAATTTTAGACACCTTTTCGACATTTTTGAAAAAGCCTGGCGTTGCGCCGGGCTTTTTGTCGTTTCCATTGCAACTGTGTGAAATTGGCCTATTTCAATGTGCTAATTCAAGTTTAGTTGTCAATCGCGTGACATAAATTAACCAGCTATTTCAAAGGCTTGGGGGAGGTGCCCTACTTGGTGTCTAGTTTCCGCCAAGGGATGTTGGGCACCTTGTGAGTCAAGAGTTTTTTTATTTTTCTGCGCTTTTGCCAGTCCATTTTGCAACCGCTCATGAATCTCCTTGATTCAAAAGCGATTCTTTTTCACCCGAATGTGACGCAAAAATGAAGTACCAAGAGTCAATGGCTGCCTCCGGAGTTTGCGTAAAAATCCCGGTTGATCTTGGCATTTGATCCTGCCTAAATGATCTCCAGCAAGGGGGCAGGGAAACCTCCGGAACGACGGCTCAGGCGGCAGTAATGTGGTTTGAACCGGTCATCCTTTGCAGGAGCGGAGTGTTTCCATTCCGTTTTATCATAAAGCGTTCGGCGTTGCATCGGAGACCTAGCCGTTTCCGCGCGATGACGAATTGTGTCTTGTTCGCCGCGTTGCGGACCAGACCGGAGACTGTCCAGCCGCATGTCGAGGATGTGGTTGGGGGCAAGGGGCGACCATCGTCTGGAGGGGGCGAGGGGAAGTCACGCAGGCGTTTTTGGCTGAAGCGCTGCTGTGACGCGTCTGGGGACTGTCGCTCCTTCGGGGGCGGCGCGAGATGAGGCGGCTGTCGGACGGGGATTGAAACGCCCGACACCAGGAATGATATTGGAAGGCGGCAATATGCACATGAACTCGATGACGGCCAGTGCGTTGGTAAACGGGGACAATGCACAGTCGGCGCTTGGCGCCGCGTGCTCCGACGGAGCAGGAGAGAATGCCGGGATGACACATAGCGACCTCTTCGACCGCTTCAGCAAGCGACTGAAGGCTCAGGTCGGGGTCGATGTCTATCAGAGCTGGTTCGCGCGTCTGAAGCTGCATTCGGCTTCGAAGAGCGTGGTTCGCCTGACGGTTCCAACGACGTTCCTGAAGTCCTGGATCAACAACCGCTACCTAGACCTGATCACGTCGATCTTCCAGGCAGAGGATCCGTCGATCCTGAAGATCGAGATCATGGTCCGCACCGCCAGCCGCAACACCCGTGGTCCGATCCTGGACGAACGCCAAGTCGGTTCCGAGCTCGCTCCGCAGCAGGCCGCAGCTCGCAAGACAGGCCCGAGCCTCGGTCAGATCGCCTCTCCTCCGGGTTCGTCGTCGGTCACGGGCCGCGCGACCAGCACGGCCAGCCCGCTCTTCGGTTCGCCGCTCGATAGCCGCTACACCTTTGACGGTTTCGTCGAAGGCGCGTCCAACCGCGTGGCGCTTGCCGCCGCCAAGACCATTGCCGAAGCTGGTGCCGGCGCCGTGCGCTTCAACCCGCTCTTCATCCATTCCTCGGTTGGGCTGGGCAAGACGCACCTTCTGCAGGCGATCGCCAACGCCGCGGTCCATAGCCCCCGCGCACCCCGCGTGGTCTACCTGACCGCCGAGTATTTCATGTGGCGTTTCGCGACCGCGATCCGCGACAATGATGCCCTGACGCTGAAGGACTCGCTGCGCAACATCGACCTCCTGATCATCGACGACATGCAGTTCCTGCAGGGTAAGATGATCCAGCACGAGTTCTGCCATCTGCTCAACATGCTGCTCGACAGCGCCAAGCAGGTCGTCGTCGCCGCCGATCGTGCGCCCTGGGAGCTGGAATCGCTCGACCCGCGCGTTCGCTCGCGTCTCCAGGGTGGCGTTGCCATCGAAATGGAAGCGCCTGACTACGACATGCGCCTCGACATGATGAAATCCCGCCTGGACGTTGCCCGCAAGGATGATCCGGCGATCGACATCCCGGCAGATATTCTCGAACACGTTGCCCGCAACATCACCAGCAGCGGCCGTGATCTGGAAGGCGCCTTCAATCAGCTGCTCTTCCGTCGCTCCTTCGAGCCGAACCTGTCGATCGAACGCGTGGACGAACTGCTCGCCCACCTCGTCGGTGCAGGCGACCAGAAGCGCGTGCGTATCGAAGACATCCAGCGGGTCGTCGCGCGTCACTACAATGTCTCGCGCCAGGAACTCGTCTCCAACCGCCGCACCCGCGTCATCGTCAAGCCGCGCCAGATCGCCATGTATCTGTCGAAGACGCTGACCCCGCGCTCCTTCCCGGAGATCGGCCGTCGCTTCGGCGGACGCGACCACACGACGGTTTTGCATGCGGTTCGCAAGATCGAGGAGCTGATCTCCAATGATCAGAAGCTGTCGCAGGAAATCGAACTCCTGCGTCGCCTGATCAACGAATAAGCCTCGCTACCAGGCAGATATAGGCCACCGCGAGCCCGGACGGGCATGCGGTGGCTTTTTCGTTTCTGAATGCGGTTCAGGCGCGGGCAATCGCGATGATTTCAGGACTGGTTTCCGAATAGGGTGTGCGATCCCACCAGCCGAGTAGCGCGCTCTCGCCAAAGCCTGCCTCTGCGAGCAGCCGTTCGATGGTCCCGGCTGCCGGAAACCGCAGCCGGCTCTCGCTGGTCAGCGTTTCGCCCGTGGCTTCGAGCGTGAAGATCGCGTCGAAGGTCACATGTTCGGCTTCGACGTCCTTGATCTGGTAATACACCTCCACCGACCCGACACCGTCGATGACCCGCCGATCCGTGGTCTTCTGCCGCGTCCAGTTTTCCCAGGCTTTGGCCAGCGGATTTCGGCTTTCGAGGATAAGCCGGCCGCCCGGCACCATGTGCCGATGAATGTTCCGCAAGGCTGCCAGCGTCTCGGCATCGTCGAGAAAGACCTGAAAGACATGACCCGTCATGATGGCGAGGTCAAAACGAGCAGATAGCGAAAACTCGCCTGCCCCGGCGTGAACCCAATCGACCCGACCTTGCCCGTCCTTCATCCGCGCGACCTGCAGCATGCCAGCTGCCGGATCGACACCCGTGACCTGGTGCCCACGTTTTGCCAGGCGCACCGTCACCGATCCCGTGCCGCATCCAATGTCGAGCACCCGGCAGGGTTCTTGTGCGAAATTCTCGTAGAAATCACCGTCTTCGCCATGATGGTTGAAGGCGTCGTAGAGGCGGGCCATGTCGAAGCGGGAAAAGGCTGCATCGACCGGCATCGTCTCTGTCTCCTCAGCAGGCGAGATCGGCGACGACGGCGTCGAGGATCAGCATGCCCGGCGGCGTGCATCGCAGACGGGAATTGCCGAGCCGCTCGATGAAACCATGCTCCAGCAGGAACTGCTCCTTGTCCGGATCGGGGTCGCGGCCGGAAAGCTGCTGCCAGCGGGCAAGATCGACACCTTCGCGCAACCGCAGCCCCATCAGAAGCAACTCGTCGGCCTGCGCCTCGTGATCCAGTTCCTCGCGCTCGATGATTCCATGGCCGCGCTGCTCGACGGCGGAAAGCCACGTCTCCGGGTGCCGTTCGGCAACCGTTGCAATCTTCGTCCGGCCCTGCGTCAGGCGCCCATGCGCTCCCGGACCGACGCCGGCATAATCGCCGTAGCGCCAATAGGTGAGGTTGTGCCGGCTCTCCGCACCAGGACGGGCGTGGTTGGAAACCTCGTAGGCCGGGAGCCCCTCGCGCGCGGTGATCTCCTGTGTCGCCTCGTAGAGCGTTGCGGCATGCTCGTCGTCGGGCACGAGCAGCTTGCCCGCCTTCTGCAGACCGTAAAAGGCCGTGCCCTCCTCGATCGTGAGCTGGTAGAGCGACAGGTGATCGACGGCATAGGACATCGCTTCCTTCAGTTCGCGCTCCCAGGCTTCCACCGTCTGGTTCGGCCTTGCATAGATCAGGTCGAAGGACATGCGCGGAAAGATCTCGCGGGCCAGCCGGATCGCTTTCAGCGCATCCGCAACGTCATGCAGCCGTCCCAGAAAGCGCAGGTCCGGATCGTTCAGCGCCTGTACGCCGAGCGACACGCGGTTGACGCCGGCTGCCCGATAGCCGTGGAAGCGGGTCGCCTCGACGCTTGACGGGTTCGCCTCCATGGTGATCTCGATACCGTCGGGCACATGCCAGTTGGCGGCGATCCCATCGAGGATCGCCCCGACCGTCGAAGGATCCATCAGCGACGGCGTTCCGCCGCCCATGAACACACTCGTGACGGTCTTTGGTCCCGACAGCGCCCGGATCGCCTTCAACTCCGCCAGAAAAGCCGCGACGAAGCGCGCCTGGTCCACCGGCTGATGACGCACATGGCTGTTGAAGTCACAGTAAGGGCATTTGGCCGCGCAGAAGGGCCAATGCACATAGACGCCGAAACCGGGTTCGCCCGTGTCGGGCAGCAGCGTGAAGGACCGTTCGGTCAAAGCCTCAGGCCTCCAGACAGGTTTCGACGAAGAGCTTGAAGGCCCGCGCACGGTGCGACAGCGCCGCCGCATCGCCGGGCTTCCATCCATGCTTCTCGTCCGCCGTCATTTCGCCGAAGGTGCGCTCATGCCCTTCCGGCTGGAAGATCGGGTCATAGCCGAAACCGGCGGAGCCACGCGGTGGCCAGGCGACGGTGCCCTCGACCTCGCCTCGGAAGAATTCGGTATGCCCATCAGGCCATGCGAGGCAGAGCACGCTGACGAAGCGGCAGGTCCGCTGTGATGGTTTGGTCGCGCCACGCTCGGCAAGCGCCTTTTCCACCTTCTCCATCGCCATGGCGAAGTCGCGGCTGCCATCCTCGCGCTCGGCCCAGTTTGCCGTGTAAACGCCAGGCGCACCGTCAAGCGCATCGATGACAAGGCCGCTGTCGTCGGAGAGAGCGGGCAGGCCCGAAGCCCTGGCCGAAGCCAGCGCCTTGATCGTGGCATTTTCCTCGAAAGTCGTGCCGGTTTCATCCGGCTCGACGAAGTTGAGGTCCCTCGCGGACTTGGCTGAAAAACCGAAAGGGCCGATCAAGTCGGCGATCTCTGCGATCTTGCCGGCGTTGTGGCTGGCGACGACGATGGTGCGGGTATCGAGCTTGCGCATCGGAATGTCCGTTCAAGAAATCCAAAGAGTGCGGGACGCGCATTCCAGGCTGTTGCCGGCCGGATCGCGGAAATAAATCGACCGTGCGCCATTCGGCCATGTCAGTTCAGATTCAATCGGGACCCCGGCCTCTTGCAGGCGCCGGGACATGGCATCGAGATCATCATCGGTAACGAAGAAACAGACATGACCCGGTCCCTTTGCCCCATGGGTCGGGACTGGGAACGGATCGTCAGCTATCGGCTCGCTCGTTTCGGCAGGATTGAAGATCAGAAGAACGCCAGGACCGCATCGATAGAAGATATGCCTGTTACCGCCGCGTCGAATCTTTTCGAGTCCGAGAACGTCATCGTAGAATGCCTCGGCCTTGTCCAGATCCTGCGCATAAAGTGCGGTCTCAAGAATTCCCTCGATCATGCGGCGCTCCGTCTCAGCCGATCGCCTGCTTCTGCATCGCGACCAGTTCGTCGATCCCGGTGCGGGCAAGGCCGAGCAGGACCAGGAATTCATCCTGGCTGAACGGCTTGCCTTCCGCAGTCCCCTGTATCTCGACAATGCCGCCGGAGCCGGTCATCACGAAATTTGCGTCCGTCTCGGCGGCCGAGTCTTCCAGGTAATCGAGGTCGATCACCGGTTGGGTCGCAAAGATGCCACAGGAAACGGCCGCGATGTGATCCTTCAGGACCTTTTCGGCCTTGATCATGCTGCGGGTTTCCATCCACTTCAGGCAATCATGCAAAGCGATCCAGGCGCCGGTGATCGCCGCAGTCCGCGTGCCGCCGTCCGCCTGGATGACGTCGCAGTCGATCGAGATCTGCCGCTCGCCGAGTGCTTCCAGATCGACCACGGCGCGCAGCGAGCGACCGATCAGCCGCTGGATCTCCTGCGTGCGGCCGCTCTGCTTGCCCGAGGATGCCTCGCGACGCATGCGCTCGCCTGTGGCGCGCGGCAGCATGCCGTATTCGGCTGTCACCCAGCCCTTGCCGGAATTACGCAGCCAAGGTGGGGTTTTGTCTTCGAGACTTGCCGTGCACAGCACATGCGTATCGCCGAACTTGACCAGGCAGGAGCCTTCCGCATGCTTGGAAAAATTGCGCTCGAAGGAAACCTTGCGCATTTGGTCGGTTTTTCTGCCGGATGGCCGCATTGCAATCTCCTGGGTTGTTGATGCCTTCTACGGTCGGCGACCGGCATTTGCAAAGAAAAACCATGCCGCAGCGCCGAGAGCCGCGCCTAGGATGATTTACCCCTTGGTCATCCCATGCGCTGAGACTATATTTCCGTCATGAAACATCTGAGATTATGTCCGCTCCGCCAATGGCATCACTGAAGACGACCGTCGCAGACGTTTCCGCCTCCCTGGACGATCGTTCCCGGGAAGTGTTTCGCCGCATCGTCGAGACCTATCTCGACTCCGGCGATCCTCTCGGCTCCCGCAGCCTCTCGCGCCTGCTACCGATGTCGCTCTCGCCGGCGTCGGTTCGCAATGTCATGAGCGATCTCGAGGATCTCGGGCTCATCTACGCGCCACATGTCAGCGCCGGGCGTTTGCCTACGCAAGCAGGTCTACGCTTCTTCGTCGATGCCTTCATGCAGATCGGCGATCTCTCGGACGGCGAGCGCGACGAGATCGAGCGGCAGATCCGCCCGACCAGCGCGGACCAGCCGATGGAAGCCATGCTGACAGAGGCGAGCCGCATGCTCTCAGGTCTGTCGCGCGGCGCAGGACTGGTCATTTCATCCAAGAACGATCCGATCCTCAAGCATGTCGAATTCATCCGGCTTGAGCCGACCAAGGCGCTCGCCGTTCTGGTCGGCGAACACAATCAGATCGAAAACCGCATCATCGACCTTCCGGCCGGTGTCACCGCCTCCCAGCTGACGGAAGCGGCCAATTTCCTGAACGCAAATCTTGCCGGCCAGACGATGCGGGAATTGCGCAGCCAGATCGAGAAACTGAAGACGCAGGTCGCAAGCGAACTCGATACCCTGTCGCAGGACCTCGTCGAGCGCGGGCTCGCGGTCTGGTCGGGCGAAGTTGCGGAAAAGCAGCCGGCACGGCTCATCGTTCGCGGCCGCGCCAATCTGCTCGAAGGGCTGGCGGGTTCCGATGACATCGACCGTCTTCGCCTACTCTTCGACGACCTGGAGCGGAAGGAAAGCCTGATCGAGATCCTCGACCTTGCCGAAAGCGGACCCGGTGTGCGCATCTTTATCGGCTCGGAAAACAAGCTCTTCTCGCTCTCTGGCTCTTCCCTCATCGTCGCACCTTATAGAGACGGCGAAGACCGGATCGTCGGCGCAGTCGGCGTTATCGGTCCCACGCGCCTCAACTATTCGCGCATTGTGCCGATGGTTGATTACACGGCGCAGCTCATGGCCAGGCTCTCGCGCGGCCAGCGGTGAGCAATTTGCCTGCAAACCCTTGATTTTTTCGCGCCAAACCCTGATATCGGGCACGCATTCGAAACCCTGAGCTTCGAAAACGAGACATTATCCGGAGAACGTCATGACCGAAGAAACCAACAAGAACGGACCTGACGCGGCAGCCACAGAGGCAGAAGTATCCGCGACCACCGAAGGGCAGGTTGCAGATGAAGGCGATGCCTCGGCCGAGCAGCAGCCTGATCCCGTTGAGACGCTGAAGGCCGAGAACGCCGACCTGCGCGATCGCTTCCTGCGGCTTGCGGCCGAAATGGACAACCTTCGCCGCCGCACCGACCGCGAGATCAAGGATGCCAAGTCCTATGCGGTGACGGGTTTCGCCCGGGACATGCTGTCGGTGTCCGACAACCTGCGCCGCGCCATCGAGACCTTGCCCGATGAAGCCCGTGCGGCCGCAGACGCAGCCTGGACCGCGCTGATCGAAGGCGTGGAAATGACGGAGCGCGGCATGCTGGCAACGCTCGAGCGCCATGGCGTACGCAAGATCGAGGCGGAAGGCCAGAAGTTCGACCCCAACTTCCACCAGGCCATGTTCGAAGTGCCCAACCCTGAAGTTCCGAACAACACCGTCGTTCAGGTCGTCCAGGCGGGGTATGCGATCGGCGAGCGCGTCCTGCGTCCGGCCATGGTCGGTGTCGCCAAGGGCGGTCCGAAGACAGAGGCTGCGTCGGAAGATGCCGCCAAGGCGTGATCTGCCGTGATCATCAGTGAGTGAAAAAAGAAAAGCGCCCGACAAGGCGCTTTTTTTGTCGGGTCTCTTGCTGTTCCCGAGCGTCAGGCTGCGTTCGACGCCTGTTCCTCGTTGAGGAATGTAAAGATTGCCGACGCCGATTCCGTTGCGCGCAGCTTGGCGACCAGGTCCTGGTCACGCAGCACGCGTGCGATCCGAGACAGCGCTTTCAAGTGATCCGCACCAGCACCTTCAGGCGCCAGGAGAAGAAAGACCAGGTCGACCGGCTGGTCGTCCAGCGCCTCGAAATCCACGGGCGTCTCGAGACGCGCGAAGATCCCGGTGATCTTGCTGATCTTGTTCAGCTTTCCATGCGGAATGGCGATCCCGTTGCCGACCCCGGTCGAGCCGAGCCGTTCGCGCTGCAGGATGACGTCGAAGATTTCCCGTTCCGGAATGTCCGTGAGCTTCGAGGCTTTGGCCGCAAGTTCCTGAAGCAACTGCTTCTTGGAGTTCACCCGTAGGTTGGGTACGACAGCATCCTGCTGCAGCAAATCTGCCAATGCCATATCAATGTCCTTCATGCCTCGGGTCGAGGAAGCGGGCGACCGCATTGCGCGGTCGCCCTGGCCGACCTTTAGCCTTTGATGTTGGCGGAATCGATCCACCCGATATTACCGTCATTCCGACGATAAACGATATTCAATTGTTCTTTTCCCGGGCTTCTGAACAGAAGAACGGGTTCGTCGGTCATGTCGAGTGCCATCACGGCGGTAGCCACCGTCATTGTGCGCAGCTGCTTCGTGCTTTCCGCAACGATTGTCGGCGCATAATCGTCCGGCACTTCTTCATGATCCTCGTCCATGGAATCCATGACCGTGTAGGCCACCTCGATCGACGGGTTCTGTGCCTCTCCGGCGTGGTGATCCTTCAGCTTGCGCTTGTAACGTCGCAGACGCTTCTCCACGCGTTCGCACGCGGCGTCGAAGGCCACTTGAGGATCATTGGCCTCGCCTGCTGCATGCAGGTTTGCGCCGGTATCGAGATGCACCAGGCAATCTGCCGCGAAGCGCGACTGCGACTTCGTGACGACCACTTGCCCGGAATACCCTCCGTCGAAGTATTTGGTAACCGCATCCTGGATTCGATCCTCGATCCGCTGCCGGAACGTTTCACCGATTTCCATCTGCTTGCCGGATACACGCACACTCATGGAGTTTCCCTTCTTATGATTGGTTGCGTATCCATTTTACGCCAAGCGACGCCCGCGTCCAAGCTTTTCGAGCGGTTAGGTCAGTCTCTGCCTTCGTTTGTCGGGCGTGGTCGAAGGGCCTGCCTTCGGTTGACAGTGTGCGCTGTCGATTGCGGCGCGCTTCTAGCCGCCTGCGGGGGAAGAGTCAATCTCTGTTAATCTTTCGGGCGGGAAGGCGGCAATCAGCCGGCCGAAACCTTGGCCATCGCCCGCTTTTCCCGGCGTCTCTGGACGGAGGAGGGGATGTTCATCGCTTCCCGATATTTCGCCACGGTGCGGCGGGCGAGATCGACACCACCGGATTTCAACTGATCGACGATGTCGTCATCCGAAAGCACGGCCTCCGGGCTTTCCTGGGTGATCAGCGCGCGGATCCTGTGCCGCACGGATTCCGCGGAATGGCTGTCGCCACCTTCAGCCGAGGCGATGGAGACGCTGAAGAAATATTTCAGCTCGAACAGCCCCCGCGGCGTCATCATGTATTTGTTGGTCGTGACGCGGCTGACGGTCGATTCATGCATCTTGATCGCATCCGCCACCGTCTTCAGATTGAGCGGCCGCAAGTGATCGACACCATGATCGAGAAAGGCCGACTGCTGCCGCACGATTTCAGCCGCCACCTTTGTGATCGTCCGTGCGCGCTGGTCGAGGCTGCGGGTCAGCCAGTTGGCATTCTGCAGGCATTCCGACATGAAGGCCTGATCCGGCGTCTCCTTGGAGCTGCCCTTCCGTCCGACGGCTGCCATGTAGCTGTGGTTCACGAGCACGCGGGGAAGCGCATCCGGGTTCAGTTCCACCTGCCAGCCGCCCAGGCCGTCGGGCCGGACGACGATGTCCGGTGTCACCGATTCGCTGACCGAATGTTCGAACGAGCTGCCCGGCTTCGGATTGAGCTTGCGGATCTCCGCCAGCATGTCGATGAGGTCTTCCTCGTCCACGCCGCAGATCTTCTTGAGCGTCGCGAAATCTCGCTTGGCCAGCAGTTCCAGGTTGTCGATGAGCACGGCCATGGCCGGATCGCAACGGTCCCGCTGTTGGAGCTGGATCGTCAGGCACTCGCTCAGCGAACGGGCAAACACACCGGCCGGTTCGAGCGTCTGGAGGGTCTTCAGGACGCCTTCGATATCGGCCAGCGAAAGGCCAAGCCGTACGGAAACCTCGTCGAGATCGGCGCGCAGATAGCCGGCTTCGTCGAGATGGTCGATCAGAACGGCAGCAAGGAGTTGGTCCGAAGCCGAGGTGAGCGCGAAGGGAACTTGTTGGTTCAGGTGGTCGCGCAGGCTGATCTGGCCTGCCACAAAGTCATCGAGATCGAAGCCTTCGCTTCCCTCGCCGGTCTGACCCGGCATGGACTTCCATTGTCCCAGCAGTTCAGGGGCGTCCGGACGTTGCGCCGAGCCCTCGTCGGTAAAAGCAGTATCGTAATTCGTGTCCAGGCGGTCGCTCAGCCTTTCGCTGGCGCCATGCTCGTACCAGTCGCTGTCGAGTGAAGGCGCCGCTGTCGTATCGTCGGCATGCGTTTCCTGCTGGCTGGCGCTCCCGTGTCGGTCTGTATTATCAGGAGTTTCGCCGCCCAAATCTCCATCATCTGCTGCCATTTCGAGCAGCGGATTGCGCTCCACTTCCTGGGAGATGAAGTGCATCAGTTCGAGGTGAGTCATCTGCAGCAGCTGAATCGATTGCATCAGCTGCGGAGTCATCACCAGAGACTGGCTTTGTCGCAGGAATAGGTTGGCGGATAAGGCCATGGCGGACGTTCGACTCCCCTACATTCCCCCGCAGTCCCGCCGTTGATGGCGGGAAAATCCACTTGGCCCAAAAATTGCTTTTTATTTTACTTTGGTCAAGTCGCAGGAGGCGGCTGGGAGTCGTTTTCTTGGGCCCCCGGCCTCAGAGGCTGAACTTGTCGCCAAGATAGAGGCGGCGGACATCGGCATTGTTGACGATGTCATTGGCCCGTCCATGGGTGAGCACTTCACCGGCATGAATGATGTAGGCGCGGTCGATCAGGCCAAGCGTTTCACGCACATTGTGGTCGGTGATCAAGACGCCGATGCCACGCGCCGTCAGGTGCCGCACGAGGTTTTGGATATCGGAAACCGAGATCGGATCGACGCCGGCAAAGGGCTCGTCGAGCAGCATGAAGGTCGGATCGGTCGCCAGCGCTCGGGCGATTTCCAGGCGGCGACGTTCGCCACCGGAAAGGGCCACGGCCGGAGACTTGCGAAGCTTCTCGATGTGGAACTCCGACAGCAACTCGTCGAGCTTCGCCTCGCGCTTGCGTTTGTCGGAGACATGCACTTCGAGCACGGCACGGATGTTGTCTTCGACGGTCAGGCCGCGGAAGATCGAGGCTTCCTGGGGCAGGTAGCCGACGCCGAGACGGGCGCGCCGATACATCGGCATGGACGTCACATCGTTGCCGTTGATCGAGATCGTTCCGGCATCGACCGGAACGAGGCCCGTGATCATGTAGAAGCAGGTCGTCTTGCCGGCGCCGTTCGGCCCGAGTAGGCCTACGGCTTCGCCACGACGCACCACGAGCGAAGCGCCGTTGACAACGCGGCGGGAATTATAGGTCTTTGTCAGTCCGTGGGCGATCAGCGTGCCTTCATAGCGCGACTTGTCACCCGGCAGGCTTGCCGGGGCAGCCGCCTTCTTGGCCTGCTTGGTCCTGGAAAAAAATGGAATTTGCACGTTCACGCGGACCCGTCAGTTGCTCTGCTGGGATTTGGGGTCGAGCTGGATCTGGACGCGCCGGCCGCAGCTGTCGAGCTTGGCCTGGCCAGAATTCATCTGGACGGTGAGCTTGCAGCCGACGAACACATTCTGCCCCTCGGACAGCACCACGCGGTCGCCTTCGAGTACGAAGACCTGCTTGGTCATGTCGAAATAGCCCTTGTCGGCCGTCGCCTGCTGCGTCTCCGACTGCAGGAATACCTTGTCCATCACATCGATCTTTTCGATGTCGGCATTGCCCTGCGTGACCGTTGTGCCCTCGCCGCGATAGAGAACCGTCATGGAGCCGGCCTGTAGGGTCGTGGTACCCTGAACCACCTTCACATTGCCGGTGAAGAAAGCCTTCTTTTCCTGCTCGCGAATCTCAAGCGCGTCGCTTTCGATCTGGATCGGCTGATCGTTGGACAGCTTCAAGCCATTCATCTGGCTACTGGTTGTCTGTGCCGAGACAAGCCCGGTCAAACCGCTTGCCGAAAGCAGGAGTAAGCCAGCGACAGTAGTCTTGGCGAAGGAGCGGTAAATCATGGCTGGGCGGCTTCCATTGACCGATTGCTGCGGATGGCGGACGGCTCGATGTTCAACTTGACGGCGCCCGTAAATATCATGGTTCGCCCCTTATCCTTCATCTCGAGCGAGTTCGCAACAATCGACGCGCCTTTGGTCTGGATAGCAACCGGATCATCGGTCTTCATCGTGCCGCCTGCAATGTCGAGATTGGCGGAGCCGAACTGCGCATCGATGCCGCTGCTCAGGTTGAGCGTGAACGGCTTGTCGAGATCGAGCAGGTTGGCGGCCCGATCAAAAATGCCGCTGGTGGCCACGACGCGGGCGATCACCTTGTCATTGACCGGCACGGCGGCTGCGATCGATTCGAGGGTGATCATGTTGGGGTTCTTGATGTCCTGAAGTGCCCGCTCAGCCCGCATCGAATAGCGCACGCCCTCGGAATTGCGGCCGGCGATCGCCGGCTTCTCCATCACGACCTTGCCGTCTTCGATCGTCGCGGATTCGATCTGCAACTCTTCAGGCATCAGGCTGCGCACCACGGAAACCGCAGCAAAAGCGAGTGTGATGCCCAGGGCAGCGACGGGCAACAAAAAGCGCAGGCGTTTGACCCGCCGGGAATGGCTCATCGCCTTCCGGTAGGCATCCGCACCGGCTCCGTGTCCGGTTGTCGGCAAGCCGTCATGAGTCGATTGCAGCATTAAAAAGAGCCCGTTCTTCAGGGTGGCGGTCGCAGCCGATCCACCGTTTTGGTCGTTTCGCATGTCTGCCGGTTGTTGCCAATATGGATTGTGGCAGCGCCATTACAAGAAACATGCCAATCGATCGATGGAATGACGATACGGAGAAACGAGGGCAGCCTCGATCACGATTTGGCATGTGATGCGCGTCATAGCTCTCGCAAAGCCGCGACATTATGGTTAAGTTGTTCCTTGACTGTGCTTTTTCGCTTTGGCAACTTTGGCGACGCTCACGTCACAACAGAAAATTCAGGGGGTCCGCGTGATAAAGTCGGAATTGGTGCAGATCGTCGCGGCCCGTAATCCGCATCTCTATCATCGTGATGTCGAAAATATCGTAAACGCGGTGCTCGACGAGATCACGGACGCGCTCGCAGGCGGCAATCGTGTCGAACTGCGTGGCTTCGGCGCTTTCTCCGTCAAGAATCGTCCCTCGCGGTCCGGGCGCAATCCGCGCACAGGGGAAACCGTCTTTGTCGAGGAGAAGTGGGTCCCCTTCTTCAAGACCGGCAAGGAGCTGCGCGAGCGTCTCAACCCCGGCATGGGCGACGAAGACGACGAATAAGCGCTTTTCGCGTTGAAAATTCCGCCTCTGTCCTTAACTTGAGACGAATGAGGTGCCTTGATGGCCCTCGGACAGAACAGGGAGTTTCGAGATGATCCGGAAAGTCGTGAGCCTCGTGGTATTCGTTCCGCTCGGCGTTCTCCTGATTGTTCTGGCCGTCGCCAACCGCGCGCCCGTCAGGCTCGCGCTCAATCCCTTCGATCCAGCCGATCAGGCTTTGTCGGCCTCCGCACCCCTCTTCGTGCTTCTCATTCTCGCCGTCATGCTGGGCGTGCTGCTCGGCGCTATTGTCACCTGGTTCACACAGGGCAAGCATCGCAAGAAGGCCCGCAGCCAGTCGCGTGTGGCCCAGCAGTGGCAGGCCGAAGCCGACCGGCAGAAAACCCGCGCCGAAGAAATCGCCGGCGCCACGCTTCCGCAACTCGGCGCCAAGTAAGGCTGGGCGCAGCGAATTCGCGGCAAATTTCCTTTCCGCGCCGGGCCGGCAATGCTAAGGGCTGGCCGAGACGAACACGACCCACGGATCATTGACGTGAAGAACAAGGAACGTCGCCCCGGCGCCAAGCCATTCCCGGGAGCGAAGGCGAAAGGCAGTGGTGCGGAGCGGCCGGCAACGGCGAAGCCTTACGCATCGAAGGGCAGGGACGAGCGCCCGGCCCGTCCGCCGCGCCGCGAAGCCGAGGCCACCAAGGCAAAGCCCCAGCCGCAAACGCACGATGCGTCGTCGGAACCCGCCCGCGTTCTGACGGTCCGCAACGGTGATCGTCCGACCGAGCGCGTGCCGCTGATCCTGGAATCCTCGGGCGCCGGCGATTTTCACCTGATCGACAGTGGCGACGGGTTGAAGCTAGAGCAATATGGTCCCTATCGCATTGTGCGGCCGGAAGCGCAGGCCCTGTGGCCGAAGGCGCTGCCTTCCCACGTTTGGGACAAGGCCGATGCCGTGTTCACCGGCGACACGGATGAAGACGGCATGGGACGCTGGCGCTTCCAGCGCGAGGCGCTCGGCGAAACCTGGCCGCTCTCTCTGCTGGGTGTGGATTTTCACGGCCGCTTCACCGCCTTCCGCCATGTCGGCGTGTTTCCCGAGCAGATCGCCCATTGGAGCTGGATGAAGCAGAAGATCGAGGCTGCCGATCGGCCGCTGAAGGTCCTGAACCTCTTCGGCTATACCGGTGTCGCCTCGCTGGTCGCGGCCGCTGCCGGTGCCGAAGTCACCCATGTCGATGCCTCGAAGAAGGCGATCGGCTGGGCGCGCGAGAACCAGTCGTTGAGCCGCCTCGACAAGGCGCCGATCCGCTGGATCTGCGAGGATGCGATGAAGTTCATCCTGCGCGAGGAGCGTCGCGGCCACCACTACGACATCATCCTCACCGACCCGCCGAAATTCGGCCGTGGCCCCAATGGCGAAGTCTGGCAGCTCTTCGATCACCTGCCGCTGATGCTCGATATCTGCCGCGAGCTTCTAGCGCCCAAGGCGGTTGGCCTGGTGCTGACAGCCTATTCAATCCGCGCGAGCTTCTATTCCATCCACGAACTGATGCGTGAGACCATGCGCGGCAAGGGTGGCCTCGTCGAGTCAGGCGAACTCGTCATCCGCGAGGCCGGCCTCGACGGCAAGACGCCGGGGCGTGCGCTCTCCACCTCTCTCTTCAGCCGCTGGGTGCCGAAATGACCGACGACTATCGAAACGAGGGCCCGCGCCGCGTCGGTCAGGTCAAGGAAGTCACCAGCCTCGCCAATCCCATCATCAAGGATATCAAGGCGCTCTCCCAGAAGAAGAGCCGCGACGAAAGCCGCACCTTCCTTGCTGAAGGCCTGAAGCTGGTCATCGACGCGCTTGATCGCGGCTGGACCATCCGCACCCTCGTCTATGCCAAGGCCGGCAAGGGCAAGCCGCTGGTCGAGAAGGTCGCCGCCCGCACCGTCGCCGCCGGCGGCCTTGTGCTGGAAGTGAGCGAAAAGGTGATGTCCTCGATCACGAGGCGCGACAACCCGCAAATGGTCGCCGCCGTCTTCGATCAGCGCTGGACGCCGCTCAAGGACATCCAGCCGAAGGGCTCGGAAACCTGGATCGCGCTCGACCGCGTCCGCGATCCCGGCAATCTCGGCACCATCATCCGCACGGCCGACGCCGCCGGTGCCTCCGGCGTCATTCTGGTTGGCGACTGCACCGATCCCTTCTCCATGGAAACCGTTCGCGCCACCATGGGCTCGATGTTCGCACTGCCGCTGGTGAAGACCACGCCTGCCGATTTCCTCAAGTGGAAGAAGTCGGTGGATGCCCGCCTCGTCGCCACGCATCTGGCCGGCGCCGTCGATTACCGCACCATCGACTACCGCTCCAAGCCGGTCATCCTGATGATGGGCAATGAACAATCAGGCCTGCCGGATGAACTGGCTCAAGCCGCAGACAAGCTCGCCCGCATTCCCCAGGTCGGCATGGCCGACAGCCTGAACCTCGCAGTCGCCACGGGCGTCATGCTGTTCGAGGTCCGCCGCCACCTGCTCGCCCTCGACGGAGCCCAGTGACCATGCTTGCCGCCTTCAACCGGCCCGGCCCGGTTCTGACCTTCATCGCCATCGCCCTGATCCTAGATCAGGCCATCAAATATGCGGTGGAAGTCACTCTGCCGATGCATGAGCTGATCCCGGTCATGCCTTTCTGGGCGCTCTACCGCACCCATAATCTCGGTGTCGCCTTCTCCATGCTGTCGCATCTCGACAGCTGGTTCATCGTCGGGCTGCGCCTCATCATCGTCGGTTTCGTGCTGTGGCTCTGGCGCAAGACCGGCCCCGAGCAGCATTTCGCCCATCTCGGCTTCGCGATGATCATTGCGGGCGCGCTCGGCAACATCATCGACCGCCTCACCTATGGCTATGTGGTCGACTATATCCTCTTCTACACCCAGACCTGGTCCTTCGCCGTCTTCAACCTGGCCGACAGCTTCATTACCATCGGCGCGATCTTCATCGTCATCGACGAGATCATCCAGCACCGAAAGCCGAAGCCGCCGGAGGTTTGACGGCGGCGAAAGCCTCCGAAGTTTTGTCACTTTCCTGTAGCAGTCTCGTGTTTAAAGGCCCGTGACTTCAACGCTGGATAGATCCGATGAGCGTGGAACTGATCGAACGAGACCTTCACCTGGCAAATCCGGCGGCCGCGCCGCTGGGACAGCCTGCATCCCGTGATATCCTCGGGCGGATCGGCAATCTCGAGACCCGCATTGCCCGCACCGAGAGAGAGATCGACGCGGCCCAGGCCGTGCGCTACCGCGTTTTCGTCGATGAAATGAAGGCGCAGGTCTGCGTCGAAGATGCCCGCCGCGGCCGTGAAGTCGACAGCTGGGACTCACTCTGCGATCATCTTCTGGTTCTTGATCGCTCGATCGACGGCGATGCCGAAGACCAGATCGTCGGCACCTACCGCCTGCTGCGCCATGAAGTGGCGATCGCCCATGGCGGCTTCTATTCCGGCTCCGAATTCGGCGTCGATGCACTCGTCGCCCGCCATCCGGAAAAGCGCTTCATGGAGCTTGGTCGCTCCTGCGTGCTGCCGCAATATCGCACGAAGCGCACGGTCGAACTTCTCTGGCAGGGCTGCTGGGCCTATGCCTTGCATCACCGAATCGATGCCATGTTTGGCTGCGGCTCCTTCCCCGGCACGCAGCCGGAGGAACATGCGCTGGCGCTCTCCTTCCTGCATCAGAATGCCGTTGCCAAGGGCGAGTGGGCGGTCGACGCGCTGCCCCATCTCTACCGCGAGATGGACCTTATGCCATCAGAAGCCATCAATGCCCGCCGCGCGCTCTTCGCCATGCCGCCGCTGATCAAGGGTTACCTGCGCCTCGGTGCCATGGTCGGCAATGGCGCCGTCGTTGACCAGGCTTTCAACACGACGGATGTTCTGATCATCCTGCCCATCGCCAGCATCTCCGGGCGCTACGTCAACTATTACGGCGCTGACGCCGGCCGCTTCGCCAGCGCCAGCTGATCCTCTTCTCCCCATCGGGGAGAACGTAGCGCAGAGCGCACAGGTGCAACTCGTTGCACCATGGAATGAGGGGGGCGGCGAAGCCGAGCCACAAAGTCCTGAGTGCTTGCCGATCATCGTGAAACAGCGCATCCGCCTGATTGCACCCGACTGACACCGCGCCGGCAATCCTCCGTCACCTCGACCCTTGCCACCCGCATCGGCGCTTCCGCCACCATGGGCAGGTCGCCAAGCTCCCGAAGGCTCATCTCCCGCAAGGCCGGATGCCCCATGGGATCATGCCGCCAGTCACGATTTACCGGGGTCGGTTCACGTTGTCTCCAGAGAAACTCGAACATGGCTTGGGCCTCTATGCGCTGAGAGGGAGGTATAAACCTTCCGAAGAGGCTTCATCATCGGCCTTCAGTTTGCGAAATTCAATTGAGTTTTGCCGCGGCCGACTATAGCTTTCCTATATGAAGAACCTCAATCAGGTGCATCTGAATGGCCTGCGCGCCGTCGAAGCCGTTGCTCGCCTCGGCTCACTCCAGGCGGCGGCGGAAGAGCTCGGCGTCTCCATCGGCGCCGTCAGCCAGCAGGTCATCAAGACCGAGCAGCAACTCAGCCGCCCGCTTTTCGAGCGCACCGGCCGCGGCATGGTTCCGGTCGATACGGCGACCGATATGCTGGCGCGTCTTTCCGATGGCTTTCGCCACCTCTCGGGCGCCGTGGCGCTCGCCAGACGTAGCGACGACACATTGCTCACCATCTCCGTGGCGCCGGTCTTCGCCGCCCGCTGGCTCGTGCACCGCATCGCGGCTTTCTCGGAGCGCTTTCCCGAAATCAGCCTGCGCATCGACGCGAACGACCGCCTGACCGATGCCAGCCAGACGGATGTCGATCTCAGAATTCGTGTCGGACGCGGCCACTGGCCGGGTTTCAAGGCTGAACTGATCCTCAATCAGCGAGTGGCGCCGCTCTGCACCCCGGCCATGGCCGAAAAACTGCGCGAAGCCGCCGATATTCTCGACCTGCCGAAGGTCATCGATGGCAGGGCCATGTTCACATGGGATGTCTGGTTATCGGCGGTCGGTCTTGAAGGCGCCGAGATCAAGGCGCGCCACACCTTCAGCGAAGCATCGCTCTGCCTCGACGCGACAATTGCGGGGCAGGGGGTGATGCTCGCCTGGCAGACGATCGCCTCGCATCAGCTGCAGCACGGCCAGCTCGTCGCGCCCTTTGGGCCGGCGGTCAAAACCGGCTTCGGACACTACTTCGTGACATCAGAAAATGCGAGGCGCTCCGGCAAGGTGGAGAAGTTCAAACGCTGGCTGAAGGGCGAGATCGAGGACGACATGGAGCGGCTCGCAAAAGCCGCTCCGGTCTTCGCTTAACCCGCCGCGTTATAGGCCGCGATCGCTGCCATATTGACGATATCGCTGTCCTTGGCGCCCATCTGCGCGATCTGTACCGACTTTTCGAGGCCAATGAGCAGCGGCCCCATCACGGTCAGCCCGCCCAGTTCCTGCAGCATCTTGGTCGAGATCGCCGCCGAATGGATCGCCGGCATGACCAGCACATTGGCTGTGCCCGAGAGGCGGCAGAAGGGATACTGCTCCATCCGGTGCTGGTTGAGCGCGATATCCGCACCCATTTCGCCGTCATATTCGAAGGAGACGCCGCGCCGGTCGAGGATCTTCACGGCCTCGCGAACCCGCTCCGAGCGTTCGCCGGTCGGATGGCCGAAGGTCGAGTAGGCAAGCAGCGCCACCCGTGGCTCGAGCCCCAGCCGAAGCGCAACCCCGGCGGCCTCTTCTGCGATATCGGCAAGCTCCTCGGCCGTCGGCATGTCATGCACTGCCGTATCCGCGACCACGATCGTGCGACCGCGCGCCAGCGCCAGCGATACGCCGATCACGCGGTGACCGGGTGCCGTGTCGATGCAGCGGCGGACGTCTTCGAGTGCCGTCGAATAGTTGCGCGTCGTGCCGGTCACCATGGCATCCGCATCCCCCAGCGCCACCATGCAGGCGGCAAAGTGGTTGCGATCGGTGTTGATCAGCCGCTGCGCATCGCGATGCAGGTAGCCCTTCCGCTGCAGGCGTGAGTAGAGATATTCGGTATAAGCCTCGACCCGGGTCGAGAGCCGCGCATTGACCACCTCGATGCCGGGACGGTCGAGATCGATGCCGGCCCGCTCGGCGGTCGCCTTCAGCGGCTCGTCGCGGCCGAGCAGGATAGCGGTGCCGAGCCCCTGGTTGACGAAGGCGATTGCCGCCCGCATCACCTGTTCCTCTTCGCCTTCTGCAAAGACCACGCGCTTGGGGTGGCTGCGCACATGCTCGTAGATCCGCTGGGTTGCCGCGGCGATCGGGTCGCGCCGGGCGGAAAGCTCATGCGCATAGGCACCGAGGTCCTCAATTTCCTTGCGCGCCACGCCGCTTTCCATCGCAGCCCTGGCGACAGCCACCGGAATGGCGGAGATCAGCCGCGGATCGAAGGGCACGGGGATGATGTATTGCGGCCCGAAGCGCGGCCGCTCGCCCTGATAGGCCGCCGCCACATCGTCGGGCACATCCTCGCGCGCGAGATCCGCGAGCGCCCGAACGGCGGCGATCTTCATCGCGTCGTTGATCTGGCTTGCCCGTACATCGAGTGCACCCCGGAAGATATAGGGAAAGCCCAGAACATTGTTCACCTGGTTCGGATAGTCCGAACGCCCGGTTGCCATAATCGCATCGTCGCGGATCGCCGCCACCTCCTCCGGCGTGATCTCCGGGTCCGGATTGGCCATGGCGAAAATGATCGGATTGTCAGCCATCGAGGCCACCATCTCGGAAGACAGCGCACCCTTCTGCGAAAGCCCGAACACCACATCGGCGCCCACCATGGCTTCCGTCAGCGTGCGACGGTCGGTCTTGACCGCATGCGCCGACTTCCACTGGTTCATGCCCTCGGTGCGGCCCTGATAGATCACGCCCTTGGTGTCGCAGAGAATGATGTTCTCGCCGTTGAAGCCCATCGCCTTGATCAGCTCGATGCAAGCGATGGCAGCCGCCCCGGCGCCGTTGCAGACGAGCTTCGTCGTCTTGAAGTCGCGGCCGGTCAGTTCCAGCGCGTTGATCAGGCCGGCAGCCGCAATGATCGCTGTGCCGTGCTGGTCGTCGTGAAAGACTGGAATGTCCATCAGCTCGCGCAGCCGGCTTTCGATGATGAAGCAGTCTGGCGCCTTGATGTCTTCGAGATTGATGCCGCCGAAGGAAGGCCCGAGATACCGCACGCAGTTGATGAATTCGTCGACATTCTCCGTGTCGACCTCGAGATCGATCGAATCGACATCGGCAAAGCGCTTGAACAGAACCGACTTGCCTTCCATCACCGGCTTGGAGGCGAGTGCCCCGAGATTGCCCAAGCCCAGGATTGCCGTGCCGTTCGAGATGACGGCCACCATGTTGCCGCGTGTGGTGTAGTCATAGGCCGTGGCGGGATCAGCGGCGATCGCCTTGACCGGAACGGCAACGCCGGGGGAATAGGCAAGCGATAGATCGCGCTGCGTCGCCATCGGCTTGGTCGGGGTAATCTCCAGCTTGCCGGGGCGCCCTTGGGAGTGAAAGTCCAGCGCTTCCTGTTCCGTCACCGAGACTTTCGTCCGGCCGGTCGTCTTCTCGTTTGCCATGCTTCCCCTCACCTTGTTGTGGGCAGCGGGCGATCGCCGGCCCATCCTGGTTGTTTTTCCTCGCCTTAAGTCGTTAGTGTTGCACGACTTCCTTTTCAAGAAAACATTGAGCCCGTGACGCTATATCAAGCCACCCCGAGTGATGTCCTGAACGTCGCCGAGCTGACCTCGGAAGAGAGCCGCGCAACGGCCACTCCGATGATGGAGCAATTCATCGAGATCAAGGCCGCCAATCCCGGCAGCCTGCTCTTCTATCGCATGGGCGATTTCTACGAGCTCTTCTTCGAGGATGCGGTCGATGCGTCGCGTGCGCTCGGCATCACGCTGACCCGGCGCGGTCAGCATCTCGGCCAGGATATCCCCATGTGTGGCGTGCCGGTTCATGCGGCGGATGACTACCTGCAGAAGCTGATTTCGCTCGGCTTCCGCGTTGCGGTCTGCGAGCAGATCGAGGATCCGGCGGAGGCCAAGAAGCGCGGCTCGAAGTCGGTCGTGAAGCGCGACGTCGTGCGGCTCGTCACGCCCGGCACAATCACCGAGGACAAGCTCCTCTCGCCCTTCGAATCGAATTACCTGATGGCGCTTGCCCGCATCCGTGGTGGCTCTGCCCCGCAACTGGCACTCGCCTGGATCGATATTTCCACCGGCATCTTCCGCCTCGCCGAAACCACCGAGACCCGGCTTCTCGCCGATATCCTGCGCATCGAGCCGCGCGAATTGATCGTGCCCGATACGATCTTCCACGACGAGGAGCTGAAGCCCGCCTTCGACGTACTCGGTCGTGTCGTTGTGCCCCAGCCGGGCGTGCTCTTCGACAGCGCCAGCGCCGAAGGCCGCATCGCGCGTTACTTCGGTGTCGGAACGCTCGATGGCTTTGGCGCTTTCTCCCGTGCCGAAATCGCAGCGGCGGCTGCCGCCGTCGCCTATGTCGAAAAGACCCAGATCTCCGAGCGCCCGCCGCTCGGCCTGCCCGAACGCCAGAATGCGGCGTCCACCCTCTTCATCGATCCCGCCACCCGCGCCAATCTCGAACTGGTGAAGACGCTCTCGGGCGACCGCAACGGCTCGCTCCTGAAGGCCATCGACCGCACCGTGACCGGCGGCGGCGCGCGCCTGCTGGCAGAGCGCCTGATGTCGCCGCTGACTGATCCGGAAGCGATTGCCGACCGCCAGGACTCGATCGCCCATTTGCTGGCCGATGGCCTCCTCGTCGACCGCCTGCGTGACGCGCTGAAGCGCGTGCCCGACATGCCACGCGCGCTCTCCCGTCTGGCACTCGATCGCGGCGGCCCGCGTGACCTCGGTGCCATCGTCGCCGGCCTTGCCGCCTCTGCCGAAGTCGGTCGCCTGCTCGATCCGGCCCGCTTGCCGACGGAGCTGTCCGAGGCTCTTGCGGATCTCGCAGCCTTGCCCGCTGATCTTGGCTCCAGCCTGGCCTCGATGCTCGGCGACGAACTGCCGCTCCTGAAGCGCGACGGCGGCTTTCTGCGCGATGGCGCCATCCCCGAGCTCGACGAACTGCGCGCACTGCGCGACCAGTCCCGCCGCGTCATTGCCGGCCTGCAACTGCAATATGCTGAGGAAACCGGCATCAAGTCGCTGAAGATCAAACACAACAACGTGCTCGGCTATTTCATCGAAGTCACCGCCGGCAATGCCGGCCCGATGACCGAGGGCGACGAGGCGAAAGCGCGCTTCATCCATCGCCAGACCATGGCCAATGCCATGCGCTTCACCACGACCGAGCTTGCCGATCTCGAAAGCCGGATCGCCAATGCCGCAGGCCAGGCACTGTCCCTGGAACTCGCCGCCTTCGATCAGATGGTAAGCCAGGTCGTCTCAGCCGCAGAACCCATCAAGGCCGCGGCCCGGGCACTTGCGGTCATCGACGTCGCATCAGGCCTTGCTGCGCTTGCCGATGAGCAGGGTTACTGCCGCCCGCTGGTCGACGATTCGAGAATGTTCGCCATCACCGCCGGCCGCCATCCGGTGGTCGAGCAGGCGCTGCGCCGTCAGGCCGCCAGCCCCTTTATCGCAAACGATTGCGATCTCTCGCCCAATGATGCCAAGGGCCCCGGCGCCATCTGGCTCCTGACAGGTCCCAACATGGGCGGTAAATCGACCTTCCTGCGTCAGAACGCGCTGATCGCCATCCTCGCCCAGATGGGCTCCTTCGTGCCATCAGGTGCCGCCCATATCGGGATCGTCGACCGCCTCTTCTCCCGCGTCGGTGCTTCCGACGATCTGGCGCGCGGCCGCTCCACCTTCATGGTGGAGATGGTCGAAACTGCCGCCATCCTCAACCAGGCGACTGATCGCTCGCTGGTTATCCTCGACGAGATCGGCCGTGGCACCGCCACCTTCGACGGCCTCTCCATCGCCTGGGCCGCCGTCGAACATCTGCACGAAGCAAACCGCTGCCGCTCGCTCTTCGCCACCCATTTTCATGAATTGACGGCGCTCTCGGAAAAGCTCGCCCGCATGTCGAACGTCACCATGCGGGTGAAGGAGTGGGACGGCGACGTCATCTTCCTGCATGAGGTCGGCCCCGGTTCCGCCGATCGCTCCTATGGCATCCAGGTCGCCCGTCTCGCCGGCTTGCCCGCTGCCGTCGTCGCCCGTGCGCGGGAGGTCCTGACGCGTCTTGAAGACAGCGACCGCAAGAACCCGGCCGCCCAGCTGATCGACGACCTGCCGCTTTTCCAGGTCGCAGTCCGCCGCGAGGAGATCCAGAAATCCGGCCCGTCGAAGGTCGAGGAGGCCTTGCGCTCACTCGATCTTGACGATCTGACGCCTCGCCAGGCGCTCGATGCGCTCTATGATCTCAAGAAACAACTTGGCAAGTCTTGACCGGTAGAGTGCCTGTCAATCGCGCCCGAAAAGCGCTATAGCGCCACCAATCCCGGCTGATTCCCGGGTTCCCAAGAGATGATGCCGCCCCCATGGCCAAAGCAGACCTCGCCTTCGACGACCTCCTCGATATCGACGCGCTTCGTGCGTCCTGCAAGACGGTCGCGGAGGCCGGATGCGGCAATATGCTGGAGACACGATCGAAGCTCTTGCCGATCTTGAAGAAGGCTTCTGCCGATGCCCGCGAACAGGCACGCCTGAAGCTCTTCGAAGATGGCAGCGGCATGAACTGCGCCAACCGCATCTCCTGGATCCAGGACCAGCTGATCTCGGTGATCTTCGATTTCGCCCGCATCCATGTCTATCCGAAGGACACCGACGGTCTGTCGGTCGCCGCCGTCGGCGGCTACGGTCGCGGCACGCTGGCGCCCGGTTCGGATATCGACCTGCTCTTCCTGCTGCCGCCGAAGGCCGGACCCGCGATGCACAAGGCGGTCGAGTTCGTGCTCTACCTCCTCTGGGATGTCGGCTTCAAGGTCGGCCACGCCACCCGCACCGTCGAGGAATGCATCCGCCTGTCAAAGGCTGACATGACCATCCGCACGGCGATCCTCGAAACCCGCCATATCTGCGGTGACGAGGCACTGGTGACGGAACTCCAACAACGCTTCGACCAGGAAGTGACAACAGGTACCGCCCCCGAATTCATTGCGGCCAAGCTCGCCGAACGTGACGAACGCCACCGCAAGGCCGGCGACAGCCGCTATCTCGTCGAGCCGAACGTCAAGGAAGGCAAAGGCGGCCTGCGCGATCTCCAGACCCTCTTCTGGATCGCCAAATACAATTACCACGTCCGCGATACCGATGACCTTGTACGCCTGGGCGTGCTCTCTCGCCATGAATGGCGCCTGTTCCAGAAGGCCGACGATTTCCTCTGGGCGGTCCGCTGCCACATGCATTATCTGACCGGCAAGCCGGAAGAGCGGCTCTATTTCGACATCCAGCCGGAGATCGCCAAAAATCTCGATTACCAGGCGCGTCCGGGGCTCTCCGCTGTCGAACGTTTCATGAAGCATTACTTCCTGGTGGCCAAGGACGTCGGTGACCTCACCCGCATCTTTGCGGCAGCTCTTGAGGACCAGCAGGCCAAGGCCGCTCCTGGCATTGGCGGCATGCTTGGCCGTTTCGCCAACCGCCCGCGAAAGATCCCCGGTGCCAGCGAATTCATCGACGATCGCGGCCGTATTGCGCTCGCCGATCCCGGTGTCTTCAAGAAAGACCCGATGTCGATCATGCGCCTCTTCCATGTGGCGGATCTGAACGGGCTGGAATTCCACCCCGACGCCCTGAAGGCGGTCACCCGCTCGCTGTCGCTAGTCGACAATGATTTTCGTGAAAGCGCTGAGGCCAACCGACTCTTCCTGTCGATCCTGACCTCCCGCAAGGATCCGGGCTTCATCCTGCGCCGCATGAACGAGGCCGGCGTGCTCGGCCGCTTCATGCCGGAATTCGGCAAGATCGTCTCGATGATGCAGTTCAACATGTATCATCACTACACCGTCGACGAGCATCTCATCCGCACCGTCGAGGTCCTGTCGGAAATCGACAATGGCAAGGCGGAGGAAGTCCACCCGCTCGCCAACAAGATCATGCCGGAGATCGAGGATCGTCAGGCACTCTACGTCGCGATCCTCCTGCATGACATCGCCAAGGGTCGCCAGGAGGACCACTCCATCGCCGGCGCCAAGGTCGCCCGCAAGCTCTGCCCGCGTCTCGGCCTCTCGCCCAAGCAGACCGAAATGGTGGCCTGGCTGATCGACCAGCATCTCCTGATGTCCATGGTCGCCCAGACCCGCGATCTGCACGACCGCAAGACCATCACCGACTTCGCCGAAAAGGTACAGTCGCTCGACCGCCTGAAGATGCTTCTGGTCCTGACGGTCTGCGATATCCGCGCCGTCGGCCCGGGTGTCTGGAACGGCTGGAAGGGCCAGCTCCTGCGCACGCTCTACTACGAGACCGAACTGCTGCTCTCGGGCGGCTTCTCCCAGGTCTCCCGCAAGGAGCGCGCCAAGCATGCCGCCGAGCAGCTTACCAAGGCGCTGGAAGGCTGGAGCCAGAAGGACCAGCGCACCTATACGAAGCTGCATTACGAGCCCTACCTGCTCTCCGTCGATCTCGAAGACCAGGTGCGCCACGCCCATTTCATCCGCCAGACGGACAAGTCAGGCCAGGCGCTCGCCACCATGGTGCGCACCCACCAGTTCCATGCGATTACCGAGATCACCGTGCTTTCGCCGGACCATCCGCGACTGCTGTCGATCATCGCCGGCGCCTGTGCGGCTGCCGGCGCCAACATCGCCGACGCGCAGATCTTCACGACCTCGGATGGCCGCGCGCTGGATACGATCCTGATCAACCGTGAATTCCCGATCGACGAGGACGAAACCCGTCGCGCCGCCACGATCGGCAAGATGATCGAGGACGTGCTCTCAGGCCGCAAGCGCCTGCCAGAAGTCATCGCCACGCGCACGAAGGGCAAGAAGAAGAACAAGACCTTCCCGGTCCAACCGGATGTGCGCATCTCCAATGCGCTGTCCAACAAGTTCACCGTCATCGAAGTCGAATGCCTCGACCGCATCGGCCTTCTGGCCGAAATCACCGCGGTCCTGTCGGACCTCTCGCTCGACATCCACTCGGCCCGCATCACCACCTTCGGCGAAAAGGTCATCGACACCTTCTATGTGACCGATCTCGTCGGCCAGAAGGTCACCAACGAGAACCGCCAGGCCAACATCGCCAATCGCCTGAAGCCCGTGATGACCGAACAGCCCGATGAATTGAAGGACAACATGCCCTCGGGCATCATCGCCCAGCCACACCGCGCAGCACCGGCGCCGAAAAAGGCACGGGCCTGAGGAATGAGCCTCGTCAAGAAATTCATGACGGTCGGTGGGGCGACGCTCGGCAGCCGCATCTTCGGCTTCGCGCGCGAAACCCTGATGGCCGCAGCGCTGGGCACCGGCCCGGTCGCCGACGTCTTTTACGCTGCCTTCCGCTTCCCCAATCTCTTCCGCCGCCTGTTTGCTGAAGGCGCCTTCAACGCTGCATTCGTGCCGCTCTTCGCCAAGGAGATCGAGGCGAAGGGCATCGATGGCGCCAAGCGCTTTTCCGAGGAAGTCTTCGGGGTCCTCTTCTCGGTCCTGTTGATCCTGACCATCGGCATGCAGCTCTCCATGCCGCTGCTCGTGCAGTGGATCATCGCGCCGGGCTTTGCGGAAGACCAAGAGAAGTTCGACCTGACGGTCCGCCTCGCGATCGTGATGTTCCCCTATCTCATGTGCATGTCGCTGACGGCCATGCTGAGCGGCATGCTGAATTCGCTGCACCACTTCTTTGCAGCAGCGATCGCGCCCGTTTTCCTCAATATCTTGATGATCGGTGCGCTCGGTTGGGCGCTGTGGACCGGTGCTGACCCAGCGGCCACCGCCTGGGCGCTCTCCTGGTCGGTGCTCGGGGCAGGCCTCCTGCAGATGGCCGTGGTCTATATCGGCGTGCGCCATGCCGGCATTCGCATCGGCTTCAAGCGCCCGCGCTTCACGCCAAATGTGAGGCGTCTGCTGGTGCTGGCCGTCCCCGCCGCCGTCACCGGCGGCATCACTCAGATCAACCAGCTCATCGGCCAGGCCATCGCTTCCACCAAGGAGGGCGCGATCTCCGCCCTGCAATATGCCGACCGCATCTACCAACTGCCTCTCGGCGTCGTCGGTGTCGCGGTCGCGGTCGTGCTGTTGCCGGAGCTTGCGCGCGCGCTCAAGGGCGGACACTTGAAGGAGGCGGAAACCCTTCAGAACCGCTCGATCGAATTTGTTCTCTTCCTGACGCTACCGGCCGCTGCCGCCATCTGGGTCCTCTCCGACGAGATCATCCGCGTTCTTTACGAGCGCGGCGCATTTTCCGAGCAGAACACCGCCGTCGTCGCCTCGATCCTTGCGATCTACGGCATCGGCTTGCCTGGCTTCGTGCTCATCAAGGCTTTGCAGCCGGGATACTATGCCCGCGAAGACACCAAGACCCCGATGCGCTTCACCATGGTCTCGGTCGCGCTCAACACCGGCCTTGCGCTCACGCTTTTCCCGATCTTCGAGGAGAGCGGTATCGCGATTGCCGAAGCTGCCGCCGGCTGGACCAATACCATCCTCTTGTTTTCGGTCCTACTCTGGCGCGGCCATCTCGTCTTCGAGTGGTCGCTGGTCACTCGCACGGTGCGTCTGATGATTGCCTCAGGCGTGATGGCGGGCCTTCTCGTCTACCTGTCCGATCGCTGGTCGTCTTGGCTGACGCCCGCAAGCCCGCTTCTCGATCAGGTTCTGGCGCTGGGTGCACTCGTGGTCGTCGCCATGCCTGTGTATTTCGGCATCGCCTTCCTGATCGGCGGTGCCGATATCGGCATGATCCGCCGCAGTCTCAAACGCAGGAAGAAGACAGCAGACGAGGCCGCAACGACCCCGTCCGAACCTGATCAGCAATAGGTCCAGGTCCGCTTCGGTCCGATATCGACATGCACGATGCCGTTGCAATAGCGGCCTATGCCGCCAATGCCGGGAGCTGTGCGGGCCGCCGCCACGATCTTCTTCTCAGATACGCCGGGCACCCGGATATCGGCTGCAAAACAGTGGCTGTGCTGGGAGCGGCCCGAGCGCGGGCGGTGACCGGAAGTGACGACAGGCTTCTTGCCGGTCTTTCTGGCGATATGGGCGAGAATGCCCTTCAGTTCGTCGGGAAAACAGTTGGCTTTGACGCTGACACGCTGCAGCGTGTAGGCAACCGCCGTGTCATGCTTCATGAAAAAATGGCGCTTCTTCTTCTCGACGGCCTCCGCAGGGGACAGGAGGCCGAACGAAAGAACGCAGCCGAGCGCGACGCGAAACAATGTGCGCATGAGTGACCTTCTGGAATGAGATTGTTGTTTTCAGCGATCCAGATCGCTTCTGGAGGGTTTTTATTCCCCCAAATGTGGCAAATTTGGTTCGCTTTGCTCGGAGCGGCGTTTTCGCCTGTTTTTTGGGCGGTCTGGCAGCCCGTTTGCGCCTTGCGAAACCATTCCCTAACCCCCTCGAATCTGGGAGGAAAATTTCCTATGCGTGACATTCTGAGGCCGCACGTCACAATCCGAATCGAAGGACGCTTCCGATGACCATGAACAGGCTCTTTCTCGTCAGTCTGGTGGTCGATAGCTACGACCGCGCAAAGACTTTCTATTGCGAAGGTCTCGGCTTCGATTGCGTGGAGGACACGGCGATGCCGGACGGCAAGCGCTGGCTGGTTGTCCGCCCAACCGGCGGGGATGGGGCGGCCTTGCTGCTGGCCGAAGCGACGGATGATGCCCAGCGCGCCGCCATCGGCAACCAGACCGGCGGTCGCGTCGGCTTCTTCCTTGAGACCGGTGATTTCGCCCGAGAACATGCCCGCTTTCTCGCCGCAGGCGTCATCTTCCAGGAGGAGCCGCGCCACGAGCCCTATGGCACGGTTGCCGTCTTTGCCGATCTCTACGGAAATCTCTGGGATCTGATCGAGCGGGCGAAGCCTCAGACGCAAAAGTGAGCGCTTGATTGCGCCCCGCCCGCCGTGCATAAGCCCTGACCGACACGATCAGAAGATCGGGCCCTCCACCAGCCTGTTGAGGATTAGAATGACTGAGTTCAAGCCGCTGGTATTCTCCGGCGTACAGCCGACCGGCAACCTCCATCTCGGCAACTATCTCGGTGCGATCAGAAAGTTCGTCGCGCTGCAGGAAAACAACGACTGCATCTACTGTGTCGTCGACATGCACGCCCTGACGGCGCAACTGGTCCACGAGGACATGGCCACCCAGATTCGCTCGATCACCGCCGCCTTCCTGGCCGCCGGCATCGATCCGGAAAAGCACATCGTGTTCAACCAGTCCCAGGTGCCGCAGCATGCGGAGCTCGCCTGGATCTTCAATTGCGTCGCCCGCATCGGCTGGATGAACCGCATGACGCAGTTCAAGGACAAGGCCGGCAAGGACCGTGAGCAGGCTTCGCTCGGTCTCTACGCCTATCCGAGCCTGATGGCCGCCGACATTCTCGTCTACCGCGCCACCCATGTGCCTGTTGGCGACGACCAGAAGCAGCATCTGGAGCTTGCCCGCGACATTGCCATGAAGTTCAACATGGACTTCCACGACAAGATCGTGCCGACCGGCCTCGGCATCGACATCAAGGTCGGCGAAGAGCCGGTGCACGCCTATTTCCCGATGGTCGAACCCTTGATCGATGGCCCCGCGCCGCGCGTCATGAGCCTCAAGGATGGCACCAAGAAGATGTCGAAGTCGGATCCGTCCGATCTGTCGCGCATCAATCTGATGGACGACCAGGAGGCGATCTCCAAGAAGATCCGCAAGGCAAAGACCGATCCCGATGCATTGCCGAGCGAGACGGAAGGCCTGAAGGGTAGGCCGGAAGCCGACAATCTCGTCGGCATCTTCGCAGCCCTGGCCGACAAGTCGAAGGCCGATGTGCTCTCCGAGTTCGGCGGCCAGCAGTTCTCGGTCTTCAAGCCGGCGCTGATCGATCTTGCCGTCGATGTTCTGGCACCGATCAATGCCGAGATGCGCCGCCTCATGGAAGACCCCGGTCATATCGATGCGGTGCTGCGGGACGGCGGCGAGCGTGCCCGCACCCGCGCGGAAAAGACCATGAACGAAGTCCGCGACATCATCGGTTTCGTGCGATAAGGTCGCCGGCGCTGGCGGGTTCGCCCGGAGCCCGCCCGCGCCAAATCTCATCTGTCCGGCGGCGGGGTTCTCAATGGTTTCAACACGTCTGTCACGTCTTGAAGGTCACCGTCGCAAGTTCATGGCGGTCATCGACAATACCCCGGAATGCTCGCGCGCGGTCCATTATGCCGGTCGCCGCGCGAAGAATTCCAATGGCGGACTGGTACTGATTTATGTGATCCCTGACGGCGATTTCCAGCAATGGCTGGGTGTCGAGGAGATCATGCGGGCGGAAGCCCGGGAAGAGGCCGACGCCATCATGGCGAAGGCAGCCCAGACGGTGCGAGACACGATCGGCATCGAGCCCGAACTGGTCATTCGCGAGGGAAGCGCCTATCCCGAGATCAACGGCCTGATCGAGGAAGACCGCGACATCGCGATCCTGGTTCTGGCCGCGGGCTCGACCAAGGAAGGTCCTGGTCCGCTGGTCTCGATGATCGCCGGCCGCGGTGCTGCCTTCCCGATCCCGGTCACGGTCCTGCCGGATTCTCTGACGGATGAGGAAATCGACGCGCTCTGCTGATGTCGACTTCCTGATGATCATGTCTTGAAGATGCGGCCCACAAGGTCTATTTTGGAAATATTCTAATCTTTAGCGGTGCCATCACCGCCCCGGAGACCACCATGTTCATCCAGACCGAAGCCACGCCGAACCCGGCGACCCTGAAATTCCTGCCGGGCAAGGTTGTCATGCAGACCGGAACGGCGGAATTCCGCGACGCCGACAGTGCGGCGGCTTCGCCGCTCGCCTCGCGCATCTTCACGATCCCGGGCGTCACGGGCGTCTTCTTCGGCTATGATTTCGTCACCGTCTCCAAGGACGGCCCCGAATGGCAGCACCTGAAGCCGGCCATCCTCGGCACGATCATGGAGCATTTCATGAGCGGCGCCCCGGTCATGGGCACGGCCTCGACCTCCGCCCAGACCGACAGCGAAGAGGAATTCTTTGAGGCTGGCGACGAGACGATTGTTGCGACGATCAAGGAACTGCTCGAAACGCGTGTGCGCCCGGCCGTTGCCCAGGACGGCGGCGACATCACCTTCCGCGGCTTCAAGGATGGCAAGGTCTTCCTCAACATGAAGGGCTCCTGCGCTGGCTGCCCTTCATCGACGGCAACTCTGAAGCACGGCGTGCAGAACCTGCTGCGCCACTTCGTGCCCGAAGTGCAGGAAGTCGAAGCGGTCTGATCGGACCGGACTGGAGACGAGATGATCGTTCTTGCGATCGACACGGCGGGTGTGGACTGCGCAGCCGCCGTTTTTGATTCGACGGCGGGCGAACTGCTCGGCAGCGTCAGCGAAACCATTGGTCGCGGTCACGCAGAGCGACTGATGGCGATGATCGACGAGGCTCTGGACGAGGCCAAACTCACGCTCACTGATATCGATCGAATTGGCGTCACTGTTGGTCCGGGCTCATTTACAGGCATTCGCGTAGGCGTGGCCGCCGCCCGAGGCCTCTCCTTGGCCCTCGACAAGGAATGCGTCGGCATATCGACGCTTGCCGTACTGGCCGAGGCGGCGGGCAGTGCCGTGAGGCCGGTTCTTGCAGCGATCAATGCCCATCGTGACGAGGTCTACGCACAGAGTTTCGAAAACGGCGAACCTCGGGGAGAGCCGCAGCTGCTGCAACTCGACGATTATCTCGCCCGCGCGGCCGTGCCTGGCATCGTGCTGATCGGTTCGGCGTCGGCCCTCGTCGAGGACCGGGAGACGCAAACCAGCCCCGATCACTTCCCGATCGATATCGTCGCGCGTCTATCCGCGTCGGCGAAAGCTCAGGGCAAGCCGAAGCCGCTCTATCTGCGCGGACCGGATGCGAAACCGCAGACCGGGTTTGCCGTACCGAGAGCCTGACATGCGCGACAGCCTGTTCTACCGCCAGCCCGAATTCGAAATCGTCCCCATGACATCCGAGCATTGCCGAGCGGTGGCGGATCTGCATGCCCAGCGCTTTCCCCGGGCTTGGGGTGACGGCGAATTCGTCAGCCTTCTGCTCCAGCCCAACACCTTCGGCTTCGCCGCCTGGCAGACCAACACCCTGATCTTCAAGGCCCCGCTGTCGGGCTTCGTGCTGGCGCGCGAGGTGGCCGGTGAAGCGGAGATCCTGACAATCGCCGTCAGCGACAAGGTCGCCCGTTTCGGTCTCGGCTGGCGGCTCATGCAGGCGGCCCTTCGCGAGGCAAAGGCGAGGGGCGGTGAGTCCATGTTTCTCGAGGTCGATGACGGCAACCAGGCGGCCCTCGGCCTGTACCGCAAGCTCGGCTTCGAGAAGGCCGGCGAACGCCCGGCATACTATGCCGACGAAAACGGTCGCAGGTCCTCCGCGCTTGTCATGCGCCGCGATCTTCGCTAACCGGTCGGTTGGACGAACCGACCATCTGCGGATATGCTGACACAATGAATGACGCCCTGAAATCCCTGGAAGCGCTGTGTGCCGAGCGCGGCATGCGCATGACCGAGCAGCGCCGCGTCATCGCCCGCATCCTCGAGGATTCGGACGATCACCCCGATGTCGAGGAGCTCTATCGTCGGTCTTCCAAGGTCGACGCCAAGATCTCGATCTCGACGGTCTATCGTACCGTCAAGCTCTTCGAGGACGCAGGCATCATCGAACGCCACGACTTTCGCGATGGCCGGTCGCGTTACGAGACCGTGCCGGAAGAACATCACGACCATCTGATCGATCTGAAGACGGGTACTGTCGTCGAATTTCATTCGCCAGAAATCGAGGCCCTGCAGGAGCGCATTGCCCGCGAACACGGCTTCCGCCTCGTCGGCCACCGTCTCGAGCTCTATGGCATTCCCCTGTCGAAGGACGAGAAGTGAGCCGATGCTCGCCATGCCAGTGAGGCTCGCGTGATCAACTGGCTGAGGGTCGGCATTTTCCTCGTCGTGCTGCTGGTCGTTTCCGGCCTGCTGATTCCGGTCCAGCTGCTGGCACTGCGCTTCGACTGGCCGCTCCGCCGCCGTCTGCCGCGCCAGTGGCATCGGATGGCGCTCTGGTTCCTCGGAATTCGGGTCCATGTCCACGGCACGCTCGATACACGCCGCCCGTTGATGGTCGCCGCCAACCACGCCTCCTGGAAGGATATCCTCGTTCTCGGTTCGCTCGCCGATGTGGCCTTTATCGCCAAGACCGAGGTGGCCTCCTGGCCGGTCTTCGGGTTTCTTGCTCGGCTGCAGAAAACGATCTTCGTCGTGCGTGAGGAGAAGCGCCGCACCGGCGATCAGGTCAACGAAATCGCAGCGCGCATGGCCGATGGCGAAATCGTCGTGCTCTTCCCCGAAGGCACGACCTCGGACGGCAACCGCATACTCGGCATCAAGTCGTCACTTTTCGGCGCCGCCGCCGCCGCCTTGCCGAAAGAGGGGGAGGGCGTCGTACATGTACAGCCGGTCGCCATCGCCTATACCCGCGTTCAGGGCATGCCCATGGGCCGCTACCATCGCCCGATCGCCGGCTGGCCGGGTGACGTCGGTCTGGTGAAGCATCTGATCGGCGTTTTGCGGGCCGGCGCGTTGGACGTCGATGTCACATTTGGCGAGACGGTCGAGTTCAAGAAGGGCGACAGCCGCAAGGCGCTCGCCATCCGCATCGAGGAGCAATTGCGCGCCATGCTGCTCGCCCATCTGCGCGGACGCCGCCGCCACTGAGCACGCTGGCCAATTTTTCGGTTTAATCGCCGGGAGAAAACCACTAAATAGCGGCCCATGACCCAGGACACCGTTAGCCTCACCGAAACCTCGCTGCCGGGCGCCAACACGCGCAAGGTCTTCATCAAGACCTATGGCTGCCAGATGAACGTCTATGACAGCGGCCGCATGGCCGATGCCCTGGCGGCCGACGGCTATGCCCCGACCGAGGTCATGGAAGAGGCCGACCTCGTCCTGCTCAACACCTGCCACATCCGCGAAAAGGCCGCCGAAAAGGTCTATTCGGCGCTGGGCCGTCTGCGCGAGCACAAGAAGGCCCGCGCTGCCGAAGGCAAGGAGTTCATGATCGGTGTCGCCGGCTGTGTAGCCCAGGCCGAAGGTGAGGAAATATCCCGTCGCGAACCCGCCGTAGACGTTGTTATCGGCCCGCAGACCTATCACCGCCTGCCGCAGGCCCTCCACAAAGCCCGCGCCGGCGAACGGGTGGTCGATACCGAATATGCGCTGGAAGACAAGTTCGAGCATCTACCGGATCCGACCAAGGTGATCGGCAAGCCGCGCTCGGTCACAGCCTTTCTCACCGTCCAGGAAGGCTGCGACAAGTTCTGCACCTTCTGCGTGGTTCCATATACGCGCGGCTCCGAAGTCTCCCGCCCGCTGTCCCAATTGCTGGCGGAGGCCCGTCGTCTGGTCGATAGCGGTGTGCGCGAATTGACCCTGCTCGGCCAGAACGTCAATGCCTGGCACGGCGAGGACGAGGCGGGCAGGGCAACCGGCCTCGGCGACCTGCTCTACAAGCTTGCGGAAATCCCAGGCCTCGCCCGCCTGCGCTACACCACCAGCCATCCGCGCGACATGGATGATCGTCTCATCGAGGCGCATCGCGACCTCAGAATGCTGATGCCCTATCTGCATCTGCCTGTGCAGGCCGGCTCCGACCGGATCCTGAAGGCGATGAACCGCCGTCACAAGGCTTCCGAATATGTCGCGCTCATCGAGCGCATCCGCTCCGTGCGTCCCGACATTGCGCTGTCAGGCGATTTCATCGTCGGCTTCCCCGGTGAGACCGAAGCGGATTTCGAAGACACGATGAATCTCGTGCGCCAGGTGAACTATGCCCAGGCTTATTCGTTTAAGTACTCGACCCGACCCGGAACCCCCGGTGCCGATCTGCCCGATCACGTCGCCGAGGATGTGAAGACCGAACGCCTGGCGCGGCTCCAGGCGCTGTTGCTCGAACAGCAGCAGGCCTTCATGCAGTCGATGATCGGAAAGACCATCGATCTGCTCCTGGAGAAGCCGGGCCGCATGCCGGGACAGCTCATCGGCCGTTCGCCGTGGCTGCACTCTGTGAATGTTGATGCAAAGTCATCGCAAATCGGTGACATTATACAGGTACGAATCACCGCAGCCGGCCCAAACAGCTTGTTTGCCGAGGTGGCAGAGGGTTAGAGTGAGGGCCTGAACCTGATCGAACAGGAGCCTGATCGCTTGAACGCAACAGAAGTGGTTTCTTCACCCTCGCGCAATGTCCGCAACAACCCTGCGACCGACGCCAATCACTTCATCTTGACGTTCGAGAACAACAGGCTTGCCAGCGAGCTTTTCGGCCAGTTCGACCAGCATCTGAAATTGCTCGAGCAGCGCCTGCAGATCGAAGCCCGCGCCCGCGGAAATTCGGTTGCGATCACGGGTGAACTCCAGGCCACCAACCAGGCCCGCCGCGCGCTCGACTTCCTCTATGCCCGCCTCCAGAGCGGCGGCTCGGTCGATGCCTCAGACGTCGAAGGTGCGATCCGCATGGCGGTGGCCGCAGACGACCAGCTGTCGCTACCGACAATGGAGCGCAAGGCCAAGCTTTCCATGGCGCAGATATCCACCCGCAAGAAGACGATCGCCGCCCGCACGCCCACCCAGGACGCCTATATGCGTGCGCTGGAGCGGTCCGAAATGGTCTTCGGCGTCGGCCCCGCCGGCACCGGCAAGACCTATCTTGCAGTCGCCCATGCCGCCCAGCTCCTGGAGCGCGGTGTTGTTGATCGCATCGTGCTCACGCGTCCGGCCGTCGAAGCCGGCGAACGCCTCGGCTTCCTGCCCGGCGACATGAAGGACAAGGTCGACCCCTACCTCCGCCCGCTTTATGATGCGCTCTACGACATGATCCCGGGCGACAAGGTCGAGCGTGCCATCACCGCCGGCGTCATCGAAATCGCGCCGCTGGCCTTCATGCGTGGCCGCACGCTCGCCAATGCCGCGATCATCCTCGACGAGGCGCAGAACACGACGTCGATGCAGATGAAGATGTTCCTCACCCGCCTTGGTGACAATGGTCGGATGATCATCACCGGCGATCCGAGTCAGGTCGACCTGCCGCGCGGCGTCACGTCCGGTCTGGTCGAGGCACTGCAGGTGCTCAAGGGCGTCGAGGGCGTCTCGGTGGTCCGCTTCAAGGATACGGATGTGGTGCGCCACCCGCTTGTCGGCCGCATCGTGCAGGCCTATGACGCCAAGTACAAGGTACAGGACGAAAGCGAGCAGAGCGAGCACTGAAGCCCGTTCTGCCATGAAACGATGAGCCAGTTGGACATACAGATCGCCGTCGAAGCCGACGGTTGGGCAGACGAGACCGCGCTGGAGGCTTTGGCCTCCCGCGTTCTCGTCGCAGCCGAGACCCATCTTGCGGCAAGCGAAGGCCAGCCCTTCCCGAAACAGCCGACCGAGGTCTCGCTCGTCTTCGCAGATGACGAAATGATCCGTGAGATCAATGCCGAATGGCGCGACAAGGACAAGCCGACAAATGTCTTGTCCTTCCCCGCCTTCCCGGTGACGCCGGGCAAAATGCCAGGACCCATGCTCGGCGACATCATCATCGCCCGCGAAACGGTGGAGCGCGAGGCGGTTGATCTCGAAAAGACTTTCGAGGATCATCTGACCCATCTGATGGTTCATGGATTTCTGCACCTCTTCGGCTACGACCACATCGAAGTGACCGATGCCGAGAAAATGGAAGCGCTGGAGACTCGCATTCTGGCGAAACTTGGCCTATCTGACCCCTATGCGGGACAAGACCCGATCTGATAGTTTGGAACAATGACCGATTTTGCGACGAAAACGGCCCCCGAGGCCAAAGAGAGTAACGAGGGATCCTCTTCGGAAGAGGGCAGTAGTCCTTCCCGAGCGGAAAGCTCGGCACGACAATCCCCGTCTTTCTGGGCCCGTCTGGCCCGCATCCTGAAGCCGTCGTCCTCCACGAGCCTGCGCGAGGATCTGACGGTCGCCCTGAATGCCGATGCCCAGTTGGGCGAGGCCTTCACGCCCGAAGAACGGGCAATGCTCAACAACATCCTTCGCTTCCGCGAGATCCGTGTCGAGGACATCATGGTCCCCCGCGTCGATATCGAGGCGGTCGACCAGAGCGTCACCATCGGCGAACTCATGACGATCTTCGATGTGTCCGGCCGTTCGCGCATGCCTGTCTATGCCGACACGCTCGATGACCCGCGCGGCATGGTCCATATCCGCGATCTCTTGTCTTACGTGACCAAGCAGGCCCGTAGCCGCAAGCGCGTGGCAAAGCCCGCTGCCGCGGCAAACGGTGTGGAAAAGCTGGAAAAGGCCGACAAGCCGACCAAACCGAAAATGGATTTCGACCTGGCTCGCATCGATCTCAGCAAGACGGTCGCTGAAGCTGGCATTATCCGGTCGATCCTCTTCGTGCCGCCCTCCATGCTCGCTTCCGACCTGATGAGCCGCATGCAGGCAGCCCGTACGCAGATGGCGTTGGTCATCGACGAATATGGTGGCACCGACGGTCTCGTCAGCCACGAGGACATCGTGGAAATGGTCATCGGCGACATCGATGACGAACACGACGATGAAGAAGTCATGTTCAGCCGCGTCTCGGACGACGTCATCGTCGCAGACGCGCGCGTCGAACTCGAGGAAATCGCCGAGGCGATCGGCCCCGATTTCGACATCAAGGATCGCCTCGAGGATGTCGACACGCTGGGCGGCCTGATCTTCTCGGCTCTTGGCCGCATCCCGGCGCGGGGAGAGGTGGTCCAGGCGCTGCCCGGCTTTGAGTTCCATATTCTCGACGCCGATCCCCGTCGCATCAAGCGCGTTCGCGTCTCCCGCAAGCGCGCCGGCGCCCGCCGCCGCTCGACCGCGAAGGGGGAGGTTGATACCCGCCCCGACGTCGAAGGGGATGCCAAGACGCCTAAGGTCGAGCCTGCCGTGCAGGCAGAAGCAGCCCCCAAGGCTCGGACCAAGGCGCCGGCGAAACCCCGCTCGTCGAAGGCTGCCGCAACCCCTGGCGAGCCAGCCGTCGAGGTGGTCGAGGCCACCGCAGAGAGCACCGTGCGGCCGTCGACCTGACGGTCGGCGCCGCCCACGCCGAAAACCGCGACACGACCCCTGTTTTTTGGGAGACTGCGGGCGTTTGATTCGCGGTCATAAGGGGTGGACATGCAGGCTTTGGCAGCGAGGATCGTGCTGCTGTGGGGGGTGAGACGGGCAGGTCTTGCAGTACTCGCAGGAGCGATCGGGGCATTGGCCCTTCCGCCTTTCGACATCTTCGCGTCAATGTTCGTCTCTTTCACGCTGCTCGTCTGGCTTCTGGACGGGGCGACGGGCAATGCCGAAACGGGCAGGGCAGGGCTCTCCTCCTCCTTCTGGACGGGCTGGTTCTTCGGATTCGGCTATTTCGTCAGTGGCCTCTGGTGGCTGGGCAATGCTCTTCTGCTCGAAGCGGATGAGTTTGCCTGGGCAATCCCGCTTGCGGTTCTTGGGCTCCCTGCGGTACTCGCCATCTTTTATGGTATCGCCACAATGCTGGCACGGCTCGTCTGGTCCGACGGCATGGGGCGTATCGCAGCCCTTGCGGCCGCCTTTGGCCTCGTCGAGTGGCTGCGCAGTGTTGTAGCGACCGGATTTCCCTGGAACGCGATCGGCTATGCCGCCATGCCGGTACCCCTGATGATGCAGTCGAGCTATCTGCTCGGCATCCTCGCCGTCACTCCCCTCGCGGTCTTCGTTTTTGCCGCGCCCGCCCTTCTCGGCACGCGCCGTGGTGCCTGGCCGGGCCTGCTTCTCGCCGGCTTGCTGCTTGCAGCACATTTCGGCTACGGTGGTTATCGCCTTTACGTGGCGCCCCCGATCGTGGCGGACAAGACGCTGACGGTTCGCCTCGTCCAGCCGGCGATCGACCAGTCCCAAAAGATGGAAAACACCGACCGCATAGGGATCTTCGAAAAGCACCTGAGCCTGAGCGCCGTAGCCCCAGAAGACGGCAAGCCGCGACCCGATGTGATCATCTGGCCCGAAACCTCCGTCCCCTTCATCCTCACGGAAAACCCCGACGCTCTCGTTCGCATCGGCGACGTCCTCCAGGAGGGGCAGATCCTGCTGACCGGCGCCGTTCGTGCTGAGGAGCGGGGCGCGGGCCAGCCGCCGCTCTACTACAATTCGGTCTACATGATCGACGACGGGGGGCAGATCCTCGGCGCAAGCGACAAGGTGCATCTGACACCCTTCGGCGAATATGTTCCCTTCGAAGCCGTCCTGCGTCGACTCGGCATCGAGGAACTGATCAGTCTGCCTGGCGGCTTCACCGCCGCGTCCAGTCGGACGCCGCTGACGCTGCCGTCCGGCATCGGCTTCTATCCGCTGATCTGCTATGAGGCGATTTTTCCGGGTGAAATCGCCCCGGACCTCGCCGGTGCAAATGCGATCCTGAACGTGACGAACGACGCCTGGTTCGGCTCGACTCCCGGCCCCTACCAGCACTTCCTCCAGTCCCGGATTCGCGCGGTCGAGACGGGCATTCCCCTGGTTCGCGTGGCCAATAACGGAATTTCGGCGGTCGTGGACCCCTATGGGCGCGTGGTGGATGGTCTTGCGCTGAACGCGTCCGGAGCGGTCGATGCAACCCTTGATATCAATTCAATGCCCAAACGGAACATTCAATCTCACCTATTAAACTTCTGGTTGGTGTTTGCCGCGATGGCCTTGATTGCCGTTTTTTCTAGTCTGGGTTTTATTAAGAGGGCGAATTGACCAAAAACCCCTAAAATTGCATAGTGGCTCAGACCGGTAATCTACAAGTATGCTGAAAGATCAGCGATCGCGATTACAACGTATCGTTATGGTTTCGCGAGCGCGGGGTTCTGGTCGGAGCGCCAACAATTTGTCAGGACGACATTTATGATCGAGAACAAGAAGAAGCCGAACCCGATTGACATCCATGTCGGGAGCCGGATCCGGCTTCGTCGCACGATGCTTGGCATGAGCCAGGAAAAGCTTGGCGAAAGCCTCGGGATCACCTTCCAGCAGATCCAGAAATACGAAAAGGGAACCAACCGTGTAGGCGCCAGCCGCCTTCAGAACATCTCCAACATTCTGACGGTGCCGGTTTCTTTCTTCTTCGAGGATGCACCGGGCGAGCAAACATCGGGCGCTGCCGGCATGGCCGAAGCCTCGAGCTCCAACTATGTCGTCGATTTCCTGTCGTCTTCCGAAGGACTGCAGCTCAACCGTGCTTTCGTGAAGATCAGCGATGCCAAGGTTCGCCGCAAGATCGTCGACCTCGTCAAGGCACTGGCGGCCGAAGCCGACAGCGAGTGAACAGGCCACGTCCTGATCAAAGAGAGCGGCCGCAGGGCCGCTTTTTTTATGCGTATGGAAGGAAATGTTTACTCACATAAAGATATATTTATGTGGTTGTGTCCTTGTCATCGCTGCTGGAACTGAGTAACGATGCCGCCATTCATACTTTGAGGGGAATCCCGATGCGCGCAAACTACCTCTTCACCAGCGAATCCGTTTCCGAAGGTCACCCGGATAAGGTTTGTGACCGAATTTCCGACGAAATCGTCGATCTCGTCTACCGCGAAGCGGCCAAGACCGGTGTCGATCCCTGGACCGTGCGCATCGCCTGCGAAACCCTGGCCACCACGAACCGCGTCGTCATCGCCGGCGAAGTCCGCCTTCCCCCGAGCCTGATGAAAACCGACAAGAACGGCAACGAGGTCATCAACCCTGCCAAGTTCAAGTCCGCCGCCCGCAAGGCGATTCGCGACATCGGCTACGAGCAGGACGGCTTCCACTGGAAGACGGCCAAGATCGACGTCCTCCTGCACTTCCAGTCCGCCCACATTGCCCAAGGCGTCGACAAGGCTGCCGATAGCTCCAACAGCGAAGGCGCCGGCGACCAGGGAATCATGTTCGGTTACGCCTGCAAGGAAACGCCGGACCTGATGCCGGCCCCCATCTACTATTCGCACAAGATCCTGCAGACGCTGTCGACCGCCCGCAAGAAGGGTGAAGGCGACGTCGGCAAGCTCGGCCCGGACGCCAAGAGCCAGGTCACCGTCCGTTACGTCGACGGCAAGCCGGCTGAAGCCACCTCGATCGTTCTGTCCACCCAGCATCTCGACGAGAGCTGGGATTCCAAAAAGGTTCGCCAGGTCGTCGAGCCCTATATCCGCGAAGCGCTGGGCGAACTGAAGATCGCCGACGATTGTGCCTGGTACATCAACCCGACCGGCAAGTTCGTTATCGGCGGCCCGGATGGTGACGCAGGCCTCACCGGCCGGAAGATCATCGTCGACACCTATGGCGGTGCCGCCCCCCATGGCGGTGGCGCCTTCTCCGGCAAGGACACGACCAAGGTCGACCGTTCGGCAGCCTATGCCGCCCGATACCTTGCCAAAAACGTCGTTGCCGCCGGTCTCGCCGAGCGCTGCACAATCCAGATCTCCTATGCCATCGGCATTGCCCAGCCGCTGTCGATCTATGTCGACCTGCACGGCACCGGCAAGGTGACTGAGGATGAGGTCGAGGCCGGTCTCCGCAAGGTCATGGACTTGTCCCCGTCCGGCATCCGCCGCCATCTTGACCTGAACAAGCCGATCTATGCTAAGACGTCGGCCTACGGCCATTTCGGCCGCAAGGCTGGCCGAGACGGTTCCTTCTCCTGGGAGAAGCTGGACCTGGTCAAGCCGCTCAGGGATGCGATCAAGGCTTGATCTGAATGACGGAACAGGAACGCAGGACGAGGTCGACCGAAGCTTTCTTCGGTCGACGCAAGGGAAAGCCGTTGCGCGACCTTCAGGTCGGGCGGATGGAAACCGTCCTGCCGGAACTGAAGGTCGACCTGGCATCACCGGTGCCGGCCGACCTGAAATCCCTGTTTCCGGTTCCCGTCGACAAGATCCGTCTCGAAATCGGCTTCGGTGGCGGTGAGCATCTCGTGCACCGCGCCCGCACCAATCCGACCACCGGCTTCATCGGTGTCGAACCCTTCATCAATTCCATGGCCAAGCTCCTGGCGGTCGTCGAGTCTGAAGGGCTCAAGAACATCCGCGTCTATGATGACGACGCGACCCAATTGCTGGATTGGCTGCCGGAAGGCCAAATCGACCAGATCGATCTCCTCTATGCCGATCCCTGGCCGAAGAAGCGTCACTGGAAGCGCCGCTTCGTCTCGCAGGTCAATCTCGAACGCTTCCACAAGGCCCTGAAGCCGGAAGGCATCTTCTGCTTCGCCTCCGACATCGACACCTATGTCAACTGGACGCTGCAGCACTGCCGCGATCACGGTGGTTTCGATTGGACGGCGCGCAATGCGGCCGACTGGCTCACGCCTTATGAAGGCTGGCCGGGTACGCGCTACGAGGCGAAGGCCCGTCGTGAAGGCCGCTCGTCGGCCTATCTCACATTCAACAAGCGCTGATTCGCAGCCTTTCTAGGCCGCGAAGCTTTCGCTGCACCAGTCAGTGCAGCGAGACTGTCTTCAGGTCGTCTTCGGCTGCCTTGAAGAAGGTGCTCGAACGGTTGTCGGTGAGCAGGATAGGGGTGCCGTCGGCGGCAAACAGAGCCCAGAGATCCAGCGTCGGATCGATTTCCGGAGCTTCTGGGAAGCAGCGGGATACCTCGTCTGACTTCATTTTCCGGATATAGCCCACTTCGCCGGCACCGAGATGTGCGAGCTCTGACTTAGTCAGTCGGGACGAGGCTTCTTTCAGTAACATTCCGATCCTCCGCGAATGAGGGAGAGGCGGCCGAACATTGCCGCAAGTTTCATTCTGCGGTGGAGATGTTAATTTTCCTTACCAGATGCACCGGGTCGTGCCGGATGATTTCGATCGACAGCAGGCCGTTTCTGAGTGACGCGCCTGTCACCTCCATGCCGTCTTCGATCGCGAAGACGCGCTGGAATTGCCGCGAGGCGATACCGCGAAACAGATAGTCCGCCTCGTCGCGTTCCGCCTGCTTGCCCCGGATGATCAGCTGGTTCGCCTCGAGGCTGACATCGAGCTCGTCCTCGGCAAAGCCTGCGACGGCGAGCGTCACGCGCAGCCTTTCCGTCGCATTCTGCTGCGCCAGCCGCTCGATGTCATAGGGTGGATAGCCATCACTGCCCCGAGGCCGCCGCAAAGTGCTGCCATCGCCGGTGTCGAAGGTGATGAGGAAGGCTTCCGTCGGCAGTCTGGTTCGTGTCATTTCATTCCCTTGTTCAGCCGGGCAGGGGCCGGCCGTCAGCCATCAGGAATATGGGAAATCACAACCCGCCCGACAAGAACTCTCTTGCTTGACAAATTCAGGGCCGCGCTCCAAGCCTCACGCTTTAGACTTTAGGACGCCTTATGACAGAACCCCGCAAGATCATCATCGACACCGACCCCGGTCAGGACGATGCCGCCGCCCTCATGCTTGCTTTCGCCAGCCCCGATGAACTCCATCTCCTTGGCATCACCACAGTCGCCGGCAATGTCCCTCTGACAATGACCAGCCGCAATGCCCGCATCGTCTGTGAACTCTGCGGTGAGACCGGAAGGCGCATCTTCGAAGGCGCGGACCGTCCCATGGTCCGTCCGCTCGTCACTGCAGAACATGTGCATGGCAAGACGGGTCTCGACGGTGCCGTCCTGCCTGAACCCACGATGACGGTCGAGAACCAGCATGCGGTTGATTTCATCATCGACACGCTGCGCAACGAACCCGCCGGCACAGTTACACTTTGCACCCTGGGGCCGCTCACCAATATCGGCCTTGCCCTTCAAAAGGCGCCCGATATCGCCCCCCGCGTCAAGGAGCTGGTGATGATGGGTGGCGGCTTCTTCGAGGGTGGCAACATCACCCCGGCTGCCGAATTCAACATCTATGTCGACCCGCATGCTGCGGCCGCCGTGTTTGCCTCCGGCATCCCTGTCACCGTGATGCCGCTCGATGTCACGCATCAGCTAATGACCACCAAGGCCCGCGTCGCCCGCATTGCCGCCATCGGCACCAAGCCGGCGAAAACCATGGTGGAATGGCTCGAATTCTTCGAACGCTTCGACGAGGAGAAATACGGCTCCGACGGCGGCCCGCTGCACGACCCGACCGTTGTCGCTTACCTCCTGAAGCCGGAGCTGTTCAGCGGTCGTCATTGCAATGTCGAGATCGAGCTGCAGTCGGAACTGACGGTCGGCATGACCGTCGTCGATTGGTGGCGTGTCTCGGGGCGAAAGCCGAATGCAACTGTCATGCGCAACGTCGATGCCGACGGTTTCTTCGATCTCCTGGTCGAACGTTTCGCGCGCCTTTGATCACAACGAAAAGGGCCGCTGCATATGCAGCGGCCCTTTTGTCTTGGTCAGTTGACCGGGTCTCAGAATTCTTCCCAGCTGTCGGCGCCGGCAGCAGCTCCGCCTGCGGCAGCCACCTTTCGCGGAGCCGGCGCATAGACCGGCGCGCGCGGTGCAGTGGCCTGCGGGGTGTGCATAGACGCGGCGGTTGCTCGCAGTGCTGCAACCGGGGCCGAAGCACCGCTCACCTGAAACTTCGCCACCAGCCCGCGCAGCGTGTCGGATTCATTGCGCAACGCCATGCTGGCGGCCGTCGTCTCCTCGACCATGGCCGCGTTCTGCTGTGTCACCTGGTCCATCTGGTTGACGGCGGAATTGACCTCCTTGAGGCCGGATGCCTGCTCGCTGGCCGAAGCCGAGATCTGTAGGATCAGGCCGTTGATCTGCATGACCTGCTGGGAGATCTTCTCCAGCGTCTGTCCGGCTTCACCGACCAGTTCCACCCCGTCCTTGACCTGGGCAGCCGAAGCGTTGATCAAGGCCTTGATCTCCTTCGCCGCAGTGGCCGAGCGCTGGGCGAGTTCCCGCACTTCCTGCGCGACCACCGCAAAGCCCTTGCCGGCTTCCCCGGCACGCGCGGCCTCGACGCCCGCATTGAGTGCCAAGAGGTTGGTCTGGAAGGCTATCTCGTCGATGACGCCGATGATGCGCGAGATTTCCTGCGACGACTGTTCGATGCCATGCATGGAGGCGACCGCCTTCTGCACGACCTCGCCCGATTTCTCGGCATCCTTGACGGCGACAGAAACCGTATTGGCTGCCGTGCCTGCATTGTCGGCGCTCGAATGGACCTGTTCGGTCAACTCATTGAGCGCTGCCGCCGTTTCCTCCAGGCTCGCGGCCTGCTGCTCCGTGCGCTTTGAAAGATCGGCGGCACTTTCCGAGATCTCGCTGGTGCCGGCCGCGATATTGACGACACTGCCATTCACCGAGGCGATTGCCTGTTCGAGGCTTGCCACCGCCTCGTTGAAGTCACGCTTCAGCGCCCCGTATTCGCCCGGGAAATCATCCGCGATCCGATAGGTGAGATTACCCTGCGAAAGCTGGGCAAGGCCGCTGCCGAGCGCTGTGACTACATGCTGCTGCACCGAGGCAGAGGCGTTGCGATCCTCTTCGTTGCGGCGACGTTCGCCTTCGGCTGCCTTCCGCTGGGTCTCCGCTTCTGCGGCCAGCGTGTGGCTTTCGGCAAGCTTGTGACGGAAGCCGTCGAGTGCCTTGGCGACGAGGCCGATTTCGTCCTGGCGATGCTGGTTCGAGACGTCGCTCGCATAGTCGCCCTTGGTCATGCGCTCGACGTCGCCGACGAGACCGTGCAGCGGGCGCTGCGCCAGGGAACGGACGGCGAGGAAGAGTGCAATCATCACGGCGGCGAGCACGATCAGGCCGCCGACGATCATCATCATCGTCTGCGCCTCGATCGGCGCGTTGATCGCCGCGTGCGGAATGTCGATGATGACGGCCCAGGTCGCATTCACGCCAGGAACGGCAAAAGGATAAAGCAGACGGTCGAAGCCTTCGCCGTTTTCGTTCGAAAGGTTCGGCACCAGGCCGCCGGTTCCGTTCGAAAGCGTAGCCTTGAGCGCGTCGGCCCCTTCTGCTTCATAGGGCTTCATCAGCAGGTCGTCCGTCGGGGCAACGAGCCACTGCGCGCCCTGCGCCACAAGCAGCACGCGGCCGGTCTCGAAGGGTTTCAGCGCCTTGAGCTTGTCGGACAGCGACAGAAGCGACATGTCCACGCCCGTGACACCGATCATCTTGCCGCCGGAGAAGACGGGAAAGGCGATGGAGCTCATGGTCGTGGGCACGTCGGTACCCTCCGCCAGATAAGGAGCCGTGATCGCGCCCTTGCCGCTCTTCGCCGCCAGCGCATACCACTCAGCCGGATAATCGGCGCGGAAGGTGGAGAACTGGATTTCGCCGTTTCGATTCTTCGACCAGTAGGGCGTGAAGTCGCCGTCGTCATTGGCCGAGAGTTCGAGCTTGCCCTTGATTTCGTCCTTCTGGCCGTCGATGGCGCGGGGTTCTTCCGCCATCCAGCTGCCGAAGGCAAACGGGTTCTGCTCGAGATTTGCCTTCAGGATATTGGCGATGCCAATACGGTCGAGCGACTTGCCTTCATGCCCGCGGCCGATGACGCCGGACATCGTGCGTGCGGCACTCGCCAGTTCGCCGATATCACCGGCGATTTCACGGGCGATGGATTTGGCCTCGGCGTCGGCCTGCTCCATGGTGAGCGAGTGAACCCGATCACGGGTCTGCGAAATCAGAACGAGATTGGAAAGGAAGAGCACCAGGCCGATTGCGATGCCGGTGACGACAAGAAGTTTGGCGGCGATCGAGCGGGTAAAAAAGGCGAACATGGAAGCCTCGAAAACTGAGGATCAGGACGCAGGGACATTCGTTCCACGCCCTCATGGCGCGGCCGGGCGCGCCTTCACGCACCCCGATCGCGGCCGATGCTATGTTCCATTGTTTAAAGTTGAATAAATCAGACTTGTCGCCCTGATCGCCTCAGAGCGAAGCGGCGACCTCGGCTGCCATGGGGATCGATGGCTGGGCGCCCGGCTTGAGGCAGGCAAGCGATCCGGCGACGGCCGCGCGGCGAACCGCTTCTCCGAGTGCCAGTCCGGCATCGAGGCTGGCAGCCAGGTAGCCGCAGAAGGTATCGCCCGCGCCGACGGTGTCGACAGGTTCGATCTTCAGCCCCTTCGTCCGGTGCAGGCTGCCCCCTTCGGCCGCCACGACGCCCTCGGCGCCGAGCGTGATGATCAGGATCTGACCGGTGTCCTTGTGCATCTGAAGAAGCATCTCTTCGCGCTCATCGGATGTCAGCGCCTCGCGCCCCACCAGGAGTTCGAACTCCGTCTCGTTGGCGATGACGATGTCTGCAAGCCGTGCAAGTTCGGCGGCCTCGGCAATCAGCGGCGCAGTGTTGAGCACGGTGCGCACCCCTTGCGCCTTGGCTGCCTCGAGTGCTGCCTTAACGGATGCCGAGGGCACTTCGAGCTGTAGCATCAGGATGTCGCCGGACTTGCTGCTCGAAACCGCTTCAGCCGCTTGGCCGGGGCTGAGGGTCCCATTGGCACCCGGCACAACAGCGATCATGTTTTCCCCATCGCCGCCGACGAGAATGAGCGCCGTGCCGGTCGGGCCGTCGACACGCGCGACGCCGGAGAGATCCGTTCCAGCCTTGTCCAGAAGGTCGAGAGCAGGGCCGGCGAATTCGTCCCTCCCCACAGCGCCCACCATGCGCACATCAGCACCGGCCCGACGCGCAGCCAGGGCCTGGTTCGCGCCCTTGCCACCGGCTGCCGTCGCAAATCCGGTGCCCGGAACCGTCTCGCCCGGTTTCGGCAGGCGCGGCGTGGTGGCGACAAGGTCCATGTTGATGGAGCCAAAGACGGTAATCATGAGCGCAAAGCCTCCTTGGGTGTTGCGCTCTTTTGGACCAGCGCCTTAGTCCTCGTCAACAACCCTGAGCTTGAGCATCCCGGTCCGGCTCTCCACGGCGCGGTGAGGGGTCTCGTCTCCATCCTCTCGCCCGCCCGGCGTCTCGAACTCCATCGCTTCGATCTTGGCGCCGCGCTTGGCCAGCTTGTCCGAGGAGGTGATGATCATCTCGACATCCTTGCTGGCAGCGAGGAAGTGGCTCTGCAGCTTGCGTGTCCGGTCGTCGAGACGGCTCAAGTCCTCCATCAGCCGGATCACCTCGCCCTGGATGAGATGCGCCTGCTCACGCATGCGCTGGTCCTTGAGCACGGCCTGGATCACCTGGATGGAGAGCATCAGAAGGGAAGGCGAGACGATCACCACCTTCTGTCGATGCGCCTTCTGCACGACGCCTTCGAAGTTCTCGTGAATCTCGGCAAAGATCGATTCCGACGGCACGAACAGGAAGGCCATGTCCTGTGTTTCGCCGGCGATCAGGTACTTCTCCGAGATATCTCGGATATGCACCTCCATGTCCCGCTTGAACTGCTGGGAGGCCATCTTCTTCTGCTCGGGGTTTTCGGTCTCGCGGATCACGTTCCAGGCTTCGAGCGGAAACTTCGCATCCACCACCAACGGCGGTGAATTGTTCGGCATGCGGATGGTGCAGTCGGGGCGCGACCCGTTCGACAGCGTCGTCTGGAAGGCATAGGCCCCCATCGGTAGCCCATCAGCGACGATCGTCTCCATGCGCGATTGCCCGAAGGCCCCGCGCGTCTGTTTGTTGGACAGGATCGCCTGCAAGCCGACGACGTCCTTGGCCAGCGACTGGATGTTGTTCTGCGCCGCGTCGATCACCGCAAGCCGCTCCTGCAGGGTCCTGAGGTTATCGTGTGTCGATTTGGTCTGCTCGGTGATCGTCGCGCCGATCCGGTGCGTCATGCCGTCGAGCCGCTGGCTGATCGTCTGGTTGAGCTCGGCCTGGCGGCTGCCGAAGACCTCAGCCATGGTCGCGAGCCGTCCCTGCATCTCGGCCTGCGCCTTCAGGAGTTCGGCAAGCCGCGCCTCGGCCGCCTCGTCCCGCCTGGCCGCGTCCTCCATATGCCGAGCCCTGACCGATGCCGCGCGCACCGAGAGCATCACCAGCCCGACAATTGGGGCAAGCACGATCGCTGCGGCAAGCGCCAGCAGGAAGATGGGCGAGAGGGTGACTGAGCCGATGGTCACCGCCGGAATGTCCTGGATGTTCATGCGAGGATGATATCTGATTCGGTGGCGGCCGACAGATCAAAGAGTGAACACACCTCGCTGAGGTCTATTCGGTTGGGCCCAATGGAAAAACTTTTTTGCCAACGGAATTGACGAACCGCAAGCCAGCGCGGTGTTCGGTACACGCGGCGGTGTCAGGGCCGCACTTCAGGCGAAGGCGACAGTTCGCGGAAACCAATGCTTTACCATTTAAGCGCTCTGTAGATCTTGTCTATCAGCATCCGCTGATACGCACTGTGATTGCAGAAAAGAGTGAGTGAGCCATGTCGCATGCCGGCAATACCGATCTGAAGAACCGTCTTCGTTTCCTTGGGCTTGATGACAAGGGGCGAGAGACCCTCCGCCGCCTCGGCCCCCTGATCCGCAAGAATATCGGCAGTGCGCTCGACATCTTCTATGACAAAGTGCGCAAGGTGCCGGAAACGGCGGCCTTTTTCCGCAGCGAAGATCACATCAAGGGTGCCAAGAAGCGCCAGGAAGAACATTGGGGCATTGTCGGCACGGCCGAATACACCGACAGCTATGTTGAAGGCGTCACCAAGGTCGGCAAGGCGCATGCCCGCATCGGCCTGGAGCCCCGCTGGTACATCGGCGGCTACGCGCTGGTGCTGGAACAGCTGGTGCATGCCGTGGTCCGCGAGCGCTGGCCGAGCCGCTTCGGCCGCAAGAACTCCGGGCAGCTTGCCGAGGAGATCTCCGTGGTGGTCAAGGCAGCCCTTCTGGACATGGATTATTCCATCTCCGTCTATCTCGCGATCCTCGCCGAGCAGCGTCAGGCGGCGGAAGAAGCCCGCCTGACGACCGAGGCAGAACAGGCGACGGCACTTGCAGCCCTTCGCGCCGTGCTCGCCAAGCTGTCCGCCGGTGATCTCGACGCCCGTCTCCCCGCTGATCTGCCAGCCAACTTCGTGCAGATGGCGAGCGACTACAACGCGTCCATCGATGCCCTGCGATCGACGATCGGCACCGTCCGCCAGTCTGCGGACGAGATTTTCAAGTCGACGGCGGCCATCTCCGATGCCACCGATGATCTCGCCCAGCGCACCGAACAACAGGCCGCAGGCCTCGAAGAGAGCACGGCAGCACTGCACGAGCTCACCCAGAATGTCACCCTGACGGCCGATGGCGCAAAGCAAGCCTCCCAGGTCGTTGGCGTCGCACTCTCGGAAGCCCGTGTCTCCGAAGAGGTGGTCGGTCGCGCTGTCAGTGCCATGGGTGCCATCGAGAAGTCCTCGGACGAAATCTCCAAGATTATCGGCGTCATCGACGAAATCGCTTTCCAGACGAACCTTCTCGCGCTGAATGCCGGCGTCGAGGCCGCCCGTGCCGGCGAAGCCGGACGTGGCTTTGCCGTCGTTGCCCAGGAAGTCCGCGAACTGGCCCAACGCTGCGCCAATGCCGCCCGCGAGATCAAGAACCTCATCTCGCAGAGCTCCACCCAGGTGGATGCGGGCGTCGATCTCGTCAACAATGCCGGGGATGCGCTCGCCAAGATCATCATCCGGATCGGTGAAATCAACGAGATCGTCGCCAAGATCGCCTCGGCTGCTGCCGACCAGTCCGGCGGCCTGCGCGAGGTCAATACCTCGGTGGCCTCCATGGACCAGATTACCCAGCGCAATGCCGGCATGGTCGAGGAAAGCTCGGCCCAGACCGCAACGCTTCGCGAGGAAGCCGGTCGCCTGGTCCAGGCCCTGCAGGGCTTCAAGACTTCGGGCAGCAGGCCGCAGAGCGCGAGCCAGAATGCCTACCGCATGGCGGGTTGAGACCCCATCACGCCCAGGCATGGCGGCATGATTTGTCGCCATGCGTTTAGGATCTGTTCAGCAAACCGTGACAGTTCTTCTCGATACCAGTCAACCCTGAGAGCCCGCATAGCATCATGACCACCAAAGCCCAGACCGATCTGTCCGACCGCCTTGAATTCCTGGAGATCGATCAGAAGACGCGCAGCACGCTGGCCGAGCTCCGCCCCTCGATCAAAGAGCTCTTGGGACCGGCGCTTGATAAGTTCTACGCCAAGGTGACGAAGACCGGGAGGATCGCCAGCCACTTCCGCGACGGCGCCCACATGAACGGCGCAAAGAGTGCTCAGAGTGGTCATTGGGACAACATCGCCAGCGGCAATTTCGACGAGAGCTACGTCAAGGGCGTCACCGCCGTCGGCAAGGTCCATGCCCGCATTGGCCTGGAGCCGCGCTGGTATATCGGCGGCTATTCCATGCTCGTCGGCGAGCTCCTCGCTGGAGTCCTCGTGAAGCACTGGCCTTTCCCTTTCGGCCGGCAGCATGCGGTCTCGCTCGGCGAGAAGCTACGCGCAGTCGTGAAGGCGGCCATGCTCGACATGGATTATTCGATCTCCGTCTATCTCGAGGAACTGGAAAGCAAGCGTCAGCTGCTCGAGGCAGAGCGCGCCCGCTTCGAGGCCGACCAGGCGATTGCCATGGAGCATCTGCGCCGGGGCCTGGAAGCGCTGGCCCAAGGCGATTTCGAAGCGCGCATGACGACGGACCTGCCGGACAATTTCAAGGAAATGGCCGGTCACTACAACGAAACCGTCGATCGCCTGAACACCTCCTTCGCCGCGATCCGCCGCGCTTCGGAAGGCATCCTGACCGGCACGGACGCGATCGCCCACGCCTCCGACGAACTCGCCAGCCGCACCACCCGCCAGGCGAGCGGCGTGCAGCAAAGCTCGACCGCCCTCCAACAGCTCTCCGTCAGCGTCAGCCAGACGGCTGCTAATGCCGAGCGTGCCTCGCAGACCGTACGTGACACCCAGCAGCAGGCGAAAACCTCGGGCACGGTCGTCTCGCAGGCCGTATCCGCCATGGATGCGATCGAGAAGTCTTCGACCGAGATCTCCAAGATCATCGGCGTCATCGACGAAATCGCCTTCCAGACCAATCTTCTCGCTCTCAACGCAGGCGTCGAGGCCGCTCGCGCCGGGGATGCCGGCAAGGGTTTTGCCGTCGTCGCGCAGGAAGTGCGCCAGCTCGCGCAGCGCAGCGCCGATGCCGCAAAGGAGATCAAACAGCTGATTTCGCAGAGCTCCAGCCAGGTGAAGGAGGGCGTCAGCCTCGTCACCGGCACAGGTCAGGTTTTGGGCGATATCATCACCCGTATCGATGCGATCGACACCTTTGTCTCCGATATCGCAACAGCTGCCAAGGACCAGGCGATCGGGCTGAACGAGGTGAACCACGCGACCCGCAGCATGGATCTCCTGACCCACGAGAACAGCGACATGGTCGAGCGCACCTCGGATGAGACGCGCCGCCTGCGCACGGAAGTCGCGGCCCTCGTCGAACAGCTGTCCCAGATCCGCACCCGTGCCGACGCCCTTCCGCAGGGGCGCCGTATCATGGAACGTCGGGTCGCCTGACCGGTCGCGAAACGGAAAGAACAGAGCGTTTTTTCCGTTTCCTCCGCCGGGAAGTTGCGCTAAGGGAGGCCATGACCATCAAGCCTCTCATCATCCTGCCCGATCCCCTGCTGCGTCAGGTATCCGCGCCCATCGAGCGCGTCGATGCCGAGCTCGAGCAGTTGATCGACGACATGCTCGAAACCATGTACGAGGCGCCCGGCATCGGCCTGGCCGCGATCCAGGTCGGTGTGCCGCGCCGTCTCCTCGTCATCGATCTCGCCAAGGAAGGCGAAGAGCCAGCACCCCTCGTCTACATCAATCCGGAGATCCTCAAGAGCTCGGACGAGCGTTCGGTCTACGAGGAAGGCTGCCTGTCGATCCCGGATTATTACGCCGAGGTCGAGCGTCCTGCTTCGATCACGGTCAAGTCGCTCGGCCGCGACGGCAAGGAAACGGTGACTGAGGCCGACGGCCTGCTCGCCACTTGCCTTCAGCACGAGATCGACCATTTGAACGGCGTGCTCTTCATCGATCACATCTCCCGCCTGAAGCGCGAGATGGTGATCAAGAGGTTCACCAAGGCCGCCCGTCAGAAGATCTGATCCCGGGCGTCACCAACCGCTTCGAGGCAGACACAATGGTACTTCGCATCATCTTCATGGGCACGCCGGACTTCTCCGTCGCGACCCTGAAAGCGCTGCATGCGGCGGGCCACCAGATTGTCATGGTCTATTCGCAGCCGCCACGTCCCGGTGGCCGTCGTGGTCTCGACCTGCAGAAAACTCCCGTTCATCAGGCGGCCGAAGACCTCGGCATCGAGGTCCGCCATCCGCTGAACTTCCGTGATCCCGCCGATCGCGAATCCTTCGTGGCTCTCCAGGCCGACGTCGCCGTCGTCGTCGCCTATGGCCTGCTGCTGCCCGAAGCGATCCTCAACGGTACGCGTCTCGGCGCCTATAACGGCCATGCCTCGCTCCTGCCGCGCTGGCGGGGTGCTGCCCCCATCCAGCGCGCCATCATGGCCGGCGATGCCGAAACCGGCATGATGGTGATGAAGATGGACAAGGGCCTCGACACCGGCCCTGTCGCACTCACCCGCAAGGTGACGATCGGCCCCGATATGACCGCCGGTGAACTGCACGATGCCCTGAGCCTCGTTGGCGCCGAAGCCATGGTCGAGGCGATGGCGAAGCTGGAAGCTGGGACGCTCGAAACGGTCGTTCAGGCGGAAGAGGGCGTGCTCTATGCGGCCAAGATCGACAAGGCCGAGACCCGCGTCGACTTCACGCGTCCCGCAACTGAGGTGCACAATCATATCCGTGGTCTCTCGCCTTTCCCAGGCGCCTGGACCGAAATTGACGTCAACGGCAAGCCCGAGCGCGTCAAGCTGATCGCCTCGAGCCTGGCGGAAGGGCAGGGCGCAATCGCGGCCCCCGGCACGGCCCTCGACGATCGCCTGACGATCGCCTGCGGCACGGGTGCCGTCAGCCTGGTCCGTCTGCAGAAGGCCGGTGGCAAGGCCTTGAACGCCGAGGATTTCCTGCGTGGCACGCCTTTGCCCAAGGGCACGGTGATCGCCTGATGCCCCGTTTCCGGATGACCGTCGAATATGATGGCTCGGCCTATGTCGGCTGGCAGCGCCAGGAAAACGGCCATTCAATCCAGGCAGCCCTCGAACAGGCGATCCTGTCGCTCACCAGCGAGACGGTCGTCATCCGGGGTGCCGGCCGCACCGATTCCGGCGTGCACGCCATGGGCCAGGTGATCCATGCCGATCTCTCCCGCGCCTGGGTGCCACACAAGCTGCGCAATGCGCTGAACGCCCATCTGGCCATGGCGTCGGAACAGGTTGCCGTGCTCGATGTGCGGGCGGTGCCTGATGAGTTCGACGCCCGCTTCTCGGCGCTCCGCCGCCACTATCTCTACCGCATCATCACCCGTCCGGCGCGTCTGGCGCTGGAGGACAAGCGGGCCTGGTGGGTGCCGAAGCCGCTCGACCAGGAAGCCATGCATGAAGCTGCCCAGCAATTGGTCGGCCACCACGACTTCACCACCTTCCGCTCCGCCCATTGTCAGGCGAAGAGCCCGGTGAGGACGCTCGATCGCCTGGATGTCACGCGCACCGGTGAACTCATCGAGATCCGCGCCACCGCCCAGAGCTTCCTGCACAACCAGATCCGCTCCTTTGCCGGCACGCTGAAGCTGGCGGGCGAGGGCAAGATGACGCCTTCAGATGTGCGCGCAGCACTCGAAGCCCGCGACCGTGCTGCCTGCGGACCGGTCGCGCCGCCCGAGGGGCTGTTCTTCATGAGGGTGGATTATCCCGGCGACGAGCCGTTCAGCGGCTGAGATGCGTTTTCAGCCCGGATAAACGCCGAGATAACGTTCCAGCACTTCCGCGATGATCATCGATGGGATCAGCAGCACCATAATGACGGTGGAAACCATCAGCACCTGGTCGCCCACGATCATCCGCATGATCCGGAACAGGGCTGCGATCAGCGTGATCATCAAAAGCAGCCACAGGAAGGCCACGACGCCGGCGACAGCCGGCACGAACATCATCAGGAGTACCAGCAGGCCATAGGAATAGGATACCGGCAAGGCGAGCCAGTTGATCACCACCACCATGGATGCATACTTCTCGCCGATCCCGACCATCCAGCAGAGAGTGCCAAGCAGGATAAGCGGAAACAGCCAGTTGGACGCTTCGACCAGTGCGAGCCGGAAAAAGAAGAGGGCACCTGTTCCCGTGCCCTCCGGCAGGCCCTGGAGATAGAGCACGCGCCACCAGGCAAAGGAGATTAGGATCGCCGGCAGCGCCCAGAGGATTGCCCAGAAGGAGCGCAGCGCGCCGCGATCGGTTAGGTCCAGATAGGACAAGCCTGATGGATCCTGCTTGAACAGCAGCCAAAGGCCCTTGAGATAGAACTCGACCTCCTTAAGCGTCGGCATGGGCGAACCACTGCTCGATGAAGGTCTGGTAGATCACGGTGAGCGTTTCCAGATCCGACACGGCGACCCGCTCGTCGACCATGTGCATGGTCTGCCCGACGAGGCCGAATTCGACGACCGGGCAGTAGTCCTTGATGAACCGGGCATCCGACGTGCCGCCGGTCGTCGAAAGCTTCGGCACCTTGCCGGTCACCGTCTCGATCGCACCCGACAGCGAGGCAATCAGCGCATTGTTGCGCGTCAGGAAAACATGGCTCGGCCGTTCCGACCAGGTGATGTCGTAGCCGATCGCTGCACGATCCGGCCGAAGTTCCGGACCAACCGCAGCCGCATCGAGACGGCGAATGATCTCGGCCTTGACGCTGTCGGCGGTCCAGACGTCGTTGAAGCGGATATTGAACTTGAAGCGCGCCGAAGCCGGAATGACGTTCGTCGCTGCATTGCCGACATCGATGGTGGTGACTTCCAGGTTCGACGGCTGGAAGTTCTCCGTGCCCGTGTCGAAGGCTGGGAACATCAGGCTTTTCGCCAGCGACAGCGCGCCGCGCACCGGATTGTCGGCGAGATGCGGATAAGCCGCGTGACCCTGCACGCCCTTGACCGTCACGGTGCCCGAAACCGAGCCGCGCCGACCGATCTTGATCATGTCGCCGAGGGCATCGGGATTGGTCGGCTCGCCAACCAGGCAGGCGTCCCAGCGTTCGCCACGTTCCGCCGCCCATTCGAGCAGCTTCACCGTGCCGTTGACGGCAGGGCCTTCCTCGTCGCCTGTGATCAGCAGCGAGACCGAGCCCTTCGGCACTTTGCCGGCTTCGACCAGTCGCGCATAGGCGGCGATGAAGCAGGCGATCCCGCCCTTCATGTCGACTGCGCCACGGCCATAAAGCATGCCGTCTCTGATGTCGCCGGAGAACGGTCCGGCGCTCCAGTCGGTCTCGGCACCAACAGGCACGACATCGCTGTGGCCGGCGAACATCAGGTGCGGGCCATCCGATCCGGCGCGCGCATAGAGGTTTTCGATATCGGGCGTGCCCTCGTCCTTTGCGATCATGCGATCGACGCGGAAACCGAGAGGCAAGAGCAGGTTTTCGAGCACACCGAGCGCCCCGCCTTCGGCAGGCGTGACAGAAGGGCAGCGAATGAGGGCCTGGAGAACATCGACGGGATTGGTAGCGGTCATGAACACTTTTACGGGATTGACCGAGGTCCGGTTCAGCCCGGCCGTCGGTGCCTTGAGAAGATGATGCAGACTTAACTGATCCGCCCGAACCTGTCACCCACCGCTCAGGACGAACGCATGTCCGATCCCGTCCCGTAACGGTTGTCGTCCCGGACCGGCGGCCAGACGCAGAGCACGAAGAAAAGGATCAGCGAAAAGGCAGGCAGCAGCAAGAGAACAGCCGCCGTGCCCGGCATGCCGATATCATGCAGCCGCTTCGTGCCGAGCATCAGGAGCGAGACGAGCGACAGGCTCGCAGTCGTCAGGAAAAGCGAAAACGAGCCGGGCGAAATGTCGTCCGATCCCGTCACGAACGCGATCACGGCCGCGTTCGTCATCATCCAGAACAGCGTGCCGAGGATGAAGATGCGCCGACCGATGCGCCCGTCCCATTGGAAGAGCGCCCAGCCGACCGATATCTCCCGCCCCGGCAAGGCCATGAGGGTTTAGTCGCGCAGCAGTTCGTTGATGCCGGTCTTCGAGCGGGTCTTCTCATCGACGCGCTTGACGATGACGGCGCAGTAGAGATGCGGCGCCGGCAGACCGTTGGCCATCACGGCATTGCCCGAGGGCATCGAGCCGGCAACGACGACGGAATAGGGCGGCACTTCGCCATACATGACTTCGCCGGTGGCGCGATCGACGATCTTGGTCGACTTGCCGATGTAGACGCCCATGCCGAGCACGGAGCCTTCGCGGATGATGCAGCCCTCGACGACTTCCGAACGGGCGCCGATGAAGCAGTTGTCCTCGATGATCGTCGGGCCGGCCTGCAGCGGCTCGAGCACGCCGCCGATGCCGACGCCACCGGAGAGGTGTACGTTTGCGCCGATCTGGGCGCAGGAGCCGACGGTCGCCCAGGTGTCGACCATGGAGTTTTCACCGACATAGGCGCCGAGATTGACGAAGGACGGCATCAGCACGACGCCCTTGGAGATATAGGCCGAGCGACGGACGACGGCATTCGGCACGGCGCGGAAACCGGCCGAGCGGAACTGGTTTTCGCCCCAGCCTTCGAACTTCGACGGCACCTTGTCCCACCAGGTGGAAGCACCCGGGCCGCCCTTGACGACTTCCATGTCGTTCAAGCGAAAGGAGAGAAGCACGGCCTTCTTCAGCCACTGATGCACGGCCCATGTGCCGTCTTCGCCGCGGGCTGCGACGCGAACCTGGCCGCTGTCCAGGAGGTTGAGCGCCGTATCGACCGCATCGCGGATCTCGCCCTTGGTCGTCGTCGTGACGGTATCGCGATTGTCGAATGCCGCTTCGATGACGTGTTCGAGCTGGGCGAGATCGGTGGCGCTCATCTGAATTCCTTAAACTTCGTTGTCTACCGTGGAGTTGGAAACGATCAGGATCTGATCGAAAATTCGCGCAAAGCTCTAGCGCATAAAGGGCTGGAAGAAAACAGCCGCAGGAGCTCTGCGTTTTGGAAAGGAAGAGGCATGGCACGGTGGAAAAACGGCAAGCACAGGCGCAAGGACGGATCCTGGGATCCGCTGAAGGATAGCTCGACCGACAAGCAGACGGCCGAGGTCATTCCGCGCACCCCGCAATCGGTTTCGTCCTCCTACACGCTCGCTTATGTCGACGATGAATTCCTCTGCCGCGAGGAGCTGCGCCCTGTCCGCCTGCAGCTCGAACTCCTGAAAACGGAGATGATCCTCACCGAGCGCAGCATCAAGTCGACAGTGGTCATGTTCGGCGGTGCCCGCATCCCGGCCCCCGGCGAGGCGGCCTGGGCCGCGAAGAACGACATCCAGAAGAAGAACCTGGAAAACGCCTCGATCTATTACGAAGAGGCCCGCAAGTTTGCCCAGCTCTGCTCCGCCCAGGCGAAGAAGATGGACTATCACGAATATGTCGTGGTGACCGGCGGTGGGCCGGGTGTGATGGAAGCCGGCAATCGTGGTGCGTCAGAGGTCGGCGCGCCCTCGGTTGGCCTCAACATCGTGCTGCCGCACGAACAGGCACCGAACCCCTATGTCACGCCGGAGCTCAGCTTCAACTTCCACTATTTCGCCATTCGCAAGATGCATTTTCTGATGCGGGCAAAGGCGATCACCATCTTCCCCGGCGGCTTCGGCACGCTGGACGAACTCTTCGAGACCGTGACGCTGATCCAGACCAAGCGCATGGCGCCGATCCCGCTGATCCTCTTCTCCCGCGCCTTCTGGGAGGACATCATCAATTTCGAGGCGCTGGCCGCCTTCGGCACCATCGCGCCCGAGGATCTCAGTCTCTTTCAGTTCGCCGAGACGGCAGAAGAAGCCTGGAAGATCATCGCCGACTTCTACGACCTGAACGACGAAACGGCCCCATAAGGGGCCGCCCGCTTCTTCCACTGGTGTCTGATCTTCCGATCAGCGGAACATGACCGGCCGCTTCGGCATGTCGTCGGCGCTGATGACGCCGTCCTTGTTGCGGTCCATGCGGGTGAACATCTTGTCGGCCATGGCGGTGGCTTCCGCCTGGCTGATCTGGCCGTTCTCGTCCGTATCCGCGACCCGCATCATCCGACCCTGGCCACGCATGCCATCCCGACCACCACGATCCTCGCCGCGCTCTGCACGTTCATTGTGCCAGCCATGGCGCTTGCCGTGCGGGCCCTTGCCCTCGCCACGCGGCCCATCGTCATTCATGGCCTGTTCCTGAGGTGCAACACCCGGGGGCGGAGTAGGTGCATCGGCCCTGGCTGCTTCGCGCTCCGCCTGTCGCTCGGCGCGCATGGCTTCCCGTTGTGCCTTGCGCTCTTCCCGCATCGCTTCGCGGTGCTGGCGCATCTCGCCCGGCGTCAGCACACCGTCCTTGTCGGCATCGATGGACGCAAACAGCGCGGTGGCGGCAGCGTTTGCCTCTTCCTTGCTGATCTTGCCGTCCGTATCGACGTCGTGCTGCTGAAGCATCTGCACGAACATCACCTCCGGGCCGCCACGGCCCGGGCCACGACGTTCGCCGCGGTCCTGTGCGAAGGCGCCGCCGGCGGTCGTGCCAACGATAAGCGAGGCTGCCACGGCGGCCAGCGTCAGTGTCTTGCCGTTCATTGGGATATCCTTTCGAGTGTGCTTCGATGGGATAACCGTAGCGGCGACCAGCCGTCGCACCTACTTAACTCTCTGTAAGCTGCATGAAACTTTCGTAAGCTTCGGCTCACGTCTCGTCCGCAAGCAGCCGTTGCAGAAAGGTGGTCAGATCGTCGGTGAGGTAGTCGACGACATCGGCATCGATGTGCTCCACCCGCTCCCAGGTCTCGAGGATCGCGGTGTCGAGATTGCGCGGCACGAGCAGCACGGTCTTCATGCCGAGCGCCTTCGGCACCATCAGATTGCGGGGCAGATCCTCGAACATCGCGGCATGTTTGGTGTCGATGCGATTGAGGCTCGCGAACTTGTCGTATGTGGCGCCCGCCGGCTTCGGCACGTAGTCGGCAGCGACGATGTCGAAGATGTCGTCGAAGTGGTCGAGAATGCCGAGCGCCCGGGCAGCGGCCTCCGCATGCGCCACCGTGCCGTTGGTGAAAATGAACTTCCGCCCCGGCAGCCGCTTGATCGACGAGCCAAGGGCCTCGTCCGGGATCAGCGCCGAATAATCGATGGCATGCGCCCGCTCCAGAAACGCGTTCGGGTCGACCTTGTGATGCAGCATCAGCCCGGCCAGCGTCGTGCCGTGTTCATGGTAGTACTGCTTCTGCAGAAGCTTCGCCTCGGCCGGCTCCATCTGCAAAATCTCCGCCACGAAGGCGGTCATGTTCGTGTCGATCTGCGCGAAGAGATTGATGTGATGCGGATAGAGCGTGTTGTCGAGGTCGAAGACCCAGTCGCGCACATGGGCGAAATCGGCAGGCGAGGGGATCTTGGCTGGGCTGTTCATCGGGTCCTCTTGGGCAGCACGGATCGCCTGATGGCACCAGGCGCGTTGCCTCTAATTAGCATTGGTCGCCGCTTCGGGAAGTGCTATCTCGGAAAGATGGGAAAGAAGATGGCGATTTCGGCGATGGAACGGGTCGTGGTCCTGCAGGACCGCAAGCGCTTACCAGCGCGCTTCCATCCGGTGAGCTCAGGCACGATTCGCCAGCGTCAGGCGTGAGCCGCAGGACCTGAGGCGCAAGCTCAGGGCCAGACCGCCACCCTTTTCGATCTCCTGCCGCAAGCCCGCTTCCCCGCGCCGCGGCCTTTCTGGACACTCTCCCATGGAACTCTGGGCCCTCATCACGGTTGGCAGCGCCTTCCTGCAAAATCTGCGCTCGACCCTGCAGAAACACCTGAAAGGCCGGATGGGCACGACAGGGGCAACCTTCGTCCGTTTCGGCTTCGGCCTGCCCTTTGCCTTTCTCTACCTCGCCATCCTGCATCTCGGCCTCGGCCGGCCGCTGCCGGTTCCGGGGCTGACCTTCGCAATCTGGGCTAGCATCGGAGCGCTCGCCCAGATTTCGGCGACCTTCCTGCTGGTCCACCTCTTCTCCTTCCGCAACTTCGCCGTCGGCACCGCCTATTCGCGCACCGAACCGGCGCAGGCGGCATTGCTGGCCCTGATCCTCTTCGGCGAAACGATCGGTCTTGGCACCGCAGCGGCCATCCTCGTCTCCATTCTCGGCGTCATGCTGATCTCGGTGGCCCGCACGGCCTTTACGCCCGTGAGCCTCGTCACCTCGGTCACCAGCCGCACGGCGCTGATCGGCCTTGCCTCCGGCTTCTTCTTCGGCATCTCCGCGATCGCCTACCGCACCGCCTCGCTGTCGCTCGCGCCGAGCCTGCCCACACCCGATGCGATGGTGCAGGCGGGCTACACGCTCGGTGTCGTCATCACCATCCAGACGCTGTCGATGCTTTGCTGGATGGCCTGGCGCGACCGGGCCGAGCTCTCTCGCGTCCGCGCCGCCTGGAAAGTCAGCGCCCTCGTCGGCCTCGTCGGCGCCACGGCGTCCTTCGGCTGGTTCACGGCCATGACCCTGCAGCAGGTGGCAGTGGTGAAGGCGCTCGCGCAGGTCGAAATGCTCTTCACCTTTGCGTCGTCGGTGATCTTCTTCAAGGAAAGCATCAACAGGCTGGAGATCGCGGGATGTGTGCTGATTGTACTGGGCGTGGTGCTGCTGGTTCTGGTGTGAGGGCGAGGACAATCTCCCCCTTACAGCGGAGAAAGCGAAATCGAGGACTTGGTCCGATCCGAAGACCCGCAGCGTAATCCGCAACTGAGGAGCCCAGTGAGGCATCCGCTCACCATTACCGACGTGCGAAATGAATCCTCGGCAGATCCTCGGGACAAAGCCCGAGGATGACGGCATGTGGGGTGCCGCCGGGTATGCACCAGAACCGTTTCGGTGTGCTGCAACGGTTGCGGAGGATGCTTTCCCGTCAACGATCGCCATCCTCTGGCTTCGTCCCGAGGATCTGTCGGCGTGTCTGCGGTCTTCAGGGACGTGGCAGCCGGACATGTTCAAACTGTCAAAAAACCAAGCTTCGCCACCGGTCGGGATCAACTCCCTCCGGGTGGTTGAAACTTGTCTCGGACGAGGCGCCAGAAGCAACCTGTCTAAGTGTTAGTATGTGGCTCCTTCCGGCGCCTCGTTCGGCGTCTATTCCCGCTGCATGCGTCTCTCTGGCAAGGCGGCGACGGTCCTCGTCATCCTCGGGCTTGACCCGAGAACCGAGGATGACCGGGCGCGGGTCCGGCTGCGGCATCATACGAGATGACGCTTCAGCCT
>UCMW01000011.1 GCA_900473745.1 Hyphomicrobiales bacterium | reverse complement strand
GAAGCCTTGTCCAAAGCAGACTCAAAAAAACGGATATCGCGGCCGATCTTGTTGCCGAAGGACGGTTCCCGATGAAGGCCGTCGCCGACACGCTCGGCGTTTCCCGTTCCAATCTGATCGAGCGCCTGAAAGGCAGATCGAAGCCGCGCGGCTCCTATCACAAGGCCGAGGATGCAGAGCTTTTTCCCATCATCCGCAGGCTGGTGGATCAGAGGCCAACCTATGGCTATCGGCGGATCGCCGCGCTCCTCAATCGCGAAAGGCGAGCCGCCGATAAGCCTGTCGTCAACGCCAAACGGGTTCATCGCATCATGGGCAACCACGCCATGCTGCTGGAGAAGCATACGGCCGTTCGCAAGGGCCGCCTCCACGACGGCAAGGTGATGGTCATGCGCTCGAACTTGCGCTGGTGCTCGGACGGTCTGGAGTTCACCTGCTGGAATGGCGAGGTCATTCGTCTCGCCTTCATCATCGACGCCTTCGACCGCGAGATCATCGCCTGGACGGCAGTCGCCAACGCGGGCATCTCCGGCTCTGACGTGCGCGACATGATGCTGGAGGCGGTTGAGAAGCGCTTCGCAGCGACCCGAGCCCCGCACGCAATCGAGCATCTCTCGGACAATGGCTCTGCTTACACCGCGAGGGACACGAGGCTGTTTGCCCAGGCGCTCAATCTGACGCCTTGCTTCACGCCGGTGGCCAGTCCGCAGTCGAACGGCATGTCGGAGGCCTTCGTCAAAACCCTGAAGCGGGACTATATCCGCATCGCAGCACTACCGGACGCAGAAACAGCGCTCCGGCTTATCGACGGATGGATCGAGGACTACAACGAAATCCATCCCCATTCCGCGCTCAAGATGGCTTCCCCTCGGCAGTTCATCAGGGCTAAATCAAACTAGCCGACATGTCCGGTGAAACGGGGGGCACTCCAACTACGCGATCAAGATCGACGGTGAGATCCGCATCTTGATCGAATGCAAACCGATTTCAGTCAGCCTAGAGAAGAAACACCTCGACCAGCTTTACCGCTACTTCAGTGTGACCAACGCTAAGTTTGCCATCCTTACCAACGGCAGGACGTTTAACTTCTACACAGATCTCGACGCTCCGAATAAGCTGGATAGCCGCCCCTTCTTCGTGTTCGATATTGCCGACTTTAACAGCGGCATCCTCTCGGAGCTTCGGAAGTTCGAGAAGGCTGCATTTGACGTCAATGCGATCTTGGCGACAGCGGAACGGCTTAAGTACACATCCGGTGTCAAGCAGGTCATATCGAAGCTTGTCGAGGAGCCTACGGAAGAGTTTGTCAGGCTGGTGTCAGCAAGCGTCTATGAAGGCAGAATGACCGCGCAGGTGAGGGAGATGTTCACCGGCGTCGTTCGGACAGCCTTTCGCGAAGTGATAATGGATACTGTGAAAAGTCGGCTTTCGAGTGCCTTGGCCGATACGGAGGAAGTAATTGAAAAAATCGATGTTCCCGTCGAGGAAGAGCCAGACGTTGTAACGACTGAGGAAGAGCGCGAGGGCTATATGATTGTGAAAGCCATCGTACGCGACACGATAGCCCCCAAGCGGGTGGTGATGCGGGATCAGAAATCATATTGCGGTATCCTGGTGGACAACAATAACCGCAAGCCTTTGGCACGGCTGTGGTTCAATCGCTCGGTGAAATACATCGGTCTTTTCGATGGTGAGAACGAAGAGCGGGTTATCGTGGACAGTCTCGACCAGATCTACGATTTCACCGAGCGCTTGCGGGCTACCGCCAAAAAGTATGCAGAGTAGATCGTAGAGGGGGGGCAGCTCTCGCGCGGCCACCGAACTTGTTCAATTTCTTGGCTCATCACGGCAAAAGGGAACGCTGCCGGCCCGCCTCTATCGGACGGACCGGTGATTCCTTGCACTCAATCCTCAAGAAGCGGATTGGCCCTATCCTGATTCTCGCAGGAACCCACATATCGCGTCCATACCGTCAGTGAACGGTAACGCAACAAGGTCCGTCAGATTTGGTTTAATCAAATTGGAAAAATGGTGGGCGATGACGGACTCGAACCGCCGACATCCTCGGTGTAAACGAGGCGCTCTACCAACTGAGCTAATCGCCCGGGCGCTGATCGGATCATGTCCGCCGCGTCGGTGGCCGTGATCTATGCGGATCGCGGAAAATCCGCAAGAGCGATTATGCAGATTTTTTGTTTTTTTGTCATGGGGCTTGGCCGCGCCATGTGGAAAACCGACAAGAATCCTTGTTTTCCGCCTGCGGCGCGTTGTCGCGAAGAAGATGCCAGAAGGAGGTGTGGGGGAGGGCGCTGAGCAAAAAAACAGGCGGTCACGGTTTTGTCTTGAAACCTGCTTGACACCTCCAAATGAACCCCGTAGAGAGCCGGTCATCGAACGGCAAGCCGCTCGACGGGGATCGCCTTGAACCCCGATTTGGAAATGCGCGGGTGTAGCTCAGTTGGTTAGAGTGCCGGCCTGTCACGCCGGAGGTCGCGGGTTCGAGCCCCGTCACTCGCGCCATTCCAAAGCCTTCAGGGCATGCTGCTTAAGGCAGCGAAGACATGGGACCAACCCCATGAAATGCGCGGGTGTAGCTCAGTTGGTTAGAGTGCCGGCCTGTCACGCCGGAGGTCGCGGGTTCGAGCCCCGTCACTCGCGCCACTTCTCCACTTCTCCGGAAAACCTCAACCACAACTTTTTGCACCGCACGCGCGATTGCGCGAGACACATATTTTACCCGCTGGTAAGGTGCGCTCGGTATCGGGTGAAAAGGCTTTGGTTGGACTTGCGCTGGGTGGCTGCCTGCGCTAACCACGGCGCGTTGCAACTCTCTTTACGGCTTGTCGACTCCGCCCTAGATGCCCCACGGCATGCGAGACAAGCAGGGTGATATGATGACTGAACTGCTCGGTTCTTACCTTCCGATCGCCATCTTCATCGGCATATCCTTGATCATCGGTATCGCGCTGCTCGTGGCGCCGTTTGCCGTGGCTTACAAGGCGCCCGATTCGGAAAAGCTTTCGGCCTACGAGTGCGGCTTCAACGCCTTTGATGATGCGCGCATGAAGTTCGACATCCGCTTCTATCTGGTGTCGATCCTCTTCATCATCTTCGACCTCGAAGTCGCCTTCCTGTTCCCCTGGGCAGTGTCTTTCGGTGAAATCGGCTGGTTCGGCTTCTGGTCGATGATGGTTTTCCTCGGTGTACTCACCGTCGGCTTTATCTATGAATGGAAGAAGGGGGCGCTCGAATGGGAGTGATCCAATCCGACGCCACGATGGTGGCGCCTCAGGCCAAGGGCATCATTGACCCCAACACGGGCAAGCCCATCGGCAGCGACGACCGTTTCTTCGGCGAGATTAACAACGAGCTCGCCGACAAGGGCTTTCTGGTCACCTCGACCGACGAGCTGATCAACTGGGCTCGCACCGGTTCGCTGATGTGGATGACCTTCGGTCTCGCCTGCTGCGCCGTCGAAATGATGCAGCTGTCGATGCCGCGCTACGACGCCGAGCGCTTCGGCTTTGCGCCGCGCGCCTCACCGCGTCAGTCCGACGTGATGATCGTCGCCGGCACGCTGACCAACAAGATGGCGCCCGCACTCCGCAAGGTCTATGACCAGATGCCGGAACCGCGTTACGTCATCTCGATGGGCTCCTGCGCCAATGGCGGCGGCTACTATCACTATTCCTATTCCGTCGTGCGCGGCTGCGACCGCGTCGTGCCGGTCGATATCTACGTGCCGGGCTGTCCCCCCACGGCAGAAGCTCTGCTTTACGGCGTGATGCTCCTGCAGAAGAAGATCCGGCGCACGGGCACGATCGAGCGGTAAGGCGAAGGGACTGAAAACATGAGTGAAGCCCTGAACGAGCTTGCCTCCTACCTCGCTGAAATGCGCGGTGCGCTGATCGCGTCGAGCGAAATCAATTTTGGCGAGCTGACGCTGACGGCGAAGTCGGAAAACCTGATTTCGCTTTTGACCTTCCTGCGCGATGACGTCCAGTGTGGCTTCGTCAACCTGATCGACATCTGCGGGGTCGACTATCCGAAGCGCGAAGACCGTTTCGACGTGGTCTACCACCTCCTGTCGCCGCGTCAGAACTTGCGCATCCGCATCAAGGTCGCGACCGGCGAGTTCAAGCCAGTTCCGTCGGCCTGCCCGGTCTTCCCTGGCGCCGACTGGTTCGAGCGCGAAGCTTGGGACATGTACGGCATCCTGTTCACGGATCACCCGGATCTGCGCCGCATCTTGACCGACTACGGTTTCGAGGGCCATCCGCTGCGCAAGGACTTCCCCACGACCGGCTTCGTCGAGGTTCGTTACGATGATAGTGCCAAGCGCGTCGTCTACGAACCGGTCGAACTCAAGCAGGAATTTCGCAATTTCGACTTCCTCTCGCCCTGGGAAGGCACGGATTACGTGCTGCCCGGCGATGAAAAAGCGGCCAAGTGAGCGGAAGGGCAGAGACCATGAACGAACACAATGTCCGCAACTTCAACATTAACTTCGGCCCGCAGCACCCCGCGGCGCACGGCGTTCTGCGTCTCGTGCTCGAACTCGACGGTGAAATCGTCGAGCGCGTCGATCCGCATATTGGCCTTCTGCATCGCGGCACCGAGAAGCTGATCGAGACCAAGACCTATCTGCAGGCGCTGCCCTATTTCGATCGTCTCGACTATGTCGCGCCAATGAACCAGGAGCATGCCTATTCGCTGGCCGTCGAAAAGCTGCTCGGCATCGAAATCCCGATCCGCGGCCAGCTGATCCGCGTTCTCTACTCGGAAATCGGTCGCATCCTGTCGCATCTGCTCAACGTCACGACCCAGGCGATGGACGTTGGCGCGCTGACGCCGCCGCTCTGGGGCTTCGAGGAGCGTGAAAAGCTGATGGTCTTCTATGAGCGCGCCTCCGGCTCGCGCATGCATGCCGCCTATATCCGTCCCGGTGGCGTTCACCAGGATCTGCCCCACCAGCTGGTCGAGGACATCGGCAAGTGGTGCGACCAGTTCCCGGAAAAGCTCGACGACATCGACGACCTCCTCACCGGCAACCGCATCTTCAAGCAGCGCAACGTCGATATCGGCGTCGTCAGCCTCGACGACTGCTGGGCCTGGGGCTTCTCGGGCGTCATGGTCCGCGGTTCGGGCGCTGCCTGGGATCTGCGCAAGTCGCAGCCCTACGAGTGCTATGCCGATCTCGACTTCGACATCATGGTCGGCAAGAACGGCGACTGCTACGACCGTTACCTGATCCGCATGTTCGAAATGCGCGAGTCGGTGAAGATCATGAAGCAGTGCGTCAACCGGCTGCTGGGCGATGCCAAGACCGGCCCGGTCTCCTCGCTCGACGGCAAGGTTGTTCCGCCGAAGCGTGGCGAGATGAAGCGGTCGATGGAAGGCCTGATCCACCACTTCAAGCTCTATACCGAAGGCTATCACGTGCCGGCCGGTGAGGTTTATGCCGCTGTCGAAGCCCCCAAGGGCGAATTCGGCGTCTTCCTCGTCTCCGACGGCACCAACAAGCCCTATCGCTGCAAGATCCGCGCGCCGGGTTATGCGCATCTGCAGGCCATGGATTTCATGTGCCGCGGCCACCAGCTGGCCGACGTCTCGGCGATCCTCGGCTCGCTCGACATCGTGTTCGGGGAAGTAGACCGCTGATGCCGAGGACCCTCGCAGCATTGCTGATCTGTCTCGGTGCCACCCAGGCGGTGGCCCAGGAGAACAGCGTGACCTCGTCGGGGGACGGAGTGTCGATGGCCAATCTGATCAAGGACGGATACGAGATCAAAAGCTCGAGCTGGACTGGCTCGAAGCTTTTCGTATTCCTCCAGAAAGACAAATCGGCCTATGCCTGCGAATTCGCCAATGTGACGAATACGCGGTGTGGTTCCATAAACTGAGACAAGGCGTGAGGAAGTATGTCCGTTCGTCGACTAGCCGAAGAGCAATTCCAGCCCGCAGGGTTTTCCTTCAATGCGGAAAACATCGCCTGGGCTGAGGCAACGATCCGCAAATACCCGGCTGGCCGCCAGCAATCGGCGGTGATCCCGCTCTTGATGCGGGCGCAGGAGCAGGAAGGCTGGGTCACGAAAGCCGCGATTGAGCATGTCGGCGAGATGCTCGACATGCCCTTCATCCGCGTCCTCGAAGTCGCGACCTTCTACACACAATTCCAGCTGAAGCCGGTCGGCACCCGCGCCCATATCCAGGTCTGTGGCACCACGCCCTGCATGCTGCGCGGCGCGGAAGACCTCATTCACGTCTGCAAGTCGAAGATCCATCCGGAGCCCTTCGAGCGCAATGCCGAGGGCACGCTGTCCTGGGAAGAGGTCGAGTGTCAGGGCGCCTGCGTCAATGCGCCGATGGTGATGATCTTCAAGGATGCCTATGAAGATCTGACGGTGACGCAGCTCGAGCACATCATCGACCGTTTTGCCGCAGGCAAGGGTTCCGACATCAAGCCGGGTCCGCAGGTCGACCGCATCTTCTCGGCGCCCGCCGGTGCCCCGACCACGCTCACCGACGACATTCAGCCGATCCGTTTTAACGACACGCCTGCACCGGCACCGGCGAAGGCCGAGGAGGCCTCCGTGCCACCGGCGAACGCTGCAAAGCCCGTGACCGATGCGCCGGAAACCGACAAGAGCTTGAAGACGCCGGTAACCGCCAAGAAGGCGGCAGCCGAGAACGTCAAGCAGAAGGGCGACAATGCCGACACGGCACGCCCGGTCGAAAAGGAAGTTGCGCCGGCTCCTGCTCCGGTCATGGACGAGAAGAACCGTCCTGCCGGCATCGAGCGCCCGGAAACGCCTGACGACCTGAAGATGATCTCGGGCGTGGGTCCGAAGATCGAGGCGACGCTGAATGGTCTCGGCGTCTACACGTTCGAGCAGATCGCCAAGTGGAAGAAGGCGGAGCGCGAGTGGGTCGACACCTATCTCAAGTTCTCCGGCCGTATCGAGCGAGACGACTGGGTCAAGCAGGCCAAGGCGCTCGCCAAGGGCGGCGAAGCGGAATACATCAAGGTCTTCGGCAAGAAGCCGCGCTGAGAGGTTAGGATATGTTGAGAGATCAGGATCGCATCTTTACGAATATCTACGGCCTCAAGGACAAGTCCCTGAAGGGCGCGATGTCGCGTGGCCACTGGGACGGTACCAAGCAAATCCTCGAAAAGGGCCGGGACTGGATCATCAATGAGATGAAGGCCTCCGGTCTTCGCGGTCGCGGCGGCGCAGGCTTCCCCACCGGTCTCAAGTGGTCCTTCATGCCGAAGGAGAGCGACGGCCGTCCGCACTACCTCGTGGTCAATGCCGACGAGTCGGAGCCCGGCACCTGCAAGGACCGCGAGATCATGCGTCATGATCCGCACACGCTGATCGAAGGCTGCGTCATCGCCTCCTTCGCCATGAACGCGCATCACGCCTTCATCTATGTCCGCGGCGAGTTCATGCGCGAGCGCGAAGCACTGCAGGCCGCAATCGACGAGTGCTATGACTACGGTCTGCTCGGCAAGAACAACAAGCTCGGCTACGACATCGACATCGTCGTGCATCACGGCGCAGGCGCTTACATCTGCGGCGAAGAGACTGCATTGCTGGAAAGCCTGGAAGGCAAAAAGGGCCAGCCGCGTCTGAAGCCGCCGTTCCCGGCCAACATGGGGCTCTACGGCTGCCCGACCACGGTCAACAACGTCGAATCGATCGCCGTTGCGCCGACCATCCTGCGTCGCGGTGCGTCCTGGTATTCGAGCTTCGGTCGTCCGAACAATTCCGGCACCAAGCTTTTCTCGATCTCCGGCCACGTCAACAAGCCGTGCACGGTCGAAGATGCCATGTCGATCACCTTCCAGGAGCTGATCGAAAAGCATTGTGGCGGCATCCGCGGTGGCTGGGACAACCTGCTCGCGGTTATCCCCGGCGGCTCCTCGGTGCCTTGCGTTCCGGGCGCACAGATGAAGGACGCCATCATGGACTATGATGGTCTGCGCGAACTGGGCTCCGGCCTCGGCACTGCCGCCGTCATCGTCATGGACAAGTCGACCGACATCGTGAAGGCCATCTGGCGTCTGTCTGCCTTCTACAAGCACGAGAGCTGCGGCCAGTGCACGCCGTGCCGCGAAGGCACCGGCTGGATGATGCGCGTCATGGAACGCATGGTGAAGGGCAATGCCCAGAAGCGTGAAATCGACATGCTCTTCCAGGTGACGAAGCAGGTCGAAGGTCACACGATCTGTGCGCTGGGTGATGCGGCCGCTTGGCCGATCCAGGGCCTGATCAAGCATTTCCGTCCGGAAATGGAAAAGCGCATCGACCAGTACACCCGCAACGCGATCGCCCATGGGGTGGTCATGGAAGCGGCAGAATAAGGATCGACGGAGATGACGAGCTCTTCGGACAAGGGCGGGAAGAAGGGGCCGGACAAACCGGCTTCGGACGATCGCGCGCCCGAGGGGCTCGAAGACTTCATCTCCAACCCCGCGGCTGCCATGGCCGCTGCCACCGCCTTCGGTATGGGCATGGCGGCGCAGATGGGCAGGCTGTTCCTTGGTACGCTTCAGGGCGCCATGGACGTGACGGGCCAGCTCGCGCGGCAGCTGGAAGCAGAGCGCAAGGCAGCGGAAGCCGATAAGGTCGCCGCGCCGGAAGTGAAGACGGAAGCTCCGGTTGAGATCACTCGAACGGAGCCGCCTGCCCCCAAGGCAAGTGCAAAGGTGAAAGCCGCAAAGCCTGCCGTGCCGAAAGCAAAGGCCAAGGCGCCTGCAAAGGCAGCGGCTACGAAGGTTGAAAAGCCGAAGCTCACGCCGAAGGCAAAGGCCGCAGCGCCGAAGGCCAAGGCTGTGCCCGAGGCTGCAGTGACGCCGAAGCCGAAGGTCAAGGCTGCGTCCAAAGCCGAGGCTGCACCCAAGGCTGAGGCAACGCCGAAGGTCGCGGCCAAGGTTGAAGCTGCCGCTCCGGCGCCGAAGCCGAAGAGGACCAGCGGCAAAGCCGACGATCTGAAGAAGATTGACGGCGTCGGCCCGAAGGTTGAGCAGGTTCTGAAGGGCAGGGGGATCTCCCGCTTCCAGGACCTGGCGGCGATGGATGAAAAGGCGCTGGCCGCGCTGGACAAGGAATTGGGTCTCGATGGCCGTGTGCTGCGAGACGACTGGGCAGGGCAGGCGCGCCGATTGGCGGGCGGCAAGGCTCGGTCAGGCAAGTGAGACTACGGTTCGGCCGCGCGGGGGCGATGCGCCGGGCTTGAGGGATAAATCGGGTGGCCTTTGATCCCCATGCGGAGAAGGCTGCCAGTCGCGGCAGAGATGCAACGGCAGGATGCGCGGAAGCGTGAGGCAGGAAGGCGAATATGACTAAGCTGAAGATCGACGGAAAAGAGATCGAGGTTCCGGATCATTTCACGCTGTTGCAGGCGTGCGAGGAAGCGGGCGCCGAGGTTCCGCGCTTTTGTTTCCATGAACGGCTGTCGGTCGCCGGCAATTGCCGCATGTGCCTCGTCGAGGTGAAGGGTGGCCCGCCGAAGCCGGCAGCCTCCTGTGCCATGGGCGTGCGCGACATCCGTGGTGGCCCGAACGGCGAACTGCCGGAAGTCTTCACCAACACGCCGATGGTCAAGAAGGCCCGCGAAGGCGTGATGGAATTCCTGCTGATCAACCACCCGCTGGATTGCCCGATCTGCGACCAGGGTGGAGAATGCGACCTGCAGGACCAGGCCATGGCCTTCGGTATCGATAGCTCACGCTACACCGAGAACAAGCGCGCTGTCGAAGACAAGTATATCGGACCGCTGGTCAAGACCGTGATGAACCGCTGCATTCACTGCACGCGCTGCGTCCGCTTCACCACCGAAGTCGCAGGGATCGCTGAACTCGGCCTGATTGGCCGTGGCGAGGATGCCGAAATCACGACTTATCTCGAGCAGGCTATGACGTCCGAGCTTCAGGGCAATGTCGTCGACCTCTGCCCGGTCGGCGCGCTGACCTCCAAGCCCTTCGCCTTCACCGCCCGTCCTTGGGAACTGAACAAGACCGAATCGATAGACGTCATGGACGCGCTGGGTTCCGCCATCCGCGTCGACACGCGCGGCCGCGAAGTCATGCGCATCATGCCGCGCGTCAACGAGCAGATCAACGAAGAGTGGATCTCCGACAAGACACGCTTCATCTGGGATGGCCTGAAGACTCAGCGTCTCGACCGCCCCTATGTGAAGAAGGATGGCCGCCTGCAGCCCGCGAGCTGGGCCGAAGCCTTTGCCGCCATCAAGTCGGCAGTCGCCTCGACCTCCGCCGACAGGATCGGTGCTGTCGCCGGTGACCTCGCTTCCGTTGAAGAAATCTTCGCGCTGAAGTCGCTCGTCAACGCTTTGGGGTCATCGAACACCGACTGTCGCCAGGATGGGACGGCACTCGATCCGTCGCTCGGTCGCTCGACCTACGTCTTCAATGCCGGCATCGAAGGCATCGAAGCAGCAGACGCCATCCTCATCATCGGCGCCAACCCGCGTTACGAAGCTGCCGTTCTCAACGCCCGCATCCGCAAGCGCTGGCGCCGTGGCGGCCTGCCGATCGGCGTGATCGGCGAAGGCGGCGACCTGCGTTACCCTTACGAATATCTCGGCGCCGGCACGGAAACCCTGTCCGAACTCGTCTCCGGCAAGAACAACTTTGCTGAAGCGCTGAAGGCCGCCAAGAACCCGATGATCATCATCGGCCAGGGCGCGCTGACGGGTGCAGACGGTAAGAGCGTTCTGGCAAACGCCGCCAAGCTCGCCAACGATGTCGGCGCCATCACCGATGAGTGGAACGGCTTCTCCGTCCTGCACACGGCCGCCTCCCGCGTCGGCGCTCTCGACCTCGGCTTCGTCCCGGGCGAAGGTGCAGTCGCTGCCGGCCAGATGCTGTCCTCGCTCGACGTCGTCTTCCTGCTCGGCGCCGACGAACTCGATTTCTCCGCCAAGACTGCCAAGTGCGTCGTCTATATCGGCAGCCACGGCGACAACGGCGCCCATTATGCCGACGTCATCCTGCCGGGCGCGACCTATACCGAGAAGTCGGGCACCTGGGTCAACACCGAAGGCCGCGTCCAGATGGGCAACCGCGCCGGCTTCGCGCCGGGCGAGGCCCGCGAAGACTGGGCGATCCTGCGTGCACTCTCCGACGTGCTCGGCAAGAAACTGCCCTTCGATTCGCTGTCGCAGCTGCGTGGCCAGCTCTATGAAGCCTACCCGCATTTTGCCGAGATCGACGAGATCGCAGCCGGCGCATCGGCCGATATTGCTGCACTGGCGAAAAAACCCGGGAAGATGGGCAAGTCTCTGTTTGCGTCGCCGGTCAAAGACTTCTATTTGACGAACCCGATCGCACGCGCTTCGGCCGTCATGGCAGAGTGCTCGGCATTGGCCCGCAACAATTTCAAGGCCGCGGCAGAGTAAGGGCAGGGGACCATGGATAATTTCGTTTCCACCTATGTGTGGCCGGCGGCCATCATGATCGGGCAGTCCCTGCTGCTGCTCGTCTGCCTTCTGGTGTTCATCGCCTACATCCTGCTCGCAGACCGCAAGATCTGGGCAGCGGTTCAGCTGCGTCGCGGCCCGAACGTCGTCGGCCCCTGGGGTCTCTTCCAGTCCTTCGCCGACCTTTTGAAGTTCGTCTTCAAGGAACCGGTCATTCCGGCAGGCGCCAACAAGGGCGTGTTCCTGCTGGCGCCACTGGTTGCCGTGACGCTGGCGCTCGCAACCTGGGCCGTCATCCCGGTCAACTCCGGATGGGTGATCGCCAACATCAATGTCGGCATCCTTTTCGTCTTCGCGGTCTCCTCGCTCGAAGTCTACGGCATCATTATGGGTGGCTGGGCGTCGAACTCGAAATATCCCTTCCTCGGCGCGCTCCGCTCGGCAGCGCAAATGGTCTCCTACGAAGTCTCGATGGGTTTCGTCATCGTCACCGTCTTGCTCTGCGTCGGTTCGCTGAACCTGACTGACATCGTCCTGTCGCAGAACGACGGCCTCGGCACGATGATGGGTCTGCCTGCCTCCTTCCTCGACTGGCACTGGCTGGCGCTCTTCCCGATGTTCGTGATCTTTTTCATCTCGGCACTGGCAGAAACCAACCGCCCGCCCTTCGACCTTCCGGAAGCCGAATCCGAACTCGTCGCCGGCTTCATGGTCGAATATGGCTCGACCCCGTACATGATGTTCATGCTCGGCGAATATGCAGCCATCGTGCTGATGTGCTCGCTGACCACGATCCTCTTCCTCGGAGGCTGGCTGCCGCCGGTCGACGTCTGGTTCCTCAACTGGGTCCCGGGCATCATCTGGTTCGTGCTGAAGGCATCCATGGTCTTCTTCATGTTCGCCATGGTGAAGGCCTTTGTTCCGCGCTACCGCTATGACCAGCTGATGCGTCTCGGCTGGAAGGTCTTCCTTCCGATCTCGCTCGCCATGGTCATCATTACTGCATTCGTGCTGAAGCTGATGGGTTGGGCGTGATGACGCCCGCCCGGACACTTCGCTGATTAGGAGAACAAGATGGCTGCTCTGACACAGGCTATCAATTCGATCTTCCTGAAGGAGTTTGTCGGCGCCTTCTTTCTGTCGATGCGCTACTTCTTCAAGCAGAAGGCGACGATTAACTATCCGTTCGAGAAGGGCCCGGTTTCGCCGCGCTTCCGGGGCGAGCATGCGCTGCGCCGTTATCCAAACGGCGAAGAGCGCTGCATCGCCTGCAAGCTCTGCGAGGCGATCTGTCCTGCCCAGGCCATCACCATCGAGGCTGGCCCGCGCCGCAATGACGGCACCCGCCGCACGGTGCGTTACGACATCGACATGGTGAAGTGCATTTATTGCGGCTTCTGCCAGGAAGCCTGCCCGGTCGACGCGATCGTCGAGGGACCGAACTTCGAGTTCGCCACCGAGACCCGTGAAGAGCTCTACTTCGACAAGGCTCGCCTGCTCGACAACGGCGACCGCTGGGAACGTGAAATCGCGCGCAATATCGCGATCGACTCGCCCTATCGCTGATCCCTTAGGGGTCGATCGTCTTGGGCGGAGCGCGGGGCTTCGCCGGGGCAAACTTGAAATTTGTAACGGGCGTGCCGATGGGGATATCGGTCACGCCTTATCGGGCGGCGGGGCAGGGCCCTCGTCCGGGGGAAGATGAAAAGGCACCAACATGGGTCTTCAGGCTCTCTTTTTCTATCTCTTCGCCTTTGTCGCGGTGGCTTCGGCCTTCATGGTGATATCGGCTCGGAATCCGGTCCATTCGGTCCTGTTCCTCATTCTGACCTTCATCAACGCATCGGGCCTTCTGCTTCTGACCGGAGCTGAGTTCCTGGCGATGATCCTGCTCGTCGTCTATGTCGGCGCGGTCGCGGTTCTCTTCCTCTTCGTCGTGATGATGCTCGACATCGACTTCACGGAGCTGAGGGCAGGGGCGGCGAGATACGCACCCATCGGCGCTCTGATCGGTCTTATCGTTGCGGTCGAGCTCGTCGTTGTCATCGGCGGTACCACGATTAGCCCGGAAGCACTGAATGCGATCACCCAGCCAATCCCGGCAGTCGTGGACCGCCAGAACACCCAGGCGCTCGGCGACGTGCTCTACACGGATTACGTCTTCTTCTTCCAGATCGCGGGCCTCGTCCTGTTCGTCGCCATGATCGGCGCGATCGTGCTGACACTGCGCCACCGCACCAACATTAAGCGCCAGGACATTTCCGCCCAGGTCGCCCGCACGCCCGAGACTGCCGTCAAGGTGGTCAAGGTCAAGCCGGGCCAGGGCGTCTGAGCCGAGCAAGAGGTCAAGGAACAGAAAAATGGAAATCGGTCTTTCCCACTACCTCACGGTCAGTGCCATCCTCTTCACTCTCGGGGTCTTCGGCATCTTCCTGAACCGCAAGAACATCATCGTCATTCTGATGTCGGTCGAACTGATCCTGCTCGCTGTGAACATCAACATGGTGGCCTTTTCGAGCTTCCTCGGCGATCTCGTCGGCCAGGTTTTTGCGCTGTTCATCCTGACGGTGGCGGCGGCAGAAGCCGCAATCGGCCTCGCGATCCTGGTGGTCTTCTATCGTAATCGCGGCTCGATCGCCGTCGAAGACGTCAACATGATGAAGGGCTGATCGGGTCATGATCTACAAGGCTATCGTCTTTCTCCCCCTGATCGGCTTCCTGATTGCCGGCCTTTTCGGCCGCCAGATCGGCGCCAAGGCGTCGGAATACATCACCACCGGTCTGATGATCATTGTCGCGGTCCTCTCGTGGATCGTCTTCTTCAACGTCGCCATGAGCCATGAGGCCCACGAGGTCATCAAGGTACCCGTGCTGCGGTGGATCCAGTCCGGCGGCATCGACGTCGAGTGGGCCTTCCGCATCGACACGCTGACGGCCGTCATGTTCGTCGTCGTCAACTCGGTGTCGTGCCTCGTGCACCTCTACTCGATCGGCTACATGCACCACGACCCGCATCGGCCGCGTTTCTTTGCTTATCTGTCGCTCTTCACCTTCGCGATGCTCATGCTCATCACGTCGGACAATCTGCTGCAGATGTTCTTCGGCTGGGAAGGCGTGGGCTTGGCGTCCTACCTGCTGATCGGCTTCTGGTACAAGAAGCCGTCGGCTTCGGCTGCCGCCATGAAGGCCTTCATCGTCAACCGCGTCGGTGACTTCGGTTTCATCCTCGGCATTTCCGCGCTCTTCGTGATGTTTGGCTCGATCAACCTCGAGACGATCTTTGCCTCGGCACAGTCCTATCTTCCGACCGATCCCGCAGCTTCGCCGGAAGTGGTACTCAACCTCTTCGGCATGCAGCTCGACCGTAGCCATGCGCTGACCGGCGCCTGCCTGCTGCTCTTCATGGGCGCGATGGGTAAGTCTGCGCAGTTCCTGCTGCACACCTGGCTGCCGGACGCCATGGAAGGCCCGACCCCGGTTTCGGCGCTCATTCACGCCGCAACCATGGTCACCGCCGGCGTCTTCCTCGTCGCCCGCATGTCGCCGGTCTTCGAACTGTCGCCGGATGCCCTTGTTATCGTCACCATTGTCGGTGCGATCACGGCCTTCTTTGCCGCGACCGTCGGCCTCGTGCAGAACGACATCAAGCGCGTCATCGCCTATTCGACCTGCTCGCAGCTCGGTTACATGTTCGTGGCGCTCGGTGTCGGCGCCTACGGCGCGGCCGTCTTCCACCTCTTCACGCACGCCTTCTTCAAGGCGCTCCTGTTCTTGGGCGCAGGTTCCGTCATCCACGCCGTCGATGGCGAGCAGGACATGCGCTACATGGGCGGCCTGCGCAAGCACATCCCCTATACCTTCTGGGCGATGACCATTGGCACGCTCGCGCTGACCGGCGTCGGTATCCCTGGCACGATCATCGGCTTTGCCGGCTTCTTCTCGAAGGATGCCATCATCGAATCGGCCTATGCATCGCACAGCTCGGTCGGCGTCTTCGCCTTTACCTTGCTCGTGATTGCTGCTCTCTTTACCAGCTTCTACTCGTGGCGCCTGGCCTTCATGACCTTCTTCGGCAAGCCGCGCGCTTCCGCCGATGTCATGCACCACGTTCACGAATCGCCGATGGTCATGCTGCTGCCGCTGCTCTTGCTCGGCATCGGCGCGATCTTCGCTGGCGTGATCTTCCACGACTACTTCTTCGGTCACCACTATGTCGAATTCTGGAAAGGCGCGCTCTTCACGCTTCCCGACAACCAGATCCTCGAAGAGTTCCACCACGTTCCGCTGTGGGTGAAGTGGAGCCCCTTCTTCGCCATGGCCCTCGGTTTCGTCACCGCCTGGTACATGTATATCAAGAACCCTTCGGCGCCGAAGAAGCTCGCCGAACAGCAGTGGATGCTCTACCAGTTCCTGCTCAACAAGTGGTACTTCGACGAGCTGTACGACTTCCTCTTCGTTCGCTCCGCCAAGGCGCTCGGCCGCTTCCTCTGGAAGAAGGGTGACGTTGCCACCATCGACGCCTACGGCCCGAACGGTGTTGCTTCGGCCGTCGGCGGCCTGACCCAGCGGGTCGTTCGCCTGCAGTCCGGCTACCTCTACCACTATGCCTTCGCGATGCTCATCGGCATTGCGGCCCTCGTTACCTGGATGATGCTCGGGAGCTCCCTCTGATGACCGATTGGCCCATTCTCTCGACGGTCACCTTCCTGCCTCTGGTCGGCGTGGCTCTGCTGCTGCTGACCCGTGGTGACACCTCTCTCGGCCGCCGCAACATCCTGAACGTCGCGCTTCTGACGACGGTCTTCACCTTCGTCGTGTCGCTCTTCATCTGGATCAACTTCGACAATTCGAATGTCGGATTCCAGATGGTGGAGAAGCATGCCTGGCTCGGGACCGGCATTTCCTACCATGTCGGTGTCGACGGCATCTCGATGCTGTTCGTCATCCTGACGACGCTGCTCATGCCCTTCTGCATTCTCGCCAGCTGGAATTCTGTCGAGAAGCGCCTGAAGGAATACATGATTGCATTCCTGGTCCTCGAGACCCTGATGATCGGCGTCTTCGTGTCGCTAGACATCGTGCTCTTCTACGTCTTCTTCGAAGCCGGCCTCATTCCGATGTTCATCATCATCGGCGTTTGGGGTGGCAAGGACCGCGTCTACGCATCCTACAAGTTCTTCCTCTACACGCTGCTCGGCTCGGTGCTGATGCTGCTCGCCATCATGGCCATGTACTGGGATGCCGGCACGACCGATATCGCAGCGCTTCTGCAGCACGACTTCCCGCCGGAAATGCAGACCTGGCTGTGGCTCGCCTTCTTCGCCTCATTCGCGGTAAAGATGCCGATGTGGCCTGTTCATACCTGGCTGCCGGATGCTCACGTTCAGGCGCCGACCGCGGGTTCCGTGATCCTGGCGGGCATCCTGCTCAAGCTTGGCGGCTACGGCTTCCTACGTTTCTCGCTGCCGATGTTCCCGCTGGCGTCCGACTTCTTCGCGCCCTTCGTCTTCACGCTGTCGGTTATTGCGATCATCTACACCTCGCTGGTCGCGATGATGCAGGAAGATATCAAGAAGTTGATCGCCTATTCCTCCGTCGCCCATATGGGCTACGTCACCATGGGTATCTTTGCCGCCAACCAGCAGGGCGTGCAGGGTGCGATCTTCCAGATGATCAGCCATGGCTTCGTCTCCGGCGCGCTCTTCCTCTGTGTCGGCGTGATCTACGACCGTCTCCATACCCGCGAAATCGCGGCCTATGGCGGCCTCGTGAACAATATGCCGAAATATGCGCTCGCCTTCATGGTCTTCACCATGGCCAATGTCGGCTTGCCGGGCACCTCTGGCTTCGTTGGTGAATTCCTCACCCTGATCGGCGTCTTCCGCGTCAACACCTGGGTCGCGCTCTTTGCCGCAACCGGCGTCATCCTCTCGGCGGCTTACGCACTCTGGCTCTACCGCCGGGTCGTCTTCGGTGCGCTTGAGAAGGAGAGCCTGAAGGCTATGCTCGATCTCTCCGCCCGCGAAAAGCTCGTCCTTTACCCGCTGATCGCACTCACCATCTTCTTCGGTGTCTATCCGGCTCCCATCCTCGATGCGACCGCAGCTTCCGTCGACAACCTGGTGAACAACTACTCCGCAGCCTTGCAAGCAGCCCAGTCCCTGGCGCTGATTGCGAACTGACGACAGGATCCTTTGGACATGACCGTTGAAACTCTCATTGCTAGCCTGCATCTGGTCACGCCGGAACTGATCCTGGCCGTGGGCGCCATGGTGCTGCTCATGATCGGCGTGTTTTCGGGCGATAAGTCGAACAGTGTCGTCACCGGGCTCGCGATCGCGCTCCTGATCTTCTCCGGCGCCTGGCTGGTCTTCTCGGGCGCCGAAGGCGAAGCCTTCAACGGTGCCTACGTCGCCGACGGCTATGCCAAGTTCATGAAGATCCTTGCGCTCATCGGTTCGGTGACGGCGATGATCATGGCGGTCGGCCACGCTCGCTTCGACCACCTGGACAAGTTCGAGTTTCCGGTCCTGCTGGTGCTTGCCACGCTCGGCGTCATGCTGCTGATCTCGGCCAACGACCTGATCGCCCTCTATCTCGGCCTCGAACTGATGTCGCTTGCGCTCTACGTCGTTGCCGCCATCAACCGTGACAGCCTGCGCTCGACGGAAGCCGGCCTCAAGTACTTCGTGCTCGGTGCACTTTCCTCGGGCATGCTGCTCTACGGCATGTCGCTGGTTTACGGCTTCACCGGCAATATCGGCTTTGACGAAATCGCTGCCGTTCTCTCCGCTGGCGAACCGTCACTCGGCCTGATCTTCGGTCTCGTCTTCGTGCTTGCAGGCCTGGCGTTCAAGATCTCCGCCGTTCCGTTCCACATGTGGACGCCGGATGTTTACGAAGGCGCGCCGACCCCGGTAACCGCCTTCCTGGCAGCGGCCCCGAAGGTCGGCGCCATGGCCATATTCGTGCGCATCGTCATCGACGCCTTCCTGCCGATCTTTGCCGAATGGCAGCAGATCGTCGTATTCATCTCGATCGCCTCCATGGTGCTCGGTTCGGTCGCGGCCATCGGCCAGAGGAATATCAAGCGACTGATGGCCTATTCCTCGATTGGTCACATGGGTTACGCGCTGGTCGGTCTTGCCGCCGGCAATGACACCGGCGTCGCTGGCGTTCTGATCTACATGATGATCTACCTGGTGATGACGCTCGGCACGTTTGCCTGCATCATGGCGATGCGTCAGAAGGAAGGTGGCAATGTCGAGAACATCGACGATCTCGCCGGCCTGTCGACCACGCGTCCCTTTATGGCCTTCGTGCTGACTGCGCTGATGTTCTCGCTCGCTGGCATTCCGCCGCTCGCCGGCTTCTTCGCCAAGTACTTCGTCTTCGTCGCCGCCATCGAAGCCAAGCTTTACGCGCTCGCCATTATCGGCGTTCTCGCCTCGGTCATCGGCGCCTACTACTATCTGCGCATCATCAAGGTCATGTGGTTCGACGAAGCCAAGGGCGAATTCGCCCGCACCTCCGTCGAACTGCGTCTCGTCTTCGGTCTGTCCGGTCTCTTCGTGGTCGGTTACGTCCTCTTCGGCGGCCCGCTTGGCACCGCTGCGGAAGCAGCTGCAAAGACGTTGTTTAATTGACCAGCCTCGGAAGACCGCGCCGGATTTCTCTCGACGATTTCCGGCACGAAGCCTTAGACGAAGTCTCGTCCACCAATACGGAAGCATTCGCCCGCGCTCGCGCGGGCGATTCCGGTTTTCTCTGGCTGACGGCTGAACGTCAGACCGGCGGCCGCGGTCGTCGCGGCCGTCCCTGGGTGTCGGAACGCGGCAATCTTTATTCGACCCTGCTGCTGATCGATCCCGCACCCACCGAGCAGCTCGGCTCGCTCCCGCTCGCTGTTGCGCTTGCCGTCCATGCCGCCGTCCAATCGGTCATGCCGCTGGGCGGTGAACCTGTCGAGATCAAGTGGCCCAACGACGTGTTGATCGGCCGCAAGAAGACTTCAGGCATCCTGCTGGAAGCGGAACGCGTCGCCGATGGACGCATGGCGCTCGCGATCGGCATCGGTATCAACCTGGCGCACCGCCCGGATCTGACGCTCTACCCGGTCACCTCGCTCGCCGATCAGGGCGTGTCGATGTCACCGCCCGAATTTTTTGCCCGCCTCTTTGTCGAGATGGCCGAGGCGCTTTCGGTCTGGGACGAGGGCAGGGGTATTGCCGAGATCGTGCGCCGCTGGCGCGGTGTCGCCTGCGGGATCGGTGAGAAAATTACGGTGAACCTGCCGGATCGCTCGATTTCCGGTATCTTTTCCGGAATCGATGATAAGGGAATTTTGTTGCTCGACCGGGGCCCCGACGGAATGATGTCGGTTGCCGCCGGAGATGTGTTTTTCGGGTAGACTGGATCGGAAAGAAGAATGGCCAAGAACGACGAACTGGTTTTCCTGCCGCTGGGCGGCGTGGGCGAAATCGGCATGAACCTCGCATTGTACGGCTATGGCCCGCCGTCCAATCGCCAATGGATCATGGTCGACTGCGGCGTCACTTTCGCCGGTCCGGAACTTCCCGGCGTCGATCTCGTGCTGCCCGACATCGAATTCATCAAGAAGCAGAAGAAGAACCTCAAGGGCATTATCATCACTCATGCCCACGAAGACCACTACGGCGCTCTGAACGACCTCTGGCCGGGTCTGAATGTGCCCGTCTATGCCTCGCGTTTCACCGCCGGCATGCTGGAAGCCAAGCGCGACTATGAAGGCTCGCGCGCCGAGATCCCGATCACGCCGTTCAAGCAGGGCGACCGGATCAATGTCGGCCCCTTCGAAATCGAAGCCATTGGCGTCAATCACTCGATCCCCGAGCCCATGTCGCTCGTCATCCGCACGCCGCTCGGCAATGTCGTGCACACCGGCGACTGGAAGATCGATCACAATCCTTCGCTCGGGCCACTGACCGATGAAGCCCGCTTCCGCGCAGTCGGCGACGAGGGCGTCCTCGCACTGCTCTGCGATTCGACCAATGCACTGCGTGACGGTGTCTCTCCCTCCGAGGAGGAAGTCTCCAAGGGGCTGCAGAACATCATCGAGGCAGCCGAAGGCCGGGTGGCCATTACCACCTTTTCCTCCAATGTCGGGCGTATCCGCTCGATCGCCCAGGCGGCCGAAGCGGCCGGCCGCGAAGTACTGCTGCTCGGTAGTTCACTGAAGCGCGTAACGAATGTGGCTCAGGACATTGGCATCATGGAGGGCATCCGTCCCTTTATCGCCGAAGACGAATACGGTTTCATCCCGCGCAACAAGGTCGTCGTCATACTGACGGGCAGCCAGGGTGAGGCGCGTGCAGCACTTGCCAAGCTTTCGCGAGACGAGATGCGCAATGTGGCGCTCACCGCAGGCGACACCGTCGTCTTCTCGTCGCGCGCCATTCCCGGCAACGAAAAGGCGATCCTTGAGATCAAGAATGGCCTGATCGAACAGGGTGTGCACATCATTACCGACAGTGAAGCCCTCGTGCACGTCTCGGGTCACCCGCGTCGCAATGAACTCTTGCAGATGTACCAGTGGACTCGCCCCCAAATGCTGGTGCCCGTGCATGGAGAGGCAGCCCACCTTGTCGCCCAGAAGGATCTGGCGCTGCAGGCCGGCATTCCGACGGTGCCGCGTGTCCGCAATGGCGACATGCTGCGCATTGCACCGGGTCCGGCCGAAGTCATCGACCAGGCCCATTTCGGCCGCGTCTACAAGGACGGCAGACTCGTCGGCGATATCGAGGAAATGGGCATCGCCGACCGCAAGAAGCTATCCTATGTTGGCCATGTCGCCGTCAGCGTGCTACTCGACAGCCGTTTGGACTTCCTCGGTGATCCCGATGTCGTCCCCTTCGGCCTGCCGGAGTATGATCACGAGGGCGAGTTGATGGAGGACACGCTGTACGACGCCGTCCTCGGCGCCGTCGAAAGCATTCCGCGCAGCCGCCGCAAGGATCTTGAGACGGTTCGCGAGGCCATCCGCCGTGCAGTACGCTCGACCGCCAACGAGGTCTGGGGCAAGAAGCCGATCGTCACCGTGTTCCTGACCAAAGTCTGAGGGACGACGCGGGCAGGGATGACCTAAGTTTTGCCCGCAACGTCAGGAGGAAGCCATGCTCGGCCGCGTCAACCACATCGCCATTGCCGTTCCCGATCTAGCGGCCGCAACCGCGAGCTACCGCGACACGCTTGGCGCCAAGGTGTCCCAGGCGCAGGCTCTGCCAGAGCATGGCGTCACCGTTGTTTTTGTCGAACTGGAAAATACCAAGGTTGAACTTCTGGAGCCGCTGGGCGAGGCCTCGCCGATCGCAGCTTTCCTGGACAAGAACCCATCGGGCGGCATGCATCATATCTGTTACGAGGTGACCGACATCCTGGCGGCCCGTGACCAGCTTGCGGCCACCGGAGCCCGCGTGCTCGGAAGCGGTGAGCCGAAGATCGGTGCCCATGGCAAGCCGGTGCTCTTTCTACACCCGAAGGATTTCTTCGGCACGCTGATCGAACTCGAGCAGGTCTGACGGCGCCATCACATAATGCTGAAATCTTGTTGATCGAGCTGGATTGTGCCCTGCGACGCTTTTGTCTTTGTGCCGGCCGTCTTCCGCGATTATAGGGTGACGAACGGCGAGGGCGCATAAGCCCGTGCCGGATCAAGTCTGGAGCGAGACATCATGGCGATCCTGTCGGGACTGGCGGTTTATTTCGTAATCTGGTGGCTGACCCTGTTCGCCGTCCTGCCGATCGGACTGCGCACCCAGGACGAGGATCAGAATGTCGTGCCGGGAACGGTTGCAAGCGCCCCGACCCGATTCCGCGCTGCCAGGATCTTCCTCACCACCACAATTGTCTCAGGGCTGATCTATGGCGCCTGGTATGTTGCCGGCACCTATTTTGGCATCGGCTTCAAGGATCTGCCGGTGATCATGCCGGGCGTTGATCCTTGAAAGGTGCTGTTAGGGCGCCAAACCCGGCAGATCATGTAACAAGGCAAAAAAAAACAAGGTCCAAAGACCTTGTTCCAAATCATCGCGTGATCCTTCACCATTTAAGGGGCTGCGAACTAGCGCGCCGAGATCTGATCCTCCCAAGACTTGACCGCGAGTGTGGCAAAGATTTGTACTCCCTGCCTCTTTTATGGGCTGAACCTAGCCCAAACGATGGTCGTTGTCACCCCTGAATCTTGCAGAATTGTTACACTTGTCCAAAAAAAATTCTGATGTCGTTTTTGTCGTATGAAGGTCATGGAATGACCGGATTTGCAGCGTTTGTCCGTCCGGATACGACGCGATTTTGTTCGTCGCCGGTCGCACGCGATATCCCTCTGTGGGCGAGGAGGGCGAACGGCGCTTGCGGGTTTTCTTCTCATGTCCAACCGGCTATGAACGCTTCCTGACAACCCGTTTCAATCGCTGATTCCGCCTTGTCTGGCGGAATCGACAACCATCTGGAATTCGTTATGCGTCTGTCGCGCTACTTCATGCCGATCCTGAAGGAAAATCCCAAGGAAGCCGAGATCGTCTCCCACCGCCTGATGCTGCGGACGGGCATGATCCGCCAGCAGAGCCAGGGGATCTATTCCTGGCTGCCGCTCGGCAAGCGCGTGCTCGACAAGGTCAACGCCATCATCCGCGAAGAGCAGAACCGCGCCGGTGCCATCGAGCTCTCCATGCCGACCCTCCAGTCGGCCGAGCTCTGGCAGGAAAGCGGTCGCTACGAGGATTACGGCAAGGAAATGCTGCGCATCCGCGACCGGCAGGACCGCCCCATGCTCTATGGCCCGACCAACGAAGAGATGATCACCGACATCTTCCGTTCGTCGGTCAAGTCCTACAAGAGCCTGCCGCTCAATCTCTACCATATCCAGCTGAAGTTCCGTGACGAGATCCGTCCGCGCTTCGGCACCATGCGCTCGCGCGAATTCCTGATGAAGGATGCCTATTCCTTCGACCTGACCCAGGCCGACGCCATCCACTCCTACAACAAGATGTTCGTCGCTTACTTGCGGACCTTCGATCGTCTTGGCCTGCGCGCCATTCCGATGCGCGCCGACACCGGCCCGATCGGCGGCAATCACAGCCATGAATTCATCATTCTCGCCGATACCGGTGAATCGGAAGTCTTCTGCCACAAGAGCTTCGTCGATTTCGACATTCCGTCCGCCGACACCGATTTTGACAGCGTGGATGGCCTGCAGGCGATCTTCGACAAGTGGACCTCGGTCTATGCCGCGACGTCGGAAATGCATGACGAGGCAGCCTTCGACGCGATTTCGGACGGCGACCGCCTGTCTGCCCGCGGCATCGAGGTCGGCCACATCTTCTATTTCGGCACGAAATATTCCGAGCCGATGGGCGCCAAGGTTCAAGGCCCCGACGGCAAGGAACACCTGGTCCATATGGGTTCCTACGGCATTGGCCCGACGCGCCTTGTTCCCGCCATCATCGAAGCCTCGCATGACGACAACGGAATCATCTGGCCGGCCTCGGTCGCGCCGTTCGATGCCGTCGTGATCAACATGAAGCCGGGCGACGAAGGCTGCGATACCACCTGCGATCGGCTCTATGTCGCGCTGCAGAACGCCGGCAAGGATGTGCTCTACGACGATACCGACGATCGCGCCGGTACGAAGTTCGCGACCGCCGATCTGATTGGCGTTCCGGTTCAGGTGATCGCCGGCCCGCGGGCCGTCGCGGCAGGCGAGGTTGAACTAAAGGACCGCAAGACCGGCGCCCGTGAGACCCTGACCATCGAAGCGGCGATCAACAAGCTGACGGCTTGAGGCATAAGAAGCTTCAGCCGACGAGAGTTGGGTGATCGAGACCGTGATCCCGAGGCAAGGAGAGACCATGGCGACGACGGCCGCTGGCAACGAGACGGCAGCAACCGGCAAGGCAGCATCCGCGCGTGCCTTTTCCGGATTCGAGCGGATGGTGGCCTGGCGCTACCTTCGCGCCCGGCGCAAGGAAGCCTTCATTTCCGTGATCGCCGGCTTCTCCTTCATCGGCATCATGCTCGGCGTCGCCACGCTGATCATCGTCATGGCCGTGATGAACGGCTTCCGCACGGAACTCGTCTCGCGCATTCTCGGCATCAACGGTCACATGATTGTCCAGGCGGTCGACCAGCCCCTGAGCGACTATGCCGGTCTCGCCGAGCGCTTTGCGGCCGTGCCCGGCGTCACCATGGCCCTGCCGCTGGTCGAAGGCCAGACGCTGGCCTCCGGCCGCGAGGGTGCTGGCACCGGCGCTCTGGTGCGCGGCATCCGCCCGGATGATCTCACCAAGCTCTCGGTCGTCTCGTCCAACATCCGCTCCGGCGACATGGTCGGCTTTGCCACCGGGCAGGGCGTTCTGATCGGTTCTCGCATGGCCGCCCAGCTTGGCCTCTCTGCCGGCGACACGATCACGCTCGTCTCCCCCGAAGGTGATGTGACACCGCTCGGCGTCAACCCGCGCGTCAAATCCTATCCCGTCTCGGGCATCTTCGAGATCGGCATGTCGGAATATGACGCCTCGATCATCTATATGCCGCTCGAGGAATCGCAGCTCTATTTCAACGTCGAGGGCATCGTCCAATCGATCGAGCTCTTCATCTCGGATCCGGATGCCGTGGACGAGCTGCGCCCGTTGATCGAGGAAGCCGCCGGCCGCCAGATCTTCCTGACCGACTGGCGCCAGCGCAACCAGACCTTCTTCTCGGCGCTGCAGGTCGAGCGGAACGTCATGTTCATGATCCTGACGCTGATCGTTCTCGTCGCCGCCCTCAACATCATCTCCGGCCTCATCATGCTGGTGAAGGACAAGGCGAGCGACATCGCCATCCTGCGCACCATGGGCGCGACATCCGGGGCGATCATGCGCATCTTCTTCATGACGGGCGCAGCGATCGGCACGGTCGGCACCATGGCCGGCGTCGCGCTGGGCGTCATCGTCTGTCTCAACATCGAGAGCATTCGCCAGTTCTTCTCCTGGGTTTCGGGGACCGTACTCTTCGATCCTGAGCTCTACTTCCTGAGCCAGCTGCCGGCGGACATGAACATGAGCGAGACGATCTCGGTGGTCGTTATGGCGCTCAGCCTGTCCTTCATGGCGACCATCTTCCCGGCCTGGCGGGCCTCGCGTCTGGATCCCGTCCAGGCCCTGCGTTACGAATGAGGATGCCGATATCAATGGCAAAAGACGTGGTTCTATCGCTTGCCGGCATCGATCGCCATTATGGCCAGGGCGAGACTGTGCTTTCGATCCTGAAAGGTGCGGATTTCACCCTGCGAACGGGCGAGACCGTGGCTCTGGTCGCACCGTCTGGCACCGGCAAGTCGACGCTACTGCATGTTGCCGGCCTGCTGGAACATCCCGATGGCGGTGAAGTGACCGTGGGCGGCGTTGCCTGCCAGGATCTCGGCGATGAGGAGCGCACGGCGATCCGCCGCAAGTCGGTCGGCTTCGTCTACCAGTTCCACCATCTCCTGCCGGAGTTCTCCGCGCTGGAGAACGTGATGATGCCCCAGCTGATTGCCGGCTTGTCCAAGTCGGAAGCGGCCGAGCGGGCCAAGCAACTCCTCGACTATATGCGCGTCGGCCATCGCGCCGACCACCGCCCGGCCGAACTGTCCGGTGGTGAGCAACAGCGCGTGGCGATCGCGCGTGCCGTTGCCAATGCGCCGCTGGTTCTCCTCGCCGACGAACCCACCGGCAACCTCGACCCCGAGACCGCGAGCTACGTCTTCTCAGCCCTCGAAGCATTGGTCCGCCAGTCGGGCCTCTCGGCGATGATCGCGACCCACAATCACGACATAGCGCGGCGGATGGACCGCTGCGTGACCCTGGTGGACGGCAAGGTCGTCGAATTCGAGGTCTGACTTCACCTTCCAACTTTGTGCCTTCTTGAACCTCGGCGGAAATTGTTCCGTCGAGGCGCACGGTTTTTTTGGGTTGACATTGGAACAAGAGAAGAACAAAATGAAAACATAAAGGGACAAGGAGACAGAAATGACCGAAATTCTTCGTGACGTTGCTGCATTTGCCTCGATGGCCGTGTTCGTATCCAGCATGACCCTGCTGATGATGGCACTCTGAAATCTCCGGGCGGCAAAGCTGATGAGGAAGGCTTTGCCGCACGACTTCTTTCTGGACTTCGCAACCGCAAAAGCCGAAAATCCCGACCGATTCAGACAGTCAGGGAAGAAGCGGTATGGGCGAACACAGCGTCGACGACCAGACGACCGGTGTAACGGGCAATGGCCCGGGTTTCGTGCACCTGCGGGTGCATTCCGCCTATTCGCTTCTCGAAGGCGCACTGCCGCTGAAGAAGATCCTTGGCAAGGCTGTCGCCGACGACCAGCCAGCGATTGCTGTCACCGACACCAACAATCTTTTTGTCGCGCTCGAATTCTCGCAGAAAGCGCTCGGCGATGGCATTCAGCCGATCATCGGCTGCCAGCTGTCGATCGACATGGAGGATTCCACCGGCGAGAAACGCGGCGGTAATGGCCACATGCCGGATCTGCCGGCCGTGGTGGTCCTGGCATCGGATGCCGGCGGCTACGAGCGTCTCGTCGACCTCGTGAGCCGGGCCTATCTCGGCGGCGATGCCGGACAGCCGACCCACGTCAAGCTTTCCTGGTTCGAGGAGAGCGGGACCGAAGGCTTGATTGTCTTGACGGGCGCAGGTGGCGGGCCGGTCGACCGTATGCTGAAGGATGGCCACAAGGCGCAGGCGGAAAGTCGCATTCTGTCCTTGAAGCGCCTGTTCGGTGATCGTCTCTATGTCGAGCTGCAGCGCCACGGCGATTATGATCGCACCCATGAGCGCCGTATGGTCCAGCTTGCCTATGAGCACGACCTGCCGCTGGTCGCAACGAACGAGGCCTTCTTCCCGGCGCGTGACGACTACGACGCCCATGATGCCTTGATGGCCGTGGCCCACAACGCCATCGTCTCAAACGACGACCGCTTCCGCCTCACGCCGGACCACTATCTGAAGAGCCGGGCGGACATGATGAAGCTCTTCGCCGATCTGCCGGAGGCGCTGGAAAACTCGGTCGAGATTGCCCGTCGCTGTTCCTTCGTGCTCGACACCCGCAAGCCCATCCTGCCGCGCTTCACTGGCGGCAGCGACGATCCGGAAGAAGCCGAGCGCGAGGAATCGCTCGAATTGCGCCGCCAGGCGGAGGAGGGGCTCGATCATCGTCTCGCTGCCCTCGGCATGGCGCCAGGCTACGAAGAGAAGGAATATCGCGACCGCCTGGAATTCGAGCTCTCGGTCATCGAGCGCATGAAGTTCCCCGGCTACTTCCTGATCGTTGCCGACTTCATCAAATGGGCAAAGCAGCATGACATTCCCGTCGGCCCGGGCCGTGGTTCGGGTGCGGGCTCGCTGGTTGCTTATGCGCTGACCATCACTGACGTCGACCCGCTGCGCTTCTCGTTGCTGTTCGAACGCTTCCTCAATCCGGAACGCGTGTCGATGCCCGACTTCGACATTGACTTCTGCCAGGAGCGCCGCGAAGAGGTCATCCGCTACGTGCAGAAGAAATACGGCCGCGAGCAAGTCGGGCAGATCATCACCTTCGGATCGCTGCAGGCCCGTGCGGCGCTCCGCGACGTCGGCCGCGTGCTCGAAATGTCTTATGGACAGGTCGATAAGATCTGCAAGCTGGTGCCGAACAATCCGGCCAACCCGACGCCACTCTCCAAGGCGATCGAGGAGGAGCCCAAGCTGCAGGAGGCCGCAGCCGAAGAGCCGGTCGTTGCGCGTCTGCTTGAAATCGCCCAGAAGATCGAGGGCCTCTATCGCCACGCCTCGACCCACGCCGCCGGTATCGTCATCGGCGACCGTCCGCTGTCGAAGCTGGTGCCGATGTATCGCGATCCGCGCTCCGACATGCCGGTCACCCAGTTCAACATGAAATGGGTCGAGCAGGCAGGCCTGGTGAAGTTCGACTTCCTCGGCCTGAAGACGCTCACGGTGTTGAAGACCGCCGTCGATTTCGTGCAGGAGCAGCGCGGCCATAAGGTCGATCTCGCGGCCATTCCGCTCGATGACGTCAAGACCTATGAGATGCTGTCGCGCGGCGAAACGGTCGGCGTGTTCCAGGTGGAAAGTGCCGGCATGCGCAAGGCCCTCATCGGCATGCGCCCCGACTGCATCGAGGACATCATCGCGCTCGTGGCGCTCTATCGCCCGGGCCCGATGGAGAACATCCCGGTCTACAACGCCCGCAAACACGGCGAAGAAGAAGTCGCCTCCATCCATCCGAAGATCGACTATCTGCTCAAGGAAACCCAGGGCGTTATCGTCTACCAGGAACAGGTCATGCAGATCGCGCAGGTCCTGTCGGGTTATTCGCTCGGCGAAGCCGACCTTCTGCGCCGCGCCATGGGTAAGAAGATCAAGGCGGAGATGGACCAGCAGTCCGCTCGTTTCGTCGACGGCGCGATGAAGAATGGCGTCTCCAAGCCGCAGGCCAACAACATCTTCGAACTGCTGGCCAAGTTCGCCAACTACGGCTTCAACAAGTCCCACGCCGCCGCCTACGCCATCGTCTCCTACCAGACCGCCTATATGAAGGCGCATTATCCGGTCGAGTTCTTGGCCGCGTCGATGACACTCGACATGTCGAACACCGAAAAGCTGGTCGATTTCCGTCAGGATGCCGGCCGCCTCGGCATCGAGGTCGTGCCGCCGTCGGTGCAGACCTCGTACCGGCACTTCCAGACTGGCCCCAACCGCATCTACTACGCGCTCGCTGCCCTCAAGGGTGTCGGCGAAGGTGCCGTCGATCACATCGTCGAGGTCAGGGGCGAGACGCCCTTCGAGAGCATCGAGGATTTCTGCCTGCGGATTGACCCCAAGCAGGTCAACCGCCGCGTCTTCGAAAGCCTGATCGCTGCCGGCGCCTTCGACTGCTTCGGCCGCGACCGCGCCGAACTCGTCGGTAGCATCGATCGCATCATGGGTTACGCCCAGCGCGCCCAGGAAAATGCTGTCAGCGGCCAGTCCGACATGTTCGGCTCCGGCGGTGCGAGCGGCCCCGAACGTATCGCCTTTGCACCCTACACACCCTGGCTTTCCTCCGAAAAGCTGATGCGTGAATTCCAGGTGCTCGGCTTCTATCTCTCCGCCCATCCGCTCGATGCGTACAGAGACCTGCTCGACAAGCTGCGAGTGCAGAACTTTGCCGATTTCTCCATGGCCGTGAAGCAGGGCGCCTCCGCCGGCCGTCTCGCCGGCACCGTCATCTCCCGCCAGGAGCGCAAGACCCGGACCGGCAACAAGATGGGCATCATCACCTTCTCGGATGCGTCCGGCCAGTATGAAGCCGTGCTCTTCTCGGAGGGGCTCAACCAGTACCGCGACCTGCTCGAGGCCGGAAAGTCGCTGGTCCTGACGGTCCAGGCCGAAGAGCGGCCCGAAGGCATCGGCCTGCGCGTCCAGACGGCCCAGTCGCTGGAGGAGCAGTCAATCCGCATGCAGAAGGCCATGCGCGTCTATGTCCGGGACTCAGGTCCCTTGCGCGCGGTGGCCGCCCGCCTGAACGCGAGGGGCGACGGCCTCGTCTCCTTCATCGTCATCAAGGACGAGGGGCAGCGCGAAATCGAGGTCGAACTCACCGAACGCTTCCGCATCTCTCCGGAAATCGCTGCCGCCATGCGCTCGACGCCGGGCGTTCTCGACGTGGAACTGGTGTAAGGATCAGGCGCGCGGCTTCGGCCGCGTCACCGTGATGAAGTCCGTTCCGTCGCCGGTCTCGGGGCCGAGGCCCGTGTCCTGAATGGTGATCGACGATCCCTCGCTCAGCATGGTCTCGATGCGGGCGCGAACGTCGTCCGGAATGACGATGCGCGAGAGTGCGGCCTCGGCCGTGAAAACGGCGCGATCCGCGGCTGGCGTGGTGATGCCGAGCCGCTTTTGGGTCGCGGCAGCCAGATGGTCGTCCAGTGTCACGCCCCGCCACTCGGCCTGACGCTTGAACCGATCGACGTGGGTCGCCTCGATGAAATGGGTGCCCAGCGCCTTTTCCGGTTCCTTGATGTCGACAGTCGCAGAAAACAGCGGCTGGAATTTCTGTCGGATCATCAACTGGCCCATCGGCGGATGGTCTTCGCCGGCTTGGGTGTAGAGCGCGGCGAGGAAGGGTTTCGACAGGATCTCGCCATCCTTCTCGACCGCGTGTTTCTCCTTGAAGGCCTTGATCGCCGCGATCGTTCGCGAGCCCAGCAATCCGTCTGGAATTCCTGCATCGAAGCCAGCCTTGTTCAGGAGGCGCTGCACGTCCATTGCCACGTCGCGCTGCGTACGTCGGGTGATCAGGATTCGAAGCGGTGGCGGTTCCTCGATCGTCAGCTTCGCTTCGGCCCCGCTGCGCGGCGGAACGGAATTCATCGCCACTTCCACAGGCTTCAGGCTGGCTTCCACGCGACCCGGACGCAGCTCGACATCGGACAGCAGCCCGCCGTCGTCGATCGGCAGTCTCGGCGTGAAGAGATTGGCATGCGTCACCTGGCGCGGCGTCACCGGAGCGTCGGTGATGATCACATGTGCCCCGCGCTCGGTCATGGAGAACAGCGACTTGGCAAATCCGTTTGGCAGGCGCACGCAGCCATGCGAGGCCGGATGGTTCGGAACCTTGCCTTCATGCAGCGCGATGCCGGACCATGTCAGGCGCTGCATGAAGGGCATGGGCGCGTTCGAATAGAGGTTGGACTCGTGATATTTGCGCTTCTCCAGGATCGAGAAGATGCCGGAGGGCGTCGTGTGCCCCGGCTTGCCGGTCGAGACCCTCGTCGTCGCGACAACCGTTTCACCATCATAGACGGTGAGCGTCTGGTCCGTCTTGGAGACGAAGATCTGCAGGGGGCCATCTGCGGCAAGCGCCGTGCTGGCCAGAAGGGAAAGGCTGAAGGCGAGGGCGAAACGCTGGAACATGGTCGACCACTTGGAACGCGAGACAAAGCTGCTGAAGTCTATGCGACGATGTTTAAGAAAAGTTTCGCAGTGGATCGGTGACCGCAGGCCGTCACGCGGCTGTGATCATGTGTCCCCAGCTTTCCGTACCCATTGTGGCTACTCTGGACGCATGCGCAGCTGAGGGGAGGCGACGGCGAGAAGCAGGGCCGCAACCGGGAACGAAAAGGCATGGCCGAGATGCTTGAAGCCCAGCGCGCCGATCAGTCCGCCGAGAAAAAACATGCCAACGATCGGGAGGAGGATGGAGAGCTTCCGGACATCCGTCACGATCGGCGGGTGGTCGAGACGTCGCGCGACCAGTCCATAGGTGAGCTTGCCCGTTTCGATCCCGATATCGGTGATCATACCCGTCAGATGGGTGGTGCGGATGCGCGCGCCGGAAATCTTGGTGATCGTCGCATTCTGCAGCCCCATGACGAAACACAGGAGCAGAGCGGTCGCCGACGCAGTGGCAGCCGGCTGAGCGACCGCGCCGATTCCGGCAAAGGCGATCAGCAGCCCGGACTCGAGCGCCAGCGGATAGGCATATTGCTGGCGACGGGCATGCCGTCTCGCCCAGTTGATGAGGATCGCCGAGCAGGCTGCGCCAACCGTGAAGCTCATCAGGAGCGCCAGGCCCGAGCCCACCAGTCCGAAAACTCCGAGTGCGAGATTGTCGGCGATCGATGAGACGATGCCCGTCATATGCGATGTATACTGTCCGATTGCCAGGAAGCCGCCGGCATTGATCGCGCCGGCGACGAAAGCGAGGATTGCGCCAAGCATCAGGTCGTTGTGCCGCATGCGCCGATGCGAGGCGGTCATCCGCAACAGCCGCAACCGGGCGGTCGGATGCGTCGGACGACGGCTCGGGTCTCTGCTGGCGGGCACTTGCGTCACGGTTCCACTATCTCCTGGGCGGGAAGGTATAGCCCGTCTGGACCGTCCCCTTGCCGAACTTGTCGCGCAATTTGTCCATCGCCGCTTCAGCCGCCGCCCGGCGCCCGGCCTGCACGTCGACGAGATCGGGCGGATCGGCCAGTGCCGGATCCTGAAGGTCGCTCACGCCGATCCCGATCAGCCGGAACTTCGTCCCGTCGGTCTCCTTCTCCAGCAGCGACATGCCTGTCCGGAAAATCCGGTCGGCGAGTTGCGTCGGATCGTCGAGCCGCCGGTTTCGAGTGCGCAGCTTGAAGTCCGAGGTTTTCAGTTTCAGGACGACGGTCTGTCCGGCGATCTCGTGCCGCTTCAGCCGCCAGGCCACCTTTTCGGAAAGTTCGCGCAGATGCACCACGAGATCGTCGAGCCGGTGGATGTCGTCGAAGAAGGTCGTCTCTGCCGAGACGCTCTTGGCCGGATCGTTCGGATGGACCGTGCGGTCGTCGATACCGCGCGAAAGCCTCGCCAGCCGCTGTCCCATCACACCGTAGCGGCGCATCAGCTCGGACTCGTCCATCACCTGCAGCTGGCCGATGGTCCGTATGCCATCCGCCTGCAGCGTCGCGGCAAAGGCCTTGCCGACGCCCCAGATCATGGTCACCGGCTTGTCGGCGAGAAAGGACAGCGCCTCGGCCTCGCCAATGACGGAGAAGCCACGCGGCTTCTGCAGGTCGGACGCGACCTTGGCCAGAAACTTGCAGTAGGAAAGCCCGACGGAAACGGTGATCCCGATTTCCTTCTCGATCCGTGCTGCAAGACGGGCAAGGACCCGTGCCGGCGGATCGTGATGCAGGAGTTCGGTGCCGCGTAGGTCGAGAAAGGCCTCGTCGATCGAGATCGGCTGCACCAGCGGCGTCAACTCCTCCATCATGCTTCGGATCTGCCGACCGACACGCACATATTTCTCCATGTCTGGCCGGATCACCACCGCCTGCGGACAGGCCTCCAGCGCCTTGAACATCGGCATGGCCGAACGCACGCCGTGAATGCGCGCGACGTAGCAGGCAGTGGACACGACCCCACGCTTGCCGCCGCCGATGATCACGGGCTTGTCGATGAGATCGGGATTGTCCCGCTTCTCCACCGAGGCATAGAAGGCGTCACAGTCGATATGGGCGATCGACAGGTCGAAGAGTTCCGGATGATAGACGAGGCGTGGGCTGCCGCAGGAACGGCACCGGCGCAGGCCCTCGGCCTGCCCGGTCAGGCAGTCGCGACAGAAGCCGGTATGAACAGGGGCGGAGCGGGTCATGGCAGGAACAAAGGTTGAACATTTGCACCATAGGCCCGGGGCCGGACCAAGACAAGTGCCACGACGATGTCAGCCGTGTCTCGGCAGGGCCTTAGCCCGTGAAATGGGATCGAATGAGCTTGGATGCCTCAGGCCAGGTCTTGACACGCCGGACCGTCTCCTGCGGATCGGGTGCGAAGCGGAAGATCTCGAGCGGCGGCGGAAGGTAGACCAGCAGACAGGCCGGCACATGGTCGCCGACGGAGTGGAGATTGTGGACCATGTCGTCGACAAAGGCGACGGGCAGGGGCCTTGCGCCATGCAGCTTTGCGACCATCGGCCCTTTGGCTTCTTCCGTCGCGATCATCGGGAAAGTCAGCGTCAACTGGTCAAGCAGCCGTCGTCGCACTTCGGCATGGCGTGGCGGCATCGCCGTCAGGAAAACGAGGTCGCTGTCGGCGCTGATCGCATGCAGGCTGTCCACCGCATCGGCAAACGGCGTTTGCCAGCGTTCCTGCTCGATGAAGAAGTCGTCGATCAGCGCCTTCACCAAAGGTGCTTCCAGAACGCTCTCGTCTGCGCCGTTGATGATGTTACCGGTGAGTTCGAACGAGCGGGGCAGGAGTCGATGGCCGCGGGTCGTCAGAAACGCCTCAAACGGGGTGGCGAATTGCAGAACCACATCGTCCACGTCGCAGACAACAAGCGGACGATCCCGGACAGTGATGTGGTCGATATCCGTCAGCATCAATATTCGCCAGAATCGAGGCCAGGGCGGACATACTGGTGATAGGCCGCCACCACGGTTTCGGGTTTCGTTTCGGTTGCCGCGCAGAATGCCATCAGGGTCGGTTCATGCTGCATCAGGAATTCGAGCATCCCCGCCAGAAAGCCGGGATCGTTCACCGCCTCGCGCAATTGACCGGGCTGTATGCCGGACAGCGATAGAAAGCGCGACAGCATCTCGGGTTCATTGGCCAGCCAGCCCAGCACTGCCACCGCCGTCTCTTCGGCGCCCGGCGGTATATCTCTGTTTTTCATAAAGTCTTTTCCTCTTATGCTGGCAAATTACCGATTTCGAAACCAAATAGCACTAGCATGCTCGATGACGGAAGATGCAACTCGCGCCAGCCCCGCAGTTCCGGGCTGCCTGAACGCGCGGGACAAAGGACCGGGTGAATGCCGAAAAAGGTTATGATTGTCGAAGACAACGAGCTCAACATGAAGCTCTTCCGCGATCTGATCGAAGCATCCGGCTATGAAACGGTTCAGACCCGCAACGGCATGGAAGCGATGGATCTCGCACGCCGTCACAAGCCGGATCTTATACTGATGGATATCCAGCTTCCCGAGGTCTCTGGTCTCGAAGTCACCAAATGGCTGAAGGACGACCCGGAACTGCATGTCATTCCAGTGATCGCCGTCACGGCCTTTGCCATGAAGGGCGACGAGGAGCGCATTCGCCAAGGGGGCTGCGAGGCCTACGTCTCCAAGCCGATATCGGTGCCGAAGTTCATCGAGACCATCAAGACGTATCTCGGGGACGCGTGAGGATTACAGGACATGACTGCGCGCATTCTGGTCGTCGACGATATTCCAGCCAACGTGAAGCTGCTCGAAGCGCGGCTGATGGCCGAATATTTCGACGTCCTGACAGCGAGCAACGGACGCGATGCGCTCGACATCTGTGATCGCACCCAGGTCGATGTGATCCTGCTCGACATCATGATGCCGGAAATGGACGGCTTTGAAGTCTGCGAGCGGCTGAAGTCCAATCCTCGCACGGCCCATATCCCGGTCGTCATGGTCACCGCACTCGACCAGCCTTCGGATCGCGTCCGCGGCCTGAAGGCCGGTGCCGACGACTTCCTCACCAAGCCTGTCAACGACCTGCAGCTGATTTCGCGCGTGAAAAGCCTCGTGCGCCTGAAGACACTGTCGGACGAGCTGCGCATCCGCCACGACACGACCCGCCAGGCCGGCATGGACGACATTCTGCGGCTTCAGGACGGCCGTCTGGAGGAGCAGGCCCATGTCCTGCTCGTCGACAGCCGCGCCGCCTCGCAGGAACGCATCATCAAGTCGCTGAAGCCGATAGCGGAAGTCTTCGCCATGTCCGACCCGCAGGCTGCGGTGTTCGAGGCGGCGGAGAACACGTTCGACCTCATCATCGTCAACTGCAATCTCGAAGACTACGATCCCTTGCGCCTGTGCTCGCAGATCCGGTCACTGGAGCGAACCCGCTTCATCCCGATCCTGTTGATCACGGAACAGGGCGATGAGCAGATGATTATTCGCGCCCTCGATCTCGGCGTGAACGACTATATCGTGCGTCCACTTGATCCCAACGAACTGGTGGCGCGCGCCCTGACCCAGGTTCGCCGCAAGCGCTACAATGATCGTTTGCGCAACAGCGTGCGACAGACGATCGAGCTTGCGGTCACCGACGGCCTGACAGGCCTGCACAATCGCCGCTATCTCGACACCCAGCTGCGCACGCTCTTTGCACGCGCCAAGGTGCGGGGTAGGCCACTGACGATCTGCATCACCGACATCGACCGCTTCAAGCTGGTGAATGACGGTTACGGCCACGATGCCGGCGACGAAGTGCTGAAGGAATTCGCCGGGCGGATCCGTGCGACGGTGCGCGGTGCCGATCTCGCCTGCCGTTTCGGCGGCGAGGAGTTCGTCCTTGTCATGCCGGACACCCCTGCCGAGGTCGCCGCAACCGTGGCCGAGCGCCTGCGGGGCATGATTGAAGCAAGGCCATTCCAGCTCCGCACGGGCGAGACACCGTTGATGCTGACCGCATCCATGGGCATTGCCACGATCGGCCCGGGCATCGAAACCCCGGAACAGCTCTTGAAACAGGCAGACCGTGCGCTCTACGAGGCCAAAAACTCCGGCCGCAACCGCGTCGTCGCCGCTGCGGCTTAGCTCAGCCCTTCAAATAAATGCTGTGCTTTCAGTCGCGGTCGGCGCTGTCTACGGAGATTTACACAGCTTTTTGGTCTGCCAGTCCAGCTATGGATTTGATCAATTCATGCTGCCTTTTTGAGCAGTTACAAAGCGACTTATCCGCTGAGGCCAGAATAGTCTTGCACCAAACGCGGCGGATGCTGGCAGCACCCCTCCGTGACATGCTTACTGTGTTTTGTATTTACCTGAATATTAGCGTTTTCTGCGAGGGGATGACCTAGGTTTGAGTGCCCCGGTCGCTATGGTTTTCGCAAACTAGACTTGAGAACAACTCGAATGGACTGGCGGTTATCTCAAGATTCAATGTGTGTAGTACTGACGATCGCGACGCCGCGGCAAGTTCAACCCCTCGTGATTTAACCATATTCGCACGCTGATAGGTCTGGCGGTTAATAAACTGTTGATTTTTGTCTCTGCTTGGGAGAACTTGCACCCAGCAGACAAGACCTCTTAGGAGGTTCTGGATACCCCATGATGCTCAGGTCCGCCGCATCTCCTGGGTCGTGGGGTCGGTCGGTTGGTATGCGACAACAAAAACGGTTCCTCGTGCCGTGTTGCATGCCGGCCGACCCCCTATTGTAAAGACACCGGTTTCCGCAAGGAAGCCGGTGTTTTTCGTTCGGGCTCCTGGCAATCAAGTGGCAGTGAACGGGGCAAAAGAAAAAGGCGCGCCGCAACAAGCGGCACGCCTTTTTTGAAAAGCCTTCGATCAAGTCTTACTTGATCTTGGTTTCCTTGAACTCGACATGCTTCTTAGCAACCGGGTCATACTTGGTCTTCGTCATCTTGTCCGTCATGGTGCGGCTGTTCTTCGTGGTTACGTAAAAGAAACCCGTGTCAGCCGTCGACAGAAGCTTGATCTTGATGGTTGTAGCCTTGGCCATGGTCGTCCTGCCTCTAATAAACGAAGCCGTGGACGACCGAACGAGGCCCACGGCAAATCTGGCGCGAAACTACAAATCGCGCCCGAAAAGTCAAGTGCGTTTCGGGTTAAAAAGCAGGCGCCCCAGGGAAAGCACCACATAGAGGGCGAAGAAGCCAGCGATTGCCCAGGCAAAACCGTCATTGCCGGTGATGTCGATGGCAGCTCCGATCGCCTGTGGACCGGCAACCGTGCCCACCGCATAGCAGAAAATGAAGGCGGCATTGGCAGCTGCGAGATCAGCGCCCGTGAGTCGCGAGCCGAGATGGCTCAAGCCCACCGTGTAGAGACCCGAGACGCAGCCGCCCCAGAACAGCAGCACGATCGCCATCAGATGCCAGTGACCCGAGAGCCAGGGAAGTGTCAGCGAGCCGGCAAGGCCGACGGCTGCGAGGATCGACAAGAGCAGCCGCCTGTCGCGCATGCGGTCTGAGAGCAGCCCCAGCGGGATCTGGAAGACCATGTTGCCAATACCCATCACGGTCAGCAGCAGCGCCGCCTGGGTCTCGGTAAAGCCGCTGCGGGTCGCATAGATCGGGAAGAGTGACAAGCCGCCCGCCTCGACCGCACCGAAGACAAAGACGGCCACCGTCGCAGTCGGCACCAGGAATATGTAGCGCAGGAAATGCATTTCGGGCTTGTCACCCAGAACAGGGCTTTCGTAGCGCGCTATGTAGATCGGGATCGCAGCGGCGAGGATGGCGACGGCACCGACTGCAAAGGGCAGGAGGCCTTCGCTCCCGAGCACGGAAAAAAGCAGGGGGCCGCAGGCGAAGCCCACGGCAAGCATGGTGGCGTAAATGCCCATGACCAGGCCGCGCTTGCGCGACGGAGCCGCCGCATTGATCCAGAATTCGGAGAGGATGAAGAGCGTGGTCGTCGCGCCATGAAATACGATGCGCAGCGGAAACCACATCCAGAATTCGGTGGCATAGTAGAAGCCGACCGCGCTGACGGCAGAGAGCACGACGGCCCACAGCATGGTCGGCACGACGCCGAGTTTGTGCGCAAGCTTGGTAGTGACCGGTGCTGCCGCCATGGCTGCAATGCCGGCCATGGCCGAATTGAGCCCAATGAGGGTGGAGGAGATGCCGCGCTTTTCCAGGATGATGCTCAGCAGCGGCAGCCCAAGGCCGATGGCGATGCCGACGGCGGAGATCGCCGAAATGGCCGCAACCAGCGAGGGCCAGTGGATTTCCTCGCGGTGGCCGTTCAGGCCATTGGTCTCAGACATCCGCAACCTCGCGAACCGACCGGACCTCGGATGAGAGAGCTGCCGGCTGCGGGCAAGATGTCGGCATGGTCAATGGCATTTTCGCTTACGAGCTCCCGAGGCATCCATGATCGGCGCGGCATGTTCAGACTGGAAATGGTCCGACTGTCAAGTTGCTTGGCACCGGCACCGCGAATCACGGTGTACCGCAAATCTCAGTCCTATCGGTAAACGACCAAAGTCAGGTGACGGCTTTTTGTCGGCTCGTGCCCGCCGTCAGGACGGCTCGACGTCGTCCTTCTCTCCACCGAAACCGTGCATCCGCAGCGCCCACTGCAAGCCCACGACCCCGCCCTTGATGGGCTGCAGGCAAAGGAGCGAGGCAATGACCCCGATCGGCGCCCAGATGGCGAAATGCACCCAGGCCGGCAGCACGAAGACGAGGTCTGTCGCCATGAAGCCGCCGACGAGCACGTGGCCGAGGATGAGGATGACGAGATAGGCCGGCAGGTCGTCGGCCCTATGATGATGGTAATCCTCGCCGCAGGCGGCACAATTGTCGACGACCTTCAGATAGCTGCGGAAGAGCTTGCCCGAGCCACAGGCGGGGCACTGGTTCAGCATGCCGCGCTTGATCGACCGGCCGAGCGGGCGCTCAGTCTTCTCTACTGCGCCGTATTGTATCGTCACATGGGTCTGGTTGGCGGTCATGTTTGCCTCCGGGGCGAAAGTGTCAACGTCGCGAGCGCGGTGGACGTGTGCCTGGCTGTTTCTGGCCACGCCGTCCCGCTTTGTGGAAGGACCGCGTACCCGCTGGCATCTTGCGCCCCTCGCTCAGCATTTCAAAGCGCAGAGCACCGGCAAGAGGCACGGCCTCCACCAGCTTGACCTCGACGGTATCGCCCAGCTGATAACCCAGCCCGGACTTTTCGCCCGTCAGGGCCTGATGCGCTTCGTCGTAGATATAGTAATCCCGGCCCAGAGTTGAAACCGGGATAAAGCCATCTGCGCCAAATTGCGGCAGGGCGACGAACAGACCGGACTTCGTCACGCCCCGGATCTGGCCCTCGAACTCATCGCCGATACGCCCGGCAAGGTGATGCGCGATCAGTCGGTTGACGGTGTCACGCTCGGCGGCCATCGCCCGGCGCTCGAAGGTCGAGATCTCGGCTGCGATATCCTCGAGGCTCGCTTCCTCGTCCGGCGTGATCCCGCCTTCGCCCAGGCCCAGCGACCCCACCAGCGCCCTGTGCACGATGAGGTCGGCATACCGGCGGATCGGAGAGGTGAAGTGCGCATACTTCATCAGGTTGAGGCCGAAATGGCCGATATTGTCGGGGCTGTAGATCGCTTGGCTCTGGCTGCGCAGAACCATCTCGTTGACGATGGTCTGGTGCGGGGTGTCCTGGGCCTTGGCAAGGATGCCATTAAACGAATTGGACCGCATGTTACCGCCCTTGACCAGGGACATGCCGAGCGTGGCGAGGAATTCGCGCAGCACTTCCTGCTTGGCGAGCGCCGGCGCGTCGTGAATCCGGTAGATCAGCACCTGGCGCTTCTTCTCCAGCGTCTCGGCGGCCGAGACGTTCGCCTGGATCATCATCTCCTCGATCAGCTTGTGCGCGTCGAGGCGTTCCGGAACATGCACGCGATCGACCGTCCCGTCTTCCTTCAGGATGATCTTGCGCTCCGGCATGTCGAGTTCGAGCGGCTGGCGGCGGTCGCGTCCGCGTTTCATGACCTCATAGGCATGCCAGAGCGGCTTCAGGATCGGCTCCAAGAGCGGGCCTGTCTTGTCGTCCGTCTTGCCGTCGATCGCCGCCTGCGCCTGCTGGTAGGACAGCTTGGCCGCGCTCTTCATCATGATGCGGTGGAAGGTATGGCTCGCCTTGCGCCCCTCATGCGAGAAGACCATGCGCACGGCAATCGCCGGCCGGTCGACACCCTCGCGCAGCGAGCAGAGATCATTCGAAATGCGCTCGGGCAGCATGGGCACGACGCGATCAGGGAAATAGACGGAATTACCGCGCTTCAGCGCTTCCCGATCCAGTGCCGATTTCGGCCGGATGTAATAGGAAACGTCGGCGATCGCCACCGTCACGATCACGCCGTCCGGATTGTCAGGCGACGGGTCGAGTTCGGCATAGACGGCGTCGTCATGGTCCTTGGCGTCATGCGGGTCGATCGTGATCAACGGCAGACTGCGCCAATCCTCGCGATGCGACATGGAGGCGGGCTCGGCCGCCTCGGCCTCGGATATCACCGATTGCGGGAAGATATGCGGAATGCCATGCGCATGGATCGCGATCATCGAGATCGCCTTTTCCGACGCAACCGATCCGACGACGTTGAGCACCTTGGCCCGCGTCAGTCCCATGCGCGCAGCACGACCCACTTCGACTTCAACGAGGTCGCCGTCCTTGGCGTCACCGATATCGGTGGCGTCGATCTGCATTTCCTCGCCGCGCCGCTCGATCGGCATGAGGCGCGCGCCGCCATCAGGCATCATGCGCACCACGCCCATGACCGCGCCGACATGTCGGTCGAGGATCTTGATCACACGTGCGGTGTAGGCCGGGCCGGTGCGGTCCTTGTTGGCGAAGATCTTGGCGAGCACCCGATCGCCCAGGCCGCCGACAGGAGTCTTGCCCTTTGAGCGGTCGGAACTTGATTGCCGGATCAGCACGGCGGGTGCCGCACCGGCTTCGTCCGGCCATTCCGCCGGGCGGCCGATCAACTCGCCGTCCTTGTCGCGGGTGGTGATGTCGAGCACCGTGACCGGGGGCAGGGCGCCAGGCCTTGTCAGCGACTTCCGGCTCTTCTGCACGAGGCCGTCGTTTTCCAGATCCTTGAGCGCCTGCTTCAGCTCAACGCGCTGCTCGCCCTTGAGACCAAAGGCTTTCGCGATCTCGCGCTTGGAGGCGCGATCCGGATTGTCGGTGATGAACTGCATCAGGACTTCGCGCGGCGGAACTTCCCCGTGGATCAGGGCGGTGGGGTTCTCGCTCCTGGCCTTGGCCGCGCCTTCCGCACGCCGGCTCTTGCGGTTGCCGGAGCCGGGGAGATCGGAGGGGTCGCGGAATCTCTTGCTCAAGTCGCACTCTTCTTCGTTGTTTTGGCCTTTGCAGCGGCCTTGGCCGGAGCTTTCTTGGCGGCTGTCGCCTTCGGCTTGGCGGCTGCCTTCTTCGGCTTTGCCGCTGCACCGTCCTCCGACTTTGCCTTGGCAGCCTTGGCCGGAGCCTTCTTCGCCTTGGCCTTGCCACCGCCATCCTTGGCCGCGCGCTCGGCGATCAGAACAAGCGCTTCCTCGACGGTGATCGCCTGCGGATCCTTGCCCTTCGGCAGGGTGGCATTGACCTTGCCCCAATTGACATAGGGGCCAAAACGGCCTTCACGAACGGTCATCGCGCCACCATCGGGATGGTCGCCGAGTTCCTTGAGAGCAACCGCTGCCGTGCGGCCACGGCCACCCGGATTGGCCTTCTTTTCGGCCAGCACGGTGACGGCGCGGTTGAGACCGATCGAGAGAACATCCTCAATGCCTTCGAGATTGGCATAGGTGCCGTCATGCAGCACGAAAGGTCCGTAGCGACCCAGCCCGGCCGAGATCATCTTGCCGGTTTCCGGATGCGCGCCGACGTCACGCGGCAGGGACAGCAGCGACAAGGCTTTCTCAAAGTCGATATCGGCCGGCGCCCAGCCTTTCGGCAGCGAGGAGCGCTTGGCTTCCTTGCCGTCGCCGCGCTGGACGTAAGGCCCGAAACGCCCCGAGCGCAACGTGATTTCTTCCTCGGTCACCGGATCCTTGCCCAGGGCCCGCGGTTCGTTGTTGCCGTTTGCTTCGGCCTCAGCGCCGCCCTCGGAGGAAAGCTGCCGCGTGAAGTTGCATTCCGGATAGTTCGAGCAGCCGACAAAGGCACCGTATTTGCCGAGCTTCAGCGAGAGATTGCCCGTGCCGCAGACCTGACAGATGCGCGGATCGGACCCGTCTTCCCGCTTGGGGTAGACCAGCGGTGCGAGCGCCTCGTTCAAGGCGTCGAGCACGTTGGTGACGCGCAGCTCCTTGGTGTCTTCGATCTGGGCGAAGAAGTCCTGCCAGAACGCACGCAGCACGTCCTTCCAGTTCAGTTCGCCAGCGGAGATCTTGTCGAGCTTTTCTTCAAGGTCCGCCGTGAAGTCGTATTCGACATATTTGGTGAAGAAGTTTTCGAGGAAGGCCGTGACCAGCCGACCCTTCGAATGCGGGATCAGCTTGCGCTTGTCCATGATGACATATTCGCGGTCGCTGAGCGTCTTCAGCGTCGCGGCATAGGTGGAAGGACGACCGATGCCGAGCTCTTCCATCTTCTTGATCAGCGAGGCTTCCGAATAACGCGGCGGCGGCTCGGTGAAATGCTGGCTCGAATTGACCTTCTGCTTGGCCAAAGCCTCGCGGGCATTGATCTCGGGCAGACGGCCATCCTCGTCGTCGCCGTCCTCGGCCGGTTCGCCCTCTTCGCGCTGGTCGGTATAGGCGGCGATGAAGCCGTCGAAGCGGATGACGGATCCGACGGCGCGAAGGCCTGCCTTGTCGCCCTTGTTGTCGGCGAGGATCTCGACGGTCGTACGCTCGATCTCGGCAGACGCCATCTGGCTGGCAATACCGCGCTTCCAGATCAGGTCGTAAAGCCGCAGCTGGTCGGCGTCGAGGAAGCGGCGAACCTTGTCCGGCGAGCGGTTGAAGTCGGTCGGGCGGATCGCTTCATGCGCTTCCTGGGCGTTCTTCGCCTTGGTCGAGTAGATGCGCGCCTTTTCCGGCACGTAGCGTGGGCCGAACTGATCGGCGACAGCCGAACGGGCGGCATCGATCGCTTCCGGCGCCATCTGCACGCCATCGGTACGCATATAGGTGATCAGACCGACCGTCTCACCGCCGATATCGATGCCTTCATAAAGCTTCTGCGCCACCTGCATGGTGCGCGAGGCAGAGAAGCCGAGCTTAGAGGATGCGGCCTGCTGCAGGGTGGAGGTGGTGAAGGGTGGGCCCGGATTGCGCTTCACCGGTTTCGCCTCAACGCTGTCGACTGCAAAGGCTGCCCCATCGAGCAAGGCCTTGATGTCGGCGGCCTGTTCGCCATTGGTGACCGAATTGCGCTGCATGCGCTTGCCCAGGTGCGAAACGAGCTTCGCCTCGAACTCGTCACCGCGCGGCGTCTTCAGAAGCGCGGAGATGTTCCAGTATTCCTCAGCCACGAAGCGTTCGATCTCGGTCTCGCGGTCGCAGACGAGGCGCAATGCCACAGACTGGACGCGGCCGGCCGAGCGGGCACCCGGCAGCTTGCGCCAGAGAACCGGCGAAAGATTGAAGCCAACGAGATAGTCGAGTGCGCGACGCGCCAGATAGGCATCGACCAGCGGTGTGTCGATGTCACGCGGATTGGCCATGGCGTCGAGCACGGCCTTCTTGGTGATCGCGTTGAAGACGACGCGCTTCACAGGCTTGTCGCCGATCACCTTCTTCTTCTTCAGGAGATCGAGCACATGCCAGGAAATCGCTTCGCCCTCGCGATCAGGGTCGGTCGCGAGAAACAGGCCATCGGACGACTTCACCGCATCGGCGATGTCCTTCATCCGCTTCTGGGACGCGGTGTCGACCTCCCAGAACATCTCGAAATCCTGGTCCGGCAGAACGGAGCCATCCTTGGCCGGCAGATCGCGCACATGGCCGAACGAGGCGAGCACCGTGTATCCGGGACCCAGATACTTGTTGATCGTCTTGGCCTTGGCCGGGGATTCTACGACTACGACGTTCATTGGACAGATGTACCTTCAACGCATCCGATCAGCGGCACCGCACCACTGTCTTCGGAACACGGTTTTCCGACATGGAGGGCGAAACGGCTGCGGTCAAGAGGCGAGGGTCATTTTCGGCCTGCCCGCAAATACAACCTGTGGGAGATTATGGGTAGATTGCAATCTGGGATAAATGGTCTATTGTATTTTCCATGCATAGGCGAGGTCACGGTTGCAGCGACCTCCGGCGGCGACGGGCGAGAGCGATGACACGAGACACGATGGAGACGAATGGTCGCGGTAACCGCACGATGGAAAACATCGCCTACATCAGACAGATGCTCGCCGAATTGAGGCTGGTTGCCGAAAACGAAGGCGCCGACATGCTGTGTTATCTGATCGAGATGGCCTATGTCGAGGCGGGCGACGTGCAGTCCGGTCGCCGCTCGCTGTCAATCAATCATGTTCAGCGAAACAAAACCACCCGCGTGCCGCTCTAACCGGCCTGCGATGTCCAGTTCCAGCAGGACCAGATAGACCGACGAGGCCGGCAGGCCCGTGTGACGAATGATATCGTCGATTTCGACCGGCGTCGGCCCGAGCGCCTGGATGATGATCAGTCGCTCGTCGTCATTGGGCGGCGGGGCTAGCGGACGGTCGCCCGAATTGCCATCGTCTGGCTCATCCGCTTCACGCTGCGAGAAGAGGTCGAGTTCGGAAATCGGAGCGAGTGCCTGCAGCACGTCCTGCGCTTTGGTGGTCACCGTAGCCCCGTCCTTGAGCAGGCCATTGGTGCCCTCGCAACGCGGATCGAGCGGCGACCCCGGGACGGCGAAGACCAGCCGTCCGAATTCGCCCGCCAGACGTGCCGTGATCAGCGACCCCGAGCGCGCCGCCGCTTCGATCACCACGACGCCGAGTGCGACGCCCGCGATCAGCCGATTGCGCCGGGGAAAGTCCCGCGCCCGGGGCTCCCATCCGAACGGCATCTCGGAGATGGCGAGCCCTCGACCTTGGCAGATCTGATCGAGCAGCTCGATGTTTTCGGGTGGGTAGGGCTGGTCGAGCCCACCGGCCATCGCCGCGATCGTACCTGTCTCCAGGCTCGCGCGATGAGCCGAGGCATCGATCCCACGCGCGAGACCCGAAACGATGGAGTAACCGGCGATCCCGATCTCCCGCGCCATCATCGCCGCGAACTTGGCGCCGCTGATCGAGGCATTGCGCGAGCCGACAATGCCAACGGCAGGAAGCGTGGCAACGGTGAGATCACCCTTGGCCGAGATGAGGGGAGGGGCGGCATCGATCTGTCTGAGGGCGGGGGGATAGTCGGGCTCGCCAATGCCGATGAAGCGTGCACCGAGGCGGTGCGCCGTGTCGATCTCGCGCTCGGCTTCCGCGACGGAAGCGACGCGGATCGCGCGGGTTGAGCCGCCGCGGCGTGACAGTTCCGGCAGCGCGTCGAGTGCGGCCTCGGCCGAGCCGAAGTGATTGATGAGGTCGCGAAAGGTGGCAGGCCCGACATTGTCGCTGCGGATCAGCCTGAGCCAGGCAATCTTCTGGCGGTCCGTCAGCGCAATCCCTTTTCGTCTTGCGCTGCCTGACCCCATGGCTGCCCCTAGCCCTTTTTGCCGATCTTGCTCTCGGTGCCCGCGATCAGCCGCTCGATATTCTGCTTGTGGCGCCAGTAGGTAATGACGGTCATGACGGCGGTGACGAGTGCGGCTTCCTCAACCCCGAGTATCCACAATGCAACTGGAATGACAAGTGTGGCCACGAGTGCGGACAACGAAGAGTAGCGGGTGATGAAGGCAACGGAAAGCCAGGCGATAGCGAAGACCAGCACCACCAGTGGTGCGACGCCGAGCAGCATCCCCATATAGGTCGCAACGCCCTTGCCGCCCTTGAACCCGAGCCAGACCGGGTAGAGGTGTCCGATGAAGGCCGCAAAGCCACCGATCAACCCGGCATCGCCGCCGAAAACCCGGTCCGCGATCACGGCCGCTGCCGTCGCCTTCAGTGCATCGAGGAGGAGCGTCGCGGCTGCGAGCTTCTTGTTGCCGGTGCGCAGAACATTGGTTGCGCCGATATTGCCCGAGCCGATCGAGCGCAGGTCGCCGAGCCCCGCCATCTTGGTCAGCACCAGGCCGAACGGGATCGAGCCGAGAAGATATCCGAGCACACTCACGATCGCGAGCGTCTGCCAGTCGAAGAAGACGAAGTTGATGTCGGACATGGCTATTCCCCTCAGAGCATGTGGACGCACTGGCCGGCGACATAGGTCGCAACGGCCCGGCCCGAGAAGCGGGCGTCTTCGAATGGCGTGTTCTTCGAGCGTGCGAGCAGGTTGTCTCGCGACACGAGCCACGGTTCATCGAGATCGACGAGCGCGATGTCGCCAGGCGCGCCCGGCTTCAACGTGCCGCCGGGGAGGCCGAAGATTTCGGCGGGCCGGGTCGACATGGCATCGATCAGACGCATCAGCGGGACATGACCGGCATGATGCAGGCGAAGCGCTGCCGACAGCATGGTCTCAAGCCCGATTGCGCCATCCGCCGCCTCGCCGAAGGGCAGGCGCTTGGTGTCGACGTCCTGCGGATCATGCGAGGAGACGATGATGTCGATCTGTCCCTTGGCCAGCGCATCGACCATCGCCATGCGATCGTCTTCCGAGCGCAGCGGCGGATAGAGCTTGAAAAAGCTCCGGTATTCGCCGATGTCGTTTTCGTTGAGGCTCAGGTGGTTGATCGAGATGCCGCAGGTGACCTTGGCGCCACGCTTGCGCGCCACCTCGATCGCCTCGACCGATTCCGGTACCGAGATCTGGGAGGCATGGTACTTGGCCCGGGTCAGCGCCGCGATCCTGAGGTCGCGCTCCAGCGGAATGATCTCGGTTTCGCGCGGGATACCGCCGAGCCCGAGCCAGCTCGCCAGCAGCCCTTCGTTCATCACGCCGTTGGCGGCCAGATATTTTTCGCGGGTTTCTAGCGCGATGACGGCGCCGAATTCGCGGGCATAGGTCATCGCGCGACGGAGAACCTGGGTGTCGTTGAGCCCATGCCGACCATTGGTGAAGGCCACAGCACCGGCCTGCTGCAACAGACCCATCTCCGTCATCTCGGCGCTTGTCATGCCCTTGGTGAGCGCCGCTGCCGGATAGACGTTGACGCTTGCCGTGTCCCTGGCGGTCTTCTTGACGAATTCGACAAGCGCGATGTCGTCGATGACGGGGTCCGTCTCCGGCATCATGATGAAGGAGGTGATGCCGCCGGCCGCTGCCGCCCGGCTGGCCGATGCGATCGTCTCGCGATGCTCGGATCCAGGCTCCCCGACGAAGACGCGCGCGTCGACGAGACCAGGAACGGCGGTTAGCCCCCGGCAGTCGCGCAGTTCGGCACCCTCGGGTGCACCCTGGTTCTGCGCATCCGCGCCCGAGGCGACGATCAGGCCGTCATGACCAACAATGATGGTGCCGACTTCATCGAGCTTGCGCGAGGGATCGAGGATCCGGACATTCTTGAGAGCGAGAGGCTTTTTCATGCGCCCATTCCCTCCGAACGCGGTCCCTGGTTCTGCGACACCAGCAACGTCTCCATGACGGCCATGCGTACGGCGACCCCCATCTCGACCTGGCTCTCGATCACGCTTTGCGGACCATCGGCGACTTCCGAAGCGATCTCGACGCCACGGTTCATCGGGCCAGGATGCATCACGAGCGCATCTTCCTTGGCGACCTTCAGCTTCTCAGCATCCAGACCGTAGAAGTGGAAGTATTCGCGAACCGAAGGCACGAAGGAGCCGGACATGCGCTCGCGCTGCAGCCGCAGCATCATTACAACGTCGGCGTCCTTCAGCCCTTCCTTCATGTCATGGAAGACCTCGCAGCCCATGTCGGCAATGCCTGCCGGCAACAGCGTCGCAGGTGCGACGACGCGAACGCGGGCGCCCATGGCGTTGAGCAGCAGGATATTGGAGCGCGCCACGCGCGAATGCAGCACATCGCCGCAGATCGCGACAATGATGCGCGACAGCTTGCCCTTGGCGCGGCGGATGGTGAGTGCATCGAGCAGCGCCTGGGTCGGATGCTCATGCTGTCCGTCACCGGCATTAACCACCGAGCAGGCGACCTTCTGGGCGAGCAGCGCTGCCGCTCCCGCCGAGGAGTGGCGCACCACAAGCACGTCCGGCCGCATGGCATTGAGCGTCATTGCCGTATCGATCAGCGTTTCGCCCTTTTTGACGGACGAATTGCCGACCGACATGTTCATCACATCGGCGCCGAGCCGTTTGCCTGCGAGCTCGAACGAGGCTTGCGTCCGCGTCGAGGCTTCGAAGAAAAGGTTGATCTGGGTGAGTCCGCGTAGCGTGGAAGTCTTCTTCTCCCGCTGACGGCTGATTTTGACGGCTTCGTCTGCCTTGTCGAGAAGGAACGTGATGTCCTGCTCGGTAAGGCCCTTGATGCCGATGAGATGGCGATGGGGAAAGAAGACCAAGGGACGTCCTCCTGAGATGTCACGCGGTCTATAAAGTGTGGGATCGGGCCGGGCAAGCACATGCTAGGTGGATTGACGCACGGTCCCCATGTAATAGGAGCGGAGAGACGGCAGGGAACACCGGCGTATTCGGCGCTCTGGATGCTTCGGCCGCATTGGAAATTATGAAGGCAAGGCGTTGGCGGGACGACGTGCGCCTTCTCACGAGATCGGCAGGATTGATGAACCGGACGGAAGAAAAACTCGCAGCGTTGAACCAGCCCAAGCCTTGGTCCGGCGTCAACGCCTATCGCTCCGATCCGCTGCTCGTCGACCTGACATCCTCGCTGTCGCGCCCGCTGCGCGAGGAATACGACGTCATCGGCAAATATGTGACCTCGCCGGAAGCGCAGGAACTGGCGCGCATGGCGAATGCCAGCCCGCCGCAGCTGAGAACCCATGGCGTGCGCGGCGAACGCCTCGACGTCGTCGAGTTCCATCCTGCCTGGCATGCCCTGATGCGTCGCTCGATGGCCTCAGGACTCCATTCCTCCGTCTGGGAAAATGCACCGGAAGCCCGTGGCCACGAACACAAGGCCCGCGCAGTCCGGTTCTTCCTGACCGCCCAGCTCGAATCGGGCCATCTCTGCCCACTCACCATGACCAGCGCCTCGGTCGCGGCCCTCGTTGCTTCGCCCGCTGTCCAGAAGGAATGGACGCCGCGCATACTCTCGCGCAAATACGACAGCAGCAACAAGCCACCGATGCAGAAGAGCGCCGTCACCATCGGCATGGGCATGACCGAGAAGCAGGGCGGCACGGATGTGCGCGCCAACACCACGACGGGCGAACGGGTGGGCGAGGGGATCTACCGCCTCGCTGGCCACAAGTGGTTCATGTCCGCCCCAATGAGCGACGCCTTCGTCATGCTCGCCCAGACCAAGGATGGCATGGGCTGCTTCCTCGTTCCGCGCCTTCTGGAGGATGGCTCCGCCAACGGTCTGGAATTCCAGCGCCTGAAGGACAAGCTCGGCAACCGCTCCAATGCCTCTTCCGAAGTCGAGTTCTCCGAAACCTTCGGCTTCCTCCTCGGCACCCCGGGCGACGGCGTGCGCACCATCCTCGACATGGTGACGTTGACGCGCCTCGACTGCGCGCTCTCCTCTGCCGGCATGATGCGTGCTTCCATGGCCGAAGCCATCCACCATGTTCGCGGCCGCATGGTGTTCGGGAAGAACCTCATCGACCAGCCGATGATGACACGAGTGCTTGCCGACATGGCGCTCGATGTTGCAGCGGCCACCGCACTTGCCTTCCGCTTGGCCGACAGCTTCGACAAGGCCCGCGAAAACCCCGTCGATGCAGCTTACGCCCGTGTCATGACGCCGGTTGCCAAATACTGGATCTGCAAGATCGCGCCGGCCCTGATCTACGAAGCCATGGAATGCATCGGCGGCAGCGGTTACGTCGAGGAACGTCCGATCGCCCGTCACTACCGCGAAGCGCCGGTCAATGCGATCTGGGAAGGCTCCGGCAATGTCATGGCGCTGGATGTGCTGCGTGTACTCAGCCGTGGCAAGGATCTCTTCGAAACGCTCTTCGCCGGTCTCGAGCGGGATCTCGGTCCGTCCGGCAAGAAGACCGTGGAAGTGCTGCGGGCGGCAACAGCTTTGGCCGAACGTGACGAAGCCGCAGGCCGTCTGCTGATCGAGCAACTGGCGCTCGCGGCCGGTGCCGCGGAGCTTTATCGCCTGGGGGCTGGAAAGATCGCCGACGCCTTCCTCGAATCACGCCTGGCGGGTGGTTGGCGCCACACCTACGGCGTGCTCGATGCGCGCTTCGATTCGCGCTACGTGCTGGATCTGCTCTATCCGCCCGCCACCTGAGCGGCGAGATAGAGGATCACAGGGATCGTGAAGAAGGCAGCGACCGTCTGCACGGTGGCCGCTGCCGCATAAAGATCGGCATCGCCTCCCATCTGCTTGGCCAGAACATAGCCGTTCATCGCAGTGGGCACTGCTGCACCCAGCGCAATCATTACGACGATCTCGCCCGAGAGCCCGAAGGCAAGGGCAAGCGCCACTGCAACCACCGGAAACACGATCAGTTTGAGCAGCAGCGTCAGCAACACGCTCGGCTGCGGTTTCAACGCGTCTGCAACCCTGAGCCCCGCACCGACGGTAACAAGACCCAAACCCAGCGAGGCGCTGGCGACCAGATCGACGGCCGTCATCAGTGGCGCATAGACAGTCAGCCCAGCAAGGTTCACGCCAACGCCGAGGGCCGCACCGATGATGATCGGATTGGTGACGATCCGCACGACAAAGGTCTTGAGATTGCGGCTTTCTCCCGAGAACCAGACCATGATGCCGACATTGATCAGATTGAGTGGCACAATAATGGACGCCATGATGACCGCAATGACCGTCAGACCGGTCGTGCCGGTGAGCTTCTCTGCGATGGCAAGCGCCATGAAGCCGTTCCAGCGCGTCGAGGTTTGGAACACCGAGGTGTACGAAGACGCCGGCATGCCTCGGCTCTTCAGAAGCGGCCAGAGTGCCAGCACGATCCCCGTCATCACGCCGACCGCCAGCAGCGACACCAAGCCGACACTGCGGCTGTCCATGGCCGAGAAATCCGCCGACGACAGCGTCTGAAATAGCAGGGCCGGGAAGAGGACGAAATAGCCGAACTGCTCGAGCCCGCCCCAGAAGCTCTCATTGATCAGTGGTGTGCGCTTCAGCACCACGCCAAGAATCACGAGCAGGAAGATCGGCAGGATGCTTTCGAAGATAAGGAGCATGGCAGGTCCAGTTTGCGGGCAGGTGAGGGGTAGACCCGGAAACCCCTGCAAACAATCGGAAATCGTGTCGGGGCGACATTTTCAGCCAAGCGACTGAATCTGCTCATCCACAGGCGCTGTTAACCTTAACAAAGGGTTTACGTTGCGTCGTGGCGCCGAACGCGCGACCTTTTGGGCGGGACAGACGTTAAAGGGTACAGTGGTGACGGACGCTGTTTGTGCACGGCCGGTGGCGACCATCATGATGATGGTGTTTTTCTCGGGGTTGGCGCTCGATATCGCCGTCCCTGCGACCGTGCTGACTGCGATGGCGTCACTGAAATGGCTGGTGGAAAGCTGGCCGGCGGCAAATGATTTGTCGTTCGATCAAAAGGCGGAAACGGCATGAAGACACTTCTGCTCTTGTGGGCTTTGCCCATCACGATCCTCGGTGCCTGGTACGGTCTGTCCTACTACGACATGAGCTTCGGCTTCTTCATGCTGACACGTGACGCCCATGATCTCGTCTTCCAGATCTACGGAAACGTGCTCGGCATTGCGCCGGAAACAATCCCGCCGCTTGTCGCGCGCGCGATCGTCGTCGACAGCCTGATCCTGTTTGCCATTATCGGTTTCCGCCGCCGCAAGCAGATCAAGGCCTGGTGGTCGGCACGTCAGGAAACGTCGTCTGAAATCGCGGACATGCGGGCAAGCCCCGAAAGCCTGTCTAGCGCGCCCTGAAGGATGAAGCTCGCGGCGGCGGAATCGATCCGTTCGCTGCGTTTGGCGCGTGATACATCCATTTCGAGAAGCGCCCGCTCGGCAGCCACCGTCGAAAGCCGCTCGTCCCAATAGACGAAGGGGATATCGGTCTTTTCCGACATCGAGCGCACGAAGGCCCGAGTCGCCTGCACGCGTGGTCCGGACGAGCCGTCCATGTTGACCGGCAGCCCGATCACGAATGCGACGATCTTTTCTTTGGCAGCGAAAGCGAGAAGCACCTCGGCATCCTGCGTGAACTTCACACGCTTGATAACGGGGCGAGGGGTGGCGAAGCGCCGACCGAGATCGGAGGCCGATAGCCCGATCGTCTTCGTGCCGAGGTCGAGTCCGGCAATTGCCTCACCGGGTTTCAACTGTTCTGCCAGTTCCTCGATCGTCAGTGTTGCCATGCCCACCCGTCCTATTATTTAGCGCTTGCGCACGAATTCGGTTCTGAGCACGAGGCCCTTGATCCCGTCGAAGCGGCAGTCGATTTCCTCGGGATCATCCGTCAGCCGGATCGAGCGGATGACTGTGCCTTGCTTCAGCGTCTGGCCGGCACCTTTGACCTTGAGGTCCTTGATCAGAACCACCGAATCGCCATCAGCAAGCTCGGTTCCGGAGGCGTCGCGGGCAGTGGGCTTGGCCGCAGCCGCTGCGGCAATTTCGGATGCGGGACGCCATTCGCCGGTCGCCTCGTCATACACGTAGTCGTCATCGGCCATGGTCGTTCCTTTCTTGCACTCAGCGCTACGGCTGTCATGCTCGTCGCTTAAACCGTCCGGACCGGCGAGGCAACTCGACGCCCCGTTGCCGAAGGCCCGGCTTGCCATATATTCCGACCGACATTTCAAGACCGGAGACTGACATCATGAAAATCACCTGGCACGGCCATGCCGCCTTCCGCCTCGACTCGGCCAAGGCCTCGATCCTCATCGACCCCTTCCTGACCCACAATCCGGGCTTTGCCGGTCTCGACCGGAAGGACATGACCAAGGGCATCACCCATATCCTGCTGACCCATGGTCATGGCGACCATGTCGGCGACACGGTCCAGCTCGCGAAGGAAACGGGTGCCACGGTTCTGGCCAATGCCGATCTCGCCGCCTGGCTCGGCACCAAGGGTGTCGACAAGCTGGAAATGGGCAACACCGGCGGAACGATCCATTTCGAAGGCTTCAGCGTCACCTTCACCAATGCGCTGCATTCTTCCGCGCAAGTGACCGAAGATGGCGTCTCCCATGCGCTCGGCAATGCAAACGGCCTGATGATGCATTTCGAGGACGAAGCCTCGGTCCTGCACATGGGCGACACCGACATCTTCTCGGATATGAAACTGATCAACGAACTGCATCAGCCGGATGTCGGCATCGTGCCGATCGGTGACCGCTTCACCATGGGCGGTGCGGTTGCTGCACTCGCCTGCCAGCGCTTCTTCGACTTCAAGACGGCGATCCCCTGCCACTACGGATCCTTCCCCATCATCGATCAGACCCCGGAGAAATTCGTCGCTGGCATGGACGGAACCCGCACCCGCGTAGTCGCCCCGCAGGCAGGCTCCGCAGTCGAGGTCTGACAAACCCCGTTGCCTCGGCGCTTGGCGGCCATTATAGCGAAGAAAACAGCTTATCCGGAGAATGCCATGTCTGTTGACCTCGCCACCGTCAAGCGCGTCGCCCGCCTTGCCCGCCTCGCTGTCAGCGAGGAAGATGCCGCGCGCATGACCGGAGAGCTGAACGGCATTCTGGGCTTCGTCGAGCAGCTGGACGAAGTCGACGTCACGGGCGTCGAGCCGATGACATCGGTTATGCCCATGGCGATGAAAAAGCGCGCAGACGTGGTCACCGACGGCAACAAGGCGGATGCCATTGTCGCCAACGCGCCGGCCACCGACCGCAATTTCTTCCAGGTGCCGAAGGTCGTCGAATAAGACCGACCCCAGCCCCTTGAGCCAGCCTCCCGAATTTCCCGCCCTTATGGGCGAAGACAGTCTGAAGTGAAACGACCATGAGCGAACTGACTAGCCTCACCATCGCCGAAGCCCGCGCGAAACTCGCCGCAAAGGAGATCAAGGCCGTCGAATTGACGGATGCCTATATCTCCGCGATCGAGGCAGCAAATGGCGCGCTGAACGCTTATGTTGCTGTCACGCCCGACATCGCCCGTGACATGGCAACAGCGTCCGACGCGCGCATCGCCGACGGCAAGGCTGGTATGCTGGAAGGCATTCCGCTCGGCGTCAAGGATCTCTTCGCCACCAAGGGCGTGCACACCCAGGCCTGCAGCCACATCCTCGATGGCTTCAAGCCGGAATATGAATCGACCGTCACCACCAATCTGTGGGACGCCGGCGCCGTTATGCTTGGCAAGCTCAACATGGACGAATTCGCCATGGGCTCGTCCAACGAGAGCTCCTATTACGGCCCGGCCGTGAACCCGTGGAAGGTGACGGGCTCCGACGACAAGCTTGTTCCGGGCGGCTCGTCCGGTGGTTCGGCCGCTGCTGTCGCCGCCCATCTCTGCGCAGGTGCGACAGCAACCGACACCGGCGGCTCGATCCGTCAGCCGGCCGCTTTCACCGGCACCGTCGGCATCAAGCCGACCTATGGCCGCTGCTCGCGCTGGGGCATCGTCGCCTTCGCCTCGTCGCTCGACCAGGCCGGTCCGATCGCCCGCGACGTGCGCGATGCAGCCATCCTTTTGAAGTCCATGGCGAGCACCGATGCGAAGGACACGACTTCAGTCGATCTGCCCGTGCCGGACTATGAAAAGGCCATCGGCGGCTCCGTGAAGGGCATGAAGATCGGTATCCCCCGCGAGTACCGCATCGAAGGCATGTCGGAAGAGATCCTGGCGCTCTGGCAACAGGGCATCGCCTGGCTGAAGGAAGCCGGTGCCGAGATTGTCGACATCTCCCTGCCGCACACCAAATACGCCCTTCCGGCCTATTATATCGTGGCACCTGCAGAAGCTTCGTCGAACCTCGCCCGTTACGACGGCGTCCGCTACGGCCTGCGCGTCGATGGCAAGGACATTGCCGACATGTACGAAAAGACCCGGGCTGCCGGCTTCGGCAAGGAAGTTCAGCGCCGCATCATGATCGGCACCTATGTTCTGTCGGCCGGTTATTACGACGCCTACTACCTGAAGGCCCAGAAGGTCCGCACGCTGATCAAGCGCGACTTCGAACTCGCCTTCGAAGCCGGCGTCGATGCGATCCTGACGCCGATCACGCCGTCGTCTGCCTTCGCCATCGGCGACAAGGAACTCGCGGCCGATCCGGTCAAGATGTACCAGCAGGACGTCTTCAGCATCACGCTGAACATGGCGGGTCTGCCCGGTATTTCGGTTCCCGCTGGCCTCGACAGCAAGGGCCTGCCGCTCGGCCTTCAGGTCATCGGAAAGCCCTTCGAGGAGGAAACCCTCTTCAAGACCGCCCATGTCATCGAACAGGCCGCCGGCAAGTTCACGCCGGCCAAGTGGTGGTAAAGGACTTCGTCATCAGGGACATGATCGCGGCCGATGCTGATAGCGTCGGCCGCGTCGGTTTCGATGCCTGGGCGGCCAATCCGGTGCTCAATGCCTACGGCGTCGACATGATGGTCAAGATCCGCCTGAGCTTCCGCCGCTTTGCCCAGGAGCATTTCAGCTTGATCACGCTCGGCGAACTTGGGGACGAGATCGCCGGATGGACAGCTCGAGAAGGCGCGCGTGACTATATCTCCGATCTATGGGTCAGCCCTGCCCATCAGGGTCTCGGCATAGGTTCCGCCCTGATCTCGAAACTCGTCAGTGAGATGCGCTCGGAAGGCCTGAAGCGAGCAAGGATCGACACGCACGCCGCAAACGAAGGCGCCATCCGGCTCTACCAGGACCTCGGTTTTTCCATCGTCTGGCGCGGCATGCAGCATTCCCCTTCCATGGGCATGATGGTCGAAAAGGTGAAGATGCAGCAGGTGCTCTAGCGGCCCGGGCCGCCAGAGCGAATGTCGGCCGTTCATGCTCCGGCGGATGATGGCCCCAGAGTCGATACCGATCGGCGGACCGCTGTGATTTGTTGGTCCATACGGTCATGCATCATCGAGACCGGGGCCAATGGCGTCATTTCAGAACGGCGGGGTTTGCCACCGCGACACTCTCCGATTCATCCCGGCGCCATGTCTTCGGCCACAGGAGCCAGGCGTCGACGTGAAGGTAAGTCCGCAGGGGCGACTTGATCACCACGACCAGAAGTCCGATCGAAAACAGGCACCAGATGGCCGGAACTTCATTCATGTTGGTCGTGGTCAGACGTGCAAGGAACGGTCCCACCAGCCACTGATAGGCGGTAAAGCGCCACGATCCATAGAGAAGCGGAATGATGAAAGCGGTGATCGCATAGGTTGGGAAGCCATGGAAAAGTGAGCCGCCCAGGCCATTGATCGGCAGGTCCCAGGCGATATGCCAGTCGCCGCTCACCGAGCACAGCCTCAACGCACACAGCCATGACGACGGGTCGCATTGGCCGGCCCATGTGAATGGGTAGAGCTGAAACATCATGAAGACCGAAGAGCCGAAGCAGGCGCCGTAGACGGGAAGCTGGATCTTGCTCCGCACCGCCTGCGGGATAAAATACATCGCCACTGCATTGATGAAGAATGGTTGGAAGGAGATGTGCAGATAGCCCAGCATGGTGGCAATCTGGTTCGATGGAAGGTCGCATCTGTTGATGACGGAGTAGCTGAAAGCCTGCAGTGCCTCCATCAGCGAAAAATAGGCCAGCGGCACCCAAAGAACGGGCTTCTCCCCTTTCCAAGCCGCGTAGGCTGTGGTCGCTATGCCCGCGACGGCCAGTGTCGTCGAAGCCGTTCCATTCCAACACATTCGAAACTCTCCATATCCTTGCCGAATCATGTGCGAATCCGTCGGCCGACATGGCCGGCCGACGGTCGGTCCGTCTGTTCAACAAAAAGAGGCTTCGCTCGTGTTTCGGGAGGTGGATTTTCCTTTTCAGGTGTAACGGAGTTGGACCTTAACGATTGTCGAGCTCAGCCCTGACGAGCCTCAAGCCCCGTTCGGTAATCCGATAAGGCTTGCCCTCTCTTGAACTGATCGCCTTCAGGCGTTTCAGCCGCCGGAAGAGTTCGATATCAAAGCCGGGATAGAGCCAGCCGTCGCGGGAGAAGCACAAGGCCTTCTCGATCTTGCGTCTGTCATCGCGGTGGAGTTCGATCCAGCCGCCTTGGGCCGTGAGATGAAGGATACGCTGATCCGAGCGTGAAATGTCCATGGAATGAAGTCCGGAGATGGCGCGCATGCTCGCGCGCATGAAAACGGGTCCGGCGCCGTGGGCGTCGGGGCTTCGTTTTCTGGCCCTGGCCGGTGGATCCCTTGACGGAGCGCGGGCAGGGCCCTTACCGGGTCTCGGACGAACCGAACATCAAAACTCCTTTGGACAAGCCTGCCCTAACATGACGCCCCCGAGCCGTCCATTCCGGCCCAGACGATACTCTGGTCAAGAATCGCGGTCGGTGATTTACTGCCGGTAACGATGAGGTGAGGATGGTCACGGTCCGAAAGGCTCGACAGGACGATGCGGAATACCTGACGGTGGTCGGCTTGCGCGCCTGGCGCAAGGCGATGTCGTCTGTCGGCGAGGCGGCGGACATGGCTGCCAACGCGCGGGATGCCTTTGCCCGCTTCACTGAGGACGGCTGGATCACGATCACGATCGTCGAGAAGTCGGGGTTGATCGCCGGCTGGGCTGCCCGCGAGGACATGGACGAAATCATCTCCGATTTCTGGATCGACCCGGATTACGAAGGCCAGGGCCTGGGCACCGCACTCCTAGCCGCCCTGGAAGACGAGATGCGGGCGCAGGGTTTCTCACTCGCCCGCCTGCAGACACATGCAATGAATGGTGATGCGCTGAATTTTTTCGAAAAGAAGGGCTATGCGGTGAACTGGCTCACCGTCACCTACAATCCGAAACTCGATCGCGACGTCCAGTCGGTCGGTCTTTCCAAGTTGCTGTCGGAGGAAGGCGCGACCGGCTATGGCCAAGAGTTCTAAGCGCTCTGGATGAGTTTTAGGACGCTGCCCAGAGCCTCCAGCACTGTGCCGGGGAAAAGGATTACGGTCAGAGCGAGAAGACCTTGCAGTGTTGCCATGACCGGGAGCAGGACGGGGAAGACACCCTTCTTCGTCTTGTGCCGCAGCCACTTCTGGCAGGCAAAGGCGCCAATGCCGCCTAAGGCGATGGCAAGGAAGATCAATGTATCCTCTCGCACGCGCCAGGCACCCTCGCGAGCCGCCTGCTTGTCATAGGCGTAGACGCAGAAGACGATGATGTTCCAGAGAGCAAAGAGCGCAGCGAAGGTGAGAGGTGTGTCGAAAGTCATGGCGGGCAAAGTAACCGGTTTTACTTAAGCCTTTCCCATGGGTAAGCGCCGGTCGGTGCGCCCCCTGAAGCCTTGCACCTTCGGCCCAATTGCTCTACCTCACCAGACAACACGTCCACGCATGACACGAGCATCCGATGACCTTGGTAGACACCCGCACGCCCGATCCGAAACGCTTCATTCCCGGTGCCACCGGTGACTGGGAAGTCATCATCGGCATGGAAGTCCATGCCCAGGTGCTGTCGAATTCCAAGCTGTTTTCCGGCGCCTCGACCGTCTTCGGCAATGCGCCGAATTCCAACGTCTCGCTCGTCGATGCCGCCATGCCCGGCATGCTGCCCGTCATCAACGAGGAATGCGTCGCCCAGGCCGTGCGCACCGGTCTTGGGCTCAAGGCCCAGATCAACAAGCGTTCGATCTTCGACCGTAAGAACTATTTCTATCCGGACCTGCCGCAGGGCTACCAGATCTCGCAGTTCAAGGATCCGATCGTCGGTGAAGGCAAGATCGTGATCTCGCTCGGCCCCGACCGTCAGGGCAATTTCGAGGACATCGAAATCGGCATCGAGCGCCTGCATCTGGAACAGGATGCCGGGAAGTCGATACATGACCAGCATCCGACCATGTCCTATGTCGACCTGAACCGTTCCGGCGTCGCCCTGATGGAGATCGTGTCGAAGCCCGACATGCGCTCGTCCGACGAAGCCAAGGCCTATATGACCAAGCTGCGTTCGATCGTGCGTTATCTCGGCACTTGCGACGGCAACATGGACGAAGGCTCGATGCGTGCCGACGTCAACGTCTCCGTGCGCAAGCCGGGCGGCGAGTTCGGCACGCGCTGCGAAATCAAGAACGTCAACTCGATCCGCTTCATTGGCCAGGCCATCGAATACGAAGCCCGTCGCCAGATCGCGATCATCGAGGATGGCGGCACCATCGACCAGGAAACGCGCCTCTTCGATCCGGGCAAGGGCGAGACGCGTTCGATGCGCTCGAAGGAAGACGCGCATGACTATCGCTACTTCCCCGATCCGGACCTGCTGCCGCTCGAATTCGACGACGCCTATGTTCAGAACCTCAAGAAGGATCTGCCGGAACTGCCCGACGACAAGAAGGCCCGTTTCGTCGCCGAACTCGGCCTCTCCGTCTACGACGCCTCCGTGCTCGTTTCGGAAAAGGCGATTGCCGATTACTTCGAAGCCGTGGCCGAAGGCCGCGACGGCAAGACGGCGGCCAACTGGGTCATCAACGACCTGCTGGGTGCCTTGAACAAAGCCGGCAAAGCCATTGAAGAGACTCCGGTTTCGCCGGCCCAGCTTGGAGGCATCATCGACCTGATCAAGGCCGAAACCATCTCCGGCAAGATCGCCAAGGACCTCTTCGAGATCGTCTGGAATGAGGGCGGCGACCCGGCCGAAATCGTCGATATCAGAGGCATGAAGCAGGTGACCGACACGGGCGCCATCGAAAAGGCCGTCGATGAGATCATCGCCGCCAACCCTGACCAGGTCGCCAAGGTGCTCGCCAAGCCGACACTGGCCGGCTGGTTCGTCGGCCAGGTGATGAAGGCAACCGGCGGCAAGGCCAACCCCCAGGCCGTCCAGGCGCTGGTCAAGGCCAAGCTCGGCATCGTCGAGGAGTAAGCGCTTGTTCTTCGTCCGCACGGCCACCGAGAGGGATGTCGAACCGCTCCGCGCCCTGCTGATGCAGAGTTTCCATGCGACCTATGACCGGTTCTACGGACCGGCCAAGGTCGTCGAGCTGATCGCCGCCTGGCATTCGCCGGCCGAGATCAAGCGGCGCATCCAGTTGAAGGGTGGCGAATATCTCGTCGCCGACGACGGCAAGCGGATCGGCGGCATGGCCTTTGCGGCCATGTCGGAAAAGCTGACCAAGACGGCCATCCTGCACCAGCTCTACGTCCACCCCGACCATCAGCGCCAGGGCATCGGCCGCGATCTCTTCGCCGAAATCGAGACCTGCTTCCCCGATGCCGAAATCCTGCGCCTGGAAGTCGAGCCACAGAGCGCTGGTGCGATCGCCTTCTACGAGGCGCATGATTTCGTCGAGGTTGACCGGACCAAGAATTGTGGTGGTCCCGACAGCGGGATCGAGGCGCTCATCATGGAAAAGCCGCTCAAGTGAGCGGCTTCTTTATTTGCGGCTTTTCCCTCAATTGAAGGGCGGCTCCACGACCGTGCCGTCCTCGTCGATCAACTGCACCGCCGTGCATTCGATCAGGCCGTTGTCCTTGGCATTGCTGCAGGCGAGTTCGGCGGCCTTCAGGGCGAGTTCTCTCGCCTGCCAGCCGCAGGAAAACTGGTGCCAATGCGGCCCGCCATCGGCCATCATCAAGATATCGACGCTGAAACCGCCGGGAGAACAGGTAGCATTCACCTGGCAATCCTCGATCGTCCCGCCGCCCTCGATGCATTGCTTGACGGCGCAGTCGATAGCGCTGGCCGTATCCTTTTCCACACAGAGCCCCGAGCTCATCTCCGGCGCCTGCACATAGGCGATCGCCTTGCGCCCGCCGTCCTGAGCTCCAGTCGCCGCGGCTGAAAGGGTTATGCACAGAATTGTCACCAGTCGTCGCATGCCTGTCATCAAGACGCCCCCCGAGATCGCTATGGAAGGCCAGACTAGCGCAAGGGCAGGGTAGGCATGCAAGTGCAATCAGTAACGATCCGGGAAGCCACCGAAGATGATCTGGAGGCGATCGTGGCCCTCTTCGCCGACGATCCGCTGGGCGGCCATGGCGACACGACAGACCCTCAGGCTTTACTGAATTACCGCGCTGCGTTCACCAGGATCGCTGCATCACCAAACGAGATCCTCTATGTCGCGGAACTCAGCGGCGAAGTCGTCGGCACCTTCCAGACCATGGTGACGACTACGCTGACCGCACGCGGGTCTTCCTCCCTGATCATCGAGGCCGTGCAGGCACGGGCCGACATCCGGGGCAGGGGCATCGGTGCCGCGATGATCAATTTCGCCATCGACAAGGCCCGTGAAAGCGGCATGCGCCTCGTCCAGCTCACCTCGAATGCGGTACGCAAGGATGCCCACCGCTTTTACGAGCGGCTCGGCTTCAGCCCCTCCCATATCGGCTTCAAGATGAAGCTGAAATGAGGGGGGTGCGACGGGGAATCACTGGACAAGCCGAAGGCGAGGCGGCATAAGCGAGACAGGTTCGACAAGGCCGTCCTGCGGCCAGCGTTAATTGCCCAAGGATACGACATGAAGCAGCTCCTCTTGCAGATCTTCACCTGGTGGAACGGCCAGACCATGGGCACGCGTTTCTTCACCTGGCGTCACGGCAAGCGCGTCGGCGAAGACGAATTCGGCAATGTCTATTACGAAGGCCCGATGACGAGCTGGGGCCAGCCGAAGCGTTGGGTGATCTACAACGGTTATGCCGAAGCCTCCAAGATTGCGTCGGGCTGGCATGGCTGGATGCATTACCGCACGGATACACCGCCTTCGAAGGAAGACTACAAGCCGCGCGAATGGGAAAAGGCGCACCGCCCGAACCAGACCGGCACGGCTGCCGCCTATCGCCCGCAGGGTTCGATCTCAGCTGCCGGCGAGCGTCCGCGCGTCACCGGCGACTATGATGCCTGGACGCCGGGCGGCTGATACCCGATTTGGCCATATTCCGGCATTAGGGCCTCTTCTGTGAGGCCCTTCTTGTATCTGGCCTCCGGTCGATTGGGCCAGTTGATCTTTGAAAGCGAGCGGGACGATGAAATTGAGTGCATGGGCATGGGCCATACCGGTTGTCGGGCTTGCCACCGCGGCATCGCTCGGTCTCGCCGGCAAGGCTGATGCCGCCCGCCTCGAAAACCCCGTCGCGGAATTTGCCGGCATCGACAAGATCACCGGCCGCATCACCACCTTCGACGTCTATGTCAACGAAACCGTGCAGTTCGGCGCCCTTCAGGTGACGCCGAAGATCTGCTATTCGCGCGACGAGACCGAAGCCCAGAAGATCGACGCCTTCATCGAGGTCGACGAGATCACGCTCGACCGCAAGATCCGTCGCATCTTCTCCGGCTGGATGTTCGCCGACAGCCCGGCACTCAATGCCGTCGAACACCCGATCTATGACGTCTGGCTGACCGGCTGCAAGGCAAGCTCCGAAGTTCCGGCCCCGCCTGGCGTCGAAGCCGTCGCCAAGCCCGCCCCCGAGCCGAACAAGCCCGCCGAGACGGCAGCGCCTGCCACGACCGCGGATCCGGCCCAGCCGGTCCCGACCGCTGCGGATCCGTCGCTGGCAACCGTCCCGGGCGACGATCCCAATCAGGCCGCCCTGCCGCCGCTCGATGCGCCGGTGGAAGTGCCCAATGACGCCTATGGCGGCACCGAGCCGCCGGCCGAGTTCCCGCTGGACGGCAATCCCGTGCCTCAGGATCAGGTGCTCGTGCCCCCGGCGCCTGTCGCCCCACCGGGCGGCGTGGGCCTCTACTGAGGCCAGGTGACCCGTTAGCGGATTGTCTCGCTTGCTTGCGCTGTCGAAAACCGCCGACACCACGTGTCCACCGCGCGACGCTTGCCGATTGACATCGCCGCCAATTGAGAACAAGAAGAGAACGAACAGGAGTTCACTTCATGTCCCTCTCCGAAAAATTCATCGTCCTTCCCTTCAAGAAGAACCGCGGCAATATCGTGCCCGGCGAAATGCGCCAGGCATCCAGCGCCGCCTCCGCCGAAAAGATCGCCACCGCCATGTCGACCCGCCACCTCGGCGTGGCCGCCTATTCGATCCAGGTCGACGAGGAAAGCGGCGACATGACCAGCCCCAAACTGATCATCGCCTTCGGCGAAACGGCAGATCTCAACGCGGCCTAATTGCGCAGAAGGTCCGCTCCCGAACCCTCCTCACAAGGGGAGGGGCTTGATTCTGCCCCACCCTTGGCGGGCAACACAGTCCTACGTTTTTCCGGCCGAGCTGGACGCAAGCCCCGAATGTTCTCCCCCCCGTGGGGGAGATGGCCGGCAGGCCAGAGGAGGACTTTCCCACAGGCGCGGCTATCTCTTTCCCCCTTGACGCAACCGTCCCACAGGCGTGCAATGCGTCCCCGTCGGCATCTCTGGGAGGAAAAACCATGGCCATGGCCAAGAACACCATCTGCATCTGGTACGACCGCGACGCCGAAGAAGCCGCGCGGTTCTACGCAAGTGTCTTTCCCGACAGTCACGTGAAGGCCGTCCACCGCGCCCCTTCCGATTATCCTTCCGGCAAGGCCGGCGACGTGCTGACCGTCGACTTCACCGTCGCCGGCATTCCCTGCATGGGCCTCAACGGCGGCCCCGCCTTCAAGCATTCGGAAGCCTTCTCCTTCCAGATCGCGACGGACGACCAGGAAGAAACCGACCGCTATTGGAACGCCATCGTCGGCAAAGGTGGCAAGGAAAGCGCCTGCGGCTGGTGCAAGGACAAATGGGGCATCAACTGGCAGATCACGCCGCGCGCACTGACGGAGGCCATGGCAGCCGGTGGCGCGGAAGCCAAGCGCGCCTTCGAGGCGATGATGGAGATGGGCAAGATCGATGTCGCGAAGATCGAGGCCGCGCGGCGGGGGTGAGGGGGAGCCGCACTTCGCTTTCCGGCCCCGACCGCCGGGCATAACCGATGTCGCGACCTGGAAAAATTCACGCAGCCTTCGCATTTTTCTTGCGCCTTAAGCCGCTCCTGCGCGTTGTAGGCCGGAGCAAAGCCGCTATCGTGACGCCTGGACGCGACGCGATGGTGGCGCTGGCCGATTTTGGCGACCCGGTGTCTGGAGTATTTGATGGCGCTACCCACGATTTTCTCGCCTTCCGAGAACTGCTGGCGGACAGAAACGGCAGACGAGTTCTCGATCCTCATCGATGCCAATGATTATTTCACCTCGGTCCGCGCCTCCATGATGGCGGCAAAACACGCCATCTTCTTTGTCGGCTGGGACTTCGATGCCGCAATCACTCTCGGCCACCCGCAGGTCGATGATGGAGCACCGCGCGGTGTGGGGGACTTCCTCCTCTGGCTGGCGCGCCGCACGCCCGGTCTCGAGATCAGGATCCTGCTGTGGAGCCCGGCACCGCTTGCCAGCTGGGCAAGGCTCTCGAACCTTCCCTATCTCCTGCGCTGGAAATGGAACCGCCAGATTTCCGTCCGCCTCGACGGCAAGCACCCGCTCGGCAGCTCGCACCATCAGAAGATGCTGGTGATCGACGATGCCGTCGCCTATTGCGGCGGCATCGACGTGACGCTCGACCGCTGGGACACGCGGGAGCATAGCGACGCCAACCCCGACAGGCGCCGCCCCAACGGCACGCCCTACGGCCCCTGGCACGACATTTCCAGCCGCTTCACCGGTCCCGCGGCCCTAGCACTCGGCGAATTGTGCCGCCACCGATGGACCCGTGCCGGCGGAAAGGCGGTGCCACCCGTGGCCGTGACGCCCGCCCCTGAGGAGCACGCCCCGACCTTCTCCTTCGGCAAGGTCAATCTCGCGATTGCCCGCACAAGCCCGGCCTATGAGGAGGAGAGCGCCGTCACGGAGATCGAACGGCTCTATCTCGACATGATCAATGCCGCGCGCCGCATGGTTTACGCCGAAAGCCAGTATTTCGCCTCGCGTGCCGTAGCCCAGGCGATCGCACGAAGGCTCGCCGAGCCGGACGGACCGGAATTCGTCCTGATCAATCCGACGACATCCGACAACTGGCTGGGCCAGATCGCCATGGACACGGCCCGCGCGCGTCTCGTCGAATCCCTGCGCCGGCACGATCCCTACGGGCGGTTCAGGATCTACCACCCGATTACGCCCAAGGGCCAGCCGATCTACGTGCATGCAAAGCTGATGATCGTCGACGACCAATATCTCCGCCTCGGCTCCTCCAACATGAACAACAGATCACTGCGCTTCGACCGGGAATGCGACGTCGCGCTGGAGGCGGGCGGTTCGGAAACGCTGTCAGCGAAGATCGAGAGCTTCAGGAACGATCTGCTGGCCGAGCATCTCGATTCGACGCCAGAGGCGGTCGATCAGACGATCCGTGAGTGCGGCTCGCTGATTGCGGCGATCGAGATTCTGCGCGGGAAAAATGAAAAGTTGGGCTCCGCCACGCTCAAGCCCTATGAGACGCCTGCAATATCAGACCTGGAAGAATGGCTCGCCGATCACGAGATCCTGGATCCGGAGGGATCCGAAGCGGTGTTTGAGCCGATCGAGAAGCGGGGGCTGTTCCGGGGGAGGCTGAAGCGGCCGTTGAGGGGGAGATTGGAATAGCACGATCAATGTTGAGGAGAATGAGGGAGCGCGGCACACTTCACCTATGGGGCACCTCCACATCAGTAACGAGCTCTTTAATAGAGATACTTGATTGTGGGTGGCGAATAAGGGGTAGCATCCGATGTCTCATTGCTATCTGAGCCTTCAACGAAGTGATACGGTCGCTATAACTCAGACGACGAAAAAAACGCTCTCCTCCACTGGGATACTCCTCGGATGCTCTCTTGTTGCTGAGAAACAAGTAGAATAATGCAGCGTCCATCGATTTAACTTTTCGCGAAGAAAGGTAGTAGGCTCCGAATACGAATAAAAGAGATGTGACAACGATTACGAATTTAACCGGATAGGCGACTAATATAGCTGAAATAAAAGACAGTATCGATATTATTCCAGTAGAGGCGACCATATAGACAAAAAACTGGTTATCTAAAATAGATTTTTTGCGTTGATTGACTTTGACTACGCTTGTGGCGCGGTCATTAGTTAATTCAGATTCAATGTGAGCGTTCGACGATCTGGATTGGTTGATCTTGTCTGCAGGGTCGGTGCGTCGAAGTTTTCGAAGAATAGTCAGGTGTGTGATTATAATGTAGGAAGCCAAGTCCATAAAACCGATATTGATTTTAATAAAGTTCTCGTGTTTCGCGAAGCAAGATAGATTTTTACCCATTATGGCATCAAAGTGCTTGAAAGACTCTGTTACCAAAAGCGTAATTGGTGTGAATGTTGTGGCAGAATTTGAGATTGCGTCGATTACATCGTCCCCAGCCATTGCAATTCGTGCCCAGGCAAATTTCGCGATAAGATATTCGAAATACTGCTTGTGCGCGAAGCGCAGGTTACTCGGTCCTCCAGCAGGATCTGGAACAAAAATCCCGGCGGATGCAACGTCGGTGCAGACCTTTTCGAGAAAATCACTTTTGTTCTCATTCAGGAAACGCTCGTAGAGTGCTTTTGATGAATTTACCGTGGGCGTTCGAACTTTAGTAGACTGTAGAGATCGAAGTAGGTTCTCAAATGATGCCTTAATTACTCGGTCGAACTCGATCCTAGATATTGTGTTTCGAAGATCTCCTGTAGCCATCCGCCAAACGATGCTCAGGGTGAGCGCCTCTCGCACGGCCCTAGGTAGGAGTAGGTAGTTGCCCAATTGCGGCACTTCGTAGCCGACCCTCGTGTTTTCCAGTTCAGCTTCCTTTCTGGAGTATATCGCGCGAAGATATTTTTCCAGCAAAAGAACTCCAGTAATGTTTTCCCCCCTCATCTGATCAGCCTTCACCTCTGGCCATATCGTGGCAACTACAGGCAACATGGACGGGCGCGCCACGATTTCTTTGAATTGTTCATGGTTCCGAAAGCTCTCGGCTATCCCAACTCTGACATCCTCAGGGTAGCTTCTGCAGGCTTGAATAACCTCTCTTTCTTCGAACATTGAAATTTCATAAAGTTCAGTGAATGCGTTTGACGCGGCACCAAGGTTACTATCAACCCGCAGAGTGGAATTCTTTGCGCTTTGATCGAGGAAAAAGTTCGGCCTCCCTGTAAAAATGATTTTTGTGCCGGGATAAGCGAACCGCCACAGGGCATTAAAGTGTTCATGCCTGTCAAATGGCTGACCAGCGTTTCTTAGCTCATCGAACCCTTCGAAGATGACGAGCGCCTCGCCAGCTTGGATCAGGGACGAAAGTTGGCTAGCGCGGAAACCGTATCTGGAGCCCCATTGAGCGAGAAACTCTGCAGGAGACGTCTCGCCCGGGCTCTTTCCGCGGAGTTCAATAAGCAACGGAATTCTCTCTTCCGTCCTTTCCCCCTTTAGGTATGCTCGAGCCCACTGTACGCAGTGTTCGAGCATAGCCGTACTCTTGCCTTGGCCGTATTCTCCAGTAATAGCGAGTTGCTTCCTGCCTGGAGCGCGCAGCCATGCGCCCAGCACCTCAGACAGAAGACGGCTGCGTCCATGCCGCTCCACGCGAGCCGGGACAAACGTGTCCGACAGCAGCGCATTCGTGCCGCCGACTGTGACCTGCTCAAACTGTTTTATGAGATTTTTTGCGTAGTTTTTAAGTGGCAGTCCCTGCCGAATTAGGTAGCGGTATCCCCAGCATTCGATCTGCGTGCCGTTTATTGTTGAGCTGTGTGGCGGTCGAGCTAACCTATCATCTACAATGAAGTAAACTAAACAGTCTTTGGTGGGGTTTAGTAAAGCTAATCGCTCACAGATTTCCCCGTCTGTGGCCCAACTCGGCAGAGGGGCGAGAATAAGAGGCGTTGATTCTCCCATCGTATGCCCCGCGATCTCACCTACCCATGCTTCAATGCGCTGCCTCCAAGCGCCTTCATCGATCTCGGCTTCTGGGAAATGCTCAAGAAATGCAATGCGCGTCAGCTTGTGGAACTCCACGGCCTCGGGGGCTTGTGCGACAGACTGCGTCCACACGGAGATTCTATTATCGACCAATGGGTCATTTTGTCCTGCTAGCAGTCTTCTCAGTTCCGCATAGGCCAAGGACGCGATATCATTGCCTTGGAACCGTTTTGCAAGTTCCTCTTCAGTCAGCGATCGTGGCCCCTCCCACGAGTTCAACGCGCGACTACAAAAGCTTGCTATGAAGTAAATCGAAACAGCGCCGAACAACGCGATTATTGCCTTCTCGGTAATCTTTTCGGCCAGTGACGGTGTGCGGGCAAAGTACTTTGGGTCGCCGTATAGTATTGCCCCAAAGGCTTCACGGGTTAAGTGTCCCCAGTCAACGGCAGTCATTGTTGAAAGCGTCAGTAAAACAACCGATACGATGCATGAAGCTGAAAAAAGTGCAAAACGAGCCTTGGAGTATTTTTGACGATACCTCATCCAGATAACTAGAAATGACAAGGCGATCGTTAACAAAAGAAGCGCGAGGCAAGCAGCAGATAGAATGGCCGTGGTCATGGAATCTTTCATAAGCGTTCAAACTACGATTTTTGGAGCGGTATTTCCGCGATCACATATTGTCGACTTTAAAAGTGACGATGTTTTCGCACTCTAGTCAAACCAAAATTTTGGTAGATAATGAAGCATAGGCTTTGTTTTTAATGTTGCAGATACGCCGATAGAATGCGTCATTAAGAGCGTGTTGAGAAAAATTATATGTTATTCAAATACGTCTAGTTTTGTTTTTTTCAGAAGTTGAGGAACTCTTGCCAGGTCATAAATTAGATGCCTTTCACCGCAAGAGTGTATAGAGTGGCAGAAAGTCTCGATCGTTGCTTGGGGCTTTTCCCACCTCCCCCCACCTTTTAAAACCTAACCGTCTCGCTCTCCATCGCCTTATCCAGCAACAGCCCATACGCTTCTTTCGGAATATCCACCGCCCCAAACGTCTTCAGATGATCGGTGGTGAACTGCGTATCGAGCAGCGTAAATCCGCGCTCCCTCAGCCGCTCCACGAGATAAACCAGACAGATCTTCGACGCATTCGTGCGCCTTGAAAACATGCTCTCACCAAAAAACGCCGAGCCCAGCGATACCCCGTAGAGACCACCGACCAGTTCCTCGCCCTCGAAGGCCTCGACACTGTGCGCATGGCCCAGCCGATGCAGCGCGCTGTAGAGCTCGCGAATGGTCTGGTTGATCCAGGTGCTGGGCCGGTCGGGGGCTGCTTCCGCGCATTTGTCCACCACCTGGTCGAAGGCGGTGTCGAAGCGGATGTCGAAAGGGCGTTTGCGGATCGCCTTGGCAAGGCTCGCGGAGACGTGGAAGTCGTCGAGGGGAATGATCCCCCTTATCTCCGGCTCGACCCAGAAGAGCTCCGGGTCGTCGGCGGAATCGGACATCGGGAACATCCCGATGGAATAGGCGCGCAGCAGGAGTTCCGGCGTAATGCTTCGGTCCCTGCTGCGTCGCCCAGCCATGGTTTACTTGGCCGAGGTTTCGGCCAGGTAGTTTTCCAGCCAGTGGATATCGTAATCGCCATTGGCGATGTCCTGGTTGGACACGAGATCCTGGAACAGCGGCAGCGTCGTCTTGATGCCGTCGACGACGAATTCGTCGAGCACGCGGCGAAGGCGCATCATGCATTCGACGCGGGTGCGTCCATGCACGATCAGCTTGCCGATCAGGCTGTCATAATAAGGCGGGATCTTGTAACCGGCATAGACGCCGCTATCGACGCGAACGCCCAGACCACCCGGTGCATGGAAATGCGTGATCGTGCCGGGCGACGGCACGAAGGTGCGCGGGTCCTCGGCATTGATGCGGCATTCGATGGCGTGACCGGAGAAGACAACCTGGTCCTGCGTGACCGAGAGGCCGGCGCCGGACGCGACGCGGATCTGCTCATGCACGAGGTCGATGCCGGTGATGGCTTCGGTGATAGGATGCTCGACCTGCAGGCGGGTGTTCATCTCGATGAAGAAGAACTCGCCGTTTTCGTAGAGGAATTCGATCGTGCCGGCGCCCCGGTACTTCATCTTCTTCATGGCGTCAGCGCAGATCTGGCCGATCTTCATCCGCTGCTCGACATTGAGGGCAGGGGAGTTCGCCTCTTCCCAGACCTTCTGGTGGCGGCGCTGCAAAGAGCAGTCGCGTTCACCGAGATGGATGGCATTGCCGGCACCGTCGCCGACGACCTGCACCTCGATATGGCGCGGCTTGCCGAGATATTTTTCCATGTAGACGGCGTCGTTGCCGAAAGCGGCGAGCGCTTCCGAACGGGCGGTCGACACGGCTTCTTCCAGTTCGGCCTCGGTTTTCGCCACCTTCATGCCGCGACCACCGCCGCCGGCGGTTGCCTTGATCAGAACGGGGAAGCCGATCTCGCGGGCGATCTTCAGGGCGTTCTCCGGCAGCACTTCGCCGTCCGAGCCCGGAACGACCGGGATGCCGAGTTCGACCGCGGTCTTCTTTGCCGTGATCTTGTCGCCCATCAGGCGGATATGCTCCGCCGTCGGTCCGATGAAGGTGATGCCATGCGCGTCGAGGATGTCGGCGAACTTGGCGTTCTCAGACAGGAAGCCGTAGCCCGGATGCACGGCGTCAGCGCCGGTGATCTCGCAGGCAGCAACGATCTGGTGGATGTTGAGATAGCTGTCGCGTGACGGCGGCGGGCCGATGCACACGCTCTCGTCGGCAAGGCGCACATGCATGGCATTGGCGTCGGCGGTCGAGTGGACCGCCACGGTCGCGATGCCGAGTTCCTTGCAGGCGCGCAGCACGCGCAGCGCGATTTCGCCCCGGTTGGCGATGAGGATCTTCGAGATACCGTTCATCGGATCACTCGATGATCACGAGAGGCTCGCCGTATTCGACCGGGCTTGCATCGTCGATAACGATCTCGACGACCTTGCCGGACTTGGGCGAGGGGATCTGGTTCATCGTCTTCATGGCTTCGATGATCAGCAGCGTCTGACCTTCCTTGACCATCTGGCCGACTTCGACGAAGGCGCGCGCGCCCGGCGCCGGCGACAGATAGACGGTGCCGACCATGGGGGCCGTGACGGCATTGGAGAGATCGCGGCCGGCAGGAGCAGCCGGGGCGGCGGCAGTGGCCGGAGATGCTGCAGGTGCGGCCGGCGCCTGGAAGGCATAACCCTGCATCTGCTGCGGCATCATCATCGGGGTGCCGTTGCGCGAGACGCGGATGCGCAGGTCGTCCTGCTCCACTTCGATCTCGGTGAGATCCGTGTCGTTGAGGATGTTTGCGAGATCGCGGATCAGCTTCTGATCGATGCCCGATTTCTTTTCAGCCATGGGTATGTCCTGTATTCTTGTTATTGCGTGATGGTTTTCAGCGCCTGAAGCGCCAGGATGTAGCTTTGAGGTCCGAAACCGCAGATGACGCCTTTGCACGCGGGCGCTATCATCGATTTGTGGCGGAATTCCTCGCGCGCATGCACGTTGGAAATATGCACCTCGATCACCGGGATCGGCGAGATCGCCCGGATCGCATCATGAAGCGCAACCGATGTATGCGTGTAGGCGCCGGCATTGATCGCCACGCCCGCGGCCTTGTCGGCAGCCTCATGCAGCCAGCTGACGAGGTCACCCTCGTGGTTGGACTGGCGGAAGTCGATGGTCAGGCCGAGCTCGGCACCGGCGACCTTGCAGTCTGCCTCGATGTCGGCGAGCGTCTTGCCGCCATAAATCCCGGGTTCCCGCTTTCCCAGCATGTTGAGATTGGGGCCGTTCAGCACGAAAATGGTTTTGCTCATCTACGCTTCCGTCGACTTTCAACCGCCTCCTATAGACCGAGAGCCCCTGCAGGGAAAGCCCTTTGCCGTGATCACGCCAAACCGTCCCCGGAAAACCGGAGAAGGGTCAAGATCGGAGGGTGAGGCGTTGCAGGATCTGTCTCAGCAGGTGGCCTTGCCGCAGGCACGAATATTAGCGACCTTGGCCTCGATGGCGTCCTTGCCGACGGCACCCGGCACGGTCTCGTTGCCGATGACATAGGAGGGCGTGCCGGTGATCCCGAGGCTGGTTGCCAGCTGATAGGCTTCCTGCACCTGTTCGGTGTTCGGGCTCTCGTCCATCTTGGCGCGGATCGCGTCTTCGGCAATACCAAGCTCGCCAGCGATCGCAATTGCGCTCTCTTCCGAGGCGCGGCCATCCTGGGTCATCATGGCGCGGAAGAAGGTGCCGTAAGTATCAGGCGACAGCTTGCGCACGGCATCCGACACTTTGTGCGCGGCTTCACTGTCGGGGCCGAGGATCGGGAATTCTTTCAAGACGTAGCGGATATTCTTGTCCTCTTCGATCACGGCTTCCATGTCGGCATGGGCGCGTCGGCAATAGCCGCAATTGTAGTCGAAGAACTCGACGACGGTGACGTCGCCCTTCGGATTGCCGATGGCCAGATCATAAGCCGACTTGAAGATCGCATCCTGATTGGTCGAGAGAGCCTCGGCCGAACGCTGCGAGCGGATCTCCTCCTGCTTCTTCTGCAGGGCGTCCTGTACTTCGAGCATGACTTCAGGGTTCTCGATCAGGTATTCGCGGATGAACTCGCCGAATTCCTTCTTCTGCGCCTCGTCAAGCGCGCTGGCCGGAAGCGGTATCAGGGCAGGGAGAAGCGCGATAGCGGCGCTGGCGATCATCTTGAAGTTCATGCCCATGGTGTTCCTCATCCTTGCTGCCGTCTGTCGTGTCTTCGACCACAGGGCGTTTATCCCGCAGGCCGGCTTTCGCCGAGCCTAAAGCCTGATGCTTTCATGCGGAATGGCTTTTTTGCACTGCCTTGTCCAGCCTCTCCATTGTGATGCCATGCGCTTTGCGGCAAATGTCTGGCATGTGACCGAGGAGCTATCAGTTGATTTCGATTTCCAAGCGCAGTGCCGTCGAACCCTTCCACGCCATGGACATCCTGGCCGAGGCCACCCGCCGGCGGCAGGAAGGGCGCCCGGTCATCTCCATGGCCGTCGGCCAGCCCGGTCATCCAGCGCCCCAGGCAGCCCTCCAAGCTGCCCGCAATGCACTGGAAGGCGGCCGCATCGGCTATACGGATGCACTGGGCATGATCGGCCTTCGCCAGGCGCTCGCCGAGGAGTACCGCCGCCGGCACAATGTCTCCGTTGACTGGAACCGCATCGTCGTGACCACAGGCTCGTCCGCCGGCTTCAACCTCGCCTTCCTCTCGCTCTTCGATGTCGGCGACGCCGTGGCAATTGCCAGGCCCGGCTACCCCGCCTATCGAAGCATACTTTCAGCCCTCGGCTTGAAGGTGATCGAGGTCGCGGTCGGCCCGGACACCGGCTATACGCTCACGCCGGAAAGCCTGGAGCGCGCGCAAGCCGAGGCGGGTGTCCGCCTCAAGGGCGTCCTCCTCGCCAGCCCCGCCAACCCGACCGGTACCGTGACGACCAAGGCGCAGCTGAAGGCCGTCTATGACTATTGCCAGGGGGAAGGCATCACACTGATCTCCGACGAGATCTATCACGGCCTGACCTATGGCTCGGAAGAGGCGACGGCGCTAGAGATCGGCGACGATGCCGTCATCATCAACTCTTTCTCCAAATACTACTGCATGACCGGCTGGCGCATCGGCTGGATGGTCCTGCCGCAAGAGCTGGTGCGCCCGGTCGAATGCGTCGCCCAGAGCCTCTACATCTCCGCTCCCGAACTCTCTCAGATCGCAGCGCTCGCGGCCTTGAGCGCGACCGACGAGCTGGAGCACTACAAGGCCGCCTGCCGGGCCAACCGCGATTTCCTGATGGCCCGCCTGCCGCAAATCGGTCTGCCGCTGCTGTCGCCTATGGACGGCGCGTTTTACGCCTATGTCGACGCTACGCGGTTCACGAACGACAGCATGGGCTTTGCCAAACGCATCCTCGCGGAGACGGACGTGGCCGTCACGCCGGGCCGCGACTTCGATCCTGTTGAAGGCCATCTGGCGCTCAGATTGTCCTACGCCGGCACCATGGCAGACATGGTCGAGGCAACCGACCGGCTGGACACATGGCTGCCAAGAAGCTCTTAGGCATTGAGCGAAATGGATTCGCGATCAAGGACTTCGGGCGCATTGCTGAATCAAAGCGAGAGCCAGCTGATTCAATCTCTGAGCTTAGTGGTCTGGACAGGAGAGGAGAGCCGGATATGACAATCAATCGGCTCAGCGCGCTCGTCGCGGCGCCGGACATTCTGACCGAGCGCACACGCCTGCGGGCCCACCGTGTCGAAGATTTCGAGCCGATGGTCGCCATGTGGCAGGATGAGGCCATCTATCGCCACATCACCGGCCGCCCCTCGACCGCAAGCGAAACCTGGTCGCGGCTTCTCCGCTATATCGGCCATTGGCACGCACTCGGCTTCGGCTACTGGGTGATCGAGGGCAGGGAGAGTGGCCACTATATGGGCGAAGCAGGCTTCGCCGATTTCCGTCGCGACATGGACCCGCCGCTCGGGCCAGAACCCGAATCCGGCTGGGCACTCGTATCATCCGCCCATGGACGCGGCCTCGCGACCGAAGTCATGCTGGCCGCCCTTGCCTGGATGGACGCACACAATCCTCATGACCACACGCTCTGTATTCTGGCACCGGAACACGCTGCATCGATCCGCGTGGCAGAGAAATGCGGCTATGCCCACGCCTATGACTCCACCTTCGCCGGTGGTCCGACATCGGTGATGAAACGCGCACGTCCCCGCGGCTGATCGGCCGGGTCCGGGAGGCAAAAAAAGGGCCCCGTTAGGAGCCCTTTTTGTATTCAATCACAACCGCGCGGGTCTCAGAAGAAACCACCGCGCTTCTGCCACCAGCCGCCCTTCTTGGGCTTGGCATCGGTGCTGTCTTCCGTGGCCTTGACCGAAGTCACGACCGGCTCGGACGACGCCACGTTGGATTCGCGGTTGGCGCGGGCCGGCTTTGCTTCTTCGGCAGCCGCGGCAGGGGCCGGTGCTACGACCGGAGCGGGTGCGGCAACCGGTGCTTCCTCGACGACGGTCTCGGCGACAGGTGCCTCCGGCGCTGCGACGACAGCGGCAGGTGCCACCTCGGCCACAGCTTCAGGCTCTGCGGTAGACTTTGCCTTGCGTGTGCGGCGCGGCTTCGGCTTGTCTGCTTCCGGAGCCTCCACGACGACGTCGGCGACAACTGCCTCGACGGCTTCTGCGGCTACGGCGTCGTCCGACTGGTCTTCGGCATCATCGCCGTCACCATTGTCGTCGTTATCGTCGGAAGTTTCCAGCGAGCCTTCTTCGCCCGGACGGTTGCGACGGCCACCGCGCTTGCCGCGACGGCGGCGCTTGCGCTTCTGGGCGTCGTCGCCATTGCCGTCACCGTCGACCTCGACGGCGCGAATTTCGCCATTGCTTTCGTCGGCATCGTCCTCGCCCTCGTCACCATCCTCGTCATCGAGGTCGGCGCCGTTGTCACCACTCTGGGCATCGGCATGGGTGCCATTGCCGTTCTGGCCATTCTTGCCACGACGACGACGGCGGCGCTTGCGCTTGCGATTGCCTTCTTCGCTGTCGGCGCGCGCCGGCTGCGGTGCGCTCTCGGCCTTGGCGGCGACGACGACGATTTCTTCCTCGTCTTCCTCTTCCGGCTCCGGAACGTAGTCGTCTTCTTCCTCGATCTCGGGGAGGAGCGACATCAGGCTCTCGATCTTCACCGGGTTCTCGACGGGTTCGCCGCGCTCGATGGTGAAGTGCTGCGAGCCGCCATGCTGGGCCGGCATGCCGCCGTCGATGACGATCGAGACGCCGAAGCGGCCTTCGTAATCAACGATCGTGTCCCGCTTCTGGTTGAGGAGGTAAAGCGCCGTCTCAGGCGTCGTGTGCACGATGATGTCGTGCGTCGTCGCCTTCAGCAGGAACTCCTCGATGCCGCGCAGAACATGCAGGGCAACGGAAGACTGCGAGCGGATGAGGCCGGTGCCTGCGCAATGCGGGCAGACCTGCGTCGTCGATTCCAGCACCGAAGCGCGAATGCGCTGGCGCGACATTTCGAGCAGGCCGAAATGCGAGATCCGGCCGACCTGGATGCGGGCGCGGTCGTTCTTCAGGCAATCCTTCAGCTTCTTCTCGACAGCGCGGTTGTTGCGCTTTTCTTCCATGTCGATGAAGTCGATGACGATCAGGCCGGCGAGGTCGCGCAGACGCAGCTGGCGGGCGACTTCCTCGGCGGCCTCCAGGTTCGTCTGGAGAGCCGTGTCCTCAATCGAATATTCGCGGGTCGAGCGACCCGAGTTGACGTCGATGGAAACGAGCGCTTCGGTCTGGTTGATGATGATGTAACCACCGGACTTCAGCGTCACCTGCGGCTGCAGCATCTTGTCGAGCTGGGCTTCGATGCCCGAGCGCGCGAAGATTGGATGCAGGTCGCGATAGGGCTGAACCACCTTGGCATGGCTCGGCATCAGCATCTTCATGAAGTCTTTCGCTTCGCGATAGCCTTCTTCGCCCGAGACGATGATCTCGGAAATGTCCTTGTTGTAGAGGTCGCGGATCGAACGCTTGATCAGCGAACCTTCTTCATAGACCAGGCAAGGCGCAGTCGAAGCGAGCGTCAGCGTGCGGACATTCTCCCACAGGCGCATCAGATATTCGAAGTCGCGCTTGATCTCGACCTTGGTGCGGTTGGCACCGGCAGTGCGCAGGATTACGCCCATGCCTTGCGGCACTTCGAGGCCGCGAGCGATTTCCTTGAGACGCTTGCGGTCGGTCGGCTGGGTGATCTTGCGGGAAATGCCGCCGCCACGTGCTGTGTTCGGCATCAAAACCGAGTAACGGCCGGCCAGCGACAGATAGGTCGTGAGTGCCGCGCCCTTGTTGCCGCGCTCTTCCTTGGCGACCTGCACCAGCAGAATCTGCCGGCGCTTGATCACTTCCTGAATGCGGTACTGCTTGCGCGGCTTGCGGATGACGCGATCCGGAACCTCTTCCATGGCGTCTTCGGCGCCGACGGATTCGATCTCTTCCTTTTCCTCGATGTGACCATCGTCGTCATCGTCGTCGCCATCGTCATCGTCGCGACGGCCGCCCCGGCGTCCGCCGGCTTCTTCGGAAATCTCGTCCATGTCGACCATGGCCGCGATCGTGCCGCCTTCGGCATTGTTTGAACCTTCGCTGCCTTCTTCGGCAGTGGTCTCCTCGGCGGCGGCCTTTTTGGCGCGCGGCTTGCGGACACGCTTCGGCTTGGCCTTGGCCGCGGGCTCTTCGGCTGCTGGCTCTTCCTCGACAGTGGCGGCTGCTGCAACATCTGCGTCGGCTTCGGCCGCAAGTTCGGCGGCCACGTCATCGACGATCGCCGATGCAACGGATGAGGTGGTGTTGATGCCGACATCCGGCTGATCCTGCTGGGCAGGATCATTGCTCATGATCTCGTCGCCTTCGACGTCGTTTTCCTTGCGGTGCTCTTCGGCTTCTGCACGAAGCAGCGCCTGACGGTCGGCGAGCGGAATCTGGTAGTAGTCGGGGTGAATTTCGGCGAAGGCCAGGAAGCCGTGGCGGTTGCCGCCGTAATCGACGAAAGCGGCCTGTAGCGAGGGTTCTACCCGCGTTACCTTTGCCAGATAGATATTGCCGCGGATCTGTTTCTTGTGTTGGGATTCGAAGTCGAATTCTTCAATACGGTTACCGCGAACAACGACAACGCGCGTCTCTTCCTCGTGAGACGCGTCGATCAGCATTTTGTCTGCCATTTAAGCTGTGCTCCTCGGCGCCCTCGGTCGGTGGTCCACCCGCGCGCTGTACTTTAAAGCGGCTGGAACCTAGCGGACTGTGCGCCGGATATAGATGTGGACGCACGGGAGACCGGGTTTGCAACATACGGACGAACAACGGGGCTCTTTCCGATCCCGGTCCGTTCCTGGTCATGTCAACCTGCTGCAAAGACATCAAATACCGTACGTCAACGACAATGATATGGACCCCTCGGGATCCGATGAATGCTCGGTAAAGAGCTGTTGGTGGGGAGCCACCGATGTATTGCCGACCGTGTCGGCGTGTTGAACCAGTTTCAGGAAAAAATGCGGCGACGGCAGATGAGTATCCGGTTGATCAGGCGCCAATTCCATTATCTGAGGTTGGCAGCCGTGGGCGGAAACTCTATCCCGTTTGCACTTTTATCCCTCGTGTGCCTTGTATGTTTTCTACGTCACAATAGCAAGAGCAAACGGATTTATGCCATAATGGCAGTCGATTAGGGGAGTTGCCTCATTCTGTGCGATTCCGATGGGAAAAGCGGTTTCGAACCGCAATTTTGACAGTCATCGGGCCGACACGGCGAGGCATGCGGCGGACAATCTGAGAAATTGGCGCGATGTGCGGCTTGTGATTTGTGTCACAGTTGTGTCGCGGTCATGACGGGGGCAGGATTTGAGAAGAGCTTTGGCGTTGTCGGCGGGGCGAAAATGCGCGCTCTCGTGCCGAATCGTTCTGGCGTTCGCCCTGTTGGCGGGTCCCGTGTCCCTGATGCTTCTGTTCCTTGCCCCCGGTGTCGCTCAAGCGGTCACCGCCGACAGTCCATCCGAACGACTGGTCGCCTTCGCAGCTCGCATTGCCGGTGACGAAGCGCGGACTCGCATCGTCCTCGATTTCGATCGCGCACCTGTTATTGAGACCCGCTACATCGCCAATCCCGATCGCATCGTCATCGATCTGCCGGCGACTGCCTTTGCATTTGCCGAGGCCGACCTGAAAGCCACTGGCCTGTTCAGCGACATCCGCTACGGCTCGATGGATGCGACCTCGGCCAGGCTTGTCCTGACGGCCGCTCGTCCTGCGCGGCTCGCCATGGCGGACATCAGGCCCAATGAAGACGGCAATGGCTATCGTCTGGTCCTCGATGCCGAACTCGTACCGGAGCAGGAATTTGCGGCCCTCGTCTCCGGCCAGGCCTGGGCGGCCCCGCAGACCGACGCCGCCACCACCGCGACGGTCCCGGTTGCTGCAGCCGCCGCTGACGATTTCGTCATCGCGATCGATGCCGGACATGGTGGCATCGATGCTGGCGCCACGGGTGCGTCCACCAAGACGTCCGAAAAGGACATCACGCTCGCCTTCGCCAAGATCCTCAACGAGAAACTCGCGGATCTGCCGGGCATTCGCGCCGTGATGACGCGCGACACGGACAAGTTCCTGTCGCTGTCCGAGCGCGTACTGATCGCCCGCCAGAAGGGCGCCGACCTGCTGATCTCGCTCCATGCCGATACCCTGCGCCAGGCCGATATCCGGGGTGCGACCGTCTATACGATCTCCGACAGGGCATCCGACCACATGGCCGCCCAGCTCGCCGAGCGTGAAAACTTCTCCGATACGATCGGCGGCGTCGAACTGCCGACCGAGACCGAGCCGGAGGTCGGCGACATCCTGCTCGATCTCACCCGGCGGGAGACGCAGGCCTTCTCCATCGCCATGGCTCAGGCCGTGGTCGGCTCCTTCGAGGGGCAGATCTCGCTCATCAACAATCCCCACCGTCACGCCGGCTTCCGCGTCCTCCAGGCGCCTGATGTGCCGTCAGTCCTGCTGGAGCTCGGCTTCCTGTCCAACAAGGAAGACGAGAAGCTGCTGCTCGACCCTGTCTGGCGGGAGAAGGTGGCGGGCCTGCTCGTCGAGGCGATCAAGAACTATCGGCAACCGCAATTCGCCAATGGCGGCTAGGCCACACCCCTTCAGGAAGCTGTGACCGCGCCGCGCTTCAAGCGCTAACGGCCCTATTTTCCTCACATTGTGCCCGTTACTCGGGGAAATCGCACAAGCCGGACCATTGTCGAATCGCCGCGCCTGTGCAGGAAATCGGCACGTCTTGCCATCCAGGGCATGACGTGCAAAACGCCACAGGGTGTGCGAAGCTCGTCGCGGCGCGCGAAACCTGAAGCAGAGCCGGTAGCGGAAACATGATCAGACTGATTGGATATCTCTTCGGATTGGCGTCCGTGCTGGCGCTCGGCGTCGCAGCCGTCGTCGCCGTCTATCTGATGGGGGTAACTAAGGACCTGCCCAACTATGAGGTTCTGGCGAGCTACTCGCCGCCGGTCACGACCCGCATCCATGCCGGCAACGGCGCGTTGGTCGCGGAATATGCCCGTGAGCGCCGCCTCTTCCTGCCGATCCAGGCAATCCCGGACCGCGTTAAGGCAGCCTTCCTCTCGGCCGAAGACAAGAATTTCTACAACCACCCCGGTGTGGACGTCTACGGTCTCGGCCGCGCCATCCTGGTCAACGTCCAGAACCTCGGCTCCGGCCGACGTCCGGTCGGTGCCTCGACGATCACCCAGCAGGTGGCGAAGAACTTCCTTCTCTCGTCTGACCAGACCATCGATCGAAAGATCAAGGAAGCGATCCTCTCCTTCCGCATCGAGCAGGCCTATTCCAAGGACAAGATCCTCGAGCTTTACCTCAATGAGATCTTCTTCGGTCTGAACGCCTATGGCATCGCCGGTGCGGCACTGACCTATTTCGACAAGTCGGTGACCGAACTCACGGTCGCCGAAACGGCCTATCTCGCGGCCCTGCCCAAGGGGCCGAACAACTATCATCCGTTCCGCCATACCGAGGCAGCGCTCGAGCGGCGCAATTGGGTCATTGACCGCATGGTCGAAAACGGCTTCGTCGCCCGCGAAGAGGGTGAGGATGCCAAGAAGCAGCCGCTCGGCGTCAATCTGCGCCGCTCTGGTTCGTCTCTCTTTGCCTCCGACTATTTCGCCGAGGAAGTCCGCCGCCAGATCATCGAGAAGTATGGCGACAAGTCTCTCTATGAAGGTGGCCTGTCGGTCCGCACCTCGCTCGATCCGCAGATGCAGATCGCAGCCCGAAAGGCCCTGCAGTCGGCGCTTCTGACCTATGATCAGCGCCGTGGCTTCCGCGGTCCGATCAAGCAGATCCCGCTCGAAGGCGACTGGGGTGTTCCGCTCGCAGAGATCCCTGCACTGGCGGATGTGCCGGAATGGAAGGTCGCAGTCGTGCTCGATGTGACGTCCGACGGCGTCGACATCGGCCTGCAGCCAGCCAAGGAAGGTGGCGGCAAGGTCGTCGCGGAACGCGTCCGCGGCCGGATTGCACCCGATGACATGGAATGGGCCTATCGCTCGGCAACCGGTGACCGCAAGTCGACGAAGTCACCTGAAGGTGTGCTGACGCCTGGCGACGTGGTTTATGTCGAGGCCCTGGAAGAAGGCGCGAGTTCCTATCGTCTGCGTCAGCCGCCCAAGGTACAGGGCGGCCTCGTTGCCATGGACCCGCATACCGGCCGCGTGCTCGCACTTGCCGGCGGCTTCTCCTATGCCCAATCCGAATTCAACCGCGCCACCCAGGCCATGCGCCAGCCGGGTTCCTCGTTCAAGCCCTTCGTCTACGCCGCAGCTCTCGACACCGGATACACCCCGGCATCCGTCATCATGGACGCCCCGGTCGAATTCGTCTCGGGTGGCCAGGTCTGGCGCCCGCAGAACTATGGTGGCGGCTCCGCCGGTCCCCAGACGCTACGTCTCGGTATCGAGAAGTCGCGCAACCTGATGACGGTGCGCCTTGCCAACGACATGGGCATGAACCTCGTCGCCGAATATGCCGAACGCTTCGGCATCTACGAGAAGATGAACCCGGTTCTCGCCATGTCGCTGGGCTCTGGTGAAACCACCGTCATGCGCATGGTCTCGGCTTACGCCGTCTTCGCCAATGGCGGCAAGCAGATCAAGCCGACCCTGATCGACCGTATCCAGGATCGCCACGGCAAGACCATTTTCCGCCACGAGGACCGGATCTGCGAGACCTGCAACGCCGAACGCTATTCCGGCCAGGAGGAGCCAACCGTCGTCGACAATCGCGATCAGGTCCTCGATCCCATGACCGCCTATCAGATCACCTCGATGATGGAGGGTGTCGTCACCCGCGGAACGGCTGCCGGCAAGATCAAGCTCGACCGCCCGGTCGCCGGCAAGACGGGCACGTCGAACGACGAAAAGGACGCTTGGTTCGTCGGCTACACGCCGGATCTCGTCGCCGGCGTCTATATCGGCTTCGACCAGCCGGCTCCGCTTGGGCGCGGCTCGACCGGTGGCTCGCTGGCAGCCCCCGTCTTCAACGACTTCATGCAGATGGCGACCGCCAACACGCCACCCGGCAAGTTCTTCGTGCCCGAGGGTATGAGCTTCATCGCAGTCAACCGCACCACCGGCATGTTCGCCCTCGAAGGCGAGCCGGACACGATCATGGAAGCCTTCAAGCCCGGCACCGGCCCGGCCGACACGCTGTCGATCATCGGCATGGACGGTTATGCACCGCCTGAGGAGATCCTGCGTGACTCGCCCCAGGCGAACCAGGCCGTGACCTCGGGTTCCGGCGGCCTGTTCTAGTCCTCTCCGCACCTTTCCTCGCGACCCGGCCCTTTACATCAGGGCCGGGCGCAACTATGCGAGGGGCCAGATTTTCACCAGTTTCAGAGGTTGAGAACCGAACGCATGCGCAATGAAATCGAAAATGTCGTCGACGAAATCAAGCAGGCCATAAGCCTGCTGAGGAGGCATCTTTGACTGGGATCAGGCGATAAGACGACTGGACTGGTTGAACAACAAGGCCGAGGATCCGAACCTCTGGAACGATGCCCAGGAAGCCCAGAAGCTGATGCGCGAGCGCCAGCAGCTGGATGACAGCATTGCTGGCGTCAAGCGTCTCGAACAGGCGATGAACGACAACATCGAGCTGATCGAGATGGGCGAGGAAGAGGGCGATGAATCGATCGTCCGTGAAGCGGAAGAGCAGCTGAAGGCCCTGAAATCCGAAGCCGCTCGCCGTCAGGTGGAAGCGATGCTGTCTGGCGAGGCCGATGGCAACGACACCTATATCGAAGTCCATTCCGGCGCCGGTGGTACCGAGAGCCAGGATTGGGCGAACATGCTCCTGCGCATGTACACCCGCTGGGCCGAACGCTCGGGCTTCAAGGTGGAAGTGCTGGAAATGCATGACGGTGAAGAAGCCGGCATCAAGTCCGCGACCATCCTGGTCAAGGGCCACAATGCCTATGGCTGGATGAAGACGGAATCGGGCGTGCACCGCCTGGTCCGCATCTCGCCTTACGATTCGAACGCACGCCGCCACACGTCCTTCTCGTCCATCTGGGTCTATCCCGTCGTCGACGATTCGATCCAGATCGACATCAACGAGAGCGATTGCCGCATCGATACCTTCCGCTCGTCGGGTGCCGGCGGCCAGCACGTCAACACGACCGACTCGGCCGTGCGTATCACGCATATTCCGACCGGCATCGCGGTGTCTTGCCAGCAGGAACGGTCGCAGCACAAGAACAAGGCCAAGGCCTGGGACATGCTGCGGGCACGCCTCTATGAAGTCGAATTGAAGAAGCGCGAAGAAGCCGCCAATGCCGAGGCCGCCTCCAAGACGGACATCGGTTGGGGGCACCAGATCCGCTCCTACGTGCTGCAGCCCTATCAGCTGGTCAAGGACCTGCGCACCGGCGTCGAAAGCACCGATCCGGATAGCGTCCTGAACGGCGAGCTCAACGAGTTCATGGAAGCGGCTCTTGCCCACCGGATCAGCGGCAAGGCATCGGAAGTCGCCGACATCGATTGATCGTCTCGACCATCGGAAATGACGAAGGCGGAGTGCTGGTCACTCCGCCTTTTTCTTGGGCGATGCATGGGAGAACACCGTCAGTTGCTCGCCCGCTCGACCCTGACATCGCCGAGTTCGTCGATTAGCACGGTCCATTCCTCGACCCGGTCCGCATCGGGGGTGGTCTTCAAGTAGACGGTGGCGAAGAAGCCGGGTGTGCCGGCAACGCCTGTCATGCTTTCGGGGCGAATTCCCGTCACATAGGGCTTGATGGCGGTGAACTCCTCCAGTTCGACGCTTTCCACCAGCCGAAGCCCTTGCTCGCCCGACGCGATCATCTGCAGATGAATGCGTGCCGTTCTGTCCGGTTGGCGGATCGCCACGAGTTTGTAATAGCCCCGTTCGCCGGGAGCGACGGCGGTTTCGGCGCCCGGCACACCTTCCGGCCCCGATTCCCAGTAGCCGCCGCTCATCACAAAGGTGGCGGACAGGGGCAAGTCTCCGATATCATCCGCCATCACAGGCGTTGACACGAAGAGCAGCAGGGTGAGGGCAGTCGAAAAACGCGTTTTCATCAGTGCCTCAATCGGAAAACTGTTCGGCGATGATCCGGTCGGACCAGGATCGGTCAGGATCGGAAAGAATGCGCGCAGTCGTTTCCTCGGATTGCGCGATCTCCACCCGCAGAACCGATTTGACCTCGGTATGATCCGCCACCGCGTTCACCGGACGCTTTTCCGGCTCCAGGACTTCCAGCACCACCGTCACCTTGTCCGGCAAGAGTGCGCCCCGCCAGCGGCGGGGACGGAAGGCGCTGACCGGTGTGAGTGCCAGCAGAGGTGCCTCGAGCGGCAGGATCGGGCCATGGGCCGAGAGATTATACGCGGTCGATCCGACCGGGGTCGCCACCATGAGCCCGTCGCAGATCAGTTCCTCCAGCCGCACCTTTCCGTCGATCACCACGCGCAGTTTCGCTGCCTGATAGGATTGGCGCAGGACCGAAACCTCGTTGATGGCGAGCGCAAACGAGACGGATCCGTCCGTATTGCTGGTGGTCATCTTCAGCGGGTGGAATTCGTTTTCCACGGCCACCTCGATCCGCTCCGGCAGTTGGTCGGTGGAATAATCGTTCATCAGGAAGCCGACGGAACCGCGGTTCATCCCGTAGATCAATTTGCCGCTGTTCATCGTGTCATGCAGCGTTTGCAGCATGAAGCCGTCACCGCCGAGCGCCACGATGACATCGGCCTCGGCCGGCTCGGTATGGCCATAAAGCCGAATCAGGTCATTGCGCGAAGCCTGGGCTTCGTCCGTGTTGGAAGCGATGAAGGCGAGCGACCGGAACGTGCGAGACATGGCGAGCCCTGATGAAATCTTGCCAAGTCGTACATGACAAATGCCTGTAACCACAAGTCGTTTTGCCCTCGAAACGGTTCGGCTCGCCGCTGAGTGACCGCCGCGCGCGCCGCGCGGGAATTCACCATATCCGCTAACCCTGCACCGATTTTTTGCTTTACCGCAAACCGATTTCCGCCTAAAGACCGGCCACTGCCCTTGTAGCTCAGTTGGTAGAGCACCTGATTTGTAATCAGGGGGTCGCGGGTTCGAACCCTGCCGGGGGCACCATTTCTCTTCACATGTAACCATTTTTGTCATTGTCCTAGCGGGCAGTTCTTTGGCATGGTCTGACGACAGCCGAGGGAGACCCGATGCGCATACCGATTTTGGCCGGCCTGGCACTGGCTGCGACTGCCGTTTTGATCCTTCCCGAGATTAGCCGGGCCGCCGATATCAAATATGCCTGTGACGACGGCACCGCCCTTACCGTAACCTTCAGCGAGAAGGCGGCGGACGTCACGCTTCCCGACGGCGCCAAGCTCTCCCTCCCGCAACAGCCTGCTGCCGGTGGCTTCTGGTATTCCAATGGCCGCTACGAACTGCGCGGCAAGGGCGAGGAACTGCAATTCGCGATCGGCCGCATGGCGCCGGTCACCTGTCGCAATGCCGGCGAGGTCACCGGCCAGTTCGATCGGGCGACGCGTGCCGAGGTCGAACTGGCCGAAAAAGACACCGGCTTCGACAGAAAGGGCAAACTCACCTGCCTGCGCTATCCCAACTTCGCCCTGAAGGAGCTCGATCTCGGCGAAAAGGGCGCGGCCGGTCTCTACATTGCCTCGTCGGAGGGACCGTGCCAGCTCAACCCGACGCTCGACCGCAAAATCGAGGACGAAAGCGCCGGTTACGTCTGGGGCGCGGTCGGACCTTATGCCTTCTTCCGCGGTGCAGACGGCTGGAATGGTGGTCTGCCCTTCGTCGTCCATGACGCCCGCACGGGGACGCGTCTGATGGATGATGTCGTGGCCGGCGAATTTTCCACTCTGGCGCTGGTCGGCGATGAACTCACGCTCCGCTACCGCCGAACCTTTGCCGCCCCATGCTCGCTTCTCGCAGCACCGGAGAGCTGCGCGGCATCGATCCGCGAGGCACTCGGCCTCGCCGCCGATCGCCCCATGCCCGATTGCCGTGCCGCATACAAACCCGCCATCGATGCCGACCCGAACGCGGCGAAGGAGATCGAAGCCTCGCCGAGCGTCATCGATTATCCGGTCGAGCGGAAACTCTCGGCGAACGGCACGTCGTTCGTCGCGGTCGAAGGAGAGTTCACCTGCCGCCCGGCGATGTGACGGGTCGACCGCCGGTCGGCGCGGGGGCGAGTAGACAAATTTCAAAAAGGAGAGCTTACTGAGGTCGTGCAACTGCTACGGGGATAGTCTTATGATCTTCGGTATGTCGCCTTTCACGCTCTTCCATGTCGTCCTCAGCCTTGTAGGCATCGTCGCCGGTTTCATCGCACTCGGCGGCTGGCTCGGCGGTCACTTGCGCTCCGGCTGGACCGCGGTCTTTCTCGCCGCCACCATCGCCACGGTGTTGACGGGTTTTCTCTTCCCCTTCACCGTTTTCACGCCCGCAATCGGCTTCGGTGTCATCTCGACGGTGGTGCTGGCCGTCGCAGTCTTCGCGCTCTATCGCCGGCATCTCGTCGGTCGTTGGCGCGTGACCTTCCTGCTCACGGCCCTGGCGGCGCTTTATCTCAATACCTTCGTGCTGATCGTCCAGGCCTTCCAGAAAGTCGGTCCACTCAATGCCCTGGCACCCACAGGATCGGAACCTCCGTTCGCGGTCGCGCAAGGTCTGCTGCTGATCGGCTTCATCGCGGCGGGCTACCGGTTGACCCGCGGTGCGGCACCCATGGCAATCTGATCGCAGGAACGCGCCGGCTCACTTCTCCGCGTCGAGCCGCGCGGCCTCCTGGATGTCGCGCAGGAGATCTGGAAGCGCACTCTGTACGCGATTCCAGCTCGGCATGAAGGGGGTCGCGTTCGGCTTGTCGAGATAGACCTGGCCTGCCTCGATCAGATTGGCGGCGAAGAGTTCGACCGCCTGCTCCTCGCGGTGCCGGTCGGTGGTCAGCCCGTTCATCCGCGCGTCGTGGTAATAGGTTTCCACGAGGTCGAGAGCCGTCCGGTAATAGGTGGCCTTCAGCGTCCGAAAGGCGTCCTGGCTGAACACGACGCCATCGGTCGCGAGTTTGCGATACAGCGCCTTGGTGATGTCGATCGACATGCGCGACAGGCCTTTGGCCGCATCTTCCGGTGACAGCGGCTGATGCTTGTGATCATAGGCATCGGCGATATCCACCTGGCAGATGGTCTGGACCGAGTAATTGCGCCACAACTCCGATAAGACGCCGATCTCCAGCCCCCAGTCGGAGGGGATGCGGATGTCGGAGAGGATCTGCGTCTGCATGGCGAACTCGCCGGCGAGCGGATAGCGGAAGGCTTTGAGGTAGTCGATATAGGGATGGTGGCCGACGACATTTTCCAGGCTCAGTAGCAGTGGCGTGACAAGAAGCCGGGTGACGCGGCCGTTCAGCGACCGGTCGGCGATGCGCGGATAATAGCCCTTGGAAAAAACGTAAGGGAAACGCGGATTGGCAACCGGATAGACGAGCCTCGTCAGCATGTCGCGCGAATAGGTGGTAATATCGCAATCATGCAGGGCAACGACGCCCTGCTGGCGGCCGGCTAGCACATAGCCCATGCAGAACCAGACATTGCGTCCCTTGCCCGGCTGATCGGGTGAGAGATCCTCCGCCTTCAGCTTCGCGTCGATGGCGCGCATCCGTGGCCCGTCATGCCACAAGATGGTGTGTTTCTGCGGCAGGCGCGAGAAATAGTCTTTCGCAAAGCGGAACTGCTTTTCGTCTGCCTGATCGAGTCCGATCACGACTTCGGCGAGGTAGGGGGCCTGCGACAGTTCCGAAACGATGTGCTCGAGGGCCGGGGCTTCAAGTTCGGAGTAGAGAGATGGCAGGATCAACGTGATCGGGCGCGAGGCGGAAAAGACTGAAAGCTCCTTCTCCATCCGCTCCTGCGAGCGCTCCCTGAGATTGTGCAGGGTGGCGACAACGCCGTTCTGATGAAAATCCGCCATGTCAAAATCCTTCCGTGATGGAGCCGGTTGCGGCCGGCTCAGAGAAACCCCGTGGCAACGAGTTGATGGATCATTGTGTTCCAGCCTTCCGGGCCGGCCTGTTCGGACCGCAGGATCGCTCCCTGTCCTTCTCGTTCGGTGACGGGTAGGGGCGCGTGGGCAGGGTTGGAGATGATGATGCCGCAATCGGCCGCTTCTAGCATGGCGAGATCGTTCGGCGCGTCTCCCAGGGCAACCGTGCGCACCGGGTCACGTGAGCGGCGCTGATAATGCGCGACCACCTCGGCCATGCGATCGGCCTTGGACGTCTTGGGCATCAGCGTGAAGAAGCGTCCGCCCTGGACGGCCGTGAAGCCTTGCGCGTCGAGATGATCGAGAAACACGCGCTTCTCTGCATCGGTCCCGGTGAAGAGGCCGGGTTCGGAAAACCGCCGCTGGCGTGCAAGCGCGGCGGAAGAATGGGGCAGGCCTGTCTGCCTGGAGACCTCTTCCACGTCCCAGTCGCCAAAGCCTGCGAAACAGGCGCCGAGTTCCTTAGGTAATTCCCTAAGAAGCGTCCGCAAGCGCATGTAACGATTCGACGAATGCGCATCGCCTACGGTCGTTTCTGCATTCAGCCCGACGACACCGGCTCCGTTTTCGACGATCATCGGGTGAGAAATCCCGATCCCGTCGGCGATCGGCCGCATTTCCGCTTCCGTCTTGCTGCTTGCCAGAATGACCGGAATGCCGCGCGCCTTGAGCAGATCGAGTGCCGGCCGCGCCGCCTCGAAGGAGTAACTGTCGTGATCGAGCAGTGTCCCGTCGAGGTCGGTGAACACGAGCCACATCAGCCCTTTGTCGCCAGATGCTGGCGCGAGGCATAGAGCGCGATCGCCGCGGCATTCGACACATTCAGCGACTTGATGGCGCCCGGCATGTCGAGGCGGGCGAGGGCGGACACCGTCTCCCGCGTCTTCTGTCGCAGCCCCTTGCCCTCGGCGCCGAGCACCAGCGCGATCCGCTCGCCGACAAGCGTCTGCTCCATCGGGGCCGGGCCATCCGAATCGAGGCCGACCGAGAAGAAGCCGAGCTTGTGCAACTCGCCTAGCGCATCGGCGAGATTGGTCACCTGGATATAGGGGATGAGTTCCAGCGCGCCGGAAGCCGATTTCGCCATCACGCCCGATTCCGTCGGGCTGTGCCGCTGCGTGGTGATGACGGCGCCTGCGTCGAAGGCGACGGCCGAGCGCATGATCGCTCCGACATTATGCGGATCGGTGACCTGGTCGAGCACCAGGATCAGCGGGCTGTCCTTCAGAGCCTCGAGCCGGCGCGGCGGCAGCGGCCGTGTTTCCAGCATGACGCCCTGATGGATCGCTTCGGGACCCAGGATCTTGTCGAGGTCCTGAGGTGTCACCGTCTCAAAGGGGATGCCGAGGTTTTCAACAGAGGAGATCTCGAGCCGGACCAGCGCATTTTGTGTCGCCGAAAGCTTGATCAGCTTGCGCTCGGGATTGTCGAGTGCGGCGCGCACGGTATGCAGTCCGTAGAGCAGGACCTGCTCCGGGGCGAGCTTCGGTGGCGTCCAGCCGGCATTGCTCTTGCGTGGCTTCTGCGCCTCCGGCGTGGGGATTTCACCCCTTTCACGCTTGGCATCGCGCACCTGTCGGCGCAGCGTCGCATAATGGGTGTCACGGGCGGTTTTGTCTATTTTCGGATCTTTGGCCATGCGCCCTTATAGCGTCGGGCACGGGGGCGGCATAGACCCGGCCGGAAAATCGCATATGTGTCTTGCCCATGAAACTTTTCGGAATTTTTCGTCAATGGGCGTGTTGACATGAGCCGGTTGGGCCGTCATATACCCGCCGCAGATCAGGGGGCGACGCACTCTGGTCTGGACTACAAAGCTTGGTCGCCAGATCCGGACGAAAGAATGGAGAGATGCCCGAGTGGTTAAAGGGGACGGACTGTAAATCCGTTGGCTCAGCCTACGTTGGTTCAAATCCAACTCTCTCCACCATTCGTCCTCGGATCTGAATATGCGGGTATAGCTCAATGGTAGAGCAGCAGCCTTCCAAGCTGAATACACGGGTTCGATTCCCGTTACCCGCTCCAGCCCCTTCCACTCTTAAGTCGCAGATTTCGAACGCTTTTCATGCCACGCCTTCCGCTACGACAGGGCCTTTGCCCTACGTGAGCTTTCGGCTGGAAAAACCGCGCGTTCCGAGCCCCGGAAGGCGGATTATTTAACGCTTGCGCATTGCGCATGAAAGCCTTAAACGGCGGGACCAAACCGGTTCGCCGGGGCAACCCCGTTTCGTTCACAGGAAGCATTCAAATGGCAAAGAGTAAGTTTGA
>UCMW01000003.1:338-247880 GCA_900473745.1 Hyphomicrobiales bacterium | reverse complement strand
TGCTTCTGGCGCCTCGTCCGAGACAAGTTTGACCCCACCCGGAGGATGAAGATCCGACCGGTGGCGAAGCTTGGGGTTTTTGACAGTTCAGTTCCACATGGTGAGAGAGCGGGGCGCTTGCGCGAAGCCCATCTCCCTCTTGGTGGGGGAGAAAGCGATTTCGATGAATTAGGCGAGCGTAAGCCGCCTAAACATCAGAAATCGCAAGTGAGGGGGTCCGTTCGTCGTGCCCGCAGCACTGATCCCCTCACCGGGAAAATCTGAAGTTTAGGCGGCTTGCGCTCGCCTAAACCTTCGATTTTCCTTCCTCTCCCACAAGGGGGAGAGGAGAGACTCAAATCCCCTCGCCCGGCTTCCACGCTCTCGGCGCCACGCCGCGCTCGACCACATGAAACCCTTCAGCCGCCACCTTTTGCCAGTCACCAACCTCGCCGTCCGGCCAAAGCACGCGGATTTCGGTCTCCGCCAATTCCCCCAAGCCGACATGATGCCAACCAGTCTTGCCGCCCGCATGACCCCCGCCGATCGTCACCTCGCGACGCTGGATCACGTCGCCGGTCTTCACCTCGATCCAGGCGCCGACCGCATCCCGGTTGGCACCCTCCTGGCGGAGCGCAATCTGCAGGAAGCGGCCGGCGCCCTCGGTCGTGTTGCGCCAGATCTCCACCGGAGACCCCTGGTTGACGACGAGGAGATCGACCAATCCGTCGAGATTGAAATCGGCCAGCGCCCCGCCCCGGCCCTTGGCCGTCGAGGCGACGCCGGCCTTGTCGCCCATTTCGATGAACTTGCCGTCCTCGCCCTGGACGAGCAGGTTGTTGGGGTCCTTCTCGGCAAAGTCAGGCATTTCGGCGACATTGCCCTTGGCGACGAACAGATCGGCGCGGCCGTCATTGTTGACGTCCTCGAACTCCGTGTGCCAGGCGGTCGAGGGGCGGATCTGGCCGCCGGTATAGGGCCGGTGAGCGGTCGCGCCCTTGGCGAACGCAACGTCGTTGTAAGAGGGTTTCGGCTTGCCATCGGCGGGGATTTCGCCAAGCTTCTGCAGCTTGTTGTCGGCCATGCTGGTCAGGAAATATTCCGGATAGCCGTCGAAATCGAGGTCGTGGGAGGCGATGCCCATGCCCCAGATGCGCAGGTATTTCCAGCCTTCCGCCTGAGTGTAGAGCTCCGGCGCCTTGCCCGGCTCCAGCTTCCACATCTGCTCCTGGCCACCCTTGTAATATTCGCGGTCATTGGAGACGCGCAGAGAGGGCGTTCCGGAGCGGTTCCAGTCGGTGAAGAGGATCGACAACGGGCAGTAAGATGGGGTAAGCGGCAGCGGAGGGGCGAAACGGCGTTCGCTAGCCGAAACCGGGCGATGCAGCCAGTTGTCGGTGCAGGAGCCCCAGGGCTCGAAGTCCTCGAAGCGGTCGATGTAATTGCCGATAGCGAGTGTCGGCCAAATGTTGCCACGCTCCCAGGTGGCGGAGAAGGCCGTGGACCAGGCGTCGCCACCGTCGAAACCGAAGGCCTCGTTGGCGCGCTCGAAGCGGCATTCGCCGAGGCCGCGCATCACGACATTTTCGCCGGAGCGCAGCAGCACGACGTCCTGCAGCCCGTCGCCATCGACATCAATCGGGTAAGCGCCAATCACCTTGTCGAGTTCGAGGCCTGAGGGTTTCTCCTCGAATGTCAGCGCCCCGCCCTGGGTGCTGCGGTTGAGGTAGAATTTCGCCTTGTCCTCGCCGCCCGCCAGGACGAGGTCGGGGAAGCCATCGGCATTGCAGTCGAAACTGCCGGCACCGCCGCCGACCATGTATTCCCAGTCGCCGCGATAGGTGCTGACGATGCCGCTGGAGGCGGTTTCGTCGGTGAAGCGGGGAACGAGGGGGCCGCCATTGGCGAGTGCTGGCGCGGCCGCAGGAAGCGACAGCAGCAAGGCAAGGCCCGCGAGCCGAGCCGGAAGAAGAACGTTGTTGCGCCCGGTCATCCGCGTGTCCTCAGGGCGACCGCTTTCTCGCCGATGCAACGGCCCTGATCGAGGCCGCGCTCGATCGCCGCGCGAAAATGGATGCCGCCATAGAGGCGGGAAATGCCGGCTTCCTCGGCCGCATCCCAAAAGCTTTTGAAGCTCCGGTTGGGCAGCTTGTCCTTTTCATGCGTGTTGTCGGTGAAGGCGAAATTTTCGCCGAAGAATGCGGTCAAAACGGTGGCGGCGGCACCCGACTGGGTGGAATGGCCGCTCGGATATTCGGGGAAGGGCGGCGTGATCAGGATCGGCTCCCACTTCGGATCGATGACCCGCTTGATGTAGGTGACGGGGCGAAGCAGGTCGTATTCAAATTTCGAGTGCCAGCAGCCGATGAAGGCATCGGCCAGGGTCACGCCGAGACGGGCCATCAGGTCGGCATGCTCGGCGGCGCTGGCCTTGCGTTCGTCGAGGATCTTCAAGCCGATGAACATCCAGTGACCGGGGGGCGTTGGCGAAAGCATCGGGTCATCGGACCAGAAGCGTGCGACGGCCCGCTGTTCCGGCGTCAGGGTCTTGACGGTCTCGTAGACCTCCAGCGCTTCCTTGTGGAAGTCCGAACGTTTTTCCTCGCTATAGGCGGGCGGTGCCGGCAGGGGGCAGCCATTGCCCGTCTGCATCGCGAATGGCCGGTTCTCACCCCATTTCGGCAGCAGTGGCAGTTGCTGTTGGTTGACAAGGCTGGTCGGCACCCAGTTCGATGGCCCCTTGTTGAGCGTGAACTCCAGCGGGAAGCCCATGTTCTCGACCTTGGCGCCGCCGTCGCCCTGAGACCAGGTCAGGATATGGCCGGTGACGCTTTCGCCATAGGCCTGGCTGCGGGCGACGAGATCAGGGGCGAGACCGGCCGAGACCTCCTTGGTCAGCTTATCCGTCATACGCTTCATGGCGCGCTGGCCGGTCGGGCCGGTATTGCCGAAGAGCTGGCGAGCAGCGGAGGAGAGTGCTGCCTGCATGACGACGGCTTCGTCATAGGCGAGACCCGCTTCACGCTGCGGCACGGGCGTGAGGCCATTCAACTGGCCGGACAACGAGGTCAGCGTCCGATCCCCGGAGGCGAGCCCCTCGTACGCGGTGACGCCGAGATAGGCGAAGGCGCGGCTTGCAACCGGTGGCGAATAGGTCGGCGTGTGCCGCACCAGTTCGAGCACAAGGCGGTACCAGTCGCGCATGACCTTGTCGGCTCCGACAGAGCCTGCCTGGGCCGGCTGCACGGCCAGCGCCAGAATGATGAAGCAGAGCGCCAGGAGGCGCGTCCCCACTGCCTTCATGTCCCCCTCCCACAGGTTTCAGAAGCGATCTCAATCGATTGAATGTCGATTAAGCACGGGGGCGGACGGCTCGCAAGAGGGGGGCGGATGACGGCGATCAAATCCAGCCGATGGCGCGGCCGGCAAGGCTGATGGCGAAGACGACGAGGAAGCTTGCGGCGACGCGACCGAAGAGCAGCGGATTGGTGGTGGCGACACGGCGCAGGATGGCGGCCCCGGCGCTCAACCAGCAGGTGGCAACGAGCATCACCAAGACCGCGAACAGCGCCAGGTAGGGAAGCGGCACGACCAGCGTTTCAGGTGCTGCGAAGGAGGCGGGGGGAATGAGCGCGAGGCCGATGATCAGGGCCTTGGGATTCAGCACCGTCGTGCCGTAGACGGTCGCCGCGGTAATTGCACCGGGCTCTGTGGCCGAGGGCGGGCGGGTCCAGAGCCGGGCGGCAAGCAGCAGGACCCAGAGCGTCGAGGCGAGCTTGATGACCAGAGAGGCGACGGGTTGTTCGGCGAGCAGCGGGGCCGCCAGGAAGACCAGCGGCACGATGGTGGTGAGATAGCCCGCGAGCTCGGCGCCGATCAGCGGCAGGGAAGCCTTGAGGCCGCGCGCTGCGCCCGAGACGGCGAGCAGGGTATTCGTCGGCCCCGGCGTCAGGAGAAGGAGGAGAACGGCAAGGGCAAAGGCGGACAGGGACATCGGGGCACTCCGTAACTTTCGTGCCGGAGATAACAGGTTGGCCAAGACAGCTGCTTGATTTCGGTCAAGCCCGTCGCTCGAGGCTTAAGCTGCGGCCCGGTACTCAGGAAGGCCGGATCTGGCGGACCCAGGCACGGGCGAGCGTCAGGCCAGCTTCGTCGGAGAGATGCCCGTCCGTCGGCTCGATTCCGGGATGGCGGGCAAGCCAGCCGGGTTCCTTGCGCTCGATCACCTCAGGAAAATGCGTCATCCAGTTGCGCACGACCTCGCGATTGGCCTCGAAATGGAACTGGAAGCCATAGGCGGCGCGTCCCACGCGGAAGGCCTGGTGGCGAGCGGTTTCGTTTTCCGCCAGATGGACGGCCCCTTCAGGCAAGGTGAAGGTATCGTCGTGCCACTGGAAGGAGAGAAAGCGATCGGGCAGAACCGATAGGACCGGATCGGCCTTGCCGGCCTCGGTGTGGCCGATGCTGCGCCAACCGAATTCCGGGGCGGCACCGATTAGATTATCGCCGCCATAGGCGCGGGCGAGCAGCTGGCTACCAAGACAGATGCCGAGCACGGCCTTGTCGCTGTCGCCGAAGCGGCGCATCAGGCTTGCGAGCGCCGGCAAATAGGGGTGCTTTTCGTCGTCCCGGGCATTCTGCTCGCCGCCGAAGACAACGAGGGCGTCATGCGCGGCAAACTCAGGGAGAGGTTCACCCGCATAGGCGCGGATCGTGACGATCTCTGCTCCGGCTTCGGCCAGGGCGATGCCGACCTGACCGGCTTCGGTGACTTTGGTATTCTCGACGATGGCAACGCGCATGGGGGAATCGGATCTCGTGGGCGGATGCTTCAGAGAAAGCATGCGCCTGCGATCACGGCAAGACGGGAGGGCTGGTTGAAGCCCCCTCCCCCAGGCTTCAGAAGGTTTTTTTCAGGCGCGCATCAACCGACTGGCTGTTGCCGCCACGAATGACGAAGAAGAATGTCATCGCTGCCCAGAGCAGAGACTTTTCCGCGCCTGAGAAGCCCTGATCGAGCTGCACCCAATGAAAATAGACGGTGACGAGGAGCACGATGGTGGCGGCGAATGCCGCCGGGCGGGTGAGGAGGCCGATCGCGAGCAGGATACCGCCGAAGAATTCTGTGGCGGCGAGCAGCGGGGACCAGAAGACACCGGGATAGAAGCCGAGACCTTCCACCATCTGGGCGGCGCCGAAGGGATCGACGATCTTGCCGGCACCATGGATGACCAGAAAGCCGCCGGCGACAAGCCGTAGCAGAGTTTCTGCAAGATCATGGCCTGAGCGATAAACGGGAGCGAGCGCGGGGACGAAAAGACGATTCGGTTCAGTGGACATGCGGAATTCCTTGGCAAACAATAATCCTGGCCTCTTGGCGGAACACCGAGAGCATGGCAATTGCGCGAGAGATAAAAAGTTGATTTGTTCGGTTAACTTATGCGTGAAGCAAGGACGATGATGATGGCCAAACCCCGGATTTCGATCACCTACTGCACCCAGTGCAACTGGCTCCTGCGCTCCGGCTGGATGGCACAGGAACTGTTGCATACCTTCGCCGAGGACCTTGGCGAGGTGGCACTCATTCCGGGCACAGGCGGGATCTTCGAGATCAGGCTGAACGAGGAGCTGATCTGGGAGCGGAAGCGCGACGGCGGTTTTCCCGGGCCGAAGGAGCTGAAGCAAAAGGTGCGGGACGCCATCGATCCGGAGCGGGATCTCGGCCATGTCGACCGGGCCAGCCGCAATGAAGGGCTGGACAGCTGAGATTGAAAAAGGCGGCCGGGGCCGCCTTCATAACTCTGGTCGCTCAGTTGAAGGGCGACCGGCAGACCTTGTAGTAGCCGCTCGACGAGAGGAACTGGTTGGTGCGGGGATTGTAGGACCGATAGCGGTTCAGGCACCAATCGACATGACGCTCCCAGGCGCGGCCAGGCGGACGATATCCCGGATCGGCATAAACCGGCGGGCGAGGCCGCGGACGGTAACCGGGCTCGTCATAGACGGGCGGACGTGGGCGGGGACGATAAACCGGCGGCTCGTCATAAACGGATGGTGGATAGTATTCCGGCGGCAGCGGGCGCGGGCGGCGCGGCGGCGGACGGTCCCAGGTCTCGTAGCAACCCGAGAAGTCGCAGACGAGATCGACCTGTTCAGCATCCATCTGCTGGCCCAGTACCGGCTGTACCGGTTTCGGCATGGCGGCTTCCGCCACAGGGGTGAAAAACTGGGTGCCGGTCAGTGCCAGAGCCAAAAAAGTGGAGCGTAACTTCATCTCGTTATCCTGTTTTCGTCCCGGCAGAGTGCAAGAGGCGCTTCGCCGACTGCGAGATAGAGCGGTCCGATCACGGCTTTTTCACGACGGCGTCATCGGCAACGCCAGCCGCTTCAAACCGCCACAAGCCCTATACACATGGCATTTGGGGGGCATTTGGGCGGGTGTGCACAAGGCGGCCTCGAAGCGCTTTCGATAGGCTGACACGAAAACTTCAAAATGGCGGTTGACAGGCCGAAGTAGTCCCTTTACACGGCTCCTCGTCGCCCAGATGGCGGAATTGGTAGACGCGCCAGCTTCAGGTGCTGGTACTCGAAAGGGTGTGGAGGTTCGAGTCCTCTTCTGGGCACCATTCCATTTTAGGTTTCCCCTTGGAAACCAATCTATTCAATGTCTTGACCGTAAGCCGGGGTACACTTTGAGGTACACCCGGAGGTCATTTTGAGGCTGACATTGAACGTGAAATATTTCCAGCAGCACAAGAGCGGATATCGCTATCGCCGCAAGTACCCCGAGGATGTCTCAGCGGCACTCGGGAAGGCTTGGCACGTTGCTCCGCTGGGGTCTTCGGCGCAGGAAGCGGCGGAGAATTGGAAGCGCGTCAACGCAGCTTACGAGAAGGCCGTTAAGGCCGTCCGAGACCGGCACCGTGAGAAGTCCCCCTTCGAGACCTATACCGAAAGCGTGAGCCTTATCCGGCAACTCGGGTTTGATCCCAGCAGCCCCCATGATCGCGCAACCTTCCCCGATGATGCAGACGGAGAGGATGCGGCTAGGGAGCAAGCTGCAGCAGAAATCATTGAACGATACCCGCTGGACTCCTCAGGGCATCCCGTGGGGATGTCGGCGGCACAAGAGTTGGTCGTCAGGTCCCTGCTGAACGGCGCACCTCCCCGACCCTCTCCCCGCCTCAGCGATGCTGTCACTCTCTACAAGGCGGAGAAGTGCGCAGGTGACACGCTTCTGGAGAAGAAGAACGTCCAGCGAGTTGACCGGCTCACCAAGGCGTTCACTCGCACCATCGGCGCGGATGCAGAGGTGCTGTCTATCACCCGTGAAGATGCCCGACGCTTCCGGGATGTCCTCCTAGAAACCGGGATCAAGCCGGAGTCAGTGCGCCGGGAACTGAATGTCATCAAGGCTGTCATAAACCATGTGATCACAGAGCATGGCCTCACCAACAGCTACACCAATCCGTTCAACAAACTACCGATTGCCAACCTCGACACCGAGACAGACCTTGAGAAGCGCGACCCGCTCCCGGAGAGCATCTTAAAGGCGGTGCGCAGCAGGATCATGTCCAACAGCAAGACCGAGCTACAGCTTTTGTGGCGGTTGCTGGAAGAGACAGGTTGCCGACTGGGGGAGATCACAGGACTCCGGGTGTCAGATGTGGAAGTCACCGGCTCCACTCCTCACATCTCGGTTGAGTGGCACGAGGACAGGCGATTGAAGACCAAGGCGTCCCGTCGTGACGTGCCGCTTGTCGGGGATGCCCTTGAGGCAGCTAAGGAGGCCCTGAGGCTTGCCAAGGGACGCGCCATGCTCTTCGAAGCGTACGGAACCGAGAACGGCCCCACGAATGCCTCAGCGGCCCTTATGAAGCACGTTCGGGCTGTTACCAACAATCCTATGCACGTAGTCCACTCACTGCGCCACAACATGGCCGATTGGCTGAGAGCAGGAGGGGCAGGGGAGCGGGAGGTGAATGTCATCCTAGGACACTCCCTCAAAGATGTCGGTTCACGTACCTATGGGGGCACAACGGAACGCCTGAGGATCACGACAGAAGCGATGAAGAAGGCGCACGAGGTGAAGAACCGGGAAGCCGATCCTATACCGCAGGAGACCCCAGCGGAACCCATGCGCCCTCAGGTAACCGAGTAAATTAACTCGTCCATCAACTGTGAATAACCGGCATAAGTGCGCCTTTCACTTGCGCACCAACCGTCAAAGACCGATACTTTCGGTAGATGTGAATCAGCTCGACGCGGCTTAGTCGCCATTTCTCGGGAGGTTATCCAGCTTCGGCGGATGATCCGACGGAGGGTTGGTAAGACCATCTTACTTTCTTCTTCGGAAGGAGGTAGGCAATGCGCATAGCTTGCCCTATCCACCGGCCAGTGTCCGTAATTGACTACTGGCGGTTCCGACTGGGGCAATGGGAGTTTGTTATTTCCCACTGCCGACGATGGCCGCGTTGCACCGCGGACCCTCGCCAAACCAGTCTTCCCCTGTAAGTGCGACAGGCTCCATTTCGGTGGGGCCTGTTTCGTTTCTCCCTTACGGAAGATCGCTCGAGGTTAGCGAAGGGATTCGCTGTTGACAAGGCAATCTGGGAATCGTTTCCGAATCCGACCGAATCAAAACTCGCCTTTCTTGAGTCAGGACAAAGACTTGATTGCCTTTTAGTTTCTTGAGGCGTCGGCGACATCTCTGCAAATCAATCTCCGTTGGCTAGATAAACCTGTGGAGAATCGGGCCTGGCGCCATGGTTTTCCACAGGCCTCAAAGATCACCGCGTTCGCGTGGTGGACATCGACGGGTCCCCGTGGTTCGTCGCGGCGGATGTCTGCGAATGCCTGGACCTACACGCAGCACCTTCGAACGGTTCGGACCAGAACCATTACAGGCGACTTTCCCCCGAGGAACTCCGCCTAGATACCCTGCATCAACCTAATGGTTTTAGCATTAGGATGAAGCTGATCTCGGAGTCCGCACTCTACAAGCTAGTCCTGAAATCCAGGAAGGAAGATGCCAAGTCCTTCCAGGACTGGGTGACCCGCGACGTTCTCACGTCGATCCGCAAGGACGGCGGATACATCTTGTCAGTCCGGATTATTCGCTAATTGCAGGATGTGGTGGTGAATCTACCGATCGTTGAGCTAGAGCAACTGATCGTCCTCGGCTGGGTTGGAGGAGTATAGGTGTTTCGACGCTCAGGCCTGATCGAAGCGATGGCATCTGCGGTTGCATTGTAGCACTTATCTTCCGGCTCACCACGCCGCACCAAGGCGGCAGATATATTTCTACGGACTCGGTCTGTTCCCGGCTTAGTCAAAGCACGATCCCACCTCGTGCAAAGTTCGTAGCTTGGTAGACCGTCGTAAAATGCCACTATGTCCTGCGGCGGGGCAGTCTTATTCCACGCCGGGCTACCCTTCACACCGAGAGCTACACCGCCCTCAGATGTAGAGGAGCAACTAGTCAGAAGAATTAAAGATAAAATGATGTAGTTCGCACGTCCCATAGATCTACCCCCGGCGTCATCTTTACCGGATAACAAAGCGGACCTTGACCAGAAACGCAACCCGACCCGCCAGGGCGATTATTTGCCCGCCCATATAGTACATACCAAGAGCCCCCCTTGTCACCGGCCATCGTTCAACAGCAACGCGCATGATTGCTCACGTCCGCACGGGAAAGAATGCAGGTTTCAAAGCGGGGAGCAGGTCACCGGCAGCGACCCCGGAGTAATTTCCACGCCATACAGAGAACTACGAAGCTTCGGGCTTGATCCGGCAGCGGTCCCGGCAGGAACCCGGCAGACATCCCGGCGACCGTCGCAGACACCCGAGGACGACAATTAGACCTTCATACAGAGAGACCAAGAAAATCGCGGCGACCCGAGAGACCATCTCGGTTGCGACTGGAAAAACGAGAGCCCCGAAACCCACTCGAAAGACTTTCATTAGGTATTGCTTCATCACATTGAATTCAAATCGAATTCACAAGCGAACATCAAATCCCCTCCATACAGAGAGACCAAGCTCCACGACGGACCGAATTGGACAGCCGGAACGGTGGGAGCAGAGAACAACCAGAAGGATACCAGCAATAAAATGCAATCTTAAGTATTGACAGAAGGGCATAGACACAGTAGGGTATCTCTTAAGATAACTTAGGGATATCTCCGATTCTTAGGATAGTTATCAGTAGGAGTAGTACCCTAGGGTTACCTCAAGGTATCCCATGGCTCCTCTGGGATGTCCTTCCGAGACCTCCCCCTCCCTTGTCTCCACCCTGACCTATACCATCGAGCCCCGTGCGACTCGCTGAGAGCCTTCACTTCCTCTCCGCCATCTCGACACACCCGAGACCCCTGAACGCTCTCCACGGGCCTCTGTGAGTCAAACAGGGCATCTTCCGCCCTACACTGCCCCCATCCTCGCAACCCATCACCCCTTCCGCCCCTCTGGGACACCCAGCGGGACGCCTCAGCGTGTCCAGTCGCAGCCCCGCGCCGCCTCGACCGCTCTCAGCGTCACACGACGCAACCCCACCGGGACACCCTCCCGGCTCTCCGCACACTGGAAAAGGTATCCAGCAGCATGACCACGACCACCCGCCACACAGCCCCCATCGCAACCATCGAACTCTTCGGCTCCTACGGTGCCCGACACGTCGAGAGCGGCACGACCGTTGACACGTCCCCAGCCAAGGCAACCCGCCGTGTCCCCAAGAGGACCACAACGCGAAGCCCCATCCCGGTTATCTGCCGGGAACTGATTGCCCACGGGTTCAACCCCGAGACCCGCGCCCACATCCTCACTAAGTCGCTGGACCACGGCGGATTGATCCCAGTCTTCAAACGAGATCGCACTCTTGCCGTTTGGGCAGGGCTGGACGCCATCGAAAGCGAGGCCGAGTCGGTCCGCATCGTCAAACACCGGCCATTCCCCCGTGCGCTCGTGACGAAAGAAGCGGGGCCGGGAGCAGCGACACCCAGAGACACCCTAGAAACGCAGCGGCCCTCAGAGATCACGACCGCACACCCGGGAACCGCCATGGGAGACGCCGCATGAACCCAGTTATTGTTGAGATCAGCATCCCCGCCGGAATGGGAATGCATTACACTGCAGAAATCCTTGACCGGAAGACAGGGGAGATGGTTTCCATCGACCAGGGCCACTGGATCACCATGGGAGAACTCAGCGAAGCCTTTAAGACCGGTAGGCGGCAACTCGCTACTGTCCTCCACCAGATGAACTTCCTCCAGATCGAAGGCACCGGCAGGAATGCGCGTAATCGCATCCAAGATTGGGTGACCGCCAACGGGTACGGCAAGCGCAACCGGCGCAAGTCGGACGGGATGCCGTTTGACGTTGTCTCATCGGAAGGCGTCCGATGGATTGCCGAGCGCTGGGAAGCGGCAAAGAAGGCGGTGGAGGAGAAGACCTCAGGCCCCGCCATGGTAGCCCGAGAAGCCTTGCAGGAATTTCAGAGACACCGCAGCAGCCCCTTAAGTGGGCGCCAGGAGGTCCACTGGGTTGCCGATCACTTCCCACACCTCACCCACGACCAGATGGCGCAAGCTCTCAGCCTGTCACGCCAGTTGGTTACTAGGTTCATGAGGATAAGGAGTGATCAGATTGCCAATGCCAAGGCACTCCGAGAACGCCACCGGGTACCCACGGGGGACACCTTGCGGTGTGTTGCGTAGTAGACCTATACACAAGAAGGCAACACTCTGAAATATGACCGCAGGAGTGGGAGACAGCTTAGGCCTTGTCGCTCCAGCCGGTCCTTGCGCTGATCTCGCAGAGGACCCCGAGGGCCACACCTACAGCGAGCGCCATTGCAGCAGTGTCGAGCTTATCACCTAGCCCTTCAAGACCGCCGCTGCCGATGTACGCCCTCACGAAAGCCTGCCGCTCGTCCAGACTAAGTGGGCCAAACATGACGAAGAGGCAGGTGGCGACCCGGAAAGCACTGAGCCAGAAGACAAGATGAGCAATCACCTTGCCGATGCGAGTGAAGAACATGAACCTATACCCTCCGAAGTGGTCCCCGGCAGCGGCCTTAGCAGAGACCGCCCATGAGGAGCAAGGCAGGGTGTGGAGACAGGTGAAGCGCTGAACCCAGCGTTCCCCGAGAGGATCGCCGGGGGATCATCGGCCCCCCGCAGGTCCCTTGGGTGTCCTGAATGTGGCATTGCGCAACATGTCCCTTGCACTTACGGGTGCCCTCCGATTAGATAAACCTAGGGTTTTGTGGGGGATTATATGTCGAAGACTGTCTTGGTTGCACTTTTGGTTTCAGCGGCTGTTTCGGGCTGCACTAGCTCCAGCGCTGTGCGCACTTCGCAAAACACAGCGATCATCAAGACCAGCGCGGCTCCTATTTGCGGCGGCACCGGGGCTGCGCGAGTCGCTCAGAAGCAAGCGGCAATTGAGACAATCAAAGCGGGTTTTGACCGCTATGTTATCACCGGCGCAGCAAGCCAAAACAACGTGGGCGTGACGCAGCTACCCGGCCAGTACAACACCTACGGTACGGCGAGCGTCTACGGGAATTACGGCACTTACAATGCTACAACGACCTACCAGCCGGGACCGACCATTGTGCACGGTACTCACGACCAAGCGTTCGCTATAAGAATGTTCAGGGAGGGCGAACCTGGCGCGAGCCAAGCCCTGTCCGCGAAGGAAACGCTTGGGCCGGAATGGGCTTCCATCGTCAAGAACGGTGTAACTGTGTGCTCGTCGTAAAGGGCTTTCGAGGTGATCCATGATTGCGCTAGTCCTTAGCGCCTTCCTCAGCGGACAGGCCAACCTTCCCGAAAATCAGGTATTCACCCTGTATCGGAACAGCGCTCTAGACCCGTCCATGCGTGTCCACGTCGCAACGTTCGACACCGACAACGGAGCAGCTTACAACAACGAAAACTGCGGGATCGCGGCTTCCCTGTTCGCCTCACAAGACGGTGTGAGCGTTCAATATTGGTGTGAGCAAGGAAGGTTTCGCTAGGCGGCTGCAATTCTCATTGCAATGCGCCGGATGTCGCGAGCGTCGAGATGCACTGAGCACAGTCCTCAATGGTCTTTCGGCTTCTGACCTGCTCAAAAGCGTCGTTCGTGCTTTCAACGGACAAATCTACCTTCAGCTGGATATCGCTGTTCCCATTGAGTTGGTTGAAGGCGAACGTCAATTCGCCTTGTCCGACTGCCTCTGCCACAATCTCCATTGCGGGTCTCGCCTGATAGATCGCGAACCATCCCCCTGGCTGATCTGAGGGAGCGGCGTCAACTAGACTATCAAAGTTGTTCCTCAGGTCTTTGCCGACCAAGTAAGCGCGAGATGGGGGAGACGGCTTGAGTGTAACGCCGTCACCGTCGAATGCCGAGACTACAATTTTGACCGTCACGCCCATACCGTTAGACGTCGCCATCATTCCGCTCGAACCCGATACCTTTATCAAGGCTCCTTGGCGGTAAGTGTGGTCCAACGCGATAGCATCGAATGACAACTGGCAACCGATCAGCTTTCCATTGCTCATGACAGGTACGCTTGCCGCGCTCAGCGTTCCGCCTTCCCTCTGGAATAACTCTGAGCTACCGAAAGTCGGCCCCGCGAAAACCAGCATTGCCAGTGCGGAGGACATACACCTGTTTAGCGCTGTCCGCATTTTTGTCGCTCCTCCTGTTTGATCCAACTTTATCCGCGCTTTCGGTAGATACAAGCCCCGCGCACCGGCGCCGAAACCTCGCTCATAAGTAGGCCCCGCCCCCGAGTTAACGTGGAGGGCGGAGCAGGATCGTAAGATCCTACGTCACGGCGAGAACACCGAGGGAACCCCGTGTTGCTTCAAGAGGGTCCGCAGCGACACTGTGATGTCATGGGTCATCTGCCGAACCTCCAACACCTCGTCAAACGCCTCGTACCGGACAGCCCCAAACGGCATGTTCTGTCTGGCATGAAAGCCCACGTCTTCCGGCCCGTAGGCTCTCCGGGTTTCCCAAAAAACCACCTCCCCGGCCTCGTCGTAGAAGACGACCGTGTAGAGGGTTTTTTTGTCGTACTTACGCCTTGGCATGGTCTAGACCCTCCTCCGCCTTGTCCCTGCCGAGCAAGTCGATCAGGAGCGAGTAAATTGAAGGGCCGAATAGCTGGCGGTTCCCAGCGAGTGCCAAGGGGCCCACGATATCGAGACCTTCGACCAACTGGAATTCGCCGCCGTCAGCCTCTTCTAGGGCTTGGTCCGCAGCGTCGAAATAGTCCGTCGCCTCAAGGAAGTCCGTGCAGAGGACCGTGCCATCCTCTTCGAAGTAAACGACACCCCAGAGGTTATCTAGCCTGGTTACAGTGGCGACATTGGTGAGCGTGTGCATGTCCCTTGTTCTCCTCTTGGAACGCCGCAGTATCGCGGCAGGGACCTCCTACTATTCACACGAAATGACAGGCCGCAACAGAATAGAACCTGCGATAACGCAGCTATTCCAATCGCTTCGGTAACGAAGACAATTCAGGAGCAGGTGCACCCCGCCTGTCACCCTGGCTGCCCAAGGCAAACCCGAGGGGTCCTGCCGGGGGCCCCTGCGATAACGCAGCGAACCTCAATTTTGGGCTGGGGCGTCCCTCGCTTCGCGGCACCGCCTCTCCTGACTCCGTAGGGCCTCGTGGAGCGCGTCCTCTTGCGGCAGGTCCCGCAGGTCATCCGAATTGCTGGAGGCGCACCAATCGCCTCGACGGCGACATGAAGAGCCGCCTTCACCACGCAAGCCCCCATAGACTGGCTCGCCATTGTCATTGACCGATGGTTGCAGTAACTCAATCAGGACGAGACTGGGGGAGGAAAACCGTGGGAAGCTTTTCGATTTGGCACTGGATAGTTGTCTTCCTGATCCTCTTCCTTCCGTTCTACCTCCTCCTCCGCAAGCCCCGGCGCAAAGCCAGCCAAGACAGCGCAGCGCAGATCGGCGGATTGTCGAATGCCGAGAAGCTGGAGAAGCTCGCCAAGTTGAAGGCTGACGGTGCAATCACCGCAGCAGAGTATGACACAGAGAAGCGGCGGATACTCGGGTAACCGCGTAGGTCCCGGAAGGACGACCACCAGCAGCCCCCCCTAGCAATTTGCAGGACCTGTCTCCATGAGCACGAAAGACATCTGGAGTGACGACCTACTGGGTCGTGAGCGTGACGCGGAATTTGTGATCGATTTCTTGATGGGGCGCTACGAAGAGCGTCGGACCGCAGGGATATCCGGCAGCTATGTGCTCAACATCAACGCGGAATGGGGCTTTGGAAAGTCATTCTTTATCGAACGACTGGCTCGCCAGCTAAGCCAAAAACACCCTACCGTCGTGATCAATGCGTGGAAGAACGATTTCTCCGATGACCCCTATACGATGGTTGTCAGTGAGATTGACAGCGTCGTATCAGGGCTTATTCCGCCACGGCGGTCAAGCAATGCGGAAAAGGCACGTAAAGCGCTATCTGTCGTACGCAAAAACGCGGGTAGCATTTTGTGGAGTGCAACAAAGGGTGCGGCGAGCACTCTTTCCAAAAAGGCGTTGGGCGATGTCGCGGAAGAAATTGTCGATACCGTCAAAGCGGAATTCGGCGACGGTAGCGCGGGATCTTCGGCAATAGTGGACGCGGTCACGGTTGGCTTGGATCATGTTGCCGAAGGCGTCACAAACGCGTCGATGGAAATGCTCGACGCACTGGCCCAGCGAGCCATCAAGGACTACCAGACGGTCAAGAAGAGCCAGGACCAGTTTAGAGAAAGCCTCGCTGCACTTCTCAAAGCAGTTGATCGCGTCAACAGAAAGCGGTTGCCCATGTTTGTCTTCATCGACGAACTGGATCGCTGCAGGCCGCCATACGCCGTTGCGCTGCTGGAACGCATCAAGCATCTTTTTGACGTGGATGAAATCATCTTCGTCGTCGCCACGGACACCACTCAGCTCAGCGCCTCGATCAACGGCCTCTACGGAGCGTCGTTTGACAGCCGCCGCTATCTCCAAAGGTTCTTCACTCGCACGTTCAGTTTGCCCACACCGCCTCCGGAGCGGTTGATCCATGCGACCATCGAGGCAACTGGTACAAATTTACGCAAGTGGGCATCATTCGGCGTTCACCCCAATCATGTTGAGTTTCTGGCCCAGGGATCTCATCATCTTGGTATGAGCATTCGAGAGATCCAGAGAACACTAGACGTCCTCACGGGTCTCACGGCAGCATGGCGCTACGACTTCCCTATCCAGCTCAGCATTATGTATCCGCTCATTTGCCGATATGTACGTCAGGAGCCCATTGACGACTGGCTATCCAACAAGTGGTTCCAAGAGTTGACGCTAACTCTGAGCAACTGGGTGGTTCGCGAAAGGATCAACTCAGGTGGGCGGGGCGTTGAACAAAATCTTCGCATCCGCAATCTCATGAACAAATTCCATGAGGTGACCATGAAAGAACTGCGAGAAGTCTACGAAACCGAAAACAACAACGGTGCGCCCGATCCTATTTCCCGCCATGTGCGGCAAGCGGCAGACAGAGAGTTCCAAAATCGCATTTTGACGCGAGAGAAGCCTTTTAGCGTGATGCGCGATTACCCCCAAATGATCAAGTATGCGGGACACCTCACCCTGGTTAACACAATCGAACTGGACAGCAGCAGCCAATAGGATTATTTCCCTACGCGACCTTTTTCACAAAAATTGTGTGGGCCTATTACGTATACTCCCCCTCGCTAAAACCCCCCCGGTGGTGGGGTGGGGGTCCCGCCCTGTCCTATCCCGGCCCATCGATCCGAGACCCCGGCACCTCTTGGTGCTCCCGGCATGTCCTGCCGGTTCGTCCTGTTGATCGCCGCTGATACGTCCGCACTGTCCCGGAGTGTCGGCAGGGGGCAAGGGAGGGGCAGGAGCGCAGACCCTCACGACCCCGGCAGGGGATCGCAGCGGGAAACCCTGAGGGACAGCGACAGCCCCGCCCTGTCCATAATGTATACTTTCTGGACACCGCCCACTTGACCGTCCATTTAGTGTCCACTAAGTCTACGTCCACAACAGCTATAAAGGAAAGTGGACGACAGATGATCGTAGGATATGCGAGAGTGAGTTCAACCGGGCAGGATCACGCTACCCAGATCGACCGCCTCACGGCAGCGGGTGCGGAGAAGTTGTTCAGCGAGAAGCAGTCGGGTCTGGATAAGGACCGCCCTGCCCTTGAGGAGTGCCTTCGGTTCGTCCGCGAAGGTGACGTGCTGCTTGTAACCAAGCTGGACCGCCTTGCCCGTTCTGCGTCGCACCTTCACCAGATCGTAGAGGGCTTGAACCAGAAGGGAGTAGGCTTCCGGGTGCTGGACGACGCCACGCTAGACACCACCACCCGCACAGGGAAGCTTGTCTTCGGCATCCTCGCCAGCATCGCAGAGTTTGAGACAGCGCTTCGGAAGGAGCGACAGTTAGAAGGCATAGCCAAGGCCAAGGCCGAAGGCAGGACCGGAGGGAGACCCGCGCAGATAACTCCTGGTATCAAAGCGGAAATCATCCAGTTGAGCGCTGGAAGCGTCAGTGTCCGCAAGATCGCGGCGGAGGTAGGGTTCAGCAAGTCAGCCGTTCAGAAGATCTTGGACGAAGCCCGTGCATCGCTCTCCCGATAACAAGAAGGCCCCGCCAGAGCGGGACCCCTCTTCAATCTTCCATCTCAAACGTGCGGTACTCGCCAGAGTCAGAGTCATAGACCTCGACTTCTACCGAGCCTCCAAAACGCCGGATCGATTGCACCTCGACATCTCGGTACTCTCCAGCATCGGCGTCGTAGACCTCTATGGTTCTGCCAGATCGGACGAGATTGCCTTTGCCGACTTCGACGGAACCGCCCGTATCAGAGTCCACCCCATCCCAGGCACCAACTTGGCTGGTCGGCGCTATGGTGACAGCGAGGAGCAACAACAATCTTGTTAGTGGCAATGATACCCCCCGGTCTTGCGCTCGTTATGGCAGCCATTGCGGTCCGTACCGCCGCCGTGGGCAAATGCCAGTGACGAAGACAGCGAAACGGCTACAGCGAGGAGTGCTGAAATGATTTTCATGGTTGTGTCCCTCCTTGTTTAGACAATCCTCCGTTACACAGCGTAAAGTAGTGGTCAATGAAATAAACACCCAGGCCCAAAAGTGGTTGTGCTAGCGTTTGCTTGCATCTGTCCTTCCACATTTTTCCACCTCCCCGCCTGAACCCTCTCCTATCCCGCTGCGAACCCCGCAGATCACCCACAAGGAACTCTGCCATGACCACCACAGGAACCGTTATCGTCACCATCGCTTGCATCGTCGGCTATGGGTGCCTCTTCGGTCCTCCGATTGTCGTCCTCCTGAACAAGCTAAGGGGGCGCAGGAAGACAAGGACGTGATGGGGAGCAGTCTCGGCTTGCAGGAGTGGCATGCTCCCGTTCAACACTGTCACGCCTTGCGAAGCGGCTGACCAAGGAAGCGCCCCCCCTGAGGGACACCCGGAGGGACCGTGAGCAATCTTGCTTTCGTCTGCCCTTCCACATTTTTCCACTTGCTACAACCCGGCAGTGACAGTCCTATACCTCCGCCCCTCTTCGGGGCCGCGATCTGCCCCACCTAAGAGGTCCAAGCACCGCCCACGAATATGCCGTGGCTTTCGGTCATTCCTGTCTCATTACGGCGGTGAAGCCCCAACGCCGCCTCAGGCAAGGAAGTGTGCAGCGCCTCGACAAACCGACGCATTGTCTGTTCCGAATAATCGGGAAGGATCGACGCAACAGCCTGACCGGCATCAGTCAACATAATTACTGTGGTGGTGGCTTGGTCTTGGTACTGTTCGATTGGGCGAGAGCCAGAACCTCCGATCCGAGCTTTAGGTATCTCAGTCTCTGCGGAAAAGGAAACCACCCAGTCTCCGAACCACATGTATAGAAGCGGGGAAGGTCCGTTTCTACGCTGGTAGGGACGGGCAGTGCCGCCACTTGTATAGCTGATTAGTCCCGCATCATTTAGCAAAAGAACTTCTGAGTGTTTCAATTCCGGTAGAAGTGGCTCAATCAGTGCATTACCTACTCGCGCTTCACCGCACACCCTCTCGAACAACTGAGCAGTTCGGGGGTTTAATTCGTCCACGATACGCATTGCCTTGTTAGACATTGTGCCAGGAGTCTGAACTTCCCGTGCCAATACCCTGCCCCACCGGGACCTTAACTCCTCCGTGGAAGCCTCAGCAGCGTAGCGCTCAAAGCGATCAAGGAACTCGGGTGCCAAGTCTCCCGGCGGGACACTCTGTTCTTCACTGCCGGGGTTCTCATTGGAAGCGCTGAGATGCTCCAACGCTTCTGCAAGGACAGCGTCTTTATTCTCCTGTGTCCGAGCCAAATGGCCGAAGTGGGTTTCAAGCGCTCGCCTCGCAAACTCCGGGTCCTGTCCTAGCTGCTGAACCCCGTAGTTGGCCACGGCTACGATAAAGTCTCGCTCTCCGTCACTCTTTGCGCGTTTGCGTGTATTTGCGCTCTCCAGTGGGATGTTTAAAGCGTCCACGAGGTTACCCCCAAGGCGGTCCACCGCAGCCGCGAAACGGCTCTTTAAAGCGGCCTTGCCGCCGCTCTCTGTGACAGACACCTCCAGCGACACTTCATTGCCCAGATGGTCTTTCTCTGCCATGCCCTGCCCCCCGAGATCGTGTGAACAAACGTAGGTGTAGCGCCATCAGCACACAACCCTTCGCAAGGCGAAACTCATTCGTTCCTCAACACATTCAGCCCTGACTGTCTGAACTCCCCTATCCCGCTGCAAACCCGCACGTCATCCCCAGGCAACCGCCATGATCACTACTGGAACCGCCACCGTTCTCGAAAGCGCGTGATCGCGGCAGAAGCGGCAGAAGAAAAAGCACGGGCAGGGGGTACACTTCTGGTACAATCCGGGGTACACACTGAGAAAGCCCCGGACTTCTACGGTCTCATAAGCCTTTGATTTTGATGGTGGATTTTATGTGGTCGATTTGGAGTATGGTGCTCACCTCTCCTCTTCTGGGCACCAAATTCCGATTTGAGATCAGCAGTTTATGCGGTCTTCAAACAGTTGAGAAAAGCCCGGCTTGCCGGGCTTTTTTCTTGTCTTTCGGCAGGCTTTCGATGCCTTCGCCAAGCCAGATACGACCCAATTCCGCAGTCAATTCCCGAACGCCCGCGCACAGCCGAAGAGGACCTACCATGGACGAGACCGTCGCCATCGAAAGCCGCAGCGATTTCGCCCTTTGGGCTATCGAGCGGGCCAAGGAAATCGTGGCCCAGGAAGGCACGGCGCTCGCGATCGCCGCCCGGGACATGGACGAGGAAAGCCTGCGGGAAGCCGGTCACAGGCTGGGCGGTGCGATCAGCGAAGCGCTTCTGGAAGTTTTCGACGGCCTACTCGGTCAGGACGATCAGGGCTGATCGCAACGGCCTGATGCGGAGCCTTTCCGCAGGCGGTCAATCGATGACGCGCGGGTTGACGCCCGGATACCACTGACGGCCCGAGCGCGGCGGCTGGGTGCCCTGATAGACGATGCCGTTCTTTTCGCAGCGATAGACAGTGTAAGGCAGCGTGTCGCGCAATTCGCGACGACCGCCGAAACCCGGACGCGGTGCAACCGTGCGGGTTTCGCAGCTATAGCCCTCGCCAAATTGATTGGCCGGATCCTGCGGCTTGACGCCCGGAAGGTCCTGGAAGCTTTCCTGTCCGGCAGTGCCCCAGGCCACGCCTTCGGCGGCAAGGGCCGGAACCGAAAGAGCAGACGAAACGACCATCAGCAGCGCGATTGCGCTCTTTCGGCCGATAGAACGCGGCATTGGAATGTTTCGGCGAACGGGTAGCATGGCAGCAATCTCTCAAAGTATCACCGAGCCGATATAAGGCCTCGCCACCGCAGCACCAAGGGCCGGCACTTCACGTTTCGGCGACGGGCCGGCGATAGCCTGTCGGCGTGCCATAGAGCCAGCCGATGCGTTCTATCGCGGCTTCCAGCGTCTCGCGCGCTACGGTCATGGTATGGCCGTTGGCATGGAGCATCGTCCTCTCGTCTTCCATGATGGCGACATGGCCTTTCCAGAAGACGAGATCGCCGCGCCGAAGATCCTTTCGCTCGATCGGCATTCCGAGGCCCGAGGCCTGCATGTCGCTGTCTCGGGGGGCCGCATGGCCGGCGAGACGCATGGCCAGCTGCACGAGGCCCGAGCAGTCGATGCCGAAGCCGGATTTGCCGCCCCAGAGATAGGGCGTTTCGAGGAAGAGGCCCGCGACCGAAACGTAATCGGGTGCCGGCGGATCGGAGACGGGGCGAAGGTGGCGGGCGACGAGCGCTCCGCCGTCGGCAAGCATGAGATAGCGCGTGCCGCGGGTCTCGGCCTCGCCGGTGATCGTGAGCCGGCTACCCATTGAGAGAGCCGTGCGGGTCGGAAACCGCAGATCGGCACCGGAATAAACGAAAGTGCGCGGGACAGTGACGATGTGGGTCGATGCGACGACGGGGCCGAGTGCGTCTTCGGGCAGGTAGCCGACATAGCCGTCATCGACCGCCTGGACCCAGGCCCATCCCTCGGACCGTTCGAAGACGCGGACTTCCTCGCCGAGCAGGAGTTCGGCGTCGATACCGGTGGCCTTGTCCGGCTTCGGGCGAAGTGCCACGACCGGCCTAATGACCAAGGCCGGTTCGGGTGTGACGAACCGTTCGGCGTCGACCTTGCCCCTCAGGGCAATGTCGGCGAGTTCGGGACGGAAGGCGTTGAGGCGCCGGTCGAGCATGAAAATCTCCGTCAGCCGAGCGAGCGGCCCTTGGCGATGACACAATCGCCGAATTTTTCGAGAAAGAGCGCCCCTGACACGGTGCGCTTGACGATGACGCTACGGCGGTCGAGATCATCCCTGACGCGATCGACCAGGCCCATTTCGCCGAGTGTATCGAGCGCGCGAGTGATGACCGGCTTGGTGACGTTGAGTGTGGCGGCAAGGCCGCGCACCGTGTGTGGTGGCGGCACGAGATAGATCTGGAGCAGCACGGCCAGCTGGCGCATGGTGAGATCGTGGCCCTCGCGCTTGACCTGATCGAGCGTCACCCTGTGCCAGAGGCCGAGCGCCTGGGTCGCCGTCATTTCGAGGCCCATGGCCCCTCCCCTCGTCAGATGCGGGCTGCCTTGCCCCTTGCGCCTATCATTCCGGCAAAGAAACGATCTGGCAAGGGGCCGGGACGCCTTGCGCCGCGACGTTTAGGGATCAGCCTGCCTGCAGCATGCGGTAGAGGGCGCGGATCGCCTGGGCCTCGCCGCCGACAGGGGAATGGGCGCGTTCGCTCTGCGACCAGCCGAAGATATCGAAATGGGCCCAGCGGCGGCCGGGGGAGACAAACCGCTTGAGGAAGAGGGCCGCCGTGATCGCACCCGCCATGCCACCGGAGGGGGCGTTGGTCAGATCGGCGATCTGGGCCTTGAGCATGCGCTCGTAGCCCTTGTGCAGCGGCAAGCGCCACAAGGGATCGTCGACCTCGAGGCTGGCATCGGCGATCGCATCGGCCAGATCTTCGTCGTCCGTGAAGAAGGGCGGCAGATCCGGGCCGAGCGCGACACGGGCGGCACCTGTCAGCGTCGCCATGTCGATGAGGAGATCCGGGTCCTCGGCATCGGCATAGGCGAGCGCGTCGGCCAGGATCAGACGACCTTCGGCATCGGTGTTGTCGATCTGGACGGTCAGACCTTTGCGGCTCTTGTAGACGTCGCCGGGGCGGAAGGCATTGCCGGCAATGGCGTTTTCGACCGCCGGGATGACGACATGCAGATCGACCTTCAGCTTGGCGTCCATGATCATCAGGGCGAGGCCGAGCACATTGGCGGCGCCACCCATGTCCTTCTTCATCAGGAGCATGGAGGAGGCCGGCTTGATGTCGAGGCCGCCGGTGTCGAAGCTGACACCCTTGCCGACGAGGGTGACCTTGCGGTGACCTTTCTTGCCCCAGCGCAGTTCGATCACGCGAGGTGCTACCGTGGAGGCGCGGCCGACGGCATGGACGAGCGGGAAGTTCTTCTCAATGAGTTCGTCCCCAGTGATGACGGAGACATCGGCCTTGTAGTGATCTGCGAGGCGGCGGACGGCCAGCTCGATATCGGCCGGGCTCATGTCGTTGGCCGGCGTGTTGATCAGGTCACGTGCGAGATAGACGCCTGATATCTGCCGCTTGATGTCGGCGGCATCGGCATCCTGGGGGATCAGCAGGCGCGGCTCGGTGACACGCTCGGAGCGATAGCGGTCGAAGCTGTAGGCGCCGAGACCGTAACCGAGCAGCAGGCGGTTGGCGGTGAGCGGTGCCGTCTCGATATGCCATTCGCCGGCCGGCAGGGCTCGGGCGAGCTTGCCGGTCAGATAGGGGTTTTCGGACGGGTTGGAGCCGAGGCCGAAGAGCGCTCCGCCGACATGGCCATCGGCGGTCGGAACCAGAAGGACCGAACCCGGCTCGGCCTTGAAACCCGCCTTTTTCGCCCAATCCAGAGCAAGGGGTTCCAGCGTGCCGGTTTCGACATGGGCCGGCGTGACGGCGAAAACCGGCAGCGACTTTCCGCCTTTGGTGCTGAAAGGGGACGGTCTGTCGATATACTGGAAGGGGGCCATGGCGGACGCTTTCTGGGTATCGGGCTGGAGAATCGCGAGGATGCTCAATTAACACTCCGTTAGGGTTAACAGATTATTGCTTGAGTGGAGGTTGCGCCGCCCGCCACGAGCGAGGCGGAGGGGAAACGAACTCGGGATACTCACCATGCGCATGCAAAATCCAGGCTCGGCAAATCGCTTGCAGATCATGGCCACAGTCGGCCTGATGATGGCCGCACTGGCGCTCACCGGCTGCGCGTCGGGCAAGAAGGAGCTGACGACCGGCTCCATCCCGAAGATGAACCATTCGCTTGATACGCTCAGCGGCCCGGCGCTCAACCAGGCGGTCAACGGCATCGGCCAGTCGTATGAGCGCAATCCCCGCGACCGGAATGTCGGGCTGTCCTATGCAAACGGGCTGATGATGACAGGGCGCAATGCCCAGGCGCTCGCCGTCATGCAGCAAGTGGCAATCGCCCATCCGAGCGACCGCGAAGTGCTTTCCTCGCTCGGCAAGGCCCAGGCGGCCGCCGGACAGCTGGAAAAGGCGCTCGGCACCATTCAGCGGGCGCAGACGCCCGACCGCCCCGACTGGCGGCTCTATTCCGCCGAGGGCGCGGTGCTCGACCAGCTCGGCCGCTCGAGCGAGGCGCGCTCGCGCTATCGCATGGCGCTACAGATCCAGCCGAACGATCCGAGCGTGCTGTCGAACCTCGGCATGTCCCATGTGCTTTCCGGCGACCTGAAGATGGCGGAAACTTATCTGCGCCAAGCCGCGCAGCAACCGGCTGCCGACAGCCGTGTGCGGCAGAACCTGGCGCTCGTAGTCGGCCTGCAGGGCCGGTTCCAGGAGGCCGAACAGCTGGCCTCTCAGGAACTCGACCCGCAACAGGCAGCCGCCAATCTGCAATATCTGCGCGGCATGCTCGCCCAGCAGAATTCCTGGAAAGAGCTTTCCAGCCAGGACATGCCGAAGAAGAAGAGCTGAGCCTTCAATCCGGGAATGTAAGGTTTGAACGGCCGCTGGTGAGATCCCGCACAAGCCGTGCCGCCTGACCCTCGTCGCCCTGTCTCAAGGTAATCGCGAGATCCACGCCGTCTGCCGTGAAGGTCTCAGTGATCGACAGATGCGGGATGGCGCCCAGACGCGCCTTGATCAGTGCAAGATCAGAGAAACTCACGGTACAGTCGCCGGTCACCATCGGGATGATCTCGCGCTTTCCCGCCGCACGCAGCATCTGGGCCGCGGTGCCGCCATAGGCACGCATGAGGCCCCCGCTTCCGAGCAGGATGCCGCCGAAGAAGCGGGTGATAACCACTACGACACCATCGAGATCCTGGCCGTCGATCGCCTGGAGAATAGGCTTTCCGGCCGTGCCCGACGGTTCGCCGTCATCGGAGAAGCGATAGGCCTGACCGAGGCGCCAGGCCCAGCAATTGTGATTGGCGGCGGGATCGGAGACCGTGGTGAGGAAGGCCTTGGCGTCCTCCTCGCTGGCAATCGGCGCCGCATGTCCGATGAAGCGGCTCTTCTTGATGTCCTGGACGAATTCGACGGGAGCGACGAGCGTGTGGGGCATGGCGCTGCCTCAAGCGCCCGGTTCGTGGCGGGTGAGCCAGTCGGCAAGGGCTGCGATGACCGAGAGCCTGAGGGCCGCCTTCATGGCCAGCGCCCGGGTGAGCGAGGCGTCGCGGCTGGAAAAGCCGAGCTCGGCCATGACGCCCGACGGGGTGAGCCGGCGGGCGCGCATGACCGCCTCGATGCGTTCGATCGTGGAGGGAAGAAGATAGCGGCCGTTGGCGATCAGGGCTGCAGCGTCCTCCTGGACCGACTCGGTCGCCTCGATCGGCCGAGTGCTCTCTCCCCTCGCTCGCGATTCGGCCGAGACGAAATCGAGAAAGGCCTGACGCTCTTCCGACGTGGCGGCGGTCCAGGCTTTCAAGAGCTTCTTCAACGGGCTGGGCTTCTCTTTCTTGGACATGACCGGCTTTCTGTTCGTGTCCGTCCATAGCCTGAGCGCAGAGCCGGCGCGAGAAAAAAACTTGGTCTGCCGCTTCTTCCGCCCTGGAGCAAAATTCGGCTTTGGCAACAGCGGCATCGGGGTCCGGGAAGGCGATTTGTGCCCTTTCATGCATTAGAGATTTCTGCCGGACGGAAAGCGGTCGTTAACCTTTATTTTCTACTCAGATAGCTCAGTTTTCGCGTTCTTGTATCCCGCCAGCGTTCAGGTTTCCGATGCACCCTCCCCGTTCCAGTTCCGCTTATCAGGTCAATCAGTCAGGGGAGAATGAAGGTCAGGGCGCCGATCAGTCGGCGGCAAACCAGATCGAGGGTCGCGAGGAAACGCCTGTCTGGCAGAAGGCCTTCGTGCTGGGGCCGAACGTGCGCTTCACCCGCACGCCGGATCGCGCGCCCTCCAAGTCCGAAGCGGAGGCAAACGCCCTCGCCCAGTCGGCCGGCACGCCAACGAACACGTTTGTCAGCGCTCCCGCTGGCACTCCGGCGCGGACGATCCCCGTCCAGCAAGCCCTGCAGCCGCAGCCCGCTCCAACGGCACAGCCGACGCGGCATCACATGTCCACGCCCAAGCCACCTGCGCGAACGGCCTCGCCTTCGACCGGGGTGCCCTTTGCCGGGCTGCCACGGACCGGGGCCGCCGCGCCAGCGCCCCAGCCCCCGGCTCCGCGGGTACCGGCATCCGTGACGCTGCCGCAGCCGCCGGACGCCATCGGCGCACGGGCGCTGACCTACAAGCTCCGTCGCGAACTGGCACGCCAGCAGGCCGAACAGGCTGCCTGGGAAGCATCGATCGCGGATGGTGCCGGCAGCGAGATCGGACCAGCGCCGCAAACCATGCAGCCGGCACCGCTGGTCCAGGGCATGCGCAGCGTGCTCGCCAGCACCCAGGCCGCGACGATCGGCGCAGCACAGCGCGGAACGAGCGAGGCTTCCGTACCGCCGCATCTGCAGCGTTCGCTGGCACAGCAGGCCGAGGCCGCGCGTCTGGCGGCCCAGCAATCGGCCCAGACCACGCGCGCACCGATGGTGCGCAATGCCTTCCTGCGAACGCCGGTTCAAACCGCGCCGGAACCCGTCCCGACGCCCGTGCCGACCCAGCCTCCCGCAGTGACGACGGCGGTCACGCCACAAGCCCCGTCCGGCTTTGCTGCCTGGGCACAGATGACGGCTCCGGCCGCCCGGCTGCCTGAAGGTCATGCATCGGTCGCATCTCAGGTCGTGGAACCCGAGGCGAAGCCGGAGAGGCTGCCGATCGCAGCGCTGCTGTCCGATCATATCTTCTTCGAGGCGATGATCGAGCCGGTGGAGATGCCTTCTGACGCCGAAATGGTGCGGCCCGTCGTTTCGCCGCCGTTTACACAGGCCCGTCTGCAAGCCACCCGCCAGACGGTTGCACCGGCTGTTTCCCAACCTGTCCGGACCATTCCGGCGCCGACCCCGCGGGCAGCGCCTGCCGCGCGCGCCGAAGTGGTGCGTTATCGGCCTGACGCGCTTGCAACAAACGTCCAGTTCGTTGGGGCCATCCCGCGCAAGCCGGCTTTCGAGGCAACGGCCGGATCGGTCGTGGCACTCTACCGGGAAGTCGCCCGTCGCGACGTTACGGCGGCGACCTTCGCCTTGCCGCCGGCCTCGGTGACCACGGAGACGGTCGCGCCGCTCGAACTTGCCGTGCCGGCGTCCGTTCAGATAAGCCAGCCATCCATCGCTCCGATGTCGGCCGCCCTGCCCCGCCAGCCGCTGTTCAAGGCGCAGGACGCGCTCGGCGCAGGCGAATACGAGCTGCCTTACCTGGACTTCCTGCAGATGCCGCCGGTCCAGACCGGCGTCACGATGACGGCGGAGGCGCTGGAACAGAGCGCGGGATTGTTGGAAAGCGTGCTCGAAGATTTCGGCATCAAGGGCGAAGTGATCGACGTGCGGCCCGGCCCGGTTGTCACACTCTACGAATTCGAGCCGGCGCCGGGGGTCAAATCCTCGCGCGTCATCGGCCTCTCAGACGACATCGCCCGTTCGATGTCGGCGCTTTCTGCCCGTGTCGCGGTCGTGCCCGGTCGCAACGTGATCGGCATCGAGCTGCCGAACCCGGTTCGCGAGACGGTCTATCTGCGCGAGTTGATCGAGACGCCCGATTATGCCGAGACGCGCTACAAGCTGCCGGTTTGCCTCGGCAAGACGATCGGCGGCGAACCCGTGATCGCGGAACTCGCGAAAATGCCGCATCTGCTGGTCGCCGGCACCACGGGCTCGGGCAAGTCGGTGGCGATCAACACGATGATCCTGTCGCTGCTCTACCGCTTCCGGCCGGACGAATGCCGCTTGATCATGGTGGATCCGAAGATGCTTGAGCTTTCCGTCTATGACGGTATCCCGCATCTGCTCACCCCCGTCGTCACCGATCCGAAGAAGGCCGTGATGGCGCTGAAATGGGCGGTGCGCGAGATGGAGGACCGCTATCGCAAAATGAGCCGCCTCGGCGTGCGCAACATCGACGGCTACAATGCCCGGGCCGCCCAGGCGCGCGAGAAGGGCGAGACGATCACCGTCAGCGTGCAGACCGGCTTTGACCGGCAGAGCGGCGAGATCGTCTATGAGGAGCAGGAGCTCGACCTTTCGCCGATGCCCTACATCGTCGTCGTGGTCGACGAGATGGCCGACCTGATGATGGTCGCCGGCAAGGAAATCGAAGGGGCGATCCAGCGCCTGGCGCAGATGGCGCGTGCGGCGGGCATCCACCTGATCATGGCAACGCAGCGTCCGTCCGTCGATGTCATCACCGGCACGATCAAGGCGAACTTCCCGACGCGTGTCTCTTTCCAGGTGACGTCGAAGATCGACAGCCGCACGATCCTCGGTGAGCCGGGTGCCGAACACCTGCTCGGCCAGGGCGACATGCTGCATATGGTCGGCGGCGGACGTATCGCCCGCGTGCATGGACCCTTCGTTTCCGACGAGGAAGTCGAGAAGGTGGTCGCGCATCTGAAGATGCAGGGACGTCCGGATTATCTCGGCACCGTGACCGAAGATGCCGATGAAGTGGAAGACGAGCCAGAAGAGGACGTTGCCGTTTTCGACAAGAGCGCCATGGGCGAAGAGGACGGCAACGATCTCTACGACAAGGCGGTCAAGGTGGTGCTGCGGGACAAGAAGTGCTCGACCTCCTACATCCAGCGCCGGCTCTCGATCGGCTACAACAAGGCTGCCTCGCTGGTGGAACGCATGGAGCAGGAGGGCATCGTGGGTGCCGCCAACCATGTCGGCAAGCGGGCGATCATCGTCGGAGGGCGCGAGGTGAGCGCCGAGGGCGATTTCGAAGGCTGAGGTCTTCCAAAGACAGTCGAGGCCGATTGCGGCCTCGACTGTCATCCTGCGTGCGAAAAGCTCTCATTCCTGCACAGGTTTGATGACATCGATAGCGATGTCGCCATCGACGATGCCGCGTGTCAGATCCGTGCGGTCGCGATCGACTTCGATCACGGTGTAAAGTTTTTCCGAGCGAAAGGCGCTTGCCATGGCGGTCGTCACGTCTTCGGCCGGCTTCGCATCGATCTCCATATAGTCGAGCTCACGCGCGGCCGCGACGATGCGAGCATCACCGGACGAGCGGGCGGCGACGGTCACTTCGCCCTGGTAGGGCGAATTCTCCCAGCGTGGGTCATCGGGCTCTGCCGTCGGCACCAGGCGGTAGAGGTTCAGAGGTTCCTGATGTCCCTCTGCGCCCGATAGGACAGCCGCATCGTGCTGCCGGGCTTCCAGTTCCACGGGCCGGATGGTCAGGTGATCATCCGGCTTCGGTTCCCAGTTGGGTGCGTCTTCTCTGCTGCGATCCATTTCCCATCTCCTCTTCGTTCTACATCCAACTCGCATACAAGGCTCGCTGTTCCGGCGTACCTTAGAACCGAGGGAGACGGACATGGTCAGGACTGAATGGGCGAAACCACGCGGCTTCCGGGAAAGAGGAGTTCGATAAAGCGCGCGGCCGTCGGCTGCGGCTCGTGATTGGCAAGGCCCGGGCGCTCGTTGGCTTCGATAAAAACATAGTCCGGTTCGGCAGGATCGCGGACCATGAAATCGATGCCGACGACCGGGATCTTGATGGCCTTGGCGATCCGGCAGGCGGCATCGACGAGGTCGGGATGGACGGTCGCGGTGACGTCGTGGATCGTGCCGCCGGTGTGGAGATTGGCGGCCTTGCGGACCGTGATCTCGCGGCCCTCTTCCAACACGCTGTCGAGATCGAGGTCCTGTTCGGCGAGGCAACGCTTCGTCTCGGCATCAACGGGGATGCGGCTCTCACCGCCGGTTGCGGCAGCCCGGCGGCGCGACTGCTGTTCGATCAGCTTGCGGATCGGCGAGCGGCCATCGCCGACCACACGCGGCGGGCGGCGGACGGCGGCAGCGACGAGCTTGTAGTCGATGACGACGAGGCGCAGGTCCTCGCCTTCGAAGCAGGCTTCCAGAAGCACGCGGTCGCAGACCTGGCGGGCCATACGGATGGCGGAGTGCAGGGCGTCCATCGAGGAAATGCCGACCGAGATGCCCCTACCCTGTTCGCCGCGTGCGGGTTTCACGACCAGCTTGCCATGTCTTTCGAGAAAGGCCTGCTTTTCCGCCTCGGGGGCGTCAGCGGAGAGCTGTGCGGGGACGCTCAGACCGGCCGCTTCGGCGAAACGTCGGGTGACGGCCTTGTCGTCGCAAATCGACATGGCGACCGAAGAAGTGAGATCCGAAAGGCTTTCGCGGCAATGGATGCTGCGGCCGCCATGGTTCAGGCGGAAGAAACCGCCCTCGGGATCGGTCACCTCGACATGGATGCCGCGGCGGAGCGCCTCGTCGACGATCAGGCGGGCATAGGGGTTAAGTGCCTCGTAGCCCTCGATCGGCTGGGCGAAGAATTTCTCGTTGATGGCGTTCTTCCGCTTGACGGCGAAGAGCGGCACGCGGCGGAAGCCGAGCTTCTCATAAAGGCCGATCGCCTTGTCGTTGTCATGCAGGACGGAGAGATCGAGATAGGCGAGGCCGCGGGCCTGGAAATGTTCAGCGAGGATGCGCACCAGGCCTTCGCCGATGCCCGGCTGGCGAGCCTGGGGATGGACCGCGAGGCACCACAGCGAGGCGCCGCGCTCCGGGTCGTCGAACAGGCGATGATGGTCGATGCCGGTAACGGTGCCGACGATCTCGCCGGTCAGATCGTCCTGGGCGACGAAATAGGTGACCGGGCGGTTGTCGCGCTCGCCGGTGAAGAAGTCCTCGCGCACCTGGACCATGCCGCAGCTGGCATAGACCGCGTTGATGCCAGCCACATCGCTCTCGGACGAGAAGCGTCTGAAGGTGACGCCCTTCGGCCGGCGGCCACCGGCGCGATAGGTTGAGAGGTCAAGACGGAAGGTATGGGAGGGGTCGAGGAAGATCTCCTGCGGCGCCTGGGCGAGCAGGACATGGGGATCGCCGACGTGGAAGGCGATGTCGCGCGTATCGGGGGCTTCTTCGCGCAGAGCGTCGAGGAGGTCCTGATAGCGATCGAAAGTGGGGGTGAAGAGCAAGCGCCCCCAGCCGCAATCAAGGGCGATGTTGCGGTTGCTTACATCCGCTTCGGAATGACGAGGCGTCGATCCCTGGCCACCGCCGGGCGTGCGGAGGCGGGTCAGACGGTGGGACAGGGCATTGCCGCGACGTGCCTTGCGCGGCTGGGTGGCGATCTTCTTTTCGGCCTTGCTCACGTCAGTTCTCCTGAGCCTGCAACCACATTTCGAGAAGGCCGATCTGCCAGAGCTCGGAACCCTGCAGCGGCGTGATATGCGAGGCGGGATCGGCCACCAGACGATCGATATAGTCCTGGCGGAAGAGGCCTCGTTCGCGGGCAGCCTGTGACGACAGGGCGTCGCGGAGCATGTCGAGATAGGGGCCGGCGATGTATTTCAGCTGCGGAACGGGGAAGTAGCCCTTCTTGCGGTCGATGACCTCGGAGGGGATGACCTTGCGGGCGACGTCCTTGACGATGCCCTTGCCGCCGTCGCGCAACTTTTCCTCAGGGGGGATGCGGGCGGCGAGTTCGACCAGTTCATGATCGAGGAAGGGGACGCGGGCTTCGAGGCCCCAGGCCATGGTCATGTTGTCGACGCGCTTGACCGGATCGTCGACCAGCATGACGTTGGTGTCGAGGCGAAGTGCCTGATCGACCGGGGTATCGGCACCGGAGCGCAGGAGATGTTCGCGCAGCAGGTCGCCGCTGACGTCTCCATCGGCTATCCAGCGGTCCTGTAGCTGGGTCCGCAGTTTTTCATGCGAGCGGTCGCGGAAGGCACGGCCGTAGTCGCCGACGACATCGGTGGAGCCGACCAGCGGCGGATACCAATGATAACCGCCGAAGACCTCGTCGGCGCCCTGGCCCGACTGCACCACTTTGATATGTTTCGAGACTTCCTTCGACAGTAGATAGAAGCCGACATTGTCGTAGGAGACCATGGGCTCGGACATGGCGGCGATGGTGCCGGGAAGCGCGCCCATCAGATCGGCCGAAGGCACGAAGATCTTGTGGTGATCGGTGCCGAAGCGCTCAGCGATCAGGTCGGAATAGACGAATTCGTCGCCCTTTTCGCCATTGGCCTCTTCGAAGCCGACGGAGAAGCTCATCAAGCCCGTCTGGCCGGCTTCCGCCAAAAGTCCGACGATCAGGCTGGAATCGACGCCGCCGGACAGCAGGACGCCGACCGGCACGTCTGCAATCATCCGGCGCTTGACGGCGAGACGGAGCGCATCAAGCAGTTGCTCTTGCCAGTCCTCGCGGCTCAAACGCGCGTCTTCGGGCCGGCGCGTATAGGCCGGATCCCAGTAACGCTTGTCCTCAAAGCTTCCGTCCGGCTGGTAGACGCGGATCGTCGCCGGCGGCAGCTTGCGCACGCCCTTGTAAATCGTGCGCGGCGGCGGCACGACGGCGTGAAAGGTCATGTAATGATGAAGGGCCGTCACATCGATCGCGGTGTCGACACCGCCTGCCTTGACGAGGGCCGGTAGCGAGGAGGCGAAACGCAGGCCGCCGGAGACTTCGGCCAGATAGAGCGGCTTGATACCGAAACGGTCGCGCGCCATGACGACGCGACCGGTGTCGCGCTCGTGAATCGCGAAGGCGAACATGCCGTGGAAGCGGGAGACGCAGTCCGTGCCCCAGGCATGCCAGGCCTTCAGGATCACTTCGGTGTCGCCATCGGAAAAGAAACGGTAGCCCTTGGACTGCAGTTCTGCGCGCAGTTCACGGAAATTGTAGATGCAACCGTTGAAGACGAGCGAGAGGCCGAGATCGGGATCGACCATGGGCTGCTGCGATTTGTCGGAGAGGTCGAGGATGCGCAATCGGCGATGGCCGAGCCCGACATTACCCCTGACCATCACGCCGGCCGAATCCGGCCCGCGGGGGGCCAGAACATCCGCCATGATCGAAACTGCCGCTACCGACGGCGAGGCGCCATCGAATCTCACTTCTCCACAAATGCCACACATGAACCGGGCTGAAACCTCCGTTGAAAGATCAGACGCAAACGTGCCGGCGCGCCGATCATCGATCGACGGCGCACCGGTCACATGGTTTGCAAATGACGAAGCGGTTCCATTGTTCCATTATTTTTGCGGAACGTGACTGCTGGCGGGCCGACGCCCCCCGCATCTCGGGGCGCCAAATTCCGGTCAGCCCAGAGCTTTCTTTAGCGGTTTGATTTGGCGGAAGACAAAGAGATCCAGGAGGAGGACCGCGAAGAGGACGGCACCGGAGAGCGGAAAGAGAAGTGCTGTCGCGAGCATGACGAAGGCGCCGGTCTTCCAAAGCGGTCCAGGCTCGCCAACGGTCGGAGCCACGAGACGTCCGGCACCCTTCGGGCGGCGCTTCCACCACATGACGAAGCCGCTGACGGAGAGGAAGATGATCGACAGACAGAAGACATTGACGAGAACGAGGTTCCAGAGGCCCATGTCGCCCTCGTGGAAGGCGATGCCAGCGGCCATGGCCTTGCCGGCTGCGCCATAGTCACCAAAACCGACATCGGCCAGGATGCGGCCGGTATATTGGTCGACATGCACAGTGCGATCGTCAAGCGGGTTGGCGCTGTCATTGCTCATCGTGTCGCGGGAGATGGTCCAGACGGCCGTCTCGTCGCCGGGGAAAGCCAGCTGGAAGCGCTGGTCGAAGCCCAGCGTGCGGGCGAGCATGACGATTGCATCGAGCGTGACAGGCTGGCCTTCCGGCGTGCCGGACAGGCCTGCGTCCGATCCCGAGGCCGGAAGGGGGGTCTGTTCCAGCGTCCAGGGCACCTGCTTCACGCCGCCATGGTTCATGCTGGCATGGGTTTGATCGGACAGGGGGACGTTGTCCCACTTCTCCGCCGGGAAGGTGCTCCAGGCCTGGGTCATTTTCTCGCCCCAGATGCCGGCCCAGGTCAGGCCCGAGATCAGGAAGACGACGAGGAAGATCGAGGCATAGAAGCCGATCGTCAGATGCAGCGACTTCCACAGCTGGCGCCCCCTGGCCGAGAACCGCGGGACGAGGACGGATCCGAATCCCTGGCCGTCACGCGGCCACCAGAGGTAGAGGCCGGTCACGACGAGAACGATGCCGAAGCCGGCGGCGATTTCGATCAGACGGTCTCCCAGCGTGCCGATCAGGAGGGTGCCATGGATATCGTTTGCGAGATCATAGAGACCGGTCTGACGCTGCCAATAGCCGAGGGCCTCGGCCTGGTACGGATCGACGGCGACCATGAAGGAGGCCTCGCCCTGATTGACGCGGAAGAGCGCTGCCTGCTCGGGCGTGCGGGGCGCGATGTATTGCACGATCTGGCCCGGCAATTCGCGCACGGCGGCTTCGGCTTGGGCCGAGACGGCGGCGATGCTGGCCCGGGGCTCGACAATGTAGGTCTTCTCGCCGTCGCGGCCGAAAAGCGTCGCCGTCCAAAGCATCATCAGGCCGGTGACGGCAAGCATGATCAGGAAGGGAGCCACGTAAAGGCCGGCATAGAAATGCCAGCGCCAGGCCGTGATGTAGAAGCGGCGCGACAGATCCTTGCTGTTCGCCTTGGTGGGGGAGAGGTCGGAAACGATGGTCATCCTGGGTCTCGACTGGTTGGAGAGAAGTTCAGCGGGAAAGCGGGCGATCGCCGGCGGCGAGGCCCGAGAGCTGCTGCGGGTCGAGCACGGTGACGAGATCGCCGCGCTCGAGGTCGATGAGCCCCGCCTTCTTCAGGCGGGTGAAACACCGGCTGACGGTCTCGACGGTGAGGCCAAGCCAATCGACGAGGTCGCCGCGGGTGGGATAAAGATGGAAGGTGATGGCGCCGCGCCGCTTGTCGCGTGCCGGGCGGCCGAATTGCCGGGCGAGATCAAGCACGGCAAAGGCCACGCGTTCGGGCGCCGTCTTGCGGCCAAGCAGCATGACCAGACCTTGGGTTCGCTCCAGCATTTCGCTGAGCGCAAGGTCCCGTTCGCTCTGACTGATGGTGTCCGACACGGCTTCCAGGCGGGTGAAGCCGAGGGTTTCGGCCGAATATCTGGTGTGTCCACCGAGCCCGAGGCCGATCAGCCGGCAGGGTCCGACGAGGTCGATGATCTGGCGCCGCCCATCCGACAGGGTCTGGGCTGTGGCGACACAGCCGTCGACCACGCGGTATTGCGGCGAGCCGGCGAGGCCTTCGGGGAAAACCACGGTTCTCGGTGGCAGAAGCGGGCCGGCCAGGGTGGATCTTGTTGGCCTGGGGGTTGCGGAACACACGGGCGGAAACGCAGGCGACGGCCCGCGATCGGCAAGGAGTTGCAGCATGACAGACATCCGATTTCGACCGGAGCTGCAAAGCGTGCAAACTCACCGGCCTGACGACACTGGTAACCGGACGCGAGGACGCGCCGGCCGTGACCTTCGATCAGGCGGTGACGGGGGGTGCGCGGGGATGGGTGTCGGGCGGGAAAAGCTGGCGGTAATGCGCCTCTGCCGGCGGCGGCAGGGTGACAGAGGCGACCAGGGCCAAACGCTTGCCGACGGCATCGGCGGGCGTCGGCAGGAGCACGGCGGCGGAGATACGGCAGGCCTCGCAATCGGAGGCGCCGGCATGGGGCTTCGCCTTGCCGTCTTCAGACGGCAGGCAGAGCTCGGGCAGGCTGCCATCCGGCAGCATCAGGGCAGCGATTTCTTCCGGAGAGAATTGCGTCGCGGGTGTGGCGACCGGTTGATGGGCGAGGCCAAGCAGAACGAGCGCGACGACGCAGATCATGCGTATCGCTCGCTCAAAGCTCATCCGGACGCCCGTTTCAGTCATTCTATCCCCCGACAGATTTTCCGTGGATAGCATCGGGCCGCGCTGCTCACAAGACGGTGATCTCGCCGCATGTGGTCGCAGGGGTCACCGCTAAAACAGCGACACCTGAAGCACTGGAGGTCAGGCGGCGGGGTGGCTGCGCATCTGACCGGGTGTGCGGCCATAGGTGCCCTTGAAGACGCGGGTGAAATGCGAAGTGTTCTGGAACCCGACCTGTAGGGCGATATCGATCAGCGAGGCATTGGTCTGGGTGACCAGCATCTTGGCGCGTTCCATCCGGAGCTTCGTGTAGATCCGGGCCGGCGACACATCGATCTTCTGGGCGAAGAGACGCTCCAACTGGCGGCGCGACAGGCCGACAGAGCGGGCAAGCTGGTCGATCGTCAGCTCGTTTTCCAGGCTCTGTTCCATCAGGATCAGGACGGCCTTCACCCGGGGATCGTCGCATTCGATCGTCAGCGGCCTTCGGACCTGGATATCCTTGTTTGTGCGGGCCTTCTCGATCTGCAGGACTTCGAGTGCGTTGCGCTCGGCGTCGTGGCCGAGGTACTGGCGGACGATGAAGGCGGCGAGATCGGCGGAACTGCTGCCGCCGGCGCAGGAACCGCGGCGGCGATCGAGATTGAACAGGCGGTCGGAGCGGACCTCGTGATCCGGGAAACGATCGCGGAACTCCTGATAATGAAGCCAGCTGACACAGGTCTGGTGGTTCTTCATCAGCCCGGCTTCGGCGAGGATGAAGGTGCCGGTGCAAAGCCCGATCAGCGGCACCTTCTGCGCATCTGCCTTTTTCAGGAAGGCGATGGTCTGGTCGTCCACTGGCGCCTGGCGACCGAGCAGGCCGCCGACGACGACGATGTAGTCGAAGCGGCTCGGATCGACGAAATCGCTGGTGGGCGCCACCTGCACCCCGCAGCTCGAGGTGATCAGATGGCGCGTGCTGCCGATGACCTGCCAGTCGGCGAGAACGCGACCGGAGCGATCATACTCATCGCTGGCAAGGCGGATGGTGTCGATGAAGAGCGCGAAGGCCGAGAGCGTGAAGGACCGCGACAGGACGAAGCCGATCTTCAGCCGCGACCTCTTCGTTGCCTCGTTACCCGACATTGATTCACTCTCCACAATCCGGCGCAGTCGCCAAACCGACGCTAGCAGGGGGGAGGTATGGCTGCAATCCGGTTGCCGCCAGCCGACGCAATGGAGGATCGGCCTGTGCGGGGCAATTCTTTCGAGGATCAGGCCTTGTGGAGGGACGCGGGCTTGTGGGCCGCGCGCTTGCCAGTCTTCGCGCTCTCGACGACGAACTGCGGATCCGCCTTGGAGGCCTTGACCTCATGACCCTTGATCTTCGTCGGCGTCGTCTGTTTTTTCACCACCTTGCCCGTCGTGGTGCCCTGGCTGGTCTCCCATTCGACCTTGTCGCCCTTGCGAATGTTCTTGGCCATTTTTCGTTCCTCACAATGAACTGTGCTTGCGGAGAACGGCGGGGAGATATCAAGGTTCCGAACCGAGCACGACGGGCAACCGCGGCAAAGAAGGAAAGCAGCTGACGACGGCTAAGTCGCGGTCGGCACAGGGAGTGCCACACGGAAGTACGAACTGGTTTTCTCGGGAGATGGCGGACAGGGTGGGATTCGAACCCACGGTACGCTTTCACGCACACACGCGTTCCAGGCGTGCGCCTTAAACCACTCGGCCACCTGTCCAGGGGGATCGCGGGGAAAACCACCGCGGTTGGTCGGGCGCGATATATACCGATGAATTCCGGCGGATCAACCTAATTCTATCAGAATTTTGACATCGGCCGACAATTCCCTATCTATAAGGCCGAGCGCGGCGGGTTGGAGGTCGTGCCGGGCTTCAGCCGGAGACATTGGTCGTGCGATTCCTGTTCAGGATCTTGAGTTTGCTTGCGCTTTGCATCGGCGTCGTGTTCGGCGTGGTGGATTCGATCGCGTCGGTTTCGGCATCGCAAGTGATCATGACGCCGATTTCGGAGGCGTGGATCGATGCACATCCGGGCTCGCTCATGGGTCTCGAAGGCCTGGTCGTGGCACGGCTCGGTGATGGCGCATGGCTTGCGTTGCGCGACGTGGTTCTGCCGCAGCCGGCGTCGGCCGCGTTTGTCGTTCTGTCGCTGGCCTTCTGGATGATCGGCTACAAAAAGCCTTCGCCGGCCGGGCGTTTCGCCGCCTGACGCCATTTCAGGCTGCTTTACGCACTAAACCATCGGCAAGAGCCGGCCGTTTTGTAAGTTTTTCGCGATATCCGCGACCAAGTGTCCATGCCCCGGAACTGCGATCAACGCGGCATCCGGCTCCGCCTCGAGGCGGAAATTCACACAACAAGACCAGGCCGAAAGACCGGCCTCAGGAGGTACCAGATGTTCCTGATCGACATGTTCAACAAGAAGACCGCCATGCCGACCGCAGAAAACGCACTGCCCGGCCGCGCGGAGCCGATCCCGACGGCGTCCACGCATTTCATTTCCGGCTTGCCGCTGAAGGGTCCGACGCCTGACGGCATGAAGACAGTCTATCTCGGCATGGGCTGCTTCTGGGGTGCCGAACGTCTGCTGTGGCAGACGCCGGGCGTTTATCTCACCGTTTCCGGCTACCAGGGCGGCATCACGCCCAATCCGACCTATCAGGAAACCGTCACGGGCCTGACCGGTCACACCGAAGTGGTGAAGGTGGTCTACGACCCTGCGAAGATCTCGCTCGAAGGGTTGCTGAAGATCTTCTTCGAGGCCCATGATCCGACCCAGGGCATGCGCCAGGGCAATGATATCGGCACCACCTATCGCTCGGCCATCTATGTTGAGGACGAGGACGACATGGCGCTCGCTCTTGCCGTTCGCGACCGGTTCCAGGAGGCGCTGGTGAAGGCCGGACGCAACAGCCGGGTGACGACGGAAATCGCCCATGCCGGTCCGTTCTACTATGCAGAGGATTACCACCAGCAGTATCTGGCGAAGAATCCGAATGGTTACTGCGGCCTGCGCGGCACGGGCGTCTCCTGCCCGATTTCGCCCGCGGCTTGAGGGCGAATGCCCAAAGGTGCAGCATAAATCCCATTGATCTGACTGATTTTTCAGCGCCCAGCGCTGAAAAATCAGCAGGCTTGTGAATCTTTACCAGATGAAAAAAATCTGGTGAATTTTGAAACGAGCCATGCAAGGATGAAAGCCAGCCAGGACCTCCGGAACAGGGGGCGGCGGTTCCGCAGACATGTCTTTCTCATGAGGAAGGCTTGCGGGAGGACCCAACAAGATCAATAGCAACAACAGGGCTGCACCATGAAGAAAACCCTCCTCAGTCTCTTTGCCTTGGCCGCGATGTCGGCGACCGCGCTTGCGGCCGATGTCAAGCCGGCGCTGGTCTACGGCACGGGCGGCAAGTTCGACAAATCCTTCAACGAAGCCGCTTACGGTGGCGCCGAGAAGTTCAAGGCCGAAACCGGTATCGACTACCGCGACTTTGAGCCGACCAGCGACACGCAAGGCGAACAGGCGATCCGCAACTTCGCTTCGCGCGGCTTCAACCCGATCGTCGCCGTTTCCTTCGCCTGGACCTCGGCCGTCGAAAAGGTTGCCGCTGAATTCCCGGATACCCAGTTCGTGATCGTCGATTCCGTCGTCGACAAGCCGAATGTTCGCTCGGTCGTCTACAAGGAAGAGGAAGGGTCTTACCTCGTTGGCCTCCTGGCCGGCATGGCGTCCACCACTGGCAAGGTCGGCTTCGTCGGCGGCATGGACATTCCGCTGATCCGCAAGTTCGCCTGCGGCTACGAGCAGGGCGCACGCGCTGCCAAGGCCGACATCCAGGTCTTCCAGAACATGACCGGCACGACAGGCGCTGCCTGGAACGACCCGGTTCGCGGCGGTGAACTCACCAAGAACCAGATCGACCAGGGTGCTGATGTCGTTTACGCGGCAGCCGGTGCCACCGGTCTCGGCGTTCTCCAGACCGCTGCCGACAACGGCAAGCTGTCGATCGGCGTCGATTCCAACCAGAACCACCTGCATCCGGGTTCGGTTCTGACCTCGATGGTCAAGCGCGTCGATCTGGCTGTCTACAACGCCTATGCCGATTCCAAGGGCGACAAGTTCACCCCCGGCCTGCAGGTTCTCGGTGTGGCACAGGAGGGTGTCGCCTATGCGCTCGACGACAACAATGCCAAGCTGATCACCGAAGAGATGAAGGCTGCTGTCGAAAAGGCCAAGGCCGACATCGCTGCGGGCACCGTGAAGGTCCACGACTACATGTCGGACAATTCCTGCCCGAAGTGATCTAGAATCCGGGCGCAAGGCGGCTCAGTTGTCGTCTTGCGCCCTTATTGTATGTCTGGGGGACCGGAATGAGTGCAGCGAACCAGGCACCCGCGATCGAATTGATCGGCATCGACAAGAAGTTCGGTGCGGTGCATGCCAACAAGAACATCAATCTGACGGTCGCCAAGGGCTCGATCCACGGCATCATCGGTGAAAACGGCGCAGGCAAGTCGACGCTGATGTCGATCCTCTACGGCTTCTATCAAGCCGACCAGGGATCCATCCAGATCGACGGCAAGCCGATTACCATCAAGGACAGCCAGGCCGCCATCAGTTCCGGGATCGGTATGGTGCACCAGCACTTCATGCTGGTCGAGAACTTCTCCGTGCTTGAAAACCTGATGCTCGGCGCCGAAGGCGGCGCCCTGCTCGGCAAGGGCACGGATGCGGCGCGCGCGGCGCTGAAGAAACTGGAAGACGATTACGAACTGGACGTGGATCCCGATGCGATCGTCGAGGAACTGCCGGTCGGTCTGCAGCAGCGCGTCGAAATCCTGAAAGCGCTCTATCGCGGCGCCGAGATCCTGATCCTCGACGAACCCACGGGTGTGCTCACACCGGCGGAAGCCGACCACTTGTTCAAGATCCTCGGCGTGCTGCGCGACCAGGGAAAGACGGTGATCCTGATCACCCACAAGCTGCGCGAGATCATGGCGATCACCGACACGGTGTCCGTCATGCGCCGCGGCGAGATCGTCGCCACCCGCAAGACCTCCGAGACCACGGTCGAAGAACTCGCCGAGCTGATGGTCGGGCGCCGCGTGCTGCTGCATGTGGAAAAGCAGCCCGCCAATCCGGGTGAGATTTTCCTCTCGGTGCGCAACCTGACCGTCAAGGACAGCAGAGGCGTCGTCATGGTCGACAACGTCTCCTTCGATGTGCGATCGGGCGAGATCGTCGGGATCGCAGGCGTGGCCGGCAACGGCCAGAGCGAGCTCTTGGAAGCGATCACCGGCATTCGCAAACCGACCTCCGGTGAGATCTGGATCAACGGCAATAATGTTGCCGGCCTGGACCCAGCGGAACTGCGCGGCATCGGCGTCGCGCATATTCCGGAAGACCGGCATCACATGGGTCTCGTGCTGCCCTTCGAGGAGAGCCAGAACGCCATCCTCGGCTATCACCGCGACGAGCGCTATGGCAAAGGCCCGTTCCTGAACCCCGACCTGATGCGCAAGGCAGCGGTCGAGGAAATCGAGAAATACGACATCCGCCCGCCGAACCCGCGGCTGAAGACCGCCAACTTCTCGGGCGGCAACCAGCAGAAGATCGTGGTTGCCCGGGAGATCGAGCGCGATCCGAGGCTTCTGATCGTCGGACAGCCGACCCGCGGCGTCGATATCGGCGCCATCGAATTCATTCACAAGCGGATCGTGGAGACGCGCGACGCCGGCAAGGCCGTGCTGCTCGTCTCCGTCGAACTCGACGAGATCCGCTCACTCTCCGACCGGATCCTGGTGATGTTTGCCGGCAAGGTTGTCGGCGAGAAGACGCCTGATACAGGCGAACAGACACTCGGCCTGATGATGGCCGGCATTGCCGCTTGAGGATTTGATGAGCACTGCATCCGTACCCCTTCCGAACTGGATCAATTATGCGCTGCTGCCGCTGATCAACCTCACGCTTGCCTTCCTGGTGTCGGGGCTCGTGGTCTGGATCATCGGCGAGAACCCGTGGGAGGCGCTAAAGCTGATGATCGAGGGCGCGCTCGGCAGCGGCGAAGGTATTGGCTTCACGCTGTTTTATGCGACCAGCTTCATCTTCACCGGCCTTTCCGTGGCGGTCGCCTATCATGCCGGCCTGTTCAATATCGGCTCCGAGGGCCAGGCCTATCTGGGTGGCCTCGGTGCCGCGCTCGCAGCACTGGCGCTCGATCACTACGTGCCGTGGTATGTCACCATGCCGTTTGCGGTCCTGGCGGCTGCCTTGTTCGGTGCTGCCTGGGCGCTGATCCCGGCCTGGCTGCAGGCGAAGCGCGGCAGCCATATCGTCATCACCACGATCATGTTCAACTTCATCGGCGCAGCGCTGATGGTCTATCTCTTGGTCAACGTGCTGATCGTTCCCGGCAAGATGGCGCCTGAGACCCGCACCTTCCTCGAAGGTGGCCAGTTGCCGAAGCTCGACTGGCTGATCTCGATGTTCGGTGGAACGCTCGGGCCTGCCCCGTTCAACGTGTCCTTTCTGATCGCGCTCGTGATGTGCGTTGTCGTCTGGGTGCTGATCTGGCGCACCAAGCTCGGCTACGAGATGCGCACGCTCGGCATCAGCCGCTCGGCGGCCGCCTATGCCGGCATTCCCTATGTGAAGATCGTCATGATCACCATGCTGATATCAGGCGGTCTCGCCGGGATGATGGCGCTGAACCCGGTGCTCGGGGCGTCAGCCCGCCTGCAGGTGGAATTCGTCGCCGGTGCCGGCTTCGTCGGCATCGCGGTCTCGCTGATGGGGCGCAACCATCCGCTCGGCATCGTGCTCGCCGCCATCCTGTTCGGCATTCTCTATCAGGGCGGCGCGTGGCTTTCTTTCGACATGCCCAACATCACCCGCGAGATGATCGTGGTCATCCAGGGTCTCGTGATCCTGTTTGCCGGCGCGCTTGAATTCATGTGTCGCCCGATGATCGTGCGCATCTACCAGTCACTGACGAAGGCCTGAGGACGCGACCATGGAATCATTCGACATGCTCATCAGCATCCTCGGCTCGACGATCCGTCTGTCGATCCCGTTGATCCTGGCTGCACTTGCCGGCCTCTATTCGGAACGGGCCGGCGTCTTCGACATCGGGCTCGAGGGCAAGATGCTGGCGGCTGCCTTCGCGGCGGCCTGCGTTGCCTATCTCACCGGTTCTGCCTGGCTGGGGCTCTTCTCCGGTATTGCTGTCTCTCTGGTCTTCTCGCTGATCCACGGCTTCGCCTCGATCACGAACCGCGGTAACCAGATCATCTCGGGCGTGGCGCTGAACTTCGTTGCCGCCGGTCTCACCGTCGTCCTCGGTCAGGCCTGGTTCGGCCAAGGTGGACGCACGCCGCAGGTGTCGGGCGAAGGACGGTTTTCGCCGATCATCCTGCCGGGTGCCGACATGATGCGCGAGATACCGTTTATCGGGCCAATCTATTCGAACGTCATTTCGGGCAACAATATCCTGACCTATATCGCCTTCCTGGCTGTGCCCATCTCCTGGTGGGTGCTTTACCGCACGCGCTTCGGCCTGCGGCTGCGCGCCGTCGGTGAAAATCCGGGTGCCGTTGATACGGCTGGTATCTCGGTGACCTTCCTGCGTTACCGGGCTGTGCTGATGGCGGGCCTGCTCTGCGGGATCGCCGGGACCTATCTGGCGATCGCCCAGTCGGCCGCCTTCATCAAGGACATGTCGGCGGGCAAGGGCTTCATTGCGCTCGCAGCCCTGATCTTCGCCAAGTGGAAGCCGGTGCCCGTAATGTTCGCCTGCCTTCTATTCGGCTTCCTCGATGCGCTGGCCAATTTCATGCAGGGCAAGGAGATTCCGGTCATCGGCGAAGTACCAGTTCAGCTCTTCCAGGCTCTGCCCTATATCCTCACCTGCATTCTGCTTGCGGGCTTCATCGGCTCTGCCAACCCGCCGAAGGCCGGTGGCGTCGCCTATTCCAAGGAGCGTTGATCATGGCGCATGATCTTTTCGAAGCCGCGCGTGACGCAATGAAATTTGCGCATGCGCCCTATTCGAAGTTCCCGGTGGGGGCTGCAATCCGTGCCGATGACGGCCGCATCTATACCGGTGCCAATATCGAGAACCTGTCCTTCCCGCAGGGTTGGTGCGCCGAGCCGACGGCGATCGGCTGCATGGTCATGGGCGGGGGTAAAAAGATCATCGAGATGGCCGTCATCGCCGAGAAGCTGGCACTTTGCCCGCCCTGCGGTGGCTGCCGGCAGAAGATCTCGGAATTCGCGTCCGCCGATACGAAGATCTATCTCTGCGACGAGGCGGGCGTGCAAAAGACCATCACCATGGACGAGCTTCTGCCGCTCAGCTTCAAGACGGACATTCTCGGATGAAGCCCGCCGTCGATCTTCTCGTCGAGCGGCTGAACGGTCTGGTACCCCGCCATGGCATCGTGCTCGGATCAGGTCTCGGGTCGCTGGTGAACGAAGTGCGCGACGCCGTGCGCGTTCCCTATTCCGAACTGCCGGGCTTTCCCTTGAGTGCGGTTTCCGGCCATGCAGGTGAGCTCGTCGCCGGCATGCTCGGCCATACGCCCGTCATCATGCTGGCCGGCCGGGTGCATTACTACGAACACGGCGATCCGACCGCGATGCGGATCCCGATCGACGTCTTGATGGGGCTCGGTGTGACGACGCTGATCCTGACCAATGCGGCCGGGTCTCTGCGCGAGGACATGCCGCCGGGCTCGGTCATGCAGATCACCGACCACATCAACTTTTCCGGCAAGAACCCGCTGATCGGTGAACCGAGCGATGGACGCTTCGTCGGCATGACCTCGGCTTATGATGCCGAGCTTCAGGCGGCGATGCGGGCTGCGGCGGAAGCCGAAGGCGTGCCGCTGTCGCAGGGCGTCTATATGTGGTTCTCCGGCCCGAGCTTCGAGACGCCGGCGGAGATCCGGATGGCGCGTGTTCTGGGCGCAGACGCAGTCGGCATGTCGACCGTGCCGGAAGTCATTCTCGCTCGTTTCTATGGCATGAGGGTTGCAGCCGCGTCCGTGATCACCAACTATGGAGCAGGCATGACCGGTGGCGAATTGAGCCACGAAGAAACCAAGGACATGGCGCCGATCGGCGGCAAACGTCTGGCCACCATCCTGAAAAGGATGATCGGCGGAGGAAATGACATTGGATAACCAACAACTACGCGCTGTCGCATCGCGGGCGCTTGCTCTGCTCGACCTCACCAACCTGAAGGACGACTGCACGCCCGACCAGATCGTGACGCTGTGCGGCCGCGCCCAGAGTGCCTTCGGCCCAACGGCTGCGATCTGCATCTGGCCGCGTTTCGTCATGCAGGCAAGAACCCTGCTTGGCCCTAACAGTCCGATCCGCATAGCGACCGTCGTGAACTTCCCCTCCGGCCAGATGAAGGTCGAAGACGTGCTTGCCGAGACACGGGATGCCGTGGCCGACGGCGCCGATGACATCGACCTCGTCATTCCCTATCGCGCCCTTGCCAAGGGGGACGAGAGGGCCGTTACGGATATGGTCACAGCCGTGAAGGGCGCCTGTGGTCCGGCGATCCTGAAGACGATCCTGGAAACGGGTGAGCTCAAGGACACCTCACTCATCCGCCGCGCTTCCGACCTCTCTATTGCGGCCGGCGCCGACTTCATCAAGACCTCGACCGGCAAGGTCGGCGTCAACGCCACGCTCGAAGCGGCAGATATCATGCTGCAGGCGATCCGCGACAGCCGCAAGAAAGTCGGCTTCAAGCCGGCCGGTGGCATCTCCACCGTGACGGACGCAGCGCATTACCTGAAACTCGCCGACACGATCATGGGTGAGGACTGGGTGATGCCGTCGACCTTCCGCTTTGGAGCATCCGGACTGCTGGACGACATCACCGCAGTGCTTTCCGGCGAACGGTCGACCGCCGCTGCATCGGGATACTGATCTCATGCTTCCGCAGGAAATCATTCGCCGCAAGCGTGATGGAGGCTCTCTCAGCCGAGAGGAAATCACCGCTTTCGTCGAGGGGCTTTCCCGGGAAACGATTTCCGAAGGCCAGGTGGCTGCCTTTGCCATGGCCGTCTATTTTCGCGGCATGACGCCTGATGAAATCGTGGCACTGACGCTTGCGATGCGCGATTCCGGCGACGTGCTGTCCTGGGCCGGCGTCGGCAAGCCGGTGGCCGACAAACATTCGACCGGCGGCGTGGGCGACAATGTCTCCCTGATGCTGGCGCCGATCGTGGCGGCCTGCGGGCTTGCGGTCCCGATGATATCAGGGCGCGGGCTTGGCCATACCGGTGGCACGCTCGACAAGCTACAGGCGATCCCCGGTTACGACGTGATGCCCGACAATGTCACCTTCCGCCGGACGGTGGACCGCGCCGGCTGCGCGATCATCGGACAGACGGGCGATCTGGCCCCGGCCGACAAGCGGCTTTATGCGATCCGCGACGTGACGGCGACGGTCGAATCCATTCCACTGATCACGGCCTCCATCCTGTCAAAAAAACTCGCGGCGGGGCTCGAAAGCCTGGTACTCGACGTCAAGGTCGGGAATGGCGCCTTCATGGCCAAGACAGAGGACGCCGAAGCACTGGCGCGCTCGCTGGTTCGCGTGGCCAACGGCGCGGGCGTGAAGACCACGGCGCTGCTGACAGACATGAACGAACCATTGGCCGATTGTGCCGGCAATGCGATCGAAGTCCAGAACGCGGTCGACTTCCTGAAAGGCCAGAAGGGCGGTACGCGGCTCGAAGAGGTGACGCTGGCGCTCGGTGCCGAGATGCTGGTCAATGCCGGTGTCGAGACCGACCAGGCGGTGGCACTCGCCCGTTGCAGCGATGTCCTCGCCTCCGGCAAGGCGGCAGAGATTTTCGGGCAGATGGTCAGCGAGCTTGGCGGACCGAAGGATTTTATGGAGAAGGCGGAAGGCTATCTGCCGCGCGCCAAGGTCGAAGTGGCCGTTCTTGCCGAGCAGGACGGTTATCTGAGCACGTGCGACACGCGGGGTCTCGGGCTTGCCGTCGTGGCGCTTGGTGGTGGTCGCCAGCGCCCGAGCGACACGATCGACCACGGCGTGGGACTTTCCGGCTTCAAGCCGCTGGGAACGCGGGTTGTAAAGGGCGAACCAATCGCCTTCGTGCAGGCGAATGACCAGGCTGCCGCCGCTCAAGCCGCGAAGACGGTGACTGAGTGCTACCGGATTTCGGAAACGAAGCCGGCTGCGACGCCGATCATCGGGCTGCGCATCAGCGCAGAGTGAAGGCCAGAAACTTTACTGGACCATCCGCAGAATACGCTTCTCGGCAGTGTAGGACTTGAGCTTGCTCATGAAGCTCATGCCTACGAGTGTCGACGAGAGCGCCTCGTCGCTCAGCACGAAAGCATCGACTTCCCTCACGCGGATGCTGCCGATCTCGACGCGATCGAGCACGACATGGGCGGCCTTGATCGAGCCATTGGCGGTGCGCGCCTCATGGCGAAAATCGAGCGTAGCCGGGCTGAAACCGAGGCGCCGGGCGGTTGAGACGTTGATCGCGACAAACGAGGCGCCCGTGTCGACCAGGGCGTCAACGGGCTTGCCATTCATCTTGAACGTGCCCGTGTAGTGACCGCCCGGCCCCATGGTGAGGACCGTTTGACCGGCATGTGCCGCCGAGGGCTTGGCTGCAATCTCTTCGGGTGCGCGCGCCTCGCGTTCGGCCAGCATGGCCTGGACCTTTTCCGCGATTGCCGGCCATTGGCTGGCGGACAGGGCGAGCATCATGACTGTGAACAGCGTGCGAGCGAACATCCGCAATCCCCGTGAGTGATGCCGCAATCGTAACAGCCACGATCCAGAAATTGCACAAGGCAACACGCAAAACGGCCCGAAACCGGAGTTTCGGGCCGCCAAACCTTGCAAGCTGGTTAAGAAATCACTTCGTTCCGTACATGCGGTCGCCGGCATCGCCGAGGCCGGGCATGATGTAGCCCTTCTCGTTCAAGTGGCTGTCGATCGACGCGGTGAAGATCGGCACGTCGGGATGGGCAGCGTGAAAGTTCTTGATGCCTTCTGGTGCGGCCAGCAGGCAGAGGAAACGAATGTTCTTCGCGCCGCGCTCTTTCAGCTTTTCGATGGCAGCGATCGAGGAATTGCCGGTGGCGAGCATGGGATCGACGACAATGATCAGACGTTCCGACAGGGCGTCCGGCGCCTTGAAGTAGTATTCGACGGCCTGCAATGTCTCATGGTCGCGGTAAACGCCGACATGGGCCACACGGGCGGCCGGCACCAGTTCCAGCATGCCTTCGAGCAGGCCATTGCCGGCGCGCAGGATCGAGGCGAAGACCAGCTTCTTGCCCTCAAGGATCGGCGACTGCATCTCGGTCAGCGGCGTCTCGATCGTCTCCATGGTGAGCTCGAGATCGCGGGTGACCTCGTAGCAGAGGAGCGTCGAGATTTCCCGCAACAGGCGACGGAAGCTGGAGGTCGACGTTTCCTTCCGGCGCATGATCGTCAGCTTGTGCTGCACGAGGGGGTGAGCGATGACTGTTACGCCGTCCATGGTCGAGCCTTCTTTTCTTGTTTTCTGCGGTGTTTCTATTTTCACGTTCTCTTGGATGCCCGCAAGAGCGATGCCGGATTTTGCCACGTCTTCAACAGGGCGCAGCATCAGAGCTGGGCGAGAAGCCTTGCGCGGGTCTCTTCGTCGACGAAGGCTGCCTCGATCGCGGTCTTCGTCATGCCGTCGATCTCGGCATCGGTAAAGCCGAACTCATTCGACGCCCAATCATATTCCTGAGCAAGCGACGTTCCGAAGAAGGGTGGATCGTCGGAATTGATGCAGATCTTGACGCCCGCTTCCTGAAACTGGCGCAGCGGGTGGCTCTTGAAATCCGGAAAGACCTTGAGCGCGATGTTGGAGCCCGGGCAGACTTCGAGCACGGTGCCCAAATCGACAAGGCGGCGGACGAGCTCGGGATCCTCGATGGCACGGACGCCGTGGCCGATGCGTGCTGGTTTGACGATGTCGAGCGCATCGGTGACGCTGAAGGCGCCGCAGACTTCGCCGGCATGGATGGTGAGGCCGAGGCCGGCTTCGCGGGCGATGTCGAAGGCGCGGGCGTAGTCTGCCACGCGGCCCATGCGCTCCTCGCCGGCCATGTTGAAGCCGGTGACGAGCGGGTTGTCGCTGCGGGCGGCATATTCGGCGGCCGCGATGACGCTTTCAGGGCCGAAATGGCGTTCGCCGGTGACGATGATACGGGCCTCGATGCCGGTGGCCGCGCGGGCGGCTTCGACGCCCGCGGTGATGCCGGAGAGATAGGTGTCGGCGCCCAGGCCGATGCGATCGCCATGATCGGGGGAAACGATGATCTCGCTGTAGATCGTGTCGACGGCGGCGAGTTCCCGCAGGTAGGTCTCGGTCAGGAGGGCATAGTCTTCTTCCGAGCGGAAGAGCGCGGCCACACGATCATAGGCCTTGATGAACTCGGCGAAGTCCGTCCAGGCATAGGTTCCGTCGCGCATGAAGGTCGCGGTATCGACGCCGTATTTTTCGGCCTGGGCCAGCGCCAGCGCCGGCGGTGCCGCACCCTCGATGTGACAGTGCAGTTCGGCCTTCTTCAATCTTTTCGTCACAGGAAGCTCCGTCCGTGGCGGCCGGGGGCTATGCCCAGATGCGCCGCGATGGTTTCGCCGATATCGGCATAGGTGTTGCGGACCCCGATATTGCGCGAGCGAACGCCGGGGCCAAAACACATGATCGGCACTCGCTCGCGGGTGTGGTCGGTGCCGCGCCAGGTCGGGTCACAGCCGTGGTCGGCCGTCATCAGAACCATGTCGCCGGGCTTCAACTTGCGATGAACCTCCGGCAGGCGGCGGTCGAAGGCTTCGAGCGCCGCGGCATAACCCGGTACATCACGACGGTGGCCAAAGAGCATGTCGAAATCGACGAAATTGGTGAAGACGAGATCGCCGTCTTCCGCCTCGTCCATGACCTTCAGCGTTGCATCCATGAGCGCCATGTTGCCGTTGGCCTTGATCACCCGGGTAATCCCCTGATGGGCAAAGATGTCGCCGATCTTGCCGACGGCATGGACCTTGCGGCCGGCCTCCACGAGGCGGTCGAGCAGGGTCGGTTCGGGTGGCAGGACGGAATAGTCGCGGCGATTGCCGGTGCGTTCGAAGGTCTGGATGGTTTCGCCGACAAAGGGGCGGGCAATGACGCGGCCGATGTTCAAAGGGTCCAGCAGTTTGCGCACGATCTGGCAGAGTTCCAGCAGGCGTTCGAGACCGAAATGGGTTTCGTGCGCGGCGATCTGGAAGACGGAGTCGCTCGAGGTGTAGCAGATCGGCTTTCCGGTCCGGATGTGCTCCTCGCCGAAATGGGCGATGACTTCGGTGCCGGAGGCATGGCAATTGCCGAGAATGCCGGGCAGGTTCGCTTCGCGGCAGATCGCCTCGACGAGATCGGCCGGGAATGCCTCATCTCCCTCGGGGAAATAGCCCCAATCGAACATGACAGGGGTACCGGCGATTTCCCAGTGACCGGAGGGCGTGTCCTTGCCCTTCGAGATTTCGCTCGCGGCGCCGTGGAGGCCGAAAACGCGCTCCGGGATCGGCATGGCATCCGGCGACTTGCCGGTCGCAAGTTTCGCCGCGGCCAGAAGGCCGAGGGCAGACATGTTGGGCAGGGCAAGCGGCCCTTGGCGGAGGCCCTTGCGATCACCGGCGCCGGCGGCACAGAATTCGGCGATGTGGCCAAGTGTATCGGAACCATCGTCGCCATAGGCGCGCGCATCAGGGCCACCGCCAATGCCGAAGGAATCGAGAACGAAAATGAAAGCACGTGCCATGTGGAACCCACGGCCGGGTCTGGTTTGTTGTTCTGCCGGCCTTCGCCAGCATCCTTAGCGCTTGATCCGGACCTTGGCAAACGTCCCGGTCAGCAGTCCGTGCAGGTCACTTCCGTGCCGAGACGCTGGCGGAAGTAGAACTCGCGGGCGATCGTCAGGCTCTTGGTCTCGGTGCCGGAAAGGCCCGGCAGATACATCATCAATTCGTGCGAGACGCTAAGTTCGCTGCGGATGAGGAAGGTGTTTTCCACGAGCATGTCTGATGGCACCGGTGCATTGGTTCCGACCGCATAGGGCGCGACGCCGGTCGTCGACCACGACCAGGCCACCTTTGCAGCCTTGGCCGCATCGATTTTGATTGCGCTGACCTTAATCACCAGATTGTTGGAGGGATAGGGCACGAAGATCGCCCCCGTCACATCGGACATCGTCGTCAGGAAGGCCTTGTTGACCTTTTCCTGGCGCGCGACGAGATCGGCCACGGTGCTGCTCGCCAGCGAGGTCTTCTTGGCGACGCTGAGGCCCATGGTGAGCTCGAAGGCCATCAGATAGAGAACGATGAGCATGGGCGCGATGATCGCGAACTCAACACCACCGACGCCCTGCCGGTCGCGGACGAGGCGGCGCAACGTGTTCGACACGACTGCTCCCGCGAACCGAAGACTGGCGAACACCGATATGTCTCTGCCTCTTGCGGTCATGGGTAGTTCTCGTTCTGGAACGCAGTGGTCGCCACGATGAGAAAATCGGACGGCAGTGACCCATCTGACGGCCTGATCGTCGTGATATAGGGCCGCACCAGATCCGTGATCACCTGCCAGCGATAATAGGCGCGCAGCATGTTGATCGTCGACGGACCACCGGGCGTGAACTTGAAGCTGGTCGGATCGATGTCGGCGTAGGCGGCGGTGGATTTACGCGGGATGCTCTTCGGAATCGCAGCGAAACTGGCGAAAGTGCGTGCGTCGATGTAGAGTTTGCTCGGCGTCGATATCTCCGCTTCAGAGCACTGTATCATGATGCTGACTTCTTCACAGAAGGCGCGGCGAAACTTGGTGACATCATTCATGTCGGTGTCGGGCCGGTTCATCTGATAGGTGATCTGGCCGGTCCTCAACTGTCGTCCGAGTGTGTTGACCGCATTGGTCACCAACTGTTCGGCGGCGAAGGCCACGAAGGTCTCAATGATCGCGAAGATGATCATGAAATAAGGGATTGCGAGGATCGCAAACTCGATGGCTGCAGCGCCGTCCTTCGAGCGCGCGAGCTTCCGCCACAGGCGGAATCGTGGCCGCCGGCTGTTCTCAGCCTGATGATGTCGATCTATGTCGTGGCTCGTCATGGCCTGCTGATCCCCAAAGATGGAGAGAGGCTACGGGGCAAATATTGATTTTCCGTTTCCCGAATCTTTACACTTTGCCGGGCTCGGTCAACGGAAACCGCACAGTTTATGGCGTGGCACCCGTCTGGGCATGCTCTTCGCAATTCGGCGTGCAGGAAAGCACGGTCCGTGCTGTGGACTTGAACACGCGCACCGTGCTCGATTCGTCAATCGACACAAGGATGCGCTCGTCGACGATGGCATTGCCGTCGGCGTCGAGGAGTACGAGGTTGGTCGTGCCGTATGAACGCCCGGTGAGCACGATCGTCTTGGCATCCGCAACCGTCGCATCTGCCACTTCCGAGTTGCCGACGATCACCTTGCTGACGGGCCGGTCGAGTTTCAGCACGCGCGCGCTGTTCATATAGACGCGCAGGATGCCTTCATCTTCAGCCTGCGCGGCAGGTACCGGCGACAGCGTGGCGAGGGCCACGATCATGGCGGCAGCGGCAAAACGATGGTCTGACATGGACATGCCTTTGAACGCGCGTGAAGAGGTGCCGAAAGGATGCCCGGTTTAGGTGAATGAAGGGTTAAGCCGCAGAGTAGTGCGGCATGCGGGCTCCGGCTGTCATCCTTGAGCACTCCTTGCATTCCCAAACTGATGAATTTGCCGGCGGGCGCCTACCCTTATCCGCGCCGAATTGGGACAGGTCGGGCGAGAAAAGTGCGTTCGCGCTCGGACCAGGATATTCGGAGTTCGGGGGCGCCGAGGCCGTCGGGCGTGCCGCTCATCATGAAAAGATGAAGAAGCCTGCAAATCCAGGGCTTTGTGGTGCATCTTAGAGAAGTTTTCCAGCATTCGTTTACCACAGGAACGGCAAAGGCGGCTTCACGATCTGGTAACCGCTTTTCTTAAGTCGATGGCAATAGGGCGACGGTTAGGTTTGCGACATCCGAGCAACGGCAAACAGTTGCCGGCAGTGCTGATCAACCTCGCGGAGTAGGAGAATAACATGACCAAGCTTTTCGCACGTTTCGTCAAGGACGAGTCCGGCGCAACCGCCATCGAATACGGCCTCATCGCAGCCCTGATCTCGGTCGCCCTGATCACCGGCGCTTCGACCCTCGGCAACGCCCTGAACAACCAGTTCAACGAAGTTTCGAAGGAACTGAACTACAAGGGCTGATCGACAGAAAGCCTGATTTCAGAAGGCCGCTTCGCGATGCGATGCGGCCTTTTCGTTTAGAGGCTCTGCCGGCCGGTGTTTGCCAAGTGTTCATCAATCATGGGCATTCTTGTCCCAAAGGGACTTGGGTCATGTATCAGCTAGTTGTTTTCCTGCTTCCGCCCGCATGCCTAGCCATTGCGGCGATCACTGACTTCCTGGAAATGACGATCCCGAACTGGGTGTCGGTCATTCTGATTGGCGCATTCGTGTTGATTGCCCCTTTCAGCGGGCTCAGTCTGGTTGCCCTCGCTTGGCACCTTGCAGCTGCACTCGTCGTCTTCACCGTTTGCTTTGCGCTCTTCGCGTTCAATGTAATGGGCGGAGGTGACGCGAAACTGCTGACGGCGGCAAGCTTGTGGTTCGGCTTCAACACCTCGCTGTTCGAGTTTCTGGCCTTCACCGGTTATCTGGGCGGCGCGCTGACTATTCTCATCATCCTGCTGCGTGCCAATTGGGAAAAGCTGGCGACGGTCGGCATCAGGCTGCCGCAAACCTTGATGGTCGCCAAGAAGATCCCCTATGCGATCGCGATCGGCGCGGCCGGGCTTTTGACCTATCCAAACGCACCTTTGGTTCTGGCGGCAATTCAAGCCGCGCCTTGATCTGGCCGAAGAAACCTTCCGTTAACTACGATTGTAAGCGGCTTATTAACCATAAGTACACCAATTCCTGATCAATCTCTGGGGCAGAACCTATTGCGTCGCCCGAGGATCGATCATGAAACCCGCCCGTCTCATCATACTCGCTGTCGCCGTCGTGGCCGCCGGTATGGCCGGTCTCCTCGCCATGCGGCTGAGCGGCAACCAGACTGTCATCGTGCAGGATTCGGTTGTCGAGAAGGAGCCGAGCATCGATGTTCTGGTTTCGGCCAAGAACCTGCCGGTCGGTGCCCGCCTCGACGAAACTTCGATGCGCTGGATGCCCTGGCCGGAAGGCAGCGTCGTCGATGGCTTCATCACGTCCTCAACACGGCCGGATGCGTTGACCGAACTGACCGGCGTCGTCGTGCGCCTGCCGGTCTTCGAGGGCGAGCCGCTCCGCCGTGAAAAGATTGCCGACTCTTCCTCCCGCATTCTCTCCGCACTTCTGCCATCCGGCAAGCGGGCCGTCTCGACCGAAATCTCCGTCGCCACCGGCGCCGGCGGCTTCATCCTGCCGAACGACCGCGTCGACGTCATCATGGTGCGCAAGGGCGACGAAGACAATTTCCTGACGGAAAGAGTCTTGTCCAATGTCCGCGTGCTCGCGATCGACCAGCAAATCGAGGAAGCACCCGACGGTTCCAAGTCTGTCATCGGTACGACCGCGACGTTGGAGCTGACGCCCGAACAGACCAAGGTCATGGCCGTCGCGCAGCAGATGGCAGATCGCCTGTCTCTTGCACTCCGGTCGGTCGCGGACGCCCAGGAGGAAGACACCTCCTCTGCAGACTACCTGCTGAGTGGCGGAGACGGTCAGCCGACCATTCAGGTCATCAAGTCCGGTGAGGTCGTCAAGTCGACCTCACCGGCCGCCAATTCCATGCAGTGAGTGGGGACACATCGTGGCCAGCCTGACGCACAAATTCAGAGTTTCCCTAACCGGTGGCATTGCCTTTGCCATGGCGTTTGCCGGATCGCCGTCATTCCTGCCCATGCATGGCAGCCTGTTTCATGCGGTAGAGGCTGCACAAGGGGCAGTGCTACAAATCACCAATTCCGGGCCTGGTGCCCGCAGAGCCGTCAAGCTCGGGCTGAACAAGGCGCTCGTAGTCGACCTGCCTGCAGACGCGCACGACATTCTGGTCGCAGACCCCGTGATGGCCGATGCTGTGACCCGCTCGTCACGCCGCATCTACCTGTTCGGTAAGATGGTAGGCCAGACCAACATCTTCATCTTCGGCGCAAATGGCGAGGAAATCGTCAGCCTCGACATCCAGATCGAGCGCGACATCACCGGTCTCGAAACCAATCTGCGCCGCTTCATTCCCGAATCCGACATCAAGGTCGAGATTGTTTCGGACAATATCGTTCTGACAGGCTCGGTGCGCACGCCGCAGGACGCCGCTCGCGCGGCCAGCCTTGCCGAAGCCTTCCTCAAGGGCGGTGAAGCCACCACCCGTAACACGACTGCGACCAGCGAGAGCAGCGGCGACGGTGCCGTTGCGATCTACGCGGAAGACCGTCAGGAATCCCAGATCGTCAACTTGCTGACGATCGAAGGTGAAGACCAGGTGACGCTGAAGGTTACCGTCGCGGAAGTGAGCCGCCAGGTGCTCAAGCAGCTCGGCTTCTCCGGCAGCGTTTCGGACGGCTCGACCGGTATCAGCTATGCCAATCCGTCCAATCTCGGCAATGCCATCGACCCGACAGGGACCGCCACGATTTCTGCCGGCATCGGTGGCCTCGGGATCAATACCTACATCAACGCCATGGAACAGGCAGGCGTCATGCGCACGCTGGCGGAACCGAGCCTGACCGCCATTTCGGGCGAAGCCGCCAAATTCTATGTCGGCGGTGAGTTCCGGCTTGCCGGCCAGCAGGAAGTGACGAGTGACGAAGAGGGCACGTCGATCGAGCGGACGACCCAGAGCGTCGACTACGGGATCGAACTGAATTTCCGTCCTGTCGTCCTCGCGCCCGGCCGCATCAGCCTGCAGATCGAGACCAATGTTTCCGAGCCGACCTGGGAATCGTCACAGGTCACGGGCAACATCCTGAATCAGGTCCCCGGCTCCACGTTCCTGTCGATCCGCAAGCGCGAAGCATCGACGACGGTGGAGCTTCCGTCGGGTGGCTCGATCGTGATCGCCGGCCTCGTACAGGACAATATCCGTCAGGCGACGTCGGGTCTCCCGGGTCTGTCGAAGGTTCCGGTGCTGGGTACGCTGTTCCGCAGCAAGGATTTCCAGCGCAACGAGACCGAACTGGTCATCATCGCAACGCCCTATCTCGTGCGACCAGTCGCGCGGGGCGCGCTGTCGCGGCCGGATGACAATTTCAACCCCGAAAACGATGGCGCGACCTTCTTCCTGAACAAGGTGAACAAGGTCTATGGCCGCCGCGAGAACCCCGTAGCGCCGGGCCAATACCACGGCGCGGTGGGCTTCATCTACAAATGAACGGCGCGAGGATCATGATGGAAAACTCGTCACGTCAAGTCAGGGAAAGTCAGCCAGCCATGGCATCCGCACGTCACTCATTGCAGCGTCTCGTTCTCGGCAGCGTCCTACTGGGTGCAGCAGCGGTGCTCGCCGGATGCGGCAGCATGAAGGACCAGATGTCCACCTCGGCCATCCCGGACGATTACCGTACGCGCCATCCGATCATGCTCAGTGAAGTCGAGCACACGCTCGACGTCCCGATCGCCTCGGGCGATCGGAAGCTGACATTGAGCGTGCAGGATTCCATCGCGGGCTTTGCCGCCGACTATCTTTCGGCATCGACCGGGACGATCCAGGTCATGATGCCACATGGATCGCCAAATTCCGGGGCAGCCTCGGCCATGCGCAAGCAGATCCGTCAGGTTCTGACCACGCGCGGCGTGCCGTCGAACCGGATCATCGAGACATCGTATCAGGCAGAGCCGAACAGCAATGCGGCGCCCGTGCGGATCAGTTATGTGGCGATCACGGCCATGACCAACCCTTGCGGCGAGTGGCCGGATGATCTGCAGAACAACACGTTCAGCAACAAGAACTACCATAACTTCGGCTGCGCGACGCAGAGCAATCTCGCGGCACAGATCGCCAATCCGATGGATCTGGTGACCCCGCGCGACATGGCGCCGATCGATGCGACCAGACGGTCGAACGTGATCGGCCTCTATCGCGAAGGCAGCAATACGGCAACCGAGTGATGCGGACGTGGTCCAAGAGGACAGGATGAGAGCATGAACGCGATCGATTATGAAATTGGCGAAACGGGCGGCGGATATCGCGGAGCTTCCGAGACCGTGATCGCAGGCGATGTCGAGGCCCTGCGTCCCCTGCCCCGCATATCGATCCACGCCTTCTGCATCAGCGATGCGGTGCATCGAACCATGGAGCAATGCGCCGGAGACCGTCGCATGGCCCGGGTGAGCATGCGCATCACGCATGGCAACGTTGCCGCTGCGGCGAACATGTTCTCGTCCACGCCGACGCCGAACCTGATCATCCTCGAAACCGATGCCGGCCCGCGCGACCTCCTGACTGAACTCGCGCCGCTCGCGGAGGTCTGCGATCCGAGTTCGCGCGTGATCCTGGTCGGGCGGCACAACGACATCGCGCTTTACCGTGAACTGATCCGAAGCGGCATTTCGGAATACATCGTCGCTCCCTTCACCATGGCGGACATGATGGGCTCGATATCGTCTATCTTTGTCGACCCGGAAGCGGAACCGCTCGGCCGCAGCATCGCCTTCATCGGCGCCAAGGGCGGTGTGGGCTCGTCGACGATCGCGCATAACTGCGCCTTCGGCATCTCCTCGCTCTTCTCCACCGAAACCGTTCTGGCCGATCTCGATCTGCCCTTCGGCACGGCCAATATCGATTTCGATCAGGATCCTGCACAGGGCATGGCCGAGGCCGTGTTTTCGCCGGAGCGACTGGACGAGGTGTTCCTCGACCGCCTGCTGACAAAATGCGGACAGAACCTTTCGTTGCTCGCCGCGCCGTCGATGCTCGACCGGGGCTATGACTATGAACGCGGGGCCTTCCAGCCGATTCTCGACGTGCTGCAGCGAGCAGCGCCGATCACCGTGCTCGATCTTCCTCATACCTGGGCCGACTGGACGAGAGCCGTTCTGTCTGATGTCGACGAGATCGTCATCACCTGCGCACCCGATCTCGCCAATCTGCGCAACATGAAGAACATGCTGGATGCGCTGAAGAAACTGAGGCCGCAGGACAAGCCGCCGCATCTCATCCTCAACCAGGTGGGCATGCCCAAGCGACCGGAGATCGCGCCGTCCGACTTCTTCGAGCCGCTCGAACTCGATCCGGTCGCGATCATTCCCTTCGACGCGCAGCTTTTCGGCACCGCTGCCAATAGCGGCCGGATGATCAGCGAGCTCGATGGGAAATCCCCGACGGCCGAAACCTTTTCGCAACTGGCGCATCTGGTGACGGGCCGCGCCACGATCAAGAAACCCAAAAAGGCGGGCCTCGGCTCGTTCATCGAAAAACTCCGCAAGAAGTAGACCGGTAACAGGAACAGGTAGAGCTCATGTTTGGCAAACGCGGAAACGACGGTTTCGGCAAGGGCGGGGCGGGCGTCGGCACGATCCCGGCACAGCCGCCTGCTGCCGCACCTGCGGCCCGTTCCAGCACGCTCATCGAGCCCGGCAGCCCGGAGGTCAGCAGCCGGCAACAGGTCGCCGCGCCTTCCATGCAGACCCCGAGCCGCAAGAAGCCACCGCGGACCGAAGACTATTACGACACCAAGAGCCAGGTCTTCTCGGCGCTGATCGACACGATCGACCTGTCGCAGCTGGCCAAGCTCGACGGCGAAAGCGCGCGCGAAGAAATCCGCGACATCGTCAACGACATCATCACGATCAAGAACTTCGCGATGTCGATCTCCGAGCAGGAAGAACTGCTCGAGGACATTTGCAACGACGTTCTGGGTTACGGCCCGCTCGAACCGCTTCTGGCGCGTGACGACATCGCCGATATCATGGTCAACGGGGCAGGCCAGACCTTCATCGAAGTCGGCGGCAAGACGATCGAGTCGGAAATCCGGTTCCGCGACAATTCCCAGCTTCTGTCGATCTGCCAGCGCATCGTGAGCCAGGTCGGCCGCCGCGTCGATGAATCCAGCCCGATCTGCGACGCGCGTCTGCCCGATGGTTCGCGTGTCAACGTCATCGCACCGCCGCTTGCGATCGACGGGCCGGCACTCACCATTCGTAAGTTCAAGAAGGACAAGCTGAACCTCGCGCAGCTCGTCAAGTTCGGCGCGATCACGCCGGAAGGTGCCGAAGTCCTGCAGATCATCGGGCGCGTTCGTTGCAACGTCGTCATCTCTGGCGGTACCGGCTCGGGTAAAACCACGCTTCTCAACTGCCTGACGGGCTTCATCGACCAGGACGAGCGCATCATCACCTGCGAGGATACCGCCGAACTGCAGCTGCAGCAGCCGCATGTGGTACGTCTTGAAACGCGCCCGCCGAACATCGAAGGCGAAGGCGAGATCACCATGCGTGACCTCGTCAAGAACTGCCTGCGTATGCGCCCCGAACGCATCATCGTCGGTGAAGTGCGCGGACCTGAAGTTTTCGACCTTCTCCAGGCGATGAACACGGGTCACGACGGTTCGATGGGCACCATCCACGCCAACACGCCGCGCGAATGCCTGAGCCGTATGGAATCGATGATCGCCATGGGCGGCTTCTCACTACCCGCCAAGACGGTGCGCGAGATCATCTCGGGTTCGATCGACGTCATAATCCAGGCGGCGCGCCTGCGCGATGGTTCGCGCCGCATCACCCACATCACCGAGGTGATCGGGATGGAAGGCGACGTGATCATTACCCAAGACCTGATGCGCTACGAAATGGACGGCGAAGACGCCAACGGGAAAATTATCGGCCGTCACATGTCGACAGGTATCGGCAAGCCGCATTTCTGGGATCGTGCCCGTTATTACAACGAGGATCGCCGGCTCGCAGCTGCGCTTGATTCCATGGAACAGAAGTCGAAGGGAATCTGATCACCATGTTCGGCATAGATCCGACCATTCTCGCCATCGTTCTGCTGGTCGCCGTCTCGACCGGAGCCGTGGCCTATGGTGTGCTCTATTCGCGGATCGAAACCGACAAGAAGACGGCGAACCGGATCAACCGGGTTCGCGCGGCCGAGACCGATACGTCGCAGGTGAAGGCTGCCCGCGACCGCGTGCAGGAGATCTCCAAGCGCCGAAAATCCGTCCAGGATTCGCTGAAGGAACTGGAAAAGAAGCAGCAGCAGGAGAAGACCAAGAAGGCCAATGCCACCAGCCTCAAGGCCAAGTTGGTGCAATCGGGTCTGCCGATCACGATGCTGCAGTTCTATATCCTGAGCGCCGTCCTCGGCCTCGTGGTGCTCGCTGTGACATTTCTCGCTGGCATGCCGGCGCTGGTCATCGGCGGCGCGGCCTTTGTGGCCGGCCTCGGCCTGCCGCGCTGGATCGTCGGCTTTCTCGTCAGTCGTCGTCAGAAGCAGTTTCTGAACGAGTTTCCGAACTCGCTGGACGTGATGGTGCGTTCCATTCGCTCGGGCCTGCCGCTGAACGATGCGATCCGCATGATCGCTTCCGATGGCCAGGAACCGGTGAAGACCGAGTTTCGACGGATCGTCGAATCACAGCAGCTGGGCCTCAATGTGCCCGACGCCGTTGCGCGCATGCACCAGACCATGCCGCTCAACGAAGTCAATTTCTTCTCGATCGTTATCGCGATCCAAGGTCAGGCGGGCGGCAACCTTTCGGAGGCCCTGTCGAACCTTTCCCGGGTGCTGCGCGACCGCAAGAAGATGAAAGCCAAGGTCAATGCGCTGTCGATGGAAGCGAAAGCGTCGGCGGCGATCATCGGTGCCCTGCCCTTCATCGTTGCCCTGCTGGTTTACCTGACATCCCCGCAATACATCATGATCCTCTTCACCGATTCACGTGGACATCTGATCCTCGGCATATCAGCCGTGTGGATGAGTATCGGGCTGCTTGTCATGCGCAACATGATCAATTTCGAGATCTGAAGGACAGGCGGGATGACCGAAGACTGGGCCGCACAAGTGACCAATCCGGCGTTGGTGATCGCAGTGCTGGTGGCGCTCGCGGTCTTCGGCACGTTTTACACGATTGCGATGCCTTATCTGGAGCGCGGCGATCTCAACAAGCGCATGCGCGCCGTATCGACCGAACGCGACCTCATCCGTGCACGCGAACGCGCGAAACTCAATGCCGAAGCGGCGCAGAGCCGTGCATCGCTCCGGGCCACGAACAACAAGTCGGTGCGCAATATTGTCGAGCGCTTCAATCTGAAAAAGGCGCTTGTCGACGACAACACCGTCGACCGCCTGAAAGCGGCCGGCCTTCGTTCGCAGAACGCGCTGAACATGTTTCTCGTCGCGCGCTTTCTGCTGCCCTTCGCGACCTTGGCTCTGACCGCTTTCTGGATCTTTGCGCTGGGAAATCTGGCTGAAAAACCGCTGACGGTCCGGCTCTTCGCCACCATCGTGGGCGGTTATGTCGGCTTCTATCTGCCGAACATTTATGTTTCGAACCGCATTGGCAAGCGCCAGAAGTCGATCCGCCGCGCTTGGCCGGACGCACTGGACCTGATGCTGATCTGCGTGGAATCCGGTATTTCGCTCGAGGCGGCCATGCGGCGTGTATCGGACGAAATCGGGGAACAATCACCCGAACTCGCCGAGGAAATGGTGCTCACCACGGCCGAGCTTTCGTTCCTCCCCGACCGGCGCCAGGCACTCGAAAATCTCGGCACGCGAACCCAGCTCGACGGCGTCAAGAACGTGGTCCAGGCGCTCATCCAGGCGGACCGCTATGGTACGCCTGTCGCGCAGGCGCTGCGGGTGCTGGCTCAGGAAGGGCGCGACGAGCGCATGAACGAGGCGGAGAAGAAGGCTGCGGCACTGCCGCCGAAGCTCACCGTTCCGATGATCCTGTTCTTCCTGCCCGTGCTTGTCGCGGTCATCCTCGGCCCGGCCGGTATCCAGGTGTCCGACCGGTTCTGACCTACCGTCGATTCAGTGGACGGTGGAAAGCTCTTCTTCGAGGAGTTTCAGAGCATCCTGGAGCGCTTCCACCAGGATGTCCGTCAATTCGTCGGACTTGTTTTCGATAAGCATCAGCTTGACCGCCATGTCCTGCTGTTCGAAATACTGATCAGGTCCTTCGTTCATCATCGTCATGTCCCCTTAAAGCCGAATCATCTCGGCAGGTTCCACGATGATCACCTATCCTTGCGCCGAGCTTTCACCCGATCGGAGCTGATTGGTCAAGCCTCGGCTTGCGCATCCCTGGCCGTAACGGCCGCGCTGAAGTTCGAGAAGAATTCGCCCGCGAGCTTCTTCGACGTCGATTCGATCAGCCGGCTGCCGAGCTGGGCGATCTTGCCCCCGACTTCGGCCTTTACGGTGTAGCTGAGCAAGGTGGCTCCTTCGCCATCGGCTGTCAGCGTCACATCGGCACCACCCTTGGCGAAACCCGCGAGCCCGCCCTTGCCTTCGCCTGAGATCGTGTAGGAATTCGGCGGGTTGAGGTTCTGCAGCTCGACGGCACCCTCGAACTTTGCCTTGATCGGACCGATCTTCAGAACGACCCTGGCGGCCATCGTGGTGTCGGAGGTCTTCTCCAGGCTTTCACAGCCGGGAATCGCCTGTTTCAGGATCTCGGGATCATTGAGGGCTCGCCACACGGTTTCGACCGGCGCCTCGATGCGCTCGCTGCCTTGCATATCCATTCGGCACTCCTCCCTTGCGGATCACGGGCTCCCTCCCGTGGGCGCAAGACTGCACGGCATGACCTGCGGATGCAAGGTATCTAACGCATCCGATTGGCTGGTCTGTCAGACGAGTACAGCCTGTTCGACGCGATCCTGGGCGCCGAAGAAGCGCAGGTAGCGCTCGACCTCCGCCGGGTCTCCAGTCGCCTTGCGCGGATTGTCCGAGAGCTTGACGGCCGGGCGTCCATTGGCCTCCGACACCTTGCAGACGATGGAGATCGGCTTCAGGCCGGCAATCTCCACCGGCGCGCAGCCGGCGAAGTCATTGGTGAGATTGGTGCCCCAGCCGAAGGACATGCGCACACGGCCGGCGAAATGACGATAGGTATCGATGATCGCATCGACATCGAGACCATCCGAGAAAATCAGCAGCTTCTTGCGGGGATCGCGGCCCGTCTTCTTCCACCAGTCGATAATCTTCTCGCCGCCTTCGATCGGCGGCGCACTGTCCGGGCGGAACCCGGTCCAGTCGGCAACCCATTCGGGGGCGTGATCGAGAAAGGATGTGGTGCCGAAGGCGTCGGGCAGGACGATCAGAAGATTTCCGCCATAAAGGCGGTTCCAGTCTTTCAGCACCTGATAGGGAGCTGCTGCCAGCTGTTCATCACTATCGGCAAGTGCCGCGACGACCATGGGAAGTTCATGGGCATTCGTGCCTACGGCTTCCAGATCCGAGTCCATGGCGAGGAGGACATTGCTTGTGCCGGTGAAGGCCGGACCGATGCCTTCCTTGAGCGCTTCGACGCACCAGCGCTGCCAGAGGAAACTGTGGCGGCGGCGGGTGCCAAAATCGGAGATGCGCAGGCCGGGGAGCTCACGCAGGCGCTCCACCTTGGCCCACATCTTGGCCTTGGCGCGCGCATATAGAACGTCCAGGGTGAAGAAGCCGAGCGACCGCATGGCCGCGCGGGAACGCAGTTCATTGATGATGGCAAGCGCCGGAATCTCCCAGAGGGTGGTCTCCATCCAGGATCCGCGGAAGGTCAATTCATACTGGCCGTCACGCTTGGAAAGCTCGTATTCGGGGAGCTGTAGATGACCAAGCCAGGCGAGGAATTCGGGCTCGAAGATCTGGGCGCGACCGTAGAAGGTGTTACCCGCAAGCCAGATCATTTCCTTCTTGGTCAGGCGCAGGGATCGGACGTGATCGAGCTGGTCGCGCAGTTCCTGTTCATCAATCTCTTCGGCGAGACGTACAGAAGTCGTGCGATTGATAAGGGTGAAGGTGGCGTCAACCTCGGGATACAGCTTCCAGATCATCTGGAGCATCAGCAGCTTGTAGAAATCCGTATCGATGAGGCTGCGGATGATCGGATCGAGCTTCCAGGTGTGGTTGTAAACCCTGGTCGCGATGTCTGTCTTGGTCATGATCCACTGCCTTCTCATCCGCAGCGGGAACTGCGGCGGGCGACCGGAACGCTTCGGCCGCTTCCGCTGCAGTTATCGACAATCGATTTCGGATTGTCCAGTGAGCGACGCGCAGTCACAAGACACGCAGGAATTACTGACCCGGCGTGGGGTTGGACTGCGGCATGTTCTGGCCTTCGCTGGCTGTCCCGCCCGAAGACGGCGCCGGCGCCGGCGCTGTCTGCTGGGACTCGTTTGCCGGGTTCTCCGGCGCAATGGAATTGCCCCACCATTCCGCAGGGATCCAGACCAGCATGGCCAGGATCAGACCGCCCAGAAGGACGATCAGGACGGGCTTGCCGCGAAAGCCCTGGCGCGCCTCGACCGGGGTCATGGGCTCGGGCGCCAGCCCGCGGGTACGGCGGTCGGTCGTGTCGGGCATGTCGGTTCTGCCGTTCATGTGAAAACTCCCTGTCATATCCTGGTGGCACAGCCCGGATGGGTGCGCCTTCCCAAAGCAAACGGGAGCTCTGGCGGTTTGTTCCGCGAATTCAAATCTCAGTCAGTAGCCGGATGTGCGATCAACCACGAATTCGAGGGGCTTACCGGCTTCTGCCCTGGCTATCTGCCCTTCGACGTGGCGGAACAGGGCGCGGACATCCGAAGCGGCTGCCGCATGGGGCGTGATGATTACGTTGGACATCGACCAAAGCGGACTATCCGGGTCGAGCGGCTCACTTTCGAAGACATCCAGAGACGCGGCCTTCAGCGTTCCGTCGGTGAGGCACTCGGTCAGCTCGGCTTCTTTCTGGCTGCCGCCACGACCGGCGTTGAGAAAGATCGGGCCGCCCAAGGCGCCTGTGCGGCGGAGTTTCGAGAACAGTGCGCGATCATAGATGCCGCGAGTATCGTCAGTCAGCGGCAGGAGGCCGACGAGGATGTCGGTTCGGCCAAGAAAGGCGTCGAGGCTTGTGGCATCGAAGGTTTCGACACCGGCGATTGTCTTCGAGCGGCGCGACCAGCCGATGACATCGAAGCCCATGACCTTGAGCTTGCGGACGGCATCCGCGCCGAGGACACCGAGGCCCATGACGCCGAGGGTCACGTCTCGCGCTTCGGGCTGATCAGCGATCTCGTGCCAGATACGATTCCGCTGCTGTCCGGCATAGGCGAAGCCATTGCGCAGGTGGTGAAGGCATTGCCAGACGACCCATTCGCTCATGCGGTCCGTCAGGCTGCGATCGACGAAGCGGACGATGGGAAGGTCGGGCAGTTCATAGGCCGAGAGGATGTGATCCACGCCGGCACCGCCGGAGAAAATGGCCTTCAAGCCCGTGGCACGGCGAAAGAGTGTCTGATCGGGCTTCCAAACGACGGCGAATTCGGCATCGGTGAGGTCCCGATCAGCATTTGCCGGATCGCCCATGTCGATGACAGGTCGATCCTTGAAGGCGGACCGGAGGGCGGAGACCACGCTTTCGCGCGCGAAGCGGAGGTCGATGACGACGGGACGTTTGTCGGACATGGGGAACTCACATTATTGGCGAATGCCGCCGGCCTCGACGGCTTCGAGATTGAAGGCGGCGGCCATGAGGGCGCGGGTATAATCGGCCTTGGGGGCGGCGAAAACCTCTGCCGCCGGTCCCTTTTCGACCACCTTGCCGCCGCGCATGACGATCAGCTCGTTGGCGAGCGCTTTCACCACCTTGAGATCGTGGCTGATGAAGAGATAGGCGAGATCGTGCTTGGCCTGAAGGTCGCGCAGGAGGTCAACGACCTGGGCCTGGACGGTCATGTCCAGGGCGGAGGTGGGTTCGTCGAGCATGACGAAGCGGGGTTTGAGAACCATGGCGCGAGCGATTGCGATGCGCTGGCGCTGGCCGCCGGAGAATTCATGGGGGTAGCGCCAGCGGGTGGCGGGATCCAGACCGACCTCTTCCAGCGCCCAGGCGACGCGGCTGTCGCGCTCTTCCGCCAAGAGTTGTTTTTCGTGGACCTTCAAGCCCTCGGCAATGATCTCGCCGACCGACATGCGGGGGCTGAGCGAACCGAAGGGATCCTGGAAGACGATCTGCAAGCGATCGCGCAAGGGGCGCATCTCGCTGTAGGAGAATGCGTGTATGTCCTTGCCGATGAAACTGATGCGGCCCTTGGACGAGATGAGGCGCGAAAGTGCGAGCCCAAGCGTCGTCTTGCCGGAGCCGGATTCGCCGACCACGCCGAGCGTCTGCCCGGCTCTGAGCGTGAGGTCCACGCCGTCGACCGCCTTCACGTGATCGACGGTGCGGCGCAGGAAGCCTGCTTTGATCGGGAACCAGACGCGGATGTCTTCGCCCTGCATTACAATAGGCTTCGTCTCGTCCAGCAATGGCGGTTCGCCGCGCGGCTCGGAGGCGAGCAGCTTCTTCGTGTAAGGATGTTGCGGGCGCTCGAAAATCTCTTCGACGGCGCCCGCCTCGACGATCTCACCCTTTGTCATGACGCATACGCGATCAGCGAATTTGCGGACAATGCCGAGATCATGGGTGATGAAGAGCATGGACATGCCGTGCTCGGTCTTCAGGCGGCCCAGGAGTTCCAGGATCTGGGCCTGGACCGTGACATCGAGAGCCGTGGTCGGCTCGTCGGCAATCAGCAGCTTTGGGCGGTTGGCGAGCGCCATGGCGATCATGACACGCTGGCGCTGGCCGCCGGAGAGTTCGTGCGGAAACGCCGTCAGCCGCTTCTCCGGCTCGCGGATGCCGACCTGATGCAGCAGTTCCAGTACCCTGGCACGCGCGCTATCGCCTTCGAGACCCTGATGCAGGGCCAGGATCTCGCTAATCTGCCGCTCGATCGTGTGCAGCGGATTGAGCGAGGTCATCGGCTCCTGGAAGATCATGGTGATGTCATTGCCGCGTACCGAGCGGAGCTCTGGCTCGCTTGCGGTCATCAAGTCGCGACCGTCGAAGAGAATCTCGCCGGAGGGGTGGCTGGCGGCGGGGTAAGGCAGGAGCTTCAGGATCGACGCGGCGGAGACGGACTTGCCCGAACCGGATTCGCCGACCAAAGCGACAATCTCGCCACGGCCGATGTCGAAAGAAACGCGGTCGACCGCCAGGCTCACGCGACCGCCCTGGTGGAAGGAGACGGAGAGATCGCGCACGGAAAGCAGGGGTTCGGTCATGCGGAAAGGCTTTCGATCAGGGAGGTGAGCGTGGGTTCGTCGGGGCGGAGGACCTTCAGAGTGGGCGCAACGCGAGTGAACCCATGGCGTCTATGCGTAACGTCGTATCGGTCCTTGATGCCGTGATCATCAGACAAGAAATGAGAGCAATCTTGCCCGATCGCGCTGGACACATGGATCGCATCCGGCAGCTTCAAGTGGCGATACTGGGCACGAAGGACGGCGGCATAATAAAGTACGGCGCGATCGACCGGGCGCACATCCAGCCATTCGCTGTTCAGTATCAGCGACTCGTAGCCATTGATCAGAGTGTCATCGCCTGCTTGATGCGGCTTTACGAGCAGTTCCGAAAGCGTCAGCTCACTTGTGGCAAACTTCGGTGGCGTTCCAAAAGGTTGAGCCGATATCATCTGCACCAGCAGTTGCTGAAGCCTATGGTTTTTCTCCGAAAGCATGATGAACACGTTGGTGTCCAGGTAGACACGTTCAACGGCGATCATCAATCTTCCCATTCATCTCGAAGCGCACGGATCCTCGAAACCGCCTCCGCCACGTCGGTGTCCGGGGCGCGGCCTTGCCGAAGTCTTTCCAAGTGCTCCAGAGTTTGTTTGACCGAGCGCCGCTTGGGCTCATCGGTTTCAATGCCATCTACTTCCACCACAACCCGCACGGTGCTGCCCTCGGTCAATCCCTCGCGGAGATCCGCCGGCAAGTTCTCAACCGGGTAATGCTCTCTGACGATCTTGTTCATCACATCACGCTCCTGATCAGGCCTGCGCGCATCATGCCACAAAAGCACTCTCTTGACGAACCCGCGCTCATCGGAAGGTCTTCCTCGGGTCGAACGCATCGCGGACGGCTTCGCCGACGAAGATCAGCAGCGATAGCATGATCGACATGGTGAAGAAGGCGGTCAGACCGAGCCAGGGGGCCTGGAGGTTGCGTTTGCCTTGCGCGATCAGTTCGCCGAGCGAGGGCGAGCCGGGCGGCATGCCGAAGCCGAGGAAGTCGAGCGAGGTGAGTGTCGTGATCGAGCCCGAGAGGATGAAGGGCAGGAAGGTCAGGGTCGCGACCATGGCGTTCGGCAGGAGATGGCGGAACATGATCGTCCCGTTGCCGACGCCAAGCGCGCGGGCAGCGTTGACATATTCGAAGTTTCTGGCGCGCAGGAACTCGGCGCGGACGATGCCGACAAAGCCGACCCAGGAGAAGAGCAGCATGATGCCGAGCAGGACGAAGAAGCCGGGCGGCAGGATGGCGGCTATGATCAGCAGGATGTAGAGGACCGGCATCGAGGACCATATCTCGATGAAGCGCTGCATCAAAAGATCGGTCCAGCCGCCGAAATAGCCCTGCACGGCACCGGCTGTGACCCCGATCGCGGCAGAGGCGAGCGTCAGCGCCAGACCGAAGAGGATCGAGATTCGGAAGCCGTAGATCATGCGGGCCATGACGTCGCGCGCCTGATCGTCGGTGCCGAGCCAGTTCATGTTGCCGAGCACGCAGTTCGGATCTTCCGCCTTCAGCGGATAGGCGGCGCAGCGGGTTTCCTTGTCCATCAGCCAGAAGGGCGCTGTCGGTGCCGAATGGGGAACCTCGGAATTGACCGTGCGGTAGGAATACCGGATCGGCGGCCAGAGCATCCAGCCGTTGGCGTTGATCTCGTCTGAGATGAAGGGCGAGCGATAATCGGTGACGGCCAGGAAGCCGCCGAATTTTTCTTCCGGATAATCGACGACGACGGGGAAGAGGATCTCGCCTTTGTAAGAGGCGATGATTGGCCGGTCATTGGCAATGAATTCGGCGAACATGCTCAAGACGAACAGAACCATGAAGATCCAGAAGGACCAGAAGCCGCGTCGGTTCGCCTTGAAGTTTTGAAGGCGGCGAGCGTTGGTGGGCTTGAGCCAGGTCTTTTTCGGCGGCGTGATGGCGGTGGTTTCGACGGCGGACATCAGACATCCCTCCGGTCGAAATCGATGCGTGGATCGATCCATGTGTAGATCAGGTCGGAGATCAGGCCGACGACCAAGCCCATCAGCGAGAAGATGTAGAGGGTGGCGAAGACGATCGGGTAATCGCGGTTGACGACAGCGAGATAGCCGAGGCGGCCAAGACCATCGAGCGAGAAGATGTTCTCGATCAGCAGCGAACCGGTGAAGAAGGAGGAGATGAAGGCCGCAGGAATGCCGGCAATGACGATCAGCATGGCGTTGCGGAAGACATGGCCGTAGAGCACCTGGCGTTCGCCGAGACCCTTGGCGCGGGCGGTGACGACATACTGCTTTTTGATCTCGTCGATGAAGGAATTCTTGGTCAGCAGCGTCGTGGTGGCGAAGGCCGAGAGCAGGAGTGCGGTCAGCGGCAAAGCGAGGTGCCAGAAGTAGTCGATGATCTTCTCCCACCAGGAGAGTTCGGCGAAATTGTCGGAGGTGAGACCGCGAAGCGGGAACCAGTCGAAGAACGAGCCGCCGGCAAAGACCACGATAAGCAGGATGCCGAAGAGGAAGCCCGGGACGGCATAACCGATGACGATGACGCCTGATGTCCAGACGTCGAAGCGGGAACCGTCGGAGACGGCCTTCCTGATACCGAGCGGGATCGAGATGGCGTAGGAGATCAGGAGCACCCAGAGACCGAGCGAGATCGAGACCGGCATCTTTTCGATGATGAGATCAATGACGGACGTGTTGCGGAAGAAGCTCTCGCCGAAATCGAAGCGAATGTAATTCCACATCATTTCGAGGAAGCGTTCGAGCGGCGGCTTGTCGAAGCCGAACTGCTTTTCGAGCTTGGCGATCAGTTCCGGATCAAGGCCCTGGGCTCCGCGATAACGGGACCCGCCCTCCTCCGTTCCGAACGACTGGTTCAGCATGTCGCCGCCGCCGGAAAGGCGCGCATCGGCGCTGTCGCCCTGGCCGCTCAGCTGCGCGATCACCTGTTCGACGGGGCCACCGGGGGCAAACTGGATGACGATGAAGGAGATGCCCATGATGCCGATCATGGTCGGGATCATCAGCAGCAGACGCCGGAGAATATAGGCAGTCATGCGCGACGTCCCACTTCAGGGTCGGGGCTCACCATGATGTCAAAGCTCGTTTCGTCCGCCAATATAAGCCGCTCCGTTGTCCAGCGATTCGTCCCCTTCATTCCTAGAGTCTCACGCAGGAGGCGCAAGCCCCGAGCGGAAATCACGGGCTTTTCGCCCACCAGATCAGCGGGAAACCGGTGCTGTAGGTCGGCAATTCGGCGGGACGCTCGAACTTGTCCCAGAAGGCATAGCGGGCCGTCCCGCCATAGTAGAGCGGGATGACGTAATCATGGGCAAGCAGTACGCGGTCCATGGCTTTGGTAGCCGCGACCTGCTCGTCTCGGTCCGCCGGAAAGATAATCTTCTCGATCAGGGCGTCGATGGCAGGATCGGAAATGCCGGCATAGTTCTGCGAGCCTTCGCGGTTAACCGAGGTGGATCCCCAATAGTCGCGCTGCTCGTTGCCCGGATTGAGCGTCTGCGCCCAGACGGTCCAGGTCATGTCGTAGTCGAAAGTGCGGGTGCGGTTGGTGTATTGCGAGTCATCGACCGTGCGGATCGCCATCTCGATGCCGATCTTGCGCAACTGCTGCTGATAGGGCACGGCGACGACTTCGAGCTGCGGGTTCGAGAGAAGCAGTTCGAAGCGCAAGGGCTGGCCCGTCTTCGCGTTCACCATGGCATTGCCACGCAGTTCGTAGCCTGCCTGCTTCAGTAGCTCGACCGCCTTGCGGAGGTTGTCACGCGAGGCCTGCGGGGTGCCGCCGACCGGGTTTTTGTAAGGCGTATCGAAGACCTCGGCCGGCACCTTGTCCTTGAGGGGTGTCAGGAGCTCCAGCTCCTTTCCTTCCGGCAGCCCGGACGAGGCGAGTTCCGTTCCATTGAAGAAGCTGTCGACGCGCTCGTAGGCGCCGTAGAAGACCGTCCGGTTCAGTTCCTCGAAGTCTAGGGCGTAATTGAGGGCTTCGCGGACGCGTTGGTCCTTGAACATTTCGCGCCGCATGTTCGGCACCAGCGCCTGCATCACACCCGTCGCACGGAAGGGGTTCTCGAACTCCTCCTTCTTGACGCGGCCATCTTTCACGGCGGGAAAATCGAAGCCGGTGGCCCAGCGGGCGGCGCGGGTTTCCTGCCAGAAGTCCGTGTTTCCGGAGCGAAAGGCTTCGAACTCCACGTCCCGGTCACCGAACATGGTGTAAGTGACGTTGCGGAAATTGTTGTAGCCGAGATTCACGTTGAGGTTCTTGCCCCAATAGTCGTCGCGCAATTCGTAGCGGATGCTGGCGCCAGCCTTGAACTCGGCAACCTTGTAGGGCCCCGAGCCCAGGACCGGCTCCAGCGTGGTGCGCGAAATGTCGCGCGGCTTGCCGTCGGGACCGTTGCCCTCCCACCAGTGCTTCGGGACGACTGGAAACTGACCGAGAATCATCGGCAGTTCGCGGTTGTTCTTCTGGTCGAAACGGAAGGTGACGTCTCGATCGCCGGTCTTCTCGGCAGAAATCACGTGGCCGTAATAGCTCATGTAGAGCGGGTTCAGTTCCTTCAGCTTCTCGAAGCTGAAGATGACGTCCTCGGGCTTGACGGGTTCGCCGTCTGCGAAACGCGCTTCTGAACGCAGGCGGAAGGTCGCGCTGGAAAAGTCCGGAGGGAAGGACACGCCTTCGGCGAGCAGTCCGTAACCTGTGGACACCTCATCGCTCGCATCCTTGAGGAGCGTGTCGAAGACATAGGCAAGGGCCGACGCCGCTTCTCCCTTGTTCAGAACAGGGTTGAAGCTGTCGAAGGTACCGGTCGACGACATGCGGAGCGTGCCGCCCTTGGGCGCTGAGGGGTTGACGTAATCGAAGCGTTCGAAGCCCGCGGGGTATTTCAGATCGCCGACGATCGCGACGCCGTGCCTGAATGGATCAGCCGGCTCCTGCGCGATCGCTGGGGGCGGCGAAAATGCCATAACCGCCAGAAGGCAACCGAATACCACGCTCCTCTTGCTCAGACCCATCTATCGAGTTCCCCTTGATTTCTACTGTTGCGAAGCAGGATAGGGCAAATGTCGACAAAATACAGGCGGGTGACAGAGAAGTGAGCGGCAGCGCATCCGCAGATTCACCCCATTTCCGTTTCACGCTAGACTGACATGTGATTCACCCGGGGAACGACGCCCCCGGAAATCAGGACAGACCGGGGACATGCTTACGATGACAACGACCAGGGGCAGCCGCCCGATCGCCACGGCACTGATGCTTGCGACGGCTTTCGCGACCGTGATCGGCGACACTGCATTTGCCGAGGGACGCCCGGCCAAGGAGCTTTTCGGCGGCATGGCTTTGCCGGCGAAGGCAGCACCCTCGCCTTATGGTTCCTATGCCAAGGGGTGCATTGCCGGGGCCGTTGCCATTCCGACCGACGGGCCGACCTGGCAGGCCATGCGGCTATCGCGCAATCGTCGCTGGGGTCATCCGCAGATGATCGCGCTGCTCGAACGCTTCTCCAGGGATGCGGTGCAGCTCGGCTGGGGATCGGGGATCCTGATCGGCGACATATCGCAGCCGCGTGGCGGGCCTATGTTGTCGGGCCATGCTTCCCACCAGATCGGACTGGATGCGGATATCTGGTTCACGCCTAAGCCTGCGAGCCCGCTGTCACCGCAGCAGCGGGAGGACATGCCCTTCACCTCCATGTTGCAGAAGAACAAGTTCCTGACCGTGGACCGGCGTCTCTGGACGAACACCCATGCCCAGGTGGTCGTCCAGGCGGCGAGTTATCCGCAGGTCGAGCGCATCTTCGTCAATCCGGCGATCAAGAAGAAGCTCTGTGACACCTGGACGGGCGATCGTTCCGTACTCGGCAAGATCCGACCGATCTACGGTCACGACGCGCATTTCCATATTCGCATGCGCTGCCCCGAGGGGGCTACCGGCTGCAAGCCGCAGGCGGCCGTGCCTCCCGGCGACGGTTGCGACAAGTCGCTGGCCTGGTGGTTCACCAAGGAGCCATGGGCGGCGCCGAAGAAGGACCCGAACGCCAAGCCGGCGCCGAAGCCTCGGGCCATGCAGGTTTCCGATCTGCCCAAGGCTTGCGCGATGGTGCTGGATGCAAGGGGCCCGTCGAGCGAGCTGGAGGCGACCTATCAGGCAAGCGGCGGGTTCATGCCGACCACCGCTTCGGCCTTTGTCGCACCTGCGGCCACAGCCGACCAGCCTTTCGAGATTCCCGCAGTGGTGCCAGTGCCCGCTGCTCGCCCAGCGGGTTGGTGAGCCGCCCGACACCGGGTGGCTTTTCAAGTTCGACAGGCTGCGCTAGATGGGTTTATCAAATCGATTTAAATGAGCTGGGGACCTGTCGTGAGCCGCACCCGTTGCATCGCCCTGATCGCGCATGACCAGAAGAAGGACGACTTGGCGGAGTTCGCCAGACGTCATCAGGCCAAGCTCATGAATTGGCGGATCGTGGCGACCGGCACGACGGGGGGCCGTATCAAGGATGCCGTGCCCGAACTCGACGTCACGCGGCTGAAGAGCGGGCCTCTCGGCGGCGACCAGCAGATCGGCGCATTGATCTCGACCGGAGAAGTGGACATGCTCGTCTTCTTCGTCGACCCCTTGACTCCCATGCCCCATGATGTGGATGTCAAGGCATTGATGCGGCTTGCGACCGTCTACGACATTCCGATGGCGCTGAACCTCGCAACCGCCGACATCCTGATGCAGACCCTGACTGCCTGAGGCAGCGGGGCCCAAGACCGGACAGACCATGGCCCAGATACATCGCGACGACCAACTCCCCTTCCCTATCCTGATCGGCGACATCGGCGGCACCAATGCCCGCTTCTCGATCCTGATCGACGAAAGCGGCGAGCGGATCAGCTTCCCCAATGTGGTGAACAAGGACTTCGCGACGATCGACGACGCGATCCGCACCTGCGTTCTCGAAACGACGAGCCACAAGCCGCGCTCGCTGATCCTGGCGCTGGCCGGGCCGATCAAGGGCGACGAAGTCCCGCTCACCAACTGCCCCTGGGTGGTTCGTCCGAAGGTTTTGATAGCCGATCTCGGCTTTGCGGAGGTATTGCTGCTCAACGACTTCGAGGCTCAGGCGCTGGCTGCCGCCACGCTCGATGTCGACGACCGGCAGCATCTCGGCTCCCTCAGCGAGGCGCCGCTGGGTTCACGCGTCGTGCTTGGGCCTGGCACGGGTCTTGGGGTTGCCGGCCTCGTCAGGGCGCGTGACATGTGGTTCCCGGTTCCGGGCGAAGGCGGACATGTCGATGTCGGCCCGCGCACGGTTCGCGATCACCAGATCTGGCCGCATCTGACTCCGGTGCGCGACCCGAACGCAGCCCTCGGACGCATTTCTGCCGAGGAGCTTCTCTCCGGGCGGGGCCTGATGAACATATATAGCGCTCTGTGCAAGGCGGATGGAAACCTGACGCCGCGCTACGATGAGCCCGCGGAAGTTTCCGCCTCAGGCATTTCCGGGGCTGATGCCCGGGCGGGAGAGGCGCTCAGCCTGTTCGCCACCTATCTCGGTCGGGTCGCCGGCGATCTCGCGCTGATCTTCATGGCCAAGGGCGGCGTGTTTCTCGCCGGTGGCATCTCGCCAAAAATCCTGCCGGCACTGCAGAGTGGGGAATTCCGGGCGGCCTTCGAGGACAAGGCACCGCATCAGGCTCTCCTGCACAGCATCCCGACCTTTGTCGTGACCCATCCCCAGGCGGCCTTGCATGGGCTCGCAGCCTTCGCGACCGCGCCTGCCGACTTCGGGCTGGCCACCGAGGGGCGCCACTGGCGCTGAGTGCCATGGCCGCCGGCCTATGGCCAAAGCCGCCGCGACTGGCTATAGAGCGGCGGCGCCTGCGCGGCGTGGATTAGCAATCGCACAGGACATTTTTTCTTGGACGCCAGGAACACCGAAAGCCGCAAGACGGATATCGAGAGCGTCTCCGCCATCCTGAAGCGCGTGATCGCGGAAAACGGGCGCGAACACGTCAGGGGCTACGCTTTTGCCATCGTCTGCCTGCTGACGGTCGCCGCGACCACGGCCTTCACCGCCTGGATCATGGAGGCCGTGATCAACGAGGCGTTTGCCAACCGGCGAGCCGACCTCGTCTGGATCATTTGCGGATCGATCTTTGCGGCTTTCGTCATCCGTGGTTTTGCCGGTTACGGGCAGGCCGTGACGCTGTCGAAGATCGGCAACAATATCGTTGCGCGCTATCAACGGCGGCTCTTCGCTCATCTCATGTCGCTTTCGGTCGGCTATTTCAGCGAAGCCCGCTCGGCGAGGCTTGCGGCGCAGATCAACGAGAACATCAACGGTGTCAGGGATGTCCTGAACCTCACCGTGACCTCGCTGGCGCGCGATCTGGTGACCCTCGTCGCCCTGATCGGGGTCATGCTGTTGCAGGATCTGGTTCTGACGCTGATCGTCTTTACCGTGGCGCCACCGCTGATGATCGGGCTGCGCTATCTGTCGCGGCGACTGCGCAGCGCCACCAAGGAAAGCATCATCCTCAATTCGCATGTTCTCGGCGCAGTCCAGGAAACCGTGCAGGGGATTGCCATCGTCAAGGCCTTCACCATGGAGGCCCAGCTGCAGGACAAGATCCAGTCGACGATCGACCAGGCGGAGCGGCGCGCCAACAAAATCGCGCAGCTGAGCGAACGCAATGGCCCGATGACGGAAACCGTGGCAGGATTTTCGATCGCCGGTGTCATGGCCTATGCCGCCTATCAGGCGATTTATGGCGGCGTGCTTCCCGGTGCCTTCTTCTCCTTCGTCACCGCGCTCCTGCTGGCCTATGAGCCGGCCAAGCGGCTCGCGCGCCTGCAGGTGCAGATGGAACGCGCGGCGGTCAACGCGCGCATGATCTACGAAATCCTCGACACCCAGCCGCACCAGCGCGACAAGCCGGGTGCGGCTGCGCTTTCGGTGACGGATGCGCGGATCGAATTCCGCGACGTGACCTTTGCCTATGGCGCCAACCCGCCTGTATTGCGCAAGCTGAACTTCACGGCCGAGGGTGGCAAGACGACGGCGCTGGTGGGTCCTTCGGGGGCCGGAAAGTCGACCGTCATCACGCTCGTTCCGCGATTCTACGATCCGGCCAGTGGCGAAATCCTGATCGATGGGCAGAATATCGCCGACGTGACGAAGTCGTCGCTGCGCCAGCACCTCGCCTATGTCTCACAGCAGCCTTATCTCTTCGAAGGCTCGATCCGCGACAACATCCGTTACGGTCGCCCCCAAGCAACGGATGCCGAGATCGAGGATGCGGCGCGGCTTGCCAATGCACATGACTTCATCCTCGCCCAGCCGCAGGGCTATGACACCCCTGTCGGCGAAAACGGCGTGACCCTGTCCGGCGGACAGCGGCAGCGTCTGTCGATCGCGCGCGCTCTGGTGCGCAATGCGCCGATCCTGCTGCTCGACGAAGCAACGTCCGCGCTCGACACGGAGTCGGAAGCAGCCGTGCAGCAGGCACTCGACGCGGCCATGGCCGGACGCACCGTCATCGTCATCGCGCATCGTCTGTCGACCGTCGTCAATGCCGACAAGATCATCGTCATGCAGGCGGGCGAAGTGGCCGAAGAAGGCACGCATCAGAGCCTTGCACAGCAGCCGGGTGGTCTTTACGCTCGCCTCAACAACCTGCAGGCCGCGCCCAACGGCCCGCTCAGCATTCAGGAATAGGCCCGCATGGATACGCCCATGAAGCTCGTCGTCGTCGGTGCCGCCGGTCGCATGGGCAGGACGCTGATCAAACTGATCAGCGAGACAGAGGGCGTTGTGCTGCATGCTGCCGTCGAACGGGCACGCTCTGCCTTTGTGGGCCAGGATGCCGGCGAACTGGCAGGCGTGCCGAAGCTTGGCGTTGCCCTCACCGACGATCCGCTGGCGGCTTTCGTGCATGCGGATGGCGTGATCGATTTCACCACACCGGCTTCGACCGTCGAATTCGCGGCCCTCGCGGCCCAGGCGCGCATCGTGCATGTAATCGGCACCACCGGCTGCCTGCCCGAGCATGAGGAGAAGATCGACGCGGCGGCCCGGCATGCGCGGGTCGTGAAGTCAGGCAATATGAGCCTCGGCGTCAATCTGCTCTCGGTTCTGATCAAGCAGGCAGCGCGGGCGCTGGAAGCCTCGGGCTGGGATATCGAGGTGCTCGAGATGCACCACAAGCACAAGGTCGACGCACCCTCGGGCACGGCGCTTCTGCTCGGCGAGGCAGCGGCCGAAGGCCGTGACATTTCGCTTGCCAATCATTCGGTCCGCGTGCGTGACGGCCACACCGGGCCGCGCGAAGAGGGTTCGATCGGCTTTGCAACGCTGCGTGGCGGTTCTGTCATTGGCGAGCATCAGGTGCTGTTTGCCAGCGAAGGCGAGACGGTCACCCTGTCTCACAGCGCGACCGACCGTTCGCTCTTTGCCCGCGGCGCGCTGAAGGCCGCCACCTGGGCCCGGGACAAGAAGCCTGGCCGCTATACCATGCTCGACGTGCTCGGGCTCAACTCCACCCCCTGATCGTCAAGAGAGGAATTGTCGATGACCGGTACACTCGTGCTCGTGCGCCATGGCCAGAGCGACTGGAACCTGAAGAACCTGTTTACCGGCTGGCGTGACCCGGATCTCACCGATCTCGGCGTCCAGGAAGCCAATGCCGGCGGCAAGGCGCTTGCGGACTACGGCATCAAGTTTGATATCGCGTTCACCTCCGTCCTCACCCGTGCGCAAAAAACCTGCAACATCATCCTCGAAAACGTCGGCCAGAGCGGTCTTGAGACGATCAAGGACGAGGCGCTGAACGAGCGCGATTACGGTGATCTCTCCGGCCTCAACAAGGACGACGCGCGCGCCAAGTGGGGCGAGGAGCAGGTGCATATCTGGCGCCGTTCCTACGATATCCCGCCGCCGGGCGGCGAAAGCCTGCGTGACACCGGTGCGCGCGTCTGGCCCTATTACATGACCGAAATCCTGCCGCGCGTGTTGCGCGGCGAGAAGGTGCTGGTCGCTGCCCACGGCAATTCTCTGCGTTCGCTGGTGATGGTGCTCGACAAGCTGACCAAGGAGCAGATCCTCAGCGTCAACCTCGCGACCGGCGTTCCCATGGTCTATAAGCTGAATGCGGATTCGACGGTGGCTTCCAAGGAAGTGCTGGGCGACATGTCCGGCGCCCATTGAGCGCACCACCCTCACCGAAATGAAAGAAGCCGCCCATGAGGCGGCTTCTGCATTTTCAGTGACTATTCTCAGTTCGCTTGCTTGCGCATGAAGCCCTGGATCAGTTCGGCAAGCGCCTCGGGCTGCTCCACCGACGGGATATGGGCGCAATCGGCAATTTCCTCGAAACGGGCGCCGGGCACGAGTTGCGAGCCTGCCTCCACGGTGGCGGGCGGCGTCGAGCCGTCCTGATCGCCGACGACGAAGAGCGTGGGTACGGTGACCGTCGGAAGGACGTCCGAGAAATCCGTGTCGCGCAGGGCAGCACAGGTCGAGAGATAGCCGGGCAGAGACTGGCGCGTCATCATCAGGCGGTAACCGGCGAGTTCATCGGCGCGGTCTTCGTGAAAGGCCGGCGTAAACCAGCGCGCCATGGCGTTGTCGGCAGCACTGTCCAGGCCGCCCTTCTCGATGCCGGCGATACGCTCGGCCCAGATCTCGGCAGAACCGATGCGGGGTGCGGTGTCGCAGAGGATGAGCTTGCGGAAGAGGTCGGGCCGCTCATGCCACAGCCCCTGGCAGACCAGGCCGCCAACGGAAAGGCCGCAGAAGGTGGCCTTGCGGATGCCGACTTCATCGCAAAGAGTCGCGAGATCCGAGACGAGATCGGCCATGCCGAAGGGCTTGTCGTCACCGCCGGACAGGCCGTGGCCGCGGCTATCGTAGAACAGCACCGAGACGTCGTCGCCGAGTTCATCGAAAAGCGGCAGCCAGATGCGGAAGTCGGTGCCGAGGCCATTGGAGAAAACGATCAGGTTCTTGGCTTTCGCCTCGCCGATCAGCTCGTAATGGACGACATTGCCGTTGATGGTGGTGAAAGCCAAATCTCATACTCCTGTGGGGCCGTTTGCGCCCCGTTGTTGTGGTTCCGGCCAGGCCGGGAATTCTCAGTGCGCCTCGTCCCAATTGTGGGCGGCGCGGGCGTCGACCTTGAGCTGCACGCGCATGGAGACGGCCGGCATGGCAGCATTTTCCATGATGTCGACGATCACGGGCATGGCGGCATCGACCGCCTCGTCCTCGACTTCGAAGATCAGTTCGTCATGCACCTGCAGCAGCATACGGCAGCGTTCGGCAAGACCGGCAGCCACGAGTGCGGGTTCGATCTGGATCATGGCGCGACGAATGACGTCGGCGGCCGAGCCCTGGATCGGGGCGTTGATCGCGGCCCGTTCGTTGAAGGCGCGCATCGAGGGGTTGGACGACTTGATCTCCGGGTAATGCGCGCGGCGGCCGAAGATGGTCTCCACATAGCCATGCTCGCGGGCAAAGGCCTTGGTGGATTCCATGTAGTCCTTGATGCCGGGGAAGCGCTCGAAATATTTCTTGATGTAGTCGCCGGCTTCCGAGCGCTCGATGCTCAGCTGGTTGGCCAAGCCGAAGGCGGAGATGCCATAGATGATGCCGAAGTTGATCGCCTTGGCGCGGCGGCGGACGTCCGACGGCATGCCTTCGACCGGCACGCCGAACATTTCGGACGCGGTCATGGCATGGATGTCGACGCCATCGGCGAATGCCTGGCGCAGCTGCGGGATGTCGGCGACATGGGCCAGCACGCGCAGTTCGATCTGGCTATAGTCGGCTGACAAGAGCTTGTGGCCGGGCGTCGAGATGAAGGCCGTACGGATCTTGCGGCCTTCGGCGGTTCGGACCGGAATGTTCTGCAGGTTCGGTTCCGACGATGACAGGCGACCTGTTGTCGTCGACGCCAGGGAGTAGCCCGTATGCACGCGCTTGGTCTGCGGGTGCACGTAACCGGGAAGCGCGTCGGTATAGGTGGATTTCAGCTTGGTGAGCTGGCGCCAGTCGACGATCTTGCGCGGCAGTGGCGCGCCCTCGGCAGCGAGGTCTTCGAGGACCTGGGCGGAGGTCGACCACTGGCCGGTCTTGGTCTTGGAACCACCGGGCAAGCCCATGCGGCCAAACAGGATATCGCCGAGCTGCTTCGGCGAGCCGATGTTAAAGCGCTCGCCGGCGAGTTCGTAAACCTCGTCCTCGGTGGCGGCGGCCTTCTGGGCGAGTTCGCCTGACAAACGCGACAGGATCTGGCGGTCGACGGTGATGCCGCGCTCTTCCATATGGGCGAGCACCGGCACCAGCGGGCGCTCCAGGCGCTCGTAGATGCGGGTGAGACCCTCGGCGGCCAGGCGCGGCTTCAGAATGAGCCAGAGGCGAAGCGCGACATCCGCATCCTCGGCGCCATAGGCCGTCGCCCGATCGATATCGATCAGATCGAAAGTGACGGAGGATTTACCGGACCCGGTCACTTCTTTGTAGGTGATTGGCGTGTGGCCAAGCCAACGTTCCGACAAAGCGTCTAGGCCGTGATTGCCCTTGCCGGCGTCGAGCACGTAGGACATCAGCATGGTGTCGTCGAAGGAGTGAACAGTCACGCCGTGGCGCTTCATCACCAGGTAGTCGTATTTGAGGTTCTGCGCGACCTTGAGCACAGAGGGATCTTCCAAAAGACCCTTCAGTGCCGCGAGCGCATCCTTCATCGGAATCTGTCCCTCGGCATGACCGCCACCGAGGAGATCGCCGACGCCCGTCTTGTGGGTGAGCGGGATGTAGGCGGCACGAATGTCTGTCGAGCCGGGAGACAGCACATTGTCCTGGATGGCGAGCGAGACGCCGACGAGTTCGGCCTGCATGGGATCGAGCGAGGTGGTCTCGGTGTCGAAGGCGACGAGCCCGGTTTCGCGGGCAGCGGCGATCCAGAGCTCGAGGGTCTCGATATCGCGGATGGTCACGTATGCGCTTCTATCGATCGGCTTGCCGGCGAATGCGTTGGCCCGGCTTGCTGCGAGATCGGCGGGTGTCTTGCCGTCGGGGCTGGCTGCCGGAGAGGAAGACGCTGCGGCGGAGGGCGCCGAGGTCGGCGTCCCAGACGAGGCGGGAACGTCGCCGGCATCCAGGTCGGGGCCACGGGCGGCGTCACCCCATTCTACGGGAACAACAGCGGCGTCGATGGCACCGGCATCACAATCGCAGACTTCGGCAACGCGTCGGGTCAGGGTGGTGAATTCCATGGCCTTGAGGAAGGCGATGAGCTTGGGGCCGTTTTGCGGCTCCAGTACCAGATCCTCGAGCTTCATGTCGAGCGGCACGTCGGTGCGCAGCTCGACGAGCTGGCGGGAGAGCCGAGCGAGCTCGGCATTGGCGACGATGTTTTCGCGGCGCTTGACCTGCTTGATCTCACCGGCGCGGGCGAGCAGCGTTTCCAAATCGCCGAATTCTTCCAGAAGCTGGGCTGCGGTCTTCGGGCCGATGCCGGGGATGCCGGGAACGTTGTCGGTCGAATCGCCTGTCATGGCCTGCAGATCGATCATCTTTTCCGGCGGCACACCCCATTTCTCGATGACGTCGGGAATGCCGATCTGCTTGTCTTTCATCGCGTCGTACATGTGTACATTCGCGGTGACGAGCTGCATCAGGTCCTTGTCGGAAGAGACGATCGTGACGTCTGCACCCGTGGCTTCCGCCTGACGGGCATAGGTGGCGATGATGTCGTCTGCCTCGAAACCTTCCGTCTCGATGCAGGGCAGATTAAAGGCGCGCGTCGCATGACGGATCAGGCCGAACTGCGGGATGAGGTCCTCAGGAGGAGCCGAGCGGTTGGCCTTGTAGAGCGGGTAGATTTCCTTGCGGAAGGTGGTCGACGAATAGTCGAAAATGACCGCCAGATGGGTCGGCGTCACCCCGACATCGGTGTTTCGCGCATCCCGCAGGAGCTTCCACAGCATGTTGCAGAAGCCGGAGACCGCGTTGACGGGCAGGCCGTCCGACTTGCGGTTGAGGGCCGGGATGGCGTGGAAGGCGCGGAAGATGAAACCCGAGCCGTCGACGAGGAAGAGATGATCGCCTTTTTTCATGTCGGCATGGATAGCGCGGAGGCGGCGAAACGTCCATGACGGTTTGCTGCCCGGCACGCAAAATCGCGCGGCTGAGACGACGAGATCTGTTCGTCGGATTACACCTAATCATCACGAAAAGCTTACCGATTTGTAATCTCGCTTTCCCTTGAAAAACCACATTCGAACCCACAAATCTCAGTCATCGGCGCCTGATCACGCCGTAGTCTGAAAGAGGCTCGTCCCCCGCCGCTTCAGACTCGGGCAAAGGCCTTATCCCCCTCTCCGGGCCTTTGTCCCCATATTCCGGAGCCGTCGTGGCAGTCCCCGCCTTAAGCCACGACGGCTTCCGTCCCTCTCTACGAAAACCCAAAATTAGTCAGCCTCGGAAATGGATCGCATGCGATCATTCCCGAACGACGAACCACGACGACGTGTCGAGCGCCATGGCCCATGACCGTACGATCCCCGACCGCTCCGAATCCGCCACATGGCTGGCAAGCCAATTGGCGCGTGGTTTCACGCGGGCTTTGCAGGCACGGGCAGCGAAACTGGGTTTCTCGCCCGGGCAGTTTCCGATCCTGATCGAATTGTGGGAGGAAGAGGGTCTGACGCAGAGGCAGCTTCTCGACCGGGTCGATGTGGAGCAGGCAACGATTGCGAACACGCTTTCGCGCATGGAGCGGGACGGGCTGATCGAGCGTCGGGTACACCCAACCGACAAGCGGGCACAGCAGATTTTCCTGACGGACAAGGCACGCGACATGCGCGAGGAAGCGCTGGCCGCGGCCGAAGAGGCGGAGCAGGCTGTCTTCCGCGGTTTCCGGCGTTTCGAGAAGGAATTGCTGAAGGAATACATACGCTGGGCAATCGCCAATGCGCGAAAGCTGTGAGCGGACGTTCATAGTGTGTTGAGAAAAATTCGCGGTTCCGACGCCTCGAAACGTCAGAAGGTTTGGTCTATCGTCCGCCCCACTTTCAAATTTGCAGGACATGACCATGACCGATCTCTCCCCCATCCTCGCCAAGGCCGACGAGGCCCTGCCGCAGAGCCTCGATCGCCTGTTCGATCTCGTGCGCATTCCGTCGATCTCGACGGATCCGGCCTACAAGGCCGATTGCCGCGAGGCCGGCGAGTGGCTGGTTTCTGCTCTTTCTGAGCTGGGTTTCGAAGCCTCGCTGCGGGATACACCCGGCCATCCGATGGTGGTGGCGCACCATGCAGCCGAGAAGGCCGACGCGCCGCATGTGCTGTTTTACGGCCACTACGATGTGCAGCCGGTCGATCCGCTCGATCTCTGGGAAGACGATCCCTTTGCGCCGGCGATCAAGGAGAAGGATGGCCGCAAGGTGATCACCGGTCGCGGCACGTCCGACGACAAGGGCCAGTTGCTGACCTTCGTCGAGGCCTGCCGCGCCTACAAGGCGGTGAAGGGTTCGCTGCCGGTCAAGATCACGATCCTGTTCGAGGGCGAAGAAGAATCCGGTTCGCCGTCGCTGAAGCCTTTCCTCGCCGCCAATGCCGATGAGCTGAAGGCCGACTTCGCGCTGGTCTGCGACACCAGCATGTGGGATCGCGAGACGCCGGCAATTGCTGCGGCCCTGCGTGGCCTCGTTGGTGAGGAAGTCACCATCATCGCCGCCGACCGTGATCTGCATTCGGGTCTCTTTGGCGGTGCTGCTGCGAACCCGGTTCATATATTGACCAAGATCCTGGCCGACCTGCATGACGAGACGGGTAAGGTGACGCTTCCGGGCTTCTACGAAGGTGTCGAGGAGACGCCGGCCAATATCAAGGCCTCCTGGGAGAGCCTGGGGCGGACGGCGGAAAGCTTCCTCGGCGAGGTGGGCCTTTCGGTTCCGGCAGGTGAAAAGGGCCGTTCCGTGCTGGAACTCACCTGGGCGCGTCCGACGGCGGAAGTGAACGGCATCATCGGCGGCTATACCGGCGAAGGCTTCAAGACCGTGATTGCGGCCAAGGCTTCGGCAAAGATTTCCTTCCGCCTCGTCGGCACACAGGATCCGGCCAAGGTGCGCGAGAGCTTCCGCGCCTTCGTGCAGGCCCGCATTCCGGCCGACTGCAAGGTGGAGTTCCACGAACATGGCGGTTCGCCGGCCATCCAGCTCTCCTACGATTCGCCGGAACTGACCAAGGCGAAGAACGCGTTGTCGGATGAATGGCCGAAGCCGGCCGTGATCATCGGCATGGGCGGCTCGATCCCGATCGTCGGCGATTTCCAGAAGATGCTCGGCATGGATTCGCTGCTGGTCGGCTTTGGTCTGACCGACGACCGCATCCATTCGCCGAACGAGAAATATGACCTCAACTCGTTCCACAAGGGCATTCGCTCGTGGATCCGCATCCTTGATGGGCTCGCGAACGGCTAAAGCCAAAAAAGCAAAAAGGCCGGTCAAAAACCGGCCTTTCCTTTACGCTTCTACGCTTGCCTGCCAGTACATCCGTGGTCAGGGACGGAAACGTGCCATTCGATGTCTCGGATGTTGGCCCACCTTCGTGAACCGCATCCCGGATCTTGATGATCGATCTGGATGCTTAACAACCGGTTAAGCGTTTCGAACTTCCTGAAACAGGATGTCTGCAAACGCTTTATCGCCTGGTGATCCAGAAATGGGGAGGCTGGATGCGGCTTTCAAGAGGCCTAAGCTTGAAAAGCCTTGAGCGCTCCGGTTAGACTTCTCCCATGAGCCTCGAATCCGTCCGCCAGTTCTTCCGCGAAAACGCACCCGACATCTCCGTCATCGTCACCGATGCAAGCTCCGCCACCGTGGCGCTTGCAGCCGAGGCGCATGGCGTGGAGCCGGACCAGATCGCCAAGACCATCTGCCTGAGGATCGGCGAGGACGTGGTGCTCGTCGTCATGGCCGGCACAAAGCGGCTCGACAATCGCAAGTTCAAGGATCGGTTCGGGGTCAAGCCGCGCATGCTCGATGCCGAAGCCGTGGTCGCGGCGACGAGCCATCCTGTCGGTGGCGTCTGCCCCTTCGGCCTGCCCTCCCCGCTCAAGGTCTATGGCGACCTGTCGCTCAAGGCCTTCGACGAAGTGGTGCCGGCAGGTGGCGCGACCAATGCTGCGGTGAAGATCGCACCGGAGCGAATGATCGCCCTGGTCGGTGGCGAGTGGGCCGATCTTTGCCAATAAACTCACGGCGCGTTCAGGGCTTGTTTACGGGGCTTTAACCACCCCTTAAATCGCCGCATTTACTGTGCAATTGCGCGATCATCCATCCGGGCGCCGGCGTGGTCGACCGAGATTTCTTGAAGCAATTTTCGCGCATGCAATTTGCAGGCGCCTCACTACGAACATCTGGAGCAAGATCACCGGAATGGTGAGCCGAGGAAAATCCCGCGACCGCATTGAGCCGAGCTTCGACGACGAGCGCGAAGACGAGGATTTTCGGCTCGACGCGGATGACCGCGTCATTGGCGGACGACAGGTTCGTTCGGGGGCCAAGAAGTCCAGACCGACCGCCAAACGCGGCAAGTCCAGCAATCCGAGAGGCCGCAAGGCCAAAAGCAACGGTGGCGGATTCGGACTTGGAAAGCTGATTTACTGGGGCTTCGTGCTTTCGATCTGGTGTGGCATTGGTGTGGTCGGACTGGTCGCCTATTACGGCTCGCAAATGCCGAGTGCCAGCAGCTGGTCGATCCCCGAGCGCCCGCCGAACATGAAGATCGTGTCCGTCGAGGGCACCGTCATTGCCAATCGCGGGGCAACCGGCGGAGAAGCCTTGCCGCTCGAGGAGATGTCGCCGTTTATTCCGCAGGCGGTCATGGCAATCGAGGACCGTCGTTTCTACTCGCATTTTGGCGTCGACCCGCTGGGTCTGGCACGCGCGATCCTGACCAATGTGACCAGCGGGCGGGCGGTGCAAGGTGGCTCGACGCTGACCCAGCAGCTGGCGAAGAACCTCTTCCTCTCGCCTGAGCGCACCATCGAGCGCAAGGTGCAGGAAGTGCTGCTCGCCTTCTGGCTGGAGCAGAAATACACCAAGGATCAGATCATGGCGATGTATCTGAACCGGGTGTTCTTCGGCTCCAACGCCTATGGCGTGGAGGCCGCCGCGCGGCGCTATTTCAACAAGTCGGCGCGCGATGTGAACCTTGGCGAGGCAGCCCTTCTGGCCGGACTGCTGAAAGCGCCTTCGCGGCTGTCACCGGCACGCGATCCGGAAGCGGCCGAGGCACGGGCACAGGTCGTGCTGCAGGCCATGCTGGAAGAGGGCTATATCACTGCCGACGAGATCAAGACGGCCATGTCGCAGCCACCGACCAAGGCGAAGCGATACTGGAGCGGGGCGGGCCAATATGTCGCAGATCTCGTGCGTGATGAAGTCACCATGCTGATTGGCAAGGTGACCGAGGACATCTTGGTCGAGACCACGATCGACATGACGCTCGAGAAGAAGGCCGAGGCGGCACTGACGGAATCGCTGGCGGCTGAAGGCGAGAAGGTCAACGCCTCGCAGGCCGCACTCGTCTCCATCGACGGTACGGGCGCCATCCGCGCGCTGGTGGGTGGCCGCGATTATGCGGAAAGCCAGTTCAACCGTGCGGTCAAGGCCAAGCGCCAGCCAGGCTCCGCCTTCAAGCCCTTCGTTTATGCGGCGGCCGTGGAAAACGGGCTTCGCCCGACATCGGTGCGCAACGATGCGCCGATCCGGATCGGTTCCTGGACGCCTGAGAATTATGATCAGAAGTATCGGGGACAAGTGACAGCGACACAGGCGCTTGCCGAATCGCTCAATACGATTGCCGCCCAGCTGGTGATGGAAGTCGGGCCTGATCAGGTGATCAAGGTGGCGCACCGGATGGGGATCGAATCGGAGTTGCAGAACAATGCCTCCATCGCGCTCGGCACGTCGGAAGTCTCGCTGCTCGAGCTGACGGCCGCTTATGCACCCTTCATGAACGGCGGGTACAAGGCGACACCGCATATCGTGCGCCGGATCTCGAAGGCCGACGGATCGCTGCTCTACGAGAACAATTATCTCGAGCCGCCGAAGGTGCTCAACGATGGTGTCGTGGCTGCCATGAACGGGATGATGCGCAGCGTGATCGACCACGGGACGGGAAAGAATGCGCGGCTTTCGGGCTGGGAAGCGGCGGGCAAGACCGGTACGACGCAGTCTTTCCGCGATGCCCTCTTTGTCGGATACACCAGCAATCTGACGACCGGCATCTGGTTTGGCAATGACGACGGCCAGTCGATGAAGAAGGTGACCGGGGGTGGCCTGCCAGCCAAGGCCTGGCACGATTTCATGACGGCGGCCCATCAGGGCCTCGCGCCTGCCCCGCTGCCCGGCGGGGATTTCATCGAGCCGGCCCCCGCGCAGGACCCGATGACGATCGGCACGATCATCTCCGACGTGCTGCAGGGCGGCGGCGAAGAGCGCTATTCGGGCGATCCCGTCTATGCGGAACAGTATCCTGCGGAGCCGGCACCATCCGGGGACTTCAATGGCTCGCAAGGGCCGGTTCCTCCAGCCGAAGTCGGCGCGACACAGGGTACGCGCCGAACCACGCTTCTCGACTTGATCCTCGGACAATAACGCCCACATGTGAGACGGCGAAACGCCGTCGGCCTGACGCAAGGCCGACACTCTACCATGCCCGGTCGACGAAGGACGGACAGGCGGCGCAAAACACGTGAGCGTGCCCAGCCAATCTGTTCTTTTTTACCGGTTTTCGGCGGATTTCCAGCCTTGCAGTCGGAAATTTCGCTTCTTATATACGCGACATAACCGCAGCGGCGCTGCAGTGTATCCCAGACATCCACGTCGAGGGGCTGTCAGGAATGCCTGATTGGGGTTCCGACGGCCTGCTTCAAGGAGAGAATGACATGGCAAAAGTAATCGGTATCGACCTTGGAACGACCAATTCCTGCGTCGCCGTCATGGACGGCAAGGATGCGAAGGTCATTGAGAATTCGGAAGGTGCGCGCACCACCCCTTCGATGGTTGCATTTTCGGACGACGGCGAACGCCTCGTCGGCCAGCCGGCCAAGCGCCAGGCGGTCACCAACCCGACCAACACGCTCTTCGCCGTCAAGCGCCTGATCGGCCGCCGTTACGAAGATCCGACGGTTGAGAAGGACAAGGGCCTCGTTCCCTTCCCGATCATCAAGGGTGACAATGGCGACGCCTGGGTCGAAGCCCAGGGCAAGGGTTATTCGCCCTCGCAGATTTCGGCCATGATCCTCCAGAAGATGAAGGAAACGGCTGAAGCCTATCTCGGCGAAAAGGTCGAAAAGGCCGTCATCACCGTTCCGGCCTACTTCAACGACGCGCAGCGCCAGGCGACCAAGGATGCCGGCCGCATTGCCGGCCTCGAAGTTCTGCGCATCATCAACGAGCCGACGGCTGCAGCACTTGCCTATGGTCTCGACAAGACGGAAGGCAAGACCATTGCCGTCTACGACCTGGGCGGCGGTACCTTCGATATCTCCGTTCTGGAAATCGGCGACGGCGTCTTCGAAGTGAAGTCGACCAATGGCGATACCTTCCTCGGCGGTGAAGACTTCGACATGCGTCTCGTCGAATATCTCGCAGCCGAGTTCAAGAAGGACCAGGGCATCGACCTGAAGGGCGACAAGCTCGCTCTCCAGCGCCTGAAGGAAGCCGCTGAAAAGGCCAAGATCGAGCTGTCGTCTTCGCAGCAGACCGAAATCAACCTGCCCTTTATCACGGCAGACGCTTCCGGTCCGAAGCACCTGACGATGAAGCTGACCCGCGCCAAGTTCGAAAGCCTGGTCGACGATCTCGTCCAGCGGACGATCGCACCGTGCAAGGCAGCCCTCAAGGATGCCGGCGTCACGGCTGCCGATATCGATGAAGTCGTTCTCGTCGGCGGCATGAGCCGCATGCCGAAGGTCCAGGAAGTCGTGAAGCAGTTGTTCGGCAAGGAACCGCACAAGGGCGTGAACCCGGATGAAGTCGTCGCACTCGGCGCTGCCATCCAGGCCGGCGTTCTGCAGGGTGACGTCAAGGATGTCCTGCTGCTCGACGTGACCCCGCTGTCGCTCGGCATCGAAACGCTCGGTGGCGTGTTCACCCGCCTGATCGACCGCAACACGACGATCCCGACGAAGAAGAGCCAAGTCTTCTCGACTGCCGACGACAACCAGCAGGCTGTCACCATCCGCGTCAGCCAGGGCGAGCGCGAAATGGCTGCAGACAACAAGCTGCTGGGTCAGTTCGACCTCGTCGGCCTGCCGCCGTCGCCGCGTGGCGTTCCGCAGATCGAGGTGACCTTCGACATCGACGCCAACGGCATCGTCCAGGTCTCGGCCAAGGACAAGGGCACCGGCAAGGAACAGCAGATCCGCATCCAGGCTTCTGGTGGTCTGTCCGACGCCGACATCGAAAAGATGGTGAAGGACGCCGAAGCCAATGCCGAGGCCGACAAGCAGCGTCGCGCCGTGGTTGAAGCCAAGAACCAGGCAGAAAGCCTCGTTCACTCCACCGAGAAGTCGGTCAAGGAGTATGGCGACAAGGTTTCGGAAGCCGACCGCAAGGCGATCGAAGATGCGATTGCAGCCCTGAAGGCCGCAACCGAAGCCTCCGAGCCGTTTGCTGAGGACATCACGACCAAGACCCAGACCCTCATGGAAGTTTCCATGAAGCTCGGCCAGGCGATCTATGAAGCCCAGCAGGCCGAGGGTGGTGCAGGCGACGCCGATGGCGGTCAGGACGACAATGTCGTCGACGCTGACTATGAAGAAGTGAAGGACGAAGACGCGAAGAAGTCGGCCTGATGCAGGGTCGCTTCGGACGCCGTTCCACGTGCTGGCTGGCCCTCGGGCCAGCCGCCATCTCGTTGATCCTGACGACCGGTGCCATGGCACAGGACAGGGGGCAGGTCAGCGCCGTTCACCGCCAGGTGAGCGCCGCCGAGGCCAGAGTGGCCAAGGCGATCTCCGCGAAGGACAGCAACTCCCTTTCCAGCCTCGGCACTCAACTTGGCAGTATCATCGAGGCGGCGCTTCAGCGGCGAGAGAGCGGTGGCGAAGTCTCTTCCTGCGACATGGCCGCCCATTCCCTGGCATTTGCGGCCGTTACATCGGCCGACGCGCTGATCAGCAAGGGCCAGGCGCGCACGCTGCTGATGCAGGATGCGATGTCAGCCGCGTCAGACTTCCAGAAAGACATGCAGGCTTGTGACAAGCAGGCCGGTAAGGCAGCGGGCAGCCACACGAGCGTTGTGAAAGCTTTGAGGGCTTTGTAAGACGATGGCTAAGGCAGATTTCTACGAGACCCTTGGGGTCGGCCGCACGGCAGACGAGAAGGAGCTGAAAAGCGCCTTCCGCAAGCTGGCTATGAAATACCACCCGGACAAAAACCCAGGTGACGACGAGGCCGAAAAGAAGTTCAAGGAACTCAACGAGGCCTATGAAACCCTGAAGGATCCGCAGAAGCGGGCGGCCTATGACCGCTTCGGCCACGCTGCCTTCGAACAGGGCGGTATGGGCGGTGGTGGTTTCGGCGGCGGCGGCGGTTTTGCCGGCGGCGGTGGCTTCTCGGATATCTTCGAGGATATCTTCGGCGAGATGATGGGGGGCGGCCGTGGCGGCCGGGCCCGCTCGACCGGTGGCCGCGAGCGCGGTGCCGACCTGCGCTACAATATGGAAATCAGCCTTGAAGAGGCCTATACCGGCAAAACGGCGCAGATCCGGGTTCCGACCTCGATCACCTGTGACGTCTGCACGGGATCGGGCGCCAAGCCCGGCACGCAGCCCAAGACCTGCACGACATGTCAGGGCTCGGGTCGTGTTCGGGCCGCGCAAGGCTTCTTCTCGATCGAACGCACCTGCCCGACCTGTCACGGTCGCGGCCAGACGATCAGCGATCCCTGCACGAAGTGCCAGGGCCAGGGCCGCATCACCGAAGAGCGTTCGCTGTCGGTCAACATTCCCTCGGGTATCGAGGACGGCACCCGCATTCGCCTGCAAGGCGAAGGTGAAGCCGGACTGCGCGGTGGTCCATCGGGTGATCTCTATATCTTCCTGTCCGTGAAGCCACACGAGTTCTTCCAGCGTGACGGGGCCGATCTCTATTGCTCCGTGCCGATTTCGATGACGACGGCGGCCCTCGGCGGCACGTTCGACGTCGTGACGCTCGACGGGACGAAGTCGCGTGTGACGGTTCCGGAGGGCACCCAGCCAGGCAAGCAGTTTCGCCTGAAGAGCAAGGGCATGCCGGTTCTGCGCTCGACGCAGGTCGGTGATCTTTACATTCAGATTCAGATCGAGACCCCGCAGAAGCTGACAAAGCGGCAGCGCGAGCTGCTGCAGGAATTCGAGCAGCTGTCATCCAAGGAGAACAACCCGGAATCGACGGGCTTCTTTGCCCGGATGAAGGATTTCTTCGACACGCTCAGCGACTGAGACGGGCAAAACGAAGACATGATTTGCAAGGGGCGGTCCTAAAAGGCCGCCCCTTTTGCATGGGTTCAGGCGACCAAGCGCGGTTGCCGCAGGATGAACCAGGCGAAGTGCTTCTGGATCGCGGGCGCGATGCCGTAAACGATCGACAGCACCATGATCGGCGCGAGAAGCGCCGTGCGTGCCCAGATCGGCCAGCCCTCGGTGAGCGGCATCAGGACGTAGAGGATGGCGGTGACGAAGGGGTAGATCACCAGGAGCATCAACAGAGCGAGCCTGTGCTTTGAGGGGGTCGGGCGAGATGCGGAGATATGAGTCATGGGAGGCTCCATCAGAACGGTACGTTTCGTTTATATTGAAACGGTCCGTTTCGTTCAATAGATTTTTCTGCTATGGCTCCTTCGAAGGAGCACCGACTGTGACGAGCACCGCACCCGATATCACAAAGCGCACCTCGATCGGCGCACAAAGGAACCCCGCCAGCGAGGACGCCATTCTCACGGCAGCGGCCGAGATCCTGAGCGAAGGCGGGCTATCTGCCTTTTCCATCGAAGCGGTCGCGCGACGGGCCAAGGCGGGGAAGCCGACGATCTATCGGTGGTGGCCCTCCAAGGCCGCACTCCTGCTCGACGTCTATCATCGGCAGAAGGGCGAGACCTTCTATCCCGACACCGGGAACACGCGGGGGGACCTGATCGCCTTCCTCGAGACCCTGCTCGGATTCTGGACGAAGAGCGGCGGAGAGGTGTTCCGGTCGATCATTGCCGAGGCGCAGAGCGATCCTGCGGCTCTGGAAGCGCTGCGGGATTATGCGGTCACGCGCTGCAGAGCGAGCGGGATCATCCTGGAGCGGGGCGTGGCGCGCGGAGAGATCAGGGCCGAACTCGACATTCCGCTGGTCATGGAGCTGTTCTCCAGCTTCTGCTGGCAGCGATTGCTCACCGGGCGGCTCAATGCGTCACGCGAGCAGCTCTCCCATATTGTCGATGCGGTACTGACCGGCTTTGCGACGAAGGGCTGTCCGGCTCAGTAGTGTGGGGGGCGGGTGATGGCGGGGGCTTCGAGACCCTGCTCTTCCAGGGACAAGAAGCGCTCCGTCAGTCGGTCTAGTTTCGCCCGCGTCTGTTCGACCACTTTCCATTGCTCCGTCAGCTGATCCGACAGTTCTTCAATGACACGCGTCTGATGCGCAACGGTCTCTTCCAGACGCGTGATGCGTTCCTCTTGTGTGTCCATGGGTCTCTCCATCGTCTCAGTAAGGCCTAGATGCCGCAAGATGCGGGCGCGGTCAAACGCAGTCTGGCGTCCTTGCTTCAGCGCTGCTTCTTCTTGCGATAGGGCATGCTCATGACGGCTGATGCCGTGACGGCGGCGGCGAAGGTCAATGCAAGGGGAACGGCCAGCATGATGGTCGGCAAGATCGGGTGACTGGACCGCGCGAGCGACGTGCCCAGGCCGCCGAAATCGAGCCAGACAATGGCAAAGGCCACCAGAAAACCAAGGGCCGCTCCGAAACTGGCATTGAGCGCGAGAAAGCCCAGCATCTCCCAATGGTCGCGGCGGGCTTCTTCGGGTGTCATTTCATCGGGATGCAGGGGCATGCGAAAGCCTCCGGCTTGGGTGTCGTGTCAAACTACAGTGATGGTGGGAGAGTTCCATGTCGCCATGCACCGCACGTTTGATCGAGCAGAGATTGGCGCTTGTACCTTGCCATGGCCGATCAATCGTCCTAGCTCAGGGCGACAACGAATCCGGCCCATGACCCAGAAGACACAGATCCAACTGCTCAAACTCAACGACTTCCGCAACTACACGCAGGCCAGCCTCGTGCTGGACGGCCGGCATGTTGTGCTGGTCGGTGATAACGGCGCGGGCAAGACCAACTTCATGGAGGCGATCTCCTTCCTGTCGCCCGGGCGTGGTCTCCGCCGTGCGGTGCTCTCCGATATCCCAAGGATCGGGGCTTCTGGCAGCTTCACCGTTTTCGCGGCGGTCGACGGCATGGCGGGCGAAGCGGATATCGGCACGGGTACGGAAACGACGGAAGAGGACAATCTCGTCCGACGCCTCAGGATAAACGGCGCGCCGGCGAAATCGGTCGATGACCTTACCGATCATCTGCGCGTGCTCTGGCTGACGCCAGCGATGGACGGGCTGTTCACGGGGCCTTCGGCAGAACGCCGCCGGTTCCTCGATCGGCTGGTGCTCTCACTCGACCCGGCCCATGGACGGCGGGCGAGCGACTTCGAACGGGCGATGCGCAGCCGTAACAAGCTTCTTTCGGAGGGGCGCTTCGATCCAAGCTGGCTCTCCGGTATCGAACAGCAGATGGCGGCCCTCGGCGTCGCGATGGCCGCGGCACGGCGGGAGATGCTCGGGCTGCTTTCGGGTTTGATCGCGGCGGATCGGCATACATCCGCCTTCCCTTCCGCCGCCCTTTCGCTGACAGGATTCCTCGACGACCTTGCCGACCTGCCGGCCTTCGAGTTCGAAGAGCGGTATATCAAGATCCTAGCCCAGTCACGGCACCGGGATGCGGCAGCCGGGCGCACGCTCGACGGCCCGCATCGCGCGGATCTGACGGTGCGCCACATCGAGAAAGATATGGACGCAGAGCGCTGCTCGACAGGGGAGCAGAAGGCACTGCTGATCGGGCTGATCCTCGCCCATGCGAGGCTGGTGGCGACAATGACGGGTTATGCGCCGATCCTGCTGCTCGACGAGATCGCCGCTCATCTGGACGAAGGACGTCGGGCGGCCCTTTTCGAACGCATCGACGCTCTCGGCGGACAGGCCTTCATGACGGGCACAGATAAGGCGATGTTCTCGGCGCTGGGCGAGCGAGCACAGTTCGTCACCGTAAGAGATGGAGATCTCGATGGCTGAGACGACTTTTCATCGTGACGCTCGGAAGGCAAGGTGATGCCCATGGATCCGCTGTCGCCTGAGGAACTCTCCCGTTATCACCGCCATATCCTGTTGCCGGAAGTTGGTGGCCACGGGCAGCAATTGCTCAAAGCCGCGCGCGTGATGGTGATCGGGGCGGGCGGGCTCGGCTCGCCAGTGCTGCAATATCTGGCCGCAGCCGGCGTCGGGACGCTCGGGATCGTCGACGATGACGGCGTATCACTGTCCAACCTTCAACGGCAGGTCATCCACGACACAGGTACGCTCGGCGAGAGAAAAACCGAAAGTGCCGCCCAGGCCATATCGCGGCTCAATCCGCATTGCCGAATCATGCGGTACGAGGATCGCTTCGATGCCAGTTTCGCGCGGGATTATCTGCCGCGCTATACACTGCTGATCGACGGGTCCGACAATTTCTCCACGCGCTACGCGGCGGCTGGTGCCGCTGAGCTGACGAAGGTGCCACTGGTCACGGGTGCTGTCGGGCGCTTCGACGGGACCGTGACGGTGTTGAAGCCGTATGAACATGGTCCCGACGGCGTGCTCTATCCTCGCTACACCGACCTTTTCCCCGAGGCGCCGCCGGAGGGCCTTGTGCCGGCCTGTGCAGAAGCGGGTGTGATAGGGGCTCTGACCGGCGTAATCGGCACGCTGATGGCGATGGAGGCGATCAAGGTGATCACCGGGATCGGCGAGCCGCTGGTCGGACGGCTGTTGATGTATGACGGACTCGCGGCCCGCTTCGACACAGTGCGCTACAAGCGGCGGGCGGGCGAATGAGCGTGATCATCAGCCGGATCGACGCTAGCTTCGAGCGATACGAAGAGCTGCTGGCGCTGGTCATGGGCTCCTTCGCCTATATGGACGGCGTGATCGACCCGCCCTCCTCCGCGCATCGGCTGACTGTCGCCACGCTGAAGGCCAAAGTGCGGGACGAAATCGGGTTGATTGCGGAAGTCGACGGACGTCTTGTCGGCTGCGCATTTCTGCGGCCAGAGCCAGACTTCCTCTATGTCGGCAAACTCGCGGTCTCGCCCGAGGCGCAAGGGGCCGGCATCGGCAGCCGATTTCTGACCGAGGCAGAGGCGATCGCGCGTGAGCTTGGCAAGCCAGCCCTGCGGCTCGAGACCCGGATCGAACTTACCGGGAACCACAGACGGTTTTCTGCCTGGGGCTTCGTCCGGACAGCCGAAAAGAGCCATGCGGGCTACGAGCGCATAACCTTCGTCGAGATGCAGAAGCGCCTGGCCTGAAAGGTCTCAACCCCGGCTCGGCAGCACACGGTTCGGCGGCCGGTGCCCGTCGAAATAGGTGCGGATATTGATGATCACCTTGTCGCCCATGTCGATGCGGCCCTCGATGGTGGCCGAGCCGGTATGGGGCAGGAGCACGACCTTGCCCTCGTTGGCGAGCTTCACCAGCTTCGGATTGACCGCAGGCTCGTTCTCGAAGACGTCGAGGCCGGCGCCGGCGATCTTGCTGGCGCGCAGCGCCTGGACCAGGGCATCCTCGTCGATGATGTCGCCACGCGCCGTGTTGACCACGTAGCTCGTCGGCTGCAGCAGGGCGAGGCGGCGGGCCGAGAGCAGGTGGAAGGTGGCCGGGGTAGACGGGCAGTTGACCGAGACAATATCGACGCGGGCGAGCATCTGATCGAGGCTGTCCCAATAGGTCGCCTCCAACTCGTCTTCGGTCGCCGGATTGACGCGCTTGCGGTTGTGATAGTGGATCGACAGGCCAAAGGCCTTGGCGCGACGGGCGACGGCCGTGCCGATGCGGCCCATGCCGATGATGCCGATGCGCTTGCCCCAGATGCGGCGACCGAGCATCCAGGTGGGTGACCAGCCTTCCCATTCGCCCGGCTTATCCATAAGGACACGCGCGCCCTGTACCAGGCGGCGCGGCACGGCGAGGATCAGCGCCATTGTCATGTCGGCCGTGTCTTCGGTCAGCACGTTCGGCGTGTTGGTGACAGTGATGCCCTTCTTCGCCGCCGCATCGATGTCGATGTGGTCGGTGCCATTCGAAAAACTGGCGATCAGCTTCATCTGCGGGCCGGCCTCGGCGATGAGAGCGGCATCGATTCGGTCGGTCACGGTCGGCACCAAGACGTCCGCGGTCCGGACGGCCTCGATCAATTCTTCGCGCGCACGTGGTGCGTCATTGACGTTCAACTCGGCCTCGAACAGCTCGCGCATGCGTGTTTCCACGGCATCGGGCAGTTTCCGGGTGATATAGACCTTGGGTCTTTTCCTGTTCGTCATGGGCCGGATCGATGCCTTCTTCAGAACTCGTTAACCAAGTCGCGGGATACTTCGCTTCTCAGGAAGGCAATTTCTACCAAACCCGTCGGCGAAGACAAACAAAACTCGTCGGCACGCGGCGGATTTGTCCGTTACCCGCGTGGCGCCAGAGGGAACGGTCAGAAAGCGCTTCATTTCCACAGCTTAGCCCGGAATGACCATGTTTCATCATCTGCGCCGCGTCAGCCTAGCCTTCAGCGTCCTTACGCTGTCTTTCGCGGTTGGCCCGATCGCCGGTCATGCTCAGTCCACGACCAAGGGATCTACCGGCCTGCCCCTGCCACGTTTCGTGAGCCTGAAGGCGGAGAAGGTCAATCTCCGCATCGGCCCGAGCACGGACTATGCCGTGTCCTGGCGCTACCTCAAGTCCGGCCTGCCGGTCGAGATCATTCGCGAATACGAGAACTGGCGCCAGATCCGGGATGCCGACGGCACGGAGGGCTGGGTCAACCAGACCCTGCTGACCGGCGAGCGCACCGCTGTTGCCGCACCGTGGATGCGTGGCAATGGCGATAATGTGTATGTCATGATGCGCCGCGATTCGAACTCTTCCGCTGCAGTTATCGCCAAGCTCGAGCCCGGTGTTGTGCTCAAACTCCGCGAATGCAATGGAAACTGGTGTCTCGCGGAGACAGGTGGCGTCAGCGGCTGGCTCTCTCAAAACGAGATCTGGGGCGCCTATCCGGGCGAGGCCTTCAAATAAGACCTGCCGTCGCAGCACCCTTCTGCAGGGACATCATCGGACGCGGACCGATCTGTTGAATCACGATGCCGGCGGCATAGCAGCCGAGATGAGCGCAATCTTCGAGGCTTCGGCCGTTGGTATAACCGAAGAGGAAACCCGAAGCGAAGAGATCGCCGGCACCCGTCGTGTCGACCACCGTCTCAACCTTCGTCGCCGGCACGCGGATGCGCTTTTCGTCCATGACCACCACGGCACCCTGGTCGCCCATGGTCACGGTCGCAAGCTTGCAGTCCTTTGCGATGCAGTCGAGTGCGTGCGCGAAATCATCCGTCTCATAGAGCGAAAGGGCTTCCTGCTCGTTGGCGAAGACGATATCGACCGTGCCCGAACGCATCAGGTCGAGAAATTCGGCGCGGTAACGTCCGACGCAGAAGCTGTCGGAAAGCGTCATCGACATTTCCTGGCCGGCCTCGTGCGAAATCCGGGCACAATTGAGGATGGCCTGCTTGGCGCGCGGCGGATCCCAGAGATAGCCCTCGAAATAGGTGACCTTCGATTTTGCCACCACGTCCGGCTCGACGTCCTCGGGGCCGAACTCGACGCAGGCGCCGAGATAGGTGTTCATCGAGCGCTCGCCGTCTTCGGTGACGAAAATCATGCTGCGGGCGGTCGGCGGCTGGCTGCCCAGCGGTCGGGTATCGAAATGCACCCCTTGAGCGCGAATGTCGTGGGTGAAGATCTCACCCAGTTGGTCTTCCGCGACCTTGCCGAAATAGGCGGCCTTGCCACCGAAATTCGCAATGCCGGCTGCGGTATTGCCGGCGCTGCCGCCCGATGCCTCCACTGCCGGTCCCATCATGCCGTAGAGCCGCTCGGCGCGTTCCGCGTCGATCAGGTTCATCGCGCTTTTTGTGATGCCGTTTTCGATCAGAAACTGGTCGTCGCAGCGAGAAATAATGTCGACGATCGCGTTTCCGACAGTCAGGACATCGAACTGGCTCATGATGGGCTGGGCTCCGTTTGCTTGGCCAGACGGTCATAGCCGTTTTTCCGGCGATGGGAAGGGGCAAGCGGGTCAACGTCATCCGGCCGTTACATCGGATGGCTAAGTAGAAACTCATGGACGACCAACTCCCCTGGACGTCCGGCAGGAGCATGACTGGCCCCTGACGGGAGAGCCGACCACGGATGTACTGGCGGCGGATCCCAACCCGGCATGACGACGGGCGTGAAAGCAGGCCATGGCCTGCTTTTGTCGTTTATTGCGGATTGGCTGGGAGCGGCATGGGGCCTAAGAAGGCTCTATCTTGCCATTCACGAGTCGATTTTCATGACAGCGGTTGCCCAGGACGTCCTCCCCATCTTCCTCCTCATTCTCTTCGGCTGGGCTCTCGTGCGGTTGAAGATCCTGGCAGCCGAGATTGGCGACGGGCTGGGCGATTTCGTCTTCAAGGTCGCCGTGCCACTGCTTCTGCTCAGAACCATCGCCAATGCCGACTTTCACGGCGCATCCCCTTTCCGGCTTTGGATCGCCTATTTTTCAGGCGTTTTCGTCGCCTGGGCCGTTGGGCACCTGATCGCCACACGCGTGTTCAAGCGGGACGAGCGGCTCGGTGTGCTGGCGGGCGTGTCGTCCGCCTTTGCCAACAATGTCTTCATCGGATTGCCGCTCGTCGAACGCACGGTCGGGCCGGAGGGGATCGTGGCGATGTCGATCCTGCTCGCCGTCCATCTGCCACTGATGATGATCGCCGGTGTGCTTGCCATGGAGCGGGCCGAACAGAAGAGCGGGGGCAGGAAGGCCGAGAACGTTGTCGCGGTCCTCAGGCAGGTGGGACTAAACCTGATCCGCAATCCACTGATCATCGGTCTTGCTGGCGGCATCCTGCTGCAGGTGGTGGGCACGCCGGTTCCGGCGATCATTGACGGCGTCGTGGCGCAGGTGGCCGGCATGGCGGCACCGGCAGCGCTGATTTCCCTCGGCATGACCTTGAACAAATACGGCATGGCCGGAAATGTGAAGATCGCCGGCAGCATCTCGCTGCTGAAGCTCGGTCTGATGCCGGGTGTCGTGTGGCTCGCCTCGACCCTGTTGGGGCTTTCGCCACAATGGACGGCAGCGCTCGTGCTGACGTCGTCAGTACCGACAGGCATCAATGCCTGGCTGATCGCAAGCCGCTTCGGTGTCGGTCAGGGCCTGGCGGCATCGGTGATCACGCTTTCCACCGCTGCAGGCGTGGTGACGGTCTCGCTCTGGGCGCTGCTTCTGCTCTGACAGTCCGAATAGAAAACGCCCGACCGCGAGGGCCGGGCGTAGGAGTGATCCATATCCGAACGATCGGTCTATGGCGATCAGGGCGTTGTCGGCTGGGCCGGCGCGGGCTCGGCCGGCGCTGTTTCTGCCGGTGCTGCAGGCGCAGTGTCTGCCGGGGCGGCAGGAGCCTCTTCAGCGGGCGCCTCTGCCGGCGCATCAGCGGGGGCCGCAGTGGCATCCGCCGGTGCTGCATCTGCGGGTGTGGCTGCTGCATCGGCGGGCGCTGCGTCAGGCGTCGGCAGCGCAACCGGGCTGTCCGCCATGGTGTGCAGGTACATGATCAGGTTGGCGCGTTCGTCGTCCTTCTTGACGCCGGCGAAACCCATCGCGGTGCCAGGGATGTGCTGCTTCGGCGCGAGCAGGAATTCGTTCAGATGATCCCAGGTCCAGAGCACAGAGCCGCCCTGAGCGAATTCGGTCATGGCAGCCGAGTAGCTGAAGCCTTCATGCGAAGCGATCGGGCGGTCGACAAGGCCATAGAGGTTCGGGCCAACTTTGTTGGCGCCGCCCTTGTCGACGGTGTGACAGCTCGCACACTTCTTGAAGACGGCTTCACCTGCGGTCGCATCAGCGCTGGCGAGAAGCACGGCGATGGGCGTGGCTTCCACTTCCGGCGCTGCGTCCGCGGGTGCAGCTTCTTCCGCGACGATGGCGAAGCCTTCCTTCTCCGGGGTTTCCGAATGGAAAATCCCTTCCGAGGCAATCGACACGGACATCAGGACGAAGACGGTGCCAAGAAACGCGCCTACGGCCATGTTCATATTAGAATTCATCTGCAAAGCTCCCCATGCAGCCAGCCGATCAGCAACCGGACGATCTTGAAATCGCGCGGAACCTATGTCTTTTGCATAAGACTTGCAACACGATTATGGTCCCGCAACTGGGACTATTTGACACTTCTGTGCGGTGATTTGAAGGGGTTACGGCGATGAATGAAGGCATAACTGCCAAAACCTTAGTCCTGATCCCGGCCCGCATGGCATCCACCCGACTTCCAGGCAAGCCGCTGGCCGATATCGCCGGCCTTCCGATGATCGTGCAGGTGGCAAAACGGGCTCAGGAGGCCGATGTCGGGCGAATCATCGTCGCCGTCGACGACATCAAGGTGTTCGATGCGGTCGCGGCCGCCGGGTTCGAGGTGGTGATGACGCGGGCCGACCATCAGTCCGGATCCGACCGGATCTTCGAGGCCCTGACAAAGGTCGATCCGGACGGACAGGCAGAAATCGTCATCAATGTGCAGGGCGACCTGCCGACCATCGACCCGCAGACCATTCGTGCGGCACTTAGGCCGCTCGAAGACCCACAGGTCGATATCGCGACGCTGACTGTCGAGATCGAAGACGAGCAGGAAAAGACCAATCCCAACGTGGTGAAGGTCGTAGGCGCGCCGCTTTCGTCCGACAGGCTTCGGGCGCTCTACTTTACCCGTGCGACAGCACCGCATGGGGCCGGGCCGCTCTATCACCATATCGGGCTCTACGCCTATCGCCGCCACGCGCTCGAGCGCTTCGTTTCGCTTTCACCGTCGACGCTCGAGAGGCGCGAATCGCTCGAACAGCTTCGCGCGCTCGAAGCCGGAATGCGCATCGACGTCCAAGTGGTGAAGACCGTGCCGCTGGGCGTGGATACGCCTGCCGATCTCGAAAAGGCCCGCCGCATTCTCTCCGCTTCCTCCAATGCAGGACATTAATCCCTTGGCACCGACAAACAAGATATCATTCCAGGGCGACTACGGCGCAAATTCCGACATGGCCTGCCGCGACATGTTTCCGGACATGGAGCCCCTGCCCTGCCCGACATTCGAGGATGCCTTCGTCGCGCTGGAAAACGGGGATGCCGATCTGGCGATGATCCCGATCGAAAACACGCTGGCCGGTCGGGTTGCCGACATCCACTACCTGCTGCCGCTGTCACGCCTGCATATCGTGGGTGAATATTTCATGCCGATCCGGTTCCAGCTGATGGTGCTGCCGGGCGTGAAGCTCGACGAGATCCGCACGGTGCACAGCCACATCCATGCGCTCGGCCAATGCCGCAAGATCATCCGCAGCCATGGCTGGAAGGCCGTGGTCGCCGGCGATACGGCAGGGGCTGCCAAGCTGGTTGCCGAAAAGGGCGACCGCACGATGGCGGCCCTTGCCCCCCGGCTCGCCGCGCCGCTCTACGGGCTCGACATCATCGCCGAAAATGTCGAGGATTCGGAAAACAACGTCACCCGCTTCGTCGTGCTGGCGCGCGACGAGGACGACCAGAAGCGTTCGACCACCGACGAACTGTTCATCACCACCTTCGTGTTTAACGTGCGCAACATTCCAGCAGCCCTCTACAAGGCGATGGGCGGCTTTGCGACGAACGGGGTGAACATGACCAAGCTGGAAAGCTACCAGATCGGCGGCAAGTTCACGGCGACGCAGTTCTATGCCGATATCGAGGGGCATCCGGACGATGCACCGGTACGGCGAGCGCTGGAAGAGCTGCGCTTCTTCTCGGAGAAGGTGCGCATTCTCGGCGTTTACAAGGCGCATGCGATGCGGGGGAAGCTCTGACCTGACGAATGGCGGCTCAGTGCCGCCACTCGAACCAGTCTTCGATCAGCCTGCGGGCGATCGTGCCGTTGATCGGTAGTGACCGTCCGTCGAACGACCCCTCCGACAACATTCGGCCGATCTCGTCTCGGGTGAACCAGCGGCAATCCTCAAGCTCGGTCGTGTCGAAAGCAATGTCGAAGTTCATCGCCTCGCCGTAACAGCCGATCATCAGCTGGTGCGGCATCGGCCAGGGCTGCGAGGCGTGATAACGGACACGGCCGACGGTGATGCCCGACTCTTCTCGCGTCTCGCGTCGCACGGCGTTTTCAATGGTCTCGCCCGGCTCGACGAAGCCGGCAAGCGAGGAATACATGCCCGTCGGAAAGCGCGGGCTGCGGCCCATCAGGCACCGATCCTTCTTCTCGTCGACGATCAGCATGATGGCGACGGGATCGGTGCGCGGGAAGATCTCGTGGCTGCAGGCGGTGCATTTGCGCTTGTAGCCGCCGATGAGGGTTTCCATCGCGCCGCCACAGCGACCGCAGAAGCGGTTGTCGGCATTCCACCGCAGGAGGCTGAGCGCCTGGGCGACTTCCCCGAGCAGTTCGTCACCGACGAGGGCGTCGCGGAAGAGCGCACGCGGATCGGCGGGCTTGTAGTGGGCGGCCAGCGCTTCCGGCGCGACATTGACGGGCACGGCGAGGCGCGGCTCGCCCGATGCCTGATGGCCGAGCAGGATTGCGTCGTCGAAGTTCGGCTGCAGTTCGGCGAGTTCGTAAGGGGCAAACAGCGGATCGAGCACCTGGCCGTCATGCTTCAGCACCAGCTGGGTACCGGAGAAGGCGAGGATATGGGTGCCCTCGACCTTCAGCGCTTTTTCAAGCGAGGTCTCGTCCCGGTGTTCGCTGTCGCGGTCGAGCGTGTTGCCCGAGAAGGCCGTGAGTTCGCTGGGTTCGAGATGGGGGGCACGGTTGAGGAAAATCGAATTCTTCATTGGAATGCTTCAAGTATCCTGTGCTTCATGGCCTCATAGGCCTTTTCCTCATAGGGGACTGACTGGCCAAAACCCCAGATCGGGCCGGGCCAGTTGGGGTCATTCTCCGTGCGTGCGACGACATGGACGTGAAGCTGGCGAACGATATTGCCGATCGCCGCGATGTTGATCTTGTCGGCGCCTGTCACCATCTTCAAGGACGCGCCGACTGTGACCTGCTCAAAGGTTAGCATGGCCTGATCGAGCGGCGTGAGATCAAAAACCTCGCTGACGTCGGGTCGCTGCGGCACCAGAATCAGCCAGGGCCAGCGGCTGTCCCGTGCCAGCCGCAGGTCGCAAAGACCGAGCTTCAGGATCGACTCGCTGTCCTTTGCGAGTCGGTGATCGAGGGCAAATGGCTGCACGGTGTTTCTCCCGCCTGGTTTTTTCTCACGCTAGCAGTTTTTTCGGCGCTTGGCTTGCATTTGGCGACGTAATTGCCGATATGTCTCCTCGGGAGGTTGGTGGTGGACGAGCCACTCGCCAACCGGGTCAGGTCCGGAAGGAAGCAGCCCCAACGAGCACGGCACGGGTCATCGTGCCAGCCTCCCACCTCATCTTCATTCCCGGCCCCTGTTTCCAACACGGGCCGTGCCATGCCCGGCCGCGGGCGAACGGGGAAGCTGGCAGCGCGATGAGCGAATTGGAGCCCACTGCAGAGGCCAAGCCCGCCCCCGGCGGCTACCGCGTTCTCGCCCGCAAATATCGCCCCAAGGATTTCACCGACCTGATGGTCGGCCAGGAGCCGATGGTGCGGACGCTGACCAATGCGTTCGAGACCGGACGTATCGCCCAGGCCTATATGCTCACCGGTGTGCGCGGGGTGGGCAAGACGACCACGGCCCGCATTCTGGCGCGCGCGCTCAACTACAAGACGCCTGAGATCGACAAGCCGACGATCGACCTTCGCATTCCCGGCGAGCATTGCCAGGCGATCATGGAAGGCCGGCATGTCGACGTGATCGAAATGGATGCGGCCTCGCATACCGGTATCGACGACATCAGAGAGATCATCGAGCAGGTGCGCTATCGGCCGGTATCGGCGCGCTACAAAGTTTACATCATCGACGAAGTGCATATGCTCTCGACGGCGGCCTTCAACGGGCTGCTGAAGACGCTCGAAGAGCCGCCCGAGCATGTGAAATTCATCTTCGCGACGACCGAAATCCGCAAGGTTCCGATCACCGTCCTTTCCCGCTGCCAGCGCTTCGACCTGCGCCGGATCAGTGCGGGCGATCTCGTCGGGCTGTTCTCGACAATCGCGTCCAAAGAATGCATCGAGGCCGAGGAAGAGGCGCTTTCGATGATCGCGCGCGCTGCCGAAGGCTCGGCGCGTGACGGTCTCTCGCTGCTCGACCAGGCGATCGCGCATGGCAGCGGCGTGGTGCATGCCGATGCCGTACGCGCCATGCTGGGCCTTGCCGACCGGGCGCGCATCGTCGATCTCTTTGACCATGTGGTGCGCGGCGACGTAGCGGCCGCCCTTTCCGAATTCGGCAGCCAGTATGAGGCAGGTGCGAACCCGACGGTGGTTCTGACCGATCTCGCCGACTTCACCCATCTCGTGACCAGGCTCAAATACATTCCTTCTGCCGCACAGGATCCTTCGCTTTCCGAAGTGGAACGGGTGCGGGGTAGCGAATTCGCCGACAGCGTGGCGGTCACGACCCTGTCGCGCATGTGGCAGATGCTGCTCAAAGGCATCCCGGAAGCGGAAGCGTCGTCGCGACCGGCAGGGGCTGCCGAGATGGTGCTGATACGGCTTGCTCATGCGGCGCATCTGCCCTCGCCTGAAGATGCGGCGCGACGCCTGCTCGAGCTGTCCAATGGTGACGGCGGAGCGGAGCGCGGGCCACCCGCACCCCGTCCGAACGGCGGTGGTGGTGGCGCCTCGATGGCCATGCGGGTGCAAGCCGTTGGCCAACCTTCGCAGGACAGCGCCCCGCGCCCGGCGATGAGCCAACCGGTTTCGCATTTGCAGAGCGTGCCAGCCGGCGATGCTTTGCCGCAAGCGACGGAACGCCGCGAAGCGAAGGTCGAGGAAGTGCCGATCCCCGGAATACGGGTCGAGACGCTCGACGATATCGCCGATCTCTGCACCAAGAACCGCGCGCCAGTGCTGCGCGCGCAACTGCGCCAGTTCGTGCATCTGGTGAAGATCGAGCCGGGCCGGCTGGAAGTTCGCCTCGAAGCGCAATGCCCGCCTGGCATCGTCAACGAGCTGAAGATGAAGCTCACCGAGTGGACCGGCATCACCTGGTGGGTGACGCTGTCCAACGAAGCGGGCGCACCGACGCTGGTCGAGGTCGAGAAAACGACCCGCGAAGCACGGCTTGTCGATGCGCGGCAGGATCCTGACGTGGCAGCGATCCTCGCCCGTTTCCCGGGCGCGAAGGTCACCGACGTCCGCATCAAGGCGGTAGCGGTCGAGGACGACGACGGCGTTGCGGCACCACCCGCTGTGGCGGAATCCGCCGAGGGCGACATCCTGCCCGGTGACGACATCGAATTCTGAGGCCACGGGCCTCCAGCCGAAAACGACAACAATCCAAGGAGACGACGATGCGCGACATCATGGGCATGATGGGCAAGGTCAAGGAAATGCAGTCGAAGATGGAGAAGATGCAGGCGGAAATCGCCGCACTCGAAATCGAAGGCAAGTCCGGCGGTGGCATGGTCACAGTGGTTCTGACCGGTAAGGGCGAGATGCGCAGCATCAAGATCGACCCTTCGCTGTTCAAGGAAGACGATGTCGAGATCCTCGAAGACCTGATAGTTGCCGCTCACAAGGACGCCAAGGACAAGGTCGAATCGCAGACCCAGGAGAAGATGGCCTCGGTCACCGCTGGCATTCCCTTGCCGCCGGGGATGAAGTTCCCGTTTTGATCGACGGCGATCGGGTCTGTCAGGGATAGACCCGATTTTCCCAAGGGTTTTCCCCGTCGCGCAGGAAATCCAGGCTCTGGCGCCAGAAGCCTTCCTGGTGACGTCCGTGAAAAAGGTCGAAATGGCCGACGCTGGCAAAACCCAGATCTTGTGGTGCAAGGAGCACTTTGGTCACAGGCGAGCGGCGGTAGTAGCGCATGGCGCGGCTTATCGCCTTCGGCGTGGCGAATTCATCATCCGACATGGTGACGCAGAGGATCGGGGCGGTTGCGGTTGCGAACCGGTCCCGCATGACTTCAGCTGCCTCCTGAGACAAGCCCTGCTCCGCCCTGCCCTGCTGCAGTCCCCAGCCGAAGGCGACGCCTTTCGGCAGATCTTCGAGCCAACCCAGGCGCTTGCCGGGGAAATGGCCGAGCGCGAGCGTGATCGCGGGCATGGCGACATGCCATTTGAGGAAGAGCGACAGGCGACGCGCCGGCAGATAATCCCCCCAATAGCCGAATTGACCGCCGACAGAGAGCATCGCCGAGACGCGGCCGACCGCGGGTGAGTAACCCGGCAGGAAACCGCCGATGCTATGGCCGACAACGAGCACGCGCCCGGCCTCGTCCTCCTGGAGTGCGTGACGCAGAGCTGCATCGAAATCCTGCTCCCCCCACTGGCGCCACGTGAAGGTCGAGCCATCAAGGCTTGCGGGACGCGATAGGCCAATGCCACGATAATCATAGGTGAGGACGGAAAACCCATTCCCCGCGAGGTAGGCGGCATAGCGGTGGTAATAGCGGGCGTGGACACCGGTCGCCGGATTGATGATGACGGTTGCAGATGGCCCGGGTCCGGTGTGCCCCCACCAATGGCCGGTCAACCGAACGCCGTCGGCTGCGGTCAGCTCTGTTTGCCTCGGTTCCATCACCCCTCCCATGCGGGGCGGCATCATGGCGAGAAGCTGGGATCGGGTAAAGCCAGATTGCTTTGAGACCTTAGTTGAAACTCACATCTCTCCGGCGGTGATCGCATCCCTGACCTTGTAGTGGACGGGGGCGGCAAGATAGCGGGCGCGATCGGCCTCGCTCAGCCTACGGCCGAAGGTCGCCATCATCTCGCGCATGGTCACGCGGTCGCCGGACCAGGGGATGAACTCGACAGGCTGACCCGCTTCGACCATGCCGCCCTGAAGCACGCGCGCATAGGCGCCCGGGCGGGCGGCCCGCGTGTAACGTTTGACAATGGTCGGATCATCCATTTTTGCGGCAAAGGTCGCGCAGGGCATGCGGGCGGAGGTGATTTCGAGGAGAACCTCGCCGATGGCGAGCCTGTCGCCGGCAGCCAGCATGGCGCTTTCAAGTCCCGCGATCACCAAGTTCTCTCCGAAGGTACCGTGGGGAAGATCGCGGCCTAGTTCGGCCCGCCACCAGTCGAGATCGATCGATCCCTCGATGTATACCGCTTGATCGACGCCGCCGTGATGCTTGCGGTTGAGGATCGCGTCTCCTACGAGCCCTTCGGCATCCACCATGATCGGGCCCTGGATGGCGAGCTTGTTGATGCCAGTCTTGTATTTCTTGCCGGGCAGGATTTCGGGGCGACCGAGGCAGACAGCGAGGATTTTCATGTCGGGCATCCGTTCGGCGATTCCGTTTCCCGTCTATATGGGCTAGAAACGCCGCCATGGCAAAACGAGTCACCGGCCCCGAAATCGAGAAACTCATCCAGCTGCTGGCGAAGGTGCCGGGGCTCGGACCCCGCTCGGCCCGGCGTGCGGCGCTGCACCTGATCAAGAAGAAGGATCAGCTTCTGGGACCGCTCGGCCACGCCATGGGCGAGGCCTATGACAAGGTGAAGATCTGTTCCTGCTGCGGCAATGTCGATACCGTCGATCCCTGCACCGTCTGCACTGACGTGGCTCGCGACCAATCCGTGATCATCGTCGTCGAGGATGTCTCCGACCTCTGGGCATTGGAGCGCGCGGGCGCGATGAATGCCGCCTATCACGTGCTGGGCGGAACTTTGTCGCCGCTAGACGGGATCGGACCTGACGACCTCAACATCAAGGGGCTGATCGACCGGGTGGCCAAGGGCGGGATCCGCGAGATCATCATCGCGGTCAATGCGACGGTCGAGGGGCAGACCACAGCACACTATATAACTGACCATCTGGCGGGGCTCGAGGTGAAGATCACGCGGCTCGCCCATGGCGTGCCTGTCGGTGGCGAACTCGACTATCTGGACGAGGGAACTTTGTCGGCCGCGATCAGAGCCCGTACTGCGATCTGACGGACATTCCGGGAGGAAACATCGATGGCACGAATTTGCAAGCCACTTCGCTTGATGATGACCACCGTTTCCCTGGTGCTGGCCGGGAGTTTTGCCGCGCCAGCTTCAGCCGCTTCGCGCAGCGCCGTCGAAGCACAGTTTCGTCAATGGATCGCAAGCGACCTATGGCTTGCGGCTCAGAAAGGCGGGATCAGCAAGGAGATATACGACCGGACGCTTGAAAACGTTCGGCTAGACTGGGAATTGCCGGATCTCGTGCCGCCCGGTACGGAGCCCCCGAAAGAGCGGACGCAGAGCCAGGCAGAGTTCAGCTCGCCGTCCTCCTATTTCAACGAGAAGCGCCTGCAGGCGCTTGCCGCGACCGGCCGGACCCTTGCGAGCCAGCATGCGTCGACGCTGCGCAAGGTGGAAGCGACCTATGGGGTTCCGGGTTCAATCATCGTCGCCATCTGGGGGCGCGAGTCCGGCTATGGGCGCGCCAAGCTTCCGCATTCCGCCATCGACGTGCTGGCGACCAAGGCCTTCATGTCGACGCGCAAGCCGATGTTCCAGCAGGAGCTGATTTCGGCGCTGCATATCGTCGAAAGCGGAGATGTCAGTGCCGACCGGCTGATGGGCTCCTGGGCTGGTGCTTTGGGACAGCCGCAGTTCATGCCGGGAAGCTACCTGAAATACGCCGTCGATTTCGACGGCGACGGCAAACGCGACATCTGGAATTCGGTGCCGGACACGCTGGCATCCATAGCCAACTATCTGTTGAAGAGCGGCTGGCAGCGAGGCCGTGACTGGGGCTACGAAATCACCATTCCCGACGGTGTTTCCTGTGCTCAGGAAGGGCCTGACCGAGCCAAGGCGGTTTCGGCCTGGGCGAACGGCGGGCTCGCGCGGATCTCCGGTCGGGCATTTCCCTCGTCGGAGGCGTCGCAGTCGGCGATGATGCTGGTGCCGGCCGGGACCTATGGTCCGGAATTCCTGGTCACGCCGAATTTCTACGTGCTCAAGGAATACAACAATTCCGACCTCTATGCGCTGTTCATCGGCAATCTTGCCGACCGGATCGGGAGCGGCGGCGGGGTGTTCAAGGCGTCCTGGGGCGATGTCGGCAAGATGCTGCGCTCCGACGTTCTGGCCATGCAGCAGGCACTGGTGGCGCAGGGCTATGATGTGGGCAAGGTGGATGGTCTGCCCGGCTTCAAGACGCGACGGTCGCTGGGTGAATGGCAGGCCAAGAACGGCATGAAACCCACCTGCTATCCGAGTGCGGATCTGAAGGCCAAGCTGCGCTGATAGCCGCCATCAGTGATGGTCGATATGTGACTGGTGGAAGACGTCGTCAGCCGGTGGGATCGCCTGGCGCTCGATCATCCTGTGCACCTTGGGCGGCCGGTCTCCACGATGCAGTTCCAGCAATCGGTCGGTGATCTCGGCATCGGCCTTGGTGCGGCGCTGGTTGTGGCGGACATAGTCGACCCAGGTCGGCACATGATAGGTTTCCGTCCAGATGTCGGGGTTCTCCAGATCACGCATCAGCGCCCAGTTTCGCGCGCCGTCGCGCAGACGGATGCGGCGACGCTCGACCATGACCCTCAGGAATTCCGGCACATCCTCATCCCTGATTTCGAAATCGACATGGATGACGATCGGGCCACTGCGCGGGCGGATGTCGAGCTTCAGGGACGGCTCGTTGAAACGGTTGAGCGGATCGAGGTCGAGGGTGGCGAAAGCCGGCATCGGCAGGATGAAGCCGATAAACACGCCCACCATCATCAAGAGGCTGGATGCCACCAGCGCCTGGCCGGAGCCATAGTTTTCGGCAACGCTACCCCAGAGCCAGCTGCCTGTGGCCATGCCGCCGAAGGTGGCCGTCTGGTAGAGCGATAGCGCGCGCCCTACGACCCAGCGGGGAGCGGAGAGCTGAACGACCGTGTTGAACAACGACAGCGCCAGCACCCAGCAGGCACCGGCAACCATCAGGGCCAGCGCCGTGATCCAGACCGAGGTGCTGATGCCCGTGACGCCGGCTGCCACTGCAAATCCGGCAAAAGCGGCGCGGACGATGTCTTCACTCGACAGCAGTTCCCTCATGCGCTGATTGGACAGGGCGCCGACGATGGCGCCGAGCCCGAAACCGCCGAGCAGGCCGCCGAACGTGAGTGGACCGCCGGAGAGCTGATCGCGTGCGACGATCGGCAGGAGGGAGAGGATCGCGGTTGCCGTGAGGCCGAAGACGAAGCCGCGGAAGAGCACCTTGCCGAGATTGGGCGACATGGCGACATAGCGCAGGCCCGCGGCGATGGCAGAGCCGAGCTGCTCGCGCGGCAGTGGGTTCTTCGGGATGTCCGGTCGCCAGCGGAAGAGTGCGTAGATGATGGCGATATAGGAGATCGTGTTGGCGGCAAAGGCGGCGGCAGCACCGGCGACGGCGACAATCATGCCCCCGATGGCGGGGCCGACACTGCGGGTGATGTTGAAGCCCATGCTGTTGAGCGAGACCGCCGCTGGAAGATCTGCCCTCGGGACAATGTCGCCGACGGAGGCCTGCCAGGCCGGATTGTTGAGTGCGGTGCCGCAGCCGATCAGAAATGTGAATGCGAGCAGCGCCCAGGGCGTGATAAGATCAAGCAAGGCGAAAAGTGTCAGAATGGCCGAGACCGTTATCATGAAGAGCTGCGCGGCGATCATGACGCGGCGTCGATCAAAGCTGTCGGCGATGGCGCCGGCCACCAGCGAAAGCAGCATGATCGGGCCGGTGTTCGATGCCTGCACGAGCGCCACCATGTTCTCCGAGGTGGAGATGGACGCCATCATCCAGGCGGCGCCGACACCCTGGATCAGGCCACCGAGATTGGACGAAATGCTGGCGAGCCAGATCCGGCGATAAGCTTCATTGCGCAGAGGCAGAAGCGGAGAACGACGTTCGTGTGTGGACATGTCTCAACTTTTCAGGACACGACGACGCCTCGGAGACGACCGTGGTGGGCACGACCTTGCCTTGCCCAACGCATGAATGGCAAGTTTGTTTTGGCCTCACCGCGAAAAGCTTGCAAAAGCCGGGCCGGTCGCGTATATGGGCTTCAAATTCTTGATCGACAGATGAAGGGTGGGCCCGGAAGGACCCGCTCTTTTTTATTGGCGATCCCAGCCAATCGGGAGTAAAACGATTGTCCGAAGACATGCCGAAGCCGGAACCCGGCGAAGCACGGATCATCACCGAGACGGGCCTTGACCGTCGTATCGCAGACATTATCGAGCCCGTGCTCGTCGCGATGGATTTCAAGCTGGTTCGCGTCCGTATGATGAACCAAAACGGAATGACGCTGCAGATCATGGCGGAACGCACCGACGGCACGATGGATGTCGAAGGTTGCGAGGCCGTTTCGATGGCAGTGTCGCCCGTGCTCGACGTCGAGGATCCGGTCGACAAAGCTTATCACCTCGAAGTGTCGTCGCCGGGCATTGACCGCCCGATGGTTCGGAAGTCAGACTTCAGCCGTTGGCAGGGCCATATCGTGAAGTGCGAGACGTCGATCCTGGTCGACAACCGCAAGCGCTTCCGGGGCAAGATCACGGACGTGACCCAAGACGGTTTCACCCTGGAGCGTGACCAGGTGGCGTATGGCGAGGAGCCGAAGGTGACGATCCCCTTCAACACGCTCGCCGAGGCAAAGCTCATTCTGACGGACGATCTGATCCGTGACGCGCTGCGCGCCGACAAGCTCGCCAAGGCGCAGGCCGCGAACCAGAACGACGAAGACGACAGCGAAGAATAACGTTTGACCTATAGCCCGCGGCCGATGCCCGGGCGTGAAGACGGAGACCAAAGACAATGGCAGTCAGCGCTAACCGGCTCGAGCTCTTGCAGATTGCAGATGCCGTTGCCCGTGAAAAGGTGATCGACCGCGAAATCGTGCTCGCCGCGATGGCCGACGCGATCCAGAAGGCTGCCCGTTCGCGCTACGGTAGCGAAACCAACATTCGCGCCGACATCAACTCGAAGACCGGCGAAATTCGCCTTCAGCGTCTTCTCGAAGTGGTCGAGAAGGTCGAGGATTACGCGACCCAGATCGCGCTCGAGCTGGCACGCGACCGCAATGTCGACGCCAAGCTCGGCGACTACATCGCCGATCCGCTGCCGCCGATGGACTTTGGCCGTATTGCTGCCCAGTCGGCCAAGCAGGTCATCGTGCAGAAGGTGCGCGAAGCCGAGCGTGATCGCCAGTTCGACGAGTTCAAGGACCGCGTCGGCGAAATCGTCAACGGCACCGTCAAGCGCGTCGAATACGGCAACGTCATCGTCGATCTCGGCCGCGGCGAAGGCATCATCCGTCGTGACGAGATGATCCCGCGCGAAGCCTTCCGTTACGGCGACCGTGTTCGCGCCTATGTCTACGACGTGCGCCGCGAACAGCGTGGCCCGCAGATCTTCCTGTCGCGTACCCATCCGCAGTTCATGGTGAAACTGTTCACCATGGAAGTTCCGGAAATCTACGACGGCATCATCCAGATCAAGTCTGTTGCCCGTGACCCGGGTTCGCGCGCCAAGATCGCCGTCATCTCGAACGACTCGTCGATCGATCCGGTCGGCGCCTGCGTTGGTATGCGCGGTTCCCGCGTTCAGGCCGTCGTCGGCGAACTGCAGGGCGAAAAGATCGACATCATCCCGTGGAGCCAGGATCCGGCTTCCTTCATCGTCAACGCCCTGCAGCCGGCGGAAGTCGCCAAGGTCGTTCTCGACGAAGATGCTGAGCGTATCGAAGTGGTGGTTCCGGACGAGCAGCTGTCGCTCGCCATCGGTCGTCGCGGTCAGAACGTACGTCTGGCCTCGCAGCTGACCGGCTGGGACATCGACATCATGACGGAAGCCGAGGAATCGGAGCGCCGCCAGAAGGAATTCAACGAACGCACCAACCTGTTCATGGATGCGCTCGACGTCGACGAAATGGTCGGCCAGGTGCTGGCCTCGGAAGGCTTCGCTCAGGTCGAAGAAGTGGCTTACGTCGATCTCGACGAAATCGCTTCGATCGACGGCTTCGACGAAGACACGGCGCAGGAAATCCAGACCCGTGCCCGCGAATACCTCGAGAAGATCGAGGCCGAGATGGACGCGAAGCGCAAGGAACTCGGCGTTGCCGACGAACTCCGCCAGATCGAAGGCATGACCTCACAGATGATGGTCGCGCTCGGCGAAGACGGAATCAAGACGATCGAGGACTTTGCCGGCTGCGCAGCCGACGATCTCGTCGGCTGGAGCGAGCGCAAGGACGGCGAAACCAAGAAGTTCGAGGGCTTGTTCTCGAAGTTTGAAATTTCGCGTGCCGAAGCCGAGGCCATGATCGTGCAGGCACGTCTTTCCGCCGGCTGGATCACCGAGGAAGACCTCGCGGTCGAAGCCGAGGCTGAAGCCGAAGGCGAACTCGAAGGCGAAGAAGCCGAGCAGGGAGCGTGATGAGCGCCGAGAGGCCGGACGCGACAGAGGTCGAGGACGATTTCGACCTTTCCGAAGCGAACGGACGGATGTGCATCGTCACCCGCGAGAGCGGATCGCCCGAGACGCTGCTGCGTTTCGTGGCAGCGCCGGACGGGACCATCGTCCCGGACCTGAAGCGCTCGCTTCCGGGCCGGGGCTGCTGGGTCAGCCCCAACCGGGAGGCCGTCGACAAGGCCGTGGCGAAGAAACTCTTCGCCCGGGCCCTGAAACGAGATGTGAAGGCGGATCCGGATCTCGGATCCGTGGTTGAGCGCCTTCTGGTCGCGCAGCTGATCGGCATGATGAACATGGCGCGGAAGGCCGGCCAGTTTGTCACCGGAGCGGCGAAGGTCGAGGCGGCGGTACGAAGCGGCGAAGCCATTGCGGTGTTCCATTCGCAGGATGCCGCAGCGGATGGCGTGAGAAAGATCGACCAGGCCCGTAAGGCCTGGCACCTCGGAACGGGGGCGGAGGCGGAAGTGCCCGCTTTCCACCTTCTGACCGGGGCGGAATTGGAAGAGCAGATGGGCCAGAATGCGTTTATCCATGCTTGCGTGCTTGCAGGGCAGGCAGGTGAAGGTGTAGTGAAGCGCGCAACTCTGCTCGAAACCTATCGCGGCCGCGCGCCGCAGGTATCGGGCGCTGGCCCGAAATCACAATGACGCGGTCACCGGCACAGGTCGGCCTCCGTGGTTTAGGACAGTATGTGAACGGCGAGGCCTGATGCTCGGCATCCGGCCCCGCTCGAAGGAACGGGAACGGAATGACCGACAACAAAGACGACAAGACAATCGGCGTGAAGAAGACACTCACCTTGAAGCCCTCAGGGATGAGCCAGGGTACCGTGCGCCAGGACATGGGGCGCGGCCGTACGAAGTCGGTCGTCGTCGAGACGGTAAAACGCCGCCCGACCCGCCCGCTGGACGAAAAGCCAATTACTCCCATTGCAACACCCGCAGCGCAGGCCCCTGCTCCTGCGCCAACGGCACCCGTTGCTGCCGCCCGCCCGGCGCCCGCGCCTGCGCCGGCTCCAGCCGCGACGCGTGTGCATCAGCCGACACCGCAGCCGCAGCGTCCCCAGCAGCCGCAGCGTCCCCAGCCTTCGCAACCGCCCCGTCAGCAGGAACGTCCCCGCGGCGCCGTGCTGCACGACCTGTCGGCCGGCGAGATGGAAGCACGCCGGCGTGCACTGGCCGAAGCCCAGGTTCGCGAAGTCGAAGAGGCCAAGCAGCGTGTGATCGACGAGGCACGCCGCAAGGCGGAAGCCGAAGAAGCCGCACGGATTGCCGCCGAAGAGGCCGCACGCCGCGCTGCCGAACCGCAACCCGAGCCGGAGCCGGAACCCGAGGTGGTCGCCGAGCCTGCTGCTGCCCCAGTGGCTGCTGCTGCACCCGCTCCCGTGAACCGTACGGCCATTCCGGCACCCGGCGCACCGGGCTTCGTGCGTGGACGCAAGAACAACGACGAAGAAGAGAGCCGTTCCTCTCCGCGGACCATTCCCGGCCGTGGCAAGGTGGCCATGCCTGTCGTCGCCAAGGTGCCTGCCCGTCCGAAGGTCGAAGAAGACCGTCGTCGCGGCAAGCTGACCGTCACCACGGCCAATGTCGAGGATGACGGCACCGCACGCGGTCGCTCGCTGTCTGCCATGCGCCGTCGGCAGGAGAAGTTCCGCCGCAGCCAGATGCAGGAAACCCGCGAAAAGGTCATGCGCGAGGTAACCCTGCCGGAAACCATCACCATTCAGGAACTGTCGCAGCGCATGTCCGAACGCGCCGTCGACGTCATCAAGTACCTGATGAAGGAAGGCCAGATGATGAAGCCGGGCGACGTCATCGACGCCGACCTTGCCGAACTCATCGCCACCGAATTCGGCCACACCGTGAAGCGCGTTTCGGAATCCGACGTTGAAGAAGGTATCTTCAATGTGAAGGACGACGAAGGCGAACTGGTGGCGCGTCCGCCCGTTGTCACCATCATGGGCCACGTCGACCACGGCAAGACCTCGCTGCTCGACGCCATCCGCAAGACCTCGGTCGTGTCGGGCGAAGCCGGTGGCATCACCCAGCATATCGGTGCCTACCAGGTCGAGCAGAACGGCCAGAAGATCACCTTCATCGACACCCCCGGCCACGCCGCGTTTACCGCGATGCGTGCCCGTGGTGCCCAGGCGACCGACATTGCGATCCTTGTGGTTGCGGCCGACGACAGCGTGATGCCGCAGACGATCGAATCCATCAGCCATGCGAAGGCTGCCGGCGTTCCGATCATCGTGGCGATCAACAAGATCGACAAGCATGAGGCAAACCCGGACAAGGTTCGCCAGCAGCTTCTGCAGCACGAAGTCTTCGTGGAATCCATGGGTGGTGAAGTGCTCGACGTCGAGGTTTCGGCGAAGAACAAGCTCAACCTCGACAAGCTGCTCGAAGCCGTGCTGCTGCAGGCCGAAATCCTCGACCTCAAGGCCGATCCGACGCGGACTGCCGAAGGGACCGTCATCGAAGCCCAGCTCGACCGCGGTCGAGGCGCGGTTGCGACCGTTCTCGTCCAGAAGGGTACGCTGAAGCCCGGCCAGATCATCGTGGCCGGTGATCAGTGGGGCCGTGTGCGTGCTCTGGTCAACGACAAGGGCGAACATGTCAAGGAAGCGGGTCCGGCCATGCCGGTCGAAATCCTCGGCCTGTCGGGTACACCGGCTGCTGGCGACAAGTTTGCCGTGGTCGAGAACGAGAGCCGCGCTCGCGAGATCTCCGAATATCGTCAGCGTCTGGCCCGCGACAAGGCCGCTGCCCGCCAGTCCGGTCAGCGCGGTTCGCTCGAACAGATGATGAGCCAGCTGCAGAATACCGGCTTCAAGGAATTCCCGCTGGTCATCAAGGGCGACGTCCAGGGCTCCGTGGAAGCCATCGTGGCTGCCCTCGACAAGCTTGGCACCGACGAGGTGCGGGCTCGCATCGTCCATTCGGGCGCGGGCGCCATCACGGAATCGGATATCTCGCTCGCCGAGGCATCCAATGCCGCGATCATCGGCTTCAATGTCCGCGCCAATGCCCAGGCTCGCACCGCGTCAGAGCGTGCCGGCATCGAGATCCGCTACTACAACATCATCTACGATCTGGTGGATGACGTGAAGGCAGCGATGTCGGGTCTGCTCTCTCCGGAGCGTCGCGAAACCTTCCTTGGCAATGCCGAGATCCTGGAGGTGTTCAACATCACCAAGACCGGCAAGGTCGCGGGTTGCCGTGTTATCGAGGGCAAGGTCGAGCGTGGTGCCGGCGTTCGCCTGCTGCGCGACAATGTCGTCATCCACGAAGGCAAGCTCAAGACGCTCAAGCGCTTCAAGGACGAAGTCGCCGAAGTGCCGATGGGCCAGGAATGCGGTATGGCCTTCGAGAACTACGAAGACATCCGCGCCGGCGACACGATCGAGTGCTTCCGCGTGGAACATATCACGCGTACGCTCTGATCTCAGGCGTTTCGAACTACGATCCCTTCGGGCGCCGGATCTTCCGGCGCTCGCTGTTTATGGTGATCGTGATCTCCGACCTATCGTCGGATGAACGGCAATTCACGGCATGATGCGAGCGGCGAGAGCCCCGGATACCTCATGCGAAAGGCAATTGAACCATGACCAAACCAACCTCATCGGCACCTTCGCAGCGGATGCTGCGCGTCGGCGAGCAGGTGCGTGCCGCCATCACCCAGGTGCTCCAGCGTGGCGAGGTCAATGACGACCTCATCGAGAAGACTGTCATCTCGGTCTCGGAAGTGCGCATGTCGCCCGATCTCAAGATGGCGACCGCCTATGTGGCCCCGCTCGGCGTGTCCGACCATGACGCTGTCATCGCGGCGCTGAACAAGCATGCGAAGTTTATCCGCGGGCGCATCGGCGGCCAGCTGCGGCAGATGAAATACATGCCGGAAGTACGCTTCCGCGACGACACAAGCTTCGACAACTACCAGAAGATCGATGCGCTGCTGCGCTCGCCGGAGGTCCAGCGCGATCTCGGCTCCGACGAAGACAAAGACTGAGAAAAGACCTAGATGTCCAAACCCAGAAAGCCCAAGGGCCGCCCGATTTCGGGCTGGCTCATCCTCGACAAGCCGGTCGATTTCGGCTCGACCGAGGCCGTCGGCAAGATCAAGTGGCTGTTCAACGCCCAGAAGGCCGGGCATGCCGGCACGCTCGACCCTCTCGCGTCCGGCATGCTGCCGATCGCGCTCGGCGATGCGACCAAGACCGTTCCTTACGTCATGGACGGGCGCAAGATCTACGAGTTCACGGTGACCTGGGGCGAGGAGCGTTCGACGGATGACCTCGAGGGAGAGGTCACACAGAGCTCGGACAAGCGTCCGGCCGAGGAAGACATTCGTGCCCTGCTGCCGAACTATGTGGGGACCATCAGCCAGATCCCGCCGCAGTTCTCCGCAATCAAGATTGCCGGCGAACGTGCCTATGACCTCGCCCGCGACGGCGAGACGGTCGAGATTCCCTCGCGTGAAGTCGAGGTTCACAGGCTGACGCTTTTGAACTGCGAAGCCGACAAGGCACATTTCGAAGTCGAATGCGGCAAGGGTACCTATGTGCGCTCGCTCGCCCGCGACTTCGGACGCGACCTCGGCTGCTACGGACATATCTCCTCGCTCCGCCGCACATTCGTGGCTCCGTTTGCCGAAGAGACGATGGTGCCGCTCGCGGAGCTCGTGGCGCTCGAAGCCATAGAAGACCGCGATGAACGGTTGGCTGCTCTCGACGCCTTCCTCGGCGATACTGCCGAGGCGCTGTCCGCCTTGCCGCAACTGCGGATCACCGATGACCAGGCGCATCGTCTGCGCATGGGCAACCCGATCATCCTGCGCGGGCGCGACGCGCCCGTCGCCGAACCGGAGGCGGTCGCACTTGCCGGCGGCAAGCTGATCGCGATCGGTGAGATCGCGGGCGGTGAGTTTCATCCGCGCCGAGTCTTCGCCTGAACCCTTCCTGCCGCCTGCTCTTTCCTTTCATCAGGGAATAGAGTATAGGCGGCGGCAGCTGGCCCTACGGGTGCCTGCATTCACGGCCAATGCTGGACGACATCCCGGCCTTTGGCGTCCCTGTTTCCTGTAATCCAGAAAGGATTTACGATGTCGATCACTGCAGAGCGCAAGGCTGAGCTCATCAAGGAATACGCGATCAACGAAGGCGACACCGGTTCGCCGGAAGTCCAGGTTGCGATCCTGACCGAGCGGATCAATAACCTGACCGAACACTTCAAGGGTCACAAGAAGGACAACCACTCGCGTCGTGGCCTTCTGACCATGGTTTCGAGCCGCCGTTCGCTTCTTGACTACGTGAAGAAGAAGGACGAAGGCCGTTACACGAAGCTGATCACCAGCCTCGGCATCCGCCGCTAACAAGTTCCCGGCGGGTCTTCGCTAGCGAAGGTCCGCCGGTTGCCTTTCCGGGTGAGGCCATAAGACCCGCGACACGGTTTCGCGCGACGATCGCACGAAACAAATGACAGACCGGATGGGCCGGATCTGTCGACGACAACCGATGACCTGTCATGGGGCAGGATTGTTGGACGCTTCCGCATCCTCGAGGATGCCTTTGCCGGCCAAGGCCGTTTCTGAAGCCTCCCACTGTCTTGCCCGTGATTGCGTCAGCACATTGCAGAGCCTGCGCGCCCCCGATCATCGGCGGCCCGGACCTGCATATGAAGGACAAGATATGTTTGATGTTCACAGCGTTGAAATCGAGTGGGCAGGCCGCCCGCTAAAGCTGGAAACCGGCAAGATCGCTCGCCAGGCCGACGGTGCCGTTCTCGCCACTTACGGCGAAACCGTCGTTCTCGCCACCGTCGTTTCGGCCAAGTCGGCGAAGCCCGGCCAGGACTTCTTCCCGCTCACCGTCAACTACCAGGAAAAGACCTATGCCGCCGGCAAGATTCCGGGTGGCTATTTCAAGCGCGAAGGTCGCCCTTCGGAGAAGGAAACGCTGGTTTCCCGCCTGATCGATCGTCCGATCCGCCCGCTCTTCCCGGAAGGCTACAAGAACGAAACCCAGGTCGTCGTCACCGTCGTCCAGCATGACCTCGAGAACGATCCGGACGTGCTTGCCATGGTTGCCGCTTCGGCTGCGCTGACGCTCTCCGGCGTTCCCTTCATGGGCCCGGTCGGCGGCGCACGAGTCGGCTACATCAACGGCGAATATGTTCTGAACCCGCATCTCGACGAGATGGACGAATCGACGCTCGATCTCGTTGTCGCCGGCACCCAGGACGCCGTCCTGATGGTCGAGTCGGAAGCCAAGGAACTGAACGAAGACATCATGCTCGGCGCCGTCATGTTCGGCCACAAGGGCTTCCAGCCGGTCATCGACGCGATCATCAAGCTCGCTGAAGTGGCTGCCAAGGAGCCGCGCGAGTTCGAACCGGAAGATCATTCCGCTCTCGAAGCCGAAATGCTCTCGATCGCCGAGACCGAACTGCGCGCCGCCTACAAGATCACCCAGAAGGCTGATCGTTATGCTGCCGTCGACGCCGTGAAGGCCAAGGTGAAGGCACACTTCTTCCCGGAAGGCGAAGAACCGAAGTACCCGAACGAAGTCATCGGTGCGGTCTTCAAGCACCTGCAGGCAAAGATCGTTCGCTGGAACATCCTCGACACCAAGAGCCGCATCGACGGCCGTGACCTGTCGACCGTTCGCGCGATCGTCTCCGAAGTCGGTATCCTGCCGCGTACGCATGGTTCGGCTCTCTTCACCCGCGGCGAGACCCAGGCGATCGTTGTGGCCACGCTCGGCACCGGCGAAGACGAACAGTATGTCGATTCGCTCACCGGCATGTACAAGGAACGCTTCCTGCTGCATTACAACTTCCCGCCCTACTCGGTCGGTGAAACCGGCCGCATGGGCTCCCCGGGCCGCCGCGAAATCGGCCATGGCAAGCTTGCATGGCGCGCTATCCGCCCGATGCTGCCGTCGGCTGACCAGTTCCCCTACACGCTGCGCGTCGTCTCCGAGATCACCGAGTCGAACGGCTCGTCCTCGATGGCAACCGTCTGCGGCACGTCGCTCGCACTGATGGACGCCGGCGTTCCGCTGGCCAAGCCGGTTGCCGGTATCGCCATGGGTCTGATTCTCGAAGGTGAACGCTTCGCCGTTCTCTCCGACATCCTGGGTGACGAAGACCACCTCGGCGACATGGACTTCAAGGTAGCGGGTACTGCCGACGGCATCACCTCGCTGCAGATGGACATCAAGATCGCCGGTATCACCGAAGAGATCATGAAGGTCGCACTCGGCCAGGCGCAGGGTGGCCGCAAGCACATCCTGAACGAAATGGCGAACGCCCTTTCGGAAAGCCGTGGCCAGCTCGGCGAATTCGCTCCGCGCATCGAAGTGATGAACATCCCGGTCGACAAGATCCGCGAAGTCATCGGTTCGGGTGGCAAGGTCATCCGCGAAATCGTCGAAAAGACCGGCGCCAAGATCAACATCGAAGACGATGGCACCGTGAAGATCGCCTCCGCCTCCGGCAAGGAAATCGAAGCTGCCCGCAAGTGGATCCATTCGATCGTTGCCGAGCCGGAAGTCGGCGTGATCTATGAAGGTACCGTCGTGAAGACCGCCGACTTCGGCGCCTTCGTCAACTTCTTCGGTTCGCGTGACGGCCTCGTGCACATCTCGCAGCTCGCCTCCGAGCGCGTTGCCAAGACCTCCGACGTCGTCAAGGAAGGCGACAAGGTCTGGGTCAAGCTGATGGGCTTTGACGAGCGCGGCAAGGTTCGCCTCTCCATGAAGGCCGTCGACCAGACGACCGGCAAGGAAGTCGCTGCCGATAAGAAGGATGGCGAAGCCGCTGAATAAGCGGACGTCGTCCCCGATTCGAGGCGCGGGAGAAATTCCGCGCCTTTTTTGTTCGCCGAGAAAGAAGACCGAACCATGAGCCGCGAAAGCCTGAAGACCCTGTTCCATCCCTTCGTCACCGAGGCTGTCGCGCTGCCGGCTGCAGAAAGCCGCTGGCTGTTCCTCGGTGCGGAAGCGGGATTTTCCAAGCCTGAAGGCTTTGCAGCCGAGCTTACGGCGATCCAGGACTTCCGCCCCGAATTCAAGCGCCTCGAGGCCAGCCATCTGAAGCCGCTGCCCGCGGTCGAGGGTGACGATTACGACGGCGCGCTCGTCCTGTGCGGCAAACACAAGGGTGTCAACGAGGATCGTGTCGCCGAGGCGCTGAAGCGAGTCAAGGCTGGCGGTTCCGTGCTGGTCGCAGGTGCCAAGGAAGACGGAATCCTGCCGCTGCGCAAGCAGCTTGATCGCCTTGGCCTCTCGCCCGAATCCATGCCGAAATATCACGGCGTCGTCGTCTGGTTCACAGTGCCCGAGGACACGTCGGCACTCGTATCGACTCTGGCCGCCAAGCCGGTCACGGTCGAGGGCCGTTTCGAGACCCGCTCGGGTCTGTTCTCGCATGCCCATGCTGACGAAGGGTCGGAACTGCTTGCGACGCGGCTGCCGGCAGACTTCAACGGCAATGCGGCTGATTTCGGCGCAGGCTGGGGCTATCTTTCGGTGATGCTCGCAAATGCTGCGCCGCGCACCAATCGCATCGACCTGTTCGAGGCGAGCCACGAGGCGCTGGAGCACGCCAAGCGCAATCTGGCGAAGAATTGCCCTGATCTGACGACCCGCTTCTTCTGGCAGGATCTGGCCAGCGAGCCGCCAAAGGAAAAATACGACCTCGTCATCATGAACCCGCCTTTCCATGAAGGCCACGCAGCAGAACCCTCGATCGGCGCTGCGATGATCAAGACGGCTGCGGACGCGCTTCGCGGCGGTGGGGACCTGCTGATGGTCGCCAATCGCGGACTTCCCTACGAGCCGGTGCTGGGTGCACATTTCAAGCAGCATGGCGAAGTCTGCCGGAATGCACGTTTCAAGGTACTCTGGGCAAAGCGCTGAGCACGCGTGATCCTGACCGACCACGTACGAACATAGACTACGTGGCGCTCGACTCAGGACATCAGCTGGCTTAGCATCTGACGCCAACAGCTTCTCTTCTGGCGCCAGCGGTCCAATGCCTCCTCGGAATCTCACCGATGAATTGACCACCGTAGCCGGCCTCGCCTCTGCGGTGGTCGAGCACGCCCAGTCCTATGGCATCGATGTAAAGCCGATTTGCAAGGCACTGGACATCGATCCGGAGGTGTTTCAGAGCCTGACAGCTCGGATCAGCCTCGACCGCCTCTGCAGGCTTCTGGAGGCCTGTGCGTTGCTGGCCGATGACGAGGCATTTGGTCTTACAAGTATAAAGGGCTATGAGGCGGGCTCGACCGGTCCCTTCGGCTACGGTCTGATGGCAGCGCCGACCGGGCTGGACTTCGTGCGGTTCCTCGACGACCACATCCAGTATGTGACCCATACCAGCTATTCCAGGCTTTCGATCGACGAGCGCGGGGCACATCTGGCTTGGACCTTTGCGCCCATCATCGTGAAGCGCGATCAGTATGTCGACATGTCCGTGGGGCTTGTCATGCAGCGAGCGAAGGAACTCACCAGCAGCGACAGCATCGAGATCGAGCTGGAACGGCAGCCGCCGCGCAATCCACAGCCTTTCCGGCAGCTTCTGTCGCGCAGGTTAAGCTTCGCGGCTGGTATGAACTGCGTTCACTTTCCCCGCAGCTTTCTGGACGCGCAAAACCCCACGGGCGACCGACGTCTGTTCGAGCTGATGGATCTCCAGTGTCGCAGCCTGAGACCGGCCCTGCCGGAAAAGCCCGCAGATTTCCTCGAACAGGTTCGACGGTACCTGCTTCTTCACGTTTCAGACGACGACTATCCACTCTCCGAAATCGCCCCCTATTTCGGGCTCTCGGAGAGGACCTTCCAGAGGCGACTGGCCGCGCAGGGGACGAGCCTCATCGACTTGCGGGACCAGATCAGGAAGGACGTCAGCTTCAATCTGCTGACCGAGAGCGAGCTGCCGATCTCGGAAATCTGCTATCGCCTGGGCTATTCAGCGCCCAGCGCCTTCACCCGATCCGTGACGCGCTGGTTCGGTTCAACGCCGACAGAGGTGCGGGAGCGCAAGTCCGCGTAAACCATCGGCGACTTGACAATGGTGGCTCGAAAGTTCCTAATTCTACATGAGAGCCGCTTGTTGCGCTGCAGACCGCTTGATTAGCGTGCGGGGATAAAAGCTTGTCGTCTACTGTGAACGACTGCTGCCAATCAGAATGATATTTGCGCCGCTTGACGATCTGATGTGTTGATCAGGTGGCATATCTCCATTGCGGCAAATTTGATCATGAAGACCGATACCATACGGGCCATCGGGAGGGATCCCTCTTTTCCGGCCCTATCCGACCGGGAAATCCGCTGTCTGCAGCTGGTGGCCGAAGGCATGCGATCGGACGAGGCAGCCAACGTGCTGGCTCTATCGGATGATGAAGTGAACCAGGCGCTCATTGGCGCTCAGGAAAAGCTCGAAGCAAGCAATCTGATGCATGCGGTCAGCCTCGCCATGCTGATCGGCGTCATTGATCACACCGATTCCCATCAACCGAAGTAAGCCGTGCTCCCACGGCTGGCGGACCACTTCGGATGAACGCCTGGCGCGGTAACGCGCCAGGCTTTTTTTCCATGTATGGCGTCTTGCGATCAACCGTTGTGGCGCTGGAAGACCAGCGTCGCATTGGTGCCGCCGAAGCCGAAGGAGTTCGACAGGACCGTGTCGATCTTGGCATTGTCGATGCGCTTGCGCACGATCGGCATGCCCTCGAATTCCGGGTCGAGTTCGGTGATGTGGGCGCTCTCGCCGATGAACTTTTCCTGCATCATCAAGAGGCCGTAGATCGATTCCTGGACGCCGGCAGCACCTAGCGAGTGACCTGTCAGCGACTTGGTCGACTGGATATGCGGGATCTTGTCGCCGAAGACTTCGCGGATCGCGCCGATTTCCTTGCTATCACCCACCGGCGTCGAGGTGCCGTGGGTGTTGATGTAATCGACGTCACCGGTGACCGTGGCAAGTGCCTGGCGCATGCAGCGGATCGCGCCCTCGCCCGACGGGGCGACCATGTCGTAACCGTCGGAGGTTGCACCATAGCCGGTGATTTCGGCGTAGATCTTGGCGCCGCGAGCCTTGGCGTGCTCGAGTTCTTCCAGGACCAGCACGCCGGCACCGCCGGCGATGACGAAGCCGTCACGCGAGACGTCATAGGCGCGGGATGCGGTCGAGGGCGTGTCGTTGTACTTGGACGACATGGCTCCCATGGCGTCGAACAGGCTCGACATGGACCAGTCCAGGTCCTCGTGGCCGCCGGCGAAGACCATGTCCTGCTTGCCCCACTGGATCATTTCATAGGCATTGCCGATGCAATGGGCCGAGGTCGAGCAGGCGGACGAGATCGAATAGTTGACGCCATGAAGCTTGAACCAGGTGGCCAGCGTGGCGGATGCCGTCGAGGACATGGCCTTCGGCACGGCGAACGGGCCGATGCGCTTCGGGCTCTTGTTCTGGCGGACGATATCGGCCGCTTCGACGATCTGCCGGGTCGACGGACCACCGGAGCCCATGATGATGCCGACGCGCTCGTTCTGCTGATAGTCTGCTTCTTCGAGGCCGGCATCGGCAATCGCCTGCTTCATCGCCACATGGTTCCAGGCGCCGCCCTGCGAGAGGAAACGCATGGCACGGCGATCGACCAGTTCGGTCGGATCGAGCGTCGGCTTACCCCAGACTTGGCAACGGAAACCATTCTCGGCGAAATCGGGAGAAAAGGTGATGCCCGATTTGGCATCGCGCAAGGATGCGGTGACTTCGGCGGCATCGGCACCGATGGAGGACACGATGCCCAGACCCGATATTACAACCCGTCTCATCTCTCAGACCTTCTTCATGAACTCAAGGTACGGACAGGGCCGGTTCAGGCCGCCTTGTCCTTCGACAGACCGACGCGCAGGTCGGTTGCCTGATAGATAGTCTCGCCATCGGCCTTCAACCAGCCGTCCGCCGTACCAAGCACGAGGCGACCGCGCATGACGCGCTTGAAGTCGATGCCGTATTCGAGGAGCTTGGTCTCGGGGCGTACCATGCCCTTGAACTTCACTTCGCCCGTCGACAGCGCCATGCCGCGGCCGGGTTCACCCAGCCAACCGAGGAAGAAACCGGTCAGCTGCCACATGCCGTCGAGGCCGAGGCAACCCGGCATGATCGGATTGCCCTGGAAGTGGCAGGGGAAATACCAGTCGTCGGGACGCACGTCGTATGCCGCGCGGATATAGCCCTTGTCGAACTCACCACCGGTTTCCGAGATGTCCGTGATCCGATGCACCATCAGCATGGGCGGAAGGGGAAGCTGCGCATTGCCGGGGCCGAACAGTTCGCCACGGCCGCAGGCGAGGATTTCATCGTAGTTGTAGCTGGATTGTCTCGTAACCATTGTTCTTCTTCTTCCCCCCTCTGCTTCACATGTCCGGGACCCAATAGAGCAAGACGACGGCAAATTGAAGCCCTGCAGGCCTTGCACCGCTTGCCCGGGACCTTGGGCGCCCCATTCTCATATCATGGTCGCATACAGGAAGGAAAAGACCATCACCAGAGCGGATAGATCAAAAAACCGCCGAACTTCGGGATGTGCAGGCTCGAAGCGTGGCAGAACTATTGAAACACCCTGATTTTGCAGCTATATCGACACTTGCGAACACTGATGTGTTTCGCAGCGAGACTGGAGTGCGTCTTTGACGATGGCAAATTGCCAAACGGGCATCGAACTGAAACTGCGCCGCTCGGGCCTTCGCCCGACGAAGCAGCGTATTGCGCTGGCCGGTCTTCTGTTTGCCAAGGGCGATCGCCATCTGACGGTCGAAGAGCTGCATGACGAGGCACTGGCCGCGGATTTCCCCGTGTCGCTGGCGACGGTCTACAACACCCTGCACCAGTTCACCGAGGCCGGCCTTATCCGGGTGCTGGCCGTCGAGAGCTCGAAGACCTATTTCGACACCAATGTCTCGGACCATCATCACTTTTTCGTCGAAGGCGAGAACAGGGTGCTGGATATTCCGGTCAATAATATCAGCATCGACAATCTGCCACCGGCACCCGAGGGCATGGAAATTGCCCATGTCGACGTCGTGATCCGGCTGCGCCCCAAACAGGGCTGAATTTCCTCACCATCGCGCCTGCCCTTCACATCACCTCATCGGGATGGCGGCCAGGCTTGTGCTTGTAGGTGGGGAAGGTCCAGCCGAAATGCAGCGCCCCTCCGCGGATGATGAAGGCCGCCGACGCCCCGATGACCGAGGCTGCATAGAGTGGCATTCCCAGTTCGTTTGCCGCCGTGAACATAGCCGCGCCTACCAAGGCGGCGGTGATGTAGATCTCCGGACGCAGCAGCACCGATGGCTCGTTGGCGAGCAGATCACGCAAGACACCGCCAAGGCTCGCTGTCAGCGTGCCCGTCACGATGGCGATCGTCGGCGAGCCTGTCGCGGCCAGGCCTTTCACGGCGCCCATGACACAATAGGCAGAGAGCCCGATCGCATCGAGCCAGATCAGCAGGCGGTAGCGCGATTCGACCAGATGCGCAGTGAAAAACACGAGGACCCCGATGGCGCAGCATACGAGGATGTAATCTGGGTTGAGCACCCAGAAGACAGGCACACGCCCAAGCACGATATCGCGAACCGTGCCACCGCCGAGCCCCGTCACTACCGCGAAGAACAGGAAGCCGATCATGTCGAGCTGTTTGCGCGACGCGGTGAGCGCGCCTGTCGCGGCAAACAGAGCGATCCCGGCATAATCGAGGTAAGACAGGAACGACATGGCTGGTTTCCTTGCTGGAGCCTTCAGTCGGGCCAGATTTGGATCACGCCGTTAAGGGTGAGGCAAGACGCAGGCGCTAGACTTCCCCATCGTTCAGCACAGATTGCGCTCCGGAGTCCAGACCGTGACCCTCCTCTTCCGCTTCCTTCTCCTCGTGGCCGCGACCGCGCTCATCACCGCGCCCGCCGTCGCCCAGCAGGAATTGCTGACCGATCCTGAAATCTATGAGAAGAACCATTACGCCAAGCGCTGCGACACGGTGCAATATGGCGGCGGCTTCATCGACCGGATCGACATCAACAATGATGGCATCAAGGACCTCGTCACCAATAGCAGCGAGATCGTCTGCGACGGTGTGCGAGGCCCCGACTGCACGGCCGAGGGCTGCCCGTTCAATTTCTATCTGCAGGTGAAGGAAGGCGGTTATTTCATGATCGCCACGGCACAGATGTACACCTATGAGTTCATCAAACGCTTCGGCAACATGGTCTTCGTCTTGAAGATGCATCCCCGCTATTGCGAGCGCGAAGAGGGCGAGGAGCCCTGCGCCATGACCGTGCGGGTTCGTGGAACCAAGTTCCTGACGATCTCGAAGAAGTAATAGTCCTCACGGCGCGGGGAAGACGTCGTCGATCCGACCCAGCGCCCGGTAGGCGAGCAAGCCCACCCATTCCCTGACCGCCGTCGACATTTGCTGTGCATTCAGGCTCGGCTGGGTGAAGTCGAGCGCGAAGGACACGTTGCCGGCCGTGCGGTAGTCGACCGGCCAGGCCGCCACATCGACCCCCGCCTTGCGGAACAGACCAACGGAACGCGGCATGTGGAAGGCGGAGGTGATCAGCAGGCATTGGCCCAGACCACTGGAGGCCAGAAGCTCACGGCTGTTCTGCGCGTTTTCGTCCGTGTTTCTCGATGTCGTCTCGGCGATCAATCGGTTGCGCCCGATCCCGAATGCCTCGAAGAAGCGGATCGAGGCTGCAGCATCCCCCTCATAGGCGCCGCTCAGGGACCCATCACCGCCCGACACGAGGATTTTCGCCTGCGGGTGGCGCAGCGCGAGGCGCAACGCCTCGACGAATCGATCCGCCGCCTGATTGAGATCCATGCCACCGCGGGCGGTCGTCACTTCCGTCTCGAAGGCGCCGCCGAGAACGATCATGCAGGCCAGTTCCCCGGGGTCCGCGGCCGGCCGCGGAAAACGGGCTTCGAGGCCCTGCAGCAGGAGCGAGCCCAGCGTGGTGTACAGGGTCAGGAAGAGCACGATCAGCGACAGAGACAGAGCGGCAGTCGCCATGCGAACCCACCGCATCCAGATCAGGACGAGTGTCAGGCTGCCCAACAGGAAGACCAGGGAGAGTGGCTGGACCAGGTTCCAGAAAATCTTGGAAACGACGAACACTGCGCATTCTCCCTGCCAAGCAACCCGGCATCCATCGTGCCGTCACAATCTTGTCGCGAAGCCAGCTTCGCTCAAGGAGGCGTTACTAAACCCACAAGCCACTGTCATCATTCGAATTCTGAATTTTTCGGGAGCACACCCATGCGATTTGCCGTCGACACTGTGGACGATTCTGGCAACGATCGCCTCTATATCGGCACTCCCGTCGAAGTCCGCGAGGATAAGCTGCATCTCAAGCTGCGCGACGGCGAAGTGAAGCTCGACATCCGCAAGATTATCGACTGGTTCCAGATCGACCTCTCGGAGGGCGGGGAACGGGTGGAACTGTTTCGGCGGTGACTTTGCGGATAGGGCTTAATGCGTGATTTGAGCCCAGCAACAGCCGCATGGAAATTAATCGGTCGTGCCGTTAGTATCTGACAAATGATGTCTGGGAATTTTGGTGGAGCTAAGCGGGATCGAACCGCTGACCTCTTGCATGCCATGCAAGCGCTCTCCCAGCTGAGCTATAGCCCCATCAGGGTACCGGGTTTATTCCGGCTCCGGGAACCCCTTGGAAAGCACCGCTTCCGTCGGGGTGGCGGCTTGATACTTCCGGTAGTCGGAGATGGCAAGCCGAAAAATGAAAGCCCGGGCATTTTTTTAAGCCCGGGCTCGAAATCCTTGAAATATCAGACTTCGTCGTCGTCGCCGGTGACGCCGATCAGGCCGGTCATGTCATCGTCGTCATCGTCTTCATCGGCTTCCAGGAAGGTGTCGTCGTCATCGCCATCGATCTCGACGTCGTCGTCGCCGATATCAGGGATGTCGTCACCCGATGCCTCGTCGGCGTCCTCCAGGGACACGAGCTCGACATCCGTGTTCTCGGTATCGACTTCGGCGACTTCCTCTTCCTCAGCCTTCTCCATGATGGCTGCGACCGAGGTTTCCTCGAAATAGGAAAGCGGCCAGGACTTGTTCGTGTACGGCGACACGATCGGGTCCTTGTTCAGGTCGTAGAATTTCTTGCCCGTGTCGGGGCAAGTGCGTTTCGTTCCAAGTTCTGCCTTCGCCACTGTCAAAGCCTCATGAAGTCGTGAAGATTAAGGGCATGCGCCAAGCGCCCGGCGCGAGGCCGGCCAAACTGTAGTCGGTCCCCTTAATCGCTGAAGACGGTCCTGTCAAAGGCTATCTGCGCAGGTATTTTGGCAACCGTGGTCCGCATGCTTCGCTTGGCAAGGGGACACAAGATTTGTATCAGCCATGCTATGACAGGCAGAGACAATGAGGGCCGAATGATCATCGCCATCGACGGACCGGCCGCCGCCGGCAAGGGGACACTCTCGAGAAGGATAGCGGAGACCTATGGCTTTCATCATCTCGACACGGGCCTCACCTATCGCGCGACAGCCAAATCGCTTCTCGACGCCGGGCTGCCACTTGACGACGAAGGCGTCGCCGAGCGCGTGGCGCTTGCCGTAGAACTGGCAGGGCTCGATCGCGACGTTCTTTCGGCACACGAGATCGGGGAAGCGGCTTCAAAGATCGCGGTGATGCCGGCCGTTCGCCGGGCCCTGGTCGAGGCGCAAAGGGCGTTTTCGAAGCGCGCACCCGGCACGGTGCTGGACGGGCGGGATATCGGCACCGTGGTCTGCCCAGAGGCGCCCGTGAAGCTCTATGTCACCGCCTCGCCGGAGGTGCGAGCGCGGCGGCGATATGACGAAATCATCGCCAAAGGTCTCGAGGCCAATTTCGAGGCAATCTTCTCAGACGTGAAGACAAGGGACGAGCGCGACATGGGACGGGCCGACAGCCCTTTGAAACCGGCTGAAGACGCGCACTTGCTAGATACTTCCGAAATGAGTATAGAGGCCGCATTCTTGGCGGCGAAGACGATCATCGACGCTGCCCTGACGAAATGAAGTGACCAGGATCCGGCCAAGCCGGAGCCTTTATGGCCGACACCCAGTCCCCGCGCCGGATTGCTCTTTCAGAAAAGAGCGGATCGGATGCCGGCCAAGATCAACACCAACCCCCGGCGCTCACGCATCCAGTGGGATGCGACTAGGAGATTTCATGTCTGTTTCTACCCCGTCGCGCGAGGACTTTGCTGCCCTCCTCGAGGAATCCTTTGCCAAGACCGATCTGGCCGAAGGCTATGTTGCCAAGGGCATCATCACGGCCATCGAAAAGGACGTCGCTATCGTTGACGTCGGCCTCAAGGTCGAAGGCCGCATCGCGCTGAAGGAATTCGGTGCACGCGCCAAGGACGGCACGCTCAAGGTCGGCGACGAAGTCGAAGTCTATGTCGAGCGCATCGAAAACGCTCTCGGCGAAGCTGTTCTGTCGCGCGAGAAGGCTCGTCGCGAAGAAAGCTGGATCAAGCTCGAAGCCAAGTTCGAAGCTGGCGAGCGCGTTGAAGGCGTCATCTTCAACCAGGTCAAGGGCGGCTTCACGGTTGACCTCGACGGCGCCGTTGCCTTCCTTCCGCGTTCGCAGGTCGACATCCGTCCGATCCGCGACGTCACTCCGCTGATGCACAACCCGCAGCCCTTCGAAATCCTCAAGATGGACAAGCGTCGCGGCAACATCGTTGTCTCGCGTCGTACGGTTCTTGAAGAGTCTCGCGCCGAGCAGCGTTCTGAAATCGTTCAGAACCTCGAAGAAGGCCAGGTTGTTGACGGCGTCGTCAAGAACATCACCGATTACGGTGCGTTCGTTGACCTCGGCGGCATCGACGGCCTGCTGCACGTCACCGACATGGCATGGCGCCGCGTCAACCATCCTTCGGAAATCCTGTCCATCGGCCAGTCGGTCAAGGTTCAGATCATCCGTATCAACCAGGAAACCCACCGCATCTCGCTCGGCATGAAGCAGCTCGAGTCGGATCCGTGGGATGGCATTGCTGCCAAGTACCCGGTTGGCAAGAAGATCTCCGGTACCGTCACGAACATCACCGACTACGGTGCATTCGTCGAGCTGGAGCCGGGCATCGAAGGCCTGATCCACATCTCGGAAATGTCCTGGACGAAGAAGAACGTTCATCCCGGCAAGATCCTTTCGACCACGCAGGACGTCGACGTCGTCGTTCTCGAAGTCGATCCGTCCAAGCGCCGTATCTCGCTCGGTCTCAAGCAGACCCTCGAGAACCCGTGGCAGGCATTTGCCTTCAGCCACCCGGCCGGCACTGAAGTCGAAGGCGAAGTCAAGAACAAGACCGAATTCGGCCTGTTCATCGGCCTCGAAGGCGACGTTGACGGCATGGTTCACCTCTCTGACCTCGACTGGAACCGTCCGGGCGAACAGGTCATCGAGGAGTTCAACAAGGGTGACATGGTCAAGGCCGTCGTTCTCGACGTCGACGTCGAGAAGGAACGCATCTCGCTCGGCATCAAGCAGCTCGGCAAGGATGCAGTCGGCGACGCCGCCGCTTCCGGCGACCTGCGCAAGAACGCCGTTGTTTCGTGCGAAGTCATCGGCACCAATGATGGCGGCATCGAAGTGAAGCTGGTCAACCACGAGGACATCACGTCCTTCATCCGCCGCAACGACCTGGCCCGCGATCGTGACGATCAGCGTCCGGAGCGTTTCTCGGTCGGTCAGGTTGTCGACGCCCGCGTCACCAACTTCTCCAAGAAGGACCGCAAGGTCATGCTGTCGATCAAGGCTCTCGAGATCGCAGAAGAGAAGGAGGCCGTTGCTCAGTTCGGTTCGTCCGACTCTGGCGCTTCGCTCGGCGACATCCTGGGTGCAGCCCTGAAGAACCGCAACAACGACTAATCCTCGCTGTTAATTGAATAAAAGAGCCCGTCGGGAGCGATCCCGGCGGGCTTTTCTTTGTCAGAACGGGAAATCAGTTGAGACCGGCCATCCGGAGATAGAGCTCGTGAGCGGGTTCTGGCGGAAGCGGCACGCTGGTGTCCGATGGTGCCGGTAGGGCTCGGGTTCGTGTCGCGTCGCCATGAGGGAGAGCGGGCGTGGTTCCGTGGTCTGCGGGCTGATCATCGGTCTCGGCCGATGGCAGCACGTCCCCGGAAGGCTCTTCGCCCTCCCGGTCGGCTTCCTCCTCAGGATGCCCCTCATCCTCGGCCTTCCGCTCATCTTCTTCCCTGACCTCTTCCTCCCACTGAACTTCATCCTCGATCAGGTAGGAGACGAAAGGCAGTGGCACGCCCCACTCGCGGGCAAGGATCGGCCGGGTAGCAGCCTGCTCGGCCAGCAGGAACGGGACCGGTTGGGTTTCATTGTCCGCGGTGTCGGAGGCTTGAGCTGCCTCCGGTATGGGGGATGCCAGTTCCGTCTCTTCGGTATCAAATTTAGGGTCGGTTGCTGCAGTCGGCGGTTGAGGATCCGCAGGTATTGGCCTGTCAAGCGCGCCCTGCGGGGCGGCCGCGAGCTCGTCCATGGACAGCGTTTTCAGTGCAAGCAGGGTTTTGACGAAGTCCATCTCCAGCAGTTCGACGAGCCAGCCGCCAGCTTGGGGAAGCGCAGCCTTCGCTCCGGGTTCAGCCGTCGGCAGCAGCATGGATGAAGCGGCCTGCGCCTTGGCCGATGTATCCGTCGTATCGGCACCCTGTTCGCTTCGACGCGCGGCAGTTCGATTGGCGGAGGGGGCGACTGTATCCGAAACCTGAGGCTGTTCCATGCGATCGACCAAGGGAACCGCAGAGGGAGGGAGGCTTCGCCCGGCTTTCGGTGCTGCCTCTGTTTGCGACGGGCCGCTCGCTGCAGCAGGCACTGAAACAGACTTGAGCGCCATCGCGTCGACAGTGCGCGCATCAGCCCGGTCTTGAGACCCAGGGGACGTAGGCCCTCGGGCTTGTGACCGCAGGGGAGTGGAGGATGCTCGCGGGTCCTGGATCGAGGCCGGTGACGAGGGGTGGTCCTCGCCCGGCTTCTGGCCATCCGGGGACGGCGTGGAAGGCGAGAGCGGCGGCAGTGAGACTGCCTTCGCCGGCGAAGGCGCTGGTGCAGCAGCCGGCCTCAGACGGTCATTTGCGGCGGTGGTCCGGCCGGCGTTCAAAGCGTTGGAGCGCCCCTCCCCTGCAAGTTCGCGATAGGATGAGATGACCGAGCGCGTGGCGCCGTCTCGGTCCTTCTGGCGGTAAAGCTCGAGATAAAGCGCAAGGGTCGCGCGTTCCGGCCCGGATGGGCTCGCCATGGCCTCGAGCAGCGTGCGCAGTTGCAAGCCGGCAAAGGCCTGCGAAAGAAGTTTCTGCAGCTTTGCGCGATCGCCCGGCGGCAGAGCTGCGATCCCTGCGATCAGCCTGCCCATGTAATAGTTCAGGCTTTCCTCGGTACGGCGTTCGATCTTCAACCCTGCGCCCAGGACATCGGCCAAAGCGGCCAGGTTCTGGGACATTCGCTCAGGCCCGGAAAGCAGCATGATGTTGAGCTGTCCGGCAATTGCGGAACTCTGGTCGATTCGTCCCGACGTCACGACTGGGGAGACCGTTGCCGGTCGGGTCATGGCGATCTGATCCGGACGCTGTCTGGCCTCCGTCGCGGTCGTCACCTGATTTGCGGACGCAAGGACTGGAGGAAGCATGGGCAACCTCTCCGGTTCTGGTGCCTCTGGGCTGCAGTGTCGATCAGGAACTTTTCACGGACCACGAGGCCGCTGCTGCCCATCAGCGACACCTCCGCCGATCCGCAATCTTCGCGCGTTATGGTTAATCAAACCCTAACGGCGGCATTGCGCCACAAGGCACCAGCTTCGCGCATTGATTGGCCGTCATCATGCACCCCGCGGCGGACCGTCGCCCCAATGACCAAGGACAAGCGCCGGCATGACACGCAATCTTCTTCTGAACACCGACAGCTACAAGCTCGGCATCTTTCTGCAGTATCCGAAGGACACCCGGGCCGTCTGTGCATTCGTGACCACGCGTGGCAACTCGTTTCGTCCAGAAGTGATGTTCTTCGGGCTGCAGATGTTCCTCAAGGATTATCTGTCCAGGCCGATCAGCCGAGCGGATATCGAAGAGGCTGTGGAAGTTTCAAAGTCCCATGGCCAGCCTTTCGACCGCAGTGGCTGGCAGCATATTCTCAACGCCCATGGCGGCCTGTTGCCGCTCCGGATCGAAGCGCTGGCGGAAGGCTCGGCCATCCGCCGCGGCGTGCCTGTCATGCAGGTGGTGAACACCGATCCGCTCGTGCCTTGGCTGACCTCCTATATGGAGACAGCGCTGCTTCGGGCTATCTGGTATCCCTCGACGGTCGCGACTACCGCCTGGCGCCTGCGCATGGCGATCCAGCCGTTCCTCGACAGAACGACAGACGACCCCATGGGCTTGCAGCCGAGCCGAATCAGCGACTATGGCTGCCGCAGCACATCGAGCGTGGAACAGGCTGCCATCGGCGGTGCCGCGCATCTCGTGCATTTCAACAGTTCGGATTCGCTGCCGGCCATACTGCAGGCACGCCGTTTCTACCAGGCGTCCATGCCGGCCCAGTCGATCCCGGCCGCCGAGCACGGCACGATCATCGCCTGGGGCCAGACGCAGGAGACCGAGGCCTATTCCAACCTGATCGACAATTTTGCACGCTTTGGCGCTTATTCGGTCGTGTCCGACAGCTTCGACCTGCACAATGCCGTGTCGGAGATCTGGGGCAAGAAGCTGCAGACGAAGGTGCGCGCCGCCGGCGGCATTCTCGTCGTTCGCCCCGACAGCGGCGATCCGATCGAAACGCCGGTCCAGGTCGTCGCGCAGCTGGCTTACGCTTATGGTACGCGGCTCAACGGCAAGGGCTTCAAGGTCGTGGACGGCAATGTGCGCGTGCTCCAGTCGGACGGCGTCTCGCTACAAGACATTCAGATGATTCTCGGCAGGCTCGAAGGCATGGGTTTTTCCGCGGAGAACATTTCCTTCGGCATGGGCTCGGGCCTGCTGCACAAGATCAACCGGGACACGATGTCCTTCACCATGCGCACGAGCGCCGTTCAGGACGGCAGTGAGCAATGGCGCCCCGTAGTTCGTCGTCCCTCCAATCCGCAGGAACGGATCGCCATGGCCGGTCGGGTGGCTGCGATAGCCGACGGGCACGATATCATGCCGATTCCGCTCGAAGATCTCGGCGCGCGGCCCAATCTCCTCGTGCCGGTTTGGCAGAACGGTGAATTGCTGGTGGATTGGAGCCTGGACGAGATCCGCGCGCGGGCAACGGCCGCCAGCCTGCCGCGGTAGCTCAGTCGACGAGACGCATGAAACGGGGATAGAGTCCTGCCTCGTCCGAAGGGACTGGGACCCGCTCTCCGAAGGCTTCGTCGGAGCGACTGCGCTCGTCCATGATGAAGGCGTCAAGCCAATTCGCCGGCGCATAACGCGGGCCACTGTCTTCCGTTTCTCCGAGGTCGGCGGGCGCTTCGATCAGGTCTGCTTCATAGCTGGATAGGTTGCGCGATACCGAGTCGAGGAGGATACTGGATGCTTCCGTCATGGTCGCCTGATCAACGCCTTTATGGGGACGCGCAACTTGAAATGCCCGTACCGTTACCGATTTGTACGGGAGGATCATGCGAAGTCTCGGTTAACGAAACCTTGGCGCCGGCACTCAGATTTCCCCCAGTTCTCATCCACAAGAAGGTCTAGTCGTGAGCTTCAAACCTCCCGCATCCCTGCTCTCCTCCTCGCAGAACGGCCTGATTACACCCCTTGATCTGGAGCTTGCCGGGGAAAAAGCGGATGCTCTCGGCCGAGCCGGACGCAAGGCGGAGGCGGCGCTGGTAGCACTCGCCGAGGCCCGCGCGGAAGGGAGCGCACCTGCCGACTTGGATGCATTGCGTGATGCTGCGGCCGATGCGGTTTTCGCCCTCACCGTTCAGCGCGAGTTGTGCGGCTTGCGCAACCAGCGCGATATGGTGCGCCACTACGCGATCCCAAGCGATGTGATGGCCCGGATCGGGATCAGCCGACGACGGTAGCTTCTGGATCGCACCGCCCCCGCCAGAGACCTCAGCTGTGAGCGAAGATGTCGGTCTCTTCCCAGCCCAGGAGATCGAGTTTCGCGCGGGTCGGCAGGAAGGCGAAGCAAGCCGTGGCGTGCTCCATGCGCCCCTCGCGAAGAAGTCGCTGGGTGAGCTTGTCGCGCAGGGCGTGCAAGTGCAGCACATCCGAAGCGGCATATTCGAGCTGGGCCTGGCTGAGAGTTTCCGCAGCCCAATCCGAAGACTGCTGCGCCTTCGAAATATCGACCTCCAGCAATTCCTTCAGATTGTCCTTGAGCCCGTGACGATCCGTATAAGTGCGGGTCAGCCGTGACGCGATTTTCGTGCAGAATACATTCGTCGTGGTGACGCCAAAGGTCTGAAACAGCACTGCGATGTCGAAACGACCATAGTGGAAGATCTTTTGGCGCGCTGGATCCGCCAACATGGCGACCAGGTTCGGCGCGGCCGTCTGGCCAGCGGCGATCTTGATCACGTCTGCTGTGCCGTCACCGGAGGACAATTGCACGACGCAGAGACGGTCCCGACGCGGCACAAGGCCCAGGGTTTCCGTATCGATCGCGATCGCATCGGTGTACCGGGCCGCACGTACGTCGGAAATGTCTCCTACATGATAGCGAATCGTCGTCATACGTGCCTCCGGACGTCAGATGTCAGTTCTGCCCGCTATATCCGAAAGCCTCTGACCGCACCATCCCGCCCAGACAGGCCCGTAGATACTGGCCTCGGCGGTAACAGCTCTGTGATCAGCGCATGCGACAGGCATAGGCAGGGAGGATGGATGGTGAAATTCTGTGCAACCGAACGTTCGTTTTCGGTTTTACACCCGGAAGAGAAAGAGACGAAAGCAATCGCAGCCAGAAAGCGCCGGTGGGCAGACCAGTCGATGCGATGAGCCATGCGAAAAACGCATTGCTGCGTTGCAACAACAATCATTGGCAGACCAAAGCAACCTGGGTATAACCAAAGCATCGAAGCGGCGCACTCCTCCTCCCAGTGCCGCTCGGTAGGATCGGCAATACTCCTCCTCCTCCCAATTGCCGATCAAGTTTAAGAGCCTGGCGCATCCTCCTCCCGCGCCAGGCTCTTTTCATTTCTGCCTGATGGCATTTCCCAGCCCGATAAAGACCAGACAAACGGCTCCTGCTTGATGCCGTAGCGCCGTCGGCCCATATAAGGCCTTCTGAATGCAAGAGGCCGAGGAGAACGCGCATGTCGGTAAAGTTCGGGACGAGCGGACTGAGAGGATTATCGACGGATCTGGTGGGCTCCGTTTCAGCGCTCTATGCCACGGCGTTCGCCCGGCACATGTTGGACAGCGGCAGCCTCCAGCCGGGGGCGCCAGTGGTGATCGGCCGCGACTTTCGCCCATCAAGCCCCGAGATCGCCTCCACTATCATGGCCGCCCTGAAGCGCGTTGGGCTGGAGCCCATCGACTGCGGCACGATCCCCACACCGGCACTTGCCCTTTACGGCTCCTCGATCGGCGCTGCCGGTATGATGGTGACCGGGTCGCATATCCCGGCTGATCGCAACGGGATCAAATTCTACCGGCCTGACGGCGAAGTGAACAAGGCGGATGAAGAGGCGATCACCCGTCTCGCCGCCGAGTTAGCAGCCGATCCAGAGGCAAATCGCGTGGAGGCAGGCGCAGGGCAAGACCGGGAAACCGAGGCGACGAAGCTCTTCATCGACCGCAATCTCGACATCCTTCCGTCGGATGGGCTCAAGGGTAAACGCATCGGCATCTACCAGCACAGCTCAGTCGCGCGGGACATGCTCGTCACCGTCTTTGAGCATTGCGGTGCCACTGTCTTTCCGCTCGGACGCTCAGAGCAGTTCATTCCGGTTGATACCGAAGCCGTGTCGCCAGACACCATCAACCAACTCGCCCGCTGGACGGACGAGCTGGCACTCGATGCCGTGCTGTCCACCGATGGAGACGGGGACCGCCCCCTCGTGGCGGACGAACACGGCGTGCCGTTGCGCGGCGACCTGCTCGGCCTGATCACTGCCCGGTTTCTCGCGGCATCCGCTGTGGCGACACCGGTCACATCCAATTCGGGCCTCGAGAGGGACGGAGGGTTCGATGTCTTGCGGACCAGGGTCGGCTCTCCTTACGTCATCGCCGCCATGGAGGAGTGCCTTTCGGCCGGACAAGTCGGTGTCGTAGGTTTCGAGGCCAATGGTGGCTTGATGCTGGGATCGGATTTCATCATCGGAGGCAAATCGATCAAGGCGCTGCCGACACGCGACAGCTTCCTGCCCGCACTTGCCGTCCTCGGCACGGCGGCAAAACGGGACCTCTCGCTTTCGGAGCTGGTCGAAGACATCAGGCTGCCCGTTGCGCTCAGCGACCGGCTGGAAAACTATGCCGGTGAACGCAGTGCCAGCCTGATGGCGCATCTCCGAAGCTCACCGGATCAACTGGGCGCTTTTCTGGCCCCTCTTGGTGCCGTCCAGGCGGTCAGCGACATCGATGGGCTGCGAGTGACGCTGGCTGACGGTCGGGTCGTCCATTTCAGGCCTTCAGGCAATGCGCCGGAAATGCGCTGCTATGTGGAAGCAGCGGACAAGGGAAGCGCCGCCTCGCTGCTCAGCCAGGGACTATCACTGCTCGAAGGCTGGAAAGTCTGAACCAGAGTGGGGGCCCCGGCGTATTGGTCATGACAGAAAACAAGAGGACGTCATGACCAAGATCGCCTGGATTACGGGTTCCAGCTCCGGCATCGGCCGAGCCCTTGCCGAACGGCTTCGGCGGGACGGATACCGCGTCGCCGTCAGTGCACGCAGCGCCGATGCCTTGGCCGAGTTCGCAACGAGCCACCCGGGAAAGATCGGCGTGTATCCGCTCGACGTGACGGATCCGGACGCTGTTAAGCGGGTCTTCGCGGCAATTGAAGACGAGATGGGCGCGATCGACCTCGCAGTCTTTGCTGCAGGATCATACACGCGTGACTATGCCGAGGATTTCGAACTGAGCCGGACGCGGCAGATGTTCGATCTCAACGTGCTCGGCACTGCGTCCTGCCTCGAAACCGTGATGCCAGCGATGATCGCGCGCCGCAGGGGCCATATCGCAGTCGTTGCTTCGGTTTCCGGCTATGTCGGGCTGCCGGGTGCGGCCACTTATGGCGCGACCAAGGCCGCACTCAACGTCATGTGCGAGGCGCTCTATCCGGAACTCGAACGGCACGGGGTGAAGATCACCATCGTCAATCCGGGTTTCGTCGACACGCCGCTGACGGAGAAGAACGATTTTCCGATGCCGTTTCTCGTTTCGTCGGAAGAAGCGGCCAATACCATCGCCAAAGGCCTGGCGAAGGGGAAATTCGAGATCATTTTCCCGTGGAAGATGGCGCTTGCCATCCGGCTTCTGCATGCGCTGCCGCATTCGCTGCGCTTTGCCCTCACGCGCCGGATGCTGCGGCCAAAGCAGTGACCACAGCTTCTATTCGACAAGCAAGCACGATGTTCAGGCTGGCTTTTCCAGCCTGAACTGTACGACATCAATGCGGCCGAAGCGGAAGCCGACGGCGCAATAGTGTAGGTAAAGCCGCCACATGCGATGGAAGCGGCGATCGAAGCCGAGCGGTTCGATCTTCTGCCAGTTGGCGGTAAACGCACTATCCCATGCGAGCAATGTCCGGTCGTAGTCGCGGCCGAAGCGGAAGCGATCGCCGACCTTAAGTCCAGCTGCCATGGCATCTCGCTCGAAGACAGTGATCGAGGGCAGCATGCCACCCGGGAAGATATAGGTCTGGATGAAATCGGCGCTACGGCGATAATAGTCGAAGCGGCTCTCGTCGATAGTAATCGTCTGAATAAGCGCCTTACCGCCTGGAACCAGACGCTTCTGGACAGCCTCGAAATAGACGGGCCAGTTCTCTTCGCCGACGGCTTCGAACATCTCGATCGAAACGATCTTGTCGTACTGGCCGCTGCAGTCCCGGTAGTCTTCCAGGCGGATGTCGATCCGATCGGCAAAACCCGCCTTTTCCAAGCGCTCGCGGGCAAACTTCGCCTGCTCTGTGGACAGCGTCAGGCCGGTCACCCGACACCCCGTCTTGCGGATTGCATGTTCGGCAAAGCCACCCCAGCCGCAGCCTATTTCGAGGACGTGATCTTCCGGACCGATCTGCAGTTCCTCTACAATGCGCGCGTATTTCGCCTCCTGCGCATCGGCGAGTGACATACCCGGCGCGCTGTAGAGTGCCGAGGAATATGTCATCGTCCGGTCGAGCCAGAGCTCGTAGAAGGCGTTCCCGAGATCGTAATGATAGGCGATGTTTCGTCGGCTACCCTTTTTCGAATTGCGCCGCAGTTTGTGCCGCAGGCGCGCCAGGGCATTGAATACGGAGGAGGACGCAAGCACTGCTCCGAGCTGGGCCTCGTTGGACAGGGCGAGCTCCAGGACGGCGCCGATGTCGGGCGAGTCCAAGTCGCCGTCCATGAAGGACTGCGCGAAGCCGAGGGTGCCACCGGTCAGAAGACGCAGTACGGGGCTGGCATTGCGAACACACAGAACAGCATTCGGCCCAGGTTTTTCGCCGATCGCCACGTGCTCCCCATAGCCCTCGAATTGGAGCGTCAGACGTCCGACGGCAATTCGGTCTGCCCAGCGGCACATCATGCGCTGCCAAAAGGTTAGACCGCTCACGATCGGCTGCATTTCCCCTTCGGCATGACTCATGACTTACCCATCCCATTCTGCACGACGATCGTCGACGCAATCCTGGCTGCCGCCGGCTTGTGCCGATAGATCGGAACGCCTTTCCACCAGAGTTTCAGCGCCTCCCAGTGGATGCCCCCCATCACCTTCATGGTCATCAGGGGATAGGCCACCAGCATGCGCAATAAGGCCCCATCCGACAAGGGGCGACGCTTACCGGAGAAGGTTGCGAAGAGCATCGGACCATCCGGATCGCTCTCGCCGATATTGATGGCCACGTCGTCCGCAGGCGGGCTGATGCGAAAGTTGTATTCGCAGTTCATCGGCATGAAGGGAGAGACATACATCTCCTTGGCGCAGCGATGGCGCAGGATCCCGGTCGCCTCGGATTCGACCGGGATCACATAGGTGTGGCGCTCGTTGAACGTGTTGCACACCTCGTAAAGCACGCCCGCCAACTGGTCTTCCGGCCGGTAGCAGAAATACACCGTGATCGGGTTGAAGACATAGCCGAGGATCCGCGGATAGCAGAGCATCCGGATGTTCCAGCTACGGCCTTCAAGCCCGGCGGCCGCGAGACGCTCTTCGACCCAGGATCGCAACTCCCCCGTTCGCCCATTGCCGTGGTCGGCATCATGCACGGAATAGAGGGCGGGCTTGTTGTAGCCGAACAGGCGAAGTCTATCGTTAAGCTGGCAAATCTCGTCGAGGTCAACCAGCAGCGAAAACACGCTGTAGCGGAGGCTGTGTTTTTTCGGCCGGCTGCGGGCATGCAAAACATGGCCGGCATATATGGCGGAGTGCTCGATCATTCCGCAGCCTCGAGCTCGCGGTTGATCACAATGCGGCCAGACTCGTTTTCGACCGTCCATGGCCGGCGACCGCCGCCGAGCGCTTCGGCAACTGCCAGCCCGGCCTGAAGCCCGTCCTCATGGAATCCGCTCCCGAAATAGGCGCCACAGAACCATGTGTTGCGGCGGCCCTGGAGTTGCCAGATGCGGCGCTGGGCACGGATGGCGGCAACGTCGAAAAGCGGATGTTCGTAATTGAAGGTCCTGATGATCTTCGAGGGGTCGATCGGACGGCAGGGGTTGAGCGTGACGAAGAGCGGCGTCGCCGGATCGAGGGACTGCAGCATGTTCATCCAGTAAGTGACGCAGAGCGTGTCGCTGGCATCTGCCTGCTTTTCGGCCACATAATTCCAGCTCGACCACACCGACTTGCGCTTCGGCATCAGGCGCTCATCTGAATGCAGGACTGCGAGGTTCGGTGTGTACTGGAAGGATTCCAGCACCTCGCGCTCATCCCCATCGGCATCCTCGAGCAGATCGATGCTCTGGTTTGCATGTGTGGCAAGCACGACGTCGTCGAAGGTTTCCACGCCGCCGCGAACATCAGTCACCTCGACGCCCGCGCTGCCACGTCGAACCCCTGTCACGGCAGTCGCGAGACGAACTTCGCCGTTAAAATCGGCGAGAATGCGCGCGACATATTCACGGCTGCCGCCCTTTACCGTACGCCAGCGCGGACGATCCTTGAGTGTCAGGAGTCCATGGTTGGCGAAGAAGCGGATAAAGGCGTGCAGCGGATAGAGACGCATTTCCGAAGCAGTCGTCGACCAGATGGCAGCTCCCATAGGCAGGAGATGGTCCTCCACGAAGGTCGGTGCGTAGTCGGCGGATGCGAGGTAGTCGCCGAGCGACACACCTTCCAATTCGCGCTTCTCAAGTAGAGCGGGTGCTTCCTTGTAAAAACGGAGGATGTCCTTGACCATGCGCCAGAAGCGCGGTCGCAGAAGGTTGGATTTCTGCCCGAGCAGTCCAGACAGACCCGACCCCGAGTATTCGAAGGCCCCGCCGCCGAGCGAGGCGGCGAATGACATGTTCGACGGCAAGGTCGGCACGGCGAGATGTTCGAAGAGTTTCACGAGATTGGGGTAATTGCGGTCGTTATAAACGATGAAGCCGGTGTCGACGGGAATGTCCTTGACGACACCTGGCGCCAGCACCGTGTTGGAGTGGCCACCTGGACGGTCTTCTGTTTCGTAAAGGACGACTTCCACGGTCTTGGAAAGGAGCCAGGCGCATGACAGACCCGATATTCCCGAGCCGATGACCGCGATCCTGCGTCTACCGCCGAATGCGGCCTTCGAAACACCAATACCCATTACCTGCCCTTTGCCGACCAAAATACTGAAAGGTTTTGCCCATGACTACGCACTGCATTTCGCAATGGATTGATCGTAGCGAATAAATTCGAGTTCGGTGATCCGGGCAAACAGGCTCGGCGTAGAGCCTTTCATGATGAACGCCATACACATCTCGGCTGATGCGTGCCAGAATGACCCCGGGCGAACCGCGCGGCAACAGGTCGTTGCGTCGCTCAAAAGAGGGAAAAAAAGCGTTTCGATGACCGAGTCGGTGGAAGAACTGGACCAGCGTAAATTTTCGCAACTTTTGGCCGCAGTGGGCCGTGATCGTGACATCGAAGCCTTCGAGACGATCTTCAAGTATTATGGTCCGAAAGTGCGTGCCTACATGGCCAAGCTCGCCCGGGACGGGCAGGCAGCCGAGGAATTGATGCAGGAGACCATGCTCGCGGTCTGGAACAAGGCCGAGCAATTCGACCCGACGCGGGGAAATGTATCGAGCTGGATCTTCACAATCGCCAGAAATCTCAGAATAGACGCGTTTCGTCGCGAGAAACGGCCGACTTTCGATCCGACCGATCCGGCTTTCGTGCCGGATGACGTGCCGCCGGCCGATATAGAATTCGAAACGCGCCAGGAGGCCGATCGCCTCCGCCGTGCCATGGAAACCCTACCACCCGAACAGCTCGAACTCCTCAAAATGTCATTCTACAGAGAAGCCTCTCACAGCATGATCGCAGCCGAACTCGGCCTGCCGATGGGAACCGTCAAATCGCGCATCCGGCTGGCCTTCGCCAAGCTACGTGCAGCACTGGAGGAGCGGGCATGACGCTCCACGTCCAACATCATATCAGCGACGAACTGCTGCTCGATTATGCCACGGGCAACTTGACCGAGGGCTGGAGCATCGCTGTTGCGACGCATCTGGCGCTGTGCCCGACCTGCCGTGACCGGCTGTCCTTCATGGAGCATACCGGCGGGCAGTTGCTTGAGGCGGTCGATGAAAACGATAGCGTGGCGACTTCGGCCAATAGCTGGGCCGCGATGAAGACAAAGCTGTCTTCGGAGGGTTCATCGAGGGCATCTGCAGCCAAGCCCGTTGCGACGCCCGCTGACGTTCCGGTTCTTCCCGAGCCTTTGCGCTCTTATCTCGGCGGCGATGTCGAGGTGTTGAAGTGGAAGGCCCTCGGACGCGGTGCCTATCATATTCCGATCAAGACGGGCGATTCTGAGAGCCAAGTCCGACTTCTCAAGATCCCGGCCGGCAAGCCCGTGCCGGAGCATTCGCATGGCGGGCGCGAGCTCACGCTGGTGCTGAAGGGCGCCTTCACCGATGGTGCGACCGTTTTCAAGCGAGGCGACATCGAAGAGGCTGACGAGACGCTGACCCATCAGCCGGTTGCGACGCCGGACGAGGACTGCATCTGTCTCGCCGTGACCGACGCACCGCTGAAGTTCAAGAGCCTGCTTGTTCGGCTTGTCCAGCCGGTACTCGGAATCTGATGGAAGGCCGGGCCGAAGCCCGGCCCGGGGGAGAAGACCAATGGCTTATGTGATCGCCTATATTTCGACGGCCGTGGTCTTCTTCGCGCTCGATTTTCTGTGGCTCACGCGCATCGCAATCGGCTTTTACCGCCAACACATCGGCACGCTGCTCCTGGCGACGCCGAACTTCGCGCCGGCTGGAATTTTCTATCTGTTCTACGTTATCGGTCTCGTTTATTTCGCCGTCATGCCGGCCGTTTCTGCCGGCAGTCTGTTGACGGCGATCTTCAACGGGGCGCTGCTCGGCCTGCTCGCCTATGGCACCTATGACATGACGAACCTCGCCACGCTGAAGGGCTGGTCTCTGCAGGTTAGCCTCGTCGACATGGCCTGGGGTGCATTTCTCTCCGCAACCGCTTGCGCTGCAGGTTATCTCGCTGTCTCACGCTTTGCGCAGTGAACTCTGGAAGGGTACCTTCAGGTGCCCTATGTCTTCGGCATGATCAAGCCGGACCTACTTCTCCACCCGACACCCGGTGGGCTCTACTGCCCGTTGGGTGATTTTTTTGTCGATCCGGTCCGCCCCGTCGACCGGGCGCTGATCACGCACGGACATTCCGACCACGCTCGCTCGGGCCATACACACGTACTCGCCACCCAGCAGACCCTCGACATCATGGCGATCCGCTACGGTGAGGACTTCTGTGTGACCTCACAGAGCGCTGCCTTCGGGGAAACCATTTCGATCAATGGTGTTGCGATCCGCTTCCATCCTGCCGGCCATGTGCTTGGCTCGGCACAGATCGAGATCGAAGCGCAGGGGACGCGGATCGTCGTGTCCGGCGACTACAAGCGCGGAGCGGATCCGACCTGCGCGAGCTTCGAGCCGATTCCCTGCGATGTCTTCATTACCGAAGCCACCTTCGGACTACCGGTCTTCCACCATCCGGAGCCACGGCTGGAAATCCAGAAGCTGCTGACCTCGCTGCAGCAGTTTCCCGAGCGCAGCCATCTGATCGGGGCTTATGCGCTCGGTAAGGCACAGCGGGTGATTTCGCTGATCCGGCGCGGCGGCTACGAAAAGCCGATCTATATCCACGGCTCAATGGGGCGGCTCTGCGGCTATTACACCGAGCAAGGCGTGGAGCTGGGGGATCTCAGGCCTGCCACGACCGAAGACAAGAAGTCGGGCAACTTCAAGGGCGCTGTCGTCATCGGCCCGCCATCTGCCTTCAACGACCGCTGGGCGCGGCGCTTCGAGGATCCTCTCGCCATCTTTGCGTCCGGCTGGATGATGGTGCGCCAGAGAGCCAAGCAGCGCGGCGTGGAACTGCCGCTTGTCATCTCCGATCACTGCGACTGGCCTGAACTTCTGGACACGATCCGCGAGATCGGCCCTCAGGAGGTCTGGGTCACCCATGGGCGGGAAGAGGCCCTTGTCCGCTGGTGCGAGCTGTCCGGGATCAAGGCGCGGCCGCTACACCTCGTCGGTTACGAAGACGAGGGAGACTGAGATGAAGGCCTTTGCCCGCCTCCTCGACCGCCTCGTGCTGACGCCCAGCCGCAATGGCAAGCTGACGCTTCTGGTCGACTATTTCCGCAACACGCCCGATCCCGACCGCGGATATGCCCTGGCCGCGCTGACCGATGGGCTCGACATCAAGGGCGTGAAGCCGGCGCTTCTGAAGGAACTGGTGCTGGAGCGGATGGACCCGATTCTGTTCCAGTATTCCTATGATTACGTGGGTGACCTTGCCGAGACCATCTCGCTCGTCTGGGAGCCGCAGGCGCTGGAAGCCGAGGACGGGCAGGATCTCGAAAGCCTGTCCAAGATCGTTGAGCGGCTGCAGCGTTTGGCGCGCAACGAGACGCGCTCCGTCATGCGCGACCTCTTTGACAGGCTCGACACATCCGAGCGGTTCGCGCTGATCAAGCTTGTGACCGGAGGCCTGCGGATAGGCGTCTCGGCGCGCCTCACCAAGCAGGCGCTGGCGCTTTATGGCGACAAGGACGTCGTCGACATCGAGAGCCTCTGGCATGGGCTGAAGCCGCCTTATACAGAGCTCTTCGACTGGCTGGAAAACCGGGTCGAGAAACCTGTCTTGTCGACACCGGCGATTTTCCATTCGGTCATGCTCTCGACGCCGATCGAAGACAGGGATCTCTCCAATCTCGATCCGAAGGATTTTGCTGCCGAATGGAAATGGGACGGCATTCGCGTGCAGCTCTCCTGCTCCGGCGGCAAGAGCCGGCTCTATTCGCGCTCCGGCGACGAGATCTCGGGAGCCTTTCCTGACATCATCGAGGCAGCGAAGTTCGAGGGCGTGATCGACGGCGAACTGCTGGTCGGCGGTACGTCGCGGACCAATGCGCCGACGCGCACTTTTTCGGATCTCCAGCAGCGGCTCAATCGCAAGACGGTTACGGCCAAGATGCTGGAGGACTACCCCGTCTTCATCCGCGCCTATGACATCCTGTTCGATGGTGATGTCGATGTGCGGCCCGAGACTTTCCTTACACGCCGTGAACGCTTAAGTGCGCTGGTCGAGCGACAGGAGCCACGGCGGTTCGATCTCTCGGCGCTGGTTTCCTTCTCAACCTGGGAGGAGCTGGAGCAGCTGCGCGCTGCCCCACCCGATCCCGTGATCGAAGGGGTGATGCTCAAGCGGCTGGACAGCAGCTACCAGGCCGGACGCGCCAAGGGGCCGTGGTTCAAGTGGAAACGCGATCCGATGAATGCCGATGCCGTGCTGATGTATGCCCAGCGCGGGCACGGCAAACGCTCCAGCTACTATTCGGATTTTACCTTCGGCGTCTGGACGGCGATCCCCGGCGAAGGGGATGTACTGGTGCCGGTCGGCAAGGCTTACTTCGGCTTCACGGATGAGGAGCTGGAAGTGCTCGACCGGTTCGTCCGCAACAACACGGTGGAGCGCTTCGGCCCGGTGCGCAGCCTAAGGGCAGAGCCGGACCATGGCTTTGTCGTCGAGGTGGCCTTCGAAGGGCTGGCGCGGTCGACGCGGCACAAATCTGGGATTGCGATGCGGTTTCCCCGCATCGCGCGGCTCAGGCAGGACAAGCTGCCCAAGGATGCCGATCGGTTGGAGACGCTGGTCGCAATGCTCTGACGGCTAGCGTGTTTCCAGGGTCAGCGCGTGGTCAGGCAGCGGGAGACGCTGTCCTGCCAACCAGCAATCGCGGCTTCCCGTTCGGTCACATCCATGCCCGGCTCGAAACGGCGATCCCGCTTCCAGGTCGCGGCAAAACCCTTCTGGTCGGGCCAAAGGCCGGCGCGGGAGCCGGCGAGCCAGGCGGCACCGAGGACCGTGGTTTCCAGCACGACGGGGCGATCGACAGGGGCGGCCAAGATGTCGGCGAGGCGCTGCATCGTCCAATCGGACGCGACCATGCCGCCATCGACGCGCAGAACCGTCTTCGACGCGCTGCCGTTCCAGTCCTTCTTCATCGCTTCCAGGAGGTCATGAGTCTGGTAGGCGACGCTTTCGAGTACGGCGCGGGCAAATTCGGCCGGACCCGTTCCCCGCGTCAGGCCGAAGATCGCGCCGCGGGCATCGGCATCCCAATGGGGTGCGCCAAGGCCGGTAAAGGCCGGGACGAGATAGACGCGCTGATGCGGATCGGCCTTGCTGGCCAGCGCATCCGTTTCCGAAGCGACCTTCACGAAGCCCATCTGGTCGCGGAGCCACTGCACGGCGGCACCGGCGATGAAGATCGAGCCTTCGAGGGCGTAGGTTGTCTCGCCATTCAGGCGATAGGCGATGGTGGTCAGCAGGCGGTTGGACGAGGCGACGCGATCGCGGCCGGTGTTCAGAAGCGCAAAGCAGCCCGTGCCATAGGTCGACTTCATCATGCCCGGCTCGAAGCAGGCATTGCCGATAACGGCGGCCTGCTGGTCGCCGGCGACGCCGAGGATAGGGATTTCGGCACCAAGCACGGCAGCATCGGTGATGCCGAAATCGTCGGCGCAATCCTTGACCTCCGGCAGCATGGCGCGCGGGATCTCGAGGATGGACAGAAGCTCATCGTCGAAGCGGTTGGCGCTGATGTCGTAGATCAGGGTGCGCGAGGCATTGGTCGCGTCGGTCGCGTGGACCTTGCCACCGGTCAGCTTGTAGATGAGCCAGCTATCGACCGTGCCGAAGCAGATCTCGCCTCTCTCGGCGCGAGCCTTCAGGCCGTCCACGTTCTTCAGGAGCCAGGAGAGCTTTGTGCCGGAGAAATAGGGATCGAGCAGCAGACCGGTCTTTTCGGTGAAGAGCGGCTCCAGGCCCTTATGCTTGAGTTCGTCGCAGAAACGGGCTGTGCGGCGGTCCTGCCAGACAATGGCGTGGTGGACCGGCTGGCCGGTCTCGCGGTCCCAGACCACGACGGTTTCGCGCTGATTGGTGATGCCGATCGCGGTCACATCGGTGATGTTGATCTTGGCGGCAGAAAGCGCCTTCTGGATGGTCGCAAGCACAGTCTGCCAGATCTCGTCCGCATCATGCTCGACCCATCCGGAATCCGGAAAATGCTGGGTGAACTCCTGCTGGGCGACGCCGACGATATGCATCTCGTGATCGAAGATCATCGAGCGGGTCGAGGTCGTTCCTTGGTCGATGGCCAGAATGTAACCGCTCATCAAGCGCAAACTCCTTAAGTGAAGAAGCCGGGGCGTAGTTGGCGCCCCGGCGATTGTCAATTCAGCGGCGATCGCCGATCTTTACTGCCAGCTCTTGACGAGCTCGTCGTAGTTGACCGTCATCGGCTGTTCTTTTTCGTTCTCGATCTTCAGCTGCGGCGCGATATTGCCCTTGGCAACGGCATCGGCGTTCCATTCTTCTAGGGTCTTTTCCTCGGCAAGCTTCGGACCGATATCACCCTGGACGCCAGCGCGCTCGAGACGCTCAAGGACCTTTTCCTGCTCAGCGCAGAGCGAGTCCATGGCTTCCTGTGCAGTCTTTGCACCGGAAGAAGCGTCACCGATTGCCTGCCACCACAGCTGAGCCAGCTTCGGATAGTCAGGAACGTTGGTGCCGGTCGGCGACCACTGCAGGCGAGCCGGCGAGCGGTAGAATTCGACCAGACCGCCGAGCTTTGGAGCGCGATCGGTGAAGGACTGGTGGTCGAGGGTCGACTGACGGATGAAGGTCAGACCCACATGGCTCTTCTTCACGTCAACCGTCTTGGAGGTAACGAACTGTGCGTAGAGCCAGGCGGCCTTGGCACGATCGTCGGGGGTCGACTTCATCAGCGTCCACGAGCCTGCGTCCTGATAGCCGAGCTTCATGCCGTCCTTCCAGTAGACGCCATGCGGGCTCGGCGCGAAACGCCACTTCGGCGTACCGTCCGCATTGACGACCGGCAGGCCTTCCTTGACGAAGTCGGCCGTGAAGGCGGTGTAGGTGAACATCTGCTGGGCGACTTCACCCTGAGACGGCACCGGACCGGATTCGGAGAAAGTCATGCCCTGGGCAGCCGGAGGGGCGTACTTCGTCATCCATTCGAGATACTTCTCGATGGCGTAGACCGAGGCAGGGCCGTTGGTGTCACCGCCGCGGGCGACGCAAGAGCCGACCGGACGCGAGTTTTCGTCGACCTTGATGCCCCATTCGTCAACCGGGTTGCCGTTCGGGATACCCTTGTCGCCGTTGCCGGCCATGGAGAGCCAAGCGTCGGTGAAGCGCCAGCCGAGCGACGGGTCCTTCTTGCCGTAGTCCATGTGGCCGAAGACCTTCTTGCCGTCGATTTCGCGACCGGTGAAGAATTCAGCGATGTCCTCGTATGCCGACCAGTTGACCGGAACGCCGAGATCGTAGCCGTACTTCGCCTTGAAGTCGGTCTTGTTCTTCTCGTCGTTGAACCAGTCGTAACGGAAGAAGTAGAGGTTCGCGAACTGCTGGGTCGGCAGCTGGTAGAGCTTGCCATCCGGAGCGGTCGTGAAGGACTTGCCGATGAAGTCATCGATGTCGAGGGTCGGGCTGGTGACGTCCTTGCCCTCGTTCGCCATCCAGTCGGTCAGGTTGCGGACCTGCTGGTAGCGCCAGTGGGTGCCGATCAGGTCGGAGTCGTTGATATAGGCGTCGTAGATGTTCTCGCCCGACTGCATCTGCGTCTGCAGCTTTTCGACGACGTCACCTTCACCGATCAGGTCGTGCGTGATCTTGATGCCGGTGATGGCGGTGAAGGCCGGAGCGAGGACCTTCGATTCATATTCATGCGTGGTGATGGTTTCGGAGACGACCTTGATATCCATGCCGGCGAAAGGCTTCGCGGCATCGATGAACCACTGCATTTCCGCTTCCTGCGTGGCACGATCGAGTGCCGACATGTCGCCGACCTCGGCGTCCAGGAACTTCTTCGCCGCTTCCATGTCGGCGAATGCGGCGCCCGTCATTGCCAGAAGCATGGCGGCCGTCGTCGTCAAAAGGTGCTTTCGCATGGTATCCTCCCTAAGGTTGCGAATGCGTTCAGTTTGCAGTCCCGAGGATGGCGACCTCCCGCCGCCATCCATCTTGTCTTGCCCTAGACGAAGCGGAAGACGCCGATGGCGTAGACCACTGACAGGGCGAGAGCCCACCACAGGTTCGGTCCAACGAGACCGAGCCAAGCGAGATTGATGAAAGCCGATCCAAGCAGCGACACGAATAGCCGGTCACCGCGGGTCGTCTCGAAGCGCAGAATGCCGGTTCGCGGATTGCCGCCCGGGGACAGATATTCACAGACTGCCATCGACAGGATCAGGCTGAAGATCACGACGAAGAATATGGCCGTCGGCGTCGTCCAGGCCATCCATGTAAAGTCCATCGGAACCTCCTCAGACGCGGCCCAGGGCAAAGCCCTTGGCGATATAGTTGCGGACGAAATAGATCACGAGCGCACCGGGTATGATCGTGAGCACGCCAGCTGCGGCCAGCACGCCCCAGTCCATGCCGGAGGCCGAAACCGTACGCGTCATGATGGCAGCGATCGGCTTGGCATCCGTTGTCGTCAGAGTACGGGCAATCAGAAGCTCGACCCAGGAGAACATGAAGCAGAAGAAAGCGGCGACACCGATGCCGGATGCGATCAGCGGCATGAAGATCTTCACGAAGAACTTCGGGAAGGAATAGCCGTCGATATAGGCCGTCTCGTCGATCTCCTTCGGCACGCCCGACATGAAGCCTTCAAGGATCCAGACAGCCAGCGGCACGTTGAACAGGCAGTGCGCGATGGCGACTGCGATATGCGTGTCGATGAGGCCGAAGGCAGAGTACAGCTGGAAGAAGGGCAGCGCGAAGACGGCTGGCGGTGCCATGCGGTTGGTCAGCAGCCAGAAGAACAGATGCTTGTCACCGAGGAAGCGATACCGCGAGAAGGCATAGGCTGCCGGCAGGGCGACTGAGACTGCGATCACGGTGTTCATGCACACATAGATGATCGAGTTGATATAGCCCTTGTACCACGACGGATCGGTGAAGATCACCGCGTAGTTGGCAAGTGTCGGATTGACGGGCCAGAGCGAGAAGGCGCCCGTGATCTCTGCATTCGTCTTGAAGCTCATGTTGACGAGCCAATAGATCGGCAGGAGCAGAAAGATGATGTAGATCGTCGGGACCAGAAAGCCGAGGCCGGTGCGGTTGTCAGTGCTTTTCATCGTTCTCTCCCTCAGCCCTTCGCGTCACTGTTGGTCATGACGGTGTAGAAAACCCAGGACAGCGCGAGGATGATCAGGAAGTAGATGATCGACATCGCAGCCGCCGGACCAAGGTCGAACTGGCCGACCGCCATCTTGACGAGGTCGATGGACAGGAAGGTGGTCGAATTGCCCGGGCCGCCGCCTGTCAGGACGAAGGGCTCGGTGTAGATCATGAAACTATCCATGAAGCGCAGCAGCACGGCGATCAGAAGCACGCGCTTCATCTTCGGCAGCTGAATGAAGCGGAACACGGACCAGCGCGATGCGCCGTCGATCTTGGCTGCCTGGTAATAGGCATCCGGGATCGAGACGAGACCGGCATAGCAGAGCAGCACGACAAGGCTCGTCCAGTGCCAGACATCCATCACGATGATGGTGACCCAGGCGTGGATCGGGTTCTGCGTGTAATTATAGTCGAATCCGATGGAGTTCAGCGAATAGCCGAGAAGACCGATGTCGACGCGACCGAAGACCTGCCAGATGGTGCCGACGACATTCCACGGAATGAGCAGCGGCAGCGCCATCAGAACGAGGCAGACCGGAACACCCAGTCCGGTTTTCGGCATGTTGAGCGCGATGAAGATGCCAAGCGGCACCTGGATCGCAAGGATGATCATGGAGAAGATCAGGTTGCGTCCGAGCGCATCCCAGAAGCGGTCGGAAGAGAGGATATCGCTGAACCAGTCGGTGCCGGCCCAGAAGAACTGATTATTGCCGAAGGTGTCCTGGACGGAATAGTTGACCACGGTCATCAGCGGAATGACGGCTGAGAAGGCCACCAGCACGAGGACCGGGATAACCATGAACCAGGCTTTGTTGTTCCAAGTCTTTTCCATGGCTCAGCCCTCCATTCCAACGCGCCAGGAATCGGCGAAGATTCCGACGCCCTCAGGGACGAATGTGACCTTCGGATCTGCGGGGATTTCCGCATCCTCGGAGAGGACAATCGACAGCGGATTGCCGGCAAACTGCGCCCGCACGATTTTCTGACGGCCGATATCTTCGACCTTTGCGACGGTCACGGGCATGCCTTCGCGTCCGAGACGCAGGAATTCGGGGCGGATGCCAAGCTCGATCTTGCTCTGTCCGGACAGTTTGGGCGTTCCCGGCAGGTTCACCGTCTGGTCGCCAACGATCGCGATTGCGCCATTCACCTTGACCGGCATCACATTCATGCCCGGCGAGCCGATGAAATAACCGACAAAGGTGTGACTCGGACGTTCGAAGAGCTCGGCCGGCGTCCCGATCTGGACGATCTGGCCGTCATACATGACAACGACCTTGTCGGCGAAGGTGAGCGCTTCGGTCTGGTCATGGGTGACATAGACCATGGTGAAGCCGGATTGGCGGTGCAGGCGCTTCAACTGCGAGCGCAGCACCCATTTCATATGCGGGTCGATCACCGTCAGCGGCTCGTCGAAGAGGATCGCGTTGACATCCGAGCGCACGAGACCGCGACCGAGCGAGATCTTCTGCTTCTGGTCAGCCGTCAGGCCCTGCGCCTGCTTGCGGGCCATGGGCTGCAGGTCGATCATGTCGAGAATCTCGTTGACGCGCTTGTGGACCTGATCCTCCGGAACCTGGCGGTTGCGCAGGGGGAAGGCCAGGTTGTCGTAGACGCTCATGGTGTCGTAGACGACCGGGAACTGGAAGACCTGGGCGATGTTGCGGGCAGCCGTCGGCAGGTTGGTAACGTCAACGCCGTCGAATTCGATCCGGCCATCCGAGGGATGAATCAGGCCCGAGATGATGTTGAGCAGCGTGGTCTTGCCGCAGCCGGAGGGACCGAGCAACGCATAGGCGCCACCGTCATTCCATTCGTGGTGGACTTCCTTGAGGGCATAGTCGCCCGCGGCACGAGCGGCGGGTGAGTAGGCGTGGCGGATATGGTCGAGGTTGATGCGTGCCATGACGTTCCTCCTCACGCAGCCAGTTCGGCGGGGGCGCCAAGCGCCCTGCCGTCGGCGCCAAACGCCATCAGGTGACGGGTGTCGATGAAGACGTCGATCTCGCGGTCAGGATCGATGTCGTGGATGCCATGCGCCAGGCAAACCCAGCGGGCGGTTCCATATTCGACGTGGATGAAGCTCTCGGAGCCGGCGATTTCCGACACGAGGGTGCGCGAGCGCATGGCCATGGCGCCAGGCAGGGCAGTAAGCGACAGGTGGTGCGGGTGGAAGGCCACCGTCACCGGACCGTCTGCAATCGATGAGAGATGCGCCGGCATGCCAAGAACCGGCTGGCCGTTCAGCTCGAAGCTTGCGCCCTTTTTGACGAGCGCAATTGTGTTGAGCGGCGGATCGGCGAAGGTCCGGGCGGTCAGAAGATCCGATGGACGACGATAGACATTGATCGTCTCGCCGAACTGGGTGATGCGGCCTTCGGAGAGCGTCGCCGTGTTGCCGCCGAGCAGCAGAGCTTCGGACGGTTCGGTCGTCGCGTAGACGAAGATGGCGCCGGATTCGGCAAAGATCTTCGGCAGCTCTTCGCGCAGTTCCTCGCGAAGCTTGTAGTCGAGGTTGGCGAGCGGTTCGTCGAGGAGAACGAGGGTCGCGTTCTTGACGATGGCGCGGGCCAAGGCCGTGCGCTGCTGCTGTCCGCCGGAGAGGCTGAGCGGAGTGCGATCGAGATACGGCGTCAGCCGGAGCAGATCCGCGGCCTTGCGGACTTCACGATCGATCGTGGCCGCATCCTTGCCGCCCACGCGCATCGGCGAGGCGATGTTCTCGTAGACGGTCAGGGCCGGGTAGTTGATGAACTGCTGGTAGACCATCGCGACATTGCGCTTCTGGACCGGCATGCCGGTGACATCCTTGCCGTCGAAATGAACGGTTCCGGAAGTCGGCTTGTCGAGTCCTGCCATCAGGCGCATCAGGGATGTCTTGCCCGAAAGCGTGGGTCCGAGCAGGACATTGAGCGTACCCCGCTGCAATGTCAGATCGGTCGGGTGAATATGATATTCACCTCCCGCCATTTTCGAGACTTTACGCAGTTCCAACATATGTCCTCGGGCCTCCTCCAAACCGTCGGTCTTCTTCAATGGGATGGGCGATCAGGCCGCCGCCAACATCCCCAGATAGGCATCCAGCCCCTTCGCCTCCTCTGGCGTCAGGAACAGACCCTGTTTCGTTCGGCGCCACAGCACATCTTCGGCCGTGACCGCCCATTCCGTTTCCACCAGCCAGCGGACCTCTGCTTCATAAAGCGTGCCGCCGAAATAGCGACCGAGATCCTCTGCCGCCCGGGCCGTGCCCAGGATAGTTTTCGAATCCGTTCCGTAGCAGCGGATCAGCCGCTCGGCGTGTCCCCGCTCCAGGAAGGGATAGGCTTTCAACAGATCTGCAACCGTGGCCTCGAAGGCCGTAGCCGAGAAATCGCCGCCCGGCAGACGACTTCCGGCAGTCCAAGGCGCCCCCCTTTCGCCGATGGATTCGCCGATCTTTTCCAGCGCATGTTCCGCCAGACGGCGATAGGTGGTCAGCTTGCCGCCGAAGACGTTGAGCAAGGGGGCATCACCGCTGTTGCCTTCGATCTTCAGTACGTAATCGCGCGTCGCCTCCTGGGCCTTCGAGGCGCCGTCATCGAAGAGAGGACGGACGGCCGAATAGCTCCAGACGATATCGTCAGGGCGCACCGGCTCCTGGAAATACTCGCTCGCTGCGTCGCAGAGGTAGTTCACCTCTTCAGGGCTGATGCGCACATCCTTCGGATCTTCTGTGTAGTCGCGGTCGGTCGTGCCGATCAGGGTGAACTCGCCCTCATAAGGGATGGCGAAGATGATGCGATTATCAGGGTTCTGGAAGAAGTAGGCGCGCGGATCGGTGAACTTCTTGCGGACGATGATATGGCTGCCTTGCACCAGACGGACATTGTGCACGTTGTTGCGGCCGAAAGCACCAGCCAATACCTGGTCTACCCAGGGACCGGCGGCATTCACCAGCATACGCGCCTTGTGGGTGACCACAGAGCCATCGCGCTGCGACTTCGTGGTGACGACCCAGTGGCCATCTTCGCGATGGGCCGACACGACGCGGGCGCGGTTCAGGATGTTCGCGCCACGGATCTGCGCGTCGCGGGCGTTGAGGACGACCATGCGGGCGTCATCGACCCAGCCGTCAGAATATTCGAAAGCCTTCGAAAAGACTGGCTTCAAGGGCTTCCCGGCCGGATCGCGGCGCAGGTCGAGCGTCTTGGTGGCGGGCAGGAGTTTGCGACCACCCAGATTGTCGTAAAGGAAGAGGCCGAGGCGGATAAGCCACGCCGGGCGAATGCCGCCCTTCTGGAACGGCAGCACAAAACGAAGCGGCCAGATGACGTGCGGCGCCATGGCCCAGAGGACCTCGCGCTCCATCAGCGCTTCGCGCACCAGGCGGAACTCGTAATGCTCGAGATAGCGCAAGCCACCATGGATCAGCTTGGTCGCACCGGAGGATGTACCGGAGGCGAAGTCGTTCATTTCAGCCAGGGCGACAGAATATCCGCGGCCGGCCGCGTCGCGCGCGATCCCGCATCCATTGATCCCACCGCCGATCACAAACAGATCGTAGATTGGCTGCCCTGACATTGATCCCCCACATGTTCGCACCTGCAGCATTTGCTGCTATTGCGAAAGCATGAATATAATTTTCGAAATTTAAACGAATGTCAAACGAAACTTATTCCGCGGGTAAATGGTCATTCGTCGGAGCGGTTTCGATGATGCGGACGTCTTGTTCCGCGCAGATGGCGCGAATGCTGTCAGAGGGACAATGATCGGTGATAAACGTCTGAACTTGCGAAATATGACCGATCCGGACAGGCGCCGTGCGCTCGAATTTCGACGCGTCGGACACCAGAATAACGTGGCGCGCATTTGCGATGATCGCCTGGGCGACTTTCACTTCGCGGAAATCGAAATCGAGCAGTGCACCATCCTGATCGATAGCCGAAACGCCGATGACGGCGAAATCCACCTTGAACTGGCGAATGAAATCGACGGCCGCTTCGCCGACGATACCGCCATCTGATCCACGGACCACGCCGCCGGCGATCACCACCTCAATTGAGGGGAAAATTCGCAAGTGATTGGCAACATTTATGTTATTGGTGATGACCATCAATTCTTTATGGTCGACCAATGCGTCACCGACCGCTTCCGTCGTGGTGCCGATGTTGATGAAGAGCGAGGAATTGTCGGGAATCAGATCTGCGGCGGCGCGGCCGATCGCCTGTTTCTCGGTTGCAGCCATGGAACGGCGCGCTTCGTATTTGACGTTTTCATTTCCGCTCGGGAAAACAGCTCCACCATGAATGCGGTTGAGGGCTCGTGCGTCGCAGAGGTCGTTGAGATCCTTGCGAATCGTCTGCGGCGTGACTGCGAAACGCGCCGCGAGTTCGTCTACGAGAACACGACCATGCTCCTTCGCCAGAGCCATGATCTCCGCCTGCCTCGCCGAAAACATCATCTCGGCCCCTCCCCTTTTCGTTTTTCTTCAGTCTAGGCGAAAACGAAACAGGAGCAATAGCCGCGTCCAAAACTATCGACGCCGCAGGAGGAGAATGAAGGCGAGGCCGCCAGCGAGACCGGTGATGACGCCGATCGGAAGGTCCTCCGGGGCCATGATGGTGCGCGAGACGATGTCTGCGAGGATGAGGATAACGGCGCCAGCGAGCGCCGACAGGGGAATGACGCGGATATTGTCACTGCCGACCGTCAAGCGAACGAAGTGGGGGACCAGCAGACCGACGAAACCGATTGCGCCGGAGAAGGCGACCATGACGCCGGTCAACAAGGCGGTGACCACGAATAGTTCCGCCCGGAAGCGGGCAACCGGGACGCCGAGCGTGGCAGCCGTTTCGTCGCCCATCGCCATGGCGTTGATCTCCCGCGCTCGAATGACGAGGAATGCCAGACAACCGAGAAGTACCATTGCCGGGTAGAGAAGATGTGACCATTGGGCGAGGCCGAGGCCACCCAGCATCCAGAAGACCACGGTATGGGCAGCTCTCGGATCACCCAGGAAGATCGCAAGATTTCCGAGAGATGTGGCAACGAAGGCGATTGCCACGCCCGAAAGCACGAGGCGATCGGCACCGGCGCCGGTAAAGCGTGTCACGCCGACCACGGCCAGGGTCGCCAGGAGGGATCCGGCGAAGGCAAAGAGCGGCACGGTGACCAGGCCGAAGATCAGTCCGGTGTGCAGCAGCGCGATGATGGCGCCGAGTGCCCCGCCAGAGGAGACGCCGAGCAGATGCGGATCGGCGAGCGGATTGCGGGTGACCGCCTGCAGCACGGCGCCGACTGTCGCCAGACCTGCGCCGACGAGGCCCGCCAAGATCACTCGGGGAAAACGTACGTCCCAGACGATGCTTTCACGACCGGCAGACCAGGTCGGCTCGAAGGTTCCCGGCCTCACCTTGTTGGTCAGAATGGACCAGACGGTTTCGGCCGGAATAGCGGCCGAGCCCAGTGAAACGCCGGCCGTCAGGCACAGGGCCAGCAGGACAAAGGCCAGACCTGCCCAAAGAAACAATCGACCATGCATCATGTTGCTTTCGAAATTTCCTGCCGAATGGGGCCGCAGGGCGGCCCCGCCTCAGGCATCACATGTTGCGCGGATGGAAGGCGTCGGCGAGACGGTCGATCGCCTGGACGTTGCGCGGGCCCGGCGTCGCCTCGACATATTCCAGCACGACGAAACGGTCCTGCTTGACCGCGTCGAGGTTCTTGAAGGCCGGCGTTTCCTTCATGAAGGCGATCTTCTGTTCAGCGGTCACATCGCCGTAGTTGACGATGACAATGACTTCCGGATTGCGCTCGATGACCGGCTCCCAGGACACCTCGGTCCAGCTCTTTTCGACATCCTCCATCACATTGACGCCACCGGCGGCCTCGATCATGGCGGTCGGAATTCCGAAGCGGCCGGATGTGAAAGGCTTCTCGGTTCCGGAATCATAGACGAAGACGCGCACCGGCTTTTCGATGCCGCCAATCCGCGTGGTTATGTCATCGAGATGCTTTCGATAGCCGGCGACCAGGCTTTCCGCGCGGTCTTCGACGCCGAAGATCTTGCCCAGGTTCAAGAGATCCACAAACATGTCGTCCATGGTCGGCTTGTTCTTGGCCATGATGTGAATGCAGGATTCGGTGAGCTCATAAACCTTCACGCCGAAGGGCGCGAGCGTCTCGGGCGTCACTTCGCCACCGACCTTCATGCCGTAGTTCCAGCCGGCGAAGTAGAAATCGGCATCGGCGTTCAGCAACACTTCCTTGGTCGGATATTTCGGCGAAAGTTCCGCCAGTTCCTTCACGCCTTCGCGCAGCCCCTCATCCAGGGTCTTCCAACCGGAGATGCCTGTATAGCCGACCATGCGATCCTGCAGTTTCAAGGCGAGCATCATTTCGGTCAGGTTGACGTCGTTGGAGATGGCGCGGGCGGGCGCTGCTTCGAAGGTGACGTCGCGACCGCAGCTCTTGACGGTGACCGGATAGGCGAAGGCGGAAGACGCCGTGAAGACCGATGCGAACAAAGCGGCGGACAGGAGAAAACGGTTAGCCATGGTATCGGGGTCCTTTCGAAATCAGTTCAGTGCAAGGGAGAACGAAAAACGGTGCGGGCGAAGACCTTCCGCCTGCTGGCGCGCGGCGAGCACGCCGAAGGTCCCTGACAAAGCCTGCTCGGTCAGAACCGCCTCCGGTGTCCCGAAGGCGCTCATGCGGCCGCCATGCATCAGAGCGACATGGCTTGCGAATTCGGCCGCCAGATTGATGTCGTGCAACGTCGTGATGATCGTCAGATTGAGCGAGCCCAACAGATCGAGGATTTCGAGCTGGTGACGGATGTCCAGATGGTTGGTCGGCTCGTCGAGAATCAGGATCTCCGGCTTCTGGGCGAGTGCACGCGCCACGAGGACACGCTGCTTTTCGCCGCCCGAGAGCGTCGAGAACTGGCGGTTCGCGAGACGCAGGAGATCGAGGTGGTCGAGCGCATGCTCTGCCTCGGCCCTATCCTGATCGCTCCAGCCGGCAAGACCTTCGCGCCACGGAACGCGGCCCATCATGACCACATCGCGAACTGTAAACGGGAAGTCTCCCGGCATTTCCTGGAGAACCACGGCAACGCGACGCGCGACCTGACGCGCGGTCATCGACCAGATGTCCTCGCCATCGACTTCGACGCGGCCTTCTAGCGGCGAGACGCCGCGGTAGAGGCAACGAAGCAGCGTGGTCTTGCCAGCGCCGTTCGGGCCGACGATCGCCAGCCGGTCGCCGGCGTCGAGCGCAAACGAGACGTCACGAACGAGGAAATGAGATGATTTCGGACCCCAGCCGAGATTCGTGACCCGGATGGGGCAGCCTTTGCTGCTGCAGCTCATCGGCGCAGCTCCGCAGGAGCGATGTGGCCAGCAGTCACGCCACAGGCGACCTGATGTCCAAGCCTTGGCGGCTCATGTTCGAGAAGAAATTGCATGCCAGTCCTCCGCAGGATTTCTCCGGAGGCAAAATGGCATGTGTTCGTCGCGCCTGAGGGCGCTGTGCAAAAGCCAGTTCGTATCCATCGGAACACCCCGTCCGCTTCGGTTTCATCACTTGACGGCAGGTCTCCTGGCTCGCGGATATATGCTTTCCATTTGCCTTCCCACGGTGACCCGCAGTGGCCCGGCGTTTGAGCGCCGCTAGCATGGACAGCAATCCGCTTACAGTTGCGGGGGCAGCCACGGTCTTGGTCCCAATTGGGTCTTCCGCACCGTGTTCCCTATTAATCCCCTCGGAGTCATCCGTTGAGGGAACCGTCACCTTCCTGCATAAGATCTGCAGACCCCGCCGGTCAAGCCTCAAATCTCTTTAAGTCATGTAATACCATTACGTCTAACGGACATTTTTGACCTTGCCCACCCGAAAACTGGGTCTGTTTGTCAGGTGGTTGTTTTATCTTTGGCAGCCGCTTCCGACAGGACGGCAGAGACCGCCTTCTCGTCGATGACACGCGCACCCCTTTGGCGAGTGGAATAGCGCCAGATCCACTGGATGCTGACGAGCAGCCTCTTCTCGAAATTGACCAGCAGATAGACGTGCACGAGGGCCCAGAGGAGCCAGGCGAGGCGTCCCTTGAGCTGCCAGGATCCGAAGTCGAAAATCGCGGCATTCCGCCCGATGACTGCGGTATTGCCGCGATTGTGAAAGTGAAACGTGGGAATGGGCTTCCCAGACAAGAGGCTGGCTTTCAGTGCACGACCGAGAAATGTCCCTTGCTGCTTGGCCACCTGCGCCAAGGCTGGCATCGGCTTGCTGTCTTCGCCAACCGCAAGAGCCGTATCGCCGAGTGCATAGATGCCGGGCTTGTCCAGAACTGACAGATCGTGCGCCACAGGCAGGCGACCGCCGGGTCCTGGCTCGACGTCGAGCCATTCGGCGGCCGGGGAGGCTTTCACGCCCGCACCCCAGACAATGCAACTCGCGGGCAGAAACGTCCCGCTGACCTGAACGCCCTCCGCCGTGATATCTTCGACAGCCGTATTGAGGCGGATCTCGACGCCGATGCCGGTGAGGTAGTCGGATGCGTAATGCGAAAGGGACTCCGGGAAGGTGGACAGAATCCTCGGCCCAGCCTCGATCAGCAGAACCGTCAAATGATCGGGATCCAGCTTGCGGAAATCCTGAGCGATCATGAAGCGGCCGAGTTCGGAGATCGCGCCGGCCATTTCCACACCTGTCGGGCCGCCGCCGATAACCACGCTCGTCAAAAGTTTGCGTTTCTCGGCCTCATCGGTGCTCCGCTCCGCCTTTTCGAAGGCGAGGAGCAGCCTGTGGCGGATATCGCGGGCTTCGTGGATGGATTTGAGGCCCGGTGCGTGCTGCTGCCAGTCTTCGTGTCCAAAGTAGTTGTAGGTGGAGCCGGTCGCGAGCACGAGGCGATCGAAGGGGATCGAGCCGCCGTCCTTCAGGATCACGGCCTGTGCAGCCGCGTTGACTGACACGACCTCGGCCATCACCACGTGAATGTTCGCGTACCGGCCCAGCGTGCGCCGTATCGGTTCGGAGATGTCTGCCGGCGACAGAGCTGCGGTCGCGACCTGATAAAGGAGCGGCTGGAAAAGATTGTGGTTGCGACGATCGATCACCGTAACGTCGATTTCCGTATTGCCCAGTGCCTGGGCACACGCCAGACCGCCGAAGCCTGCACCGACAATCACCACATGCGGTCTCTTCTCCGCACTCTCCGTCTCGCTTTTCATCATCACCTCATTGTCGCTGTTTCCAAGGCAAACAGAAGGCATCTGCAAATATTCCTGCGGAACGGTTCGCAGGCGGCGCAGTTGGTCAGAGGTCAACAGCCACAAGGAGACAAGTCATGGGCATGAATTCCCCGAAAGATGGAAAGCCAGGAACGACAGATCAATCCCCGAGGTGGGAAGGACCACAGGAGAACAGGCCAAGCGGCTATATGCCTGCCAAGGATAATCCGGATGTCGACCGGGACGCGGTCGGCGAGAACCTTCAGGACCCAGATAAGCGGAACCTCGGCGATGCGCTCAAGACCAAGGACCAGCCGTAGTCGTGCTTCAAGTGCCGCGAATTTCTCGGAACAGTTCGAATAGGGTTTGGTCAGGCGGCCTTCAACACGAGGAGAGATGCAAGGTCCTATACCGATAACAAACTTCAATATCCCGAGTGGAGACCCCGACCTGCTTTTCGCGCGCGCTCTGCAACAGGCGATCGGCGGCGTGGAGGACGAGATCCGCGTGTGCATGCAGACGGTTTTCCAGACCTGTGGCGCCCGAAATCCCAAACTCCGTGGCCTCTTGATGAACACGGCGGCCATTGAACAGCCTAACAGCGGCGCTCAAGCAGAATAGCTCTCACGCAGGACAAGGAAACCGTAAAGATTCTTTGTTCCCTCAGGGGAACAAAGGCCCAACGCGGCAGTTCATAAGCTCATGTAGGATTGTTCCCTCCTCCAACCTCCCCCGGCCGCCCTGAGGGCGCCCACCTGAACCCCGCTTTGGCGGGGTTCTTTTTATATCAGGACTGGTCAGCCATCCGTCGGGTACGGCGCTATCGCTTTCGTTCCCGTGCGGCTGCAAAGTGCTCCGCGCGGGTGACGCGCGCATGCCAAGGCGTGTCCATGTCGGCAGTCGCGCTGGGCGGTACGTCCGCGACTTGGTAGTGACGCGTCGGGGCGACAACCGGGGCTGTCTCGGTCACATCTCGGTGGTACTCGGCCGCAACACCACTACGACTGCACTGTGACCGCCCCAAGACCGCTGCAAGCAGTCACGTATTGCTCGTCACCATCCTCAACCTACCGGTTGGTCAGAGACTGAGCCCGCACCTTGTGGGTTCGAACCAACGGGTAGTTGGCGACCGCATAGGTCTTCAGGCTGCCGGCGGGGCCGTGATCGGCGTATGCCCCGAGCAACCGGATGGCCTGATCATGCGCCTTCATCTCGGCGGACATGTACGCGCTATTGAATTGGCTCTCCTCGGCCTGTTCTAACGCCGTCAGGGTCTGCTTCTGCTCCATCGACAGCTTCATGACGATCGCCACCGAATCGGCGTCGGCCCCCGACTTCAACTGTCCTTGCGCCCGGCGATGATCATCCAGCATCGCCTGTGCGAACTCGATCACTTGCGGGTCCTGGCTCCGCCGCAAGGCAATTTCCGCCGAGCGGATTTCGAATTCGTTGGAAGCAGCCGCTTGCTGGACAAAGCTGGCGGGACCAAGTGCCTCCATCTCAGCTGAGGGCTGCGGCGTGGGCAGCTCCTGAATTGGCGCTGTCTGCTGGGCATTTGCCGTTGCCACGAAGGTCAGTGCGGTTGCAGCAGCAAGCGTGATGAGGCGGACCATATTCGATCTCCTTGGGCTGGGGCTCTCAGGTCCAACCCGTCAGTGCGGGAAGCGTTCCAGATGGGTGGCCAGGCTGGACCGGGATTTGACAGGCGCGGGCAAAATTGGCAGCACTGTCGCCAGACGGAGGAAAGATTTCATGGCGAAACGCGGCGAGGGGCAGACGAGGCTCGATGATGCGGCACGAGCCGGCTGGCTCTACTATGTCGCCGGCCGGACCCAGGACGAGATCGCGGCGTCCATGGGCATCTCGCGCCAGAGCGCGCAGCGTCTCGTCTCGCTTTCTGTCGCGGAGAAGCTCATCAAGGTGCGGCTCGATCATCCGATTGCGGCGTGCCTCGAGCTCGCGGAAGCGCTGAAACAAAAGTTCGGTCTCAAGGAAGTCGAGATCGTTCCGACCGATCCCTCCGCGGAATCGGCCAGCGTTGGCGTTGCAGAAGCCGGTGCCGCGCAGCTGGAACGCTGGCTCAGGCAGCCGGAACCGCTGATCATCGCGATGGGGACGGGTCGTACGCTTCGCTCGATGATCGACCAGCTTTCTGCGATGGAATGCCCACAGCACAAGATCGTCTCGCTGACGGGCAATATCAGCCCTGATGGCTCGGCCGCCTATTTCAACGTCATCTTCTCCATGGCAGACGCGATCAAGGCACCGCATTTCCCGATGCCACTTCCGGTCATCGTGTCGTCTCCCGCAGAACGTGAGCTGCTGCATGACCAGCCGCTTGTCGCGCCGACGATCGCGCTCGGTCATCGCTCAGACGTGACCTTCGTCGGTATCGGGGAAATGAACATGCGCGCGCCGCTTCTTGTCGACGGGTTCCTCAAACCCCATGAGATGGAGGAACTTCTCCAGGTCGGGGCTGTCGGCGAGATCTGTGGCTGGATCTTCGGGGAAGACGGAAAATTGCTCAAGCATCCGGTGAACGAGCGGGTCGCCAGCCTGGAAATTCCGTCGCGGGAAACGTCGACCGTCGTCGGTCTGGCACGAGGCCAACGCAAACATCCCGCAATCCTTGCAGCGGTCCGCGGTGGCCATATCAACGGGTTGATCACGGACGAAGAGGCTGCGCGCCATCTCCTAAAAAACTAGCAGAACTTAAAATTTTTTATTTAGAATCGGGACTTTAATCGATCCATGCCGCATCGCAGCATGGAATTCGGATTGACATTTTTCGCGCGCAGAGTGAGTAATTGCCCATGAGCAAAGCGAATGCTCATTTTTCTTCTGGGAGGAAGACATGAAATTGAAGACGATTCTGCTGGGCGCCTGCTCAGCGCTGGCTCTTGCCGGCATGGCCTCGGCTGAAACCCTGACGATCGCAACCGTGAACAACGGCGACATGATCCGCATGCAGGGCCTGACCTCCGAATTCACTTCGGCAAATCCCGACATTCAGGTCGAGTGGGTCACGCTGGAAGAAAACGTCCTGCGCGAACGCGTCACGACCGACGTTGCGACAAAGGGCGGCCAGTACGACATCATGACGATCGGCACTTATGAAGTTCCGATCTGGGCCAAGCAGGGCTGGCTCCTGCCGCTCGACAACCTCGGCGCCGACTACGACGTTGACGATCTTCTGCCGGCGATCCGTTCGGGTCTCACCGGTGAAGACGGCAAGCTCTACGCCGCTCCGTTCTATGGCGAGTCCTCGTTCATCATGTACCGCAAGGACCTGATGGAAAAGGCCGGCCTGACGATGCCCGACGCCCCGACCTGGGAATTTGTGGCCGACGCCGCTCGCAAGATGACCGACCGCACCAACGACATCAACGGCATCTGCCTTCGCGGCAAGGCCGGTTGGGGCGAAAACATCGCCTTCCTGACCGCTACCGCCAATGCCTTCGGTGCACGCTGGTTCGATGAGAACTGGGCTCCACAGTTCGATCAGCCGGAATGGAAGAACGCGCTCGACTTCTACGTCAAGCTGATGAACGACGCCGGCCCGCAGGGTGCGTCCTCGAACGGCTTCAACGAAAACCTGGCACTGTTCCAGCAGGGCAAATGCGGCATGTGGATCGACGCCACGGTCGCTGCTTCCTTCGTCACCAACCCGAAGGACTCGACGGTTGCGGACAAGGTCGCTTTCGCCCTGGCGCCGGACACCGGTCTCGGTAAGCGCGGCAACTGGCTCTGGGCATGGAACCTCGCTATCCCGGCTGGCTCGCAGAAGGCCGCTTCGGCCGAGAAGTTCATCTCCTGGGCAACCGGCAAGGCCTATGCCGAACTGGTCGCATCCAAGGAAGGCTGGGCCAACGTTCCTCCGGGTACCCGTACATCTCTCTATGAGAACCCCGAGTACCAGAAGGCCGCTCCGTTCGCCAAGATGACGATCGACTCGATCAATGCCGCAGACCCCAAGAACCCGGCCGTCAAGCCGGTGCCTTATGTTGGTGTGCAGTTCGTCGCTATCCCGGAATTCCAGGGGCTTGGCACGACGGTCGGCCAGCTGTTCTCCGCAGCGCTCGCCGGTCAGATGTCGGTTGACGATGCGCTTGCCCAGGCTCAGCAGGCCTCGGTCCGCGAAATGACCCGGGCCGGCTACATCAAGTAATCTCCTCCTGAAACTGCCGTCCGGACCGAGGTCCGGGCGGCCATTTTCTAGGACCCAAAGAGCGGATCGGCGGTTCCGCCCCGGGGACCACATCCCGGATACAGTCGCCGCCTGGAATGACGAGCCTGAGCGCCCGAGACGGGTAAGCCGGCCTCTAGGAAGAGATCTAAACCCATGGCTACGCAAAACACCCGGACGCTCGCCCGTCTGATGATGGCGCCTTCCGTCGGCCTTCTCCTCATCTGGATGATCGTGCCGCTGTCGATGACGCTCTGGTTCTCGTTCCAGAACTACAATCTGCTCAATCCGGCCAATGTCAGCTTCGCCGGTCTGTTCAACTACCGCTTCTTCTACACCGATCCCGCTTTCTTCCAGTCGATCTGGAACACGCTCCTGCTCGTGGGCGGCGTATTGACGATCACCGTCGGTGGCGGCATCGCGATCGCACTCCTGCTCGACCAGCCGATCTTCGGCCAGGGCATCGTGCGGATCATGATCATCTCGCCTTTCTTCGTCATGCCGCCGGTGGCGGCACTCGTCTGGAAGAACATGATCATGCATCCGGGTTATGGGGTGCTTGCCGATATCAATCGGTGGCTCGGTTTCCAGCCTGTCGACTGGTTCGCGCAATATCCGCTGTTCTCGATCATCATCATCGTTGCCTGGCAGTGGCTGCCCTTTGCGACGCTGATCCTCCTGACTGCCCTGCAGTCGCTTGACGGCGAGCAGAAGGAAGCGGCGGAAATGGACGGCGCCGGCTTCATAAACCAGTTCCTCTATCTCACGCTTCCGCATCTCGCCCGCGCAATCACGGTCGTCGTTCTGATCCAGACAATCTTCCTGCTGGGCGTCTATGCCGAAATCCTCGTCACCACCAATGGTGGCCCCGGTTATGCATCGACGAACCTCGTCTTCCTGATCTATCGCACGGCACTTCTCGGCTACGACGTGGGCGGCGCATCCGCCGGCGGCATCATCGCCATCATCCTCGCCAACATCGTCGCATTCTTCCTGATGCGTGCGGTCGGCAAGAACCTTGACCGCTGAGGAGACAGACCATGGCTCGAGCTGCAACCCTTCGCCGCAAGATTGCCTTTACCGCGCTGGCCTGGACCATCGCGATGGTGATCTTCTTCCCGATCCTCTACACGATCATCACCTCGCTCAAGACCGAGACGGAGGCGATCCAAGGGTTCAACCTGATCCCTTCCTTCACACTCGAAAACTATGTGACGGTTCAGACTCAGCGTGATTACTTCAAGCCGTTCATGAATTCGGTGGTCATCTCCGTCGGCTCGACCATCCTTGCCCTGTTCGTCGCGGTGCCTGCCGCCTGGGCCATGGCGTTTTCGCCGACCAAGCGGACCAAAGACATCCTGATGTGGATGCTCTCGACCAAGATGATGCCGGCAGTTGCCGTTCTCGTGCCGATCTACCTGATGTTCCGCGATTTCGGCCTGCTCGACACCAGGATCGGCCTGACCGTCATGCTGATGCTGATCAATCTGCCGATCGTCGTATGGATGCTCTACACCTATTTCCGCGAAATCCCGGGCGAGATCCTTGAAGCGGCCCGCATGGACGGAGCCTCGCTGGTCAACGAGATCGTCTATGTCCTGACCCCTATGGCGGTGCCTGGCATCGCCTCGACCATGCTGCTGAACGTGATCCTCGCCTGGAACGAAGCCTTCTGGACGATTCGCCTCACCACCACGAACGCGGCGCCGCTTACCGCCTTCATCGCCTCCTTCTCCAGCCCTCAGGGTCTCTTCTGGGCCAAGCTTTCGGCAGCCTCGACGCTCGCCATCGCCCCGATCGTCATCCTCGGCTGGTTCAGCCAGAAACAACTCGTCCGTGGCCTCACCTTTGGCGCCGTGAAGTAAGGAACAAGAAGATGGGTAGCATCACACTTCAGAACGTCTCGAAGACCTTTGGCGAAGTCTCGGTCATCCCCTCGATCGACCTCGAGATCAACAATGGTGAATTCGCGGTCTTCGTCGGCCCCTCCGGCTGCGGCAAGTCGACCTTGCTGCGTCTGATCGCCGGCCTCGAAGACACATCGGGTGGCAAGATCCTGATCGACGGCAAGGACGCGACAGATCTGGCGCCGTCGCAGCGCGGACTTGCCATGGTCTTCCAGTCCTATGCGCTCTACCCGCATATGAGCGTGCGCTCGAATATCGGCTTTCCGCTGAAGATGGCGAAGATGGACAAGGCCGAGATAGACCGGAAGGTCGAGGAAGCCGCCAAGATCCTCAACCTGACGGACTATCTGGAACGCAAGCCGCGCAACCTGTCGGGTGGCCAGCGCCAGCGCGTGGCCATCGGCCGCGCCATCGTCCGCTCGCCGGAATGTTTCCTGTTCGACGAACCCCTGTCGAACCTCGATGCGGCCCTGCGCGTCAACATGCGGCTCGAAATTTCCGAACTGCACCAGAAGCTGAAGGCGACATCGATCTACGTCACCCATGACCAGGTCGAGGCGATGACGATGGCCGACAAGATCGTCGTGCTCAACAAGGGTCGCATCGAGCAGGTGGGCTCACCGCTCGACCTCTATCGCAGCCCGCGCAACCTGTTCGTCGCCGGCTTCATCGGCTCGCCGAAGATGAACCTGATCAGCGGTCCCAAAGCCATGGAACAGGGCGCCCATACGATGGGCGTTCGGCCGGAACACATGACGCTCTCGACCACCGAAGGGGCCTGGAAAGGCAAGGTCACCGTCGCCGAACATCTCGGATCGGACACCTTCCTGCACATCGCGACCGAAGGTGTCGGCACGATCACTGCGCGCTGCAGCGGTGAAATGCCGGTCCGTCATGGCGACATCGTCTATGCGACGCCCGACCAGAATCGCATCCACCGCTTCGACGAGCGAGGATTGGCCCTATGACCGGGAGGCTTTCGGGCAAATCCGCGCTCATCACCGGTTCCGCGCGAGGGATCGGGCGGGCCTTTGCAGAAGCCTATGTCCGGGAAGGCGCAACCGTCTCGATTGCCGACATCGATCTTGCACGAGCCGAGATTACGGCCGCAGAGATCGGACCCGCCGCCTATGCGGTCAAGCTTGATGTCACGGACCAGGCGTCGATCGACGCGGCCATTTGCGCTGTGGAAGAGCGTCAGGGCGGTCTCGACATCCTTGTCAACAATGCCGCGCTCTTCGACCTCGCGCCGATCGTTGAGATCACGCGGGCGAGCTATGACCGCCTTTTCTCCATCAATGTCGCCGGCACGCTCTTCATGATGCAGGCGGCTGCCCGTTCGATGATAGCGAAAGGCAAGGGCGGCAAGATCATCAACATGGCAAGCCAGGCCGGGCGACGTGGAGAAGCGCTGGTTGCGGTTTATTGCGCGACCAAGGCGTCCGTCATTTCCCTGACGCAGTCGGCGGGCCTCGACCTGATCAAGCACGGCATCAACGTCAATGCGATCGCGCCCGGTGTCGTGGACGGGGAGCACTGGGACGGCGTCGATGCCCTCTTCGCCAAGCATGAAAACCTTCCCCTCGGCGAAAAGAAGAAGCTCGTCGGCGCAGAGGTTCCGTTCGGTCGCATGGGCCGGGCGGAGGACCTGACCGGCATGGCGATCTTTCTCGCCTCGGCGGAGGCCGATTACATCGTTGCCCAGACCTACAATGTCGACGGCGGAAACTGGATGAGCTGACGGCTCTTGCGGCCCCAAGCCAAGGAATGCACCCATGACGACCAAACTCTCGCTTGCAACTCTCGCAGACATCGGCGACCGGGCGTCCGTGCCCTCTTATCGCCGGGAGGATATCCGTCCCGGAATCCTGCATTTCGGCGTCGGCAACTTCCATCGCGCCCATATGGCAATCTATCTGCATGAGCTCTTCAACAAGGGACGCAATCTCGATTGGGGCATCATCGGTGCGGGCGTCATGGCGTCCGACCAGCGGATGCGGGACAAGCTGAAGGCGCAGGACTTTCTGACCACGGTCGTCGAACAGGATATCGACCGGTCAGCAGCGACCATCACCGGGCCGATGCTGGACGTGATCACCGCGCCCGATTTCGACAAGATCATCGAGACGCTTGCGTCACCCGATATTCGGATCGTCTCGCTGACGATCACGGAGGGCGGCTATTTCATCGATCCGGCTACGGGCAAGTTCGATCCCGGTCATCCCGCGATCGTCGCCGATGCACAGGATCCGAACAATCCCAAGACCGTGTTCGGCCTTATCATCGCGGGTCTCAAGGCGCGTCGCGCCGCAGGCGTGCCTGCCTTTACCGTGATGTGCTGCGACAACATTCCTGGCAATGGCGAAGTGACCGAGGCCACCGTGTGCGGGCTTGCACGCCTTTCCGATCCTGAATTCGCCGACTGGATCCACCACAGTGTCGCCTTCCCGAACGCCATGGTCGACCGCATCACGCCCGCGACCGGGCAGCGAGAGATCGACATCACGCGGGAAAACTATGGCATCGAGGACGGTTGGCCGGTGTTCTGCGAAGGCTTCAAGCAATGGGTGCTGGAAGATAAATTCCCGCTCGGCCGTCCGTCGCTGGAAGATGTCGGCGTTACTTTCGTGCCTGACGTTGCGCCCTACGAACTGATGAAGCTGCGCATCCTGAACGGCGGGCATGCAGCCATCGCCTATCCGGCCGCGCTCATGGACATCCATTTCGTGCACGAATCGATGGAAAATCCGTTGATCCGTGCCTTCCTCGCCAAGCTGGAGAACGAGGACATCATCCCGGTCGTGCCACCCGTCCCGAACACCAGCCTTCAGGACTATTTCAAGCTGATCGAGACACGCTTCTCGAACCCGAAAATCGGCGATACGATACCGCGCCTGGCGCAGGACGGGTCGAACCGACAGCCGAAATTCATCCTGCCTTCGACCGCTGATCGCCTGGCCAAGGACCTCGACGTCCAGGGTCTCGCGCTGGTCTCGGCGCTATGGTGCCGCTATTTCGAGGGCACGAGCGACGGCGGCAAGGCGATCGTGTTCAACGACCCGAGTGCAGACCGGCTGCATGCGGCAGCGGTGGCTTCCCGGACCGATCCGATGGCCTTCATCGGTCTTGCGGATATATTCGGCTCAGTGGGTGCCGATCCCCGTTTCCAGAAGCGTTACGGAGAGGCGATCGACAGCTTGCGGAGCCATGGCACCGCCGCTACGCTCCAGCGCTACATCGACGGTAACCTTGCAAGCTGAGTGACAATGGACCCCCTGACGATCCGCCTCGTGATCTTCGACTGTGACGGGGTGCTCGTCGATAGCGAGGGAATTGCGCTCGAGGTTCTGGTCGAGGCCCTGGGAAAAAAGGGCATTTCACTGACAGCGGAAGAGGCAGCCGAGCGCTTTCTGGGGCGCAGTCTGGGCTCGCTTGCGGAGACAGTGCGATCCGAATTCGGCGTCGAGATAGATCCGCCATTTCTGGCCGGCATGCGAGAGGTGCTCTATGCACGGTTTCGCGCAGAATTGAAGCCTCTGCCCGGTGTCGCGGCCGCCATCGACGCACTGAAGCGGAAGGACGTCGCCTGCTGCGTGGCCTCCTCCAGCCAGCGCGAACGCATTGAACTTTCCCTGTCCGTCACCGGGCTACTTCCCCAACTGACGCCGCATATCTTCAGCGCCACCATGGTGGAGAATGGCAAGCCGGCGCCGGATCTCTTCCTGCATGCGGCAGCCGAGATGGGCGTGTCGCCCGCTGCGTGCCTCGTCATCGAGGATAGCCCGGCCGGCATAAGTGCCGCCCGGGCCGCCGGCATGCGGGTTCTGGCTTTTACCGGAGGATCGCATACCCACCATGCCAGCTACCGAGAGGCATTGACGCTTCTCAAGGCGGACGCGCAGTTTGACGCCATGGAGAATTTGCTCCACTTTGCCCTCGGAGCGAGGAGACCGGAAGATCTGACTGATGCGTAAACACCTCTTGGCCGTGGATGTTGGCACGGGCAGTGCAAGGGCCGGGGTGTTCGATCTCAGCGGTCGTCAGCTTGCCCGTTGCGTCGTGCCGATCAGCGTCCACCATTCGCTGCCAAATCACATGGAACAGGACAGCGAAGAGATCTGGTCCGCGGTTTGCGCGGCGGTCAAGGCGGCACTCGTCGAGAGTGGCATTGGCGCTGACACCGTGCTCGCCATGGGGTTCGATGCCACCTGTTCGCTGGTTGTGCGCGATGGTGACGGAAAACCCATTTCAATCTCGACATCCGAAACGCCAAACGTCGACACCATTCTCTGGATGGACCACAGGGCGATTGAAGAGACCGAAGCCTGCAATGCCATAAGCGATCCGGTGCTCGGCCGGTTTGGCGGCAGGCTTTCGGTGGAAATGCAGATCCCGAAGCTGCTTTGGCTGAAAATCCACCGCCCTGAAATCTGGGCTGCCAGCGGCCTGATCTTCGATCTCTGCGACTACCTGACATGGCGCGCTACGGGTTCGACAAAACGCAGTCACTCGGCACTGGCATCGAAATGGGGCTACACGCCGGAAGCGCCGGGCGAACCTCCTCTCGAATACTACCGGAAAATCGGGCTTGATGACGTGATGAAGCGGGCCGGCCTGCCGTCCCGCTCCGAGCCACCAGCACTCGCCATCGGTCACCTTTCCGCGGAAGCCGCAGTCGAGCTTGGCCTGGATCAGCACACTCTGGTCGCGCCCGGCCTCATCGATGCCTATGCTGGAACGTTCGGCCTCTTCGCGGCAGGCGCGCGTCCGAAGACCCCTCTTTCCACCGAAGCCGCACTGATCGCGGGAACGTCGAGCTGCATCGTCCGCCTCAGCCACGAGCCGGTTTCCGGCCCCGGATGCTGGGGGGGCTTTCGCGATGCGGCATTCCCTGGCCTGTGGCTCACGGAAGCCGGTCAGTCCGCGTCAGGGGCGTTCCTCGACCACATCGTCAAGCTGCATCCCGCCGGCGGCACCCCGATGAAGGCGCGGCACCGCGCGATTCTCGACGCAATCTCCGAGCATCTGGACAAGGAGGGCCCCGATTTCGGCCTTCCCATCGCTGTGTTGCCTGACCTGCACGGAACGCGCTCGCCGGTCTCCGATCCCTTGTTGACCGGGACTATTGCGGGTATGGACCTCGATCAGAGCCTGGTGTCATTGCACAAGCTCTATTGGCGAAGCTGCGTCGCGCTCGCCTGCAGCATTCGTCATATCATGGAGCACCAGCCGCGCCTTGCTGGCGCACCGAAACAGATCCTGCTCGCGGGCGGTCTGGCCGACCATCCGCTTCTGTCGCAACTCTATGCCGACGCAACCGGGTGCGATGTGCGGGTGCCCAAGGACTGCGACGCGGTGCTCTTGGGCTGCGCGCTTCACGCCGCCGTGGCGGCCGGCGCATTCTCATCCGTCGAAGAGGCGGGAAAAGCAATGCAGTTTGCCATGTCCCATTTCCCGCCATCCCCCAGGCGTCAGGCCGCTCTGGCACGGGACCACGCGCTCCTCAAGGCCATGATGCGCCACCGTGACGAATTGGCAGCACTTGCCTCGTCCCCCGATAAAACCTCGGCTCCGCTTCACCAGGCCAGATGATCCGCCTCTGCCCGGGATCTGCCTCCTGCGTTGCGTTCGCATTTTCTCACGACGGCACCGCTTGCGCTGAGACTTAAATCCTGTCATGTTGCCTATACAACTTGACAGGATTTCACGATGAACGTTGGTCAGACGCTGTTTTGTGAACGCGTTCTCCTGGCGGAAGGCTGGGCCTCCGATGTCACAATCGGAATCGATAGTGGCGCAACCATCGTCTCCATTCAGCCAGATAGCACCTGCGATTCAACCTCGACGCGGTTGTCGGGACCGGCCGTTCCGGCGCTGCAAAACCTGCATTCTCATGCTTTTCAACGGGCAATGGCAGGACTTGCCGAACAGGCAGGCTCGACCGATGACAGCTTCTGGACCTGGCGCGAGACGATGTACCGGCTGGTCAGTCGCATGTCGCCCGACGATGTCGAGGTGGTGACGACAAAGTTGTATAGTGAACTTCTAAAGGGTGGCTTCGGACATGTCGTCGAGTTCCACTATTTCCATCATGCTCTGGCCGAAGTCGGCCGGTCCGATGGCTTCGAGATGTCGGCTCGCATCCTGCGTGCAGCGCAGACAGCAGGTATCGGCCTGACCCATCTCCCCGTCTTCTACGCTCATGCCGGCTTCGGAGGGCTCGACCCGAACGCAGGACAGCAACCTTTCATTCATGGCGTCGACAGTTTCCTCGCTCTGCTTGATCGACTGGAGCCCGAATGCAGGGCTGCCGATGTCCGCCTGGGTCTCGCCATTCATTCGCTGCGGGCCGCCACGCCGGACGAGATGAGCGCAGTGCTTTCGGCAGAGCGCGCCGCCGGCCCCATCCATATCCACGTGGCCGAGCAGGAACGCGAAGTCGAAGACTGCCTCGCCTGGAGCGGACGCCGGCCGGTGAGCTACCTGCTCGACGAATTCCCTGTCGATGATCGCTGGTGCGCCATCCATGCGACACACATGACTACAGAGGAAACGGCCCGCCTCGCAAGATCGGGTGCCGTGGCTGGCCTATGCCCTGCGACCGAGGCCAATCTCGGCGACGGCATCTTTCCCGCTACGGATTTTGTCGATTATGGCGGGCGGCTTGGTATCGGCACGGACAGCCATGTCGCGACCTCGGTGGCCGAAGAATTGCGGCTGCTTGAATACGGCCAACGCCTGCGTGACAGGCGCCGGAACCGGGTCGTGTCCGGTCCAGGCGCCTCGGTCGGGCGGACTCTTGTTGATGCAAGCCTTGCTGGCGGCGCACAGGCAGCAGGGCTTGGCATGAGCGGCATCCGCGTGGGCGCCCGGGCGGATCTCGTCGTGCTCGACGGCACAAACCCCTTCATTGCCGCGGCCACGGACGATCAGATTCTCGACCGCTGGATCTTCGCGCTCGGCAACGAGGCGGTTCGCGACGTCATGGTGCGAGGACAATTCGTGGTGGAGCAAGGACGTCACCGCCTTGAAGAGGATATCGACCGAAACTTCGAACGGGCGCTCAGAAAACTGGCCAGTTGATTTAGCCGACTACTTATTTTCCTGATGCAGAATTGTAGTGAAGACCATTGGTGTGTGTTGCAAAGATGGAAACCCTGATGCCTCAGACGATCAGTCTTGATACGGCGCTTACCTCCGGCGACATCGCCGCCATTGCCGGCGGCGCGCACCTGGTGCTGGGCGAGGCCGCCCGCCGCCGCATCGAAAAAGCACGGTCGATCGTCAATGCATTGGTCGACCAGGGGATCCGCGGCTACGGGATCAATACCGGCGTCGGCGCCTTGTGCGACGTCATCATCGGACGCGAGGACCAGTCGACCCTGTCGCGCAATCTGCTGTTCAGCCATGCTTGTGGCGTGGGCGATCCGCTCGGCAGGGTCGAGACCCGCGCCGTCATGGCGGCCCAGATCAATAACTTCGCCCATGGATATTCGGGCGTGCGGCTGGAGATCGTCGATACACTCCTTGCCCTGCTGAATAACGACATGCTGCCCTTGATTCCCTCAAGAGGCTCCGTGGGTTACCTGACACATGCGGCCGCCATCGGCCTCGTCCTGATCGGCGCCGGCGAATGTCGCCACGGCGACAAGGTCATGTCCGGAGGGGAGGCCTTGCAGGCGCTCGGGCTGAAGCCGCTCGTTCTGCAAGCCAAGGAAGGCCTCAGCCTTGTCAACGGAACACCCTGCGCGACGGGGCTTGCGGCTCTGGCGGTTACGCGGCTCACAAAACTGGCCGACTGGGCCGATGCGGCGGCGGCGATGACTTACGAAAATCTCGGCGCACAAAGCGATCCCTTTGCGGAGATGCCATTGGCCTTGCGCAAGTCCGAAGGTTTGCAGCAGGTGGGGCACAATTTGCGAAGGCTGCTGGCCGGGAGTGCGCTTCTTGCGGAAGCCGCGGGCAAACGGACCCAGGATCCTCTCAGCCTTCGGGCCGTGCCGCATGTGCATGGGGCTGTACGTGATGCCCTTGTGCAAGCGCGCGCTGTCGTCGATCGCGAGCTCGCAAGCGTCACGGACAACCCAGCGGTCGGCGGCTCAGCCGAAGCGCCCGAAGTGCATTCGCAGGCGCATGCTGTGGGTGCGGCGCTCGGGCTTGCCATGGACAGTCTCGCCACGGCTGCCGCCGAACTCGCCGCCATTTCCGAGCGTCGCATCGACCGTCTCGTGAACCCGCTGGTGAGTGGCCTTCCCGCTTTTCTCGCCTCCGGCAGCGGCGTCGAATCCGGTTTCATGATCATCCAGTACACGGCAGCGGCGCTCGTCGCAGAAAACCGTCGCCTTGCCATGCCGGCGAGCCTTGACGGTGGGATCACCTCGGCACTGCAAGAGGATATCTTGACCCATGCGACACCGGCTGCGGCGAAGGTACTGGCAATCCTCGCCAACCTCGAGACGGTGCTTTCGATCGAACTGGCGGCAGCAGCACAAGCCTATGATCTGCAGACGTCGTCTGCTGGAAAGGCAGAGATGACGGAAGCGCTCTACCGGGGTGTACGGAACGAAACCGCTTTCTACCGAGATGATCGGCCTCTCAATGTCGAGATCCGAAACGTTGAGCGGATGCTGAAGACGACGGCTGCCTGGTCTGAAAGCGAGGGCACATGACAACGGTTCTGACCAATGCGCGGCTGGCAACCATGGCGCCTGACCGGCCTGGGCTCGGTATGATCGAGAATGGCAGGGTGGTGATCGAGGGTGGGCGGATCGTCGCCGTCGATGCGGCGAGCGAGGTCGCGATCCCCGGCGGAGCTGAGGTGAACGACTGCGAGGGTCGCTGGGTGACGCCGGGCCTCATCGATTGCCATACCCATCTGGTTCATGCCGGCAATCGGGCCAAAGAATTCGAGATGCGCCTCGCGGGCGCGTCATACGAGGAGATCGCACGTGCCGGCGGGGGTATCGTCTCGTCGGTATGCCAGGTTCGCGAGGCAAGCGAGGCGGATCTTGTTACACAAACTTTGCCCCGGCTTGACGCGCTGATCGCCGAGGGCGTGACCACGGTCGAGGTAAAATCCGGCTATGGGCTGAGCGTCGATGACGAGCTCAAAATGATGCGTGCCGCACGGCAGCTGGCCGAGCAGCGTCAGGTTTCCATCACCACGACCTATCTCGGCGCCCATGCGACCCCCGCCGACTATAAAGGCCGCAATCGCACTTTCATCGAGGAGGTCGTGCTGCCGGGTTTGCAGGCGGCCCATGCGGAGGGACTGGTCGACGCGGTGGATGGCTTTTGCGAAGGCATCGCCTTTTCGCCCGATGAGATGCGGATTGTCTTTGATGCGGCAAGGTCTCTCGGACTGCCGGTCAAGCTGCATGCCGATCAACTGTCGAACCTGCATGGGGCAGCCCTAGCGGCCGAATATGAGGGACTGTCGGCCGATCATCTCGAATACACCGATGAGGGCGGTGCCGCTGCGATGACCAAGGCCGGGACCGTGGCGGTGTTGCTGCCCGGCGCCTACTATTTCATCCGCGAAACGAAAAAGCCGCCGGTCGAGATTTTCCGCAAACACGGGACTGCCATGGCGCTTGCCACCGACTGCAATCCGGGCACCTCGCCGCTCACCTCGCTGCTGCTGACCATGAACATGGCCGCCACGCTGTTTCACATGACGGTCGAGGAATGCCTTCTCGGCATCACCCGCAATGCCGCCCGCGCCCTCGGGCGTCTCGATACGGCCGGGACCATCGAGGTCGGAAAGCAGGCCGATCTTGCCATCTGGTCGGTCGAGAGCCCGGCGGAGCTCGTCTATCGCATCGGATTCAACCCGCTGCATCAGCGCATCTGGAACGGCCACATCACCAAAGGAATTCTGTAGTGACCACTACGCTTCACCCCGGCCGCGTCTCTCTCGCCGAACTAGCCGAGATCTACTGGAGCGGCGAAAGTGCCGTGCTCGACCGCAGCTTCGATGCCGGCATCGAGAAGGCGGCCGCGCGCATTGCGGAAATCGCTGCCGGCAACGAGCCGGTCTACGGCATCAATACCGGCTTCGGCAAACTCGCCTCGATCAAGATCGATGCGGCCGATACGGAAACGCTGCAGCGCAATCTGATTCTCTCGCATTGCTGCGGCGTGGGCCAGCCTCTTGCAGACAAGATCGTGCGCCTGATCATGGCGCTGAAGCTGATCTCGCTCGGTCGCGGCGCCTCCGGTGTCCGCCTGGACCTGGTGCGTCTCATCGAGGGCATGCTGGACAAGGACGTCACCCCGCTTATTCCCGAAAAGGGCTCCGTCGGCGCGTCCGGTGATCTGGCGCCGCTCGCCCATATGGCGGCAGTGATGATGGGCGAGGCGGAGGCCTTCTATCGGGGCGAACGGCTTTCCGGCGCCGAAGCTCTGAAGCGTGCGGGGCTCACGCCCGTCGTGCTGGCGGCCAAGGAAGGTCTGGCGCTGATCAACGGCACGCAGGCCTCGACGGCGCTGGCGCTGGCCGGCCTGTTCCGCGCCCATCGCGCCGCACAGGCGGCACTGATCACCGGCGCGCTCTCGACAGATGCTGCCATGGGCTCGTCGGCGCCGTTCACGGCTGACATCCACACACTGCGCGGCCACAAGGGGCAGATCGATACGGCGGCCGCCTTGCGTGGTCTGCTGGCCGGCTCCGTCATCCGGGAAAGCCATCTGGAAGGCGACGAGCGGGTACAGGATCCGTATTGCATCCGCTGCCAGCCACAGGTCGATGGCGCCTGCCTCGATCTCCTGCGCATGACGGGTCGGACACTCGAAATCGAAGCGAATGCCGTCACCGACAATCCGCTCGTTCTTTCCGACATGAGCGTCGTCTCGGGCGGCAACTTCCATGCCGAGCCGGTGGCCTTCGCCGCCGACCAGATCGCCATCGCCGTCTGCGAAATCGGCGCGATCGCGCAACGCCGCATCGCTTTGCTGGTCGATCCGGCACTTTCCTATGGACTGCCGGCCTTTCTTGCCAAGAAGCCGGGACTGAATTCCGGTCTGATGATCGCGGAGGTCACCTCGGCTGCGCTGATGAGCGAAAACAAGCAGATGGCGCATCCGGCCTCGGTCGATTCGACCCCGACCTCGGCCAATCAGGAAGACCATGTTTCCATGGCATGCCATGGGGCACGGCGCCTGCTTCAGATGACAGACAACCTCTTCTCGATCATCGGCATCGAGGCGCTGACCGCCGCCCAGGGCGTCGAATTCCGCGCGCCCCTGACGACGAGCCCGGAACTACAACGCGTGATTGCCACCCTGCGTGCCCATGTCGCCACCCTGGAGGAGGACCGCTACATGGCGCCCGATCTCGAGGCTGCCAGTCGGCTCGTGGCGGACGGGACGCTTGTTTCGGCCGTGTCCACCGGGCTGTTACCAGGTCTGGAGGGGTGAAATGGCCGTCTTCGAAGTCGAACAGGGCATCTCTCCTGTCATCCTCGCCTTTCCGCATACGGGGACGGATGTCCCGCCTGCGATCTGGGATCGCCTCAATGACAACGGCAAACTGTTGGCCGATACCGACTGGCATATCCATGAGCTCTATGCCGGATTATTGCCGGATGCGACGACGGTCCGGGCGACCTTCCATCGCTACGTGATCGATGCGAACCGCGATCCTGATGGGGTGAGCCTGTATCCCGGGCAGAACACCACCGGTCTCGTGCCGGAGACGGATTTCGACGGCGTCGCCATCTGGAAAAACGGCGAGGAGCCTACCGAGGACGACATTGCCGATCGGCTGGCAGGCTTCCACGCGCCTTATCATGCGGCGCTCAGTGCCGAGATCGAGCGCGTGAAGGCGATGCATGGCGTGGCAGTGGTCTATGACTGCCACTCGATCCGCTCGCTGATCCCCTTCCTGTTCGAAGGGCCCCTGCCGGACTTCAACATCGGCACGGACATGGGCCGCACCTGCGATGCCAGGATCGAGAAAGCCGCCGCCGAGATCGCCGGTCGGGCCGAGGGATACATGTCTGTGGTCAACGGTCGCTTCAAGGGCGGCTGGACGACACGGCATTACGGACGGCCGGACACCGGCGTGCACGCCATCCAGATGGAACTGGCACAGGGCACACACCTGGCCACCGAAGCACCACCCTTCGCCTATGACGCAGGGAAGGCAGAGGTTCTGCGACGCCATCTCAAGGACATTCTGACATCCATCGAAGCCATCGCGCTCGATTTGAAACGCTGAGGAGCGAGGACCATGAGCAATCCCAGACACAATATCCGCGATGTGCGCGCCGCCACCGGAACCGAACTCTCGGCCAAGAGCTGGATGACGGAAGCGCCGCTGCGCATGCTGATGAACAATCTCGACCCTGACGTCGCCGAGCGGCCGCACGAGCTGGTCGTCTATGGCGGCATCGGCCGGGCGGCGCGCACCTGGGATGATTTCGACCGGATCGTCGAGACGCTGAAGACACTGACCGAGGAAGAGACGCTGATCGTGCAGTCGGGCAAGCCGGTCGGCGTGTTCCGCACCCACAAGGATGCGCCGCGTGTGCTGATCGCCAATTCCAACCTCGTGCCGCATTGGGCGACCTGGGATCATTTCAACGACCTGGATAAGAAGGGTCTCGCCATGTACGGCCAGATGACCGCCGGCTCGTGGATCTATATCGGCACGCAGGGGATCGTGCAGGGCACTTACGAGACCTTCGTGGAGGCCGGGCGCCAGCACTATAACGGCAATCTCAAGGGCAAGTGGATCCTGACCGGTGGTCTCGGCGGTATGGGCGGTGCCCAGCCGCTGGCCGCCGTCATGGCCGGCGCCTGCTGCCTTGCGGTCGAATGCGACGAGACCCGCATCGATTTCCGGCTGCGCACCCGTTACGTCGATGCCAAGGCGCATACGCTGGACGAAGCGCTCGCGCTCATCGACCAGTGGACCAAGGCGGGCGAAGCGAAATCCGTCGGTCTGGTCGGCAATGCCGCCGAAATCTTCCCGGAACTGGTGCGGCGCGGCGTGCGCCCCGACATCGTCACCGACCAGACATCGGCCCATGACCCGATCCACGGCTATCTGCCGCTCGGCTGGACGGTCGCCGAATGGCGGGCGAAACAAGAAAGCGACCCGAAGGCGGTTGAAGTCGCTGCCCGCGCCTCGATGAAGACCCATGTGCAGGCGATGGTCGACTTCTGGAACAGAGGCATTCCGACGCTCGACTACGGCAACAATATCCGCCAGGTGGCCAAGGAAGAAGGCTTCGAAAATGCCTTCGCCTTCCCCGGCTTCGTGCCGGCCTATATCCGTCCGCTCTTCTGCCGCGGCATCGGCCCCTTCCGCTGGGCCGCACTTTCGGGTGATCCGGAGGATATCTACAAGACGGATGCCAAGGTGAAGGAGCTGCTGCCCGACAACAAGCATCTGCACAACTGGCTGGACATGGCACGCGAACGCATTGCCTTCCAGGGCCTGCCGGCGCGCATCTGCTGGGTCGGCCTCGGCGATCGCCACAAGCTCGGCCTCGCCTTCAACGAGATGGTGCGCAGCGGCGAGCTGAAGGCGCCTGTTGTCATCGGCCGCGATCATCTCGATTCCGGTTCGGTCGCCTCGCCGAACCGCGAGACGGAAGCGATGATGGACGGTTCGGACGCCGTGTCCGACTGGCCGCTTCTCAACGCTTTGCTCAACTGCGCTTCGGGTGCGACCTGGGTCTCGCTGCATCACGGCGGCGGTGTCGGCATGGGCTTCAGCCAACACTCGGGCATGGTCATCTGCGCCGATGGCACAGATGATGCTGCACGCAGGCTGGAGCGGGTTCTGTGGAACGACCCGGCGACCGGCGTCATGCGCCATGCCGATGCGGGCTATGACATCGCGCTCGACTGCGCCAAGGAAAAGGGCCTGCGCCTGCCCGGCATTCTTGGCAATTGAGGGAGACGGACGCCCCTATGTCCCTCCGCATCCAGCGCTTTGACAAACACCTGAAGATGCCCTGGAAAAACGGGCTAGGGGTCACCCGAGAAGTGATCTCCCAGCGTGCTTCGGATGGATCCGGCGGGTTCGACTGGCGGATCAGTCTCGCAACCGTCGGGGCCTCCGGTCCGTTCTCGATCTTTGCCGGGATCGACAGGACGATCGCCGTTCTCAAGGGCGACGGCATGCAGCTGACGGTCGACGGGAGGCGGGAGCCGCCACTTCTCGTGGACTCGCCTCCCTTCGCCTTTTCCGGCAATGCAGAGGTTCAGGCGGACTGTCTGGGTGGGGAGACGCTGGACCTCAACATGATGAGCCGTCGAGGGTGTTTCTTTCATCGCATGACGAAGATCGTCGTATCTGATGCGCAGACGCTTTCGCTCCCCGCCGAAACCGTCGCCGTCGTCTTCCGAGATGAAGCCTTTGTCGCGATCGATAGCCTGCGATCGGACGTGGGGCTCGGTGACGTACTTGTGGGCCTCGACGGGCCGCTCGAGCTTGCGGTCGAGCCCAATGGTTCGGGATGCATGCTCTACATCATCGAAGTGACTGCCTGCTCCGGTGAGACACCAGATGCGGAACAGGTTGCCTAGACAAGGCCTCTGCCGATAAAGGGAGCGGCTGAGGCGCTCCGGCAGAGGCAGTTGCCGCCGACACGCTCCTCAACCATCAGGGTCGACCACCATGTCCGACGAGCAGCCAGGATTTGCACTCCCCGAGGAACGGCAGGACACGCCGCTCTACGAGCAGATGAAATCCGAGATCAAGGCCCGGATCGAGCGCGGCGAGTGGCTGACCAATCATCGCATCCCCTCGGAGAACGAGCTGGTGGAGCTGCTGGGGGTGAGCCGGATGACGGCTCATCGCGCCTTACGGGAGCTTGCCAGCGAAGGCGTCATCATTCGCGTCCAGGGGCGCGGCTCGTTTGTCGCGCCGAAGAAGCGCAGCGCCAGCGTGGCGGATGTTCGCAGCATTGCGGACGAGATCGCGGAGCGTGGCGGGCTGCATTCGGCCGAACTCGTGCTGAAACAGGCCGAAGTCTGCGATCATGATCTCGCCGATCGGCTTGAGGTTGCCGCCGGGACAACGGCCTTCCATTCGGTGATCGTGCACAAGGAAGACGACCTTCCGATCCAGCTGGAGGACCGGTTCGTCAATGCGGAAGTCGCGCCCGACTACCTCGACCGCGATTTTCACACGATCACGCCGAGTGCCTATCTGAGCTCCATCGCGCCGATCTCGCGCGCCGAGCAGTTCGTCGAAGCCGTGCTGCCACAGCCCTGGGAATGCCGGCTTCTGGCGATTGCGAAATCGGAACCCTGCCTTCAGGTCAGGCGAAGAACCTGGTCAGGCGAGCGGTTGGTGACCTCGGTGCGGCTTCTCTATCCCGGCAGTCGTTACAGCCTGGAGAGCTCCTACTGAACTCCAAGGAACATTAGCCGGCAACATTTTTTAGAGAATTTTGACCGGCTTCGTCCACTGGATGAGCACCAGGCAGCCTTCCTCCGACGAAACGGAATGCGTTGTCCCTTCGGGGTTGGCGATCAACGATCCCTTGGGATAGTGGCCGAATTCATCGCTTTGAGATCCTTCCAGCACCAGGATCGTCTCGAGCCCCACATGCAGATGCCTCGGCACGGAGGCGCCGGGGGCATAGCGCAGCAGTGCCAATTCGGGCTCGCCCGTTACGAGTCGGCAGATCTCCACTCCCTCGCGAAAATATTCGAACTGAAGGTGCTGCCAGCCGCCGCGCAGGAAATCCGGGAAACTAAAAGCCTCAGACATCGAGCGCCTCCACGATCTGATCGACGGTTGCCGCCCATCCGACGATGGCTCCTTGCGCGGTGATCATGTCGATGGCCGCCTTCTTGAATTCGGGGAAATAGCTCTCTGTGGCATCGGTCGCGAGCAGGCATTCGAAGCCGCGATCATTGGCCTCGCGCATGGTGGTCTGTACGCAGACTTCGGTGGTGACGCCTGCGAAGACGAGCTGGCGGATCTTCCGCTCGGCCAGCAACTCTCCGAGCGGCGTGGCGTAGAAGGCGCCCTTGCCGGGCTTGTCGAGCACGATTTCGCCCTCCACCGGATAGAGTTCCGGAATGATGTCGGCGCCGGGTTCACCGGAAATGAGAATGCGGCCCATGGGGCCGGGATCGCCGATGCGCAGAGACGGCTTGCCGCGCTCGCGCTTGGCGGGCGGGCAATCGGAAAGGTCCGGACGATGGCATTCACGGGTGTGGATGACAGGCAGTCCGGCAGCGCGGAAGGCGGCGAGGAGGCGCGCCGTTGTCGGGATGATCGCCTGCAGAAGAGCGACCTTGTTGCCCAGTGTTTCCCCGAAACCGCCGGGCTCGACGAAGTCGCGCTGCATGTCGATGATAACGAGGGCCGCATGGGCCCGGTCGAGGTCGAAGTCGAAGGGGCGCGCCTTGATGATTGCCATCAGTGATGTCCTGCCATGTGCCGGCCGATCTCGCCGATATCGGCGTTTGCGGCTGGGGTCTCATACGCGATATGCCCTTCCGACATGACCAGGATGCGGTCGGAGAGCTGGAGAATTTCGTCGAGGTCTTCTGAGATAAGAAGAACTGCGGCCCCGGCGTTTCTTGCGGCCATGATACGGGCGCGGATTTCTGCGACGGCTGAGAAATCGAGGCCGAAGCAGGGGTTGGTGATGATGAGGAGATCGACATCACCGGTCAGTTCGCGCGCAAGAACCGCACGCTGGACATTGCCGCCGGAGAGCGAGGCGATCGGGGATTGGAGCGAGGCCGTCTTCACCTTGTACTCACCGACCAGATGGCCTGCCTGTTCGAGCATGCGGCTGCCATCAAGCCAGAACTGGGCGCGACCTGAAGTGAAGTCGAAATCGCGGAAGAAGATGTTCTCCGCCACCGTCATGCGTGGCGCGCACGCATTCTTCAATGGCTCCTCGGGGAGGTAGCGGACGTTGAGCTTGCGGGCTTCGCCCCGGCGGGCGTGATAGGGCTCCGCCTTCACCCGGATCTCGCCCTTTTCCAGCGGGCGCTGGCCGGTCAGGATCTCCATCAGCTCCATCTGGCCATTGCCGGAGATGCCTGCAATGCCGACGATTTCGCCGGATTTCACGGTGAGATCATCGATGTCGATCGCCTTCAGGCCGGAGCGATCCGGAGCCCTGACGCCGGAGACGGACAGGACGGGCACACCCTGGTAAGCGACGCGGGCGGCCGGCTTTACCAGCTCCTTTTCGCCAATCATCATGGCCGCCATATCCGATGTCGAGAGATCGGAGACCTTGCCGCCGCCGACATATTCGCCGCGTCTGAGGATTGAGACTTCGTCGGCGAAGGCCGTGACTTCGCGGAACTTGTGGCTGATCATCAGGCAGGTGAGTTCGCCGGCGCTGGTCAGACCCCGAACCATGCCGAGCAGTTCGTCGGCTTCCGCCGGAGTCAGCACAGAGGTCGGCTCGTCGAGGATGAGGAAACGGCGGCCGAGATAGAGCTGCTTCAGGAGTTCCAGCTTCTGCTTTTCACCCGCGGCGAGCCGGCCGACGGGAATGTCGAGCGGCACGGAAAATGGCATGCGGTCCATGAAGGCGGAGAGCGCCTGGCGCTCGTTCTTCCAGTCGATCAGCGCCGGTGCATCCGCCCGGCTGATGACAAGGTTTTCGGCGGCGGTCAGCGAGGGAACGAGCGTGAAATGCTGGTAGACCATGCCGAGCCCGAGATCATGGGCGGCACGGGGGTCGGGGATCTCAACCTCCAGGCCTTCGACCATCATCTGGCCGGAGGTCGGCTTGTAGAAGCCCATCATGCATTTGACGAGGGTCGACTTTCCGGCACCGTTTTCGCCGAGAAGCACATGGAAGGAGCCGGCCGCCACGCGGATCGAGACGTCGTTGAGCGCCGTGAAGCTGCCGAAGCGCATGGTCATGCCGACGGTTTCCACCGACATGGCGTGATCGGGTGTTTGGAACTCTTGTGCCGGGACCCTCATGGCAGGGCGTCCACGAGCTTTTCGCTGTCGGAGACGGAGCCGAAGACGCCGCCCTGCATCTTGACCATCTTGATGGCGGCGGCGTGGTTGCCGGGGTCGGTCGCGCCGCAGCAGTCCTCGAGGATCACGCATTCGAAGCCGCGGTCATTCGCCTCGCGCATCGTCGTGTGCACACAGACATCGGTGGTGATGCCGGTCAGGACGATGTTCTCGATGCCACGGGTGCGCAGGATGAGTTCGAGATCGGTGGCGCAGAAGGAGCCCTTGCCCGGCTTGTCGATGATCGCTTCGCCCGGCAACGGTGCCAGTTCGTCGATGATCTCCCAGCCCGGTTCGCCCCGCACGAGAATGCGGCCGCAAGGACCGGCATCGCCGATGCCGGCACCGATCTGCTGCGAGCGCCAGCGCTTGTTCGGCGGCAGGTCGGAGAGGTCAGGGCGATGGCCTTCGCGGGTGTGGATGATGTGGTAGCCCTTGGCGCGCATGGCGGAGAGCACCTTCTTGATCGGCTCGATCGGTGCGCGGGTGAGAGAGAGGTCGTAGCCCATCTTGTCGACATACCCCCCGACGCCGCAGAAATCGGTCTGCATGTCGATGATGATGAGCGCGGTGTTCCCGGGGCGCAGGTCGCCGTTATAGGGCCAGAGATAGGGATCTGCCTTGATGGTCGTCATTCCGCCGCCTCCTTGTTGGTCTCGCCATACCGACGCACGGGTTTCGGGAAGCCGCAGGATGTGCCGTCGGTCACCTGGACTTCGTCTTCCCAGGGGAGTTTGTACTCTCCGGCTACCAGGTCCTGCATGAAGGTGTAGGGGCAATCACCCGCACCGCCGGCAACGGCCGAAAAGCCGCGATGGCCGAGCTGGTAGATGTTGTTTTCGACACCCCAGACGCGGCGCGCCTCACGCACGAGATCGGGGCGGACTTCCGCCGTGATGATCTCGTCCGGGCGACCGGATGTGCCATGGGCGATGATGCTGCCGCCGAAATTGACGATCATGCCCTCGCCCATGGAATCGAAGGTACCGTCCGATCCGCACATGCAGACATTGGCGGTGACCATGAGATTACAGAAGGAGTTGGACTGGTTGGTGAAGCGCCAGGCCTCGCGCATAGGGGCGGTGTAGCCCGCCGTGCGCAGCATGATCTCGGCGCCTTTATAGGCCGCCTCGCGTGCCATTTCCGGGAACATGCCGTCGTGGCAGATGATAAGCGAGAGCTTGCAGCCCTTGGGGCCTTCGATGACGGGAATGCCGAGATCGCCCGGCTCCCAGGGTTCGACCGGCACCCAGGGGTGGAGCTTGCGGTAATAGAGCCTGATCTCGCCCTTGTCGTCGATAACAAGACCGGTGTTCCACGGATTGCCGCCCGGATTGTATTCCATGATCGAAAAGCAGCCCCAGATGCGGTTGTCGCGGCAGGCCTGCTTGAAGGCTGCGACTTCGGGGCCATCCATCCGGCACATGATCTCCGGGTTGGTATCCATCGACAGGCCATGCAGGGCATATTCCGGGAAGACGACGAGATCCATGCCGGCGATGTTGCGCCGCGCCTTGGCGACCATGCCGACGACCTTGTCGGTCTGGGCCGCGAGATCGGCACGCGTCACCGTATTCGGCAATTGCAGTTGCACGAGGCCGATGACCACGCCCTCGGGCGACTTGTTGAGACCGCCAAGTCCGTTCATGGATCCTGCTCCTATTTGGTGATGCTGAGTTCGCCGGGGGCCGAGACCATGGCCCGGGTGCGCGAGCTGATCGCGATCAGAAGGCCAAGGGTGAGCACGTAAGGTGCGGCGTAGAAGAGGTAGTAGCCCTGGGTGACCCCGACCGATTGAAGCGCGGGCCCGAGAGCGCCCGCGCCGCCGAAGAGCAGCGAGGCATAGAGGCAATGGACCGGGTTCCACCGGGCGAAGATGACCAGTGCGACCGCCATCAGGCCTTGCCCCGATGAAATGCCTTCGTTCCAGCTGCCCGGATAAAAGAGCGAGAGGTAGGCACCACCGACGCCGGCCAGTGCACCGCCCACCGCTGTCGACCAGAGGCGCACGCGGTTGACGCTGATCCCAAGCGCACGCGCTGCATCGGCGCTGTCACCGGCAACGCGGATCGTGAGGCCGACGCGGGTGTTTTTCAGAACCCAGGCGGCAAGGAAGGCGAGTGCGATGCCGACGAGGAAGAGCACGTTGACGTTGAGAGCCGCCTGGACCTGCGGGATATCCGACCAGAAACCGAGCGGGATCGACGGCAGATCGGGGGCGACGGGCTGGACGTAGGGCTTGCCGAAGAAGAAGGCGAGGCCCGAGCCGAAGATCATCAGGGCGATCCCGATCGCGATGTCGTTGACCTTGGGGAACTTGCAGATCCAGCCGTGCAGGAGGCCGAAGAGAAGGCCGCAGATGGCGGCCGCGAGCGTACCCGCCCAGGCGGAGCCTGTGTGGTAGGCGACGGCATAGCCGCTCATCGCGCCGAAGACGAGCGTGCCTTCAAGGCCGAGATTGATGCGGCCGGAGCGTTCCGTCAGACATTCGCCGATGCTGACGAAGATGAAGGGTGTGGAGACACGGATGGCGCCGCCGAGGATGGCAAGGGGCACGCCCCAGAGACCGATGTCCGTCATGCGCGCTTCCCCTTCAGCAGAAGGCCATCCAACGTGATGCGATCACGGAACGCGTCGGACAAGAGGATGGTGATGAAGATCATGCCCTGGAAGACCACGATGGTCGCGTCCGGCAGATCGAGCCTTCGCTGGACGAGGCCACTCGACGCCTCGAAGCCGGCGAAGAGAAGGGTGGCGGGAAAAATGGCGAGACAATTGTGCCGCGCGAGGAAGGCGATGAGAATGCCCGTATAACCATAGCCGCCGGCGAGCGAGGCATTGGCCGAGCCATGGACGGCCGCCACTTCGAGAGCGCCGGCGAGGCCGGCCAATGACCCGCCGAGGGCCGTAAAACCAATCATCAGCAGGCCGGCCGGCAGACCCTGGACCTGAGCGGCTCTGATGTTGCCGCCGACAATGCGCGCCGCAAATCCGAAGGTCGTCTTTTCGATCAGCACCCAGCAGACGATGCAGGCGATGATGCCGACTGCGAGCCCCCAGTGCACGCCGATGCCGGGTATTTCGCCGATCCGGTAGAGCTCAGGCAGTGGCGACGTTGACGGCTTGTTGAGGCTGGAAGGATCGCGGAGCGGTCCTTCCACCAGATGGTTCATCAGGGCGATCGCGATATAGGCCAGCAGCAGGCTTGAGATCGTCTCGTTGACCCCGCGGAAATGCCTGAGCGCCCCGATGCCACCAATCCAGATGGCGCCGACGAGCGCACCGGCAATCATCATGGCGAGGATCCCGACCGGGCCCGGCATGCCCGGCGCCAGCATGGCGATTGCACCGGCGCCGACACCGCCCAGCACAATCGCCCCCTCGCCGCCGATCACCACGAGACCAAGTCGGGCCGGAAGGGCGACGCAGAGCGCTGCGAGCAGGAGGGGTGCCGCGCGGGCGAGTGTATTGGTCCAGGAGAAGGACGTGCCGAAGCCTGCCTTATAGACGAGGGTGTAGAACTCGATCGGCGAGGTGCCGATCAGGAGCAGGAAGACGGCGAAGAGGAGCATGCCGGCGAGAAGTGCTGCCAGCGGCAGGAAGAGCGGGTCGAGCCAGCGCAGAACCGTCTCGAACGAGACAGTGCGTCTGGCCAGACCCTGGCTTGCGAGATCCGCCGGTGCACTCATGGCATGTCTCTCCCGGATCTTTACGAGGTCGACCCGACGACGCCCTCGACGAGGTAGCCCATGCTTTCGAGCGCCACATCGGTCTCGGCGAAAGCCTGCCCTTCGGTGGCGATGACATTGCCCTTGTTGTCCTTGAGCGGTCCCTTGATGACCGCGAAGCCGCCCTTCATGATATCAGAAAGCGTCGCATCGAACTGCTTGCGCGCCGATTCGGTGACTGCCGGGCCGAGTGGGCTCATCTTGACGAAGCCTTCGGCGAGGCCACCGCGAACGAAGTTGTCGATCGTGCCGGCTGACAGCGTCTTGTTGACCATGTCGGTATAGACCTTGGACCAGTTCCACTCGGCGCCGGTCAGATATTTCTCAGGCGCCAGCGGGTTCTGGTTGGCGTGGTAGCCACACAGGAACATGCCACGGCCGGCGCCGGTTTCCATGACGACCTTCGGGCCGTCGACATGGCAGGTAACGACGTCCACACCCTGGTCGGCGAGCGCGTTCGTGGCTTCCGCTTCCTTGACGGCGAGCGACCATTCACCGGTAAAGATGACCTGGCAGGTGATCGTCGGATCGACAGCGCGGGCGCCGAGCAGGAAGGAGTTGATGTTGAGCAACACCTGCGGAATAGGCTTTGCAGCCACGAAGCCGATCTTCTTGGTCTTGGTCATGTGACCGGCAACGATGCCGTTCAGATACTGGCCCATGCCGATATAGCCGAAATAGGAGCCGGTGTTCGCGGGCTTGTCCGGCGTCCAGAGGCCGCCGCAATGCTCGAAGCGAACGCTGGGATATTTCGGCGCCATGGTCAGAATATGGGGGTCGAAATAGCCGAAGGAGGTCGGGAAGAGCAGCGTCGCGCCGTCGAAGTTGATCATGCTCTCCATGGTCTTCTGGACGTCGACCGTTTCTGGGACCTGCTCTTCTTCGATCACGGTCACACCCTCGATCGCCTTGATCGCTGCGGCCCCTTCCGCATGGGCTTGGTTGTAGCCGTAGTCATCCTTCGGGCCGACATAGATGAAGCCGACGGTCAGGCCGGCAGCGCTTGCGATGTCGAAAGGCAGCACGCTGCTGGCAGCAGCAAGGCCGGCGAGACCGGCTGACTGGCGCAGAAACTGGCGGCGGCTCGGCATAAGAAACTGGCTCATGAAGGATCTCCCAGATCAGAATGAACAGTGAATTTTGGGCGGGCGCTGGTTCCCCTGATTATTCATGGCGCTCCGCGTTCATCTTTGAGTAACCCATATGGCGGTGCTTCTGTCTTGTGCTAAGTTTTGGTCAAGCTGCTGCAAAATTTGCATCACCACGGGAGCCGTCGCATGCGCCATCTGACTTCGCTTCGTTACATTGACGCTGTCGCCAAGGCGGGGTCTATCCGCGGCGCTGCGGAATCCCTTGCGATAACATCCACGGCGCTCAATCGACGTATTCTGGCGCTGGAAGAGGAGCTTGGCGTGCCGGTCTTCGAGCGGCTGCCGCATGGAGTGCGGCTGTCGAGTGCCGGCGAGATACTGATCCATCACATCCGCAACCAGATCTCGGACATGGAGCGGGTGCGCTCGCAGATCGCCGACCTTTCAGGGGTTCGCCGCGGTCATGTGTCGATCGCCTGCAGCCAGGCGCTCCTGCCCTATTTCCTGCCGCATCAGATCGCTCACTATCGAAAAGACCATCCGGCGGTGACCTTCGGCGTGCATCTGCGCGACCGCCAGGCGGCGGAACAGTCGCTGGTTGATCATTCGGCGGATCTGGCGATCGTCTTCGAGCCGGTGCGCATGGCGGATTTCATGACACTGATCCGGGTCCACCAACCGGTGCATGTGGTGATGGCGCCGCATCATCCGCTGGCAGCCAAGGAAACCATCCGGCTCAGTGACTGCCTCGACTATCCCTATTCGTTGCCGGCAGCGCCGTTCGGCGTCCGTCACCTCATGGACATGGCAGCGCAGAAGTCATCCTACCGGCTGGAGCCGGCGATCGAGTCCGACAGTTTCGAGTTCCTGCGTAACCATGCGGTCGCGGAGAACATCATCACCTTCCAGATCCCGATCGGGCTTTCGGACCATACGATGACGGGGGAGATGATCACGCGCCCGCTCGACAAGCGCGATGTGCCGGCGGGCGTGCTCTATATGGGGCAGTTGCGCGGGCGGACGCTTCCGGTCGCGGCAGCCCGGTTCGCGGCCCAGCTGTCGACGGCACTTGCCAGCCGATACGAAGTGTCGTGACAGCTTGACCGAAAGCTACCGTTCGACCGCGTCCGGTCGCTAGGCGCGATAGAGCAGATAGGCGAAAACGGCAGCCAGGCCGAACCAGGTCATGGCATAGCCGAAATGCTTGTTGGGGAAGGAAACGACGGTGAGCCCGCCAATTGGGAGGCCATCGCCAGACGCATCAGCATCGATGAAATAGGGTGCGACCTCTCGCAGCCCGAGGGCCTCAGCCATGGTGACGGTGTCACGGGAGAACCATCGATTGCCCGAGGGGTCGTTGTCACGGAGAAAGGCACCGCCAGGCTGGGTGAGGCGCAGGAGGCCGGTGAGGGTCTGCTCACCCTGCGGCCGGGGACGATCGTCGGCTGACTGGGCATCGTCCGGCACGAAACCCCTGTTAATGAAGAGGCGCCAACCGTCATCCGTCTCGAAGGGCGTCATCACCCAGAAACCCGAGCCTTGGGATGTGACGGCCTTCACGAGCGTATCATCAGAGGGAAGATACTGCCCTCGCACTTCGACACGCCGATATTCCGCCGTGTCGAATGTGACGCCCGTCCAAAGATCTGGTCCGGGAGCGGCGGAAGGCGGGGCGACGAGACCGGCCTCGACACGTTCGATCAGTGCCGTCTTCCATTGCAAGCGCTGCAGCTGCCAGACGCCGAGGCCGACGAGCAGGCTGACAGCCAGCACACCCAGCCCGATGAACCACCATGGTCGGCGCGCTCGCGTCATGCCCTTCTGTCCCGTCAGGAGCCGAATCCCTGGAAGCTCTCGTGATCCATTGATGGCATCATGTTGGTGTTCAGATTGTACATGACCCAGACGGATCCGGCGATCATGATGACCACCACGATGATGGTGAAGATCATCGACAGCATGGTCCAGCCTTCGTCAGACCGGGTGTTCATGTGCAGGAAATAGACCATGTGGACGAGGATCTGGACGACGGCAAAGCCGATCACCGTCACCGCCGTCAGCACGCGGCTGTCGAAGCCGCCGCTCATGACGATGGCGAAAGGAATGATCGTCAGGATCGCCGCCAGCACGAAGCCGGTGAGATACGAACGATAGCTGCCGTGGTCGTGACCGGTGTTGTCGTGGCCGGGCTCGTGATGGCCGTGGGGCTCGATGGAATGTTGCGACATCAGATCATCCCCAGGAGATAGACAAAGGTGAAGACCCCGATCCAGATGACATCGAGGAAGTGCCAGAACATGCTCAGGCATTCCATGCGCCGCGTATTGGCCGGTACGAGGCTTTTGCGGCTGACCTGGACCATGAGCGTCACGAGCCAGATGCAGCCAAAGAAGACATGAAGTCCGTGGGTCCCGACCAGCGCGAAGAAGGCCGAAAGGAAGGCAGACCGCTGCGGGCCGGCGCCGAGTTCGATCAGGTGATGGAACTCATAGATTTCGAGCGCCAGGAAGGCGAGGCCAAGCAGAAGGGTGACGGCAAGCCAGACCTGCATGCGCGCCTGCCTGCCTTCGTACATGGCGAGCATGGCAAAACCGAAGGTGATCGAGGAGACCAGCAGGAAGCCGGTGTTGATCGCAATGAGGTTCAGGTCGAAAAGCGCCTTGGGGCCAGGGCCGGCCGCATAGCTCTGGCCGACAACCCCGAAGACCGCGAAGAGGACCGCGAACATCAGGCAGTCGCTCATCAGGTAGACCCAGAAGCCGAGCCGCGTGGACGCGCCTTCCGGATGATGATGCGGCTCTGTTTCCCAATAAACGGCAGGTGCGTCGGATTTGGTGATGGTGCTCACGGTCGTTACGCTCCTACGCTTGCCAGTTCGCGATCACGTGCCTTTTCGACGCGCTCGACCTCGTCGACAGGGACGTAGTAATCCCGGTCGTAGTTGAAGGTATGGGCGATTGCGACGGCGATGATCGCCACAAAAGATACTGCCGCCAGCCACCAGATGTACCAGACCAGCGCAAAGCCGCAGAGCGTGGCCAAGGCCGAGATGACGACACCCGTGCCGGTGTAACGCGGCATGTGGATCGGGATGTAGGGCGCCTTCGGGCGCTTCTGCCCGACCTGCTTCATGTCGTGCCAGGCGTCCAGGTCGTGGACGACGGGCGTGAAGGCGAAGTTGTAGGCCGGCGGCGGAGACGAGGTTGCCCATTCCAGCGTGCGGCCATCCCAGGGGTCGCCGGTCACGTCCATGTTATCCTTGCGGTTCCAGATCGAGACGGCAACCTGGATGAAGAAGGCAGCAATGCCGATGGCGATGAGCACGGCGCCGAGGGCTGCGAGGATGAACCAGATACGGAGATCCGGATCGTCAAAGACGCGCATGCGGCGGGTGACCCCCATCAGACCAAGTACGTAGAGCGGCATGAAGGCGAGCCAGAAGCCGCTGACCCAGCTCCAGAAGGAAACCTTGCCCCAGAAGACATTGAGCTGGAAGCCGAAGGCCTTGGGCCACCAGAAGGCGATCGCGGCAAAGCAGCCGAACAGCACGCCGCCGATGATGACGTTGTGGAAGTGCGCCACCAGGAAGAGTGAGTTGTGCAGCACGAAGTCCGCCGGCGGGACCGCGAGGAGGACGCCGGTCATGCCGCCGATGGTGAAGGTGAGCATGAAGGCAACCGTCCACATCATCGGCAGTTCGAAGCGGACCCGTCCCTGGTACATCGTAAAGAGCCAGTTGAAGATCTTGGCCCCCGTCGGCACGGAGATGATCATGGTGGTGATGCCGAAGAAGGCGTTCACGGAGGCACCTGAACCCATGGTGAAGAAGTGGTGCAGCCAGACGACATAGCTGAGGATGGTGATGCAGACGGTGGCATAGACCATCGAGCTGTAGCCGAAGAGGCGCTTGCCGGAGAAGGTGGAGGTGATCTCCGAGAAGACGCCGAAGAGCGGCAGGATCAGGATATAGACCTCCGGGTGACCCCAGATCCAGATGAGGTTGATATACATCATCGGATTGCCGCCGAGATCGTTGGTGAAGAAGTTCGTTCCCACGTAGCGATCGAGCGTCAGAAGGATCAGCGTCATCGTCAGCACCGGGAAGGAGGCGACGATGAGGATGTTGGTGCAGAGCGCGGTCCAGGTGAAGATCGGCATACGCATCAAGGTCATGCCCGGTGCGCGCATCTTGACGATCGTCACGAGCAGGTTGATCCCTGAAAGCGTCGTTCCGACCCCGGCGATCTGCAGACCCCAGATGTAATAGTCGACCCCGACCCAGGGACTATAGCCGATACCCGAGAGCGGCGGGAAGGCGAGCCAGCCTGTCTGGGCGAATTCGCCGACGAAGAGCGAGGCCATGACGAGAACTGCGCCGCCGACGGTCATCCAGAAGGAGAAGTTGTTGAGGAAGGGGAAGGACACGTCCCGCGCGCCGATCTGCAGCGGCACGACATAGTTCATCAGACCCGTGACGAAGGGCATCGCCACGAAGAAGATCATTATCACCCCATGGGCGGTGAAGATCTGGTCATAGTGGTGGGCGTTGAGATAGCCCTCCGAGCCGTTGAAGGCGAGCACCTGCTGCAGGCGCATCATGATGGCGTCGGCAAAGCCGCGCACCAGCATGACCAGCGCCAGGATGATATACATGATGCCGATCTTCTTGTGATCGACGGAGGTCAGCCATTCGCGCCAGAGGTATCCCCAGAGGCGGTAATAGGTGAGCGCGCCGACCGTGGCGGCGCCGCCGACCACGACGACTGCGAAAGTCGCCAGAACGATCGGGTCCGTCGGGATCGCACTCCAGTTGAGGCGACCGAGAAGAAGCGTGGTGGAATGGTCTATCGTAGCCATGCCGAATTCCTGTCAGAGTTGCGGCGCATTGCCGGCTGCCTGCCGAACGAGCGTGAGGAAGCGTTCGGCCTCACCGCCGAAGGACGATGCCGGCTGCTGCATGTTGTGTCCCATCAGGGGACCCGAGACGACGGGCTTGTCGTTGAACGAAGCGGGCTTCGCGGCCAGCATCTGCTCCAACTCCTCGACCGAGCAGAAGCCCAGAACCTTGAAGGGTTCCCAACCGAAGACCGGCTCGCGCATGCCCCGGCGTTCGTGCTTGTCGTGGATGAGAGCGCTCATGTTGACCGTGCCGGCGAGACCCGTACCGCCCTCGGCGTCGAGCGCCATCATCTCGGCCATGCAGATCTTGCCCTCTTCGACGCACATGTTGACGACGCGCGGGAAGAGCTGCGGATCGATGCTGGCGAAGACCTCCGGCTTGACGTTTTCGCTGGGGCGCTCGAGTTCCAGATACTTGGCGCGGTCGAGCTTTGCGCTGCCAGAGCGTGCTTCTTCGACCCAAGCCTCGAAGGCTGCTGCTTCGGTTGCATTCGCCTTGAAGCGCATGCCGGAGAAACCGGCACCCGAGTAATGCGAGGCGAGCCCCTGGAAGGTGCCTTCCTCGTTGAAGACCCCGTGCAGCGTCGTCTGCATGCCGGGCATGGCGTAGATCATGCCGGCCATTTGCGGGATGTAGAAGGCGTTCATGACCGAAGACGAAGTCAGCGAGAAGCGGATCGGACGATCAACGGGGAGCGGAAGTTCATTTACGGTTGCAACGCCGTATTGCGGGTAGATGAAGAGCCATTTCCAATCGAGCGCGACGACCTGCACATCCAGCGGCTCCTGCTGCGGATCGAGCGGCTGCTCTTCGGAGACCCGCGCCAGCGGACGGTAGGGATCGAGGAGATGGGTTCCGACCCAGGTCAGCGCACCCAGGCAGATGATGATCATCAGGGGGATGGCCCAGATGATCAGCTCGAGCTTGGTGGAGTGGGACCAGTTCGGCTTGTAGATCGCATCCTTGTTGGCCGCCCGATAATGCCAGGCAAACCAGCAGGTCAGCACCATCACAGGGATGATGATGATCAGCATCAACAAAGTGGAGATCACCAAGAGGTCGCGCTGCTGTGCGGCGATGTCCCCCGTGGGAGCGAGAACTTCCGCCTTGCAAGCGGACAGGAAGAGCACCGCCAGCATGGCGGTGAACATTTTCGGGAGGCGAAGCTTCTGCATCTCGTACCCTGATACACTGACGGGTCACTGAGCAGGGGTCCCCCCCGAAACACCACTCGACGACCATTGATATTCGCCGAGTTAGTTAGTCGGGTTTTGCGGTGCAGCACATACGACAATTTGTCACCTGTCAATTTGGGCGTGTCTGCGGCATCGCTTTGCAGCATGTTAGACTAAGGCGCGGACCGTATTTCCCCATTCGGATCCGCACTGTTGAGACAAGAAAGTGATCACGCGATATGGCGAGCATGACCGGCTCTGCATCCCCCGCCGCACAGAACGGCCGCACAACTTCTGAAGACGATCATCACGTCTCTCCCTCGGATATCGCCGTTGGCGTGATCATCGGGCGCACGTCTGAATTCTTCGATTTCTTCGTCTTCGCCATCGCCTCCGTCCTCGTCTTCCCGGCCCGGATCTTTCCGTTTCTCGATCCGTTGACTGGCACGCTCTGGTCATTCGTGCTTGTGGCACTTGCCTTCGTGGCCCGCCCGCTCGGCACTGTGCTGTTCACCATGCTCGACCGGCGGCATGGCCGTGTCATCAAGCTTACGGTGGCGCTCTTCCTGCTGGGAACCTCGACCGTGGCCATGGGTCTCGTGCCTTCGTATGAAATCGCCGGCTGGTGGGCGATCGCCATGCTCGCCCTGCTGCGCATCGGACAGGGCCTTGCACTCGGTGGCACCTGGGACGGCTTGGCGCCGCTTCTCGCGATCACAGCCTCCAAGGACAAGCGCGGCTTTTATGCCATGGTGCCGCAGCTCGGCGCCGTGGTCGGCCTCGCGGTGGCTGCCGTGCTTTTTGCCTATCTGGTCATGACGCTTTCGGCGGCAGACTTCCTCGACTGGGGTTGGCGCTATCCGTTCTTTGTCGCCTTCGCGATCAATGTCGTGGCGCTGTTTGCGCGCCTCCGCATTGTCGATACGCCTGAGTTCAAGGAGCTGTTCGAGACCAACGAGCTCACGCCGACCGGACTGCGGACCACGATGGCGCAGGACGGGCGGACCGTGCTGCTCGGCGTCTTCGTGCCGCTCGCAAGCTTTGCCATGTTCCACATGGTGACGGTCTTCCCGCTATCGTGGATCTTCCTGTACACGGATGAGGCGCCTGGTACCTTCCTCCTGATCGAGGCTGCGGGTGCGTGCCTCGGTGTGCTCGCCATGCTGTTTTCGGGCTGGCTCTCGGACCGAATCGGTCGCGAGAAGATTCTTGTCTGGGGCGCCTGGGCGATCGGTGTCTTCGCGTTGACGGCTCCTCTCTTGCTGAATGGCGATCTTCCGGGCGTGACCATATACATGATGCTCGGCTTCCTCGTGCTCGGGTTCAACTTTGCCCAGTCCTCCGGTGCCGTCGCCTCGCTGTTCGACCGGCGAAACCGCTACACGGCATCGGCCATGGTCTCAGCGCTTTCCTGGATGTTCGGCGCCGGCTTCGCGCCTCTGGCTGCACTCCTGCTGTCGACCTGGTTCGGCCTCTTTGCCGCCGGCCTCTACCTTCTGTCGGGTGCGATTTGCACGCTTGTCTCGCTGGCTATCGTTCGGCAGATCTCGCTGCAGCCGAAAGGGCAAGACTGACCTCAGGACGGCCCTGCTCACGAGAGTACGAATCGACAAGCCCCTGGAGTCGGAAAACTTCGGGGGCTTCGTCTTAGCCGCTCGACGGATCACGACGCGGCAGAGCGATTGCCAAAAAAATAAGCCGGAAATTGTTCGGCTCAAAATTTAGGCCCGCAGCTTGCCAACCTTGCTGCCTTGCGTCATCAATCGCGCATGAGCCATCTGGACCTGACCATCCTCGTCATTGATGAGAACGCCGTTCGCGCGGCGATCATCGAGGATGGTTTGCGCGAGGCGGGACACCGGCATGTCACGGTGGCACTGGAGATTCATGGAATCGCGAAGACGGTCGAGATGCTTTCTCCCGACGTGATCATCATCGATATCGAGAATCCCAACCGCGACATGATGGAGCATCTGTTCCAGCTGACCCGTTCGGTCAGCCGCCCGATCGCCATGTTCGTCGACCGGTCCGATACCGCTTCTATCGAGGCCGCAGTGGATGCCGGCGTCTCGGCCTATATCGTCGATGGACTGCGCAAGGAGCGCGTGAAGCCGATCCTCGACATGGCGGTGAGCCGTTTCAACGCCTTCAGCCGCCTGCAACAGGAGCTTGCCGAGGCCCGATCTGCGCTCGAGGAGCGCAAGATCATCGAGCGTGCCAAGGGCATTCTCATGAAGATGCGCGGCATGAGCGAAGAAGAAGCCTTCGCGCTGCTGCGCCAGACGGCGATGAACGAGAAGAAGAAGCTGGTCGACATAGCCCAGAGCGTGGTGACCGCGGCAGGATTGCTGCTGTGATGACGATCCTGTGGGGACACTGAAGTGAGCGACATGATGAGCAGGCAGGGAGAAATCGGCACAAGCGCCCCGGCGCTTCACGGCTCCGGCCGGGAGCAACGGATCCTGCGTGCCGGTTTCATCCCGCTGATGGATGCGTCGATCCTGATTGCGGCGGCGGAAATGGGATTTGCCGAACGTGAAGGTCTCACGCTCGACCTCGTACGTGATGTCTCCTGGGCCAATGTCCGCGACCGCCTCGCCTTTCGTCAATTCGATATCGCGCACATGCTGTCGCCCATGCCGGTCGCCTCGATGCTGGAACTTGGCTCCAACCCTTCCCCTACGATCACGCCCTTTTCGCTCGGGCGTGGCGGCAATGCGATCACCCTGTCGTTGAGGCTCTATGAACGCATGAAGGCGCGCGCCGATCTGGCGGAAGATGCCAGCGCTCTGGACAATGCCAAGGCGCTTGCGAGCGTGCTGACCGATATGCGCGAGAAGGGCGAGCAACCGCCGACGCTGGGCATGACCTACCCCTTCTCCTCGCACAATTACGAGTTTCGCTACTGGCTGGCGGCAGGCGGGGTGGACCCGGATCGTGACGTCAAACTCGTGGTCGTGCCGCCACCGCTGACCTCGGATGCGCTCGCAGCCGGTGCCATCGACGGGTTTTGCGTCGGCGCGCCCTGGAACATGGTGGCCTCAGAGCGTGGTGTCGGGCGTATCGTGGCTGCAAAACAAGACATCTGGCCTTCGGCCCCGGAAAAGGTCATCGGCATGCGACCGGACTGGGCCGAGGCGAACGCCGATACGGTCAGCCGACTGATCGTTGCGCTCGACAAGGCTGCCCGCTGGTGCGATCAGCCCGAAAATCACGACCACCTCTCCGAGATCCTGGCCTCGCCGCGCTATATCTCCGCGCCGGGGGACATCATCCGTCGTGTGCTGGCCGGCGAATTCAGCCTCGATGCCCGCGGGAACCGCAGACTGATCCCCGATTACTTCGTTTTTCACCGTCACGCTGCAAACCACCCGCAAACCAATCAGGCGCTCTGGATCTACAGCCAGATGATCCGATGGGGACAGGTCGACTTCAGCGCCGACAACATGCAGCGTGCCAAGAGCGCCTATCGGGCCGATCTCTATCAGGCGGCCCTTGGAGCGGAAGCCTCTCTGCCGGACGAGACGGGGCTTCTGCCGGGGGCATCACCGGACGATCGGTTCATGGATGACCGCATTTTTGATCCCGCTCGCATGCAGGAATATGTTCGTGGATTTGACGTCGGCTCTAACCGAGCACCCTCAGAAGGGGCTGCCGAAGACTGAGCGCCCGCACACCAACACCGCCTGAATTTCGCGCCGCTTTGTGCAGATGCACAATTTTTGCTCCGCCGACATGCAGCTTCGCAGTTAAGGCGACTGCGCCGAAATATCATTTTCGTCATTCATTACGATACTTTGGCAAGGCTCCTCTGAAACTGGCACGGCCCTTGCTTCATTTAAAACTATCCGGTCAACGGCGACCGGACGAAAGAGCGCCTGAAGCGCGCTCACCAGAGACACCGACGTCGCTTGGTTTGCACACGGGATTATTCGATCCCGAGGATGCAGTCACCAAGCGGCGTTTTTTTGTTTTTCCGGATCTCCGTCACATCAGAGGGGCACAGAACATGACGAAGACTACAGGAATGAGCACCACCCGCCGTCAGCTGCTCAAGCTGACTTCGGCCGCCGCTATCGTCAGCGCAGCGAAAATGGCCTTCCCGTCGGGTGCTTTCGCTGCCGGAGCGGGACCGGAAGTCAAAGGTATCAAGCTCGGCTTCATCGCGCTGACGGATGCCGCGCCTTTGATCATTGCCAAGGAAAAGGGGCTCTTCGAAAAGTTCGGGCTGCCCGAAGTCGAAGTCCTGAAACAGGCATCCTGGGGCGCCACGCGCGACAATCTGGTGCTCGGCGGCGCGTCGAACGGGATCGACGGCGCGCATATTCTGACCCCGATGCCTTACCTCATCTCGACTGGCAAGGTGACGCAGAACAATGTGCCCGTCCCGATGTCGATCGTGGCGCGCCTCAACCTGGACAGCCAGGGCATCTCGGTCTCCAAGGAATATGCAGAGAGCGGCGTCCAGCTCGACGCGTCCAAGCTTCGTGAAGCCTTTGCCGCCAAAAAGGCTGCCGGTGGCGATATCAAGGTCGCGATGACGTTTCCCGGCGGCACGCATGACCTCTGGATCCGCTACTGGCTGGCCGCCGGCGGCATCGACCCCGACAAGGACGTTTCCACGATCGTCGTTCCGCCGCCGCAGATGGTGGCGAACATGAAGGTGGGCAACATGGACGCCTTCTGCGTGGGCGAACCGTGGAACGAACAGCTGGTCAATCAGGGCATCGGCTTCACGGCCTGTACAACGGGCGAGCTCTGGAAGGGTCATCCGGAAAAGGCGCTGGGTCTGCGGTCTGACTGGGTCGAGCAGAACCCCATCGCCGCCAAGGCACTGCTGATGGCCGTGATGGAAGCCCAGATGTGGGCGGACGACATGGACAACAAGGAAGAAATGTCCGCAATCCTCGGCAAGCGCCAGTGGTTCAACGTGCCGCCGAAGGATGTTGCCGGACGCCTCAAGGGCACAATCAACTACGGCAATGACCGGGTGGTAGAGAATTCCGGGCTCGAGATGAAATTCTGGAAGGATCACGCGTCCTATCCGTTCAAGAGCCACGATGCCTGGTTCCTGACCGAGAATGTCCGCTGGGGCAAGTTCGCGCCCGATACCGACATCAAGGCACTGGTCGACAAGGTCAACCGCGAGGACATCTGGCGCGAGGCCGCCAAGGACCTGGGCCTCGCCGCAGCAGACATTCCGGCATCCGCGTCTCGCGGGCCTGAAACCTTCTTCGACGGCAAGGTCTTCGATCCCGAAAATCCGCAGGCCTATCTCGACAGCCTCGCCATCAAGGCGAGCGCCTGACGCTGGCGGCTTCCTCCCCGCCCGCCCCGATCAAGGGTTCGGGCAGGGAGGAGCCCGCTTCCAATTCGACACGCGCAAAGGACAATCCCATGACCGCCACCGCCCGAAAAGCAGAGACAGAATCGATCGCCGTCTCCCCTAGCCGGAACGGCACCGTCGTTCATCTGGCGAAGCGCACGACGCCAAGATTCGACCTGAAACGCGCGGGGCTCGGCCTTGCCCGCAACACGTTGCCACCGCTTTTCGTCACGCTGGTCCTGCTCGGGATCTGGCAGGTCGCCTGTTCGCAGCCGGGTGCCACCCTGCCGCCGCCATCCCAGGTCTGGAGTGACAGTTACGACCTGATCGTCGCCCCCTTCTTCAACTTCGGCTCGCAGGATATCGGCCTCGCCTGGCGTGTGCTGACATCCCTGGAGCGCGTCGCCATGGGCTTTGGTCTCGCGGCGATCGTTGGCGTCTTCCTCGGTGCCGTCGTCGGGCAGTCGATCTGGGCCATGCGCGGTCTCGATCCGATCTTCCAGGTCCTGCGCACCGTACCGCCGCTCGCCTGGCTTCCCCTGTCGCTCGCCGCCTTCCAGGATTCCAACCCGTCCGCGATCTTCGTCATCTTCATCACGTCGATCTGGCCGGTCATCATCAATACCGCCGTCGGCGTGCGCAACATCCCGGACGACTATCGCAACATCGCGCGCGTGCTGCGCCTCAACCCGCTGGAGTTCTTCGTGCGGATCATGGTGCCGGCCGCCGCACCCTACATCTTCACCGGCCTTCGGATCGGCGTGGGCCTCTCCTGGCTCGCGATTGTCGCGGCAGAAATGCTGACCGGCGGCGTCGGTATCGGCTTCTTCATCTGGGATGCGTGGAATTCGTCGCGTCTCTCCGACATCATTGTGGCGCTCGCTTACATCGGCGTGACCGGCTTTGTCCTCGACAAGCTCGTCGCCCTGGTGGGCAGCGTCGTCACCCGTGGCACAGCCAAGAACTGAGGGGGACGCATCATGTCCAGCTATCTCAAGATCGACCACATCGACAAAAGCTTCGAGCGAGGCGGCGTCAAGACCGAGGTCCTGAAGGATATCACGCTCACCATAGACAAGGGCGAGTTCGTCTCGATCATCGGCCATTCGGGCTGCGGGAAATCCACGCTGCTCAACCTGATTGCCGGACTGACAAGGGTCAGTTCGGGCGCGGTGCTTTTGGAGAACCAGGAGGTCAACGAGCCCGGTCCGGATCGCGCCGTCGTCTTCCAGAACCACTCGCTGCTGCCCTGGCTCACCGTCTATGAAAACGTCAATCTGGCCGTCTCGAAGGTGTTTTCCGGGCGCAAGACCAAGGCCGAGAAGCACGACTGGGTCATGCACAATCTCGATCTGGTGCAGATGGGCCATGCGAAAGACAAACGTCCGGCAGAAATTTCGGGCGGCATGAAGCAGCGTGTCGGCATTGCCCGCGCCCTGTCGATGGAACCCAAGGTTCTGCTCCTCGACGAGCCCTTCGGCGCGCTGGACGCTTTGACGCGTGCGCACTTGCAGGACGCGGTCATGGAGATCCACGGCCGGCTCGGCAACACGATGATCATGATCACACACGACGTCGATGAAGCGGTCCTGCTTTCCGACCGGATCGTGATGATGACGAACGGGCCGGCAGCGCGGATCGGGGAAATCCTCGACGTGCCGATCGAGCGTCCGCGCAACCGGATCGAGCTCGCCTCGGATCGCACCTATCTCAAGTGTCGGGAGGCCGTGTTGAAGTTCCTCTACGAGCGTCATCGCTTCGTCGAAGCTGCGGAGTGAGAACCATGGCGGAAAAACTGGTCATTATCGGGAACGGCATGGCGCCGGGCCGCATGCTGGAAGAACTGTTCGAGAAGGCACCAGGCCTTTACGAGGTGACGATCTTCAATGCCGAACCGCGGGTCAATTACGACCGGATCATGCTCTCCCCCGTGCTTTCGGGCGAGAAGGCCTATGAGGACATCGTGATCCATGACGATGCCTGGTACGCGGCGAACGGCGTGACCTTGCACAAGGGCGCGCGGGTTACGGGGATCGACCGCCAGGCAAAGACCGTGACCTCGGCAAACGGCATCACTGCGCCCTATGACAAGCTGGTCATCGCGACGGGATCGCTGCCCTTCATCATTCCGGTTCCGGGCCATCAACTGCCAGGCGTGCTCGCCTATCGCGACCTCGACGATGTCGAGAAGATGCTTGAAATCTCCGAGCGCAAGGGCCGCGCGATCGTCATCGGCGGCGGACTTCTCGGTCTCGAGGCAGCCTATGGCCTCAAGCGCCAAGGCATGGAGGTGACCGTCATCCATCTGATGCCGACCATCATGGAGCGGCAGCTCGATCCGGCGGCAGCCTATCTTCTGGAGAAGGCGCTCACGGAGCGCGGCATCGAGATCATCACCAAGGCGAACACGAAGCAGATCCTCGGCACCGACAAGGTCGAGGGGATCGAACTCGAAGACGGCAGGGTGATTTCTGGCGACATGGTGATCATGGCGGTCGGCATTCGTCCGGCATCCCAACTTGCCAAGGATGCGGGTCTTGCAGTCAACCGGGGCATCGTCGTCGATGACGGCATGATGACCTCGGATGCGTCCATCTTCTCACTCGGGGAATGTGCCGAGCATCGGGGTATCTGCTACGGCCTCGTCGCGCCGCTCTACGAGAGCGCCCGCGTTCTGGCCGACCGGCTGACGGGCGGCCATGCCGAATATCATGGCTCGGTCGTCAACACGAAGCTGAAGGTAACGGGCATCAACCTCTTCTCCGCCGGTGACTTCGCCGACGCGCCGGACCGCGAGGAAATTGTGCTGCGTGATGCCTCGGCCGGTGTCTACAAGCGCCTCGTGCTCAAGGAAAACCGGATCATCGGCGCTGTCCTCTATGGAGAAACCGCCGACGGCTCGTGGTTCTTCGATCTCCTGAAGAAACAGGCCGATATCTCGGCAATGCGCGACACTCTGATCTTCGGCCAGTCCTACCAGGGAGGGTCTCCGCTGGACCCTATGGCGGCCGTTGCAGCCTTGCCGGATGATGCGGAAATCTGCGGCTGCAACGGCGTCTGCAAGGGCAAGATCACCTCGACGATCACGGGCAAGAGCCTGACGACGCTGGATGGCGTGCGCGCGCATACAAAGGCGTCTGCCTCCTGCGGGAATTGTACGGGGCTCGTCGAGCAGCTGATGGCGCTCACGCTGGGGGATGCCTACAACCCGGCCGCCGTCACACCGATGTGCACCTGCACCGAACTCGGGCATGACGACGTGCGCCGGCTGATCAAGGCCAAGGGGCTGAAGACGATCCCTGCCGTGATGCAGGAGCTCGAATGGAAGACCTCCTGCGGCTGCGCCAAGTGCCGGCCGGCCTTGAATTACTATCTCGTCTGCGATTGGCCGGACGAATATGCCGACGACTACCAGTCGCGGTTCATCAATGAGCGTGTGCATGCCAACATCCAGAAGGATGGCACTTACTCCGTCGTCCCCCGCATGTGGGGCGGCGTCACCAACGCGGCCGAGCTGCGCGCCATCGCCGATGTCGTCGACAAGTTCGAGATACCGCTGGTGAAGGTGACCGGCGGCCAGCGCATCGACCTGCTCGGCATCGAGAAGGAAGACCTGCCGGCCGTCTGGGCCGATCTCGGCAAGGCCGGCTTCGTTTCGGGCCAGGCCTATGCCAAGGGACTGAGGACCGTGAAGACCTGCGTCGGTTCCGACTGGTGTCGCTTCGGCACGCAGGATTCGACAGGCCTCGGTATCCGCATCGAGAGGTTCATGTGGGGCTCCTGGACCCCGGCGAAGCTGAAGCTCGCCGTGTCCGGTTGTCCACGCAATTGCGCGGAGGCGACCTGCAAGGACATCGGCGTGATCTGCGTGGACTCCGGCTTCGAGATCCATTTCGCCGGTGCAGCTGGTCTCGACATCAAGGGGACCGATGTCCTGGGTCTGGTGAAGACCGAGGACGAAGCGCTCGAGCATATCGTCGCGCTCACCCAGATGTATCGTGAACAGGGTCGCTATCTCGAGCGCATCTACAAATGGGCAAAGCGGATCGGTCATGACGAGATCCGTCGCCAGATCATGGAGGATCCGGACAAGCGCCGGGCTTATTACGAGCGCTTCGTCTTCTCGCAAAAATTCGCACAGGTGGATCCCTGGTCGGAACGCGTGTCCGGCAAGGACAAACACGAGTTCAATCCCATGGCGACCGTCGGATACTCGGCGGCGGCGGAGTGACCCCTTGGCTCCGCTTGCGGGGACATGGATACGAAACAAGGAGCATGCCCATGAACTGGATCGCCATCGGCACGATCGACGAAATTCCCCTTCGCGGCGCGCGCTGCGTGAAGACGCCTCAGGGGAAGATCGGGGTTTTCCGGACCGCCGAGAACCAGGTCTATGCGATCGAGGATCATTGCCCTCACAAAGGCGGACCGTTGACGGAGGGCATCGTACACGGCGCCTCCGTCACCTGCCCGCTGCACAACTGGGTGATCTCGCTGGAGACCGGCATGGCGCTCGGGGCCGACGAGGGTGCTGTCCGGACCATCCCGATCCGCAACATCGATGGTCAGCTATCGATTGCGCTCGAAAGCGCGCTCGTGGCGGCGGAGTGATCCATGGCTTGCGAAACCCGCACCACTTGCCCCTATTGCGGCGTCGGTTGCGGCGTGATCGCGAGCGTCGATGACAACGGATCCGTCAGCGTCCGCGGCGATCCGGAGCATCCCGCCAATTTCGGACGGTTATGCTCGAAAGGGTCTGCCCTTGCCGAGACGCTGGGTGACGACGGACGAGCGCTTTTTCCGGAAGTCCGCGGCCAGAGAACGAGTTGGAACACAGCGCTCGATCTGATCGCGGATCGCTTCGGCAGTACGATCGCTGAGCATGGTCCTGACTCGGTTGCGTTCTACGTCTCCGGCCAGCTTCTGACCGAGGACTATTACATCGCCAACAAGCTGATGAAGGGCTTCATCGGTTCCGGCAATATCGACACGAATTCCCGACTGTGCATGGCCTCCTCCGTCGCCGGGCATCGTCGGGCCTTCGGTGCCGATACGGTTCCCGGAACCTACGAGGATCTCGAACTCGCCGATCTCGTGGTGCTGGTCGGCTCGAACCTCGCCTGGTGTCACCCTGTCCTCTACCAGCGTCTCGCCGCCGCGAAGGCCTCTCGGCCCGCGATGAAGGTGGTCGTCATCGATCCACGACGCACTGCGACCTCCGATATTGCGGACCTTCATCTTTCGGTGAGCCCGGATGGGGATGTCGCCCTGTTCAATGGCCTGCTGACCTATCTGGCCGAATCCGACAGGATCGACCAGAGCTATGTGGCGGCGCATACGACTGGCTTTTCGGAGGCTCTGCTTTCGGCGTCTCGTCTTTCCATGGCGGAACTTTCGGAGGCGACCGGCCTGTCCGGCATGCTGATCCGGCAGTTTTTCTGGCTCTTCGCGGGCATCGAGCGAGTCGTCACCTGTTACAGCCAGGGGGTCAACCAGTCGTCGTCCGGCAGCGACAAGGTCAATGCGATCATCAATTGCCATCTGGCGACGGGGCGCATCGGACGCGCTGGCATGGGGCCGTTCTCGCTGACGGGGCAACCGAATGCCATGGGTGGTCGTGAAGTCGGCGGCCTCGCCAACATGCTCGCGGCCCACATGACGATCGAGGATCCGCAGCACAGGGATCGGGTGCAACGGTTTTGGAAATCTCCGAGGATTGCCGGGCGGCCCGGGATGAAGGCCGTGGAGATGTTCGATGCCGTGGCCGATGGGCGGATCAAGGCCCTCTGGATCATGTCGACCAATCCGGTGGTCTCCATGCCAGGCGCAGACAAGGTCAAGGCCGCGATCGCGGCCTGTCCCTTTGTGGTCGTTTCAGACATGCAGAAGAACACGGATACGGCACGGCTCGCCCATGTCCTACTTCCGGCAACGGGTTGGGGAGAAAAATCCGGCACGGTGACCAATTCCGAGCGGCGGATTTCACGACAGCGGCCTTTCCTTGCGGCCCCGGGGGAGGCGCGTCCTGACTGGTGGCACCTTACCGAGGTCGGGAAGCGCATGGGGTTCTCCGACGTCTTCGATTTTGGCTCGCCAGCCGAGATCTTTGCGGAACATGCCGCCCTTTCCGCCTTCGAGAATGACGGTGCGCGCGATTTCGATATCGGGGCTTTCGCCGCGATTGATCGCCAACAGTACGAAGGCCTCGCTCCGTTCCAGTGGCCACTATCTGCTGCCGGAGAGACGAAGGAGCGATTTTTCGCCGATGGGCGGTTCTACCACCCGGACGGCAAGGCACGCTTCGTCCCCGTTCGATCGGCCAATCGGGGGGCGGAAGACCAGCATGGTGGGTTCGTGCTCAATACCGGACGCGTGCGTGACCAGTGGCACACGATGACGCGAACCGGAAAGGCTGCACGACTTTCCGCGCATCTGGCCGAACCTTTCTGTGAAATCCATCCGCTCGATGCGGCCGAGCATGGGGTCCGCGATGCAGACCTCGTCAGGGTGGCAGACGACAAGGGGCACTTCGTCCTCGTCCGGGCGCTTCTGACCGAGCGGCAGGCGCGCGGGTCGATCTTCGTGCCCATGCACTGGACCGATGAAACAGCCTCGGCGGCTCGGGTGGATGCGCTCGTTTCGCCGGTTGTCGATCCAATCTCCGGGCAGCCGGCGCTCAAGCACACGCGCGTCTCGTTCGCTCGTCATGCGCCGACATTCCATGCTTTTCTGGTGACGGCGGTGAAACCGGCGGACCTGCCCTTCGAATACTGGGCGAGTGCCAAGGCCGAGGATGGCTACCGATTCGAACTTGCCGGAGAGGAGCCGAAGGGCGGGTTCGAGACGTGGCTCAGCCAAAGCCTCGGCCTGGCTGAGGATGTCGACATCGTGCGCTACCGCGATCTGGCGGCCGGGGATTGCCGCATCCTCGTCTTTCGCGGAACCCGCCTGCTCGCTGCGTTCTTTGCTTCGTCTTCGCCGGTGACCGTTTCGCGACAATGGGCTGTCGATCAGCTTCGCGCCCTCCACGCCGATGCCACGGCCCGCTCACGGCTAGTTGCGGGGCGCCCGGGGGCCGGGCAACCGGACAAGGGTTCTATCGTGTGCTCCTGCCTTTCGGTCGGCGCAACGGAGATCGCCCACGCCGTCGGTCAAGGCTGCCGGTCGGTGGATGCCGTCGGCCAGTTGCTCGGCGCGGGAACCAATTGCGGCTCCTGCCGCCCAGAGATCAGGAGGATCATCGATGCGCAAGCGCTCCTCGCCGCAGAGTGAAGACCCTGGCCGGATCGAGCCGCTGGCCAAGCTCCCGGTTTTCTGGAACCTGTCCGAAAAACGGGCTATCATTGCCGGGGGATCGGATGCTGCTGCCTGGAAGGCCGAACTGCTGGCAGCGTGCGGCGCACAGGTCGACGTCTACGCTGATGCCGGGCATGTCGGCCCGGCCATGCAGGATCTGATCGTGAATGAAAAGGTCTGCTTCGTGGACCAGCCCTGGCACATCGGCATGTTTTCCGGCGCCGCGATGGCGATTGCCGATTGCGAGAGCGACGACGAGGCGCGCGCCTTTTCCTGTGCGGCACGCGCGGCCGGCGTGCCGTTCAACGTCATCGACAAACCCGCCTATTGCCAGTTTCAGTTCGGCTCCATCGTCAATCGCTCGCCCGTCATCCTGTCCATCTCGACGGACGGGGCGGCTCCGATCCTCGCCCAGGCCATTCGCCGGCGGGTGGAAACGCTCCTGCCTCCGTCTCTCAAGGGCTGGGCCATGCTGGCGCAAACGCTTCGCGCGACGGTGAACAGTCAGCTGGAGCCGGGGCCGAAACGTCGCGCCTTCTGGGAGCGTTTCGTCGACCGCTGCTTCTCATCGACGAAGGTGCCCGGCGAGGACGATCGGCAGGGTCTGATTTCCGATGTCGAGACGCTGTGCAGCCTGCCGCTTTCGGGTTCGGTCACCATCGTCGGTGCCGGCCCTGGTGATGCGGAACTGTTGACGCTCAAGGCCGTTCGCTGCCTGCAGGCGGCGGACCTCATCCTTTTCGATGAAGGCGTTTCTTCCGACGTGCTGGAACTGGCCCGGCGGGAGGCGAAGCGCATGCTTGTCGGCGCAGACGATGAAAATGCTGCCGGGAGAGACGCCAATCTTCTCCAACTGGTGGGGGTGCTGGCACGGACGGGAAAACGCGTGGTTTTGTTGAGAGCCGGGGATCCTGCAGCCTCGGCAACTGTCATCGACATGATCGAGGACCTGCAGATGGCAGGTCTGCACGTCGATCTCGTTCCCGGAATTTCCGAACGCCCATCCCGTCCGTTTGTCGCCAATGACTTGTCGAGTGACGCTTTCAAGCTGCCCGTCACGAGCGAGGCTCTGGTCCACACAGGGTAAGAGCAGCCTGATCATCAACTTGCGCCTCCGCTACGCCAGTCATTGAACCGTCACAAAATCCGGTTGTTCAAACCCAGATATCTGATACAGATCTGGTGACTGGGGAGTAAGTTTATTGAGCAGCCGGTTTCTCATGATCACGCCGGAAGACGGCAAGGAAGTCCTTAAATGCCTCGCGGCACCGGCGCGGCTGGCGATCCTCGAACTGCTGCACGCCCGCGGGCCTCTCAACGTCAACGAGATCGCCGAAGTGCTGGACCTGCCGCAATCGACCACCTCGACCCACCTCAACCAGATGGAAGAGGCGGGCCTCATCCGGACTGAAGTCCAGAAGGCACGCAAGGGCAGCCAGAAGATTTGCCATGCGGTGCATGACGAGATCGTTCTTTCCTTCACACGCCCGAACGAGGCTTCCGACGAGGCAATAGAGGTATCGATGCCCGTCGGCCTTTATAGCGGCTATGACGTCTACGCCCCCTGCGGCATGTGCGGGCCAGATGCGATCATCGGCTATCTCGACAGCCCCGATACCTTCCTTTCTCCTGACCGTATGAAGGCTGGGTTGCTGTGGTTCACGCGCGGCTATGTGGACTACCAGTTCCCCAACAATGCAAGGATCAAGGGGGCTCCGATCCGGGAACTGGAGGTTCTGATGGAGCTTTCTTCCGAGGTGCCGGGCACATCCGACAACTGGCCTTCGGACATCACCATTTCAATCAATGGCAAGGCGGTCGCGACCTGGACCTCGCCCGGCGACTTCGGCGACCGTCGCGGCAAGTTCACACCGGACTGGTGGAAGCTGCGCGGCAGCCAGTACGGCGTGTTGAAGAGCTTCCGCATCACTGACGGCGGCACATACATCGACGGTATGCGGGTTTCGGATACCAAGCTCAACGATCTGGAACTGCTCGATCACCGGTCGATCCGGCTGAGGATCGAGGTGCCGGAAACGGCTGAACATCCCGGTGGAATCAATATCTTCGGCCGCGGTTTCGGCAATTACGACCAGGATATCGTCCTGCGGATCAAGACCTGACACACCGCCATTTGCCCCTCGATATTGCCGGATTGACCTCCGGTTGATCCCGTGTATCATATCCTCAAATACGATAGATATCCGATAAACGGATATAATTGGAGGAAATGCACATGCGGGCTGTCGGGACCGTTCACCGCGACTACAAAATCAGCACGATCGATCCGCGCCTCTATGGCTCGTTCGTCGAGCATCTCGGCCGCGCGGTCTACACCGGCATTTACGAGCCCGATCATCCGACTGCGGACGAAAACGGTATGCGTCAGGACGTCATCGACCTCGTGCGCGAACTCGACGTTCCGGTCGTACGCTATCCCGGCGGCAATTTTGTTTCGGCCTATAACTGGGAAGACGGCATCGGGCCGAAGGAAGACCGTCCGGTTCGCCTTGACCTTGCCTGGCATACCTCGGAATCGAACCAGGTCGGCATCCACGAATTCGCCGATTGGGCGAAGGCCGCCAATACGGAGATGATGCTCGCCGTCAATCTGGGCTCGCGCGGTCTCGACGAGGCCCGCGCCTTCCTCGAATATGTCAATCATCCTGGCGGCAGCTACTGGTCGGATCTGCGCCGCAAGAACGGACGCGAGGAGCCCTGGAACGTCAAGCTCTGGTGCCTCGGCAACGAGATGGACGGCCCCTGGCAGATCGGCCAGAAGACGGCCGAAGAATATGGCCGGGTCGCGTTTGAGACCGCTAAGGCCATGCGCGCCTTCGACAAGTCGATCGAACTCGTCGTCTGCGGCTCGTCCTCGCCCAAGATGCCGACCTATCCGGCCTGGGAAGCGACCGTGCTCGACTACACCTATGACAGCGTCGACTACATCAGCCTGCACATGTATTTCGAGAACCATGCTGGTGACACTGCGGCCTACCTCGCCCAGAACGCCCGCCTCGACGATTACATCGAGACCATCTCCTCGGTCATCAAGGTGACCAAGGCGAAGAAGCGCTCGAAGAAGGACGTCTATATCAGCTTCGACGAGTGGAATGTCTGGTACCATTCCAACGAGGCCGACCGGAAGGTGCTTGAGGGTCGCGATGGCTGGCCGCATGCGCCTGAACTTCTCGAAGACATCTACAATTTCGAGGACGTGCTGCAGGTCGGCTGCATCCTCAACACCTTCATCCGCCGCGCCGATGTCGTGAAGGTCGGCTGCTTGGCACAGCTCGTCAACGTCATCGCACCGATCATGACCGTTCCCGGCGGCCCAGCCTGGCGCCAGACGACCTACTACCCTTACCTCTTTGCCTCGCGCTATGGCCGTGGCACCTCCTACCAGCTGTCGATCGACTGCCCCAGCTATGCGACCGACTTTGCTAACTCCGTCCCCTATCTCGATGTCTCCGCCGTCGAGAGCGACACCGATGGCGCGCTGACCCTCTTCATCGTCAATCGCCACGAGACAGACGCTGTCGCGCTCGATGTCGCGCTCGAAGGGTTCGGCGACCGGAAGTTAATCATGGACAAGGTCATCGCAGGTCATGCGCTGAAGGCAGTGAACGGTCCTGACAAGCAGACCGTCGCTCCGGTCGACGGTAGCGGCATCACGGTCGAGAGTGGACGCCTCAAGGGAGATGTCGCGCCGCTCAGCTACCGGATGATCCGGCTCGGCCAGTAAACCAATCGACGACGGGGAGGAGAAACCATGTCGGCTTCGATTGAAATTGACAACGTCACCAAGCGCTACGGCGCACTGACCGTACTCGAGGATATCTCGCTGTCCATCGAGGCGGGCGAATTCGTGGTCTTCCTGGGGCCTTCGGGCTGCGGCAAGTCCACCCTGCTCCGCATGATCGCCGGTCTCGAAGACGTGACGGCAGGCACCATTTCGGTGGCCGGCCAACGCGTCGACACCTTGCCACCAGGCAAGCGTGGGGTCGCGATGGTGTTCCAGTCCTATGCGCTCTATCCGCATATGACGGTCAAGCAGAACATGTCCTTCGGTCTCGAAAACATCGGGATGGCGAGGGACGAGATCGAAAGGCGCGTGCTTTCAGCCGCCGAAACGCTCGAGATCGGTCATCTGCTCGATCGCAAGCCACAGAAACTCTCGGGCGGCCAGCGTCAGCGCGTCGCCATCGGCCGTGCCATCGTCAAGGAGCCCAAGGCCTTCCTTTTCGATGAGCCATTGTCCAATCTCGACGCGGCGCTCCGTGGCCGCACGCGCCTGGAACTGGCGCAACTGCACCACCGCCTCGGCTCGACGATGATCTTCGTCACCCACGACCAGGTCGAGGCCATGACGCTCGCCGACCGGATCGTCATCATGAACGCGCGCAAGATCGAACAAATTGGCACGCCGATGGATGTCTATCAGCGTCCGGCCAGCAAGTTTGTTGCTGGCTTCATCGGCTCGCCGGCGATGAACTTCCTGGACGTCGAAACTTGGACGCAACACGCGGACGGGCTTTCCGTGACAACTGCGGGACTCGGACGGGTGGAGACCGGTCTGCATGTCCCGGCAACGGCTCAGCCCAAGGGTGCGACGCTCGGCATCCGCGCCGAGGACCTTACCGTCGTTCCGCAAAGCGGGATGGGCCATGCGCTGACAGCCGAAGTGGTCGAGCGTCTCGGCGATCGGTCGCTCGTGTATGGCGTGCTCGACGATGGCACGAAATTGGTTGTCGAGGCCGATGGTCGCTCTGTGATCAAAGCTGGCGATCGGCTGATCGTATCGGCAGATCCGACTGCCTTCCATCTCTTCGGCGCCGATGGCCGCGCCTTTCCCAGGGAGGCGCACTGACATGGCCGAGAGCTATCGCCGCAGCCAGTGGAGCAATGGGCTCTTCATCCTGCCCTATCTCCTGGTCTTCGTTGCCCTGCTCGTATTCCCGCTCTTCTGGGGCATGTGGCTCAGCCTGCACAAGGTGGACCTGTTCGGACCCGGCCGGTTTGTCGGCCTGACCAACTACTTCAGGGTGGCCGGTGATGCGGTGTTTCTGCAGGCCCTGCGCAACACCATCCTGTTTGTCGTGGTCAGTGTGCCCACGCTGGTTGCCCTGGGTCTCTTTCTGGCGCTCGCACTCAACCGCACGACGCGCACGACAAGCTTCTTTCGTGGCCTGTTCTTCTCGTCTTCGGTGCTGTCGGTCACCATCGTCACGCTGATCTGGCGCTTCGTCTTCATCCCGGGCGACGGGCTTCTGTCCGTCCTCTTTGCCCAGGCGGGCATTGATCAGATCAACTTCATCTCGACCAAGGGCTGGTCTCTCTTTGCCGTCGGCGTTGCAACTGTCTGGTGGTGCGTCGGCCTGCCGATGATGCTCTTCCTCGCAGCCCTCCAGCAGGTGCCGCAGGATCTCTACGAGGCGGCAGCGCTCGACAATGCCAGCCCCTGGCGGGTGCTGACACGCATCACCCTGCCCTCGATCGCGCGCACCATCATGCTGGTCACGATCATCCAGATCGTCTTCCAGTTCCAGCTCTTCGGGCAGGCGCAGCTGATGACCAATGGCGGCCCGAACGGATCGTCTCGTCCGCTCGTCATGTACATCTACGAAGTCGGGTTCGTGCGCTGGGATGTCGGTCGCGCGGCTGCCGCCTCGCAATACCTCTTCTTGATCATCCTGGTCGCGGCCATGGCGCAGTATCTCGTCTCCTCGCGCAAGACGGAGGACGGCGCATGAGCCCGAACAAGGACACCTACAAGCCGGACGTGCTGACGGCGAACCGGCCACTGCTTTGGGGTGCGGCCCTCCTGTCAGTGGTCATGATGGCCCCGGTGGCCTGGTTGATCGGTCTGTCGATCAAGAGCAACCAGGACCTTATGGTCGGCACGGACTCTGTCTTCCGGGCGCCCTATACGATCGCCAACTACCTCAATATCTGGCATTCCTCGCAGGTCTTCGGCTGGTTCTTCAATAGTCTGGTCGTCGCCACCGGCGAGACGGTGATGGTGCTGGTGCTCTCGTCGCTCGCCGGTTACGGCTTCGCACGCCTGGAGTTTCCATTCCGCCGCACGCTGTTCATCATCGTGCTCTTCGGCCTCGCGGTGCCGGAGCAGGCGGTCATCATCGCCCGTCACCAGATGTTCAACTGGTTCGGCCTGCACAATACCTATCTCGGTCTGATGCTGCCCGGCATGTCGGGTGCGTTCGGCGTCTTCCTGATGACGCAGTTCTTCCGGGCAATCCCGAAGGAGATCGATGAGGCGGCCCTGCTCGACAACGCGTCGCAATGGCGCATCTTCTGGAAGATCATGCTGCCGCAGACCCTGCCCGCCCAGGCGACGCTCGGCATCTTCACCTTCCTGCATGGATGGAATGACTACTGGTGGCCGCTGATCTCCGCCACGAAGAAGGAAATGTACACGCTCACCGTCGGGCTTGCCTCGTCGCAATCCAACTTCGCCCAGAGTGAGGGCCTCGGCTTTCTGGCGGCCCAGGCAGTCTTTGCCAGCGTGCCGGCGCTGATCGTCTACGTGATCTTCCAGAAACACATCGTCACGGCCGTCTCGGGCGGCGCGGTGAAGTGAAGCCTACCCGGCCGGAGAGGAGCCGGCCGGCTCTGTTCAACAGGGCAATCAGCCCGACATAAGGGAGTGAGACACCATGAAACACATTCTGATGAGCACCGTCGCCGTTCTGACACTCGGCTATGGCGCCTCGGCGAAGGCTGAGACGACGATCGAGCTTCAGCGCTTCTTCGGCGCCTGCGATGCCGAATACGGCAGCGTGACCGACGTCTCGGCCGCTGTCGGCGAATGCGGGATCGTTACCGCGCTGGTCAACAAATTCGAGGCCGACAATCCGGACATCGAAGTCAACGTGACCACCGTCGAATGGCCCGGCTACGACCAGCTCAACGCTCAGCTTGCCTCGGGCGCGGCGCCGGACGTTGTCTCCATGCATTACTCCGCCATTTCCGACTACCAGAGCCGCGGCCTGATCGAGCCGATCGACGAAGTGCTGGCAGCCCAGGGTGTCGCTCCGGACAGCTTTACGAATGCCGGCCGCAATGGTGTGACCAAGGAAGGACAGCTCTACGGCCTGCCCTTCGACAACTGGACCATGCTCTTCCACGTCAACCTGAACCTGATGAAGGAAGCCGGCCTCGTCAACGCCGACGGCACGCCGATGCTGCCTAAGTCCGGCGAGGAGCTGATCGCCCAGGGCAAGCAGTTCACGGAAAAGACCGGCAAGCCCTATCTCATCCAGATCATGGCAAACGAAACGGCATCTTACGCCCGTATCCTCTATACCCTGCTGCAGCAGCAGAACGCGGACTTCTTTGCCGACCCGGCCGCAATCAAGCTGAACACGCCGGAGGCCAAGGCAGCCGTCGAACTGATGAAGGCAACGAAGGATGAGGGCATTTCGACCACCGGCCTCGACTATGCGGCCGCGGTTTCGGGTTTTGCGAACGGCGAGGGTGGTATTGCCGTTAATGGCACCTGGCTGATCGGCGACTATGTCGCGCAGTCAGAGAAGGAAGGCACAGCGCTTTCGAACGGCTACACGGTCTATCCTGTTCCGCAGCTCTTCGCCGCCCAGGACAGCACCTATGCCGACGGCCACAGCTGGGTCATGCCGAAAAAGGATCGCACGCCCGAACAGATCGACGCGGTCGGCAAGCTCTTCAAGTTCCTTGCCGAAAACGACTTCCAGTGGGCCCGCACCGGTCACCTGCCGGCTGCCAAGGCCGTCTTCGACATGCCGGAATTCAAGGCGCTGCCGCATCGCGACAACATCGCAAAGATTGCCCAAACCGGCCGACCGCTGCCGGCCGAGGTCCAGCGCCAGTTCCCGATCCAGGACATCATCGGCGAGGAAGTCGGCGCCGCCGTCAACGGCGACAAGTCGGTCGACGAGGCACTCGCTTCGGCGGAAAGCCGCGTGAACGAACTGCTCGGCGACCTCTGATCCGCATACCCTCCCCCAAGTCCTCCCTGGCCTGCCCCGCGCACTTCGGTGTGCGGGGCTTTTTTGGTCAGACGGCCGTCGACGGAGATTTCAGGATCGGCTCTATTGTGGCTCTCAAAACCATCGCAGCGGCGCCGCTCGGCTCGACAGGATTGTCCTCAGACGCCGCATAGTGCTGCCATCCACCAGGCAGCTTCATGATGGCAAATGCTGTCGATATTCGTTCGTATGCGCTCACAGCGACGCGATGAAATCCAGAATTTCCGGTTCGGAGACCACGTCGGCATATTTCGCATTCATGTCGAAGAGGTTCGCCTCGTGCGGCGCCGTGTGCCGGTCGCCGCAGGCCTCACGGACGACCGTGGTGATGAAGCCGTGTGACATGGCATCGACGCAGCTTGCCCGCACGCAGCCGCTCGTCGTCAGACCCGTCAGGATGACGTTGTCGACACCCATCGACGTCAGAAGCGGCGCAAGCGAGGTCCCGAAGAAGGCGCTCGGATACTGCTTTGCGATGACGAATTCGTCCGGGAACGGTTCGAGACCCTTGGGCCAGGCGCCGAGCGGGTTTCCCGCCGTGAAGCAGGCGAGCGGTTTCGCCTTCTGGAAGAAGCGGCCACCATCCAGACCGCTCGGATGCAGCACAACACCGGTGAGGATGACGGGAATCGCCTTTTCTCTTGCTGCCTCGCGGATGCGCAGGGCACTGGCAAGTGCAGCGTCCACGCCGGCATAGAGCGGGCTTTCCGGCTCGAAATAGGCCTGCACGAAATCGACGAGGACGACAGCAGGCTTTTTGCCGAAACCGATCCTGTTGTCATAAGCCTTGGCATAATTGGCGGCGAGATCGTCGGTCATGGCTCAGTCCTCGGTCTCGGCAAATTTCTTCTCGAAAGCCCACACGTCCTCGAAACCGAGCAGGCTGTTGAAGTCCTTGAAGGGATAGAGGGGCAACGGCATCGGTGGTGATGCCGTTGTCCAGCAGGTCCTGATAGGCATGGCGGACTGCGTGGCCGTGGGCGAGGAAGCCCAGGGCAGGATAGATGGCGATCCTGTAGCCGAGCGCCTGCAGTGCAGGGGCCGGCAGAAGCGGAGTAAGCCCGCCATTGACCATATTGGCGAGCAGGGGCCGGTCGATGGCCTCGGCGATCACCTTCACTTCTTCGGTACTCTCAGGCGACTCGACGAAGAGCACGTCGGCGCCCGCCGCTGCATAGGCTTTCGCTCGGCGGATCGCCTCGTCGAGACCAAGGCTTGTGCGGGCATCGGTGCGGGCGATGATCAGGAAATCATCGCTGCGCCGGCTATCGACAGCAACCTCGATCTTTTTCACCATATCCGCCACGGGCACAACGCGACGGTTGGGCGTGTGGCCGCACTTTTTCGGGAATTCCTGATCCTCGAGCTGGATGGCCGAGACGCCGGCCTCTTCATAGCCCCGAACAGTGTGCCGAACATTGAGCAGTCCCCCATAGCCGGTGTCCGCATCCGCGATTACAGGCGTACGGGTGAGCTTCGTCATCTGCGCGATGCGCTCGATCATGTCGCGATAGGTCGCAATGCCCGCATCTGGAATGCCGAGGGCAGACGCGACCGTTCCGTATCCCGTGACGTAAAGCGCCTGGAAACCCATCTGGTCTGCGATCAGTGCAGAGATCATGTCGTAGATCCCCGGCGCCAGGATGAACTCGCCGTCGGTGAGCCGCTGCTTCAAAGTGGGATCGGGCATTTTTCGTCTGCTGCTTTCATTTTGGATTGAGGACGGATTCGAGGTGCCGCGCGACATCGAGCAGATGTTTGTCGGCGAAACGCGCGGCGATCAGCGTGACACCGATCGGAAGAGAGGCATGGCCAAGCGGCACGGGGATGTTGAGACAAGGAACGCCGAGCAGGGTCCAAGACGCATTGAAGAGCGGATCACCCGGGCGCCGTCCCAACGGGGCAAAACCAGGTGCACTCGGCGCGATCAGGATGTCGAAATCCTGCATCAAGGCGTCAAATGCGATGCGTCCTGGAGCAGATGCCGCTGATGCAGCCCTGGTACGCCTTCCCAGGCTCCAACGGCGTCAAGGTCACCCAGACCATCGTCGAAAACCTGTCGCGTGTCGTCGAACAGTCGGCTGAGCCGAAGGAAGCCCTCGATGATGCCGCCGCCGAAGTCGAAGGTCTTTTGCCGCGTAGCTGAGCCTGAGCCTGTGCCTTCTCCCGGACGAGACCACTCCAAGACGCGTCGCTCATTTGAGCGGCGCGTTTTCGACTGTCCGGAAACCTGGTTCACGAGGCTTCGTGGATCTGACGGACCGTGCCGCCGACATGCAGCTTGTAGCCGAGGCTCAAGTGGCGTGGTGCAGCTGAATTTTCCGCAATATCGAGCAGCAGCGAGGCGGCAGTTGCGCCCATGCTGGCATCCGCCATTTCTATCGTCGTCAACGACGGATGGACCAGCCGGCCGATGGCGATCCCGTCGAAACCGGCGACCGACACGTCGTCTGGTACCGAAAGCCCCTCACGGCGAAGGGCGCTGATCACGCCCAGCGCCAGAAGATCGTTCGACGCGATGATTGCAGTGGGGCGGTGAAGAGACATCGCCGATGCAAGATCCAGTTGCTCGTAACCCGTGGTGAAAGAAACCTGCAAGGCCTCGTCAATCGGCAGCTCTGCCGCATTCATCGCGTCCAGGTAACCCTCATATCGCAATCTAGCCCGGTCGGAACCTGCAAAGCGGCCGGACACGAACAGGATTCGGCGATGCCCCTTGTCCAAGAGATGCATGGCGAGTTCGCGGCCGGCAAGCCGATTGTCCGTGGTCACGGCAGCCGGAAAGCGTGGGGTCGGCAGATTGTTGAGCAAGACTGTCGGCGGAAGAGTGGCACGCAGGGTGGATTGGCTTTCGCGCGGATCGCATACCGTGAGAATGAGGCCGGTCGCCTTCTCAGCCAACAGGTAATCGACCGCTTCAGCCTCGCGCAACGGGTCGTAGTCGGACTGTGCAATCAGCACACCATAGCCGGACACCCGCATGCGGCTCTGGATGCCCGATAGCGATGCGGCGAAGACCGGATTGGTGATGCTGGGAATGAGCACCCCGATCACCGGCCGCCGACGCCCTGGGGGAAGAGTTCGCTCAAGTCTGTGATAACCCAGATCAGACGCAGCCTTGCGCACCCGGCGCACCATGCTCTCACTGACAGGGCCGCTGCGATTGAGAACACGACTGACCGTCGCCATGGAGCAACCGGCGCGTAACGCGATGTCTTCAAGTGTCGACATTTGGTGCTCCTTTCGTCGTCGCGAAAGTCAGGCCGGCACGCCACTCATCGTTTTCCGATCGGCAGCATTCCGAACTCCAGGCCACGCATCGCGTCAGAGTCTTCCCGACAGGTCATATCGGATGACTGCATCCTGCAGGCATAAAGCAATGGAAGATTACCGCCATGTGACATCGGCTGTTCACGCTGGCATGGCCGAGGCTGAATGATCTTGCCGCAGGATTTTCCGCGCACGGGCGTGCTGTCGCCGTATCAGGCCAGCGGATTGCTAAGATGCTGCATCATTTGGGAAAGCCGTATTTTTCCGTAATTTGCCAGAATGACTGGTTGATCCTGATGAGGGAGCGGATGCTTTCGCGGATACGCTCGATTTCTTGATCGTCGAGTTCCTCGATCTTTCCGTATTTGATATCGTCCCGGCCCTCGAAAATGCGCATGGATTGGGTCAATCCGCGACCGCTGTCCGGGTCGAACGAATAAATGCAATGATTGTATTTGTTTCGGAGCTTGGCCTCTTCCGACAGCCTTTTCGTGGAATCCAAGACATCGACCCGACAGTCGGCCGGGGTCTTCTGCATCTTGGCGAGGCGCTCGACGAGATCAATGCGCGCGCGGGGCGTGTTCAGCGTCAAGAAGATGACGATCGCGGTCTCCTTGTCCGACTGGGCAAGGCCGGCAATCATATGGATCAACAGACTTTCAGTGTTGGTCCATGTGTAGTTCAACTGCCCGATCAGCAGCAGAACATCATGAAACCTACGCATCGCCGCCAGACACCGGATTGCCTCCCGGCCGCTGGACCGAACTGCCACCCTCCCTGTCCCGGTGCTCGAAATAGAGAGCGACCGCTTCGGTCCGGTTGTGAACGCCGAGCTTGGTGATGATGTTATGAATGTGGATCTTGACCGTGTGTTCCGACACTCCGAGCACGGCAGCTATAATCTTGTTCTGGTTGCCCAAGGCGATTCTGGCCAAAATCTCGTTCTCACGCTTCGTCAATTGGTGCATGACCTTGCCTTGGATTTCCTGGACAAGCTGCGGCTTTGCTTCGTGTATCAAGCCGTCACCCTCGTTTCGCCAGCGAATGCTGTCCTGATTTCGATAGGCGATGGACGGGAAATATGTCCCTCCCCTCAGAATGATCCGCAACATGGAGAGGAGAACATCCAGACTGACATTCAGGGGTAGAACTCCCTGCACATGGCTGGTGTCGATCAGGTGAAACCTCTCGACGCTGCCACGCAAATCACTGTCCGTGACAATCGCGATGGCAGCAGACGGATGCTGGGCCAAAAGGTCGTTGACGCATTCGCTCAACTCATGCGCATTAAGCAAATCGACCAGCACCAGACGCAGGGGAACATCGAATTCCTCCAGAGCAGACTGCATGCTGAGGCCTTGCGAGACCCTGAGAAAGGGAAACTCCCTTTGAATGGCAGCAGCCATGGCCCCGGAGATTACATCCGGCGGGCCGACGTAAAGAAGTGTACGAAGATTAGGCATCGCCTCCAGGGAAGCCACCAAATCCGCGCCACCGCTCCCGACGTGAGGCGCAAGTTGTTTCATGCAGCATGCCTCCCCCAAGCACAATCATAGCGTGCGCCATGAGGCGCCATCTTCGTTGCTTTAGGAAACGGTAAACCAAACGGCAGAGGTTGGGAATAGTCCGAACGAGCTATTAGCTGCTCACCTAGACTTCATGGGCGAGAAGAATTTCCTGGCCTGTGAAAAACGACGCGCATATCCGAATTAAACAACAAGCAAAAGTCTAGATCATCTACACAGAACGAGGGAGAGTTTCGCTGAGGTATACGCCTTTCGATGCCGCCTGACGACGAGGCGTCGTTGACGATGACAGCGATTTGGGTCGCGCAAGCCTTCTTTAAGACCAAACTTCTTCGCGAGCATCATTTGAAACAATCAACCTATAGCAGCATCGCGCCGATACTGCCTTATCATGGACCAATCGCCGAGCCTCGCGGGCTTACATGAGCTTAGCGGCAAATAAGACAAGTAAATGTCGACGCAAGCGACAGTCTAGCCCCCGGCTCGGGATGCTGCGACGCACATTACTAGCTCCATCTATCAGCTTATCTTCCGGCTCCGACAAGCACAGACTTGTGTGTGAGGCGGCGACCCTGGTGTTCGCGTTGGACCTGCCACTCGAAGGCAGGGCCAGAACGGGAGCGATGCCTCAGCAGCACGTTCAGGAGGAATTTCGTCGGCAATCCGCAGCGCGGTGGCGACATCGACAAGCAGCCTCGTGAGCAAGATCGTTTCTCAACCACAGATCAATCCGGAATTCGCATGGGAAGACCGTATAGAAGATGAATGACGGTCAATCAGTCGCGAAATCCGATAATGGAGGATACGACTATGGTAGGCAAATCGAAGCACAATTATTACGATCACGGTGACGACCAGGAGCAGGAGCAGAGTGAACTGCAAGCGCAGGCCCAGGCCCAGCTCGAGGCGCAAGCCCAGGGACAAGGGCAGGGCCAAGGTCAGCATCAGTCCAGCACGTCCGAGAGCCTCAACGGCAACGGCAACCTCAATGGAAATGGCAACGGAAACCTGAATGGAAACGGGAATCTCAATGCCAATCTGAACGTCAATGAAAATATCAGCACCACCACCGTCACCGTCGGTGTGACGCTCGATCCGGGCCTCGAAGGCTACCTCCCCACAGACGATGACTTCGCCGATATCGATATGGCCAAGGACTCCTCGATCGAAGGCATGTTCAACGTCCAGTTCAAGGACGTTATGAACGAGGCACTAGACGGCGAAGGCAACGACGTCGGAAACGTCTTCAACCAGATCGCCAATCTCCAGGACAATGACAAGCTGGAGGAAGCCGAAGTCAAGAATGACGCCGAATTCACGGTGAATGCCAAGGCCAATGGCGGATTTGCCAAGGCCGAAGAAGGCATCAGCGGCGGCGGCGGCGGTGGAGACGGTGGCGGCAATGCGGACGCTGACGGCGGCGACGGCGGCAATGGTGGCTTTTCGCTCGGCGGCGCAGCTCTCGGTGGCATCGGTCTCGGTGGCCTGGCGCTCAGCGGCGCTGAGGGTGGCGAAGGCGATGGCGGCGATTCCGAGGGCGGCGAAGGTGATTCCGGCAGCGCCGATTCCGGCGCGGCGCTCGGCGGCATCGGGATCGGTGGCGACGGCGGACAAGGCGCGTCGGGCGTCGGTGTCGGTCTGGGCCTCGGTCTTGGCCTCGGCGCCGGTCTTGCTCTGGCAGGCAGTGGCGCCAGTGGCAGCAACACCACCGGTAGCGGCGGCGAAGGCGGATCCGGCGGCGACGCCGAAGGCGGCGACGCTGATGACGCCGGCGACAGCGAGGCCACAGGCGGCGAAGGCGGAAACGGTCTCGGGCTGTCGCTCGGCCTGATCAACCCGATCCTCATCGACAATGAAGGCGGCGATGCCGGTGGCAGTGGCAGTGGTGGCAACAACACTGGTGGTGCAGCGACCGGCGGCGGCGCTGGCGGTGCCGGCGGAGGTAGTGGCGCAGCCACCAATTCCGGCAATGGCGGCGGCGGCGGCGATGCCGGTGGCCTCGGCCTGGGACTGGGTGCCGGTAATGGCGCTGGCCTCGGTGTCGGTGGTGACGGCGGAGCGGGTGCGGCCGGCAACGGCGCTGGCGGCGCTTCCGGTGCCGCGACCAGCGGTGACGCCTGGGGCGGTGACGCCTGGGCCGGCGGTGGAGACGGTGGTGCAGCGCTCAGCGGCGCCTGGACAACCGGCACCGGCGGCGGCGCAGTCGGCGGCTGGGCCGATGCGGGCGATGGTGCATTCGGCGGTGCCGGCGGCACGGCAACGAACGGCTTCGGGGGTGCCGGCAATGGCGGGTCCTGGGGTTCCGCCAATGGCGATGATGGCTATGTCACCGGCAACAGTTCGGCGAGCGCAGATGCTGGCATCGACACGAGCGCCTTCAACCAGGAAATCGTCATGGGCGCCAATCTGCAGCAGAATGCCATCGACATGACAGTTGTCGGCGGCAGCCTCACCAGCACGGTTGTGGGCGAGGACGGCGACGACGGCCTGTAAGCGGGGATCGAACACAGCCACAGAACAAACGTAACAGGGCTGCGCAGGCTTCCTGCGCAGCTCCTTTTCGCCTCATGACGCGCAGTCATGCCGGCACCACGGGAACAAGGAGTTACGGCCTTGACGACGATGGACAAGTTCACCGAAGAGATCAGTCACTTTATCGGCTTCTTCCATATCAGCCTCGAGAATGCTCGGGCTCGGGAGGCTTATACCGAGTTCGCCTTCACCAAACTCGAAGGAGAGGTTGAGAAGCTGCCGGTCCATACGAGCGATTTTGGCGCACCCTTCGATCTTCTGGGGTTCGAGCCGGACTTCGGTTATCGGTCACCGGCGCCGGGTCACTGGCATGTTCCGACGAAACTCGCGGACGCGCAGCTTATGCCGGCCAACGGAACGATCGGTTATGAAATCGACGAACCGACGCTTCCAGAAACCTTCCGGGATGCATTCGGCAGCCCGATGAAGACAGTGCTTTCCGTCTCTCCGGAGATCGAAGCGCCAGGATCTATCGTCAATCATTTCAGCCAGGCCATAGCCTTGTCCGATGACGACTATTTCGGCGTCGGGGGGCATGGACTGGCCTTCAATCCCGAACTCATTGATGACGCTGCCGTTCTCAAGGGCTTCGAAGAGGCATCGGCCCTGTCGCCACTCGGCGATCTTGCACGTCCCGGCACGAGCGAAGACATGATCAGCGTGATCAAGACGGTCATCGAACAGCTTGAGGATGCGCCCGCAGACAACGATGCCGTCCAGCTTCGCATCTCCTCCAAGTCGATCGACGGAACATACGTCAATGGTGAACTGGTCGAGGAAGCGCCGAAAATCGAGGACTATCATTCCTTTGACGAAGACGAGACCGAGGACGGTGAGGATGGCGAGAGTGGTGCTTCCAACACCTGGATATCGGAGGATGGCACCGTCGCTATCGAGGTCGCGGTGGAGGTGACCACCGGCGGCAACACGCTCATCAACAATGTCGTGCTGCAGAACTTCTGGACAGGCGCAACGGTCACTCTGGTTGCCGAAGACCATATCGAAGTGAACGCGATCATTCAGATCAACGCGCTTTGGGATAGCGACTCGATCACGTCGGCGGTCACCAACCTGACCCAGGACGCTGCTGGAAACGAGTTGTTCAACATCGCAACTTTCGACCATCTGGATACGGCGAATGGAGAGACACCAGACGCCAGCGGCGATGGCGGATATCCGGCCTTCTGGGTGGTTACCGAGATCCACGGCGATCTGATGATCGTCAATTGGCTCGAGCAGATCATCTTCATGAGCGACGACGATGTTGGAATTCTGTCATCATCAGGGGTGACCACAAGCGTGATCGCAGGCGACAATTTCGGCGTCAATCATGCCTCGGTTTTCGAACTCGGCTTTTCCTACGATCTGATCATTATCGGCGGGTCGATCTTCGACGCGAACATCATTCACCAGATGAATATCCTGTTCGACAACGATCTCGTTGGCGCAACCGCCGATTTCCAGACATCCGGCGAAGGCTCGTTCTCGTCCTCCGGCAACCTGCTCTGGAACCAGGCCCGTATCGGGACGATCGGAGATGCGGACCGCTTCGAGACGCTGACGCAGGAGCAGATCGATACGCTCGAATCATTTGCCGATGGGGAAGGCAACATAGCGCCCGACTTGCTGTCAGACCCGGCCTTTGCAGGACTGCAGGGATTGCGGGTGCTTTCGATCAGCGGCGACCTCATCAACCTCCAATACATCCGCCAAACCAATATCCTCGGTGACAGCGATCAGATCGCGCTGGCGATGGATGCCATCGCGCCTCATCTCGATGCCAGTTGGAGCATCGAAACGGGATCCAACACGCTGGTGAACAACGCCACGATCATCGATCTGGATTCTGTGGGCAAGACCTATATCGGCGGCGACCAATATTCTCAGGAAACACTCTTCCAGGCCGAACTGATCTCGGCACATGCGGACTTCAGCAATCCGAATCCCGATGCGCTGATCAATGAAGCCGTTCTTTTTCTCGATGATTCCATGCTCGATCAGGACGATTACCCGCCGGCATCCGACGCGTCATGCATGCCCTCGGAATACGACGGCCATACGGGTGATGGCGTGAACAGCATGATAGGCCATTAAAGGGGACATGAATGTCGGAAATCCGCAAGCGGCTCGAGCCGCCGATCGAATCCGCAGGCAGCTCGGCTTCCAGGCCGCCAAAGTTGGAAGCCTCCAACGATGCCGATGGCAGCTACGCCCAACTCGAGCGAGCCGTCGATGACTACCTGAAAGCCGAGCGCGGCAACTCAGAACCACATTCGCCAGCATCGACGCAGTCCGTTCGTCAGGCGAGCAATCTGCGGGTTGCCTACAGCCAACTGCCCAAGACAGAAGAGGCGTCCCAACGCGGCCCTGCGGAAGAGGCCAGACAGGAGCCTTCGCCGGAGCCTGCCGAACCGCCGAACCGTCCGGTGGAATCTAGGGGCCCCGATGGCATGAAGGTCATCGATGGAGATTGCGGACCGATCCAGGGTGAAGCATCGACGAAAGACAATCCGGCATCAAACCGAGGCGGTAAAGGTGGTGGAGGCGGCTCGTTCCACAAGCGGCTCGGACAGGTCGACTTCAATGCCAGCCTCAAGGCGGGTGTCGACGCCGTCAGGCGCAACCTGTTGATCGTCATGGTGTTTACTGTGGCCAGCAATGTGCTTGTCCTGGCTATACCGATCTACCTGTTTCAGATCTCGGATCGGGTCCTGACGAGCCGATCCACCGATACACTAATCATGCTGACCATCGTTATTGTCGGCGCCATCATTCTACAGGCCGCCTTCGATGCCTTGCGACGATTCATCCTGATGAGAACGGCGGTAGAATTTGCAGCCCAACTCGGGGCGCCGATCCTGAGTGCGGCGGCGCGGGCTTCGCTGCAGGGCAACGGGCGGGAATACCAAACCCTCGGGGACCTGCAGCAGGTTCGCTCATTTCTCGTATCGCGAACGTTGCTCGCCTTTCTGGACGCGCCGATCGCGCCGATCTTCCTGCTCGCGGTCTTCCTGATCCATCCGCATCTCGGCTTCATCGTCGTGATCTCGGCAATCCTGCTTCTGGTCTTTACCCAGATAAACCAGCGCATGACGGCATTGCCCTTTGCCGAAGCGAATGCCGCTCAGGTCAAGGCAAACCTGCATCTCGATTCCATGACGCGTAACTCGCAGATCATCAATGCCCTGGCGATGATCCCCGAGGCCGTGCATATCTGGGGCAAGGATACTGCCGCATCGCTGAAGGCACAGGTTGTTGCGCAAGACAGGAACATTGCAATTGCCGCCATGTCGAAAGGCGTGCGCCTCCTGACTCAGGTCACGATGCTCGGATGGGGGGCTTACCTTTCGCTCGAAGGCGAGCTCACGGGTGGCATGGTCATCGCGTCCTCGATCATCGCTGGCCGTGCGCTCGCGCCGATAGAAGGGGCGATCGAAGGGTGGAACCAGTTCAGCCAGTCGCGCGCCGCTTATGGACGGATCGCCACACTGCTCAAATCCTCGCCGCTCAACTTCGAGCGCCTCAATCTGCCGAAGCCGGAGGGGAGGCTCGATGTCGAACGCCTGCTCTATGTGCCACAGGGCACGAAGAGGGTCGTGCTGAACGGAATATCCTTTGCTCTGCAGCCCGGCGAATCGCTTGCCGTCATCGGCAATTCCGGCGCCGGAAAGACCACGCTCGGCAAGATGCTGGTCGGATCCATCCTGCCGACGTCCGGAAATGTCCGCCTCGACCTGATGGACCTACGCAACTGGGACCAGCGGCAATTCGGCGAAAACATCGGCTATCTGCCGCAGGACGTGCAACTCTTTCCCGGGACGATCAAGGCCAACATCGCCCGAATGCGCTCCGACGCCGACGATGAGCAGATCTATCGCGCAGCGATGCTCGCCGACGTGCACGATATGATCGCAAGCCTTCCGCATGGCTACGAGACAATGGTCGCCGCCGATGGCTCACCCCTGTCAGGCGGCCAGAAGCAACGGATCGCCCTGGCGCGCGCGTTCTTCGGCGATCCTCATCTTGTGGTCCTGGACGAGCCCAATTCCAACCTCGACAGTGCCGGCGACGTAGCCCTCATGCGCGCCCTGCAGCACGCCAAGGAACAGAAGATCACCATGATCACCGTCACGCAGCGGCCTTCGCTGCTCGCGAGCGTCGACAAGATCCTGCTTTTGGTCAATGGCACCGTTGCCCTGTTCGGCATGCGCATGGACGTGCTGAAGGCATTGCAAGCCCGTGGCATCGATATCGAGGGCGGCTCTTTCGGACATCAGTTGCAATAGGGGACGACGCAGATGGCAGACATCGCAAAGGTCCACGATATCGAGTGGTATTCCGACGTTCCGAGATCGATCAGCAAACAGACGATTGTCGGTCTGGGTCTGCTTGTGGTTGCTTTCGGCGGGTTCGGCACATGGGCATCGACGGCGCCTTTGGCGGCTGCCGTGCTCGCACAAGGCAGCTTCGTCGCCACCGGCCAGAACAAGATCATCCAGCATCTGGAAGGCGGAATTATCGAGCAGATTCTTGTCAGTGAAGGAGACCAGGTGGTCGAAGGACAGGCTCTCGTGCAACTGGACGAGACCGCGGCACTGGCGAAGAAGCGCGAACTGTTCCTGCGCCGCATGCGACTGGATGTGACCGCGGCACGTCTCACCGCGCAATTCGAGACGGTCGAAAAACTCGATCTCTCCTCATTGGTGAATGAACATCGCGGAGATACGGAAGTCTGGGAGATCCTGGTCAGCCAGCAACTCAGTTTCAGGGCACAACAACAAAAACTGTCCAGCGAAGTATCCCTGTTGCAGCAGAATATACGGGCGCTCGAGTTCCGCGAGATCGGCTATACCCGCCAAAGGGATGCCTCGATCCGCCAGCTCGATCTGCTCAAGGATGAATACGCTGCAAAGGAAGTCCTGCTGAAGAAGGGCGTTGCGCGCGCCAACGAGGTCAAGGCCATTCTTCGGGCCATAGCCGAGGCCGAGGGACAGATTGGACGCCTGGAAGCAGAAATCGCGGAGACCCAGGCGCAGAGAACGAAAGGCGAGCAGGAGGTGCTGCGGGCGGAAAGTGCCTATCGGGAAGACGCGCTGGAGCGTCTACAGGCCATTCAGGGCGAGCGCGACATGGTGCGGGAGCAGTTGCGAGAGGCCGTCAACATCCTCGATCGGGCGACGATCAACGCACCCGTCTCGGGGACTGTCGTCCGGATCCATTATCACACCAATGGCGGCGTGATCGAAAGTGGCAAGGCAATCCTCGAAATCCTGCCGGCCGGCGTGCCGCTGATCATAGAAACGCAGATCTCCCGCAACGATATCGACAGCGTCAAGCTGGGGCAGGAAGCGACCATCCGGCTCGTCGCGCTCAATCAAAGAACGACGCCCGTGATCAAGGGTGATGTGTTCTATCTCTCGGCGGACGCGCTCCAGCAAACGGGCAATGCAGCGTCTGCCCCGCATGATGTCTATCTCGCCCGGATCAACATTGCACCAACGGAGCTGGCCCTGGTGCCCGGCTTCACCCCGACCCCCGGCATGCCGGCCGAAGTGATGATCCAGACCAGTGAACGAACCTTCTTCAACTACCTTGCCAAGCCCATCACGGACAGCATGTCACGCGCGTTTTCCGAACAATGAGATCTGCCATGGCATAGGTGCAGCTTGGGCGACCACGGCTCACCCATAGGGCGGGAACCGCGCTCCAGCGACGCGGCGAACAGCAGGGGCGCTCGGCTCCCATGCGGTTGGACAACTTGGGACGAAGGAAGTCACGCTCTTTGCGATTACAGGTGATTTAAGATCCTAAACTTCCTCCAGATATCTGTGGTGTCCGTCACATCATGCTCTGGTGGAGCCAGCTCCCGCTAGCCCCGCCAGGCAAGACCTCATCTCCAGATCTTCCTGATGAGGCTGAGTTGCAGATAGTCGCCGTCGAAGGCGTTCCGGCTGGAGACGTCTGTCAGATGTTTGATGGAAACCGTCGTGCGCTGTTCGGGGAAATCGACGGCCAGGATGGGTCCGATCCGGATCAACTTGTCTCTTTGGCCATCATCTGCCGGCACGGCAAGCGAGCCGGGATCGTCCTCGATCTGCCATTTGATGTTGCCTGCAAGACCAAACTGGAACCGGTTGCAGCGTTCCGTGACCGCGATGTCTGCGGAAAGGTAGTCACCGTCCCGACAGGTGAAACCGCCCGTGGCATTTACGCTGCGTGATCAGATGTTCGTGGTCAGTCCGCTTGCGCGGTCAGCGTTCGCTAGAGCGTGCTCAAGATCGGCTTCAGCCTGTTCGACGGACGACTGCTGTCGCGTGGGGAAACGCTCAAGGCGCTGTACGCCCTCCGTGAACAGGGCAAAATCCTCTGCATCGGCTGCTCCAACTATTCGGGCTGGCATATGAGAAAGGCTCTCGACCCTCACGCTCACCGAGGCCGAGCTATCCAGGTTGAATGTCGTCAGCCAGCTTACATCTACCCATACTGGCATCAGCATAGTTTCGCGGCCGATCGATTGTCGTCCGCGGACCGGGCGCTGCACGCATCCTTCGACGACCTCGGGATGGTGCAAGCGGTTTAGGTTTGCATTTCATGCAAGAGCGGGACATCGAGACATCCCGCGAAGGGCCAAACGAGGCCTACCCAGGCAGCAGAGGCAGAGGATCGCGCTAGGTCGAGCGCAGAGCGTTCACCTGCCCAGAGGACAACGGCCGCAAATTTTCGCCGCGAAGCATCAGGAAGAGCTTGGCGGTCTCTTCCAGCTCCTCCATTGCATACTGGGCCTCTTTCAGCGTGTTGCCTGCAACGACGGGGCCGTGGTTCGCCAAAAGCACCGCGTGGCTTATCGCGGCCCGTTCGCGCACCGCCTCGGCGAGTGCAGCGTCCCCGGGTGGAAAGTAAGGGGCAAGCGGCAGGCGCCCCACTCGCATGACGTAATAGGCCGTCAGTGGCGGCAGAACGTCATTGGGATCAAGGCCGTCGAGAATGCTGACGGCGACCGCATGGGTGGAATGCAGATGCACGACCGCGCCCGAGCTTTCCCGCGCGCAGTACATGCACTGGTGCAGGAAGGCTTCCTTGGTCGGCTTGTCGCCGCCGATATGCACGCCCTCGGCAGTGAATTTCGACAGTCGGCCGGGATCGAGCGAGCCCATGGAGGCATTTGTCGGCGTCATCAGCATCTCGCCGTTCGAGAGCCGCGCGCTGATATTGCCGGTCGAGCCGAAGGTGAAGCAGCGATCGAAAAGGGATTTTCCGACCTCGGCGATCTCGTCGCGCAGGCGGGTTTCCTCGGAGAGAATAGCGGTCATGGCAGGAAGTCCCAGGCCTTGAGGAAGAAATCGGGCGCGCCGAAATTGCCGGACTTGAGCGCCAGCGCCATCGGCTCCGTCTGTCCGAGCGTCAGCGTCCAGGGCACACCAGGATCGATCTCCGGTCCGATGAAGAGTGCGTCGGGTGCCAGCGCGCCGACCACGGCACCCGAGGTCTCGCCACCGGCAACGATCAGGCGACGAACGCCAGCGGCCTTGAGGCCGAGCGCGGTCTCGGCGAGGAAATGCTCGATCAGCGATCCAGCCCTCTCGCGCCCAAGGGCAGCCTGGGCAGCCTTTACCTCTTCCGGTTCGGCACTCGAATAGATCAGCGGTGCCCGTGCCGACTGGGCCAGCGCCCAGGAAAGGGCCTGCTCGACCCGGAAGTGACCTTCCGCAATCGCCACAGGATCGAGCTTGAGCGTCGGGACCCCGGCGTCAATTGCGGTACTGATCTGGCCACGGGTCGCTTCAGAACAGGATCCGGCAAGGATCATCGACCGGCCCGTCGGCGCGGAAAAAGCGAGCGCGTCTCCTGCAGGTCGCAAGCGCCCGGCGCGACGGAAATTTTCCGGCAAGCCGAGCGCGATGCCGGAGCCACCGGTGATCAGGGTCAATCCGGCAGCGGCCTCGCCGATCACACGGAGATCTGCATCGCTCAGCGCATCGACGACCAGCGCCTGTTCGCCCCTGCCACGCGCTGCCTCGAAGGCTTGCGCGACGGCTAGCGCTCCCTGCCCGACCGTCTCGCGGATCACCAGCCCGACCTTCAACCGCGACTGGCCTGCCATCAGGCGAACGAGCGAGCTGTCAGTCATCGGGGTCAGCGGGTGGTTGCGCATCGGGCTGTCGGAAAGCAACTGGTCGCCGACGAAGAGATGGCCCTTGTAAATGGTGCGACCATTGGCCGGAAAGGCGGGGCAGACGATCGTCAGATCCGTACCGAGAGCCTGCATCAAAGCTTCGGTAACTGGACCGATATTGCCGGCGGGACTGGAATCGAAGGTCGAGCAATACTTGAACAGGAACTGCTTCGCACCCGCCGTCTGCAGGAAGGAAAGTGCCTCGAGCGACATGCCGACCGCTTCAGCTGCGGGATTGGTGCGCGACTTCAACGCAACCACCACTGCATCGACGTCTGAGAGATCAAGGCCAGCCTTGGGAACACCGATAGTCTGGATGGTCCGCATGCCCTCCCGCGACAGCATCAGCGCAAGGTCGGTGGCTCCGGTCAGGTCGTCGGCAATGGCGCCCAAAAGCATAGCAGTCTCCGGTGAAGTGGCGCGCGGTCAGGCCGTTGCGCCTTCGATGATGGCAAATCCGGTGTCGATGATCTGTGCCTCGCCCGGCCGTTCGGCCTGCGCGAGAAGCGCCTCAACGGCCGTCTTGCCGATGTTGAAGCGGTTCGAGCGCACCGTCGATAGAGGCTTCGGCAGCGCTTGGCCGATTTCCAGCCCGTTGAAACCGAAGAGCGCAAGCCGCTCCGGCACCGGGATCCCGGCGCCCAGACAGTGCATGAAGCCGCCGACAGCCATGTCGTCGTTGGAGAAGACGACGGCGTCGGCCGCAGTGCCATCGGCCAGCAGGCCGGCCAGCGTGTCGCGGCCGGCAATCGTCGAGCTCGGGCCGTCATGGCGCTTCTCGACGGAGAGCGACAGGCCGGCTTCAGCCAGCGCTTCGCAGAGGCCGTCATAGCGGGCGCGGGCGCGGCGGTCGGCTGTCCAATCGTGACCGACATAACCGATACGGGTATAGCCGCGCCGCACCAGATGCTCGGCTGTCGCGCGACCGGCCCGGCGGTGGGACAGGCCAACCGCGAGATCGATCGGCGTATCGTCGATGTCCATAAGTTCGGCGATGCGAATGCGGCTGTTCTCCAGCATCCGGCGCGCAGCGTCCGTGTGTTCGAAGCCGGTGGTGATCAGGGCTGTCGGCTGCCAGGCGAGCAGCGAGGAGACGAGCTGCTGCTCCTTGCCAAGGTCATAATCGGTGACGCCGATCATGGGCTGATAAGGCGTGTCGGCCAGCCCGGCATGGATGCCGCGCAGCACCTCGGGGAAAACGATGTTGGAGAGCGAGGGCAAAATCACGCCGATGATCAGCGAGGCCGAGGAGGCGAGCGAGCCGGCCGCCCGGTTGGGTACGTAGCCGAGCGTGTCTATGGCGTCCAGAACGCGCTTGCGCGTTTTCTCCGCAATTGAGCCCTTGTTGCGGATGACCCGTGACACGGTGTTCTCACTGACATTCGCCAGGCGAGCCACATGCGTGAGCGTCGGCGTCTCCGGCTGCATTCGTTTCGTCTCCTCCCCTGCCGCATTGCCCGATTGGCCAAGACTGCAGCACGCGATCTGCTGCGCAGGACCGTGCCATAAACTTAATCTCAGCGCTAACATATTTCGCTTGATCGTGGCTAGAGGATGTGTTTAAAAAATTATGTTAGCGCTGAGATTGGCGCTTTCTGGGAGATTACACTTCGGGAGGAGTTCACCGTGAGAACCTTTAACAAGGCCGCGCTTGCCGCGTCGGCCGCGATGCTCTGCGCCTTCAGTTTCACTTCGGCCGTCCGCGCCGAGGATACCCATCGTCCGGAGTGCTTCTCTGCAGCACCCGACAATGCCAAGGTCATCAAGTACGAGAAGCGAGATGGTCCCTATAAGGTTGCCTTCGTCAACGGCTTTGCCGGCAATGACTGGCGCGTAACTGCCATCCAGGGTGCCAAGGCCTGGGCAGCCCGCGAAGAGAACAAGGCAAAGCTGTCCGAATTCACCGTCGTCTCGGTTGGCAACGACAGCGCCGCCCAGATCGCTGCGATCGACAACTTCATCGCCGCCGGCTACGACGCAATCACCTTCATTGCCGTCAATCCGACTGCGTTTTCCTCTGTCATCAAGCGCGCTGGAGACGCTGGCACCGTGCTCGTGCCGTTCGACAACGTCCTCGATACCGATGCCATCGTGCAGGTGAATGAAAACCAGTTCGAGCTCGGCGCGATGAAGGCGGAAGCCGTCGTGCGGGAAATCGAAAAGGCCAAGGGCAAGGTCGAGGGCAGCGTGCTCGAAGTCTCGGGTCTGCCGGGCAATGCGACCGACCGCGACAACCATCTCGGCATGCGCTCCGTGCTCGACAAGCATGCGGGCCTCAAGGTCGTCCAGGTGGTTGGGAACTGGGACGCCGGCACCGTGCAGAAAGTGACCGCTGACGCCATCGCCACCAATGGCAACTTCGACGGAGTCATGGTCCAGGAAGGCACGATCGGCGCATTGAATGCCATGAAGAATGCCGGCCACCCGGTCGTTCCGATCGGCGGCGACGCCGGCAACGGCGCCCGCAAGCTGATCGCAGAAGGTAAGTATCCGGGTCTGACCGCAGCCCAGGCGCCGGTCATGTCGGCCGTGGCACTCGAAGCCGCCGTTTCGCTGCTCGAGGGCAACAGCCTGCCGCAGAAGGTCTTCCTGCCGATCCCGAACAAGGACAACGCGGAACTGAAGGAAGGCGCGGACTACTTCCCGAACCTGCCGGATACCTTCTATACGGCGACAGGCTATCCGAACTGCTTCCCGGTCTTTACGCCGGAAGAGCTGCTCGGCCAGACCCCCGACAACACCTGATCCTCCCGGCTGGACGGCGGTGCCTGACCTCTGAAGGCGCCGCCGCCCGACCCATACCAGGACATGCCAGAATGACGACAGCTCCGCTCATCGAGCTTTCGGGGATTTCGAAGTCCTATGGGCCGATCCAGGCCCTAAAGACAATCGACTTTTCCGCCCGACCGGGCTCCGTGCACGCCATCCTCGGCGAAAACGGTGCCGGCAAGTCTACCCTGATGAAACTGCTTTCCGGGGCCATCCAGCCCACGACGGGCGAGATCCGCCTCGAAGGCAGGCCCATCCGGTTTTCCGGAACGCGCCAGGCGTCTGCCGCCGGTATCGTCTGCATGTTCCAGGAACTCTCGCTCCTGCCGACCCTCTCCGTTGGCGACAACATCACGCTTGCCCGCCCCCAGACCCGATTCGGCTTCATGCTTGCCAAGGCCTATGACGAAGCCCGTGCGGCCCTCGACCTGATCGGAGCCGAGAGCATTTCTCTCGACACGCCCGTCGAGGAACTCTCTCTTGCAGACCGCCAGCGGGTGGAAATCGCCAAGGCGCTTTATCAGAAGCCGCGTCTTCTCATCCTCGACGAGGCCACCTCCGCACTCGGCGCCTCCGCTGTCGAAAAGGTCTTCACCGTCATACGGAAACTGCGCGATGAAGGTTGCTGCATCCTCTTCATTTCCCATCGTTTCCACGAGGTCGAAGCGCTGGCCGATACGATCTCGGTCTTTCGCGCGGGGCAGCATGTCCGCACCTTCCCGGCAGGAACCATCGACAACCAGAGCATCGTTTCGCTGATGATCGGCGAAACCATGGACCAGCTGTTTCCACCGCCACGTCCTCCCGTCCCATCGACGACTTCACCGCTCCTGACCGTCAAGAACCTGACGCTGTCGGGCGAACTCTTTAATGTCGGCTTCACGGTGCGCCCCGGTGAGATCTATGGTCTCGGCGGGCTTGAGGGCCAGGGCCAGCAGCGCGTTCTCGAAGCGATCTTCGGCACACTGTCGGGCGTCGGCGGGTCTATCGAGCTTGGCGGCCATACATACGAACGCCGCTCGCCGTATCGGTCGAAGTCACCGGAGATCGGGATCGCGCTGGTCCCCGAGGACCGCAAGACCGAGGGCATGATCCAGTCGCTGTCGATATCAGACAATATGCGGCTTGCCGGTATCGGGCTTCACGGCGGCAGCGAAGCGCTCGACGCTCGCTGCCTCGCCCTTCTCGAACGCCTCGAACTGACCTACGGCCAGCTCTCCGATCCCGTCATGTCACTGTCGGGTGGCAACCAGCAGAAGGTGCTGCTTGCCAAATGGCTGGCGCTTGGACCACGCTGCCTGTTGCTGCTCGATCCCACCCGCGGCATCGACGTTAAGACCAAGGCGCAGATCTACCGCCTGCTGACCGATCTTGCTGGACAGGGCATCGCGATCGTCATGCAGTCGACGGACTATGAAGAGCTCGTGCATCTCTGCGACCGGGTCGCAGTCTTCTATCGTGGCCGCATCGCGCGAGAACTCAGCGGAAACACACTAACGCCTGAGAACCTGATTTCAGCCGCCATGGGCCTCAGCACTGCCACATCAGCGCCGGAGACCGTGTCATGACTGCGCACTACATCAGACGCAACCTGCGCGTCATCATCCCGACCATCGCCTTCGTTGCACTCTTCGTGCTCTACATCGCCACCCATCCGCGAGGGCTCTCCACCTATGTACTGACGATCTGGTCCAACCAGTCTGCGCTCCTGGTGTTTGCGGCCTTCGCCCAGTTTTTTGTCGTCCTGGTGCGCGGGATAGACCTCTCGGTCGGTGCGGTCGTGGCACTCACCAATGTCACGGCTTCCTTCGTATTGGCCGGCGAAGGCGGATCACTTGTCTTCGGCATGGCAGCCGTTCTGCTGGTCGGCATGGCCTGCGGGCTGTTCACGGGTCTCTTCGTCTGCTTCGGCAGCGTGCCACCGATCGTCGCGACGCTGGCCACCGGCGCGATCTATTCCGGCATCGCGCTTTATCTCCGGCCGACGCCAGGCGGCGGGGTGAATTCGGAGCTCTCCGATGCCTTCACTTACGCGATCGGCCCCATCCCGACCTCCCTGCTGCTGATCATTGCCACCGTACTCGTGATCACCATCATGCTGCGCAAGACGAGTTTCGGCATAGCGATGAAAGCGCTCGGAGCCAACGAGCATTCGGCACAGCTCACCGGCATAAACACGACAGCTATGCGCATCTCAGCCCACGTGCTGGGCGGACTAATGGCCGGCATGGCCGGGCTCTATGTCTCCATGGTCACCATGACCGGTGATGCCGGCATCGGGCCGACCTACACGCTGAACTCGATTGCAGCGATCGTGCTCGGCGGCGTGTCGCTTGCCGGCGGCATCGGCACGGCAGTCGGCGTCGCCGTCGGGGCCATGCTGTTGAAGACAGTCGCCTCCTTGATGTTCTTCTCGGGCCTTCCTCCCCTCGCCCAGCCCTTTTTCGAGGGACTGATCCTGGCGCTTGCGATTGCCTTCGGCTCCGTCGGCGTGCTGCGTGTCCGCAACAAACTGAAGTTGTTCGCCCAATGACAGACCGTGCGATATCAGTGTCATCAAGGCCCAGCCTTCCCGTCAATCCCGCCGTTCTCATTGTTGCCATCGGCTGCGGTCTGCTGCTGGCCGCCGGCGGGACCATTCTGCCGACATTTCTGACGGCGGGTTATCTCCTGCAGCAACTGCAGATCGCCTCTTTCCTCGGGATCATTGCGGCCGGCGCCACTCTCGTCATCCTGCTCGGTCATATCGATCTTTCGGTGCCGGCCGCGATCACCGCGATCGCCATTGTCACTACGACGGTCGCCGGCTCGCAGGATCCGACACTTGCCACTCTCGCAATTCCAATCGGGCTCCTCACCGGCGCCCTGATCGGTTTGATCAATGGCATTGGCGTCGCCTTCCTGCGCCTGCCGTCGATGGTCTGGACACTGGCGATGAACTCGATGCTGATCGGTTCCGTGGTCTTCTTTACCGGCGGCTTCAAGCCGCGCGGCATGGCGCCGCCACTCTCGATCACGCTGTCGCTTGAGCGGAGTTTCGGCATCCCCAACGCCTTCCTGTTCTGGCTGGTGGTGATGGCGGCCATGTTTTACCTGCTGCACCGGACCGTCTACGGCAAATATCTGATCGCCATGGGCAATTCGGAAAAGGCCGTCTATCTCTCCGGCATTCGCGTGAGGCTCGTCACCACCCTCACCTTCGTCGTCGCTGGCGTCTTTACGGCGATCGGTGCCATACTGCTCGCCGGCTATGCGAACCAGGCCTATCAGGGCATGGGTGACCCCTATATGCTGCCGGTTATCACCGCCGTGGTCATCGGGGGCACGTCGATCATGGGGGGCCAGGGGGGTTATGGCGGCACCATCGTCGGCGCCATTTTCATCACCCTTCTGTCCTCTATCCTCTCTGTGCTGCAGATGCCGGAAGCCTTCAGGCAGATTGTCTTCGGTGTCATCATTCTGGCCATGCTTTTGATCCGTGGCTACAAAAGGAGCTTTCGCTGATGTCTCACCTTCCGTCCGTCGCCGTCGTCGGCCTCGGCTCCATGGGCCTCGGCATGGCGCGCTCGCTGCTCCGGGCCGGACATGTCGTGCATGGCTTTGACATCAGTGGCGATGCGCTGAACGCCCTAGAGGCCGCCGGCGGCACCGCCTGCAGAAATCCGGGCGATGCTGTAGCGGGCGCCGATGTCGCCGTCATCGTGGTGGTCAATGCTGCTCAGACAGAGACCGTGCTCTTTGGCGAGAACGGCGTGGTTGCTGCAATGAAGCCCGGGGGCGTCATCATTGCCTGCGCCACCATCTCTCCGGCTGAGGCCAAGCGCTTCGCAGCCCGCGTCGAGGAAGCAGGCCTCCTCTATGTCGATGGCCCGATCAGCGGCGGCTCGAAGAAGGCCGAAGCCGGCCAATTGACCTTCATGGCCTCGGCCTCATCTGCCGCTTTCGCCGCAGCCCGTTCGGCGCTCGACGCGATGGCGGGCACCGTATACGAACTCGGGGACCAGCCCGGCATTGGCTCCTCCTTCAAGATCGTCAACCAGCTGCTGGCCGGCGTACACATCGCCGCCGCCTGCGAAGCGATCACATTCGCCAAGAGCATGGACCTCGACATTTCCCGCGTCTTCGACGTTATCACCAAGTCGGCCGGCAACAGCTGGATGTTCGAAAACCGCATCCCGCATGTGCTGGAAGGCGATTACACGCCCCATAGCGCTGTCGCCATATTCACTAAGGATCTCGGTATTGTCGCCGATATCGGCCGCCAGACCAAATTCCCCTTGCCCATTGCAAGTGCTGCACTCCAGCTCTTCATTATGACCGAGGCCGCCGGAATGGGCCGCGACGACGACAGCTCTGTCGCGCGCCTGCTGGCAAAGATTGCCGGCCTCAAGCTGCCGGGCATGGAAGACGAGGACTGATATGCCGAAGTTTGCCGCCAACCTGTCGATGATGTTCAATGAGGTCCCATTCCTCGACCGTTTTGCGGCCGCAGCCGATTGCGGTTTCACGGCCGTCGAATATCTCTTCCCCTATGATTACCCGGCAGAACTCGTCGCCGAGCGGCTACAGGCAGCAGGCCTTGCCCAGGCGCTCTTCAACATGCCGCCCGGCGATTGGGCGGCAGGCGAGCGCGGCATAGCGGCACTTCCGGGACGCGAGGCAGATTTCGCGGCAGCTCTGGACACGGCGATCGCCTATGCAAAGGTGATCGGCACGCCGCTCCTGCACATGATGGCCGGACTTGCGCAAGCAGCGGATCCGCAAGCCAGTGCGACCTATCGTGAGAACCTGAAGCGCGCCGCCGACCGCACAGGCGAGGCCGGCATCGGTCTCGTTATCGAGCCGATCAACGGGCGCGACATGCCGGGCTATTTTCTCAACGACTTCAATCGTGCGGTCGACTTGATCGGCGAAATGGATGCGGGCCATCTGAAACTACAGTTCGACGTCTACCACCGGCAAATTCTACATGGCGACGTGATCACGGCGCTCAGGCAGATGGCACCGGTTATCGGTCATATCCAGATTGCCTCGGTACCCGAACGCCACGAACCGCTCACAGGGGAACTCGACGACCGCAAGATTTTCGCCGAGATCGATGCGATCGGCTACGAGGGTTATGTGGGCTGCGAATACCGTCCGGCCGCCGGCACCCGAGAGGGGCTCAGCTGGATGTCCAGAGTTTGATCGCATTAGGGGAGGCTTGGGCTGCATGCGTTACACGGATTGGTTCGAGATTGTTGATCCGGCGTTCAAATCGCTGATCCTGCCGAATGTGCATGTCGACCTTCTCTACACCGGTGGCCGATGGCTTGAAGGGCCGGTCTACGTCCCGGCGGCCCGCCATCTGCTCTTCTCTGACATCCCGAACAACAGGGTCATGCGCTACGACGACGTCGCCGGAACCGTTGCAGCGTTCGAAGCTCCGTCCAACTTTGCCAATGGCCACACGCTCGACCGTGAAGGACGGGTGATATCCTGCGAGCATCTGACACGCAGCGTCACCCGCCGCGAGCATGATGGGAGCCAGACGGTTCTTGCCGATCGTTTCAACGGAAGGCGGCTGAACTCACCCAATGACGTGATTGCGGACAGCAAGGGCAATGTCTGGTTCACCGATCCTACCTATGGCATCTCCACGCCTTACGAGGGTTCGCTCGCAGACAGTGAGGTGGGATACCGCAATGTCTACCGGCTGAACTGCAACGGACAGCTGGATGCCGTTGTCACGGATCTGCAGCAGCCGAACGGCCTTGCGCTCTCGCGTAACGAACAGACGTTGTTCGTGGTCGACAGCGGCGTGCAGCCGGCACGCCTGATGGCCTATAAACTGGATCCTGAAGCCAATCTTCAGGCTGGTCGCCTCTTCAGCGAGTGCAGCCATGGAATGTATGATGGTCTGCGCGTGGATAGCGCTGGACACATCTGGACGAGCGCCGGCGACGGCGTGCATTGCCTGGATCATGATGGCCGCCTGATCGGGAAAATCCTGATCCCCGAAACCGTCAGCAATGTCTGCTTCGGTGGCCTCGGGCGAAACCGCCTCTACGTCACGGCCACGCGTTGCCTGTACGCCGTCTACCTGAACGTTACTGGCCTTTGAGCCTAGCGCTGTTCACGGAGCGAACACCGCTTTTGCCGCAAAAGGCGCTACACGGCGATCTCGATTTGATGCGTCGGATTGATGAACTGCATTCCGATTGCCCGTTTGCCGGAAGTCGGATGGTGCAAGGACTGTTGAGGGGGAAGGGTTACGAACGGGGCGGCTGTATGTCGCCACGTAACGGCAAACGGAAATCTTCAACTCGGACCAGAGATCGCTGTCCACCCCATCGACTTCACGGCGTTGATGAAAAAGGCTGAGATCGCCATCTCCATGGACGGCAAGGGGGCGTGGCGGAACAACATTGTTCGTCGAACGGCTCGGTGTTCGATCAAATACGAGGAAGTCTACCTGCACGCCAATGAAACGGTGGCTTAAACCCGCGGTGGTATCGGCCCCTATCTGGTCGCGCCAAATACTGAACTCGCGGCAGTTCTGATTCAGGCTTTTGACAAGCATCGCCGCGCTTCGTCTCGCCAATCTCCGGTCTGGCACGGAACACCTTGACTTGGAGCCCACGAAATCGGCAGCACAACATTTAGCCTTTCTTCCAAACAGGCAGCAGGCCAGTCGCATGTCTGCCGAAATGGATTGTGAAGCCCAAGCTTCCGGATATTCTGGCCGGATGGATCAGAAGACAAATCTCATTCGTCAGTTCTTCGGCATGGCCGCAGCCGTGCTCATCGTCGGCACACTGATCATCGGCTATTGGGTCACCGCCGCGGTGGAAAATGGCGTCAAGGAAAACGCCATTTCGATCAAGGCGATGTTCGTGACCGATGCCATTTCGCCGCTGGCGCAGGAATTGGAGCACGCCTCGACCCTCAGACCCGAGAACCGCGCTGAACTCGACAGCCTCTTCGGCCAAGGTTTGCTCAAGACGGAAATCGTGCTTTTTCAGATCTGGTCGGTCGACGGAATGATCGCCTACAGCAATGATGCCAAGATCATCGGGGAAAAATTCCACCAGACGGACGGCATGAAGCGCGCGCTGGCGGGACAGACTTATGCTGACTTCGACAATGTTCTCGACGAGCTCAGCATTTCCGAAACACTGCGGACTGCCCCGCTTCTGGAAATCTACACTCCGCTCCGTTCCTCAAAAACAGGTAGGGTCATAGGTGTTGCCGAGTTCTACGCGGATGGAACCGCATTGCGGGTCCTTCTCTTGAAGACCAAGCGGCAGGGGCTGATCATCGTCGGTGCGGTCGCACTCGCCATGCTCGCGGCGATATATCTCGTGGTGTTCAAAGGCGCGGAAACAATCGCGAAGCAAAGGCTGGCGCTCGACGAAAAGCTTCTGGAACTGTCCGGCCTTCTCGCGGAGAACCAGCGCTTGGCCCGTCGGGTCAACAAGGCAAGCCTCAAGCTCGCCGAGCTCAACGAGAACGCCTTGCGGAGGATCTCGGCAGACCTGCATGACGGCCCCCTGCAGCTCCTGTCCTTTGTCGGGATGCGGCTTGAATCCGTCGATCCGACCAAGGCTAGCCCCGACCTCGACCCGATCAAGCAGACGGTCGACGAGGCCATGCGGGAGATCCGACAGATCTGCCGCGGCCTGTCGCTGCCCGAAATCAGCCAATGGAACCTGGAAACCGTGGTGCATACGGCAATCGACAGCCATGAGAAGCGGTCCGGGATCGGCGTGATCCGCATGGTCCCTTCCGCACTTCCACCGCTACCCCTTGCTGCCAAGACCACGGTCTATCGCTTCATCCAGGAAACTCTGAACAATGGCGTCCATCACGGCCGCTGTACTTCTCAGAAGGTGATGGTCGAGCTCGAAAACGACAGATTGCGGGTGGCCGTGTCGGATGATGGCATCGGCTTTGATCCCGCTGCCAAGACGAACGGTCTCGGCCTCGCAGGCCTCAAGGAGCGGATCAATTCACTCGGTGGGGACTTCCTGCTTGAGACCGCCGAAAACACAGGCACGAGCGTCGTCATGCTTCTGCCGATGGAATTTGCAAAGGACGCAGCATGATCAGCATATTGATTGCCGATGACCATCCCATTTTCCGACAGGGCCTCGCACTGACGTTGAAAGAAGCGGAGGATTTCAAGCTTTGCGGCGAAGTCGGCACCGCCGAGGACGCCTATCGGTCGACGATCGAACTGAAACCCGATCTTCTCCTTCTCGACCTCTCGATGCCGGGCGGTGGCCAGTCGGTCATCGAACAGATCGTCCGCGAGGCTCCCGATACCCATGTCGTCGTGCTCACCGCATCGGAAGACAGCGTCGATCTGTCGGCAGCGATCAGCGCCGGCGCGAGTGGCTATATCGTCAAGGGGGTCGGGGGCCGGTCGCTGATCAACATCCTTCGCGACATTCGCGACGGCCAGCACTACATCACACCGTCTCTTGCGACCCGTGTCCTGGGCGAACTCGCCCAGGGAAGCACAAACGGAGATGGCAACGATTCACTCGCGAACGCGCAACGGCAGCGCCTGGAGGCGCTGACGCCGCGCGAACGGGAGATCATGGCACTGGTCGCGACGGGCTGTTCAAACCGCCGGATTGCGGAGGAAATCGGCATCCAGGAGAAGACGGTGAAGCATCACATGACCCGCATCCTCGCGAAGCTGAAGGCCGCCAACCGGACCGAGGCGGCCATGCAGTTCCGCGATTACGAGGAGGCGATGGAAGAGACTTGAAGACCGCTCACTCTTCGCGGAACGCTCTTGTTATCTGGTCGGTGAATGGTTTTGCGAGGAATGAGATGACGGTTCGTTCTTCGGTTTCGATATAGACCTCGACGGGCATTCCGGGTGTGAGTTTGGTTGCGAGTTCGCCGAGGTCGTCGGGTGAGAATGTGACGCTTGTCTTGTAGAAGGGCAGGTTGGTTGCCTTGTCGATGACGGTTGCGGCCGGGATGATATCGACTTCGCCGACGATTTCGGGCGTGGTCTGGCGGTTGAAGGCGGTGAAGCGCATGCGCGCGGTCTGGCCGACGAAGATGCGGTCGATATCGGTCGGCGCGACCTTCACATGCACGTCGAGTTCGGTGTCGTCGGGCACGATCGCCATGATCACCTGTCCGGGCGAGACGACGCCGCCGATGGTGTGGGCCTGCAGGTCGTAGACCGTGCCGCTTTCGGGTGCCTTGACCACGGTGCGTTCGAGCCGGTGGGTGAGCTGCAGCGCCCGCTGCTCGAGTTCGGAAAGCTTGGCCTCGGTGGAGACGAGTTCCTTCTGCAGCTCGGTACGGCTGGTCTGGTCGACCGACATCAGGCGGACATTGAGCTCGCTGATCTGGCCTTCGGCCTCCGCGACCCGGGCGAGAAGATCGCCGATCGTGCCTTCGATGCGGACCATCTGCCGGCGCAGCCCGCGCAGTTCCGACGCCTTGGCGAGGCCTTTTTCGACGAGGCCTTCCTGCATGGCGAGCTCTTCGGCGAGCAGTTCGTTCTCGGAAAGGTTCGCCTTTTCCTGCTCCTTCAGGCCGTCGATCTGGTTGCGCAGCTGGGAGATCTGCATCTCGATCTGCTGTTTCTGGTTCGCCCGCATGTCGCGGTTCTCGTCGAACAGCTTGCGCTCCTCGCGGGTGATGTCGGGTGCGAGATCGAGACCGTCGAAAGAGAGGCTGTCTGCCCCGTCGCGCTCGGCGAGCAGGCGTGTTCGCATCGCCTGCAGCTGGGCCAGTTGCGACTGGATGATGCCGAGCTCGATGCGCACCTGGGTGTCGTCGAGGCGCAGCACGACATCGCCCTTCTTGACGGAGGAGCCGATCTTGACCGGGATCGCGACGATGGTGCCGCCATCGACATGCTGGACCTGCTTGGTCTCGCCGGTGACGACGAGTTCGCCCTGCGAGATGACGGCGCCGGCCAGCTTCGCCTGGGCGGCCCATCCGCCGATGCCGACGGTGAGTGCCAAGGCCAGGGCAGTGGCCGCCAGCATGCGCCCCTTGAGGCCCTTGCCGGACAGCGAGACATTCGTGTCGGTGTCGCCAGGTCTTTGTGTGTCGGGTCTCTGTGTCATGTCGTGTCCCCCATTACGCAAGTTACAGTGTGAGCTTCGGTTCGGCTTCGGGTCAGGCCCCAGTCTCAGGCCC
>UCMW01000003.1:0-317 GCA_900473745.1 Hyphomicrobiales bacterium | reverse complement strand
CAGTCTCAGGCAACCAGGCCTTCGACCTGACCCGGCAGGTGGAAGGCGGTCAGGATCAGGTCGTCTTCGTCGAGATCCCGGGCGCTGATGATGACGATCTCGTAGTCCCGGTCGCCGTCGATATCGGTGACGAGCTGCAGCACGTGATGTCCGGCATCCTCGTCGTCGATCATCTTCTTGTAGAGCTTGACCAGGGTCTTGTGGTCGTGGCCGTCGAGTTCGAGCGAACTCTCGCCATCCTCGAAGTAGAGCCGGCCGAGTTCGCGTTCGAGCTTGGAGAGATCCACCTTGTCGCCGACGTCGAAGTCGCGGATCTC
>UCMW01000004.1 GCA_900473745.1 Hyphomicrobiales bacterium | reverse complement strand
CGCACGGTTTCCAACGCCTCCTAATCCAAGGGTGCGTGACGGGCCTCGGGGCTTCGGCCCCGGGGCCTTTTTGCGTTCTAGGGGCAGGAAGTCAGCCGGTATGTATCGGCTCAGTGGGTGATTTCACCCGTACCGGTGGCCGCATCTGCCAGGCTGGTCGAGAGAAGCACAGCGCGGGTCTCATCGGCGACACGCGCAAAGACACGGCGGATCTCGCACTCCGTCTCGCCGTCGCAATCCTCGCAACGGCGATAGGCCGTGAGCGACAGACAGGGCAAGGGTGCCACCGGGCCGTCGATCAGCCGCAAAACCTCGCCATAGGTGATGTCGCTTGCCGGTCTGAGCAGCAGGTAGCCGCCCTGTTTACCCCTGCGACTTTCGACCATGCCGCCGCGTTTCAGGTCGAGCATGATCTGTTCGAGGAATTTCTTCGGGATCTTCTGGCGATCGGCAATGTCGGGAATCTGGATCGGCTCACCCGGCTCGGCGCGGGCGAGAAGCGTCAGCGCCCTCAGCGCATATTTGGCTTTCTGTGTGATCATCGATCGTCAGCGTCTGCCAGAACCGTCCCAAAATCCTGGACCCGGCCATAGCGCAATTCGACCTGCTGTTCCACGGCTCATTTCAGAGGCGCGGGACGAATTGCCGCGATAAGCGCGTGCGAGAGAGATATTTGCTCCTTGTCTGCAGCTCGGCGAACGTCGATTTCTGTCCGTGCTCCTGCTCTTGCCGGATAATGGTGAGACTGAGCAGGAACCACATGATGACCGCTAACACCTCCGCAGACCTGGCCGGCACACTGGACCAGCAACTGGCATCCGCAGACCTCACCGACCGCCTGCGCATCGTCGCCGCGCTCGAAGGCCGCGCCGTTTTCACCACGTCGCTCGGCATCGAGGATCAGGTGATCACGGCAGCAATCGGCCTTGCCGGGCTTCCGATCGACGTCTCGACGCTCGAGACCGGCCGCCTTTTCCAGGAGACGGTCGAGCTGATTGCCGAGACGGAAGACCGTTTCGGCATCACGATCCAGAGGTTTCATCCCAAGCAGGATGATATCGACGCCTATGCGGCCAAGTATGGATTGAACGGCTTTTACGAGAGCGTCGAAGCGCGGCATGCCTGCTGTCATGTGCGCAAGCTGGTTCCGCTGGCCGAGGCGCTGTCCGGCGCCCGCTTCTGGATCACGGGCTTGCGCCGCTCGCAGTCCGGCAACCGCGCGGCCACCCCCTTTGCCGAATACGACGCCGAGCGCGACCTCATCAAGGTGAACCCGCTGGCCGACTGGTCGCTCGACGACATCAATGCCTATGTCGAGGCCGAGAGCGTGCCGACCAATCCGCTGCACAAGAAGGGCTACCCCTCGATCGGCTGCGAGCCCTGCACCCGGGCGATCAAACCCGGCGAGCCGGAACGCGCTGGCCGTTGGTGGTGGGAAAATGACGAGAAGCGCGAATGCGGGCTGCACGTTCCGGAGGCGGCTTCATCGGCAATCCCGACGCCGGCCTGACGTTTCCCCTGCGGATCAGGCGTAACGGAAGACAGACATTTCGGGCGACAAGCCCAGTGAAAGAAAAGAAGACCATGCACGTACACACATCCGAATTCGATCCGCATTCGAAGGATCCCGTGACCAAGCCGCCGCTCGATCCCCATCTGAAGGCACTGGAAAACGAAGCGATCTACATCTTCCGCGAAGTGGCGGCCGAGTTCGAGAAGCCGGTCATGCTCTATTCGATCGGCAAGGATTCGTCTGTGCTCTTGCATCTCGCACGCAAGGCCTTCTTCCCCGGCCGCGTACCCTTCCCGCTTCTGCATGTCGACACGGGCTGGAAATTCCCCGAGATGATCGCGTTTCGCGATGCGACGGCGGAGAAGTTCGACCTCGACCTCATCGTGCACACCAATCCGCGCGGTGCAGCCGAGGGTATCGGCCCGTTCAGCCATGGCTCGTCCTACCACACCGACGTGATGAAGACCGAAGCGCTGCGCCAGGCGCTCGATGCCGGCAAGTATGACGCGGCCTTCGGCGGCGCACGCCGGGACGAGGAAGCAAGCCGCGCCAAGGAGCGCATCTATTCCTTCCGCACGCCCGACCACAAATGGGATCCGCGCAATCAGCGGCCGGAACTCTGGAACATCTATAACGGCATGGTTCGCCGCGGCGAGAGCGTACGCGCCTTCCCGCTGTCGAACTGGACCGAAGTCGATATCTGGCGCTACATCCAGGCCGAAAACATCGAGCTGCCGCCGCTCTATTACGCCAAGAAGCAGAAATATGTGGAGCGCGACGGCATGCTGATGTGGGCCGAAGATCCGCGCTTCGAGCCGCTTCCGGGCGAACAGATCCAGGAAGGCATGCTGCGCTTCCGCACACTGGGTTGCTGGCCGCTGACCGGCGGCATCCGCTCGCAGGCGACAACGCTCGATGCGGTCATTGCCGAACTCGAAATCGCCACCGTCTCCGAACGCCAGGGCCGCGCCATCGACCGCGACCAGGCCGGCTCGATGGAAAAGAAGAAGCGCGAAGGATATTTCTGAGATGACCGCCCAAGCCAATACCGTCCTCGCCTCCGAGATCCTCGAAGCGTCCCACAGCGAAGCCGCACCCATCGCCCGCGATTCCCGCCCTTTGCGCCTGATCACCTGCGGTTCCGTCGATGACGGCAAGTCGACGCTGATCGGTCGCCTGCTCTGGGACACCAAGGCGGTCAAGGAAGACCAGGCCGCCACGCTGCGCCGCGATTCCGGGCAACAGAACGATCTCGGCCTGCCCGATTTCGCGCTGCTGCTCGACGGTCTGCAGGCCGAGCGCGAACAGGGCATCACCATCGATGTCGCCTATCGCTATTTCGCCACCGACCGCCGCTCCTTCATCGTTGCCGATACGCCCGGCCACGAGCAGTATACCCGCAACATGGCAACCGGCGCCTCGACGGCGGACCTCGCCATCCTGCTGGTCGACGCCCGCGCCGGCCTGCTCGAGCAGACCCGCCGCCACGCCACCATCGCCTCGCTGATGGGCATCAAGCAGTTCGTATTGGCGGTGAACAAGTTCGATCTCGTGGCTTATGACCGCGCCGTGTTCGACCAGATCAGCACCGATTTCAAGGCGCTGGCGCTGTCGCTCGGCGTGCGCCAGGTGACCGCCATCCCAATGTCGGCGCTGAAGGGCGAAAACGTCGTCTATTCCGGCCAAACGGTCATCCCCTGGTACGAAGGTCCGACGCTGGTCGAGGCGCTGGAGCTGGCGACACTGCGCTCCGGCCAGTCGACCGGTTTCCGCCTGCCCGTCCAGCGCGTCTCGCGTCCGGGCGAAAGCTTCCGCGGCTATCAGGGCACGGTTGCCGGCGGTGCGGTGAAGCCCGGCGACAGCGTCGCCATCCTGCCGTCCGGACAGGTGGCGAACGTCAAGCAGATCGTCACCTTCGACCTGGTTCGTAACGCCGCCGTTAGCGGCGATGCGATCACGCTCGTGCTCGACCGTCAGGTGGACGTGGCGCGGGGCGACATGATTGTCTCCCTTGATGCCCAGCCGCAGACGGGCCTTGCCTTCGACGCGCAGCTCGTGGCGCTGCAGCCGGACGGCATCGTGCCCGGCAAGCGCTACTGGCTGAAGGCCGGATCGCGCCGCCAGCGCGTGCAGGTGCAGCCGGTGCAGCAGCTGGATCTCAAGTCCGGCAAGTGGCAGTCGGCCGAGATGCTGCAGATGAACGCAATCGGCAAGGTGCATCTGGCCTTCGACGAAACCGCGATCTTCGATCCTTACGAGCTAAACCGCGGCACCGGCGCCTTCATTCTGATCGACCCGGATACCAACAACACGGTGGCAGGCGGCATGATCACCGCCAAGCGCACCGAGCTCGGCGGTCTGAATGCCCATGACGGCCGCGTGATCCTGTCGCTGCCGGCGGATCTCGCCGAACAGCTGCTCGCCACCGAACTGCTCGCCAGCCGCCGTGACGAAGTGGAGACCCGCCGCGTGACGACGGCCGCCGCGCGCGAGCTGCTGGACGACATCGACGGCTGAGCGCCATCCCGACGCCAGACAAGAACGGCCCGCCTTGTGCGGGCCTTTCCTCGTTGGCGTGGCCGCGCCAAGGCCCGCTTCCCTTCCTGGAACAGAACGCTAATATAAGCGGCAAATCAGGTTAGGATTGCATGGTGCGAAACAGGCAAAGGAACGAGGGCGCGCTGATCAGCCTTTCTGACGCGCTTTCCGCCAGCGGGCTGACAAAGCTCTTGCTGCATGCCTGGGAACGACGCTACGGCATTTCGCCCGCAGAGCGCACCGATACCGGCCGACGTTTCTACACAGCCGACCAGGTCGAGCGCATGCGGCTTCTCAAGGCCTGCAGCGAGGGCGGCCACCGGATCGGGTCGCTGGTGCCGTTGTCGATCGACGAATTGAGCCGGATCGAGGACGCATTGAAGGCCAGGCAATCACTTACGGAGATCCTCGCAGCCGTACAAGCCATGGACAGCGACCGTCTGCATGCATTGCTGCAAGCACGGGCGGATACAGAAGGCCCCGAGCGCTTCGTGCGCGCGACGGTGCTGCCGCTGATGCGGGAAGTCGGCGCGCTTTGGGAGCAGGGCCAGATGGCGGTCGCCGCAGAGCACATGACGACGGCCAAGGTCAAACGTATCCTTGGCGGGCTTCTCGATCGCTGCCCTGTTGCCCAGAACGACGCATTGCGCATCGTCGCCACGACGCCGGAACGAGAGGCACATGATATCGGGGCTCTCGTCTTGACCTTGCTGGCACGACTCAGAGGGTGGAATGCGCTCTTTCTCGGTGCAAGCCTCCCCGCGAATGAGATTGCGGAGGCCGCCAATCGACGCGGCGCGCGCTGTGTTTGCCTGAGTGCACTCGCCGGCCGCCGGGCGCCACTGACACTCCATCTACGCGACCTGAGGTCGGCGCTACCAGCATCGACCGAGATCTGGGTTGGCGGTGCGGCTTATGCGGGCATTGCTCCCATCGATGGTGTTTTCTACCTGTCCGACCTCGACGCCTTCGTGAAGGCGCTCGACGCTGTGCGGCCGGGCGCCACAGCCGTCTCTTGACCATGTGCCTTGTACAGGCGTGCGAGGGGCCGGTTCAGCCCTCGCGCGCCGTCGAGCCACGCTGAACGAGCTGGAAGCCGAGATCGACGATGTTCGGCGGCGGCATGCCGGTACCGGCGGCCCGGATGATCATGTCGGCGGCGCGGTATCCGATCTCGTAGCGGGGGACGCGCACCGAGGTGATGGCGGGGAAGGCGAAGCCCGCATATTCGAGGTCGTTGAAGCCGCAAATGCCGAAATCTTTCGGCACGGACAATCCACGTCGCTGACATTCGAACAGCGCACCGAGCGCTATATCGTCGTTCTGGCAGAAGGCGGCATCGGCATCCGGCGTTTCGCTCTTCAGGCGGTCGAGGAGATGGCAACCGAGGCCGACGCTGCTGTGGGTATCGACGGACAGGACAAGCGCCGGATCGAACAGTCCGGCCTCCTCCAGAACCGCCTGATATCCTTCCAGTCGCCGGCGGGCGCGAAAATCCGAACCATTGCCGAGCATGGCAATCCGGCGATAGCCCCGCGCGACCAGATGGCGTGTGGCCGCCTCGGCCGCCAGACGGTGGTCGATGCCGATCACCATGTCCGACGGCGGTCGGCTGATATCCATGATTTCCACGACAGGGCATGGCGCACGCCGGAGAAGCTCGTCAATGGCCGGATCCGGCATCTGGCCGACATGGATGAGCCCCGCCGGATTTTGCGAGACGAAGAAGCGCAATTGCCGGAGCTGATCCTCGCTGTCGCTGTCGGAACTGGCATACTGAATGCGCAAATCGGATGAGCGAACGCGGTCCTCTATCCCCCGGATGACGGCGACAAAAACGTGACTGGCGAGCCCTGGGGAAATGACGCCGACAAGGCCGCTGTTCTTGCTGGCCAGGGCGCGGGCTGCGAGATCGGGCACATAGCCCATTTCCTCGACGACCTTGAGGATCGTGTCGCGCAGATGGGGCGAGACCTTTTCCGGATCGCGCAACGCCCGCGAAACCGTGATCGCACTGACACCGGCGCTTTGCGCGACATCCGACAATGTGACCTTGTCCTGACGCTGCCGCCGCTTTCTCGTTCCTGGAGTCATGCCCACCTGACCGGCCGATCACAATTTTCGATGGATCAGTCGGTTGTACTCTCGCCAACCGTTCGCCGCCCCACTGCAATTCAAGATAGCCTAATCTTCTTGCTGCAGCAACGGCTTGCGGGCATTGATCACAGAAACGAGAGCAGTCGAATGATGCGTGTCCACTACCACTATTTGCATTGGATACCATTATTCGGCATGGCCGAAGCCGTTGCGGTTGCGAACCGCCAACGTCGGCAGCCCTCTTTCGAGAGAGCAAATGTCATTTCGGAACAGGGGATTGGTCGGGATTTTAAGCTGGTCGGAGTGAGATGATTCGAACATCCGACCCCCACGTCCCGAACGTGGTGCGCTACCAGGCTGCGCTACACTCCGTGACCAGCGGCGCTTCTATAGACCAGTGATTTTCGTTGTACAAGAAGGGAAACGAAAAAAGCGGCGAGAAAGTTGAAGATTTCATGACGGACCTGGCCATCCCATTGATATCATTCTGATATGAGCAAGGGTCCAGACGAGAGAGAGGACCGTCAGGGCGGGCGCGTCATGGCGTGGGAGCGATGCACGCCGCCGTGGCCGTTGCCGAGAAGACACCGGTCTGAAAATTGCGCGTGTAACCATCTCGCCTCCGTTTCACGGCGGCGCGTTTCGCAGTAAAGCAGTCTTGGGCCATGTGCGGCAGGCGGCATGGGAAACATGGCCGCCGCACAGACCCTCATGGGGTTTAAGGGACGGTGACAATGACTTTGCTGAAAAGCACGACAACAGGACTGATCGCAGTGTTCTGCCTTGCGGCCGCTGGCTGCACGACGACAGGCGGGGTCCCGAAAAACGAGATCGAAGCGCGGTGGAGCGGCCAGCAGGCCGGCGCCTTCTTCGCCAAGTTTGGCCCGCCGGTCTCGGACGCCGCTTCCGGCTCGTCGACGCTCTACACATGGCGCGGCGGCTTCAACACCCGCGTCGTGCCGGCAACGTACGAGGATCTGGACGGCAAGAGGGGCAAGATGCTGACCCGCGCCCGCACCGAATATCTGCGCTGCGAGGTGCAGCTGACCGTGTCGTCCGACTACATCATCCGTGGCGTGCGGACCGTCGTCGATCGTCCCGGCACGAATGGCGGCAAGAGCTATTGCGCGGAGTTCCTGACGGCCAGCTGAGCGCCCGCCACCTAGGCCACGACCGTTTAAATTCGAAAGCCTCCCGCCGATACGGCGTGGAGGCTTTCTCATGTCGTCAAATTGGATTGGGATCACTTCCAGCCGGCGGATCAGAGGGATCTCGCCAGGGGGCCTCATGCCCTTGAGACGCGCGGTCGAAGGCGTAAACGGGAGAGCGCCGTGGATGACGCCCTCCCCGATACGCAATACAGAAACCGTGCGCTTCGCGACGCATTACCTTGGTGGAAGCGCATTCTTTATAGAGAGATCAAGGTTAACAGTTGGCTTACAAGCCGCAGAATTTATGGTTAATTTTCAGTGACCTAGCAAAGCCTTTTCAAAGCGGCACAGACCACCGCCCGCTCGCTAAAAGCCTTGAAATCCAGTGGCTCCAGCGTTTTGTGATCATGTTCGCACTTGACGATGTTCTTGTTTTGTTCAAGATCACAGACATGACACAGACGATCGACACCCTCGGAAAGGCGCTTCGCCACAATATGCTGGTGGTCGCCACCTGTCGCGAATGCCAGAACCAGGGCCGCTTCATGGCGAAGGACCTTGCAACCTTCTACGGTCACGGCCGCGATCCCTTTTCCCTGAAGTTCCGCTGCAAGCATTGTGACACGCGAAACTGCAAGGTGACGATCATGGACAATCCTTATGACCGTACGCCCGAGACGATCGTCTGGCGGCCGGTGAAGGTGAAGCTGTGATCTCAGTCGGGTCACTTCCCTGACCAGGGGCGAGCCATTCAAGGAAGATCGGGATAGCCGGCGTCGATCGCCGCCCGTTCATAATGGAGCAAAACGTCGTAGGCGCTTTCGTCCAGCATTACGACGTCCGTCAGGCCCAGGATCGCGCGCGCCTCATCGAGCTCCGGGGCGGCGACTGCGGCCTTCAAGGCACTGCGCAGCGCGGCTAATTCTTCGTCAGAGGCCGTAAGCCGGGTGATGAAGGGGAGATTGGGACCGGAGGGGGTTCGCTCGAGGATGGAGAGCCCCGCAAGTCGCTCCGGTGCGTGGCGGCGCAGCAGGTCGTAAGTGATGCAGTCGATCGCTGCCAGATCGGCCTTGCCCGCAGACACGGCCGCCATGCTGGCCAGATGGCCGCCGGTTTCGACGACGCTTGAGTAGAAGGGTTTGCCACCCGCATGGGGCGCGACGGCCGCACGCAGGAGATTATAGCCGGAATTGCTGCCCGTCTCGTTGATCGCGACAGCCAAGCCCGCGCAGGCGGCAAGGCTCGGCGGGGAGTTCTCTTCGCGCACGACAATGACGCTGCACATGGTCGGCCCTTCACAGCCCGGCGCCTCATAGACCGGCGTGGCAACGAGACGGACCCGGCCACGCAGGCGCTTGACGAAGGGGAAGCCGCAGGTCTGGGCCAGAAGCAGGCGCGGATGGAGCCAGGCGTCGTGATGGGCCGTCTGCTCGTCGGGTGCCTCGGGCACGCCTGTCAGGCCGGCACTGCGCAAGTGGTCCCGAAGGTATGCCCATAGATCACGCTGCGCCTCCACCACCACGGACGGGGCAACATACATGGCAAGGCTCGCGAGCCTCGTCTCTCCCGCCGCGGTCAGGAATGCCTCGGATGGGTCGGGCGGTCGTGCCTGCGGAAGAGATAGCGGCGGGCGACATCGAAATAGCCGCGATAGACGAGGCCGCCGTTCAGCCGCACGAGGAAATCGCGATGTTTCTCGTAAGACCGGGGCAGCATGTACCAGGGTAGCGCCGGCACGCGGTGATGCAGGACATGCAGGTTGTTGTAAAGGAAGAGAAGACCGAACAGCGGGGTCTTCTCGACGATCGCCGTACGCTCCTCGTGGTCATCGGCGAAACGGTGTTCGGCATAGGAGCGCAGGCGCGACAGTGCCGTGCCACAATAGATGAAGCCGAAGAAGAAAAGCAGGAAGGGCATGTCGCAGACGACGAGCACCCACCAGAGCACGATCGCCACCCCCAGACCATGGCCCGCCCAGAGGCGTCGGCTGTCGCCCTCGCCGCGGATCACCTTCACGGCCTCGTGCCAGAGGAAAGAGCCGAGGATGATGGCAGGGCCGACGGTGAGACGACCGGCAAGCGTCAGGTTGAATTCGCGCAGCGTGCGGCCGAACCAGCCGAAGCGATCCCAATCCTCAGCCGTGAAATAATAGGATTCCGGATCCTCGATCGGATCGGTCAGATGCTCGTCCCGGTGATGGGCGAGATGGCTCTGCTTGTAGACGTGATAGGGCAGCCAGAGCGAGATCGGCGGAACGCCGATCGCATCGTTGATCCAGACATGGCGGGTCGGATGATTGTGGATCACTTCGTGTTGCAGCGAGCCATGCCAGGCGATCAGCCAGGCGCCAAGTGGCACAAGGATCCAGATTGGAATGTCGCGCCAGAACCAAGTGAGGCCAAGAAAGCCCCCGTAGATCAGAAAGGCCAATGCGACGGTCGGCCATTCGATGCGCGCGATGCGCGGTATTGCGATCTCACCTTCGGCAAGATGTGCCATGCAGTCCCCATAGAAGCGTCCCCATGGTTTTCAAGAGTAGCCGGCTTTGGAACAAAATAAAGAAACGAATACGGCGTGGCGCGCCGCGAATGGGAAAATTCATAGCTCAAAATAGCTGAAAAACTCGATTTCCGGGGCAAATGCTGCCCGTCGCGCCGTGGTGGTCCGGAATTCGATTCGGCTTGACTGCGATAAACCGTAGGGACGCGGCTCCCGACGCGGGGGTGCGGATACCCTCATCTGCGATAAAATCTTGACTTTATTTATCATGTTTATAAACCCGACGCGTGCGATATCGCGAGGAAAGTGACATGACGCATCGGTTGGTCGGATCCATTGCTGGACAGCAGGCAGCAGCATTCGCATTGATCGGCGAGCATGCGAGCCGCCTCGGTATCCCGCTGTCGGGCGGAGACGAGGAAAAACGCTTCTCGATCTGGAGCAGCACGGCCGTCTTTCGCCGGCTCGACGGCGATTGCGCCGCGGTGGAGCTGGAAAGTGCCGAGCGGCGGTTGTTGTTGACGTTGCAAAGCAATCTCGCAGAAGTCTTCGAGGATGGCGGCTTCACGATCGAATGGGACGAGGTGAACGAGGGCGCACTGGCGCCGGGGCTGGCCCTGATGCAGGTTGTTTCCGCCACGCGCCGTTCGCCCGGTTTCACCCGGGTGCGGCTGCGGGGCGAGGAAGCGGCCCGGTTTGCGACCGGCAGCCTGCATTTCCGTCTGCTCCTGCCGGAAGATCCTGCGGCTCCCGAGTGGCCGAGGATTTCCCGCACCGGCCGCACCGTCTGGCCCGAACGGAAGATCCACAAGCCTGTTTATACCGTGGTTGCGCAGGACGAGGACTGGCTGGATTTCGACATTTTCCACCATGCCGGCAGCCCGACCTGCGACTGGGTCGAGACAACCCCCGTTGGCCAGACAGTCGGTGTGATGGGACCCGGCGGCGGATGGTGCCCTTCCGGCTCGCCGCTCTACCTGTTCGGCGACGAGACAGCGCTGCCTGCTATTGCCCGCATGCTGGCGCTTGCCGAGGGCGAGGTCTCGGCTGTTCTTTCCGCGTCGGCGGAGGATCTCGGCGAACTCACGGCGGATCCACGCGTATCACGCACTGAGGATCTGATCGCAGCGCTGACAGCGACCGTGATCCCGGAGGGCGCCTATGTGTGGTTCGCCGCCGGCGCCGAAAGCGCGCGGGCCGCGCGCAGCCATCTGACAGGCATGGGCTTGGCCAAGAGCCAGTTCACCGCGGCTGCCTATTGGAGCTGAAGCGCAGGGCGCGGATGCCCAACCTTCGCCACGTCAGGCGGCGAGTTTCGCGTAGGCCCCTGCCCGCTCCAAGAGTTCGGCATGCGTGCCTACCTCGACGATGCGGCCCTGCTGCATGACGACGATGCGGTCGGCATTACGGATTGTGCCGAGCCTGTGGGCGACGACCAGCGTCGTGCGGCCCTTCGACAGGTCTTCCAGAGCCGACTGGATCTCCCGCTCGGTCGTGCTGTCGAGCGCCGAGGTGGCCTCGTCGAGCAGCAGGATCGGCGGATCCTTGAGGAAGGCGCGGGCGATCGCGACGCGCTGCTTCTGGCCGCCCGACAGCATGATGCCACGTTCGCCGACGATCGTGTCGAGGCCCTCGGGCAGGTTCTCCAGCATGGTGGTGAGCTGGGCGCGCCGACAGGCTTCCATGATTTCGTCATCGGTGGCGCCGAGGCGGCCATAGATGATGTTTTCCCGGAGCGTGCCGCCGAAGAGGAAGACATCCTGGGAGACGAGACCGATCTGGCGACGCAGGCTTTCCACGGTCATCTCCGAGAGCGTCATGCCGTCGATGGTGATCGTGCCCGACGTCGGCTCATAGAAGCGCGGCAGGAGCGACAGCAGGGTCGACTTTCCGGCACCGGATTCGCCGACGAAAGCTACGGTTTCACCCGGCTTCACATGCAGCGAGACGTCGTGCAGCACGGGGCGACCCGGCGTGAAGGCGAACGTGACATCCGAGAAGCGGATGTCACCGCTGAGCGTGGACACCGGGCGTGCATCGGGACTGTCCGTGATCTCGGGTTCCGTTGCGAGCAGGTCGAGATAACGGCGGAAGCCGGCAATGCCGCGCGGATAGGTCTCGATGACGGCCGTGATCTTGTCGAGCGGGCGGAAGAAGACGCCGACCAGAAGCAGGAAGCCGACGAAGCTGCCGGTCGACATGGAGCCCGAGAGCACATAGCCGGAGCCGATCACCATGATCACCACCTGAACGGCGCGCATGCCCATGTAATGCAGCGAGGAAGACGCTGCCATGACCCGGTAGGCGTCGAGCTTGGTCCGGCGGTAGCGGGCATTGTCCTTGGCGAACAGCTTGCGCTCGTGATCTTCGTTGGCATAGGCCTGGACGACACGGATGCCGCCGATCGTCTCCTCCAGACGCACGTTGAAGGCGCCGATGCGGCCATAGATCTCCTGCCAGGTGCGAGTCATACGACCGCCATAGATGGAGACGATCGCGACCGTGCCCGGCACGATGAGGGCCGTGACGAGGGCGAGTTCGATATGCAGGTTGAGCATCAGGAAAAAGGCGCCGACGAAGGTCATGATGGCGATGAACAGATCCTCGGGTCCGTGATGGGCGACTTCGCCGACCTCTTCGAGGTCGCGCGTCACCCGGGCGACGAGTTTGCCGGTGCGGGCCGTGTCATACCAGCGCCAGGAAAGCGTCGTCAGATGCTCGAAGGCCTTGGCGCGCATCGACGTCTCGATGTTGATGCCGAGCTTGTGGCCCCAATAGATGACGATCGCCATCAGGGCGGCATTGACGAGATAGATGGCGAGCAGGCCGGCAGCCGCCATCAGTGTCAGCGTCCAGTTGCCGGTCGGCAAGAGCCTGTCAATGAAGGCGGTGACGGCGAGCGGGAAGGCAAGCTCCAGCAGGCCGGACGCGACGGCACAGGAGAAATCCAGCCAGAACAGGCCCTTCCACGGGCGATAATAGGCAAAGAACTGTTTCAGCATGCGATGATCCTGCAATTGTCCACTGCACCCTCAAAGGGCGCTGGCGAGCGGCGAGCGGCCGGGACGTGTCACCACATCCATGGCAAGACCGTAGACCCGTGACAAGGCATCCGGTTGCATCAGATCTTCCGACGTGCCGTTCAGCACAACCTTTCCGCTTTTCAGCGCGATGATGTGATCGGCAAACCGGGCGGCGAGGTTGACGTCATGGAGGACGACCACGACCGAACGACCCGCCTCCGACAGGCGATGCACGAGGCTCATCACCTCGATCTGGTGGGCGATGTCGAGGGCCGAGATCGGCTCGTCGAGGAGGAGCGCCTTCGCCCCTTGCGCGAGCAGCATGGCGAGCCAGGCGCGCTGGCGCTCGCCGCCCGACAGGGTATCGACGAGGCGGCTCCCATAGTCCGACAGGCCGCATTCGATGATCGCGGCTTCGACGGCCTCTCTGTCTGCGGCCGTCGGACGGCCGAGCGCACCATGCCAGGGGTAGCGGCCGAGCGCCACGAGCTGGCGCACCGTCATGCCCTCGGCGGCGGGGGTGTATTGCGGCAGGTAGGCGAGTGTGCGGGCGTGGTCGCGCGCGGACCAGGCGTCCTGCGGCCGGCCCATGGTGACGACCTCGCCGGAGGTTCTCCCGATCTGGCGGGCGAGCGCCTTCAGAAGCGTCGACTTGCCCGAACCGTTGTGGCCGATGAGGGCCACCGTGCGGCCGGCCGGGATGTCGAGGTCGAGGTTTTCGATCACCCGGCGCGAGGTTGCGCGGCTGCCGAGTTCGATGGTGAGGTTTCGGATTTCGAACAGGGGTGTCATCGCGTCCGTCTCATCAGATACAGCAGGAGCCAGGGTGCCCCGATCAGGGTGGCGAACAGGCCGAGCGGCAGTTCGTAGGGGAAGGCGGCAAGACGCGAACCGGCATCTGCCAGCATCATCAGGAAGGCGCCGATGACCATGGATCCTGCGGCAAAACCGCTGGCAGTCGTCAGGCCGAGCGCGCGGGCGAGATGGGGCGCCATGAGCCCGACGAAACTGACGGGGCCGACTAGCACGGTCGCCGTTCCCGTCGCGATGCCGGCGGCGAGGAAGAGGCTCACCCGGGCAAGGCGCGACAGGCCGAGCGCACCGGCGATCTCGGGCCCGAGTGGCAGGATGGTCAGCCAACGCGCAGCGAGAAGACAGAAGAGGAGAAGCAATGCGGCCAGGACCAGGAGCACGAAAGCCTGCGTCATACCGACCATGGAGGTCGATCCCGAGAGCCAGGTGAGGATGACCCAGGCCCTCGCGTCGCCGCCGGACATCATGGCGGAGAGCACGGCTGTGGCGAGCGCACTGATGGCCAGACCCGTCAGCAGGATGCGGTCCGTCGGCATCCCGGTCTTGACCGCGACGCGCGCGACGACAGCCAGCACCACGGCGCCGCCGAGGCCAGCCGCGAACAGGAGCGTCAAGGCATCCGGTGCCGGGATAAGGAAAACCGCAAGGCCGAAGCCGAGCGCCGCACCCGAAGAGACACCCATGACCTCCGGAGAGGCGAGCGGATTGGACGTGGTGCGCTGCAGGATGGCACCGGCGCCGGCCAGAAGCGCGCCGGCGGCAATCGCGGCGAGCAATCGTGGCAAGCGTAGTGGCAGGAAAGCCGAAAGCTGATCCGTGTCGAGGAAGGTCCAGCCATCAGGCCCGCGGCCGAGCACGAGCCCCAGAAGCGAGCCGGCAAACAGCAGCGCCACCAGCACCGTCACCGGGCGCCAGGCCGAGCCGATTTGCCGCGTCTCAGCCGCCGACACGCCGGCAGGCGGCGTGCGCCCGGAAAGCCTTGGCAAGAGCCAGAGCATCAGCGGCCCGCCGATCAACCCGGTGACGGCACCGACCGGGAACATCTCGCCGACGGCCTTGTCGAGCAGCAGCACGCCGCTGTCGCAGAGGAGAAGCAGGCCACCGCCCGCCACCATGCAGGCAATCATTCGCGATGCCTCGTGGCGAAAGCCGATTGCTCTGACCACCGTCGGGGCGGCCAGGCCGATGAAGCCGATGAGGCCGACTTCGGCCGAGACCATGGCTGTCAGAAGGACAGCAACGGCGATGACCACGGCGCGGATGAGGCCAACCCGCATGCCGAGTGCGGCGGCCGTTTCCCCGCCTATCGACAGCAATTGCATCGGCCGCAGCAAAGCCAGCGCCACGACGAGGCTGAGTCCCAGGACGACCGAGAGGCGGGTGACGGCGGACCAGTCCTGCTGAACCAGGGAGCCGCCGTTCCAGATCACCAGCGACAGGAGATACTGGCCATGGGCGAGCGTGAGGGCCGTGGCGAGACTCGAGGCCATGAGCCCCGTCAACAGGCCGACCACGACAAGGCGGGCCGGTTCGAAACCGCGTCTCTGGCCGATGAGGAAAACCAGTGCGGCGGACACGGCCGCGCCTGCGAGTGCGACCGGTAGCCGGCCGGGGGCGAGGAGCGCCGGCGCAAAGAGGGTGGCGCCGACAAGCGCCAATTGCGCCCCGGCCGACACGCCGAGCACCGTCGGATCGGCGAGCGGATTGCGCAGCAGGCGCTGCAGGAGGCTGCCTGCCAGCCCCAGCGCCGCGCCGACCAGCAGCGCCACGACGGCGCGCGGCATGAGGCCGTAAACGAGGCGGATCTGTTCGATCGTTCGCTCGCCTGCGGGAAAGAATGCGTCTGGCCAGGCATGGACGGGCAGCAGCGCGTTTGCCGCGAGAAACCAGAGCAGAGCGCCGGCCATCAGGAGAAGGATGGGCAAGGATTTCATGCTGTCGCCAGAGCCTCGGCGAGACCTTCGGCAAAGGCGAGCGCCGAGGGCACGCCACCGAAGGCGTTGGTGGCGGAGAGTTGATGGACGCGGCCGGCCCTGACCTGAGGGAGCGCATTCCACAGGACCGAGCGCTGCAATTGCCCGCGCGCTTCGAGCGGCACCGGGCTGACGATGACGAAGCTGGCGTCTGGCATCTCCGCGAGACGGTCGAGCGGTACGGGCGCGGCGAAGGAGAATTGCGTCCCGTCCTGCCAGGCATTGGCAAGGCCGAGGCGCGTGAGCGTCGATCCGTAGAGGCTGTCGAAGCCGAAGGCGCGGAAATGGCGGGCATCGCCGAAATCGATCAGCATCACCGGCCGGTCGGCATGCGGTTTCAGCCGGGCCGCGATCCGGTCGAACTGCGTCTCGGCGTTTTGGCGCGCGCGATGTCCGGATGCCGGGTCGCCCAATCGCTCGGCCAGCGCCTCGATTGCGTCCAGCGCATGCGGCAGGGACGGCTCGCCGCGCACGAAAAACGGCAGGCTGAAAACCGGCGCGACGGCCGTCAGCGCGTCCTCGTGTCGCGTGTAGAAGGGCGACGAGAGGATCAGGTTCGGGGCCGCAATCCGCAGCTGCTCGAAATTGGGGGTGCCACGCAGGCCGAGATCGAGCGTCTCTGCCGGCAGCGGAATCCCGGGACTTTCGATGCGGAAGCGTATGAGTTCGGTGCCCGCGACCGGTATGTGGCCAATCGCCCAGGCGGTTTCCAGCATGGCCCAGTCGATCGCCGCCAGACGCAGACCTGCGGCGCCTGATGGCGCCACGGTCGCGGCAAGCATGGGAAAGGAAACACCGGCGAGCCCTGTCGCAGCGAACAGCTTCAAAACGGCGCGCCGGCCATATGGTCGATCAAAGATTACCACCGGACCGTCAGGGTTCCCATGACCGAGCGGCCCGCACCGTAATAGCAACCGAAGGAGCCGCAATTGGCGACATAGGTCTCGTCCGTCAGGTTGTTGAGGTTGACGGCGAGCGTTGCCTTGTCCGTGACCTTGTATTTCGCGGCGAGGTCGACCAGAGCCACGGGGTCCAGCGACGCCGTGTTGGCATTGTCGTTGAAGCGTTCGCCGACATAGCGCAGACCGCCGCCGATGGAGAGACCGGCGAGCGCCGTGTCCTCGGCGAATTCATAGGTCAGCCAGAGGCTGGCCAGATGATGTGGAATGTTCGCCGGCATCTTGCCATCGTTGGAGCCGACCTGTTCGGCATCGGTATAGCTGTATGCGCCCTTGACGCTCCAGCCCATGGCGATTTCGGCGGCACCCTCGATCTCGATGCCGCGGGATTTGACCTGACCGATCTGGCGCGTGCCGGTGACGCCACCTTCGGTGACCGAGACGCTGACATTGTCCTGCGTCAGATCGTAGAGAGCAACCGAGAACAGGCCGTCGAAAGATGTCGGCTCGTATTTGAGACCGACTTCCCATTGCTCGCCGGTGGTCGGCTTCAACACGTCGCCCGCGATATCGGCACCGATGACCGGATCGAAGGAGGTCGCGTAGCTGACATAGGGGGCAAAGCCGTTGTCGAAGAGATAGGAGAGGCCGACATTGCCAGTCGTGGCACTGTCCTGCTGGTCGATGTTTTCCGTCCCGTCGAAATTGTTGAATGTTGTGCCCTGCTGATCAGTCCAGTCATGACGCAGACCAACGGTTGCCCGCCATTTGTCAAAGGACAGTTCGTCCTGCAAGTAGATCCCGACCTGTTCGAGCGTCAGGTCATCGGTCTTGGTGTACCAAGGCGCGCCTACGGTTGCCGGGGTGGGGTTGTTGATGTCGAGTGCGGACGACGTTGCGAATTGCGACGTCGTGTTGTCGCCGTATTTGCGCAGGTCGAGGCCAAACAGCAGCTTGTGGTCGATGGTGCCCGTCTCGACCTCGCCGGCGAAACGCGTGTCGAGATTGGCCGTCCAGGTGTCCTCGTCCTGGAAGATCACGCCGCGATTGATCGTCGACGGCGCAGTCAGACCCGAGACATAGAAGCCCGTATAGTCCCAGTCGAACTTCTGATAGCGGGCCGACTGGTCCAGTGCCCAGCCGCTGTCGAATTCGTGGTGAAGCTCGTAGCCGATATTGGACATGCGGCGGTCGGACTCGTCGACCGAGGGATCGCCGATATAGAGATCGCGCAGACTGTCGTCATTGCCCTGCCCGGTCAGAGCATAGGGAATGCCGGCTGGCGTGATTGGCGAGTCCTTTTGATAGGAGGCGAGGAAATCGATGGTCGTGGCATCCGACGGCGACCAGCGAGTGGCAAGGCCCAGATAGCCGCGCTTGTTGGTCAGTTCGTCGATGTCTTCCTCGGTATCGCTCAACTTGCCAGTGAAGCGGGCCGCCAGCGTGTCAGACAAGACCTTGTTGGCGTCGAGGAAAACTTCCTTGTCGCCATCCAGCGTGAAGCCGGTGCCGGCCTCGTAGGCATCCCTGAACTGGGCATGCTTCTAAACCATGTTGATGACGCCGGCCGGCGTGCCGGAGCCGTAGAGGCTGGATGCCGGCCCTTTGAGCACCTCCACCCGCTCCAGACCGTAGATGTCGTAGGACGGCGCACCCGACGAGCGCATCAGGCGCAACCCGTTCAGATATTGTGCCTGGCGCATGTCGAAACCGCGTAGGACCGGGCTGTCGAAGCGCGGATCAGCGCCGTAGGGTTCGCCGAGGACACCGGCCGTGGTCGACAGCGCCTGGCCGAGGGTCTGGGCGCCGCGATCGTCGATCTCGTCGCGCGTGACGACAGAGATGGAGCGCTGCGTCTCAAGTACGGGCGTCCCGGTCTTCGTACCGGCCGCGGCGGACTTCGCCACATAGCCGTCTGTCTCGGCCGCCGGACCTCCCTCACCCGACACGACGATCTCTGAAAGCTCGGTCGTAGCGCCGTCCTGCGCGACAGCGGCAGCTTGAAGGGCAAGGAGGCTGGCTCCGGCGAAAAGTACGATCCTGGTGTTCATGACCCATCCGACAAGACGTGAAGAATTCATGACTGAATAAGTCTTGTTTTGTGGCGGCGCTTGAACGAAAGCTCCGTGATTTGATCGGATCTGCTCAATTTTCCCAATTCCGCCTTGTTTTCCTCAGTCTTGCCCCACGCGCATGCGCCGCCACTGCGACGGCGGCAGGCCTTGTGACGCCCGGAAGATGCGGGTGAGATGGGCCTGGTCGGCAAAGCCGGTCGCATCGGCGATATCCGCCAGGCCGCGATCCGTGGTCAGCATCAGCTCCATCGCCGCCTCGAGACGATGGCGGGCGATCCAGCGTTGCGGCGTCTCGCCGGTGCTGCGAGCGAAGGCGCGGCTGAACCAGCTTTCGGACAGGCCGCATAACTGCGCCAGTTCGGCCACGCTGACCCGCCGGGGAAATGCATCGGCCACATGCCGCTTCACCGCCGCTATCTGTCGGGGAGACAGGCCGCCGCTATGCTCCGCCCCCTCGCTGGACAGGTTCAGGACCTCTGCCAGCATGGCGGAGAGAAGACCATCCAGCATCATGGTCGGGCGCGAGGGCCGCTCCACTTCGTCCGCCACCATACGGGCTAGAGTCCGGGCTCCCGGCGCATCGGCGTCGCCAGCGAGGATGACCGTCTCTGACAGTTTTCCGGGCGGGATCAGACCGGCCAGACGTTGCTGCAGCGGCCCCGCCTCAAGGTGCAAATCGAGATGGGAGAACCGCTCCCCGGCGCTCATGGCACTCCAGAGGGGCTGGCCTGCCGGAACATAGACCATGGAGACGGGGGAAACGACGGTGCCGGTTTCGCTGGTCTTGAGCGACAGGCTCTGCGGCGGCGTGCCGAGAAGGACGACGAGGCGGGGATCGGGCGAGAGGTAGAAGCCGCCGGCACCGGCACCGCTCTCGACATGCCAGACATCCGCGACGACGCCCGGCCAGGTGCGCACGCACAAGGGCCGCAGCGTGCGGTAAGCGCGCGTCTGAGCCTGCATGCGTGGACGAAAGGCCATGAAAAACCTCCGGATAGGGCTCCATGTGCTTGGGATTGACGGTGCGGCACGATGGGCCGCACAGTCTCCGTTTCGCGCCGTCATGCAATACATAACTCATTTGGTCAAGTATATTGCTTTGAGCCCTGACGGAGAGAAATTGCACAGGATGACTGTAGGTCAGGGTCATGCGCGGCTTCATCCTGGCGTCATCTCTCCATGGCATGGGAGCCGGATGATCGGGAGAATACAGTCTTGCCGCGCCTGACGCTCACAGCCGTTTCCAAACGCTTCGACCGCTTCCAGGCGCTGGACTCCGTGTCGCTCGCCATTCCCGATGGTGCCTTTCTCGCCCTGCTCGGGCCGTCCGGTTGCGGCAAGACGACGCTTCTGCGGCTGATCGCCGGGCTCGAGGTACCCGATGACGGGGAGATCCGTTTCGACGACGATGTGGTGGCAGGAGAGACCGCTTTCGTGCCGCCGGAGCGGCGCCGGATCGGCATGGTCTTCCAGTCCTATGCGCTCTGGCCGACGATGAGCGTGCGCGGCAATATCGAATTCGGGCTGAAGGTGGCGCGGCTCACCGCCCAGGAACGCGCAGCGCGGATCGACGAGGTTCTCGACGTCGTCGGATTGCGTGGGCTCGGCGATCGCCGCCCGCACGAACTTTCCGGCGGCCAGCGCCAGCGGGTGGCGCTCGCCCGGTCGCTCGCCACGCGGCCGAAGCTCATCCTGCTCGACGAACCGCTTGCCAATCTCGACGCACATCTGCGCGAAGCCATGCTCACCGAATTCCGCCGCATCCACAGCCTGACCGGCGCCACTTTCGTCTTCGTCACTCATGACCAGGACGAGGCCATGGCTGTCGCGACCCATGTCGCTGTCATGGACCGGGGCCGGCTGGAGCAGCTCGGCACACTGGAGGAGCTCTATCGCCGGCCGGCCTCGCCCATGGTCGCCCGCTTCATCGGGCGGGGGCGGACCCTGCCGGTCAAGGTGGTCAAGTCCGAAGGCGGCCGGACCCGGGTGATGCTCGGACAGCAACTTCTCGACATGCCGGGGGATGCGCCCGTCGGTCATGGCTGGCTCGCATTCCACGCGTCCGATCTCCGGCGCGCGCCCGAGGGCGGGCAGCTGAAGACGGAACTCGTCGGCCAGGTCTTCCAGAACGGCGCCTTCTTGAGCCATTGCCTGCCGACCGAGATCGACGGCGACGTCGTCAGCCTGGCACTTCCCGAGCGGTTGGCGCCGGGAACGCCGATCGAGCTTGCCTTCACGGGCGGCTGGGTGATCGGCGATGGCGGCACCGGTCACGGTGGCTCGGGCGATGGTGTCCCCGATGTCACGGGAAGATCATCGGCCTGTCGTCCGGCCGTCATCTCGCTGCGCTAGGCGAAATCCGCATCTGCCCATTCGGCAGCCTCTTCCCCCATCGTCCGGGCCGGGATCGCCTTAACGGCACCCCGCCCTTGTCAACGAGGTTTCCATGTTGATCCGCACACTCGTCGCCACCACGATCCTTGCCGGCCTCGCCTTCCAGGCTGCAGCCGAAGACACGATCACCGTCTATACCTCGCAGCCGCAGGACCAGATGACCCAGGTCATCGAAGCCTTCAATGCCGACCATCCGGAGATCAAGGTCGAGCTGTTCCGCTCCGGCACGACCGAAGTCATGGCCAAGCTGCAGGCCGAATATACAGCCGGCAACAGCCCGGCCGACGTGATCCTGATCGCCGACACGGTGGCGATGACCCAGCTGAAGAACGACGACCGCCTGCTCGCCTTCACCGACGCCCCGGTCGAGGGTGTCGACCCGGCCTTCATCGATGCCGACAAGACCTTCTTCGGCACCAAGGTGATCACGACCGGCATCGTCTACAACACCGATCTGGTGAAGACCGCGCCCACGAGCTGGAACGACCTGCTGGCTGCCGATGCCGCAAAGAGCATGATCATGCCGAGCCCGCTCTATTCGGGTGCCGCCGTCATCCATGTCGGCACGATGGCACAGCAGCCGGACTTTGGCTGGGCCTATTACGAGAAACTGGCAGAGGCCGGTGCCGTTGCCGGCCAGGGCAATGGCACGGTCATCGAGGCCGTCGCCCGCGGCGAGAAGGCCTATGGCATCATCATCGAATACATGGCGCTGAATGCCAAGAAGAAGGGTTCGCCCGTCGACTTCGTCTTCCCGGCCGAGGGCGTGAGCTCGATCACCCAGCCGGTCGCGGTCCTCAAAGGCTCGGATTCGGTCGAGGCTGCCAAGACCTTCGTCGCCTGGCAGCTCTCCAAGGCTTCACAGGAGCAGGCGACCGCGCAGGGCTATTTCCCGATCCTACCCGATGTCGCCCAGCCGGAAGGCTATCCGGCGCTTTCGACGCTGAAGATCCTGCCCGCCGACAGCGACGCCATGCTGAAGGCCGACACAGAGAACAAGGAAAAGTTCGCCGAACTCTTCGGCGGCTGATTTCTCCATGCGCAGACCCGCAATGGCCGGACGTCGTATGGGCCAGCGTGCTTCGGGAGGCGAGCATCTGCTCGTCTCCCTTCTGCTTCTCTACGTTGTCTTGACCACGCTCTGGCCTCTTGCCCGGCTGTTCGCCAGCGCCTTCCAGCCCGGCGAGGACGGCACGCCGCTCGGGCTGATGGTCGCCACGCTCACCAGCCGTGCGACGCTCCGCGCCCTCTCCGGGACGCTGCAGACCTCGCTGCTCTCCGTCGCCGTCTCCACCCTGCTCGGGGTTTCCCTCGCGTTTGCCGTCAGCCTATTGAAGCTCAGGAGCCGGGCGGCGCTGACCTTTCTCATCCTGATGCCGCTGATCGTGCCGTCGCAGACCATGGCGCTCGCCTGGATCGAGCTTTTTGGCGCGCAATCGCCGATCCTGAAACCGCTCGGACTTGCGCCGGCACCAGGCTCGACCAATCCGCTCTATTCGATCGGCGGGATCGCGCTCGTCATGGGCATCGAGCATATGCCGCTGGTCTTCATTGCCGTGCGCGCGGCACTCCGGGCGCTGCCCGCCGATCTCGTCGAGGCCGCCCGCATCCTCGGCATTTCGCCGGGCCGGATCGGTCGCGGCATCGTGCTCCCGATCGTCATGCCCTCGATGCTGGCCGGCAGCCTGATCGCATTCACGGCCGCCATCGGCAATTTCGGCGTGCCCGCGCTGCTCGGCATTCCCGGTCGCGTATCCGTCCTGACGACGCTGATCTATCAGCGGCTCAACGGCTTTGGCCCGGCCGCCGCCGGCCAGGTGGCGATACTGGCGCTCGTGCTCGCTGCGATGGCGGCCATTGCCATCCTCCTGCGCAATGTCGTCACGACACGCATCGCCGTGCCGCTGCCGGCCGGAGTGCCCTTCGTGCCGCGACGTGCAGCACCTTTCGTCGAAATCCTGCTGTGGGTCCTCGTGCTGGTCCTGTCGCTGGTGCCGCTCGCGGCGCTCAGCATGACCGCGCTCCTGCCGGCGATCGGGGTCGCCTTCGGTCCCGACACCGTCAGCCTCGACCAGTTCCGCGCCGTGCTCGACAATCAGACCGTGCGGCGGGCCTTTGCCAATTCGCTGCTGCTTGCCGCGATCACCGCCGTCATCTCGATGCTGGTGGCCGTGCCGCTGGCTTTTCTCTCCATGCGTCGGGCCAATCCCGTGCTGCGCTTTCTCGACATCGTCATCGAAGCGCCCTGGGTCGTCCCGGGCACGGTCGTGGCACTCGGCATGATCCTCGCCTTCCTGAAACCGCTGCCGATCATCGGGATTTCGATCTATGGGTCGATGGCGATCCTTGTCATCGCCTATCTCGCCCGTTTCCTGCCGCTGGTGCTGCGCCCGGTCGCGGCCGCCGCGCAATCGGCAGATCCTTCGCTGGACGAGGCTGCGCGCGTGACAGGTGCTGGCCTTCCCCGTCGCATCCTGTCGATCTTCCTGCCCGGCATCCTGCCGGCGGCCGCCGCCGGCGCGATCCTGGTGGTGATGACGGCGCTCAACGAACTGACGCTGTCGGCGCTTCTGTGGTCGTCGGGCAACGAGACGATCGGCGTGATGATCTTTGCTCTGCAATATGAAGGCAATTCCACCGCTGCCGCCGCCGTCGCGGTCTTGTCCACCCTACTGGTGCTGGCACTCGCGGCCATCGCCACACTGGCCAGCCGACGGCTGCCGAGGGGGACATTGCCGTGGGTGGAGTGAGGCCTTGTGCCTCCAGAACGGAGAAAAGGATTGTGGCTGGGGCGCCAGGATTCGAACCTGGGAATGTCGGTACCAAAAACCGATGCCTTACCGCTTGGCGACGCCCCAACAGGATTGCGAGGCCGCGGGCGGCGTTGCAAATCGCGGCCTGATTAGCAAAGCGAAAGCCGGGCGGCAACACCTGTTGTCGCGGGAGCGCCAAAGTTTTTATCGGAACGATGCTGCGGTCTCTCCGTTTCCTTCTCATCCCCAAGGCAAAGAGAAACGAAAGGACATCCCATGCCTTCCATCAATTCCGCCCGAATCCTCATTCTCGCCACCCATGGCTACGAGCGCTCCGAGCTGCGCGTGCCGCTGGAACAGCTCACGGCAAAGGGTGCCACGGTGAAGATCGCCTCGCTCGAAAAGGCGCCGATCAAGAGCTGGGACGAGAAGAACTGGGGCGACACCGTCGATGTCGACCTGACGCTTGAAGAGGTCAACATCGACGATTTCGACGCACTGGTCCTGCCAGGCGGCCAGATCAACCCGGACCTCCTGCGCAAGGAGCAAAAGGCCGTGGATCTGGTGAAGACCTTCCTCCATTCCGGCAAGACGGTCGCCGCGATCTGCCATGGTCCGTGGCTGCTGATCGAAGCCGGTGGTGTCAAGGGCCGCAAGGCGACGTCGTTCTCGTCGATCAAGACAGACATGATCAATGCCGGTGCAGACTGGCGCGACGAGGCCGTGGTCACGGACCAGGGCATCATCACGTCGCGCAAGCCCGATGATCTCGATGCCTTCGTGGCGAAGATCGTAGAGGAGGTCCAGGAAGGCCGCCACCAGCGCCGCGCGGCCTGAGGACGTCACGTCCATCTGACTATTTAGACAGGGAAGACCCGGCAGGCGACTGCCGGGTCTCTTCCGTTTGGGACACCGCGACGGGCTTCACCGGCCCAAATGGTTTCGAGTCCGCTTGTCTTGCGACGGGATGCGGCAAGCTGAAGTGACAAATCGCGCCTGTTGTGGAATAGGCTCTTGCCGACGCGCCTTGCGGCGCCAGTGGCAGGCACGGGCATGAAGAAGCAGAAGCAGCCGGGAAAAAAGACAGGGCGGGGCAGAGCGAAAAACGGCGGCGCCGTGATCGAGGGGTCGCAACTGGCTCTCGGCCATGCGGTTCAAACGTCAGCGCCGGAGCAGAGCCGCCCTGCCAGCGATACGGTCCCCGGCCCTGAGGGCGGGACGGCCCGTGAGCGTTTCAAGGCGGGCGTCCAGACCCCGGCCTTCCGCTGGGCCTTTCTCGCCTTTTTCCTCGGGGTGGCGATCGTTGCAGCTTCGCTTGTCATTCCGCATGAATTCGCCTTCTTCGAACTCGGCTATCTCTTCACGCTGTCGATCTACGATCTGGTCCTCGCCATGCTCGGGCTGTCGGTCGCGATCGCTCTCGCGGAGCGCAGAAGCGAGGTGCTTTCGATCGTGGGCGCCTTTGTCGGCGTCGTCGCGCCGATGCTTCTCTTCTTCGATCCGATCTTCCATGCGATCCTGCAGAGCCCGCTGGGACACGAATTGTTCCTGATCGCGCCTGTTGCCGTCCTGCTGTCCGGCCTCGTGCTCTGGCTTCCAACCCGCCTGCGACGCTATGCGGCGCCTGTTGCCAGCCTCGTGGTCGGCTTCTCGCTGTCGCTCTTCATCGGGCTCGACGATTTCGGCATCGGCATCAAGGAATTCGCCTTTTCCGCCGTCCTCGGTGCGCTGTGGATCCTCGCCGTGCCGGGCCTGTTGCTGCGGCCCTTCCGGGGGGCCTGGCTCACCATTCCCGCCCGTATCATCGGTTCCTGGCTGATGGTGATCGCCGTCATCGTCACCGTCTCGCTCTACGTGCCGCTCAGCCCCGATGCGCCGCCACTGGCCCCGCCATTGGGCGACCCCACACAGCCCGATGGCGGCACGAGCCTCGATGCACCGGCTCTGCCACCGCTCGACCCGACCGTCGAGGAAGGGTTGACGGAGGCACCCGATGGTTTTGGCGGCACGCCTCCCACGGAAGACATGCCCATGCCGGAACTCGGTGAAAATCCGTTGCTCGGCGGAGGACGCTCCGATCAACCCTAGCGCCCGAAGCCCAGCTTTGCCTGTCGACGCCCCCGGCGCGAGCCGTTACAACCATGGGCGAAACGCCTCCTGATTCCGGTAGATCCGCATGCATGTCCGCTATGACCGTCCGGTGTCCCGCTCCGCCTTTCTCGCGCGGCGCATGGCGCTTTTTTCGCTGGTCATGCTGGTCGTGGTGGTGCTGGCGCATCGTTTCGGGCCGCTTTCGACACCGGATTTCGTTCTGCTGGTGCTGGCATGCGCCGTGCCGGCGGCACTTTCCGTGCCACTCGCGCTTCTGGGTCTGGCGCGGCTCTGGCAGATCGGGGCGCTGGGCGGTGTGGCGGCTGCCTGGGCGATGATCTATGCCGCACTGCCGCTGGCGTTACCGGGTTACGGCTACTATCTCTATGTCGCCAAGCCGAGGCTCACCGAGGTGGCGACCGATCTTGCGGACCGGCCGGCCTGGGTTTCCGAGCCGGAGGCAAACCAACATCTGCTACCGCGCCCGGCCCTGCCAGCAAATGCCGATGCGGCGCAGCTTGGCGCCTATCCGGGGCTGAACGGGCGGCGCTACGAAGGCGCGATCGACCGCGTCTACGAGGCGGTGCGCAAGGTGGCGACCGAGAACCGGCTGGTGGTGACAGCAAGCCGCGGCGAGGAATACGGCCTGCCGGCGCTGGAGCTTCGGTCGACCACGGAAGACCCGACCGAACCGGACTCAACGGCTGCGGGCACGGCCGGTACCGCGGCCGAAGAGGGCCTGCCGGAAAGCGGCCCACTGCCCACCGCACGGCCGGAGCCCAGCCTGCTCGTGCCGACGGACGATGGCGAACCGGTGGGCACGGCGCGGTTGCAGTTTTCGACCCGGACGCTGGTGTTCGGCCTGCCCTTCGACGCAGTGGTGCGGCTGCGCGAAGAAGCGGAGATGACGCTGGTCGATATGCGCGTGGCCTCGCGCTACGGCCCGCATGACCTGGGGATCAGCGACCGGATCGCCGAGGATTTCCTGCACGCGCTGGACGCGGAGCTTCTGGGGATTGCGGGGAACTGAGGCAGGCATCTGGCGACCGTTGGCCTCGTCACCTCAGCCCGGTCGATATTCGCCTGAAAGCTTCGGTGGGCCATCCGTTGCGATCAGCCCCTTCTCCACGAGATCCTCGATATGGGCGAGCACAGACAAGGCGGCTGCGCCATGGAGGCGTGGGTCGGTTGAGGCGTAGATGACCTTCACCATGTCGGCGATCCGGCGGTCGCCCTTGACGATCCGCTCCAGCACAGCGCGTTCACGCATGCGGCGATGGGTGCGAAGAGCACGCACGAAGGCCTGGGGCTCGGTGACCTCGCCGCCATGGCCGGGCAGATAAAGGCGGTCGTCGCGCGCGAGCAACCGGTCCAGCGAGGCCATGTAGTCGGCCATGGCGCCATCCGGGGGTGCGACGATCGAGGTGGCCCAGGCCATGACGTGATCGGCGGAAAAGAGGATGCCGGTGTCTTCGAGGGCGAAGGCCGAATGATTGGCGGTATGGCCAGGGGCGTGGACGGCGGTGAGTTTCCAGCCGTCACCCTGCACGGTCTGTCCATCGGTTAGGGCCATATCGGGAACGAAATCCGTATCGGAGCTTTCAGCAAAGGGGTTTATCTCGCCTTTGAACAGCGGTCGCGACGCACGGTGCGGGCCTTCGGCAAGGAGGATCGCACCGGTCCTGTCCTTCAGCCGGCGGGCGAGTGGGGAATGGTCGCGATGGGTGTGGCTGACGGCGATGTGGGTGACTTCCCTGCCCTGCAACGCTGCCATCAGCGCCTCGAAATGCGCGTCATTGTCGGGGCCGGGATCGATGACGCAGACGGATTTTTGCCCGACGATATAAGTGTTGGTGCCGTGGAAGGTGAAGGGGCTGGGATTGGGCGCGGTGAGGCGCTGGACGCCCTCGGCCACCGGCACCGCCACACCATGCTGTGGCTCGAAGGTGGTGACGAAACGCGGCGGCGCCTGGTCGTCGTCTGCGCTCATTTGTATTCGATCTCGATGAAGCTCATCGGCTGGTCGCCGCCATTGATCACATTGTGCTCGACGCCGGCATCGCGGCGATAGGCCTCGCCGGCTTTGCTGGTGACGCGTCGCTCACCGGTGGAATCCTCGATCAGAAAGTGGCAGTCGGTCATCGGTACGACAACGTAACCCAGGCCATGGGTATGGTGGCCGGTCGCGGCACCAGGTTCGAAATCCCAGCGGGTGATGCGGGTGACGGCATCATCAAGCACGACAGTCGGGATGGCGGGCGGACGGGCGGAATAGCCGGGCATTGGCATCTCCGGGTGGGCGGCGCAGGATGCGACGTCCTCCGATTTATACCCGGGCCGGAGCCTGCGGCAACTGCCACAGGCCCAATGGCTGATGCAAGTTTCGGCCAATCACGCAGCCGCTGCGAGCGCGACAGCATCTGCCCCTGCCGGATAGCGCTGTTGCGCCGTACCGTCCGTCACCGCCTGCCAGACGGCTTCGGCGACATCGCTTTCGTGGGTGACGACCGTTGGGGACGCGAAGGCCTCGAAGATCGGGCGGGCGAAATCGAGATAGGCGCCTGGGAGCAGATCCATGACATTGATATCGGTATTGGCGGCAAAGCGGGTGGTGGGCGCATAACCCGGCTCGACCAGTTTGGTGGCGATGCCGAAGGCGGCGAGTTCATGGGCAAGCGACTGAGTGAAGCCCTGGATCGCCTGCTTGCTTGCCGTGTACGCAGCGGCGAGCGGCATCGGCACAAGCGTGACACTTGAGGTGACGTTGACGATGACGCCTGAGCCGCGTTCGCGCATGCCGGGGATCGCTGCCTGGGTCATGGCCATGGTGCCGAAGGTGTTGGTCTCGAAGACCTTGCGGATATGCTCCATCGGCGTCGCCTCGAAGGCACCGACCACGCCGATGCCGGCATTGTTGACCAGCGCGTCGATCGGGCCTGCGGCCTCGAAGGCGGCGCGGATACTGTCTGCCTTCGTCACGTCGAGCGGCAGGATGCGGAGGCGGTCCGACGGGGCGAAGACGTCGGTGCGGGGCGTGCGCATGGTGGCGATCACGGTCCAGCCACGGTCGAGGAAATATTGGGCGATATGCTGGCCGTAGCCCGACGAGCAGCCGGTGATGAGAATGGTCGGCATGAAAAACTCCCGAAACGTTTTGTTGGAGGCGTTGCTGTTGACGTCCAAGGTTTAGCCGCGCTACGCTGGACTATCATCAACCATAAGTCCGTATTTCATTGGAGATAGTCCAGATGCGTGATCCGCTCTCCGATGTCATCGCGCTTCTGAAACCGCGCACCGTCTTTTCCAAGGGCATTAGTGGGGCCGGTCGCTGGGCAGTTCGCTACGGCTCCTTCGGCCAGCCCGGTTTCTGCGCCATCACGAAAGGGCGCTGCCGGTTTGCGATCGAGGGTGAAGAGCCGGTCATTCTCGAAGAGGGGGATTTTCTGCTGCTGCCGGCAACGCCCGCCTTCACCATGGGCAGTATCGAGCCTGCGCCGCCCGTCTCGATCGATCCCCAGACCCTGGCTTCGTCACCCGACGGCGAGAAACGCCATGGGCGACCGGATGGCGAGCCTGACATGCGGCAGTTCGGCGGTTATTTCTCCTTCGATGCGCCGGATGCCTCGCTGTTCGTTTCGCTCCTGCCGCGGATGATCCATGTGCGTGGCGCGCAGCGATTGACGCAACTCGTTCACCTGCTCGGGGACGAGGCGCGGCGCGCGGATGTCGGGCGCGATCTCATCCTGGAACGCTATGCCGAGATCCTGCTGATCGAGGCGCTGCGCAGCGTGCCGACTGACGAGGCTCCGCCCGGCCTGTTGCGCGGGCTGGCCGAGCCGCGCATCGCGCTTGCGCTCCAGTCCATGCATGCGCAAGTCGATCGCCGCTGGACGGTGGAGGCGCTGGCACGACTGGCGGCCATGTCACGCTCGGCCTTCTTCGACCGCTTTCGCCACACCGTCGGCCTGCGACCGATGGAATATCTGATGACCTGGCGCATGGCTCTCGCCAAAGACCTGCTGCGGCGCCAGGACCTGAGCCTGGATGCGGTGGCCGAGAAGATCGGCTACGGCTCGGCCAGCACGTTCAGCACGGCCTTCAGTCGGCATGTCGGTGTGCCGCCGGGGCGGTTTTCCAGAACGGCTGCGGCATGAGGCAGACGGATCCTTAAGCGTCAGACCGCGATGGCGGGCTCCCTTTCCTGCCCTCGGCCCGGCCCTTGCACCGGCTGGCCGCCGTAACGCGAGGGCGGCACGCCGACGAAGCGGGTAAACGCGGTGGAGAAGGCGCTGGCCGAACCGTAACCGACGCGCTCGGCGATTTCCTCCATGCCCAGATCCTCCTGATCGAGATAGGTCTTGGCGAGCGCCATGCGCCAGGCGGTCAGATATTCCATCGGCGGCATGCCGAGGGCGAAGCGGAAGCGCTTGTAGAAGGCGGAGCGGGAGAGAGCCGCCTCGCGGGCGAGGCTTTCGATGGTCCAGTCGCGGGCGGGATCGGCATGCAGGCGGCGCAGGCTGAGCGCCAGGCGTTCATCCGCCAGACCCCGCAGGATGCCGGCCGGCGGCGCTTCGCCGGGCGTAGTTTCGTCCGGCGCTGCGCGCAGGGCCTCAAGCAGGATCACGTCGAGCAGGCGAGCAAGGATCATGTCGCGCGCGGGGCGGACCGCCCGCGTCTCGTCGGTCAGGAGCCGAACCAGAGCGGACAGCCGCTCCGCGCCACGCAGATGCAGGAAGCGCGGCAGGAGCTGGATGAGCAGGCGCGCATCCGGCGAGCCGAAATGGAAATGCCCGACCAGAAGCCTCGCATTGGCCGGCCCTTCCGGATCGCCATGGCGGATCTCACCGGGCAGAGGCGTTGTGAGCGACGGATCGGTGGTCACCATGCCCTCAGCCGCTCCCTCCATTTCCATGCTCTCCATGGCGAAGTGGAAGAGAGAGGGGACGAGGACAAAATCACCGGCCTGCAATCGCACGGTCGGATGGCCGTCGACGGTCATGCGGGCCGCGCCGTCGAGCACGACGCAATAGAAGGGCTCGCCATCCAGTTCCCGCGTCACGCGCCAGTGGCCGGCGCCGCTCGCCACCTTGGCAAAACCGGCGCGGGGCCTGAGCAGGGAGACGATTTCACCCAGGGGATCACTGAAGGGCTCTGCCAAACGACACTCCTGATAATGAATGCTGCACGATCTGTTATAGAGGAGATCACCGTCACGATCTAGTCTCCGGCCATCCCATCAAGGACAGGAGACGACACATGAACACGGTATTGATCACGGGTGCTTCGGCGGGCTTCGGGCTCGAGACGGCGAAACTCTTCCTCTCGAAAGGCTGGCGCGTGGTGGCCGGCATGCGCAGTCCACGCGAGGACCTGCTGCCCGCCTCCGACAGACTGGAGATCGTCAAGCTTGACGTCACCGATCCCGACAGCATCAAAGCCGCCGTCGAACAGGCGGGGCCGATCGACGTTCTCGTCAACAATGCCGGCATCGGCTGGATGAATGCGGTGGAAGGCACGCCGATGAAGACAATGCGCAGCCTGTTCGAGACCAACCTGTTCGGCCCGGTCGCAATGATGCAGGCGGTCCTGCCGCAAATGCGGGAAAGGCGCGCGGGCGTAATCGTCAACGTCTCCTCCAGCGTGACGCTGAAGCCGCTGCCACTGCTTTCGGCCTATACGGCAAGCAAGGCGGCGCTGAATGCGCTGACGGAGGTTTCCGCGCTGGAGCTTTCGGCCTTCGACATCCGGGTTCGCATCGTCCTGCCCGGACGCGCGCCGACCACCGGCTTCGGGGACGCGGCCCGCGCCCGGATCCAGCAGCAAGGCGGCTTTCCCGAGCCCTATATGCCGGTGGTGAAGGCGGCCTTCGATGGCTGGGCGCAGGAAAGCGAGGCAGAGGTGACGCAGGCAGCCGATGTTGCCGAGGCCGTCTGGCAGGCGGCAACCGATGTTGCATCGCCGCTGCGCATCCCGGCCGGCGCCGATGCTGTGGCGCTTTCGGGGTGATGCCGGCGGGCTGTTCGGGTCGCGCCCTTGCGTGACCCGCCGCACGCGCTTGCCTGGACGGCAGAGTAGGTCTCCCATTAAGGTTGACTAGGAAACCAAATTGATGTAGTTTCCTAGTCAATCAAATGAGACTGCCAAATGTCATCCGTTTCCGATCTCCAGACGCATATGGGTTATTGGCTGCGCATGGTGTCCAATGCCGTGTCGCAGGAATTCGCCAGCAAGCTTTCCGAGGAAGGCGTGACCGTCGCGGAATGGGCGCTGATGCGCTCGCTCTACGGGGCGGATCCGATGACGCCGTCAAACCTTGCCGATCAGATGGGCATGACGCGGGGCGCGATCACCAAGCTTGCCGACCGGCTGATGGTGAAGGGGCTCGTGGCGCGCAAGGCGCATGAAGAGGACGGGCGCGCGCATTACCTCTTCCTGACCGACGATGGCCGCGCCCGGCTGCCGAAGCTCGCAAGCCTTGCCGACCAGAACGATGCCGCCTTCTTCGGGGTGCTCGACGGGCCGGAGATGGCGACACTCGACCGGCTGCTCAAGCTTCTCGTCGAACGGCATGGCTTGAGTGACATGCCCGTGGACTGACAGGCCCCTGCCCCCTTCTCAACCTGAACCCCAAGGAGACCCGCCATGGACGCGGACCGCATCGCCATTGCCGAAAAATGCCTCGCTGCCGCCCATGACGGGTCTTCAAACTTTCCCGAGATCGTCGGACGGCTCATCGGTGCCGGCTTCGAAGGATACAGCGTCGACTACCGGCGCAACGAACAGAGCTACTACCTGCCCGATGGCGACAGCGTGGTGCTGCCCACGCCCGCGCATGCCGGCCCGATCGGCGCTGCCTTCGATGCCAACGAGATCGAACAACTGGTGCGCTGGGCACAATCGGGAGCGGCCGATTACAGCTATCAGGCTTTCAGCGCCCAGGCGAAGGCGGCGGGCTGTGCGGGCTATCTGGTGTCGTTTCTCGGGCGGCGCGTGGTGTATTTCGGGCGAACGGCCGAGACGCATGTGGAGCATTTTCCACGTTGAGCGACCCTGCCCTCAGTGGAGATGGCGCAGCTTGTCGGGGTTGCGCATGACATAGATTGCGATGATGACGCCATCCGCGATCTCCAGCGCCGTCGTCTGCAACTCGCCGTCAGCCTCCAGGGTGACAAAGCCCGGCAGGCCGTTGATGAGGCCGACACGAAGAAGCGCGGATCCTTCCGGCCAGATCTTTGTCGAAAGATAGCTATGAACCTTCATCACCGCTTCGTGGCCAAGGATCGGCGTGATCGCTGCCGGCCGCTTGCCGCCGCCATCGGAATGCAGGCCGACATCGGCCGCAAGCATGGCGGAGAGCGCCGTCATGTCGCCGCTGCGCGACGCCTTGAAACAGGCCTGCGCCATCTCCAGCCCGCGCTTGGCGTCGACCGTGTAGCGGGTTCGCGCTTCCCGCACGTTTCGGCGTGCCCTTGCTGCGAGCTGGCGGCAGGCGGCAACGTCGCGGTCCAGGGTTTCGGCAATCTCTTCGAAGGGCTGACCGAAGACATCGTGGAGCAGAAGCGCTGCCCGTTCCAAGGGCGACAACCGCTCCAGCGCCAGCATCAGCGGCAGGGTGACATCCTCGGGCTCGTCCTCGTCTTCGACCACGGGTTCCGGCAGCCAGGGGCCGATATAGGTCTCCCGCTTCAGGCGGGCCGATTTCAGCTGATCGAGGCAAAGCCTTGTGACGACGCGGCGCAGAAACGCCTCGGGTTCGCGGATCTCGCGGCGGTCGGCCTTCATCCAGCGGATGAAGGCCTCCTGCAGCATGTCTTCGGCATCCGTGACCGAGCCCAGCATGCGATAGGCGAGCCGCATCAGCTTGCGCCTCAGGGGATCGAAACTCGCCGCCGCATCTCTATGCTCGGAGGGCAACATCAGGCGGCCACTCCCTGCGCCCGGGTGGCAGGCGTATCGATCCAGAGGCCGAAGCCGACGGCCAGCCTGTTCCAGCCATTGATCAAATTGATCATCAGCGTCAGTTTCACCTGCTCCTCCTCGGTAAAGGCTGCCTGCAGATCAAGGCGCGCCGTCTCCTGCGGATGGCCGGTGGCAAGTGTGGTGAGTGCTTCGGTCCAGGCGAGGGCCGCCCGTTCGCGCTCCGAATAATATGGGGCCTCGCGCCAGGCGGAGAGCAGATAGATGCGTTGCTCCGTCTCGCCCTTGGCCCGCGCTTCGGCCGTGTGCATGTTGATGCAATTGGCGCAGGCATTGATCTGGGACGAGCGGATCTTGACGAGTTCGACGAGGCTCGGCTCGAGGCTTGCGGCGATGTCGGTCGAGACGGCCATCCACTTCTTCATCAAGGCAGGGGCGGCTGCGAAAGGATCGAGTGTTGCGGTCATGACGTCGGTTCCTTCTGTTGGGTACGACATCATGACGAGCGGGGAAGCGTCAATGTGACATGGGTGGGGATTTTTTGTTGGGAGTTGGACGGGTCATGATATTCTGCGTGCAGGATCAGGAAAGATGACCATGTCCAAAGACGAGACGGTGACCGTGACATTGCCGACCGAACTTCTCGAGCTCATCCGGTCAAAGGTGGCGTCGGGGGCTTATGCCGATGAGAGCCAAGTCGTTTCGGAAGGCTTGAGGCTGCTCGCGTCGAACGAGGACGCGCTGGAGGACTGGCTTCGCGACGAGGTCGCGCCGACCTATGACCGGGCGATGGCCGAGCCGGGCGGTCTCATGGATCTCGACGTGGTGTTCGATGGCATTCGCGATGGTTTGCGAAGCGGCAAGGCTTCGGCTGCAGAATGAAATATCGGCCTCGCCTGACACGCGAGGCGAGGCAGGATATCGACTGACCGAAAAATGGTTCAGCCGAAATATTTCAGACCATACTTCTTGCTAGCTTTGCGTACAGTTTGAATGTCCACAACCTCGTTGAAATGCGGCGTTTTGTCGAACATCCACTCCCGACATAGCATGATGCGCTCGTAGGGCTGCTTATTGGGTTGATCGAAGTAGCAGACAATATGGGGATAGTCGTAATATTTGTCGCCCTCCCAATCAACGTCCAAGATTCCTTCATATGGGATAAATCCTACGCACCAGAACTTCTCTCCGTTTTCGCCATGTAGCCAATCACGGAAACGCCAATTATCCTCGCCAGTCGACACTAGCTCTCCTATGCCGAGACCGACCATAAAACCCCGTTCGTAGGTTTGCACCACTGGCACCTTAAACCACGGACTGATGCCATGCTTGTGCTTTGGCTTCCCGTTACCTGGATAGTCATCGTCAAGACGATTGATGTCTCGGATAATGACTTCTGTACTCAATTCTTTATGAATATTAATCCGGAAGAATTCTTCAAACTTTGGCTTCCATTTTTGCCTCAACTCCAGGCGCTGCAGTGGACTGAGGTGACGTCGATTGCGTCGAGAAAATCTCCAAAGTCCACGAAGTGTATCCCATCCCAGCCTGATGCCACCGATTGAAAACAGTTCAAGCATGCTAGGACCCAATGCAGCAGGTGCGACGCAATTATCAAATTGGACTGAACGCCTGTACTCAACAACGGCGTTCCCGCAACGCTAACAGCGCGACGAAACGGCAGTTAAGCATGTATTGCAGTCCGACTGCCCCAAGTTTTAGGGATGCGCCCCGACAGACACAAGAGGCTCATCGAGTTCAAGCTGGCGCGGCGCTCCACATCACCCCACCACATCCGCCGTCAGCGAAATCCCGAGCGCCTTCATCACCGCAAGCGTGGTCTTGAGCGTCGGATTACCCTCGCTGGAGAGCGTGCGATAGAGCTGCTCCCGCGACAGCCCCGCCTCCCGGGCAATCCCGGCCATGCCTTTCGCGCGGGCGACGACGCCGAGCGCGTGGGCGATATAGGCGGCATCGTCGGTCTTCAGGGCCTCATTGACGAAGACCGAAATCGCTTCCGGCGTATCGAGGTCTTCGGCGGGATCGTAGTCGGTCAGAATTTCAGTCATCTGTCTCTCTCCAGATCCGTGCCAGGCGTTTCGCGGTTTCGATGTCTCTGACCTGGCTGCCTTTGTCTCCGCCACAGAGGAGGACGATGATCTCAGCACCCCGCCGCGTGAAGTAGATGCGATAGCCGGGGCCGTAATGAAGGCGGAGTTCCTGCACCCCCTCGCCGACAGAGGCCGCATCTCCGACATGGCCGAAGCCCAGACGGTCGAGACGCGCCGCGATCAAACCTGCGGCTCGCCGGTCCTTCAGACCAAGGCGCCACTTTCGAAAAGTCTCGGTCTGCTTCAACTCGAACATATTGTCGTCCAAAAACTACAAATGCGCAAGCCCTGCGAAACTACCCCCTAGCCTTGATCGCCGCCTGCGCTGCCGAGAGCCTCGCGATCGGCACGCGGAACGGCGAGCACGAGACATAATCCAGCCCGACATCCTCGCAGAAATGGATCGAGGTGGGGTCGCCGCCGTGTTCGCCGCAGATGCCGAGTTTCATGTCGGGGCGGGTTTTGCGGCCGCGTTCGGCGGCGATGCGGATCAATTCGCCGACGCCGTCGAAATCGAGCGAGACGAAGGGGTCCTGGATGATGATGCCCTTCTTCTGGTAGGTCGGAATGAAGCGGGCGGCGTCGTCGCGGGACATGCCGAAGGTGGTTTGTGTCAGGTCGTTGGTGCCGAAGGAGAAGAATTCGGCGGCCTCGGCGATGATATGGGCGCGGATCGCCGCGCGCGGCAGCTCGATCATAGTGCCGACGAGATAGGAGATCTCAAGCTCGGCTTCACCCATGACTTCGGTGGCGACCCGGTCGATGACGGCCTTCACGTAATCGAGCTCGGAGCGCAGGCCGACCAGGGGGACCATGATTTCCGGCACGACGGGAGCGCCGGTTTCGCGGGCGGCGGCAACGGCCGCCTCGAAGATGGCACGGGCCTGCATTTCCGCGATCTCGGGATAGGAGATGGCGAGGCGGCAGCCGCGATGGCCGAGCATGGGGTTGAACTCGTGCAGGGCATCGATGCGGCGGCGCATGAAGCCGGGCTCAAGGCCCATGGCGTTGGCCACTTCCTCGACTTCCTCGTCCGACTTGGGCAGGAATTCATGCAGCGGCGGGTCGAGCATGCGGATCGTCACCGGCAGGCCGTGCATGATGGTGAAGAGCTCGGTGAAGTCAGAGCGCTGCATGGGCAAGAGCTTGTCGAGGGCGGCGCGGCGGCCGGCCTCGTCTTCGGCGAGGATCATTTCGCGCATCACATGGATGCGCTCTCCTTCGAAGAACATGTGTTCGGTGCGGCAAAGACCAATGCCTTCGGCGCCGAAGGAGCGGGCGGCGCGGGCATCGCCCGGCGTGTCGGCATTGGTGCGCACCGTCATACGGCGTGCGGCGTCTGCCCAGACCATCAGCTGGGCGAAATCGCCCGAGAGTTCCGGCTGGAGCATGGGCACCTCGCCCTTCAGCACCTGGCCGGAGGAGCCGTCGATGGTGACGATATCGCCCTTCGTCAGCGTCACGCCCATGCCGATGAGCTTTTCGTTGCGCAGATCGACACGCATGGTGCCGGCGCCGGAGACACAGGGGATGCCCATGCCGCGGGCGACGACGGCCGCATGGCTGGTCATGCCGCCTCGGGTGGTAAGGATACCCTGGGCCGCATGCATGCCGTGAATGTCTTCGGGGCTCGTTTCGACGCGCACCAGAATGACCTTGCGGCCCTCGGCTTCGGCATCGACCGCCTCTTCGGCGGTAAAGACGATGGCGCCGGTGGCAGCACCCGGCGAGGCGGGAAGGCCCGAGCCAATGACATGGCGGGCGACGCGCGGGTCGATGGTCGGGTGCAGCAGCTGGTCGAGCGAGGAGGGTTCGATGCGCATCACCGCTTCCTGCTCGGTGATCAGGCCTTCTTCGACCATATCGACGGCGATCTTCATCGCGGCCTTTGTGGTGCGCTTGCCCGAGCGGGCCTGCAGCATCCAGAGCTTGCCGCGCTCGATGGTGAATTCGAGATCCTGCATGTCGCGGTAATGCGCTTCCAGCCGGTCGCAGATCGCGGTGAATTCTGCGAAGGCCTGCGGCATCAGCTTTTCGAGCGACGGCTTGTCGGAGCCACTGTCGATGCGGGCGGCTTCGGTGATCGATTGCGGCGTGCGGATGCCGGCAACCACGTCTTCGCCCTGCGCATTGACCAGGAATTCGCCGTAGAGTTCCTTCGCGCCGGTCGAGGGGTTGCGGGTGAAGGCGACGCCGGTGGCGGAGGTCGAACCGAGATTGCCGAAGACCATGGTCTGCACGGTGACGGCCGTGCCCCATTCGCCGGGAATCGAATGCAGCATGCGATAGGTTTGCGCCCGCGGGTTCATCCAGCTGGAGAAGACAGCGCCGATCGCGCCCCAGAGCTGCACATGCGGGTCCTGCGGAAAGGGCTGGCCGAGATCCTGCTCCAGCAGTTCCTTGTAGAGCGAGACGATGTGCTGCAGCTCGACGGCGGAGAGATCGGTGTCCAGTTCGTGGCCAAGGCGGCCCTTCTCGTCTTCGAAGATTTCCTCGAAAATCTCGTGGTCGAGGCCCATGACGACATCGCCATACATCTGGATGAAACGACGATAGCTGTCCCAGGCGAAGCGGGCATCGCCCGAGTGGTGGCCGAGTGCCTCGACCGTGTGGTCGTTGAGGCCGAGATTGAGAACGGTATCCATCATGCCGGGCATGGAAGTGCGCGAGCCGGAGCGAACTGAGAGGAGAAGCGGATGGCTGGTGTCGCCAAAGGCGCGGCCGGTTGCCGTCTCGATGCCTTCTATACCCTGGAGAACCTGGACTTTCAGATCGTCTGGAAGGGTCTTGCCGCTCTTGTAATAGATGCCGCAGGCATCTGACACGATCGTGAGGCCGGGCGGCACCGGCAGGCCAAGCGCCGCCATTTCGGCGAGATTGGCCCCCTTCCCTCCCAGCTGGTCGATCTCGGTCCTACTCCCCTCGGCCGCTCCTCCGCCGAAGGTGTAAACCCACTTGCGCATTGCCCTCTCCACCCAAACAGGCTTTATTTTCCACCGTTTACAGCAAATGTGACGGATTGGAAACGTCACCTTATCAAGATTATGCTGCAATGCATCATAATTGCGGCAGCCGGGGATGAAAGAGGTCACGGCGGCTTGACTGTGCGTGAGTGGAGAGCCCGCGCCACGACATGTCGCAGATGGCCTGGGGCCAAGGGACGCGGTCGCAGCGAAACCTCTGGTCAAATGTAACAGCTCATCACGCAATGCAATGAACGGTCACGGAAAATGACCAGGCAAATCAATCGAGGGTGATGCGCTCGGGGCCAGCGTTTGCTAGGTGGCATTCTAGTAAATTGTAATCCGGAATCAAAAATGACCCTGACCAGCCCGGTTTCCCTGACTGAGATCCCGCAGAACAACCTTTACCGCAAGGGCGACGTCTTCGTCCTGTTCGGCGAGTTGTTCGGTCGTGGCTATGTCACGGGCCTGCTCGACCAGGCCAAGAAGGCCGGCATGGAGATCATCGGGATCACCGTCGGTCGCCGCGACGAGAACAACAAGCTGCGCCCGCTGACCGAAGAGGAACTCGCCCAGGCGGAAGCGAATCTCGGTGGCCGGATCATCAACATTCCCGCCATGGCCGGTTTTGATCTCGACGCCCCCGAAGGCGAGAAGACGCCGACCGACCTCTTGTCCTCGCTGACGCTGGAAAACTGGGAAACGGAAAAGCTCGACTGGGCGCATATCGAGAAGTGCCGCCAGGTTGGCGTTGAACGTTTCCAGAAGGCCGTTGCCGATATCATGGCCGAGCTCGAAGGCATGATTGCCGATGGCAAGAATGTTCATTTTGCCCACACCATGGCCGGCGGCATTCCGAAGGCCAAGGTCTTCCTCGTGCTGGCCAACCGCATCTACAAGGGCCGCGGCGCGCGCCACATGTCCTCGCAGGTGCTGCTCGACAGCGATCTCGGCAAGCTCATCCTGCAGAATTTCGACGAAGTCTCGGCCAACACCTTCCGTCACTTGATCGAAGGCAGTGCGGCGATCCGCGCCCGCATCGAAAACAGCGGTGGCCAGGTGCGTTACTCCGCCTATGGCTATCACGGCACGGGCATCCTGATCGGCGACGAGTACCGCTGGCAGACCTACACGAACTACACTCAGGGCTATGCCAAGATGAAGCTCGAAGCGATTGCCGAAGAGGCTTTTGCCGCCGGCATCAAGGCGACCGTCTTCAACTGCCCCGAGATCCGCACCAATTCGTCCGACGTCTTCGCCGGCATCGAGCTGCCGCTTCTGCCGCTCTTGAAGGCCTTGAAGAAGGAAAACGGCGGCGCGCGGGCCGAGAAGGTCTGGGCCGATTGCCAGAACCTGCTGGTCGAAGGTGCGACGATCGACGAGGTTCTTCAGAAGATCGCCGACTTCCAGGCGAGCGACGTGATGATCCCATTCTACGACTTCAACAAATGGCCGATGCCCAACAGCCAGGGCCAGTCCGACATCACCATCGGCACCTCGGCCGAGATCGCCCAGATGCACAAGGACAGCAAGGCGCTGATTTCGGATTATCTGAGCGTGCTCGTGGTCGAGGCGACCGGCGCGCTGATCTTCGGCGAGGTTGCGAACCCGTCGGCACCGGTGCTGTGGCTGAACCACGACATGGTGGCGCGGCAGATCAATTCGGCTGGCTGAGTGCGCCGAGCGAATTGCGAATAGAAGGGTGCCGGGAGCCTTGCTTCCGGCATTTTCTTTTTTTTGCAAGGCGCCATCCCTCGTTCGTCATCCTCGGGCTTGTCCCGAGGATCTACTGCCGCTGCCATTTGCTCGACGTTTATGGCTTCTCCATAGGCCTCCCCATCCACGGCAAGCCTTCGCAGATCCTCGGCACAAGGCCGAGGATGACGGTGCGTATGGCACCGACAAAAGGTCTTTTCCGGGGGCGAACCGATCGGCGGCTCGCATCACTGGACTTGCCGGACGAATGCTGGCACGCCGTTGACTGATCATCAGACAAATCGAGTCTCCCCGATGCATTTCCAGCCGCAGTACCGCGTCTATATCGCCTTCTTTCTTTTCGCCATGTCGACGGGCTCGCTGTTCTCGCGGCTGCCTGACCTGCAGGTGCAGCTCGGGGTCAACAAGGCGGAGCTGGGGCTGACGCTGATCGGCATGGCAATCGGGTCGCTGATTTCGCTCACGCTCTCGTCGCCGCTGATCGTCCGGCTGGGTTCGCGGACGACACTGGCCATATCCCTGCTCGGCGTGATGGCGCTCTTGTCCCTCATCTCGCTCCTGCCGTCCGCCCCCTTCGTCTTTGCCACGCTCTTTGCCGTGGGACTTCTGGCAGGCGCGCTGGAGATCTGCCTCAATGTCGAGATCGGGCGGATCGAGGCGCAGGCCGGATTCGGTATCATGAACCGCGCGCATGGCTGCTGGAGCCTCGGCTTCTTCGTCACCGCCATCACGGCTTCGCTGGTGCGGCAGGCGGGGGTGACGATGCAGGTGCACATGCATGTGCTGCTGGGGCTGATGTTCGTCATCGGCGCAATCACGATCGCGGGCATGAAGAATGCACCTGTTCTCACCACCGCCGGAGCCGAGGACAAGGCACCGCATTTCGCGCTGCCGACGCTGGCTCTACTGCCGCTCTGCATCATCGGCACCTCGGCCTTCCTGATCGAAGGTGCGGGCATCGACTGGTCGACGATCTACATGGAGGAGGTCTTCGACGTCTCGCCATTCATCTCGGGTTCGGGACTGACGCTGTTCGCCTTCTTCATGGCGCTCGCGCGCCTCACCATCGATCCCGTCGTCGACCGCCATGGCGCGCGGCTGGTCGGGCGGGTGCTGCTGACGGTTGCGGCAGCCGGCATCGCCCTGGCCTGGATCGCGCCCACACCGGCGCTCGCGCTTCTCGGCTTCGCGCTGATGGGCGCCGGCTGCAGCGCGGTCTATCCGATGGCCGTGTCGGCCGCAGCCCAGCGCACGGACCGGCCGGCGGTGATCAACGTCGCGGCAATCGCGCAGATGGCATTCGTCGTCTTCTTCCTCGGCCCCCCGCTGCTCGGCTTCGTCGCCGAAGCCTTCGGCATCCGCAACGCCTATCTCGTCTGCCTGCCGCTGGTGCTCGGCTCGATCCTGGCGAGCGGCGCGCTGCCAGCAGGACCGGCTCGGCGGGAGAAGGTGGCGGCTTGAAGCCTCAGCGGGTGAGGAAGGTCAGCTCTTCCGGCGTCGGATCGCCGAAGATCTTGATGCCGAGCTTGGCGTCGGAGACGTAAAGCAGCGCACGCTTGCCGTCTTCAGAATAAAGCACGCGGATCCAGCTGGTTTCGCAGGTGCGCGGTTCGCAGGCGCGGAAGAGCTGCATGCGCCTGTCCTTGACCGCGACCTCCTCGGAAGCGAGCGCGACGTAACGCGGTTGGCGGACCAGCGCGCGTACCCAGAAGGGTAGCCCGGGCTTGCCCTTGATCATTTCCATCAGACTGTCGCGATGCGCCGGAGAGGTTGCCAGCACGCTCGGCAGGTAGTTGCCGGCGAGTGAGGGAGATGCGATCTGGGCGTGGAGGGGGGCGGCGCTTAGTGTGAGCGCGGCGAGAAGTGCAATAACTCGCCTCATCAGGCCGCCAAGTCGCCGATCAATGCGCCCGCCGAAATACCCCAGGCCCGACTGATCTTCCTAATCTGATCCAGATTGATTTCCCTTCGACCATTCAATAGATCGGCCGCGCGGGACTTCGAACCAAGGACTTCGACAAGATCGGCGCGCGACAAGTTCTTCGCCGCCATGACGGCCTTGATCACCTCAACAGGCTCCGCCTTCGGCAGCGGATATCGGCGATCCTCGTATTCCTCGATCAGAAGAGCGAGTGCATCAAAATGTGCGGCCTCCCGTGTGCCTTCCGCAGGTTCTGCCTCGAAGTAGGGGCGGATCGACGCGAGAGCGAGGCGATACTCCGCATCATCAGCCAAAGTCCTTACAGCGCCAATGTCCATGACAGCTCCTCAAAGCTTCGCTACGTCGATTTTGTCGTAGTCTCTGTGCGTTCCGACAAACAGGATGAAAACTCTTTTTGTCCTGAACCCGACCAGAGCGACGACCCTGAACTTGTTGCCGCCGACATCGAAAACAATCTTTCCGTCGCTTACATAGTCGGCAGAGTTAAATGTGGCCTTCACATCCGCGAAATTGCTCCAGGTCGCAGCCTCGACCGCAGTGTGCCAGTCTCGAAAGGCGGTACGAGCAGCAGACCGTCCGCTACTTGGCAGGCTTTCACAGAAGTCGATCCAGGCCGAACGAGCAATCACACGCATGTAAAGCCCTACCACGTTCCCATTTTGGGAACAAGCTAAACTCGAGGCTTGCAGCGCCTCATGGATGTGCGCACACTGCACCACAACCTGACGGGAGCGTAATCATGCATAAACGATCGGGCAAGAGCGCAGGCAATACAAAGACCATCCCTCTCACTATCTCAGTCTGGTATAACGAGAAGACCGAACACATTCATCTTGCCGCCCCTGACACAGACTGGTTTCACAGCACGATCAACGATCGGGAAGGTAGTGTCCGTCGTCATGCGAACCTGTTTAGAAAACTCGGCAAACTTCTGCGCGAGCGAGGAGTGGCTGCACCAGCCGAGCCAACTAAAGCGACCCAAATGCCGGAAGACGACGCCTGATCATACCGCCTCCCGCTCGCGCAACGCCTCCGCCGTCTGCAGGTCGACGGAGACGAGCTGGCTGACGCCTTGCTCGGCCATGGTGACGCCGAAGAGGCGGTTCATGCGGGCCATGGTGATGGGGTTGTGGGTGATGATGACGAAGCGGGTCTCGGTGGAGGCGGCCATTTCGTCCATCAGATTGCAGTAGCGCTCGACATTGTGGTCGTCGAGCGGGGCGTCGACTTCGTCCAGGACGCAGATCGGCGCGGGGTTGGTGAGGAAGACGGCGAAGATCAGGGCCATGGCGGTCAGCGCCTGTTCGCCGCCCGAGAGCAGCGTCATGGTCTGCGGCTTCTTGCCCGGCGGGCGGGCGAGGATTTCGAGGCCGGCTTCGAGCGGGTCATCGCTTTCGATCAGCTGCAGTTCGGCGGTGCCGCCGTTGAAGAGGTGGGTGAAGAGACGCTGGAACTGGGCGTTGACCACGTCGAAGGCGGCGAGCAGGCGTTCGCGGCCTTCGCGGTTGAGGCTTTGGATTGCGCCGCGCAGCTTGCGGATCGCATCGATGATGTCGTCGCGCTCCTTGATCATTGCGGCGAGCTTGTCGGACAGTTCCTTCTGCTCCTCCTCGGCGCGCAGGTTCACGGCACCCAAACGCTCGCGCTCCATCTTCAACCGGTCGACATTGCGCTCGACTTCGCGCAGGTCGCCGATCTGCGAGGGGTCTTTCAGACCCGTCAGGCGGAAGGCCTCATGCGGGGGGACGTTCAAGGCTTCAGCAATGCGGGCCTCGGCATCGACACGCCATTCGCGGGCGGAGACGAGGCGTTCTTCGGCGCGGCCGCGCTTTTCCCTGCTTTCGGCGAGCTCGGCCAAGGCGGCTGCCGCCTTCTGGTCAGCCTCGCGCTGGCGGGTCTCGGCCTCGATCAGGCGGTCAGCGGCGTCGCGGCGATCCTTCTCGGCCTTGTCGAGCGCGGTCATCAGGTTGCGGCGCTTGTCCTCGAATTCATCGGGTGCCATTTCGAGATCGGTGATCTCCTCGCGGGCTTCCGCCTCGCGCTCGCGCAGCGTCGCGATGTGCTCCTCGGCGGATTTTGCGCGGCCCTGCCAGTTCTGCTTTTCCTGGCGGATCGAAAGGATGCGGCGGCGACGCATCTCGTCTTCACGGGCAAGACCTTCAAATCGGGCGCGGGCTTCGGCGAGCAGGCCACGGTCGCGGGCGACAATAGCCTCGGCATCGCGCAAGCGGGTGTCGAGTGCGGAGAGGTCGGGCGTCTCCTCCATCTCGATGCGAGCGGTTTCTTCCTGCTCGACGATCTCCTCGATCTGCGCTTTCAGACCGTTCACCGCCTCCTCGACCACCTCGCGGCGGCGGATGAGATCACCCGAGGCGCGTTCGGCCTGCGCAAGGGCATCGCGGGCTTCGGCGAGTGCGCGGACCGTCAGGCGGCTGCGGTCGCGGGCATCGGTGAGGCGAACTTCCTCCGTGCGGATGGTGTCTGCGGCCTCGGCCAGGCGATCCTCGGCCTCGACCATCTGGTCGCGGGCTTCCTCGGTTTCGATCTCGATTTTGGCAAGCCGATTTTTCTGGGCAAGACGCAGGGCGGCAGCACTCGGGGCATCGGCGCCGGTGACATGACCGTCCCAGCGATAGACGGCGCCGTCACGGGTGACGAGGCGCTGGCCGGGAGCGAGTTTGGCCATGAGGGCAAGCGCATCGGCTTCCTCGACCACGCCGATCTGGCGCAGTGCACGGGTGAGCGCTGCTGGCGCGCGGACATGGGCGATGAGCGGCTTGGCGCCGGATGGCAGGCTCGGGTCCCCTGCCCCGTCGCCATTGCCGTGCCAGTGTGCGGGAGCGGATTGGTCGAGTGCGCTGTCGAGATCATCGCCCAAGGCGGCACCCAGGGCCGTCTCATAGCCGCGATCGACGGAGAGCTCGTCAGCGACAGGCGGGAAGTCGCCTGTCGTGGTGGAGGCCAGGATGCGGGCGATGGTGCGGGCTTCGGTCTCCAGACCGTTGACGCGGGCGCGGGCGGCTTCGAGCGGCTGGCGCAGATGGCTTTCGGTGCGGCGCGCTTCAGTGAGCGCTGCTTCTGCCTCCATAGCGGAGCTTTCAGCATCGGCCACCGCCTGTTCGGCGATCTCGACCATTTCGCGCTTTTCGTCCGGGTCGGGCAAGGCGGCGATGCGGTCGGAGATGTCGGACAGTTCGCGGGAGGCGTCGGAGACCTGGCGTTCGAGGCGAGCACGGCGCTCAGCCATGTCGCGGATGGCGCGTTCCAGCTGGTTGCGGCCGGCGGCGGCCTCGGCGCGTTCGGCGGTCAGCCGGGTGAAATCACGCTCGCTGTCGGCAAGGGTTGCGGCAGCGGCTTCGAAGGTCTCCTTCGCCTCCTCGGCAAAACGTCCGGCATCGGCAAGGATTTCTTCGAGTTCGGCCTCTTCTTCCGCCAGGCGATTGATGACCTCGGCGTTTTCCGAGACGAGGCGCTCCTCGCGGCGGATGTCCTCATCCAACTGTGCGAGCCGACGGGTGAGTTCGTCGCGGCGGCGCAGGATACGGCTTGCTTCCTCGTCGAGCTGGCTGCGGGCGATCTGCAGGCGCTGCAGGGCGGCGGCGCATTTGGCCTCCTCCTCGCGCAATTCCGGCATCTTGAGGCTCGCCACGGCTTGAAGCTTGGCTGCCTCCATCTGGTGGTTCGCCTTTTCGGCGACCGTGGACATGGCTTGGTTCAGGGCGCTTTCGGCTTCGCCCTCGGCCTGCTTGGCCTGCGCCCAGCGGATATGCAGCAGCATGGCCTCGTGCGCCCGGATTTCGGCCGACAACTGCTTGAAGCGATTGGCCTGGCGGGCCTGGCGCTTCAGGCTCTCGATCTGGCTTTCGAGCTGGGTGGTGATGTCTTCCAGTCGCTCAAGATTGGTTTCGGCGGCGCGCAGCCTCAGTTCTGCCTCGTGGCGGCGGGAATGCAGGCCGGAAATGCCGGCGGCCTCTTCCAGCAACTGCCGGCGCGCCTGGGGTTTTGCCTGGATCAGTTCGCCGATGCGCCCCTGGCCGACCATGGAGGGCGAGCGGGCGCCGGTCGAGGCATCGGCGAAGAGAAGCTGCACATCCTTGGCGCGGGCTTCCTTGCCGTTGATGCGATAGACCGAGCCATTGCCGCGCTCGATACGGCGGGTCACCTGGATCTCGTCGGCATCGTTGAAGGCGGCGGGTGCCGTGCGGTCGGAATTGTCGAGATAAAGCCCGACTTCCGCCGAGTTGCGCGCCGGGCGGTTGCCGGAGCCGGAGAAGATGACGTCGTCCATGCCGGACGCGCGCATGTTTTTGTAGGAATTCTCGCCCATCACCCAGCGGAGCGCTTCGACCAGGTTCGACTTGCCGCAGCCATTCGGCCCGACAATGCCGGTCAGGCCGCGCTCGATGATGAAATCGGAGGGTTCGACGAAGGACTTGAAGCCAACGACGCGGAGGCGGTTGAATTTCATGGAGACATCCTCCCCTTGAGGGGGAGGGTCGGACCGTAGGTCCGGGGTGGGGTGATATGGCCGACGATGCGCGAGGACGCCCCCCTCTGCCCTGCCGGGCATCTCCCCCACGAGGGGGGAGAGCGGCGCGCGGCGATTGTCGCTGGAGCCGCTCGTGTCGTGTTCGGGGCTAGCCGCGTGGTAAGGGGCAGAATGATCTCAAAAATTGAGCGAGAGGCCGGCGGGTTTCCGCTCTCCCCCCGTGTGGGGGAGATGCCCGGCAGGGCAGAGGGGGGTAACACACCCCAACGACCAGACGCACGAAAAACGGGCGCGCGGGTTTCCCCGGCGCCCGTCGTCAGAACGGAACGTCGATCAGAGCAGGCTGTCGATGAGGGCCGACATGGAGTCAACCGACATGTCCCCCGAATAGGCCTTGCCATTGATCAGGAAGGTCGGGGTCGACTGAACTCCGAATTCCTCAGCACCGCGATCGCGGACTTTCGACACATCACCGGCAAGCTGCGCGTTCGTCAAGCAGGCGTCGAACGTCTCCTGTGTAAAACCACCGAGCTTGGAAAGCTGCAGCATGGCGCCACGGACGTCGCCATCACCAGGAGCAGCCCAGGTGCGCTGCTGCTTGAGCAGCATGGAGACGAAGGGGAAGAACTTGTCTTCGGTCGTGCAACGGGCCAGCATGAAGGCCGCGAGCGAGGCGGTGTCCTGCGGGAACGGGAATTCGCGCAGTACGAAATAGACCTTGCCGGTGTCGACATACTTGGTCTTGATCGCCTCGAAGGTGTTTTCGTGGAAGTTTGCGCAATGCGGGCAGGTCATCGACATGTATTCGATCACCTTGACCGGCGCGTTCGGATCGCCGAGCGCCATTTCCTTCAGCGAGCCGGGCTTCAGGGCCGCTTCCATATCGACATCGCGGTCGGCGGTCGGGATCTCGGCAGAGGTGGTCGAGGCCGTGGTCTCGTTGCTGACGGCTGGCTGGGCTTCCGCGCTGGCGGCCTTGTCTTCAGCGTCGCTGCACGCGGTGAGCGCGAAACCGACGGCGGCGATGGCGATGCCGCCGAGCAAACGGCGCTTGGTGATCGAGAGTTCGGAAGTCGACATGGGTCAGTTACCTGCTTGCAAGGGTCTTGGATGGCTCCACCGTTATAACGGCAAAAGGCGGCAAACAAGGCAGGCTCCCCCCGGAAAAATCAAAGTTCCGTGACCTTTTGGTGCCACTTACCCGGACAGTGCGGGGATCGGCGTTTTTTCGTCCTCAATCATGAGGTTCAATTTGTGCTTTTGCTGGCTATCGACGTCGTTGGGGAGGCATCGGATCTGCGCATTGCCAGAGGGCATCCCGGCGGATTATTATTGGAGCCTCGACCGGGTAGCGTCAGCACAACCACCAAACTTGGCCGGGTAGAGCGTATTTCTCGTCATCGAACAAGAGCTTGCCTTGCCGTAAAGATTTTCAACCGTTCCTAATTTGAGTTTGTTTTCATATGGTATTGCCGAAGAGCCGGGGCGGGTATTCTCTCGCCGCATACAAGTCGAGCCTTGCCGTGGCCGCGCTTTGCCTGGCGATTCCGGCCAACGCCCAGCCATCGCAGAACGTCGCGCCGCGCACCGGCCGCGCCTCTCTGGTAGCGATCGAGGCCCAGCGGAAAGATCTCTTCGAGCGGATGATGGCTGCCCCTGACGATCTCGACACGGCCTTCGAATATGCGGCTCTCTCGTCTCAGGCGGGCGATCTCGAGGGTGCGATCTCGACGCTGGAGCGCATGCTGATCTATGCGCCGGGCCTGCCGCGACTGCAGCTCGAACTCGGTGTGCTCTATTATCGGCTCGGCGCCTATGAGACGGCACGGCAGTATTTCGATGGGGCCAAGGCTGGCGGCGACGTGCCGCCGGAAGTCTCGGCCAAGGTCGACCAGTATCTCGCGGCGATCAACCAGAAGGGTGCGCCGTCGCAGCTTTCGGGCATGATCAGGACCGGGCTGCGCTATCAGAGCAATGCCAATGCCGGTCCCTCCAATTCCACCGTCATGCTCAACGGTCTTTCCTACACGCTGGATGATCTGAGCGTCGCGGGGGAGGACTTCAATGCCTTCGTCAATGGCGGACTGCGCTATCGCCACGACACCGATATCCAGGGGCTCTCGCTGGAAGCCGGCATCTCCGGCTATGCGGCAGGATACCGCGACCGCGACACGCTGAACACGGCAGCCGCCGAAGCCTATGTCGGGCCTGTCTTCGATCTCGGTCGCTTCGGACTGGACGACCGGTCGGTCTCCGTCATGCTTCTCACCAGCGGCGTCTTGATCGAGGGTGACCGCTATCTCGCCTCTGCCGGGATCTCGACCAATTTCGACTGGCAGGTGACACCGGTCGACAGTCTCTCGACCAGCCTGCAATACCGTTACGAGGACTACTCCAACACCAAGTCGCGGCAGACCGCCGAATTGCAGACCGGCAACCGTTTCGATGCTCAAGCCTCCTGGACGCGCAATGTGAGCGAGGACTTCAGCCTCACCGGCCGGTTGTTCGCGACGCGGCGCGATGCGGAGACGGGTTATCTCTCCTCCACCGAAGTGGGCGGCGCGATTTCCGGCACCTATCGATATGCGGCGTTGATCGGCGATGGGCCAGCCTGGATCATAGGGCTTGAAGCGGCCATTGCGGGCCGTGGCTATGACGAACCCGACACCATGATCGATGCGGGCGAGAGGCAACGCGATACGGACGTCAGCCTCAACCTTCGCCAGATCACGCCGTTCAACGAGCGCGTGGCTCTGGTGACCGAGGCCGGCTACCGCAAGGTCTGGTCGAATTACGACATCAAGGCCTTCGACAATATCTCGCTGTCTATCGGCATCCAGGCGGCCTTTTAGGAGCATCACGATGAAGACGAACAGACATCATGCCCTGCTCTGCGCCTCTGCCGCGCTGCTCCTGCTTGCGACGTCTCCGGCGCTGGCGGAAGCTGACATCGCGGGTGTGACCGCTGCCGTCAATCCGAAGGCGACCGCCTTCGATGGCGCCGGCAAGCCAAGGCTGATCTCGCTCGGCGACCCCGTCATCCGCAATCACCGGATCGAGACGAGCAGCGAAGGCCTGGTGCAGATCCTGCTCGCCGACGGGACATCCTTCACCGTCGGGCCGAATTCCTCCGTGGTGATCGACAGCTTCGTCTATGATCCGGAGAAGAACACAGCCTCGCTTGCCGCCACCATGACCAAGGGGGCCTTACGCTTCATAGGCGGCAAGGCCTCCAAGGCGAGCGGAAATGTGAAGATCAACACGCCGATCGGCACGGCCGGCATTCGTGGCGCCGTGGTCGACATCAATCTCAATGGCCAGACGCGCGATGGGCAGCCGCTGCCGCCGCATATGACGTTGGTCTACGGCAAGGAAGTGCAGCTTAGCGGCAACGGTTCGCCGCAGCGCCTGTTCAAACAGGGCTTCTCGATCGTCGCCGGCGACGGTCAGCCGCGCATCCAGCGGACGCCGCCGCAATGGGTGAGCGGCTTGCAGCAATTCCTCGCCGGCCGTCCCGGCCAGAGCGGGGGTGCGAGCAACAGGCCGACAGACCAGACAGTCGCGACGAGCACGGTCGCCCGAAGCAATTCGGCGGAGTTGCCATCGGAAAACACGATCCCCGTGCCGCAGCCGCGGCCGGTCGTGACGACGCCCGTCGAGAACCTGGCGGGGGACTCCCAGCGGGATGTGGGCCCGCGGCCGCAAGTGCCTGATGATGGCGGAGACGGAGACGGGGATGGCGGCGATAGCGACGGGATCGCCGTCTCCGTGCTGTCACCCGCTGGCATAAGCGCAGAAAGCGCTGGCCCCGGAGATGGCGCGGGTGGGGTCCGGCTGGATCAGTCGAGCGGCAACCTGACCCGCAATGCCGACGGTACGCTGACGGGCACCGACGGCGCGGGCAACGACTTCACCTTGCCCGCACTTTCCTCGGCCAACGTCCTGACGGAGCAGACAGTCACCGGCGAGGTCAACGGAACGGCAGTCAGCGGGACGGCCTATACCGGGAGCGGTGGTTTCTTCACCTACATGCTGAGCGCCGACAGCGCCGATCCGCAAGCTTTCTATGTGGTCGGCGGCACGCCTGCGGATGCGCAGGAAACGCTCTCGACCGAGGACATCCTGTCCTACGTACTGGAGCCGGACCTTCTGGCCGCGCTGATGAACGGCGACGGTCAGACGATCCCCTTCACCGGCAGCTTCGTCGACAACGGCGAAGCGGTGGTCAGCGACCTTCTGGTCGGCGGCGTGAGCGATGCGAGCGGTGGTGTTGTGGGCCGCGCGCTGCAGGCTTCCCTCGTCATCAACGGCTCCGGTGCGGGGCAGACGAGCGCCATCAACATCCTGAGCGGCAGTTTCGAGCTGGTTTCAGGTGGTGGCTATGGCCTCCTGGCCTCGACTGCCGGATCGAGCCGTGAGAGTGCGATCGGTGGCGCGACCAATGGGCAGGGCAAAGCCGCTACCATCGGATCGACGGCGGGCAAGGATCATTTCCTCGGCGCCGACGGGGAATATCTGGTCATCGCGTCCGGCACGATCGGAGACACCGTCTTCGGCGAGGCGCCCCCCGAATTCGAGGGATATGAGCAGGTCCACATGGCGAGCCGCGATGATGCGGCGACGACCGCCTCCAGCCGAACCTTCGGCGAAGAGACCATGACAGGGTTTTCGTCGGGTATCGTGACGGATGGGGGAAGCAACACCGCGACGCGCGGCAGTGCCGACCTCACCTTCGACACTGCAAAGGGCACCTTCGAGGGCAGTATCAGCACCGGCAGCGGCAGCTACTTCGCCGAGTTTTACGACGACGCCGACAAAAGCTATCTTTCCGACCATCTGATTGCCGGCACCAATTCCAAAGACGGCTCCTACATGGTCTCATCTGCCGTCGTGCCGGCGAAGATCTTCGACAATGGCGACAGCGCCGCGATCTGCGACGCCTGCGAGTTCATGACCTGGGGCTGGTGGGGCCGCAATGTCTATGGCGAAATCGACTACACCGTCCATCTCGGCAACTGGATCATCGGCAAGCAGCCGGAGAACAGCGCGATCCCGACCTCGGGCACGGCGACCTATAACGGCAATGCCGTCGGCACGGTCGTGAACGGCAGCGCGCAATACATCGCCACCGGGGCAATGACATCGACGATGGACTTCGGCACCCGAACCGGCACCGTCGCAGTCTCAGGCTATGACAGCAAGAACTTCAGCGCCGATGTCAGCTTCGGCAGCGGTACGGCCACTTTCAGCGGCAGTTCCAGCAGCGGTATTGCGACAAGCGTCACCGGCGCCTTCGCCTCCAACGGCACGGACCCGGTCAAGGGTATCATGGGCAACTTCACGGCAACGGATGGCAATTGGTCGTCGACCGGCATCTTCGCCGGGAGCACCGCGGACATCCCTCAGTGACAGCGCCTGCACAGGGGCGCCAGACGATGGCGCCGCCCCGCGCGCCGCGGCGGCGCCTGTCGTCGTCGCAACGTCGCAAGCTCGGCGTGCTGCTTGTCGGCGCGGCCGCGATCGTCGCCGTTCTCACCGCCCATGCGGCGCTCGCGCCGCAGGCCTTCCGGCTGACGGCGCTGGTGTTCGACGCTTATCAGGTCATCAAACCGCGCGCGGCGAGCGATCCCCCGGTGGCTGTCATCGATATCGACGAGGCCTCGATCGGCAAGCTCGGGCAATGGCCCTGGTCGCGGCGGACGGTGGCGGAGATCGTGACGCAGGCAGGCGGGCTCGGGGCGTCTGCCATTGGCTTCGACATCGTGTTTTCAGAAGCGGACAGAACGGCACCGGCGCGCCTCGTCGAGGAGATGCGGCGTCAGGGCATCCCTATCGAGGCCGGTCCCTATGTGCCGGATCCGGACGTCTTGCTGGCCGACGCCATCGCCTCGAATGCCGTGGCGCTCGGGATTGCGCTCACCAACGAGACGTCAGTCGCCGCATCCGAACCGAAAGCCGGCTTCTCCTTTGTCGGCCCCGATCCGCGCGCGCGCCTCCTCTCCTATTCGGGCGCTCTTTCGAACCTGCCCGAAATCACCGAGCGCGCGTCCGCGATGGGCTATTTTTCCTTCCCGCCGACGGCCGACAACATCATCAGGACCTTCCCGCTCGTCTCGAAAAGCGGAGACAAACTCTATCCTGCACTGTCGATCGAAACGCTCCGGATCGCACAACAGGCGGGCTCCTTCGTCCTGCGCTCGGCGGGCACCGAAGAAGGCGCGGCGATCACGGATCTGAGGATCGGCGCGCTCGACGTGCCGCTTTCCGCCGATGGCGAGATCTGGATCTACTATTCCGGCCTGCCGAACATGCCGGTCATATCAGCGGCCGATCTCCTAGATCCGGCGAAGGCTGCCGCGCTCGGGGGGCAGATTCAGGGGCGCATCCTGCTGGTGGGCACGAGTGCTGTGGGCCTCCGCGATATCGTGGCGACGCCTGTCGATCCGGCCATGGCGGGTGTTAAGGTGCATGCCGAGATCATCGACCAGATCGCGAGCGGCGTGTTCCTGCATAGGCCGGACTGGATGATCGGCGCGGAGCGGGCGGCAGCTGTGGTCGCGGGTCTTGTGCTGCTTCTAGTGCTCGCAACCGCAACCCCTGCCCTCTCGGTCATGACCGGGCTTCTGCTGGCAGCTCTTGTTGTCGGTGGCTCGTGGCTCGCTTTCTCACGGGCGCTGACACTCTTCGATCCGCTACTGCCAATGGCTGGGCTCGGCGCGGTGCTGCTGACGGCCCTGCCCGTGCTGCTGATGCTCACACATCGCGAAAAGCGTTTCGTGCGCGAGAGCTTCGGCCGATACCTCTCGCCGACACTGGTCGAACGGCTCTCGGAAAATCCTGATGGCCTCACGCTCGGCGGCGAGGACCGGGAGCTCACCATCCTTTTTTCCGACATCCGCAGCTTCACCACGCTTTCCGAAAAGCTGACACCGGCCGAACTCACGGGGTTGCTCAACAACTTCCTGACGCCGATGACCGACGTGCTCCTGAAGCGCGAGGCGACGATCGACAAATATATCGGCGATGCGGTAATGGCCTTCTGGAACGCGCCGCTCGAAATCGCCGATCATCCGCAAAAGGCCTGTCTCGCCGCGCTAGACATGGTCGGAGCGCTGGAGCGGCTGAACCGCGAGAGCGGCATGGCGCTGAAGATCGGCATCGGGCTCAATACCGGCATGGCCTGTGTCGGCAATCTCGGCTCGGACCAGCGCTTCAGCTATTCCTGCCTCGGCGATAGCGTCAACCTAGCCTCCCGCGTTGAGGGCATGAGCAAGCGCTACGATGTCTCGATCCTGGTGACCGAGACGGTTCGGGCGCGGACGACGGGCCTGCTGTTTGCCAAGATAGACCGGGTGCGCGTCGTCGGACGGCAGGCGCCGGTGACACTATATGCGCTGGTGGGAGTGGCCGGCGAAGTCTCTGGACAGGTCCGCGAACTGCTCGAGTGTCACGACGAATTCATCGCCGCATGGCAGGCGGGCGATCTGGGCGTGGCACGGGAGAGGCTGCAGACGCTGCTGGCAATGCCGGAAAATGCCCTGTCCGGCACGCATGCGCTCTACGCCGAGCGGCTTGCGGAACTTCCCGAGACTGTCCCGGAAGACTGGGACGGCGTGTTCACGGCAAGCAGCAAATAATCCCCCTCACTCATGTAGCGCCTGGACGACACGGTTTGCGATCGTCAGACGTTCGGCGATTGTCGTGGCGCAGAGGCGGTGGACCAATAGCGCGAGATCACCTGTTCCGCGTTCCGGAAAAACAGGAATTCCTGCAGCTCGAGCACCTGCACCTGCTCTCCTTCGTAAATCGGGCTGTTTTCCGCAGGTGGACGATCGATGATGCCAGCGTTCGCGCAAAGGCACATTGACCTTGATCACCGAGAGGCGGGCGCAATTGTAGATGCAGGTGACGATCAAGAAGCCGAGCGCGATCATCAGGCCGGCGGCAACAAAGGTCGGCATGGCTCCGGAGAGTTCACCGGCGAAGGGCAGTATCGACGCGAGCGTGAGTGCGGTTGCGATGCCGAGAAGCGCGATCCAGAACGCCAGCAGGATGCTGGACAGGAAGAGAACATCTCCGCCCATGCCGAAGTCTTCCGCCAGCGGGCCGGCAAGATCAGGCGGCAATAGCGATGCTGGCGCTGAGACCATCGATGCCGGCAATGACCGCAAAGAGAAGCGGCGCGGCGAAAGGCGTTGGCAGCCGAAGGTCGCACGCCCCGGTTCGACGACTGGTAGACCCGCCTCAGACGGGGATCAACGCGATCGCAGCGATCGACCCAAACTTGGCCGGATCAGGTGTCAAGATCAGGGGGAAGGATCGAGAAGAAGCGATCCCAATGAACGGGGTCAGGCGTCTGACGCCCTATTTGCGCTTTGCCTGTAGCACGGCCGTACCCAGACGCTCGACAGCGCGGCGGAGGTTCCCATCCTCGATCCCCTCCATCATGGCTTCCAAGCGCTTTGCCTTTTCGCCTTCAAGCTTGCGGATGCGGGGCCTGACGCTCGCGACCGAAACCGGCTTCTGAACGATGCGGACCTGGCCGATCGCGGGATAACCGAAGAAGCCGTTGATGCGGGCGATCAACTCGCCCTGGGCGTGGGACAGGAAGAGCGCGCGGGCACCCTCACAGGCGATCGTCAACACACCCGGGCGGTGGCCGCCATCCTCCGGCAGATCGGAGCGGCGCGGCCAGGCGATCTTTTCGGGCCGCGTGCAATCGGCGAAATTCTCCCCGACGATGTCCTCCCAGGAGCCGAGGAGAGCCGTGTTGATGCCGGCACGCCGCGCCAGAACGGGATCGACGATCCCGTTGGCGATCTCGGCGATCTGGTTCGCGCCGTAGCGGCTAGGCTGATCCTTCGACATCGTCACTCGCTTTCGGCGTGGCCGATACGGCAATCACCAGCCCGACCCAGAGGAAAAGGGCGTTGTAGATGGCGTGGCCGAAGATCTGGTTCACCATGCCACCCCATACATACACGAAGACCAGCATGATCGCCATGAACAAGCGCGGGCGGTACAATGCATCCGGCTGACAGCGCCAGGCAATCCAGACGGGAGACAGAAGCAGCAAGGCCATGATCACGAGACCGGGAATGCCATTGTCGAAAGCGGCGGTGATGAAGCCATTGTGCCAGTGATTGTAGTCGTAGCCCAGGAGGCCGATGAAATGGCGCCGGTTCTGGAAGCCATGGCCGGCGAAGGGTGCCTCCAGGACGCCTCCGAGGCCATGCGACCACATGGTCAGCCGCTGGGTATAGGAATCACCGAGCGCGGCCGTGTTGTCCTGCTCGACATAGACGGCCCAGAGATCGGCGAAGCGGTGCCAGCTGTCAGAGACATAGACACCCAATCCGGCCAGAACCAGAACACCCACTGAGACGGCGCAGAGTTGCCAGATGGTCATGCGGCTGCGGAGAAAGAACAGCCAGAAGAGCGCAAGTCCGATAATCGGCACCGGCATGATGCTCTTCGTCTGCGAGAAGAGAACGCAGAGAAAGCCTGCGCAGAAGCCTGCGGCAGCCAACCATCTGTAGCGCTTGTCGGGATCATTAAGCCCCAGGAGAGCGAAGCTGGAGAAGATCGCCCCCATCGCTGCAAAGGGAATTGCGTTGCCGGTTCCAGCTTCTGCCCGCATGTCGAGGATGAGCCCCTGATAAAGCACGAAGGGAAGCGTCACGAGGCCCCAAGCGGCCGAGGCGATCCACACTGTGCGTAGGAGGCTGTCACCCGGCGCCACAGCCAGCCGTGCGGCGACGAAAAACGGCAGCAGGAAGATGATGTGTTTGAGCGGCTGGCTCCACTCATTGCCGGTCGTGGGGAAATAGGTCCTGTAGTGCAGGAGAAAATAGACGAGCTGAACGAAGAAATAGATAGCCGAGAGAGTGACGAACAAGCCGATGGCACCGTCCAGTCTCGGCTTCAAAGCTCCCGCCACCATGTAGATCAGCGCAAGGCTTGCAGTGGCAATGTAGGTCAGATGCAGCACGGCATTGTCCATGGCCGACAGGCTCAGAATGGCGAAGAGAGCCAATATCGTATTGCGCCCGAGGGCGGGGGACTGTAGCTGCATGGGGTCTCCGGAGCATCACTGACGGGCCTTTACCGTCCGCGCCCGGTCTAACCGCATCGGGGTTGCCGTTCAACCAATGAAGCAAGAAATGAGCGCCGTCCTTCTCGTCTGGTATGACCGGCATCACAGGGAGCTTCCCTGGCGGATCTCTCCGGCCGCAGCGAAACGGGGCGTGAAGCCCGATCCCTACCACATCTGGATGTCGGAAGTGATGCTGCAGCAGACGACGGTTGCGGCGGTGAAGGCGTATTTCGCCAAGTTTATCGCGCGCTGGCCGACAGTCACGGATCTTGCGGGAGCACCGAACGAGGATGTCATGGCCGCCTGGGCGGGGCTCGGCTATTACGCCCGCGCCCGCAACTTGAAGAAATGCGCGGAGGCCGTGGCTTTCGAGCATGGTGGAGTCTTTCCCGATACGGAAGAGGGCCTCAGAGCCCTGCCCGGCATCGGCGACTATACGTCTGCAGCCGTTGCTGCGATCGCCTTCAATCGGCCCTCGGCCGTGATGGACGGCAATGTCGAGCGGGTGATATCGCGCCTCTTTGCGATCGACGCGCCGCTCCCCGGTTCCAAGCCTGCGATGAAGGCGAAGGTAGCCGAGCTGACGCCGACGGACCGACCCGGAGATTTTGCCCAGGCGATGATGGATCTGGGCGCTACAATCTGCACGCCAAAAAGGCCGGCCTGCGCGCTCTGTCCGTTCAACGACGTCTGCGTGGCGCTCGCCACCGACGAGCCGGAGCGCTTTCCGGTGAAAGCGGCCAAGAAGGCCAAACCGGTGCGGCTGGGCGCGGCCTTCATTGCGGTGGATCGCGACGGGCGGCTTCTTCTGCGCAAGCGGATCGAGAGCGGATTGCTCGGCGGCATGACGGAAGTGCCGACGACGGACTGGACCTCACGGCAGGACGGCGAGACCGGCGTGGATGCCGCGCCCTTCCCGGCCGACTGGCAGGTGGCGGGCAGCATCTCCCATGTCTTCACACATTTCGAGCTCCGGCTCTCGATCTTCCGCGTCGGACCGATCGACACACCACCTGATCATCACGGTTTCTGGGTACCCGTCACCGAACTTGATGGACAAGCGCTGCCGACTGTCATGAAGAAGGCAATTGCGGCGGCTATTCCAACCGCCTTTCCAACACTCAAGGGCTAAGACATGACCGAAATCCGCCATATCGTCTTCGACATCGGCAAGGTGCTGATCCATTACGATCCGAACCTGCCGTTCTCGCGGATCATTCCCGACCCGCAGGAGCGGGCGGATTTCTTCGCGCGGGTCTGCACCCACGACTGGAACATCGAACAGGATCGTGGCCGCCGCTGGGCCGATGCCGAGGCGCTGCTGATCGCAGAGTTTCCGGAGAAGGAAGCGCATATCCGCGCCTTCCGGAAACACTGGGCCGAGATGGTGCCGCATGCTTATGACGACAGCGTCGCGATCATGACCGGGCTGATCGATGCCGGCCGCGACGTGACCATGCTGACCAATTTTGCCGCCGACACGTTTTCCGAAGCGCGGCAGATGTATCCCTTCCTCAACCTGCCGCGCGGAGTCACTGTCTCTGGCGAGGTCGGCCTGATCAAGCCTGATGTGGCGATCTATGAGCGGCATGTCACGGATTTCGATCTCTCGCCGGCGCATTCGGTATTCATCGATGACAGTCTGCCGAATGTCGAAGGGGCGCGCGCTGCCGGATGGCAGGCTGTGCATTTCACCGGGGCGGAAAAGCTTAAGGCAGATCTGCAGGGGCTGGGCGTCAGCCTCTGATCACCTGAACGCAAGGCGAATGGCGCGCGCCGCCGACGCGGGGCCGCTTCTCCCTCAGCCGGGTCGTTCGACCAGTTCCACGCGGCGGTTCATGGCGCGGCCCGGCTCCGTTTGGTTGCTGGCGCGCGGCGCCAGCATGCCCATTCCGGCGGCGGCGAGGCGTTCTTTCGAGATGCCTGCCGACACTAGCGCTGCCATGACCGCTTGTGCCCGCTTTTGTGACAACGACAGGTTCGTCTCGGCATCGCCGACCCAATCCGTATGGCCGACGATATAGACCATCAGCCCCGGGTTCGAGGTCAGCAGCTTTGCCATTTCGGCGATAGCGGGTGCCGCTTCCGGCGACAGGTTTGCGGTGCCGAAGTCGAAATAGACATTGTCGAGGGCGATATGGCCCTCGTCCGAAATGCCCTTGGCCATGGCTGCGGCATCGATCATGCGAGTTTCGAGGGCAGCCGCAGTGACGAGATCCAGATGCACGGCCGCACGCTCGGATGCATTTCCGGAAAGCGGGGCTTTCTGGTTCTGCGCCACATACAGCGCCACATGGCGCGTGCCATCGGCTGATACGGCTGCCATGTAATGCTCGCCATCCTTGATATAGAGCGCAAACTCGGATGCTGAGCCCAGATTGCGGAGTTTTCGGTCTGCCGGATAGATGATCAGCTTGCCCAGCAGCGCATTGTTGCTGCCGCAGCTTCGCCCGGCGCATTCGAACAGGCTCGAAAAACCGGCCCCCAGCAGAGCGGTGCGATAATTCAGAAAGACATCGGCGGCACTAGCACCTTCGGGAGCGACATAGAGCCGGCGCTGCAGTTGGCCCTCGACCGGCTTGAGTTCGGTCGGCGCCCCGCCCTTCATCGGGCCGACGGGCAGATCGAAGCGGGTAAAGCCAGCGTCCTCTGCACCGTACAGGCAGGCCCCGTCATAGACCCCCATGGCCTCGAGCGGTGCAAAGCCCTCCAGGGCCGGACAAGTCTCCGCGGAACTGTCGTCAACGGAGCCTAACAGCGCGAGCGCGAGAATGGCAAACAATTGCGCGGATATCCGGACCATGAAGCACCTCTGACCGGGCATTCCGCCAATGGCCTGCCACCGGATCGAATGGTGGCGTGATCGCCAACCCTGATCAAGTGTTTCCTGTCACCCGGCATGGATTTCGGTCGCATGGACCGTACTGGCCATTCTGCCCACATCGAGAGGGGTGAAGACATTTGAAGAGGGGGAACAGCCGCGACGGTCAGAACACCGCTGAGATTGAGGCACTGGCGCGGGTGGAGTTGGCGGACCCCTGCCCGCGCCAGATCGACCCCGAAAGATCGAATTCAGCTCGATTAAGAGCTTCGACTTGCTCGAAGCTGATCACAAATATATGATGTTATTCTAACATTTTATCCTGGGTGTACCGGCGCGCGGAGACGCGCCAGTCCGTGATGGATCGAAACAGCCTATTCCAGGCCGCCCATACGGCTGCGGATGACCGAGCGCAGGTCGTCGATCGGCTTCAGCGCGCCCTTCTCTTCAACATGCCAGAAGGTCCAGCCGTTGCAGGCATCCATACCCTGGACGCGGGCACCGACGCGGTGGATGGAGCCGGCCTCGCCATTTGCCGTCAGCGTGCCATCGGCGCGGATGATGGCGGAGTGGCGGCGCTTGATGTCGGTCAGGACCTGGCCGGGCTTCACGAGGCCTGCTTCCAGGAGCACGTTGAAGGCGACGCGGGGTTCGGCCTTCTTGCCGGTCAGGACGGTCAGCTCGACCTTGCCCAAAGGCTCGACGGCGGCGATGCGGGCCGAGGCTGCGTCGATATAATCCTGCTCGCGCTCGATGCCGACGAAATGACGGCCGAGGCGCTTGGCAACAGCCCCCGTCGTGCCGGAACCGAAGAAGGGATCAAGCACGATGTCGCCGGGCTTGGTGGACGCCATGATGACGCGGGCGAGCAGGGCTTCCGGCTTCTGGGTAGGATGGACCTTCTTGCCGTCGTCGCCCTTCAGCCGCTCGCCGCCCGAGCAGATCGGGAAGAGCCAATCGGAACGCATCTGGACGTCGTCGTTCGACGCCTTCATCGCATCGTAATTGAAGGTGTAGCCCTTGGCCTTCGGATCGGGCGAGGCCCAGATCATGGTTTCATGGGCGTTCTGGAAACGGCGGCCCTTGAAGTTCGGCATCGGGTTGGTCTTGCGCCAGACGATGTCGTTGAGGATCCAGAAGTTGAGGTCCTGCAGCGTCGCGCCGACGCGGAAAATGTTGTGGTAGCTGCCGATCACCCAGATCGTGCCGGTCGGCTTCAAAACGCGGCGGCAGGCGAGCAGCCAGGCACGGGTGAAGGCGTCATAGGCTTCGAACGAGGCGAACTGGTCCCATTCGTCGTCGCAGGCATCGACGACCGACTGGTCGGGGCGGTGCAGCGCGCCACCGAGCTGCAGGTTATACGGCGGGTCTGCAAAGATGACATCGACGGATTTGTCGGGAAGGGCTTCGAGAGCGGAGACGCAATCGCCCTTGATGATGCTGTCGACCCAGGCCAGCGGGTCGGACGAACGGCGGAGTTCGGCAATCGGAAATACAGAAGCCATTGGTTACTCACTCTTACGCTGACGCAGCACGGGATGTGAGGCTTATGGTTACCGAAGTTGGTTACCGAAGGGTGAAGAGGCGGTGAAATTTTGTGCGGGGGTAGGAGTTTGCCGTGAGATTGCAAAGGCGAACATTCGTCGGTGCAATCTCGTCCAATTCGCGCGGTGCAAGATGTTCCATTTCACCGGCCTGAGGGGCAACGCGCACCGCTCTAAGAAAAAGCTTCAAGTCGGCGAGAGCCCTGCGACATTGAAAATCACAAGATCGCCTATATACGAGTATCTTCCAATCTCGTTTCTTATCTGCTCCAGCGTAACATTGTCCCTTGTAAATATCTTGTTCCCATCGGGATCGCGCTGACCAGTTTCGGCAAACTTGAAGTGCTTGATCAGCCTCTCCCCCGCGGATGATCCGCCTGCTGTGACCAGAAGCCAACCGTCTTTAGGTTCTCTTTGCGCGACTTCGATAAGCTTGAATAAACACCATGCCAATATAGCAGTTTCTTTAACTCCATAAGCAGATCTGTCAGATATATGGTCATACCTGAACAATGTTGATATGTATAACGTGTCTGCATCCCTAGCTGCCGGGTGAGGAAGATAGTATCTCGAAAAAAAATCCGCCTTACCGATTTCACCACGAATATATCTAACTGCATCTTCGCGCCTGTATGCATAATAGTCCGCGAAACCTACCTCCCGGCCCTTGTAGTCGCTTACCGCTACTGTCGAGAACGCATCAGATTCGCTGGCTATTACACCTTGAACCGGATCTATGGCACTATCACCAAAATATGCGCACGCTTCAGCAATTCGATTTTGTTGATTTGCCGTAGGAGGAACCAATGCTCTAAATCTCAAGTCTTTGGGAAATTCATCCGCGTTGAGCTGAATTGGGTTGCGGACGATCAGATACAAATACAGCGCCAGAACCACTGAGCAAACTGCAACAGTTGGCCAAAACTTTATCTCCTCGTTAAGCTCCCTCACTGCCGTCCCGATGCCGAGCGCGCTTAGCGCCACACTTAAGATTCGCGGCGGAGAAAGGCGGATATTTTGGATGTGGTATCTCAAATATCCAACAATATATCGAAATGAACGCCGAATGCTCCTCATGGCCTCACCCTCATTTGCACCAAACCCGGCACCTTCACAAAAGTATACTTAGTGAAAATTCCCTTCAATACTTTTATTCGAATTCGAGCCTAATGATCATGGCGCGCCATATCTTGACGTCACGAGGCTACAATCCCGACATCACCACATTACGGAATATCAGTTTGCAGCAGATGATCTTACAGATTTACGCCGTGAAGCAACTTGGCATGCATGAGGCATCTGAATAGCTCTTGGGCCGTGGCAGCCATTTCGAACCGACCGAAATTTTTCACGGGTGGAGTCTTCGAGCCGTTGCGACCCGCGTCCTTGAAGGCTGCGAGCGAGCCAACCAGAACCCGATCGCGCGAGGTTTCGCGCTGTTGCGGGCGATTGACTGAATTCCGGGATGGTCGTAGGCGTCTCCGGCTTCGGCGAGGGCGAGCAGGCTCACCGCTCCGCATCCCAGGCTTTCACCACCGCCTTCTTCGCCTGCGCCCGCCAGACGCGCGTGAGGTTTTCCCGCGCCCATTCGGGATTGAGCCGACCGGGCCGGGCGAGCACCATGGGGTGCGGGCGGTGGTGGTCGGTGGTGAAGAAGGTGTCGGGGTCCATCTCGATCAGATGGTCGCGTTCCTCGAAGGGTACCTTGAAGACCGGGCAGTCATGGGTCGGATTCCAGAACAGCATGGCCTTGCCGTTGACCTTGAAGGACGGATGGCCCCAGGAGGTGGTCTCCTCCGTGGTCGGCAAGGCGAGAATGATCTGGCGCAGGATGTCGAGGGTGATCATGGAAACTGCTCCGAGCCAACCATGCCTAAGATCTTCCGGTGTGCCACGGTGGAACCGAAGGAATGCTGTGATCATTCTGCAGCGTGAACGAAGAAAAGGCGAACCTAAATCTGCCGCCGTGCAAATCGCGTTGACGCACGGGAAATATTCAATCAGAAAAACCCGGAATAGCCGGCTGGAAATAGATGTCCCTACACAAGAGCCACGATCCTCGTTTCATTGCTGCAGCGCTTGCGTCGTCGGACGACTGCATCAAGATCATCGGCCTGGACGGCAGCCTGCAGTACATGACGGACGGCGGACAGCGGGTGATGGAGGTCGAAGATTTCGGCGCCATCAAGGGTTGTCCCTGGCCGGATTTCTGGCGCGATGAAGGCAATATCGCGGCCCTTGCCGCCATCCAGGCCGCGCGCGACGGCCGGGAGTCCCGCTTCACGGGCTTCGCCGAGACGGCAAAGGGAAACCGGCGCTTCTGGGACGTGAAGGTCAGCCCCATCTTTGGGGAGGACAGCAGCGTCGAGAGCATTCTGTCGGTTTCGCGTGACATCACGGCAATCAAGAACTTCGAGACGGAGCAGGAACTGCTGCGCAACGAACTCTCGCATCGGATCAAGAACATTCTGGCGCTCGTACAGTCGCTCGCCAACCAGACGCTGCGCAACGACAGCGACATGGCGACCTCGAGGCTTGCCTTTCTGGAGCGACTGCATGCCCTCAGCCACGCACAGGATCTGTTCATCAGCCGCAACCAGGTATCGACGACGCTTCTGCAGCTCATCGAGCCGATCATCTCGACCCAGGACCCCGGTCGGATCGACGTAAGCGGGCCGGACGTGCAACTCTCCTCCAAGAGCAGCATCGCCTTTGCGCTCACGCTGCATGAGTTGATGACCAATGCGGTGAAATACGGCGCGCTCTCGAATGCCGAGGGCAAGATTGCGATCTCCTGGTCCGTGGAGCCTGAGGACGGCGCACCGGAGCTGCACTTTCTGTGGAGCGAAAGCGGTGGGCCGGCCGTGGTGGTGCCGGAGCGCAAAGGCTTCGGCTCACGCATGATCGAGAAGGCCCTGGTCGGCTATATCAGCGGCCAGGCGAGCATTACTTATGCGCCGACCGGTCTCGTCGTGCGGGTGAGAGGGCCGATCGCGGCACTGCGCGAACTGTGACCTAAGTCCGGCGTGACGGCAGGACCCGCGCCCCGGCAAAGCCGCCATCGGCGACGCCATCGCAAAGCTCCGACCATTCGCAGCCCGAACAGGCCGTGCGGATCGCGCCTGCGGCGAAGGTCTTTCTGAGGCGGGAGAGCAGTGCAGCGGTCGGTGCGATACGGACCCCGGGCGAAACAGGGCTGCCGAGCAAGCGGGCGACAGCGTCCGCGGCCGCCCGATCGCGATCGACGACGCTTTCCCGGTGGCAATGGGCATCGGGATCGGCGGAGAGCGGGCCGCAGATATCGTCCGGCCCCGCCACAAGCTCGATCTCCTCGCCGACCGACAGACGGGCGGCAATCGCCTCGTAGTTTTCCACGAAGGCAGGAGAATAGCCCTTGCCGACATAAGTCAGCATGCAGAGCAGGTGGTGGGCGCGGAGCCGGACGGTCATGCTTTGTATCAGCCGGATTTCAGGTCTCAGAGGTCGAGCGGTTTTGCCTTGCCGCGGGCAAGCGCCATCAGCAGAGCAGCGGCAAGCGCGGATTTGAGCACGGCACCCAAGATAAAGGGTGTGACGCCCAGCGCCAGGCCCTTTTCGGCACCCATGAGCCAAGCGAGCCAGGCACCGCCGATCACGAGGCACAGGATGTTGGCGGACAGATGCGCGACAACGCTTTTGACCACGCGCTCACCCGTCCAGCCCTTTTCGGCAAGGTAGCCTGCAAGGGCCGCGATGATCGGGAAGGAAACGAGGTAGCCTGCCGTCGGGCCGACGAAGGGGGCGAGACCGCCACCACCATTGGCGAGAACAGGAAGCCCCATCATCGCCTCACCCAGCCAGGCAAGCACGGTCAGGGCACCCAGGCGCCAGCCATAGAGCACGCCGATCATGGTCAGCGCAAAGGTCTGCAGGGTGATCGGTACCGGCACCATGGGCACTGATATCTGCGAGGCGAGTGCGAGCACGCCCGTGCCGAAGAGGAGAAGAGCGGCCTGCATGGGAAGCGAACGGCCGGCTATGCCGAGCGGATCGAAACCGCGGGCGGAGGGCGCGAGAATGGACGTCATGGGCAATCTCCATTTTATAGATAGTTTTATATGACGCCGAGTCTTTTATCTATGGAATCGGCGAGTGCCAAGGTGAGAATGTAGGAATTTCGTGAGATGATTGTCAGATCGGGCGTCGAATTTGCTGATAGTGGTACAACTTGATGGATTGCTCGAAATTTTATCTATAAATTTACGTTGAGAAATAGGGCCACGCACCTCATCCTACCCTCTCCCCGAGGGATGGGGTGCCGGCAGGCGGACGAGGGGCGGTTGTCTCTTGCGCGATGCCCATCTCCCCCTTGGTGGGGGAGAAAGCGATTTCGATGAATTAGGCGAGCGCGAGCCGCCTAAACATCAGAAATCGCAAGTGAGGGGGTCGGTCACATCGTGCCCGCAGCACCGATCCCCTCACCAGCAAAATCTGAAGTTTAGGTGGCTTTCGCTCACCTAAACCTTCGATTTTGCAACCTCTCCCACATCGGGAGAGGTGGGAACCGGGCTACCCGTGCCTCGCGCTAATCGGCAAGGCCGAAAGCGTCACCCCCACGGGCCGCTTTCCGGCGCCCCCCTTCAAGGGGGAGGTGGGGTGTTACCCGACGATGGCAAATCCCTCGGTCTCGGCCCTTCCCGGCACCGGCATGGGGGCGCGGCCGATCCACTGGACGTGGCGCTCGAGGATGCGGGCGGCTTCCGCGGCATCGCCGGATTTCAGGGCTTCGAGAATGGCGCGGTGGTCATGGTCCGTGCGGGCTTCCCAGGTGGCGCGCCAGGCGACGAAGAGGAAGCGGGCGGAGACAGCGTGGAGGTCGTCGATGACGGAGAGCAGACGTGGCATGCCGCAGGTGGAGACAATCAAGCGGTGGAAGCGGCGGTTGGCTTCCTCCCAGGTCTGCACGTCCCGGGCGGCGTCGGCATCGGCGGCGGCCTCTTCGGCAGCGGCGAGCACATCGGGCGTTAGGTTGGGGGCTGCATGGCGCAGCGCCAGCACTTCGAGGGCGGCGCGCATTTCGGCGACTTCACGCACCTGCTTCAGGTCGAAGCTTGCGACGCGCACGCCGCGACGGGGAATGCTGACGACGAGGCCTTGCGCCTCCAGCCGGCGGAAGGCCTCACGCACGGGGACATGACTTGCGCCGAATTCTTCCGCGATATGGTCCTGGGCGAGGCGCGATCCGGGCACGAGTTCACCATGGATGATGCGCTCCGCCAGCGCGCGGCTGATGCGGCTCGCTATCGTGTCCTGACCTGAATCGTCGCGCGTCTTGGGCATGGGTTCCTGCATAGTCAGCAGGTGGCGGCTTGTCGAGGGAGGCCGGTGTCGAAGCCCTCTGCCAAAGCCTTCCCCCTCATCCATGCCGCGCCCGGCTGTCCTCCGGCGCTTCGGTGCGATCGTTAAGGCCGTAGTCGCGCAAGACCTCGGCGACGCGCAGGCGATAGGCGGCGAAGACGCCGCCGCGGCCGGCCGTTTGGGCCGCGCGGTGTTCTTCGGTTTCGCGCCAACGGCGCACGGCCTCCTCGTCGCGCCAGAAGGAGAGCGACAAGAGCTTGCCGCGCGTCGTCAGGCTCTCGAAGCGCTCGACGGAGACGAAACCGTCGGCGGCTTCCAGCTGAGCGCGCAGCTCGCCGGCGAGATCGAGATAGCGGTGACGCTCGCCGATGAAGGGTGTCCCCTCGAAGAGGACGGCGATCATGGCTGGACTTTCCAGGATGGCGGGTGGGAAACATTTTTCAGGAAGAGCCGGTCCTCCTCCAGGATGAAACGGGCGTTCTTCGCGAACTCATAGTAGGCCTTGCCGAGAGGATCGGCGGCCAGCTTCAAGCGATAGGCCTCGTAAGCGGCGAGGTTTTCGATGTTGTAGATGCCGTAGGCGGTGGTCGCAGACCCTTCATGCGGGGCGAAATAGCCGACGAGATCGGCGCCGCAGCGCGGGATGGCCTCGCCCCAGTTGCGGGCATAGGTAGCGAAATCGTCACGACCGAAGGGATCGATGCGATAGCGGATGATGCAGGTGATCATGAGGGTTCCTCGTTTCTTGCGAGGTGGGTCTTGCCATGATCGACATGCGTGATGCTTCGATCGGCGTCGAAGTTTTGCCGGCGCTTTTTTCACCCTCGACAGTTCGACCGGGATCGAAGCATTCGCTACACTGGGGACAGAGACTGGGGCGAGGCAACAGGGAGAAGACGATGGCGGAAGGACCGGACATTGCACGCATCGCGTCGCTGATCGGCGATCCGGCACGCTCGAACATGCTGCTCGCGCTCATCGGTGGCAAGGCATTGACGGCGACGGAACTGGCGGGGGCGGCCGGGGTGACGCTGCCGACGGCGAGTTCACATTTGTCGAAACTCGAAGAGGGCGGACTGCTCTCCCAGCGCAAGCAGGGGCGGCATCGCTATTTCGCTTTGGCCGATGGCCATGTCGGCGCAATGATCGAGAGCCTGATGAGCTTTTCGGCAAGTCGAGGGCACCTTCGCCACCGCACCGGGCCGAAGGAGCCGGAACTGCGCAAGGCGCGGATCTGTTATGATCACCTCGCCGGAGACTATGGCGTGCGCATGCTGGACAGTCTGGTGGCGCAAGGGGCGATCCGGGCGGAGGACGAGGCACTGACACTGACGCCTGAAGGGGAGAGCCTGCTGCGGGACCGAGGGCTCGACATTGGCAGCCATCGGGCCAAACGGCGGCCACTCTGCCGCGCCTGCCTGGACTGGAGCGAGCGGCGCACGCATCTCGCCGGTACGCTCGGGGCGGCGCTGCTCTCGAATTTTCTGGAACGAGGCCATGCACGGCGGGTGGAAGACAGCCGGATCATCCGGTTTTCGCCGGAAGGCGAGCGGCAGTTTCTGGCGGCGTTTCCCCTGCCCGACTGACCGGACGCCAGCGAGAGCGAGAGGATCTTGAAAAGAAACCGACCGTATGGTATCTTAAGAGACAAACTCATCCTTGGAGCCGCGCCATGTCCCCCGCCCTCACCGCCTATGGCGCGCTTGCTGCCGCGATCGTGCTCGAAGTCATCGGCACCACGCTGCTGCAGAAGTCGGCGCAGTTCACCAAGCTCTTGCCGACGGCGGGCATGGTCATGTTCTATGTCGCGTCTTTCTATCTCCTGTCCCAGGCGCTGAAGGGCATGCCGCTCGGCATCGCTTATGCCATGTGGGGCGGGCTCGGGATCGTGCTGACCGCGCTGATCAGTGTCTTTTATCTGAAGCAGAGCCTGGATCTCGCAGCGCTTGCCGGAATCGCGTTGATCGTCACGGGCGTGATCGTGATGAACACCCTCTCCAGCACGGTGTCGCACTGATGGCGGGCGCTCCCTCACCCATAGACGGCGCATCCTCCGGCTATCATCGCAAGAAGCAGCCCGAGCAGGTGCGACGGGCCCTGCTCGATTGCGCGGCCCAGATTGCGGCGGAAGACGGGGCCGCCGCGATCACCATCCAGGCGGTGGCAACACGGGCCGGGGTCACCAAGGGTGGGCTCTTGCATCACTTTGACAGCAAACAGGCGCTGCTCGCCGCCGTCTTTTCGGATTTGCTCGACAAGATGGATCAGGAGATCGATCGGACGCTGGCGGGAGATCCCGCGTCGCGCGGGCGTTTTACACGAGCCTATGTGCGGGCCTGCTTCTCGGATCGGCTGCTCGGCGAGCGGAGCCTCTGGGGCGCCCTGTCCGTTGCGATCGTCTCGGAGCCGGCGTTACGTTCACTCTGGTCGGCCTGGCTCGACGACCGCATGGCACGGCATGCCGAGACGGATTGTGATCCGAGATTCGTTGCCGTACGGCTCGCCGCCGATGGGATCTGGCTTGCGGACATGATGGAAAAGGCGGGTGGGCTGAAGCGCTACCCCCAGGATTTCGAAGCGGTCTTGCTGGCCATGGCCGAGGCTTGAGCCCTCGCCTTCAGATCTCCGATCCGCCAACAGGCCAGCCATGCATGACATGCGATTGTCCTCGCCCTCCCGATCGTGTAGGGAGCGACCTTCCCTGGACCACATGACGGATGTTTCCATGAGCGGCTTCGACCTCACCCTTTTCGACTGCGACGGCGTGCTCGTCGATTCCGAGATCATCGCGGCCAAGGTTGAATCCAAGCTGCTGACCGAGGCGGGCTATCCGATCTCGGTCGAGGAAATGGGCGAACGTTTTGCCGGCATGACCTGGAAGAACATCCTGCTGTCGATCGAAAAGGAGGTCGACATTCCCCTGTCGGCGAGCCTGATCGACAAGTCGGAACAGTTGCTCGACCAGCGGCTCGCGCGTGAAGTCAAGGCAATCGAGGGCGTGCAATATGCGCTGTCGCGCATCGCCGGGCCGCGCTGCATCTGCTCGAACTCCTCTTCGCAACGCCTCGACATGATGCTGAGCAAGGTCGGGCTCAAGGAATTCTTTGCGCCGCATATCTATTCGGCCAAGGATCTCGGTGCTGACAGGGTCAAGCCGAAGCCGGATATCTTCCTGCACGGCGCAGCACAATTCGGCGTCAGCCCGGCCAAGTGCATCGTGGTCGAGGATTCCGTTCACGGCGTGCATGCGGCCCGCGAGGCCGGAATGCGCGTCGTCGGCTTCACCGGCGCGTCGCATACCTATCCCTCGCATGCCGACAAGCTGACCGATGCGGGTGCTGAAACAGTCATCGCGCGCATGCAGGACCTGCCGGGCGTGATCGCCGCCATGGCGGAATGGGAAGGCGTGTTCTGAGCCGAGCCGGCTCTTAGATCACGTCCTGACCGTCAGCGCCCCGGGCAGGATTTCGGCGGCGAAGCCACCCCGGATCGGGGTCTCTCCGTCGACATCGACCGGAAAACGTGACGGATCCCGCGGCCTCACCTCCACGCGTCTTGCCTTGTGAAAGCTGAGGAGCGGATGGCCGACATGGCCGGCCTTGTGCAGGCGGCCCAGCAAATTCAGCAGGCCGAGCACCTTCTCCTCGCGCATCACCGCCACCTCGAACCGGCCATCGGCGACATGGGCCTCGGGTGTGATGTGCATGCCGCCGCCGAACCATGCGCCGTTGGCGATCGCGACCAGGGCGAGCCGCCCCTGATGCACCAGCATGCCGTCGACCAGCACGTCGAAATCATAAGGCCGGTAGCGCAGGATGGCGAGCGCCGAATGAACGAGGAAACGCAGCGGGCCGTTCAGGATGCGTGCCCGGCCGGGCGCATTGACGGCTTCGACGATCTCGCCGGAAATGCCGACACTGGTGATGTTGGCGAAGTGGCGGCGCTGCTCGGTGCCTGCCGCATCGCGCGAGATCAGGAGACCGGCGTCGATCCGGCGAAGCGGCGCACTTGCGATGTGCTCGGCGAGGGCTGCCGGATCGGGCGGCAGGTTGAAGTTTCGGATGAAATCGCAGCCCGTGCCGATTGGCAGGAAGGCGAGCGGCATGTCGGGGCGGGAAGAACTTAGCACGCCATCGACGACATCGCTGATCGTGCCGTCGCCGCCCGCCACCAGAATGAGATCACAGGGGCCGGCGGCCAATTCACGGGCCAGTCGGCGGGCATCGCCGCCGGAGCGACTCTCGTGGATCTCAATGTCCGGGAACCGGTTGCGGAGAGCGGCAAGCAAGGGCGCCCACTGCTTCTGACCCGAACGGCCTCCCGCAATCGGGTTTCTCACGACTGCGATTTTCAATCAGCCCTCCCCGGGATCCATCTGTCGCGGATGGCTTCCATGTCCCCTCATCGGGCGGCAGGCTATCATTCCCGCAGCGGGGTGAGCAAGGCGACCGGCTGGCCGGGACCGACAGCTTACATAAGCGGAAATAAGGAGATCTCTGCCCTATCGTTGCCGGTGGGTAGATGCGATATGGCGCTCCGTCAGGCGGGGTTGACCGAAGAGCTTTTCGCGAAGCGGTCCGTCGCGATATTCCGTCTTGTAGAGACCGCGCTCCTGCAGGCGCGGGACGACGAGTTCGATGATATCGTCGAAGCATTCCGGCACGACCGTGCGGGAGAGATTGAAGCCGTCGACGCCGGTGTCTTCGACCCAGTCGACCAACCAATCCACGACCTGATCGGCCGAGGCGACCAGCGGCGGCTGGCGGCTGCCAAGCACCATCTGCTCGATCAGCTTACGCTTGGTCCATTGAGGACCGGCAGCGCGGTCCATGGCCTTGATGTTGGAGGTGATCGCCTGGCTCTTGCCCGTCTCGACCGGTTCGTCCATGTCGAATTTGTCGAAATCGATGCCCATGGAAGCGGCCGCATGGGTGAGTGCAGCCTCTGAACTGACGTAACGCCTGTAATCCTCGAACTTGTCACGCGCCTCCTTCTCGGTGCGACCGGTGACGATGGTGGCGCCGAGGAAGACCTTGATGTCGTCGCCCTTTCGACCGAAGCCTTCGGCCCTCGCCCTGATATCGGTGACGATCTCGCGCACGCCCTCCTTCTTCTGGCCGTTGACGAAAACGCATTCGGCATGGGTGGCTGCAAACTGGCGTCCGCGCGGCGAGGAGCCGGCCTGGTAGAGCACCGGCGTGCGTTGCGGCGAGGGCTCACAAAGATGATAGGCGTCCACCCGGTATTGTTTTCCATGATGGTGGACGGGGTGGACGCGGGAGGGATCCGCATAGACCATCGCGGCCTTGTCGGCCACGACGGAACCGTCCTCCCAGCTTCCCTCCCAGAGCTTGTAGACGACGTCCATATACTCGTCGGCGAGATCATAGCGGTCGTCATGGGCCATCTGGCCGTCGAGGCCAATGGCGCGGGCCGCGCTGTCGAGATAGCCGGTGACGATGTTCCAGCCCATACGCCCACCGGTCAGGTGATCCAGCGTCGCCATGCGGCGTGCAAACAGGAAGGGCTGTTCGTAGGTGAGATTGGCGGTGACACCGAAGCCGAGATGGCGGGTCACCGAAGCCATGGCCGGAACCAGCATCATCGGGTCATTGACCGGCACCTGCACGGCACCGCGCAGCGCCGGCGCCGGGCTGCCGCTCAGGACGTCATAAATGCCGACGACATCGGCGAGGAAGATGCCGTCGAAGAGGCCGGCCTCCAGGCGCCTGGCATAATCGGTCCAATAGGCGAGGCTGTTGTATTCCATCGAGCGGTCGCGCGGATGGGACCAAAGGCCCTGCTGGATATGCCCGATGCAGTTCATGTCGAAAGCATTGAAACGGATCTCGCGTGTCATGTCGGTTCCCCCAGCCATGGCAAGACAAGCCCACGACTTGCCAATGCCGCATCCTCTATCGTATTCTTTCGTCCACTATAGAAGACGCGCAGGACCGTTTTGGCAAGGGCGCAAATGACCGAGACCACAAGACTGGCTGACGGCTATGACGAGGGACGGCAGGCGCGGGCAATTGCGGCGCGCATTCGGGCAGAACGCGACATCAGGTCATGGTCGCTTGCCGAGCTATCGGCGCGCTCCGGTGTTTCCAAGGCGATGATCAGCAAGGTGGAGCGCTGCGAGGCGAGCCCGACGGCCTCCGTCCTTGGCCGGCTGTCGGGCGCCTTCGGACTGCCGCTTTCGGTGCTGCTCGCCATGGCGGAACGCGAGGGTGACCGCCTGGCCAGGCGGAGCGACCAGCCGGTCTGGATCGATCCTGAGACGGGCTATTCGCGCCGCACACTCTCACCCACCAATGGCGGACAACTCGAACTGATCGAGGTGGTCTTGCCGGCGGGTGTGCGTGTCCCCTACCCGGCCTCCGCCTTCAGCTTCCAGCACCAGCAGATCCATGTCCTGGAGGGGGAACTCGACTTCGTCGAGGGACGAAAGAGCCACAAGCTTTCGGCCGGCGACTGCCTGCAGCTCGGCGCGCCTCAAGACTGTGTCTTCGTCAACGGCAGTGACAGGGCGACACGCTATCTGGTGGCGCTGACGCGGCGGGCATAGTCTTGAGGGAGAGCTCCAGCCGCTCCAGTTCTTGTCGTGCGGACAAGTCAGTGCCATATTATATGGCAACTTGAGGATTGAGTATGGCTGGCACAGACGAAACCAAGCTGCTTTCACTCGTTGAAGCTCTGTTCAATGGTCAGAAGCGGACCCTTAGCATGGTCGAAGCGGCAATTGAAAAGTTCAGTACGGTCGAGACAGAAATCACGAAACTCAATCGCAAGATGAATTCGCTGCACGAACTGGCGTCTCGACACCATAGCGAGACGTCAACCCGACTTGGTGCGATCATATCTCGAATGGACGAGGCGGAAGCCATGCTCGACGAGCGGTCCCGCGACATCAAGCGCACCCAGATTGAAGTCGTCGGGCAGTACAATGAGGTTCTGACTGCACTGCAGGATGCATCAAACGCCATGCGGATCGCGGAGGACGTAAATACTCGCCTGATCACTGTTGAGAGCAAGCTCTCGCTTGGTTGAGGAAGGCGTCGGATGATGCCCAAATCATCCGAACCGGCGATTTTCCTTGAAAGACTTACTTCTTCTTCGGCTGTTCGAAGCCGATATAGACGCGGGTCATGCCGGAGACATTGCCGGGGATCGTGACGGCGCGGCTGTAGACGAACTGGACCGGTGTGTTCACGTCCGCGATCGTGACCGGATACTGTTCGAGTTCGTTGGACACTTCCTGGCCGCCGTCGATGACCGTGACGCGGACCGGCAGGTTGATCGTGCCGGCCTTGCCCTGTGGACCAGAAACGAGGCGCCCCTGGATCAGTGCATTGACGGTGAGTGTCGTGTCGGTCCGGGAGCACGAGCGCGTCGAGTCGGCGAGAGACGCCTGGAAGACGACCTGTTCGGCATCGCCGTCCTTGCCCCGCACATAGGAACGGTAAACGGCCGTGCCGTCAGTCAGCGAAATCTGCGGGCAGAAGCCCTGGACGAAAGCCTGCTGGTCGGTAGCGACCGCGGGCGTGGCCGCAGGCGCCGCGGCTGCGGGTTCGGACGAGGAAAGGCCGAGACTGCTGCCGAGGCTGCCAGCATTGCAACCCGAGAGAACCATCATCAGCGAAACGGCGACAACACCGCGCGACACGTTTACAGACACGAGACTTCACCTTCCGCATGCTCGGCCAAACAGCCGAAAAACAGTCAAACTTGAGGCTTTTCAGCGCCCTCGCGGATGGTCTATACCAGCGGCCACGAGAAAAATCGATTGGGTAGCCGGCAATTTGAGTCAAAATTCGATTGCCCCGCAACAGCCGGACCACAGGGTGGCATGGCCGAGGCCACAGACGATTGCCGGGCTTGCGAAATCCTGGCTGGCGCACTGGCGCAAACGGGCAAACCTCTTTATCGGAAACGCCATAGGTTTGGCGGCGCTTCGGCTCCGATCATTTGAACTATAGGGATAAGCGACGTGGAATATATCTCGACCCGCGGCGAGGCCCCGAGCCTCGGCTTTTGTGACGCACTTCTGGCAGGCCTTGCCCGTGACGGCGGACTTTACGTTCCGCGCGAATGGCCGCAGATGTCGAAGAAAGCGATCCGGGGCCTGCGCGGCAAGTCTTACGAAGACGTCGCCTTCGATGTTCTGCTGCCCTTCACCAATGGCGAAATCGAGCCGAAGACCTTCCGGGCGATGATCGACGAGGCCTATGCGACCTTCAAGCATCCGGCCGTCGCGCCGCTCGTCCAGACCGGGCCGAATTCCTTCGTGCTCGAACTCTTCCACGGCACGACGCTCGCCTTCAAGGACGTGGCGATGCAGCTCATCGCCCGACTGATGGACCATGTGCTCGAGAAGCGCGGCGAACGGGCGACCATCGTCGGCGCCACATCCGGTGACACGGGTGGCGCTGCGATCGACGCCTTTGCCGGCCGCGCGCGCACCGACATCTTCATCCTCTTTCCGCATGGCAAGGTCTCGCCGGTGCAGCAGCGCCAGATGACCTCGTCGACGGACGAAAACGTGCATGCCATCGCCGTCGAGGGCAATTTCGACGACTGCCAGAACCTGGTGAAGGCGATGTTCAACGATGGCCCCTTCCGTGACCGCGTCGGCCTTTCGGGCGTGAACTCGATCAATTGGGCCCGTATCATGGCGCAGGTGGTCTACTACTTCACCTCGGCCGTGGCGCTCGGCGCACCCGACCGCAAGGTGTCGTTCACGGTTCCGACCGGCAATTTCGGCGACATCTTCGCCGGTTATGTCGCCAAGAAGATGGGCCTGCCGATCGACAAGCTGGTCATCGCCACAAACGACAACGACATTCTGGCGCGCACGATGAAGACCGGGCGCTACGAGATGAAGGGCGTTTCGGCGACTACATCGCCGTCGATGGACATCCAGATATCCTCCAACTTCGAACGCCTGCTGTTCGAAGCCTATGACCGCGATGCATCCGCCATCCGCTCTTCGATGGAAGGGCTGAAGCAGTCCGGCGCCTTCGAGATCAAGCCGGAAGCACTCAAGTTCATCCGCAAGGATTTCCGCGCCGGGCGCGCGACGCAGAAGGAAGTGGCGAAGACGATCCGCGCCGTTCTCGACGAGACCGGCTATCTTCTCGACCCGCATACGGCGGTCGGCGTGCATGTGGCTAAGAAATTCGAGAAGCCGCAAAGCCCTATGGTGGTGCTGGCCACGGCCCATCCGGCCAAGTTCCCGGCGGCAGTAAAATCGGCCTCCGGTATTGACCCCGCGCTTCCGGCGTGGCTTGCTGATCTGATGGACAGGGAGGAGCGCTTCGAAGTCCTGCCCGCGGAACTCAAAGCCGTCGAAAGCTTTGTCAGTCATCATGCGCGAGCAGTCAGGTAGGAAGTGCGGAAAGACGAACCATGAATGTTGAGTGCACCCGGCTTCCATCGGGTTTGACTGTCGTAACCGAGAACATGCCACATCTGGAAAGCGTGGCACTCGGAACCTGGATCAAATCCGGATCGCGCAACGAGACGGAAGCCGAGCATGGCATCGCGCATCTGCTCGAGCACATGGCGTTCAAGGGCACGAACAAGCGTAGCGCCCGCCAGATCGCGGAAGAAATCGAAAATGTCGGCGGTGAAGTCAACGCCGCGACGTCTACCGAGACGACCTCCTATTACGCCCGCGTGCTGAAGGACAATGTCCCGCTCGCGGTCGATATCCTCGCTGATATCCTGACCGACAGCGTCTTCGACGAAGAGGAACTGGAACGCGAGAAACACGTCATCCTGCAGGAGATCGGCGCTGCCGACGACACGCCCGACGATGTGGTCTTCGACCGCTTTTCCGAACAGGCCTATCGCGGCCAGACCATCGGGCGCAGCATCCTCGGCACACCAGAGACGGTCAAGTCCTTCTCGAGCGACCAGATCCGCGCCTATCTGTCGCGCAATTACACGACCGACCGCATGTTCGTCGTCGCCGCCGGCCGGGTCGACCACGACGCCTTCGTCAAGCAGGTGGAACAACGCTTCTCGTCCTTGCCGACAAAGCCGTCTGCGACCCCGGTCATGGATGTCGCTCACTATACGGGCGGCGAGTCGCGCGAAGAGCGCGACCTGATGGACACACAGGTCCTGCTCGGCTTCGAGGGCAAGGCCTATCACATGCGGGACTTCTACTGTTCGCAGATTCTCGCCAACATCCTCGGCGGCGGCATGTCGTCTCGGCTGTTCCAGGAAGTGCGCGAAATTCGTGGCCTCTGCTACTCCGTCTACGCCTTCCACTGGGGCTTTTCCGATACCGGCATCTTCGGCATCCATGCCGCGACCGGTGGCGAAAACCTGCCCGAACTGGTGCCCGTGATCATCGACGAACTGCGCAAGGTCTCCGACCACATCGACCAGCAGGAAATCGAGCGCTCGCGCGCGCAGATCCGCGCGCAGTTGCTGATGGGCCAGGAAAGCCCGGCTGCCCGCGCCGGTCAGATCGCCCGCCAGATGATGCTCTATGGTCGGACTATTCCGAACCAGGAAATGATGGAACGGCTTGCCGGCATTACCACCGAACGCCTGACCGATCTCGCCGGACGCCTGTTCTTCGACACCACGCCGACGCTTTCCGCGATTGGCCCTGTCGATCATCTCGTTCCGCTCGACGATATCAGGGGCGCTCTCAACACGCTGCCAGAAGGCGTCCGCAAGGCCGTCGGCTGACTATCGCGGACGCTGAACTCGACCGGCGGAGACCTCCGCCGGATTTCGCTCGGGGATTGACGATGACGCGCTCGGTCTTTCGGTTTCTGTCCCGGCAGTCGGACATGCCGGAGCTCCACGGCGAACGGCATATGCTTCGCCTGCCGCGGTTCCGCGATTTCGAGCCATGGCACCAGCTTCGCCGCGAAAGCCGCGCTTTCCTGCAGCCTTGGGAACCTACCTGGCGCCCCGACGAACTGACCGAGCGGGCCTTTCGGCAGCGCGTGCTGCGTAATGAACAGGAATTTCACTCGGGCCTGGCGGTGCCCTTCTTCCTCTTCGACCGCGAGGAAAACACCTTGCTGGGCGGGCTTACCGTCGGTCTCATCCGACGCGGCGCCGCGCAGAGCTGCATGATCGGCTACTGGATGGGCGAGCGCCATTCGCGCCAAGGCCACATGTTTGCCGCACTTCAGCTGGCTATTCCCTACATCTTCGGGCCGCTCGAGTTGCACCGTATCGAGGCAGCCTGTATTCCGGACAACGTCAACAGCCTGAGGCTACTCGAAAAAACGGGATTTGAGCGGGAAGGTCTTTTGCGCGACTATCTGAAAATCAACGGGGAATGGCGCGATCATCTGCTGTTCTCCCGGATCGGCGCCCCCAAGGCGCGGAACGGCAAGACGTCCTCATGAGCAAAACCGAACCCCTTTCGCGCGCCGTGCCTCGCCGCGCTGCCCTGTGGCTGGCTGCGGTCGTTGCACTGTTCGCTGCGCTTGTTGCCTCGGCGGCGCTTGCCGTGGAACCGGTCAAGATCGCCCGGGACGACAATGCGCTGGACCTGACCGCGACGACAGAGATCTACACCAACCAAGGCGAGGCCTTCCAGGTTTCGACTGCCGCCGGTGCCGATGGCATCCGCCGGCGCATCGAGGTGCGGTCGAGTTCACCGGAGCACCAGGGCGATTGGGCGGTGTTCGCGCTTGCCAATGTTTCCGAAGAACAGCTGGAGCGCGTGATCGTCGCGCCGCATTTTCGTCTTTCCGGCTCCAAGATGTTCTGGCCGGATCTCGGTTCGCAGCGGATCATGGCGATCACGCCATCGGAAGGCTTTGCGCTCGACCGCGTACCGAGCCCGGATGCCGACGTCTTCCGCATCACGCTCAACCCGGGCACCGTGATCACCTTCGTCGCCGAGCTCGCGACACCGGAACTGCCGCAGATCTATCTGTGGGAGCCGGACGCCTACAAGGACACGGTCAACGCGTTTACGCTCTATCGCGGCATCGTGCTCGGGATTGCCGGGTTGCTTGCCGTCTTCCTGACCATCCTCTTTGTCGTCAAGGGCACGTCCATGCTGCCGGCGGCTGCCGCGCTTGCCTGGGCCGTGCTCGCCTATATCTGCGTCGATTTCGGCTTCCTGGAAAAGCTGATCACGCTCACCTCGTCCGACATTCGAATATGGCGCGCGGGAGCGGAAGTGGCGCTTGCCTCCTCGCTTGTCATCTTCCTCTTCACCTATCTCAACCTCAACCGCTGGCACGTGCATCTGGGTTATGCGACGCTTGCCTGGATGCTGGGTCTCACGGTTCTCTTCGGTGTGGCGATCTTCGACCCCTCGATCGCCGCCGGCATTGCGCGCGTTTCCTTCGCGCTCACGGGCGTCGTGGGCATCGGCTTGATCGTCTATCTCGGCTTCAACCGTTACGACCGCGCGGTTCTCCTTGTGCCGACCTGGGTGCTGATCCTCGTCTGGCTGTTCGCCGGCTGGATGACCGTGACCGGCCAGCTCGACAACGACATCATCCAGCCGGCGCTCGGTGGCGGCCTCGTTCTCATCGTTCTCCTGATCGGCTTCACCGTCATGCAGCACGCCTTTGCCGGCGGTGCCTATCAGCAGGGCCTGTTCTCCGACCTTGAGCGCCAGTCGCTGGCGCTGACCGGCTCGGGCGACACGGTCTGGGACTGGGACGTGGCCCGCGACCGCGTCGTGACGAGCCCCGATGTCTCGATACGTCTCGGCCTGTCGCCGGGCACCATGCACGGCCCGGCCCGCAACTGGCTACCGCGCCTGCATCCCGACGATCGCGACCGCTTCCGCGCCACGCTCGACGTGCTGCTCGAACATCGCAAGGGACGCCTCAGCCACGAATTCCGCATCCGCGCCGAAGACGGGCATTTTCATTGGCTGAAGATCCGCGCGCGGCCCGTTCTCGGGTCGAATGGCGAGGTCATCCGCTGCGTCGGCACGATCATCGACGTGACCGAGCAAAAGAACTCGATCGACCGGCTGCTCGTCGATGCCATGCATGACAATCTGACCGGACTTCCGAACCGCGAGGTCTTCCTCGACCGGCTGCAGGCAATCCTGTCACTCGCAGCGACAACCGACAATGTGCGCCCCACCGTGCTTGCGATCGACATCGACCGCTACAAGCAGGTCAACGATGCGCTTGGGATCGCTGCCGGCGACAATATCCTGATTGCGATCACGCGACGTTTGCGCCGGCTGTTGAAACCGCAGGACACGCTGGCGCGACTTTCCGGCGACGAATTCGGCCTGATCCTTGTCTCCGAGAAGGATCCGGGCAAGATCGCCGACTTTGCCGACGCTGTGTCCAAGGCGATCATGGTGCCGCTCAATTTCGCCAATCGGGAAATCAACCTGACGGCCTCGATCGGCCTCGTCTCCTGGGTGGACCAGCAGGAAAGCTCGGCAAGCCTGCTTGCCGATGCGGAGCTTGCCATGTACCGGGCGAAACGCGCCGGGGGCAATCGGGTCGAGCCTTTCCGCCCGGCCTTCCGCACTGTGAGCACCGACCGATTGCAGCTCGAAACGGATCTGCGCCGCGCGATCGAGCGCAAGGAGCTGTCGATGGCTTACCAGCCGATCGTGCGGCTCTCAAACGGCGAGATCGCAGGCTTCGAAGCGCTGATGCGCTGGGACCATCCGAAGCGCGGCACGATTTCGCCGACAGAATTCATTCCGATTGCGGAAATGTCCGACCTCATCGAGCCACTCGGCATGTTCTCGCTGGAACGGGCAGCCACCGACCTGATGGACTGGGAGCGCCAGACCGGCGAACTGCCGATCTTCGTCTCGGTCAACCTCTCCTCGGCCCAGCTGATTTCCAGCGAGATCTACAATGACGTGCGCGCGCTCTTGGTGAAGACCCAGTGCGATCCAAAGCGGATCAAACTGGAACTGACCGAGAGCGTGGTCATGGAAAACCCGGAACAGGCGCGCCTGATGCTGGAAAAGCTGAAGGACACGGGCATCAGCCTGGCGCTCGACGATTTCGGCACCGGATATTCATCGCTCGCCTATCTCACCCGCTTCCCCTTCGACACGATCAAGCTCGACAAGGCGCTGGTCTGCGACCAGTCGGACAAGAAGTCCGTCCTCCTCCGCTCCGTCGTCTCGATGGCGCGCGGGCTGGACATGCAGGTGGTGGCCGAGGGCATCCAGACCGACCAAGACGCCGCCGACCTCGCCATGATGGGCTGCGACTTCGGCCAGAGCTATCTGTTTGGCCCGCCGCTCGGCTCGGAATCGGTGCTGAGGTTGCTCAAGGAGCGGTTTCCGCTGATGAAGCGGGCGTGAGGCGGCAGGTCTTCACGTGCGCTGAAGCGCGACATGGAGACCGAGACCGACAAGGACCGCGCCCCCTGCCCTTTGCAAATTGCGTTGCAGGGAAGAGACCCGCGCCAATCGTTTGGTGACCATGCTCGCCGCCATTACGCAGGCGATGTCGGCGACCGTAAACATCGCGTTGACCGCCGTGCCAAGGATGACGAACTGCAGCCAGACGGGAAAGGCTGCGGCCTGATCGATGAACTGCGGCAGGAAGGCGAGGAAGAAGATCGCCGTCTTCGGATTGAGCACTTCGACCAGCATGCTCTCCACGAGGGCCCGCCGTCCGGTTTTCGGTGCAACCGTCATCTCTTCACCCGCCCCCTGCGATCGAGCGGCACGGAACATGCGTATACCGAGATAGATGAGATAGGCAGCGCCGGCGAGCTTGACCGCCAGATAGAGCGTTGGCACCAGATGGAAGAGAACCGACAGACCCACTGCAGCGGCCGCCACGTGCACATAGCAGCCGACATGAATGCCCAGTGTCGCCATCAGACCCGCGCGACGATCCGCAGCCAGCGTGCGGGCCGCGACATAGAGCATAGCCGGGCCAGGAATGAAGGCGAAGACGGCGGTGGTGATGAAGAAGGCGATGAGGATGTCGGTGGTTGGCATGGGATGGGCCTCGTTTGTGCCGAACCTGATAGTCCAGCACAAAAACAATGACCGCGCCCACTGAGCTTGCAAGCGGAATATGCACAGCCATCGGATTTACCGGCTCAAGCGTGCCCCGCATCCATCGACAGCATGGCCGGGTTGATGCCCATCAGGGCAAGCGCCCGGTCGTATTTGTTGTCCAGGCAGCGGTCGAAGATCAGGCTTTCGGTGGCGGCGCAATGCAGCCAGCCGTTCTGTGCGATTTCCTCTTCCAGCTGGCCCGGGCCCCAGCCTGCGTAACCGAGCAGCATGGTTGCGTGGCGAGGGCCTCTGCCGTCGGAAATGGCGCGGACGATGTCGAGGGTCGCGGTCAGCGAGATGTCGTCGCTGACGGGGATGGAACTGTCGGAGAGGTAATCGTCGGAATGCAGCACGAAGCCACGATTCTGCTCGACCGGGCCGCCGCACTGGATTGGGAAATGGCGGGCGTGGTCGGGCAGCATGATGGCGTCGTTGCGGTCGATCAGTTCCAGATGCAGCAACAGGTCGGCAAAGGTCACCGATTGCGAGCGGTTGATGATGAAGCCCATGGCCCCGGCATCCGAATGGGCGCAGATGTAGACGACCGCGCGGGCAAAATTGCCGTCCGCCATGCCTGGCATGGCGATCAGCAGGTTACCATCCAGGAAACCGCGCTCTCTCAGACTGGTTTTCGACGACAATGCCATGCCCGCCTCCCTGGTTTGCCACTTGGGCAATCGGCTTCATGCGTGGTTCAGATGTGGTCTCTCATTCAAGATGGGGCAGAAGCGGATTGTGATCAACCCAAAATGATGAGCATGAAGCAAGCGTGACTGGCCAAGGTCACGGCGATCTTCTAGAGCCGGGTGAATGATCTCCAGAACAGAAACAGACATGACTTCTTCCCGCCTGTTGCATGCGCTCTTTCGTGGTCCATTGGCGCCGTTCGCGGCAGCCATCGGCCTGTGTTTTCTCCTGTCGGCGTGGCCGCTGATGGCCGCGAGCAGCGAATGGGCGGTGAACGAAGGGGGCCGGATGCGGCTCATCCTTCTGCCAGAGGGTGCAGACGGCCTGCGTCACGGCGCACTGGTGATCGAACCGAAGCCGGGCTGGATCACCTATTGGAAGGAGCCGGGCGATGTCGGCATTCCACCGACAATCAAGCCCGCGCCCGGGGCATCCTTCAGCGTCGACACGATCGGGTTTCCCGTGCCCAAGGTTCTGATGAGCGGCGACATGGTCGATGTCGGTTATGACCATCCTGTGACCCTGCCGATCACGCTCAGGAATGCGCCGGATACGACCGGCGTGACGATCAACGCATTTGTCGGCGTGTGCCAGAATATCTGCATTCCGTTCCAGGCCGATCTCACCGTGCCCCCGGATACCGAAGGTGCGAGCAATGCCGTCGAGACGACCCTCGTTGCGTCGGCGTTGGCACAGATCCCACCCGGCCCTTCCGAGGATTTTCATGTCGTGGGGCACAGAATGAGCCCCGACGGCAAGGAGCTCGTGGTGCGGGCCATGATACCTGAGGGCACGTCGGCGCCTGAGGTCTTCATCAGCGGGCCGAGCGGCCATGTCTTCGTCAAGGCGCATGCTTCGGCAGGCGAAGGCGGCGAGACGATCCTGTCCGTACCAATCGGGAAACTTCCGAAGAAATACAAGCTGGCGGGCAAGACTTGGGGCATGCTTGTCGTCAGCGGCGATCGCGCCATGGAAACCACGCTTGCCTTCGACTGACCCGCTCCTATATTCGCGTCGATTGCCGCACGGAGGGGTTCCGGGGGGCGCAACGCGAGCGAGGACGACATTCATGACCATAGCCATCGGCGACAAGCTGCCTCAGGCCACCTTCAAGGAAAAGACCGTGGACGGTCCGGTGGAAATCTCCACCGAAGACCTGTTCGCCGGCAAGAAGGTCGTCGTCTTCGCCGTTCCCGGTGCCTTCACCCCGACCTGCACGCTGAACCACCTGCCCGGCTATCTTGAGAACCGTGATGCGCTGATGGCGCGTGGCGTAGAGGATATCGCCGTCATCGCGGTCAACGACTGGCACGTCATGGGCGCCTGGGCGCAGCATTCGGGCGGCATGGGCAAGATCCACTTCCTCGCCGACTGGAATGCGGCCTTCACCAAGGCACTCGGCCTTGATGCAGACCTTTCCGCGGGGGCTCTCGGCCTGCGCTCCAAGCGCTATTCCATGCTGGTCGAGGACGGCGTGGTGAAGAGCCTCAATATCGAGGAAAATCCCGGCCAGGCGACCGTATCGTCGGCGGCCACGATGATCGAGCAGCTCGGCGCCTAAGGGCGCTTGACGTCATATCTGACAAGGAGGCCCGGGAAACCGGGCCTTTCGCGTTTTCAGTGGGCGAGATCGAAGACGAGGATCCCGGCCAGACCGCCATCCGTGGCGCTGACGATGCGCTCGCCGACTTCCACATGCTTCGGATGCTTCAGATAATAGTCGCGCACCATTTCGTCCTCGAAGGTGACGACAAAACCGTCGTTATAGCCGCCGCTCAGGCCCTCCGGCGAGACGTTCGGCCCCGACTTCACTTCCAGCATGCCCGGCACCACGTCCTTCAGATCGGCGATGGCCGCATAGATCGCCCGCTTCTCGGCATCTTGGACAGCCGCCTTGAAGCGCAGGAATACGCAGTGCTGGATCATGGATGTCTCCCGTCAGTTTGGTTTTGACGGGAGCATAGGGGGAAAGGGGGAAAGGGCAAGGGGGACGACGGCTGTGCCACCTTGTTCCGACACCGTCATTTCACCAGAAGCGACCGCCCAAAACCCGAGGTCTTGAAAGGCTCCATGCCGCGGCGGGCAAGTTCGTCGGCGCGTTCGTTTTCCGGATGGCCGGCATGGCCCTTGACCCAGTGCCATTTCACTTTGTGGCGCTGGTTGGCGGTGTCCAGGGCCTGCCAGAGTTCACCGTTCTTCACCGGCTTCTTGTCGGCGGTCTTCCAGCCGTTCTTCTTCCAGCCGAAGATCCACTTGGAAATGCCATCCATGACATATTTGCTGTCGGTGTAAAGATCGACCTCACAGGCGTCCTTCAGCGCGTTGAGCGCCGTGATGGTGGCGAGCAGTTCCATGCGGTTGTTGGTGGTGTCCGCTTCGCCGCCGAAGAGTTCTTTCTCGGTCTCTCCATAACGCAGAACGGCACCCCAGCCGCCGGGGCCGGGATTGCCGGAGCAGGCGCCGTCCGTGTAGATCTCGACATGTTTCATGCGATCAGTCCGTATTCAGAGGCATTGGTGACGGCGCGGTGGAAGCGCAGCTTCTTCAGATATTCGAGCGGGTCCTTCTTCACCACGAGCGCCCCTGCCGGTGTCGTCAGCCAGTCGTAGAGGCGAGTGAGGAAGAAGCGCAGCGCGGAGCCGCGGCACAGGATCGGCAGGGCCTCGATTTCGGCTGCCGAGAGCGGGCGCACCGACTGGTAGCCCTCGATCATCGCCTTGCCCTTGGTGATGTTGTAGGCGCCATCCTTTTCGAAACACCAGGAATTCAGGCAGATCGAGAGGTCGTAGACGAGGAGGTCGTTGCAGGCGAAGTAGAAGTCGATGAGGCCGGACAACCGATCCCCAAGGAAGAAGACGTTATCGGGGAAGAGGTCGGCATGGATCACGCCCGCCGGCAGGTCCTTCGGCCAATGCGTGGCGAGAACATCGAGCTCGGCGCCGATCTCGGCTTCCAGCCCCTCCTCCACTTCGTCGGCCCGGGCCTCGGATTTGGCCCAGAGGATCTGCCAGCCATCGAGCGAGAGCGCGTTCGGCCGCGTCAGCTCGAAACCTTCGCCGGCGATGTGCATCTTGGCGAGGGCTGCGCCCACTTCGCGGCAATGCTGGGCCTCGGGCTTGCGCAGCCACATGCCTTCCAGGAAGGAGATGAGGGCCGCCGGACGGCCGGAGAGTTCGCCGAGCAGTTCGCCGTCGTGGCGCGGCAAAGGCAGCGGGCAATTGAGCCCGCGCTCTGAGAGATGATGCATGAGGCCGAGGAAGAAGGGCAGATCCGATTTCTCGACGCGCTTTTCGTAGAGCGTGAGAATCAGCGGAGACTTCGAGGTGTGGAGCAGAAAGTTGGAATTCTCGACGCCTTCGGCAATGCCCTTGTAGGACAGAAGTTCGCCCACGTCATATTGCGCTAGGAAGGCCTTGAGGTCGTGTTCGTTGATGTCGGTATAGACTGCCACAGCTTTGAGGTTCCGTGCCGCTTCGGGGATGACAGCAGTCCTATAACGGGCAGCGCCCGGGTGCCAGTCCCGCAACGACATGAGGCACAGGAAATGGGGCGGATGGAGCAATCGGCGCCCTATGCGGAGAGGGCTTAGCCCTTGGCGTTTCCGGCATTCTCGTCGTTCTTCATCTGGCGTTCGGCTGCCTGCGCCAGGAAGCCGGAGCGCGTAAGGCCATGCGTCTCCGCGTGAAAATCGATGGCACGCAGGCGATCCTCCGCCAGCGTGATGTTCACACGCACCGCCTTTTTCGCCGGGCTTCTGAGCGGGATGAGAACGGCAACGGCATCCTTGTTGTCCGGATCTGACATGATCGCCTCGAGGGACGAAGGTTCGGGAATGGCGTCACCATCCTCGATCACGCCCTCAACATGGAAGGTCAAGGCTTCCTCGGCCATGCGCCGGGCGTCGTCCAGATCCGTGCCAGCCGTCACCACATCCGGAAAATCCGGAAAGGATACGCCAAAATCGCTGTCGCGTTCCTTGTGAATGAGGCCAATGAAATTGTGCATGTGATCACCTCAGCTTCAGTGCAGACGGATTTTCAATGCTCTTGAGAGTGCCGATCGGCAGATCTTTCTCGGGATGCGGGACCGTCACGAGGCCCGGCTTGGTGTGATGTTTAAACTGCACGTGGCTGCCCTTAGTGGACACCGCGTACCACCCGTCTGCCCTCGAAGCGGCAATGACTTCCGAGCTCCCCATTGCGGCACATACACACGCAGTGCGCATTGCTCAATCGCAGGTGTCAGGGACTGCCAGAATTTTACGCTTCCCTAATTCTATATCGTTAGCCTTTCCTGCAACGATGATGGGGATGCGCCACTATGGATCTGCCCGAAACCGCCAAGATGGCGCACGATTTTGCCGCTGCCATGAGCCATGCCCTTATTGTCGTTGACGGCGGTGGTGCCATTCGCTTTGCCAATCAGGCCTTCTGCGACATGTTCGGCTATCAGCAAGGTGACGTTCTGGGCCAGCCGATCACCCTCATTATTCCCGAGCGCATGCGGGGTGCCCACACCGCCGGCATGGCGAATGTCGCGGCCGGCGCCAAACCCGGTCTTGCCGGCAAGGCCGTCGAGGTCTGCGCGCTCAAGCGGGACGGAAGCGAGTTTCCGATAGAGATCATGCTCGCGACCTGGACCGACGACGGCGCATTCTGGGCAGGCGCCACGATCCGCGATATTTCGGAGCGACGCGAGCGTGACGTCCGCCTCATGCGTCTTGCTTCACACGACACCCTCACGGGTCTGCAGAACCGCCACGAATTCATGACTGTACTCGGCGACAAGCTCTCCGTGGCCAGCCCCTGCACGCTGCTGCTCCTGGATCTCGACGGCTTCAAAGATGTCAACGATACCCATGGTCATGCCGTCGGCGACAGCCTGCTTCAGGCCGTCGGTGTACGGCTTCCTTACATGCTCGGTGACAAGGCTTCGATCGGCCGCCTCGGCGGCGACGAGTTCGGCGTATTGCTCAACGACATCGGCGACCCGATGATCGCCCAGAAGCAGGCCTCGTGTATACTCGATGCTTTCCGTAAACCCTTCAGCCTGGGTGGGCTGGACCTGGAACTCGGCGCCAGCATCGGAATCGCGATCGCGCCGCTGCATGGGGGCGAAGCGGAGGAATTGCTGGCTTCCGCCGATTTCGCGCTTTATCGCGCCAAGGCGGCAGGCGGGCGCGCCTATCGTTTCTTCGAAGCGTCCATGCGCAACGAGAGTCAGGCAAAACGCCAGATGCGCGACCGCCTGCGGTGCGCGCTTCACCGCGGGGAACTCGAACTCTATTATCAGCCTCAGGTCGAGCTTGCGAGCCGACGCGTCGTCGGCTTCGAGGCCCTCGTTAGATGGAACCATCCGGAGCAGGGCCTTCTGTTGCCAGGCGTCTTCCTGCCGTCGCTGGAACAGAGTGCGCTTGCCACCGAGATCGGCTGGTGGACACTCGATGAGGCCTGCCGGATGGCAGCAGAAATCAACGGGACGGACGGGACCTACCGGATCGCCGTCAATCTCTTCGCTCAGCAGTTCCGCTCACCCCATCTCTGCGACAAGGTCGCCGAGGCGCTGGGGCGACACGGCCTGGCCTCCGAGTGCCTCGAACTGGAAGTAACCGAGGAAGTCGCGCTCAATGATGAAGAGACGAGCCTTCAGACGTTGCGGGCCGTTCGAGATATCGGGGTGGGTGTCGCCTTCGATGATTTTGGAACCGGCTTTGCTTCGCTCAGTTCCCTGCAACGCTATCCGCTGACGACGCTGAAGATCGATCGGGGCTTCGTCCGGGACATCCGCAAGAGTCCGTCGGACGCGGCCATAACCCGCGCGCTCGTCGCCATGAGCCGTGAGATGGGACTGCGTACAGTCGCGGAAGGCATTGAAACGGCCGAGCAGGAAGCAGTCCTGCAGGACATCGGTTGTCAGGAGGGTCAGGGCTACCTTTATGGGCGCCCGATGCGCAAAGCGGATGCGATCGCGAGTCTCGAACCGGTTGACGTCTCGTCCGTGACAGACTTGGCAATGGAGCGCTGAGACCGACGCACGGTCCGCCGGTCAACCGTTGACCCAGGCCATGTCCTCGCGAGTCAGCTCGACATCGCGCAGTTCGCGGTTGACGAGGAAATGCTCGTTTTCTTCCGCCGTGATCGCAAGCTCCACCTTAGCGTCGAAGCGCTCGCGGAAGGCGTCGATGATTTCGTCGACGATGACCTCGGGCGCGGAGGCGCCGGCGGAAATGCCGAGCGTGCCGATTTCACCGACGTAGTCCCAGTCGATCTCGGAGGCGCGCTGCACCAGCAGGGAACGAGTGGCCCCTGCCCTCAGGGCCACTTCGACGAGGCGCTTAGAGTTGGACGAATTGGGTGCACCGACGACGATGAAGAGGTCGCAGCCCGGCGCTGCGTGTTTCACCGCTTCCTGGCGGTTCGTGGTGGCGTAGCAGATACTGTCGGCGGAGGGTGCCGTCAGGTTCGGGAAACGCTCCATGAGGCGGGCAATAACGCCGGCAGTGTCATCGACCGAAAGCGTGGTCTGGGTGACGTAACCGAGATTATCTGCGTCAGCCGGCTGGTAGACGTCGGCGTCCTCGACGGTCTCGACCAAGGAGACGGATCCATCGGGCAGCTGACCCATGGTGCCGATGACCTCCGGATGGCCGGCATGGCCGATCAGAATGACGTGGCGACCGAGACGCTGGTGGCGCATGGCCTGTTTGTGGACCTTGGACACCAGCGGGCACGTCGCATCGAGATAGAAGAGGTTGCGGCTCGTCGCATCCTCGGGCACCGATTTCGGCACACCGTGGGCGGAGAAGACGACCGGCTGCTGGCGGTGCTCGGCGGGGATTTCGTCGAGTTCTTCGACGAAGATCGCGCCCTTGGCTTCCAGCCCTTCAACGACATAGCGGTTGTGGACGATTTCGTGGCGGACATAAACCGGTGCCCCGTAGCGCTTCAAAGCCAGCACGACAATCTGGATCGCGCGATCGACACCGGCGCAGAAGCCGCGCGGGCCGCAAAGCCTGATCGTCAGAGGTGGGCGGTTCAGGTGCATGTTCATCGGGTCAACCGGCAATCAGGACAGCGAGAATGGCGAGTGCGGCGGGAAGCGCCTGGATGACGAAGATCTTCCGCGAGGCCGTTGCACCTCCATATAGGCCGGCGACCAGCACGCAGCCAAGGAAAAACAACTGAATTTGAGTGCCGACGGCAACATCCGGGTGCAGCAAGCCCCAGATCAGGCCCGCGGCCAGGAAGCCGTTGTAGAGACCCTGGTTCGCAGCCATCACCTTGGTCGCTTCCGCCTGTTCCGGCTTCATGCCGAAGGCGCGGCGGCCGGTCGGGGTGGTCCAGAGAAACATCTCGAGGATCAGAATGTAGATGTGCTCGAGCGCGACTAGCGCCACCAGCGTGGAGGCGAGATAGGACATGCAGTTTCCTCGACACGGCGGTCTGTTCGCCGTCTTCATGCGCATCTTCTAGCGGAAAAACTTCCGTGGCTCTATCGGGATTTCCGACGGATCACGCCTGCAAGCACCACGGCGACCAGGGCAAAGGCAAGGCCGTACCAAGTGACGACATATTGCAGGTGGTTGTTGGGCAGGTCGATCTGGGTCACGCCTCCCTTGGGCAGACCGCCTGCGACCGGCGTCGAATCGGCGTCGAGGAAGAAGGGCAGGACACGCTCGGCCGGCAGGTCGACGGACGCCGCCATGCGGGTGCGGTCTTTCCAGTAGAAGATGTTTGCCGCCTCGTCATTGTCAGGCACGAGCGACGACGGCTTTTCCGTGAGTTCCGCCCGGCCGAGGCCCGTTACCGTCTGCTCCCCCTCGATCAGGCTTTCAGGTCGGGTCGCCGGGTCCTTGCGGTCATAGGGGACGAAGCCCCGGTTGACGAAGAGATAGCGCCCGTCGGCAAGCTCGAGCGGTGTGTAGAGGTAAAAGCCGGACTGTCCCTGGAAGGTCGCGAGGAAGTGGCGTTCCTTGTCGTTCAGGTAGCGACCGGTTGCCGTTGCATGGCGGTAGTCGACCGCTTCGCCTGCTGTCAGCAGGCGTTCCAGTTCGGCGACATCGACGGGGGCGGCAGTGCTGCGTTCCTGGATGTCGGCAAGCAGGGCTTCCTTCCAGTGCAAACGGTTGACCTGCCAGGTGCCGAGCGACACGAGGATGGCCAGCGCTACGGGGACGAGCACCAAGGCAGCCCAGAAGCGCCATGTGCGGCGAGCCGTCCCGGTCTCCTCGCCCACCCGTGTATCAGCCACGGTCGATCACTCCCGGAGAGGCATTGTGCTTGTACTGCAGGGCGATCAGCAGCGCCTTCAGGAAGCGCATGAGCCACAGGGTCAAAGCGACGCCGAGCGGCGCGAAGACGAGGATGTGGAGCCACATCGAGGGCTGGTAGGTGAGTTCCACCCAGACGGCAAAGCCGACGACCAGAAGATCGGCCAAGAGGATGACGAAGATCGCCGGGCCATCGCCGGCGTCGACCCAGGACAGGTCCAGTCCGCAGGAATTGCAGCGCGCCTTCGGCTTGGTGAAGCCGTCGAAGAGCTTGCCATTGCCGCAGCGCGGGCAGGACGCACTGAGTGCGGCCTTGACCGGATCCACCGGCGGAAATTTTGCGTTGTCTTCGGTCATCGGACCTCTCCTCGAAGGAATTCCATATCCCCGCCAACCCTTAGCGCATGGGAGGGTTCCCTCACAGTGCCGGATCGTCGCATCCCGGAAAGCACAAAGGGCGGCTTGCGCCGCCCTTTGCTCAAAACCTGCCCGGATCAATGGGCGAGCGGCGCACCCCAATCGCCCCAGATATAGATGGCGAAGAAGAGGAAGAGCCAGACGACGTCAACGAAGTGCCAGTACCAGGCTGCCGCTTCGAAGCCGAAATGCTGCTGCGGGGTGAAATGGCCGGCGAGCGCCCGGAACAGGCAGACAATCAGGAAGATCGTGCCGACCAGAACGTGGAAGCCGTGGAAGCCGGTCGCCATGAAGAAGGTCGCGCCGTAGATCGAATTCTTGAAGTCGAACGGCGAGTGCATGTACTCGTAGGCCTGGACGAAGGAGAACAGGACACCGAGCAGGACCGTCAGCACGAGGCCGGAAATCAGGCCCTTGCGGTCGTTGTGCAGCATCGCATGGTGCGCCCAGGTCACGCAGGTGCCAGACAGCAGCAGGATGACGGTGTTGTAGAGCGGCAGGTGCCAGGGATCCACGACCTCGATACCCTGCGGCGGCCAGGTGCCACCCGTGAATTCGACGCGGCTCGCCTGGATCGCTTCGTTGGCGAAGAGGCTGGCATCGAAGAAGGCCCAGAACCAGGCGACGAAGAACATCACTTCTGACGCGATGAACATGATCATGCCATAGCGCAGATGCAACGAGACGACACGCGTGTGGTGACCGTCATGCGCTTCCTTTACCGTGTCAGCCCACCAGGCGAACATGGTGAAGAGTACGATGGCGAGGCCGATATAAAAGAGCCACGGGCTGGCGAAGTTGAGCCCGAACAGGTTCAGCGAACCGCCGCTCAGGTAGCGCATGTAGCCGACGCCGCCGAAGGTCAACAAGAAGGCGCCGATCGAGGCCAGCAGCGGCCACGGGCTCGGATCGATGATGTGGTAGTCGTGGTTCTTCTGGTGCGCTTCGGCCATTTCAGCAATCCCCGAATGTCAATTTCATTACGAGTTCCGGCGAACCGGAGCCCTCTCACAGTTTCGGCTGTCCCTTGTCTTCCCCGACCGACAAAGCGGCCACCGGCTCCTGATCAGCGCGCGGATAGAAAGTGTAGGACAGGGTAATCGTTCCGATGCCCTTTGTCTCCTCCGCCTCGACGATGGCGGGGTCGACGAAGAAGACGACCGGCATTTCGAGTGTCTCGCCCGGCTGCAACGTGGTCTCTGTGAAGCAGAAACACTGGACCTTGTTGAAGTAGGCGCCAGCTTCCCCGGGCGTGACGTTGAAGATCGCCTCGCCGGTGACCGGATGTGGCGAGTTGTTCGTCGCGGTGTAGGAGATCTGGACGGTTTCGCCGATCTTCGGCGTCACCTTCTTGTCGACTGCCTTGAAATCCCAGTTCAGGCCGGGAGAGGCATTGGCGTCGAAGGTGACATTGATGGTGCGATCGAGGACTACGTCCGAGACCTGCTCGACGCGCTGGGTCGTGCCGCCGTAACCGGTGACCTGGCAGAAAAGCTGGTACAGCGGCACCGCCGCATAGGCCATGCCGACCATGGCGCCGACGAAGACGACGCAGGCGCTCGCCACGCCGAGATTGCGGCGGCTGGTTTGCTGGATTTGGTCGTTCGATTCGGTCACGATCTCTGCCTCGTCAGCCCACGTTGCCGATCTTGATGATGGTCACGACATAGAAGATCACGACCAGTGCGGCGAGTACCACGCCGAGGGCGATGTTGCGGCCACGGCGCGACTTGCGCTGCTTGTCGTTGAGTTGAACGGTTTCGATCACAGTGCACCTCCGAGCGAGCCGACAAGCGGCGCGAGGTAGAAATCGATCATCAGGGCCGCGAAGATCGCGAAGAGATAGAAGATCGAATAGGCGAAGAGCTTCTTGGCCGGTACCATCTTCTCGTCGCCGTCGGCCATACGCCAGACGGCGATGGAACAGTGCACGAAATAGGCACCGAGCAGGCCGGCGAAGATGCCGTAGCCGATCGAGGCGAGACCCGTGAAGGTCGGCAGGACACCCGTGACGGCGGTCAGGACGGCATAGACGGCGATCTGACGCTTGGTCGAGGGGATGCCAGCCACGTTCGGCATCATGGGCACGCCGACGGCGCCGTAATCCTTCATCTTGAACAGAGCAAGCGCCCAGAAATGCGCCGGCGTCCAGAGGAAGATGATCATGAACATGATGACGCTGTCGAGGGCGACGCCACCGGTGACGCAGGCCCAGCCGACCATGGGCGGAAAGGCGCCGGCCGCACCGCCGATGACGATGTTCTGCGGGGTCGAGCGCTTCAGCCACATCGTATAGACGACGGCATAGAAGAAGATGGTGAAGGCGAGCAGGCTGGCGGCAAACCAATTGACCGCAAGGCCGAGAATGCCGACCGAAAAGACCGAGAGAACGAGGCCGAAGGCGAGCGCCTCATGAGGCGTGACGCGGCCAGCCGGAACCGGGCGGGTCGCCGTGCGCGTCATGATGGCGTCGATGTCGGCATCGTACCACATGTTGAGTGCGCCCGAGGCGCCGGCGCCGACCGCGATGCAGAGAATTGCGATGAAACCGAGGACCGGGTTGATCTCGCCCGGCGCGAGCAGCAGGCCGGCAAGCGCCGTGAAGACGACGAGCGACATCACACGCGGCTTCAGGAGCGCGAAGAAATCGCGGGGTCCGGCTTCGGAGAGGCGCACCTCGCCTTCCAGGCCGAAAACGCCGCTGTTGTCGATGACCGTCATACTGTCGAATTCCGTCTTGCTTGCTGTTTGGTCGGGCGCCGCGATCCTCTGGACCGCGGCGCCCGAACGTTTCTCAGTGAGCCCTTGGTGGCTTACTTGACCTTGGGCAGCTGTTCCCACTGGTGATACGGCGGCGGCGAAGACAGCTGCCATTCCAGCGTGGTCGCGCCTTCACCCCAGGGGTTGTCCCCGGCGATGCGCTTCTTGGCGAAGGCTTCGAAGACGCCGTAGAGGAAGACGAAGACCGCGAAGGCCGAGATGTAAGAGCCGATCGACGAGACCAGGTTCCAGCCGGCATAGGCATCCGGATAGTCGATGTAGCGGCGGGGCATACCGGCGAGGCCGAGGAAGTGCTGCGGGAAGAACACCAGGTTGACGCCGATGAACATGATCCAGAAGTGCAGCTGTCCGACGAACTCGTTGTACATGTAGCCGGTCATCTTCGGGAACCAGTAGTACCAGCCGGCGAAAATCGCGAAGACGGCGCCGAGCGACAGAACGTAGTGGAAGTGGGCCACGACGTAATAGGTGTCATGCAGCGAGCGGTCGAGGCCGGCATTCGCTAGCTGAACGCCCGTGACGCCACCGACGGTGAACAGGAAGATGAAGCCGATCGCCCAGACCATCGGGGTCTTGAAACTCAGCGAGCCACCCCACATCGTCGCGATCCAGGAGAAGATCTTGATGCCGGTCGGCACCGCGATGACCATGGTTGCGAAGAGGAAGTAACGCTGCGCCTGAAGGGACAGACCGACCGTATACATGTGGTGTGCCCACACGACGAAGCCGACGGCACCGATGCCGACCATGGCATAGGCCATGCCGAGGTAGCCGAAGACCGGCTTCTTCGAGAAGGTCGAGATGATGTGGCTGACGATGCCGAAACCGGGCAGGATCAGGATGTAGACTTCCGGGTGACCGAAGAACCAGAACAGGTGCTGATAGAGGATCGGGTCACCACCGCCTTCAGGCGAGAAGAAGGTCGTGCCGAAGTTGCGGTCGGTCAGAAGCATGGTGATGCCGCCGGCAAGAACCGGGAGCGACAGCAGGAGAAGGAAGGCTGTGACCAGAACGGCCCAGGCAAAGAGCGGCATCTTGTGCAGCGTCATGCCCGGAGCGCGCATGTTGAGGATCGTGGTGATGAAGTTGATCGCACCGAGGATCGAGGACGCACCGGAGACGTGGAGCGCGAAGATCGCGAGGTCGACGGCCGGGCCGGGCTGGCCTGACGTCGCGAGCGGCGGATAGAGCGTCCAACCACCACCGACGCCATAGGCGCCTGCCGGACCTTCGACGAACATCGACAGCACGAGCAGCAGGAAGGCCGGGACGATCAGCCAGAAGGAGATGTTGTTGAGGCGCGGGAAGGCCATGTCAGGAGCGCCGATCATGATCGGGATCATCCAGTTGGCAAAACCGCCGATCAGCGCCGGCATGACCATGAAGAAGATCATGATGAGGGCGTGGGCCGTGGTGAAGACGTTGTACATGTGCTTGCCGCCGTCGATGGCAGCATCGCCTTCGAAGCCGTAGACCATGGATGCCAGACCATGGAAGATCTGGATGCCCGGATCCTGAAGCTCCATGCGCATGGCAACCGAGAGGGCACCACCGACGATGCCTGCCATGATCGCGAAGATCAGGTAGAGCGTGCCGATGTCCTTGTGGTTGGTCGACAGGAACCAGCGGGCGAAGAAGCCCGGCTTATGGTCGTGATGTGCGTGTTCGTCGTGGGCAACAGAGCCAGCCATTGGCCTCACTCCTCTCAGTTCGTGATGTTTTCAGCTGTCTGGACGGCGGCGGGAGCGCCATCGACAGCAGCCATGAGAGCGCGATTGGCGCCCGACAGATCGGAGGTGGCAGCCTGCAGCCAGGTCGCATACTGCGCATCGGAGACCACACGGATCGCGATCGGCATGTAGGCGTGGTCCTTGCCACAGAGCTCGGAACACTGGCCGTAATAGAGACCTTCACGGTCAGCCTGGAACCAGGTTTCGTTCAGGCGGCCCGGGATGGCGTCGATCTTGATGCCGAAGGCCGGCATGGCGAAGGCATGGATGACGTCGGTCGGGGCTGCCGTGACGAGAAGACGGACGGTCTTGCCGACGGGCACGACGACTTCGTTGTCGACTGCGAGCAGACGCGGATAGCGGGCAACATCTTCCTTGCCGGCAGCGGCGCGGTCGGTGTCCTTCAGCAGATAGCTGTCGAAGGAAACAGCCTGCTCGCCCTCGTATTCATAGGACCAGAGCCACTGGGTCGCGGTCGCCTTGATGGTGATGTCGGGGTTTTCCGGCATCTTGAGCTGGTAGGTCAGCAGGTTGAAGGACGGGATCGCGATGGCGAAGAGGATCAGGACCGGAGCTACCGTCCAGACGATCTCGATCGCCGTGTTGTGGCTCGTCTTCGACGGCACCGGATTGGCGGCAGCGCGGAACTTGACGACCACGAGGATCAGAAGAATCAGAACGAAGATGGTGATCGGAACGATGAACCACAGGGTGTACTGCTCAAACCAGCTGTTGAACTCCATGATGGAGGTGGCTGGTTCCTGCATGCCCATCTGCCAGGGCTTCGGCTGATCGGCGAAGCCTACAGAAGCGAAAAGCAGACAGGCCAGAGCGGCCAAGGCTGCATAGGTTCTCTTCATCACGGTTTGGTCTCCCACAAGCGCTTGATCCACATCAAACCATAGCGCAAAAATCATGCTAGTGTCGCCGTTTCAAATCACAGATTGGCCGCAATCGCAATACGCCCGCGCGAAAGCCGGTGCGGCATTTTTGCGCTTCATCAAATAGATGTCGCCGTCATACATAGGCTTTGCCCTAACGGGGCCGGAACGGACGCATGATTGCGCTCCCACTGGAAAAATGCAGTCCCAATTATGCCGCAGTCGGCCTTAAAACAGGTGTCGGGGCTTCCCATTTGCGCACCCCGACGACAAGAATGTCGGCAATGATTCGTTTTCCAGAGGTTTTCATGGGTCTGCCAAGACTTGCCTGGTCCAGCCTGACCGCGAGCGCGGTGCTGATCGCCGCTCTCGCGACACCGGCGCAGAGCCAGCAACCCCAGCAACAGCCGGGCTCTGTGCGCTCCAACCACGGTGCCTGGTCTGTCATCTGCGACAAGCCGGCCGGTGCGACAGACGAACAGTGCGCCCTGATGCAGAACGTCATCGCCGACGACCGGCCGGAGGTTGGCCTCTCCGTCGTCGTCTTGAAGACGGCCGACCGACAGGCCCGCATCTTGCGCATCCTGGCGCCGCTCGGCGTCCTCCTGAAGGACGGCATGGAGCTCTTCGTCGACGGCAACAATATCGGCCGGGCCTATTTCACCCGCTGCTTCTCCGAAGGATGCTATGTCGAGGTCGAGATCGACGAGGAACTGATGAAGATCCTGCGGGCCGGCAAGGCGGCGGTCTTTGCGTTGCGCGAATCTGCCGACCAGGATCGCGTCGGCATCCCGATCGAGCTCGCGGGCTTCGGCGAAGGCTACGACAAGCTGCCCTGACGGCTAGGTCGCCGGATCGTGATGACATTATAAGAAGGGGGCAAGTCCGGCGGGCTTGCCCCTCTTTCGTTGCGCCCTTACATGCAAGACTTAGCGCCCAAGGAGACATGCATGAGCCAGGACCTTCTCTCCCTCTTCGATTGCGACGAAGGCACGCTGACGCGGCGCGTCGCTGATGCACTCCAGGGCGCCGACGATGGAGAGCTCTTCGTCGAGCATGCGCAGGCGGAATCGCTCACCTTTGACAATGGTCGCCTCAAGGGAGGCTCCTTCAACACCGATCAGGGCTTCGGTCTGCGCGCGGTCGCCGACGAAGCTGTGGGCTATGCCCATTCCGGCGAATTGTCGCTTGCCGCCCTCTCCCGCGCGGCAGACGCCGTCGGCGCCGTCACGCATGGCTATTCCGGCTCCTACGCCACCGCCCCGCAGCGGACGAATGCCAAGCTCTATGGCGACGGCAATCCGATCGGCTCGCCGACCTTCGAAGAGAAGGTCAAGCTGCTTTCGGAAATCGACGCCTATCTGCGCGACAAGGACCCCAAGGTGCGGCAAGTGACGGCGACCGTCGGTGCCAGCTGGCAGGTGGTCGAGATCCTGCGCGCCGATGGCCACCGGGTGCGCGATACCAGGCCGATGACGCGGATCAACATCTCCGTCGTGACCGGTGACGGCGACCGCCAGGAAAGTGGCTCCTTCGGGGTCGGCGGCCGCATGGGCTTCAATGATTTCCTGACTGAAGAAAGCTGGCGGCGCGGCGCCGACGAGGCATTGCGCCAGGCGCTGGTCAATCTCGAAGCCCAGGAAGCGCCGGCCGGCACCATGGACATCGTGCTCGGCAATGGCTGGCCGGGCGTCATGCTGCACGAGGCCGTCGGCCACGGGCTGGAAGGCGACTTCAACCGCAAGAAGACTTCCGCCTTTGCCGGCCTGATGGGCGAAATGGTCGCCGCCCCCGGCGTCACCGTCGTAGACGACGGCACGATCAACGACCGGCGCGGCTCGATCACCATCGACGATGAGGGCACGCCGTCGGCCTATAACGTGCTGATCGAAAACGGCCGGCTGGTCGGCTATATGCAGGACCGCCAGAATGCCCGACTGATGGGCATGAAGGCGACCGGCAACGGCCGTCGCCAGGGTTATGCACACCAGCCCATGCCGCGCATGACAAACACCTACATGCTTTCGGGCGACAAGAGCCCGGAAGAGATCATCGCATCCGTCAAGAAGGGCATCTATGCCGTCTCCTTCGGCGGCGGCCAGGTGGATATTACCTCGGGCAAGTTCGTCTTCGGCTGCACCGAGGCCTACCTCATCGAAAACGGCAAGATCGGCGCGCCGGTCAAGGGCGCCATGCTGATCGGCAACGGGCCGGATGCGATGAAGCGGATCACGATGATCGGCAACGACACCAAGCTCGACACCGGCATCGGCAATTGCGGCAAGGCCGGCCAGTGGGTGCCCGTCGGCGTCGGCCAGCCGCATCTCAGGATGGACCAGATCACGGTAGGTGGGACGAAGGCTTGAGGAAGAATGCGGTCGTTCCCGAAACTGCGTCAACGACTGGTGGTCGATGTAGCGGTGATCAGGTGACCACCCTTGCAGGAATGTAAATTTCCATTACAGTTCCCTTGAAGGAGATCACCATGACGTCGCTCACGGTCACCATGAAGGGTCAGGTTACATTGAAGCGAGAGCTTTTGCAGCATCTCGGCATCAAGCCGGGAGACCGAATCGCACTCGACAAGCTTCCGGGCGGCGAATTGCGTGTCCGGGCCGAACAGCCGGCGGGAACCATCGAGACATTCATCGGACGCCATGCAGGCAAGGTGAAGAAGCCCCTCACCCTCGACGAAATGAACGAGATCGCGGCGGCCGGCTGGGCCGGCAAACGATGAAGATCTCCGTCGACACCAATGTTCTACTCCGCGCCGTGCTGCAAGACGACCCCGAGCAGGGATCTGCTGCGGCGAGATTGCTGTCAGAGGCATCGCTGATTGCGGTTTCGCTTCCCAGTCTCTGCGAGTTCGTCTGGGTTCTGCGCCGCGGCGCGAAGCTCTCGACATCGGATGTGGCGCAGTCGATTCGCGATCTGATCGCGGCCGGCAATGTGGTGATGAACCGGCCGGCCGTGGAAGCGGGACTCGCGATACTCGAGGCCGGTGGCGACTTCGCAGACGGCGTGATTGCATTTGAAGGGCAATGGCTCGGCGGAGAAGAGTTCGTCTCTTTCGATCGGGAAGCGGTTTCCCTTCTCGAACAAACCGGCCAGCCCGCGAGACTGCTGGTTTGATGTAATCCCAGAATGCCGAACGCCCGATAATCTCTTCGAACCGTTACGGCTCAGCTTACATCCAAGGATGTGGGCTCCAAATTCGCTGCGTGTCGCATCTATGGCGCCAAGAGCGTTTCCGTATCACCCTCGCGCCGGCATCAGCACGCAGTCGTAGCGCTGGCGCACCAGCTTGTCGCAGGCGATGCGGGCTTCTTCCTTGGTCTCGAAACCCGTGAAGCGGGCGCGATAGAAGGTCATGCCGTTGCGGGTGACCATTTCCGTGTAGGTGTCGAGGCCCTGCAGCGGGGTGCCGACCTTCTGGCGGGCCTGGGCGAGAAGATCCATGGCGGCCTGGGCTGACGTCGCGGCAGCAATCTGGATCTGCCAGTGGCGTTCGGCGGAAATCTGAGGGGTGCTTGCCGTGTGCTGCGGATCGACCGGGTCGAAGCGTGTGGCGGGGTTGGCGACCAGTTCCGCGGAGGCGGCGGTAGACGCCGCATAGGCGGATGCAGTGCCCGAGGCAGAGGTGCCCGTGGCGCCGGCCATGCCCTGGACGGCTGCGAGGGCCGACTGGCGCGAGGCCGGTACAGGGACCTCGTCGCCGAGGCGGGCCAGATCCATCTGCACGCCGGTCGAGCGCGAGACCAGGAGTTGCTGGCCAGACGAGGCCTTCTTGATATTGGCGTCGATCAGCCGTTCCATGATCTTGTCGCGGCTTGCAGCCGTGCGGCCGCCCAAGACGACCCCGACCACCCGGCGGCCGTCATGTTCGACGGCGCTGACGAGGTTGAAGCCGGAGGCATTGGTATAGCCGGTCTTGATGCCGTCCATGCCCTTGTAGCGGTACATCAGATTGTTGTGGCCGGTGATCGTCTTGCCGCGGAACTTGAAGCTCTTGGTGGCGAAGAGTTCGTAGTCCTTCGGGAAGTCACGCATCAGGGCGACGCCGAGGGTCGACATGTCACGGGCCGTGGTGAACTGCTGCGCATGCGGCAGACCCGATGCGTTGAAGAATGTGGTGTTCATCATGCCGAGCGAGCGCGCCTTGCGCGTCATCAGGGCGGCAAAGCCTTCTTCGCTGCCGCCGATCTTCTCGCCGACAGCAGCGGCGGCATCATTGGCCGACTTGACGATCATGGCGAGCACGGCTTCGCGCACCGTGATCGTATCGCCTGCCTTGACGAAAAGCTTTGTCGGCGGTCGGGAGGCGGCATGTTTCGAAAAGGGAACCGGGCTGTCCCAGCTGAGCTTGCCGGCCTTGATCGCGTCCAGAACCATGTAGACCGACATCATCTTGGTCAGCGAGGCCGGATGATTGAGCTCGTCGGGATTTTCGGATGCAAGGACCTCGCCGGTTCGGGCATCGAGGAGAAGTTGGGCACTGCCGGCATGGGCTGCTGTCGAGAGGGAGAGGATCGCCACGCAAAACGATAACGCGATCAGCAACTTGCTCATGAAAACTCCAATGCGGCCCGGATTTCAATGCTGACAGGGGCTGGTTCGATTCGATCGATCCGCCGTTCTGTGCCTGAGCCCCTATGGCAAGAATGGGGCGACAATCAGCCGATCGGAATCAAATGCAACCATCAGTCCACAGAAGGTCACCCGGTTATGGTGAATGGAGGGTTAATCCACAAGGCGAAAGCTCGCAGTGGCACCGCTGCGTACCATCGCCGCTCACCGGGTGAGTGAGACGGCGCCCGTGCCCTCCTCGGCCAGGCTGTCCGACGGATTGACCAGCTGGCAGCGCTGCATCGACAGGCACCCACAGCCGATGCAGCCGTCGAGATCAGTGCGCAGGCGCTGGAGGATGCGAATGCGGACATCGAGTTTTTCGGCCCATCCGGTGGCGATATGGCGCCAGTCTTCGGGCGTTGGCGTTCGCCCTGCCGGAAGGGCCGACAAGGCGTCTGCGACCTCCGACAGCGGCAGCCCCACCTCCTGTGCTGCCCGGATCAGAGCCAGACGTCGAAGCACATCGCGACTGTAGCGGCGCTGGTTTCCGCCGGTCCGGTCGGCAGAGATCAGGCCCTTGCGCTCGTAGAAATGAATGGCCGAGACCGCCAGCCCGCTTCGGCGGGCGACGTCTCCGACGGTCAGATGCATCTTTTGTTGCGCCATGGCTTTACCTGAACTTCGGTTGAGGTTGTAGCATGGCTCGAAATCGCATTCTATCGCATCCCGCAGAGAGAGTTCCTTCATGACCGATACCGCGACCGAGAGCCTTGCCGTCGAACCCACATCAGGAGCAGACGGCACGGAAGAAGCACATTCGGCGAGCGAGGATGACGGCGGCTGGCTCGATCTGCTGCAGCCCGCCCATCTCGCCACGACCCTGATGCTGAGCATGGGTGTGGCGCTCTTTGCGTTCAATGGCTTCTTCGTCTCGACCGTTTTGCCGAGCGCGATCGCGGAGATCGGCGGCGGGCACCTCATCGCCTGGTCGGTCTCGCTCTACCTGATCGGCTCCATCGTCGCCGGGGTGACGGCTGCCCAATTGAAGCAGCGTTTCGGCGCCCGGCGGGTGCTGATCGTGGCCACCCTCCTCTTCATTGCCGGGACGGTGGTTGCCGCCATGGCGACGTCCATGGAGCAGGTGCTTGTGGGCCGGGTGGGACAGGGGCTGGGCGAAGGCGTCGTGGCGGCGATCTGCTATGCGCTGATCCCGGCGCTCTTCCCTGCCCGGCTGGTGCCCAAGGTCTTCGGGGTGGAAGCCCTGGTCTGGACCTGCGCCTCCTTCGGTGGCCCATTTGCGGCCGGCTGGCTGGCTGAAAGTTTCTCCTGGCGCGTGGCCTTCCTGATCAACGTGCCCTTCGGTCTCATCTTCATCGTGCTTGCCGTCTTTACGGCCACCAGGCGCGAAGAGGTGTTCGAGCGATCGAGGATGCCGATATCCCCGCTCGTACTCTTGGCGCTCGGCATGCTGATGGTCCTTTACTCCGGCATTGTGGGGCCGGCCTTTATGTCGGCTGCCCTGGTTTTCGCGGGTCTCGCCCTGCTCGGCCTCAGCGTCGTGAGGGATCGCCTCTCCCCGTCCAGCCTGATGCCGCACAGCGCCTTCGGCTTCAATTCCACGGTTGGCACAGGTCTCTGGCTGGTCCTCCTGATGCCGGTCGCCCAGGCGACAAGCAGCGTCTACTTCGTCTTCGGCCTGCAGCGCAGCTTCGGCTTCGGCCCGATGGCAGCGGGCGGCCTGGGGGCCGTCATGGCGATGAGCTGGAGCCTGGTTGCTGTTCTCGTCGCTCATATCGGAGCAGGATCGGCGCGTCGGCGTTCGATCGAGGCAGGCCCTATCTTGCAATGCGGCGGGATGCTGCTGGTAGCGCTCGGGTTTCATCAGGGCTCGCTCACGCTTCTCATCGTCGGGCAAATCGTGGTGGGTGCGGCCTTCGGCGCGAGCTGGGCGTTCCTCAGCCAGATGCTGATGGAGGCAAGCGCGGCCGGTGAGCGCGACAAGACCTCGGGCCTGATCCCGACGCTGCAATCGGCAGGTTTTGCAATCGGGGCCGCTTTTGCCGGACTTGCCGGCAACAGCCTCGGCCTTGCTGAGGCTTCGAGCGACGGCAAGACGAGCGTCGCATTCGCCGCCACCTTCCTGATCCCGGCGCTGTGGACGATTCCCGCGATGCTGCTCGCCAGGCGCTCAACCCGACTTGCAGAGGGATGTTTGTCGCAATCCCCATAAATTGAGGCGAAGTGTTGAACCTCGCTTAAGGACTGAAAGGTAACCTTCCGGCCATTGTGAAGAATGGTATTTCAGGCAGGGCTATGACGGGGCGGTTGAAACAGCGGGTGAAGCATGCGGTGATCACCGCCGGGCTGGAGGCGTCGTTTCTCCTGTCGCGGCTGGGGCTGGCCCGAGACCTGAAAGGGCGCGGCGTGATCTTCACGCTGCATCATGTTCGCCCGGATAAGCCCGATACTTTCGACCCGAACCGGCATCTCGCCATCACGCCGGAATTTCTCGATGCGGCGATCCGAACGCTCGCCGCGCGTGGCTATCGTTTCCTGCGGCTGGAAGACGTCCCGGCCGCCCTGGCCGAGCCGGAGGGTGCGGCGCCCTTCGCAGTTTTCACCCTGGATGACGGGTTCCGCAACAATCGCGACCATGCCTTGCCGGTCTTCGAGCAGCACGGCGTTCCCTTTACCATCTTCGTCTGCAAGGGACTTTCGGAACGCAGCCACAGCATGTGGTGGGAAACGCTGGCTGCCCTGATTGCAGCACGCAGCCGCGTGGCGCTCTGCCTGCCGGCCGGCAGGATCGACATGGATTGCGGCACGATACGCGCCAAGACTGATGCCTTCGAGGCCGTGGCGCGTTGCCTGATGGCGGGAGACGAGGCCAAGGGCGTGGCGCAACTCGATGCGCTCGCGAATGCGGCAGGCATCAACCCGCATGCGCTGGTCTCCGAGGCCGTGATGGATCGCGACGAACTGACGGCGCTCGCCCGCCATCCGCTCGTCTCCTACGGCGCCCATACGGTGAGCCACCGCGGCCTTGCCGACCTGAACAACGAAGAACTGCTGCACGAGTATAACGAGAGCGCCGACTACGTGGCCCAGATCACCGGCAATCGTCCGATGACATTTGCCTATCCCTACGGCGATGCCCGCAGCGCCACGGTTCGCACGGCGGGTTATGCCGACTGGGCCGGCTTCAAGCTTTCGGTGACGACCAGACCCGGCACATTGACACCGACCTTGATCGAGAGCCCGCAGCTTTTGCCGCGGATCTCCCTCAACGGGCTCTACCAAAAACGCCGCTATGTGGAGGCGTTGGCCTCGGGGTTGCCTTCGAGGCTTGCCGGCGGCTGAGCGCCCTCCCCTATCAGGGATACATCCGGACTTTCGACCAACCGTCGCCGTCACGCCGAAACTCGATGCGATCGTGCAGCCGGAACTTGCGGTCGTGCCAGAACTCGATCGAACTCGGGATGATGCGGAAGCCTGACCAGTGTGGCGGACGCGGCACGGTTCCGAGCGCATATTTCGCGGTGTATTCGGCCACCGCCTTTTCCAGCGCGAAACGGCCTTCGAGCGGGCGAGACTGTCTCGACGCCCAGGCGCCGATCCGGCTGCCGAGCGGGCGAGACTGGTAGTATTCGTCGGCCTCGGCATCGGAGACGACTTCGACCTCACCCCTGACGCGGATCTGACGGCGCAGCGATTTCCAGTGAAAACACATGGCTGCCTTTTTCTGGCCGAGAATTTCCTGTCCCTTCTGGCTCTCGAAATTCGTGTAGAAGACAAATCCCCTGACGTCGAACCCCTTGAGCAGCACCATACGCACATTCGGCAGGCCATCCGCATCCACGGTGGCGAGCGCCACCGCATTGGGATCGTTGATCTCCGAGGCTTCGGCGTTCTTCAGCCAGGTCGCGAAGAGGGCAAAGGGCTCGCTCTCTTCCGTGAAGTCACCAGTTGTTAACCCGATATCTGACATATTGTGTAAAATGCTCCCGATATGCATATTGGCCGCCGATGACGAAGCACTGGATCGTAGGCCCCTTCAAAGACATAGCAAAGTCGGTCGAGCGTACAAAGGGTTGGTGCATGCGTAGAAGCTCGATCTTCCTGGTCATCGCTGCGACACTTCCGCTCAGCGGATGCTTCGGTGGCAGCATGGACTTGTTCGGCTCCGACACCGTCGACAGTTCGATTTCCACGGCAACCGTCACCAAGACCGGCAATCCGACCAGCCATTCCGACGAACTGACCGTGCAGAGTGCGGTGTCATCCGCCGATCTGTCCAAGACGGAAGGCAAGCCGCTTCCCTGGGCCAATGCGACGACCGGTAGCGCCGGCGTGGTGACGGCGATCCAGGAAGAGAAGGGCAATGGCGTGATCTGCCGCAACTTCTCGACCACCCGCCATTCCTATGAAGGCATCGCCTATTTCTCGGGCAAGACCTGCACGGCGGGCACCGGCAATTGGCAGCTGATGAATTTCGACCGCCAATCGTAAAGGCCGGGTCGATTTCGGTCGCATTCGAAAGAATTGCTTAAGCAAACCGGAAGAAATAGGCCTTCACCTCAACGTGCTGCGTAACGTTCGATTAGCAGTTCCCGTGCAACGCTTTCCGAGATTGTAGATCCCGTACCCGCATGAATGCGGCGGGACGGCATAAGAGTTTCGCGGACGGGGCGCCATGAGCGGGTCCTGCTGCATGAGGTGTGTTGGTGTCCTCGATGCGTGATTTCTATTCGATACTCGGCGTGAAGCGCGATGCCGGCGCAGACGAGATCAAGGCGGCGTGGCGCACGAAGGCGAAATCCGTGCACCCGGACCAGAACCGGGACGACCCGCATGCGCATAACCGCTTTGCAGAAATGGGCCGTGCCTATGAAGTGCTGAAGGATCCGGCCAAACGTAGCCGGTATGACCAACAACGCATGAAGGTCGAAGCCTTGGAACGCGAACAGACGATCATGCAGCAACGCAACGCGGCCCGAGAGGCTGCCGAAAAGGCCAAGCAGGCAAAGGCGAATGCCGAGCGAGTTCTGGAAGAACTGGCGCGCGCAGAGGCGGAGAAGGCCAAGGCAGACGCCGCCCAGGCTGCAAAGATGAAGGCCGCGAAGGAACAGGCTGCAGACGCCAAAGCCAAGGCGCAGGCTCAGGCTCAGCCTCACGCCAGCGCGGGTGTGAAGGACGAACCGGCAGACGCCGCTGCGGCTGGAGCCGGTGCGGACAAGGCGACGTCCCGTGCTTCGAACGGCGGTGCCACCGGCGGCTCGACGGCCGGCACGCCCAACGGTCCGACGGCATCTGTCGGTGGGACTGCATCCGGCCCCGAAGAAGCTGCATCGCGAATCTTCGGCGACAGCCCGGAAGCTGCGGCTGCCGCCGAGAGCCTGCGTCGGGAACAGGAGGCCGCCGAACTCGCAGAGGGCATGCCCCTGAAGCCGGCCGCTTCTCCCCTGCTGGCGCCAATCGAACTCTTGAGCTCGCTGGTGCGGCGCCTGCGGGGCGCGCCGCCTCCGCTGCCGGAAAAGGCGCCAGATATCTTCGCCGAGGCCGTGGTCGCGATCTCCGATCTTCTCGAACAGAAATCCGTGCCGATCACGCTGAATGACGGTCGCGAAGTGCGCGTACCGCTGGACGGCGTGACCGAGGGCCATGTCGTGCGCCTGAAGAACCAGGGGCTGAAGTTCCAGGGGCTGCAACGCGGTGACATAGCGGTGACCATCAAGGTGCTCCGCGCCGAACGTTTCATTGTCGACCAGTTCGACATCCGGACCGTTCTGCCGATTACGTTGGAAAATGCCGTGCTCGGCTGCGAGACGCAGGTCGAAGGACCTGATGGCACGATGGTGCCCGTCAGCGTTCCCGCCTGGTCCAACTCCGATCAGATGATCCGCATCGAAGACCTCGGCCTGCCCAATGGCGATGGCGGCCGCGGCGCGCTCGTCGTGGAATTGCGGGTCATGCTCTGGGAAAAGCCGGACGAGAAGGTGACCGACCTCATGCGCCTGATGCGCGAAGGGCTCTATATCTGAGGCTTGGCTCCTCAGATAGCATGTCCGAGTGCCTTCGGGCACTGTTGTGACACCCGCCGCAAAGACGGGTCGCGTAGCGTCCACCAGCACAGATCGTGGAAGCCAAGGCGGCAGTTTAATCCGACAATTGAAGGATTTCCGATGCCGACTCGATTTGTCGGGGCAAGCGTGCGCTGATGTCGGGCTGCAATCTTGAACGCTGGTACAGCCTATGCCATAGGCTCCAGCAACGAAAGAATAAGAGGGTCCCGATATGGTTCAAGGTTCCGGCCTCATGGCAGGCAAGCGCGGCGTCATCATGGGTGTCGCCAACAATCGCTCCATCGCCTGGGGCATTGCAAAGGCCTGTCGCGACCAGGGTGCCGAGATTGCCCTCACCTGGCAGGGGGACGCGCTGAAGAAGCGGGTCGAGCCCCTCGCCAAGGAACTGGATGCCTTCCTCGCCGGCGACTGCGACGTAACCAATCTCGACAGCATCGATGCCGTCTTCAGCAATCTTGAGACGCATTGGGGCAAGATTGACTTCGTCGTGCATGCGATTGCCTTCTCCGACAAGGACGAGCTGACCGGACGCTATATCGAGACGAGCCGCGACAACTTTGCCCGCACGATGGACATCTCCGTCTATTCCTTCACCGCCGTTGCCGCCCGCGCCGAGAAGATCATGAACGATGGCGGCTCGCTTCTGACGCTCACCTATTACGGCGCCGAGAAAGTCATGCCGCATTACAACGTCATGGGCGTCGCCAAGGCAGCCCTCGAGGCCTCCGTGCGTTACCTCGCCGTCGACATGGGCGGGCGCGGCATCCGCGTCAACGCGATCTCGGCCGGTCCGATCAAGACGCTCGCCGCATCCGGCATCGGCGACTTCCGCTATATTCTGAAGTGGAACGAGTATCACTCGCCGCTGAAGCGCAATGTCACCACCGACGAGGTCGGCCAATCGGGCATGTACCTGCTGTCGGACCTGTCGACAGGCGTTTCGGGCGAAGTGCATCACGTCGATTGCGGCTATCACACCGTCGGCATGAAGTCGGTGGACGCGCCCGACATCGTGCTCGGCAAGGACTGACATCGGAGACTGCGTCGTGCTCATCTACATGATCCGTCACGGCCAGACCGACTGGAACGCCGAAGGTCGCATGCAGGGGCAGAAGGATATCGGCCTCAACGACATCGGCCGCCGGCAGGCCACGGAGAATGGACAGAAGCTCGCGCAAATCCTCGGCGCCAGCGCAAGGAATTTCGATTTTGTGAGCTCGCCGCTCGGGCGCACCCGCGACACCATGGAGCGTGTCAGGGCGGCCATGGGCCTTCCCCCCGGTGACTACAGGATCGACGAGCGGCTGAAAGAGCTTTCGTTCGGCGACTGGGAAGGCTCGACCCTGCCGGAACTCGCTCAAGTCTCGCCGGAGAGGGTTGAAGAGAGAGCAAGACAGAAATGGGGCTTCATTCCCCCCGGCGACGACGCCGAGAGTTATGAAATCCTGTCCTGGCGGATTGGTGCGTGGCTGAAGTCGGTCGAACGGCCGACCGTCTGCGTCAGCCATGGCGGGGTTATCCGAAGCTGCTTCCGCCTGATTGGCGAGGTCAGCGAAGACGAGGCCTGCGAGATGAACATTCCGCAGGACAGGATCCTCAAGATCGATCGCGATCAGAAGTCGATCGGCTGGCTCTGACCACCAAACCGAGCCACCCCATGCAGGCGGCCCTGTTTTTCCATCACTGCAAGACTTCCAGATCGTCGACGACGCGCTTGCCGTCCACTTCCGTGTAGAAGACGATGACCTTCTGGCCGGGCTCGAGGCCCTCGAAGTTGAACTCGGCAGGAACCGCATAGGTCTTGCCATCGTCGAGCACCAGGCTCATGCCATCGATGTTCACATCCTGGATGGTCGCTTCGACGTCGGCACTGCCGGCGAGGACTGCGACCGGAGACAGGAAGCTTGCCGTTGCAAGAAGCAAAGATATCACGACACGCATCTGAACCACCCTGGACAAAATCACTGCTGACAACCTCTGCAAACTAGCCTCCCGAATGTGGCGGAATTCGCCCGCGATGATGACAATTCGATGAGAGTGTGGACCCGAACGGCGGGCAGGATCAAGCCGCGTGAACAGGTTATCCTGACCGTTTTCGGTGGTATTTCGCGCAAAGCCTTCATTCGCTCAAGAGTAAGGCTAGTCGAAATGCCTACGTCTCCCGAAATCCTAAATTAACCGGCAGCCCATAGACTTAGCCGAATTGGTGATCAGGGGATACTTACACTTGCGCGACTTGACGAGGGACCCGCGTGCCGCGAGCAGATGGGGCAACGGCATGCTCTGGCTGATCGGAGGCGCCTTGCTGAGTATCGTGATCGTCTCCGCGGGGCTGATGATCGACAGGCAGACTGCACTCAGCGAACGCGGCCGGATCGAACACACCGTGCTCGACCGGTTACGGCACGTGAAGTCCGAGATCGAGACGCAGATCCTGCGCGATACGGATCTGGCGCTCGCCATGGCCGACGATATCGCCGACGACAGCATGATCTCGCCATCCGAAGTCAACCGTACGATCGCGCGCACACTCAAAGACCAATCGCATATTCGGTCGATCCGCTTCGAGCCGCTGAACGATCCCGGGCGCATGGCATTCACGCCGACGCTGACGCAGAACGAGCGGATGTTCGTCATCGACGTCCCCGTCCCGCCTATGCCCTGGCAGACCCAAAAGGGCTGGATATCGCTCATCGTCGCGATCGACGGCGACCGCTTCTTCACCCATCATGGCCTTCTATCGGATGACGAACTGGTTGAGCACGAGGAACACGAGCATACAAAGCTCGCGGTGACGCTGCCGTCGATCAAAGGCGGAGATCTCGTTTTCGGCGACCCCACGACCTTTGACGACAAGCCGGTTACGCTCGCCGCCAAAGAGGGTGGCCTCGAATTCCAGATCTACGGCGTTCCCGCGGATGGCTGGGATGGGGCGATGAACCGGCTCTTGCCGAGCCGCCTGCTCGTGCTGGCCGGTGTCGTCGCGATGATGATCTCCGTACTGCTCGCCGTCTTCCTGCTCAGCGAGCGTAACCACAATATCGCTCGCCTGCGGGCGCGCGAACAGCGACTGCTCGAATTGTCGCAACGCTTCCAGCTGGCGCTCGAAACATCGAATATCGGCATCTGGGAAGTCGATGCGACATCTCATGCGCTGATCTGGGACAGCCGCAGTGCCGGTCTGCATGGCCTGCCCGCAAGCCTCGTCGACGACGAGGACAGGCTTGCCGACTGGTTCGCCTGCCTGCACGCCGACGATATCGGCAAGGGCGAGCAGCTCTATTTCGATTGCGTCGTCGCCGCGACGGCCGACCACTGGGACATCAGCTACCGGGTCCCTCTGTCGGACCAGAGCTTCCGCTACCTGCGCTCTGTCGGCGCACGCACTCACGACGGCAGCATCACCGGTATCGTCTGCGACGTCACCACCGATACGCTGGTCACCCAGTCGCTGAGCAAGGCGAAAGAAAACAGCGACATCAAGAATGCCGAGCTCGAACTCGCGCTCGAGGAACTTTCGAGCCGCGAACATCAGCTGGCGGAGGCTTCTCAGCGGCTGGACCTGGCGCTTGGCTCCTACAATTGCGGCACCTGGGAAGGCGATCCCGTGACCAAGACCGCCATCTGGGACGAGCGCATGCACCAGCTCTACGGCGTGCCGTTCACCGACAAGGCGGTCACCGAACATGTTTGGCTTTCCCGGCTCCATCCCGACGAGCGCGGCGAGATCCAGCTGGCCACAAAGCGCGCTGCGACGCTCGACCAGATTATCAACACGACACAGCGGGTTGTTCTGCAGAATGGCGAGATGCGCTACATTCGCTCCGTCGGGCAGCCGCATGTCGGTCGCGATGGCAAGAAGAAGCTGATCGGCATCGCTTTCGACGTCACGGCAGATGCCCTGCTCGCCGAGCAGCTGCGCAATGCCAAGGCAGAAGCCGACATGCGTAACATCGAGCTGGAGCTCGCCAAGAACCGCATCGAATTCAACGCACTGCACGATCCCCTCACCTCGCTTGCCAACAGGCGCAAGCTCGATCTCGAGCTCGATGCGCTGGGGCGCAGTGGCGATCGGCAGGCGACCCGCTTCGCGATCCTCCACCTCGATCTCGACCGCTTCAAGGAAATCAACGACACACTCGGCCATGCGGCCGGGGACGCCATGCTCGTCCATGCCTCGCGCATCCTGATGAAACACGTGCCGCGCGGCGATCTGGTCGCCCGCATCGGCGGTGACGAATTCGTCGTTCTGGCCCGCCGCCAGACCACCGTCGAGGAACTGGCGACGCTTGCTAACAAGATCATCGAGGAAATGCGCCAGCCGCTCGACTTCGAAGGCTTCGATTGCCGCTGCGGTGTGTCGATCGGCATTGCGCAGGCGCAAGGACCGGCGCCCGATGCGCGCAAGATCCTGATCAATGCAGACATCGCGCTTTACCAGGCCAAGGAAAAGGGCCGGAACTGCTACGAGTTCTTCACGCCCGATCTGCAGGCCAATATCGTCGCCAAGAAGCGCATGGCCGATGACATTCTCGCCGGCTTCGACCGAGACGAGTTCGTCGTCTACTACCAGCCGCAATTCGAGGCATCCAGTATGCAGCTGTGCGGTGCCGAGGCGCTGATCCGCTGGCGTCATCCAGATCGTGGCATCCTGGCCTCCGGCAATTTCCTCAAAGTCGCGGAAGACCTGAACGTCATGGCCCGCATCGACGAACTGGTGCTGCAGACCGCACTGAAGGACCAGATGCGCTGGACGGCACTCGGTATGCAGGTGCCGCGCATTTCGGTGAACGTGTCATCCAAGCGGCTGCATGACGACCACCTCATCGACCAGTTGAAGGGGCTTGCGATCAGTCCCGGCTCGATCTGTTTCGAACTGGTGGAATCGATCTTCCTCGACGAAAGCGACACGCTTGCCTCCGACAATATCGACAAGATCAAATCGCTGGGCATCGACATCGAGATCGACGATTTCGGCACAGGCCACACTTCGATCGTCAGTCTTTTGAAGCTGAAGCCGAAGCGGTTGAAGATCGACCGCCAGCTCGTGCTTCCCGTCACTGTGCAGCCGCAGGAACGCAGCCTGGTGCGCAATATCGTCGAGATCGCCCGTTCGCTCGGAATCGAGACCGTGGCGGAAGGCGTGGAGACGCAGGAACATGCCGGCATCCTGCGCCAGCTCGGTTGCGACTATCTGCAGGGTTATGCCTTTGCCAAGCCGCTGTCCTTCGAGGATTTCACCCGCTTCGTCGATCGGCTGCCGCAACGCAAGGCTTCGTAAGCGGCAGGCCAGAGCATCATCTCGCCACCGGTGACACTGTGTTGTCGCAAAACAGCGCCCAAGGGCGCAAAAGCGCTTCACAGAAATCGCCGATTTGCTCTATGAGTGACGCCATCCAAGGCAGGGCCATCCGGAAGACGTTCCGGATGGCGAGAATGGAACGGTAACTCTGGCATGTCCCACAACACCTTCGGTCATCTCTTCCGCGTCACCACCTGGGGCGAAAGCCACGGGCCGGCGCTCGGCGCGGTCGTCGACGGCTGCCCTCCGGGCGTCCGTTTCGCCCAAGAGGACCTGCAGGTCTTCATGGACAAGCGCAAGCCCGGCCAGTCGCGCTTCGTGACGCAGCGACGTGAAGACGACATCGTCAAGGTGCTCTCCGGCGTCATGCCGCAGGAAGACGGATCGATGATCACGACCGGCACGCCGGTGTCCCTCTTCATCGAGAACACCGACCAGCGCTCAAAGGATTACGGCGACATCGCCAAGCGCTACCGCCCCGGCCATGCCGACTATACCTATGATCTGAAATACGGGATCCGCGACTATCGCGGTGGCGGGCGCTCGTCTGCGCGCGAGACGGCGGCCCGCGTCGCAGCCGGGGCTCTCGCACGGCTTGCCATGCCCGGCGTCACCATTCGCGGCGCACTCGTACAGATCGGCACGCACAAGATCAACCGCGGCAACTGGGACTGGGCGCAGGTCGACCAGAACCCGTTCTTCTGCCCGGATGCCGCCATGGTCCCGGTGTTCGAAGAGTATCTCGATGGCATCCGCAAGGCCGGTTCTTCCGTCGGCGCCGTGATCGAAGTCGTGGCTGAAGGCGTGCCGGCCGGGATCGGGGCACCGGTTTACGGCAAGCTCGACCAGGACATTGCCTCCGGGCTGATGTCGATAAACGCGGTCAAGGGCGTCGAGATCGGCAACGGCTTCGAGGCCGCCGAGATCACCGGCGAAGAAAATGCCGACGAGATGCGGATCGGGGCCGATGGCAAGCCGGTCTTCCTGTCGAACCATGCCGGTGGCATTCTGGGTGGTATTTCGACCGGCGAGCCGATCGTTGCGCGTTTCGCGATCAAGCCAACTTCGTCGATCCTGACGGAGAAGCGTTCGATCGATGCGGACGGCAACGAGGTGGACGTGCGGACCAAGGGACGTCACGACCCGTGCGTCGGTATTCGCGCCGTTCCTGTCGGCGAGGCGATGCTCGCCTGCATCATTCTCGACCATATTCTAAGAGACCGTGGCCAGAACGGCCGGACAAGGTGAGGATTACCCCATGAGCTATGACCAGAAGCGTGTCGTCGAAGCAATCCGGGCCTTCGAAGCTGGCGAAATCGTCGTGGTCATGGACGATGATGATCGCGAGAACGAGGGCGACCTGATCGTCGCCGCCGTCCACTGCACGGCCGAGAAGATGGCCTTCATCGTGCGCCACACGTCGGGCATCGTCTGCGCCCCAATGCCGAAGGAAGAGGCCAAGCGGCTGAACCTTTCGGCCATGGTCGCCGAGAATGACAGTGCGCATACGACGGCCTTCACAGTCTCCGTCGATTTCAAGCATGGCACGACGACCGGCATTTCCGCAGACGATCGCACACTGACGGTGCGCAATCTCGCCAATCCGAATGTCGGGGCTTCCGATTTCGTGCGCCCTGGCCACATCTTTCCGCTGGTGTCGCGTGAGGGTGGCGTTCTGATGCGCTCCGGACATACGGAAGCGGCCGTCGATCTCTGCAACATGGCCGGCCTGCCGCCGATCGGCGTGATCTCGGAACTGGTCAATGACGACGGCACCGTGATGCGCGGTCCGCAGGTGGCGGCATTTGCCGAACAGCACAAGCTGAAGCAGGTTTCCGTCGCCGACCTCATTGCCTATCGCCAGCGCAAGGAAACGCTGATCGAGCTCAAGTCGAAATTCGACGTCCAGACGCCCTATGGCGCGGCCAAGGCCTATGCCTATTCCCTGCCCTGGGATCCCATGCAGCACCTGGCTGTCGTGTTCGGCGATATCCGAGATGGCGAGGACATTCCGGTGCGCCTGCATCTGGAAGATGTCGGCCGTGACGTCTTTGGCACCGACCGCCAGATCGACGGCATCATGAAACGGATTTCGGAGAAGGGCCGCGGCGTCATCGTCTATCTGCGCGAAGGCTCGGTCGGCGTCGGCGTTTCGACCACCGCACGCACCGGCAAACATGACCGGGAAGGCCATCAGGAAGCCCAGGCCCGCGAGAGCGAATGGCTGGAGATCGGCCTCGGCGCACAAATCCTCAAGGATCTCGGCGTCACCTCGATCCGGCTCTTTTCGTCGCGCGAGCGCCACTATGTCGGCCTGGAGGGTTTCGGGATCCAGATCTCTGCGACGGAAATCGTCTGACAAATATTCTCGGAGGGGTTGCGTTCGTAAAGGTTCGGGTAACCATTCCCGACGAAAGTGTCCGATGTAACCATTCGGGTGTTTTCGTTCATAATGACCAGTTTGCTCACCAACCACGGCGCGATTTCCGCGCTGGCCAATCTCCGTCAGATTTCCCAGGAACTCTCGACCAATCAGAGGCAGGTATCGTCGGGGCTGCGCGTTCAGCATGCCTCGGACGACGCGGCCTACTGGTCGATCGGCACGACGATGCGTTCCGACAGCAAGGCGCTGTCGGCCGTCGAGGATGCGCTCGGACTAGGGGCAGCTGCGGTCGACACCGCCTATACCGGGATGAGTGCCGCCATAGAGGTGGTGATGGAAATCAAGGCGAAGCTGGTCACGGCCCGCGAAGCCAGCGTCGACAAGCTGAAGATCAACGAGGAGCTCGAACAACTCAAGGATCAGATCTATTCGATCGTCGAATCCGCGAGCTTTTCCGGCCAGAACTGGCTGCACAGGTTCGACGACACTGATGATGCCGACAAGCAGGTGGTCGGCTCGTTCACGCGGACGGCCAATTCCGTATCGTTGCAGACCCTCACTTACGACATGAGCAATCAGTGGGGCACGAACCATCTCATCGACGAGAACTATCACAACGGTATTCTGACCAATGTGGAGTTCGCTCGCGAACTCGGTTTGACGACCGAGTGGGTGTTGCTGAGCGGAAAGAACCACGACATTCATGAAGACATGATCCTGACTGCGGACACCACGGAGCAGGACATAGACGAGATGGTCAGCGTTCTGGAAATGATGCTCGGCGCCATGGCCGATGCCGGTGCAAGGCTGGGTGCACTCGTCAGCCGGATCGAAATGCAGACGGAGTTCGTGGCTGATCTGAGGGATGCCACCGATCGAGGCGTCGGTCGTCTCGTCGATGCCGAGATGCACGAGGCCGCGACCCGATCGAAAGCGCTCGAAACGCAGCGGCAGATGGCGACGCAGGCGCTGTCGATCGCCAACACACAGCCGGACATTCTGCTGCGGCTCTTCCAGTAGGTTCTCATTGCCCCCCGGAGTGAGCGGGGCCCTCGCTCGACATCAACCGGTAAGTGGCCCCTCGACCTTCGGCTCCGGCATGCCCGACCATGTCAACCGCCAGACATCGCCCTGGCGGACGGACTGGACGGCGGCGGGGCGCAGGATGGCGAAGCAGGTGCCGCCTTGATGGCGGACGGAGGGGTAGATGATACCGTTGAGCCCCACACGTCGCGCTTCGAGCGCGAGGCGGTTGCCCTCCGGATAGCCGACCGCCTTGTCCGGCGAGAGAGCCGGATGTGTAGGCTTCGCCCTCAGGTCGAGAAACTCTCCCGAAACGCTGCACAGCATTTCCGCATAGTCCGCCACCGCTTCATAGACGCCCGTGCGGGCGAGGAATTCGGTCATGTGGAACGTTATCTCCGCGAGGCAGGTTTCGACGGCAAGCGCTGCGTACCATGCGCCACGTCTATCACCGTTGAAGCGGTTGGGCTCGCGGGGCTTGGCATAGGCAAAGCTCGCATTGATGAAATGGGCATGCGGCACGTCATAGACGAGTTCGTTGGCGGACAGACCGGAAATGCCGGTTGCCTGGGCCTGAATTCGGCTCGACGTGGCCGCCTCGATCTCCGCGAGTTCGGCCAGTTCCGCGGCACTATCGGCCAGGGGGGCCAGCACGGGCGGCCGCAGCCGCGCGGTCGATACAAGCCGCACAGTACGGGGATGGGCGACAGTCGATACCGGAAGATCAGCGATTGCCACTCAGAGGCCTCCGCGCACCGCATCGAGATGGCGGCGCACTTCCAGCATATGCGGGATCCCGCCTTCGATCATGGCGGCGACCGGGGTGCGGCGATCGAAGAGTGGGCCCGTGTTTTCGAGCATCGGCCAACGGTCGGCCATGGCGTCGACGAAGAGCAGATGCAGTGCCTTGTAAATGCCTGTCAGCGCCGAAATCCGGGTCATCTGGTCCTGGCTCAGCGTCTTCGTCACGGTCTCCGGCTTCAGTCGCTCCCAGGTGCTGACGGAGACCCCGAGCAGGGCCGCCGCCTGCTGGCTGGTCAGATCCCAGTGAGCAACGATGCGGCGGAAAGCCTTGAGTGCCGTGGCGGACAGCCGCTTGCGATCGGTTTCATCGGCGAACCCCGGTGAAGGCATGGCCGGAGCCAGGGATTTTTCAGCCGAACCGAGCATGGAAATCTCCATCAAATGACATGGAGAATATATGTCATTTGATGGACTTTACAAGTCCGAAATCAGATCACCCTGCGCGCCATGCCCACCGAACGGGGGGCGGTTTCGTCGAAGCCGAACTGGGCGTAGAGGCGATGGGCCGGCACATCCGCGATCAGGCTGACATAGGCGGTCTTCGGCAGGGTGGCGATGAAATCGGACAGGGCTGTCATAATCAGCTTGGCTAAGCCCCTGCCCTGATGAGCCGGCAGAATGGCGATGTCGGTGACCTGGAAGAAGCAGCCACCATCGCCGATGATACGGCCCATGCCAACCGTTTCGTCACCCAGCATCAAGCAAACGCCGAAGATCGAGTTCGGCAGTCCCTTTTCGGCAGCGTCTCGGGAAAAGGGCGTGAGACCCGATTCCAGCCGCAGACGCATGTAGTCGTCGATGGCGGGCACGCGGGCTTCGATGCGATAGGCGCTGTTGTCGGTCACGTCTCTGGTCTTCCTGTCTATTGTGTTTGTCTTCGGTCAGCCTAGCCAGCCGGGCTGGAGGCGGACGGTCTCCACACCAGCGAAGCGGGCGACGCGCTGGAGTTCGGCCTCCAGTTTTTCCAGCCGACCGGCACTCGGCTTCACGCCTGGCTCCAGCCAGAGACGGCGCACGTCGAGCACGCCCTCCTTGCGCTCCGCCTTCATGTCGATCCGGCCGATCAGGCGGTCGCCCTCCAGCAGCGGGAAGACGTAATAGCCGTATTGCCGCTTCGGCTCGGGCACGAAGACCTCGATGCGGTAGAAGAAGCCGAAGAGACGTTCGGTGCGGTTGCGGTCGCGGATCAGCGGATCGAAAGGCGAGAGCACACGGATGCGGGCCGGCGGCTCGGGGGCGTCCAGGAGCGCCGCGACCCTGTCGGCAAAAGCGAAGGAGGCGCGTGGCTTGCCGTCCACGGTTTCGATCAACACGTCCTGCAACTCGTCGCGATGCGCGATGATCCAAGCCTTGGACTCGTCCGGTGTGACAATGTCGAAGAAGGCGGCGATCTCGCCCGAGGTGGCGAAGCCGAGGCGGGTGAGCGCCGCACGGCAGGCCCAGTCGACGAAGGCTTCGTGCTCGACCTCCGGGGCATGGTGCTCGGCAGGAATGACGCGTTCGGCGAGGTCGTAGACCTTCTGAAAGCCCTCGCGGCGCGCAATCGCCAGCTTGCCGGTGTGCCACAGGAATTCGAGTGCTGTCTTCGACGGATGCCAGTTCCACCAACCGCCGGACTTGTGGTCCTCGGCCTTCACGTCACGCGCCATGACCGGGCCATGATCGCGGATGCGGGCATAAGTCTCCTCGAAGGCTTGGTCGAAGCCTTCACCCTGCCATTTTGCCCAGTTTTGCCGGATCCGTTCCTCGCGGCGGACGAAACGATGTTTCCAATAAGGGAAGAAGGCGGACGGGATGATCGAGGCGTCATGCGTCCAGTGCTCGAAGAGCGAGCGGTCCTTCTCGGCCAGATGGGCGAGATCTTTCGGTCGATATGTCTGATTGCGGGAGAAAAGGATCTGATGGTGAGCACGCTCGACCCACTGGATACTGTCGACCTGGACGAAACCGAGGTCGTGAATCAGGTCATAGAGGCCCTGACGCCCCAGCGCCTTTGTCGGGGAGCGGGACAGGCCCTGCCGCTCGAGAAAGATTTTTCGCGCCAGCGTGTTGGAGACGGGAATCGACATGGAGGGAGGCTAGGACATGTTCGTGGTTTGTTCAATGATGGAAATTTAGGTTTTAGATTGCCCGCACTGCGCTCGTCTCTGGTACGCCATCATCTTCTTCGAGGACAGCATGGGGTACATCTGGCGCTACCCCCTTTTGCCGGTCTATAGCATCACCAAACGCCGTCAGGAGATCACCGACTTTGCACATCCGTTTCGACCAGGCCGAACTGCGCTTCGGCGACCGCGTGGCCTTGCAGCCGCTCTCGCTGTCGCTCACTGAGCTGCGCGTCGGCGTGATCGGGCTCAATGGTTCCGGCAAGACGAGTTTCGCGCGGCTGGTCGCGGGGCTGGCCAAGCCCTCCTCCGGCTCTGTCACGTTGGATGGGCTCGATACCGTCACCGACGAGAAGGCGGCGCGGGCGAAGACGGGGTTCATCTTCCAGAATCCCGGGCATCAGATCATCCTGCCTGTCATCCGTGAGGACATCGCACTCGGGCCAAAATCACGAGGGCTGCCCGCGAACGAGGTCGAGCGGCTGGTGGAGGACGCCCTTGCCCGCTTCGGTATCGGCGATCTCGCCGCGCGGCGGCCGCATGAGCTGTCCGGCGGGGAGCTGCAGCTTGCGGCACTTGCCGCAGTCTCAGTCAACCGGCCCGAGGTGGTGATCTTCGACGAGCCGACGAACCAGCTGGATCTGAAAAATCGCGCCACAGTGAAGGCGGCGATCGACGGTCTTGTCGAACAGGCCATCGTCATCAGCCACGATCTGGATCTCGTCGCCGATTTTCCCCGCGTGCTGGTCTTCCATGAAGGCGCGCTCGTTCTTGACGGCGCGGGAGGGGAAGCGATCGCGCGTTACCGGGAGATTGCCGGATGCTGACGAGCCTGCATGTGGAGGGCCAAAGCCTGCTGCATCGCATCCCGGTCAAGCCGAAGCTCTTCGGGCTGATGCTCTTCGGGCTCGCGCTTTATCTGATCGCGCAGCCGGTGGTACTCACTGCCGCGCTCGTCCTGACGGGCTTCCTCTATTTCTCGACCGGCGTTGGCTTGTGGGAAGGATTGCGGCGCCTGAAGCCCGTGCTCTTCACCATTGCCTTTCTCGCCGCCGTCAATCTTCTCCTTCTTTCGCCGGAAGAGACGCTCGTCACAACGCTTCGGCTCGTCGCCATCCTCTTTCTGGCCGCGGCCGTCACTGCGTCGACGACGATTGCCGATTTCATGGCCGCCGTCACCGAGCTCGCCCGGCCGCTGGAACGTCTGGGCCTCATGAAGGCGGCCGATCTCGGGCTGGCGCTGGGGCTGGTGCTGCGTTTCGTGCCGGAGATCGCCCAGCGCTATGAGGCGCTGAAGGAGGCGCATGCAGCGCGCGGCATACCGGTCAAGCTGTCGCGCATGCTCGGGCCGCTGATCATTTCGACGCTGAAGGATGCGGATCGCATCGCCGAGGCGATTGACGCGCGGGGAATTCGGGGTCAGTAAAAAGCCCTTCAGATTTTGGGGGACCCCTTGATGACCACCAGAGACCTCGTGCTCGCCGCCCTTTTCACCGCCATCATCATCGTGCTCGGCTTCCTGCCGCCCGTGCCGATCCCGCTTCTGCCGGTTCCGATCACAGCGCAGTCGATGGGCGTCATGCTGGCCGGTTGCATCATCGGTGCCAAGCGTGGCGCGCTCGCCTATGCGTTGCTCGTCGTGCTCGTCGCCGTCGGCCTGCCGGTGCTGTCGGGCGGTCGCGGTGGGCTCAACGTGCTGATGGGGCCGACAGGCGGCTATATCTTCGGCTGGATCATCGGGACCTTCGTGACCGGGCTGCTCGCCGAGAAGCTCGTGCGCGAGGGGCAGACAGCGACGAAGCAGATGGCCGGTTTCTTCATCGCCTCGATCGTCGGCGGCATCGGCGTCGTCTATCTTTGCGGCATGCCGTGGCTGTCTATAGTGGCTGGCACGCCCTTCCCCGCCGTGCTGACCGGCTCGCTCGCCTTCATTCCGGGCGACCTGGTGAAGGCTGCGATCGCGACACTTGCGGCGCGCGCCGTGCTCGTCGGTTATCCGTTGTTGCCGGCCAGAGCATAAGGCCTCCGTACCGTAGACAGAAGCAGAAAGCCCGCAGCGTTCGCCACGGGCTTTCCATAGCCTGAAAACAAAACAGTCAGGCTTACCGGCCGTCCTCGACATCGTCGACGACGTCCGTCATGGGGCGGTCCGCACCGTCCGCATGTTCGTGATGCCATTCGCCTTCGGCGTCCTGCCAGCTGATCTCGGCGTCGCCATCGGCAAGCTGCTGGGCACCGGCCGCCTTGCGAGCCGCAGCCATCGCTTCGTCGTGCGTGGGAAAGGGTTCCGAATAGACGTTGCCCAGACGGTAGGCATAACCTTCGTCATGCTCCACGACGTGGTAGGTCACCTTGACCATGGCTGGTCTCAGTTCCAGCGCCAGCGGCTGTCACGGGCCGGCGGAGTGGAGTTGGCAAGCAGATAGCCGACGACACCGCCGACGATACCGAGCGTGATCAGGCCGGCGGAGGTGGCGGCAGCCGGATGACGGCGAACGACGCCAGCGACCGTATCAGCGCCTTCGCGGGCGTAATCAGCCACGACATGGGCCGTGCGGGTCGCGCCGTTGACGACGTCAGACGCACGGTTGCGGATGTCATCGCGGTCGTAGCCCGTGACAGAGGACGCCGTGCGGCCAGCCTCTTCCAGAACTTCGGAAGCGCGATTGCGCACATTGCGGCTGCTGCGGCCCGCTTCGCGGCTGATCATATCCTTGAGATCATTCATCTGTTCGCGCAGTTCACGAAGTTCTGCCTGGAGGTTCGAAGACGCCATTGTGATACCCTTTCCGTTGTTCGTGTCGTTGCCGAGGAAACGTTGCGAATGCCGGATGGTTCCATTGCAGAATGTCGTGGGAACATTCGAAACGAAAAACGCCCGGTGCGAAGCACCGGGCGTCGGAAACCTGAGGCTGCGGACGGATTACTTCGTCGCGGCTTCGTACATTTCAGCCACGTAATCCCAGTTGATCAGGCTGTCGACGAAGGCTTCGAGATACTTCGGACGGGCGTTGCGGTAGTCGATATAATAGGAGTGTTCCCATACGTCGACGCCGAGGATCGGCGACGCGCCGTGGATCAGCGGGCTTTCGCCGTTCGGGGTCTTGGAGATTTCGAGCTTGCCGTCCTTGACGGAGAGCCAGGCCCAGCCGGAGCCGAACTGGGTGGTGCCAGCTGCGACGAAATCGGCCTTGAACTTGTCATAGCCGCCGAGATCGCTGTCGACAGCCGCCTGCAGCTTGCCAGGCAGCTTGTTGCCGCCGCCATCCTTCTTCATCCAGTTCCAGAAGTGGATGTGGTTGTAATGCTGGCCGGCATTGTTGAAGAGGCCGGCGTTCTTGCCATAGGACTGCTTGACGATCTCTTCGAGCGAGAGACCTTCAAGGCCCGAATCCTTCAGGAGATTGTTCCCGTTGGTCACATAGGCCTGGTGGTGCTTGTCGTGGTGAAACTCCAGCGTTTCAGCCGACATGAACGGTGCCAGCGAGTCGTAGGCGTACGGGAGGGCGGGCAATTCGAAGGCCATGGTGAGATCTCCTTTTGGCAAATGGATTGCGGTTTTGCAGGTGACGGGAACATAGGTGCGGAACATGCCGCAGGCAACCTTCGCCTTTTTAAAATCTGATTTCTGGCAGAAAGAAATATCGTCCGATTCCGGATATGCCGCATCATCGTTTCAGCCCGATCCTCGGGCATAACCTCTTTTCTCGACCCTGGTGACCCATGACACGTATTGCCATCCATCTCGCCACTCTCCTCCTCACATCGGCCAGCCTTGCGGCACCCGCACTGGCTTCCTCCGACGACGCCTGGGACGCCTTCCGGCAGGACGTTACGACAAAGTGCACGGCGCTGGCTGACGGCCTCATCGATCAGCCGAAGGTGGTCGTCGATCCGTTCGGCACCGAGAGCTATGGCGTCGCCATCCTCTCAGGCAAGGCAGCCGGCGCGGATGCCACCGTGAGTGCGATCTGCGTCTATGACAAGAAGAGCCAGACGGCGGAAATCGGTGGGGAATTGCCGGCCGATCAGGTGACGATCGCTATCCCCTGATACATTAGGCCTCGTAGGCTTCCGGTTCCGGGAGGCCTTCGAGGCTGAAGCCGAATTCGGCGCGGGCGATCTTGCATTCCTCGTCGCCGGGCATGCAGGTGCGACAGACATGCGGGCGCACGAGATAGACAGCGCAGCCGACATGTTTTCCCACCTCGCCGGTCAGCGCCGCACAGCGGCCATTCTCGAACTTCATGCCGCTCTCGTCCTTGGCGATCATCGCCTCGGGGATAGCCGCGATTTCCTCGTCGCTTTCCAGCGAGAAGCGCGGCCAGTCGGCGGAATAGGCGCAACAGGCGCCGCAGGCCTGGCAGTCGAAGATTTCGGGGGGCGAGGTTTCCAGCATGGTTTCAGCGCTTCGCGGCGCGCAGGCGCACAAGATTGAAGGCGAAGAAGCCGGTGAAGACCAGCATCAATAGGCCGATGAAGACGGGACCGGCATCGACCGAAACGATATCCATGGTCAGGCCCGTCGTGCCGGAGCCGGCCGCACTGCCAATGGCATAGGCCAGCGCGAAGACGGCGGCACCCGAGACGAGCAGACCGCCGCGGAAGCGTTCGCCGAGCAGGGTGAGTGCTGCCGTATAAAGCGAGAAGCTCGCCGCCCCGAGGATCGAGATGGTGATGAGCAGGGCTGTCTGGGACGTGATGAAAGGCAGAGCGAGGAAGGCGGCGGCCGTGATCAGAGAGCCGGAGACGGCGATCGCCGGCCTCGAAAGTCGGTCGAGCAGCCAGCCGACAAAGGGCTGGGCGAGCGCTGTCGGCAGGGCCACCATGGTGACGACGAAGGCCGCGAAATTCTGGCTGTAGCCACGCTCGACGAAATAGAGCGGGATCATCGAGATCGCCGCGATATCCGAAAAACCGAAGGCGACGACCATTAGGGTGAGAACCGGCGCCATCCTGACGAAGGTGAGCAGCCCGCCGGCTTCCGAGGCGTCCGGCTTGGTCTTGGCATAACGGCCGAGCATGACGGAGGCAAAGGCGACGAGTGCGACATATGCCGCCGTCAGCGCAAAGGCGAAACCGTCTTCGATGCCGACGAGCGGAATGGCAAGTGGGCCTGCAGCAAAGCCTGCGCACATGCCGGCGCTATAGGCCCCGGAGACGCGGCCGCGCAGGCGATCCGGACAGGCGGTGTTCAGCCAGGCTTCGGAGACCGTGTAGATAATGCTGGTGCAGAAGCCGAGCAGGAAGCGGGCGACGAACCAGACCCAGAGCTGGTCGAAGACCGAGAAGGTGGCGAGGCAGACGGAGACGCCGAGCAGCGAGGCGACAATCAGCCGGTCGCCGCGCATCACCTGCGTCAGCTTGCCGATCAGCAGCGTCGATGAGGCGAGGCCGAGCGCAAAGACCGAGGCGTTGAGCCCGGCCATGCTGGAGGAGACACCCCGGCTTTCGAGGATCAGCGCGATCAGCGGATAGGTGAGCCCCTGGCCGACGGCAAAGGCGGTGACGCCAAGGATGACGACCGCGATCGCCGCCCAATCGGGCGCGATGTCGGGTGCGATATCCGCGGTGTGTGCCGTCTGCATGGAGCCTCCGAGGCGGGTTTCAGCGCCCGTCGATTGAGGGTCCGGTCTAGCGGGGCGTTTGGGGGAAGTCCAGAGAGGGTCTTTAGGTTCAGAGGTGTGCCAGCGTCTCGCGTATTGCTGCCACCGGCAAGAATAGCCGGAGTGGGATCGACGGCAGCGGCTCGAAACCGTAGCGCAGGTAAAGGGCCTTTCGGCGCTGCACGAGATCCGGATTGCCGTCATCCAGCACGTCCAGAATGACAACAGCAATGCCGATCCGATCCGCTGCCTGCACGATCCGCAGCAAAGCGTCGGCGAGCAGATCGCCGCCATATCCTTGTCCGGCATATCGCTTGTCCACACCGATCATGGAAATGAAGGCGGCTGGGATTCGCCGTGGGATGGGCGGGTCCGGGCATAGCGAGACGGCAGTTCCGTGAAGTCGACAGAATGGGCATTGAGGGCGTAGAAGCCGATGACATCACCGCTCAGGGATGTCATCACATAGACGCGCGCATTGCCGGCCTTGGCGAGCTTGCTTGCGGTCTTGCGGAAGTAGTTGTCGACCGGGTCGACGCCGCAGAAAAAGCGGTCACGATCATGGCGCTCGGGATCGAGCAACTCGACGATGACCGAGTGCTCCTCGACATTCATTTGCTGACGACGCGCGACTTGTGGCTGGCGAAAGCCTTTCGCAAGTAGTCGGTCGGGGAACGCGGATTGTCCAGCGCGTCGAAGAAGGCATCGTGATCGACCGGTTGCAGGAGCGTCCGCTCATGGGCCTTGATCGTCGCGAGCGCCGAGACATAAGCCGCATTCATCGCAAAAGCCGTTTCGTCGACGCCGCTGATCGCAGCGGCCCGCTGGATCGCCTGTTTGACATGCGGCTTGGTGCGAAAGTGCATTCGCTCTGTCGCACGGTCTTCCCTCGTCTGGCTGATGTCCTTGGCTGTGCTCATGATGGCGACCCTCTAGTCTCGCGACAAGTGTACGCCGATTTGGCGTACACCTCAATCTCGCCACTGAAGGTGGCTCAACCCGCCGCAATCACGCCCGGCACGTCTTGGCCCAGCGCAGCAAACACCGTCTTCATGATGCCCGCTGCGTCCAGTCCGGCCTTGGCATACATGGTCTCGGGCTTGGCCTGATCCATCCAGACGTCGGGCAGGACGAGCGAGCGGACCTTCAACCCGTTGTCGAGCAGGCCCTCATTGACGAGGAAATGCATGACATGGCTGCCGAAGCCGCCGACGGCGCCCTCCTCGACCGTGACCACCACCTGGTGGTGGCGGGCGAGCTGGCGGATCAGGTTGTGGTCGAGGGGCTTGGCAAAACGGGCGTCGGCGACGGTGGTCGAGAGGCCTGCAGCGTCGAGATCTTCGGCGGCGAGCAGACAGTCGGCAAGGCGCGTGCCGAAGGAGAGGAGTGCCACCTTGGAGCCCTGCTTGACGATACGGCCGCGGCCTATCTCAAGGATTTCGCCGCGTTCGGGCATGGGAACGCCCACACCTTCGCCGCGCGGATAGCGGAAGGAGATCGGGCCTTCGTCGTAAGCGGCGGCGGTACGCACCATATGCTTCAGCTCTGCCTCATCGGCAGCGGCCATGACCACGAAGCCAGGCAGTGCTGCGAGGAAACCGGTGTCGAAGGAGCCGGCATGGGTCGGGCCATCAGCGCCAACGAAGCCCGCGCGGTCGATCGGAAAACGGACCGGCAGACCCTGGATGCCGACATCGTGGACGACCTGGTCGTAGCCGCGCTGCAGGAAGGTGGAATAAAGGGCGCAGAAGGGCTTGAAGCCTTCGGCAGCCAAGCCGGCTGCGAAAGTCACAGCATGTTGTTCGGCGATACCAACGTCAAAGGTGCGCTCGGGGAAGAGCGACTGCAGCTTGTCGAGGCCGGTGCCGTTCGGCATGGCGGCGGTGATGCCGACGATCTTTTCGTCGTGGCGGGCTTCCTCGACCAGAGCATCGGCGAAGACGGCGGTATAGGCCGGCGCATTCGGCTTGGCTTTGGCCTGCGTCCCGGTGATGACGTCGAACTTGTTGACACCGTGATACTTGTCGGCGGCAGCTTCGGCGGGCGCATAGCCCTTGCCCTTCTGGGTGACGACATGGATCAGCACGGGGCCCTTGGCATTGTCGCGGACATTGCGCAGCACGGGCAGAAGGTGATCGAAGGAATGGCCGTCGATCGGGCCGATGTGGTAGAAGCCGAGTTCCTCGAACATGGTGCCGCCGGTCACATAGCCACGGGCATGTTCGACGGCGCGGGTGATCGCGCGGTCAACGGTCTTACCGAGATAGGCGGTCAGCTTCTTGCCGAATTCCCGGAAGCCCATATAGCTGCGACCGGAGGCGAGGCGCGCGAGATAGGCGCTCATCGCGCCCGTCGGCGGGGCGATCGACATGTCGTTGTCGTTGAGGATGACGATCAGCCGAGCATCGAGGGCGCCGGCATTGTTGAGCGCCTCATAGGCCATGCCGGCGGACATGGCGCCGTCGCCGATGACGGCGATCACCTTGCGGTCGGTCTTCGACAGTTCGGCGGCAACCGCCATGCCGAGGCCGGCGGAAATCGAGGTCGAGGAATGGGCAGCGCCGAAGGGATCGTATTCGCTCTCGGCGCGCTTGGTGAAGCCGGAGAGTCCGTCTTCCTGGCGGAGTGTGCGGATCCGCTCGCGGCGGCCGGTCAGGATCTTGTGCGGATAGCACTGGTGTCCGACGTCGAAAATCAGCCGGTCGCTGGGTGTGTCGAAAACCTTGTGAATCGCGATCGTCAGCTCGACGACGCCGAGGCCTGCCCCCAGATGACCACCCGTCTTCGACACGGCATCGATCATCTCGTCGCGCACTTCGCGCGCCAGCTGCGGCAGATCGCGGTCCTCGATGGCCTTCAGATCTCTCGGGAATTCGACCTTGTCCAGCAGCGGCGTATCGGGCATGGATGTCACGGGGCTCTTGCCTCTTCAACTCGTTTGGGTGCGCGATAGCATCCCAAGACGAACTGGGCAAATATCAGACACCACGCTGTTATATAGACGTCAACGGCCCTCCGGCAAAGGCACGAACTCTTCTTCGTCCCCCGGAACGATGTCGAAACGGCCGGTTCTCCACTCTTCCTTGGCCTGTTCGATGCGCTCCTTGGACGAGGAAACAAAGTTCCACCAGATATGTTTCTTCGTTTCCATGGCCGCTCCGCCGAACAACATGACGTGACAACCGGTCGCGCCGCCGATCAGCGTGATCTCGTCGCCGGGGCGGAAGACCAGCAGCTGATCCTGCGCAAAGCGGTCACCGGCAATCTCGATCTCGCCTGACAGAATATAGAGCGCGCGCTCCTCCTGGCTTGCGTCGAAGGGGAAGCGGGTGCCGGGTTCGAGCGTCAAGTCGACATAAAGCGTTTCGGAAAACGTCTTCACCGGCGAGTGCAGGCCGCCCATCGTCCCGATCACCACACGCCCGGAGGCACCACGGTCGTTGAAGGTCGGCAATGCGGTCTTTGCAGTATGGGCGAAGGCCGGATCGATCTCTTCCATCTGATCCGGCAAGGCGATCCAGGTCTGGAGGCCCGACATGGAAAGCGGATGGCCGCGCAGGTTTTCCGGCGTGCGCTCCGAATGCACGATGCCGCGGCCTGCCGTCATCAGGTTGATGTCGCCGGGTGAGATGACCAGCTCGGTGCCGAGACTGTCGCGATGCTTGATCTCGCCGTCGAAGAGATAGGTGACGGTGGAAAGCCCGATATGCGGATGCGGGCGCACGTCCATGGCCTCGTCCGCCTTCAGGATCGCGGGCCCCATACGGTCAAAGAAGATGAAGGGTCCGACAAGGCGGCGCTTCACAGAGGGCAGCGCGCGGCGCACGGAAAAGCCGCCGATATCGCTGGAGCGGGGAATGATCAGATGTTCGATGGCGTCGCAGGCAAAGGCGACACCTGGGATGGGATCGTTTCCGGGAAAGAAGGACATGGAAGCTCAACTCCGTTCAGAGATACGGCGAGTGTAGTATGCAGGCGGCCTTGGCGACACCCTGAACAAGGGCACGCCGATGGTGACGCATTGTTCAGCGTCAGGCGAGAAATCATCGGCACCGACTGTCCAGACACGGAAGGGTGATGCCAATTGTGTCATTCCCGTGGTTTTTTTCAGCCGCGGATCTTGAAACCCTTGTGCAACACACCATTTGTCGACTTGCGGACCGGGCCCCTCTGACGACGGATTACCCTCGTGATGTCGGACCGCATCGAGCAAGCTCGATGTCATGCCCGGACCGGATCTCACATTTGCGAGACCCTCAGCGCGTTGCATCGAGCCAGGTCAATGCAACAGAGGTCACACAATTGGAACTCCTGCTCATACTCTTTCTCGGCAAGCCACTCTGGATGTGGCTTCTCTTTCTTGCGCTCGTGGTCGCGCTTTTGGTCTTCGACCTCGGCGTGCTCAACAAGAAGGATCATGAAATCGGCATTGCCGAAAGTCTCAAGCTTTCGGCCATGTACATCACGCTCGGTGTGCTCTTCTCCGGCTTCATCTACTGGCAGATGGACACGACCGCGACCGCTCAGTACCTGACGGCCTTCGTCGTCGAGAAGACGCTGGCGATGGACAATATCTTCGTCATCGCGCTGATCTTCAGCTTCTTCGCCATCCCGCGCGAATACCAGCACCGGGTCCTCTTCTGGGGTATCCTCGGTGTCATCATCCTGCGCGGCATCATGATCGGCCTCGGTGCGACGATCGTCGAGCAGTATCACTGGGTGCTCTACTTCTTCGCCGGCTTCCTGATCCTCACCGGCATCAAGATGCTCTTCGTCGCCGACAAGGAGCACAAGATCGAGGAAAACGGCCTGATGCGCTTCCTGAAGCGCCGGCTGAACGTGACCGAAGACCTTCATGGCCACAACTTCTTCGTCAAGAAGCCGGATCCGGCAACCGGCAAGCTGAAGCGTTTCGCCACGCCGCTTCTCCTGGCGCTGGTCATGATCGAAATTGCCGACCTCGTCTTCGCGGTCGACTCGGTGCCGGCGGTGTTCACGATCACGACCGACCCTTATATCGTCTACACGTCCAACATCTTCGCGATCCTCGGCCTGCGTGCCCTCTACTTCGCGCTGGATGCGATCCTGCACCGCTTCGCTTACCTCAAGTATGCGCTGTCGATCCTGTTGATCTTCATCGGCTCTAAGATCTTTATCGCCTGGGGCATGGGCTGGGAGAAGTTCCCGCCGGAGTGGTCGCTCGGCATCACCTTCCTCATCCTCGGCGTGGGCGTTGGCTACTCGCTGTGGAAGACCGGCGGGTCCAAGACCGTGGAAGCCAGGAACCCGGCCGAATAAGCCCGGATTTCAAGACACCAAAAACGACGAATGGCCCCGAAAGGGGCCATTCTGCCATGGGGGATCCAATCCCTGTAAATCAGCGGTCCAGTCGCCGCCTGCCGATCACGCGCCGTCGAGCGGTTCGGTACCGGTCGGCTTGCCGGCGCGGTCGAGGCGGATCTTTTCGATGCGGTTTTCGGCGGCCGAAAGAAGCTGTTCGCAGTGCTTCTTCAGAAGCTCTCCGCGCTCGTAGATGGCAATGGATTCGTCGAGCGCCACGTCACCGCGTTCCAGCCGCGCCACGATGCTTTCGAGCTCGGCCACGGCCTTTTCGAAGGAAATGCCGGTGAGATCGGCGGGAACTGTGGCGTCGGACATACTCAACCCTTCATCAGTCTCAGAATGTGCAGGCCGGCCGATTCGGCGAGGCCTTCAAGATCATAGCCGCCTTCGAGCAGGCTGACGACCCGGTTATGGGCGAAACGGTCGGCCACTTCCAAGAGCCTGCCCGTTGCCCAGTCGAAATCCTCGCCGACCAGATTGATCTGGGCGAGCGGATCGCGGTGATGCGCGTCGAAGCCGGCGGAGATCAGGATGAAGTCGGGCGAGAAATCAATGAGAGCCGGCAGAACGCGGCTTTTGAAGGCTTCGCGGAAATGATCCGAGCCGACATTGGGCGAGAGCGGCGCATTGACGATGTTGCGATGCGTGCCTGTCTCGTCCTTGGCGCCTGTGTACGGATAGAGTGGCATCTGGTGGGTGGAACAGAAGAGCACCGAGGGATCGTCCCAGAAGATGTCCTGGGTGCCGTTTCCGTGGTGCACGTCCCAGTCGACGATCGCGACGCGCTCGACGCCATAGGTCTTCTGGACATGGCGGGCGGCGATGGCGACCGTGTTGAACAGGCAGAAGCCCATTGCCTTGGTCTTTTCGGCATGGTGGCCGGGGGGGCGGCCGGCAACAAAGGCATTGTCGGCCTTGCCGGTCATCACGTCGTCGACTGCAGCGATCGCGCCGCCGATGGCGGTCAGTGCCACTTGCAGGCTCTTCTGCGAGGCATAGGTGTCAGCCTCGAGCTGGTTGATGCGATCCTCTTCCTCGGGGATCTGGCGCATCACGGCGAAGAGATGCTCCTCGGGATGGGCGAGTGTCACCGCATCCTCGTTCGCCTGAACAGCCTCGATACGTTCCAGCCGGGCAAAGTTGGGATGCTCCAGCGCGATGTTGAGTGAACGCAGCCGGTCTGCCCTTTCGGGGTGCCCTTCTGGCGTGTTGTGTTCGAGGAAGATCGGGTTCTCGTAAAGACGGGTGGCCATGGGCATCCTTCCTGGGTCGGGTCGAACATAATGCGCTCGGCCGTCATCTTCCACCTCGCATCCCGGTTTTACCCAGGCCACTGCGCACTCCAGCCCGGCAGGGCTATGCCGCAGACCTTGTGAAGCCGCCTACTATGCCGTTAGATGCCGCCAGGACAGGATAATTCCGGGAGAGAGCATGGACGAGATGGAACGGGTGGAGGTGAGCGCGCTTGTTGTCGCCTATCGCGACATCGGTCCGACGGGCGAAATGCGGGCCGCCGCCTATGTCGTTCATGCCGAAGAAGCGGTGCGGCACTTCTGGCGCTACCGTCCGCCGCTCGAAGATGAGCCGGTCTACAGTCCGACCAAGTTCGAAATCCGCTTGCACCAGCCTCTCCGCTTCGAGGACGAGGTGCGCATGACCGTGCAGGTCGACAAGATCGGCGGCAAATCGGTGGGTTTCGAGGTGGCGATGGAAAAGGGTGGCCAGACGGTTGCCGAGATCGATCTCACCTGGACGGCCCGCAGCGCCGAGAACAGCGAGCCCGTCGCCCTGCCGGAGGACATCCGCGACTGGCTCTACAGATATGTACGCTAGCTTTTCACCAGGCTGGTCACTTGCGGAACACCAAAACGAATGAAGCCCCCCGGGCCCGAAACCGGGGGGCTTCCATTCTCTGCAGACCTTGAGGAGGAGGACGGCCTGCAGTCTCGTGCCGGTGCGCGCTGCTTGGGAGGGAGGATCGCATCGCGCCGGCCAGTAAACATTAGAATAGATTGCTTAATGCATCACTAATGAAACTTTGAATGGATGAAACGCGCAACTGCATTCTTCATGTGCCGACCGCGCCGATGGTCAGGCTTGCTCTTTGCCTGCGGGCCACGAAAAACACTTGCGTGCCGCGGCTACAAGCATCATTGACGGGGCATGAAAAAGCTCCCTGAACCCCAGCGCCTCGACCAGCTCCTGGTCGCCCTCGGCCTCTTCGCCAGCCGGTCCCGCTCCCGTGACGCCATTCAGCGTGGCACGGTGAAAGTGGACGGCAAGGTGGTGGCGAAACCCAGCCTCGTCTTTGCCGCCACGCACCAGTTCGATATCGATGATCCGGCACAGGATTACGTCTCGCGCGCGGCGCTCAAGCTCGACGCCGCCCTCGACCATTTCAACCTCTCGCCGGAGGGTTGTCATTGCCTGGATATCGGCGCGTCGACCGGTGGCTTCACCGAGGTCCTCCTGAAGCGGGGCGCCGCCCATGTCACCGCCATCGATGTCGGTCACGACCAGATGCATCCCAGACTTTTGAGCGATCCGCGCGTGACCAATCTGGAAGGGCTGAACGCGCGCTATCTGGAGCCCGACGATTACGACGATCAGCCTTTCGACTTTCTCGTCTCCGACGTCTCCTTCATCTCGTTGAAGCTGGCGCTGGCGCCTGCCCTCGAACAAGCGGAGCCGGGCGCCCATTGCCTGCTGCTGGTGAAGCCACAGTTCGAGGCGGGCCGAGAGGCGATCAGCAAGGCGGGCCTGCTGAAAGACCCGGAGACGGCACCGTTGGTGGCTGCGGAGCTGGAACGCTGGCTGACGGAAGACATGGGCTGGACGAGCCTCGGCCTCATCCCCTCCCCGATCGCCGGTGGCGACGGCAATGAAGAATTCCTGCTCGCCGGGTTGAAGCCTCTCGATGCCGACGGGGACGACGACGATCAGGACGACGAAGAGGACGCAGCATGAGCGCCGAAACCGTCACGATTTCCAGCCTTGGCGCCAAGGGCGACGGGGTGGCGCATGGTGCCGATGGTCCGGTCTTCGTGCCCTTCGCGCTGCCGGGAGAGACCGTTGCCATCGCGCGCGTGAAGAACGAGGGCACGATCATGTCCTTTGCCACCACCTCGCCCGATCGCGTTCAGCCCCCGTGCAAGCATTTCGGCCGTGATGGCGTCGGTGGCGTATGCGGTGGTTGTTCGCTCCAGCATATGGCGAGACCCGCCTACAATGCCTTCAAGCGGCAGGTGCTGATGGATGCGTTGAAGTCAAAGGGGATCGAGGCGCCGGTCGGCGATATCTTCGAGGCCCATCCACACCAGCGCCGACGCCTTGTCTTCACCGTCCGGCGGCGGGAGACGGGCCTCGTCATGGGCTTCATGCAGGCGGAGACGCATCACGTCGTGCCGGTCGAGGAATGTCCCATCGCGTCGGACGGGCTGATCTCCCGGCTGGACGCGATCAAGATCATCGCCAATGCCTGTGGTGCCGAGCACTTCCGCGTCACCGTCACAGAGACCACGACCGGTCTCGACATCTCACTGGATGGTCTGCGCGGCGGGCTCGGCGATCAGGAACGGCGCGCGGTTACCAATGCCGTGATCAAGCTCAAGGGCATCGCCCGCGTTTCGGCCAATGGCGAGATCGTCATCGAGCCGCACAAGCCGCTGCTCGACTTTGCCGGTGCCCGCGTGGTCCTGCCGCCCGGCGGCTTTACCCAGGCGACGCACGAGGCCGAGGAGCACATGGCGGCTCTGGCCATCGCCCATATCGGCAAGGCGAAGAAGGTCGTGGATCTGTTTTCCGGCGTCGGCACCTTCGCGCTGCGGCTTGCCCGCGCATCTTCCGTGCTCGCAGTCGAATCCGACGAGAAGGCGGTGAAGTCGCTCGATTTCGCAGCACGCAATACGCAAGGCCTGAAGCCCGTGACGGCGGAGCGGCGCGACCTCTTCCGTCGCCCGCTGATGACCTCCGAATTCAAGGGCTTCGACGCCGTCGTCTTCGACCCGCCGCGGGCCGGCGCCGAGGCGCAGTGCGCGGAACTGGCGAGAAGCCAAGTGAAGAAGATCGTTGCGATCAGCTGCAATCCGCTGACGCTTGCCCGCGACCTCTCGATCCTGATCGCTGGCGGCTACCGCGTCGACAAGGTGACACCGATCGACCAGTTCCTCTGGTCGCCGCATGTCGAGGCGGTCGCGACACTCAGCAAGGGATGATCGAAACAACACATCCTTCACGACGACGTCGTGGAGGATGGTTGATTGCGGGTTTACCACCTCGCTAATACTTAGTTAAAATACAACCGAAGATATTTCTTATAAAGCTATTGCTCGTTTAACGATATTGTGCGATCTTTTGATCTCCAGTGCAGATTTTTGCCGACCCTCGTGGTTGTTTGGAGGAATCCCATGTCAGAAGTTGCGATGCACGGACACGGCGTCCGTGGGATGAACCGTGCCGCATTGCAGGCGCTTGCCGGCAATGCTGACCCTGGAAAATTCGGACGCATGTTTCCAACGCTCACAGCGATGGAGGCCGATGAAGACGATCTCTTCGAGCTTGCCGAAGCGATGAAAGACAAGGTCGATGCGCAGGGGAACACCGATCCTGCGGGCGACAATCCCAATATTCCCGCAGGATTTACCTATCTCGGGCAATTCGTCGATCACGACATCACGCTCGACACGACACCGCTGGATCAGCAGCAGGCAGACCCGCTGGCGACCAGCAATTTCCGGACGCCGGCGCTGGATCTGGATTCCCTCTACGGGGACGGACCCGGAATTCATCCCTATCTCTACGCCCGGGATCCGGCGACCCATCGCGTCATCGAGAAATTCCTGATCGGCAAGACGTCGGAATCGCCGGACAAGGCCGGCAATACCATTCCGGGTTTCAAGAACGACCTGCCGCGCAATCAAGTCGGGCATGCGCTGATCTTCGACGAGCGGAACGACGAGAATCTGCTGGTGGCGCAATTCCACCTGCTGATGCTGAAGTTTCACAACAAGGTGGTCGATACGCTGCAGGCCTCGCAACCGAGCCTGAAGGGGTCGGCGCTGTTTCGCGAGGCGCGACGCATCGTGACCTGGCACTATCAGTGGATCGTGCTGTTCGATTTCGTCGAGCGCCTCACGGAGCCGGGGCTCGTGCGCAAGATCAAGCAGAACGGCCGCCGTTTCTACCGCTTCCGCAGCCGGCCGTACATGCCGGCGGAATTCGCGGCCGCCGCCTATCGGCTCGGACATTCCATGGTAAGACAGAGCTACAACCACAACCGGGTGTTCAATCCCGGGCCCGACGCCTTCGTGGACGGGACGCTGAAGCTTCTTTTCAATTTCACGGGCAAGTCTGGCCAGATCGTCGGTGAACTCGTCGACCAAGGTGCGGTAAACACAGGTGGCGGTCCGGGGCCTCTGCGTGACCTGCCGTCGAACTGGATCATCGATTGGCGGCGCTTCTTCCATCTCGACACACCACCCGAGCCCAATTTCGTGCTCAATGCGTCGCGACGGCTCGATCCCTTCATCGTGCCGGAACTTCATACATTACCGGGCCTGCGACCGGAGACGGACAAGACGGCCGCGCGTGACTTCGTGCTGCCCTTCCGAAACCTCAAGCGCGGCGTACAGATCGGACTGCCGTCCGGCCAGGACGTCTGTCGGGCCATGGGCATCGTGCCGCTGAAACCGTCGGAGATCGCGACGGGAACCGATGGTGTGATCGCTGCCAAGCACGGTTTCCACAAGAAGACGCCGCTCTGGTACTACGTCCTGAAAGAAGCCGAGCACCATCACAAAGGGCTGAGGCTCGGACCAATGGGATCGACGATCGTGGCCGAGACTTTTCTCGGTCTCGTGCACGGCGATCACGATTCCTTCCTGTGGCGGCAGGCAAACTGGGTTCCGCATCTGCCGAGTGCTGCGCCCGGCCATTTTACCGTGGCCGACCTCTTGCGCTTCGTTGATGAGATCAACCCGATCGGAAGCTGACCGGCCGTTTAGGAAAGGGCCCCTCCGGAACAACCGGGGAGGCCCTCGTTCATTCAGCGACGCAGGAACTCGAGCACGTCGTCGATGAAGCGCTGCTTGTGCGTGGCGAAGAGTCCGTGTGGCGCTCCCTCATACTCGATCAACGTCGACTGGCTGATCCCGGCTGCGGCCGCCCGACCGGCGGCATCAATCGGCACAGTCTTGTCGTCCGTGCCGTGAATGATCAGAGTGGGCACGTTGAAGCTGGCGAGATCCGGGCGGAAGTCCGTCGTCGCGAATGCCTTTGCGCAAGCGAGCGTCGGCTCCAGCCCCGCCATCATCGCCTGTCGTTCGGCCCATTCCAGCATCTCGTCGCTGACCGCCTTGTCGAACATGGCCACGCCGAAGAAGTCCTTAAAGAAACTGGCGAAGAAATGCGCGCGGTCTTCGACCATGCCCTTGGTCATCTCGTCGAAGGTCGACTGCGGTGTGCCGTGCGGATTGTCGTCCGTCTTCAGCATATAGGGGACGACCGATGCCACGAGCACGGCCGAGCGCAGGTTGGCACCGCCGTGGCGCGACATGTAGCGGGCCACTTCACCGCCGCCCATCGAGAAGCCGAGGACCGTTGCATCGGTCGCGCCGGCCCAGCTGAGAACGTCGGCGAGATCGTCCGACAGCGTGTCGTAGTCGTAGCCGTCGAAGGGCTGCTCGGAACGGCCGAAGCCACGACGGTCATAGGAAATAGCGCGCATGCCCGCATCGGCGATCGCCTTGGACAGATCGTCGAAAGTGTCGGCAGTCAGAGGCCAGCCATGAAGCATGACGACCGGCCGGCCCTCGCCCCAGTCCTTGACATAGAGCTCGACACCTTCGCGGGTTTTGATACGGGGCATTGCATCACCTTTCATTCGTTGTTGCCAACGAGGAACGGGTGACGCTCGCGACGGTTCCCCGAAGCGGAAAGAGAGAGACGACGAACCAACTGGCGCGGGTCAGGGCTCAGTAAGTCAGAAGCGTACCGGAGCCGGTGACATTGGCGCAGCGGCACCGACCGCCCACGCGCCCTGACTTGGCCGGGCAGGAAACCTGCCCGCCACCGCCGACGCTGCCGGATTGATCGACCACGCAGACATAACGCTGCGGCCGAACGCGGTTCGACTGCCTGGGCGTGTTCTGGGTTTCGCTGATCACGTCGTTGGAGTCATTGATCTGGAAAATGGCTGCGCCACCGAACGACATGGTACCGGCTGCCGGTACGGTATCGGCAACCGAGACGGTGATGCTGAAGAAAAGGCTGAGTGCGACACAAAACAAACGCAACATAACGACCTCTGAGGGTTTTTCGAAAATCCCGACCGCCATAGCAACGATCCCGTGGTGACGACACGAACGTTGTGGTCGGTGCATGGTTGCAGACACTACCGGCAAAGACTGAACGCAGGCTGAACCAATCCTGAATACGGAAACGGAAAACGGCGCCACGAGGGCGCCGTTCGCTGGTTTCGCGAGATGCGATCAAGTCAGGCCGCGCGGCGATGGCCGGAAGACATGCCGGACGCACGATCGTCGATGCGGAACTGGTTGAGCAGAGCAGTCAGCGCTGCCGCTTCCTGGGCGAGACCGTGGCTTGCCGCCGTCTGTTCCTCGACCATGGCTGCATTCTGCTGGGTGCCCTGGTCCATGGTGTTGACGGCGGTGTTGATCTCCTGCAGGCCGGTCGACTGTTCGCGCGAGGCCGTCACGATGGCGTTGACGTGGCCATTGATCTCCTGAACCTCGCGGACGATGACGTCGAGCGCCTTGCCGGTCTCGTTGACGAGTTCGACGCCGACCTTGACCTGGTCGCCCGAGGCGCTGATCAGGGCCTTGATCTCCTTGGCGGCATTGGCCGAGCGCTGGGCGAGTTCGCGGACTTCCTGGGCAACCACGGCAAAACCCTTGCCGGCTTCGCCGGCGCGCGCGGCTTCAACACCGGCGTTCAAGGCGAGCAAGTTGGTCTGGAAGGCGATCTCGTCGATGACACCGATGATGTTGGAGATCTCACCCGAGGACTTCTCGATGCCCTGCATGGCACCAACGGCCTTTTCGACGATCTCGCCGGACTTTTCGGCACCGGCGCGGGCACGGGTCACGAGTTGGCCGACTTCCTCAGCACGGCGGGCACTGTCCTTGACGGTGGTGGTGATCTCTTCCAGTGCGGCGGCCGTTTCTTCGACCGACGCTGCCTGCTGCTCGGTGCGGCGGGCAAGATTGTCGGCGGAGTGGCGGATTTCGGTGGCACCGCCATCAATGGCGCGCGCATTGCGGCCGACGGTGGCGAGCGCGTCATGCAGCTTGTCGACGGAGGCGTTGAAGTCGACGCGCAGGCGATCGAGGTCGCCGGCGAAGGGGGTCTCGATGCGCGAGACGAGGTCGCCATTGGCCAGGCGGCCGAGGCCATCGGCCAGCGAATGGACCGCAATGGAGACCTGTTCGGCTTCGCGCGTCCTTGCGGCTTCACGCTCGCGGCGCTCCTGCTCGGTCATGGTGCGGGTTTCATCCGCTTCGCGGGCGAGGCGGCCGCGCTCGATAATGTTGTCGCGGAAGACGGCAACGGCAGCGGCCATCTGGCCGATCTCGTCCTTGCGAGCCGTTCCCGGAATCTCGGCCGAGACATCACCACCGGCGAGTTTGCCCATGACGCCGGTCATGTCGACAACCGGGCGGACGACCAAGCGCGACAGCAGCATGGCGAGCACGCCGATCATGGCGACAACGCCGACGAGGGTCGCGACAGCGGCCGCGGTTCGGAACTCGCCGATCGCGGCGAAGGCGAGATCGCGGTCGATCTGGACGCCGAGATACCAGTCGTCACGCGGCAGGCCCTTGATGGGCAGGAAGGAGACGAGGACATTGGCATCGACGAAGGTGGTTTCCGTGATGCCGGCGCCAACTGCGGGTGTCTGGTTCGGGAAAGCATCCTTCAGCGTCTTGGTGACGAGATTGCCGTCACGGTGAACGAGGATCGTGCCGTCCTGCTTGACGAGGAAGGCAGAGCCCTTGCCACCCATGTCGACGGAGTTGACCATGGCGACCAGCGAGGTCAGGGAAAAATCGGAGGCAGCGACGCCGTAGAGCTTGCCGTCCTTCTTGACCGGGATCGCGGCGCTGATGATCAGGTTGCCGGTGGAGGCGTCGGCATAGGGGTCGGTCAACACCATCTTGTCGGCCTTGACGGCGTCCTGGTACCACGGGCGCTTGCGCGGATCATAGCCTTCCGGCAGTGGCTGGTTCGGCACGCTGGTAAAGACGCCCTGCTCGTCGCCGACATAGGTCGACATGAATTCGCGGATCAGGACCGGATTGTCGAAGGCAGACGTAATGGCGGCCGCATCGGGCGCCTTGGCGGCGGCGTTGCCGGCGAGTTCGGTCAGCATGACGCGGGCGCCGAGCCAATTGGCAATGCTCTGCGAGGCCTGGAGACCAGAGCTGTCGATCTCGCTCTTGACGGCGGCGCTCGTTGCGTCGCGCTGGAGGCTATCGATGTAGAAGGAGAAACCGGAGAGGGCGGCGACCACCACGAGGGAGGCGACGACCAGGATCTTGGTCATCAGGTTGGAACTGGTCTTCACGGATAAGGTCCTGCAAAATCTCTCGCAGCCACGGGGCGCGGGACGTCATGGGGCATTGGGGGATCACAACACCATCATGGTGTGGAAGCGGCGGATTTGCCGCTTTCACACAATTAGCCAGCAGAATTTAATGGGTACTTAAGCGAAGGCCGAAAAATAAGTAGGCCTCACATACTGGAAACGGCAAACCACGCGGGATTTCAGAAACCTTTCACAAGTTGAGCAACAGGCGGCAATTGCGACCGAACGAGGGATAGAATGAAGCGAAGCGACAAGCTGAAAGCTGGAAAACACGACGTCGACGCGACCCTGGTCCGGCGCCTCCTGCTTGGCCAGTTTCCGCAGTTCGCGCATCTCGACATCCAGCCTCTCGAAGAGGATGGGTGGGACAACTGGACATTTCGCCTCGGTTCGGATTTCAAGGTGCGGCTACCGACGGATGCCGCCTATGCCGAACAGGCGGCAAAAGAGTTCGAACGGTTGCCTCGACTTGCTCCGTACCTTCCGCTCGCCATCCCCCGGCCCGTCGCACTCGGTGAGCCGGATGCCGATTATCCCTGGCCCTGGTCGATCTACGAGTGGATCCCGGGGAAACCTCCGGGCCGACAGGCGGCACTCGACCTTGTGCGACTCGCGGGGGATCTCGCAGGCTTTCTCAAGTCCCTCTGGGCTATAGACAGCGTCGGCGGTCCGTCACCCGGCGCGCACAACTTCCATCGTGGCGGTGACCTCATCGCCATCTACGGCGGAGAAGCCCGGGCCGCGCTCGCAAGGATCGCCGAAAGGATCGACGTCGAGGGTGCCATTCGCGTGCTCGACCAGGCCAATGCAATGCCCTTCCACGGCTCGCCCTGCTGGCTTCACGGGGATATCGCGGTCGGCAATCTGCTTCTGGAGGACGGGCGGCTCTCTGCGGTCATCGACTTCGGATCCTCGGCCGTCGGCGATCCCGCCTGCGACCTCGTGATCAGCTGGCTGTTTTTCGACGGGGAAAGCCGCGCTCGTTTCCGCGATGTCGTCACTGCCGACGACGACTGTTGGGCGCGGGCCCGTGCCTGGGCTCTCTGGAAAGCCGCCATCGTGCTTGCGGCGGACTCACCTGTTCATCCGGACGAGGCCCAGCCGCTCCATGTCATCGAGACCGTCATTCGCGAACACCGCCAGCAGTTTCCGTGACGGGCAATCGCCTCAACGTCCCTTCATGAAGGCTTCGAAGGCGGCGCGTGCTTCCGCACTCTTCAATTGAGCGACGAAATGTACGAGCTCTTCCTGCATGCGGGCGCGAACCTCGTCCGGGCTGCTCTTGACCAAAGCACGGGCGATCTTCATCGCGGCCGGGGGCTTGGAGGCGAGAGAGGAAGCAATCTTCAGGGTCTCGGCCTCGACCTCTCCGGGGGAGACCACCTTCCAGATGAGGCCGGCCTCACGAGCCTGTTCGGCGGAGAAGCCTTCGCTGGCAGCGAGCATGGCAAAGGCGCGCTGATGACCCATGATGCGCGGGGCAATCAGGCTGGAGGCGGCTTCGGGCACGAGCGCCAGATCGACGAAGGGTGTCTTGAACAGGCTGCGGTCGGAGGCGACCGTCAGGTCGCAATGCATGTGCAGCGTCGTGCCGATGCCGATGGCGAGACCATCGACACCCGAGACGAGCGGCTTGGTGACTTCGGTGAGTGCCTTCAACAGGCCAAAGGCGGCAGGTTCGCCGACGGCGCCGGCCATGGCGAAGCCGAGGAAATCGGCCATGTCATTGCCGGCGGAGAAGCAGCCCTCAGTGCCGAGGAAGACGATGGCGCGGATCGCGTCATCCTGCTCGCCTTCGAGGAGACCTGCGGTGAGCTTCTCGTACATGGCTTGCGTGATGGCGTTTTTCTTGTCCGGGCGGTTGAAACGCAGGACGAGGACGCCGGGATGGGCTTCCGGGCGGGTGATCTGGATATGGTCGGTCATTCTTGTCCCTCTTCAATTGTGTCCGTCGCTGCGAAAGCCACCTCACCCCGCCTCCGCTTCGCTCGGCGCTCCCTCTCCCCGTAAACGGGGCGAGGGGGACCGGAGGCGCTGCGGCGTTCGCTCTTCTCCCCGCTTGCGGGGAGAAGGTACCGGCAGGTCAGGCGCAATGCTATTGCGCCGGGGATGAGGGGCGATCACAGCCGGCCAAGATGTCGTCACCCCCACCCGCCGCTTTCCGGCGACCTCCCCGCTCAAGGGCGAGGTGGGAGCTTATGAAAACAGCGCGCGTGCCGCTTCCAGGCTCGCCGCACCGTTGACCACACGATCCTTCAAAGCCGCCGTCTCGGCAATCAGGTTCTCGGCGGCGAAGCGGCAGAGCGCCAGGCGGTTGTCGCGGCCATGGTCTTCGTCGGCAAGGGCGCCCTTGGCCAGGTAGACGCCAGTCAAGGCAAGGCCGAAGAGGCGCTGATAGGGTGTGGCGCCTGCGAGAGCTGCAGACGCATTGCCGCTGGCCAACTGCGAGAGCAGCCATTCGGTGGTGTCCTCCAGATCCGAAAGGCTCGCGTCGAGGCGAGCGGCGGTGTCGCCAAAACCTTCGAGATTGGAGGCGCGCACCGCGTTCACCACCTGCTTCAACTCGGTGATGTAGCCGCGGACATGGTTGCCGTTGGAAAGCGGCAGCTTGCGCGTGACGAGGTCGGCGGCCTGGATGCCGTTGGTGCCCTCATAGATCGGGGCGATGCGGCTGTCGCGCCAGAAGCGGGCAGCACCGGTTTCCTCGATGAAGCCCATGCCGCCATGGGTCTGGATGCCGAGCGAGGCGACATCGACGCCGGCGTCGGTGGCGAAGGACTTGGCGATTGGGGTTAGGAGCGCTGCGCGCTCGGCCCAGTGGCGGGCCTCGTCACCGTCCGCATGGTGGCTCATGTCGGTGGCGTGGGCGCAGACATAGCAGATGGCGCGGGAGCCTTGGGTCAGCGCCTTCATTGTCACCAACATGCGGGCGACATCGGGATGCTCAATGATCGGTGACATGCCGGAGCCCGACCAGCCCGGAGCTTTCCCTTGCGTGCGGTCCTTGGCGTATTGCACGGCCTTCTGGGTGGCGGCCTCGCAGATGGCGACCCCCTGCATGCCGACGGCGAGGCGGGCATTGTTCATCATGGTGAACATGCAGGCGAGGCCCTTGTTCTCCTCGCCGATCAGCCAGCCGATGGCACCGGCTTCATCACCATACTTGCCGTCGCCATAGATCATGGTGCAGGTCGGCGAGCCGTGGATGCCGAGCTTGTGCTCGAGCGAATGGCAGTGGAGATCGTTGCGGGCGCCCATCGAGCCGTCGTCGTTGACGAGATATTTCGGCACCAGGAAGAGCGAGATGCCGCGTGTACCGGCAGGCGCATCGGGCAGGCGCGCGAGAACGAGATGGATGATGTTCTCGGTCACCTCGTGTTCGCCCCAGGTGATGAAGATCTTCTGGCCGAAGATGCGATAAGTGCCGTCGTCGCGGCGCTCGGCGCGGGACTTCATCACGCCGAGATCGGAGCCGGCATGAGGCTCGGTCAGGTTCATGGTGCCCGTCCATTCGCCGGAGACCATCTTCGGCAGATACTTTGCCTTCAGCGCCTCCGAGCCGTGGGCGGTGACGGCATCGACGGCGCCCATGGTGAGCGTCGGGCCGAGGGCAAAGCCCATGGAGCCGGAATTCCACATTTCGAGCGCTGCGACGTTCAGCATATGCGGAAGCCCCTGCCCGCCGAAATCTTCCGACGCGGTCAGCGAATTCCAGCCACCTTCGGCCCAGGCGCGGTAGAGATTGTCCCAGCCGTCGGGCACGATCACCTTGCCATCGACCATGCGGGCGCCCTGTCTGTCGCCGATCTCGGCGAGCGGGGCGACTTCATCACTGGCGAAACGGCCGGCTTCGGAGAGGATGGCATCAACGAGGTCGTCGCTCAAGTCACCGAGCTTGCCGTCATCGATGGCCTTGGTCAGGCCCGCGACATGCTTCAGGGTGAACGCGATCTCTTCTACGGGCGCCTTGTACATGACGTTCTCCTCCAACTGGCGTATGCTCTCGGCCACGCCCAGTCTCCACCCAGGAAGCGCGGCATTCTTTCCTCTGGCTAATTGATTTTTACGTAAACGTCAAATCTTTTGCATGCGTCGCAAAGTCTCGTCCAAGGTTCGAAAGATGTGCTCGGGCAGTGCCGCGGGGGCCGTCTCTACACGGTTTCGCGAGCGTCTCCGGGGTGCCCGGGTAGGCGCGCTGTCTCTGGCAGAGCGAGGCGAATGAGAACAAGGACTTGAACCTGCAGAAGCCCGCTGTTCGTCAACGGCAGCGAACATGCGGTTTTTCCGAACCACTGCCCGGCCCTGATTTCGTCACATCACTGTTACCCGTGCTGGCTAGTCCCAAAGTCGACTTCAACCGAACGGAGGCTTCGCGATGACCGAGACCAACACCAATCATCTGTCCTGGGACGAATGGGACGAGCTGCACAATCCGCCGCCGGCCGTGACGGATTTCGACCGGGTGGTCGAACGCGCCGTGTCCCGTCGTGGCTTCCTCGGCATTCTGGCCATGGGTTCTGCCGCCGTCGCCATGGGCTCCGTCGGCAACCTCATGTCCTCGACCTCGGCCGTCGCGCAGGACGCTGCTTCGCGCTTTCCGTTCAAGCCGATTGCGGCCCAGATGGACGCGACCGTGCATGTGCCGGAAGGCTATAGCTGGAAGCCGCTCGCCAAGTGGGGCCAGCCGCTGTTTTCCACCGCGTCCGACATCGATCCGATGAAGGGTGTATCGCTCGAAAATTCGGACAAGGTCTTCGGTGAAAACACCGACGGCATGGAAGCCTTTGCGATCGGCAATCACCAGGTGATCGCGGTCAACCACGAATACGTCAACAACGAAACCAACCTGCCGCACGCGCCAGAAGGCATGCCGCAGTCGATGGACGACGTGACGATCCTGCAAAACATGCAGGGCGTCACCGTCATGGAAGTGACCGAAGGTGCCGACGGCTGGCAGATCGTTCTCGACAGCCCGTTCAACCGCCGCATCCATCACAACACGCCGATGAAGCTGTCCGGCCCGGCCGCCGGCTCGGAGTTGGTCAAGACCGCTGCCGATCCTGCCGGTGTCGACTGTCTCGGGACCTTCAACAACTGCGGCGCCGGCAAGACGCCGTGGGGCACCTATCTGACCTGCGAAGAAAACTTCAACGGCTATTTCGGCTCGACCGATGCCGCGTTCGAAATGCCCGAAGACTACAAGCGTTACGGCATCGTGGCCGAGACCCGCTATGGCTACGAGAAGTTCGACGAGCGCTTTGACGTTTCGAAGAACCCGAACGAGCCGCGTCGCGCCGGTTACGTCGTCGAGATCGATCCGTCGGATGCCTCCTCGACCCCGATCAAGCGCACCGCGCTCGGACGCATCAAGCATGAAAACGCTGCCGTGGTCGTGGCCCGTGACGGTCGCGTGGTCGTCTATATGGGCGACGACGAGCGTGGCGAGTTCCTCTACAAGTTCGTCTCCAACGGCATCTACGTTCCCGGCGGCGACACCTCCAAGCTGCTCGACGAAGGCACGCTCTATGTTGCCAAGTTCTCCGACGACAGCACCGGCGAATGGCTGGCGCTGACGGAAGAGACGACCGGCATGAAGATGGATGAGATCTGCGTCTTCACCCGTCAGGCCGCTTCCAAGGTCGGCGCCACCACCATGGACCGTCCGGAATGGGTCGCGGTCAATCCCGTCGCCATCGAAGCCTATTGCGCGCTCACCAACAATTCGAACCGCGCCGTGCTCAAGGACGGCAAGATGCGGACGAATGCCGGTGGCGACGTGATGGAGCTCAATGCCGTCAACCCGCGCGAAGGCAACGAGTTCGGCCAGATCGTGCGCTGGTATCCGGAAAACGACGACCATGCAGACGGAAAGTTCAAGTGGGACCTGTTCGTCATGGCCGGCAATCCCGATGTACACAAGGACGGTCCCTATGCCGGCTCGTCCAACATCAATTCCGGCAACATGTTCAACTCTCCCGACGGCATGATGTTCGATTCGACTGGTCTGCTGTGGATCCAGACGGACGGTGAAGATTCGAACGAAGGCGATTTCGTCGGCCAGGGCAATAACCAGATGCTCGCAGGCGATCCGGCCACGGGCCGCATCGAGCGCTTCCTCACCGGTCCGAAGGGCGGCGAAGTGACAGGCATGACCTGGTCTTCCGACAAGCGCACCATGTTCGTCGGCATCCAGCATCCCTCCGCTCCGTTCCCGGATGGCGAAGGCAAGCTGCCGCGTTCGACGATCGTTGCCGTCAAGCATGACGACAATGCGCTGATCGGCTGATCTCGGGATTGGCGGCAGGGCGCATCCCCCCTGCCCTTCCAGCATACGAAGAGGCCGCCGACCGGTGATACCGGCGGCGGCCTTTGTCATTTCTGAGGCTGGTCTGATTAGGCGGCGAGGCGCTGTGCGTTGCGCGGGATCTCGACGTCGATCTCGAGGATCGAGACGTCTTCGTCACGATCCATCTTGATCTGTACCTTGTCGCGGTCGAATTCGACATGCTTGGCGATCACGGCGAGGATCTCCTCGCGCAGGATGGCGACCAGGTCGCTTTCGAGCGAGGCCCGTTCATGGGCGAGCAGGACCTGCAGTCGCTCGCGCGCCATCGGGGCGGAACGCTGCTTGCGGAACAGGGAGAAAATGCTCATGCGGCCCTCCGCGCGAAAATCTTGTCGAAGAGGCCACGCTTCTCGCCAGGAATGGTGATTGGAACGGTTTCACCAGCGAGACGACGGGCGGCGTCGAAATAGGCGAGAGCCGGCGCGCTGCGGGCATCGGCCAGCGTCACAGGGGCACCGATGTTGGAGGCGCGGAGCACGTCCATGCTTTCCGGGATGATGCCGAGCAACGGGATCGACAGGATCTCCAGCACATCGTCGACCTTCAGCATGTCGCCGCGCTGGGCGCGGGCGGCATCATAGCGGGTGAGCAGGAGGAACTTCTCCATGCGCTCGCCGCGCTCGGCCTTGAGCGTCTTGGAATCCAGGAGGCCGATGATGCGATCGCTATCACGCACCGAGGAAACTTCCGGATTGGTGACGACGACGGCCATGTCAGCGTGGCGCATGGCGAGCGTCGCGCCGCGTTCGATGCCGGCCGGACTGTCGCAGATGATCCAGTCGAAGTATTTCTTCAGCTCGTTGATGACCTGCTCGACGCCTTCGGCGGTCAGGTTGTCCTTGTCGCGGGTCTGCGAGGCGGGCAGCAGGAACAAGGTTTCCAGCCGCTTGTCGCGGATCAGCGCCTGGGGCAACTTGGCGTCGCCCTGGATGACGTTGACCAGATCGTAGACGACGCGGCGCTCGGCGCCCATCACCAGATCGAGGTTACGAAGACCGACGTCGAAATCGACGACCACGACTTTTTCGTTGCGCTGCGCGAGCGCGGCACCCAGAGCGGCAGTCGACGTCGTCTTGCCGACGCCGCCCTTGCCCGATGTCACAACAATCACCTTGCCCATGTTGTTCTCCTGTCTATCCCCGCTCAAGTTCATGTCATTCTTTCTGTCATGATCGCATCCCCCTCCAGCCAAAGCTGGACGGGATGCCCCTTCAGTTCTGGATCCATGTCGTCGGTCATCGCATAGACCCCGTCGATCGCAACCAGTTCGGATTCGAACTTACGACAGAAGATCCTTGCGTCGGCATTGCCAACGCATCCGGCGAGCGCTCTGCCGCGTAACGCGCCGTAGATATGGACGGAGCCTCCGGCTATCACTTCGGCACCCGACTGGACCGAACCGATGACCGTGACATCACCCTGCGTGTAGATGACCGACTGACCGGAGCGGATGGTTTCGCGCACGATCATGGACGGAGCCGAAACCGGGCTCTGCTGCACTGTCACCTGCGGCGCTGCCTGCTCGACCGGCTGCTTCTCGGCCTTGCCCTTAGGCTTGGCGGCCGAAGCTTCAGGCGCTTCTTCGCGCGGCACTTCGTAGTCCGCGGCCGGCTTGCCACCCTTCAACTGCGGCGGCATGCCCGGCTCGACGAGCGAAGGACGACCGCCCTCGATGCCCATGATCGAGACGTTGCGGGCGGCCAGTTCGGCGATCAGCGTCTTCAGCTGCGCGCGATCGATCTCGATATCGGACACGTCGAGCACGACGGGACGGCCGAGGAAGAAACCGGCCGAACGGGCCGCCAGATCGTCGAGCCGGACGAGCCAGTCGTCGAACGGCGGATCCGGCGTCAGGACGACGGCCAGGAAGGATCTTCCCTTGATGCGGATGGAGCGGGGTTCGGTTAGCACTTTGGTCATCTACGTAAACAAATCGTTGATGAAAGAAGTACCGCCGATTTGGTTAACAAATGGTTAACGCGGCGAATTTGCCGTTAGGAAACAGGTGGATCGCGGAGATGAAAAAGCCGCCCGCGGCGAGGGCCGGGGCGGCTCGATGTTAACCCTTTCCGGCTTCACAAGAGCCGGATCAGCGCGTGCTGTCGATCAATAATAGGGCGACAGGCACTGCTGGCGAGGACCATTATACGGCTGGAAGGTGTTCGAATAGCTGTCGTATGACCGATAGCGGTTCTGGCACCAGCTGTAGTGCTGCGGGTTGAGACCGGCTGCGCGCGGAGCTACCGGACGCGGCTGGGCAATCGCACCGCCGATGATCGCGCCGGCTGCAAAGGCTGCAAGCGGATACCAGTAACCATTGTGGTAACGGTGGCCCGCACGGCGGTCGCGATAGCCACGATGGCCGTTCCAGTAGCGGGCGCGCTCATAACGATCGATGCGGCGATCGATCCGGCGTTCAACGCGACGGTCGAAGCGACGCTCGTAGCGATCTCGATACTGCACGGTGGTTGCATCTGTCGTGGCCGCGATCGGCGCAGCCGGGCGGATGACCTGAGCCTGGGCCGGGATCATGCCTGTGATGGCGATGATCGATGCGAGAGCTGCGACGGCAGTCGTCTTCAATACGCTCTTCATGATGTTTCTCCCTGCGTGTTTCCTCGGGTCGACCGAAGCGGGGGGACCCCGGTCCTCGACCTTGAAAACCAAGTTAACGGGGCCAGCCTGAACTCAAAATTAACACGCTGTTCATGGCTCGCGTTCCGCGCGTAACGCTTCCGTGAGCGATCCCGCGCGCAAGTGCCGGTCAACGGACGACGCCGAACTTTGTTCCGAAGCCGAACGCGCAAAGGCGGCGCCATTGGCACCGCCTTTCCAGAATGATCACGACCAAGTCCGGGCGCAAACCGGGCGAATTGTCAGGCCTCGATCTCGATATCGCCCTTCGGCCGCGAACAGCAGGCGAGGATGTAGCCTTCTTCGATTTCGTCGTCGAGGATGCCCCCATTGTGATCCATCTCGACCTCGCCGGAGAGTTTCATCACCTTGCAGGTGCCGCAGAGGCCGGATTCACAGGCCGCTCCGATGCGCACACCCGCCGCGCGTGCGGCCTGAAGCACGGTATGGCCGGGTGCACAGAGGCCATCCTTGCCGGTCATGGCAAAGGTGACCCTGGTCGCCTGCTCGCCATCGTTGTGATCGGCGACCACCACCAACGGCTCCGGCTTGACCGGCTGGAAGGCTTCTTCGTGATACTGCTTCATGTCGAAGCCGGCACCTTCGAGCGCCTCGCGGACCGTTGCCATGAACGGCGCGGGGCCGCAGCAGAAGACGGTGCGGTCAAGGAAATCCGGTGCCAGAAGCGCGATCTTCGCCTTGTCGATACGACCCTTCAGGCCCGACCAGAGCTGGCCGCGGCCGAGCTGCTCGATGATGAAGCCGAGCTGGAAATTCGGCATGTCGCGGGCCTTCGCCTCCAGCTCCCAGCGGAAGATGATGTCATCGGGCGAGCGGGCACAGTTAAGGAAGGTGATGTCGCTGTCGGGTGCGCGGTCGCTGAGATCGCGGGTCATCGACACCATCGGCGTGATGCCGGAGCCGGCGGAGATGAAGAGATACTTCTTGCCCGGATACTTCGCATAGGAGAAGTCGCCGAGCGGCCCGAAGGCCTTGAGCGCCATGCCGGGCTTCAGGTTGTCGAACATCCAGCGCGTGCCGATTGAGTCCTTCTGCGCCTTGACCGTCACCGCGACCGTATAGGGGCGCGAAGGGCTGGAGGAGAGCGTGTAGGTACGCATGACCGGCTCGGGACCGACGGGGATCTCAAGTGTCACGAACTGGCCCGGCATGTATCGGAACCACAGGTTCGGCTTGTTCGGCTTGAAGGTGAAGGTCATCACGTCGGCGGCTTCCGGCGTGACGGCAACGCATTCCAAGAGATCCTCCCGGTCGGACCAGGGGCGCATCTCGTCGACATGGCGATACTGGGTGACGGCAATGTTCATCTTACGCCACCGCCGAGAGGCGGGCCTTGTCGCCCTGTAGGCGGCCCATCATGAAGTTGGTGTACCACTCTACGAACTGCATGACGCCACCTTCGTGATCGACGGAGTAGGGACCGGGTTCATAGGCCGGCGAGCGGATGCCGAAGGCGTTTTCCTCGACGATCGAACGGTCCTGGTCGTTGGTCATGTTCCAGACATGCGTGAGCTCTTCGAGATCGTAATCGACCCCCTCGACGGCATCCTTGTTGACCAGCCAGGTGGTCGTGACCGCGGTTTCCTCAGCCGAAAGCGGCAGGACGCGGAAGGAAATCGCGTGGTCGCCGAGGATGTGGTTCCAGGTCGTCGGGTAGTGGAAAAGCAGCATCGTGCCGATATGGCTGATCGGCACGTCGGCGGAGAGCGGTTTCCTGACGGCGCGCTTGCCGGACATGGTGTAGCTCTCGGCATCCTGGATCAGCGGCATGCGGGCGGTGCGGAACTGGCCGGTCGGATCCATCTTGAACTCTGACGGCAGGCCGGCGGCTTCGCAGCGCGCCCAGTGTTCGGCGATGAAGGGATCGTCACCGGCACCCTGGACGCCGGTGGCCGTCGGGGCTTCCGGATAGGTGCGGCAGAGTTCCGGATGGTTGCTGGCGCAGTGGTAGCATTCGCGGTTGTTTTCCCAGACGAGCTTCCAGTTGCCCTTTTCGATGATCGTCGTCTTGTGGGCGACCTTGGCCTCCCACAGGCGGTGGGGCGCGAGGTAGGGCTCGATCGAGGCGCGCATGGGTGCGAAATCGGGGGCTTCGTTGGCGAGGCAGACGAAGATGTAGCCGCCGACGCTTTCGCAATGCACGGTCTTCAGGCCGAAATCGGCCTTGTCGAAATTCTCGCCCATCTGGCGGGCGAAGACCAGCGAACCATCAAGGTCATAGGTCCAGTTGTGATAGGGGCAGACGAGCTTGGCAGCGGCACCCTTGTCCTTGGTGCAAACGCGGTGGCCGCGATGGCGGCAGGTGTTGTGGAAAGCGCGGATCACCTGATCCTTGCCGCGCACGATGACGACGAGGTAATCGCCGATCTGGACGGTGAAATAGTTGCCGGCGCGCGGGATTTCGCAGTCATGGCCCATGAACAGCCAGTCGCGATACCAGATCGTCTCCATGTCGAGCTTGAAGTAATCCTGGTCGATATAAAAGGGCTGTTCGAGCGAGAAGCCTTCGCGGCGGTTCTTCAGCTGTCGCAGTACATTGGCCTGCAGGTCCATGTCGTCCTCGTTGTCAAAACTCGGGGGAGAAGAGAGCACAGCCTGCCATCGCCCTGGGAAGGCGGTTTGCATGGCTATCTCCGGTCGCCCTCCGCAACCTCAAATGTCCGTCTGCCGAGGCTGGTTTCCGGGCTCAGGAGTGGTCCATTCGCGGACCGCGTCGGCGCCTTCCCAGAGTCGCCCCCAGTGGCCTTTTGCCAAAACGCATTCTCCACCACCGTTGCGGGGGCAGCGCCGGATTTTGACCGGCTTCCCGATTTCCCACCCTCCCTAGCAGGGCGGCACCTCGAGCTTGATAACCATCTAACCATACGGCGCGGCCACGCGCTGCACTGCGGAACGACACAGCTGAAATCGTTTGCGACATCGGACGAAGTCGCCAAAGCGGCAGGAATACTGGAAATTCTTTATTGTTTTCCGCGATCTGCAGTAACGCGACAGTTTTGCTCCGGAAAAACATGGCGCAAATGGACGACCGAAATCAATTCCCAAGATTTGCGTTGCGGCAAGCCTCGCGAAACCTCGATCGAGTAGATTACCATCAAATCATGATTAACCATGCTGCGCTAAGCTCAAGCAATCAGTCCGGGTACCGTCAGAGCGTCAAGATGCAGAAACTCAGATACTACGCGGCTCCCAAAGCGGAAACGAAAGCGCCGCCTTCCTCCAAGGCCGTCCATTCCGAGTTCCTGAGGACAGGCCGGATATCGCGCAACCGCGAGGACTGGCTGCCCGACGAGCGCCGCTACCTCACCTATGAGGAAGTGGCCGCGCGCACGGGCCGTCGGCTGGAACGGGCCGCCGAGACAACCCATGACCGGATCAACGGCTTTCATCACTCGATCAAGTTCCCGAAGATCATCTTCCATCGCACGCTGAGCGACAGTCCGCATCTGGGCTACTGTCACGTGACGGCGGCGCGGACGAATTTCGCCCAGTATGCCGATGTCAAATGGGCCTTCTACATCGCCAACTTCTTTGCCGAACTCGGCGGTGACGAGCTCTTCTTCGATCATATCAAGCAGAATTACGGGCGGATGTATTTTGCCGTGGCGATCAAGCCGGAGGCGGAAAACAAGGTGATGACCATCGACCGGTCGATCCGAGACAATGGCCTTCTTTTCCAGACCATCGATCCCAAGGAAGCTCTGCGCAACGTGCTGATGCTCGGCGCGAGAAACGCCGAGCTCCGAAAGATCATCACCAAGCTATGAGAGAAGAGGCTTCGGCGCTCAGGCGCCGAAACCGCCGACCGGCTTCTTCTTGTAGAGCAGCCAATCCTTCGAGACATAATCGCTCGCACCGTAGATCGTCACCGTATCTCCGCCGGCTGCCTTGGAGGTGGCAAGCGCCTTTTCGGCATAGTTGGTGAAGTCGAAGGCGTTCGGGGCCTGTTCGGAATAGCAGATGCCAAAGGACATGGTGAGCTGACCGACGCGGGCGCCGCTCGACGAGCCGACGAAATTGGTGGCCTTCAGCTTGGCGCGGACCAGATCGACCACGCGGCTGATTTCCTCCTGGTCGGAGGTGTAGAGCAGCAGGCCGAAGCGGCCGGCATCGAAGCGGCAGGCGAGATCGCCGCCGCCTGACACGGCTTCCAGAACCTTGGCAACCTGCATCAGGAAACGTTCGGCAACGGCTGGGCCCATCTGCTCCTGGATGCGCACATAGTCGTCGATTTCGCCGATCGCGACGCCGCACAGCACCGGCATTTCGGGGTTCACATAGATCTTGGCGACAGCCTTGTTGAAGGCGCGGCGGCTGGCAAGGCGGGTGACCGAATCGACGAACTTCGCGGCTTCGGCCTCTTCCGCCTCGCGCTGGAGATCGGCAAGGGCGGCTGTCTTGTCGACCACGGCGCGCACGACATTGCTGTTTTGATGAGCCCGCCGCTCCGTGGCTGCCTTCAGCATCTTGATCGACTGGCCGAGCGGCGTTCCCTCGAGATCGGCCTCGGTCAGGATGGTCTTCGAGGCGTGGCCGATAACGCGACCATAATCGGAAAGCGAGATCTTTTCCTCGTTCAGCAGGCTGATGAAATTGCTCATCTCGGCACGAACCTGGCCATTCTGGCGGCTCAGCAGCCCGTCTTCATGGTGATGCGGCAGATATTTTCGGCCGAGTTCGTCCAGAGCCTCCTGGGTCTTGACCTTGCCGAGCGCAATGAACTCACGCACAAGCTCCGGATTGCTGCCGGAATAGGCCTCGTAGACGAGTTCGTAATTGCGCGGCAGGCCGTCGATGCCCATCTGGTGCATGGCGGTCGCAACGCGGAGCGCAATGCTGGCGGCAGGATTCTTGACTTGCTGCATCTGTCCAATTCCCCGAATGAGGCTTTCCCGTCTCTTGGTTAGACCCTAGGCGAACAATTCTTTCTTTCGGTTACGTCGGTACTTAAAAATTGAACGGATTGCGCATCCCATCAAAAAATAGGGTAGAATCGGGGTCTTCTGGAGTGGAAAAAGTGGTTTGCCGACCCGGCCTGCTCGGGATATGCACGGGCTGAGGCAGACTGGAAGGCTCGGAGACATGGCGCGGATCATCCCGATCGCAACCGATACGGACAAGGCGGAGGCCGTTGCGGCGGCCACCGAGGTGCTCTTGCGCCACCGGCCCGTCGCCATACCGACGGAAACCGTCTACGGGCTCGCCGCAGATGCGACGCATGCCAGCGCGATCACCTCGATCTACGAGACCAAGGGGCGCCCTCGCTTCAATCCGCTGATCTGCCACATGGCAGATCTGTCCATGGCGGAGCGCTATGCCGTGTTCGACCCGATCTCCCGCAACCTGGCCGAGGCCTTCTGGCCGGGGCCGCTCACGCTCGTTTTGCCGCTCAAGGAGAACGCCGGCATTCACCCGCTGGCGACGGCAGGCCTCGACACGGTCGGCATTCGCGTGCCGGTCGGGTTTACGGCAGAGCTCATCCAAAGCCTTGGACGCCCGCTGGCCGCGCCGAGCGCCAACTCATCGGGGCGCATCAGCCCGACGACAGCTCAGCATGTCGAGGCGGATCTTGGAGAGAAGATCGAGGTCATCGTCGATGGTGGCCCCTGCCCCGTCGGGGTGGAATCGACCATCGTGAAGGTCGAGGACGGCGAGATCCGACTGCTTCGACCCGGCGGAATCGATGCAGACGCAATCGAAGCGGTGACGGGCAAGACCGTGCAGCGACCGAAGGCTTCCGGGACGGCAGCAATCGAAGCGCCGGGCATGCTTGCATTGCATTATGCGCCTGATGCTTCGGTGCGACTGAATGCGGCAAGGGTGTCGAGCAAGGAAGCCTTGATCGCGTTCGGGACAGGCGACATATCCGGGGCATCGACCGCGATGGCTGTTTTCAACCTCAGCCCCGATGGTGACCTTGCCGAGGCGGCCAGCAATCTCTTCGACTTCCTCAAGCGCGCGGATGCGAGCGGGGCGACGGGCATTGCCGTGGCTCCGATCCCGGACGAGGGCCTGGGCGAAGCGATCAACGACCGGCTGATGCGGGCGGCGGCACCCCGCGGGACGGAGGGATGACTGAGATGACCGTGACCATGAGCCTTGCCGAGCGCCTGCGCGCCTTCGTTGACATCGTCGGAGAGGCGAACGCCCTGACATCGCAAGAGGACATCAGGCCCTATCTCACAGAAAACCGTGGCCTTTATCACGGTTCCTCGCCGTTGGTGCTGAAACCCGGCTCGACACAGGAAGTCTCCGCCATCCTGAAGCTCGCCTCCGAGACCGGCACGCCGATCGTGCCGGTGAGCGGCCGCACCGGTCTCGTCGGCGGGCAGGTACCCCGCGAAGACAGCTCTGACGTACTGCTCTCCTTGGAGCGAATGAACAAGATCCGCCAGATCGATGCGGTCGCCGACGTGATCGTGGCCGACGGCGGCGCGATCCTGGCCGACGTGCAGAAGGCGGCCGAGGCGCATGACCGGCTTTTCCCGCTCTCGCTCGGTTCGGAAGGTTCCTGCCGTATCGGCGGCAATCTCGCGACCAATGCCGGGGGCACAGCGGTGCTCGCCTATGGCAATATGCGACAGCTCTGCCTGGGGCTCGAAGTCGTTCTGCCGACCGGCGAAATCTGGGACGGCCTCAGACGGCTGAAGAAGGACAATAGCGGCTACGACCTGCGCGATCTCTTCATCGGCGCCGAGGGCACGCTCGGCGTGATCACCGGGGCGGTGCTGAAGATGGTGCCGCGTCCTCGCGGTCGGCAGGTGGCCTATGTCGGGCTCGCCTCGCCGAATGCGGCATTGGTGCTGTTCGAGAAGGCTTCGCAGCGGTGCGGCACGGCGCTGACCGGCTTCGAGCTGATGCCGCGCATTGGTATCGAGTTCACCACGAAGCATATCCCCGGCGTGCGCGATCCCCTCACCTCCATCCATCCCTGGTATGCGCTCGTCGACATCTCGACATCGGACTCGGCCGAGACGGCGGAGGCGATGATGCAGGAACTGCTCGCCGAAGCCTTTGAAAGCGAACTCGTCGCGGATGCGGCCATTGCCAGCTCGATCGCCCAGCAGGATGCCTTCTGGCATCTGCGCGAAAGCATGTCGGAGGCGCAGAAGCCGGAGGGCGGGTCGATCAAGCACGACGTGTCGGTGCCGGTCTCGCGCATTCCGGCATTCCTGGCCGAGGCCGATGCGGCCGTTTACGCATTGATGCCGGATGCCCGGATCTGCGCCTTCGGCCATCTCGGCGACGGCAATATCCACTACAATATCAGCCAGCCTCTCGGCGCCGACAAGGCCGCATTCATCGCGCGCTGGCGCGAGGTGAATGCCGTGGTGCATGATGTCGTGCATCGGCATAAAGGATCGATTTCCGCGGAGCATGGGGTCGGCCAGCTGAAGCGCGACGAACTGGTGGCCAGCCGGCCGGCGATCGAGACGGAGCTGATGCGGCGGATCAAACAGGCCTTCGACCCGGCCGGCATCATGAACCCCGGCAAGGTGATCGGCTGAGCCATGACCGGCGCACCTCGCCTTTCGCTCAGGATCGATCTTTCCAACGGCGCGCGGCTTGGGCCCGGCAAGGCCCAGCTGCTGACGCTGATCGAAGTGCACGGCTCGATCCGGGCAGCGGGGGCGGCGATGGGCATGTCCTATCGACGGGCCTGGCTGCTGGCGGACGAGATCAACCACATGTTCCGGGAGCCGTCCATCTTCACCCGCCACGGGGGAAAGAGCGGCGGCGGCGCGGGGCTGACGCCCTTCGGGGAGACGTTGCTCGCCGCCTGCAGGCGAATGGATGCGGAAAGCCGCAAGGCGCTTTCAGCGGATCTCGACTGGCTGACGAGCGTCGAAGCGACAGACTTCGTACGCGAAGGACGGAAGAGCGACGACGACGAAGGCTGACGCCTGCGTGCCAGAGTTCAATCCTTGATTTCCCGGTACATGCCCTCGGAAGCGATGGACACCGTCTTGAACAGAAGATGGACAGGCTTCCCGGCTTCCAGCGCCAGTTGGCGCCAGGAGCGCCGCGTCACCTCAGCCACCAGGCGCTGGCCATGACAGTCCACGGTCAGGATCACACTGGGACCTTTCCCCTCCTCGACCGTGATCAGATGGCCAGACAGGCGGTTCAGCGCCGAAAGTCCCTCGGTCGGTTCTGTCGCGACGACGATGTCGGAAACAGGAACGAAGACACGGACCCGGGTACCGACGGCAAGGTGCGTCCGGCGCAGGAGAAGCGGCCCGGCGGTTGATCGCGCCTCGGTCAGGCCGTCTTCCACATGGTGGCCGGAGATCTCCGCCTCGATGAAATTGCCGGCGGGAAGGTCGCCGGATGCATGCATGACGGCGGCCAGCGCTTCGTCGGGGCGACCGACGGCACTCGCCTTTCCCCTGTCGAACGTCACGACCGACGTCGCGAGCCGCGCCACCTCCTCGACGGAATGGCTGACATAGAGGATCGGCACGCCGAAATCGTCACGAATGCGCTCGATATAGGGCAGGATCTGCGCCTTGAGGCCGCTGTCCAGCGCTGACAGCGGCTCGTCCATCAGGAGCAGTTTCGGGCTCGCCATCAGGGCACGGCCGAGCGCCACGCGCTGTTTTTCGCCGCCGGAAAGATGGGCCGGACGGCGATCGAGCAGGTCGGTGATGCCAAGAAGGGAAGAGATGCGGTCGAGATCCTCGCGGCGTTCGGTGCGCGGCAGCAGGCGTTCGCCGTAGCGCAGGTTCTGCAGCACCGTCATATGCGGGAAGAGACGCCCCTCCTGGAAGACATAGCCGATGCGCCGGCGATGCGGCGCAATGAACATGGATCCGTCGCTCCAAGTCTCGCCGCTGAAGCGGATATGTCCCTGCTCAGGGCGGATAAGGCCGGCGACGAGGTTGATCAGCGTCGTCTTGCCCGAACCGGACGCGCCGAAGAGGGCGGTGAGGCCTTCCCCTACACTCAGGTCGGCGTGAAGCGCGAAATCGCCCTGACGATGATGGATCGAAAGGTCGAGCATCAGGTGGCTCCCACGCGGGCGGCGATGCGCCGGGAGAGGAATTCCGAGGCGATCAGGGCGCCGAGCGAGAGGACGATGGAAATCAGGGTGAGGCGCATGGCGGCGAGGTCACCGCCGGGCACCTGTGTATAGGTGTAGATCGCCGAGGCGAGCGTCTGGGTTTCGCCGGGAATGTTGGAGACGAAGGTAATGGTGGCGCCGAACTCGCCCATGGACTTGGCGAAGGCCAGAATGGCGCCGGCAGCGATGCCGGGCAGGATGAGCGGCAGGGTGACGGTGACGAACACATAAGGCGGCGGCGCGCCGAGCGTCGCGGCTGCGGCTTCCAGCCTGCGGTCGACTGCGTCGAGCGACAGACGGATGGAGCGGACAAGCAGCGGGAAGCCCATGACGGCGGCGGCCAGCGCGGCACCGGTCCAGCGGAAGGAGAAGACGAGGCCGAAAGTCTGTTCCAGGAAGGTACCGGCCGTGCCGCGGCGACCGAATGTGATCAGCAAGAGATAGCCGGTCACGACCGGCGGCAGGATCAACGGCAGGTGGACGAGGCCGTTCAGCAGAGACTTGCCCCAGAACTCACGGCGAGAGAGCATCCAGGCGGTGAGGAGCCCCAGCGGGAGCGAAAAGGCAACGGCAACGGCCGCCACCTTCAAGCTCAGAAGCATCGCGGTCCATTCTTCGGCCGTCAGGGTCAAATGAGGTATCCCGGATGCATGGTCGAGGCCGGTTCAATTGGTTTTGGCGAGCACGGTGAAGCCGGCTGCCGTGAAGATGGCATGGGCGTCTGCCCCCTGCAAGTAAGCCAGGAATTCTGCTGCGCGCGGGTTTTGTCCATCGGTCGTCAGCGCCGCCGGATAGACGATGGCGGGATGGCTCGTTTCGGGAAACCGATCGAGGATCTTGACCGAAGGATCGACCTTCGCATCCGTCTCATAGACGATGCCGAGCGGAGCCTCGGCCCGGGATACCAGAAGCAGGGCGGCGCGGACATTTTCCGCCTGGGCCACGTTCTCCCTCACACTCTCCCAGACGCCGAGATTTAAGAGTGCCGCCTTGCCATAGCTTCCGGCGGGGACAGCATCGACATTGGCCATGGCCAGACGTTCATCGCCAAGCAGCGCGGCAAGCGGAAAATTCTCGGAGATGCGAATGGTCGCCGCCGAATCCCTCGGCGCGACGAGCACGATCCGATTGCCGAGAAGGTCGACGCGGGTCTCGGCCTTGATACGTCCCGCCTTGTCGAGATGGTCCATCCACTTGAGGTCCGCCGAGATAAAGACATCCGCCGGCGCGCCCTCCTCGATTTGCCTGGCGAGCGCTGAACTTCCCGCAAAGGACAGCCTGACATCCGTGCCGCCGGCCGCCTTCCAGGCTGCGGCAACCGTCTCGACACTCTCCTTGAGGCTGGCTGCGGCAAAGATCGTGACCGGCTCCTCGGCCCGGGCTTCCGGGGCAACGATGGCGGAGAGGGCCATGGCGGCCGCTGCCATCCAAGTGCATGCAGCGGTCTTGAATATCCTGATCATGAGGCGGCTTCCAGTCGATATATCCCGATGGATATATCGATAGTCAAAAAGAAACCCGCCGGCAAGCGACGGATTTCTGGAAGGCGAGGATCAGGCTTTCAACTGCGCCAAGCTGAACAGAAGATCTGCCGAGATGCTGGCGCTTCCACCGCTCAGGATGGAGACGGCCGGGTTGTCGAAACTGGCGTTCTCGGTGTCGTACATGGCCGAATAGCGCTGCAGGAACCGTTCGAGCTTGGCCGGGTCCTGCAGGTCTGAGAGTTCCATGTTTTCCCCGATGATGCGGGCCTGCTGGTCGACATCCATGTTGGAGAATTCGTCGGAATAGCCGAATGTCGTGCGGAAGACGGCCATGAGCGCGTCGTCGGCAATGAGGCCATAGGCATCGGTGATGCTCGGTGCCGTGCGCTGGAAATAGAGCGCGAGGCGGACCGCCTCATTGCTCTCGCCTTCGGTCTCTTCGAGTGTCTGGCGCAAGTATTTGTTGACCGTTTCCATGGTCTCGCCGCGCTGCTGGACGGTGCCGATCGTCTGGCGGGTGAGGTTGCCCTCCGCGTCGAAGTTGAAGGATGCAACGAGTTCGGCCCAGCGACTGTCGGCCTGCTGGTTGACGAAGCTTTTCGGATCGGAAAGATCTGAGGCGAAGGCCCGCTTGAGGAAGTCGTCGGTCACTTCTGCCGGGTCGAACCCATAGGCCCCGATGACGACATCCAGAACCTCGCGATCCGCCAGCAGCTTGGCGGCCGTGTCGATCGACTGGATTTTCTCCTGGTAGTTTTCCGCCTTCTCGGTCGCCGTTTTCCGGACCTCGGTTCTTTCCGGATCCTCCAAGAAGCGAACCTCGTTGATCGCATATTGCTTGGCGATCATCGTTGCCGTCAGCGAATTGTGGGCCTGCAAGGGCACGGCGGCATTGCCTTCGCTGTCGAAGTTGAAGAGCTTCGACATGTCGATCAGACGGCTGTCCTTAGATTTGTTGGCAAAGCTGTTCGGGTCGGTGAAATCGCTGGTCAGGGCCTGTCTCAGTTCACGCACCGAGAATTCGTTGGCTTCAAAGCCGAAAGTGCGCTGCAGGACGAGACGCATCGTCGTGTCGGACAGAATGTCATCGACATTCTCGGCCTCGGAGATATTGGTCTTGAACAATTCGGTCAGAGCATCTTTTCGCTCCTGATCGGCATCGTCGTAGTAAGTCGAGAAGGCCGAATGGGTCGATGCGAGCTGGGTCGATCCCTGCGCTGTCATTCCGGATTCAACCGTGCCGTCGCTGGCGAAGTTGAACTTGCCGGCAATGGCCACCCAGGCGTCACCGCCATTGGTGGCGGCATAGCTGTCAGGGTCGGAGGTGTCGCTGGTCACGATCGACTTGAAGGTCGATGCCCCCATGGAGCCGAGTTCGAACGCCGTCTTCACGTAATTGAACAGGCGCGTATCGGCAGTCAGTTCATCGACCGTGGTGATGGTCGAGATCTTCTGCTCATAATAGGCGCGCTCGCGCTGGCGATAATAGTCGGTGACGTAGATCTGCTCTTCATCGACATAGAGCGAGACGGTCGCTTCCTTCTGGGCCGCAGTCTGGGCGGTCGCGCCAGAGAGCGATCCATCGGTGTTGAAGTCGAAGGCCTGGGCGAGCTTGAGGAAACTCGATGCATTGGCCGCACCATTGGCAACCATCTGGTTGACGTAGCTGTCCGGGTCGGACGTGTCGCTGGTCAGGATCTGGGTGAGATGATCCTTGGTGTAATAGGCGCCATCGATGCCGTAGGCGTCGAGTGCGAATGTCATCAGGCGGCTGTTGTTGACGAGGCCGCTGACATTGGTGACCTTGTCGATCATCGCCTCGTAGTAGAAGGCTTCCGCTTCCAGCGTGTCGCTCTGCGCGGTGAGCGAGGCCTCGTATTTCTCGAGAAGTATGGCCTGCTGAGAATCTGTCTGCAGATCGGTCTTTTCGGCCGAAAACTGGAAGGAGGCGGCGAAATTTCGGTAGCGCTCGTCCGTCAGCTGATTGGCGAAGCTCTTTTCATCCGAAAGATCGCTGTCCAGCACCTTCTTCATGAAGGCCTTCGCATAGGTCATCTCTTCGAGACCATGGGCCTTCATCGCATAGGAATAGAGCTGGTAGTCGTCGAGGAATTCCTCGAGCGTCGAAACCTTCGAAATGTTCTCCTTGAAGTACTCCGTCTGGCGCGCCACGAGCGGATCGGACACGGTGCGTTCAAGGCTCGCCTTGATGTCGCGATTGACGAGATTGTAACTCAGATAGGTCGAGACCATCGGGATTCCCATGCAGTACGGAAGGCGCGCGAATCACACTATGGCGCAAAATCCTTGCCTCAAGCTTTATGAAATCGTGAAGAAGCGAAGGGTCGACCGACGGGTGTTTCCGCGGGATCACCTTGAGCCATAGCGTGACCGTTCCGTCCTGGAACAGGAGCGGCCAAAGCTTCACCATTTTGAAACCCTAGCTGGTACGACAAAACTAACCATTTGACGCCGCAAGGTTTTTTTTACCGCGATTTTTAAGCTGTCTCGAACAGCGGCTGGCTATGTTCCAACCCACAGAGGACGAAAAGTCCCAACAGACGAGCACATGACGCGCTCTCGGGTAAAACAAGGGTAGCATGAAGATGACGAACACGGTTTTGAAGCCAGCATGGGCCGGCGCCACTCTGCGTCTGGATCCCTCGCGGTTCCCCCAGCAGGTGACCTATGCTCTGCGCGGCGCCCTCGGTGACGTCACGATCACCATCGACGAACGCGGCGCGGTCCTGCGCAAGATCCTCCCCGGCAGCGGACTTCCGCTCTCCTTCGCCCTTCCGGCCCGCGCCTTCAAGGGCGTTGCCGCTCGCGCCATCGACCATGGCAATGGCGAAGTCACCGTGACGCTGGAACTGCATCACGACGACCCGGATCTCTGCATCCCACTGCTTGTCGCCCATGATCTCTGCGACATCGCGGCCGACTGGCGCGGCTGGGCAGATGCCTTCCGCATTCCCATGCTCATGGTCGAAGCCGATGGCGTGGCCCGACCGCTCGAGGACCATCTCGGCGAAGTGCGCACCAAGGAGACGCAGCCGCGTCGCCGCCATTCCTATTTCGCCGAGCGTCGCCCGCGATTCCTCGTGCGCCGCACCACCGGCAAGCTGGGTGTAACCATGAAGATTTCCGGAAAGGAAATCATCGCCCGCAACTGATTTCGTCCCAAGACTGGACAGAGACAGGGCCCGGAAGGCGACTTCCGGGCCTCTTCTTTTGCCGAACCGTGCGGCGCAATCGTTTCGAAACGGCGCAGGATTTCAGTGCGCCTCAGAGCCGGGCGAAGGGGCTTCAGGAGAAGGGAATCGCCAGCGCGAGGCCGACAAAAATAATCAGACCGACACGATTGTTCGACTTGAACAGCGCCAGACACTGGGCACCGTCATCGATGTCGAGCACCTTGATCTGCCAGGCGAACAGGCCGGCTGCTACGAGCAGGCCGATGATGGCCGGGAAAGCCGCACCGGCCACCAGAAAAGCGGACAATAGCAGGACGAGTGTGAGGCCATAGAGACCGGTCAGCCAGATCTTGGTGTCGCGGTCGAAGAGCCGCGCGGTGGAGCGGACGCCGACGAGCGCGTCGTCTTCCCGGTCCTGATGGGCATAGATGGTATCGTAGCCGATCGTCCAGGCGACAGCGCCGACATAGAGGAGAATCGCTGCAAGGGACAGATTGCCGTGCAGGCCTGCCCAGCCCATCAGGCCGCCCCAGGAAAAGGCCAGCCCGAGGAAGAATTGCGGCCAGTCGGTGAAACGCTTGGCGAAGGGATAGATCGCAACGACGGCGAGCGACAGAATGCCAAGGAGGATCGAGAACCCGTTGAAGCAGAGCAGCACCGCAAGGCCGACCAGCGACTGCACGACCATGAAGATCTTGGCGTTGCGGCGCGAGATGCGGCCCGACGGCAGAGGCCGAGAGCGCGTGCGGGCGACCAGGTTGTCGATGTCGTGGTCGATGAGGTCGTTATAGGTGCAGCCGGCGCCGCGCATGGCGACCGATCCGATGAAGAAGAGCACGAGATGGAAGACAAAAAGGAAGGCATTCAGCCGGCCTTCCGCCGCCAGTGCATTCGCGGCCAGCGCCGAGGACCAGAAACAAGGCCACATCAGGAGCTGCCAGCCGATCGGTCGATCCCACCGGGCGAGCTGGGCATGCGGCCAGAGCCATCGCGGCAGGACGCGATAGACGAAGTTGTCGGAAGGCGCGTCGACGACGCGATCGATATCAGGATTGGCGGTGCTCATGTCCCCGTTGATAGAGCATGGGCGGTTCCATGAAAACCGCCCGCGCCTTCGCATCCTGAAAATCGGATGCGGCTTTTCGTCAGTCGAAGCTGACGCCGAACTTGTAGCTGGCGGAGACGCCGAACATCAGCTGGTTCTTGGATCCTCGGTCTTCGACGAGGCTCGATTCGGCGACGGGGCCGGCGAGGCGCTTGTATTCGGTGAAGGCGCTCATCGAGATCTTGTCTGTAGCGTCCCAAGTAATTGCTCCGCCGGCACCATAAGAGGTGATGCCGCCATCGGGATCATACTGGCTGAGGCCGGAGGCAGCGGATTCCACAGCGTTCACGCCGTAATATGCATCCGTATAGCCGCTGGTGGCAAAGGTCATGCGCGGGCCGGCCGAGACGCGCAGATTGGGGGCGATATCGGTGAAGGCATCGACGGCGATATCGGCGACGAGACCGTCATGGGCGCGAATGCCCTGGCGAAGTTCGGCACGGGCGCGTATCCAGTCGGTGACATAGACATCGGCGAAACCACCGAGCTCGCCGCCCCAGTCGACTTCCGACAGGCCGATCAGGGCGTCATCGTCACCCGCGTCGCGGCCGCGCACGAACTTGCCGACGATACCGGCGCGCAGCACGTCCGTGTCGTAGATCGCGAAGCTCGGATTGTCGTTGCGCGAGGAAAAGCGCGGGGCGCCGCCACGACCGACCGAGATGATCGGCGAGAAGAAGAATTTGTTGTCCTTGGCGCCTTCGAAGGTCGGGGCCGAAATGCCGGCGCCACCGAGTGTCACATACCAGTTGCCGGAGAAGAAGCCTTCAGCGTGTACTGGCGAAGATGTAACCACAGTCGACGCGGCAAGAAGGGCGACGAGACGCACCTTGTTCATGATGACCCCCAAGAAAACGCAGAACACATGACCCGCAGATCGCGATCTCAACTTCGCTCAATATTTCAGGAATCCGTTACGGGATCTTTAACCACGTCCGATCTGCCAACTCCGAGCCTCGCTCGTGCATCAGCTTCGTTGATCGGTCCATAACTCAAGCTTCTGAAACCACGACGGAATCTGTATTTTACGTGCGTATTGGCGATCAGCGTCCCGGATTTGTCTCTTTCGTCTTGACCTTGCCGCCGGCTGCGCCTTTCCTGCAGGGCGATTACAAAAGGAGACCTTCATGGCCGTCGATACATCCGCCCGCACCCCCACCTTCACCTATGTCGATGGCGACTGGTTTACCGGCAATCCGCCGCTCATCGGCCCTGTGTCGCATGCCATGTGGCTGGGCTCGACGGTGTTCGACGGGGCGCGCTGGTTCGACGGCATCGCGCCCGATCTCGACCTGCATTGCCAGCGCGTCAACCGCTCGGCCGAGAACATGGGCATGAAGGCGGTGATGGCCGCCGAGGAGATCGAGCGCCTCGCCTGGGAGGGCATCGCCAAGTTCGACGGCAAGACCGCGATCTACATCAAGCCGATGTATTGGGCAGAACACGGCCAGATGGGCTCGGTGGTCGCGGCCGATCCGGACTCGACGCGGTTTGCGCTCTGCCTCTTCGAAGCGCCGATGCACACAGCCAAGCCTTCCTCGCTGACGCTCTCGCCCTTCCGCCGTCCGACGCCGGAATGCGCGATGACCGACGCCAAGACCGGCAGCCTCTATCCGAATTCCGGTCGCATGATCATCGACGCCCGCAAACGCGGCTTCGACAATGCGCTGGTGCGCGACATGAACGGAAACGTGGTGGAGACCGCATCCTCCAACGTCTTCATGGTGAGGGACGGCGTCGTCTACACGCCCGCTGCCAACCGCACCTTCCTCGCCGGGATCACGCGTGCCCGCATCATGGGCCTCCTTCGTCAGGCCGGCTTTGATGTGCGGGAGGCGACGCTGTCGGTCGAGGATTTCATGAATGCCGACGAGATCTTCCAGACCGGCAACTATTCCAAGGTGGTGCCGGTGACGCGTCTCGACGACGCGCAGTTCCAGGAAGGGCCTGTCACCCGCAAGGCGCTGGAGCTCTATATGGACTGGGCAAAGTCGACGGCGGGCACGGACGGCTGAAAAGGATGGAGATTGACCTGTTCCATAAGAACTTTGTGCCTGTCGTCCGCACTTCAGGCATGAACCTGTATGGATTGGGTCACCTAGCAGATCATGACCGCAATGAATTTGTACTGAAGTCGACCGGAGAGCGTTTCATCTACATTGACCAGTTAAAACACGCCTGCCGTTTTGGGGTTGATGGTGTCTTAGCCACTTATTCTAACCTCACATTGCACCAATTGATCACTCTGACGATTGGTAGGATCACGCGGGTTGAATTTCCGCAGCTTTTTGGAGGCGCAAAAACGCGCCTCGTTGCAGCCCCGAAGGCAGCAGCGATAATGGGAGATATACAAAAGCATGAATGCGTGTTTCCACATTACCAATACTCGGACACAAACTCGGTAAACATTACTTGTTCAGCATTCGATCAGTGCCCTACTGATTTTTCACCCGACCTTATAGTTACGTTTTATTTTGCCGCAATTTCTGATGATCCTGCAGTTTCATTACTGCATGATTCCCTCTGGCACTTCTCCCAGAATGACGCAGATAAAGCAGTAATATTTCTATACGCGTCACTGGAAACAGCAATTTCAAAAATAACAAACAATTACCTGGAAGGAAAAAACTCAACAAAAATCCACACATACTTAAATGATAATAAATTACATGTTTCTGAGCAAGATCGAGCACTACTTAGGAAAATCAAGAAGCATACGGAGAAATTGTCCCAACTCCGAGGACGCATAGCCCATAAAGGGCAACACGTTGGTCAGGCCGAACTTCTTCGGCCATATGCCGATTTGGTAGATCTGTACGCCAACTATGACAGGCTACTAAAACATTGATACCGGCGGATGACGGCACGCGCCGCCCTTCCCCTCTGGTCCGCTTGATCGCGGCCTCTCGCCTCTCTATCTCTCGCTGAGCTGAATGTTCCCATTCCCGGAAGGATTTCCCTTGTCCGTCTTCAAGAACCTGCCCTCCCCGCCTGCCGTCGCCAAGAAGCCCGTCTCCGACACCCGTCATGGCATCACGCGCACGGACGATTATGCCTGGCTGCGCGCCGACAACTGGCAGCAGATGTTCAAGGACACATCGATCCTTGATCCGGAAATCCGCTCATACCTGGAAGCCGAGAACGGCTATATGGAAGCGGCGATGGCCGACACGAAAGAGCTGCAGGGCCAGCTCTTTGCCGAGATGAAGGGACGCATCAAGGAGGACGACTCATCGATCCCGATGAAGGACGGCCCGTTCGCCTATGGTTCGGCCTTCGTCACCGGTGGCGAGCAACCGCGCTATTTCCGTATTCCGCGCGACGGCAGCCCCAAGGACGAGACGATCCGCGACCTGCTGCTCGACGGCGACAAGGAGGCTGTCGGCAAGGACTACTTCCGCCTGTCCGGCATCGACCATACGACAGACCACAGCTTCGGCATCTGGGGCTATGACGACAAGGGCTCGGAATACTACACGTTGCGTATTCGCGATCTCGCCACCAAGCAGGATCTGGACGACGTTCTGGAGAATACTGCAGGCGGTGGCGTCTGGGCGCCTGATGGCAAGAGCTTCTTTTATACGCTGCAGGACGAGAACCACCGTCCTTCCAAGGTCTTCCACCATATCGTCGGCCAGCCGCAATCCTCAGATCGCCTCGTTTACGAGGAGAAGGATCCGGGCTTCTTCATGGGCGTGGGTGGCTCGCTGCTCGACGATTTCATCTTCATCGACATCCATGACCACGAGACCTCCGAATACCGGCTGCTCTCGACCAAGGACCTGACGGCTGAGCCGGCGCTGGTCGCCGAGCGCGAGGAAGGCGTCGAGTATTCGATGACCGAAGGCGGCGACGTCTTCTACATCCTGACCAATGCCGACGACGCCAAGGACTTCAAGATCGTCGAGGCGCCGGTGACGGCTCCTGGCAGGGAGAACTGGAAAGAGGTCGTACCGCACGAGCCGGGCCGGCTGATCCTCAACCACATGGCCTTTGCCCGCCATCTCGTCTGGCTGGAACGCCGCGAGGGTCTGCCGGTCATCATGATCCGCGACCGGAAGAGCGGCGCAGAACATTCGATCGCCTTTGCCGAGGAAGCCTATTCGCTGGGGCTGCAGGGCGCTGCCGAATACGAGACCGACGTCATCCGCTTCTCCTATTCGTCGATGACAACGCCCTCCCAGCTCTTCGACTACAACATGGCGACGCGCGAGCGCACTCTTCTGAAGACCCAGGAAGTGCCGTCGGGTCACAAGCCGGAGGACTATGTCACCCGCCGGGTGTTTGCCGAAGCGCATGACGGCGAGAAGGTGCCGGTCACGCTGCTCTATCGCCGCGACACCAAGCTCGACGGTTCCGCCCCCTGCCTGCTCTATGGTTATGGCGCCTATGGCATCACCATTCCGGCCGGGTTCAACACGAATTGCCTGTCGCTGGCCGATCGCGGCTTCGTCTACGCCATTGCCCATATCCGCGGGGGCAAGGACAAGGGGTTCTCCTGGTACGAAGACGGCAAGATGGAAAAGAAGGGCAACACCTTCAAGGACTTCATCTCGGCCGCCGATCACCTGGTGAAGGAGGGCTTCACCGCATACGACCGGATCATCGCCGAAGGCGGCTCGGCCGGGGGCATGCTGATGGGCGCCGTTGCCAACATGGCGCCGGAGAAATTTGCCGGCATCATCGCGGCCGTGCCCTTTGTCGATGTCTTGAACACCATGCTCGACGACACGCTGCCGCTCACCCCGCCGGAATGGCCGGAATGGGGCAATCCGATCGAGTCGGAAGAGGAATATCGCTGGATCGCGGCCTATAGCCCTTACGACAACGTCGAGGCCAAGGCCTATCCGCCGATCATCGCGCTTTCGGGCCTGACAGACCCGCGCGTCACCTACTGGGAGCCGACCAAGTGGATCGCGCGGCTGCGCGCTACCGCTCCCGATGCCGGGCCGTTCCTGCTGAAGACCAACATGGCTGCCGGCCATGGCGGGAAATCAGGGCGCTTCCAGCGACTTGAAGAGATCGCGTTCGAATATGCCTATGCGATCAAGGTGGCGGGGAAGATGTGAGCGCGGTGACGCCGATCACATTCTCCAAGCAATAACGGGTGTGTTTTGGGCATTGCTTCGGCAATGCCTGAAACAGCGATGACTGAAGATCATGATTCGGCGCGCGTACTTTCACTCGCGCCGTTTCGCAAGGGCCAATCGTCATGACGCACTGCGGGACGCAAGCTTCGCGCAAGGTTGAAAGGTTAACAAAAGGTTAATTCTTCAACCGAGGTGTCCGCCATGAGGATCGAAAGCGGCCTAAGCGGCTACTCCTACCAAAGCCGATATGTGCCGAACACGGCCGGCGCGGAGGATGTAGCCCCCGAAACGTCCAATACCAGCGCGCCCCGCGCGAGCGGCGCCAGCACTTTCTCCAGCACCCTCCTGTCGAACCAGCTTGCCTCGGCACTGTGGACCGTGGAAGGATCGCGCAAGGCTGCGGTCGAGATCGGCGCAAACCAGAACCGCAGCCGCTTCGAGGAGGCCTCGCGCGTTCAGGCAGTCGAGGCGGCTTACCGGGAATACGAAATATCCCCTTCGGCCTATCAGGAATTCTGATTAGACGATGCGGTCCAGAAGGCCGGCCGGGCATGATGCCAGGCCGGCCTTCTTGCGTTCAGCCTTCAGTTTTCAGGCATGCTTGTGCTCTGGAGCCCCATCGTGAGAGTGGCCGTGGCCCTCGTGATCATGTCCGTGGCTCGCCTCGCCGGCACCGCAGCAGGACGAGGGCAGAGTGACGGGCTGGCCGGCGCGCCATTCTGCAAGGCTCTGCGAGAGGATCTGGACGGAGGAACTGAGGAACAGGCCCGCCATGATGCCGGCGACGATCAGGTCCGGCCAGGCGGTCGCAGTGCCCCAGACGCCGACGGCCGCGATCATGACGATGACGTTGCCAACAGCATCATTGCGCGAGCAGAGCCAGACGGAGCGCACATTGGCGTCACCATCCTTGTAGGACATCAGGAGCAGCACGCTCGCCACGTTGGCGGCAAGCGCCAGGAAGCCGATAAGGCCCATGACCGGCGCTTCCGGCACGCCGCCGTAGAAGACTCGCCAGATGGTGGAGCCGAAGACCCAGAACCCCATCAGGAAGAGGCTGACGCCCTTGGCGGCGGCGGCCATACTACGGGTCTTCAGCGAAGCGCCGATGACGGCGAGCGAAATGCCGTAGGTCACGGCATCGGCGAAGAAATCCAGTGCATCGGCCTGAAGGGCCTGGGAGCGGGCGAGTTGCCCGGCAGTCATCTCGACGGCGAACATTCCGGCATTGATGGCGATCACCATCCAGAGCCGGCGTTTATAAATATCGGACATTCCATCGAAAGGGGCGTGGTCATGGCCGCAGGCAGCACTCATTTCAGTTTTCCTTCAGGTCTTGATGTGGTCACGCACTCAATCTAGGATCTCTAGTGACTAGAGGTTCAAGAGGTTTTTTTTCCATGTTTTCGATTGGAGACTTGTCGCGGCGGGCCGGCGTGAAGGTGCCGACCATCCGCTATTACGAGCAGATGGGACTGATCTCGGCGCCGGATAGAACCGATGGCAACCAGCGGCGCTACGAAAAGAGGGAGCTCGACCGGCTGACGTTCATCCGCCATGCGCGCGATCTCGGCTTTCCGATCGAGGCGATCCGGGAGTTGCTGACACTCAGCCGCCATTCGGAAGAGCCTTGCGAGCGGGCGGATCATATCGCGCGGGAACAGCTCGACGATGTCAGGGAGAAGATCGCGCGGCTGAAGAAGCTGGAAGCGGAGCTCGCCCGGATCGTCTCGCACGCCGACTGCCATACGGTGGGGGATTGTTATGTGATCCGGGCGCTGTCGGACCACGGGCTATGTGAGCAGGAGCATTGAGGGGCCGGTGCGGCACAGGCGGGAATCAAGGTCGAGCGCTGCGGTCAACGCTGCTCGGCTGGATTGACCCTCTGTCCGAGCAGTGCCGGATCGATATTTCGGCCCGCATAGAAGAAGCCGAGTACGAGAACGTCGTTTTCTCGCACCACAAAGGCGATGCTGAGGCGACGGCGGAAGCCGATGATCCGAAGCCCCTCTAAGCTCCTACTGCGCAAGCTGCCGCGTTCAGGATACGCGCAAAGATCATGGAGGAAAGATCTGACGGAAACAACGTAGCTCCAGGCCCTTGCCGACCCAGACTGTTCTGCGATGTAATCATAGAGTTGATCAAGTTCGTCGGCCGCATCCGGATGGACAATCAGCGGCCGTGTCATGCTATCGGCCGCTTTCGCGACTGCGGTGGCGGGCCTCAAGTCGCGCAAACACCTCTTCGCCGGAGATCAGGCGTTCCGGATTTTTCTCGGCATCGGCAAAGCGGGCGCGAATTTCGACATCGAGCCAGCGGTCTCTTGCACCGTCAAACTCCTCAAGTAGCTCCAGCCCGGCACTGACCACGGCGGAGGCATCGGCAAAACGACCGCTCGCCAGCTGGCGCTCGATCCTCTCGCGGTCACTATCGTCAAGCTTCAGACTGATCGTCATGTCTGCGATCTCCCATCCCAGAAAGCATAGCACATCAGCAAGTTGGGAACACCTGCCCCTCCCCCGTTGACAATCGATTTAAACTGGCGCATCACACCCGCCATGATCGACATCCGCGCAAACATCACCTGCACGTATTTTTGGGCCTACCGGTAACCGGCGGCCTGACAAGATCACATTGTCAACAGGCCGCCGTCAGGCGGCCTTGTTGTTTTCCGGACGACTTTCCCCCTGACGGCACGAAATGAGACCAAGGGAAAGTAACATGACCGAAGATACAGACCTGACCCTCCCCCGTCCGCCGATAGTGGCCATCCGCCACGCCAAGCCGCGCGACCTGCCGGAACTGAACGCGATGATCCTGGCGCTCGCCCAGCATCATGGCGATGCCTCGGCCATGACGCCTGATGTGCTGGAGCGCGACCTGTTCGGGCCCATGCCCTGGATCCAGGCACTGGTTGCCGACAGCGGCGAAGAGGGTCTGATCGGCTACGCCATCCTCGTGCCGCTCTACAAGGCGCAGGAAGGCAAGCGTGGCATGGAGCTGCATCACCTGTTCGTGCGCGACGGCCAGCGCGGCAACGGCATTGGCCAGCATCTCGTCGATCGGGCCCGCCAGATCGCACGCGCCTCGGGCTGCGACTTCCTTTCGGTGTCTGCCGCCACCGGCAATTTCGCCGCACATCGCTTCTACGAGAACATGGATTTCATCCCGCGGCCGGTGACCGGCATGCGTTACCTGCAGGCGCTTAGCTGAGCCTTACCTGATAGACGCGAGGAGACCTATCATGGCCCGCATCGTGATTGCCCTTCAGAACGATTACGCCGACTGGGAGCCTGCGCTCCTGATGGCCGCCACGCGATACTGGCTCGACTGCGAGGTCGTGACGGCGAGCCCGGATGGGAGGCCGGTGGTCTCGATGGGTGGATTGAAGGTGACGCCCGATATCGGCTTTGATGCGATCGATGCCGAAGAGTTCGACGCATTGATCATTCCCGGCGGCTATGCCTGGGAAAAGGGCGTGGCGTTCGACTTCACCGCGCTTGCGACTGAATTCCGCGACAAGGGCAAGGTGCTGGGCGGGATCTGCGCTGCGGCAAGCGCGCTTGCTTCTACCGGCGTGCTGGATGGTGTGGCGCATACAGGCAATTCACTCGCCTCACACCAGAAGTATGCCGGCTATCGCGGCGAGGCCCGTTACATCGATCAGCCGCAGGCAGTGGGCGATCGGAAGATCGTCACGGCATCCGGCTCGGCACCCGACACGTTCACGATCGAGGTGCTGAAGGCGCTGGATCTCTATGGGCCGGAAGCAGAAGCAGAGCTGGCAGGTTTTGCCGCAGAACATCGGCGTTGAATAGAATGCCCCGCGTCAGTGCCTGACGGGCGGGTTTTCCGACCACTTCTGCAATGTCGTCTTGATCAGGATGAGGGCTGCCTGCTGGGCGTGATCGCGCTCGCGCGGATCGACGATGGCGGAGAGTCGTTTTTCGAAGGCGCCGACAGTCTCGTGCACCCAGCGATGCAAGGCAGGATCGGGATAGTTGTCGAGCAGGGACCGGAGCGCACTCTCCATCCGCCGGCGTTCAATGCTCATATCCCCTCCGATGTCATCCTGACGACGGAAAGATGACAGCCAAGGCTTGCGCGATGCTGAACTGGGCCGAGGTTATCACTCGACCGGGGGCACGGCCTTCAGATAGGCGGCAATCGCCTCGCGATCGGCGGCGGTCAGTTCCGCCATGTTTTTCTGCACCTCGACCATGGAGCCACCGACGCTGTCGTAATCGGGCGTGAAGCCGCTCTCCAGATAGGTGACGATGTCGCCCTCGCTCCAGGAGCCCATGCTCTTCGAGCCCGGCGTGATGTTCGGGATCGTGCCCTCGCCTTCCGGATTGGGGCCACCGGCCAGCCAGCTGCCGGTTTCGAAGCCACCCAAGGCATTGCGCGGCGTGTGGCATTCGCCGCAATGGCCGGGGCCTTCGACGAGATACTGACCCCGCTTCACCATGTCGGAGGCATCCGCCAGCTCGACCCGGGGCGCATCTGTGAAATAGAGAAATTTCCAGCCACCCAGCACCAGGCGCTGGTTGAAAGGGAAGCCGAGCTCATGGGCCGGCGCCACGACATCGCTCGCCGGCAGCTTCTTCATGAAGCCGTAGAGGTCGTTGATGTCCTTGGGCGTCATGCGTGCGTAGGAGCCATAGGGGAAGGACGGATAGAGGTGTTCACCCTCGCGGCCCACCCCACGGGTCATTGCATCGCCGAATTCGGCGAGCGTCCAGGCGCCGATCCCGGCTTCCGGGTGGCTGGAGATGTTGGGGGCGTGGAAGGTGCCGAAATCACTCTTCAGCGGCGCGCCGCCTGAGAGGATCAGTCGCGCATCTCCCGTCGCACCTGCCGGTGCATGACAGCTCGTGCAACCGCCGGCGAAGAAGACTTCGCGTCCATGGGCGAGATCAGGCTCGCCGAGATCTGCCCAGACCGACGGATCCTGACGATCCGGTGCCGTGACAAACAGGAAAGCGCCGAAACCGGCCGCTCCGAGCACGGCAAGTGCGCCCAATCCCTTGACCAAAGTCGATGCCATCCCGGCCTCCATCGTCTCATTGCGGCGCCCTGCAGAGCGCAAAACGGCGGGCGATCCGGTTTGCCGGACGTCGCCCGCCGGGAGGGTCTTACTTCTTCAGGCGGTAGGTCTGGTGGCAATCGCCACAGGTGCCGCCGATGGCCTGCATGGCAGCGCCGACGCCAGCCTGGTCGGCCGGCATGGATGCAAGTTGCGCTTCGGCAGCGGCGGTCAGCTTGGCCGACTTTGCCTTGAAGTCGTCCATGTTCTGCCAGATCGCCGGTGCGGCCTCGGACTCCATGCCCGTTTCGCTGCCGGCGGGGAAGTGATCGGGGAAGGTCTTGCTGACCTCGACCAGGGTGGTGAGCGCAGCCGTCACGGCTGCCGCATCATAGGGTTTCTCACCCTTGGCGATGGCGCCGAGGGCACCCATGGCGCCGCCGACCTTCTTCATCTCTTCCTGACGGACGACCTGGGGTTCGCCCGCAGCGATCGCTGCGGACACGCCAAGACAGATCGCCACCGTGGCGGACAGAACGACTTTCAACTTCATCCGTTTTTCTCCATGAGCTCGGCCGGCGTACCGGCGATCGTTAGCGGGCAACATATGTTTGCCGTCTCCAAACATGCGATTGAAGTCACAAAGGAGTGATGCGGGGCAGCTGCAGCAACTTTCGGATATTCATGACGAATTTGCGTCAGATTGCTGTCAGCGTTCTGTCAGAAATGGCCAGTTCTGACAAACTTGGACGAGGTGAAGGCAAGCTGCCGGCTTGGTTCCCGCCCCAGTCCCACGATCTCTATCCGATCTGCGAAAACCGAGAGGACCGCAAAGGCATTGTCGTGCTCGGTGTCGACCATGCCGCAAAAATTGACGAAGTGAACGCCGTCGCGTTCTGCCCAATTGCCGCGGTGATCGTGACCACAGAGATAGGCAATTGCGGCGGGCGACGCGGTGATCAGATCGGTGAGGTCCTCGGCACCCCAGAGGGCATGATCGGATGACGGGTGGATCGGATAGTGCCCGAGCAGGATCACCGGCTCCCCGGCCGCCTCGGCCGCTGAAAGTCGCTCGGCGATCCAGCCGGCCTGAGCATCGGAGACGCCGGCGTTCCAGTCGTTGGCATTGGGCGCATTGTCAGCCCTCATTGCCGCCAACCGCTGTTCTGCCTCCGCCCGCCTTGCGTCGCCGATCGGCGGCGCGAACAGGGAAATCTCGTTGCCATCGGTGACGAGCAGTCGCAGGCCGTTTATCCGCACCTCGTGATAGGGCGCAGGCATGCCGAGTGCGGCATGGACCTCGGTCAACCGGTCGGGATCGACCAGGAAATCGTGATTCCCGGGCAGAAGGATGCGCGGTGCGTGGAGCGTTTCGAGAATATCGAGGACAGGCGCCAAGTTTTCCCAGTCACGGTCGATGAGATCTCCCAGCACCACGACAGCGTCCAGGGCTTGTGCGTTGAAATGAGCAACCGCCTCGCGAAGCTTGAGCAGCGATTGGCGGAAATGACGGTTCAATCGCGGGTTCGGATCGAGATCGGCATATTGGGGATCGGCAATGATGCCGAGCGTCAGGCGGGGGATTACGATCGTCATTTATGGCACCGCTCATTGTTCGGAGCGGAGCCATAAGGATGGGCCATGACGACCGGATGACAGATGCTCAGCCCGGTAGATTGGGCTGGATCTTCGTCTGGGGCATCAATCCGGAGTAAAGCGTCATGCAGATCAGCGTCAGTGGCACGGCGAGCATGGCGCCGACGGCACCCCACAGCCAGGTCCAGAAAACGATGGCGATGAACAGCAGGAATGCGTTCATTTCCAAGCGTTTGCCCATGACGGCCGGGATCAGCAGGTTTTCGAACAACCCGTCCAGAACAAAGAAAATGAAGGCTGGCATGAGACCGATCAGCACGCCTTCATGGACCAGCAGACCGCTGACGGCCATGGCACCGGTCACCATGGCGATGCCGAGGAAGGGGATAAAGCTCAGAAGGAAAGCTGCAACTCCCCAGAGTGCCGGATTGCCCAGGCCGCCGAACCAGGCCACGAGGCCGGCCACCACGCCGAACATGCCATAAACGATGACGGCAGTGGCGAAATAGTAGCCCAGCGACTCCTCAACTTCGTTCAGCATCCGGATCGCCTTCAAGCGCCGATCCCGATGGGAAAAGGCGCGGATGAGAGCGCGACGAAGTGCCAGGCGGGACGACAGGAACAGGAGGAGGCTTGCGATGAAGATGAAGACCTGGACAAGCGCCGGTGTCACGCCGGTCGCCACCGTCGACAGGATCGTGCCGGAGTTTTCCAGCATGGCTTCCATGGAGTCAGGGCCGCGCGACAGCACCCGCATCGGTCCCTCGAGCCAGGAGATCTGCTGCAGGTACTCTATGGCACGATTGACCATATCCGGGCCGGTTTCGATGAGCATGCTGATCGGCGACCAGATGATGCTGACGAGAAACACGAGAATGACCATGAACAGGCTGGAGAGGATGATGGCAGTCAGCATCGGTGGCGAACCCAGCCTTCCGAGGCGGTCGGCGGCGAGCCCCAGGATGAGTCCGACCACGACTGCCATCGTGAGCGGGATGAGAACGAAGGAGGCGAGATGCAGCGATATCAGAGCGAAGATCGCGAATAGACCTATCACGCTCCAGGATACGACGTAATCAAGGCCCGTCTTCTGGAAACGGACCTTGCGGGTCGGCTTTTGCCGATGCGTAACCTCGAGGTTCACCGGCATATCTCCGATGCGAGCCTGCAGCGCTGGCGTGACTTCATCATGACGTTGTTCCCCCTTCGAGATGCCTCTCAACGCTCGGGAACAATTTCCGTTCCACTGGGAAACAATGGGGGCGCAGACGCCTGGGCCGCGCCCCGTTCAGATCAGGCGGAACCCGCTACCAGCGTGATGCCGATCCCCCAGGGATCGGTCAGCCGATGGCCCTCGGCACTGCGCTCGACCCTGATCTCCAGACCTTCAAGCGTTGCCAGAACCTTGCCGAGCGTCTCGCGGTCTTTAAAAGCGAGCGCATAGTCTTGCAGACCCGTCATCGCGGCAGTTCTTGCCGGAGCATTGCGGCTGTTCCAGACATTGGCGGCGACATGGTGGTGATAGCTGCCGGAGGCGAAGAAGCTGGCGCCGGGATAGCTCGCCATCTTCTTCAGCCCGAGCACGCCCTCGTAGAAGCGGTCTGCCTCCGGCACGCTGCCAACCTGCAGGTGGATGTGGCCGAGAGCGGCCTCAGGCGACATGCCGGTCCAGGGCGTCTTGGCGGCGTCGTCGTAAAGCGCCTGGAGGTCGAGGCGGTTGGTCGCCATCTCCACTGTCCCATCGGCGTGGTAGGTCCATTCCTCCGGCTTGCGGTCGCGATAGACCTCGATGCCATTGCCTTCAGGGTCCGACAGGTAGATTGCCTCGCTCACCAGATGGTCGCTCGCACCTTCAAATTGCAGGCCGAGATGGGCGGCATGGGCAAGCCAGTGGGCGAGTTCGGCGCGATCCGGCATGAGGAAGGCGTTGTGGAAAAGGCCAGCTGCATTGCGGGGAGCAGGGGCAGCATCTCCGCGCGTCGTCAGGGTGAGAAGGACCCGGTCACCGGCGCCAAGTTCGACACCGCTCGCACTCTGTTCGAAGCGCTTCAGCCCGAGCGCCTCACCGTAGAAGCGGGACATGGTATCGAGATCGCGCACGACGAGATGGGCGCGTCCGACATGCACGGGACGGCTGAGGGCGAAGGATTCGGCTTCATTGTTCAAGGTGGTCATTGGATGTTCTCCTGCCTGTGGCGGCGATTTCCCCTGATATGGCGCAGAAATGTCGTTCACAAAAGATCGCATTTCCTCGAAAGATCGTTCAACATTGATTGACGATGCGTGCGGTCTCAAAGTTGATCCTGATCAATGCAGTCATCCCTGCGCAGACGCATTCTCTCTTGCATAAGAGCACCCCCCCTTGGGGTGACAATGGAGAGCAAGATGTACAAGAAGATCATCGTTCCCGTCGATCCGGCTGCCACCAGTATCGGCGAGCGGATCCTGACCAAGGCCAAATCCCTGCTCGACGCAGGCGGCGAGATCGTGCTCCTGACCATCATCGAGGATATTCCCGGTTATCTCGCCATCGACGTTCCTGTCGATCTGATCGAAGGCGTGATCAACGATGCCAAGGCCAAGCTCGTCGAACTCAAGGAGAAGACCGGCACGATCGCACTTATCGAGATCCGCTCCGGTGCACCGGCCCGTGAGATCCTTGCTGCAGCAGACGAACACAAGGCTGACCTTATCATCGTCGGCTCGCACGTGCCCGATTTTTCCAACTACTTCATCGGCGCGACGGCGGACCGGGTCGTGCGCCATTCGAAGATTTCCGTCCTGGTCGACAGGTGAGATCATGCAAAATCCCGTTCAGACTGTGGACACCGCGCATTTCGAACGCATGCTGCTCGCTCGGAAAGAGGAGATCGAGCGGCGCTTGAAAAAGATCGACACAGATCTAGGGACGCTGAAAAGCGCCGATAGTGCCGAACGTGCGACCGAGGCGGAAAACGACGAAGTGCTGGAGGAATTCGGCCAGGTCGGCGAGGAAGAACTCAGGGCCATCGACGCTGCACTGGACCGGATCGCCAATGGACGGTATGGTCAGTGCATGAAATGCGGAGAACAAATCTCCGTGGAGCGGCTTAAGGCCGTCCCGCACACACCTTTCTGCAAGGACTGTGCAACATCCATTTAAGTGATGCCTTTCGGGGGCGATGGGCAGGCCGGAGTGATGAGCTCCGGCCTGTTTCTTTGCTTACTTCTTGCGCATGGCTTCGGCCAGTGCCGCACCCAGGCCACCCATCGCGGGCTGCTCCGGCTTTGCCGGGCGGGCATTCGAATGTTTCATCGCATTGGCATTGCCGCGTGCGTCGCCGCGCATCGACGGCTGCTGCGCCTCGCCGCCATCTTTCCGCATGGTGAGCGCGATGCGCTTGCGTTTGACGTCGACTTCAACGACGCGGACCTTCACGACATCGCCTGCTTTCACCACCTCATGCGGATCCTTGACGAAACGGTCGGCGAGCTGCGAGACATGGACCAAGCCATCCTGGTGCACGCCGATATCGACGAAGGCGCCGAAGGCGGCGACGTTGGTGACGGTGCCTTCGAGCGTCATACCGATCTTCAGGTCGGTGATCTCGTCGATGCCTTCGGCAAAGGTCGCCGTCTTGAAGCTCGGGCGCGGGTCGCGGCCCGGCTTTTCGAGTTCGGCCAGGATGTCCTTGACCGTCGGCAGGCCGAACTGCTCGTCGATGAAGCGCTTCGGGTCCAGGCTCTTCAGCGTCGCGCTGTCGCCCATCAGCGAGCGCAGGTCGCGGCCACAGGCGGCGACGATCTTCTTCGCCACGCCATAGGCTTCCGGGTGGACGGAGGAGGCGTCGAGCGGTTCCTTACCGTTCGGGATGCGCAGGAAGCCGGCGCATTGCTCGAAGGTGCGGGCGCCGAGGCGCGGAACTTTCAGGAGATCCTTGCGGCTGCCGAAGGGGCCGGTCTCGTCGCGATGGGCAACGATGGCTTCCGCCGTCGTCTTGCCGAGACCGGAGACGCGGGCGAGCAGCGGTGCAGAGGCGGTGTTGACGTCGACGCCGACGGCATTCACCGCGTCTTCGACCACCGCGTCCAGCGAGCGCCCGAGGCGGCCCTGATCGACGTCGTGCTGGTACTGGCCGACGCCGATCGACTTCGGTTCGATCTTGACGAGTTCGGCGAGCGGATCCTGCAGGCGCCGAGCAATCGAGACGGCGCCGCGTAGGGAGACGTCGAGATTGGGGAATTCCTTGGCGGCAGTTTCAGACGCCGAATAGACGGAGGCGCCGGCTTCGGAGACGATAACCTTGGTGGGCTTCGGCGCGGTCGCGGGGAACTGGGCGAGCATGTCGGCCACCAGCTTTTCCGTCTCGCGGCTGCCGGTGCCGTTGCCGATCGAGATCAGCTCGACATTGTGCTTGCGGATCAGCGAGGCGAGCTCGGTCTGGCTGCCGCGGATGTCGTTGCGCGGCTGGAAGGGATAGACGGTTGTTGTCTCGACAACCTTGCCGGTGCCATCGACCACCGCAACCTTGACGCCGGTGCGGATACCGGGATCGAGGCCCATGGTCGGGCGCGAGCCTGCGGGCGCTGCGAGCAGCAGGTCCTTCAGGTTGCGGGCGAAGACGTGGATCGCCTCTTCCTCCGCGCGCTCGCGCAGTTCGCGCATCAGGTCGAGCGACAGCGACACGGAGAGCTTGACGCGCCAAGTCCAGCCGGCGACCTCAAGGAGCCACTGGTCGGCGGGGCCCTTGGCCGCAACCTGGTAGGCGGTGGCGATCATGCGCTGGCTGGTCTTGACCGGGGAGGTGTCGTCGCGATCGACCTCAATGGAGAGCGACAGGAACTCCTCGTTCCAGCCGCGCAGCATGGCGAGCGCCCGGTGACCGGGCACGGTTGCCCAACGTTCGAAATGGTCGAAATAGTCGGAGAATTTCGCGCCCGCTTCGGCCTTGCCGTCGACGAGCTTGGAATACAGGATCGCGCGATCCTTCATGTCGTTGCGCAGGCGACCGATGAGATCGGCATTTTCCGAGATCTGCTCGGCGATGATGTCGCGCGCGCCTTCGAGCGCCGCCTTCACGTCGAGGACTTCTTCGGTGATGTAGGCTGCGGCGAGCTTCTGCGGATCGCTCGTGCGGTCGGCGAGGATCGCGTCGGCGAGCGACTGGAGACCCTTTTCGCGGGCGATTTCGGCGCGGGTGCGGCGCTTCGGCTTGTAGGGCAGGTAGAGGTCTTCCAGCTCGGCCTTGGTGGTGACCTGAGCGATCTTGCGGGCGAGGTCGTCGGTCATCTTGCCCTGGCCGTCGATGCTTTCGAAGATCGATTTGCGGCGGGCGGCAAGCTCGCGCAGATAGATCAGCCGTTCGGCCAGATTGCGCAGCTGCGTATCGTCGAGACCGCCGGTTACTTCCTTGCGGTAGCGGGCGATGAAGGGAACGGTAGATCCTTCGTCCAGCAGGCCGACCGCCGATATGACCTGCTCAGGGCGGGCGTTGATCTCGGTGGCGATGAGGGCGGCAATGGATCTGATGTCGTCGGCCATGGGTCTTCCGTCTGCTCGTGTGAAGGCGGACCATAGCGGGCGAATGCGGCAAGGCAACGGGCATGCGGCCCACTTCACAGGAAAGCAGGGCCTTTGAAGGTCAATTCGGCTTGACCTTTCTCCCCTTCCCCCTTAACCGCCGGGCATTCCCTTGTGGCACTGGAGGCTGGTGATGAAGGTTTTGTTGATCGGGTCGGGTGGACGCGAACATGCGCTGGCCTGGAAGATTGCCCAGTCGCCGCTTCTGACCAAGCTTTATGCCGCCCCCGGCAATCCCGGCATCGCCGAAGAGGCGGAGCTCGTCTCCCTCGACACCGAGGATCACGCTGCGGTCGTGCAGTTCTGCAAGGACAGGGCGATCGACTTCGTCGTCGTCGGCCCGGAAGCGCCGCTGGTGGCCGGTATCGCGGACAGACTGCGCGAGGCCGGGATCGCCGTCTTCGGACCGTCGGCGGCGGCAGCCCAGCTCGAGGGTTCCAAGGGCTTTACCAAGGATGTCTGCGCCCGCTTCAACATTCCGACCGGCGCCTATCAGCGTTTCAACAATGCGCCGAAGGCCAAGGCTTATGTGCGCGAACAGGGCGCACCGATCGTCATCAAGGCCGATGGCCTTGCCGCCGGCAAGGGTGTCACGGTTGCGATGACGCTCGATGAGGCGCTTGCCGCGATCGACGATTGCTTCGAGGGCGCGTTTGGGGCTGCCGGTGCTGAAGTTGTGGTCGAAGCCTATCTGGACGGCGAAGAAGCGAGCTTTTTCTGCCTTTCCGACGGCAAGTCGCTTCTGCCGCTTGCGACCGCGCAGGACCACAAGCGGGTCGGCGACGGCGATACCGGCCCGAACACCGGCGGCATGGGTGCCTATTCTCCGGCACCGGTCATGACATCAGAGATGGTCGAGCGGACGATGAAGGAGATCATCGAGCCGACCATGCGCGGCATGGCCGAGATGGGGCATCCCTTCCAGGGCGTGTTCTTTGCCGGGTTGATGATCACGGAAAAGGGTCCGGAACTGATCGAATACAATGTTCGCTTCGGCGATCCGGAATGCCAGGTGCTGATGATGCGGCTGAAGAGTGATCTCTTGCCGATCCTCTACGCCTCAGCCACCGGTACGCTGGATCAGGTGACGGCCGAATGGAGCGAGGATCCTGCCTTGACTGTGGTGCTGGCCTCGAAGGGCTATCCCGGCGCCTATGAGAAGGCGACCCCGATCGTTGCCCTGCCGGCAGCCGGCGATGGCGCCAAGGTTTTCCATGCGGGTACGGCGCTCAAGGACGGCCAGCTTGTTGCGAGCGGCGGGCGTGTGCTGAATGCGACCGCGCGTGGCGCGACGGTGGGCCAAGCGCAGGCTTCTGCCTATACCCTCGTCGATGCGGTCGAGTGGGAGAACGGCTTCTGCCGCCGGGATATCGGCTGGCAGGCGATAGCGCGCGAAAAGTCCTGATTTCCCGCCGCAGCGCGACCTGGTAGTGAAAAACGGCCGTTCGTTCAAATTTTACCAAAGCTCCTGACTGGATCGAAAGAAAGGCTTGCTAACGTCATTCCAACAATCGGGGAAAACGTGATGCGCCGTATCGTTTCGACAGCCATGGTCCTTGCCACTTTCATGACCGCCACGCCGGTCCTGGCGGGATCGATTTCGACCGTGACCGGAATGGCGGCGAGCCAGCCGAGCGTGCTCGAGATCGCCTGTGGCCATTGCCCGGCACCGGTCGTGGAAGCATCCAAGTCCGATTACCAGGTGCCGACTGTCCCCTCCGGTAGCCAGACAGCCGAAGTGGTCGATATCAATGGCGAGAAGAAGCTGAAGCGGGTCGAAAGCTGGCTCGGCGGATCGCCTGTCGTGGTTTATACATCCGCTTCGGGCTGGGCGACCGACGGGTCTACCATCGTCGCCGGTGCCTTGCCTGCTGGAAACGAGATCGATCACGGCGCGACGACAGCCGCAGTCGATGCGCCACAGGATGACAAGCCCGCCCCAGCGCTGGCCGGTTTCGAACTTCGCCTGAACTGATCTCTTTCCCATCCGCCCGCCAAACGATCCGGGCGCGGCGGTTTCTCGTGGTCGACACGGACATAACGCCCGGCCCAGTCCCGGGCGTTATGCCGTACCCCCAGATTTTACCAGTATATTCTTATAGTGCCATATATTCAGGTGCTTAAAGCCATTTCAATCTTTGGCGATGACACTCTGTCGTAATCCGTCGACACATGAGGTGCCGATCCCGTTCGCCTGCCCCTCCCCTGCGCACGAACCGCTCGACAGACGAAAGCTTCCCTCGCCATGAAGAATCTCAGGATTTCACTTCAGCTCATCATGCTGATCGGTGGACTGATGGCCGCCTTTGCGGCAGCCACGTTTTTCCAGGTCCGCTCCTCCACCGAAACCATCTACGGACAGCGCTACGAACTCCTGAGAACCCAGGTCGAGTCGGCCATATCAGTCCTGAAGGACTACAATGACCGCGCAGTGGCCGGCGAATTCAGCGTCGAGGAAGCGAAGACTCGCGCCTATGACATGCTGAACAAGATGAGATTCGAGCCGGACGGCTACTTCTTTGGCTATGACTACGACGTGGTGATGATTTTCCACCCCACGTCGAAGGATGTCGGCAAAAGCAACAAGGGCAAACCCGATGCAAACGGATTTGCCTATCGCGACGAGCTTGTCCGTCTCGGCCAGCTGGGCGGCGGCTTCGTCGAGTTCATCGGCCCGAAGCCTGGCAAGGATCCGGAAGACCGGTCCTATCCCAAAGCATCCTATGGCAAGGCCTTCGAACCCTGGAAAATCGTCATCGTTACGGGTCTCTACACCGACGACCTGAAGGCTGAGATCCGCTCCAGCGTCATCGAGACCATCAGCTGGTCTGCCGGCATCTTCGTCCTCGCCCTGATCGCCGCATTCTTCGTCATTCGCAACATCACCAAGCCTCTCAAGGACATTCATGATGCGCTGGAAGCGGTTGCCGACGAGAATGTCGATATCGCCATTCCGCATACGGACATGGGCAACGAGATCGGCATGATGGCGAAGGCGACCAAGAGCCTGCAGGACAAGGTCCGTGAGCGTCACGCCATGACCGCCCGCCAGGAAGAACAGCAGCGCGAACTCGACGGCGAGCGCAGTCAGAATGCCGAGGCGCAGCTTTCCGAAGCCCGCCAGCAGGCGCATGTCGTCTCTACCATCGGCCAATCGCTCGAGAAACTCGCCGACGGCGACCTGACCGTACGTTGCGCCGATCTCGGCCCCAAATATGCCGGCCTGCGTGACAACTTCAATGAGGCGCTCGCCCGCCTCGAAGAAGCCATGGCCCGCGTCAATCTGAAGGGCAATGACATCGCCGTCTCGAAGGAAGAGATCCGCCGTGCTTCAGGTGAGCTTGCCACCCGGACCGAGCGCCAGGCCGCCAATCTCGAAGAGACCTCGGCAGCGCTGGATGAACTCACCGTCGCGGTACGCCAGACGGCTGACGGTGCGCGTGAAGCGGCAACCCGCGTCGGCTCGGTCAGCGCCGAGGCCCGCCAGAGCGACGAGATCGTCACCAAGGCGATCAACGCGATGAGCGGCATCGAACAGTCCTCCGCCGAGATCACCAAGATCATCGGCGTCATCGACGAGATCGCCTTCCAGACCAACCTTCTGGCGCTGAATGCCGGCGTCGAGGCGGCTCGTGCCGGCGAAAGCGGCAAGGGTTTTGCCGTCGTCGCCCAGGAAGTGCGTGAACTGGCCCAGCGCTCGGCGGCGGCCGCCAAGGAGATCAAGGACCAGATCGCCCGCTCGTCCGCCCAGGTCGAACAGGGCGTGCAGCTGGTCGGCCAGACCGGCGAGGCGCTGAAGCGCATCTCCGGTCAGATCGCCAGCGCCAACGATATCGTCTCGAAGATCTCGCACAGCGCCCAGGAGCAGGACACGACACTTCGGTCTATCTCGTCCGCAGTGAACCAGCTCGATACGGCGACCCAGCAGAACGCGGCCATGGCAGAAGAAACCACGGCATCGGCCGAGGTTCTCGCCAATGACACCGGCGACCTTCTGGATCTCATCCGCAGCTTCAAGACCGGTCAGTCTGGCGCCGGTCAGCAGCAGTATCGCATGGCGAGCTGAGGCCCGGGACGCTACCAGAGATCAAAAGGCCGTCGGAGCGATCCGACGGTCTTTTGCTATTCAGGCAGTGTCTTCTACCCGAGCTGCAAGCCGATCGAGTTCGCGGTCCGAGAAGACTTCGATGCCGGCTTGGCGCATCAAGGCCGCCGTGACGCCGAAGCCGGGATGGCGGGTGCCGGAGAAGGAGCCGTCATAGACGAAGCCGGAGCCGCAGGATGGGCTTCCGTCGATGAGGAGTGCGAAGCGACAGCCCTGCTCGTGGGCGAAGGCAACGGCATTGCGGCCACCGGCAATGAACTCCGCCGTCACGTCGCCCCCGGTCACCTCCAGCACGCGGGCACGGCCGGCCAGCACATCCTCACCGTTCATGCCGCCTTCAATTTCCGCCGGTGGGCGTGGTGTGGGCAGACCACCAGCCTGTTCGGGGCAGAAGCCAATGAGGCGGTCCTCGGCCTTCCAGCGATCGATAATAGGATCATGAAGGGGCTTCCCCCTCCCGTCGTAGCGGACGGGGCGGCCGAGCAAGCAGGCACTGATGAGGATTTTGGGGGACATTCAGGTCATTCGTCCAGTTTGCCGGCGATGTCCGCTCTTTCGTGAATGATGCGGACGACCTCAATGCCATGGTCAAAAACAACGTAGAAGATCAGATGCGAGCCGGACCGACGGCGACGATAGCCTTTACGCAGTGCTGTTACCTCGCCACCCGAAAACGGATGGGTGCCGATTTCGGCAATCGTACCCAGGATTTGCTTGAGGTATCGCTCGGCCTGGACTTCGGACCATCGCTCCCGCGAATAGTCACCGATGTCCAGAAAGTCTCGTCGTGCGGCCGGACTTAGCCGAACCTCAGCCACGGCTTTTCCATCTTTCACGAACAGAACTCATGAGGTCTTCCGGATCGAAAGGCACGGACGGCCCGCTGCTCTCCCCCTCAATCAGCGCATTGCGCAGCCACTCGATCCTGGCCTGCTCCTCCTTCAGAAGCCGCAAGCCCGCCTCGACCACTTCTTCGGCCGACTTGAACTCTCCGCTTTCAAGCTGGGCGTCGATGAAACTGTCATAGGGCTCGGCGATGGTCACCTGGACGGGCTTGTTCATGCGGGTGGCTTCCTCTGGAGTTCCAGCAATTGGACATTATCACCAATGCGCGCTCAGCCAAAGATGCTCACGCAGCCTTGACGGCGATCTGGACGCCGGTTTCGTCCTGCAGGAGGCGGATCACGGCGAAAAGATTGCCAGCGCGCGGGTTGCCGGAAGGGCCGAACATCCGCATCAGGCTCTTTGGCGGCATGCCGGACTTCCTACCCAGCTCGACGAACCCTATTGTGGCATTGATGTAATCCCGCAACAAAGCGCGGCCGGTTTCGACATCGCCCGACAACAGAAGGTCGATCGCTTCGCTCAGCAGTGCGGCCCGAAAAGCGGGATCGGCTTGGGCGCGATCACGAACGGTTTCCTTGAAGTCTCTCGTCAAAGCCATCTCAGCCTGCCTTTCGCTTTCGGTATTCCGCCCAACGAGCCTGCGCCGTCTTGATATCTGCCTGTTGTCGCTTCTTGGTTCCGCCCGCGACCAGGATGACGAGTCTATCGCCGTCCTTGCCGAAATAGATGCGGTAACCAGGGCCATAGTCGATCCGGTATTCTAGTACTCCTTCGCCTACGCCCTTGGCATTGGAGAAATTCCCGAGCGACATTCGGATGATAGCCGTCGTGATCTTCACCGCAGACATGGGGTCAAGCCGCTCGAACCAGAGTCCGAAGGGACTGCTTCCTTAATCGTCCAGGAACTCACGGATCTCCATGGCAATATAGTACCATATAAGACACCATAATCAACATAGAAAAACCCCGCCGAAGCGGGGTCTCACATCGTCAGCCTGTGATCTTGGAGAAGTCTGCGACCGTTGCCGTCGCCTCGCGGATAGCCTTCAAGAGCGCCAGGCGGTTGGCGCGGATGGCTAAGTCCTCGTCGTTGACCAGGACGTCTTCGAAGAATTTGTCGACCGGACCGCGCAGCGTCGAGAGTGCCTGCATGGCGGAGCGGAAGTCCTCCGACGCAACGGCTTCGGCCGCCGACTTCGACGCGGACTGGATGGCGGCGAAGAGGGACTTTTCCGCGTCGAGCTTCAAGAGCGCTTCCGAGACGCCATCGGCGACGACGGTGCCCTTCTTTTCTTCTGCGGCCAAAAGCTGGGTCGCGCGCTTGGTGCCGGCGAGCAGGTTCAGGCCGTCTTCCGAGGTGATGAAGGCGGTGAGCGCTTCAGCCTTGCGGGCGACCATCAGGAGGTCGTCGGCGTCAGGCGTCAGTATGGCATCGATGATGTCGTGGCGGGCGCCTTGGTCGCGCAAGTAGACCTTCAGGCGGTCGTGGAAGAAGGAGAGGAGGTCGGGCTTGTAGGTCCGTTCCGCTATCTCCTCCGGAGAAGTCGGCACGGTGGAGTAAAGCGACGACACATAGGCCGTTTCAAAAGCCTGGCTTAGTCCTACTCGCAGTCCGCGCTCCAGGATCATCCGCACCACACCCAACGCCGCACGACGCAGCGCATAGGGATCCTTCGAGCCGGTCGGCTTTTCGTCAATCGCCCAGAAGCCGACCAGTGTGTCGAGCTTGTCAGCGAGCGCGACGGTCAGGCCGACCTTGTCTTCCGGCAGGCGGTCCGAAGGGCCGTTCGGCTTCCAGTGGTCTTCAATCGCGGCGGCAACAGAGACGTTCTCACCCTGCAGGAGCGCGTATTTGCGGCCCATGGCGCCCTGGAGTTCGGGGAATTCTCCGACGGCTTCGGTGCGGAGATCGGCTTTTGCCAGCACCACTGCACGATCGACGAGGGCGGCATCAGCGCCGACTATAGGCGCCAGCACCTTCGCCAGTTCGCGGATGCGCGCGACGCGCTCCCCTTGCGTGCCCAGCTTGGCATGGAAGGTGACGTTCAGCGCGTCGAGCTTGGCCATGCGCTGGTCGAGCGGCTTCTTCAGGTCGAGGTCGAACTTGGCGGCAGAGGCCTTCAGCGTGTCGAGATCCGGTAGGTCGCCCTGGTCGCGCTTCCAGAAATGCAGCGCATCCGAAAGGCGCGCGCGCACGACCTTGCCATTGCCATGCATGATCTCGCGGCCGCCGTCGGTGGCCTGGATGTTGGAGATCAGGATGAAATGGTTGGAGAGCTGGTCGGTCTCACCCTGCGGGCGGACAACAAAACACTTCTGGTTGGTCTTGATGGTCAGACGGATGATCTCGGCCGGGATCGAAAGGTAATCCTTCTCAAACGTGCCGAGCAGAACCTGCGGCCATTCGACGAGGCCGGAGACTTCCTCCAGCAGGCCCTCGTCCTCGACCAGATCGAGGCCATTGGCAAAGGCGATGTCGCGGGCGTCGTGCAGGATCATGTCCTTGCGGCGCTCGGCATCGAGGATGACCTTGGCGCGTTCCAGGTTGGTGACGTAGTCGTCGAAGCGCTTGACGGTGATGGCATCCGGCGCGTGGAAGCGGTGACCATAGGTGACGTTGGAGGCGACGATGTCGTCGATCTCGAAGGGGATGACCTGGACTTCGTCATGCTCGGGGCCGAAGGTGCAGACGATGGACTGCAACGGGCGGACCCAGCGCAGGCTTTCCATGCCCTTGCCGTCGATACCGCCATAACTCGAGCCCTTGGGCATGGAGGCAAAGCCTGATCGCATCGACTTCGGCCAGGGGAAGGCCCTGACGATGCCGGGCATGACATTGGCGATGATCTCTTCAGCCGCACGGCCCGGCTTCTCCAGATAGGCGACATAGAAATCGCCCTTCTTCGGATCGGTCTTGATGATCGCCTGGTCGATAGAGGTGAGACCCGCACCGCGCAGGAAGCCGTCGATGGCTCCCTGAGGTGCCGAAACGCTCGGGCCCTTCTTCTCTTCCTTGATGTCGGCCGAGCGGGCGGTGAGGCCGCGGATATCCAGCGTCAGGCGGCGCGGCGTCCAGTATTCGCGGGCACCCTCATAAGTCAGACCCGCATCGACAAGCGCATCGGTGACCATCTTCTTCAGATCGCCAGCCGCCTTGCGCTGCATGCGGGCCGGGATTTCTTCGGAGCGGAGTTCGAGCAGAAGATCAGGCATTGGGGTTCTCCGAGGCCCGCATGCCGTTTTCCTGATTGCGCGCCCTCGCGCCTGCGGCGCTGCGGGTGCGCGGCGTGGCCGGGATTTCTTCGGAGCGGAGTTCGAGCAGGAGATCGGGCATCGATTGAGACTTTTTCGCTTGTTGCAGAATGCTGCGGCGGACTTAGCAAGCCGCGCGACAAAAGTCATCCATGGATGCGTGCAAAATGGCGGGCGGATCAGGCGGCTGTGAGGTCGGTCCGGACGGGAATGGCAGCCAGTTCGTCGGCTTTCGCTATTGATTCCATCTTGAGGTCATAGCTTGTCTGAAGGTTCATCCAGAACTGCGGCGACATGGCGAAATGGCGGGCGAGGCGCAGCGCCGTGTCGGGCGTCAGTGACGTCTGCTCCGCAACCAGACGCTCGATCCGGGTGCGTGGCACGTTCAAGAGGCGAGCAAGGGCGCCAGCGCTCAGGCCCATGGGTTCCAGAAACTCGTCGCGCAGAATCTCACCGGGATGGACGGGCGGCAGGACGATGGTCATGGCTTGTCTCCTTCTCAGTGGTAGTCGACGATCTCGACCTGATCGGCACCGTTGTCTGACCAGACGAAGCAGATCCGCCATTGGTCGTTGATCCGGATCGAATGTTGCCCAGACCGGTCGCCCTTCAAAGCTTCCAGCCGGTTACCGGGTGGGCGCATCAGATCTATCAGGGAGGTGACATTGTCGATCAGTGTCAGCTTGACGACCGCACGCCTGAGAAGATCTGCCGGAAAGCCCTTAGGCGCTTTCCCAGAGGCCACGGTCTCCGTCATTGCATTCGCATAAGACCGGATCATGTGATGCCTCCGAGATCACATATGTATCACCACACGATACATATGTCGAGGCCTACCACCCTCCCCCACCACCGCCGCCACCGCCGCCGCCCGAGGAGCCGCCGGAGAAGCCTGAAGACGAGGAGGACGAGGAACTGGAAGGGGGCGGGGTCGGGATGGTGGAGGCGATGGTCGAGGCCATGGAGGAGGAGAAGCCGCCGATCCGATCACCGAAGCCGCCGGGATTGCTGCCGTGGTACCAGGCCGGGCTGTAGGCGGCAGCCGCGGCACCGGCGGCGGCCGTGGCGAGCCAGGTCTCGAAGGTCTTAGACCAGGGCTTTTCGAGGCCCAGCGCTACGGCGTAGGGCAAGAGCTTTTCGAAGTGGCTTGGCGACATGGTCGGAGCACCGGCCATGTTCATGCGGTCCTGTTCGGCCAGCGTCAGGTAGATCTTCAACCCCTCAATGCCATCCATCAGCTTGGCGCCGAGCGGGGTCGGGGCGCCCATCAGGAAGAGAAAGAGAATGTTGACCAGCAGGATACCGCCGAAGGCGAGCAGCACCGGGAATTGATGGGTCGATTCGAGATCCATCCACATCGAGATCAGCATCAGGCCCATGGTAGAAAGCGCGACGAAGCCTATGAAGGCCAGCGCGACGATCGTTATGATCTTGCTGAACAGGGATCGGCTGCGGCGCAGGCTGCGCCCGAGGCCGATGGTGAAGGTCCCGAAGAAGAGCGAGAAGAAGGTCGGCACGAAGATCAGCGCGTAGACGTCCTCGTTGAGGTCGCCGAAAATGAACAGTGCCGCGACCACGGCGATCGAGAGACCGATCCCGAGCGCGGTGTAGCCGGCATTGCCCTTGTAGTATTTGTTGCGGTGTTCCTTCTCGATCGCCTGGCGGAAGCGGTTGCCGACCGATTGCACCTTCTTGCCATTGGCCTTGTCGATGACCAGCGTGTCGCCGCTCGATGGGATTTCCGCCATCAGCGCGGCTTCGCCGGCCTGAAGCTTGCCGGTAACGGGTTTGCTCGCGCGGCGGATGGTGATGCTGCTGTCGAGATCGTCGAGCTCGACATAACCGCCGACTGCGAGATTGAGCGCGGCAGCGGACAGTGCCGTCCAGCCGGCCCCGGAGAAGCCCCTGTTGTCGATGTAGTTGACCAGCGCCGGAGAAACGCCTTCCGGCGGATCCCAGCGCGGCACGACGACGCCCTTCGCAGGATCACGGCCGACTTTGAGCCAGGAGCGGAGATAATAGAGGAAGATGAGGGCGAGGCCGCCGAAGCCGATGATGGTATTCAGGTTGTCGCGGATGAACCACCAGGTGCTGTCTTCCGAGGAGGGGGCGGCGACCAGCTCCTTGTCGAAGGCGAGCACGATGGTCAGGCCTTCGTTCGGGCCGAGGGGCGCGGTGGTTTCGAATTCCAGGCCGCCCGAGCCCGGGATTTCGCGGGCATTCTGCGCAGTCGAGCCGGAAGGGCCGGTATAGACAGTGGTTCTCGTCGGCACCGCATCGTTCGGCAAGGCAACGCTGGCACTCGCCTGTTCGATCGGGAAGAGCCAGCCATTGCCGGTGACGTTCCAGTAGAGTTCGTCGTGATCGTCGAAATAGCGGATCTGGCGGCCGGTGCGGTAGGTGACGGTGTAAGTGTATTCGCCCGGCTGCAGGAGGACATCGCCGGAGCCGGCATAGATGCGGATGCCACCGCTCACCGACTCGGTGTGATTGGCTTCCGGTCGACCGTCGCGCTCGACCGAGATCAGCTCGAAATCGACCTTCTGCCGACGGCCTCGCGCATCCTGCGCGTAGAGCGGAAAATCGCGGAAGATGCCGCGCCTGATGTCATTGCCCTCGGCATTGACAGTGATTGTTTCCGTCACCTCGATGGTCGCGTCAGGCAGGACGGTGATGTCGGCGTGGTAGTCACGAATGACCTCCTCGGCCTGCGCGCCACATGCCATCCAGATGAGGAGAAGGAAGGCGGAGCACAGGCGGAGAAGAGACTTCATTTCTGGTCGTTCCTGACGAGATCGACGCCGAGAGAGGCGAGCGCATCCCAATAACCGGGATAGGTTTTGCCGACGCACGCGGGGTCGAGAATGGTGATGTTGCGGATCTTCAGGCCCGCCAGCGCAAAGCTCATAGCGATGCGGTGGTCGGCGAAGGTGTCGATGTCGGCCGGCAACGACTGGCCTGATAGCGACGGATCGGAGAAGACCAGGAGGTCGTCGCCCTCTTCCCTGGCCAAGCCCTCACGGATGTTGTTGAGGCCCGTCGAGACGGCGCGGATGCGGTCGCATTCCTTGACGCGCAGGTTCTCGATGCCGACGAAACGCACCGGCGTCTCGTTGAAGGCGGCGAGTACGGCAATTGTCGGGATCGCATCCTGCATCTGGCTGCCGTCGATGACGGCGGGCATGTTGGGGAACTGCGCGATCACGTCATAGGCCTTGGCATCCGGCTGGGTGAACGCATCGGACGGCGTGCCGATATCGATCTGGCCCTTGGTCAGCACTTCCGCGCCCCAGAGATAGGTGGCGGCAGAGGCATCCGGTTCGATATGGAAATCGGTCGCGGTGTAGCCCGTCGGCTGGATGACCCAGGACGCCGGCGTCGGCTGCTCGACCCTGGCGCCGAAGGCGCGCATGGCCGACATCGTCAGGTCGATGTAACCACGGGCGCCGATATCGGCACCGGCAAGTTCGATGGTGAACGGCTCGGAACCGCAGGCTGCTGCCATCTGGAGGGCCGAGACATATTGGCTGGAAAGACCGGCATCGATGACGACGTGGTTCTTCTTGAAGGCGCCATTGGCGTCGATCGCGACCGGCGGGCAACCCGATGGCGCGGCGATGGCCACGCCAAGCGACTGCAGCGCCTCGACGAGCGGCTTGATCGGGCGCTTGCGCATATGCTCGTCGCCATCGACGACGTAGCGACCGTGTCCCAACGCCAGCGCTGCGGTCAGGAAGCGGGTGGCGGTTCCGGCATTGCCGAGGAAGAGCGGGGCGGCAGGCGCCTTCAGCTCGCCGGTGCTGGTGACGACGAAGGTGGTGGAATCCGGCTCCTCGACGGTCACGCCCATCTGGCGCAGCGCTTCGGCCATATAACGGGTGTCGTCGCTTTTCAGCGCGCCGGTCAGTCGGCTCGTGCCCCTGGCGAGGCCGGCGAGCAGGAGCGCGCGGTTGGTGATGGATTTCGAACCCGGAGGGCTCACCTTGCCGGTCAGGGCATGGGCGGGCGGAAGGATGGTCACACTGTCAGTCGTCATCAATTCGGTCTCTCAAGCGCGTCCTTGTTTGGACGTCAGAACTTGACCGTCGGTACCGCACGGTCGGCCTCGTTGGCAATCTCGAAATAGGGTTTCTTCGAGAAGCCGAACTGGCCGGCGACGAGGTTGTTGGGGAAGCTCTCGACCTTGACGTTCAGATCCCGGGCGGCGCCATTGTAATAGCGGCGCGACATCTGGATCTCGCCTTCGACTGTTTCCAGCGAACGCTGCAGCTCGAGGAAGTTCTCGTTGGCCTTCAGGTCCGGATAGGCTTCGGCAAGCGCGATGATCCGGCCCAGCGCCGCCCCGAGCAGGCCTTCAGCCTGGGCGCGACCAGCAACGTCGCCTGCCGGCACGGCCTGCGCCTTGTTGCGCAATTCGACGACGTTCTCCAGCGTCTCCTTCTCGTGGCCGGCGTAACCCTTCACCGTCTCGATCAGGTTGGGGATCAGGTCTGCACGGCGTTTCAGCTGCACATCGATGCCCGACCAGGCTTCCTCGGCCATCTGCCGGGCCTTGACTAGGCCATTGTAGATGAAAACGAGATAGGCGCCGATGGCGGCGATGATGGCAAGCGTCGTGAACATTGCGTAGAATCCCCCAGTTGCTGATGGTTACCTTAAAGTAATTCAAGCTTTATTGAAGTGCAGTGCGGCCGGAAAAGAGCCCGCGCGGCCTGTTGACAAATCGTATCTAACTGGATACAATCTTCGTGAACAAGCTGGAGAAATCGGCACCTTTTGATGACTGGCTGCGGTCACTCAAGGACCGGACGGGCAAACTTCGCATTCTTGTCCGTCTGACCTCGGCAGAGCAGGGAAATTTCGGTGATTGCGCACCTGTCGGCGGCGATGTCTTCGAAATGCGTGTTCACTACGGTCCCGGCTACCGCGTTTATTATACCCGTCGCGGCACTACCGTTTACCTGCTTTTGATCGGCGGCGATAAATCGACACAGAAGCGGGACATCAAGAAAGCAATCGCGATGGCGGCCAACCTTTGAAAGATCCGAGCATGACCAATACCAGTAAATTCGAGATCTCCGATTACCTCGACGACCCAGAGGCAATGCTTGAGTATCTGGAGTTGGCGATCGAGGACGAAAACCCCGACGTGTTCATTGCAGCGCTGGGGCACGTCGCCAAGGCCCGCGGCATGTCGCAGATCGCAGAGCTTTCCGGTCTCGGCAGGGAAAGCCTCTACAAGGGACTGAAATCGGGATCGAAGTTGCGATACCAGACGGTACAGAAGGTGGTGAACGCCTTAGGCTTCCGGCTGTCTCTCGAGCGTAACGACGCCGCCTGAGGCCGAGTAGTTCGACGTTACGCCGCCTTACCGAAATTTACCCCACCCGCATCCGTCAGCAGAAATGCCTCGCCGCAGCTTTTCGCCAGCGCGCGGACGCGGCCGATATAGGCCTGGCGCTCTGTCACCGAGATGACGCCGCGGGCGTCGAGCAGGTTGAAGATGTGGGAGGCCTTGATGCACTGGTCATAGGCCGGGAAGACGCATTTGTGCAGGCGCTGGTTTTCGGTATCCGAGGGAGCACCGGCGGCGAGCAGGGCCTGGCATTCCTTCTCGGCATCGATGAAATGGCGATGCAGCATTTCGGTGTTGGCGAATTCGAAGTTGTGGCGGGAATATTCCTGCTCGGCCTGCAGAAAGACGTCGCCGTAGGAGATCTTCTCTTCGCCTTCGCGGCCGTTGAAGTTGAGGTCGTAGACGTTGTCGACGCCCTGGACATACATGGCGAGGCGCTCGAGACCATAAGTCAGTTCGCCCGCGACCGGCGAGCAGTCGATGCCGCAGACGGCCTGGAAGTAAGTGAACTGCGAGACTTCCATACCGTCGCACCAGCATTCCCAGCCGAGGCCCCAGGCGCCAAGCGTCGGGCTTTCCCAATCGTCCTCGACGAAGCGGATGTCATGCAGAAGCGGATCGAGGCCGATCGCCTTCAGGGAACCGAGATAGAGTTCCTGCAGGTTGGACGGGTTCGGCTTCAGGATGACCTGATACTGATAGTAATGCTGCAACCGGTTCGGGTTTTCACCGTAGCGGCCGTCGGAGGGACGGCGCGAGGGCTGAACGTAAGCTGCGCGCCAGGGCTTTGGGCCGAGCGCACGCAGTGTGGTCGCCGGATGGAAGGTGCCGGCACCTACTTCCATATCGTAGGGCTGCAGCACCGCGCAGCCCTTGTCGGCCCAATAGGCGTGCAGCGTCAGGATCAGCGCCTGGAAGGAGCGCTTGGGGTCCATATGCGGGGCAAGGGGCGTGTTCATCGGGCTATCCATCGGCTTGGCTCACGTTGCGGCCCGTCTGGTGCCATGAGAGGAGGTATGGGTCAAGCGCCTCGGCAGCCGGTGCTCTGTCTGCGGCTCCTCAACGGTCGAGATCATCCGCATTGTGCAGCTTGCCAACCAGGGAGAAGGCCACGCCTGTCGGCTCGAAGCGAATGCCCGCCTGACCCTGGAAAAGGTCGGAGACGACACGTTCCGTCAGACGGGATCCAAAGCCGCGGCGCGTCGGTTCCGTCACGAGCGGACCGCCACTTTCCTGCCAGTTGAAGGTGAAGCCGTTATCCGGCTGCTTGTCCCACTGGATGGTGACCCTGCCTTCCGGACGGGAGAGCGCGCCGTATTTTGTGGCATTGGTCGCGAGTTCGTGGATGGCCAGCGAGAGCCCGAGAGCCTGCTGCGCGGAAAGATAGACCTGCGGACCGTCGATCGCGATCCGGTCCTCACCATCGACATGCGGCGCCACAGCCGTCTTTGCGATCGCCGAAATCTCGGCTGCCGTGACGCTCATGCCAGTCAGCACGTCCTGGGCCTTGGCCAGCGTCTGGATACGTGCACCGATCGTCGCCGCCGCCTCAGGGATAGAGGTTGCGCCGCGCAGGCTTTGGCTGATGATGGATTGCACCATGGCCAGCGTGTTCTTCATGCGATGCGCAAGTTCGCGGTTGAGGAGCTTCAGCTCCTCTTCATGCCGCTGGCGCTCACCGAGATGCTTCTGGGCCTCGACATAGGCCTCCTGCAGGGCCTGGCGATCTTGCACCGCGCTTGTGGTCTCGGTGACCACGTTCAGCAGTCCGGCGATCCGACCCTCATCGTCGTAAAGCGGACTGTAGGAAAATGTCCAGAAACTGTCCTGTAGTTCGCCGTTGCGGAGAATTTGCAGCGGAAGATTCTCCATCCAGGTCCCCTCGCCCGCCTGCGCGCGCCGGACGAAGGGTTCGACGCCCTCCCAGACATCGGCCCAGTACTCTCGAAAAGGCTGGCCGAGCGCACTGGTTTCGCGACCGGCGAGCATGGGCAGGTAAGCATCATTGTGAAACTGCAAGAGGTCCTTGCCCCACCAGAAGCACATCGGCTGGCCGCTGGCCAGGACGAGACGCAACGTCGTCAAAAGAGCCGGCGGCCAGGTTTCCGGCGACCCGATCGAGGTACCGCTCCAGTCAAACGCACGAATTTCGTCCGCCACTCGCCCCGGCATACCGGGAAAATGCATGGTCTGGTTCATGGGACTCCGAGAAAAGGCGGCTGGCGAAGCGATTTTACAAACGCGCAAAACGCCTGTCGGTTTCCATTGGTATCGTCTGCAATCACCGAACTCAAGCGATCACAGACACGCGAACTTCCGTCGCCACCAGCACGTCAGAGATCGTCCTCGCGACGCGGGCGATATTCGCCGGTTTCGGGATCCTGGATCAGCGTGCCGATGGCCTGATTTTCCCGTTCCTTTTCCTCGGCGCGCGACTTCGCCGCAAGCTTTTCTGCATCGGCGACAAAACGGCGATACAACAACCAGGCGCCGCCCACCAGGATCGTCAGAAAAATCAGCTGCGCCATGTCCCCTCGCCCGTCAGCCGTCCCATCTTGCTCCGATCAAAGACCGTAGCGACCCCATAGTGCCTTTTCTTCGAGCGTCTCCGCAAGACCGGCAACGGCCTGGGCGGCAATCTGCTCGGGGGCTGCGAAAGCGCCGATTCCAGGCGTGCGGCGGCCGAAGAGGCCCTTTGGGGCACCAACGAGTTCGAGACGGGCATCCTTGCCGTAGCGGCTCTTGATCTCCTCGCGCATGCTCCCGAGACGATCGACGAGGCCGAGCTCCAGCCCCTTGCGACCCGTCCAGAAGAGGCCGGAGAACAAGGTCGGATCGTCCGCAAGCTGCGTGCCACGGCGCGCCTTGACCATGTCGATGAAGATCTCGTGGATCTCCAGCTGCAGGGTCTTCAGGTATTCAATGTCGCTTTCCTTTTCCGGCTGGAAGGGATCGAGGATCACCTTGTTTTCACCGGCCGTATAGACGCGGCGCTCGACGCCGATCTTCTTCAGGAGTTCGGGGAAGCCAAATCCACCGGAGACGACGCCGATCGAGCCGACGATGGAAGTCGCATCGGCGATGATCTCATCGCCGGCAATTGCGATCATGTAGCCGCCGGAAGCCGCGACGTCCTCGACGAAAACCAGGACGCGCTTGTTCTTATCTTCAGCGAGCGCCCGGATGCGGTCGAAAATCATGCGCGACTGAACGGGGGAGCCGCCCGGCGAATTGATGGAGAGTGCCACGGCCGGACTGTCCTTCATGGAGAAGGCCTTTTCCAGCTGACCGGCAATGGAGGAGAGGTTCAGCGCCGGGCGAAAACGCGAACCACCGCTCATGATCGGTCCGTGCAGCCTGACGACCGGAATGACGACGCCCTTCTTCTGGAAGCGCTTGGGAACCAGCCGTCTCAGAAAATCTGCCATGGTCGCGTTTCAACTCCTCACGATCTCTAATCCAGACCGAGATGTAAGGAGCCAGGGGCCGAACACAATGGTTCGGGCGAAAAATCAGTCTTTTCAACGCAGCCGCGAATAACCTGCACGACCGTTGTTAAGGCTGTCGACCAAGGGCGCAAAGGCGTGACTGCCGGGTCGGTCATGCATGAGGAGAGGTGCGCGCATTTGCAGGCGGGCGCGCGACCCCTTGATCCCGGTGACGAGGATTCGAGTAGCGTTTTCCCCTTCGCGTGGATGGATGGCCGTGATTTCGAGACCGCCGAAACGCCGGCCGCAGGCAGCGATGATCTCGGCGATCGACTGGGGCCGCGCGATCAGGGACAGCTGGCCGCCAGGCATTGCGATCGCACCCGCCGTGCGGATCCAGCTCTCGAACAGGTTCTCGGTCATCGCATGCGCTTCCGCCTTCAGGGCATCCGGCGTCTTGCGGTCGCCGGGATCGTTGAAGGGCGGATTCATGATGACATGGTGGAAACTGTCGTCGTAGAGGCCGGCTGCCACCCGCGCACGGCCCGTCAAGGTGACATCCGTCTCCAGGACTACGGCGCGCGTCGCCAGTTCGGCATTTTGACCCAGAGCGAGGCTGTTGCGTGCGAAACCGGCCATGTCCGGCGAGCGTTCGACGAGAACCACCGAGGCATTCGGCAGGCGGGAAGCGACGGCAAGACCGGCAGCTCCGGCTCCGGCGCCGAGATCGGCGACCCGGACCACGCGTTCATCGGCGACGAGCGAGGCGAGCAACATGGCGTCCATACCGGCCCGATGGCCACGGCCAACCGGCTGCACGAGATGGAAACGCCCCCGGTGAAAGGCGTCAACGGTTTCCTGAACGGCCATGTCGAGGTTGGTGTCCGACGCTGCGACCATGGTGCTCACATATCGTGGTCGCGCAGTTCTGCGCCGAGGCCGGCATCGGTGAGGATGCGGCGGGCCTGATCGATGCAGTCGGCGTCGACCAGCAGGCGACGCTGGAGCATGCCTAGCGAACCTTCGAGGATGCTCATCGACTGATCGGCGATCATCGAGGCGATGCCGGCGTCGCGCATCAGGCTTTCGGCGAAAGACAGCAGCACGACGTCGTTGCTGCGAATGATCTCATGCATCGAATTCAGAACTCACTGTTAACGGGTAAAACCGCGTTCAGCCGCAAGCCGAGGCAATTCGCCCCTTGCCGTGGCCTTCCCGGCTTTTTATTGTCGGCGACCAAACTGAACAGGAGTCCGGTGCGTTGGGCGTAGTCATACCGCTTGAGGAAAGCAAAAACAAACAGGCATCCGTCAAGCCTCTGGTGGACCTGACGAAAAGCGGCATGGAGCGCGTCAATCAGCTGATCCTGTCGAAGGCCGGCTCCGATGTGCAGATGATCCCGGAGGTGGCCAACCACCTGATCTCGTCTGGCGGCAAGCGCTTGCGGCCGATGCTGACGCTCGCGACGGCGGCGATGTTCGGCTATGAGGGCGATCATCATATCAAGCTCGCGACCTCGGTCGAATTCATGCACACGGCGACGCTTCTGCATGACGACGTGGTCGACGAAAGCGATCTGCGCCGCGGCAAGAACACCGCCCGCACCATCTGGGGCAACCAGGCAAGCGTGCTGGTCGGCGATTTTCTGCTCGGCCAGGCGTTTCGCATGATGGTCGAAGTCGGCTCGCTCGAGGCGCTCGATGTTCTCTCCACAGCTGCCTGCGTGATTGCCGAGGGCGAGGTGCTGCAGCTTTCCGTCGCCAAGAACATGGAGACGACGGAAGACGACTATCTCGCCGTCATCCGCGCCAAGACGGCAGCGCTCTTTGCAGCAGCGGCCGAAGTCGGCCCGATCGTTGCCGGCACCGACAAGGCCACGCGCAGCGCGATGAAATCCTATGGCATGAATCTCGGCCTCGCCTTCCAGCTTGTCGACGACGTGCTGGATTACGGCGGCAAGGCCTCTGAGACCGGCAAGAATGTCGGTGACGATTTTCGCGAAGGCAAGATAACGCTTCCGGTCATCCTCTCCTATCGCCGGGGCACGGCTGCCGAACGGGAATTCTGGAAGGAAGCGATCGAGGGCGGCCAGAACGACGATGCCAGGCTGGAAAGGGCACTCGGCCTGATCAGCAAGTATGGCGCCCTGTCGGATACGATACAGCGGGCGCAACATTATGGCACGATGGCCAGGGACGCTCTCGCTCCCGTGCCGGAAACGCCATGGAAGAGCGCGCTCAACGACGTGATCGATTTCTGTATTTCCCGTGTGAATTGACGCAGACGCCGTGATCGCCTTGCGGGGCTGCTTCAAAAAAGCCATTCTGTCCATGAATCATCGCTGATTGTCCGGTCACGGGCATCAGCGATCGAACCCCGGTTCTTGAAAGGCTCGTCATGCGGCAAAGCCCCGCCCTTCGCACTCTCGCCGGCACAGCGCTGGCGCTGCTCCTCAGCGTCTCGCACGGACAGTTCGCGTCAGCCTCCTCGGCGCCAAACCAGGCCAGTTCGGAGAGTTTTGACATCCAGGGCGTCGATTCCTATGCCGGCGCCTTCCTGGCCGCGCGTACGGCAGAGACGGACCGCGACTATCCGAATGCGGTGAAGTTCTACAAGAAGGCGCTGGAATTCACCCCGAACGAACTGGAACTGCAACAGCGCCTGATGATCGCGCTGTTCATGAACGGAGAGTTCGACGAAGGGGCCGACCTCGCCAAGACGCTGGAAAGCGATCCGGCCGTCGAGCGGGTCACCTCCGTGGCGCTCGGCTTCCGGGCGATCCGGGACGGCGACCATGCCGATGCCCTGAAGCACTTCAAGTATGAAGGCCCGAACGATCTCGACAGGCTGATGAACCAGCTTCTGATTGCCTGGGCCATGGTCGGAGACGGCAAGGGCAAGGAAGCGCTGAAGCTCGTCCAGGACCTCGAGGGACCCAGCTGGTACGGCATCTTCCGCAATTACAATGCCGGCGTTATCGCTGCGCAGATCGGCGATATCGACGCCGCCCGCAAGGCGCTGACTGAAACCGTGACGGACCGGAATGGCGGGGCAACCGCTCCGGACACCTTTGCCCGGGCGGTCATTGCGCTCGCCACACTCGAAGCTGGCGCCGGCAACAAGCAGAAGGCGCTCGACGCGCTGGCGGCCGGCGATGAACTGATCACCAATTTTGCGCCGTTCAAGGCGCTGCGCGACGATATCGAGGCCGGGCGCCAGCCGAAGCCGGTCGTCGCCAATGCCGCGCAGGGGGCAGCCGGCGTGCTCTTCTCGATCGGCGGGGCCCTCAACCGCGAAGGCGCCGAAGACACGGTCATGCTCTACCTCCAGCTCTCGCATGCGCTGGACAAGGATGCGGCCGACACGCTGGTGCTGCTCGGCGGCATTGCCGAAAACGCCAAGCAGCCTGAAAAGGCGATCGCCTTCTATCGCCAGGTGCCGGAGACGTCTCCGATGCGGCGCGTCTCCGAGCTGCAGCTCGGCCTGACCCTGGCCGAAACCGGCAAGGTCAAGGAAGCGCGTGAACACCTGCAGGGCCTGATCGCCTCCGATCCCAACGATATCCGCAGTTACCTCGCCTATGGCAGCGTGCTATCCGACGCCAAGGACTATGCGGCCATGGCGGAGAATTACGACAAGGCCGTCGAGATCATCGGCCAGACGCCGTCGCGGAACCACTGGTCGGTCTTCTTCCAGCGTGGCATCGCCTATGAGCGGCTGAAGAAGTGGGACAAGGCGGAGCCGAACTTCAACAAGGCTCTGGAGCTCAATCCCGAACAGCCGCAGGTTTTGAACTATCTCGGTTATTCCTGGGTCGACATGAACCGCAATCTCCAGCAGGGCCTGGAGATGATCAAGAAGGCCGTCGAACTGCGTCCCGATGACGGTTACATCGTCGATTCGCTCGGCTGGGCCTATTATCGCCTCGGTCGCTTCGAGGAAGCCGTGGTCGAGCTGGAACGGGCTATCGAGCTGCGCGCCGGTGACGCGACGATCAACGACCACCTGGGCGACGCCTATTGGCGCGTCGGCCGCAAGCTGGAAGCCACCTACCAGTGGAAGCGTGCGCTGGCATCCGAGCCCGAAGAGGCAGAAGTGCCGAAGATCCAGGCCAAGATCAACAAGGGTCTTCCGCCGATCGAGGCCGACGCTGCCAAGGTCGAGGCCAAGCCGGACGAGCCCAAGAAAGACGACAAGAAGACCTGATCCGCATGTCATCTGTTGCAGAGCGCCGGCCGGAGCGCGTCATCGAGACGGCCCCGGCCAAGATCAACCTCGCTCTGCATGTGACGGGCCGAAGGCACGATGGCTATCACCTGCTGGACAGCCTGGTCACCTTTGCCGAGGACGGTGACGAACTGGTGTTCGAGACTTCGGAGAAGGACGAGTTCCGCGTCGTCGGTCGTTTCGGCGCCGAACTCTCCGGTAACGACAATCTCGTCGTCAAAGCACGTGACCTGCTGCGCTCGACACTGGCCGAGGCCGGCCAATCGGACGGATCCGTTTCCATCACGCTCGACAAGAGCCTGCCGATCGCATCCGGCATCGGCGGCGGGTCTGCGGATGCAGCAGCGACACTGCGCGGACTGCTCAGGCTCTGGAAGGCGCAACTGCCGCAGGCGGCCTTGCACGAGATTGCGCTCAAGCTCGGGGCGGACGTGCCGATGTGTCTCGCTTCTGTGCCGCTGCGCGCGCGCGGCATAGGCGAAACCATCGCGACAGTGGCCATGCCGGGCGTGCCGCTGGTACTGGTCAATCCATTGAAGCCGGTATCGACGCCGGAGATCTTCCGGGGCCTGACGCGACGCGACAATCCACCCATCGACGAAATCCCCGGTGCCACCGATGTTTCGACCTGGCTGCATTCGCTCGCGCCGCTCCGCAACGACCTGCAGCCCGCGGCGGAAGTGCTGGTGCCCGAGATCGCGGAAGCTTGCGATCTCTTGCGTCAAAGCCTGGCCGGTTTCGCCCGCATGTCGGGCTCCGGCGCTACCTGTTTCGGTCTTTACGAGACCGAAGCTGCGGCGATGAAAGCGGCGCTCGCGCTTTCCGCCTATCGGCCGAACTGGTATGTGCTGCTCACACGCAGCATTCCGGGAGAGAGTTGATGAGCCGCATCGACGAGAACCGCCCCTTCATTCCCGTGGGCATTGCCGTGCTGACGGTGTCCGACACCCGCAGTGCAGCCGACGACAGGTCCGGCGACACGCTGGTCGGCCGCATCGAGGAGGCCGGCCACCGGCTGGTCGCGCGGGCGATCGTGAAGGACGACAAACAGGTGATCCGCAATCAGGTCGAGACCTGGACGAAAGATCCCGAGATCGACGTGGTGATCACGACAGGCGGCACGGGATTCACCGGGCGGGATGTCACGCCCGAGGCGCTGGAGCCGCTGTTCGAGAAGCGCATGGACGGCTTCTCCGAAGTCTTTCACCGGATCTCCTACGACAAGATCGGCACGTCGACCATCCAGTCACGCGCGACGGGCGGCGTTGCCAATGCGACGTTCATCTTCGTGCTGCCGGGTTCGCCCGGCGCCTGCAAGGATGCCTGGGACGGCATCATCAAGCTGCAGCTCGACTATCGGCACATGCCCTGCAATTTCGTGGAGATCATGCCGAGGCTGGACGAGCACCTGCGGCGCAACCAGGGCTGATTAGCGGCGCGCCTCGCGCGCGACCCAGGACGGAATGATCTCGCATGCGAGGCGGCGGGGCTTGTGGCCTTTGGCCAGTTGCAGCAGTTCCCTGCCCTCCCCCGCCAGACCCATGGCCTGGCGCTTCGGGATCAGCAGACCATTTTCCAGGAGTGGACGGCTGCGCGTCAGGCGACGGTAAAAAGGCAACCGGTACAGCCGCGATTCGGAGAAACGAGCCGGCGCCTTGTTGAGAGCGACATATTCAGCGACTTCATCGACCCAGCCCTGGCCAAGACGGGCGCCGGGTTCGATCAGCAGAAGCCACTCGCCGCGCGCCGTCGCCAGCACTTCCTTCATGTCCCATTGCTGATAAAAGCGGCAACCGGCCGCATCCGCCACGACGGACGAACCGTCGCTGGAGCCATGGTCCAGCACGATGACATCGCTGACGAGGCCTTCCACGGCGCCGGCAACCAGCACCGACAAGGTCTGTGCGAGTTCCGGTTCCTGATCGTGGCATTCCATGATGACTGTCAGCATTGCCTATATCTACCGCATTGCACAAAGTTTTGCCACAAACAGTTTCTTGAAGTTTGTTCTTGCATTGTTCTCATTTCCGCAGTAGGAATATAGTCATTGAGCGGGACTGGAAAGCCTGCGAGGAGCAAACATGAACGAGCTGTCTATTGCGAGCCAGGCTGCCTTTCAGCCCGGCAACACGGCAGATATTGCCGATGCATTGATGGGCGCTTCCGGCATGCGGATCGACATCGATCGGCGGCGCGGGCGGGCGGCGGGGATCAATCCGGCGGGCCGGTTCGAGACCAAGGAACGCGTTGCCTTCGACGATGGCTGGCAGACGCTCGAAGACATGCCGCCGTTCAAGACCGAGGTGCAGGTCGAGAAGCCCCGCACAGTGATCACCCGCAACGATTCGCCCGATATTCCCTTCGACCGTTCGATCAACCCTTACCGGGGCTGCGAGCATGGCTGCATCTACTGCTTCGCCCGGCCGACGCACAGCTATATGGGTCTTTCCGCAGGGCTCGACTTCGAGGCGAAGCTGTTTGCCAAGCCGGACGCGCCGCGCCTCTTGGAGCGGGAGCTTTCGAAGCCGGGCTACAAGGTAAAGCCAATCGCGATCGGCACCAATACCGATCCCTATCAGCCGATCGAGCGGGAATGGCGCATCATGCGGCAGATCCTCGAAGTGCTGGACAAGGCCAACCATCCTGTCGTGATCGTGACGAAGTCGGCCCTCATCCTGCGCGACATCGACATTCTCGCGTCGATGGCCAAGCGTGGCCTTGCCAAGGTCGGGATTTCGGTGACCACGCTCGACCGCAAACTGGCTCGGACCATGGAGCCACGCGCCGCGACGCCGGCCAAGCGGCTCGAAGCGATCAAGGCCCTGTCGGATGCCGGCATTCCCGTCGCGATCATGATGGCGCCGGTCATTCCGGCCCTCAACGATCACGAGATCGAGCGCATTCTCGACAGCGGCAAGGCCGCCGGTGCGTCCGAGGCGAGTTATGTGCTGTTGCGCCTGCCGCTGGAGGTTAGCCCGCTGTTCCGCGACTGGCTGCTGCAGAACTATCCGGACCGTTATCGGCACGTCATGTCGCTGGTGCGCTCCATGCGCGACGGCAAGGATTACGACGCCGAATTCGGCAAGCGGATGAAAGGTGCCGGTCCTTATGCCTGGCAGATCAGCCGCCGGTTCGAAATGGCGACCAAGCGGCTCGGCCTGATGCGTCGCAGTCTGCAATTGCGGGAGGACCTGTTCGTCTCGCCGAATAGCGACGGGGTGCAGCTCTCGCTGCTCTGACTTGGGTTTGATTTCGTATTCCGGTGCTATTGTCCGCCGCCTCGCACCGGATGTTGTCCCTGGTAAGCCGCCCCTGTCGCCATGAACGGCGATCGGGACCGGGGACTTGCAGGAGGTCGGGTGCGCGTGCGATTTCTGCCGCATGAAAATGCGCACGCCACCCGATTCTCCTGGCCTCTTTCCCGACCTGCCGCTGGTACCGGATTTCTCGCTGGAGAGCCGCGCCAGGAAGCGTGCGCTGTGGCCGATCGCCGGTACAGACGAGGCCGGTCGCGGGCCACTGGCGGGGCCTGTGGTGGCCGCAGCCGTCATCCTCGATCCGGAGCGCATTCCCGAGGGCCTGAACGATTCTAAGAAGCTTTCAGCCGCACAGCGTGAAGTGCTCTACGATCGGATCCTGATGGAGGCCACCGTCTCCATCGCCTCATCCTCGCCGAAACGCATCGATCTCATCGACATTCGCAAGGCCAGTCTCGATGCCATGCGGCGGGCTATCGCCGGCCTGGGGCTTGAGGCCCGCCACGTATTGGCCGACGGGCGAGATGTTCCCATGGGACTCACCTGTTCCGGCGAGGCCGTGGTGAAGGGCGATGTGCGCTCGGTCTCGATCGCAGCCGCCTCGATCATCGCCAAGGTCATGCGGGACCGCATGATGGTTCGCGCCGGGCTCGTCTATCCCAACTACGGCTTCGAAGTTCATGCCGGTTATGGCACAGACCGCCATCGCAGCGCCATCGCAACCCATGGCCCCTGCCCCCTGCACAGAATGAGCTTTCGGCCGCTCAAGGTGGAACCGGGCGGACTTGCGGGCGAATGACCCGGAGGTCCTCACTCTGACCGGGTGCCTTCAGGGTGCGCAGACCGCCAGAAATTCGCGGGCCGCTTCGCCCGAAGCCGCGAGGGGCAGTTCGGTGACATCCTCACCGATACTGACCTTCAGGCTTTCGGTGCCGCCGAGCAGGGCCTTGAGTTCTTCACCGCTCTGCAATTCGCCTTCCAGGATGAAGAGGTCGTCCATTTCCATCCGCCTGCCGGTCGTCTCGATTGTCGCGGCACGGCTGCCGGTCTCCAGTATCAGCTGGTAGCGTGCTCCGTCCCTGGCGCCCTCGGGCTCATGGGGGAAATACACCAGCACGGGACCGCCGGGTTTTTCGCAGGCGAGGGACAGCAGCACGTAATCACTCTCGGCCAAGCCGTAGGCGAGCGATGCGGCGCCTTCCCCCACCCAGCCGATCCAGGTGAGTTCCTCTTCGGCGGCGGAGGGTCGATGTGCTGACATCAGGACCATGGCCGACAATGCCGTTGCTGATAAAAGACGGGTAATCTTCTTCATGCCTGCCCTCCAAAGGAAAACGCCCCGACCGGGTGAACCGATCGGGGCGTCATCAATAAGATGGCCTCGCAGGCTTGTCGGCCGAACTCAGTTCAGGCGCGACTTTACCTCACCGAGAGAGGCCTTGAACAGCGTCTGCTGCACGGCCTCGTCGGACTTCTTGGCCAAAACCTTTTCGGCGGCAGCGATTGCCAGGTCGACAGCCGCGGCGCGAACGGCGTTCACGGCTTCGGTCTCGGCCTGCTTGATCTTCTGCTCGGACAGCGCGTTGCGGCGGGCAACGAATTCCTCGGTCTTCTGCTTGGCTTCAGCCGTGAGGGCTGCTGCCTCGCGCTCGGCGGCAGCGACGATCGAGGCTGCTTCGGCTTCGGCTTCCTTGCGCTTGCGCTGATATTCGGCCAGCAGGTGCTGGGCTTCTTCACGCAGGCGCTTGGCTTCGGCGAGCTCGTCGCGGATCTTGTCCGCACGCTCGTCGAGAGCCTTGGCCATCATGCCCGGAACCTTCAGGTAGGCAACGAGAACGAGGAACAGGATGAGACCAATGAATGCCCAGAATGTTGCGTCCATGGTGCTCAGGCTCCCTGCTTGGCGATGCCGGAGACGGCAGCCTTGATGTCGGCTGCGGTCGATTTTGTACCGATCAGTTGCTCGACGATCGTGCCGACAGTGTCGATGGCGATCGTGTCGACTTCAGCAAATGCACGGGCCTTGATGTCGGCGATGCGGCTTTCGGCTGCAGCGATCTTGGCAGAGAGTTCTGCTTCGATGGCAGCGCGCTCGGCGTCGGCCTTGGCCTTGGATGCATCACGAGCGGCAGAAGCGATCTGGCCGGCTTTCGCCTTGGCCGCGGTCAGCTCGCGCTCATAGGTTTCAATGGCAGCATCGGCTTCGGACTTCAGACGAGCAGCCTCGTCGAGATCCTGGGCAATGCGGTCGTGACGGTTTTCGAGAATGCCGCCGACGCGTGGTACGATGACCTTCTGCATGAGCATGTAGAACACGCCGAACGTGATCACCAGCCACAGAAGCTGCGACGGATAGGTCGAGAAATCGAACGGCGGGAACACGCCGCCGCCATGAGCCTCGTCGTGGGCCACGCCGGTCTCTGTGTGAAGCTGGCCTTCTGCCGGGGTTTCCTGGGCAAAGGCGGGGGTCACAAACATGCTCACCTCCAGGTGTATGCTCAAATGCGCGAGATCACGGCTGCCTTGTCGGCACGCCGTGATCCCAAACTCCAGCCGTTATCAGACGGCGAACAGGAGAAGGAGAGCGATGAGCAGCGAGAAGATGCCCAGAGCTTCCGTAACGGCGAAGCCGAATACCAGACGGCCGAACTGGCTGTCAGCGGCAGACGGGTTGCGCAGAGCGCCCGCCAGGTAGTTGCCGAAGATGTTGCCGAGGCCAAGAGCCGTGCCGGCCATGCCAAAGCAAGCCAGACCTGCGCCGATGTACTTTGCTGCTTCCGCTTCCATGAATAAACTCCTTCGAGATGGGTTGTTGCGGCTTTTGACTGGCGCGAACGCGCCGATGTCGGTGATCCTTAGTGCCCGCCGGGGTGTATTGCGTCGTTGAGGTACATGCAAGTCAGCACCGCAAAAACGTAAGCCTGGAGGAAGGCGACGAGGAACTCGAGACCCGTCAGGGCGACGGTCATGAGAAGGGGCAGGATCGCACCACCGATGCCGAGGGCGCCGAGCGCGCTGAGCGAGGTGACGAAGCCTGCGAAAACCTTGAGCGTGATGTGTCCGGCCAGCATGTTGGCGAAGAGACGCACGGAGAGCGAGATCGGACGCGACAGGAACGAGATGACTTCGATCATGATGACCAGCGGCAGAAGCGCGCCGGGAACGCCGCTCGGCACGAAGATCTGCAGGAAGTGGAAGCCGTGCTTGTAGAAGCCGTAGACAACCACGGTGCCGATGACGAACAGCGCGAGCGCGAAGGTCACGATGATCTGGCTGGTGACGGTGAAGAAGTAGGGCATCATCCCGAGCAGGTTTGCCGTCAGGATGAACATGAACAGCGAGAACACCATGGGGAAGAACTTCATGCCGTGACTGCCTGCACCTTCGCGCAGCATAGAGGCGATGAATTCATAGGACATCTCGGCGACCGACTGCATGCGCGTCGGGATCAAGCCGCGATTCGCCGTGGAGAAATAGAGAAAGCCGGCAGCCACTGCGACCGTTGCGACCATGAACAGCGAAGCATTGGTGAACGAGAAATCGATCCCGCCGATTTCGATCGGCACAATCTTCTGAACCAGGAACTGATGAGTAGGATCGTTCGCCACGTTCTGCTCTTTCGCTTTTGCCGCCGGAGGCGGGCACTTTCATACTGCGAGGATCGACTAGCTATCTTCGCTCTTGTTGTTCAGATCCATCTTGCGATCGGCCGGATGGGGCGATGCCACCATTCCTACTGTCCGCATGACGTTCAATACGCCGGCACAGAAGCCCAACAGCAACATGACGATCATGCCCCAGGGTCCCGTGCCCACAAAGTGGTCGAAAAGATAGCCGAGGATCGCACCGACGATGACGGCCGAGATGAATTCGCTCGAGATCTTCATCGCCATTCCGTAACCCTTTCGGGTTTCTTCGGCGCGCTTCTCGTCACGTTCCTCGGTCTTGTCCGCAATACCCCGCTCAGCGAGTTCCGCGGACAGTCGTCGACGACGTTCGTCCAGACCTTCTTCTCGCTTGTCCGTCATGGTCGGTTCGCCCGCTCCGTCTTCGATGGGCCGTTTATGCCCGAAAGGAATGCAGAAACGGCCGGATACAAACCCTTGTGGCCCGCTTTGAAGTCGGCCGCACCATAATTTTGAGGCCCCGCATAGTCAAGGCATAGAGAGGGCAAGTTACACGACAAATTAACCGATGAAATTCATAGACTTAAGTGCAATGCGGCGTTTTATGCCACATGACATGGGACAATTCGGTTCGCTAGGTTGCGAGCAAGCGCGAGAATCCCCCGCTCGCCGGGCGCCAAAGACTCGCGCCAAGGCCTCCCAGATCGCATGAGGGCGCGACTCGGTGGCGGCTTGTCGATCAGACCTGAAGCCTGCCGGTCGAAGCGCTCAGCTCCAGCCGCCGCCATAGGTGCGGTAGAAGATGTGCTTGCCGATCTTGTCCACCCGTTTCATCGTCGGCCCCCAGGCCGGACGGACATAGGTCGCGTGGTAGTGGGTGGCCGAGCCGACGTCCTTGAACCAGATCTTGCCGGCGGTGACCGCCATGGCGATTTCCTTGGCGATTTTCCAGTGACGCGGCGAGGCGATGATATCAGGGATGCGGTCGCAGGCGAAGGAGAACTGGCAGCGGTTGCGCCAGTCCTCGTTCTGGTAGACGACGCCGCAGATGCTGTCCGGATAGTGGGGATTGCGCACGCGGTTCAGGATGACCTGTGCGACGGCCGCCTGGCCTTTGACCGATTCTCCGCGTGCTTCGAAATAAATGCCTTCCGCCAAGCACTTCTGCTCCTTGTCAGAGAAGACGCTGGCCGGCAGCGGGGTGGCGGCCCAGGCATGATCCTGCGGTCCGATCTCGGGGATGAAGCGGCCCTGGTCTTCCTGCTTGTCCGCAAGGATGCTGTCAAAGGGCGAGATGGAGGCATAGTCCGGCGGCGGCGGCGCATAGGCCGTTGCCAGCACGTCCGCCACAGGATTGGTGACGAGATCTGCGATCATCGGCGTGAGCGAAGGATCGACGGGGGGCTTCTCGCGCTTGAAGTAGAAGCTGGCAAGCTGGACGGGCTTCGTCTTGTCGCCTTCGCGCGCAAAGACCGACGGCGTCTTGAGTTCCGGCTGCATGAGGGAGCTGGAACGCTGCAGGATCGACCCTGCGGAAAAGGCGCGCGGCGGCAACATGTGTTCGACGGCAACCACCCTGCCCTTCTTCTGATCGCGGGTGACGCGCATTTCGTCCGGCATGGAATCGGGATCCGCCTTGCCGCCATCGAATGCGATGCGCCGGCCATCGGGCAGGATGAGACCCGCGCCGCCGGACAGCGCCTCGGTGCTTTCCTCTGCAGAAAAGGCAAGATTGGCCTGATGGATCGAGCCGGCCGGCGTCGACGTCATGACCATGCGCCAATTGCTGGTCCCACGATCGAGACCAGTCAGGAGGCCGGCCATGTCGGCCTGGGCAGCGACGGTGGGGAAAATCAGCCAGGAGGCAAGGCCGAAGACCAGGGGAGAGGTCCAGTTCTCCAATCGGGAGAGGACCTTCTTCGAAGGACGAAACTTGGGACGCAAGGCCACACTCCAACTCATACCGACACGGGTCCGGCGTGCCGGTCCCCATAGGATTACATTAGAGAAATATCTCCTGTTAACCTTGATGCTTGGTTAACAACGGATCACAGCTTTGCGAGTGTCGAGCAGAAACGAAAAGACCGCCGGTTCCGCCGGCGGCCTTGTTGCTGTCGTTGACGTTCGATCCCCGTCAGATGACGACGTGCGAGCCCAGTTCGATGACGCGGTTCGCCGGCAGGCGGAAGTAATCCGACGGATCGGCCGCAGCTTCGGCGAGCGCGATGTAGAGGCGATCCTGCCAATGGGGCATGCCCATCCCGGCGCCAACGACCAGCTTGCGCCGCCCCAGGTAGAAGGAGGTCGACATGATGTCGAACTTCAAGCCGCCGCGGCGCAGGCTCGCCAGCGTCTTGGAGACGTTCTGCGTTTCCATGAAGCCGAACCGGATCTCGACGCGCGAGAAGCGTTCGGAGATTTCCCCGACCTCGAAGCGATCCTCTTCGGCGACGCGCGGCCGGCCGAGCGTGCGGATGGTCAGGATGATGTTGCGTTCGTGGATGACGTGGTTGTGCTTCAGATTGTGCATCAACGCTGCCGGCGCCCGTGTGGGATCGCTCGTCAGGAAGATCGCGGTGCCGGACACGCAGGCTGGACCATGCTCGCCCTTCTTCTCGATCATGCGGACAAAGTCTTCGAGCGGAATGTCGTCGCGGCGGGTCTTCTGGAAGATGATCGCCGTGCCGCGACGCCAGGTCCACATGACGATGGTGAAGGCGGCGGCAAAAAGAACGGGCACATAACCACCGTCGTGGATCTTCAGCAGATTGGCGCCGAGGAAAACGAGTTCGAGGATCAGCAAAGGCGTGAGCACGGCCGCGGCTAGCAGCAGGCTCCAGTTCCACTTCTTGCGGACGAATTCGAAAGCCATGATCGTGGTCACCACCATGGCCCCGGTGACGGAGATCCCATAGGCGGTGGCGAGCGCCTCGGAGCTCTGGAAGAGCAGGACGAGGGCGAGCACACCGACCAGAAGGAGAGTGTTGACCGAAGGCAGATAGATCTGTCCGGTCTGGGTTTCCGAGGTGAAGAGGATCTGCATGCGCGGCAGAAAGCCGAGATGGATCGCCTGCCGAACCAGCGAAAAGGCGCCGGTGATGACCGCCTGGCTGGCGATGATGGTGGCGCAGGTCGCAAGGATGACGATCGGCAACAGCGCCCAGGACGGGAACATCAGGTAGAAGGGATCGGACATGGCCGAGGGATCGCTCAGCACCAGAGCCCCCTGCCCCAGATAGTTCAGGACCAGCGCCGGGAAGATCAGCGCGAACCAGGCGAGTTGGATCGGCTTTCGGCCAAAATGGCCGAGGTCGGCATAGAGAGCTTCCGCTCCAGTCACTGTCAGGAAGACGGCGCCGAGCACGACGATGCCGAGAAAGCCTTCCCGCACCATGAAGGTGGCCGCATACCAGGGATTGAAGGCAGCGAAGATGCCGAGGTCATCGAAAATGTGGATGATGCCGCCGGCCGCCATGACGATGAACCAAAGCGCGGTGATCGGGCCGAAGAAGCGCGCCATAGCGCCCGTGCCTCGTGACTGGACGGCAAAGAGGCCGATCAGGATCGCGAGCGATATCGGGACGACAAAATCCGAGAGTTCCGGGGCGACCAGCTTCAGACCCTCGACGGCAGACAGAACCGACAGCGCGGGCGTGATCATGGAATCGCCGAGGAAAAGTGCTGCGCCGATCAGGCCCAGAACCATCAGGATCGGTCCGTGGCCATTGGCTGTCTTCGACAGGAGCGCCAGCAGAGACAGCGTGCCGCCCTCGCCGTCATTGTCGGCGCGCAGCAGGAAGAGAACGTATTTCAGGGTGACGATGATGGTCAGGGACCAGATCATCAGCGAGATCACGCCGATGACCTCGACGCGGGTGATGCCGTCGACACCGATCGGTTTCAGCGCCTCGCGGAAGGCATAGAGCGGGCTGGTGCCGATGTCGCCATAGACGACGCCGACCGAACCGAGCGCGAGGAGAAGAAGACTGCGTACATCCTTCGGTCCAGCGGCGGGCTGGTGATCGATCTGGTGCATGGGATTACAGGCTCTTCAGAGCCAGCCTTTCCAACGGAAAAACAGGAAGGGGATAATGGCGGACAAAAGCATGGCGAAAAGCGCCAGCGGATATCCGAGGTTCCATCCGAGTTCAGGCATGAATTGAAAGTTCATGCCGTAGATCGATGCGACCAGGGTGGGCGGCAGGAAGACCACCGAGGCAATCGAGAAAATCTTGATGATGGCATTTTGCTCGACATTGATCAGGCCGAGCGAAGCGTCGAGCATGAAGGTTATGTTGGTGCCGACGAAAGCCGCATGTTCGCCGAGCGACTGGATGTCGCGGGCGACGATGGTACAGAGTTCGGCGGCCTCTTCCTCGCGCCGGACAATCGGCTGTGCCTGGAGAAAAATGACGAGGCGCGACAGCGACACGAGGCTGTCGCGCAGCTTGCTGACCAACTGGTGGTGGCTGGCGATATCGAGGAGCTTGTCTTCGAGAAAGCGCGGCGGGCGGCGCTTGGCAGCCTTTCGGTTGACGAAGATGGTGATCGACAACGCATCGAGGCGGGCAGCCAGCGTTTCCAGGATCTCGGCGGTGCGGTCAACGATCGTCTCGAGCAGATGGCCGAGCAGCTTTGCGCCGGTGTCGCACTGGCCATTCAGACGCAGGAGGCTCGCACTGAATAGCGCGAAGGATTTCGGCTCGGCGTAACGAATGGTGATCAGTCGTCCGCGATAGAGGATGAAGGCGATATCGGTCAGCAGCGGATAGGTGGAGTCCGTCCGGTAGAGCAGCGAAGCGGTCATGTAGATCGCTTCGTGTTCGACGTAGAGGCGGCTGGAGGGTTCGATATCCTTCAATTCTTCCGGGGTCGGCAACGGAATCCCGATGCGAGCCTCGACAAGGTGCTCCTCCTCGAGGGTCGGCTTGATCAGGTCGATCCAGATGATGTCTTCGGGAAAATCGCCTGCTATCGGCTCGTTGCCGATGACTTCGACACTTCCGTCTCTTCGATAGGCCCTGATCAAGGACTGGTCACCTTCATGGAACGCCGCGCGGTTGGAGCGCGGACACAAGCATAGACCCGAAATGAAAGCCAAATCAATTGCTGCAGCACAGCAATGCAGCCGGTGCACGACTACCTGCCGAAACAGTGGAAAACTGGCTGTCCCAGTGGCTTGAAATTATTCGAAGACGATCGAGGGGGCGGCGCGTCCGGAACGGGCCTTCACCTGTTCCCAGACCTTTGTCGCGATATCGCGGTAGATCTTCGCCTGTGGACCGTCGGGCTCGCTGACGACGACGGGCGTTCCGGCATCCGACGTTTCGCGGATGGAGATGGTGAGCGGCACCTCGCCGAGGAAGGGCACGCCGATGGTCTCGGCTTCGGCCTTCGCACCGCCATGACCGAAGATGTCGTAACGGTTGCCCGTGTCCGGAGCGATGAAGTAGCTCATGTTTTCGACGATGCCGAGCACGGGCACTTCGACCTTGTTGAACATGTTGAGCCCCTTGCGGGCGTCGATCAGGGCAAGATCCTGCGGCGTGGAGACGATGACGGCACCGGATAGCGGCACCTGCTGGGCCATGGTCAGCTGGGCATCCCCGGTGCCAGGAGGCATGTCGACCACGAGCACGTCGAGGTCGCCCCAGGCAACTTCGCGCAGCATCTGCATGAGCGCCGACTGGACCATCGGGCCACGCCAGATCATGGCTGTGCCTTCGTCGACAAGGAAGCCCATCGACATGACCTTGATGCCGTAATTCTCCATGGGCACGATAATGCGGTTCTCGATCTGCTGCGGCTTGCCCGAAATGCCGAGAAGGCGCGGCATGGACGGACCATAGACGTCGGCATCGAGAATGCCGACACGCAGGCCGTTGGCCTTGAGTGCCAGAGCGAGGTTGACTGCGGTCGTCGACTTGCCGACGCCGCCCTTGCCGGAAGCGACCGCGATGATGGCATCGATGCCAGGTACGCCGGCCTTCGTGCGTTGCGGACCACTCGGGGCCGGCCCGTGATTGTGGGCATGGCCGTGGCCATGGGCGGGCGCGGCCGCTTGAGGGCGCGGCGGTGGCGGGGCAGATCCCTGCTTGAGCTCGGCAGTCAGGCTGACCACGGCCCCCTTGACCCCGGGGAGCGCCTTGACCGTGCGCTCGGCCGCCTGGCGGAGCGGTTCCAGTTCCTGGGCGCGCTCAGCCGGCACATTGATCGAAAAATAGACCTTGCCGTCCGAGATGAAGACATCCGAGACCATGCCCAGATCGATGATGTTTCCATCCAGATCCGGACCACGGATCCCCTTCAACGCCTCAACCACCAGGTCACGCGACAACTCGGTCATTTCGATTTTCTTTCCGCTCGGTCTTGCATGTCTGGGACACCAGATAATGGACCGGGAGGCGTTCGCCAACCGCAAATGCGGTGCAGAGGGTGCGACCATTGCCGCACATACAGACAAGCCGCCTGCGGAGAGCACCCCCCGCGGCGGCTTGTCAGGCTGCACCCTTTGAAGGGTGTCGTGCAACGTCCCCTCTGGACTGCCACTAGCAATGCAGGAAGCGTGCCAGACGAAAAGGAACCGGAAACCGGCGCTGAAGGGGGGCAGGACGTGTTCGGGGACAAGGCAAGATGCCGGGAAAACAGGCGGAGCCCAGGCATGGCGCACAAAAATGCACCAGCGTTTACACTTACTTGATCAAGCCGAGGCGCAGCGCCTTGGCGACCGCCTGGGTGCGGTTCACCGCGTCCAGCTTCTTGGTCGCACGGTTGAGATAGTGATTGATCGTGTGCTCGGAGAGGGTCAGGATCTCGGCGATCTCGACACTGGTCTTGCCGGCGGCCGTCCAGTTCAGGCAATCGAGCTCGCGTTCGGTGAGCATGTCGCTACCGCGGCTGTCCATCTCGCGGATCTCGGCGAGACGATTGAAAATATGGGCTGCGAGATAGGCGAGTTCCATCATCTCGCGCGTATCGTAAGGCTCGCGATCTCCGATGAAGGAAATGGCGCCCCGCGAGCCGGCCGCGTCATGGACGGGAAAATAGGCCCCGCGGTTCATCCGGAAACGCGTGAAGAGCGTCTTGGAAATTTCACCGGACTTGGGGTCGCGTTGAAGTGCCACATCATCGATGTCGAAGCGCAGCGGGATGGAGGAGCGCCGCAGATGCGCCAGCACCGGGCTTCCCGCCAGAAGTGAGACCTGGTCGAATTCCGTCAGAAGATCGGCCGGCCAGTTGGTGATGATCGAGCTGCTGCTCAGATCCTGGGCGGTGGAACCCGGCATGTTGAGCACCATGAAGGCACGAGCGCCGTAAACTTCGGTTACCCGCTTCATGAATCGGAAGACATCGAACTGGGTCTTGAAGCCCTTCACATCGGCGATCAGGCCTTCGACGCGGGCGGCAGCTGCCATGTCTTGGTTCGTCATCGCACACAGACCCTAACCGGATCACCGATCATGATTTTCGGGAAGCTCATCGAAGGCGTATACGTCAATTGTATTTGCACCTGCCATTGGCCGTCATTCGGAAAGGCGTGATGAATTCAAGCGTCACACCATCGCTTCAAGCCCTGACTCAACCTGTCTTTCGCACCGGCACCAGTCTGGGTGAAGTATGCCAAAGGCGACACGAAAGCGAATCTCTTCCCTCGGGTTGCAAGAGCATAGACTTGTAAAGCTCACAGGGTCCAGATACCCCATCAATTTTACCGTAAACGGCTGTCAGCGACCCGAAACGCGCGGCTAGGTAGAGACCACGATCGACAAGGAGGACAAGCGTGATTGCGACAGAAAGCTTCAACGGCAAGGTGCTGACCAAGGACCGCATGGAACTGGGCGAAGGCCCGACCTACGACCCGATCTCCGGCGCCCTCTTCTGGTTCGACATTCTCGGAAAGTCGCTGTGCGAGTTCGATGTCAAAGCGGGCGGCTTGAAGACGCACGCGCTGCCCTTCCTCGGCAGCGTTCTCGCCGTGATCGACGAGACGCGGCAGCTGATCGCCTCGGACCAGGGGCTGTTCCTGCGTGACAGCGTCAGCGGCACTCTCTCTTCTTATGCCGCCATCGAGGACAAGCCGCAGAACCGTTCAAACGACGGGCGGGTCCATCCGAGCGGTGCACTCTGGATCGGCACGATGAGCCGGACGGCCGAAACCGGCGCCGGCGCGATCTATCACGTGGCCGGGACCTCGGTGACGAAGCTCTTCGATGCCGTCAGCATTCCGAACGGCATCTGCTTCTCGCCGGACGGTTCCGTCGGCTATTTCAACGATTCGAAGGTCAATCACATGATGCGGGTTGAGCTTGATCCCACGACGGGGCGTCCTGTATCCGAGCCTACGATCTTCATCGACCAGTCCAAACGTCCTGGCGTCATCGACGGCTCCGTTGTCGACCTCGAGGGCACGATCTGGAATGCGAACTGGGATGGTGGCGGCGTCGACCGCTACGGGCCGGATGGCAGCCATATCGCGCGCTATGCGACACCGATGCGTCGTCCCACCTGCCCGGCCTTTTTCGGCGACGGTTTCGACCGCCTCGCCGTGACCTCCTGCTGGGAGGGATTGTCGGACGCGGAGCGGGCAGCCGATCCCATCGCGGGGGCGACCTTCGATCTCGGCGTAACCGTGAAGGGCAAGGCCGAGCCGCGATTCAAGCTTTGAATTCGTTCCTCAATCGATGAAACTGCCGGCCCTCGACGAGGGGCCGGCAAACCGACAAGCCGTCATTTTGTTCCCGTCACACGGGTAAAATAAACTCGCACCTCTCTGCGGAACGAAGCCGCTTCCCGGACATTTTCCTCTCGAACCGACGCCGCCGCAGTCGAAACAACGACAGGCAGCGTCAGTCGCAGACCATCTCAGAGGAAAGGTAGGTCCACCATGAACAAGTCACTCAAGACCCTCGCCGCAGTCATGCTGCTCAGCTCCACCGCCATGGCTCCGTTCGCGGTTGCTCAGGACGCCACCACCCCCGGCGCCACAACGACCCCGCCGGCCGCAACCGATGGCGCAGCCACCCCGGCTCCGGTTACCCCGGGCGCGTCGACCGACACAAACTCCGGCTCGATGGGCACTACGGCCCAGGCACCGACTGATGCTGCCGGCAGCGCCACTTATCTGACGGAGCAGGCTGAAAACCAGATTTCGGTCAGCGACTTCATGGGTCAGCCGATTTACACCGCCGACAACCAGTCGATCGGCGACATCAACGACCTGCTCGTGCAGGATGACGGCGGCGTCGTCGCAGCTATCGTCGGTGTGGGCGGTTTCCTCGGCATCGGCGAAAAGAACGTCGCCATTCCGTTCGACAAGATCACGATCACCCGCGAAACCGCCTCTGGCGATGCGGCTGATGCGGCCGCCGACGGCGAAACCCAGGCTGAAGTCGTTGCTGAAGCCGAAGTCCGCCTGACGACCACGGAAACGGCCGAAAGCCTGACCAACGCGCCGGAATTCCGCACGCTGGATGATCAGGCTGCCGACGCCGGCTCTGCTACGACCGGTACGGGCATGACCACGACCGACGGCACGACCACGTCGTCGACGGACAACTGATCCGAGAACCAGGGACGTATTGAAGTCCTGACGGGCGGCGCTTCGGCGCCGCCTTTTCTTTGCGTGTTGAAGTGTATTCCGTCAGGCCGAGGCGCGATCGACGAGCGCGAAGTCGTGATGGTGCTCTGCCAGATAACGCAGGGTGGCCGCGGCATCGGCCGGCTTGCCGAAGTAATAGCCCTGCCCCATGCCGCAACCGAGTTCCCGCAGCTTTTGCGCTTCGCACTCCGTCTCGATACCTTCCGCGACGACTTCGAGATCGAGGCCTTCACACATGCTGACAATAGCCTTGATGATGTGTTCCGAGGTGCGGTCGGTGGTGATCGCCGAGACGAAGGCTCGGTCGATCTTCACCTTGTCGAAGGTAAACTCGCGCAGCCGACCGAGGCTCGACTGGCCAGTGCCGAAATCATCGAGCGAGATGCGGATGCCGGCATCCTTCAGCTCCTTGATGATGCGGCGGGCCGTATCGGCAGACGACATCACCGCCGTTTCGGTGATCTCCAGCTCCAGGCGGCGCGGATCGAAGCCGACGCTGTTGAGAATCGACAGCGTGTTGAACGAGGTGCGGAGGTCCATCAGCTGGACCGAGGAAAGATTGAAGGACAGGAAGAGATCGCGCGGCCAGGCGAGCGTCGCTTCGGCAGCCTTGCGCAGCAGGGTTTCGGAGAGCGTATCGATAAAGCCGCGCTCTTCAGCGAGCGGCACGAAGACGGCCGGGGAGACGAAGCCGAGATCGGGATCGATCCAGCGGGCAAGTGCTTCGAAACCGACGACGCGGTTGTCGCGCAGGCGCACGATCGGCTGAAAATGCACGTCGACGGTGTCGTTGATGATGGCATTGCGCAACGCCTGTTCGAGCTGCGTTGCCTGCTTCATCTCCTGGGCGATCTCGCGGGAATAGACGGTGATCTGGCCACGGCCACGTCGCTTGGAGCGGTAAAGCGCCGTTTCGGCACTCTTCATCAGCTCTTCGAAATCTTCGCCGGCAAAGGGATAGACGGCAAAGCCGAGAGATGCGGAAAGGCGGACGTTGCGGTCGCCGAGATCATAGGGGGCAGAGAGGACGTCCTTGATCAGTTGCCCGGCGCGTTCTGCACCCAGTCGTTCGAAGACCAGTGGCAGCACGATGGCGAATTCGTCGCCATCATGACGAGTGACGGTCGCGCCGTCCGGCACGCAGGCCTTGAGGCGATGGGCGACCTGGCAGAGGATTTCGTCGCCGGCGGCCTGGCCGAAGAGATCGTTGATCGGCTTGAAGCCGTCGAGATTGACGATACCGACTGTGAAGGGCGCGGGATCTGTCGCGCGGTCGGCCGCAAGCTGGCGCACCTTATCGCCCAGCCGGTGGCGGTTGCCGAGGCCGGTCAATCGATCGGTATAACCTGTCGTCTTCTGGTCGCCCTGGCCTTGCGGGTCAAAGGCGATTCCGGCGGGACCCATTCATGCTTCCTGGTACGGTTCTATCACGCGTGCCAGAATGGGTCTAAAACATTAAAATAATCATATCGATACGCGCGGAGTAAGCGCCGCAGACACCCAAAAAATCGGGTGATCAGGCGGTGGAGGCGAGCCGGGCGATGTCAGGCACGAGGCGGCGGATTGCCTGTTCGATGACATCAGGGCTGAGCGGCTTCAGGATCACATCGTCCATGCCGGAGGCGAAGCAGGCTTCGCGGTCGCGGTCGAATGCCTGGGCGAGAACGCCGATGATGGGTGTCGGCGTCTGCCCCACCTCCGGCATCTGCCGGATGCGGCGGGCCGCCTCGAAGCCGTTGATGCCGGGAAGCGTGACGTCCATCAAGACGATCGCCGGCTGCAGTTCTGCCCATAGACGGACTGCACTCTCGCCGTCTGCACAGATGCGGTAGGCATAGCCCAGACCTTCGAGGATCTGCGAGAAGACGATCTGGTTGATCTCGTTGTCTTCGGCGACGAGGACCATGGAAGGCGACTTGTGGGAGGGCGACGGAGGGGTGGGGGACGGCGATGGAACGTGGTGGCTGCGGATTTCGGAGAGCCCCACCTCGGCACCCGCGTCGCGGACAGGCATCGACGGCGTATCGTCCGTGGTAATTTCCCAGTCGTCCGCTGGCACGGGGTCGGCCCTGAGGGCGGTCATGCGATCGAGCACGCTGAAGGCAAGGTCGCCGGCGATGTCGGAAATCGGCAAGGTGATGTAGTCGACATCTACCGCCTGAAGAAGTTCCAGGCAGCGCATGTCGAGATCGACATCGACGATCGCGAGATCGACCACCACGCCGACGGACCGGGCGACGGACAGGAAGGCATCGAGTTCCTGATCGTCGCGCACACAGCAACTGTCGAGACCAAGCAGCTGCAGAATTTCCAGCGCACGCGCTTCAAACTCGCGGTCGTCGGTGACGAGCAAGGCCTTGCGGCCGGTGAGACGTCCGTCGACAACGCCGTGGTCGCGACCATTCCCATCAGACGAGACGAGATTTTCCACCGGATCGGACGGAGCAATGTCTGCCGTTGTACCCACCTCGCCGAGGCTCGCCACGACGAGATATCGACCGGGTTTGCCCACGCGCTGGACATGAACAAGGATCGGGCGCGGTGGATCACCGTAGAGTCGCATGGGTACAGTGAGAGACGAGGTGACCCCCGTCTCGAGCACATGGCGCGAGGCGGCCAGCAGCCGGGCGGCGACCTCTGGTTCGAAGAAATTGGAAATCGCCCCCCCAAGGGCATTTTCGGCGCCGACGGAAACCGCCGCACAGAACACCTTGTTGACGGCGACGAGCTGGAGATTGCGATCCTGGACGAAAACCGGATGGGCGAGATTGTCGAGGATTTCTTCGGTGAGCTGAACACGCTCGATGTCGGCGCGCCACTGCTCTTCGCGACGTTTTTGCTCGGTGATATCGCTCATCAGGCAGAAGCCGAATCCGGACGAGAGGCGGCGTTTGGAAAAGCGGGTCCAGCGCTTGCCATCGGACGTGGACTGAAATTCCGAGCGTTCTTTCCAATGGGCGGCAATCTGGCCATTCAGCCATTCCTCACGGCTGAGCGAGATGGCCTCGGACTGGCCGCTCGCCGCATGGCGAAGTCCAGTATCGTATGCCGCGCCGAGAATGTCCCTCAGGCGGGTTCCGGGAGCGAAGAAGGCAGACGGAAGGGGAAGGAACTGACGGGCACTGCGGCTGGCGAAGATCAGATGGTCGTGCCGATCATAGACGATGAAGGCGGCAGAGAATGCTTCCGAGACTGAATCCAACAGGGCAGCGTCGAGCGAGGCTTCGGTCGACGGATTGTCGGGCCCCTCACGTCTCTGGTCCTGGCCGGGGGCCGGTGGAAACTCGGTCACACTGCTGCCTCTGGGAACCTCGCCGCTGATGGCAGCGAGTATTGCATCGGGCCGATGCCATGACGGACGCATGCCGGGCAGCCTTCGGACAGGGGTGAAATCGAGGAGCACTCCGGCCCGTGTCCTCATTCCGCTGCCAGCAGACCTGCTTGAAGAGACATTGCAAGTCATTGTTCAAACTAGAGACATTCCGTTAAGGCCCGCTTAATGATGGGCATGAGCGGTGATATCTCGCGATTTCACCTTTCGTCGGCGCCTCGAATCCGCGAAAATGGACCGATGAACATCAAGCAGCTCTCAGAGACCCTCATCAACCAGATCGCAGCCGGCGAGGTCATCGAACGGCCAGCCAGTGCGGCGAAGGAATTGATCGAGAATGCGATCGACGCAGGCGCCACCCGGATCGAGGTGGCGACGGCGGGCGGCGGCAAGACATTGCTGCGCGTGATCGACAATGGCTGCGGCATGGGGCCGGAGGATCTGGCGCTCGCCATTCGCCGGCATTGCACCTCCAAGCTCAGCGAGACGCTTTTCGACATCCGCTCGCTCGGCTTTCGTGGTGAGGCCCTGCCCTCGATCGGCTCCGTTGCGAAGCTCACCATCACCAGCCGTCCTGCCGGGGCCGATAGCGGTGCGGAGATCGCCGTTACCGGCGGCAAGGTTGGCGATGTCAGGCCGGCTGCCGCCAATCCGGGCACGACAGTCGAGGTGCGCGATCTCTTCTTCGCGACGCCCGCGCGCCTCAAATTCATGAAAACGGAAAAGGCGGAGGCAGGCGCGATCACCGAGATCGTCAAGCGCATGGCGATCGCCTTCCCGGCGATCCGCTTCGTGCTCTCAGGGACCGATCGCTCGACGCTCGAATTCCCCGGCACCGGCGACGATCATCTGGCACGCATCGCCCAGGTTCTGGGTGCCGACTTCAAGGACAATGCGATCGAACTCGACGCCGAGCGGGAGGACGTGCGGCTCACCGGCTTTGCCGGCGTTCCGACCTTCAACCGGGGCAATTCCGCCCATCAATATGCCTTCGTCAACGGGCGGCCGGTGCAGGACAAGCAGATCCTGTCGGCGATCCGTGGTGCCTATGCCGAGACGATCCCGCAGGGGCGCTATCCGGTGGCCGTGCTGTCGCTGACGCTCGATCCGGCACTGGTCGACGTCAATGTGCATCCGGCGAAGTCGGATGTGCGCTTCCGCGATCCGGCGCTGGTGCGCGGCCTCATCGTGGGTGCCATCCGGCAGTCGCTGCAAAGAGAAGGCGACCGGGCCGCGACCACGGGGGCCGGCGGCATGCTGCGCGCCTTCCGTCCCGGGTTCTCGCCGCAGCCGGCCCAGGCCTGGTCACCGGCCAATTCGCCGTCCCGACCGCTCTACGGCAGTGCGCCGAGCTTCAGTGGCGGCTTTGCTGCTGCGGCGGCACCTGCGGCACGTGGCTTTGCCGAGGCGGCGCAGGTCGCGTTCGACAGCCTGTCGGTACCGACCGCCCGCAGCGAGCCGGCTCCGGCCACCCCTGCCCCTCACGGCGGTTCGGTCGAGGCAATCGCAAGTTATCCGCTCGGGGCCGCACGGGCGCAGGTGCATGCTAACTACATCGTGGCGCAGACGGAAGACGGGCTGGTGATCGTCGACCAGCATGCCGCCCATGAGCGGCTGGTCTTCGAACAGATGCGCAAGGCGCTGACCGGGCGCCGGCTGCCTTCGCAGGGACTGCTCATTCCCGACATCGTCGACCTGCCGGAAGAAGATTGCGACCGGCTGATGGTCCATGCGGAAAGCCTGGAGCAGCTGGGGCTTGCGATCGAGCGCTTCGGCCCCGGCGCAATTGCCGTGCGCGAGACACCGGCCATGCTCGGTGAAATGGATGCCTCGCAGCTGGTGCGCGACCTTGCCGACGAGATCGCCGAATGGGATACGGCCGACCGGCTGTCGGCCAAGCTGGACCATGTCGCCGCAACCATGGCCTGCCATGGGTCTGTACGATCAGGCCGGCGCCTTCGGGTCGAGGAGATGAACGCGCTTTTGCGGCAGATGGAGCAGACGCCGGGCTCTGGCCAATGCAATCATGGACGCCCGACCTATGTGGAGCTCAAGCTCTCTGATATCGAACGGCTGTTCGGGCGTAGCTGAGTGACCGCGTGCCAGGTTTTACCGCGAGCCATCTTTTAATCGCCCGGAGGGCGCTGTATTGCAATTCCGTGACACGCGGCGCAGGAGAAGAGTGATGAACCGTTTCGAAGGCGGCGGCAACCGCGAAGCCAAGATCCGCTATCTCGATGCCGACTTCCAGATCCTGACACCGGGGACATTCGTCACCTGCGCGATCACCGGGCGGCCCGTCATGGTCGACGAACTCCGCTACTGGAGCGTGGCGCGGCAGGAAGCCTACGTGGATGCAGCCGCTTCGCTCGAAGCGGAAAAGCGGGCGGGCGCCCTGCCCAACCAGCGGCGCTGAACCTCAGATCTTCTTGCCCAGACGCCTGCGCCGACAAGCTTCGATCGCCCGGTCGATGATCAGATCCGGCGCCTTCGGATCATCGAAGACCATGTCGACATCCACGACCCTCGATTTGTCCTGAAGCTCCCCTGACCTTCCATGACCGCCCGACAGGCGGACACTGTCCTTTGCCGTGGTCACCAGTTGCAGACCCTGCCTTTCGGCGCGGGTCAGCAGATCGGCGATTTCATCCTCGGCCAAGTGATGGTGGTCGGGAAAGTCCTGGCGGTCGGCGATCACGGCGCCGAGCTCTTGCAGCGTGCGATAGAACTTGTTGGGATCGGCAATTCCTGCGTAAGCCAATACCGACCGACCGACGAGATCCGCGCCAGCCCTCGGCACGACATTGGCGACCAAAACCGGTTTACCGCTGCGTGATGCTTTTCGGACGAACTGGTCGGCGGCGTCGCCCTTGCCAACCTTCAGGATCGCGTCGAGTTGGCGCATCTGGATGCCGAGCGGCGCACGGACGGGACCCGAGGGCACGACCCAGCCATTGCCGATGCCGCGCATGCTGTCGACAACGATCAGTGCATAGTCGACCAGGAGACGGGCGCTTTGGAAGCCGTCATCCATGATGACGAGGTCGGCACCTTCCGCCACCAGCTTGTCGGCCCCAGCCACCCTGCGGCGGGAAGTCACCGTCAACGCCTCGCGGGCGAGCAGCAGCGGCTCGTCGCCGACGGCGGTCGAGCGGTGGTGGTGGGGATCAACGACAGTGGTGACATCGAGGGAGCCGCCATAACCGCGACTGAGGAACCCGGGGGTCAAACCCTTCGCCTTTGCGGCCCGTGCAATCGCGATGGCGGTCGGGGTCTTGCCGGCACCGCCGATGGTGAAATTGCCGATACAGATGACGGGAACCGGCAGGACGTGACCGCGGCGATGGCGCATGACGGCGCCGGAAATCCGGCCATAGACGAAGGAGAGCGGATAAAGGCAGATCGCCTGCCAGCCGGTCTTGGTCCACCAGAAAGGCGGTGCCTCGGATACCATTCTCGTCCCTGTCCGTCCTCGGCGCCCCTCTGGCGCCATCCCATGGGCGCAACAAGAACCATTGCGGCGCCCGACGGTCAAGCATGGGCGTGCCGAAATGGCACGACCACTGTCAGTTGATGACGGCTTCCAGCTCGGTGATATCGGCGAGCACCATGTCGGAATGCAGTGTCAGCGTCTCGCGCGAACCGGTTCCGGAGAGAACGCCGATCTTGAGACCTGCACCGGCATTGTGCCCCATATGGAGGTCGTGATTGTTGTCGCCGACGACGGCGACTTCGGACGGAGCGAGACCGGTTGCCGCGCAGAAACCGAGCACCATGCCGGCCTCCGGCTTCTTGCCGTGGCCGCTGTCATAGCCTGCGACGAAATCGACATAGGGCAGAATGCCGAACCGTTCGGCGGCAACCCGGATGGAGCGCTCATTGTCGCTGGAGGCGATACCGAGACGCAGGCCCTTGCCATGCAGCCTGGAGAACAGGGGCTGGAGTTCGGTGACCGGCACCGAGAGCTGTGCTGCCTCGGCAAAACAATCGTCGATCTTCGGCACCAGGATATCGAGAGCAAAGGGCGAGCCGGCGGCGATCATGCCCTCGGCAATCTCGACCGTGTTGGCAGAAGCGAACAGGCTGTCCGGCACGATGGCACCTGTGACCGGATCCATGCCGCAGGCGATGAGCAAGCTGTCGGCCAGAGCCTCGTTGCCATCGGCGGCTATCAGCGCGACCTTGCGGTTAACCGGTCCCCAGCTCGCGTCGAAATCGAGCAGCGTCCCGTCCTTGTCGAAGAGGATGCCGGCAATTCGTGGCTTCTCATGCATGGGGAGAGATCCTGGTTTACGGGTCAGCCCCGGCTGGCGCTACGCGGTTCGAGTTTAGCCTTGACCGAGAGCGGGCTGATATAAGGTTCGAGCCCCTTCAGCGTCGCAGACAGCGCACCACGCATTTCCTGCATGCTTTCGAGACCGGCATCGATCATCTTGGAACGGGCCACTTCATTGCTCAACAGAAAATGAACCGCCTTGGCGAGCATTTCGGCATCGCGGATGATGCGGGCCGAGCCCTTGCGCACGAGCCGCTGGTAGCTTTCGCGGAAATTGCTGACCTGGGGACCCGACAGCACGGCGCAGCCGAGCATGGCGGGCTCAAGCGGATTCTGGCCGCCTTCGGCGGACAGCGAGCGGCCGACAAAGGCGACTTCAGTCAGGCGCAGATAGAGGCCCATCTCGCCGATGGTATCGCCGAGGAACACGTCGGTTTCCGGCGTGATGACATCGCCGCGCGTGCGGCGGGCGACGACGAGACCCTTTTCCACCAGCATGGCCTCGATCTCGTCGCTGCGTTCGGGATGGCGGGGCACGAGAACGGTGAGCATGCCGGTATGGGCCTTCAGCGCCCTGTGCACCATGGAGGCGATCTTTTCTTCACCCTCGAAGGTGGAGATGGCAGCCCAGGTCTTGCGCGTGCCGATCTGCTGGCGATAGCGCTGCAGCACCTGTTCGTCGCAGGGCGGCGCATCACTGTCGACCTTGATGTTGCCGGAAACACTGACCGGCCAGGCGCCGAGATCGCGGAAACGTTCCGCATCGAGATCCGACTGCGCGATGACGAGCGCCAGCTTGCCGAACAGCGTTTCGGCGATCGCCGGATGGCGCTTCCATCGATCGAAGGAACGATCGGACATGCGGGCATTGACGAGGATCTGGGGAATGTGGCGGCGATGCAGCTCGGCCAGCGTCGTCGGCCAAATCTCGGACTCGACGCCGATGGCAACGTCCGGCTGCCAGTAATCCAGGAAGCGGCGAACGGGCGGCAGGAGGTCGAGCGGCACATACTGGTGAAGAACCGTGTCTCCCAGCCGGTTCTTCGCGACCTCGGCGGAGGTGACGGTACCGGTGGTCAAAAGCACGTGAATGTCGCGGCGCCGCAATTCCCGCATCAGGGCGAGCACCGCCGTGGTCTCGCCGACACTTGCCGCATGGATCCAGACGAGCGGACCAGCAGGCCGAGGCAGGCTCGCATTGCCGAAGCGCTCGGCCCGGCGTGCGCGGTCTTCCTTGCCCTTGGCCGCACGATAGGCCAGCAAGGGTCGCGACAGAGGGTAAGCCGCAAGACCCAACCAGCCGTAGGACGTCAAGGCAAAGGAGGCCAGGCCATCGCTCAGTGCCATCGGTCGAACCTGCTAATCTTCATCGACAATACCATTCTGCCCGTTCAGGAAGCGCTATTACGCCACAAGTGAGAGATGCAAGAAGACTGAGTTCAAAACGTGACCCTCGCGGGCCATCCACGGCGGTCTTCAGAGGACCGCCGTCCATCGACTTACTTGTCCGACGGGTTCAGCAATCGGTGCATGTGTACGATGAAGTAACGCATATGCGCATTGTCGACCGTTGCCTGGGCCTTCGCCTTCCAGGCGACCAGGGCGCTGGCGTAGTCCGGGAAGATGCCGACGATGTCGAGTGCGCTCAGATCACGGAACTGGACCTCTTCGAGGCTCGACAGTTCACCGCCAAAAACCAGATGGAGAAGCTGCTTGTTTTCGTTGGTTTCCGTCATGTTTGCTGCCCTGTCCAATTCATAAATAGTCGTCCCCCATCTGCGCGATTTCGCCCCAAAGGTCAACTCCGGGGAATTCGGGAGATGTTCTTCAGCAATGCCGGAAGAATGTCGGCCGATGCTGCACAGAGCACCGGATGCGTCACGTCTTCCCTGTTGTATACCAGTGATTGTCCGTCGAGATCGGTGATCGATCCTCCGGCGCGGGCGAGGATGAGATCGGCAGCTGCCAGATCCCAGTCATGCGCACTCTTCTTGACCAGTGTCGCGTCGATGCGGCCGTCTGCCACCAAGGCCAGCCGATAGGCGAGCGAGGGTATGTGGTCCACGCGTTCGATCCGGGGTCGCAGCAGGGGGCTGAAGCTCGCGACCATATCCTGAGCGGATGCGACCTTGAGGCTGCCCTCGATGCCGGCCGTGGAGACGGCAATGTCCTGGCCGTTCATGCGGGCGGGTCCATCGATCGTGGCGGTGAATTCCTCGCCGAGCGAGGGAGCCACCAGGATGCCGACCACCGGCGCACCCTTGTGAACGACTGCGACGGACACACACCAGGTGTCCTTGCCGGCGAGGAAGGCGCGCGTGCCGTCGATCGGGTCGATGACGTAGAGCGTCTCACAGGAGAGGCGGGCGGGATCGTCGTCGGTTTCCTCGGAGAGCCAGCCGTAGTTCGGCCGGGCGTGGCGGAGGATCTCCTCCAGAATGCGATTGGCGGCATAGTCGGCGGCGCTGACCGGCGAGCGGCCCTCGTTCTTCCACCAGACCTCCGGCGACTGGCCGAAATGGGCCATCGCCACCTTGCCGGCCTCACGGGCCGCCTCGGTGATCAGGGCGAGATCCGACTGCCAGTCGAAGCGCGGCTGGGCGGGACCCGATTGCTTTTTATCAGAGTCCGGCAAGGGTCATGCCCTCGATGGCGAGTGTGGGAGCGGCGACGCCGAACTTGCGGTCGATGTCGTTGGCCACCGTGATCCGCATGAACATGTCCTTGAGATTGGACGCAATGGTGATCTCGGAAACCGGATAGGTCAACTCACCGTTCTCGATCCAGAAACCGCTTGCCCCTCGGCTGTACTCCCCGGTGATCATGTCGACGCCACTGCCGATCATGTCGGTCACGTAGAGACCCGTGCCGACATTGCGGATGAGATCTTCCGGCGAAATGTCGCCAGGCTCCAGCGCGAGATTGGTGGAGGATGGCGAGACCGAGGTCCCACCGCGGACGCCGCGGCCATTGGTCTTCAGGCCCAGCTCGCGGGCGGCGGACGAGGACAGGAACCAGTGCTTCAGCACGCCGTCCTCGATCATCGTCAGCGGCTTGCCGGAGACGCCTTCTCCGTCGAAGGGGCGCGAGGAGGATCCGCGAACCTTCAGCGGATCGTCGGTGATGTTGAGACCCGATTTCAGCACCTGCTGGCCCATCTTGTCGCGCAGGAAGGAGGTCTTGCGGGCGACCGAGGCGCCGTTGATGGCGCCGGCGATCGTGCCCGCGAAACCGCGGGCGACACGCGGGTCAAAAACGACGGTCAGGTTAGAGGCCGTCGGGACCTGGCGCGGGTTCAGGCGGCGGATGGCGCGCTCGGCTGCGCGGCGACCGATGTCTTCCGCGCTGTCCAGCTCTGCGAAATAGAGGCGGCTGTCATAGTCATGGTCGCGCTCCATCTTGGTGCCCTCGCCGGCGATGACACCGACCGAGCGGGAAAAGCGCGAACCGGCATAACTGCCGGAAAAACCGTGCGAGGTGACGAGCACCAGGCCACCCATGCCAGCGGACGCGCCGGCGCCGAGCGAATTGCTGACGCCATTGACGGCGCGGGCCGTCTCTTCCATGGCAAGCGCGCTCTCGCGCAGCTGATCACTCGACACTTCGGTGTCATCGAAAAGCTGAAGATCAGGAATGTTACGGGCGAGATCGCTCTCGTCGGCGAGGCCGGCAAAGGGATCCTCCGGCGAGACCTTGGCCATGGCGACGGCACGCTCGGCCAGCGCCGTGAGGTCGAAGCCGGGATTGGCCGAGACGGAGGCCACCTGACGTCCGATAAAGACGCGCAGCGAAAAGTCGTCGCTCTCGGAGGCCTCGGTCGACTCGACCTTGCCGAGGCGCACGCTGACGCCCTTGGAACGGGAACGCACCACCACGGCATCAGCCTTGTCGGCACCCGCCTTGATGGCGAGGTCGACGAGCTGTTCGGCGCGTTCGAGGAGGTTGGCGGAATCGATTTGATGGGGCATGGGTTGGCCTTTCCTTCCCGCTCCATTTATTGTGCCTTACAAGGGGCATCAAGGGCGGTTCGGGCTTTTCCGTTCACGAGCCCGGCATAGGTTCCATTCCAGTCCGCTCGATCCCGGAAAACGAGGAGAATACCCTTGGCCAGCGCAACCGAAGCCCTGTTTGCCCAACCGCTGCTTCTTCTCGGTGGGGCGGTCATCGCAGCACCGATCTTCCGCAAGCTGGGGCTCGGGACCGTGCTCGGCTATCTCGCGGCAGGCGTCGTGATCGGCCCTGTCCTGCACCTCATCGGCGGCTCCGGCGAGATCCTCGCCGTTGCCGAACTCGGCGTCGTCCTGCTGCTCTTCATCATCGGGCTGGAACTCAAGCCCAGCCGCTTGTGGCACATGCGGCGCGACATATTCGGGCTGGGCACCAGTCAGGTCGTGCTGACGGGTCTCGTCGTGACGGCGTTGGTCTATGCGGCGGGTCTTCTGGACTGGCGCGGGGCACTGGTCGCCGGCTTCGGCCTGGCGCTGTCGTCGACCGCCTTTGCCCTGCAATTGCTGGAAGACTATGGCGACATGAACAGCCGCTATGGGCAACGCTCCTTCTCGATCCTGCTCTTCCAGGACCTCGCCATCGTGCCATTGCTCGCCATGGTCACGGTCCTGAGCTCGCAAGGCGGAGAAGCTCAGCAGTCACCTGTGCTGGAAATCGGAATTGCGGTGGGCGCTGTGATCGGCATGATCCTCGCCGGTCGGTACCTGCTGACACCGATGTTCCAGATCATCGCCCGGACCGGTGCACGTGAGGTGATGATCGCAGCCGCCCTCTTCGTCGTTCTGGGATCGGCCTATGTGATGCAAGTGGCCGGCCTCTCCATGGCCATGGGCGCCTTCCTTGCCGGTGTCATGCTGGCCGAATCCTCCTATCGTCACGAACTGGAAGCCGATATCGAACCCTTTCGCGGGCTTCTGCTGGCGCTCTTCTTCATCGCCGTCGGGCTATCGATGGAGCTGCAGGTCATTGTCGACAACATGGCTCTGATCGCAATCGCAATGCCTGTGCTGATGGCGGTCAAGGCACTGGTGATCTATGCGATCTGCCGCGTCTCCGGCTCCTCTCACAACGACGCCATTCGTATCGGCATGTTGTTGCCCCAGGGCGGCGAATTCGGCTTCGTGCTCTTCACCACGGCCGCTGCCGCCGGGCTTTTCAGCACTGCGCAATCATCCCTGCTCATTTCCATCGTGACATTGTCGATGGCGTTCACGCCGCTCACCGCACTGATCGGCCAGCGCCTGCTGGCAAGGGAGACGTCGGACATGGAGGAGATGGACGAGGATTTCGAAGGGGCCGGATCGGATGTACTGATGGTCGGCTTCTCCCGCTTCGGCCAGATCGCGGCGCAGATCCTGCTCGCCAGTGGGAGGGACGTCACGATTCTCGACTACAGCCCGGATCGCGTGCGCCAGGCCGCGACCTTTGGCTTCCGCATCTATTTCGGCGACGGCACGCGGCTCGACATGCTGCGAGCGGCCGGGATCGAAAAGGCGAAAATCGTCGCGGTCTGCACGCACAGGAAGGACATCACCGACAAGATCGTCGATCTCATTCGCTCGGAATATCCTGATGTGCGCCTGTTCGTTCGCTCCTATGACCGGCTCCACAGCCTGGAGCTCAGGGCCCGTGACGTGGAATACGAGTTGCGCGAGACCTTCGAGTCCGGGCTGCTTTTCGGGCGGCGCACGCTGGAGGGGCTCGGCGCGAGCGAGGACGAGGCTTACGAGATCGGCGAAGACATCCGCCGCCGCGACGAGGAGCGTCTGAGACTGCAGGCGCAAGAGGGCATTCTTGCGGGTCGCGAACTGATGCACAAGCGGCCGGTGCCCGAGCCGCTGATCAAGCCGAAGAAGCCGATCCAGGCCGTCGAACCCGAACCGCAGGCACCCGCGGCCTGATTGCTCAGCGGCGGACGAAATCCTCGATGCGGGCCGTGAGATCCCGCTTCAGCGGTTCCTTCATCCGGTCGCAGATCTCAAGGATCTGTCGGGCCTTGAAGAAGTCGAGCACCTTGTAGCTGTTGATCTCCGGCCGGATGTAGATGTCCGGCTGGCAGATCTTCATCTTCAGGGCAATGTGCGACTGCATCATCAGCTGCGAGGCGCCGAAAAGGCTGTCGATGCGGTTGGGCACCAGCGTGCCGTCGCCTTCCGGCGCGCCGATCACGTCGACCGCGAGCATGATGTCGACCTTGCCGACGAGGTGATCGTAAGGCACCGGGTTGAAGATACCGCCGTCGATCATCAGCCGGCCGTCGATGGTGACAGGTGCAAAGAGCGCAGGAATCGCGGCCGAGGCGGACAGCGCCTCGTAGAGATCGCCCTCGCTGCGCACCATCTCGCATTGCCCGTAGTAATCGGTGGCGATGACCGTCAGCGGGAGCTTCAGGTCGGCGAAATCCTGGGGGATATCAGGTGGCAGGAAGGCGCGGAGCAGTCGCGGCAGGTTGAACTGGCCGAGGCGGAAGCCGCCCAGGGCACGGATGCTGGCCGGGCGCAGGCTCCAGAAGCGGTTGAGGACCTGGCCCCTGTTATCAGCGAGTTCCAGCGTATAGTCCCTGATGTCGCGGCCGCTCATGCCGGCGGCGTAGCCGGCGCCGAGGATCGCACCCATCGAGGAACCGGCGATCAGGGCGGGCTTGATGCCGAGTTCGTCGAAGACCTCGAGGACCGGAATATGCGCAAAGCCGCGTGCGCCCCCTGCCCCGAGTGCGAGGCCAATGGTCGGATCGGCCTTCGCGGCTGTTGACGGGATCGGGGTTTCAGCGACGAGATCCATGGGCCAGCTTTTCTCCGTTTCGGGGATCAGGCTGGCCTATAGGAAAAGAAGTACATTTTCGTGTCACCGAAGGTGCGCTCTTCCAGGAAGGCGAAAACCGGATCGAGGAAAACCTGCACATCGCCGCGCTCTTCGAGGATGACTAGGCCGCCTGGCGCAATCCAGCCGCCCTGATGAGCCGACAGTAGCGCCTTCTCGCCGAGACCCTTGCCATAAGGCGGATCGGCGAAGACCAGTTCGAAGGGCTCGATGTTGTTGGAAGGGCCGAGATCGGTGGCGTCGCGCCTCAGCATGCGGGCGCGGCCATGCAGGCCGAAGGCATCAATGTTTTCCCAGAGCAGGCCTCGGCCCTCGACGCTGTTTTCGACGAAGAGTGCGGACTTGCAACCCCGCGACAGCGCCTCGATGCCGACGGCACCGGTGCCGGCGAAGAGGTCGAGGATGCGGGTGCCGTCGAGCACGCCCGGATGGGCGTGCGCGAGGATGTTGAACAGGCTTTCCCGCGTCCGGTCGACGGTCGGCCGGATGTCATTGGACTTGGGCGTGGCCAGCGTGCGGCCACGAAACTCACCGCCAACGATGCGCATGCGGGCTTACCTCTTGCCCTTCGGCGCACCGCGGCTGCCGCCAGCGGGTTTGCCGCCCGGACCACCGGTGCGCGGGCCGCCGGCGGGACGACCGCCTGGCTTGCCGCCAAAGCTTTTGCCACCACCGGGTTTGCCGCCGAAGCTCTTTCCTGCCGGCTTGCCAGAGGGTTTACCCGCGGGTTTGCCAGAGGACTTACCCGCCGGTCGATCGCCGAAGGGGCGGTCGCCCGCAGGTCTGGCGCCGCGCGGCTTGTCGCCGAAAGGCCTGTCGCCGGCCGGACGCTCGCCCCTTGGACGATCATCGCGGGGACGGTCATCACGCGGTCTGGCGTCGCGAGGGCGGTCATCACGGGGCCGGTCGTCACGGGCGCGATCCGGCGTGAACCGTTCCGTGCGCGGACGATCCGGCTTGTCGCCGAAAGGCTTGCGAGGGCCACGATCACCAAAATCCTTGCGGGGGCCGCGGTCGCCGAAGTCCTTGCGCGGGCCACGGTCTTCACCTTCCCGGCGCGGTGCACGTTCGGCACGATCACCGAAATCACGCTTGGGGCCGCGATCGGAGCCCTCACGGCGGGGCGCACGATCGTCACCGTCACGGCGGGGCGGACGGGCGCCGAAGCCACCCGGCTTTCCACCACGGTCACCACCGCGATCACCACCACGGCCGCCAGGCTTCTGATCAGGGCCGTCGGCGCGGATCCAATCGCCCTCTTCGTCGCGGGCGCGGGTAATCTGAACGGTCGAGGTCGGACGGTCGTCGAAACGTTCAGCGGGCTTGGGCCCACGCGGATCGGGCTTGCGGCGGGCGGCGGCAGCTGCCGCCTTTTCGCCGAGCGGACGGGCGCCGGGCGCCATCCAGACATTGGCGGTGCGGCCCTTCGTGTTGCCCGCCGGGCGCTTCGGCTTGTCGGCGAACTTGTCGGAAAACTTGTCGCTGGGCTTGCCATCGTCGCGACGGGTGTCGAGGCGTCCGAGCGCACGCTCGCGGCGGTCGCCCTTGTCGGACCAGTCCTTCGGTGCAGCGCGCTTCTTGTCCGTCGGCCGCTCCTCACGGCCCCATTCGGGCTTTGCCTCGCGGGCAGGCTTCTTCCCAGCGGCGGCAGCCTCTTCCTCGTCGACTTCGACACCATGGGCATAGATCGGCGCGTCGAAATTGGCCTTGGATTCCTCGATCAGGCGGGGGCCGAGCTGGTCGCGCAGCATGCGGCCACGAACTTCCTGGACCTTGCCTTCGGGCAGGTCGCCGAGCTGGAAGGGACCGTAGGAGACACGGATCAGGCGGTTGACCTCGAGGCCGAGCGCGCCGAGCACGTTCTTGATCTCGCGGTTCTTGCCTTCGCGCAGACCCATGGTGATCCAGACATTGTGGCCCTGCTTGCGGTCGAGCGTCGCATCGATCGCGCCGTAGAGCACGCCGTCGACCGCGATGCCTTCCTTGAGCGCGTCGAGCGCCGGCTGGTCGACTTCGCCATAGGCCCGCACGCGGTAGCGGCGCAGCCATCCGGTGGTTGGCAGTTCGAGCACGCGGGCGAGGCCACCGTCATTGGTGAGGAGCAGCAAGCCCTCGGTGTTGATGTCGAGGCGGCCGATCGACATGACGCGCGGCAGTTCTTCCGGCAGGTTTTCGAACACCGTCGAGCGGCCTTCCGGATCGGAATTGGTCGTCACCAGACCGGCCGGCTTGTGGTAGAGCCAGAGACGGGTGCGCTCGATGCCACGGATCGGTTGGCCATCGACCTCGATCTTGTCGGCCAGCGTCGCGTTGTGCACGGGTGTTTCGAGCACCTTGCCGTTCACGGCCACGCGGCCTTCCATGATCATGCGCTCGATATCGCGACGCGATGCAACGCCGGCGCGGGCGAGCAGCTTGGAAATGCGCTCGGGCTTCATGGTCTCGTCGCCGGCCGGTGCCTCGGCGCGCGGCGCACGGACGGGCTTCGACGCGGTCTTGTCTGCGGAGGCTGCGGACGGTTTTCTGGTTTGCGGCTTGCCGCTGCGGTCGGAGGGCTTGCCCGCCGGACGCTTGGACTTGTCTTTGAATGTCATTTGTTGTTTGCCTGTGGTTTGGGCTGTCGTATCAGGTCGCGCGGCTCGGGTTAAGTGGAAAGTTCGTGCATGGGGAAGACAAACGGCTTCATGGAGGCAGCCTTTGCGGAGGCGCGCGCGGCAGGTGCCCGCGGCGAGGTTCCGATCGGTGCCGTGGTCGTGCGCGACGGCGAGATCCTGGGGAGAGCCGGCAACGAGACGCGGGCCATGAACGACGTCACGGCCCATGCCGAGATCCTCGCCATCCGACGTGCGGCCGCGAGGCTGAGTGACGAACGGCTCGTCGATGCCGATCTCTATGTCACGCTCGAGCCCTGCACCATGTGCGCTGCGGCAATCTCCTTTGCCCGGATCCGACGACTCTATTATGCTGCCGGGGATGTGAAAGGTGGCGCGGTGGAGAACGGCGTGCGTTTTTACCACCAGCCGACCTGCCACCATGTTCCGGAAGTCTATTCCGGCATTCGCGAGAGCGAGGCTGCCGATATGCTGAAGGGCTTCTTCCAGGACAGGAGAGACTGATGATCTTTGTTGCGCTCACCTTGTCGATTGCCGGCATGGCCGGCATTGCGTTCTGGGCCTATCGGAATGTCGCGCCGGGTGCGGACCGTTTGCCGATGCAATGGTCGACCAGCGGCACCGTCAACTGGCGGGCGCCGCGGCTCGTCGCGATCGCCGCGACGCCCGTGCTGATGCTTGCTCTGATCGGCCTGATCTTTGTATTCTCACGCCACGACCATGCCGAGCGCGACATGGCGCTGCTGTGGATCTCCTTCATCGCTCCCGCCTTGCAGGCGATGCACATGGCGCTTGTGGCGCGAACGGTCGAAAACGAGGAATGAGAGCGGGGGCTCTTTGCCGGGTCAGTCGATGCCGGCGAAATCCCTGAGCGTCTGGCCGGCCATGCGGTAGCGGATCCATTCTGTCTGCGGCTCGGCACCGATGGCGTCATAGACGCGGATTGCCGGCTCGTTCCAGTCGAGCACGCTCCATTCGAAGCGGCCGCAGCCCTTTTCGACGGCGATGCCTGCGAGATGTTTCAGGAGCATCTTGCCGGCACCCGAGCCGCGGTAATCCGGCGAGACATAGAGATCCTCGAGATAAAGACCGTTCTTCGCCTGCCAGGTAGAATAACTGTAGAACCAGACGGCAAATCCCGCCGAACGACCATCCGCCTCCAGGATCACCGCCTCGGTCACCGAGCCCTCGCCGAATATCGAAGCGCGGATCGTCTCCTCGGTCGCTTCCACCTCATGACCCGCCTTCTCATAGACGGCGAGTTCCGTGATGAAACCGAGAATCGTGGCGGCGTCTTCGGGCGTGGCAGGGCGAATGGAAAAAGGCATGGACGAGACCTCAAGCAAAAGGGCAGGTCGTTTCCGCCCTGCCCTGAAAAATTCGCGATCAAAAAGCGCTTATTGGAACGGCATCCACCAGGAGCTGTTCTGCTGGGCAGCCTTGGCTTCCTTCTTGCGGCGCTTTTCCTTCTTCTGTTCCGGTTCGCCGAGATCGGTCAATGCCACTTCCTGGGTCTGACGATATTCGGTCGGCGGGTCGGAGAGAAGGCGGCGCTGGTCGAGATAGGCGCCCTTCTGCAGTTGGCGGGCGTCGCGGAAGGCCTGCCACTTCTGCGTCTCGGTCATGGTGCCGGCCGTGCCGTAACCGGCGAGCAGCGGCGAGCGATAGCGCGGATTGTCGGCATTGGCGTCGGCTTCGGCGACGAGACGTTCGCGCGCCTCTTCCGGCGATTCCACCCATTCCGGATTGTTTTCGCGGCTGGCGACAGATGCCTGCGGCGCTACGAGCGCCGCGGTCTGGGTGCCGCCCGGGGGAAGCACGAGGTCCGGACGCGGGTTGTACTTGGTGCCCTTGTTGGCGGCTTCGCGCGGAGCGATGGAGACGGCCGAGCCGACGTCATCCACCAGCTGCTCCATTGCCGTCTTGTCGGTGCCATAGGTCGGGCTGCCGACGCAGCCGGAGAGACCCGACGTCACGCCGATAAGGCCAACGAGACCGAGGCCAACTCTGAACAGATATGCCGAATTCATGAATGCCTACCAGCCTCGCCGCAGTTTCATCAGTCGTGCCGAATACATGCGACCAGCCCTGCCGGTCGATTTCGGCCAATTTCAGGCAGTTTTACCGGATGACCCGCAAAAGCGCAAATCATCCGGTCACATTTCCTTATCCGCGTGTCGCAAGCTCACGCAGCGCCTGGGCGTCGCGGGCCGAAACATCGGGATATTCAGGGTCCGAGCCGACGTCCTTGGTGATCTTCCAGGAGCGGGCGCACTTCGTGCCTTCGGCGAGCTTAGGCTCGACGGCGACCTTGGTGCCATCGTCGAGACGGAAGGCTTCCGCAGGACCTTCACCTGCGACAACAGAGATATCCGAGGTGATGCAGATTTCAGCGAAGTCGAGACCGTCGAGTGCCTTCAGGAGATCCGCATCTCCGACATGGACGACCGGGGCGGCCTCCAGCGAGGAGCCGATGCGCTTTTCCTTGCGCTCGATTTCCAAGGCACCGGTGACGGCGCGGCGAACGGCGCGAACGCCCTTCCACTTCTCGGCGACCGCCTCGTTCGACCAGTCGGCCGGGATCACCGGGAACTGTTCGAGATGGACCGACTCGGCCTTCGGATCGCGCGAGAGCCAGGCCTCTTCCGTGGTGAACGGCATCATCGGGGCAAACCAGAGGACCAGGCAGTCGAAGAGCTTGCGGATGACGAAGAGGGCCGAGCGGCGCTTCAGGCTCGACGGGGCGTCGCAGTAAAGCGTGTCCTTGCGGATGTCGAAATAGAAGGCCGACAGCTCGACATTGGCGAAATCGCTCAAAGCGCGGACGATGCGCTTGAAGTCGAACTCGTCGTAGCCCTTGCGGACGACCTGATCGAGTTCGGACAAGCGATGCAGCATCAGCTTCTCGAGTTCCGGCAGATCGGCATAGGCGATCTCGTCGCCATGGTCATGGGCGAGTGTGCCGAGCATCCAACGAACCGTGTTGCGGATCTTGCGGTAGCTGTCGATGTTCGTCTGGATGATCGTCTTGCCGAGGCGCTGGTCTTCCCAGTAGTCGGTGTTCATCACCCAGAGGCGCAGGATATCGGCGCCGGATTCCTTCATCACGTCCTGCGGCGTTACCGTGTTGCCGAGCGACTTCGACATCTTGCGGCCGTCTTCCGCCATCGTGAAGCCGTGGGTGACGACAGCATTATAGGGCGCGCGGCCACGGGTGGCGCAGCTTTCGAGCAGCGACGAATGGAACCAGCCGCGATGCTGGTCGGAGCCTTCGAGATAAACATCGGCCGGCCATTTCAGGTCGGGACGGTCTTCCAGCGTGAAGGTGTGGGTCGAGCCACTGTCGAACCAGACGTCGAGAATGTCGGTGACCATCTGCCATTTGTCGCCGTCGTGCTCGGAGCCGAGGAAGCGTTCCTTGGCACCTTCGGCGAACCAAGCATCGGCGCCTTCGACTTCGAAGGCTTGGAGGATGCGGGCGTTGACCTTCTCATCCTGCAGCACGTTGCCTTCGGCATCGGCGAAGACGCAGATCGGGACACCCCATGCTCTTTGACGAGAAAGTACCCAGTCCGGGCGCTGCTCGATCATGGCGCGCAGGCGGTTCTGGCCGCCGGCGGGGACGAAGCGGGTCTGGTCGATGGCGTTGAGCGCGCGGGTGCGCAGCGTCGTGCCGTCGGCGAGGTCCTTGTCCATATAGACGAACCACTGCGGCGTGTTGCGGAAGATGACCGGCTTCTTGGAGCGCCAGGAATGCGGGTATTCGTGCTTGATACGGCCACGGGCAAAGAGGTTGTTCGCCTTGATCAGGGCATCCATGACCCGCTTGTTGGCGTCGCCCTTCTTGCCGTTGTCGTCGAGCACGCGGGCTGCACCACCTTCAGCAGACGGGCCGAAACCGGGGGCGTCTTCGGTGTAGAAGCCCGCATCATCGACCGGGAACGGGATCTTCACGTCGATGCCACGGGCTTCGAGTTGGCGGACGTTCGCCATCCAGGCTTCAAAGTCTTCGCGGCCGTGCGACGGGGCCGTGTGGACGAAACCGGTACCGGCATCGTCGGTGACGTGGTCGCCGTCGAGGAGAGGGACGGCGAAGGTGTAACCCATGTCAGCCAGCGGATGGGCGCAGGTGATGGCGCCGAGTTCGCCACCGGTCAAGTCGCGGACGAGCTTGAAGGTCACCTTGGCCTTGGTGGCTGCGTCTTCGGCAAGGCGCTTGGCGAAGATCAGCTTTTCGCCCGGCTGCGGGCCGAAGTCATTGGTTGCTTCGGTGATCTCGTAGAGGCCGTATTCGATCTTCGAGGAGTAAGAGATCGCGCGGTTGCCGGGGATAGTCCAGGGCGTGGTCGTCCAGATGACGACGGAGGCGCTGAGTAAGTCAGTCATCTTGTCGCCATCGCGGGCTACGAAGAAGACCGGGAACTTCACCCAGATCGTGTCGCTCTCGACCTCGGCATATTCCACTTCGGCTTCCGCCAGCGCCGTGCGCTCGACGACCGACCACATGATCGGCTTCGATCCACGATACAGCTGGCCGGACATGGCGATCTTCAGTAGTTCGCCGGCGATGCGGGCTTCGGAGTGGAAGGCCATGGTCGTGTACGGATTGTCGAAATCGCCCTCGATGCCGAGACGGCGGAACTCGTCGGACTGGATGTTGATCCAGCCCTGCGCAAACTCGCGGCATTCCTGGCGGAATTCGTTGACCGGAACCTCGTTCTTGTCCTTGCCCTTTTCGCGATACTTTTCCTCGATCTTCCACTCGATCGGCAGGCCGTGGCAGTCCCAGCCCGGCACGTAGTTGCTATCGAAGCCGCGCATCTGGAAGGAACGAGTGATGACGTCCTTCAGCACCTTGTTCAGCGCATGGCCGATATGGATGTTGCCGTTGGCATAGGGAGGACCGTCATGCAGGACGAATTTCTCGCGGCCGGCAGCCGAGGCGCGGAGCTTCTTGTAGAGACCCATCTCTTTCCACTTCGCCGCCATTTCCGGCTCCTTCTGCGGAAGGCCGGCGCGCATCGGGAATTCTGTTTCGGGCAGATAGAGGGTCTTGGAATAATCGATCTTCTCAGGGGTATCGGTCATGGATCAGCCATCGGATGGGGCGACCTCAAGCGGTCGCGGAATTATGTCATGGATTGGCGGCAAGCGGGCGCGGGGCTTCTAACCCAACGCCAAAAACCCGGACCTTCCCGCAGCTCTTCAAGCCGCCGGGAGGGCCGGGCCAATAATTCGAATGATCCGGGCCGCCGAAAGATACGTCATGGCCGCGTTCTTTAGGGGTTTTTCGCGCCAAAAGGAAGGGGCAAGATGGGCGAGATGGACAGGTCGACGGGACATGCCTAGACTGTGTTCAACACCCCATGTCAGCGGGCCACACAGGATCAGGGCGGAGACGGCATGACACGCAAGGCGCAGCTCCAGATCGACCTCGACGCCAAGCTCGCCGATGATTTTGCTGCGGCGGTTTCATCCGCACAAACGTCAGAAAGCGAAGTCCTGCGGGAGATGGTGCAGGATTATGTCGAGCGCCAGAAGGTCGCTAGCGGCTACCGTGCGTTTGTTGCGGCTAAGGTCGCGCGTGGCCGCCAAGACTTGGCTGCTGGAGAGGTGGTCGCGGCGGACGATGCGGAACGGATGTTTGCTGAGCGACGGGAACTGGCTCTCAAGGCGAGCCGCTCATGATCGTTCGATGGACGCGCCAGGCCATTCGTGACCGCGCTTCCATCTTCGACTACCTCGTGGCGAAGAATCCGCTGGCCGCACTGTCCGTCGACCAGAGCTTCGAACAGGCCTCCATTCAGCTTGGCCAGTTTCCCCATTCCGGCAAAATCGGCCTAGTCCTTGGCACCCGCGAACTTCTGCCGCATCCCAGCTATCGCCTCATCTATGAGGTGACTAACGGCCAGCTCGCAATCCTCGCGATTGTCCACACGTCACGGCAATGGCCACCGACCGACCGCGATTGATAAGACCGCCCGTTTTACTCGCCGCCGTCTGCCTCTACGACCGCGCGCAGGGCGTCGTTGATACGGTCCTGCCAGCCGGGGCCGTCCTTCTGGAAATGTTCGATGACAGCACTGTCGAGCTTGATCGAGACGAGCTCCTTGACCTCGGGCGCGGCGCGGCGTTCGACCACCGGGGCTGCCGGCTTCTTGACCGGCTTGAACAGGGCTTCTGCGGCATCCTTGGGGTTCACGGGTCTGCGCGGCGTCATGGCCATGGGGTGCCTTTCGGGCTGTCTCAGGTGATTTGCTCGTTGGCACTAGGTCTCAATGCGGAGGCAGCGTCAAGCCGCCTTGATTGGCGCGCAGCGGTGCCGGTCAGGCCGACAGGCGCGCTGCGTCTTCCCAGTCGGCAAGCACCAGTGCTTCCAGATGCGTCGCAGATGACTCGACGTTCAAAGGGGCGGTTTCGTGGAGGACGACCCGGTTGCGGCCCTGATCCTTCGCCGCATAGAGCGCGGCATCGGCCTCGGCCATCCAGGCATCAAGGCTTCGGTCTGATCCGTCTGTCACCACTAAGCCGCAGGAGAAGGTCAGCCGAAAGCGGTGGTGGTCGGAGTGCATGTCCTCGGCTTCGATCGCCAGGCGAACGGCATTGATCGTGCTCCAGGCAGAGGCGTGGTCCTGGCCGGGCAGGCAGATACCGAACTCCTCGCCCCCGAGACGGCCAAAGACGGCGTCTGCCGGCAGCAGCCTGGATGCCCGTTCGGCGAACTGCACGAGCGCATCATCGCCGCCCTTGTGGCCATAGGTGTCATTGATCCGCTTGAAATGATCGAGATCGAGGACTGCGATGGCAGTGCCTGCCTTCGTGGAAAGCCCTGCTGCCTGATGCAGAAACATGCGGCGATTGACGAGACCGGTCAGGTGGTCGCGCTCGGCCAGTTGTCGCTGGATCTCGCCGCCCCGCTCGAGCTTCAGCACCATGGCCATCAGGAAGGCCAGCAGGTTGAAGACCAAAAGCAGCATGCTGGTATAGGTCAGCCATTCGGAGACCGGGGTTCGTCCGACGAACTCGATCGGATAGAGGATGGGAAGCGGAGCAATCACGAGGCTTGCCAGCGCATAGGCCGCGTAAACCGCGGCGGCGAGACGTCCGGATGGAAGTCGTTCCCCTGGCTTTCCGCGCCAGAGGTCCCGAGCGCCGAGCCCGATGTTGAGGGCCGATCCGAGATAGACCAAAGAAACGCGCACCGGGGTCGGATCCTCCAGCACCTCAGCCAGGGCCATGGCCGTGCTCACAAGGACGGCAATGCTGAAGGCGTGCCACAGACGATAGGGCTGGCCGTAGAATTCCTTGAAGCCGAGGCGAATGAGCCCGGTGCGCGCGACATAGATCAAGCCGCCGACATAGGCGAGAATATTGTAGGGAACGTGTTCCGTCAGGCTCGAGCAGATGGTGCCGATGACCATGGCCCAGGCCGCGAGGGCCCAGAAGACAATCTCCTTCTGCCGCGGACTACGTGCCCAGGCGATCGTGGCGACGATCATCACTGCGAGGTTGATCACCGCATTGTAGGTAAGGACGGTCACCACGTCTAACATCGGCTCGGCACACTCTCGATGAACGATGACGGATTAAATCACGATATTTGGATATGAAGGATTAATCCGCAGCCTAGACGGGAAAATATCGAGGGCAAGGGTCAAGCCCGGGGAAAACCGTGAATGCCGCCAATAGGCTGCTGGCAGACACCGAGAGCGGTGCCGAAAGCCGATCAGCAGGCGTCCGGCCAAGTGTCCTTCGCCGCCTATCTGTCATCCGTGACGTTTTCGAGCTCGACACATTCCGAGCGCGGCGCGATGCGCAACGCGCTGGCGGAGCGGGCGCACTCGTCCTGTGCGAAATGAAGGGCGGCGTCCTTGTTGCAGAAAAGGCCGCCGACCAGACCGGCGTCGTCACGGACGACCCACCAGCCGTGGTGATCTCTCCCGACCGTGAAGCGCGCCGGCCGGCTCTTCGAAAGACTTGCATGGAATGAGCGGAACATGGTGGTTTCCTTTGAAGATATGGAAGATGAAGTCTCAGGCGACCCTGCGGCGCAGGGCTAGGTCGTCCAGATCCTGAAGGGCACACAGCAGGGCTCGTTCTGCCTCCGGCTCCAGGGATACGAGGGGCAGTCGCACTTCGGGGCTGATGCCAAGCCTGCGCGACAGGGCGAACTTGGTGGCGACGATCGAATGCTCGCGCTCAAGTGCCAGACACAAGGGCAGAAGTTTCTGGTTGAGAGAAACCGCCGCATGCGGATTGGATCGGCACAGCGCATGGTGTCGCGAGACCACAAGACGCGGCGCAACATTGCCTGCAAGCGAGACCGCGCCGACCCCTCCCGAAGCCGCGAAGGGCAAGCCGGCAAGATCATTGCCGCAGAGATGAGGGAGTGGCGAGACTTCGGTGTGCCGATGCTCCGCCAAGCGCCCCAGGTCAGCACCGTAATCGACCAGACCGGCGATCCCCGGCATGCGTGAAAGTGCGGCAAGCAGGTCGTGGCTGGCGCGAATGCCGGTGCGGGCCGGCGCGTCGGCCACTAGGATCGGGAGCCTGACGGCGTCACGGATCGCCGCGATATGAGCGGCCACGCCCTGCATGGTCGGCTTGCTGTAATAGGGGAGCACCACCAGCAGGGCATGCGCGCCCAAAGCCTCGGCCTGTTGTGCCTGCTCTATGCTCGATCGGGTACAATGGGTCCCGACACCGGCAATCACGCGGACTTCACGCCCGACGCAGGAAATCGCCATCGACACCAGGTCTGAACGCTCCGCCTGGGTGAGCGACGTCGCTTCCCCGGCGAGGCCGGCAACGACGACGCCGGTGACGCCTTGATCGCGCTGCATCTGCAGCAGTTTCGCAAAGCCTGCGAGATCGACCGCACCGTTTCGAAACGGTGTGACGAGATCGGTGTAAAAACCTTCGGGCCAGCCTCGCATGTCAGGCATGAAGGGACCTCGCGCCGCGCCCACAGGAAGCGGAAACGAGTGCCAGGAGGATGGCTGCACAACGGTCCGGATGCATGCCTGCGCCACAAAGGGAGTGGTCGCTGTCGCTCGCGGCGACCCGGCACGACCATAGGCTGCCGGAGAAACTCAGATGCTGCAGTTCGAGCGCAGGACGTGCCCGCGAAAGCAGGAACAGGAGAGCCTCTAGATAAGCGCCGGTGTCCATGGCCTCGCGAAAATAACGGCGGTCGCGGGAATCCTGTCGGCAGGTCGACAGCGTTTCCAGAAGCGTGAAGGCTTCCCAGATGTGATGTTCTCCTGCCTTGGGAAGCTCGGCCAGTCGCTCCTTCAACTCGTCGATGCGTTCATCGACCGTCAGGGGCTGGCCATTTCGGAAAATGCTCGTCTGCATGTTCGATCCTCGATCGGATCGGTCGCGGGAGCCTCAAGGCTTCACCCGTCGCGCCGACCACTCGGTTGACGAACAAGAAAATATGCGCGGCAAGGTCAGCCTTCGATTGGGAAAGCTGCGGTCACACGTCAGGAATGTGTAAAGACACTGGTATCGGTCGCCGACCGTCAGAAGGCGATGGCAGCGTCCAGTGGTCCGATCGGCGTGACGCCCGAGAGCAGCGCCCTCGCCTCGTCCGCATCCTTGTGAATCTGGGCAACCAGCGGATCGAGGCCGTCGAACTTCCACTCGTCGCGGAGGAAACCGAAGAGCGAGACGGAACAGATCTCGCCGTAGAGATCGCCGGAGAAATCGAAGATGAAGGTTTCAAGCCAGGGATCGCCATTGCTGGTGACGGTCGGGCGATAGCCGAAGCTCGCGACACCATCGCGAATAATGCCGTCGGGGCGGCGGAAGCGGACCGCATAGATGCCGGGGCGCAGGGTGGCTTCCGGTGGCAGATGCATGTTGGCGGTTGGAAAGCCCAGCGTGCGGCCGAGCTGCTGGCCCTTCATGACTTCGGCCTCGACCGTAAAGCGATAGCCGAGGAGACCGGCAGCCTCAGCGACATCCCCCTCAGCGATCAGCCCGCGGATGCGGCTCGAGGACACGACCTCGGCGCCCTCGTCGCGGAAGGCATCGACGAGGCTGACGCCGAACCCATGGCGGCCGCCAGCCTGCATGAGATAGGCGGGGCCGCCTTCCCTGCCCTTGCCGAAATGAAAGTCGAAGCCGGTGACGACTTCACGGGCACCCAGCCAGTCACGCAGGATCGCTTCGACGAAGTCTTCGGCCGAGCGCTGGGAAAATTCCCGATCGAAGGGATATTCGATGACGGAATGGAAGCCCATCGCCTCCAGGATGCGGGCCCGCAAGGATGGTGGCGTCAATCGGAAAACCGGCTGGTCGGGATTGAAGACGGTGCGTGGATGAGGCTCGAAGGTCAGGACCAAGGCAGGCACGCCGAGCGCCTCTGCCCGCTCCAAGGCCCGGTTCAACACAGCCTGGTGGCCGCGATGCACGCCGTCGAAATTGCCGATCGCCACGACGCCGCCGCGCAGGGCATCGGGCAGCGGCTCCTTCTTTTCGTTGCGGTGAAAGACGGTCATCGCTGCCTGCGCCTCATGCCAGCCTGTGCATCCAGAATTGCGGCGCGACCTTCTCGCGGTCGAGGAAGAGCTTGAGCCGCGCCTCGTCGGTCACGTTATTGGTCGCATAGTCGGCGGCGTGAATGCCGCCCGAAATATAGAGAAGATTGAGGCCTGCATCGACGGCGCCCTTGACGTCGGTCGGCATGCCGTCACCGATGGCGAGTACGCGGGACTTGTCGAAATCGCCGCGGGCTTCGCGGGCAGCAGCAAGCGTCGCTTCATAGATCGGCTTGTGCGGCTTGCCGGCAATGCGGGTTTCGCCACCGAGTTCCGTATAGAAGGCAGCGACCGCGCCAGCGCAAGGAATGATGCGGTGGCCGCGCTCGACGACCAGATCCGGATTGGCGCAGATCAGCGGCACCCGGCGGGCAACGAAGTCGGTCAGCATGTCGCGGTAGTCTTCCGGTGTCTCCACCTCGTCATCGAAGAAGCCCGTGCAGACGACGCAATCGGCTTCTTCTTTCGACACCACCTCGACGTCGAGGCCATCGAAGAGCGGCAGGTCGCGCTCGGGGCCGAGCAGGTAGACCTTCTTCGGACCGGCGGCGATCAGGGTGCGGGTGACATCGCCCGAGGTGACGATGCGGTCATAAGCACTATCGGGCACGCCGATGGCGCGGAGCTGCGGGATGACGCCGATGGCCGGCCGCGGCGAATTGGTGATCAGCACCACCGTGAGCCCCTTTTCGCGGGCGGCCGTCAGGGCTTCGCCCGCCAGCGGGAAGGCGTCGATACCATTATGCAGCACGCCCCAGACATCGCAGAGAATGACGTCGTAAGCGTCGGTCACGTCGCCGAGGGTGGTAATGCTGCGGGTCATCATCTGTCCTGACTGCTGAATGTGTGTCCGGTGACATGGCAAAGGACGGGCGGCAAGGCAAGGGGCAAGCGTCGCGACGCCCGAAATTGGCAGCCTTTGCCTTCGGCGTCAGAGAAGGAAACGGGCCGCCAGCCCTAGCAGACCTGCCACGATCAGGGTCTTGCCGATGCCGAGATGGAAGCGGAAGATCATGACGGCGGCAATGACGGCGATGACCAGAGCCTGCCAGTCCAGCGAGGACCAGACCGGCAGCGGAACGGCCAGCGCGATCGGCCCGAGGCTTGCAAGCTCCACCGGCTCCACGCGCGCAAAAATGACATGCAGGGCGAACCAGACGGCGAGATTGAGGATGACGCCGACCACGGCGGCGGTGATGGCCGACAGGGCTGCACTGAGGAGACGGTTGCCGCGCAGCCGCTCGATGTAGGGAGCGCCGGCGAAGATCCAGATGAAGCTCGGGATGAAGGTGGCCCAGGCGGCGACCACGCCACCGAGCAGCCCGCCGACCAAGGGATTTAGTACCCCGCTCTCACGAAAGCCGGCAAGGAAGCCGACATAGGAGAGCACGAGAACCAGCGGCCCGGGTGTCGTCTCGGCAAGCGCCAGCCCGTCCAGCATCTCGCCGGGTTTCAGCCAGGAATAGTGCTCGACCGCGACCTGGGCGATATAGGCGAGCACGGCATAGGCGCCGCCGAAGGTGACCAGCGCCATCTTGGAGAAGAATGTCTGGACCTCGGGAAGTGCTGTTTCGGGAAGGGTAAGCCACAGGATTGGCAGCGGTGCCAGCCAGACGGCGACCCAGAACAGCAGCGTTGCGAACTGGCGGAGAAGTGGTGGCCGTGCGCGGACTTCCTCGGAGATCTCGACGGCCGCTGACGGTACGCCTCGGGCGTGGACGAGGCCGATCATGGCGGCCGCAAGCACGACAAGTGGGAACGGCAGGGAAAAGAGGAAGAGCGCCAAGAAGGCGGCGGCCGCGAGGCCGCGGTGGAAGCCGCTCTTCAAGGCCCGCTTGCCAATCCGCACCACCGCCTCAACGACGATCGCGAGAACCGCCGCCTTCAGACCGAAGAACAGACCAGCGACCAGGCTCGCCTCCTGATAGAGCGCATAGAGACTGGAGAGACCGAGGATGACGGCAAGCCCAGGAAGCACGAAGAGCAGGCCGGCGACGATGCCGCCGCGCACGCCGTGCAGGAGCCAGCCGATGTAGGTCGCAAGCTGCTGGGCTTCGGGGCCCGGCAGAAGCATGCAATAGTTCAGGGCATGCAGATAGCGGTCCTCGTCGATCCAGCGCTTCTCCTCGACACAGATCTTGTGCATCAGCGCAATCTGGGCTGCCGGCCCGCCGAAGGACATCAGGCCGATCCGGGCAAAGGCAGAAACCAGTTCGCGAAATGTGGGCGTGATGTCGCTGATCTTGTCCGGAGTCCCGACCGCAATACTCATTTCTTTCCCTCACTGCGCGGACCGCGGGCGATCCAATCGTGCTTTTCATCCATGGCGTCGCGCGCCCATCGATACAGGGCATCATAGATCACGAGCCCCTGCTCCAATTGATGAAGGTCGCTGGCATGAAGCCTCGACAGCCCAAGCGAGACCGCCAGCAGGCCGGCAGCCTCCGGGGCGAGATCGAGCCGGTTGGTATCGGCGCCACGCACGATACGTGCCAGCGTCATCAGCGCCGGCGTTTCGAGCCCGAATTCGGCGAGCATGGTATCGAAGGTGCAGAACTCGCCGCGATGGCTCCAGAAGCCTTCGTCCATATCGAGCGGGATCGCGCCGAACCGCCCGGCGACGGCGTCGACTTCCGAGGGCGCGACGAAGAGGAAACGCGCGAAGGGATCGACGAAACGGCGGATCAACCAGGGGCAGGCAATGCGATCGATCTTTGGCCGGTTGCGCGTGACCCAGAGCGTTCCGCCGGTGTGCGTCGGGAGATGCTCCATGGGTAAGCGGGGCAGCCCTGCCTCAGCCCAGGCCAAAGTGCCGCCGTCCAGCACTTCGGCCGAGATCCCCTGCAGGCGGAGATGGGCGGCCACGCCTTCACTCAGCTTTCGGCCCTTCTGGCAGATGACAACGACCGGGGCTCTGATCTCCTGCGCCCAGCCCTCGACCGTCCTGTGATCGCGGCGAACGGCCGTCGGCAACAGAAAGGGATCGGCTTCGACATCCTCGTCGATGCGCACATCCACGAGGAGGGGCGACTGGGATGATCCAAGCAAGCGAAAGAGTTTGTCTGCGGAAATTGCGCCAAAGGGTGCCATGGTCGAGGTCCGTTGTCTGGAGAAGGACGGATGCGAAATTCCGGCATGGCGCCTCATGGAGGTTTCGCGCACTCCACGACCAAACATTTCCAGATCTGCAAGGGACTGTCAAACAGTTCAACGGCTTGCACAGCGATCGTGTCGGCCCGCAGCGACGACTGAAGTCCCGCGGGATGCCGTCGCCCACCGATAGGACGGCCAGAGGCGCAACAGAAAAGACAATGGAGCGCGGAATGATTTTCGTCGACGCGCTTGACTCGTCTGCGTGCTGTTCTTATCTCAGCCTCGCTGGCACTCTCCAGAGGGGAGTGCTAACAAAATCGATGCGATGCCCTTCGAGGGATCGCGAATGTCATTTGATCGAGGGATTAGACAATGGCAAGCACAACTTTCCGTCCGCTGCACGACCGCGTTGTAGTCAAGCGCGTCGAGTCCGAAGCCAAGACCAAGGGCGGCATCATCATTCCCGACACTGCCAAGGAAAAGCCGGCTGAAGGCGAAATCGTCGCCGTTGGCCCGGGCGCCCGTGACGAAAGCGGCAAGCAGATCGCTCTCGACGTCAAGGTCGGCGACCGCGTCCTGTTCGGCAAGTGGTCCGGCACCGAGGTCAAGCTCGACGGCGAAGACCTGCTGATCATGAAGGAAGCCGACATCATGGGCGTCATCGGCTGAATTCAGCCTGATACCCGTCTTCCTCTTCAACAATTCACCAATGGGCTAGATGCCCGGGAGTTTTGACAATGGCTGCTAAAGAAATCAAGTTTGGCCGCACCGCGCGCGAAAAGATGCTGCACGGCGTAGACATCCTCGCTGACGCCGTGAAGGTAACGCTCGGCCCCAAGGGTCGTAACGTCATCATCGACAAGTCCTTCGGCGCACCGCGCATCACCAAGGACGGCGTATCGGTCGCCAAGGAAATCGAACTGGAAGACAAGTTCGAGAACATGGGCGCCCAGATGGTCCGCGAAGTTGCTTCGAAGACCAACGACATCGCCGGTGACGGCACCACGACCGCAACCGTTCTTGCCCAGGCCATCGTTCGCGAAGGCAACAAGGCTGTTGCTGCCGGCATGAACCCGATGGACCTGAAGCGCGGTATCGATCTGGCCGTCGCAGAAGTCGTCAAGGACCTCCAGGCCAAGGCAAAGAAGATCTCGACTTCGGAAGAAGTCGCACAGGTCGGCACGATCTCGGCAAACGGCGACGCACAGGTCGGCCGCGATATCGCTGAAGCCATGCAGAAGGTCGGCAACGAAGGTGTCATCACCGTCGAAGAAGCCAAGACCGCTGAAACCGAACTCGAAGTCGTCGAAGGCATGCAGTTCGACCGCGGCTACCTGTCGCCCTACTTCGTGACCAACCCGGAAAAGATGGTCGCCGATCTCGACGATGCCTACATCCTCCTGCACGAAAAGAAGCTCTCGAACCTCCAGGCCATGCTGCCGGTTCTCGAAGCTGTCGTTCAGACCGGCAAGCCGCTCGTCATCATCGCTGAAGACGTCGAAGGCGAAGCTCTTGCAACGCTCGTCGTCAACAAGCTGCGTGGTGGCCTGAAGATCGCTGCCGTCAAGGCTCCTGGCTTCGGCGATCGCCGCAAGGCCATGCTGGAAGACATCGCCATCCTGTCGGGCGGCACTGTCATCTCGGAAGACCTCGGCATCAAGCTCGAGTCGGTCACGCTCGAAATGCTCGGCCGCGCCAAGAAGATCTCGATCACCAAGGAAAACACCACGATCGTCGACGGTGCCGGCCAGAAGTCGGACATCGAAGGCCGCGTTGCCCAGATCAAGGCGCAGATCGAAGAGACCACCTCTGACTACGACCGCGAAAAGCTGCAGGAACGTCTTGCCAAGCTCGCTGGCGGCGTTGCCGTGATCCGCGTTGGCGGCTCGACGGAAATCGAAGTCAAGGAACGCAAGGACCGCATCGACGACGCGCTGAACGCGACGCGCGCTGCCGTTCAGGAAGGCATCGTCCCCGGCGGCGGTACCGCCCTGCTGCGCTCCTCGACCAAGATCACCGTCAAGGGTGCAAACGACGACCAGGAAGCCGGCATCAACATCGTGCGCAAGGCCCTGCAGTCGCTGGTTCGCCAGATCGCAACCAATGCCGGTGACGAAGCATCCATCGTTGTTGGCAAGATCCTCGACGGCGACACCGACAACTTCGGCTACAACGCCCAGACGTCGGAATATGGCGACATGATCGCCATGGGTATCGTCGACCCGGTCAAGGTTGTCCGCACGGCCCTGCAGAACGCAGCTTCGGTTGCTTCGCTGCTCATCACCACCGAAGCCATGATTGCCGAACTTCCGAAGAAGGAATCGGCTGGCGGCATGCCGGGCGGCATGGGCGGTATGGGCGGCATGGACATGATGTAAGACCCATCGGGTCTTTCATCTGGACCATCCGGTTCAGTCTTTCAGAAGGGCGGCCCTCGGGTCGCCCTTTTCCATTGCGCATCGTCTCGGCCAGGAACCTGGGCAAACCTTCGTTGTGATCCTAGTTCCTGAGCACCGTACAAGGTACGCCCGCAGCCCTGATGTCGGCACAGAGCTTGTTCGCCTCCTGGCGGGTTTCGCGGCCGATCCTGGCGGCATAACGAGGACTGTAGCCGAAATTGCCACCGCGCTGGCGCACGATCAGGGCGCGCTCGGCGTTGAGTGGCTCCGGCAGGCGGCTGATGGCGCGCGTGAACAGCTGATTGACGATGGCTGGGCGGAAATGCGCGGCCAATTGCACGCCCCATGGCGCCCAATCTGCAGAGCCTGCAAAGACTGGCTCCTTCATCCGGCGCTTGTCGGCGAGTTCAACGCAGGCCTCCTGAAAGCTCAAGGCTTCGTCCAATGTCGGCGCTGCGATCTCCGGCGGCTGATCCCGCCACATCTCGACCGTCGCACCGGTGATGGCGAAGACATAGTCCCGCGTTTCGATAGGCAGGCGCTCGGTGGACAGAAACCGTGTAAAACCGTTCTCGCCGGCGTTGTAGGCTGCGGCAGCGAAGCCGAAATTTCCAAAGCGGGTCCTCAGTTCGACGAGATAGGCGGCGGATGCATCGAGCGCCTCCAGAACGTCGAAACTGTTTGTGAGCCCGCGCATGCGCGCCGTGCCGGGCATGAACTGGGCGATGCCTTCCGCCCCCTTCGGGCTGACCGCCTCTGGTCTGAAGAGGCTCTCCCGCCAGATCAGGCGAGCGAAAAAGGCAGGCGGCATGTCGTGCACTTCCGAAAAATGGCCAATCGCACCGCAGAGATCGGCGTTGAAGCTGTCACGCCTGATACACAGAGAAGACGATCCATAGATGCCCTCATAGAGGCATGCCGGCTCCTCTGTCGAAATCGACGGCTCGGCATGCGCGCTCGTGGTGCCGTAGGCTACCGCAGTCACGAGAATGCCAGCCGCCAGGATGAGGGCTCGCCGCGTGATATCCATCCAGACCTGCACTCCCGTCGACGGAAAGATGGATCCGATGGTATTCGCTTTCGCCACCAGCGCAAACGATTCGACCTGTCGGTCTTTCAACCGGACCGCAAGGTTCAGTCCTCGAGAAGGGCGACCCCGGGATCGCACTCTTTGCGTACCGGCCCTTGGTGTGCCCAAAGATGGCGCGGCCCCATCTGTCAGCGGCGGTTGACACTGGCCTACCCCATGCAACAAATTGCGCCGCACCGGAGACAGAGGGCAAGTCGAGTCGATTGGTGCACCTCAACCGAACATCGTTAATATTATTTATTTCTAATATTTTAAGACTTTCAAAATTGAAACAGTTCCTGCTCCATTTCGAAACATGAGGCGTTTTCACGTTGAATAAATCATGGTAACGAAACCGCTAATTCCGGCGCGTGCAAGATTTTCTTCTTCAACCTTCTTGTGGGAGACGGTTGAAAGCTTGGTCGAGCTTGTGCGCTCAGGAGATCAGGCATCGTCGCGACGGAGGTAACTCGCGGCAATGTTCTACGGCCTGGAGACCAGCCGGATCGGCTTGACGGTCTCGGCAGCGATGTCAGGGCTCTTCCAAGGAGGGGAGCGCGATGTCTGCGGTTCCGGCGGACCGCTTGAAAGACCTGGTGAACGGATATCCGCTCGCCGGCATTTCCGGTCTCGGCCGGATGGGGGCGGCTTCGGAGAAGAATCTCCCGGGCTGGAGAAATTGGGGCCAGTTCTGGCTATCGACTTGGGGATCGCCTTGTTCAAAATCGCGAATGCTGATCTTGCGACCACCTTCATGGTGAGCGAACAGGAAGGAGACGGCCTGCTGGGACAGCATGCTTGCCGCTTCGGCCTGTCAGAAGACTGGACGGGTGATCTGACCAACGGGCTTCTCAAGCTGGGAGAAAATGCGCGCGCTTTGCATGGGCTGAACACGCATGAATGCGGACTGCTGACGGTCATGCGCTGCTATGATCCGGCGGATCGCGGACACATTTTGCGGCTTTTCGAACAAGCCGCCACGCAGCCATCGCGCTTCTGCTATTCTACCACGATCGTTTCGGCGTCGCAGCATCGGCAACCCGTCTTCTGCATAGGCGAGTCTTCCGGCTTCGAAAACACCGGTGGCAACATGTTCGGGCTTTTCATCTTCCCACGTTTCCAATTGCCGACGACAGCCTCCCTCACGCCGGCCTGAGATCTGCCAAGCCTGCACTCCGAGTCCAGCTTCAAACGGAGCTCGCCGCAAATCCGGGTCTCTTTTCGTTTCCTTTTTGTGAACGATCAGTCAAAGACTGTTCATCTATGCCTGCGACAAGAAAGCAGGCATCTAGGCACCAGAAACTGAAACCACCGGGCAACAGGGGTTTCAGGCATCAACGCCAAATGGAGCCCCCCATGTCGTCCACCAATAATGCACTTCTCGTCCTTGTCCGCGTTCTCCTGTCCTTCATGTTCATCATGGCTGGTTACGGCAAGCTCGCCGACCCCGCCGGCACTGCCGGCATGATCTCTGGCGCCGGCCTGCCAGCTGCCGACCTCTTGGCCTATGCCGCCGGTGTCTTTGAACTCGTCGCCGGCCTCTTCATCCTCGTTGGCTTCCAGACCAAGATCACTGCCTGGACCATCGCTCTCTTCTGCGTATTCACCGGTCTCGTCTTCCACACCGGCACCGTTGCCATCGAAGGCTGGCCGGAAGGCGCTCTCGGCTGGATCAACACGCTGAACCAGATCATGGTCATGAAGAACGTCACGCTGGCCGGCGGTTACATCGCTCTCGCCATCATCGGTGCCGGCGCATACTCGATCGACGCCCGCCGCGGTTCGGCCCAGGCCGTCGCCGCCTGATATCCCGGCCCCACAAGGCAAAAAGAAACCCGCTGGAGCAATCCGGCGGGTTTTTTCGTGTGCGAGAGTTGCGTTCTGAGGTTGCCCCTCATCCGCCCTTCGGGCACCTTCTCCCCGCAGCCGGGGAGAAGGACGGGACCGCCACGCGTGCAGTCCCCTCTCCCCGCTTGCGGGGAGAGGGGCAGATCTCAGTTTCTGATTAAAGCGCGCCGCGCACAGCCTCGATGATGCGGCCGATCATGGGATCGCCGACATGCTCGGGCTTCCTGGCGCGCACGAGGCAAGCTTCGGAGCGCAGGATCACACCATCCGACAGCACCTTGAGGTGGTTGGCGCGCAGCGTCGAGCCGGTCGAGGTGATGTCGACGATGATATCGGCCTGACCGGCAGCGGGGGCACCTTCGGTGGCGCCCAGGCTCTCGACGATGCGGTAGAGCTGGATGCCGTGTTGGCGCGAAAAGTGCTGCTGCGTCAGGCGCCAGTATTTGGTGGCGATCGCGAGGCGCCGGCCATGGCGGGTGCGGAAATCGGCGGCGACATCGCCGAGGTCGGCCATGGTGTCGACGTCGTACCAGACCTCGGGAACGGCCACGATGACATCGGCATGGCCGAAGCCGAGGCGAGCGGCGATCTCGACACGGGCGTCCGCTTCCGCCAAACCTTCGCGGATCAGGTCTTCGCCGGTGACGCCGAAATCGACCGTGCCATTGCCGATCTCGCGCGAGATTTCGGAAGCCGAGAGATAGGCGATCTCGACATCGTCGAAACCTTCGACGCGACCACGATAGGAGCGGTCGTTGCCGACGGCGACGATCTTCATGCCGGCCTTTTCGAAGATGGCGGAGGCATCGTCCTTCATGCGGCCCTTGGAGGGCAGACCGATGGTGATGGTCATGATGATGACCTTTCATTCTCAATGCGATCCAGCCAGAGCGAGAAGCCGACGGCCGGGATATGGGTTTCGGCACCCAGCAGTGTCAGCAGCCGGTCGAAACGACCGCCACCGGCAAGCACCGCGGGCTTGTCCTTCACCGCCACCTCGAAGACGAGGCCGGTGTAGTAATCCAGCGGACGACCGAAGGCGGCGCGGTAGGTGATGCGGGTGAGATCCGTGCCGATATTGGCAAGCGCTGCGACACGTTCATCGAAACGGGCGAGAGCCGCGCCAAGCTTCAAGCCCGCAGCATCGGCAAAGCCGGCGAGCGCCGCCGACGCATCGCCAAGCGGCAGCTCAAGCGAGAGGAACTCGCGCAGCAGCAGGAGGGCTGCGCCGTCGAGGCGGGTCTCCGACAGTTCCAGCTTTTCCTTCAGACGGCGGGCGATCTCAGTGGGCGTGCGGCTGGCATTGGTGAGATAGCCGGTTTCCTGCATGGTCGCATCGATATGGGCGATCAGGGCAACCTGGTCACCGCCTGCGAGCAGCGCGGACACTTGCGGATCGAGACCCGGCACCGGCGTCGGGGTCGCGAGCCGGCGCAGGAGCTGGTCGATGTGATCGGGATTGCCGAAGGCCTGGATCAGGCGCTTCTGCCAGCCGGCCGGCAGGCCGAGTGCCTTGACGACAGCTTCGAAGACCGACTGATCACCCAGGGTGACGGTGAGCGGCTTGGTCGGCAGCAGGCGGGTGAGGATTGCGACGCTGTCTGAAATCGCGCGGGCATCCGAGGCGGCGACGGCGATGTCCCCTAGATCTTCGATGCCGGCCTGGTAAAATTCCTGCGGACCTTCACGGCGCTGGCGGAAGACTTCCCCGAGATAGGCATAACGCTTCGGCGTGCCGGTCGCGGTTTCGATGTGGCGCAGACAGACGGGAATGGTGAATTCCGGGCGCAGGCAAAGGCTTTCGCCGCGCTCGTTCTCGGTGAGGAAGATGCGCCGACGCAGGTCTTCACCCGCCATGTCGAGGAAGGGGGCGGCCGGCTGGATCACGGGTGTGTCGACGCGGGTCGTGCCGCGCGATACGAATTCCTGGAGGATGGTACCGGCGAAATCGGGCATGTCGGTCAGGGGCATAAGATTAAACCTGGAATGTGTTGATACCCCCCTCTGCCCTGCCGGGCATCTCCCCCACAAGGGGGGAGATGTCACGAAGTGACAGAGGGGGGTAAAAGCCCGGCACTACATCAACCATGATTATTCAACCAACTGCCCGCATCAACTCGATCCGATTGCCGAAGGGGTCATAGACATAAAGTCTTTCAAATCCCTGCAACGGTTCATCCGAGATGACCTTGAACCCGGCGGCATCAATTCGAGCCGTCAATCCGGCGAGTTCATCGACAAGCAAAGCCGGATGCGCCTTTCGCGCCGCCCGAAAATCCTCTTCCACCCCGAGATGGATGCGAAGATCACCTTGCTCAAACCAGCACCCGCCACGCCGTGCGAGATTCTCCGGCTTCGGCACTTCATGCAGTCCCAGCACATCGCCATAGAAGGCGCGCGCCTGGTCTTCACCACCCGGGGGCATGGCCAGCTGAACATGGTGAAGCGCCAGAAAGGCCATTACTTCCCCTTCGCCCGACGGCGATCTTCGGCCTGTGCGGCCAGGATCTGTTTGACCTTCGCCACCAGCTCCGCCTCGGGCACGACTTCCTGGGCCACGCGGGCCTCGCGCCATTCGGCATTGTCGGTGATCTCGCCGGACAGGCGCTTGCCCTCGATCAGGTCCTTGATCTGGACGACGCCTTGCGAGCGTTCGTCACCGCCCTGGATGATCGCGATCGGCGCGCCACGGCGGTCGGCATATTTCAGCTGATTGCCGAACTTCTTCCAGTTGCCCTGGTACATTTCCGCGCGGATGCCTTCGGCCCGCAGCTGCTGCGTGAAGCGCTGGTAGCGGCCCATGCTCTCGACATCGCCATCCATGACGGTGACGAGGACGGGGCCGAGCACTTCGTCCTGACCGAGCTTGCCGAGGTTCTTCAGCGCCGTCATCAGGCGCGAGACGCCGATGGAGAAGCCCGTGGCTGGGACCGGCTGGCCCATGAAACGCGAGACGAGGCCGTCATAACGACCACCGCCGCCGACCGAGCCGAAGACGACCTTTTCGCCCTTTTCGTTCGTGACGTCGAAGGTGAGTTCGGCCTCATAGACGGGACCGGTGTAGTATTCGAGGCCACGGACGACGGAGGGGTCGATCTTGATGCGGGTGGCATCGTAGCCAGCGCCAGCGACGAGTGCGCCGATCATGTTCAGTTCCTCGACACCTTCCTCGCCCTTCGACGTGCCGGCAACCAGGGCAGCGAGTTCGGAGGCGCTTTCTGCATAGGACTTGATGCCGACGAAGAAGAGGACCTTGGCAATCTGGTCCGCGTTCAGCCCCGCCCCCTTGGTGAAGTCGCCGGACTCATCCTTGCGGCCTTCGCCGAGGAGAAGCTTCACACCTTCAGGCCCGAACTTGTCGAGCTTGTCGATGGCCCGCAGAACGCCCAGACGCCGCCCGGCATTCTCCTCACCGCCGAGGCCGATGGCTTCCATCACGCCGTCCAAAACCTTGCGGTTGTTGACCCGGATCACGTAATCGCCGCGCTTGATGCCGAGGGCCTCCAGCGTATCTGCCATCATCATGCACATCTCGGCATCTGATTGGACGCCCGGTGCGCCGACCGTGTCGGCGTCGAACTGCATGAACTGGCGGAAACGGCCCGGGCCCGGCTTCTCGTTGCGGAAGACGTAGCCGGCGCGATAGGTGCGGAACGGCAGCTGGATTTCCTGAAAGTTCTCCGCGACATGACGGGCCATGGGCGCGGTCAGGTCGTAGCGCAGCGACATCCACTGTTCGTCGTCATCCTGCAGCGAGAAGACGCCTTCGTTCGGGCGGTCACTGTCGGGCAGGAATTTGCCCAGCGCATCGGTGTATTCGAAGAGCGGTGTTTCGATCGGGTCGAAGCCATAGCGCTCATAGACCTCGCGGATGGTCTCCATCATCTGGTTGGCAGCGCGGATGTCGGCAGCCTCGCGATCGACGAAGCCGCGCGGCAGGCGGGCTTTCAGCTTCTGGGGCTTCTTGTTCTTATCGCTCATGATGACAACCGGAATTTCGTTTCAAAAAGGTGCCGGTGTCTTAGAGGATCAAGGATTTGGCGGCAAGGGCGAAGGGGGGCGGGGTGAAGGGCGGATGCTGGAAAATGGACCGGTGCGGTGGTATCTTTCGCCTTCTAGCGAAGGGTCGGGCACATGACGAAGCGTGTCACAATCGAAATCCCGGAAAAGATGTATTTCCTCTTGTCCAAGTTCGGCGGCCTGCACGACATGGATGCCGATGACTATGCCACAATGGCCCTCGGGCGTCATTTGGCAGACATCTACGACCTCGCCATAGCGGAACAGGCTTGGCGAGAGTATCTGGCAGGTGATCGAAAAACCTACACGATGGAGGAAATGCGAAGCGTTTTTGAGCTTGAGGAACCACAGAACGACTAGCGACTACCGCATCATCTGCGATATCCAGGACGGCAAACTCATCGTGCTCGTGGTCGACATCGGCCATCGCAGCTCCGTCTATCGGTAAGACATGATCCTCGAAGCCCTGAACTATGCCGCGACGTGGCCTCTGACCTCGGCCGAGCACCGTCCGTTCATCCGTTCCTCCGTCAATCTCTGGGCGCGGGCAAACCGTTGCGCCTCGGCCTGGGTCGAGCATGAGAGCCGGACGAAGGCGGCCATTCTCGCGGCGGCTGAAGGATGCCGGCAGCGGCGGACGGTGGTGGTGCTCGGGTCCGGGCTGTTGCGCGACGTGCCGGTCATGGAGCTGTCGCGGCTGTTCGACACGGTGGTGCTCGTTGATCTCGTGCATCTCGCCAGCGTGCGCGGCTGGCTGACGGTCACGCGGCTGAAGAATGTCCGGCTGATCGAGCGGGATCTTTCGGGGCTCGATGCGCTGCTCGCGGCTAAGCCTTTCGAGCCGCTCGCGTTTCTCCGTCAGGTGCCTTATCTCGACCTCGTCGTCTCCGCCAATCTGCTGTCGCAGATCGGGATTGGCGCCGCGCGACGGCTTGACGGTCATGCGGACAAAGCCACCCTCCTCCGTCAGGTAATCGGCGCGCATGTGGAGGGTCTGGCGCAGGTTTCGGCCGAGACCTGCCTTGTCACAGATGTCAGCTACACGGTCATCGACCGCAGCGGGGGACGTCACGAAACGGTCGATCTGATGCATGGCGTCGATCTGGGCCATGCGCGGCAAAGCTGGGACTGGCCGGTGATCCCCTTCGGCGAGGAAAGCCGGGATTACCAGATCCTGCATCATGTGATTGCCCGGTAAGTCTCTGGCCTTGCTTTCGTCCCGATCGCAGCCCATCTTCCCTCCATGACGTCACTCGCACGCCTTCTGCTGCTCATCGCAGCCCTTGTCTATGGCGCCATGCCCATGACCGGCATGTCGGCCATGGCGATGCCTGCGGCACATGCGATGGACGCCAGCGGCGATCTTAGAGAGCCAGTCGCTGCATCAACGGCGATGGCGGATATCGATTGTCCGCATTCGGCTGCGGGACTTTCCGTTGCGGATGCTGATGATGGCGACGGCGATCATCCTTCCAAGCCGATGAAATCGGTCTGGCATTGCGCAGCCTGTCTCACGTTGCCCGCCGAGACCGTGCTTGCCGACAGCGGCAAGCCAGCGAGGGCCGCAGAAGCGTCAGCGCTTCCCTCAAGGCTCGTGTCACAGCTGAGGGCACCGGCGACGCCCCCTCCCCGCGCCTGATCCGATGACACCGCGCGGCCTTTGGCTTCGCGCAATTCCATCATCGATCAGCACAGGAGATTTCAATGCTGAAGACCATTCTCGTTGCGGCATCGCTTGCAACAGCGCTTTCCACGTCGGCTGTCCTTGCCCAGGACAACACCATGCATCAGGGCCACGACATGTCCTCTATGGACCATAGCACGATGGATCACAGCGCAATGAACGACAGCCCGTCGTCCAAGGCCTTTGCCGAGGCCAATGCGAAGATGCACAAGGACATGGCCGTACCACTCACGGGCAATGCCGATGTCGACTTCGTGCAGGGCATGATCCCGCATCATCAGGGCGCGATCGACATGGCGAAGATCGTGCTCGAACACGGCAAGGATCCGGAGATCCGCAAGCTCGCCGAAGAGGTGATCGCTGCCCAGGAGGGTGAGATCGCCATGATGAAGGCTTGGCTGGCCAAGAACGGCCAGTAAGGTCCGCAAAATCCGGAAACCGCAATGGCGCTCAAGGGCGCCATTGCTTTGCCCGAGAGACGGATTAGTCTGCCCCTCCTGATCGATAAGGAGGCGTCATGTCCAACCGCCCTGTCTCCGTGATCGGCTTCGATGCCGATGACACGCTCTGGCAGAACGAGCAGTATTACAAGCTGACCGAAAGCCATTTCCGCAGCCTGCTCTCCGAGTTTGCCGAAGGCGAGCATGTGTCCGAGCGCTTGCTCGAGGCCGAGAAGCGTAATCTCGCCCATTACGGCTTCGGCATCAAAGGTTTTACCCTCTCGATGATCGAGACGGCGCTGGAGATTACCGAGGGCCGCGCGCCCTCCTCTGTGATCAGCGAAATTCTTGGCATCGGACGCGATCTCTTGAGCCATCCGGTCGAATGCCTGCCGCATGCCCGCGATGCCCTGGAGGCGCTTTCGGGCAAATATTTCCTGGTGCTGATCACCAAGGGCGATCTCTTCGACCAGGAGCGCAAACTCGCGCAATCCGGGCTTGGCGACTATTTCGATGCGGTCGAGATCGTCTCGGACAAGACCGCCACCACCTATCGGCGGATCTTCGGCAAACATGGCGAAGGACCGGAGCGGGCGATGATGATCGGCAATTCGCTGAAATCCGATGTCGTGCCGGCCATCGCGACAGGCGCTTGGGGCGTGTTCGTGCCGCATGAACTGACCTGGGTGCTGGAGCATGTCGACAAGCCCGAGGAGGCGCCACGCTTCCGCGAGATCCCGGATCTCGGGCATGTGCCGGATCTCGTCACCGGGCTCGGCTGATTATGGCCGAATGAACTCGGACCTCAACTCCTCGGTCGGCGCGCGACGGCAGCAGCCTTCGATATGGTCGTTGACGAGACCCATGGCCTGCATGAAGGCATAGACGGTGGTTGGGCCGACAAAGGTCCAGCCGCGCTTCTTCAGGTCCTTCGACAGGCGGACCGACGTGGGCGAGGTCGGATTGGCCCTGAGTGTCGCGTAGTCCATCCGCGCCGGGCGTTCAGAGACGTCGGGTTCGTAACTCCAGAAGTAGCGAGAGAGCGAACCGAATTCCGCCGTGAGGTCGATCGCGCGGCGGGCGTTGTTGATGGTCGAGACGATCTTGCCGCGGTGGCGGATGATGCCGGCGTCCGCCAAGCATCGGGCGATATCTTCGTCGCCGAAGCGGGCGACCTGATGGAAATCGAAACCGGCAAAGGCTGCGCGGAAGTGTTCGCGCTTTCTCAGGATCGTCAGCCAGGAGAGGCCGGACTGAAAACCTTCGAGGCAGATCTTTTCGAACAGCCTGACATCGTCGGTGACCGGGCGGCCCCACTCCTCGTCATGGTAGCGGCGATAGTCCTCCAGCCCGCCATGCCAGAAGCAGCGGTCAAGACCGTCGTCTCCCCGGATCAGGCCTTCCGCGATCATGTCCATGCGATTCTCCCCCGATGCGGGAACGCGTTTACCATTTGTTCACGAGTTTTCCAAACCGGATGCTAACCCTTCCGAAAGGTTTACGGCCTCGATCGCATTTTCATGAAGGCCTCTTTACCAATTGGCGGGGCTGGCTCTGGCACGATCCGGTGGAATTGGTGGCATGTCCTGCCGCCGCATCCGGTCCCAAGTTCATGAGTTGTCCGATGTCGAAGAAATCCCTGCTGTTGGCCGTTCTGGCCTGCCTGCCGCTTGCCCTGCCCGCCCATGCCAATGACCGCTATCAGAGCCGTCCGCCCGTGATGGTGAGCCCTGATCTGCAGGCCTCCTGGGTGTTGCAGCTGGGTGGCGTTCCCGCGCAGACGCGCAGTTCCGCGATGCCTCAGCGCCAGCGTCAGGTCGTTCCTGCAGGTCGCCAACGGGTGGTCGTGCAGCCGCAGCAGGTGCTTCGCCAGCAGCCGGTGCAACAGCGTCGTCTCGTTCAGCAGCGTCGTGTGCTCTTCCCGCAGCAGCAGCCGTCGACGCAACAGGTCGCGATGCGGCCGGACAAGCCGGTTCGGACCCAGATCGACCCGCAGTTCCTGCCGCAGATGGTTCAGTATCAGACCAAGCACAAGCCCGGCACGATCGTCATCGATACGCGTGAACGCTTCCTCTATCTCGTGATGGCCGACGGCATGGCCAAGCGTTATGGCGTCGGCGTCGGCAAGCCGGGCTTCGAATGGGCCGGGACGCACAAAGTCACATCGAAGCGCGAATGGCCGGATTGGCGCCCGCCGCAGGAGATGATCGCCCGCGAGGCGGCCAAGGGTCACTTCCTGCCCGCGCATATGCCCGGCGGCCCGGAAAATCCGCTCGGCGCCCGCGCACTCTATCTGGGCTCAACGCTCTACCGCATTCATGGGACCAACGCTCCCTGGTCGATCGGCAACGGTGTTTCCTCCGGCTGCATCCGTATGCGCAACGAGGACGTCACCGATCTCTACGAGCGAGTGAAGGTCGGCACCAAGGTCATTGTGATCTGAGGCACTTATCCGATCACAATCCTTGGATTAGCCCTTGCTTTGCAAACGGAAGAAGCTAGGCTTCAACCCTGCAAATTCAGGGGATAGAATATGCTCAAGACGATTTCGAAGAGCGTCACCGCCGCCATGCTGGCGGTGACCATTGCCATGCCGCTGCCGGCTTCCGCCATCAGCCTCGACCGCATCCAGACCACCAGTGACGTGACGCTCGTCGCGCAGCAGCGCAAGGAAGTGCCGGAGAAGTTCAAGCGCAAGGTTGTGCGCCTGACGACGGACGAAAAGCCGGGCACTGTTATCATCGATACGAACAACAAGTTTCTCTACTATGTCGAGGGCAACAACCGCGCGACGCGCTATGGCGTGGGCGTCGGTCGCGAAGGCTTCGGCTGGTCGGGCGTGGTGAAGATCGGCCGCAAGGCGGAATGGCCGGAATGGCGCCCGCCGGCAGAAATGCGCCGCCGCGAAGCCGCCAAGGGCCATATCCTGCCGGTCGTGCAGGAAGGTGGACCAGACAATCCGCTCGGTGCGCGCGCCATGTATCTCTACAAGGGCGGCCGCGACACGATCTTCCGGATCCATGGCACCAACCAGCCCTGGACGATCGGCCTCAACATGTCGTCCGGCTGCATCCGCATGATGAACAAGGATGTCGAGCATCTCTATGATCGCGCCGATATCGGCTCCAAGGTGATCGTGATCGGCCCTGGCAATCGCCAGGGTGACGTGTCCTTCGACGACAAGGGCGTGGATATCCTGCGCACGATCTTCGGCGGCTGAGACCAGCCTCTTTCCGATGCATGAAAAGGCTGCGCCGATGAGGCGCGGCCTTTTTCGTGTCATGAAGCTGTTGCCTCGGCGGTGCAGTCTCCGCTGGCAACGGGGTTCGGGGCCCCGATGCCGACATGCATCGTTTTCGGGGACTTTTTCATGACCTATCGTTCGCTTGCGCTTGCCCTTGCCGGCGGGTGCTTCACACTGATCGCCACCGTGCCGGCACAGGCGGAAATGGGTCTCTCCGTCTATGGCGGCTTCCAGACGGCGCCGCACAGCGACATCGAGGTTTCGGACCAACCGGACTTTCGCGCCGGCTGGGAAGGCAAGTCCTTCGAGATGCCGCCCTATTATGGTGTCCGGGGCACATGGTGGATGGACAATCTGGGCAAACCCAATCTCGGCCTTTCCGTCGATTTCACCCATGCCAAGGTCTATGCCGACAGCGAGACGCTGAGCGCCTCCGGCTGGTCGCAGTTCGAATTCTCCGACGGCATCAATCTGCTGACGCTGAACGCGCTCTATCGCATGCCGATCGAGGGGACGAAGTTCGTGCCTTACGTCGGCGCGGGTGCCGGCATCAATGTGCCGCATGTGGAAGTGACGCGCGGTTCGGGCCGGACCTTCGAATACCAGCTCGGCGGCGCGACCGTTCAGGCGCAGGCCGGGTTAGCCTATGATTTCAACGAGAGCTGGTCGGCTTTCGTCGAGTACAAGGGCAACTATTCCTGGGTCGACGTCGACATCGATTCCGGCGCGTCGCTGAAGACCAACATCCTGACGAATGCCGTCAATGTCGGTGTCAGCTACCGGTTCTGACAGTCATCGCTTGATGTCGCAGAATATGGCGCCTTCATGGGCGATGATGGTCTCCGCGCCTACGGTGCTGCCCAATTTCAGCTTCTCGACCTTCAGGTCGTAGCTGCCCTTGAAACGCGTCGCCGAACTCTTGTCGGTGATCATCGACATGGTCACCCGATAGAGTGGCTCCCTTTCCGGCGCAAAGGCATGAATGCTGAAGCGCAGGTCGCGATCGTCAATCCAGTACTGGCGTAGCATGTCCGAATTGATCTGGAAGCGGCGGAAGCCTGAAGGGGCGGACTTGTCCTTTACCCCGGCCATGCCGCGGAAATGCACGAGCTTTTCCTGGTCCTTGCTGCTGAAGCCGCTTTCCAGCGACAGATCGACGACAGGATCCGAAGAGGCGCAATAGATCCGCTCCGCCGCGTCGGCCGGCCCGGCAAAGGGACAGAAAAACAGCATCACCGCAAACAGGGGTTTCTTGGACATGTCGGCCTCCCAGGATGTACCATCCTGGGGTAAAGTCTAAAAGAAATCGCTTAACAATTCGCTCAGGCCGACGCGCGACGATCAAGCGCTATGGGGCGCGGGCCGCCATAGGCCCAGTTCAACAGTTCCACCGTATGAACAACCGGAATGCCCGTGGCCGAGCCGATCTGCGTCATGCAACCGATATTGCCGGCGGCGATGACATCAGGCTTCGTCGACTCGATGTTCTTCACCTTGCGGGCCTTCAGTCTGGCTGAAATCTCGGGCTGCATGATGTTGTAGGTGCCGGCGGAGCCACAGCAGAGATGGCCTTCCGGCGGATCCTTCACGGTAAAACCGGCCGCCTTCAGAAGAAGCTTCGGCGCCATCGTCACCTTCTGGCCGTGCTGCAGGGAGCAGGCGGAGTGATAGGCAACCGTCATGCCCTTGGTTTCTGCGATCGGCAGGTCGAGGGTCGAGAGATATTCGGTGACGTCCTTGGCAAGCGCCGCGACCCGCGCCGCCTTCTCAGCATAGGCCGGGTCGAGGCGCAGCATGTGCCCATAGTCCTTGATGGTCGTGCCGCAGCCCGAGGTCGTGACGATGATCGCATCCAGGCCGCCGTTTTCGAGGGCGCGGGTCCAGACGTCGACATTGCGGCGAGCGCTTTCGAGCGCCTGTTCCTCGCGTCCCATGTGGTGGACGAGGGCGCCACAGCAGCCCTCGCCTTGTGGGACGACCACCTCGACGCCCAAGCGGGTGAGGAGCGAGATCGCCGCTTCGTTGATGCCGGGATCAAGCACGGGCTGGGCGCAGCCGGTGAGGATCGCGACACGGCCACGGCGCCCAGCGGTCGCTTCATGGGTGGCGGGCTTGGCGAAGTCCGAGGGTGGCGCAACACTCGAGGGGGCGAGCCTCAGCATTGCGGCCATGGGCTTCAGCGCCTTTACTTGATCGAACAGGCCAGCAAAGGGGCGGCCGAGGGCGGCGAGTTTGAGTGCCAGGCGGAAGCGGCCCGGATAGGGCAACACCATGGCCAGCATGTTCCGCGTCAGCCGGTTCATCAGCGGGCGGCGATAGGTCTTTTCGATATGGGTGCGGGCATGGTCGACCAGATGCATGTAGTCGACGCCCGAGGGACAGGTCGTGGTGCAGGCGAGGCACGACAGACAGCGGTCGATATGGGTAACGATCTGCTCGTCTGCCGGACGGCCGTTTTCCAGCATATCCTTGATCAGGTAGATGCGGCCGCGCGGGCTGTCGAGTTCGTTGCCGAGCGTCACATAGGTGGGACAGGTGGCGGTGCAGAAGCCGCAATGCACGCATTTGCGCAGGATGCTCTCGGCTTCCGCGACATGCGGATCGGAGAGCTGCTCGGCGGTGAAATTGGTCTGCACGCGTTACCTCCCACTGGAGCGGCCGGCATGGCCGCCCCCATGACTTCTAATCAGATCCACCAGCTGGTGGGACGGGCAATGGGTTCGCCGGCAGATGCCTTCTGCAGACCGATGACGCAGCGGACGACGATCCAGATGGCGACGCCGAAGATCAGGATGACGCCGACGGCCACAAGCATCAGGATGCTTGCGATCAGCGCGTAGAGCAGACCGATCCAGAAGGTGCGGATGGCGTAGGTGTAATGCGTATCGATCCAGGCCGCGCTCTTGCCGCGGTTCACATAGGCCATGATCAGCCCGACGATGCCGGTGAGGCCGACGACGAAGCTGACGAGATAGAGGACATAGACGACCTGGACATTCATGCGGCCAGGGGAAAACCAGCCCTCGCCACCAGAGGTCGTGGGCGGCTGGTATTGCGGATCAGTCATGACAAAACTCCTTGCGTCATAAGACCGGGATTGAAGATCCCGTGTGGGTCGAGTTTTGCCCTGACTCGGGCGGAAAGCAAAGCGACGGCCGGCTGCTGCGGCTCGAAGGCCGGCACTTCGGCGCGGATCTCGGACGCGGCCCGCAGCAGCGTGGCATGGCCGCCGCCGAGGGTGCGAATGCCATGGCGCAAGACCTCGGCCTCGGGATCGGCCTCCATACGCATCCAGACAAGGCCGCCCTGCCAATCGTAGTAGGCATCGATACCGGCCCGGAGCCGAAGACCCGCGACCAGCTTCCAGGCCTGCGACGGGGCCATGGACAGGCGCCAGAGCGGCCGGGCCGTGCCATCGGCATAGGGCAGGACATCGCGGATTTCGGTCCAGAGCGATTTGGTGTCGTCAGCGTCGAGACGGCTGACCGGGCCGAGGCCCGCAACTGCCGCCATCAGCTTTTCGGAACGCACCGCGACAGAGGCTTCGAGGCCCTCAAGGCGCATGACTGTCGCGGCACCTTCGGGCAGCTTGCCGCCGATGAAGCGACCGCGCACGCTTTCCGGCAGATGGGCAGCACCGGAGACTTCGACGGAGAGCGACAGGGCCGCGGCGAGCGCCTTCATGGCCTGCTCGTCTTCCAACCCCGAAAGGACGATCGTGACCGCCGTCTTCGGTACTGGCAGGACCTTGAAAGTGACTTCGGTGAGGAAGCCCAGCGTGCCATGGGACCCGGCGAGCAGTTTGACGAGGTCGAGGCCGGTGACGTTCTTCATCACCTTGCCGCCGGCCTTGACCACTTCGCCCGCCCCGTTGACGAAGCGGACGCCGAGCAGGTGGTCGCGGGCGGCACCGGCCGTGAAGCGGCGGGGACCGGAGCTGTTGACCGCAAAGAGTCCGCCGATGGTGGGCGTGCCCGAGGTGCCCATGGCGCCACGATGATCCATGGGTTCGAAGGCCATGGCCTGCCCGTTTTCGGCAAGGGCTGCCTCGATTTCGGCAACGGGCGTGCCGGCGCGGGCGGTGATGACCATTTCGGCGGGGTTGTATTCGACAATGCCGGTTAGTGATGCGGAGGAGAGGACTTTGTCGACCGCCACGGGATTGCCGAAGCCTGCGCGGGTGCCGCCGCCACGGATGTGGAGCGGGGCTTTGCGGCCGGCATGGTCACGGATGAGTTCAGTCGCTTCGGTTTCGGTGGCGGGGGTCAGCATGGGGTGGGCCACGGGTTGAAGGCGACTTTTCCAGATGTTGGCGCAAGCTCGCCCCCCTCTGCCCTGCCGGGCATCTCCCCCACGAGGGGGGAGAGTGGATGGTGCTGCCGCTCGGCCGTTCGGGGCAGAAAGAACACATGCGCAGAAATGCGCGTGCTCTTACAGTTCGCATGCTTCTCGAGCGCAGGGCGCTGGCGGGTTCCCGGTCTCCCCCCTGGTGGGGGAGATGTCCGGCAGGACAGAGGGGGGTAATCCAGACACAAACGCATCATGTCCTCCCCTCCAGCGGAAAGACCTTGGAGGGGTTCAGGATCCAGTCCGCATCGAAGGCCGAGCGGACGGCCATCTGCTGATCGAGATCGACCTGGGTGAACTGGTGCAGCATGAGGTCGCGTTTCTCGATGCCGACGCCATGTTCGCCAGTGAGGCAGCCGCCAGCATCGACGCAGAGTTTGAGGATTTCCATGCCTGCGGCTTCGGCCCTGGCGGCGTCTTCCGGGTCGTTGATATTGTAGAGGATCAGCGGGTGCATGTTGCCGTCGCCGGCGTGGAAGACATTGGCAACGCGCAACCCGTAGCGGTCGATAATCTCGGAGGTCTTGCGCAACACGTAAGCGAGCTGGCTGAGCGGCACAGTGCCGTCCATGCAGATGTAATCGGCGATCCGGCCGGTGGCGCCGAAGGCGGATTTGCGGCCTTTCCAGATGAGCGCCGCTTCCGTTGCCGACTGGCTTTCGCGCACGGTCTTTACGCCATGGCGCTTTGCGATCTCGACGATGGCGGCCAGCATGGCATCCATTTCGGCCTCGGAGCCTTCGACCTCGACGATCAGCAGCGCCTCGACATCGAGCGGATAGCCGGCCTTGGCGAAGGCCTCGCAGATCTGGATCGCCGGCTTGTCCATGAACTCGATGGCGACCGGTATGATGCCGGCGCCGATGACATCGGCGACGCAGGAGCCCGCTTCCTCGGCGCTATCGAAGCCGAAGAGCACGGGGCGCGCGCCTTCCGGCTTGGCCAGCAGGCGCACGGTCGCTTCGGTGACGATGCCGAGCTGGCCTTCCGAGCCGCAGATGAGGCCGAGCAGGTCATAACCCTCCGCATCGAGATGTTTGCCGCCGAGATCGACCACCGTGCCGTCAACAAGAACCATTTTCACGCCGAGCAGGTTGTTGGTGGTGACGCCGTATTTCAGACAGTGTGCGCCGCCGGAATTCATTGCGATGTTGCCGCCGATGGTGCAGGCAAGCTGCGAACTCGGATCGGGTGCGTAGAAATAGCCGTCGGCGCCGACGGCATCAGAGATGGCGAGGTTGGTGACACCGGCCTGGACCGTGGCGCAGCGATTGGCGTAGTCGACCTCGATGATGCGGGTCATGGCGGAGAGGCCGAGCACGACTGCATCTTCCTGCGGGATGGCACCGCCCGAGAGTGACGTACCGGCGCCGCGTGGCACGACGGGGATGCCGTAGCGATGGCAGTATTTCATGACGGCCGCGACCTGCGCTGTCGTCTCGGGCAGGACGACGGCGAGCGGGCGGCGGCGATAGGCGATGAAGCCATCGGTCTCGAAGGGCACGAGCGCGTTTCGCTCCTCGACAAGGCGGCCTTGCGGCACCAGCTCCTTCAAGTCGGCGAGGATCTCCGCACGACGCGAGAGAACCTCTGGTCGCGGCGGCAAAAAGGCGATGGCCTCGCTCATGTCGGTCTCCTCCCTGATTGCCCGCGATCCTAGCCGCATCGAGGCCAGCGCTCAATTGGTCAAATTTTCTTACCACTAGGACTTTCGCAGGGCAAATGCTATGCACTTATGACCAAATCGGAAAAAGTAGCACGCACTCATGACCAATCTCGGTGACCTCGAAGTCTTCGTCCGGGTGATCGCAGCCGGCAGCATGTCGACGGCGGCGCGCGACCTCGGCCTTTCTCCCGCCGTTGTCTCCAAGCGCATCAAGCGACTGGAGGACAAACTCGGCACGCGGCTCCTGCAGCGCACGACGCGGCAGATCTCGCTGACGGAAGCCGGCCAGGGATTTCACGAGCGGGTGCTGACCGTGCTGGGCGGGCTGGAAGAGGCCGAAGCCTTCGCGTCAGGACGCTCATCGGAGGTTAACGGCACGCTGAAGATCTCGGCATCGACTTCCTTCGGCCGCATGCATGTCGCGCCGCACTTAAAACCCTTCATGGAGGCGCATCCGGATCTCGCGATCCATCTGGTGCTGTCGGACGAGTTCACCGACATCGTCGGCGGCGGCTTCGATCTCGCGATTCGCATCGCGGAGCTGAACGATTCCTCGCTGGTTGCGCGCAGGCTCGCACCGGTGCGCCGCGTGCTGTGTGCGGCACCGGACTATCTCGCTCAACACGGAACGCCTGAAACACTCGACGACCTGAAGAGGCATCGCTGCCTCCCGGCGCATAACCATGAATCCTGGCGCCTGGAAGGGCCGAACGGGCCGGTGGCGCTCAGGCCCGAGGGCATGCTGATCACCAATTCCAGCGAGGTGCTCCGCGAAGTCGTGATCGCTGGTCTCGGGATCGCGCTGCGCTCCACCTGGGATGTCGGCGCGGAACTGAAGAGCGGCAAGCTGGTGCAGGTGCTGCCGCAATATGAAAGCTCGCGCAACGTGGCGCTGTCTGCGGTCTATCCGAGCCGCCAGTTCCTGCCGGCCAAGGTAAGGTTGTTCATCGATTATCTGGCGGAGCTTTATGGGCCGGTGCCCTATTGGGAGCGTTAGGGTTGTCCCGACAGCCCACCCGGCACAGAACTCCAGAAACCATATTTCTTCGAATAATTGCGCCGCAGCTCCGCGAGGAAGGCGGCGTGCGTCGAGAGGCCGTGGCCTTCTGGCAGGTTCGGCATGAGGCGTGCGAGTTCGCCGACATAACGCCCGGCATGGGGATAGGCCATGCCGATGCCGCGCCTCAGAATATCTTCGACAAGAACGCGGTAGAGCACGACCGCGGCCAGCGGTTCTTTTGCCGACAGCGCTTCTGCGGCGGGGGCGAGGTCGTCGTAGTGGCGGCCTTCCCAGTCGTGGCGGTGGCGCAGGACGTGGGCGGCGGCCAGATCGAGGCGCGGCCAGGCGAGGAAGAAGTCGAGCGCGAGATAGATGTCCTCATGCTCTTTCGCCAGCGCCAGCGCCCGGTCGAGTTCGTCGAATTCAGCAAAATCGTCGAGTTTCGACAGGTACAGCTTGAGCACGGCTGGATCGAGGGTTTCGCCAAACTCCCGCCAGCGCAGTTCCTGCGCGTCTTCGCGGCGCTTCAGCTTGTCCAGGATCTCGGCTTCCAGCAGGCGGCGTTCATGGGCGCCATAGTCCGGACCGACGGAGGCGAGCACGCCATTGACCGGGATCAGGCGGACCCCGCGCGGGCGCTCGCGCACCCAGTCCAACGCATCGTCGAAGCGGCCGGCCTGATGCAGCAAATCGGCGACGGCAAGCGTGTCGCGGCGGTTGTCGGGCTTCTGGCGTTCGAGGGCCAGGAAATCATCGATATCGCCCTGATGCAGGGCAAGCGATTGCAGGAGATCGAGGGCGCCGAGTTTCAGGGGCTCGGACGGCAGGACTTCGGCCAGTGCCAGGCGCCAGGTCTTGGCGGCCGGTGCCGAGAGGACGCCGGTCAGCGCGCGTAGAAAACCGGTGTGTTCACCGTAGCGATCGCGGAGCCTCAGGCGCTCCAGATGGGAAATGAGCAGCGCCTGCTCCTCGGCACCAACAGACTTGATGAGCTCGATTGTTGCGAGTTCCGTGTCCTCGAAGACCTTCCACAGGCGGGCATTGTCGGTTGCCATGCGGGCCGAGACGGGGAAACGCAGGCCGAGGAAACGAAGAATGCGTTCGGCCGCGGCCTGAGGATCGGCAGCGCCAAGTTCGGAGAGGATGTTGCGGGCAAGGGCCGCAAACTCACCAGCGAGGTCACGGGCGCGTGCCCTGTTGATGCGTGTCGTTGACTGGTCGATCGCATCCAGGCGCTTGTCGATCAGCCGCGCCATCTCGTCCGGACCGGTCTCGCCGGCCAGCGCCGTCTGCAGCCGCGCCTTCAGCGCCTTGTTGGCGGCGGACTCCTCCAGCAGAATATCGACCAATTTCTCGAGCCCGAGGCCTGATAGCCCCTTCTTGTCGAGTTTCGCCTTGGTCTGCTTCGCCATTCTGCCTGTCATCCATTTCCGCGTGCCTTATATCGAACGGACGGCAAGGCTCGGCAAGGACAAAAGACGCGGCAGCGGCCCGCCGCATCAAGGTCCGGTTGAATTGGTACTGCTTTATGGTATCATTTCATTATGAAGAAGAAGCATCGCGCCACGCTGGAGCCGATCTTCGCCCGGCCGGTCAGCGGCACCATCCGCTGGCAGGACATCGAGGCGCTATTCGTCGCGCTTGGAGCCGAGATCAGCGAACGCGAAGGGTCTCGCATCGGCGTCTTCCTCTTCGGGCAAATCAGGGTCTTTCACCGGCCGCACCCGACGCCGGAGACGGACAAGGGTGCGGTGGCCAGTATCCGGAAGTGGCTGGAAGAAAATGGAATGTCGCCATGAACAATGTGATTGAAATTGATGGCCACAAGGCCGTTGTCTCGCTCGACCCGGATCTCGGCCTGCTCCGCGGCGAATTCTTGGGTCTCAATGGTGGAGCCGACTTCTACGGCGAGAGCATCGACGCCCTTCGTAAGGAAGGTGCGATCTCGCTTGCCGTGTTTTTGGACATGTGCGCGGAGAAGGGTGTCGCGCCCTACCGAGAATTCTCCGGCAAATTCAATTTGCGGCTCGATCCGAAACTGCACGAGGCAGCTGTGATCGCAGCACGCGCCGAAGACAAGAGCCTCAATGAGTGGATCACTGACGTCATCGCGGAGGCGGCCGAGCGCTGATCAGCCTTCCCGCTCGTGGCTCCTGCGGATCCGTCGGACCACCCACCAGACGCCGAGGACGGAGAGCGGCACCGAAATGCCGGTGATGATAGCCGTGTCGAAAGGCAGGAGGTCATGCGGTATGGCCTTGGCGGCATAGCCGACCAAGCCGACCACATAGTAGGAGATGGCAGCGACCGAGAGGCCTTCGACCGTCTGCTGCAGTCGGAGCTGCATTTCAGCGCGGCTGTTCATGGCGGTCAGGAGGTCTGAATTCTGCCGCTCCAGCTCGACATCGATCCAGGAGCGGACGAGAGCCGTGGCGCGTGAGAGTTTGCGCGAGAGGTTCGCCTGGCGTTCCTCGATCGACTGGCAGGTGCGCATGGCCGGCGCCAGACGGCGCTCAAGGAAGGCGCCGAGGGTTTCGTGGCCGGGAACCGGGGTTTCGTCCAGCGTCTTGACGCGCTCGCGCACGATGCCGTCATAGGCACGGCTGGCGCCGAAGCGATAGAGGCTGAGCGCCGCGTTCGCTTCCAGTTCCGCTGCAAGCCGCGTGAGTTCCGACAGCATCTCGTCGGACTCGTTGCGGGCATGCGCCTTCATACGCTGGGTGACGGCGGTCAGGCCATCCTCGATGCGGCGCATTTCCGGCGACAGCGTCTGGGCGAGCGGCAGGCCGAGCATGGCCATGGTGCGATAGGTTTCTATGTCGAGCAGGCGCTGCACGACCGCGCCGCGCCCGGCTTCGGTCATGCCGCGATCGATGACGAGGATCTGGGTGAGACCATGACCGTCCTGGCGGAAGTCGGTGAGCACGGCAGCCTGACCGTTCTTGAGTTCGCTGTAGCAGAGGCTGGCGGGATCGAAAGCCGCGCGGGCATCGGCAATGTCGGGACCGTCGGGGCGCAGCTCCAGCCGGATGCCCGAGATCAGCGGACCAGGGGCGATGAAGCCGTCGCCGAAGGGATGGATCGGCACATCGCCGCCGAAACTCTCAGGCAGCGGCCCATCCCAGAACCAGGTGGAAAACTCGGTGTGGCGTTCCCAGCGCAGTGTGCCCTGCCCCCAGGCCAGCGCATGATAGCGTCCCTGCTTGTCCGGTGGCGCCACCCCGCGGGCGCGGGACAGTTCAGAAATGGCGGCGTGATGAACGGCCGAGCCGCCATCCATCATGAAGGCGAGCTGGAAGATCACCCGGCCGGATTTCACCAGCGCATAGGGTCTCGCGTGGATTTCCCCGAGCGCCAGTGCGCGCTCCGGTGCCATTGGAAATGCGAAATCACCCTTTGCCACGCAGTCGTCTCCCGTGCCCAGGATCAAGCTAGCAGTGCTCTGAGGCCAGCGCAAAGGCACAAACGTCACAGCCCGATCTCCGATGGCTTCAATTGCAATGGTCAAGTGGACAGTAAAATTGACCAATTGCTGCAGGGCTTGGTATGAAACGTCACGGAGAGCGCGATGACCGACGATGACGAAAAACTGTTTTCAGGGGTGAGCCACAGTCGAACGGCCGACGAAGTGGTGCAGCAGATCGAGCTTCTGGTTCTCGACGGCGTGTTGCGCGACGGGGACCGGCTGCCGGGCGAGCGGGAGCTCGCACAGTCGCTGGAAGTGTCTCGGCCAATCCTGCGAGATGCGCTGAAGGAGCTGGAAAATCGTGGTTTGCTGGTCAGCCATCATGGCGGTGGCACCTTCGTCGCCGACATCATCGGGCAGGTCTTTTCCAACCCGATCATCGACCTGATCTCACGGCATGCGCGGGCGACGCGGGATTATCTCGAATATCGCCGCGAACTCGAAGGGCTGACGGCAGAGTTTGCGGCACAGCGTGCAACGGAGACCGACAAGGCACTTATGTCTCGCATCATAGAGGACATGCAGCGCGCCCATGACGAGGCCCAGCCAGAGGACGAACTGCTTGCGGATGTGGAATTCCACAATGCCGTCGGGGAAGCGGCCCACAACATCATCCTGCTGCACACCATGCGCGCCTGCTACCGGCTTCTGTCGGAAGGCATCTTCTTCAACCGCAAGGCCGTGTTCTCCCTGCCGAATGCCCGGGAACGCCTGCTGGAACAGCATGTGGCGATCCACGACGCCATCCTCGCCGGAGACCCCGTCGGCGCAAAGACGGCCGCTCAGGCGCATATCGACTTCGTCATGCGGGCGGCGGACGAAAGCGCAAGGGCCGGCGAGTGGGGCCGGGTTGCGAAACTCAGGCTGATCCGGCGCGACGGCAGCCGTACGAGCCGCGCTGGCTCAAACTTGAGAACGGACGCGAAATCCTAGGCTGCCCTCGGCTTTGACCGACGACCTGCGTCGGCTTAGGCCTAACTGCGACCGCGGGCTGACCATCGGCTCAATTGCGACAGAAATCAATTTTCACGGAATTTTCATCTAAACATAGAAACATTTCCCTGCTTCTCGCGTTATCATTCCCGCTTCTCAAGAACGAAATTTTTAAGAGTGGGGATTATGGCGCTACCAATGGATCCACATGAGACGCCGCGCATTGCGCTCGTTTCCACGCATGGCTATGTCGCCGCACAACCGCCGCTCGGGGCTGCCGATACGGGCGGCCAGGTCGTCTATGTGCTTGAACTGGCGAAGAAACTCGCCCAACTCGGACACAAGGTCGATATCTTCACCCGCCGGTTCGAAGACCAGCCGGAGATCGACGAAGTGGACGACAATGTCCGTGTCGTGCGCATTCCCTGTGGCGGTCGTGATTTCATCCCGAAGGAATATCTGCACCGGCACCTCAATGAATGGAATGAGAAGGCCTTGCGCTGGATCAAACGCGAAGGCCTGACTTATCTCTTCATCAACAGCCACTACTGGGATGCCGGCGTGGCCGGACAGCGCCTCTCGGAAGCACTTCGCGTGCCGCATATCCACACACCGCATTCGCTCGGCATGTGGAAGAAGCGGCAGATGGAGACGGACTATCCGGAGCAGGCGGACAAGTTCGAGCAGGAATTCAACTTCAAGGAACGCATCCAGCACGAACTGATCGTCTATCGAAGCTGTCAGCTGGTCATCGCGACGACGCCAATCCAGCTCGACATGCTGACCGAGGATTACGGCCTGCCGCGCAATCGCGTGCACATGATCCCGCCGGGTTATGACGACAACCGTTTCTATCCGGTGTCGGAATCGTCGCGCCGCATGGTGCGCCAGCGCTTCGGCTTCGAGGGCACGACCGTGCTCGCCCTCGGCCGCCTCGCAACCAACAAGGGCTACGATCTCCTGATCGACGGCTTTTCGGTGCTGGCCGAACGGGTGCCGGAGGCGCGGCTGCGGCTGGCGCTGGGCGGCGAGAACATGGATCCACAGGAAGAGACCATTCTGGCCCAGCTGAAACAGCAGGTCGCCGATCTCGGCATTGCCGACAAGGTCGAGTTCACCGGTTTCATTCCGGACGAAGACCTGCCTGACATGTATCGCGCGGCCGACCTGTTCGTGCTGTCAAGCCGTTACGAACCCTTCGGCATGACGGCGATCGAGGCCATGGCGAGCGGCACGCCGACGATCGTCACGATCCATGGCGGCTTGTTCCGGGCGGTCAGCTATGGCCGCCATGCGCTGTTTGCGGACCCCTTCGACAAGTACGATCTGGGGATCACCATGATGAAGCCGCTCAAGCATCCGCGGCTCTACGGGCGTCTTTCGCGGATGGGTGCCCACAAAGCGCGCAGTCTGTTCACCTGGACCGGTATCGCCCAGCAGCTCGTGGCTCTTGTGGAAGGCCGCCCGGTGGCGCAAGCTCTCGAGGAAAGCGACTGGGCAGAGCCATGGAACGACGGGGATTGAAACCGATACGCCTCTTCTCCTCCGATCTCGACGGGACGCTTGCCGGTGACCGGCAAGCGTCCCAGGAGTTCGCGCGGCATTGGGAGGCCCTGCCCGAGGAAACGCGGCCGCTTCTCGTCTACAACAGCGGTCGTCTGATCGAGGATATCATCGACTTCACGGCGGGAGAGGGATTGCCGGCAGCGGACTTCCTCATCGGCGGCGTGGGAACGATGGTGCACTCAGAGCGCCACCCGCATCTGAGCCTGGACTATCAGACCGTGATCGCTGAAGGCTTCGACGTCGACCTGATCGAAGCGGAACTGGTGATGATCGAGCGCCTGACGCGGCAGCCGGCGCATTACCAGCACGACTACAAGTCGAGCTGGTATCTGCATGACGCAACGGCGGAAGAGATCCTGGAACTGGAACAGCTCCTGGCTGGTTCGGGCCACCGAGTTCGCATCATCTACTCGAGCGGTCGCGATCTGGACGTCCTGCCTGATATGGCAGACAAGGGGCAGGCACTGAACTGGCTTTGCCAGACTCTCGATATCGGGCTCGACGAGGTGGTTGTCGCCGGTGACACCGGCAATGACAGGGCGATGTTCGAGCTGGATGGCGTTCGTGGTGTCATCCCGGGCAATGCGCTTCCGGAACTCGCCAGCCTCGCGCAGGCAAGGGCCGGCATCATCGCCTCCGAAGGCATTGCTGCCCGGGGCATAATCGAAGGCCTGAGGTACTTCGGCGTGTTTGCGGCATCCGAGCCAGCTTGAATGTCGGAAAACACGAGTTTTGGGCATCAAATGTCGCATTGAATTGAACGCATGGCGCTCAAATCTGATAGGCAGCGATAACCATCGCGTGAAACTCGGGACGAGCCTGCAATCTCAGGCGTATTATGACAGCATTTTGGCGTATTCTAATCAACGAATCGGGGTGACACTTCTTTGGGTATCATTGGCCGCATCACATCTGACCTCAGGCTCATGCTGCAGCGTCCGCCGCGGCAACAATTCGCTGCGATCTGCTATCGCACGAAGAAAAAGACGGGCGATCTGGAGGTCTTGCTGATCACGAGCCGGGATACGGGCCGTTGGGTCATTCCAAAGGGGTGGCACATGCCGGGCAAGCAGCCCCATGCCATTGCCGAGCGGGAGGCTTTCGAGGAAGCCGGTATCAAGGGCAAGGCGGGCGTGGAACCGATCGGCTTTTACACCTACATGAAAAAGCTGCGCGGCGGGCACAAGGTGCCGACCCGGGTGCAGGTGCATGCCCTCGAGGTCAAAAACCTCATGAAGGACTTTCCGGAAAAGGGAACCCGCCGCCTGGAATGGGTTAGCCCCGAAGAAGCAGCGAACCGGGTGGACGAACCGGAATTGAAGAACCTGCTCCTTTCCTTCGGCAAGCAGGCATCCCCCTCCCCCAGTTCCGGCAAAATCGCGACGCGCGTCGCCTGAACCAGCCTGTCGCAATACTGTCATATTGAACACGGCCGGCTTTGCCGTTAGGCCTTGAAGCGTGACGCTAAGAGGGGCCTGATTTGGGCGCCAACTTCGCGTCACATCATTCTGACACCATGACATCGACGAGGAACCGGACGGGAACCTCTTCCGGAAAGCATTCTCCATGGGCAAGACGACGCCGAAGCTCGTAAAGCCGACACTCGACAAGGACCTGGAGAAAATCGTTCAGGTCGAGGAAGCCTCACAGCATCTTTCACGCGGCCTAGCGCCCTATGGGCTCGGCCTGATCTTCCTGATCCTGGCTGCCATCGTCGCCGCGGGTGCTGCCATGGACCGGCCCGGCATGACCGTGGTCATGGCGGCTGCAGCCCTTGCCGCCTACATGGCGATGAACATCGGCGCCAACGACGTCACGAACAATGTCGGACCCGCCGTCGGCGCCCGTGTCATCAGCATGGGCGCGGCGCTGGCCATGGCTGTGGTCTTCGAGATCGCCGGCGCGATGATCGCCGGTCGCGGCGTGGTCGCAACGATTTCGCAAGGTATTATCGATCCGTCGATGACGCCCACGACCGCCGGCTATATCTGGGCGATGATGGCCGCGCTGCTGTCGGCAGGCTTATGGGTCAATTTCGCGACATGGATCAACGCCCCCGTCTCAACCACCCATTCGATCGTCGGCGGCGTACTCGGTGCCGGCATCGCTGCAGCCGGTCTCGGCGCGCTGAACTGGAGTGTCGTGCTGGGAATTACCGCGAGCTGGGTGGTCTCACCACTTCTGGGTGGGGCAATCGCGGCGTTCGTTCTTGCCTTTATCAAGGAATTCATCATCTATCGCGAGGACAAGATCGCCTCTGCGCGGAAATGGGTGCCTGTCCTGATTGCGGTGATGGCTGCGACCTTCGCGAGCTATCTCAGCATTGAAGGTCTCAGCCAGATCATTCCGATCTCGCTTCCCACGACCATGATGATCGGTCTCGTCTCCGGTCTTGCTGCCTGGATCATTGTCAGGCCACTGGTTCACCGCCAGGCGGTGGGACTGGAAAACCGAAACCAGTCGCTCCGCAAGCTCTTCCGGCTTCCCTTGATCTTTGCGGCGGCACTTCTGTCCTTCGCCCATGGCGCCAACGACGTGGCGAATGCCATCGGTCCGCTGACGGGCATTGTTGCGGCGATCGGGGCGGCCGGAAGCGCGGGGGCCGGTGTCCCACAGTTTTGGGTGGTCATGATCGGGGCCGTCGGCATTTCGCTTGGTATCCTGCTATTCGGTCCCCGCCTGATCCGCATCGTCGGTGAAGAAATCACCAAGCTCAATCCGATGAGGGCCTATTGCGTGTCTCTGTCGACCGCGACGACGGTGATCTTCGCGTCGGCGCTCGGGCTGCCGGTGAGTTCCACCCATATCGCGGTCGGTGCCGTCTTCGGCGTCGGTTTCTTCCGTGAATGGTACACCCGCAATTCCAAGCGGCGGGTCGAATACATGCGCGCCAAGGCGGAGCGCTGGGACGTGGAACCGAAGCCGGAGCGCAATCCGGAGGAGATCCGTCGCCGCTATCTCGTCCGCCGCTCGCACTTCATGACGATCGTCGCAGCGTGGATCATTACGGTTCCGGCCTCGGCCGGGCTTGCAGCCGTGTTGTATTGGATTATGTCTCACTTGGCTCTTTGATCCTGGAGACGAGATTTCCATGCGTGCCAATTACCGGATGCAGCGGCTCTACGTGACCGCCGACCTTGCTCACGCCCAAGCCTTCGAGGCGACGGCGGAGCAGTTCAACTATCTCGCCAATGTGCTGCGTTTCGAGGATGGGGCAGAGCTTCTCGTCTTCAACGGGCGGCATGGCGAATGGCGGGCGAGCGTCAAATTTCCGACGCGCAAGAAGATCCTGCTGACGCCAGTGGAAGAAACGCGTCCGCAGCCTGATGATTGCGACCTGCATTTTCTCTTTGCGCCGCTCAAGGTGGGGCGCATGGACTATCTTGTGCAAAAGGCTGTCGAAATGGGCGCAGGCGTGCTGCAGCCCGTGATGACGCAGCATGTGCAGGGCAAGATCGGCAGTGTCGAGCGATTGCAGGCCAATGCCGTGGAGGCGGCGGAGCAATGCGGCATCCTCGCCATCCCCAGGGTCGCCGAGCCTCAGAAGCTGCGTGACCTGCTCGAGCGCTGGCCGGCGGACCGCCAGATCATCTATTGCGACGAGGACAGCGCGACGCAAAACCCGCTTCCCGCGCTATCGCGCATCGAGGATAAGTCGCTGGCGCTGCTGGTCGGGCCCGAGGGCGGTTTCTCGGAGGAAGAGCGCGGTCTGCTGCGCTCCCTGCCCTTCGTGACGGCCATTCCTCTTGGACCTCGCATCCTTCGTGCCGACACCGCCGCCGTTGCCGCGATGGCCGTCGTTCAGGCTGCAATCGGCGATTGGCGCTAGCCATCTGCAGCATGATTTCACGTTCCGGTTTTTTGAGCAGTGCTTGAGAGAATTTCACTTGCGCGGCACATAAATCCGGTTCAATCAGCCTCAGTAATGGGCTCCAGATCTGCCCATCGGCGACGCCCAGCAAGGTAGCTTTCATGGCCCGTGATACGACCGACCAGACCCCTCTCGGCACTCTCGAAGACATGGCGGCCTATATGGCCGAAGGCTCGAAGCCGAAGGAGCAGTTCCGGATCGGCACCGAGCACGAGAAGTTCGCCTTCTTCCGTGCCGACAACAGCCCGGTCCCTTATCATGGGGACGCCAGCATCTCGGCCCTGCTGAAGGGCATGCAGTCCAAGCTCCGCTGGGAGCCGATCATGGATGGCGAGAACATCATCGGGCTCGGCGAACAATCCGGCATGGGCGCGATCTCGATCGAGCCCGGCGGCCAGTTCGAATTGTCTGGTGCGCCGGTCGAGACGCTGCACCAGACCTGCAAGGAATCCAACCAGCATCTCGCCGTGCTGCGCGATGTCGCCGAGCCCATGGGCATCCGCTTCCTCGGCATCGGCGGCAGCCCGAAATGGACGCTTTCCGAGACGCCGCGCATGCCGAAGTCGCGCTACGACATCATGACCCGCTACATGCCGAAGGTCGGTAGCCAGGGTCTCGACATGATGTACCGGACCTGCACGATCCAGGTGAACCTCGACTTCTCATCCGAGGCCGACATGCGCCAGAAGATGCGGGTGTCGATGAAGCTGCAGTCGCTGGCGACCGCGCTCTTCGCCTCCTCGCCGTTCACCGAAGGCAAGCCGAACGGGCTTCTGTCCTGGCGTGGCGACATCTGGCGCGATACCGACAACCAGCGCGCCGGCGTACTGCCCTTCACCTTCTCAAAGGACTTCTGTTTCGGCGACTACGTCGCCTGGGCGATCGATGCGCCGATGTATTTCATCGTGCGTGACGGGCGCTATCACGACTGTACCCACATCACCTTCCGCCAGTTCATGGACGGTGCGCTGAAGGGCGAAGTCGCCGAATGGGAGCCGCAGCAGGGCGACTGGACGAACCATCTGTCGACGCTCTTCCCGGATGTCCGCCTGAAGCGCTTCCTCGAAATGCGCGGTGCCGATGGCGGCCCCTGGCGGCGCATCTGCGCGCTGCCGGCGCTTTGGGTCGGCCTGCTTTATGATGAGACGGCTCTAGCGGCCGCAGACGATCTCACCGCCGACTGGACGGTCGAGGATGTTATCGCCATGCGCGACACGGTTCCGGCGCAAGGCCTCAAGGCTTCGGTTGCCGGCCGGCCGTTGATGGAGGTCGCCCGCGAGGTCGTGGACATGTCGCGCTCCGGCCTCAAGGCCCGCGCGCGGCTGAACTCCGAGGGGCAGGACGAGAGCGTCTTCCTCAACACGCTCGACGAAGTTCTCGCCAAACGCACGACGCTGGCAGACGATCTGCTGGCGCTTTACCACGGCCGCTGGAACGGTTCGGTGGAGCCCGTGTTCGAGGAATACCAGTACTGAGGCAGTGCAACCTCCCCAGCCCGGGTTTTGACATGGCGGGTAAAAACCGGTTTGCCTCCGGGGCTTTCCGGATATAGTGCTGAATCAGCTGCACTAATCCGGGGAGATTGCCATGCTGCCACTGTTCGACATGATGATGCAGGCGCAGAACGGTATGGCGATGGATGCCATGGCCAAACAATATGGCCTGGCGCAGGAACAGGCGGCCAAGGCCGTGGCGGCGCTGATGCCGGCCTTTGCCTCGGGCTTCAAGCGCAACACCACCAATCCTTATGATCTCTCAGCCCTCATGCAGGCGATGACCTCGGGCAATTATGCCAAATACTTCGAGGATATGAGCTCGGCCTTCACGCCGCAGGGCATTGCCGACGGCAACCAGGTGCTGCAGCAACTCTTCGGCTCGAAGGAAGTCTCACGCGCGATCGCCGCCCAGGCCGCACAGCTTTCGGGCATCGGTCAGGACATCCTCAAGCAGATGATGCCGGCGATGGCGGACACGCTGATGGGCGGGCTCTTCAAGCAGACGTCGGGACAGTTCCCGGGTGCCAACGCCTTTGCAGGCTCGCCGATGGCCGCGATGATGCAGCAATGGCTGGAAAGCACGGGCATGCAGCCCAAGCCGCAAGCCCAGGCCGCGACGATGTTCGACAACCCGTTCACCCGCGCCTTTCAGGACATGATGGGCGGTCAGGCAAAGCCGGCACCACAGGCCGCTGCCAATCCCTTCCTCGACAACCCCTTCACCAAGGCCTTTCAGGATATGGCGACGGCCTACACGGCGCAAATGACCGGCCAGCCGGCAGAAGCACCCAAGGCCCCGCCGGAGGCTGCAAAGACGCCGGAGAAGCAGGCACAGGAAGGCTTCGCCGCGATGATGAACACCATGTTCGACAGCGGGCTGGAAGTGCAGAAGAGCTACCAGAAGAGTATGGAGCAGATCTTCGACACCTATCTCACGGCTTCGCGCAAGGACATGCCAGAGCCCGATCCTGACGCCAAGGCTTGAGGTGGCGAACCTTCGCGGAATAAAAACGGCGCGGTCTCCCGCGCCGTTTGCATGTCTGGGGAAAGCGTGGCTCAGAATTCTTCCCACTCGTTGTCCGATTTCCCGTCCTTGGCCTGGGTCAGCTTCGCCCCGAGGCCGATCGAGATCTTGTCCATCAGGGAGCGCGCCGGCGATGCGACGGCGCGGCTTCCAGCTTCGGCCGGGGCAACCTTCGGCTTCAGGAAAGTGCGCGTGGCCGGTTTGGCAGCTGCCGGTGCGGCCTGGGCAGTCGGCTGAGTCGGACGGCTGAAGCTCGTGTCGCGCTGCTGGTCGGCGAAGCGGTTCTGCAGGGTCGAGGCACCCGCTTCGACCGTGAACTGACCGACGAGACCTGACAGCATTTCGGCGTCCTGGGTGAGGCCCGCCATTTCCGTGTTGGTCTGCTCAGCCGCCCGTGCGTTCTGCTGGGTGACATTTTCCATGCGGGCGACCGCATCATTGATCTCGTTCAGGCTCGCGGATTGCTGTTTGGAGGTGGAGGCGATCGAATGGATATGATCGCCGATCTGCACCACCTGTCCGGCAATGGACGAGAGGACCGTTCCCGTTTCGCGCACGAGGCCAACGCCGCTCGAAACTTCCTGGCCGGATTTGGTGATCAGGGCCTTGATATCCTTTGCCGCAGTCGCCGAGCGCTGCGCGAGTTCACGCACTTCCTGGGCGACGACGGCAAAACCCTTGCCGGCTTCACCGGCGCGGGCTGCCTCGACACCTGCGTTGAGAGCGAGCAGATTTGTCTGGAAGGCGATTTCGTCGATGACGTTGATGATCTTGGAAATCTCGCTCGAAGCCTGTTCGATGCGGCTCATCGCGTCGATGGCGCCCCCGACGATCTCGCCGGAACGGTCGGAATTGGCACGAGCTTCCCGTGCGAGCGTCGATGCGTTTTCGGCGCGCTCCGAAGAGTGCCGGATGGCCTCCATGATCTGGCGGATTGCGGTCGAGGTCTCGACCAGGGCTGCAGCTTGCTGTTCCGTGCGATGGCTGAGGTCGGCTGTCGCGGAGCTCACCGTGCCGCTCTTGCGATTGATCTCGGCGACATTGCCGTGAACGGAGCTGACCGTCGCCGACAGGCGTTCGAGCGAGGTGTTGAAGTCGAGGCGCAGGCGGTCGAGATTGCCGACGAGCGGCTTGCGGATGGTTGCGGTGAGATCGCCATTGGCGAGACGCTGAAGGCCCGTGCCGAGCACTTCGATCGCCTCGGTGAGTTCAGCCTGGGCAGTCGCCCGTTCCGTCTCGCGCTGGTGGCGTTCGTTTTCCGTCGCAGAACGCCGGCTTTCATTGTCCGCTTCCAGCTGACGCTTGTCGATCTCGGCCTGGCGGAAGACCGCAACGGAACGGACCATGTCACCGATTTCGTCCGAACGATCGATGCCCTTCAGGTCGATATTCGTATTGCCGTCCGCGAGCTGTCCCATGGAAGTGACGAGTTCGGAAATGGGTCGGGTGAGGCTGCGCGAAAATGCGAAACCGACCAGCGAGCCGACAAGCACGAGGATCGCGCCGATGCCGACGGACTTCAGTCCGGCCGACCAGACCTGCGCCATGATTTCGTCTTCGCCGATCAGCGCGACGACGGCCCAGCGGACATCGCCGAAGTCGAGCGGAACGACGGCCGCATGGCTCGACATGCCGCGATAGCCTTCGAGATCGCCGATCGCATCCTGACCGTTCAGCGCGTCCGCGAGAGCGGGTGCGCTGATACTCACCTTGAGGCTGTCGATGTCGGCGGTCCGCGGGCTGTCGGAGACGAGCAGGCCAGCCCTGTCGACCAGAACCGTTTCACCGGTCGTGCCGAGGCCGCGTGTATTGGCAAAGATGCTGTTCAGCTGATCGTTCGGCAGCTGATAGGCGAGCACGCCAAGCTTGCGCTCATTCATGATGATCGGAACGGCGACGAAGGCTGCGGGGTCGCCGGCCGAGGGTTCGTAGGCTTCGAAATCCGAATTGGCGAACACGGCCGGATCGTCGCTCTCACTCGCCTTCCTGAACACCTTGCCGAGCCCGGTATCCTTGTAGGGTCCGGTAATCAGGTTGGTTCCGAAATCCCGTTCCTTCTGGACCGTGTAGACGATGTTGCCATCCACATCGATCAGGAAGATGTCGTAATAGCCTTGCGCCTGAAGGTGCTTGAGAAACGTGGTGTGCCCCTGCCGATGGGCGCGGTCGTAGCTGTCCTTCTTGGCACTGTCGAGATTAAACTTCTCCCCGACCGGATTGGGGTTGTCGTCGATGTAGCGCTTCTGCAATTCGGCCGCCGGGTTGTCGCCGAGCTTCGGCCAGGCGCCGGTGATGCCGAACAGCGCCTGCTGGGTCATCATGTCGGACGCCGTGGCGCGGGCGTCGAGCTGGATGGCTTCGAGAAAACGACGTGCCTCGTTGCGGCGGCCATCTGCGGTCGCCTCCAGCTTCTGGTAGACCTGCTCATCCAGGATGCGGCTCTGCTGCACGAGGCCGATCGCCACGGAGGCACTCAGGATTACGAGAGCGAACAGCGTTGCGGCCAGGGGCAGCTTCGTCGATATGCGCATGAAGGGTCTCCAGATAGGTAGCGCGTCAGGCACTTCATGGCTGACACACGCTCGTTAGCAACAGGTTACTTCCTGCCGCTTTTCCCTTCATATTCCACAGGACGCATCGTTGAATTAGAATTTGCAAAAAAGCCCGGCCCGAAATGATCGGGACCGGGCAAGAGGCAGGGCTATTGGCTGTCACCCTGCGGGGATGGAAAGCGAATCAGTCGGCTTTCAAACCGCGAAGAGACTGCTCGGCGCGGCGGCGCGCGAGACGGGTCAGTTGCAGCGAAGGATCGTCAGCAAAGCCATGGCGGCGAAGCACATCCTGAACCTCGCCGCGGCTAAGGCCGAGGTCGTTCAAAAGGCGCTCGTCGAGATCGGCAAGGCTGTTCGCGGCAAGACGATTGCGCAGCGCGACGCGAAGGGATCCGAACCACGCGTTGAGGCGGGCGAGACGCACGGCAAGCGTCTGGCTCGGCCGTTCAACGGCGATATCGAGGTCGAAGTCTAGGATCCGATCGTTCGTGCGCATGGCGGTGTCCTTTCAGCGGGCACGAGGAGTTTGTCCCGTCCGCAGGAGCGGACAGGTAACGAGGGCTGGAGGTAGAAGCTTGGCCGGAAACCGGTCGGTGAGGATTACGATGATGAAGATCGCAAAAGGATATTGATCAGTCCAACGAATGTTTCTAATGGTAGTCATCAACCCTTCTGATGGATGACCTCCCATGGCGGCCCCACTCGATATCGATCAGTTGCAGACCTTCATCGCCATCGTCGACACAGGCAGCTTCACCAAGGCTGCCGGGCGCGTGTTCAAGACCCAGTCTGCCGTTTCCATGCAGATGCGCCGCCTCGAGGAACGGGTCGGCAAGCAGCTGTTTATCAAGGATGGGCGCGGCAATCGACTGACGGTAGATGGCGACAAACTGCTCAACTATGCGCGCAGGATCATCCGACTGAATTCCGAGGCGATGGCAGCCTTCGACGACAACCGGCTGGAAGGCACGCTCCGGATCGGGACGCCGGATGACTATGCCGACCGGTACATGCCAGAGATCATCGGACGTTTTGCCAAGACGCACCCGAATGTGGAGCTCTACATCGTCTGCGAACCCTCAATGGACCTCGCCGACAAGATGGCGAAGGGCGAGCTCGACATCGCGCTGGTGACGCACAACCCGCTGCTGCGGCAGTCCGATGTGGTACGCACCGAGCCGCTCTGCTGGGTAGGATCGGCCAACCATCCTCTCAAGGATGATGCGCCCGTTCCGCTGGCCGTCGGTCGGCGCGACTGCCAGTGGCGGCAACTCGCATGCTCGGCGCTCGATGCCGACGGGCGCGACTATCAGATCCTCTTCACCAGTTGGTCCTCGACCGTGGTCGCGGCTGCTGTCCTCGCCGGCATGGCGGTCTCGATCCTGCCGGAATCGGCCCTTCGGACTGGCATGAAGGTGCTGACATCTCATGACGGCTTTCCGCCGCTTCCGCCGGTCCAGATCGGCCTGATGAAGCGGCCGGGGCTTTCGACGTCGCTGGTCAACGCGATCACTGACCACATCACCGCCTGCCTCGACAACATCACGCCGGCACAGGTCGAAGACGACATGGACGGGGAGCAGAAGACTTATTCGCGCTATTATCCGCGTCTTCGGGCCGGCAATATGATTCCGGGCTGGTAACGCGGCGGACTTATCTCAATAGGCGAAAAGCGACGCGCGCAGAGTACGGCGCCACTGATCGAGGTGGTCGCGCGCGACGTCTTCCTGCTGTTGCGTGGCGTAGCGGATGACTTCGCCGGTCGCGAGGATCATCAGCTTCAGGTTGACGCGGAATCGCGGATAATCGTTCTCGGGAACGAGATGCGACAAATCGCGGTAGAAGCTCGCGATGACATGATCATGATAGTCGGCGGAAATCTGGCTCAGGTCCCGATCCGTCACGATCGCCTGCCACAAAGTCATGTAGATCCGTTCCTGACGGAATAGGGCATGAAGTTCGATCAGGCTGTCAGCAGCACGTTCGGAGGCCTCTTCCAAGGTATCGACACCCTGGAAAACCTGTCGGACAAAACCATCCAGCCGCGTCGAAAAGCGATCATGCAAGGCCTTGATGACCGCCGCCTTCTGCGGAAAAAACTGATAGAGCGAGCCGATCGAAATCCCCGCCTTTTGAGCAACCTCGCTCATCGTCGTCTCGGCGATCCCCTTCTCCAGGAAAAGCTCGACCGCCGCCTCCAGGATCGCCTCCAGCCGCTGGATGCTTCGTTCCTGCTGCGGCTTCTTGCGCAACTGAAGCCGTCCCTCCACCACCTGCTGGTTCATTCCATTCCCCGATCCAGACCGCCGTCATGGCCGCCAATACATGTCATGGCAATAGGCCAGGGGTCTGGCCAAAGCGTTAACGAATTTCGTCTGGCCCATGATTGGACGATTTCACACAGAAAAGGTGCGTCCTGACGTCAGCCGACCACCTGCAGATGTCGCTCGCGCGCCAGATCGAATGTCTGAATGCCGTCCTTGGGACGGCCACGGTTGCGCCACTTGGGATGCTTCAATGTATAGGCCGCGTCGTCATAACCGGCCTTCCAGTGCTCCTCGATCGACCGGCGGGAGAACTCCACGTCCATGGCATGTGTGGCATGCGAAGCCCGTCGGTGGATGAGGTGTACGATCGTGACGTCGTATTCATGACCGATCGAACGCAGGATCTTCGCATCCTCGTCGTCCTGGAATTCCGGTGGCAGCCTTTCCAGCAGGCGCTTGGCGGCGCGGCGGACGATCTGGCGCCTCGCGAAATCGTCGGTGTTCATGCGCGTTCTGCTCGAATAGCGGATTTCCTTGATGCGGCTTTCCACCTCGAACTGATCACGGGGCATGTCGCCGCGCGCATTGAAGAGGTCCACCTGAAAGATCTCCAGATCGCTCGAGGCATCGTTGACGTTGAGCACATGCTGCAGCGGCGTGTTGGAGACAAGGCCGCCATCCCAATAATGCCGGCCGTCGATCTCGACCGGCGGAAAGCCAGGTGGCAGCGCGCCGGACGCGGCGATGTGGCGGGCGTCGAGCTTGGTTGTGCGATTGTCGAAATAGGCGAAGTTGCCGGAGCGGATCTCGACGGCCCCAAGGCTCAGCCGTGTCTGGCAATCATTCAGCAGGTCGAAATCGACCAGACGGTCGAGCGTCTTCATCAGCGGCTCGGTGTCGTAGACACTGACGCGCAGGTCCGGATTGCCGAAGAGCTGCTGCGGTGTCGGCAGACGGGGCGAAAAGAAGCCGGGAATGCCGAAAGCCGTGGCGACGAGTGCTGCCGCATCGTTCTGGATGCGCCGCAGCGAATTGTCTTCTGCCGGCCAGCCGAAGTCGAGACCCGAAGACACCGTCTGCCAGAAGTCACGCAGATTGGCGATGCGCCGCTCGCGCGGGCTTCCGGCAATGATCGCTGCGTTGATGGCACCGATGGAAATGCCGGCCAGCCAGTCCGGCTCGACATCGTGTTCATGCAGGGCCTCATAGGCTCCCGCCTGATAGGCCCCGAGCGCCCCGCCGCCCTGGAATACAAAGATGCGATCGGTCGCCGCGTTCGTGCCTGTCTCTGCCATTTGCCATCCCAATCTTTGCTGCAGCGCAGTAGATAGGCCTGCTGAAGGCTCGATGCCAGTGCGGCAGGTTTCACTCAACGTTCACTTCTGAAGTGTTTCGCTCGTAAAAACCCAAAAGAAATGCGATGCGCCTGGCGGTTTCCGCATTATGAAAGGCTCAGTTCATTCTTCCTCAAGGAAAGCCGATGTCCCGCTTGCTCATCCCATTTGCTTTCGTCCTGACCGCTGCGGCGCTCCTCATCTCCGGCCCGAGCCGTGCCGACGAAGCATCCGTCGATCAGCAGATCGACACGCTGCTCGGAGATGCTGCTGACTACAAGGAGTTTTTCTACGCCTTCAAGGTGGCGGTCGAAGAAGGCAAATCCGACATCGTCGTCAGCCTTGCGACCTATCCGCTGACCGTGACCATCGATGGGGAAGAGGCGACCTATGGGTCGGAGCAGGAATTGCTGGACGCCTACGATTCTGTCTTCACGGAAGAAATCGTCGAGGCAATTTCAAACCAGGACTATGGCGATCTCTTCGTCAATTCCGAAGGCGTCATGATCGGCAATGGCGAAGTCTGGATTTCGGGTATCTGCGAGGACAGTGCCTGCACCAGCGCTCCGCCGCGCGTCGCCGTCATCCAGTCGGCGAACTAGCGTCACCCTTGCAGCAAGGCGCAATGAGGGCGGCATCTGCGATGCCGTCCCCCTCATTCTCCGGATCCAAGGATCAAGCTGCAAGATCGAGCACGATGCGGCCGTCGATCTTACCCTCTTTCATGCGGTCGAAGATTGCATTGATGTTTTCAAGCTTGTCCCAGCTGAAATGCGAGGCCACCTTGCCTTCGCCGGCAAATTGCAGGCTCTCTTCCAGATCCTGACGGGTGCCAACGATCGAGCCACGCACCGTGATGCGCTTCAGAACGGTCTCAAAAACCGGGAGCGAGATGAAGCCGGGCGGCAAGCCGACGAGCGCCATCGTGCCCTTAGCGCGCAGGAAGCCGTAGGCCTGTTCCATGGACTTGGGCGACACCGCCGTGACCAATGCGCCATGCACGCCCCCGGTCGCCTTCTGCACCTGCTCGATGGCATCAGCCGCCGTACCGTTCACCACCATATCTGCGCCGAGGTCAGCTGCGAGCTTCAGCTTGTCGTCGAAGATGTCGGCGGCGACCACATGCATGCCCATGGCCTTGGCATATTGCACGGCCATATGGCCGAGACCGCCGATGCCGGAAATGACGACCCATTCACCGGGTTTTACTTCGGTTTCCTTGAGGCCCTTGTAGACAGTCACGCCGGCACAGAGAATGGGAGCTGCAGCGCCGAACTCCAGATTGTCCGGCAGGCGGCCGACGAAGTCGGGATCGGCCAGACCATATTCCGCGAAGGTGCCGTTGACGGAGTAACCGGTGTTCTGCTGGCTGCCGCAGAGTGTTTCCCAGCCGGTGCGGCAAGGCGAGCAGCAACCACAGGCCGTGTGCAGCCACGGCACTCCGACGCGATCGCCTTCCTTGATGCGGGAGACGCCGGCACCGAGCTTGGCGACATAACCCACGCCCTCATGACCGGGAATGAACGGTGGCTTGGGCTTGACCGGCCAGTCGCCGTTGGCGGCGTGCAAGTCGGTGTGGCAGACACCGGTAGCCTCGTATTTCACAAGGATCTGGCCGGGCCCGGGATCCGGAATCGCCAGTTCCTCGATCACCAGCGGCTTGCCAAATTCGCGGACCACCGCCGCCTTCATCATCGATACCATGTCGCTCTCCCTCGATCGCTTGCGCGCGGCGCGTGTGCCGGCGGGCATGGAGGGACGTTATGCGCGAATGACGGATCGCGGTTTGATCGGTGTCAAAGGGCCGGAGATTTCATGGAAACGTCATGAAAGCGGGGAGCTGTGACGCTCCCCGCGATCTCCATCAGGCAAGGTTCTTCTTGAGGAACTCGACCGTGCGCGACCAGGCGAGGTCGGCGGCCGCCTTGTCGTAGCGGGCCGAGGACGTGTCGTTGTTGAAGGCGTGGTTCACGCCCTCGTACATATGCAGTTCGTAGGTCTTGCCGTTGGCGTCGAGGGCCGCCTTGTACGCATCGATGCCGGCATTGATGCGTTCGTCGAGGCTTGCATAATGCAGCATAAGCGGCGCCTTGATTGAAGGAACCTGATCGGCCGGGGCCTGCGAGCCGTAATAGGCGACGCCGGCGCCGAGTTCGGGAGATGCCACTGCCATGCGGTTGACCATGCCGCCGCCCCAGCAGAAGCCGATCGCGCCGACCTTGCCATTGGTCTTTTCGTGGCCGGCGAGGAAGGCACGGGTCGCCTCGCCATTGGCCGTGGCATTCGCCATGTCGAGCGACTGGAACATCGCACGGGCCTCGTCCTCATTGGCCGGCGTGCCGCCATTGGGCGACAGGAAGTCCGGCGCGAGCGCGACGAAACCTTCGAGCGCCATCCGGCGGGCGACATCGCGAATATGCGGGTTGAGGCCACGGTTCTCGTGAATGACGATCACGGCCGGCAGCCTGTCTGCCGCGTCCTTCGGGATCGCGAGGTAACCCTTCATGTCGCCGGCGGCGCCCGGATAGGTCACATCCGACACGTCGAGACGCGCATCGGTCTCTTCGACCATGGCGGCATTCGCCTGGTTGGCGGCCAGCATGGGCATGATGGCGGCTGCGGCGGCACCGGAGCCGGCGAGCGCCGTCAGCTTCTGCATGAAGCCACGGCGGTCCAGAGTCAGGTGGGTGTATTCGTCATAGGCTTCGATCATGGCCTGGGTGATTTCGGGCTTCGACATGACACTCTCCTCAAGGGACAAATTGGATGCCTCCAAAAGATAGCGCCAGGGTCCATTCCGCCCACACACGTTGCCGTGAAGGCTTTTAGCCGTACAGTTGCGTCTTCAGCTGGTCGCCATCCAGGCGACCAGCCACAGCCACATGAGAAAGAGAGACACAAAGCCCAGCATGAAGGACAGGCGGCGAAGCGGCAGATTGCCGGTCAGGTGCATGGCGACCTGCAGATAACGCGCGGCGACGAAGAACCAGGCCAGGACGACCGCGACGATGTTGTCCGCTTCGGTCATGAAGAGCAGGACGGACACGGCGTAGAAGATGACCGGCAGCTCGAACTGGTTGGCGATCGCCTTGTTGACCACGCGGCTCTCTTCCGGCTCGGCCACGTTTTCCCGGAATGCGATACGCTCGACCTTGCCGGCCCGCACCACGGCGGCGCGGCGGACGACCAAGAGTGCATAGAGGCAGAAGACGAGGAAGGCATGGGCCACCAGGGGCCAGAACATTTCGAAACCGGTCATCTGAAAAAGGCGTCCTTGAAGTTCAAGCGTGAGTGTATTTCGGGCCAAAGGCCAGCCGAAGCACCAGAATGCCCGAAATGACGAGAGCGGCAAACTTCAGACGTGTCAGCCAGGAAAGCGCCTCGGCCAACAGACCCGCCGTGCCCGGCGTCGGAGAAGACGGTGGGAAAAGCATGAGGCTCACGATATTCTCGGCATAGTCGACGATGCCATAGGCGATCGGCAAGGCGAGAAGTGCGGGCAAAAGACGTTCCGCCGGGCGGCCGTAGAGGCCGGCACCCAGTGCGACACGGCGCATCAACAGGACGACAAAGAGGCAGAGGCTCGCCGGCAGGACGAGATCGGGGCCGAGATGCATGTCACGCAGCAGTTCTGCCGCGTCCAGCCGTCCCTCCAGCAAGGTTCGGAGAGACAGCATGCCCTGCCCCGTGCTCTCGATATCGAGGTCTGGCATTGCCCTTCCACCGGTCAATTCGGCGAACCGAGACGCAAAGCCGAGGTTCATCCAGACCAGCAGTACGGCCGACAGAACGCCGCTCCCCCAGAGGAGCGGCGCCTGACGCGGGCCGGGCCAGCGCCGCAAGATCATGCGACGCCCGGATAGTTCGGGCTTTCGCGGGTGATCGTCACGCCATGCGGATGGCTTTCACGCAGGCCTGCACCGGAAATGCGCACGAAGGTCGCCTTTTCCTGGAAGTCCTTGATGTCCTTGCCACCGACATAACCCATGGCGGCCTTCAGGCCACCGGCGAGCTGGTGGAGGACGGCCGAGACCGGCCCCTTGTAGGGCACCTGGCCTTCGATGCCTTCTGGCACGAGTTTCAGCGTGTCGCGCACTTCCGCCTGGAAGTAGCGGTCGGCCGAGCCGCGGGCCATGGCACCGACGGAGCCCATGCCGCGATAGGCCTTGAAGGAGCGGCCCTGGTAGAGATAGACCTCGCCCGGGCTTTCGTCGGTTCCTGCGAGGAGCGAGCCGACCATGACGGCGGAGGCACCGGCAGCGATCGCCTTGGCAACGTCGCCCGAAAACTTGATGCCGCCATCGGCGATGACCGGAATGTCGTGCTTGTTGCCTTCCTCGACGGCGGCCATGACGGCGGCGAGCTGGGGAACGCCGACGCCTGCGACGACGCGGGTGGTGCAGATCGAGCCCGGGCCGATGCCGACCTTGATGCAATCAGCGCCTGCATCGATCAGGGCGCGCGTGCCCTCGGTCGTGGCGACGTTGCCGGCGATGATGCGGATGGCATTCGACATCTTCTTCACGTGCGCGACCGCATCCAGAACCTTTTGGCTGTGACCGTGGGCGGTGTCGACGACGATGACATCGCAGCCTGCGTCGATCAGGCGCTCGGCGCGTTCCACGCCATCATCACCGGTGGAGATGGCGGCGGCGACACGCAGGCGGCCCTGGGCGTCCTTGGCGGCATGCGGGTTGAGCTGCGACTTCTCGATGTCCTTGACGGTGATCAGACCGACGCAGCGGCCTTCGTTGTCGACGACGAGCAGCTTCTCGATGCGGTGCGAATGCAGGAGCCGCTTGGCTTCCTGCTGGTCAACACCGTCCTTGACCGTCACGAGGTTTTCGCGGGTCATCAGCTCATAGATCTTCTGGCTCGGATCCGAGGCAAAACGGACGTCGCGGTTGGTCAGGATGCCGACAAGGCGGCCGGGGCGGCTTGTGCCCTCGACGACCGGAATGCCGGAAATGCCATGGGCACCCATCAGCGCCTTGGCTTCAGCCAGGGTTGCTTCCGGGCCGATGGTCACCGGATTGACGACCATGCCGCTTTCGAACTTCTTCACCTGTCGAACTTCTTCCGCCTGTTCGATCGGGGTCAGGTTGCGGTGAATGACGCCGATGCCGCCGGCCTGGGCCATGGCGATCGCAAGGCGGCTTTCCGTGACCGTGTCCATGGCGGAGGAAAGAATCGGCAGCGCAAGATCGATGTCCCGGGCGATGCGTGTCGCGATATTGGTCTGCCCCGGCATCACTTCAGAGTGCCCCGGCTGCAGGAGGACGTCGTCAAAAGTGAGCGCTTCTGCGCCTGTTGCCGACATTACGATGCGTGCCATTGCCAATTCCTTCGTTTGAATAGGCAGAATCCGCCCGAAAAACGGTAAATCCCGTTCGGTCGCTTCTGCATGAAATGCTTGGAAGTTGGCGAGGGCTGGTAACACGTTCATGACAGGAAGGGAATAGCAAAAGGTGGAACAGTCCCCGCCTGCCCGGAATGCCGGACGACCATACAGAAAATCCGGCATTCATTCGAATTTTAAGCAGCTGCTACACGGCCCTTGAAGCCCTTGCTTATATAAGGGGCCTGCTCTCAGGGGCTGGGGGCACCAAGAACCAAGAAGACGAAGGGGATCGTCCATGACCGCATTGAAGAAGCGTGCCCAGGCACTCGAAAACCAGTTCGCCCACCAGGCGGAAATTCAGTTCAAGGCGCGCCTGCGCGGCAGCAAGATGGCCGGTCGCTGGGCTGCCTATACGATGGGGCTCGACGATGTCGAAGCCTATGCGCGCACCGTCGCCGTCAGCCAAGTAGTCGAACCGCACAGGCTGCTGGAGCAATTGCGCCAGGACTTCTGCCAGGCTGGCGTTCTTGTAAGCGATGCCGATATCGACAGCCGCATTCATCAGTTTATCGAGCAGGCAACCGACGAGATCTATGCCGGCCAGTAAGCCGGTGACGGGGCCGCCGTTGTCGTGCGGCCCCGGTACACGTCGTCAGATGTCGAACTGATAAGCTTTCGGCACGTAGCGATATCCCTGGTCGACCTTCTCGACGAAACCGACGGCCGGGAACGGCATGTGGTAGCCGAGGAAGGCGAGCTTGTCGGTCGCCAGCATGTCGAAGACCTTGGCGCGGGTCGCGGCCGCTGCTGCCTTATCCATGTCGAAGCGCACTTCCCAATCCGGCCGCTGCAGCGACAGGACGAAATGGTTCGCCGTGTCGGCGGTGAGGACCAACTGGCGGCCTTCCGATTCCAGGCGGTAGATCATATGGCCAGGCGAGTGGCCAAAAGCCGCCATGCCGGTGATGCCGGAGACCACTTCGCCACCATCGCCGATGAATGTCATCTTCTCGGCCATGGGCGTGACATTGGCGAGCACGCCCTTGTGGCCGTTTTCGGCCGGCGTGCCGACACGAGCCGGGTCTGCCCAGAAGTCATATTCGGCCTGGCCGGTCACATAGCGCGCATTCGGGAAGGCCGGCTGGCCGCCTTCCATCAAGCCGCCGATGTGGTCGCCATGCATATGGGTGAGGACCACCGTCGTCACGTCCTCGCGTTTGTAGCCGGCTGCCGTCAGGCCTTCGACCAGCCGGCCGAGACCGTTTGCACGACCGCCTTCACCGAGGCCCGTATCGAAGAGGATCACGTCCGAACCGGTATTGACGAGCACGGGCGCGAAGCTGTTGACGAAATTATCGGTGGGAAGGAAGTTGGTCTCCAGCAGCGCGCCGACGGTTTCCACGCTCTGATTGGTGCCGAAAGTCTCCTGCGGATTGCCGGAGGCACGGGCGCCATCCTTGACCACCAGAACCTCGAACTTTCCGACATTGAAGCGATGGGTCTCTGGCGGCATGGCGTGATCGATATCCATCGAAGTCTCGGCGCCCGACTGCTGCGCAATGGCGGCCCGGGTCATGATCATCGGGGATGCCAGTGCTACACCGGCACCACCGAGAAGCATACGTCTCTTGATCGAAATCATCCAAATCTCCTCGGAAAATAATCCTCCGCCCGTATCGCGGGCTGCACCGCAAATAGGCGCCGGACCATCCATGGAAAGCTCTCTCACACCATCGTGATGCCGCTCGACGATTTGCGTGGAACATGACGCTTGGCGCGTCCCTTGTTTTGGCGCCACAAACTGCAAGACCGGTTGCCTGGAACCGCAGAACGGCTAGAAGTCGTCACGCCCTGTGCCGCCCTGCCCGGAATGCCGATGAACCGCATCACGCCCTTGATCCTCGCCGTCGCGCTCTTCATGGAGCAGATGGATTCCACCGTCATCGCCACGGCCCTGCCGACGATCGCCACAGATCTCGGCGTCGGTCCGATCACGCTCAAGCTTGCGCTCACCTCCTATATGGTGGCGCTTGCGATCTTCATTCCGGTGAGCGGGTGGATGGCGGACCGCTACGGAGCCAAGCGGGTGTTTCGTGCAGCCATCGTTGTCTTCATGCTGGGTTCGCTGTTCTGCGCCATTTCGGATTCGCTCCTCACCTTCGTCGCAGCGCGCTTCCTGCAGGGAATGGGCGGAGCGATGATGACGCCGGTCGGGCGGCTGGTGCTCCTGCGCACAACGAAGAAGAGCGACCTCGTGTCGGCCATGGCGCTGCTCACAATCCCAGCCCTGCTCGGACCAATCACAGGTCCGCCGGTGGGCGGCTTCATCACCACCTTCTTCAGCTGGCACTGGATCTTCCTGATCAACATTCCGATCGGGCTTCTGGGCCTGTGGCTGTCCAGTATCTACCTGCCGGAGATCGAGCCGATCGACACGGGGCGGATCGACTGGAAAGGCTTTCTGCTCAGCGCTTGTGCCGCATCCGGCCTCGTCTTCGGGCTGTCCGTGATGAGCCTGCCTGCCCTGCCCGTCTGGGTCGGTGCTGCAGCAACGGTGGTCGGCATCCTGTCGATAATTCTCTATATCATCCACGCCCGACGGCATCCGGCCCCGCTGCTCGATCTCACGCTCTTTGCCAACAGAAGTTTCCGCGCCTCGATCATCGGCGGCACGCTGTTTCGCATCGCCGCTGGTGCCACGCCTTTCCTGCTGCCCCTGATGCTGCAGCTCGGCTTCGGCATGTCGGCCTTCGAGTCCGGCATGACGACCTTCATCGCCGCCGTCGGCGCGATCTCCACCAAGTTCATCGCAAGGCGCGCCTTCGCCGCTGCCGGCTTCCGCACCGTGCTGATCCTCGCCGGCATCTTCGGAGCCCTGACGACGGGGGCGAACGCATTCTTCACGCCCGCGACGCCGATCCTCGTGATCATGGCGGTGCTTTTGATCGGCGGCTTCTGCCGCTCCTTCTTCTTCACCGGCGTCAATACGCTGGGTTATGCCGAAATCGAAGACCGGGCGGCCTCGCAGGCGACCTCGCTCACATCAGTGCTGCAGCAGGTGAGCCTGGCGCTCGGCGTGGCTGCCGCCGCTTCCATTCTCGAGGCAAGCACGCGGATCACGGGCGAAACGCTGTCGCTCAGCGATTTTCACCTGGCCTTTGCCGTTGTCGCCGGCTTGTCGATCTTCGCGATCCTGCCGTTCTTCGGCCTGCCGCGCGATGTCGGCTCGGCCGTGTCTGGCTATCGTCGGCCCCCTGAGGACGAGACGATCAGCGTGAAGTGACTATTCAGGCCGCTCGCAAAGAGCCGACAGCTTATTGCCATCGGGATCACGGACGTAACAGGCATAAAAATTCGGATGGAAATGACGAATGCCTGGTGCGCCGTCATCGGTGCCACCATGGGCGAGAGCCGCCGCATGAAAGGCATCGACCGCTGTCCGCGAAGAGGCCTCTAAGGCCGGCATGGAGCCATTGCCCACCGTCGCCAGGCGCTTGTCGAAGGGATGGTTGATCCAGAACCGGCAGCGATTGTCCCCGGGCAGGCCATAACCCGCCTCGTTCTCATCCGTCTCCCGACGCTCCACGCCGAGCGTCGCGAGGACCGGATCATAGAAGCGGATGGCGCGGTCCAGATCATTGATGCCGACAGTGATGTAGGTGAACATGGCGACCTCCCTCCCGTTGCGCTTCCGCTAACGGCTCAGTCCCGATCCTGATTCTCGGTGGCGGGGATGTCTTCGCGCGGATCGCGGGCGAAGCCGTCCTCATCCAGCTCGACCACGCCTGGGCCATTGCGCCCCTTGAAGCCCTTGGCCAGCAGGAACATCTCGACCGATTCCTGCCGCGACGAGGCCGGCTTGATGTGCAGGACCTGGCGGAAATTCTGCTTCAACATGTTGAGCAGGTCCTTTTCCGTGCCGCCCTGGAAGGTCTTGGCGAGGAAATGCCCCCCCTCTGCCAGAACCTCGACGGCGAAGTGGGCTGCCACCTCACACAGATGCATGGTGCGGATATGGTCGGTCTTCTGGTGTCCGGTGGTAGGGGCCGCCATATCAGACAATACGAGATTGGGTGTGCCGCCGACGGCTTCGATCAGCTGGCGCGGGGCGTCTGGATCGAGGAAGTCGAGCTGCAGGATCTTCACGCCCGGGATCTGCGCCATTTCCAGGAAGTCGATCGCGGCGACGCGGATGTCGTCGTCGGTGGAATCGGTGACCTTGGCGGCGATCTGCGACCAGCTGCCGGGTGCGGCGCCCAGGTCGATGATGCGCTTTGCGCCCTTCAGGACCTGATGCTTCTCGTCGATTTCGAGCAGCTTGAAGGCGGCGCGGGCACGGTAGCCCTCGAGCTTGGCGCGCTGGACATAGGGGTCGTTGATGTGGCGCTCGAGCCAGCGCCTGGACGAGGCCTTGAGCTTACCCTTCTTGACCTTCTGGCCGAGCTTACGGCCGGTCCTGTTACCGCCGATGGGTGGTTTTGCCATGGTCAGCGTTCCCTGGAGACTGGAGGGCGTCGGTTGCGGCCACGGCGCCAGACGCCGTCATCGGCCATCATGTCGGTCAGCAAGCCCTCACGCAGGCCGCGATCGGCCACCCGCATGCGGCTCGACGGCCAGCGGCGGCGGATCGCTTCGAGGATCGCACATCCGGCCAGAACGAGGTCGGCGCGATCGGGCCCGATGCAGGGATTGGCGGCGCGACCGGCATAATCCCAGGACAGGAGCTTCGACTGCATCGCGGTCACCTCGGCATCGGAGAGCCAGAGACCATCGACCTTGCGGCGATCATAACGCGGAAGGTCGAGATGCACGCCGGCGAGCGTCGTCACCGTTCCCGAGGTGCCGATCAGATGGAAATCATCCAGACCGCGCGGGATATCGGGGCATTCGAATTTTGCCAGCATGCCCTCGACCTCGCGGATCATGCCCTCGAAAATATCGGGCGTAACATCGCGGCCACCATGGCGCTCGGAGAGCGTCACGACGCCGACCGGCAGCGAGGTCCAGTGAGTGATGTGGTTGGCAAGCCGGCTGGAACGATTGTCGGCGATCTTGATCACCGCAATTTCGGACGAGCCGCCGCCGATGTCGAAGAGCACCACCGAGCGCGCCTCGCGACCGACCAGCGACGAGCAGCCGGAGACGGCAAGGCGCGCCTCGGTTTCCCGATTGATGATTTCGAGCTTGAGGCCGGTCTCGGCGGTGACGCGCTCGAGGAAGAGTTCACCGTTTTCGGCTGCCCGGCAGGCTTCTGTTGCAATCAGCCGCATGCGCCTGATGTCACGGCTGGACAGTTTTGTCGCACAGACCCGCAGGGCATCCACCGCCCGGTCCATGGCATCCTGCGAGAGGCGCCCGCTGGCGCCCAGACCTTCCCCCAGGCGCACGATGCGGGAAAAGGCATCGACGACACGGAACTGGCCCGGGCGGGTCGGCTGGGCGATCAGCAGGCGGCAATTGTTGGTGCCGAGGTCGAGCGCGGCATAGAGGTCGTCCGGGCCGGCGTCCAGGACGGGGCGCGGACGGTCGGGGAGATACGCGGAAGCCTGGCCATGGGCGGTATTGCGCGCTTGTGCGGCCGGCGCCATTTGCGGCTCCGGCCGGCGGGTTTTGGCGACCGCGGCAGATGGCGGCTCGGAGCCTGCGAGCGGACGCACCTGGCCCGGCTTCTGGACCGCTGCATGACGGTTGCGATTGCGTTTGCGCTTGCGAGAGGGTCTGTGGGCTGCCTGATCCGACGGGGAAGAGTGCAGCGAAGACGCGTCCGGTGACGAAGACGGGGCACCCGACCGTGCTGCGCTCGAGCCATCCGCGTGCCTGGCCGCCGACGCGTGTGCGCCGCGGCCCGGCTGTCCGCTCATGTCCTTGGGTAACGCATTGAGGTCTGCAGGCGATGCCACGCCGCCCTTGCCACGGCGGCGACGCTTGCGCTTGCGAATGGGACCATCCGCAAAAACTGATTCGGAACGTCGCTCGGCGACCGGCGAGACTGCCGATCCTGCCGAGGCAGAAGCCGCGTGACCGTTCTTTGCCGGTCCCGCCTTCTTGCCCTTGCCGCGCCGACGGGGAGAGCCGCCCTTGCGCTTGCCTGTCGACGCCCCCTCGCTGTTCGGCTGTCCGCCGCGATTGGGGTCTGTCACTGATGTTATCCACTGCACCGCGCAAGGCGCCAAGATCGACGCATGCCGCTGGTGTTATCATTCGTTTCGTTGGGCAAAGCATATCAGCGCCAGCCCACACCGCCAAACGGTTTTTCGAACGCTCCTCGCCGCGCGCCCCCGCAGCGGCCTCTAGGCTGCGCCCGAAGACCGGCGAACGGGCTCCAAGCCTGCCTGCCACCACTTCCATCCGGCCTTTCTCAGCCATATGCATTTTTTTCAGAATCGGTCTTTGCAACGCAGAAGCTTTTGTCTATAAGCCCGCTCACCGATCGCTGCGGCGATACCCTGGTGGGGAATAGTTCAACGGTAGAACGACGGACTCTGACTCCGTTAATCTTGGTTCGAATCCAGGTTCCCCAGCCAATTCTCCCAAAAAGCCTTGATTCTAATGTTTTTCCGTCGTGCCGGATCCCGTTTTGGCGTCATCGGCGACCTGATGCCCAAAACTGATGCCCAAAGGTGATGCCCAAGCTGAAATCGGCATGGGGTGACCTTCGGGCCTGATACAGGGTGTCTTCGTCATGGCAGTCCGCCACGGGGTCGAAAATCTTATCCGCCGGGGAAACATCTTCTACTGGCGGCCACGCATTCCAGCAGCCTTCATTCACTGCCAACCCGGCAGCCGACTTTCACTGACCCTTCATTGTTCGGATCATAGGAAAGCACAGATCATCGGCCGCAAACTCAACACGCGGCTTGCCGAATTGAAGATGCAGTCGAAGGAAACAATGTCCAAGCAGCAGCTCCAGAAGCTCTTTGAACATGAGCGCGACAAGGAACTCGAGCGACTGGGAGAGATCAGCGAGGCCGCAAAGATCTTCGGGCGCGCGGGTGATGTCGTTGACATGGAGCTCGATCTTGAAGCGGGCTGGGCCTACCAACTCCTCGCCAAGTTCGGAACCCGTGTGGAACTCTCCCTGGAGGAAGGGTGCATCGGCCTCAGCTATCTCTTGAAGAATGGCGTACCAGTCTCCCATGTCGATGCCATCCGCACCAACTATCGCGCTGAGCGTACCACAGCCGTTAGCGCAAGTTTTGAAGCCGGCATCAGCAGGCTGATGTACCACTTCGAAATTGAAGACACCGCGATCAATCGCCAGCGAGCAGCGTCGAAGATCTTCGAGGGTCGCGCAGCAGCCCTCCTCGAGATCGATGAGCGCCACGAACTGGTCGATAAAACCTTGAGCGAGTTCACTGGCGGCGGTAGACCTGCCCAGCGCGTACCGCAGGTCTCAGCAGTCGAAGTTGTCGCCGCTCAGGTTTTAGACCCAACCCCTTCCATTCCCGCAGAGGCGGAGGCCCTACCTCCACCCCTGGCCCCGGCCCCGCCCTCGGAAGAACCAAAGCCTGCCTATCTCGATCTTACGCCGCGCCCGGCAGAGCCAGGCAAAGCAATTGTGACACCAAAGTCGGGGGCACAGCGGGTCGTCCCCGTTTGTGACTTCGAGCAGGAATGTGAGAAGCTGATCGCCAATATGGGCAACGAGTGGGAGCCAGCGACCGGGCGAGATGCCATGGCGTTGGTGCGAATTTTCAAGTCCGTTCTCATCGAGCACGGCGTCGAACATTCCGGCCAGATCGAGCAGTATCACATCGGCCAGCTCCGTCAGCACCTAAACCATATCCCCACAGACTGGGGACGAAGCAGCAGAATGCGTGTCATGTCAGCCCCGGAATTGCGTGCTGAAGGTGACAGATTGAAACGCTTGGCTGAGGCTGCCGGAACCAAGCCGAAAGTGGGGCTCGCGGCCACGACAATTCGCAAACACTTCGGAAACCTTCAGCATTTTCTGAAGCACCTCAAAGGCCACGGTTTCGAAATCGAGGCCTGGACCTTCGAGGGTCTGCGACCGAGGAAGCCGAAAGCAGGAGACATTCGTCACCAGCAATACAAGCCTAAGCCGAAAGACATCGCTCCGATTTTCTCGACTCCCGTATACACCGGATCTTTGGGCCAATTTCGGCAACGGAAAAAGGCCGGCCCGCACGTCTTTCACGACTCGCTCTATTACCTCCCGATCCTCTTCACCTATCTCGGGCCGAGGCGCAAAGAATTTGCCGGGCTGGCGGTGGATGACATTGCGAAGGACGATGATGGATATGTCATCATCCTTCGAACCAATGCCTACCGCCGCCTGAAAAACAGACAGTCGAAGCGGATGCTGCCGCTCCCAGACGAAATGGTGCGTCTCGGCTTCATCGAATATGTCGAGGCAATCAAGAGATTGGGCTATGGGCCGCTGTTCCCTGACCTCTTCTCCGACAAAACCAACAATGATCCCGGCGACCGCTTCTACGATACATTCGTGCCCATCATGCAAGAAGCGCTAGGCGAAAAGATGTGGGACCGGGCGATCCATGCGTTCCGCCACGGCATGGCAGATACATTGAAACAGGCCGGAGTGTCGCCCGATGTTATCGATGATATTTCAGGTCGCCTCACCGAGGGGAGCGAGACCAATACACGCTACACCAATCCTGCCGGGCTCCCACTGATGCGGAGCGTTCTTCAAAATTACCCCGTGATCACGTCGAACGTCGAACACAAGCCACTCCAGCTCGTGCCCTGGATTGAGAACAAGCAGTCGCCTCCGTGGGCGCGTGAGGGGAAGAAATAAGGGCGTCGAGGCGGAAATGATTTCCGCCTCGATCAACCCTGCCCCTTACGCTGCTTCCCAGACCTGGTTCAGAATGCGTGCGGCGAGTGCGGACTTATCCTGCGGCAGGAAGCGACCGTAGTGCTTGGCAACCATGTCCGCTGTGTCCTGGATGGCGTAGCTCGCCTGCTCATACGAGCCCGTCTTCTTCAGGATGTGTGTGGCAAGCACATCGCGGACATTGTGGGGCCCGTGGGGCAAGAGACCTTTGATGGCCCCTCGCCCGGTGTAGGGATTGTAGATGCCGTATCGCTGGATCGTCAGCCGCCACGCTTCATAGAAGCTGGTGATGTCATAGGCGGCCTCAGTGCTGGTCGTTTTGACCGTCTTCACAAAGAAGGTTCCGGGATCCTCTGCCGTTCGCAGCAGCACTGCTCTATGCCGTTCGACATAAGCGTCGATGTAGCGATAGAGATCGAGAAGATCCGGCAGGATCAGCCTAAAGGGCTTGTCGCCGAAGAAAGAGGAATGGGCATTCTTGAATGCGACGGCCGGGATCAACACTTCCCAGCCGCCGTCTCGATCGCTCCACCGGATCTCGCCGCGCTTCATCTTCTCCAGGACACGCTCAGACCGCGGGATCTGCCCCCGAGGGCACAACATCAATTGCCTCAGGTTCTTCTGGCGCAATCCCAGATGTAGCCCAAGTCGCAACATCAGAAATGAGCGGACGGCCTCGGCGGCAGGGCGAGGATAGAGCTCCTCATCGGGCATCAGCCGAATGATCTCTTCCGTGATCTTCCTGTACTCGCCGACCGGGCTTTCAGCTTCAAGCACGGGCATAATGGGTTCGAAGGGATCGCGATGGACACGGGCGATACGCTGGATTTCCTTCACGCGTTGTGACGCATGCTTGTGGAAATCCTCGCAGGCGCCATGCCAGTCCTCGCGGGCGTAGTCGATCTCGTTTTGAGAGACGAGCCCCCGAATCGCATGCACCCGAGTCAGAAGCTCTGGATGTTGGCGAAGCCACCCAGTCCCCTCCTTGGTGATCGCGAGCGCGATGCGCAGCATGTCGATTTCCCAGGACGTGTAGAAGCCCCGGCGACACTCCCGCCATTGCAGATACCAGTCCCAAACGCCTGGAAAGATCAGAAGGCCAAAGGTCAGATGGCGCAGGGGCACCCCGCACCCTTGAATTTCTCCGCTCTTCGAGGCCGCCAGCGCCCCGAACATCAAGCCAAGATGTTCGATCTTTTGGGAAGCAGTTTCTTCGCCCCAGACCCCGCTGCGCTGAAAGCCGATCGAGGTTAGCGCAGACGTTTTGAAACGAACGAGATCGGCCATCTCCATGGCGAGCGCTGGCGGAGCATCGATCACGCCTGAGAGAAGGTCGGGATCCTCGATCGCACCGTGGTCATCCACAGTGACGTCAATCTTTCCACTCCGGTGCACCTGCCCGCCATAGGCTACTCCTGGGAACCGGATGGCATAGCGCTGCTTCGCCGCCGCCGCCTGAAATTTCCGATAATCGGTAGAGCCGCTGATGATCACCCGCCGGACCCATTCAAGAATTTCCTCCCTTTTGGCGAACGGCAGAGAGTTGAAATCATCGGGCAGATGCCAGGCCAGTCGGCGACGCTCGGCGGGCTCGATCCCTGATAGATCAAAGCCTGAGCATGAGCGTGCTTGATGCGGCAGCTTGGCTTTGAAGTAACCTTGGGGCAGCCTGTAGCGGCGCTCGATCCTCCCCAGCACCTCGAAGCTGTCTGTGCTGCGAGGCACGCGCCTGCCCTCCATCCAGCTCAGGATCGTGTTCTTGTCGGTTGGCTCGTCCGGTCGAACGATTGATCGGTGCAGAACCCAATAGGTTTCACTGTGCCTTCGCATATGAAGCGCCAGAGCCTCGGCAAAGCTGGAGGGTTCGATCCACTCGGTGAAAAGAGGTTCGGGAAACTCCACTGTCGCCGAGGACACTCTCTGCGAAGCCGTCGGCTCGATAGCTGACTGGCGCGATTCCGGCCCCCCTTTCGCCCTAGCGGGTTTTGCTGCTTTACGCGCCGCTGCCACTCGGTGGGGCCTCGGGACAGATCGATCGGCTTCAGACAGGCTGCCGTCCCTGCCCCAGCGGATGATTGCATCGAAGCCCGGATCAAGTGCACGGTGATGCGTTGCCAGCAGCTCTGCGTCGACACCAGTCACTCTGGAAACGATTTGCCAGTCGGTTCTGCCATTGGTTCTCGGCGGTCCGCATCTGCGCTCGATCAAGCGTCGCATGTAGGCTTTGAGCGCCTCAGCGTCATCGCTGGAAAAGATGGGGGTCAGTCGCTGCAAGCAATAGGCGTCGATCTTTCGCTGAAAGGTTCTGATGGCTGTAAGCTTCGTCATTTCACATCATGCTCTTGGTTACTAAGACCCTCTATCGAGGGGCCGGTCGAGCTAGGTCAGGTGTGTTAACGAAAGGTTTTTGAGGAGGGTACGCCTGTGGATTTCCGATTCAGAATCAAACGGCGTTTTACGAAGTAATGGGGGGAGAACGTCCGGATCAGATGAACGCCGTTTGGCGCTCACTGCTCGGCAACAGCGCTAAGGACGGGGGTGCGGCCCCTAATCCTCGGTCAGCCCTCACTCATCCTCAGGAGCGCCATCCGGATGGAGAAGGTGCAGCTTGCGCCGAAACGGGCGATCGTCCACCCTGTACTTTGCTACGAGCTCATCGAAAACAAGATCGCATTCGCGCTCGTCAAATCCCTGGTCGGTCAGCATAGAGACAATCTTGTCCTGGAACTTCTCCAGTTCGGCTTCTTGCTCCTTTTCAATTGCCCTCCGGATCAGCCAAAACAGGGCAACGCGGGCAATGTCATCCCGTGCCGGGCGCCTTGCCCGCCTATTGGCGTCGCGCAGTGCCTTCTGCCGCTGCCTCGCTGCTTTCAATGTCATAAGCCCTCCTGATAGATTTCTGGCCCTATCATGGTCAGGGGACCGGCGGCCCGGCGCAAGCGTGTTTTGGCGGAATCGAAACCATCAAGTGCTGAATCAGAAATCCAGAGTTCGGAATCAAATACGCGCAATTTGTTTCGAGTTGCGGGCGCTTTATTCCAATGCGAGTCAGGTTGCCTGAGCTCGAACGCCGTTGCGGAATCGATCTGCCAGACTTCTGAATCAAAAATCCCGAAGTCAGAATCAAACATGCGCAATTTGTCTCAGGTTGTCCGCAACGCGAGATGCTTTGCCGACAACCTGATGTCAGTCGACTCAAATCGACATCGTTTGACGACTGGCAACGCTGGTCCGGTCATTGAGGAGGTCGCGCACCGCATCACCATCCAGCGCCTGATGTTCGAACAGCGCCGCGGTCAACCGATCGAGCGTCTCCCTGTTATTATTGAGGATCTCGGCCGCCCGCCCGAGCGCCCTCTCGAGCCTCGCATGAACGCGGGCAGCAAGATCCGGATGGGCATCGAGAACACGAGCTGGGTGCTTGTCGTCGCGGTAGAGGAGCGGCTGCACGGCACCAAAACCGAGACTGCGCTCCATAGCCAGGGCAAGCCTGGTCGCGCGTGCGAGGTCACTGTCCTCTGCTCCGGCCGAGCCAACTGAGACCGAACAGAAGACAATCTGCTCGGCCGCCCTCCCTGCCATTAGCATCGCGAGTAGGTCTTCCCGATAGCCGAGCGTATCGCTGCCCGACCTATGGAACGACAGGAGATTGTACCCGCCTTCGGGCATGTCGATAGTGATCCCTTCGATCGGACCGAGCTTGAGGACGTGATGGACGATCGCATGGCCCGTTTCGTGTACGGCAAAGCGCCAACGCAGATCATGGGGCAACTGAGGTCGATGCATCCGAATGCCATCCTCAAGGTCCTGATAGCGCATGGGACGCTTCTGACGGCGGGCGGTCTGGCGCGCCTCCCGAACCACGCGCTCGACATCAGCCCCCGTGAGCCCCATCGCGCGGGTCCCCAGACGCTTCAGGGTCGATGCGACGTCGCTCTCGATTGAACCCGTACTGGCCATGGCTCGATCCGTCATTGGCTTCCTCCGTTCAGCGCTGCTTGTTGACCTAGGCTATCGTCCGCATCCGGGGCCGGCTCTGCGATCTCGGGTTTCTCCTTGCTCGGTTCCTGACCTTCGGCAACGAGCAGCGTGACGTCCTCGCCGAGATGATGCCGGAAGATCTCGGCAAGGGTAGCAGTGTCAGGCCTCGGAATCTCGATTTGCGTTTCCAGCCGCCCGGAGCGTTTCAGCGCCTCGTCGATCTGTTCCGGCCTGTTGGTCGCGCCGACGACGATGAGGCCCTCGCTCTTGACCGCACCATCCAGCAGTTCGAGCGCCTTGTTGACGACGCCATTCCAATAGTCCGAGTACTCCCTGTCCGCCGGCTGCCGTTTTCCGATGCCGTCGATCTCGTCGAGGAACAGGATGGCAGGTGCCACCGCGCGTGCCTCGGCAAAGGTTTTAGCCATGCGATTGAGGACGTCGCTCAGATGCGCACCTTGCAACCAGGTCGAGACGGAGCTGACAACGAGAGGCACCTGTAAGCTGTTGCAGAGCGCCCGCGCGAATGTCGTCTTACCGGTCCCTGGCGGTCCCGAGAGAAGCAGCTTGGTACTCATGTCAGACCAAGACAGGATCGAGGCGCGGTAATCATCTAGATCAGCCTTCAAATCAAGCGCCCAGGTCTTGGCTTTCCCATAGCCAGGTAGCGTCTCGACAGCGAGGCTTGGCGGGCTGCCGTCTTCGCTCCAAGGCTCCGGCTGGATCACCTCGGCACCAGACGGCTTATCTCGTCTCCATCCTCCGCTGCCACTGTCTTGCCCCGAAGCAGACGTGTCATGGCTTGCCTTGCCAGGCTTCTGTTTCGACGTCTTGGAGCCACTCGAGGAGCCGTCGCTCTCATCCTCGTCACGGTCGCCATCGCGCGCCGCAATGCGATTACGCTCGGTCAGCGACGCGAGGATCGCAACGACCTCGGCGGCACTGCGGCCCGGCCTGAACGCGAGCACGACGTCGTCGATCGTGAGGTAGTGAACGTCATAGGCATTCGTCCACCGGTCGAGTGGTAACCTGCCGCTTGGTCCATAAATGGCTTCGAGCATCAGGACGAGGAATGGATAGTCCAGTCGCCCGCCCTCCAAATTGATGTCGGCGGCGATGGCAATCTCCTGCGGGACCCCTTTTGCATCTTCACAGATTGCAACGACCGGATAGTCACGCCGCAACGCGTTCAGCAACCGACGCTGCAGATTGCCGCCAGCCACGCGGCGCAAGAGGTGACCGAGCAGCAGAACGTAGGTTCTGCCCGGGCCTTCGTCTCCGGCGATGGTCATGTCGTCATAGACATACTCACCATCGAGACCTTTGAGATCGCCGCCAGGTACAAAGCCTGGCACTTCAATCAGCCGTCGAATGGCGGGTTCGAAGCCGATGATTGGCGCATGCATGGCGATCACCGGAGCCGGCATGGCGGCCGCGCGTGTCACGGCAGCCAGAGTGACACGGGCTCTCTCGATGGTGCGGGCAAGGACGATCGCAGCAATGATGTTGCTGACGAGCGGAGCTTTGCCTGCCTGGCCGATGAGGCTTAGGGCATAGGCGCGGTTTGCATGATCGGCGTCAGACAAACGCTCAGCCTTGGAACTGGACTTCCGCCGGGATGCCGACCGCAGACCTGAGGACACGGAGGTGCCCTTAAATGATCCAGCCGTCGGTTCCAGATAGTCGCCAAAGTGCCGCCGCACCCAAGCGAGATCCTTCTCGCGGTCCCCGGTTAGGGACGAGGTGTCGAACACGGGTGTGTAGCGCCGGACCAAGGAGCCACCGATTTCGATGGCCTTTATCTCCAGCAACCCGTTGCGCAGGGCGTTGCGCCTCGCCTCGCCTCGAGCAAGCTGTTCGAGCCTGTGAACAAACAGGCGAGCGACCTTACTCATCGATTTTGCCCTCCTCAGTTTCGGCAATAATTGCCAAACCGGACCCGGCCAGGTTTCGCGTCCGGGACGCACGTTTCCTGAGATTGCCCGGTTCCGGCCGGGGACGCTCGCGAACCCTGCGACGCTCGCGCTCCACCGTGGCGTTCCGGCTGCGCTTGGCGAGCCAGTCCATAACCACTTCGCAGGCTAGATCGCCCCGCTCGACATGTACAAGCAGGTTCGCGATGATGCGTGGCGGCACGGTGCAGGTCAGGCCGCCTTTTGTTTGGACGTGTCCGAGAGCGAGGCCGATGGCGACCGCAGGATCATCCGCGGGAGATTGAACGGAGTGGGTGCTCCGGGTGCGGAGCGAGGCGTCGTGGGGACGATGACAGTCGAGTGTCGTCGATAGGGTATTCGGGGCAACCGCTTCGCAACGGATGTGCGGCAGCCTCTCGGAATAGGTTTCGGAAGACATGGGAACTCCTTGGCCGAACCCGCATCAGGGTCCGGCACCAACAGGGAATGGGAATGGTTAGGAAAGCCACGGGCGCCAAGCCATCGTGGTCACCCCCTGTAGCCGGACGGCCAGCGTCTGGCTGCAGCGTTCAGATCATCGAGCGGTTCAGGTCAATGCGCGCCAGGGCGCCTGGCATAGCCGACGCGGAAGAAGACTGGACGCGGCTCGTCGTCATCTATCGTATCGACCCGCTCAAAGCGCTCTTCGTCCCCTGGGTCGCGAAGCGGATCGTCGTCGAACGACCGGGCTGCGATCTCTTCGTCGAACGAGCGGCTCGGTCCGTTGAGATTGATCCGTGGTGGCTTCGGCGCGATCAGCGCGGCCGCAGTATCGGCGAGGACTTCGACGAACCGCTGGTCAACCCCAATCGCCTTACGCGCTTCGACCTCGAGAAGCTGCTGCACCCGGATACCGAAGCGGCGGCGAAGTTCGGCCAGGCAAGCCGCGGCGCCATCGATCTCCAGCAGGTCATCGATTTCGGAGAGAGCCCAGATGCCGGTGGCGTGATCACTCGGACGGCTTGCCCCATCGACGATCGCCACCTCGACTGTATCGACCATCAATCGCTTTTGCGTCTTGTAAAGCCAGTCCGGCAAGACCATCGCGGCCGCCATCATCTTGGTCTTGAGTTCCTCGAGCCGGCTTGTGTCGCCATACGAGGCAAGTGATCGCTTGAGGTCGAGGATGTAGGCCGTGTGTCGCGCCCGGTTCACCACGATGAGGTCTGGCGTGTAGCTGCCCTTCGCCGGTGACTCGCAATCGAGTTTGATACCGTCGAGGCTTGACCAATCATTGCCGGACACCGCTTCAAGCGCTGCTTTCACGAGCGGCAGTTTGAGCGACTGGGTCAGCACCAAAACATTCGGATTCGCTCGGGCCACCCGCTCGAACGCGTATTCAAGCAGCTTCCCCTCACGGAACGAGACCGCACGCACCAGCGAGGCGATATGAACATAGTGGCCAAGGATCTCATCTGCCGCCGGTTCGCCGTCCATGATGGCGGTGATGGCCCGATCGATGAGCACATCAAGATCGGCCTCAACATCCTCAAAGCGGACGAGGTGTGGATGCCGGCGCAGCACGGCTGGCTCGCGGATCGGCGCGGCAACCACATTGCGGCCAAAGCCGAACGGGCGCGGGCGGGTGCCTGACATGGCCGTTGCGTTCGCGTTGACGAGTGAGTGGAGAACTTCCCCATAGGGGACAGAAGCGGTATTCGTGCTCATAGCCCGATTCCTTCTAACCAAGGTTGACGGTCAGGCCCTTGTCGATGCGCCAACATCGGCTTGGGCCGCTTGTTCCGGTCATCGGAACGCGCTTACCCTGGCAGGACCCGGGATCGGGCTCAAGGACCCCCACCCTCAAAAAGAGAACGAAGCCGGTACAAGGTTAACAGCGGGCTCACAATGTCCGGACAGCGATCGCGTCCGAGATCGCCGATCGGATCCCATCCTCAATCCGGTTGGAACTGATCCCCAAAATTGAAAAGGGCCGACGGGCGGCCCTTTCGAGTTCGATGGCAAAATCGGAAGTCCGGCCTTCCAGATTGGGCCTTAAGCTGCTGGCGCTGAGGCAAGTTTGGTTTCGCCGAGGACGGCAGGACGCGGACCGCGGGTTTGTGGTTTTGCGAGCGCTTCCGCCAAGGTCGGGATCGTCGTCTTCTTTTCCGGGGCGGTAAGGTTCACCCTGGCGTCGATACCGACCCCGGCAAACATCGACTCCAAACCTTCCTTCAGTGTTGGAAAGGTCTCGGCTTCCGGTTTCGAACCTTGCTCGGGCTTAGCTTTCCCTTTCTTGATCTGCGCGTCCGCATCGGAAGGGGATTTACCCTTTGGCGCTTTCGACTCTGGCGGTCTCGGCGATACCCAGCTCAAAGTTGGGAGCACGTCGTTTTCCAACCAGGCGCGAAGTCCCGCCTTGTCCGGCCAAGTTTCTTCGCTGCCCATATTGTAAAGCAGATCTCCAACCGCCGACCATTTCGTGGGACCCGGAATCATGGTGGAGTTGATGTGGTGAGCTGCTTCTGGATGCGGTGTGACGAACTGGACAAGGCTTTTGAGCTCTTGCCTTGCCAAACGTGCCGTCAAAGCCGTTCTCTCAACAAGAGCCTTTTTGATGATGTTTTGCTTTGGCAGCGCTTCTTCGATGTGCGCACGAATTTCATTCACGTGTGCGATGAATGACTTCATTCCTTCGCGGACCTTGAGCGCAACGATAGCCTTGAGACCGTCAGGACCGCCGACATCAAAGGGATCGACGTCCTCCTCCTGTTCGGTACCTTCCTTGGACCCGGAAATTATTGCCGCCACGTCTTGAACCCGCAGACGGCCAGTCTCTCGAGCCAAGCCGATCGCTTGCTCGATCTGCTCGGGGCCTGCCGAACTCAGCTTGCCGACAACGGTAGGACCGACGGCGAGCTCCACGAGAACCTGCCTGTAGGCACCCAGATTGCGTGCCGTTGCGCGCAAGGTTCGGATGTGGCGTGCCGTGTAGCCGCACCGCTCGGCCGCCCATCTCTCTACGGTTCCCTCTGGCAGCAGGGTGGCCGCCTTCTCAAGGTGCTCACCGAGTTCGAAGGTCTCTTCGGTGGAGCGTCGCGTCGCGCTGATGAGAAGGATTGCGGTGCTTTCGAGACGGCTCTTGATGTCCTCGGGGACTCCATGGGCCTTATAGAACTGGTCGGCAGATGAGGCGGGCGATGGTGTCTTTGTAGTGTTTGGCATGCGATTACTCCTGCGTTGTTTTCACGTTGTAGACCGATGTGAAGCCTACCCCTTAATTATGAAGCAACTGAAAGTAATGTCAAATCAGTAGCGACTAATGTGATTGTCAACAATTAGAGATTTGCTTGGATTGGTACTTTGGATACTTGAGGAAATTGGCTTTTACACCGGCGGTATCTATTTTTTGCTTCGACTTCGCCCAAGTAAATCCCAAGCTCCCTTTTGGGTCTCGCAGACCACCAAAACCACCTCTAGGAGCCCATCACTTGCGCTTCCCATGATCTGCGCGACCTGGTAGCCAAAAACGAATGGCGGGGAACGCTCTGCGAGGGATCGGCGTGCGATGACGAAGGCAGTTCTGACGACCAAGGTCGATCCGACTTATGACGACCTTCCGGAGCAGCGGTATCATTTTCCGCGCACATATCTTCGTCAGGTTGAAGCCGCCCGGGGAGACTGGATCGTCTATTACGAGCCCAGGCGGCCGAGCGGCGATCTGATGAGGACGGGCGGCAGGCAGGCTTATTTCGCGACGGCCCGGATCATCGACATCATTGAGGACCCATCAAAGGCCGACCACTTCTACGCGCTGGTCGATGACTTCCTACCTTTCGATCACGCCGTCCCCTTCAAGGAAGGGGCGCACTACTATGAGAGCGGTCTGCAGAAAGACGACGGTTCCACGAACAAGGGGGCCTTCGGTCGCGCGGTCCGCAACATTTCCGACGCCGAGTATGACCTGATCCTCGCGGCTGGCTTCGCGCATGTGCTGGGCAAGCGGGATCGGGAACGCGCAGCACCAGATCCGGCAGAGGAGGCGCGGATCGGCTTCGGCCATAATCCGCAGATGCCTTATGAGGCCGACAGCGTCGATCGGAGAATAGTCTCGCAGATGTTGCAGCGTCCGTTCCGCGACCGGGCGTTTTCGGTGGCCATTAAGTCCGCCTATCAAGACACCTGCGCCGTCACCGGCATAAAGCTAATCAATGGCGGCGGGCGATCGGAAGTGCAGGCCGCGCACATTCGCCCGGTGGCCGATGGTGGCCCGGACAGCGTCCGCAATGGGCTCGCCTTGTCCGGCACCGTGCACTGGATGTTCGACCGCGGCCTGATCTCCGTCGACGATGATTACAGCTTGCTGATCGCAAGTGGTAGCGTTCCCGACACCGTGACACGGCTTATCAATCCGGAGCGACGCCTGCTTGTGCCGGCACGCGCGGACGAGCGGCCGCATTCGCAGTTCCTGCAGTTTCATCGCAATGACGTGTTCAAGGGGTGAGGCTGCGGAAATGATTTCCGGCAAGGATGGCTGGACTCAATCAAATACGGTCTCCTTCACCTATATCAAAGCTTTCCCGAATAGCTTCTGCAGATAGGCCGGGCCACCGTCCTCCATGAATAGCAGGTTTCTCTCTTCGAGTTCAGTCTTCGTGGTGCCTGAAACGTTCAGCAGGTCTTTAAACGAAGAGATTGAAAGAATGAACGCGTTCAATGTGATGGCAGGGTCCGAGAGTTGCTTCTCGATCTCGTTTACCTCCCGGAAAAGCCCAAATTTCGGGTCCGACAGGTTCAGGTTTCGGATACCCTTCGGGTCAATGAAGCTCAGCCACTGCTTTCCACTCTCATCATCCACCAGCCACAACAGAAAGTCCGGGTAGAAATTGCCGGCCGTGGCAAATCCTAGGCCCTTGCTGCGATTGTCAGCATTGCGGAGAAGGTAGAGGCTGAGGCCCTTCAGCTTCTCCTTCCCCAAAGGTGAGTGATAGAACGCCATCACGTCCTGAACGAACTGAATTTCGCTCGGCTCCGAGATCGCCATTGGCCGCATCTTAAATGGTAGATTTGCGTTCGGCTGCGGCGACAACAGCGGATAGTAGAGATGCTGGTTGAAACTAATCGCAACCATATGCGGAGCGTTCCAAGAACTGGCTTGGCCTATATCACCAGCGGCGACAATCTCTTTTAGAGCCTCGATCCGCTTCTTGTACTCTAGGCCATCGTCATTGTTTTCGATCTCGAACTCATAGAGTTTAATGATCGATCCTGCATCCTCGCCCACGTGCGTAATGTCGTAAAACTGGCCTTCATAGGCCAGCTTCAGCGCCTGATAGAAGCGATCCGTATAGTCCGTCAGCAATTGGACCATAATTGATTGTTGTTTCTGGACATCCGCGAACCCGGAGACGGTCAATTCCGCTTCAGGGACAAAAAGCGTGTACCAGCTATCGTCAGCCTGGCAGAACTTGACGAGGGCGTCTTTGTCGACACGCAGATTGCTCCAGCTCTTCAAAAGCTTGTAAGTTTGCAGCGCGTTGAAGAGCTCATCCCAGTCGAAGCATGCTACGGCCCGAGGGCTCAATTTCCCACGATGGCGCTGATCGGCCGCTCGCACTGCGGGATCGGCTTTGGTGCTGAGTGCTTCGACGCGCGGATAAAGGTCCAGGACGACGTGCGGTGGCCTGATCTTGCCAGCGAACTCCTCTGGAACCTCATAAAGCGTGGGAAAATGAACTCGCTTGAAGCCTTTGATCTGGTTATCCTTGTACCCGTCTTTGAGCTTCAGCGTTTTCAGTCGCGTGCCTTTCGGCAGATTGGTCCGGGTGGGAAAATCGAGCTGAATGACATCGTCGCTGGGAGTGATCCCTTCCTCCTTCAGGTAGTCCTTGAAGGTGGTCATATAGTTCGCGCGCACGCCGAAGATGTTAAGCGTTTCGAGCCTCTCCAAATGCACCCCTTTCGGGCGATCGGCCGGGAGGGAGCGCTTGAGGGACATGCCGCGTCCCTTGAGGCGCACCCCGCGCCCGAACAACTGGATGATCTGCGAGCCTTCACCCTGGCCCATATTCAGAAGGCCCATGGTGGAAACGCGCCAGCTCGACCAGCCCTCGGTAAACTTTCTTGAGCCGACGAGAACGTTCAGCTTGCTGCCCGGTTGGTTGATCGTTCCAAACAGGCCCGTTCCAAAGTCGTCGGCTTCGCTGTCAAAATCCTCGACGTCCTCGGCATTTTTGAAGAAGCCCGAGTCATCGCCAATGTTGATCAAGCCAAAAGGATCAGCAGATCCAACGCGCAGCGCCAATTCGCCCTTGCTGTTTTTCAGATTCACTAGCTTGAGACGCTGGCGGGCATCAGCGTTGAAAAGACGTTTCAGGACATCGTCATAGATTGCCTGTGCATCGCGCTGCATCAGCGGGATGAAGCGGCCGGCAAAAATATCGTTGCCCTTGGGGTCCAAGAGGCGCGCCTTGTCCGCGATCAGATCCGCGATCCATGACATGGCCTGCACGGGACTATTGAGAAACCAAGCCAGAAACCGGATGACGTCCAGAATATCGCTGTCTTCGCCGGACACCGTGTTACCGACAAAGACCCACAGCGGTTTCTCGATATTGAAGTCGCCGATCTTATCGCGATGCGTGTCCCACAGCCAAAGCTGCTGATAGAAGCTGAGCAGGCAAGCAGTGAAATACAGGTTGCCACTCTTCTCGTAGCCCTTGTCATCCAGGTTCAGGATGAGGGATTCCTTGCCGTATCCATCGGCGTAAAAGTACTTGTAGCTGTAGTCGATCAGAACGGCCTTGGCATAGGCCTCCCGGATGCCTTCGATGCGGGCCCTTGCCCGATCCTCGGCCGTCAGTTGCACCTGGGCACGCTCCGTTTCGTCCAACTGCCGCAAGGTTTTGTCGAACAGACGCTTTGCCTTGGCCTTCAAGATATCGTCTTCAGCCTTTACCACCGTCGAGCCTTTGGCAACCGACTGGCTGAAGGTAGCGCTATACTCAAACGCGAAGCCGCCCTTCACAAGCGCTGCGCGGCGTGACATCCAGACGCCGCCAGCAGTGCCGGCGCCGCGATGGCCTTCGTCGACCAGGACGAGGTTGTTTCCTTCAAAAGCGCCGGTTGCAACGGTTTTGTCGCCCATCTCGTCGGCGAGCTTGGTGACCTCGATCACATCGACCCAACCCTTGAACAGCGATCCCGTCTGGTTCTTGTCAAAGACATGGGCATTGATGCCGGACTCCTTGAACTCCTCCAAGTGCTGACGCGACAGCCCCTCGTTCGGGGTGAGCAGAATGATCCTGTCCGGGAATAGGTTGCCGTTTCCGGCCTGGAAATAGTGAAGATATTGCAGCACGTTAATGTGCAAAATGAGCGTCTTGCCGCTTCCGGTCGCGTTCCAGAAGGCAAGCTTGTTCAGGTCATCAGCCGAGTAGTTCTGGAATGACTCAGCACCCTCTTGCCGGTATCCTGCCATTTGCACATTCAGCCCATCGAGCAGATCCTGCCGATGGTTGAAATACCAGTCGAGATAGATCTCGGTAAACAGCAGCGACAGGTACTGGAAGTACTTCATCGTCAGCACTTCGCCGGTCGCGGCGTTGCGGCGATGGGTGATCTTCTGCCAGTGCGCAACAATGTTCAGATCATAGCGGCGCAGGTCGGCCTCGCTGACCCGATCCATGTTGAAGAGGTTGCGTGTCAATTCATGAAAGAATTTCGTCTGGCCATCGTCGTCGATGCCTTCATGCCTGTTATCACCCAGCCGCTCTTTCAGCGTCATCAGGCCGTCGCCGTGAAAATGGCTCAGCATCCAGCGGTTCAGCACCAGCTCCTGATGGAAGGTGCGCTTCTTCTTCGGCGCGCGCGCCATCACACGTCGTCCACGTTGAACATCGCGTCTAGGAAGGCGGGTTCGATCTGGCGCAGCATCAGCTTCTTCACCACGCTGCCCTCCTCTTCGGTAGTCTCCGTGACCGAAGGAATATTGTGATCGCCATTGATGTAGACCACGTCGAATTCGCTGTCAGCGGGGTTGATCGCCAGCTTGTCGCAAAGCCGTGTCAGCTCTTCGTAACCAATTTTCTCGCAGTCTCGCCACAGGATCAGTGTCTTTTCGCCGGAAGGCAGCGATCCCTCGACGGTCACGAAACCCTGCTTCAACTGGATGTCGATGTGGCGAACGGTCAGACCAATCAGGTAGTTGAAGGTCTCGACCAGATCGACCTTGCGCTCCTCCCACGCTCCGGCGCTGTCCACGGAAACCTTGAGTTTATAGTCAAAGGGCGTGCGGAAATCGGAAACGGACAGCAGCGATGCCTTCGATTCGACATCCAGCATGTAGCGCATCAGGTAGTCGTCGCGCTTGTCAGCGCTGAAACCGTCGAGCAGGGTGGTCTGCACCTGCTCTCGCTTTAGATCCAGGTTGTTCAACGTATCCTCATAGCCCTCAATTTTGAGAACCTTGAAGGCATGGCTGATGCCGGTTTCGGGGCTAGTGGGTTTGCCCGAACGCCAGTCAGCGGAATATGTCACCTTTTGTAGGCGCGGCTTGATGATTGTGTTGAAGTAGTCGCCTTGCTCAACCGTGATGTAGCGGCGTTTGCCGTCATCGAGTCGGTTGGCGGTTAACACCGCATGAGCCGTACTGCCCGAACCTCCGAAGCAGTCAAGGACTGTGCTGTCAGCACGGGTTGCGTGCAAAACGAACCGACTTACGAAATTTGCATGCTTAGGAGCGAGGAATACACCCGATCTGTTGAAAAGATCATGCGTCTGCTTTTCTCCGTCAGAATAGTCGGAGAAGACACTTTTGCCCACGTTTGTCTCCACCTCGTGGAGCATTCTCTTCAACTGCGGGACATTTTTCTCATCTGGCCCCCACGCAATTCGGCCATTGCTGTGTAGCGCCCAAAAACTCTTTTTGTTCGGGTTCTCAGGATCAAAGTTTTCGGCAAACTTCCATCCGCTTTTGGGATGAGGACAGGGTAGTCCAGTTATGGGATGTGCCGGCTTGAACCATCGAAAGTTGGGATGATTTGGGTCATTTACAGTTGGCGACTGCTTGGTTGCGGGCATTGAGGCGTCACTTGACCGCCAAATCCAGATCTTTGCGCCGAGTTTTTCTGCATCTTCTTGGGAAACTAAGTTTCCTGCATCGTCCCTATATTCAGCGTTGTTATAATTAAACAGCCCTTTCCACGGATCATTTCCTTTTTCGTCGTCCCATTCCAAGCCCTGCGCCTCAACCGCATCACGGTAGGAAATCTGGTGATCTCTAAACAGTGCCTTGATAGCTAACTCGATTTCCGATGTGGGCGGGAAGTGAGGGTTCAGCCTCGCCATCAACTCCATCATTTCTGCATAGCCCGGCTTGGGCTCACGAAACATGGATTTGTCTTGCTCGGCTACTTGGCGGTCTTTCGCATAAACCAAAACATATTCGTGATTGGTTGAATAATTAGGCGCCTGACTGTTGTTTGTATTCATCGCCCATATCAATTCTTCAATGTAGTTATCTTCGCCAAAATTGATGCTCAAGACGTGTTCAAGAGTTTGTCGTTCGTGTTTGTCTATGCTGACAAAGATCGCTCCATCTTCGGGAATAAGGGGTTTCAGCTTTGAAACCCGATTGTCCATCATGGTCGCCCAAGCGGAATGCTTGAACGCGTTCTTATAGGGGATGGCACTGCTTGACGTGTTGTAGGGCGGGTCAATGTAGACGCACTTGACTTTTTCCCGATACCGCTCGCCCAACAGTGTCAGCGCCTGGAAATTGTCCCCATGCAGCAGCAGTCCGTCGAGGCTGGCATCCAGATCAGGGAGAGCCTGCAGTAGATCGGCACGGAACTCGGAATCGAAGAGTGCGGTGTCCACCATCAGGAACGGCGCGGCCTTCAGATCCTCGGTCGTTCCGATTGCGGCGCTGGCCCGCATCCCGAGGTCATACCACTGCGTCCATTGCGCCGAGTTGGCGGCGATGACCGGATAAAGCGCTTCCGGGACGCGGTCCAGCGTCACGCAGTAATGGGCCGCGACGACGAATTTTTTCTTAAGCCAGAGCTTCTTCTGAAAGTTCTCGATGCTCGCAAGGAAGGTAATCAAGTCCATTGCAATCCGGCGTAGGCACTGGATCATGCGCAGGTTCTTTTCGATGGCAGAGAAGGCTCCGGCCTCCTGCACATCATCGAGATTCATCACTTCGTTCTTGATATAGAAATCCAGCTCGCGCGCTAAGAAGCCGCCCAGATCCTTGTGGATGAAGTAATCGGCGGTGTTTTTCTGGGTATAGGTCGTCAGGTGCTTTTCCAGCAGCGTGCGGTTCGGCTTTTTATCCGTTGGTGCTCGTGCGGTCAGCGCCAACCAGCGCGCCTTCACGGCCTCGTCATCCAGGATAGCATCGACCGCTTGGTCGACAAGGGCTTCCTGCTTGGTGCCCTTCGGCTGCGGCGCGTAGTCGAACCGGATCACCAGCGCGCCATCTTCCTCGGCAACCGGCTGAATAGTCTCCTCAAAGCTTTCGCCGTCTTCATCAACACGCGTGACCGTGCGAGCCGACGCCAGCACGAAACGCCGCTCCTTGTCATTGTCCTTGCGGTTGTCCTTAGCCGTGTCGGCAGCCACGAGGCGGAACTGCACTGAGCGGCCGTCTTCCAGCTTGAAGCCGAAGTTCGAGAAGGATTCGCCGGATTTGGTGTAATACTGATCACGGTTCGCCCAGTGCAGCACCACCTCTTCTCCGGAATAGGGAATGGCATAGGTGTCGCCCTTGTAGCGGCGCTGGCTAATGAAATCGCCCTTGTCGTAGTAGCGCGAAAAGAAGGTGAGCAGGTGCGAGAAGACCTGGTTTTCATGCTCGGATGATCCCGCACTGGCGGCGGCAAGCTGGGCGCGCAGTTGCTGGACCCTTGGCGATTGGTCGGCGCTGATGCCTGCGTCCTCGGCGGCCTTCTCGGCTTTAACGATGTCGGCCTTCAGCGTTTCGGTATTGGCCGCAGCCCCCGCGGCTAGGGCCTCGGCTACCCGCGCCTTGAGCCGCTTCGACAGATAGTCCTCGATCTCGCCAGCACGTGCGTTGAGAATGCGATAGACGCCAAAATTAAGGTCGGGCCGGTCGATCTGGAAGATTTCACGCAGCTTGGAAACGAGGGCGTCGAAATTGCTCATCTTATTGTTGTCCTTGGTGTTCTCGCGCGGCTTTATACAACCGCCCAGCGGATGGTAAACAGCGTTTCGACAGCGTGGCCGTGTTGCAGGCGCTTTTGAAGGTTGGCAATCAACTCGTCCCGCTTTTCGGCAACCTCATCTTCCTGAGTGAAGATCTCCTGCCGCTGTTTGCGCTGACGCCGTTCGAGTTCCTGAAGCTTCATCTGGATCGCCGCCTCTTCCTCCAGCGTTGCTGCCTGGCGTGCCTCACGCCGGATCGCCTTGATCTGCTCCTTTGTATCCTTCAGCGCTTTTTCCGCCGCGAAAATCTTGTCATCGGCCCAACGTTCAAGACGATCCCTGGCGGCGGCGAAATGCCTGTTGTTTGCTTCGAGAGATTGATTGAGCCGCGCCTTTACATGCTGCCCTGCTTCAGCCTCAAGTCGGTCTGCCACCGATGCTTCCGCAGCGCCTGTAGCTTCCACTGAAGCTCCGACAGAGAAGAGCTTGGTGCATGCCTCATGGTCGATGGATCGGCCATTTTCGTCAACGCCCGAAAACAGGAGGTACTCCTCAGTCTCGAACGTGGTGACGGTCAGCTTTCTGAGCGTCAGCCAACCTGTCCTGCCTTTCAGCGCTTCCACGATAGCAACGCGAGACGTGTGAGCGCTGACGTCAAATCGCAACTCGGCAACGGGCGTTTCAGCAGATTTCGCCGTCGAGACGACATGCTCTCCCAGTGTGTGAGATAATCGGTACAGAAAGTAGCCATGCTCGTTGATGGTCTGATCGGATACCGAAGTTCGTGAAATGAGATGATAGCGGCCCGGCCGAATATCGACCGTAGGTGGAGACAAGAGATCGAAAGCGAGATTTGCTTCGTCAAACTTCGCTCGCTCCTGCAAGGTCCAACGCGTCAAATCCCAGAACCGTCGCCCCATCCGATCAAGCTGCTCTCGGGCATCGGCCAGCCGCAGCTTCAGTCTCGCATGCACATCCTCATCGAAATGCTCCAGAAGCGCGCGGCGGGTGTCGTCCATACGGCTGCGTATCTGCTCATCGAGCTGTTCCTGGAGCTCATCGAATGCCTTAGCGATCGCCTCTGGCGTGCGGCAATCCTGGTAGATGGCAAGAATACGCTTCTCGAAGTCTAGCCCGGACTCGATGCTTCCCAAGACCTCGTCGGATGCGCCAAATACGCCATCGAAGAGATTGAACTTTTCCGTCAGAAGAGCATGGACCCGCTTGTCGGCTTCGTTCCTTTCGTTGAGGAAGTTTACGACAATCACGTCGTGCGTTTGCCCGTACCGATGGCATCGTCCGATGCGCTGCTCAATTCGTTGGGGGTTCCAAGGCAGATCGTAGTTGATGACTTGCGAACAGAATTGAAGATTGACACCCTCGGACGCGGCCTCCGTGGCAATCATGATCGATGCGTTGTCACGGAATTCGTCAATCAGTGCCGTGCGGACATCGATCTGACGAGACCCTGAAACGCGCTGGCTGTTTTTCGAGTTTGAGACCCACTTCTCGTAGACTTGCTGCGCCTGCCGGTCATTGTTTGTGCCGCTGAAGGTCACGATCTGACCCGCGTACCCACTTCGCTGCAAGAACTCCCGCAGATATTCCTGGGTCCGCCGCGACTCGGTGAAGATGAGTGCTTTCTTCGCGGCTCCCATCCGCTGCGGCTCGGAAAATCCAACGTCAAGGGCAGTAAGAAGCGCCTTTGACTTCGTGTCAGTGTGAATGGAGCGTGCGAGCTGAATCAGATTGGCAATGTCTTCAATTTCACGACGAAGCTTTGGCATATCAATCTGGCGATCGTCAGCGCCTGTCGCCTGTTCCAGCTCGTCCCAGTCCTCAAGGACTTCTTCATCAAAGTCGTCTGCGAGCACGATCGATTCGATGGGGTTCTCGGAAGCCTTTCCTTCTGCCATCGCCTGAAGGCGCGCGAGCAATGTCTGCAGAGTTCCGGCAATCGCCTGCGATGAAGATGCAAGCAGTTTCCTCAGGATGAGGACCGTCAGATGCCGTTGCTGTGAAGGGATGGCATAAGTGTCGTCCTGCTGGAGAAACCGGGTGATCCCGTCATAGAGAGCCTGTTCGCTTGCTGCAGGGCTGAAAGGTTGCGTGATCGCGCGGCGCTTGGTGTACTTGACGTATTCCAGAACCTGCTTTCGCAGCGTACGTTTGCAGAAGTCAGCGAGCCTGCGCCGTAACTCTGGCAGATCCCCGCCGGCATTGACATACTTGGATCGAAAGCTGTTCGCATCACCAAAGATGTTGGGATCGATGAAATTGGTAAGCCCAAAAATCTCCATCAGGCTATTCTGCAGCGGCGTCGCGGTTAGCAGCAGCTTCTTCCGGCCTTCGATCGACCATTGCAAAGCCTGGCCGATCCGGTTGCTCGCACGATAAGCGTTGCGGAGCTTGTGGGCTTCGTCCAGGACCACCAAGTCCCAGTCAACTTGACGAAGTTCGTCTTTCAGCTTGGCAGCGTAATGGTAGGAGAGAATGACGATCGATTTTTGCGACAGCGGTGCAGGAACGCCCTCAGCCTTCATCTGCCGGTAGGTTTTCGCATCCAGGACCACGGCCGGCAAATTGAACTTGCTCGTGAGTTCTGCAGCCCATTGCTGTCGGATAGCTGCCGGGCAGATGATAATGAGCTTCCTCTTACGTTCAGCCCATTTCTGACAGAGGACGATCCCCGCCTCAATCGTTTTGCCCAACCCCACTTCGTCCGCCAGAATGGCTCCCTCAGCCAGTGGAGACTGCAAGGCAAACATTGCCGCCTCTATCTGATGCGGATTGAGATCCACGGATGCATCGAACAACGACATCGAGAGCTGATCTTCCGATCCTGGTGGAGCCAGCTTCGTTAGATCGTATGCAACGTATTTGCTGTGGTACGCGGTGGGCATGGCTATGTGAACAATGCTGAAAAAGATGAGTGAATTTGCATCCGACGACAGTAGTGGGTGGCCATACCAAAGCCAACCGCGGAAATTATTTCCGCCGCAACACCCTTAAACGCCTGACTGCGAGGATACTGACTACGCTACCAGCAAAACCGTTGGCCAACCGGCGAGACGTCACCTGTAGAGAAAGCTTTTGGTTCATAAGCTTCGTGAGGGCGTTTTCGGGAAACAATTGATTGAACCAAGTGTGAACAACGGCAGTTGCGGGGCCGGAAGCGGACAGACAGGTTTGTAATGAGATTGACCGTGGCGATCTTCCTGTGGACCCGATCCGATTGACGTTGCAATTATCATGACAATCAGCCTTCAGTAGACTGCAGCCTATAGTAGCATGGAGGGGACTCATGCAGGTTCGACTCGACCAGATCACGGTCAGACACTTCAAACGGATTGAAGAGCTCACCATCAATCTGAAGCCCGTTACCGCGCTTGTCGGAGGGAACACCAGCGGAAAGAGCAGCGCGCTGCAAGCAGCGCAACTCGGCGTGTCCATCCTCCAGGCGGCGCTGCGTAGGGTGCGTGGCGACGGCACACCCGACTTCGCAGCCACAGTGGCGAACGACGCAGTCCTGTTTCGGCCGACCGAGCGTCTTCTGGATCTGCGCCGGGGTGATCCGGCAACCCAGAACCTTGGTTTCTCTATTACCTATAGCGGCATCGATCTCGACACGGACGCTGCAAAAGAGCTGACGATCGAAGTAAGGCGGGGAAAGAACGCTAACATTACTATCATCCGCACAGGCGATGACGATCTGGCCGCCGTGCTCGCCAATCCCGACCAACCGTTCTCGATACTAACACCTGGGCTTTCCGGCATACCGATGCGCGAGGAATGGCGTACGAAGGGCGCGATGGACGCCGCCGTAATGCACGGCGACGCGAACCTCTACCTCCGGACCGTACTCGACCACCTGTTCACACATGACCTGGACGAGATGGCGCGAATCTTGTGGACACAAAGACGAGACATAGAAGCGCTTCCTCAAAGCGGTTGGAAGACGTTTTGTACTCTCCTAGACCGTTGCTATCCCGGAGCACGCGTTATTGTAACGCATGACCATCACCGGGATCGTTATGTGAACGTCGAAGTCCAAGGGAACGATTCCCGAGTAACAATCGACATGGCTTCGACAGGCATGTTGCAGGTGATTCAGATCATCGCCTACGCTTGCTTCTACGCGCCTCCGCTTCTGCTACTTGACGAGCCGGATGCTCATCTTCACGCAGACAGCCAATCGAGGCTTTACGAAGCGTTGCGCGGCATCGCTGCGGAAACCAAGACACGCATCCTTTTCGCCAGCCACTCCCCCCAGTTGATCCAGCGGTTAATGTATGACACCGACGCCTCCGTCATCTGGATGAGCGAAGGCGTTCAGGTCCCTGTCGACGAAGCCCAGCGGCCAGCGATCCCAATACTAATGGCCCTCGGCGCGCTCTCAGCCGGTGCCGACGCCTTTGACCCCGCGCGTCCATACATTCTGATGACCGAGGACAAGCTCACCAAACCAGTCACCGCGTTGGCACGAGCCAACGGCGCGCCAGAAAACCTCGCCGTACTCTCCTACAACGGGTGTGGCAACCTGCAGGCCGCCCGCCTACTCGCTAGCATGATAACTGACATGCGACCAGACGCGCGGATCATCCTTCATCGCGACCGCGATTTCCGCACTCAGCCCGAAATGGACTTTGAGATCGCGACAGCGGCGGCTGAGAGACAGCGGAATGGCGTCACCCGTGTCACCGAGGTGTTCACGCCTCTCAACGACGTTGAACATTCCTTTGCCCAGGCCGAGCACCTGAAGACTCACTTCCCACTGCTTGCACCCGAGTTGGTCGACGCTGCGATCTTCGACGTCACGGCTTTCAAGCGGGACCAACTCGTCGCAGCGGCCCACACTGCACGCGACCAAGTCAGGATGACGGTCTACAACAGCACTCGCAAGCGTGGAAAACCCGAATGGGAGCAGTGCGGGATGCCTGCAAATCCACCAGCTAACTTAACCTTTGTGCCCGCAAACGGCCTGGTTCCAGTAGCCTTCCAACATAGCCATGGTAAAATACTGATGGACGGCCTACGTCCGCGGATACACCAACTCGTAGGCGGTGCGACGCAGGATTGCGAGAATGTGATCTACTCTCCGTCACTCCATCTTATCGCGCCGAGTTGGACATCTGCTTTTAACCCGCCGCAAGACTGATGGCAGCTCTTTTCAGATTTTTCGGGTCAGTTACGCCTGTTCAATCTGCAGCTTCGAACAATGTTTGCTCGCTACACCATGACGGAACTGAAGGCGAATACGATCCACATTCTCAAACGGCGAACCGTGGACTCCGGCCATCAGCGCGGCGTCTGGCAGTCGAGTCAGCCTTATTTGGGATCATTGGCCAAGAGAAGCTTCCGTAAGAGCAAAAAGGTAGTGCCCGAACCACGGGCGCTTTCAGCCGTGACAGTTCGCTTCTGACAAATATGAGAGGGCAAATCGAACGCTCACATGCTGCGGCCCTAGCGCACGAGCTTGGTGTTGGGTAGCGGAAATAATTGCCGCTCTCCCGCCACGTTGACGTCGGCCCAAAGCCAGGGCACAAAAACGGCATCCACGGTCGCTCGCGACAGGAAAACAGAGGAAAATCAAAGGCTATTTTTCTAAGCCCTTGAATTTACGTGAGAATCCGGATCTCCCAGGCAGGCCATTTCAGGCCGCTTTTTCGCTCTAAATCGGCGACCCTTTCCACTTCGAAAAATCGACGTCTTCTCAACAAGTTGAGCGGTCTCGGCTGCGATCCTTAAGCCATCAGTCAACCTCAGCGACCCAAGAAAATTGGCTGGGGACCTGCAAGCAGGTTCGTTATGGGGCAGTAAGAGGATGGGCAGCTTTCGATCAAAGGCAGTCGCAAGCAGACATCCGCCATCTACCTGCTCGCAAGGCAGAGATCGACGATGGCTTTGAACGCTTGCCTGCTCGCATCACCGACGATCCGGGCAACTAGGATTGCGCATCGCTAGGGATTGCGAGGGCCAATTCAAGTGGATGTCTGCGTTGTGGACGAAACGGAATGCCATGGAATTCTTCGGTGGTCGTCATAGATGGTTCTGAGGCGGGTACTTTCCCGGCAGACAGCTCAGCTTTTTGGGGCCAATGCTTAATGGGTGAGGGTTGGCGTCTTCTTCGAAAGCCACAGAGGGGACGAGCGTGTTCGGCTTCTCATGGACGCAACCTGATCTGCAGCTCATCGAACTCGCTGACATCGAAGCCATCGCCGACCAGCCGGACGAGGTGTGCTAGGAGATCATCTTGCCGTGGCTGCCCAAACGCCAGCCTATAGACAGTAAGGCTTCGTTTCAGCCATTGAAGCCGCTTCTCCTCTCGACTCAATGGTATCAAGGGTACGCGCCGCTCGACCTTCGTCGAGCCTTCGAAGATCCAGTAGGGGATCAGTTCGTCGCGGCTCTTGGTAGCGCGGCGTGCCGCGGCAAACATCGCCGCCCAAGGGTCGGTAGGTGGCTTGCGGCCTTGGCGAACCGCGTCGGCGTGCGCCTCGGCGACGTTGAGACGAACGGCATGGCCCTTGAAGCGCTGGACGCGCCCTTCGCGCTGCTCAAGATCGACAGGGTTGCCGGGCAAGTTCCAGTGGTAGACCCGATGGCAATAAGGGTGGAAGTCCAAGCCCTCTTGGCCGATCGAAGTCGTGGCAAGGACGAACGGTCTGAAAGGCGAGTTGAAGGCTTCCCGAACCGTCGACAGCCTAACAGCACCGCCTTCCTCGTCCGTGAGTTCTGCCAAGCGCATCGCGAACCGACCGCGCATCTTGATAGGCTTTTTGAAGACAAGGCGGCCGTTCTCGGCCCTGACGTCGTCGACCTCGATCTGGGATGGGCGAATGGACAGTGCGCTCACCATGGCCTTGGCCACGCCGCTTGCGCGTTCAGTCGGCGACTTGGTCACCAACCCCTCTCCTTCGACGAGATAATGGGCGTACTCGTCGAGTACAGCCTGGAGATTGTGAGCTGTGCAATGCGCCAGGACGCTGCGCCAATAATGCTCATCGCTCTCGTGTCGCAGCAGCGCCACGGTCTCGTGCTGGTTGAACAGGGTTCGGAAGCCCCAAGCGACATGGGCCGCTGCTTCCAGGAGCTGGGGCGCATCCCAGGCAAGTTCGGGCGCGATACGTTTGAGGGCGCGAACCGCACACACCGCAGGGCTTCCCAACGCGATATCGATGATAAGTTCCAATGCAGCGTCGCTACCGTCTTCGTTGATGCCTTGTGCGGCGCTCAGCTCGTTGACGTGGTCTCGGAATCCGGCCTCATTGCCCGTCGTGGCGAAGGCTCCGCTCCTCACCCATTCCGGAGCCCCATTGCCGGCCGCGGCGTCCAGCAACACCGCCATGGACCATTCCCAATCTCGCGCGCTCGAGGTTTTGCCATCCTTGGCCTTGGGAAGCTTAACAAGACGTTCGGCAAGCTTTTGGCGCAGTGCGGTCCGCATCTCCTCAGTAGTGGGCCGTTGGGCAGCAGCCGCGAAGACCGACAATGGGTCGCCGAGTTCGGCCAGGAGAGGGGAAGGATAGATAAGGTTGAGCGTGCGCAACGCGGCTGGCCGGTCGTTGGTGTCGAGCCGAAACTGCAAAGGCCGGCGTTTCGCTGCGTCGGAATATGCCAGCTTTGAATCTGCAGCGCCCATGCGACGTTCGGCTTCGTACGAGATGAGGGCTGCGAGCGCATCCGGGACCATCTGCCAGGCGGAAAAGACCAACGCCTTGGTCAGAGGCCGCGCTTTTGCTGCTTCCCCATAGTAGGCGAGCGATGGGGAGATCCAGAGGTGCTGATCAAGCTTAGCATCAAAGAGGTCCGACATTAGGGCTCTGAGCCGGGCGTTCCCCGGCTCGACCGGCTTGTAGGCCTCGATGTCGTCCATCCGCAGCGCCAGTGCCTCCGCCTCGGCGACCGCAGCGACCAGGACTGGGTCCGGCTTGGCAACCGCTTCCTTGAGCAGCTTCTTCAGCTTGTAGTCGCGCATGAAGTTCAGCAGGTAGGGCGCGGACTTCCAGTACTCGATGATCTCGGGCGCCCCAGCGCATCGCGCTACCTGTGCCGCCACCATCGCTTGACGAAGGTCCTCCGCGACTATCTTCGCTTCCATTGGTGGCTCGCTCAGCATCGAGTCTCTCTCGATGGTGCTGTCGACCCTTTCGGTGCGGCTCATTACCTTCTTGAGGCGAGCTTCGATGTCCTTGCGCGCCTTCTTGGCCTGCTTGTTCGCCGCAGGCAGATCTTGAAGGAAGCGTCGGAACCGACGCATCTCGAGGTCGAGTTCATCAGCGACCGCGGAAGCGCGATCACGACCGTGCAGGAAGCCAATCGTCTTGAGAAAATCCTCGTAGTGGTTGCCGTCATCGGGCGAATCCTCGGAAAGCGTCAGCATTTTGTAAGGGGTGGCCGAGAGCAGGAGAGTGCGCGCACCCGTCTCTTGATCCCCGTACTCGAACAGGGCGCGAGCCAGCTCGGCAGCATCATCGTCGCCCGAGAGCAACTCGCGGAAGCGCTGGAATTCGTCGAGGATGATCAGGTCAGGCTGCAACGCCATCACGCATGCATGCGAGAGCGCCTTTCGCAATTTGGCGACCAGTGATGTGCGCGCCAAATTGGATGGCTTTGGGTACTTCTTCCGGTAAGTTCCGAAGAGTTCGCACACCTCGCCCAATTCAGCCATGAGCACCTTGTTCTTTGAGACGGTCGACTGGAAGCGACGAACGATCGTCTTTTCGATGCCGTCCAGGTTCATCTGGCTGACCTGCCAGTTCCAGTTCTTCCGTTTGGCGCCCACCTGGAAGGCGTTCTTGAGCGAGGCCACAGGTGCCAACGGCTCAAGCAGCCGCAGCAGAAGTGCGCGCTCTTCCATCACGCCGTTCGACGAGTGCAGGTTGAAGGTCGTGCCGGGCGTGAGGCTGATGAAGTTCACGCCGTTCGGATTGATCGTGTTCTTCTCACGCATCCGCAGCGGCATCAAAGTGATACGAGTGGGAAGGGCCATTGCTTCCTTCCCCATTACGTTGAGCCGGTTGAGGTTCTGTGCTGCGATCGATTGATTGGAGCAAATGTAGACGATGTCGATGCGCCTTGCTGTGGGCCAGAGCATCTCGATGGTCTTGGCGACTATACCACGAGCGACCACTGTCTTGCCAAGGCCGACCTCGTCGGCGACGAGGAACTGGCGCATTTGGTCCAGTCCATGCAGGCGGTCGAACACGTAGTCAACGGTTTTGCGTTGGAATCGCTTGAGCTGGGCCAGCGAGGTCGAGGCATCGAAGGGTTCACCGCGCATCCTGAGTCTCCAAAACCGTGCGGAACACCTGCCAGAGTTCCTTGAAATGCGGTGGGAGACGGTCGTCGGTGCCGTCCTTCGCGCCAACCTCCATGCGGGCCACGAGCCGATCGACGGCACCCAAACGCCCGTCACCAGCACAGAGAGCACGCATGAGATCCTCGAGGATTGGTTCATCGTCGGCGCCCGGACCCCAATCACCCACGCCCTTGCCTTTCGTCCTGTTAGGCGGCAGCAGGGGATGATCGATGAAGGACGCCAGGAGCAGCCTGAGATAGGCCATGAACTTCTGCCGGCTGTCGATGACCCAGTTGAGGATCGCAAGATCGCGCTCTTCCGGCATTCCCTCGACGTCGAGGCCCGTGCTGAAGATCTCGCTGCGACCCGTTGCGAGATCCGTGATCTCCACCGCGATGAAGCGGGTGAGGTCGACAAGCGGGAGCAAACCAAGATCGATGGGAGAGCCGCTCCGGATCCCGTCAAGCAGTTCCTTGGCGTGACCTTCCCCGAGAGTGATCGGCCAGGCGCGGATCCGACCGAGCTCCTTGAGCTGCAAACCGGCGCTTGGGATCAGCCAAAGCCGCCAGTGCTTGGTGTCGTCCTGCAGCGCTTCGCAGCGAAGCGACAGCGCACCGCGTGCCAGAGCTCTTCGGGCATCAAGAAGTCGCTGCTCGGCAGCGATCTCTTCGGCAGCAGTCGCTTCGACCTCGTAAGGCTCGAACGCCCTCAGCAATCGACCGAAGCCTTGGTCGCCTAAGATATCATCAATCGAACCCAGTTTGGACTTCTGCCCCTTAAGGCTTGCGAAGACCTCCACGTTCCGAGTCGACTGACCTCGCTTGTTGAGAAGCGCGGTCCTAGTGGCATTGCCCGACCCCAAGGTGAGAGTCGTGCTCCTTCCTTCTTCCTGGATGAAGACCTTGGCATGAAGGCCTTGCTGCTCATTGGGCCACGGCTCCTCGCCATCGTCGCCCTCGGCCATTTCGTCGAGGACCAGAACCTGGTCGAACTTGCCCAACGTGGCTTCGGGGATAGAGGCGAGTTGGTCGGGCCTGCTGATCAGTTTCTTGGCTGCCCGAGGTGCTAGGGCAGCCAGATGATCCAGGGCCTCTGCGTCTATGAACGGGGACATCACCGCGATGCTCCTGCTCTTGGCTGGCTTCCAGCCACCAGCCCCGATGCCATTGACGTGTAAATCAAGTTCGTCGCAGCCCGGGGGCATGTCCCAGTCGACGTATCTGAGTTCGTCCGCCATAGCCAACGTCATTTCTCGCCGCGCTTCGTCCATCAATCCGACGGCCATCCCTGGCAATTGCTTGAACAGATCGTGCAGCGGTCGGTTGCCGGCGAAAGGCCTCGAAACGACCCTACCATCCAGCGACAGCGCAGCATCCCAGGATCTATCGCGTGTCAGATTGCGCGACAGGATCAGCAACCGAATCTTGATTGAATCGTCAGAGCCGATCGGCTTAAAGCGCAGCGCCCAAAGCTTGGGATGAAAGCTGCCTTCGCCCGGCGCCTTCACCTCGACGACCGTCTTCTCAAGCAGGGAAGCCAAACGCGACCCTTCGCCCCTTTTGGCATGGATCTGCCCGGCATCGGCATAGACGACGAGCTTCTTGACGGTGCGTTCAACGGCTTCGAGCAACGCGACATGGTCACCGAGGACATCGTCTCGGTTCTTCGATGACAAGAAGGCGATGCTGACCGGCACGGCCAAGGCCGTCTCAAAGTCCATCGAGTAGGTCGTGGCCACTCCGCAATCGAATTCGTAGCCCGGGGGAGCCTTGAGGCTATCGCCATAGAGGAGGCGCGTTTCTGGATCCAGCGTCGACTTAGCCACGGGCAAGGTCCTGCAAATGGCGGCTCGCTTGAGACCAGCGGAACTGAAGGCGGTAGGCGCCGGAAGATCCTTTCCAGCGGCTCAGTGCTGCTTGGTTGGTGAAGCGCGACTGCCCCTTCTTGAGGCGCCGCTCTCGCTCCTTCACCAGCGCCTGTCCTCTTGTCTTGTCGCGCTTGAGGCCGCCGCTCGTCTTGAGCAAGTCGGTCCAATCGGTAACGAACCGTCGCGCCGGCTCGAGCACCCGATGCGCCGGGTGGCGGATATCGTCCCAGAATTCCTCCAACGACCAATGTTTCAAACGAGCAAGATCAAGGTCCTGCAGCCACTTCGCGATCTGCGACTCGTAGTCTTCGACCCAGTCCTCCTTGTCACGCAACTGGCTGAGCTGGAGATTGTACTGAAGGGCTGCACCGTACATGGCCTCCGAGAAGATCGAGGCGTGCTCGACAAGGCGGCGCATGCGGGCGGGGAACTCGGACACGTGTGGGTGGGTCCAGATGTTGCTGGCTCGAGCGTTGCCGCCCTTTTGTGCGAGGAACGTGAGCAAGCTGTCGGGGTTGCTACCGTTGAGACGGTCCACGATGAATTCGGCTTCTTCTTCGCTCAGCGCAAAGCTCGCGTTCTCGAAGAGGCCCTTCGGGGGCGAGGGAAGCTGGGGGTGCCATAGAGGTGGCGCGGATCTGTTCGCACCGTAGTCATCCGCGTGATGGTCCCTGCTGGTCGCTTTCGGCCAGGAATGCAACGAGGCGGCGTAGGAGTCGATGGATCCCGGAAATAGTCGGATGCCCCAATTCTCCAATCCAGCCCAATAGACGCTTGCAGGCAGCCTCTTCAAGCCGGGGCCGGCATTCACGCCGATGACGCCACTGCTTTCCCTGCCAGCCACAAGGGCATTGCGAAGCTTGAGCTGGTCGGCCCGCATCTGGTCCAGCACTTCCATGGAGTTTCCATGGCGAGGAAGCCGGGAGAAGATCCAAGGCACGAACAGCATGTAGCGGAGCCGGGTTTGGACGGTGCTGGTGCCTGGGAATAGGTGATCGGCGATGGAATCCCGGATCGCGCCCATCCCCAGTTCGTCCCTTGCCTCCTGCTCGGTGAAGAGTTGCATCAGAGCGTTGGCCCGGTCACGCTCCTTTTCGTCGAAATCGATCCATCCGATTGAAGACAAGAGTATCCCCACACGCGGGGTGCTCACGAAAAAATCAATTGTGTGAGGGGCTTGGTGCGCCCCCTTCACCAGCCGTAACACGGTGCCCGAATTAACATACCCGGGCAACTAGGGGTCAGAGGTTATTTTCCGGAATTTTCTGTCCCCTGAACTCCAATGCAATAATCGGCCGGGTTGTAACTACCAAAGATAGATAGCAACGGATCCGTGCGGGCCGGAATTTATAGCAGAGTTGCAGGCCAAATGGTCAAGGTGGAGCAATCTACCAAGTGTCCGCTCTTGGTCACTGCTGTGCCGGACTTCACGGCAGAAATGGAGGCGCAAAGCTGCCGCACGCTTTATGGCCACCTCACCGCAAACTTGGCCTCCGAAAGCGGAAATTATTGCCGCTCGACCGCCCTGTTGACTGATGCCCAAAGCCAGGGCACAAAGTTGGCATCCACGGTCGCTCGCGATGGGAAAACAGAGCGCATCTCAAGGCTTTTCTTCTAAGCAATTGAATTCATGTGAGAATCCAGGTTCTCCAGGCAGGCCATTTTAGGCCGGTTGTCCGCTGAAAATCAGCGGCTATTTCTCAGAGAAAAAAGCGACGCCTTCTCAACAACTTGAGCAATTGTGGCTGCCGTTCATTAGGCCATCCGTCGTGCTTAAGCGGGTCTCGCGGAATTGGCTGGGGACCCTGAACAGATTTCAACATTTCTGAAGCTCTCGCTTGCATATGCAAGAGCGCACGACGCAGTCGATATCCGAGCCAAGCTGGCTAAACAGTCAGCTTTCGTCGCATCGGAATATCTGGCGTGTGCTGCATCCAGTTATCGTCGACCCGCCGTGGCCCAATAATCTGTCCTCACGGGGATCGATGACCGGAGTCAGCCGCGACGCTGGCCGATCATACGCTTGACCTGTCGGTTGCGCTCCTGTCGGAACGCATGCCACATGGCACCCCAGATGCTCGGGCGTGCCGTTTTGTTGTGTTCATTGTTCATCGCGTACTCTTTCGTTTCACCGAGATGCTTATACCGCAGAGCTGAGCCTGCAGGACGAGCATAATTGGTATGGCTGCCCTGCAAAAATCATCACATTTCGACGTCGCACCCTTCTACTCCGTAGGCACCTGACTTATCGTTGGTCGATAAAAAGCCAGAACGCACAATGCCACTTCCCATCAAGGCCATCCTCGTTTTTCACACCACTGCGCGCGCGGGGAGCATATCCCGCGCGGCCGAGGAGTTGAGTGTGACGCCATCTGCCGTCAGCCAGCAGATCCAGTTGCTCGAAAGCCAGTTCGGGGTCTCGCTGCTGACCAAAGCCGGGCGTGGCATCGCGTTAACGGAGGCCGGAGAACGATACTTCTCAATGATCTCGGATCAGATCGAGCGTATCGAGGAGGCAACGGCGACAATTCGTGGCTTCCGATCGGTTACAACCTTGACCATCCGTGCGACCCCGACCCTGTCGAACAAGTGGTTGCTGCCACGCCTTGGAGGATTTCTGGACCGACATCCTGATCTTGAGGTGCGGCTCGACGGGACAAATGAACCCACCGACTTCAATCAGGAATTGGTCGATCTTGAGCTGCGCCATGGCAATGGGCGCTGGCCGGGCCTTTTCGTCGAAGGCCTCGCGGAAGAGCGCTTTCTTCCTGTCTGTTCTCCAGCCTATGCCGCTTCAGAGTCACTCGCCGCTACTGAGCTTCCCGCGCACCGGCTGATCCACTCCGTCAAGTCGCAGGCGCAGTGGACTTCATGGTTTCAATTGGCGGGCGCAGCATCCGACGCCCGCTGGCAGCGTGTACTTTTCGATCGAAGCCACATGGCAATCGATGCGGCTGTCCGGGGCATGGGAATCGCGCTTGAAAGCACACTGATGATGCAGGACGAACTCAGAAGCGGAGCCTTGGTCAGCGCTGTAATGGATCCGCCGGATTTGCGCATCACCACTCAGTGGATCGTGTGTCCTCGCGATCATCTGCGCCAGAAGAAAGTCCGGCAGTTTCTCGACTGGCTTCGTGATGAGCGCGATGCATGGCAGGCCTTACAAGACCAGAGTGCCGTCTGAAGACGACATGAGCCTCAAGTGACGAACGGTCGTCGCGACAAGGGCGTCCAACGGTAAAGCGATGTCGAGCACGATAGGCGCCTCGTCGAGGCTGGGCCTTTCGAGCGTATCCAACTGGCTGTCCAGAAGCGACACAGACGCAAAATGACCTTTCCGTCCCGACAGACGGGCAGAAATCAGCTCTCGTGTCCCATCTAGAAAGACAAGGTGCACCTTGCCAAGCCTGGCACGGATGAGGTCTCGGTAACTGCGCTTCAAGGCGGAGCATGCGATGACAACGGGACGAGATCGACAATCGAGTGCTGCACGACAGACGTCATGAAGCCAGGGTTCACGATCTGCATCGGTCAATCCTCGTCCCTCACGCATCTTCTCGACGTTTTCCGGGCTATGATACAGATCCGCTTCGATGAATATCGAGCCGAGAGCGGCTGCCAGCCGGTAGCCTATCGCCGACTTGCCCGTTCCTGTAGTCCCCATGACGAGCAGAAATGCGTCAAGCGATTCTTCGTGCTCCGATGCCATATCAGTACAAACCTAGCATTCGGATGGGCCAGAGAGTCAGGCTTGGGAATAGAACCAGGGCCAGGATTGCAGCGACGAGGATCGACATCGGCGCCAGCGATCCCTTCACCACATCCTCAATCGACATCTTTGCCACTTGCGCCACCGCAAATAGGCAGACGCCGACGGGCGGGGTGACCAGACCCAGAGTCAGGGTGATAACCATGACGATGAGGAAGTGGATGGGGTCGACACCAAGGGAAACCGCAGGCGGCAGCAGCACCGGGATCAAGATGAACATGGCCGCGATAGCATCCATGAACATGCCGACCACAATCAGGAAGAGGAAGATCAGCACGAGTGCCATGGTCGGACCGGTCGAGATGGCGCCGAGGAACGTCGCAACCTGGGCCGGCAGCCCGTCATAGGTGAAGACCCAGGCAGCAAGCTTCGCCGTGGCCGCAATAAAGAGGATGGTGCCCGATGTCCGCGCCGTCTCGACAAAGATGCCCGGCAGCTCGCGCGGCGAGATCGTCCGGTACAGGATGACGGACAGGAACAGCGTGTAGAGTACGGCGATGCCGGCCGCTTCCGTCGGCGTGAAGTATCCGTCGACAATCCCGACCAGCAGGATGACCGGCGTCAACATGGGCAGAATGGCCGCTAAGCCCGTCTTGAGAACATGGCGCGCGTTGAAGGGGCTTGGAGGGTTGAAGCCGTATCGAACTGCATAGAAGTGGTTGAAGACCATGAAGGCCAGAGCGATGAAGAGGCCGGGAATGAGGCCTGCAACCAGAAGCGTGCCGATCGAGGCATTGGCGATCGATCCCGCGATAACAATCAAGATGGACGGTGGAATGATCGATGACAGGGTCGATGTGCAGAGCGTCATGCCAACGGCGTAGCCCTTTGGGAAGCCATGGCGCTCCATGGCCTTGATCTCGATCGCCCCGATCGATGCGATATCGGCGACCGATGAACCAGACACTCCTCCGAAAATCACTGACGACGCGACGTTTACATGGCCGAGGCCACCCGGAAGCCAGCCAACGATGGCCTCAGCGAAATCGAAGAGCTTCTCGGCCACCCGGCCACGCTCCATTAAGACGCCGACCAGAATGAAAAGCGGTACGGCGACCAGGAGGAAGGAATTCATTGCGGAGAACATGCTCTGCGCCATGAGATCGACCGGGGTCGAGGTGAACATGACGATTGCGATTACACTCGACAGCCCAAGCGCAATCGCGAGCGGCACGCCGAAAACGCTCATGGTGAGAAAGAGCGCAAGTAGGACCAGGCTCATGATAGCTTCTCCGGCGTTGAGGAGCCCTGGTGCTGATGACGGAGCTCCGGCATCTGAACCTCGGGATCGAGAATTTCGATGAGATGGCGCCGGCGTTTCAGGGAATCGATGATCCCTAGGACGGCAAGGATTGCGCTTAACGGCATGATGGTACCGATGAGCCACATCGGGATCGCGAGCGTCGCGGCCGTTTCGTTCATGGCGAATTGCTGCCAGGCAAGCTTGTAGCCGGTCCATCCCATCAGCACGAAGAAGGAGACAGAACTCAGCACATAGATCGGCACGGAGAGCCGGCGAATGGCGCGCGGAAACATGGCGAGCAAGACGGTAACGCGAGCGGTTTCGACGGTGCGAAATCCGGCTGCAAGCCCCAGGAAGATCATCCAGACGAAGAGATAGCGTGTCGCTTCCTCGGTCCAGGACACCGACATATCGAGGAGCCGGCTGGCGACCTGAAGCAAAACGACGAGGAGAATGCCGAAAGCAGCGAGCCCCGCCGCGATGTCGCTCAGGCCCTTCAGCAGCCTATCGAAAGTTGAGTTGCTGTTAGACATTTTTCCTCCTCCCGGATTGGTGCGGACCGGCATCCTCCATGCCGGTCCGCCTGGGTTCATCGATCAGTTCTTGCCAACGGCCGTAACCGTCTTGTCAAAGAAGGCCTGATCTTTCACCAATCCGGCGAAGACCGGATAGAGCTGCTTGGCAACCGCGACGAAGGCCTGCTGTTGCTCGGGGGACAGACGATTGATCTGCATGCCGTGACCCTGAAGTTCGGCAATGGTCTTCTCGGCGGTCGCGTTGTCGTTCTCGACTTTCCAGGCTTCAGCTTCCACAGCCGCTTCCTCGATTGCTTTTTTGTGCGCGTCGCTCAGGCTCTCGTACTTTGCCGGATTGATTCCGAGCACCCAGCCGTCGCCCATGTGGTTGGTGATGGAGACATACTTCTGAACTTCGTAGAATTTAGCAGACAATGGCACGTTGATTGGATTTTCCTGACCATCGACGACCTTGAGCTGAAGAGCGTTATAGACCTCTGCAAAGGCCATCGGCGTTGGAACGGCGCCCAATTTGCCGAAGAACTCGACCCAAAGCGGATTGTTGGGTACGCGGAATTTCAGGCCTGCCAGATCTTCGGGCTTTTCGATCGGCAGCTTCGAATTAGTCATCTGACGGAAGGGGCGCGGCCAGAGATTAATGCCCTTGATACCGATGGCATCGAGATCAGCGATCAATTCCTTGCCAGGCTCACCTGCAAGATAAGACCGAAGCTGTGCCTCGTCATCGAAGAGATAGGGAATGGAGATGGCCGAAAACTTCGGGTTGAAGTTGGCGTAGAGCGAGGTCGCGAGAACCAACATGTCGAGCGAGCCGCCGGCGAGCTGCTTGACGGCTGCGGACGGATCGCCGCCATAGAGCGTCCCGTTCGGGAATACCTTGACTGTCACCTCGCCATTGGTCTTGGCCGAGACGAGTTCTGCGAACTTGTTGGCGGCCACGGTAATCTCGGACGAATCTGGATCCGGTGTCGAAAGCGTCAGCGTTTCCGCCTGGACAAGGCTCGCCGTCAGCATGGTGGCAGCGGCAACCAGGCTGCGAAGTGTGAACTGTTTCATGTCTATCCTCCCGTTTGACATTGATGATGATTGAAGCGCGAACCGGGGCTTAAGCCGAGTTCATACGCTTTAACTCCAGAATGACCCCGCTGTGATCGAGGTCTCCATTGCCATGGTCCACCATGGCCTGAAACAGACGGTCAACCTCCTCGCCGACCGGCAGCTTCAATCCGTGGCTCCGCGCGAAACGGAGTGCGGTCGATGTGTCCTTCACCTGATACTTGGCCGGGCCGCCGGGCGTGAAGTTCCCCTCCACCATGCGCAGGCCGTGCTGGCGAAAGACGGTCGAGTCGGCGAAGCCACCCAGAAGAGCTTCGCGGACACGCGCCGGATCCGCACCGCCAACTTCGGCAAGTGTCAGGGCCTCGGCGACCGCGCAGATGGTCGACGCAACGATGAGCTGGTTTGCAAGCTTGGTGAGCGCGCCGCTCCCGGATGGCCCGACATGGGTCACCCGACCAAGGGGAGCAAAAATCGGTGCAAGTCCATCAAAGACATAGGCGGCGCCGCCTGCCATAATCGCAAGCCGACCTTCCTTCGCCCCAAGTTCGCCACCGGAAACCGGTGCATCAAGGCAGGCAATGCCCCGGCCTTCAGCATCCCCTGCGATGGCAATCGCGGTCTCGACCGGAATGGAGCTCATGACGACGAGTGTCGCATCGGGGCGCATGCTCGCAATCGCTCCACCCTTCCCACCAAGCACGGTCTCGCAGACGGGGCCGGAACTGAGCATGCAGATGACGACGTTCGCGTCGCGCACCGCATCTGCCACCGAGGACATTGGCACGATGCCATGCGGCCTCAGTACCTCGGCCTTGTCAGGACTGCGGTTCCAGGCCGTTACCTTGAACCCGGCATTTGCCAGGCGCATTGCGATCGGGGCCCCCATGATGCCGGTTCCCAGAACGGCGACGGTCTCTTGTATTTCCGCTGCGTTCATTGAACCTTATCCTCAAGGATGCTGACGATCGGCGAACCGGACGGGTCGCTCTTCGATGATCAGCGACGGAAACGCGTTACGAAAACGGGCCAGATGCGGCGTCTCAAGATGGGCGTCGAAGGCTGCACGGCTGTCATAGACCTCATAAAAGACCACGGTGTCGTCAGAGCCCTGCGGGCAGATGATGTCGAACTGCCGGCAGCCGGGTTCGTCGGCAACCGAATGAGCCGCGTCATCACGAGCGGCCTCCAGAAAGGCCGTCATCATGCCGGGTTTCACCTGAAACTCGGCAATGACGACAAAGGGATGGCTTGTCATCTTCCCTCCCCCTTACTCGGCCGCGATCTTGGCCGGGCGGAAGCGCGCTTCCATTTCCTGGCGCAGCCCGACCACATCGAGGTCGTTGACGATTTCGACGTCATCGAAGGAAACGATCTGGTCCTTCTTGATTGGGCGCTTGAGCTTGACGTTGTGCGCGAGACCGATGGGCAGCGCCTTGAGGTCAAGGCTGCGCGTGGCCGGAATGGCGTTGGCCCAGACGGCATAGCCGCCTTCGCCGTCCAACATCTCGCCCGGCTGCATATCCTTCTTGGCGGTTGCCACGGCATCGCCGCGGAACTCCTTGGAGCAGCCGGTCGGCTCATTTCGCAGCACGGCAGAGAGCACGCTGATGGAGGTTTCGAGGCCGATGATATGGAACGGTCGCCACATCGAGGCGTACCAGCCTGAGGGATCGGTCAGCAGCCCATACTGCTTGAAGCAGGCGCGGGCATATTCGTTATGCGCCTTGAAGGTGACGAAGACGCCGTAGCGAATATTGTTGAAGACCTCGCGGCCGTCAGGTTCCTGGCTGGCTGCGATGTCCACCAGGCCGCTGCGTGCCATGCGGCCACCGTCGGATGCCGGGCGGAACACGCGTGCGAGGTCGTGCAGACCAGCGGGCGGGAAAGCCAGCCCATCATCCGGGCAATCGAGGCCTGTGCCGTTTGCAACGGCTGCCATCTCGATCGCAGCCTTGGTGCCATCGGTGAAGGAATTATACATTTTCGGATTGAAGTCGCCTTTGGCAACCTCTTCTTCGGTCCAGCCGAAGAAGCTCCAGACCGTATCGGGCGTCGAGTAGCGGTATCGCGGCTCGAAATTCATGCCCTTGCCGGCTGACGTGACCTCAAAGCCGGTTGCGCGGGCCCAGTCGACAAGTTCGCAGATCAAGGCCGGCTGGTCACCGTAGGCCATCGAATATATGAGGCCCTTCGCGCGGGCTTTCTCGGCAAGGATCGGCCCCACCATGACGTCGGCCTCAACGTTGACCATGACGACATGTTTGTTGCTTTCAATCGCCCCCAAAGCATGACGGGTCCCAGCGATTGGATGTCCTGTCGCCTCGATGATGCATTCGATCTCGTCGCACCCGAAGAGATCGGCTGCGTCCGAGGTCACATAGGTCTTGCCGGACTTGATGGCATCTCCGCAGCTTTCAGCTGAATAACGCTCCTTCGGCCAGCCAACGCGCTCCAGCGATTCTTTCGCCTTGCCTACATTGAGGTCGGCTACCGCCACCATATGCAGGCCTTCAATGCGCTGGGCCTGGGCCAGGACCATGGAGCCAAACTTGCCGGCACCGATCAATCCGACGCGTACGGGACGACCATTCGAGGCGCGCAGGGAAAGCAGGGAATAAAGGTTCATGTTGATATCCTCGACAGGGGCAAATCCGATGAGAGCGGCCGGATCGACGACGAGCAATCTCGCGCCGAGGTTCACACCTGAACCACCGGTTTCGATTTGCCCTGAGCGAGTGATCTCCTCCGCAGACACGACATCCAGCCGCATCCTCCAGCCGCCTCCCACAGCGGCCGATGAGGAGAGAGTAGAACTGCGGAGGAGTTAGCTCAATTTAGAAGAATGAGAAAATGCTGTAGAATTTCTAATTAATAAGCGGATTAGTTGCTCGATTTTGCTCACAGTCTGCATCGCACCCGCCGGGATTGAGCATCGAGGTCGGCTACGGCGTCATCTTTCCGGAGCGCCTTGCGACTTTGGTCGGCGTGAGCGACGCGCAATTCCGACCAGACTAACGGGATCGCGATAGCAATTGTTTTAGCAATGCTGCCCCGAGATATACGCGTCTCACCTCCGGGTTAGCGCTTCCGAGCGGAAATAATTGCCGCTCTCCCGCCATGTTGACGTCAGCCCAAAGCCAGGGCACAACGACGGCATCCACGGTCGCTCGCGGCGGGAAAACAGAGGAAAATCAAAGGCGATTTTGTTAAGCATTTGAAATCATGTGAGAATCCAGGCTCTCCAGGCGGGCCATTTTAGGTCGCTCTTCCGCGAAAATTCGGCGCCTGTTTCTCACAGAAAAAAGTGACGTCTTCTCAACAACTTGAAGAATTCTGCGGTCCGCCCATCAGGCCATCCTTTGTCCTGAAACAGGTCTCGCAAATATTGGCTAGGGACCCGCAATCTGAGGCCGGATTTCGACCGTACTTGGCCGTCCAATTGAATCTCGCGATCAAATGGCGACATAGTAATGGATTGGCACTTCAGACGGTGGCGCAGTTCAGCTCGCGCCGTTGTGTCTGCGGGATACTCGCAAACGCATTTCTCTAGCCGCCTCTTCTCCAGCCAGAGAGCGCGACATCGGATACTCCACTTATGTCCCAGGCCCATAAGCCTGATGAGTTCTCCCAGACTAATCTTTAGACCGCACGGCATCTAGGATGACTGTCGAAATCAGAGGGGGTGACGAACCGAAGGCCGATCAGGCCAGATCCCACAGACCCGACTGATTGCTAGATCGATTCTCATCTGGAGTTTGAGCACCATGCCTCGCAAAAACACGGCGGCAGCCAGTCTTGTCAGCCCAAAACGATGGACGGTTGTTCTGGGACTTGCCGTGGCTTTCGCGTTCACTGGCATTCCGCTTGCGCTGAACAATGCGTCGGCCCACCATGGCTGGCCAACATTCGACACCAGCAGGCTGGTCTATATCGCCGGAACCGTCTCGTCAGAGGGCGTTTGGGGCAATCCGCACTCGGAGTTCGATGTGAAGCTGGATGCGAGCCTGCCACCCGATACGCCCGAGCTTCCCATACCGGAAGAATTGCAGCATCCGGAGGACAGCGTGCGGGTCAACCGCCCTCTGGCGTATGACGGCAACCTTGGGGAGCTGGAGATCGTCATCGCACCACCGGCATGGTCCGGGCGGTGGGGGCTGGATCGGCCACTGAGGGTCGGCGAGCGATTCCAGGCCATCGGCTACATCAACCGCAGCGATGAAGGTATCTTTCGTCCGGTGGTGTTCTGGTACGGGGATGACGCGACACCGGTGAACCAGGTTCTTGGCAACACGCTCCCTGAACGAGCCCCTTTGCCGGACTAAGTGCCAACACTAGAGAGAACCGAAACCCGTGTTGAACTCAGCTCTCGAACTGCTTCAGGCATCTATCGTCGGTCAGACTGTGCGATCTGCAGGCTATCTGTACGCCGCGCTTGAAACCTTTCACGTCCTCGGGATAGGGCTGCTGATCGGGTCGATTTTTGCTATCGACCTGCGTCTACTGGGCGTCGGCAGACAGTCTGTGTCTGTGACATCAGCCATGCGGCACCTGCTGCCAGTGTCCTATGTCGGCTTCATCACGGCATTCATCACGGGTGTTGCGTTGCTGAGCGCCCAGGCAACGATGATCGCGGCCTCCGGGGCGGCGCCCTGGAAATTCTGGCTCCTGGTTGCGGCAGGCGCAAATGCACTGGCTTTCCATTTCGGCGCTGGCCGCGGCATGGCGCAATGGGGCGAGGCTTCGATGCCCCCGTTTTTCGCACGTTTCGCGGCCTTGCTCTCCATCTCAGCCTGGACCGGCGTGACGTTCGCAGGCCAGATGCTTCCCTACACCTGACGGAGCCGTATCATGACCGAATTCCTGAAGACCTACGCCCGCCACTTTCAGAGGTTCCTGATGATCGGCGGGCTCATCGGTTCGCTCGCATATTCGGTGTTCTGTGCGCCGGTCATCGCCTTTGCGTGACGCGGCAAAGGGCTGCTACTTCTGCCGCAACGCATCGACGACAACCCGGAAGGCGGGCGCGTTCTGGTGGCGGCTCGGATAATACAGGTAGTAGCCCGGAAAGGGTGGCGTCCAATCCTCAAGGAGCGTCACGAGCGTGCCTGCTGAAAGTTCAGCAGCGACCAGATTGTCTGGAACGTAAGCGACACCGAGACCTTTCACGGCCGCATCAACCATGGGATAGGACGAATTGAACGTGAGCTGGCCCACGACCCGAACGCGCAGTTCCTGCCCATCTTTCTCGAATTCCCAGGCATAGAGCCCTCCGCCGGTTGCCTGGCGCATGTTGATGCAGTTGTGGCTAACCAGATCCTGCGGGTGCTGAGGCATGGGTTTGTCCGCGAGGTAAGCCGGCGATGCGACGACCAGCATGCGCCAGTCCGGGCCGATCCGAACGGCAATCATGTCCTTTTCGATGCTCTCGCCGAGCCGCACGCCGGCGTCGAACCCGTCTTCAACGATGTTGCGCAAGCCATTGTCGCGGCTGAGTTCGACCCGGACATCCGGATAGTCCTTCAGGATCGGCTGCAGTTTCGGCCAGACCACTGTTTCCAGCGCGTGGTCGGAAAGCGTGATGCGAACGGTGCCGGCCGGTTTGTCACGCAGGTCCGAAAGTGCTTCCAGTTCGCCACGGATCGCGGTGATGCGCGGCAAAAGCGCATTGAAAAGACGCTCACCAGCCTCCGTCAGCGAAACGCTGCGCGTCGTCCGGGTGAGAAGGCGCAGGCCCAGACGCGTCTCAAGTCGCTTGATCGTGTGGCTGAGTGTCGACTGCGTGATCCCGAGCTTGGCCGCCGCTTTCGTAAAGCTGCGATCTTCAGCCAGTGCCAGGAACCAGAGCAGGTCGTTGAAGTCTTCCCTTGCCATCCAGCATCCTCGCTTTTCGCCATTTATGGTCGTTGTCGATAAATCTAAGCGACCAAAGCCGACTAATGCATATCAAATGCACTTGATAGTGTGTGGCATGGAATAGTCCGCAGACTGTTCCCGCCCCTTCTCCCCCGAACCGATCGAAGGACCCCAAAATGGAACTCAACATCAACGGAACACCGCAGCAGGTGGATGTCGAAGCCGATACTCCTTTGCTCTGGGTGCTGCGCGATACACTCGGGATGACCGGCACCAAATACGGTTGCGGTCTCGCGCAATGCGGTGCCTGCACGGTCCTCGTCGACGGGCAGCCGACCCGCTCTTGCGTCACAACGATCGATACGGTGGTTGGCACGCAGATCACCACCATCGAGGCCATCACCGAGGATCCCGTCGGCCAGAAGGTGGTCGAGGCCTGGGTCGCCAATCAGGTGCCGCAATGCGGCTACTGTCAGTCCGGCCAGGTGATGGCCGCAACCGCGCTTCTCAAGCAAACACCCCAGCCGACGGACGACGACATTGCGGCTGCCATGGTCAATCTCTGTCGCTGTGGAACCTATAACGCCATCGCTGCCGCCGTGCGCGAAGCGGCCCAGGCTTGATTGGAGGGATTGCGATGAACCAGGTTCATATCGATACACCCGCAAATACTGCCAGCGATGATAAGCCGTTCAAGATCTCGCGTCGCGGCTTCCTCGGCACGGTTGCCGGTGCGCTTGTTCTCGGCGTTACCGTACCCGGCGCAATTCGTCCGGCACTGGCGCAGGCCGCCGCGACCGTTGCTCCCGGTACCCGCGTCCCGGCCTTTATCGAGATCCGGCCCGACAGCACGGTGTTCTTCCGCAGCGCCTTCATCGAAGGCGGTCAGGGCATCTTCACGGCGATGGCCCAGATCGTCGGCGAAGAACTCGATGTCGACCCCGTCAATTTCGTGGTCGAGGCAGCACCGCCCGGCCCGGACTACGGCCTGATCGGCGGCTTCCGCTTCACCGGCGGCAGCTTCTCTGTCCGCTCGAGCTACGACATCATGCGCAAGCTTGGTGCGTCTGCGCGTGGCATGCTGCTTCAGGCCGCCGCCGAGAGACTGTCGGTTCCGGTTGCAGAGCTTTCAACCGAACCGGGTCGCGTGGTGCATGCCGCTTCGGGTCGCAGTCTCGCCTATGGCGAAATCGCCGAGACCGCCGCAGGTCTGCCTGTTCCGGAAACGGTCACACTCCGCGAATCCAAGGACTTCCGCTGGATCGGAAAACCGGTCGAACGCTTGGACATCAGAGCGAAGGCGACGGGCAAGGCCCAGTATGCGATCGACACCAAGGTCGACGGCATGCTCTTTGCAGCCGTGCAGCACAGCCCGCGGCTCGGTCAGGAACCCGGCGCGATGACGAACGAGGCCGAGATCAAGTCGCGGACAGGCGTCCATTCGGTGCACACGCTTCCGGGTGCCGTCGCCGTGGTCGCCGATAGTTGGTGGCGCGCGCGCATGGCTGTCGAAGCGCTACAGGTTTCCTGGACTGAAGCCGCTGCCGGGACAGCGCACGCCATGGCCGCTGACTTCTCCAGCACAGGCCATATGGAAAAGTTGAAGGCGACGACCGGTGACGGCGTGACCTTTGAGGAAGAAGGGGATGCCGCTGCCGCCCTTTCATCAGCCGCGAAGGTTGTTGAAGCGACCTATGACGCGCCTCACCTCGCCCATGGCCAGTTGGAGCCGCCCTCGGCCGTCGCGCGCTGGAATGAGGACGGGACGCTCGAACTCTGGATTCCCAACCAGGCGCCGGAAATGTTCCAGGGCGATGCCGCCAAGGTCGCCGGCATTGCGCCGGAGCAGGTCATCATCCACTCGCCGATGCTGGGTGGATTCTTCGGTCGCCACTTCCTTTACCAGAGCGCCAATCCCTATCCGCAGGCCATCCTGCTTTCAAAGGCGGTCGGTCGTCCCATCAAGCTCGTCTGGAGCCGCGAGGAGGAGTTCCTGCGCGATACCCTGCGCCCGATGGCAGCAGTCCGCTTTCGCGCGGGGCTGGACCGGGATGGCAATCCGACGGCGTTTTCGGCTGTGGCCGTCGGCGAAGGTGCGACGGGACGATGGTATGGCCGCCAGCCCGACAAGGTGGACAGTTCGGCGGTCGAGGGCATCGCGGGCAAGGTCTATGCAATCCCCAACAAGCGGATTGCCCAGATCCATGTCGACGATCCCGCGATAATCGGCTTCTGGCGCTCGGTCGGCCATTCGATGAACGACTTCTTCTCGGAGACCTTCTTCGACGAAATGGCGGATGCCGGCGCCAAAGATCCCTATGAACTGCGTCTGGCGCTCCTGAAGAACAGCCCCCGCCATCTGACGCTGCTGCAGGCGGTGGCCGAGCTATCGGGCGGCTGGAAGCGGGGTCCCTTTGCAGCCGAGGATGGAACCCGCCGCGCCCGGGGCGTGGCCATGGCCTCGCCCTTCGGCAGCGAAGTGGCGACGATGGCGGAAGTCTCGCTGTCGGATGGCCAGGTCGTGGTGCACGACGTCTGGGTCGCAATCGACCCCGGCACCGTGGTCAACCCGCGGGTGATCGAGCATCAGGTCAACTCGGCCGTGGCACTCGGCGTTTCCTCCGCACTTCTGGAAGAAGTCGTCTATGTCGACGGCCTTCCCCAGGCTCGCAACTACGACGGCTATCAGATCCTGACGCCGGACCGCATGCCGAGAGTGCATGTCCGCATCATCGAAAGCGGCGCACCGATCGGCGGCATTGGTGAGCCCGGTCTTCCGGGCGTGCCTCCCGCCATCGCCAATGCCGTGGCTGTCCTTGCCACAGAACGACCGCGCAGCCTGCCGCTGTCGAAGACGACATTCCAGGAGAAGCAGGGATGATATTGAGTACGTTCAAGCATATCGCCGCCGCAGTCATCACCACCGTCCTGCTGGCCCTTCAGGCTCATGCACAGGATGCAGCGGACGGACAGAGGCTGTTCCAGCAGCGTTGCGGCACCTGTCACCAGATCGATAGCACGCGCAACGGCGTCGGGCCCCACCTACAGGGCGTTGCCGGCAGGGTAGCGGGGAGCCTGGAAGGCTTCCGCTATTCGCCTGCAATGCAAAGCTCGGGCATCACCTGGGATGCGGCCCAGCTCGATACCTTCCTTACCAATCCAGCCGGATTGGTAAGGGGAACGCGGATGACACAGCGCTTCGCCAAGGCCGACGAACGGAAGGCCATCATCGACTTCCTCGCCTCGCGCTAACCCATGCGCATTCTTCTCGAACCTAACAGATAAGACACGATCTCCCGCCCTGCCCGGCAAGGCGGGAGATCTTCATTGATGGTCTCCATCGATAAATGCATGCGAGATGGCGCCGCTAATCGGCCCAATGGAAACTGGCTACAAAGGACGCGAGAGGGCATGTCGCCGCTTTCGAAGGATGATGTAGACCATGGCCAAGCTGACCTATCGCGACACATTGAAATCACCGGCAGCCTGGGGTGCCGTCGGCTCCATGGCACTGACTGTTTCCGTGCTCATCGCCTCGGAATTCATGCCCGTCAGCCTGCTGACACCAATCGCCCGCGATCTGACCATGCTCGAGGGACAGGCTGGACAGGCGATCTCGATTTCCGGGTTCTTCGCCGTCGTCACCAGCCTGTTCGTTGCTCGGCTGACGGCAGGCATCGATCGCAAGACGGTTCTCACCTGGTTTTCCGTACTGCTGGTGCTTTCCGCCGTGGTGGTGACCTTTGCCCCGAACTACTGGATCCTCATGGCAGGTCGTGCGCTGCTTGGCATTGCGATTGGCGGCTTCTGGTCGATGTCGACGGCCATCGTCATGCGGCTCCTGCCGACTGATCAGGTGCCCAAAGGACTGGCCGCACTGAATGCCGGCAACGCCATCGCCGCCACGATTTCTGCGCCGCTTGGCAGCTTTCTCGGCGAATTGATCGGCTGGCGTGGCGCCTTTTTCCTCGTTGTGCCCTTGGCTCTGGTCGCTCTTGCCTGGCAGTGGATGACCATGCCCGATCTCCCGGCAGAGGACGAGAAGCCCACGGCCAACGTCTTCCGCCTGCTGGTCCGCCGTCAGGTCGCGCTCGGGATGACCGCGATCCTCTTGCTGTTCATGGGCCAGTTCGCACTCTTCACCTATCTGCGGCCCTACCTTGAGAGCGTCTCGAGGTTCGACGTCACCTCGCTTTCTCTTGTGCTGCTCCTGATGGGACTGGCGGGCGTTGGTGGCACTTGGTCCATCAGCCGCCTGTTGCCACGCCGGCTCTACGCGCTGGCGATCGGAATACCGCTTATGATGGCACTGCTTGCCGTCGGGCTCGTAGCAGCCTCGAGTTCCCAGCTAGCCGTCACGCTTCTCCTGGGCGCCTGGGGCTTCGTCGGTACGGCGGCACCCGTCGCCTGGGGTACCTGGCTAGCCCATGTCCTGAGCGACGACGCCGAAGCCGGCGGCGGTCTGCAGGTTGCCGTCATCCAGTTCGCAATCACGATCGGCGCCGCACTCGGCGGCCTGCTGTTCGATCACATTGGCTGGTGGAGTTCATTTCTCTTCGCGGCACTCCTGCTTGTCGGCTCTTCGCTGGCAGCGTTGCGCGCGAGCCAGCAACCCTCATGAACAAAACACTGTGTGCCGCGACGCGCCCGCGCCGGCGCTGAATCACCAAGACTTCAACCGAACGGAGATGATCCCATGACCAAGACAATCGAGACCGAAAGAGCTTACAAGACGAGCCGGCGTCGCCTCATGCAGGGAACGGGCCTCGCTGTTGCAGCGATGAGCTTGCTTCCGACGGTGACGGTAAAATCCGCACTTGCGCAAACTTCCGATTGGGACAAGGTGTTTCCCAAGAGCGAAACCGTCGATCACCAGAAGGTCTCGTTCAAAAACCGTTACGGCATTGTGCTGGCAGGTGATCTGTACCTGCCGAAGAACCGAGGCAGCCAGCCTCTGCCGGCTCTCGCCATCGGTGGCCCATTTGGTGCCGTGAAGGAGCAGTCCTCGGGATTGTATGCTCAGACCATGGCCGAGCGCGGCTTTGCGGCACTGGCATTCGATCCGTCCTACACTGGCGAAAGTGGTGGCGAACCGCGCAACATCGCCTCGCCTGACATCAACACTGAAGACTTCAGTGCGGCAGTCGATTACCTCGGACTGCAGGGCACCGTCGACCGCGAGCGGATCGGCGTGATCGGCATTTGCGGCTTTGGCGGCATGGCTCTCAATGCCGTTGCCGTCGACAAGCGCGTCAAGGCCGTCGTTGCCACAACGATGTACGACATGACCCGCGTGATGTCGAAGGGCTACAACGACAGCGTCACCCCGGAGCAGCGGGCAAAGGCGCTGGAACAGATGAGCCGACAGCGCTGGGTGGACGCGGAGAATGGAACACCCGCCTACCAGCCGCCCTATAATGAACTCAAGGGCGGCGAGGCTCAGTTCCTCGTCGACTACAACGACTACTACATGAAGCCCCGCGGCTACCATCCGCGCGCCGTGAACTCCGGCAATGCCTGGTCGCAGACCACGCCACTGTCGTTCATGAACATGCCGATCCTGACCTACATCGCCGAGATTTCTCCACGCCCGCTCCTGCTGGTCCACGGCGCAGATGCCCACTCGCGATATTTCAGCGAAACGGCCTTTGCCGCAGCGGCAGAGCCGAAGGAGCTGATGATCATCCCGGATGCCAACTATACCGATCTCTACGACCGCATGGACAAGATCCCGTTCGACCGGATCGCCGACTTCTTCGGGCAGCATCTGGCGTAAGCAATGCCGCACCATCGGGGTGGCGGCGGTCAGCGCAAGTTGCCGCTGTCGCCGCCCAGAACCTGACCTTCCAACTACCGGAGACCTGAAATGACCGACAATATCGCTGGCAAGACCATCGTCATCACCGGCGCCTCGAGCGGGATGGGTGCAGCCGCTGCGCGCCACCTTGCCGCCAAGGGGGCAAACGTCGTGCTTGGTGCTCGTCGCGCCGATCGCATCGATGCACTTGCAGCCGAAATCCACAATGCTGGCGGCAGGGCCACGGCTGTCGTGACCGAAGTGACGAAGCAAGAGAATCTGCGGACGCTGGTGGACACCGCCGTCGAGACCTACGGACGGATAGACGTGCTGATCAACAATGCCGGCGTCATGCCGCTCTCGCCGATGGAGCGGCTGAAGGTTGACGAGTGGGATCAGATGATCGACGTCAATCTCAAGGGCGTCCTCTACGGCATCGCCGCAGCACTGCCCCAGATGAAATTGCAGAAATCCGGCCACATCATCAATGTCTCCTCCGTGGCAGGTCACAAGCTCTTCGGTGGCTCGGCGGTGTATTCCGCGACCAAGTTTGCCGTGAGGGCGGTATCCGAGGGACTACGGCAGGAGATGGCACCTTACAATATTCGCACCACGATCATCTCTCCGGGCGCAGTCAAGACGGAACTCCTCGACCACATCAGCGAGAAGGACGTGCAAAAGGCAAACCAGGACTATGTGGGACAGGTCGGTGTGCCGGCCGAGACATTTGCCCGAATGGTGGCCTTCGCAATCAACGAGCCCGAAGATGTCGCCATCAATGAGATCCTCTTCCGGCCTACGGCTCAGGAACTTTGATGCGCGTCGAGGTCTCGCCGGCTGTCATGTCGGCCAGACCGAAGACATGGCGTCCCTGACGCCCAACTTCGCGACCATCAGAGGGGGCCGACTTCGAACTCGACCGCCCCCAACCCCTGATATGAACAAGAGGAAAACCAGATGAAGACTATTGCCGCAAGCATTGCCCTCTCTGCTGTCGCCGCGACAGGTGTGGAGGTGCAGGAAGAGCGCCGCATGTTCGCTCCACCGGCCGTCTACTCGGTTGCGCCGGGGCTTGGCCATTTCACCGATGAGGTGCTGTTCGGTGAAATCTGGAAACGAGCCGAACTTGCGCCTCGCGACCGTACCCTGGTCACCCTCTCGGCAATCGTTTCCACCGGAAAAACCGCTCAGATTGCGGTGCATGTGAACCGCGCCCTGGACAACGACGTGAAGCCTGCGGAGATCGGGGAACTAATCACCCACCTCGCATTTTATTCAGGCTGGCCGAACGCGATCTCGGCAGTGAGCGAGGTGAAGACGGTGTTTGACGAGCGTGGCATTGCACCTTTCGGCGACAGCGAGTCCGCTCGGATCGAGTTGGAGGCCGAAGCCGAAGCCGCTCGCGCCGCAACCATCGACAGGACCATTGCCCCCACGGCGGCGGCATTGGCCGATCTCACCAATCGCGTGCTGTTCAGCGACCTGTGGCAGCGACCCGAGCTTGCTGCTCGGGACAGAAGCCTCGTGACGATGGCCGCCCTGATCGCGGTCGGTCAGCCCGAGCAACTGCCTTTTCATGCCAATCGCGCCATGGACAGCGGCTTGACGCCGTCAGAAGCTTCGGAAGTACTGGCACATGTCGCTTTTTACGCCGGCTGGCCGCGCGCCATGTCCGCCGTGCCTGTCCTCAAGCAGGTTCTCGAAAACAGGAAAGGAACCCAGGTGAACGCACCCAAGACGGACCTCGAGATCAGGCGCGCAGGAACCGGCACGGCGCCTGCTCCGGCAGAGTACTTCACAGGAAGCGTCCAGATTTCTGGCCGCTATCAGGCCGAAGCACCTGCACGCATCGGCGGGGCGACCGTGTCCTTCCCGGCTGGTGCCCGCACGGCCTGGCACACACATCCGCTGGGGCAGACCCTGTTCATCGTCAGCGGACGCGGCCGGGTCCAGAAGGAAGGCGAACCGGTGCAAGAGGTCGGTCCGGGAGACGTGGTCTGGATCCCACCTTTGATCCGGCACTGGCATGGCGCCTCCAGCACCGAGCCTATGACCCATTTCGCCGTAGCCGAGGCGCTCGAGGGAAGCTCTGTCACCTGGATGGAGAAGGTGTCCGACGAAGACTATGCCAAGGGCACAGGAGAGTAGGCTTGAGGCGGATGATGGCGGGTGGCGTATCTGCTCCGCCCGTTCGCGGCAAACTACAACGGAGACGAACACATGCCCAAGACAATATTGGCCCTTGCTGTCGTCACACTGGGATTGACTGGACCGGTTATGGCTCAAGAGAACATCCGAATTTCCTCCGAATGGGGCGAAGTCACCGCCACACTCGCCGACAACGAAGCGGGCAGATCGCTCGCCCGGATGCTGCCGCTGACGATCGAGTTGTCCGACCATCTCCGCCAGGAAAAGACGGGAGATCTTCCCTCTGCCCTGCCTGAAATCACACGGCAACGAGACTTCTCGGCCGGCACGCTCGGCCTGTGGAGTGGCCAAGATTTCGTGATCTACTATCGCAAAGGTCGCGTTCCCTCCCCCGGCATCGTCATCCTCGGGCAGGTGACAGGCGATGTCTCGATCTTCGACCGTCCCGGGTCGGTCACCGTGACGCTAGAAGTAGCCGACTGATAGACGCGTGAAGCCAAGGCTTGCCGTTACCGTATTTGTAGCGGTTAAGCAGAGCTAGCAGATGCGTGAACGTCCGGTCTTGGGAAGGGTTAGGGCAGACCCTTCCCAGTTGCTTGGAAGGCGCAAAGCTGTCCCGCGCAAATGCTCAACTCAGCTCTGGCTTCGCGCTGCCAAGCGGAAATTATTGCCGCGCTCCCGCCATGTTGACGTCGGCCCAAAGCCAGGGCACAAAGATGGCATCCACGGTCGCTCGCGGCAGGAAAACAGAGAGAAATCAAAGGCGATTTTGTTAAGCCTTTGAAATCATGTGATAATCCAGGTTCTCCAGGCGGGCCATTTTAGGTCGGTTTTCCGCTGAAAATCAGCGACTATCTCTCAGAGAAAAAAGCGACGCCTTCTCAACAACTTGAGCAATAGTTGCGCTGTTCTTCAGGCCACCCGTCGTCCTTCAACGAGCTTCGCGAAATCGGCCGGGGACCCAACGCGAGCATTGCAGTCGTGCCTCCGACGGCTTGCGTGCTCCAGAAGCGAACTCAGCAGAGTCGAAGGTCACCCCGCATCCAGATACTGTATGTGATCTGCTTCGTTCGGCCCTACCCCTCCTGCCCACAATTCGACTAGAGATAACAACGAGGACCAGCGCATAAGCGTATGTGAACCGTTCGTACGTGTCCTGTTTGGGAGGACTAATTGAAGATCCTGTTCGTGGAAGACGATCCCGAGCTGGCTCGTTGGATGATCAAGGCGCTCAAGCAGCGATACGACTTCATCATCGACTGGGCTGAGGACGGCGCCGTGGCTGACAACCGTTTGCGTACGGAAGAGTTCGACGTAGTGATCCTCGACCTTGGACTTCCCGTGATTGACGGGAGGTCGCTGCTTGCTGCGATGAGAAATAGGGGTGACAACACGCCGACCCTGATCCTGACGGCGCGGGATACGCTGACTGAGCGGATAGGCACCCTTCACGAAGGCGCTGATGATTTCCTGGCAAAGCCCTTCGCGATCGAAGAAGTTGAAGCGAGACTGGTGGCGCTTGTCAGACGATCGCATGGCCGAAATACAGGCACGTTTTCCTGCGGCGGCCTGACCTACTCTCCAGCGGAGCAGCGGTTCACGTTTGATGACGCGCCGCTTGAACTCACTCCGCGTGAGCACTCCATGCTGCGTGTCCTGATCCAACATGCAGGCGAACCAATGTCGAAGCAAAAGATCATGGACCGGATGTTCTCCTACGATGCCGATATCCAACTCGAAGCAATCGAGGTCATCGCGCATCGCCTGAGGAAGAAGCTGTCGGGGTCAGTTCAGATTACGACGCTGCGGGGCATCGGCTATGTTCTTGAAGCGAACCTGCCATGACACATCAACCGGAACGCAGCGGACGCCGCCTGGCCATCACGATCGGCTACTGGATCCTGCCAGCCATCATCGTTGCGATGGCCTCGACATTGTGGTTCAGCACGACGACAATCCGAGAACTTGCAGACAGTGCCTATGACCGATCACTTGCGGGTGCCATCCGCGCAATCGATGCCAATATCTCGACCGAAAGCGGCGGCGTGGGCGTCGAGCTTCCCTATAATCTCTTCGCCTTCTTTCAATTGACTGCCCAGGGCACGGTCTACTTCAATGTCGCGACCAGCGACAATCTGGTTCAAATCGGTGACGTTCTTTTGCCGAAAACGCCTGGGCTCGAAAGCGGCGAACTCCGGTTTCATGACGGCAATTATTTCGGTCAGGATATCAGAGTTGGCGCCCTCAAACGTCCGCTCAACCCGGCAAACCCCGATGGGGTCCAGATCACCATCCAGGTGGCAGAGACCAAAGTATCGCGTGGGACATTCCAGAATGCGCTAATCAAGCGGGCGATCCTTCGGGATGTGCTCGTCGTGCTCATCCTTGGTCTTCTGATTGGTCTCGGCGTCTTCAAGGCGCTCCAGCCCCTGAACCGTCTGAAGGACACAATCGATGCGCGCGAGCCCGACGATCTGAAGCCGGTTGCCGTCGCCTCCCTGCCGCTCGAAGTCCAACCTCTCGTGCAGGCGATGAACGGGATCATGCAAAGGACTGCCGAAGAGGCAAGCCAGCAACGCCGGTTTCTCGATGACGCATCGCATCAGCTCCGTACGCCGATGACCATCCTGCGAACCCAGATCGAGTATGCGCTGCACCAGTCCTCGCTCCCGGATGTCAAGGCGACCCTAGTATCTTCGCGTGAGGTATTGGAGCGATCGATCAGAACGACCAACCAACTTCTTGCCCTGGCAAAGGCGCGCACCGCTCAGGGAACCGAAATCTATCCGCAGCAGAGGCTCGATCTCGCCGAGACGATTGCCGACACGATCCGCATGCTTTGGCCGCGCATCCGATCCCGTAAAATGAACTGCGTATTCGACGCCTCGGAACACGCAGTGATCGTGCGGGTCAATGAGGGACTTCTGCGCGAGGCACTGACCAATGTCATCGACAACGCCGTTCACTACGCATCTGAAGGGTCGCTGATCACCGTATCCCTTGTCGCCGCCGATGGCCGCGCCGAGATCGAGATCATGGACGAGGGCAAGGGCATGAGCGAAGAGGACATTCGCCTTGCCGGTACCCGCTTCAGGAGCGGGACAAGCTCCGGAAGCGGACTTGGGCTCGCCATCGCTCTGACGGTGGCCCGCGCAAATGGAGGGACAATGGCCTTGCGAAACCGGCAAGACCGTCCCGGTCTGGTGGTAAAGATTTCCTTACCTGTCAGTCGTTGAAAGCCGAATGAAAGCTTCGCTGCGATATATCCAATGTGTGCAGATTGGAGGTCTGCATCAGTTTTTGGAGGAGAAATCAATGTCACGTTCTATTCGCGCTGCCTTTTTGGCGGCGACCGCTTCGGCTTTTTCAATCGCCGCCCCAGCCATCACACTTGCAGAGCCCGCCAACCCCGAATGTATCGCGCCGGCCCAGCCTGGCGGCGGCTTCGACATCACCTGCAAGCTCGCTCAGTCAGCGCTTCAGCAGTCTGGTGCGTTGAAGTCGCAGCTTCGCGTGTCCTACATGCCGGGCGGCATCGGCGCCGTTGCCTATAACGCCATCGTCGGCCAGCGCCGGGCAGAACCTGGCACAATCGTCGCATTTTCGGCAGGCTCGCTTCTCAACATCGCTCAGGGCAAGTTCGGCGCCTACTCCGAGAAAGATGTCCGCTGGGTGGCCAGCATCGGCACGGACTATGGCGCGGTCGTGGTCCAGGCTGACAGCCCCTACAAGAACCTCATTGAATTGATGGATGCCATCAAGAAGGACACGACGTCCGTGATCATCGGTGCGGGAGGAACAATCGGCAGCCAGGACTGGATGAAAGCCGCCATGGCGGCGCGGGCTGCCGGCATCGACTACAAGGCGATGCGCTTTGTCGCCTTTGAAGGCGGCGGTGATTGCGCAACCGCGCTCCAGGGCGGCCATGTCGATGTCTGCATGAACGATGTCGGAGACAGTCAGGCCGCCATCGACGGCGGTGCGCCGCTGAAGCTGCTGGCAATCTTCTCCGAGGAGCGGCTGCCCGGCAAGCTCGCCGAAGTGCAAACAGCCAAGGAACAGGGCTTCGATATCCTCTGGCCGATCGTGCGTGGCTTCTATGTCGGTCCCGACGTTTCCGACGAGGATTACAAGTGGTGGTCCGACGCGTTCGAAGCAACCATGAAGTCGCCTGACTACGCGACTGCGCTGCAAGAGCGCAATCTCTTCCCTCTTTCCATGACAGGTGCTGAGACCACGGCATTCGTCGAGGAACGGGTCGCCGCCTACAAGACCCTTGCAGCCGATTTCGGTCTGGCGACCAAATAAGGTTTCAGAACAATGCATACCGACCGCATTCTGGGGGCGGCCGCAATCGCGGTCGCAGCGATCCTGATCGCCTATGGGTATGGGCTCGAGGCACCCTTTGCCTACGAACCGGTCGGCCCCCGGGCATTCCCGCTGATCGCCGCATCGATCATCGCCGTTTGTGGCGTGATCCTGCTCTTGAAACCGGGGGCGGCGGATGGTTCTGAAACTCCGATGCCCGGCAGAGCGGTTCTCGCCCTGTCGGGCTCACTCCTCGCCTATGCCATCCTGTTTCAGCCGCTCGGTTTCGTCATCTCAACTGCCACGCTCATGGTGCCGATCGCGATGATTTTTGGAGCCAAGTGGTGGCAGGGCGCTTTGACCGGCGTCGTTCTTGCGGTCTCGTCCTTCATGCTTTTCGATCGCGTGCTGGATGTGGTTCTTCCCGTCGGCCCTTTGGGAGGTCTTATCTGATGGAAACCCTCGGTTATCTCATCCATGGTTTCAGCGTTGCCTTGACGCCGACCAACCTTCTGCTCGCATCATTGGGTGCCATCGTCGGCACAATGGTTGGCGTGCTGCCGGGCCTCGGCCCCATCAATGCCGTCGCCATGCTTGTCCCAGTTGTTTTCGCGCTCGGATTGCCGCCGGAAAGTTCCCTCATCCTGATGGCCGCCATCTATATCGGCTCGGAATATGGCGGCCGCATCAGTGCCATTCTGCTCAATGTTCCAGGCGAGGCCTCTGCGGTCATGACCGCTCTTGAGGGCTACCCCTTGGCAAAGCAGGGCAAGGCTGGCATCGCTCTCTCGCTCTCGGCATGGACTTCCTTCGTGGGCTCGGCGGTGGCGACTATCGGCATAGTTCTGGCCGCGCCTGTCCTGGCAGGTTGGGCGCTCGCCTTTGGTCCGGTCGAGTATGTGGCGCTGATGGTCTTCGCCTTTGCCTGTCTGACCGGACTTCTGACCGACCAACCGGTGAAGGCCATGCTGGCTATCGCATTGGGACTGGCGATTTCTACGATCGGCATCGATGCGAATTCGGGGGTCTACCGCTACACATTCGGTACGCCAAACCTCGTTGATGGCGTTCAGTTCGCCACGGTCGTCATTGGCCTCTTCGCCATCAGCGAATTGCTGATCATGCTGGAGACCATGCATGGCGGTACCGCTGTCCGGATCAAGCAAATGGGGCGCTCCCTCTTCAATCGGAGCGAAATGGCCTTCACCCGAATGGCCACCCTCCGGGGCTCCGTCATCGGCTTCTTTGTCGGCATTCTCCCGGGGGCGGGCGGAACCGTCGCCTCTGCCCTCGCCTACACGACCGAAAAACGCATTGTTGAAAAGATCGACCCTGAAGGCAGCCAGTTCGGCAGGGGCGACATGCGCGGGCTTGCCTCCGTAGAAGCCGCCAACAACAGCGCTTCCAACAGCAATTTCATCCCCATGCTCACACTCGGGATCCCAAGTTCTGGAACGACGGCGATCATGCTGGGCGTCCTGACGCTCTATAATCTGACCCCGGGGCCTGCCCTGTTTAGATCACAGCCGGATCTCGTCTGGGGACTGATCGCCTCGCTGTTCATCGGCAACTTCATCCTGCTCGCCATCAACATCCCACTCGTTGGTGTCTTCGCCCGCATGCTGTCGGTCCCAGCCTGGGTCCTGGTGCCGTTCATCGTGGTCGTGAGCACAATCGGTGTCTACTCGGGCAAGTCTACCACGTTCGAGCTGGTCCTAATGGTGGCTCTTGGAATTGGCGCCTACCTGTTAAGACGTCTAGGGGTACCCATGGCGCCCCTGATCCTAGGATTGGTGCTCGGCAAGATCCTGGAGCAGAGCCTCCGCAGGGCGCTCTCGCTCTCCGCGGGCGAAATCAGCATACTTTGGTCGAGCCCGATCTCGATCGTGCTCTGGACCATGGCAGCCGCAGTCTTTCTCGTGCCGCTTCTCATGCCGAAGTTTCAGCGCTGGCGCTCGGCGGCTACTCTCGGTGACGATTGAGACTTGGGGAAGTCTCATTGCCACTTGGTTCTGCGCACACAACTGGCGACCGAAGGGTCACCTAGTCATGCGTGGGCTGATGTTGGCGGCGGACGTTCGCAGGTGCAATGGTGGGACGATTCATCGTCTGTTTCTAATAGCCCCCGCAAACATGCAACGACCCCAACAGGGGCACATAAACGCTGCTTGAGAAAGCCGCCAGGCATCCGGCTTGGCGCTTGAACGCGGAAATTATTGCCGCTCTCCCGCTATATTGACGTCGGCCCAAAGCCAGGGCACAAAGATGGAATCCACGGTCGCTCGCGGCAGGAAAACAAAGGAAAATCAAAGGCGAATTTGTTAAGTTTTTGAAATCATGTGAGAATCCAGGTCTCCCAGGCAGGTCATTTTTGACCGATTTTTCGATCCAAGTTGGCGGTCATCTCCCGCACAGAAAAGTGGCGTCTTCTCAATAAGTTGGCCGATCTGGGACGCAGTTCCTCAGGCCATCGTCGTGTTCGAAGACGGCTAAGAATATTGGCTGGGGACCCGCAAGCAACGACCCTAACGGATCCAGAGTCCGACTGTCGGATATTGCGTCGGAGAAAGAGATAACGCTGACATTGAAGCACATGGCGCTGTTGTCCCCTTCGGGGCCCAAAGCGGAATTTGGGCCGACTCCGGTCCTTAAATCAATGCCTTGCCAATCGAGGCGCCGCCATCGACTGCTTAGTGACCAGCATGACCGGGAAAGGGACGTCATCGTCATCAGCCATAGCAGCATGTGCGATTAGACGGCCGGCCGAAGTAGGCCTGCGATCAAATGGTCGATCAGCGCCCTGACCTTTCGAGATGGTTTTGGGCCGACAGTGTAGACCGCGTACACCGCTGCAGGCTCCAGCGCATATCCTTCCAGCACCCGGACAAGCCTGTTGTCGGCTCGTTCGTCTGCCGACATGACGTCGGAGACAACGGCCAAACCCAATCCCTGGACGCTGGCCGCCAAGATGCCTGGGGCCGAATTGATCGTGAGCCTGCCGCGAATGTCGACCGAGATCAGCGTGTCGTCTCGCTTGAAACGCCAGGCTCCCTGACCGAATGCACCATAACCGAGAATGCAGTCATGAGCGATGAGCTCATCAGGGGTGGCAGGTGTGCCCTTCCTGGCGAGGTAGGCGGGAGATGCCACGACCATTCGTTCGAGAGAAGCAATTCGTCTGGCGCCGAATGTCGAGTCGGGAAGTGTGCCGGTGCGGATTGCAAGATCAACACCGTTCACGACCAGGTTTTGCCGTTCATCCGCCATCAAGATCTCGACCTGAAGGTTGGGATAGGCATCCATGAAACTTAGCAGCAACGGCATGATGGCCCGCGAGCCGTAGGCAGTCGGCAAGGCCAGCCGAATGACGCCATCGAGCGAGTCGGTCCTCCGCGCTGCGTGTTCTGCCTCCTCGATCGTCGCAAGGACATCGCGCGCCTTGTCGAGAAATGTCGCGCCTGCCTCGGTCAAGGTAAGGTGGCGCGTCGTGCGGATCAGTAGTTTGACACCGATGCGTTCCTCGAGCTCCGTGACGATCCGCGAGACCGAGGGCTGGGATAGCCGCAGGTCTCTCGCGGTCTGGGAAAAGCTGCCGCTCTCAGCTACCCTGATGAAGACGATGAGTTGCTGCCAGCGATCACTCATTTGCTGCCCGAATAACAGTTGTCCAAAGTCTCGCGATACCCGCTGTCGACCTGTCGACATAGCCTTCTTTCCGTTGCGGAGGTTCCGCTTTGAAAGGAAGAGCTATGAAATTGCAAGACAAGCTAGACACGCTACGTGACGACTTTGAAAACGGTCGTCTTCCTCTTGTCCCGACATCCGAGCAAATTGAAATCATGCATCGAGCCACCCAAACGCTCATAGACAGCGGACAGGTAGGCCGTGCATTGAAAGCGGGCGACAGGGCGCCGGACTTCAGTCTTTCGGATTCTGAGGGCGACATGTACATTTTGCCCGACCTCCTGGTCCGTGGCCCCGTTGTTGTCACCTTCTACCGCGGTGTTTGGTGCCCGTTTTGCAATCTGGACCTTGCCGCTCTTGAGGCCGAGCGCGGAGAGATCGAAGCACGTGGCGCCCAACTCATGGCCATTTCGCCGCAGACTCCTGCCAACAGCCGTAGATCCCAGCGCGACAACAAACTCAACTTTCCGATCCTCAGTGACCCCGACAGTGAAGTCGCGGAAACTTTCGGTCTTCGCTTTTCGCTACCGGACGAGCTTATAGAGGTTTACAAAAGCTTCGGGAGCAACCTTTCTCATTTCAACGCCGGTCAGGACTGGCGCCTACCAATGCCTGCCCGATATGTGATCGGTCGCGATGGTCTGATCGCCTATTCAGAGATCAATCCTGACTATACCCGCCGCCCGGATCCTTCTGAACTTCTGCCCGCCCTGGAGAAGCTCAGGTCAAATTGAAGAGAGGCTTTTCCCCGCGAGATTCTTAGTCTTGCGGGGAAGACCCGGGGCCGCCGCGTCGAAAAGTCGCCGCCGCAGTATCTCTCACCCTCTCGAGCGACCGACTCACATTCACAGGCCTCCGTGGCTTGCGCAGTCGACCGCAGGACCAGGACGTAGGTTCAGTCCCTATCGATCGACGTGATTGTCGATCCAGTCGATCAAGACGTCCGCGACCTTGATGTTCTCTCTGCCCTGCATGAACATATGCGTGCTGCCCTTGATCCCGACATCGGGGAGCGAGAGGAAGGTGATGTCACCGCCGGCCGCCTTGATCTGCTCCATTTCCTTGGCGCAGGCCGCGGCTGGGTTGCTGCCCATGTAGTCGCCAACCACCACGAGGATGGGCACCTCGGCCAGCACCTTGACCTGCTCGTCCGATAGATTGGAGAAGCAGCCGGTCTCAAGCTGGATCAGGCCCTTGATACCACCTTTGCCCTTCAGGACTGCCTGGCTCGGAAATCCCGCCGACTGCGAGTGGCCGACGAGGATTGCGCCTCCGAGGTCTGCAGCCAGATCGGCAACGTTGGCGACGGTCGGGTTCTTCGTTTCAGGCTGGATCAGCTCGCCCAGCAGGCTCGGCACCTGGGTCTCGATCATGTCAGGGATCACCTGCTTGGCGAATTCATCGATTGCATCGATTGGGAACTGGACGTCTGGCCAGGCCTTGCCAAGTTCAGGACCGAACCTGAACACCTTCCAGGCCATGCTCGACGTGCCAAGAAAAACCTTTGGCTGCGCCTCAGGTGGCAGACTTTTGTTTTTCACCTGGTTGAAAATCGTACCGTTGAAGCCCGAGCGTGCCCGGCCCGTCTGTTCCGCAAGATAGGTGGGAAATCCTTGCCGCGTGAAATACTCGAACCAGCCCATGCGACCATCCGGCGTCGTCTCCCACTGCTTTGAAGAGAGCAGCCCGCCATGCATGAAAACGATCGGCAGGTGTGTCGGGTTCGGTGGGCTCTGGAACTGGACGTACATCTGATCGACGACGACATCACCCGCTTCGAAACTCTCTCCGAAGATGTCCTTGAGGTCGCCCCAGCCGGCACTCTCGGTTTTGACGGTCCGGCCGCCGACGAAGAAACTACCCTGGCTTTGAAGCAGAAGCGGCTCCGGAGAGGACTTGATGTCGGAGAGCGATTGCGCTGAGGCACCGGTGGTACTGAGAAGGAGCGCAAGCACGGTTGCCTGCATTTTGGAGAGCATCTGCATCATAAACCCTTGTGTGGAGCGATCGTTTGATGACGGGAAGACAGGTCATTTGGAGCGAATTCACACGCCATCTGTGTCTTCTGGGTGTACAGCGGCCGTTACCTGCGAATAAACTCCGAGATCAAACACATGGGATATGAAGAAACGCACCATGGATCATTGGGATGAGTTGCGGATGTTCCTTGCTGTGGCCAAAGGCGGAACGGTGCGCGCGGCGGCTGAAGCGCTCGACCTCAACCACGCAACGGTGCTTCGAGGCGTTGCGCGCCTGGAGCAGCGGCTGAAAACGAAACTCTTCGAAAAGCTTCCTTCCGGGTACAGGCTGACGTCTGCGGGTGCTGACATTGTGGATCTCGCCGCGCAGATGTCGGAGGCATCCACGAAGATCGAGGGAAGGATCTTCGCTCGCGACCAGAGCGTATCTGGCCCGTTGCGTCTTACCCTCCCCGTCTCGTTTGCGACCGATCTTTTGATGGAGACCCTGACGGAGTTCAGATCCGCCTATCCGGATATCGCGCTCGAAATCATCGGAACGGGAACGGTTGCCAACCTGAGCAACCGGGAGGCGGATGTGGCATTGCGCGTCGTTCTTGGAAACGGTTCGCCTCCGGAAAGCCTGTATGGAAGCAGGCTCTGCGGGTTCCACACGGCGTTTTACGGATGCCGTGACCGACACGGCGATGTTTCGTCCTGTTTGGCCTGGTTGCTCGGACCGGGCGAAGTCGCTCCCAGTGACTGGGTCCCAGAAGACATCGAAATGGCCGCCACGCCTGTTCGCTTTTCCGAGATGCGCTCGAGGCTCCAGGCCACGCGCGCGGGCATGGGCATCACATCGCTACCCTGCTTTGTTGGCGACGCAGACTTGTCGCTTTCTCGTGCCTCAGGCAGTCCGGTCATACACACCGGCGATGTATGGCTCCTAACCCACGTCGACACCCGGCAAACTCTGCGCGTCAGACTTCTGTGCGACCGTATACGCGACACCATGCGAACCGTCTCCGCCAGAGTTGAGGGGCGCGCGGACGCGGCCAGATCGGACCATCTGTAAGCTTGCCGAGAGCTCAGGTAAGATCGCCATCGGCAACCGTTCAGTTGTAGCAACGCCGCCAATCGCGAGCAGCACGGTATCCCGCAGATGCTGGCGGACGACGCACCCATCAGTATGTGGTCCACCCGGTTTGGGGATGACTGGGCTTTCCTTAAACATGGAAACATTTGTCTCGGTCGCCGTATCGAAACGACTTCTTTTGACGACCGCCGGGCGCATCCGCGCAGCTTTTTATAGGCCTCATAGCTTGGTCGCGACGTCTTAGGGAAGGTTCAAGCGAACGTCAGAACCGCTGATGGTACACTCCTTAGCGGACTTGAACTTCCCACAATCCGACCCATCGTCAGTTTTTCCGCCAGTATACTGTGAAGCGCCAAGGCTCGGGCGCTCGCGGATCTCGTGTAGACGATCGTCGGCTGAGGCCATGGCTCCTGACGAGTTGGTCAGGTGATGCTCTGCACGGCAATGTCCGCTTTCGGGCGCGGGCAATCACGATGTTGATGACCTTAGATGAAGGCGCGAAGCTGCCGCACGCTTTATGGCCACCTCACCGCAAACTTGGCCTCCGAAGGCGGAAATTATTGCCGCTCGACCGCCCTGTTGACTGATGCCCAAAGCCAGGGCACAAAGGTGGCATCCACGGTCGCTCGCGATGGGAAAACAGAGGGCATCTCAAGACTTTTCTTCTAAGTCATTGAATTAATGTGAGAATCCAGGTTCTCCAGGCGGGCCATTTTAGGTCGGTTTTCCGCGTAGGTTTGGCGGCTGTTTCTCACAGAAAAATGCGACGTCTTCTCAACAACTTGAGCACTTGCGACATCTGTTTTTCAGGTCATCCGTCGTGCTCAAACGGGTCTCGCAGAGCTGGCTGGGGATCCTGCCTAGGACTACATAAATGGTTTACGGCCAGTAAAACATGGCGTGACTTCAATCAGGCAAATCAACGCCTTGAAGCTGGTTCAATAGAAATGCATGCGTGGATTGATTGGCGACTATCAGGAGCCCCGATTTTTCGTAGTGCTCCGGGCCGCGGCCCCACCAGTCGGTCACAACGCCACCGGCCTCTTCGACAAGCAGGATTCCGGCTGCTGTGTCGACGAAGCCGGTCTGCTCGAAGTAGCCACTAAAGCGACCGCAAGCAACGTAGGCGCAGCAATTGGCAGCACTGCCGAGCACGCGTACCGCCCCGATCGGTGCACGGATTGCATCAAGCCGTTCATAGGCGCCGGGATGCATGGAGAGGCTCGGGATGGGAAGGCCGGTTCCGACCACCATCTGGCTGACATCGGCGCTGTCGCGCATTTCGAGCCGCTTGCCGTTGAGGTAAGCACCCCGCCCTTTGACGGCCGTGAACATCTCGTCCGTCACCGGATTGTAGACGAGGCCACTGATCGTCTCTCCGGCACGCCGCAATGCAATCGTGATTGTATAGTCGAGACCCCAGAGGAAATTGGTGGTTCCGTCGATCGGGTCGACCAAAAAACGATAGGTATCATCCTTCCCCTCGACCGGCGGAAATTCTTCGCCGCTCAGGCTCCAGTCGGGATAGCGCGTCAGCAGGTGATCGCGGATCAAGGTCTCGGATTGCTCATCGGCGATGCTGACGAAATCGCCCGGTCCCTTCACGCCGATTTCGAGTGTCTCCCTGCGATGAAAATGCTCAAGCGTCAGCGCGCCGGCGCGCCGTGCAGCCTCGACCATGTCGGTCATGACGATTGCGGGATCGATGGACATCAAGCGGCTCCTTCGGCCAATGCAAACAGGAGACCCTCGGGGTCATCCGTGGTGATCTGGTCCACCCGCAGGTCGAGGAGACGGCGGATCTTTGCAAGCGTGGCCGCATTGATCGCCCGGATCGTCCAGGCATCGACACGCCGGTTGTCGTCGTGCACGGCGCGGATGAGATCGACGCCGGCAGCATCGGCCGCCAGAATGAGTTCGTAGTCGAGATAGATCATCGCCGCTTCCGGTGCCGTCTTCAGTGCAGCCGCAATGAAGCGCGAGAAGTCCTCCCGGGATTGCAAGTCATCGAGTACGCCGACATAGGTCGGGTCGTAGCCGGTTCTGAGCCCCGGTGTGGCGGCAGCCAGAGACGCGATGGCTCCGCTATCGCCCCCCGAAAGGATCATGGTATGCGCCACCTCAGAGACGGCCGCCGCAAAATTGGCAATGACGGCCGGCGACAGCCGCGACATGTCTTCCTTGTAGTCGAGCTGCAGAAGGGCATCGGGATGGGCAGGGTTGGCAGCCAATAGGCCACAGAGGTCCTCGAGCAAAATGACCCGGTCAGCGATCGGCTCCCCGTCGTTTCCTCGCAGGAAAAGCTGGCGCAGCGTTTCGGCTGATGTCTCGCAGACAAGGCCGGATCCGGTGGTGCCTTGATCGAGTTCGAGATCGTGCAGGATCGCAAAACCCTTGTCGGCATGCACCACGAGATCCACCTCGACACTCGCGCCGATGCGCATCGCCTCGAGGATGCGCGTCGACGTGAATTCCGGATCGGTCGCCTTTCGCCTCGCCCGGTGCCATTTGAGCAGGGTCCTGTGGCCATTGCGTTCGACGAAAATGGGATCAGTGTACATCGATAGCCCGGCAGAGTTTGACGTTGTCACGGAAGGCGGCGAAAGCACGGGGGCTGAGGTCGACCGTCTGGCCGGCTTCGAACGGCTCAGGGCTGCGAACCAGGGACTTTATCCTGACGCCATCGGACAGATGCAGATCGACCAGGCCGTGAGTGCCGAAGTCGGTGACACGATGAACTGTCGCCCGACCGGTTCTACTGGGCAGAAGATCAAGGGCCTCAGGGCGCACGGCAAGTGTGACCGGCCCATCGTCCACCGGCAGATCCACCGCAATGTCGGCATGCAAGAAGCGGCCGTTTTCCACCCTGCCTTCGATGAAATTCATGGTCCCGATAAAGCCGGCAACGAAGGGCGTTTGCGGATCGCGATAGATGACCTCTGGCCGATCGGCCTGTTCGGTCGCACCATTTCGCATGACGACGATGCGGTCAGCCATGGACAACGCCTCGTCCTGACCATGGGTAACGAAGAGTGTCGTGATCTTCAGGCGAAGCTGGATATCGCGCACATCCTCCCGCAGCCGCTCTCTCAGATGCTGGTCGAGGCTTGCAAAGGGTTCGTCAAGCAGGAGGATCTTTGGCTCAAGGATCAGGGAGCGGGCAAGGGCCACGCGCTGTTGCTGTCCACCTGAGAGTGCATTGGTCATGCGCCCGTCATAGCCTTTCAAGCCTACGAGCTCGAGCACGGCTTCGACCCTGTCACGGATTTCGCCCTTTGGGCGCCCTCGCAGTTTCAGGCCGAAGGCAAGGTTATTGAACACGTTCATATGGGACCAGAGGGCGTGGCTCTGGAACACCATGCCCGTTGGCCGCTGCTCGGGCGGCAGACGCGTCACGTCCTGGTCGTCGATCGCAATCGATCCGGACGTCGGTTGCTCGAAACCACCCACCATGCGCAGTAGGGTCGATTTGCCGGAGCCGGAAGGACCGAGTAGGCATACCAGCTCGCCATCCGCCACATCGAGCGAAACGTTGTCGACGGCGGTCGTGCCTCCCGGAAAAACCTTGGAGACCGCGCGGATACTCAGTTTCGACATGTTGCTAGTCCTGTCATGCTGCTCTTCATCCGCCAAACCCCTTGGCGAAGGCGTTTCCGCCGATGACGCGCCGGGCGAACATCAGGGCGACGAAGGACGGGACCCAGAGCATTACGGACAAGACCGCACCGAACTGGATGACCATCTGGTTGTTGATGAAGCTGATCATCAGAACGGGCATGGTGCGGATGCCCGGAGCGCCGATCAGCCAGGCGCCCTCCGTCTCATAGAAGGTACCGACAAAGGTCAGGAGAAGGGCTGCGGCAATGGTCGGTGCAGCCTGGGGCAGCGTGATCGACCAGAACACGCGAAGCGGGCCGGCACCCACGTCGCGAGCTGCCTCTTCCATGCGCCTGTCGACGGCCTGGAAGGCGGCGACCGGAATCCAGATCATGAACATCAGCGTGTTGACGAGCTGGATAAGCGCAACACCCCAGAAGGTGCCGATCAGGTCGAGCTGCAGGAAAATCGCAGCGATGGCGACCAGCAGTCCGAACTTCGGAAAGGCGTGACCCGCAAGAAACGAAAAGAACAGGAGATCCCTGCCCGGAAAACGCATGCGGGCGAAAGCGTAGGCGGCAGGAAGGCAGATGATGGCGGAGGCAAGCGTGACCACGGCCGAAAGCGTGAGGCTCAGCGAAAGCGCATTCCAAACATCCGACCGGTTCAGCGTCTGCTCCCAGAAACGCAGACCGAACTGCTGCGGCAGCACATTCGGATAGCGCCAGACCTCGGTGAAGGCCCATACCCCGACGACCAGGAGAGGAAGCACGACTACGATCGAAAGCAAGAGGGCGAGCAGGATGCCATAGCCGTCCATCGGGCGCAGTTTGGCAATCGGTTCACGCATGGCACTCATTTCCCCTGATTGCGGGCGACCGAGCGCACGTAGAACAAGCCAAATACGATGCAGAAACCGAAGGTGATTACCGCCTGGGTAATGGCGCCGACGGGGTCATTCAGATCGCGGAAGGTGCGCTGCATGAAGGGACCCATCATCTCCGGTGAGGCGGGCCCCAGCAGATAGGGCAGCGTGAATGCCGAGAAGATGCCGAGCACGGCAAAGGAGAGCGCGACGAGTATGGAATTGGTGATCTGCGGTAGAATGATGTGCCAGAGCACCTGAAGTCGGCTTGCACCGACATCGCGTGCCGCCTCAATCGCCATGTTGCCGACCGAACCGAGACCCGACAGCAGGATCAGCACCGTCAGCGGGATATTGTCCCACACGAGGCCGATCACCGGCCCCCAAGGCGTCAGATAGGGGGTACGAAGCTTGGGCAATCCGGCAAAATTCAGCAGAAGGTCGACCATGCCGTTCGGACCAAGGACCCGGATCAGGGCATAGGCAAGGATGATCGAGGGAACGAACATCGGCAGGATAGCAAGCGCCTGCACATAGGAGGCGATCCCTCCTTTGGTAAAGCGCAGATAAAGCGCGATTGGAAGCGACACGACCAGCAGCAAAAGAGCACAAACGGCAGTGGTCCACAGTGTCAGGCTGAGATTATTGAGACTGTAGGCATCCGAGAAGAAGAAGACGTAGCTCGACAGGTCAAAGCCATACGCCCCTTCGGGAGAGCTTCGCCACACCGTCCGGATGACGGCACTGATGATCGGCCAGATGACCAGCCATCCGACGAGCGAGACCGGGACGGCGACGAGCAGGAGGCCGATCAGCCCCCCGCCCGACACCGTCTTTGACACGGCAGACGATGTCACGCCTGAACTCACGACTTGCGGTCGATGGTCGGCGCCACGTTGCGATACCAACCGTCGTTGACCGCAACCTCCCAGGCACCCGACGGGAAGGTCGGAATGCTGTTGGGAATGATGTCTGCGAACTTCTGGCGCAGATCGTCGGAGACGTGATCCCAGCTCACGCCGGGGAACCCGCCGAGCTCGGTCAGGATGGCACCCTGGATCTCTTCGGTTAGGATGAAATCGGCAAGCTTCAGGGCAGCATCACGGTTCTTGCCGTTGCTCATGATCACTCCACGCGAGAAGCCGCCACAAAGAGCCAGATCCTGAAGCTGCACGATACCGGTCGTTTCCGGCAAGACGCCCTGAGCGATTGCCTGGAGAACCTGGTCGGACCAGACCGGGGTCATGGTCACCACGCCCTGGGCGAGCAACTGGATCGACTGGGTGTTGCCGGAGGAATAAGCGCCGTTGTCGTAGACCGACGGGGCGATGTCCTTCAGGATTTCCCAGGCCTTGCCGAGCGCTTCATTGCCGAAAGCTTCGGTGTAGTTGTCGACCGTGAAGGCCTTGGGGTCGAGGCCGTTGGCCTGATGGATGGCGCGGCGAACGAAATTGCCGCCCGAACCGCCCTTGTCGGGGCGGTTGTAGACGAACTGACCCGGGTTTGCCTTGATCCAGGCAACGAGAGCGTCCCAGGTCTTCGGAGCATCGGCAGCCGACAGCTTGGTGGTGTCGTAGGCCAGAAGCACCTGGCTACCGCGATAGGGAAGCGAGAAGTCGCTGTCGATGGCGAGCGGATTGACCTTCGAATAGTTCGACAGACCCGCCTCCTTGATGTTGACATAGAGGCCGGCTTCGATTGCGCCCTTCGGAAGACGTGGGTCGGCATGTTCGAAGTAGTCGGCCTGGGGATCGGTATTGGTCTGCATCGCAGCGATAGCGCGATCGGCGATGGCCTGGATACCGGCATTGTCGCCGGCATCAACGAGATTGAGCTTCACGCCGGCATTGGCAGCCTCGAAGGCCGGCTTGACGGTGTTGGTCCAGAAATCGAGCACATTGGCATCCGATCCGGTATACCAATCGATCTGCCCCTCGGCAGCAAAGGACAGCTTCGGCAGGATCATCATGCCGGCAACGGTGCCGGCGGTGGAAATCAGGAATGCGCGACGCTTCATCGTCTTCTCCCTTTGTTGCCGCGCCATGCGACGTCGGCCATTGTCACAATCCGAGACGCCCAAAGGTCGACCCAGAGGTCTGGACCTTGCATCCCTCGAAATTCCGCGTCCGGGCACGCCCGCTCATGTGGCCCGCCGCATCGGACCACACGACAAGACGGAAGCGGAGACTGCACATGAGTGCAATCGCCTTGCTCGGACACATCTTAACTAAAGGGGTTAGACGACGTTTTAATGACATTCACGCCGTGCACACGAGTGCACGGCACTTAGCCGGGATGGGGACGAACCGAGCGTCGCCAAACGGCTACCGGCTCAAAAACCACTCCGTCACGCTCGGCCGGTGCATCAACATCCGTCAGAAGGGCAACGACATGATTGGCGATCTTTTCGAGTGGCTGCTCGAATGTCGTCAGCCGATAAGCCTGCCAGGAAGCCTGTTCGATATTGTCGAAGCCGATGACGCAGAGATCCTCGGGAATTCGCAAGCCAAATTCGGAGCGTGCACCATCCATGAAGCCCAGGGCAAGCAAATCCGTGACACAGAAAATGCCATCAGGCGGCTCCGATCGAGCAAACACACGTTTGGCGGCTCCCAAACCAGCACTGTAGCTGGTCGCCTCCGCTTCCACTGAGATGACGAAAAGTCCAGCATTGGAAGCTGCATCGAGAAACCGCTGTTCCCGCTCGACAAGGCTCGGTGTTCGCGCAGCCGAGGCCAGGATCCCGACACGTTGACATCCTGCCCTGCGCAGCAAGAACAGTGCCTCTCTCGCCGCACTCGCGTTGTCGAGGCCAACATTCTCGCAGCCTTCGAGACCGTCGTCGCGGTTGATCAGAACGACTTGCTGACCATTGGCGAGCGCAGTCTTGACCAGCGATGTCGAAGGGGTTCCCGAGAGGACCACCGTCGCATCGGCGCGATAGTGGAGTGTCAGCCTCAGTGCGTGGTTGACTTTCGCCTCGTCGCTCTCGGTGTTCAACACCACCGTGATCTTGCCGGCCGATTGTAGTTTGCGAGTCAGGTGATCAACCATCGCTGCCCGCACGGGCGTAGTCAGATCCGAAACGATCAAACAGACGATGTTGCTGCGCTCACGTAACTGCCGGGCTAGGTGGTTGACGTGGTAGCCAAGCGCTTCCGCAGCCTCGATCACCTTTCGGCGCGTTTCCTCCGAAACGCTCGCACCATCGGTGAAGGTACGTGAAACCGCCGAGCGAGAAACGCCGGCGCGCTCGGCTACCATCTTGGCGCTGACAAAAAGGGGAGAGCTATTCCTGCGCATGGGGGGACATTAACAACAACAAGCGCGCCTCGCACTAACAGTCACCGGAGCAGAGCCCCAGAAAAACGACAGACCATAGACTTTACCTCTATAGTGTGACGTGACTTCGGGTGTAGCGCAAATGAACGCAAAGACATGAGGTCAAATGCCTATAAGCTTCATGGTGACATCTCGCTCGTTTCAACCTCTGATCTGAGGCGCATCCAAAAGGATGAGTACAGCCGGGATGAAGTGGCCGGACTGCGCCGAGCCGCCTAAAGCCGATCTCTAGAAGCGGCGCGGAAATTATTGCCGCTCTCCCGCCATGTTGACGTCAGCCCAAAGCCAGGGCACAAAGATGGCATCCACGGTCGCTCGCGACAGGAAAACAGAGGAAAATCAAAGGCTATTTTTCTAAGTCCTTGAAATCATGTGATAATCCAGGTTCTCCAGGCGAGCCATTTTCGGTCGATTTTCCGCTGAAAATCAGCGTCCGTTTCTTACAGAAAAAAGCGACGCCTTCTCAGCAACTTGAGCAATTTTGGCGGCTGTTCTTAAGGCCATACGTCGTGCTGAAACGGTGTCTCCGAAATCGGCTGGAGACCCAACTGTGGTATCTTTGATCCAGGTTGTCAGAAAAAGAATGAGCGAAAAGACGGCGCAAAGCTGCCGGGTGATATGCTCGTTTCTCTCAGGTATGGCACCCCGAGACGAAGTCGTTTCTCAAGGCTCGGTGTCACTTTCAGTACTGTAAAACCAGCCAGCGTCTCGTCCTCGGCATTGTGATCGACAGGGCTGCGCAAATCGGTCAAAGTGCGATTGAGAACGGTCTTGGCTCCTTGCGGAGTGCAAGTGAACGGGCGCTGCTATCCTCAGCACGTTCAATTTCCAGAGACATTGTCTTCGCGACCTTTACTTTCCTGTTTCGAGAGCCGTTTATTGATACTCGGGCGTTCGCAAAGAGCGCACTCGCTGGAGTGTTTCATGAGCTTTACATTCCTTGTAGCGGCTGTCGGCTTTGGGCTTCGGATTCACGCCGACGGACTGTTTCTCGAGCAGCTCCGCAGCGGAGACCCCGAAGCTTTGCGCCTTCTGGTCGAGAAGCACCATGCTGCCCTTGTCGGGTTGGCACAAACCATCGTGAAGAACCGCGCAACCGCCGAAGACGTCGCTCAGGAAACCTGGCTTGCGGTCATTGCTAACATCTCGCGGTTCGAAGGCAAGGCAGCACTGTCGACCTGGATCATCGCCATCCTGTTCAACAAGGCAAAGACCTACGCCAAACGCGAAGGACGCTATTCACCGCTTGCGGAGGAGGCCGATCGAGATGACGACAATGATCGGGTTTTGGCATCGCGTTTCGATAACACGGGCCACTGGGTCGACCCACCGCAGTCCTTCGACGGCCTCAACCCGGAGCGGATTTTTGGCGGGCGACAGTTGTGGAACCATGTCCGGGACATGATCGATCGGCTTCCGCCGGCCCAGAAAGCCGTTCTGATCATGCGCGATGTCGAAGGTCACGACGCCGGACACACCTGCGAGCTCCTGGATCTGACACCGGAAAATCAGCGTGTCATGCTGCATCGCGCCCGGACCCGGATCCGCAACGAGATCGAGAACCTGCTTCTCGGAAAAACTTCTGGCAATCACGGAAGCGTGAAAGAAATGCTGTAACGTTCTGCCTCGAGCCTCGTCTCACCGGCAGAACCCGACCGGGTTTAGACCAAGAGGCGAACGGCATTGCTGACTTGCAGAGAAATTCCTGGGATTGCCAGCGACTATATCAGTCGGGAAGGTTCGACACCTAGCCGGATGATGATGTCACTTCATCTCGCTCAGTGCAAAAACTGCAGGACTTACGTTCGCGGGCTGAAGATCACGAGAAGCTTGATCTCCGACAGTCTTCGGGAACCTGTAAGCGACGAGCTCCTCCAAGCCCTTGGCCTTAAAAATCCGGATCGTGATGGTTCTTCCAAGGAGCCGAGCGAATGAGACTGGATGCCTACAATTTTTCAACGAGCACGCTGAGCTCTGAAGCAGAAACGGCCTTCGAGACGGCAGTTCATGGTCTAGCCGCCCATAGTCCCAATACAGGGGTCGCACTCCAGGCGACCTTGTCGGCTGATCCGGACCACGTTGCAGCCCTTGCGCTCAAAGGCTTCGCGAACCTCATTCTTGCGCGGTCCGAACTGGTGACGCCGGCGGCAGAAGCATTGGCTGCCGCGCGACGGGCCATGGCTAATCGCGACGGAGGAACCCGGGACGAACAGGTCATGGTGCATGCGCTTTCGGCGGCCGTGGGCGGTTCATTTTCGACGGCCGCCGAACGATTAGATGAGGGCTTTTCTGAACGACCGGCGACCTTTCTTCCCTTCAAAATCTCGCATGCACTGCGCTTCATGCTTGGGGATGCAAACGGAATGCTGTCCGCCAGCAACCGGGTGATGGAGGTCTGGAGCGAAGAGCTGCCGGCGGCTGGCTTCTTGCTCGGCTGCCATGCATTCGCGCTCGAGGAGCATGGCTTCTACGATGCAGCGGAAGGGGCCGGACAGCGGGCCGTGCAACTGCAGCCGGACGATGCGTGGGGCCTGCACGCCGTTTCCCATGTGCACGAGATGCGAGGCGATACCGCCGCCGGCATTTCCTGGCTTGAAGAGGGCCGCCGTTCCTGGTCACGCTGCAACAATTTTGCCTTCCACATGGCATGGCATCTGGCGCTGCTGCATCTCGAGCGCGGCGATCACGAACAGGTCTTGAGGATCTACGATGAGGAAGTCCGTCCGCAACAGACGGACGACTTCCGCGATGTGGCAAATGCCGTCTCGCTGCTGTGGCGGCTCAACCAGACAGGCGTCGATGTCGGGTGTCGCTGGGCCGATCTAGCCGAAATCGCATTGAAGCGACGCCATGATACGACGTTGATCTTTGCCTCACTACACACGCTGGCCGCTCTCGTCGCCATCGGCGAGTATACCGCCGTGCGCGACATCATCAGTGGTCTGGAAGTCAAAGCTGCAGGCAATGGCGACCAGGCAAGAGTTGCTGCGCAGGTCGGCTTGCCGCTTGCCCGGGTGATTGCCGGAATGAGTACTGCGGCTGACCGACAGATGCTCGATCAACTCGTGCTCAACATGCCGATGATCGGTGGCAGCAACGCGCAGCGCGATTTCTTCCTACTCGCTGTGGCCAAAGCTGCCGGCACAAACGGTGACAGCGCAGGCTTCTCACGCATTCGAGCCGTTCGAGGCCTGCTGCGAGCCGAAGATCGACTGCTTGGGTCGATCGAAATGCACAGGGCACTCTAGATTTCCGATTTGCACCCTATCGACGTTCAACAAGGGGAACGACAATGACCATGATCGAAACACACCATACGCCTATTCTTCCACGCCTGTCCGGCCGGCTGCTGGCCACCATCGTCATCGCTGGACTGGCTGCGGACATCACCTGGGAGTTCTGGGCAAGAGCGATTACGCCACTCCTGGTCGGCGGCCCGCTTGAGCCAGCCGGGCTTGTCCAGAGCGTCTTCGGTTTCCAGAACCTTTTCCTGGCTGAGGTGATCCATGCCATCGTTGGGATTATCTTCTACCCGATCGGCTACCTCTTCATCGCACGGCCGCTGCAGCGAATGATTTTCCCCGGACTGCCGCTGTTCCTGACCGGGCTTGGCTTCGGGACCGGACTGTGGATCTTCGCACTTTATGTTATGGCCCACCTTATCGCCGGCTTCCCACCGTTCCTTGGCTTCATTCCTTTGACCTGGGCATCGCTTGGCGGCCATCTGCTGTTCGGGCTGATTGTCGCCTATGTTGTCTGGTTTCGCGAGCGTTCATCCGCGTGAAGCCTCCCCGACACGAAACGGAACCTTCCGCACTCCGCGAAAAAGGTGTGCGGAACTGTCTCTCAGAATCCGAGGTCCTTGAGAGCAGCGTCGAGATGATCCGGACGCACTTGATGGCCGCCATCATGAATGCACAGCGCAACTTCACCTCGGTTGCAGTCGGGTGTTACGTCACAGGGAATACCGCCGATGACCCTCTGAATTGCCGTCTCAGGCTTGCAGGTCTTCTGCTGGCGGATGATTGCGATACTCTTGAATGTATCACCTTGGTGGAAGTAGGAACCAATGGCGCGGCCGCTCAGGGGAAAAGTCTCGTCCGCCGAGCCGTGGATCTGCACCACCGGCGGCATGTCCGAGACACAATCTGTTGGGGCTGGCAACGGATCCCAGAACACACCGGAGAAGGTCACAGCCCCCGCAAGGCGACCGCCCTGCTGGCAAAGCGTGTACCAGGCCATCGACGCGCCCTGCGAGAAGCCGCCGACAAGCGTATTTTTCGCGTCGAATCCAAAACGCGTCCCGAGGTCGTCAAGCACATGACCGACGAAGCGCTTCTCGTCGCGGTATTGTCCAGGCGCGTTGGGGTGCGACCATGTTCCGTTGAGGCCATCCACGGCGGCAAAGGCCAGCCCATGCGCATGCGCGACCTCAACCAGCGCCCGATGCTTCATCTGCAGTTCGGCCGAACTCTTGTATCCATGAAAAAACACGAGCACGCCTTTGGGCGTGCCCGACACGGGCATTTCAATCCGATAGGAACCGCCTTCGACGCTGCAGGGGACGTTCGCGCCGCAGTCGTCGGCATGAGCCGCAGCAGGCGCCAGAAGTCCGGCCACGATCGGCAAAACCTTACGAAATGTCACCGTGTCGCCTCCTGCCCCAATCCATCATTCCCACGTACAGTCTTTGCTGAAGTGCCGCAATTTAGCGGCACTTCACGATATTGAGAGAGGCTTTTGCCCAATGCCAGATGCAAACGACAACAGACCTGCGCGGGTGGTCGAAGCCGTTGCGGCAACGCTTCATGCTCACGGGGTCCGGCACGCCTTTGGCATGCCGGGCGGCGAGGTCGTGACCTTGATCGACGGGTTGGAAAAGGCCGGCATTGCCTTTCATCTCGCGCGTCACGAAACGGCAGCAGCCTCGATGGCGGCAGGTGCCAGCGTCTGCACAGGGACGCCCGGGCTCCTCGTCACCACCGTCGGTCCGGGCCTTGCCAATGCTGTCAACGGTATAGCCGACGCAGCCCAAGAGCATGTCCCGCTCGTCGTCATCTCCGGCATCGTCGACCGCGCCACGCGAGCCCGCTACACGCATCAGGTCATCGATCATGCCCACCTTTTGCGGCCCCTGGTCAAGGCGAGCTTCGAGATCGAGTGCGAGAGCGCCGGCCCGACCGTTGCCCGCGCGCTGGCTCTTGCCCTTGCGGAACCGATGGGCCCGGTTCATCTCGATCTGTCCCCTGCCGTTGCAGCCATGATCGATCCCGATCCCAGGACAATCAGCCCGACCAACATCCTTGCGCCTGTAATCGGGGCGGCCGATCCGACGATCCAGACCCTGGCGCAGCGTCTTTCAAAGTCCGAGCGGCCCCTGATCCTTGCCGGCTTCGAGGCCGCAAGGGCGGATGCGGGGCCGCACATCCTGCGTCTGGCCGAAGCGATCGGTGCTCCGGTTCTGACGACTTATAAGGGCAAGGGGGTGGTCCCCGAAACCCATCCCCTGTCTCTCGGCGGGGCAGGTCTTTCGCCGCTGGCCGATGCCGTCATGCTTGGCCTGATACGCCGCTCCGACCTGATCCTGATGGTCGGCTACGATCCCATCGAGATGCGTCTCGGCTGGCTGGATCCCGTAATGGAGCCGGAGAGGATTGTGGAGATCACCGCTGCAGCACCAGATCATGCCATGCATCATGCCGCTACCCGGCTCGCTGCCAATACGGCTGACGCAACGGCCGCCCTGGCTGGTGCCGTCGAGGCCAAGACATCCTGGCCTGATGGCGAGCACGTCAGCGCCCGCCAAAAAGTCACTGAGATCTTTGCGACCCGCTCGGAGTGGGGTCCCCATGTTATCATCGACCTCATCAACGAGGCTGCAGGTCCGGATGGCCTTGTGACCGTCGACAGCGGCGCACACCGGATCCTGCTGTCGCAGAAATGGATTGCCACACGCCCGCTATCGCTTCTGCAGTCCGCCGGCTTCTGCACCATGGCGGCGGCGTTGCCTCTCGCGATCGGCGCGAAGGTTGCCGATCCCACTCGCCGCGTCTTTGCGGTGATGGGCGATGGCGGTCTCGAGATGGGAATCGGGGAGCTCGCTACGCTGCGTGATCTCGGCCATCCCGTCACCGTTGTCGTGTTCCAGGACAGGAGCCTCGCACTCATAGCGTTGAAACAAGCTTCGGCTGGGCTTGCTCCAGCAGGGGTCGCGCTTGGCGAAACGGACTTTGCCACCGTTGCGACCGGCTTTGGTGGCCATGGCGTTCGCGTCGAGACGGCCGAGCATCTCCGTCACGAGCTCAAAGCCGCCGAGGGCCGGGCAACCTTTACTTTAATCTCATGCAGTTTTGATGCCGATGCTTACCAAAACGCTTTCTGAACCGGCGATCCCGTCCGACGCAGGGCCGCGGATCAAGCGGCCTCGGGATCCGCGCCTCGATGTTTTTCGTGGGATCGGGATGCTGATCATCCTTTTGGCACATATTCCCAGTGATCATTGGGCCTTGTGGATACCGGCCCGGTTCGGCTTCTCGGACGCGACGGAGATGTTCGTCTTCCTCTCGGGCATGGCATCGGCCATCGCTTTCGGTCGCCTCTTTGATCGGGAGGGAATCGTGATGTTGTCTGCGCGGGTCGTGCAGAGGATCTGGCAAATCTATTGGTCACACATCTGCGTTTTTATCGTCATCGCGACGCTTATGGCCGTCGCCGGCAACAAGCCCGACGGCACCTCATACATACAGAGCCTCAATCTCGTCCGGCTGTTCGAGGATCCCGCCCCGCTTCTGATCGGACTGATGACCCTCACCTATGTGCCGAACTATTTCGACATTCTACCGATGTACATGGTGATCCTGGCGCTGCTTCCAGTCATGCTTCTGGCCGAGCGGATCCATCGACACCTCCCGCTTGTGCTGATGACTGGGCTTTGGCTCTCTGCTCAGTTCTCCTTGACGCATTTTCCAGCGGAGCCTTGGTCAGACCGCTCCTGGTTCTTCAATCCCTTCGGTTGGCAGTTCATATTCTTCCTTGGGTTCTTCCTGATGCGCGGGACGATCATTCCGCCACCCGACAATCGCTGGGTGATGGCCCTCGCGATCACGATCGTCGTCGCAAGCGTCCCGTTCGCCTGGTACATGATCCTTGACGCGTCTGCCTTCTTCCGGGAGGCGGCTCATGCCATTCACCCGCTAACCGACAAGACCGTATTCGGCATTCTACGGCTGATCCATTTCCTGGCGCTTGCCTATATCGCCTTCCACGCTGTGGGCGACGGCGGGCATAGGTTGATCCATCCGCGTATCTTTCCGGCAACCCGCGTGCTGATGAAAGTTGGGCAACAATCGCTGGCTGTTTTCACCACCGGAATGGTGGTCGCACAAATCATCGGCATCTGGCTCGATCATGTGGGGCGCACACCTGCCTGGACAACGCTCGCCAATCTTACAGGTTTCGCCCTCCTGATTGCCACCGCCTATGTGGTGGCCTGGTTCAAGGCAGCCCCTTGGAAGGCATAGGACGATATGATGCATCACGATCCTGATACAATGACTGAGGAAGACGGACGGACTGCACCTGGGAGTCTTCAAGGTTTGCGCATCCTGGACCTGTCGCGAATTCTGGCCGGCCCCACGGCAACGCAGCTCATGGCCGACCTCGGCGCCGAAGTCATCAAGGTCGAAAAACCCGAAGTTGGCGATGATACGCGCAGTTGGGGACCACCCTTCTTGCCCGATGCAGAGGGAAATGACAGTGATCTGAGCGCCTATTTCCTTTGTGCAAACAGGAACAAGAAATCGATCGCCATCGATATCGGAACCGAGGACGGCGTTGCTTTGCTGCGTCGGCTTGTGGCCATTTCGGATGTCGTGGTTGAGAACTACAAGCCTGGCGATCTGGCCCGCCGCGGCATCGGCTATGAGGACCTGAGACAGATCAAGCCTGATATCGTCTGGTGCTCGATATCAGGTTTTGGCCAGACTGGTCCCTATTCGGACCGCATCGGCTATGATTTCCTGATCCAGGCCATGGGTGGCATCATGAGCATCACCGGCGACCCCGATGCGAAGAGCGGCCAGCCCGTGAAGGTCGGTGTGGGGATCGCCGATGTCATGTGCGGCATGTATGCGACCGTTGGCGTGCTGGCAGCCCTCAGACATCGCGACCGTACCGGTGAAGGCCAGCACATCGACCTTGCCCTGTACGACAGCCAGGTTGCCTGGCTTATCAACGCGGCAACAAATCATCTGGTTTCTGGCCGCGTGCCCAAGCGTCTCGGCAACGCGCATCCGAACATTGCGCCGTATCAGACCTTTGCAGCGTCCGACGAGTATCTGGCCGTTGCGGTCGGGAACGATCAGCAATTCGCCCGCTTTGCCGAGGCGATCGGACTTGCGGACATCGCCATGGACGCGAGGTTCCGCAGAAACAGAGACAGGCTCGCCAACCTTGAAGACCTTCAGGCGTTAATCCAGGCGGAAATCTCAAAAGACACCGCCCTATCCTGGGAGCAACGTCTGCTTAGCGTTGGAGTGCCGGCGGGCCGCGTCGCGACGATCGATACCGTTTTGACCGATCCGCACACGCTCGCGCGAGAAATGGTGGTGGAACTGCCAGGCGACGAAACCGAGGCTCCGCTTCGTCTGCTCGGCAATCCAATCAAGATGTCGGTGACCCCGGTGACATATCGGAGTCGCCCGCCGCATCTCGACGCGGATCGAGAGGCCGTCATGCGCTTACTGAAACCTGATGCGGACTAAGGCCGGCAGATAACTTAGCCTTTGGTCCTCCCACCGAAGATCCGTTCGGCCAATGCAAGAAGCCCGAAGGCGGCAACGACATAGGCGATCACGGAGAGCTCCTGAAAGATCGTGCCGCGCAGGAACATCGGGCTTGAGGACCACAGGAGAGCAAGTAGCCAGACGAGGCCGGCGACCAGGGCGAGGCCAGACAGATGGCGCAGGGCAGATGGCCGATGGTTCTGGCTCACGAACCCATCCCGTCTTTGCCACTTGTATCCACCCTGAAGATCAGGAGATCGTCACGCTGCTCGATTTCTCCCTCAAGCTCGACTAGCAGGCCTGTCCGATCCAGAAGTGCACGCGGCAGGGGGCCACCGTCGACCCCTGCCATCAACAAAAACTCGTGCCCCTCCACCGGTGAGGTCGTTACGAAAACGGGTGGCACGCCCCCAGTTATGCAGAGGTTCGCACATGCCTTGTGCGAAAGGCCAGTTCCCGGCCGCATAGCTCCGGCGTAACATTTGCCATCGCAGATCTCGCCCGTGAGACGCCATCGGCCGAGTGGCACTCCAGCCTTGGGCTGAGACGCATCTTCGGGTGGTTCAGCGCCCACCAATCCCTCACGCCCTCCGACCAGTAGCATGTCAAGGTCACCGCGTTTTACGAAGATGCCGGAGACCTGCGCCCATTGCCCGGCAAGCGGATCGGCATCCTTTGCGACACCGGCCTTGCCTTGGCCCGACAGCATGATGGCCCGTGGACCGCTGCCATTCTGAGCCGGCACACGCAGGATCGGATAGGGCAGCGTCTCGAGAACACCTGTCAAATGCCCGCCACGCAATTCGTCGACATAGCCACCTGAACCCGGATGTGGCGTGGACAGGGACAAAGCCAAAGAAGCAGTGCCCAGGCCCAAGAGAAAGAACACCCCGAACAACAGAACGCACTGCGCCACCGCAGGCGGGATCTTCTTTGAATAGCCTATGAAAAAGCCGGGGTCCGGCGGCCGGGACATCATGGCGAAATCCTTGTCATCGGCGTTGACGAAGACTGAACGGACAAAGCATCGGCAACCGGGAGCGGCTCGATCCTTGTCCCAAGCGGCACTGCAACCGGATCAACGAGGACCCGCGTTCCAACGACTTTCACACGATACTTGCGCACACGCTCGCGAAATGGTGGCGGCGCGCAGCCATCCTCCAGACGATACTGGTAGCCGTGCCAGGGACAGGTCGCAAAACCCAAAACGATCTTGCCCTCCCCGATTGGACCATTCTGATGTGAACACAGATTGGAAAGAGCCGACAACCGGTCCTTGAAGCGAAAGACGGCAACGCGTTCGCCCTGTGGCAACACTCCGATGATGGCCCGACCTTCCTCGATTTCGTGTAGGTCGCCAACGTCTACCCAACCTGTCTCCGCTTCGATCCGAGGGACCGCCTCGTCGATCGCTTTCTCCTGGCGCCCTGCCAGCAGATGAAGCACCGAAAGCGCGACCAGACCTGCGCTTAGAAACACAGCCGCCATCGGACTGGATCCACCGATTACGGCACCCAGGCCTACATGCAGCACGGCTGCGGCATAGGCTGCATAGACACTCATGTGGATCGCTTTCCAGACGGGGGGCGACAGGAAGGACAGCCAAAAGTCATGGCTCGTTGCAGCCAAGACGATCAGGATCACGAGAGCGAAGACGCCGAACACTTCGAACGGGAAACCTGCCAGACTGCCAAAGCTCGTGTTGCTGGTTAACAGGGCCGTCAGCTTTGGCGTCGCGCTGAAGGCAAAGTACCAGTCGAGCACGAACATGGCATGGGTGAACGCGACGGCCGCGGTGAGCACGCCGAAATGGCGACGGTTGTAGAGTAAAGGTAGGAAACGCGGATCGAGCCTCGCGAGCGGGCCCATGGCCAGCACAACGGTCAGCAACAGAAAGGCCAACGAGCCGAAGGCACGCATGCGTAAGATCGGCGTATCAACCGCGCGCACGGAGGGTGAGAGAAGCGGCGCAAGCTTGAGATAAAGAAGAATATAGACAACCACGCCGGCCAAGAGGACCGCGTCGTAGATCAGCTTATTGCGGTTCCAGCCGACAGGTTTGTATGCCGTGCTCATGGCTGGGCCTGCCCTACGGATGTCTCGAGCTTGATGGATGGGGCATCGGGGGAGAGCCGGGTTGTCGACGTAAATGCCAGAGCGAGGAGCAAAGGCAGGGAGATTGCCAATATCGTCCATATCCACGCATGGGCTTTTCTATGAGCGCGCTGCATGCCGCTACTCTCCCTGGTGTCGAACAAGCACAACCCATCGCCAGACGACCAGCGGCCACAACAGGATCAAGCCCGGGATTAGCAGCGGTCGAAACGTATAGGCACCCGCGGCTGCGTGGTCGATCCGGTCGATGCCGACAGCCAGAAATGCTACGGCGACAATAAGACCCGGCGTACCCCACAAAAAAAGGAGGAACTGCGCTGGATCGGCGAAAGCAGCCATGGCCTTACCCTCATTCCAACCCGGTTGCGGGAATGGCAGCGCCTGTGACAACGGCAGCCTCGGAAGAGACGAGAAAGGCTATCAGTCGGGCTATCGCATCGGGAGAAACCCAGTCGGAGACTTTGGCATCCGGCATGGCTGCGCGATTTTGCGGCGTATCGATCGTGCCGGGCAGGATGCAGTTTGCCGTGATGCGATTGCCGCGATGCTCTCCGTCAGGCGAAGCACCGCAGCTTTTGACGCAGCATAGGCAGCCTGGTTGGCACCGGCCTTCAAGCCGGGCGCTGCTGCGATATGCACGATCCGACCGTATCGGGCGGCCTGCATGGTGGGTAGGACTGCGATCGACGTCACGAGAGCAACCCGAGCATTCAGGTTCAACATCAAGTCCCACTGATCGAGAGCATCGCCATTAACTGGCCCGGTCGCAAAGCCACCGACCGTATTGATGAGACCGTCAACGCCGCCGAACGAATCTGTCGCCGCCTCGACCATGGCTTGAGCCACAGCCGGGTTGCTCAAGTCGGCGCCTGCAAATGTCAGAACGTTCGCGTTTGCAGGGAGGGTCTGAACCATGGCGTTCAAGGCCTCGGCCGTTCGATCTACGCAGACGAGGTTCAGACCCTGACCGGCGAGCCTGAGAGCCGTCGCTCGCCCGAGATTACCAGCCGCACCTGTCACGATCATGCATGTGGGTTTTCGCACGCTCAGAGCTCCCCTGTAAGCCGTAGATGGACTGACCATTGTCAATACGGCTTGATCTGTCGGTTAGACGTTCCTCGGCCAGCGGCGTTACAGGGGACGACAGAAAAATTCTCGCGGCAAATTTTCAGCACGCGTCCACGAGCAGCGTCTCCACAGAACAGGGTCTCGCCGCGTTGACAGGTCAACGAGCCGCGGGGCTCAGCTTCGGATCGGCTCGAAACTCTGCAGCGAAGTAGTCGATTGCCGCGCGAACTTTCGGCGCAAGATATCGGCGGGACGGATAAACAGCGCTGATCGGAAGCGGCGTTGCCTCATAGTCGCTCAAAAGCAGAGCAAGACGGCCACTCTCGATCTCATTATCAACGAAATGCCAGATTGGGACATAGCCGATCCCCATCCCCTCGAGCACGGCCGCACGGACACCTTCGGTGTTATCGACGCTGAACTGGCCTGAAATCGGCACATCCAGATGTCCCTCTGGTCCCTCAAAGCCCCAAACGCGGCCAGCCGCCAGGCCGGAATACATGATGCAACGATGAGCCTGTAAATCGCTCGGATGAGCTGGGGCGCCATAGCGCTCAAGATACGACGGTGCAGCCAGAACGCTTCGCCGGGACACGCCGACCGTTCTCGCCACCAGCCCTGAATCCTTCACAGGTCCGACGCGCAATGCGAGATCAATGCCTTCCTCGATCAGATCGGTGAAACGATCGTGCATGACCAGATCGACCTCGATCTCTGGGTGCCGTTCCAGAAACGCCGGCAGGCGGGGGATGACATGAAGTCGCCCGAAAACTCCTGGCACGGCGAGACGCAAACGCCCAGTCGCGTGTCCCCTCAGGCGCCCAACTGCGCTTTCGGCCTGCGTAGCCGCGTCCAGCGCCGTGAGCGCTGCTTCATAAAAGGTCCGTCCGTCATCCGTCAGGACAAGAGCGCGCGTCGTCCTCTGGAGCAGCAAGCAGCCAAGGTGATCCTCCAGGGCAGCCACCTGACGCGAGATCGTCGGCTGCGACGTGTTCATTTCTTCCGCCACGGCCGTGAAGGATCCAGCCTCAACGACACGGACGAAGGTTCGGAAGAGCGAGAGCGTATCGGACATTCATACACTCTACGCATGAATGTTCTGCAATCAATCCACATTATATCTCATTTTGGAATGATGCATCTTGGTTTCATCAGGAACGGCAGAGGGCCGGGCCGAGCAACCGGAGACTTAGCAACATGACAACGATCACCGTTCCGAGCCGTAACGACGTCAGCCCTGCCAACCAGGGTCTCTTCGACGCCCTGAAGAAGCAGCTTGGGTTTGTTCCGAACCTCTACGCAACGCTGGCCCATTCCGAGAACGCGCTCGGCGCATATCTGACGCTGCAGTCAGCGAAATCATCGATCAATGCAAAGTCGCGGGAAGTGGTGAACCTGGTCGTGAGCCAGGTAAACGGATGCGAATACTGCCTGGCGGCCCACACCGTTCTTGGCAAAATGAACGGCTTCACCGACGCTCAGATTCTCGAGATCCGCTCGGGCCGTGCTTCGTTTGACCGCAAGCTCGATGCTCTGGCGCGCCTGACACGATCGATCGCCGAAAACCGGGGTCATGGCGATCAGATGCTGATCGAGGCCTTCTTTGCAGAGGGCTGGACAATCGAGAACCTGGTCGATGCCATCGTGACCATCGGGGACAAGACGGTGACCAACTACCTACATGCGAACACCAATGTGCCCGTTGACTTTCCTGCGGCACCCAAACTCGAAATGGCCCTCGCTACCGCATGAGCTATGGCATGGCTTCCGGCTGTGCATGCCAAGGTTCAACGAGCTGCGCAGCCGGAAGAGGCAGGCCAAGTATCCTTCGTGCCCAATCTCACGGAGTGATCCTCGTCATCGGCAGGCCAGATGCCTCATCAGACAATTCGTTCAGCTTTGGAAGGAGCCCTGGATGCTCACCGTTTATGCCTTCTCGACCCCGAACTCCGTGAAGATCCCGATTGCTCTTGAGGAAATCGGACTGGCCTATCATCTCCACCGCGTGGACATCCGCCAGGGCGAACAGAAGTCGACGGACTTTCTGGCTCTAAACCCGAACGGTAAGGTGCCACTGCTCGTTGACGGCGATCTGAGAATTGCGGAGTCGGGTGCGATATTGATGCATCTCGCCGAAAGGACCGGCCGCCTCCTTTCCACCGAGCCGGCCAAGCGTACGAAGACAATCGAATGGCTCTTTGTGCAACTGTCGGGCACCGGACCCGCATTTGGCCAATCCGGCTATTGGCAGAAGCTAGCCCCAAACCGTAACGAGCCCGCCATCGCGCGTTACCAAGCTGAAGCCAATAGACTTGCAGTTCTTATCGACGCACATCTTGGCGCGAACGAATGGTTTGCTGGCGATGAAATGACGATCGCCGACATAGCGCATTTCGGCTGGTTCTGGCGACGGGAATTTGCGGGTATCACCTTCGATACGCGCGCAAACCTCGCCCGCTGGTATACTGCCATGGAGCGCAGACCCGCCGTCCAGCGCGGAATTGCTGCAACGCTTAGTCTCGCAGAAGCAACCAACGAATAGAGGAACATATCATGCAGGAAACTCAGACAAGTTCCACCACCGAGACCCAGGCGTCGAGTATGGCACACAAGGTCGCTGTGGTCGTGTACTCGAATGTGACCCAGGAGGCGGCCAGCCGCGCCTACCGCGCTTTCGGCTTTGTTGCCGAACTTCTGGCCCACGGCGACGACGTAGCTCTCATCTTCGACGGCGGCGGCAGTGCGACCTTGGCAGCGGTGCTTGATCCCAAACACGAGCTGCATCGCGCCTGGACCAAAGCCGCCCCAGCCCTGCGTGGAGTGTGCGGCTACTGCGCCAGAGCCTACGGCGTTGCCGATGCGCTCCACGCGGAAGGGATAACCTTTCTGACTGAAGATCACGGCCATGCCTCTCTCCGCGACATGCTTGTGGAGGGCCGTCAGTTAGTAACGTTTTGAAATGTCGGAGCGGTGCGGGCGGAAACGACACAAGTAGGCGGTTGATAGGGATCGAGGAAATTCTGAGTGCTTGGACCTCTTGGCTCAAAGGTCTGCCTAGAGAATGCGAAGAACTCGCGTCAGCGCCTCCACTGCTTGCGGCTATCCGGCAGATCTTCTGGTCGCACGCTGAAAAATCTGGGCCGTGCAGATCTCGCTGAGTAATGACAATATCTGTCTTGTGAGCGGAAATAATTGCCGCTCTCCCGGCATGTTGACGTCGGCCCAAATCTGGCCTTGCCTATGATGTCAAGAACATCGATGTCCGCCTGAATGTCGCGGCACACAGAATGCGCGCGATCCCCGGCGCGCCGACAGCCTTCCTCGACTGGCTGCAGACCAGCGGAACGCTCACCGTCGATCCACAGGCAGTGACCCCGGAAGGCATCTTTGCTCGGCGCCGCGATTTCGGACGGTTCCATGCAGGCACAACTTCCGCCCCATCTCGACAGTGGCGCAATCCGACACATCCGCCATGCCGTGCGGGTGGTTGAACGCCAGAGCGATCAGTGGCGGATCTCCGGGGCTGATGGCACTTCCGTCCTGGCCGACATTCTGATCCTCGCGACCGGGCATCCACCCGCCTCTAGGCCGCCTGTCGTCGACAAGCTGAGTGCTTCCGCGACGAGCCGTATTAAGGACGTCCTTGCCGCTGATGCCTTCAATGCTATCGGCAAGTGCGATCCCGTTCTTATCGTCGGCTCCGGCCTCACCGCCATTGACGCCCTCTGCCGCCTGAAGGCCCTTGGCCACACCGGGACCGTCAGCCTTCTCTCCCGCACCGGCCTTATGCCGAGACCGCATGCTGGCGGTGGCTTTTCCCCCTTTGGTGACTTCAGCAGCACCGACCTCACGTCGGCCAAAAAGCTTTTATCGAAGGTGCGAGCGACGATCAGAGATGCGCAGGCGCAGGGCATACCCTGGCAGTCCGTGTTCGATGCTCTGCGTCAGCATGCACCGTCGTTGTGGCAAGCGCTGCCGATGCGCGAGAGACAAAAATTCCTCGGACGCCTTCGTCGTTGGTACGATGTTAATCGGTATCGCATGCCACCCCAAGGGGCCGCCATCCTCGGACAGGGCATCGACAATAGTCGGGTCAGATTGGAAACGGGCGATCTCGTGTCCATCACTGATGACAGACAAGGACTTCTTGCGGGGCTGGAGACTCGAGAAGGAAGGACGGAGTTTCGTTGCAGCCACATCCTCCTGGCGACAGGCCCTGATTTCCGGGACTATGCGGCCCATCAGCGGTTTCTGCTCGGCATGCAAAGGGATGGATTCATCCAATCGGATCCGCTTGGTCTCGGCCTCGCTTGCGATTTTGCCGGCAGAGCCCTCACTATTGCCGGAACCCCGAACTCCACGCTCTTCGTCGGCGGGCCTCCCGCTCGCCCGGCATTCGGTGAACTGACAGGCGTCCCGGAAATTGCCGCCCAAGCTGCGAGCTTGGCGGACCGGATCATCGGCTGTGTTGCCCGCGAGACGAGGACCATCGTTATAAGCCCAACGATGTGAATGGCTGGCACCTACCCTTTCCAGAGTTCTTGCTGGGCATGCCCGCTTCTGTCATCGGATGAAGAGGTCCAACAGGTGATGGGCGGCCCAGGGCGCAAACTGGCAACCATCCGGGCTCAACGATGGTCAGTCTTTGCTTACGCCATGCATCTCATCCGATAACGCCAATATCAGCCGTAAGCAGCGCCGGGGCGGGGACATAAGTGGCGTTCTCCCGCCACGTTGACGTCGGCCCCGAGCCAGGGCACCAGAAAACCGGCTGGGGGCTCGTGCTCAGGGAGTGCTACGAGACCTGACAACATCGGCTGCGAATGCGTCACAGAGCTCGAATATCACTATCCGCCAGCTTTTCAGGAGCTGCGGAATTCCGGTGGAAACGGTTTAGCTCCGCAGACGGGCACGTGCACTTTTCAGATTTTCAGACACGTTCCTTGCGCATCAATAGCCTCGCTTCTCGATCGTCGGACGGACCGACTCCGATGTCGGCTCCTGCTGTTGCAACGTGAACAGAGACCATGCGGAGATGAAAAGGGCAGCGATCAGGGGGCCGATGACGAAGCCACTGAGGCCGAAGAGGGAAATTCCGCCGACGGTCGAAATCAGGACGACATAGTCCGGCAGCCGCGTGCCCTGGCCGACCAGCGGAGGACGGAGGAGATTGTCGATCAGCCCGATCACGAAGGCTCCGATCACCACCATCAAAATGCCCTTGATCCACGCGCCAATGAGGAAGAGCCAAATCGCCGCCGGCACCCAGACGATCGCGGCACCGATGGCAGGCAGCATCGACAGGAAAGTCATGACGACGCCCCAGAGCAGTGCTGCCTCGATGCCCAGTGCCCAGAAGCTCAGACCGCCGATCAGGCCTTGTGTGATCGCGATGATCACATTGCCGCGCACGGTGGCGCGGACGACGGCTGCGAACTTGTCGACGAACTGGCGCGTATAATCGTCACTGAGCGGAATGGAGTGTCGCAAGGTTCTCCCCAATGACGCGCCGTCGCGGAACAGGAAGAAGAGCAGATAGAGCATCAGTCCCAGGCTGATGAAGAACTGCAGCGTGTTCTGTCCGAAGCTCAACACCCCGCCGGCGATCGACTGGCCTGCCTCCATGAAGCCGGACGAGAGCTTCGTCCACACTTCGGCAAAGCCCTCGAGCTTGAGCGAGGTCAGCCAGTTGTCGAGGAATGCAGGCAGGATGGACTGCAGACGCAAGAGATGCGCGTTCAGGTCGATTTCGTTGCTGCTGATGCGCTGGTAGAGGCTGGTGCCTTCCTGGATGAGCGAGGCCAGGATGCCCAGCGCAGGCAGGATGACGAGGCAGACGCATAAAAGAAGGGTCAGCAGTGCCGCGATCGTGGAACGCCCACCAACCATTCGTTCGAGCCGTCTGTGAACGGGAAAGAACAGGATTGCGAGGATAACGGCCCAGAGGACCGCATTATAGTAGGGAATGAGCAGCCACACGAAGGCAATCGTCACGATCACCAGGAGCACGTAAAAACTGGCTCTTTGGATAGACATTCTAGCGTTTTCCTTCTGCGCGGCTCTCAAATGCGAGACGGCAGTCTTCGAGGTCTGGTGTCGTCCTCACCCGGTTCGCGACCGCGACCCGCTGATCAGCCATCACAAGGTCGATTCATCTCGGATGTGTCTCCGCAGGCAGAGCGCAACACGGAGGCGGGTGAACTCGATTTCCACAAGCGGAACTCCGGTTGGCAAACCTCCCGCGCCTCGGATGGTTCACCCGCCGGCGCCGAAAGGCCCGTTTGTGGCCATTTCCGGATATTGCACGGTTTGTTGCTCGTCGGTGTCGATCGAGGCCGTGGGCACCGCGAGACGCACGCCGATGCCACCTGCAGCGCTGGTGGCGCGTTCGTCGATGAAGTTTATCCCCGCACCTTCGAGCGCTGCCCTGACCGCGGCGGCGGCATTTTCCTTATCATCGATACGACCCGACCCTGCCTCGAGTGCCTGCATGGCAGGAATGGTCAGCCGCGCACGATCGGCCAATTCCTCCTGTGTGAGACCAAGCAGGGCCCGGGCAGCTGTGATTTGTCTTGCGTCGATCAAGGACTGTTCCTCCAGATTAGGTCAAAACGGCTGCAGGAGCCGACGGACAGGTGGTCGACAGACGGACATCTGCGGTGCCTCGCCGCGTAAAAAGCACACTGCCGAAGCTGCAAGGCAGAGATCAGATCGTGATGACCGACTGCAGGGACACCACCGCGACAAGGTCACCGCCGGCAGACATGATCTCCAGCTGGCGGCCGTCTATGCTCATGTCGCAAACAACTGCCTCCATACCCATCTCCTTCGCAGCGGATATGGCTCCGATCCGGGCGGCGGCATCGTCCGAAAACTCGATGCCTTCGACATCAAGCTCCAGATCGTCGCTCTCGCGGATGTGGAAGTAATTTCTTCGCAGTCCGGTCAACGGGATCGCCGGTAGAAGGTTCCGGACCGATTGCGGGATACATGGGACACATGCCGGGATGCATGCCGCCGCCGTTGAGCCTGCCCGGCCGCAACTGCCCTGCCCCTTGTAGATGGGGATTGATCAACCAGGCCAGAAAGCCCGGCGACAGGGCATCGCACGGGCTTGCTAGGCAACGGACGAGGTTACGTGGAGTGCCTCAACCGCGACGCAGATCAATGCGGCTGGTGACGATCGACTCGCCGGTCTTAGGATCCGTATCGACCGTTGTCAGCCGCATCCCAGAGTCGCCGACCTTTTCGATCGTCATCTGAGCGCGACGATCGCCATTGACTTCTTTGGCCCAGGTGATGCCGAGATTGATGGTATCCCCGTCCCGCTGCCCGTCCAGTCCGGCAGTGCCGGTGCCGGCCCCGACATAGGAACCTGCATATTGCGATCCCGTGGCCTTGAGGTCAGCGCTGATGTTGCGCGAGAATATGGCGAGGCTCGTGCATTTCCCGCCAAGCGACAACGACTGCGACGTGGTGTCGGAGGTGAATTGGCAGGTCACGTTGATCGTCGGCGAGTTGGCTCGAACCTTGACCGTGCCTTCGCCATTCCAGCTTCCGGCTATCGATTTCAGAAAGGCCGTTTCATCGGCATGGGCAAAGCTTCCAGATGCGAAGACGAGCGCCGAAGCGGCCGCCATGGACCAGGCAGAAAATCTCATCATGGACTTGTCTTTCTATCGCGGACGACCGGCGCCAGGCGCGGGCAAGTCTCGCAGGACGTTATGGTGGGCAACCTGTGGGGAGCCAGGAAGTTCCGGGAACACGGGAATTAATGCTGTCGCGCGCATTCATTGGCTGCAAGATTCACTTCATCAGCCCTGCGGCTCTCAACGCATCCTCGATGACCTCCTGAATTCCATCAGGCGTCTGTGGCCGTCGGGGTTGGTTTGGAGCAGCTGGACTGTTCGAAGTTGCAACAGGTGCGGCTTTCCGCTCGAAGGATGGGGTCAGCCCCCAACCGCGTGCGATGTGAACGGTCGACGACATGCCGACTTCGAGCATGTGTGCGGCAGGTCGACCATATCCGGACGCCGCATCGACCGGCGTTCCGTGACCCATTCCGGCAATCCGGTAGTGTTCGATGGCGACCCTGCCGGATGCATCTTGCCAGGTTTCGAGCCTGTGACCATCGACGACCTGTGCCTGGCTCAATCCGGCCTCGGCGCCGTGAACGCCCCGCCACTGATCGACGATCGCCTGTGCATTTGCTTCCGCGACGGTGTTGTCGGTCGTTCCGTGCCATACCGAGACGGTTGGCCAGGGTCCTTCATGTTGCGAGGCACTTCTGAGCTTGGCGTCGAGCGTCGTCGAGGACGGCAAGCCATGTCCCCGCATCCGGTCGAATGCTTCGGGAACAGTGGAGGCAACGCCGAAGGGAAGGCCAGCGATGATCGCACCACCGGCGAAAACCTCCGGATAGGAGGCGAGAAGTGCAATGGCCATGGCGCCACCTGCCGACAGGCCGGTGACGAAGACACGGCGCGGATCGACACCGTGAACGTCGATCATCGTGGCGATCATCTCACGGATCGACAGGACCTCGCCCTTGTCGCGGGTGACGTCATCGCTCTGGAACCAGTTGAAGCACAGATTGGCATTGTTCTGGCGGGTCTGTTCCGGGAAGAGGACCGCAAAACCGTAGTCGTCGGCAAGACGCGACCAACCGGAGCCATGATCATAGGCGGCTGCAGTCTGCGTGCAGCCATGCAGGACGACCACGAGAGCGGGAGGAGAAGCCGGACTGTCCGGGCACTGATACCAGCCCGAGAGATTGCCGGGGTTTCGCGGGGGGTCGTCCAGCCTGGTCAGCGTGTTCGCCTGGACAGTGGCGCCTGAAGTCTGCGCGCGGGCGCGGGCTCGGGCGAGCCGCTCGATCGTATCGGAAATGCTTCGCATGGATGACTTTCAGTGTTCCGGAAAGCCAACCGACATCCCTGGTGATAAATGATCTTCTAAATGAATTCGAGGACCGGCGTGAGCCGATCCCCGATGTTTACTCGTCAGAGAGTGCGGACCTTATAGCGTTCGCGCTCCTGTTCGATTTCGGCCGGGCCGTAAGGATCAGCGGAGTGATCGAACTTCGTCCAACCCTGCTCCGAGTAGGCCTGACGGCGCGCCATCGGGTCGATACGGTTGGACTGCTTGAGGATCATTTCGGCTTCGGTTTCCATACCGTCATCCACGCGAGCGGTAACGAGCGTGCCGCCGCGGCGAACACCTTCCGCGTAGACATGGGCCTCGTCTTCCGGCACGCCGGAATCGGTCAGAGCGCCGATGAGGCCACCGGCAGCACCACCGGCAACCGCGCCAGCAAGTGCGCCTGCAGCAGTCGCGGCAAGCCAGCCGGCTGCAACGACCGGGCCGACACCAGGAATGGCCATAATGCCAAGGCCAGTGAGAAGACCGCCTGCGCCACCGACCACGGCGCCAATACCGGCACCCGTGCCAGCGCCTTCAGCAGCGCCATTGTCGTTGTCTTCATGCTTGTGGCGGTTGTCGGCATTGTTGGAAACGATGCTGATGTCATCAGACGGGACACCACGGGCTTCCAGTGCACTGACGGCTGCGCTCGCATCATTGTAGTTGTCAAAAAGTCCGGTAACGGTTTTCATAGGGATGACCTTTCTGTGCGTTTCCGCAGAATTATTTCGAGACGACGTTGCCCTGGTAGTCCATGGCCACGGACATGGACTTGCCGTCCTTCATCGCAGTGGCCTGCCAGACGCCCTTGTCGTCCAGTTTGAGGTCGGCAATGCCGGTGTAACCGGCCGCTTCAATGCGCTCCATTGCCTGGGCTTCCGTGAAGGAATTGGCGCCTTCTACAGGGGCGGCCGCACTCGGTGTGTCCGGGGTCGCTACGGCTGGCGTGTCGCCATCCGTTGCCGGAACTGTCGTGGTCTGAGCATAGGCAGCCACGGCCGAGGCGCACACGAGCGCCGCCGCGAAAATCATCTTTTTCATGGGTTTTCCTTTTTGCAGACCTGGTTGCTAGGTCTCGGAGCAAGAACACGACGGCGTGAGTAAAGTTCCGCCATCGGCTCGCTTTCCATGGCTCGCTTTTCCGACCGACGCGTCGTCTCAGAAGATCAATGCGCATGGCGGCGATGTGCGACCAACGGAACCGACTGTCACTGACGGGCTTTTAGCGGTAGGGTCATCCACGGATTGTGGATTGATGAGCTGCACCGTTGCGCGGGAGAGCTTCGTTTGAACAACAACAGTCCAATTCATGCTGACTGGGATGCGCGCGCGCTCCGCAGTGCAATCGATTCTGCCGGGGTCGCTCTCTGGACGTGGATTGTTGAAAACGACGAATTCGTTATGGATGCCAAAGGCTTCGAGCTCTGGGACCTTCCCCCAGGAAACGAGCTTACATTCGAACACCTGTCAGCCCAAGTGCATCCTGCCGACCGGGACCGCGTCAGGGCGGCCTTCGTTGCCACACGTGTCGTCGAAGGTCAGTTCGAGATCGATTTCAGAATATTGACGAGCGCATCAGAGGTGCGGTGGATTTCTGCGCGCGGCCTGGGGAGTAACGCAGACGCCGCAGCTCAGAAAATGACGGGCATCTTTCTCGATGTGACGGGGCGTAAGCAAGCGGAAGAGGGTCACGAGCTACTTGCCGGCGAAATGAGCCATCGGGTGAAGAATCTCCTTGCTCTGGCGGCCGGCCTGACGACGATCACGTCGCGGACGACCGAGACGAAAGAGGAAATGGCGAAGCAACTGACGCAGAGGCTGACGGCGCTGGGGCGGGCGCATGATCTGGTCAGGCCCCTCCCCAATGGCCAGGGAAGTGCCGCTTTGCTCGGCGATCTGTTTTCGGTGCTCTTGGCGCCATATGACGACCTGAGCGCCTTTGCAGGTCGTATTCGTGTTGCCGTTCCTCGTATGGGGATCGGAGAGAAGGCGGCCACGAGCCTTGCCCTCGTGATCCACGAGCTGGCAACCAATTCGCTGAAATACGGTGCGTTATCGGCCGAGCAGGGCCTGCTCGACATCTCCGGCTCTACCGTCGAGGAGGATGTGGAGATCCTGTGGAGCGAGCAAGGCTGCGCGGAAGTCCCTAAAAATTCACCTGAGGGGTATGGCAGCAAGCTGCTTCAACGAACCGTGGGCGGTCATCTCGGTGGGTCAATCGTATATGATTGGACCGCGGGAGGGGTCGTTGTGACATTGAGAATGCGGGTGAGTGATTTGGCGCACTAGTTGTCCCCTCGCATGGCTGAAGACCAGGTATATATGGCAGGCGAACTGGACCGATCTTCGGGAAAGGTAACGCGACTGAGCCCCTCAACCTAAGGATGCGTTCTGATTGCCCCTAGCAAATCGTTCAGGGTTGGCCCTCTTCAAACAACTCCGCTTTGGGCTTGATAATTGGCAATATGCCAGGCGATTCAGGCTTCTTGAGCGAAATTTCGGATAAATGATGCAAGCGTCCGCACAACGTGTGGTACCATGACTGTGTTGAAATTGACTTGATCGGTTATTTTGACGCTCCTGCCGAGGCATGACTTGCGCCGTGAGTCTCCGGCCCTTGAGGGCCCTACCATGTCACAGATACCGAAAGTGCATTTCGAAGCTGCCAGCACGCTGGCCGTGGTGTTCTCTTCCAACGAACCACTCCTGTTTCTGGCTGCTGATCTCAGCATCATCGCAGCGAGTGCATCCTTTTGCCGGGCATTCGAGATCGACCCGTCCTCTGTCGCCGGCAAGCGCCTCGGCGCGCTCGGGCAAGGGGAATGGGCCATGCCCAGGCTCGAGTCTCTGTTGACGGCGACCGTCAACGGCAGTGCGAGCATCGATGCCTATGAGATCGACCTGAAGCGGCTGGACCTGAAAACACGACAGTTGATCATCAATGCACGCAAGCTCGACGACGGTGACCTCGAGCATATTCGCCTGCTCGTCGCCATCACCGACGTGACCGACATGCGCGCCGAGGCTCGTCTGAAAGACGACCTGGTTCGCGACAAGGCCATCCTTCTGCAGGAAGTCCAGCACCGGGTCGCCAACAGCCTGCAAATTATTGCCAGCGTCCTCATGCAGAGTGCGCGCCGTGTCCAGTCGGAGGAAGTCCGCGGGCATCTCCATGACGCACGTCAACGCATCATGTCGATTGCAGCCCTGCAACGTCAGCTCTCCACCTCCGCCGGCGGCAGTGTCGAGTTACGTGCCTATTTCACGCAGCTATGCCAAAGTCTCGGCGCATCGATGATCGCGGACCCCGAGCGGCTGTCGATCCAGGTGGCGGTGGATGACAGCACCGTCCCGGCGGATATCTCCATCAGTCTCGGTCTCATCGTTACCGAACTTGTGATCAATGCTCTGAAGCATGCCTTCAGCGACGATCGGAATGGAACGATCGAGATCAACTATCAGTCGTCGGGCAAAGACTGGACCCTTTCCATTTCCGACGACGGAATTGGAATGCCCATCGGGAACGAAGCGCCCAAGGCAGGGTTAGGCACCGGTATTGTCGAGGCACTCGTCAAGAATCTCGAAGGCGAATTGACGGTGAGCGACGCTGCCCCAGGGACGGTGGTGACGATCAGACATAGGGAAACGTCAGGCCTTCGCACCGAGTTTTCGCCCGCAGCCTAGGGGCAGATCGGTCCAGCGCCCAAGGCTGCAGAACTGCGGCCATTCTCTTACAGTGAGTGAACAATGAAGAACGGCAAAGCGGTCGTCCTGATCGTGGAAGACAGTGCGATAATCCGCATGAGCGCAGTCGATCTCGTGCTGTCGGCGGGCTATGAAGCACTGGAAGCGGGCGACGCCGACGAGGCGATCCGCATCCTTGAAGGACGGGACGACATCGATCTCGTCTTCACCGACGTGCAGATGCCAGGGACGATGGACGGTATCAAACTGTCCCACTACATTCGTGACCGTTGGCCACCCGTGAAGCTGATCGTCGCATCCGGTGCGGCCATCGTCGAAGAAAGCATGCTGCCGGGCGGGAGTCGCTTCTTCCCCAAGCCCTATGATGACTTCAGCATCACCGAAGCGGTGGCACTCCTGCTTTCGAGCGACGCCCCGCGGGCCCGCGCGCTCTGAAGCAGAGAGGATGGTAGGCCCCCGTGAGCCGGGGGCCGAACCGGTTACTTGGGCGAGGAGGCTTTGCCCAGCTTCACGGAAGGCTCCCTCCCCCAGACCCTGAGCTTGCCGAGGGATGATACGAACCCGTCCAGCCCCTCATCGCCGGGCAACGCGATCACCCCCTCATCGAGAGCATCCGCAATGCCGGCCTTATCGAGAAGCGGCATGGCGGACTTGTCGTAACCAATAAACTTGCAGTGCTGGAAGGCGTCGGCGACAAAGTCCCTTGCGGTCGCTTCCTTGACGAGGTCGTCCATCGCCTCTGCCGATGTCAGCAGCGCGACGGCATCGAAGAGGACCGATGGTCCGCCGTCGATCATGTGGTGGACCTCGATCCAGGACCCATCCGACGCCTTGACGCCGCCGACCTTCGGCGCAATCAGCTCGAAGGCGGCCTTTTCCTTGGTGATCGCGGCAGTCAGCCCCTTCAGGAGCTTCGCATCTACGCCATCCGTGATCAGGATGCCGAGCTTGCGGCCTTCGAAGCGTTGCGGCCCGCGTTCCACGATGCTGAGCGACGGTGCCGGCTCCAGATCCTGACGCGTCGGCATGGCAGCATCCGCAGGCTTGGGCATCGACTGGAAGCCGAGTTTCTGGGCCACGGTATTGGCGAGCGTCTCATCGATGTTCAGGAGATGCGAGACCATGCGCTCGCGGATCACGGCCGTTTCCACCTTGCTCAGCTCGAAGGTCAGGGCAGCCGCGATATGGCGCTGCTCCGGCGGTGTCTGGCTGATATAGAATTGCCGGGCCTGGCTGTAATGGTCAGCAAAGCTTTCGGGGCGCAGGCGGGCCTTGGTTCCCTGCTCTTCGGCAGGGAAATGACGATAGCCGCGCGTTGGCGATTCCCGTGGGCCAACGCCGAAGGAGTTCGGCTGGTAGTTCACCTTGCCGACGGGGTTGCGCATCGCCATGTGGCCATCCTGCTGGAAGGTCGCGAAGGGACATTTGGGCGCATTGATCGGCAGATGGGTGAAGTTGGGTCCGCCCAGACGCTTCAGCTGCGTGTCGAGATAGGAGAAATTGCGGCCCTGCAGCAGCGGATCATTGCTGAAATCGATGCCGGGCGGCACGTTCTGCGTCATGAAGGCGACCTGCTCGGTCTCCGCGAAGAAGTTGTCGGGCATGCGGTCGAGCACCAGCCTGCCGATGGCGACAGGGGCCAGTATTTCTTCGGGGATGATCTTCGTCGGGTCGAGCACGTCGAAATCGAAGCTGTTGGCGAATTCCTGATCGAACAATTGAACCTGCAATTCCCATTCCGGAAAGTTGCCGGACTGGATGGATTGCCAGAGATCGCGGCGATGGAAATCCGGATCAGCACCATTGATCTTCACGGCTTCGTTCCAGGCGACCGACTGCAGACCCAGCTTCGGCTTCCAGTGGAACTTGACGAAGGTGGATTCGTCCTTTGCGTTGACAAACCGGAAGGTGTGAACCCCGAAACCCTCCATGAAGCGGAAGGAGCGCGGGATCGTCCGATCTGACATGATCCACATGACCATGTTCATGCTTTCAGGCGTCAGGCTGATGAAATCCCAGAAAGTATCATGCGCGGTCTGCGCCTGCGGGAAGGCCCGATCGGGCTCCTGCTTGGCGGCGTGAATCAGGTCCGGGAACTTGATGGCATCCTGGATAAAGAAGACCGGGATGTTGTTGCCGACGAGATCCCAGTTGCCCTCCTGGGTGTAGAGCTTGACCGCGAAGCCGCGGACATCGCGGGCAAGGTCGGCGGAGCCCTTGTTGCCGGCAACGGTGGAGAAACGGACAAAGGCTTCGGTCTTCTCTCCGGGACGCTGGAAGAGATCGGCCTTGGTATAGGCAGCGAGGGATTCATAGGTTTCGAAATAGCCGTGTGCGCCATAACCGCGGGCGTGGACCACACGCTCGGGAATGCGCTCGTGGTCGAAGTGAAACATCTTCTCGCGGAAATGGAAATCGTCCATGACCAAGGGACCGCGTGCACCTACGCGCAGAGAATTCTGGTCGTCGGAAACGGGACCTCCCTGGGCGGTGGTCAGCAGGGGCGCATCACCGTCGGCGATCTGATGCAGTTCGCCCCCTTCGCCGCGCTGCATCGTCTGGTCGTGGATCTTGGCAGTCACAGTCTTGGGCCCAACGGACCCACGGGTTGATGTCTTGGCCATGGAGAACTCCTGGAGCACATGCTCGGATTGGTGAAAAGCTGCTTGAAAAGCAAAAGACCGCCTCAAGCGGGCGGTCTCGCAGTGATCGGAGGCAGCTCAGCTGGCCTTTTTCATGCTCTTGACGTTTGCCGACGCCTCGCCCAGAGCTGTCAGCTTCTGGTCGGTAGCAATCTCTTCCTGGAGATTGGCATCCAGCAAGGGGATCGCATCCTTCAGGCCGAGCTGCTTTGCCCAGGACTTGAGCGTGCCGTAACGGGCGATTTCATAATGCTCGACAGCCTGTGCCGATGAAATCAGACCCGCATCGAGGGCAGCCGTGCCCTTGTATTCCTCCATGATCTCCTCGCCCTCGGCGAGGATGCCCTGGATGGCCTCGCAGGTCTTGCCGCGAACCGGCTTGCCCAGCAATTCGAAAATCTGCTCCAGACGCTCGATCTGGCCTTGGGTTTCCTCGCGGTGCTGCAGGAAGCCAGCCTTGCCCTCTTCGGACTGCGCAGCACGCGCCATCTTCGGAAGAGCCTTCAGGATCTGCTTTTCGGCAAAATAGATGTCCTTGAGCGTATCAAGGAACAGGTCGGACAAAGTCTTTTCGGTAGCCATTGGGATATCCATTCAAATGTTGTGAAGTATCGAGTGCCCAACCTCCCACTGCCTCAATGGTTCCCGCGTTACGGGCCGGCGCATGCTTCCGGCGCCGACATCGAGGGTGACCTCATCACTTTATGGATATCGAAATTCCGACATACGCACTCCTAAGACCGAGATGGGAATGACACGAAGGTCTGCAAGCCGGGCTCAAGGGCGAAGACGATGAAGCCCGGCGCAGTGGCCGGGCTTCAACTTTATCCGTCGTGTCACACTGTTGCGGACATCTCAGTGGCGATGCTCAGGCATGTCCTTGAGCTGATCCTTGGTCCACGATGTGACGGCATGGACGTCGCCATCTTCGTCACGCATGAAGTCTAGATCCGTCAGCGGCACTGCCACCGGCTTGGCTCCAATGCCGAGAAAGCCGCCGACGTCGATGATTGCCTGGCTGCCAGCACCGGCGCCGTGGACATGATCGACCTTACCGACTTTGTGGTCGTCGGCACCATATACGGTCGCACCTTCCAGGATCGCGGGAGTGAGTTCGGTGGCGGCGAGACGGACATGATTGCTGTGGTCCATGATTTCCTCCTGTTGTTGATGAATGGAGGAAACCCTTCCCAAGGAGATCTGTTCGCAAAAGGTGATCGGTGTCCCTTGGCCGGAACCTTTTTGGAAATACACCCTGCCGTCTGAGCGACATCCTCACGCAGCTCTGGACGAGAGCTCTGATAAAAGTGAAGAAAATCGACCCTGACATGGAACCAGTCGCCGCCGAGAGAGTTGATTGCGGCCGAAATCTGTGGCGAATTTTCATGGAAGCAGCATGACTCTCAACTTTTCCGCTTTGCATCAGGACATTTTCATCGGCGAGAGCGAGATGGCGCAACTGATGCGACGGCACGATTGGGCTGCGAGTTCGCTCGGATCGCCCGATCAGTGGCCGGAGGCTCTAAAGGTGGCCATCCGCTTGCTCCTCACCTCGAAATTCGAAATGTGGCTCGGTTGGGGACCGGACATCGCCTTCTTCTACAACGATGCCTATCGGCCGACGCTGGGCAACAAGCATCCCAACGCCCTCGCCGTCCCGACGCAGATTCTCTGGGCGGAGATCTGGGAGGACATCAAGGGCCGGCTGGCGACCGTGTATGATACTGGCGAGGCGACCTGGGACAGGGCGCTTCTACTTTTGCTAGAGCGCGGCGGATATCCCGAAGAGACCTATCACACCTTTTCATACAGTCCGCTGATCGGAGACACCGGCAAAGTGGAAGGCGTGTTTTGCGCCGTCACTGAAGAGACCGAGCGGGTCATCAGCGAGCGCCGCATGGCAACACTGCGCACCCTCGCATCGGGCCTTGCTGCCGCCGACATCGAAAGCGAGGTTCTTGACGCATCTCGAAACGCACTAAGCAACAATCTGCATGATCTCCCCTTCAGCGCGCTCTACATCTTCGACGAGGACGGAATTGCTCGCCGCCAGTGGGTCTGCGGCGCCGAAGATCGTCATGCGCTACTTCCTGCGGAGATCCGTCAGGCAGAAACGATATGGCGTCTGGAACACGCCCGGACCAAGCAGGCGGTGGAGCTGGTGGAACTGTCGGGCGCTGACGACGTCCCGCGCGGGGTCTGGCAAACTGCACCGACGCAGGCTGCGGTCGTTCCACTGATCGGTCAAGGCGGTGACAAGGCAAGGGGCGTGCTGATCAGCGGGCTCAATCCGCATCGCGCGGTCAGCGACGAGTACATGGACTTCCTCAGGCTGATTGCCGGCCAGATCAGTTCGCGCCTTGCCAGTGCCGAATCCTTCGAGTCGGAGAAGCGACGCTCGGCGGCGCTGGCTGAAGCTGCAGAGCTGCGGGAGCGTGCGGCCGTCGCTCTGGAACAGCTCAACCGTCAGCTCTCCTCCGAAGTCGAGCTTCGCACTGCCGAGCGCGACCGCATGCGCGCACTCTTCCAGCAGGCTCCTAGTTTCATGTGCAATCTCAGCGGTCCCGAGCATGTGTTCGAGCTGGTGAACGACGCCTATCTGCAGCTTGTGGGGAACCGCATGTTGCTCGGCCTGACCGTGCGGCAAGCGCTTCCGGAGGTGAAGGGACAGGGGTTCTTCGAGCTGCTGGACGGCGTCTTCCAGTCGGGCAAACCCTATATCGGACGGAACCTGCGGGTTCAACTTAGGCGCGAAGGCGCGACGAGCCCGGAAGAGAGGTTCATCAACCTCATCTATCAGCCGATCTTTGATCAGGCTGGTCAGGTTACCGGCATCTTTGTCGATGGTTTCGATGTTACCGATCAGAGGCGGGCGGAGGAACAGCTCCACACCCTCAACCACACACTCGAGCAGAGGGTGGAGCAGCGTACTTACGAACTGAGAACGGCTCTGCTGGAACTCGAGAAGGAAACCGTCGAACGCGAAACGGTCCAGCTCGCCTTGAGGCAGGCACAGAAAATGGAATCGCTCGGCAACCTGACGGGCGGTGTCGCACACGACTTCAACAATCTGCTTCAGGTCGTTGGCGGCAACCTGCAGCTTCTCTCCAAGGATATCGAAGGCAATGCGCGCGCCGAACAGCGCCTGCAGAACGCCTTGTCCGGAGTTACCCGCGGCGCGAAACTTGCTTCACAGCTCCTGGCCTTCGGACGCCGGCAACCGCTGGAGCCAAAGGTCGTTAACGTGCGCCGGCTGATCCAGAACATGGATGACATGCTTCGCCGCGCGTTGGGCGAGGAGATCGAATTGGAGACCGTGGTCTCGGGTGGTCTTTGGAATACCCTTATCGATCCGAGCCAGCTCGAAAATGCGATCCTGAACCTGGCGATCAATGCGCGCGATGCGATGGAAGGCCGCGGACGCTTGACGATCGAAGCCGCAAACTCCGTACTCGATGATGAATACGCCCGCACACACGATGATGTGCGCCCTGGGCAATATGTGATGGTCGCGGTGACCGATACCGGATCGGGAATATCACCCGACATCATCGAGCATGTGCTTGAGCCCTTCTTCACAACCAAATCGGACGGCAAGGGCAGTGGACTTGGACTGTCCATGGTTTACGGCTTCATCAAGCAATCCGGCGGCCACCTCAAAATCTACAGCGAGGCAGGGCATGGCACGACGATGAAGCTTTACATGCCGCGCACCAATCAGGTCGAGGACAGCCTCACGGATCTGAGCGCCGTGCCCGCAAAGGGCGGCACCGAAACCGTTCTCGTCGTTGAAGACGACGATGGTGTGCGCGAGACATCTGTCGCGTTGTTGGCCGATCTCGGATATCGCGTCTTGAAGGCGCATGATGCACAATCCGCATTCGCCATCGTCAACAGCGGCGTGCAGATCGATCTTCTTTTCACCGATGTGGTGATGCCGGGTCCGATGCGGAGCACCGAACTCGCCCGGAAAGCCAAGGCGCTCTTCCCCCGAATGGCAATCCTCTATACCTCGGGCTATACCGAGAACTCCATCGTGCATGGCGGCAAGCTCGATGCCGGCGTCGAGCTTTTGTCCAAGCCGTATACGCGAGAAGCGCTGGCCCGCAAGGTACGCCACGTGCTTGGCAATGCACAGCAGCATCAGATTGCCGTCGAACGGCTGGCGCGCGAGCATCAGGCGGCCGCTGAAAAGACGCGTGCCCCGGTAGCCGAGCCAACGAGCGAAACCATTGCCGAGAAGATGCGAATTCTCGTCGTTGAGGACGAGCCTCTGATCCTAATGTCGACCGTCGACATGGTCGAAGAACTGGGACACCACGTTGCCGAGGCAAGATCGGCCGAAGAGGCGATCCAGATTCTCGACGAGAAGAGCATCGACGTGCTCCTGACGGATGTGGGGCTGCCAGGCATGACTGGCACGGATCTCGCGAGGATCGTTCGAGAAAAATGGCCGACCGTCAGGATCATATTCGCCAGTGGCGACAGTGCCGCGAAGGCCGCTTCCGGCATAACGGACGCGTTGCAGCTTTCAAAGCCATTCACAATGGATGAGCTCAGAACCGTCATGGTGCAGGTGCCAAATGCAAGCTGAGCGCTCCGCCAAGTTGGTGATGGTAGCTGATCAGGCCTATTCTGGTCCTGCTGGGGATCACCCCGTGTCATACGCATTCGTTCGTTCTCGCTGCTGAACGCGATCTAGGCCAACGGTTCGATATCGTTCGCTTTCCATTGCGGATCGAACGAGCTGCAGCTAAACGCTCTTCAAGCTGCGCGGACGAAATGACCGCTGGCAACCTAGCTTTGCAAGCTCACCATACTTGATCTGCTCCGAGTTCGGCTCGGAGCAGTCATCTATTCGTTTTCGATATCGCAGGCAGAGCTTCTAAGCTGCTCCATTGATCTCGACGACATTCAAGTCGGGGTCGCGGAGATAGAGCTGTGGGAAACCGGCCAGGCCAGTGCGGGAAACCAGTAGGTGCTTGGGATCGTCTTCTGGCAGGTCCTCGCGGAAGCCAAGGGTCGCGAGTCGTTCGAGAGTGGCCTCAAAGTCATTGGTCCGGAACGCGAAGTGCCAATCGTTGCGGTCAACTGTAGTTCTTTGGCGGAACGTTCCTTCGGGATATACGACGAGGTGGACTTGCAAGCTGCCGCAGGCGAGCCACGCTCCCTTTACCGGAAAGTCAGGTCGAGGAATTTGAGAAAGACCGAATACCTCACAGTAAAACGGAAGTGATTTCTGCAGGTCGGCGGTAATGATCGACACATGGTGCAGTGCAAGCGTTGTCATGTCTGCCCCCCAACGAACATCCGTGCGGCCGTAAGATAGCGAAACAGTGCCCAAACACCAACGAGGGCTTCCCCTTTTTCTCGTGGCTTGACTCTAGTCTGTCTGCTTTGACGGCGGGTTGCCGAAGCTCGTAAAATACCGGCGAGCCACCGAGAATTCAGTTCGGACACTCAGATTTTTGTCCGGAAATTCCGGCTGCGCCTCAGTCCCAACGGCATCAAACATCGACTGAGAAAGTGGCGAAACGAGGCGGCGTGCCGAATGTCTGGGAACTTTCACACCGTCACAAGCTCACCGGCGGCCTTCGGGAACCGCTGTCAGGGCCGAGCGCGTGGCCGAGTGATGTCGCCTCTGCCGATATTCATGGAACTGAGTATCGGTGATGACGCCCAAGAGAATGACCGCACCCATGACTGCGAAATTGAGTGACGAGGGAATGCCGAGCAGGTTGACGAGATTCTGGAGGACCTGCAGCAAGATGACCCCGAGTACCACCCCGACAATCGAGCCTTCCCCACCCCGCAGGGAAAATCCACCAAGGACGGCAGCCGCAATCGCGTAGAGTTCGTAGAAATTACCATGCGACGAGGGCTGGACGGACTTGGTGTACATGGCGAAGAAAATCGCCGAGACGCCCGTCAGAAAGGCGCAGAGAACATAGGCTGTGACGATCACGCGCTTGGTGTTGATCCCGCAGTAGCGAGCGGCCTCCTCATTCTTTCCAACCGCGAGCAGATGACGACCGAAGACGGTCCGGTGCAGGAGAAACCAGGCCAAAACCGCAAATACGGCAAAGGCCATGACTGAGTGGGGAACGCCCGCAGTTCGTCCGACGAACAGGTAGTCGAGCATCGGAAGATCTGTCCCGAAAGTGAAGCCAGCCGTCCCGTCTCTCGTGTAGAAGCGCGCAACGCCGCGATAGATCAGCAGACCACAGAGCGTGACGACGAAGGGCTGCAGCTTCAGCCGCGTGATGAGCCAGCCATGCAGCAAGCCGATCAGCACCGACAGGGCCAGAACAATCACGAAGGCGACCGGCCAAGGAACGCCGTGGGACGCGACCAGGTCGATGAAGATGACGCCAAGCAAGGCTATGACTGAGCCGATCGAGAGTTCGATCCCCGCGGTCGCAATGACGAAAGCCTGGGCGATCGAAAATAGCCCGAACAAGCCGATGAGGTTGGCGGTATTGGCGAGATTGATCGGCGAGATGAAACGCGGATTGACCAACGTCACGATGGTGCCGACAGTCAGAACGAGGATGGCCAGGCCGATGTCCTTCTTGTGCATGCAGATCTCCTATCCGACCGCCAGGCTCAGTATCGCTTCTTCGGACAGGTCTGCCCGCGTCAGAATGCCGGCAATGGCCCCGCGCCGCATGACCGCCACACGCGTCGATACGCCGATGACTTCTTCCATGTCGGACGAAATCATCAGCACGGCAGCCCCGCCTTCCGCCAGATCACGCATGAGGCGGTAAACCTCAGCCTTGGCGCCGACATCGATGCCTCTGGTTGGTTCGTCGAGAATGATGAGCTTGGGATCGAGCCCAAGCCACTTCGCCAGCACGACCTTCTGCTGGTTGCCGCCCGACAATTCGCTGACTGCACGGTCGAGCCGCGGGGCACGGATCGATAGCCGGCGACGCGATTGATCTGCAATCTCCATTTCGGCCCTACGGTCGACGAAACCGGCTGTGGCGATCGCGGCGAGGTTTGGCATCACCACGTTTTCGGCAAGTGAAAAATCGAGGAACAGCCCTTCACTCTTACGATCCTCTGGCACGAGGCAGATGCCGGCTGCGATGGATGCGGAAACCGATCCTGAAGCGACTGGCTCGCCGTTCATCTCGACCTGCCCACTTTGGACGGGATCAATCCCGAAAATCGCGCGCGCGAGCTCGGTTCGTCCGGCGCCGACCAGACCGGCAAGCCCGAGGATCTCCCCACTCCTAACCTCGAGATCAACCCTTGCACCGGGGTGGGCTCCTGTCCGCAAACCCCGTGTTCGAAGAACGACCGGCCCCTCCGTGACCTTCGGAGCCATGTAAAACTGTTGAACGTCACGCCCGATCATCAGGCGCACCATGGCGTCTCGATTGATCTCGCCGCTATGAAGCTCGCCGGCTTGGCGACCGTCCCGCAACCCGACAACGCGGTCTGCGACCTCTTCGACTTCGGCAAGGCGATGGGTGATGAACAGGATGGCAACGCCATCCGCTCTCAGCCGCCGCACGACGTTGAGCAGCCGCTGAGTTTCCGAAAGGGTCAGGCTGGAGGTCGGTTCGTCCAATATCAAAAGCCGGACATTGGTAGACAACGCCTTGGCGATCTCCATCAGTTGCTGGTCCGCAAGCGACAGTTCCGAAGCCGGGGTGGATGGCTGGAAGCGGGCGCCCAACATGTGAAGCAGCGGGAGAACGCGGTCCGCCATCGCGGCATGGTCGATGAAGCCGAAAGGACGGCTGCGCAATTCGCGCCCAAGCAGGACATTGCCCGCGACATCGAGATTGGAAAAGGGATTGAGTTCCTGGTGCACGAAGGCTATTCCGCGAGCCAGTGCGCCTGCTGGTGTCAGAGAGGCAGCACTTTGGCCGTCGATCACGATCTCGCCTTCGTCGGGTGCAATTGCACCGCCGAGGACCTTCATCAGGGTGGACTTTCCAGCGCCGTTTTCGCCGATGAGCCCCACAACCTCGCCACCCCGGATCCCGAGCGACACGCGGTTGAGCGCCACGGCGCTCGGATAGACTTTGGTGATCCCGACGAGATCGAGGGATATGCGGGCAGCAGGCATCAAAATCGCACCTCAGCTAAGATTGAGGCCTGCGCGGATCCGGAGTATCCGCGCAGGCCGCCGACCGGCAGGCCTGTCAGCCGCCGACCCGCTCCTTGAGCTGCTTCTCGAAGGCATCGACATTCGCCTTGTCGATCACCTGTGTCGGCACGATGATCAGTCCGTCAGCCGGGACCTGCGACTTGTCCCCCTTGAGATAGGCCGCCATCAGCTTCATCCCCTGGTATCCCCACTGATAGGGATCCTGGACCACGGTTCCCGCGAATGTCCCTTCACGCACGGCACCGAGCGTGATCGGATCTTCGTCGAAGGCGATCACGGTGATGGCGCCCAGCTTGCCGGCCGCCTGCAGCGCCTCGTAGATCTTCGGCGGGTTGTAGGAATAGAAGCCGACCATGCAGTCGATATCGGGATTGGCCGCGAGCACGTCGTCGACGTTCGAACGCGCCCGGGCGAAATCCACATCATCGCCACGCACGTCGACGAGTTCGATCGACTTTCCCTCTACCGCCTGGCGGAAGCCGTCGATGCGTTCCTTGGCATTGTCAGCCCCGAGGAAGCCGACAAAGCCCATGCACTTGCCACCGTTTGGCAAAGCCTTGACCGCAATCTCACCGGCCTGGATGCCCGCCTGGACATTGGATGATCCCAGATAGGCGATCCGTTTCGACTGCGGGGCATCGCTGTCCGTGGTGAACAACGGAACCTGAGCGGCGATGCGGTTGAAGGCGTCGATCGAGTTCTTCGGGTCGGCCGAAGAGATCATGATCGCATCCGTTCCCGCCGCGACGAGGTCGTCCATCAGCGCATTCTGAAGCGCCGCCGTCCCCTGTGCGGGATAGCGGAACTGGAGCTCGAAATCCGGCAGTTCGGCTTGCGCTGCCTTGACACCTGCCTCGGCCAGCTTCCAGAAATCGGAGGCCGCGTTGACGACGAAGGCCAGCGCCTGTTTTTCCTGCGCGAACACAGGCGTCGCCGCAAGTGTAAGTGCGACCGCAAGGGCCGTGATCGGTAGTCTCTTTTTCATGACATCCTCCCGCAACCCTCTCCACTCGGGCTGCATCCTGTTGAACCGCGACATGCGAGAAGGCTCCTCCCGGGCCATCCGCAAGCCGGACGAGGTCGGCGAGAGAGCGTCGCTCTCTCCCCGGTGTGCTAGTTGTCCTTGCAGAAGCCGGGATCTTCGAGGTTGCAGACATCGAGACCGGTAAACAACGGATCCTCGACGGCTTCGCCTTTGATCAGCTGGATCATGACATCAGGCGCCTTGTAGCCCATTTCGAAGGGCCGCTGGCCGACCTGGGCATGGCTGCGGCCTTCCCGGAACGCCTGAGTCTGTGGTGGCAGCGTGTCTCCAGCGACGATGACCAATTCCTTGGCCTTCAGCTTGTCCATCACCTGATCCGTCACCTGCGTATAGGCCTGGGGCGCGAACTGCGCCCATCCGCCGATCAGGATGAAGGCGTCGAGATCCGGATGCGCTGTAAAGACATCGGACATCTGCTGATTGGCGAGGTCCGCCTGGTCGTTGGTATAGACGGGGCAGCCCTCGATCTCGGACCAACCGTTCTGGCCGGTGAGACGCTCGACATCCTTGGCGCCGGCGATCGTATCCCGGAAGCCCTGAGCGCGGGCGTTGATATTGGCGGCGGCCACATTGCCGAGCTGTAGGCAGACGGTTCCACCTTCGGCTTTCAGCTTCTTGGCTTCCTCGGCCATCTTGACACCCATCAGGTAGTTGTCAGTGCCGAGATAGGTCTTTCGCAGTCCATGATCCGCCTCGAGGAAGTCGGCGTCGACGGTCATGACCGGGACGGTCGGCGCAATCTCGCGTACCCGGTTTGCCATGGCCGGCGCGTTCGACGGCGAGATGGCGATGGCCGCGACGCCGCGCGTCAAGAGGTCGTCGACAATCTGCACCTCGCCGGCCTCGTCGGCCGAAGAAGCAGGCCCTGTGTAGAGGCACTCATATTCGCTGTCGGGATTTTCCGAGAGCCATTTCTTGCAGCCGAGATTGATCTGCTCGAAGAACGGATTGTCGAGGCCCTTGACGACGATCGCCAAGGTCTTCTTCTCCTGTGCTACGCCTTGACCGGCCAGCAATATGAGAACAGGTATTGCAGTGAATGCCATATATCGGATGTTCATTGCCTTTCTCCTCCTCCAAAATCGCCGGCCAAGCCCTCCTGCTCAACCGGGATACCAAACGATGCGCGGATCATTCGCCGCGCGCCGGTAATTCCAGGCACGTTCGACGAGCGCCTTGAGGTCGATCTCGGGCTCCCATCCAAGGACCTTCCGGGCTTTCGAATTGTCGAGCCAATTGCTGTGGAACGGCGTCGCGACATCGCGACGTTGCCGATTTCCGGACGTTTCGAGCAGGTCCGCTACATCGCCGTAGTCGACAGGTCGGTCCATGGCGACATTGAACAGCTCGTCGAAGGCGTCTGGGTTGTCGAGCGCGGCGAGCATCGCCTTCACGAGATCATCGACATGAATGAAACTTCGCTTCAGATACTCGCCCCTGACGTCCCGCATCGCGGGCACACCGCGCTGGTCCTTCAGAACGCCAAGCTCATCGGGTGCAATCAGGCTGGACCATGACGGTCCACCGAACTGGTCGTCGCCCAGTTCGAAGGCGTAGCGAAAATCATCCTTCTCCATGATCCAGGGCGCGCGAAGGATCGTCCATTTCAGATCCTCCTGGATGCCGACCTGCTCCAGCATGGTTTCTTCGAGAACTTTCGTCAGGGCATAGACTCCGCGATAGGCCCGTCTCGGCGACTGTTCGGTGATCGGCTCGCTGTAGCCGTGGAAGATGTGCCCAACGACGCAGTCGCCGCTCAACAGCATGAACTGCCGCCTCTTCGGCGAGCGGCTGAACCCGTCGAGCAGCAGATAGAGCCCCTTCAACGCCACGTCGATCGCCTGGTCCGGCGTCTCTTTGACCGCGGCCAAATGCAGGACATGGGTCACACCTTCGAGTGCGCTCGCCACTGCCTGCGGATCAGCCACCGACCCCTTGACCATAGAGATCCGCGGGCTTGGCCCGACGGTTCGGTTGTTGCAGAGCGCAACGACCTTCCAATCGGAAAACCGCTGCTCTGCAAGGAAGGCCGGAAGGAAGGCCTGCCCCACCTTTCCGGTGGCGCCCGTCACGAGCAACCGCATCGACGCCTCCCTCGTCTCATGTCCAGGTTGAGCAATTAATATTTAGTAATAATATTAATTCAAGCATCATTAATATCAATTTGCGCACTGTCGGCTTGCGGGTTATGGTGCCGACGAGATGTCATCGTGAGATCAGCCGAGGGAGGGCAGGCAGTGTCACGACTTGAATTGCGTTCAATTTCCAAGAGTTATGGCGCGATACAGGCGCTAACGCGCGTGAGTCTGACGATCGAGCCTGGCGAGGTTCTGGGCCTGATGGGGGACAACGGCGCCGGCAAGAGCACCCTAGTAAAGATCATCGCCGGCAACTTTCCGCCCTCAATGGGCGACATCTACATCGACGACCAGTCCGTCCACTTCCACAACCCGCGGGATGCACAACGACATGGCATCGAGGTCGTCTACCAGGACCTCGCTCTCTGCGACAATCTCTCCGCAGCATCCAATGTCTTTCTGGGGCGCGAGACGATGCGAAAGCTCGGGCCTCTGCGCTACATCGATTTCGCCCAGATGAACCGCGTCGCAGCGACCCTCTTCCAGCAGCTGAAATCGGAGACACGGCCACGCGACCTCGTCCGGCGCATGTCCGGCGGCCAGCGTCAGGCTGTCGCGATCGCGAGGACCCTGCTGTCGAAACCCAAGATCGTGATGATGGACGAACCCACGGCCGCGATATCCGTTCGCCAGGTGGCCGAAGTGCTCGATGTCATCCGCCGGCTGCGGGACCAGGGCATCAGCGTGATCCTGATCAGCCACCGCATGCCCGATGTCTTCGGCGTCTCGGACCGGATCGCCGTGTTGAGACGCGGCGAACTGGTCGCTAGCAAACGCGCCGATCGCTCCTCCCCCGAAGAGGTGACGGGGCTGATCACCGGCGCCATCGAAGCCGCCTGAAAGGATATCACCATGACAACGCTGGAAGACGTGATTTCCAGAAGCGAGCATCGGAACTGGCTTGCGCGCATTTCGAGCAAACAGCTGTTCTGGGTTTTTCTGGCGGCGGTGCTCGCCTGCCTGGCACTCAGTCTGCTGACCGACAGCTTCGCCACGGAGCGCAATCTCTTCAACGTCGCCCGCAATTTCGCCTTCGTCGGCATTATCGCGATCGGCATGACCGCCGTCATTGCCTCCGGCGGCATCGACCTTTCCGTCGGCTCCTCCGTGGTGCTGAGTGCCATGGTCATCAGCGTGACCATGGAGGCGGGAACGCCCTTCCTGATCGCCGCGCCCATCGCCCTTCTGGCCGCTGTCATGGTGGGCGCCCTCAACGGATTGCTCGTCGCCTATGCCGGAATGCCGCCTTTCGTGGTCACGCTTGGGACCCTCTCGGCGGCCCGATCGCTCGCGATGGTTCTCTCCGACAACAAGATGATCTGGAACTTCGGCCCCGACCACGATCTTCTGATCTGGGTTGGTGGCGGCTCGACGCTTGGTGTGCCGCATCCTCTCTACGTGCTCGCGCTGCTGACTTTCGTCATGTCGCTCGTCTTCAGGTGGACACGCTGGGGGCAGCACCTCTTCGCCATCGGCAGCAATGAGAATGCAGCCCTTTTGACAGGCATCCCCGTGCGACGCATGAAAGTCAGCATTTACGTGTTCTCCGCCTTTACCGCCGGCCTCGCCGGGATCCTGATGGCGGGCTGGCTCGGCAGCGTAACCACCAACCTCGGACAGGCCATGGAACTGACGGTCATTGCGGCAGCGGTCATCGGCGGCGCCAATCTGGCCGGCGGCGAAGGAAACGCGCTCGGGGCCGTCATCGGCGCCCTGTTGATAGAAGTCATTCGCAACTCCCTGATCCTGCTGGGCATCTCGACATTCTGGCAAGGAATGTTCATAGGTACCTTCATTGTGGTCGCCGTTGCCTTCGACCGCGTCAGGCACTTCCGGTCCTGACGGGTAAAATGCCACCGGAACCGCGGTGTTCGTCATGGAGAATGCCTTGAAACCGACAATGATGGACGTGGCTGCGCTGGCGCGCGTATCGCAGGCGACCGTTTCCCTCATTCTCAATGGCAGCTCCGGCGCCCGCTTCAGCGAAGCGACCCGCAAGCGGGTCTTCGATGCTGCGGAGCAGCTGGGTTACAGGCTTTCCAACAAGTCGTCGGCGAGCAACGGTTCCGGCAACGGGCCGGCCAACAAGGTGATTGTCTTTGTCGTCGACGAATTGACCACCGACCCCTGGATGTCCATGGCCTTCGAGGGAGCCCGCGAAAAGGCGCTGGAGCTCGGGATCATCGTCACGCTGGGCGTCTTCCGAAAGGGCGAAGACCCGGATGGCGGCATTTTCTCGATCTGCGACGGACAGGTCCTGGTCGGCTATATCTTCGGCACGATCCTGACCCGGAAGATCGAAGCTCCGGAACCTCTGCTGAAAGTGCCTTCGGTCCTGGTCAACTGCTACGATCAGGAGCGCCGCCTGCCCTCCATACTCCCGGGCGACGTCGCCGGTGGACGGGCAGCAACGGAACGCCTGATCTCGGCCGGCAGGAAACGCATAGCCCTGATCAATGGCCAGGAAGGCCTAGACAACCCACGTGATCGCCTGCGCGGTTACAAGCAGGCGCTGGCAAGCAATGATCTCGCCTACGATCAGGACCTGGTTCACTACGGCAACTGGGAACCCTCATCGGGCTATGAGAAGACACATGCACTGATGAAGCTGAAGGATCCGCCGGACGGCATCTTCTGCGCCAACGACCTGATGGCGCTCGGCTGCATCGAGGCGCTGAAGGAACTCGGTAAGTCGATCCCGACGGATGTCTCCGTTGTCGGCTTCGACAATCGCGATATCGCCCAGTTCACCATGCCGCCGCTGACCACCTTCCATCTGCCGATGTTCGAAATGGGTGCCATGGCCGTCGAACTGATCGCCGACCTTGCCGGCGGACTGACCAGTTCGCATGACCAGTTGAAGGTCGAGTGCCTCCTCGTGGAACGCCAGTCAGCCTGATCGGCGACGCATCAAAAGCGTCGATTTCTCAATGCCGCTCTCCAAACTGCCGCCTTGAATGAGTTGAACCGGAGGCCGATTTCATTCGTATGCGGGCCGGCACACAATCGCTTTCCACGGGGTCAAAAAAACTTGAAATTGTAGCAACTAGCCTCGGGCGCCTCTGATATTGGAAAACACAATCCGGCTTTTCGACGCCTGTTGAGGAAGGCGAGATCTTCGTCCTCCTCTGTCCCGTGAGAGAATGCGAGATGCTATTCTGCAAGCCTTGCTCGCAGGGGTAGCTCAGGAGGGCTGCTATATTCGGTGAAGGACAGCTTCCTGGAGAAGATTGGCCGATAAGCGCGGCCGGAATGACCGCAGCGGCGATGAGCTGATTTTGCCTAGGTCCGGCAGCATGCATTCAGATGCCAATCGATTTTGCATGAATGGCATCTGCTTCCGCGCGGCGCAACTGGCAGTCAGTTCAGCTAGACCGGCACATGACCCGTCCCTGCCCGAGGGAGCGGCACAGTCCTTCGGTTGGCAGACAGTTTCCGGTATCTTGTCGGTGTGAGATTGTGGTGTCGGAGAAACACACGATTGAAATTCGAGAGATTGCGATATCCCACCTCGAAGCAGATGTCCGTTATCGGCATAGAGGTGTCGGTCAATAGCTGCCCTGCCTTCCAGATACGAAGCTTGTTCACGTGGTCGGTGAAGCTGTTGCCGCTGTTCTTTTTGAAAAATCGCGAAAAGGCACTGTCGCTCATGCCGACCATTCGGGCCATGTCGGGCAACCGGATATCCTCCGAGAGGTTCGCGAAGATATAGGCAAAGACCTGCTGCAAGGCTTCGAGAGAACCATAACTCAAGTCCGGCACATAAGCCTCTGAAGACAGCATATCGACCTCGTCGGTGTCCCGCAGCAGTGAGAGCAAGGACAGAAAGGTCGAAAGACGCTCGGAGCCGGTTTGAAACTCCATGTCGAGTATCAGCGCCTCCGCCTTCTCCCGTGCTCGCCCCCTGAAAGAAAGCCCACGCTGCGCACGGATGAAAAAGTCGCGCAGCCCCACCAGTTCCGGGAGGAAGGTGGAGGCCTGCTCCAGCTTGGACGGGTGAAACTGGATGACGATGTCGCGTCCCGGAATACGCTCATCCGGCCCCAGCGGCGTCACCCAGTCGTGTGGCAAGTTGCTGCCGATGAGCGAGATATGGCCCGGCGTGAAGGCGCCGACGTGATCGCCTGCAAGCACAACGCCGCTGGCATTGGGAATGTAATGGATCTCCACCTCCGGGTGGAAATTCCAGACGTTGCGTTCCCACGGATAGTCGTCACGGCGCCAGAGGAACGTCTCGTCAGCGCCAGTCAGGACGTATTCAAATCTCGCGACCGTTGGAGAAATAACCGACATTGCGAACCTCCTCCCTTGCTTTCCAGCCTTCGCATTGCGCCAGCAATCGATATTAGATTGTGCAACGCACACAAGATTTCATGAATATTTCGGCCATTTCGCGCATGAGAGTATCAGTATGGCGCAACGGCCACGCTTGTGTCCACCCCGTCTTTCCACAAGTATCGAGGTCCGTTGAGCGTGTCGGAGGAGAGTTGGCACGCACAGCCGGACCGATTTCGCGATCCAAATGGAGGAGAACAATGATCAATTTTGCAAAAGCCGTGGGCGTCGGCTTCATCTCGCTTGGCCTTTGGAGTTCAACCGCTCTTGCGCAGGATTCCTGGTGGAAGACTGCCGCCGAGCCCTATCAGGGCGCGACCATCCGGGGCATCTCGGAATCGACCCCGGCATCGAAATATGTCGAGCAGGTCCTCGGTCCGAAGTTCACCGAGGAGACCGGCATCAAGGTCGAATTCGAGGCGACATCCTGGGACCAGATGTACGACAAGGCGATCAAGGACATGGAGGCCAATACCGGCATCTACGACTTCGTCTATATCGAGCAGGACATCGTTTACACGTATCTGGCCCGCAACTTCCTGGTCGACATCACCAAGTCGCTCGCAGACAACGCAAAGATCGCTTCCCCGGACTTCAAGCCGGAGAACTTCACCACGTTCCTGAACTATTTCAAGGATCCGAAGTCGGGCAATGTCATGGGTGTGCCCATGGAAGCCTTCATCAAGCCCTACCTCTACCGCAAGGATCTTTTTGAGGATCCGGAGATCCAGAAGGCGTACAAGGATTCGACCGGTGCGGATTTGAAGCCCGCGACCACGCATGAGGAATACACCCAGATCGCCAAGTTCTTCACCGAATACGGCGCAGACAAGGAACTCTGGGGCACGACCGTACAGGCCTCGTCGAGCCACCCCGCCGCCTTCTACGAATTCTTCGAATCTGTCGCGCCGACCTTCGGCGTCTACAACTGGGGTATCGACGGCTCGACCTTCGCAGCGTCGGAAGCCAATGGCGGCCAGATGAATTCCGCCGCCTCCAAGAAGGCTCTGAACTACTGGGTCGATCTGTTGAAATACGCACCGCCGGAATCGACATCGTCGACCTGGGACGAGGTTGCAGGCACATTTGCCGCCGGCCGTGCAGCTCAGGGCCTGGTCTACGGTGAAAACGCTGCCTGGATCGCGACCGACGAAAGCAAGTCGACCGTCGTCGGCAAGGTGGGCGTGGCATTGCCGCCGGTTGAAGCGGGCGTGATGGAAGCGGCCGAAGCCGGCAAGGGCTATATCGGCTACTATGATGGTGGTGCCTTCGGCATCCCGCATTCGTCGAAGAACAAGGACGCGTCGCTTCTGTTCCTGCAGTATATCGGGCAGGCTTCCGTCCAAACCGACTGGGCGCTGGCCGGCTCCCGCATCGTGATGAACTCGACCTACGACGATCCCAAAATCGTCGATCAGGACAAGAAGATGAACGGTTACTACACGCTCATGCGTGACGACGGAAAGCTCTTCGCCGGAGCGCCGCCATACCCGTTCCACTCGCAAGTTCTGCAGGTCGTCGCACCGTTCATCTACAAGGCGATCGTCGGCGAGATCAAGCCGGATGATGCTCTGGACCAGGCCGCCACTGCAGCCGAAGCGGAACTCGTGAAGCTCGGCTACCGTAAGTAAAAGCCGCCCCTCCCAGCGGCAGGCGGCTGCCTTTCCGAAGGTGGCCGCCTCTTCACAGACTGCGGGTTGCTGGCCCTGCCGCGAAGCCGTTGTCAAACATATTCAAGAATGATCTGTCGGAGCGTAGGATGAGACAATCCAACATCGGATGGCTGTTTCTGGCACCAGCCACGCTAATCCTTTTCGTGGTCGGGTTCATTCCCTTCATCTACATCGTCTATGTCGGCTTCTTCGACTGGAACACAAACGCTGTCGATCCTTCTCTGCGCTGGGCTGGTCTCCAGAACTACCGCAATCTCGTTTTTGACGTGACGTTCCTGAACTCGCTGGCACGCACGCTGGTCTTCGCCTTCATCGTCGTCGTCAGTGAACTGTTGCTCGGTTATGTCCTGGCCCGCGCGCTGATGGCGGACCGGTTGTGGGGCCGGCAGTTCTTTCGCACGATCCACACATTGCCCATCGTTGTCGCGCCCATCGCAGTCGGCGCTACCTGGCGGCTGCTGTGCGTTCCGGGCTTCGGCATCGTCCCCTATTACCTGAAGCTTTGGTTCGGCATCGACTACAACATCTCGACCAATGCCTATCATGCCTTCGGCACGGCGATCATCATGGACCTGTGGCACTGGACACCGTTCGTCACGCTGTCGCTCATGGCGGGACTGACTGCCTTGCCGAAGGAGCCGCTCGAACAGGCGCAGATCGACGGCGGCAACAAGTTGCAGATTTTCTGGTACGTGATCGTGCCGATGCTGAAGCCGGTGCTGCTCACAACCGTATTTATCCGGCTGATGGACGCGCTGCGCTCCGTCGACGAAATCTGGATGCTGACCAAAGGCGGTCCGGCCGAGGCGACCCGCTTCATTGGCCTTCATATCTGGATCAACGTCTTTCCAAAGACAGATTATGGCTACGGCGCGGCCATGTCCCTTCTCACGCTTTACGTCACGATCGTTTTGAGCTGGCTGCTCTTCGTCGCAATGACCGGCCGCAAGGGAGGCGCACAATGAGACGCTCCGGTATAGCCTCCTTCGTCCTCTGGATATGCCTGACCATTCTGACCCTGCTTCCTGTGTGGTGGATGCTCGTGGTTTCGATGCGTCCCCGGGTGAAGCTGTATTCGAAATCAGTCCTGATCGACGATCTCTACTGGGACAATTTCCTGGCTGTCCTCAACAGCTCGACCTTCCTGCAGTATCTCTGGAATTCGATGATCGTGGCGACATCGAATGCAGCGCTGGTGTGCGCACTCGGTCTCCTCGCGGCGTTCGGGCTCACACGTTACAAGATCAGCGGCGGCGACAACGTATTCTTCTGGCTGATCACCAACCGGATGGCCCCACCTGCCGTGTTTCTGCTACCGCTCTTTCTGCTGTTCACCAAATGGTTCGTGTTCGGCGACTTCATGCTGTTCGACACGAAAATCGGCCTGATCCTCCTCTATTGCGTGTTCAACCTCCCCTTCGCCATCTGGCTCCTGAAGGGCATGCTTGACGGGATTCCGCTGGAGCTCGACGAAGCGGCGCGGGTCGATGGTGCGACGACGGGCCAGGTGCTGTCCCACGTCATTCTGCCGCTGGCACGGCCGGGATTGGCCGTCACCTTCATACTCACCTGGATTTTCGCCTGGAACGAGTACCTGTTCGCAGCGACGCTCACGTCGTCGGCTGACGCAAGGACCGTGACGACAGCGCTTGCCGAATACGTGTCGGTCACCGGGACGAACTGGGGCGAGATGGCTGCGATGGCGTTTCTGACCACCCTGCCAGCCCTGGTCGTGCTCGGCTTCGTCCAGAAGCACATCGTGACTGGTCTGACGTTCGGCGCATTGAAAGGGTAAATTTATGGCTGGCATTCAACCGCAGAAACCCGAACGCGACGGGTTCCTTCCGATCCGGACCAATGGCTTCGACAGGGGCTTCATCTCGGTCGTAATCCTGATCCTGGTGCATCTTCTCTGGATGCGCTTTCTGGAGGGCGTGCTGCCGCTGGGGGTGGCGACGGTGCTCTGCCTGGCGCTAGCCGTGTTCATTATCCGAAAGGGCTGAAGAGATGAGATCGCTCGTTCTCGAACGAAAAGACGAACTGCGCATTCGCGACCTTGACCCCAAAGAGGTGCTCGGTCCCACCGACGTACGCATTGCCATCAAGACCGTGGGCGTCTGCGGATCTGACGTCCACTATTACACACACGGCGCGATCGGTCCGTTCGTTGTGCGCGAGCCAATGATCCTCGGCCATGAAGCCGCTGGCGTCATCGAAGAGGTCGGCAGCGCGGTCGAGACCCTGAAAGTGGGCGATCGCGTTTGCATGGAGCCCGGCATTCCCGACCCTCAAAGTCGTGCGTCTCGGCTGGGTCTCTACAATCTCGATCCCGCGGTGCGCTTTTGGGCGACACCACCGGTGCATGGCGTGTTGAGGCCGAGCGTGGTTCACCCGGCCGACTTCACATTCAAGCTCCCCGATAACGTTTCCTACGCCGCAGGCGCCATGGTCGAGCCGCTTGCCGTCGGGTTTCAGGCCGTTTCCAAGGCGATGCTCACTCCCGGTGCGATCGCGCTGGTCACGGGCGCCGGGCCGATCGGCATGGTGACAGCGATCGCGGCGCTGTCGGCCGGCTGCGCCAAAGTCATCGTCACCGACGTGGTCGATGAGAAGCTTGCCGTGGCGCGCAAACTCGGGCCTGCCATCATGACGGTCAACGTCCGCTCGCAGGACCTGAGAAGCGTCATAGCCCGCGAAACGGACGGCTGGGGCTGCGATGTCATTTTCGAATGTTCGGGTGCGGCAGAGGTGGTCGCAGACACGTTGAACCATGCTTGCCCAGGTGGAGCCGTCGTTTTTGTCGGCATGCCCTTGAAGCCGGTCCCGCTCGATATCGTCATCGCCCAGACCAAGGAACTGCGCATCGAGCACGTATTCCGTTACGCCCATGTCTATCCACGCATCGTCGCACTCCTGGGATCGAACCAGATCAACGTCGATGCGCTGATCACAGACACCTACGCCTTCGAGGACTCGATTGAAGCGTTCGATTACGCGGTCAGACCTAAGCCGTCCTCCGTAAAGATCCAGATAGAGCTGGGGAAGTAGCATGTACCTGCGGAAGTTGAATCTGACCGGAAGGGTCGCGGTCGTCACCGGTGCGGGGCGAAACATCGGTTACGCCTGTGCTGATGCGCTGTCTGAAGCCGGTGCGCATGTCGTTCTGACTGATCTTGACGAAGAACTCGGTCGGTCTGCGGTCTCGAAGCTTGCCGAGATGGGGCGAAAAGCCGAGTTCGTGCGTCTCGACGTGACCGATTCAAGCGAAACCGACCGTGCCGCAACGGCAATCGCTTCCAAGCTTGGTCGCGTGGACATTCTGGTCGCCAATGCCGGCATCGCTGCGCACTGCCCGGCGGAGGATATGACCGATGCAGACTGGCTGAGGGTCGCAAACGTAAACCTCAACGGCGTGTTCTGGAGCAATCGCGCCTTTGGAAACCTGATGCTGAAGGCAGGCAAGGGCTCCATCGTCAACATCGGTTCGATGTCCGGCATCATCGCCAACCGGCCTCAGCCGCAAGCCGGCTACAACGCCTCGAAGGCGGCCGTTCACATGCTGACGAAGTCGCTTGCAGCCGAATGGGCCGAGCGGGGGGTCCGCGTCAACGCCATCGCGCCAACCTACATCGCGACCGACATGACGAAGGCCGCCATCGAGGGGACCGGGTGGGACAAGGACTGGATGTACATGACGCCGATGAAACGCATGGGCGAAGTCGAGGAAGTTGCCTCTGTCGCCCTGTTCCTGGCTTCCGATGCCGCCAGCCTGATGACTGGCAGCATTGTCGTTGCGGATGCTGGGTACACCTCATGGTGAGGCTGCCCTTGCACCCGTCCCGAATGATCTGCGGCCTTGCCGCCACAACTGACTGAGGATTGAGATATGGCGACGATCGAGCTCGACCAGGTCGACAAGTATTACGGCTCCTATCACGCATTGCGCAACATCTCGTTCGACATAGCAGACGGCGAATTCGTGGTGCTGGTCGGCCCTTCCGGTTGTGGCAAATCCACGCTGCTGCGTACGCTTGCCGGCCTCGAGGAGATCACCGGCGGCACGATCAAGCTTGGTGGACATCGCGTCGATAACATCGCGGCAAAGGACCGTGACGTGGCGATGGTATTCCAGAACTACGCCCTCTATCCGCACATGACCGTCCGGGAAAACATGGCTTTCGCTTTGAAGTTGCGCGGAGACAATCTTGCCGATCGCAATGCCAAGGTCGACAAGGCCGCCGAGATGCTGCGACTTACGCCCTATCTGGATCGATATCCGAAAGCGCTCTCCGGTGGTCAGCGACAGCGTGTCGCCATGGGACGCGCGATGGTTCGCAACCCGAAGGCGTTCTTTTTCGACGAGCCCTTGTCCAACCTCGACGCTGCGTTGCGCGTGGATATGCGCTCAGAGATCAAGGCTCTTCACCAGCGCCTCGGCGCCACCTCCGTCTATGTCACGCACGACCAGATCGAAGCCATGACGATGGCGGACCGCATTGTGGTCCTGCGCGACGGCAAGGTGGAGCAGATCGGCGCGCCGCTGGAGCTTTACGACAGACCAGCGAATACCTTCGTCGCAGGTTTCATCGGATCGCCGGCGATGAACATGCTGCCGGCCAGGATCGATCTTCCCCTAAACTCAGTGCGGCTTGCTGACGGGTCGCTCCTTCCCCTCCCACAGGGCACGCGGGCAAGCAACGGCCAAGAGGTGATATACGGGGTTCGCCCTGACCAGTGGATGCTCTCTCAGGACGAAATGGGTGTAGCGGCGACTGTCGAATTGATCGAGCCGACGGGGGCCGAAATTCTCTTGGCGGCGCAAGTGGCGGGCCAGCGCGTGTTGTGCGCGTTTCGAGAGCGCCTCGCGCTGAAGCCGGGCGACGGCATCAGGCTCAAGGTCGATCCTGCCGCAGCACACGTGTTCGACAAACAGACCGAGCAAAGAATCTCGCCCTGAGCATGGGGCGCCGGAGGGATCACCATGTCAGACTTTACCGGGAAAACGATCATCATTACGGGTGCCGGAAAGGGTATAGGCCGGGCCTGCGTCGAATTGTTCACGCATCGTGGCGCACACATCATAGCCCTTTCGCGCTCGCAGGCCGATCTTGATCATTTGGCGCAGGAATTCGGCGCGACCGTCATCTCGGTCGATCTCGCCGACAATGCCGCAGCACGCGACGCCATGAAAAAGGCCGGGCTTGCAGACGCTCTGATCAATTGCGCAGGAACGAACGTACTCGAGAGCGTCCTCGGCATGACTGAAGAGGGCTATGAGCAGGTCCTCGGCATCAATCTGCGTGCCGCATTGATTTGCGCGCAGGAATTTTCCCGCGCCCGCATTGCCAACGGCGGAGGCGGTACGATCGTAAACGTGACATCAATCGCCGGACATCGTGGTTTCGTGGATCACGTGGCCTATGCGGCTTCGAAGGCCGGACTGGAAGGCGCAACCCGCGTTATGGCCAAGGAACTCGGCGCGCACGGCATCCGCGTCAATGCAGTGGCGCCGACGGTGACCATGACGGAACTTGCCGCGAAAGCATGGTCCGAGCCCTCCAAACGTGACCCGATGATGGTTCGCCACCCGATGGAGCGTTTTGCAGAGGTCGATGATGTCGCGCGCTCGATCGCGATGCTGATTTCAGAGGACGCGGCCATGATCAGTGGCGCCGTCCTGCCCGTCGATGGCGGCTTCCTTGCTGTCTGAAAACCAAAAGCGAGAAAAGAAGATGACAAAACCACTCGAAGGAAAGATCGCAGCAGTGACGGGTGCCGCTTCCGGTATTGGGCTTGCGACGACCCGCGCCCTGATCGATGCCGGCGCCAAGGTCGTAATGGTCGACTACAACAGACAGGCGCTAGAAACCTACGCTGCCGAGTTCGGTGACGCTGTCGTCATACAGGTTACCGACCTTCTGGACGCAGCAAGTTGTGCAGCCATGGTGCCGGAAATCCTGGCAAAGGTGGATCACCTTGATATCTTGCATTGCAACGCGGGTTCCTACATTGGCGGAGATCTCCTCGATACTGATGGGGCCGCAATCGATCGGATGCTGAATCTCAATGTGAACGCGGTCATGAAGAATGTGCACGACGTCGCTCCGCATATGATCGAGCGGGGAACCGGGGACATCTTGGTCACATGCTCTGTCGCCGGCCATGCGCCGATCCAATGGGAGCCGGTCTATTCGAGTTCCAAGTGGGCAATCACCAGTTTCGTCCAGATCATGCGCCGACAGTTGAAGAACCACGGGATCAGAGTGAGCCAGGTCTCGCCCGGCCCGGTGGTCTCCGCTCTGCTTGCCGATTGGCCCGCGGAGAACCTCGAAAAAGCCAAGGCCAACGGGAGCCTGATCGAGCCCACTGAAGTCTCCGAAGCGATAATCTTCATGTTGACTCGGCCGCGCAACGTCACCATCCGGGACATGATTGTCTTGCCGACCAATTTCGACGTGTGAGTGGGGAAGCCAAGTCGATCGAGGCGCTCGATGTGGGTTACTGCGCCGTGACTTGCGGTAGCAAACAGGCCCTTCCGCAGGACTGGAGCAATATCGATGAGGCGTTTTGCCACCACGAGGTCATAAGAAGCGCAGGTTCCGCTTCTGCGATAAGCGAGCACCTGTGGAACGTCGACAAAGAGGGCGCGATGCTGGGTAGGTAGGTGCTCGCCTCACCCAGTGCCCGGCGCTCCCGAGCGGAAACATCTTCATCCTTTGGGAAACTGCCCTCAAGTCAGGTGATCACCGCCCCCTTGACCGCGCTTCAACAGTCCGTCCATTCCTGGATCAGCATCTCCCTGAAGCGGATCGCAGCCGGCGACAGGCGCCCGCCCCGGCGCTCGACGAGGCCGATTGTACGGCTCACCGGGGGTCCGGTCAGCGGCACCGTCGCAATCACGGGATGCTCCACCTGCGGCGTGGCGAGCTTCGGCATGACGGAGATCCCAAGACCCGCCTCCACCAGACCAAGAGAGGTCGACAAATGGTTGACCTCATAGAACCAGTTGAGCTGCACCTGCGCCGTCGTCAAAGCTCGATCGAGAACTGCGCGGTTGCCGCTGGTCTTGCTCACGCCGATCAGCGGATGACCGGCGAGATCTGCCCAGACCAGCGACTTTGCGGTGGCGAGCGGATGGTCACGCCGGCAGGCAAGCACGAAAGGATCCTCGATCAAGGGGGTAAAGTTCAGGTCGGCGCGCGCAGCACCCGTGATGTTGATGCCGAATTCGACCTCACCGTTCGCCACAGCGTCCAGACCTTCGTTTGCCGACAAATCGAGAATCCGAAATCGAATGCCCGGGAATTTTTCGTTGAACGACTGCACAACCCTGGGAAGAAAATAGAAGGCAGCCGTCGGGACCGAAGCGATCGTCACCTGCGCGCGGTGGCGCCCGCCCAGATCGCTGATCGACAGGATGGAATCCTCGAATTCATCTACAAGACGCCGAACAAGCGGCAGAAGCTCTCGTCCAACCTGGGTCGGCGCAACATGTCGCGTGGTTCTTTCGATGAGCTGTGCACCGACCGCCGCTTCCAATCCTTTGATACGCCTTGAAAGCGCAGGTTGTGAAAGATTCAATTGCCGGGCTGCTTCATTAAACGAGCCCAGATCGAGGACGGCAAGAAATGCCTTCAGGTCGAGAAATTCGAAATTATTCCGCATATCGAAATAATCGCGCAATTCTTTGCATTTCACAACTGATTTCCGACGTGAGAACTCTCCTCTCGCAGCCGGCAGAGACCGGCTTGGAGGATGATACCGAATGGACGACCTGATCAGGATACCCTGCGTCATGATGCGCGGTGGAACGTCGAAGGGACCGTTTTTCCTGTCCCGCGACCTTCCTGTGGATCCGGTAGAACGTGATCGTCTGCTCTTGGAGATCATGGGATCCGGTCACCCGTTGCAGATCGATGGTATCGGCGGTGGCAATCCGCTGAGCAGCAAGGTGGCGATCGTTGGACCGTCGTCTCACCCGGAAGCAGACGTCGACTATCTCTTCGCTCAGGTGAAAGTTCTGGAGAAGTCCGTCGATACGGCCCCCAATTGCGGCAACATGCTTTCAGCCGTCGGCCCCTTTGCCATCGAGGCCGGGCTGATTGCGGCTGAAGTCGGCGAAACACTCATCCGGGTCCACAATGTCAACACCGGCAAGATCATCGAGGCGCGGGTGCGCACTCCCGAGGGCCAGATGGTCTATCAGGGAGAGGCGCAGATCGACGGTGTTCCTGGGACTGCGGCGCCTGTCTACCTTGCCTTCCGCAACGCCATCGGCGCCAAGACGGGTAAGTTGCTGCCGACTGGAAACGCAATCGATCGTGTGCTCGACTTCGATGCAACGCTTGTTGACGGGGCAACGCCGCTGGTGGTCCTTCGCGCCTCCGACTTCGGCTTTACCGGGTCTGAACCGGCCGCTTCATTGGATAGCGACAGCGCTTTCATGACACGGCTCGAAAGCGTGAGACGCGAGGCAGGTCGGATGATGGGGCTGGGCGACGTCAGCCAGTCGGTGCTGCCGAAACCGCTCCTGATCGGAGCGCCGCTGGGTCACGGCGATCTGGCCGTCCGGTACTTCACGCCCGCGAGCTGCCACACGGCGCTTGCCACCACCGGCGCGGTCAGCCTCGGGCTTGCCGCCACGATCCCCACGAGCCTCGTGGGGGAGCACTTTCCAAACATGACCTTGCCGGTTTCGCTGGCTTGGGAGCATCCGACAGGCCTTCTGCGCGTGCGCATTGAGAAGGCTCAGGGAGACAACAGTCCGACGGTTTCGGTGATGAGAACCAGCCGACGGCTGTTTGAAGGCGCGGCACTTGTCCGCAAACGCGATCCGATGGTGACAGACTATCGCATCGCTTCGAAGTGAATGCCATACTTGACTCGGGAGGAGATCAGAAATGCCCACGACAATGACCCGCCGCCTCGTGCTTTCTCTTTGCAGCACGGCAATCGCCTTTTCCGTCGCAGGCTCCGGCCTTGCCCAGGATACCTATCCGTCCAAACCTATCACGCTCGTCGTGTCCTACGCCGCCGGTGGTGGCACTGACGCCATCGCACGCGTCTTTGCCGCTCGTCTGGAAAAGGCGCTCGATGGCCGCGTGATCGTCGAAAACCGCCCAGGCGCGGCCGCGAACATCGGAACGGAAGTGGCTGCATCGGCAGACCCGGACGGCTACACGCTTCTCATCGGCAACCAGGGGCCGATGGTGGTTAATCCCCACATCTTCAATCTGAAGGCCGATCCGGCCGAAGCGCTCGACCCGATCGCCATGATCGCCGATGCCTCGCTGGTTGTGGTGGTGGGTCCGCGTCTCCAGGTCAATTCGCTCGGCGAGCTGATCGAGGCGGCGAAGACCAAGGAACTGGTCTACGGCTCTGCTGGTAATGCTTCCGCCAGCCACCTCGGGGCGCTGCTGCTCGGCCAGACTGCCGGTATCAAGGTCAAGCACGTTCCCTACAAGGGCGCTGGCCCGGCGGTGAACGACCTCGTTGGCGGCCACATCGACTTCATGGTCACGACCATTCCGTCCGCCATCGGCCTTATCGAAAGCGGCACGCTCAAGGCTTTGGCTGTCACCGGCGACAAGCGTTTTGAAACCCTTCCGGACGTTCCGACGGCCATCGAAGCGGGGCTTACCGGCTATACCGCTTCGGCTTGGTACGGTCTGGTCGGCCCCAAGGGAATGCCGCCGGAAGTCAAGGCGAAGCTCGAGACGGCAACCGCAGAGACACTGGGCGATACCGAAGTTCTCGACAAGCTGAAGAATGACGGCGCCGTGGCCTCCGCCATGGGTGCTCAGGCTTTTGCCGACTTCATGGCCGAAGAACGCGCCCGGTGGGGTGAGGTCGTCAAGGCCGCCGACATCAAGGTCGAATGACATGCACGACAGCACGATCAATTCGGAACCGCCAGCCGCAAACGGCTGGCAGGGACGGGAGAGGATTGCCGGCCTCACTCTTCTGGCTCTGGGCGGGCTCGGTCTCTGGGGTGGTGCAGACCTCCCCTTCATGACCAGCGACGGCGTCGGATCGGGGCTCATGCCCCGCATCCTCTCGCTCATCATTATAGGACTTGGCATTCTCCAGATCGTCCTCAGCCTCAAGGATCCCGGTCCTTCGACAGGCCATTGGGCGATCCGTGAGACCATTCCTGTCGTCCTCGGTGTCATCCTGTTCGCCGTCACGATCCGTGGCTACCACCTCGGCCCGCTCGCCATCCCGAATCTCGGGATGGCGGTGGCCTGCCCGCTGGCGATCGTCGCATCCGGCCTGGCCGCACGCGATTCCCGCCTTCCCGAACTGCTCGTCTTCGCGGTCGTGCTGACCGCATTTTGTATCGGGCTGTTCCGCTATGCGCTCGGGCTTTCAGTACCCGTTGCGCCCTGGCTGCTAGGATACTGAGATGTTCGAAGTCTTCACCAATCTCGGCCTCGGCCTCTCCGTGGCACTGACACTCAACAATGTCGCGCTCTGCTTCATCGGCTGCCTGATCGGCACGCTGGTCGGCGTCCTGCCGGGCGTCGGCCCGGTCGCAACGATCGCGATCCTGCTGCCGGTGACACTCTCGCTCGATCCGACCGGCTCGCTCATCATGCTTGCCGGCATCTATTACGGCGCCCAGTATGGCGGCTCCACGACCGCCATTCTGGTCAACATTCCCGGCGAAGCGACGGCGGTCGTCACCGCCATCGACGGCCACAAGATGGCGCAGAAGGGCCAGGCTGGCCTCGCACTCGGCCTGGCCGCGATCGGCTCCTTCATCGCTGGCACCGTTGCCACCATCGTCATTGCAGCACTCGGCGTACCGATGACCCGCATGGGTCTGCTCTTCGGACCGGCGGAATATTTCTCGCTAATGATCATGGGTCTGGTCTTGGCCGTCGTCCTGGCCCGCGGTTCGCTGATCAAGGCAATTGCCATGATTGTCGTCGGCATCCTTCTCTCCTGTGTCGGGGCCGACATGGAAACCGGCCGCGAGCGCATGACCTTCGATCTCGAAATGCTGCATGACGGCATTGAGTTCGTGGTGCTTGCGATGGGCATCTTCGGGTTCGGTGAGATCTTCAAGAACCTCGCGGATCCAGAGACACGCGATGTCGTGCGCAATCAGATCGGTCGCCTCTGGCCGACGCTGCGCGAACTTCGCGAGAACCTCGCGCCGATCATGCGCGGCACGTTCCTAGGCTCGGTTCTTGGCGTATTGCCCGGCAATGGTGCCATCCTTGGCCCATTTGCAAGCTACGCTGTCGAAAAGCGCCTTTCCAAGCGACCGCAAGACTTCGGCCAGGGGGCACCTGCTGCCGTCGCCGGTCCGGAAAGTGCCAATAATGCAGGCGCGCAGACCTCCTTCATTCCACTCCTCACCCTCGGTCTGCCGCCGAATGCGGTCATGGCGCTGATGGTCGGCGCGATGATGATCCAGGGGATCGTGCCGGGGCCGCAGGTCATCGAGCGCAATCCGGAACTCTTCTGGGGTCTGGTCGCGTCAATGTGGATCGGCAACCTGATGCTGGTCATCATCAACCTACCGCTGATCGGGCTCTGGGTGAAGCTCTTGCGTGTGCCCTATCGCCTGCTCTTCCCCGCCATCGTCTGCTTCTGCTGCATCGGCCTCTACTCGATCGCCAATGATGCCGCCCAGGTGATGATGGCCGCCTTCTTCGGCTTCATCGGCTATGCGCTCTACAAACTGGACTTCGAACCAGCGCCTCTCGCCCTGGGCTTCGTGCTCGGTCGGTTGCTGGAGGAGAAGCTGCGTCAGTCGCTGATCATCTCGGACGGAAACCCGCTGACCTTCGTCCAGTCGCCGCTTTCTGCGACCCTCCTTGCGGTCGGAATGATGGCCCTCGTGGTCGCAATCTCCCCTTCGATGCGACGGGGCAGAGAGGACGTATTCAAAGACGCGTAGTGAAGAAGGAAAAATCGCAGCGGGCCGGATGGTCCGCTGCGATTTTTACGGTATCTGTTCCCTTGGTATTCGCCTCATGTTTCACAACATGCCAATCATCGAGAAAGCGTCGCGCGAGGTGTTCATGATGCCCTGCGGCAGTACATGCTTGAGCCATATCGGATTGAAAGGGGTTTGCTTCCCTGTTGGCATATGACGTCATTCAGCCGCACGCGCCCCACGCCATGGATGTCATGCTACGGCCAGTTTCATATCGTGCCGCCGCCGGCTCATACCGTTGCCGGGCAGGAGTGCTGCGGCCAGATCGCCAGCCGAATAAGGCTTAGGCAAGAAACGAGCGCCAGCGGGAAGAGCAGAAGGGCGGAAGCGGCCGGATGTTATGATAATCGGGACACCCGGACGCAGCCGCGCAAACTCATGCGCCACATCCATGCCTGAGGAACCATCGGCAAGATCGATGTCGGTGAACAGGAGAGTGACATGGCCTTCGGCACCCAGAACAGCCAGAGCCTCCATCTCGGTGCGCGCTTCCAGAACCTCGAAGCCGAGGTCCTGCATGATGTCGCACCCGACCATGGCAATGAGCGGTTCGTCTTCAACCAGCAGGACGATCTTCCGATGATCGGTCACTCTGTGGTGCTTTCCGTCGGTGCAAGCTGGGTGTTGTTTCCTGCGACTTCCGGAATGAGACTTTGAAAGATCGCATCATTGGTGGCGCGCCATGTCTCGTCGGCCAGCCAGCGATATTCATGATCCGGCATCAGCGGAACCGCCTTTACCTGTTCGTTCGATATGCGCAGGAAGAAGCTCTTGCGTTTCTGATCGATCACGAGATAGCGAAGCGGGACCACAAGACTGTTCTCGCCAGCGACGAAAAACCCGTCCGATGCAACGATCACGTAATCCCAGCGGTCCTTCGTGCCGATCACGACGTTGCGAACTTCTCCGACAATCATGTCATCTGAAGTGCGCACCTCCGCTCCGATGATCTCGCTGGCCAACAGACCGGGATCGAGGTCGTTGATGCTCACCAGCGCCTCTTCTCCGGGTTCACCTCGAGTTCCCTGGATCTGGCCCAGACGGTGCCACTGCGGCTCCCCGGCCGCGAGCTGTTGATCGGCCTCGTCTTCATCATTGGTGCCAAGACGCCCCATATCCGGTGCGGCAATCAGCTGCTTGATGTTGCCGACGAGCCGTTCGCAATCTTCCTCGAGCCCATAATTCCAAAGCAGGAAGGCCGCGTCTCTCAAGGCGCGCAGATCATGAACGAGGTAACGGTTTTGGGGAGCACGTAGTTCAGCGTTTTCGAGGACAGCCTCTTCCAGTTGGGCGTCCGATATATTGCAGGCGGCCCAGCTCGCGGATGGGCTTATCGCCAGCAGGAATGCGCCAGCGGCGATAGATCTCAGAAGTGTCATAGATGTCCGATCAGCGGATTTATAGACTTCGTGTCGCCATCGCACTCGTCGGAAGGGAGCGAACCGCGGACGCTGATCTTCGTCACGAAAACGCATGTCCAGGACTATTGTTCCATAATACTTTTTGCTTCGTCAGCTGCTACCCAGAACGCGCGGAAGGCGTGGAAGCTGATCAAGGAAATGCCGACCAAGGTGCACGACGCCTGGTCGGCCCGATCCAGGACCACCGAAAATTGAACTCGACCGTTGAGTAACCAATGGTTGACACCCTTCTGAAAGTCCAATACCAAGAGCCATCGATATTTTGCTGCTGAGCTTTGGTTATCGCGCGTTTGGCACCGCGCCCTGAACGAACCCTCCCTTTAAAGCATCGCTATCACCATCCGCTGCGCAATCGCGCGGTGGTCTCATCTATTGCTAAGAAAGGGTTCATCATGACCACTGGCACAGTAAAATGGTTCAATTCCACCAAGGGCTTCGGCTTCATTCAGCCTGACAACGGCGGCCCGGACGCATTCGTCCACATCTCGGCCGTCGAACGCGCTGGCATGCGCGAAATCGTCGAAGGTCAGAAGATCGGCTACGACATGGAGCGCGACAACAAGTCGGGCAAGATGTCGGCCTGCAACCTTCAGGCCGCCTGATAGATCAGGGATCTGCTTTCCTCTGACCACGGATGTACTGGCAGGGTGAGAGCGCGAGACCAATGAAGGTCAGGCAATTTGCCTGGCCTTTTTTTATGCCTCACTCGCAGCCGATAAGGGACTGCAGACGGGAAACTTCATGACGCAAGAAGCAGCAGCAGAACTTCAGGCGATCAACACGGCCTGGCAGATCGCGATTCAGGAAATCCTCAGAGTGGTTGTGCGCGATGTGTACATGACTGGTGACGAGCCAGCGTTCCGGTCGCAGGTCAAGCGGATCGAGGAGACAGCGGTAGACAGCATCTACACAGGTCTGGTGTTGCGTGGCACCGACGAGTGGACGCAGGTTCTGGTCAAGGAAAAGGCCAGCAATTTCGTGACAACGCTGCTGACATCGTTCACTTACGACAAGGTTTGATGCAGGATCGCGACTGCCGAGAAGCCTTGTCAGCGCCCATCCAGCATTGTCGGCACCAGGTCGATGCTCAAGATTGTATCTCCGCATTTCCTGAAACACGTCCACTTTGGCGGATTATGAACGAGACCACCGTGTCCTAGCGCTTTGTATTGGGATCCTGCATTGAGGCTGGATACCGTATTTGGCGCTTGACCTCGCCATGGTCGAAACGCCCCGTGCGACGTCGTATCTGGTAGACGCCGCCTTGCGAAACTGCTCGAATGTCATGTCGCGAGGATGCGCCGATCAGGGCGTCCCAAACACAGGAGAAACGAGCGCATGGATGTGTTTCGGGCGATCTACACGTCACAACCCTTTGGCTATGACAGCGCAACTTTGGACGGGATCCTGATGGAGGCGCGGCGCGCAAATGTCCGCGACGGCATTACCGGTGCTCTTATCTGTCGCGCAGACATCTACCTGCAGTGGCTCGAAGGCCCCGAGCCGGAGGTGCGCAAGACCCTTGAACGCATCGAGCGCGACGACCGCCACCTCGATGTCAAGGTGCATGTTGCAGAACATGTCGCAGAGCGGGCGTTCGGAGAATGGGCTATGTTGCACGATCCGGCTGCGACATGGATCTGGTCGCAAAGCGAGATTGCAGACGGTGCCCTCGAGCGAACGACCCCGGAAGAGATAACGGGCTTTTTCCTAAGACTTCGCCGCAGCGAAGCTGCTGACGACAGGTGACATCCCTGCCCGCCAATTGTGTTGGATCTGGCTTCGCTGAGACAAGAGCATCGTCATAGCCAAGGCTGGGCATCGGTCGGTTCGCAGCCGCAAGTGTCGATCGCACGAAAACAGCGCTGAATGCCAGGCCGTAAGAAGCTCACTTTCCAAACACGTATGCTTATCGTGGCGCGAGCATTTCCCGCATGGCTGATATAATACGAGCATGGTCATACGGTTTGCTGAAGAACTTGCCCTCTATGGGAAGAAGATCATCTCTCAACTCCCGATGTCCTGAAGCAATGATGATCTTGACGGGAGGCCACCTGTCACGCACGGCCTCTGCAAGCTTCAGGCCGTCCATGCTGCCGGGCATGTCGATGTCCGTGAACATGAGCCTGATTTCTGGATGCGCATCGAGAAGGTCTATCGCTTCATCGGCATTGGATGCTTCGAGTACGATGAAGCCCTCATCCTGAAGTGACATTGCGATGTCCATGCGGACGATCACTTCGTCCTCAACGACTATAACTGTGGTCCCCTTCTGCGCCATTCCATATGCTTTCTGTCGGAGATGTTGGATATGTGCCAATTGAGTGCGCTATCAGGGGCAACGCGCACCCCGGCCAATCGATCCTTCTATTTCCGGCTTATTTTCTCAATGGTTACCACCGCTCGCGCAGACAGACCGTTCCATATGGCAATCAGCGCGCGCTAATGCGTTCGACAGGGCCTCGCACACTGCAGCGAAAGCCATCCGGTGCAAACACGATTTCAGGGGCGGTGCCGAACAGAGACCCCAGAGCGGACCGCACATAGCGCGTCCCATATCCTTGCCGCGTCGGCTCGCGCACCGGCGGCCCACCTACCTCAGTCCAGGTCAGAGAGAACTCCTTTAGGCCGTCGCCGGTTATCGCCCACGTGAGCGCAACATGCCCCTCCGGTTGGGACAGCGCACCGTACTTGATCGCATTTGTTATGAGCTCATGCAGGCATAGCGCTATTGTCGTTCCGGCATCCCGATTGACGACTATATCCGCACCGGTGACATCGATGCGCGTAACGCCATCGCCATTGTAAGGGGAAACTGTCAGTTCGACGACGTCCGACAGCCGAACTTCATCACCACCAGCTTCGAAGACGGCGGCGTGCACCTTGGACAGTGCCTGCAGGCGGCCGGAAAAATCGCTGGCCAAGTCTTCCACGGTTGCAGCGCCGCGCTTCGTCATCTGAAAAATCGACTGGACACTCGCCAGAATGTTTTTGACTCGGTGGTTAAGTTCCAGACGCAGTTCTTTTTCCCGCTCAAGCGAATCCCGGACCTCGCGCTGCCGCAGCCGCACCAGGAGGTTGGACTGGATGCCGTTGACGAGTTCCAGCGGCGTGATCGGACGGGTGTAAAACAGGACGCGGGCGCCCGGCCAGCAACCTTCCAATTGGCTTCGAATACGAGCAAGGGGGGCCGCTCGCTCCAGCAGCACGATGATCGGCACTTCGGACCAGTCGGGCTGCTCGGCGAGATGCGCCCCAATCTGCGCGACAACGGAAGGGTTCAACGCCTCGTGCGTGACCACGATCATGCCTGGCGACTTTTCCAGATGATTGACCAGATCTCCATCGAGCTTAGCCGCCATCACCTCGATCTGCTCTTCCTGGAGAAGGGCCGCGATGTAATCGGCATCCTTGCGGAAGGGAGCAAGGACGAGCACCCAGTCCAGTTCACTTTCGATGGAGACAGTCATCCTTTGGGTTCTGGGAGAGGATTATACGCGACCACGCTAACGCCTCCACTCTCGATGATGAGTTCACGAATGTTGAGATCGTGCGGACCATGCCGCTTCTTGACGACGGTGATGTTCCGGCGCAAACGCCCCTCATGTTCCATGATCCGCAAAAGCAGTACGGTGTCGCCGAGGAAGCTCACATCGACATCGATGCCAACATTCTGGCCAATCAGACCATGTTGCGCAACGATCAGCATTGTCAGCACGCCCGAACGGGCGAGGTATTTGAGCAGCGACTGAATGTCGCGAACGGCTTTTTCGCGGTGTGGCAGAGAATTCAGGTAGCCGGTCAAACTGTCGATGACGACGACCCGCGATTTGTTTTGCGTGACGGCATCCTGGACGATCTGTCCGAACTCGCCCGGGGAAATTTCATTGGGATTGAAATCGCGCAGGATCAGCTTGCCGTCCTTGTGAAACTGCCTCAGCTGCATGCCCAAGCCTTCCGACCGACGGAAGAAGGTCTCAAGCCGCTCCTCGAACAGGAAAAGCGCGACATTTTCCCCGCGTTCGAGCGCTGCTGTCGCGTAGAGTGATGACATCGTCGACTTGCCGGTCCCCGACTGGCCGATAACCAAGGTTGTTGTCCCGGATTCCTGGCCACCGCCGAACATCTCATCCAGCTCGGCGACACCAGACTTGATCAGTTGGGGCTTGGCGCTTTCCGGCGCTGTGCTCGGCATGATACGGGGGAACACCACGACGCCCTCGCCTTCGCGGATGGCCATGTCGTGATAACCATCGGCGATGGGCACGCCGCGCATCTTCGAGACCTCTACGCGGCGACGGACCCCGCCGTATTCTTCAAGCGACTTGTCGAAGCGGATAACGCCATGGGCAAGGCCTTCGACTTCTTCCCCGCTGCGATCGGGCACGGCTGTCTGGGTGTCCAATAGCAGCGCCACGACATTCCGTTTAGCGAGGAACGACTTGAAGCCGATCAGCTCTCTACGAAAGCGAGGGCTATCACCGGTGATCAGGCGGATCTCGAGCAGGGAGTCATAGACCAGGCGACGAGGCTTGTGTTCCTCAATCGCGGCTTCAATCGCTTTCCTAGTCTCATCCAACCGAAGATCAGCAGTGAGAAATATGCTTTGGTCATCGGCCTCGTTGACCGTACCAGACGTTGACAGCTCCTCGATCCGGATGCCGTCGAGCGTCCAGCCGTGCGAAAGGGCGATCGCTTTCAATTCGGCGGCCGTCTGCGAAAGAGTGACATATATGCAGTTCTCGCCAGCCTCGACACCCGCCCGCAGAAACTGAAGGGCGGCTGTGGTCTTGCCCGAACCCGGAGCCCCCTGCAGCATGTAAAGATTGGATGCCGGGAGTCCCCCGCGCAAGATTTCATCAAGGCCGACGATACCGGTGCTGACAACCGCGGGCTTTTTCTGTTTGGGCATGTTTATCGTCCACTTTGATAATCGTCGCATTCCAAATCGGCAGCGTGCTTCGTCATGGAAGAGCCGCTTGGCAGTTATAGGTGTCACGCCCGAAACTGCAACGAAATTGGGACCAGGCGCCTCGGTGCCTTTTAAGCCGAAATCCAGCCGTTGGCTGCAAGTTACGCGGCGAATGACAAATTGACCAACCAGCGCTCAACCCTGTGGATGTGTTTGCGGTCAATCTATTCGCGGTCGGTCGAAAGTCGATTGATGAGCGTGTGCCACCGATAGCTCGTCATCGGCTCGTTTTGCGGCTGGCGGCTAAGCGGGCTCGGCGCAAAGCTGCCCGCTCAACAGCTCGCAGCCTCCCGGATGGGTTCGGCTGGTCTGACATCCGCGACCGGACCTGCGACGGCCGTCCAGAGGTGGTACAGCGAGCTGGCCGGGATCGTGCGGGCCGTTGAAACCTCGTTCAGGTCAAGACAGTCATGCCAGCAGCCATACGGTGCGCCTTTCATGTAGGCCGCGAGAATGGCAGAGGCCACGTCGTCGGCCTCTGTGCAATATGCCTGCAACCCCAGTCGCTGATAGAGCGCCGTAAAAGCCTTGAGCATCTCCACCTGCGGCCACAGCCGTCGTGACGGGCTGATCCCCTTGCTTGCCGATACGCTATCGACCAGGAAAGGCGAGCCCCGCATGCGCCCGACTGCCAGCGCAGTTGAAATAAGGTTCAGGCATATTCTGGTGTTGTCGCTGTGAGCGAGACTATCGTGCCGCGTTGTCAACCAGACCCACTCGCACATGTGGCCAGGCTCCAGCCGATCGGATCCGTATCGGTCGTCTAGCTCCCATTGGGGGCCGAAAAATTCGTGAAGAGGCCCATTCGGTCCGACGAAAAAATGCGAGCGCAAGAGGGTGAAGGCCTTGCGTTCCGATCTTGCATACCCGGAGGTCCGGTTGTTCTCGCACAAGGCCAGTGTCGCTTCGAGGTAATGCATGTGTGGGTTCTGCCGGCGAGGCAGGGTACCATCGCTGTCTTCGGCCCAGCCGCCAAAGGGGTCCGCCAGGGTCCTGTCGATCGCGAGGATTGTCTGGTCGATCTGGTGTCTGTAGCCATCCTTGCCGGTCGCCGTCAGCAGCCAGGAGAGAGCGAGGAGCACGCAGGCATTGTCGTAGAGATCGCGAACCGGATCAGTGATGCGCTCGGTATGACGGTTGAAACTTCTCGCGTAGCCGCCGCGTCTCCCACCGACCCAGGCGACGCGGTGCAGGTTGGCGAAGGCCCGCTCTGCCATGGCGAGCGAACCCGCCGGGGCAACGCCGAGATGGGCCGCATGGGCGTGAACATAGATCTGGCGGGCGACGGTTCTGGTGCGCACCTCACCTGCCTTCTGAGGCGATCCATCCAGCTCCAGGTATTCGACGAATTGGCCGCAGGTCTCGTCGAAGCCGGACTTGCTCCAGGTGGGCAGAATTTCCTCGAGAAAGACGCGTTTCAGGTGCTGGACGCTCATGACCGATCGCCTGGTGGTACGGGCCACCCACCCTCCGCTTTCACAAGGCTGTCCCGATGGGATGCATCGTTTCGAGAAGCCTGCTGATCTTGATTGTGGTGAAGTTGGAATAGGTATCCGAGACGGCATATGGCAGCGCGATCAGATCGCCATGCCGCATGGCACCGCAGGAATAGACGACGTTCGGCACATAGCCCTCGCGCTCCGTCGGTTCGGGCTGCAGCAACGGTTCGACCGTGCGCGACAGGATGATGCTCGGATCGTGCTTGTCGAGCAGCGTCACCCCGATCGCGTAACGCCGCATCGGGCCGACGCCATGGGTGAACAGCAGCCATCCCTCGTCGATTTCAACAGGGGAGCCGCAATTGCCGATCTGGACGAACTGCCAAGCGAATTCCGGCTTCATCAGGAGCCGTCCTTCATCCCATTGATGCAAGTTGTCGGAATAGAGCAGAAAGAGGTTTTCGCTGTCCTGCCGGGCGATCATCGCGTAGCGGCCATCGATGCGACGGGGAAAGAGCGCCATGCCCTTGTTGCGGGCGGCGGGTCCCCGCAGCGGCGTCAGGGTGAAGTTCAGGAAGTCCGTCGTCTCCAGAAGCTCCGATCGGATGGATGAGCCGCTATAGGCGGTGTAGGTGGCGAAGTAGATCATCTTGCCGTCGTCGTCGAAGGCGACGAAACGGGCATCTTCGATGCCGTTCGATTGCGCCTCGGTCACCGGAAAGACGACCCGCTCGCTGAGATCGCTTTCGTCCTTGAAACTGATCCCGATGCAGCCGGCGGGCGCCAGTCCGTCACTTGCATGAATGTCCGGCAGACCTGCCAATTGCGTCGGCGCATCGATAGTAACGTCCCCCTCCGCGTCGATCACGCCGGAGCGGAAGGTGAGCGAGGAGATGTGCCCCTCTCCCACGGCCCTCAGGCTGATGATCAGCCGACGGCTCCCTTCAGCTACACCGGACTGATCCGGATGCGGCACGATGCTCGGATTGAAGAGAGCGGCGGACTCGAAGGAGTATTCGTTCATGAAATAGGCGCCGACCAGCTGTCTTTGCTGCTGGCTGAAGCGCTGGTGGTGCTGAAAAGCATCCTCCATCGCATCCGCCCGCAGTTCGAACTGGCGCAGCAGGTTGCGGTGCCTGCCATCGAAATTGGCGAGGATGTCGCGCAGCTGATTGGCCGTCGCCGTCGGGTCCAGCGACAAGACGCGATCGACGATTTCATTCGCCCGCGACTTGTCGCGTGGATTGAGATGTCGAGGTTCAGTCGATGGCTTGAAAGGTCGCACGATGACGCGCGTCGGATCGGGCCTCAGATAGAGGGCTTGCCGATTGAGAAGGCTGGACTGGGGCAATGTTGATCTTTCGAAGTTCTTACTGTGGGTGGGGCCGCTCATGACAATTGCCTGGCGCTGACCCTTGGAGGTATCGGTCGCAGCATCTGGTTGACGCGACCAAGCTCCACGCAGGAGATCAGGTAGCAGAGCACGGATTCAGCTCCCCGGTTCTCGTTGGGGCGATCCACATGCAGGCCGTCGCGGCAACTGCCCGTCTCCGTATCGACGAGGGAGACGCCGTGATCATTGCTGCCCGTGAACCAGTCGAAGGCCCTGTGCGCGGCCTCGATCCAGCTCCTGTCCGCAGTCGCCTCGTAAGCTGTAAGACAGGCGGCCACGGTTGCCGTCGCCTCGACCGGCTGTTGGTCGAAGAGCTTGGGCGGTTGATCGATCTCGAAGAAGCCATCGGTTCCAATAGCGCGGAAATTGCCCTTCTCCCCTGTCTGCTGGGTCATCAACCATTCCAGCGTTGCAACGCCGGTCTCGACGAAGGCCGGCACCTTGGTCGCGATGCCGGTCATGATTAACGCCTGGCTCAGGCGGGCATTTTCATAAGATAGTCCCTCCTCAAACCAGCGGCGCCCGCTTTTCGACACACGACGGTCCAGGTCCATCAGACTGTCGGCATGACGAAGGCGGAGCATGCGCGCTTGGGCGTCTTGAGGGTTGGCTCTGCAGTAATCGTTGAGCCCGAGAAGCGTGAAAGCCCAGGCGCGGGGGGAACGAAAGTCGAGCGTGACGGACATCGCCTGGGCAAAGAGGGCACTCGCCCATCGGCGGCGTGGTGCATCGGTATCGGACAGGGCGCAGGCACCGAGCGCCCAGAGGGTTCGCCCATGACTGTCTTCGGAGCCCTTGTCTTCAAGCCAACGGCGATCGTAGCTCATGAAGTTTCGGAACCGGCCTGTATCCGGGTTCCAGGCGTGTTCGACGAAGGCCGCGAAGGAAGCTGTCATCCCGTCCGCTATGCCCGTCTCGCCGACGGCCGACAGGAGCGAGGACAGAAGGAGGGCTCGCGCGTTGTCATCGACGCAGTAGCCATGCGACCTGTCCGGCACGGAGAACACCGCGTGCTGGATGATGCCCGTGTCGTCGCACATCGTGTGCAGATGGCCGAGCTTCAAAGCTGTCTGCTGCGGTGGGCGCTTGATCCGCAGGGAGATGAGGTCGCTGACGAGCTTGGGCCGATAGGCGGTGCGCGCCTTCGCCATGCTGTCGAGATAGAGCGTGGCGACATGCGACCAGATCATTGCGCGGCCGGCCTCGTAGGCCCTCTTGCGCATCGCCATCCTGGCCTCGTCATCGCCGAGCAAGGTCGCGATTGCCTTGGCCGTCGCCGGTGCATCCCCAAAGGGAACCAACACGCCGCGGTCGTCGCCCAAGAGATCGCAGGCGTGCCAGTAAGGCGTCGAAACCACAGCACTGCCCATGCCGAAACTGTAGGACAGCGTTCCCGACGTCATCTGCGCCTCGTCGAGATAGGGCGTCACATAGACGTCGCACATGGCAATGAAGTCGAGAAGCGTCGATAGATCGACGAAACGATTGAGAAACTGCACTGCATGATCGACGCCCAGCCGCTCGGTGCGCTGGCGCAGACTGTCACGATAGGCCTCGCCCTGCTGGCGCAAAAGCGTCGGGTGCGTTGCGCCGAGAACGATGTAAAGGGCCTCGGGGCTTTCCTTGAGGATCGCAGGCATAGCATCGATGACCACCTCGATACCCTTGTTGGGAGAGAGGAGACCAAATGTCAGGATGATGGGCCTGCCGGCGTAACCGCGCTCTATCTTGGCAAGATCCGGGTCATGAAAGGGTCGATCGGGTATGCCATGGGCGATGACGTCGATCTTCTGGGGAGCCACGCCATAGATTTCCGTCAGCAGCGTGCGTCCCTTCTCCGCCATGACGACGACACGGCTGGACTGCGCCGCGACCTTCTGCAGGACCCGGTGTTGAGACGGTGTCGGTTCGGCAAGGATGGTGTGGCAGGTGGTAACGAGCGGAATGCGCAGGTTTTCCAGAAGCGCGAGGATATGTTCGCCGTCCGGACCGCCGAAAATGCCGAATTCGTGCTGCAGCGAGACCACATCGAACCGGCCTTCATTCAGGACCCGCGCAGCCGTCACATAGTCTTCGACTTCCTCCTCGCGGATCTCGAAGATCACGTCGTCAGGATAGGCGTAACTCTGCCTGGCATCCGTCACGGCGACGATGCTGGTCTGGACGGGTTCAACCCCGTCCGTCAGGGCCTGAGAGATGTCGCCGGTAAATGTCGCTATCCCGCATTGGCGCGGAAGAGAATTGCCGATGAATGCGATACGTGCCGGTCTGCTCATCTGCGTTCCCTCCAGAACATGGTGGCGAGGTCTCGCCAAAAAAGCCAGGGACGCACAGCGCGGCCGCATGGTGGATGCACTCGCATCGGCCTCCGAATCACGCGGATCCAATAGCCTCCAGATCACGCTCCAGAGCGACGCGCCCTTGGCGGAGTTCGGCATTCCAGAGCCGATACTGCGGGCTGTTCTGATAGGCCGGCATGGGTGCCTCGATCGTGTAGGTGACGGCAGCAGCCGGCGACAGACCCTTGGTGGTCACGAGACGAACCATCTGGCCGATGGTAAAGCGGTGAGAAGGCATGGGTTTCTCCAATCATCAGTGTGTTGTGTTGAGGTTTTTCTGGCCGGACAGGCCCCTGTCCATGTCCAGAGCGGCATCCAGGTCCGAAGGGTCGATATGGATCAGGCTCGTCTTCTGGCCGGCGACGACTTCGATCATGGTTGCCACGCGCCGATAGGCGAGCCAGGAAATTCCGGTGATCTGTTCCTCTTCGTCCTGCACCTGGTAGTCGCCGGGTGGATGGACACCCTCCAGACCTGTCAGGGTAAAGGGCGCATCGAAATGCACGGTTCTCGTCTTCGTTCGCGTAAACATGTGAGACTCCTTTGCGGGGACCGGTGTCATTTGGTGGCGGTGTAGAGATCAGATCGAGATGCGACCTTAGTGTTGATCAGGCCAGCTTCGGCGGAACAGCGGGCCGCGCTGCGAATGGATGGATACTGCAATCCGGCCGCTTACCTGCCCCTGTCCTGATCTCGAAAACGTTCGGTCGGCATGTCGCCGAAGCGATCCGTTTCTTGCGAATGTCGGCCAGTACGATCACCTTGTCCGAAGGCTCCATCAGATGCCTCGCTTCTCGGGCACAATGGCCTGATCGCCACCCGACGGACTTCCACCCTCGTCTTCCCAGCGCAACAGCGCCGCAGCGTGACTGAAAGCGACCTTCTCCCAGACGGCTGGCTGCATATCGCTCATGACCATTCCCTTGCGTAAGCGTTCGATGACGACGACCTCTCTTGCATGGTCGCGGTCCGACCGGGCTCGGAGATCTTCGCTCGCGTAGTTTGAACGATGAAGCAGTGCACGCAGCAGCGCCTGGTCGGCCAGTTTTCGCTCACCTTCCGGTGGATTATTCGTCAGCATGGTGGGAGGCCAAATGCCTGCCCGAGGCGGTCGTCATGGACGATTACTGCAGTGGATTGCTCACGATCGATCATGACGTATTCCTCTTCCGAGCTCGCCAGTCGCTGTGATTGGCGTCGTCAGGTCGCCGACTGGAGGGACGACCCGAATGCACTGAGATCGAGTTCGATCGTATGTCGTCGCCGAGACTGATAGGCTTGCCTCGCTGTCGTCAGGATGCGGTCCCGCAGGCGATCGAATGCCAGGAGATAGTCGCGTTCCTTGCGTGCATTGGTCGACCCCTCACGGTCAAACAGTGCGACAGGCAAGAGAAACAGAACCTGGTTCAGGCCGTCATGCCCGATGAAACGAATGAGACCGCGCGTCTCGTCATAGGCACGGGTCGGATTGGGGAAGGCAAGGGTCACAGGCTCGTGACCTGACTGCTGCTCTTCAGCCGCGCGATGACGGCCTTGTCTGCCCAGAGGTTCACGGCGGGCACCAAATCTCCGGATCTGCGGACACCCTTCTGGTAAAGGGTCATCGCATGGCGCGCCGCGCCGCGGTCCAGCTCGCAGAGTGGTTCTTCGCAGCGAAACCCGGCATTCCGGAGCGCGTTTCGGATGATGCTGATGTCGAAGCTGCCGATCGGCTGATGAAGGTCGGAAGACATGATGTCCTCCTTAATTGGGGCCAGGGTGCGTGCCGCCCAGAAAGTGGCAGTGCCCGTTCAATGGCTGCCACTGCGATGAATATGGGTCCGCTTATCAGAACTTGCAAGACCTCGCGGAAAACATCCATAGGGCGTGACCGGCGACAGCGTCCTAGTCGGGTGAGCACCGCTGGTAGCTTTCCCGGCATAATGCCGCTGTCGGGCTCCCTTCCTCGCTCCTGCGACGGAGATGAGGGTCGTCTGCCTAGGCGTCTGTCGGACGCGTCCGCGGTTTCATTACGGTGCTTTCGCCGAAGCCTCGAAGGGGCCGACTGATTCAACAACCACCGCCTTCCGGAACGGAAAGAAGGATGAACGCGCACCAGACATGGTGCCTTGACTAACATACCCTCCTGCCGGGCAGACGGTCGTTAGGCAATCGAGACCACGACCTTGCCCTTGGCGCGCCCTGTTTCGACATAGTCCAGCGCTTCTCCAGTCTGCGCAAAGGGAAACACCTTGTCCACGACCGGGCGGACGATGCCGGCGTCGATAAGCTTGGCAATCTCGCTCAGCTGCTGGCCTTCCGCGCGCATGAAGAGGAAGGAATAGTCGACGCCGCGGCTCTTTGCCTTCTTCAGAATGCCACGGCTCAGCATCCGCATCACAAAGCGGAGGATGAGGTTCAGCTGCAAGGACTTGGCGAAGGGCACGTCCGGCGGACCGGAGATCGAGATCAGTTTTCCGCCAGGCTTCAAAACATTCACCGATTTTGCCAGCGTCTTTGGATCCTGGCTGTTGAGCACCAGGTCGTAACCCCTCAACACCTGTTCGAAGTCCTGCGTCTTGTAGTCGATGACCACGTCGGCACCGAGACTCTTGACCAGCTCGATATTAGCGGCGCTGGTGGTGGTTGCCACGGTAGCGCCGAGATGTTTGGCGAGCTGGATGGCGAAAGTGCCAACACCGCCGGAACCGGCCTGAATGAAGACCTTTTGGCCGGGTTTTACCTTGCCGACCTCAACGAGTGCCTGCCACGCGGTCAGACCGACCAGGGGGATCGAGGCGGCCTGTTCCATGGAGAGGCTTATGGGCTTCAGAGCCAAGTCTGCCGCATCAACTGCAATCATCTCTGCGAATGTACCGACCCTGTTATCGCGCGGGCGGGCATAGACCTCATCGCCTGCCTTGAACTGTCGGACATCGGCGCCAATCCGGAGAACCGTTCCAGCTAGATCATGGCCGAGAATGAAGGGCGGGCGATAGGGCAGGAAAAGTTTGAATTCACCGTCGCGAACCTTGGAATCGAGAAGGTTGATCGCGGTGGCCTCGATGCGGACCAGTACGTCATTGGCGCCAATCTCGGGATCGGGCATGTCGGCCAGACGCAGCGGGGCCTTCTTCTTGTAGTTGTCGACGACGAAGGCTTTCACGGGTTTTCTCCAGTGTGGAACAATTGTCAGCTCAGGCGGGCAAGAAAGCCAGAGCTTTCGGGAATGCCATGACAATCTCAGGCGATGTTGAACTGCTTGCGCAGGACGCGATCGAACAGCGCGCGTGGCAGGAACCGTCGGGCAAACGCTGTCTGTCGGGCAGCCTTGCCCGAGGGGTAGCGAAGTCGCGGCTTGCGGGCCTGGGCCGCGGCAAGGATGGTCGCTGCGACATCGTCCGCCGTGTCACCGGCCGCCATCGCCGCGTCGAACGCGGCCTGGTAGCGGGCGAATGTCTGGCTGTAAGCAGCCACGGGACGATCGCCCTGCGGTGAGTTGGCCTCGATGGAGGTCTTCGTTGCCCATGGTTCGATGACGGCGACCCGGATGCCGAACGGCCGGACTTCGTGATCCAGGGATTCCGAATAGCCTTCGATCGCATGTTTGCTCGCCGAGTAATGGGCGCCAAAGGGGCCAGGAATGAGCCCCATGACCGATCCGATGTTCAGGATCCGCCCACCGCCCTGTCGACGCATGATCGGAAGGACTTCGTTCGTCACCCGGACAATGCCCAGGACATTGGTGTCGAAGAGCGCACGAACCTGCTCCACCGAGCTTTCCTCTGCAGCGCCGGATACTGCGTATCCGGCATTATTGACCAGGAGGTCGATGCGGCCGAGTTCAGCATGGGCGAGTTCTATGGCGGCGGTAACGGAAGCGTCCGAGGTGACGTCGCAGGCGATCATCCGGATACCATCGCGGATCTCGCCGGGTACCGCCTTGCGGCTGGTACCGATCACCCGGTAGCCCGCGCGGCTCAGCGCTAATGCCGCCGCCTCGCCGATACCGCTGGAGGCACCGGTCACGAGTGCAGTCTTCTGTCCTTTTGAAGCAAAGGTAGCCATGGGTTGTTCTCGATCTGGCACGCGACATAGGGTCGTACGGCCTTGGGGAATTGTCGGGGGGTGACGATGGTCGGCGAAAGGGGTCCACGCCGTCTTCACAGACTGAGCTTGTTGACTGGATATTGCTCAGGCGCTTTTGCGATAGCGTTCGGCGGGGAGCGCGTTGACGAGGTTGCCGAGCATCGCCTTGCGCGCGCCATCGACGGCATCCCACTGGCCGACATCGTGCAGCGGCGGAATGGTCACCGGTTCGCGGCGGTCGAACCCGACCAGGGCTGCATCGACCAGATCACTCACTTCCATGACATTGCTCATGGCATTGACGTCGGCGCCGACATGATCCCAGATCTCGGTGCGGGTCGTGGCAGGAAGCACGGCCTGCACGTAGACGCCCTTGGGCCCAAGTTCCTGGGCCAGTCCCTGCGACAGGAAGAGCACAAAAGCCTTCGTTGCGCCGTAAACCGTCATGCCGAATTCAGGTGCGAGGCCGACGACCGAACCGATATTGACGATCGCGCCCTCGCCAGCGTTGGCCAGACGTGGAGCAATGGCACCCGCCAGCCGGACAAGCGCGGTTGCGTTGAGGGCGATAAGCTTGCTCATGTCATCGACGCTCTGGTCGACGAAGGTCCCACCGATTGCCGTTCCGGCGTTGTTGACGAGGATGCCGATGCGGGCATCGTCACGGAGCCGGGTTTCGACCTTGGCGAGATCCGCCGCCTGGGTGAGATCGGCCCGGAGGACATCGACCGTGACGCCGGTTTCCTGGCGCAGGCGACCTGCAAGCGCCTCCATACGCGCCACGTCTCGGGCGACCAGCACAAGATCGTGGCCGCGTCGCGCGAAGCGTTCGGCATAGGTGGCGCCAATGCCCGTGGAGGCGCCGGTAATCAGGACTGCGGAAACTTGGCTCATCGGATTGCTCTTTTCGGCTGTTGATCCTATATTCATGATCATCATCATGATTGGACTTAAATATGATGGCCATCATGTAAATGTCAACGGGTGTTGCGGAGAATTTTGAAATGAAGGTCAGTCGAGAACAGATGGCGGAGAACCGCCGTCGAATCCTGGACGTCGCCAACCGGTTGTTCAAGGAGAAGGGGTTCGACGCGGTCAGCGTCGCGGAAGTGATGAAGGCCGCCGGTCTGACCCATGGCGGCTTCTATGGACACTTCACCTCAAAGGACGATCTGGTGGCCCAGACTCTGGCGCATGCCCTTGCCGCAGACAGTGTCGGTGACGGCGATTTCAGCGGGTTTGTCCGATCTTATCTGGCGCCTCGTCACCGGGATAATCCCGGCAATGGATGCCCGACGGCGGGCCTCGCCGCCGCCATCCGCCACCAGACACCCGCCGCAAAAGCCGCAATGACAGAAGGACTGCGTTCCCAAATCGCGCGCATCGAACGGGCGCTTCCGGAGAAGGGCGAAACGGACAAGCGCCGTGCGGCGATCGGAAGCTGGGCGGCCATGGTCGGCGCCGTCATCCTCGCCAGGGCGATCGACGATCCTGAATTATCCGATGAGATCCTCGACCAGACAAGCGCCTGGATCGACACCTGTCTCGGATAAATCGCGGGGCTGGCAGGGACCAGCGCTGGGATCGCCGAGGTCAGCCCCGGCAAACGTCAGCACCTTTGCCTCCGGGGGAAGCGACTGAACCAGGGCATCGAAAGCCTCGGTCGTTCGATCCACGCAGACAAGGTTCACGCCCTCACTGGCAAGTCTCCCCGCTGTCGGACGGCCGAGATTGCCGGCCGCACCGGTCACAACAACACATGTCGGCTTTCGCAAGACCTGAACTCCCCTCAAGAACGGCAATGGACCGACGATTGTCGGCACGGCTTTCTCTGCGGGTTAGACCTGCGTCAAGTCAGAATGTTACAGGCGCGCGAGGCGGGTTTTTCGAGTGGCGTTGTACCGAGGCCTTGGCAGGCGGCAACGTCAAGCAACAGGCCGTTTGACGGTGGAGTCACGTGTCGGCCCCTGCTTCCCAGTCGCCGTCATCCTGTTCTCATTCCAGCGCGAAGGCATCACGGCCACCGGGATCCCGGAAGCCTCCGTCCACCTTACAAATCCGGATGGCGGTTGACGTCCTTGTAGAGCAGATAGCGGAAGCGTCCCGGGCCGCCGGCGTAACAGGCCTGGGGGCAGAAGGCGCGCAGCCACATGTAGTCGCCGGCCTCGACTTCCACCCAGTCCTCGTTCAGCCGGTAGACGGCCTTTCCCTCCAATACATAGAGCCCGTGCTCCATGATGTGCGTTTCCATGAAGGGAATGATGGCGCCCGGCTGGAAGGTGACGATGTTGAGGTGCATGTCGTAGCGCACGTCGGACGGATCGATGAAGCGGGTGGTCGCCCAGCGGCCGTCGGTGTCCGGCATGGCGTGCATCTCGCAGTCGTCTTCATGGGTAAAGATGGCTGGCGGCAGTTCCAGCCCGTCCACGACCTTGAACGCTTTGCGGACCCAGTGAAAGCGGATCGGGGCAGCACTGTCATTGCGGAAAGCCCATTTCGCCCCGGCCGGCAGATAGGCGAAGGAGCCGGTGCGCAACGGATGATCCTGACCGTCATGGGTCATCGTGCCCTCGCCTTCGACCACGAAGATCGCCGCCGAGGCCCGTGCATCCGGCTCAGGCCTGACGCTGCCGCCACCGGGCTTCACTTCCATGATGTACTGGGCGAAGGTCTCGGCAAAGCCGCTCAGCGGCCGCGCGATGATCCAGGCTCTGGTATCGTCCCAATGCGGCAAGACGCTGGTGACGATGTCGCTCATCACCGTCTTCGGGATCACCGCATAGGCTGTCTTGAAGACGGCCTTGCTGGAGAGGGTCTGGGTCTGCGGCGGAAGGCCACCGACCTGCGAAAAATACCGATTGCTGCTCATTCTGGGATCAACGTCTCAATTGTCTTGCGATTCTCCCATTCCTGCGGCGTCGGCGTCGTGATGTCAAACTGATCTCTCCCGACAATCGGGCTCAGGTCGGCTTGTGGCGAGCCATGAAGCGGTCGATCTCGCGTTGCTCCGGTTCCGTGCCGGTGAAGATCGCCACATATTCTGGAATGCGCTTCAAACGCAGATCGAGATCCTCCTCGGTCTGCATCGAGATGTAGCCGATCTGAACGAGATAGAGCGTTCTCGCCCTCACGTCAGCGGCCACCGGCGCGTGGCCGAAGCGTTCGAACATTCGACCGAGTGCCTCTAGGCGCGCGGTGTCGGCAGATTGGACTTCGCTGAGGATATCTTCGGACTGCAAGGCCCAGCTCCGGATCGCAAACTCGAATTTTGCGTCGAAGAGCGACGTGTCGAGCCAGCAGTCGAAGACGTTGAGGGTCGCCTCTGCAATGCTCTCGGCATAGGCCTCGGTCCGGCGCACGAGGTTGCCCGTATTCTTGTCACGCCACCGCGCGATCAGGGCTGACAGAAGCTCCTCACGATCCTTGAAGAACCAGTAGAAACTGGTGCGAGAGAGCTTCAGGCGCTTGGCAAGGGGTAGGATCTTGACCGCATCGACCCCTCCTTCGAGCAGGGCTTCATAGGCGGCTTCCAGCCATCCATCGCTTGATCCACGCCAGCCCGTGTCACCAGAATTCTCATCCATGTCCCTCTCCTAGAGCAGCCACGTCGCCTTCGCAACGGCGCAGTCCGGCAAATGTACACCGACGTCACCTAAATTGACAGTTATGTACATTTCCGCTTAATGTCGGGCATTCCCCAGATTGGAGCGCGCCATGTCCAACGACCCCCTGCTGCAACCTTTCCAGCTCAAGCATCTGACGTTGAAGAACCGGATCATCGTGACCTCGCACGAGCCGGCCTATCCGGAAGACGGCATGCCGAAGGAGCGCTACCGCGCCTACACCGTGGAGCGCGCCAAAGGCGGCGTGGCGCTGACGATGACGGCAGGCTCGGCAGCCGTCGCGAAAGACAGCCCTCCTGTTTTCAACAACCTGCTCGCCTACAAGGACGAGATCGTGCCGTGGATCCGCGAGATGACGGATGCGGTGCACGAGGCGGGTTCGGCCATCATGATCCAGCTTACCCATCTCGGTCGGCGCACGCGATGGGACAAGGGCGACTGGCTGCCGGTTGTGGCCCCCTCGCATCTGCGCGAGCCGTCGCACCGCGCCTATCCGAAGAAGATCGAAGACTGGGATATCGAACGCATCATCAAGGATTTCGCCGATGCGGCCGAGCGCATGAAAGCCGGCGGCATGGACGGCGTCGAGCTGGAAGCCTATGGCCACCTCATCGACCAGTTCGCTTCACCGCTGACCAACGAGCTCGACGCACCCTATGGCGGCTCGCTGGAAAACCGGATGAAGTTCTGTTTCGACGTCTTCTCGGCCATCCGAAAACGGGTGGGCGAGGATTTCATCCTCGGCGTCCGCTATACAGGTGACGAACAGTTGAAGCGGGGCAACGGCAAGGCCGAGGGACTGGAGATTTCCCGCCTTCTGCGCGACAGCGGCCTGATCGACTACCTGAACGTCGTGCGCGGACATATCGATACCGATGCCGGCCTGACCGACCTCATTCCGATCCAGGGCATGGCCAATTCCCCGCATCTGGATTTCGCCGGAGAAATCCGTGCCGCGACCAACTTCCCGACCTTCCATGCGGCCAAGATCCCCGATGTCGCGACCGCCCGCCACGCCATCGCCTCCGGCAAGATCGACATGGTCGGCATGACGCGGGCGCATATGACGGATCCCCATATCGTCCGCAAGATCATGGAGAAGCGCGAGGAGGACATTCGCCCCTGCGTCGGCGCGAATTACTGTCTCGACCGCATCTATCAGGGCGGTGCCGCCTATTGCATCCACAATGCGGCAACCGGACGGGAACTGACCCTGCCACATGATATTCCGAAGGCTGAGAAGCGTCGCAAGATCGTGGTGATCGGCACGGGCCCTGCCGGCATGGAGGCCGCGCGTGTTGCCGGTGAACGCGGCCACGACGTCGTCGTGTTCGAGGCTGCCGACAAGGCGGGTGGCCAGATCCGTCTGACGGCGCAAAGCCCACGCCGCCGCGAGATGATCAGCATCATCGACTGGCGGATGGCGCAGTGTGAAAAACTCGGCGTCACCTTCCGCTTCAACACCTGGGCGGATGCGGACACCGTGCTTGCCGAGGCCCCGGATGTCGTCGTGATCGCCACTGGCGGCATGGCGCATACGGAAGTGCTCGAGGACGGCAACGACCTCGTCGTCTCCGCCTGGGACATCATCTCCGGAGACGTGAAGCCCGGAACCAACGTGCTGATCTTCGACGATGCCGGCGACCACTCCGGCCTGCAGGCGGCCGAGATCATCGCCGCGACCGGCGCGAAGGTGGAGATCATGACGCCGGATCGATCCTTCGCGCCCGAAGTCATGGCCATGAACCTTGTGCCCTACATGCGCTCGCTGCAGCAGAAGGATGTGACCTTCACGGTGACCTTCCGACTGGAAGCCGTTGCACGCCAGGGCAATGGATTGGTGGCCAAGGTGGGCAGCGACTACGGCGGCATCGAGCAGATCCGTCTGATCGATCAGGTCGTCATCAACAATGGCACAATCCCGCTCGACGATCTCTATTTCGAGTTGAAGGGGCTTTCCTCCAATGGAGGTGAAGTCTGCTACGACGATCTCATCGCCGGACAGCCGCAGCGTGTCCTGCGCAATCAGGAAGGTTCATTCCAGCTCTTCCGGATCGGCGATGCGATCTCCGCACGCAACACCCATGCCGCCATTCACGACGCCTTGCGCCTGGTGAAGGATCTCTAGATTCTCGAAGGTCTACCGACAAAGAAACGCCCGCGAAACGCGGGCGTTCTGAGTTGGGACTCGCGCTTCGCGGTCCGGGGAGGAGAACTCGGCAGCTACCGGTCGATGACGAGGTCGCTCAGCGGCCGGGAGCAGCAGGGCAGGAAAAAGCCGGCGTCGATCTCGCGCTGGCGGATACCGCCCTCGTGTTTCATGTCGACCGCACCGCTGACGAGCTTCGACTTGCAGGTGCCGCAGATCCCGTTGGCGCAGGAGGACGGAAGGCGCACACCCATCTTCTTGGCGCAGGCGAGAACCGTCTGCTCTGCGCTGACTTCCAGCACCTTCTGCTGCTTGGCGAACTGGACCTTGTAGGTCGCGACGACCGCCTGCCCCTCTGACGGAGCAGGAAGGTCTTCGATCACGGCGGCGTCGAAGCTTTCCTCGAGATAGCGCTCCGGGGGGACGCCGAGTTCCGCGCTGATCGCCCGGGCCGCCGCCATGAATGGCGCCGGTCCGCAGCAAAGGATGTTTCGGGCGGCGATATCAGGCACGACGAGTGACAGAAGCGCCTTCGAAATGCGCCCGTTGAGCCCTGGCCAGGAGGGATCGCCAGTCAGCACTTCCGGCAGAAAAAGCAACCGCAGGCCCTTCATGCGCCGCGCCAGAACCGACAATTCCTCGCGAAACAGAAGATCGAGCGGCGAGCGGCCGGCATGAAGGAAGAAGACGTCGACGGGTTCGGCTTTGTCCGCCAGTTCCCGCACCATCGCCATCACGGGCGTGATCCCGGAACCGCCCGACAGCATCAGGTATTTTCCGGCTTTTGGGCGGTTGAACTTGCCCATCGGCCCGGACGCCGGCAGTTCCATTCCGGGCTTCAGGTTGTCGTGCAGCCAGTTCGAGACCTTGCCACCGGCCACGCGTTTGACGGTCACCGTGATCGCATTGGTCCGCAGGGGCGATGACGAGATGCTGTAGCAGCGACCGTTTTCTTCCGCATCGATCTCAGGCTCGAAGAGGAAATATTGCCCCGCCTCGAAGGAAATCCTCTTTCCCTGAGGCGATGCCAGAGTGAAGCTTTTGACGTCATGGGTCTCGTCATGGACGTCGATGCAGACCAGCCGGTTGTCGGTCTCGGGATCCCAGCAATCGGACGTGCGCGGCTCAGATGTCACGGCGATATCAGTAGCCATGTGCGCGCATCCGGTCGACATACCAAGTGGCGAAATCGTCGAGGGCGCGTTCGGTGAAGGTCGAATAGACGCCCGGCTCATAGGCCGGGTCCGCCACGCCGGCCTGCGAACGGGCAACCAGTTCGGAATCCTGGTTGGTGGTTTCGATCCAGACATGCGTCAGCTTGTGCAGATCGTAATCCACGCCTTCCACCGCATCCTTGTGCACGAGCCATTTCGTCCGCACGAGCGTCTTGTCGGCCGAGAGCGGGATGACCATAGAGGTCACTGCATGGTCGCCCATGAAATGGTTCCAGCTGTTGTGACCCCACAGATGCGTGTCGCCCAGATCCTTGCGGGTCATGGTGCCGAGCAGTTTGGAGGAGGCAGCTGTCGCATCCTCGGTCTGGGATTCGCCGGCGCCGGCGATGATCAGCCGCTGGGTGCGGAAATTGGTCTCGCAGTCCCGGACACGCTCGATCGTCGCAGATGGAAACCCATCGGCTTCCCAGGCCGCTGTGCGCTCGGCATACATGGCGAAATGCGTCTCCGCCTGTTCCCGATCCTCGGCGCTCAGGCTTTCGGGATCAAAACCGAAATCGAGATCGACGAAGGAAACGCAGAGTTCCGGGTGATTGGCAGAACAGTGATAACACTCACGATTGTTCTCCATCGTGAGCTTCCAGTTACCGTCTTCGATGACATCGACCTGGTGTGCTACCTTCGTGTTTCTGAGGTCATAGGGCGCCAGACGCTCGCGCATGGCCTCTTCCAGATGATGGATGTCATCAGGCGGATTGTCCGAGAGGCAGATGTAGATCAGTCCTCCGATCGATTTGAATTGAACTGGCTTCAGGCTGCGGCAGCTCTTGTCGAAATCCTTGCCCATATGCGGAGCGTAGGAGAGCGCGCCGTCCAGTTCGTAGGTCCACTGGTGATAGGGACAGACCAACTTCGACACGACGGTCGGCCCTGCATCGAGAAGGCGGGAACCGCGATGGCGACAGACATTGCGAACCACGCGGATTTCATTCTCATCGTCGCGCAGAAGGATCACGCTGATCTTGCCGATGTCGATCACGACTGCATCGCCTGCTTCCGGCACTTCGCATTCGAGACCGACATAGATCCAGTGCCGCATGAAGAAGACGTCGAGATCGGCCTCGAAAACATCTTCGCGCGTGTAGAGATCCGCGGGCAGCGAATGGCCGTTTGCGCGCGCATCGAGCAGTGCGGAAATGGAGGAAGCGAACCGGTTGAGCATAACGCACCCTTATCTGACAATCCGGCGATCTTGGCAGGAACGACGGCGTCTTCAACTGCACAAATCGGGAGGCTTGACATTACATCAGGTTATGGAAAAGTTGACTTCAGCGAGGTCCCATGAAGAGCCTGAGACGACAGCTTCCCCCAATGACCGCGTTGACCGCCTTTGAGGCGGCAGCCCGGCTTTCGAGTTTCACCCGGGCTGCCGAAGAACTGGGGGTCACGCAGGCGGCGGTCAGCCGACAGATCCATGCGCTCGAGCAAGATTTCGGATTTCCGCTGTTCAACCGCCTGCACCGAAAAGTGTCGCTGACGGCACAGGGCAGATCGCTCGCCGCTGCGGCCAGCAATGCCTTCAACCTGATTGCCGAGGCCTCATCCGAATTGCGACGGGAGACAAGCGGCGACGAGTTGACGATCTCGGCCACGGTCGCCTTCTCGCATTTCTGGCTGCTGCCCCGCATATCAGAGTTTTCTCGCCGCCACCCGGAGACGACGCTGCGCATCGTCAGCCAGGATGCCATGCCGGCTCTCGATCAGGGGGAGGTCGACGTGGCGATCCGTTTCGGCGATGGGCAATGGCCGGGCGGCCGGGCGGAGAAACTGTTCGAAGACCACGTCTTTCCGGTCTGCAGCCCCGAGTTTGCCGACACCGTCAATGCCGACATATCGCCGGCCGACCTGATCCGCCAGCCGCTGATCTCCAATGAAGCCGATGACCCGATGTGGATCGGCTGGAACGCCTGGTTGTCGAACTTCGGGCTTTCCAACACAGGAAAACTGAAGGGGATGCGCTGCAGTTTCTACACGGAAGCGATCTATGCGGCCTTGAACGGCCAGGGTATCTCGCTGGGATGGGACCGGCTCGTCCGTGATCTCGTCGACCAAAAGCGGCTGATCCGGCTCGGTCATGCATCCGTGGTGCCAAGCGGCGCCTACTACGTGGTCGTACCCGCGAACCGCACACAGAGCCGGGCGCTGCAGCAGTTCATGGAATGGCTGCTGGAACGCGATCCAGACGCCTGACGGGATCGGCCGAAAAACCTGTTTCCCCGGCGCGCCGTGCAACTCTCACTCCTGCTCGGTCATCCGATAGCCGACACCAGGTTCCGTGCGCACGATGCGCGGCTCCGTCGGGTCGCGCTCGATCTTCTGGCGCAGTTGGCCGATGAAGACGCGCAGATAATGCAGGTCGTCGCCGTGGGCGGGTCCCCAGACCGATGTAAGAAGAGTGCGGTGGGTAACAACCCGGCCGGCGTGGCGGGCAAGCAGCAGGAGCAGGTCGTATTCCTTGGGCGTCAGATGCACGGTCTCAGCGGCGCGCGAGACGAGGCGCTTGACCGGATCGATCGTCAGGCCGTCGATCTCCATGACGGTCGGGATCGCATCGCGCCGGCCTCGATGGCGCAAGGCGGTTCTGATGCGGGCGGTGAGTTCGCCGATACCGAAAGGTTTTTCGACATAGTCGTCGGCGCCGAGGTCGAGGGCCGCGATCTTCTCGCTTTCGCGGTCGCGGGCCGAGAGGATGACGATCGGGATGTCCGACCATCCGCGGAGGCTCGCGATGACCTCTTTGCCGTCCATATCCGGCAGACCGAGATCGAGGATGACGAGGTCAGGCGCCTGGGTGGCCACAGCCTTCAGCGCCTCAGCGCCTGTTCCGGCTTCGACGACTTCATAGCCTGCAGCCGTAAGCGAAGGTTTCAGAAAACGTTGAATCTGCGGCTCATCATCCACCACCAGGATGCGGGACTGATTCATGAGACGTCGCCCCTCGCTTCACTTGCCGGAAACCGCATGACGATGCGCGTGCCTCGCTTCTTCAGTGCCGGACTTTCCGCATGAATGCGCCCGCCCATGGCCTCAATGAAGCCGCGGGCGATGGAAAGCCCGAGCCCCGTTCCCGGGGCGCGTCCGTCCGGCTTTCCCCTGCGATAGAATTTTTCGAAGATGCGGTCCAGATCTTCGGAAGGAATGCCCTTGCCGTGATCGGTAACCGAGATCAGCACATCCTTGCCGTCACGACGGGCATAGACGTTGATCGGTTCGTCGCCGCCATACTTCACCGCATTGTCTAAGAGATTGAACAGCACCTGGCCGATCAGCACGCTGTCGCCACGAACCAGCGGCAGGTCGGCGGCAATGCCGGTTTCGACGATCCGCCCCAGGGCATGCTTGCGGGTGCGCTCGACGGCCGACTGTACGACGTCGGCGACGTCCACCCAATCCTGCTTGGGCTTCAACGTGCCGGCCTCGATGCGGGTCATGTCGAGCAGATTGGCGACGAAGCGGCTCATGCGGCCGCTTTCTTCCTCGATCGACTGCAGGAGGTCGTCGCGGTTTTCCGGCGTCATGCGTTCGCCGAGCTGCCGCAGGCCGGTCACGGCACCGGTGATCGTTGCCAGCGGCGTTCGCAAGTCATGGGAGATCGAAGACAGGAGCGCCTCTCGGTAGCGTTCGCCCTCCAGCCTTGCCGCCTGTTCGACGGTTTCGTCGGCGAGGCGTGCCCGATCGAGCGCGATCGCAGTCTGGTCAAGGATGGCGGTCAGCGCGCGTTCGGCATTGAGGTCTAGCCGATCGCCCGTGTGTTCGATCCCGCAGACGCCGACAATGCCATGAGGACCCAGCAGCGGCCGGAATTCGAAGCGGCTGTTCGGCAGCGTGCCCGTGCCATGGCCGGCGGGCTCGCGCTTGTCGTGGGTCCAGCGGGCCGCCGTCATGTCGGTCACGTCGAGCTCGGTATCCGGCGGCCAGGCGGCGGCCACGCCGAGATCGCCCTTGCGCGGGACAAGCAGCACGACCTTGCGCCTCAGGCTCGCCTGCAATTGCGAAACCGCAAGCCAGATCGCGTCCTCGCCCTTGGCCGTGCTCGCGAGCTTGCGGGAGAAGTCATAGAGCGATTGCAGCGCCGTCGCGCGGACACGCGCAACTTCAGCCTGTTCGCGAATGCGCGAGGCGAAACCGCCCGCAATCATGGCGACGGCGAGAAAGACGAAGAGCGCGAAGACCTCGTGCGGTGCGGCGATCGTGAAAGTGTGCCGAGGATCGATGAAGAAGAAGTTGTAGGCAACCGCCGACAGGAGCGCCGCGAGGAATGCCGCCGCATAGCCGCCGATGACGGAGGCTCCCAGCACGGCGAGCAGAAAGAGCAACGAAATGTTCGGCAGCTCGACGAAGAGATCGATCCCCTTGCCCAAAGCGGTCGTCAAGGCGACGAAGCCGAAGGCCCACATGGCCGATTGTTTGAGAGCAGTGGCCCTGGGCAGGCGTAGCGATGGGCGTGTGCGCTCGGAAGCCGCCCCTTCCGGTGTCACGATGTAAACGCCCAAACCAGATGCCCGGCGCGCCAGGGCATCTGGCAGCGAACGGGTGACCAGCTTCTGCCAGCGGCTGCGCTTGCGGGTACCAATGACTAACTGGGTCGCATGCTCGCGGCGTGCGAGTTTCAGGATTTCCTCGACGAAATCATTGCCGATGACACGGCGTGTTTCGGCACCCAGTTGCTCCGCGAGCCGGAAGAGCGTTTCGATGCGCTGCAGCCGTTCGGGCGTTTCGACTTCCCGATCCGCCCGCTCGATCGAGACAACCAGCCAGGGGGCGTTGAGACCGGACGCAAGCCGGCTCGCCACGCGCACGACCTTTTCCGACAGCGGATCGGAGCCGACGCATACGAGCAGCCGCTCGCCGGTGGCCCAGGGGCCGTCGATGGCATTCTGCTTCAGGTAGTCGACCATCTGGTCGTCGACGCGGTCAGCCGTGCGGCGGAGCGCCAGTTCGCGCAGCGCCGTCAGATTGCCGAGACGGAAAAAGCGGTCGACGGCGCGGTTGGCACTTTCCGGCAGGTAGACCTTGCCGTCCTTCAACCGCTCGATGAGCTCAGATGGGGCGAGATCCACCAGCAGCACCTCGTCGGCCCGTTTCAGCACGATGTCGGGCACGCGTTCGCGCACGGTCACGCCGGTGATCTGGGCAACGAGATCGGCGAGGCTTTCGAGGTGCTGGATGTTAAGCGCCGTCCAGACATCGATGCCGGCTGATATCAGCTCCTCGATGTCCTGATGGCGCTTCGGATGGCGGCTGTCTTCGGGGTTGGAATGGGCAAGCTCATCGACGATGACGATGCGCGGTCGGCGCTCGAGCGCGCCATCGAGGTCGAACTCCTCCAACATGCGGCCGCGATGGGCTACCCGGCGCCGGGGCAGGATTTCGAGACCCTCGAGCAGTGCCGCGGTCTCGCCACGACCGTGGGTCTCAACAAGCCCGACGACGAGATCCACGCCGTCGGACTTCAGGCGCTTGGCCCGTGACAGCATGGCATAGGTCTTGCCGACGCCGGGGGCAGCGCCCAGAAAAACGGTCAACTTGCCCCGGCGGTCCTTATCCGCCAGGGCAAGCAATGCATCCGGATCGGGACGTCTGGCGTCCCTGCGGTCATCATCCGCCATCAAGGTCTCACAGATTACATGGCATCGAGTGCCAGATTGAGCTCTAGCACATTGACCCTTGCTTCACCGATAACGCCGAAGTCCGGATTTTTGATGTGTTCGGCGACGAGCGAAGTGACGGCAGATGGATCCAGCCCCCTCGCCTGCGCAACGCGCACAGCCTGAGCTTCCGCGAAGGCCGGCGAGACATGCGGGTCGAGACCGGAGCCCGAGGTGGTGACGGCATCGGCCGGCACAGGCTGAGCAATGCCGGTTGCTGTCAGCCTTGCGACATCGGCAGTGACACGATCCTTCAGCTTGACCGAGGTGGTGCCTAGGTTAGAGCCGGACGAGGCTGCCGCGTTGTAGGCATCTGGGCCGGTCGCCGAGGGGCGCGGCCAGAAATAGCGGTCCGAGGTGAAGTTCTGGCCGATCAGGCTTGAGCCGATAACCTTGCCGTCGCGTTCGATCAGGCTGCCATTGGCTTTATCAGGCATGACGGCCTGGGCGATGCCGTTGATCGCCAGCGGATAGGCGAGACCGGTGAGTACGGTCATGGCGACAACGAGGGTGAGTGCGGGTCTGATATGGTTGAACATGGTTACACCAGATGAAGAGCGCTGACAGCGATATCGATGACCTTGATGCCTGCAAAGGGAAGGATCAGGCCGCCGACGCCATAGACCAGAAGGTTGCGACGAAGCAGCGCTGCGGCACCGGAAGGACGGTAAGCAACGCCCTTCAGAGCCAGCGGGATCAGCGCCACGATGATGAGCGCGTTGAAGATGACGGCCGAGAGGATAGCCGACTGCGGTGACGTGAGCCCCATGATGTTGAGGGCTTCGAGCGCCGGATAGGTGGCAACGAACAGCGCCGGGATGATGGCGAAGTACTTGGCCACGTCATTGGCGATCGAGAACGTGGTCAGCGACCCGCGTGTCATCAGCAGTTGCTTGCCGATCTCGACGATCTCGATGAGCTTGGTCGGGCTGGAATCGAGGTCCACCATGTTGGCGGCCTCGCGGGCCGCCTGGGTGCCGGTCTGCATGGCGACACCGACATCAGCCTGGGCAAGCGCCGGGGCGTCGTTGGTGCCGTCGCCGCACATGGCGATCAGGCGGCCGCCCTGCTGTTCCCGACGGATATAGGCGAGCTTGTCTTCCGGGGTTGCCTGGGCGAGGAAATCGTCAACGCCGGCTTCCGAGGCGATGGCCGCGGCCGTGACCGGGTTGTCGCCGGTGACCATGACCGTGCGAATGCCCATGGCGCGGAGTGCTGCGAAGCGCTCCTTTATTCCGGGCTTGACGACGTCCTTGAGGTGGATGACGCCGAGCAGGCGGTCCCCATCGGCAACGCCGAGCGGCGTGCCACCCGTGCGGGCGACCTGGTCGACGGCGCGGCGGAATTCGGCCGGCGCATCCTGTTCGGTGAGACCGGCGAATTTGAGCACGGCGTCAACCGCGCCCTTGCGCAGACGGCGCGAACCGATGTCGACGCCCGAGAGGCGCGTTTCGGCTGTGAAGCCGATGACGGCATCGAACTCGGCCTTCGGCATGGGCACGCCGAATTCGCCGGTGGCGAGCGCGACGACAGAGCGCCCTTCCGGCGTTTCGTCGGACAGCGAGGCGATGAGGGCCGCTTCCGCCAGTTCAGTTGGCGTGACGCCGGGAGCAGCGAGGAAGTCGCTGGCCATGCGGTTGCCGAAGGTGATCGTGCCTGTCTTGTCGAGGAGCAGCGTGTCGACGTCGCCGGCTGCTTCGACCGCGCGGCCGGAGGTAGCGATGACGTTGAAGCGGACGAGGCGGTCCATGCCAGCGATGCCGATGGCCGAGAGCAGGCCGCCGATCGTGGTCGGGATCAGCGTGACGAGAAGGGCTGCAAGCACCGTGACCGAGAGCACCGTACCGGAATAGCCGGCCAGGCCCCAGATCGCGACGCAGACGAAGAGGAAGATCAGCGTCAGGCCGGAGAGCAGGATCGACAGCGCGATCTCATTCGGCGTCTTCTGGCGCTGGGCGCCCTCGATCAGCGCGATCATGCGGTCGACGAAGGAAGAGCCGGGCTGGACGGTGATCTTGATCTTGATTTCGTCGGAGAGTACCTGCGTGCCGCCAGTTACCGCCGAGCGGTCGCCGCCGGATTCGCGGATCACGGGAGCGGATTCACCGGTGATGGCGCTTTCGTTGACCGAGGCGACACCGCCGATCACTTCGCCATCGCCGGGGATCAGCTCGCCAGCTGCGACGAGTACGATGTCACCGACCTTGAGGCTGGAGGCCGGAATGGTTTCCGTCTTGCCATTGGCTCCAAGCCGACGGGCAACGAGTTCGGACTTGGTCTTCTTCAGGCTGTCGGCCTGGGCGCGCCCCCTGCCCTCGGCCACAGCCTCGGCAAAGGTGGCAAACAGCACAGTGAACCAGAGCCAGGCGGCAATCTGGCCGGAGAAGCCCGCCTCGCCCGGATTTTGGGCGAGGTCGCGGATGAAGAGGATCGTCACGACGACGGCGACGATTTCGGTCACGAAGATGACCGGGTTGCGCAGGAGCTTTCGCGGATCGAGCTTGACGAACGCATCGCGGATCGCCGGAAACAGGATCTCGGGGTCGAGAAGACCGGGAGCTTTATGGTCTTTTGACATGGTGGTTCCTTAGAAGGTCTGGCCGGCGAGCATGGCGAAGTGTTCGACGATCGGGCCGAGCACCAGCGCGGGTAAGAATTGCAGGCCGCCGAGAATGAGGATGATGCCGATCAGCAGGCCGACGAAGAGCGGGCCGTCCGTCGGAAAGGTGCCGGCGGAGGCCGGCGACTTCACCTTGGCAGCCAGCGATCCGGCAATCGCCATGACCGGCACGACATAGGCGAAGCGGCCGAGCAGCATCGCAATGCCAAGCGTGGTGTTGTACCAGGGCGTGTTGCCGGTGAGACCGCCGAAGGCCGAGCCGTTGTTTCCGGCTGCAGACGTGTAGGCATAGAGGATTTCCGATAGTCCATGCGGGCCAGCGGTGCCGACGCTTGCCACTGCAAAGGGCAGCATGGCAGAGACGGCGGTGAAGCCGAGGATGACCAGCGGCAGGATGAGCACGGCGAGCATGGCAAACTTCATCTCGCGGCCCTCGATCTTCTTGCCGAGGAATTCCGGTGTGCGCCCAACCATCAGGCCGGCGACGAAGACGGAGAGAATTGCGAAGACGAGCATGCCATAGAGACCGGAGCCGACGCCGCCCGGCAGCACTTCGCCGAGCTGGATCAGGAACATCGGAACGAGACCGCCCAAGCCCGTGAACGAGCCGTGCATGCCGTTGACGCCGCCATCCGAGAGGCCGGTCGTCACTGCTGCATAGAGCGCGGTCATGGCCTGGCCGAAGCGGACTTCCTTGCCTTCCATATTGCCGAGCACCGGATCGCCGCCGATTGCCGTCAGGATGGTATTGCCCTGGGCCTCGGCCCAGTAGGTGACGGCGACGCCAGCAATTATCAGCACGGCCATAGCCGAGATCAGCGCCCAACCCTGCCTGCGGTTTCCGACCATCTGGCCGAAGGTGTAGGCCATGGCAGCCGAAATCGACAGCATGGCAAAGATGTTGAGATAGTTCGACCAGGCGGTCGGGTTCTCGAAGGGATGCGCGGCATTGACGTTGAAGAAGCCGCCACCATTGGTGCCGAGCTGCTTGATCGCTTCCTGGGAGGCGACCGGGCCGAGCGAGATCACCTGGTTGGCGCCTTCCAGCGTCGTCGCCGTGACCGAGGCGTCGAGCGTCTGGGGCAAGCCCATGGCGACAAAGGCGAGTGCGACGACGATGGCAAGCGGCAGCAGGACGTAGAGCGTGGCTCTCGTCATGTCGACCCAGAAATTACCGAGCGTCGAAACCTTTGAGCGGGCAAGCGCGCGGGTGATGGCCACCGCAAGCGCCATGCCGGTCGCGGCTGACAGGAAGTTCTGCACGGTGAGGCCGGCCATCTGGGAGAAATGGCTCATCGTCGTCTCACCGGCATAGTTCTGCCAGTTGGTGTTGGTGACGAAGGAGACAGCCGTGTTGAAGGCGAGATCCGAGGGCACGCCCGGAAAGCCCTGCGGATTGAACGGCAGATAGGCCTGCAGCCGCAGCATGGCGTAGAGTGCCAGGAAGCCAGCGAGCGAGAAGGCGAGCATGGCGAGCGTATAGCCGAGCCAGCTCTGCTCCTTCTCCGGGTTGATGCCGCTCACCCGGTAGAGATCATGCTCCACGCGGCCGAGCACGGGGGACAAGAAGGTCCGCTCGCCGGAAAACACCCGCGCCATGTAAAGGCCGAGTGGTTTGATGACGAGGAGGACGGCGAGGAAGAGGAGGCTGATCTGCAGCCATCCGACAAGGGTCATGGATCTGCTCCGATCAGAAGCGTTCGGGACGCAGGAGCGTCACGACGAGATAGACGCCGAGGGCGACGGCGACAGCGAGGCCGAAAAGGGGTTCAAGCATTTGCGTTTCCCTCAAAGCCGGTCGAGCGCGCGGGCATACAATGCCAGCACGAGAAGCGTGCCAGAGCCGAGCGCGATAAAGATGAGGTCGGACATGTCCGGGTCTCCTGTTGATGCACAGACAGGATTAAGGGCGCTTCGGGTCAGGCTTCGATTGGGAAGACGCGTGGGGGAGATAAAGAAAAGATAAGGAGACCCCCGGGGGACGGACCGCCGATCGTGGGCAAGGAGAATCGCAGCGCCCGAAGCATGGGGCATCGCCCGGCCAGGATCGGCATCTTCGTTCAGGTCTCTGTCAGCTTTCGGCGTCAGTGCATCGGATCTCTTAATCCATGCACGAAAGGAAGCCGGCTTGTCCAAGACGCTCTCGAGCTTTAGGCCACGGATGCGCAGCGAGTGGCTGAGCATCCTCACTGCGGTCTATCTTCTCTTTTTCATGAACGGCACCTTTTGGGACAAGTCGTCCGCCTTGCTCAAAGGTGACATACCGGCGCTCCTCGCGCTCGGAACAGGGCTATTGGCTGCCTTTGTCGCGCTGATCGTGACCTTCTCGGCCAAATATGTCCTCAAGCCGGTGCTGATCCTGCTCGTCCTCGCCAGTGTTTCAGCGGCCTGGTTCATGGACCGGTTCGGGGTGATCATCGATGGCGAGATGATCCGCAACGCCATGGAGACAAACCAGGCCGAAGCCGGTCATCTGGTCACGTCCGCCTTCATCCTGCACATGATCCTCTTTGCGATCCTGCCCTCGCTTTTCATCGCCGTGGTGGACGTCGTGCATCGCCCGATTCTGAAGAAGGTGGCCGTCAATCTGATGATCATCCTGCCCTGTCTTGTCGTCTTCGGGCTTGCCGGGTTTTCGAACAGCGGAACGTTCATTTTCAGCATCCGCCAGCACCGCGAGTGGTTCAGGACGCTGAACCCCGTCTTCCCCATGGCGAGCGCCGCAGGTTTTTTCATCGGCCAGAGCAAGGAGCAGAACATCGTTGTCCAGCCGCTTGGTACCGATGCGAAAGTGGTGGCAGATCTGCCGGTCGGGCAACGCAAGCCCCGCGTCACGGTCGTGGTCGTCGGCGAGACGGCGCGGGCTCAGAATTTCCAGCTCGGTGGCTATGCGCGGGCGACCAATCCGGAGCTTTCCAAGCAAGACATCATCTATTTCAACGATACGTCGAGCTGCGGAACCGCGACGGCCGTCTCGGTGCCCTGCATGTTCTCCGTCTATGGCCGCAAGGACTATTCCCATGCCAAGGCGCTGGCGAGCGAGAACCTCCTGGACGTGCTCGAGCATGGTGGGGTCAAGACCGCCTGGTGGGACAACAATACCGGCGACAAACATGTCGCGGACCGGATCGGGAGGACGGAATTCTTCAAGTCCAATGATGCCCGCTTCTGCGCCGACGGAGAGTGCCTCGACCAGATCCTCGTCGATGGCCTCGACGCCTGGCTGGACACGGTCGACGGGGACGCCGTGCTCGTTCTTCACCAGCTCGGCAATCACGGACCGGCCTACTATCTGCGCTATCCCGAGGAATTCAGGAAATTCATGCCGGACTGCCGCTCGGTGGACTTCGATACCTGTACACCCGAGACGATCACCAATGCCTATGACAATGCCCTGCTCTATACCGACCACATCCTGTCGGAGGTGATCGACAAGCTCGGTGCGCGCGGCGATCGGCTCGATACGGCGATGATCTACATGTCGGACCACGGGGAATCGCTCGGCGAAAACGGCCTCTACCTGCATGGCGCGCCCTACATGTTCGCGCCTTCGCAGCAGACCCATGTTCCCTTCGTGCTTTGGACGTCACCGGGGCTGCGACAGTCGACGAAGATCGACACGTCATGCCTCTCCGCCAATGCCGATGCACCGCATTCCCACGACAATCTCTTTCACAGTGTACTCGGCCTGATGCAGGTGAAGACAAAGGTCTACGACCCGGCTCTGGACATCTTTGCTAACTGCCGGAACGGAGCCTCCTCATGACGCATAATCTCGCGCCGGCAAAGCGTGCCGGGCTTTCCCATCTCTGGGCGGCGGCCGGATACTCGGTCGGAGGTGTAACCCGACTTGCGAGGGAGGCGGCGTTCCGCCAGGAGGTCGTTGCTGGGCTCGGCCTGCTGGTGGCTTACTCCGTGATGGAGGTCACGGTTGCTGTCCGGCTGTCTGCGGCCGTCCTGTTCCTGCTTCTGATCGCGATGGAAGCGGTGAACACGGCGATCGAGGAAATCATCGATCGCATCTCCCCCGAGATATCTGACACGGGAAAGCACGCAAAGGATCTCGGGTCACTTGCCGTCTTCTGCCTGATTTCCGCCAATTCCATCCTGCTGCTCTATGCCCTCGCGCTTCACCTTCGCGCCTGACGGCATTCGATCCAGGTAGGCACAACAGAAAGGGACGCTGCGGTCTGCAGCGTCCCTTGTTTCGTTCGGATATTCTGCTTCAGAGGACGTCACCGCCCTCCGGGGCGCGCTTGCGACCGGTCAGCATGGCAAGTGCCAGGTTTTCACGATGGCGGAGGCTGGCATGGATAACACCGGCAACATGCAGGGCGATGGCCACCAGGAGTAACTCGGCAAGGGCTTCGTGAACCTCCTCCACCCATTCGACGCCCCAATACGCATCCGTCGTCTGCATCCAGCCGGTGAGAGCGATCCCGCCGACCATCACCATCAACACGACCACCATGGCGGCGCCGAGCGGGTTGTGCCCGACATAGCGGGGCTCCTTGTGGCGGACGACGTCGCCGGCATAAGCCAGCGTCCGCTTCGGCGAACGGATGAACTGGCTGAATCGAGCATAACGCGTCCCGGCGATACCGAGCACGAGCCGCAGGCCAATCAGGCCTGCGGCCGCATAGCCTGCCACCTCATGCAGGCTCTGCAACTCGTCCGCCGTCAACCAGCACAAGGCGACTGTGCCCGCGAGGCTCCAGTGAAAGAGCCGGACCGGACGATCCCAGACCTTGACTGTCGACGTCATGGATCAGTCCTCGATCTTCATGTCGACCGACTGGAAGGTCTGCGGGTTGAAGTAGGCTTCGACCTTCTGGCCCTCGGCATTGATGGCATAGGCTTCATAACAACCGTCTTCGGTCTTGATCGAACGAACCTTCCAGCCCTCGCCTTCGAGCTTGGTCTGAAGCGCTTCGCGGGGCTGCCAGTCGGCCATGGCGACGCTGCATTTTTCCGAAGCGAGGGCGGTGCCGCCAAAAGCTGCTACGAGGCCGAGTGCGATGATGATCTTGCGCATGGAATGTGTTCCTTTCCTAGTTTTGGACACGCATGGATCATCGAGCGGCAAGCTGACATTCACCTGAAGGCCTGTCGAAGTCCTTGCGGGCGGTTCAGCCGCCTGTCAGTTTCAGCAGCGACAAGGGATTAAGGTCTCTTGGACAGGGGTGAATGTATGCGGGTCTTGCTGGTCGAAGACGATGAAATGCTCGGCGATGCGGTGAAAACGCATGTGCATCGTCAGGGCCATGCCGTGGATTGGGCGCTGTCGCGCGACGAGGCCGAGGCGAGCCTTGGCGCTGCCGAGTATGACCTGATCCTCCTCGATCTTCGCCTGCCCGACGGCAGCGGGCTCGACATCCTGAAGGGTCTCCGCGCTCGCCGCGACGAGGTGCCCGTGATCATCATGACGGCGCATGATCAGGTTTCGGACCGGATCGCAGGGCTGAACGCAGGCGCCGACGACTATCTCGTGAAACCCGTCGATCTCGGCGAGTTGCAGGCCCGCATCCATGCCGTGTCGCGACGTTACGGAACGCACAAGCTTCCCGCGCTGACAATCGACGGCATCGCGGTCTACCCGTCCGAGAGGCGGATCGCCGGTGCTGATGGAGAGGATATCCAGCTGTCCTCGCGTGAATGGGCCGTGCTCGATCGCCTCATTGCCCGCAAGCGCGCGATCGTCTCCAAGGCGCAGATCGAAGAGGCGCTTTACGAGTTCGGTGCGGAGGTCGAGAGCAATACCGTCGAGGTCTATGTCAGCCGTCTGAGGCGCAAGCTCGGCAAGCAGGCCATCGAGACCGTGCGCGGTATCGGTTACAGGATTTCCTCCGATGCCAGTTAAGCCGCGCAGCCTCGCCGGACGCCTCGTCCTGTCCATTTCGATCCTGCTCGCCGTCTTCTGGACCATCGGCGTCGGGCTCGCCATCCATGTGATGCGCTCCGAGTTCGACGAAGTCTTCGACAGCGGCCTGCAGGAGACCACCGAGCGGCTGGCTCCGCTCGTGGTCGACGACTATTTCCGCCGCGAAGCGGCAAGCGTTCCGAACCAGGTCTCGGCGCTGACGCCCGGGACCGCGGACGAGTATCTAACCTATCAGGTTCGCGATGCATCGGGACGGGTCCTGCTGCATTCGCACAATGTCGGTTCGGAGCCATATCCAGCGCCCCTGCAATCCGGGTTCTGGACTGGCGAAGACCAGCGGATCTTCACGATCGCGACGGTCAGTGACACGCTGTACGTCCAGGTCGCGGATTCGCTCGCCCATCGTCGGGAGGCGACACTCGAAAGCGCGTTGACGCTCCTGCTTCCGATCCTGCTGCTGCTCCCGCTCGGCATGTTTGCCACCCGTTGGGTCGTCGTGCGGGCGACCCGGCCGGTCAATGCGCTGCGCGATGCGATCATCACGCGCGACGGGACCAACCTTGAACCCATCGGACTTGCGGGCCTGCCGACGGAGATCGCCTCGATCCCGGGTTCGGTCAATACGCTTCTCGGACGTTTGAAACACGCCTTGCAGGCCGAGCGGGACCTCGCGGCCAACAGCGCCCATGAACTGAGGACGCCGCTTGCCGGGGCGCTCGCCCAGATGGAACTGCTCGCCGGCCAGTTGACCGAGAGCCAGGATCGCTCGCGGGCAGATCGCGTGCTGGAGGCGCTGCGGCGGCTGACCTTGATGCTGGAAAAACTGCTGCAGCTTTCCCGCGCCGAGGCCGGCATCGGGGTATCGACGACTTCCGTTGATCTCGTCGGGCTCGTGACGCTGCTCGTCGAAGGCTTCCGGCGCTCTCATCAGGCGGTGATCATCGAGGTCAAGCCTACGCCGGGCTTGTCGGCCCTGCGCCGCGCGGTCGATCCGGACGCCTTTGCCATCGCCTTCAACAACCTTTTGGAAAACGCCCATCGCTATGGCACGGCGGATCAGCCGATCGCCGTGTCCATCACCGCGGAGGGGCTGATCACCGTGACCAACGCCGTAGCCGGCCCACTCGATCCAGACGTCAATGTCTACCGCGCGCGTTTCAAGCGCGGCCAGACGAGCAAGCCCGGCTCCGGCCTCGGCCTTGCCATCGTCGACAAGCTGATGGAGCAGATGAACGGCAAGATGATCTTGAGAACCGTCGATCTGCCGGATGCACAGACAGGATTCCGGTGTGAACTCTCGTTCCCACAAAAGACGGGCGCTTGAACCTAGCCGCCAGGAAGGGCGTCAGCACCATCGGCCAGGATGCCGTCACATGATCAGGCGCTGACGGCCTGATAGGCGCGGCGGAAGTAGACGAGCGCGGCCTCGCGATCATTGGCAAGCACGTCGACGACCTGACACATCAGGATGAAGTGGGTCCCGACTTCCACCATTTCGGTAATGATGCAGTCGAAGGAAACCAGTGCATCATGGAGCACGGGGGCGCCCGTCTTGCCGTTCGTCCAATCCGCCGAAGCGAAACGCTCTGCCATGGGCGTCTTTCCGCCGAACAGGGACGACACTGTTTCGTGGCCGGGTGCCAGTGCGTTGACGCAGAGAACCTTGTTGGCGAGGACGGCAGGCGCCGCCGAACTTGCGCGGTTGAGGCAAACGAGCAGCGTCGGCGGATCGTCGGTGACGCTGGTCACGGCGGTCGCGGTGAAGCCGGCAAGCCCGCCCGCCCCATCCGTGGTGATCAGGTTGACGGCGGCCGCCAGCGACGCCATGCCGTCGCGATAGGTTTCTCGGGCTACCGGGGAAAAGGCGGATACTGCCGGATGCGGCTCTGCCGAAATCGCTGACATTGTCTTTCTCCTTGTCACTCGGATCGAAGGATGGGGAACAAGGTCGGGCGTTGGAGGCCCGACCTCGGAGAACTCAGAAGTCCCGCAGGTTGTCGCGCAGGAGTTCGTGTTTGTACTGGGTGCGAGCGAGCCCACGCTTCTGGAGCGCCGGAACGAGGCCATCGGCCACTTCCGCCAGATAGCGGCGGCTGACGCGCAAGACCGGCGTCGTCACCAGGAAGCCGTCGCCGCCGACTTCCTCCATGACCTCACCCATGCGTTCGGCCACCTGGTCCGGGGTGCCGATCAGCTCGACGGAGGAGACGAGGCCCCCGCCGCCGGAGACGACCAGTTCGCGCAGCGTCTTGCCGCTGCCCCATTGCTGGAACTTGTCGAGCGAGCCGGATTCACCGTTGGTCACGAGCTTTTCGGGCAGCGGCTTGTCGAGGTCGAATTGCGAGAAGTCGATCTCGGTGATGGCCGAAATGGACGCCAGGGTGTCGGTGATGAAGTATTCGGACGACATCTGCCGCTTGTATTTTTCCTGTGCCTCGAACTCCGTTTCGCCTAATGTCGGCGTGATGCAGAAGAGCACCTTTATCTCATCCGGGTTCCGCCCGGCCTTTACCGCGCGCGCGCGGATATCGTCGCGGAAAGCCTTCATCTCGGCGACGCCTGATGCGACAGAGATGATCGAATCGGCAAAGCGGGCGGCAAAGTCGCGACCGCGCGGCGAGGCACCCGCCTGGACATAGATCGGCCGGTGCTGCGGCGACGGCACCGTGTTGAGCGGGCCGCGCACCTGATAGTGCTTGCCGACGTGGTCGATGGTGCGCACCTTGGTGGGATCGACATAGATCCCCTTCTCGCGGTCGAGCACGACGGCATCCTTGTCCCAGCTGTCGAAGAGCTTGTTGACGACCTCCATGTACTCTTCCGCCATCTCGTAGCGCGTCTCGCGCAGCGGCAGCTTGTCCATGTTGAAGTTCTTGGCCGCCAGATCCTCGGCGCTGGTCACGATGTTCCAGCCGAAACGGCCGCGCGTCAGGCTGTCGATGGTCGAGCAGAGGCGCGCGAGCAGGAAGGGCGGATAGGCCATGGTCGACATGGTCGCGACGACGCCAAGCCGCGAGGTTGCCATGCCCATGGCGGTGGCGAGCGGTGCCGGATCGTGTTTCGGCACCATCATGGCATTCTTCAGCGCAAAATCGCGCGAGCCGCCATAGGTCTGCGGCACCATCAGCTTGTCCTCGATCATGATGTAGTCGAAGCAGGCGCGCTCCAGTGTCTGGGCCATCTCCATGTAGAAGCGCCCGTCCCAGGGATTGCCGCCTTGGCCGAAGGGCTCACGCCACTCATCGGGGGTGAAGTTCATGAACCAGGCGAGGTGCATCTTCTTGGGCATCGGAGGCCTCCTTTATCAACGGGCAGTCTGGAGCGGGATGATCTTGGAACGGCCGAGCTCGAAGCGGGCGGAATCGCGCACGATGCGCGGCTTTGCCTCGAAATCGGAAATGATGCCGGAGCCATAGCGCTCGGGCGCCTGTGGATCCTTGCGGTGCTTGTCAATCGCGATGACGCGCGTGCCGAGTTCGAAAGCCTCGCCCATGTCGTGGGTCACCATGACGATGGTCATCTGGCGCTCGATCCACAATTCGCGGATCAGCACATGCATGCTCTTGCGGGTCACTGGGTCGAGGGCACCGAAAGGTTCGTCGAGCAACAGCACCTTCGGCTGCATGGTCAGCGCCTGGGCGATGGCGAGACGCTGCTGCATGCCGCCGGACAGCTGCTGCGGATATTTGTCGATGGCGTCCTTCAAGCCGACCCGCTCGAGGAGGAAGTGGGCGCGCTCGAGCAGCGCGCTGCGGCGCGAGCCGAAGAGCCTGCCGAGAAAGGGAGATCCCCGCCATTGCATCCCGAGCATCAGATTACCGAGCACCGTCTTGTGCGGAAAAACGGAATAGCGCTGGAAGACCACGCCCCGATCGTCCGTCGGTTCGCCGGCGATCGGCTGGCCGTCGATGCGGATCTCTCCGCGTGTCGGGACTTCCTGGCTGAGCAGCAAGCGCAGCAGTGTCGTCTTGCCCACGCCGCTCGGACCGACGATCGAGAGGAATTCGTGGTCCTTCAGGGTGAGGCAGACATTTTCCAGGATGATGGCATCGCCATATTCCTTCCAGACCTTGTCGAAGACAATCTCGACCATCTCAGCCCTCCTTCAAGACCGACCAGGGGAAGAGCCAGGCGGACAGTTTACGGAGCGCGAGATCGACGAGAAAGGCGAGCAGCGTGATCCAGATGACGTAGGGCAGGATGATGTCCATCGCGAGATAGCGGCGGACGAGGAAGATGCGGTACCCGAGGCCACCTTCGGCGGTGATCGCCTCAGCTGCGATGACGAAGAGCCAGGTCGCGCCGAGCGACAGCCTGACGGCATTGATCAATCCCGGCATGACCTGCGGCAGGACAATGTGGATCAGCATGTGCCAGGTGGAGCCACCCAGCGTCTGGGCCTTGATGATCTGCTCGCGCGGGATTGCATCGACGCGCAACACCACGTCGCGCATCAGGAAGGGCGCGACACCGAAGACGATGAGCACGATCTTGGAGACTTCGCCGAGCCCGAACAGGATGAACAGGATCGGCAGGACGGCCAGCGGTGGCACGAGCGAGATGGCGGCCAGCACAGGATCGAAGGCGGCCCGCAATTGCGGGATGAAGCCGATCGGGGCTCCGAGCACAAGGCCCATCACCGCGGAAATGCCGAGCCCGACGACGAGGCGCCAGAGACTGAGATAGGTGTCATACCAGAACAGCAGCGATCCGCTGGCGCGATCCGGCTCGAACATGAGGCGCTGCATGGCCGTGACGAAAGAGGAGAGCGCCGGCATCAGCTTGTCCGTCGGGTTGACGGACAGGCGCGCATCGGAGGCAAGCACATAGGCCAGAAGGATCAGCAGGAAAGGAAGCAGTCCGAGAAACAGGGACTGGCCTCGGGAAGGAGGGTAGTTGATGATGCGTTTCATAACGTGCCGCCCTTCCCTTTGCCGCTCGCCCTACCTCAGAGACCGCCTTCTGCGCCCAGCTTGGCGTAGGACGCATCGACCCGAAGCTTCACATTCGCCGGATCGCCGAGCACGGTTCCGTCGGCAAGCTCGATGCCGATGGCGTCGACACTCGTGGCGCCCTGGCCGAACAGGCCTCGGTCGAAGGAAAACTTGCGGATGTCATCCATGATCGTGCCGGTCTTGGCGTCGGTCAGGAACGTCACCGCCTCCGCCGGCGTATAGAAGAAGAAGGTCGTGTCGATCTGGGTCGTGAGACCGGCCTGATCCGTTCCGAGCGCACTGGCCATATACTCGTTCACCGGCTTGGCCGTGTCTCCACCAGCCTTGATGGCGGCCAGGGCTTCATACCAAGCGCCTGTCAGCGCCTTGCCAAAGGCCGGATTTTCCTTGAGCACTTCGGTATTGCCGATAAAGACGTCCATGATTTCGCCCGGGATCTGGGCGCTATCGAACAGGACCTTGGTGTCGGGTGAGCCTGATATCATGTCCGCGGTCATCGGCTTCCAGGCGGCCGCGTTCTGAATGTCAGGATTGGCGAGATAGGCGGCCGCAATGTCTGCATCGGAAATGTTGACGGTTTTGACCTCGCCAACGCCGCTCATGCCGTTCAGCACGAGGGCGCGATTGAGCAGGTAGTGCGAGACGCTGTATTCGACGAGATAGACTTCCTTGTCCTTCAACTCGGCGATCGATGACGCGGATTTCGACATCAGCACGTCATTGCCGTTCGAATAGTCGGTGATCAGGAAGATCGACGTATCGACCCCGCCGGCCGCCGGCATGGTGAGTGCATCCATGCCCGCCACGCCGACAGCGTCGAGGTCGCCCGCGATGAACTGGTTGATCGAGCCGACATAGTCGTTGACCGCCATCATCTCAATCTCGATGCCGTATTTGTCGGCCCACTTCTTCAGGATGCCGCTATCCTTGAGAAAGCCCATCGGCATGAAGCCGACATAGATAGTGTAGCCGACCTTGAAGGACGTCTTGGGCGCCGCGAAAGCGCTTCCGGCCAAGGCGAGGCAGGTACCGGTGATGATGATGAGGGACTGTGTTAAGGCACGAAATGAGAGTTTCATGGGCTTGTCTCCCGACCTTGTCACGCTTGATGTTGCAGTTAACTAAGCAAGCGTTTAATAGCTTCGCAAGTGCAAAAATGACGAAGATCAAATTATGGGCAGCCCTGTTAAACCCTTTCTGCGAATTGCTATTTTTTAAGCGGCGGATCACGCTGCAGTGCACATTTAGACGCCAGGAAAATTGCTGATCGACGTCGTGGAAGTGGCTGGATCGGACGAACGGAAGAGGAAGGACGACGAATTGGCGAAGGTGGCGCGACAAAGACTGGACCCGAGCCGTCGGATCGAGCTCATTCTGGATGCGACCCTCGGATTGGTCGGCACATCGCATTTCAGCGTCGTCACCATGCGCGACATCGCGCTTGCCTGCGATGTCAATGTCGCCCTCCTCTATCACTACTTCAGCAGCAAGGATCACCTGATCCGCGCCGTGCTGTCGCGCGCGCTCAGCATCATCACCGATGATTTCGAGAGCCGACGCGCGGCCCATGAAAATGATGTGCTCGGAGATATCGGCGCCTGGTTCGCGACCCATGCCGCCATGGCGCCGACCATGATGTCCCGCATGGTCAAGCTTATGTCCGACCAGGCCGCTCAGCCGGTCAAGGACCCGGAACTCGATGCCCTAGTGCAGGGCTTTTACCGCTTCGAACGTGATCTCACCCTGTCAACGCTGACCGTCGGCATGGCGCGCGGACTTTATCGACCGGTGGACAAGGACATGCTGGCGCGTTTCGTCGGGCTTCACCTCGATGGCATATTCCATGCTGCGGAGAGCCGTGGAGAGATCCGTATCCCGGAGGACATCGCGGACTTGCGGGTGGTGCTGGAAGGCCAACTTCTCGCCTGAGGCAGTAGCAACGGCGCTTCTTCCGCATCCGAACTTATGCGACCAGCTCTCTCAGACCGTTTCGGGTGGGTGGTCGTCTTTGGGGACGGTCTGGTCGCCCTCCGCTCTGTCCCGGTGAAGGGCTGCGCGGGCGAGAAGGATGAGGGTCACCGGCGTGGTCAGGGTCACGAAGATGCCGATCAGGATCTCGTGCAGCACGGCTCTTGATCCGAGGATCGAGAAATAGAGGATCGACGCCAGCATGATGGCGCCCACGCCCCAGCTCGTTCCGAGCGTGGGTGCGTGAATGCGCTCGTAGAAGCTCGGCAGGCGCAGAAAACCGATGGCCCCAAGCAGGGTCAAGCCGGAACCGAGAAGCAGGAGGGCGGAGACAATCAGGACGACCCAGAGCGGGAGGTCGGCGACTGGCATGGTCATTCGATCACCTCCCCGCGCATGAGGAACTTGGCCAGCGCCACCGTCGCCACGAAGCCGAGCAGGCCGATGACCAGGGCCGCTTCGAAATAGACTGTGCGTCCACTGCCGATGCCGAATGTGACCAAGAGCAGCATCGCGGTCACATAGGCAGCATCGAGAGCGACGATGCGATCCTGGGCGCGCGGGCCGATGAAAATCCGCACGACGATCAGGATCAGGGCCAGGCCCAGAAGGACCTTCGCAATGGAAACGGCGGTGAAGAGGATGATGGCGCTCACTCGATGATCTCCAGCAACAGGCGTTCGTAGCGATGCTTGATGTTCTGCACCCATTGCTCCTCGTCGATCAGGTCGAGGACATGGATCAGAACGGTCTTGCGGCGTCCGTCATAGGCAAGCCAGGCCGAGCCGGGCGTACTGGTCAGGATCACCGCCATGATGGCGAGGGCCGTCGGATGTTCGATCTCGAGCGGGACCGTGATGAAGCCGGATGTGTGCTTCTGTCGCTTGCCGCGGATCATCAGAAGCGCGACGGCCAGATTGGATCTGATGATGTCGACGAAGACGAGCCAGAAGAGTTTCGGCAGAAGGTACCACTTCTTCAGTTTCGGCTTGTCGGGCCGAAGCGAAGCCATGGCCCATCCGCCGAAGACTGCGACCACCGAGCCGAGGATCAGATGGCCGAGCGTGAAGTCGTTCAGCAGAAGCCACATCACGAGCAGTGCGAAACTCAAAAGCGGATAAGGGATCATGGCGCAGCGCCCCCTTGATCTGTGCCCGATGAGCTCGGATCCTCCACCACCGTCGCGTCGCGAACCGCGTCCACATAGAGGCTCGGATTGGCCAGCGTTCGGATCGTCGTGTCCATATAGGTCATCGCGGGCCCGGCCTGGACCGTCAGGACGAGCGTCAGCGCGAGCAGCATCATGACTGGCACGAGTTCCACGACGAGAACGCGCGGCACTGCGCCTTCGATCGATCCCCAGAATGTGCGGATGCCGGCGCGGGTCATGGAGATGAGGGCCGCAAGCCCCGAGAGGATCACGAGCACGATCAATGCCCAGACCGCGAGATCGGGCGTGGTGCCGATCGATCCCGTGCCCATCATCGCGGACAGCATGGCGAATTTGGCGATGAAGCCGGACAAGGGCGGCAAGCCGGCGAGCAGGATGCCGCAGGCAGCGAAGCAGATGCCGAGGATTGCCATGGTGCCCGGCATGGCCGTCCCGTCGCCTTCCTCGATTTCCGCCTCCTCGCCGTCGCCATAGGCCTCCATGGTCACGGCCAGAACGTTGGCGCCCGCATCCTGGCCGCGTTCCACCAGTTCGATCAGCATGAAGAATGCGCTGATCGTGAGGGTGGAACTGACGAGATAAAGCAGGGCTCCGGACGAGACCACGCCGTCGTTGATACCGAGCACCATGAGAAGCGTGCCCGAGGACACGAGCACCGAATAGCCGGCGAGCCGTCCCAGCGCCTGGGACGCGAGCACGCCGATGGTGCCGAAGACCAGCGTCGCCATGCCACCGATCAACAGGACTTCTGCGCCGAAGCCCGCCGATGGCCCATCGCCGAACAGCAGCATGGTCAGGCGCAGGATGATATAGATCCCCACCTTGCTGAGGATTGCGAACATGCCGGCGACCGGTGCAGACGCGGCGCTATAGGCCGTCGGCAGCCAGAAGCACAGAGGCCACATGCCGACCTTGATGAGGAAGGCCACGCCCAGTACGGCGGCGCCCGCTTCCATCAGGATCAGCCGGTCCGGCTCCATGTCCGGCATTCGCAGGGCGAGATCGGCCATGTTCAGCGTGCCCGCCGTACCATAGACGAGGCTCACCCCGATCAGGAAGAAGAGCGCAGCGACCAGGTTGACCGCGATGTAGTGTAGCCCCGCCTTGACGCGCAGCGTGCCCGTTCCGTGAAGCAGCAATCCATAGGAGGCCGCGAGCATGACTTCGAAGAAGACGAAGAGGTTGAACAGGTCACCCGTCAGAAGAGCACCGCTCACGCCGGCCAGAAGGAGCTGGAACAGGCTGTGAAAATGTGCCCCAACCGCATGCCACTTCGCCAGGGAGAAGGTGAGTGCCGCGAGACCCAAGATGGCCGTCAGCAAGAGCATCATGGCAGACAGCCCGTCGATGACGAGGACGATACCGAAGGGCGCTGACCAATTGCCCAGCAGGTAGACATTCTCGAAGCTGTTTGGCCCGCTCTCGATCAGAAAGAGGATGATGGCGTTGGCCAGCAACAGCACGACCGAGCCGAGACTGACCAGTGCCTTGGTTGTCCTGTTGCGCTCGTCGATGAACAGCAGAAGAGCGGCTGTCACCAACGGCAGCAGGATCGGCGTGACGATAAGATGGTGGCTCCAACTGATCACGGTTACTCGTTCCTCCCGTCGACATGGTCATTGCCGGTCAGGCCGCGCGCGGCGAGCAGTACGACGAGGAAGAGGGCCGTCGTGGCAAAGCCGATGACGATGGCAGTCAGGACGAGCGCCTGCGGGACGGGGTCGCTGAGCGTGGTCGACACAACGCCATCCTCCAGGATCGGCGGCATATTGCTCTTCACGCCGCCGACGCCGAAGATGAACAAGTTGACGGCATAGGACAGCAGCGACAGTCCGATGATCACCTGATAGGTGCGCGGACGCAGGATGAGCCAGACACCACAGGTGGTCATCAGACCGATGGCGAGGGACAGGATGATTTCCATCAGCGTTTCTCCCCCTTGGCATCCAGCGCCTTCAGCCTGTTGATGCGGATCGACTGGTGCGCGAGCGCGACAAGGATCAGCACCGTCGAGCCGACGACGAGCGCGAACACGCCGAGATCGAAGAGCAGCGCGGAGGCGGCCGGCACCTTGCCGATAAGCGGGATCTCCAGATAACGGAAGCTCGATGTCAGGAAAGGATAGCCCAGAACCCAGGACCCTATGCCCGTCGCGGCGGCTGCAAGGATGCCCGCCCCCATCCAGCGAAGCGGCAGGATGCGGATACGGTCTTCCGCCCATCGGGTTCCGCCCGCGAGATACTGCAGCAGGAAGGCGATCGACAGGGTGAGGCCAGCCGAGAAGCCACCGCCGGGCATGTCATGTCCCCGGAAGAACAGATAGACGGCGAAGGTGATGATGACCGGGAAGAGCCACTGCATGATGACCGAAGGCACGAGCAGATAGTCGCGCATCATGTCGCCGGGCGAACGCTCCGGCTGGTCGGCATCGAAGCGGTTCTGGGTCAACTGCTGCTCGGGCAGTTCCATGCTGTCGTCGGCCGGACGGAAACGGCGCAGAAGGCTATAGACCGTGAGGCCGACGATGCCGAGCACCGCGATTTCGCCGAACGTGTCGAAGGCGCGGAAGTCGACGAGGATGACGTTGACGACATTGCGACCGCCGCCTTCCGTGTAGGCGTTCTGCAGGAAATAGGTCGCGATGGCATCCGGTACGGGCATGGTCATGACCGTGAAGGCGACGACCGACATGCCGATGCCGCAGGCGATGGCGAGCGCGAGATCGCGGAAGCGACGGAAGCGGCTCTGCAGGGTGATGGTCTCGCCGCGATCCGGACTGCGCTTCGGAAGCCAACGCAAGCCGAGCAGGATGAGGACTGTCGTGACGATCTCGACGAGAAGCTGGGTGATGGCGAGATCAGGCGCGGACAGCCAGACGAAAGTCAGGCAGACGATCAGCCCTACCCCGCCGAGCATGATGAGAGCCGCCAGGCGATGATATTTGGCGGAGACAGCCGCCCCGATCGCCAGCGCCATGCCGACCAGCCAGACGATGCCGAAGGCCGGATCGACCGCAGAGAAGACCACCGGTCGGCGCTCGAAACCGGAGAGGTAGAGCGGAAGGGTCGCCGCGGCGAAACCCGTCAGGACAATCCATCGAAGCTGGGGCTGGAGATTGCGGGTGCCGAGCTTGCCTTCCGCCAGGCGTGCCCAGCGCCAGGAAACGGTGACCAGCACGCGTTCGAACAGGCGCTGGCCGCGCAGCCGGCGCAGATAGGGAGGACCATCTTCGGAACGGGAGAGGTAATCCCGCATCGCAACGTAAAGAACGAAGCCCCCGAGCAGTGCGACAAGGCTCATGAGCAGAGGCACGTTCAGGCCATGCCAGACGCTGAGACTGTATTCGGGTGTGCGATCTCCCAGCACGCTTTCGACCGCCGTCTGCAGGAAGGGTCCGATGGAGATGGCCGGGACGATGCCGACGACAAGGCAGACGACCACGAGGATCTCGATGGGCACGCGCATCCAGCGCGGCGGCTCATGCGGCGTTTCTTTGGGCAGGCCGACGGGCGGTGGTCCGAAGAAGACCGTGTGAATGAAGCGCAGCGAATAGACGACGCTGAAGATTCCGGCGAGCGTCGCCACATAGGGCAGGATGACATCGAGCCCGGAATCCGCATGGGTTTCGACGGCCTCGGCGAAGAACATCTCCTTCGACAGGAAGCCGTTAAGCAGCGGCACGCCGGCCATGGCGGCACTGGCGACCATCGCGAGCGTGGCTGTGGCGGGCAGGAAACGATAGAGGCCGCTCAGCCGCTGCATGTCGCGCGTGCCGGTTTCGTGATCGATGATGCCCGCCGCCATGAAGAGCGAGGCCTTGAAGGTCGCGTGATTCAGCATGTGGAAGATCGCAGCGACGGTCGACAAGGGACTGCCGAGGCTTAGAAGCGTGGTGATCAGGCCGAGATGGCTGATGGTCGAATAGGCGAGCAGGCCCTTCAGATCGCGCTGGAACATCGCCAGGAAGGCACCGAGCAGCAGGGTCGAGACACCCGCGAGACCGACCAGAATGAACCATTCATAGGTGCCTGACAGCACGGGCCAGAACCGTACCAAAAGAAAGACACCGGCCTTCACCATGGTTGCGGAATGCAGGAAGGCCGAAACTGGGGTGGGTGCCGCCATCGCGTTCGGCAGCCAGAAGTGGAAGGGGAACTGGGCGCTTTTGGTCAGCGCGCCGAGCAGGATGAAGATCAGTGTCGGCAGATAGAGAGGGTGCTCGCGCACGAGCTGGCCGGAGGCGAGGATCTTGTCGAGATCGTAGCTGCCGACGATCTTGCCCAGCAGCAGCATGCCGACCAGAAGGCAGAAGCCGCCGATCCCAGTGATGGTCAGCGCCATGCGCGCGCCATCGCGGGCGGCGGCGCTCGTGTGCCAGTAGCTGATCAGCAGGAAGGAGAAGATGCTGGTCAGTTCCCAGAAGATCGAAAGCAGGATGACGTTGCCGGACACGATGATGCCCAGCATCGAGCCCATGAAGGCCAGCAGAAACGAGAAGAAGCGCGGGATCGGGTCGTCCTTGCCCATGTAGTAGCGGGCATAGAGGATGACGAGAAAGCCGATCGAGGTGACCAGCATGGAAAAGATCCAGGCGAAGCCGTCCAGCCGCAGGGCGAAATCCAGCCCAACTTGCGGCAGCCACTCTGCGGTGAACCTGAGAACGCCGTTTTGAGTGACGAAGGGATAAGCCGACGCGGTCAGCAGCAGGGTGAGGAGCGTTGTCGCCCCCGCCACGAAGACCGGCAAATCGCGGGACGTCGTGTTGAGAATGAAGGCCGAAGCGAGGCTGCCGACGAACGGAAGGACCAGCAGGAGCAGCAATATGATCGACGCGTCTAAAGTTATCCCAAAATCCTGATCTCCGCTTCAATGTCCCCGGCCCCTGAGCAGGGACTGGAAAAAAATCATAAGTCGCCCTAAATTGGTAATATCACCCTATATGGGCAGTTTTTGATTATGGTTCAACCCGAATTCGACACCATTTTTTCGCCCGCGCTCTGCCGAGCGGCTCGTGGTTATCTGGACTGGACGCAGGACGACCTGGCGGCCCAGTCGAGCGTGTCGCGCAGCACTATCCGCGATTTCGAGGGGCAGCGCCATGCGCTGCATCGCTCGACCGAAGCCCAGCTGCGGCAGGCCTTCGAGAAGGCTGGCCTTCGCTTCACGAACGCCGCGGGGTGTCCCGGCCTCACCTGCCAGATCTCAAAAGCGGACTGACCTTCCAGCTCGTATCGACGAGGGCCGGCGCGTTGCACCCGGCCCTCGTCATATTGTTTACACGGCCACCTGGTCCTGCGCGATCGCATCCAGTCGTGTCTTTCTGCGGCTGCGCCAGTCCCCGAGGAAGAGCAGAATGGGGGCTGCGATGAAGACCGAGGAGGAAGCGGCGATGAAGATGCCGAAGACCATGGGTACGGCGAAGCTCTCGACCGCGCTGCCACCCCAGATCGCCATCGGCAGCATGGCGAGGAAGGCCGTCGCCGAGGTGTAAATGCTTCGGGCGAGCGTTTCGTTGATCGACAGGTTGATCAGGTCTCGGAACGGCATGGCCTTGTAGAGGCGCATGTTTTCCCGCATCCGGTCATAAACCACCACCTTGTCGTTGACCGAGTAGCCGACCAATGTCAGCAGCGCTGCGATCGCAGTCAGGTTGAAGTCGAGTCCGGTCAGGGCGAAGAAGCCGATCGTTTTCGTCACGTCGAGGATGAGGGTTGCGATCGCGCCGACGGCAAAGGGCCAGTCGAAGCGCACCCAGATGTAGACGAGCATGGCGAGCGAGGCGAGGATCACCGAGGTCAGACCTGCCGTCGCGAGTTCGCCGCTGACCTTGGGGCCGACCACCTCGGTCCTTTCAATCTTGGCCGAAGCGTCGATGGTCTGGATCGCCTCGCGCACCTTGGTCACGGCGTCCGTCTGCGCCTGCTCTCCGCCGGGCTGGCGTTCGAGACGCAGCATAACGTGATTGCTGTCGCCAAATTCCTGCAACGCCACCTCGCCGAGATCAAGGGCCTCGATGCCGGAGCGGAGGCCGGAGAGATCGGCCGGGCCGGAGGTCGAGAGCTCGAGCTGGATGCCACCCTTGAAATCGACGCCGTAGTTCAAGCCCGGCGTGATGAACAGGATGACGGAGGAGATCGACAGGAAGGCGGAAACGGCGATGCCGAACATGCGCGCCTTCATGAAGTCGATCTTTGTGCCGTCCTTGATCAGCTTGAACGGCAGGAGCGGCTTGATGGCGATCGTCTTCAGCTTGTAGCGGCGGGCGATCGCGACCATGGCGACGCGCACGACGGAGACCGCGGTGAACATGGAAATGGCAATGCCGAGGCCCATGGTGACGGCGAAGCCACGGACAGGGCCGGAGCCGAACCAGAAAAGCAGCACCGTTGCGATGAGGGCAGTGACATTGCTGTCGATGATGGTCGAATAAGCCTTGGCGAAACCCTGGTCGATGGCCGCGAAGGCGCCTCTGCCCTTGCCCACTTCTTCGCGAATACGCTCGTTGATCAGGACGTTCGCGTCGACGGCGAGACCGATGCCGAGCACGATGCCGGCGATGCCCGGCAGGGTGAGCGTGGCTCCGAGCATGGTCAGGCCCGCAAAGGTCAGGACGACGTTGAGCGTCAGCGCCAGCACGGCGAGCAGGCCCCAGGTGCCGTAGAGCGCCAGGATGAAGGCAACGACGAGGCCGAAGCCCGCGAGGCCGGACATGATGCCCATCTCGATCGCGTCGCTGCCGAGATCGGCACCGACCGTGCGCTCCTCGATGACGGTCAGCTTGGCTGGCAAGGCGCCGGCCCGCAGCAGTGCAGCAAGCGTGTTGGCCTCATCGACCGAGAAGTCTCCCGAGATCTGCCCCGCGCCGCCGGTGATCGGCTCGCGGATCACGGGGGCGCTCAGCACCTTGTCGTCGAGCACGATGGCGAAGGGACGGCCGACATTGTCCCGCGTGATGCGGGCGAAGCGATCCGCGCCGACGCCATCGAAGCGGAAGGACACGACGGGCAGGCCGCCCTGTTGATCGAACTGCACGCGCGCATCGGTGAGCCTGTCACCGGCGAGCAGGACCGTCGACTGAACGGGATAGGTGCGACCTTCGTCATCCTCCAGCGTCTTGACGCCGGCGGCTCCCGGCTCGCCGAGCAAATGGAAGCTCATCTTGGCGGTAGTGCCGAGAAGCGCGCGCAGTCTCGACGGATCCTGTTCGCCCGGGAGCTGGACGAGAACGCGATCGCTGCCGACACGCTGGATGGTTGGCTCGGCCACGCCGACCTGGTCGACGCGCTGGCGGATGACCTCGAGGCTCTGCTCGACAGCCTGGCTCATGCGCGCGGTGATGCCCTGCTCGCTTGGCGCCAGTCTCAGGGTGTCGCCACCGCTCGTGGCAATGTTCAGTTCCGGAGCGCCGGTGCCGGTCAGCGTGACCGTCGGGTTGTTGAGAACGGCGAGCGCTTCGTTCGCAGCGCTCATCTGTGTGGGGTCAGCAAGGACCACCACGACGGCACCGCCGTTGCGGCGGACACTGCGGGTCTGGACGCGAGCTTCGACAAGCGTCGAGCGAACCTCCTGGGTGAGGCTTTGCAACCATTCGTCCGTGAGCGCCGGACGGTCCACTTCGAGGACGAGATGGGAGCCGCCGCGCAGGTCGAGGCCGAGGGATACACGCTCATGGGGCAGCCAGGACGGTAGTCTGGAGAGGGTGGAATCCGGGAGGACATTCGGCAAGGCGACGACGATGCCGAGAAGGATGACGAGCAGGTAGCCCATCACCTTTGAGAGAGAGTTTTTCATAGAAAATCCAGCATGTTGCGACCGCGGCTGTCACGCCGTGGCACAAACGGGTCGAGCCATCGGATCGATGGCGGCGATACAGTCAGGCTGTGTGCTGGATTGGGGGCGCGCGCGACCAATAAGGCTGCGGGGAAGTCGGGAATATGTTTGCTGCAAGATGTCGATGCAGCAAGTCGCCGTGGCGACACATCCACAATGTCGCGATTTCCGGGCCGATAAAGCTGTCACCGGAGGCCCAAGGCCGCAGCTTCGGGCGCGCGGACTGTTCGGAGGCAGTCAGGAATCGGCTATCACGGTGCCCGGCCGCGAGCGTCTGCCCGTTGTCGGAACGAGACATGGCGCCGGCGGTGGAGAGGCCGGGTTGGGAACGGCCGAAAGCATCGCCGCCGAACAGGAGAAGCAGCGAGGCGAACAGACTTGCGATGACGGCTTTGAGGTGAGCGCGCTGCCGTGGCGGAGCGTCATACCTCAGGCTTCGATCTTCCATGGTCATCCTTCCATGGAAGCATGTGGCACATTACGCCGTCTTTTTCCACCCCGACCGGTCATTGGCCAGTCTTATACTCGGCGTTCCGCCTTGATGAGGTCGGCCGCCTTTTCGGCGATCATCACGACCGGGGAAGCGGTGTTGCCTGAGACGATGCGGGGCATGATCGAGGCATCGACCACGCGCAGGCCCTGAAGGCCCGTGACGCGCAGCGAAGGATCCACCACGGCGTCCGAATCCGGTCCCATGCGGCATGTCCCTACCGGATGGAAGATGGTGGTGGCGATGTCGCCGGCCTTTTGCAGAAGGGCTTTGTCATCTTCGAACTCACGGCCGGGCAGGATCTCCTCGGGCTCGAAGGAACGCAGTGCCTCAGCCGACATGACCTGTCTTGCCTGGCGGATGGCCGCGATGGCCACGCTCCGATCATGATCGGTCGAGAGGTAGTTCGGACGGATCTCGGGCTGGAGGGCCGGATCGGTCGAGGTTATGTGACACATGCCGGCACTGGTGGGTCGCAACTGGCAAACCGAGACGGTGATTGCCGGGAACGGATGCAGCGGATCGCCGAGCTTGTCGGTGGAGAGCGGCTGGACGTGGTACTCGATGTCGGGCCGGTCTTCTTCCGGGCTGGACCGCGTGAACATGCCGAACTGGCTCGGCGCCATCGACATGGGACCGGATCTGTAGAGGGCATATTCGGTGGCAATCTTCATCTTGCCGCGCCAGGAATTGGCCAATTGGTTGAGGGTCACGGTGTTCTTCACCTTGAAGACCGTGCGGATCTGCAAATGATCCTGAAGATTTGTACCCACGGATGGTTTCGCCATGATCACATCGATGCCCAGCGACCGAAGGCGTGCGGGATCGCCGATACCGGAGAGCTCCAGCAGCTTCGGCGAGTTGATGGCGCCGGCAGCGAGTATCACTTCGCCTGAGGCTTTCGCGGAGAACGAGCCTCCCGGCGTGCGGTACTGGACGCCGGTGACGCGTTTGCCGTCAAAGGTCAGGTGTTCGACCAAGGCATGCTGGACCAGGCGCAGATTGGGGCGTTTGAGGGCGGGCCTCAAGAAGCCTCGGGCCGTGTTCCAGCGCACACCCTTGTGCTGGTTGACGTCGAAGAAACCGGAACCTTCATTGTCACCGTCGTTGAAGTCGGCGCGCGGCTCGATGCCGAATTCGCGGGCGCCTTCCTGGACGGCCTTGAGGATATCCCATTTCAGGCGCTGGCGGCTGACCTTCCAGGGGCCGCCGGTCGCATGCATTTCTCCCGCCGGTCCGTGATAGTCCTCGGACTTGCGAAAATAGGGCAGCACGTCCGACCAGCCCCAGCCGGGATTGCCGAGATCGCGCCAGCCGTCGTAGTCAGCCGCCTGGCCCCGCATGTAGATCATGCCGTTGACCGAAGTGCAGCCACCGAGCACCTTGCCGCGCGGATAGGCAAGGCTGCGGCCATTGAGGCCCTCTTCGGGTGCCGTCCGCATCATCCAATCGGTGCGCGGATTGCCGATGCAATAGAGATAACCGACGGGTATCTGCACCCAGTGATACAGGTCGGAGCCGCCGGCCTCCAGCAGCAGCACGCGGATCGTCGGATCCTCCGTGAGCCGGGCCGCGAGAACGCAGCCTGCGGTTCCTGCCCCGACGATGACATAGTCGTAGTCGCCATCGAGCCGTGTCTTGTCCTGCATGGTCTGTCCTCTTGTTGGCGATTTTGGTCGCCGGTATTCGACCGCGTTTCGAGTTCGGCCTAGGGCTTCAGACGGAGCGCGTTCCAGAAATCCCGCATCTGATCGGTCAGGGTCCCATAGATTTCGTATCGCCTGCGAAAATGCTTCGTCAATTCGACATTCGGCCGGAAATCGCTGGCAGACCGGGTCATGGCGCCAACGGCCTCTTCGTAGGAGGCATAGAGACCGATCGCGACCGTAGCGCCGATCGCCGCCCCCAGGGCGCCCGTCTCCCGGGCTTCAGCCACGGTCAGCGGGATCTCCAGCACGTCGGCCATCATCTGCGGCCAATGGGGGCTGCGCGAGCCGCCGCCGGACATCACCGCGCGATCGACGGACAGTCCGGCATTGCGAAGCACTTCGATATGCCGCCGATGTTCGAAGCAGACGCCTTCGAAAAGCGCCCTCAGCATGTGCCCTTCGCCATGCCAACCGGCGAGACCGTAGAAGCCGCCGCGGAATTCTGCACCAAGGCGCGAGCCGAAGATGAAGGGATGGAAGAAGGGGTCATCGGCACGTGGGGCGACCTTGCCAACCTGTTCATTGCAGCGATCGAAAGCCTCGCCGCCATGGTCGCCGCGCATGCGGTGCACATACCATTCGAGATTGGCAGCCGATGTCGCGCTCGACTCGATGTTGACGTATCGCCCTTCCCCGAAGGTCGTAACCATGAAGACATCGGGGCTTATGACGGGCTCATCGGCAAAGACCTGATTGATGCTCCAGGTTCCCGCGATGACGGAAGCCTCGCCAGGATGGATGACGCCTGAGCCCATGGCGCTGGAGACGACGTCGAAATAGCCACCGATCACAGGCGTGCCCTCTGCGAGGCCCGTTGCCTTGGCGGCCGCTGCTGTGACCCGACCGACTATATCTGCGGACTGGACGCGTTCGGGGAAGAACGAGAAGGCATCCTCGAGGTGGTAGAGGCCGAGCAAATCAGCGTCGAGTTCGCCCTCCGGCATGGCGAGGAGGCCTGCGCCGCTGAGGTCCGAGATATCGTTCGCCAGCCGCTCCGTCAGGCGGAAGTTGATGTAGTCCTTGCAGAACAGGACAGCGCCGATCCTGGCATAGGTCTCAGGCGCATGGCGCTTGATCCAGGCGAGCAGGCTCGGGGTCTGTGAAGGCCAGGAGCGCTGCAGGCAGCGCGCCTGGAGCGCGTCACCATTCTCGCGGTCGAGTTCTGCGGCGATATCGGCCGCACGGCTGTCCAGCGACTGGATGCCCTTGAGCGGCTGATGGGCGTGATCAAGGAGGTAGAGGCCGTTGCCATGGCCGGCACATCCGATCCCCAGGATTCGTGTCGGATCTATACCGGAGGTGGCGATGACCTCGCGGATCGCCGCGCAGCCGTTTTCCCAGAGTTCGGAGAGGTCACGCTCGACATGGCCGGGTTCGGGGAAGCTCGACCGCCCGTCTATGGCGCAGTGTGCGATCTGGTGGCCTTCCGTGTCGAAAAGCACGGCCTTGATGACCGTGTTTCCGACATCGACGCCCAAAATGTAGTTCTTCTCAGCCACTGACATAGATGTCCCATGCTTCTTCGCCGCTGGCGTTCTGGTGGATGATCGCCATCAGCGCCTTCACAACCGCCTTCGGATTGTCATGCTGATAGATGTTACGTCCATAGACCATCCCGTTTGCGCCTTGAGCCATCAGGGCCGCTGATTTCGCCAGCACGACGCGCAGATCTTCGCGGCCGCCACCGCGGACCAGAACCGGGCAGCGCGCGGCTTCGATGACCTTGTGGAAGTCCTCGGGATCGCCGGTCGGATCGGCCTTGATGATATCAGCGCCCATTTCGGAGGCCAGACGCACCAGCGTGACGATCTTCTCGGCATCGCCGTCCACCTGATAGCCGCCCCTGATATCGTTGGGCAACATCACCAAGGGCTCGATCATCAGCGGCATGCCATAACGGTGGCAATCGGCGCGGACGCGGGAAATGTTTTCGACGCATTGCCGGAAGAGCTCCGGCTCGTCCGGCAGCATGAAGAGATTGACCACGACACAGGCCGCATCCATTTCCAGCGCGCCGATGATCGGTTCGTCATGGTTCTGCAGTTGCGACCACATGCTGCGGTGGCGCGTGGAATTGTAAGGGTTGCCCATGTCGATGCGCATGACCAGAGCCGGCTTGTCGCGCTCGGCTCTTGCCTGCAGCAGGTCTGCCTGGCCATAGGCCATCTGGATGGCATCGGGACCTGCTTCGACGAGCTTGTCCACCACGCCCGCCATGTCCTCCAGGCCGATAAGGAAGCTCGGCTCGTTGCAGACGCCATGGTCGATGGCGACGTCGAGGCAGCCGCCCTGACGAAACAGCCTGTTCATTCGTGCCTTCTTGGATATTCGCATCATGACGCCTTGTCCTTTTCCGTGCATCTGTCCTGAAGCATTGCGACCGAGACCCCGTAATAGGTCCCCAGTTCGTCGATGAGTTGCCGCCGCTCGGCCAACATCTGCTCGCCCGACCAGGCGAGCTCGCGGGCCATGACGGTCAGCAGGGTGTCGAGAATTTCGAGATCGATCTGGCCGGTGATCGCAAGGCTCGTGCGGCGGAGCACGATGTCGGCCAGGTGGTGGACGTCTTCGCCCCGGATGAGCCAGAGGATTTCGGCCAGCGTCATCACACTTGTGGAGGACAAGGGAACGTCCTCCGGGTGTCCGTCGCAGAAGGCCATCACATCGAAGGCCCGCGATCCATAGGTCGATGCCAGGTGATCGGCGCGGGCCTTGCCGATCGGAAACTCGCGGGAGAGCAGAGCCGACAGCCGCTCGCCATCCGCCGGGTAGTTCCGGCCGCCACCGATGGGACGGTCGGCCGTCGTCGCGATGCGGGGACGGCCGAGGAATGTAAGCACCTCGTCGGTCACCTGCTCGCCGAAGGCGCGGAATGTCGTCCACTTGCCGCCGACCATGCAGAGCTGGGGCGGATCGCTCTCGACGCGATGGATGACGTGGCTGCGTGAGATCTTGCCCGTGAATTCCGCATCGCTGCGCGGCAGCGGACGGATGCCGCTGAAGCTGAAGACGATATCGGATGCAGAGATGGCGAGATCCGGAAAGATGGTGCGGATGGCGGCCAGGATGTAGTCGCGTTCCTCGGGCTCGCAGCGCGTCCGGCCCGGTTTGTCGACCTTGATATCCGTCGATCCGGCCAGCACCCGGCCCAGATAGGGAAAGAGGATGCATACCCTGTTATCGGTGTTTTCGAAGAAGATCATGTGGCCGTTCAGGGCCTGATAAAGCGCATCATTATCCAAGATGAGATGCGAGCCCTTTGTGCCGGTGACCGTCTTCTCGGCAGGTGCTGCGCCGTCGCTCAGCGCCGTGATCGTCTGATCGATCCAGGCACCTGTGGCATTGACGATCATGCGGGGACGCACGACGATCAGTTCGTTCGAACCCTCAGCCGAGAGCTGGTAGCTGTCGCCGATCCGCAGGAGTTTCGCGTAGTTCAACGCGATCGCCTGGGGCGCATCGCTTCGCGTGTCGAGGACGAGTTCGAGTGCCAGACGCTCCGGCTGGCTGATCCAGGCATCGTAATAGGTCGCAGAATAGCGAACCTGAGACGTCAAGGCCGGCCAGAGGGCTCGGGTGCTGCGCGCATTGCGGAACTGGTGGCGCGGGAGAAGACGGTTCTTGCGGGTGACGAAATCATAGAGCGAGAGGCCGGCCTTGATTGCGAGCGCCCCACGGCTCGACGGTTTGCCGACTGAGCCGAAGAAGGTGGCAGCCGCGTTGAAGAAGCCGCTGAAGATCGAGTGGACCGGGATCGTCGTCGGCAGGGGGTGGACCATGTGCGGTGCAAGCCGCAGCAAGGCATCGCGTTCCGCAAGTGACTCCCGGACGAGGTTGAATTCACCATTTTCGAGATATCGCAGGCCGCCATGGATCATGCGCGAGGGGGCGGCACTGCAGCCCGAGGCGAAGTCGTCTCGCTCGACCAGCAGCACGCGCAATCCCTGCAGCGCCAGATCGCGATAGGCGGCGATGCCATTGATTCCGCCGCCGACCACGACGACATCAAAATCGCCGTCTTGCCGTATACGCCTCAGCGCGTCCTCGCGGAATGTGGACATGGAAGTACCGTTCGCTGGTTTTGACGCCAACGTCCCAATTCTCTGTTGTGGTCTGTGATGGTTACCGGTCGAGTTCGACTAGGTGCTGCTGAATTCCGGCTGTTATGGTCGTCACTTCAGTCTCGGTGAGGCGCAGTCGCGCCGCAGCCGCATTCTCGATCGCCTGGGTGGGGTCGCGCGCGCCACAGAGCGAGAAGGTGATGCCCGGCTGGGCCACCGTCCAGGCGATCACCACCTGGGCGACCGACGCCTGGTGCTGGTCGGCGATCGGGCGGATCACGTCCATCAGGCGAGCGACCTTCTCCCGATTGTCGAGGCTGAAGCGTGGATTTCCATGCCGCTGATCATCGTCGGCAAAGACGCGGTCGGGACCGATTTTGCCCGAGAGCAGGCCGAGCGCCAGCGACGAATAGCTGAGAATGGAAACCCCATTGTTGATGCAGGTCGGGACGAAGCTCGTCTCGATATCGCGTTTCACCATGGAGTACTCCTCCTGGATCGCGTCGAGCGCACCGGTTGCCAGATAGGCGGCCAGATCTGCCTCTGAGACATTGCTCGCGCCGATCGAGCGGATCTTGCCCTCGTCCTTCAGGCGAAGCAGTTCCCCGACCGTCTCGGCAATCGGCGTCGTCGCATCCTGCCAATGGGTCACGTAATGGTCGATATAGTCGGTGCCCAAACGGCGCAGGCTTTGTTCGACTTCGTAGCGGATGGAGGACGGACCCAGATAGCGGTGAACCGGCTTGCCCGCCTGCTCGAAGAAGTAGGTCCCCTCGCCCACATGCCAGACGAGACCGCATTTGGAGACGAGCACGACCTTGTCGCGCTGGCCTGCAATCGCCTTGCCGACGATGGTTTCGGCCAGACCCATGCCATAGGCGGGCGCCGTATCGATGAGCGAAATACCGGCATCCACCGAGGCTCTGATGGCGTCGATCGATTGCTTCTCGTCAGTGCCGCCCCACATCCAGCCGCCGATCGCCCAGGTGCCGAGCCCGACGGCTGACGCCTCTATGCCGCTTTGGCCGATGGGCCGGGTCAATATGCCTTTGTCCGTCACCGGATCATCCTTTCCCATGTGTATCGAGTGCCCGGGCGATTTCTTCGTCGACCACGAGCGAGGTCAAAAACCGCCCGGCAAGGGTCGCTGCCACCGGACCTGCCTTCAGGCTGCCTGCCGCCACGCCGATAATGGTCGGGCAGTTGGCGAGGTCTGCCGGGTCGAGCGCCACGACCCGCGAATTGAGATCGATCTCGGCGAGCGAACCGTCCCCCTTGATCAGATGCGCCAGAAATTCTCCGGCAATGCCCGCGTCAACAAGCGCCTGGCCGCCCCGTGCCGGATCCGGCAAAAGGTCGTAGTAGCCTGAACCCGGCGCCTGGACCGACCCGATGCCGACCAGCGCCACCGTCGCCTGGCGCGCCAGATCGAAGACCTCGCGGATCGAGGCGACATTCATCAACAGGTCGCGCTGCTGCTCGTCCTCGGCGAACAGGGGTGCGTGGACGAGCTGCGCCGTGCCACCGAGCTTGTCGGCCAGTTGCGTCGCCAGATGATTGACGTCGGTATAATGCTTGCCCTGCACGCCGCCGGTCAGCGGCACGACACGGATATCGAAACGACGCTCGGCCTCGAGGTTTTCGACCACCGCACTCACAGCCTTGCCGCCGGTGATTGCGATGATGTCGCCATCTCGGAGGGTTTCGAGGAGATGGTTGGCCGCGACCCGTCCGACCATTTGCAGCGTCGTCTCCGGATTGTCGGAGACCGTCGGGGTGACCACCGACTGCTTTAGGCCAAAACGTCTGGCGACGTCATTCTCCATGTCGACCAGCCGCTGATAGGGGCTGGAGATGCTGATCTTGACCATGCCTGCCTTGCGGCCAGCGGCGATCATGCGGTTCACCTTCGTATGCGAGAGGTTGAGCTTCTCGGCGATCTCCGACTGCTTCACTCCTTCGATGAAATGCAGGACGAGGACCGAATACATCTGGCGCTGCTGATCGAATTCATCCCTGTTATCCACCATGACGCGTCGTCTCCTCTTGCTCTCGGGTGCTCAGCGGCGACGCTTGACCAGGTAGTGGTCGAACAACACTGCGGTGAGCAGAATGCTACCTTTGATGATGTCCTGCCAGTAAACGGATACGTTGAGCAAGGAGAGCGAGCTGGAAACCACCGAAAGCAGGACCGCGCCGAGGATGGCACCGAAGATGGTGCCGGCACCGCCCGAGAGGCTGGCGCCACCGATGACGGCTGCCGCGATCACGTTCAGTTCCATGCCGACGCCGAAACTGGGCTGGGCGGAGCCGAAGCGGGCCATGTAGATGACGCCGGCCACACCGCAAAGCGCAGAGCAGAGCGTTGTGGTGGCGAAGACGACGCGGCCGACGCGGATGCCGGAATAGGCGGCCGCCTTGGGATTGCTGCCGGTATAGAAGACCTTGCGGAAGGCCGTGGTCCGGCGCAGCAGGAAGTCGAAGGACACCACGACAACCACGAAGATGATGATGACGAGCGGGATGCCATAGACCGCGCCCTGGCCGATGAACTTGAACTCCGGCGGCAGGGAGAAGAGCCCGAGCGGTCGACCACCCGTTGCCAGCAGGCAGACGCCGCGGGCAATCACCATGACGCCGAGCGAGACGATGAAATGGTGCAGGCCGACCACGGTGGTCAGAAAGCCCATGAACATGCCGATGCAGGTGGTGACCGCGATGGCAAAGGCCGCCGCCGCCCAGGGGTCAATCCCGTTCAGGAACAGCCAGCCGGCAACCACCATGGCAAGCGCCGTGACCGAGCCGACCGACAGGTCGATGCCGCCCGAAATCAAGAGGATCGTCATTCCCACGACCACGATGCTTTCCACCGCAAAGGCCATGGACATGGCCCGGAGATTGTCGACCGTCAGGAAGTAGGGCGAGATGAAGGACATCACCGTGAACAGCGTCAGGATGATCACGATCAGGCCCGTCTCGCGCGCCTTGATTGCGGGTGTCCACCACTGGACCCGGCGCTCGGCGGCCGAGCCTACGTGCTGCTGTGTGTCGATCGTTACCATTTGTCCCACTCCCTCATGCTTCGCCCTGGAACGCGGTAACGTCCACGGGCGAAGGATCGCCCTGGGTCAACTGACTGCTGATCGATGCAAGTTGCATGATCCGTTCTTCGGTCATCTCGGCACCGGTCACCTCTCCGGTGATGCGCCCCTCGCGCACCACCAGCACCCGGTCGCTGACCCCGATCAGTTCGGGGAGCTCGGAGGAGATGACAATGACGCCGACGCCTTCATTGGCGAGATCCCGGATCTGGCGATGGATCTCCGCCTTGGCGCCGACATCGACACCACGGGTCGGTTCGTCGAGAAAGACGACTTCGGGCTCGACCGACAACATCTTGGCGAGTGCGACCTTCTGCTGGTTGCCGCCGCTCAAGGTGTTGACGGCGTCGCCCACTCCGTTTGAGCGCAGCTTCAGCCGTGTCCCGTAGTGCTCCGCCCGAGCCGTCTCCTGTCGGCGGCTGATCAGGCCGAAGGGATTGGCAACGCGCTTGAGATCAAGCGCCGAGACGTTGCTGGCGATGGACATGTTGAGAAAAAGGCCGTCGCCCTTGCGGTCCTCGGAGACATAGACCAGCCCCTCGCGAATGCTGTCACGATAGTCTCTCAGCGAGAGCTTCCGGCCCTTGAGCACCACCTCCCCTTCAGCCTTGCCCTCCAGTCGGCAGATGGCGCGCACGATCTCGCTTCGCCCTGCCCCGATCAGGCCGGCCAGGCCGAGGATCTCGCCCTTGCGTAAGTCGAAGCTAACGTTGGAAACCCTGCGCCCTTCGGTCAGGTTGCGCACGGAGAGGATGACATCGTCCGACTTGGCGTCTGGAGACTGCTTGGGTGGATAGAGCTTGTCGAGCACGCGCCCGACCATGCTGTTGACGACATCTTCCGGGGTGATCGCCGCGACGTCCGCCGTCTTGATGTGGCACCCGTCGCGCATGATTGTGATGCGGTCGCAATGCTGGAAAATCTCGGCCATGCGGTGGGAAATGTAGATGATCGCGATGCCCCGATCGGCGAGGCGACGCATGATCTTGAACAGCGTCTGCGCTTCGGTTTCGGTGAGCGCCGCCGTCGGCTCGTCGAGGATCAGAATGCGGCAGTCGAGTGTGAGCGCCTTGGCGATTTCGACGATCTGCTGCTGCGATATCGAGAGATCGCCTGCACGGCGCTTCGGATCGATATCGCCGATTTCCTTCAGGATCTCACCCGCACGCACGACCAGTGCTCGGTAATCCATCAATAGGGTGCGGCTGCGGCCGGTTTCGGCCATGAACATGTTTTCGGCGACCGAGATTTCCGGGCAGAGCGCGATTTCCTGGTGGACGAAGCCTATGCCGAGCCGGTTGGCGGCATTGGGTGAAGCGATACGAACAGGTGCACCGTCGAGACGGATCTCGCCGCGGTCGGGCTGCAGGATGCCGTCGATGATATGCATCAGCGTCGACTTGCCCGCACCGTTTTCGCCGGCCAGCGCATGGATCTCGCCGCGGCGCAGTTCCAGTTGGGCGCCACGCAGGGCCTGAACCGGTCCGAACGACTTGTGCACATCCGTCATGCTGAGGACGACCTCGGCCATGACACCCCTCCCCTTCCATCACTTCGACTTCCCCGGCGCCGCGAGACGCGCCGCCGGGGTCATGCAGGTCGGCGCTCAGCGCCCCTTCATGTATTCGTTGAGATCGAAGGATGCGGCGTTCGCCTTTGTGATGACCGCAAAGCCATTGTCCATCGACGGCACCTGCATCGGGTTGAAGCCCGAGACCTTGTAGTCGTTGAACGGATCGATCAGGTCGGGATGGGCGCCGAGGAAGGTATTAATGAAGCCCATGAAGCCCTGGACGCCCTGGTTAGGATTGACCGACATATGGATATTGCCCTGCTTGATGTGTTCGAGCGTGGTGGGCGTGATGTCGGCATGCAGGATCAGCACCTTCTTCTTGGCTTCGAGCACGGCCGCAACCGCACCCTCGGCCGAACCTGCTTCGGGGATCCAGAGCGCGCCGAGGTTCGGATTGGCCTGCAGCATCGCTGCGACCGCCTGATAGGCCGCGTTGGAATCCTGGTTCGTCGCCTGGCGACCGACCAGCTTCATGTCCGGATGGGTGCGCTCCATGTAGTCGATGAGCGCGGTCACACGCAGGTCGTGGTTGCTCTGGCCCGGATTTTCGAGAACCGCATATTCACCCTTGCCACCGAGCGCCTTGACGATTTCCTCGGCTGCGAACTTCGCCTCGGCGACGTTGTCGGAGGTGATGTAGGCAGTGCGCTTGGACTTCGGCGAGTCAGCCGCAAAGGTCGTGACCGAAATGCCGGAGTCGATAGCCCGGTTGATCGGCTCGATGAACGGGTCCGACTGCATCGGATGCAGCAGGATGCCCTTCGGCTTTTTCACGACTTCCTGCTCGAAGGACGCGATCTGCTTGGTGATGTCATAGTCCGGCGTGCCGGTGAACGCGGCTTCACAGCCGAGTGCCTGGGCGGCCTGCTTGAAACCCTCGAAGACCGGGACCCAATAGGGATGGCCGGAGACCATGACGTTCATGACATAGGTTTCGCCCGGCTCGCAGGCAAACTTTCCTTCCGCACTGGCCGGCGCGACAGACCCGGCGATGGCGGCGGCGGCAACCAGGCCGATGGCGGTGGCGGCCTTCAAAGACTTCAGCATTTTCCCCTCCCAGAGACAACAGATGATCGCAATAAAATTCTTTTACAGGAATTTATTGCATGTGGGGATCAATATCGCGGGATTGGACTTGCGTCAATCATCTTTGCATAATATTTTTAAATGTGAAATTTATTTCATACAGGAGTGGACGGTGCCGACAAGACAGCAAGTTCAGACGATCACCATGCGTGCGAAGACCGCGCCCGAATATGCCGAGGCACTACTCCTTGCGCTCCGTGCGCTCAGAGCCGAGACTCGACGCGAGGCAGGGAATGTCATGTTCGACATTCAGATGTCAGAGGTCGATGCAGGAGACTTCCTCCTGCGAGAAGAATTTCTGGACGACGGGGCCGTAGCGGCGCATCGCGCGTCGGAACACTTCTCGGCATTCAAAGCCGCCACGGCCGAGTTCCCGCTGGTTTTCGAGCGCTACGGGCCTGTAGACTGAGGCCGAGAGGTCCCATTTAAGGAACCTCGACCGCCGGAGTGGGCCACCGTGCGGAAGAAACCCGGCATATTGATGGGAAGGCCCCGCTATATCGATGCCCAGGTTCAAGGTATGACTTTCTCTCGCTGGGCATCGAAGGGGTCAAGTGGAAATGAACTACACACATGGCAAAGCCCGACTTCCACTCAGCCTCGCCATCTTTCTCGCCTGGATGGCGATCACAATACTCGGGGGCACACTGCTGAGCGGTGGGCAGAAGCAGTCCCTGATCGAGGGCATTTCGAAAGGACCGCTCTGGAACGTGGTCGCCGCTTTCCTCTTCCTCGTCGTCATGATCATCGCGGCGGGTTGGCGCGATCTGAAATTCGGAGCGCCCGACCCTATGAGTTCGCTCAGGATCATGTGGTTCCCGGCGCTCTACATCATCGCGTTCTTCGGCATGGCAGGACTGCTGGGATTGCCGTCTCTGAACCTCCTTTTGCTCATCCTGCTCAGTACGGCCTTTGTGGGTCTCTCTGAAGAGACGATGTTTCGGGGTGTGCTGTTTCAGGCGTTGCGCACACGGGTGAAACTCTGGCCCGCCATGATCTGGACGTCGGCCCTGTTCGGCTCCGTGCATACTCTCAACGTGCTGACGACCGGCGATATCGTCGGTGCACTTCTGCAGGCCTTTACCGCAATGCTGAGCGGTTTTGCCTTCATGGCCATTCTCGTCCGCACCGGCTCGATCTGGCCGGCGATCATCTACCACGCCCTTTGGGATTTCGGCACTTTCGCGATCACCGCCAGCAGCGGGGCCGCAGGCACAGCTTCGCCAGTCGCGGTCAACGAGTGGAGCTTTCTGCTGCCTTTCGCGCTGGTGCTGCCGAACTTTCTGTATGGCATTTATCTGCTGAGAAACGTGCGAAACAGCACGCGCCTCAGCACCGATGAACCGGAGATCTTGCCGGCCGGCAGCCCGCGCTGAACTCGCTGCTTCATTCCCGAAAAATCCGCCGATTTCGATCTGAAATCCGGAAGTTTGTGCCTCGGGGTACGATACCGTCGACGGGCCCGGCGTCTGCTGCGTTCAGCTGACCGACCTCCCCTAAGGCGAAGTCTGACGAGATCCGCACCGGATGGAACAAAAACCGCCGCATGGGTGTTGCGCCCGCAGGCTGTGGTTCCACGGAAGGGGAAAACGTGTTCCGAGCATTTGATTTCATCCATCCAGACGCGGATGGCGGATGATGGATCTCGACATCTATTGCGGGGCCGCACCGACGCCCGAATCCCTTTCGGGGACCTGGAATCTCGATCCGCCCTTGCTGGCAGCCATCGCTGCGGTCTTTGTCTTCCTGATGATCTCCGCGAAAAGCCGTCCGCAGCGCCTCGCGGCCTGGGCGTCGCTCCTGTTGATGCTCCTCGCGTTCGTCTCCCCTCTCTGTGCGCTTGCATCGGCCCTCTTTTCCGCCCGGGTCGCCCATCACGTCGTGCTGGTGACGCTGCTGGCGCCGGCCATCATCCTCGCCATCCCACGCGAAATGTTGCCCAAACCACGGCTCCCGGCGCAACTGTCGTTCGTGGTGCATACGATCCTGATGTGGGTCTGGCATGCGCCGGGTCCCTATCTCTTCGCGCTCGGTTCGCCGGCCGCCTACTGGCTGATGGAACTCAGCCTGATTGGCTCGGCGCTCTGGCTCTGGATGGACATGCTCTCGCCGCGGCGTTCGGCAGGGGCTGCCATTGCCCTTTCGCTCGGCACGACGATCCAGATGGGCATGCTGGGTGCGCTCCTGACTTTCTCGCGCGAACCGCTCTTTGCCGCCCATATGGACAGCACCCATGCCTTCGGTCTGTCTCCGCTCGCCGACCAGCAACTCGGCGGCCTCCTCATGTGGGTGCCGGCCGCCCTTCCCTATCTCGCCGCAGCACTTCTCAGGTTGCGCAGCGTCTTTGCCGGACGAAGCTTCGACAGCAAGGCGCCACGCTGATGATCGCCTTGCTCAAGTTCGTGCACATCACAGCGATCGCGATCTGGACGGCGGGCCTCATCAGCCTTCCGAGCCTCTATGTGCAGCGGGCGCATGTCGAGAATGACGACGCGCTCTATCGCATGCAGCGCATGACGCGTTTCGCTTTCGTCGCTTTGATTTCGCCGGCGGCCTTCATCGCGGTGTCGACCGGGATCGCGCTCAGCTTCCTTCGCGACGTGTTCTCAGCCTGGTTTTCCTGGAAGCTCGCATTTGTCGGGCTGCTGGCCATGTTCCACGTGTTCTCGGGCCTCGTGATCATTCGCCTGTTTCGCGAAGGCGAAGTCTATCCCGTCTGGCGCTTCGTTGTAGCCACGGCCAGTTGCTGTGCCGTCGTGGTCGCCATCCTGGTGCTTGTTCTCGCCAAGGAGGCGCCGGACTTCGCCCTTCCGCCGATAATGTCGGAACCGGGCGGGCTGAAGCGCCTGCTCGATCCATTCAATCCTTGGGCGACACCATGAGGCCGATGCCGTGATCGAAGATCAGCTTGCCCCCGTGCCAGCCAGCCATGCCGGTCAGAACGGCTGCCAGAGCCGACAGCAGCAAACCATGCGGCAGGACCGCGTCCGGCTCAAGCAGCCTCAGACCCCAATTGGCACCTGCGACCGAGATCAGGGTCACGGCCGCGATGGCATGCGCCCAGCTCGCGACGCGGGCACGAATGCCGGGTACCAGCAGCAGCTCCAACGTTCCGACGACGCCGGCGGCCATGCCTGCAACGAAGGCTGTTCCCGCGGTCCACAAACCGACGCGCAGCCAGAAGGGATCGGCCGTCCACCAATAAAAGACATCGACGGCAAGCGTGCCGAAGACCAGGGCAATGGGGAAATGCACGCTCATGGCATGCAGCGGGTGACCGGCGACGGCGATCGCGGAAGCCTTGTCCTTTTCTTCCAGCTGCTCGATGACGGGATTGGGCGTGCTGCTCTGCGACGTCTCGGCCATGGAAGTCCTCCGTTTTCGGTCAAAAGGCGCGGAGTGCGGGGAATGTTCCACCGCGCATTCATCGCACCATTTATCGTTCTACCTCTTGCCGCCTGTTCCGGCGATCTGTCTGCGCTCGATCCAGCCGGTCCCTATGCCGGCGCGATCGCAAATCTTTGGTGGGTCATGCTGGCCGGCGCCTGCGCGATCCTTACCCTCGTGATCGTGCTCTTCGGCCTGGTTCTCTTCCGCCCGGGCTTCGGACGCAGTCTCTCGGTGAAGGGTTGGATGATCGCCGGTGGCCTGTTCCTGCCGGTTCCGGTGCTCATGGCACTGATGACCTATGGCATGGCGCAGGGCGAATATCTGATCGGCGCCTGGCAGAATGAACCCGTGATAGCCCGCGTCGAGGCGAGAGGCGCCATGTGGCGCTGGGACTTCCGCTATCCCGATCTCGCCGCCGACGTGTCGACCTCGGAGACGCTGCATATTCCCGCCGGTGGCGTCGTGGAAGTGAGGGTGACCAGCGCTGATGTCGTGCACAGTTTCTGGATCCCGCGCCTCGCGGGCAAGATCGACGCCGTGCCCGGCCACACCACCGTGCTCCGGATCAAGGCCGATATGCCCGGGCGCTACGGCGGCATCTGCGCGGAATATTGCGGCACCGGCCATACCGGCATGCGCTTCACGATCGAGGCCCACCCGCCGGAGACCTATCGGCAAAGATTGACTGCATTGACGGCGGAGGGGCCTGCACCATGACGGACAAGACGCCCGAAACCGGTTTCGAGACCCCGGGATCGGCGATCCGGCTGCATCACCAGCTGGACGCGGTCTGGGGATCGGGGCGAGGATTGACCCGCCTCTCTGCGGTCAATCACACTGTCGTCGGCATCCGGTTCATGGTCACCGCCCTCGTCTTCTTCGCCATTGGCGGCATTCTCGCCATGCTGATCCGCACCCAGCTCGCCTCGACCAACAGCACCTTCCTCGATGCCGCCCAATATGCGCAGGTCTTCACCATGCATGGCGTCATCATGATGTTCCTCTTCGCCATCCCCTTCTTTGAGGGGCTGGCGATCTACCTCCTGCCCAAGATGCTCGGCGCGCGCGACCTCGCTTTTCCGCGGATGTCCGCCTATGGCTACTGGTGTTACCTCTTCGGCGGCTCCTTCCTCGTCGCGGCACTCATCTTCGGCATTGCGCCCGACGGCGGCTGGTTCATGTATACGCCGCTCTCGTCGCGGCCCTATTCGCCAGGCATCAATGCCGATGTCTGGCTGCTCGGCATCACCTTCGTCGAGATTTCGGCACTGTCTGCTGCAATCGAGATCATGGTCACCATCCTGAAGCTTCGGGCGCCTGGCATGTCGCTGACCCGCATGCCGATCTTCGCCTGGTACATGCTGGTGGTCGCCGCCATGATGCTGATCGGCTTTCCGCCGCTGATCCTCGGCTCCATCCTCTTGGAAGTGGAGCGGGCCTTCGACCTGCCCTTCTTCGACCCAACGCGCGGCGGCGATCCGCTTCTGTGGCAGCATCTCTTCTGGCTGTTCGGGCATCCGGAAGTCTACATCATCTTCCTGCCGGCGGCCGGTGCTCTCTCGACCATCATTCCGGCGCTGTCCCGCACACGGCTCGAAGGTTACGGCCTGATCGTGGCGGCGATCGTCGCCATGGCCTTCCTCTCCTTCGGGCTCTGGGTGCACCACATGTATACGGTGGGCATTCCGCATGTGGCGCTCTCCTTCTTCTCCGCGGCAAGCGCGCTGGTCGCTATCCCGACGGGCATCCAGATCTTCGCCTGGCTCGCGACCATCGCGCATGGGCGACCGCAGCTCTCGATCCCGATGCTGCATGTCTTCGGCTTCTTCTTCGTCTTCGTGCTCGGTGGACTGACAGGCGTGATGCTCGCCATGGTGCCCTTCGACTGGCAGGCCCATGACACGCATTTCGTGGTCGCTCACCTGCATTACGTCCTGGTCGGCGGCTTCGTCTTTCCGATGATGGCGGCCGCCTATTACTGGCTACCGCACATCACCGGCCGGCAGCCGGTGCAGCACCTGTCGAAACCGGCATTCTGGCTGGTCTTCATCGGCTTCAACGTCACCTTCTTCGCCATGCATCTGACGGGACTGCGCGGCATGCCGCGACGGGTGTTCGAATATCCGCAGGAAGCCGGCTGGGAGGTGTTGAATTTCCTCTCTTCCATCGGCGGCTTCGTCATGACGATCGGCTTTGCCCTTGTTGCCCTCGACCTGATCATGCTGGTTCGCTACGGCCGCCCCTTCCGTCGCGATCCCTGGAAGGCGGGAACGCTCGAATGGGCAACGCCCACGCCGCCACCCTCCTACAATTTCGGCTCGCTTCCCCATGTCGAAGACCGGGCCGACGCGCTGGAGCCGCGCGTGCTGGGGCCGAAAATGGCAGCCGGCCGCGGCTATCTCGGTTTCATGCGCAACGGATGGATGGAGACGCTGACCGTCGACATGGTGACGGGACGCCTCGATCATGTCGTCGTCCTGCCGCGTCCTACCTATCTGCCCCTGTGGACGGCAATTGCGACAGCTTGCTTCTTTGCCAGCCTGCTCGCCAAACTCTATTGGGCGACACCGATCGCACTCCTCGCTGTCGTCGTTCTCTTCTTCCTCTGGACGCCGTCGACGGGTCTGAAGCAGGACATCGGACCATTGGAGGTCGGTCGTGGAGAAAGCGCGCCGCATCATCAGCAGGTGGACCAGCCGCCGTCCTGGTGGGCCGTCGTCTTTGCTCTCGCAGCAGACGCCACACTCTACACCTCCCTGATCTTCGGAGCCCTCTTCCTCTGGCTATCGGCTCCGAACTGGCCGCCACCGGAACTCGGCTTCACCTTTGCCGGCCCCTCCATCCTGGCCGCCATCACCCTGGTGGGGGCAGCGCTCTCCGCACGGCTGTCGGATGGCCGAGCCGGACGGACGGCTTTGGGCCTGGCATTCACTCTTAGTGCGCATCTGATTACGGTCGCTGCTCTGTCGGTGCTCCTGACGTCGCTCCCGGCGCCGACGAGCCATGCGGCGCTGGCTTCTGCCTTCGCCGTCGCCGCCTATGTCACGCTCCATGCGGGCATCGGCGCGGTGCTTGCGGGCTATGGTCTGTGGCGGTGGCACGGTGGCTACATTTCGATGCAACGGCGGCTCGATTTGCGGATCGGAAGCCTCTGGCATGACTACACGGCGGTGACCGGTCTCGTCGGCCTCGCCTTTCCGTTTGTCCTGCAAAGCCTGACCGGCTCGGGAGGTCGCTGAGATGCGTGTCTCATCCTTCGTCCTGATCCTTGCCGGTTTCATCGTCTGGGCCGCTGCCTTTCTGCTGCTCTACGGGCTGCAGGCCACAGGATGCCGCCTGGGCTGGGACCAGGTGGCGCTCGGCCCGACATCGGGGCTCAGATGGCTGCTCGGGGCAATCGTCGTGTCCGTTCTGGCGCTGCTTTCGTGGCTCTACTGGTTTGGCAGGAGGACGCTGCCGATGAAAGCCATGTCGTCGGATACCCTGCCCCAGATCGCAAGTGCGGCGCATGTCGCCGCCATCGTCTCGACGCTCGTCACCTATTCCGGCGTGTTCTGGCTCACCCTGTGCTGACCAACTATGCCCGCGAGCCCAGCGCCATTACCGGCCTGGTGCGGGCCTGGTGAGGACAAATGCTGCACAGGCAAGAAGAATTGCACCGATCAGCAGCTTCAGCCAAAGTTGCGGCGGTCCGAAGAAGACCACGATGCCGTAGCTCATAGCCATCAGCGAGACCGAGGCAATCTTGGCCCTTTGCGATATCGCGCCTTCCCTGCGCCAGTCTATGAGCGGCTGGCCGTAGCGCGGATGCTCGATCAGCCATTGCTCGAAACGCGGTGAGGACCGGGCGAAGAGGGCGGCGGCCAGGATCATGAAGGGTGTCGTCGGCAGCACCGGCAGGAAGACACCGATGACGCCGATCGCCACCATCAACCAGGCGGCGGCAAGAATGAGGAGGCGCATCTAGTTCCCTTCGCTGGCGGCCATCGCGTCCACCGGAGATATGGCACGATTCGGATCTGCCAAGGATTTTGAGGATTGCGGCAAATGCGGCGATTTTTCGTTTGCGCCGCAACAGGCCGGAATGCATCCTTGCTCGGCAATCCCCATCGTCAGGAATTCAGCTTTCATGTCCAAGGTCACCATCGTGCTCGGCGCCGGTATCATCGGCGTTTCCACTGCCATTCATCTCGCCCGTCGCGGACGCTCGGTGGTGCTGGTGGACCGCCGGGGCGCCGGTGAGGAAACCTCTTTCGGCAATGCCGGCCTTATCCAGCGCGAGGGCGTCGTGCCCTATGGTTTCCCGCAGCAACTCGGCATGTTGATCCGCTACGGTTTCAACAACCGGATCGACGCGCATTATCATGCAAGCGCGATGCTGAAGCTCGTGCCCTTCCTGTCGCGCTACTGGTGGCATTCGAACAAGAACCGGCACCAGGTCATCGCACGTGCCTATGCGCCGCTGATTGAAAACTCGATCAGCGAGCATCAGGACCTGATCCAGGCCGCCAGTGCCGAGCAGCTGATCCGCAAGGACGGCTGGATGGAAATCTTCCGGACCACCGGAAAACGTGACGCGGAACTCGCCGAAGCCGAGCGGTTGGCACGCGAATATGGCGTCAGCTACCGCGCCTTGAGCCGTGAGGACCTCGGCAAGGAAGAGCCGCATATTCGCGGCGATTTCGTCGGCGGGTTGAAGTGGAACGATCCTTGGTCGGTCACTGATCCGCACGGGCTGACCCAGGCTTATCTGCGATACTTCGAGTCGCTCGGCGGTCGCTTCGTCAAGGGCGATGCGACGACACTCGAGGCCGGCGCCTCCGGCCGCGGCTGGAAGGTGAAGACGGATGACGGCATGGTCGAGGGTGACGACGTCGTGCTGGCCCTCGGCCCCTGGTCGGAGGAAGTCACAGCCAAGTTCGGCTATCGCTTCCTGCTTGGCGTCAAGCGCGGCTATCACATGCACTATGCCCCCGAAGGCAATGCGGTCCTCAACAACTGGACCATGGATGCCGAGCGCGGCTATTTCCTGGCACCGATGGTGAAAGGGATCCGCCTGACGACGGGTGCGGAATTCGCCAATCGCGATGCGCCGAAGTCACCGGTGCAGCTCGCCCGCGCCGAGGCTGTGGCGCGCGAGATCTTCCCGCTCGCCGACCGTCTCGATGCCGAGCCCTGGATGGGTGCCCGTCCCTGCACGCCGGACATGATGCCGGTCATTGGCAAGGCACCGCGCCACGAGGGCATGTGGTTCGCCTTCGGGCATGCGCATCATGGCCTGACGCTTGGGCCCGTAACGGGTCGCCTGATCGGGGAAATGATGGATGGGGAAAAGACATTCATCGACGCCAAGGCCTGGAGCCCTGAGCGCTTTCGCGCCTGATCAACGACACACAGCTGGCCCCCTTCACTGGGGGCTGGCCTTTTTGACGCTGAGGTGGTAGTCAGAACCCATAATTTGATCAAATTGTTTCGCAACGGAAACAGGTCGGAGAGCAGACGCATTTCCAACATGCGTCAGGCCGAGGGATCAGGAAGAGACGGGCAGTGGCATGCGCCGGTGTTTGATCCATAACGCGAAAAGCGTCTATCGTTAGCGGATTGAAATCCGCCCGCGCTTTATCGCGCGCATCGAACCCGAACGACATCAGCCACACGGTGACCCATGGACATGGCCGAAGAGGCCCGCGAATTCTTCGCGGCAAATCCCGATATTGAAGTACTCGAAGCATTCGTCATCGACGTGAACGGCGTGCCGCGCGGCAAGTGGATTCCGCGGGAGCGCGCCATCGATGTCTTGACCAAGGGCATGGCCATGCCGCGCTCGGTTTATGCTCTCGACGTCTGGGGCCGTGACGTGAATGCTGCAGGCCTTGCCGAAGGTACGGGCGATCCTGACGGCATCTGTTTTCCCGTCCCCGGCACGCTCTCCCGCGTCACCTGGCTCTCGCGTCCGACCGCGCAGGTGCTCTTGCAGATGCACACCCAGGAAGGCGAGAGTTTCTACGCCGACCCGCGCCAGGTGCTGGGCCATGTGCTCGATCGCTTCAAGGCGGCGAAGCTGACGCCCGTCGTTGCCACCGAACTGGAATTCTACCTGATCGATCCGGTGCGCTCGGCACTCGACCCGGTGCGTCCGCCGAATACACGAGACGGTCGCTGGCACACCGGCCAGACGCAGGTTCTGTCGATCTCCGAACTGCAGGACTTCGAGGAGGTCTTCCACGGCATCTCGACAGCTGCCCGCGCCCAGAATGTCCCGGCCGACACGACGCTGCGTGAAAATGGCCCAGGCCAGTACGAAATCAACCTCAACCACGTTCCGGATGCGCTGGCGGCGGCCGACTATGCCGTGCTGCTCAAGCGCATCGTCAAGGGCGTCGCCCGTGCCAACGACCTTGACGCGACCTTCATGGCCAAGCCCTACGGCATGCAGGCCGGCAGCGGCATGCATGTGCATTTCTCCGTTCTCAACGAGAAGGGCGAGAACATTTATGTCGGCGAGGATGGCCCCTCGGACGCGCTGTTCCATTCGGTCGGTGGCCTCTTGGAAAGCATGGGCGAGAGCATGGCGATCTTTGCGCCACACCAGAATTCCTATCGCCGCCTGCGCCCCTCCGAACACGCGCCGACCTATGCGTCCTGGGGCTTCGACAACCGGTCCGCGGCCGTGCGCGTGATCACCGCGTCGAAGCCTGCCACCCGCATCGAACATCGCGTTGCCGGGTCGGACACCAATCCCTATCTGGTTCTCGCCATGATCCTGTCGGCAGCCCTCGCCGGCATGAAGGAAAAGCTCTCGCCCGGCGGCGCGATCTCCGGCGACGACCATGCGGTGAGCCACGAACCGCTGCCGACAAACTGGGACTATGCGTTGCAGCGTTTCGCCAAGTCGAGCTTCGCTTATGCGGCGCTCGGGCCGAAATATCGCAGCCTCTATTCCGCCTGCAAGTATCAGGAACTCTCGGAGTTCTCGCTGCGGGTGACCGACGTCGAATACGACGCCTATATCCGGACTGTGTGAGGTGAAGCCATGACCAAGTCGATCGGACCCAATCCCGGCCATGCGGCCACCTATTACGCAGCCTCTGCCCGCGACAAGCGCGTGCGCCCGAAGCTGGATGGCCAGCACACCACCGACATTTGCATCATCGGTGCCGGCTTCACCGGCATTTCGGCGGCCCTCGAACTCGCCGAAAAGGGCTATGCCGTGATCGTGCTGGAAGCCGATCGCATCGGTTTTGGCGCCTCTGGTCGCAATGGCGGGCAGATCGTCAACGGCTACAGCCGCGATCTCGAAACGATCGCCAAACGCTATGGCCAGGAGAAGGCCGATCGGCTGGGCGAGATGTCGCTCGAGGGCGGCGGGATCATTCGTGAGCGTGTGGCGAAGTATGGGATTGAATGCGATCTCGTCGATGGCGGTTTCTTCGCTGCCTTCACCGACAAACAGGTGAAAGAGATGGCCGACGTCCGGGCACACTGGATGAAACATGGCCATGACGGACTGGAAATGGTCTCCAAGTCCGAAGTCGCGAAATATGCCAAGACCGACCGCTATGTCGGCGGCATGATCGACCGTCATGGCGGCCATATCCATCCGCTGGACCTGGTGCTCGGCGAGGCAGCGGCGGCCGAAAGCCTCGGCGCCAAGATCTTCGAAAATTCGAAGGTCGTGCATCTCGACACCGGCCCGCAACCCTTCGTCTGCACCGAGGGCGGCATCGTCAAAGCCAAGCATATCCTGGTCTGCGGCAATGCCTATATGGCCGGCATCGCGCCGAAGGTGACCGAGAAGATGATGCCGGTTTCCAGCCAAGTGATGGCGACCGAACCGCTGGATGCCAAGCTGATCGAGGAGCTGTTGCCGGCCAATTACTGCGTCGAGGATGCGAACTACGTGCTCGACTATTATCGCCGCACGGCCGACAACCGCCTGCTTTACGGCGGCGGCATCGGTTATGGCGGCCAAGATCCGAAGAACCTGACGGGCGTCATCCGGCCGAACATGCTGAAGACCTTCCCGCAGCTGAAGGACGTGAAGATCGACTATGCCTGGAGCGGCAATTTCGCGCTGACGCTGACGCGTATCCCGCATATGGGCAAGCTGTCCGACACCGTCTACTTCTCGCATGGCGACAGCGGCCATGGCGTGACAACGACGCATCTGCTCGGCAAGATCCTGGGCGAGGCCGTTCACGGCCAGATGAGCCGCTTCGACGTCTGGTCCTCGCTGCAGGCCTATCCCTTCCCGGGCGGCCGCATGTTCCGTGTGCCGTTCACGGCGCTCGGTGCCTGGTATTACGGCATGCGCGACCGGCTCGGCGTTTAAGGAGAGAAGAGATGACCCGTACCGTCACCGTCGCCGCCACCCAGATGGCCTGCTCATGGGATCTGCCCGGCAACATCGCACGAGCGGAAAAGCTCGTGCGCGAGGCCGCTGCGAAAGGCGCTCAGATCGTCCTGATCCAGGAGCTGTTCGAGGCACCCTATTTCTGCCAGGACCAGATCGCGGAATTCTTCGATCTAGCCAAGCCTGCGCATGACAATGCGCTCATCGAGCACTTCGCAGCGCTGGCTGAAGAGCTCAACGTCGTCATTCCCGTCAGCTTCTTCGAAAAGGCCGGGCAGACCTTCTTCAATAGCGTCGCCATCATCGACGCGACCGGCGATGTGCTCGGCATCTATCGCAAGAGCCATATCCCGGATGGTCCCGGCTATACGGAAAAATTCTACTTTTCGCCCGGAGATACAGGGTTCGAAATTTGGGAGACGCGCCATGCGGCGATCGGCGTCGGCATCTGCTGGGACCAGTGGTTCCCGGAGGCGGCCCGCGCCATGGCGCTGCAGGGCGCCGAACTCCTGTTCTATCCGACCGCAATCGGCTCGGAGCCGCAGGATGCAAGCATCGACAGCTCCGGCCACTGGCAGCGGGTAATGCAGGGCCATGCGGCGGCCAATATCATGCCGGTCATCGCCTCCAACCGCATTGGCAAGGAGGACGGCCGCAAGGGCACATCGCTCACCTTCTACGGCTCCTCCTTCATCTGCGACCAGACCGGTGCGATGGTGGCAACTGCCGATCGGGAGACGGAGGCAGTGCTGACCGCGACCTTCGATCTTGACGGCATCGCAAGGCAGCGCGCCAGCTGGGGGCTGTTCCGAGATCGTCGTCCGGAGCTTTACGGTCCGCTCCTGGGCTACGAAGGCTGAGCCTCAGGCCCGGACATCGAGACCTTGGAGGGCATCGGCGACGATGCCCTCGACCGGCTGATCGATGGACACCGTGACGACGCCCGGCTCAGCGGTCGGCACTTCCAACGTAGCGAGCTGGCTGTCGAGCAGACCAAGCGGCATGAAATGGCCGGTGCGGGCGCCCATGCGGCTTCCGAGCAATTCCCGCGATCCCTCGAGATAGACGAACGAAAGACTGCCACCGGTCGCGGCGCGCAGGTGCTCGCGGTAGATCTTCTTAAGCGCCGAACAGGAAACGACGATCCCCTCGCCGCGCGACAAGGCATCGGCCATGCACTCGCCGATCACGGTCAGCCAGGGCCAGCGGTCCTCGTCGGTCAGCGGCGTGCCGGCCGCCATTTTCGCGACATTGCTCTCAGGATGGAGGGCATCGCCTTCGATGAAGGGGAGCCCGAGGCGAGATGCGAGCGCCTCGCCGACCGAGGACTTGCCGCAGCCGCTGACGCCCATGACGATCACCGCCTGTGCGGCGGATGAGCCATTCTCTCCCGGCATGCTTTTCCTCTTCGCGCATCCTCATCCAAGGGCCGCCACAATAGGAAGGTTCAGGCGAAATGCAATCCGCTCTTGCTTGCCGCGGCGCGGCTGCTTGCCTGGCCTTTTGCCGAAAGCCTCTCCGCCCGGATGGCCGCCGCGATCTTTTCCGCCATCATGATGACAGGGGCATTGGTGTTGCCGCCGATCAGGCGTGGCATCACGGAGGCATCGATGACGCGGAGCCCCTCGATACCGTTTAGCTTCAGGGCCGGATCGACAACCGCGCCTTCATCTGAGCCCATGCGGCAGGTGCCAACGGGATGGTAGATCGTATCGGCCCGGGCACGAATGGCCGCGTCGAGTTCCGCGTCGGACTGACCGGCGGGGTAGAGTTCCGCTCCACGATACTTGTTGAGCGCAGGCGCGCCCATGATTTCGGCCATCATCCGGGCCCCCTTGCGCAGTGTCTCGATGTCGCGCGGGTCAGACAGGAAGGCGGGATCGATCAGCGGCGCCGCCGACGGGTCGGCGCTCGCCAGCCGGACGGTGCCGCGCGAATTGGGGCGCAACACGCAGACGTGGCAGGAGTAACCATGACCCCAATGCATCTTCCGCACGTGGTCGTCGACCATGGCGACGACGAAATGGAGCTGGATGTCCGGCCGGTCGAGGGACGGATCGGATTTCAGGAAGGCGCCCGATTCCGCGCAGGTCGAGCGCAGATGGCCCATGCGCTCGGTGCGCCATTCGTTCGCAGCCCGGATCAGGTCAAGCGTCGCCATGATGCCCATGCCGAACATGTCGGTGTCGGGCGAGCGAAAGATCATCGTGTAATCGAGATGATCCTGCAGATTTGCGCCGACTTCCGGGCGATCGAGCACGATAGAGATACCGAGCGACTTGAGGTGGTCGGCCGGGCCGATGCCTGACAGCATCAGGATTTGCGGTGATTGCAGGGCGCCAGCCGACAGCAGGACTTCCCGGCCCGCCCGGACGACACGTTCCTCCTTTCCAGAACGATAGGCGACGCCGACCGCCCTGCCCCGCTCGACGATGATGCGCGATACATGCGCCTCGGTGATCACGGTGAGATTCCGGCGCGTCATGACGTCGTGCAGATAAGCCGCGGCTGCAGAGCAGCGCTCGCCACGCTTCGGCCCGTTCCAGAACTGCGTCGTCTGATAGACGCCGGCGCCTTCCTGACGCGGCCCGTTGAAATCGTCGTTCTGCCCATGACCGTTCTGTTCGCAGGCCTTGAGAAAGGCCTGGTTGATCGGACGCGTCCAGTTCTGGTCGCAGACCTGAAGAGGACCGCCGCGGCCATGCAGATCGTCCGCACCGCGAATATTGTCCTCCGCCTTCCTGAACCAAGGCAACACCTCGTCCCAGGACCAACCCCCGCAGCCGAGTGCCGCCCATTCATCATAGTCGCGCGCATGGCCACGCACATAGAGCATGGCATTGATCAGGCTCGATCCGCCGAGTCCCCGACCGCGCGGCTGGTAACCGCGGCGACCGTTCAGTCCCGGTTGCGGGACCGTGGAGAAACGCCAATTGGCACTTTTCACATGGCCGGGAACCAAAGCTGCGGCGGCCATCGGCACGCGGGCAAAGATGCCGTCCCCCCGACCTCCGGCCTCGAGCAGGCAGACGGTGACAGACGGATCCTCACTCAGGCGCGCCGCCAGAACCGAACCTGCCGAGCCGCCGCCGATGATCACGTAGTCGTACATGCTCTCCCCCCAGAGATCCCCGGCAGCGCAGCATTTCAACCGCAACTACATTAAGCAGACTTAAACTGCCGTGCACGTAAGCGTAGCATAGCGGCGGAGGGACGCAAGATGAGGACGAACGCTTGTCTCGCAACGAAAAAACCCGCCTTGCGGCGGGTTGATCCAGGCTGTTTCGATTGGTGTCTTCAGGCGGCCGGCGCGCGCCGAACATTGCGTGGCGCGAGATCGTCGATTCCGAGAAGGAAGTTGATCTGCGGCCGGGCCTTGACCAGATCGTCGATCGTATATTCCGAGAGCACGTCGAAGAAGGCATTCAGCGCCCGGCGCAGGGCCGAGTTCAAACCGCAGCTGTCGATCAGAGGACAATCCACATCACCGTCGTCCTCGAAACATTCCGCCATGGCGAAGCTGTCTTCGGTGACCTTCACGACATCGAACAGCGTGATCTTTTCAGCGGGACGACCCAGGCGCACGCCACCGTTGCGGCCGCGCACGGTTTCGACGAGCCCGGCCTTGTTGAGCGGCTGCAGGATCTTGAACAGGAAGAGTTCCGAGACCCCATAAGCCTTGGCGATTTCCGGAATGCGGCTCAACTGATCGGTGTTGGCGGCGCAGTACATCAGCATGCGCACGGCGTAATTTGTCTGCTTTGTCAAACGCATGCACGATTCCTCTGTTTTGTTGCGGCTTATATAGCGCCTTTTGTAGTTTTGAACAATTCCAAAATACTCAAGTTCTGCGCTCACGTGTCCGTGATTAAAGTCGAGTGGAATTGACAGCTTATCTCAATTCATGAATATGCGCGTCAACATTCTGCAAGAGGGAGGCATTGCCATGACATCCATCCGTACATTCGCACTCGGCGCCGTTTCCATGTTGGCCTTGTCGGCCGGCACGGCTGCGGCCGAAGGTGAAGTCAACATCTACTCCTATCGTCAGCCGGAGCTGATCCAGCCGCTGATGGACGCCTTCACCAAGGAGACGGGCATCAAGACGAACGTGCTCTTCCTCGACAAGGGCCTGGTTGAGCGCATCACGGCCGAAGGCGCCAATTCGCCTGCCGACGTCATCCTGACGATCGACATCGCGCGCCTGACGGAAGCCAAGGATGGCGGCGTGACACAGCCGCTGAACGACGAAGACATCAACAAGCAGATTCCCGCCCAGTATCGCGATACCGATGGCAACTGGTTCGGTCTGACGACCCGTGGCCGTGTCGTCTACGCGTCCAAGGACCGCGTCTCCGAAGATGCGATCACCTATGAAGAGCTTGCCGATCCCAAGTGGAAGGGCCGCATCTGCATGCGTGACGGCCAGCATTCCTACAATATCGGCCTGTTCGCCTCGATGGTCGCCCATCATGGCGCCGAGTATACCGAAAAGTGGCTGGCCGGCCTGAAGCAGAACCTGGTCAAGAAGCCTGATGGCAACGACCGCGCCCAGGCCAAGGCGATCCACGCCGGCGAATGCGATCTCGGTCTGGCCAACACCTATTATCTCGGCCTGATGCAGACCAATGAGAAGGAGCCGGAAGAGAAGGAATGGGCCAAGTCCGTCAAGGTTCTCTTCCCGAATTCCGCTGATCGCGGCACCCATGTCAACATCTCCGGCATGGCGCTGGCCAAGAATGCCCCGAACAAGGACAATGCCGTCAAGCTGATGGAATTCCTCGCCTCGGACGAAGCGCAGACCATCTATGCCGAGCAGGTCTTCGAATATCCGGTCGGACCGAACGCCAAGGCCTCCGAGATCGTCGCCGGCTTCGGCACGATCAAGGCCGATACGCTGCCTCTCGTCGACATCGCCGCCAACCGCAAGACGGCGTCGGAACTGGTCGACAAGGTCGGCCTGAACGACGGCGCAACGCAGTAAGCTTCGGCAGAACCATTAAAAGCAGAAGGGGCGGTCGTGACCGCCCCTTCTTGCGTTTCTGTCTTCCCGGAGAGAGCGGTCAGGGCACTGCCGCTCCGATTGACCTGGCGTGATCGTCGATCGCCTGGCGACGCTCGGTAGTGCCCGGGTGCGTGGACAGGAAGCTGGATTCGCCGTCGAGCCCGAGCTTTTCCTCCAGGCGTGCAAAGAAGCGGCCGATGGCGCGCGGATCGCGTCCCGCCTTCGCCATCAGCTCCACCGAGATGCGATCCGCCTCGTTCTCCGCGTCGCGGGAATGCGAGAGCGACATCAGGGCTGCACCATTGGTGAGGATATCCTCGCCGGCAGCACCCACATCACCTGCGATCAGCATGATCAACCCGGCCATGCCGGCCGCGCGGTAAAGCTGACGCAGCGAGTGCTCCCGCTCGACATGGCCGATCTCATGCGCCAAGACGCCGATGATCATGTCCATGTCGCCGTCCGCCAGTTCGATTAGCTCATCCGTGATGACGAGCGTGCCATCCGGCAGGGCGAAGGCATTGGGTCCGATCACGCCGCCAAGGCGGAAGTTGAGGTTGTAGCCATCGCCTCCGCGAGAGGAGAGGGCGGCGACCTCGTTGAAGGCCTCCCGTATCTCGGCCTGCCGGCTATCCGGCAGCTTGCTGTCGTCGAAGACCGCCTGATCGAGGGACAGCAGCGTGCCACTCGCCATCCACTGCGTCACGGCCGGCGGCGTCACGAGCACGGCCACCTCGACCAGGGCCGGCACCGCGTAGCGGTAGATGAGGCCCGCGAGCATGAAGATCGCGACCACCAGGGCAATGAGGCGGGGATGGAAGTGTTCGAGCTCGTGGACGAAACCGCTCTTGCCGTGCTTCTTCAACCAGAGATCGACGGCGTCATTGTCTACTGTCTCGAACAGTGAACCGTCAGCAAAGGTGATGCGGCGCGGGACACGACCGACCCGGGCGGAAATCTCCGTCCGGGCCAGATCCCCCACACAGACCGGGTCGCCGCCGGCGGCGAGCCGGACATAGAGCGTCTTGTCCGCCCCCAGAAGCACGGCTGGCTCGGCGCGGCTGGACCCCGGCGGGTGCCAGTGACCGGAGGCGATGGGCTTGTCTTCAGAAGCCAAAGTCGAACCCTTCGAGATCGAGATATTCGGCCGTGACGGCCGAGCCGGAATTCTGCATGGAGGCTACCACATCGCCAAGCTCGCCATCGACCACGATGCCGGAATGCTGGATCACATAGCGGTGCTCACGCACGGCCGCCCAGGGGCGCATGAGGCTGAGGGTGACGACCGTGACCACGAGGTTGGAGACGACGATCCAGAAATAGCGAAGCCGGCCGAGATCCGAGAACAGGGTGTGGCGGGTATCAAAACGAGCCGAATTCATCACCACGTTGCGAACGCCGATCCGGTAGAAGATCGCGGCCACGCCCCACAGCAAGAGCGCGGGGATCAGGGCGGCGTAGACGGCGACGACGACTTGGAGCTCGAGATCGATCATGGTCTCATCGCTCACTCCGACGGCGCTGTAGTAGGCGATCATCGCGATCGCCCCGCCGACTGCGGCACCGACGAGCATCAGCAGGAAGGCCGGCAGCCAGACTCGGTAGAGAGCACCGATCTTCGGATCAGTCGTGAAGGCGCGGTCACCATAACGCAGGTTGTTGAAGATGTAGCGATAGAGCCAGCGACTGGCGAAAGGCGCCAGGATGCCGAGCGAGAAGAAGGCGACGATGCCGCCGAAAATGATGGCGACAACCGCACCCCAGGTCTTGCCGACAAAGTCGAAGCGGATGTTGCGGTAGCTGGTAACGCGGGCGTTGAACCGCAGGCTGCGCATGACGATCCACGGCAGGAGGACGAGCATCAACAGCGCCAGGATACCGCCCGCGATCGGGCTGAAGGTCAGGAGCACGTTGTAGGCGATGATATAGCCGAAGACGATGGCGCGGCCGATGAAGATCTGCAGGCCACGAGCGTGATAGTCGAAGGAGTGACCGTCAATGAACGAGTTCCCGTAGAAATAGCGGTTGCGGCGAACCTTGGCCCAGGCCGAATAAATGCCGACCGTGATAATGGTCAGCAGGATGTTGACGATCCAGATGCCGAAATACTCACCGGCGCTGCCGCGAAACTCGCCGCGCCGCAAATTGGCCGCACGGCCAAAAACTGCCTGTTGCATGAAATGTCCCTCAGAAATCAAATTCGTACGCCGCTATCCCTGGCGACATGCTCAAGCACATTGACCATGAGACACTTGCGCACTCAAGTGCGCGACGACACTCCGGCATCAGGCCGTCATGTCTTACCGATCTCGACGCACCACCATTTCGGCCGACCACCCTTGTAGGAATGGTAGGTGGGCTTCAGATCGGCGGCGTTTGTGCGATCGAAGGCACCCAGCAGGAGGGCGATCGTGGGCTGGTCGTCGATCGCGCCGATCGAAGAGCCGCAGGTGCCACAGAAGGCACGCGATGAGATATCGGAGGAGCGCCATGTGGACGGGCTGCCTGATGGCCCGACCCAGCGGACGGCCTCGCGGGGAAACTCGACCCATGTGGCGGTCAGGCTTCCGGTGTGACGCTGGCACATCTTGCAGGAACAAGTATGGGGCCGGGCCGCAGGCGCATCGGCCTCGAAACGCACCGCTCCGCAGAGACAGCCGCCAGTGTGGATCTTCGTCTTCGGCATGATCAGCCCTCCCCCGAGAAGAAGCTTAGCAGCCGGTTTCACGCTGACAAGAGAACGCCACCCTGCCTTTCGACAGGGTGGCGCGAATGGAAACAAGCTGCTGGCTTGATTACTTCATCGTCGGCATGACGAATTCGGCGCCGTCCTTGATGCCCGACGGCCAACGCGACGTTACCGTCTTGGTGCGGGTCCAGAACTTGATCGAATCCGTACCGTGCTGGTTCAGGTCGCCGAAGGAAGAGGACTTCCAGCCGCCGAAGGAGTGGTAGGCGAGCGGCACCGGGATCGGCACGTTGATGCCGACCATACCGATGTTGATGCGGGAAGCGAAGTCGCGAGCAGCGTCACCGTCGCGGGTATAGATCGCGACGCCATTGCCGTATTCATGCTTCATAGGCAGGTCGAGGGCTTCTTCATAGGTCTTGGCACGGACGACCGAGAGAACAGGTCCGAAGATTTCGGTCTTGTAGATGTCCATGTCAGGCGTGACATTGTCGAACAGGCAGCCGCCGACGAAATAGCCATCCTCATAGCCCTGGAGCTTGAAATCGCGGCCGTCGACGACGAGCTTGGCGCCGGCTTCGACGCCACTGTCGATCAGGCCACGGATGCGCGCCTGGGCTTCCTTGGTGATGACGGGGCCGAGATCGGCCTTGTCATCGGTGTAAGGGCCGATGCGCAGGCTTTCCACCATCGGGGTCAGCTTTTCGATCAGGCGGTTGGCGGTTTCCTCACCGACCGGGACAGCAACCGAGATTGCCATGCAGCGCTCGCCGGCCGAACCGTAACCTGCGCCCATCAGCGCCTGAGCTGCCTGGTCGAGGTCGGCATCCGGCATGATGATCATGTGGTTCTTGGCGCCGCCGAAGCACTGGGCGCGCTTGCCGTTCATCGCAGCCGTTCCATAGACGTAGCGGGCGATCGGGGTCGAGCCGACGAAGGAGACGGCCGAGATGTCAGGATGGGTCAGGATACCGTCGACGGCCGACTTGTCGCCGTTGACGACGTTGAGGATGCCGGCCGGAAGACCTGCCTCGATCATCAGTTCGGCGAGGCGGATCGGAACGGACGGATCGCGCTCCGACGGCTTCAGGATGAAGGCGTTGCCGCAGGCAATCGCGGGCGCGAACATCCACATCGGGATCATGGCCGGGAAGTTGAACGGCGTGATGCCGGCGCCGATGCCGACAGCCTGGCGGATCGAATACATGTCGATGTTCGGGCCGGCGCCTTCGGTGAACTCGCTCTTCGAAAGGTGCGGAATGCCGATGACGAATTCGCAGACTTCGAGGCCGCGGATGACGTCGCCCTTGGCGTCTTCGATCGTCTTGCCGTGTTCGCGCGACAGGATCTCGGCCAGCGCATCCATGTTGTCATTCAGGAGCTGGACGAACTTCATGAAGACGCGGGCGCGGCGCTGCGGGTTGGTCGCGGCCCACTTGATCTGCGCGGCCTTGGCGTTCTCGACGGCTGCGTTCAGCTCTTCGGCGCTGGCGAGCGAGACTTCGCCCTGCACTTCGCCGGTTGCCGGGTTGTAGATCGGCTGCTTGCGACCCGAGGTGCCGGCGACATGCTTGCCGCCGATGAAATGACCAACTTGATACATGGGTTTCCTCCTGAATTGTTGTGGAGGCAGTATGCGCTTCGATTTCCACAAATCAACGCGATGATTTACGCATCTGTTGTGCGCAGATTGAAGTAGATGTGCGATTTTACGTCCATAGGGAGGCCTCTATCAACGCTCGATGGGCGGATATCCCTGCCATGACGCCGGACGCGCTGGCCAGTGTGGCATTGTGCATTGGACTTGCCGCGTCGCCGCCGGCGAACACGCCGGGCTCGCTGGTGCAGCCCATCTGCGCCCTGATGTGCCAGCCCTGTGGCCCCTCCTCAAGTTCCAGGTTCAGTTGCGATGCCAGCGGCGAGGCGATCGCCACTTTCGATTGGGCGAAGAGGGCATTTACTTCCACAATCCGTCCGTCAGCCAGGCGAACGGCTTCAAGCCCCTGTCCTTTGCCGATCAGTTCCACCACGCGTTCCGTCTCGATCATGACTCCGCGGGCGATCAGCATGGCCTGCTGCTCTTCCTCGAACGTGACGCCGGGTTCGACGAACATGGTTGTGCGGCCCCAATCCGGCAGGAGACCGCCCTGATGCGCCGCAAGCGGTGACGAGGCGAGGATGCCGATCGGGCCGCCGCCGATTTCGTAGCCGTGGCAATAGGGGCAATGCAGAACCGTGCGGCCCCAGCGCTCGGCAAGGCCCGGGATCGACGGGAGAGTATCGGTCACGCCGAGAGCAAGTACGAGCACCTGCGCCTCTATGACACGGCCATCGGCCAGGCCGACTCTGAACCCGCCCAGGCGGCGTTCGGCGCTCTCAGCCTCCCCTTCCAGAAGCGTGAAGTTCGGATAGTGGGAAAGTTGCTCCAGAGCACGACGGCGGATCTCTGAGGGTGCCACCCCGTCCTGACCGAGAAAGCCATGCGAGGCTTCGGCAAAACGATTGCGCGGTCGCGCCGCATCGATGAGCAGAATGTTGCGGCGGGTGCGGGTGAGCTGCATTGCGGCCGAGAGACCGGCGAAACTTCCACCCACGACAACGGCATCATACTTCATGCGAGACCCCTTCATGTAACTTTTAATGTTATGTATCTTGTTAAGTTACATGATGCGACATCGTCAAGTCATGTCACTCGACTTGTTGCATGAGGCGGGCTGCGCTACGGATCATTCCATAACGGAGGGAAGGCCAATGCGCGGGGATAGCCGCCTGTCCCGCATGCTGCATGTGCTGATCCATCTCGGGCGCCATGCCGGAAGCATGACGTCGGAGACGATCGCCAAGATGCTCAACACCAATCCCGTCGTCGTGCGCAGGACGATGGCGGGCTTGCGCGAACGCGGCTATGTCCAATCGGAAAAGGGGCATGGTGGCGGGTGGCGACTGGCGAGACCCCTCGACGACATTACTTTGCTGGATGTCTATGATGCCCTCGAACGGCCCGACCTTTTCTGCCTCGTCCCCTCTTCCGACCATGCCGGTTGCCTCGTCGAGATTGCGGCCAACGAGGCGCTGGAGGACGCCAGGCGCGAAGCCGAAGCCTTGCTTCTTTCGCGTTTCGCCACCCTGAAACTGTCGGATATCGCCGACAGTTTTCAAACACGCATGGCGATGCTTGGGCTGGACGGGGGCACATCGGGTCCAAGGGAGTGATGTGAATTTTCAGATCAGAAGCAGCATATTCAGACGACTGCCCTGCCCGAAGGATGGTCCCGTGGGTAAATTCAGCAAGTCAAAACCTAGAAACTAGAATATGCTGTGCAAAATTTGGTGCAACGACCGCGTGACCAGAAAACCGACATGAGCGAAGCGCCCCGCCCCCCAATAGTGAGGATGGCCGAACTGGAAATCGACGCGGACCAGCTGGAGGCCTATCGCGGCCTGCTCTCCGAGGAGATCGAGGCGTCGGTAGCTCTCGAGCCGGGCGTGCTCATGTTGAATGCGGTCGCTCTCAGGGATGAACCGAATCAGATCCGGATCATCGAGGTCTATGCCAACCAGAAAGACTACGAGGCACACCTGCAGACGCCGCATTTCCTGAAATACAAGAGCCTGACATCCGCTATGGTAAAGTCCCTGCGCCTCATCGAGGTCGATCCGGTCGCCATGCGCCACAAGCCGGAATAACCGATGAACTGGGATGATGTCCGCATTTTCCTCGCCGTCGCGCGGACCGGCCAGATTTTGGCGGCTTCCCGAAGGCTGGGGCTCAATCATGCCACGCTTTCCCGCCGGCTGACGTCGCTGGAGACCGCGCTGAAGACTCGGCTCTTCATCCGCCGCACGAATGGCTGCGAGTTGACCGCCGAGGGCGAAGCGTTTCTCGCCTCCGCAGAGCGTATGGAAACGGAGATGCTCGAGGTCCAGGCCAGGCTGGGGCGGACCGATACGCAGGTGGCGGGCACGGTCCGCATCGGCGCCCCCGATGGTTTCGGCGTCTTCTTCCTCGCTTCGCGTCTCGGTGCGCTGATCGAGCGGCATCCGGAGCTGAAGATCCAGCTCGTGCCCGTGCCGCGCTCCTTCTCGCTGTCACAGCGCGAGGCCGATATTGCCGTGACGCTGGAGCGGCCGGATCAGGGGCGGCTCGTTTCGTCGAAGCTCGTCGACTACACGCTCGGCCTCTATGCCTCGAAGGGCTATGTCGAAGCGAACGGCTTGCCGATAACGCCGGAGGAGCTGAAGGCCCATCGCCGGATCGGCTATGTGGAGGACCTGATCTTCACGCCCTCGCTCAATTTTACAGGCGAAGTGATGCGCGACTGGAATGCCGGTTTCGAGATCTCGTCTGCGATCGGGCAGACGGAAGCCGTGCTGGCCGGGGCCGGCATCGGCATCCTGCACAGCTATATCGCGCGGCAGCACGAGAGCCTAGTTCGGGTCCTGCCTGATATCACGCTCCGGCGGGCGTACTGGACGACCTTCCATGAGAGCGCGCGGGAACTCGTGCGCGTGCGGGCAGTCGTGCAGTTCCTGCAGGATGCCGTCGAGCAGGATCGGGCGATCTTCAGCTGACGGCAGGAGCGCGTTTCGAGGACGCTTTTCCGTCATGATCAACGCGGATAGACTGCGCCGATCTCGTCACCCATGGATACAGACATGCGCCAGCCCTTGCTTCATCTCGGCCTTCCCGCCTTTCTGCTTGCTCTCGTCTCGGCGCTTCCCGCCCATGCCCATGTGATGGACGGGCCGCTCGGCGGGTTCGGCTCGGGCTTCGGGCATCCGCTCGCCGGTTTCGACCATCTGCTGGCCATGCTGGCCGTCGGCCTCTGGGGCGCGCAGATGGGGGGGCGATCGGTCTGGACGCTGCCAGCGACCTTCCCGATGATCATGTGTGTGGGCGGGATCATCGGCATGACCGGCGTTCTGCCGGACCAGCCGATCGAGTACGGAATTGCGGTTTCGGTCATCGTTCTCGGCGGCGCCATCGCTGCGGCCTGGCGGGCACCCGAATGGGCGGCGCTGGTGATGATCGCCGCCTTTGCCCTGATGCATGGCTATCCGCACGGCGTGTTGGCACCCCGCGCCAGCGACCCCGCAGCCTTCACCGTCGGCTTCGTGGTCTCGACCGGCGTGATCCATGTGATCGGTATCGCGATCGGCGCAGGGCTCAAGCCAATCGGCCACGGACGGCTGGTCCAGGCGCTTGGCGCCGCCATTTCGCTTGCCGGCCTCTGGTTCCTGTTCGGGCTCATCACGGGCTGAACAGGCTACCGGCCCTGCGTCTCAGGCGTTTTGCTGCATTGCGACAGCATGGTTTCTGTTGACAATTCCCGATCAAACCGCACAAACGACGGCACCGCCGCGACCGAAAATTCGAGTGCGGCCATCACAACCGTGAACAGCTCAGGCACAGGCTCTCCATGACCACGAATACCGCACTCCTCGACTTCCAGATCGTCCCGAATGCAGCTCCCATGGCGGAAGCCGAACGGCTGAAGGCTTTCGAAAACCTTGGCTTCGGCACACTGTTCACCGACCACATGGCGGTGGTGCATTGGCATGTCGACAAGGGCTGGCACAGCCCGGAGGTTTCCGCCCGCAAGCCGTTCCAGATCGATCCGGCCGCGAGCGTCCTGCATTATGCCCAGGAAATCTTCGAGGGGATGAAGGCCTATAAGGGTGCAGACGGCCGCATCACTCTGTTCCGCCCGGAAGAAAATGCGCGCCGGTTCAACAGGTCGGCCGAACGCATGGCAATGCCTGACGTGCCGGAAGAACTGTTCCTCAAGGCAGTCGAGGAACTGGTGAAGATCGACGCCAAGTGGGTTCCGGAGGGCGAAGGCAGCCTTTATCTGCGTCCCTTCATGTTTGCCAGCGAAGCCTTCCTCGGCGTTCGCCCCTCGCGCGAATACATCTTCTGCGTCATCGCATCTCCGGTCGGTCCCTACTTCAAGGGCGGCAGCAAGCCTGTGACGCTGTGGGTGAGCGAGCATTACACGCGTGCGGCTCCGGGCGGCACGGGTGCGGCCAAGTGCGGCGGCAATTATGCGGCCAGCCTTCTTGCCCAGAAAGAAGCCTCGAGCCGCGGCTGCGACCAGGTCGTCTTCCTCGACGCTGCCGAACACAAGTGGATCGAAGAGCTGGGCGGCATGAATGTCTTCTTCGTCATGGACAACAACACGGTCGTCACGCCGCCGCTGTCGGGCACCATCCTGCCGGGCATCACGCGCAACTCGATCATCAAGCTTGCCGGCGACAACGGCCTTGAGGTCATCGAACGGCCCTATTCCTTCGACGAATGGATGGCCGATGCCAAGAGCGGCAAATTGCGCGAGGCCTTTGCCTGCGGCACGGCAGCCGTCGTCGCGGCCATCGGCACCGTTCGTCATCCGGCCGGCGAATTCGTCATCGGCAATGCCGGAACCGGCATGGAAACGGAGAAGCTGCGTAACCAGCTGACCGGCATCCAGCGCGGCTCCGTCGCCGACACGCATGGCTGGGTGAAGGAAGTGGCCCGCGCCTGAGCTTACTCGACTCGAGTCGAAACCTTTGGCCCCGTCATGGCAACATGGCGGGGTTTTTCGTCCGGCCGCACATCGATGCTTTAAACGCTTGTCGGTCAAACTAGGCTGGGGAAAACTGTCAACTCAAGCTGACGGAAAACAAACATTTATCAATATTTTTGCATGTTTTCAGATAGTGCGTTCGACGTGCATGGCATTCCCACACCCTGAAGTTAACGGCATCAGCCCCAGTGGAGCCTATTCGTGCAGCACTACAATCGCATTTCGTCAGACAAGCCTTCGCTGCACATTTACCCCCTCGCACGCCAAAGGGAGCTCGTCGCGCAGTCCGCGCGGGAGCTCGATCGGCTGCATGGAAACCAGGCGGATCAGTTCTGGATCCGACTGTGCCGCAGACTCGGTGCCGAACTATCCGCGCTTGGCTGTTCCTTGGAGCATATCCGGCAGGAGATCCTCGCGTTTCAGGAAGCCGTCCTTTCGACGCTGAACGGGTTCTACCGCGAAGCCTGCGCCCGCTAGACCAATCGGCCGAGACTATGGGATCGCCGGACAAAGCACGGCACCGGCGGCGGCCGTGCGCCAGTTGTGGATGCGGGCGCCGATACGGTCGTCCCTGCGCCACACGACTTCGGCATGCAGGACATCAAAACGGCCGCTGTAGATGATGAAGTGCTCGGCCCGATCGAGCATGATGTCGTCGCCCAGGACCAGATTGACGCCCCTCGGGCTCCAGTCGGAGATCCATCCGCGGAAATGGCAACCAAACTGGAGAATGAGCGAGTTCGCCTCGCAGGGCTGACGCACAAAACCTCGACGCTCCATCACACCTCCGCTGGGCACTTGCGCAGTCAGAGCATCAAATTCGGCAAAGGCAAAGTCGGGATTGCGGAAGCTGTTGCCATCGCGTCAACGACTCCGGTCGCATTTTACCGATCATCGTGGCCATAGATCGGCATCGCATATACCGGTTCTGGGGAACAAGCTTCGATAATGGCAAGGGGAGAAAATGGTACGGTTGGGGGGAATTGAACCTCCGACCTCAGGTGCCACAAACCTGCGCTCTAACCAACTGAGCTACAACCGCACATGACCGCGTCACTGACGCCGTCGAGGGGTCACATACGAGCAGATGGATTTTTTTTCAAGCCCTTTCTGCACATCGCGTGAAAAGGCTCGGGATATGAAAAGGCCGGGCTTGAAGGCCCGGCCCAAGATCCTTGGGAGGATTTTCTGGTCGCGTCAGGCGATCAGGCAACCTTCAGCGAGGACATGACCTTCTCGGCAGCTTCCTTGCCCGGCTTCGTCACGGTCTCGGTCACCTTCTTGGCGGTTTCCTGGATGGACTTGGCGTGCTCGATCGTCACTTCAGCCTGCTTGCGGATGAAAGCAGTCTGCAGTTCGACGAGTTCGGCGATCGACTTCACGCCGAGGAGCGCTTCCATGTGGGACAGCGACAGTTCGGCATTGGTGCGCATGGCGTCGATGGCCTTGAGGCCGAGTTCGACCGTGCCGGCCTGGGCCGTCTGGACGGTGGCTTCCACGGTCTTCGTGGCTTCTTCCGTCGCGGTCTTCATCTTGGCATAGGCTTCCTTCGACTGGGCTGCGCCCTTTTCGGCGAAGTCACGGAAGCTTTCCTGCATCTTCGAGGGGTCAAAGGTCGAGAAAGAGAACATATCCTTGGTATTCATGGTGCATTTCCTCTTGTCGCGGGGTCCTTGGTGACCCCTCATGTTTCATTCATGAACTCCATATAACACCCGATATTGTGCATTGCAATATCATTGTGCACTGCACAATTAGTTTTTTTGCATGTTGATAATCCAGCCGGATTAACCTTATCGACCGAAAGGCGCCCCATTTTCTGGACCCAGGGGCACTGCCTAGCTATTAAAAATCTGTTAATTTACTCGCAGGCCATGAAGTGCAGGTCCCCAAATGCCCGCTCAATACCCTTTCATCGATGTCGCCGTGCACGACCAGATCCGACCGCGCCTTGCGCGTGGCGAAGCGCTCGTGCTGTTTGCACCGGGACTGGAGCGGGTGCTCTGGTGCAATGGCGCAGGTGCGCGCTTCTTCGGGGCTGCCTCGATCTACGACTTTCTCGAAGATGGTCCTCGGCGCAGCGATATCACCTTCCGGCAGATCGAGACGGCGGCGCGGCAGTTGGAAGCAATCGGCGACAGCCGCAATCTGATGCTGCGCATCACGTCCGGCTTCCAGAAGGTACCGGTGACGGCAGTTGCGGAATGTATCGAGGTTCGCCGCGGCGAGCCGGTGATCCTGCTTGCCGTGCCACCGGTCATGCCTTCCAGCGGAGACGTGCGACAGCTCGCGGCGGACCTGATGAGCGGTTTCGACGACCCGGACACGCATATGGCCGTGCTCGACGGTGACGGCGGGCTGATTGCCAGCTCCGAAGGCTTCGCTGCCCTGGGCGTGACGCAGCAGACCACCCGCATGCTGGTGACGCTCGTCGACGCGGATGGCGACCGGTTGGTGAAGCGACCGATTCCGACGGGCCTCGGCCATCTGCCCGCGGCCATTGGCAAGATCTCCGACAATCCCGCCCTGCACCTGCTCTTCGCGGTCGAGACCATCCTCGGACAGATGGATCCGAGCGACGACTTTACCGACGAAGACGATGCCGATCTGCCTGCGGCCATCGCCGAGCCCGTTCGTTCCGACGATACGATCGAGGACAGGAGCGAGGCCGAGGCGCTCGAGCCTCAACCGGCCGGCGATGATGCGGACATGCCCTTGCCGGCCGGCCCGTTCGAAAGCGTGATCGCAGCGATCGGCGACATCGAGGAGATCGAACCGGACACGGACGAACTGAACGACAGCGATGACGTCGAAGAGGATAAAGCCGTCGAAGCGGTCGAAGCCGATGAGCTTCACGCTGAACCCGCTCCTATCCTGACTGTGCAAGATGACGAGCCTTTCGGCGAAGCGCCCGCAATAGCTGAAGAAACGTCAGCCGAAATTGCCCCGGTCGCCGAGACCGTGCCTGTCGCTGCAGCGACGGCACCTCGCCTGCAGGAGGCCGTGTCAGGCGAGGACCGCTTCGTCTTCAGCCAGGATCGTCGTGCGACCCGATTCGTCTGGAAGATCGACGCCGAGGGCCGTTTCAGCGAGGTCTCCTCCGAATTTGCCCAGGCCGTCGGCCCGCGCGCGGCCGATATCAACGGCGTTGCCTTTTCCGACCTTGCAGCTCTCTTCAACCTCGATCCGGAAGGCAAGATCGGCGATCTCCTGAAGAAGCGGGATACCTGGTCCGGCAAGACGATCTACTGGCCCGTCGAAGGCACGCGGCTGGTAGTCCCGGTCGACCTCGCGGCGCTCCCGACCTATACGCGCAATCGCGACTTCGATGGCTTCCGCGGCTTCGGCATCGTGCGTGTGGCCGATGCGCAGGAAGACCCGGATGCGATCGGCATGACCTTCCTGCGCGAAGAGCCGGTCGTTGAAGACGCGGTCGAGCCGACGGTCGAAGTCACACAAGATCCCGACGAAGATCTGGTCGAGTTCCTGACGGAACTCAGCGAAGGCGAGAGCCATCCGCCGGAAGACTTCATCGAAGACCAGATCGCGGAAACCGGCGAGGACGTGCTCGACGCACTGCTGCATTCCGACGACGACATCGTGGAAACGCCCGACGCGGAAACCGAGGTCGCCGATCCTGCGCCTGATGTCGACGAGGATGTGCCCGCACCGCGGCCGGCCGTATACGAGCCGCCGGTTCTGAGGATCATGGAACCGCACACGCCGAGCCTGCCCGACAAGGTGGTTCAGCTGCAGGACCACCGCGCGCGCCAGCGTGATGCACTGACGCCGGGTGAACAGGCGGCTTTCCAGGAGATCGCGCGCAAGCTCGATCCGCTCGGGCTGCGCGCCAAGGTGGAACAGTCGCTCACGCCGTCCGAACCGCCCGTGCTGCGCAGCGAACCGGCTGCCGCCGCCCCGACGCCGCCCGAGCCGCCGGCACCTGCGTCGCCGGTGTCTGTCGCCCAACCGCCGCTGTCGGAGCTGACGCCCGAAGACACGCTGCCGGACTTGCCGAGCGAACGCCCGGCCGGCAAGCGGGAACGCAGCCTGACCGCCGAGATCGTCGACCTGATGCCGGTTGCCCTTCTTGTGCATGTCGGCGATCGGCTGATCCATGCCAACCCGGAATTCTTCAGCCTGACGGGCTACAGGACGCTGGCCGAGCTCGATGAAGCCGGTGGCCTCGACACGCTCATCCAGCGACGGGATCTCGAAACCCCTGGCGACGAAGCGGGACAGGTCGTCGCGCTCTGCGCAGACGATCGTCTGCGCCCGGTGACGGCGCGGCTGCAATCGGTGCGCTTCGAGGAGACGAGTGCGCTGATGCTGGCGCTGATCGCCCAGCCAGAAGACCGCACGCGCGGGGATATCCCTGCCGAGCCTCCGGCTGACATGCCGGCGCCCGTCGCGGCCTCTGTCGCAACGCCGGCCCAGGCGACCGAACTCGCCCGCGTCAAGGTTGAAGTCGAGGAAATGCGCTCGATCCTCGAGACGGCGACCGACGGCGTCGTGATTCTGGATTCCGACGGCGACATCCGGTCGATGAACCGGGCGGCGAGCGCGCTGTTCAACTTCGACGACATGGAGACGCGCGGCAAACCCTTCGTCATGCTGTTTGCCCATGAGAGCCAGAAGTCGATCCTCGACTATCTGAACGGGCTTTCCGGCCATGGCGTGGCCAGTGTGCTCAACGACGGCCGCGAAGTGATCGGGCGGGAAGCCTCCGGCGGTTTCCTGCCGCTGTTCATGACGATCGGCAAGCTCACGTCCTCGAATGGCTACTGCGCCGTGATCCGCGATATCACCCAGTGGAAGCGGACCGAAGAAGAACTGCGCAACGCCAAGCGTGCGGCCGAAACGGCGAACGCCCACAAGACCGACTTCCTCGCCCGCGTCAGCCACGAGATCCGGACGCCACTCAATGCGATCATCGGCTTTGCCGACATGATGGCGAACGAGCATTTCGGTCCCGTCGGTCATCCGCGCTACGGCGAATATGCGCATGACATCGTGCGGTCCGGCCGGCATGTGCTCGACATCGTCAACGACCTGCTCGACATTTCCAAGATCGAAGCCGGCGAAATGGAGCTGGATTTTTCTTCCGTCGGCTTGAACGAGATGGTGCAGGCGGCAGTCTCGATCGTGCAGCCGCAGGCGAACGGCCAGCGGGTCATCATCCGCACCGCGCTCTCGCAAGCGGTGCCGAATGTCGTGGCCGATGGGCGATCGATCAAACAGATCGTGCTGAACATCCTCGCCAACGCCATCCGCTTTACGCCCTCGGGCGGACAGATCATCGTCTCCACGGCCTATGAGCCGAACGGCAGCGTGGTGCTTCGGATCCGCGACACCGGGATCGGCATGTCGCGCAGCGAACTGGAACAGGCAATGAAGCCGTTCCGTCAGGTGTCGACGGGCACGCCGCGCAACCGTGGCGACGGGACCGGGCTCGGCCTGCCACTGACCAAGGCCATGGTGGATGCCAACCGGGCGCAGTTCGCCATCTCCTCGACGCCGAACGAAGGCACGCTGGTCGAGGTGATGTTCCCATCGCCGCGCGTGCTGGCGGACTGAAGAGAGGCAGCGACGCCGAGAGCGGGGAATGGACATGGCAACCTTCAGCATTTTCCTCGGCATCGTCATCGCAATCGGCATCGGCGCCATGAGTCCAGGACCGAGTTTCGTACTGGTCTCGCGCATCTCGATCGCCAATTCGCGCCTGCACGGTCTCGCCGCCGCCATCGGGATGGGGCTCGGCGGCGCCTTCTTCGCGATACTCGCGCTTGCGGGTCTCGTCGCGCTGCTGCAGCAGGTCGAATGGCTCTATCTGGTTCTGAAATGTGCCGGCGGCCTCTATCTCGTCTATCTCGGTGTCGCGATCTGGCGGGGCGCGCGGGAACCAATATCCGTGGCGTCACCGGATGGCCGCGGGACGCTTGCCGTTTCGCGGGCCTTCGTCCTTGGTCTTGTCACCCAGATCAGCAATCCGAAGACGGCCGTTGTCTATGCCAGCATCTTTGCGGCGCTCATGCCGCAGGCCCCACCGCTTGCACTGATGATCGCCCTTCCTTTCATGATCTTCGTCGTCGAGGCCGGCTGGTACGCCATCGTGGCTCTGGCTTTTTCGGCACCTCGGTCGCAGCGGGCCTATCTCGGGGGCAAAGTCTGGCTGGACCGGCTGGCCGGCGCCGTGATCGGTGCTCTGGGCCTGCGGCTGATCGGCGAAAGCCTCGCCATCCTTCGCCGGTGAACGAAGGCGTGACGACAGCAGCGGTTTTCATCGCTGTGGCTTTCGGCTAGAGGAAAGCCTTTGCCGCACATCGCAAGGGCCGACCGCTTGTCCACTCGTCCGCTCCCGGGCACAGCCCATTCCGTTTCGACCATCGGCACGCCGCTCAGCAAGCGGCCCGGCTATGCGACCGTGGCAGCACTGATCACGGCCGCGATCGTCTTCATGCCGATCGCGGCGATCTTCGTCATCGGTTTCTCGGCGGATCCGGACAATTGGCAGCACATGATGACGAATGTCATCCCGCGGGCGGGGATGCGGACCTTCTGGCTGCTGCTGTTCACCGGGCTGGTCACGGCCGTCGTCGGGATCGGATCGGCTTGGCTGGTCGCGTCCTGCGAATTCCCACTGCGCAGGTTTCTCTCCCCGGCGCTCGTCCTGCCGCTTGCCATTCCCTCCTATCTCGCGGCATACGCCTTCGGGGAGTTCCTTGACTTCACCGGTCCCGTGCAGACCGGATATCGGGCGCTGTTCGGCTTCACCTCATCGCGCGACTACAGTTTCTTCAACGTGAAGTCGCTTTCGGGTGCCGTGCTGGTCATGTCTTCGGTGCTTTACCCTTACGTCTATCTCGCCTGTCGCTCGATGTTCCTCATGCAGGGACGCGCCGCCGCTGACGTGGCCCGGACGCTAGGCTCCAGCCCCTTGCGCGTCTTTGCCCGCATCCAGGTGCCGATGGCACGGCCCGCAATCATGATCGGCCTGACGCTGGTCATGATGGAAACGCTGAACGACATCGGCGCGGTCGAGTATCTCGGCGTGCAGACGCTGACCTTCTCGGTCTACGACACCTGGCTCAATCGCGGCAGCCTGGCGGGTGCGGCCCAGATCGCCTGCTTCATGCTGGTGATCGTCGCGGGGCTCCTCGTCGTCGAGCGGATGGCGCGGCGACGCCAGCGCTTCAGCAGTCACAAGACGACGGCGATCGTGACCGATGCGGTCCGGCTTCGGCTGTCGGGGGTGAAGGCGGCGCTTGCGACGCTGTTCTGCCTCATCCCGATCCTGGTCGGTTTCATCGTGCCGGTCTTCGTGCTGGGTGGATTTGCGCTCCGACGGGTCGAAGACTTCGTTGAGCCGCGTCTGCTCGATGCGCTCTGGAACTCGACTCTGGTCTCCTCTGCCGCAGCCCTGATCACGGTGCTGCTTGCCTTCGTGCTCTCCTATGCCGCGCGAACCGATCGCTCGCGCCTTGCCATGGGAGCCGGACGGCTCGCGGCGCTGGGCTACGGCATTCCCGGCACGGTGCTCGGCATCGGGGTGATGATCCCGCTGGCAACTTTTGACAATGCGCTGGACGGCTGGATGCGCGAAAGCCTTGGCGTCTCGACAGGTCTCATGCTCTCCGGCACCGGTTTTGCGATCGTCTATGCCTATACGGTGCGTTTCCTGACCATGGCGGAGGGCACCGTCGATGCCGGGTTCCAGAAGCTTTCCCCACATCTCGACATGGCCGCCCGCACGCTCGGGCGTTCGAGCCTGCAGACACTCCGCCAGGTGCTGCTGCCCAATCTGCGGCCTGCGGTGCTGACGGCCGCGCTTCTGGTCTTCATCGAGACGCTGAAGGAGCTTTCGGCGACGATTCTGCTTCGCCCCTTCAATTTCAACACGCTCGCTACCCTCGTCTACGAGGACGCGTCGCGCGGCATGGCGCAAGATGCTTCGGTCGCGGCGATCATCATCATCGCGGCGGGCCTCATTCCGGTGATCCTGGTCTCGCGGTCGCTCGACGAAAAGCGTTGATCTGCGGTTCAAAAAAATAGGGCGGCCGAAGCCGCCCAAATCAATGCTGTCGAACCGGAGTGAAGGTGCGATCGACATCTTGTCCGGGGCGTTTTCCCGTCCTCGTGGCGTCTGATCGCGCATCTCCAAGTTGGTGCCAGTGTTGCCGGAGGCCGGTTAAGCCTTTCTTACCGGCCACGCCCTGCAGCTACCCCACATTTGAGGTATTGCCCTGAAATTGCTGCCTTTCGGGACAGTTCTCCGTCAGGAACGCAGCGGTTCGAGGTCGGCGAAGAGCAAGAGCGCTTCCGGATTGGCGAGCGCTTCCTTGTTCTTCACCGGCCGGCCATGCACGACTTCGCGCACGGCGAGCTCGACGATCTTGCCGGATTTGGTGCGCGGGATATCCGCGACCTGGACGATCTTTGCCGGTACATGGCGCGGCGTGGCGCCGGTGCGGATCCGGGTCTTGATCTTCTTGTCGAGCTCTTCCGTCAAGCTGAGGCCGGAGGCCAGTCGGACAAAGAGCACGACACGTACGTCATCCTCCCAGTCCTGGCCGATGCAGAGGGCCTCAAGCACCTCGTCCATCTGTTCGACCTGATTGTAGATCTCGGCCGTGCCGATCCGCACGCCGCCGGGGTTGAGCGTCGCATCAGAGCGACCGTGAATAACAATGCCACCATGCTCGGTCCATTCGGCGAAATCGCCGTGGCACCAGATGTTGTCGAACCGCTCGAAATAGGCGGCGCGGTATTTCGCCCCTTCAGGATCGTTCCAGAACATCACGGGCATGGACGGGAAAGCCTTGGTGCAGACGAGCTCTCCCTTTTCGCCGCGCACCGATTTGCCGTCGTCATCCCAGACATCGACGGCGAGGCCCAGGCCCGGCCCCTGGATCTCTCCTCGCCAGACGGGCTTCAGCGGATTGCCGAGCACGAAGCAGGAAACGATGTCGGTGCCGCCGGAGATGGAGGCGAGCTGGATGTCGTCGCGAATACCCTCGTAGACGAAGGAAAAACCTTCCGGCGACAGCGGCGAGCCGGTCGAGGTCATCAGTCTGAGGCTCGACAGGTCATGTGTCGTTTTCGGGGTCAGACCGCCCTTGCGTACGGCGTCGATATATTTGGCCGAAGTGCCGAAAATCGCGAACTTCTCATCCGCCGCATAGTCGAAGAGGACATTGCCGTCGGGATAGAAGGGGGAACCATCATAAAGGCAGAGCGTGGCGCCGCAGGCGAGGCCCGTGACCAGCCAGTTCCACATCATCCAGCCGCAGGTCGTAAAGTAAAAGAGCTTCTCGTCTGCCTGAAGACCGCAGTGGAAACGGTGTTCCTTGATCTGCTGCAGCAGGGTGCCGCCCGCCGAATGTACGATGCATTTCGGCACGCCGGTCGTGCCGGAAGAGAAGAGGATGTAGATCGGATGCGAGAAGGGCAGCCTGCGATATTCGATGTCCCGGACGGAGAAATCCGCGATGAACTGATCGAAGCTCCGGCCATCCGGCAGTCGCGCGAGAAGTGCGGCAGTGTCGCCGGCATAGGGCACGACAAGGACGGGCACACCGAGCTTCGCGGTAACGGTGACGATCTTCTCCGCCACATCCTGACGCTTGCCATTGTACCAGTAGCCATCGCAGGCGATGAAGAGCTTAGGCTCGATCTGGCCGAAGCGGTCGAGCACGCCCTGGTCGCCGAAATCGGGCGAGCAGGAGGACCAGATGGCGCCGAGCGAGGTCGCTGCCAGCATCAGGGCCACGGTTTCCGGCATGTTCGGCATCATGGCCGCGACACGGTCGCCTTCGCCGATGCCCATGGCGGCGAGCGCCTGTTGCAGGCGCGAGACAGTGGCTGTCAGACGCGACCATGACCAGCGGTCCGACACCTTGTTTTCGCCGCGGAAGACCAGCGCATCGCCATCGCCGGCATGTGCGAGGAGATTTTCGGCAAAATTGATCTGCGCTTGTGGGAAGAACCTGGTCTTCAGCATATCGCCGTCATCGGCCAGTGCCACGACCCCCTTGTCCCCCACGACGCCGCAATAGTCCCAGACCGCCGACCAGAAGGCGGCGCGGTCCTCGACAGACCAGCTGTAGAACGCGTCGTAGTCTGCGAAGCGACGGGCCTCTCGGGTGGCGCACCACTCGATGAAATGCGTCAGGGGCTGTGCGGCCTTGAAGGCCTCGGACGGTGTCCAAAGGGGTACCAGTTCAGTCATTCCGCTCCTCCTCTTTTGTCTTTTCCTATAGCATACCGCAGTGCGATACAAAGCCGGGAAACCGGTGGGCGGCCGTCCATTCGTTGCACGCAGGGTAGAATTCCTATATCCGGCACGAGTACTCGACGACGCTCTTGGACACGGGCCAGAATGACATTCTCGCGACGCGCCGGACAATCTGAAAGCCCTGGAACCGGCGGCCCCGGCCGGCGGACCCGACGGCTGATCAAATTCGCGCTCGCAGCGGTCGCTCTCGGCGCGCTCGTCTCCGTTACCCTCCGTCTCGCCGCCCCGCATCTGATTTCCAGTGCCGTCGTGCGCTCGGCGATCGAAACGTCCATGGCGCAATGGGCCGGGCACCCCGTGACGATCGAGGATGTCTCGGAACTGCGGTTCTGGCCGCGGCCGGAAGTGACCCTCGATGGCATCAGAATTCGGCGTGCCAGCGACCGCCCCGACGAGCCTTTCGTCGAAATTCAGCGCCTCTCCGCTGAATTCAGCCTGCTTTCGGCCGTGAAAGGCAAACCCGATTTCAACGACTTCCGGTTCGAGACACCGAAGCTCCGGATCCAGCGGGATGTCGATGGCCGACTGGATTGGAGCGGTGACGGGCTGTTGAACGCGGCCGTGCGTGGCGCCCTGACCACGCGGGAAAATGCGGGATCCGAAGCCGGCACCATCGAGACGGAAATCGGGTCCGTCGAGATCATCGATGGCGAGGTCACCCTGACTGATGCGCAGAGCGGCACGACAATCGTCGCCGACCAGGTGAATGCCAAGCTTGACTGGCCGCGTCTGGCGGCTCCCCTTTCCGGGCAGGCGACGTTCAATGTGCAGGATCGTGGCATGTCGCTTTCCCTGCAAACCCCAACCCCCTTGCTTCTGCTTGGAGGTGCCGCGAGCCAAGTCGACCTCTCCGCATCGCTTCCGGGCATGCGGGGGCAGATCAAGGGGGTGATCGACCTCAACCAGGCGAGCCTGGAACAGGCCAATGTCGACCTGAGCATCTGGGATGTCCCGCAGGCGGCATCCGTATTCGGACTACGTCTTGCCGGAACGGAACGGTGGCAAACGGCTTCGTTGCAGGCGCAGGTGACGAATGCCGAAGACGAGTGGCGGTTCGACAATTTCGAGTTCGAGATCAATGACAGCCCCGGCGACGGGATCCTGACATTGAAGAAGCGCGCCGATGCGAAACCGCTACTCATCGGGACGGTGGCAGTCGATCTTCTGAACCTTGACGATTTCCTGCAGGCCCTGTCCATAGACCTTGGAGATCGCGCCAATGTGCGGCTGCCGAGCCTCAGCCGGTGGGTGGATTTCGACATGCGGGTCTCCGCCGCCACGGCCACCGTCGCTGATTTCCAACTGACCGATCTCGGTGCAAGCCTGACCGGTGGCGACGGCTCGCTGAAGCTGGTGATCGGGGACACGCGGTTCCTGGGGGGAACGCTTTCGGCACGCCTAAACGGGAGTGGCCAGGGCTTCGTTCAAGGCGCCGAAATTGCGGTGATGATGGATCGGATCGATCTTGGATCGCTGATGTCCAGGTTTTCTCCCGGGAGCCTCGCGCTCAAAGGGATCGGCTCACTGACGCTCGATGCCAAGCTTGTCGGGCCTGGCTGGCAGCGTAACATCGACGCCATGTCGGGAACGCTCGATATTCGCGCAGACGATGGTGAAATCGTCGGGCTGAATGTGGAGGGCCTGCGGCGCCTGTCGACCGACCGGGCCTATTTCCAGCTGAGCGCGGCCGGATCGGGGGAATTCGATTACCGGAGCCTCGATATGTCCGTGCGCTTTTCAGAGGGTTCGGCGGAGGTGGAGAAGGCCCGGATCGTGGGCGAAGGGGATACTCTCGTTCTGTCCGGCATCATCCCCTACAGCCGCCAGGCTCTGGCGCTGACGGGAGAGCTGTCTGAAGTGGAGCCAGAGACACCAACGATGGCGCCTTTGCGCTTCTTTATCGGTGGCGCGTGGCATGACCCCGTCATCTCTCCGATCCCGTCCCTTCCGGCCGCAGGTCAATAAAGGTCTCTCCTCACCCTTGCCCGCTGTTTCATTCGTGCATGCAAATACTAGAATGAAACGAGTCGGGGCGCCGGGGGATGACGGGTGCAGGCATTGTTATCGGGTTTCATCAAATTGGCGCTGGCGTCACTTCTGGCGGGCAGCCTGTTGTCGTTCTTCGGAATCACGCCGAGAGCCGTGCTCGACAGTCTGGGCGTGACGGCGGAAGAGTTGCACAACGGGATCGTCTCCGCCTTTGCCTGGGCTGTACCTCGCATGGTGATGGGCGCCGTCGTGATCGTGCCTATCTGGCTCACCGCCTATCTTCTCATGCCGCCCCGGGGTTGACCGGGGCAGCCGCCGAGCGTTTCAGGCCAAGGTTCCACGGGCGGCGACGTGCTCATCCCGCTGCCGCTGGAGTTCCCGCTGCTTCGTGCCGACAGATGCGATGATCACGCCGATGGTGACGATGCCGATCAGGATGGTGCAGATGGCGTTGATCTCGGGTGTGACCCCTAAGCGCACCTGCGAGTAGATCTTGATGGGCAGCGTCGTCGCACCCGGGCCAGTGGTGAAGCTCGCAATGACGAGATCGTCGAGGGAAAGCGTGAAGGCCAGCATCCAGCCGGAGATGACGGCGGGCAGGATGAGCGGCAGGGTGACCTTGAAGAAGGTCTTGACCGGAGGGCAACCGAGGTCCTGGGCTGCTTCTTCGAGGCTCGTGTCGAAGGTCAGCAGGCGCGACTGCACGACGATCGCTACGTAACACATGGTGAAGGTGGTGTGCGCGATGACGACGGTCATCAGACCTCGATCGACACCGATCGCCACGAAGAGCAGCAGCAGCGACAGGCCTGTGATGACTTCGGGCATGACAAGCGGGGCATAGACCATGCCTGAAAACAGCAAACGTCCCTTGAAGCGCGTGTAGCGGACGAGCGTGAGGGCCGCGAGGGTTCCGAGAACGGTGCCCAGCGTCGCACTGAGCAGGCCGACCTGTAGCGTGACCCAGGCGGCGCTCATGAGCCCGTCGTTGCGCCACATTTCGCCATACCATTTCAGCGAAAAGCCGCCCCAGACCGTGACCAGTTTCGACTCGTTGAAGGAGTAGACGACCAGGATCAGGATCGGGATGTAGAGGAAGGCGAAACCGAGTGTCAGGATCGTCGCGTCGAATTTTCCGGGTTTCATCGGTCCGCCCTCACACTTTCTGCTGCTGGTTCTGGAAGATGGCAATGGGCACGACCAGAATGAGGAGCAGAAGGACGGCAACGGCGGAGGCGAGCGGCCAGTCGCGATTGCCGAAGAACTCGGTCCACAGCGTCTTGCCGATCATCAGCGTATCGGCACCACCAAGCAGATCGGGGATGACGAATTCGCCCGTGATCGGGATGAAGCAGATCATCGAGCCGGCGATGACACCCGGGATGGACAGCGGGAAAGTGATCTTCCAGAAGGCTTTCCAGGGCGGGCAGCCGAGATCGCTCGCGGCTTCCAGCAGCGTGCCGTCCATTTTTTCGAGTGCGGAATAGAGCGGCAGCACCATGAAGGGCAGATAGGAATAGACGATGCCGATGAAGACGGCGATCTCGGTGCGGTAGATCTGGACCTGGTTAGCTTCATCCATCAGGCCGAGCGACTGGAGAAGCACGGTGAGCAGACCCTCGGGCTTCAGGATGCCGATCCAGGCATAGACGCGGATCAGGAACGAGGTCCAGAAAGGCAGGATGACCAGCATGACCAGGGTCGGCCGGATGGACACGGGCGCACGCGCCATGGCCAACGCCATCGGGTAGCCTATGAGCAGCAACAGGAAGGTGGAAATCAGTGCGATGCGCAGCGACGACACATAGGCGTTGAAATAGAGCGAGTCTTCCGTGAGGAAGACATAGTTCTCGAAATCCAGCTGGCTGATGAAATCGCCGATCGCTGCGAAACCTTCCAGCACCGGCGTATAGGGCGGCATGGCGATCGCCGTGTCGGACAGCGAGATTTTCACGATGATCAGGAAGGGGGTCAGGAAGAAGAGCACCATCCATAGAAAGGGGATGATGACCACCAGCCATTTTGCTGACCCGGATTTGGCGGCGACGACGCTATCGGCCATGGGGCGCCCTCCTCAGCGTGTCAGGACAAGGCCGGCATCGGCCGGCCAGGAGAGCCAGACCATGTCGCCGAAGGTGATGGGGCGGTCGACAAGACGCGAGACATTGGCTTGGGCGGCCCGGAACATGCGGCCATCATCCAGGCGGACGATGAAGACCGAGAAGTCGCCGAGATAACCGATGTCCCAGACCTCCCCATGGAGCATGTTGGCGGTTGATGTCTCGGGCTGGGTGGACGAGATCCGCACCTTTTCCGGCCGGACGGCGAAGGCAACACCGTCGCCCTGTGCCGCGTCGCAGGCCTGCTCGACGGTGATCTTGACGCCGTCGCTGTCGATGCGCACCAGTTCCGCGGCACCTTCGCCTTCCTTGGATTCGACCTTGGCTTCGAGAATGTTGATGTCGCCGATGAAATCCGCGACATAGCGCGAATTCGGCGCCTCGTAGATCTCGGCCGGTGTGGCCACTTGGACGAGGATGCCCTTGTCCATGACCGCGATGCGATCGGATACGGTCATCGCCTCTTCCTGGTCGTGTGTGACGATCAGGAAGGTCAGGCCGAGCTTGGTCTGGATGTCCATCAGTTCGAACTGGGTTTCCTCGCGCAGTTTCCGGTCCAGTGCGCCCAGCGGCTCGTCGAGGAGCAGGACCTTGGGACGCTTGGCAAGCGAACGGGCGAGTGCGACGCGCTGGCGCTGGCCGCCGGAGAGCTGGTTGGGCTTGCGATTGGCGAACTGGTCGAGCTTCACCAGCTTCAGCATTTCCTGCACACGCGCCTCGATCTCGCCCTTCGGCAGATTGTCCTGCTCAAGACCGAAAGCGATGTTCTTCTCGACCGACATATGCGGGAAGAGCGCATAGGACTGGAACATCATGTTGGTGGGGCGCTTGTAGGGTGGCACACCGGAGAGATCCTGGCCCTGAAGAAGGATGCGGCCCGAAGTCGGGTCCTCGAAGCCGGCCAGCATGCGCATCAGCGTGGTCTTGCCGCAGCCTGACGGTCCGAGCAGCGAGAAGAACTCGCGCTCATAGATATCCAGCGTCAGGTTGTCGACCGCGATGAAATCACCGAAGCGTTTGGTGACGTTTTCGAAGCGGATGAAAGGAACGGCATCCGCTTCGGTCCAAGGAGAGAATTTGCGCTTAACAGGCCCCAGTGTCTTCGCCATTACCCGATCCCAGCCGTTCTTATTGTTACCCGGAGCATGATGAAAACGCCGGGCGCTTGGGGCGCCCGGCGTTTTTGTGTCTGGTTAGCTACCGGTCTTGATCGTCGTCCAGACCCGGTTCAACACACGTTGTTCGCGTGGCCCGTAGGGCGAGATGGTGAAGAGCTTGGACATGACGTCTTCCGGCGGATAGACGGCCGGATTGTCCTTGACCTCGGCATCCAAGAGTTCCTGGGAGGCCAGATTGCCATTGGCATACTGGACATAGTTGGAGGCCTTGGCGATCATATCGGGCCGCATCAGGAAGTTGATGAACTCATGCGCCTCGGCGACGTTCTTGGCATCCGCAGGGATCGCCATGTTGTCGAACCACATGTAGGTGCCTTCCTTCGGGATCACGTAATTGATCTCGACGCCGTTCTTGGCTTCCTCGGCGCGGGCCTTTGCCTGCAGGATATCGCCCGACCAGCCGATCGTCACGCAGACGTCGCCATTGGCGAGATCGTCAATATAGGCCGACGAGTTGAAGGTGCGGACCGACGAGCGGATCTTCTGATAGACCTCGCCGCCAGCTTCCAGGTCGGCGGTCTCCTTGCTGTCGGGATCCTTGCCGATATAGTTCATGGCGATGGCAAAGGTTTCATCCGATGCATCGAGGATGTTGATCCCGCAGCTCTTCAGCTTTTCGGCATTCTCAGCTTTGAAGATCGAATCCCAGCTGTCAACGACGAAGTCCGCGCCGAGCGCTTCCTTGACCTTGGCGACGTTGTAGCCGATGCCCGTCGTGCCCCACATGTAGTTGACGGCATATTCATTGCCGGGATCGTATTTCGCCAGACGCTCCGACACCATCGGCCAGAGGTTCGACATGTTGGTCAGCTTGGACTTGTCGAGCTTCTGGAAGACGCCGGCCTGGATCTGGCGAGCAAGGAAAGGCGCCGTCGGCACTACGACGTCGTAACCCGAGCCACCGGCCAGCAGCTTGGTTTCAAGCAGTTCATTGGAGTCGAAGACGTCGTAGACGACCTTGATGCCGGTTTCCTTGGTAAAATCCGCGAGAACCGACTCGTCGATATAGTCCGACCAGTTGTAGACATTGACGACGCGCTCCTGCGCCTGGACAGCCGATGCGATGAAGATCGTCGCCAGTGCTACCGACGCCGTACGGATGAAATGAGCCTTCATTTTTTCTCCTGTTCCAGCCTTGGGGAGCGAGGAGCCCCCGATGCCATTCCTGTTATTTTTTAAGAGACTAGAAAGGATTTGGACGGGCGACAAGCGAAATTCTTCGCAGTCGCGAATGCTTTATCGGGTTACTTCGTTTCATTGGAAATCGAAGGCGGAGAGGCCCGTTACCATCTCGTCGAGCCCGAGCGGGCGGGTCAGCGGGGGCTCTGCACGGGCCAGACAACCGGAGCGCTCGCAGAGGCGACAGGCCGGACCGATGGCGGTCGGCGGGACCGAACGGTCGGGAAGCGCTGCCGCATAGGCGACCTCGTCCCGGCTCGATGCATCGCAGCCGACGAGGAGCGCCGTCCTGCGAACGCGTTCACCAAAACTGGCCTGCGGCCCCTCCAGCGTTCGCGACAGGGTGAGGAAGGCGCTGCCATCCGGCATTTCGACCTGCTCGACCAGGACTTGGCCCGGCTGGGAGAAAGCCGCATGGACATTCAGCTTGGGACAGCCGCCACCGAACCGGGCCTGGGGAAAGCCCGTCGCGCCGGCCCGGCGGAAGCGGTTTCCGGCGTTGTCGATCTCCATCATGAAAAACGGCACGCCTGTTGCGCCTGGGCGCTGCAGCATGGTCAGCCGGTTGGCCGCCTGCTCGTAGGAGACATTGAAGCGGGCGCGCAGCACGTCGATGTCATAGCGGGCGCGGATGGCAGCCGAGAGAAAGGCGCCGTACGGCATCATCAGGGCATGCGCGGTGTAGCGCGCGAGCTCGAAGCGGGCGATGCGGCGCGCTTCGCCCGAGGAGAGTTCGAGTGCCTCCAGTTCCGCCTGCACATTTTCGCCAAGAGCAAGCAGGACGACCTCCATCGCCACCTCACGCATCTGGTCGAAGGGTGACAGGCGCTCGGAGAGGAAGAGGCGCATGGAATGGCGGTCATAGCGTCGGCGCAGCGAGGGCATGGTCTGCACGGGCAAGGCACGGACCACGATCCCATGCGTCGAGCGCAGCCAGGCCTTGAGGGCGACGGCGAGGTCATCTCCCGGAGACAGGCCGAGGCCGGTATGAAAGTTTTCGGCCGCCTCGTCGAGCCGGGCGAAATAGTTCGGCCGGCGCTCGAAGACTTCGCGGACTTCGTCGATCGGCAGTCGGGCACCGGAGAGCGACGTCTCGTGCCCCTCTCGCGCCAGGAGATCCGCGAGATCCGAGAGCCGTGCGGCCTGCTCGCGGTAAGCCCTGTAGAGCTTGATGATGCCGCTCGCGGCATTGGGAGCAGCCTCGGCCACCTCGATCAGCTCCTGGTCGCCCGGGAGTTCGCCCGACAAGAGCGGATCGGCAAATACTTCGCGCAACTGACTCGTCGAGCCGCCCGCCTCACCCTGGAGCTCGTCCAGATCGACCTTGTAGACGGAAGCGAGCTTCAGCAGCAGCTGAACTGTCAGCGGGCGCTGATTGCGCTCGATCAGATTGAGGTAGGAGGGAGAAATTTCAAGCGCCTCGGCCATGGCCGTCTGGGTCAGGCCAAGGCCATTGCGAATGCGGCGGACACGAGGGCCTGCGAAGATCTTGCGCTCTGCCATTTTACAGCTCCTTTACAAGATTTCCGCCTGCAGCCTTCAATGGTCGTTGACTACCTTTACAAATTTACACGTCTCTTCTGTCAAAGACAAGACAGCCTAACCTCTTTCATATCTTTGTTTTATCGAATTTTCTGGCCGTATTTTGCAGTGCGATGTAAATCTAGTCACATCAAAACGGCCAAGCCAACGCGTAGAACTTCACTTGGCCATCGACTCGCAGTGACAGGGAGACACGTCATGACTGAATTTTACAATCTCGTTCCAAATGCCCCCAAGGGCCGCTATGACGGTATCGATCGCCCCTACACTGCAGCGGACGTGCAGCGCCTGCGCGGCTCGGTCGAGATCAAGTATACGCTTGCCGAAATGGGTGCGAACCGCCTGTGGCAGTTGATCAACGAGGAGCCCTTCATCAACGCGCTCGGTGCGCTATCCGGCAATCAGGCTATGCAGATGGTCCGCGCGGGTCTCAAGGCAATCTACCTCTCCGGCTGGCAGGTTGCGGCCGACGCCAACACCGCCTCGTCCATGTATCCGGACCAGTCGCTCTATCCGGCGAATGCAGCCCCGGAACTCGCCAAGCGGATCAACAAGACGCTGCAGCGTGCCGATCAGATTGAAACCCAGGAAGGCAAGGGCCTTTCGGTCGACACCTGGTTCGCGCCAATCGTCGCCGATGCAGAAGCCGGTTTCGGCGGACCGCTCAACGCTTTCGAGATCATGAAGGCCTTCATCGAAGCGGGCGCTGCGGGCGTTCACTTCGAGGACCAGCTGGCGTCTGAAAAGAAGTGCGGCCATCTCGGTGGCAAGGTTCTGATCCCGACCCAGGCCCACATCCGCAACCTGACGGCAGCCCGTCTTGCCGCCGACATCATGGGTGTCCCGACGCTGATCGTTGCCCGTACCGATGCGGAAGCTGCCAAGCTTCTGACTTCCGACATCGACGAGCGCGACCAGCCATTCGTCGATTATGACGCCGGCCGCACGGCAGAAGGCTTCTACCAGGTCAAGAACGGCATCGAGCCCTGCATCGCCCGTGCGATCGCTTATGCGCCCTACTGCGACATGATCTGGATGGAGACCGGCAAGCCGGATCTCGAACAGGCCCGCAAGTTTGCCGAAGCCGTGCACAAGGCCCATCCAGGCAAGAAGCTCGCCTATAACTGCTCGCCTTCCTTCAACTGGAAGAAGCATCTCGACGACGCGACGATCGCCAAGTTCCAGCGGGAACTCGGTGCCATGGGCTACAAGTTCCAGTTCATCACGCTCGCCGGCTTCCATCAGTTGAACTACGGCATGTTCGAACTGGCCCGCGGCTACAAGGATCGCCAGATGGCGGCCTATTCGGAACTGCAGGAGGCGGAATTCGCTGCCGAGGTCAACGGGTACACCGCGACCAAGCACCAGCGCGAAGTCGGCACCGGTTACTTCGACGCCGTCTCTCTTGCCATCACCGCCGGCCAGTCCTCGACGACCGCGATGAAGGAATCGACCGAAACCGAGCAGTTCCGCCCCGCGGCGGAGTAAGGATCGCACCCTCCCCTTGAGGGGGAGGGTCGGCACGCAGTGCCGGGGTGGGGTGACCGTCGCAACCGTCCGAGGCTCACCCCCACCCGCAGCTGCGACCTCCCCCCTCAAGGGGGAGGTGAATTCAAAAACCCCTGACACCAAGAGGAGAAATGCCATGACACCCCAGACCCGAGTCAAGGAACGCGCCGAAGAACAGTCCTCGGCCATGAGCACCGATCAGCAGGCGATGATCCGCATGTTGGCAAACGACCTGCACCGGCTCAACCATTCGATCATGAAGGCTGTCGATGCCGGCGTCTCGGTCGAACTCGTCCGCTCCGCCCGCCATCACGGTGGCGACGGCAACTGGGGTGATCTGCTGATCCCCGTCATCGTAACCCAGGGCAACCATCAGGCGGCCTGAGCCACAACCACGTCCCCCGTCCGGCCCCTGACCTCCGGACCGGTTCCCGCACGGCGATCGCCTCCGGCAGGAGACCAGATCGCCGTGCGGGTTTTTCTGCATTCCGGACGTGTCAGTTGCGGGTGCTTGGCCGTTTTCCGGCCAATATGTCCCGATGGGACTTGAGAAGTTTCTCAAGTCGGTTCGCGACCAGCCGAATATCGGATCTGTGGCGATCGTCGTTGTTCATCACGATCCACTGCCGGTGGCGCAGTTCGGCTATGTCCTCGCCGATCCGTTCCAGCGTCGGATCGAGATCCCCGACAAAACAGGGCAGCACACCAAGCCCTGCCCCGGCACGGACCATATCCCGCAGGGACCTTGGCCGGTTGACGGTGGCAACAATCCGCTCGGAGGCATTCTGCCGCGGCCAGCGAAGATAGGCGGAGACTGCATTTTCATCATCGACGGCAATCCAGGGTTCCGGGCCGATCCAGTCCCTGTTGCGCGCCCGATAGGCGGCATAGGCGACCTCCCCCGCCGGGATTGCCGCAAGGTTAGGCTCCTCCGGCTCGAAGGCACGCAAACCGATGTCGTTCTCCCGATGCGACAGACGTGATCGTTGCTCCGCCACATGGAGATCGATGCGGAACTCGTCGCGCGGCGTACGGATCAGTGCCATGTTCTGGCAGAGCAGCCAGGCGATCCACGTCCCGAGACTGATCCGCACCAGGGATTGTCCGGCCTTGCCGCGGCGCCATTCTTCCACCCGTTTGCTGCCGGCTTCCAGTTCGATCAGGTGCTCCAGCAACTGGCTGCCGTCGCCGGTGAGACGATAGCCGGTCTGACTGCGCAGGAAGAGTTCGCGGCCAAGCGCCTGCTCAAGTTCAACCATGCGGCGCCCGAGCGTCGCGGCACTGAGGCCGGTTATTTCGGCGGCTGCGGTCAAGCCGCCCTGACGGGCGACCGCGAGAAAAAGCTGATAGGCGTCCCACGCTATGTCTTTCATAGCTGAAATATATAGCACGTTGTTGGCTGTTCGTGCATCCAGATTCGGAGGATAAAAGGGAAGACGGCATCAATCACAGGAGATCCGTCATGCAGGAAACTTATGCTGCCCTTGCCATCATCGCGCTTCACAAAAGGGTCGGGAAACCTGACCAGCTATCCGAGGACGAGTTCTACGCCCAGTTCAGCGAAGAGCCGTGGCAGCGGTTGGCGCGTTTTAGCCGTGCTCTTCTCGATCGGACAGGGTCGAGAAAGCCGATCGCACCGACCGTGACGGCCGATCACTAAGATTGCCGCCTGGCAAAAGGGTAACACGAAAAAGCCCGGCGCTATGCGCCGGGCTTCTCATCTTGCAGGTCATTGGGCTCAGGCAGCGCGGCCCATGGGACGCTCACGATCCGCCTCGATCCTGAACTGCTGCAGAAGATCCCGCAACTGGTCCGTCTGGGCCGAGAGATCCTGGGTGGCGGCTGTCGCCTCCTCCACCATGGCGGCATTCTGCTGCGTCATCTGGTCCATGCGGCCGACGGCGCCGTTGACCTCGTGCAGGGCACCCGACTGCTCGCGACTGGTCTCGGCAATCATCTCGATATGTTCGCTGATCGTGGCGATCTGGCCGCCGATGCGCGACAGCACCGTGCCCGTCTGCTGGACATGGGTGGAGCCGCTGGCCACTTCTGCCGCAGAGCGGTTGATGAGGGCCTTGATCTCCTTTGCAGCATTGGCAGACCGCTGGGCGAGTTCACGCACTTCCTGCGCGACGACGGCAAAACCCTTGCCGGCTTCACCGGCGCGGGCTGCCTCGACCCCGGCATTGAGTGCCAGGAGGTTGGTCTGGAAGGCGATCTCGTCGATGACGCCGATGATATTGGAGATCTGGCGCGAGGCATCCTCGATGCGGCCCATGGCCGAGATCGCACTACCGACGACGACGGCGGATTCGTCGGCATTCTTCTTGGCTTCGCGGACGACGCCATTGACCGTTTCGGCGCGCTCCGAGGACGAACGGACGGCTGCCGTGATTTCGTCGACGGCAGCGGCCGTCTCTTCGAGCGAGGCGGCCTGCTGTTCGGTGCGTCGGGCGAGATCGAGCGCGGACTGGGCCATCTGGCGGCCATTGTTCTGGATCTGATCGACGTTGCCCGAGATCTGATGCATCGTGTCGCGCAGGCGCGACAGCGACAGGTTGAAGTCGTTGCGCAGCTGTTCCAGACGGCCGTGGAAGCGGCCTTCGATCTCGAAGGAGATATCGCCATTGGCGAGACGCTCCAGCGCCTGGGCGAGCTTGCCGACGGCGTGTTCGATCTGTTGGTCCAGCGCCTGCTTTTCCTCGTCGTTGCGACGACGTTCGGCCTCAGCGTCCAACTGCTCGCGCTGGCGCTCGGATTCGATTTCGAGTTTGCTGCGGGCATTCGTCTTGAAGACGGCGAGTGCACGGGCCATGGCACCGATTTCGTCGCCGCGCTTGTCGCCGACGATGCCGGCTTCGAGATCCCCTTCGGCCAGGCGCTGCATCGAGGAGGTGATGCGCGCGATCGGGCGCTGGAGGGTGACGACAAGGGCGATGCCGCCGATGACGGCCAGAAGCACGCCGGCAATCGTGGTGCCGATCGAGAGGCGGTTCGCCTCCTGACGTTCGGTGCCGGCAACGTCCTTCTGCAGGTCTGCAAAGGAGGTCAGCGACGCCCAGATGGAATCCATGGTGCGGCTGGCTTCGGCAAAGCTCGTACTGCGATCGGCGCTTGCCTTCACCAGTGCTTCGGTGTCAGCGGTCAGGGCTGCCAGAAGCGGCGTGACGGCCCCTGTCAGGCTATCGTAGAAGGCCTTGTCGGAAATGCTGCCGCCGAGCACGGCGAGATTGTCGCCGATCAGCTTGATCTGGCGCAGGATCGGTTCGCGGGTCTTGGCGTCCTTCACGTTGAGGAAGGTCGCCGTCATGATGCGCAGGTCGTACACGTCGGCGACCAGCGTACGGCTGCCGACCAGGATGTCGGCGGCCTGCACCGCGCCGGTCTCAACGGCGGCGAACTTCGGCACGGAGTCGCTGTATTTGGTGGCGGCGCCCGCAGCCAGGATTTCCTGGAAGCCCCGGAAGCGCGAGACGACCGACCCCACAGCGCGTCCGTTCTCAAGGCTCAAGTCCCCGCTTGCAACCAGTTTCTTCAGCTCGTTGATCGATGCGAGGAACGTCTTGCCCATGTCCTTGTTACCAACCGGCAGGGCATTGGCGATCTTGCGCTGGGTCTTCACGAGTTCCGGGAGCTGTTTCTGCAGATAGGGGAACTGCTCCTCCGGCAACCCTGCCGCGAAATATCCCTTGATGACTTCGGACAGATGCTTGGCGCCGGCCGAGAGACGCTCGGCCTCCTTCAAAACGCCCTTGGCGTCGTTTTCGCCGCCAAGCACGGCGCGCTGCAATTTCTGGGCTTCATCGGCGACCCGGATCTGCTGCGCCATCAGGCCTTTCAGATGTTCCTGGATGGAGGCGTCCAGGGCGACTTCCGATTGGTAAAGCTGCCAGAGGACATCGATCTTTTCATTGACCGCGCCTGTGCCTGCAATCGCCTCGTCGAGGAAGTTGCGGCCCGTGCCATCGGCGCCGATCTCGGACAGGTTCTGGTTGAGCGTCGCCTGTTGCGTCGACAATTCGCCGACGACCGCGCTGCGTGTCTCCTCCGATGTTTCGTCGAGGAAGCGGGTCATGGCGGCGTTGACGTTGCGAAAGCCGTTCAGCGACCGCATCGTGCCATTGGAGATTTCCATGCGCTGTTGGAGGAGGCCCGAGGCATAGAGGCCGATGAGACCGACCGCAGTAATCGACAGGACGAATGGAAGCACGAAGGCCATCACCTTGGTCGAAATCGAAAACCGCGACAGAATATGATCGATCAACATTGTCCCTCCAAAAGAAGGCAGGGCATTGCTGCTCCCGCCTCATAAAAAACTCGACGGCTGCGACTATTGCCTTCGCCGTCTGCACTCCACTCCGGGAACAAGAGTTGCAGTAAAAGTCTCAAGACCGAGTTAAAGGGCGCCACGGGTGTGCGGACGCTGAGGGGTATCGATCTTTCAAGAAGAAGGGAGCCGCAAGCGCGGAAGATGATGCGGCGCAGCCGCGCAGCAGAGGGAGGCAGGCCGATATGGGCCATCCATCAATTTGGGCATAGGCAGGCTGAGATCAGCCGAGGAGACCGATCGCAAGGGCGGCAAGCGCGCTGGCGGCATAGAGGCAGACGAGGCTCAGATGGCGAAGGCGGGCGCGCTCTTCGTCACTGGCACGAGTGACGGCAATGGCGATGGCACGGGGCTTGCGGGTCTCACGGTTCATGGGGCGTGGTCCTTGATGCGGCCAGGGAAGGTCATGCCCTTGCGGGCAGCGCCGGCCAGACCTCATGTCGCGACATCTGGGAATGTCGCACCGGCATTCGGGCAGGATGACCGACGCATGTTAACAAGTCCTGAATTACAGGTGAAAGCTTGTCCGAAACGGACGCTTCTTCAGAGGTTTTCGCCCGCGGCATGTCCAGAGGCCCAAGCCCACTGGAAATTGTAGCCGCCGAGCCAACCGGTGACATCGACGCATTCGCCGATGAAGAAGAGCCCCGGCACTGTCTTGGCCTGCATGCTGCGGCTGTCGAGAGCATCGGTGTCTACGCCACCGAGCGTGACTTCGGCCGTGCGATATCCTTCCGAACCCGCAGGCTTGATCGACCAGCGGCGGATACGCTCGGCAAGCTGCGCCAGCGCCTTGTCGGGCATGTCGGCGAGCGGCCGCTCCAGCTTGGCGGTCTCAGCGAGATATTGGGCGAGGCGCTTGGGCATATGCTGGGCTAGCACCGTCTGCACCTGCTGGCGGCCGTTTTCGCGTTTCGCCGCCTTCAGGTGCTCGAGGAAATCGACCCCTGGCTCCAGCGAGAGCGAGATCTCGTCGCCTTCGCGCCAATAACTCGATATCTGCAGGATCGAGGGGCCGGATAAGCCTCGGTGGGTGAAGAGAAGCGCCTCCTGGAAGCGGGTCTTGCCACAGCTGACATCGGCATCGACGGCGACGCCAGAGAGTTCCGACAGTTCGCCCAGGAGATTGGGATCGAGCGTGAGCGGGACGAGCGCCGGGCGGGTCTCGGTGACAGGCAGGCCGAACTGCTCGGCAATGCGATAGGCGAAGCCGGTCGCCCCCATTTTGGGAATCGACTTGCCGCCGCAGGCGACCACGAGGCTTGTCGCGAGGAGAGGGCCTTCGCTCGTGGAGAGGCGGAAACCGTCCGGACCCTTCTCAACTCCGGAGGTCTCGCTGGAGAGTTTCAGGTCGACATGGACCGCGCGCATCTCCTCCAGCAGCATGCGGATGATGTCCTTGGCACTGTCGTCGCAGAACAGCTGGCCAAGGGTCTTTTCGTGCCAGGCGATCTTGTGGCGGTCGACCATGGCGATGAAATCCGAAGGCGTGTAGCGGGCGAGCGCCGACTTGGCGAAATGCGGGTTCTGCGAGAGATAGTTCTTCGGACCGGCGTGGATATTGGTGAAGTTGCAGCGTCCGCCGCCGGAAATGCGGATCTTTTCACCTGGGGCCTTGGCATGGTCGAGCACGACGACGGACCGGCCGCGCCGACCGGCCGTGAAGGCCGCCATCATCCCGGCGGCACCGGCTCCGATGATCGCGACGTCATACTTCCTGGCCATGATGCTGCTCCCGGGGATCTGCCGCCTGTCTCGACAAACTTATGATCAAAGTCAACGCGTCCCCCTCGCCAAAGGCCAAAGTCTGGCTATGATGGCCCTCATTAACAACCAACCGGTGAGACATGCCCGCGAAGAAATCCATGATGAGATCCCAGAACGCTCCTTCCAAAAAGGCGGTGATCCCGCCGGATCCCGGATCGAAGCGCGGCGTCTCGAACTGGAAGGAAGCCGCGACCTGGCTCAGGGCCCGCGGCATCGAAGACATCGAATGCATCACGCCCGACCTTGCCGGCGTTGCGCGCGGCAAGATGATGCCGTCTTCGAAGTTCACGTCGAACACGTCGCTGGCGCTTCCCTCGGCACTCTATCGGCACACCATCTCGGGCGAATATCCAGACGAAACGGCGAATTTCCGCTACGAGCCGCGCGACAGCGACCTGAAGCTCTTGCCAGATCTTTCGACGCTCTCCGTCGTGCCCTGGGAAACCGACCCGACGGCACAGGTGATCTGTGACATCGTCGATGTCGATGGTGAGAACGTTTCCTATACGCCGCGCAACGTTCTGAAAAACGTGCTGCGCCTTTATGACGAGAAAGGCTGGAAGCCGGTCGTCGCGCCGGAAATCGAGTTCTATCTCGTCGCGATGAACGACGATCCGGACTATCCGCTGCATCCGCCGAAGGGCCGCTCCGGCCGCTCTATTCTCGGCGGACAGGGCTATTCGATCGCTGCTATCAACGAGTTCGACGAACTGATCGACGACATCTACCACTTCTCGGAAAAGCAGGGTCTCGAGATCGACACCCTGATCCACGAGGAAGGTCCGGCCCAGCTCGAAATCAACCTGCGCCACGGCAATCCGATCGAGCTTGCCGACCAGGTGTTCATGTTCAAGCGCACGATCCGCGAGGCGGCGCTGAAGCACGGGATCTACGCGACCTTCATGGCCAAGCCCATGCAGGGCCAGCCGGGCTCGGCAATGCACATCCACCAATCGGTGGTCGACGCGAAGACGGGCAAGAACATCTTCTCCAATCCCGACGGATCGGCCTCGCCCGAGTTCTTCCACTTCATCGGCGGCATGCAGAAATATGTGCCGAGTTCGCTGGTGATGCTGGCGCCTTACGTCAATTCCTATCGTCGCCTGACACCCGACATGGCGGCTCCCGTCAACAATGCCTGGGGATACGACAACCGCACGACGGCCTTCCGCGTGCCGGTGTCCGATGCCGCGGCACGGCGCGTCGAAAACCGGCTGCCGAGCTCGGATGCCAATCCCTATCTCGCGCTTGCGGCTTCGCTCGCCTGCGGTTATCTCGGCATCATGAAGGAAATCGAGCCGACGGCTGCTGCCGAAGGATCTGCCAACGAAGGGTCCGTGGATCTTCCACGCGGCCTTCTTGAGGCGGTCGCCCTGCTTGAGGGTGAGGCCGACTTCAACGAGGTGTTCGGTGCGGAATTCGTCGGTCTCTATGCCGGCGTGAAGCGGGGCGAGTTCGAGACCTTCATGCAGGTGATCAGCCCGTGGGAACGCGAATTCCTCCTGCTCAACGTGTGAGGGAGCCGACCCCATGACATGGCAGAGCCCAATCGCGCCGGGAATTTCCTGGTATCAGGCAAGTGTCGGCGAGCGGCCGGAATATCCGGCCCTCGACGGCTCCACCTCGGCAGACGTCGCCATCATTGGCGGCGGCTTTACCGGCCTGCAGGCCGCCTTCAACCTCGCTCGCCTCGGCGTGTCGGTGGTGCTGATCGAGGGCGGCCGCTTCGGTGACGGCGCCTCGGGGCGCAATGGCGGTCAGCTCGGCACCGGCCAGCGCGCATCTCCGGCGGAACTGGAGACGGAGCTCGGCTTCGAGCGATCGAAGGCGCTGTTCGAGATGGCGGAGAATGCCAAGCGTTACCTTCTGGACTTCGCCGAACAGCACGGCATCGACATCGACTATCTTCCGGGTCAGATGAATGTCTCCCACAAGCGTGGTGGGGAAGAGGAATATCGGCACGAGGCCGAGATCATGGCGGTGCGCTACGGCTATCCGCATGTGTCCTTCATGGACCGGGAGGAAACGCATGACCGTGTGGGGTCGACGCGTTATCACTTCGGTGTCCGCGACACCGGCACCGGACACATCCACCCGCTGAAGCTGCTGGTTGGTCTTGCACGGGTCGCAGCGGCGTCCGGCGCCAGGATCCACGAGATGACGCCGGCAAGCGCCATTCGCCAGGCGGGTGGCAAGACTGTCATCGACACACCGAAGGGAACGATCACCGCCGATCGCGTACTGATCGGGACCAATGCCTATATCGGCAATCTGGAGCCGGTGACGGCGGCACATGTGATGCCGATCCGGTCTTTCATCGGGGCAACCGCGCCGCTGGACCGCTTTCCGCAGGTGCTCCGCGGATCCGAAGCCGTGGCGGACAGCCGTTTCGTGGTGCGCTACTTCCGCAAGAGCCGCGACGGCAGACTGCTGTTCGGCGGGCGCGAAGCCTATACGGCCGACAGCCCGCGCGATATTTCCAGCCATATCCGTCGGCAGATTGCAGAAATCTACCCGGATCTGAAAAACATCGAGATTACCCACGGATGGGGTGGATCGGTCGGGATCACGCTGCCGCGCAAACCCTTTGCAAGGGATGTCTTGCCGGGTGTCACCTCGCTTGCCGGCTATTCCGGGCATGGCGTGATGCTCTCCAACTATTCCGGCAAAATGTATGCAGACATGGTGGCCGGCAATGCCCGGGAACTCGACCTGCTCAAGGAGTTGAAGATCCCGCCCTTCCCCGGTGGGGCAAGGCTGCGCAAACCCTTGCTGTTCCTGGCCCTGACCTGGTATGCGCTGCGCGACCGCTTCTGAAAACCGCACCTCATTCGAAAGGGATGAGAGGCCCTTGCCTCTTCGCTGCTCGGTGTGTTCCATTGTCGCAGGACACGCTTTGTTCATCCTTGCCGCGACATGGAAAGACAAAATCCGCCCCGTCGGGGTGGCTTTTTTAAATCGATTAGATTAGAACCTGTCCAACGAATTTGCCGAACGAGAGATGCCGCATGAGCAGCCAGATCATCCCCGTTGAACCCTTTGACTATGTCGTCTTCGGCGGCACCGGCGACCTGGCCGAGCGGAAGCTTCTGCCGGCCCTGTTCCATCGCCAGCTCGCGGGTCAGTTGACGGAACCGACCCGTATCATTGGTGCCTCGCGCACGGCGATGACACATGAGGAATACCGCAAGTTCACGCTCGATGCCCTGCACGAGCACCTGAAGGCCGAGGAGCTGGATGAGACCGAAGTCGCGAAGTTCCTGGAGCGCATCTACTACATTTCCGTCGACGCCAAGTCCGACCAGGGCTGGGAAGATCTGAAGAAGCTTCTCGACCAGGGGAAGGACATCGTGCGGGCCTTCTATCTGGCCGTCTCGCCGTCGATTTTCGGCGATATCGCCGACAAGATCCGCGACCACAAGCTAATTACCAAGTCGACCCGTATCGTCGTCGAAAAGCCCATCGGCCGAGACCTCGCTTCCGCACAAGCGCTCAACGACACGATCGGCAAGGTGTTCAAGGAAGAGCAGATCTTCCGCATCGATCACTATCTCGGCAAGGAGACGGTGCAGAACCTGATGGCGCTGCGCTTTGCCAACGCGCTCTACGAGCCGCTATGGAACTCCGCCCATATCGATCACGTGCAGATCACGGTCGCCGAGTCGGTCGGTCTCGAAGGTCGCGTCACCTATTACGACAAGGCCGGCGCGCTGCGCGACATGGTGCAGAACCATATCCTGCAGTTGCTCTGCCTCGTGGCCATGGAAGCTCCCTCGTCGCTGGACGCAGAGGCCGTGCGTGACGAAAAGCTCAAGGTGCTTCGTTCGCTGAAGCCGATCACGCCTGCCAATGTCGAGAAGCAGACGGTTCGCGGCCAGTACCGCGCCGGCGCCTCTGCCGGCGGCGCGGTCAACGGCTATCAAGAAGAACTCGGTGCTGTTTCCGACACGGAAACTTTCGTGGCGATCAAGGCGGAGATCAACAACTGGCGCTGGGCGGGCGTGCCGTTCTATCTGCGGACCGGCAAGCGTCTCGCGACCCGCATGTCCGAGATCGTCATCACCTTCAAGCCGATTCCGCACTCCATCTTCGGCGAAAATGCAGGACGCATCGAGGCGAACAAGCTGGTCATCCGTCTGCAGCCGGACGAGGGTGTGAAGCAATGGCTGATGATCAAGGATCCAGGTCCGGGCGGCATGCGCCTGCGTCATGTCTCGCTCGACATGAGTTTTGCCCAGGCCTTCGATGTGCGCAATCCGGACGCTTACGAACGCCTGCTGATGGACGTCATCCGCTCGAACCAGACGCTGTTCATGCGCCGCGACGAAGTCGAGGCAGCGTGGAAATGGTGCGATCCGATCCTGAAATCCTGGGAAGAAATCGGCCAAAAGGCACAAGGCTATACGTCCGGCACCTGGGGTCCGAGCCAGGCCATCGCGCTGATCGAGCGTGACGGCCGCACCTGGCACGAAATCGACTGAGGCCGGGATCTATGGCGCATCAGATGAAGACATTCGAGAACGGGACTGCTCTTGCGGCCGGTCTCGCCGATGCCGTGGCTTCGGCGCTCTCCGCGGCGATTGCAAAGAACGGTGAGGCAACACTCGCCGTATCCGGCGGCTCGACGCCGAAAGCGTTTTTCGAGGCCCTGTCGACGCGGGCGCTCGATTGGGCCAATGTAAAGGTCACCCTAGTCGACGAGCGCTTCGTGCCGGAAGACAATCCGCGCTCGAACCATTTGCTGGTGAAGACGCATCTCCTGAAGAATGAGGCGGCGGTAGCGAAGTTCGTGCCGCTGTATCGCCCGGAAGCGACGATCGAGGATGCGGCGAAGACCGCGTCCGGGATCGTGCCGGGGATGAGCAAACCCTTCGACGTGGCGATCCTCGGCATGGGAACGGACGGGCATACCGCCTCCTTTTTCCCCGGCGGCGATCACCTCGCTGCAGCGCTCGATCTTTCGCTGCCACGCCGCGTCATGACAATGGAAGCACCGGGAGCGGGCGAGGCACGCCTCACCCTCTCCTTCTCGGCGCTTCACGATGCCGGCCTTCTCGTGGTTCACATCGAGGGTGCCGAAAAGAAAGCCGTGCTGGAGAAGGCACTTGCCGGCACCGACGAGCAGGACATGCCGATCCGGGCCGTTCTCGAACGGGCTCAGACCACGCCTGAGATCTACTGGGCGCCCTGAGGGAAAGCCCCCGCCTGCCGGAGTCTTTCGGCAGTGCGCATAGGACGAGTTTCATGGCCGAGGAGGCCTTTGCGCGATCTGCGCCTCAGCGCCCGCGCCAGATGAGGAGCCATTCCGATGAGTGCAGACAGCCGTATCGAAGCCATCACAAAGCGGATCGTCGAGCGATCGAAGCCGACCCGCGAGGTCTATCTCGACCGCACCCGGCGGGCGATTACAAAGGGCGTGCACCGGTCAACACTGTCTTGCGGCAACCTCGCCCATGGCTTTGCCGTCTGTTCGCCCAAGGACAAGGATGCGCTTGCCGGCGACGTGGTGCCGAACCTCGGCATCATCACCGCCTATAACGACATGCTCTCGGCCCACCAGCCCTTCGAGACCTATCCGGCGCTGATCCGGCAGGCGGCTTCCGAAGTGGGCGGCGTAGCGCAGGTCGCAGGCGGGGTCCCGGCCATGTGTGACGGCGTGACCCAGGGACAGCCGGGCATGGAGCTTTCACTTTTCTCGCGCGATGCGATCGCCATGTCGGCGGCGATCGGCCTGTCGCACAACATGTTCGACAGCTCCGTCTATCTCGGCGTCTGCGACAAGATCGTGCCGGGGCTGATGATCGCTGCCCTCACCTTCGGCCACTTACCCGCCGTCTTCGTTCCGGCCGGGCCGATGACCACAGGGCTGCCGAACGACGAGAAGTCGCGCATTCGTCAGCTTTATGCCGAAGGCAAGGTCGGCCGCGCCGAACTGCTGGAAGCCGAATCGAAGTCCTATCACGGCCCGGGCACCTGCACCTTCTACGGCACGGCCAATTCCAACCAGATGCTCATGGAGATCATGGGCTTCCATCTGCCCGGCGCATCCTTCATCAATCCCGGCACGCCGTTGCGTGACGCGCTGACCAAGGAAGCGACCAAGCGGGCACTCGCGATCACCGCACTCGGCAACGAATTCACGCCCGCCGGCGAGATGATCGACGAACGCTCGATCGTCAACGGCGTGGTCGGCCTGCACGCAACCGGCGGCTCGACCAACCACACGATCCACCTGATTGCCATGGCGCGCGCCGGTGGCATCCAGCTCACCTGGCAGGACATTTCGGAACTCTCCGACATCGTGCCGCTGCTTGCCCGCGTCTATCCGAACGGGCTTGCCGACGTGAACCACTTCCACGCGGCCGGCGGCATGGGCTTCCTGATCAAGCAGCTGCTCAAGGCCGGTTACGTGCATGACGACGTGCGTACCGTCTATGGCCAGGGGCTTGCCGCCTACACGATCGATCCGAAGCTCGCCGATGACGGCACCGTGCATCGCGAGCCGGCATCGGAGGTGAGCGCAGATCCGAAGGTGCTGACCACGATCGACAAGCCGTTCCAGGCCAATGGCGGCCTGAAGATGCTGACCGGCAATCTTGGCAAGGCGGTCATCAAGATCTCCGCCGTCAAGCCAGAACGTCATGTCGTCGAGGCGCCGGCGATCGTCTTCAACGACCAGCAGGAACTGCAGGACGCCTTCAAGGCCGGCAAGCTGGAGAAGGACTTCATCGCCGTCGTCCGTTTCCAGGGCCCGAAGGCCAACGGCATGCCGGAACTGCATCGGCTGACGCCGCCGCTCGGCGTTCTGCAGGACCGCGGCTTCAAGGTGGCTCTCGTCACCGACGGGCGCATGTCGGGCGCATCGGGCAAGATCCCGGCGGCGATCCACCTGACACCGGAGGCCGTCGACGGCGGCGCGATCGCAAAGATCAAGAACGGTGACATGGTGCGGCTCGATGCGATTGCCGGCACGCTCGAAGTACTGGTCGATGCGGCAGAGTTCGGCGCACGACCGCTTGCCACGGCCAATCTCGACGACAACGAGTTCGGCATGGGGCGTGAACTGTTCGCCAGCTTCCGCCGTATCGCCGGGCCGGCAGACCAAGGCGCCAGCGTCCTTTTCTGAGTTTCCAATCACACACCGATGAAAGGGCCGCGGTCACACGCGGCCCTTTCTGCGTTTGAAGGTCATACGACTTTCGTCGCGCTCTCCCGCTGACTGCACACTTTAACGAATTCGAAACTGCTAATTTTGTATACCTTGATACAGAAACGTACGCGATATCAACAAGTTATACAAATCGCCGATCCTGCACACGCTTTATCGCCCTTTGTCTACTTTTGGGATGCGCAACCCGGTTCTGGAACAGGATTTGGCCAAAGGACCAAGGCACAATGTTTGGATTTAACAGCAAAGATCGCGCACAGCTTGAATCGCTCGAAGTCATCACTGCCAACATCATGATCGCGGACGACAAACTCAACATCCGCTACATGAACACCGCCACGAAGGAATTGCTGAAGGAAGCGGAGAGTGACCTCAAGAAGGAACTCCCCCGCTTCGAGCTCGACAAACTGATCGGCAGCAATATCGACATCTTTCACAAGAATCCCAGCCACCAGCGCAACATGCTGGCCAGCCTGAAGAACCAGCACAAGGCGACCATCTGGGTCGGGCACCGTGCCTTTGACCTGATCGTGACGCCGCTGAAGAACGGAGCCAAGACGACGGGCTTCGTCGTCGAATGGGCCAATGCAAAGGCCCGGCTGCAAAATCTCGATTTCCAGTACCAGATGGAAGCCATCAGCCGCGTGCAGGGGATCATCGAGTTCACGCCCGAGGGTGAGATCGTCACTGCGAACCAGAACTTCCTCGACACTCTCGGGTACCGGATGGATGAGATCAAGGGCAAGAACCATAGTCTGCTGGTCGATCCCGACTATGCACGGTCACCCGACTATGTCGAATTCTGGAAGAACCTGCGCGCCGGAAAGTATCAGGTGTCCGAATTCACCCGCTACGGCAAGGGCGGCAGGAAGATCGTCATCAATGCCTCCTACAACCCGATCCTCGATGATCGTGGCCGTGTCACCAAAGTGGTCAAGTTCGCGACCGACGTGACTGAGCGCGTGCATGCGGTGGATACCATTGGCGACGCATTGGGACGCATGGCCCATGGCGATGTCAGCTTCACCCTCGACAGGCCATTCGCCCCGGATTTCGAGGCGCTGCGGACCAATATGAACGAAGCCGTGACGCAGCTCGCCACCACGCTCGGTGCCGTTGCAACGTCGACGGATCAGATTGACAGCGGCAGCCGCGAGATCAGCTCGAGTGCCGAGGATCTGTCGAAACGTACCGAACAGCAGGCAGCATCGCTCGAAGAAACAGCGGCTGCACTCGACCAGATCACCGTCAACGTCAACAACGCATCCAAGCGCGCCGAGGAGGCCCGCCACGCAACGCAAGCCGCCGATACGAGTGCGACCCGCTCCGGCCAGATCGTGGCCGAGGCGGTCGGTGCCATGGCGCGTATCGAGCAGTCGTCGAACCAGATCTCCAACATCATCGGCGTGATCGACGAAATCGCGTTCCAGACGAACCTGCTGGCGCTCAACGCCGGTGTCGAAGCGGCACGCGCCGGTGAAGCGGGCAAGGGTTTCGCAGTTGTGGCCCAGGAGGTGCGCGAACTGGCGCAGCGTTCGGCCCAGGCCGCGAAGGAGATCAAGGAACTGATCCGCAACTCGTCAGAGGAGGTCAAGAACGGCGTCAAGCTGGTCAGCGAGACCGGTGAAGCGCTTAAGACCATTCAGGACAATATCGTTCTCGTGAACGACCACATGCAGGCGATTGCGAGCTCCGCACGCGAGCAGGCGACGGGTCTGTCCGAGGTCAACTCGGCCGTCAACCAGATGGACCAGGTGACCCAGCAGAACGCGGCCATGGTGGAGGAATCGAACGCCGCAAGTGCGACGCTTGCAACCGAAACGCAGCGTCTGCGCCAGTTCATCTCCCGGTTCACCCTCGGCCGACACTACACCGGCCAGGGCGGGGCCGCACCGCGCAGCGTTACCGCGCCGACTCAGGTATCCGGTCAGAGGCGATCACCCGCACGTCCGGTGGCCGTTCATGGCAATACGGCGCTCAAGGAGGACTGGCAGGAATTCTGAGCCCTGCCCAGCCCCCGGCATCGGCCCGGCGCAAGCCGGGCCTTTTGCTGTCAGGGACGCGGTGCCTTGGCAAAACCCTTGCCAATGATCGGTCCGGTCGGCTTGCCCGTGGGCGAACCGCCGAGCGGCTCCACGGTAATCTCATAAAGCTGCTCTTCCGCCGGTCCCGGCAGATCCGGGCCTGACACGGTCGCCGTTTCCCAGCCATCGAGAACGCCGAGCGAAACCGGGCCGGTGTCGGCCGACGGCAGCGTCCAGAGCTGCAGCGAGCGATCTTCCGCCACCGCCAGATCGATGAGCGGAACGACCTTGGCCGTGTCGTTGCCGAAGTCCTCGATCATCACCACCGGCTCTCCTTCTGAATTCATCAGGATCGCCACGACCTGTGGTTCCAGCCTCGTCATGGCGGTGTAAGCAAGGGCCGCCACGAGCAGGGCCGAAGCGGCCACGGCGGAGACGGCGATGCCGCGCCAGCGCGCCAGCCTGTTGTCGTTTGCAGCGGCAGGCTTGGGCTTTGCGTCTACCGGTTTCTCCTGGGCCCCGAGGCTGGCCTCGATGCGCGACCAGAGATCTGCCGAGACGGTGACAGTCGGCCCGACGAGGTCGAGCTCGATAAACCGGTCGCGCGCTTCGCCGACGGCTCTCGCAAGAGCCTGATCGGTCTCCATCTCCGCTTCCATGACGCGCCGATCATCCTCGTCCATCAATCCGAGGACATAGGCATCGGCGCGTTCGGCTGTGTTCTGCCAAGTGCTCATGCCATGCACTCCCTGAGGGCCGAGAGAGAGCGGCGGATCCAGGCCTTGGCCGTGCCGAGCGGCAGCTTAAGGCGCCCGGCGATTTCGCCATGGCTGTAGCCGGAGACATAGGCCATGAGCACCGTCTTGCGGCGCAGGCCGTCCAGCCGTGCCAGACAGGTGCGAAGGCGGCTTGCCGTGTCGAGCTGGTCGAAGAGGTCATGATAGAGCGCATCGGCGCCCTCATCCTGCAGTCGCTCAATGCTCTCTGCGTCTGCGAGATCCTCTCGCCCGCCGTTGCGCAGCGCATTCAGCGAGCGCGAGCGGACAACAGAGAAGATCCATCCGCGCGCCGAACCCCGGGAGGGATCGTATTGCCACGCCTTGTTCCAGATCTGCAGGAAGGCTTCCTGGACGATTTCTTCCGCCAGATCGTGGCGCCGCAGGATCCTCTCGGCCACGGTAACCATGCGAACCGCTTCGCTGCGATAAATCGTGGCGAGGCCGGCGCGATCTCCCGCAGCACAGGCTCTCAGCGCCGCACCGAGCTCGTCTTCGTCATTCCCCATCCCGCGTCCTTCCAATGTGCTCTGCGGAAAGTAGGCATTGCTGAAGATTTGGCAACCGGGCACAGGCGTTCCGGCGGATTGGACGCTTCTCGTCATCACCATATCCATCACTGTCTCCTTCATATCCGTGACACGCGAGACCGCGGCATCGGATGCAGCATGAAAAAAATTCTTTGCAGGCTGCATCCAATCGGCCGTCGCCACGTGTCTTGGGTTCAGGAGGCACCAGACGGGTGTCGCCGCACCATTCAGACGGGAGAAGTTTTCATGACCAGCATCCGTATCCTCAGCCTTGCTGCCGCAACCGCACTCACAGCCTTCGGCGCACAGGCCGCCCAGGTCGTCGGCCTTGCAGGCGACAAGACGCTCGTTATGTTCGACACGGGCAATCCGGCCGTTTCCAAGAGCATGGACGTGACCGGTGTCGACCGGCTCGTGGGCATCGACTATCGCCCGGGCAACAAGACCATCGTCGGCGTGACTGCAGACAATGCCATCGTGACGATCGATCCGGAAACGGGTGCCGCCACTGAACTCGCCAAGATGGACAAGCCGCTGACGATCGGCGATGCGCCCGTCGTCGTGAACTTCAACCCGGCAGCCGACCGCCTGCGCTACATGACCGGCACGACCAACCACCGCGTCAACCCGGATACCGGTGAAGTCACCGTCGATGGCAGCCTTGCCTTCGAAGAGGGCGACATGCACAAGGGCGAAACCCCGAACACTGTCGCGGCTGCCTACACCAACTCCGTCGGCAAGCCTGAAAAGACAGCGATGTACAATATCGATGCCACGATCGGCGCGCTGATCCAGCAGACCAAGCCAAATGACGGCACGCTGAAGGCGATCGGCAAGCTCGGCATCGAAGGCAGCCCGACGACTTACGCCTTCGACATCGAAGCTGGCGCTGACGGTGCCAATACGGCGTGGCTGGTGGCGGACAGCGCGCTTTACACGGTCAATCTGGAAACGGGCGCTGCGACCAAGGCCGGCGACATCTCGGGTGCGCCTGCCGCAATCAAGTCGATCACGGTGGTCCCGGCCATGTAAGTCCATTGCCCGTGACCGAAAGGTCACTGGCATCGGCCCTCTCCCTCCTATCGGGGGAGAGGGCATTTCGCCGTGTCAGGCGCGGATGAAGGCGAGGACGTCGGCGTTGAACTTGTCCGCCTCGGTCTGGGCCAGACCATGCGATCCGCCAGCATAAACCTTCAGGACAGATCCCTCGACCAATCGCGCAGCCTTTTCAGCGGTGGCAGCGATCGGCACGATCTGGTCGTCGTCGCCATGGATGATCAGCGTCGGCCTGTCGATCGCCTTCAGGTCGGCGGTGTAGTCAACTTCCGAAAATTCCCGGATGCAATCAAACTGACCCTTGATGCCGCCTGCCAGGCCCTGAAGACGGAAGCTCTCGCGGAAGCCCTGGTTCTCTTGGACGCCGTCGCGATTGAAGCCGTAGAAGGGGATCGTCAGGTCATAGAAGAACTGCGAACGGTTCCCAGCCGTTCCCGCACGAATGCCGTCGAAGACCGACATCGGCACGCCTTCCGGATTGTCTGCGGTCTGCAGCATCAAGGGCGGAACAGCGCCGACGAGCACGACCTTGGCGACCCGGGCAGTGCCGTGGCGGCCGATGTAGTGGGCGACTTCGCCACCGCCCGTGGAATGGCCGATCATGATCAGGTTGTTGAGATCGAGATGCTCGATCAGTTCCGCCAGATCATCCGCATAGCGATCCATGTTGTTCCCATCCCAGGGCTGGTCGGAACGACCATGGCCACGGCGATCATGGGCGATGACGCGGAAACCCTGCTGGCCGAAATGCAGCATCTGGGCGTCCCAGGCGTCCGAGGACAGAGGCCAGCCGTGGGAGAAGAGGATCGGTTGCCCTTCCGGGTTTCCCCAATCCTTGTAGAAAAGTGCGGTACCGTCCGTCGTCTTGAATGTGCTCATGATCGTCTCTCCATCTGCCGCATGCGGGGTGCTGCGGTCGCTATCCCGTCTGAATTTTTATTGTGCACAATTTGCTTGTGCGCAATCTTTATCGCAGGGACTGGGCAAATAATCAATTGTGCGCAATCTATATTGGGTTCACGTTCCCGTGAACGCTCGAATTCTCAAGCAAAAAGAAAACCCCCGCCAAGGGAGCGGGGATTCAGTGGGTGAGCGAGATTTGTGGCTGCTTCAGAGCATGGCCATGTATTTCGGCAGTTCCCGCATGCTCGGCACGACGATCAATGTGTGCACATTCCCGCGCTTGAAGGCGTTCAGGAAGCGATTGTAGTCTTCGAACACCACGCAGCCAGAACTGTCGCCGCGACGGCGGAGCAGATAGGTATGGGTGAGGAAGCCATCGCGATTGTACATTTTCGCATCGCCGACCGGGTTCATGCGGATCGCCTCGATGCCATGGAACCGGGCTTCGCGCATGCGTAGCTTGTAGACGTTGGGCGGGGTCGGCCCATAATTCTTCACATGCACGAACTTCGGATTGTCGCGCATATGGCCGCGGCCGGAATGGGCTTTCAGCTTTTCGCCGTTCGGCATATGCACGACGGAATCCTCGATTACGTAAACCGCGATGCGGCTTCCCGGACCGGGCAGGCCTTTCTTGCGGCTGAAGATCCCCCCTGCCCCGTCATCCGTGGTCACCGGATTGTCGGGCTTGGCATAGGCCAGCATGTTTAGCAGCGTCTTCTTCGGCTTTTCCGGCGCGCGTGTGGTGGCCGGGGCCTCGGGAGCCGGCACGCGCTCCACGCGCGGCTTCTCCACCGATTTCACCTGGGGCTTGGCGCTCGGAACCGGACCGTCGTCAGGAAGCCCGCCGTGGTCCTCCCCCGCAGGTTCGGAGAGAAGTTCCTCGAAGGGCTCTTCGCGCGGATCGGCCGCCGCCATCATCTCGGGTGCCGACGGAACGGCGGCATAGCCGAGTGCGGCAGGCGTCGCGGCCGTGGCTTCAGGAGAAATCGAGGCGGTCATGACAGGATCGACATCGTCGATGCCGCTGCGGCGCTCGTGGGCTGCGGTCGCGAGGGCCGCCTGCTGCCGGCCAGCTTCGGCCTGCAGGAGAGCATCGCGCAGAACGGCGAGGGCCTGCGGCCCTGTCACGCTTTCCACGCGGGCGAGAAGCAGACGATCCGACTTGTCTATCTCCGCCAGCCGCATGGCGGCCGGCAGCATCAAAAGACCGAGATGGTCGGATGCTGCAATCGCCTCGGCGAAGCGGTTGTGCATTGCCTCGAGTGCGGCGAGGTTCGAGCTCTTCGCCTGCATCGGCTGCGTAACGAGCGGCTTGACCAGGGCGAGATCCGGCTTCGGCAGGCTGTGGCCGGCCATGGTCGGAACCTCGATGGTGGAAGACGAGAGGCCCTTGAAAACGGCAAGGCTCGCCGTGCCCCAGAAGAGGCAGGCCAAACCGATGCCCAAGACCGTCGGCAGACTGGAGCCGCGCTTTTTCTTGCGCGACTTCATCGTTTGTACGGCGACGCCATTGCCGCCGGTGACCTTACGGGTCGAGGACGCCATGTTACTGAACTCGCTTACCAAGAACTCTGGGAGCCGGCCGCCTAGCAGTGAAAACCGACTTTACTGGGACAGGGTGCGGCGATGCCGTCCTGTCGACTGCCCTAAAGAATGAAGAAGTTTGGTAACCAAGAGGTTTACGCCGGGCGGATTCTGTCACATTCCGAACGCCCGGTGTGAAATAGTTTCAGACGTGACGGGTTAACCCGCCGTCGACCTTCAGGTTCTGGCCCGTGATATAGGCCGCCCCCTCCGATGCTAGGAAAGCGATGGTGGCGGCGATTTCCTCGCTGGTGCCGTAGCGCTTCATCGGCACGCCGTCGCGCCGCTCCTCGGTTGCGGGTAGGCTGTCGATCCAGCCGGGCAGGACATTGTTCATGCGGATGTTCTCGGCCGCATAGGTGTCAGCGAAGATCTTGGTGAAGGAGGCGAGCCCTGCGCGGAAGACGGCGGAAGTCGGGAACATCGACGACGGCTCGAAGGCCCAGGCCGTGGAGATGTTGATGATCGCGCCGGACTTTTGGCGCTGCATGATCGGGGTGACGAGGCGGGTCGGGCGAATGACGTTGAGCAGGTAGACATCCATGCCCGTCGCCCATTGCTCGTCGGTGATCTCGAGGATCTGCGCACGCGGGCCATGGCCGGCACTATTGACCAGCACGTCGACGCGGCCATAGCGTTTCATCGTGCCATCGACGAGGCGTGCGAGGTCTTCCGGCGACTGGTTCGAACCAGTCATGCCATAGCCGCCGAGTTCGGCCGCGAGCGCTTCCCCCTTGCCGGAAGACGACAGGATGGCGACCCTGAAGCCGTCTGCCGCCAAGCGCCGCGCTGCCGCAGCGCCCATGCCGCTTCCTCCTGCCGTGACGATGGCAACCTTTTCACTGGACATAGTCGTTCTCCCTCTGATGTGTCGGGAAGATCGAAGGTCCTGATACCGATGTCCAGTCAGAAATGCTGAAGGCCGGTGCAGCTTTCGCCACCGGCCTTCCGAAACTTTACAAGCGACGATTACCAGCTGCGAACGTCGAGCACGCGATCCTTGTGTGCCGGATGGGTCGAGAAGACGAAGATGCGGTCCAGCTCCTTCTGCGTCAGCAGACGCAGGAAGCGGATCTCGGCCGTATTGTTGGCGAAGGTCTTCATCAGCACCGCGCCGACCTTGGAGATTCGGGCGTCCGGGATGTCGAGGTAGAATTGCTTGGGCAGGTTGACCTGAGTGACCAGCGCGACCACCGCCCCGCTCAGCGAAATACGGATGACGTCGCAGCGTCGTGCCGCCATGTGCGACATGCCGTTCTCGGTATATTCGAGCCGCCCGGCATTCATCGTGTCCTCCATGCGATACCGGTTTTCCCGGTCATACATGAAGGATTCCTCCTTTTTCAGGAAATGAGACCCGCCACCAGCCGTCCTCATCGTTTCTGCCCTCGTCTTTTGTCCGTTGTTATGGAGAAAAGCTAGCAGCCACAACTTAACAGTCGGTATTGGCGGAAGGGTCATTCCTGGCCGCAAAAAAGCCCTGTTATCAGTAAGGATAACAGGGCCTTAAGTGTCTGTTTGCTGGACTGCGCTCAACGGCGATAGGTCTGTCCCGCTGCGTCGAAAAGGTGCAGCTTGGTCTTGTCTGCGGAGAAGCGCAGAACCGCCCCCTTCTTCACGTCGACAATTCCGGGAAGCTTGACCACGATCGGCACTTCCTCCACGGGCCCCGTGACATAGAGAAGCGTAACCTCACCCAGCGCCTCGACGATCTCGACGGTGCCTTCGAAGAGGAAGCTGTCTCCAGTCGCGATGGACAGATCTTCCGGACGAACGCCGAAGCTCGCGGTCTTGCCCTGCTCAGAGGCAGCAGTCGCAACATCGACGGTAACTTCCGAACCGTCCTTGAGCTTGATCTTCGTCGCTTCGCCCGTTCCCGTGAGGACCACAGGCATAATGTTCATGGCGGGCGAACCGATGAACTGGGCGACGAAAAGATTGGCCGGACGCTCGTAGAGTTCCAGCGGAGGGCCGACCTGTTCGATACGGCCTGCCGAGAGCACGACGATGCGGTCTGCCAGCGTCATCGCCTCGACCTGATCATGCGTGACGTAGATCATCGTCGTATCGGCCATCTGCTCGTTGAGCTTGGCGATCTCGATGCGGGTCGCGACGCGCAGGGCCGCATCGAGGTTGGACAAGGGCTCGTCGAAAAGGAAGACCTTGGGGTCACGGCAGATGGCGCGACCGATGGCAACACGCTGGCGCTGGCCACCGGAGAGCGCCTTCGGGAGGCGATCCAGATAGGTGTCGAGCTGCAGGATGCTGGCCGCCGAGCGGACACGGCGATCAATCTCTTCCTTGCTTTCGCCGGCGATGCGCATGCCGAAGGCCATGTTGTCATAGACCGTCATGTGCGGGTAGAGCGCGTAGGACTGGAAGACCATGGCGATGCCGCGCTTCGACGGCGGCACGTCGTTGACGAGCTGGCCATCGATATACATCTCTCCGCTGGTGATATCTTCGAGGCCGGCGATCATGCGCAGCAGCGTGGACTTACCGCAGCCAGACGGGCCGACGAAGACCACGAACTCGCCTTCCTTGATCTCCAGATCGATGCCGTGCAGGACTTTGACCTGCCCGTAGGCCTTGCGGATGTCTTTCAGAACCAGACCCGTCATGCTTTCCTCCCCTGTCAGGCGTGACGCGCGAAATAGGCGCCCCAAGCCGGCAACTCTACCTTGTTTTCGTTGACTGCACCGGTGAACCCATGGCCTTCGAGCACGATCCACTCGCCTGTCGGCAAGGCGATCGTGCCTTCGTCTGCTCGCATGTTGAAGATGCAGAGCAGTTTCTCGTTGCCGAAGGCGCGGGTATAGACCAGCTGGTCGTCGCCAGCCTCGTGGAATGTTATGTCGCCCTTGGCGAAAGCCGGATGCTGGCGGCGGAAGGTCAGGAATCGGCGATAGTGCTCGAGCACCGAGTCCGGCTTGCCCGCCTGCGTGTTCACTGAGCGCAGGACATGTTCCACCGGGATGGGTAGCCAGGTCTTGGCTGCCGTCGAGAAGCCTGCCTGGGCCGCATGGTCATCCCAGACCATCGGCGTGCGGCAACCGTCGCGGCCTTTGAACTCCGGCCAGAACTGGATGCCGTAGGGATCCTGCAGGTCCTCGAAGGCGATCTCGGCTTCGGTCAGGCCCAGTTCCTCGCCCTGATAGATGCAGACCGAGCCGCGCTGGGTGAGCAGCAGGGCGGATGTCATCTTGGCATAGGCTTCGCGGTCGAGCACGTTCGCGCCCCAGCGGGTCACATGGCGAACCACGTCGTGGTTGGAAAAGGCCCAGCAGGCCCAGCCTTCCGGCGCGGCAGCTGCAAAGGCGTTCTGGGTGTTGCGGACGATCTCAGGCGTCAGCGGTTCCGGCGCAAGGAATTCGAAGGCGTAGCACATCTGCATCTTGTCGTTGCCGGATGTGTATTCGCCAACAATCTCGAGACCGCGCTGGCTGTCACCGACTTCCCCGACGGCCGCAATCGCCGGATACTCGTCCAGAAGCGCGCGGAAGCGCTTGAGGAAGGCGATGTTTTCCGGCCGGTTCTTGTCGTAGATGTGTTCCTGGAAATTGTAAGGATTGACCGCTGGCGCCGTCGAGGCATTGCGGCGCTCCGGGGCAAGCGCCGGATTGTCCCTGAGTTCCTTGTCATGGAAATAGAAATTGATGGTGTCGAGGCGGAAACCATCGACGCCACGGTCGAGCCAGAAACGGGTGGCGGCGAGCAGCGCGTCCTGAACTTCCGGATTGTGCAGGTTCATGTCCGGCTGCGAGGTCAGGAAGTTGTGCATGTAGTACTGCATGCGGGTCGGATCCCACTGCCAGGCGGAACCACCGAAGATCGACAGCCAGTTGTTCGGCGGCGTGCCATCAGGCTTGGAATCGGCCCAGACATACCAGTCCGCCTTCTCGTTGACGCGGCTCGACCGGCTCTCGACGAACCAGGGATGCTGGTCCGACGAGTGCGACATGACGAGGTCGATCATGACGCGAATACCGAGGCGATGCGCCTCGGCGATCAGGCCATCGAAATCCGTCAGCGAGCCGAACATCGGGTCGACATCGACATAGTTCGAGACGTCGTAACCGAAGTCCTTCATCGGCGAAGTGAAGAAGGGCGAGATCCAGATCGCATCTGCGCCGAGGTCGGCGATGTGGCCGAGACGAGCCGTGATGCCTTTCAGGTCACCGATGCCGTCGGCGTTGGAGTCCTGGTAGGAGCGCGGGTAGATCTGATAGATCACCGCGCCGCGCCACCAGTCCTTGTCGGCCACCAGCGTCGATTGCGTCGTGGAACTCATTCTCAATCCTCATGCATGTCAGTTGTCGAAGTCGCCGCTCAACCGCCCTTGACCGAACCTGCCAGCAGACCTCGGACGAGGTAGCGCTGCAGCCCGAAGAAGACGAGAAGCGGGACGATGATAGTGATGAAGGCGGATGCCGTCAGGATTTCCCAATTGCCGCCACGCGAGCCGAGCAGATTCACGAGGCGTCCGGTCAGCACGAGCTCGTTGTCGCCCGTGCCAAGGAAGACCATGGCAACCAGCAGGTCGTTCCAGGTCCAGAGGAACTGAAAGATCGCGAAGGACGCGAGCGCCGGATAGGAGAGCGGCAGAACGATCTTGGTGAAAATCTCGAAATCGGAGGCGCCATCGACGCGCGCCGATTCCATGATCTCGCGCGGCAGGCCGGCAATGTAGTTGCGCAGCAGGTAGATCGCGAGCGGCAGACCGAAGCCCACATGCGCGAGCCAGATGCCGACATAGCCCTTGGCCGGCACGCCGAAAAAGGCGCCGACGCCGTTGTACATCTTCAACAGCGGGATCAGCGACATCTGCAGCGGCACCACGAGCAGGCCGACGATGACGGCGAGCAGCAGCGCCTTGCCCGGGAATTTCATCCAGGCGAGCGCATAGGCGGCGAAGGCCGCCACCAGGATCGGGATGATGGTCGAGGGAATGGCAACGGTCAGGGAATTGAGGAAGGACTTGCCCAGACCTTCGGCGGTCAGAACGGTCTCGTAGTTTTCCAACGTAAAGCGCGGCGGAACCGAGGCGGTGAAGAAGATGCGATCGCCGCGCGTGCCTTCGAAGGCGGTCGCGGATTCCAGGCGGAAGTCACCGTTTTCCTGGATCGTCAGCTTGCTGCCGTCGTTGCGCTCGATGGTCTCGCCCGGCTCGTATTCGGCAGGGCTGTTGATATTCGTGCCGAAGGCCGAGACGTTGCCCGGATCTCCCTCGAAGACGTTTCCGGAGATCACGTAGACGCCATTTACCTGAACCTGCTCGCTCGGGGGCGGTGCGCGGTAGATGGCGTTTTGGCTGGACGTCGCGAGTGCCGTCCACCAGCCGGAGGCGACGATCTGGTCCTTGTCGCGCAGGGACGAGATCAAAAGGCCGGCCGTGGGCAGCGTCCAGAGGACAACGAGGAAGAGGACCGTCAGGTTGACGACGATCGTCAGCGGAGAGAGTTTTCTCGTGACCATCTCAGTGTCCTTCCATTTCCCGGCGGGCATTGCGGATGTTCCAGATCATGATCGGTATGACCATGACCATGATGACGACGGCGATCGCGGCACCCTTGCCGAAGTCGCCACCGCCGCGGAACATCCAATCGAACATCAGATTCGCCAGAACCTGGCTCTGCCACTGACCATTGGTCATGGCGAGAACGATGTCGAACACCTTGAGGACGAGGATGGTGATGGTGGTCCAAACGACGGCAATCGTCGTCCAGATCTGCGGCACCTTGATCTTGATGAAGATCTGCCAGGGATTGGCACCGTCAATGACGGCGGCCTCGATGGTCTCCTCCGGGATGCCGCGCAGGGCTGCCGAGAGCAGGACCATGGCGAAACCGGTCTGGATCCAGATCAGGATTACCATCAGGAAGATGTTGTTCCAGAAGGGCAGAGAGATCCAGATCTGCGGCTCACCACCGAAGGCCATGACGATTGCGTTCAGGATGCCGATCTGCTCGGAGCCGGCATCACGGTAGTCATAGACGAATTTCCAGATGACGGAGGCGCCGACGAAGGAGATCGCCATCGGCATGAAGATCAAGGATTTCGCGATATTGCCCCACCAGATGCGATCGGTGAGGGCCGCGATGATTAGGCCGAAGAATGTGGAGCCGGCGGGCACCACGATCAGCCAGAGCACGTTGTTGGAGATCGACTGGCGGAATTCCGCGTCGTTCAGCATCCAGCGATAATTCGCGAGCCCGACGTAATTCTCACCCGCGCGATCCATGAAGGAATAGGCGATCGACGAGAAGAGCGGATAGACCAGATAGATCGTCAGCGAGACGAGCGCCGGCCCGAGAAACAGCCAAGGGCGTATGAGAGCCGCGCGGCGCAAGTTGGCCGAAGCCTTGGTCGTATCAGCGATGCGCGATGGAAAGATGCGGTCCAGCAGCAGGTTCGAGCCGTAGAAATAGCCGATGGCTGCCGCGACGCCGACGACGATCGTCAGCAGTGCAAAGAGTAACTGTTCCAAGATGTCCCCTCCCTGTCGATCACTCCGCGTCGCCCAAAGGCGCCCGGGGCATTTGTTCTTGTGTATCGACGACCGGGCCACATCTCAAAGACGCGGCCCGGCGAATTGCGGTCGGTTGCGGGCTTACTTCAGCCCGTCCCACGCCTTCTGGATGTCGGCTGCGACATCTGCTGCGGCCTTACCACCGGAGTAATCAACCATACCGGTCCAGAATGCGCCAGCGCCGATCTTGCCCGGCATCAGGTCGGAACCGTCAAAGCGGAAGGTGGTCGCATTCAGCAGAATGTCACCCTGCTTTGCCATCGGGGCGTTGGCATAGGTTTCCTTGTTGGCGCCCTTGAACGGCGTCAGGAAGCTCGACTGCGCCATCCAGAGTTCGTGCGCGATCGGGGTCTTCAGGAACTCGATGAACGCGCGGGCAGCCGGGCTGTCCTTGGCGATCATGGCGAGCGTGCCGGCACCGAGAACCGGGTTGCCGAGGTCGGCCTTGGAGGCATAAGGCGGCATGTAGAAGAAGTCTGCGTCTTCACCGACCACGGTGCCTTCCGGGAAGAAGGACGGGATGAACGAAGCCTGGTGATGCAGGTAGCACTTCGGCGGCGCGCCGAAGAGACCCTTCGGGCTGTCGCGGAAGTCGGTGGAAGCAACGGCCTTGGAGCCGCCATCCACGAACTTGTCATTGCGGGCGAAGAAACCGAACTCATCGATCGCGGCGACGACGGCCGGATCGTTGAACTTGACTTCGTTGGTGACCCACTTGTCGTAGACATCGGCCGGCTGTGTGCGCAGCATCATGTCTTCTACCCAGTCGGTCGCCGGCCAGCCGGTCGCACCGCCGGAGCCGAGGCCGATGCACCAGGGCGTGCCGCCGTCGGCGACGATCTTTTCGGTCAGAGCCTTCAGCTCTTCCATGGTCTTCGGGACTTCGTAGCCGGCGTCCTCGAAGTTCTCGGGCACGTACCAGACCAGCGACTTCACGTCGATCTTGTAGGGGAAAGCGTAGAGGGCGGCGTTGCCGTCCTGACCCTTGTAGGTGGACAGGTCCACCCAGGACTGGCCAGCCGAGTAGTTCTCGAGCAGCCAGGACTTTGTTTCGTCACCCAGCGGCGTGAGCTGCCCCTTGGAGGCGAGGTCGGCGATCAGGCCAGGCTGCGGCAGAATCGCGACGTTCGGCGGGCTGCCCGCCTGCGTGTCGATGACGATCTGCTGTTCGTAGTTTTCAGAGGACGAATACTGGACGTCGACGCCGGTTGCGTTTTCGAAATAGGCGAGAATGCTTTCGAAGAGAATCTGGTCTTCGCCGCGCCAGGGGCCGAAGATGGTCATCGACTGACCGTTCAGGCTGCTGTTCGCGGCCTTGAATTCCTCGAAGCTGGCCCAGTTAAACTTGGCATCTTCACCCGGAGCAAATTTGAGTTCCTGCGCGGCAACGGTGCCGGCCAAGAGCGCGGCAGCCGCCACGGTCATCAAAAACGTTTTCTTCATGTGATATACCTCCCATCACATCGGACGGCCAAACGTCCTTGGTCAGCGCATTTTCCTCAAAGCGCTTTGGCCCCTATTTCATCACATTGGGTTCCATCGCGAGTCAAGGATATTTTCCGCAGTTGCCGCAAATAGACGCACGAGGCTAATCATCCTGATGCAAATGCCTTATCGGCACTCAGATTTCTCTTGTCGCAAGGCCAGCCTGTGCGCCATATTCGAAGCGCTTTGGCCGTAAGCGGAGGAGGTTTGCGGCCAGGTGAGGAGAGGAAATCCGCAGTGAACCTGAAAGAACTGTCCCAGATGCTCGGGCTGTCGCAGACGACGATCAGCCGCGCACTCAACGGCTATCCCGAGGTCAACGAGGATACGCGCCAACGGGTCTTGAAGGCCGCGAAGGAAACCGGATATCGCCCGAACCGCGCTGCCCAGAGGCTTGCGACAGGCAAGGCTGGCTCGATCGGTCTGATCATGCCCATTTCTCCAGACCACAGTTCGGACATGCATTTCGCCGAATTCCAGAGTGGTCTCGCCGAGGCATCGATCGTCCAGGATTTCCATTTCGTCATCATGCCGTCCCGGGCCGAAGACGAGGCGCAGGCGATCCGCTGGCTGGTGGCGAGCGGGAGTGTCGACGGCTATTACCTCGCCTATATCCGCGAGAACGACCCGCGGATCGCGATGGCTCAGTCGCTCTCCCTGCCCTTCATCGTGCATGGCCGCTCCTTCGGGCGAAGCCTCGACTATCCCTTCCTCGACGTCGACAATGAAGGCGCCTTCTACGACGCCACCCGCTTTCTGCTGCAGCTCGGCCACAAGCGAATGGCGCTCCTGAATGGGCCGGCCGAGCTGGATTTCGCCCACCGGCGCCGGCTCGGGACCGAAAGGGCACTGGCCGAGAAGGGATTCCTCCTCGACCCGCGCCACGTGCGACATAGCTTCATGGGGGACGAACAGGGCTATCGCGGGATGAAGGAAATCCTGGCTTGTCCGGACCGGCCGACCGCTGTTCTGTGTGCCAGTACCGTTCTGGCGCTCGGCGCAGTCAGGGCGATGAACGAGTATGGGCTGAAACTCGGCACCGATATTTCGTTGATTGCGCATGACGACGAGTTGCCGCTGCTGAAGCCAGAGAATTTCTCGACGCCGCTCACCACCACGCGTTCATCGCTGCGCGCGGCGGGAAAGCGGGTCGGCGAACGCCTGATCGCGATGATCAGCCAGAGCGAGCCGGCATTGCCGGAACAGGAGTTGTGGAAGGTGGAACTGGTGGTACGGGCCTCGACCGGGCCGGCGCCGGCCTGAGCACGGCGACCGGCATAATCCGTCAGAAGCTAGGCGCGGCCATCCCCGCCCGGCGATGAGCGGCAATCACGGTGTTTGCCATCAGCATGGCGATGGTCATGGGGCCGACACCGCCCGGAACCGGCGAGATGGCCTTGGCGACGGGTTGGCATTCGGCAAAGGCGACGTCACCTACCAACTTGAACTTCCCCTCGCCCTTCTCAGGCGCCGCAACGCGGTTGATGCCGACATCGATGACGGTGGCTCCCGGCTTCAGCCAGTCGGCCTTGACCATTTCGGCGCGTCCGACGGCGGCGACGAGGATATCCGCCTGGCGCGCAAGTTCCGGCAGATCACGGCTTCTCGAATGGCCGATCGTGACTGTGGCGTTTGCATTGAGCAGCAGCTGCGCCATCGGCTTGCCGAACAAGTTGGAGCGGCCTATGACAAGGGCATTCAGGCCGGACAGGTCCTTGCCGTGGATCTGGCGCACCAGAATCATTGCGCCGGCCGGCGTGCAGGAAAGAAGCCCGGTTTTCAAGTCGCCGGTCGCGAGCTTGCCGGCATTGACGATGTGCAGACCGTCGACGTCCTTTTCAGGCAGGATCGACTGTATGACCGTCTCGCTGTCGAGATGTTTCGGCAGCGGAAGTTGAACGAGAATGCCGTCGACATCTGGGTCGGCATTCAGAGAGGCGACCAGCGCCATCAGGTCAGCTTGAGCGGTATCCTCGGGAAGCGTGTGCTGGATGGAGTTGAAGCCGCACTGCTTGGCCATGCGGCTTTTTGCGCCGACATAGGCGTGGCTTGCCGGATCATTGCCGACAATGACGACCGCGAGACCCGGCTTGCGGTGGCCGGATGTCTCCAGCCCGGTTGCCGCTGCGGTTACCGCATCGATCACCGAAGCGGCGGCGGCCTTTCCATCGATTACCGTGGTCACTGTGCTCTCATCCCCGTCTCAAACTCCGAGCAAGCTAGCGCCAACGCAGGGGCACCGATTGCCTGTCACCGTCCTATGCTGTCAAAATGCGGCATATTGCAAGGTGGGAGCTGCCTGTTTGCTCAGGCGCGCGGCGCCGGCGACTGGCGGAGCCGGTGGCTTACGACATGGCCCAGGAAGACAGGAATGCCGAGGATGTAGCGCCGCCAAAGGCGTGAGGGTTCGAGCCACAGGCGGAAAAGCCATTCGGCGCGAAGCCGGCGAACCCAGCGGGGTGCCCGCGCAACCCGACCGGACACGAAATCGAGCAAGGCGCCGACGCTGATCACAACACGCGCATGATCGGCGGAAAGGTGTCTGTCGACCCACTTCTCCTGCAGCGGCGTACCCATAGCGACCAGAAGCAGGTCGATGCGGGCCATCTCGATGCGCTTCAGGATCAGGACCGGATCGGCGCGATCGAAGTAACCATCCGAAATCTCGATGAACTCGTGCCACGGCGTGTGCTTGCGGAAGTTCACCGCTGCGGCTTGCAGCACTTCCGACGTCGCGCCCAGAAGACCGATACGCAGCGGTTTGGCGATGAAGGTCAACGATGCGGGTACAAAATCAGTGCCGTTGAGATTGGCCGTAAACCGGCCGCCATGCAGGAAATGCGCGGCGATATCGACGCCGATACCATCCGGCAAAACGAGGCAACGCCCCAGCACGTCGCGATATTCTAGATCGCGCACCATGACATTCGCATTGTTGGCGTTGAGGAAAGCGATATGCGTGAAGCCGTTCCGCGCAGTGAGCTTCTGCTCGAGAAGCGCCAGCGCTTGGTTCCAGCCGAGATCATGGACCGGCATGCCAAGGACCGGCAGGACGGGAATGGCCTTCGGATCAGGCCCGGCCAGCGGGGGCTCGGCCGGGTGTTTCAATGCTGACGACGATGAAGCTGACATGGCGGGTCCCGAGGATCGATCCGGCGGACCCTATCAGGGGGAACTGAAATTCGCGTGAAAACCGAAACGGAAATTGTCGGCTTGCTGTCAACTACAGATTAACCACGGCGGCGGGTGGAAACACCTCGATTGTCGACGTCAGTGACCGGAGGAAGCCGGCTGTTCCTCGACCTTCTCACCCTCCACCACGGTCGTCATCTCCATCGGCCTGGAGCCGCCATCCGCCGACTTGCGGGCCGCTTCCTTGGAAACGTAGTCGAGCTGCTCGATGAGGACCTGATCCACCATGCCTTCGCCGAGGCGAGCATTCATCTCCGTCTTGATCTTCTCGCGGAAATTGTTGACGTCGAAGCTCGCGACATTGCCGATGTCGACCATCTTGTTGCCGACAAGCAGCGTGAAGAGCTGGTCAGTCATCAGCTCGGTCGTGGGCAAGACCTGTCCCTTGACCTTTTCCTTGTCCATCATGAAGGAAATGCGGGCGAGGAAGTATCCGGTGACATCGCCGCCACCGATTACGGGTATCGTAATAGGCTCGCCCCGGATCAACTCCAGGGCCGCCTTCTTGACGTCTTCCTCACTCGGGCCGGCCGGGGCTGTCGCCAGATAGATCGAGCCGTAGACGGCTCCCAGCGTCACAATACAGACCCAAAGGCCGATTCCGAGTAACTTGCCCATCAGAATTCGCTGAACTGGAACTGTTCCTGAGAATAGGTGCCGTCACCATCGGCATCGCGAACCGCGTTCTTCAGGAGATCGGCGACCGCACGCACGGCGGAGAGATGTGCTTCGACACGACGAGCGTTGAGCGCGAGCTTCTCCTTGAGAACATGGAGTTGCTCGACATAATTCACGGCGAATTCGCGCGGATCCGTGTCCCGGAAGAGCATGGTGAGCTCATAGAGGCACCGGCTCTTGTGCGCGTTGGAGACCTTGAAGTCGAACTCGGGATCCTTGCCGATCCGTTCGTTCTCATTGTCGATGATGCGCTCCAGACGGCTCAGCACCGTCTTCACGCGGTATTCGCTCGAAACAACTTCCATGAAATTCTGCCCTGTCTTTCGAAAATTGATCAGTTCTTGGTGTCAGCGCCGGCACCCAGGGTGCGGCGCTCGAGATCCGTTACCCAGCTCATCGCCAGTCCGCGGTCGGTCTCGTCGGTTGCGGCGTTGACGCTATCTTGTCCGCGCACACGCTGGAGCGCCTCTTCATACATTTGCTGGGCGATGCCGACGCCACCGGAATCGGCTATGGTCGAGCCAAGTTGCTCGGCCATCATGCTCTTCCACATCTCACCGGAATTGCCCTTGCCGTAGACTTCCTCACTCTCGTCCGGCAGCATGCTCTGGACGAAATTGGTGAGATAGACGGCTTCGAAATCGCGATAGATCTTCGGCGGCTTGCCGACGTCTTCGGTCTTCTCCGCCATCGCTTCGGTGCGCGCGGCATTCGTGGTCCGGTTCAGGATGTCCACGGTTGCGCCAAAGCCAGCGCCCTTTTCGGCGAGACTGGTCGCCATGAAGTTCGCGCGGTTGGTCTTCAACTGTTCCTGGGCGGCGGCAACTTGTGCAGGATCAGCGGCGCGGACTACGTCCAGCACCAGATCGCTCGGAGGAGAAATGGCCACGGTGACATCCTCGATTTCGGTTCGAGGCGACTATCACTCGTGAAGCTTGCTGGAGGCTGGTGTGGCAAACTTGATGTCGATGAGGTCGTAGATGGCATCGTCGTCGCGCTGGCGCTCTTCGTGGTCGCGCGCATCCTTCATGTTCTCTTCCAGGCGATCGCCCTTGGCGCGCTCGCGCATGAGCTTCATTTCCTGAACCTGCTGGAGACCATGCAACTGCTTGTCCGTATTCGACAGGCGATCGAAACGATCGGCATAATTCTGCGCGAAGAGACGGTGCAGCGGGTCGAGGGAGCCGATGGCGTCCATCACGGTATCCATCGAGCGGGCATTTTCCTCGATGCGCTGGGCTGTGATGCCGAGATCGCTTTCCGCCATGCGCTCCATATGGCGCTGCACGGCCACGAGGCGCTTCAGCTTGTCGGATTTCTTGTGCGGTCCCACTGCGTCCTCGTCAGAAGTTGAAGATCATCGGGAAATACTGGGCAAACTGCATGACCATGGCCGCGATGGTGAAATAGACCAGCACGAGGCCGCCCAGGAGCAGGTATGGCGTCGAGATGTAGAAGACCGGAACCTGCGGCGCGAGCTTGTTCACGAGACCGACGGCGACGTTGAACATCAACCCGAAGATCATGAAGGGGCTCGCCAGACGCAGCATCAGCATGAAGGTCTGCGACAGGGTGTCGGTCAGCGTGATCAGCATCTTCTGGCTGTCCGGCATGCCGCCCAGGGGCATGACAGTGTAGGAATCGACCAGCGCGCGAAACACGACGTGATGGAAATCCATCATGAACAGCAGAAGAAGACCGCCGAAGGAAATCAGGTTGGTCATCTGGTTTTCGGACGTGTCCTCCATGATATCCGTCGCGCCCGGCGTGTTGAGGCCGATCGCCATGGAAACGATCGAGCCGGTAAACTGCAGCCCCAGCACGTAGAGGCGCGGCACCAGACCATACATCATGCCGATCAGGATTTCGGCGACGATGACGCCGACGAGCGTTGCACCGCCGACGGAAACGCTCGGGTAGAGCGAGTCGAAAAGAAGCGGCGTCATGGCCATGGAGACGGCGAAGGCCAGGAAGAACCGCACCGTCACCGAGATGCGGGCAGAGGAGAAGCCCGGCAGGGTCATGATGCAGGCGCCAATGCGACAGAAGATCGCAAACAGCACCAGCACAGTCCCCTGCGGGTCAGAAATCATGAAATGGAGCCCAAAATCTTGATCTCGATGCCCTTGGCGAGTTCCACATGGGAGAGAACCGGCAGGGTGGCAAAGAGTCGTTCGATGATCATGCGCACATAGGACCGCGTTTCGGGCGACGTGACAAGAACGAAGGGCAGGCCACGATCCATGAATTCACGGATAACCTGGCTGGCCTGCTCGGAAAACTCTTCCAGGCTGCGCGGATCGATGTCGAATTCGACGATTTCGCCCTTGGCGTCGCGCTTCAGTGCCTGGTGGAAGACGAGGTCCCACTTGGAGCCGAGTCGCAGAACGCGCAGCACGCCGTTGTCGGTCAGGTCGCCGCAGAGCTGCTGGGCCATGCGCACGCGGACATGTTCGACGATCTGTTCGGTCTTGCGGACATGCGGCGCGAGTTCTGCGACGGCTTCTAGGATGAGATGCAGGTTGCGGATCGAGACCCGCTCGGCGAGCAACAGTTTCAGCACCGCCTGCAGACCCGAATAGGACATGTGCGACGAGCAGATCTCGTCGGCAAGCTTCTTGTATTCCGGATCGAGGCGATCGATGAGCACCTTGACGTCCTTGTAGGACAGGAGCTGCGGCAGGTTGTTTCGAATGACTTCCGAGACATGCGTCAGAACGACCGAGACGTTGTCGATCGGGTGGAAGCCCTCGCGCTTCAATTCCTCGGTGAAGGTTTCGAGGACAGAAACCGCCGGCATGCCGAAGGCGGGTTCGCGGATCTCGTCGCCGGGCACGTTCGGCTTGCGGCCGGACCCCGTGACGACGAGAACTTCGCCGACACGCAGGTTGTTCGATGCTACCGTCGTGCCGTGAATGCGGATCTGGTAGGCCTTTTCCGGGATCGCGATATCGTCGGTCACCTTGATTTCGGGAACCACGAAACCGTATTGGCTGGCAAACTTCTTGCGCATCTTGCCGACGCGGAAGGCGAGTTCCTGGTGAGCGCCGAGCAGGCGTGTCGAGACGAGCTTGCCGAGGGCCAGTTCGATTTCCGAGGTCTTGAGGACAGACTTGACCGAATCCTTCTCGGCTTCCTTGTTCTGGATGACCTTCTTTTCCTCGGTCTCACGCTTCAGCTTGCTCTCGGCTTCAAGCTGGCGCGGAATGAACCAGGCGCCGAAGGCCATGAGGCCACCGAGGGCGGCGAAGGGAATGAGGGGCAGACCCGGCACCAGGGCAAGCGCGCCCATCAGGGCTGCAGCGACGAAAAGGGCGCGCGGATAGCCGCTCAGCTGGTTGACGACGGCCTGGTCGGTCGAACCGGGCGTGCCACCGCGAGAGACCAGAAGGCCGGCCGCGAGCGAAACGATCAGAGCCGGAACCTGCGAGACGATACCGTCGCCGACGGATAGCTTGACGAAGACGTCCGCCGCTTCACCCAGCTCCATGCCGTGGCGGAAGTAGCCGATGATGATGCCGCCGACGACATTGATCGCGGTGATGATGAGGCCCGCAATCGCATCGCCACGCACGAATTTCGACGCACCGTCCATGGCACCGAAGAAGGAACTTTCCTGCTCCAGTTCACGGCGCCTGTGCTGGGCTTCCTTCTCGTCGATGATGCCGGCGGACAGGTCGGCGTCGATCGACATCTGCTTGCCTGGGATGGCATCGAGGGTGAAGCGGGCGCCGACTTCCGCGATACGGGTGGCGCCCTTGGTGATGACGATGAAGTTGACCGTGATCAGGATCATGAAGACGATCAGACCGATGACGAAGTCCCCCCCCATGACAAGGGTGGAAAAGCCTTCGATGACACCGCCGGCCGCCCCGTGCCCTTCATGGCCATGCGACAGGATCACACGCGTCGTCGCGATGTTGAGCGACAGACGGATCATGGTGGCGATCAGCAGGATGGTCGGGAAGGACGAGAAATCGAGTGGGCGCTGGATCCAGAGGGACACCATCAGGATGAGGACCGACAGCGCAATCGAGAATGCGAGGCCGACATCGATCAGAAATGGCGGGATCGGCAGGAAGAGGATGCACAGGATCATCACGATCCCGAACGCGAATCCGATGTCACGCCCGCTCGGGCTTACCTTCGGGATTACGAGTGCAGGTGGTTGCGCCATGTCCATTCCATCTCTTCATGAGAAGTCATCCGGAAGGTCATGCTTCCGGCAGTCTGCTTCCCAGAGATAGTGGTCGAAGCTTGCGCGAGGGTGTCAGACCGGCGGCGCTAGAAGCCGGACTGTATTCGCGAAAAGACGAGGGTCGTGAAGAGATTGATCTGCGCACCGACGAAGGGAGCGGAAATGCCGATGGTGATCATGATCGCCAGGATCTTCGGCACGAAGGTCAGCGTCATTTCCTGGACCTGGGTCAGCGCCTGGATCAGGGCGATGACGACACCCACGATCATGCCGGCGGCCACTGCCGGGCCCGAGGCGATGATGATCGTCCAGATCGCGGCCTGCAAGATGTCGAGAGCGTCTGCCTCATTCATGAGACGATATCCTTTCGGAGCGGCGAATCATGCCCTCCACTCCGAAAGGCCTAGCATATCAGGTGCCGGCTGTCTGGGTCGTGACATCCGGCTTGGTGCCGACGCGCACGCCGACAATGATCGGGATTTCCTTGCCATCCGTCGTGGTGGCAATCATCGTATCACTGTAAACCCGGACCGAGGCCACGATACCGCTGGTCTTTTCATCGGCGCTGGTGATCGTCTTGCCGATGTAGGAAGACGCGTTCGTCAAGGCATTGCCGGTGATCAGCGTCTCGAGGTTCGAGTTCATCTGGATCGACTGTTCGACCTGCGAGAAGGTCGCCAGCTGGGAAATCTGTTCGCTGGCGTCCATCGGATCGGTCGGATCCTGGTTCTTCATCTGGGCGATGAGAAGCTTCAGGAAGCTGTCATAATCGATCGACGCCTTCTCAGCGGCCTGACCGGCCGTGCTGTTCGAGGTCGACGACGTGGTGGTCGTGCTCGTGGCGCCGGTTACCGGATCTATCGCCATGGTGCTATTTCCTTACGGATCTGTTCGATCGTCGCCGGCGCCATTTCCTGATTGTTCAGGATCCGGTCCTCGATCGGGTAGAGCTGGCGGATGGCCTTCAGGGCATCAAAGGCGCGTCCCGAGGATACCATGCCGTCAATGCGCTTCAGTTCGGCGAGGATTTCCTCGTTTTCGAAGCAGGACAGCAGCATGATGACCGACTTGCGGAACATCGCGAGCGACTGGTCCTTGCCTTCCGGATTGATCAACATCATCTGGGCGATGAAATAGAGCTGACGCAGGGGCGTGGTGGCCTGTTCCGGCTGCAGAACGTGGTTCTCAAGCAGGAAGGTCACATCGTTCAGGAACTCGAGGGCAACCTTGCGGTCGACGCGCAGAACCGCTCCGTTGATAAAAATACGTTCGCCCGACTTGAGCGAGATGCGCAAAGTGCTCTTCATTTAAGTCCATCCCTGATGATGGTTGTCACGTCGATTATGCCCTGGAAGTTCTCGGACTCACGCTTACGGATCCGGTCACACTCTTTCAAAATCCAGATGGCGATGGAAATCAGATTGGCGCGTATTTCGGCGCCCAGCTGGTTCTCGGGGTTTTGCAGATCTTCGATCAGCCGGACCCAAACACGGCGAGTGTAAAACAGAGCTTCGATCGCTTCGCGGGAGTAGCCCTTCTTCTCCCGGGCCGCGCTCAGAAGCTGGATGCAACGGTCAAGGGCCTGCCGTTCGCGCTCCTTGGCGTCAGCGACGCCATCTTCCATGATTTCGGCATATGAGAACTGGTACATTCAGTTGCCCTTCAGTTTCATTTCACCCTTTGCTCATCAAAGGTAGTTTACAAGACTCAACGCCTGGATCTTCGATGTCAGCGTGTAGGATGCTTCCACCATGGAAAGCAGAGAGTTAACGCGAGTCGACGCTTCGTACGCATCTACTTCAATCTTGCTCGACAGGCTGGTCTCGATGATGTCGACCTGGATCCTGAGCGAGGCATCCGCCTTCTCGACGCGGTTTTCCGAAAGACCGAGTTCCGAGCGGGTAGAGTTGATGCCGGTGATGGCGCGGCCGGTGTAATCGATGGCCCTGTTGATCGCGACGGTGACCGCGTTGGCGGGAGTACCGATCGTCATCAGTTCCTTGGTCACGATGGCCGCGAGCGCAAAGTAGCGGAAGCCGTTTTCGTTGGCAGACGTCGACGTCTGGACCGTTTCCGACTGGGTGATCCGGCTCGTCATCGCCTGGTCCGTGGCGCTCGACCAATCGGTGTTCCAATCAGCCCCGGTGTACATCGGCTCGAGCACGGACGTGATGAAGTCTTCCATGCTCGGGGCGCCGCCATCCGGCGCGATGGTCGCCGTGCCGGCCGTATCGGTCGGCGGGAAGCCGAAATAGGCCGTGAAGGCATTGTCGAAAGCGGTCTTTGCTGCAGACGTCTCGGTGTATTCTTCGATCGGCTTGACGTCGGTGTTGATGCCGGCGAACAGGAATTCGCCGTTGGCCGCCTGATTGGCCATGCTGGTCATGGTCGACAGGGAATTGCTGACGGTCATGATCGTCGTATTGATCGTGTCGCTGTTGGACGAACCGGAGATCGTGATCAGCGCGTTGTTCATCTCTTCCGCAGCGGTGGCAATCTGCTTCAGCGCCTCCTGAGAGGCGGAAAGCCGCTGGGTTGCGATGGAATTGTTGTTGATCATCGAGGTCAGCCGGAGGCTCTCGCGATTGAGGTCGACAACCGTCGATGTCTTGCTGCCGAGTTCCGCGCCGATATCAGCGTAAAACCCGGTGCTGACCTCCTGCTGCGCCTTCAGAAGTTCGTTCTGCGCCTGCCGGATCGTCAGGCGCATGGACGTCTGGGTCGAGAGGTTGGAAACGCTGGCTGTCGACATCAGGGATTACCCCGCCATTTCGAGAACGGCCTTCAGCATCTCGTCAACAGTGGAAACGAGCTTGGCCGCGGCCTTGTAGGACTGCTCTACATCGAGCAGGAGTGAGAGCTCTTCGTCGAGGCTGACGGCCGTCTTGGAAGAGTAAGTCTGGAAGGTACGCTCGTAGAGCGCCTGCTTGTTTTCGTTGGCCGTCGTCGCATTCGACCGAAGCTCTTCGAGCCAGCCGATCGAGTTGCTGGCGAAAGACAGAACGCTGGCATCTGTCTTCAAGTCGGCATCTGCGGAGAAGCTGCGATTGGCAGCGAGTTCATCCACATACGAGTTGATGAGGTCGGTGAAACCCGACGAACCATCCACGTTCTGGACATAGGCGGCGCCGTTGATGCCGCCGTCGCGGATCAGCATCGGGTCGCCACCGGCATCGGAACGAACAGCCGGATTGACCTGGATCAGCGCTGCGAGACCGGGCTCGACGGTTCCCGTTGCCGGAACCGTGCCAGTGGGCCAGGTGAACAGTCCGGGCAGCTCGCCGCCGCCACCCGTATCGACTTCCTGGAAGGCTTCGATCAGGCCACGAGCAATTTCATCGAGCTGGGTCTGGAAGGTGGGGGCAATGACGTCGCGGATCTGGACCAGCGAGGCAAGCGAACCCTGGCCATCCGTGTTTCCACCGACACCCGCCCGGACCGCCGTGCCATCGATGTAAATCGCATTGCCGGAGACGGTAGAGTCGTAGGTATAGGTGCGCACGAAGCTGACTTCGCGCGGATCGGTTTCGAACAGCGTCGTGCCATCATAGGTGTAGAGGACCATGTCGCTGTTGTCGCGCATGTTCACGGAGACACCGACGATCGCGGAGATCTCCTTGAGGAGCGTGTCACGCCGATCGAGATAGTCGTCGGCATTGCCGCCGGTCGCCGTCTGTCGGACCACGGTGTCGTTGACGATCTTGAACTCGGCGAGCAGCTTGTTCAGCTTGTCCACCTGCTCGAACATCTGAGCGTCGGTGTCTTCGCGCAGTTCCTGCGTGGTGGCAGTCGCATTGTTGAGCGAGTTGACCACGTCGATCGCATCCGTCACGACCGTGGAGGCAAGCGCATACTCGCCTGGAGACGCCGCGAAGGATTGCAGACTGCTCTGCAGGTTCGCAAGATAGGCGGAGGGCGACAGTTCGTAGTCGTTGCCGCCGAGCGCATCGGAAAGTGTGGTCAGTCCGTCGAGCAGGGTGGACTGCGCGCTCTGCTGCGCCGTCGAGGATGACATCTGCCGCAGCAGAGCCATCTGCTGCGACCGCTCGTTCTGCACCGATGAAAAGCCGTATACGGTCTGCGTAACCACCGCATCACGGCGAACGTAGTTTTCGTTGCCGGTGTTGGCGATGTTCGTCGAGATTACGGACGTCTGCTGGGACGTATTCCGGAAAATCGAATTGGCCGTATTGAGCGACGATGCAAGCGACATAGGACTAACCTACTCTTTCGATTATCTCTTCAGGTTGACCAGGACTTCCATCAACTCGGAGCCGGTCTGGAAAACCTTGGAGTTTGCGGTGTAATTCCGCTGTGACTCGATCATGGCCGTCAGTTCTTCTGCGACGTCCACATTGGAGTCTTCAAGTGCGCCGGAGAGGATCGTGCCAAAGCCGCTGGAGCCGGCGTAGCCGAGGATGACGACACCCGAATCGTTCGACTGGGTGTACATGTTGCCGGCAACGGGATTGAGATTGTCCGGGCTCTGGACGCTTGCGAGAGCGACGCGGAACTTCGGAACCAGGTCGCCGTTTTCGTAGGCGATGGATACGACACCCTTGTCGTCGATCTCGTAGCCCTTGACCTTCGAGGCGGCATTGCCGTTTGCATCACCCTCTTCGACCGAGAAGTCGGAGGCGAGCTGCGTGGTGTTGCCGATATCGACAGCGATGTTCTCGACCGTAGCACCACCGACGGCGTAGGTCAGGATGTCAAGCTGCGGCGGAACCGGAGCAATCAAATTACCATTCGTGTCAAACTCAAGCAGGGTCGGTGTGACGACAGTGGTGCCGCCGTCAGCCTCCACGGCTGACACTTCCCACTGGTTGTCGGCCAGCTTCTCATAGGTGAAGGTGATCAGACGGCTGGTGCCCTGACTGTCGTAGACCTTGAGTGAGGTCGTCTGGGTCCCACCAACGGCTACGGAGTTCGGCAGGTTGACGTTCAAAACGCCCGTTGTCGAAGGCACGGCCGAGATGCCGGATCCGGAGAGATCGACCGGCTCGAGACCGTCAAATCCGTTAACGACGATCGTCGGATCAGCGGTGGAATCGTATTCATAACCCTGGAGCGTGTATCCGGCCGTGTTCTTGAGCGTGCCGTCTTCCTGCAAAACGAAAGAGCCTGCTCTGGTCATATAGGGAGTGCCGTCATCACCCTTCACGATGAAGAAGCCGTCGCCATTGATGGCGAGGTCCGTCTCGGAGGTCGTGTAGCTGAAGGTGCCCTGGCTCGAAATCGAATAGCGCACGTCGGTCTCGACGCCACCGGAATTGTAGGCGCCGTTGGTGGCCGGCAAAATCATGGATGAAAATTGAACCGAGGCCTTTTTATAGCCGACGGTGCTGGAATTGGCGATGTTGTCTGCGACAGTGCTCAGCCGGTTCGACTGGGCATTCATGCCGGAGACACCCGTTCGCATGGTTCCGTAAAGGCTCATGTCAAAATCCTCGTTTTGTAGTCGATTGGGAGAGTATGAGGTGGGCCTTGCGTGAAGCTGTCTGGTTGGAGGGGCCCGCTGTTTTTCCGTCTCGCCGCGACGAAAAAACTGCGGCCGCACAAGGGCGGCCGCAGTGTAGAAATCAGCTCCAGTCGATGCAGTAGCCGAGGAAGCGTTTGGAATCGACGGGGTCGAAACCGAGCTTCTTGCGAAGCTTCTTGCGAAGCTTGGAGATGTGGCTTTCGACGACGTTTTCTTCGACTTCCTCATCGAAGATACCGTAGATCGCGTTGAAGATCTGGGTCTTGGAAACGCGACGACCGCGGTTGGAGACCAAATATTCCAGGATGCGGCGCTCACGGCGCGGCAATGGGAAGACGTCGCCGGCGATCTCGGGATCGCGACCGTCGGAGAAGACCTTGATCGGCCCGATCTCGGTGAAGTTGGTGATCGCCCGCAGCCGTCGGCGGATCGCCGCAGCACGCGCCAGGATCTCCCGTGGATGCACGGGCTTGCGAACAACGTCGTCGACGCCGCAGTCGAACAGTGCGAGAGTGGCTTCGAGTGAAGGGTGATCGCTGACCGCGATGACCGGGGCCTGGGTCCTGTCACGGATTGCACGTGGCAATTCCAGGGTTTCCTCGCCCTGACCAATCAGGAATGCTTCGACGGCAGCGATGTCGCTGTCTGCCGCCGTATTGACCCATTCGCCGAACTCGCGAGGGTCGAATCCGGTCGAGGGAATCCCCTCGCGCCCAAATAGTGAAGTGTATCCGTCTTTCACGAGCTCGCGCTCATCTACCACGACGATCATTCAGCCGCCTCCGAATCAGTGTGGTGTTTCGATGCACCATGGGTACGAATCGGGGGATTCATGAACAACTAGGAGATCTTAACCATAGTTATTAACGATTGATTAACCTTTTGGTGCCGATTTGAACTAGATATAGTGGCTCAACGCATTCCATGGCACAAATTTTTAGTGGAAAAGTTAACGCAAGCTTCGCACAAGGTCTTGCTAATGCCTTCTTGATCGCAGTCTCGCCACAATTTGCAAATCGGCACAATCAAGGCTGTCAAACAATCAAGGGTTGCTATTCACCGCAAAATTGTCGCGCATTAGGAGTCCAGTTTCCGTAGCCAGTGGCCACCAGATTGGCAATCACGCGGCAGACATACCGCTTCTGAGCCGGGTCATTGTTCGGGCCTGCGTGATATCTGGCGACGGCCATCGTCCAGGTTTCGTGGCGATTGTGCAGGTCACTGAGGAAACGTGCGGCATATTCCACGTTGCGCCTCGGGTCGAACATGGCTTCGACACTCGTAAAATGCTCCCCATGGAAATGCTGATTGATCTGCATGCAGCCCACATCGATCAGAACCGCGCCGTTTTCTCGGGCGTTCTGGAAAGCTTGCAAGGCGTCCTCCAGCCCGTCGAAATAATGCGCCTTGCCCTCGACGTTCATGGCGAAGGGTTGCAGGCTTCCCTTTCGTCCGGTCTCCGTCAGGCCGACCGAGTAGAGGATGCCTTCCGGGATACCATATTTGGCAGATGCGGCACTGATGGCGCCTTCACAGGCTCCGCGATTGGCAGCTGCTTCAGAGGTACAGCTGATCAGGGCGAGAGCCGCTAGCGTCGGCAGCTGCAGTGTCCGTCGCTTGAACCACACGCTCATCTGCTGCTCTCGCTCCACTTCCTGTCGTCCCACCACTTTGCTGACGTTCACTTCCACCCTGGCTTCCTGATTGGGAGGCTTGCTGGCCGGATTGCTGGCCCTGGGAAGCGTTTTGGCCGGTATCGGCGCTGCGATCGGTCGAAGCCACCTGCATGTTCACCTGAACCTGGTCCACCACGAGCCCTTGTGCCCGGAGCGCCTTGAGGATGTCGCTCTGGTCGTTGGTCAGCTGCCGCAAGGCCGCTGGGTTGTCGACGGTCAGCTGAACGCTGAGCTCTTCGCCCGAGAGCCGCAAGGTCGCCGTAACGCTGCCAAGCTCGATCGGTGTCATCTGAAGTTTCAGCGTGTGCACGACCTTGCCCTGGCTGGACTGGGCTGCGGCATTGGCAAGCTCCGAGCCCGGCGACATGGCCGATACCCATTCACCATCACCGACCATGGCCGCCGTGATCGAGGCAGCATTGGTGCTGGAAACGGGCGCGAGGTAACGGCGGCTGTCGACGACGGTGACCGTCTCGATGGTCTTCTGCTCGGACTGTTCGGGTCCGCCAGGCCCATCACTGCGCAGCAGGAGCGGCTGCCCCTTGCCGTCCGCCCTGACGAAACGGAAATCCCGCTCGCCCTCAGACTGTCCGCCTTCCGAACTGGACGCATCCGGCTGGTCGCCTGCGGTCGCCAGGGGGGACGCGACATCCGCCATTTTCAGCTTCAGGTCGTCCTTGTCAGTCTTATCGGTCTTTACCTTGACGTCTTCCGGACCCGCATTCAGAGCATCACCGCCGGCCAGCAACTTGAGTAGGTCGATGAGGTCGCCTGCCTGCGTGTCGGTCTCGGCCTCTTCCGCAGAACCGGGCTCCACCGTCGTCTGGTCGCTCTCTTCCGCCGTCTTCCTGTCGCGGACGGTTGCCAATGCCTTGGCAAGCTCTGCTTTCAGTTTCGGGTCGAGCCCCTTGATTTCAATCCCGGGTGCATCGCCGTCCTTGTCCCCGGTTTTGCCCTGCGCCTGGGCTCGAACCGCCGCGAGGAGCCGGGCGAGTTCGTCGACCGACATGTCCGCCGGCAAACCGTCAAAGTCTCCGGCGAGCGTATTGCCGATATCAATCAGAGGCTTGCTCTTTGTCGAAGTCGACTTGGCAATGGCGGTTGTATCGACAGTATCGCCTTCCGCGTTGTCGTCCGCTGCGGCGTCATTCTCGCGCGTACCACGATCTTTCTCGCCCGAGTTGGACAAAACTTTCGAAAAACTGCCGCCATCTTCGGCTCGGTCACTACGGCCATGATTGGTCGACGCCGCGCTGTCCGGCAGTCGGGGGGCTGAGAGTGCGTCCATCATGGTCATGGGCCTTCTTTCTCGAGAAGATCGTCAATGGCGTCGAGCTTGGATCGCCCGGTATCGACAAAGGTTCGCAGTTCAGGATCGATATCCGCCTGCTCTGCCGTCGGCACAGCCGCCTCCGCCGCGGCGGGTTGAACTTCCGCCGATACCGGCACCGGCGCCGTCTCTGACGGCTGGGCAAAGGGATCCTGAAGATCCGCGTCGGCAGCCGCGGCTTCCATTTCGCCTTCAGCTTCCCGGGGCGGCGTCGACGCAGGCTGGCTCGGTTGCGGCTTGCGCAGAACTTCCTTTGCCACGGTCTCGGCCGCCTGACGCAGGGCCCTGTCACGTGGCGAGAGCGCCGCTTCCGGGATTTGCATCAGGACAGCCATGGCGTCGTCGACGTTTTCGGTCGGCACACCGACCAGGCTGCCGTAAAGGTTGGCGAGAGCGTCAGCCCCTTGCTCGCTGCCCGAAAGCAGCCTTGCCTGGTCCGCAGCCATTGTCGCCAGATCCTTGCGACCGGCAATCGCGGCTTCGCGGGCGACGCGGAGATAGATTTCGCGTCGGCGGTCGACATCCATGTAGCCGAGCGTTGCCTCGATGTCCTGCGGCTGCAGGACGTCATAGTGCTCGACGACAAAGCGCACGAACAGATCGGCGAACTGGCTGGCATAGGGTGAATAAAGGAACCGGCGCGCGTAGCCGTTGGCATAGAGCGACGCCTTCTCGACGATCTTGGCGTCGACGGCGATGGCGAGCGAACGGCGCATCGCCGCCTCCTCGACAATGGTGCCCGGCGCAGTCAATCGTGCCCAATCGTAAAACTTCAAGGCCGCGACAGGATCCTTGGTCAGCGTGACATTGCCGGCAACGAGCGCGAGATAGGGACCGATCTTGGCGTTCTTGTACTCGTTCGCGATATCTCCGAGGCTCTTGGCGATGAGGGTGCCCTTGCCGCTCAGATATTTGCGAAGCGCGTCACTCACCCGATTGTCGAAATTGCCGTCGATGTCGCGCGCGACGAGATATTCGAGCGTCGCCGGATTGCCGCCACTCATGGCATAGATCAAGGCGGCATCGACATTGCGGGGATCCTGGTACAGCTTCGGATCTGCCGTGCGCAGCCGCTCGTCGATCGTACCGAGCATGAAGCGCTGCATCTCGGCCGCGGAATGATCTCCGCGAATGACCGTGTCCTGGACGAACTGCAGCGAGCGCAACATGCGGTAAGGCTCGAGCGTGTCATCCACCGTCTGCGCATGGCCAAGCGATCCGACCGCAAGGGCGGCCAGACCGGATAGCAGCAGACGGAGGGAGAGACGCCGGATCGTCATGGCTTATCCCTGCTCCGCTTCGATCAGGATCTCGATGCGACGGTTGGAATCGGCGAGCGGATCGTCCTGCACCTGCAGGCGACGATCGGCAAAACCGGAGACCTGCTCGACGCGACCCTCGCTCAGGCCGCCCCGTACCAACATGTAATAGGCGCTGTGGGCTCGTGCCATCGAGAGGCGCCAATTGTCGTTTTCGGTCCCCTTGAACTGGCGACCGTCGGTATGCCCGCGAATGATGATCTGGCCGGGTTTTTCCTCGAGGATCTGACCGAGCCGCTCCATGGCAAGCACGAGCTCGCGGCGCGGAATGGCAGAGCCGACATTGAACATGGCGGCGTCGCTCTGGTCGCTGATCGTGACCAGAAGCCCGCCCTCGGTCGGCGTGACCAGGAGACCTTCGGCGAGCTTGCCGGCGGCGCCGCCGATCGCCTGTTCGATCTCTGCCTTGAGCTTGTCGGCAGCGGCGAGCTGTGCCTTGAGCTGCTCGTCGGCCGTCGGATCCACGTCGACGATTTCGGGCTTGTCCTGTGTTTCCTGACCCGTCTGGTCGGTGGCGCCGGCATCGGGCTTCTCAGCCTCGCCATCTGCGGGCTTTTCCTCGATCATGGCTTCTGACGGCGTTGCCTCGATCTGCGGCTTCTGACCCGGTACGACCAGCGCTATCTGCTGATCCGGCTCCGTGGACGGTTCGGCGGGGTCTGTCATCGGAGGTGTAGCAGTTTGGGCCTGTTCCGCCGGTGTCTGGGCATCGGTCGGCTCGCCCGGCGGACCATTGGCGGTCTGCACCTGCTGGGTCCAGAAATCCGGATCGAATGGATCCCGATAGGCTTCACCGCCCTGAGCGCCGGTCGAAGGGCCGGAATCGGCTGCGCCGCCCTCCCCCTTGGCGCTGACATTGGCCTGCTGGCCCACTTCCTGGGCAATTTCTGCCAAAACCGAATAGGGGTTTTCGAAGAAGTCCGCCTCGGAATAATTGGCCTCGTCGCCCGAAGACGCGGTCTGGTCGTCACCGGTCGCGGCGGCCGAGCCGACCTTGTCCTCGTCCTCGTCTACCTGTGACCGCTCCTTCTTCTCTTCGCCCTCACTGGTCTCGACCGGCTTCTCCAGCCCCTTTTCCGTGGGCTTTTCATCCGAGAGCTTGATGGGGTTGAAGTAGCTGGCGACTGAGGCCTTGGTTTCCTCGTTGGCAGCATTGACCAGCCACATGACGAGGAAGAAGGCCATCATCGCGGTCATGAAGTCGGCATAGGCGATCTTCCAGGCACCACCATGGGCGCCGTCGTGGTCACCCTTGTGGCGTTTGACGATGATGATTTCGTTCTTGCCGTGGTGGTGGTTTTCGTCACTCATGCCAGAACTTTCTTCAGGCTCGCTGTAAAGGCTGAAATGCGCGTCACGAGGGCGGCGTCACCGAATTCGGCCGTCAGGTCGAGATCGTCGTCCTCCACGTGGCGAAGGAAACCCGTATGCTCGGGCATTTCCGCCTGGAGCTTCTGGAACAGAAGCCGCGGACCCTTGACATCGATCGTTCCGGCCTCGCCGGATGCAATGGCCGCCTGCAGAAGCGTGGCCAGGTCCTGGACGGCCTTTTCCGCAAGCGCTTCGCCGACAACAGGCGCAAGCGCCACAGCGGTCTGTTCGCTCACGGCAAGCGACAGTTTCTGGATCACCTCGGGCAGTTTCGTCGCCAGCAAGGCGGCAAACTCGTCGCGAAGCTTCTGGTCCCGTTCGGCAAGGGCCTGGGCATGGGCGATCTCCATCGCCTGCCGGTCCACGTCGAAACGCTCCATCGCCGCCTTTTCGCCCGCCTCATGCCCTTCGGCATAAGCTTCGCGCCTGACTGCTTCGAGATCGACTGGCTCGGGTTCGGGAAGAGCCGGGAAATCCATGTCGAAGGCATCCACCGACGGCATGTCGAAACTCGGTGCCGGCGGCGCCGGAGGCGCGGCTGCGGAGGAGAAGTCCTTGAGATAGCTGGCCAGTCGCATGCTCATCAGCAATCGCCTCCATCGGCGACAAATTGGGACCGGCAGATGCGGCCTTGCACGAGAAGAAGATCAAACATCAGCATGTCCCGTACGCGTTCTTTCATCTTCCAGGATCGGTCGAAGCTCATTCGGCACGGATCGGCGCAGTCGTGCCACGTGCTCTCGATGAAGCTAGGGGTTCAAACTTGCGCGAAGATGAATGTGGTGTGCGCCGACCTGGCCTAAAACGGCACGAGGACGCCGGATGGCCTGACATCCGGCGTCTCAATCCTTATCGCTGGAAGAGCGTCAGGAGCTTTTCAGCGCTGCTGTTGGCGATCGAGAGAGCCTGGATGCCGAGCTGCTGCTGGGTCTGCAGTGCCTTCAGACGGGTCGACTCCTCGTTCATGTCGGCGTCGACCAAACGGCCGATGCCCTTGTCGATCACGTCCATGAGGTTCGAGACGAAGTTGTCCTGCATTTCGATGCGCGACGTGATCGCGCCAAGGGTGGCGGCGGCATCGGTCAACTGCTGGATGACGTTGTCGACGACGGCAATCATGTCGTCGAGCGCTTCCTTGGTGGTGTTCGTGTCGATGGCGATCTCGTCGCCGCCGGTCGGTGCGCCCATGTCGAGAAGGTAGTATTCGCGGACACCCAGACCAGTGTTGCGCAACGCATCGGCGTCGATCGACTTGGTCAGAAAACCCTGCGAGGCATCCTGGATGTCGATGAGGACGGATTCTGCCGTGTCGAAGTCGAGCGTGGTGACCTGCACGCTGCCATCCGCTCCACGGACGAAGGATGAGACGACCTGTTTCGTGCCGAGTGGGGCGGCATTCGTGTTGTAGAGCCAGTTTTCGCCGGAGAAGGATGCTGACTGCGCGGCCGAGATCAGCTGATTCTTCAGCTGGGTCATTTCCTCGTTGATCTTGTTCTTGTCGACGCCGGGCTCGCTTGCCGCAACCAGCTTCGCCTTGATCGTGGACATCACGTCGACGACGTTGTCGAGGGCCGTGTAAGCGGTATCAACCGTGGCGGCGCCGAGGCCGAGCGCGTCGGAAACGGTCGAGAGCGCTGCATTGTCGGAGCGCATCGTGGTGGCGATCGACCAATAGCCGGCATTGTCTGCTGCGGTCTCCACCCGGTAGCCCGAGGAAACGCGCCGCTGGGTCGTCTCGAGATTGGTGTCGATCGAACGAAGCGTCTGCAGCGCCGCCATGGCGGCCGCATTGGTCATAATACTGGTCATGCTTGGTGCCCCTAAGCGTTCAGGACTGCGCATCCGGCGCTGGCCGGCAAGACGGGAGGGCATCATGCAGACCGCGCATTGCGCGGGTCCCCGTCACCGTTAACAAAACGTTAACGTGCGCAGTTAACAGAGGGGAAGCCGATCTGGCAACATATTCAACGTGCTTTTGTAGCCAAAAGAAAATCAGCAAAAGCTTCGCGCAAGGCTGAAACGAAAATCCGCGCCTCTTGCGAGGCGCGGATTCACACCGAGAACATCCGACACTGTCAGGGCGGGACGAAGTCGCCCCTAGCCAGAGCGCCGCTTACTGACGGAAGAGTGTCAGAATGCTTTCGGAAGAGGTGTTGGCGATCGAGAGCGACTGGATGGCCAGCTGCTGCTGGGTCTGCAGGGCCTTGAGGCGGGTCGATTCTTCGTTCATGTCGGCATCGACGAGGCGACCGACACCACTGTCGATCGAGTCGGTAAGTGCGGCGACAAAGTCTTCCTGCATGCCGATGCGCATGGAGATGGAGCCAAGAGCGGCCGCTGCGCTGGTCATCTGCTGCAGGCCATATTCAACGAGAGACAGAGCTTCCTGCATGCCGGCGGTCGTCAAGGTGGTGATATCGAGCTGGTCGATGGAAACACCCGCGATTTCTGCGGCTGCAGCACCCGTCGCGCCGTCATTGTCCCAGTCGACGAAGGCGTCGAAAGTATCGGAGATACTACCGATGATGCCGGAATTGTAGTCGATCAGGCCTGTGGCATCGCCACCGAACAATACGGTCATGCCGTCCGGGGTCGTGGCGTCGAGGGAATAGAGTGTCGTCGAAACGGAAACATTGCCGTTCGAGTCGCGGATGAAACCTGAAACAACCGTCACTTCCACGGGTGCAGTCACAGTATCGGCGCCGGTTGCGACCCAGTTCTGGCCGCTGAAGCTTGCCGATTCCGAGATCGATCGCAGCTGTTCCTGCAGCTGGTCGATTTCTTCCTGGATCTTGTTCTTGTCGACGCCTTCTTCCGTGGCGGCAACAACCTTTGCCTTGATTTCCTTCATCACCTCGATGGAGCTTTCCATCGCGGCATAAGCGGTGTCGATCTTGGCTGCGCCGAGACCGAGCGCGTCCTGTACGGCGGACAGTGCCATATTGTCGGAGCGCATTGTGGTCGCGATCGACCAGTATGCGGCGTTGTCAGAGGCACCCCCGACACGGAGACCGGACGATACGCGCGCCTGGGTATCCTGCATCTTCGAGTCGATGGAGCGGAGGGTCTGGAGTGCAGCCATCGCTGCGTTGTTTGTCAAAATGCTGGTCACGGTCGTGTCCCTTAAATGGCTAGATCTGGGGACATCCCGGTCTTTCCGGGAACGATGACGCGGCTTAATGCCCTTAACCAGTTCTTCGTCTTGGTTAACTCATCGTTACATGACCCCATGTAACGGGCTTATGGTTAACGGATGGTTAAGCAGACATGTAAAATTCGTTAAGACGCAAAAAGCCGCCCCGGAGGGCGGCTTCGATGCTGGATCTCTTCAGTCTTAACGGAAGAGCGAGAGGATGACTTCCGTGGAAGAGTTGGCGATAGAGAGCGACTGGACGGCCAGCTGCTGCTGGGTCTGCAGTGCCTTGAGGCGGGTGGACTCTTCGTTCATGTCTGCGTCGACGAGGCGGCCGATACCGGAGTCGAGCGAGTCGGACAGCTTGTTGACGAAGCCTTCCTGGAGTTCGATACGCATCGAGATCGAGCCAAGGTCTGCACCGGCGCTGGTCATGAAGGCCAGGGCAGCATCAACCAGCGTCAGGGCTTCGGCCATGGCCGCACCGTCGAAACCGTTGATGTCCAGCGTGTAGACGGAGAAGCCTGCGACGGCAGTCGCGGCGCCGTCTGTACCGGCAACGGTCGAGTCGAAGTCGGTCGTCGTGAAGTCTGCAGCGGTCAGGCCGAGGATACCGGAAGCGGTGTCGATAGCACCGTCGGCGTCGCCGCCGAACAGAAGGGTCATGCTGCCAGCGGTCGTGGCGTCAAGCGTGTAGGTCGTCGTCTTGACTGCAACGTTATTGTTGGCGTCACGGACGAAACCAGAGACGACAGTTACGTCTTCCGTGGTGCCCGCGGTCATCGTGTCGGTACCGCCGGCGATCCAGTTTTCACCGCTGAAGGAAGCGGATTGTGCGATCGACAACAGCTGTTGCTGCAGCTGGGTGATTTCTTCCTGAACCTTGGCCTTGTCGACACCTTCTTCGGTGGCGGTGACCAGCTTGGCCTTTATTTCCTTAACGACGTCGATAGCAGATTCCATACCGGCATAGGCGGTATCGATCTTGGAGGCGCCGAGGCCGAGAGCGTCGGACACGGCGGACAGCGCCATGTTGTCGGACTTCATCGTGGTGGCGATCGACCAATAGGCAGCGTTGTCGGAGGCTTCACCGACGCGCTGACCGGAGGAGACGCGGGCCTGAGTGTCTTCCATGTTGCTGCCGATCGTGCGCAACGTCTGGAGTGCCGACATGGCGGCGATATTGGTAAGAATGCTCGTCATGGTAGTAGTGCCCCTTGAATGGCTGACTAAGAAGGGACATTCCGGTCTCACCGGTAACGGCGCACAGCATCATGCCTGCTAACTGGCTGAAAATTAAGAGTTAGCTCGCCGCTTCGATAGGCCTAGATAAAACTATCAAGGTTAATGAAGACCTAAACGAAAACGGAAAATGTCATTTGGCGAAAATTTTTGCAACTCTCGCGCGTGCGTGCGCGTAGCAGATCATGATTAATAAAACGGAAAGGCCGCATTCGTTTCCGAATGCGGCCTTTGCCTTGCCTCGTGTCCGGATCAGCCTCCGGATGTTGAAGCCTTCCCTTCGCGCGCCTCTGGTCAGCCACCAAGGCATATTGGCGTCGGGATAGTCTAGCCGGCCCTTACGGGCCGACTTGTTCCTTCGATCAACGGAAGAGCGACAGGATGTTCTGCGAGTCGCTGTTGGCGATCGAGAGCGCCTGGATTGCCAGCTGCTGCTGGGTCTGCAGGGCCTTGAGGCGGGTCGACTCTTCGTTCATGTCGGCGTCAACGAGACGACCAACGCCCTTTTCGATGGCGTCAGACAGCTTCTCGGAGAAGTCGGCCTGCAGCTCGATGCGGGAAGAGATCGAACCCAGCGCTGCGCCGGCGCTCGTCATCTTCTCAAGGGCTGCGTCAACCGAAACCAGAGCGGCGTCGATGTCGTCGCTTTCGACGTCTATGTCCTTGACGGCGATCGTCGTGTAGTCCGTGCCGTCGACAGTGATGGTGTCACCGTTGGCGCCCAGGATGCCGTTGTCGTCTTCGACTTCGCCGTCGGCGTCGAAGGTGTACAGCATGGAGTCGTCATCCATGGTGTATTCGGTCGTCTTGACGCTGACATTGCCGTCAGAGCCGCGAACGAAACCGCTGACGACCGTCTTGGTGGCTGCTGTGCCGGCGATCCAGTTCTCACCGTTGAAGGAAGAGCTCTTCGCGATCGAAACGAGCTGTTCCTGAAGCTGCGTGATTTCTTCCTGGATCTTGGCCTTGTCGACGCCTTCTTCCTTAGCGGCAACGATCTTGGCCTTGATTTCCTTCACGACTTCGATTGCGGAATCCATACCGGCATAAGCCGTATCGACCTTGGCAGCGCCAACGCCGAGAGCGTCGGAAACAGCGGACAGTGCCATGTTGTCCGAGCGCATGCCGGTCGAGATAGACCAGTAAGCAGCGTTATCGGAAGCCTTGGAAACCTTCATGCCGGTCGAGATGGAGTTCTGCGTCGATTCCAGGCTGGAAGCGATCGAGCGCAGGGTAGAGAGCGCGGACATCGCGCTGGAGTTGGTCAGAATGCTGGCCATGTCAATTTGTCCCTTAAACGAGATACTGGAGGGGACATACCGGACTAAAAAGCTTACCGGTCACGAACGTTCGGCATCATGCCATTTGGTATTTTTCGTTGCTACCAGACCCGTCGTGCGAGCTCCAAACTCGCAGTCATTCATTGCCAACACCTTAACCGAAAGGGTCGGGTTCGAGGTTCAACAAACCCATGGTAAACAGGGGGATAATGGTTGCGACGGAATCGTCTCTGCCGTTAAGCAAACGACCGTACAAGGCTGCCGACGAGCAGGTTCCAGCCGTCGATCAGCACGAAGAACAGGATCTTGAACGGCAGAGAGATCGAAGTGGGCGGGAGCATCATCATGCCCATGGCCATGGTGATCGTGGCGACCACCATATCGATGACGAGAAAGGGCAGAATGATCAGGAAGCCGATCTCGAAACCACGACGGATCTCAGACAGCATGAAGGCCGGGATGAGCACGCGGTAATCGACTTTGTCATCGACGACCGTCGCCTGACCACGCTCGTTGGCAATGTCGACGAAGAGCGCCAGATCCTTGTCACGCGTGTTCGCCGTCATGAAGGTGCGAAAAGGCTCGGCGATCAGGGCGACGGCCTGGGCTTCCGTGATCTGGTTGTCGAGAAGCGGCTGGACGCCCTCGCGCCAGGAGCGGTCCATCGTGGGCGCCATGACATAGAAGGTCATGAAGAGCGCCATGCTGGTCAGGATCATGTTGGAGGGGGTCGTTGCGAGCCCCATGCCGGAACGAAGGATCGAAAAGGCGATCAGGAAACGCGGGAAGCTCGTGACCATGATCAGGATGCCCGGCGCCACCGACAGCACCGTGAGCAGACCGAAGGTACGAATGATCCACGCCGCCACCGATCCATCGATCGGGGTGTTGAAGATATCCGTCGGGAACTGCTGGGCCACAGCCAGTTCCGGCGCCATCATCATGACGGCGACGAAGATGAGAAACCGAATCATTCGATCACGAGCGTTCTGAACATCACCTTGGATACGCGGCCTTCCGAGCGCAGGTCAACTCGCTCCTGTAGGTCATCCTTGAGATATTGGAAGCCCCTGGGGCCCTCGACCTGTTGCAGTGACACCGTACGCAGGTAAGCCATGATGTCCTGGTGGACATCCTCGGCAATCTTGACGTCCGGAGGGCCGTTGAACATCAACGCGACTTCGAGCCGAATCCAGTTCTCCGAGGGGTAGGCAAGGTTCGTGGTGATCGGCTCGAGAGCGACCACGCCGTTCGCCTCCGTGGAGATCGGAGGCAGTCCCTCCTCCTCTGTCTTGGCCTCGCCGCCATGCTCGCCGGCGGCAGCAGCTTCCGCTGCCTTGGCGGCATCCTCGGCCTGCTTGACCTGCGGGGCGAGCATGTTGCCGATGACCCAGCCACCGCCGCCGCCAACGGCGGTCAGCACGACGAGCGGGATGACGAGCGCCATCATGCCCGACTTCTTCTTGCCTTCGCCTTCCTGTGCTTCGTCCATGTCGCTGTCCCCGAGTCCGGTCAGAAGGGCGAGTAGATGTCGACGACCTGCTGGCCGATCGGCGGCTGCTGCACCTCGGTCAGACGGCCACGGCCACCATAGGAGATGCGGGCTTCGGCGATGCGATCGTAGGAGATCTCATTGTCGGCATCGACATCCTGCGGACGGACGATACCGGCAACATTCAGGATGCGCAGCTCGTGATTGACGCGCACTTCCTGGGAGCCGCTGATCAGCAGGTTGCCGTTTTCGAGCACACCGGTCACGACGGCGGCAACAAGAAGGTTCAGGCGTTCCGAACGCTCGGTCGAACCCTTGCCGGATGAACTGGTGGTCGAGTCCGTCGAAAGATCGCCCGTCGTGCCCGTATCCGTCGAGAAGCCGAGGAAGTTCGAGATCTCGGCACCCCAGGACAGGCCGGTATTGTTGTCGCGGCTGCGATCCGTCTCGTTGTTGAAGGAGGCCCGGTCATTGATCTCGATATTGACCGTCAGGATGTCACCGACATTCAGTGCGCGGGCATCCTTGAACAGCGCTGATTGGCTGTCGCTCCAGAGGGAATAGCCGCTCGCGGTCTGGGCCTGCTGCTTCGGATACATGGCCATCTGGGGCGTCTGGCTGTAGCGCAGACCGGACCCGATCGGGCTCATGGAGGGCGCATTGCCGATTTCCTTGACGGTCTGGCTCTGGCAGCCAGCGAGGAGGAGAACGGCCAGCAGAGCCGGGAAACGCTTCATCATGATGGGTCCTTCGATGTATTGGGGTCGCCGGCGCTCGACATGATCGAGGCGACTTGTGCCGCCTTGTCCGGACTCATCTCTGTCAGGATGAGGCTGGACTGACGCGGCGGCAGCTTCATGATGATGGCGGCGGCGAGGATGACGTTTGTCTCTTCCAGCTGCGGGGCGGCCGCATCCGGCGCCATCTTCTTGTAGATTTCGACAAGCTGGCCCTCGGCCTGCTTCATGAATTCGTTTCTGCGGCCCAGCCAGTCCTCGTATTCCTCGCGGCGCTGTTCGAGGATTGCGATGCGACTGTCGACATCTGCCTGCAGCTTTTCCAGTTCCTGCTTCTGCAGGAGATAGCGCTGGTCGCGGGCGGCATCGGCGATGCCGGTACAGAACTGGCGAATTTCAGCCTCCGTGGCACTTTCCAGCGGCTGCTGCTGGCCGACGGCCGTCTGTGCGAACGCGGGCAGCGTGGCGATGGCGAGAACGGCTGCAACATTGCGCAAGGCAGCGCGGGCGAAATTTGTTTGATTGGGCTTCATCATTGCAGCACGAGCTCCGCTTGAAGGGCACCGGCAGACTTGATGCCCTGGAGGATGGCAATGATGCCGTCCGGCTTGACGCCGATGCTGTTCAGACCGCTGACGAGTGTCCTGAGGTCAGGGCCATCGACGATGGCGATCTTGTCGCCTTCCTTCTGGATCGAAATATCCGTCTGCGGCTGGATCGCCGTCTCGCCGCGCGAGAAGGGCTCCGGCTGGATGACCTGTGGGGTCTCCTGCACCTGGACCGTCAACGTGCCATAGCTCACGGCAACGCGCGATACACGAACGTCGGCGCCGATGACGATGGTACCGGTGCGCTCGTTGATCACGACACGCGCAGGCGTATCGGTTGCGACGACAAGGTTTTCGATGTCCGCCATGAGGCGCGCAAGGTCGGCCGTGCGGGGCTTCTGAACCACGATCTCCTGGCTGTCGCGTGCCTCGGCGATCGGAGCGCCGTAATTGGCGGCAGCGTAGGCGTTGATGGTGTCTGCCACGCGCAGCGAGGTGGTGAAGTCGGCGTTGCGGAGCTGCAGAACGAGGTTGACGCTGTCCTTGAACTTGGACGGCAGTTCGCGTTCGATAATGGCACCCGTCGGCACGCGGCCGGAAGTCGTGATGCCCTCCTGCACAGATGCGGCATCACCCTGGGCATTAAATCCAGATACGACCACCGAACCCTGGGCGACGGCATAGATCTGACCATCGGCACCGGTAAGGGAGGTCATCACCAAAGTCCCGCCGCGTAAGGACGTCGAGTCGCCCAGCGAGCTGACGGTCACATCGATGCGGCTGCCAGGGCTCGCGAAGGGCGGCAGATTGGCGGTTACCATGACCGCAGCGACGTTCTTGGCATTGGACTGACCACCCTGGGTCGAAATGCCGAGGTTCTGCAACATGGCGCGCATGGACTGGTCGGTGAAAGGTGAGGAGCGCAAGCTGTCGCCGCTGCCCTGCAGGCCGACCACCAGACCGTAGCCGATCAGCTGGTTGTCGCGGCCGGACTGGAGCGACGCGATGTCCTTGATGCGCGAATTGGCGCTCAGTGCAGGCTCAAGGGGAGCCAGGACCAGCGCCAGCGCACAGAATGCGAACCGCATAGGTGCAATCAGTCTCATTTTGCCATCACCTGTACCGTACCATCAGCCATGACCGTACCGGAGACGATCGAGCCTGAATCGATGTTGCGGACCTTGACGACTTCGCCCACCGAGGCGTCGGTCAGTGGGGTCCCGCTTGCGCTGATCAACATGTTGCCGATCGCAAAGGTCAAACGGACACCCGTTCCCCGCTTGACGGCGAATGCTTCCCTCAGACCGTGGACCGGGATCGTACGGCCCGGCAGCAGGGTGCGCTTGGCCACCATGCCGACCACTTCCTCGCGGGTCCGGGCATAGCCGCCTGCGAGGTTGGGGTTGGTCACGGCGACGACGTCGAGTTGCTCGGAGGAAATGGTTTCGCCCGGATAGATGATCTGCTTGGGGATCACGGCCGTGTTCTGCGCCAACGCCGTGCCGGCGCCGAAGCCAAACGCTGCGGCGGCGATTGCCGCCGCCCGCAGGGCATGTCCAAATATCCGGCGAAACCTCATGTTTGCCTCCAGTTGTCTTACTTGAGGTTCTTGCTGACGATCTGAGCCATCTCGTCGGCAGTGGTGATGACCTTGGAATTCATCTCGTAGGCGCGCTGCGCAGAGATCATGTCCGTGATCTCCTTCACAGAATCCACGTTCGAGGCTTCCAGGTAGGACTGCTTGATGTAACCGAAGCCCGGATCTTCCGGTGCACCAACGATGGCGGCACCGGAGGCGGCCGTCTCGGCGAACAGGTTGTCCCCGAGGGGTTTCAGGCCTGCTTCGTTGACGAAGTTGGCGATCGTCAGCTGTCCAAGATCGGTGTAGTCGGCGTCGTTGCCTATGCGCGCCTGGACCTGGCCGGTCCGGCTGATGACGACTTCGCTTGCATCCTGCGGAATGGTGATCTGCGGGGTCACGAGGTAGCCGTCGATGGTGACGAGCTGGCCCTCGGCATTCATGTTGAAGGCACCTGAGCGGCTGTAGAGCGTGGCACCATCCGGGCTTTCGATCTGGAACCAACCGCGACCGATGAGCGAGAGGTCGAGCTCGTTGCCGGTCTGGGTCAGCTGGCCCTGGGTATGGATGTTGCGGACGGCGGCTGTCTGAACGCCGAGACCGATATTGGCACCTTCCGGCACGATGGCCTGGTTGGCACGGTTCGGCACGCCCTGGGCGCGCTCCGTCTGGTAGAGAAGGTCGGAGAACTCAGCACGCGCCCGCTTGAAGCCGGTCGTATTGATGTTGGCGATGTTGTTCGCGATGACTTCAAGGTTGGTCTGCTGGGCGTCCATACCCGTGGCTGCGATGGCGAGCGCTCTCATAGTTCGGTACCCCTGCTAAATCTGCATTTTCGTGATTTCGAGATAGGCGTTGACGATCTTGTCGCGGAACGCGATCGCCGTCTGGAGTGACTGTTCGGCCTGCATGACGGCATCCACCACTTCGCGGGTGTTCGCCTTGCCCATCAGGCCGTCGAACGAGGTCTGTTCCGCCTGCTTCAGATCGCCGGCTGCCTGCGACGCCATATTGTTGAGCGCCGCCATGAAGGTTTCCCCGGTTGCGGTTCCCGGCGATGTGCCTTCGGCGGTCAGGCCCTTGGTCGAGAAGGAGCTCGAAAGCGAATCCAGGCCGTTCATGCCGGAAAGAGCGCTGGTCTTGGTGATGGATTCGATCATTGTGAGGCCTTCAGCAGCGCTATGGTCTGGGAAATCATGTCGCGTGTCTGCTTGATCGTCTGCAGATTCGCTTCATAGGAGCGGTTGGATTCGCGCATGTCCGCCATCTCAATCAGGATGTTGACGTTCGGCATCTTGACGACGCCGTTCTCGTCCGCGGCCGGGTTGCCCGGGTCGTATTCCTCGATGAACTCGGCAAAATCGACGCCGAGCTTCTTCACCTCGACGGTCTGGGCGCCGCTAGCTCGGTCGAGTTCTGCGCCAAAGGTGATCGTCTTGCGGCGATAGGGATCCGCACCGGGCGTGTCGCCGGTCGTACGGGCGTTCGCGATGTTTTCGGAGACGATACGAAGGCGCGTCGATTGGGCCTCGAGCCCGCTTCCCGCAACCTTCAGGCTTGCCAGCAATGGATCAGTCATCAGCGTTTCACCGTCATTAGCATCATGCGATGGAAGGAGGACATCAGCGAGGTATTGAGCTCGTGGTTCCGCTTGATTTCACCCGTTTTCCGCAACTCGTCCGACAAGGCGACGGTATTGCCGGATTCCTGGATGCCGATCTCGTTGTTCAGATCTTCTTCCTCGACGGCGATGTTGCTGTCGGTGAAATCATTGGATGCCATGTGACCAGGCTGGGTCATGGCCATGCCCTGCACCATGCCGGTCTTGTCCAGCACCGCGCTGAAGGGCGTGATGTCCTTGGCCGCGAATTTCGGCGTGTTGACGTTGGCGATATTGGTCGCCACGACCTGCTGGCGCACCGAAAGCCATTCCGCCTGTCGGGAGGCCAGCTCGAACAACTGGATGGGATTCATTCACATCACTCCGTCTATTATTGATCGGAGCCTAGGCCAGTAATCTTGCGTGGGACTTGCCCAGCCGATACTTCGTCAATTGTTTTGGACGACCTCGCCGGCGGAGGTGACGATGACCCACTTGCCTTCGCGCTGTTCGAGCGTCGCCACCCGGCTGTTGTCCGGCAGGATGGAGCCCACGCGGACGAGATACATGCCGGCCTTGTCCTCGATCAGTGCGCGACCATTGGCAACATGCAGCAGGCGGAACCCGCTCTTGCCGGGAAAGGGCTGCGATGGACCGGTTTCGAGACCTTCCGGCTCTTCGCGACCGAGTGTCGGGACCGTGGCCGTGACGATCTGGTCTACCTGAGCCTCGACCTCGGAATTGCCGTCTCCACCTTCGTCGTCGCGGTCGACGAGAGCGAGGGGCGAGACGCTGAACACGTCACGGCCGGGGCCTTCCGGCAGGTCGCGGGTGCGCTCCCAGTCGGCAACCCGAATCCCGAATTTTTCTTCATTGAAGAAGACATACCAAGGAAAGAAGGCAGCACCACAGGCGAGCGCAATCCCGGTCACAGCCAACACGCGGTCGACCGTGGGAATTCGCCGACGGGTAAAGACCGGCCGGAGCGGAGCCACGGGCTCGTCAGCATCGAAATCGGTCATGGTCAGCCCCTTTGTCTCATGCCCTGCCCTCCGCTTGCGGCCGCCTTCAAGGCATTGGCCAGATCGGCATAGGCATCGAGCGTCGGCTTTTCGCCGGGTGTCTGCTTCAGAATGTCGTAGATGACTGGTACCTGCTTGATCGCCATGTCGAGATCGGGATCGGAACCGTTGCGGTAACCGCCGATCAGGCGAAGATCGCGGGTTTCCTCGAAGCGATGAATCAGCGCCTTGAGACGCGACACCAGCTTTTCCTGCTCCGACGTCCAGGCCTTGCGGGCAAGACGCGAGATCGAGGTGAGCGGATTGATGGGCGGATAGCGCCCTTCGTCGGCAAGCGCGCGATCGAGCACGATATGGCCGTCGAGAATGCCGCGTGTCGAATCTGCGATCGGGTCGTTGTGATTGTCGCCATCGACGAGGATGGAAATGATGGCGGTGATGGTTCCTGCCCCTTCGGCACCTGGGCCAGCGCGTTCGAGCAGGCGCGGCAGCTCGGTGAAGACGGAGGCCGGATATCCACGGGCAATCGGCGGCTCGCCGGCGGCGGTCGCCACCTCGCGGATCGCATGGGCAAAGCGCGTCACGCTATCGACAATGAAAAGAACGTTCTCGCCTTTGTCGCGGAAATGCTCGGCAATGGTGATCGCGGTCAGCGGCGCCATCTTGCGCAGCATCGGGCTTTCGTCGCTGGTTGCGACCACGGCAATCGATTTCGCCATGTTGTCGCCGAGCGTATCCTCGATGAATTCGCGCACTTCGCGGCCACGTTCGCCGACCAGCGCGATGACAACCTTGTCGAAGGCATCGGCACGGGCGAGCATTGAGAGCAGCGTTGACTTGCCGACGCCCGAGCCGGCGAAGATACCGAGACGCTGGCCAAGGCAGAGCGGCGAGAAGATGTCGATCGCCCGAACGCCGGTCTTGAAGCCGGTCTCGACGCGGCTGCGGGTCATGGATGGCGGCGCTGTCGTTGAAATCGGCCGCCGTTGCGGTCCAGGTGCCAGCGCCGGGCCGTTGTCGATCGGGTCACCGAGCGCATTGATGGTCCGGCCACACCAGCTGTCATCAGGCGCCACGCGGAAGGCGCCCTTGCGGATCACGACATCGTGGATGCCGATCGGCTCGCCGGGTTCGATGGGGCAGACATAACAGACGTCAGGTTCGACGCGGACGACCTCACCCAGATGAACGCCGGTCGAAGACCTATGGGCGACGAACTCACCGAGACGCACATGCCGGGACAGACCCGTGACCGTGTAATGTCCGGCCGCGATGGTACGCACATGACCGCCCTGAGTGACCGAATTGCTCGGTCGGGAGTAGCGCTGCGCCAAGGCCGCCAGTTGTCCGAGCTTCTGGGACAGGGGGAATTCGTCTGATGTCGGCGCAGTCATGATGTTCCGATCTCAAGGTCAGTTGCTGCCGCCGAGGACCTTGATTGCCTCGCTCATGGTGTTCTCGCTCGAGCTGATCAGTGCGCTGATCGCCTCGAAGGCGCGATTGATCTGGATGAGCTGGGTCATCTCGCCGATGCCATTGACATTCGAGTTCTCGACATAACCCTGCAGGATCGAGATTTCCGGATTGTCGACGACGGGCTGCGGGTCGTCAGTCGTGGTCACGCCGCTGTTCTCGAAACGAAGGAAGCCGTTGCGGACGTCGGCGGTGAACACGCCGAGCGTCGCGACCACACGACCGTCCTGCATGATCTGGCCACTCGCGCCAACTTCCGGCGGGCCGCCGGCACGGTTCAACTGGATCGGCGCGCCACCGGCGTCGAGAACCGGATATCCCTTGGTCGAGACGAGCTCCCCGGTGTCGGTCATTGTGAAGCGACCGTCGCGCGTCAGGACCTGGCCGACCGGGGTATCGATCGCAAACCAGGCGTCGCCCTTGATCGCGAAGTCGAGCACGTTGCCGGTTTCGTGCAGTTCGCCGGTCTTGGTGGACAGATAGTCGTTGCCCTGGCTGACGAAGGCCACCTTGGCATTGATGTCATTTCCGGTTCGACTCAACATCTCGTCGAACTTCACGTCCGTCGAGCGGAAACCAACCGTGTTCACATTGGCCATGTTGTCGGCAACCGTGGTCAGACGGCGCTCGAGGGCCATCTGCGACGACAGGGACACGTAAATACCGGATTGCACCGTTTTACCTCCGCGGGTGAAGAATATCAGTAAATCATTATTTAACGCAGGATGGCCTACGCTTCATCCCACTCTTCTTGCGGCAAAAGGCTTGCGCGAAACTGTCGGGGAAAAGCCCGAGTTTCCGGCGCAGGCGCAGCCCAGTTTTGGCTCCGAGGTTCAGCCTCACGCAAGGCAGGAGCTCTATCGCTTACGGTGAAAAGTAACGTTCGGGTGCGGGCAAAATGAACTTAATCGTCGGTTTCATCATCACACTGGGCTGCGTTCTCGGCGGCTTCATGGCCATGGGCGGCCACCTGGATGTTCTCATCCAGCCGTTCGAGCTCGTCATTATCGGCGGTGCCGGCGTCGGTGGCTTCATCATGGCCAACCCGATGAAGGTCATCAAGGACACCGGCAAGGCGATGGGCGAGGCCTTCAAGCAGACGGTTCCGAAGGAGCGTGACTATCTCGACGTGCTCGGGGTTCTCTACTCCCTCATGCGCGACCTCCGCACCAAGTCGCGCAACGAGATCGAAGCGCATATCGACAATCCGGACGAATCCTCGATCTTCACGGCGGCTCCCAACCTCCTGAAGAACAAGGAACTGACCGCGTTCATCTGTGACTATGTCCGCCTGATCATCATCGGCAATGCCCGTAGCCATGAGATCGAGGCCCTGATGGACGAGGAAATCGAGACCATCCACTACGACAAGATGAAGCCCTACCATGCCATGACCGCCATGGGCGACAGCTTCCCGGCGATCGGTATCGTCGCGGCGGTTCTCGGCGTCATCAAGGCGATGAGCAAGATCAACGAATCGCCGGAAGTTCTCGGCGGACTGATCGGCGCCGCACTCGTCGGCACCATGCTCGGCATCTTCCTGTCCTACTGCCTCTGCAACCCGATCATTGCCCAGATCAAGATGGTTCGTACCAAGCAGCATCGCCTCTACATCATCGTGAAGCAGACGCTGCTCGCCTACATGAACGGATCGGTTCCGCAGGTGGCACTCGAATACGGCCGCAAGACCATTTCCTCCTACGAGCGTCCGTCGATCGACGCCGTCGAGCAGGAAATGATGAACCCCGGCGGCGGCGGTGAAAGCAAGGCGGCCTGATCATGTCGGAACCACACACCGAAACAGCACCACGCATGGACCGAGCCCTTCTCGCGAAGCTGACAGGCGGGCTCGGTGACTCCCAGACATTGCAGAAGCTGTGCTCAGATTTCGGCCAGCTCTATGTCGAGTTCCTGCCGGACGTCTTCCACAGCGAGACGGGGCTCACCATGCAGGTCCATTACAACGGCCACGAGAGCGGCCTGATGACGGATATGATCGCCGATCTCGGCGACAATGTCTCCCTGGCGGACGGGCAACTGCGCAACTGGTCGCCGAACTTCGTGCTCGCCTGCGGCAACAGCTTCGTCATCACCCTGATGGAAAACCTGCTCGGAGCCCTGCCAGAGACGATCCAGGAGCCCATCGAACGGCCGCTCTCGCAGATCGAGCTCGACCTGGCCGTGATGGTCTATGACAAGATCGCCAACGTGCTCAGATCGGGCGTCAATGCTCCCGGGGGCTTCGAACCGCTTCTTGAAAAGGCGCACAACGCAGAAGACCGCCCGAAGCCCGAAGAGGACCATGTCGACGAGTATGCTGTGACCGTAAAACTCGGCATTACGCTCGGCCCGGTTGAATCGGAGTTCTATCTGGTCATCCCGCAGAAGGCCCTGCTGAAGACCATCGTGACCATGCCGAAGTCGAAGAGCCAGACCAGCAAATCGAAGAAGGAATGGCAGGAGCAGATCTCTGAGCAAGTGCGCCGCTCCCAGGTCACCCTGGAAGCGCGGATCAGGCTGGAGTCGCTCACGCTTGCCACCGTCTCCCGCCTGATCGCCGGCGACGTCATTCCCTTCCGCGAAAAGGGCGATGTCACGGTCGACGTCAGCGCCAACGGCAAGAACCTCTATCGTTGTGAATTCGGCCGGGCGGGCGACCGCTACACGGTGCGGGTGAAGGATAATGTGAGCAGCGAAGATGAAATTCTAAAACATTTGATGAGCTAGGCATTTACCGCAGCTCGCCCCACGGCAGCTTGAGGCAAGTTTCAAGAGGAATAATGAATCCATGGCAACGAAGAAGACACCACCGAAGGATGACGACGCGCTGGCGATGCCAGGCGCGAGCGACAGCGATTTCGACCAGGCGGTCGATGATCTTCGCGGCGTGCTGAAGGCCGATGCCGAAGGCGGGTTGGGCGATTTCGGTTCGGATCTCGGCCTTAAGGACGACCCGCTGGCAGCATTCGAATCCGATTTCGGCGGCGGCACAGCAGCTGCGCCCAGCGATGACTTCGGCCTCGGTGATTTCGGCGGCTCCAGCGATCTGGGCGGCGGCATTGAATTCGGTGGCTCGAGCGACTTTGGCGGTTCCAGCGATTTCGGCGGCGACAGCGCGTTCGGCGGGTCGAGCGGCAGCCAGCAGGAACCGGGCAGTGGCCTGAGCGCCAATCTCGACCTGATCATGGACATTCCGATCGAAGTCCAGATCGTGCTGGGATCGAGCCGCATGCAGGTTTCCGGGCTTATGAACCTCGAGGAGGGCGCCATCATCGCGCTCGACAAGAAGATCGGCGAGCCCGTCGAGATCATGGTGAACGGCCGCCGCATCGCGCGCGGCGAGATCACGGTTCTCGAGAACGACGATACGCGATTTGGTGTCAAACTGATTGAAGTGATGGCGACCAAGACATCCTGACCCATGATGGGCCAGAGAGGACAAGACCATGATGGACTTTGACGATTTTGGCGGACCTTTAACCGGAAAACCACTTTCCCAGGCCGACAAGGCAGCCGCGGTGCTGCTGGCCATGGGAAAAGGTGTCGCCGGAAAGCTGCTCAAATACTTCACGCAGGCGGAGCTGCAGACGATCATCGCGTCTGCGCAGACGCTTCGCACCATCCCGCCGGACGAACTGACGGAACTGGTCAACGAGTTCGAAGACCTCTTCACCGAGGGCGCCGGGCTGATGGACAATGCGAAGGCCATCGAAAGCATCCTCGAGGAAGGCCTGACCCCGGAAGAAGTCGACGGCCTGCTCGGCCGTCGCACGGCGTTCCAGGCCTATGAAGCCTCCATCTGGGACCGTCTGCAGGATGCCGATCCGGATTTCATCGCGCGCTTCCTGATGCGCGAACATCCGCAGACCGTCGCCTACATCCTCTCCATGCTGCCCTCCTCCTTTGGTGCCAAGGTACTCTTGAAGCTGCCGGAAAGCCGGCGCGCCGACATCATGAACCGTACGGTCAACCTGAAGAATGTCAGTCCCAAGGCCGCGCAGATCATCGAGAACCGTGTCCATGACCTGATTGCGGAGATCGAAGCCGAGAAGAACTCGACTGGTTCGGCCAAGGTCGCGGAACTGATGAACGAGCTGGAAAAGACCGAGGTCGATACCTTGCTCACCTCGCTCGAATCGATCAGCAAGGAATCGGTCAACAAGGTTCGCCCGAAGATCTTTCTCTTCGAAGACCTTCTCGTCATGCCACAGCGCAGCCGCGTGCTGTTGCTCAACGACATCTCGGGCGAAATCCTCACCATGGCGCTGCGCGGCGCCAGTGCCGAGATCAAGGAATGCGTGCTTGCCTCCATCAGCCCGCGTTCTCGCCGCATGATCGAATCGGACCTGCAGGCAGGGACCGCGGGAATCAATCCGCGAGAGATTGCGATTGCCCGGCGCGCCGTCGCCCAGGAAGCCATCCGCCTCGCCAATGCGGGCCAAATCCAGCTCAAGGAGACGGAAGGCGAGACTCAGGCCGCCTGAGCGCCTTCGCCTCTGTTGAAAACAGGCTAGTTTCCGTCACCCGCCGATTGAAGAGCAATCGGCGGGTGTTTACGTTCTGACGGCCGGCAAGTTTTCGGCAAGCCACCGGCACGAGGCCCGGCTGGCGCAATCTGCCAGGGCATAGATCCCGCCTGGTGCAAGCCTTCGAGGAGGGCAGCGGTCATGGCCGAGGATGACGACGACGACAGCAAGACCGAAGACCCGACCGAGAAAAAGCTTCGCGACGCGCTGGAAAAGGGCAATGTGCCAACCTCGCGAGAGGCACCGATCTTCGCAACCGCGCTAGGATTCTATCTTTATGCCGTCTTCTTCCTGCCCGGCGCCGTCACGCGCCTCGGACAATCGCTGAAGGATATCTTCGAGCGGCCCGACCAGTGGTATCTGGGGACGGCCGTCGACGTCGTCTCCCTCTTCACTTACCTGTCCTGGGAAATCGCCGCATTCCTGGCGCCGATGTTGATCATGCTGATTCTGCTCGGCGTCACGGCGAATGTCGCGCAGCACATGCCCTATTTCGTGCTCGAACGAATCAGGCCGCAACTCAACCGGATTTCCATTTTCAAAGGTTGGAAGCGGATCTTCAGCAGCCAGGGCATGGTTGAGTTCGCCAAGTCGATCTTCAAGATCGTCGTTCTCTCCGTCATTCTGGTTTTTGCGCTGCGCAGCGACTATTTCGGCGTGATCGACACCATGTTCTCCGATCCGCAGGTCATCTTCGTGAAGTTCTCGGAGATCCTGAACAAGATGATGATCATCGTCGTCATGGCGACGGCGCTGCTGGCCGCGGTCGACGTCTTCTGGACGCGGTATCACTGGTACGAACAGCTGCGCATGACCAAGCAGGAGGTGAAGGAGGAATACAAGCAGGCGCAGGGCGACCCGATCGTCAAGGCGCGGCAGCGCTCGATCGCGCGAGACAGAGCACGCAAGCGCATGATTGCCAGCGTTCCCCGCGCCACACTGGTGATCACCAATCCGACCCATTATGCCGTTGCCTTGCGCTATGTCCGCGAGGAAGGCGATGCTCCAGTCGTCGTCGCCAAGGGTCAGGATCTTGTCGCCCTAAAGATTCGCGAGATCGCGCGCGAAAACGACATTCCAATTTTTGAAGACCCGCCGCTTGCCCGCTCCATGTTTGCGCAAGTCTCGGTTGATAGCGTCATTCCGTCAGTATTTTACAAGGCAGTCGCAGAACTCGTTCACCGGGTCTATGCGTCCAAGGCCCCACAGAGACGGATACGTTAGGCCCGATGAAGAAGTGCTCCTATACCGATCAGCGTGAACGCATCGTGGCAGAGGCCATCAGCCCCGTCGCAAGCGAATTGCGCCTTCTCGACGCTGCCGACCTCATTTCACTTTTGCGCTTTGAACTTTACGGCAATCTGTCGGACCTCGTTTCGTCCGCAGCCGAACTGTATTTCCATCCCGGTACCGTGGTCTTCGGCGCGGGCGGAGACTACCGCCTCGAATGGGGAGGGCCGCCGGAAGTCGTGCTGGATCTCGAGATCAAGCCGCGCGGCATCACGATCTATTCGCAGCTCACGCTGACGAACGAGCAGGCCGGGCTCGACATCAAGCATATCGCGTTCCACGATTCGTCCGGAAACCCTGATGCCAACACGCGCATGCTCGAAGAACGCCTGAACGAGGCGCGCTTCATCAAGGGACAGACATCGCCTCTCTATGGATGATGAGGCTTGATCAGGTGATGTAGCCAAGGCGGATCGCCTTGGCGATCGCCTGGATCCGGTTGACGGAATCGAGCTTTATGGTCGCCGAACCGAGATAGGCGTTGACGGTGTGCACCGACAGGCCGAGACGCTCTGCGATTTCTTCGCTGATCCGCCCGTCGCCTGCCAGCTGCAGGCAGGCGATCTCACGTTCGCTCAAGGTTTCAGAAGGCGCTGCCCGACGCTCGTCGAGCGACAGGATATCGGTCATGACCTTGTAGCAGCGGCTATGCACGGCCAGGATGACCTCTCCGGCCAGGTCCGCGCCACCGATCGTCGGGAACACCACATAACCGTTACCCACAGCCCCGAGGCGGACGGGAAAGGCAATTCCCGAATACGGCAGCAAACGCTCCGGCAATTGCACCGCAAACGGGGTGAAATCCGAAGCGTCGAGGAAACTCGTCTTCTCCTCGGCGCTCCACAGTACCGGCAGGGTCGACGTCTCGATATGGGCCAGCAGGGCTTCCCCATAGGCGGCGACGAAGGCATCGCGACCGCTGCTGAGACCGCTGCTCCAGTTCTCGAATTCCGGATCGAGGCGACGCTTGTGCGGCAGGCTTGCACCGGTGATCCGGAAAGCGGCGAAGCCCCGGGCATTGAGAGATCTTTGCAGGGAAACCAGTTTCGGGAAGATGTCCGAGCGGGATGTCACCGGGCGCTGGCCTGACCAAGTCGCATCTTCGAGGATGGATCCGCCTGGTCTGGTGGTGATGGCCATTCCTGCTCCTTCAGACGAGATTGTTGCGAACCGCATAGGCGATCGCTTCCGAGCGCGTTTTCGTGGCGGTCTTGCGCATTACGCTCGTGATGTAATTATTGATGGTGTTGCGCGATATGCCGAGAATTGTCGCGATCTCGTCACTGGTCTTGCCCTCGGCGATCCAGAACAGGCATTCCAGTTCGCGATCGGTCAGGTCGAAATCGCGGTCACTCTTGTGGCCCTTGTTCGCGGAGAGACTGAGGGCATAACCCGAGAGCAGTCCGACTTCACGGAGCCGTTCGGGCGAGAGCACATAATCCTGGGGAAAGAGCAACATCAGCGCCAGTCGGGTGCGGCCGACATTCATCGTAACGGTGCAATACTGGCGGCTGGTCCCGAGCGGCACATGGGCGTCGTCTGGCAGGATTGCGTATTTCGGTTGCAGCACCGAAAGGCACTTTTCCAGCTCCGTGGATTGCGAATAGCTGGTCGCCAGCTCACTTTCCAGACGCCGGACGAGATCGAACGGCCAGTCAGCAGCCACCACGAAATCCAGCCCCTCCTCCTGCACGAGATCGTATCGCGCGAGCAGGTGATGGGAGGCCCCGACATAGTCACAGAGCGCACGGAGACACTGCCCCATATTGCCCGACAGCGCCGGCGTGGCCAGCTTCCGGATCAGCGCATCCTTCGATGAGGAGCCCTTCTGCAGAGGTTCCTCGAAGCCGGTCGCACGCGCCCGTCCTTCCTGGCCCTCGGTTGTCAGCTCGGCATCCATTCAACGTGCCCCTTTGAAGTGACAGCCTTGCATTGTCGCAGTCTTCGCCTCGTCAGACCGCGGGCGACTCGTTGGACCCGCGATCTCAGTCTACCGAATCATGTTCAGTCTAAAATATAAAGTGGCAAAGGTCACAGGCATTTGCGGCCCTCGGAGACTGCCGGAAGAATGCCTCTCCAGGCCTGATGATGCAATCCCGGATGCTGATGGGATTACAATGCAAAACCGCGCCCGGAGGGCGCGGTTGGTCCTAACTTCATCTTTGCAATCAGGCGGCGTTGTCCACAGCCCATTTGCGCAGGATCTTGGCGGCGCGCTCTTCCGAGATTTCCACCATGCGCGACAGCCGCCGTTCGGGACCTTCCTTGACCCGGCGGTTGAAGCCGCCATTCGGGTCGTCGTCCATGGTGAGCAGGTCGTCGGTGGAGTCGAACCCGAAGTCGGATCCGAAGCCATCCATGAGACCCCCGCCGCCAGAACCACCGATCGCGGGGGAGAAGTCCGGCAATTCGAGGCCAACTGCCTGTTCGCCGATGCCTCCGGCAAGCGCCGTTTCTGCGGCGCCACCGCCAGCGGTGCGGATCATCGGACGGATGCCCATCCAGATGATCAGGAAGGCGACCGCGACGAAGGCGAGCGAGTTGATAATGCCACCGAGGTTGCGGCTGAGGATTTCCATGAAACCGGGGCCGGTCGCGGATTCTTCCAGCAACTGGTTTTCCAGGAAATCCATGGCGGTCAGTGTCACCACGTCGCCACGTTCACCGTCGAGACCTGCTGCCGAGCTGACGATCTTCTGCATCTCGGCGAGATAGGCGTCAATCTTGGCCTGGTCTACAGGTTCGCCGACCATCTTTGCGATGCGTCCGCGGTTGACGACGACAGCGACCGAGAGCTTTTCGACCACGTAGCTGTTCTTGACCGTCGCGACGGTCCGGCTGTTGATCTCGTAGTTGGTCTGCTCTTCCTTCTTGTCCTGCTCGTCGGAGGACTGAGGACCGCCACCGCCTGCTTCCGGTGCAGCCTGAGGAATGTTCTGCTCGACGGTGGCTGCCGTATCGGACTGACGCTGCTGCGACTTCTGCTGTTCCTTCGTCACGCGGACAGAGCGTTCGACGCGGGATTCGGGATCGTAGATGGTTTCCTGGATCTGCTGGCTATCGGTGTTGATCTGGGCGGTGACGCTGGAGCGGAAGTTGTCCATGCCGAGGAAGGGGGCGAGCGCTTTGTCGATATTGGTCTCGATCTCGCGCTGGACCGACTGGACCACACCGAGCGAGCGGGATGCTTCGCCACCAGTCTCGTCGCCGGCGGCCAGAAGCTGTCCAGTCGAATCCAGAATCGTCACGTCTTCGAGATCCAGTCCTGGAACGGACGAGGCCACCAACTGCCGAATGGATGCAGCAGCCTTGCGGCCGGCATCCGAGGAAGCACGAATCATGACGGAGGCTGTGGGGTTTTGTTCCCCCCGTCGGAAGTTGCCGATATCCGGCATGACGATGTGGACACGTGCAGCAGCGATGCCCGAGATCTGTTGGATGGTGCGTGCGATTTCACCTTCCAGAGCACGAACCCGGGTTACTTCCTGCATGAACGAGGTGAGGCCGAGCGAGCCGACATTGTCGAAGAGTTCATAACCGGCATTGGCGCTGTTGGGCAGACCGCGCTCTGCGAGTAGAAGGCGAGCTTTGCTGGTCATCCCCGCGCGAACCATGATGCTCTGGCCATCAGCGCCGGTCTCGAAATCGATGCCGGATTCAGCGAGTGCGACGCTGATCTGGTTCAGATCTGTTGGTTCCAGGCCAACATAGAGGGTCTCGTAGGACGGTTTATTGACGTAGAGGGCGCCGGCAATAATGATCGCGAAGGAAACAATGGCAACACCGGCCATCGCCAAGATCTTCGCTTGACCCATCGCCGCGAAATTTTTTGGTATCTGAAGTAATTGATTTAACAGATTCATTCTGTCTCGCACCATCTACAAGAAGGGTCGGGGCGTTTTTGCCCTTGGCGCGACAATAGAAATCGAAACTTGTGCGAGCGTTTCGCGGGGCGGGAAGCCGAATTCATTTCGGCCATTCGCAAACTGGATCTGCAGCCCTTGCGTCCTTCGGGGACGACTAGAAGAAGTCGAAGTCTCCACCCGCCTCAATCAGCGGCTGGGAATGTCCATGGCGCAGACCAGCGCCGAGCGCCTTCTGCATGTCGGCCAGCTTGACGAGGCTCAGTGCCGTCGTCATGTCGATCATCCAGTCCGACGGGATCGTTCCGGTGATGGTGTCGACGAATTCGGCCAAGCCGCGCGCCTTCTGCACGGCAAGGTCGATACCCTGCAATACCTTCAGGCTGTCCGGATGCTCGAGGATTGTCGGGCCACCGAGCTCGAGCAGATGAGGCTCCACGCGCTCGATCAAATAAGCCACGTCGTGCAGCTCGCTGACAATGCGCATGAGGATTTCCGGAAGCTCTTCCCGGGTATCCGGATGTACCGCCAAGTTTTCGTTTTGCATCCGATGTCCAGTACTAGAAGAACTCGATTGAAGTTTCCACGGGCTTCGAAACAGGAACCGGACGCTGCTCCAGCGCGACAGTCTTCTGTGTTTCTGCGCCTGTGAGCGGATACTGTCTTGCCCTGCCGCTGACGGGCCAGAATTCCAGCTTGCGACCGTGGTCTCCGCCGGTGGAGGACCCGACCACCTTGATGCCTTCATCGCGCAAGAATTGCTGAGCGAAGGCTGCGTTCTGTTCGCCGACATTCGAGAACGTCGCGATCGTCTTGGCGCCACCAAAGACCTTGGCCTCGAGGCGATCTCTGCGGGCGCCCTGTTTCAGGAGACCGTTGATCAGGAGCTCCATGAGGTGAACTCCATAGCGGGTGGCGTCTCCGCCCCCTGCCCCGGGAACTGCCGACCCCGGCAGGAGAAAGTGGTTCATGCCACCCACTCCTGCGATCGGATCCCGGATACAGGCAGCAACACACGAACCGAGGATAGTCGACAGCACCACATTGGGTTCCTTGCTGACCTTCCACTCCCCTTGGATAATATGGACGCGCTTTGCTGCACCCTCTTCAATCATTTTAGGGCTCCAAATACGGCCTCGATCGCCGCCTTCATTTTTTCGATGGTGAAGGGCTTCGCCAGGACGTTGTTGGCGCCCAGCTGTGCGGCCTTCTGAACCAGAGCGCGGTCGCCCTGCGCCGTCAGAATGATGAAGGCTGCCTTCTTGGTATTCGGGTTGGTACGCACAGCCTGCAGGAGGCCCAGGCCATCCATCTTCGGCATGTTGAAGTCCGAGATGACCAGGTGATGCGGCTGCTGCTCCATGATCTTCATGCCCTGCTCGCCGTCACCGGCGGCAGTGATCTGCTTGAAGCCGAGCTGGGTCAACGCGTCGCTGAGTAGCAGGCGGCTTGTGACCTGATCGTCGACGATCAGAACTTTGATTTTTTCGGCTAGGGACATTATTCGATACCTTCTTTTCGGGCGGCAGTGAGTTTGAGGATTTCCTCCCCAATGGAAGTGAGAGGCAGTTGATGCTCGACAGCGCCCAGTTCATGGGCGACTCGGGGCATCCCGTAGACCACACAGGTCTTTTCGTTCTGGCCAATGGTGCGAGCACCGGCATGACGCATCTTCAGCAGACCGGACGCACCATCGCGCCCCATTCCCGTCAGGATTACACCGACAGCATTGCGGCCGGCGAGTTCTGCAACGGAATCGAACAACACGTCCACCGATGGCCTATGACCATTGACCGGCGGGCGCTCGACCAGCCTGCAGCAGGGCGCGGATGCGTTCGACACCAGAAGATGTCGTTCGCCGCCCGGGGCCAGATAGATCTTGCCGATTTCGAGCCGCGCACCGTCCGTGGCCTCCTCCACGACAGGTGCGCAAAGCCGGTTGAGTCGCTCGGCAAAGCTCTTGGTAAACGTCGGCGGCATATGCTGCGTGATCACCGTCGGCGGGCAATTGCGCGGGAATTTCTGCAGGACCGCGATGAGGGCTTCCACGCCACCGGTCGACGAACCGATGGCGACGATCTTGCGGCCGACGCGGAAATCGGCAACCGGGGCGGCGGCGACCGGCTGGGCGTGATGCACGGGACTGTGGCGATGCTGCGAACGGGCTGCAGCCTTGACCTTCTCGGCGAGTTCGCCGAAGGGACGGGCATCGCCCGGCTGCGGTTTCGCTACGCAGTCGAAGGCCCCGATCTCAAGTGCCGCAAGCGTTGCTTCGGCGCCACGGTGGGTCATGGTCGAGACCATGATCACAGGCATGGGCCTGAGCTTCATGATCTTTTCCAGGAATTCCAGGCCGTTCATGTTCGGCATCTCGATATCGAGGGTCACGACATCGGGATTGAGCTGCTTGATCGCGGCGCGAGCCTCCATGGCGTCACCGGCCTGACCGACGACGCTGACGTCGGGATCCTGGCTGAGGACGGCCGTGATCAGGCCCCGCATGGTGGGGCTGTCGTCGACGACGAGAACGCGTGCAGGTGCTGCCATTATTTGCGCCCCCCGTTCTTGCCCATGTAGCGATAGGTGGTGATGCCGATATTGTCGAAATCGTTCTTCGGATCGCCCGAAACCCGTTCGGAATGACCGATATACAGGTGTCCACCGACCGGCAGCAGGTCCGCGAAGCGGGTCCAGATCCGGACCTGCGTCGGTTCGTCGAAGTAGATCACGACGTTGCGGCAGAAGATGACGTCGAACTTGCCCTTGAACGGCCACTGGGCCATCAGGTTCAGTTCATTGTAGGTGATCAGGCGCTTGAGGCGCTCATCGACCTGGAACTTGCGGCGCCCACCGATTTCGACTTCCTTGAACCACTGCTTGCGCATGGCGGGGGAGACGGTCTCGAGAGCCTGCTCGTCGTAGGCACCCTGGCGGGCAATCGCGAGGATCTTCGGATCGATATCGGTTGCCAGGATCTTGAAATCATAGTCGAGCACGTTGGGGAAAGCCTGGAAGACCGTGAGCGCAATCGAATAGGGCTCCTGCCCGTCAGAGCTTGCGGCTGACCATATGCGGACGCGGCCGCCTGACTTCGCCCGCTGGATGAGGCCCGGCAGGACGTCATCGCGCAGATGTTCGAAGTGGTGGTTTTCTCGGAAGAAGCGGGTGAAATTGGTCGTCAGGTGCGAAAGCATCTCGCGACGCTCCCCGGCACCTTCCTGCGATGCGACCAGCTGGCAATAAGCCCTGAAACCGGACAGGCCGAGGTTGCGAATGTGCTTCGACAGGCGCGAGTAGACGAGCGACGCCTTGCTGTCGTTCAGCGCGATGCCGGCATCCGAGTAGATCATGGCAGCAATTTCATTCAGATCCCGCCGGGTCAGCGGGTATTCTCCGCTGGCCAGGACTTCGTCGTCCGATTGACGGGATGTGCTCATTGCAAATGTCATGCAGCCTCGCTTTCGGCGGCTTCGTTGAAGAGTGCACCAAGCTCGATCAGGCAGATCATCCGCTTGTCGATGGCGAGGATGCCACGGGCATATTGTCGTTCGAGGTCTGAAGAGACCTCCGGCGTCGGCTGAATGTCGTCGTTGTCCACGGTGAGGATGTCCGATACGGCATCCACGAGCAGACCGACGATCCGAGACCTGACCTGAGCCACGATGATGACGTGGCGGGCAGTGGGTTCGGCGGGCTTCATGCCCAGGCGTTGGGATAGATCCATGATCGGCAGGACAGCACCACGCAGATTGATGACGCCCATGACATAATGCGGCGCATGCGGCAGTGGGGTTGCCGGGGTCCACCCCCGGATCTCCCGCACGGCCATCACGTTGACACAAAATTCCTGATCGCCGATCCGGAAGGCGATGAGCTCCCGATCCCCTTCAATCAAGTTTTTGACCGCGTATGACATAGTCTTATCCTGCGACGGCTAGCGACATTTCCTGACGGAGCGACTGGCCACGGGAGGCGGCGACGACGGCATCCACGTCAAGGATGAGCGCCACACGGCCGTCCCCGAGAATGGTTGCAGCAGCGATGCCAGGCACGTGGGTATAGTTGGCCTCAAGCGACTTGATGACGACCTGGCGCTGGCCCTGGATGGCATCGACCATCAAGGCCCGCTGGCCCCCACCTTCCGATTCCACCAGGAGGGCGACGCCTTCCACGGGGTTGGCCTGGGTGCCGCGGAAGTTCAGGATCCGACCGACATCCACCAAGGGGCAGAAGCTGTCGCGGATCGAGATGAGTCGCTGGTTGGCGCCGAACGAGTGGATGTTGCGCGCTTCCGGCTGCAGCGTCTCGACGATCGCCGTCAACGGCACGACGAGGGTCTGACCGGCGACCGTGACGACCATGCCGTCGAGAACGGCAAGCGTCAGCGGAAGGCTCATGGTGAAGACCGAACCGTGACCCGGACGCGAGGTGATCGAGATACGACCGCCGAGTGCCTGGATCGAGCGCTTGACCACGTCCATGCCGACGCCACGACCGGAGATGTCGGAGATCTTGTCGGCCGTGGAGAAGCCCGGCGCGAAGATCAGGTTGTCGATCTCTTCGTCCGTCAGGTTGGCATCGGCGGCGATCAGTTCGTTGTCGATCGCCTTCTGGCGGACACGCTCGCGGTTGATGCCGGCACCGTCGTCGACCAGTTCGATGACGATACGGCCGGAGCGATGCTTCGCCGTCAGCTTGATTGTGCCTTCCGGCTCCTTACCAGCGGCCGCCCGCTTTTCGGGGCTCTCAATGCCGTGGTCGACGGCATTTCGGATCATGTGGGTCAAAGGCTCGGCGAGCTTGTCGATGACCGTCTTGTCGACTTCGGTGTTTTCACCTTCGGTGACGAGGCGGATCGACTTTCCGACCATGTCGGCAACTTCGCGGACGATACGCGACATACGCTGGAAGACCGGCTTAACCGGCTGCGCGCGGATCGCCATGACCGAGTCCTGGATCTCGCGGGTGAGCTGCTGCAGCTCTTCGAGGCCCATATTGACTGCGGACGTGCCGGTCGCATCGTTTTCGATGACGCTCTGGGAGAGCATCGCCTGGTTGATGACGAGTTCGCCGACCAGGTTGATCAGGCGGTCGACACGGTCGAGATCGACGCGGATGGTCTGGCCGGCGGCGTTGTTTGCCTGGGCGGCAGCGGCTGCGGCGGCAGCGGCGGCAGCAGCCGGAGATTCCTTCTTCTCAGGCTTGGCGGCGCTGGCTGCCATCTTCAGGACATTGGACGCCGTTTCTGCGGCTTCAACGGCGGCGGCAACGGTTTCCTCAGGCGCATGCGAGCCGTCGTCGAGCGCCGACAGGTCGAACGGGACCGGGATCATAGGCAATTCTTCGGCGGCGGCCGTTGCTTCCGGCTCACGGAGCTTGATGTCGAGGTCGCAATCCCATTCGGCAAATTCGAAGACCTGACGGATGGCTTCCTCGCCCTTCTCCGCCTTGATCTGGATCGTCCAATGGAAATAGGCGGCCTCCGGATCGAGATCGTCGAGCGATGGCAGTTCGTCCATGTTGCAGTTGATGCTCATCTCGCCGAGGCGGGACAGATCACGCAGCAGGAGGGCCGACTCGTTGCCCTTCGAATAAAGTTCGCGGCGCGGCTTGAAGGTCACGTCGAAGGTTGCGACGCTCGCCTCTTCCTCGTCGCCGCCGAAACCTTCGAAGGTAAAGGGGATCGGTTCGAAACCGCTGTCGTTGCTCGGAGCAGCAGCGACGGGAGCCGGCGCCGCAGGCTTGGCGGCAGCGACGGGAGCCGCCGAAGAAGCCGGCATTTCGCCGTTTGCCAGTGCTTCAAGCTCCTTGACCAAGCCGCTGGAGCGGCTTGCGTCGACACCACCACCGTCACGGGAGGCAGTGACGAGGTCGGCCAGAACGTCGGCCGACTTGAGCATCACTTTCATGACCTCCGGGCCGGGCTCCAGCTTGTTGGAACGAACGCAATCAAGAGTCGTCTCGAAGACGTGCGCGAATGCGACCAGGTCATCGAGACCAAAGGCACCGGCGCCGCCCTTGATGGAGTGAACCGCGCGGAACACGGCATTGACCGTTTCCGGGTCGCGATCCCCATCATTCATTTTCAGAAGACCGGATTCCAGTTCCGCGAGCTGCTCCTCGCACTCCTGGAAGAAGATCTCTTTGATTTCGTTCATATCCATAGGAAAGATTCCTGGCTTAGGCGGTTACACGCTCGATGGCATCGATCAGTTTGGTCGGATCGAACGGCTTGACGATCCATCCGGTCGCACCGGCCTGGCGGGCCCGGTTCTTCTTTTCGGCATCGCTTTCCGTGGTCAGAACCAGGATCGGCACCGCACGATACTTTTCGTTCCGGCGGACACCCTCGATGAAGCCGAAGCCGTCGAGACGCGGCATGTTGATGTCGGTCACGATGACGTCTGGATTGCATTCTTCGAGCACTTCCAGGCCCTCGATGCCGTCTTCAGCCTGAATGGTCTCGAAGCCAGCATTGTTCAGGGTGACCAGAAGCATGTTTCGGATGGTTCTGGAGTCATCCACGGTGAGCACTTTTTTCTTCATTGCCGGATCTCCTTAGCGAGCAGATGGTCGATGTTCACGCCAATCAATTGAAGGGTTTTGAGGAAGGCCTCAGAGGCCTTTCCATACGAGAAGGGATGCTTGTCGACTTCCCAGGCCTTGGCAGCTGCCATCAGGACCTGCACGCACTGGGCACCGACACGCTCGACACCCGAGGCATCAATCGACAGAGGAGCACCACGCATCGAGAGAATATTGGCCTTGAGATTGGACGCCTCGTTGAGGTCCAAGACCGCGGCCAGCTTCAGGGCCTTCTGCCCGCCTTTCTTACTTGCCATCATTTCTTTCCTTGTGTCCCGAAGGCTACGGCAACCAGACTCCGACCTGGAGCCCGGGAGAACCATTCCCCCGGAAAGAGTGCCGAAATTCCCGCCCTTGGCTTTCTTGTGTAGCGCATGGTGGTAAACAATCCCCTCATCCGGCGAGTCCGGCGATGTGAGCGGTGAAGCCGAAATCGACGTTATCGTCGTCTGAAAGCGCAGAAACCGTGGTAGCCAGCGTCGGCGTTCCCTGCTCCCGATGGGCCGATAACTGAACACGTCCCACCGTCGTCTTCGGCGTGCGCGTCTGGCGCTCGATGTGGAATTCGCGGATGGTCGCGCCGAGTTCGAGGATGACCTTGTGGAGATCGTCGGTGCCTTCGCTCGATTGACGTGCGAGGACCGCGGTGTTGCCGATGTCCGCGCCGAGGCCTGCAACCGTTCCCGCAATGCCCGCCAACTCGTTGGCCTGACGGTCGGTGCGCGTGGCGATATCGGAAACGGTGCCGCTGATGTCCCCCACCTGCACAACGATATCGGCAATCGCGCCCTGCGTCTTTGCCACCATATCGACGCCGGCCGAGACCTGGTTCTTCGTGGTGGCAACGAGTGTCTTGATCTCGCGGGCGGCATCGGCCGATCGCTGGGCCAGCGCGCGCACTTCCTGGGCGACGACGGCAAAGCCGCGACCGCTGTCGCCGGCGCGCGCGGCTTCGATACCTGCGTTCAACGCAAGGAGATTGGTCTGGAAGGCGATCTCGTCGATCGCACCGATGATGTGGCCGATCTGCTCGGCGGAGGCCTCGATGTCGGCCATGGCCGAGATTGCCTGGCCGACGACATGACCACTCGCTTCGACAGAGCCGCGGGTCGCGGCGACCGTCGCTTCCGCACGCTTTGACTGGCCGGCGTTTTCGCGGACGCTTGATGTCAGTTCATGGAGGGTACGGCTGGTTTCGTCCAGCGCACGGGACTGATCTTCGGCGCGTCCGGCATAGGTCTTCGCCGTCTCGGCCATGCGGCCGGTCGCCTCGCGGACATGGGCAAGCTTTTCCTCAGAGGAGAGGAAGGCTGTCTGCAATTGTTCGAGGGCCTCGTTCATGCGACCGGCAAGGTCTGCATAGGCTTCCGGCACGTCGGCTGCGGCGCGCACGGTGAGATCCCCCGATGCCAGGCCATCGACGACAGGACGGAAGATATCCTCGAATTGGGCTCGGTCGAGTTCACGCTGGGCCGCGAGGTCGCGATGGTGCTTGAGGCGTAGCTCGTTGAAGCGCAAAGACACGGCGATTTCGACATCGACCATCACCAGCCGAACCAGTGCGCCGACAAGGTCGGTCACTTCGCGCTGACGACGGCGGCTCGATGGAAGGAGGCCGGAGCCGGGGGCCTCGCCGAGCGCCGAGGTGAGCAAATGTTCCAGTACCACCGCATGACCCGCGACATGCCAGCGCGGGTCGAGGCCCATGCGGCTTTCGCTGTCGGAGAGGACCTTTACCCGCTCGGCATAGAGCGCATCGAAGCGGGCATCGGTGAGCACATCCCAATGGGACGACAGAAGATCGTGGAGCCGGTCATACTGGCGCTCGCTGGTGAAAGCGCGGGCTGCATCAGGCGACGACTGGAGGCGCTGGAAAAGGTCTCGCAGTGCCGTTTTGAGAGGTTGCGAAAGGACATGGCGGTTCTGCCGGAGCAGTTCACATTGAGCCTCGTCGAGGCCTGCAAAGCGTAGCCGGTCGCGCAGGCTGCCTGCCTGTGATCCCGTCGCCCGCTCCGTGGACATGCCCTGACCTGTCATTCGTCCCGCACTGGCCGCGCCTCGACGGCGGACCTCCCGTGTCCGGGGTTCCTGCAGTCATAAATGCGCTTATGCAGGCACGCAGGTTTGCGATCCCACTGCCGTCCGCATCATGGTCTGCCGGTTCACCGAACTACTTCCATGAGAAATACAGACCGGACCAGAACCGGTACGACGGGATGGCGTCATGCCCGAAGGAAACTCAAGTGCGAGTCCCACTCCGACGTGTCCACCAATCTTTATGGTTAATTCCTTGCTTGAAGGTTAATGAATCCTCCACATCAAGCCGCAATCTCTAATATGAGAAATTTATTGTATGTTTCCGGTTGCGGGCCTGCAGGCCATCGCGGAACAAAGCCTAGCTCTGGTCGTTGCGGTGGAAAGCGACAGGAGTTCAGCGTGAGCGCAAGAGCAATCTGGAAGGGCCATCTGTCGATCGGCGATCTTAGCTGCGCCGTGGCACTCTATTCTGCCGTCAACGCCTCTGAGCGCACGGCTTTTCACATCATCAACCGGGATACCGGGCACCGGGTTCGGCGCGAATATGCGGACGCCGACAGCGGTCGCGCGGTCGGCAAGGATGACCTGGTCAAGGGTTACGATACGTCGGAGGGCCAAACGGTCATCCTCGAGCCCGACGAGATCCGCGATGCTGTGCCGGAAAGCGACAAGCGCCTGGAACTCTCGACGTTCCTCGCCTGTGACGAAATCGATACGCTTTATCTGGAGCGCCCCTACTTCCTCGCGCCGGCCGATCGCCAATCTGTGGAAGCCTATGATCTCATCCGCGAGACCTTGGAGGCGCAAGGAGTTGCGGCGATTGCACGCACTGTGCTTTTCCGCCGCGTCCGCAGCGTGCTTATACGACCACAGGGGCAAGGCCTCATCGCGACAACGCTGAACTACGACTACGAGGTGCGCGATCCGGCCGAGAGCTTCGAGGGCATTTCGAAGATCAAGATCGAGAAGGAGATGCTGGAGCTTGCCCAACATATCATCGGCACCAAGATGGGCGAGTTCAATCCGGGTGAATATGAGGATCGTTACGAGGCAGCCTTGACGGAATTGGTGAAAGCCAAGATTGCCGGCCGCAAACCGAAGAAGCTGCCAAAGCGGAAGGCAGAAAACGTCACCAGCCTGCTCGACGCCCTGCGCAAGAGTGCCGGCAATGACGCGGCAAAGCAGAAGCCGAAAGGCAAGAGACAGTCGAGCGGTGCGACGCGCCAGAAGAAGGCGAGCTGACCATGTCGCTCTCCGAATATCGCCGCAAGAGGGACTTCAAAACGACCCCGGAGCCGAAGGCTGCAAAGTCGAAGGCGAGCGGCAAGAGCTTCGTCATTCAGAAACACGCAGCCAGACGCCTTCACTACGACCTGCGGCTCGAAATGGACGGTGTATTGAAGAGCTGGGCGGTGACGCGCGGCCCCAGCCTCGTGCCTGGCGACAAGCGCCTGGCGGTGCACGTCGAGGACCACCCCCTCGCCTATGGCGATTTCGAAGGGGTTATCCCGCCCGGTCAATACGGCTCCGGTGAAGTGATCGTTTGGGACCGGGGCACTTGGGAACCCATCCACGACGCGAAGAAGGGCTACAAGAAAGGGCATCTGGAATTCACACTGCAGGGTGAGAAGCTGGGCGGCCATTGGCATCTCGTGCGCATGGCCGGCAAAGAGGGCGAGACGCGGGAAAATTGGCTCCTGATCAAGGGAGAGGACGAGGCGGCGCGCGAGGAGGGAGATCCCGAAATCGTGGAAGAAATGCCGCTTTCCGTCAAAAGCGGACGCCCTGTGGAAAGCCTGAAAGGGGATCAGAAGGCGGCCGTCTGGAACTCCCGCGGGAGTAAATCCAGAAAAGTGAAAGACGAGAACGCCTCGCCCAGCCGCGCCACCCAAGACGATCGCAAAGTGAAGGGCGCAAAAGACGGGAACCTGCCAGACTTTCTTCCGCCCGCGCTCGCGACCTTGGTCAAGACCGTGCCGAAAGGGCAGCGCTGGCTGCACGAAATCAAGCTGGACGGCTATCGCATCGAAGCCCGTATCGAGAATGGAGAGGTCAAGCTGCTCACTCGCACCGGTCTCGACTGGACCGACCGTTTCGGCGGCCACCTGCCTGCGGCGCTCAAGGCGCTTCCGGTTCAGGCCGCCATGCTGGACGGGGAGATCGTCGTCGAAAGCGGAAATGGCAGCAGCGATTTTTCGCTGTTGCAGCAGGATTTGAGCGAGGGGCGCTCCGATCGTTTCACCTATTATGTCTTCGACCTCCTGCATCTCGACGGGCAAGATCTGACCGGCGCAGCGCTGCGTGACCGCAAGGCACTGCTGGAAGAGTTGATCGGTAGTGCCGATCCTGCGTTGAAGTATTCGGCCCATTTCGACGAGAGCGGTGACCTTGTGCTCAAACACGCCTGCCGTCTCAGCCTTGAGGGCGTGATCTCGAAGGTGGCCGATGCGCCTTATCGATCGGGACGCGGCCGGGATTGGGTCAAGTCGAAATGTACGGCGCGGCAGGAACTGGTCATCGGCGGCTATGCGCCTTCCTCCGTCTCCGACAAGGCGATCGGGTCGCTCATTATGGGCGTGAACGAGGCCGATGGCCTGCGCCATGTCGGACGGGTTGGGACGGGGTACACTCAGAAACTGGCGCGGCAGGTCTTTGACCGGCTGCAACCTCTTGTGCGGAACAAGAGTCCTTTCCGCGACAAGCTGACAAGTGCTGAACGCAAGGATGCTGTCTTCGTCGAGCCGGAACTCGTCGCCGAGATCGAGTTTCGAGGCTGGACGGGTGATGCTCATCTGCGCCACGCCTCCTTTCGGGGTCTCAGGGAGGACAAGCAGGCGGGAGATGTGGTGCTGGAGGTCCCGGCCGGATCGAAGGCATCGCGAAAACCGGTCGCTCCAAGCAAGGCGCCCTCGGTCGGCGAAGCAGCAGAGGAAGCTCGTCGGCGGGTTGCCCTGACGCATCCGGACCGTCTCTATTGGTCGGAAGCGGGCGTTACGAAAGAGGGGCTGGCGGATCATTACGCGCTGGTCTGGCCGCGCATCGCCCCTTTCATCGTAGACCGTCCGCTGGCCCTTCTGCGATGCCCGGAAGGGCACGAAAAGACCTGCTTTTTCCAGAAGCACGGCTGGCGCGGCATGCGCAAGGACATCGTCACGATCCGTGACCCCAAGGACGACGAAGGGCATGTCGGCATCCGTGATCTCGACGGACTGCTGTCTCTCGTGCAGGGCGCGGCCCTCGAGATTCACCCCTGGGGCTCGCGGGCCGGCGATCTGGAGCGACCCGACATGGTCAATATCGATCTCGACCCCGGTCCTGATGTTTCCTGGGAGCGTGTGATCGCAGCCGCCTTCGAGGTGCGCGAGCGCTTCGCCGCGCTTGGCCTTACCGGCTTCGTGAAAACTTCCGGCGGCAAGGGTCTGCATGTGGTCGCGCCGCTGAAACCCAAGGCCCAATGGCCGGAGGTGAAGGCGGCCATGAAGGCGCTGGCGGACGGCATGAGCGCCGACAGCCCGAGCGACTACGTGTCGACGGTCAGCAAAGCAAAACGCAAGGGCAAGATCCTGATCGACTATCTGCGCAATGGCAGAGGTGCCACGGCGGTCGCTCCCTATTCTACCCGGGCACGGGCAGGTGCGCCCGTCTCGATGCCGCTCTCTTTCGACGAACTCGGCCCCGCGATCGGCCCGAACCACTTCACCGTCGAAAACGTGCCCGCCAGGTTCGCCGCGATGGACAATGATCCGTGGGAGGATTTCCGCAAGGCAGAAGTGCCACTCACCGCCAAGACCAAGACGAAGAAGGCGCGCTAAGCGCCCTATTCGCGCTTGGCCGACTTCTTCTCGGAGGCAAGGCTGCGGCGCAGAGCTTCCATGATGTCGATGACATTGTCCTTGCGCTCGGGCTCGGCCGACTTCTTTGGCTTGGCGCGCTTCGATTTCTTAGTTCGGTTTTCGATGATCTCGTGCAGACGCTCCTCGACCGGGTCCCGCACCAGCTTCGGATCCCAGGGGCGTAGGCGTGCCTCCACCAGCTTCTTCATCATCGTTTTCGCATCGCTGGCAGGTCGAGAATGCTCGGTTGTCTTGAAGACGGAGCCGGGATCGCGGACTTCTTCGCCATAGCGAAGCGTCCAGACCACCATGCCTTCGTCCCGAGGCACCAGCAGGACGGCATGTTCGCGGCGATAGAGCACGAGGCGGGCAATGCCAGCCGTATCGGTCTTGCGCATGGCCTCGCGGATGACGGCGAAGGCTTCCTCGCTCACCTTGTCAGCCGGGGCGAGGTAATGCGGACTGTCATACCAGATCCAGCCAATGGAGTTGCGCGGGACGAAACTTTCGATGTCGATGGTGCGCGTGCTTTCCAACGCGACGTCCTCCAGCTCCTCATCCTCGAAGAGCACATAGTCGTCCTCGGCGCGCTCATAGCCCTTGACCTGATCGTCGTCGTCGACAGGCTTACCAGTTTCGGCATCGACGTAGCGGCTCACGACACGGTTGCCGGTCTTGCGGTTGATGTTGTGGAAACGGAGCTTGGCGCTTTCTGTCACGGCCGGTGTCATCGCCACGCGACAGGTGACCAGCGACAGTTTCAGATAGCCCTTCCAGAAGGCGCGCTGGGCCATGTGGGTCTCCCGTCCAGCTCGATTTGCCTACAAGTCTGCCCCGGGAAACGCCAGCGACACGGAACTGTTCCGGACCATGCTCAAATCGGCGGTTGCAGCGGGAACCGTTTGCCCTTCCTGGCGTTCATCTCTTGCCAGTTCCCCTCGAATGACGAGCCGGGGGATCCGCCGGTGAGATGGGGACATCATCGACTGATCCCACCCGGGAGCGGCGGGCGCGACGAGACCGCGCTCGGCCGATGGTCGTTGGTGTTTGGAACGGGCAAGCGGCGACGACGGAGAATTGCCATGTCTGAACGAGACTATGACTGGATTGCGCGGCGGGCATACTCGCTGTGGGAAGAAGAAGGCCGCCCCCATGGACGGGACGAGGCCCATTGGCAGACCGCACTCAGCGATTGGGAAACCCTGCAGGCCGCGGCGACCAAGATGACGGAAAAGTCAGGTCAGCGCATCGCGCAGGCACAGCTCTCAGCCACCGAAGAGGGGCTGGTCATCACGGAGGAACCGGTTCAGCCGGCCCGCAAGGGAACACGGAGCCGGAAAGGATGACAAAAGTGGCCGGAGTCGATCTTTCGCTGGTTCTGGGCCGCGCCCAATTCATCCAACGCGTCCGCGACGCCTATCATCGCGAGGAGGACGAACTTCGCCCGCGGCGTCCCTCTCCGACACGCGTTCCCCTGCATGTGCTCGCGGTCACCTCCGAAATCTACCCGCTGGTGAAGACCGGCGGCCTCGCCGACGTCACTGGCGCGCTTCCAAAAGCGTTGTCCACCTATGGCATCGCGACGCATACACTTGTGCCGGGTTATCCTTCGATCCTGGCACTCGCACGGCTGCATCCCCCACTGATGGAATTCGATGACCTGCTCGGCGAGAAGGCGACGCTACGGCATCTCGAAATCGATGGTCTCAGCCTGTTCGTGCTTGATGCGCCGGCGCTCTACGACCGACCGGGCGGCCCCTATGTCGATGAAAACGGTGTCGATCATCCCGACAACTGGAAACGTTTCGCCGTTCTGTCGCTGGCCGGCGCCGAGATTGCGGCCGGTGCATTGCCCGGCTGGCAGCCGGATCTTGTTCACACTCATGACTGGCAGTCAGCCCTGACATCCGTCTATCTGCGCCAGATGGGCTCCGCCGTTCCCGTCGTGCTGACGATCCACAACCTGGCCTTCCAGGGCCAGTATTCGGCGTCGCTGCTGCCGTATATTGGCTTGCCGCCCGAGGTCTATTCCGTCGAGCAGATGGAGTATTTCGGCGACATCAGCTACCTCAAGGGCGGACTGGTGACGGCCGATCACATTACGGTGGTCAGCCCCACCTATGCACGCGAAATCCTGTCGCCGACATTCGGGATGGGACTCGATGGTGTTCTGAACGCGCGCATGGACAGGCTCCAGGGCATCGTCAACGGGATCGACAAGGAGATCTGGAACCCGGCAACTGATCCATACCTGCCGTTCCGCTACGACGCCAAGACCGTGCGCAACAAGAAGAACAACAAGGCCCTTCTGCTGGAGCGCTTTCATCTCGAGCCGGGGGAAGGGCCTCTCTTCTCGGCTGTAACGCGGATCACCTGGCAAAAGGGCATGGACATGCTGGCCGAGGTCGCCGACGAGATTTTCCACTGGGGCGGGCGCCTCATCGTACACGGCCAGGGCGACCACGACATCGAGGACGCGCTCAAGGCGACCGCGGCTCGGTTTCCCGGACGCATGGCCGTATCCGTCGGCTTCAACGAGCCGACGGCGCACCTCATCCATGGTGGTTCGGATGCGATCATCCAGCCGTCCCGCTTCGAGCCCTGTGGCCTGACCCAACTCTATGGGCTGCGGTACGGCTGCGTGCCGGTCGTGTCCCGCACCGGCGGCCTTTCGGAAACGATTATCGACGCCAATGATGCCGCGATGTCTGCAAGGGCTGCAACAGGATTCCAGTTCCATCCGGTGCGGCCGGAAGGTCTGAGGCATGCCATCAGGCGAGCAGCGGAGGCCTATGGCGACAAGCGCAAATGGGCACGGTTGCAATTGCAGGCCATGCGTGCCGACTATTCCTGGGACCGGAGTGCCGAGAGCTATGCCGAGGTATACGGCCGCCTGACAGACGCACGCTCCCAACTGGCCCATTGAATCAGTTCATATATCGTATGTCGGACGAACAGAAGGGCCCGGATCACATCCGAGCCCTTTTAGCATTCTGATATCGCAGTCTCGTTCAGCCGCCGCTCGGTCTGCTCTGGCCCGAACCACCGGTGCCAGTTTACGGTGTTGGATCGCTATCCGTATCCGTGGCCGGTGCAGTACCCGACGTCGTGCTTTCCCCTTGCGTTCCCGACGAGCTGCTTGTGCCGTCACTACAGGCTGCAAGAAGGGTCGTCATCGCGGTGAACGCGATTGTCCTTGCAAACTTCATCTCCAGTATTCTCCTTGCTGCTCGCCTTTTGACTGGACGCGTTCGCGTATGGCGATCGTGCGCTCCAGGGCGGCGATGTCCTCGCTGGTGGCGGGGACGGGGTCATCCGCAATCGCTTCGAGCACGGCGGGATCGATGGCTCCGGAGCGGATTGCCGAACGCAGGGTTTCCCGCGTCTGACGCTCCGCCTCCAACTGGGCGAAGAGCGCGATGATCAGCCGATCTCGCGGATCGGGATGGGGACGCCAGCGCGGCGGTCGCACCGTATTTGGCATGATCCACTCCTTTCGACAGAAGAATTCGTCCTCACAGGAAACATTTGGGGTCGGCCAATGTTCCCCTTTTCAGAGGCTTGTCCGCACAGGGAGAGTGGTAGTGGAAAACGATCTGAAGACACTGGAGGCGAGGCTGAACGCCCATCGGGAAATTCTGGTTTCGCTTTTAAGCGAATTGCTCATCACGCCCGACCGCGTGCCCGAACTGCTGCGCAATCTCGAACAGGAAGTGCTTCTGCGAGATGGCTCGGAAGACCCGGGCGCCGAACCTTCCGCCGGGATCGGGCGGGGCCATGAGAAGGGTGAAGCGATCCGCGAAATCCTCGATACGGCGAAGGCGCGTGCTGCAGCACTCCAAAGATCCTCTTCGGACCTCGGCGAGCCCAACGGCTTTACTCAAGCCCTGACTGAAAGCAGATGACGATGATTCAGAAACTCGTGACAAAATTGCTTTCGCGACTGCGCAAGGCGCGCAGCCCGGCCATCGGACTGCCGGAGGATGCCCAGGTGGCACTGCCGCGGCGCGTCGACCTGCCACTGCGGGAGCGTTCGCGCTCTCTCGTCGCGATCCCGGCACAGATCAACGGCGCGCGCATGGGAACTGGAAAACTCTGAGATCTTTCTCAGTCTCCGGACTTGTCGCGAATGTCGAAATTGGCGTCCCAGTCCTTCGGCGGGTTCTTTTTCCCCGGCGGCCATTTGTTGACCGTGGCATCTTCGGAGCCGGTGATCACGGTTGGTTTCGCGCTGACGACTCCGTCGCTGTCGCCGCCGGCCTGCGTTCCGGCATATTGGCCTTCTGCATCCTTATGGATACGGCGGGTCGCTTTGTCCTGATCTTGATTGTTCATCACCTTGCCTCCTGGCTGTCAGGGCTCAACCCATGCGGAACCGCAAAAGTTCCCGTGAGCCCTAGTCGATGGTACTGGCAATGAAGGAGGACAGTGGCGCCACCAGTGACCAGCGAAGGCCATGCGGGTCAAAATCGACGGTAACTTCGCCGCCGAAGGCACTTGCGGCATGACGTTCAATGACCGTCGAACCGAAGCCACGGCGAGTGGGGGCTGTGACCGGCGGACCGTGGTGCTCCGTCCAGGTGAGGCGCAGCTTCTGCTCTTCGCCTTCGACGACCGCTTCCAGGATCTGCCACTCGATCCGCAACCGCCCTTCCAGGACAGACAGTGCGCCGTATTTCACGGAATTGGTCGCCAGCTCGTGGAAGACCAGTCCGAGGTTCTGAACTGCGTTCGCATTGACGAGAAGATCCGGACCCCGCTTCGAGACCCGGTCGAAGGAACCCGTGACAGTCGTGAGCTGGAGTTCGACCAGCGAGGACAAAGGAATGCCGGCCCATTGCTGCTTGGCGAGCGCCTCGATCGATTGCGCCAGCCCGGTGAGACGTCCACTCACCGCTCGCTGAAACTCCTCCACGTCGTCTGTCCCGCGGGCGAGCTGCCGCATCATGGCCTGCACCAGCGAGAGGATGTTCTTCGTGCGATGGACGAGTTCCTGTAGGATGAAGTGGATCCGTTCCTCCGCCTCCGCCCTGTCGAAGGAGGCATTCGACAAGGCGATCGCAACCTGGTTGGCCTCGACGATCTTGGTGCGCTCCGGCGAGACGATCTCGCCCTTGCCGATACGAACGGCCATGGAGGCGATCTTGCGGATCGCCGAGCGCAGGTGATGGGCCGCGACGAACACGACGAGCATGATGACCGCCAGGAAGATGACGCTTCCCGCGAGCAGGCTCTTCCACAGTTCGACGAAGGATCCATTGAGGCTGTCGGCCGGTCCCCACACCACCGCATGCCACCGCCAATCTGGCAGTCTGGCATAGCCCATGAGATGTTGCTGGCCGTTCTTGTAGAATACGGCACTTCCGTCGGCCCCGTACATCAGTTCCAACCGGCTCGGATCCATGGCTGTGCCGGCAGCCTGGTGGTCTACGCCGTTCGAAACAACCACACGCCCCTCATTGTCCAGGAGCGCCGACGTCCAGCCGGGCGGCAGTGAAGCACGGGATGCCAGGTCAACAAAGCTCTCTGCGTCCTGGGTAAGGACGACAGCATCGACTCCATTCACACTGCGCTCCGCCAGCGGCATGGTCAGATTGACCACCCAGCGCTGGCTGGTAGCCCCCAGAAACACATCAGACAGCTCGACATTTCCTGAGCGAAGCGCAGATACAACGGAGCCCGGATTGGCCATCGGCTGCAGCGGCGCACCCCAGGGCATGCGGGTATTGAGAATCTGCACGCCATCTCGACGCGCCAGAATGACATAGAGAGAACTGTCCTTCAGGCTTTCGGCGACCCGGGTGTGGAAGGCCGGGAGATCGCCCTGTTGTAGCTCAACCGAATTTGCGATCAGTGCCAGTGTGGTTTCCATGTCGGCGAGCTTACGCTCAACGCCCCGGCTGATGATTTGCGCATCCTGGGCGGCATCCGTACGCAGCGCCTGGAACTGCGACCGCTCGAGCTGAAGCAGCAGAAAGACGACGAATGCCAGCAGGGGCAGGGTCGCAAGGATCGCCATCGTCGCGAGATAGGAACCAATCGAAGCTGTGGGAAAGACCCCGAAGAACTTTCGGCCGAGGCGAGCCATCATCCCGCCCTCCCGATGGGGAGGTTCCGTCCGCCAATCTTGTTGTCGAACCAATTCGCCGCGCCTGCGTTAGGACGAGTATACCGAAAGAGGAGGCTCCCATGATCTTCAAGCCGCAGACATTTCACGGAGAAAGACCCGTCGTGACGGACGAAAGCCCGGTCGATGCATCGCTGGAACAACGTGTGGCCGACGCGCTTGCAACAAGCGATGGCATTGGGGCGGAAATGCTGAAGGTGGTGGCCAGCGGCAGCGAGATCTTCCTGTTCGGAAACGTCGGCAGTCGCGGGGAGATGGACAGAGCCGTTGAAGTGGCTCTTGCTGTGACGGGCGTCGAGAAGGTTACGGTTCGCATGCAGAGCGACGATGCGCCCTGACCACGCCGGGACAGGATCGACTTCTTCCGTTCGCGCGCTAGCACGACGATGTGCGCGGCATGCCGAATATCGACGCCGCTTGCCTGCCTCTACCCCTTCTGCCCCTGATGACGTCACTATATTCCGATGCCTTTGGCCGGACGCTGACGTCAGGCGCGCCCACCTGTTCCGGTACCGCCTTCCGGCGCCCATGCCTGCGCCACGCCGGCCACTTCCAGCATGCGGCCGCGCAAATCCTGCTGTCGGATAACGGTCATCTTGCGAACGGCACTCTGGCTTTCGGAATACTGGCGAGCAGCCTCGACCGCGAGCCGATAGGTGGGATAGACTGCCGACTGGCCTTCTTCGCACAAGAAACACCAGCCATTCGCCTGGGGGACGATGTCACAATAAACCCGAGTCATGCCGCACTCCTCCTGATGTCGCTCAAACGACCCGGCAGGACATTAGTTCCGTCCAGCATCCTGTTTTTTTTCGCCAGCCTTAGCTGCGCACCACGATCAACGAGCCCGGTCGGAATTCGGACAGGTCGCGGATATCGGCTTCGGTATCATCGGCATGAACGTGGACCGTCGTGCCGTGTACGGGCGGCAAAGTGGCGGGGGCCTCTCCGAAATTGCCGCGCATTTGCCAGCGGCTTTCTCCCAGCTGCCAGTCGACCGCGAGACGGCCGTCTTCAGCGAGCAGCAGATGTCCGACACCACCGCCGACATTCTTCAGCAAGGGCATGAGGTGCCGACATCGCTTTTCGAGCAGGTTGCGGAAAGCAATGCGGGCCGTCCGCCCCGTGCCCGTCTCGGCTTCGTCCCAGTCCAGCTTGGAGACGGCGAATGTTTCAGGCGCATTCGGATCACGGATCTCGTGTATGGCCAGATCTTCCGTGCCGAAATTGCGCGCCTGCTGGAGCCGCTCCTCGGGATCGTTCTGACGGAGACCTTCGGGGTAATCACTGAAAAAGAAAAAACGGCCCTTCGAGCGGAACTCGTCGCCCATGAACAGAAGCGGGATCTGCGGTGCGAGCAGCAGCATGGCCATCAGCCGCTCGCCGAGATCGGCGTCGATGAGGCTCCAGAGGCGCTCGCCCCGTCCACGATTGCCGGCCTGGTCGTGGTTTTGCAGAAAGTTGACGAAAGCGACGGGCGGCAAATGACCGCTCGGCTCTCCGAAGATCTCGTCTCCCTTACCGGCAATCCGTTCCCCCTGAAGCACGAAGCCTGTGGCAAGCGTCTTGCCGACCCGCGGCCAGAAATCGCGGGCGAAGGGTGCAAAAAGTCCCCCATGCTCACCCGTGGCCCAGGCGTGGATCAGATGATGATAACCGTCGTTCCAGACACCATCATAGAGCGGGGGCGAATTATCCTCTTTCCGCTCATGCAGTCGGGTGATGTTACGGCTGTCCTCGACGACCAGATGGACATGACGCTTCGGAAATGTCTCGTGAACTCGTCGAGCGAGGTCCTCCAGAAATTGAACCTCGCTCTTGTCTCTCTCAATTCGATCGGCGGCATCGAGGCGCAAACCGTCGAGAGCGAATTCCTCGAGCCAGTAGAGCGCGTTTTCGACAATGAAATCACGCGTCACTTGTTGTGAAACATCAGGACGAGGCCCCCAAGGCGTGCCTTCTTCCAGGAAGAATACTGGCGCATAGGAAGGGAGATGATTGCCGTCGAGACCGAGGTGATTGTAGACGACGTCGAGCATGACCATCAGACCGAGGCCATGGGCGGTGTCGATGAAGGACTTCATGTCGTCCGCAGACCCATAGGCAGGGTGCGGGGTGTAGAGGAGCACGCCGTCATAGCCCCAGCCGCGCTCGCCACCGAAGGCGGCGACAGGCATGAGCTCGATCATGGTGATGCCCAGATCTGCAAGGCCTGCCAATTTTTCAGCCGCAGCCGCGAACGTCCCGTCCTCCGTGAAGGTTCCGACATGCAGCTCATAGATGACCGCCTCGGACCACGGGCGACCGGCCCACGCACCATGACGCCATCGATAGGCGGTGGGATCGACCAGGATCGATGGACCGTGAACATCGCTTTGCAAGCCGCGTCCCGCAGGGTCTGGGACTGCCGTTCCATCCGGCAGGATGAATGCGTAAGGTGTGCCGGGTGCCAGGCTGGTGGCAAGCAGTTCAAACCAGCCGGCGCCCGAAGGCGTCATCGGCACGATCTCATCGGCGAGGCACAGGCTCAGTGTGTCAATCGCCGGCGCCCACAGGCGAAACCGAGCCTCTCCGGCTGCGGTGTATTCCGCTCCCCAGCATTTGGGGAAAACGCGGTATTCCTGATCGAACGGCACACCGTCAGCAATCGGCCGGGACTGGTCCATTTATTTGATCACCTCCGCTGAACGCTGGAGCCGACCAAACCGCAGGGTGGATACAAAAGTTCCCGCCGTCAAAGGGCCGCCTGGCCAAGCAGGCTCGGAGGTTCTCAGGAACAAAGCGCCGGTGTCGGACTTGCATACCCAGAGGCCCATTTCACCGCATCCCGCGGTGATAGGCAACTTGAGGAGACAATGATGTCCGTCAATGATCCATCATCGCCACCAGGCGACCAGCCGCCCATGCCGGCCCCCACCTGGGCACCTGAGGTTCCGGTTCAAGAGCCGGAGCCGGATCTGCTTCCCGATGAATTGCCCAACCCCAATCCAGACGAGACGCGTGAGCCGCCTGTGGTCGAACCCGGCGTCGGAATTTGAGATTGCGAAACGCGGGCCTCAGCGCAGGCCCGCGACCCGCTCCCAGCTCTTCTTGCCGCCCACCCAGTTCTGCCAGTCGGAGACCGACCCGTAGAAGACATTGAGATCGATCTTGCCGTTGACGCCCTGGGAGAGGCCTGAGCCGGAATATTGCCAGAAGACCCACTTACGATCCGGATAGATCTTGGACGGGTGGGCGGCGACTGAACGCAGCCAGAAGGGATAATCGAGGAACTGGCCGCGCAGGTTGTCTTTGTAGAAGTCAGGCGCCGTATAGATGACCGGGCGCTTGCCATAGTGCCGCTCGAGGCGATCCATGAAGACCTGCATCTTTTCGCGCGCCTTTTCCGGCGACAGTCGAAAGCGACAGCTGGATTCCCCGTTGTATTCGACGTCGATCACCGGTGGCAGCGCGTCCGGGTCGCGCGGCACATTGCGGATGAACCAGTCCGCCTGGTCGGAGGCGACGCGGCACCAGTAGAAGAAGTGATAGGCGCCCCGCTTCACGCCGGCTTCCTTGGCCCGCTTCCAGTTTGTGCGGAACATGGGATCCACGTGATCTCCACCGTCGGTCGCCTTGATATAGGCGAAGTTTGCACCCTGGCTGCGCAGCTTCGGCCAGTCTATGTCGCCCTGCCAGCGGGACACATCAACGCCGTGCACTGCATGATGCTTGGGCTTCACCTTGCCGAAATTCATCGGCTTCGCATCGCTGAAGCGCTGATTGTAAACCCGGTGACGCCCTGTCGAACGGGCCGCGGGCTCCTCCGGTGCAGCGAGCGGGGACACAGGCGGCACGAGCATGGCGACCGGGCGCTGGTCCGGGACCGGCATGCCTGCCGTCATCGGCGAGGATTCGAAATGAGCCTGATTGGGCGTATCCCCTGCCCAGGCAAGAGGCTGCGGCTGTCCGCTGCCGTTCGCCGCGATCGATCCAGTCTGTTCATCGACGGCAACGGCGGGAACCGGCGCCATGGCCGCCTGGACCGGTTGTGCCCTCGGCGCAGATTGGGATTGCAGCTTGAGAGCCTCGATCGGGCTCGTGCGCGCGCTGCAGCCGGCAAGGACCAGACAGCCGATGAGGAGCGAGGGAATGACCTTGGAACGCATGGCACACGGACTCGAACACTAGGCCGGGCGCATACAAAAAGGCGGACACCCGGAGCTTATGGGAATTGCTAACAAAGCTTTACCGGGAAAAGGTGAATGCAATCTTTACGAGTCAGGCTGGCACAAAGCGGACATATGTCGTTCACGGAGATGTGCGGCTGCCTGGCAATCCCGGGCGTTCGGTCGTCCGTATCAGGGGTTACATTCAACCTCCGAGCCAGACGGAAATCCGGCCATGCTGCAGAGACGCTCCTTTCTTTTGACTTCCCTTTTTGCCCTTGCCGGCGGTGCTGCCACGGCTGCGGATCCCTGGGAGACCCTGCGGTCCGGCAAGGCGTTTGTCCTGCTCCGTCACGCCACTGCGCCGGGGACGGGCGACCCGCCCGGCATGCGGATTGGTGCCTGCGATACTCAACGTAATCTCTCCGCCGAAGGGCGAGCCCAGGCGGCAAGGATAGGACGCCTGTTTCGCGACAAAGGGATCCGCCAGGCGTACGTGTTTTCCAGTCAATGGTGCCGATGCCTGGATACGGCGGCCCTTCTCGAGCTCGGACCTGTTTCGGAGCAGCCGCTTCTCAATTCCTTTTTCGGCGGTCGAGCAAACGGGAGAGAGCAGACGGAGGCCTTGCGGGGATGGCTGATGCGCTCCCGGAACGATCTACCACGCGTGTTGGTAACGCATCAGGTGAACATCACAGGGCTTACGTCCGTCGTGCCGCGCAGCGGCGAATTGGTGATCGCGACAATCGGTACTGACGGGGCCGTGTCTGTGGTCGCGCGGCAAACCGCCGAGACATGACGAGCTGAAAGCCCCTTCATGTTTGAGATACCGATCTTTCAGCGCCCCAAGTCCGCATCCGTCATGGCGGCGTCGTTGTGAGCGGTCCCGACCGAAATGCTGCCGCGTCGGTGGCAGGGACTATGACGATCCTCATCCTGCCTTGAAGTCCTGCCGTGGCGCAATATGGTTGCCGAAGGATCAAACCGGCAAAGGGGGCCGCATGGACGCGACGCACGATACGAGCCAACTCGAAATGGTGGTTCTGATGACGCCCGACATGGCGAATTTTTCAGGCAAGGTTCATGGCGGAGCCTTGCTGAACCTTCTCGATCGTGTCGCCTATTCCTGTGCCTCGCGCTACTCCCAGCAATATGCGGTCACACTCTCGGTCGACCAGGTCGTGTTTCGCCAGCCAATCCATGTCGGCGAACTTGTGACCTTCCGGGCGTCGATCAACCAGGCAGGGCGAACCTCTATGGAAGTCGGCATTCGTGTCGAAGCTGAAAACATCCGTAGCGGCGAGCGGCGCCACACCAATTCCTGTTATTTCACCATGGTCGCCGTGGATGCAGAGGGAAGACCGACGGCCGTGCCGCCCTACACGCCGCAATCGGAAGTCCGTAAACGCCGGCAACGGGCGGCCGAAACCCGCAGGGCATTGCGTCTCGAATTCGAGGCGCGCTTCAAGGAAGCGAGCGAAAGCGACCACGCGGGTCTGTGAGCCGAGACGGCTAGATCCGGGAGAAGGCCGCCAGAACCGTGCGTTCGGACTGGAGGAGATAAACCTCCAGCGCAGCTGCCGCTCCGTTGGGATCGCCCGATTCCAGCTTTTCGAGGATCGCGGCGTTCATCTCGACATAGGGGGCGTGCAGCAGTTCCGGCTCCTTCAGCAAACCGAAGCTGAGGCGTAGTTCGGCGGCAATCTGGGTGTAGAAGCCGTTCAGCCGCTGGCTGTCGGCGAGATCGACGATCGCGGCGTGGAATTTCATGTTTTCGCTGCCGACAGCCGACCAGTCGTTCACCTTGCTCGCGGCGCGGGCTGCATCGACGGCCGAGCGCATGCGTGGGACGGCAGGGTGGTTGGGATAGGCATTGGCAAGGGCCTGGCATTCGACGATGCGGCGCACGCGGTAGATGTCGATGATCGAGGCCATGCTGGGGGTGGCGACGAAGACACCCCTGTTTGGCTCGTGCTGTAGCAGACCATCCTTGGTCAGCAGGCGAAATGCCTCGCGCAGCGAGTTTCGCGACACTTCGAAATCGGCGCTGAGGGCAGCCTCCGACAGGCGTTGGCCGGGCTTCAGCTCGCCACTGATCAGTCTGTCGCGAATTGCTTCCGCCAGCCGGGGCGCCAAGGCTGCCGTTGTTTCCATGTCTGCCATCAGTTTCCCCAGTGGCCGGATCGCCCGGCGCTTCGTCACCGCCCATTACTGCCAGAACAATCGGCTGAGAGCTCCGCTGCCTTATCCTCCATGTGCGAAACTGCAGCAAGGCGGGAGCCAATCACGGCCAAAAATTGTTCTTGGAGGTCGGTTGACCGCTTATCAGAGCATCAATCTGCTCAACATTGCGGCAGCAAAGTAGAACGATCAAATAAAATCGTTGAACAATATTGACAGAATTGTGAAACCGGGAGACGCTACTCTCGCAGGTGAACAATAAGCTCCGCGCAGAGCCGGGGTCAGGTCAACCGAGAGGGAACCATGAAACAGACAACGACTACGGCCACCGAGGCCTCACCCGGCGGCATGTCCGCCAAGACGCGTCGCGGCGCCTTGATCGCCGCAATCTTCCTCATGGCGACCTCCGCCATCGGACCTGGCTTCATTACCCAGACCGCGACCTTCACGACGAAGCTGGGCTCGGCCTTTGCTTTCGCGATCCTCGCCTCCATCCTGATCGACTTCGTCGTGCAGCTGAACATCTGGCGGATCGTGACGCTGACCAAGATGCGCGCTTCCGACATCGCTAACGCGGCCATTCCCGGCACGGGTTATGTTCTGGCCATCCTGGTCATTGTTGGCGGCCTCTTCTTCAACATCGGCAATATCGGCGGCGCTGGCCTCGGCCTCAATGCGCTTCTCGGTCTAGACCCTAAACTGGGCGGCTCGATCAGCGCCCTGATCGCGATCGGCATCTTCCTGTCGCACCGCGCCGGTGTTGCGATCGATCGGCTGATCGTGGTCGCGGGTGTCGCGATGATTGTCCTGACGGTCTACGTGGCCTTCGTCTCGCAGCCACCTGTCGGTGATGCGCTCTACCAGACCTTCCTGCCGTCCACGATCGATTTCGCCACGATCACCACCATCGTCGGCGGCACGGTCGGCGGCTACATCACCTATTCGGGTGCGCATCGCCTGCTCGACAAGGGCACTGTCGGCATCGAAAACCTCGGCGCAGTGAACCGTGCGGCCCTGTCCGGAATCGCCGTCACCGGCGTCATGCGCTACGTGCTGTTCCTCGCGATCCTCGGCGTCGTCGCCAGTGGCGTCGTGATCGACGTCTCCGGCAAGGGTGCAAACCCGGCGGCCCAGGCCTTCCAGGCGGCAGCTGGTGACATGGGTCTTCGGATCTTCGGTGCCGTGCTCTGGTTTGCCGCGATCACCTCGGTCATCGGTGCAGCCTACACGTCGGTGTCGTTCATCACCGTCTTCAAGCCCGATATCACCGAGCGCGGCCGCAACATCGCAACGGTCATCTTCATCGCCGTCTCGCTGTTCTTCTACGTGATCATCACGACGCCGCCGGCGCAGATGCTGGTCTTCGTCGGTGGCCTGAACGGTCTCATCCTGCCGATCGGCCTGTCGATCTTCATCTATGCCGCCTGGGCACGTTCCGACCTTATGGGTGGCTACCGCTATCCGCGCTGGCTGCTGATCCTGGGGGCGCTGACTTGCACGCTCACCTGGTACATGGGCTACAAGTCGATCGGGCCGATCTTCGCGCTGCTGACGGCGGCCTGAGAACGAGAAAAGGGAGGACGACATGACTGCCATCGATCTGAACAGTGACCTCGGTGAAAGCTACGGCGCCTGGGCCATGGGCGACGACGCGGCGATGCTCGCCATCGTCTCCAGTGCCAATGTCGCCTGCGGCTTTCATGCCGGCGATCCGCTCGGTATCTGGAGGACCGTCAAGGCCGCCGCCGAGCGTGGTGTTTCGATCGGGGCGCATGTCTCCTATCCCGACCGCGTCGGCTTCGGCCGGCGCGACATGGATGTCACATCGGCGGAACTCACCGCCGACGTGATCTACCAGATCGGTGCCATCAAAGGCGTCGCGGCGGCAGCAGGCATCACCGTCGGCTACGTCAAGCCGCATGGGGCGCTCTACAACCGCATCGCCCATGACGCCAAACAGGGCCAGGCCGTTATCGACGGCATCAGGGCGATCGATCGTGATCTCGTGATGATGGGGCTCGCGGGCTCACCGATCCTCGACCTTGCCCGTGCCTCCGGGCTCAAAGTCGTTGCCGAAGCATTCGCCGACCGCGCCTACACGCCTTCAGGTGCGCTCGTATCCCGGCGTGAACCTGGCGCCGTGCTGCATGATGCGGGCCTCATCGCCAAGCGCATGCTGCAGCTCGCGCATGACGGCACGATCGAGGCGATCGACGGGTCCACGATCAAGATCGATGCGCAGTCAATCTGCGTCCATGGCGACAGCCCCGGCGCCGTCGCCATCGCGCAGGAAATCCGGCAGGCCTTCGAAAAGGACGGCATCGCGGTGCGCTCCTTCCTCAATCGCTGACATCCGCAAGGAGAGAACTCGATGATCGATCTTGAGACCTTGCGCCATGTCGATACGGCCTCAGCACGGACCGCGCGCGAACGCTATCGCGCGGGTGCCGTCGAGCCGACATCCGGTGTCGCTCCGGGCTTTACCCAGGCGAACATGATCGTCTTGCCGCGCGACTGGGCTTTCGACTTCCTGCTTTATGCGCAGCGCAATCCGAAGGCCTGCCCGGTGCTCGATGTTTCCGACCCTGGCTCGCATGCAACCGTGCTAGCGAAAGGGGCCGACCTGCGTCGCGATGTGCCGCTCTACCGGATCTGGCGGGATGGCAAGCTCGCAGACGAAGTGACCGATGCGACGGAAGCCTGGGCCGAACATCCTGACCTCGTCAGCTTCCTGATCGGCTGCAGCTTCACCTTCGAGACACCGATGATGGAGGCGGGCATCGATATCCGCCACATCACCGACAAGTCGAATGTGCCGATGTATCTCACCAATCGGGCCTGCCGCCCGGCGGGCCGGCTGCATGGCAATCTCGTGGTCTCGATGCGTCCCATTCAGGCCTCTCGCGTGTCGGATGCGGCCACTATTTCGGGCCGCTTCCCGGCGGTTCATGGCGCTCCTGTTCATGTCGGAGCACCGGAAGAGCTTGGGATTGCAGATCTCGGCAAACCCGAATTCGGCGATGCCGTGCGGATCAAACCCGGCGAAGTGCCTGTCTTCTGGGCCTGCGGGGTGACGCCGCAAGCCGCCGTGATGGCTTCTAAAGTCCCGTTTGCCATCACGCATGCGCCCGGGCACATGTTCATCACCGACATTCCCGATTCCGCCTATCACGCCTGAGGCTTCGAATGCGCTTTCTCCCTGTCAGCCTGACCGTTCTAATCGTCGAATTGAAGGATCTCGACGAGACGCTTGCGCTCTTTGCCTCGCTGGAAGCCGATCCGGTTGAGGGTGTCGTCGACATCGTTCCGGCGGCGCGGACGCTGATGATCCGGTTTCGGGCGGACATGCTGACAGGAGAAGCGCTTGCAGCGGCCATCGCCCATCGCGATCTCTCGGCCAAGATCCCGCCCTCCGACATGCTCGTGGAGATCCCTGTCAGCTATGACGGCGAGGATTTGCGCGATGTCGCTGAGCTGACAGGGCTATCCGTTGAAGAGGTGATCGAGCGACATACGGGGAGCGAGTTCACGGTTGCCTTTTGCGGTTTTGCGCCCGGCTTCGGCTATCTGGTCGGTGGTGATCCGGCACTGCAGGTGCCTCGCCGGCAAAGCCCGCGCACGAAGATCCCGGCGGGATCCGTGGCGCTCGCCGGCGCCTTTTCCGGCGTCTACCCGCAGGCAAGCCCCGGCGGCTGGCAGATCATCGGCACGACACCGGTGAAGATGTGGGATCTGACACGCGAGCCGCCTGCCCTGTTTCAGCCGGGATACCGCGTCCGCTTTTTCGATCTGGCAAAACGCGCTCAGACAACGATCGCCGTCACCTCGCCCGATGAGCCATCCCGCGAGACGGTCAAGCAGACGTCGACCACGACCATTACAGTAACGGCGGCCCCGATGCCGGCGCTGGTGCAGGATCTCGGCCGCTTCGGCCAGACGGGCCAGGGCGTATCGTCCGCAGGCGCGCTTGACCAGGGCGCGTTCCGGGCGGCGAACCGCATCGTCGGCAATCCGGTCGAGGCAGCCTGTCTGGAGATCACGCTCGGCGGATTTGCGTTTGAGGTCTCGGGGCCTACTGTCATGACGCTCACCGGTGCGCCCTGCCCGCTGACGATCCGTGACGTTAATGGTCGCGCGATCGAGGCTGCAAGCTATCAGCCAGTCTCGCTGGAAACGGGCGACACGGTGACGCTCGGCTTTGCCCCCAGAGGTGCCCGCAGCTACCTTGCCTTCCGCGGCGGCCTCGACATTGCACCGGTCCTCGGTAGCGCGTCGACCGACACGCTGGCCGTCGTCGGCCCAGATCCGGTCGGCGTGGGTGCCTTGCTTGCCATCCGCGCCGCCGATCGCAGCCTCTCTCCCGTATCGCTCGATGAGCGCCCGGCCTTCGACTGTCCGGCACCGGGCGAGGTCGTTACGCTCGACGTGGTGATGGGTCCGCGCAGCGACTGGTTCACCGAACAAGGCATCGCGACGCTGGCGAGCCAGGTCTACGATGTGACGCCACAGTCTAACCGTGTCGGCATCCGGCTCTCCGGTCCAGAGCCCCTCGAGCGTAAGGACAAGGCGGAGCTTCCCAGCGAAGGCACGGCGACCGGCGCGATCCAGGTGCCCCATAGCGGGCAGCCGGTGCTGTTTCTGGCCGACCATCCGCTGACCGGCGGCTATCCCGTTGTCGGCACGGTTGCCGAATATCATCTCGATCTCGCCGGGCAGATCCCGGTCAACGCCAAAATCCGCTTCCGACCCATCACGCACTTCGCCGAGATCACACCCGCCAAGGCATGATCTCGCACCGTGAACGATGGCGCCCAAAAGAACAGTGAGGAGACCCCGATGAAGAAAGTGCTGATTGCCAATCGCGGCGAAATCGCCGTGCGCATCATCCGCGCCTGCCGCGACTACGGGCTCCAGTCCGTCGCCGTCTTTGCCGATCCTGACATGGACGCGCTGTTCGTGACCTTGGCAGACGAGGCCTATGGTCTCGGCGGCAGCCGTCCGGCAGAGACCTATCTCGACATTCAGAAGCTCATCGACATCGCTCACCGCTCCGGCGCGGATGCCGTTCACCCGGGTTACGGTTTCCTCTCCGAACGGGCGGAATTTGCCCGTGCGGTGCAGGAGGCAGGGCTCACCTGGATCGGCCCGGACCCGCATGTGATCGAGGCGCTCGGTGACAAGGTCGAAGCGCGGCGGATCGCGCTTTCCGTGGGCGCACCGCTGGTGGCCGGCAGTGAAGGCCCTGTCGAGACGGCCGAAGAGGTCGTGGCCTTCGCCAAGCAGTATGGGCTTCCCGTTGCGATCAAGGCTGCCCATGGCGGCGGCGGTCGTGGCATCAAGGTCGCCTGGAAAATTGAAGAGGTGGCCGAGCTCTATCACTCTGCAGTGCGCGAGGCGGAGGCCGCCTTCGGGCGTGGTGAGTGTTTTCTCGAACGCTTCCTCGATCGCCCGCGCCACATCGAGGCGCAGGTTCTGGCCGACAAGCATGGCAATGTGCTGGTGCTCGGCACGCGTGACTGCTCGCTGCAGCGCCGCAACCAGAAGCTCGTCGAAGAGGCGCCGGCACCGTTCCTCATCGACGTCCAACGTCAGTCGATCCATGACGCGGCGCGGAAGATCTGCGCCGCGGCGGGCTACTCCGGTGCCGGTACGGTCGAGTTCCTGCTTGGCGTCGATGGCACCATCTCCTTCCTCGAGGTCAATACGCGCCTGCAGGTCGAGCACCCCGTGACCGAAGAGACGACAGGGATCGACCTCGTCGTCGAGCAGTTCCGGATCGCCGAAGGCAAGGCGCTCGAGGTGCTGGAGACCCCTTCCCCGCGTGGCCATTCGATCGAGTTCCGCATCAATGCCGAGGATCCCGGTCGCGGCTTCCTGCCAACGCCGGGTGCGATCACCCGCTTCGACCCGCCATCGGGTCCGGGTGTGCGTCTGGACACGGGCGTCGTCAGCGGCTCGACCATTCCCGGGACCTTCGATTCCCTGATGGCAAAACTCATCGTGACCGGTGCTACGCGCGAGCAAGCGCTGGCCCGCGCCCGCAGGGCACTGGCTGAGTTCAAGATCGAAGGTGTCGCAACAGTTCTTCCCTTTCATCGCGCCGCGATGGAAGCCAGCGACTTCACCGGGGAAGAGGGGTTCCGCGTGCACACGCGCTGGATCGAAACGGACTTTGCCGACACGCTGGCATCCGCGCCCCGACCGGAACCGCTATCGGATGCATCGCTGATCCGCACGCATGTCGAGATCGACGGCAAGCGCCATGAACTCGGCATTCCGGCAGTCTTGCTTTCAGGCCTAGGCGGCCTTGCCGGAGCTGGTGCTGCTGCAGTTGGACAAAGCTGGGCCAAAGTCGAAGATGCCGACAGCATTACTGCGCCCATTTCCGGGACGCTACAGGCCTTCAAGATTGAGGACGGGACCGAGGTCCAGGCTGGAGATCTGATTGCCGTCATGGAAGCCATGAAAATGGAAACCCAGGTGACGGCTGCGCGCGCCGGTCGGATCAGGTTCAAGGCTGAGGCGGGAGCCTATCTGCAGGCGGGCCATGAGATCGCCCGCTACGAAGGATAGGGCGAAGCGCCACAGCATAAGTCGCCCGCCCTGAACGACAAAAGGCCCGCCTAGGGCGGGCCAAATGCTCGGACATAGAAGGCTTAGGCCTTATCAACGACCTTCTTCACAGCTTCTTTCGCCTCGCCCTTGGCCTGCTGGCCATGGCCCTTGGCTTCCTGGGCAGCGCCCTTGGCTTCCAGGCTGTGATTGTCGGTAGCGTCGCCAACGGCCTGTTTAGCCTTGCCGGCCAGTTCGTTCGCCTTGCCGGAAATCTTGTCGGATGTGGAACCCATAATCGTTCTCCTTGTTTGCGGCACCGCCCAGCTTTCAAGTCGCTATCCGGTCATGTGCCGGGTAAGTCCGTCTCAAGCCGTTCTACGATCCACTTACATCTACAATGCTTTAGGACGACGATCGTTCCGCTGACGGCTTAAGCGCCACCGATCTTTTGGGTCCTCAGTCAGTTTCTCAGCGCTTGTAGGCGCCGAGACCGGGGCGATAGGCCTTGTCGTCCAGGAACTGTTTCAGGCCTTCAGCGCGCCCATTGCTCTTGTCGAGGAAGAGCATCTGCTCGAGCTTGGCATAGATGTAATCGTCGGCCTGCTCCCAGGGCATGTTGCGCACACGCTTGAAGGTATCCTTGGCTGCTTTGAGCACAGTGGGGTTCTTTTCCAGCAGGCTGGCGCAGAGTGCGCGGACACGGGTTTCCAGATCGGCGAGCGGCACGGATTCGTTGACCAGACCCATCTCGCGGGCCTTCTGGCCGCCAAACGTCTCGCCCGTCATGATGTAGTAGAGCGAGTCACGGTGGTTCATGACCTCGGCCACGGCGCGGGTGACATTGCCGCCCGGCAGGATGCCCCAGTTGATTTCGGAAAGTCCGAACGTTGCTTCGTCAGCCGCGATCGCGAGGTCACAGGAGACCAGCGGCGTGAAGGCGCCGCCGAAGCACCAGCCGTTGACCATGGCGATGGTCGGCTTTTCGAAATACATCAGGCGGTTCCACCAGCCGCCGGACTGGCGGCGGCTCTTCAGAACGGCCGCTCGGCCCTTGCCGTCGTTCTCGCGGAAGTATTCCTTCAGGTCCATGCCGGCGGACCAGGACTGGCCAGCACCGCGCAGGACAAGAACGCCGCAGCGATCATCGGCTTCCAGTTCGTCCAGCACTTCCAGCATGCGCATGTTCAGCTTCGGGTTCATCGCATTGCGCTTTTCCGGGCGGTTCAGCGTCACGAAGGCGATGCCGTTGTCGAATTCGACCAGGACCGGATCTGGCGTGGTGTTCGTCTCAGTCATTCTTGGCTCCTTTAGGCATTTCGTTGGGGCTCTGCGCCCATTTTTCCGTTTCAGCTTCGGGCATGGGTCTGACGCAGGATGTGTTTCTGCGCTTTGCCGGATGCCGTGCGCGGGATCTGGTCGAGGAAGACGATGCGGGTCGGGCGTTTGTAGGAGGCCAGCCGTTCGGCGCAGTGGGCGAGGATCTCTTCTGCAGACGGGCTCTCGGCGTGCGCCACAATGAAGGCGACGCCGCATTCACCCCATTTCGGATCCGGCAGCCCGAGAACCGCCACGTCGCGCACCTTGGGATGCGCCCCGATCACGGCCTCGATTTCCGCCGGGAAGACATTTTCGCCGCCGGAAATATACATGTCCTTGAGGCGATCGGGCACATGGATCACGCCTCCTTCATCCCGGCGCCCGAGGTCACCGGTGCGGTACCAGTCGCCGACAAAGGCGCGAGCCGTCTCGCCGGGCTTGTTCCAGTAGCCGGGCGTGACCGACGGGCCCTTGACCCAGATCTCTCCCACCTGGCCATCCGGCACATCTTGACCGTCTTCGCCGACCAGACGGACGGCGAGCAGCGGTGCGGGAAAACCGACGCTTCCGGGGTGCCGCGCCACCGCGTCCCGATCGAGCGGCATGTGGATTGCCGTGCCGGCCTCGCTCATGCCGTAACCGTTCACGAGCGGGATACCGTCTTCGAGGAAGGCCTCGATCAGGGCCGGAGAGAGCGGCGCGCCGCCGATGAAGATCGCTTGGAGCGCCTTCAGTGCAGACGGGTCCCAGGCGGGTGTGTTGCGCAGGGCGGAGGCCATCTGGGGCACCGCGAAGTAATGTGTGACGCCGAGGGTGGCATCGCCAAGGACGGAAAGCGTCCTGTCGGGCAGGAAGCGATCGGAGATCACCAGTCGCCCGCCCATCATCAGCGTCGTGCGGCCGATCGCAACAAGGCCGATCGTGTGGAAGAAAGGCAGGTCGCAGAGCGACACGGACCGGCTGGTGACCTCGCCGACAAGGGCGAAGTTGACCGCAGAGGCAAAAGCATTGCCCCGGGTGATGATCACACCCTTGGGGTTGCCGGTCGTCCCGGAGGTGTAAAGCATGATGCAGGGCTTGTCGGCATCAAGCGCCACCGGAACAGCGCGCTCGGAGCTCGCGACCATCCGCGCCCATCCTTCTGCGCCCTCGACCGGAATGGTGCGCGGCAGCGGCTCGGCGATCTGCGCGAGCTCGTCGGCAAAGTCTGCGTCGTGAATGAGAAGTGCGGGATCGCAATCGGCAATAATCTGCGAGAGTTCGGCCGCACCCAGTCGCCAGTTCAGTGGCACAAAGACATGACCTGCGCGCTGGCAGGCGAGGCAGGCGATGATTTGGTCGATGGAATTACGCCCGAGGAAGGCGATACGCTGCGACAGCAGTCGACGACCGACGATTTCCGCGACCAGTCCAGCCGCGCGAGCGACAGCGTCGTCTAGCGACTGGTATGTCTCCGAACGGCCCGTCGTGACTTCATAGGCGGCCGGGCGGTCCGGACTGACCACGGCGCGGTAGATCACGGGATCGTCCGTCTCCAGACCGACGGATCCCATCTCCGCCGCAAGCGACTGGATTTCAGGCTGCATGTTCATCCTCCTCATCGCCACCCGTCAGGGCCTCCTTGGCGAATTGTATGCTTAGCATACTAATTTGACGATCCGGGTTTGACAAGCGTGAATTTGACTGTTGCAGTCGAAAGTGATCATGAATGATTCCGCACGTTCGATGCCGCATGACTGGAAGAGACGCCATGACTCGACATAATGATCTGAAGCCGGCGAATGACGACGATGTTTTCGAGGTCGGTGCCCCGTTGCGTACCGGCCGCCTCGATCAAATCCTCGGCTTCCATCTGCGCATGGCCAATGTCGCCATCTACCAGGACTATTCCTCTGCAATGGGGGATCTGGGGCTCACTCAGAAGCAGTTTGCCGTGCTCGAACTGATTGCCGCCAATCCAAAGGTCAGCCAGATCGATATCGCCAACCAGCTCAGCATGGATCGTGCCACGATGATGGCGCTGGTCAACCGGTTGGAGGGTCGCAATCTCCTGGAGCGCAAGCCTTCATCGGTCGACCGGCGGCGCCAGGAACTGCTGCTGACGGGCGATGGGATCGAGATCCTGAAGCAGGCCCGCAACATCCAGGAACAGCATGAACTGCGCTTTACCTCGCGCTTTTCGGCCGAAGAGCTGGAGCAATTCATCGACGGGCTGAAGCGGATCTACGCAGATATCATGCCGCGCACGAACCAGACCAACTGATCTGGTCTATCGCTATTCCAAACAAAACGGCCGCCCAGAAGGCGGCCGTTTCGACTTCGTGATCAGAACGGGTAGTGCTGGTTCGGATCCTCGATGGTGATCCAGCGCAGTTCGGTGAACTCGGCAATCGCGGCCTTGCCGCCGAAGCGGCCGTAGCCACTGCCCTTGACCCCGCCGAACGGCATTTGCGGCTCGTCGAATACGGTCGGCCCGTTGATATGGCAAATGCCTGACTCAATGCGAGCGGCGACAGCAAGAGCCCGGCGAATGTCGCGGCTGAAAACCGCACCGGAGAGGCCGTATTCGGTGTCGTTGGCGACGCGGATCGCCTCTTCCTCGTCCTTCACACGGATGATCGGCTTGACCGGGCCAAAGCTTTCTTCCTGATACATGCGCATGTCGGAGGTCACGTTGTCGAGCAGGGTCGCTTCGACGACGCTGCCTTCGCGCTTGCCGCCAGCCACGAGCTTGGCGCCCTTGGAGACGGCGTCGGCGATCAGCTCGTCCATCTTCTTGGCCGATTCCAGGCTGATCAGAGAGCCGAGCACGACATGACCCTTGGGATCGCCGGCCGGCAGCTTCGAGGCCTTGGCCGCAAGCTTGGTGACAAACTCCTCGGCGATCTTCTCGTCGACGATGATGCGCTCGGTCGACATGCAGATCTGACCCATGTTGGCGAAGGCGCCGAAGGCAGCAGCGTTCACCGCCGCATCGATATCGGCGTCATCGAGAATGACCAGCGGTGCCTTGCCGCCGAGTTCCAGCAGAGCCGGCTTCAAGTTGCGGCCGCAAAGCTCGCCGATGATCTTGCCGACCTTGGTGGAGCCGGTGAAGTTGACGCGCTTGACCGCCGGGTTGGTGATCAGCGCTTCAACGATCTTGGCTGCATCTTCCGGCGCATTGGTGATGACGCTGATCGCGCCGGTCGGGAGTCCAGCTTCGACCAGGCACTGGGCAATCAGGCGATGGGTGCCCGGGCACTGCTCGGAGGCCTTGAGGATGACGGTGTTGCCGCAGGCAAGCGGCATGGCGACCGCGCGCGTGCCGAGAATGATCGGCGCATTCCACGGGGCGATGCCAAGGCAGACACCAACGGCCTGGCGCATCCCCATAGACAGCGAACCCGGCTTGTTCGACGGAATGACCTCGCCGGAAATCTGGGTGGTCATCGAGGCCGCTTCGCGCAGCATGCTGGCGGCAACCATGACGTTGAAGGCGCCCCAGTGGCCGGTCGCACCGGTTTCTGCGACGACGAGCTCGGAGAACTCGGCCGTCTTAGATTCCATGATGTCGGCGGCCTTCAAGAGGATCTTGCGACGTTCGCCCGGGCCGGTCTTGGACCATGCCGGGAAGGCGGCTGCGGCTGCATCGACGGCGGCACCGGCATCTTCGAGGCTGGCGGCGGACGCCGTGGTCGCGACTTCCTGGGTAAAGGGATTGATGCGCGTGAAGGTCCGTCCGCCTGCAGCGGACTTTTCCACGCCGTTGATCAACAGCGAAATATGCATATTCATGATTAAATCTCCTCCTGTGTTATTGGCACTGATGAACCGGGCGACGGCCGGTTGTCATTCCCGCCCCAGCCATCGATCTCAGATCGATTCCCTCCGGCTCGCAGCGGCACCTCTTCCAACGGCACCATCTTTGGTGGCTCCGCCTATTTTGTAAGTCTAACAAACAATTATTGTTTGACAAGAGACTTCGATTGGCCGTCCGAGCGGTCAATAGGGCAAGCCTACGTAGTTCTCGGCCATGGCCGTGGATGCCGCGCGCGAATGGGTAAGATAGTCGAGTTCGGCTTCCTGGATCTTCTGCCCGAAGTCGCCCGTATCGGGGAAACGGTGCAGCAATGTCGTCATGGACCACGAGAAGCGAACGGCTTTCCAGACACGTTTCAGTGCACGAGGCGAATAGGCGTCGAGCGCGGCGTCGGACTTCTCCTTATAATGCTCAAGGAGGCCCTCAATCAGATAGTACACGTCCGATGCCGCCAGATTGAGCCCCTTCGCCCCCGTCGGCGGGACGATATGAGCAGCATCACCAACCAGAAAAAGCCGACCGAAGCGCATGGGCTCGGCGACGAACGACCGCAGCGGTGCGATCGACTTTTCGAAGCTCGGGCCGGTGACCATGGCTTCGGCATGGTGGGCTGGCAAACGACGGCGGATCTCGTCCCAGAAGCGCTCGTCGGACCACATGTCGGCCGTGTCGTCGAGCGAGCACTGCACATAGTAGCGGCTGCGGGTTTCCGAGCGCATGGAGCAGAGGGCGAAGCCGCGCGGGTGATTGGCGTAGATGAGTTCGTGATTGACTGGGGGCACATCGGCAAGGATGCCGAGCCAGCCGAACGGGTAGATCTTCTCGAAGGTCTTTATCGCATCTTCCGGCACCGCCTTGCGGCTTGCCCCATGAAATCCATCGCAGCCTGCGATGAAATCACAGTCGATACGATGACTAACGCCATCCTTATCATAGGTGACGGAGGGATTATCGCCGTCGAAGCCGGACGGCACGACATTGACAGCGTCATAGATCGTCACGCCGCCATCGCGCTCGCGACGGTCGATCAGGTCTCGGGTCAGTTCCGTCTGACCATAGACCATCACGCGCTTTCCGCCGGTCAGGCCGACGAGGTCGATGCGGTGATCACGTCCGTCGAACGTCAAGGAAAAGCCTTCATGCGGCAGACCTTCGCGATGCAGGCGATCGCCGACGTCGGCGCGATCCACGAGACCGACCGTGCCTTCTTCGAGGACGCCGGCCCTTACCCGCGAAAGAATGTGGTCCTTGCCGACACGATCCACGATCACGTTGTCGATGCCGGCATTGGTCAGGAGTTGTCCGAGAAGCAGACCGGAGGGGCCTGATCCGATGATGGCAACCTTGGTCCGCATGTCTTCCTCCCAATGCGCACTGAAATTGTCTTTCGATAAATTCTGGTGCGACGGGCAGGTCATCACAATGGACGGATCATGTCTTTTGTTGCACAAATCGAACATGATGAAACGCAAGACACAGGCGGGCAGCCCGATCCCGACCTACGAACTCTATGGGGAAGATGATCCGTCCGGTTCGCGCTTCTGGGTGCACTGCGAAACGATTCCGGCCAGAAGCGCCCTTCACCACTGGGAAATCGGCTTGCATCGGCATGAGCGCTATTTCCAGATCCTGCTGGTGACCGGTGGATCGGGCGATGCCATCTTCGACGGTGAGATTGTCCGTTTCGAACCGGTGTCTCTCGTGACTGTTCCACCAGCGGTCGGGCACGGTTTCCGCTTCTCACCCGATATCGACGGTTACGTCTTCACCTTTCTCGCGAGCCGCCTGCCTGTCCGCCCCGGGGAGCCAAGTGCCTTTGGGCACTTTCTCTCGTCTCCACGAGTCACGCGGCTTCCCCAGGAGACCGTGGAAGGCGAATTGATCCTCGATCATCTCCTACGGGTTGCCACCGAATGGGAGGGACGGCTCACGGGCCGAACCGTGCTGATGGAGACGGGGCTTGCGGCTTCGCTCGCGCTGACGGCCCGGATCGCAGCGCAGGACCAGACGGAAACTGAACGCACGGACGAGAACGACCGCAGGATCGAAGCCTTCTCGGCTCTCCTGCACCGGGAAGTGCGCAATCACCGGCCGGCCTCCTTCTATGCCAGCGCGCTCGGCATTACGCCGACGCATCTCAACCGGGTGCTGAAGGCGAAGACCGGGCTTGGGACGCGAGACCTGGTGGCGCGGCGGCTGATCGAGGAGGCGCAGCGCGAACTCCTGTTCACGCCGGGAAGCGTGAAGCAGATCGCCTTTCGTCTCGGTTTTTCCGACCCCGCCTACTTCTCCCGTTTCTTCACACGCCAGACCGGCATCACGCCCGGCGCCTGGCGGCAGCAGGAACAGATCCGGCTCGGATCACGCAACGAGGAGCCCGGCGGCGTCAGGGAGCGCTGAAGCGATCGATCAGCACCTGCCGCATCTCGTCCATCTGCCATTCGCGGGTCTGTGCTCCGGGAAGCATGCCGGCCGTGAAGCCTTGCGCTTCGAAGCTTTCAATCAGGTCTCTGTCGGTCGAGACGACATGAATCGGCACGGCACGCGATGCATTAGGTCCGGTGATGATGGTGGCCGGCTGGTGATCGCCCAGGATGACGAAGACCGTATCCGCACCGAACCGTGCCATGTAGCTGCCGAGCGTCTCGAGCGAATAGTCGATCGTCTGGATGTATTGGCGCCGCACGCGCTCCGGATCGGCCCAGACCACGGAGGGCGGATCACCGCTTTCAGCCTGCGCATTGAAGATCGTGCCGTCGCCGACCGCAGCCCAGTCGACGAGTCTCGGGACCGGCGTCCAGGGCGCGTGACTGGAAATCAGCGCGATCTCCGCCATGACATTATCACCTGCGGTTCGAGCCGGGATCCGGCCGAGGCGTTCGAAGGCAGAGAGCGTGTACTGGTCGGGCATTGTCACCCAGTTGAACGGCTTGCCACGATAATCGAGATCAGCTGCAGCCAGAACCTGCCGATAACCATAGTAGGCCGCCTCCGGCCAATCCATGGTGATCGCGGGCATGGCCGCGACGCTCTTCCAGCCGGCTTCGGAGAAGAGACGGTTGAGGCTCGGCTGGCTGCTGATCATCAGGCGGTCATAGCGGGCCTGGCTGTCGATCCAGAGGCCCGACAGGAGCGTGCCATGGGCGAGCCAGCTCAGGCCGCCGACAGTCGGTGATGTCGCCCAGGCGCTGGCCGAGGCCAGCCCCGCAATTTCGATTTCGGCCTGAACGCTTGTCAGACGCGATCGAGTCGTTCCGGCATAACGCGGATCCTCGACGGCCGACCTGCCGTAGGACTCGACGAAGAGGAAGACGACATCCTTGTTCGCGACACGGGCGAACAGCCCGCCACCGGTGCGAGGCCCCTCCCCCTTCGCCAGGTCTGCTTCGAAAACATGCATGTCCTCGACGGATCTGACAATGAGCGCGAGCCGGGCGCCGAGATAAGAAGGAATGCGCGCCTCGATCCTCGGCGTGCCGATGAAGGCTGCCAGGCCGCCAACGAGCGTGAGGGCAGCCAATGATATCACCAACCAGGAACGTGCTGGCGGTGGCATGACCGTAAGCCATCGGGCCGCGATCAGAAAAACGACCAGGACCACCGCAAGGCCAAGGATCGCGGCGACCACACCAGTCAGAGCCGCGAGCGTTCCCACCGTGCCGGACATCAGGTTCCAGCCATCGGCCAGCATCTTGGCGTCCAGATAGGGATTGAACGGCCGTTCGAATGCCGACTTGGTACCGATGTCTGCGATTTTCAGGAAGAGGATGGTCAGGAGCAGCAGCCCGCAGAGAAGGGCGGCCGACTTTCGCAGAAGTCGGGGCACGACGAGCAAAAGGAGTATCAAGAGCGGCCATTCGAGCGGCAGGCGCGCGAAGGCGTCCCATCCGATCGCGGCCGGATGATCCGGAAGGGTGAATGCCAACCAGGCAATCACCGAGACGATCACGGCGCCGAGATAGGGACGGATGCCAGTTTCGGGCTTCAACATGGGATGAGGTCCCTGAGCCCAGCCTGATATTGATTGCGCACAAGCGGTTTTATCGCCATGAAGGTCTGCTGGATCATTTCTTGCGTATAGGTCTCCGACAGTTCATTTTCAAACGACGGAAGTCCCACGATTTGCCCCTGCTGCGCCTCCTTGTTCCCCTCGCTCTCGTCGCCCTTCTGGCATTTATGGTTTCCAGAACGGATCTCGAGGCCCTGAAGGGTGCCTTTCAGCAGTTGTCGGCGGGACATTTGATCGCTGGTCTCATGCTCGTCCAGATCCAGATTGCCGTCTCGGCGCTCCGCTGGCGCTTCACGGCCGCGCGGCTCGGTGAGACCATGCCCCTGCCGCTCGCCGTCAGCGAATATTATGTCGCGAGTTTTCTCAACCAAACCCTTCCAGGCGGTGTAGCCGGCGATGCGGTCCGCGCCTATCGCATGCGAAGTGACGGACCCGGCGGCTGGAAACGGCCGGCGAAGGCCGTCCTGTTCGAGCGGCTGTCCGGACAAATGGCCTTGTTCGTGCTGGCCCTGAGCGGCCTCTTCGTGTGGCCGCTCGTTCTGGGTGGAAAGGAAGCGGGAGAGCTCTCGCTTCACATCGCTCTCGGCTTCATTCTCGTTGTCGCCGCAATCGGTGTCGGCATGATCGTCATCAAGCAGCGCTTCTCGTGGATTAGGCAATTCTCGGACGAAGTGTCCGCCGTGTTCGTACGCGACGGCGCGCTGTTGATCCAGGCAGGCATGAGCCTGCTGATCGTTGCTACCTATGTCGCATGTTTCTTCCTTGCAAGCGATGCAGTCGGCGCGCAGCTGCCCTGGAAAGCCGCCCTGACGGTCATTCCGCTCAGTCTGGTCGTCATGCTGATACCCGCTGGCTTCGGTGGTTGGGGCACGCGTGAAGCAGCCGCGATGGCGCTTTGGCCGCTCGTCGGGGCGACATCCACCGAGGGGCTTGCGGCAAGCATTGTTTATGGCGGCCTGTCCCTTGCCGGCGCCCTGCCGGGACTTGTTATCCTTTCGCTCGGAGCAATCCGTGGCAGGCCTCGCCGAGCCTGAACTCCGGATCATTGGCGATCGAGCCGGGCATAGACATCGCCCGACGCCCCCTCGGCCGGCATCTGCGACAGTTCGACGAGCAGTTCGTCCGCCGTCTTCCAACGCTCCGACACGAAGCGATGCTGTTCGCCCACGACGCGGTTGAACCGGTAGGCCCCGAGGCCCATGAGCCGATCGATCGCATTGGAGGCGACAGAGGGCATTGCGGGAATATACTCAAAGGCGATCATCGGGATCGGTTTGGTGAGGCCGTAGAGGATCTCCGCCTCGGCGCCCTCCACATCGATCTTGCAGAATGCGGGCATGCCGTATTTTGCGATCAGGTGGTCGAGGGTCACCATGGGGACCCTCACCTTCCGGTCCCAGACGACACGCGCAAATCCCTTGCTCTGCCCGACCGTCTCGACGAAACGGCTCGAAATGCTCGTCACTGTCGGATGACGGCTCGAGATGAGTAGATCGATCTCTCCAGCTTGGCGGCCAACTGCTACCCGCTCGAATCCGGTCAGCAGTCCGGCGAAGCGCTTCTCGATGAAATCGGCAAAGGCGGGCTGCGGCTCGACTGCGACGACTTTCGCGCCAAGACTGATCAGCGTGCTGCTGCGACTGCCGACATGAGCGCCGATATCGAAGACGAGATCACTAGGCTTGACGATGGAGCGGTAGAAGCGGTGCAGGGCTGAACGCCGCCAAGGCTGGCCGTAATAGACCACGATGGAGCGCGCGAGCCCGAGGGAGGCCGAGAAGCGATCGACGAGCGCCATCATGTTTCGACCGGCTGACGCAGGAGGAAGAGGATGTCCACGGCAAAGGAATAGACAAGCGCACTGAGAGCAGCCGCGGCAATTGCCGTAGAATAGGGCGGTGTGACGAACGGCACCAGAATGATGCAGAGCGCCGCGATCTGTACCACACAGACCAGCTTGCGCCGGAACGACGAAGACAGTTCACCGTTCAATCGCGGCAGGACCCAGCCAGTGGCCACGAAGGCGTAGCGCATGAGGCCGATCAGCAGCACCCAGAGCCCCGCCTTACCCAAGAGAGCCGCCGCCAGTGAAAGGACGAGGATCAGGAGAGCGTCGACTTCCATGTCGAAACGCGCACCGAACGGTGATTCCTGGCCATAACGCCGGGCGAGAAACCCATCTACCCCATCCAGGGCCAGCGCGAAGAGCACCACGCCGACAAGGGTCCATAACGCAATGTCAGTCGCGGCCAGACTTTCGAAACAGACAACGGTTGCAAATGTCAGGCTGACGAGGGAGGCCCGGAAAGCGGTCACCAGATTGGCATAGCCGAAGCGGCGATGGGGATGCGCCGGCAGGGCATAGACGACCAGTGAAAACATCAGGGCGAGTGACAGGATGACGGAGGCAACAAAATCCCACCCGACCGGCAGGTGGAAGGAAACGAGCACGGCAACGACGGAGGTCCCGGCAAGAAGCCCGGACAGCGTTGCGAGCGTATTGTTGAGGAGACCGCGCCTCTCAAGCAAACGCGCTGCGAGACCTGCTCCGCTCGCACTCCAAGATTCGACGAAATTGTCGCCGCCAAGCCGTTCCGGCTCGCTTGCCATCTGTGATCCTCCCTGCCCGCCTGAATATTATTCTGCGGCGACCAGCGTTTCCAGATCCATCATGTGGCCAGCACGTAAAGTCTTGGTACGCAGGTAGTTCTCGTTTTCCGCCGTCACACGGCCGTTGACAGGTGCGCGAGCCTCGACCTCGATGCCGCCCAGCTTGAGGCCTGCAATCTTGGTCGGATTGTTCGTGTAGACCGCGACCTTCGAAATATCGAGGAGCCGCAGCATGGCGACAGCGGCCTCATAGCGTCGATGATCTTCCGCGAGCCCGAGTTCGGCGTCAGCGTCGATCGTATCCAGCCCCAGATGCTGATAGCCATAGGCGCGCATCTTGGCGCCGATGCCGGTGCCGCGACCTTCCTGATCGAGATAGAGCAGCACACCGCCTCCAGCCTGCTTGAGAAGCGTCAGGCCGTTGCGCAGCTGGTCGCCGCAATCGCATTTCAGCGAACCGCAAAGATCACCCGTGATGCAGGACGAGTGAATTCGGATTGGCACTGTCTTTGATACATCCGGCTTGCCGACCACGATCGCCACCTGATCCTTCTGCGCAAGACCGCCGCGGAAGATCACGAAATCGGCGTCGCCGAGGTCCTTCAACGGAACACGGGTCCGGACAACCTTGTCGAAGCGCTGCCGGGCAGAATCGGCACCCTTCAAGCGCGTTGATGCGATCTCGCAGCATCCGGCGAACCGGTCACCAATGGTGGAAACGTCAGCTAGAACCATGGCCGGCAGCAGGAGCGCAAGGCGGGCAAGTTCGGCCGATTGGACCGCCAGAGCGTCCGCGGGTTGCCAGAGCGCAGGCTTTTCAGCGCCAAGTGCGTAAGCGAGGCGCGACGCAGCATCGAAGGAAAGGCCGGCAAGCGGCGCCACCACATCGCGGTCCATGCCGATCCCTAGACGGGCGGCACGAGGCGCGGTCAGCAGAAGGCCGTGACGGTTCTCGGTCACTGCCGCGAACTGGTCGAAAAGGGAGGGCGCGACGCAATCGAGCGCGATAGCAGCAATCTTCCTGTCACCCTCGCTGATCACCACGGGGCGGCCATAACGCAGCTCGGACACGGCTCGTTCGACTTCGATCTCAGCGGTGGGGAACTGGAAAGCGGGCTGGCTGGACTTCGACATGAGGCATACACTCCCTAATCAGTGGCAAGCACTACGCCTCAGCTCCGGCGATGGTTTGCGCATTCGTCATAAATTTAATTTGATGACGGTTACGGAACCAAATGCTTTCTCTCGCAATACGTTCCACTTGAAACAATCATGTAGTGCGCGGGGGTCGCAGTGTGAAGATCGAGGCAAATGAACAGACCGTGTTCGAACGGGAAGCAGCCTCCGCGCTCTGGTTCGAAGCCCCGGAAAGCTGCCGATTGCGCCAGGAGAGACTTGGACAGCCATCCGTGAACGAGGTTCTCGTGCGTACGCTGTTCAGCGGGATCAGCCGCGGCACGGAGGCATTGATCTTTCGCGGCCTGGTGCCGGAAAGCGAATTTGCACGCATGCGCGGACCACATATGGAGGGCAGCTTCCCCTTCCCGGTGAAATACGGTTATGCCGCCGTCGGGCAGATCGAAGCAGGACCGTCTCATCTTGTCGGCAAGGAGGTGTTCGCCCTGTTCCCGCATCAGGACAGGTTCATCCTGCCCGCTGATCAGGTCACTGTCCTGCCGGATACGCTACCAGCGCGGCGGGCGGTTCTTGCGGCAAACATGGAAACGGCCCTCAATATCGTCTGGGACGCCGGCATTCAGCCAGGTGATCGCGTCGCGGTCTTCGGCGCCGGCGTGGTCGGCTCGCTTGTCGCCTATCTCGCGTCCCGGATCGTCGGCACCGAGACGTTCGTTGTCGACGTCGATACGGCGCGGCAGGAACTGGCGGTCGCGCTCGGCCTGACCTTCATCCCGGCGGGGTCGCTCGAGGGCGAATTCGACGTGCTGGTGAACGCGACTGCCGCAGCGGAGGCTCTGCAGGAGGCCATCACCCATGCCGGGATGGAGGCGAAGATCGTCGAGGCCAGCTGGTATGGTGACCGTGCCGTATCAATCCCGCTCGGCGGTGCCTTCCATTCGCGCCGGCTTTCGCTGGTCAGCTCGCAGGTGGGAGGGATTCCAGCGGCGCGACGCGCGCGCTGGACATATGCACGACGCATGGCGAAGGCCCTCGAACTGCTGCTCGACCCACGCCTCGATCGCCTGATTTCAGGTGAAACCGCTTTTTCTGAACTGCCCGACGCCTACGCTCGTATCTTGTCTTCACAAGACACGCTGTGCCATCGCATCCGCTACTGACGAAAGAGAGCCTATGTTTGCTGTTGAAGTCCGAGACCATATCATGATCGCCCATAGCCTGCCGCGTCCGGTGTTTGGCCCGGCCCAGGGAATGCATGGAGCGACATTCGTCGTCGATGCGGCATTTTTCACAAAGGACGTCGACGAAGATGGCCTGGCCGTCGATATCGGTGCGGCCATGACGGTGCTGTCGGAGGTGCTGAAGCCGCTCAACTACAAGAACCTCGATGAGGTCGAGGCCTTCAAGGGTAAGGTGAGCACGACGGAAGTGATCGCCAAACATGTCTTCGACCAGCTCGCTCAGGCGGTTTCGGAAATGCGTCTTGGACCGGGAAGCCACAGGATCTGCCGACTGAAGGTCATGCTGCATGAATCGCATACGGCGCGTGGCTGGTACGAGGCTGATCTTTGAGCCGTTCGCTGACCTTCGCCTATCCGGGCGACCTTTCGCTGAAGACCGGCGGTTATGCCTATGATCGCAAGGTGATCGACGGATTGAGGTCACTCGGCTGGACCGTTGACCTGTTGCCGCTCGGGGAAGGTTTTCCTGCGCCCTCGGAAGCGACCATCAAAAGCGCGAGCAAGATGCTGTCCGCCTTGCCAGACAATACGCTGCTGGTGGTGGATGGTCTTGCCTTCGGGGTGCTGGATGCCTGGGCCACGGCAGAGGCCGCGCGCCTCAGGATCGTCTCACTGGTTCACCATCCGCTCGCCCTCGAAACCGGACTTTCCGAGAGTGAACAGAAGAGATTCCGCGCAAGCGAACGGGCGGCACTTGCCTCTGCTCGTCATGTGATCGTCACCTCGCCGATGACGGCACGTGAAGTTTCGGCAAACTACGGCGTCGAGGCTCAATCCATCACCGTGGCGCTGCCAGGAACAGAGCGCGCGGATTCTTCTCCCGCCGACAATCCGGCCCCCCGGATCCTTTCGGTCGGCACGCTGTCGCGCCGGAAGGGGCATGATGTTCTGCTCTCGGCGCTGAAATCGATCGAGGATCTCGATTGGCAAGCAACGATCATCGGCAGCAAAACACTCGACCCGGCGACAAGTGCCGCACTTTCATGCCAAGTCAGCGACCTGGATCTCGCCGAACGCGTGCAGCTTGCTGGCGAAGTCGGCGATCCGAAAGGCTACTTCGCCGGCGCCGACATCTTCGCGCTGGCCAGCCGCTACGAAGGCTATGGCATGGTCTTTGCCGAAGCGCTCTCCCATGGGCTGCCGATCGTCGCCTGCAAGGCTGGTGCCGTGCCGGATGTCGTGCCTGAAGGAGCCGGCATACTCGTTCCGGTAGACGATGCAGATGCCTTTGGCCAAGCGCTGCGTCTCCTGCTGACCGATCCGCACGCGCGACAAAGACTGGCGGCAGCTGCGCGGCAGGCGGGCGTGCAGCTGCCCGATTGGCCCGAGACGGCACAGATCATCTCCGACACATTGGACAAGATATCATGAGCGGCTTCGACAAGGACTGGCTGGCATTGCGCGAACCCGTCGATCAGCGCGCAAGGGCAATGCCCCTGGTGGACGAGCTCGCACGACACCTTGGGACTGTAGCGCAAGCGTCCCTGCTCGACATCGGCTGCGGGACAGGCTCGACCTGGCGAAGCCTCATTCCGCACGTCCCAACCGATACGCGCTGGATGCTCCTCGACTACGACCCCGTGCTGTTGGGCGAGGCGGAACGCCGCATTGGCGAGCGCGGAAATGTGTCCTTCCGCCAGTTCGATCTCAACGAGGTGCAATCCCTGCCGCTTTCCGATGTAACGGTGGTGACGGCATCGGCACTGTTCGACCTGTGCTCCGCCGATTTCTGCCAGCGTTTTGCCGAGACCATCGCGCGCAACGGGACCGGGCTCTATGCGGCCTTGAACTATGACGGGGTGATGCAATGGTCGGTCCCGCATGAGTTCGACGGTCAGGTCGCAGCGGATTTCAACCGGCATCAGCGGTTCGACAAGGGGTTTGGTCCGGCCCTTGGTCCTGATGCGACAGACCATTTACGGCATGCTTTCGAGACGCTCGGCTACAGCGTCTCCGTCGGCTCTAGCCCTTGGCTCATGGGTCCTGACGATGCGGCCCTGCAGGCTGCCTTCCTCGATGGGCTGGAGAAGCCGCTGACAGAGATCGGCAGCCTTACGAAACAGGATATCCGATCCTGGATGGATTTCAGGCTGGAGAGGATCGGGGAAGCCGGCAGCTCATGCGTGGTCGGCCACGCGGATATCCTCGCCCTGCCCCGCGGCTGAGCGCGCGCATGACTTGAGATCGCAATCGAAGAGTATGTCACTGCCGAGAGCGTAAACCCTGGCGTCCGGCCGATGGGCGCTTGCAAGTTTCTCGATCGGAGGAAGCGCAATACCGGCCGGTCCGGAGCCGATGATAAGCGGGGCGATTGCCACATGTAGCCGATCAACCACGCCAGCCTCGATGAAGCGTGCAATGGTGCGTGCACCGCCTTCGACCAGAATGCGGCGCAGGCTGCGATCGGCGAGTGCCTCTAGAATATCCCGGGGATCGATTCCGCCCACCCCCTGTCGGACCCGCAGCACATCCGCCTGGTAGGTTTTTTCCGGAGCATCCTCTCCCTGGATCAGGATCACCGGAGCACCGCCATCGCGGAACAGGCGCTCGTCTCCAGTCAGTTCGGCGCGACAGTCGATGACCACGCGGACAGGGTTTGGTCCCTTTACGGCCCGCACGGACAAGCGCGGATCATCGCATTTTACCGTGCCCACACCCACGATCACGGCTTCCACGAGGGCGCGACAGCGATGCAGGTGAGCTATCCCGTCAGGGCCTGAGATATCGCGGGCGTCGCCGGACAGGGTGGCGACACGCCCATCGAGAGACTGCCCGACCTGGGCCAGGACAAATCCATCGTCGGCTGCCGCGATCGGCGCGTAAAGCGCCGTGGTCGGGTCGGCATCGTCCAAGGCGGCCTTGGCGGCGCTGCCACGCATGGCGAGAAGGCGCGCCCAGAGCTGGTCGGTCATGTCGATCTTGCGCATAGCGATCCTGTCCTAAAGTCCTACAAAATACGATAAAGCGTGCCATCACGCCGTATGGCGTGGTGGAAAATGACAGCTGCAAAATGCAACGCGAAGAGTGCCAAAAGGATCCATGCGCTCCAGCCGTGGATCGCCGAGAGGACGAAGGCGATGTCCGGTGCCTTGCCGATCGGGCTCCAGACCGTGAAGAGACCGAACCACTGTAGCGGGAAGCCATGGGCGTTTGTCGCGAGAAAGCCCGAGACCGGCATCACGATCAGGAAGACATAGAGAAGTCCGTGCACCAGATGCGCTGCCGCCTTCTCGAGGGGCGGACCTTCGACCAGGGGTGAAGTGCTTGTCAGCCGGGCGCCGATCCGGACCAGCATGAGCCAGAGGACAAGAAAACCAAGGCTCTCGTGAACAAGATAGAAATCGAGCTTCACGTCGTCCTTGACGAAGCCGATCACAAAACCCAGAGGCCAGGTTGCGAGCACGAGCCCGGCGATCACCCAGTGGAGGATTCGCACACGCCCTGCATGGCGCTCGGTGCTGCTCGTCATTTGCACGCTGCTCATCCAACCACACTCCCCATCCTGTACCGCTCGCATGCGATCACGTCGTCCACCCATCACCAAGGATGTGTCTCTTTGACGACAATGTAAACGGAAGATGACAGGCGATGGATCAGGTCACACTGAGGTGATCACAGTGTCGGCGGTGCCTTCTGGAAGAACACGTAGGAGCCCTTTGCCACCTTGAAGATGTCGCAGTTGCGCCGGATCTTGCGTTCGCCTTCCAGTCGGAAAACGCCGAGCGAGCCGGAAAAGCCATCGGGAGACATGATGCGCTCGGGGGCGAATGCCACGTCTCCCCAGCGCCCGGCAAGGCCAATTGCCATGGCCATGGCATCGAAACCGTATCCAGCCTGCGCAGAAGCCGGCATGCCATAGCTCGACATGTAGCGGTTGCCGATCCGCGCCTGCACGTTCTGGTCATATCTGCAGACGATGCTGCCGGTGAGCTTGGGCTCGTTCAGGTCCTGATGCGTCAGCGCGGCGCTCGCCACAATGCGCCGCCCGGGGCGCGGCGGCTTTGCGGCATCGGCCTTCTTGAGGATCTCGCCCGGCGACTTGACACCCGGCATCAACACGACCATGTCCGCCTTGCTCCAGGCGGCCAATGCCTTCGGTGGCAATGCGCCTCCAACCAGCTCGACGACGGGTTCGACCTTGCCTCCGAAGGCCTTGATCTGAGTGGCGATGCGCTCGGCCTCGATCTTTTCGGCCGGTGTGGATGCTAGGATCAAGGCATGCGTCGCCCCTTCTGCCATGGCGAAGGATGCGCTTTCGATGAGACTGTCTGCAGGGCTGGACACAAAGGCGTAGACATTTGGCGGATTAGGCAAGTCGTTTGTCTGGAACGCGACGATCGGCACATCGAGGCCTCCGAGCCCGCGCTGAATGATCTCGAATTCCGGCCCGCGGGCCGTTGTGATGATCAGGGATACCTGCTGACGGGCAAGCGTCTTGGCCGCCGCCTCGATGGCTTCCGGCTTGTCGGTGGTTTCGAGCATGGTCAGCTTGACGACATCGGAGCCCAGCGTGTTGACGGCAAGGGCTGCGCCGTCGCGATACTCACTGTCCGCCTGGCGGCTCGGCTGGTCCGCACGCCGGACACCAAGATAGGCGACCTTTACCGACCCGGAGCCCAGCGTCTGATTATAGAGCCCGGTATTGCTGACGACAGCTGGTGCACCTTCGCCTTTGGCGGGTGTGAAGTCGTCGGTCTGGCATGAAGAGAGTGCAGCGAGCACCAAGACAAGCGTCCCGGTCCGCAGAAGTCTCCGGGTGGCTTTTTCTGATCCGACCATGATTACAGCTACGTTCCACTCCTCGATCCCAGCCGGACCGTAAGCATTGGGCCTGTCTTGCGCAAGAGTGAAGGCGTTCCATATCTGGGCAGATTAGAAAGATGGTAACCATTGGCGTTTCGCTGCCATTTTCATCGCGGCAGAGGCGATTGAAGTGGATGTTTCCTATCGCGCATGGGCTTAAAGAGCATCTGGTTAACAGATTATTTTTAGCATGCGTTGCTTTTTACTATAATATTTCCTCGCGTATTCAAAGTATAGTATTCATGTATCGGAACCAATAATTCAATTAATACGGCTATTCTTCGAGCAACAATCGGAGAATAGCGATGAACAACAAGAATAAAAACATTGTCGCAGCCTCGGCTCTCGCAGCAGCATCCCTGCTTTCTTCGAATGCGGCAGCGGCGCCAATCCTGCCGGGAACGCTCTCCTCCTATTCGACGGTCGCGCAGACCCTCGTACTCGGCATGAGCCCGCTGGCAACCTCCTTTGGCCAGACCCTCGGTGAGCGGTTCACGAGTGGCTGGATGGAGGCGGGTCGGCTGCTCGATGCAAGCGTGACTGTCCAGACGGTCGCACTCCTGCCGAATGACAAGACATTGTCGACCGGCGCCGTCGCCCCAGGGCCGAAGCCGTCACCCTCCAAGCGGAAAGCCACACAGGCAGACGATGTCTTCGGCTCCGTCGCCATTCCCTTCAAGAAGCTGGGCGCACTGAAGAAGGCAGCGCCGACCTTCGCCGAAATCGCCAAGGGCAGCGCCCTCGACTGCGGCGGTAAGGACTGTTTCAATTCGGAGGCTATCTTTCAGCGCACGTCTGCGGGTGGCGGCATGTCCTCCCTGCGTGACAAGCTCAACCTCGTCAATCACGAGGTGAACCGTCGGATCAAGTATCGCAAGGATACCGACAGCCACGGCCGCCTCGACCAGTGGTCGTCGCCTTCGCAGACCCTGAAGTCAGGGTTTGGCGATTGTGAAGACTATGCGCTGCTCAAGATGGCGGTTCTCGAAAGCCAGGGCATAGCACTCAAGGACATGACCGTCGTGATCCTCTACGACAAGAAGCGGCATTTCTACCACGCCGTGCTGTCCGTCGAAGTCCAGGGCACGCATTACATTCTCGACAACATGCGGGATCAGGTGCTCGCCGACAGCAGGCTTCCGGATTACCAGCCGCTCTATTCGGTTTCGAACGGTCGAGGCTTCCTGCACGGTACGCGCACGAAGGGCAAGGCATTGGCCATGAAGAGCTTCGACAGCATTGCGCCGGGTGAAGGCGGAGAACTCTGACCGCGAGCCGAATGTGACTTGCTGTATAACGGTCAGCCGCGGACGACGTAGCCGATCACCATCTGCTTCTGATGGCTGGGTGCCATGGCCAGGTTCATCTGCCCGGTCAGCTGCTTGCCGGCGCAGGTTGCCGTGAAACCGGTGGTCACCATCTTGCCCTTGCCCGACAGGCTGAGGATCGCTTCATCGACCTGGGTATCGAGAACGAACCTGAATCCCGACGACAATTGCGCGACATTGCCAAGCACCAGCCGCTGCTTCAACATGGTCATGAAAGGTTCGTTGAAGAACTGGATCTTCTTGTCCTTGGTGAGCACGATGGCGGGCGTCGGGCAAGCCTGGATCAGCGTGTTGAGATTGTCCGTCGAATAGACGTTCTCAACCTGTGCCAGCCGGCGCCACATCCATCGAAAGGCGACGACCCGCAGCATGGAAGCGAGATTGCTATGCTCTCCGACCTGGGTCGCAGCCTGGTCCACCACATCGCCGATGGACTGCCGGGAGCCGTTCACGAGCCATGACAGGCCGTCCCAGTAGACGCTTTCAAGGCGTATGCCGCGTCGAGCTCCGCCCCGTCCGACGATGGCGCGGAACTTCGGCTCGGCATCGCTCTCCTCGACATGCTGCATCGCTGCCGGGTTGAGATCGGCGTGATCTGTCTGAACCAGATGCCGCTCCGGAAAAGCCATGGCTCACCGCTCGGTCAGGGCGACGGATTGCGCCTTGTTGATCGGCTTCATGAGGTAGCTCAGGATCGTCTTGCGGCCGGTCATGATCTCGGCCGTCGCCACCATGCCCGGGATGATCGGATAGGCCTTGTCGCCCCTGATGAGCTCCGACACATCCGTCTTGACATGGACAAGGTAGAATGTCTCTCCCTTTTCCTTGTCGACGATGCTGTCGGCAGAGACATTGGTGACCTCGCCCTCGAGGCCTCCAAAGATCGAGAAGTCGTAAGCCGTCACCTTGACGATCGCCTTCTGGCCGCGCGTGATGAAAGCGACGTCGCGGGGTGAGATCTTGGCCTCGATCAGAAGCGTGTCCGCCGTCGGAACGATGCCGGCCACCACCGTGCCTGGATCGACATAGGCCCCGATCGTATTGACCTCCAGCGTGTTGACGATGCCGTCGACCGGCGAGCGGATATCCGTCCGGCTGACACGATCGGTCGCGCCGCGGATCGTCTCGTCGATGACCGACAGTTCGGCAAGAGTCTGGGCCTTTTCCGTCAGCGCCTGCTGACGCAATTGCAGAGCGAGCTCATCGACCTGCAGGCGCGCCTCTTCGACAGCACCCCGCAGGCGCTCGAGGCTTTCCTGGTAGACCGTGATCTGGCCGCGCTGGTCCGTCAGTTCGCGTTCGATCGCGATCAGTTCGGTCTGCGCCACAAGGCCCTTCTTGGCGAGCGGGCTCATGAGATCGTACTGGCGGGTCGACTGGGTGATGTTCTGCTCCAGGCGCACGATATTTGCCTGGGCTTCCGTCAGTTCATTCTCGCGCTGGCGCACGCGCTCCCGCAGCACACCCGCCTTGTTCAGGTAGCTCGCCTTGTTCGCGGCAAAGAGCCGCTCTTCGTTTTCGCAGACCTTGCTGGCAACCGTTTGCACATCTTCCGGGCAGACGAAGGCCGCGTCGTAACTGCCTGCCTCTTCGAGCGCGAGGCGCGCGATCTTGGCGCCGAAGGCGCGTGCCTTGGCGACGGATTCGCCCAAAGACGATTCCGTCGTCGTGTTGTTGAGCTGGACGATGAGCTCGCCCTTGCGGACCACCTGACCGACCTGGACGGCGATGGTCTCGACCACGCCCGCTTCGGAGGACTGGATGATCTGAGTCTTCGAAACGGGGATGACCTTGCCTTCGCCGCGGGCGATCTCGTCGATCTCGGCGATGGCAGCCCAGGCGAGGAAAATCACGATGAAGGCCGCCACCAAAGCGACGATGATCCTGGCCATGAATGGCGGTGTATCGGCGATCGGGCGGCTCATGGCTTCACACCCTTTTTCTGCATGGCTTCAATCACCTGCTTCTTTGGACCATCGGCGACGATCCGCCCCTTGTCGAGCACGATCAACCGATCGACGAGATCGAGCATGGTGAAGCGATGGGTGGCGATCAGCAGCGTCGTGTCCTTGTCGAAGGCGGAGGACAGGCGGTTGATCAGATGCCGTTCGCTGGCAAGATCCATCGCGCCGGACGGCTCATCAAGGAAGACGATCTTCGGCTTGGTCAGCAGGAGACGCGCAATCGTCATCGCCTGCTTCTGACCGCTTGAAAGATTGGAGCCGCGCTCGCCAACAGGCATGTCAAAGCCGCGCGGATGGCGCGAAACGAACTCCTCGACACCGGTCATGCGGGCTACTTCGAGCAATTCCTCGTCTGTCGCATCGGCACGACCGATCAGCAGGTTTTCCTTCACGGTCCCTGAAAAGAGATCAGAGGATTGGCCGGCGACGGCGACGGCCGATCGCACTTCCGACATGTGATACTGGCGGATATCGACGCCATCGATCAGGATGCGCCCTTCGTTCGGCGCGAAGAGGCCATCCAGCAGGCGGCCCAGCGTCGTCTTGCCGGATCCGATGCGTCCGATGATGCCGACCTTCTCGCCCGGCGCCACGGTGACCGACATCTTGCTGATGACGGGATTGTCGGAGCCCGGATACTGGAAGGTCACATCCTGGAAACTGAAGCCACCATGCTTGATCTCGCGGTTGACGAAACCGACGGTCGAGGGCCGGTCTTCCGGCTGTTCCATGACCTGATCGAGAATGCGGAGCGACAGCGTTGCCTGGCGAAAGCGGGCGAGCGTCATGGCGATCTGCCCTAACGGAGCGCCAGCACGGCTGGCCAGCATGACCGTCGCGATGATCGCTCCCATGGCAAGCCGCCCCTCCGAGAATTCGTAGGTGCCGGCAATCACGATGAGAACGCCGACGATCTGCTGGATCAGCGCCGTCAGGTTGATCGCGTTCGTCGAGATATGCTTGATCTCTTCGCTGGTCCGGCTGGAATGCTTCATCAATTCCTGCCAGCGGCGCAGCATGGTCGCTTCGGCGCGCAGGCTCTTCAGCGTTTCGATGGTGGAAATCGTTTCCACCAGCAGCGACTGGCGTTTCGACGCTTCGTTCGAGGCGGCTGCCATACGATGGCCGATCTGCGCCTGGGCGCGGAAGCCGATGGCGACCGAGAGAAGCAGGGCGACGGCGGGAATGATCGCGAGCCAGCCGGAAATCAGGTAGATGACGATCAGGAAGATGAAAACGAAAGCCGTATCGATCATCAGGCCGATCGTGTTCGAGGTGAAGAATTCACGCACGAATTCATACTGCATCACGCGGTTGGCATATTCGCCGGTCGACATAGGTCGCGAGGCGAGCGTCGTGTTCAACACCTTGTCGAAGATCATCTGCGACAGACGCAGGTCGGCATTGCGTCCCGCATGGTCGATCAGGGCGGCGCGCGCCTCCTTCAACAGATAGTCGAAGAAATAGGCGAGCATGATGCCGGCCGCCAGCACCCAGAGCGTCGGGATCGCCTTGTTCGGCAAGACCCGGTCATAGACATTCATGGTGAAGAGCGGCGAGGCGAGCGCTATCAGATTGATGAACAATGCCGCCACGACGACGCGCAGATAGGTGCGCCAATAGGGAATGAGGGCGCGCACGAGCCAGTGGCGCTTTTCGATCCGATCGGCGGCGCCGATCTGGGCCTCTTCGCTGTCATTGCGATAATAGAGCGTGAAGGCAAAGGCCGCTTCGGGGCCAAGCGCCAGCAGTTCCTGATGGCAGAGGCGACTGGCAGCCGTGCCTTCGCGCACGTCCATCGTATAGACGCCGTCGTCGCTGACTTCGAGTAGCGGCAGGGTGCCGCCGTCCTTGAGCATGACGATGGCGGGACAATCGAAATCATTCTCGCGGATCGCCCGTTCGCCGATCTGCATGACCTGCAGGCCGATGCGCTCAGCGACATGCTCGACGTCGTCGAGTTCAAGCGACTCGACGATTTCGTCCGGCAGACCAGAAAACAATACGGTATCGGAGCTGGGCCGGCCATAAAACGCGGCCACAGCCTTGAAGGATGCACGAAAGCTCAGGCGGGCACGAGGGCCCGCCGGTTCGATCAACGAATTTAACATGTCATCCTATCGGATGGGCGTTTACTGAAGCGGCGCCAGG
>UCMW01000018.1 GCA_900473745.1 Hyphomicrobiales bacterium | reverse complement strand
TTGCTTCTGGCGCCTCGTCCGATCCTCGGGTTTCACCCGAGGACAAGTTTCAACCCACCCGGAGGATGAAGATCCGACCGGTGGCGAAGCTTGGGTTTTTTGACAATCAGCCATCATCCCAAAAAAGGCCGTGCAGCACCGTTACAGCCGGCCGCAAGGCAAACGCTTCCTTAACGGCCTTGGTGTAGATTAGAACACCATAAAAGACCGGACGGAGACCCTGGCAGAATGTCCAAACCGACTTTCCGCTTCACCCATTACGACCTGAAAGAGCAGCGCGCCGGCACGATCATCGAGGTGACGCTGTCGGCCGTGAACAATGTGCGCCTGATGACGCCGACGAATTTCCAGCGGTTCAAGGAAACGCTGGACTTCAAGTTTCTCGGTGGTGTGGCGAAGAAATCGCCGCTGAAGATCGTCATCCCGGAAAGCGGCCACTGGCACATGATCGTCGACATGGAGGGCCATCACGGGCTCGCCGAGTCCAAGGTCAAGATGATCGCGGCACCTGCCGTCCAGCCGAAGCAGAAGGCCTCCTAAGGCCGGCTCCGACCGAGGCCCTCAGCCGCCACCCCGCTCGCGGCGGAGCTTGGACCACCAGTCGAGGCGCTTCCTGATCTCGCGCTCGAAGCCGCGCTCCGGCGGATCGTAGAAGGTCTTTCGACCCATCTTTTCGGGGAAATAGTCTTGGCCGGAAAAGGCGTCCGGCTCGTCGTGGTCGTAGCGGTAGCCCTCGTTATAGCCTTCCGCCTTCATCAGCTTGGTCGGGGCGTTGAGGATATGCTTGGGCGGCAGCAGCGAGCCGTGCTCCTTTGCGGCCCGCATGGCGGCCTTGTAGGCAACATAGACGCCGTTCGATTTCGGTGCGGTCGCGAGATAGACGCAGGCCTGGGCGAGCGCCAGTTCGCCTTCCGGTGAGCCGAGATAATCATATGCATCCTTGGCGGCATTGCAGACGACCAGCGCCTGCGGGTCGGCAAGGCCGATATCCTCGACCGCCATACGCACCAGACGGCGCCCGAGATAGAGCGGGTCCTCGCCGGCATCGAACATGCGGCAGAGATAGTAGAGCGCGGCATCCGGATCGGACCCGCGCACGGCCTTGTGCAGCGCCGAGATCAGATTGTAGTGGCCGTCCTGGCCCTTGTCGTAGACGGGCGCACGGCGCTGGACGATCTTGCCCAGACCTTCGGTGTCGAAGACTTCACCTTCCCGGGCGGCGCGCCAGACTTCCTCGGCCAGCGTCAACGAGGCGCGACCGTCGCCATCGGCCATGCGGATCAGGCTTGCGCGCGCATCGGCATCGAGCGGCAGCGGCTTGCCCTCGGTCTCCTCGGCACGCTTCAGGAGGGTTTCGATGCTCGCCTCGTCATGGCTCTTGAAGGTCAGCACCCTCGCCCGTGACAGAAGAGCGGCGTTGAGTTCAAAGCTCGGGTTCTCGGTCGTCGCACCGACGAGAATGACGGTGCCATCCTCCATGACGGGCAGGAAACTGTCCTGCTGGGCGCGGTTGAAACGGTGGATCTCGTCGACGAAGAGCAGGGTCTGGCGGCCCTCCATGCGGCGCAGGCGGGCACTTTCGAAGACCTTTTTGAGATCGGCGACGCCGGAAAAGATCGCCGAGATCTGCTCGAAGGCCAGCCCCGCCTCGCCGGACAGGAGCCGGGCAACGGTGGTCTTGCCGGTGCCGGGCGGCCCCCAGAAGATCATCGACCCGAGCGAGCCGGCCGCGATCATGCGCGCCAGCACACCGTCTTCGCCGGTCAGATGTTCCTGGCCGGTGACTTCGGCCAGGTTCTTAGGCCGCAGACGGTCGGCGAGCGGACGGCGCTCGGCCATTTCCTTCGACATCTGCGGCGCGAAAAGATCACTCATCGGAAGATCTGCCGGATACGCTGGCCGTCTCGCTCGACCTCGACGCGCCAGAAGCCCGGATCGCTTTCGGCGATCTTCTGCAGGTCGTCGACCGAGGCGATGTCCTCGCCATTGACGGCAACGACGATGTCGCGCGGTGCGAAACCGAGGCGGGCGGCAGGCGAGCCGCGCAGGACTTCCGTCACCACGACGCCGGTGACTTCGGAAGCCATCTTGAGTTCATAGGCGAGGCGCGGCGAGAGATTGCCGGCCCGGATGCCGGCAAAGGGGCTGCGGCCCTCGATGAGCTGGATATCACGCGGCCGGGTCTCCGGCGCTGCAGCGAGCTGCAAGGCGATGGTTTCCTGCGCACCATCCTGCTGGACGGTGAGTTCGGCGGCCTTGCCGAGACCGGCGGTGGTCAGGCGGTAACCGAGTGCATCGGGGTGCTCGACTTCGACGCCGTTGACGGCGGTGATGACCTGCCCCGGCTTCAGGCCCGCCTTCTCGGCCGGTCCTCCCTCGACAACGCTCACGACCAGCGCACCGCGCACGGTGTCGAGCCCCAGCGCTTCCGCGACATCGGAAGTGACCGGCTCGAAGCTCGCGCCGACATAAGGCCGCTCGAAGCTCGTATCGCCGCGGTCGGCGGCATCGAGGAACACGCGGACGAGATTGGCCGGGATGGCGAAACCGACGCCATTCGAGCCGCCGCCCTTGGAGAAGATGGCCGTGTTGATGCCGATCAGTTCTCCTTTCATGTCGACGAGCGCGCCGCCGGAATTGCCGGGATTGATCGCGGCATCCGTCTGGATGAAGAAGCCGAAATCGCCTTCGGTCACCTGGTTGCGGGCGAGCGCCGAGACGATGCCTGAGGTGACAGTCTGGCCAACGCCGAAGGGATTGCCGATGGCGAGCACGAGATCGCCGACTTCGGTCGCGTCGGAATTGCCGATCGGCAGCGTCGGCATGACTTCGCTCGTCTCGAACTTCAAGACCGCGAGATCCAGACGGTCGTCCTTGAGCACGACCTTGACCGGAAATTCGCGACCGTCGGCGAGCGCCACCTTGATGTCGTCGGCACCGTCGATGACATGGTTGTTGGTGACGACCACGCCATCGGCCTCGACGATGACACCGGAGCCGAGCGAGGACTGTTTTTCGGTGCGGTTGGGCATGCGCTGACCGAAAAACTGCTCGAAGAAGGGATCGCCGGCAAAGAGGTTCGGCCGCCGCTGGACGAGCCGCTCGGCATAGACATTGACCACGGCACCGCGCGTCTGCTTGACCAGCGGCGCGAAGGAAAGCTGCATCTCGATCTGGCTCTGTGGCACGGCCTTGTCCTGCGCCATGGCGGGCACCGCCAAGGGCGTCAAAAGAGCGGCAATCACGGCAATCGGTTTGAGGCGGTCTAAGCGCGGCATGCGAAAATCCTTCATGCGATATGGACGTTCTAGTCCCGGTTCCTGCGTCCTGAAATAGGCAGAAGCAAGGAAGTTCCATCGCAGATGGGGATAACGCTCTTTCGGCTCAAGTCCCGACCGTTTCGATGATGCGCGTCATCAATCCATGCAACTCGTCGCGATAGCCGGTGCGGGCGGAAGGCGCGCTTTCGTTGGAGGTCATGGCGACGGTGAGACCGAGGCTCGGGGTGACGTAAAGCATCTGGCCGCCATAACCCCAGGCATAGTTGACCTGTTCGCCGGCCATTTCCTTCAGGAACCAGGCATAGCCGTAGCCGTCACCGTTAAAGACGGAATTGGTGCGACGGATCCAGCTCTCGCGGATCCAGTTTTCCGAGATTACCCGCGTGCCGTCCCCAGTCACCCCGCCGCGGCGATAGAGTTCGCCGAAGGCATGGAGCGACCGCGGCGTCATGGCCATCTGATTGCCGCCCAGATAGTAGCCCTGGGGATCGCGATCCCAGGAACCGATGCGGAAACCTTCGAGCGGCCCGAGCCACTCCCTTGCAAGTGCCAGCGTCGGCTTGCCGGACACCTTGGTGAGAATGACGGACAGAAGATGTGTGGAGGCCGTCGAATACAGCATGCCGCCGCCCGGTTCGTCGATGAAATCGGCGGCGAGCGCAAACCGCGTCCAGTTGCGGCTGGCGACCCAGCGGCCGTAGTTTGGCCCGGACATGCGATCGAGGCCTGCGCGCATGGAGAGCAGATGTCCGATGGTGATCTGGGACAGGCGCGGATCGGGATTGGCCGGGAATTCGGAACGCAATACCGTTTCGATGCGCTGGTCGACGCCTTCGAGCAGCCCCTTGTCGATGGCGATGCCGACAAGGGCCGAGACCACGCATTTCGAGGCCGACTTGATATTGGTCGAGCCGGTGAGCGAACTGTTGCCATAGGCGCGTTCGGCGAGCGGATTGCCGTTGCGGGTGACGATCACGGATTCGAGGGTGTCGAGCCGGCGGGCTTCTTCAAGCAGCGTCGCGATGCGCGGGCGGTGTGCTTCGAGATCCGCGGGGGGCGACGCTTCGGCGGCGGGCACTGCCACAGTGGGCTCCGCCGACTGGGCAAAGGCGCGGGAGGAGGAAATGACCGGCAGGGTGGCCAGGGCAGCCAGGAGCGTTCTTCTGTTCATGTTGGTAAAGGTAGGGATTGCTGCGGGCAATGACAGGACCTTTTGCGGATTTTCACCGGATCGTGAGGGGCTGGCATGCGCGGATTGCATGGAACGATGCGGAGGCTGCGGGCGTTGCCTAGACAAGTGAAACCGAGCGAGGCCCCCATGTCCGATCCCCATGCAGCTGCTGCACGCGCCATCCTGTTTGCGCTTCTGGTGGGCCCCGTTCTGGCGGGCGCGCTTCCGCCCACGCCGCAAGCTTCGACTGCCAGAAGCCCGATCTCGCCGCCGACGAGACCGCGATCTGCCAGACACTGTCGCTCAACGACATGGACGTGAAAATGGTGACGACCTTCGAGCTGCTCTCCGGCCTGCTTGCCATGGGCGCGCGGGGCGAATTGCAAGACCAGCAGATCGAATGGCTGACCAAGCGCGGAGAATGCAAGGGCGACGTCGCCTGCCTGACGGCCGCCTATACGGCGCGGATGGCGCAGCTGGCGACGGTGTATGAGGGTGTTCAGCAGCCGAAGTGACGGGTGGGCTTCATATTTTCAAGCTCGGCCCAAGAGTTCGGCGACCTCTGTCAGGACGAATTCTGTCACCGACGAACGTGCGGCGCCCGAGCGCTCCACATTACGCGTCTCGACAGTCGCCAATTTGACCGGCCGCACGGCCGATGGGGCCGGTAAACCTGCCTCCAGGTGCGCCGAAATGGCCACGTCCTGCGGCCAAGGTCGGTTTTCTGCGGACGTGATCATGGCAACCACAACAGGCCTTCAGCTTCGCCAATGCCGCCTTTCGAAACTACGAAGGCGGGCCTTCGCTGGCGGGTATCACGATCCGTATAGGGGAAAGGGACGCGAACGATATCGCCTTGCTTAAAGATCGGCATAGGCGCGACGATCCGCTTCGCTATCCCATTCGGAAAATGTAGCGAAGGGATCATCCAAAGTCTGGTTGGGGAGCGCCCGGGACAGCAGAACACGACCGTCCGGCTCAATCGTATAGACGATCGCATCGCCCTCCTTCAACTGCAGAGCCACTCTGACAGGTTGGGGAACGGTGGTTTGCGCCTTGCTGGTAAGTTTACTGGTGATCATGATGTTACCGCCAACGACAAAGTAAGGAAATTCCTTGCCAGCAGCAATAGGGCGCCATTTACATTGCCGATACAGGATGGGACGCGCATCATGTAGCCCAGCGCACTTTGCCGCTCAGATGAACGCAGAACGCACAATGCACAGTGACCACCCCCGACTATACGGCGCGGACTACAGCGTTTACGTGCGCATCGTCCGCATGGCCCTTTTTGAAAAAGGCGTTGCATACGACCTTTTGCCGGTCGACATCTTTGCTGCCACCAGCACACGCGACGCCCATCTGGCCCGCCATCCGTTCGGCAAGATCCCGGCCTTCGAACATGGCGATTTCCATCTTTACGAGACCGGCGCCATCACGCGCTATGTCGACGAAGCCTTTGACGGGCCGCCGCTTCAGCCTGCGGATGTGAAGTCGCGAGCGCGAATGAACCAGATCATCAGCATCGCGGACGGCTACATCTATCCGCACTTGGTCTGGGGGCTCTATGTCGAATGCATCGAAAAGCCGAAACGCGGGGAGGTTGCGGATGAGGGTCGCGTGGAGAAAGCGCGCGGTATTGCCCGGATATCGCTCGACGTGCTCACCGGTCTGCTTGCCGAACAACGGTGGATGTGCGGAGACAGGCTGACCTTGGCGGATCTCTATCTGGCACCAATGATCGACTACGCGCTGGAGGTGCCGGAGTTTTGCGAGATGTTTGCGGAATACCGCAAACTTGGAGATTGGTGGCAGAGGATGACGGCGCTGGACAGCTTTCGCGAAACGCAGCCCACTCCGTAACCGACATCTTCAGCACCCGCCGATCCTTTATTTTCCTATTTTCCTAATTATCTTGTTTGCTCCGCATCATCACGGGGCACTCTCCGTCCCCTCCCCCAGCCAGGCCACGAACGCCTTGACTGCCCGGCGTTTCGCCGCCGCCGGTGCGACCGTGGCGAAATAAGCGGTGCCGAGGTCGAGGGCGCCATCGGGCCAGGGTTTCAGGCTGCCGTCGGCGACCAAGCTGTCGGTGATCGAACGCCAGCCGAGCATCAGGCCGCGGCCGTCGAGGGCTGCCTGGACGGCTTGGACGTAGTTGTCGAAAATATGGGATGGGCCGCGCGGTTTGGGCATGTCGCGTCGCGCTAGATAATCGGTCCAGCCTTCCCAGTGGCGCGCTTCGACCGTGCGGACATGGATGAGCGGAGCGGCTTCCAGCCCCTTGCCTTTTGCAAGCAAGTTTTCGACCAGAGCCGGGCGGCCGACCGGGCAGACGGTCTCGTCGAACAGGCGGAGCGTCTCACCGTCGGTCCAGGTGCCGCGACCATAGCGCAGGACGAGGTCGGTGCCGGGCCACATCTGCGGCAGGTCGGTGGGTGGCACCTGGACATTGACGACATAGCCGGGATGACGGGCGTAAAAGTCGCTGAGGCGCGGCATCAGCCAGTGGGTGGCGAGGCCCATGGTGCAGGCGACGGTGAGGCGCTGATCTTCGAGGCCGGTGCTGGTGCGGATTTCCTCGATCGTGTCGGCGATCAGGTCGAGGCCGTCGCGGGTGGCGCGGGCGAGTTGCTGGCCGGGTTCCGTGAGCCTCGCCGGCCGCGTCGTGCGGTCGATCAGGATGGCGCCGACATGGTCTTCCAGCGCCTTCAGGGCTTGCGTCACGGCGGGCTGGGTGACGTTCAGGGCGCTTGCTGCCTCGCGCATCGAGCCGAGCCGGGCGACGGCCTCGAAGGTCGTCAGAAGACGCAGGGGTGGCAGACGGCTCAACTTAACCTCCAGCTTAACTCAGCATAAGCATAATCGCTCTGGCTTCGCCTGCAAAGTCGGATGATGATCGTCAAATCTGATCTTCTCTTCCGCTGTCCAGACTTAAGGAAACGAGCGATGAACATGCATGTTGCGACCGGGGCCGTCACGCTTGCCGACAAGGGGCTGCATCTGCCGCTTGCCGAGGGTGGGCAGGCCTATTTCAATTACTACTGGCTGCGCGACAATTGCCCCTCCTCCTTCGACAGCAAGACTCGCGAGCGCAGCTTCGATATTTTTCATCTGTCGAAAGCGCCGCGCGCCGATAGTGCCGAGATCGAGGACGGGAGCCTTGTAATCCGGTGGGCGGGCGAGAACCATGTCTCACGTTTTCCGCTGTCGCTGCTTGAACTCTATACCGAGGGTAAACATCGGCCTGATCCCGCCGACCTGCCACGCAAGGCCTGGTTCAGCGACCACTATCCCGAAATCCCGCGCTTCTCGCAGCCTGAGCTGATGCGTGATCCGAAAAAGGTGGCGGAATGGCTGGAGGCGATGATCGTCGAGGGGCTGACGATTGTCACCGACATGCCTGACAGCAACGAAGGGCTCACTGAGACCGTCAAGCTGATGGGCCATGTGCGGCCGACCTTTTTCGGCGAATATTTCGACGTGAAGACGCATATCAACCCGACCAATACAGCGTATACCGCCAAGGCGCTGGAGTTGCATACGGATACGCCTGCCGAGGAGCATGCGCCGGGCATCCAGTTCCTTCATTGCCGGGCCAACACCGTCGAGGGCGGCATGAGCATCTATTCGGACGGGGTAGCGGTGGCCAATGCCTTCCGCGAGATCGATCCTGATGGCTTCAAGCTCTTGTCGGAAATCGACATTCCGTTCTTTTGCGAGCACGACACCTATGACATGCGCTCGCGGCAGCGGGTGATCGAGCTCGACAAACATGGCGAGGTCTCGGGGCTTACGATCAGCCAGCACATGGCCGACCTGTTCGACCTGCCGCAGACCGTGCTCGACGACTATTATCCGGCCTTCTGCCGTTTCGGGAAGATGCTGCAGGACGACAAGTTCATGATGCGCTTTCTGATGAAGGCGGGCGAATGCATGGTGTTCGACAACCACCGCATCGTGCATGGGCGCATGGCCTATTCGGCGACCAGCGGCGACCGCTACCTGCGCGGCTGTTATGCCGACCGCGAGGAGATGCGCTCGACCTATCGGGCACTCACGACGGAAGGACGGTTCAAGGCATGAATTTTTCCCCATCGGTAAACGACATGCTCGACGATGCTGATCTAACCACGCTGCGTCAGGATCTGGCGGCTGCCTTCAGGCTTTGCCATCGCTTCGGCTGGAGCGAGTCGGTCGGCAATCATTTCAGTGCCGCCGTCTCAGCCAATGGGCGAAAGTTTCTGCTCAATCCGCGCTGGCAGCATTTTGCCACGGTGAAGGCGAGCGATCTGCTGCTGCTCGATGCCGATGATCCTGATGTGATGCACCGGCCCAATGCGCCCGATCCCTCGGCCTGGACCGTGCATGGCACGCTGCACCGGATGCTGCCGGAGGCTCGCGTCATCCTGCATTGCCATTCGCCTTATGCGGTGGCCCTCTCCTGCCTGAAAGACCCGACGCTGCTGCCGCTCGACAACAACACGGCGCGCTTCTTCGGGCGGATCGGTTATGACCTCGACTTCGGCGGGATTGCGGATGCGGCGGAAGAAGGCGAAAGACTCGCCGAAATGATCCGTGGCAAGGCGGTGCTGGTGATGGGCAATCACGGCGTATCCGTCGCCGGCGAGACGGTGGCGGATGCCTTCGAGGATCTGTATTTCTTCGAGAAGGCGGCACAGACGATGGTGCTGGCGCTGTCGACCGGCAAGCCGCTGGCGGTGCTGTCGGACGAGATTGCGCAGGGTACGTCGGACGGGTGGATCCCCTATCGCGGCATGGCGGAGAAGCATTTCGCCTATCTGAAGTCATGCCTGGATAAGGAGGATCCGAGTTACCGGGATTGAGGCGCGACGTTAGCCCCGGCCGTCGGGATATTCGGCCGGGCCCTTGATCTCGATCGTGTTGCCGAAGGGGTCCTTCACGTAGAAGGAATGGCCCATGCCGCGGGCGCCGCCATGCATGGCCTCGCGGTCGATCGCAACGCCGTGGCTTGCGAGATGGGCGCGCAGGTCGTCATGGTCGAAAGGGCCGGTGGCGATGCAGACGTGATCGACGTTACGGCCGCCTGATACCGGTGGGGCTGCCTTCTGGCCGCCCGGATGGGTGATGTCCCAGAGCACGATCAGCGCACTACCGCACCAGACCTGCTCCATGCCGAGCGCCGGATAGGTGTAGCCGGGTCGGCAGCCGAGCACGTCGTGATAGAAGCGGAGCGCCTTTTCCATGTCGTCGACGATGAAGACGACGTGGTCGATACCGACAAGGCTGAAGGGGACGGTCATCGGGGCTCCTTAGAATAGGGGACTTGGGTGGGCGGCCGGTCATCGAAGCCGACCGGCATATCTTAGGGCGCTCACGCGACCCATCGCAATCCACCCTCGCCAATATCGAACATGCTTCGTCGTGCTGCCGAAACCATGACCTGTCAGCGGTTTGCCGGCTCCTGACGGAATCTTTCGACGCTTCCTGGGGATGGCTGTCTGACGCGGTGCCGACGAAGATCGATGCCGTTCATGAACCTGCGTGCGGGACCTTCGATGAACAGGTAGCTGCCGATGGCACAGCACAGGGCAGCCACGAGAAGCACGAGGACGTAGATCAAACCCATATCCCGAACCCGGCCTGCCGCTATGTAAAACGGCTGCTGCCAGAGATAGAGGGAATAACTGATCAGACCGGCCCAAACCAGCGGTCGGAACGAGAGCGCATCTCTCACCAGTTTCGGGGCCATATCGAGCGCATTGACGCTCCAGGCCAGCAAGAGCGTCGCCACGCCGTATTTGATGTAACCTGGAGTGTGCTCCTCAAACATTATCAGGGCCAAAGGCAGCGCGAGCACCGTGATTGCGGGATGCATAAAGCGCTTGAGGTCAAACTCGCGGACTGCGAGGCAGATCGAGGCGGATATCAGGATCGAGGCGATGCGGACGTCCGTGCGCCAATAGGTCAGCTCTTCGCTCAGCCCGAAATGCTCGCTGGAAATCACTCCGCTTGCCACGCACAGGATCGCCGCTCCGATCATGCAGTACATCGCCAGCCGCGTATTGCGTCGGGTGAACCAGGCAAGCAGCAGCAGAATGAGATAGCTGTTTTCCTCGACCGACAGCGACCAGGTATGGGCGAACACCAGGCCGCGGGCATAGAACAGCTCGAGATAGCTCGCGGTGAAAGTGAGTGCCGCGATGATGTCAGGCAGTTGTGCCAGCGGCTCGCGTGTGTGCATCAGTTCCACGCTCAGCAAGGCCGGGATGCTGACGCAGGCTACAAAAACCAGCAGGGCCGGATAGATGCGGGAAAAGCGGCGACGCAGGAACTCCAGGGCATCCAGTTTGCGAACGAAGAGGATTTCGGCCATCAGCCTGCCGGACAGGACAAAGAAGAGCTCGACCCCGAACGAACCTAACTCGACGCCTGGCACCGGGAAAAAATGACCGATGATCACGGCCAGAATGGCCAGGCCGCGCCATCCATCGAGAAAGGCCAGTCTCTCGCTGGTGGGGTTTATGCCGCTCATTGTCATGAACCATCTCCCGGGTATCCAGGCGATATATTCAAACGAGCGGATTTTCGAAAGTTCAACGTGGAGAGGTGGTTAACGGCAACCCGTCGGTCAGGCCGACGGGTTGCAGCGTGCAGAACCGTTATTCCGGCAACTGGCGCACCGCGCCCTTGTCGGCGGATGCGGCGAAGGCGGCATAAGCCTTCAGCGCCGTCGTGACGTTGCGCTTGCGCTTTTCTTCGGGGAACCAGCCCTTGGCATCCTGCTCGGCGCGGCGGCGTTCCAATTCGGCCGGGTCGACAACGAGGTTGATCGTGCGGTTGGGGATGTCGATATCGATGATGTCGCCTTCCCGGACGAGGCCGATGGCGCCGCCCTGGGCTGCTTCCGGTGACGCGTGGCCGATCGAGAGGCCGGACGTGCCGCCCGAAAAGCGGCCATCGGTGATCAGTGCGCAGACCTTGCCGAGGCCCTTCGACTTCAGGTAGCTCGTCGGATAGAGCATTTCCTGCATGCCGGGGCCGCCCTTGGGGCCTTCGTAACGGATGACGACGACGTCGCCGGCCTTGACCTCGTTCGACAGGATCGCCTTGACCGAAGCGTCCTGGCTTTCGAAGACGCGGGCGGGGCCGGAGAATTTCAGGATCGATTCATCGACGCCGGCGGTCTTCACGATGCAGCCGTCGAGGGCGATATTGCCCTTGAGGACGGCCAGACCACCATCCTTGGAGAAGGGATGCTCGACGGAGCGGATGACACCCTTTTCGCCGTCGGTGTCGAGGTCTTCCCAGCGCGAGGACTGCGAGAAGGCCTGTGTGGTGCGGACGCCGCCGGGGGCCGCCTTGAAGAAGTCGCGGACGGTTTCCGAATTCGTGCGGGTGATGTCCCAGCGGTCGATGGCATGGCCAATGGTTTCGGCATATACGGTCGGGCAGTCGCGGTTGATCAGGCCGCCGCGGTCGAGTTCGCCGAGGATGCGCATGATGCCGCCGGCGCGGTGGACGTCTTCCATGTGTACGTCCTGCTTAGCGGGCGCGACCTTGGACAGGCAGGGCACCTTGCGCGACAGGCGATCGATGTCGTCCATGGTGAAGTCGATGCCACCTTCATGGGCGGCCGCCAGGATGTGCAGGACCGTATTGGTCGAGCCGCCCATGGCGATGTCGAGTGCCATGGCGTTTTCGAAGGCGGCCTTGGAGGCGACGTTGCGCGGCAACACGCTTTCGTCGTCCTGCTCGTAGTAACGGCGGGTGATGTCGACGATCAGGTGGCCCGCCTCGACGAAGAGGCGCTTACGGTCGGCATGAGTTGCGAGCGTCGAGCCGTTGCCGGGCAGCGACAGACCAAGCGCTTCGGTCAGGCAGTTCATCGAGTTGGCGGTGAACATGCCCGAGCAGGAGCCGCAGGTCGGACAGGCGTTCTTTTCGATTTCGTCGACATCGGCGTCGGAGATCCTGTCGTCGGCAGCGGCGACCATGGCGTCGACCAGGTCGAGCGCCACCTTGCGACCCTGCAGGATCGCCTTGCCGGCTTCCATCGGGCCGCCGGAGACGAAGACGGCGGGGATGTTGAGGCGCATGGCGGCCGAGAGCATGCCGGGGGTGATCTTGTCGCAGTTGGAGATGCAGACCATGGCGTCGGCGCAATGCGCATTGACCATGTATTCGACCGAGTCGGAAATGATCTCGCGCGAGGGCAGCGAATAGAGCATGCCGTCATGGCCCATGGCGATGCCGTCATCGACGGCGATGGTGTTGAACTCCTTGGCCACACCACCGGCCGCTTCGATTTCACGTGCGACGAGCTGGCCGAGATCCTTCAGATGCACGTGGCCGGGCACGAACTGCGTGAAGGAGTTGACGACCGCGATGATCGGCTTGCCGAAATCGCCGTCCTTCATGCCGGTCGCGCGCCAGAGGCCGCGGGCACCGGCCATGTTGCGGCCATGGGTTGTAGTTCTCGAACGATAGACGGGCATGGGTGTCACCTCGGTAGCTGTTTGCCGCAAAGCCTGCACCCTCGGCGCCAGGGCAAGGCGGCCATTTTTAAAACTGGTCTAAGCCATGCGCTTCAGCCTGTCACTAGCATCCGGTGGCAATTCGGTACGCTTCAGGGCTGCGCAAACCCCGATTTCATTCGCATTTTAGTGATCGGGTTAAGCTCGGGGCAATCTGTGTTTATTAGAGTTTACAGCGGAAGGAGGCGTCATGATGACCCGCAAACCTGCCCGCGTGATCCTGCTGAAAGATGCCCGCCAGAAGCTCAATCCCGAGCCTCCGCCGCGCTGGAACCCGTTTGCTGCGCTCTATCGTTTCAGGCGTGTGCTGATCGCTGCGGGGTTCGCGGTCCCCGCTGTCATTCATTTCGAAAAGCTTCCCTATTCCTACCTCGTTGTGCCAGCGAGCAACAAGTTGATCGACTACGGCATCACGGGGGCCGTCCCACCGCGGCCGGAGCCGATCGAGGGCCGCTTCGTGACCTGTGCCGGCGCGCAGCGGGTGAACTGCGTCGTCGATGGCGACACCTTCTGGTACCGGGCGGTGAAGTACCGGATCTCCGACATCGACACGCCCGAGATCGGGCGCCCGGAATGCGCGAGCGAGAAGCGTCTTGGCGAAGCCGCGACGGAGGCTCTGCGCCGGGAACTCAATCGCGGCGGCAACATCCTGATCAGAGTCGAGAGCAGCGACATCGATCGCTATGGCCGCAAATTGCGCGTCGTAATGCGCGATGGCCAGTCGGTCGGCGACCGGCTGATCGCCGAAGGCCTGGCGGAAAAATGGCAGGGGCGCCGACAGAGCTGGTGCGGCGGCGCATCCAGCGCGAGCGGCAGCTGAAGGTTTTCGCACTCCAGGCCGCCACGCAAAGAACGAGACGCGCCGACGCTCCGGGCAGATCTTACGCGACGGAGCGTGGCGCGCCCATCTCATGGATCGCGTGGCGGATTTCGGCCCGGAAGGCCGGCGTATCGTGTTCGCCATGCACGGTCACGGCATGCACCACGGCGGCATCAACGAGTTCGTCCATGTTGTCGGCCGATATGGCGACGGTGCATTTCTTCTCGCTCGGGAATTCTCGGCAATCGATGTATATGCGGGTCATGGTTTCCTCCCTTGTGGGCAACCGCACGCCCGCCGGATCATGACCCGGCGTCGTGCGGATACATGTCTCAATGCCTGCAGTTCGCCGAATGCCATCGAAAACGGAGTTGTTCTCGGCAGCGATCTGGAACTGCGGGTGCGTTTGCAGGTAAGGTCCGGACAGTGGAGATTGTACTCCTGCCGGCCCGCCTCTACAAACACCAAGAGGTAGTATTAACCTCAGCGGGGCGGCCGATCTGGGCAAAGTCGGTCCTCTTGCGCATGCAGCAGAATGGCGGAAAAAGCCGGGTGCGGCGGCGTACACGAAAAAGTGCCGTGAAATTTCTTCTCCCGTCGATGAAACTCCACTTTGTTGCACCACGTAGAAGAGCATGGAGCCTTGTGTTCCGATCGATGCCCGGAGGATCCAAACTATGACACCCTATCGCCCGCCACATATCCCGTCCGGCGAGATCACACCACAGGGCCTTTATCTGTCCCGCCGCTCCGTCCTGGGTGCGGCCGCCGGTGGGCTTGCTCTGGCTTCATCTCCCAAGGTCTTTGCCGCGCCGCTTGCAGCCCAGCCGAGCGCCTACAAGGTGGCGGACAAGCTGACCTCCAAGGAAGACGTGACGACCTACAATAATTTCTACGAGTTCGGCACGGGTAAGGACGATCCGGCCCGCAATGCGGGATCGCTCAACACCCGCCCCTGGACGATCGAGGTCGGGGGGATGGTCGCCAAGCCCCAGGTGATCGACATCGAGACGATCATGAAGGAAATCCCGATGGAGGAGCGCGTCTACCGGATGCGCTGCGTCGAGGCCTGGTCAATGGTGATCCCGTGGATCGGCTTCCCGATCTCCGCCATTCTCGACAGGGTCGAACCGCTCGGCTCGGCGAAATATGTCGCCTTCGAAACCTTGGTCCGCCCTGAGGAAATGCAGGGTCAGGCCGGCCTCTTCCAGGCGCTGGAATGGCCTTATGTCGAAGGCTTGCGGCTCGACGAGGCGCGCCATCCGCTGGCGATCCTTGCGACCGGGCTCTATGGCGAGACGCTGCCGAACCAGAACGGTGCGCCTATCCGGCTCGTTGTGCCGTGGAAATATGGCTTCAAGGGCATCAAGTCGATCGTCAAGATCACGCTCACCGAGCAGGAACCGCCGTCGACCTGGAACAAGCTGCAGCCCTCGGAATACGGGTTCTATGCCAACGTCAATCCCGAGGTCGACCATCCGCGCTGGAGCCAGGCGACCGAGCGACGCATCGGGGAGGCTGACGGCCTGTTCGGCGGGGCGCGCATCGACACGCTGCCGTTCAACGGTTATGCCGAGGAGGTAGCGAGCCTCTATGACGGCATGGACCTCAAGAAGTTCTTCTGATGGCTTCCCTCGCCTTGCCCGCCCTGCCCGCACTACCCGCCCGCTATCGCCCGGCCTCCGTCTGGGCGCTTTATGCCGTCGGGCTACTACCGGGTCTCTACGCCTTCTATCTCGGGATCTTCGGTGGTCTGGGGGCCGATCCCGTGCGCGCCTTCGAACATCTGCTGGGGCTCTGGGCGCTCAGATTTCTCTGCCTGGGGCTCGTGGTGACACCGCTGAGAGACCTGTTCGGCATTAACCTAATTGCCTATCGGCGCGCGCTGGGTCTTCTCGCCTTCTACTATGTGCTGGCGCATTTCACCGTCTATCTGACGCTGGATCGGGGCCTGATCCTGTCGTCGATCGCCGGTGACATCCTGAAGCGGCCGTATATCATGCTCGGCATGGCGGGGCTTGTGATGCTGATCCCGCTGGCACTGACCTCGAACCAGTGGTCGATCCGCAGGTTGGGGCAGCGCTGGAACAGACTGCACAAGCTGGTCTATCCCGTGCTGCTGGTGGCGATCCTGCATTATGCGCTATCGCTCAAGGTCATCGATCCGGAAGCGGCTTTCTACATCGTCGTAACGATCGTGCTTCTCGGCTACCGGCTGGTCCGGCCCAAGCTCATGGAGCGGCGGCGGGCCAAGCGCATGGCGGGCGCGGCCCGCTAGTCGGGCGACCGGATGGAGCGGACGAGAAGCAGCACTTCGACCAGCGCGGCCAGCCCGATCCCCACGATGTAAGCCGCGATGTTCCACCATGCGAAGATGCGGCCGAACAGAAGCGCACCTGCCAGCGTCAGGCGGAAGGCATCCAGCCAGGGCGCGTGGTAAAGGCGGCTGAATTCGGTGAGGGCTGCAACGACGATGGCGAGGAGCGCCAGGCGGACAGGCGGCTGTCGCGGCAGGAGCGTGGCGAGCAGGAAGAAGACCATGGCGCCCCAGAGCGTCGAGCCGCCATACTTCACCAGCAGATGCGGCAGACCGATCTCATAGCCGCCGAGCCGGAGCGCCAGTCCGCAGACAATGATGCCGACAGCTATCCCCAGCCGTCGGCTGCGAAGTGCCCTCGATGCCTTGATTTTGTCCATGGCCGCTTAGTAGTCAGGTTGCAATGGAGTGCAACAGCGAAGGCAGTCGGCGATGACACTGATGGCAGATGGACAAAACGGGCTCCTGAGTGCACTCGATCGCAGGCTCATCGAGAAGACGCCATATCCGGAGCTTACCGGCTTTCGCCGCTTCGTCGTCGAGTTCCTGTTCTTCGGCATCAAGGAGGCGCGGGCCTGCCTGTTTGCCGGGCTGTTCTTCGTCTCGATCTTCGTCGTCCCGCGTGCCGGCCTCTTCGGCATCCCGCGCTACGACGTGCTCCTGATCATTGCGCTCGCCATCCAGATCTGGATGGTCTGGACCAAGCTCGAGACGATGGACGAACTCAAGGCCATCTGCCTCTTCCACGTGGTCGGCTTCGTGCTCGAGGCGTTCAAGACGGCGGGTGCCAATCCATCCTGGTCCTATCAGGACTTCGCCTATACGAAGCTCATCGGCGTGCCGCTGTTTTCCGGCTTCATGTATGCCGCCGTCGGCAGCTATATCATCCAGGCCTGGCGGCTGTTCGATCTCAGGATCCGCCATCATCCGCCCTACTGGATGGCCATCGGCGTGGCGCTTGCCATCTATCTCAACTTCTTCACCCACCACTATATCGGCGATTATCGCTGGTATCTGGCAGCGCTCGCCATCGGGCTTTATGCGCGTACCACTGTAATCTTCCGGCCCTTCGACCGCGATCGGCAGATGCCGATGCTGCTCGCCTTCATCCTGATCGGCTTCTTCATCTGGGTGGCCGAAAACATCTCCACCTTCTTCGCCATTTGGCACTATCCGAACCAGCTCGGGGCCTGGTCGACGGTGCATCTGGGCAAATGGAGCTCGTGGACGCTGCTCGTGATGATGACCTTCACCATTGTCGCCTCGCTCAAACATATCCGGGCGACGATCCACATTCCGAAATAGCAGAGCGAAGAAAAATCGACAGCTGCCAATAATTTTTTCGCATCCCGTGTCGAAATGGCTTTACCTCGTTCGTTGGGGAGGCAGGATCGCAGGTGCGGTCCGGATAACGAGAGGAGTGAAGACATGCGTGTCATGGTTATGGTCAAGGCGACGGAAGACAGCGAAGAAGGCATCATGCCGCCGCCGAAGCTGTTCGAAGACATGGGCAAGTTCAACGAGGAACTGGTGCAGGCCGGCATCATGCTGTCCGGAGACGGGCTGAAGCCGTCCAAGATGGGCAAGCGGGTGGCCTTCGACGGTCCGGACCGGCGCGTGATCGATGGACCCTTCGCCGAGACGCGGGAGCTGGTCGCCGGCTACTGGATCTGGGAGGTGAAGGACATGGACGAAGCTGTCGCCTGGGTGAAGCGCTGCCCCAATCCGATGATGGGACCGAGCGAGATCGAGATCCGTCCCTTCTACGAGATGGAGGATTTTGCCGAGATCGCGACGCCCGAGGGACAGGCGAGCCATGACCGCGCGGCCGAAGGGCTGGCAGCGCAGCAGAAGACCAAGGGTTGAGACGCCATGAGCAAGATGATCTTCATCAACCTGCCGGTCACGGACCTCGCTGCCTCGACGCGCTTCTACGAGGCGCTGGGGGCGACGCGGAACCCGCAGTTTTCCAACGAGAATGCGGCCTGCATGATGCTGTGCGACACGATCGGCGTGATGATCCTGACGCATGACTATTACGGCAACTTTACCAAGCGGCCCATCGCGGACGCCAAGGCCACAAGCCAGGTGTTGCTGGCGCTGACCGTCGAGGCGCATGCGGATGTCGACCGGGTGCTGAATGCTGCCACTGCCGCAGGCGGCCGGCCGGATCCGAACCCGCCACAGGATCACGGCTTCATGTGGAGCCGGTCGGTGGAGGATCCGGACGGGCATGTCTGGGAGATCTTCTGGATGGACCCGGCCGCCGCTGCCGGCGACACGACCGGTGTCGACGCCTGAGGCGATCGCCCCGGTTGACCGTGCGGCGGCCAGGTCCATACTCCGGCTCATGACTCGGGACGGAGAGGCAGTCGCACCCTCGGCTTACCGGCACATTGCCGGCGCAGAGGCAGCGGCTCGGGATATCGAGGCGATCTATCGCATGGAGCGGGTCCGGCTGATTGCCGGGCTCGCAAAACATGTCGGCGACATCAGCCTGGCAGAGGAGCTGGCGCAGGAGGCGCTCGTTACGGCGCTTGCAACCTGGCCCGAGGCCGGCACGCCACCCAATCCGGGCGGGTGGCTGATGACGACCGCCAAGCGCCGTGCCGTCGACCTCTGGCGGCGGCGGAAGATGATAGCGCGGCACGAAGCCTCGCTCGTCCATGACCTCGAAACCGGCCGCGCGGACGAGCATGCCGCCATCGAGGCCTCGCTCGACGACGCGATCGGCGACGAGCGGCTGTCGCTGATCTTCACCGCCTGCCATCCCCTGCTCTCGCGCGACCAGCGCACGGCGCTGACGCTGAAAATCATCGGCGGATTGACGACGGAGGAGATCGCCCGCGCCTTCCTGACACAGGAGACGACGGTGGCGCAGCGGATCGTCCGGGCGAAGAAGATCCTGCGGGATGCCGATATCGCCTTCGAAGTGCCGATCGGAGACGAACGCGACGCCCGCCTCGCCTCGGTGCTCGAAGTGATCTACCTGATCTTCAACGAGGGCTATGCCGCAAGCCGGGGCGAGGACCTGATCCGGCCGCAGCTCTGCCAGGAGGCGATGCGGCTCGGCCGCATTCTGGTGGGGTTGGCACCGGGTGAGCCGGAAGCGCATGCGCTGCTTGCCCTGATGGAATTGCAGGCTTCGCGCTTCAAGGCGCGGGTGGCTGCAGATGGGAGCGCGCTGACGCTCGAGACGCAGAACCGGGGGCTGTGGGACAGGCTGTTGATCCAGCGTGGCCTGGAGGGGTTGGCGGCGGTGACGCGTCTTGGCGGGGACGACGCGGTCTATGCGCTTCAGGCGGCGCTGGCAGCCGTGCATGCCCGGGCGGGACGGTTCGAGGACACCGACTGGGTGAGAAGTGCTGCGCTTTACGATCGGCTGCTGGCGCGGGTGCCCTCGCCTGTCGTGGCGCTGAACCGGGCGGTGGCGCATGCCATGGCCGAGGGGCCGGAGACGGGACTGGCGTTGCTGGCGGAGATCGAGGATGAGCCGCAACTGGCGGGCTATCCGCCGCTCCATGCTGCTAAGGGTGATTTTCTCATGCGGCTGGGCAGAAACGAAGAAGCCCGGGCGGAATTCACACAAGCGGCAGCGTTGAGTGGCAACGCGACCGAGCGCGCCTTTCTTCTGCAGCGGGCGGAAGAATGCGCGTTGAAGCCCTGATGCAGAGCGGAAAGCAGGACGTATAACGACAAAGGCCGGGTGATCGCTCACCCGGCCTTTGTCGTTGTACGTCCTGCCCTTGCGGGCCGGAATATTATGCTGCTTCAGCTTCGGCTTCGGCGGCGACGCGGGCCTTGTCGGCTGCGCCCTTCGCATCGACGTCGCGTTCAACGAACTCGATGACGGCCATGGCGGCGTTGTCGCCCTGGCGGAAACCGGCCTTCATGATGCGCAGGTAGCCGCCGTTGCGGGTGGCGTAGCGCGTTGCGATGGCGTCGAACAGCTTCCGGACGGCATCGACGTCCTTGATCTGCGAGATGGCCTGACGACGAGCGTGCAGGTCGCCGCGCTTGCCGAGGGTCACCAGCTTCTCGACGATCGGGCGAATTTCCTTCGCCTTCGGGAGCGTCGTGACGATCTGCTCATGCGTGATGAGCGAAGCAGCCATGTTGGCGAACATCGCCTTACGGTGGCTGGCGGTACGGTTCAGCTTGCGGCCGGCTTTCTGGTGGCGCATTGCTATTCTCCTTTAAGTGCAGGCTCTGTCTCAGAGGCTGCCGTTTCCTGACACATACGGGCATTCGCCCGCAGTTTGACGGGGAAAGGCAGGTTTAGAGGCTGCCTTCACTGTTATTAATACTGGTCTTCGTAACGCTTCGCGAGATCTTCGATGTTCTCGGGCGGCCATGCCGGCACTTCCATACCGAGGTGCAGGCCCATGGAAGCGAGAACTTCCTTGATTTCGTTGAGCGACTTGCGACCGAAGTTCGGCGTGCGCAGCATTTCTGCCTCGGTCTTCTGGATCAGATCGCCGATGTAGACAATGTTGTCGTTCTTCAGGCAGTTCGCCGAACGGACCGAAAGCTCCAGTTCGTCGACCTTCTTGAGCAGAGCCGGGTTGAAGGCGAGTTCGGTGACGGACTCTTCTTCGACTTCCTTCTGCGGCTCGTCGAAGTTGACGAAGACGCCGAGCTGGTCCTGGAGAATGCGGGCCGCGAAAGCAACTGCATCTTCACCGGTGACCGAACCATCGGTTTCGATGGTCATCAGCAGCTTGTCATAGTCGAGAACCTGTCCTTCGCGGGTGTTTTCCACCTTGTAGGACACCTTCTTGACCGGCGAGTAGAGGCTGTCGACCGGGATCAGGCCGATCGGTGCATCTTCCGCGCGGTTGCGCTCGGCCGGGACGTAACCCTTGCCGTTGTTGACCGTGAACTCCATGCGGATTTCTGCGCCTTCGTCGAGGGTGCAGATGACATGGTTGGGGTTCAGGATCTCGATGTCGCCGACCGTCTGGATGTCACCGGCGGTTACAACGCCCGGACCCTGCTTACGGACAACCATGCGCTTGGCATCGTCGCCGTCCATCTTGATGGCGATTTCCTTGATGTTCAGGACGATGTCGGTGACATCTTCGCGAACGCCCGGGATAGACGAGAACTCGTGCAGAACGCCGTCGATCTGGACAGCCGTGACGGCTGCACCACGAAGCGACGACAGGAGAACGCGACGCAGGGCATTACCGAGCGTCAGGCCGAAGCCACGCTCGAGCGGCTCGGCGACGAGGTTCACCTTGGTGCGGCCGGAGGAGGAAAATTCCACCTTGTTCGGCTTGATCAGTTCCTGCCAATTCTTCTGAATCATGATTTTACCTTCCGTTCGCCATCACCATTCAATCGTGACGGCCGAATATGAGAAGCACCGGCAAGGCGCGCAAACGCCTGGCCGGCAAAACGAAGAATGATTAGACGCGACGCTTCTTGCGCGGACGGCAGCCATTGTGCGGGATCGGCGTCACGTCACGGATCGACGTGATCATGAAGCCGGCAGCCTGGAGGGCGCGCAGAGCGGATTCACGACCCGAACCCGGACCGCAGACTTCCACTTCGAGGGACTTCATGCCGTGTTCCTGGGCCTTCTTGGCGCAGTCTTCAGCAGCGATCTGGGCAGCGAACGGGGTCGACTTACGCGAACCCTTGAAGCCCTTCGCACCAGCAGACGACCAGGCAATCGCATTGCCCTGCGCGTCGGTGATGGTGATCATCGTGTTGTTGAAGGTCGAGTTGACGTGAGCAACGCCCGACGAGATATTCTTGCGTTCGCGACGGCGGACGCGTGTGGCTTCCTTGGCCATGGTCTTCCTTTCAGTTGATCTAAGCACCGCCGTAGTTCCAGCGGCTACACCAGCAGCGAATAGTTTAAAGCGAATAGCGAATAGAGGTGCGACCCCTATTCGCTATTCGCCAATCGCTATTCGCTGAAATTACTTCTTCTTACCAGCGATCGCCTTCGCCGGACCCTTGCGGGTGCGGGCGTTGGTGTGCGTGCGCTGACCGCGAACCGGCAGACCACGACGATGGCGCAGGCCACGGTAGCAGCCGAGGTCCATCAGACGCTTGATGTTCATCGCGGTATCGCGACGCAGGTCACCTTCGACCTGGTAATCGCGGTCGATGGTTTCGCGGATCTGGAGCACTTCAGCGTCGGTCAACTGGTGAACGCGCTTCTCGGCCGGAAGACCGACCTTTTCCATGATTTCCGATGCGAACTTCGGTCCAATCCCGTGAATATAGGTCAGCGCGATAACAACGCGCTTCGCAGTCGGGATGTTGACGCCAGCGATACGTGCCACGCCTATTCTCCTTGCTTCCAGTTGCCATCCGGCAAGTGGTGTCTCGTTACACGGCCCAGATGGACCGCAATTACAAATCGGGTTCACGACAAACCAAAACGATCGAACCCGGTCTCCCAGCGTTTTGGAAGAACGCGCCGATCGCAGTCATGTCGCGAGTTGGCGCGGTCTTTAACGGAATCGATCGACAAAAGCAACCGACCCCGCGAAGATTCTTGGATTCTGCCGGGCTCAGAGCTTGGCGAGAATGGCTTCGATCTCGCCTGTAACGGCATCGATCTCGCCCATGCCGTCGACCGAATGCAACTTACCCTTGGCGTGGTAGTAGCCGATCAGCGGCGAGGTTTCCTTGTAGTAGGCCTGCAGACGGGTGCGGACCGTATCGCGGTTGTCGTCGGGGCGACGCTTGAAGTGGGTCGAACCGCACTTGTCGCAGACGCCGTCGACCTTCGGCTTCAGGTTCTCGTCGTGATAACCGGCGCCACAGTTCGCGCAGGTATAACGACCAGCGATTCGATCGGCCAGGATCTCGTCGTCGACCCTGATCTCGATCACCGCGGACAGATCGAGGTTCTTGCCTGACAGCATGGCCTCGGTGGCATCCGCCTGGACGAGCGTCCGCGGGAAGCCGTCCAGAATGAAGCCATTGGCGCAGTCGGGCGCATCAATGCGCTCGGAGACGATGGCGATGACGATCTCGTCGGAAACGAGCTTGCCGGCGTCCATGACAGCCTTGGCGCGCTTGCCGACCTCCGTGCCGGCCGAAACGGCTGCACGGAGCATGTCACCGGTGGAAAGCTGCGGAATGCCGTGCTTCTCCACGATCCGCTGGGCTTGGGTCCCCTTACCCGCGCCCGGCGGTCCTAACAGAATCAGTCTCATCGTCCCCTCTTTCCTCCACGCAACTTCGACTTCTTGATCAGGCCCTCATATTGCTGGGCGATCAGATGTCCCTGAACCTGTGCTACAGTATCAAGGGTCACGCTGACAACAATCAAAAGCGAAGTACCACCAAGGGCTAATGGGATCCCGGTGCGTGCGATGAGGATTTCGGGCAGGACGCAGACGAAGACGAGGTAGGCGGCGCCGACCACGGTGATGCGGGTCAGGACGTAGTCGATATACTCGGCGGTGCGATCGCCCGGACGGATGCCGGGGATGAAGCCGCCATGCTTCTTCAGATTGTCGGCCGTGTCCTTCGGGTTGAAGACGATGGCCGTGTAGAAGAAGGCAAAGAAAGCGATGAGCGCGGCGTAGAGCATCATGTAGACCGGGTGGCCATGGCTCAGGGACGCGATGATGGCAGTTGCCCAGCCCGGAAGCTGGCTATTGCCCGCAAAGCCTGCCGCCGTTGCCGGCAGGAGCAGGAGCGACGAGGCAAAGATGGCCGGGATAACGCCTGCGGTGTTCAGCTTCAGCGGGAGATGCGACGTGTCACCCTGGAACATGCGGTTGCCCACCTGGCGCTTCGGATACTGGATCAGAAGGCGGCGCTGAGCACGCTCGACGAAGACGATCAGGGCAATGACGCCGATCGCCACGAGGATGACAGTGAGAATCAGCAGCGTGGACAGAGCGCCAGTGCGGCCGAGTTCCAGCGTGTGGGCGACAGCGGTCGGAAGACCAGCGGCAATGCCGGCGAAGATGATCAGCGAAATGCCGTTGCCGATGCCGCGCGAGGTGATCTGCTCACCGAGCCACATCAGGAACATGGTGCCGCCAAGCAGCGTCAGAACGGTCGAGATTCGGAAGAACCAGCCCGGATCGGCAACAATGCCCTGCCCCGATTCGAGGCCGACGGCGATGCCGTAGGCCTGCAGGGCGCCGAGAAGCACGGTGCCGTAACGGGTGTACTGGTTGATGATCTTGCGGCCCTGCTCGCCCTCTTTCTTGAGCTGCTCGAGGGCCGGCACGACGGACGTCATCAGCTGCACGATGATCGACGCGGAGATGTAGGGCATGATGCCCAGCGCGAAGATCGCCATGCGCTCGACAGCGCCACCGGCAAACATGTTGAAAAGACCGAGGATGCCACCCGACTGCCCCTGGAAGGCGGCGGCATAGGCCTCCGGATTGAGGCCAGGCAGCGGAATATGCGTGCCGAGGCGATAGACCAGCAATGCGGCCAGAGTGAACCACAGACGCTTCTTCAGATCTTCCGCCTTGGCGAAAGTCGAGAAGTTGAGGTTCGAGGCCAGTTGTTCCGCTGCAGAAGCCATAGAATTCTCCGCAAACCCAGACCGGTGGCGGCGCTGCGCCAGAACCGGAGGCTCTTCGTTCAAACTGCTTTTCAGAAAACAGGGAGCGGGAGAAGTTGCCAAGCAACCGCATGCCTCACACTCTTGTTTTCCAGATGACCCGGAAGACGAAACAACGTCCATTCCGTCCTGGGTTCGTGAGGCTCACATATGGGAGCAAAATCGCCCGGTGTGAAGCACCCCGGGCGATTGTCTTTCACTTATTCAGCGGCTTCCTTGGCTGCTTCGAGCAGCTTGATGGAAGCGCCGGCCTTTTCGATCTTTTCGACGGCTGCCTTGGAGGCGCCGGCAACTTCGATCGTGACCTTTGCCTTCAGCTCGCCGCCGGAGAGGATGCGAACGCCGTCCTTCGGACGACGGATCACACCAGCTGCCTTCAGCGAAGCGGCGTCGATGGTCGCCTTTGCGTCCAGCTTGCCGGCATCGATCGCGGTCTGGATACGGCCGAGCGATACGGTGACGTATTCCGAGGCGAAGATGTTGTTGAAGCCGCGCTTCGGCAGGCGACGGTAGATTGGCATCTGACCGCCTTCGAAGCCGTTGATGGCGACGCCCGAACGAGCCTTCTGACCCTTGACGCCGCGACCACCGGTCTTGCCCTTGCCGGAACCGATACCGCGACCTACGCGGATACGCTCCTTGGAAGAGCCTTCGTTGTCTTTGATTTCATTCAGTTTCATGATGACTTCCCCCGTCTCACTTCTCGTCGACGACGCGAACGAGATGCTGGACAGCACGGATCATGCCACGAACGGAAGGCGTATCTTCCAGGGTGCGGACCCGGTGCATCTTGTTGAGGCCCAGACCAACCAGCGTAGCGCGCTGGACAGCCGGACGGCGAATAGGCGAGCCGATCTGTTCGACCGTGATCGTCTTTGCTTCAGTCTTCTTCGTAGCCTTGGCCATGGATCAGACTCCTCTTATTCTTCAGCTGCGTTGCCGGAGGCAGCGCGGCGAGCCTGGAGCGTGGCATATTTCAAGCCGCGCTGTGCTGCCACATCCTTCGGATGCACCTGAGCCTTCAGGGCGTCGAAGGTTGCGCGAACCATGTTGTAAGGGTTCGACGAACCGGTCGACTTGGCGACGACGTCCGACATGCCGAGCGTTTCGAAAACGGCACGCATCGGACCACCGGCGATGATGCCGGTACCAGCCTTGGCGGAGCGCAGCAGAACCTTGCCGGCGCCATGACGGCCGTTGACGTCGTGATGCAGAGTGCGGCCATCACGCAGGGGAACGAAAATCAGTTCGCGCTTGGCGGCTTCAGTGGCCTTGCGGATGGCTTCCGGCACTTCACGTGCCTTGCCATGGCCGAAGCCAACGCGGCCCTTCTGGTCGCCGACGACGACGAGGGCTGCGAAGCCGAAGCGACGGCCGCCCTTAACTACCTTGGCGACGCGGTTGATGGCGACCAGCTTGTCGACAAATTCGCTATCGCGCTCTTCACGGTTCTGACGGTCATCCCGCGAACCACGCTTTTCTTGTGCCATTGTCCTTTTCCTTTTTCTTTTCCGGGTGCAATCGGCAGATTACGCAAAGTTCCACCCTGCCCTGTCGGGTCAAGGTGGAATCCGGTGTGACCGGCTTAAAGCCGGAAATCCACCCGGACGCAAGTCCGGGTGGAAACTCTCAAATCAGAAGGTCAGGCCGCCTTCGCGGGCAGCTTCTGCCAGGGCCTTGATGCGGCCATGATAGATGAAGGCGCCGCGGTCGAAGACCACTTCCTTCACGCCCGCCTTGCTGGCGCGCTCGGCAACCAGCTTGCCAACGGCAGCTGCTGCTGCGATGTCGGCGCCGGTCTTGAGCTCGGCCTTCAGGCCACCATCGAGGGTCGAAGCAGCCGCGAGGGTCTTGCCAGCGACGTCGTCGATGATCTGAGCGTAGATGTTCTTCGAAGAGCGATGTACCGACAGACGCGGACGGCCATTTGCCACCGCCTTGATCTGACGCCGTACGCGGTTCGCACGGCGAACAAGTGCTTCTTTTCTGCTTGCCATTTCGCGCGATCCTTACTTCTTCTTGCCTTCTTTGCGGACGATCCGCTCTTCGGCATACTTGACGCCCTTGCCCTTGTAGGGCTCCGGACCGCGATATTCGCGGATCTCGGCGGCGACCTGGCCGACCTGCTGCTTGTTGATGCCGGACACGATGATTTCGGTCGGCTTCGGAACAGCGATAGAGATGCCGACCGGCGGCTCGTAGACGACGTCATGGCTGAAGCCGAGCGCGAGCTGCAGGTTCTTGCCCTGGAGCGACGCACGGTAACCAACGCCGTTGATTTCGAGCTTGCGCTCGTAACCGTCCTTCACACCCTTCAGGATGTTTTCGATCATCGTGCGGGACATGCCCCACTTCGAACGAGCATCCTTGGAGTCGTTGATCGGCTGTACGACAACGGCGTTGTCTTCCAGCTTCACGGAGATTTCGTCGTTTGCGACGAAGAAAAGTTCACCCTTCGGGCCCTTGACGGAGACCTTCTGGCCTTCGACAGAGGCGGTCACACCAGCCGGAACCGGAACGGGCTTCTTACCGATACGAGACATAGTTTTTATCCTGTCTGTTCGCTATGGAGATCCCCTGCCCATCTTAGAAGACGGAGCAGAGTACCTCACCACCAACGTTCTGTTCGCGAGCCTGGTGATCGGCCATCACACCCTTCGGAGTCGAAAGGATGGTGATGCCGAGGCCGTTCGCGACCTGCGGGATGGACTTGACCGAGACATAAACCCGGCGGCCCGGCTTGGAGACACGACCGATTTCGCGAATGACCGAAGCACCTTCGTAGTACTTCAGTTCGATCGTGATTTCGGACTTGCCATTGCCGTAGTCGGTCTGGCTGTAGCCACGGATGTAACCTTCGGCCTGCAGAACGTCGAGAACGCGGGCACGGAGATTGGAAGCCGGAGTGGAGACGGAGCTCTTGCGGCGAGCGGCGCCATTCCGGATACGGGTGAGCATATCGCCCAACGGATCAGTCATCGTCATATTGCCGTCTCCTTACCAGCTCGACTTCACAACGCCCGGCACCTTGCCGGTGTTGCCAAGCTCGCGAAGCGCGATACGCGACATTCCAAGCTTGCGATAGAATGCACGCGGACGACCGGTGACTTCGCAACGGTTGCGAATACGGGTCTTGGAGCCATCGCGCGGCAGTTCTGCCAGCTTCAGGGTGGCCTTGAACCGCTCTTCAATCGAAAGAGACTGGTTCATGATGATCGCCTTCAGACCGGCACGCTTGGCGGCCTGGCTTGCGACGATCTTGCGGCGGCGCTTGTTCTTTTCAACTGCGCTTGTCTTCGCCATATGGAAGTTCCTCTTCTACGCTCGTCGTTACGGTTACTGACGGAACGGGAAGTTGAACTCTTTCAGAAGAGCCCGAGCTTCGTCGTCGTTGGTCGCCGTCGTGCAAACGATGATGTCCATGCCCCACATCTGATCAACCTTGTCGTAGTTGATCTCCGGGAACACAATGTGCTCCTTGATGCCCATGGCGAAGTTGCCACGGCCGTCGAAGGACTTCGGGTTCAGGCCGCGAAAATCTCGTACGCGCGGAAGCGCGATGTAGACCAGGCGGTCCAGGAACTCATACATGCGGGCGCCGCGCAGGGTGACCTTTGCGCCGATCGGCATGTTTTCGCGGACCTTGAAGCCAGCGATCGAGTTGCGGGCCTTGGTGATGACCGGCTTCTGGCCAGCAATCGCAGCAAGGTCAGCGGCAGCAACGGTGGGCTTCTTGGAGTCGGCAGTTGCCTCGCCCACGCCCATGTTGATGACGATCTTGTCGAGCTTCGGGATCTGCATCTCGTTGGCGTAGGAGAACTGCTCCTGGAGCGCCTTGCGGATGCGGTTTACATAGTCAGCCTTGAGCCGCGGCTCATACTTGGACTCAGCCATCGATCACATCCCCCGAACGCTTGGCTACACGCACCTTCTTGCCGTCGACGACGGAGAAGCCAACGCGGGTCGGCTTGCCGTCCTTGCCGACGATGGCAATGTTGGACAGGTGAATGGAGGCTTCCTTGTTGATGATGCCGGCTTCCTGCGTCTGAGACTGACGCTGGTGGCGCTTCACCATGTTGATACCACGCACGAGTGCGCGATCTTCTTTCGGCATTACCTGCAGAACTTCGCCAGTACGGCCCTTGTCCTTGCCGGCGAGTACGACAACGCTGTCGCCTTTGCGGATCTTGTTCATCGCTTCCCGCTCCTTACAGTACTTCTGGAGCCAGCGAGATGATCTTCATGTGGTTCTTGGCGCGAAGTTCGCGCGGAACCGGTCCGAAGATACGGGTGCCGATCGGCTCTTTCTTGTTGTCGATAAGAACAGCTGCGTTGTTATCGAATCTGATGACGCTGCCGTCGGCGCGACGGATGTCCTTGGCGGTGCGCACGACAACCGCCTTCATCACGTCACCCTTCTTCACGCGGCCGCGCGGGATCGCTTCCTTGATCGAAACGACGATGATGTCGCCGATGGAAGCGTACTTGCGCTTGGAGCCGCCCAGCACCTTGATGCACATGACACGACGTGCGCCGGAATTATCCGCGACGTCGAGGTTAGTCTGCATCTGAATCATGTCAGGTCGCCTTCTTGTTGTAACCCGAACGGTTGGGCCGAGGCCCCCTATCCAAGCTTATGATAAATTTCAATTGTGCGCGGGAAGACAAATACAGGGTGGTTTCCCATAAGGGACCTTCCGTGCGCTCAAAGCAAAAGAACGCCCGATTCCGAGCGTTCTCTGCCAGTGGTCTGCTTCATACAGATTTCTGCGCAAGGTGCAAGCCCTTGCGCAGGAAGTCCGTAAATTAAGCCTGGGCGGCAATCACCGTCCAGCACTTGTCCTTGGAGATCGGGGCGCATTCCTGGATGGAAACGACGTCACCGGTCTTGAACTGATTGTTTTCGTCATGAGCCTTGTACTTCTTGGACCGGCGAACGGTCTTCTGAAGCAGCGGGTGGGCAAATCGACGCTCAACGCGAACGACGATGGTCTTGTCGTTCTTATCGCTGACAACTACGCCCTGCAGAATGCGTTTCGGCATATTTCTCGGTCCTTAGGCCTTGGCTTCTGCCGCCTTCTGGCGGGCAATGGTTTTCACGCGTGCGATGTCACGACGGACTTCCTGGATACGGGAAGACTTCTCGAGCTGGCCAGTGGCCTTCTGGAAGCGCAGATTGAACTGCTCCTTCTTCAGCTTCGCGAGCTCGTCGTTCAGCTGGTCAGCGCTCATGGCGCGTACGTCTGTGGCTTTCATCGACTTGATCCTCACTCTGCAATGCGCTGTACGAAGCGCGTCGTGACAGAGAGCTTGGCAGAACCGAGGCGAAGTGCCTCGCGCGCGATCTCTTCCGAAACGCCGTCGATCTCGAACATGATACGGCCGGGCTTGACCTTGCATGCCCAGTATTCGACCGAACCCTTACCCTTACCCATACGAACTTCGGTCGGCTTTGCCGTAACCGGAACGTCAGGGAATACGCGGATCCACACGCGACCAGCACGCTTCATGTAGCGGGTGATCGCACGACGGGCGGCTTCAATTTCGCGAGCGTTCACGCGGTTCGGTTCCAGAGCCTTCAGGCCGAATTCACCGAATGCCAGATCAAAACCGCCCTTGGCGACGCCCTTGATGCGGCCCTTGAATTGCTTGCGGTACTTTGTACGCTTTGGCTGCAACATTTTCTTACTTCTCCGAGCTTATCTTTCGCCAGCGTTCAATCAAGCGTTCTCGCGGCGACGGTCGCCACGATCACCGCGGTCACCCCGGCTTGCCGGACCCTGGGCATCGCCCTCGAGCTGACGACGTTCGGACGCCATCGGATCATGCTCAAGGATTTCGCCCTTGAAGATCCAGACCTTGACGCCGCAAATGCCGTAGGCAGTTGCCGCTTCGGACGTCCCGTAGTCGATGTCTGCACGCAGGGTGTGGAGCGGAACGCGGCCTTCACGGTACCATTCGGTACGCGCGATTTCGGCGCCACCGAGACGGCCGGCGCAGGTGATCTTGATGCCTTCGGCACCGAGACGCATGGCCGACTGAACGGCGCGCTTCATGGCGCGACGGAAAGCGATACGACGCTCGAGCTGCTGGGTGATCGACTGAGCAACCAGCGTTGCGTCGACTTCCGGCTTGCGCACTTCAACGATGTTGAGGTGCGTTTCCGAGTTCGTCATCGTCGAGATCTTCTTGCGAAGCTTCTCGATGTCTGCACCCTTCTTGCCGATGATCAGACCCGGGCGAGCCGAGTGGATCGTGACGCGGCACTTCTTGTGCGGACGCTCGATGACGACCTTGGCGATACCGGCCTGCTTCAGCTCGTCCATCAGATACTTGCGGATCTTCAGGTCTTCGTGGAGCAGCTTGCCGTATTCGGCGTTGTCGGCGAACCAGCGGCTATCCCAGGTGCGATTGATTCCGAGACGGAAGCCAATCGGATTGATTTTCTGACCCATTATGCGGCCTCCCCTTTGGCTTCGACTTCACGCACAACGATGGTGAGGTGCGAGAACGGCTTTTCGATGCGCGATGCGCGGCCGCGGCCACGAGCGTGGAAACGCTTCATGGTGATCGACTTGCCAACATAGGCCTCGGCGACGACCAGCTGGTCGACGTCGAGATCATGGTTGTTTTCGGCGTTGGCGATCGCAGACTCGAGCGTCTTGCGAACGGTGCCGGCGATACGCTTGCGGGAGAATTCCAGCTCAGCGAGAGCGCGCTCGACCTTCTTGCCGCGGATGAGCGCGGCGACCAGGTTGAGCTTCTGGGGGCTGACGCGGATCGTGCGGGCGACTGCCTGCGCTTCGTTGTCCTTGAGCCGGCGTTCGGTTTTTGCCTTGCCCATCGTTACTTCCTCTTCGCCTTCTTGTCCGCACCGTGACCGTAATAGGTCCGGGTGGGAGCGAATTCACCGAACTTGTGGCCGACCATGTCTTCGTTGACAGAGACGGGCACATGCTTGCTGCCGTTGTATACGCCGAAGGTGAGACCGACGAACTGCGGCAGGATGGTGGAGCGACGGCTCCACATCTTGATCACTTCATTGCGGCCGGTCTCGCGAACCTTCTCAGCCTTCTTGAGAAGATAGCCGTCGACGAACGGGCCTTTCCATACTGAACGAGCCATTTCTGACTACCTCTCTTACTTCTTCTTCAGGTGGCGCGAACGCATGATGAACTTGTCGGTCGACTTGTTCGAGCGAGTCCGCTTGCCCTTGGTCGGCTTGCCCCACGGGGAAACCGGGTGGCGACCACCGGACGTACGACCTTCACCACCACCGTGCGGGTGGTCGACGGGGTTCATGACGACACCGCGGTTATGCGGGGTCTTGCCGCGCCAACGGGTACGACCGGCCTTGCCGTCGTTGGTGTTGCCGTGGTCCGGGTTGGAAACCGCGCCGATCGTGGCGAGGCAGGAGCCCGGGACGAGACGCTGTTCGCCCGAGTTCAGGCGCAGGATCGCCATGCCGGCATCGCGACCAACGAGCTGGACATAGGTGCCAGCCGAACGTGCGATCTGACCGCCCTTGCCGGGCTTCATCTCGACGTTGTGGATGATCGAACCGACCGGGATGTACTGCAGCGGCATGGTGTTGCCGGGCTTCACGTCAACTGCCTTTTCAGACGCGATGACCTTGTCGCCGGCAGCGATGCGCTGCGGTGCCAGGATGTAGGCCTGCTCGCCATCAGCATAGTTGATGAGGGCGATGAAGGCCGAACGGTTCGGGTCGTATTCCAGGCGCTCGACGGTGCCTTCGACGTCGAACTTGCGACGCTTGAAGTCAACCAGACGATAGGTGCGCTTGTGACCACCACCGATGAAGCGAGCGGTGATGCGACCGTAGTTGTTACGGCCACCGCTCTTGGAGAGACCTTCCGTCAGCGCCTTGACCGGCTTGCCCTTCCAGAGGCCCGAACGGTCGACGATGACCAGCTGACGCTGGCTGGGGGTCGTCGGATTGTAGCTTTTCAATGCCATTGTTCTTGTTCCCTACCTCAGACGCCCGTCGACACGTCGATGGACTGACCTTCGGCGAGCGTCACGACGGCCTTCTTGACGTCCTTCTGCTTGCCGGCGAAGCCGCGGAAACGCTTGGTCTTGCCCTTGCGGACGAGCGTGTTGACGGCAGTGACCTTGACGCCGAAGAGGGCTTCGACAGCAGCCTTGATTTCCGGCTTGCTCGCACCCTTGGCGACGTTGAAGACAACCTGGTTGTGCTCAGACACCATGGTCGACTTTTCCGTGATCGACGGAGATACGATCACGTCGTAGTGGCGAAGATCCGTCATTTGAACCGCTCCTCCAGAGCTTCCACAGCAGCCTTCGACAGGACGAGCTTGCCGCGGCGCAGGATGTCATAAACGTTGATGCCCTGAACCGGCAGAACATCGATGTTCGGGATGTTCGAAGCCGCGAGCTTGAAGTTGCTGTCGATTTCGGCACCGCCGATGACGAGAGCGTTGGTCAGGCCGAGCGAGGCGAAGGTACCGACGAGCAGCTTGGTCTTGGCTTCAGCAGCCACCAGGTTGTCGACGATGATCACGTCTTCCGACTTCATCTTGGCAGAGAGGGCGTGACGCAGAGCGAGCGCACGAACCTTCTTCGGCAGGTCATGGGCGTGGCTGCGAACAACCGGGCCATGAGCCTTACCACCGCCGCGGAACTGCGGAGCGCGGGCCGAATGGTGACGAGCACGACCGGTGCCCTTCTGCTTGTACATCTTGGAGCCGGTGCGGGAAACTTCCGAACGGCCCTTGGTCTTGTGCGTACCCTGGCGCTTCTTGGCCAGCTGGTAGCGGATCATGCGCGCGATCAGATCTTCGCGGGGATCCAGACCGAAGATTTCGTCCGACAGAGAAAGCTTGCCGGCGTCTTTGCCCTCGAGGGTCTTGACGTTAAATTCCATGTGCTTGGCTCCCTTACTTCGCCGACTTGACGGCGTCGCGGACGATGATCCAGGAACCCTTGGAACCGGGAACGGCGCCCTTCACAAGGATGAGACCACGATCTTCATCGGTCGAAACGACTTCGAGGTTCTGGGTGGTGACGCGCGTCTGGCCCATGTGACCAGCCATGCGCTTGCCCTTCCAGACCTTGCCCGGATCCTGGTTCGAACCGGTCGAACCATGCGAGCGGTGCGAAACGGAAACACCGTGGGTCGCACGAAGACCACCGAAGTTGTGGCGCTTCATGGCACCGGCAAAACCCTTACCGATCGTCGTGCCCGTGACGTCGACCAGCTGGCCGGCTTCAAAATGGCTCGCCGTCAGCTGTGCGCCGACATCGATGAGGTTGTCTTCGGAGACGCGGAATTCGACGAGCTTGGCCTTGGGCTCAACGCTCGCTGCGGCGAAGTGACCGCGAAGGCCCTTCGACGTGTTCTTGACCTTCGACGTACCGGCACCGAGCTGAAGCGCGACATAGCCGTTCTTGTCGGCCGTACGCTGAGCTACGACCTGTACGTTATCCAGACGCAGAACTGTTACCGGGATATGTTCGCCGGCGTCGTTATAGACGCGGGTCATTCCCACTTTCTGTGCAATCACACCTGAACGCATTGGTTCATTCCTCTTGAGAGTCGCGGACGGGATCTCGCGATCCTGACCTTTCCTCTTTGTTTAAGGATTCCACTCAGGCCCTTCCGAACCATCGGGTTTCCCGTTTCGAGAAGTCGTTGGCAGGTCTTGCCACGTACCTTCCTTGTTATTACGGCTCTCGCCGGAATTCCTTTTTAGAGCTTGATCTCGACGTCCACGCCGGCAGCCAGGTCGAGCTTCATCAGCGCGTCCACGGTCTGCGGGGTCGGGTCTACGATGTCGAGCAGACGCTTATGCGTGCGCATTTCGAACTGTTCGCGGCTCTTCTTGTCGACGTGAGGCGAACGGTTGACGGTAAATTTTTCAATGCGTGTCGGGAGCGGTACCGGGCCGCGAACGCTTGCACCGGTGCGCTTTGCCGTCTGCACGATCTCGCGCGTGGAGGCATCGAGAACCCGGTGATCAAACGCCTTGAGGCGGATGCGGATATTCTGGCCGTTCATTCGACTTGTCCTTGTTTCTTTTCTTGCGTCCCGCATACGCAGAGACAGTGAATTACCATGACTGGCCGGCCCCAAATTTTCAAAAATCACAGGGGCACCGCGGGGCACCACTGTCACTCTTTGTCGTCATAAGGAGCCCTGCCGAACTCGACCCGTCACCAGGCCTTGAAACTGCAGCGCTTAAAACCGCCCGATGCAAATCACCGTTCGATTCTGATCGTGGCCGGCGACATACACCGCAATCGGCCTCTCGTCAATGCGCCCACGTGGACGAATTGGCGACATGCGCGCTGTCTGCATGACTGGGTTGCGCCAGCCGGCAGACGAAAACGAAAAGCGGCCCCGGGCGCGTCGCCCGAGGCCGCTCATTCAGTACTTACTCGACGATCGAAGCGACG
>UCMW01000027.1:0-2500 GCA_900473745.1 Hyphomicrobiales bacterium | reverse complement strand
TAAATAAGGGTCTTTGCGCCGAAAATGTAACGGGGCTAAAGCCATGCACCGAAGCTGAGGATGTGGATTTATCCACGTGGTAGCGGAGCGTTCCGTAAGCCTGTGAAGGGGTACCCGTGAGGGGCCCTGGAGGTATCGGAAGTGCGAATGTTGACATGAGTAACGATAAAGGGGGTGAGAGACCCCCTCGCCGAAAGACCAAGGGTTCCTGCTTAAAGTTAATCTGAGCAGGGTTAGCCGGCCCCTAAGATGAGGCAGAAATGCGTAGTCGATGGGAACCACGTTAATATTCGTGGGCCTGGTGGTAGTGACGGATTGCGTAACTTGTTCAGACTTATTGGATTGTCTGGGCGAGGAAGCGGTTCCAGGAAATAGCTCCACCGTACAGACCGTACCCGAAACCGACACAGGTGGTCAGGTAGAGTATACCAAGGCGCTTGAGAGAACTATGTTGAAGGAACTCGGCAAATTGCACGCGTAACTTCGGAAGAAGCGTGACCCCTTTGTACGCAAGTATGATGGGGTGGCACAGACCAGGGGGTAGCGACTGTTTATCAAAAACACAGGGCTCTGCGAAGTCGCAAGACGACGTATAGGGTCTGACGCCTGCCCGGTGCTGGAAGGTTAAGAGGAGAGGTGCAAGCTTTGAATCGAAGCCCCAGTAAACGGCGGCCGTAACTATAACGGTCCTAAGGTAGCGAAATTCCTTGTCGGGTAAGTTCCGACCTGCACGAATGGCGTAACGACTTCCCCGCTGTCTCCAACATAGACTCAGTGAAATTGAATTCCCCGTGAAGATGCGGGGTTCCTGCGGTCAGACGGAAAGACCCCGTGCACCTTTACTATAGCTTTACACTGGCATTCGTGTCGGCATGTGTAGGATAGGTGGTAGGCTTTGAAGCGGGGACGCCAGTTTCCGTGGAGCCATCCTTGAAATACCACCCTTATCGTCATGGATGTCTAACCGCGGTCCGTCATCCGGATCCGGGACAGTGTATGGTGGGTAGTTTGACTGGGGCGGTCGCCTCCGAAAGAGTAACGGAGGCGCGCGATGGTGGGCTCAGACCGGTCGGAAATCGGTCGTCGAGTGCAATGGCATAAGCCCGCCTGACTGCGAGACTGACAAGTCGAGCAGAGACGAAAGTCGGTCATAGTGATCCGGTGGTCCCGTGTGGAAGGGCCATCGCTCAACGGATAAAAGGTACGCCGGGGATAACAGGCTGATGACCCCCAAGAGTCCATATCGACGGGGTTGTTTGGCACCTCGATGTCGGCTCATCGCATCCTGGGGCTGGAGCAGGTCCCAAGGGTTTGGCTGTTCGCCAATTAAAGCGGTACGTGAGCTGGGTTCAGAACGTCGTGAGACAGTTCGGTCCCTATCTGCCGTGGGTGTAGGAATATTGACAGGATCTGTCCCTAGTACGAGAGGACCGGGATGGACATATCTCTGGTGGACCTGTTGTCGTGCCAACGGCATAGCAGGGTAGCTATATATGGAATGGATAACCGCTGAAGGCATCTAAGCGGGAAACCAACCTGAAAACGAGTATTCCCTATCAGGGCCGTGGAAGACTACCACGTTGATAGGACGGGTGTGGAAGCTCAGCAATGAGTGAAGCTTACCGTTACTAATAGCCCGATTGGCTTGATCGTTCTCATTGCTTATGCTCATCGAAGATGAGCACAAGCCATCTGTTTTGTCCTCACGCTGTCACATCCTTCGGATGCTAAGCTGCGGACGGCGCGCGCCACGAGGCGCGACGGCCGACCGGCCTGTATGAGTGAGCAACTCATCGGCCGCAAAACAAAAGACGTGTTCACTTTAAGAAAACAGGCAAAAGCCTGTGCCAGCTTCTCAACAACATTGCCCTTAGCCGACCTGGTGGTCATGGCGGGGTGGCCGCACCCGTTCCCATTCCGAACACGGCCGTGAAACGCCCCAGCGCCAATGGTACTTCGTCTCAAGACGCGGGAGAGTAGGTCGCTGCCAGGTCTGCTAAAGGCAATGTTGTCAGCATAAAACGCTGAAAAACAATCTTCTCAACACAACATCGGCCCAAGCCGAAATCTTAGGGCCGCTCAACAAGCGGCCCTTTTTGATTTGAAATACAGATCAAACAAACGGTATTTTGCCGAATGGTAAAAATCCGGAAAAGACGACAGTTTGCCTCCGGCAAAAGTCGGGTAGAGACGCAAACACAAAGTGTTTGCTCTGTCGGTATTTGCTAGAGCAAATACCTGGTAACGCGGGGTGGAGCAGCCCGGTAGCTCGTCAGGCTCATAACCTGAAGGCCGCAGGTTCAAATCCTGCCCCCGCAACCAAAATAACCATACATGTCTTAAACCGCCTCCATCCAAGGGGGCGGTTTTTGCGTTTCCAGGCCGGAGCTCCCTGATGCCCGGTTTGCAGGTCCGCGCGCTGTTGGGCGGCACTCACCAGCCGCCCAAGCTCCTGTCCCTGCAGCCAACACTACTTCGAAAGCGTCGCCTTGATCTCGGA
>UCMW01000034.1 GCA_900473745.1 Hyphomicrobiales bacterium | reverse complement strand
CGTTTACTGAAGCGGCGCCAGGAGGTCCATCGGAATTCCTGCCTTTTGCCGCGGATCCCGCTCGACGTAAGTCCCATTCGGGGTCGTCTTCACGGAGAACTCATTGCGTGCATAAGCGTCGGCTTCCCCGACAGCCTTGACGTTCATCGTCTTCAGCAGCGAACCGGACGCTGCCAGGATCTTGTACTCGGCGAAGAGGGCGGCCACGCGGGCCGTCTCTGCGACGATGCTGGTGTTGAAGCGCGTGTTCTGCGCGTCAAGCACATCGAGCAGCGAACGCTGGCCGATCTTGAACTGCTCGCCGTAAGAAGAGACGAGCTGAGCATTCTGCGACGACTGCGAGCTCAGGATCTGAGAAAGCTCGCCGCGGCTGCGGCGCTCGTTCCAGGCCGAGCGGATTGATTCTTCGATTTCGCGATGAACCTGGTCGGATGCATAGCGCTGCTCGCTGGCGCGGCGGATCTGCTCCTGCTCACGTGCCTGGTCGATGCCGCCGCGATAGAGGTTCCAGCGCGCCACGAGGCGAACCTGAACGTCGTTGGTATTGCCCTGGCTGGTGCCCACATCGTTGCCGACGCTGGCGCGACCTTCGAGATCGACGGTCGGGGCATAGTTCGAGCGAGCGGCCCGGACGGCCGCATCAGCCGCATCAATGTCGGCAAGGGCCGAATAGATGCGCGGATTGTTGGACTTGGCCGTCGCGATCGCATCATCCAGCGAGCGCGGCAGGAACTTGCCGACGGAGGCCGGGACCTTCGCATTGGTGATCGGCTCGCCGACGGTCTTGAGGAAGCGGATCTTCGTCAGCTCCAGCTCTTCCTGCGCTTCGCGCAGACGGGCCTTGGCCGCTGCCTGACGCTCACGACCCTGGACGGCATCGACTTCCGTCAAAGCGCCGCCGGAGATACCCTCGTTGATGTCACCGAGAATGCCGTTGTGGAACGACACGTTCTGCTGCGCGACGCCGACGATCTTCGCCTGCAGGATGTATTCCAGGTAATCCTGGACGACCTGTAGCGCGATCGTTTCGGAACGCTCCAGAACGCGGAAGGACGCGCCATCGACGCGCGATGCCTGCTGATCGACCTGGGCACGACGACCACCGCCATCGAGCAGGCGCTGCGTGACGGTCAGGCCGACTTCGGAATTGTTAAAA
>UCMW01000001.1 GCA_900473745.1 Hyphomicrobiales bacterium | reverse complement strand
CCCCTTGCGGGGGAGAAAGCGATTTCGATGAATTAGTCGTGGCGGAAGCCACGGCTAAACATCTGAAATCGCAAGAGAGGGGCTCGGTTATGTCGGTGCCAACGCAACCGTGCCCCTCTCCAGGAAAATCTGAAGTCTAGGCCGCTTGCGCTGGCCTAAGCCTGCGATTTTCCGTCCTCCCCCGCTTGGGGGGAGGGGCAAAGGCAGCGATTGCCTTCCCCATTGATTCGCATCCCTGACAGGCGTAAAAGGCCTCGTGTTCCGTGGTGATTTGGCCGGCCGGCTTGCAGCCACGTAAAATAAGTCGCTAAAGGGCCGAGGCGAGTTCGAAGACTTTCCGAGGACCGGTAGCGATATAGAAGCTGCCGGTGTTTTTGTTTCCGCGGTCCTCGAACCGCGTGACAAGGAAAGTCGAGAGTAAGATGCCGATCCGGATCCCCGATACGCTGCCCGCCTTCGAAACCCTCGTGCATGAGGGCGTGCGGGTCATGACCGAAACCGTGGCTGTTCGTCAGGATATTCGCCCGCTGCAGATCGGCCTGCTCAATCTCATGCCCAACAAGATCAAGACCGAGGTTCAGTTTGCCCGGCTGATCGGCGCTTCGCCGCTGCAGGTGGAGCTGACGCTGGTGCGTGTCGGTGGCCACAAGGCCAAGAACACGCCGGAAGATCATCTTCTTTCGTTCTACCAGACTTGGGACGAGGTGAAGGATCGCAAGTTCGACGGCTTCATCATCACCGGCGCCCCGATCGAGACCCTGCCCTTCGAGGAGGTCACCTACTGGCCGGAACTGAAAGAGATCCTGAACTGGGCCGAGACCAACGTGCATTCGACCATGAATGTCTGCTGGGGCGGCATGGCCGCGATCTACCACTTCCACAAGGTGCCGAAGCATCCGCTGAAGGAAAAAGCGTTTGGCGTTTATCGCCACCGCAACCTTGCGCCGTCCTCCGTCTATCTCAACGGCTTTTCGGACGACTTCCAGGTTCCGGTCTCGCGCTGGACGGAGGTCCGCCGCGACGACATCGAGAAGGTGCCGGAACTGGAGATCTTGCTGGAATCAGACGAAATGGGCGTATGCCTGGTGCAGGAGAAGCGCGCCAACCGCCTCTACATGTTCAACCATGTCGAATATGATTCCACCTCGCTGGGCGACGAGTATTTCCGCGACAAGTCGGCCGGCATACCGATCAAGCTGCCGCACAACTACTTCCCGCACAACGACGACACGCTGACGCCGCTCAACCGCTGGCGCGGCCATGCGCATCTCCTGTTCGGCAACTGGATCAACGAGATCTACCAGATGACACCCTACGATCTGAACGAGATCGGCAAGGACCTCGAGCGTTGATCTCAAGGGCAGATGACGCTCGGATTTTGTCGGGACAGGCGGCGTCCTCTATGACAGGATGCCGCCGCCGATGAACCGAGCCATCTTCGTCCAATGTTTCTGCCGTTTTTTCTGCGTCTGAAGGAAGAGAAGGTTCCCGTGACCCTGCGGGAATACCTGGCTTTGCTCGAAGGCCTGCAGGCAGGGCTGGTCGATTTCGACCCGGAGGGCTTCTACTACCTCGCCCGCACCACGCTGGTGAAGGACGAGCGCTTTATCGACCGGTTCGACCGGGTGTTTTCCGAGATCTTTGGCGGGATCCTGAGCGAGGAGGCAGCTGACGGCGCCGATCGACAGGCGATCCCCGAAGACTGGCTGCGCAGGCTGGCGGAAAAGCATCTGTCGGACGAGGACAAGAAGCTGATTGAATCGCTCGGCGGCTTCGACAAGCTGATGGAGACGCTCAAAGAGCGCCTGGCCGAACAGAAGGAGCGCCACCAGGGCGGCAACAAGTGGATCGGCACGGCAGGCACCTCGCCCTTCGGCGCCTATGGCTACAATCCCGAAAGCGTGCGCATCGGCCAGGAGACAAGCCGGCACCGCCGGGCCGTAAAAGTGTGGGACAGCCGAGAGTTTCGCAATCTCGACGACCGCGTCGAACTCGGCACCCGCAACATCAAGGTGGCCCTGCGCAGGCTGCGCCGCTTCGTACGCGAAGGGGCCACGGAAGAACTCGATCTCTCCGGCACGATCCGGTCGACGGCAGAACACGGCTATCTCGACGTGAGGACCCAGCCCGAGCGACGGAATGCCGTGAAGCTCCTGATGTTCTTCGACATCGGCGGCTCGATGGACGACCATGTGCGTGAGGTCGAGGAACTGTTCTCGGCAGCGCGCTCCGAATTCCGGCACATGGAATATTTCTACTTCCACAACTGCCCCTATGAACGCGTCTGGAAGGACAACCAGCGCCGCCATGCCGATACCATGCCGACCCAAGACGTCATCAGAACCTTCGGGCCGGACTATCGGCTGATCTTCGTCGGCGATGCGGCGATGAGCCCATACGAGGTCACGCATCCGGGCGGCTCGGTCGAGCACTGGAACACGGAGAGTGGTGCAGCCTGGCTGACGCGGCTGACAGACCACTTCCGCCGGCATCTATGGATCAATCCCCTGCCTGAGAGCCGCTGGGACTATACGATGTCGGTCGGCCTGATTCGAAACATGATAGGCAACCGCATGCATCCGCTGACGCTCGGTGGCCTGGAAGCCGCCGCACGCGAACTGGCGCGGTGACCGCAAGACACAAGAGACAATGACAAGAGGCGAGGAAATGATGACGAAAACCGTATTCGGCGTGATGCCAACGGGAGAAGCAGTCGAAAGAGTAGTTCTGACGGGAGGCGGACTCACCGCCTCGATCATCACGTTTGGTGCGGTCTTGCAGGATCTACGTTTGGAAGGCCACGATGCACCGCTGGTGCTCGGTTTCGAGGACCTTGCCGGTTATCTCGATCACTCGCCCTATTTCGGCGCAACGCCCGGCCGCTGCGCCAACCGCATCGGTGACGGTCGCTTCACGCTGGATGGCACCGACTACCAGCTCGAGCTCAACGAACGCTGCGTCAGCCATCTGCATGGCGGCTCGGACGGCATCGGACGCCAGAATTGGACGATCCTGGAACACGGGTCCGATTTCGTCGTGATGGAGGTCACCGATCCGGACGGACGTGCCGGCTATCCGGGCACGACCCGCACGCGCGCCACCTTTGCACTCAAATCCGGCGGCGTTTTTTCTACACTCTATGAAACTGTGACCGACAAGCCGACGATCGCCAATGTCTGCCACCACGCCTACTTCAATCTCGATGGCCGCCCCGACATTCTCGGTCATGATCTGATGATCGCGGCCGATCACTACACACCTGTCGACGAGAGGCTGATTCCGACAGGCGAAATCCGCTCTGTCGAGAACACGGCCTTCGATTTCCGCGAAATGCGACCGATTCGCCTGGAGGTGGATGGTGAGCAACTGGGCTACGACCACAATTTCTGCTTCTCCAGCACCCGTGTGGCCAAACGCAGCGTGGCGCTGGCCCGCAGCGTCAATTCTGGCGTGACGATGGAGATCCTGACGACGGAGCCAGGCGTGCAGTTCTATGCCGGCGGAAAGGTGTCACCCGCCGTCCCGGGCCTCGAAGGCCGCCGCTACGGCGCCTTTGCTGGCTTTTGCATGGAAACGCAGGTCTGGCCGGATGCGATCAACCATCCGAATTTTCCGAACGCGATCCTGCGTCCGGGCGAAGTGCTGCGGCAGGAGACGGACTACGTGTTCGCGAAGGCATGATGTGGAAAAGAGCCGGCTGCGGGGCAACCTGCGGCCGGCAAAGCATGCGGGATACAGTCAAGCGCGTGACCGCGCCGCATTATCCCATCTCGTCTCTTGTGGAGGAAGAATGGAGCGGGTGAAGCGATTCGAACGCTCGACCCCAACCTTGGCAAGGTTGTGCTCTACCCCTGAGCTACACCCGCTCATAACCTCGATCCTGGGGTAGTGTCTGGATCGTGGGCCGTCCGTCTTGCGGCGACGGGCGCTATATGGCCCAACCGATTTTTAAATGCAACAGGGAAATGACGGATCGGTGCGAAAAAAATTGAGGCACACCGCAAGAGATTGAGAAAGCTCAGCTTTTGCGCGCTTGCTCGGCGCAGGAGAGATTGCAGGATGTCGGTCATGAGCCTATGGCTCGACAGGAATCCCAGTACATAATCGGACCAATCACCGGACAATTGAAGCGAGGCCCCATGACAACGCCGAAAACGCCAGACGATCTCTTCCGCCTCCTGGACGAGTTGGGGATTGCTCACAAGACGAAAACCCACCCGCCCGTCTTCACCGTGGCGGAATCGGTTTCGTTGCGCGACGAGATCCCCGGCGGCCACACGAAAAACCTCTTCGTGAAGGACAAGAAGGACAACTTCTTCCTGCTGACGGTCGAGGAAAATGCCTCGGTCGATCTCAAAACCGTGCACACGATCATTGGGGCTGCCAGCAAGGTTTCCTTCGGCAAGCCGGAGAAGCTGATGGAATATCTCGGCGTGATGCCCGGAGCGGTGACCGCTTTCGGCGCGATCAACGATACGGGCAAGAACGTGACCTTCGTGCTCGACAAGGACCTGATGGAGCACGACGTCATCAACTGCCATCCGCTCTCCAACGACGCCACGACCTCGATCGGCCGCGACGATCTGGTCCGCTTCATGGAAGCGACCGGCCACACGCCGCTTGTCTTGAAAGTCACGGCCTGACATACGATCTTAACAGCCGATCTTAACGGCAAGAACGGCGGCCGCGCTAAGGCTGCGAAACAGGCGGGAGATGCACGATGAGCGAATACGGCAACCCTTACGGCGGCTATGGCAACCAGACCATGACAGCCAAGGCCCAGTTCAATGGCGCTCCCGAAGGTTCCGCGCCGGCCGCTGACCTGATCAAGGACACGACCACGGCAAATTTCGCCCGCGACGTGATGGACGAATCGCGCAATCAGCCGGTTCTGGTCGATTTCTGGGCTCCCTGGTGCGGTCCCTGCAAGCAGCTGACACCGATCATCGAAAAAGCGGTCACCGAAGCCGGCGGCCGCGTCAAGCTGGTCAAGATGAACATCGACGACCATCCGTCCGTCGCCGGCCAGCTCGGCATCCAGTCGATCCCGGCTGTGGTCGCCTTCGTCAATGGACGACCGGCTGACGGCTTCATGGGCGCTCTGCCGGAGAGCCAGGTCAAGGCCTTCATCGACAAGGTGGCGGGTCCTGCTGGCGCAGATCAGGCTGCAGAAATTGCGGCCGTGCTCGAGGAAGCCTCCGGATTGCTCGCTGGTGGCGATATCGACGGGGCAGCCCAGCTTTTCGCGGCCATCCTGCAGGCGGACCCGGACAATACTCAGGCCATTGCCGGCCTGGCAGACTGCATGATCGGCGCAAACCAGCATCAGCGGGCGCGCGAACTGCTGACCCAGATGCCCGAGGAACTGGCCAAGGCACCGGAAGTCCAGGCACTGCTGAAGCGGCTCGACCAGATCGACGAGGCCCGCAAGCTGGGCGACCCTGTGGCACTCGAGCACACGCTGTCGCTCAATCCCGACGATCACGAGGCGCGCATGAAGCTCGCCAAGATCCGCAATGTCGAAGGAAGCCGCGAGGAAGCGGCAGAGCATTTGCTCCTGATCATGAAGCGTGATCGGACTTTCGATGACGATGGCGCCCGCAAGCAGCTGCTGCAGTTTTTCGAAGTCTGGGGTCCCAAGGATCCAGCGACCGTGATGGCACGACGCAAACTCTCTTCGATCCTTTTTTCGTGAGCCGCCTTCGGCCTTGAGTTTTGGCCGGAGCGACCCAGATAGAAGCAGGAATGAACACCGGATCTTCCGGACAGGATGTGCTTCGATGCAAGTGGGAAATGCCCGATATCTGACGGCTGCGGACCTCCCCGAGACGGTCCCGGTCTTTCCAATTTCCGGCGTGCTGTTGCTGCCCGGTGGACAACTTCCCCTCAACATCTTCGAGCCGCGCTATTTGGCGATGTTCGATGCGGCCATGGCTGGCAACCGTCTCATAGGGATGATTCAGCCCGCCATGTCTGAAGTGCACGCCAATATCCTGCCCGAACGTCCGCATCTGGCGCCGGTCGGTTGTCTGGGGCGCATCACCTCCTTTACCGAGACGGGCGATGGCCGCTACATCATCTCGCTGGCCGGCGTCTGCAGGTTCCGCCTGATGGACGAGGTGGCGACCAGCAGCAAACCCTTCCGCAGCTTCCATATCGCACCCTTCATCGCCGACCTGACAACCGGCGATGACGAGGCGCAGGTCGACCGCGCCGGCCTGTTGGCCGCTTTCAAGGCCTATCTCGAAGCCAACAAGCTGGAAGCGGATTGGGAAAGCGTCGAGCGCGCCTCGAACCTCACCCTGGTCAACTCCCTCTCGATGATGTCGCCCTTCGGACCACCGGAAAAGCAGGCGCTGCTGGAAGCACCGGATCTGAAGACCCGCGCCGAAACCCTGATCGCCATCACCGAAATCGTGCTCGCCCGCACATTCGGCGATGGCGACACCATGTTGCAGTGATCGTATGGCCGACAATCCGACAAGCCTCGTCGATCCGAAAATGCTCGAACTTCTGGTGTGCCCGCTGACGCAGGGGACGCTGAAATGGGATCGCGACACGAACGAACTCGTGTCAGAAAAGGGAAGGCTTGCTTATCCCATCCGAGACGGGATTCCGATCATGTTGGTGTCGGAAGCCCGCAAGCTTGAAATGCCGATCTGAACAGACCGGCAAGCGATCTGTGCCATAACTAGACTCGCCGATCAGATACTTTGCCCACCAGAAGGCGTGGGCGATCCCGACCGGAATTTCCTGCCGCTTCACGGATGAAGTAGCTCTTGAGCCCCGGAATGCGATCAACCACGCCGAGGCCGAAATCGCGCATCACCCTGATTGGCGTTATGTCATTGGAGAAAAGCCGATTGAGCACATCCGTGGTGACACCCATCCGGAACGTGTCGAACCGGCGCCAGATCTGATAGCGCTCGAGCACGTTGACGGATCCGATGTCGAGCCCCAGGCGGTCTGCTTCGACGACGGTTTCGGCAAGCGCTGCGACATCCTTGAAGCCGAGATTGAGCCCTTGGCCAGAAATCGGATGGATACCATGGGCCGCATCACCTGCCAGAGCCAGGCGAGGCGCGATGAAGGCGCGGGCGAGTGTGAGTCCCAGTGGAAATGCGCGGCGATCAGCGGTCGCCCGGATGGTTCCCAGCTTGTGACCGAAACGCCGTTCGAGTTCCGCTTCGAAGACCAGTTCGTCGGATGCGACAAGCCTGTCGGCATCCTCGGTGCGTTCGGTCCAGACCAGTGACGAGCGGTTCCCCTTGAGCGGCAGGATGGCGAAGGGGCCGGCCGGCAGGAAGTGCTCTTCGGCCACGCCGTCATGCGGACGCTCGTGTTCCACGGTCGTGACGATTCCAGACTGGCCGTATTGCCAAGTCACCGTCTTGATGCCGGCAAGATCCCTGAGCTTGGACCGCACGCCATCGCAGGCGACCACGAGTCGTGCCGAGATGACGCTGCCATCGGACAGGGTCAGTTCGGCGCTCGGCCCCGTGTCGCGGAAGCCCGTGGCGCGCAGCCCGTGGCGAACGGTGATCCCGCGCTCGGTGCAGGCGTCACGCAGTGCCGCGACCATGCTCACATTCGGGATCATGTGCGCGAAAGGGCGGCCGTCCTCGACAGCACCGTCGAAGGTCAGGAACACGGGACGAACGGGGTCGGACGTCTTGGAATCCGTCACGATCATCCTGTTGATCGGCTGCGCGTCTGGCTCGATCCGATTCCAAAGGCCGAAAACATCCAGCATCTTGGTGGCAGCCGCGATGATGGCAGACGCCCGCAGGTCCTTCTTCCAGGCCTCTTCGGGCGAGGCCTCCACCACCTCGATCGCAAGATGCGGTGCGGCCTGCTTGATCGCAACGGCTGCGGAGAGACCGACATAGCCACCGCCGACGACGAGCACATCCAGCATGGCGAATTCCTTTGTTCTTGTAGACCTGATGACACCTATATAGATCAGCCTTGAACGGGTGCCTATAAGCGGAGCAATGCATTATGTCGCAGCCATCAGGCCAGACCAGACCCATGCAGGACCTGATCGAGCGTCTCGATCTGGAAAAGCTGGAGGAAAACCTGTTTCGCGGCAGCAGCCCGCAAAACGGCTGGCAACGGGTCTTCGGTGGCCTTGTGATCGCACAAGCCTTGATGGCGGCACAACGCTGCGTCGATCCCGATCGCATCGTTCATTCCCTCCACGCCTATTTCATGCGCCCGGGCGATCCGTCGATTCCGATCGTCTACCAGGTCGAACGTATCCGGGATGGGGCGTCCTTCACCACCCGCCGCGTGGTTGCAATCCAGCATGGCAAGGCCATCTTCTCGATGTCCGCCTCTTTCCAGGTGGAAGAACCGGGCTTCGACCATCAAGTGACGATCCCGAATGTTCCCGCCCCCGAGACCCTCATGGGTGAAGCGGAGTTCCGTGCCGCCTTTCTCGCCCAGGCGCCGGACACGGTGAAGAAATATTGGGGCCGCGAACGGCCGATCGAGATCCGCCCGACATCGCTCACGCATTATCTGTCGCGGGAGAAGCTGGAGCCGGAGGCTCACATCTGGGTTCGAGCTTCGGGACTGGTGCCGGATGACCGGCACTACCAGGCCGCGATTCTCGCCTATCTCTCGGACATGACACTGCTCGATACCTCGCTGTACGCGCACGGCACCTCGATCTTCGATCCGGAGTTACAGGTAGCGAGCCTCGACCACGCCATGTGGTTTCACAGACCTTCTCGTTTGGACGACTGGCTTCTATATACCCAGGACAGCCCCAGCGCCGCGGGAGCACGCGGCATGACCCGCGGCAGCATATTCACACGCGATGGAAGGCTCGTCGCCTCTGTTGCCCAGGAGGGCCTGATCCGCAAACGGGCAAATGACTAAAACAGCATCATTTTCGATTTTATGCATAAATTTTGTGCGCCCATTGTGCATTCATTTGCCTGTTTATTAGATAGGCTTCTCAGAAGCTTTACATTTCAATAACTTATAGAGAATTTTGAATCTGGCACGCCTTTTGAATGTCACCTGTCAGTCGCTGCGCGAAAGTTCCTGCGGGCGGCAAGGAGAGTCGGCTCCGAGCCGAGGACAAGCAAAGGATGGGAAACCAGATGAAGATTGTGATGGCTATCATCAAGCCGTTCAAGCTGGACGAGGTACGCGAGGCCCTGACGGCTGTGGGGATCCAGGGCCTGACCGTGACCGAGGTCAAGGGCTATGGGCGCCAGAAGGGGCACACCGAAATCTACCGCGGCACCGAATACGCCGTCAGCTTTCTGCCGAAACTGAAGATCGAGATCGCCGTCTCGTCCGAACTTGCCGACAAGGCCGTTGAAGCCATCGCTTCTGCTGCCAAGACTGGCCAGATCGGCGACGGAAAGATCTTCGTCTACGCGATCGATCAGGCCGTGCGCATCCGCACCGGCGAAACCAATACCGAAGCGCTGTAAGAACGGTTGTAAGGGGAGTTGTTACTGATGTCATTTGCCAAATTGAATTCCAACCTCGTGCGCCTTGGCGCCGCGTCCGCAGCCCTGCTGGCGCCGGTTGTCGCCTTCGCGCAGGAAGCCGCCCCGGCTGCAGCTGAAGCTGTCGCCGCAGCGCCGGTGCCGAACAAGGGCGACACCGCCTTCATGTTCCTTTGCACGATCCTCGTGTTGTTCATGCTCATCCCGGGCCTCGCCCTGTTCTACGGCGGCCTCGTTCGCGCCAAGAACATGCTCTCCGTCCTCATGCAGTGCACGGTCATCGGTTCGACCATCATGCTCGCCTGGGTTATCTACGGCTATTCCTTCGCCTTCGGCGGCTCGGAAAACGCTTACTTCGGCGGCTTCGCGAAGCTGTTCCTCTCCGGCGTCACGCCGGACAGCACCGCGGCGACTTTCTCTGACGCCGTCATTCCGGAATACATCTTCATCATGTTCCAGATGACGTTTGCCGCCATTACCCCGGCACTCATCGTTGGCGCCTTTGCAGAACGCATCAAGTTCTCCGCATCGGTTCTCTTCTGCCTGCTCTGGGTCACCTTCGTCTACTTCCCGATCGCCCACATGGTCTGGGATGCCAACGGCCTGATCTTCGGCTGGGGCGCACTCGACTTCGCCGGTGGTACGGTCGTTCACATCAATGCCGGCGTCGCCGGTCTGATCGGCGCGATCATGCTCGGCAAGCGTACGGGCTACGGCAAGGACATGATGGCTCCGCACTCCATGACCCTCACTCTGGTCGGTGCAGCCATGCTCTGGGTCGGCTGGTTCGGCTTCAACGCCGGTTCCAACCTCGAAGCCTCGGGCGGTGCGATGCTCGCAACCGTCAACACGTTCATTGCCACCGCAGCAGCCGTCGTCTCCTGGTGCCTGGTTGAAACCTTCACCCGCGGCAAGGCTTCCATGCTCGGCGCGGCATCCGGCATGATCTCCGGCCTCGTTGCCATCACGCCGGCTGCCGGCATTGCAGGCCCCATGGGCGCGATCGTCATGGGTCTCATGGTATCGCCGCTCTGCTACTTCTTCGTCGCAGTGGTGAAGAACAAGTTCGGCTATGACGACACCGCAGACGTCTTTGGTGTCCACGGCATCGGCGGCCTTTTCGGCGCCATCGCCACTGGCGTCTTCGCATCCGCATCGCTCGGCGGCATTGGCTACGCTGAAGGCGTGACCATGGGTGGCCAGGTCATGACCCAGATCTACGCCGTCGTCGTCACCCTTCTGTGGTGCGGTATCGGCTCCTTCATCCTCTACAAGATCGTGGACATGGTGGTTGGCCTGCGCGTCACGGTCGAAGCCGAGCGCGAAGGTCTCGACCTCGCCTCGCACGGCGAAGCCGCCTACCACAGCTAAGATCCCTGACGGATCTTCGCCTCATAAAATGCGGCAGCGCCCGGGTCTCATCGCCCGGGCGTTTTCTTGTCAAAATGCGGTCCAGATCGACCGTTGCATGGTTAATGCACCATTAACCCTCCATCCTGTAGGGTGCCGGGTGGCGATCCCGGCCCACACCGGGAGTCCGAAGCACCATCGCAACAGGACGGACAGATATTCCATGAGCAGAGGCAATTCCGCAGCACTTCCGGAGCATTCCACCCGCTCCGCGTTGTCAGCGTTCCTGTTCCGGCAGTTCTTTGCCGTGAGCGGCTTCGCACTGTTTCTGCTTTTGGTGCTCGCCGTCGCGGCATTGGCCACCTGGAACGTTTCCGATCCCAGCCTGTCCTATGCAACGGACAACCCACCGACCAATATTCTCGGCCTGCCCGGTGCCGTCTTCGCCGACCTGATGATGCAGTTCTTCGGCCTTGGCAGCCTTCTGGCATTGCTCCCGGTCCTCGCCTGGTCCTTCGCACTGATCGGCGGACGCAAGCTCAGCCGAATTCCCGCGCGCCTCGGCGCTTGGGTTGCCGGCGCCCTCGTCGCGGCAGCCGCGGTCGGCTGCTTTCCACCCCCCACCACCTGGCCCCTTCCGAGCGGCACGGGCGGAGTACTTGGTGACCTGATTCTGCGATTTCCCGCTCTGTTCGTCGGCGCCTATCCGACCTCGACCTTCGCCATGGTTCTCGGGTCCATTCTCGCACTGCCGGCGACGTGGCTGATGCTGTTTGCAGCCGGCGTCATCGGCAAGCCGTTAGAAAACCTCGACGATGAAGAGCCCGTCGCCCCCCTCGCGCGCAGCAAGCCGAAAACGCCTGCCTTCGACGAAGAGGACGAAGACGACGAAAAAGAGGGCACGGTCGCACTCATGCTGGGTGCCGTGACCCACAACTGGTACACGACGCGTGCGCGCCTGCGTCGACTGTTCGGGCTGAAGGCGAGCGAACGTCGCGAGCGTGATTTCGAGCAGCCTTACGATTTCAACGACGACGAATTCGGCACCCTCAACGAGCCGGTAAAGGCGAAGGCACCGCCGCTCAATGCCCGCGTCGAGCCATCGCTGGATGGTTCCGGCATTCGCTCGCCGAGCCGATCCATCGTCTCGCCCCCGCCGATGTCGACGACAAGCTTCGACGACGAGGAGGACGACTACGATCTCGATGACATCCCGCGCCCCGCCGGCATCTTGCCGGACGATGGCGTGCGTTCGACGCCGGCACGCGCAAGCGGATCGCCGCGTATTGTAGCGCCAGCTGCACGCCCCAAGCCAGGGGCCCGCGTCGATCGGGATGCCCAGGGCTCTCTGCTGCGCCCGGAAGGTTTTCAGCTTCCCTCCGTCCACCTTCTGGCTGAACCGCGCGCGGTCGCACGCGACGCCACGCTGTCTGCCGAGGCGCTGGAACACAATGCCCGCCTGCTTGAAGGCGTGCTCGACGACTTCGGCGTCAAGGGCGAGATCATCCATGTCCGCCCGGGACCTGTCGTCACGCTCTACGAACTGGAACCGGCACCGGGGATCAAGTCCTCCCGCGTCATCGGCCTCGCCGACGACATCGCCCGCTCGATGAGCGCCATCGCCGCCCGCGTCGCCGTCGTTCCCGGCCGCAACGCGATCGGCATCGAACTGCCGAACCAGACCCGCGAGACGGTCTACCTGCGCGAGCTGATCGGCTCCCGCGACTTCGACGGCAACAAGGCGAAGCTCGCCATGGCTCTCGGCAAAACGATCGGTGGCGAACCCGTCATCGCCGACCTCGCCAAGATGCCGCATCTGCTCGTTGCGGGCACCACCGGCTCGGGCAAGTCGGTCGCCATCAACACCATGATCCTGTCGCTGCTCTACAAGATGACGCCGGAGCAGTGCCGACTGATCATGATCGACCCCAAGATGCTCGAACTCTCCGTCTATGACGGCATCCCGCATCTGCTGTCTCCCGTCGTCACGGATCCGAAGAAAGCGGTCGTCGCGCTCAAATGGACCGTCCGCGAGATGGAAGAGCGCTACAAGAAGATGTCCAAGATCGGCGTTCGCAACATCGACGGCTTCAACGCGCGTGTCGCACAGGCGCTGGAAAAGGGCGAGGTGCTGACCCGTACCGTCCAGACCGGCTTCGACCGCCAGACCGGCGAGGCGATCTACGAGACGGAAGAATTCGACCTGCAGCCCCTGCCCTATATCGTCGTGATCATCGACGAAATGGCCGATCTGATGATGGTGGCCGGCAAGGATATCGAAGGTGCGGTACAGCGCCTCGCCCAGATGGCGCGCGCGGCGGGCATCCATGTCATCATGGCCACCCAGCGTCCGTCGGTCGACGTCATCACCGGCACGATCAAGGCGAACTTCCCGACCCGCATCTCCTTCCAGGTCACCTCCAAGATCGACAGCCGCACGATCCTCGGCGAACAGGGTGCAGAACAGCTGCTCGGCATGGGCGACATGCTCTACATGGCCGGTGGCGGTCGCATCCAGCGTGTCCACGGTCCCTTCGTCTCCGACCACGAAGTCGAAGAAATCGTCGCCTATCTGAAGACGCAGGGCTCGCCGCAATATCTCGAAGCGATCACGGTCGATGATGACGAAGACGGAGAAGACGGCGGCGGACCGGTCGGGACCGGCAATCTGGGGGAGTCCGACGATCCCTATGATCAGGCCGTTGCCATCGTCCTGCGCGACGGCAAGGCTTCGACCTCCTACGTCCAGCGCCGCCTCGGCATCGGCTACAACAGGGCTGCCTCGCTGATCGAGCGTATGGAGAAGGAGGGCATTATCGGCCCTGCAAACCATGCCGGGAAGCGTGAAATCCTGGTCCCGACGGAGGAGTGACTCACCGTCCGGGTTCCAGAATGGAACAACAGGGCCTCGAGACGAGTTGCCGCAGCGGCACTGGCATTCATGGCCATGAAGCCGCCGCCTTTTTCGGCGAGACCGTGCGCATATGAAGGAGTACCGCATGATTGACAAAACCGAACGCGATGCCCGCATGCCGGTGATGACCAGCCGTCGCCAGTTCGTCCTTGGAACCGCGGCCCTGATGGCTTGCGCGGCCATGCCCTTTCCGAGCTTCGCGGCCACCGGTGCAGCCCAGCAGATCGCCGACCACTTCTCCAGCGTGAAGACCATGATGGGCGAATTCGTCCAATTCGGTCCGCGCGGCGAACAGACCGGCGGCAAGTTCTTCATCCAGCGCCCCGGCAAGCTGCGTTTCAACTACGAGAAGCCCTCGCCGATGCGCGTGATTTCCGACGGCAAGAATGTCGTCATCGGCAACACCAAGCTGAAGACCTGGGATCTCTACCCCCTGAACAAGACGCCGCTCAGCCTGCTTCTTTCCGAACGCATCGACCTCGGCAACCAGATGGTCCGTGACGTGAAGCAGGAAGCGGATCTCACGACGATCGTGCTCGGCGACCGCACCATATTCGGCGATTCGACCATTACGCTGATGTTCGATCCGAAGAGCTTCGAGCTTCGCCAGTGGACGATCACCGATGTCCAGAAGAAGGACACCTCTGTGATGATCTTCAATGTCCAGAACGGCGTTCAATTCGATCCGACCGTCTTCGAGATCCCTTACGCCGAAGTGCACGGCCAGAAGCGCGGCGGCTGAAGAAAACCGTTCCAATTGTGGAGAAAGGCGGCTGACCGGAGCGGTTAGGCCGCCTTTTTCTGTTCATCGCCACTGAATTCCCCTACACACGCGGAAGATTTGGGAAGGCGGGCGCAATGACACTCTCGATTACCACCTGGAACATCAATTCCGTGCGCCTGCGCCTGCCGATCGTCCTGGATTTCCTGAGGCGGGAAAACCCAGATATCCTGTGCCTGCAGGAGATCAAGTGCCAGAACGACCAGTTTCCGGCCGCCGAGATCGCGGAACTCGGCTATTCCAACATCGTCATCCACGGCCAGAAAGGTTACCACGGTGTGGCGATCTGCTCGAAGCTGCCTTTGACTGAAGACCACCGCCAGGACTATTGCGGCGTCGGAGACAGCCGCCACATCTCTGCAATCTTCGAATGGGCCGGGCGGCGCATTCGCCTGCACAATTTCTACGTCCCCGCCGGCGGCGACGAACCGAACCGTGATCTGAACCCGAAGTTCGGACACAAGCTCGATTTCGTCGAAGAGATGAAAGCGCTTTCGGCAGAGGCAGAGCCGAATACCGGCTCGATCCTCGTCGGCGACCTCAATATCGCGCCGCTCGAGCATGACGTCTGGTCGCACAAGCAGATGCTCAAGATCATCAGCCATACGCCGATCGAGACTGATGGCTTGCTCGAAGTCATGCGGCAGGGCAAGTGGGTGGATCTGATGCGTCAACACGTGCCGGAAACGGAAAAACTCTATACCTGGTGGAGTTACCGGGCAAAAGACTGGGCGGCAGCCGACCGGGGTCGGCGCCTCGACCACATCTGGTCCTCGGCCGATCTGGCACCGCTTCTGGCAAATGTTGCCGTTCTCAAGGAAGCGAGAGGCTGGACGCAGCCTTCGGACCATGTGCCTGTAACAGCCCGCTTCAACGCCCCATAGCCTGCTATCGATACAATGCTGTCTAGCTGAACCGCGGCGCGAGCGCTTCCGTGCCCTCGATCAGGGCTGCCAGGGACTGCTTGATCCGACTTTCCACCTGTCGCGCCATTTGCGGATACTCTTCCAGCAGGCGATGGAACAACGCGCGAGTGATGCGAATGACGTCGACATCTGTGGCGGCAACAGCCGTGTATTTGCGCTCGACCATCGTGACGAGAGCCAGTTCTGAAAGCATGACGCCGGGTCCGACACGCGCTTCCAGATGCGGCTTGCCGTCTCTGGCGATCACGTAAAGCTCGATCTCGCCTCTCGCGACGACATAGGCGCATTCTGCCGGCGCTTTCTCGCGAAAGAGCGCCTGCCCAGCCGCCACCTGCCGATGTTCCGCGCCGAATGCGATGAGTCTCAGCTGATCATTGTCCAGCCCGGAAAACAGCGGCAAGGCGGACAAGAGCTCGATATCGTCGCTGAGTGCCATTGCATGTCCTCTGCTGCGCATGGGCTGGTCATGATGCCCACAGGCTGAGATGCATAACGCAAAACGGGGAGAGTGACGACCCGCTGGCCATCCTCATCCCCGATATCGTGTGGAGAGCAGAGACCGTCAGGGGACGATCTTGTAGCCGCCGTTTTCGGTCACCAGGATTTCTGCATTGGACGGATCGCGTTCGATCTTCTGGCGCAGACGATAGACATGCGTTTCCAGCGTGTGGGTGGTAACGCCGGAATTGTAGCCCCAGACCTCCTCCAGCAGAACGTCGCGCGTAACGACCTTCTGCCCCGCACGGTAGAGATAGCGGATGATCGCCGATTCCTTTTCCGTTAGACGGATTTTCTTGCCGTCATCGGTGGTGAGCAGCTTCTGGCTCGGCTTGAAAAGATAGGGACCGACGCCGAACGTTGCGTCCTCGCTCTGCTCGAACTGACGCAACTGCGCACGGATGCGGGCAAGCAGAACGGCGAAGCGGAACGGCTTCGTCACATAGTCGTTTGCGCCGGCTTCGAGCCCCAGGATCGTATCGGAATCCGTGTCATGCCCGGTCAGCATAATGACCGGGGATTTGAACCCACCCTTGCGCAGAAGCTTGACCGCTTCACGTCCATCCATGTCGGGTAGACCCACATCCATGATCATCAAATCGATCTGGGCCGACTTTGCAGTCTGCATGGCACGGGTGGCGTTGCTTTCCTGAAGGATCGAAAACTCCTCATAGAGCGAGAGCTGCTCGACCAGGATCTGCCTCAGATCATCGTCATCATCCACCAGCAGAATGGTCCGCGTCGTCATCCGTCGTCCTTCCAGAATGGTCAGTCATTGGGCCTTGTTGCCCGCGTGCACCGCATGTAAGCCTTACTCGCAGCTCTTTAAGGGCAAAGAATACAACAATAATCACGAATAAGGCAAAAAGTCGTGACCAAGAGGCCGAAGGCGTCGCGAAAGGTCGGCGGGACCATCACCCGCCTGGTCGTCCGGCCCGCTCCGCGAGACCAGAAACGAGCGATCCTGCAGGCCGGACACCTGACCTTTCCCGCAGCCTTGGGACGCGGGGGGCGCACCAGCCGAAAGCGAGAAGGCGATGGCGCAACGCCGATTGCCGCGATGCCGCTGCTGTTTGCCTATCGTCGTGGTGACCGCGGCCCGTGGCCTCTCTCGCCGCTGACCATGCGCCGGTCACAGCCCAACATGCTCTGGTGTGATGCCGTCAGCGACCCGAATTACAATCGCCCGGTTCGATCACCCTTCGGGCCCAGCCATGAAAAGCTTCAGCGCCAAGACGAACTCTACGACGTCTGCATCGTCCCCGACTGGAACCTGCGCAGCCGGAAGCGTCAGTGCGGCTCGGCGATATTCTTTCATATCGCGAGGCCCGGCTACACACCGACAGAAGGCTGTGTGGCAATCAGCCCGCGTGACATGCGCCGCCTGTTGCCCCATCTGAGCCCCAGGACAGTGCTTCAGGTTCTCTGATGAAGCCTTAAGGGATTTTGGAAAGTCTGCCTCTTTCATCGAGCGCGAGCACGCCTAGATAGGAAACAGCGACCAGCGCGTCCTGCGCTCCCTCGTCGCCGCCATCGATTTCGCGCCAAGCGCCCCACCTTCCCGATCCGGAGACTTCGAAAATGACAGACCAAACCCATATCACCTTGAACGACGGCGCTCGTATTCCCCAGGTGGGTCTCGGCGTCTGGCAGACCCCGAATGACGAGGCGGCCCCGGCCGTGAAGGCCGCCCTGGACGCAGGTTATCGCCATGTCGATACGGCTGCCGTCTACGAGAACGAGGAAGGCGTCGGCGAGGGCATTCGCCAATCCGGCCTGGCACGCTCGGACATCTTCCTGACGACCAAACTCTGGAACAACGAACAAGGCTATGACCAGACCCTGAGAGCCTTCGATGCGAGCCTGAAGCGACTGGGGACCGACTATGTCGACCTCTACCTCATTCACTGGCCGTCGGCGCATCGCGGGCTCTTTGTCGACACCTGGAAAGCCTTCGTGAAGCTGAAGGAAGAAGGCCGTGCAAAGTCGATCGGCGTCTCGAACTTCTACCCCGAGCACATCGAGAGGATCGTCGCGGAGACAGGTGTCGTCCCTGTCATCAACCAGATCGAACTGCACCCGGATTTCCAGCAGCGCGAAACGCGGGCTTTTCACGAAAAACACAAGATCGCGACCCAGTCCTGGAGCCCTCTCGGTCAGGGCAAGCTGCTCGGCAATCCCGTGATTGCAGACATCGCGCGCAAGCTCGGTCGCACGCCGGCCCAGGTGATCATCCGCTGGCATATCGACAACGGCCTGGTGGTCATCCCCAAATCGGTTACGCCGTCGCGAATCGCAGAAAACTTCAAGGTTTTCGATTTCAAACTCTCTGCGGAAGACCTGGAAAAGCTGAACGGCCTGGACAATGCAGGAGCACGTATCGGACCTGATCCGAAGACTGCGACCTTCTGATTCACGTGTGACACGACAGGCGAGCTGATCTGCGAGAGCCGCTCCGAACAAGGAGCGGCTCTCTCGTTGATGCTGCACCTGGAGGAGCCTCGGTGCGGGATCGCCGGACAGGATGCCTTACTGTGGAGCCGGGAAAAAATGCATCGCCGGCACGATCTTCTCTGAAACGAAAATGCACAGATGTGCCGTGATGCGAGACCCGTGGTCCTTGCCAGCACGGAACAAGATGTGACAGTCTGCGCTGCCACAATTCGGGAGATTTCCATGCTGTTCCGCCGCGCTGTCCTTGCCGGTCTGTCCGCCCTTGCCCTGCTGCCTGTAGCCGCCGCCCACGCCAATGACCTGCCGGACCTCGGCGGCAAGGCCGTCGTGGTCGTGACCGAAAACGCCTACCCGCCGCTACAGTTCGTCGATCCGAAATCGGGCCAGCAGATCGGCTGGGAATACGACGCGATGAACGAGATCGCCAAGCGTCTGAACTTCAAGGTCGAATATCAGAACACCTCATGGGACGCGATGATCCAGGCCGTCTCCGACGACCAGTACCAGATCGGCATGACCGGGATCACCATCAAGGAAGACCGCAAGGAGAAGGTGGACTTCTCCGATCCCTATATGCGCTCGGAACAGTTCATGCTGGTCCGCGGCGACGAAAGCCGCTTTAGCGAAGGCAAGACCTTCGCCGAGTTCAAGGACGGATTGGTCGGCGCGCAGCCTGGCACCACGCCCTTCTACACGGCGGTCTACGAAATCCTGGATGGCAACGAGCAGAACCCGCGGATCAAGCTGTTCGAAACCTTCGGTGCCACGGTTCAGGCCCTCAAGACCGGTGACGTCGACGTCGTTCTGACGGACGGCACTGCCGGCAAGGGTTATGTCGACGCCTCGCAGGGCGGCCTGAAGCTGATCGGCGGGCCGCTCGGCTCCGAAGACTTCGGTTTCATCTTCCCGAAGGGCTCGGACCTCGTTGCACCCGTCAATGCCGCCATCGCCGCCATGAAGGCCGACGGCACGCTCGACGCGCTCAACAAGAAGTGGTTCCTCGATTACAAGATGGGCGAATGAGCCGGAACCGTCCCTGCGACCTGAAGGCGGGTGACTGATGGCATTCCAGACCCTTCCTCGGGGTGATCAGAAAGGCGACCGGCCCTGGTGGCTGATCGCCTTCCTGATTTTGGCAATCTCGCTTGCCGCCGTCATTTTTTTCAGCGACCTCTATGCACAGGTGTTCAACACAGTGGCCAAGGGCCTCTGGGTGACGGTATTCGTGACACTGGTCGGCTTTGCCTTGGCGACGGCGCTCGGTCTCCTGATCGCCCTTCTCGGCATGTCCGACAGCGTCATCCTGCGCCAGACCGCCCGCTTCTACGTGGAAGTGGTTCGCGGCATCCCAATCCTGGTCCTGTTGTTCTATATCGCCTTCGTCGGCGCCCCCGCCTTCGTGGCCCTCTACAACCTGCTGACGACGCCGCTCGTTTCGGCGGGCCTCATCGACCCCATGGTCGTACGCGACGTATCGCTGATGTGGCGCGCCATAATCGCACTGACGATCGGCTATTCCGCCTTCATTGCAGAAATCTTCCGCGCCGGCATCCAGTCGATCGACAAGGGCCAGATCGAGGCGGCCAAGGCGCTCGGCCTCAGCCGCAGCCAGCGCTTCCGGCTGGTGGTCTTTCCCCAGGCGGTCCGCGTGATCTTTCCGCCGCTTTCGAACGATTTCGTCGCGATGGTGAAGGACTCCTCGCTCGTCTCGGTGCTCGGTGTCGCCGACATCACCCAGATGGGAAAGGTCTATGCCTCGGGATCCTTCCGCTTCTTCGAAACCTATTCGATCGTGGCCTATGTCTATCTGGTTCTGACAATCGGCCTTTCGATCCTTCTGCGCGGATTCGAGAAGCGGATGCGGGCTCGCAGCCGGAACTGATTGAACAGCTCAGTACTGTTCCGGCACATACATTTCCGGCGGAATCGGATGGCGGATGTAGTCGCTGTTTCGCACACGCGCCGGAAGCTCGATCGTCTCCTTCGGCACATTTTCGTAGGGCACCTGCGACAGGAGATGGGCGATCATGTTGAGCCGCGCCTTCTTCTTGTCGACCGCCTGCACGACCCACCAAGGCGCTTCCGGAATATGTGTGCGTTCCAGCATCTCTTCCTTGGCCCGGGTATAATCTTCCCAGTGTACCCGGCTTTCGAGATCCATCGGCGACAGCTTCCACTGCTTCAGCGGATCGTTGATGCGCATGCGGAAGCGGAACTCCTGCTCCTCGTCGGTGATCGAGAACCAGTATTTGACCAGTATGATGCCGGAACGCACCAGCATGCGTTCGAATTCCGGGACGTCGCGGAAGAATTCTTCCACCTGGTCCGGCGTGCAGAAGCCCATCACGCGTTCGACGCCAGCGCGATTATACCAGGACCGATCGAAGAGGACCATTTCGCCGGCCATTGGCAGATGCTGCACATAGCGCTGGAAATACCACTGGCTGCGCTCGCGCTCGGTGGGCGCCGGCAGGGCCACGACCCTACAAACGCGCGGGTTGAGCCGCTGCGTCACGCGTTTGATCGCACCGCCCTTGCCGGCCGAGTCGCGCCCTTCGAAGAGCACGACCATTTTCAGCTTCTTGTACTGAACCCAATCCTGCAGGCGCACGAGCTCATGCTGTAGGCGAAACAGTTCGCGGAAGTAGATCTTCCGGTCGATCATGGGTTCGGACATGCCGTCGGCGACAAGTTCGTCCAGACGATCCTCGTCCAGCTGCTGTTCCAGCTCCTCGTCGAAGCTGTCGAGGAGTTCGGTCTTGATGCGGTGGATCTCTTCGTTCATGGCGCGGGTTCCGAGAGGGTAAGATACTGACGATGATCAAGCATGCTTGCACGAAAGCTTCATGACAGTCACATGTCACAAGACGCTCGAACCAATTGCCGACATTCATGAAAACTGGTATGACGCCGCTCATGGGATCGAAATTCGGATGCCTCGCGAACCAGTTCATCGTGCTGCAGGACCACAAGCGTCTGCCGGCACGCTTCTTCGCGCGCGTTCAAGGGGCACTCGCGAGCCTTCGCGGCTGAGCGCCTCGCGCTGCGGGAGCGGCGCCGATGCATCCTGAACACTCCAAAATCCTTTCCTCAGTCTGGACGGAACATAGCCATGAGCGCACCTCGCACCCTTTACGACAAAATCTGGGACGACCACGTTGTCGACCGTCAGGAAGACGGCACCTGTCTTCTCTATATCGACCGTCACCTCGTGCACGAAGTGACGTCGCCCCAGGCTTTCGAAGGTCTGCGCATGGCCGGCCGCAAGGTCCGCGCGCCCCAGAAGACGCTCGCCGTGGTCGACCACAACGTGCCGACCTCGCCGGACCGCCACCTCGGCATCAAGAACGAGGAAAGCCGCATCCAGGTCGAGGCGCTCGCCACCAATGCGGCTGAGTTCGGCGTCGAATATTATTCGGCAAGCGACAAGCGTCAGGGCATCGTCCACATCGTCGGTCCGGAGCAGGGCTTCACCCTGCCGGGCATGACCATTGTCTGCGGTGACAGCCACACCTCGACCCACGGCGCCTTCGGCGCGCTGGCCCATGGCATCGGCACGTCCGAAGTCGAGCATGTGCTTGCGACCCAGACGCTGATCCAGAAGAAGGCCAAGAACATGCTGGTGCGTGTCGACGGGAAGTTGCCCGAAGGCGTCACCGCGAAGGACATCATCCTTGCAATCATCGGCGAGATCGGCACCGCCGGCGGCACCGGCCACGTCATCGAATTCGCTGGCGAAGCAATCGAAGCCCTATCGATGGAAGGCCGCATGACCGTCTGCAACATGACGATCGAAGGCGGTGCCCGCGCCGGCCTGATTGCGCCGGATGAAAAGACCTTCGAATACATCAAGGACAAGCCGCGCGCGCCGAAGGGCGAAGCCCTCGAGCAGGCGATCGCCTACTGGAAGACGCTGAAGTCCGACGAAGGCGCGCATTTCGACCGCGTCATCGTGCTCGACGCCGCCAAGTTGCCGCCGATCGTCTCCTGGGGCTCCTCGCCGGAAGACGTGATCTCGGTCCAGGGCGTCGTCCCCAATCCGGATGAAATCCAGGACGAGAACAAGCGCACCTCCAAATGGCGCGCGCTCGATTACATGGGCCTGAAGCCGGGCACGAAGATCACCGACATCGCCATCGACCGCGTTTTCATCGGCTCGTGCACCAACGGCCGTATCGAGGACCTCCGCGAGGTGGCCAAGGTCGTCGAAGGCAAGACGGTGGCCCCCACTGTGTCCGCCATGATCGTACCGGGCTCCGGCCTTGTGAAGGAGCAGGCGGAAGCCGAAGGCCTCGACAAGATCTTCAAGGCCGCCGGCTTCGACTGGCGCGAGCCGGGTTGCTCCATGTGCCTCGCCATGAACGACGACCGCCTGAAGCCGGGCGAGCGCTGCGCCTCGACCTCGAACCGCAACTTCGAAGGCCGTCAGGGCTTCAAGGGACGCACCCATCTCGTCTCGCCGGCCATGGCCGCAGCGGCAGCCGTCGCAGGCCACTTCGTCGATATCAGAGACTTCAAGTAAGCCAGTCGCAATCCGACGTTTGAATTTCGCCGCCCGCTGTCAAGCGGGCGGTTTCTTTTTGCCTGCACCGTTGCAATAGCCTTCGAAGGCGCTATCGTCGCGACGTCACAAAATTGTCATATGCCGTCCGCGGGTTTCCCATGAAGATTAGAGAATTCGAAGTCTCAGCCCGCAGGCCGCGGCCGTGAGCACGGTTGCCGTCGTCCTGGCGCTCATCGCCGCCATTCTGCATGCGAGCTGGAATGCCTTCCTGCGAACAGGCGCGGACCGCCTCTGGTCGATCACGGTGATGAGCCTGGCAGGCAGCATCATCTGCCTGCCCTTCCTCTTCATCCTGCCGGTCCCGGGATCTGCCGCATGGCCCTATATCCTGCTCTCGGCCGGTCTGCAGGTGGGCTATAGCCTGTTTCTGGTGGCCGCCTATCGCCACGGAGAACTCGGGCAGGTCTACCCGATCGTGCGCGGCACCGTGCCGCTTCTGGTGACCCTGGGTGGCTTCCTGTTCTTCGGTGAGGTGCTGGGGCCTTGGCAGACGCTCGGCGTCTTCCTGATCGCGGCAGGCATCATGAGCCTCTCCCTGGGCAGAAGCCGTGCGGCGACCTCCTCCATCCTCTTCGCGCTAACAACGGGCCTGATTATCGCCTGCTATTCGACCATCGATTCACGCGGCGTCAAACTGGTCGAACAACCCATTGCCTATGCCATCTGGGTGCTTTTTCTCTTTGGCATCATGATCACCCTCGCCTTCGCTGTCACCCGAAAGCGGTTGGCTATAGACATACGCTCCCCGCTTACCTGGAAGGCAGCCGCTGGCGGCGTGGTGGCCATGCTGGCCTACGGGCTGGTGGTTGTCGCCTATGCCTATGCACCGGCAGGGCTCGTCACTGCGGTGCGCGAAACGAGCGTCGTCTTCGCCGTGCTGATCGGGGCGCTCCTCCTGGGTGAGCCACTCACGGTGCGCAGGCTGCTCGCTTGCCTGATCGTCGCGGGCGGCGCCATCAGCGTCAGCCTCTGAACCACCAGCTTTAGTCGCATAACCCCAAACGAAAAAAGGCTCCGGAAACCGGAGCCTTTCATCAATACGTTGAGCGACTGCTTACTCGGCAGAAGCTTCTGCGGCGGCAGCGGCTTCAGCGGCAGCGGCCTTTTCAGCGGCTTCGGCTGCTGCCTTTTCGGCGGCCAGTGCCTGTGCTGCTGCGACCTTCTCGGCTTCAAGACGTGCCTTTTCTTCGGCAACGGCGGCGCGCTCGGCGTCGTTCAGCTTGCGGGCGCGGGTGCCGGTGTTCTCGACGATACGAGCCGACTTGCCGCGACGATCGCGCAGGTAGTAGAGCTTGGCGCGACGGACCTTACCGCGGCGAACGATTTCGACGCCTTCGACGAGCGGCGAATAGACCGGGAATACGCGCTCGACGCCTTCGCCGTAGGAGATCTTGCGAACCGTGAAGCTCTCGTTGATGCCGGCGCCCGAACGAGCGATGCAAACGCCTTCATAGGCCTGTACGCGGGTACGGTTGCCTTCCTTGACGGTGACGTTCACGCGCACAGTATCGCCCGGGGAGAATTCCGGGAGCTTGCGCTTGGCTTCGATCTTGGCGGCCTGTTCGGCTTCCAGCTGCTGAATGATGTTCATGTCTAACCTCGGTTTCTTCTGAATCAGCCAGAGCGCTCAACGATGATCCCTGGGTCCATGCCGCAGGATCTTGACCCGATGGGTCGGAGCGAATGCGCAGTTCTTTCTTTTGGCAGACGGGCGAAACGCCCATTTCCGAGGGGGCCATTACACTATGGCGGTCCGCTTGTCACCCCAGGCGCGGTGAAATTTTGCATGGCCGACCCCGTACGAAGCCTTGCGGCGCAGGAACTCTCCTCCTATCACGGTCCATCATTCCGGAGGAGATGGTTTCTGATGTCGATGGCTTTGATTGCCGTGCTCTTTGTCGCAGGCTTCCTGTCTGGCGCCGTCAACGCAATTGCCGGCGGCGGCACCTTCCTGACATTCGGCGCGCTGACGCTTGCAGGCGTCCCGCCGATCAGCGCCAATGCGACCTCGTCGATCATCCAGTTTCCAGGCTACATCACCTCGACGCTCGCCTATGGCAAGGAGCTGAAAGCCATGGGGCGCGGCGCCTGGATCCTGGCTGCCGTTTCTGCAGTCGGCGCCCTGGGCGGCGCGTTCTTTCTGATTTCCCTGTCCAATCCGGCATTCCGTGCCATGGTGCCATGGCTGCTGCTCGGAGCAACCTTGATCTTCGCGGCAGGCCCGAAGCTCCGACCGAAAACAATGGGCGAGAGCCATCCGGCCAGTCCACTCGGTCTTTCTCTCCAGGGCGCGACCTCGTTCTATGGCGGTTTCTTTGGTGCCGGCATGGGCATCATGATGCTGGCGTCGCTCGGGCTGGCGAGCGGCGGTGATTATCACCGTCTGAACGCGCTGAAGAACTTCCTGTCGATTGTGATCGCCGCCGTCGCGATCATCGTCTTCGTCGGTGCAGGTGCGATTTCCTGGCTGCATGCAGCGATCATGATCCCGGCCGTGGCGGCCGGTGGATATGCAGGCGTGGCGGTTGCGAAAAAGGTCCCACCGGCGATCCTACGCTGGATCGTGGTTGCCGCTGGCCTGGCGCTCGCCGCCTACTACTTCCTGACGGGATGAGCCGGCAGCAGGTCGGGGCGCCGCTCGCGGGTCAGGGCAACAGCCTGCTCATGCCGCCATTTCTCGATCGCGGCATGATTGCCTGAGGTCAGGACTTCAGGAATTTCGCGGCCCTCGAAGATCTGCGGGCGGGTATATTGCGGGTGTTCGAGCAGCCCGCCCTCGAAGCTTTCATGAACCCCGGACAGCTGGTTGCCCATGACCCCGGGCAAAATTCGCACGACCGCATCGAGAAGCGTCAGTGCTGCCGGCTCGCCGCCGGACAGTATATAGTCACCGATCGAAACCTCTTCGAGCTGGCGCGCATCGATGACACGCTGGTCCACGCCTTCGAAGCGACCGCAGACGATGACGACGCCGTCGCCTAAGGCAAGCGCCCGGACCCGCTCCTGGGTGAGAGGTCGCCCACGCGGGCTCATCAGCAGCCGCGGCCTTCCATCGTCAGCTATGGAATCGATGGCTCGGGCCAGAACGTCAGGCTTCAACACCATGCCGGCGCCGCCGCCCGAGGGCGTGTCATCGACGCTCCGATGCTTGTCTTCGGCGAAATCGCGGATCTGCACCGCCTCGATCTGCCAGTCGCCCCGTTCGAGTGCGCGTCCGGCAAGCGCCAAACCCAGATGGCCCGGAAACATGTCCGGGTAGAGGGTCAGGATGGAGGCCTTGAAGGGCATGGGCACTCAGCGACCGTTGTTTGGACGCGGCTTGCCGCCGGCATTGCCGTAAGGCTTCTCTTCGCCGTCATCCTTCAGGCCCGCTGCGATCGGGTCGACGAGCAGGCGCCCGCCTTCGAGATCGATCTCGAGGACGGCCGCTTCGGAAAAGGGAATGAGCACGGGCCTTTTGCCCGGCCCCTTGAGCTCCAGGAGATCACCGGCGCCGAAATCATAGACGGCCGTCACGGCGCCATAGTGATTGTTCTCGGCGTCGTAGACTTCGAGCCCCTCCAGGTCCGTATAGTAGAACTCGTCCTCTTCGAGATCATCGTCCGGCAGGGCGTCGCGATCGACGAAAAGCTCCGTCCCGTTCAGCGCTTCTGCGGCATTGCGATCGTTGATCCCGCGGAAGCGCACGATGGCGACGGTCTTTCCGTCACGGATTTCGAGGATCTCGAATTTGCGTCCGTCCGCCGTGTGCAGGAAGCCATAGTCGCCGAGCCCCAGCGGATCCTCGGTGAATGTCTTGACCCGCACTTCGCCCCGGAGCCCCTGGGCGGCACCGATCACGGCCATCAGTATCGGGTTTTCAAGCTTGCTCATGGGGCGGAACAGTCCTGCACATGCATCGGTTCGACATTCCTTTTAGGCGGAAGCGACCGGAAAGAAAACGCAAAAACGGGCGGTGGGGTGGCCCACCGCCCGTCGCAACCGGCTGGATGCCGATTATTCTGCAGAGCCCTCGGCAGTAGCGGCAGCAGCATCGGCGGCCTTCTGAGCCTTTTCAGCTGCGCGTTCCTGAGCCTTCTTGCCCGGCTTTGCCTTGTCCGGGTTGCTGCGAACTGCGCGCTCGGCGATGCCGGCTTCAGCCATGAAGCGCAGGACGCGGTCGGTCGGCTGGGCGCCCTTGGCAACCCATGCCTTGATGGCATCGGCGTCCAGCTCGATGCGCTTCTCGTTGTCCTTGCCGAGCATCGGGTTCCAGGAACCGACGCGGTCGAGGAAACGGCCGTCGCGCGGCGAACGAGCGTCAGCAACGACGATCTGGTAGTAAGGGCGCTTCTTGGAACCACCGCGGGCGAGACGAATCTTGAGGGACATGTAATTACTCCTTGATGTTTTCAGTTCGGGTCGCCGTGGCGAACCCTGTTCTTGTTGAGGCCGCCGTCAGGCGGTCTTTTCGGTTGCACCGCCATGTTCGGCGGCAATGGCTTCATGATGCCGGATGACTTCCTTGATGATGAAGTTCAGGAACTTCTCGGCGAAATCCGGATCCAGATGCGCATCCTGTGCCAGGCGGCGCAGGCGGGCGATCTGGTATTCTTCGCGCGCCTGATCAGCCGGCGGCAATTCGTGGGTGGCCTTCAGCACGCCGACGGCCTTGGTGCAGCGGAAACGCTCCGCCAGCATGTGAACGAGCGCCGCGTCGATGTTGTCGATCGACTGACGGTAACCGGAAAGCTGTTCCTTGACGGACGGATCGATCATGGGCGCTCTCCTCACTTCTTCTTCGGCAGGCCCGGAAGACCCGGGAAGCCGCCACCGCCGAGACCCGGAAGTTTGGGTCCACCGAGGCCCGGCATGCCACCGGCGCCCAGACCTGGCAAGCTGCCAGGCTTCATGCCGGCCGCTTCCGCCTGCTTGGCAAGCGCTTCGAGCTGCTTCGGATCCATCTTCGACAGGTCGGGCATACCCATGCCGCCCATACCGCCGAGGCCCATCTTGCCGGCGAGGCCGCCCATCATCTGTTTCATCATGCCGCCGCCCTTCTTGCCGCCCATGGCCTTCATCATGTCGGCCATCTGGCGATGCATCTTGAGCAGCTTGTTGATGTCGGAGGCGTCGGTGCCGGAACCGGCAGCGATACGCTTCTTGCGGGAATGCTTCAGAACGTCGGGATTGGCGCGCTCGGCCTTGGTCATCGAGGAGATGATCGCGAGCTGGCGTTTGAACACCTTGTCGTCGAGGCCGGCCGCAGAAATCTTGTCCTTCATGCCCGCCATGCCCGGCATCATGCCCATGATCCCGCCCATGCCGCCCATGGCCTGCATCTGCTTGATCTGCTCGGCGAGGTCGTTCAGGTCGAACTTGCCTTTGGCCATCTTCTCGGCCATGGCGCGGGCCTTGTCCGCGTCGATGTTCTCGGCCGCCTTTTCGACGAGCGAGACGATGTCGCCCATGCCGAGGATGCGATCGGCGATACGGCGGGGATGGAACTCGTCGAGCTCCGTCATCTTTTCGCCGACGCCGATCAGCTTGATCGGCTTGCCGGTGACGGCACGCATCGAAAGGGCCGCACCACCGCGGCCGTCACCATCCATGCGGGTCAGCACAAGCCCGGTGATGCCGACGCGTTCGTCGAAGTTGCGCGCGAGGTTGACGGCGTCCTGACCGGTGAGCGAGTCGGCGACGAGCAGGATTTCATGTGGCTTGGAGCGCGCCTTGATCTCGGCCATCTCCATCATCAGCGGCTCGTCGATATGCGTACGGCCGGCGGTGTCGAGAATGACGATGTCATGGCCACCGAGCTTGGCTGCCTGAACGGCGCGGCTGGCGATATCGGTCGGCGACTGGCCGGCAATGATCGGCAGCGTGTCGACACCGGTCTGCACGCCAAGCTGGCGAAGCTGCTCCTGGGCGGCCGGACGACGCGTGTCGAGCGAGGCCATCAGGACCTTCTTCTTGTCGCGATCCGTCAGGCGCTTGGCGATCTTGCCGGTGGTGGTCGTTTTGCCCGACCCCTGCAGGCCAACCATCATGATGACGACGGGAGCAGCCGCGTTGAGGTCGATCGAAACGCCTTCGGTGCCGAGCATTTCGACCAGCTCGTCATGGACGATCTTCACGACCATCTGGCCGGGCTTGATCGACTTCAGGACAGTCGCCCCAACGGCCTTTTCGCGCACCTTTTCCGTGAAAGACCGGACCACTTCGAGGGCAACGTCGGCCTCGAGAAGGGCACGACGAACCTCACGCAGAGCAGCCGAGACATCCGCCTCGGACAATGCGCCACGGCCGGTCAGTCCATTCAGAATGGATCCAAGACGGTCCTGGAGGTTTTCAAACATCGGCTCTTCCTTGCATGGTTCGGGGAAACCCAAACCTCGGTCTTCTCCGCCCGGAAAACAAGACGCAAAGCCAAAAACCACCCGAGGGCGCAACGCGCTGTCGGGTGTTGACCTCCGGGATCTCTTTATACCTTTTCGGGTCCCGGTCGGCGGCTCGGAGTTCTCGTCTCTTCGCAGATTGCGGCGGATAAACAGGAAATCGCCCAAGAAGTCAAGCCAAGTCCCGATTTCTCAGGCCACTCCCATCTTTCGGCGATCTGCCGCCCGCATCTTGTCGTAGAATTGACAAAACCACATATGGGTGAGCCATGAACAGACGCAGCTTTCTCAAATGGTCGGGCTTCGGGCTCGTCGCCGCCACACTCGGAGGTTTCGGCATGCGCGAGGCGCAGGCGGGAAACCGCTATTACAGCGGCCCGGTTTCGGATCACTTCGATGGCAGGATCTTCTTCAATCCGGGCGGCGAAGAACCACGTGGGTTCACCGATCTGCTTCGCTGGCAGTTCGGCGGGGGCAAGATAGACTGGCCCAAGGCCGTGGCGACCGCTGATTTCGTTACAACAAAGCCGGAGCAGCGCATCGAAGGCAATCGGCTGGTCGTGAGCATGGTTGGCCACGCGACCCTTCTGATCCAGACGTCTGGCCTGAACATCCTGACCGATCCGGTCTGGTCGGAGCGCGCGAGCCCTGTTTCCTTTGCCGGACCGAAGCGCAACAATCCGCCCGGCGTCGCCTTCGAGGACCTTCCGCCGATCGACATCGTCATCGTCACGCACAATCACTACGACCATCTGGACATCGCCACGCTGAAACGCCTTGTCGAACGCGACAAGCCGCGGATCGTCACGCCACTTTGCAATGATGCGATCATCCGCGACGACGTTCCTCAGATCGAGGCTGATGTCATGGATTGGGGTGATCGGATCGAGGTCCGGGACGGTGTCTTCATCCATTGCGAACCCTGCCACCATTGGTCGGCGCGCGGCATGGGCGACCGGCGCATGGCGCTCTGGGCCGCCTTCGTCATCGAGACACCGGGCGGCAAGATCTACCACATCGGCGATACCGGATATGCCGATGGCAAGCACTATCGTGAAGTTCGGGAGAAGCACGGCGACATCCGGGTCGCCATCCTGCCGATCGGCGCCTACGAGCCCCGCTGGTTCATGAAAGCGCAACACCAGAACCCGGAAGAAGCGATCGCTGGATTCGGCCTGAGTGGAGCCGCTTTCGGGATCGGCCACCATTTCGGCACTTTCCAGCTCACCAATGAAGGCATTGATGATCCGCCGAAAGCACTTGTGACCGCCATGTCTGCTGCCGGCCTCGGAAGCGAGCGCTTCAAGGGCTTGCGGCCCGGCCAGCAGTTCGAGGTACCACGCGCCGGCGCTTGAGGTTCAGGTTCCGCGTTGACAGACCGGCCGCTTTTGGCCAGACTTCAGACATTCACCAGGGGTGTCCCGACAAGGGGCTGAGATATCGCTACGCCTGATGGCAGCGCGGTGACCCGTTGAACCTGATCCAGTTCATACTGGCGTAGGGACGGTGCGAGCGCTGCAAAAACGACGATTCGAAAACCCGAATCCCGTGGCGTCTTTCCATCATTCCGGCTGACATGACTGGGTCTCCAACCTGAACACTTGGAGCTCCACGATGAACATTGCCCCCGACTTCAACAGGCCCGACGTCACCACAGGGCCGCTTCCCGCCTCGACCAAGATCTTTCTGCCCGGGGACATCCATCCGGATATTCGCGTGCCCCTGCGCCAGATCGCGCTGCACCCGACCTCCGGCGAACCACCGGTCAATGTCTATGACGCATCGGGACCGTATACCGACCCGCAGGCGACCATCGCCATCGACCAGGGCCTTGCCCGCCGCCGTCTCGATTGGGTCAGGCAGCGCGGCGATGTCGAGGCCTATGACGGCCGCGCGATCAAACCCGAGGACAACGGCTTCGTCTCTGCCGAGAAGATGACGCCGGTGTTTCCCGTGAATCATGGCCCGCTCCGCGCATCGGGCGGCAAGGCCGTGACGCAGCTCGCCTATGCCCGCGCGGGCATCATTACGCCGGAAATGGAATTTGTGGCGATCCGGGAAAACCTCGGCCGCAAGGCCATGAAAGAAGCGCTTGTCCGTGACGGCGAAAGCTTCGGCGCCGTAATCCCGGATCACGTCACGCCGGAATTCGTCCGCCAGGAGATCGCCTCAGGCAGGGCGATCATCCCCGCCAACATCAATCATCCGGAACTCGAGCCGATGATCATCGGCCGGAATTTCCTGGTGAAGATCAACGCCAATATCGGCAACTCGGCCGTCACCTCTTCCATGGCCGAGGAAGTCGAGAAAATGGTCTGGGCGATCCGCTGGGGTGCAGACACGGTCATGGATCTCTCGACCGGCCGCAACATTCACAACATCCGCGACTGGATCATCCGCAATTCTCCGGTGCCGATCGGCACGGTGCCGCTCTACCAGGCGCTGGAAAAGGTCGGCGGCATTGCCGAGGACCTGACCTGGGAGGTCTATCGCGACACCCTGATCGAGCAGGCCGAGCAGGGCGTCGACTACTTCACCATCCATGCCGGCGTGCGGCTGCATTACATCCCGCTGACCGTCAACCGCGTCACCGGCATCGTCTCACGCGGCGGCTCGATCATGGCCAAGTGGTGTCTGCATCATCACAAAGAGAGCTTCCTATACGAGCATTTCGAGGAAATCTGCGACATCTGCCGCGCCTACGACGTCTCCTTCTCGCTCGGCGACGGCTTGCGCCCCGGCTCGATTGCCGATGCCAATGATGCCGCCCAGTTTGCCGAACTCGAAACGCTGGGTGAGCTGACGCAGATCGCCTGGGCCAAGGATTGCCAGGTGATGATCGAGGGGCCCGGCCATGTTCCCATGCACAAGATCAAGGAGAACATGGACAAGCAGCTGAAGACCTGCGGCGAGGCCCCCTTCTATACGCTGGGGCCGCTGACGACGGACATTGCGCCCGGCTACGACCACATCACCTCGGGGATCGGGGCGGCGATGATCGGATGGTTCGGCACGGCCATGCTCTGCTATGTCACGCCGAAGGAGCATCTGGGTCTGCCCGACCGCGACGACGTCAAGGTGGGTGTCATCACCTACAAGATCGCGGCCCATGCCGCCGATCTCGCCAAGGGTCATCCGGCAGCCCAGCTCCGTGACGACGCGCTTTCCCGCGCCCGCTTCGAATTCCGTTGGGAAGACCAGTTCAATCTGTCGCTCGACCCAGAGACGGCACGCTCCATGCATGACGAAACCCTGCCGAAGGAGGCGCAAAAGGTCGCGCACTTCTGCTCGATGTGCGGACCGAAATTCTGCTCGATGCGCATCTCGCATGACATCCGCGCGGAGGCCCAGAAGGAGGGCCTGACCGCCATGGCGGAGAAATACCGCGCCGGCGGCGATCTCTACATGACGGCGGACGAGATCGAAGCGCTTGAGGTGGGAGAGCGGTCATGACCATCCTCGTAAAGGGGGCGGGCGTGGCCGGGCTTGCCACCGCGCTGGAACTGGCACGCAGGGGTATCCCTGTCGAGGTCGTGGAGCGCCGGGCCGATATCGGACTTGGCGCCTCCCACTGGGCGGGCGGCATGCTCGCCCCCTATTGCGAGCGGGAGGCGGCGGAAGAGATCGTGCTGATATTAGGTCTCTTGGCCGCCGACTGGTGGGACGAGGCCGTGCCCGGGCTCGTCCAGCGCCGGGGCACGCTGGTGCTGGCCAATCCCCGCGATCTTGCCGACCTCAAGCGCTTTGCGACCCGCACGCGCGGCCATCGCTGGGTGGGCGAGGAGGAGATTGGAGAAATCGAGCCGGATCTCAAAGGGCGTTTCGGCACCGGCCTCTTCTTTTCGGAGGAGGCCCATCTCGATCCGCGCCACGCGTTGCGGGGCCTTTATCAGGCGGCGCGGCAGCTCGGTGTCTCCTTCCGCTTTGGGGAGGAGGCGGGTGATGCGGGAGGCTATGCGAGCGTCATCGATTGCCGCGGTCCCCAGGCGATCGGCGAGATCGAGGGACTGCGGGGCGTGCGCGGCGAGATGCTCTATCTAGAGACGTCCGACGTCACGCTGTCCCGCCCCGTGCGCCTTCTGCATCCTCGCCACCCTCTCTACATCGTGCCGCGCGGCAACGGGCGCTTCATGCTGGGCGCGACCATGATCGAGGCTGAGGATGACGGGCCGATCACGGCTCGCTCAATGATGGAACTGCTGAACACCGCCTATGCGCTGCACCCGGCCTTTGCCGAGGCGCGCATCATTGAGACGGGCACCGGCATCCGCCCGGCTTTCCCGGACAATGTGCCCCGCCTCATCGAAACGTCCGAGGGCTTGGCAGTCGCCGGAATGCATCGCCATGGCTTTCTGCTCGCGCCGGCCCTGGCGCGTGAGGCGGCGGACAGGCTGACGACCACAAACGCATCCGAGAGAAGGAGGACCGCATGAAGCTCACCGTGAACGGAGAAAACCTGGAGCTCGATGCGGGCAGCCTCGCCGATCTGGTCGCCAAGCTCGACTACGAGGGTGACTGGCTGGCAACCGCCGTCAATGGTGACCTCGTTCACCGCGAGGAGCGCGCCGCCCATCCTTTGAAGGAGGGCGACCGGATCGAGATCCTTTCGCCCATGCAGGGAGGCTGAGATGGCCCTGGAACTCTATGGCAAGACCGTCTCCTCTCGGCTGCTGCTCGGCACCGCGCGCTACCCCTCGCCGGCGGTGCTGGCAGAAGCTGTACGGCGATCGAAGACCGAGATCGTCACTGTCTCGCTGCGCCGGGAAACCGCAGGCGGCAAGGCGGGCGGCGCCTTCTTCCAGCTCATCCGCGATCTCGGCGTGCACGTCCTGCCCAACACCGCCGGCTGCCACAGTGCGAGCGAGGCAGTGCTGACGGCAAAGATGGCGCGAGAGGTCTTTGGCACAAACTGGATCAAGCTCGAGGTGATCGGCCATCACGACACGCTGCAGCCTGATGTTTTCGAACTGGTGGAGGCGGCGAAGATCCTTGTGAGCGAGGGCTTCGAGGTTTTTCCCTACACGACCGACGATCTGGTGGTCGGGGAAAAGCTGCTCACCGCCGGATGCCGGGTGCTGATGCCCTGGTGTGCGCCGATCGGCAGCGCCATGGGGCCACAGAATCTGCCGGCACTCAAATCCATGCGGGCGGAATTCCCCGACGTGCCGCTGATAGTCGATGCCGGCATCGGTCGCCCCTCCCATGCCACAGCGGTGATGGAACTCGGCTATGACGCCGTGCTGCTCAACACCGCCGTCGCCAGCGCTGGTGATCCGGCTGATATGGCCGAGGCCTTTGCCAAGGCGACTGAGGCAGGACGCATCGCCCGTCGAGCCGGCATGCTGGAGCCGCGTGATATGGCGGTACCGTCAACACCCGTCATCGGAAAGGGGGTCTTCGCATGAAACTCGACCCCTTCTACCTCATTGTCGACAGCGCCGACTGGATCGAGCGCCTTGTGCCCCTAGGAGTCAAACTGGTGCAGTTGCGGATGAAGGACGCCGAGGGAAATGTGCTTCGCCAGCACATCCGCCGCGCCCGGCAATGTTGTGTCGATCACGGCTGCCAGTTGATCATCAACGACCACTGGCAGATCGCCATCGACGAGGGCTGCGACTTCGTGCATCTCGGCCAGGAGGATCTGGCCACGGCAGACCTCGCAGCCATCCGCCGTGCAGGCCTGAAGCTTGGCCTCTCGACACACGACGAGGCGGAACTCGAAACGGCGCTGGCCGCCAAGCCTGATTATGTCGCCCTCGGCCCCGTCTATCCGACGATCCTGAAGAAGATGCCCTGGGCGCCGCAGGGCCTGGAACGGCTGACGGTGTGGAAGGAAAAGATCGCCCCCTTGCCCCTGGTCGCCATTGGCGGGCTTTGCCCTGACCGGCTTCCCGGTGTGTTTGCAGCAGGTGCAGACAGTGCGGCGGTAGTGACGGACATTACTTTGCATGCAGATGCCGAGGCGCGAACCCGGGAATGGCTTGAGGCGACGGAGAACTGGAGGCTTGTTCCAACTTGACTTGATGGCACTGGCGCGAGGCTACCCCCTCTGCCCTGCCGGGCATCTCCCCCACACGGGGGGAGAGCGGAATACGACTGAGCTTCCTGCCCGTCGACAGCGGGATGGGCTTGCACAGAGCTGGCGCCGGGCACCCACTCTCTCCCCCCGTGTGGGGGAGATGTCACGCAGTGACAGAGGGGGGGCCGCACGCCGCAGCGAATGCCGCGTTGATTGACCTTGCACGCGCGGTTTGGGCGCTCCACTGGTAATTCGGCTGTATTTCCGCCATATAGGTTGAAAGTGCAGTTGTATGGAGTGACGATGTCGGATCGGGTCGAATTCGCTAGGATGAACGGGCTTGGCAACAAGATCCTGGTCGTCGACATGCGCGGTCGCACCGACCGGGTGACCCCAGCTGCCGCGATTGCGCTCGCCGCCGACCCAGCGACCGCCTTCGACCAGATCATGGCGATCCATGATCCCAAGGTCGATGGCACTGATGCCTATATCGACATCCTGAACTGCGATGGCTCGAAGGCGCAGGCCTGTGGCAACGGCACGCGCTGCGTGGTGCAGGCACTTGCCAGCGAAACCGGCCGCAAGAGCTTCACCTTCCAGACCATTGCCGGCATTCTGAACGCCGTCGAGCATCCTGATGGCACGATCTCCGTCGACATGGGCAAGCCCGTCTTCGCCTGGGACAAGATCCCGCTCTCGGAAGAATTCCACGACACCAGCCGCATCGAGCTGCAGATCGGCCCGATCGACGCGCCGATCCTGCATTCGCCCTCGGCCATGTCGATGGGCAATCCGCATGCCGTCTTCTGGGTCGATCGAGATCCGGCGACCTATGATCTGGAACGCTTCGGTCCGCTCCTGGAAAACCATCCGATCTTTCCGGAAAAGGCCAATATCACGCTGGCCCAGGTCACCTCGAAAACAACCATGATCACGCGCACCTGGGAGCGCGGCGCCGGCCTGACGCTCGCCTGCGGCTCGGCTGCCTGTGCCGCTGGCGTGTCCGCCGCCCGCACCGGTCGCACGGAACGCAAGGTGACGATCACGGTGGCGTCGAGCCCCAATCGCGGCACGCTCACCATCGACTGGCGCCCCGACGACAAGGTCGTCATGACCGGCCCTGCCGAATGGGAGTGGTCCGGCACGGTTGATCCGACGACCGGCGGCTGGCAGCGCGATGTGAGCGCCGATGCAGAGGCCGCCACCCCGTGACTTCCGCGCGACACGGCGCCGTCGAGGTCATCACCTTCGGCTGTCGCCTGAACACCTATGAATCCGAGGTCATGAAGGCCGAGGCCGCCAAGGCCGGCCTCTACAACGCGATCCTCGTCAACACCTGTGCGGTCACCTCGGAGGCCGTGCGTCAGGCACGCCAGGCGATCCGCCGGGCACGCCGGGAAAACCCGGAAGCTCGCATCATCGTCACCGGTTGCGCCGCCCAGACCGAGGCGCAAAACTTCGCTGATATGCCCGAGGTCGACGCCGTCCTCGGCAACGAGGAAAAGCTGAAGGCCGAACACTATCGCCGCCTGCCGGATTTCGGTGTCTCGGCGGAAGAGAAGGTAACCGTCAACGACATCATGAGCGTGACCGAGACGGCACCGCAAATGGTGGCGCATATCGATGGTCATGTGCGCGGCTTCCTGCAGGTGCAGAATGGCTGCGACCATCGCTGCACCTTCTGCATTATTCCCTATGGACGCGGAAACTCTCGCTCGGTGCCGATGGGCGCCGTCGTCGAGCAGGCACGCAAGCTCGTCGAGAACGGCTATCGCGAGGTGGTGCTGACGGGGGTGGACGCGACGAGCTATGGCGCGGATTTGCCCGGGACGCCGACGCTCGGCCTGCTTGCCAAGACACTGCTGAAGCAGGTGCCAGAGATCCAGCGCCTGCGCCTCTCCTCGATCGACAGCATCGAGGCGGACAGCCATCTCTTCGACCTGATTGCTGACGAGCCGCGCTTCATGCCGCATCTGCATCTGTCGCTGCAGCATGGCGACGACATGATCCTGAAGCGCATGAAGCGACGGCATTCGCGCGCCGATGCCATCACCTTTGCCGAGCAGGTCCGCCGCCTGCGCCCCGGCTTTGCCTTCGGTGCCGACATGATCGCCGGTTTCCCGACAGAGACCGAGGAGATGGCGGCAAACTCCGCGCGCCTCGCCGAGGAAATCGGCATCGCCCACCTGCATGTATTCCCTTACAGCCCCCGCCCCGGCACGCCGGCGGCCCGGATGCCTCAGCTCGACCGGGCGCTCGTCAAGGCAAGGGCCGCGGAGCTCCGCGCGGTGGCCGAAAGATTGCAGGCTGTGCATCTGGCTTCGCATGTCGGCACCCGCCAGAAGCTGCTGGTCGAGCGCAACGAAATGGCGCATACGGAAGACTTCACCCTCGTCGCAGCGCCCGGCATGAACCCCGGCAGCCTCGTCGAGGTCTCGATCGGCGGCCATAACGGTCGCCATCTGACGATTGCATCGGCAGCAGCGAGTGCTGCTGCCTGACACACGGAATAGAGTGACCATGGCCTTCGGCTTCATCAAGAAAGTCTTCACCTTCGGCAAGGAGAAGCCCGCAGAAGCGCCTGCGGTGCCGGCGGAGCTGACGGCCGAGGAGAAGGCTGCGATCTCGGCCGAAAGCGAGCCTAGGGGTCGCGACGAAGATTTGCCTTTGGCCGCGGATCCGGTTCTCGCAGAAGAAATGGAAACGGCCGGCAGCCCGTCCGATGATCTTTCGCCTGAAGATCTCTCGATGGTGCCGCTCGAACTGCTCGAGGCGGAAGCCGAGGAAGAGGTTGAAGAAGCTCAAGCCGTGACAGCCGACGAGCCGGAGGCAGAAGGTGAATCTACGGCCGTCTCGGATTCGGCATTGGAGCCCGTTGTCCCCGTTCTGCCCAAAGGTTTCGCGGCGGCTGAGGCGAGAGCTCCGGAGCCCGAAGCCCCAGCGCCTGCGGAAAAGCTGAGCTGGTTCCAGCGCCTGAAGGCTGGCCTCTTCCGCACCTCCTCGCAGCTGACGAGCCAGATCACCGCGCTCTTCACCAAGCGCAAGCTGGATGACGAGACGCTGGAAGAGCTGGAAGACCTGTTGATCCAGGCCGACCTCGGCGTCGAAACGGCCCTGCGCGTCACGGACACGCTGGCCTCCGAGCGCTACGGCAAGGATGTGACCGGCGAGGATGTCACCAAGATCATGGCGACAGAGATCGTCAAGGTGCTGAAGCCGGTGGCCAAACCCCTGGCCCTCGATCTCAGCCACAAGCCGCATGTCATCCTCGTTGTCGGTGTCAACGGCACCGGCAAGACGACGACCATCGGCAAGCTGGCCGCCAAGCTCTCGGGCTCAGGGCTGAAGGTGATGCTCGCTGCCGGCGACACCTTCCGCGCAGCTGCTATCGAGCAGCTGAAGATCTGGGCCGACCGGACCGGCTCGACCTTCATCGGCACCAAGCTTGGGGCGGATGCCGCAGGCCTTGCCTATGAAGCCTTCGAAAAAGCCAAGGCCGACAAGGCCGACGTCCTGATCATCGACACTGCCGGCCGCCTGCAGAACAAGGCGGAACTGATGGCGGAACTCGAAAAGATCGTCCGCGTTCTCGGCAAGCTCGATCCGGATGCGCCGCACACCGTGCTGCAGACGCTCGACGCGACGACGGGCCAGAACGCCCTGCAGCAGGTCGAGATCTTCCGCAACGTGGCGGGCGTCAACGGCCTGATCATGACCAAGCTCGATGGCACGGCGCGCGGCGGCATCCTCGTTGCCATCGCCGCCAAGCACAAGCTGCCCGTCTATTTCATCGGCGTCGGCGAAGGCATCGACGACCTCGAACCCTTCGAGGCGGAAGACTTCGCCAGCGCCATTGCCGGCATCGCGCGCTGAGCGCCGGAAACATTAGGAAACGACACCATGTCGGATACGTCCACCGATACCCACGCCTCCAAGGCCGAACGCCAGAACCCGCTGTTGAAAATGGCGCTCGAACTCGGGCCGCTTTTGATCTTCTTCTTCGGAAACCTGCGCGGCGAGTGGCTGGCGAAGACCTTTCCGGGACTGACCGCAATCGGCGGACCGCTCTTTATTGCGACCGCCCTCTTCATGGCCGCGACCGTGCTGTCGCTGATCATCTCCAAGATCGTCTTCAAGCACTTGCCGGTCATGCCATTCGTCTCGGGTATCGTCGTCATGGTCTTCGGCGGCCTGTCGATCTGGCTCCAAGACGAAACCTTCATCAAGATGAAGCCGACCATCGTCAACACGCTGTTCGGCGTTACGCTGCTTGGTGGTCTCGCCTTCGGCACGTCACTGCTGGGCTATGTCTTCAACGCCGCTTTCCAGCTGGATGCAGAGGGCTGGCGCAAGCTGACGCTGCGCTGGGGCATCTTCTTCCTTTTCCTCGCAGTTCTGAACGAGGTCGTCTGGCGCAACTTCTCGGATGATGTCTGGGTCAGCTTCAAGGTCTGGGGCACGATGCCGATCACCATCCTCTTCACACTGGCGCAGATGCCGCTGATCATGAAGCACTCGCTGGAAGACAAGGAACAGAAATGAACAGCACGACCAGCCAGGGCAGCGAACACGCCACGACTCGTTTCTGGCTGGCGGTGACCTTCGTCATCATCCTGGTTCAGATCGTCTCCCAGTATCTCATGGGTCGAATCTGGATCTGTGAATGCGGCTACGTGAAGCTCTTTGAAGCCGGCGTGAATACGCCCGGCAACTCGCAGCACCTGTTCGACTGGTACACGCCGTCGCACATCATCCACGGCTTCCTTTTCTACGGCCTGGGCTGGCTCGTGATGCGCAGGAAGCCGATCACCGCCAAGCTTGCGCTTTCGGCCCTGATCGAGGCCGCGTGGGAGATCCTCGAAAATTCGCCTGTTGGCATCGACCGCTACCGGACCGCCACCATGGCTGTCGGCTATACAGGCGACAGCATTCTGAATTCCGGGATGGACATGATGGCCATGATCGCCGGATTCTTCTTTGCAGCCCGCGCACCGATCTGGCTGACCGTTGCAATCGCCCTCGTGTTCGAGGTCCTCACCGCCTTCATCATCCGGGATAATCTGACCCTGAATGTCGTGATGTTGGTCTGGCCGATCGAAGCCGTAAAGACGTGGCAGGCAGCGCTCTGACGCTCAGGGGCCCTGCAGCGCTTTCTCGATAGCCGGCATCAGCTGCGTTTCGAAGCTTTCCGGATCGAAGGGCCCGACCTTCTTGTAGAGGATCGTGCCGTCCGCGCCGACGAGATAGCTTTCCGGGATGCCGTAGACACCCCAGTCGATCGCGGCCTTTCCGTTGGGATCGACACCGATCGCAGAATAGGGATTGCCGAGTTCCCCCAGGAACCGCAGCGCATTGTCGTTGCGGTCCTTGTAGTTGATGCCGACCACATTGACCCGCGGATCCTTCGAGAGTTCCAGCAGCATGGGATGCTCCTGCCGGCAGGGCACGCACCAGGACGCGAACACATTGACGAGAGTGAGCTTGCCTGTGATCGCGGCCGTCGTGAGCGCCGGGCGCTCCGAGCCGTCGAGGGCCGCGAGTTGAAGCACCGGCGCCTTGGTGCCGAGCAATGCCGAGGGGATTTCGGACACGTCGCGGCCGGATTGCAGCTGGGTCATGAAGATGGCCGCGAGCCCCGCAAACAGCAGGAGCGGCAACGCCGCGATCAGATAGCGCCCGCGTCCCTTGCCGGTAGCAGCTTCGCTTTCGGTCTGCTGCGTCATGTACCGGCATCCTCACCAAAGGAGGCCGACGCCGATCGGCGGCGAATGCCCTGAGCCTCAAGCATCCTGAGTTCCGCCTGCCGCGCGCGACCGTCGAGATACACCCAGCCGGTCAAGGCAAGACAGATGCCGGCGGTCAGCGCATACGACCCGATGACGTAAAAGGCGTGGCTCATGCCGCATGCTCCCGACCGGCCTGACGTGCAGCCAAACGCCGCTGCGCTCCCACTCGGCGGCGCCAGATCTCGTTGCGCATCGCCGCCAGATGCAGCGTGAAGAACAGCATGGTGAATGCCAGCGCCATGATCAGCAGCGGCCAGAGGAATTCCGGGTCGATGGTCGGTCCGTCCAGCCGCACCACGCTTGCAGGCTGGTGCAGTGTGTTCCACCAGTCGACTGAAAACTTGATGATCGGAATATTGACGAAACCAACAAGGATCAGGACAGCGCTCACACGCGCGGCCTTGGAAGGATCGTCCACAGCCCGGTTGAGCGCGATGAGCCCCAGATACATCAGGAACAGCACGAAGACCGACGTGAGACGCGCATCCCACACCCACCACGTGCCCCACATAGGCTTGCCCCAGAGAGAGCCGGTGATGAGCGCGATCAGCGTGAAGGCGGCGCCGAGTGGGGCGGCCGCCTTGTGGCTGACATCGGCGAGCGGATGTCGCCAGACGAGTGTGCCGATCGCCGAGAGTGCCATCACGGAGTAACACATCATCGAGAGCCAAGCGGCCGGCACGTGCACATACATGATGCGCACGGTGTCACCTTGCTGATAGTCGGTCTCCGAAGCGAAGCCGAAATAGAGCCCCACCGCAAAAAGCAGCACAGTGATGCCGGCAAACCAGGGCAGGATCCGCGCGACCAGCGCCAGGAATCGTGTCGGATTGGCGAGGTCGCCGATTTTGGTAATGGCAATGCTGTTGTCGGTCATGCTGTGTTTTAGCCTGTCTCAATCCCGCCTGCAATTGATCCTGGTCAAGCCGAGATGCCTCAGTCTGCCGAACTGCGCAAAGCTGCAGCCGCACCCACGGGTCCGATCACGGCGAAGAGAAGCGTGATGGCCGAGAGAAACATGAAGGGCGGCAGGAACGGGGCCGGGTCCTCGACCGCCGCATAGGACGCACTGACCCCGAAGATCAGCACAGGGACGGCAAGCGGCAACACGAGGATGGACACCAGCAGACCACCACGGGGCAGGGCGACAGCCACGGCTGCACCTGCCGCTCCGATAAAGGTGATGGCAGGCGATCCGACCAGCAGGGTCAGCATCACAGCGCCGATGGCGACTTCATCCATATTCATGAACAGGCCGAGCAGGGGGGAGGCGACGACGAGAGGCAGCCCTGTCGCGACCCAGTGTGCAAGGCACTTGACCAGCACGGTGAGAACCAGGGGTGTTTCCTGCATCAGCAGGATATCAAGCGAACCGTCGTCCCTCTCGGCCTGGAAGAGCCGATCGAGGCCAAGCAGCGCCGACAGCAGAGCCCCGATCCAGACGATGGCCGGACCGATGCGGGAAAGCAGATTGAGATCCGGGCCGACACCGAATGGGATGACGGCAACGACGGTCGTAAAGAAAAGCACGCCGATCAATGCGCCGCCACCGGCACGCACCGAGAGCTTCAGGTCTCTGAGGAAGAGCGCCATCATGCGGAATACTCCTCTTCCACACCGTCGAAGCCCAGCATCTCCAGGTTTGTCGCACCCTCCATGCCGAGGGGCTGGTGGGTCGCGGCAAGCACGATGCCGCCTGCCTGCCGGTGTCGCCGGACAAGTTCCTCGAACATGGCGTCGGCACGACGGTCGAGAGCCGCTGTCGGCTCGTCGAGAATCCAGACCGGCCGATAGGCGACCAAAAGGCGCGCCATGGCGAAGCGCCGTTGCTGACCGGCAGAGAGATAGCCATAGGGGAGATGCGTAATTCCGGCCAGATCGACGGCGGCAGCCGCCTCTTCGACCTCGAGGCTTTGCCCCATGCCGAGGTCACCCAGGAAGGATTTCCAGAAGGTCAGATTCTCAGCGACCGTCAATTCTCGTTTCATACCGTTGCGGTGACCGAGATAGTGGCTAAGTTCACCTGCAGGACGCACTTCGTCATGGGCTTGCGAAAAGCAGACGGCACGTCCCGTTTCCGGGCGAAGCAGCCCTGCCACGACACGCAACAATGTCGATTTTCCCGACCCGTTTCGGCCCGTGAGAACCAGTGCCTCGCCGGCAGCCAACGTAAAGGAAACATTAACGAAAATCAGATCCTCGCCACGGCGCGCTGAAAGATTTTCGGCTTCAAGCCTGATCATGGTCGCTTTCTGGCAGGATGAGGCCTGCCTCATAAAAAAATCCGATTTCGTCCTTCGTCGGTCTGGCGCCTTTCTTAGAAATTATCTATAAGACCTGCAACCACGCCAGCGGCCGGCGTGAAGTTCATCCTTGTGCCGAACTTGGACATCGCGAGGAGCGATTTTCACGTGCGGACAGCGGAAATGGTCGTACCCGCATCCTGATGTGCATGAAGTGCATAGGCGTCCGCACGATTGTGTTGGCTATCAGAATATGCGGGGTTTCTATCCGTGGCTAAATCTCTCGACAGTTTCAATTGCCGGTCGGTCCTGACCGTCGACGGCAAGGACTATGTCTACTACAGCATCCCGACGGCCGAAGCGAATGGCCTGGCGGGTGTTTCGAAACTCCCCTACTCCATGAAGGTCCTGCTGGAGAATCTTCTCCGCAACGAGGATGGCCGCTCGGTCACCAAGAAGGACATCCAGGCCGTCGCCGAATGGCTTGTCAACAAGGGTCTGACCGAAGCGGAAATCGCTTACCGCCCGGCCCGCGTGCTGATGCAGGACTTCACCGGCGTTCCCGCCGTCGTCGACCTTGCCGCCATGCGCGACGCCATGGTCAATCTCGGTGGTGATCCGGAAAAGATCAACCCGCTGGTTCCCGTCGACCTCGTCATCGACCACTCGGTCATCGTCGACGAATTCGGCACGCCGACGGCTTTCGCCCGCAACGTCGAGCTCGAATACGAGCGCAACGGCGAGCGCTACCGCTTCCTGAAGTGGGGACAGCAGGCGTTCAAGAACTTCCGCGTCGTGCCGCCCGGCACCGGCATCTGTCACCAGGTCAATCTGGAATACCTCGGCCAGACCGTCTGGACCAAGGATGAGGACGGCGAAACCACGGCTTACCCCGACACCTGCGTCGGCACCGATTCACATACGACCATGATCAATGGTCTCGGCGTTCTCGGCTGGGGCGTTGGTGGTATCGAAGCCGAAGCTGCCATGCTCGGCCAGCCGGTTTCCATGCTGCTGCCTGAGGTCATCGGCTTCAAACTGACCGGCAAGGTCAAGGAAGGCGTCACCGCGACCGACCTCGTCCTGACCGTCGTGCAGATGCTGCGAAAGAAGGGTGTCGTCTCCAAGTTCGTCGAATTCTACGGCCCCGGCCTTGATTCGATGACGCTGGCCGACCGCGCAACCATCGGCAACATGGGTCCGGAATATGGCGCGACCTGCGGCTTCTTCCCGGTTGATGGCGAAACCATCAACTACCTGACCATGTCGGGCCGCACCAAGGACCGCATCGCTCTCGTGGAAGCCTATTCCAAGGCTCAAGGCATGTGGCGCGACAATGACGGTTCGGACCTCGTCTTCACCGACACGCTTGAACTCGACCTTGGCGACGTTGTCCCGTCGATGGCCGGCCCGAAGCGTCCGGAAGGCCGTCTGCCGCTCGAAACCATTGCTCCGAACTTCGCAACGGCGCTGGAAAACGACTACAAGAAGCCAGGCCAGCTGACCAACCGCTACGCGGTTGAAGGCACCGACTATGAGATCGGCCATGGCGACGTCGCGATTGCCGCCATCACCTCCTGCACCAACACCTCGAACCCGAGCGTGCTGATTGCAGCCGGCCTTCTCGCCCGCAACGCCGTTGCCAAGGGCCTGAAGTCCAAGCCGTGGGTCAAGACCTCGCTGGCACCGGGATCTCAGGTTGTCGGCGAATATCTGGCCAAGTCTGGACTGCAGACCTCGCTGGATGCGCTGGGCTTCAACCTCGTCGGCTTCGGCTGCACCACCTGCATCGGCAACTCCGGCCCGCTGCCGGCGCCCATCTCCAAGACGATCAACGACAAGGGCCTGATCACCGCCGGCGTGCTCTCGGGCAACCGCAACTTCGAAGGCCGCATTTCGCCGGACGTTCAGGCCAATTACCTGGCCTCGCCGCCGCTCGTCGTCGCCTACGCACTCGCCGGTACCGTTCAGAAGGACCTGACCACCGAGCCGCTCGGTGAAGACCAGAACGGCAACCCGGTCTACCTCAAGGACATCTGGCCAACCTCGCACGAGATCCAGGAATTCATCCTGAAATACGTCACGCGCGAGCTCTACGAATCGAAGTATGCCGATGTGTTCAAGGGAGACGAAAACTGGCAGGCCGTTCAGGTTCCCGCCGGTCAGACCTATGCATGGGACGACAAGTCGACCTATGTGCAGAACCCGCCCTACTTCGTCGGCATGGGCAAGACTGGCTCGGGCCTGAAGAACATCAACGGCGCCCGCGTCCTTGGTCTCTTCGGCGACAAGATCACCACCGACCACATCTCTCCGGCCGGTTCGATCAAGGCGGCATCCCCGGCAGGTGCCTACCTGACCGAGAACGGCGTCGCGGTTCCGGACTTCAACCAGTACGGCACGCGTCGCGGCAATCATGAAGTCATGATGCGCGGCACATTCGCCAATATCCGTATCCGCAACCACATGCTCGGCCCGAACGGCAAGGAAGGTGGCTACACCATCCACTATCCGTCCAAGGAAGAGCTGTCGATCTACGACGCGGCGATGATGTACAAGCAGGAGGGCGTTCCGCTCGTCATCTTCGCCGGCGTCGAATACGGCAATGGTTCGTCACGCGACTGGGCTGCCAAGGGCACCAACCTGCTCGGCGTCAAAGCGGTCATCGCGCAGTCCTTCGAGCGTATCCATCGCTCGAACCTCGTCGGCATGGGCATCGTGCCCTTCACCTTCGAGGAAGGCACGACCTGGGCTTCGCTGAACCTCAAGGGTGATGAGGTCGTCACGATCGAGGGCCTGGAAGGCGAGATCAAGCCGCGTGAGAAGAAGATCGCCAAGATCACCTACTCCGACGGCACGGTGAAGGATGTCCCGCTGCTCTGCCGCATCGATACGCTCGATGAGGTCACCTACATGAACAATGGTGGCATCCTGCAGACCGTTCTGCGCGACCTCGCAGCCTGATCGGTTTCATAAGCCAAGTGAAAAGCCGCCGGGCAACCGGCGGCTTTTTTCGTGCACGCCGGAATTGGTCTGTTGACTAAAATTTCACCCCATCGTGACTTTGCGCTCGGGGGCGGAGAGAGTATCAGTGCAGCGTTCAGGAAAGGCATGGCATCAGCATGTTGCAGGCAAAGACGAGAACAGGGAGACAGAGGACGTGGGCAAGGCTTGCCGCGCTGTGCCTGGCGCCGTTCGTCGGTTTTTTAGCACCTGCGGCGAAAGCTGAAGACTTTTCCACCCCGAAGGGTGTCGTGGAACTTTTCACCTCGCAGGGATGCCGCTCCTGCCCACCGGCCGACCGCGCCTTCGAGCAGCTGGTTCGCGAAGGTAAAGTCGTCGCTCTGTCCTATCACGTCGATTACTGGAACTATTTGGGCTGGGCCGACACCCTGGCAACCAAGGAAAATACGGCAAGGCAATATGCCTATGCCAAGACCTTCGGCCGCAACGGTGTCTATACGCCCCAGGCTGTGCTGAATGGTCGCGATCATCTCAAGGGTACGGATGCCGCAGAGGTCAATCGCAGACTGGACCGCATGAATTCGAGCGGCAAGGGACTTGTGGTTCCGGTTACGGCCGCTCGTCACGACGACCAGTTGTCGATTTCGATTGGTCAGGGCGCCGGCAAGGCGAATGTCGTGGTCGTGTATTTCCGCCAGAACCAGACGGTCGAGGTTCTCAAGGGCGAAAACCTCGGACAGAATTTGAACTACTGGCACAGCGTCACCGATGTACAGACGGTCGGCATGTGGCATGGCCAGTCGCTCGACCTGACGCTCCCGGCCAAACCCATGGGCGACGACAAGAGCGACGGGATCGCGATTCTGCTGCAGGCGGCGGATGGAGGCGGCAACCCTTCGCGAATCATCGGCGCCACCGTGATGATGACACCGGCCAAGACACTCTGATTTTCAGGGGGTAAAAGGCTTGGTGTGGTCCGGCCCGGAAGCATTGGGGGGCTGGGGGTAAGGGGTCAATGCGCCAGACCGGACCGTTTGGCGCACCGCGCCAACCAAGTTAGTTATATACTATCTCAAAAAACGGCGGCGGTATGTTCAAAATTGGGCATCGGCGCATTTATCCGCTTCGGCACGTGACGACTGTCACAGCCGACGGCGGCAAGCCGCGCCAGCGGCCGCAAAAGACCGGCGGCAGGCGATAATCTCCGTATTGGTGTCAGACCAGATCCGTCAGGCCAGAAGTGCGTCGTAAGCACGTACGGACCTCACCGCACGCTCGCCGATGATCTTCGCGTCGTCACCCGGCTTGTAGAGGCTGGAGCCGAGTCCGAAAGCACGGACACCCACATTCCAATAGTCCGCGAAATTCGCGTCTGAGACGCCACCCACAGCGCCCAGCGGAAGATGCGCCGGCAGGATGGCCTTGATGGCCGAGATGCCGCTCGGGCCGAGCACGCTGGCCGGGAAGAACTTGAGCGCTGCGGCGCCAGACTTCGCAGCGAGCAGAGCCTCGGTCGGCGTGAAAACGCCCGGCATGGCGACCATGCCATGCGACACGGCGCGGCGGATGACGTCGGGTTCGACATTCGGCGTGACCAGCAGATTACCGCCGACATCGTTCAGGCGGTCCACCTGAGCAACCTCAAGAACCGTCCCTGCGCCGATCAGGACATTCGCCGGAGCGCGTTTGCGTGCCTTCTCGATGGATACGAAGGGATCCGGCGAATTCAATGGCACCTCGATCGCCTCGAAGCCTGCCTCGATCAGCGCGTCCACCGTCGCTTCGATTTCCTCTGGCTTGATGCCACGCAGGATGGCAACGAGATTGCGGCGGAGCACAGGCCAAGCGACGGAGGCGGTCATGGGTTCAGTCCTTGAATTCGTGATCGAAGAGCGACAGGGCAGATGCGAGCAGTCCACGGCGCACGAGCAGCCCGCCATCGAGCAGGACGGCTTCACCGCCGGCCTTGGAGAGAGCACGCGCGTAGAGACGCGTAAGTTTACCCGTGCCGATGAGATAGGCCCTGCCGTGGCGCAGGAGGTCATCTCGGATGGCAGCGATCTCTGCACCGATCAGGAGACCGGAGAGACGCGCTGCAGGATTGGTCTTGGTGTCCGATGCCAGCAGGCCCTCGGCACGGATCGAGAAGAGTATGGATGTCAGCGCAAACCCGGGTTCGAGGGCTTGCGTGACAGCGGCGTCAAAGATCTCCGGATCCGCCTCGGCGTCTCCATCCTCCGGCACCGACAGACGGAGGATCGATTGCCGGCTAATCAAATTGAACAATTCGCCCGTCATCACGGTCGAGAAACGGCTGATCTGGCCATTCTCGACAAGAGCCCACTTGGAATGGGTGCCCGGAAGGCAGAACAGGGCGTTGTCCAGACCCTGCTCCAGCGCGCCGGCAAGCTGGGTTTCCTCACCACGCATGACGTCGTAGGCGCCGCCCTCGCGCTGGCAGACACCGGGCAGAATGTAGACAGGGCGATTCACGCCCTCCGGCTGGACGGCATGCTGGAAGAGGCCGACGAGAGGCGCAGGCGTCTCCACATAGGGTGCTTCACGCCAGCCTGTGCGGGCGCCCGCCATGCCGGCGATGACCACAGGGAGGTCCTGGTTTGCACCGAGCGCTGTGAGATGCCCCTCAAGAACGGCGGGATAGGCAGCCTTGTCCAGGCTGCCCATACCCTCTGCAGATTGACGTTCACCGATCACCACGCCCTGGCTGTCGGTCAGCCAGATTCGAAGGTTGCTGGTGCCCCAGTCGACGAGCGCGGCAAACGGTGATGGGGTCACGGCATGTCCTCAGGTGAGATCGATCGGCAGGAGAGCTGCCGGAATGTCCTGGAAGCAGACCGGGCGCAGGAAGCGACGGATCGAGAGCGTGCCGACAGACGTGGCACCAAAGTTCGTCGACGCAGGGTAGGGGCCACCGTGAACCATGGAATCAGCCACTTCGACGCCGGTCGGGAAGCCGTTGGCGAGCACGCGACCAGCCTTGCGCTCCAGAATCGGCATCAGGCGCTTGCCGAGCGTCTCGTCACCATCGGCGAGATGCATCGAAGCTGTCAGCTGGCCGGAAAGGCTGCGTGCCATGGCGACCATTTCGTCTTCGCTCTCGGCGATGACAACAAGGCCGAGCGGACCGAACACTTCTTCGCCGAGCACATGGTTGTCGAGCCAGTCCTTCGCGGTCGTCTGGAACAGATAGGGCGTTGCATTGCGCAGATCGCAAGTAGAAGTGACGAGCGAGCGGACGCCCTCGGTGCCTGCGATTTTCGTCGCACCCTTGCGGTAGGCGTCGGCGATTCCATCCGTCAGCATGGTCTGCGGACCAACGCCGGAAAGCGATTCAGTGGCCGTTTCGACGAACTTGTCGGTGTCCGCGCCCTTCAGCAGGACGACGATCCCCGGATTGGTGCAGAACTGGCCCGCGCCCATGGTCAGCGAACCGACCCAGCCCTTGGCAATGGCTTCACCACGGGTGGCGATCGCCTTGGGCAGCATGAACATCGGGTTGACCGAGCCGAGTTCGCCGAAGAACGGGATCGGCTCCGGACGCTGCGCGCAGAGATCGAAGAGGGCGCGACCGCCGCCGAGCGACCCGGTGAAACCGACGGCCTTGATCAGCGGATGCTGGACGAGGGCCTGGCCGACGTCGCGGCTGCCGCCATGTACGAGCGAGAAGACGCCCGGATGAACGCCGCAACGCTTGATGGCGGCATCGATGGCGGAGGCGACGATTTCGCCCGTGCCCGGATGGGCATCATGCGCCTTGACGACGACAGGGCAACCGGCAGCGAGAGCCGCTGCCGTGTCACCGCCAGCCGTGGAGAAGGCGAGCGGGAAGTTGGAGGCACCGAAGACGGCGACCGGGCCGATCGGACGCTGGACCATCTTCAGGTCCGGACGTGGCAGCGGCTTGCGATCGGGCAGGGCTTCGTCGTGACGACGGTCAAGGTAATCGCCCTTGCGGATATGCGCCGCGAAAAGACGAAGCTGCCCGACTGTACGGCCACGCTCGCCGATCAGGCGCGCTTCCGGCAGGCCGGTTTCCTGGGAGCCGATCTCGGTGATCGCATCACCGCGTGCATCGATTTCCTCGGCGATGGCGTCGAGGAAAGCGGCACGTTCTTCGCGCGTCGAATAGGCATAGGTCTCGAATGCCTCTTCCGCTGCCTTGGCGGCCTGATCGACGAGCGCAGGGGTGCCCTTCGAGAAGGTGTGGGAGGAGCCCGTGGCAGGCGACGAGGTGAAAGTATCCGTGCTGGCAACCCAGTTGCCGGCGATCAGGTGTTTTCCAGTCGGTGTATAGGCCATGGGATGGGCCTCCTTTTGATGTCAGTCTTCGAAGTGAGCGACGACTTTTCGTTCCCCGCAAAGGAACGAATCCGCCACGATGCGCAGCGGCTGATAGTCGGTATCGCTCTGGCGGGAGCGGATGAGATGGGCGAAGCGTTCGTAGATTCCCGCATATTCGCGGTCCGGGCCGGACGCCTGTTCCTTACCCCCGATATAGAGTTCCGAACCTCCCTTTGAAAGACGCAGCTCGCCGGCATTCGTCTGGACTGTGATATCCCACGTCTGCGGTCCTTCCTGTCGCCAGTCGAATTCGGCCGAGATGGGCGCGCCTTCGACGGTCCGCATGGCGATGGAAGCGGCAATCGGCTGCTTCTTGTTTTCGGGGAACTCAAGAACCGAGTTCTGCACCATAATATGACCCGGAACGATTTCCGTGAGGATCGAAAGGGCGTTAATACCGGGATCGAAAACGCCGAAGCCACCCGGTTCCCAGATCCAGGCCTGGCCGGGATGCCAGCGACGCACGTCTTCCTTCCAGACGATCGAAATCGACTGGATGACCTTGTCGGAAAGCCACTGCCGAGCGGGCTCGACACCGAGCGCAAAGCGCGAGTGCCAGGTGGCAAACAAGGTGACGCCAGCCTTGGCAGCAAGTTCGGTCAGAGCCTCTGCCTCGCCCAAAGTGGTCGCCGGTGGCTTTTCCATCAGGACATGACGGCCGGCTGCGATTGCAGCCTTTGCCATGTCGAAGCGCACTTCAGGCGGGGTGCAGAGCGACACGACCTTGATGTCCGGGCGCGCGGCCAGGAAAGCATCGAAGTCGGTGAAGTTCTCGGCACCCTCGACCTTGCCGTGACGGCTGACGCCGACGGCAACGACGAAGTCCTGACCGCCTTCGATCGACGGGATGTGCTGGTCGCGGGCGATCTTGCCGATGCCGACAAGCGCGAGCGGAATACGATCTGCCATCGTCAGGTCCTCAGTGTGCGTCCTTGCCGACCGGCGAACCGCGGCAGCCCTTCAGGAAGTCGAAATCGGCACCGGTATCCGCGCCCTCGACATGATCGTGGAAGAGCTTGGCATAACCGCTCGCCGGCGGCTCGACAGAGGGGCGCCAGTCGGCGAGACGGCGCTGCATTTCTTCCTCGGAGATATCGAGATGAATGCGGCGGGCATCAACGTCGAGCTCGATGAAGTCACCGTTCTTGACGATCGCGAGCGGACCGCCGCGCGCGGCTTCCGGCGAGGTGTGCAGGAGAACGGTGCCATAGGCGGTGCCGGACATGCGCGCATCCGAAATGCGGACCATGTCGGTGATGCCCTTGCGCAGGACCTTTGGCGGCAGACCCATATTGCCGACTTCGGCCATGCCGGGATAGCCGCGCGGGCCACAGTTCTTCAGCACCATGACGCAGGTCTCGTCGATATCGAGCGCCTCGTCGTTGATCTTCGCCTTGTAGTCGTCGATGTCTTCGAAGACCACGGCGCGGCCGCGATGCTTCATCAAGTGCGCGGAAGCTGCGGACGGCTTCAACACACAGCCCTTCGGCGCGAGATTGCCGCGCAGAACGACGATACCACCCTGCTGCGTCAGTGCCTTCTCGACCGGGAGGATGACATCCTCGTTCCAGTTGCGAACGTCCTTGACCTCGTCCCAGATGCTTTCGCCCGAGACGGTCAGCGCATCCTTGTTGAGCTTGCCGGCTTCGCCGAGACGCTTGATGACGACGGGCAGGCCGCCGGCATAGAAGAACTCTTCCATGAGGTACTTGCCCGAGGGCATCAGGTTGACGATCGTCGGGATGTCGCGGCCGAGGCGATCCCAGTCGTCGAGCGTCAGATCGATGCCGACGCGGCCCGCCATGGCCAGGATATGCACGACGGCATTGGTCGAGCCGCCGATCGCGCCGTTGACACGGATGGCGTTCTCGAAGGCTTCCTTGGTCATGATGTCGGAGGGCTTCAGGTCATCCTTGACCATCTGCACGATCCGGCGACCGGAAAGCTGGGCCATCACCTTGCGGCGGCTGTCGACAGCGGGGATCGCGGCGTTGCCCGAAAGTGCCATGCCGAGGGCTTCGACCATGGAGGCCATGGTCGAGGCCGTGCCCATGGTGTTGCAGGTACCGCTGGAACGAGACATCGAGGCTTCGGCTTCGACGAACTCCTCCTGGGTCATCTCACCCGCCTTCACGGCTTCGGAGAACTTCCACAGATGCGTGCCGGACCCGACGCGTTCGCCGCGGAAATAGCCGTTCAGCATTGGACCGCCGGTAACGACAATCGAGGGAATGTCGGTCGAAGCGGCGCCCATGACGAGCGAAGGGGTTGTCTTGTCACAGCCGACGAGCAGCACGGCACCATCGATCGGCTGGCCGCGCATGGCTTCCTCGACGGCCAGAGCCGCCAGGTTGCGATACATCATCGCCGTCGGACGGAAGGTGTTTTCCGACGCCGAAAAGACCGGAACTTCGACCGGGAAACCACCGGCTTCCCAGACCCCGGCCTTCACCTTTTCAGCGAGTTCGCGCAGGTGACCGTTGCAGGGGGTGAGGTCGGACCATGTGTTCAGAATGCCGATGACAGGACGCCCGTCGAACAGGTCGTGCGGGTGGCCCTGGTTCTTCATCCAGCCACGATGGTAGATCGTGTCGCGGGATGTCCCGCCATACCAATGCTGGGATCTCAGTTGGCGCGGCCAGGCCGCCGGTTTGAACTTGCTCATGGCTTTTGTCCTGTCTCTGGAAAATGGGCGGGTCGGTTGTCCGATCCGCTCAGAGCATCTTCACCTTGACGGTCTCTGCGGCAGCCTTTGCCAGGCGGTTGCGCAGCGGAAGACCGAATTGCGGGGACTCGATTTCGAAGACATCGCCTTCCTGCGTGACGAAGCCGTCGGCCACCGAAAGCGTTGCTGTCCCGTACATGTGCACGTGCAGATCGCCCGGCTGGCAGAACAGCGCATACTTGAAGTGGTGATACTCCAGGTTCGCGATCGTGTGGGACATGTTGGCCTCACCCGAGAGGAACGGCTTTTCCCAGACGGTCTGGCCAGCGCGCACGATGCGCGAAATGCCTTCGACGTGGTCGGGCAGGGCGCCGACACGCAGTTCCGGACCGAAGGAGGCCGGACGCAGCTTGGAGTGTGCGAGGAAGAGGTAGTTGATCTTCTCGGTCACGTGGTCGGAGAATTCGTTGGCGACCGAAAAGCCGAGGCGATGCGCGGTCCCGTCGTCGCCGATGATGTAGTAACCGGCCATTTCCGGCTCTTCACCACCATCGAGCGCGAAAGATGGCGAGACGAGGTCTTCGCCAGGCGCAACTGCGTTGAAGCCGTTGCCCTTGTAGAACCATTCCGGCTGGACGCCGATTTCGCCGGGCTTCGGCTTGCCGCCTTCCATGCCCATGCGGAACATCTTCATGGAATCGCTCATGCCAGCGGTATCCGCATGCATGCTGTCACGGGCAGATGCCGAACCGGTATGTGTCAGACCCGTACCCGTCAGGTACATATGAGCCGGATCCGGATGACGCACGGGGCAGTCCAGCTTGCCTTCGGCCGCCAGAGCGACGAGATCGACGGCATCACCAGCACCCTGCTTCTCGATGAGGGTTGCCACATCAGTGCCGGCAGCAATGGCTGCCTTCGCGAGTTCGTAAGTTGTCTTGTAACCTGGGACAAGGCGCGCGGCCTCACCCTGGCGGCAGATGACGCCGCCAGTCTTCAATTGCGAGAGAAACATAAGCCTATCCTCAGACTGCTTTGTTCTTGTTGTAGACGTCGAAGAAGACAGCAGCCAAAAGCACGAGGCCCTTGATGAGCTGCTGGTAGTCGATGCCGATACCCATGATCGACATGCCGTTGTTCATGACACCCATGATGAAGGCGCCGATGACAGCACCGGTGATCTTGCCGACGCCGCCGGACGCCGAGGCACCGCCGATGAAGCAGGCCGCGATCACGTCGAGTTCGAAGCCGACACCTGCCTTAGGGGTCGCCGAATTGAGGCGAGCCGCGATGATCATGCCGGCGAGAGCCGCAAGCACGCCCATGTTGACGAAGGTCAGGAAGACGAGACGTTCAGTATTGATACCGGAAAGCTTGGCTGCCTTCTCGTTGCCGCCGAGCGCATAGATGCGGCGACCAATGGTCGTGCGGGTGGTGACGAAGGAATAGAGCGCAATCAGAATGCCCATGACGACCAGCACGTTCGGCAGACCACGATAGGTCGCCAGCTGGTAGCCGAGGAAGATCGCGACGATGCTGATGATCGCCATCTGCGCTGCGAAGAAGACGAAGGGCTCGTTCTCGCTGCCATGTTCGTCATTCAGCCGGCGGTTCTTCATGCCGGAGTAAATGGCGAGTGCCACGAGCGCGACGATGACGACCAGAGCAACATAGTTCTTGATCAGGCTCGTAGCCGGGTCCGTGAAGGAGAGGAAATCCGGAATGAAGCCGGTCGACAGCAGCGTGAATTCCTTCGGGAACGGCCCGATCGGGCGGCCGCCGAGCACGACATAGGTCAGGCCGCGGAAGACAAGCATGCCGGCCAGTGTAACGATGAAGGACGGGATCTTCTGGTAGGCGACCCAATAGCCCTGGGCGGCACCCATGAGACCACCAAGTACCAGACACAGAGGCACGACCAGCGAGAAATGCCAGCCCCACTTCACCAGCATGATCGCGGACAAACCGCCGATAAAGGCGACGATCGAGCCGACCGAGAGGTCAATATGCCCCGCCACGATGATCAGCAACATGCCCAGCGCCATGATGACGATGAACGAATTCTGCAGCACCAGGTTGGTGATGTTGACCGGGCGGAAGAGAACGCCATTGGTCAGAAACTGGAACAGCAACATGATGACGACGAGCGCGAGCAACAAGCCGTATTCGCGGATGTTGTTGCGCAGGTAGTCGCCTACGGAGACCTTGGGGGTTTCGGTTCTTGTATCGATGGCCATTAGTGTTTCTCCCCAGAGCGCATGATGGCACGCATGATGGACTCTTGGCTTGCTTCTTCCTTGGACAGTTCCGCGACGATGCGTCCTTCGTTCATGACGTAGATGCGATCGCAGGTGCCGAGCAGCTCGGGCATTTCGGACGAGATCATCAGAATGCCCTTACCTTCGGCGGCAAGCTGGTTGATGATGGTGTAGATTTCGAACTTGGCCCCGACATCGATGCCGCGCGTGGGCTCATCGAGGATCAGGATCTCAGGATTCGTGAACAGCCACTTCGACAGAACAACCTTCTGCTGGTTACCGCCGGAGAGGTTGACGGCCTCCTGGTAGATCGAGTGTGACCGGATCCTGAGCTTCTGCCGATAATCGGCAGCCACCTTGGCTTCCTTGCGGTCGTCGATGACCGTGCCACTCGACACCCCGTTCAGATTGGCGAGCGTGGTGTTTTCCTTGATGTTGTTCTGCAGCACGAGACCGAGATGCTTTCGGTCTTCCGTAACATAAGCAAGGCCGGCATCGATCGCCTTCGGGATGGTCGAGACATCGACTGGCTTGCCATGCATGAGCACGTCGCCGGTGATCTTGTGACCCCAGGACTTGCCGAAGATGCTCATCGCCGTCTCGGTACGCCCGGCGCCCATGAGCCCGGCGATACCGACGACTTCGCCGGCACGCACATTGAAGGCGACATCGTGCAGGAACTGGCGATCGCGGTGGTTCTGGTGGAAGACGTTCCAGTTCTTCACCTCGAGCAGCATGCCACCGATCTTCGGCTCGCGCTTCGGGTAGCGGTCTTCCATGTCACGGCCGACCATGCCCTTGATGATCCGGTCTTCCGTGATTTCCTGCGTGTGACAGTCGAGTGTTTCGACCGTGCCCCCGTCGCGCAGGATGGTGATCTGGTCCGCAACCTTGCGGATTTCGTTCAGCTTGTGGGAGATGATGATCGAGGTCATCCCCTGTTTGCGGAATTCCATCAGAAGCGTCAGCAGCGCATCCGAATCCGTCTCGTTCAGCGAGGCGGTCGGCTCGTCGAGGATCAGCAGGCGAACCTTCTTCGAAAGTGCCTTGGCGATTTCGACTAGCTGCTGCTTCCCGACGCCAATGTCCGTGATGCGTGTCGACGGCGCATCCTTCAGACCCACCTTCGCCAGCAGCTCTTTCGTCCGCGCAAAGGTCTGAGGCCAGTGGATCACGCCCTTCTGGGCGACTTCATTGCCGAGGAAGATGTTCTCGGCAATCGACAGAAGCGGTACGAGAGCCAACTCCTGGTGAATGATGATGATGCCAAGTTCCTCACTGTCGGAAATCCGGCCGAAACGACGGACCTGGCCGTCGAAGTAGATGTCGCCGTCATAGGTCCCGGCGGGATAGACGCCGCTCAGGACCTTCATCAGCGTCGACTTGCCGGCACCGTTTTCGCCGACCAGCGCGTGGATCTCGCCCTCGCGCACCTTGAAGCTGACATTGTCCAGCGCCTTGACGCCGGGGAATGTCTTCGTGATGCCACGCATCTCGAGAATGATGTTGTCCATGTGCAGAATTCCGGCGTCGATTCAGCGATCCCTAAAAGATCTAGCCGAAGACGCGAGCTCCCTCAATGCGTATAGAAAATGGGTCCGCGACGAATCGCGGACCCGGATGTGACCCGGAGGATCAGTTGTCGATCTGCTCGGCCGTGTAGTAACCGGCGCCGACCAGAACGTCCTTGGCATTGGCCTTGTCGAGAGCGACAGGCTTCAGCAGGTAGGACGGAACGACCTTCACACCATTGTTGTAGGTCTTCTCGTCGTTCACTTCCGGAGTGCCGCCGCTCATGATGGCGTCAACCATGGAAACAGCGACCTTTGCCAGTTCGCGCGTGTCCTTGAAGACGGTCGAATACTGCTCGTCGGCAAGCATCGACTTGATCGAAGGAAGCTCGGCGTCCTGACCGGTAACGACCGGCATGACCATGTCGCCAGAACCGTAGCCTACGCCCTTCAGAGCAGACAGGATACCGATCGAGAGACCGTCGTAAGGCGAAAGAGCGCCGTGCAGCTTGTCTTCGGTGTAGGTCGAGGAGAGCAGGTTTTCCATGCGAGCCTGGGCGACGGTGCCGTCCCAACGCAGGGTGCCGACCTGGTCCATGCCCATCTGGCCCGACTTGACGACGATGTCGCCGCTGTCGATCAGGGGCTGCAGAACCGACATTGCGCCATCGTAGAAGAAGAAGGCGTTGTTGTCGTCCGGCGAACCGCCGAAGAGTTCGACGTTCCACGGCTTGGTGTCCGGGAACTTCGCCTTCAGGCCGTCAACGAGGCTGGTTGCTTGGAGAACGCCAACCTGGAAGTTGTCGAAGGTGGCGTAATAGTCGACATTGCCGGAATCGCGGATGAGGCGGTCATAAGCGATGACCTTGACGCCGGCATCGGCAGCCTTCTGCAGAATGTCGGAAAGGGTCGTGCCGTCGATGGCGCCGATGACGAGAACCTTGGCACCCTTGGTGACCATGTTTTCGATCTGAGCGAGCTGGTTCGGAATGTCGTCGTCAGCGAACTGAAGGTCCGGGGTGTAGCCGGCATCCTTGAACAGCTTCTCCATGGTCTCACCGTCGGAGATCCAGCGGGTCGACGTCTTCGTCGGCATGGAAATGCCGACCATACCCTTGTCCTGTGCGTAGGACATGGGCGCGAATGATGCGATGCCGATTGCGAAAGACGCAATCAGGGCGCCAAGTTTCTTCATGGTAACCTCCCTGGTCATACCGTGCGAGGCCAAGCTCCTCCTGGCACTCGCTGAGACAAGAACGAGCGGCTGACATGGCAGCCCCCAGCTCCGTGGCGAGTCTTATCGCGGCCAATATACCGATCAAATGATTATTTTGACTTTCTGCATACCATGGTTGATATGTCGTTTATGGCTGAGATACACGTACATCGTTTGCAACCCAAGCACCTCAACCTCATTCGCTCCATTGCGGAGCTGGGGCAATTAAGCTTGGCTGCTCAGGAACTTGCGCTGACACAGCCGGCAGCGTCGCGCATGCTGGGTGAAATCGAGCGTTACGTCGGCTCGCCCATCTTCGTGCGGACGCCCAAAGGCATGGAGCCGACCGCCGTCGGCAGCGCGCTGGCCCGCCGGGCACAAAACGTACTCGAGGAAATGCGCGAAGCGGCACGAGAAGTGGAAGCAATCCAGCGCGGGCTGACGGGCAAGGTGAGGATCGGCGCAGTCACCGGAGGCGCTGTCGGACATGTCGTACCCGCGATCCGCGCCCTCAAGGCGGAGGCATCGACCGTCGACATCCACGTCGATGTTGCGCCCAGCGGCGAGATGATCCGCGACCTGCTGTCGGGCCAGTACGACTTCGTGCTGGGCAGAATTCCCGCCGGCATCGACGCACGTCAGTTTCACGTCGAAGGCGCGACGATGGAAGAGGTGGAGATCGTCGTTCACCGCACGCACCCTCTCGTCAATGTCGACAGGCTCAATATATCCGACATGACGCACTTCCCCTGGGTGATGCAGGCACCCGGCACGCCGCTGCGGCAAGCCGTCGAGAACGTCTTCATCGAGGAAGGCGCACCAATTCCGCGCAACATCGTCAATACGACCTCGCTGCTCGTCATGATTGCGATGCTGGCCTCCTCCAACGCGATCGCACCCATGTCACGCGAGGTCTCGGACCTTCTCTGTCGCCAGACACCCGTCGGCGATCTGACCACGCTGCGACTGGACACACCGATCGAGGTGACCCCATACCACCTGATCACTCTGAGTGGTAAGCGCCTGTCACCGATCGCAGCACGTCTGCGCGAACTCCTGCTAGGTCACTTCCTGAGTAGAAGCCGCTGACGCGCCCGGGCAGGCAAACCCAGTGCCCGACAAGCTTGCAATTTCGGGCGTGTCAGGCACACTGTCACCCATCCGTCATGAATTGGAGCTCGTGGAGCATTGATGACAGAGCAGCCGGACGGGCCGCGCCATGACGACGAGGGGGCAGACAGAACAGCCGCCTCCGTTGTCGATCTGGGTATCTACAGACAAGCGGTCGACCCTTTACCCGTCACCTTCCACCGACGCGAACTCGACGCCATACTTTGGATCTACGGCCTCATGGTCGGTGAGGGAGAGTGGCGCGATTATGCGATCGATCATCTGAAGGACAAGGCGGTATTTTCCGTCTTCAAGAGATCGGGCGAATTTCCACTCTATCGAATTGAAAAAAATCCGAAGCTCGCCGCCAAGCAGGGCGCTTTTTCCGTTGTCGCCACCGACGGACGCATTTTAAAACGCGGCCATGACCTGCGTCAGGTACTGAAGATCTTCGACAAAGCGCTGAAGGCCCTGGATTGAAGACTGCGGCTCAGCCCATCGTGCCGGGATAGGACGAGAGATCCGGCAGCGTCCTAGCGCCCTCGCCCAATGCCTTCTGCATGAAGACAGTATCGAGCCATGATCCGTGCTTGAAGCCCGTTGCATTCAACCGACCAGCGAGATCGAACCCGCAGCTGCAATGCAGGGCCATGGAAACCTCGCTTGCGCCGCCGATCACGGCCACCATTTGCCGGAACCCCAACGCCTCGCATTGATCGAGCAGCCTGACGAGCAGGGCTTTTCCAACGCCGCGCCCACGAGCCGAGGAATGAACATAGATTGAGTCTTCCACAAGCCATCGATAGGCAGGCCGAGTCCGGAAGGCGGATCCATAGGCATAACCCAGCAACTGACCACTGGCATCGACGGCCGCCAGATAGGGATATCCCCTATCCTTGAGGGTACTATAGCGCGATGACATCTCACCGAGGTCGGGCGGCGTGAGCTCATAACTCGCAGTCCCGTGCAACACGGCGTCGGCGTAGATCTCCGTAACGGAAGAAAGGTCTTCGCTTCTCAACTCACGAATTTCAACGCTCATGCAATACACTCCGGTGATCACCGCCGTTCTTTCACGCCGGAAATGTCCAGACAAGCGCGAGCATGTCACGGTGACAACGGGCTGCTCAACCGGTCGGCTTCAGCTTTTCGCCGAAGCAGGCCTGCGCTCGGCTTGACTCGCGCCGAAAACCTTGTAATGCCTCGCCGCGAAGAGGAATTCGGTCCATGCACGCTTTCGGGCAACCCTTTGCGGTCTTCCATAGCCTGCGGCGCTCAGCTGCGGGTGGCGCATGCCTTTCTCTTGCATCCACGACCAAGGCCAAAACGACGACGAAAACCGTCTGACGTCTTCGGCCACCGCTCTCTCCCCGGCACGGCCGGGGACAAGGAAGGTTGCGTACCCGTCGCGAGCTTCCCCCTCACCACCCGAGGAGAGACAGAAAGAGAGCATTGACATGGGTTTCAAGATTGCAGTCGTAGGCGCCACCGGCAATGTCGGTCGCGAAATGCTGAACATCCTTTCGGAACGTGGTTTCCCCGCATCGGAAGTCGTGGCACTGGCCTCGGCTCGTTCCCAGGGCACGGAAGTCTCCTTCGGTGACAAGGTTCTGAAGGTTTCCAACCTCGACAACTACGATTTTTCCGACACCGACATTTGCCTGATGTCGGCGGGCGGAACGATCTCGCAGAAGTGGTCGCCGAAGATCGGCGCGCAAGGTTGCGTCGTCATCGACAACTCCTCGGCCTGGCGCTACGATTCCGACGTTCCCCTGATCGTTCCGGAAGTAAACCCGGATGCCATCGTCGACTTCAAGAAGCGCAACATCATCGCGAACCCGAATTGCTCGACCGCCCAGCTCGTCGTCGCTCTGAAGCCGTTGCACGACTTTGCCAAGATCAAGCGCGTCGTCGTCTCGACCTATCAGTCCGTTTCCGGCGCCGGCAAGGAAGGCATGGACGAACTCTTCCGGCAGACTCGCGCCGTCTTCGTGGCCGACCCGGTCGAGGCGAAGAAGTTCACAAAGCGCATCGCCTTCAACGTCATTCCGCACATCGATAGCTTCATGGAAGACGGCTACACAAAGGAAGAATGGAAGGTTCTGGCCGAAACCAAGAAGATGCTCGACACCAAGATCAAGGTAACCTGCACAGCCGTGCGCGTCCCGGTCTTCATTGGGCATTCGGAATCGGTCAACATCGAGTTCGAAAACGAGATCACCGCAGACCAGGCCCGCGACATCCTGCGCGACGCTCCAGGCTGCCTCGTTATCGACAAGCATGAAAATGGTGGCTACATCACTCCGGTCGAATGCGCTGGCGAAGATGCGACCTACATCTCCCGCATCCGTGAAGACGCCACTGTCGAGAACGGCCTCAACATGTGGATTGTCTCCGACAACCTGCGCAAGGGTGCCGCCCTGAACGCCATCCAGATTGCCGAACTTCTGGTCAATCGCGGCCTGATCAAGCCGCGCGCCGCTGCCTGATTGGCTACTCAAGGCTTCCCGGTGCTTATCGGGAAGCCTTTGCCCGCCCTTTCAGGCGAATGTGATTTAATTTGAGACCGACGAAGCCTTACATTAGCGTCAGATGGATGACAGGATCCACATTCGCTGGCATGGTGCGGCCGAATCGACCCGATCCACAGTCCGTAACGAGGCATGAATGCGACTGACATCAACCCTGTCGGCAGCCCTGATTTCCGTAGCCGCCCTTGTGGTTGGCACAGGATCCGCGGCAGCGGCCACTTGCAGCAACACCTCCGCAGGCTTCGAGGAATGGAGCGCGGCCTTCAAGCAACAGGCGGCGGCGCAAGGCCTCAGCCCACGAATGCTCGACAAGGTCTTTTCGACGGTCAAGTACAGCCGCAGCACGATCAGCGCTGATCGCGGCCAGAAGAGCTTCAAGCTCTCCTTCGAGCAGTTCATGCAGAAGCGCGGCGGCCAGACGATCATCAATCGTGGCAAGACCATGAAGAAGAACAACGCCGCGCTGTTTTCCAAGCTCGAGCAGCGCTACGGCGTGCCCGCCGGCCCATTGATCGCGATCTGGGGCATGGAGACTGGCTTCGGTTCGTTCCTCGGCAAGGAACACACCCTGTCTGCCGTCGCCACGCTGGCCTTCGATTGCCGCCGCAGCGAGTTCTTCACAGACCAGTTCTATGCTGCCCTGGAACTCGTCCAGGCCGGCAATCTCGATGTGAACGCCAAGGGTGCGGCCCATGGCGAGATCGGCCAGACACAGTTCCTGCCGCGCAACGTCGTCCGCTATGGCACGGATGGAGATGGCGACGGTCATATCGACATGGTTCGTTCGCGCTCGGATGCGCTTGCGTCGACCGCGAACTTCCTCAGGGGTCATGGCTGGCAGCCGGGCGCAGGCTATCAGCAGGGCGAACCGAATTTTGCCGCCATCCAGGGCTGGAACGCCGCGAAGGTCTATCAGCAGGCAATCGCCTATATCGGCGCGCAGATCGATGCCCAGTAAGACGGGCGCTGTTCAAATCTTCAACGGCGGCCTGAGGCCGCCGTTTTCGTTTCATGTTCAGTTTTCATCCGCGACTTGGGCAGGCAGCATTTCCTCCGGTTCGATCCGGGTAAAATCCTGCGTCTGAGGATCCATCAGCCACAATTCCCCATTGCTGATGTCGAACCAGGCACCATGAATGCGAAGTTTGCCGCGCTCTTCGAGAATTCGCACGCAAGGGAAAGTCCTCAGATTGGAAATGGAATTGCGGATCGAAATCCGCTCCAGCGCGGTCTGACGTTCGCCCGACGTCATTTGGGAGTTGCCCTGGATCTGCTCCGCTGCCGGCGCGACCAGGTTCATCCATTTACCGATGAAGTCGCCCGGCGACAGCGGCTCGGAATTCGGATCCAGCGCCGCCTTGATACCGCCGCAGCGGCCGTGGCCCATGACGATGATGTCGCGAACCCTGAGCGCCTGCACGGCAAATTCGAGCGCGGCCGAGGTCGAGTGATACTGTCCATCGGGCTCGTAGGGCGGCACCATGTTCGCCACGTTGCGAACGACGAAGAGCTCACCCGGGACGGAATCGAAGATCATCTCCGGCGCGGCGCGCGAGTCACAGCAGGCGACCACGAGCGTGTGCGGCTGTTGCCCCTGCTCGGCGAGCGCCCGATACCGATCGCGCTGGTCGAGATATCGGCCGCCCATGAAGTTGCGATAGCCGGTGAGGAGTGCAGAAGGAAAATGGCTCATGGCTATCGATTACAGCGCATGAAAGGCCATGGCAACACGTGCGAAACGCCGTTTTCACGCTCGTGTCATTGCGGCCTGACGGGCTTGCGCTGAGCAGGGTGCATCAGCCGCCGGATCTGCACCATGGCCATAGGCGTCGAAAGGCTTGAGGAATCGCTCTCCAGGGCAAGCTCGTCACTCCCCCGCTTTGCCGTACGGGCAAGGATTTCGAAGACACTGGCGGTCGCCGTCTGAAGCGCCTTTTCTTCATCCATGCCATCCAGAAGGCGGGCGAGGAAGACCGCGGCAAGCAGATCGCCGAGGCCGTTCGGCGGATTATCGATGAGCCTGTGTTCTGCAAGCAGCGCGGAACGGCCGCTGAGCAGGAGATTGCCGGTGCCACCGGCCATCATGGGAACGGCCGAGGTAACCAGCATGCGTTTCGGTCCGAGCGTCAGCGCTGCATTGATGATGGCCTGATTGCTCGAGAGTTCGACGCCGCCGGTGAGCCATTGCAGCTCGTAGCGGTTGGGCGTAGCGATATCAGCCAGCGGGATCAGGTGGTCACGGATTGCCGAAGCGGTTTCGACGGGAACATATAGGCCTCCGAGGTCTCCCATCACCGGGTCGCAGACATAGATGAGATCGGGATTCTGTTGCCTAGCGGCCGTGACGAGACGCTCTACCGCGGCCGGTTGGCGCGACGAGCCGAAGTAGCCCGACAGGATTGCCGAGACTTCACCGAGCCACGGAGATCTGATCAGATCATCGATGGCATGGTCAAAGTCGTCATCGGAGAAGCGCAGACGCGTGGAAGGTCCATGGCCCGGATGCCAGGGAAGGACGATGGTGGGCAGAGCCCAGACCGGACGGCCAAGAGTTTCCAGCGCGAAGACTGCCGCCCGGTTGCCTACCGATCCACGAACGACGTGACTGGATATGACGATGACGGCACCATCGGATTTTGGGTTCATTTTACGAAATTCCGTAGGGCAGACAGACGTTCGGGCCGTCATATCCGGTTTTAATGACAAATTTTCTCGAAAAATCTAGCTTTGACCGCATATTTTTGCCTGATTTTTTCACATGCATGATCCATACATACTTTCGCAAATCATTTGCGCGACATTACGCGAAACGGCGCGAGCTTCGGAGGGGAAAATGGGCAGGACTGGCATCACCAAGCGGGACGAACTTCTGGCGGGGGCGGAGGAGACGGCACGCGGTTTCGGAGAGAAATTCATCGCACCCTCCGTGATCTTCGGCCGGGCCAGCAACGACGATATCGACCGATATGACGCGTCCATGCTCGCCCGCTCCGCTGCCAGGGCAGCCAGCGATATCGCGGGCTGGGACCGCCAGAGCCCCCATATCCGGATCGAGGCCATCGACGGAGTAAGCCCCCTCGGCATTCCCGTGAGCGTGCTGTCGATCGTCGATCACAACAAATCCTTCCTCTACGATTCGCTGATGGGCGAGGTCACCAGCCACTATCGCGACATCTACATGGCGGTGCATCCGATCCTGGCGGTGGCCCCACGTGGTGACATCTCGCTGTCGAATCCGGACTCGGATCCGGAAGGTGCGATCAAGGTGAGCTATATCCAGCTGCATCTGGCGCCCCTGACTGCCGAACAATCCACTGATCTCATCCACAGGCTCCAGCACGTGCTCGGCCAGGTCAAGATGGCGTCGACCGACTGGAAGCCGATGCTCAACCTGCTCGAGAACGCTCTCTCGGAATTGCGAGACCTCTCCGCCGGCAGAAGCGAAGCGGAGCGCGACGAGGCGGTCGCGTTTCTGGAATGGCTGCGCAACAACAACTTCACCTTCCTTGGCATGCGCGAATATGTCTATTCGGGCGACGGCGCCGACGCGACCGTCGAGCGCGACAAGGGCAGTGGCCTCGGAATACTCTCGGATCCGAATGTTCTGGTACTTCGCCAGGGACAAAACCATGTGACGACCACGCCGGAAATTCTGGCCTTCCTGCAGGGACCGGACTTCCTCATCGTCACCAAGGCCAACGTCAAATCGGTCGTTCATCGCCGGGCCTATATGGACTACATCGGCATCAAGCGGTTCGGGCCGAACGGCAAGGTCGTGGGAGAGCTCCGCATCGTCGGTCTCTTCACCGCCACCGCCTACACGAGATCCGTCAATCAGATCCCGCTCCTGAGGGCGAAGGTCGAGAAGGTCGTCTCCTACTTCGATTTCGATCCGCGGAGCCATTCCGGCCGCATGCTGCAGAACACGCTGGAAAACTATCCGCGCGACGACCTCTTCCAGATCACCCCGGATCTTCTCGCCAAGTTCTGTGAACAGATCAACGATCTGTCGGAGCGCCCGCGTGTTCGCGTCCTACCGCGCATCGACCATTTCGACCGTTTCGTCTCCCTGATCGTCTATGTGCCACGCGAAGACTATAATTCCATGGTCCGCGAGAAGATCGGTCTCTATTTCCAGTCGGTCTACAAGGGCCATGTCTCCGCCTTCTATCCGGCTTTCCCGGAAGGCGGCGTGGCGCGTGTGCACATCATCATAGGCCGACGCGAGGGTGCCACGCCGCAGATCCCCCAGGCGACCCTCGAAGACGCCGTGCGCGAGATCACAGCCCGCTGGACGGACCGCTTCACAGCGCTGGCCGGGGCCGCTGCGCCCGTGCTCGACGTGGGGCAGGCTTTCCAGGAAGCCTTTACCCCAGAAGAGGCCGTCAGCGACCTGAAGCACATCAAGGCTTGCATCGCCGGAGCGCCACTTTCACTGGAATTCCATCAGGTGGCAGGAGAGCACAGGCCGTTGCTCTACCTCAAGATCTTCCATGCCGGAGATCATCTGCCGCTTTCTCGCCGCGTGCCGCTTCTCGAAAACCTCGGCTTCCGCGTCATCAGTGAACGGACCTTCGACATCGACATCAAGCAGTCCGGTGAAGCGCAGCCGAGCGTCGTTCTGCACGACATGGAATTGCAGACACCGGACGGCTTGGCCTTCGACATCGCGCGGCATGGCACGCAGGTGGAGGAAGCATTCATCGCAGCCTTCACGGGCGCAGTCGACAATGATGCCTTCAATCGCCTGATCCTCGCAGCTGGTGTAAACGCCCGCGAGGCTTCGGTACTCAGGGCCTACGCCGCCTATCTCCGTCAGGCCGGTGCGGTCTATTCTCTGACCTACATGGCGGAAACACTCGCGAAGCATCCTGCGATCGCAGCCGATCTCGTCACTTTGTTCCGCAGTCGCTTCGACGTCAGCCTGGCGGACAAGGTCCGCAAGAATCGGCAGGCCGAGCTTCTGCAGGGACTAGAAACGAAGCTGACGGACGTCAAGAGCCTCGACGAGGACCGCATCCTGCGTCGCTATATCAACGCGATCGAGGCGACGCTGCGCACCAACTTCTTCCAGAAGGGCTATCAGCAGAGCGAGCGACCCATGCTCGCATTCAAGTTTGATCCACACAAGCTGGAGGGCCTGCCGGAACCGCGCCCCTTCCGTGAGATCTTCATCTACGGCGTCGAGGTCGAAGGCGTGCATCTTCGCTTCGGCAAGGTCGCCCGAGGTGGCCTCCGATGGTCGGATCGCGCCCAGGATTACCGGACGGAAGTTCTCGGTTTGGTCAAGGCCCAGCAGGTGAAGAACGCCGTCATCGTACCGGTGGGTGCCAAAGGGGGCTTCTTCCCGAAGCAATTGCCGCCGGCCAGCAACCGTGAAGCCTGGTTTGCAGCCGGCACGGAGGCTTACAAGACCTATATCCGCACCCTGCTGTCGATCACCGACAACATCGTCGCTGGCGAGATCGTCCCCCCATCCAACACCCTGCGTCCGGATGGAGACGACCCCTATTTCGTCGTTGCGGCCGACAAGGGCACGGCAACCTTTTCCGACACCGCAAATGGTCTCGCGCAGGAGGCGGGCTTCTGGCTTGACGACGCCTTCGCGTCGGGTGGGTCGGCCGGCTATGACCACAAGAAGATGGGCATCACAGCACGCGGCGCGTGGGAAACGGTCAAGCGACACTTCCGCGAAATCGACACGGACATCCAGACGACACCCTTTGAGGTTGCCGGCGTCGGCGATATGTCGGGCGACGTTTTCGGCAATGGCATGCTGCTCTCGGAAAAGATCAGATTGGTCGCAGCCTTCGACCACCGCGATATCTTCATCGACCCCAATCCGGATCCGGCTATCTCCTTTGCGGAGCGCAAGCGCATGTTCGACCTGCCGCGCTCCAGCTGGCAGGATTATGACCGATCCACCCTGTCGCCCGGCGCCATGATCATCTCGCGTTCCGAAAAATCCGTCAGATTGACGCCGGAAGCCGCCGCCGCCATCGGACTGGGAAGCGCAACCGCCACGCCGATGGATATCATGACGGCCATCCTGAAGGCACCGGTCGACCTTCTCTGGTTCGGTGGCATCGGTACCTATATCAAGGCAGCAGCAGAAGCGGATGCAGAAGTCGGCGACCGCGCAAATGACGCGATCCGCATCAATGCGACCGACGTCCGCGCCAAGGTCATTGGCGAGGGCGCCAACCTTGGCGTCACGCAAAAGGGCCGCATTGCCTATGCCTTGAATGGTGGGCGATGCAATTCGGACGCGATCGACAATTCGGCAGGCGTGAACTCCTCCGACGTCGAGGTCAACATCAAGATCGCGCTGAGCCCGGCCATGCTGGATGGCCGCCTGCCCCGCGAGAAGCGCAATGTTCTGCTGGCACAAATGACGGATGAAGTTGGCGGTCTCGTCCTGCGCAACAACTATCTTCAGTCGCTTGCGATCTCGTTGACGGAAGCCAAGGAGGCAGGCAATCGCGAGGAACTGAGCCGTCTGATGGACTATCTCGAGGGCATGGGGCGCCTCAATCGCAAGGTCGAGATGCTTCCGGATGCTGCTGCCGTTGCCGAACGGTATGTCTCCGGCAAGGCTCTGACCCGGCCGGAAATCGGTGTGCTTCTCTCCTATGCAAAGATCGTCCTTTTCGACCAGCTGATCGAATCCGCATTGCCGGATGATCCCTACTGCGAAACGACGCTCGCCAACTATTTCCCCGCCGCGATGCGCAAGACCTTCGGGGCGGATATCGCCAGCCATCGGCTGCGCCGGGAAATCATCGCGACGGTGCTCGCCAATCATGCGATCAACCGCGGTGGTCCGGGCTTTGTGGTATCAGTCTGCGACGCGACCGGCAGCTCCCCGGACGAAGTCGTCAAGGCAGCACTCGTGACCCGAGACGCCCTCGGCCTGACTGCGCTCTGGGACAAGATCGACGCCCTGGACGCGAAGATCCCCGGGCGCACGCAGAACAGGCTCTATGCGATCGTTTCCGAGGTCTACTCCGCAATGACCCGGCTGCTGATCGACACGGGCCTCGCCAAGGGAGCCGTAGGTGACGCAGTTGCTCAGCTGACGTCCGCCGTTGCGGCCGCAGAGCCGGTCTTCAAGAAGACAGTTCCCGCCCCGCTACGGCAGCATTTCGACGACCAGATCGCGGAACTCGAGGAAGCGGGCGCACCGTCGGCCTTGGCTACCGAAGTCGTCAACCTCCAGACGATGCAACTCCTGCCGGAGATCCTGCAGATCGCGGAGAGGACCAGCGCCGACTTCGCGACGGCAATGCGCGGTTTCTTCGCCGTGTCGGAGGCCTTCCGCATCGGTCGTATTGTTGAAAATGCCGGGCGCATCCAGGCGACGGACCATTACGACAGCCTGGCGCTCACACGCAGTCTCGATCGGATCGGCCAGGCCCGCCGTCAGATCGTCTGTGCAGCCCTGACCAGCCATGGCAAGGAAGCACAGCCGGTCGAAGCATGGATCGCCACCGACAAGACCAGGGTCGAGCGCATTGGCAAGGAACTCGCTTCGATCGTCGACAGCGGTGAACCGAGCATCTCCAAACTTGCGGTCGCAGCCGGGCTTCTCGGCGATCTTGCACAAGACCACGTGAGGTGACACTGTCCGCACCTGAGAGCCTTTTGGGGGTGCGCGTGACGACAAGTGCAGACGTAAAATCCAGCCACGGCCCCATCGACAGAGGGGTCCGTGGTTGGATGTTTTTCGACTGGGCGGCCCAGCCTTTCTTCACTGTCGTGACGACCTTTATCTTCGGCCCCTATTTCGTCGCGCGCATGACGGATGATCCTGTCAGCGCGCAGACCGCCTGGAGCAATGCGGCGACCATATCCGGTGTCATCATTGCGCTGCTCGCGCCGATCCTTGGCTCGATCGCGGATGAATCCGGGGCCCGGAAACCCTGGATCGCCTTCTTCGCCGTCATCAAGATCATCTGCCTCGCCCTTCTCTGGACAGCCGCACCAGGCTCATCCGTGGCTTTTGTGATGCTCTTGGTCATCCTCGCGAGTGTCGCGGCGGAATTCTCCATCGTCTTCAACGATTCGATGATGCCGCGCCTCGTCAGCCAGCAGGATGTCGGACGCGTTTCCAACATCGCCTGGGGACTTGGCTACATGGGCGGCATGATCGTGCTGATCTTTGTCGTTCTCTTCCTCGCGGGCAGCCCGACCACCGGCAAGACCTTGATCGGCATGGATCCGCTTTTCGGGCTTGATCCGGCGGCCGGCGAGGACGCCCGTATCACGGGTCCCATTTCGGCAGTCTGGTATTTCCTCTTCATCCTGCCGATGTTTCTGTTCACGCCCGATGCGGCAAAGGGAAAACCACTCGGTTCGGCTATCCGTTCAGGTCTTCGCGAGATCCGGTCGACCCTGGGTGAACTCCGCCATCGGAGCAACATTCTGCGTTTCCTGATTGCGCGCATGATCTATCAGGACGGGGTCAATGGTCTTCTCGTGCTGGGCGGTGTGTTTGCGGCCGCCATGTTCGGCTGGTCGACCATGGAGATCGGCATTTACGGGATCATTCTGAATGTCGTCGCGATCTTCGGCTGCCTCGTCGCCGGCCGCGTGGACAGGGCACTGGGCTCCAAACTCGTCGTCCTCGTGGCCCTCACCTTGCTCATTCTCGCGACCTTCGGGATCATCTCGACCGGCGTCGATTTCACGCTCTTCGGACTGGTGAGCTTGCCCATTTCCGGAACGGATGGCCTCTTCGCCACGCCGGCCGAGAAGGCCTACATCCTCTACGGCCTCCTGATCGGTATGTCCTTCGGACCCGTTCAAGCCTCATCCCGCTCCTATCTCGCGCGAAGCGTCGAACTGCATGAGGCGGGCCGCTACTTCGGCATCTATTCCCTGTCCGGGCGAGCCACCAGCTTCCTCGCCACGCTATCCTTCTCGGTCGTCACAGCATGGTCCGGCTCGGCACGCGCTGGCATGGCAACCCTGTTGATTTTCCTGATCGGCGGTCTGGTCATGCTTTGGCAGACGAGCTATCCGGCGAAGGATCGATAGGCCTTTGTCCTGATGAACGAGAAGGGCCGGCGGATCACTCCGCCGGCCCCTTTGCATTTCCGGGACGCCGCTCAGTGGCGGAAATGGCGAACGCCGGTAAAGACCATGGCGACGCCATGTTCGTTAGCAGCAGCGATGACCTCCTCGTCGCGCATGGAGCCGCCCGGCTGGATGACGGCGGTCGCGCCTGCAGCAATCGCAGCCAGCAGACCGTCGGCAAAGGGATAGAAGGCCTCCGAAGCCACCGCAGATCCCTTCGTCAGCGGGACGGACAGTCCGAGCGCCTTTGCCGCATCCTCCGCCTTGAGAGCCGCGATCCGGGCCGAGTCGACGCGGCTCATCTGGCCGGCGCCAATGCCGGCCGTCTGACCGTCCTTCGCATAGATCACCGCATTCGACTTCACATGCTTGGCAATCTTGAAGGCAAACTTCATATCCTCGAGCTCGGTCGGGGTGGGCGCGCGCTTGGTCACCACCTTCAGGTCGAGATCCTCGACCATGACATTGTCGCGGCTCTGCACGAGCAGACCACCGGAGACCGTCTTTGCCATGATGCCGCGCGAGCGAGGGTCCGGCAGGGCGCCGGTCGTCAGCAGTCGCAGGTTCGGCTTGGCAGCAATGATCGCCTTGGCTTCATCCGTCACCTGCGGCGCGATGATCACTTCTGTGAAGAGCTTGACGATTTCCTGGGCCGTTTCGGCGTCGAGGATCTGGTTCAAGGCGATGATGCCGCCGAATGCCGAGGTGCTGTCGCAGGCCAGTGCGCGCTTGTAAGCTTCGACGAGGCTCGCGCCGGTCGCAACGCCGCAAGGATTGGCATGCTTGATGATCGCGCAGGTCGGGCCATTCTCCGGAGGGAATTCGGCGACCAGTTCGAAGGCTGCATCGGTGTCGTTGATGTTGTTGTAAGAGAGCTGCTTGCCCTGGAGCAGGGCAGCGGTTGCAACACCCGGACGGTTGTCTCCGCTCACGTAGAAACCGGCGCTCTGATGCGGGTTCTCGCCATAGCGCATCTTTTCCTTCAGGACACCGCCGACGACACGGTAAGCCGGCATCTCGATCTCGAGCGCCTCGGCGAACCAGTTCGAGATCGCAGCATCGTAGGCAGCCGTGCGCGCATAGGCCTTCGCGGCCAGTCTCTGGCGCAGAGCATAGGTCGTCTGGCCGTCGTTTTCGGCAAGTGCTGCAACGACATCGGAATAGTCGGCCGCATCCGTGACGACGGTGACATAGGCATGGTTCTTCGCCGAAGCGCGGATCATCGCCGGGCCACCGATGTCGATATTCTCCACCGTGGTCGGATAATCGCCGCCAGCTGCGCGAACCTGCTCGAACGGATAGAGGTTGATGACCGAGAGGTCGATGGCCTCGATACCATGCGCCTTCATAGCCTCGACATGCTCGGCATCGTCACGGATGGAGAGAAGGCCACCATGCACGAGCGGATGCAGGGTTTTGACGCGCCCATCCATGATTTCCGGGAATCCCGTGATTTCGGATACATCGGTGACAGGCAGGCCGGCCGCTGCCAGAGACTTGTGCGTGCCGCCGGTCGAAAGCAGTCGGACACCACGTTCATGCAAGGCCTTCGCGAACTCGACGATGCCGGTCTTGTCGGACACGGAAAGAAGTGCGGTGCGGACACGCACGAGGTCGGGGGCGGGGATCTTCTTGGATACGACGGCCATTGTTCACACTCCGAGCTGGCAGGCGCCCGGAAAAGCGGCAGCGGGCGCGATGCCGCCGCCTAGCACAGCTTCATCCCCGATGAAACCGCAAGATCACCGCCTTTAAGCGTGATGGGCAAGAAACCAGCGAATTTCCGCCCCCTCGAAGAGGATCTCGAGTTGCTGCGACTGGCGGATGCCCGACACGTCCGCAAAGAAGACGTCTTCAGTAATGGCCAGATGGCCCACAGGGATGGAAAACGTCCAACTTTCTCCGTCGGGAGCAACCAGCCTGACCTTTCTATCATCAGATCTTTCAAGGGTGATCGATGGATGGATGTGAAAGCGTGCGACGACCTCCGCGTCCGGAAGATTGGCGGTCGGGAGCCCATCGGGAAGCAGGAGCCGGTCTCGTCCGGCGATCTTGGTGCCCTGCTCGTTGATGCGGATCTCCCGTTCGTGCACAACGCCGAAGCGCTCGAGATATCCATCATGGCGCGCCGACAAACGGTCACTTCCGTCAGGACCAGTTTGCCGATCGACGGTGATCCTGCTGGGTCCGGACAACATGATCGGACCGAGATGGGAGGCACGCGCGATCCGCGCCGAAGAGACATCCCCGATGCAAAGCGTGCTATGTGCCGCAGTCGTTCGGGCGAGCTGGCGAAGACGCTCACCTGCAAAGCGGGGTGAACCGCTGTTGATGATGAAGCGATTGCGCCCGGAGGACAGCTCGAACGAGAGACAGCCGGCATGCGCCGTGGCGGAGAGACGCGCGGAGAGGGGGGTTCCCGCATCGACGAGAATGATCGTTTCCCCACCGGCCAGCCGATGATAGCCGCCATGCGGGAGAGCCTTGAACGGTTGCCCTGCGGTTTCGTCATAGCGCAAGACGCTCATCAGATCGGTCGCCAGTGAGGAACTGGCGCCGTTGAAGAGAGCCAGATCACCGCTGCTGTGTCGGAAGAACCGTACCGCCGGATAGATCCGATCAATGACGGGAATGAGTTTCGGCGGAACATCGTGGCCGAGATTGATATAGCTCTGTCGCAACGGCAGAAGATCAAACAGCAGATCCACCGAGGCTTGCGGGTTGCGTGAGTAGTGGCTGCCATCGGGCAGGACCTGCCGCTCCAACTCCCGGTCCAGCAAACGCCCCGCACGGCGCACGGCTGCAGGACGCGCTTCTGCGGCAATGGACGCCATGGCGATGGCAATCCGCGCCTTCAGCCGCGGCAGCCCCTCGGGCAGTGAACCGACACGACGCTGAAGATACCGCACCTGCTGACTAAGGGATGCCGTGAAGCGGCGATAGAAGCCGGCCTCGGCGTCTTGCAGCACGACCGGCGAATGCGAGAGCCAGCTGATGATGCGGCGTGAAACGACATCAGGCTCCCAGGCAACGCCAGCGGCACGACCTCCATGCATGGAAATCCATTGGTCCACGATCGCCCGTGCATGGGCGCAAGTGTCGGTAGACTTGTTTGCCCGCATATGACGTAGCCATCCGAATCCGTGCAGCCGCCGGGCAAACTGCAATGACGGCAGCTCGAGCGTGAACGGTGACTGGCCATCGGTGTCGAGCACCCGCCCGGCAAGCGGAAAGCGACCACTCAGAATCTCTTCGGCGACGAAGGGGTCCACTGCCCTCAGATCGGTAGGTGCAACGATGACACGAGTGACTCGGAAGCTGCCGGATGAAAGGCTGGTTGGCCTGGAAATCGCAGCTGCCAGCCGCAACCGACGCCACCCTTCGGCGACGTGCAGTGTGACCAGCTTGCGGCGATCGGCAAATCGCATTCTGCATCCTGTCGATGGGATCGCAATGATCCGGCGGTTTCACATCTGACGCTTGAAGTCAGACGCGCAATCCCGTTACATAGCGACATACGACGTACCTGCGGAGCAGGGACGGCGGGAAGATCGGCCTTCCCAATAGGTTTATTCAGATATTAGTTAAATTTTAGCAATGACCGCTGCGTAGAAGCCGTCCAGGCCACCAAGGTCCGGCAACATGGCGGGCGTTGTTCGAAACTCACCCTTCGGCGTGAGCGCAGCCTCCAGACCCGGCCAGTCCGCCGGATTGATCGGCACCAGCCGCAAGCCGGTATCGTCTGCGAGGACACGAGAGACGACATCTTCACCCTCGGTCGGATCGATCGAACAATTCGAAAAGACCAGCCGTCCGCCGGGCTTCAGCAGCGTGAGGGCGTGCCGAAGCAGGCCTTCCTGCACGGAAGCGAGTTTCGTGATGTCGCTGAGCTCCTTTGTCCAGAGCACGTCAGGGTGACGGCGCGTCGTGCCGGTGGAAGAGCAGGGAGCATCCAGCAAGATGGCATCAAAACTCTCAGCCGCATCCAGGGCGAGGAGATTGACGCAGCGAACTTCGGCCGAGAGGCCGAGCCGCGCGAGATTGCCTTCGAGCCGCTTCAGCCGCGATTTGGACTGTTCGACGGCGACGACATCGCCGCCCGCCATCACCAGCTGAGCGGTCTTGCCACCGGGTGCGGCACAGAGATCCGCGACGCGTTTTCCGGAAAGATCTCCGAACAACTGTGCCGGAAGGGCGGCAGCGGCATCCTGAACCCACCAGGCGCCTTCATCGAAGCCTTCGAGCGAGGGGATCGACCCCCGAAAACGATCGAGCCGGATGCTGCCGGTCGGCATGACTTGTCCGCCGAGCCGCTCCGCCCAGCCTTTCGCATCGCTCTTCACGGTAAGGTCGATCGTCGGGGGCTCAAGCTGTGATGCGGCGATGGCCAGCGCATGCTCTTCCCCATACACGTCCGCCAACCGCTGCATGAACCAGCCGGGCATGCAGGGAAGATCCTCTACGGATGCGAGCAGGGCGGTCTTCTCCCGACCGATCCGCCGCAGGATGGCATTGACCAGCTTGGCGAAACGGCGGCTGCGCGGATCGCCAGTTGCCTGCTCGACCGCAAGGTCCACCGCAGAATGGTCCGGAACGTCGAGATAGAGCATCTGCGCGGCGGCCACGACCAGCAGATGGTGGAGCGATCTGGCGCCTTCCGGCAGCGGATTATCCAGGAGCTGTCCAATGATGGCGTCGATCCGAGGCAGATGTCTGAGCGCGCTCTGAAGGATCGCCTTGACGAGGCCGCGATCGGCGTCGTTCAGCGGCAAAAAGGCCGGATTGCCATGCTCCGGGTCAAGCATCCCGTCGAGCGAGGTCTTGCGATCGATTACTGCCGCCAGGATGCGGGTCGCGGCGATCCGCGCCTCAAGCCCCGGCTTCATGGACTGCCGGGAGAACCTCTCCCCTTGGCTCCTGTTTCCGGCGTGCTTGTTTTTCGGTTTACCCTTCGATGTGTCGCTCAAGACCATGGTCCTTTAGGTGGTTCGGCTTTGCCGCGCCCCCAACCGGTGGTCGGAACGGAACGCGCCGTGCGCGTTGCCTTAACAGGGGCCTCCGGCGGCGTCGATCCCCCAGAGCGGATATCCGTCATCGCCAGAAGCGCCTCGATGCGGTTTCGGGTGTTCGGATGGGTGGAGAACAGATTGTCCATCCGCCGCCCGTTCAGAGGATTGATGATGAACATGTGGGCCGTTGCCGGATTACGCTCTGCATCCATGTTCTCGATCTGCGATGCGTCACCTGCGATCTTCTGTAGTGCGGATGCGAGCCAGCGTGGCTGTCCGCAAATCTCGGCCCCGCGTCGGTCGGCGGCATATTCCCGCGTGCGGCTGATCGCCATCTGAACCAGCATGGCCGCAAGCGGTGCCACGATCATGGCGACGATGACCCCGATGAAACCGAAGGGATTGTTGCGATCGTCGCGGCCGCTGGAAAACAGGAAGGCAAAATTCGACAGCATCGAAATGGCACCGGCGAGTGTCGCTGTGATCGTCATGGTCAGCGTATCGCGGTTCTCGATATGGGCGAGTTCATGCGCCATCACGCCTGCTACTTCTTCGGGTGTCAGGCGCTGCAGAAGACCGGTCGAAGCGGCGACAGCGGCATTTTGCGGATTGCGGCCCGTTGCAAACGCATTCGGCTGGGGATTGTCGAAGACATAGACCTTCGGCATTGGCAGGCCGGCATTGCGCGCCAGATCCCGGACCATGATGTAGAACTCCGGCGCCGTCCGCTCATCGACCTCCTGCGCCCGATAGGCCCGGAGCACCATCTTGTCGGAATTCCAGTATGAGAAGAAGTTCATGCCAGCCGCAACGACAAAGGCGATCATCATGCCGCCCCTGCCACCGATCAGGAACCCGACGCCCATGAAGAGGGCGGTCATGAAGGCGACCAGCATGGCAGTCCGCATGGTATTCATGTCGTGATCCTCTAAAAGCAGCGCTCACGGCAATTCTATTGCCGTTTCCGACTGTTGATTTAAAAAGCGGCGACCCCAATTTCAATGTTTGCGCATGAAATGCCGTCTCAGCAAAGGACGATATGATGTCAGAAGATCGTGAAGCCGATGTCAGCGTGGAAGAACAAGCACGTGAGTTGAGCCCGGCTGCCAAGCGGGCACTCGCCGAAGCCGAGGAACGACGCCGCAGGCAAGCCGCCGACGCGATGCCGCCGGAGATTGGCGGGCGCGGAGGTGCCGATCCCGCTCGCTTTGGCGATTGGGAGATCAAGGGTCGCGCCATAGACTTCTGAGGAATATCTCCCTATTGATCTCGGCAGATTTCTGGAATATGTTCCTATAATGCTCCAGAATCAGCCTGCGCATATGATCATTTTCCTCAGTCTCGTGGCTGCGACCCCGGGACATTCTGCCGACCGGCAGATCGATGGTCCGGTCACGGCGCATCTCGTCAAGGTCGTCGATGGCGATACCCTGCTGGTAGAAGCCATGCCTTGGCCGGATCACAGGGTGAGTACCTATGTGCGGCTGCGCGGCGTCGATGCAGCCGAACTGAAATCCAAATGCCCGACATTCCGGAAAGCCGCCTTGCGCGCCAAGGAAGAACTGACTGACCTTATGGACGGCCAGGACATGGTGTCGCTGACCGCTATCTCGGGCGACAAATATTTCGGCCGCGTTGTCGCTGATCTGACGCTGCGGGGCGGGATCAGCCCGGCACAGCATCTCCTCGAAGCAGGCCTGGTCGAGCCGTATCAAGGGCGATCAAAAAGCAAACGTCCCTGCCCCGATGATTGAACAGAAAAAGGGGGCTTCCATCGGAAGCCCCCTTTCTTGATTTCTGTCGAAGATGAACGATCAGGCGCTCTTGTTCTGCCGATTGGCGATCAAGTCCTCGACCACGGCCGGATCGGCCAGCGTCGACGTATCGCCAAGCGCGCCAAAATCATCCTCGGCAATCTTGCGTAGGATACGGCGCATGATCTTGCCCGATCGGGTCTTCGGCAGCCCCGGCGAGAACTGGATCTTGTCCGGCGTCGCGATCGGGCCAATTTCGGTACGGACATGTTTCACGAGGTCGGCGCGCAGCGCGTCATTGCCCTCATGCCCCGACATGAGGGTGACGTAGCAATAGATGCCCTGTCCCTTGATGCCGTGCGGATAACCGACGACGGCCGCTTCCGACACGAGATGATGCGACACCAAAGCCGATTCGACTTCCGCGGTACCAAGGCGGTGTCCAGAAACGTTCAGAACGTCGTCGACGCGGCCCGTGATCCAGTAGTAGCCGTCCTCGTCGCGCCGGCAGCCGTCACCGGTGAAATACTTGCCCTTGTATGTCGAGAAGTATGTCTGCACGTAGCGATCGTGGTCACCATAAACGGACCGCGCCTGGCCCGGCCAGCTTTCGGTAATGCAGAGGTTGCCGTCGGTAGCACCTTCCAGCACATTGCCCTCGTTGTCGACCAGTTCCGGCTTCACCCCGAAGAACGGCTTGGTTGCAGAACCGGGCTTGAGGGCCGTGGCACCCGGCAGAGGCGTGATCATGATGCCGCCAGTTTCCGTCTGCCACCAGGTATCGACGACGGGCGACTTCTGCTCGCCGACAACGTTGTAATACCATTCCCACGCTTCCGGATTGATCGGCTCACCGACCGAACCGAGAAGGCGCAGCGACGAACGGTCCGAACGCTTGACGAAGTCGTCGCCGGCGCCCATCAGCGAGCGGATGGCCGTCGGTGCGGTGTAAAAGATGTTGACCTTGTGCTTCTCGATCACTTCCCAGAAACGTCCCTGATCTGGAAAATTGGGAACACCTTCGAACATCAACGTCGTGGCACAGTTCGAAAGCGGACCGTAGACGATGTAGGAGTGGCCGGTGACCCAGCCCACATCAGCCGTGCACCAGTAAACGTCACCGTCGTGATAGTCGAAGACATATTCATGCGTCATCGAGGCATAGACCAGATAGCCGCCTGTCGTGTGCATGACACCCTTGGGCTTGCCGGTCGAACCCGACGTGTAAAGGATGAACAGCGGATCCTCCGCCTTCATCTTCACCGGCGGGCATTCTGCCTTGACCGTGTGAACTTCCTGGTGGTGCCAGATATCGCGGCCCGGCGCCCAGCCGATCTTGCCGCCAGTGCGGCGCACGACCAGGACCTTGTTGACGATCACATACTGCTTGGCGGCGATGTCGATCGCGATATCGGTGTTTTCCTTGAGCGGCACCGGCTTGCCGCCGCGTACACCCTCGTCGCAGGTGATCACGAAAGTCGATTCACAATCGACGATACGGCCAGCCAGCGCTTCCGGAGAAAAGCCGCCGAAGACCACCGAGTGGATGGCCCCGATGCGCGCGCAGGCAAGCATGGCATAGGTGGCCTCCGGGATCATCGGCATGTAGATGGTGACGCGGTCACCCTTCTTGACGCCGTGCTTTTTCAGCACGTTCGCCATGCGGCATACGTGCTCATAGAGCTCGTTATAGGTGATCTTCTTGTCGATATACGGGTTGTCACCTTCCCAGATGATGGCAGTGCGTTCGCCATGCGTCTTCAGGTGACGGTCGATACAGTTGTAGGAGACATTTGTCAGGCCGTCCTCGAACCACTTGATCGGGACCTTACCCTTGAAGGACGTGTTCTTCACCTTTGTATAAGGCTTGAACCAGTCGATGCGCTTGCCGTGCTTGCCCCAGAACTTCTCCGGATCTTCGATGCTCTCCTGATACCATTTCTGGTACTTGTCATCGTCGATCAGGGCGCGGGCTTTTGCCGATTTCAGCACCGGATAGGTTTTGGCTGACATGAATTCCTCCTCATGTTGACGGGCCACTACTGGCGACCAGGACCGTCCTCCCCGGCCTATCGCCGACATACATAGCAGGTGAAAAACAGCCAGCAATTAGACAAAGGTCATTCGCGACTTCGCGAATTGCAATTTCGTTACATAATCGCTATAAGGACGCCGAATTCCCGGAAATAGTGGTTTAAACCCACGGCCCGCGACAACCGGCGCGGACCCTCAGAAGGATTGTATCCATGGCTCAGACACTGCTCATGCCGAAGGCGACCGCTGTATGGCTCGTCGACAATACCGCGCTGTCATTCGACCAGATCGCGCAGTTCTGCAAGCTGCACCCGCTCGAGGTGAAGGCAATTGCGGACGGCGAAGCAGCGCAGGGCATCAAGGGTCTTGACCCGATCGCAACCGGCCAGCTCTCACGTGACGAGATCGCTCGCGCCGAAAAGGACGTGAACTACAAGCTCAAGATCTCCGAGCCCAAGGTTCGTGTACCCGACTCCAAGCGCCGTGGCCCGCGTTACACGCCGGTTTCGAAGCGCCAGGACCGCCCGAACGCCATCCTCTGGCTCGTGCGCAACCATCCGGAACTGAAGGACGCCCAGATTTCCCGCCTCGTCGGCACAACGAAGTCGACGATCGAGCAGATCCGCGACCGCACCCACTGGAACTCTGCAAACCTTGCGCCGATGGACCCTGTCACCCTTGGCCTCTGCAGCCAGATTGACCTCGATCTCGAAGTGGAAAAGGCATCGAAGGGCCGTCCGCTGCCGACCGCTGCCGAACTCGGCGCGACCCTCCAGTCTGCGAGCGAAACGGAAAATGCCGGTTTCAACTACGACCGCGAGGAAGAGAAGGAAATCGACGCCAACGCCGTCTTTGCCAAGCTTCAGTCGCTGAAGTCGGATCGTCCCGCGGACGAGGAAGACGACCAGTACTGACCTTCGATCAACATATTTCAGCCCCGGCTGCCCTTGGCGGCCGGGGTTTTTTATTGCCCGAAATCAGGCTCATGCGCTCGCGGCAGATTTGGCAGAGACAGGCACCTGCCCATGGGCCTGCAGAACGGCGGTTATTTCGTCCAGGATCGCAGGATCGTCGATGGTCGCCGGCATCTTCCAGGGCAGGCCATCGGCGATCTTCTGCATGGTGCCACGCAGGACCTTGCCCGAACGGGTCTTCGGCAGACGATCCACCATCAGCACCATCTTGAAGGCGGCCACCGGGCCGATCTCGTCCCGCACCAGCTGAACGACTTCCTTGGCGATCAGGGCATGGTCGCGGTGGACGTTTTTCTTCAACACGAGAAAGCCGCACGGGATCTGACCCTTGAGCTCGTCGGCGATACCGATGACCGCGCATTCGGCCACATCAGGATGCATGGCGCAGACTTCTTCCATCCCGCCGGTCGAGAGGCGGTGGCCGGCGCAATTGATGATGTCGTCGGTGCGGGCCATGACGAAGACATAACCGTCCTCATCGATCACACCGGCATCGGCCGTCTTGTAGTAGCCGGGGAATTCTTCCAGGCACGAGGTCCGGAAACGTTCGTCGGCATTCCAGAAGGTAACAAGACAACCGGGAGGTAGGGGAAGATTGGCGACGATATTGCCCAGCGTGCCGGGGGCCACGGGATGGCCGGCATCGTCGAGAACATCGAGCGCATAGCCGGGCATAGGCTTGGTCGGTGAGCCGTGTTTCACGGGAAGCAATCCGAGACCCGCCGGATTGGCGGCGATGGCCCAGCCGGTCTCCGTCTGCCACCAGTGATCGATAACAGGGACTTTGAGAATCCGCTCCGCCCATTTCAGAGTTTCGGGGTCTGCCCGCTCGCCCGCGAGAAACAGCGCGCGCAGCCCCGAAAGATCATAGCGGGCGACATGGTCACCTTCGGGATCGTCGCGACGGATCGCGCGGAAAGCCGTCGGCGCAGTGAACAGGACTTTGACGTCATGGTCACTCACCACGCGCCAGAATGTGCCAGCGTCCGGCGTGCCCACGGGCTTTCCTTCGAAGATGACTGTCGCGTTGCCGGCCAGCAGCGGGCCGTAAACGATATAGGAATGCCCGACGACCCAACCGATGTCGGATGCCGCCCAGAAGACCTCCCCTGGCTTGACGCCATAGATATTCTTCATGGTCCAGTTGAGGGCGACCATGTGACCGCCATTGTCGCGCACGACGCCCTTGGGTTGGCCCGTCGTTCCGGATGTGTAGAGGATATAGAGCGGATCGGTTGCCGCAACCGGCACGCAATCGACTTTGGTTCCGTTTGCTTTTTCGTGCTCGATCGCCTGGGCGAGATCCACATCGCCGTGCTCGTAGCGTAACGGCGCATGATATTGGTCACGCTGCAGGATCAGGCAGAAATCGGGTTTGACCTTGGCCATGTCGATAGCCTGATCGAGCAGTGGCTTGTAGGGAACGATGCGCCCCGGCTCTAGACCGCAGCTCGCGCCGATCACCACCTTCGCCCCGGAATCATCGATACGGGTGGCAAGCTCGTGCGCCGCAAATCCTCCAAAGACCACGGAATGTACGGCACCTATGCGCGCGCAGGCGAGCATGGAGAAGACGGCTTCCGGGATCATCGGCATGTAGATGATGACGCGATCCCCCTTTCCAATGCCATGATTGCGCAGCACGGCGGCGGTAGCCGAGACCTCGGTCAACACGTCATCATAACTATAGCGGGCCGTCTGCCCGGTCATTGGACTATCATAGATGACCGCAGTCTCCGCCCCGCGTCCTGCTTCAATGTGGCGGTCGATGCAGTTGAAGCAGGTGTTGGTTTCCCCACCGGAAAACCAGCGGCCGTAGCTGCCTTGTGAAGGATCGAAGACTACCTCCGGCGCTTTGTACCAATGGATCTCCTCCGCCACGCCACCCCAAAAGCCCTCGGGGTTCGCCCTCCAGGAATCATAAATGTCCTGATAACTGTCGCGCATGTCGATCCTCCCGTGACAACGCTTCGGCTTTCGCCTTTACCGTCATTTTAGGATCGACGAAGAGAGGAGGGAAGAGAGACCAAAGCGCTATGCCGAAGGTCTAAGGCAACTTAACGTGTGCCAAAAATCGCCGAACCGACACGCACACTGGTCGCCCCGAAGCCGATGGCCGTCTCGAAATCGCCCGACATGCCCATCGACAACTTCTTGAGACCGTTTTCGCCGGCAAGCTTTGCCAGCAGTGCAAAATGCGGACCTGGATTTTCATCGACCGGCGGGATGCACATCAGCCCCTCGATCTGCATGCCCAGGTCATCCCGGCAGAGGGTTACGAAGGCTGCCACATCGTCGGGCGCGATCCCAGCCTTCTGCGGCTCCAGGCCCGTGTTGACCTGGATGTAGAAGCGAATGCTCCGCCCCTGCCGTTTCACTTCCTCTGCAAGCGCACGCGCGATTTTCTCGCGATCGACCGTTTCGACGACGTCAAAAAGCGCCACGGCATCGGCAGCCTTGTTCGACTGCAGGGGGCCGATCAGGTGAAGCTCGATGGCAGGTGTATCAGCCTTCAAGGCTGGCCATTTGCCCTGCGCTTCCTGCACTCGGTTTTCCCCGAAGACCCGCTGCCCCGCTTCAATTGTAGGCCTGATATGGTCGGCATCGAAGGTTTTCGACACGGCGACGAGCGAAACCGAATCCGGCTCACGACCCGCTTCTTGCGCTGCCTTCGCGATTTTGTCTCGAACGTCCTGAAGCCGCTCTTCAACTGACATGCCAAACCCTCGTTTTGATCTGCTCGATATCTGGCGTCACCAGAACTTTCTGCAAGGGGTTAATCGCAGCCTCGGACGATGGCAAGCGCGGCCGCGGAAAGGCCGCGCTAATGCCTCAAAAACTTGACGCTTGGCCGGTTTCATGATGAAGGTCGGCCCTCTCTTTTTGATGCTATTTCCGGAAATGCAATCCATGGCTACCGAACGTTACAATCCGCGCGACGCCGAGCCCCGTTGGCAGGTGAAATGGTCCGAAGACAAGGTCTTCGAGACGGACAACGCCGATCCGCGCGAGAAATACTACGTCCTCGAGATGTTCCCCTATCCGTCGGGACGCATCCATATGGGCCATGTCCGCAACTACGCGATGGGCGACGTTGTGGCTCGCTACAAGCGTGCTCGCGGATACAACGTGCTCCATCCCATGGGCTGGGACGCTTTCGGCATGCCGGCCGAAAATGCTGCGATGAAGAACAAGGTTCATCCCAAGGCCTGGACCTATGAGAACATTGCCACCATGCGTGGTCAGCTGAAATCCATGGGCCTGTCGCTCGACTGGTCGCGCGAATTCGCGACCTGCGACGTCGACTATTACCATCGTCAGCAGCACCTTTTCCTGGATTTCCTGGAAAAGGGCCTCGTCTATCGCAAGAACTCCAAGGTCAACTGGGACCCGGAAGACATGACCGTGCTCGCCAACGAGCAGGTTATCGACGGCCGTGGCTGGCGCTCGGGTGCGCTGGTCGAACAGCGCGAACTGACGCAGTGGTTCTTCAAGATCACCGATTTCAGCCAGGATCTGCTCGACGCGCTCGATGAGCTCGACCAGTGGCCGGAAAAGGTCCGGCTGATGCAGAAGAACTGGATCGGCCGTTCTGAAGGCATGGCTGTGCGTTGGGAAGTGGCGTCCGGCAGCGAGGCGGGGGAAGTCACTGTTTACACGACCCGTCCCGATACCCTGTTCGGTGCGTCATTCCTGGCGATCGCCGCCGATCATCCGATGGCGAAGGAAGCTGCAGCGCGTGACGAAGCCGTTGATGCTTTCTGCCAGGAATGCCGTCATGCCGGCACGTCGCTCGCGGCTCTGGAAACAGCCGAGAAGAAGGGCATCGATACCGGTATCCGGGTAAAGCACCCGCTCGATCCGAGCTGGGAGCTGCCCGTCTATGTCGCCAACTTCGTCCTCATGGAATATGGCACGGGCGCGATCTTCGGATGCCCCTCCGGCGACCAGCGCGACCTCGACTTCGCCCGCAAATATGACTTGCCGGTGGTTCCGGTCGTCATGCCGAAGGACGGCGACGCCGCAAAATTTGAGATCGGCGACACCGCGTTTACCGATGACGGCGTGATGATCAATTCGCGCTTCCTCGATGGCTTGTCCACGACGGAAGCCTTTGAGGAAGTGGCCAAGCGCCTGTCCTCGCAGCAGCTGAACGGCGCGCCACAGGGCGAGCGCAAGGTCAACTTCCGCCTGCGCGACTGGGGCATCTCCCGTCAGCGTTACTGGGGTTGCCCGATCCCGGTTATTCACTGCGATGATTGCGGCGTCGTGCCTGTCCCTAAGAAGGATCTTCCGGTCCGGCTGCCCGATGACGTCAGCTTCGACAAGCCTGGCAACCCGCTCGACCGTCATGCCACGTGGCGGCATGTGGCCTGCCCCTGCTGCGGCAAGGATGCCCGTCGCGAGACGGACACGATGGATACCTTCGTCGATTCCAGCTGGTACTTCGCCCGCTTCACGGCACCCTGGGAAGACAATCCGACGGATCCGGCTGTTGCCAGTCACTGGCTGCCGGTCGACCAGTATATCGGTGGCATTGAACACGCGATCCTGCATCTTCTCTATTCGCGCTTCTTTACCCGCGCGATGCGCGAGACAGGCCACGTAGGGATCAAGGAGCCCTTCAAGGGTCTCTTCACCCAGGGTATGGTCGTGCACGAGACCTATAGCATCGGCGAGGGCCTGGAACGCGAGTGGGTGGCTCCGGTTGACCTGCGGATCGAGGAAACCGACGGTACTCGCCGGGCATATCTCTTGACCAATGGCCAGGAAGCCAAGATCGGCTCGATCGAGAAGATGTCGAAGTCGAAGAAGAATGTCGTCGACCCCGATGACATCATCGGCTCTTACGGCGCCGATACGGCTCGATTCTTCGTTCTCTCGGACTCGCCGCCGGATCGTGACGTGATCTGGTCCGAAGCGGGCGTCGAAGGTGCGCACCGCTTCGTGCAGCGCGTCTGGCGCCTGGTTTCGGAAGCGGCGGACAGGCTGAATTCTGTCGCGTCGAATCCGGCTAAGGAAGGCGAAGCGCTCGCTGTCTCGCAGATCGCGCACAAGACGCTCAAGGCAGTTCAGGGCGATCTGGACAAGCTCGCCTTCAACAAGGCGATCGCGCGCATCTACGAGCTGGTCAACGCCCTTGCCGCGCCGCTGACCAATGTCGCGGCAGGGCAGGGCGACACCGCCTATGTCGCAGCCGTTCGCAACGCGGCCGAGATTCTCGTCCAGTTGATCGCGCCGATGACGCCGCATCTGGCTGAAGAGTGCTGGTCCATCCTCGGCAACGAGGGCCTGATTGCCAAGGCAGCCTGGCCGCAGTTTGATGAAGGTCTAGTCGCCGAAAACGAAATTGTTCTGCCTGTGCAGATCAATGGCAAGAAGCGCGCCGAATTGACAATCGCGCGCGACGCAGACCAGAATGCAGTTCAGGCAGCCGTACTGGCTCTCGACGCCGTCAAGACCGCGCTCAACGGTCAGGCTCCGAAGAAGATCATCGTTGTCCCGCTAAGGATCGTGAATATTGTCCTCTGAACTCAAGCCTTCCACGGTGCTCCGGCGCTCGGTTCTGATCGGTGCGGCCCTGCTACTCGCAGGTTGTCAGGCGCGTCCCCTTTATCAGGACACCAATGGCGAAACCCGCGGCGCCCTCGCTGCGATCGCCTATTCCGAGGCCTCCAGCCGGGTCGGACTGGAGACGCGCAATCGCCTCATCTTCCTCACCAGCGGCGGAGATGAAACGAAGACGCCGCAATATACCGTTGACTTGATTGTCAGCGGCGGTCTCGAAGGGGTTCTGCTCGAAGAAGGGGCCGACACCCCCAATGCTGGCCGCGCTTCAATTGTAGGGACTTACACACTCAAGCGGATCTCAGACGACACAGTTCTGAAATCCGGCAGACGAACAGCTGTTGCACTGTTTGACTACCCAAGGCAGGAATTTGCAAAGCTTCGTGCTGGACGCGACGCTGAGACCCGGGCAGCTCGAGAACTGGCCGAACTGATCTACGCCGATCTCACTATGGCCCTTGGTCGCTGATCGCGGCCATGGCAGAAATCAAGTCTCACGAGTTCGAAGGTTTTCTGCAGAAGTCGGCGCGACACTACCGAATTTTTGTCGTCTATGGTCCCGATCGGGGCCTTGTGTCCGAACGCGGTGCACAGATTGCGAAGTCTACGGGCGTTGATCTGACAGACGGGTTTGCCCTCATCAAGCTCGACGCATCCGACATCCAGTCCGATCCGGGAAGATTGATGGATGAAGTCAATGCTTTTGGCCTCTTCGGAGGCGAGAAGCTTATCTGGATTCGGGGTGCAGCCAACGAAAAGCAGTTGGTCGACGGGTTGGCGCACATAGCCTCTCGCCCCTTGGAAGGAAGCCATGTGCTGGTCGAAGCCGGCGACCTGAAGAAAGGCTCGGCACTTCGTAAAGTGGCCGAGAGCGAGCGAAGCATTGCCTGTATTTCTTGTTATCAGGATGACGCCAGGGCTCTGAACGGTTTGATCGATAGTGAGCTTGCTGCCGTCAATATGCGAATCACGCCAGCTGCGAGACAACTTCTCCTCGATTCGATCGGCGGCGACCGCATTGCCTCCCGCAACGAAGTTCAGAAGCTGGTCCTCTATTGCATGAAGGACGAGCTTATCGATGAAGCCCATGTCCTCGACATTGTTGGCGACGCAAGTGCCGTGTCGACCGACGAAGTCGTGGACGCCGTCCTGTCAGGGGATCCGGATGGTTTCCTGCATGCGGTGCAGAAGGTCATCGCATCAAAAACTGCGGTCTTTCTCGTCCTGCAGGGAACGATGAAGCAATTGCAATTGCTGGAAACAATGCGGCTTGAAATGGAGGAGCGGCAGCAGCAGGCCGCCCAGATCATGCAAACGCTGGGACGCGGGATCCATTTCAAGCGAAAACCGATTGTAGAAAAAGCGTTACGGAACTGGAACAGTTCTGACCTAGCACGCGAGACTGGACGCTTGAATGCAGCGATCCTGCAGAGCCGCCAGAATGCAGCTCTCGAAGATAACGTCGCTATTCAGACACTGCTGGCGACGACGTTACAGTCTGCCCGGCGTAATCGGCGCGCCTGATCAGCGCGCCTCCAGCAGTCTGCAGATCTCTTCCAGTTGATCGAGCGACTTGTAGTTGATCTTCAGTTGTCCGCCACTGCCCTTGTGATTGATGGAGACAGCAAGACCAAGGCGATCGGAAAGGCTTCGCTCCAGAGCAATCGTATCCGAATCCTTCGGCTCCCGATTGTCTGCCGGCACTGGATCATGCTGGGCTTTGATGTGATTCTGCGCCAGCTTCTCAGCATCGCGAACGGAAAGCCCTTTCTGGGCGATGGTCTTGGCCAAGGTGACAGGATCAGGCGTTGAAACGAGAGCTCGGGCGTGACCAGCGGACAGGCTCCCATCGGCCAGCATGTCTCGTACTGGATCCGGAAGCTTGAGCAGACGCAAGCTGTTCGCCACATGGCTTCGACTCTTCCCGATGATCTCCCCGAGGTCATTTTGGGTATAGCCGTGTTCGGCAATCAACTGCTCGTAACCCAGGGCTTCTTCCAGAGGATTGAGATCCGCACGCTGGACATTTTCGACAATTGCGAGTTCGAGCGCTGTCCGATCATCGACATCCCGCACGATCACCGGGATCTCGACGAGTCCTGCCAGTTGCGCCGCCCTCCAGCGCCGCTCGCCGGCGATAATCTCGTAGCGGTCAGTGTTGATGGTGCGGACGACGACAGGCTGCACAATGCCATGCTGGCGAATTGACCCAGCAAGGTCCTGAAGTTCAGCTTCATCGAAGTAGCGGCGTGGGTTTTTGGGGCTCCGAGCGACGAATTCAATGGGGATTGTCCGGTCGGGATTGATCGCCGGACGCGATTCGCCCACGGGAACAGGCTGATCCATTTCCCCGATCAGCGCCGCAAGACCGCGACCGAGTCGCCGTTTCGATACGTCTTCGCTCATACTCATACCCTTATACGAAGATTAGGCTGCCTTACGTTGCCGCTCGCGCTGAATGACTTCCGAAGCAAGCTGCAGATAGGCCTGACTGCCAGCACATTTGAGATCATAAAGGATAGCCGGCTTACCATACGACGGTGCTTCCGACACGCGAACATTGCGCGGGATCAGCGTCGCGTAAACTTTCTCTCCGAGATGCTCTCGAACATCGCTGACAACCTGTTGCGCAAGATTGTTCCGCGAATCAAACATCGTCAGCACAATGCCTTGAATGTCGAGCGTTGGGTTCACTGTCTGTCGAACCTGATTGATCGTATCAAGCAACTGGCTAAGGCCTTCCAGCGCAAAGAACTCGCATTGCAATGGCACGAGCACAGAGTGGGCCGCCGCCATCGCATTCATGGTCAAGAGGTTGAAGGAAGGGGGGCAATCCAGCAGGACGTAGCTATAACTGCGCGCGTCATCCAGGTTGAGCGCTTTTTTGAGGCGAAATACCCGATCCGGCTGCTGCGAGATCTCCATTTCGAAACCGAGCAGATCCATGGTCGACGGGACAATGGAAAGGTTCGGTACAGCGGTATCGAGAACCGCCTCTGATACAGAGTGGGTTCCGATCAAGACGTCGTAGGAGGAGAGGCGTCGGTCGCGCCTGTCTATGCCGAGGCCGGTGCTGGCATTTCCTTGAGGATCCAGATCGACGATCAGAACGCGCTCCCCGATTGCCGCAAGCGCAGTTGCCAGATTGATCGCAGTCGTGGTCTTGCCCACACCGCCCTTTTGATTGGCAATGGTGATGATACGGTTCTTTTCGAGACTCATTTGGCACCCGAAGCGTTAAACCCTGCGTGTCAGGGAGGCGATTTCCAATATTACGGAGTCCGTCTCGACCACGCTCTGGTGTTCTACCAGATCAAAGTCCCACCGACCACGCGCTTTATCGACCTCTGATCGATAATCCCGTCCTTTGTGGAAGATCAGCTTCAGACTGGGATTCTGTGTTGCCCAAGGCTGGACATAGTCGAAAAGAAGATCGAGTTCGGCAAGGGCGCGGGCAGAAATATAATCCGGTGCGGGAAGCGTATGGCTAGCATCTTCAATCCGGACAGGATGCACAGCGCCAAGACCGCCTGTTTCGGCAAGCGCCATACGCAGAAAACTGCACTTTTTGTGATTGCTCTCGACGAGGTCGATCCAGCCCCTGTTACCGTCTGCGAGAAGGATCGCGGTGACAATACCTGGAAAGCCGCCGCCACTCCCGAGGTCAATCCAGCGTCCCGAAATATCCATAACGTTTCGGAGTTGCAACGAGTCAAGGATATGACGTTTCCACAATTGGTCAACTGTCGACGGCGCTATGAGGTTTATGCTTTTGGACCACCTGAGGAAGAGATGAACAAAACTCTCAAGGCGCTCCTGCGTTTCACGTGAAACAGTGAGGCCGAACTCTACGCCGGGAAATTTCTGCATTCAGGAAGCCAGGTTGATTGGAGGAATTTTTCGCAAATGCGCAATCAAGAGTGCCACCGCCGCAGGAGTCATACCTTCCATACGGGAGGCTTGTGCCACATTCACCGGCCGCTGAAGCATAAGCTTCGACTTCAACTCATTAGACAGACCGGACAAAACTGCATAGTTGAAATCCGCAGGAATTTGCCGGTCTTCTTCGGCCCGAACGCTGGTGATATCGGCGCTCTGGCGTTCGAGATATACCCGATAAAGGCAATCGATCGCCACCGCATCAGCGATCTGGCGATCCCAGGAGGCGAGATCCGGCCATATCCGAATAACGTCGTCCCAAGTGCGGTCCGGATAGGAGAGAATCTCTCGAGCTGACCGGCGACGGCCGTCCTGATTGACGGTGACACCGGCAGCTGTCATTTCTGCGGGTGACGCAACAAGTTTGTCGAGCGCCTCGTAGAGCTCCAGGCGTGAGTCTCGATATGCGCTGAACTTCTGAGCCCTGTCTGTCCTCACACAACCCAGCCCCAGCCCCAGCGGCGTGAGGCGCATATCGGCATTGTCGGCTCTCAGCGAAAGTCTGTATTCCGCACGGGACGTGAACATCCGATAGGGCTCTGCAACACCCCGCGATGTCAGATCGTCGATCATTACGCCAATGTAGGAATCGGTACGGCTGAAAGTAGTGAGCGCCTTGCCAGCCGCATGCAGCGCTGCATTGAGACCAGCCACGAGCCCTTGCGCACCGGCCTCTTCGTAACCAGTCGTTCCATTGATTTGGCCAGCCAGAAAAAGGCCTCGGGCATTGCTGACAGCAAGCGTCAGGTCGAGTTGCTGCGGATCGACATAGTCATACTCAATCGCATAGCCAGGCTGAATGATCCGGACGTTCTCCAGACCCGGGATAGACCGAATGAAGGCATCTTGAACATCCTCTGGCAAGGAAGTCGAGATCCCGTTCGGGTAGACCGTATCGTCGTCCAGACCCTCGGGCTCCAGGAAGATCTGGTGACCGTCCCGGTCGCCAAAACGATTGATCTTGTCTTCAATGGACGGGCAGTATCGGGGGCCCACGCCTTCAATCTGACCGGAATACATCGCAGACCTGTGAATGTTTTCGCGAATGATCCTGTGGGTTTCCGGCGTGGTACGGGTGATCCCGCACGCAATCTGGGGAGTAGACACTGCCCCGGTCATAAAGGAAAAGGGAACAGGATCAGCATCTGCCTCCTGCATTTCCAACATGTCCCAAGCGATCGTCTTCCGGTCCAGTCTTGCCGGTGTCCCTGTCTTCAACCGCCCCAGCTTCAGGCCGAGAGCCTCCAGGTCCGCACTCAATCCGAGCGCAGGTGGTTCGCCCGCACGCCCCGCCGGAATTTTTTTATCGCCGATATGTATCAGACCATTCAGGAAGGTTCCTGTCGTCAGGACGACGGCACCAGATTGAATAAACCGTCCGTCGTCAAGGATTACGCCGTTTATTACGGATGAGTCACGAATCAGTCCTGTGGCCCCAGCCTCGATAATTTCAAGGGTCTGGTATTCGGCCAGGAGACCCTGAACTGCCTGGCGGTAGAGTTTCCGGTCAGCTTGGGTCCGCGGGCCCCAAACTGCCGGGCCCTTTTTGCGATTGAGCATGCGAAACTGGATGCCGCCGAGGTCCGCAGCGCGGCCCATGATACCATCAAGTGCGTCAATCTCACGCACGAGGTGGCCTTTCCCCAGGCCCCCAATAGCCGGATTGCAGGACATGACGCCTATCGTATCGGCACGGTGCGTCACGAGTGCTGTCTTCGCACCCATCCGGGCCGCGGCAGCGGCAGCTTCTGTTCCAGCATGCCCGCCACCGACTACTATGACGTCGAATACTCTGTCAGACATGGTCCGATGAACCTGTTTCACGTGAATCACTTGCCGACGCAGAATTCCGAGAAGATTTTGCCCAAAAGCGTTTCGGTATCGATTCGACCCGTCACTCTTGCAAGCTCGGTCGACGCGAGCCGTAAATCTTCGGCGCGAAGCTCCAATGGCTTCGACTGATCGGTCAGTGCATCGCCCAAGAACTGCGATGCGGATCTAAGGCGCTCTGAATGCCTCAAACGGCTAGGAATTGCAAGGCTTCCAACATTGGTACTATCCATGACCCGTTCAACGAGAAGTCGACGAAGTGCACTCAATCCATTTCCAGTCATGGAAGAGATATTGATGACACCAACGCCTGATCTCGCATCGAGGCCTTCATGTAGGAGGTCGGCTTTCGTGCCCACCCGCACGGCACCAGGGATGGTCTTATCAACAGCGGGTTTAGGATCTGTTAGATCGACAAGCTGGAGGACGAGATCCGCATCCTCAATGGTCCTGTACGCGCGTCTGATACCCTCTTGCTCCACGATATCAGTCGTCTCGCGAAGTCCGGCAGTGTCGAACAATTCGATCTTGTAGCCATCAATATCCAGCTCGCAGCGTACCACGTCCCTGGTTGTACCGGCTATCGCGGTGACAATCGCCACGTCTCTTTGCGCCAAGGCGTTCATAAGGCTTGATTTACCGGCATTTGGTGTGCCCGCCAGAGCCACCTTGAATCCGTCCCTGATGATCTCCCCGGCGCGCAGATTGGCAATCGCGTCGTCGATTTGATTCTTCAGATCACTGACATCCCGCCAGATACGGTCCGACACTGAGCCAGGTATGTCTCCTTCGTCGCTGAAGTCGAGTTCAGCCTCAAGCATCGAGCGCGCATAGATCAGCTTCTCCCGCCAAGCATCATAGACAGCTGACAGGTTTCCACTGGCTTGTTCACTCGCCAGCTTCCGCTGCATCTCCGTCTCCGCGGCTAACAGATCCGCCAGCCCCTCAACTTCCACGAGGTCCATTTTTCCATTTTCGAAAGCGCGCCGTGAAAATTCGCCGGCCTCAGCCAGTCTGGCATTCTCGAATCCGGCTAAGGAATTCAAGACAGCGGTGACGACAGCCCTTCCGCCATGGAGGTGCAATTCGGCGCAATCCTCTCCTGTGAAAGAGCGCGGACCCGGAAAAGTGACAACGAGCGCACGATCGAGAAACTGTCCGTCAAGCGTTCGAACAGTGCGCAAAGCCGCAGCACGTGGCGTTGGCAGATCCCCTGTGAGGGCTTTCACCAGAGACAACGAAGCCGGCCCGCTGATCCTGATGACAGCGACGCCGGCTGGAAGTGCTCCGGAAGCCAGAGCAAAAATGGTTACAGTTCGAGTGCTCATGTGATCACCCTACAAACGCACCTCGGGGAGACGTAGTCCCAGATGGCTCAGGTGTTCATGGAATCGAAGAAGTCGCCATTGTTCTTCGTTTGCTTGAGCTTGTCGATGAGGAACTCGATCGCGTCCGTGGTTCCCATCGGTGCCAGGATTCGGCGCAGCACAAAGATCTTCTGGAGATCCTGACGCGGAACGAGCAGGTCTTCCTTGCGGGTGCCGGATTTGAGAATGTCCATGGACGGGAAGATACGCTTGTCGGCGACCTTGCGGTCGAGCACGATTTCGGAGTTACCCGTGCCCTTGAACTCTTCGAAGATGACTTCGTCCATACGGCTCCCGGTATCGATCAGAGCCGTGGCAATGATCGTCAGAGAGCCACCTTCTTCGATGTTACGCGCGGCACCAAAGAAGCGCTTCGGGCGCTGCAATGCATTGGCGTCAACACCACCGGTCAGGACCTTGCCGGAAGACGGCACAACCGTGTTGTAGGCACGGCCGAGGCGCGTGATCGAATCGAGGAGGATGACGACATCGCGGCCATGCTCGACCAGGCGCTTGGCCTTTTCGATGACCATTTCGGCGACCTGCACGTGGCGCACAGCGGGTTCATCAAAGGTAGAGGATACAACCTCACCCTTCACAGACCGCTGCATGTCCGTGACTTCTTCCGGACGCTCGTCGATCAGGAGAACGATCAGGTAGCATTCCGGATGGTTGGCTGTAATCGAATGGGCGATGTTCTGGAGGAGAACGGTCTTACCGGTCCTCGGCGGAGCGACGATCAAGCCGCGCTGGCCCTTGCCGAGCGGCGCCACCAGATCAATAACACGGGCCGACAGATCCTTGGACGTCGGAACGTCGAGTTCCATCTTGAAGCGCTCATTGGGATAGAGCGGCGTCAGATTGTCGAAATGCACCTTGTGGCGGATCTTCTCAGGATCCTCGAAATTGATCGTATTGACCTTGAGAAGGGCAAAATAGCGCTCGCCTTCCTTCGGACCACGGATGGGACCTTCCACCGTGTCACCTGTCTTCAGCGAAAAGCGACGGATCTGAGACGGAGAAATGTAGATGTCGTCCGGACCAGGCAGGTAGTTGGCATTGGCAGAGCGCAGGAAGCCGAAGCCATCCTGGAGAACTTCCACCACGCCTTCGCCGATGATCTCCACGTCCTGGCTCGCCAGCATCTTGAGGATCGCAAACATGAGCTCCTGCTTGCGCATCGTGCTCGCGTTTTCGACTTCGAGCGATTCGGCAAAGGTCAGGAGATCGGTCGGCGATTTGCTTTTGAGTTCTTGTAGCTTCATTTCAGCCATGAAGAGGGACCACGTCAGATAGATTTTTAAGGGGAACGGCGAGCTGGTGGAATTCGGTACGATCGCGAAGGCCGCAAATGACTGAATAATACGCAAGCCAATAGAGGAGGTGGCGCGAAAATAGCGACTCGCGGATTCGACCGCAAGCGAAAAGCCAGCAATGGCGAAAATAAAGCGAACGGAGGTGAAAAGTTCAGAAGGGTTTCACCACAGCCAGAACGACAATGATGATCATCAGCACGGTCGGCGCCTCATTCATCATGCGCCAGAATCGCGGTGTACGGATGTATTCGCCGCGGCCGAACGATTTTACTGCTTTGGAAAAATATCCGTGCACGCCGGAAAGCGCGATAGCGGCCAAGATCTTTGCGTGAAGCCAGCCACCCTGAAACTCGAAGACCTGCCAGGCCAGATAGAGCCCGAGAACCCAGGATACGACCATCGCAGGGTTCATGATCACCTTCATCAGCCGTGCTTCCATCACGGCGAAGGTTTGGGCCTGCGCCGACGATGGGTCACAGTCGCTGTGATAGATGAAGAGCCGCGGCAGATAGAGCATGCCGGCCATCCAGGAAATGATCGCGATGACGTGCAGCGCCTTGATCCAGGGATAGGCCTGATCAGGTCCGGCCAGCATGACGCCGCCACCGACAATCACGAAGAAGGCGAGGGCGACCGCTGCCTTTTTCGCAGCCCGTGCACCAGGATTGGCATCAATCTGCTTTTCCATCACCTCACCGGATGTTTCGTACCTGGTTCACCAGATCGGTGACATGAGCAGGATCAGCCTGCGGCGTGATCCCATGGCCGAGATTGAAGATCAATGGACCCTGACCCAGGACCTGAAGAATGGCCTCGATACCGTCATGGAGCGCCGTGCCGCCTGCAACAACGCGCATCGGATCCAGATTGCCCTGCACCGGCCCATCCTTCTGCAGCTCCGCTGCGAAACTGAGCGGAACCGACCAGTCCAAGCCGATGGCATCGGCACGGGTATCCTGTCGATAGCGCTTCAGCAGGATCCCGGCGCCCTTCGCAAAGGCGATTACCTTCGCATTGGGTCTGCGGGTGCGTACCGAGTCGATGATGCGCCGAACCGGCTTCACGGCAAAAGCCTCGAATTCCGCTTCCCCGAGAACGCCTGCCCAGGAATCGAAGATCTGAACGGCATCTGCGCCGGCGTCGATCTGTGCGACGAGGTAGTCGGCCGAGATTTCAGCCAGTATGTCCAGAAGTCGGTGAAACGCTTCCGGATAACGATAGGCAAACAGGCGGGCGGGTGCTTGGTCAGGCGTCCCGTGCCCGGCGATCATATAGGTCGCCACTGTCCAGGGCGCGCCACAGAAACCGAGAAGCGTGGTCTCTTGCGGCAGCTCCGTGCGCAGACGAGACACAGTCTCCATGACGGGCTTTAAGTGATCGAGCACGCCTTGCGGCGACAAGCCGGCAATTCCGTCTGCATCGATCGGGTCCATCTGGGGGCCATGCCCTTCCGTGAACCTGACATTCCGTTTCAACGCATCCGGGATGACAAGGATGTCGGAAAACAGGATGGCAGCGTCGAAGCCGTAACGCCGGATCGGTTGAAGCGTGACCTCGGTCGCAAACTCCGGCGAATAACAGAGGTCAAGGAAACTCCCGGCCTTCTGCCGCGTTTCCCGGTACTCCGGCAGATATCGACCCGCCTGCCTCATGAGCCAGATCGGAGGCGGGGTGACCGTCTTCCCATTCAAGACGTCCAGGACTTTGCGGTTCGGCGTGCTCAAGGCTCAAGCCCTTTCAATAAAGAAAAGAGATATTGAATCTTCTTCTATTTCTAAGAGTCTCTGACTATCAAGGATTAATCCTGGATCACAGCTTGTTCCTCACCGGGCTACATCGCCGCTGTCTCGCACAGAGATGTCGGCTGCCTCGGGGGATAATGGGGATAACTTGAAATTAACCCGCTATTTCAATTCGTTCCTGGGCCATCGGAGAATGGATTAACTGGGTAAGAAGAGTCGATGGCGTCATCGTAACCGCCAATCATCACCACAATTCACAGCCTCTTTGAATCATATGCCTAGCGAGACTGGATTGTGGATAAATCGGCACTTTTCCGCTTGCCCCAGGCGACCTGCCGCCGCTACCTCTGTTTATCCCAAACTATCAACAGGGCACGGAGAACATCGTGGAGAACCGGAAAAACTTCTTCCATCTCCACCTGATATCTGACTCGACCGGAGAGACTCTCATCTCCGCCGGTCGCGCGGCGGCCGCGCAGTTCCGTGGATCGAACGCGATAGAACACGTTTATCCGCTGATCCGCAGCAAGAAGCAGATCAGGGCCCTGATTGAAGCGATTGATCGGGAACCCGGGATTGTCCTCTACACGATCGTCGACCACGATCTCGCTGCGCTCATCGAGACCGGATGCCATGAGCTCGGCTTGCCTTGTGTAAATGTGCTCGCACCGATCATCGAAAAGTTCCAGGCCTATCTAGGTGCACCGTCACGAGGGCGTATGGGCGCTCAACATGTCTTGAACGCCGAATATTTCGCGCGCATCGAGGCTCTCAACTTCACCATGGATCACGATGATGGCCAGGCGCCGGAAGACTACGATCAGGCTGATGTGGTCATCATTGGCATCAGCCGAACATCGAAGACCCCCACCAGCATCTATCTGGCGAACAGAGGTATCAAGACCGCAAACCTGCCGATCGTGCCAGGCGTGCCTCTGCCGGAATCATTGCTCGCAGCGAAGCGGCCACTGATCGTCGGTCTGATCGCAACCTCTGACCGCATCTCTCAAGTCCGCGAAAACCGGATACTCGGCGCGACCCCGGGATACGACCGAAGCGAATACGTCGATCGAGCCTCGATCACCGAGGAACTGAAATATGCGCGGTCTCTTTGCGCCCGCAACAATTGGCCCCTGATCGATGTAAGCCGGCGCTCCATAGAAGAGACGGCTGCTGCCATCGTTGCCCTTCGACCCAAGCCACGCTAAGCGAGAAGAATTGCCATCACGAAAGTTTCCATCATGGGATCACCCTTGATTCTCGCGTCTGGTAGCATGGCGCGCCAGACGCTTCTGAAAAACGCCGGACTCGAATTCACAGCGATTCCGGCGGACGTTGACGAGCGGGAAATCGAAGATCGCATGCCGGCAGCCAACCGAGATCCGGTGACGATCGCGAGACATCTGGCAATCGCCAAAGCGACAGAGGTTTCGCGGAAAAATCCCGGCGCGGTTGTCATCGGCTGTGATCAAACCATGTCGCTGGGGCCTCGCATTTTCCACAAGGCGACAACGATCGAAGAGGCCGGTGCGACACTCCGAAGCCTGCGCGGCCAGGCGCATTTTCTCAACAGCGCGGTCTGTCTCGTCGAAGATGGCAAGGTGCGCTGGAGCGAAGTCTCTCGCGCCTGCATGCAGGTCCGCGATTTCTCCGATGACTTCCTGGCCGGATATCTGGAAAGGAACGGAGCGACCATCTTGTCCAGCGTTGGGTGCTATCAGCTGGAAGGGGAGGGTGTTCAATTGTTTGACGCTATCGCTGGCGACTACTTCACCATTCTGGGCCTGCCGCTGCTTCCACTCCTCGCAGCCCTCCGCCAACATGGAATTAACCATGCGTGATTCACGTGAAACAATTTCTCCCCGGGCATTCGTCGCCGGCTATCCGATCAAGCACTCGCGCTCTCCACTCATCCACGGATATTGGCTCTCCAGGTATGAACTGGATGGAGCCTACGAAAAGATTGCCGTAGATTCCAGCGACCTCGCCGAATTCATCGCCACGCTGAAGACATCCGAGTCTCCTTATTGTGGTGGCAATATCACGATCCCTCACAAAGAGGCGGCATGCCTCCTGGCAGACGAGGTCGATCCGTCCGCCGAGGAACTCGGTGCTGCAAATACACTCTGGCTGGAGGATGGCCGCCTCTGTGCCATGAACACGGACGGTCTGGGTTTCGTCGCCAATCTTGACGCGCGCCGACCCTACTGGGACCATGTCGATAGAGCCGTTGTTCTCGGAGCAGGGGGCGCAAGCCGTGCCGTTCTGCAAGCTCTTCGCGATCGCGGAATTTCTGAAATACATGTTGTCAATCGTACGATTGAGCGCGCGCAGGAATTGGTCCATCGATTCGGAGCGCCGCTTGAAGCGCATGGCATGGATGCATTGGAAACCCTGCTCGACGGGGCCGGGCTCTTTGTCAACACAAGTTCCTTGGGCATGGACGGCACAGAGGCGCCGCATCTTCCATTCGAGCGGATGAAAAGTGATGGGCTTGTCACCGATATCGTCTATGTCCCCCTGAAAACACCATTCCTGATTCAGGCAGAACAGGTGGGTGTGAGCACCGTCGACGGGCTCGGCATGTTGCTGCACCAAGCGGCGCCCGGCTTCGAGAAATGGTTTGGCCGGAAACCCGAGGTGACCGAAAAACTGCGGAATCTCGTTCTCGCAGACATCGAGGGCCATTCATGATCGTCATCGGACTGACCGGATCCATTGGAATGGGGAAAACAACCACCGCGGCGCTCTTTGCCGATGAAGGTGTTCCGGTCAATGATGCCGACAAGGTCGTCCATGACCTTTACCGCGGCGAAGCGGTCGAACCGATTTCCAGAGCTTTCCCGGAGGCGGTGGTGGCAGGTGTGGTGGATCGTCAATCGCTTTCGCAGAATCTGGCGAAGAATCCGGCTAACTTCAAAATTCTCGAGGAGATCGTTCATCCCTTGGTGCGAGCCCGAGAGGAAGCATTTCTCGCTCGCCACCGCGAGCAAGGCACCCCAGTCGTCGTGCTGGATATTCCGCTCCTCTTTGAAACGGCGGGGGAGGGTCGGATGGACAAGATAGTCGTTGTCAGCTGTGCGCCCGAGATCCAAAGGCGGCGGGTTCTCTCCCGTCCGGGGATGAGCCAGGAAAAATTCGACGTCATTCTTTCACGTCAGATACCGGATGCGCTGAAGCGCGCTCGCGCAGACTATGTGATCGATACGGGGCATGGGATTGACAGCGCGCGCGCGCAAGTGAGATCCATCCTGAGACAACTAAGTGAACAGACAGGCCGGCCGGACCATGCGTGAAATTATCTTCGATACGGAAACCACGGGTCTCGACAACAAGGCCGACCGTGTCATCGAAATCGGTGGTATTGAGCTGCTCAATCACTTCCCGACGGGCCGTACATTCCACGTCTACATCAATCCGGGCGACCGCAAGGTCCATCCGGACGCTCTGGCCGTGCATGGCATCTCGGACGATTTCCTGAAGGACAAACCTGCATTCGCCGACATCGTCGGTGAGCTGCACGAGTTCTTTGAAGGCGCCAAGTGGATCGCCCATAATGCGACCTTCGACATGGGCTTCATCAACGCGGAATTCGAGCGGCTGTCGATCCCACCGGTGCCGTCGGACCTCGTGATCGACACGCTGTCGCTTGCTCGCCGCAAGCATCCCATGGGTCCGAACTCTCTGGACGCCTTGTGCCGTCGCTACGGTATCGACAATTCGCACCGGACCAAACATGGCGCCCTTCTTGACTCCGAGCTTCTGGCGGAAGTCTACATCGAGATGCTGGGCGGCCGCCAGGCGGCCCTGGGCCTGACCTCGGTCGATACGCGGCGGAACCAGTCCGTCGAGATCACGGATGTGGTCGAAATCAGTTACGACCGGCCCCGGCCCTTGCCGCCGCGCCTATCGGTCGTGGAAGTCGAAGGCCACGCCAAGCTCGTCGCCAGACTGAAAGACAAGGCCATCTGGGCCAAATACAGCGCATGAAAAAAGGGCCCGTCTGGGCCCTTTTCGCATCTTGGATGATTGCCGAAATATCAGTTCGGCGCAGCCTGGTTCTTCGTGCGGGACTGTTCTTCGGAAACGCGCTGGGCGAACATCTGGGCAAAATCGATCGGGTCGATCATCAGCGGCGGGAAGCCGCCATTGCGTGTGGCATCGGCGATGATCTGACGGGCGAACGGGAAGAGCAGGCGCGGGCACTCGATGAAAAGAACCGGCAGCATGTGTTCCTGCGGGAAGCCGGAAATCCGGAACACGCCGCCATAAACGAGTTCGGTCACGAACACGACCTTGTCGCCGTCCTTGGCTTCCGCATTCAGGGTCAGCACGACATCGAAATCGGTATCCGAGAGCGGGTTCGCATTGACGTTGACATTGATATTGATGGCCGGCGCCTTGTCGCGTGCCTGAAGCGACCGCGGTGCACCCGGATTTTCAAAGGAGAAATCCTTGATGTACTGGGCGAGAATGTTGAGGGACGGAGAAGTCGTTCCCTGAGTGTTGTCGGCCATAGGGCGTGTCCTTGAAGATGAATTGCTAAGGCCATCTAACATTTGAACCTTCACCTTACAACCCTGGGGCCGGCAAGGTCCAAGGCGGCTCAGTCGCGCCCGATGCGTGGTCCGCGCCAGGGCGAGTCGGGATCCGCAGAATTCGGATTGGGCTCCCGCTGAAACTCGTCGTCATCGAGATCGACAACATTATCGTCCGCCGGGCGAGCGGTGCTAAAACCGCGATCCGCGAAGGCACTTCTCACAACAATCCGCGGCTTGATCATGCGCCAGGCGAAATCCCGGACGAAGGGCAGAAAGAGGAGAATGCCGATGATGTCGCCGAAAAAGCCGGGCACGATGAGCAGGAAGGCCGCAACGACCAGCAATGCGGCATGAACGAGTTCCCGACCCGGGTCGACGCCTTTCTGCGACTCGCTCTGCAGCCGGCGCAGAATGCCGGCTCCCTGAACGCGCAAAAGTGCCACGCCCGCCACGCCCGACAGGACAATGAGCCCGAGGGTGGGCAATACGCCGATCGCCTGTCCGACAATGATGAAACTGGCGATTTCGACGAGCGGTGCGATGAGAAAGAGCACCAGAGGCAGGCGCATAGACGACTCCAAACGCCTTTGTGATCCGGATATCGCAAGAGTCGGCGCACACTCGCTGCAAAGAATGCGTCTCGCCATTTGAATGATGCGGCGCTGGAGACTATATGGGAGATTGAAAAAACAAATTCAATCAAGCCCGGCGGTATTCATGGGATCTAGCGATTTCGTCACATTGTTCTTCCTGGTCGCCGCGGTGCTGATCTTTTTCCAGCTTCGCAGTGTGCTGGGCCGCCGCACGGGCAACGAGAAGCAGCCTTTCGATCCATTTGCCCAGCGCGATTTGGCGAAGGGCGCCGCGCGCGATGACGGCAAGGTTGTCACGTTGCCCCGCCGTGAAGATGCGACGGGTGACGAGCGCTTCACCGCGGTCGACGCCTATGCACCTGCCGGCACGGCTTTGAACGACCAACTCCGTGAACTTCTGCGCCACGATCCGAGCTTCAGCCCAAAGGAATTCCTCAACGGTGCGAAGATCGCCTACGAGATGATTGTCATGGCCTATGCCGACGGCGATCGGAAAACACTGAAGGGGCTTCTCTCCCGCGAAGTGTTCGAGGGCTTTGAAAGCGCGATTGCCGACCGAGAAAGCAGAGGCGAAACCGTGAAGTCGACCTTCGTCGGCATCGAAAAGTCCGAAATCACGCAAGCATCAGCGCGCGACAACGAGGAGCAGGTGACGGTCCGGATCGTCAGCCAGCTGATCACGGCGACCTATGACAAGGACGGGAAGATCATCGATGGCGACGCCGAGGCAGTCTCAGAGGTCAACGATGTCTGGACCTTCGCGCGCGACGTCCGCTCCCGCGATCCGAACTGGAAACTGATCGCGACCGAAGCGGAACAATGAGCAAGACCGGTTCCGCCTTTCTCCTGAAGCTCGTCTCATTCGAAGATCTGCCGGGCTGGAGTTTAGACGATCCCTCATCTCTCTGGGCTGCTATGGCCGACTGCAGGAGTTACCTGCAGTCGGTCAAACCATATAAGGCGGGCGCCCTGGGCCTCAGCACTGAGGACCTCCGGCCGCTGCTGGAACGCGCACGTGAGCACAGTCCACGGAATGCCCAAGAGGCACGGTCTTTCTTCGAACGAGAAACCCGACCGTTTTTTATCGAACCCGCTGATATGAAGTCTGGCCTCGTCACAGCCTTTTACGAGCCCGAGGTGGCCGTCAGCGATCGGCAGGACGACGAGTATCTTTATCCATTCTATCGCCGCCCCCTCGACCTCGTGGATGTGGATGATACCAATCGGCCGAACGATCTCGACCCGTCCTATGCTTTCGGATTGTCGTTGGAGAACAGACTTGGGGCCTATCCGGACCGCCGTGCGATCGACCAGGGCTGGCTCGAGGGCAGGGGCTTGGAAATCGCTTGGGCCCGATCGAAAGTCGATGTCTTTTTCGCCCATGTTCAGGGTGCCGCGCGCTTGCGATATCCGGACGGTCGACTTCGGCGGATAACCTATGCCGCGAAGGCCGGACATCCGTTCTCAGGCATAGGCCGGCTCCTGATCGAGCTCGGTGCGATCCCGGAGACAGAGATATCGATGCAGTCGATCCGGAACTGGTTGGCCGAACGCCCCGACAGGGTCGATGAAATCCTCTGGCACAACAGGTCCTACATCTTCTTTCGTGAGGCCGATGTGGATGATCTGTCGCGCGGGCCAATTGCGGCCGCCAAGGTTCCGCTGATCGCCGGACGGTCTCTCGCGGTCGATCGTCAGATCCATACCTTCGGATTTCCCTTCTTCATTCACGCCGCAGGTCTGACCCATATGGATGGCGGACGTGATTTTGCGCGTGCCATGCTGGCGCTCGATACAGGCTCGGCGATTGTTGGGCCGGCCCGCGGCGATATCTTCACAGGCTCGGGCGATGAGGCCGGGCAATTGGCCGGTGCGGTGCGCAACGCGGCGGATTTCTATATACTGATCCCGAAGCAGGCTGCAGAGAGGTTTGTCTGAGTGTCGGGTGGACCAAAGCTTAATCCGGAAGATCGCATCCTCTGGGGCAAGGTCGCGCGTTCGACCCGCCCCATGCCTGGACGCATGGAAGAACTCCTGGGTTTCGAGGAACAGTTCGAGGCGCCCGTCCAGGAAAAGGACGTTCCGGCACTGAACAGGGCTGCCTTGCCGTCTCCTGCGATCAACAGCGGGGCTGACCGCAAGCCGGCGCCGCATAAACATCATCCTCTGGAAAAGCCGGTCAAACGCAAGCTCTCCCGAGGTCACCTGGCGCTTGAAGCCCGCGTCGATCTCCACGGCCTGATCCAGAGTGAGGCGCATGGCATGCTCCTCGACTTCCTGCTTCGCGCCCATGAGCGCGGGTTGCGACATGTTCTGGTCATCACGGGCAAGGGCAGTTCGCTGGGCAGCGAGGGTGCGCTGAAGCGGGCAGTACCCTTGTGGTTCGCCATGCCGGAGTTCCGTTTCATCATCTCCTCCTATGAACCGGCTGGGCGCCAGCACGGTGGGGATGGTGCCCTCTATGTGCGACTGTCCCGGCGCGGGCAGGATCGTCGATGACACCCTTCGGCGATGCGCTACGGCAATTGCGGGAGCGCAAGGGCGTCTCCCAGAAGGAAATGGCCGCGGCCATCGGCGTGTCGCCGGCCTATCTTTCGGCACTTGAGCACGGCAAGCGCGGCCTGCCCAACTTCGACTTCCTGCAGCGTGTGGCCGGATACTTCAACATCATCTGGGATGAAGCCGATGAACTTTTCTCCACAGCCGGCCGGTCGGACCCGCGGGTCGTCCTCGACACATCGGGAATGAAGCCGGAATACACCGCCTTTGCCAACGATCTGGCCAAGCTGATTCGCCAGCTCTCTCCGGATGTGATACGAGAAATGCAGGATATTCTGGATACCGCCAAAAAACGGCCGTGATGGGGTTGAAAAGCCCTCTCTATCCACGAGAAACAACGCCCTCGCCTTTGGAACTCAGGCCAAAACCCCTATAGTCGGGCCACTTGAAGCTGCTGATTCGAATCAGCCGGGCCTTTGAGAATTGACTGGAAAGATTGCTGAATGACCGACTTGCCGATCGCGGAAAATGATGCACCGGCCGAATATGGCGCTGACTCGATCAAGGTTCTGAAGGGACTGGACGCCGTCCGCAAGCGCCCCGGCATGTATATCGGCGATACCGACGACGGCTCTGGCCTGCATCACATGGTTTACGAGGTCGTCGACAACGCGATCGACGAGGCCCTGGCCGGTCACGCCGACATCGTCACCGTGACGCTGAACGCCGATGGCTCGGTCACCGTGACCGACAATGGTCGCGGCATTCCGACGGACATCCATACCGGCGAAGGCGTGTCCGCTGCCGAAGTCATCATGACCCAGTTGCATGCCGGTGGTAAGTTCGACCAGAACTCCTACAAGGTCTCAGGCGGTCTGCATGGCGTCGGTGTATCCGTTGTCAATGCGCTGTCGGTGAAGCTCAATCTGAAGATTCGCCGCAACAACAAACTGCACGAGATCACCTTCACCCATGGCGTGGCCGATGGGCCGCTGAAGGTGATCGGCGAATATGAAGGTCGCTCCGGAACGGAAGTAACCTTCCTTCCCAGCACAGAGACCTTCACCAATGTCGATTTCGACTATGGAACGCTCGAGCATCGCCTGCGCGAACTCGCCTTCCTCAATTCCGGCGTCCGGATTCTTCTGACAGACAAGCGCAAGTCCGACATCCGCCAGGAAGAAATGCTCTATGACGGTGGCCTCGAAGCCTTCGTCCGCTATCTCGACCGCTCGAAGAAGCCTCTTGTCGACAAGCCTGTTGCCATCAAGGGCGAGAAGGACGGCATCACCGTCGAAGTCGCCATGTGGTGGAACGACAGCTACCACGAGAACGTCCTCTGCTTCACCAACAACATTCCCCAGCGTGATGGCGGCACCCATATGGCCGGCTTCCGTGGCGCACTGACCCGCCAGGTCACTTCCTATGCCGATAGCTCTGGTATCACGAAGAAGGAAAAGGTGACGCTGCAGGGTGAGGACTGCCGCGAAGGCCTGACGGCCGTTCTCTCGGTCAAGGTGCCAGATCCGAAGTTCTCGTCCCAGACCAAGGACAAACTCGTTTCGTCGGAAGTTCGCCCTGTCGTCGAAAACCTCGTCAACGAGGCGCTCAGCACCTGGTTCGAGGAACACCCGACGGAAGCCAAGATCCTTGTCGGCAAGGTGGTCGAGGCGGCTGTTGCCCGCGAAGCTGCCCGCAAGGCCCGTGAGCTGACACGCCGCAAGGGCGCCCTCGACATCGCCTCGCTTCCAGGCAAGTTGGCCGATTGCTCCGAGCGTGATCCGGCGAAGTCCGAACTGTTCCTCGTCGAGGGTGACTCCGCAGGCGGCTCGGCCAAGCAGGGCCGTTCGCGCGAAAGCCAGGCGATCCTGCCGCTGCGCGGTAAGATCCTGAACGTCGAGCGCGCGCGCTTCGACAAGATGCTGTCGAGCCAGGAAATCGGGACGCTGATCACCGCGCTTGGCACGTCGATCGGTAAGGACGAGTTCAACGCCGACAAGCTGCGCTACCACAAGATCATCATCATGACCGATGCTGACGTGGATGGCGCGCATATCAGAACGCTGCTGCTCACCTTCTTCTTCCGCCAGATGCCGGAACTGATCGAGCGTGGCCATCTCTATATCGCGCAGCCGCCGCTCTATAAGGTCTCGCGCGGCAAGTCGGTACAGTATCTGAAGGACGAGAAGGCGCTCGAAGATTATCTGATCACCATGGGTCTCGAGGAAGCCACGCTGACGCTCGCCAATGGCGAAGTTCGTGCCGGCCCCGACCTCCGCGAGGTGATCCAGGATGCGCTGCGTCTGCGCTCGCTGATCGATGGCCTGCACTCGCGCTACAACCGCAATGTCATCGAACAGGCTGCGATCGCCGGTGCACTCAACCCTGAGCTCACAGGCAACCGCCAGCAGGCAGAGGCAACGGCCGCGCTCGTCGCAAGTCGTCTCGACATGATCGCTGAAGACACCGAACGCGGCTGGAAAGGTGTCGTCACCGACGAAGGTGGCCTGCGTTTCGAGCGCATGGTGCGTGGCGTCAAGGAGGTGGCCTCGGTCGATGTGGCGCTCATTGGCTCTGCCGACGCACGCCACATGGACCAGATGTCAACACGACTGCGCGAAATCTATTCGGAACCGCCGGTCCTGGCACGCAAGGATGGTCGCAGCGACATGTCCGGGCCGCGCGCCTTGCTGGATTCGATTTTCGCAACGGGCCGCAAGGGTTTGTCCATGCAGCGATACAAGGGTCTGGGCGAGATGAATGCCGAGCAGCTGTGGGAAACCACGCTCGACCCGAATGTTCGCTCGCTGCTGCAGGTCAAGGTCAATGATGCGACGGATGCCGATGGTCTGTTCTCGCGCCTGATGGGTGACGAAGTTGAACCACGTCGCGACTTCATCCAGGAAAATGCGCTGAGCGTCGCCAACCTCGACATCTGAGCCACACTCGAATCCGTTGGAAAAGGGCCGCCTCGCGTGAGGCGGCCCTTTTTTGTCAACAGACTTTCCGCCCGTCATGGTTAACGTGATTCACGTGAAACCAGGCACGCCGCGGCTCAGAAGTGGCCCTCGAAGGCGACCTCGGCCAACGGCTTGCGGTCATTCGGGCTTTCTCTCGAACGCAGGCTCTCCGGCAGGACTTCCTTTTCTCCCTGCTTGCCGATGGCGACCACTGCATTGACATGGAATCCATCAGGTGCGCCCAGTTCGGAAAGCGCACGGTCAAAGCTGAACCCGGTCATCGCATGGGCGAAATAACCGGACTTCATAGCCTGGAGCGAGAGAAGCCCCCAGGCAGCACCGGCATCGAAACTATGGCTGCGATAGGACTTCGGCTCAGATCCGTCCGCAGGCCGGCTCAGCGTGTCGGAAAAGACAAAGACCAAAGCAGACGCATTCTTCGCCCAGCTCTGGTTGAACTCGACCAGGATGTCGACGAACTTGTCGAACTGCCCAGTACCCTTCAGCGCATAGACGAAACGCCAGGGCTGGTAGTTGAACGCGGACGGCGCCCAGTGGGCTGCATCGAGAATGGTAAGCAGGTCCTCTTTCGGCATGATGCTGCCGTCGAAGGCACGCGGCGACCATCGGTCGAGGAAGATCGGATCGACATTGTATTCGGATGTGCGGTGATTGCTGGAGGTCATGATGTTCCTTCATTCGTGTCTTGGGATGACGTTTGGGAACAAACAGCAAATCGCAAGCCTCGGAAAGGGTAGGGGCCGCAAAATCGGCTGAACACAGTGATTGCTGAATAACTGAGCGCTGAGGGTGGAACCTTAAGCCTTGTTGGTCATCATCATAGGCAGTCAACTGAAATCAGGCTGTGATGGCCAAGGAGAAATCCGGGCTGTTGCAATGCACAAAGTCTGTTAGTCTATCGAATGAACGCAGACCAGTTTGGTCTGAGGCAGAGGTACCGACCCCATGTTCTATCAGCTCTACGAACTCAACCACGCTTTCATGGCACCGTTCCGGGCAAGCGCTGACGCGATGAACCTCGCTTGGAAAAACCCTTTGAACCCATGGTCGCATACAGTCGTCGGGCGCACTTTTTCCGCAGGTTTCGAGGTCTTCGAACGTGTAACGCGCCGCTACGGAAAGCCGACTTTCGGTCTGCCGACGACGAAAGTCGACGGCGAGAGTGTGACGGTCGAGGAAGAGATCGTCTGGCGCAAACCCTTCTGCGATATGATCCATTTCAAGCGGCACTTGTCGGCGGGCGCGGACAAGGGCCCGCGGATTCTGATCGTCGCCCCGATGTCCGGCCACTATGCGACCTTGTTGCGCGGCACCGTGGAAGCCTTGCTCCCGAGCGCGGACGTCTACATCAGCGATTGGATCGACGCCCGCATGGTGCCGGTCACCGAGGGCGACTTCGACCTCGATGATTACATCGACTACGTCATCGAGATGCTGCACCATCTGGGACCGGACACGCATGTCGTCGCCGTGTGTCAGCCCTCTGTGCCGGTTCTGGCCGCAGTTGCCGTGATGGAAGCTGACGGTGACACCTGCGCTCCCGCGTCCATGACACTCATGGGCGGCCCGATCGACACCCGCATCAATCCGACCGCCGTCAATCAGTTGGCACAGGACAAGCCGCTCGAATGGTTCCGCGACAATGTCATCATGCAGGTGCCGTGGCCGCAGCCGGGTGTCATGCGCAACGTCTATCCGGGCTTCCTGCAGCTTTCGGGCTTCATGTCGATGAACCTTGATCGGCATATGATCGCTCACAAGGAATTCTATATGCACCTCGTCAAGAATGACGGGGACTCTGCCGAGAAACATCGCGACTTCTACGACGAATATCTGGCAGTCATGGACCTGACGGCCGAATTTTACCTGCAGACGGTCGACACCGTTTTCATCAAGCACTCCCTGCCGAAGGGGGAGATGATGCACCGAGACAAGCGCGTCGACACGTCCGCGATCCGCAACGTCGCGCTTCTGACCGTGGAAGGCGAAAACGACGATATCTCCGGCGTCGGCCAGACGAAGGCGGCGCAGACCATTTGCACGAACATCCCCGAGCATATGCGCCTGCACTACATGCAGCCCGATGTTGGTCACTACGGTGTCTTTAACGGGTCGCGTTTCCGTCGCGAGATCGCCCCGCGTATCGTCCAGTTTGCCAAGACCCACACGAAAAATGCCAAGGCGACGACGCCGGTGAAGCGTGTCATCAAGGGTGGCAAGGCCAACTGATACTTTCGTCCTTTCGAATTTAACTGGCGGATTCAGTCGGTTATCCGATTGGGTCCGCTTCTTTCTTGAAGGGCAGGGCTCCATTTCCCACATCGAAACCATCGGACGGCATTCCGCTGTCCGCGCAAAACGAGGTTATCGATGATGAACCAGTCAGCACTGCTTCGGCCGGATTGGACTCCGGCAACCGTCGCCCTGATGGTGCTCGGCTTCATGGTCTTCTGGCCGCTCGGTCTGGCCATGCTTGCCTACATCCTGTTCGGTGAGAAGTTCCAGAGCTTCAAGCGGGAAGCCAACCAGAAGGCCGATAGTGCCTTCGCCTGGTGCCGCTCCAACAGCTACACTGCGCCTGCCTCGACCGGCAACGTCGCTTTCGACGACTGGCGCAAGGCCGAACTTGAGCGTCTCGATGAAGAGCGTCGTCGTCTCGACGAGATGCGTGCCGAATTTGACAACTACGCCCGCGAACTGCGCCGGGCGAAGGACCAGGAAGAATTCGACCGCTTCATGCGCGACCGTCAGCAAATGAAGACTTCAGGCGAATCCGCTCCGACCCAGGGCTTCACCGGCAACTGATCTGCCAAGGTGCTTACGTGACGAGACCGAGGTCGGCGCTATTGCGCCGGCCTTTTTTGATCAGCGACCCGCGCGCGAATCGGCTAGAACACGGACCATGTTTCCTCTGCTGAAAAAGCTGAAACCCCTCCGAGAACCAGCAATCCAGCTGGAGCGCGCCGTCGCCGTCAATGGCCGGTCGATCCCGCTGACAATTCGCAGGAACAGCCGCGCAACCCGTATCACGCTCAGGATCGAGCCAGGCGGACGCGCCTTGAAGATGACCATTCCCCATGGTTTGCGCGAACGGGACATCGATGACTTTCTCGACCGGCACCAAGGCTGGCTCAGCACCAAACTGAAGCGCCAGAAGTCGGTCGGCAGCATCGAGGACGGGGGAGAGATCCTGCTCCGCGGTATTCCGCATCGCATCGTCCATACCGGACAGCTGCGCGGCCTCACCCAGTCGATCGACAGCGAGATTGGCCATGTGCTGAGCGTCAGCGGCCTGGAAGATCATCTGCCGAGGCGTGTCGCAGATTTCCTGAAGAAGGAAGCGCGCCGCGATCTGGAGCGTCTGGTCGCGCTTCACGCCAAAAATGTCGGCAAGCCGGTCAAGAGCATGGCCCTCAAGGATACCCGTAGCCGCTGGGGTTCCTGTTCCTGGGATGGCAAACTCAGCTTTTCCTGGCGCATCGTCATGGCGCCGCCTCTCGTCATTGACTATCTTGCCGCCCACGAAGTTGCGCACCTGCGCGAGATGAACCATGGCCCGGACTTCTGGGCACTCTGTAAAGAGCTCTGCCCGCAGATGGATGAAGCCAAGTCCTGGCTGAAGCGCCATGGCTCGGCCCTTCATGCCATCGACTTCGCTTAAGCGATCCGCGACCATTCAGCCTTTGTCGCAAATTGGCTCGACTCTTTTTTGATTTCGTGCGACTTCGCTGCCATGAGACCCGATATCAAGATCTGCGGACTGAAGACGCCGGAGGCTGTCGATCGTGCTGCCGAACGTGGCGCGAGCCATATTGGCTTCATCTTTTTCGAAAAAAGCCCGCGCAACATTGAGCCTGATATCGCAGGAACGCTCGCCGATCGCGTTCGCGGTCGGGTCAAAAGCGTCGCGGTGACTGTCGATGCCGACAATGATGATCTCGACGAGATCATCGCGCTGATGCGTCCTGATATCCTGCAGTTCCATGGCCACGAAAGCCCGGAACGCCTGTTGACTGTCAAGGCCGTCACGGGCCTGCCGATCATGAAGGCATTTTCCATCCGCGATGCCGATGACCTGAGGCGCATAGAGCCCTATATCGGTATTGCCGATCGTTTTCTCTTCGACGCCAAACCGCCCGTCGGCTCGGATTTGCCCGGCGGCAATGGAGTAACCTTCGACTGGCGCCTGCTGCGTTCGCTTGACGACAGCATCGATTACATGCTTTCCGGAGGCCTGACCAAGGCCAACATCGCAGAGGCTCTGCGAGAAACCGGAGCGCGTGCAATCGACGTATCCTCCGGCGTGGAATCCGCGCCGGGCGTCAAGGATCTGCAGATGATGGATGAGTTTTTTACGGCCGTTGCCGAGGCCTATCGTGCACAGCCGGTTTCAGGGAGTGTCAAGTGAACCAGTCGCCGAAACCTAATTCCTTCCGCGAAGGTCCAGATGAAGACGGCCGCTTCGGCATCTTCGGTGGCCGTTTCGTCGCCGAGACGTTGATGCCGCTGATCCTCGACCTGCAGGCGGAATGGGAAAAGGCGAAGACGGATCCGGAATTCCAGGCCGAGCTGGCGCATCTGAATACCCATTACACCGGCCGCCCGAGCCCACTCTATTTTGCGGAACGCCTGACGGAAGAACTCGGTGGCGCGAAGATCTATTTCAAGCGCGACGAGCTCAACCACACCGGCTCGCACAAGATCAACAACTGCCTCGGCCAGATCCTGCTCGCCAAGCGCATGGGCAAGACCCGCATCATCGCGGAAACCGGCGCCGGCCAGCATGGTGTGGCCTCTGCCACCGTTGCCGCACGCTTCGGCATCCCCTGCGTCGTCTACATGGGCGCGACCGATGTCGAGCGCCAGGCGCCGAACGTCTTCCGCATGAAGCTCCTCGGCGCCGAAGTGAAGCCGGTCACCGCTGGCCACGGCACGCTGAAGGATGCCATGAACGAGGCGTTGCGCGACTGGGTCACCAATGTCGATGACACCTATTACATGATCGGCACGGCGGCTGGCCCGCATCCCTATCCGGAAATGGTGCGTGACTTCCAATCGGTCATCGGCCGCGAAACCCGCGAGCAAATGATGGCAGCTGAAGGCCGCCTTCCGGACATGCTGATTGCTGCTGTTGGCGGTGGCTCGAATGCGATTGGCCTTTTCCATCCCTTCCTGGATGACGAGAGCGTCCGCATCGTTGGCGTCGAAGCCGGTGGTAAGGGTCTCGAAGGCGAGGAGCATTGCGCCTCCCTGACGGCAGGCACGCCCGGCGTCCTTCACGGTAACCGCACCTATCTGCTGCAGGACAGCGACGGCCAGATCAAGGAAGGGCACTCCATCTCCGCCGGCCTCGATTATCCCGGCATTGGCCCGGAGCATTCCTGGCTGAAGGATATGGGCCGCGTCGAATATGTTCCGATCAGGGACGATGAAGCGCTCGCTGCCTTCCAGCTGCTTACGCGCACCGAAGGCATCATCCCGGCGCTCGAGCCGAGCCACGCGCTCGCCGAAGTCATCAAGCGCGCACCTGATATGGACAAGGACCAGATCATCGTGATGAACCTCTGCGGCCGCGGCGACAAGGACATCTTCACTGTCGGCAAGATTCTCGGTATGGGGCTCTGATCATGACTGCGCGTATGGACCAACGTTTCGCTGCCCTGAAGGCAGAAGGCCGCCCGGCACTCGTCACCTATTTCATGGGTGGCGATCCGGACTACGACACGTCGCTTGCGATCATGAAGGCCCTGCCGGAAGCCGGCGCCGACGTCATCGAGCTCGGCATGCCCTTCTCGGATCCGATGGCCGACGGCCCGGCGATCCAGCTCGCCGGCCAGCGGGCTTTGAAGGCCGGCCAGACCCTCGTGCGCACGCTTGATCTTGCGCGTGAATTCCGCAAGACGGACAATGAAACGCCGATCGTCATGATGGGCTATTACAATCCGATTTACGTCTATGGCGTCGAGCGCTTTCTCGATGACGCTCTGGCTGCCGGCATCGACGGCCTGATCGTCGTCGATCTGCCGCCGGAAATGGACGATGAACTCTGCATTCCGGCACGCAGCCGCGATATCAACTTCGTTCGCCTGGCGACACCGACCACCGACGACAAGCGCCTGCCTAAGGTCCTGGAGAACACGTCCGGCTTCGTCTACTACGTCTCGATGAACGGCATCACCGGTTCCGCTCTGCCGGATCCATCCCGTGTGTCGGGTGCCGTCCAGCGCATCAAGGCGCACACGGACCTGCCGATCTGTGTCGGCTTCGGCGTCAAGACCGCCGAGCATGCTCGCCTGATCGGCGCCAGTGCCGATGGCGTCGTGGTCGGGACCGCGATCGTCAACCAGGTTGCCACCAATCTCACAGCCGATGGAAAAGCGACAGCAGATACGGTTCAGGCCGTCGTCACGCTGGTGCGCGGACTGGCGAGCGGCGTGCGTTCCGCACGTCTTGCTGCTGCCGAATAAGCACCCCATATCGGTTCGAAACATCAGGAGTAAGCCGCGTGAACTGGATCACCAACTATGTGCGCCCGCGCATCAATTCCATGCTGGGTCGCCGCGAAGTTCCGGAAAACCTCTGGATCAAGTGCCCGGAAACGGGCGAGATGGTTTTTCACAAGGACCTGGAAGAGAACAAGTGGGTGATCCCGGCTTCGGGCTACCACATGAAGATGCCGGCCAAGGCGCGCCTGACCGACCTTTTCGACGGTGGCCAGTATGAGGCCCTGCCGCAGCCGAAGGTGGCGCAGGATCCGCTCAAGTTCCGTGATTCCAAGAAATATACGGACCGCCTGAGAGACAGCCGTATCAAGACAGACCAGGAAGACACCATCGTTGCCGGCGTCGGCACCGTGCAGGGCCTGAAACTTGTGGCCGTTGTCCACGAATTCAACTTCATGGGCGGTTCGCTCGGCATCGCCGCTGGTGAAGCGATCGTGAAGGCCTTCGAGCGCGCCATCAAGGAAAAGTGCCCGCTGGTCATGTTCCCGGCTTCAGGCGGCGCGCGCATGCAGGAAGGCATTTTGTCGCTGATGCAGCTGCCGCGCACGACGGTCGCCGTCGACATGCTGAAGGAAGCCGGGCAGCCCTACATCGTCGTTCTCACGAACCCGACCACCGGTGGCGTGACGGCGTCCTATGCCATGCTGGGCGATCTTCATATTGCCGAACCGGGTGCCGAAATCTGCTTCGCTGGCAAGCGTGTCATCGAACAGACGATCCGCGAAAAGCTTCCCGAGGGCTTCCAGACATCGGAATACCTGCTGGAACATGGCATGGTCGACATGGTCGTCAAGCGTCATGACATTCCGGACACGCTCGCGCGGGTCCTGAAGATCATGACCAAGCGTCCTGCCAATGACGCGACTTTGCCTGCAGTGACAGCGCCGAAGCAGGTTGAAAAGGCCTCGGCCTGAGCCGCGATTTCTGTGAGGCCGCGCTCGCGGAACGATAGTGATGACAGCCCCCATCGTCAGTCAGGCCGATGCCGAGATCGAAAAGCTCATGGGGCTGCACCCCAAGGGCTATGATCTCTCGCTCGACCGCATCCGGCGCCTCCTTGAGGTTCTGGGCAATCCGCATCTGAAGCTGCCGCCGGTCATTCATGTGGCCGGCACCAATGGCAAGGGCTCGGCCACCGCCTTCTGCCGTGCGCTTCTGGAGGCGCAGGGCCTTTCCGTTCATGTCCACACGTCGCCGCACTTGGTGCGCTGGCACGAGCGCTATCGCATCGGGGTCAAGGGTGGTCGCGGACAGATTGTCGACGATGCGCTGTTCGCCGATGCCCTGCGCCGCGTTGCGGCGGCGAATGGGGGTCAACCGATTACCGTCTTCGAGATCCTGACGGCGGTAACTTTCATTCTCTTCTCGGAGCAGCCTGCCGACGTCGCCGTCATCGAGGTTGGTCTTGGCGGGCGTTTCGACGCCACAAACGTCGTCGAAAAACCAGCTGTTTCGATCATCCAGCCGATTTCGCTCGACCATCAGGCCTATCTCGGTGATCGCGTCGAACTGATCGCTGCCGAAAAGGCGGGCATCATGAAGCGGGGAGTTCCCGTCGTGATTGGCCACCAAGAGTTCGATGGCGCCAAGGACGTGCTGATCAACACAGCCGAGCGTCTCGGCTGTCCGCTCACCGTCTTTGCACAGGATTTCCTCGCCTATGAAGAATTCGGTCGACTTGTTTACCAGGACGAGTTTGGCCTGATGGACCTGCCACTGCCGCGACTGCCCGGTCGCCACCAGATCGGCAATGCCGCAACCGCCATTCGTGCCGTGAAGGCGGCCGGGTATCCGGTGACGGAAGAAGTCGCTGAAATGGCGATGCTATCGGTCGAATGGCCGGGCCGCCTGCAAAGACTGACAGAAGGTCGACTCGTGGAACGGGCTCCGCCTGGTTCCGAGATCTGGCTCGATGGCGGCCATAACCCGGGAGCCGGCGAAGTGATCGCGGAAGCCATGGCCTCCATGGAGGAGCGTCAGGCGCGGCCGCTGTGTCTGGTGATTGGTATGATCAACACCAAGGATCCGATCGGTTATCTCCGCACCTTTGTCGATATAGCGCACAATGTCTACACGGTGCCGATCCTGGGCTCGGATGTAGGGCTTGATCCCGTAGCCTTGGCTCAATCCGCCGCAGAGGCGGGTCTGAAGGCCTTGCCGATGAGTTCCGTAGGCGAAGCTCTCGATGCCATCAAGCAGAAGATGGAGGGATCGGTCCCTCCGCGGATCATGATTGGCGGCTCGCTGTATCTCGCGGGCAATGTGCTCGCCGAGAACGGCACCATCCCCACATGAAAAAAGCCCGGCGAAAACCGGGCTTTTTCTTTGCTCATCAATGACGTGAGGCTTATGCCGCGCCGGCGATCCAGCTGGACAGCGCAGTCTTCGGGGCTGCACCCACTTTGATGTCAGCCACTTCGCCACCCTTGAAGACTGCAAGCGTCGGGATCGAGCGAACGCCGAACTGGGCAGCCAGTTCCGGGTTTTCATCGATGTTGAGCTTGGCGATCTTCACCTTGCCGGCGAGTTCGTTCGAGATTTCTTCGAGGCTCGGCGCAATCATCTTGCACGGGCCGCACCATTCAGCCCAAAAGTCCACGACAACCGGTTCGGAAGCGTTGAGAACCTCGGCCTGGAAATTGGACTTGTCGACTTTAACGGTAGCCATAAGGCTCTCCCTTCGTAAATACGGAATTGACTAGATATGTGATGCCGCACGGCAGCAATTTCAATATGCGGTATCTCACGATGTTTCGAGGTCGGCAAGGGACCGCTGAAGAAGGCTGTCGTCGAGCGAGACGACCCTGCCGTTTTCGGTGTAGATCAGCCAGCATTCGACTTGTCTGCCGGGATACAGCGGCTGCAGGATCTCGCGGTAGATGGCGAGCTGTACCCGGTGGGAGAGGGGGGCTTGCGCGGCCTCCAGCGGCGGATTCCGGTTGGTCTTGTAGTCGGCGATGATCACGCGGTCGGCTAGCACGGCCATGCGGTCGATCCGGCCGGAGACTGCACGCAATTCTCCTTTCAGCCGCATGGTCCCCATGACCGAAACTTCAGCGCGACTGCCGGCATCGAAAAGTGGGCCAAGCGCCTCGTCTTCGAGGACGGCCATAACGGTTGAGACCAGTCGTTGGCGCTGCTCTGCCGCCCAGAACCGAGCTGCCCGTTCCGCGTAACGCTCGGCCGCCTCGCGGCGGTCCACCTCTGGAAAGCCCGGCAAGTTCTGCAGCATCCGATGGACGAGCCGCCCCCGCTGAAGAGCAAGATCGGCCTTATCGGTCGTCGAAAACAGCGCGGAGGCCGTCAGGGCGTCCTCGTCTTCGTCGATGGTAATGCTGCCGGCTCCCGACGGGCTGAGCGGTCTCGGCAGGGTGACCGGCGGCGGCAGCGGCATCCAGAGAGTCGAGGGAAGGCTGTGGCTTTCTTCGCTTTCGGCGCTCTCTTCGCTGGCGGGCAGGTCAGGCTCAACGTCGCCGAGAGACCAGCGCAGTCCCGCCCAGCTGCCATCCGGCCCGTTGAATTCGACCGGCTTGCAGCGCGTTTCGTCGGCACTGAGAGCCCGCGCGATCATCTTGTGCCAGATCTCGCCCGTGTCCTGCACGCCGCGATAGCCGCCCACGATCAGGCGATCGGCAGCGCGGGTCATCGCGACATAGAGCAGCCGGCGATATTCCTCCTCGGCTTGATCCTTGCGCCGATCCATGTCGGCAGCGGAGATCGAATTGCCAAGCGACTTCGACGGGACCCAGATCGGGAAGGGCAAACCTTCAGCCGTCGCGATGATCCGGAGCTTCGCCACATGGTTCGAGTTGAATGGCTTCGAGCCGCCATCGATCAGGAACACGATGGGCGCTTCGAGACCCTTCGAGGCATGCACCGTCATGATGCGGACTTCGTTGCGCTCCTTGTCCTGTTCGCGCTTGACCTCCGGCGCTTCCATCTCGAGCGTGGAGACAAAAGACTGCAGCCCTGGCAAACCGCTGGTCTCGAAGGAGAGGGCAAAGGTCAGGAACTCGTCGATGATGTCGCTAACTTCGGAGCCGAGGCGCCCAAGATAGGCCCTTCGACCACCATGAACGCTGAGCACGCGGGCATAGAAATCATGGACGGAGTAGTCACGCGCCTGTTCGAGAAACAGGGTGAGCCGGTCGTAGGTCTTCTTCCACACAGCGTCCGTTTGCGCCTGCTCAGTAAGTCTCGACCAGAGGCTCTGCGCTTCCGGCCGCTCGGCAGCAAGCTGCATCAAATCGTCTTCTCTATGGTTGAAGAGCGGGCTCTTCAACAGCGAAGCGAGAGACAGATCGTCTCCCGGCAGCAGTAGGAAACGCCCAAGCGCCAGCATGTCCTGCACGGCAATATGGCTTGTCAGCTTCAGGCGGTCCGCACCAGCGACCGGGATGTTGTAGGGGCGTTTCAGCGCCCGGGTCAGCGCGTTGACGAAGCCATCACGTTTACGGACGAGCACGAGTATGTCGCCCGGACGGATCAGCCGCTTGTTGCCCTTCTCGATGATTGTCTCGCGTCCGACGATCTGGCTGATCTGATGCGCCACGCGTCGTGCAAGGATCGCAGAGGGGGCGCTTTCCGGCGTCGCGTCGAAGGGGGCGGTCCAGTCCTCATCCTTCTCCTGCTTCTCCGCCGCAATCATATCCCAGACGTCGACCGTTCCCGGATGTCCGATGCGGCTTGACTGGTGGATGACGGGGTCGCCGCCGGCGCTAAGGCCCCGGCTGTTTTCCGGCAGGCTGAAGACCTGATCGACGGCCGCAAGGACAGATTGATTCGAGCGGAAGGACAGTGGCAGACGCACCGTGTTGAAGCTCTGACCACTCTCGGTCACAGCCCGTTCTGTCTGACGCGCTTCCTGCGAGAACTGCTCCGGGCGCGCGCCCTGGAAGGAATAGATCGACTGCTTCTCGTCGCCCACGGCAAAGAAGGTGCGGATCCCCGGCCGGGCGCTCAATCCGGTGAAGAAGTCTTCCCGCAGCGACCGGATGACATCCCATTGCACCGGGCTCGTATCCTGCGCTTCGTCCACGAGTATATGGTCGATGCCCTGATCGAGCTTGTAATGTACCCAGGCGCCGACATCGCCGCGCGTCAGCAACCGCGCGGTACGCACGATCAGATCCTCGAAATCGAGCTGCGAGCGCCGCTTTTTCAACTCCTCGTAGTCCGTATCGAGACGCACGGCGAGCGTCAGCGCCGACCGCGTCGCCTCGTACATTCGGAAGATCCGCAGCTTGTCCCGCATCGCGACCACATGGTCGCGGGCTGCAATCACGGCATCCTTGAGATCCGGCGCAACCTTGGTCATGGCAGCGGCAATCAGCGAGCTGTCGGCCTTGGGCGCCTCCTGTGCCGTCAGGAAAGCCTGGTCCAGAAGCTTCACGCGCTCCAGGGGATCGGCTTCCACCAGCGCCCGCTCCAGCACTTCCGCGACGGCCCGCACTTTCTCGCCGCCCTTTTCGAGGGCAAGCTGGATGTAGCGGCTGAAATTTCCACCTGACAGGCCGGCAAGCGGCCAGTATTCCTCGGCGCGACTGATCTCGCTCTCCAGCGGACCGATGCCCAAGCCCTTCCGCAGGGTCGCATCAAGCCCACCCGTCCGTTCCGCACGCTGCCGGAAGTCCCTGACGGCATGGCGGTTGGCCACGGTATCGGCAATCAAGCCCTCAAGCCCGCTTTCGTCGGCAATGCTCAAGACCTGCGAGAAGGCTTCGGCGAGTGCCGCATCATTCTCCGTCGACGTGGCCGTCAGCAGCGATCGCCGCGCTTCCGCCAAAACTGTTACAGCGGCCCGATCGTCGAGCACGTTGAAATGTCCCGCGACATTCGCTTCCAGCGGAAACTGGTGCAGCAGCGCTTCGCAGAAGGCGTGGATCGTCTGGATCTTCAGGCCGCCCGGCGTTTCCAGCGCTTTGGCAAAGAGCCGCCGTGCAGCCGCAAGCGTCGCGCGATCCGGCTCCCTCTGCTCGATGGCCGCAATCCGCTTGGCAAGTTCGAGGTCATCCAGCGTTGCCCATTCCGCCAGCCGCTCGAAGACGCGGTTCGACATTTCGGACGCCGCAGCCTTGGTATACGTCAGGCAGAGGATGGACGAGGGGCGGGCGCCAGCGAGCAGAAGCCGGATCACCCGCTGCGTCAGCACATGCGTCTTGCCGGAGCCGGCATTGGCCGACACCCAGGCCGACTGGCCGGGATGAGACGCTTTAGACTGGGCAAGTGTCGTCCAGCCGAGCCAGACGGTGGGATCGCTGCCGGTCGGCAGCTCGTCCAGGGCAAAGCGCGGATCACTCATCGCCGGCTCCTTCATCGGCTTCCGCCGTCGACCATTCCGCGACACGCGCCAGATGGTCGTATTCGCCGCCATAGGCGTTCTGTTCGGCCGGGATCAGACGAGAGACGTAACCGCGCTCGCCGCTGTGCAGAGCCTGGACGAAACGGCCGAGTTCGTCGATCGATTGCGTGGCAAGCTCGAGCGCAGACTTCTTGCTGTCGCCCCGCGTCGCCATCTCGTTGTTCACCTGGTCGGCCGAGAAGCGATCGCCGGGCCGCAGACGGACATAGACAAGGTTGAGCGGTTTGACGTCTCCTGCCGGCTTGAAGGCGCCTTGGAGGAGAGCTGCAGCCTCGAGCGCCAATTGCGGGTCCAGCAGGCTGCGCGCCTGGTTGACGCTGGGGTTAAGCCCCGTCTTGTAGTCGATGATGTCGGCAAAGCCGCCGCCCCGGATGTCGATCCGGTCGGCGATCCCGCTGATGGTAATATCGACAGGGCGCAGCAGTACATTGCCCCTGACTTCCGTCAGCGACCGCTTGATCTCCGGTCTCCGCTGCCGCTCCCAGCTGAGAAATGCCGAAGCGACACTGTAGAAGCGCTGACGCCAGACGATGTCGATATGCAGCGGCAGGGCTTCCTCCAGAAACTCCTCGTCAGTGATCCGATGGAGGATATCGAGTGCGTCCAGCCGGGCAGGGTCATGATCCTCTCGGATAAACCGCTCGACGATCCGGTGGTAGAGCGTTCCGCGCTCGGCCGCCCCGGGATCCTGGTTGAAAGCTTCAACGGGATCGAGGCGAAGAATTCGCCTCGCATAGATCGAGTAAGGATCGCGCCGGAAGCGCCCGACCTCGGAAAAGCTGAAGGCGCGGGGTTGTAGCTCGGCGCGCGGCCGTGGCGCGGGGCGCTGTGCCGGTGCCTGGTTTTCGCCCTCGTCGATCAGGTCGGCGTAGCGGCGGTAGATCTGGCCGCGCTTTCGCATCTCGCCTTCAAGCACAGGCCCGCCAAGAGCCATCAGGCGCTGGAGCCAGCGCGACGCAACCGTCGGCGCAGATCCTTGTCGCAGCGAGCGCGAGAAGATCAGTTTCCGCGTGCCACAGGCCATCTGGAAGTCATGGGCAACCTGGCCGATCTGCCGTTCCGGCGGCTCAAGCCCGACTTCCGTCTTCATGACACGTGAGAGGAAGGGATTGTTCTTGGTCTGGCTCGGCCAGCTCCCCTCGTTCATCCCGCCGATCACCATCATGTCGACATTCTGCAGGCGCGCTTCGAGCGTCCCGAAAATGAAGACGCGCGGATGCCGCATGGCGCGTGGCTTGACCGCCTGGCCGGCCATGAGCGCCGTCAGGATGTCCACCCATTGCGGGCCGTCAGCCTCGATCTGCCCGTCCGTCTCAAGCACCTCGGCAAGAAGCCGCGCTAGAGCCTCACCCGCCGCATCGCCCCAGAGACCGGCAAGGTCACCCCGCTCGTCGACGGTGACGGCTTCCAGCACCCGACCCGTGCGCTCGGCCCAGTCACTGACCGTCAATGTCTGCGACAGTACGCGCCCGTCGGTCGCCCGGATGACCGACGAGACGAGCGGCTCGACCGCTTGGGTTACCCGGCTCGCCAGCAGACGAGCGAGCTCGATTTCTTCTGATGCAATCGAGATGCGCCATTGCGGCTTGTGGCGGTCCGCCCGATGCGCGTCGAGCCCTTCGGCGAACAGCGGCTCCATCTCGGCGAGGTCGAGGCTCTTCAGGCCTCCACGCAGCGCGATGCGTTCCAGCGCGTCTGCCGCCCTGCGCATCTCTTCGGCCGTGAAGCCGAACCGTGCCAGCGGATGTTTGATGAGAGAGACGATTGCCACGGGGTCACCCGGACGCAGGCAGGCCTCCGCCACCACCTGCGTCAGCATGGCAGCCTGGGTTCCGGTCATCGGCGTACCCGCCGAATCATCCGCCTCGATCCCGAACCGTGCGAGTTCGGACATCACACGGCGCGCCAACGCGCGATCGGGCGTGATCAGGGCCACCCGGCTTTCGGGATTATCGGAAACCTCTTCGAGCCCCAGCCGCAGTGCGATTGCAATCGCCGTTGCTTCTTCGCGCTCATTGGCGGTCTCGATCAGCGCGACATCGCGAAATGCCGCGAACACGCGTGAATCGTCGATGTCCTGCCGCCAGGCCTTCCAGGTGTCGGTTGCCTCGGCGGGTGCCATGGCGCGCGACAGAAACTCGGCTCGATCCTGAAGCGCCGGATCGGAGGTTTCGAGAACCCGCACGTCAGCACGTTCGAATGTCATATGCCGCAGCAGATGGGCAAGACCATATTGCGGATGCCCCCGCACTGCAGGGCTTAAACGGATAACCGAGATCTCGCGATCGTTGAGCTTCGCCCAGTCCTCATCCGGCATGTCGAGATCGAGCCCGGGCAGCACCACGACACCCTGGTCGAGCTCGGCAATCGCGGCAATCAGTTCGGCTGCTGCCGGGATCGAGCCGGTGGAGCCGGCAACGATGACGGGACCGGAAGCACCTTGCTTGCGGAATCGCTCCGCTTCCGCCCTCAGCACCGCGTCGCGATGGCGTGCCGGCGACGACCGCACCAGCTCCTGCAGCCGTGCCGGCCAGAACTTCGTTGCGATCGTCAGAAACTCGAGCGTCAGCTGCCACCAGGAGCCGAAATCCGCCGATTGCAGATTCTCGAGGTTCTTCCAGTCGCAGCCTTCGGTTTCCGCCGCTTCGATCAGCTCGACCAGCGCCCGGGCCAACCAGACGGCGTCGGCGGGGCTTGCGGGCGCGACGAGCGGCGTATCCGAATGGATCGACCGGACAATCTCCGGCAGCTGGTTGCGCCAAGCGAGGATCAGGCGCGCCAGTTCCAGAAGCATGACCGTGCTGCTCACCGCCGGAGCGAGATCCATCAGCTGCGGTGCATCGAGATCGAAGAAGCCGCTGTCGTCTTCGGTTTCCCCAAGTGTGCGAATATCGGGTAGGATCGCCGCGCGGCCGCCAAGCAGGTCGACGAATTCAGAACGCAGCACGCGCGCTGCGCGTCGAGTCGGAACCAGCAAAGTGACCCCTGCCAGCGAAAGCGGATCGGCGGGGTCGTAGCGAAAGCTGTCGGTGAGACGGCCGTCGAGCAGCGCTTCCGTCAGCGTCCTGAGAAAGGGCCGGCCCGGAGGGATCGTCAGCAGACGCGGCGCCTTGCTTACCATGTCAACGGCCCCCGCCGTAACGGGCAACCACGGCTTCGGCAGGCGCGATCGCATCGGGCGTGCCGACAGTCAGCCACTGTCCATGCAGGTCTGTGCCGAACAGCCGACCGGCGGCAATCGCCCGATCGAAATAGGTGTTGAGGTTGAAGGGACCATCCGGCGCGTCGTCGAAAAGATGCGGCATCACGGCTAAGGCCCCGGCATAGACGACCGGGTTCGGCGCGTCCGGGACGTAACGCCTGAGGCGACCGTCATCCGCCATCGAGAAATCGTTCTTGCCGTTATGGCCCGTGGTCCGTTCCTGCTCGACACAGAGCATCGCCATGTCCATCCGGAAGGGATCGAACTGCTGCGCCAGGCGGACAAGATTGCTCGGTTCGTCATCCCGTTCCCCGACCCAGAAGAGATCGGCATTCATCACGAGTGCCGGCTGGTCCTGGTCGAGCATCTTGAGACCCTTTGCCAGACCACCGCCCGAATCCATCAACCGCTCGCGTTCGTCGGAAATGCGGATCTTGGCCCGCGTCTCCGTGACGAGGTGAGCCTCCATCTGATCGGCATGGTGATGCACGTTGACGACGACCGTCTCGACACCGGCATCGACGAGCGCGTCGAGCACATAGTCGATCATCGGCTTTCCGCCGATGGGGACCAGCGGCTTCGGCATCGTCTCTGTAATGGGGCGCATCCGCGTACCGAGTCCGGCCGCGAGCACCATGGCTTGCTTGATGATCATTTGCTCAGGCCGGTGATTCGGGAAGCTCGATTCCAGCCTCAATGCACCAGTTCCGCAAGGGGGCGAGGACAGGATGTTCGAAAGCAACGCTCAGGTGCCAGAGCGTGCGGGGAAGATGGCGCATATAGCCCGGCTTGCCGTCGCGATCCTTCAGCCGCACCCAGAGCCCGTTCAGCTTGCAGGCCCGCTGCGCCGACATGATCGCCCAGCTTTTCAGGAATGCGGCTTCGTTGAAATCCGCTTTCCTGGCGCGTGCCGAAACATAGTCGGCCATCAACTGATCCATCAGCGGCCGCTCGATGGTCACCCGCGCATCCTGGACAAGCGAAACGAGATCATAAGCCGAGGGGCCGATCATCGCGTCCTGGAAGTCGATGAGGCCGACCCGGTCATGGCCTTCGCGATCAGCGCGCCAGATGATGTTGGGCGAATGAAAGTCACGCATGACGATGGATGTGTCGGAGCCCGCCAACTCGTCGATCAATTGGTCCCAGATGGCGAGATAGCGTAAGCGCTCTTCCGCTGTCGCCGGCTGTCCGCCGCGTTTCCATGGCAGATGCCAGTCGAGCAGCAGTTCGACCTCGAACTTCATCGCAGCGCGATCGAAATCCGGAATTCTATGCCGATGACCGCCCGGAATGGTGATTTCTCTGTCGAACGGCGTGTCATGAATGGTAGCCAGACAAACGGCACTGGCGCGGTAGCGCTCCGCGATCGGCTTGCCCTCTCCGTCGAGTACACCGTCTTCACCGAGATCTTCGAGAAGCAGGATACCGGCATCAAGGTCCTGTGCCAGCACTTCGGGTGCTGCAAATCCGCGCTCCCTGAGCGCCCGTCCGATTGCCACGAAGGGACGTACGTCCTCGGCCAGATGCACCAGCTGTGAATAAGGCTTGCCGTCCCGGATCGGAAGACCGTTCGGCCGCTTCGGCGCATCCATCAGAACAAGACGTGCACTTCCGTCGGCAGGGTAGACATGCTCATAGGCCCGGTTCGAGGCGTCACCCGTCAGATGCCGCCTGTGGGCGCCCGCGCGCCCATGGCCATCGAGAAAGCGCCGGATCTCGATCACGCGCCGCAGCCTGGAGAGCTTGGCCTCCGGCGCATGGATGGAGAGGGACCTGCCACCGTCAGGCGCAAACGCGAGATGGAGTTCGACCCGGTTCTTCGGCAGCGCACGGCCGGCCTTGATTGGCCATTCGATCAGGCATATGCCCTCGGCCAGAGCCTCCTCCAGCCCAAGTTCGTCCAGTTCGCTTTCATCGGAAAGCCGGTAAAGGTCGAAATGCGCAACGGGGATCTTGAGGTCGTAGCTTTGAACCAGCGTAAAGGTCGGGCTTGGGACCTCGAGATCGGGATCCCCCGCCAGCGCACGGATCAGGGCGCGACTGAGCGTTGATTTGCCGGCACCGAGATCACCGTAGAGTGCGACGCAATCACCGATCTGAAGGGCAAGAAGCAGATCCTCGCCGAACAGTGCGGTGGCACGGTCGTCGGCGAGGTGAATGGCAAGCGAGGTGGGCTCTGCGCTCATTCGGCGGCGGCGATCATCTGCGGTGGACTGGCAGAGGGAATGCGGCAATGAACCGTCGTTCCGTTGCCTGGTTCACTCTCGATCTTCACCTCGCCCTGATGCAGATTGACGAAGCTCTGGACGATCGAAAGGCCGAGGCCCGGTCCGCTCCGCTTACCGCCCTTGGCGCTCGTCGAGAAGCGGTCGAAGGCGGAGGTGACGAGATCGGGGCTCATGCCGCAGCCGCGGTCGCTGACCGAGAAGGCGAAGTCCGTCGCTTCCCGCCAGCACTTCATTGAGACAACCGACCCTTCGGGGGCGTAGTTGACGGCATTGGTCAGGATCTTGACGAGGATCTGCTTCAGCCGCTGCCGGTCAGCGATCAAATGCCCCAGTTGAGAGGGCGCCGCGATCTCCAGTGTCACGCCACCTTCCTGCAACCGGTCGGTCATCTGCATCGAGACATCGTCCAGAAGATCGCTCAGGTCGATTTCCGAATAGTCGAGCTGCATAATGCCGGCATCGACAGTCGCGAGATCCAGAATGTCGTTGACGATGGTCAGGAGTACTGAAGACGAGGTCGAGATGTGGTCGATATACTCGGCCTGCCGCTCGTTGAGCGGGCCGATCGTCGGCGTCTTGAGGAGATCGGTGAAGCCGATGATGTTGGTGAGAGGCGAGCGCAATTCGTAGGAGACGTGCTGGACGAAGTCGTTCTTCAGTTCGTCGGCCTTCTGCAGCGCCTCGTTCTTCTCCTTCAGTGCCCGTTCCGCACGAACACTGTCCGTAATGTTCACGAAGGTGAGCATGGTCTGCGCATTCGGCAGCGGGGTGACGGCATAGTCGAGCACCAGACCGGAATAGAGCTCCAGCGTACCCTGGCTCGACGGCCGCTCGTCTTCGAAACTGGTGATCATCTTGCCGAAGGCCTTCCAGCCGTCCGGCTTGTCATAGGACGGCCCGCAGGCGGCCTCGAGCAGGCGTATATGGGTCCCGACGGCCGCTTGCGCCTCGGTAATGCCCCAGAGCGCGCGGAACGCGGGGTTGGAAAGCTGGATCCGGCCATCGGGCCCGAAGACGGCGACACCTTCCGACAGGTGGTCGATGGTTTCGCCCTGCACCTGGACCAGCGTGTTGTAGCGGGTCTCCAGATTGAACTGCTCGGTGAGGTTTTCAAAGACCCAGGTCGCCCCGCCTTGCGGATGCGCGGATGCGATCACACGAAGTGTTTGTCCGTTCGGCAGGTGCCAGAGATCCGTCTGTGTCTCCAGAGCGCGATAGACCGAGAGGCAATTTTCCTTCCACGCCTTCCAGCTCAGCTGTTCCGGCAGCTTGTGCGCGGCACGAAGCCGATCGAGCAATTCGGCATGATCGGGACGGCTTTCCAGGAACTTGGCTTCGAGGCCCCAGAGTTGCAGGAAGGCCTGATTGTAGAATTGCAAGCGCCTTTCTGCATCGAAGATCGCGACGGGTGTTGCCAGATGGTCGAGCGTGTCGGCATGGCTCTTCAGCGTTCTGGTCAGTTCTTCGCGCAGAGTTTCGGCAGAGGACACGTCGATCGCCATGCCGCAGGAGCCTGTGGGGCCGCGAACGTCCACCACATCGAAGAAGGTACGTGCGCCGCGCACGGCCGTCGACACGGTGTCATGGAAGGGCGATTCCGGCGTTGCCGATGCCTTGATCTTCTCTCGGGTGAGCGTGCCCAGGATTTCGCGGCCTTCCTGCACCGCCTGCTGTGGCGAGGAGGCTTCGGCGGCATCGCAATAGGCCTGGTTCACCCAGACGAGCCGACCCTCGCTGTCCCGTTGCCAGACCGGCTGTTCGATCGAATCGAGAAGCGACTCGAACGTTGCGATCGAGCTGCGCAGGCGGTTGCGTTCGATCTTGAGCTCGGCGAGTTCGGCGCGCAGGTTGTCGAGCGCGATGAAATGCGCATAGGCGCGGCCACCATAGACCTTGCCCTGAACATCCAGCACTTCGCCGCGTTGTGTTTCCACGGCCAGTTCGAACGACTTGGCGTTCAGGCGAAGGTCTTCGATCGCGCGCTCCACATCGCTTGCGCTTTGCGGCTTCAACCAGCGCCCGAAGGCGAGGAAATCCGGATCATGCTGGGGTGCACCCGTTTCGACGGGCAACTGGCCAATGAGCTCCGCCTTGCCGTTATGCCCTTCCCAAGTCACTGTGCGCCGGTTCTGGTCGGCGATCAGGGTCTCATAACGGGAGATCTTGTGTTGGTTGTCGGAGTGGGCAGAACGCAACTCGCTGACTTCGCCGTCCAGCTTGTTGCGTTGCCGAAGCAGGACGGTTGCGAAGATTAAGGCGGCCGAAACCGTGCCGAGAAGCACCGCGTAGCCCGCCACGTCGATGCTGTCGAAGCCACGCGCCGGCATCGCGGCCGTCTGCGCCAGTGCGAGGCTCGGAATGAGAAGGCCCGCGAGCGCGCTGCTACAGGTCAGCAAGCACCGCATCGCCGCGGCGGGGCGCTGTGCTATCTTGCGCAGGCCCGCGGTCGTCAGATCTGAAGTTGGCCGCCAGAGGCTTGGAAAACCGGCCATGATGGCCGTATCCCGCAGACGCGGGGCGCGTTGAAGTACCGACATTCTCGGTCTGTCCTCGTCTTATTATGTGCCGCATCGTCGACAAGACATCCGTATTCGCGGACCGCTCGTGCAGTTCACGAATCAAGTCCTAAACAATACCTTCGATGGATAGGGTCGGGAAGGCCGAGGCCCAAAAAAGAAAGCGGCGCCCTTGTCAAGGCGCCGCCTACTAGATGTAGATATTATCCAGCTATATTTTAGTAGCGATAGTGTTCCGACTTGAACGGACCCTGCGTCGTGACGCCGATATAGGCGGCCTGCTCGTCCGAAAGCTGCGTCAGCTTCACGCCGAGCTTTTCGAGATGCAGACGAGCGACCTTTTCATCGAGGTGCTTCGGCAGGACGTAGACGCCGGGCTTGTACTCATCATTCTTTGCAAAGAGCTCGATCTGGCCGAGAACCTGGTTGGTGAACGAGGCCGACATGACGAAGGACGGATGACCTGTCGCGTTGCCGAGGTTCAACAGGCGGCCTTCCGAGAGCAGGATCATGCGGTTGCCCTTCGGGAACTCGATCATGTCGACCTGCGGCTTGATGTTTGTCCACTTGAGGTTCTTGAGCGAGGCGACCTGGATCTCGTTGTCGAAGTGACCAATGTTGCCGACGATCGCCATGTCCTTCATCTCGCGCATGTGCTCGATGCGGATGACGTCCTTGTTGCCGGTGGTGGTGATGAAGATATCGGCCGAGGAAACGACGTCCTCCAGCGTGACCACTTCAAATCCGTCCATGGCGGCCTGCAGGGCGCAAATCGGGTCGACTTCCGTCACCTTGACGCGGGCGCCCGCGCCACGCAGCGAGGCGGCCGAACCCTTGCCGACGTCGCCGTAGCCGCAGACGACGGCAACCTTGCCGGCCATCATCACGTCGGTACCGCGACGAATGCCGTCAACCAACGATTCCTTGCAGCCATATTTGTTGTCGAACTTCGACTTGGTGACGCTGTCGTTGACGTTGATCGCCGGGAAGGGGAGGAGGCCCTTCTTGGCGAGTTCATAGAGGCGATGGACGCCCGTGGTGGTTTCTTCGGTAACACCCTGGATGGCGTCGCGCTGCTTGGTGAACCAGCCAGGCGTGGCAGCCAGCCGCTTCTTGATCTGCGCGACCAGGATTTCTTCCTCTTCCGACTGCGGATTGGAAAGAACGTCCTCGCCAGCTTCCGCGCGGGCGCCAAGCAGGATGTACATGGTGGCGTCGCCACCGTCGTCGAGGATCATGTTGGACAGGCCACCGTCAGTCCACTGGAAGATCTTGTCGGTGTAGTCCCAGTAGTCCGTCAGGGTCTCGCCCTTGATCGCGAAGACCGGAATGCCGGCAGCAGCGATTGCCGCAGCCGCATGGTCCTGTGTCGAGAAGATGTTGCAGGATGCCCAACGGACCTCGGCGCCGAGTGCGACAAGCGTTTCGATCAGGACGGCGGTCTGGATCGTCATGTGCAGCGAACCGGTGATGCGCGCACCCTTCAGCGGCTTGCTCGCCCCGAATTCTTCGCGGCAGGCCATCAGGCCCGGCATTTCGGTTTCAGCGATGCTGATTTCCTTGCGGCCGAAATCGGCAAGACCGATGTCAGCGATCACATAGTCATGTTTGCTCATGGGGTTCTCCGGCTGGATCAGATCCGATCCGCAATCATGGCGGATGGACAAACTGGCTCTCCCGCAGATCTGTCTGCAGGCTTGTCCGTGTTCTAGCAGGGAAAGGTATCAAACGCAATCTGACATAAAGAAGTCTTTATGTCTTTATGTCGCGATGCTTTACATCTCTTCACCGAAGCGATCGGCTACGAGCGCCGCGAGCGCTTCCATCACGTCCTGAGCCTGATTGCCCGAGGCAGCAACGGAGATCGAACAGCCGGGGCTCGCAGCGAGCATCATCAGTCCCATGATGGAGGTGCCGCCGACGGTCGTGCCATCTTTGGAAACACTGACTTTCGCATCAAACCCGCTTACGGTCTGGACGAATTTTGCGGAGGCTCTGGCGTGCAGGCCGCGCTTGTTGATGATCAGAAGATCACGAGCGATCGGATCACTCATGACGTCACTTACCACTGAGAACACGGCTTGCGACATTGATGTATTTGCGCCCGGCCTCGGAGGCCTCGATCAACGAGCGGTCCATGTCATTGTCCCCGCGCACACCGGCGAGCTTGATCAGCATCGGCAGGTTGACGCCGGCGATCACTTCGATTCGACCGGTGTTCATGACGGAAATCGCAAGATTCGAGGGCGTGCCTCCGAACATGTCGGTCAGAATGATCACTCCGTGACCATCGTCGGCACGCAGCACGGCATCAAGAATATCCTGGCGACGCTGGTCCATATCATCTTCGGGGCCGATCGAAACGGTCTCGATACATTTCTGTGGGCCGACGACATGTTCCACCGCATGGTGAAACTCTTCAGCCAGCTTGCCATGTGTGACAAGCACAAGTCCGATCATTCTCAACTGCCCCTTAGCGCAACTCTCGCCAAATAGCTCAAGATTGGCGTTTCGTCCATCAGTGGGACGCCATCATGTCCATCAAAGCGCGAAGTGCAAGCCAAAACAGCGTGTAGCCTAGCTGTTCCCTCTCAGACCTCGAATGCGGGCTAAGATAAGGCTGAGCGGAAATCGACTCCAGGAAGGCACGCGGATGGCCGGCAGCCGAATTCCAGGAGCAAGATCGGCCTGCTCGTCGTCAGGCGGCAGGCGTTCGCCTTCATTGGAAGGAACCGGCAAGATCGCGAAGTGAATCTCGGCTTCTGTAACGTGGTCGACGGAGACGATGCCTGAATACCTGAGCTCGATCAGGCCACGGATTGCATCAGGGCAGCGGGCGATGACTTTGTTCTGGTCCCGCAGGACGAACACACGGTCGTCGGCGACAAGCGCGCCGGACAAATGTGCCAGCCTTGCCTCGGCCAAACAATCAAAGGCAAGGGCAGATTTGCCGCTGCCCGACGCACCAAGAAACAGGAGCCCGATGCCGTCAACGGCAATCGCGGTACCATGAACATTGGCGGGTGCAGTGTTCACGTCGACGTCTCGACGGGCAGGGAAAGCATGAACCGTGCACCGATGATGCGGCCCGTTCCCGGATCCATGACATTCTCGGCTCTCAAAGTGCCGCCATGGGCTTCGGCGATCTGTCGACTGATCGAAAGGCCAAGGCCCGAGTTCTGCCCGAAGCTCTCACCCTCGGGCCGGTCGGTATAGAAGCGTTCGAAGATGCGATCGATGTCTTCCGCCTGGATTCCCGGCCCGTTGTCTTCCACCTGGATCAGGCAGCGGCTTCGATTGCGTGAAAGCTTCACGAGGATGCGGCCGCTGTCTGCGGGCACGAAGGATCGAGCGTTCTCGATCAGGTTGGTGACGATCTGGCCGAGGCGAAGATCGTGCCCATTGACGATGAAATGCTGGTTCGTTCCCTGCTTCTGGTCGATCACATAGTCGATCTTCACCGCCTTCTTGCCGCTGCGGATTTCCCGCGAGATGTCGACAAGGCTTGAAACCAGAATCTCGAGATCGACCGGCTTGGCGTCCGCGCGAGCCAGTTCCGCATCGAGGCGCGAAGCGTCCGAGATGTCGCTGATCAGGCGGTCGAGACGCCGGACGTCATGCTGGATGATATCCATCAGCCGCTGCCGGGATTGGTCGGTCTTGGCGAGCGGCAGCGTTTCGACGGCCGAGCGCAGCGAGGTCAGCGGGTTCTTCAGCTCGTGGCTGACATCTGCGGCGAAACTCTCGATGGCGTCAATCCGGTCGTAGAGTGCGGTCGTCATTTCGCGAAGCGCAATCGAGAGATTGCCGATCTCGTCCTGGCGGATGGAAAAGTCCGGGATTTCCTCACGCTCCCTGGCGCCGCGACGCACACGAATGGCGGCGGCGGAAAGTCGGCGGAGGGGATTGGCAATGGTGGACGACAGCAGCAGCGAAACGACAATGTTGACCAGCGTCGCGACGCCGAAGACCCGAAGGATGGCCAGACGCTCGGCATGCACGATCTTGTCGATGTCACCGGCTTGCGTCGACAAAAGCAGGACGCCGAGAACCGCGCGCGATCGCTGCACGGGAACCGCGACGGATACGATCAGTTCACCCTGGTCGGTCACGCGAACCACGGCGCCGCGTACACCCGTCAAGGCGTTCATCACTTCTGGATAGATGGAGCCGTCGCCACCTGGTGCTTCACGGTAGACAGGCAGGTTTCCTGGTTGCAGGATGGTGTTGAAGAGGCGCGTGATCCAGTCGGTGAAGCTGGTGGAATCATTGTCGACCGGCGGCAGGTCGAAGCGCAGCACCTGGCCGCGCGAATAGAGATGCCGGGAATCCAGCAGCAGATTGGCGTCGGCGTCGAACAGGCGCGCGCGGATGCGCGTCGGCGAGATCAGCCGCCGCAGGACCGGTGCCACGCGCTCGGGATTTATCGGAAACTCGAGATCCTCGTCCTTCGGTACCGGCGTAATGCTCTGGCCGGCTTGAAGTTCGAGCAGTTTTTCGGGGTCGATGGTGATCGAATTCGTATCGACCGAGGCGGAGGCCGAGACGGCTGCAGCAATGATCTCACCCTGGGTCAGCAGGCTTTCCACGCGCGCGTCGATCAGCCCCTCGCGGAACTGGTTGAGATACATGATCCCGGCGACGAGCACGATGAGCGCAGCAAGGTTGAAGAAGACGATCCGGCGCGTCAGGCTGGAAAAGAGCGCATGGCCGAAAATCCGCCGGATGAGCGTGAAGGGATGGGTGAACAGCCGACGCTGTTCGGAGCCGGTTTCCGGCTCCTCCATGTGTCCTTCATCAACCTGCTGGGTCAAACCTTTGCCTTTCACCCGTCCGAAGGGCCCACCGCTTCGTCATCGGGGCCATCGCGACGAGATCTCACGCTGCTTCGCGGAACCGGTAGCCCACGCCGTACAGGGTTTCAATCATGTCGAAGTCGGTATCGACCATCTTGAACTTCTTGCGCAGGCGCTTGATGTGGCTGTCGATCGTACGGTCGTCCACATAGACCTGTTCGTCATAAGCCGCGTCCATCAGCGCGTCACGGCTCTTCACAACGCCGGGGCGCTGCGCAAGTGACTGCAGGATCAGGAATTCCGTCACCGTGAGCGTCACCGGATCACCCTTCCAGGTGCAGGTGTGGCGCTCCTGGTCCATTACGAGCTGGCCACGCTCGAGTGTCCGGGCCTGCTGCTCGGGGCTTCCCTTTGCGGGTCCGTTGCCGGCCGCAAAGCTCTCGCGACTTGCCGACCGACGCAGGATCGCCTTCACGCGCTCGACCAGGAGACGCTGCGAGAAGGGTTTGGTGATGAAATCATCAGCACCCATCTTCAGGCCGAAAAGCTCATCGATCTCCTCGTCCTTTGAGGTGAGGAAGATCACCGGAATGTCGGACTTCTGACGCAGGCGGCGCAGCAGCTCCATCCCGTCCATGCGCGGCATCTTGATGTCGAAGATGGCCAGTTGCGGCGGTCGGGCGAGAAGACCGTCGAGAGCCGAGGCGCCATCGGTATAGGTTTCGACCTTGTAGCCTTCCGCCTCGAGAGCAATCGAAACCGAAGTCAGAATGTTGCGGTCGTCATCCACGAGGGCGATCGTCTGCATAGTGTACGTCTCCGTCATCGTTGCGCTGCTCCTGGTTCGTCCAGCCCAGCTCGGGTCCCATGGCAGTGCGATATGAGGATAAAGGTGGAACAAATTGTGGCAGAGGGGAAGGGGCATGCGCAGCAGATTTCGGTCAAACGGCGCATTTGCTCCTCTGAGCTGCGCCTTTCAACGCGGAATGGAAGCGGAACTAAACGATTTAAAAAGGCCATTTTCCAGTTTAAATCGATTAAATAATTGATATCATTATATTTTTTGGCGGACTACCTTGCTTTTTCAGGCGCCGCCGTTTAGTTTTCCCTCATTCAGTTCTGGCCCATGTGAGAGGAAGGCGCACCCATGGAGGAATTCGGCGTGAGGAACCCGGCTGCGGGTATCGCGGATATCGGCTTGGGGAAGGCCGCGAGTGTTCGCTACAATTTTCTCGAAGCAACACTCTATGAAGAGGCTGTTCGTCGGGGCGAGGCCGAGCTCACAGCCGATGGTGCGCTGCGCGCCTTGACCGGCCAGCACACAGGTCGTTCCGCCAAGGACAAGTTCGTTGTTCGCGACGGCAAGACCGACGGCCAGATCTGGTGGGACAACAACAAGCCCATGTCTCCCGAGCATTTCGCCGTGCTGCATCAGGACATGCTGGCCCATGCCGAGGGCAGGGACCTCTTCGTTCAGGATCTGGTTGGCGGCGCCGATGCCGACAACGCCCTGCCGACCCGCGTGGTGACCGAGTTTGCCTGGCACTCGCTGTTCATCCGCAACCTGCTGATCCGCCCCGAGCGTGAAGCTCTCCAGGGCTTCCTGCCGAAGCTGACGATCATCGATCTGCCGAGCTTTCGCGCCGATCCCGCCCGTCATGGCTGCCGCACCGAGACGGTTATCGCTTGCGACCTGACCAATGGTATCGTCCTCATCGGCGGCACATCCTATGCCGGCGAGATGAAGAAGTCGGTCTTCACCGTCCTCAACTACCTGCTGCCGTCGAAGGGCGTCATGCCGATGCATTGTTCGGCCAATGTCGGCCCTGATGGCGACGCCGCCGTCTTCTTCGGGCTTTCCGGCACCGGCAAGACCACGCTGTCGGCCGATCCGAAGCGCACCCTGATCGGTGACGATGAGCATGGCTGGGGCGAAAACGGCATCTTCAACTTCGAAGGTGGCTGCTATGCCAAGACCATCCGTCTTTCGGCAGAAGCCGAACCGGAGATCTTCGCCACGACCAAGCGTTTCGGCACCGTGCTCGAAAACGTCGTGCTCGACGAAAACCGCGTTCCGGACTTCAATGACGGCTCGCTGACGGAAAACACCCGCTGCGCCTATCCGCTGCATTTCATCCCGAATGCATCGGAGACCGGTATCGCGCCGCATCCAAAGACGATCATCATGCTGACGGCCGATGCCTTCGGTGTTCTCCCGCCGATCGCCAAGTTGACGCCGGAACAGGCCATGTATCACTTCCTGTCCGGCTACACCGCAAAGGTCGCCGGCACCGAAAAGGGCGTCACCGAGCCGGAAGCGACCTTCTCGACCTGCTTCGGCGCCCCCTTCATGCCGCGTCATCCGACAGAATACGGCAACCTGCTTCGCGATCTGATCGCGCGCCACGAAGTCGATTGCTGGCTAGTCAACACCGGCTGGACGGGCGGCGCCTATGGCACCGGGAACCGCATGCCGATCAAGGCGACCCGTGCGCTTCTGACGGCGGCTCTGACCGGCGAGCTCAAGAAGGTCGAGATGCGCACCGATGCCAACTTCGGCTTTGCCGTTCCGGTCGCCGTCGGTGGCGTCGACACGAAGATCCTCGACCCACGCTCGACCTGGGCTGATGGTGTCGCCTATGACGCGCAGGCCAAGAAGCTGGTCGGCATGTTCATCGACAACTTCGCCAAGTTCGAAGCCCATGTCGATGGCAAGGTCCGCGACGCAGCCCCGGGCATTCGCCTCGCGGCCGAGTAACTTGCTGATTTGAACACAATGAAGAGGCCCGGCATGTTTGCCGGGCCTCTTCTGCTTGCGGCTTGCCTTTGAAGTCTTTGCGGCCGATATGGAAGCCGAGAAAGAGACCGATGACATGGCAAGCGAACCGCTAGAGATCAACAACCGCATTACGATCGCCGGCTGGGAGCTGACGGAGCAATTCGTGCTGGCCGGCGGCCCGGGCGGCCAGAACGTCAACAAGGTCTCGACCGCCGTTCAGCTGTTCTTTAACCTGCTCGGATCTCCGGCGCTCAATGATCGCGTGAAGCAGAACGCAGCGAAGCTTGCCGGCAAACGCCTGTCAAAGGATGGCGTGCTGATGATTGAGGCCAGCCGCTTCCGCAGCCAGGACCGCAATCGCGAAGACGCCCGCGATCGCCTCAAAGAACTGCTGCTCGAAGCGGCCAAGCCACCACCGCCGCCCCGCAAGAAGACCAAGCCCACCAAGGGTTCGATCGAACGGCGTCTAAAGGCGAAGTCCGGACGGTCGGATGTGAAGAAGATGCGCGGCAAGCCGGCGGGAGATTGAGCATGACTGGCGCGAAAGCCGAGATCAGCCTCCAATCCGGTCTTCGTTATCTCCCGGGTCGCCTGTCGCGGGTCGAGCAGGAAGAACTGGTCGAGATCATCCGCGGCGTCGTGGCCGAGGCGCCGCTCTACGTTCCCGTGATGCCCGGTACCGGCCGCCCGATGTCGGTCCGCATGACGAATTGCGGTCCGCTTGGTTGGGTCACCGACAAGGAGCGGGGCTATCGTTACCAGCTGTCTCATCCGCTAACGGGCAAGCCCTGGCCCAGTATCCCGGAGGTTTTGCTCGACCTCTGGCGCGAACTCTCAGGTCACCCCAAGGATCCCGAGGCGTGTCTGGTCAATTTCTATGCCGATGACGCCAAGATGGGCCTGCATCAGGACCGAGATGAAGCCGATCTATCGGCCCCTGTCCTGTCGATTTCGCTTGGAAACACGTGCCTGTTCCGCATCGGCGGTCTATCCCGCACTGACCGGACGAAATCCTTGAAGCTGGAGAGCGGCGATCTCTTCATCCTCGGTGGCGAGGGTCGGCTATGCTTCCACGGCGTCGACCGCATCTATCTCGGCACGTCGACACTGCTGAAATCGGGCGGGCGGATCAACCTGACGCTTCGTCGGGTCAATCCATAGCCGGCGATCGATCGCTCACAATTTTCTGAGCGCCACTGTCTCGACGAGGTGGTTGTCACCCTTACGCAGAATGAGATCGGCGCGTGGGCGGGTCGGCAGGATGTTTTCCCTGAGGTTTTTCAGGTTGATGTTCGTCCAAAGCCCCTCGGCGATCTCCTTGGCCTCGTCCTCGCTGATGGTCGCATAGCGATGGAAGTAAGAGTTAGGATCGCGGAACGCGGTCTGCCGCAGTTTCATGAAGCGGTCGACATACCAGCGGTGGGTCGCGTTTTCATCGGCGTCGATGTAGATCGAAAAATCGAAGAAGTCCGAGACCATCGGCACGATCTTGCCGTCGGCCGGAAGGTTGCGCGACTGAAGGACGTTGATGCCCTCGAAGATCAGGATATCGGGTCGGTCGATCACGCGATGTTCGTTCGGCAGCACGTCATAGGTCAGGTGCGAATAGCTGGGCGCCTTGACGTTCGGCAGTCCCGCCTTGATCGCCGACAAAAAGCGCAACAACGCGCCGACGTCGTAGCTTTCCGGAAAACCCTTGCGGTTGAGGATTCCGTTTTTAACCAGATGCGCATTTGGATAAAGAAAGCCGTCGGTGGTCACGAGGTCGACCTTCGGGCTCGACGGCCAACGGGCTAGAAGTTCCTTGAGGACACGCGCCGTCGTAGACTTGCCGACCGCCACCGATCCGGCAATACCGATGACGAAGGGCGTCTTGAAGACATCCGACAGGCTAAGAAAGCGGTTACGCTGCTCGAAAAGGAGCTGCGACGACTCCACATGCGACGACAGCAGACGCGACAGCGAGAGATAGATCCGACGGACCTCGTCGAGATCGATCGGGTCGTCGATCGAGCGCAGACGATGAACCTCATCTGCCGTCAGGGTCAAAGGTGTATCGGCCCGGAAATGCGCCCATTCTTCAGAATCGAAGAAATGATAGGGCGAATAGCCGTTCGCCTGGAAATGATCGAGGACGTCTGGCGTTTCGGGGTCCCGCATAGCTATCGTCATGGATCCTGCCGACTGGCCTTCTCGTTCAGGCCCGTCTGAGCGGTCCGACGCTCAAGTTCCTGCATCACTGCTTGTAAAGGGATGTCCGCAATTTTCAATACGACCATCAGGTGATAGAGCAGGTCGGCGCTCTCGTAGACGAGGTTCTCGCGATCGTCCTTGACCGCAGCCATGACAGCCTCGATCGCCTCTTCGCCCAGCTTCTTGGCGGCCTTGTCCTGCCCGCCTGCCACGAGCTTCGCCGTCCAGGATTGGCCGGGATCCGCCTGAGCGCGGCTCGCAACAATGGCCTCCAGATCGGCAAGAGTGAAATCGCTCATGACAAGCCTTTCCGCGTCAGTCGAGACGCATGGCGATGCCGGCTGCGGCCATATGGGCCTTTGCCTCTGCAATCGAATAGGTGCCGAAGTGGAAGATCGAGGCAGCGAGAACCGCAGTCGCATGCCCATCGCGAACACCCGCGACCAGATCATCGAGATTGCCAACACCACCGGAGGCGATGACGGGCACCCGAACGCTGTCGGCGATTTTCTGGGTGAGGCCGATATCATAGCCGCTTTTGGTGCCATCCCGGTCCATAGAGGTCACCAGAAGTTCGCCGGCACCGCGCTCGACCATCTTGATCGCGAACTCGACCGCATCGATCCCGGTCGGCTGGCGTCCGCCATGGGTAAAGATCTCCCAGCGATCCGTCTCGCCGGCACCGGAAACCTTCTTCGCATCAATCGACACTACGATGCACTGATTGCCGAACTTGTCGGCGGCTTCCGCGACAAAATCTGGGTTCTTCACCGCTGCCGAATTGATCGACACCTTGTCGGCGCCGCAAAGCAGCAGCTTGCGGATATCGGCGACGGCACGAACGCCACCGCCGACCGTCAGCGGCATGAAGCAATGGTCGGCCGTCTGGGCAACCACGTCGAAGATCGTGGCGCGATTGTCGGAGGATGCCGTAATGTCGAGAAAGCAGAGCTCGTCAGCACCGGCGGCGTCGTATGCCTTGGCAGCCTCGACCGGATCACCGGCATCGATGAGATCGACGAAGTTGACGCCCTTGACGACGCGGCCGTCCTTGACGTCGAGGCAGGGGATCACGCGGGCCTTGAGTGTCATGGTTTGTCCTCAGCCTCTCGCTGCCTTGATCAGCGCCAGCGCCTCCGCGGGGTCGATGCGCCCATCATAAAGCGCGCGACCGGAAATCGCACCTTCGAGCTTCCCAGCATCCGGCTCAAGCATGCGCTTGATGTCCTCGATCGAGGCAAGACCACCCGATGCAATCACCGGGATCGAAACGGCTTCAGCCAACTCCAGCGTCGAGGTCCAGTTGATCCCGGTCAGGATCCCGTCTCGGTCGATATCGGTATAGATGATCGCGGCGACACCGGCGCCTTCGAAACGCTGGGCGAGCTCGATCACACCGAGCTCGGAGGCTTCTGCCCAGCCTTCGACGGCAACCTTGCCGCCCTTGGCGTCGATACCGACGGCGACCTTGCCTGGGAAGCGCTTGCAGGCTTCGATGACAAGCGCCGGATCACGCACAGCGACCGTTCCGAGGATGACGCGCGACAACCCGCGCGACAGCCAGCTCTCGATATGGTCAAGCGTGCGGATGCCGCCGCCGAGCTGCACCGGGTTCTTCGTTGCCTTCAGGATCGCATCGACGGCAGCGCCATTGACGCTTTCACCGGCAAAGGCGCCGTTCAAGTCGACGACATGCAGCCATTCGAAGCCCTGGTCTTCGAATGCGAGCGCCTGGGCTGCCGGATCGGGATTGTAGACGGTCGCCTGGTCCATGTCGCCCAGCTTGAGGCGAACGCACTGGCCGTCCTTGAGGTCGATGGCGGGAAAAAGGATCATGGGAGTATCCGTGCCCTTCAGGGCGTCCAGGTCAGGAAATTGGCGATGAGCTTCAGGCCGAGTGCCTGGCTCTTCTCGGGATGGAATTGCGCGCCTAATATGTTGTCGCGCCCGACAAAGGCAGTCATCGCGCCACCGTAATCGGTCGTTGCGATCACGTCCGCAGGCTTGCGCGCGGCGAGGTGATAGGAATGGACGAAATAGGCGTGCAGCCCGTTTGGGCCGGTGGGAATGCCGTCGAATAGCGGATGCGGCCGGTTGAGGGTCAGCGTGTTCCAGCCGATCTGCGGGATCTTGAGGGACGGGTCGGACGGCGTCATTTCGACCACGTCGCCTTCGATCCAGCCGAATCCGTCGGTCACGGTCTTCTCGAGCCCACGCGACGACATCAGCTGCATGCCGACGCAGATGCCGAAGAAGGGACGGCCCTTGGTCTCGACCACTTCTGTTATCGCATCATGCATGCCGGGCACGGAATCGAGCCCCTTGCGGCAGTCGGCATAGGCACCGACACCCGGAAGAACGATCCGGTCGGCGGTGGCGACCCGGTCCGCCTTGTCGGTGAGCTCGATCTCGGCGTTGAGACCGGCCTCTCGGGCCGCCCGTTCAAAGGCCTTGGTGGCCGAACGCAGATTGCCCGAGCCGTAGTCGATGATAGCTACACGCATGTTGTCCAGTCCTTTCTGCTCTACGGTTCGGCTTCAACGTCCGAACCGGAGCAAGGCGACAGTTTCCCCCGTGGGGGAAGATGCCCCTTAAACCAGGGTGCCCTTGGTGGAGGGGATACGATTTGCCTGTCGCGGATCGACTTCGGTTGCTGTGCGAAGCGCGCGCGCGACCGCCTTGAAGCAGGTCTCGGCGATATGGTGGTTGTTCGCGCCGTAGTGGTTCAGCACATGCAGCGTGATCCCGGCGTTCTGGGCGAGAGCCTGGAAGAATTCGCGCACCAGTTCGGTGTCGAACGCGCCAATCTTCGGCGCGCTGAAATTGACGTTCCAGACTAGGAACGGACGCCCCGAGACATCGATGGCCGCCTTGGTCATCGTCTCGTCCATGGCAAGATCGATTGAGGCGTAACGCGTGATACCCTTGCGGTCGCCGAGCGCCTTGGAAATCGCCTGACCGAGCGCGATACCCGTGTCCTCGACGGTGTGGTGATCGTCGATATGCAGGTCGCCCTTCACATCGATATCCATGTCGATCAGCGAGTGGCGGCAGAGCTGGTCGAGCATATGATCGAAGAAGCCCACGCCCGTCGAAATCTTGCCCGTGCCGGTGCCGTCGATATGGACGGAAACCGAGACCGAGGTTTCGTTGGTCTTGCGGGAAACTTCGCCTTTACGCTCTGCCATCTGGCTGCTCCATGAGGATCTCGGCCCTCCCATAACAGCAGGGCGGTGAAATATCCAGAAGTTACATTGCGCTGCCGCAAGGCGGCGTCAGAGCTTTTGCCGCAGATTGCAATCGTCGAAAGCCCACTTACATAGGAACCGACAAACCGGGCCTGACAGCCCGCTCCACAAAGCCCGCAAGGCGGGCGACAGGTGACTGATGACAACGATTATTACCGTACGCAAGGACGGCAAGGTGGTGATGGCCGGTGACGGACAGGTCAGCCTTGGCCAGACCGTGATGAAGGGCAATGCCCGCAAGGTCCGCCGCATCGGCAAGGGCGGCGATGTGATCGCAGGCTTTGCCGGCGCGACCGCGGATGCCTTCACCCTCCTCGATCGTCTCGAAAAGAAGCTCGAGCAATATCCTGGCCAGCTCATGCGCGCCGCCGTCGAGCTCGCCAAGGACTGGCGCACCGACAAGTATCTGCGCAATCTCGAAGCAATGATGCTGGTCGCCGACAAGTCGATCACGCTGGCGATCACCGGCAATGGTGACGTGCTGGAGCCTGAGCACGGCACGATCGCGATCGGCTCTGGCGGCAATTTTGCTTATGCGGCTGCGCGTGCCCTGATGGATACCGATCGCTCGGCCGAGGATATCGCAACCCGCGCGCTGACGATCGCCGGCGAGATCTGCGTCTATACCAACGACAACATGGTGGTCGAAACCCTCGACGCCGACTGACGGCTGCCGATCGACTGTCACACCAATAGACGATGCGCGTTGCCGCGGCATCGTGAGGAGCAACCCGAAATGACCAACTTCTCCCCGCGCGAGATCGTTTCCGAGCTCGACCGCCACATCATCGGCCAGCATGACGCCAAGCGCGCGGTCGCGATCGCGCTGCGCAATCGCTGGCGCCGGCAGCAGCTCTCGGAAGATCTGCGCGACGAGGTCATGCCGAAAAATATCCTGATGATCGGCCCGACCGGTGTGGGCAAGACGGAAATCTCCCGTCGGTTGGCCAAGCTCGCTGGCGCGCCCTTCATCAAGGTCGAGGCCACCAAGTTCACCGAGGTCGGTTATGTCGGCCGAGACGTCGAGCAGATCATCCGCGATCTCGTTGAAATCGGCATCGCCCTCATCCGCGACAAGAAGCGTCTGGAAGTGCAGGCCAAGGCCCACCAGCTGGCCGAAGAGCGCGTGCTCGATGCCCTGGTGGGTGCCACGGCATCGCCCGCGACCCGCGACAGCTTCCGCAAGAAGCTGCGCAACGGCGAGCTCGACGACAAGGAAATCGACATCGAGGTTGCCGACAGCGGCTCCGGTGCGCCCGGCTTTGAAGTCCCGGGCATGCCCGGTGCCAATATCGGCATCCTCAACCTGTCGGAAATGTTCGGCAAGGCCATGGGCAACCGGACGAAGAAGGTCCGCACCACAGTGAAGGCATCGTACGCCGACCTGATCCGCGACGAGTCGGACAAGCTCATCGACAACGAAGTCATCCAGCGCGAAGCACTCCGCTCCGTCGAAAACGATGGCATCGTCTTCCTCGACGAAATCGACAAGATCGCCGCCCGTGAAGGTGCCATGGGCGCCGGCGTTTCGCGTGAGGGCGTGCAGCGTGACCTTCTGCCGCTCGTCGAAGGCACGACCGTCGCCACCAAGTATGGACCGGTGAAGACCGATCACATCCTCTTCATCGCATCGGGCGCGTTCCACGTCTCCAAGCCCTCGGACCTTCTGCCGGAACTGCAGGGTCGTCTGCCGATCCGCGTCGAGCTGAAGCCGCTGACAAAGGAAGATTTCCGTCGCATCTTGACGGAGACCGAAGCGAGCCTGATCCGCCAGTACAAGGCGCTGATGGCCACCGAGCAGATGGATCTCGATTTTACCGAGGACGCGATCGATGCATTGGCCGATGTCGCCGTTCAGCTGAACGAAACCGTCGAGAACATCGGTGCCCGTCGCCTGCAAACGGTGATGGAGCGGGTCTTGGACGAGATCTCCTTCCACGCACCGGATCGTGGCGGCTCGGCAGTGATGATCGACTCGGCCTATGTTCAGCAGCACGTCGGTGATCTCGCCGCCAATACGGACTTGAGCCGCTACATCCTGTGATCTTTGTGCATCTATGGGTCGCTTTCACCCCGGACGTGCCGGGAAAGTGAAAGCGTCCCATATCGACAATACAGGCAGGCCTTATGTAAGGAGTGCCGCTGTCGGGTGTCGGCCAACATGCGTCGCCAATCCGTTCAAGGACACATGTCCGAGGGGCCGCGCATCGTGCTGAACATCACCAGGATCATCATCGTCGCATTGGGACTGTCCGGGCTCGCTCCCGCAGTAGCCTTCGCTGCCGACAAGGTGCCGCCGGGCAACCGCAATGCGGAGCAGCCGGCCATCCCGGGCGCCTCGGTACGACGCACCAAGGCGGGCAAGACCAGCTTCGACGTGAAATACGAGAAGGTCCGCGATCTGCTGCGCACGGATTCCGCGCTCGTGGGCAAGATCAAGAAGACCGCGTCTGCCTATGGCATCGCGCCCATTCACATGGTCGGGGCGATCGTCGGTGAGCATACTTATAATGTCGACGCCTATGACAGCCTGCAGAGCTATTATGTGAAGGCTGCTTCCTATGCAGGCAACAGCTTCCGCTTCGGCTACAAGGACGAGAGCATCTCCGACTTCGTCAGCCGGCCGGAATTTGCCGAATGCAACGGCTATTCGGATTCGTATCGGCTCTGGACCTGCCGTGAAAATGTCTGGGAAGATAGCTTCCGCGGGAAGTCCGTGGGCGGTTCATCCTATCCCAACAACCGCTTCAGCGCCGTCTTCTTCCAGCCCTTCTATGCGGGCCAGACATTCGGTCTGGGTCAGATCAATCCCCTCACGGCATTGATGCTGTCGGATTTGGTGCATCAAAAATCCGGCTATCGGAAGCTCGATGAAAATGATGCGGCAGACGTGTACAAGGCGATCATGGATCCGGACATTTCGCTCGCCTTCATGGCGGCCGTGATCCGCAAATCCATCGACGATTACCGGCAGATCGCGGATGTCGACATCTCCGGAAATCCGGGCCTCACAGCCACGCTCTTCAACATCGGAGGTTCGCAACAGCGCGCACAGACGCTCGCATCCAGGCGGTCTGGCGGTGCGGCGAATTGGCCGGAAGAGAACTATTACGGCTGGCTGATCAATGATCGGCTGGACGAGCTCGAGGCCCTGCTCTAACTCCTAAGGGGGCGTCAAAGCCCTCGAAGGAGCATGACATGGACGCCAGTCTGAGGAAATCGACCTTTGAGCCGCCGGCACCCGTGCCGCGGACCATCCCGCCCAGCCGGCTAGAAATCATCCGGACGGTGCTGCGCAACCCGCTCGAACTCTGGGGACAGCCTTCTTACACCTGGCCCTGGATCGTCACGCGCTTCTTCGGTCAGACCACCATCATCGCCAATGATCCTGGCCTGATCCGGCATGTGCTCGTGGACAATGCCGCGAATTATGAGATGTCCGAGATCCGCCAGCTCGTACTGCGTCCCATTCTGCGCGACGGCCTGCTGACTGCGGAAGGACCCGTCTGGAAGCGCTCCCGCAAGGCCATGGCGCCGGTTTTCACTCCTCGCCATGCGCGTGGCTTTGCGCGCCAGATGCGCGAACAGAGCGAGCTCTTTCTTGAACGTTACGAAGCGGGGACCGAGGGCGTGGTCCGCGATGTAGCCGTCGACATGACCGAACTCACTTATGAAATCCTGTCCGAAACCCTGTTTTCCGGTGGCATCGTCTCCGAACAGGGCGATTTCGCCAGGGATGTTGACGATCTCCTGCACAGCATGGGCCGGATCGATCCTCTGGACTTGCTGAAGGCTCCGAAATGGATCCCGCGCCTCACGCGCATTCGGGGCCTCGGTGTTCTTCGTAAGTTCCGCGAACTGGTCCGCCGGACGATGGATCATCGCCGAGCGATCATCAAGGCGGAGCGGGAAAAGGCGCCAGACGACTTCCTCACTTTGCTGCTTGAGCTGGAAGGTCCGGACGGCCTGACCTCGGCGGAAATCGAAGACAACATCCTGACATTCATTGGGGCAGGCCACGAGACGACGGCGCGTGCGCTCGCCTGGACGCTCTACTGCGTCGCCCATTGCCCTGACGTCCGGGATGCGATGGAGCGCGAAATCGATACCGTCATCGCCTCCGGAGCCGATCCCGTCGAATGGCTCGACCAGATGCCGCATGTGCGGGCCTCGTTCGAGGAAGCCATGCGGCTCTATCCGCCGGCGCCTTCGATCAATCGCGACGCCATTGCCGATGATCGCTACACCGCGCCCAACGGTGAGGTTGTGGAGATTGCCAAGGGCGCGACCGTTCTGGTCATGCCCTGGACGCTCCATCGCCACGAGCTTTACTGGGACAGGCCGCGGGTGTTCGATCCCGCACGCTTTCTGCCGGGCGAGCGGGAAAAGATCGGTCGCTTCCAGTATCTACCCTTTGGGGCAGGGCCGCGCGTCTGTATTGGTGCGACCTTCGCCCTGCAGGAGGCGGTAATCGCGCTCGCAGTTCTCATGCAGCGCTATCGCTTCGAGACGACACCACAGACGAAACCTTGGCCGGTGCAGAAGCTCACCACCCAGCCGGCGGGCGGGCTTCCGATGCGCATCACACCGCGCAAGCCGTAAAGCGGCCTCATCCTGCCGCTCCTTCGCTGGAAATCGGGCAGACGCCTGTGCCATAAGGGATGCGTCGCCATCCGGGCGGGCACTATGGGGAAGACTGCGTGACATCCGATTACATGCTGGGCATCGACACCGGCGGCACCTACACCGATGCCGTGATCTACAGCGAGACACACGGGATCGTCGCCAAGGCGAAGTCGCTGACCACCCGTCACGATCTGTCGATCGGCATCTCCGGGGCGCTCGAAAGTGTCCTGTCCGAATCAGCAATCGATCCCTCAGCCATCGGCCTCGTTTCCCTCTCGACGACACTGGCCACCAACGCACTGGTGGAGGGGCAGGGCGGCCGCGCTGGCCTGATCATGATCGGTTTCGGCCCCGAGGATTTGAAGCGCGATGGCCTGGCCGATGCGCTCGGCAACGATCCGGTCCTCTTCATTGCCGGTGGCCACGACGTCCACGGCAATGAAACGCCCTTCGATGCAGCAGCCCTGGAAGCGGCTTTGCCCGACCTCTCGGCCAATGTCTCGTCCTTCGCGATCGCTGGTTATTTCGCCGTCCGCAACCCGGCGCATGAAAAGCGCGCACGCGATATCATCCGCCAGCATTCCGGCCTTCCAGTCACCTGCAGCCATGAGCTCTCTTCCAAGCTCGGAGGCCCACGACGGGCGCTGACCACGCTTCTCAACGCCCGCCTCGTCGCCATGATCGACCGTTTGATCGGCTCGGCCGAGCGTTACCTCCTGGACCGCGGTATCCACGCGCCGCTGATGGTCGTGCGTGGTGACGGTGCACTGATTTCAGCTGGCGAAGCACGGCTCCGACCGATCGAAACCATTCTCTCCGGCCCCGCCGCGAGCCTCGTCGGCGCACGACATCTGACCGGCCTCGACGATGCAGTCGTCTCGGACATTGGCGGCACGACAACCGACGTCGCCGTCATGGAAGCCGGCCAGCCGCGACTGGACCAGGATGGTGCCGTCGTCGGTGGCTACAGGACCATGGTGGAAGCGGTGGCCATGCGGACCTTTGGCCTCGGCGGCGACTCGGAAGTCCGTTTCGATGATCGCGGCCTTGCAGCCAAGATCGAGCTTGGCCCCCGCCGCCTCGTTCCCTTGAGCCTCGCAGCAGCCCTGCACGGAACGGCTATCACCGATGTGCTCGAGCGCCAGCTGCGTGCGCCGTATCTCGGTCGGCACGACGGGCGTTTCGCTGTCCGCACGGGCGTGCCGGATCACCTCGCAGCCGGGCTCCAGCCGCAGGAGGCAGCGCTTTTCCAGAAGATCGGCGCCGTCCCGCTGCCGCTCGACCAGCTGATCAGCTTCACCCAGCAGAAGGCGACGCTCGACCGCCTCGTCGCGCGGGGCCTCGTCCATATCTGCGGACTGACCCCGTCGGATGCGATGCATGTCCTCGGGCGCCAGGGTCAGTGGGACAGGCAGGCTGCGGAACTCGGCATGACGCTGGCGATCCGCCAGAAGGACGGCGCGGGGCAACCGATCGCCAAATCCGTGGACATCCTGAGCCAGCTCATCGTCGACCGTCTCACAAGGCAGTCTGCCGAGGTCATTCTGTCCGCGGCCCTCGCCGAGGATGGGCTTGCTGATGTCGAGCCTGCAAAATCCATACTGATCGACCGCGCCCTCCGGCGCCAGGCAGGTATTGCCCGCTTCGGCCTCTCCCTTGACCGACCTCTCATCGGCCTCGGAGCCTCCGCCGGCGTCTATTATCCCGCAATCGCCGAGATGCTGGCATCTGATTTCGCGGTGCCAGCAGATGCTGACGTCGCAAATGCCGTCGGTGCGGTGGTTGGGCAGGTACGAAGCAGCGTCACGGTAACCGTCACCTCGCCGGAAGAAGGGCTCTTCATCATCACCGGAGGCGGCGACAGCGAGCGCGTTACGGACGAGCAAAGAGCCCTCGACGCCGCACGCCACCGTGCGACCGAACTCGGACGCATGCGGGCTGAAGCGAGTGGCGCTGTCGATGTCGTGCTCGTGGTGAGAGAAGAGCTGGACGCCCCGGAGATCGAGGGTCGGCGCAAGCTCGTGGAAGCGCGAATCACCGCAACCGCCACGGGCCGGCCAAGGACGGCTCGTGGCTGACTTTCCATTTTGGAAAGAATATTTCTAATTTATGCCAGATTGACTGCTAATGGGTTTCAGGGCTTCAGTAGTCCATCGAGACATCAGTGCGAGGAACGACGTCATGACATCAGTTGAAACCCATGGACTTTCGATCGACAGGCGCCTGCACGATTTCATCGTCACCCAGGCGATCCCCGGTACGCAGGTCGATGTCGAAACATTCTTCGCTGGTTTCTCGAAGATCATTCACGAACTTGCACCGAAGAACCGTGCGCTTCTCGCCAAACGGGATGCCTTGCAGGCCGAGATCGACGCTTGGTACCGCGAGAACGGCGCGCCGTCCGATCTCGCCGCCTATGAGGAATTCCTACGGAAGATCGGCTATCTCCTGCCCGAAGGTCCCGATTTCCAGATCGCGACGGCCAATGTCGACCCGGAAATTTCGACCACGGCCGGCCCGCAGCTTGTCGTCCCCGTCATGAACGCGCGTTATGCCCTCAATGCCGCCAATGCCCGCTGGGGATCCCTGTACGACGCCCTCTACGGCACGGACGCCATTCCGGAAACGGAGGGTGCAGAGAAGGGGAAGGGCTACAATCCTGTCCGCGGCGCCAAGGTCATCGCCTGGGTCCGTAGCTTCCTTGACCGTTCCGCACCGCTCGCTGCTGGCGTCTGGGATAAGGTGACCTCACTCGCCGTCGAAAACGGCGCGCTTTCGGTCCGCCTTGAGGATGGCGGCATGACTGGCCTTGCCGATCCGTCCCAGTTTGCCGGATATCTTGGTGAGGCCACTGCCCCTTCCAGCATCTTCCTGCGCAAGAATGCGCTTCATGTCGAAATCCTCATCGACAAGAGCGGCGTCATCGGCAAGTCTGATCCCGCCGGCATCAATGACTGCCGCCTGGAATCGGCGATCACCACCATCATGGACTGCGAGGATTCGGTCGCGGCCGTCGACTCGGAAGACAAGGTCGTCGTCTATTCGAACTGGCTCGGCCTGATGAAGGGCGATCTGACGGAAGAAGTCTCGAAGGGCGGCAAAACGTTCACCCGCGCTCTCAGCGATGACGTCACGCTGACGGGACCGGATGGCGCTCCCGCCAGTTTGCCTGGCCGCTCCCTGATGCTCATCCGCAATGTCGGCCACCTCATGACCAATCCGGCGATCACCGACCGGGATGGAAACGAGGTGCCGGAAGGCATCATGGATGCCGCTGTGACCGCCCTGATCGCGCTGCATGACATCGGTCCGAACGGTCGTCGCAAGAATTCCCGCGCCGGTTCCATGTATGTCGTGAAGCCGAAGATGCATGGGCCGGAAGAGGTCGCCTTCGCCTGCGAGATCTTCTCGGCGGTGGAAACGCTCGTCGGCATGGCGCCCAACACCATCAAGATGGGCATCATGGACGAGGAGCGCCGCACCACCGTCAACCTCAAGGAATGCATTCGCGCCGCCCGCGAGCGTGTCGTCTTCATCAACACTGGCTTCCTCGACCGCACCGGCGACGAGATCCATACCTCGATGGAGGCGGGTCCGATGATCCGCAAGGGCGACATGAAGCAGGCGGCCTGGATTTCGGCCTATGAAAACTGGAATGTCGATATCGGCCTCGAATGCGGCCTGTCGGGCCACGCCCAGATCGGCAAGGGCATGTGGGCCATGCCCGATTTGATGGCTGCCATGCTGGAGCAGAAGATCGCGCATCCCAAGGCCGGCGCGAACACCGCCTGGGTCCCGTCTCCGACGGCTGCGACGCTGCACGCCACGCATTATCACAGCGTCAATGTCGCAGATGTACAGAAGGGTTTGAAGTCCCGGCCGCGCGCAAAACTGGCCGATATCCTGTCCGTGCCGGTCGCACCGCGTCCGAACTGGACCCCTGAGGAAATCCAGCGCGAACTCGACAACAATGCTCAGGGTATTCTCGGCTATGTCGTCCGCTGGATCGACCAGGGTGTCGGCTGCTCCAAGGTCCCGGACATCAACAATGTCGGTCTGATGGAAGACCGTGCCACCCTGCGCATCTCGGCCCAGCACATGGCAAACTGGCTGCACCACGGCGTGGTGACTGAGGAGCAAGTCCTGGAGACGATGAAGCGCATGGCTGTCGTCGTTGATGGGCAGAATGACGGTGACCCCGTCTACACGCCGATGGCGAAGGACTATGAAGGATCGATTGCCTTTCAGGCTGCCCTCGAGCTCGTCCTGAAGGGCAGGGAGCAGCCGAACGGCTATACCGAGCCGGTCCTCCATCGCCGCCGTATCCAGCTCAAGGCCAATGCTGGGGCCTGACGTATTGACCAACCTGAAAAAGAAAGACCCGCCGGAGCGATCCGGCGGGTCTTTCGTTCAAATTGGACTTCAGGCCCGTTACTGCTGAACGACAACCTTGGAATTGCGGCCCGGCTTCACACGGTTATAGAGGTCGATGACGTCCTGGTTCATCATGCGGATGCAGCCCGACGACGCAGCCGTACCGATCGAATTCCATTCCGGCGTCCCGTGCAGGCGGAACAGCGTATCCTGGCCCTTCTCGTTGAAGAGATACATGGCGCGGGCACCAAGCGGGTTGCGCAGGCCGGGATCCATGCCCTTCTCGACATACTTCGCGACCTCAGGCTTGCGCTCCGCCATTTCCTTCGGCGGGTGCCAGGTCGGCCAGGCCTGCTTCCAGGCGATATAGGCTTCACCCTGCCATGCGAAACCCTGCTTGCCGACGCCGATGCCGTAGCGAACGGCCTTGCCGCGCGGCATGACGTAATAAAGGAAGCGTTCGCGCGTGTTCACGACAACGGTGCCCGGTTTCTCCGTGGTCGCATAATCGACAATTTGTCGATGAAACTTCTTGTCGACCTTCTGGATCGGAATGGCGGGCAGGGCGTAGCCCGCGTCCGTCACAGAGCCATAAGAGTCGCTGAAGATCTGGACCTTGGTGGTTTCGGCGACTTCGGTCTTGTCACCGGTCGTCGTCGTGCAACCTGCGAGGCCTAGCGACATAACCAGGCCGAGCGCAGTCAGTATATTGCGGAAGCGCATGGGAAAGCTCATGGGTGATGGCTGAGAGATGGTTCGGTGACCATCCTTGATTATGGTTTATTTTGAATTAATCTCGGCAACGCAAGTGCCGTACTTCCGCCGATGGTCTTCGGCGCTGCAAAATGACTCCGCATTGCTTTTTTGCAACAGACTTGGGCGTGCGGAGCGGAGTTATCCATGACCTTAGTCTCCATCTCGGTGAACAATCCCTTAATCGACGGACGCCAGTCCGACCGGGCGATGATGATTCGCCGCGGCGTTCAGATCTTGCTGGCGGAGATGCGTTTCGCTGTTCTGCCAGAATTGACGCTGTCGAATGGTCGACGTGCGGACTTGATCGCCCTCTCCGAAAAAGGGGAGGTCTGGATCGTCGAGATCAAGTCGTCGATCGAGGATTTTCGCGTCGACAGGAAGTGGCCGGACTATCGGCGCTATTGCGACCGCCTCTTCTTCGCCACGCATGCCGGTGTCCCGTTGGAGATCTTCCCGGAAGATTGCGGTCTGTTCCTGTCCGACGGCTATGCCGGGCATCTGCTGCGGGACGCACCCGAACACCGATTGCCGCCCGCGACGCGAAAATCGGTGACGCTCGATTTCTCGAGAGCCGCCGCGCAAAGGCTTATGGCCGCTGAATGGGCAGCCCAGCTCAAGTCGGTCTGATTTACTTCGGAGCGCGCTTTGCAAGGATGCGCTGCAGGGTCCGGCGATGCATGTTTAGCCGTCGCGCGGTCTCCGAAACGTTCCTCTCGCAGCTTTCATAGACGCGCTGGATGTGTTCCCAACGGATCCGGTCGGCCGACATAGGGTTTTCGGGTATCTCGGCCTTTTCGCCAGGCCGCTGAGTCAGCGCCAGATAAACATCATCCGCATCCGCGGGCTTCGCGAGATAGTCGAGCGCTCCGAGCTTTACCGCGGTGACAGCCGTCGCGATATTGCCATATCCTGTCAGCACGATGATACGGGTATCGGATCTGCGTTCCCGGATGGCTTCGATGACGTCGAGCCCGGTGCCGTCACCGAGGCGCAGATCGACGACTGCATAACTCGGCGCCGCCTCCTTGGCCTTGGCGATGCCTTCGGCCACAGAGCCTGCGAGCTCGACGACGAAGCCGCGGCTTTCCATGGCGCGCGCCAGGCGGCGCAGGAATGGGGCATCGTCATCGACGATCAGCAGTGAAGGATCCGGGCCGAGGTCGTGATTGCCGGCCTGCTGGTTCCCAGCGGCGGATTTTGCGACCTGTGATGCTGCGTCTGCCATTTTTGTTTTCCTGCGACTGTTTGAAAAACTGCGCTGTCGACCTTATGCGGGCAAAGCCGCCACCGGTAAACTCATAAGGACGTGTCCAATTCCATGTATTCACGAGGCCAGGTGACCAAGACCCGCGCCCCGGAACCTTCGGGGCTGCGGTTTTCAAACCGCAGCGCGGCGCCGGAGCGTTCCAGCAGCGTCTTGGCAATGAACAGACCTAGCCCAAGGCCGCCGGCACTGGCATCGCTCTGCCTGCTGGTAACATAGGGCTCGCCAATTCTTTGCAAGACCCCGGCCGAGAAACCGGCGCCGTCGTCCTCGATCGTGACAGTCACATCGGCAGCCGTATGCTCGACGCTGACAGTCACCCTTGAGCGGGCGTAATCGACGGCGTTTTCGAGCAGGTTGCCGAGACCATAGAGAATGGCGGGGTTGCGGATCCCCACGGGTTCGCGAGCTCGTTCGGAAAGCTCGACAAGCTCCACCTTCACGCCGAACTCGCGATGCGGCGCGATGACCTCCTCGATCATCGACGACAGGGGAAGCTCGCGCATATGCGCCTCGCCTTCGGTGGCGAGCGACGTCAGTCGCCGCAGAATGTCCCGGCAGCGCTCGCTCTGGCTGCGCAACAACTGCACGTCTTCCCGGTACCGCTCGTCATGGCCGAGGTCCCGCTCCATTTCCTTGGCCACAACGCTGATTGTCGCAAGCGGGGTGCCGAGTTCGTGGGCGGCGGCGGCAGCGAGCCCATCCAGCTGATGCAGGTGTTTCTCCCGCTGCAGGATGAGCTCGGTCGCCGTGAGCGCATCTGCCAGCAGGCTCGCCTCTTGCGAAACGCGATAGGCATAGAAGGCGGCAAAGGCGGTCATCGAGACGATCGAGCTCCACATGCCGAGCTGCAGCAACGGATGCACTTCGAGCGTCCGACCTTCGAACCAGGGCAGGGGATAGGGCGTGAAGGCGAGAATGGTGATGAAGGCGAGCGCGGTGATGAAGAGCGCGATCGAATGGCGGCTCGGCTGCGACGCAAACGAGATGATGACGGGAATGCAGATCAATGGTGCGAAGGGATTGTTGAGCCCGCCCGTGATGAAGAGAAGCGCGCCCATCTGAAAGAGATCGAGGGCCAGGACCGCAAAGGCCGCGGCCGGCTCCAGGCGATAGGTCGACGGAAAGGCGACGGAGAGGGCCGCATTGGCGGCAGCCAGTGCGGCGATCAGGCCGAGGCAGGTCATCAGTGGCAGCGTGAAGTCGAACCACAGTGCCACGACGAGGATCGTCAGCAACTGGCCGGCGACAGCCACCCAGCGCAGCCTGACCAGCGTCTCCAGCCGCAGGCGCCGACTGCTCGGACCGAATTTGGCTGCAAGATCCATGCTCATTCTCGTCGCCTTCCTTGCCGCGCCCTCAGGTCCCGCGCGGTTTTGCTCGTGTCGTGGGCTGCGCCGAAGAGGGATCTTCAGGCCAGGGATGCTTCGGATAGCGGCCCCGCATCTCGGCGCGCACATCCTTCCAGGACCCGGCCCAGAAGCCCGGGAGATCTCGCGTCGTCTGAATGGGTCGATGTGCAGGCGACGTCAACTCCAGAAGCAGTGGCAATTTGCCGCCGCCGATCGTCGGATGCGACGTCAGCCCGAAAAGCTCCTGCACCCTGATCTGCAGAACGGGCTCCTCGCCGTCATAGCGGATCGGATGCGATTGCCCCGTCGGTGCGGTGAAATGGGTCGGCACGAGCTTGTCCAGTTCCCGCTGCGATCCGCCTGGTACCAGCCCCATCAGCCCGTCGTGCAGACTGCCGGTACTCACCGCCTCAAAGCTCGTGACGCCGGACTGATAGGGCACGAACCAGTCGTCGAGCCGCGCCAGAAGTCCCGCGTCGCTGGTGTCGGGCCAGGGATCGCCGAGGCTGCGATACAGAAAGCCCAGACGCTGGCGAAGCTGTTCCGCCGCCTTGGAGAAGGAAAGTGCGGCGAGGCCTGCCATTCGCACCCCGTCGGCAAGCGCCTTTGCGGCCTCCTCTCCCTTGGGCTTGGCCAGCGGTTGTTCGTCGAAGACGATCGCGCCCAGCCGTGTCACCCGCCTCGCACGCACCTGGCGGCTCGCCAGATCGAAGCCGCTTTCATTGGCAGTCCGGATCGCATTCGGTGTGAGCAATTCAATGTCACCCCGCGCGATCTCGGCGGCGGCAAGCACGCGCGCCTGCACCGCTTTTCCGGTGAGATCGGCAATGACCAGCAGTTCTGCGCCCGCAAGTCTCTCGCTGGCCGCGATCTCGGCGCCGCGTCCGTTGGCCATGACGAAACGGCCCCGGCCGCCGCGCTGCCGCGCGATCCGATCCGGGAAGGCATGGATCAGCAGTTTGCCGGCGGAACTTGGCTGCAAGTCGATCGCATCATCGATGCGATCTCCAAGCCCCGACGCGAGGCGCTTGGCCAGATGGCGGGCGTTGCGAGCCCTATCTCCCTTGTCCCGGCGGAACTGCCGCAGTCTCTCGTCCAGATCCAGATCGCTCCCCCCCAATCCTTGCTCGGTCAGCAGCACCGCCAGTTCTGCGGCGGCCCATCCCTGACCATGCCGGGATGCGTCGAGGACCATGGCCGCGAGCCGCGGTGGCAGTCCGAAGTTGCGCATGCGGCGGCCCTTGGGCGTCAGTTGCAAGGTCTCGTCCAGCGCACCGAGTCCGACCAGGAGCTGCCGGGCTTCCTTCAGCGCCGCCTCCGGCGGCATGTCGAGCAAGAGAAGTTGACGCGGATCGGCCACCCCCCAATGCGCCATGTCCAGCGCCAGTCCGGAGAGGTCGCTCGACAGGATTTCAGGCGGCGTGAACGGCGGAAGCGCCGCCGTCTGTCCTGCATGCCAGAGGCGGATCGCAATCCCGGGTTCCGTCCTGCCGGCACGTCCTGCGCGCTGATCAGCGGATGCCCGCGACACACGGACCGTTTCCAGCCGGGTAATGCCCGTCGATGGCTCATGGACGGGCAGCCGCTGCAATCCGCTGTCGATCACCACGCGCACGCCGTCTATGGTAATCGATGTTTCCGCGATCGATGTCGAAAGCACCACCTTGCGTAAGCCCTTTGCCGCCGGCCGGATCGCGGCATCCTGCTCCGCCTGGCTCAGCATGCCGTAGAGGGGAGCGATCATGATATCCGCCCCGATCCTTCCTTCGAGCCGCTCGGCCACGCGCCGGATTTCCGCCTGTCCCGGCAGAAAGGCGAGGATAGATCCTGTCTCCTCGCTGAGTGTCTTCAGTACGGTCGAAGCAACGGCATCTTCGACCCGCTCGTCGCCCGGCCTGTCCCGATGGCGGATTTCAACCGGAAAGCTCCGCCCTTCGCTGATGATGACCGGCGGGTCCGAGAGCAAGGTCGCGATACGCTCGACATCGAGCGTCGCCGACATTACCAGCAACCGAAGATCAGGTCTGAGCGCGGATTGGGCGTCGAGCGCAAGCGCGAGACCGAGATCGGCATCCAGGGAGCGTTCGTGAAACTCGTCGAAGAGCACGGCCGCGACACCGCTGAGTTCCGGATCGTCGAGGATCATCCGCACGAAGACACCTTCGGTCACGACCTCGATGCGTGTTCGCCCACTGATCCGGTTGTCGAGCCGCATCCGATAGCCAATGGTCTCCCCCACCATCTCACCGAGCAGCGAGGCCATGCGGGATGCAGCAGCCCGGGCGGCGAGCCGCCGTGGTTCGAGCAGGATGATCCGTCCGTCACCCCGCCAGTCCTGCTGGAGCATGTGCAAGGGCACGAGCGTCGTCTTGCCGGCGCCTGGAGGGGCCGAGAGCACGACACGGTTGCCCGCTTCGAGCGCCTGGGCCAGAGCAACGAGTTTGTCCGTGATCGGGAGAAGAGGGAGCTTCGAAGGGATCACGATGCGGTAATATCCTGCCTGGCTGTCTGATAGGCGAGGATCGCGCCGGCGAGGTCCTCGAGTGCCGCGCCGACCGATTTGAACAGGGTGATCTCCTCCGGGCTTTTGCGTCCCTGCGCCCCACGCACGAGTTCGGCCAGCTCCGCCTGCACCTGTTCTCGGGATATGACACCGGAAGCAATCGGCTGCAAAATGTCGCCTGCTTCGGCAAAGGCGCCGGCCCGCGTATCGACGAAGACGCGTGCCCGACGCACGGCTTCATCGTCGCTCTCGCGCATCTCTTTTGTGAAAGCGCCGATCAGGTCGAGATGGCTCCCGGGCTTCAGCCATTCCCCTTTGATCAGCGGGCTACGCGACAGCGTCGCGCAGGAGATGATATCGGCCGCCCGCGTGGCCGCTTCGAGATCGGTGACAACTTTTGCCGAATAGCCGAGCGCGCAAGCATCGGCTGCCGCCCGTTCAGCCTTCTCCTTGTCGCGTCCCCAGATCGAGACCTGTCTGATCGGTCGCACACGGCTATGAGCCTCCACCAGATTGACGGAAAGGCGACCTGTCCCAACGACGAGCAGGTTCGATGCATCCGCACGGGCGAGATGTCGTGCGGCCAGAGCCGACGCGGCCGCCGTCCGCCGGGCGGTCAGTTCACCACCATCGATGACGGCGAGCAATTCGCCCGTCTGTCCGGAAGAAAGCAGGTAACTGCCATGGATGGCGGGCAGGGACCGCGTTGCATTGTCGGGAAACACCGAAACCAGCTTCACACCGATATAGTGGCCGGGTTGCCAGGCCGGCATCAGAAGAAGCGTCGCATCAGCCTCTCCGGGAACGCTGACGGTGTGATGATGGCGAACGGGCATGACACAGTCGCCTTGGAACATGACAGCCAAAGCGGCGATGAGGGCGTCCCAGTCGAGGCAACGGCTGGTCTGGATCTGGTCGAGAATGAGCATCGAGTGTCGACTCCGGTAATGAGAAGCAGACCCTAGCAAGGCAGGCATGGCTTGCAAACGCGCAAGACAGCAACACAATGCGGGTCACGGGTCGTTTGGTAGACCAAATAACAGGCCGTCGCGGTATCATCTGGCACCATCAATTCTTGATTTCGGGAAATAAATCTACATTTTCAAACTGATACCAATTTTTTGCACTTTTATGAAGGCCGGCTGTTGACGTTAAAAAGGGT
>UCMW01000017.1:321515-321681 GCA_900473745.1 Hyphomicrobiales bacterium | reverse complement strand
CCGGAAGGAGCCACATAAAACTGCTTAGACAGGTTGCTTCTGGCGCCTCGTCCGATCCTCGGGTTTAACCTGAGGGCAAATTTCAGCCCACCCGGAGGATGAAAATCTGACCGGCGGCTATGCTTGCGAGGTCTCATCTCCCCCCTCGCGGGGGAGAAAGCGAAAT
>UCMW01000017.1:0-321478 GCA_900473745.1 Hyphomicrobiales bacterium | reverse complement strand
TCGCAAGAGAGGGGCTCGGTGAGGTTTTTGCCGAAGAACTTTGCCCCTCTCTTGAAAAATCTGAAGTTTAGGCGGCTTGCGCTCGCCTAAGCCTTCGATTTTCCGTTCTCCCCCGCAAGGGGGGGAGAAGAACCCAAAAACAATTTGTTCTCCATTGAACAAACCACCGTAAACTGCCCACATTGGATGAGAAGAAAAACGCGAGGAAACGGCCATGGACGGACAGGTTGGAGCAAGGACGGACGAGACATCAGCCGGCTTCGCGGAGTCCGAGGCACGTATCGCTGCCCTGCTCGCCGCGCAAAAGGCGGCCTGGGCCAGTGACGTTACGCCGGATCATACCACCCGCGACGATCGCCTGGCGCGGCTCGACCGGATGGTCGATAGCTGGCAGGACCGTTTCGTCGCCGCGATCTCAGAGGACTTCGGCAACCGGCCGGCGGTGGTCACCACACTGACCGACATCGTGCCGGTGCGGGCCGCGATCCGCCATGCACGCCGCCAGTTGAGAGCCTGGATGCGCCCGCAACGCGTGTCACTCGCCTGGACGGGCATACCCGCCTCGGCCGTCATCCTGCGCCAGCCGCTCGGCGTGGTCGGCATCGTGGGGCCCTGGAATTATCCGCTCAATCTGGTGCTGTCGCCGCTGATCGGGGCGCTTGCCGCCGGCAATCGGGCGATGCTCAAACCGTCGGAACTGACACCTGCCTATTCGCAGGCGCTGGCACATGCGATCGCCGAGACCTTTGCCGAGGACGAGGTGGCCGTCGTCACCGGCGGACCCGATGTCGCTGCGGCCTTCACCGCTGCACCCTTCGATCACCTTGTTTTCACCGGCTCCACTGCGGTCGGCCGCAAGGTGGCGGAAGCGGCGGCGAAGAACCTGACGCCCGTGACGCTCGAGCTCGGCGGCAAGTCACCTGCCATCCTCGATCTCTCCGCGCAATTCGACAAGGCCGTGCCGCGCCTCGTTTGGGGCAAGTTGCTCAACTCCGGCCAGACCTGCGTCGCGCCCGATTATGCGCTGGTGCCGCGCGGCCGGGTCGCCGAGTTTTTGTCTGCCGTGAAGGCGGAAGTGGGGCGGCAATATCCCGGTCTGCCCGCCAATCCCGACTACACCTCGATCATCAGCGTCAGGCATTTCTCCCGGTTGATCCGCCTCGTCGAGGAGGCCCGCGACACGGGGGCCGAAGCGGTGGAGCTTGGCGGTTCCCATGATCCCGAACGGCGCATGTTTTCGCCGGTTGCCTTGATCGGCGCGCCGGACGAGACGGCTGTCATGTGCGAGGAGATCTTCGGGCCGATCCTGCCGATCGTGCCTTACGACACGCTGGATCAGGCGATCGCCTATATCAACCAGCGTGATCGACCACTGGCGCTCTATTGGTTCGGCGAGGACAAGGCAGCGCAGGAGCGCGTGCTGACGGGCACGATCGCCGGTGGTGTCACCGTCAACGACACGATCCTGCATCTCGCTCAGGACGATTTGCCCTTCGGCGGCGTCGGCGCTTCCGGATACGGCGCTTATCATGGCGAGGCCGGTTTCCTTGCGCTCAGCAAGGAAAAACCTGTGCTGAAACAGTCGGCGATCTCAGGCGTGAAGCTGCTGTATCCGCCCTATGGCCGCTTGGCGGACTGGATGCTGAAACTGCTCGGCCGGATCGGCTGAGCCGGACCAATCAGCCGGCGGCGAGGCGGGCCGGCCGCGGATTTTCGACGGCGGTATTCGGCCTGGGTGAGGCCGACAGGGATGCCTCGAACTCGGTGAGCGGCATGGGCCGGCCGAAGTGCCAGCCTTGAAAGATGTCGCAGCCGACCTCGTAGAGGAAGGCGTGCTGCGCCGGCGTTTCCACCCCTTCGGCGACGGTGCGCAGACCGAGATCCTGGGCAAGCGCGCGGATCGAGCGAACGAGGGCGGCGTCGCGGTCGCTTTCGGTGATGCTGGCGACAAAGCTGCGGTCGATCTTCAGCTCCGCCACCGGCAGGCTGCGCAGATAGGCGAGCGAAGAAAAGCCGGTGCCGAAATCGTCGAGCGAGAAGGTGATGCCGAGCTCCGTCAGCTCCGCCATCTTTTCGGCGACCGGCTCCAGCCCCGCGATCAAGACGCTTTCGGTAAGCTCCAGCTGGAGACGGGTCGGATCGACGGCGTGGCGTGAGAGGAGATCCCGGACCGTGGCGCAGAAATCGCTCTCGTTGAACTGGCTGGCGCTGACATTGACCGAGAGGGTGAGGGTCGCACGGTCCGGATCCGCCTGCCAGCGGGCGAGGGTGACCAGCGCCTCTTCGAGTACGAAACCGCCGATGATCGGCATCAGCCCCACGTCTTCGGCCGCAGGAATGAAGCTCGCAGGCGAAATCGCACCCCTGGTAGGATGGGTCCAGCGCAACAGCGCCTCGGCACCGACCACCTTGCCGTCGCGATCGACCTGCGGCTGGTAGGCGAGCGTCAGCTCACGGCGCCGCATGGCTCGAACGAGATCACGCGCCATGCCGCTGGGGGCCGAGAGGCGCTTCTGGAGAATATAGACAGTGCTGCAGAAGACGAGGGCGGCAATGGCCGGGTTCATCCAGATGCCAATGGCGCGCAGTTCCGCTGGCAGGGGCTCGGCGATGGCCAGGCGCAAGTCTGCTGCGTGCAGGACGACGAAGGCGACGAGGCTTGCCGCGATGATGGCCAGTTGCAGGCGCGAGGGGCGGCGCAGGTGGTTGAGGTAACCCAGCATGCCGAGCACCGGCAGGAAGAGGTGGGTCACGCGCGGCGAGCCGGGCTCCGGCACGTCGAACATCAGGGAAAAGCCGATGACGAACAGGAGGAAGGAGGTCTGCACGACCAGATTGACGATGCCGAACTTGCCCTGGCTGACGAGGACGAAGCAGACGAGCGCAATGGTGACCGGAAAGCTCTCGGCGATGGCGACGGCGGTCAGGCCATTGACGGCAAAGATCACGGTCCAGACCGTCGAGAAAAGCGCAACCGCGAGGGTGGCTGCCTGATAGGCGCGGATAACCCTCGTGGTCTTCTGCTCTTCGCTGCCCCTGCCGATCATACCCCGCCCGTCAGCACATGCCGTGCTCTGGAGCGAACCCCGGCGCTTCCGCGCGAAGGCTCAATTCAGCACATTCTAACATCGCAATCAAAAAGAAACAGTGTCGAGGCATGCTTAAGGCGGCGTTAGGCGAGCCACCCGGCATCACACTTGCGTTTGACGGACAAAAGGAAACGGCCAGCCGTTGCCGGCCGGCCGTTCCTCAAGGACCGTTCGGTCCTTCCTCCCCCCGGAGAATCCTCACATCGGCCTTTCAGCCCTGTCCGGTCAGCCAGCCCTCGCGACCTTCATCACCTCGGGGTCATAAACGCGGCCGAAGCGATTGGCAAGGAAGGCGGGAAGGCCGATCTCTTCCTGGCGCACGAAGCCGGCCTGCGGCAGGGTGCCGTCGGCCAAAAGATCGAGCACCGTGCAGATGCCGGCGGCCGTGGTGATCTGGATGGCGCTCATCTTCTTTCCCGCGACCACGCCGGCATAGACCTTGTTGGCATAGGTTTCCTGCAGGTAGCGGCCATCCTTCCAGCCGCAGACGGTGACGAAGATGACGACCACGTCCTGCATGGTGGCGGGCAAGGCGTTCTCGAAAAGGTCTTTCAAGACGTCGCGACGGTTCTTCAGGTTGAAGTCGTTGAGCAGCGCCTTGATGATCGCCTGGTGGCCAGGATAGCGGATGGTGCGGTAGTTCATCGTGCGCACCCGGCCATCGAGCGTCTTGGCCAGCGTGCCGAGCCCACCAGACGTGTTGAACGCCTCATAGGTGACGCCGTCGAGAGAGAATTCTTCGCGCTCTTCCATGGCGGGCACGACAGTCAGCTTGCCTTCGACGATCGCCTCGCAGGGTTCGATATATTCGTTGATCAGCCCGTCGGTCGACCAGGTCAGATTGTAGTTGAGCGCATTGGACGGATATTGCGGAAGCGCGCCGACGCGCATGCGGACCGTATCCAGTGTGTCGAAATGCTTGGTGAGATCATGTGCGACGATCGAGATGAAGCCCGGTGCCAGACCACATTGCGGGATGAAGGCGGAGCGTGCGCCGCGGGCGAGTTCTTCGACCTTGCGGGTGGTGGCCACGTCTTCGGTCAGGTCGAGATAATGGGTCGCCGTGCGGGCGGCACTTTCGGCGATCGCGCCAGTCAGGTGGAAGGGGGCGGCCGAGAGGACGGCGAACTGGCCGGCAAGCAGGGCGTCGAGGGCGCTGGCATCGGTGATATCGACTTCGGCAGCGGCGACGGCGGCGTGGGCGTCGAGCTTGGAGAGCTGCTCGGCGCTGCGGTCGGCCACGGTGACCTTGTAGTCACCGGTCTCGGCCAGCATGCGGGCAATCGCACCGCCGATCTTGCCGGCGCCGATGATGGTGACGTTTTTCATGGTAGTGCCCCTCGCATGCATGAGGGCCCGTTCAAGACGGCCCTGGTGTCATTGATCACATCAGTGTGGCGCCGGGAGATGTCGATTCCAAGTGACGATGTGAGCGTAATGCGGTATAGATGTGTACATATCGACGAATGGAATGCGCGAAATGCAGTTGAGCGACAAGGATCGAGAGCTGCTGTCCCTGCTCTCGGAAAATGCCCGCATGCCGGTGGCGGAACTGGCGCGGCGGCTCGATCTGTCGCGTACCACGGTGCAGGCGCGGCTGGAGCGGCTGGAGGGGCAGGGGGTGATTGCCGGCTATCAGGTGCGGCTGTCGGACGCCTATCAGAGCGGGCTGATCCGGGCACATGTGATGATCACGATTGCGCCCAAGGCGCTGGCAGCCGTCACGGGTGAGCTGAACGCGATCCGCGAGGTGTCAGCGCTCTACTCGGTGAATGGACCATATGACCTGATCGCCATCGTGGCTGCCCCTTCGATCTCGGAACTCGACCGGATCATCGACAGGATCGGGGACTTGTCGGGGGTGGAGCGCACGCTGTCTTCCATCATCCTGTCGACGCGGATCTCACGCTAGGTCGTACACGGGATAATTGCGCACGGCACCCTTCCGTTCAGAAAGGTTTAATCAACTCTATGTTGAAGTAGCATAGCGGAATATTCGGGGAGGGTGGCATGAAAGTTGCGGCATTCCTTTTGGGTCCAATACTCTGCCCAACGCTGCTATTCGCCGCGCCCGTGAGCCAGGGGCCCGTGTCTGCGCATTTCGTTTCCGGTAGCTCCAGCTGGGTTTCGCGTCATGGGTCCGTGATGGTGCTCGATGTCGGTGCGGACGGGTTGGTGCAGGGCTATCTCGTCAACAATTCGCCGGGCAAGGGCTGTCGCGGGATTCCCTATCCCCTGAACGGAAGGATAGAGGGCGACGCGATCGCCTTCGAGGTGCGGTGGCGCAACGGGGTTGCCGATTGCATGGCCGAGACGCATTGGCGCGGCCATTTGCAACCCTCGCGTAATGGCGGGGTGGAAATCGTTGCCGAATGGCAACGCTCCTCCAGTGTCGCGACGGTGGCTTTGCACGAGGAGGCGCCTCAAGGGGGCGTGGACCTCTTCACATATCGGGCCGTGCCCGGATTGGCGTCGGATGGTGCACCGTAAGGTGAAACGCTAATTCGCTAAGTCACTAAGTCATTCGACGCCTGTCACGCCGCCTTCAGATCCGCCCGCGCAAGGGCGCGCTCCAGCGCTGCGATGCAGGTTTCATCGTGATGGCGGCCCGCTCCCTCCCAGAGAATGGCGAGCGCCTTTTCGACCGGCATGGCGGCGCGGTAGGGGCGGTCGGCGGTCAGAGCATCGAAGACATCGGCGGTCGCAACGATGCGCGTCTCAAACGAGATCTCGTCACCCTTCAGGCCGCGCGGATAGCCGGAGCCATCGAGCTTTTCGTGATGGGCGCCGCCGATCAGGGCGAGATCGGAAAAGGCTTCAATGCGCGACAGGATCGTTTCGGAGAATTCGGCATGGCGCTTCATCTGCTCCCATTCCTCGCCCTCGAGGCGACCGGGCTTGTCGAGCACGCTGTTTGAGACACCGAGCTTGCCGATGTCATGAAGCAGGGCGGCGCGTTTGAGGCGGCGGCGCTCGGGGAGTGGCATGGCGAGCTCTTCGGCGATCAGATCGGTGAACAGGGCGACGCGGTCGCTGTGGCCTGATGTATAAGGGCTCTTGGCATCGATGACGCGGGCGAAGCCGGCGGCGATGTCGTCGAGGTAATCCTCGTCGGCCATCACGGCCTGGCGGCCGGGCTCCATGGCCAGCACATAGGCTTCCAGATTGTCCGAGCCGAGCTCGGCGAAGAAGACGGGTGTGGCGAGCGTTTCGAAGAGGGCGACGAGTTCGGGATCGAACCAGCTGCCGGCGCGCTTGCGCAGCTCCGTCAGCGCTGCCTCGCCCCCCTGATGGACGAAGAAGACGTCGATGACCTGGGCCATGAGTGCAATGCGGGCAAAGAGATGGATTTCCGCACCTTTCAATCCCTGAGGCTGGCCGCCGCCATCGACATGTTCGTCGAGATCGAGAATGCCACGGGCAACCTCTTCGGAAAAACGCATCTGGCGGGCGATCTCCGCGCCGCGCTGGCAGCGGGTCTGGATGAGGCTGGTGGAGATCTCGCCGCCATTCTTGAAGATGTTGAGAATACCGCGGAAGCGTTCGGCGAGGCCCGCTTCCATGCCGGTATGCGACAGCACGAATTTGAGGATCTGCGGGAAGGAGCCGTCGACCAGCTTGAAGTCGTGTTTGAACTTCAGGTCATCGGCCAGATAAAGTTCGCAGATGCGGGCGGCGTTGGATGAGCAGCCGAGATCCTTCAAGAGCAGGGTGTAATAGAGATCGCGGAGCGCCTCTTCGCCAAGGCCGAGCGCGCGGCCGATGCGCGTTCCGATGAAGCAGCAGCGGACGCAATGGCCGGCGGGCTGTCCCTCGGTCATGTCGAGCGCGTGGCTGAGCGCCTCGATCAGTTCGGCAAGCCGGATGGTCTCGGTCATGGCGTCTCCTTCGTCGGAGAGCCTAGCAACCGCATATTAAGAACGCGTGTTGAACGGGGGCGTCGAACTCTCCACGTCAAAGCCTCGTATCAACCTCCTGTTCATCGCTTCCGTGCTTGTCTTTTTCCCGCATTGTCTTAAGCCTGCAGACGCACTATGTGCGGATGAGCCAAACGCAAGAAGGACTATCCCCTGTGATGAACGAAGACGAAGACGACAAGAGCAAGGAACTGCCGATCGGCAAGGAAACGGAAGCGAACCTCTTCAAGTCGCGTTCGATCTTCATCTATGGCGGGATCACCATGGAGCTGGCGCAGAAGGTCTGCACGCAGCTCGTCGCGCTCGCCGCTGCCTCCGACGAGGACATTCGCGTATTCGTCTGCTCGCCGGGCGGCCATGTCGAAGCCGGTGATGCAATCCATGACATGATCAAGTTCATCAAGCCGAAGGTCTGGATCATCGCGACCGGCTGGGCGGCATCTGCCGGCTCGCTGATTTTCGTTGCGGTTCCGAAGGAACGCCGCCTGGCCCTGCCGAACACCCGCTTCCTGATGCACCAGCCGTCTGGCGGCACCCGCGGCATGGCCTCCGACATCGAGATCCAGGCCCGCGAAATCATCAAGATGAACGAGCGCCTGATCAAGATCTACGCCAAGGCCACCGGCCAGAGCCAGGAGAAGATCGCGAAAGACATCGACCGCGACTACTGGCTGTCGGCCGAAGACGCCGTCACCTATGGACTGGTCGGCAAGATCATCGAGAGCCACGCCGATATCGGCTGAAGCTCTTTGCAGAGATCACGAAAAAAGCCGCCGGAGCGATCCGGCGGCTTTTTTCTTAGGCAATTGGCGCGATCAGATCAGCGGGCAACCGCGGCGATTTGCGAAACGCATTTGTTCCGGGCCACCGCGGCGAGTGAAGCCTCGGACCGTGATGCTGCGATCCGTGACGCGGACCACTTCTGCACGGCGCAGGCCTTCCTGAGCGGCGGCACGCTCGGCTTCGCGCGGGCTGCAGCCACGGTCGCGCCGGTCACGCCTGTCAAGATCACGGTCGCGGATGACCGGACGGACGCCATCCGGGCCGATCCGGAGCTCGATGCCCTGGGCCGAGGCGGGGGCGGCAAAGGGGGCAGCGAGCGGAAGGCCGGCAAGGGCGAGCGTGGTGACGAGTGCGGCGCGCAGAAATTTTGCGGACATGATGGGTCTTTCTTCGTTGTCGTGCCGGGAAAAGCCCGGCCGACGATAAAAGTTCCATCGTGTCAGACAGATAAGACAGATTTCACCGCCACTCGTGAAGTTTTTCGCTGATCAGCGGCCGTGCGGTCACCAGTGGCAGGGTCTCCGCCCATCCCTCTGCATAGGCGATAGCATCCGCCTCGTCGTTGAAACCGATGAAGATCATCGACAGCGACTTCGCCTTCGGCGCGCCCTTCTTGCGATAGGAGAGTTTGACCGCGCAATGGGGGTAGGCCTCGTCCAGCACGGTGCCTTCCGGCAGGGCATCGGAGAGCGCCAGATGGGCGCCGAGGCCGAGGAAGCGGTCGATCGCGGCAAAGGCGGTCGCTTCCGGCAACTGCTTGTTGTCTTCGCTTTTGGGTGCGCGGCCCCAGAACAGGCGGTCGACCAAACCCTTGGAACGCTTTGACTTCACCACGACGAGACCACCGGCCGCGACCAGCTCCAGATGGGCGTCCCAGGTCTGGAAGAGGTCTGGGGATTGGTGGAGTTCGGTGAGGAGGGGGCGGAGGGTGGCGGTGAGGTCGGTTTGGAGGGGTGCGGGCATGGGCGGATGTCTCGGCGGGTGTGGGATGGTGTGTGGCGGCCTCGTAGCATGGTGGGGGCGGGGTGGATATGCTCAGTTCGGCTCTGGTGTCAGATCGATACGGCTTTCCTTGCCATCAGGTGTCTCCGCGCCGCCAAACATTTGATATTTGCAATCATAAGACGATTTGGGCATGTTTGAAATATATAGATGGCTGTGGAGGGGCGATGCCAGTCTTCGACCAGAAAATACTAATCCTTTGCAAGACATATCCGTCGCCTAGCGGCAAGTACGCAGAAACATCCTGCGTCGCGGGGATGCTTGAAAGTGGCGACCTGATTAGACTATTCCCAGTTCCTTTTCGTCATATTGCGGAAGAGCATCAGTTTCGGAAATGGCAGTGGATAGACGCGAAGGTTGAAAAGGCCCGCGGGGATCATCGTCCTGAGAGCTATTCGATCAAAGTAGATACCATTTTGCCGGGTGCGACAGTACCGACCAAAAAGGAATGGATGGCAAGGCGCGATCTGCTGTCTAAGCTGAAGTTGTTTGGTTCTTTCAATGATATCGTTTCCCATCAGGCTGAGACGCGAAGCTCATTGGCTCTTTTGAATCCGACCCGGGTTTTGGGTCTCGACATCGAGCCGGTTTCCAACCCGGACTGGACGGACGATGAGATTGCCAAGCTTGCACAGGAGCAGAAGCAAGGCGGGTTATTCGACGAGGATAAGCATTCGATTCGGCGGCTGCGAAAGCTGCCATTTGACTTCTACTATCGATATGAATGCGCTTCACAAACCGGAAACGTCTCTTTCCGTCACAAGTTGGTCGACTGGGAAGTGGGCGCGCTTTTTTGGAACTGCAAAAGCAACTACGGGAACATGTGGGAAGAGAAATTCCGCGCTAAGCTGGAAGTCGCTATTCCCTCAAATGACCTTATGTTTCTTATGGGTAACCAGCATCGCTTTCAGGATCAGTGGCTTTTAATCAGCCTCATATACCCGCCTCATGCAAAGCAAGGCCTTCTGCTCTAACCGCAAGTCGCTCTCTGTTTCGAACGTACCGATTTGGATCATCGGCATATAGATGCATCATCTGATATCCAAACATGGCCATTTTCTCACCCACTATAAGGCGGTGGCATGTCTTAGGATCACGCTCGAAGCAAAGTAGGCAGGTACTACTGTCTTCGGCTTTGTCGGCCAAATCGGCAACTACGGGAACGACGTTGGATTGCTCTATATAGGCCGTGTAGATTTTCCGGAATAGCTCGTAGTTGCCCGCCTTTGCCGCTTCTCTCCCTGCCTTCGGATCTCCCAGATCTTGCATTGGCAAGTACCGAATACCTTCTTGTGCAAGCCGATCTCGAAGGACGTTTTTGGAAAAACCTTTCTTCCTAGAAAGAGGGACAGCGCGAACGTCCGCAACGGATTGAACGCCGACCGCTTTAAGCGTCTGAACGAAGCGATCAATGTCGATACCCTCATAGCCGATAGTATACACGGTCTTCATGTTGATCTTTCCCATTTTGCATCACAGCATAGCATGTGTGATCTGGCGTGACGCTTGCCAATTTGACGCCGCTAAGCCCATTTGTGTAACTGCAGAAACTTGTAACCCCGCCGAATTGCTTCGGCGGGGTCCTCATTTCCCTCAATCCTAAAACGCTCAACCGCGCTCTCAGAACTCGACAGCCCGATCGCCATCCTCGTCCTGAATGCGCGTCGGCAAGCCGATCTTGTTGAGCAGGTTGATAAACGGCTTCGGCGGCAGTTCTTCGACGTTGGCCATCTTCTTTACGTCCCATTCGCCCGTGGCGACGAGCATGGCCGCAGCTACCGGGGGGACGCCGGCGGTGTAGGAGATGCCCTGGCTGCCCACTTCGTTATAGGCTTCCTTGTGGTCGGCGACGTTGTAGATGAAGACGGTCTTTTCCTTGCCGTCCTTCAAACCCTTCACGTAGTCGCCGATGCAGGTCTTGCCTTCGTATTCCGGGGCAAGCGACGACGGGTCGGGCAGGCAGGCCTTGACGACCTTGAGGGGCACCACTTCGGAGCCGTCGGCGAGCTTGACCGGCTGTTCGGAGAGCAGACCGATCGACTTCAGGACGGTGAAGACGTTGATGTAGTGATCGCCAAAGCCCATCCAGAAGCGGACGTCTGCGCCGTCCATGTTCTTGGCCAATGAGTGCACTTCGTCATGGCCGCAGAGATAGGCGCGGCGGGTGCCGACGACGGGTAAGTCGTAGTCCTTGCCGATCTCGAACATCTTGTTGACCTGCCATTCGCCGCCCTGCCAGGAATAGACGACGCCGGTGAATTCGCGAAAATTGATTTCCGGGTCGAAATTGGTGGCGAAATACTTGCCGTGGCTGCCGGCATTGATGTCGACGATGTCGACGTCGGTCACCTTGTCGAGATATTCGTCCTTGGCGAGACGGGCATAGGCGTTGACCACGCCCGGATCGAAGCCGGCGCCGAGGATGGCGGTGATGCCCTTGTTCGCGCATTCTTCCGCACGCTTCCACTCGTAGTTTCCGTACCACGGCGGTGTTTCGCAGATCTTGTTCGGCTCTTCATGGATCGCGGTGTCGATATAGGCGACGCCGGTGTCCATGCAGGCGCGCAGCACTGACATGTTGAGGAAGGCGGTGCCGACATTGATGACAATCTCGGTACCGAGCTTGGTGATCAGCGCCTTGGTGGCTTCGATGTCGAGAGCGTCGAGCGCATGGGCTTCAAGCACGCCCGCCTGCTTCATCGCCTTCTTCTCATGCACGGAAGCGATGATGGCGTCGCATTTCGCCTTGGTGCGCGAGGCGATGTGGATGTCGCCGAGCACGTCGTTGTTCTGCGCACACTTGTGGGCAACCACCTGCGCGACGCCGCCGGCGCCGATGATGAGCACGTTCTTCTTCATAATGGGACCAACTCCTATGTCCAATCGTCAGAACCTGGGCTTGAAGGATTTCAAGACAGGCTTTGTTCGTAGTCCGTGTAATCGAATTCACGGACCGTCCTGAGGCTGCCATCCAGTTCGCGGATGGCGATTGCCGGCATTTGCACGCCGTTAAACCAGTTTTTCTTGACCATCGTGTAGCCGGCGGTGTCCTGCAGCGAGATGCGGTCGCCTATGTTCAATTCAGTCTCGAAGTTGAACTCGCCGAAGATATCGCCCGCGAGGCAGGACTTGCCGCAGACCTGGTACCGGTGCGGTCCCTGGTTGGGGTGGACCTTCGCGCTTTCCCGATAGATCAGGAGATCGAGGAGATGCGCTTCGATGGACGAATCCACCACGACAAGATCCTTGCCGTTGTAAAGTCTGTCGAGCACGGTGACTTCGAGCGTGGTCGACTTGGTGATCGAGGCTTCGCCGGGCTCCAGATAGACCTGGACGCCGAACTCGCCGGAGAAGCGCTTGAGGCGCTCGGCGAATTTCTCCAGCGGATAGTCTTCGCCGGTGAAATGGATGCCGCCGCCGAGCGAGACCCAGTCGGCCTTCTTCAGAAGCGGGCCGAACTTCTGTTCGATGTCGCCCAGCATCGTGTCGAACAGGTCGAAATCACCGTTTTCGCAGTTGTTGTGGATCATGAAGCCGGAGATCATGTCCATGACCGGCTCGACCTTCTTCAGATCCCACTCACCCAGCCGCGAGAAGGGGCGGGCGGGGTCGGCGAGGTCGAAGCTCGAGGAGGAGACGCCGGGGTTCAGCCGCAGGCCACGGATGATGCCGGATGACTGCTTCTCGAAACGGGTCAGCTGACCGATCGAATTGAAAATGATCTTGTCGGCATGGGAGACGACTTCGTCGATCTCGTAGTCGGCATAGGCCACGGAATAGGCGTGAGTTTCCTTGCCGAAACGCTCATGGCCGAGGCGGACTTCATTCAGCGAGGAGGAGGTCGTGCCGTCCATATAGTCGCGCATGAAATCGAAGACCGACCAGGTGGCGAAACATTTGAGCGCCAGAAGCGCCTTCGCGCCGGAGAGTTCGCGCAGGGTCGCGATCTTCTCCATGTTCTGGAGCAGCTTCGACTTGTCGATCAGGTAATAGGGAGTCTGGATCAAGGCTCTATCCTTCGTGAACCCAGCCATTTCTGGCGGAAGTGAACGGGACGCCCCGAATGCGTCGGAGGGGTCCCATAGGCAAAAGGGGGTCAAAAGGCAAGCGGAAGCTCGGTTTTCGTCCTGACAAGTTCAGTCGCCGATTTGCATGAAAAGCCGATGACGGTGCTCCACAGGGACGGACGTCCCCGCTGCCTTGCAAGAACATGGATGCAGCCATGCGCCACGCGCCGGGCTTTCTTCAGGAAGCAGCAATCTATCCGGCGATAATGCTCTTGGAACATCCATCACGTGACGGCCGATGCATCTCGATCTTGCAACCATTCTCATCCTGCATCCCCTCTCGCTGACGGTCGGTGCGATCTGCTTTCTCTATGTGCGCTTCCGCTCGCGCCGCAGCCGTGGGCTCGGCAAGATGGCCATGGCTTTCCTGGTGCTGGCGGCCGGTTCGCTGCTCGCGGGCGCCGGCGCGCAGGGTGTCATAGACTACGAGACCTGGACATTCTGGAGCTTCGTCAGCGGACCGATCTCCTATGCCCTCTTCTGGGTGGGCCTGATCAACCTGATGGAGGAACGTCCGGCGGGCCGGGGCTGGTTCGTGCTGGTGCTGCCCGTCCTTCTGACGCTCTGGGCACTCGTCACGCGCTTTTATCTCGACAATGCCGAGCGCTCGACCGTCTTCCTCTCCGTCATGGGGATCTTTGCTCTCGCCTGCGCCTGGCTCGTCGTGCGGGACAGGCAGCGGGAGGCGCTGCAGACGCGTTGGGGCCTTGCAGGGGCGCTGGTCTTCAAGGCGCTCATCGCTTTTGCCACTTTCCTTGCGATCTCGCAGCCGGAGTTTTTCCCGGTCACACCACCAACGACCTTCATGGTGCTCATCCTCTGCCAGTTCGCGATCGCGATGTTCGTTCTGATCCTGGTGCAGGAGCGGGCCGAGCGGCGGCTGATTGCGCTGACCGAGACCGACAGTCTCACCGGTATCCGCAATCGTCACTGGATGATGGACCGGCTGCCGCGGCTGGCGCCATCCGGCAGCGCGCTCGTCATCATCGACATCGACCATTTCAAGCAGATCAACGACCGCTTTGGTCATGCGGCTGGAGACCAGGTGCTGATCAAGGTGGCCCAGACAATGGCGGCCACGTTGGCAGAGGATGTGATCTTCGCGCGCATGGGCGGGGAGGAGTTCGGTCTCTATCTGCCTGCTTCGAGCGAACCGCGAGCCATCGCGCAGGCGGAAATGCTGCGTCTGGCCATAGAAGGCCTCCGGATTGCTCATGAGGGCGATGTTCTGGCCGTGACGCTCAGCGCCGGCGTCTCCGTCACGCCAGATGCACGCTCGATGTCGCGTCTCGTGGCACGGGCAGACGAGGCACTCTATGCTGCGAAGGGCGGCGGCCGCAACCGCATCGCCTTCCTCGGCTTCGGCAATGAAGAGGCTGCGGCCGAAGCCCTTGCAAGCAAGGTGCCGGGCGCAAACAGCCCCGTGTGATTCCTGGCGCCGGACGCTTCGATGTCTCGTGCGGCTTGCCAGCTGCCCGAAAATTTGTTTGGCGTGGTGGGCATCCTGCATTCTGATCTCGTCGAGCCCCGCAATGTTGAAAGACTTCTCTCCCCAGGCCGCCTTCATGGGCGTGCTCGTTGCCTTTGTCGGCTTCGCCAGTTCTTTTGCCGTGGTGCTCCAGGGGCTGAAGGGTGTCGGCGCAACGGATTATCAGGCGGCGTCTGGGCTGATGGCGCTGTCGGTCGCCATGGGGCTCTGTGCGATCCTGCTCAGTATTTGGACGAAGCTGCCGGTCTCCACCGCCTGGTCCACACCGGGTGGCGCGCTGCTGGCGAGTGCAGGCGTCGTCGATGGCGGATTTGCCGCTGCTGTCGGCGCTTTCTTGGTCTGTGGCGTGCTGATTGTCGTCGCCGGACTGTTCAAGCCGCTGGGGCGGGCGGTTGCGTCCATTCCCGCACCGCTGGCCAATGCCATGTTGTCGGGGGTCATCATCGGGCTGTGCTTTGCGCCGTTCAAGGCGATTGCATTCGATCCTATGCTGGGCCTGCCGATCGTGATCGCCTGGGCGGTGGTCGCGGTCTTCAAGCGCCTCTATGCGGTGCCAGCAGCACTGCTCGCCTTCGTGTGCGTCATGATCTTCGGTGTCGACCTGCCCGAGGGGGCGATGGCCGACTGGTCGAACTCTCTGGCGCCGCCGATGGAGTTCGTCATGCCCGTCTTCACCCTGGCCTCGATGGTTTCGATCGCTGTGCCGCTGTTCATCGTCACCATGGCATCGCAGAATATTCCGGGGATTGCAGTCCTGAAGGTCAATGGCTACGCGCCCACCCCCGGGCCGCTGTTTGCCGTCACGGGGGTCTTCTCGGTGCTCTCAGCGCCGTTCGGCGGACACGCCATCAATCTCGCGGCGATCACGGCCGCCATGTGCGCGGGCGGGGATGCCCAGACCGACCCGGCCAGGCGCTACTGGGCCGCGATCGTCGCCGGTGTCGGCTATATTGTCATCGGCCTGCTGGCGGGCGCCGTCACTGCCTTCGTAGCACTTTCGCCGCCCATCCTCATCCAGTCGGTCGCGGGTCTGGCGCTGATCGGGGCGTTCTCCGGATCGGCGGTCGCGGCATTTCAGGCGCCGGAGACGCGGGAGGCGGCGGCCGTGACGTTTCTGGTGACGGCGTCGGGGATTTCGCTCCTCGGGATTTCGGGGGCGTTCTGGGGACTGATTGCCGGCGTGGCGATGCTGGGGTTGGTGAAGCTCGCCAAGGGAAGGGGATGAGGCGGATACGCATTCGTACGATTTTCCTAGGCCTTGCGGCAGGTTTTTTCGGCTTCTTCTTCTAGGCGCGTTACTGGAGCTGGCGGTACTGCGTTGCGGCTTCGCAATCGAGCTGTACGACCCCTGATGGCAGCAATGTCACCGATGGCGGGATGGTCTGGGGCGTGGTCGCGCTCGGCTTTGCGGTGGCAGCCGTCATCGCGCATTTCGGGCGGCGGTGAAGGCGGGGTGTCGACGCTGGTGCAATCCTATAGGTTGCGCTAGGTTTTGTGCATGCAATTCGAATTCGATCCGGCCAAGAGCGAGGCGAACAAAGCGAAGCACGGAATCGATTTCGTGGCGGCGCAGGAGTTGTGGTATGATTTCTTTGCCGTCGATGCGGATGCTGTACACGCGGCGGAAGCAAGGCGGATACGTATAGGTAGGATCTCTGGCATTCTATGGACAGGTGTTTATGTTCTGCGGGCCGAGCGGGTACGGATTATCTCTGTACGCCGAGCGAGAATTCAGGAAAGGCGTCGTTATGAAGACAATCAGCGCTGAAGAATTCGACCGCAAGTTCGATGACGGTGAGGATATCAGCGAATACATCGACTGGAGCACGGCAACTCGTCCCAACCTGGATCCCGTAACACTGACCGTCACCGTCAAGCAGGGCACGAAGCTCAGGCTGGAGCGACAGGCTCGTGAGCTAGGTGTAACTGTCGATTCACTGCTTGAAGAATGGTTGCGGGAAAAGCTTGATGCCGCGACGCCATCCGCCGCCGAATAACACCCTTGCACGATTCAATTCATCGCGTTATTCCTCATCCTATGAAGACCAACGGCACGACCATTGCTGCGACTGACATGACGGCCCGCACTGCGGCCCGTTTCGTCGCGTCGGTGCCAAACTCGCTTCTTCTTCTCGGCCTTATCCGCGGTTGCCGGGTCCATTGAGGAGCGCCCGGCGGCCGGGTCAGCCGTTTGGCGATTGCTCCTCGAAACTCCCCAATTGATGTTATCCATACCTTGAAAAGGGTCTGTGCGCGCGTGCCAAAGCTTTGATGATTTGTTATCAGCCATGGCAGCCGCCCGAGGACGAGAAGAGACGAAGACGATGATTTTGAAGACCCATACCGTGAAGCAGGGCATGCCGGACGCTTCGCAGAAATATCGCCCCTATCCGCAGATCGACATTGCCGATCGCACCTGGCCGTCGAAGGTGATCGACAAGGCGCCGATCTGGTGCTCGGTCGACCTGCGCGACGGCAACCAGTCGCTGGTCAACCCGATGGGCCATGACCGCAAGGCGCGGATGTTCCAGCTGTTGCTCGACATGGGCTTCAAGGAAATCGAGATCGGCTTTCCCTCGGCCTCGCAGACCGATTTCGACTTCGCCCGCTGGTGCGTGGAAGAGAGTGGTGTGCCCGCCGATGTGTCTCTGCAAGTGCTGGTGCAGTGCCGGCCGGAGCTGATTACGCGGACCTTCGAGGCGCTGGAAGGTGCGACCAATCCGATTATCCATTTCTACAATTCCACGTCGGAGCTGCAGCGCCGCGTGGTGTTCGGCAAGGATGTTGCCGGCATCAAGCAGATCGCCGTGGATGCGGCGAAGATGATCATGGACATGGCGGCCAAGGCCGGTGGCGGCTACCGCTTCGAATACTCGCCGGAGAGCTTTACCGGCACCGAGCTGGAAGTGGCTCTGGAGATCTGCAACGCCGTCATCGCCGAAGTGAAGCCGACTGATGACAACAAGCTGATCCTGAACCTGCCGTCGACCGTCGAGATGGCGACGCCGAACATCTATGCCGACCAGATCGAATGGATGTGCCGTAACATCGACAATCGCGAGAACGTGCTGATTTCGCTGCATCCGCATAATGACCGAGGCACGGGGATCGCGGCCACCGAACTCGGGTTGATGGCCGGTGCCGACCGTGTCGAGGGTACGCTGTTCGGCAATGGCGAGCGCACCGGCAATGTCGACATCGTCACGCTGGCGCTCAACATGTACACGCAAGGCGTCGACCCGCAGCTGGACTGCACCGATATCGAGCGGATCAAGGCGGTCTACGAGTATTCCAACGAGATGGTCATTCCCGAGCGTCATCCTTACGTCGGCGAACTGGTCTATACGGCGTTTTCAGGTTCGCACCAGGATGCGATCAACAAGGGCATGAAGGCGATCAAGAAGGCGAATTCGCCGATCTGGGAAGTGCCTTATCTGCCGATCGACCCGCAGGATGTCGGGCGCACCTACGAGGCGATCATCCGGATCAACTCGCAGTCGGGCAAGGGCGGCATCGCCTATATCCTGCAGGAAGACTACGGCATCAACCTGCCGCGCAACCTGCAGATCGAGTTCCGCGAGGACATCCAGCGTATTACCGACGAGGACGGCAAGGAACTGCCGTCGAAGGCGATCTACGACCGCTTCATCGAGCGTTATGTCGACCAGACCGGCGCGCGCATCAAGTTCGTCGATCACCACACCTATCCGGCCGGATCGGACCAGAAAGGGATTCGTGTCGTGGCGGCTGAAATCACCGACAATGGCGAGACGAAGCGGATCGAGGGCAAGGGCACCGGTCCGATCGACGGGTTCGTCAATGCGCTCTCGACCTATCTCGGCATCGACCTCTCTGTGCAGGATTACTCCGAGCATTCGCTGCAGCATGGTTCGAATGCGGCGGCAATCGCGTATGTCGAGATGGCGCATGCGGGTGGCAAGCTGTTCGGCGCCGGGATCAATACGAACATCGTGACGGCCTCACTGGAAGCGATCGTGTCTGCGGCCAACCGCGTGCTCGACGAGCAGAAGAAGGCTTAAACGCCATGACGCTCTTCGCCGAGGTTCGACATTTGTCCTCGGCGAAGACCCCGCTTGTGCTGTTGCATGGCTTTGGCGGGATCGGGGCAGCGTGGGAGCCGGTCATCCGGCTGTTCGATCCAGACCTGCCGCTCGTTATCTATGATCTGCCGGGACATGGGCGATCGCTCGATGCTGACGGCGTCGGACATGCCGGTGTTATGGCCAGGGCCATTCTTGGCGATCTCGATCGGCGCAAGATATCCAGCTTTCATCTCTGCGGGCATTCGATGGGTGGGGCGATTGCCAGCCTGATCGCGCTCAAGGCATCAGCCCGTACGCGATCGCTGACGCTCTTGGCACCGGGTGGTTTCGGACCCGAGATCAATCACGAGGCTTTGCGGCGTTATGCTTCGGCGGTGGGGATCGGCGAACTGACACTGGGCTTGGCTGCGATGTCTGCTCCAGGCAGCATAGTAGATGCGGCGGGTCTCGAGCGGCTTGCAGATGCTCGTCGTGTTCCCGGAGCCACCGTGCGGCTGATGGAGATCCTCAACTCATTCCTCGTGGAAACCGATGGCCGGATCGGGCAGGGGACGCTGCCATTCGCCTCGTTCGATTGTCTTGGTGTGGAAACACAGCTGTTGTGGGGGACGGAGGATCCGATCCTGCCGGTCACGCAAGCCAAGTCCATCTGGAAGGGTGCCGAGGTGACTTTGATCGAAGGTGCCGGGCATATGCTGATCGACGAGGCGCCGGAGGCGGTGGCTTCAGCTATTGCCGCGGCCCTCAAGACGGACTGAATTCAGGCGCCGAGTAGCCGCTCGCTGTGGTCGAGCTTCAGAGGGGCGTCTTCGCTTTCGATCTTGTAGCGCTGCCAGTCGAGCTGCCAATGGCCGGCTTCGCCATCCACAGAGAACAGATTGTAGCCGGCAGCGGGTTTTTTGGCGCCCGGGCCCTGACTTGCCGAGGCGATGCCGACGACGGGGACGCGTTTTTCGCGATCGGCCAGCCAGTAGAGCGTGTTCAAGTGGGTATGGCCATGCAGAACGAGTTCGGCACCGCCGGTGCGGATGGCGGCCGCGAACCGGCGGATGCCGATCATGCGTTTGTGCTGGGGGGCGGCTCCGCGGATCGGCGGATGGTGGATCATGACAACCCGGAAGAGACCCTCTTCACCGGCAGCCTTGAGAAGCGCCGCGGTCTCGCGGGCCTGGCGGCCGCTGAAATAGCCCTGGGCGGAAAAGGGCGGGGTGGCGATCGAAGTAGAGCAGCCGATCAGGGCAAGGGGGCCGCGCCGGCGGATATAGGGGAAGAGCTTGTGGTCGTCCTGGAAGATCAGCGGATCGTCGTCGCCGCGCATGTAGTCGTACCAGGCCTGGACCGAGCGTTCATGGGCGCCGGGCACATAGGCGTCGTGGTTGCCGGGCACGACCGATGTGTCGAGCGGCGCGCCTGCCTCCTTCAACCATTCAGCCACGAGCTTGACCTCGAGCTTGGAGGCGAGGTTGACGAGATCGCCGGTGATTGCGAGGTGATCGGGATTTTCGGCTCGCAATGCCTTCAGGGTCATTTCCAGCGCATTGGGGAAAAGATGCTTGCGGCGGTTGCGATGCCAGTTCACATAGCCCGTAATTCGCTTCGAAGCCAATTCCCGGATCGTCAGGTTCGGCAGCGGGCCGAGATGCACGTCGGAGATGTGGGCGAGCTTGAACATGGCGCTTCTCTTAACGGCGCTGAAACCGAGGGGCAAGGAAAATGAGGCCAGCGGGTCGTGCCGGGACCGGCACCGATAGCGAAAGGCTCGGATGGCCGAAGAGGTTCCTTGTTCGTATTCTGCACGTGTATTTCGCGGTCAGTCGCGGTATGACGCTCGGGGTGCGGGCCGCCTGTTTCGACGATGCGGGCCGCATCTTTCTCGTCCGCCACACCTATGTGCCGGGCTGGCATATGCCCGGCGGCGGGGTAGAGCGCGGCGAGACCGCAATCGAGGCGCTTCTCAAGGAAATGCGGGAGGAGGGCAATCTCGAAGCGGCGAGCACGCCCGAGCTCTTCCATGTCTATTTCAATGCGCGGATCAGCGGGCGCGACCACGTGTTGCTGTATCGCGTCAATGTTCGGCAGACGGCGACACGCGCGGCGGACCGGGAGATTGCCGAATGCGGGTTTTTTCCTGCCGACGCGCTGCCAGAGGGGACGACCGAAGCGACGCGGCGGCGGATCGAAGAGCTGCGCGGGGAGGTTTCCCCCGCGCATTACTGGTAAGGCTCAGGCGCTGAGCTTTTCTCGACCATGCGGTACCATCAGGTCCTCATCGGGGCCGACCGGCACGACGCCGGTCGGGTTGATCATGGTGTGGCTGCGATAATAGTGGTGCTTGATGTGGCGCATCTCGACCGTCTCGGCGATACCAGGCGTCTGGTAGAGGTCGCGCAGGTATGCCGATAGCGCCGGATACTCTGCGATGCGGTGGATGTTGCACTTGAAATGGCCGACATAGACGGGGTCGAAGCGCACGAGCGTGGTGAAGAGCCGCCAGTCGGCTTCGGTCATTTGGTCGCCGAAGAGATAGCGTTGTGTCGTCAGGCGTTCTTCCAGCCAGTCCAGCGTCTCGAACAGTGGGTAGACCGCGCTTTCATAGGCGTCCTGGGTGGTGGCGAAGCCGGCCTTGTAGACGCCGTTGTTGACGGTGTCGTAGATACGCTTGTTGATCTCGTCGATTTCGGCGTGAAGATCCGCGGGGTGCATGTCGAGCGTCGAGCCGGTGAGGTGATCGAAAGCCGCGTTGAACATGCGTATGATTTCGGAGCTCTCGTTCGAGACGATCGTGTTCTCTTTCTTGTCCCAGAGGACCGGCACGGTTACGCGGCCGGAGAATTTCGGGTCGGCTTTGACATAGACCTCCCAGAGGAAATCCGAGCCGAAGAGGTGGTCGGGGGTGGCGCCGTCGCGATCGTGGAATTCCCAGCCGTTCGACAGCATCAGCGGATCGACCACGGAGACCGAGATCAGATCTTCGAGGCCTTTCAAGGCGCGGAAGATCAGGGTGCGATGCGCCCAGGGGCAGGCGTAGGAGACGTAGAGGTGGTAACGCCCGGCCTCTGCCTTGAAGCCGCCTTTACCTGAAGGGCCGGCGGAGCCGTCTGCGGTCACCCAGTTGCGGAAGCTCGAGTCGGCCCGCTTGAAATGCCCGGCGGTCGATTTCGTATCGTACCAGACGTCTTGCCAGACGCCGTCTACCAGTCTGCCCATCGTCACTTCCTCATCGTTTCAGCTTGACCCGGAAGATACGGCGATCCGCCGCGATTGCGAGGGGCGATGGGATGAACAGTGCGTTTTCCGTTGGACGAGCCGAATTTTTGCTGCTATCGGAACAAAACTCAAGATCTGAAGGCCCCGATGACCATTACACGGAACCCACGACGACGCTGAAGCTCTCGAACGCACGATGCCCGTGCGCGTGAACCCTATTGCTGTCTGTCATTCTGGTTTCGGTCATCCATGTTTCACTCTGGCCTTGTCTACCTCACCGAGGATGCGTCGCACGACGCTGCCATCGAACTCATCAATGAAGAAGCGTTCGGTCCTGGCCGGCACACGCGTGCCGCCGCCCGTATTCGCGAGCAGGGGCCGCACGACCTGTCGCTCTCCTTCATCTGTGCCGACAATGGCGAGACGATCGCCTCCGTGCGCATGACGCCGGTTCTCGCCGGCCACGTGAAAGGGCATCTGCTCGGGCCGCTTGCCGTGCGTCCTTCCCACAAGAACCGAGGCATCGGCCGCGAACTCGTCCGGATCGCCATTGAGGCGGCACGGCGGAAGGGCTCGGAAGGCGTCATCCTGATCGGCGACCCGCCCTACTACATGCCGCTTGGCTTCGAGAAGGTGGCTTACCAGGCGCTCGATTTTCCAGGTCCGGTCGATCCGAACCGGGTGCTGGTGGTGCCGCTCGGTGACGACGTGCATACGCGGCTGAAGGGCGTGATTGCCTGGCGGGATTGCAAGGCGGCGAATGCCGAAACATCGGCTGTTGATGATCTCGCGTCGAACAAGGCCTATGCGTCGGCCTGAGTGCCGCTGTCGATTGTCTAAGGAACCAAGTCGGCTTCGATCGGTTTTCCCTGTCCAATTCGCATTCGAATAAAGCAGGAGACTGACATGCTGAAATTCATCGGTGGTACGATCGGCGCTATTTTCCTGATCGGCCTGATCGTAGTGGTCCTGTTGTTCAAACTGATTTTCTGAAGTGGATGAGGGCCGCAGGATACGCGGCCCTTTTCACGACTAATCCTGCTGTCCCGATTCAAGATCGATGTCGAACCGCTTGATCAGCCAGCAGATATCCTGGCCCCCACTGAAGTTCTCAATCCTTCCGAAGACCGTGTATCCGGCGCGCTCATAGGAACGGCAGGCCACGGGATTGATCGTGTCGATATAAGCGCCGATGCAGCCGCGCGCCTTTGCTTCTTCTTCGGCGAGTACCAGCAACTGGCCAGCCATGCCCTGACCGCGCAGCCGCTCAGGGACCGAGAGCAATTCCACATAGAGCCAACCACGACCGGTATAGCCAATCAGGCCGCCGTCGACGCTGCCGTCTTCGGCAGTGATCGGAATGAAAAGATCACGTCGGTCTGTCGGGCCGAGCAGGGTGTCGTTGTGCGCCTTGATGCCGGCGAGGATGGCGTCGCGGGCAGATTCTGGAACGGTGTCGGAAAGTGTGAGTGGCTGGGTCATAGTTGGAGGCTAGGCTGCGCTCGAACGAATGTCGAGGCTACCCAAGCCCACGTCGAATCCTTTGGTCGACCTTCCAGCCCTACCGTGGTTTTAGGTGGGTTTGTCTTGTTCGTCCTACCGCCCCTCGCGCCACCACATGGCCGAAACCGCGAGCAGCAAGATCGCCAAGCCAGCAAATCCGGCGAACAGCGGCAGCGTATTGACGCCTTTCAGCACCGTCTCATCGGTGAGACGGATCAGCATGCGGCGGTCGTCGGCGACGCGGATTGCGCCGCGCACCGGCAGGATGTCGGGGATGCGAATGGTCTCGTCGCCGTCGTCGAGGCGGGCGGTGAGACCGCGGGTTTCCTCGCTGATCGGGGCGAGTGTGTCCATGGTCGAGATCATCGCCCGGAATTCGGGCGCGTCGACGGCGCCGACATGGACGAGGGTGGAAAAGTCACCATTGGTGATGGTGAAGAGGCCGGTCTCGGTCATGCGGCGTTCGCCACGATAGAGGCCCGGCTGGATCTCGCTGAGTTTGAGCGTGATCGTTTCTCCTGAGGGCGTGGTGATGGTCGCAGGGCCGGGGGCGTCGCCGATCGTCTGGCGGGTCACTTCCAGCGTACGGCCGGTGGCGCGGGCTTTCAGTGCCTCTTCCTCGAGTTCCGGCTCTTTCATCAGCCAGTGGGCGATGCGGCGATAGAGCGAGACATGCGGGCCGCCGCCTTCGAAGCCGCGCGCCCAGAGCCAGCCCTGGTCGGAGAGGAGCATGGCGACGCGGCCTTCATTGGCGCGATTGAGGACGAGCAGGGGACGGTCGCCGTCGCCGGTCATGACAGTTTCGCCGTCGGTGCGGCCCACATCAACGCTGCGGAACCAGCGGCCCCATTGGGGCGGTTCCACTGCCGAGCCATCGAGGCCGCGCGTCACGGGGTGGCGCTTGCCCTGGTCGGAGAGGCGCGGATAGAAGCCGGCCTGGTGCACATCGCCTGTCGGGCTTGCGGGCAGGACCGAAGAGAGCGGGGTGAGTGCGATCGAATCCTGGCCTGCATGTTCGGGGCCGGCGGCGATCAGCAGGGCGCCGCCATTGCGGACATATTCGGCGATGTAGTCGTAATAGAGGATCGGCAGCACGCCGCGATGCTGGTAGCGGTCGAAGATGATCAGATCGAAATCATTGATCTTTTCGACGAAGAGTTCGCGGGTCGGGAAGGCGATCAGCGACAGCTCGTTGATCGGTGTACCGTCCTGTTTTTCCGGTGGGCGCAGGATGGTGAAGTGAACGAGGTCGACCGAGGCGTCCGATTTCAACAGGTTGCGCCAGGCGCGCTCGCCGGCATGGGGCTCGCCCGAGACGAGCAGAACGCGCAGGTTTTGGCGGATGCCTTCGATCAGGTGGATGGCGCGGTTGTTGACGTCGGTAACTTCGCCAGGCGTCGCCGCGACCGAGAATTCGAGCACATTGTTGCCGCCACGGGGAACGCGGAAGGCAAACGAGGTCTCATTGCCGGGGACGGCCGGGACCACACCGAGGTCTTCGCCGTTCATCTTGACCGAGACGTCGGCGGGCTGGTTCGAGGCTTCGCCATCGTCGAACACGCGGAAGGTGAGTTCCTGTTCTTCGTCGACGATGCCGAAGCGCGGCGCACGCAGGATTTCGATGCGGCGATCGAACTCGTCGGCCTTGCCGGTGATCAGGGAATGCACCGGCGCGTCGAAGGGGAGCGCCTGGTTTTCACCGGGGATGTCATGCACCTGGCCGTCGGTGACGAAGATTGCCCCGCCGACACGGGCCGGCGGCACGTCGGTGGTTGCGGCGGCGAGCGCCTCGAAAAGCTTGGTGGAGGGCGCGTCGCTGTCGCCGGGATCGCTGACCTCGACAATGCGTGGCTCGATATTCGGGAAGCGGCCAAGGCGGTCGCGGATGCCCTGCAACGCCTGATCGGTTTCATCGACGCGGCCGGCGATCTGCTGGCTCTGGCTGCGGTCGACGATGACGGGCACGACGGTGGTCAGCGGATCGCGTTCTTCCTGCAGTAACAGCGGGTTGGCGAGAGCGGCCAATACGGCGATGGAGGCCGCGAGGCGAATGACGGTACCGCGAACGCCGCGCAAGAAGCCAAGGACGGACAGCACCACGGCCAGTACGGCGAGAGACGCGATGGCGATCCAGGGGATGAAGGGGGCGAATTCGAGCGTCATGGTCTCACTGCCCCAGTCGTTCGAGCAGGGCCGGCACGTGGACCTGGTCTGCCTTGTAGTTGCCGGTCAGCATATACATCATGATGTTCACGCCGGAGCGGAAGGACATTTCGCGCTGCATCTCGTCCGCGGGAACGACCGGCAGGACGCTTGCGCCGTTGGCATCGATCGCCCAGGCGCCGAGCAGGTCGTTGCCGGTGATCATGATCGGCGTCACGCCATCGCCGGAGGAGGCAACCGCGCTGTTGCTCGACTGCGCTTCCTGGCGGGATTCCACCCAGAGGGGGCTGCCGCTGTATCGGCCGGGGAAGCCCTGCAGCAGGTAGAAGGCGCGGGTCAGGACGTGGTCCGTGGGGACAGGCTCCAGCGGCGGAATGTCGATATTGGCGAGGATCGCCTGCAGGCGCTCACCATTGGGCGAGGAGCTTGCGTCATTGCCCAGCATCGAGCCTTGGTCGCGTGTGTCGAAGAGCACCGTGCCGCCGGCGCGCATATAGGCGTCGATGCGGCTGATGGCGGCCGCCGACGGCATCGGGGCGGAGGCAGAGATCGGCCAGAAGATGATCGGGTAAAAGGAGAGCTCGTCCTTCGAGATATCAACGCCAACAGGCGGCTCGGGTTCGAGCGTCGTGCGGTAGGTGAGGAAGTCGGTGAGGCCCGCCAAGCCCTGTTCGGAGATGCGGTCGACATCCTGCTCGCCTGTCATGACATAGGCGAGGTGGGTGTTGTCGAGGCGTTCGAGGATCTGTTCGTCGCCTGGCTTGGCATCGGCCGATTGTGCCAGCGCCTGGCCGGTAGGGGAGACTGCGGCGAGCGCCACGGCAAGGGCGAGAATGGAAGCCACGGCGGCGGGCGCGCGCTTCGGCATGCGCGAGAAGGCGCCGCCCATGAAGAGAACGATCAGGCTGTCGATGACGAGGAGCAGGAAGGCCAGGGTCAAGAGGCTCGGCTTCAGCGGCGTCGCGGCGGTTCCGGCCATGGGGTCGCGGGTGACGGTCAGGCCTGTCGGCGACGGAAGCGGGCGGAGCGTCGCATCTGCGGGCAACAGGTTGAGCGCGGTGAAGCCGTCTTCCGTGCCGTAGAGGCCGGGCGGGTTGTCGAAGGTCGCAGCTTCAGGGCGATCGGGGCCGAGCGACAGCGGCTTTGCAGTGCCGGCTTCGGCTGTCAGCGCGCCGCGTTCGGTGAGCAGGCGGAAAGGCGGAAGCGAGGGGGCGGTCGCCTGGCTGCCTTGCGCTTCGGCGGCGCCGACGCGGGTGAGCTGGACGATGCGACGGAGCATTTCGACGAAGGTGCCTGATATCGGCAGGTCCGACCAGGTGGCTTCGGCGCTGACATGGAAGAGCACGATGCGGCCGGCGCCGTTGTCCTCGACAGTGACGAGCGGTGTGCCATCGGCAAGGCTTGCCCAGGTGCGGGCGGCGAGGTCAGGCGTCGGCTCTGCGAGAACCTGGCGCTTGACGAGGATGCCTTCGGGGCGGGGCATACCTGCGAAGGGCCCGAAACTCGGGAAATCGGCAAGTGGCTGCGGCTCGGCCCAGGAGAGGGCGCCGCCCAGCGCGCGTTCGCCCTGACGCAGGATGACAGGCACGAGCGGGTCATCTGAAGGGGCGGCGGCAAGGCGGGGGCCGGCAAAGCGGATGAGCGTGCCGCCGCGGTTGATCCACGCCTGCAGCGGATCATAGACGTCGGCGGGCAGGCGGCCGACATCGGCGAGCACGAGGGCGGACGGATTCTGGTTGAGGATCTCAGGGATGGCGACGGCGAGATCCGTCTGGCCGGGCTTGACCACGTCGGCATAGGGACCGAGCGCGCGCTCGATGTAGTAGAGTGGCGAAAGCAGCGGCTGGAAACCGTCACCGCTGTCACCGGAGACGAGGGCGACCTTGCGGCGGCGGAAGCCGTCATCGAGGAGGTGGGTGGCGCCAGCGGAGGCGATGCCTGCGATCGAGAGGCGGGCGAAATCATTGCGCAGCTCGAAGGGGGCGACGATCTCGCCGGAGGCTTCGGTCGCGCCTACTGCGAAATCGATCTGACCGGAGGCAATGACGCGGCCCTGGCGGTCCTGGGCATCGACAATAAGGCTGCGAGGTTCAGGCGCGTTGAGGCGCGAAACCGTGACGGTGAGGGCATCCGAGCCGTTGTTCGCGCCAGTGATTGCGACACTGGCTGCGCCATTGCCTTCGACAATGCGGAATTCGGCGGGTGAGAGGCTCGCGAGATCCGAGAGGAAGGGGTCTTCCGCGTCGCGCGCGATGCCGTCGGAGACATAGGCGAGCGTGCCGGGGCGTTCCGATGAGAAGGTGGTGCGGAGGGCTTCGATCGTTCTCACACGATCAGGGCGGAGCGGATGGGGCGTTGCGGCGGCGAGCTTTTCCAGCGCAACGGCTGGTGTGCCCGGAATTGCGTCATGGGTCGGATCGGCTGTGAAGACGATCGAGACGGGCAGGCTGCGGTCTGCGGCGTCGCTGATCAAGGTGGTTGCGGTCTCGACGCGGCGCTCCCAGTCGCCGACGGTTGCCCAGCCGTTGTCCACGACAAGCAACAGCGGGCCGTCGCCTGAGAGTGTCGAGTTGCGCGGATTGAGCACGGGATCGGCGAGCGCGAAGATGACGATGGCGGCCATCAGCATGCGCAAGAGCGTCAGCCACCACGGGCTTTTCGAGGGTGTTTCCTCGCGCTTCAAGACGCCGGCCAGGATCTTCAGCGGCGGGAAGACTTCCGCTTTCGGGCGCGGCGGGGTGAGCTTCAGCAGCCACCAGATCAGCGGCAGCGCGAGCAGGGCACCTAAAATGGCGGGGGCCCCGAAGGCCAGTGGGATACCGAACATCAGCCCGCACTCCTGTTGACGGCGGGCGGCATGCCCGACAGGTGCATGTGCACGGCGACTAGGGCCTCGGAGGCGAGGCGATCGGTGCGGTTGTGGGTGAAGCTCCAGCCCATGCGGCGGAGTTGGTCCGACATCGAGTCGCGACGGGCAAGATAGGCCTGCTGGTAGTCGTCGCGCAGCGTCTCGGCGCGACCGGAGGTCAGCTTCTCGCCCGTCTCGGGGTCGGTGAATTCGGTGCGGCCGGTATAGGGGAAGGTTTCTTCGGCGGGATCGGCGACTTCGACCACATGGCCGCGCAGGCCACGGCGGGCAAGCGGCGTGATGCGCTCCATGACCCGGTCGGCATCATCGAGAAAATCGCCGATCAGGACGATGTCGCTCGATCCACGGATCATGCGGGTGTCGGGCAGGCCTTCGGTGATAGGGGCATGCATGATGGCGGTGGCGAGACGTTCGGCGGCGTTGCGGGCGGAGACCGGCTCCATGATGCCGGGGCAGCCGATGCGTTCGCCGGAGCGGGCGAGGATTTCGGCAAGGGCCAGCATCAGGACGAGGGCGCGGCTTTCCTTGGAGACGGAGGCGAACGTCGACTTGTACATCATCGACGGCGACATATCGGCCCAGAGCCAGACGGTATGGGCGGCTTCCCATTCGCGGTCGCGGATATACATGTGGTCGTCGCGGGCCGAGCGGCGCCAGTCGATACGCGCAAAGCTCTCGCCATCGGCATAGGGACGGAACTGCCAGAAGTTCTCGCCGATGCCGCGCTTGCGGCGGCCATGCCAGCCGGCGATCACGGTATTGGCGATGCGCTTTGCCTCGACCATGCAGTCGGGCACCAGCACTGCGCGCTGGCGGGCGCGGTTGAGCACTTCGCTTCCGGGGGTCTGCTCGACGATCTGGCCGATCGATGCCACGCGGTTAAGGCCTCCCTTACTTGCGCAGGTCGGAAACGAGGCTCGCGATGACGTCGCGAACGGTCATGCCCTCGGCGCGGGCCGGGAAGGTCAGCGCCATGCGATGTTCGAGCACAGGCTCGGCGAGCGAATAGACATCGTCGATCGAGGGGGCGAGGCGGCCCTCATAGAGCGCACGGGCACGGGCGCAGAGCATCAGCGCCTGACCGGCGCGCGGCCCCGGACCCCAGGCGACATTCTTGTCAGTGGACGCATTGCCGTGGCCGGGGCGGGCGGAGCGGACGAGCGTGAGGATCGCGTCGACGACCGTGTCGGAGACCGGCATCTGGCGGATCAGCTTCTGGATTTCCAGCAGGCGCTCGCTCGTGATCACGGCATTGGCGCGCTTGTCGCCGACACCCGTCGTTTCGAGCAGGATCTGCCGTTCGGCCGCAAGTTCCGGATAGAGAACGTCGACCTGCAGGAGGAAGCGGTCGAGCTGGGCTTCGGGGAGCGGATAGGTGCCTTCCTGCTCCAGCGGGTTCTGGGTCGCGAGCACGTGGAAGGGGGCGGGCAGCTGGTAGGGCTGGCCGGCGATGGTGACGTGGTATTCCTGCATCGACTGCAGAAGCGCCGACTGGGTGCGCGGGCTGGCGCGGTTGATTTCGTCGGCCATCAGAAGCTGGGCGAAGACGGGACCTTTGACGAAGCGGAAGGAGCGGCGGCCGGTGTCGTCCTGGTCCATCACTTCTGTGCCGAGAATATCCGATGGCATGAGGTCGGGCGTGAACTGGATGCGGTTCGCGTCGAGGCCGAGGACGGTGCCGAGTGTGGTGACGAGCTTTGTCTTGGCAAGGCCGGGCACGCCGACAAGCAGCGCGTGGCCGCCGGAGAGGATTGCGAGCAGGGTGTTTTCGACGACCTTTTCCTGGCCGAAGATCACCTTCGCCACTTCCTGGCGGATCACCGCAATGTCGGCGAGGGCCTTTTCAGCCTGTTCGACGATCGCCTTCTCATCCAGTGCGACATCAGGATTTGGCATCATGCCCATGGTCTGCTCCAATTGGTTTGGCCTGGTCCGGAGAATCGAACGGACGCGCGAAGGTGCATGTTACTGAAACTAACTTATTGGCGAGAGGACGGCTGACAAGGACGTTTTGAATGACTATCTCGTGACTGTTATAGGCTAAAGACAAAACCGGGACGCAAAAATGGCAAGCGATACGCTGAAGGCGACGACAGATGCGGCAGGGCTTGCTGCGCTGATTTCGCGCGCGTCAGCGCAAACATCGGGCGGAAAGGCATCACTACCGCCGGTGGAACGCTGGGAACCGCCGTTCTGCGGGGATCTCGACATGGAAATCAGGGCCGACGGGACCTGGTTCTACATGGGGACCCCGATCGGTCGCGAGCCTCTGGTGCGCCTGTTTTCGACCGTTTTGCGCAAGGATGAGGACGGAAAAACCTATCTCGTCACGCCTGTGGAAAAGGTCGGCATCCGGGTTCAGGATGCGCATTTCGTCGCCGTCGAGATGAGTGTGACGGAAGAGGCGGGTGAGTCGGTGCTGACGTTTCGCACCAATGTCGGCGATGTGGTCGAGGCGGGTCCGGAGCACAAACTACGATTCGAGGTTGCCGGCGAGAACCACGAGCTCAAGCCTTATCTTTCCGTGCGCGGCCGGCTGGAGGCGATGGTGTCACGGGCCGTTATGTATGATCTCGTCGAGCGCGGGGAAGTTCTCGATGTCGGGGGCAGGGCGATGTTCGTCATTCGCTCGCGCGGCGCCGTTTTCTCCGTCATGCCGGCCGACGAACTCGATCGACTGTCCCGGTGAGCCTGATGAGTTTCACCGCCGAGGACTTCCGCCGCCGGGCGCTCGAACAGGTGGGTGCGCCGCTGGAACATGCCTGGCGCGATCACGGCGACCATGTGCTGAACCGCGACAGCATTCTCGAGATCGAGCAGCTGAATCTGAAGGATGCGGCAGTGCTGATCGGGGTAATCGACGATGTCGATGACGCGCGCATCATTCTCACCCAGCGGACCAGCAAGCTCCGGCAACATGCCGGCCAGATCGCCTTTCCCGGCGGCGGCATCGATGCGACCGACGCCTCTCCGGAGGAGGCGGCGCTGCGAGAGGCCGAGGAGGAGATCGGGCTCGACCGCCGTTTCGTGGAAACCGTGGGGCGGTTGCCGCAATATCTGTCGGGGACCGGGTTCCGAATCCAGCCGGTGCTCGGCGTCATCCAGCCAGGCTTTTCTCTGACGCTCAATCCTGACGAAGTGGAGAGCGTCTTCGAGGTGCCGCTGTCCTTTCTGATGAACCCGGCCAATCATCGGCAGGACAGCCGGATGTGGCAGGGGGCCGTCAGGCATTTCTACGTGATGCCCTATCGGGAACGGCATATCTGGGGCATTACGGCGGGGATCATCCGCACGCTCTACGAAAGGCTCTATGCATGACCAATCTTGCCGATCGCGACTGGTTCCAAGCGCCCGCGCTCCAGCGGGTCATGACGCTCTTGAACAGCGGTGGCGCGGAAACGCGGGTGGTCGGCGGTGCGGTTCGTAACACCCTGATGGGGCTTGACGTCGGCGATATCGACCTTGCTACGACGCTGATGCCGGAAGAGGTGAGTGGACGTGCGGCGGCCAAGGGGATCAAGGCCGTGCCGACGGGCATAGAGCACGGCACCGTGACGCTTGTTGTCGATGGCAAGGGTTACGAGGTGACGACGCTCAGGCGGGACGTGGAGACCAACGGGCGGCATGCCCAGGTGGCCTTCGGCGCCAGCTGGCAGGAGGATGCCGACCGACGCGATCTTACGATCAACGCGCTCTATGTCGGCGCCGACGGCGAGGTGGTCGATCTCGTCGGCGGCTTGAAGGACATCGAAACAAAGACCGTACGCTTTATCGGCGATGCCGAGCAGCGGATTGCCGAGGATTATCTGCGCGTCCTGCGCTTCTTCCGCTTCTTTGCCCACTACGGCAGCGGTCGCCCCGATGCGGATGGTCTGAAGGCCTGTGCCCGGGCGCGGTCGCAGCTCAATACGCTTTCGGCCGAGCGGGTGTGGAGCGAGATCAAGAAGCTCCTGTCGGCGCGTGATCCGGGGCGGGCGCTGCTCTGGATGCGGCAGTCGGGTGTGCTGACCGAAATTCTGCCGGAGACGGAGAAGTGGGGGATCGATGCGATCCCAGGTCTAATCGCGGCAGAACAGGCGCTCGGCTGGCAGCCGGACCCGCTGCTCAGGCTCTGCGCGATCGTGCCAAAGGATGCCGCACGGCTGGTGACGCTGTCTGAGCGGCTGAAGCTCTCCAATGCCGAGGCGCTGGCGCTCGACCGGTTCGCGAGGGCGCCCAAGCCGCAGGAGACGGTGACGGACGTCGCCTTCGACCGCGACCTCTACCGGTTCGGAAAGGACGGCATGGTCGCCGTGCTCAAGCTGGAGCTGGCATCCGTGCGGGCGCGGGCCGAAGGAGACCAGAAGGCCATGGCCCGCAGTGCGCGGCTGTTCTCGCTCTTGAAGCGAGCGGAAAACTACGTGCGCCCCGTTCTGCCGATCAAGGGCAGCGACGTGCTCGCCGCCGGTCTCCCGGCGGGGCCGAAGGTGGGTGAGATCCTCGGCAAGCTCGAAGAGGGCTGGATCGCCTCACAGTTCAATCTCAGCCGTGAGGAACTGCTCGCCCGGCTGGAGACGCTCGCGAAGACCTGATCGCTGCCCGCGATCCTCCCATCAAGCCGGGTTCGGTTGCTCGTCGCGAATGCGTTCCTTGATGTGGTCTACCATCGAGGGGCGGATGACCTCCTCGCCATGTGTGACGCGCATGTGATCGACCGCGCGTCTGACGACTTCTGCCTCTTCGTCTGCTCGGGTGTGCCATTCACAACCGGGGACCAGCGTTCCACATTCGAAGCGTTTCATGATCGTCTCCTCCGTTGACTGCCTCACACCGAGCTAACCGTGAATTGGTGCCTTTGTTCGGCAAAAGTTTAAAAAAATGCCCGCACGGGGTGCGGGCAAGTCAGTTTCGACGCGGTGGATTCGGTTTGATCAGTCGGGCATCGCCCAGGCGTGGAACACAGACCGGGCATTCGCCTTACGACCGCGATTGGCGCCGCTTTCGACATCGTTGGCGGCAACGTGATCTGTCACGTCGCGGCCCGCGAGGCCTAGGCGAACCTGCTCGACGAAATAGGAATGGGGCAGGTCAACATCACTCGACGCACGCAACTCTTCTGCCAGGCGATCGATCAGTTGGGGCGCTTCCATGGCGCGGTCGGCGGGGTCACTGACGCGGGACGCAGACACTGAGCTGAATGGGGTCATCGCAATCTCCTCCTCGATACTGCGTGAGGCCGCAGAATGGCCTCGCGCCTGATGGAGCGCAATGAAAACTGTCAAGTTACCCGCACACAATCGCGTAAGCAGCGGAAATGTCCCGCCATTCTTTTCTGTGAATACGCGTGTGGAAAACCGTGACAGCGGTAACCCGCCCGATCAGGGGTAGCGGACGAGCGGAGGAAGCGAGGACAGGATTGATTCGACGTTTCCGCCGGTCTTCAAACCGAAGATCGTGCCGCGGTCGTAGAGCAGGTTGAACTCGACATACCGGCCGCGACGAACGAGTTGTTCCTCACGGTCTTCGTCCGTCCAGGGATTGTTGAAGTTGGCGCGTACGATCTTCGGATAGACGAGATTGAAGGCGCGGCCGACATCCTGAACGAAGGCGAAATTGGCGTCGAAGCCGCCCTTTTCTTCGTCTGCCGTCAGCCAGTCGAAGAAGATGCCGCCAATGCCGCGGGCTTCGTTGCGATGAGGCAGGAAGAAGTATTCGTCGCACCACTTCTTGTAGGCGGCGTAGTCGGCGACGGCGGGATGGCGTTCGCAGGTGACTTCCATGGCCCGGTGGAAGAGCCGTGTGTCCGGATCGTCCTGGATGCGCCTGCGGTCGAGCACAGGAGTCAGGTCGGCACCGCCGCCGAACCACTGGCTGGAGGTCACGACCATGCGGGTGTTCATGTGCACCGTCGGCACATGCGGATTGACCGGGTGGGCGATGAGCGAAATGCCGGAAGCCCAGAAGCGCGGGTCCTCTTCCGCGCCCGGCATCTGCTTGCGGAATTCGGGTGAGAATTCACCGTGCACGGTCGAGGTGTGCACGCCGACCTTTTCGAAGACGCGGCCATACATCATCGACAAGCGGCCGCCGCCGCCCTTGCCGTCCTCGCGCAGCCAATCCTTGGCCTGGAACCGGCCGGGCTCGCGATCCGACATCGGGCCGGTCAGTTCGTGCTCAAGGGTCTCGAAGGAGGCGCAGATGGCATCGCGCAGGCTTTCAAACCATGCCCGGGCGGCCAGCTTCTTGTCCTCGATATCGGCAGGCAGGCCCTTCGTCAGAACCGGTCGCTCCATGTCTTCCCCCACTATGCCTTCTGGCAACTCTCTCGAGCGACAGGAATATCAGGTGAATTCCCGGGCGACCATATGGGGGCCGGGGTGTCCCCGGAAAATCGACTCGCGTTCCGCTTTGGGCTGCATTATTCTTTCGGCATGCGAGGTGTTTCATGACGAAGATGCCCGGCCCGCCGTCATTCAACGGTCTGAAGAAGCGCATTGCCGATCACCGTGCCGGTGCCTCCGGGCGCCTGGGCGGCCATTTCGTTCGCGAGACATACTGCCTGACCCGCGAAGAGGCGCGCGCCAAGGCGCGCGAATGGTTCGACACCTTTCCGAAGGCCGCCTACTGGACCGAAGTCGAGAGCTGGCGCCAGCTTGATGGCGACCAGATCGAGTTCACCATGCGGCGTCTTCCTTCGGCCGATTGACGGCATTTCGGTTGCGATCCGGAGGAAAGCGGCAATCCGCTAAAATTCTAGCATTCCTCGAAAGCCAATCACAAAACCTCGTCGCTAACCTGATCCATACACAGCTGGAATGATACCGGCGCCGGATCGACATGACATGCGACACAGGGTTTCCTCATGAGTTCAGCTTGGCTCACTCCGGCCTTGGCCTACCCGGCGACGATGGCAAGCACTTCTGCGCCTGCGCTCGAACGGACCGCCAGAGAGCGCGCTGTCGCATCGGCCGCCGACGCTGCGCCCGATGCCTCCGCCTATTGGTCCATTTCCACCACGATGCGTCCCGGCAGCCTATCGATGGGCAGCGTGCAGGAAGCAAATGACATTGCCGCGGCCGTCACCGACACGGCGACGCTCGGGCTGGAGCAGGCGACTGACATCGTTGCGCGGATCCAGCAGAAGCTGGTTGTCGCCAAGGCTGTCGGCGCCGATCGCGAGGGCATCAATGCCGATATCTCCCGGATGAAAGCCGATCTCGGCAGCTTGATCGATGACAGCGGCTTCAATGGCGACAACTGGCTCAAGGTGGAGGCGGGTGGTCGGCCGAAGGTCGCGTCGCTGATCGCGTCCGTCACCACCGGTGAAGACCGCAGCCTGTCGATCAACATGGTGGATTTCGACACCGCCCGGTCCACGCTGGTTTCCCGCCAGGACGCTCAGGACGGCACGCTCACCCGCGCCTATGCCGGCTCTACGCTCGGCGGTGTGCCCTACAATTATTTCCTCATGGATGCCGGCTCGCGGGAGCCGGTCGAGGCCGGTGCTCGTGAAATCCGGCTGGACAGCCGCACGACCCGCGACGAGATCGACGGCATGATCTCCTCCCTCAACCGGGTGCTGATCGACATGGTCGGGGCCTCTGCCGAGGTGAACACGACCCGCAGCCAGGTGACGGGCGGCGGCCTCGGTGTACAGGCTGTCCAAGGGACGTCAGAACTGGGCGTGAGCCGTCTCGTCGACAGTGACCTCAGCGAACAGGCTGTGCGGCTGATGGCCGACAAGGTCCAGGAGCAGCTGCAATCCTCGTCGCTCAACATGGCCAACGTCTCGATGACCTCCTGGTTGAAGATCTGAAACCAAGCGACTGATGCGGAATCGAAAAGGCCCGCTTGGCGCAGGCCTCGATGTTTCGGCTGCAGTGTGTCTTCAGCTCTTCGGACGGGTCCGCTTACCACGGCTGCGAGGCAGCGGCACCATGATCGGTGTCGCGGGTTTTCGGCTGGCCGGAGCGGGTTTTTCGATCACCTCGGATACTATTGTAGCTTCGGCCGGTGGCGAAGCTTCCTCCGTCACCTGCGGCGCAGCCTGTGTACTGGCTTCTGATTCGACTTTGGCCTCCGGCGCAGGCTCGTGCTCGGGCGCGGTCTCGGCCTCGGGCATTGCAGGCAGTGCGGGTAGTTCGTCGAACGTGGGCGATACTGCCTCTTCGACAGCTTCGACAAGTTCGGCAGTTTCTGCAGCCACTGCCGTTGCTGCCTGCACGGGCGGCGCCTCGACGGGTTCCGGGGGCGGCATGGCTGCGGGCATAGCCCCGCCGTTCATGATCTCACCGAGGATCTTCGTCACCTGAAGAGCAGTCGGCATGTCGGTATTTGTCGAGTGACCGCAGAAGGGGACCTTGATGTCGGCGGCAATCTTCGGGCGCGAGTTCATCTCGCCAAACCAGTCGAGTTCGCCGACGACGTCGATCACCTCGCGAAAGGCTTCCGGCATCTTGATGCGGCCGCCGAAGGTGACGATGCGGGCTGCGTTGGCGAGTGTCTCGATGCGGCCCGGATCGCGCGCCTTGAGAGCATATAGCGCATCGGCGATGACGCGGTTGCCGCGTGAATGCCCGGTAATCAGCGTGAAGGAGAGGGCTGGATCGGACAGCAAGGTCGAGACGGTGTCGGCATCGAGACCGGTGCGCCTGTTAGCGTCGGCATCCTCGTCGCGCTTGCCATAGGCGCCGAGTTTCGGGCGGCCGACGACGTCGTCTATCACTTCGAGATTGCTTCTGACATGGCCCAGCCAGCCGAAGAGGAAGGCGCCGCCGATGGCCTCGTTGACGATGTCGCCGAGGCCGTAGCCCGACACGACGGCCGCCACCGGGGCGTCGATCGCATCGGCCACGTTGCGGGCGAAAGCCGCCGCGCCGATCGCCGAGCCGCCGATGCCGGCCACAGCCATGGCGCGGACGTCACGACCACCGCGCAGGGAAAATTCCTCGACGCTGTCGCAGAGCGTGAGCATGCCACCGCCGGTCGGCGGGACGATCATGATCAGGCCTTCGGAGGCGATGCTGTCGCTGATATAGAAGGTTTCGTCCGACGTGAGGGCCTTGACGTCATAATAAAGCGCGTCGATGCCGGCATTGCGGAGCCGCCAGGGCTCTAGGGCTGCGTTGCGCATCGTGCGGTGCCGGACGCGCTCGGGGAAGCTCAAGGATCGGGCGAACTGGGTCAGACCCAGGGCGAATGCTGTCTCGAACATGACTCCATCTCCCTTTTTGCTGCAACGCAATATAACGTTTTTCGGATGGATAGGCAATGCGTGAAAGGGGCATTGCCGCTTATGTCAGACGCTTCGACGAATGGGGCTTGACCTCAACTGTAGTTGAGGTTGCATGCTCGTCCCAGTCTTGAGGGAGGTGCTACGGATGTTGCTGGCAGGCAGAGGTTCAGGAGGGGAAGCCGGTCCGGCGAAGTGCCTCGCCAACAAACATGGCGGCGGACATCGCGACGTTGATGGAGCGCTGCCCCTCGACCATGGGAATGGTCACACGGTGCTCGGCCCGGTCATGGACATGGTCCGGGACACCCGCACTTTCACGACCGAAGAGCAGGATGTCGTTCGGCGCGTAATCGAAGCGCGTATAGGGCAGGGCGGCCTTGGTCGAGGCGAGAACGAGGCGGCGGCCCTCGGAGAGGCGCCAGGCGTCGAAGCGATCCCAGTTGACATGCCGGGTCATGGCGACACTTGCCAGATAGTCCATGCCCGATCGTTTCAGGTTCTTGTCGGAGAGCACGAAACCCGCGGGTTCAATAATGTCCACCTTCAATCCGAGACAGGCGGCGAGCCTCAGGATCGTGCCCGTGTTGCCGGGGATGTCGGGCTGGTAGAGGGCGATGCGAAGTTCGGTCATGCCAGGGTCTTAGGCGATCCGGCGTGGCGGCTCAACCATGCGAGGAGGTCCCTTCGGGAGGCTGTGATCGGTCTGCAACAGTGATGGGCGAATGTCCCAGGTGTCAGAAATGGCGTCTGGCAAAAAAGCCGATGGCTCGATAGAACAAAGGTCTTCGTTCAACACGCAAGCGGGAGGGCCATCGATGGATCTATTCGGTATTTCGCGCCAGTCCCGATTTATGCTCGTTGGCGCCTGAGCGCGTCACTCCTGCGTCCTTTCCCAAACTGATTCATCCTGCGGCCGCAACTGGCCTCAATCATTGAATATTCGCGTTTTGCGTCGCCCGTTATCCGGTGTCGCTGCGTGCCATTTCTGGAGACTTTCCATGTTCTCGTGGTTCGAAAACCGCCTGAATCCCTATCCGGCCGGCGATCCGACATTGCCTCCGAAAGGCCTCGTCGCCTTCTGCTGGCACTACACTAAGCCTGCCGGCTGGTGGCTGGCGCTGCTTGGCCTTTGCTCGGGGCTGATCGCCGTTGCCGAAGTTTTTCTCTACCAGTTCCTCGGCAATATCGTGGACTGGCTGTCGACGGCCGACCGCGCCACCTTCCTTCAGACGGAGGGCGGCACACTCGCCTGGATGGCGGCGCTGCTGTTGATCGGCCTGCCGCTGATCGGTGTCGTGCACACGATCACCATGCATCAGGTGCTGGCCGGCAATTTTCCGATGATCGCGCGCTGGCAGATGCACCGCTTCCTGCTGCGTCATTCGATGACCTTCTTCGCCAACGAATTCGCCGGCCGGGTCTCGACCAAGGTGATGCAGACGGCGCTGTCGATCCGCGAAAGCGTGATGAAGATCATCGACGTCTTCATCTATGCCGTGACCTTCTTCGTCTCGATGCTGGCACTCGTCGCGTCCGTCGACTGGCGTCTCGGCGTGCCGCTCGTGCTGTGGCTGGTCGTCTATGCGCTGATCCTGCGCTACTTCATTCCAAAGCTGCGCAAATCCTCCAGCGAGCAGGCGGATGCCCGCTCGATGATGACGGGACGGATCGTCGACAGCTACACGAACATCGGCACGGTGAAGCTGTTCTCGCATGCCGGCCGCGAGGAGGTCTACGCGCGCGAAGGGATGGACGCCTTCCTCGGTACGGTGCACCGGCAGATGCGGCAGATTTCGCTGCTCAACATCTGCGTCGACATCAACAATGCGATCGTGCAGTTCTTCGTTGCAGCACTCGGCATCTGGTTCTGGCTGAACGGCACGGTCTCGGTCGGCGCGATCGCGGTCGCCATCGGTCTTTCGATGCGCATCAACGGCATGTCGCAGTGGATCATGTGGGAAGTTGCCGCCCTCTTCGAAAACATCGGCACGGTCTATGACGGCATGGGCATGATGACCAAGGGGCATGACATCGTCGACAAGCCGGAGGCGAAGGCGCTTGCCGCGCCGAAAGGCGAGATCGTCTATGACGGCGTGCGCTTCCACTACGGCAAGCAGAAGGGCGTGATCGAGGACTTCTCGCTGACCATCAAGGCGGGCGAGAAGGTGGGCCTCGTCGGACGCTCGGGTGCGGGCAAGACGACGCTGATGAACCTGCTCCTGCGCTTCTACGACATCGAAAAGGGCAAGATCCTCGTCGATGGGCAGGATATCTCGGAGGTCAGTCAGGACAGTCTTCGGGCGCTGGTCGGTGTCGTGACGCAGGACACGTCGTTGCTGCACCGGTCGATCCGCGACAACATCGCCTATGGCCGGCCGGATGCCACGGATGCCGATGTCATCGAGGCGGCGAGGCGGGCGAATGCCTGGGAGTTCATCCAGGGTCTCTCCGACATGCAGGGCCGCAGCGGCCTCGACGCGCATGTGGGTGAACGCGGCGTGAAGCTCTCCGGTGGCCAGCGGCAGCGCATCGCGATCGCCCGCGTCTTCCTCAAGGATGCGCCGATCCTGATCCTGGACGAGGCCACTTCGGCGCTCGACTCGGAAGTCGAGGCGGCGATCCAGGAGAGCCTGTTCAAGCTGATCGAGGACAAGACGGTCATCGCGATCGCCCACCGGCTGTCGACGCTGACGCAGATGGACCGGTTGATCGTGCTCGACCAAGGTCGCATCGTCGAAGAGGGCACGCATCTGGAACTGGTCCAGACCGGCGGCATCTATGCGGATCTCTGGAACCGCCAGTCGGGCGGTTTCCTTCCGGACCAGACGGATCCGGAGGAAGAGCTGGAGAAGAAGCGCAGGGCCGAGGAAGAGGCCAAGGCGCTGGATGAATCGGCAGAGGAGGCGGCGGAGTAATCCGCCGCCGACCTTTTTTGGCGCTCCAAGTTTCGCCATCACGAAACCGTGTGCGATTTTAAGTTGTGCTCAATTTAAGTAAATTGTTCACGCTTCTTATTTTAGACAAGGATCATCCCGACCTACCAGGACGATGTCTTGTCCTCACGCCTGGCGATCCTCCCGCGCCCGGTTGGGAATGTATTTTTTCCTCCCCGGAGACAATTCATGTCCAATCTCAAGATCAAAGTCGTGCTTCCTCTGCTTTTCGCAGTTGTGCTCACGTTCGGCATCGGCCAAGGGCTTCTTGCCATCAATTTCATCGGAAACGTCAAGGAGCAGGTGGACGTCATCGGACGCGAGCGCCTGCCGAGAATGCTGGCCGTGGCGCGCATGAACGCGACTTTCGCGGAGGTCCGCCGTGACTATGCGATGCTGGTCAATGCCTCGACGGCCGAGGAACTGGACGCTGTGACTGCGGCCACAAAGACAGCGCTTTCACAGCGTGATGCGGCCTTTGCAGCTTATGAGCCAATGATCACTATGCCGGCGACCCGGGCTCGGTTCGATAGCATGAAAGCGGCACTCGCCGAGTATGATCGTCTGGCCATACAGATGATCGAGCTGAAGCGATCTGGTGACGAGGCTGCAGCCAAAGTGATCTTCAGCGGCGATATGGCCAAGAATGCCGGGACACTCGTCCAGCTCATGGATGAAATGATCAAGGCGAATGTCGAACTCAGCGATGCTGCGATCGTCACTGCGGACGATGTTTCCACGACCGCGATCAATACCACCATCATCGCCGTTGTTATCAGCGCGCTGATCGCTGCCGGTGCGGCCTTCTTCAGCTTCGTGCGGATCGTCCGTCCGATTTCGGACATCACCGGTTCGATGCGCACCCTTGCTTCCGGAGACACGCGCTCCGATATCCCGTTTGCCGGACGTCATGACGAAATCGGCGAAATGGCGGCTGCCGTCAGCGTCTTCCGGGACAACGCCATTGAGCGTGCCGCACTGGAGCGCCAGGCAGAAGAGAACCGTTCACTGAGCGAAACCGAACGCCAGGCCCGCGAAGCGCAAAAGGCGCGCGAAGCGGCGGAAGTGCAGTTCGCCGTCGACCAGCTGGCCGCCGGCCTGCAGCGTCTTTCGGACGGTGATCTCGTCGTACAGATCAAGGAGCCTTTCGCCGGTCACCTCGATCCGCTGCGCTTGAACTTCAACCAGTCCGTCGCACGCCTGAAGGATGCCATGCGCGCCGTCAGTGACAATGCCCGCTCTATCGACGCGGGTGCCAACGAAATGCTGGCCGCCGCAGACGACCTGTCGAAGCGCACCGAGCAGCAGGCGGCGTCCGTCGAGGAGACGGCGGCGGCACTCGAGCAGGTCACGACGGCGGTCAAGGACAGCGCCATCCGCGCCGACGAGGCAGGGCAATTGGTCGGCCGCACGCGGGAAGGGGCAGAGCATTCCGGCGAGGTGGTTCGCCGCGCCGTGGCTGCCATGCAGGCGATCGAGAAATCCTCTTCGGAAATCTCGAACATCATCGGCGTCATCGACGACATCGCCTTCCAGACCAACCTGCTGGCCCTGAACGCCGGCGTCGAAGCGGCCCGCGCCGGTGAAGCCGGCAAGGGTTTTGCCGTCGTTGCCCAGGAAGTGCGGGAACTCGCCCAGCGTTCGGCCAACGCCGCAAAGGAGATCAAGGCTCTGATCACCACGTCCGGCGAACAGGTGCGCAACGGCGTCAGCCTGGTCGACGAAACCGGCAAGGCGCTGGAGACCATCGTGCGCGAGGTGCAGGAGATCAACCAGAACGTTCTCGCCATCGTCACCTCGACCCGCGAGCAGTCGACGGGTCTCCAGGAGATCAACATGGCGGTCAACCAGATGGACCAGGGCACGCAGAAGAATGCGGCCATGGTCGAGCAGTCGACGGCGGCAAGCCACGGACTGGCACAGCAGGCCGGCCAGCTGATGCAGCTGATGGCCCAGTTCAAGACGGACGAGGGGTACCAGACGTCGGCCCGGCTGGCCCCGGCGACGTCCGCCGCCCAGCCGCAGCCGTCGCCAGCCCGGGCGCTCGGCCGCAAGATCGCCAATGCCTTCAAGGGCAATACGGCGGCCGCTGCCGAGTGGTCGGAATTCTGATCAGCCTGCAGTCGACGACGATAAGGGGAGGGGCAGCGATGCCCCTCTTTTTTGTTGGAAACATCTCTCCACAGCGCTGTGGAGCAAGCAAGAATTGCCCTTCGGACCGTAAGGCTTTGTTAGAAACCGGATTGGCATGGAGGCATGTCGGCATTTTTCCGACACACATGCCCCGTTTCAATCCAGGATTTCAGTCGTGAAAAATATCAAGATCAGAATTCTCCTGCCGCTGCTCTTCGGCCTCATGGTCATCGTCTTGCTCTGCCAGGGCGCTATTGCGCTTCGCTCGGTGAACGAGATGAGCGGTCAAATCGATGCTTTCGGCACACGCCTCGACCGCTCTCTGATGATCGGCGAAATCGACGGGCATCTCGGCGACGTCCGCCGGCTGACCTTGATGATCCTCAGTGCCGGTACTTCCGCAGAAAAGAAGGCGCTCGTCGAGGACCTGACAGCCGCGCGCGCGGCCATGAATGCTGCGATCGCCCGCTTCGACGCCCTGGTGCTCTTGCCGGCGGTGAAAGAAAAGTTCGAAATCTTCCAGGCCGCGATAGGCGACTACGAGGCGCTCGGCCGGACCTTCGTCGAGCAGGCACTGGCCTCCAAGGTGTATCAGGCCAAGGATACGATCGCGCAGATGGCGCCACTCGGCGATACGATCGATTCCAGTCTTGCGGAAATCATCAGTATCAACCGCGAAATCGTGGCGACGGTCGGAGGGGAAGCGCGGGCGTCTTCGGCCATGGCGATGCAGCTTTCCGTGATTGCGGCCATCATCGGCGCCGTCATCGCCGTCACCGCTGCGATCGTATCGGTGTTGCGGATTGCGCGTCCCGTATCCGAAATCACGATGTCGATGCGCAGGCTCGCTGCAGGCGATACGGCGGCGGAGATCCCGTTTGCCGGTCGTGCAGACGAGATCGGGGAGATGGCGGCTGCCGTTTCGGTTTTCCGCGACAACGCGATCGAACGGGCGGCCCTGGAGCGCCAGGCTGAGGAAAATCGCTCGCTGAGCGAGACGGAACGGCAGACCCGCGAAGCACAGAAGGCGCGCGAAGCGGCCGACGTGCAGTTCGCCGTAGACCGGCTGGCGGGCGGCTTGCAGAGCCTGTCGGACGGCGACCTCGTCGTCGCGCTCGAGGAGCCCTTTGCTGGTCACCTCGATCCGCTGCGTCTCAACTTCAACCATTCCGTCGAGCGGCTGCGCGAAGCCATGCGCGCGGTCGGCGAGAATGCTCGTGCCATCGATGCGGGTGCAAGTGAAATGCTGGCTGCTGCAGACGATCTTTCGAAGCGCACCGAACAGCAGGCGGCTTCCGTGGAGGAAACCGCAGCGGCGCTGGAACAGGTGACGACGGCCGTCAAGGACAGTGCTGTCAGGGCCGAAGAGGCGGGCGCTCTGGTATCGCGGACGCGGGTGGGCGCCGAACGCTCGGGCGACGTCGTGCGCAGGGCGGTCGACGCCATGCAGGCGATCGAGAAGTCGTCCAGCGAAATTTCCAACATCATCGGTGTGATCGACGAGATCGCGTTCCAGACGAACCTGCTGGCGCTGAATGCGGGCGTCGAGGCAGCGCGAGCAGGAGATGCCGGCAAGGGCTTTGCGGTCGTTGCTCAGGAAGTGCGTGAACTCGCCCAGCGTTCAGCCAATGCGGCGAAGGAGATCAAGGGCCTCATCACAGCCTCCGGCGAACAGGTGCGCAACGGCGTCGCCCTGGTTGGCGAAACGGGGCAGGCCCTGCAGGTGATCGTGCGCGAGGTTCAGGAGATCAACCAGAATGTGGCTGCCATCGTCACTTCGGCCCGCGAACAGTCCACCGGTCTCGCCGAGATCAATTCGGCGGTGAACCAGATGGATCAGGGCACACAGAAGAATGCGGCCATGGTGGAGCAGTCGACGGCGGCCTGCCATGGTCTGGCGCAGCAGGCGAGCGGACTGACCGCATTGCTCGGCCAGTTCCAGCTGGGCGAGGAGGCCTATCGCTCAGCCGCTCCGCGCCTCGCTGCGGCGCAGCCGGCCAGCCATCCGCAGGCGTCTCCGGCGCGGGCGCTTGGTCGCAAGATCGCCAATGGCTTCAAGGGCAATACGGCCGTTGCAGCCGAATGGTCGGAATTCTGACGGTCCCGAGAAAACCGGGTCGGGCGTTGAAACGGGGCAGCAATGCCCCGTTTTGCGTTTCGAGGCTTTTTGGAGTGTGGGCGGCATTCACGGCGCTGATCGGTTCATTCTCCAAATTTGCTTGTCTGCGAAGCCCCGGGAGGGCTATGCGGTCCCGATAGGCTGGATCGCTGATCCGGTGCCGCAAGTTCGGGGCTATCGGCCTTCAGGAGCGACATGCTGAGATATATCGACTGGATCTGGGCGGTTCTCGCCGGTGCTCTGCTCGCGGTCATGGTCACCATCAACAGCGGGCTTGCCGCGCTGACCACGCCGTTTACCGCGTCCTGGGTGGTGCATGGGGTGGGCGGGGTCGCCGCGTTTTTCCTGCTGCTCGCCAATGGAGCCGTGGCGCGCCGGGCAGGGCGCATGCCCCAGACCGGCAAGGCGCCGCTCTGGTCCTATCTCGGTGGCGCACCGGGGGCGTTTGCGGTGGCGCTGAGTTCGATCGCGGTCAATTCCGAGCTGGCGCTCGCCGGTGGCCTGTCGCTGCTTCTCGTCGGGCAGATCCTGTTCGGTCTCCTCTCCGATCAGCTCGGCCTGTTCGGCACGCCCCAACGCAAGCTCAACCGCTTCGACTTCCTGGCCACCGCCTGCGTCATCGGCGGCAGCGCGCTGCTCATCTTCTCCAAGGGGGCCTGAATGCTGGGTGCCGTCTTCATCGCGCTGATCGGCGGGGCCGCCGTCGGCATGAGCCGTTCTATCAACGGGCGGCTGACCATGGACCGCGGGGCCTTCACCGCGTCCGCCTGGAACCACTGGATCGGCTTCCTTCTGCTCAGCGTCTATGTTCTGACGCTGCACCGGGTTGGTCTGCCGCTTCTGGCGGATGTGCCGGCCTTCTATTTCGTGGGCGGGATCATCGGTGCCTGCTTCGTTGTCATCAGCTCTTATGTCTTTCCGCGGATCGGGGCGGCGCGCTCCGGCCTCCTGATCATCGGTGGGCAGATGATCACCGGGCTCGTCATCGACCTCGCCCGCGGCACGGCCGAGTTTCATCCGGGTCAATTGGCAGGCGTTGTGCTGATCCTGACGGGCATCTATCTCACCCGCTATACGCGCTAGGGCAGGGTGGCCCGAATTGGTCCTTCGCGTCCGGTATCGGACCTGACGAAATTGTAATGCGGTCGGGGGTGCAAAAGCTTTGCCGTTCCCGGCAAACGGCCTATATCGCTCGTCATGTTCCAAGCTGTCGCCCGCCTTTTCGAAAACTGGCTCGATCCCTTTGCCCGATCGGACAATCTTCGTCCGCCGGAAAAGACCTGGGCCTTCGTGTGGTTCTATGTGCGCCAGGCGAAACTCGCCTTCTTTCTGATGGCGGTCTTCGGCGGGGCGGTCGCCATGCTGGAAGCCGGGCTTTTCTGGTTCGTCGGCCGGCTCGTTGATCTTCTGGACACCGTGCCGAAGGATGCCGGCTGGGACGGGCTGATCGCGGCCCATGGTGGCGAATTGCTCGCCATGGCGCTGATCATCCTCATCGGGCGTTTCGTGGTGGTGACGGTCGGGGCGCTGGTCGAGGAGCAGGTCATCGTCCTCAACTTCTTCAACCTGGTGCGATGGCAGGCGCATGCGCATGTGGCGCGCCAGTCGCTCTCCTTCTTCCAGAATGATTTTGCCGGACGCATCGTGACCAAGGTCTGGTCGGCCGGGCAATCGACTGGCGATCTGCTCACCTCGCTGCTGCAGGTCGTCTGGTTCATGGTGATCTATACCATTTCGACGATGGCACTGGTTGCGCAGCTCGACTGGCGGCTGGCTGCGATCATCGGCGCCTGGGTCGCGATCTTTCTGGTGCTGGCGCGCTATTTCGTGCCGAAGATCCGCCATCATGCGCGCGAGACGGCGGAGGCGTCGTCGATGCTGAACGGCCGGCTGGTCGACAGCTATTCCAACATCCAGACGCTGAAGCTCTTTGCCCGCGAGCGGCAGAACGACCACTATATCCGCGCCGGCTTCGACCGCTTCCAGGATACGCTCCGACCCTTCGCGCGGCTCCTGACCGGGGTTCGGGCTTCGCTTGCCATTCTTTCCGGCTTCATGATCCTGATGGTGGCGCTTCTGTCCGTCGACCTCTGGTTTGCCGGCGCCGTCACGGCCGGCGGTGTCGCCTTCACGCTCGGCCTCGTTCTGCGGCTCAACATGCTGCTGGGGCGGATGATGACCCAGCTGAACGGCATCATGCGCAATATCGGCACGATCCAGAATTCGGCGGAACTGGTGGCCAAGCCGATCGGGCTCACCGACAAGCCGGATGCGGCAAAGCTCCAGGTGAAGTCGCCGGAGATCCGCTTCGAAGACGTGACCTTTCATTATGGCCGCAAGACCGGCGCGATCGATCATCTGACGCTGACCATCGAGCCCGGCGAAAAGGTCGGCATTGTCGGGCGATCGGGGGCGGGCAAATCGACGCTCGTCAATCTGCTGTTGCGCTTCTACGACCTGGAGGGCGGCCGCATCCTGATCGACGGGCAGGATATCTCGGCCGTGACGCAGGAGAGCCTGCGCTCGCAGATTGGCATGGTCACGCAGGACACGGCGCTTCTGCATCGCTCTATCCGAGACAACATTCTCTTCGGCCGCGAGGATGCGAGCGACGAGCAGTTGGTCAAGGCGGCGGAGCGGGCGGAAGCGTTCGAGTTCATCCAACGGCTGGAAGACCAGCGCGGGCGCAAGGGTTTCGATGCGCATGTCGGAGAACGGGGCGTGAAGCTTTCCGGGGGGCAGCGTCAGCGCATCGCGATCGCGCGGGTCATGCTGAAGGATGCGCCGATCCTGGTGCTGGACGAGGCGACGTCTGCGCTCGACTCGGAAGTGGAGGCGGCGATCCAGTCCAATCTCGATCGGCTGATGCAGGGCAAGACCGTGCTTGCCATCGCACACCGCCTGTCGACCATTGCGGCACTTGATCGCCTCGTGGTGATGGACAAGGGCCGGATCATCGAACAGGGGACCCATCAGGAGCTGGTAGCGCTCGGCGGGCTCTATTCCGAGCTCTGGGCCCGACAATCCGGCGGTTTCCTCGATACGGGCGCCGAGATGCTGTCGGCCTGAGTTCCAAGGCCTGCCGAACTCGCGGCTGCAACTCTTTGCACTGCTTGATAAACTGCCGCTCACACTTGCGTTGAATCAAGCAATTGGGGATGGTGTCCCGGAAATCCGCGACAACGTGGCTCGTTGCCTGCGGAAGACTGGACAGAATAGAATATCGGGCTTAGAACGCGCCAATCTGGCGGGGAATCTGTGGCTGCTCCGTGGCCGAATTGTGATTCCGCTGCGGGGGCAAATGCGGTGTGTCGCAGGATTGCGAGAGGAAAAAGTGACCGTGAGCGAACACGAGACAACGACAGAACATGCGGGCGAGCCTACGCGCCGCGACTTTCTCTACATGGTGACCGGCATGGCCGGCGCGGTCGGTGCGGCCTCGTTCGCCTGGCCTTTCATCGACCAGATGCGCCCGGATGCATCGACGCTCGCGCTCGCTTCGATCGAAGTGGACGTATCGGCGCTCGAGCCGGGCATGTCGCTGACGGTCAAGTGGCGCGGCAAGCCGGTGTTCATCCGCAACCGCACCGAAAAGGAAGTCGAAGAAGCCAACGCCGTTCAGCTGGCTGAGCTCAAGGATCCGGTGGCGCGCAACGCCAATGTGGATGCTGCAGCCGACGCGACGGACCTTGCGCGCTCTGCCGGCGAAGGCAAGGAAAACTGGATCGTCATGATCGGTTCCTGCACCCATCTCGGTTGCGTGCCGCTCGGTCAGGCCGGCGATTTCGGTGGCTGGTTCTGTCCCTGCCACGGCTCGCACTACGATACGGCGGGCCGTATCCGCAAGGGTCCCGCACCGACCAATCTGCCGGTGCCGACCTTCGCATTCACATCCGACACTGTCATCACGATCGGCTGAGGGGATAAGACACAATGAGTGGCCATTCGAGTTACCAGCCGTCCACCGGCGTCGAGAAGTGGATCGATGCGCGCCTGCCGCTGCCGCGTCTGATGTATGACAGCTTCGTTTCCTATCCCGTTCCGCGCAACCTGAACTACGCCTACACCTTCGGTGGCATGCTCTCGATCATGCTGATCGTGCAGATCCTGACCGGTGTCGTGCTTGCCATGCACTATGCGGCCGAGACGACCGTTGCCTTCAACTCGGTCGAAAAGATCATGCGCGACGTCAACAATGGTTGGCTGCTGCGCTACATGCATGCCAACGGCGCGTCCTTCTTCTTCATCGCCGTCTACCTGCACATTGCACGCGGCCTCTATTACGGCTCGTACAAGGCACCCCGCGAAATCCTCTGGATCCTCGGTGTCGTGATCTTCCTGCTGATGATGGCGACAGCCTTCATGGGTTACGTGCTTCCCTGGGGCCAGATGTCCTTCTGGGGTGCAACCGTCATCACCGGCTTCTTCACCGCCTTCCCGGCCGTGGGCGAGTGGATCCAGCAGTTCCTGCTCGGTGGCTTTGCCGTCGACAATCCGACGCTGAACCGCTTCTTCGCGCTGCATTACCTGCTGCCGTTCATGATTGCGGGTGTCGTCATCCTGCATATCTGGGCGCTGCACGTCACCGGCCAGACCAACCCGACCGGCGTGGAAGTCAAGTCCAAGACCGATACCGTTCCCTTCACGCCCTATGCGACGCTGAAGGATGCACTCGGCCTTTCGGTCTTCCTGCTCGTCTTCGCCTACTTCGTCTTCTACATGCCGAACTATCTTGGCCATCCGGACAACTACATCCCGGCCGACTCGCTGAAAACCCCGGCGCATATCGTTCCGGAATGGTACTTCCTGCCGTTCTACGCCATGCTGCGCGCCATCACCTTCAACGTCGGTCCGATCGACTCGAAGCTCGGCGGCGTCCTCGTGATGTTCGGTGCGATCATCGTGCTGTTCTTCCTGCCCTGGCTGGATACGTCCAAGGTTCGTTCGGCTGTCTACCGTCCCTGGTACAAGCTGTTCTTCTGGATCTTCGTCGCCAACTCCATCCTCTTGGGCTGGCTCGGCGCGATGCCGGCGGAAGGCATCTATGTCGTTCTGTCGCAGGCCGGTACCGCCTACTACTTCGGCTTCTTCCTCGTGATCATGCCGTTGCTCGGACTGTTCGAGACGCCACGGCGCATCCCGAATTCGATCACCGAGGCAGTTCTCGAAAAGAGCGGCAAGTCCGCTGCTGCCCAAGCCTGAGCACGTGAGAGGAAGATAACAATGAAAAAGCTTGTCACGAGCATCGCGCTGATCGCAGCCATGGCCGGGTTCTCCGGCATGGCGCTGGCAGCGGAAGGTGGCGATCTGGCCGAAATGACGCATCACGCCGCGCAGACGGGTCACTATCCGATCCTGAAGCCCGAGCAGATGGACTGGTCCTTTGCCGGCCCCTTCGGCAAATACGACAAGGCCCAGCTGCAGCGCGGCCTGAAGGTCTACTCGGAAGTCTGTGCCGCCTGTCACTCGATGAGCCTCGTCGCCTTCCGTACTCTGGAAGACCTCGGCTATTCGGAAGCCCAGGTGAAGGCCTTCGCGGCGAATTACGAAGTCACCGACGGCCCCAATGCCGACGGCGAAATGTTCACGCGTACAGCCGTTGCATCCGACCACTTCCCGGCGCCGTTCCCGAACAAGGAAGCGGCAGCTGCGGCAAACAACGGTGCGGCTCCGCCGGACTTCTCGCTGATCGCCAAGGCGCGCGGCGTCACCCGCGGCTTCCCGACATTCGTCTTCGACATCTTCACCCAGTACCAGCAGGGCGGCCCGGACTACATCCATGCGCTGCTCACCGGCTACCAGGATCCGCCGGAAGGCGTCGAAGTTGCCGAAGGCACCTACTTCAACCCCTACTTCATCGCTGGCCAGTCGCTGGCCATGGCACAGCCGATCTCGGATGGTCAGGTGACCTATGACGACGGTTCGCCGGAAACGCTCGAGCAGTATTCGCGCGACGTTTCCGCCTTCCTGATGTGGACTGCAGAGCCGCATCTGGAAGACCGCAAGCGCATAGGCTTCATGGTCATGATCTTCCTCGCGATCTTCACCGCGCTGATCTACCTGACGAAGAAGTCGGTCTACGCAAACAAGGAACATTGATCTCCAGGGATCACGTTTCACGGAAAAGGCGGTCTTTGGACCGCCTTTTTTGTTGGGGGGCCATACCAATCTTGGTACAGTCCCGCGCAATTCCTTCCCGACACATTCCGGATGCCCCATGACAAAGATCGCCCACGAACTCGCCGCTGCCATCCGTTCCATTCCCGATTATCCCAAGCCTGGCATCATCTTCCGCGACATCACCACGCTGCTCGGTGATGCCCGGGCGTTTCGCCGGGCGATCGATGAACTGGTGCAGCCCTATGCCGGGCTGAAGATCGACAAGATCGCCGGCATGGAAGCGCGCGGCTTCATCCTCGGCGGCGCCGTGGCGCATCAGCTTTCGGCTGGCTTCGTGCCGATCCGCAAGAAGGGCAAGTTGCCACACGAGACCGTGCGGATCGCCTACAGCCTGGAATATGGCGTGGACGAGATGGAGATCCACATGGATGCGGTGAAGCCCGGCGAGAAGGTGATCCTCGTCGACGACCTGATCGCGACCGGTGGCACGGCCGTAGGGGCCGTGCAGCTCCTGCGGCAGATCGGGGCAGATGTGGTCTCGGCCTGCTTTGTCATCGATCTGCCCGAACTCGGCGGTCGCAAGAAGCTCGAGGCGCTCGGCGTCGAGGTTCGCACGCTGGTGGAATTCGAGGGGCATTGAGCCCCTCGCTGTGACCGGGCGAACAAGCCCGGTCGATCTTGCGGCGAGGCGTCAGCGCTGCGCCAGCACCAGTTTTCCCGCCATCAGCAAGAAGCCGGCCGAAAGAAGCCGGTTGACGATGCGCATCCTGTTCGGATGCGCAACGAGCCCATGCCGCATGCTCGCTGCGGCCAGTCCGTAGAATGCGAAGACGATGAAAGTCACGGCCATGAAGACGAGGCTCAGGGTGGCCATTGTCATCAGCGGAGCCGGGTCCCTGGGATCGACGAATTGCGGCAGGAAGGCCAGGAAGAAGAGCGACAGTTTCGGATTGAGCAGGTTGATCAGCACCGCCTTGCGGATGATCCGCCAGGCTCTCTGACGAGGCTCTGCTCCAGGATCTCCGGCGAGGCCACTTCTCCAGAGGCCGATCGCCATCCAGACGAGATAGGCAATGCCCGCATATCGGATCAGCTCGAAGAGGCGCGGTTCGGCGGCGACGAGCGCTGCAAGTCCAAGGGCGGCGGCCAGCATGTGCGGGATGATGCCGAGCGTGCAGCCGAAGGCCGCGACCAGCGCCTCACGCCGCCCGCCACCGAGGGCTGCTGCGAGGGTGTAGAGCGCGCCGGTGCCCGGTGTCGCGACGATGATCAGGGTGGTCAGTAGAAAGTCGAAGGTCATGTCGGTCTCCTGCGTTGTGCGCGGGAGAGCATGGTGCCGTCAGGCCATCCGGTCTTGTACAGGATTGCGGCTCAGCCAGGCGCTTCGATAGGAGCCGGGCGTGAGGCCGAATCGACGGCGGAATTCGCGGTGCATGTGGCTCTGGTCGACATAGCCGCAGGCGGCGGCCACCTCGGCCGGGGGAAGGCCTTCAGCGAGCAGGCGGCGGCTCAGAAGCGCGCGACGCTGCATGTGATAGGCATGCGGGGTGAGGCCCGTGTGACGGCTGAAGGCGCGGATCAGCTGGAAGCGGCTGAGGCCTGCTTCTCGGGCGAGAGCCTGCAGGTCTGATGGGGAGCCCGGATCGTCGTCGAGGCGTTCGCGGACACGCCGGATCGAGGCGGGCAGGGACGGCGGGGCGTTCGTGCGGCGGGTGAGCGTCTTGCCGAGGAGGAGGACGAGTGCTTCCTTGAAGGCGTTCTGATCGTGTACCGCATGCCCTTCATCAAGCTGCTGGTGTAGTGTCGCGAGCAGGCAGCGAACCGAGGGATCGGCGAAGACGGGATACTCGAATTCGAGATCTGACGTGGTCGATATGAGCTCGCTGATGCTCTCCGAAACGAGGTCCGGGGTGAGATAGAGCATGTGCCAGCTGCGTGCCATGCGTCCGCATGGTGCGCCATCATGAACTTCGCCGGGATTGACCGTGATCAACTGGCCAGCCTCGGCCTCCACTTGGCCGCGCCCGGAGGCCGAGATCTGGCTGCCGGCGGAGAGGAAGCCAATGCCATAGGTGTCATGTGTGTGTTTGGGAAAGACGTGGGCGCTTGTCGCCGAGACCGCTTCCAAGCCGGACAGGGTTGTTGGATGGAAGCGGAAGCCGGTCATGACGGGTCAGCGGGCAAGCGCAGCGATGATGTCCGCCTCGATATCGGCGGGCGCCGTGCGGGGCGAATAGCGTGCGACCGGTTGGCCGTCACGTCCGACCAGGAATTTGGTGAAGTTCCAGCCGATTTCGGCACCTTGTTCGGTGCCCGGTGTTTCCGACTTCAGCCAGGTATAGAGCGGGTGGGCGCCGTCACCATTGACCTCGATCTTGGCGAAGAGTGGGAAGGTGACGGAGAACTGTGTTTCGCAGAAGAGGGCGATCTCCTTCTCCGTGCCAGGCTCCTGGGCGCCGAACTGGTTGCAGGGGAAGCCGAGCACGACGAGATCGGGATGGGCCTTGTAAAGCGCTTCCAGACCTTCGTATTGCGGGGTCATTCCGCAGGCGCTCGCCGTGTTGACGATCAGGAGGACCTTGCCGGCATAGTCCTTGAGGCTGCTTTCGCTTCCATCGATGGCGGTCATGGTGAGGTCGTATGGGCTCATGATGCTTGCTCCTCGTCGGGGAAGAATTCGATCAGGTTGCTTTTGAAGCGCAGCACGGTCTCGCCATTCTGGTTGATACCTTCGGAGAGAGCGGAATTGAGGATATAGCGATGGCGTCCCTGGACAGTCCGGCTTTCAAGCGGCGTCATGAAGTAGGTGATCGTATCGCCGGCATAGACGGGCTTCAACCATTGCAGTTCCGAAAAGCCGGGCGAGGGGCCGAGCTTCGGCGGCGCCATGCCGTCGGCCACCAGACGCTTGGTCTCAACACTCCAGAAGGCGATGAAGCTCTTCATCCAATTGGCGCAGGTGTGCCAGCCGGAGGCGCACAGCGCACCGAAGACGTAAGTCTTGGCGGCTTCGGCATCGATGTGGAAGGGCTGCGGGTCGAACTTCTCGGCAAAGCGGATGATGTCTTCGGCGGTGAAAGTGACGCTCCCGAGTTCGAGGCGGGTTCCGGCATGATAGAGGTCGAGCATTCTCATGCGCTCACCTCCGCTGTTTCACGGCGGCGGACCATGACGGCGTTGCGGGCCTTCATGACGGTTTCGCCGCGCTGGTTCTGCAGTTCATGGCCGAAGGTGACGATGCCGAGATGCGGGCGCGAGCGCATCACGCGGACCTCCTCGACTACCGAGTGCCCCGACAACGTGTCGCCGGCAAGTACGGGCTTGCGCCACTGCATGAACTCGATGCCGGGCGCGCCTTCGGAGGCGGCTTTGAGCACATAGGCGTCGATCATCAGGCGCATGAAGAGGCTGGACGTGTGCCAGCCGGAGGCGGAAAGGCCGCCGAGAATGCTGGCCTTGCCGGCTTCTTCCGAGAGGTGCATGGGCTGCGGATCGAATTCGGCCGCGAACTCTATGATCTCCTCGGCCGTCACCGTGCGCGGTCCGAGCGCGAAACTTCGGCCCTGCATGAAGTCTTCGTAGTGGAGCTTGTCTGTGACTGTCATATGCGTCCTCTTTTGCCGACAGTGTGCACAGTCTCCCGCAACATGTTCAAGTCTGAACGTCTTTTGCGCGCAGAAAAAAAGCGCCCCCAGAGGGGCGCCTTGTTCTTGGAATTAGGTGTTGAAGCGGAAGTGGATGACGTCGCCGTCCTGGACGACATATTCCTTGCCTTCGTCGCGGCCCTTGCCGGCTTCCTTGGCGCCGACTTCGCCCTTGTAGGTGATGTAGTCGTCGTAGGAGATGGTGAAGGCGCGGATGAAGCCGCGTTCGAAATCGGTGTGGATGACGCCGGCGGCGGCAGGGGCCTTGGTGCCGCGGACGATCGTCCAGGCGCGGCATTCCTTAGGGCCGACCGTGAAGTAGGTGATCAGGTCCAGCAGGTGGTAACCGGCGCGGATCAGACGGTCGAGGCCGGCTTCGTCGAGGCCGAGTGCGGAGAGGAATTCGGTGGCTTCCTCTTCCGGCAGCTGGGCCACTTCGGCTTCGATGGCCGCCGAGATGATGACGCATTCGGCGCCCTGTTCCGTTGCCATCTTGGCGACGGCTTCGGTGTGCTTGTTGCCGGTTGCGGCGTCGCCTTCGGCGACGTTGCAGACATAGAGGACCGGATGCGAGGTCAGAAGGTTCAGACCCTTGAGGATCTCGATCTCGTCGGGGGCCAGCGTCTTCAAGAGAAGACGGGCGGGCTTGCCTTCGTTGAGGAGCTTGACGACCTGCTCCATGATCGGCAGCTGGGCGGTCGATTCCTTGTCCTTGGAGGCGGCGCGCTTGCGGGTCTGCTCGACGCGGCGTTCCAGGCTTTCGAGGTCGGCGAGCATCAGCTCGGTCTCGATCGTGTCGGCGTCACCGACCGGGTCGATCTTGCCTTCGACATGGGTGATGTCGTCGTCTTCGAAGCAGCGCAGCACGTGGACCACGGCATCGACTTCGCGGATGTTGGCCAAGAACTTGTTGCCGAGGCCTTCGCCCTTCGACGCGCCGCGCACGAGGCCGGCGATGTCGACGAAAGAGATGCGGGTCGGGATGATTTCCTTGGAGCCAGCGATGTCGGCCAGCTTCTTCATGCGCGGATCGGGAACGGCCACTTCACCAGTGTTCGGCTCGATCGTGCAGAAGGGATAGTTGGCTGCCTGGGCTGCCGCCGTCTTGGTCAGCGCGTTGAAAAGTGTGGACTTGCCGACATTCGGAAGCCCGACGATACCGCATTTGAAGCCCATGGCTCTGAATACCTGCTCGGGATGGATTTTCGTTAGCCACGCCTATGAGGTATAGGACGGACATGGTCAAGTGTTGCGGGCCTGATGCGGCCTCTAGATCCGGAAGGAACCTATGGCGAAGGATACGGTACTGACGCCGAAGACGGTGACGAAGCCCAAGGTGGAGAAGCCACGGCTCTACAAGGTGCTCCTGCACAATGACGATTATACGCCGCGCGAATTCGTCACGATCGTCCTGAAGGTCGTGTTCCGGATGAGCGAGGAGACGGGCTACCGGGTGATGATGACGGCGCACAAGTTCGGCTCGGCGGTGGTCGTGGTCTGCACGCGGGAGATCGCCGAGACGAAGGTGACGGAAGCCATGGACCTCGCCAAGGAGGCGGGCATGCCGCTGTTGTTTACGGCCGAACCGGAGGAGTGAGGACGCGATGCTCGCGTCCTCCTTATTGGGCAAACGAGTACCTGGGCTTGCTTGTTATGCCTGCGGAATGCGGGCGATCACCTTGATCTCGAAATCGAAGCCGGCCAGCCAGTTCACGCCGACCGCCGTCCAGTTCGGATAGGGCGGAGCGGGGAAGACTTCCGCCTTGACCTTCATGATCGTTGCGAACTGGTTCTCCGGATCGGTGTGGAATGTCGTGACGTCGACGAGGTCGGCGAAGCTGCAGCCGGCTGCTGCCAGTGTTGCCTCGAGATTGGCGAAGGCGCGGCGGACCTGAGCCTCGAAGTCGGGCTCGGGGGTGCCGTCGTCACGGCTTCCGACCTGGCCGGAGACGAAGAGGAGGTCGCCGGTGCGGATCGCGGCGGAATAGCCGTGCTCTTCGTAGAGGGCGTGGCGGTTTGCGGGGAAGACGGGTTGAGGCTTGGTCATGGGTGTCCTTTCGGGCATGCGGCATCGTTCCGCCCGAAGGTGGGTCGGTGAAATGCCGCTTGGCTGGAGGCTAAGAATTTCATATACGTTGCGTATGTAGATGTACTCGCATACGATCCGCATGTCAAATTCGCATACGCCATGTATGTGAAATCAGGAGGATGGCGTGAAGCGCACACGATCGGAAAGCATGGCGGAAAATCGCGGCAAGCTGATCGCGGCTGCGCGCAAGGCCTTTGCGGAGAAGGGCTATGCGGACGCCTCCATGGATGCGCTGACGGCCGAGGCGGGGCTGACGCGCGGCGCGCTCTACCACAATTTCGGCGACAAGCGCGGGCTGTTTGCCGCCGTCGTCAACCAGATCGACAGCGACATGGCCGAACGGGCCAAGGCACGCGGTGCTGCGGCCGGCGAGGGATGGGATGCGCTGCTGGCCGAAGGGGCGGCCTATATCGAGATGGCGCTCGATCCCGAGGTGCAGCGGATCGTGCTGCTCGACGGGCCTGCGGTGCTGGGTGACCCCTCGTCGTGGCCGAGCCAGAATTCCTGTCTACAGGTGACCCGCGAGGCGGTCGAAGACCTGATGGAGGCGGGAACCCTACGGCCAATTGATGCGGAGGCCGCAGCGCGCCTCATCAGCGGCGCGGCGCTGAATGCCGCAATGTGGATCGCCGCCAGCGCGGAGCCGGAGAGCGTGCTGCCAAAGGCGCAGGAGGCGTTTCGGGCGCTTGTCGAGGGGCTGCTCGCAAGACCGGTGGGGGGCCGAGGCCTCCCGACCTTCTGCGCGGAAACCAATTGATTACGCCTGCGCGCTAGTCTTCGCGGATGGTTTCAGATCCGCAGATGCTTCCCGAAGCCGCCACCTGGCACTACGCCCTAGCGCTCGCTGTGCTCGCCCTGCTCGGCGCGCTCGGCCATGTCGTGCGCGCCGTCGTCAACATCCTGCCGGATCGCCTTACCAACCGTCCAGTGCCCGATCTGATCCTCAGTAGCGGTTATGACTGGAAGGATTGGCTGTTTAGCATCGAGTATGATGACGAGGGTTACTATCGACTCGACAGCTTGCACAACTTCCGGATCGCTGTCGGGTGGACACTCTTCAGCGGGTTCTGGATGCTGCTGTTTGTTCCTGACGCCTCAAAGGTCACGGCGTACTTCATCGACCAGAGCCTGGCGGCCCTGGTCGATCTCTTCTGGTATCGCATCGAGACCTTCGAATGGTGAGGCTTTTGCCTCACTTGCCCTTCTTTGCCTTCACGCCGAGGGCTTCCGCGCTGATCCAGAACACCGCGTCTTCCTCTTCTGTCGTCTCGACCCAGAGGAAGTCGAGGTCGGGAAACTCGGCTTCGAGGATGTCGCGGCCGCGGCCGATTTCGCAGAGCATGCCGCCGCCCGCGTTCAGGTGCTTGGGGGCCTCAGTGAGCAGCGTGCGCACCAGGTCGAGGCCATCTTCGCCACCGTCATGGGCCATGGCGGGTTCGGCGCGATATTCGGCCGGGAAGGCGTCCATCGCCTCGTGGTCGACATAGGGCGGGTTGGTGATGATCAGGTCGAACTTGCGACCGGCAAGTGGGGTGAAGAGATCGCCCTGGTGCAGCGTCAGCTGGTCTTCGAGGCCATAGGCCTGGCGGTTCTTCTCAGCCACGTCCAGCGCATCGGCGGAGAGATCGACTGCGTCGACTGATGCCAGTGGGAAGAAGCGCGTGGCGAGGATGGCAAGGCAGCCGGAGCCAGTGCAGATGTCGACCACGCTCTCGACCGCGAAGGGATCGGGCAGGAAGGTGGAGCCGAACTCGCCGCCGTATTCGTTGAACAGAATCTCGCCGATATGCGAGCGCGGCACGATCACGCGCTCATCGACGAAGAAGCGCAGGCCCTGGATGTAGGAGCGGCCGGTCAGATAGGCCGAGGGCTTGCGGGTGGTGACACGCATTTCGATGCGGTCGGCGAGCAGGCGGCGCTCCGAGGGCAGCAGTCTCGCGTCGAGGAAGGGGTCGAGCGTGTCGATCGGCAGGTCGAGGCTGTCGAGCAGGAGGAAGGCGGCATCGTCGACGGCGGTGTGGGTGCCGTGGCCGTAGCTAAGTTCGGCTGCGTTGAAGCGGGAGATGGCGTAACGCCAGTAGTCGCGCAGGGTGACGAGGTCGGTGGTGATGTCGTGGCTCATAACGATGGTCCGGTGATGATGCGCGTGTGTCGGAGGCGGGCAGGGGGGCGTGGAAGTGCGGTGTCAGTCGCTCTTGGGGCCGAACATCTTCTTCAGCATCTCGGCCATGGGACCCTTCTCGGGAAGCTTCTTCGGCTGGTTGAAATTGCGCGCCTGGTGGATGTGGGACTGGGCCGGCTTCGGGGCTTTTGGGGCCTTGGCAGGCTTTTCGTCCTCGGTCTTGGACCCGGTGGCGAGCGCCAGCTTGTTCATCAGCTGTGAATCCTCACCGCGCACCAGCATCTCGGCATTGTCGGCGAGCGCCTCGATCAGCGGTTCCAGCCATTCGGCGTCCACCTTGGCGAAGTCACCGAGCACGTGGTTGTGGACTTTTGCCTTGTCGCCGGGATGGCCGATGCCCAGGCGCAGGCGCCGGTAGTTCAGGCCGCAATGGGCGTCGAGTGACTTGATGCCGTTGTGGCCGCCATGGCCGCCGCCGGTCTTGATGCGAGCCTTGCCGGGCTGAAGGTCGAGTTCGTCATAGATGGCGACGATGTCTTCGGGGCCGAGCTTGTAGAAGCGCATGGCCTCGCCGACGCTTTCACCGGACAGGTTCATGAAGGTCTGCGGCTTGATCAGCATGACCTTTTGGCCGGCCAGCGTGCCTTCTGATATCTCGGCCTTGAATTTCTTCGCCCATGGCGAGAAGCCGTGGCGACGCTGGATTGCGTCGACGGCCATGAAGCCGATATTGTGCCGGTTCTTCGCGTACTGCGCACCGGGATTGCCGAGGCCGGCCAGGATGATCATCGCCCGAGATCCGTCTTGAGGTTCTTTGCCTTTCCCGACAGCGAAACGGCTTGAATGTCAAGACTGATGTCGGGTCCTTCAGGGTTTGGCTGCGACCAGGCCGAAGTTCGAATAGCGCAGATTGTAGGTCTCGAAGATCTCTGCCTGGGTGCCGTCGGCGATCAGCTTGTCGAGCGCGCCCTGCATGCGAGCGAGCAGATCTTCTGGGAAATTCGCGTTGCAGGCGATGGCGAATTTCTGCTCGGAGAAGACGAATTGCGCCTCGAGCTCCTCACCCTTTTCCTGCAGCTCGATATAGTGTTGCTCGGAAATCGGCATCAGGTCGATGCGCTTGCTCTGAAGCTTCTTCAGGGTCAGCTTCAGATCGGTGGCCAGGTCGATCTTGGGAAAGCCCTCGTTCTCCAGCAGGGTCTGGGTGTAGTCGTTGCGCTGGGTGCCGACCGTGAATTCCTTGGCCTCTTCGATGGTGCTGACCTTGATGGCCGCACTCTTGTGGGAGACCATGAAATTGCGGCCGACGGCCATAGGCTCGACCCATTTGAACAGTTTGTCACGCTCCGGAATATGGGCGGTGGTAAAGACGCAGTGCATCGGCTCGGTTTCCGCAAGCGCGATGGCGCGCGCCCAGGGCATCATCTCGAGGGTGTAGGGGACCTTGATCTCCTCCATCATCAGGAGAACCTGGTCGTAGCCAGCGCCACGGATTTCGGACCCGACCCGGAAGTTGTAGGGCGGGTAGTCTTCCGTCGTGAAGTGAACGATGTCTGCGGCGGCGACCGGGGCCGCCGCAAGTGAAAGCATAAGGCTCAAAACTTTCATTGCGGTTCCCTCTTTCAGTGGATGTCAGCCGGCGGACGCCTTTTGCAGGCGGGCCGGTGTGGCGGTTGCTTGTTCGATCAGTGCCGACAGCGGCTGCGGCCGGGCGAAGAGATAGCCTTGGCCGTAGTCGACGCCGAATTCTTCCAGTATCCGCCGCTGTTCGTCGGTCTCGATGCCTTCCGCGACGACGGCGCATTCCATCTTGTGTGAGATTGCCGTGATGCCTTCGACGAGCATGCGGCTCTTGTGGCGAAGCTCCGGCTCGTCCTCCGTCAGAGAACGGATGAAGGACTGGTCGATCTTGACGATATCGACAGGGAAGCGGTTCAGGTAGCTGAGCGACGAGTAACCCGTGCCGAAGTCGTCGAGGGCCAGGCGATAGCCGAAGCGGTTGAATTCGTCGAGGATCGTGCGGATCTGCGGATTGTCGTGCAGGAGTGTCGCTTCGGTGATCTCGATGACAATGCGATGCGGAGCGATGTCGAAATGAGCAGTCAGGGCGGCAAGCCTGACCGGCAGTGCGGTGTCGAATTGCAGCGGTGAGAAGTTGACCGCCAGATAGGCGTCATGATCTCCGGTTTCGGCACTCAGGCGGGCGAGGTTCGAGAGGGCTTTCTCCAGAACCTGACCGCCGAGACGGCTGATCGCACCCGTCTCTTCCGCCACGCAGATGAGTTCGGCGGGCGGGATGACGCCGCGCTCGGGATGGACGAGCCGCATCAGGGCCTCGTAGCCGACGGTGCGACCGCTCGCGACTTCGACGATCGGCTGGAAGTAGGCGTCGAACCAGTCCTCGGCCAAGCCTTCCTCGATGTCGTGCTCAATCTCGGCGCGGCGGCGGGTGTGGTCCTGGATTTCCGAATTGTAGAGCAGGGCGCCGTTCTTGCCGTCGCGCTTCTTGCTGTACATCGCCATGTCGGATTTCTGCAGCAGTTCGGCGGCATTGGCGGCATGGCGGGGATAGAGGGCGATGCCGATGCTGGCGCTCAGGCGCACGGTCGAGCCATCGATGGTCATCGGATCGACGAAGATATCGCACAGGACGCGGCTGATTTCGGTCGCTACATCTTCGATCGCAGGGCCGCGCAACAATACTGCAAATTCGTCGCCGCCGAGACGGGCGGCGATTGCGCCTCTGGGAAGACGCAGATTCATGCTTTCGACAAAGCGGCAAAGAACGATGTCGCCGGCCTGGTGGCCGAGATTGTCGTTGATCCACTTGAAGCGGTCGAGGTCGACGAAGATACAGGCGAGTTCCTCGCCGGCCGCATCCGTTGCGGCGATTTCACTGTCGAGAGCCGTCTCGAAGCCCTGGCGGTTGCGCAGGCCGGTCAGATGGTCAGTGATCGCCTGCCGGTGGTTGCGCTCCTCGGACTGCTTGAGGGCGGTGACATCGGTCATGACGCTGAGGGACAGGTCGTCCTTCGCGCCCTCGATCTTGCGGCTCGCCTCGGCAATCAGAATATCCATGATGGTGCCGTCTGCACAGACGAACTGGGTCGTGGCTTCCAGCACGTCGGCGATCGCACAGGTCTTCTTGCTTTCCTGATAGGCGATCCGGGCTTCGCTCGGCACGAGTTCGATGAACTTGCGTCCGACGACCTGGTGGCGCTGGTAGCCGGTGGCGAGCAGCCAGTACTCGCTGACGCCGGTGACCCGGTCCTCCTCGTCGAGAGAGAACAGCATGGCGGGCGTCGTGTTGTAGATGTCCGTCGCGCGGCGGTGGGCGAGGCGGAGTTCGCCTTCTTCCTGCTCGAGCTTGATCTGCATGGCGTTGAAGCTGCGGGCCAAGCGGCCGATCTCGTCATTCGACTGCCAGTCGACATGGTGGCGGGAGCCGAGCCTGCGGGTCGCCTCGATTGCGGCCGTCAGCTTCAGGAGCGGCTTCATCACCATCAGGCGATTGCCGATGATGGCGGAGCCGACCACGCCGATGACGGCGAGCATGAAGATGCCGATCAGCATGGCCTCTGCCTGACGCAGCGAGGAGAACATGTCGATCCGGCTGTAATAGATGGTGATTGTGCCGACGTGCTTCGGACCTTCGACGGCGCGGTAGTAGATCTCGCGGGTGATCGATTCCAGACCGTTCTTCGGCCACTTCGGTAGCGCTGGCATGGAGACCGAAATGCCGCCCGAGATGTCCTTGACGTTGACCCGGCTGACCGGTCCGTTCGAGACGATGGTGGCGGTGATCTGCTCGACGCTCTCCTGGTCGAAGTCCCAGAGTGGCTTGGCGAGCGCCTGGGCGTTGGCGGCCAACAGGATGTCGAGGTTCTGTTGCAGTTCGTTGGAGGCGCGTTCCGTCGCAAGCGACAGGAAGAGCGCAAAGAGCGGCACGACCAAAATGAAGAACGTGATGCCGACGATGGCGAGGAATCTGCTCTCGACCGATCGCGTCATTGCGCCTCGTGCTCCGCCGGGTTCGGGCTCTCCGACATGATCTCAACGGTCCTCGCGTCAGGATTGAGCGCGCAGGCTGTCATGAAACTGTTTAAATCTGCCTAAAGCCAAATACTCGGAATCGAGAATAGGGACTTCGGCCTGTCCCGGAACGAGAAAACCCGCCTCCTTGCGGAGACGGGTCTCAAGATCAGAATGTCGCGAAGGCTTACGCTTCGGTCGTTTCTTCGTCTTCCGCAACACCGCCAGCCGGGGCGACGATCGTGGCGATCGTGAAATCGCGATCGGCGATCACAGGCGTCACACCCTTCGGCAGCTTGACGGCCGAGATGTGGATCGCATCACCGACCTTGAGGCCGGCGAGGTCGACGGTGATCGCTTCCGGGATGTCGGAAGCCGGGCAGTGCAGTTCAACTTCGTGGCGAACGATGTTGAGAACGGCGCCGGTCTTGATGGCGGACTTCTCTTCGTTGATGAAGTGAACCGGAACCTGAACCGAAACCTGGCTGTTAGCCGAAATGCGCAGGAAGTCGACATGCATCGTGAAGTCACGAACGACGTCGAGTTGGTAGTCCTTCGGCAGAACGCGGATCTTCTGGCCATCGATGTCGATGACGCCGACCGTGGTCATGAAACCGCCGGCATGGATACGCTTGGTGACCTCGTTCGTATTGAGCGAGATCGCAATCGGGTCCTGCTTGTCACCATAGATGACAGCCGGAATGAGACCGTTGCGGCGAAGTTCGCGGGAGGACCCCTTACCTACCCGTTCGCGTGCTACGGCCTTGAGCTCGTAAGAAGCGTTGCTCATGGCTTTACCTTTCAAGTTACTGGAGAGCCCTGGCGGCGGATCTATGCCGTGCCAGAACCGGAGACCGTTGCCGGTCCCATCCACATTGCCTCCAAGGGTGTCTGTGCGGATCGGGCGCCTATAGACCAGATGATGCGGAATGGCAAGGTTCTCGCGGGAGAAGCCATGAATAACGCGCTTGTGATCCAGATTGGTGGCGATAGGCGCCATGGAACAAATTGGTAACCATGCGCGGTGAGCATTTGGAAATTGAAGGTTGTTAGATATCCCCCTCAGATTTAACTGGTTTTTCAGCCATGCTCGCAGTCCTCTCATGCATCGCCGTCGATCATGACCCGGTTTCTCTGATCGCCGCGGTCCTCATATGTGTCCTTGGCTCGCTGCTAACGATGCGGCTGTTCGGCCGTGTGCGCATCACGCGGGGTGCGGCCCGTATCAGCTGGACCGCCCTGACTGCCATCATCGGCGGTTCGGCGATCTGGACCACGCATTTCGTGGCGATGATGGGTTACGAGGCCGATGCGCTCGCCGGTTATGAGCCGACCGCGACGATGGTTTCGCTTGTGCTTGCCATTATGGTGACGGGGATCGGGCTTTCGATTGCGGCGGCCACCCCCCGGAGCCTGTTGATCGAGGCGGGTGGGGCGATCGTCGGAGCCGGCATTGCCGCCATGCATTATGTCGGCATGTCCGGCTATCAGGTGCAGGCAGAGCTTGAATGGAACTCAGCTTATGTTGCCGCATCGCTCGTGGCTGCGGGCATCTTCGGTGCGTTGGCGACCAGCCGCGTCGCGCGGCCCGTGACCCGCTTCTGCCGTTATGGGGGCGGAGTGGCGCTGGTGCTCGCCATTGCGTCGACCCATTTCATCGGCATGACAGCGCTTACAGTCATCCCGGATCCGGCGGCCTCGCTGCCCGTCAACATGCTGCCGGAAAGCGTGATGACCGTGGTTCTGATGTTCGTCACGCTGTTGCTTCTGGCGATCGGTGCAATGACCTATGTGATCGACCGGCAATCGAACAAATCGGCGGTCGAGCGCTATCGCCAGCTTTCGCTGCATGATGCGCTGACGGGGCTTCCAAACCGCAGTGCGTTCCTAGAGCAGGTCGGGCACCTGATGCATACGCCGACCGCACGGCATGAGCGCATCTACATCTTCTCCTTCGACCTCGACCGGTTCAAGGAGATCAACGACGTGCACGGTCATGCAGCCGGCGACCACGTGTTGCGGATCGCTGCGGAGCGCATGACCCGCAACCTTCGCAACGGCGAGTTCGTGGCCCGCATCGGGGGGGACGAGTTCGTCGCCGTCAGCGCGCGCATCTTCACCAACGGTAACGCAGACGCGTTTGCTCGCAACATAGTGGCCGAGCTCAATGCTCCGATCGACTGGCAGGGGCTGACATTGTCCGTCGGCACCAGTATTGGCATCACCGTGTTTCCTGACGCAGCACGCGACATCGACGACCTGCTGGCCCAGGCCGACATCGCCATGTATCGGGCGAAATCCGCTGGATCCAACAACATCTGTTTCTACGATCAGTCCATGGACCAAGCGGTGCGGGCGCGCAGCGCACTTGCCATGGACATGCGCGCTGGCTTCCAGCGCGATGAGTTCCAGCTCTATTTCCAGCAGCAAAACGACACGCAGTCAGGCGAAGTCATTGGCTTCGAAGTGTTGTTGCGCTGGTGTCATCCGACGCGCGGCATGGTCTCGCCGACGGAATTCATTCCGATTGCGGAACGCACGGGCTTTATCATCGAACTGGGGGACTGGGTGCTGCGCCAGGCTTGCCTGGAGGCGGTCCGCTGGAGCAACCCCCTGCGCGTCGCAGTCAATGTCGCGCCAAAACAGCTTGCCAATTCCGCTTTGCCTGCGCGGGTTCGGGAGATCCTCGACGAGACCGGCCTCGATCCGTCCCGCCTTGAGCTGGAGATCACCGAGTCTGGCATTATCGCCGACCAGCAGCATGCACTCTCGATCATCCGGCAGCTCAAGGCGATCGGCGTGAAGATCGCGATGGATGACTACGGCACCGGCTATTCCTCGCTGTCCACGTTGCAGCTCTTCCCCTTCGACAAGATCAAGATCGACCGGGGTTTCATCGACAGTGTGGCCGACAACCGGCAGTCGGCCGCAATCGTGCGTTCGACGCTGATCCTGGCTCAGAGCCTGGACATTCCGGTTCTCGCCGAAGGCGTGGAGAATGCCGAACATCTGCGCTTCCTCCAGGAAGAGGGGTGCCAGCAGGTGCAGGGCTACTTCTACGGAAAGCCGCAGCCTCTGTCGGAGCTGCAGGACATCGTCAATCCGCCGCCGGTTCGGTCTCTAGCTGTCCAGAGTTCCGGTGTCTCAGGCGCCGCCGGGACCCTCGCGGCCTGACCCGGAACAGGGGTGACCACACGGACTGTCGCAGATTTGCGCCAGATTTCCGAGTAAATCGAAGGGCGGTCATTTGCCGCTGGATTGAGCGATTGCCTCTGGCGGCGTAAGGCGCATAGTTTGAGATGTGCTTTGGGAGGAGCCGATGCGACAGGAAATCCGCCATTCCGATCTCGTCTATTCGACGGCGCAGAAGGCCTCGGCCGCGGTCACGTCACCCGTTGCTGCGTCGTGGAGCCGTTGCCTGAACCTCTACCGTCTGCAGCCCGAAGAGGCGCGCAAGCCAGTGCAGATCGACGAGGCTGCATTCCGGGAAGCGCATGCCCGCATGGAGCGTCTGATCGGCAGTTCCGCCGACGAAGTCGATCGCCTCTACCAGATGATCGGTCGCTCCGGCTGCTGCATCATTCTCGCCGATGCCGATGGTATTGTCGTCGACCGCCGGGGCGCCCCTGGAGATGACGTCGAGTTCAGGGAACTCGGGCTCTGGCAGCAAACAATGTGGAGCGAAGCCAGCGTCGGGACCAACGGTATCGGCACGGCCCTCGCCGACGAGCGAGCCGTCGTCATCCACCGCGACCAGCATTTCATGAGCGCCAATATCGGGCTCTCCTGTGCAACGGCGCCAATCCGCGACCATCTCGGTCGCGTGGCGGCCGCACTCGATGTGTCCACCTGCCGCAATGATGTTTCCGACATGACACTCGCCGTGCTGTCGCAGGCGGTACGCGATGCGGCATCGCGTGTCGAGGCAAACCTTTTCCGCCAGGCCTTTGCCGGCGCGCGGATCGTTGTCGTGCCGCAGGCGAATTCGTTCTCCGCCTTGATTGCCGTCGATGGCGACGATCTGATCCTCGGTGCGACAAAGGCCGCGCGGGTGGCGTTGAAACTCGATGATGTAGTGATCGCGCAAGGATTGCCGGCAGCCGACGCTCTGCGTGAAACCCGCGGCGAGCGGCGCGGGGAGGGCATGTCCGACCTGGAGGATGCGGAGCGTGCGGCGCTTCGGCGCGTGCTGTCGCGGACGAATGGCAATGTCTCCCAGGCTGCCCAGATGCTCGGTATCAGTCGTGCCACGCTGCACCGGAAGATGAAACGCTTCCATTTGCAGTAAGGAGACGGGTATGTGTCGCATTCCTGAAACACAGTGCGCTGCAGCACTGTTTCCCATGGCTTCAAACGCGCGCTGAACACTGTGATCATTCTTCCATCGGAACCCGGGAGGGGTTCCTGCACAGGGAGGATGACAGATGAATATTCAGGTCCAGGCCATTGCTGCTTCGCCGTTCAAGCTGAAATACGGCAACTTCATCGGCGGTGAATTCCGCGAGCCGGTCAATGGTCGCTATTTCGAGAACACCACGCCGGTGACCGGCGGCAAACTCTGCGACATCGCTCGCTCCGACGAGCACGACATCAATCTCGCCCTCGACGCCGCCCATGCCGCCAAGGACAAGTGGGGCCGCACCTCGACCACCGAGCGATCCAACATCCTGATGAAGATCGCCCAGCGGATGGAGGACAATCTCGAACTGCTCGCCCGCGCCGAAACCTGGGACAATGGCAAGCCGCTGCGCGAGACCATGGCGGCCGACATCCCGCTCGCAATCGACCATTTCCGCTATTTCGCATCCTGCATCCGCGCCCAGGAAGGCACGATCGGCGAGGTCGACCACGACACGATCGCCTATCATTTCCATGAGCCGCTCGGCGTTGTCGGGCAGATCATTCCGTGGAACTTTCCGATCCTGATGGCGGCCTGGAAGATGGCACCGGCGCTGGCTGCCGGAAACTGCGTCGTGCTGAAGCCGGCCGAGCAGACACCCGCCTCGATCCTCGTCTGGATCGAACTGGTCGGCGACCTCCTGCCGCCGGGCGTGCTCAACATCGTCAACGGCTTCGGCCTCGAAGCCGGAAAGCCGCTGGCGACCAGCCCGCGCATCGCCAAGATCGCCTTTACCGGCGAAACCTCGACCGGCCGGCTGATCATGCAGTATGCGTCGCAGAACCTGATCCCGGTCACACTGGAACTGGGCGGCAAGTCGCCGAACATTTTCTTCGAAGACGTGATGCGCGAGGACGACGACTATCTCGACAAGGCGCTCGAAGGTTTCGCGATGTTCGCGCTCAACCAGGGTGAGGTCTGCACCTGCCCGAGCCGCGCGCTGGTGCACGAGAAGATCTATGATCGCTTTATGGAGAAGGCCCTCAAGCGTGTCGCCGCGATCAAGCAGGGTGACCCGCTCGACATGTCGACGATGATCGGCGCGCAGGCATCCTCCGAGCAGTTGGAAAAGATCCTGTCCTATATGGATATCGGTCGTCAGGAAGGCGCCGAGGTGCTGATAGGTGGTGAGCGCAACAACCTCTCGGGCGAGCTGGCCGGCGGCTATTACATCAAGCCGACGGTCTTCAAGGGCCACAACAAAATGCGGGTCTTCCAGGAGGAGATTTTCGGGCCGGTCGTGTCGGTCACGACGTTCAAGGATGATGCGGAAGCGCTCGAGATCGCCAATGACACGCTTTACGGCCTCGGTTCCGGCGTTTGGAGCCGCGATGCCAATCGTTGCTACAATTTCGGCCGCAACATCCAGGCGGGGCGTGTTTGGACCAATTGCTACCATGCCTATCCGGCCCATGCCGCCTTCGGGGGCTACAAGCAGTCTGGCATCGGTCGCGAGACCCACAAGATGATGCTCGATCATTATCAGCAGACCAAGAATATGTTGGTCTCCTACAGCCCGAAGGCACTCGGCTTCTTCTGAGTGAGTTTCCTTCTCCCCGCTTGCGGGGAGAAGGTGCCCGAAGGGCGGATGAGGGGCCGCTCGGATTTGCCCCTCACCCTAACCCTCTCCCTGCAGGCGGGGAGAGGGACTGTGACGGAGTTGCTCATGACCACGATTACCAACTCGGGCGAACCCCGCGTCGTCGCCACAGAGGCCGCACTCACCTTCCTCGACGAAATCCGGAAGGACCATCCGGATGTGCTGTTTCATCAGTCCGGCGGATGCTGCGACGGGTCGTCGCCGATGTGTTATCCGACAAGCGACTACCGCGTCGGGGAGACCGATGTGACGCTCGGCGAGATCGGCGGTGTGCCCTTCTATATCAGCGGCAGCCAGTATGACGTGTGGAAACACACGCAGCTGATCATCGACGTCGTGCCGGGCAGGGGCGGCATGTTCTCGCTCGACAATGGCCGGGAACGCCGCTTTCTCACACGGTCCCGGCTGTTTTCCGGTGGCGAGGCCTGTGCACTGCCGCTCGCATCGCGCTGATCTGACCTGGCTGCCTCAGCGCAGGCCGATCTTTTCGCAGGCGGCATCGATGAAGGCGAGTTTGACGGCTTGGGTCGCGAGATATTCGCTGACGAATTCGCGTGAGATCCACATGGTGGACCGGCCGCGATTGCCTTCCCAGCCGATGCTGCCTAGCGCTTCGGCCTCCCGCAGCTTGCGGGTCAGATGGGTTCGCGACAGGCGGAAATTCTCGGCAAGTTCGGGTACGGAGCGGACCTGCGTTGGCACGCGTTCGGCCGATGCGTCCACCGGCTCTACGCCAACCATCAGCCAGTCCATGACGATCCCGCCATTGTTGAGCCAAGTGAAGAGCGACCATGTCTGTGGCGGGGTGCGGAACTCAGGCGATACGAGGGCGCGCCGGGCGATTTCGGGGTGGAGGCGCGCCATGATCGCCTCGTCCGCCTCGAAGGCGTCGAGCCGGTGGCCGCCATCGAGCCGATCGAGGCTCGTCAGATGAATGAAGGCCCAGTGGCGGGTCGCCGCGACCGTGATCGGAGCCGGGACAAAAGGACGGTTCCGGCGATCGGCCGTCTGACTCTGCTGGGCGATGCCGTAGACCAGCATTTCCTTGATGAAGGCGTCAGCCGTGTTGACCGAGGAAATGCCGAGCGTCTTCACCTGCTCGAGATAGCGCGCCATCAGGATCACCGGATCCGGATTTCCTCTGGCAACCTCCTGAAAATATTGCGCCATTGCCAGATGTCCGAGCAGCCAGCGCTGCTGGGTTCCAAAGACCGCAGCAAGCCTCGGGCTCTCGTCATTGACGCGGAGCAGGGCCCGGGACTGATCCCGAACCGTTTCATGGAGGTCTGGATTGGCCAGAAGTTGTTCAACCGAGAGGGACATCAACTCACGCGCAAAGGGCCGGCTGGCGGTTCCGAAATGGAGTATTGCGCGCGAAGCTGTATGCAAAGCGTAGACGCAGTGCAAGTGGCTGTGACACCGCTCACATCTCTTTGTCTATCTTAATCTTAATGCGTGAAACTTGGTTTCTCAGTCGAAGAGACTGGAAACCGACTCTTCCTGGCTGGTGCGGTTGATTGCTTCACCAAGCAGGGTTGCCGTCGACAGCACCCGGATGTTCGGTGCCGACAGCACGGCCGTGGTCGGCTGGATCGAATCCGTGATGACAAGTTCACGCAACTGCGAGGATGCGACACGGGTCACCGCTCCGCCGGACAGCACGCCATGCGTGATGTAAGCCGTCACACTGGTCGCGCCGTTCTTCAACAGCGCGTCTGCGGCGTTGCACAGCGTGCCGCCGGAATCGACGATATCGTCGATCAGGATGCAGTCCTTTCCGGAGACGTCGCCGATGACGTTCATGACTTCCGATTCACCCGGACGGTCGCGGCGCTTGTCAACGATGGCGAGCAGACAGTCGAGACGCTTCGCAAGCGAGCGGGCGCGCACGACGCCGCCGACGTCAGGCGAGACGACCATGACATTGTTGGTGTCGTAGCGTTCCTTGACGTCTGCAGCCAGCAGCGGCACGGCATAGAGATTGTCGGTCGGTATATCGAAGAAGCCCTGGATCTGGCCGGCATGCAGGTCGAGCGTCAAGACGCGGTCGGCGCCGGCTTCGGTGATGAGGTTTGCCACCAGCTTGGCCGAGATCGGCGTGCGGGGGCCAGCCTTGCGGTCCTGACGGGCATAGCCGAAATAGGGCAGGACCGCCGTGATGCGGCGTGCCGAGGATCGACGGAAGGCGTCGATCATGATCAGCAGTTCCATCAGGTGGTCGTTCGTCGGAAAGGATGTCGCCTGGACGACGAACACATCTTCGCCGCGGACGTTTTCCTGGATCTCTACGAAGATTTCCTGGTCTGCGAAACGGCGGACGCTGGCCTTGCCGAGTGGTACATTGAGATAGGAGCAGATCGCTTCGGCCAATTGCCGGTTCGAATTACCTGCGAAAACCTTCATCTTGGCCCGCCTGTTTTCATGCTGAGGTGCGGGCTTTTTAGCGCCCTTCCCCCTGAATGCAAGAGGTTTGGACGGCAAGGCCCATATTTTCGGTTGATGCGTCAAATGGGGCGCATGATTTGCGGTTTCGGCGCTCTTCGATCAGTCCAAGTTCATCCGGCCTGACTGTTCCGCCATGATACATATTCGGCCATGCTCTTGGTCGCGATCTGCTGCATGACCGAGGCCGGGACGGCGGCCCAGGGATCCTGTGCACCCGATGGAACCACCTCCTGTCCCTGGATCCGGTGCAGGCGTCCGCCGCTCGCATCGAGGATGTCCCAGACATAGGTGATCGTCACATTGCCGCTGTCGGAAAAGGCGGAGAAGTAGCCCTTCAGGATATGTTCGCTGGACGCGTCGCTGGCGCTCTTGATGGTGAGGCCGCGGGCGCGGGCCTCGGCGCCGAGCTGGCGGGAGAGTGGTGTCACGGCCTGGACCGGCGCGCCGATGATCGGCAGGAAGCGGATGCTGCCGGTCGCTTGCGCTGCTGGTGGCAGAGCTGCCTGCTGGCTCTGCGTCGCTGCCTGTGCCGGCTGGGAAGCCTGGCGCACTGGCTGCTGCGCCGTCTGTTGCGGGGCACTGGGGAAGGCCTGGGCGTCCGCGCCGTCGAGCGGTGCTGAGGCAACCGGATTACGCCCGCCCTGCGCGAGCGCTGCGGCTTGGGCCTCCAGCGAGTTCTGCGGACCGCGGACCGGTTCCCCGTAGGCGCCAGGCTGGCCGAGCGGCGCGCTCTGCACGGGTTGGCTGCCCCCGGCAGGGGCGGCGAGCTGCTGAGAATAGGTGGAGGCCTGGCTGCCATCGCCGACTTCTGCGGGTGGCGTCAGCACCTCCGTGCTGTTGCAGCCGGCAAGCAGCAGCATCAAGCCGATGGATACCGCCAGTCTCCGGGATCGCATGCGGGAACGTCTCACCACGGCGGGTCCTTCCCCTTCACTCCTGTCACAATTAATGGGCCTAGCATGCTTTGCCTGTCAATTCCCTGAATGGACAGGCAAAACCGCGTTACCGCGACGCAAGCTGCAGAATGGGCCAGCTCACAGATTGATCAGGTCGAGCGGGTGCCGCGACAGGGCGCGAGGGGCTGTCTCCGTCGTCAGATAGGTATGGCCTACCGTCATGGCGGTTTCCCGCTCGCTATCCATGATGATCATATGCACGAACAAGGTCATGTCTGGGGCAATGATCTCGGGATTGCCCGCGTGGAACATCTGGTGTTCCATCCAGGAGGGCGCGAAGCGGGCGCCGACAGAGTATCCGCAGGCATTGAAGCGGTGGCGTGTCAGGCCGCGGTCATCCATGACCTTGGCATGGGCGTCGAAGACCTCGCCGAAGGTGTGACCCGGGCGGAGCACGGCCTCGACCGCCTTCATGCCTTCGATGGCTGCGGCATGCAGTTCGCGATGCCGTGGCGTGGGATCGCCCACGAGAACCGTACGCAGCATCGGCGCGTGATAATGGGCGGAGACGCCGGCCCATTCGAGCGTCAGCTGGTCCGTCTCCGACAGGCGGCGGCGGCCGGACTTGTAGCGGCAGAGCAGCGCGTCGGCGGCCGAGCCGATGACGAAGGGGTTGGCCGGATAATCGCCGCCACCTGCCAGAACGGCCGACTGCATCGCGGCGACGATCTCCGCCTCGTCGGCGTCCGGCCCGATCAGCGGCAGAGCGGCATCGAAAGCGAGGTCGGCCAGTTCTGCGGCATGGGTGACCTTGGCGATCTCGGCTGCCGACTTCACGAGCCGCAGATTGCTGACCAGATAGGAAGCGTCCGAAACCGTGCAGAAATTGGTGAGCTGGTTGTCGACGAGGCGCGCGACGCGGCCGGTCATGCCATGGGTGTCGTATTCGACGCCGACGCGCATGCCGAGGAGATCAAGGTCGCTCAGCAGGTTACGCAAGTCGACGGCCGGATCCGCGTTCAGGCGGTCGACCCAGACGACGATGTTTTCGATCGTCGAGGTCTGCTTGGCCTGGCGCAGGTCGGGTGTGCGGGTGAGCAGTGTCAGAGTGCCATCCGCCTTGACCACCAGGGTCTGGAAAAAGCAGTAGCCGAAGCTGTCGAAACCGGTGAGCCAATACATGCTCTCCTGGGCGAAGAGGAGCAGGGCATCGAGCTTTTCCTCGGCCATACGCGCCATCAGGCGGGCGCGGCGTGCGGAAAACTCGCTTTCGGTAAAGTGCAAGGCCATCTCAGTCCTCCATGATCGCGATCGCCGAAATCTGCCGCCCATAGTCGGGTTCTCCCGCATGGGTGGTCCGGCGATAGGAAAAGAACGTTTCAGGAGCCGCATAGGTGCACAGGCCGATGCTGTCGGCCGTCACACCCGCTTCGGTCAGGCGCCTGACGGTCAGGCCAGGCAGATCGAACATGGCGTGACCGGGCTTTTTTGACGGGGTGAAGAAGGCTTCGAAATCGCGGTTGGCCGCGAGGAAACGATCGACAAATTCGGGGCCGACCTCGTAACTGGCTTGGGAGATCGACGGCCCCAACGCGGCGCGGATCTTGTCGCGCTTCGCGCCGAGCGCGATCATGGCGTCAACCGTGTTTTCCAGCACGCCGCCAAGCGCGCCCTTCCAGCCGGCGTGGGCCGCACCGATCACGTGGTTTTCCGGATCAGCGAAAAGGATTGGGCCGCAGTCGGCCGTCAGAACGCCGAGCACGATGCCGGGACTTGCCGTGACCTGAGCGTCGGCCTGCGGCCGGCTGCCGTCATAATCGGATTTGACCACCACGACGTCGGGCGAGTGCACCTGGTGGGCCGTGGCGAGCCGTTCGAGCGGCAGGCCGAACCAGGCGCCGACGCGGCGGCGGTTTTCGCGCACCTTTTCGGGATCGTCATTGGAACCGAGGCCGACATTCAGGCCGCGATAAATGCCTTCGGAGACGCCACCGTCACGGGTGAAAAAGCCGTGGCGAATGCCGGCTGCAGCTGTGCTGTCGAGGTTCTCGGCGGTGATGGGGCGTGGCTGGTCGGCTGTGCTCATGATCTGTCTCCTGAGCCTTGGCAAATCACGCTGATGCGATGCGGATGATGCGAAACAATTGAATTCAATCGGCTTTCTTCGAATTCGAGCCGGTCTGGACGGGCGCGATCGTGCAGATCACGACCGCCTCTGTCAATGCTTTGGCTTGAATGGCTGCAATTGGATCGCGGGCATGGAAACCGCCATGACCTTGAAGAGTTCGCCCATATAGCCATTGCCGGCACCAGCCAGACGATGCACGGCCTCGACGATTTCGGCCTGTGTTTTCTCGTCCTTGTCGCGGCCCAGAGAGGCGGCCCGCTGCTCGATACCGAGCCCGACCAGGAAGTCGCCCTGATGCATGCAGCCATTGAGATGGACGCCGGCCGCAAGGGATGTGCGCGCCAGGTTTTCGAAGTCCACATGGCTCGTCAGGTCGGCATGGCCTGGATGGGCGAGTGGCGGGTCATATTCATGCGCCCGCACGGCCTGTAGCGTGTCGCCGAAATTGGTGACCATGTGGCCGTAGTCGATGATAAGTGCGGTGCCGTGGTGGGCGATCAGGCGCTCGCAGATCGTCAACATGACCGACTGGCGGGCCGGCGCCACCTCGAAGATTTCGCCGTCGGCGGGCGGGCTGATGCCCTGCGGCAGCATGGCGGGATCGAGGGTGGCGACGCCCAGCGTGAAGCAGAGCTCGTCATTTTCGTCGAGGCCGACCATGCGCTCGTGAAAGCCATTCGGCGTCTTGACGAATTGCCGGATGGGAATCGCGTCGAACAGTTCGTTGGCGGCGAGCAGGGTGAAGCCTTCGGGCACGCCGTCGAAGCTTTCGTGCCAGGAGACCTTGTCGCCGTGGGACGACAGGGTTTCCATCTGGGTGAGCTTGAGGAGAGCACTGGTCTCGACGAGATGCACGGTGGCGGTCTCGTAGAGATTGGGAGCCGCGCGGGCGATGACGCGCAGCATGTCGGCCATCATCGTGCCGCGGCCAGGGCCGATCTCGACGAGGCGGACGTCGCGGGGTTCACCGTGGCGCTGCCAGGTATTGATCATGAAGACGCCGAGCATCTCCCCGAAAAGCTGGCTGACCTCCGGAGCGGTGACGAAATCGCCGTCCCGGCCGAAAGGATTTCGGGTGCGGTAATAGCCGTGTTCGGGATCGGCGAGGCAAAGGGCGAAATAGTCGGTGACGCTGATCGGCCCATTGGCCGCTATCAGCGACTTGATCTTCTCGGCGAGTGGTGTGGCCATCGGCGCTCCTCAGCCTTGCGTCACAGGGGTGGCGCGGCCAGCCCGCATGAAGATGACGACACCGATCAGCAGCATGGGCAGCGACAGGACCATGCCCATGGTCAGCCAACCACCGAAGAGATAGCCGATCTGGACGTCGGGTTCGCGGAAGAACTCGACGAAGATGCGGGCAGCCGCGTATCCGGCGACGAAGATGCCCGTTATCCGGCCGGGCGCGCGCAGTGCGCCGAAGAAGCGCGCGAGGATCTGCAGCACGATCAGGAGCACGAGGCCTTCCAGGGCTGCCTCGTAGAGCTGGCTCGGATGGCGGGGGAAGGGGCCGCCGGTCGGGAAGGCCATGGCCCATGGCACATCGGCCGGGCGTCCCCAGAGCTCGCCGTTGATGAAGTTTGCGATGCGGCCGAAAAGCAGGCCGAGCGGCACGACGCTGGCCACCAGGTCGAAGAGGCACCAGAGGCCGATCTGATGCTTGCGGGCGAAGAAAACCATGGCGAGCGTCGCGCCGATGAAGCCGCCATGAAAGGACATGCCGCCGTTCCAGACTTCGATTGCCCGCATCGGATTGGCTGCCACCGAGGCGAAGTCGTAGAAGAAGATGTAGCCGATGCGGCCGCCGGCGACGACGCCGATCGCCACCCACAGGATGAAATCATCGACCTGCTGAAGGGTGGCCGGGGCCTGGCCATTTGGCCAGAGATGCGGGCGCTTCAGTAGGTCGCGGGCCAGCAGCCAACCGATCAGAATACCGGCGACATAGGCCAGTCCATACCAATGGACCGCCAGCGGGCCGATCGAGAAGGCGACCGGGTCGATCGCGGGAAAGGATACGGCGGCGAAAAGGTCCAGAACTGACAACAATGGAGTACTTTCGTTAATGCTGCTGGAAAATGGCGTTGCGCATTGGCACGGTCAAGATGGAATCGGGCCGTCTGCGACACCGTCAACCACCTTTATATGCCGTTCCCGTCTTGCATGCCGGCGGATCTGGTCCTACCTCCTTTAACAAGGGTTCAATCCCAGTCCGCTGTCTGCTTGAGAGGAGTTTTCCATGTCGACCGGCCCCAACCGTATTCTCGATGATTTCGCCAAGTTGATGACCGATGCCGCCGGTGCCGCACAAGGCGTGCGCAAGGAGGTGGAGACCGCCTTCCATGCTCAGGCCGAACGCTGGCTGAACAGCATGGACCTCGTCAAGCGCGAGGAGTTCGATGTGGTTCGCGAGATGGCGGTCAAGGCACGTGAAGAGAACGAGGCGCTGCAGAAACGCCTCGAGGTTCTGGAAGCGCAGCTTTCGGCCCAGACCAAGTAAGGCGGCTACCCCTCGTCGGGGTGGATTGATTTGCGTTTTTCGGATTCGGCGAAGACCCATTGCCTGTGGCTTTGGGTCTTTTTGCTTTTTCAGCACCTTGACCGGTCCCTGCCAGGCCGCTTGAGACGAAAAAAATGCAGCTTGTGGACATGTGCCAAAAAGCCAATCGCCAGAGTCGCTTATGGGGTGATGCAAAGGCGATTCTGAAAGCGCCATCCACAGGCGTCTGACCCAAATGTGGCGAAGGGGGCTGGTGCTGGCCTCTCACGATTATACACTGATTTTCAACGATGATTCTGTGTCGGGGCCGCGTAAGTTTCGGACAGGGTGTGTGTTCTACCCTGAGGTCCTTCGGAATCGTTTTCAGTAGTTTCCGGTTCAGGTGTCCGAGTGACCCGGCGGTTCGTCGGGTGCCCGTATTCATTCCGGTCAAGAAGGTGATGCATGAGCCTCATGGAAATCGAAGTCGAACGCCAGTCAAACCCGGTCGACATGATCGAGTTTGTCGCGGCGACCAATGATTGGTCGTTCGAACGTTCGGGCGAAGACGAAATCGCAATGACCGTCGAAGGGCGCTGGGCCGACTACCACGTCTCCTTCTCCTGGATGGAGGAGTTCGAGGCGCTGCATTTGGCTTCCGCCTTCGACCTGAAAATCCCCGAGAACCGGCTCAACGAAGTCATCAAGCTGCTCTCCTACATCAATGGTCAGGTCCTGATGGGACATTTCGACCTGTGGCGGAACGAGGATGTGGTGATCTTCCGCCAGTCGCTGCTGCTCGCAGGAGGCGCCGAGCCGACCAACCGCCAGGTCGAGGTACTGCTCTCGTCTGCCGTCGATGCCTGCGAAGCCTATTATCAGGCCTTCCAGTTCGTCGTCTGGTCCGGCGTCGACGCCAAGAGCGCCATGGACGCCGTTCTCTTCGAGACGGTCGGAGAAGCCTGAGCATGACGGGTGCCGCATTCGGACAGATCGTCCTCGTCGGGGCCGGCAATATGGGCGGCGCGATGCTAGCCGGCTGGCTTAAAAGCGGTGTGCCGGGCTCGTCGGTCACAGTGCTTGACCCCGGTCCTTCCGAGAAGATGATGGCGGCGATCAACGAGGCGGGTGCGCGCCATTCGGTCACGCCTCTGGATGGGCTTGTTGCCGATATTCTGTTCCTTGCTCTGAAGCCGCAGGTCATGGATGCGGTCCTGCCCGGCCTCAAATCTCTCGTCGGCCCGCAGACGACGGTCGTGTCCGTCGCGGCCGGCAAGACAATTGCCTCAATGGAAAGCCATCTCGGCAAGGCTGCCATGGTACGCGCCATGCCGAATACACCGGCCATGGTCGGACGCGGCGTGACCGGTGCTTTTGCCAATGCCACCGTCTCCGACAATCAGCGTGACATCGTTCATCGCCTGCTCCAGGTTTCCGGTCCTGTCGAATGGGTGGCAAGCGAAGCAGACATCAATGCCGTGACTGCGCTCTCCGGGAGCGGTCCGGCCTATGTATTCTATCTCGTCGAATGCATGGCAGAGGCAGGCCGGAAAGCGGGCCTGCCGGCGGACCTCGCCATGCGCCTCGCACGAGAAACGGTCGCGGGGGCTGGTGAACTTATGCACCAGTCCCCCGACCCGGCTGCCCAGCTGCGCAAGAATGTCACGTCGCCCGGCGGCACGACGGCGGCAGCGCTCTCCGTGCTGATGGCCGAGGACGGCATGCAGCCGCTGTTCGATCAGGCGATCGAGGCGGCGCGCAAGCGGGCCGAGGAACTCGCCCAGTGAGCAGTTCCGAGATCACCTTTGCCGATTTCGAGAAGGTCGATATTCGGGTCGGCACGATCGTCGAGGCCGAAGCGTTCCCGGAGGCACGCAAGCCGGCTTTCAAGCTGAAGATCGACTTTGGCGGTGACATCGGCGTCAAGAAGTCGTCCGCGCAGATCACCGTGCATTATACGCCGGAGACTTTGGTCGGGCGGCAGGTGCTGGGTGTCGTCAATTTTCCGCCGCGCCAGATCGGGCCGTTTCGCTCCGAGGTGCTGACTCTCGGCTTCGAAGACGCCAATGGGGCAATCGTGCTGGCAGCAGTCGAGCAGTCGGTGCCCAACGGCCAGAAGCTGATGTGATTGCGGGGCCTTCGGGCCCCTTTTTCATTGCCGAATCTGATGTCAGACCGGAACGCGGATGATGGCGCGCAGGCCGCCGAGCGGACTATCTTCCAGCGTGACATTGCCGCCATGGCTGCGCGCGATGTCGCGGGCGATGGCAAGGCCAAGGCCCGTGCCCGATGCGTCGAGGTTGCGTGCTTCGTCTAGGCGGTAGAAGGGCTTGAACACGTCGTCGCGGGCTTCGTTGGGAATGCCTGGGCCGTCGTCGTCGAAAATGATCACCAGCCATTTCGCAGTATGGCGCGCGTCGATGTCGAGGCGGTGCGCGTAGCGGCGCGCATTGGAGGCGAGGTTGGTGACCAAGCGCGTGAAAGCGTTGGGACGGACGAAGACCAGAGGATCGCCTTCGAGCTTGAAGGTGAGCGTTCGGTCATGCAGCGCGAAGTCGGCCTCGACGCGCTCGAAGAGTTCGCCCAGATCGAGTTTGCCGACATCTTCTTCGACCTCCCCCTTGGCAAAATCCAGGTAGCCTTCGAGCATGCTCTGCATGTCGTCGATGTCCTGATTGAGGCTGTCGATCTCCGGCCCGTCGCCAGCGAGCGCCAGTTGCAGGCGGAAGCGCGTGAGGATGGTGCGCAGGTCGTGGCTGACGCCGGCCAGCATGGCCGTGCGCTGCTCCATCTGGCGCTCGATGCGCTCGCGCATGAGGATGAAGGCGAGGCCGGCGCGACGCACCTCGTCGGCGCCGCGCGGCGAGAAGCCTTCCGGCGGGCGCTGGCCCTTGCCGAAGCTCTCGGCCGCGTTGGCGAGCGACAGGATCGGCCGGATCTGGCCGCGCAGGAAGAGAATGGAGATGACGATCAGCACGAGCGCGGTCGAGACCATCCAGACGAGGAAGATATGGGTGTTGGAGGCATAGGCCGAATTGCGCGAGGCAAAGATGCGCAGGGTCTGGTCTTCGAGCGCGATGCGGATCTCGACCAGACGCGAGGTGCCGACCGTGTCGATCCAGAAGGGGCGGCGGATCTGCTCGGCGATCTCGTCGGAGAGGATCTGGTCGAGGATGGAGAAGAAGGGCCTCGGGCGGGGCGAGGGGAGCTCCGTGCCGGGCTCCAGGGAAACGATCAGATTCAGGCGGTTGGCGGCGACAGTCACGACTTTTTCGAAATCTTGCTGGTCCGGATAGAGCTCGATCAGGTCGATCACCGCCGAAATGTCCCGGGTGACGGCTTCGGAAAGCCGTTCGGTCACCAGCTGCCAGTGGCGCTCCATGAAGACGAAAGCGACGACCGTCTGAAGGATCAGCATCGGCAGGATGATGATGAGCAGCGAGCGGGCATAGAGACCTGTCGGCAGCCGGTGCCGCAGCCAGCGCAGCATGCCGGACAGGCCGGTCGCCGGGCTGCGGTCCTGATCGCGACGGATCTGATCGAACAGCGTCATGTTTCACTACTTCCCCGGCGCAGATCGCGCCGTCGTCGAAGGCTTCAATCCATGCTCAGTCGGTAGCCGATGCCGCGGACCGTCTGCAGCCAGACCGGGTTGGCCGGGTCGTCCTCGATCTTGCGGCGCAGCCTGTTGATCTGGACGTCGATGGTGCGCTCTCCGACCTCTGCGTCATTGCCGACCAGTTCGTGGCGCGGGATCGTATCACCGGCCCGGGTGGCGAAGAGATACATGATGTCCTGCTCGCGGTCGGTGAGGCGGATGATTTCCGCGCCCTTGCGCAATTCCTTGCGCAGCACCGAGAAAGTATAGGGGCCGAACATGACCTGTTCGATCTTCGGCGCATCCGGGTTCATGTTGCGCTTCAGGATGTTGTTGATGCGAAGCACGAGTTCGCGCGGATCGAAGGGCTTGGCGAGGTAGTCGTCTGCGCCGGCTTCGAGGCCCGCGATGCGGCTGTCGGCTTCGGAGCGGGCGGTGAGGAGAATGATCGGCACGCGTTTTTCGTCGGAGAGGCTCTGGGTGAGCGAGAGGCCGGATTCGCCGGGCATCATCACGTCGAGGACGAGGAGATCAAAGCTCAGTCCTTCCAGCTTGCGCCGCGCTTCGGCAGCATCAGCTGCGACCGTGACACGAAAGCCCTTTTCCGACAGGAAGCGGTGCAGGAGGTCGCGGATGCGGGTGTCGTCGTCGACGACGAGGAGGTGCGGGGCGTCGTCGGTGAGCTCGATCTTCTTCGACACGTCAGTCTGCTCCATCCGTCTCGAGGGGCTGGGTCACGGTCTGTTTCTGCATGCCTTCGAGGAAGCGGCGCACCGTCGCGCGCTCGCCTGATGTCATGCCCTCCATGGCATTCGCAATCCGTTGGGACTGGGGCTCGGACAGGGCGAGGGCGAGTTCGCGACCGGCAAGCGTCGGGTAGAGGCGGCGCTGACGACGGTCGGCGGGACCAGCCATCTGCCGGATATAGCCGCTGTCGATCAGTTCCTTCAGCACCCGGGCGAGGCTCTGCTTGGTGATCTGTAGGATACCCAGGAGGTCTGCAACCGTCATGCCCGGACGGCGGCTGACGAAGTGGACGACGCGGTGATGGGCGCGGCCATAGCCGAGCTTGGCCAGGATGGCGTCTGGATCGGACACGAAATCACGATAGGCAAAAAACAGGCTTTCGATGGTTTCGAAGTCGATCGACTTGTCGTCGACCACCGGCAGGTCCGGCAGGGTCTTCTTGGCAGTCTTCGTCGCAGACTGTCGGGCCACGCTCGTCATTCCTTTCCTCCGGCGCGCGCAAATCGCTCGCGACCGCCGGTTCATCCAATCATCGCTCAGGGCCGATGCTTCCCCCGTGGCCGCACCGTCTTTGCGCGGCCGACCGTTCATCCCCGTCTCACTGGCGGGGATTGCAGGCAAAACTATGCGCAAGTGTAGCAAATTTCCAACAAATTTACGCAGATCGCACAGCATACGGGCGAGGCTGCGAAACCTATGGCCGTCAGCCTCGTTACACCGGCAGTGATCAAGCGCCAAGCCCGGGACAAGCCACATCGGCGAGGCTGGCGCAAGGAAAGAGGACTATGACCATGACGGACCGCGACCTTACAAACCAGACTTCGAGCCTTCGTCCTGTTGCCGTGCTCGTCTTCACCGCGAAGATCATGGTTGCGAGCTTCCTGGTCGCCCAGGCGTCCATTCTTCCGGCATCGCCGGTATCGCAGGTCTACGGCCTGTCGCGCTGATCGGCACCTGGACCAGCCCACGGTTTCTCTCGTTTCCAATGCGTGTTAAGGCGCCTTATCGAAGCGAGAAAAGGACCGCCAGCCGATGGGACAAATTCAAGCGGGCATCATCCCCGTCACCCCATTCCAGCAAAACTGCACCATCCTCTTCGACGACGAGACACGCGAAGGCGTGATCGTCGATCCAGGTGGCGACGTGGACGTGATCCTGCAGGTGATCTCGGAGAATGCTATCAAACTGAAGGCGATCTGGCTGACGCATGGCCATCTCGATCATGCAGGCGGCGCGGCCGAGCTCAAGGAAAAGACCGGGCTCACCATCATCGGGCCGCACAAGGACGACTTGCCGCTGTTGCAGCGGATCGAGACGCAGGCCGCGACCTACGGGATTGAGGGGCTGCGCAGCGTTACTCCCGACCAATGGCTCGAGCACGGTCAGACGGTGTCCTTCGGCGATCACCTGTTCGAAGTCTATCACTGCCCGGGTCACGCGCCGGGCCATGTCATCTATTTCAATCGTGACCAGAAGTTCGCCCATCTCGGCGACGTGTTGTTCAGCGGTTCCGTCGGGCGCACGGATCTGCCGGGCGGTGATCACCAGACGTTGATGAATTCGATCCGCGACAAGGTTCTTCCGCTCGGCGACGATGTCGGTTTCATCTGTGGGCACGGGCCCGGGAGCCGGATCGGTGACGAGCGGCGCACCAATCCTTTCATTCAGGGCCTTTGAACGAGAAAAAGCGCCGGGTGACCGGCGCTTTTGTCATTCTGCGGTGCGGTTACGGTCCGGCTCAGCCGGCCGTGCAGAAATGTGTGCGGCCGTCATAGCCGACAAAGGTGCCGGTGCGCGGGTTGAAGCTGCGGTAGCGCTGCGAGCAGTAGTCATGCCACGCGCCTGTCCAGGGCTCGATGCCGTAGGACTGATAGACCGGCTGCGGCTGCTGATAGACAGGGCGCGGGCGATAGCTGTTGCGCGGCGGGGGCGGCGGGTAGTCATCGACGTAATAATCCGGCTCCTCGTAGACGGAGACCGGGCGATCCACGTAGACACGGCGCTGAGGTGCCGGGTTGGCGAGTGCCGAACCGACGATGACGCCCGTGGCCAGACCGAGTACGCCGAGCGCCAAGGCGTCGTCGCCACGATGATGACGATAATACCGGTCGCCGGCTTCGGCCTGCGTTGCCGCAGCAATCGGCGTCAGGGTGACTGCGGCCGCGAGAAGTGCATTTTGCGCGAATTTCATCATGACGTCTGTTCCTCAGCCTTGGCTAACCATGGCCGGTGTTGGCTGTTCGGGCCACCGGCGATGATCGCAATCTATGAGGCGTCGTCTGAACGCAGGCTGAACGAAAAAACCCGGCAAAAATGCCGGGCCGCAATTCGTGGAAATCCGGATGAGATCAGCCGGAGATCTGCAGGTTTACGGCCTTAGGGCCCTTGCCACGGCGATCGGGTTCGGTGTCGAAGCTGACCTTCTGGTTTTCGGTCAGACCCGACAGGCCCGATGCCTGAACAGCGGAGATGTGGACGAAGATGTCCGCACCGCCATTGTCGGGCTTGATGAAGCCAAAGCCCTTGTCGGTATTGAAGAATTTTACAGTGCCAGTCTCGGCCATGCGTCAGGTCCTTTTCTCTCTGCCCATATTCGGCGGGGCAGCATTGCAATGTACCCGCGAGCGGGTGAGCGACAGGCATTTGTCGAAATTGGAGGAAAGGGGCCCTGTTACCGCAGACTAGCCAAGTGCATGTCTCCATCCACTGTAGTTCGTCTGCCCGGGGTTGTTATAGCGTCCCCGGCGCGCATCACTTTATAGGTCTTCCCATGCTCGCAAAATTGCCCGAACAGCCGAAGAGTGCTTGCTTTGTCGAAAATTGGCAAGCGAAAGTTTTAACCCTTTCATGGGTGAGAGTCCTTTGTTTTCAGTGCGAACAGCCTGATTCGCGAGCTCGACAAGCTCCCTTGGCGCCATTTCGCCGAAAATTTGCATCGCTTGCGATGGAGATCGGGTGAATTGGCTGCGCAAACACGGAATTTTGCGGGTGAAAATTTCCCGTGTTTGATTTTCACTGTGGGTCGAAACCGCAGCCATTTGGGTGCCACTTCGACCCAGATTTGGTTTCTTGTGGCCCTCAGATGACCTTGTCGGCTGGCTTTCAGCTCTCATCGCCGCGCGTGATGCGCAACAATTGGCCGTCCTCTTCGTCGGTCACCAGCAGAATTGAACCGTCGGGCGCGACTTTCACGTCGCGGATCCGACCATATTCCCCGCCGAGCATACGTTCTTCAGCGCCAATGGTGCCATCGTCGCTGCGCTCGATGCGGGCGAGGAGCTGGTATTTGAGGGCGGCGACCAGGAAGTCGCCATCCCATTCGGGAAACATCGGGCCGCGGTAGATGGCAAGCGCTCCCGGTGCAATCGAGGGGTCCCAATAGTGGAGCGGCTGCTCGTATCCGTCGGCGGACTGCCCGATACCGATTTCTGCCCCTGAATAATGCTTGCCGTAGGAGATCACCGGCCAGCCGTAGTTGTTGCCGGCCTGCGGTGCGTTGATCTCGTCGCCACCGCGGGCGCCGTGCTCGACAGTGTAGAGACGGTTGTCGACGGGGTCGATCGTGAGGCCCTGAGGATTGCGGTGGCCGCTCGACCAGACTTCCGGCAGGGCCTGCCCTCCCGGGTTTCCGGTCGCCGCGCTGCCGTCCGGGTTGATATGCATGATCTTGCCGGCGTGGTCCTCGGGGTCCTGGGCGCGATCGGCGTCGCCCCGGTCGCCGATGCCGAAGAAGAGGCTGCCATCGGCGGCAGTCGCGATGCGCGATCCGAAATGCTGGCCGGCCCGTGACAGCTTGTTCATCAGGAAGATGCGGTCGACCTCCTCGAGGCGCTGCTCGTCATCGCTGAGGCGCGCAGAAAAGACGGCGGTGCCTTGTCCGCCCGGGCCGGGGGCGGCGGCCGTGAAGAAGAGGCGCCATGTTTCGGCAAAGTCGGGCGCCAGCGCCACATCGAGAAGGCCACCCTGACCAACGGCGGCGATCTTCGGAAGCCCGCGAAGAGGCTCGCTGACCTTTCCGTCTCGGATGATGCGCATGCGGCCGGGGCGCTCGGTCACGAGATAGGCTACATCCGGCAAGACTTCGACGGACCAGGGATGCTCGAGGTCGCCGGCTATCGTGGTGACTTTTAGCGTCACGTCCCCGGCCTGATGTTCGTCCTGTGCCGAGGCTGGGAGGGAGAGAGCGAGTACAAGAATGGACGCCGCCAGAAGCTTGATCTCGTCCGACCGTTTCTGCATCGTCATCTCCTCGTCCCGACATGTTCCATGTTCCTTCCGTCAATGTGGGAAGGGAAATGCCGGCGGCAAGACGGGGGCTGGGCTGCTTCCGCCGCCTGACCGAATTGTGAAGAGGTGTCTTGCACGCCGATCGGCAAAGCCGTGAGGAGCGGGAATGAACAGGACCGTCCGCGGCTCAAGACCTGTGTTGCGTCCTCAAGAGCATTACTCGATCAAGACTGGTCGCCCCGGGTGGCCTGGAGCATGTCGCGCCATCCTCGCTTCCAAAGTGCGAAACCACCGGCAGCCATGACGGCGAAGCAGGCGAAGAGCAGCACAATGAGGAGATGGCGTTCACCCTGGGGCAGCGGAAGGTTGTCAGGATGCGACGCCGGGACGTGCACCAGCCGAACCGGAGCCGCAGAGACAATGCTTCCGGTCGTCAGTCGGTCCGCATGGGGACCCGGAGCCGCCCGGGTATCGGTAACAGGCACGGGCTCCGGAGGAGTCGCCGCCCCTGGAGTGCCGAACATGAACAGGGCCAGAGCCAGGCCGCTGGCGGCTGCCAACCACGCAAGGGAACGGCTCTGGCGGGAAGGGGGCGTGCAGGCTTCAAACTCGTAGTCCATCGCGGCACCTTCGTGAGGTTGACTTGGCCGCATGAAACTCTGCGATCACGTCGGCAGAGCGACGAAAATGTGGCGTTTCGCACATCGAATTGTGATTTAATCGGTTCTCTATGCGGGGGCGCTTGCGAGCTATTGGCACGGTAACGCAAATCTCTTTGCCTTTGGATGCTTTTGGCTTGAAAGGCAGGGGTTCTTTCGCCATAGAGCTTGGACCTGAGGCCCCGGGGACCGGGGTCGATGTTCAATCAGCTCAGGACACGCAAACATGGCTTTCCTCGCCGACGCCCTTTCCCGCATCAAGCCTTCCGCGACCATCGCCGTCACGCAGATGGCCCGGGAACTCAAAGCGCAGGGGAAAGACGTCATTTCGCTCTCCGTCGGCGAGCCCGACTTCGATACGCCGCAGAACATCAAGGACGCGGCTGTCGCCGCCATCGCTCGGGGCGAGACGAAGTACACGCCGGTCGCCGGCATTCCGGAACTGCGCAAGGCGATCGCCGACAAGTTCAAGCGCGAGAACGGGCTCGACTACAAGCCGGAACAGGTGATCGTCGGCACCGGCGGAAAGCAGATTCTTTTCAACGCTTTCATGGCGACGATCAATCCAGGAGATGAAGTCGTCATCCCGGCACCGTTCTGGGTGTCCTATCCGGAAATGATTGCGCTCTGCGGCGGCACGCCGGTTTATGTCGAGACCACGCTCGAGAACAATTTCAAGCTGACCGCCGAGCAGCTGGACAAGGCGATCACGCCGAAAACCAAGTGGTTCATGTTCAACTCGCCGTCGAACCCGTCGGGTGCTGCCTATAGCAAGGAAGAGCTGAAGGCGCTGACCGACGTGCTGATGAAGCATAGCCATGTCTGGGTGCTGACCGACGACATGTACGAACATCTCGTCTTCGGCGACTTCGTCTACTACACGCCGGCCCAGGTCGAACCTGCGCTGTATGAGCGCACGCTGACGATGAACGGCGTTTCCAAGGCCTATGCGATGACCGGCTGGCGTATCGGCTATGCCGCCGGCCCGCTGCCGCTGATCAAGGCCATGGACATGATCCAGGGCCAGCAGACATCAGGCGCCTGCTCGGTTGCCCAGTGGGCAGCCGTCGAGGCGCTGAACGGTCCGCAGGACTTCATCACGGAATCGAAGAAGGCCTTCGAGGAGCGCCGTGACCTCGTCGTCTCGATGCTCAACCAGGCTTCCGGTATCGTATGCCCCAAGCCGGAAGGCGCCTTCTATGTCTATCCGTCTTGCGCAGCACTCATCGGCAAGACGGCGCCGTCGGGCAAGGTCATCGCCAATGACGAGGACTTCGTCATGGAACTGCTGGCAACCGAGGGCGTCGCCACCGTGCATGGCTCGTCCTTCGGCCTTGGCCCGAACTTCCGCGTGTCTTACGCGACCTCGAACGACAAGCTGGAGGAGGCCTGCAGCCGCATCCAGCGCTTCTGCGCCTCGCTGAAGTAATCTCCGAGGCTTATCGGTTTTTGGGAGGGCTCGCCGTCAGGCGGGCCCTTTTTGCATTTTCCGGCTTTGTTGAGGGAGGGGAGGCCTTGTGATATCTTCGGTTGCATGAAGACCGTCAGCCTGCAGGAAGCCACACGTGATCTGGATGCGCTCGCGCGTGCGGTCGAGCAGGGCGAGGTCGTGACTGTGACACGGGACGGCAAGCCGGTTCTGGATCTTGTGCCGCATGTGGAGACTGTTGGGGACGTCAAGCCGAAAGGCGGGATCAATTGGGAGGCTATGCAGGCCCACCTGCGTTCGATCGGTGTCGAGAATCCCGTTCCCTATATCGCCGAGGACTTCGATGATCCTCTCCCGGAAGACTTTCTTCTCAGGCCGCTTCCCTAGTGCCGCGTCTGCTGCTGGACACTTATGTACTTCTCGCCCTTCTGAGGCAGGATTTCGAGCGCCAGTTTCCGGCTATCAGCAATTATTTCCGCTTGGGTCAATTCACTGGATTTGTCAGCGTCGCCACGCTTTGGGAAATTGCAATCAAAAGCAGGCTCGGCAAGCTGGACGTGGGCGTGCCCGTGTCTGATATGCCTTCTAATGTCAGGTCGGGCGGCCTTGAGATCCTGGGGATCGAAGTCGCGCACGTTCTGCACACACTCGATCCTGAGCCACCCACTCGCGACCCTTTCGACCGGCTACTGCTTGCGCAGTGTCACGTTGAAGGGCTTATGCTTGTCACGGTGGACCGTGCCCTTGTGGATCATCCACTGGCATTCCGCCTCTGACTTCCACAGCCAGAGGCGGAAGGTTGATCAGGCCTTGGTGAGCTTGATGATCGTCGAATTGCCGCCGCCGCGCTGTTCGGTGACGGCGTAGACGGCGCCGTCCGGGCCAACTTTCACGTCGCGGATGCGGGCGTCCAGGGCGACGCGCTCCTCATGCTTCACCCGGTCGTTTTCCATGTGCAACACGACTACGCCCTGGCTGACGAGGCCGCCGACGAGGAAGGCGCCTTTCCATTCCGGAATGGCATCGGCGTCATAATAGGCCATGCCCGAGGGCGCGATGACCGGGTCCCAGTAGTAGACGGGCTGCTCGGTATTGGCCATCTGCGTGACGCCGTCGCCGACGGCTGCACCGCTGTATTCGACACCGTAGGTGACTTCCGGCCAGCCGTAGTTCTTGCCGGCCTCGGGCAGGTTCAGTTCATCGCCGCCCTTGGGGCCATGCTCGACCGTCCAGAGGCGGCCTTGGCCGTCCAAGGCTGCGGACTGCAGGTTGCGATGGCCGAGCGACCAGATTTCGGGCAGTGCGCCGTCCTCGCCGGCAAAGGGATTGTCGGGCAGAGCCTCGCCGGTCTGGCTGATGCGGAAGATCTTGCCCAATCCGCTCTGCAGGTCCTGGGCCTGGACGCGCGGTTCTGCATCGGAGCGCTCGCCGACGGTCACGTAGAGTTGCCCCTCCGGGCCAAAGACCAGACGGGAGCCGAAATGCTTGTTGCCGTCGTAGCTGGGCGTTTGGCGGAAGATCACGCTGACATCGTCCAATGCGCCGCCACCCTGTTCGTCTGCGACCAGACGTGCCGAGGCGACCGAGGTGCCGTTGCCGTCGTCACGGGGTTCGGAGAAAGAGAAGAAGATTTTGCCCGAAGTCTCATAATCCGGGGCGAGCGCAACGTCGAGCAGCCCGCCCTGGCCGTCGGCGAGGACTTCGGGGACGTTGGCGATCTCCGGGCCGGCTTTGCCGTCGGTGCCGATGATGTGCATGGCGCCTTGCTTGGCGGTCACCAGCATGCGGCCATCGGGCAGGAATTCCATGGCCCAGAGATGCGGCAGGCCTTCAGCCACTACCTCGGTCTGAATATTGACCGTTTCGGCAGGTTGAGGTGCGCGGGTCTGGCCGCCGAAAGCCGGCTGCTGGTCGGGCGCGTTCGGGGCACTTGTCTGGGCCGGCGTTCCGGCCTGCTGGGCAAATGCCGGCAAGGTTGCAACGCTCAAGCTCAGCATGGTTCTGGCGAGAATATGGGGGAGACGCTTCATCAATTCCTCCTGGTGTGATGATTGGACCCAATCAACGCGTCAGATGGGACGAAAGCTCCCGATCGGCAGGGCACCGCGGATCACGCTTGCTTTATCCATCGGTGAGCAAGGCCGGCAGGAAACGAAAAAAAGCGGGCCCTAGGGCCCGCTCTCAAAGTGTCTGATCTCATGCCGGCGTCTTCATCCAACTGCCGAGATAGGGGGCATTGGCAAAGATCTTCTCCCGGTCTCGCCACAGGGCGGGAAGGGCCAGGATCCCGAGTGCCGCAAAGGTGATGACGGTCTTGGTCAGCTGCGACAGTTCCGGCGTGCGTGCATCGATGTAATAGACCGCGTAGACGATCAGAACGTGCCAGACATAAATCTGCAGCGAATGGCGACCGAGCAGTTGCAAGAAGTTCAGCGTAAACAGGCTTGTCAGCGTCGAGGCGATCTTGCGGATCAGCGCATTCTCGTGACGCGGGCCAGCGATCAGGATCCAGGCGAGGCCATAGGCGACGGCTGCGAAGTTGATCAGGTAGACCGGGCCGAAATCGGCGCGCACTTCCATGAGGCCGAATTTTTCCAGCACGAAGCCCGGCATGAAGCCGTGGGCGGTCGCGACGCGGAGCGGCAGGAAGAAGAGGGTGATGGCAAGCGCCGTCCAGGCGAGCGTGGTGTGATTGGGATCGAAGACCTTCTGCCATTCGATCTTTTTCATCGAGGTAAGCGTGCCTGCGATGATGCCCGCGAAGAAGACGATCTGCCAGCCAAGCAGGTTGAAGGAGACGCGCAAGCCTTCTTCATCCGGTGCGCCGGCCAGCCAGGCATCGATCGGGTAAGTGACGATGCGATGCAGCCCTAGTTGGGCTGCTAGCCAGACGAGCAGGGAGCCGATAGCGACACCCAGCCAGTGGCCGCGCAGGCAGAGCCAAATCACGACAGGCGCAAAGATCATGTAGGCAATGTACTGCGGCAGGATGTCCATGAAGGTCGGCTGGACCAGAAAGGTCGCGATGGGCGCCAGCGAGCTCGGGTTGAGCAAGCTTGCATCGCCCAGCCAGTTTTCCCATGCGGAAACGGCGCCCGGCAGGATCAGCTGAAGAGCGAGAACGATCAGGACGATCGCCATGGCATAACGATAAAGCTCAAGCGCCCGTGACCAGATCCTGTCACGGCCAACTGCATAGCCGTCCTTCATCATCTTGCGGCTGTAGACCATGCCGGTCAGCAGGCCCGACAGGAAGACGAAGCCTTGCGCATCTTCGACGAAGGCGAGGTTGCGGTGGTTGATTTCAACGAGCCAAAGGCCCCCCGTGAACACCAGGTGGTTGATCAGCATGAAGACGAGGAAGTAACCCCGCATGCCGTCGATCACATCCAATCTCTTCACGTTCGACTCCCGAGTTGGCCCCCCGGTGACCCGCGGCGGCGATCATCATCCGCATCATGTTGAGAATGCGGCGGGAGGCCCATTGGAGGCCGATCCGTGCGGAAGGAACGGCAGTTTTCCCCAAAAGTTCCGAGCAAAAGTGCTCACGGATCCGTGCCCGGATGTCGCAGGGACGTGGGACGCATGGCGAATCAGAGACCCAGGAAGGCAAGCATGATGAAGGTGGCGAAGAGGACGAAATGGGTCATGCCTTCGATCGCATTTGTCTCGCCGTCGTTGAGATTGATGGCTGCCGCAACGAGGGTAATGGCGACCATCGTCGTCTGTACCGGGGTCATGGCCATGACGAAGGGCTGCCCCGTATAGAGCGCAATCGCCTCCATGACCGGCACCGTCAGGATGACCGTCGAGAGGGACGCGCCCATCGCGATGTTGACGACGGCCTGCATGCGGTTTCGCAGGGCCGCGCGCAGGGCGGTCAGGATTTCGGGGGCAGCCGAGATGCCGGCCACGAGGATCGCGGTCAGGGCAACCGGTGCGCCGGTGCCCTTGAGGCCGGCATCCATCATGACGGACATGATTTCGGCGAGCACACCGATCAGGACGACGCCGAAGAGGATCACGGCGATGGACCATACGGTTGATCCCTCCTGCGCTTCTTCAGCGGCAGGGGCCCCTTCGCCTTGGGCTGTTGCCGACTTTTGGTCCCAGGGGCGACCGGATTGACGGCCGGGATAGCTGTAGGAAAAGAAGTAGCTGTGCGTGCCCACCTGCATGCGCAGGAAGAGGGCATAGAGGGCAATCATCGCGCCGATGGTAAAGACGGAATAGTATTGCCAGCGGTCGCGGGGCACGAATTCAGGCACGATCATCGAGATCCCCATGGCCGTCAGGATCATCACGCCATAGGTCTTGCCACTGTCGTCGTTGTAGGACTGCTCGCCGTGCTTCAAGCCGCCCAGAAGGGCGGCGAGGCCGAGGATGCCATTGATGTCGAGCATCACGGCCGAATAGATCGTGTCGCGCACCAGGGTGGGTGACGCGCCGTTGTTCATCATGATGGCGAGGATCAGGACTTCCACGGCGACGGCCGAGAGCGTCAGGATCATCGTGCCATAGGGATCGCCGACCTTGTGCGCGAGGATCTCGGCGTGATGGGCGACGCGCATCGAACCAACGACGATGGCAGCGATCAGGACCGCAGCGCCGATCAGAGAGGCCGCCTGTCCCATTTCCAGCACCGCATGTTCGGAGAACCAGGCAATGATGGCGAGGGCAATCGGGATGAGGAGAAGTCTTTCCTGTCTGATGAGGGACACGGCTCGTTCCTTGTGATGGCTTGCGCAGGAAACGGGTAGCAGCGCGGCCTGTTCCAGACCTTTCCAGCTTCGATTTGCGGTCTGCCGGATTTGATGGAATACTCCCGGTGGAGGAGGAAAAAGGCCATGGTGAAGATCATTTACGAGATCGTCCAACATGATGGAGGCTGGGCCTATCGCCTGGGAGGCGTCTATTCGGAAGCCTTCGCGACGCATGACCAGGCCCTGGAGGCGGTCAGGATCGTCATGGCCGAGCAGCAGGTCGGAGACGAAAGCGTGACGATCAGCTATCAGGACGAAAGCGGTCGCTGGCACGAGGAATACAGCGACGGAGGGGACCGCCCCGAGGTGGAAGTGGTCGACAGCTTCGAGGGCGAAGCGCCGCCATCTCCCTGATCCGGACAATTGAGTCGGATCAAATGTTTGGCCGGGTCCGTTCACGTCCCGATTCAGTTTGGTGAGCGGTCAGAATCCTTGCCTTTGTCGACCCTGATCCAGTCGCCGAGACCGAAGACCAGGGCGTCGAAGGTGGCGCGAAACCGCGGCACCGTTTTCAGATTTTCATGCATCACCACGAAGGTCTCGAGTGCCAAGTCGAGTGTGCCTGGCAGGACCTCCACCAGGTTCGGATCGCGGACGCCGATCGCATGCTGGCACATGCCGATCCCGAGGCCGGCGCGGATTGCCGCCAGCTGAACGAGATTGCTGTCGGCGCGGAAGTCGAATGTCACGTCTGCGAGATGCGGACGAGTTTTCAGCAGATCCCGGATATACGCGAGCTGCCGATCGAAGCCGATCAGGCGATGCTTCGTCAGTTCCTCCAGCGATTGCGGAATACCGTGGCGGTCGAGATAGCTGCGATGTGCGTGAAAGCCGAGCGAGATGAGCCCTATGCGACGGCTGAGCAGAGCGGCCTGGGTGGGCCGCACCATGCGGATGGCGATATCCGCTTCCTGCTGCAGCAGGTCCTCGATCAGATCGGAGGCGGACAGTTCGATCTCCAGGTGCGGGTGGGCCTCCTGAAGTCGGGCGAGGATGGGCGGCAGCGTTTCTGCGGCGATCACTTCGCTTGCGCTGATGCGAACAGTGCCGCGCACGTCCTCCATGTCACCGGAGGCGATGCGGGCAAGGGCCGAGGACATGGCGGCCATGGTCTTCGCGTGCGCCTGCATCGCCAAGGCCTTTTCGGTCGGCAGCAGTCCCTGTTGGGTGCGCAGAAAGAGAGGTGCCCCGAAGGCTTGCTCCAACGCCTCGATGTGTCGGCCTGCCGTCGGTTGTGTGAGCCCGAGGGCGCGCGCGGCTGCGGACAGCGACCCCGTTTCGAGGACGGCGAGAAAGGTGCGGTAATGATCCCAGCTGATTTGATCGAGCGCCATACATTTTTGTATATCATATGAACATTCTTTGGCAATTTTGAATATCGATCGAGGATGGCAAAATCACTCCAGTTCAAACCACAGGAGATGACGATGACAGACCTTGCAACGACTTCGCTTCAGGCCCCCCTGGCACTTGTGCTCGGTGCCACCGGCGGCCTCGGCGGTGCACTTGCCGAAGCCCTGCTGCAGCGCGGTTACCGCGTTCGTGCCATGCACAGGACGCCAGAGAAGCAGAGCCTGACGCGCCCGAGTTACGAATGGGTATCCGGGGATGCGATGATCGCAAACGACGTGCTGCGTGCCGCGCAGGGTGCCAGCGTGATCGTTCATGGCGTCAATCCGCCGGGTTACCGCAATTGGAGCGAACTCGTGCTGCCGATGATCGACAACACGATCGCAGCGGCAACCACCGTGGGCGCGCGTATCTTGATGCCGGGCACGATCTACAATTTCGGCGCTGACACTTTTCCGCTTCTGAAGGAGGACAGCCGCCAGGCGCCGCAGACGGTGAAGGGCAGGATCCGTGTCGAGCTCGAGCAGCGTCTCGAGCAGGCGGCCGGCGAGGGCGTGCCTGTGATCATTGTCCGGGCCGGGGACTTCTTCGGACCTGACGCCGGCAATAACTGGTTTGCACAGGCCATGGTTCAACCGGGCAAGCCCGTGCGCTTCGTCCTCAATCCCGGCCGCAAGGGCATTGGGCACGCCTGGGCCTATCTGCCGGATGTGGCGGAAACCTTTGTACGGCTTCTCGACCGGGCAGATGAATTGCCGCGCTTTGCCCGCTTCCATATGGAGGGTTTCTACGATCATGACGGGATGCAGATGGTCCGTTCGATCGGCAGGGCTGTCGGGCGACCCAATATCCTCTCGTTCGGCTTTCCCTGGCGGCTGGCCGGCCTTGCCCGTCCCTTCGTGCCGCTGATCAAGGAACTGCATGAAATGCGGTATCTGTGGCGAGAAACGATCCGGCTCGACAATGGCGCGCTTCGCCAGTTTCTCGCCGCGGAGCCGCAGACGCCGATCGACCACGCCGTAAAGGCCACGCTGGAGAGCCTCGGCTGCGCTCCCAAGCCCGGAGCCATGACTGCTTCAGAGGGCGCTCGGCTGGTCGCTGGAGGCGGACAATGAGTGGCGCGGCGTCCGTTTCCTCCATGCCTCGCCTTGGCTTCCGCGCTCTTGCGGTTCTCACCCTCGTCGGGATCGCCGTCCAGTTCTTTCTTGCCGGAATGACCGTCTTCGGGGCGGGAGGCGGGTGGGAGGCGCATGCGGCCACCGGTGGTGCTGTCGGCCTTGTGATCGTAGGGCTCTTCCTGATGTCGCTCGTCGCAGGCCTGCGCGAGTATCGGTCGATGACCAGTGGCCTGTTCGCCCTCTACCTGCTTCAGGTCACCTTGGCGGCCATTGGTCAGGCGCAGCCGCTGATCGGGGCCCTGCATCCCGTCAACGGGCTGGTGATGGGATTGCTTGCAGCAAACCTTGTCTGGCGGGTGGCGTTTCGTCGTTGAGCTTGCTGAACATCCACAAAGAATGAGGGCTCCCGGTTCGCGGGAGCCCTCTGTGTATCAGGCGAGTGCCGGATAGGAGGTGTAACCCTGGGCCCCACCGCCATACAACGTGGCCTGATCCAGAGGATTAAGCGCGGCATTTTCCTTCAGGCGACGGACGAGGTCCGGGTTGGCAATGAAGGGGCGGCCGAAGGCCACGAGATCGGCGTAGCCGCTGTCGACAGCCTCAATCGCCGAGGCGCGGTCATAGCCGTTGTTGACGATCCAGGCACCCTTGCCGCCGGCGTGACGATAGGCGGCCTTCAGGGCCTTCCAGTCGAAGGGCAGAACGTCACGCGGGCCGCCGGTCGCGCCTTCGATGACATGCACGAAGGCCAGATCGTGTTTCGCCAGCGCTTCCACGAGCGCGGTGTAGACGGCCTTGGGATCGGGGTCGGAGACGTCGTTGGCCGGCGTGGTCGGCGAAATGCGGATGCCGGTCTTGTCGGCGCCAATTTCCTTGATCACGGCTTCGACGACTTCCAGCGTCAGGCGGATGCGGTTCTCGATCGAGCCGCCATATTCATCCGTACGCTGGTTGCTGTTGGTGCGCATGAACTGCTCGAGCAGGTAGCCATTGGCCGCGTGGATCTCGACACCGTCGAAACCCGCCTCGACTGCCGCACGGGCCGCCTTGCGATAGTCCTCGATGATGCCGGGAAGTTCGGCGGTCTCGAGCGCACGGGGCTCGGACGTTTCCACGAATGCGCCGGAGCCGTCGGCGTTCAGGACATAGGTCTTGGACTTGGCGGCAATGGAGGAGGGGGCAACCGGCTTGCCGTTTTCAGGCTGCAGGCTGGTGTGGGAGATGCGGCCGACATGCCAGATCTGGGTGACGATCTTGCCGCCCGCCTGATGCACAGCGTCGGTCACCTTCTTCCAGCCTTCGATGGCTTCGGATTTGTAGAGACCCGGCACATCGGCATAGCCTTGCGCCTGATGGGTGATTGCCGTGCCTTCGCTGATAATCAGGCCGGCGGTTGCGCGCTGGCGATAGTATTCGATGTTCAGATCGTTCGGGACGGCGCCCGGCGAACGATTGCGCGTCAGCGGCGCCATGGCGATGCGGTTGGAAAGCGGAATACCGCCGACGGATGTCGGTTCAAAAAGCTTGGACATGAAACCTCTCGGGAGTTTCCAATGATGGGAAGGTTCATTGGGAAGCCCGATGTGGGACTTCAGAGTGTTCCATTCAAGGTCTTGACGAACTCTGCAATGGCATCTTCGTTGCGACGATAGAGGACACGCTGTCCGACGCGCTTGGAGCTGATCAAGCCGGCACGTTGCAGGGTTGCGAGATGGGCGGACACGGCAGACTGGGAGAGGCCCGAACGCTCGAACTGTCCGGCGCTGATGCCGTCAACAGCGTCGTCCTCGGGGACGCCGAAAAATTCCATCGGCTTTTTCAACCAGATCAACATTTCCATACGGGCCGGGTGTGCCAGCGCCTTCATCACGTCCTCCAGGAACATGTCCCCTCCAATGCGAGCAACCAAATCAAGTTTGCGGCGGCGTGAACACCGGCGCCCGCAGTTGTGCAGACGGCGTCAGTTCAGCCTGACGCATTAACGTGGAATCGGACTTATCGTTCCATCGAGAAAACAAAAAAAGAGGGCCACCGGAAAACCAGGGCCCTTTAAATTGTGAAGGTCAAAAACCTCCAGAGGGGAACAGCTGCTGCGGTGGAACTGGGAGGAAAAAGCCACCATGTGCATCAGCTGTGTGCGATATGGTGGTTTTTTGTGCAGGGAACAATGCTTTTTTATGCATGTCAGACATGCGTGAGTTGCAGGCCTGTGTGCCGGAGATGCAAAAAGGCAGCGCAATGGCTGCCTCAGAAGTTCCAGTTTCGGGCCTTGGCGACAATAAAATCCCTGAAAGCCTTGAGCTTCGCGGCGTTCTTGATCTCGTCGGGATAGCAGAAATATGTGTCGAAGGAGGGGATGTCAGCCGGAATTGCAAGTTGTACGAGGCCGGGATCTCGGCCGACGATGTAGTCCGGCAGCATGGCGATGCCGATGCCGAGCAGGCAGGCGCGCTTGATCGAAGTCTGGCTGTTGATCTGCAGATGCGGCATTCGGGCATTGTCGGACGAGCGGCCGGCCGTTTCCAGCCAGTTGACGTCGAGCAGATAGTTCGGCGCGGGTTCGCCGAAGGAAATGATCTTGTGGTTGTCGAGATCCTCGATCGACTGCGGCTCGCCGTAGCGGTTGATATAGGACGGCGCCGCATAGACATGCATATGCACCGTGAACAGTTTACGCTGGATCAGGTCCGACTGCTGCGGCTGGCGCAGGCGAATAGCGCAGTCGGCATGGCGCATGTTGACGTCCAGTTCCTCGTTATCGAGGATCAGCTGGATCGACATTTCCGGATAGAGCTGCAGGAATTCCTGCACCTTGTCGGTGAGCCAGCCCTGGCCGAGGCCGACGGTGGTCGTGACGCGCAACTTGCCGCTCGGCTTTTCGGTCGTTTCCGTGAGCTGCATTTTCACTGTCTGCAGCTTCATCAGGACGTCATGCGCCGTCCGATAGAGCAGTTCGCCCTGTTCGGTCAGGATCAGACCGCGGGCATGGCGGTGAAAGAGCTTGACGCCGATATCCTGTTCCAGAGACGAAACCTGGCGGCTGATCGCCGACTGGGAGAGATGAAGCTTGTCGGCGGCGTGGGTGAAGGACCCGGCCTCGGCAGCCGCGTGGAAAATGCGCAGTTTGTCCCAGTCCAACGGCATGCCACCCCCTCTCATGTCGTCTACTCCGCGGCTTGCTGCGCATCCACCGGGATTGCCGACAGGTAGCGTTCGGCTTCCAGCGCCGCCATGCATCCCATGCCGGCGGCGGTGATCGCCTGACGGTAGATATCATCGGTCACGTCACCGGCGGCGAAGATGCCGGGCACGTCGGTCGCGGTCGAGTCGGGGGCAGTCCAGAGATAGCCGTTGGACTTGATCTTGAGTTTGCCCTTGAACAGTTCGACGGCCGGCGCATGGCCGATGGCGACGAAGACGCCGTCGATTGGCATGTCGGTGACGGCGCCCGTGAGCTGGTCCTTGAGCCTGACGCCAGAGACCGACGGCGGCATGGGCGGCTTGGCGGGCGCGCCGGTGATTTCCTCGACGGTGGTGTTCCAGAGAACACGGATATTGTCCTTGGCGAAGAGGCGCTCCTGCAGGATCTTTTCCGAGCGGAAGCTGTCGCGGCGATGCACGACGGTGACCGACTTCGCGATGTGTGAGAGGTAGAGGGATTCCTCTACGGCGGAGTTACCACCGCCGACGACGATCACGTCCTTGTTGCGATAGAAGAAGCCGTCGCAGGTGGCGCAGGCGGAGACGCCAAAGCCCTGGAAATGCTGTTCGCTTTCGATGCCGAGCCATTTCGCCTTGGCGCCCGTGCAGATGATCAGCGTATCGGCCGTCCAGACCTGGCCGCTGTCGGTCTTGACGGTGAAGGGACGATTGATGGTGTCGACTTCGGTGACGAGGTCGCTGACGATCTCGGTTCCGACATGGACGGCCTGATTGAGCATCTGTTCCATCAGCCAGGGGCCCTGGATCGGATCGGCAAAGCCCGGATAGTTCTCGACATCCGTCGTGATCATCAACTGGCCACCCTGTTCCATGCCGGCGATGAGGACCGGCTTCAGCATGGCGCGGGCAGCGTAAATCGCTGCTGTGTAGCCGGCAGGGCCGGAGCCGATGATCAGCACCTTGGTGTGGCGGGCAGTCATGTCGCTTCCTTTCAACGCGCAGTCCTCGATCGACGGGGGCAGACCGGGGCCTCGATATGGGTCTCGTCCGGTCCTCGCGCAACTGGCGCCCATTTAGGATCGAAGCGCGGCGCAATTCAAGGCGCGGGCTCGCATTAGCAACAGGGCATTGCCATGCCACGCAATAATTGTGCGTGAGCGCGCCGGATTCTTGCCTATTGCGCCGGTTGGAGTAGATAAACGCACACAGCATCAAAAGGAGCGGCCGTGCTCAAGGTAGAACTCGACGCCATCGACCTCAGGATCCTGAAGGAACTGCAGCGGGATGGACGGATGACGAATGTGGAACTCTCCGAGCGCGTCGGGATATCAGCGCCGCCCTGCCTGAGGCGGGTCCGCAAGCTCGAAGAGGCCGGCGTGATCGAAAGCTATCACGCAGACTTGAATGCCAGTCGGCTGGGCTACGACCTCGTCGCCTTCTGCATGGTGGGCCTGAAGCACCAGTCGGAAGCCAATCTGAAGGCCTTCGCGGCGGCGACCGACAGCTGGCCGATCGTTCGCCAGGCCTGGATGGTGAACGGCGACAGCGACTTCCTGCTCCATTGCGTGGCGGAGAACCTGACCAGGTTCCAGGATTTCGTCATCGAGGTGCTGACGGCGAACGAGCATGTCGACACTGTCAGGACAATGCTGACCATCCGGCAGGTGAAAAAGGTTGGCCTGGTGGAAATCTGAGGTCCACCCGCAGGTCGGGCCAGCCAGCCACAGGAATTCATAGACAAAACATGGGTGAGCACGTTGGCGCGAAAGAAGTCGGCAATTGAGCATTTCTTCTCTCTGAACTGGCATCGCAAGCGCCTGGGCGGGGCGAAGCATGTCAAATCCTCTGGCGATTTCACAGCCATGAAATCGACGCTGGTGAATGGCGACGGACCGAGGCAGACACGTGGCTCGGCGAAGTCGCTCGACGAGCACCTTGAGAACCTCAGGGCGGAATTTGCCGGCCAGCCCGAGTTGCTCTGGCACCATGCCAAACTCATCGTACTCCTGCGGCGCGGAGTGGATACCGACAGGGTATTCGCGCAGTTTTCAGAGCTATGGACGGAGGAGGGCGCTTATCTCTGCGATGCGCTCAATCTGCGTTGGCTTGTCTCGGCAACCGACACCTTCGCCGACCATGCGTCCGACGGAGAGACGCGGGCGCTCGCCACGCTGGTCTCACTGCTGGTCAACACCGTGAAGATTTATGAGAGCGAACGGGTCTTGGCAGACGGGCAGCCGGTTCCGCTATCTCCTGTGAAGATGGCGCAGGTTCAAGATGAACTCATTCCGCTGTTCTCGGGGCTGTCCTGCTTCACCATCGGCACGGACGATACCTTGCGCAACATGCGCTGGCGCCTGGATCCTATTATGGAGAAAGGTGCTGTCGGCCTTATTCTGAAAACCGTGTTTGACCGGCTGCAGGTCGAAGACACCGCTTTTGCCCGGCTCAGAGCCTTGCATCACCGCGAGCGGACGGGTTGGTGGTCGAGCTGATATCGGCCAGCTGGCCAAGGTAGTCGAAGTCCCGACGCTCCACCGTGAGTAGGACGCGCTCTGCGCGGCCCAGAACCTGGAGCTGGCGCAAGCCCATCCTCCACTGGGCCCGAATGCGGCGCAAGCGGTGGCGCCAGTTGCCTTTCTTTCGGACAGCAGTTCCCGGCGTGATGGAGGAACTGGTCTTAAGCGGCACCATGACCTCTTCCGCTGCGGCCCGGTCGCTCTGGAAGGCAAGCGGCGGAACGGCCTGATAGGCATCGAGGCTGTAGCAGGCGCAGATCACGGCATCCGCCAGGCCGCAGGTCGTCTCGGTCGCGGCTAGCAGCTTGCGCGCGCCGCTCGGCCATAGAATGTAGGCCGCGGCTCCCGAGCGATCCTGATAAAGCCGCTTCAGTTTCGGACTGTGTGCCATTGCGCGTGAGAGAAGCTTCTTGCGGCCGCGGGTCTCAAGCGTGACGAAATCCATGTCGATTGCTCTATCGAGACTGTCGAGCATGGTCGGGACCCTGGCGGAGAGAATGGCATCATCTTCCAATACCAGCATCGGTTCGTTCTGGTCGGCGACGCGCTGCCATGCCTGCTGGTGACTGAGCAGACAGGCCCGCTCGGCACGTCCAAGAGGCCGCTCCCAGGTGTCCCAATACGGACTGTCCGCAGTTTCACCGGCGTTCTTGTCGAAGGCAGGCATCCGCTCGAAGGCGATGTTCAGGTGGCTCAGTTGCCTTTCCTGGAAGATCCGCCTTTCCACGGCAGCCTCGAGATTGATAACCAGTGCTTTCATTGCTCTCTCGGTGTTCACTCGGGCCGGGTTCGATTGCCGCTGCTCGGGCGTCATGCGCTGGATGCCGCAACCTTGCCATAGAGGGCGCCGAGAGATGTTGCCTCGCCTTCAAGGGCAAATCTCCGGGTGACATGCCGCTGCGCAATATCACCCCAACGGTGGATGGCGTCGGGGTCTTCCAGCAATGTCGAGGTCGCGGACAGCATTTTGGGCAAGTCGTTAGCAGGGATGACTGCTCCGGTCTCACCCTCGACGATCAGTTCCGAAAATGCTCCGACATCGGTCGCCACCACCGGCACGCCCGTTGCCATGGCCTCCAGGGGGGTCAGACCGAAGCCTTCCCAGCGCTGAGGGGCGATGAAAAGGTCGAGGGCACGGTACCAGTCGGCGATGTTCTTGTGCTCGCCGACGAAAAGGACGCGGTCGGCGAGGCCTGCTGCCTTGACCTTGGCCTTCAGCCCGTTTTCGAAGTCGATGTGCTTTGCGGTGGCGCGACCGGCAACGATGGCTGCCCAACCGGGATGAGAGGGGAGGAATTCGATCATCGCGTCGATGAAGAGGTCGGTGCCCTTCTGGTGGCGGATGCGGCCGAAACAGCCGATGTAACTGAGGGTCGGGTCGAGGCCGCAAGCGCGCTTTGCTTCCGGTTTGTCATCCGCGGGACGAAAGATGTCGCAGTCGATACCGTGCATGACGACGGTGCTTGGCACTTCGAGATAGCCTGCAGTTTTTGCACTCGTCGCGATTACGGCGTCCATCTGGCGGATCAGGAGCTTGGTCCAGCCGGAGTGCTTGCGCTGAGAGGCGGAGGTGAAGACGAGCTTCAACGGCATGCGCAGAATGTCGCGCAGGACGATGCCCGGCAGCATTTCCAGATTGCGACGCGCATGCCAGACGCGATTCTTGCTGCCATCAGGCGCGCGCCAGAGCTTCCAGAGATCGCGGAAACGCAGATACGGCAGGTGCGGTGGCAGACCGGGACCAAGAACCGCGACCTTCTGGCCGAGGCGGTTCTGCACCGGAACGAGCTGGATGATCGTCGAGGTGACGCCGGAGAGCCGTTGCTTGAAGTTGGGCGCGATAACGTGGACCCCTGCAGGGTCCACGTAGCTTTTTGTCTTCGGCATCACGGCGCCCAGTGCATCAGCCCCAATTGACCGCGAGAATCTCGTAGGCCTTGGAGCCGCCGGGGGCGACGACTTCAATGCTATCGCCTGCTTCCTTGCCGATCAGCGCGCGCGCGATCGGGGAGGAGATCGAGATGCGGCCGGCCTTCACGTCGGCTTCCTGATCGCCGACGATCTGGTAGGTCTTCTCTTCGTCGGTGTCCTCGTCGATGAGCTTGACGGTTGCGCCGAACTTGATCTTGGAGCCGGACATCTTCGAGAGGTCGATGACCTCCGCGCGCGCAATCAGATCTTCGAGCTCGCCGACGCGACCCTCGTTGTGGCTCTGCGCTTCCTTGGCTGCGTGATATTCCGCATTCTCGGAAAGGTCGCCATGGGCGCGCGCCTCTGCAATCGCCTCGATGATGCGCGGACGCTCTTCCTGCTGGCGCCAGCGCAACTCTTCGTTGAGCCGGACGAAGCCGTTCTGCGTCATCGGTACCTTGTCTACCATGTCCTCTTCCTTCGTCTTCATGGCCGCCGCAGCGGACACAAAAGAAAACAGGTTCCGAAGCAAAGCTGCGGAACCAGTCACAAATCACGTTGGAAGCGACTATAGCAGAATGGTCGGCGCAATTTCCAGAGTTTTCGACATTCGATTACCGGTCGTCCAATTTGGAATGGATTTGGCAATGGAGCCAATAGCTTGGCGCGTTGCTGGACAGAATGTCGCACGTCGCTTCCTTGACGAGGCGCAGCAGAACATTTAGAGAACATTCTTATGAAGAAGTCGCTCAAAGAACGTCTTGCCATCCTATCCGACGCTGCGAAATACGATGCCTCCTGCGCTTCGAGCGGGACGACCAAGCGCGACTCCGCGGCCTCCGGCGGTCTCGGTTCGACGGAGGGTTCGGGCATCTGCCATGCCTATGCACCGGATGGTCGATGCATCTCCTTGTTGAAGATCCTGCTCACCAATTTCTGTATCTACGACTGCGCCTACTGCATCAATCGTTCTTCGAGCAATGTGGAGCGCGCGCGCTTCACGCCGGATGAAGTGGTGTGGCTGACGATCGAGTTCTATCGGCGCAATTACATCGAGGGTCTGTTCCTGTCGTCCGGTATCATCCGCTCGTCTGACGACACGATGGCGGAGATGGTCAAGGTCGCCCGCGACTTGAGGACCAAGCATGATTTTCGTGGCTATATTCACCTGAAGACGATCCCCGAGGCCTCTGCCCATCTGGTCGAGGAGGCAGGGCTCTATGCCGACCGCCTGTCGATCAACATCGAGCTGCCGACCGATCACGGGCTTGAACGTTATGCTCCGGAGAAGCGGCCCGTAAACATTCGCCGGTCGATGGCGGATCTGAGGCTGAAGATCGACGAGGCGCGTGAGCCGACGCATACCGGTCGGCGCAAGAAGTTCGTGCCGGGCGGCCAGAGCACGCAGATGATTGTCGGGGCGGATGGGGCCGATGATGCGACGATCCTCGGGTCGAGCGCGCGGCTTTACAGCTCCTATGGCTTGAAGCGTGTCTATTACTCCGCCTTCAGCCCGATCCCGGACAGTTCGAAAAACCTGCCGCTGATCAAGCCGCCCCTGATGCGCGAACATCGCCTCTATCAGGCCGACTGGCTTTATCGCTTCTACGGTTTCTCGGTGGATGAGATCTCTTCGATCGGGCAGGGCGGGATGCTCGACCTGGAGCTGGATCCGAAGCTTGCCTGGGCGCTCGCCAACCGCGACCGCTTTCCGGTCGATGTCAACAAGGCGGATCGCGAGACGCTGTTGCGTGTGCCCGGCTTCGGCACCAAGACGGTCAGGGGGCTCTTGTCTGCCCGCCGGCATCGCCGGGTGCGGCTGGAAGATCTGGCGCGCCTCGGCGTGTCACTGAAGAAGGTGCGGTCCTTCATCGTCGCGGAAGGCTGGTCGCCCAATCGCAGCCTCGACCGGTCGGATCTCAGATCCGTCTTCGCGCCACCGGCCGAGCAATTGTCGCTGTTCTGATGCGGACGGTGTCGCTTGAGGGGCAGGGCGGGTTTAGCGAGTGGCGGGATGCTGCTCGCCGTTTGCTTGTCGACGCGGTCGCGCCGGAGCAGGTGCGCTGGCAGTTGTCGGGGCAGGGCGGAGATCTCTTCGGGGTCGTTGGAGAGCCGGAGCCTGGGCAAACTGCACCGTCCGAGTTGGTCGTGCCCAAGAGTTTCATCGAGGCGGCAGAAGCGGCGATCTGCCATTCGGATCCGGATCGTTTTTCGCTTCTCTATCGCATCCTCTGGCGTCTACAGAGCGAGCGCAGCCTGTTGCAGGTGACGTCCGACGCCGACGTGTCGCATGTGGTCCGCCTGATCAAGAACGTGAGGCGGGACAGCCACAAGATGAAGGCTTTCGTGCGGTTTCGCGAGGTGGAGGCCGTTCAAGCCGGGCGGCGACGTTTCGTCGCCTGGTTCGAGCCGGAGCATTTCATCGTTGCGCGCACGGCCGGATTCTTCCAGCGGCGATTCACCGATATGGACTGGCTGATCGCCACGCCGAAGGGGTCTGCGGCCTGGAACGGACAGGAGCTTAAAACGTCCTGCGAACCTGCCGCCCGGCCGGAGGGTGAGGACGAAACGGATGAACTGTGGCGCACCTATTTCGCCAATATCTTCAATCCGGCGCGGGTGAAGATTAGGGCCATGCAGTCGGAAATGCCGAAGAAATACTGGAAGAACATGCCGGAGGCCTCGCTCATTCCGGACCTGATCGCGGGCGCCGAGCAGCGCGTGGCCGAGATGGCGGCGCGGCAGGCGAGCCAGCCGCCGGCCTTTCACGAGCGGCTGCAGGCGCAGTGGCGCGGACGGGACGAGGAGGAGGCGAGCGATCTGCCGCCGCTCGAGCGCCTGCGGCAGGAGGCCTCCGCTTGCACGCTTTGTCCGTTGCATTGCCATGCGACGCAGACAGTGTTCGGCGAGGGGCCTGACGATGCCGATATCCTCTTCGTCGGCGAACAGCCCGGCGATACCGAGGATCTCGCTGGACGCCCCTTCATCGGTCCCGCCGGCAAGATCTTCGACGAGGCGGTGGAGGGGGCCGGGATCGACCGGACCCAGGTCTATGTCACCAATGCGGTCAAGCACTTCAAATACGAACGGCGCGGCAAGAGGCGCATTCATATGCGGCCCGATGCGGGCGAGGTCGCGCATTGTCGTTGGTGGGTGGCGAAGGAGATCGAGATCATCCAGCCGCGCATCGTCGTGGCACTCGGGGCTACCGCCTATCTCTCGCTGACCGGCGAAAGCCGACCGATCGCCGAAGTGCGCGGCATGCCGATCCCGATGCAGGAGAGCCGCATGCTGCTCGTCACCACCCATCCGGCGGCCATACTCAGAATGCCGGACGAGGATCTCAAGGCGCGCAGTCTGGCAGCCTTCCGATCCGATATTCAGGACGTGCGGCGGCTCGCCGAGACCTTGCCTGCGCTTTGAGACTTACATCAGTGGCCGCTGATGCGGCTTTCATCGAGTTCCGTTCGTGCGTAGACGCGTGCAGCGATCGCGGCAATCAGGAGCAGCGTCACGGTCGCCAGCGCACAACAAAGCGCAAATCCGCCGGCAAAGCTGTCGCGCGCCATTCCGACCCAGGGGGCGGCTTCGTTGCCTGTATCACGGGCGACTTCGAGTGCCGTGCCGAGTGCCGCGTTGACCGCGTCTCGATCGACGGGGGACAATCCGCCGAGGTCCGCATCCTGCATGCCGAAACGGTAGAAGAGCGTGCCCAGGCTGCCGAGGACTGCGACACCCAGCGCACCGCCGAATTCCGCACTGGTCTCCGATATCGCCGACGCCGAGCCGGCGCGCTCCGGTGGGGCCGTGCCGACGATGAGGCCCGTCGTTGTGAGGATGACGGGGACGAAGCCGAGACCCATGATCATGCTGGCGCCGAGCACGCCGACGAGGCTCGAATGCCAGGCGGCGATCGCCATGAGCCCGGTGCCGAGGGCGTTGACCACCAGACCGAGGAGCACGGTCTTAACCGGCCCCAGCTTGTTCGTCACGCGCCAGGCCTGGAAGGACATCACGGTGAAAACCAGCGAGGAAGGGATGGACCACAGCGCAGCCTTGAGCGGTGTCAGGCCGATCACGAGCTGCAAGTAAAGGTTCTGGAACAGGAAGATGCCGAAGATGAAGAAGACGCCGGCCAGATTCACCATCAGCGAGGCGCTAAAGGCTGGGATCCTGAAGAGGGCGAGATCGATCATCGGGTGTTCGAGTACCTTCTGACGCTTGATGAAGACCACGCCGACGGCAAGGCCGAAGAGGATCGGCAGAAGCTGGATCAGTTCGAAGCCTTCGGCCGCCATTTTCTTGAAGCCGTAGACAACGGGCAGGACGGTCAGGAGTGAGAGGCCTACGCTGAGCAGATCGAGGCGACCGGCGTTCTCGTCCTTGTATTCCGGCAGAAGGAAAGGCGCACTGGCCAGAAGCGCTCCCATGATCGGCACGTTGATCAGGAAAACCGATCCCCAGTGGAAATATTGCAGGAGAACACCACCGATCAGCGGGCCGATCAGGCCGCCGAGCGCAAAAGCCGTGCCCCAGATACTGATCGCCCGGTTGCGTTCGCTCTCGTCTCGAAACAGGTTGACGACGAGAGAGAGGGTCGAAGGGGCGATCGTGGCGCCGGCGATGCCAAGAAGGGCGCGGGCGACGATGAGCATGGAGGCGGTATTGGCGAAGGCTGCAAAGACCGAGGCTGCGCCGAAGAAGAAGGCGCCGATCAGGAGCACCTTGCGCCGGCCGATGCGGTCGCCGAGCGTGCCCATGGTGACGAGAAAGCCGGCGACCATGAAGCCATAGATATCGTTGATCCATAGCAGCTGGGTCGCCGACGGATCGAGATCGGACACGATCGCCGGCATGGCGAGGAAGAGGACCGAGAGGTCCATCGAATAGATCAGACAGGCGATGGACAGGATCAGAAGACCGATCCATTCCCGGCGCGTCGCCTTTTGGGCGCCAACGTCAATAGTCGCGGACATGAGGGCAATCTCTCAATTCAAACTGCGGCAGATTGCCGTAGTGCAAGCGTTTCGACAAACGTCAAATTTTGATGGAATGGATCACGCGCCGTGATCGTATTGGCCCCAACGAAGGCGTCCGCGATGACAGCTGTGCAGCTGCCGATTGTTCTGCCGTTGTCGGCTTGTCAAGCGGAATAGGCTCGCGTTTAACACGGGTTCGATCCTGCGGACATAACGACACCGCTGCAGGCTGTCGGAGGGAGATGGCTTTGCAATCGACAATCGTCTTGACCGCTATGGCCATGCTTGCGTTCGCCGCGAACTCGCTTCTGGCTCGCGAGGCTCTGGGTGACGTTTCGATCGAGGCCGCCGGGTATACGGCCGTCAGGATCATCTCGGGGGCGGTCGTGCTCTATGGTCTGATGCGGCGCGGGCAGACCATTTCTCGCACAACGGGGCCTGCCTTGCCGGGGGATTGGTGGGCGGCAACGGCGCTCTTCATTTATGCCATCGCTTTTTCCGCCGCTTATCTCTCCCTCGGAGCTGCGACCGGCGCCTTGATCCTCTTTTCTTCCGTGCAGGCAAGCATGGTCGCATTCGGATTGTTCAAGGGCGATCGTCCGAGCCTGCAGGAAGTCATCGGCTTCGCCGTCGCGTTTGCCGCTTTCGTCTATCTCATTCTGCCCGGCGTGGGACGGCCGGACCCGGTCGGCTGTGTTCTGATGATCGCCTCGGGCGTTGCCTGGGCTGTCTACACGTTGCGTGGCCGCGGATCGCAGGATCCGATCGGCGAGACCGCTGGTAATTTTGTCCGGGCCTCCGCCTTCTGTCTGCCGCTCGCTGTGGTCGCGGCCCTTCATGAGACAGCGACGCCGACCGGGGTGCTCCTCGCGCTGGCGTCTGGCATCGTCGCGTCGGGGCTTGGCTATGCGATCTGGTATCGGGCGCTCAGGGGTCTTGAGACCTTCCAGGCGGCGCTGATCCAGCTCTCAGTGCCTGTGATTGCCGCGCTCGGTGCGATCCTGTTCCTCAATGAGCGGCTGACGCTGCATTTCGTCATGGCGGGTGCCTGTGTCATTGGCGGCATCGCGCTTGCCATTCTGGCGAAACAGAAGCGCCCGAGCTGAGCCTCTAAGCTTCAGGTGCCTTTCGTCGCGGCGTGGCGCTCTGCGGCATATGCGGCAAGACGGGCAAGCGTCTGCTTGCCGCCCTCGACCGCGCCGAACTTGAAGGTTGCGTCGCGCGCCTCCTGCGTCGGGAAGATGAGGGTCAGGATGACGCGGGTCTGCCCACCTTCATCGCGAAGGGTGATGACGCCATCGAAATGTGCGGGCTCTCCCATCTCGCCACCGTGCTCATAGGCGATGCGGGTCGGCGGTGCGATGTCCTGATAGCGGATCCAGTTCGGCCAATCCTTGCCGTCCGGGCCATGCATGGTATAGCGCCAGAACCCGCCGACCGAAAAATCCATCTCGTGGGTTTCGTTCTGGAAACCATCCGGACCCCACCACGCATCGAGATGGCGGGCATCTGTAAACATCTCGAAGACAAGATCGATGGGAGCGGCGACGAGACGCTCGACCTCCAGGATGCGGGCAGGATCCTGTGTGCTCGTCATCTCATTGGTTTCCTTCTTGCAGGACCTGTTCGAGGCGTTCCAAATTCTGGTCATTGGCGGCGTGAATGAATTTCTCGATCTCCCGGTTTTCCTCGGTCGGCTCGAACAGCATGCGCCATTTCAGACGTGTGCCCGAGGCCGTGCCCTCGAATGTCATCTCCAGCGTGAAGACGTGCATCGGTTCATGGTGAAGGGCGACCACGCGACGTTCGGGTTCGATGTCTTGAAAGGTCCACCGGTTGGCGAAATCGGTGCCGTCAGATGATGTCATGGTCACGCGCCAATTGCCGCCGGCGCGAAAGTCGAATTCGTCGATGCGATTGGTAAAGCCGTGCGGTCCCCACCACTGCGCCAGTAGCTTTGGGTCAGCAATCGCGTTGAATACTGCTGACGGGTCTGCGGGGAGCAGACGTTCGTTCACGATTTCCAGCTTGTCAGTCATTCTTCATCATCCTTCACGTCTTCGCGTTCCTTCTGGATTGCGGCCAGATAATCTTCCAGGCGATCAAGCCTGTGCTCCCACAGCTTGCGATAATCGCCAAGCCAGCCATCGACGGCTCTCAGGGGCTCGGGTTCCAGTCGGCAGGGGCGCCACTGTGCACTGCGCCCGCGCGAAATGAGCTTCGCCCGTTCCAGCACCTTCAGGTGTTTGGAAACAGCTGGAAGGCTCATGTCGAAGGGTTCTGCCAGTTGATTGACGGTGGCTTCGCCGGTGGCAAGCCGCGCGAGGATTGCGCGCCGTGTCGGGTCGGCCAGGGCGGCCAACGTCAAGGACAAAGGGTCGCTGCTCATGATTATCCACTCGGTTAATTAACTAAGTGGTTTATTTAAGGTCTGCGACGTCCAGTCGTCAAGTCGACGCGTCGAGGAAGAGTGAGGATCTTGTGAATGGAGATGTGCGGGGCGCGTGTCCGGGGTATGCGCGAGCCACACCCTTCGTCTGAAGTTCCGGGAGAGCGCCCCACGAAACGCCCGCTTTGAAGCCTCAACCCCAGAGTTTAAAGAGCGCCGAAATGATCGTGGCCCCACCGATCGGGGCGACGAACAGCAGCATTATGTTGATCCCGACGATGATCATCAGCGTCTTCTGCTGACGCGGGGTCAGGGACGGGCGCCCCGGCTTTCCAGGCGGATCCGATGGTGGCGTGTAGTTGTTGAGATCGAGAAACATGACGGTGGACCTGTCTCGACTGCCAGTCAGGAGGGCTATCCTTCCTTACATAGGCGTCAGAGACAGATTTCCACCGTCAAGGTCGTGCCTCAGAAATAGCTCTGCAGCGGGCGAACCTCGAGCTGGCCGCCCTTCAGCGCCCGGATGGCTTCGGCGGCGGCAAGGGCGCCGGCCATGGTCGTGTAGTAGGGCACCTTCTGCATCAGGGCGGCGCGGCGCAGCGACTTCGAATCCGAGATCGCCTTGTTGCCGTCGGTCGTGTTGATGACCAGCTGGACCTGACGGTTGCGGATCGCGTCCTCGATATGCGGACGGCCTTCCAACACCTTGTTGATCTTGATCGCCGGAATGTCGTTTTCCGCGAGGAAGCGCTGGGTGCCGCCGGTTGCCATGACCTTGAAGCCGATCTGGGTCAGGATCAGGATGGCCGGCAGGACACGCGCCTTGTCCTCGTCACGCACGGAGACGAAGACCGTGCCGTCGCGCGGCAGTTCGACGGATGCTCCTAGCTGGCTCTTGGCGAAGGCGAGCGCAAAGTCGGTGTCGAGGCCCATGACTTCGCCGGTCGAGCGCATCTCCGGGCCAAGCAGCGTGTCGACGCCGGGGAAGCGGGCGAAGGGGAATACGGCTTCCTTGACAGCGATATGTTTCAGGTTGCGCGGATCCGGCTTTTCACCGTAAGCGGCGATGGCCTCATCGAGCTTCTCGCCGGTCATGATGCGGGCAGCGATCTTGGCGATCGGGGCGCCGATGGTCTTGGCGACGAAGGGCACGGTGCGCGAGGCGCGCGGGTTCACTTCCAGCACGTAGATCACGTCGTCCTTGATGGCGTATTGCACGTTCATCAGGCCGCCGACATTCAGCGCCTTGGCCATGGCAGCCGTCTGGCGTTCCAGTTCGTCGAGCGTTGCCTTGGAGAGCGAACGCGAGGGCAGCGAGCAGGCGCTATCGCCCGAATGGATGCCGGCTTCCTCGATATGCTCCATGATGCCGGAGACGAAGACATTCTCGCCGTCGCAGAGCGCGTCGACGTCGACTTCGATGGCGTTGGTCAGGTAGCTGTCAAAGAGCAGCGGATTCTTGCCGAGCAGGGTGTTGATCTGGCCGGTCTTGTCGTTCGGGTAGCGCTGCTTGATATCCTCGGGCACGAGGCCCGGCACGGTGTCAAGCAGGTAGGACTGCAGCATGCTCTCATTGTGGATGATCTGCATGGCGCGGCCACCGAGCACGTAGGACGGGCGCACGACCAACGGGAAACCGATTTCGGTGGCGACAAGGCGAGCCTGCTCGACCGAATAGGCGATGCCGTTGTTCGGCTGGTTGAGGTCGAGCTTCATCAGGAGCTTCTGGAAGCGGTCGCGGTCTTCGGCGAGGTCGATCATGTCGGGGGCGGTGCCGAGGATCGGGATGCCGTTCTTTTCAAGCGCTTCGGCGAGCTTCAGCGGGGTCTGGCCGCCGAACTGGACGATGACGCCGACGACTTCGCCCTTTTCCTGCTCGGCGCGCAGGATCTCGATCACGTCTTCGGCCGTCAGCGGCTCGAAGTAGAGGCGGTCGGAGGTGTCGTAGTCGGTCGAAACCGTTTCCGGGTTGCAGTTGATCATGATCGCTTCGAAGCCGGCATCCTTCAGGGCGAAGGCGGCGTGGCAGCAGCAATAGTCGAACTCGATGCCCTGGCCGATGCGGTTCGGACCACCGCCGAGGATGACGACCTTCTTGCGATCGGAGACCTGGGCTTCCGAGCGCAGTTCGCCGACGAAGGGCGTTTCATAGGTCGAATACATGTAGGCGGTCGGCGAAGCGAATTCGGCAGCGCAGGTATCGATGCGCTTGAAGACCGGACGCACGTTCAGGCCGTTGCGCAGTTCGGCCACTTCCTTCGGGCGCTTGCCGGAGAGCGAGGCGAGGCGGGCGTCGGAGAAGCCCATGGCTTTCAAGCTGCGCAGGTTCTCTGCGTCATCCGGCAGGCCATGTTCGCGAACCCGGGCTTCCATGTCGACGATCGCCTTGAACTGGGCGATGAACCATGGATCGATCTTGCAGCCTTCATGCACTTCTTCCGGCGACATGCCGAGGCGCAGCGCCTGCGCGACCATGCGCAAGCGGTCCGGTGTCGGCGTGCCGATGGCTGCACGGATGGCATTCTTGTCATCGGCGCTATCACCGTTTGCACCCAGGCCGGGGATTTCGATTTCGTCGAGGCCGGTGAGACCGGTTTCGAGGCCACGCAGGGCCTTTTGCAGCGATTCGGCAAAGGTGCGGCCGATCGCCATGACTTCGCCTACCGACTTCATCGCTGTCGTCAGTGTCGGCGAGGCGCCGGGGAATTTTTCAAAGGCGAAACGCGGGATCTTGGTAACGACGTAGTCGATCGACGGTTCGAAGGAGGCCGGTGTCGCACCGCCGGTGATGTCGTTTTCGAGTTCGTCCAGCGTGTAGCCGACGGCAAGCTTGGCGGCGACCTTGGCGATCGGGAAGCCGGTCGCCTTGGAGGCCAGAGCCGACGAGCGCGAGACGCGCGGGTTCATTTCGATGACGACGAGGCGGCCATCGGCCGGGTTGACGGCGAACTGCACGTTCGAGCCGCCAGTTTCAACGCCGATCTCACGGAGAACCGCGATCGAGGCGTTGCGCATGATCTGGTATTCCTTGTCGGTCAAGGTCAGCGCGGGGGCGACGGTGATGGAGTCTCCGGTGTGGACGCCCATCGGGTCGATGTTCTCGATCGAGCAGATGATGATGCAATTGTCCGCCTTGTCGCGGACGACCTCCATTTCATACTCCTTCCAGCCGAGGACCGATTCTTCGATCAGGACTTCCGTTGTCGGGGAGGCGTCGAGGCCGGAATTGATGATCTCGTAGAATTCAGAGCGGTTGTAGGCAATGCCGCCGCCGGTGCCGCCCATGGTGAAGGACGGGCGGATGATGGCGGGCAGGCCGACGACGTCGAGGGCCTGGGCGGCGATCGCCATGGCATGGGCCATGTAGCGTTGCTTGCGGTCGGTCTCGCCGAGGTTCCACTGGTTTTCGAGTTCGTCGAGCGCCTTGTCGAGTTCGGCGCCTGACAGCTTGGCTTTCACCTCGTTGCGGGCGGCCTCGTGCGTCTTGCGGTCGGCGTCCTTGATCTCGGTCGCGTTGGCGAGCATCGACTTCGGGGTTTCAAGCCCGATGCGGGTCATGGCTTCGCGGAAGAGGGCGCGGTCTTCGGCCATGTCGATGGCCGCGGGTTTTGCGCCGATCATCTCGACATTGTAGCGATCGAGCACGCCCATTCGCTTCAGGGAGAGCGCGGTGTTGAGTGCCGTCTGGCCGCCCATGGTGGGGAGCAGCGCGTCCGGGCGCTCCTTGGCGATGATCTTGGCGACGACCTCCGGCGTGATCGGCTCGACATAGGTCGCGTCGGCGAGGCCCGGGTCGGTCATGATGGTGGCCGGGTTGGAATTCACCAGGATCACCCGGTAGCCTTCTTCCTTCAGCGCCTTGACGGCCTGGGTGCCGGAATAGTCGAATTCGCATGCCTGGCCAATGACGATCGGCCCCGCGCCGATGATGAGGATGGACTTGATGTCTTGGCGCTTGGGCATGGCTCTATCCGTTCTTTGACCTGCGCGAAAAACCGGCCTGGGTGAGGGAGGTCACCGGCCGGGCGCAGATAGATGGTCTTTTCAGGCTAGAAGCGGCTTATAGGGAAATGTTCGATCGGAAGGAACCCCATATTTGCTGCCGCCGACAGGAAAGTTGGGGAGGGGGAAACATCCTGGACGCGGAGCCTGCCTGTCACATGAGTTTCTCAGTTGTGGCATATCGGAAGCCGACGCTATCCAAGGATCCTCGCCCATGACATTGCATCTCCCTCCTCATCTGCGTTTCGCTTCACGGACGCTCAATGATCGGCCCATTCCCCATCTCGGCCAGCGTTACGATCTCTCCGGCACCTTCCTGCACGAGCGGGGAAACACTGTCGTATGCCGCCTCATCGATGGCTCGGAGAGTGCTTCTGCCATCCTCGACGCCCGGGCCCGATATCAGGCCATGCCCGGTGCAGCCAAACTCGCCTTCACGGCGGCATCCAGCCTGCATATGACGCTCTTCCAAGGGATCATCGAGACACGGCGGGCGCTGCCCTACTGGCCGGGGGATGTTCCGCTCGAAGCACCGATCGACGACATGACGGCGATCTTCATGGATCGGCTGGCGCGGTTCGAGCCGGGCGAAGCCTTCGCGGTCGAGGTCACGCATGCGACGCCGAACGGGTTGACGGTCGACGGTGTGACGGAGCGGGACCGGGCGGTTCTCAAGGACTGGCGCAACCGGTTCGCGGACTTGCTCGGCTATCGGCATCCGGACCACGACACCTACGTCTTCCACATCACTTTCGCCTATATGATCGAACGTTTCGACGATGAGACCATGGCCGCATGGGTGCCGTTTCTGGACGAGATCGCCGAGGAAATCCGGCAGCGTTCGCCTGTCATCGAACTCAGGGCGCCAGCCTTCTGCGCCTTCGACGACATGAACCATTTCGAGGAACTTCTCACCTTCGCGCCGGGTGAGGCTTGACCTTTAAAACGGAAATGGCGGGTTGAACCCGCCATTCTGTTGTTTTGGCCCTGAGGACAGAAATCAGAACTCTTCCCACTCCTGTCCGCTCGGAGCGGGCTTGGCGCCCATGGCCGATGCGATCTTGCCGGCAAGCGCGCGGGCGGGAGAGGCGACGGGACGGGTTGCCTGCGAGGTGGCGGTGGGTCGCGCTGGTGTGGACGGCGCCGCATAGGATCTGGCCGACGGAGCGGGTGCCGCCGCGTGGCGCATGGTCGAGCCCAGGTTAAACTGCGCGAGGCGGGCGGAGAGGGACTGCACTTCGGTGACCAGCGTGTGGGAGGCCGCATTGGTCTCCTCGACCATGGCAGCATTCTTTTGCGTGCCCTGGTCCATGATGTTGACCGCCGAGTTGATCTCGTGAAGGCCAGTCGACTGTTCGCGGGCAGCATCGACGATCGCGTGCACGTTCGTGTTGATCTGTTGAACCTCTGCGACGATGGCGGACAGGGCCTCGCCGGTCTGGTCGACGAGCGAGACGCCATGCTTGACCTGTTCGCCGGAGGCCGTGATCAGGGTCTTGATCTCCTTCGCCGCATTGGCGGAGCGCTGGGCAAGCTCTCGGACTTCCTGGGCAACGACGGCAAACCCCTTGCCGGCTTCACCGGCGCGGGCGGCTTCGACGCCTGCATTGAGCGCCAGAAGGTTCGTCTGGAAGGCGATTTCGTCGATGACGCCGATGATGTTGGAGATCGACTGCGAGGACTGTTCGATTGCGCTCATGGCGTCGATCGCGGAGCGCACCACTTCGCCGGAGCGTTCGGCGCTTTCCTTGGTGCGGCTCACCTGCTGTCCGGCCTCTTCGGCGCGCTGGGTCGATTCCTTGACCGAGCGGGTGATCTGCGAGAGGGCGGCGGAAGTCTCTTCGACAGAGGCGGCCTGCTGTTCGGTGCGACGGGCGAGATCGTCGGCGGCGGAGCGGATCTCGTTCGAGCCGTTCTCGATCGTGGTCGCGTTGTCGCGGAAGGAGATCATCGCAGCGCGCAGCTTCTCGATCGAATCGTTGAAGTTGACGCGGATCTCGTCGAGGGCCGGCGAGAAGGGTTTCTCGAGGCGGACCGTCATGTCGCCGTCGGAGAGGCGAGCGAGGCCTGAACGCAACTCATCGACGACGTGGCGGATTTCTTCCTCACGGGCCTTGTGGCCGCGGGAGCGCTCGACACGTTCGATCTCCTCCTGCTCGAAGCGAGCTTCTGCCTCTTTCTCAAGGTCGATTTTCTTGCGGTTGCTTTCCAGGAGGACCTGGAGCGAACGGGAGAGGTCACCGAGTTCATCACCCCGATCCTTGTCCGTGAGTTCGACGTCCAGTCGTCCGGCCGCAATCTCGGTTGTCTGGCCGATGACGCGGTTGATCCGGCCGACAAAGCGGCGGGCAAGCAGCCAGCCGACAACGATCAGCAGGATGGTGGCGCCGATGATGATGAAAGCCGAGGTGGAGATCGTCTCAGTCAGGGCGCCGAGGACCGTGGCACTCGGGACCGAGACGACTACATTCCAGACGGCGCCCGGGAAGGGCTCGATCGGGACCGCGACCGCCATGCGATCGACACCGTCCCTGTCGATGATGGTGCCGACGCTGCCGGGCGTTTTCAGGACCGCTTCCCAGGCCTTGGCATCGACGCCGCTATCCTTCAGGGCCTTCCCCATCACGTCCTTGTCCGGATGGCTGACAAAGGCGTTGGCGGAGGAGAGGAGGGCAATATAGCCGTCTCCCAGGGGACGCTTGGCCGCAAGGTCGGTCGCGGTCTGGTCGAGATCGATGTCGGCGCCGATATAGGCGACCGACTTGCCCTGATCGAAGATCGGGACGGAAATCGTCGTCATCAACACGTCCTTGCCGTCCACCGGATAGACGTATGGCTCCATGAGCACGGATTTGCCGGTCTTGACCGGCAGCTGGTAGTAATCGCCGGCGCCCGGCTTGTCATAGTCGACCAGCACGTCGGTCTTGATGGCACCGCCGGAGCGGAAGATGTAGGGCACGAAGCGACCCGTCGCGTCATGGACCGGCTTGCCGACATAATCAGCATCCTTGCCGTCATAGGCATCGGGTTCCCAACCGGTCGAGACGCCGATCGCGCCCGGATAGGCTTCCAGCGCGCCAGTCATGACGGCCATGGCAATGCTGCGGTCCGCTAACCCGTTGGCGCGCAGGGCTTCGACTGAGGTCCGCATGCCCTCGACCATCTGGTAGGATGCCTTCAGGCTCTGTTCGATGTCGCCCGAAGCATCGGATGCGGCCACCCGCATTTCATTGATGCCGGCTTCGCGGATGTGACCATAGGTCAGGCCGACCAGCGTCGCGGCAACGCCGATCGTGGTGACGACGCCGAGGCCGACGGTCGAAAAGATGTTCCGGCTCGTGGCGGATCTGAAGAGCATGGGCCGTTCCCTCATTAGCCTTGCATTGTCACGGCGCAATGGTCCGCCTCGCGGGCGGATCTCGCGCATTTGGTTCGAACTTTAAGAGGCTATGGTTAAGTAGTTCTTTATATTCGACTGATCCGGTATGTTCCGCGGCACTTGCCATGTGCCTTGGATGGCGAAACAGTTCTCTGGCGAATCCACTTGAGGCGGGGCAGGGCATGTTCGAAGATTATGGGAAGCACGACGGCCTGGGCTTGGCGGATCTGATCCGCCGGGGGCAGGTCTCGGCTGTCGAGGTGCTCGAGGCGGCCATTGCCCGGATCGAACAGGTTAATCCGCAGCTCAATGCGGTGATCCGGCCCCTGTTTGAGGACGCACGGCGGCAGGTCGAAGCGGGGATGGGCCACGGGCCGCTCGCGGGCGTGCCCTTCCTCATCAAGGATCTCCTGGCGCAGGTCGATGGTGTGCCGACCGGCAACGGCAACCGGCTTTGGGCTTCCAGGAAAGCAACGGGCGACAGCGAACTCGTCCGGCGATGGTGCACTGCGGGTCTCGTGATCGCCGGCAAGACCAATACGCCCGAGTTTGGATTGACGCCCTATACCGAAGCCGGGGCAAGCGGCCCATGCCGCAATCCGTGGGATCTGGCGCGGACTCCCGGCGGGTCGTCGGGTGGTTCGGCTGCCGCTGTCGCCTCCGGCATGGTCCCGATCGCTTCGGGAGGCGACGGTGGCGGATCGATCCGTATTCCCGCCTCGGCCTGTGGCATTTTCGGGATGAAGCCGACGCGCGGACGCACGCCGGCCGGCCCCTTCATCGGCGAGGCCTGGTCGGGCTTTGCCGTCGAACATGTGCTGACGCGCTCGGTCAGGGACAGTGCGGCCGTGCTCGACGCCACGCACGGGCCGGATCGCGGCTCGCCGCATCCGTTGCCGCTCCATGAGGGCACGTTTCTCGATGCGGTGCATCGGGCGCCTGCAAAGCTTCGGATTGCGGTTTCCCGCGAGCCCATGCTCGGCAAGGCCGTCGCGCCGGACGTTATCGCTGCCTTCGACGAGGCGGTGGCGCTGCTCGTCGAAATGGGTCACGAGGTGATCGAGGCGGCCCCGCCCGTCGAGCGCGAGGCTTTCTCCATGGCTTTCCTGACGGCACTTGCAGGCGAACTCCGGGCCGATATCGAGTTTACCGCGAAGACCTTCGGCGTGAAGATCCGACCCGGCGATTACGATGCCTCGACGTTCGGCATGGGGCTGCTGGGTCAGGGTTTCACGGCGGCCGACCTCATCACGGCGCATCGCTACCTGGCGCTCTCGGCCCGTTCGGTTCTCGGTTTCTTCGATGATGTCGACGTGCTGATGACGCCGGTGCTGTCGTCATTGCCGGTGACGATCGGCGCGCTGCAGCCGAGTGCCATCGAGAAGAAACTGCTGACGGTGCTCGGCCATGTCGGCGGCGGTCGCCTGCTGAAGAAGCTTGGCATTGCCGAGCAGCTGGCGGCCCAGACCTTCGAGTTCATCCCCTGGACGCCGGTCTTCAATGTCACAGGCCAACCGGCCATGTCTGTTCCGGTGGGCTGGTCGCCGGAGGGCTCGCCGATCGGCATGCAGTTCGTCGGCCGCTTTGCCGACGAGGATACATTGTTTTCGCTGGCAGGTCAGCTGGAACAGGCGCGGCCCTGGAAAGACAAGCGCCCGATCATCTGATCAGAGGCCGGGCACCACCAACACCTTGACCTCGCCAGGCCTTGGCGGATTGCCGACGACGTCAGGTGCCTCGTCGAGTGAGATCTTGCGCGAGATGAGCTTGTCAATCTCGATTGTGCCCGAGGCGATCAGGTCCGCAGCCCGCCGATGGGTGAAGGGGTTGAGGAAGGAGGTCACCAGTTTCACCTCCCGAAAGAGAAGGTCGAAAGGCTCGATTTCGATCGTTTCGCCCTGGGCCATGACGCCCAGAATGACGGCGGTGCCGCCGGGACGCACGAGTTTCGTCGCCTGGATCACCGTCTCGCCAACACCGGCGCATTCCATAACGACGTCGACGCCTCCGGGCACGAGGCCCGTTTCGCCTGCAATCTGTGTAATCAAGTCACCCGCTGCCGGATCGACGCTCGCCGTGGCGCCGAGGTTTTCGGCAAGGCTGCGGCGGCTCGCCTGGCGCGTCACGAGGATGACCGTCGTTGCGCCCGCGAGACGGGCCAGCTGGACCGTCAGCAATCCGATGACGCCACCGCCGAGAATTACGACCGATGCCCCGGTCCTGATTTCCGCGAGATCAATGCCGTGCAGGCAGCAGGCGAGGGGTTCGCAGAAGGCGCCGTGCATCGGGTCGAGATCGGCGGGAAGCAGGAAGGCCTGCTTCTGGGGGACGATGACGTAGTCGGCAAACCCGCCATCGCGGTGGATACCGATGGCCGCCAGATTGCGGCAGAGATTGACCCTTCCGTTGACGCAGTGGCTGCAGCGGCCGCAGGCGATGTTCGGATCACCGGTGATGCGGTCGCCGATGGCAAAGCCGGTCACACCTGCGCCGAGTTGTTCGACGATGCCGCTGAATTCATGGCCCAATGTCACGGGGGGCGTGCAGGGAAACTCGCCCTTGAAGAGGTGCCGATCGGTGCCGCAGACACCGCAGGCCTCGACTTTGACCAGAAGTTCGTCCAGTCCGGGCGTGGGTTTGTCGATCTCGCGGGTGAAAAGTCGTCTGGTCGCCTCCAGTCGCATCGCCTTCATTCGTCACTCCTCCCAAAGTGCAGTTTCAGACAAGACTTGCATGCAGGATCGAGTGTGCCAAGGGTAGGCACGCTGCGTTCCGGCAGCCATGCGCGACAAACTTGGCGGTTCGGCTCGACGTCTGCGCCAGCGGCCACTAGATAGTTCAATCAACGACAATCCAAGGATCCTGCCTGATGATCACCGTGCATTACCTGGACAATTCCCGCGCCCACCGCATTCTCTGGCTGCTGGAAGAGCTGGGGCTCGAATACCAGGTCAAGGTCTATCATCGGACAAAGGAGTATCTCGCGCCGAAGGAATTGAAGGCCGTGCATCCGCTCGGCAAGTCACCTGTCATAGAGGACAATGGACGGGTGGTCGCAGAAAGCGGCGCGATCATGGAATATCTGATCGAGACCTATGGCGGCGAAGGTCTGCGACCGGCAGCCGGCACCGACCAGCGGCTGCGCTATCGCTACTGGATGCATTATGCAGAAGGTTCGGCCATGCCGCTTCTGGTGATGAAGCTGATCTTTGCGCGCATTCCGGGGCAGGTGCCCTTCTTCATCAAGCCGGTGGCCAAGATGATCAGCGCGGGTGTGGCCAGGAAGCTGATCGATCCGCAACTCGCCGATCATCTCGATCTCTGGATTGCCGAGGTTGGCAAGGACGGCTGGTTTGCCGGCAAGGATTTTTCCGCCGCCGACATTGCCATGAGTTTTCCGGTCGAAGCCGGGACTACACGGATCGCGGGGACCAAGGATGTCTCCGTGCTACGCGGCTGGATGGAACGGATCCGCGCGCGGCCGGCCTATCAGCGTGCGCTGGAACGGGGTGGCGAATACGGCTACGCGAAGAGCTGAGTGACGGCAATTCGCCCCGGTCGCGGGCCTTGCGACGCAAGAATCGCTCCACGTCACTGGCGTCGTGGAACAGTTCCGCTATCTTCCCATTGTTAGATGCGTGAGCGGGAGAGGAAGCGTCATGGAATGGAAAGGCCGTCGGCAATCGGACAATGTCGAGGATCGGCGCGGCCAATCGGGTGGCGGCGGCTTTGGTCGCAATCCTTTCGGTCGATCCGGTATCCAGATCCCCATGGGCGGGCGACGCGGTGGGGGCTTGAGCTTCGGTACGATCATTTTTCTGGTGATCGTTTATTTCGTCCTCAAGGCCATGGGCATCGACATGCTGCAGGTCCTGGGCGAGGGCAATGTCGGCGGTGCAGGTTCCGGCTACGAGCAGTCGATCGGACAGCGGCCTGCAGGCCAGTCAAGCGACGACACGACCGCGTTCGTGCGGACTGTGCTGGCCGAGACCGAAACCACCTGGAACGCGATCTTCTCCGCCTCCGGCGAGCAATATCGCGAGCCGACGCTGGTACTTTTCGGGGGCGCCACATCATCTCCCTGCGGCCAGGCCTCGTCGGCCACGGGTCCGTTCTATTGCCCGGCTGACAGCAAGGTCTATCTCGACACCGAGTTCTTCGACCAGCTCGAACAGAAGTTCGATGCGGCCGGCGATTTTGCCCAGGCCTATGTCATTGCGCATGAAGTGGGACACCACGTGCAGAACCTCACCGGCGTCCTGCCCGAATTCAATCGTCAGCGTCGATCGATGGGCGAGCGCGAGGCGAACCAGATGTCCGTGCGCGTCGAGTTGCAGGCCGACTGTTATGCCGGCATCTGGGCCAAGTCCGCGGACAAGGAAGGCATCCTCTCCGATGGCGATCTCGAGGAAGCGCTGAATGCCGCACAGCAGATCGGCGACGACACCTTGCAGAAGCGCAGCCAGGGCTATGTGGTGCCGGATGCCTTCAACCACGGCACGTCCGCCCAGCGGATGAAATGGTTCAAGCGCGGCTATGACAGTGGCAATGTGAGCTCGTGCGACACCTTCTCCGGCGCGATCTGACGCGCCGGTCTCGTCAGCGGATCAAGAGTGCAGTCAGCCAGAGGCCGAGGCCGAAGACGGTGTGGGCAGCAAGGTTGAGGGCGCGAACCTTGGTGGGGTTCGGGGTCTTTGCGGCTGCCCAGCCGATGCCGAGGCCCGGTTGTAGCAGGAACCAGCCGGCGGCGACCGTCACGATTCCCCAGATCCAGGCCGGCAGAAATGTCGGCTCGGCAAACCATGCGGGACCGACGAGGTAAGCCAGGATGATGCCATAGGCGATCCCGACGGCGTAGTGCGAGATCCAGCCGAGGGCCAGTTCCTGGCTGTAAGGCTCGGCATCGGCGATCGTGTCGTGGAAGACCTGTCCAGACTTGAGATGATAGAACCAACGTCCGACCGGCGCCCAGTTTGCCTTTGGCTGCTTGAAGATTGCGGTCAGAATGAGCGCCCAGATATCCATGGCGACGGTTGCTCCGATGCCGATAATCGCGCCGCGCCAAATCAGTTCCAACATGTCTCTACCATTCTCTCGCTGCTTACACGGGATGCGAGCATAGGCGCGATCTGGTGAAGCCGAAAAGGTCGGTTTGCCCCGCTTCCGTCCTCTGCCCGCATTTTTGCGTCGATATCAAAGCGCTCGCCGTCAGGGAATGCCGGATTTTTCATCAATATCTCTGATGTGTTGCGCAAAAATTCTGCAGTCTGATGATTTCGTCTTGCTGGAATGCGCAATGGCGCTTATCCCGCTCAGACATGCCGCTCGCCAGTATCCTGGAAGCGGCTTTTTTCGTTGAGATCCAAGCCATGCACACCGATATCGCCACGCTCGAAACCCACAGCCCTGCGCCCAGCGGTGCGGGCAGCTGGACCCATCATATTCGTGCGACTTTCGCGCTCGGCATTCCCCTTATCGGTGCTCAGCTGGCGCAGCTTGGCATTCACACCACGGATGTGGTGATCGTGGGACAACTTGGCGCCGTGCCGCTCGCCGCCATGGTACTGGCCGGCCAGTTCTTTTTCACCATCTTCGTCTTCGGCTCGGGCTTCTCGATGGCGGTCATGCCGATGGTGGCGCAGGCCTATGGTCGGGGTGATGTCGTCTCTGTCCGTCGCTCGATCCGCATGGGCATGTGGGTGTCGATCCTCTATGTGGTTCTGACGATGCCGCTCTTCTTCAATGCCGAGGCGATTCTGCTGGCGCTTGGGCAGAAGCCCGAGGTCGCCGCACTTGCGGCTGGCTATGTCTTCATCATCCAGCTCGGCCTCCTGCCTGCCCTTCTCTTCGCCGTACTGCGCGCACTGGTCAGCGCGACGGGACGGGCGCGGATCGTGCTCTGGGTGACGCTCGGCATCCTCGTGCTCAATGCCATCCTCGCCTATGCACTGGTGCTCGGACATTTCGGCCTGCCGGCGCTCGGCATGACCGGTGCCGCGATCGTTGCCGTCATCGTGCAATGGGTGAGCTTCGTGGCGATGGTCATCTATATCCAGACCCGTGACGAGACGCGGCGTTACGAGCTGTTCATCCGCTTCTGGAGACCCGACTGGCAGGCCTTTCGCGAGGTGCTGCATCTCGGTCTGCCGATCAGCGTCACGGTTCTGGCGGAGGTCAGCCTGTTCAGCGCAGCATCTCTCTTGATGGGCCGGATCGGCACGATAGAGCTTGCGGCCCATGGCATCGCGCTGCAGCTCGCCTCGATCGCCTTCATGCTGCCGCTCGGATTGGCGCAAGCCGCAACTGTCCGGGTTGGCCTTGCGCATGGACGCGGCAATTATCCGGAGCTGGTGCGGGCGTCGATCACGGTGCTTGGCATAGCTTGTCTGCTGTCGCTCTCGGGCGGAATTCTGTTCCTGCTCGTGCCGGATCAGCTGTCTGCGGCGTTCATCAACGAGAATGCGCCGGCAGCCGCCGATGTGCTCGCCTATGCCGGACCTCTGGTCATGGTCGCCGGCCTCTTCCAGCTGGTGGACGGCATTCAGGCGGTTGCGGCAGGGCTGTTGCGCGGGTTGAAAGATGCGCGTGTGCCGATGATCCTCGCGCTCGTCGCCTATTGGCCGATCGGGTTTCTTCTTGCCTGGCTCATGGCCTTCCCGCTTGGGATCGGTGGTATCGGGATCTGGTACGGCTTTTCTCTGGGCCTCGGCAGTGCAGCTATCATGCTCTGCCTGCGTTTCTACCTGAAGGTCCGGCATGAAATGCAAACGGCCCGGGGATAAGCCGGGCCGTCATCTTCAACCTGTCTGAAATCGCTCAGCGTTCGGCGAGTGCCGGCTCGCCCTTGTTTTCGCGCACCATGTTGATGAAGCGGCGGAAAAGGTAGTGGCTATCCTGCGGGCCGGGCGATGCTTCCGGGTGATGCTGTACTGAGAAGACCGGCTTGCCCTTCAGGCGCAGGCCGCAGTTCGTGCCGTCGAAGAGCGAAATGTGAGTCTCTTCAACGGTCTCCGGCAGCGACTTCGAGTCGACCGCGAAGCCGTGGTTCATCGACACGATCTCCACCTTGCCCGTGGTGAAGTCCTTCACCGGGTGGTTCGCACCATGATGGCCCTGATGCATCTTCTCGGTCTTTCCGCCAAGCGCCAGGCCCAGCATCTGGTGGCCGAGGCAGATGCCGAAGAGCGGCTTGTCGCTCTTGACCAGGTTCTGGATGACCGGCACGGCATATTCACCAGTCGCCGCCGGGTCGCCCGGGCCGTTGGACAGGAAGACGCCATCCGGGTTGAGCGCCAGGATGTCCTCTGCCGAGGTGGAGGCGGGGACGACGGTGACCTTGCAGTCGAGGCCGGCAAAGAGACGCAGGATGTTGCGCTTTACGCCGAAGTCGACGCAGACGATATGGTATTTGGCATCCGCGGAACCAAGCGTCGTATGCCCCTCGGTCCAGGACCAGTCCTTTTCGTTCCAGACAGAAGATTGGCCTGACGTGGCAACCTTGGCGAGGTCGAGACCTTCAAGGCCGCTCCAGGCCTTGGCTTCCGCCTTCAGGGCCTCGATGTCGAAGACGCCGTTCGGGTCATGGGCAATGACGGCGTTCGGGGCGCCGTTCTCACGGATCCAGGCGGTCAGTGCACGGGTGTCGACACCGGAGAGGCCGATGATGCCGCGGGTCTTCAGCCAGGCGTCGAGATGGCTCGCGGCACGGTAATTTGAAGGCTCCGTGATGTCTGCCTTGAAGATCGTGCCGACCGCGCCGTGGCGTGCTGCCGGCGTCAGGTCTTCGATGTCTTCGTCATTGGTGCCGACATTGCCGATATGGGGGAAGGTGAAGGTGACGATCTGACCGAGATAGGAAGGATCCGTAAGGATTTCCTCATATCCTGTCAGTGCGGTGTTGAAGCAGACTTCCGCCTGGACCTTGCCCGTTGCGCCGATGCCGTGACCTTCGATGACGGTGCCGTCGGCGAGAACGAGAAGGGCGGTCGGCTTGCGGGTCGTCCAGGGGGCTGTCGCGGTCATGGTCGTTCCTTCTTCGCCCGCGTGCCGGCCCCTTGTCGGAGCGGTATCGCAGGACCATTTATGTTGCAGATCGAGGGCGCGCGAAGTCGCGCGTTTTCAGCCCTGATGACAATTTGCGTGCAGGTGCCGAGCAATAGACGCATCGCGTGGCGAGGTCAATTCCGGAGTTGCTTGCGCTCCGGATTTCTCCCAAGCCATTTCAATGGTTTGTTCAATTCGTTTGCACTGCAGCAGATGTCTGGCTAAGAGAACCACTCAAACAAACACGGAAAAGCCACAATCGCCACAGGGCGGCGAGGCTTTTCACCGGAGAAGAAAATGCTACGCGACACGCTCGCCAACTCGCTGAAAGAGGCCCAGAAGGCCAAGGATGTCCGCCGGACTTCGACCGTGCGTCTGATCCAGACCGCGATCAAGGACCGCGACATCGCTCATCGCGGCACCGGCAAGGATCCGGTCAGCGACGATGAAATCATGCAGATCCTGATGAAGATGATCAAGCAGCGCGACGAGTCTGCCCGCATCTATGCGGACAACAACCGTCCGGAGCTCGCCGCGCAGGAGCGCGAGGAAATCGAGATCATCAAGTCCTTCATGCCCGAGCAGCTGCCGGAAGCGAAGGTGCGGGAACTTTGTGCTGCGGTCATCAACGAGACCGGGGCGCAGGGGCTTCGCGACATGGGCAAGTGCATCAGCACGCTCAAGGAGCGCTATTCCGGGCAGATGGATTTCGGCAAGGCCTCGGGCGTGGTCAAGGACCTGCTGAAGTAAGGCTCACGCCTTCCAATGTGCGGCGCCGCCTTCGGGCGGCGTCTTGCGTTTCAGGGCTTGGAGCGCTTCTGTTTGTTGACAAGGTGGCGCAGGACTTCAGATCACGTTCTGTGAATAACGGGCACTCCGCGCGAAAGCCTTGGCGCTCTGCGCGCAGCGCGCCTATATGGAGGATCAGCTTCCCAGGGATAGAGATGCGCTTTTCCAACGACTTCCTCGACGAGATCCGTGACCGCGTGCCGATTTCGGCGGTGGTCGGCCGTCGCGTGACCTGGGATCGCAAGAAGACCAATGTCTCCCGACAGGACTATTGGGCCTGCTGCCCCTTCCATGGCGAGAAGAGCCCGAGCTTTCACTGCGAGGATCGCAAGGGGCGGTATCACTGCTTCGGGTGCGGGGTCTCCGGCGATCATTTCCGCTTCCTGACGGATCTCGAAGGCCTGAGCTTCATCGAGGCAGTGCAGCAGGTTGCCGACATGGCTGGTATCGCCATGCCGCAGCCCGATCCGCAGGCGGAACGGCGCGAGCGTGAGCGCACAACGCTCCAGGACGTCATGGAGATGGCGACGCAGTTCTTCCAAGATCAGTTGCAGACGGCAAACGGCGCCAGGGCTCGGGCCTATCTGCGCGAGCGGGGCTTGTCCGGACGGACGATCGAGACGTTTCGGCTAGGCTATGCACCGGAGAGCCGGAATGCTCTCAAAGAATACCTGGCGTCCAAAGGGGTGCCGAAAGAGCAGATTGAGGCTTGCGGTCTCGTCGTCCATGGGCCGGATATTCCGGTTTCGTATGACCGCTTCCGCGATCGCATCATGTTCCCGATCCTGTCGTCGCGTGACAAGGTGATCGCTTTCGGCGGGCGTGCCATGGCCGCCGACGCCATGGCGAAATATCTGAATTCCAATGAGACCGAGCTCTTCCACAAGGGCAATGTGCTGTACAATTTTTCCCGTGCCCGGCGGGCCATGCAGGGGGCTGACGGTGCCGACACGCTGATAGCCGTTGAAGGCTACATGGATGTGATCGCGCTCTACCAGGCGGGGATCGAGAATGCGGTCGCCCCTCTGGGAACGGCGCTCACCGAAAACCAGCTCCAGCTGATGTGGAAGACGACGCCGGTTCCGGTCCTGTGCTTCGATGGCGACGGCGCGGGGCAGCGGGCGGCTTTCAGAGCCGTCGACCTCGCGCTGCCACACATCAAGCCGGGCCAGTCACTGCGTTTTGCCATGCTGCCCGACGGCAAGGACCCTGACGACCTCGTCAAGCGCGACGGACGGCAGCCCTTCGACCGCGTTCTGGCGGAAGCCCGGCCTCTCGCCGAGATGGTCTGGATGCGCGAGACGCAAGGCGGTGGCTTCGACACGCCGGAAAAGCGCGCGGAGCTCGAGGCGAAGCTCAAGCAGATCGTCAATGTCATCGGCGATGAAAACGTGCGACGCCACTATCAGCAGGATGTGCGCGACAGGCTCTACGGCTTCTTCCAGAGCGCCCAGCCTGGACGTGGCGAGCGGGGCAATTTCCAGGGCGGCGGTCGTGGGCAGGGGCAGGGCGGTCGCGCCGGCGGACGCCCGCCGGGGCCGGTTGCCTCGAGCCGGGGCGCGATTTCGGATAGGCTCGCCCGCTCGGGGCTCGTGCGCGGCGCACTCGACCAGCCGACGCTGAGAGAGAGCGTGCTGGCGCTTACCATCGTCAACCATCCGCGCTTGCTGGAAGACGAGTATGACGAGATCGCCTCGATCGATTTCGAGAATGTCGGGTTGCAGAAGATGTGGTCGTCTCTTTTGACGGCGGTCGCCGAAGCCGGTGCGTCCCTGACGCGCGAGGTGCTTATCCAGAAACTGGAGGCTCACGGTCACGGGACGTTGCTCCGCGCGATCGATCAGCAGATCCGCAACGCACGCCTCTGGATCGCGACCGAGATTGCGGCATCCGAGGATGCGCGCGAGGGCTATGGCCAGGCACTCTCGCTCTACAAGCGGGCGCGCGCGCTGAAGCGGCAGCGCATGGAACTCGAGCGGGAGGTCGCGGAGGCGACGGAGACGGATGATGGCGCTCGCATCGAGCAGGTGATCAGCGCGCTGCACGAGGTTCAACTCGAGGTGGCGCGTATGGAAAACCAGGAGGCGATTATCGATGGTTTCGGCGTGATGTCCGGCCGCGTCAAGGGCGCCGCCACCGGGCACGGCTGAATGTAATCGTTTGCATAAATCTGTTGCGCACGGACGATAAATGGGGGATGCAGGTCCTGTTCCATTCTGACCGGAAGCAAGAGTGTCGCAGCCCGAATTCGACTTCATGGCCCAGAATGGGCTCAAACCACGCTCGTTCTGGCGTTTGCCGAATGCAGTCTGGTGGGTGGCGAGGATCGGGACGGCGGGCTATCCGCCGCGCATCCGCCGAAGGTTGGCCGTCACGAACGTGATTGCGGCGATGGTCAGCCTGATGACCATTCCCTACATTCTGCTCTATGCCTTTTACGACTGGTACGGATTGTTGCCGGCGATCATCGCCTTTTCGCCTCAGCTTATCTTCTATGCGCTGACCCCCTATTTTCACCGCTATGGCCCTATATCGGGTGCTCTCTATCTCTGCACCATGTGGCTGATCTTCGGTGTCGGCTATTGCCTGTTCTTCGGGCGGGAGTCGGGGCTGCATTTCTATTTCCTGCCAGGGGCTGCGGCCTCTCTGCTGGTCTTCGGCTCTGAACGCCTGTTGGTGTCGGCCTGCGTGACAATCGTCGGATTGATCGCCTTTCTCGCGACCGAGGTCCTCTTCGTCGCGCCGCTCGGCTTCATCCATGTCGAGCCGATCTTTCTCGACACGCTCTACTATCTGACCGTTCCCTTCGCATTCCTGCTGATCTTCACCACCTCCTTCTTCGCCTTCAAGGAGGCGGCGCAGGCGGAGATGGCGCTCGAATCCGAGCATCAATTTTCGGAGCGTCTGCTGCAGAACATTCTGCCGCAGGCTGTGGCCATCAGGCTGCGCGATCACCGGACCCAGGTTGTGGCGGACCAGATCCCCTCTGCCACCATCCTGTTTGCCGATATCGTCGATTTCACGCCCCGTGCGGCGCGCTGGGAACCGCAACAGGTCATTGCATTTCTGGGGCGGGTCTTCGGGCAGTTCGATGCGATTGCGAGCGCCCATGGTCTGGAGAAGATCAAGACGATCGGGGACGCCTATATGGTCGCCGGTGGGCTGCCGGAACCGAAACCGGATCACGAGGCGGCGGTGGCGCTGATGGCGCTCGACCTCTTGGTCTGCTGCCGGCGGATCTCCGAACAGGTGGGGGAGCCGGTCGAGGTGCGAATCGGTCTCGATACGGGGCCGGTCGTTGCCGGCGTCATCGGCCCGAACAAGCTGCTCTATGACGTCTGGGGCGATACGGTCAATACGGCGGCTCACATGGAATCGCACGGCGTGGCGGGTCGGATCCAGGTCGCCGACTGCCTCAAATCGAGACTGGAGGACCGGTTCGATTTCGAATTGCGTGGTGAGATCGACGTCAAGGGCAAGGGGCCGATGCGGGTCTGGTTCCTCACCGGTGCCAAGACGGATGGCATCGTGTCCAAGTGACGTGTTGCGGATCGGGTATGCCCCTTGTTTCTCGGGCGCAACGTCCTACATCTGCGAAGATCGGTGATAAAGACGCCGTTGGACGGCTTGTTTTGTTGATTTTCCCGATCTGGCCTGTGGAAAGGCTTGACGTCAGTAAAAATTGTGGGAATCACCAATCCAAGCACACAAGGGTGCAGTGGGTTCGGACGGATCTCTGGTATGATGACCGGTCATGCAGTCAATCACGAGTTCGGCGCTGCGACCGCAATGCCCTTAGTTAATCAGGAATTAAGCAACACTCCGTTAGGTCACAGACAGCTATCCGCCAGGGCGAGAGGTCCGCTCCCCCATCCGTCCGGCGGCCAGCAGCATGATCAGACGTCAGGGAAAGCGACGAGATAAATGGCATCGAAAGTCAAAGAAAACGAAGAAGCCGAAGGCGAACGCGACGGCGCGACGGACGGCCCGCTTCTCGATCTTTCCGATGACGCGGTCAAAAAGATGATCAAGGCCGCCAAGAAGCGCGGCTATGTCACGATGGATGAGCTGAATTCGGTTCTGCCGTCGGAGGAAGTTACCTCCGAGCAGATCGAAGACACGATGGCCATGTTGTCAGACATGGGTATCAACGTCATCGAGGACGAGGACGTCGACGAGGCGCAGCCCAGCGACGACGACAATGATGAAGACGGCGAAAGCGAAGGCGGCGAACTCGCCCCGACCGCAGGTACCGCCGTCGCGACAGCCAAGAAGAAAGAACCGACGGATCGCACCGACGACCCCGTTCGCATGTATCTGCGCGAGATGGGTTCGGTCGAACTTCTGTCGCGCGAAGGCGAAATCGCCATCGCCAAGCGCATCGAGGCCGGCCGCGAGACGATGATCTCCGGTCTCTGCGAAAGCCCGCTGACGTTCCAGGCGCTGATCATCTGGCGCGACGAGCTGAACGAAGGCACGACGCTGCTGCGCGAGATCATCGATCTCGAAACCACCTATTCCGGTCCGGAAGCCAAGGCTGCTCCGCAGTTCCAGTCCCCTGAAAAGATCGAGGCCGACCGCAAGGCGGCCGAGGAGAAGGAAAAGGAGCGCGCCAAGCGCCGTCCGCAGGCCGCCTCCGGCGACGACGACGACATCACCGCCATGGGCGGCGAGGGCATGCCGCCGGAAGAAGAGGAAGAGGACGAGGACGAATCGAACCTGTCGCTGGCCGCGATGGAATCGGAACTGCGTCCCCAGGTCATGGAGACCCTCGACCTCATCGCCGACACCTACAAGAAGCTGCGCAAGCTGCAGGACCAGCAGGTGGAGGCGCGTCTCGCCTGTGCCGGCACGCTGTCGTCTGGCCAGGAGCGTCGCTACAAGGAGCTGAAGGATCAGCTGATCACAGCGGTCAAGTCGCTGTCGCTCAACCAGAACCGTATCGACAGCCTTGTCGAGCAGCTCTACGACATCTCCAAGCGCCTGATGCAGAACGAGGGCCGCCTGCTGCGTCTCGCCGAAAGCTATGGCGTCAAGCGTGACAGCTTCCTTGAACAGTATCAGGGCGCCGAACTCGACCCCAACTGGATGAAGTCGATCGCCAATCTTTCGGCGCGTGGCTGGAAGGATTTCGCCCGCGAGGAAAACCAGACGATCCGCGAAATCCGCGGTGAGATCCAGAACCTTGCCACCGAAACCGGCATCTCGATCGCCGAGTTCCGTCGCATCGTGTCCATGGTGCAGAAGGGCGAGCGCGAAGCGCGTATCGCCAAGAAGGAAATGGTCGAAGCGAACCTTCGCCTCGTCATCTCCATTGCCAAGAAGTACACGAACCGCGGTCTGCAGTTCCTCGACCTCATTCAGGAAGGCAATATCGGCCTGATGAAGGCGGTCGACAAGTTCGAGTATCGTCGCGGTTACAAGTTCTCGACCTATGCGACCTGGTGGATCCGTCAGGCGATCACCCGCTCGATCGCCGACCAGGCCCGCACGATCCGTATTCCGGTGCACATGATCGAGACGATCAACAAGATCGTCCGCACCTCGCGCCAGATGCTGCACGAAATCGGGCGCGAGCCGACGCCGGAAGAACTGGCCGAAAAGCTCGCCATGCCGCTCGAAAAGGTCCGCAAGGTCCTGAAGATTGCCAAGGAGCCGATCTCGCTCGAAACCCCCGTGGGTGACGAAGAAGATTCACACCTCGGTGACTTCATCGAGGACAAGAACGCACTTCTACCGATCGACGCCGCCATCCAGGCGAACCTGCGCGAGACTACGACCCGCGTTCTCGCTTCCCTCACGCCACGTGAAGAACGCGTGCTGCGCATGCGCTTCGGCATCGGCATGAACACCGACCATACGCTCGAAGAAGTCGGCCAGCAGTTCTCGGTGACCCGTGAACGTATCCGTCAGATCGAGGCGAAGGCGCTGCGCAAGCTGAAGCATCCGAGCCGTTCGAGGAAGCTGCGCTCGTTCCTCGACAGCTGAGTTGGCACTCAGGTTCGACTTTTGGAAACCCGCCGGAGAGATCTGGCGGGTTTTTCGTTGTCAGATGAGCTGAACCGGGTGGGCAATTACATTGCAGGCCGCTGCCATCACCTTGTCCAGCGTGGCGATCGGCAAGCCGGAACTGACGGCGACTGCGATGTGCAAACTGTCTCCGGCGCGCAAGCCGAGTTCGCTACGGTCACATAAACGCGCAGCGGCGTGAAAATCTGGAAAGGCGACGGGAAGCATCACGAGCGAGCTGGAGATGAGACGGTTGAAGGCGACCATTGCCGTCATTTTCAGAGCTGTGTCGATCTGACCTGTGCGAAGCTTGAGCGATAGGGCTGATGAGAATTCTGTGACGGTCCATCCACAGACATGCTGAGAGCCTGGTGCCTGCTGTCGAAGCCATTCGGACACGCGCCGCGCTGACGGCTCTCGGGTGAGAAGCGCGACTAGGATCGATGTGTCGAGGTATACCATCAATAGCGGTCCTCGTCCCGGAGCCGCCGAATGCCATCGTCTTCCGTCTCGGGCATTTGCCCAATCAGGTCGTCAAGCCAGTCGAAGTCTATAGGTTCACGAGATTGTTCTGCCGGAACTAGGCGCGCCACAGGTTTGCCGTGGCGCTCGATCGCGATTGTTTCGCCGCGTTCGGCTTTCGCCACGAGTTCACTCAGATGGGCTTTGGCCGTCGCAATGTTGACCGTCGTCATCTGCGTCGCTCCTTGAAGATGATCATGACTAGAATTGTGGTCATTATAATCCTAACTTGAGGGTAGGAAAAGGGAAAGCCAATGCCATTGTTGCGAGCTGTCCACATTTCGCCTCCCTTTTCGCCGCAATCGTGGCTATGGATCAGACCATGACGGATACGAGGAAGACTGGCTGGCGGCGCCTCGGCGGAGGGTTCGCCGTTTCGCTGTTGCTGCATGGGCTTGCAGTGGCCGTCTTCCTCATGAGCTTCGACAACCCGGTCGATTTGGGTGAACAGGAGCAGGCGATCGAGGTGACGCTTGTTGCGCCGCCCGAGGAGCCTGAGCCGGAACCCACTCCCGAGGCGGCGGAAGAGCCCCAGGAAGAGCCGGCTGAGCCGGAGGCGCCTGAACCGCCGCCCGAACCAGAGGCGGAAGCGCAGCCTGTCCCGGAGCCGCAGCCTGAAGCCGAGCCGCCTGCGCCGGAACCGCAACCGGAGCCTGTTCAGCAGCCGCCTGTGCCGGAGCCAGAATTGCCAGATGCGGCCAGCGCACCCATTCCAGTGCTTCGACCGGTCGTGCGGTTCGGTGAGCGAGACAGCGGACCTGAGCTGTCACGCGGAACAGAAGCCGAAGCTGATGCTGCCGAAGAAGCGCAGGCAGAGGAGCAGGCGGATGAGACCGCCGACGCGGCGCCGACGGTCGTGCAGCCGGAGATCACCCTGCCCGAGGCACCTCCGATGGACGGCGCGCTTGCCGAGGCTGCCGAAGAAACGCTGGAGGGGACAGGCGAGGCGGAGGCTTCCGCCGAGGATCAGCCCACGGATTCGCCTGACGGAACGGCTGTTGCGGAAGCCGCGCTCGAGCCGCGGGAAGTCACGGAGCTCTTTTCATCCGCCATTTCCGGCGATCAGGCTGCGATGACGGCGATGGCGGGCTTGAGCCGGCAGGAGCGCGGAGACCAGCTCTGTGGCACCGAGCTCAGCCAGCAGCTTCGCCACGGCTCGCCGTCCTATGTGCCCTATCTCCTACCGATCCTTCGGCTGAAGGAGGGCAATGTCGTGGATGTTCCGCTCGCAGCCTTCAGAGACATCGACGGCGCCTGGATCAACATTGCCGTTCGCTGCGAGGTGGATGACGATGCCACCGAAGTGGTGCGCTTCTCGCTCTCCGTCGGAAAAACCGTGCCTCGGGCCGAATGGGCGGAACGCGGTTTCCCGGAAAGCTGATCGTTCATCAAGTCAGCCGAGTGCCTGCCTTATCACCGACATGAAGACCCTCGCGCCGATGGCCGTCAGGTCATCGGGATAGTCGTAGTCGGGATTGTGAAGTGCGGGGTGTTTTTCGCCGGCTCCCAGAAAGAACATGGCCGACGGGCAGACGGCGCGCAGGCGGCCGAAATCTTCCGAGGCACGCATCGGCAAGTCGCCATCGTCGAAAGGCACTTTTTCGGCCGTGAGCGCCGCTTCGAGATGGGCAACGGCTTCCGGTGCATTTTCGCAGTGGAAGAAAATGTCGTGATAGCTGACCGCGTGCTGCAGGCCGGCTTCACGGGCAGCCGCAACGACCAGACCTTCAGCCTTTTCGCAGAGATCGGCCATGCGGTCGTCGATGAGCGTGCGCAGCGTCACCCAGATCTCGGCGTCGCCAGGGGCGATGCCGAAGGCCTGTTCACCCAACGTCGCATGGGTCACCGTCGCCAGCGTGAAGTCGGTCGCAGGTGGCGCGCCACGGGAGAGGGCGGTGAGCGCCGGCATCAGCTGCGAGATCGCGGCCATCGGTGAGAGGCCGGTCTCCGGCTGGGAGGCATGGGCCGTCTTGCCTGAAAGCTTGATCTTCATGCCGCGCGATGCGCAGTTGACCGGGCCGCTCTTCAGCGCGGCTGTGCCGAAGGCGAGCCCCGGCATGTTGTGGAGCGAGTAGGCGAAATCGGGACGGATCTCTGCAAAGCGGGGATCGGCAAGGACGGCTGCAGCGCCACTGCCATCTTCCTCGGCCGGCTGCCAGAGCAGGACGACGCGTCCGCTGGAGGGTGGATTGCGCGACAGGCCGGTCGCGAGCGCGAGAAGAATGGTGGAATGGCCATCATGTCCGCAGAGATGGCCTTTGCCCGGGACGGTCGAGCGATGATCCGCCTCCGATTTTTCCTCGATCGGCAGGGCATCAAGCTCGGCCCTGAAGAGCAGGGTGGTGCCGGACGCGCTCCCGTTGAAAACCGCGGCAACACCGTGTCCGCCGAGATCGGTCAGGATCTTCGCCGGGGCCAGTGGGCGGAGCGCCTCGACGACCCGACGTGCAGTTTCGGCCTCTTCGCCAGATACTTCCGGGTGTCGGTGAAGGTCGTGCCTGAAGCGTTGGAGATCGACCATGTCTCGGTTGGTCAGGAACATCGGCATCTCCTCGTTTGCTTCGGCACTGTGTGTTTACATCATGGCGGCTGCCTGCCCAAGGGGGTGACGCGGCTTGCTCAGAGGAGCAGCTTGGCCGCGATGGAGGCCATGACGAGGGCTATGACCGCATCGAGGACGCGCCAGGCGACGGGCCTCGCGAACAGGGGTGCGAGAAGCCGGGCGCCATAGCCGAGGCTGAAGAAAAAACAGAAGGAGGCCGTCATGGCCCCGAGCGCAAAGGCCAGTTCATGGCCGGAATACCGTGTCGAGATCGAACCGAGCAGCACGACGGTGTCGAGATAGACATGCGGGTTGAGCCAGGTGAAGGCGAGGCAGGTGAGGAAGGCCGTTCGCAGACTCGTGCCCGCAGTCTCGTCTGCACGCAGGCTGTTGCCGCCTGTCCAGGCGGAATAGGCACTGCGGAGTGCATAGGCGATCAGGAAGGCGGCGCCGCCGTACCGAAGGACAGGCTCGAGCCATTGCACACGCGACAGTACGGTTGCAAAGCCTGCCACGCCGAGCGCGATCAGGATCGCATCCGAGATGGCGCAGGTCAGAACCAGCGGCAGTACGTGTTCGCGCCGCAAGCCTTGGCGCAGGATAAAGGCGTTCTGCGCGCCGATCGCGACGATCAGGCTGAGGCCAAGGAAGAAGCCGGCGGTGGCGGCAGTGATCATGATGAACTCCCATGTGATCCCGCTTTGACTAGTGGGAAAGGGTGCATTAGAAAAGATAATAAAATTAATCCAGGATAAGATGGCCTAATGTTCGATCCTGCGCAGCTCGCCGCCTTGTCGGCGGTTCTCAGAACCGGCAGTTTCGATCGGGCGGCACTGATGCTGCACGTCACTCAGTCGGCGATTTCGCAGCGCGTGCGTCAACTCGAGGAACAGGTTGGAACCTCGCTGGTGATCCGCTCGCAGCCATGCCAGGCTACAGAGGCGGGGGAGCGGTTGTTTCGCCATGCCGAGGAAGTCCGCCTGCTGGAGCAGGGTGCGCGACGCGACCTTGGCCTCGGATCGAATAGCGAGGCAGAGAGCGAGGGCTGGCCGACGCTGAGGCTCGCGGTCAACGCCGACAGCTTGGCGACCTGGTTCGTTCCGGCCATGGCGCGGGTGGATTCCGTGCTCTTTGATCTCGTGATCGACGATCAGGATCACAGCGCGGAATGGCTGAGGCGTGGTGATGTCAGGGCAGCGATCAGCGGCTCGGCGAAACCGGTCCAGGGCTGCGACTGTCGCCCGCTCGGATCGCTGCGCTATCTGGCAACCGGCAGTCCGGCCTTTATCGAGCGCTGGTTCGGGGCAGCCGGCGTGACACCGATGCGGCTCGCACACGCGCCCGTCATCACGTTCAATGCGAAGGATCGCTTGCAGACGCGCTGGGCGGAGCAGGCTCTGAAGGTTTCAGCGACCGGGCCATCTCACTGGCTGCCGTCGAGCCATGCCTTTGTTGACGCCGCCTGCGCGGGCCTCGGCTGGGGGATGAACCCGGAGCCATTGGCGGCGGCAGCATTGGCCGATGGGCGGCTGAAGGAGCTCATTCCCGGACACCCGCTCGATGTGCCGCTTTACTGGCATGTCAGCCGTTCCGTGGCGGGTGCCCTCAAGCCGCTGACCGATGCGGTCATGCGTGCGGCCGCCATGGCCCTGGGTCCGATCGGCTGAAGTTCTTGACGGGATAAGCGTATCTTGTCCCGGCGGCGGCGAAGCCTAGATTAGGTCGAGAGAAGGAGTAGCCCATGTCACTTGAAAACCAGACACTTGCCGTCATTGATGCCCTCAACCGTCATGACTTCGACGCGCTGCTCCCGATGTTCGAGGAGGAGGCGGTGCTCGATTTGCCCGACGGCATCCGGGTGATCGGCCATGCGTCCTTCCGGGATACGCTCGCGGCCTATGTGCTGCGCCACGGTATCACTTTGTCCGATCATGTGGTCATGACCGACAGTGCAGGCTTTCGCGTCGCCATCGAGTGTACGCTCAATGGTTCGGATCGGCATGATGCGGAATCTGGTGCTGAAGGTGATGCCGGGCCTTATGCCTTGCCCGCCGTTCTGATTCTGGAGCGGGAGGGTGATCTCTTCACCCGGCTCAGCCTGTATGCCGGTACCCGCCCCTGAGAAGGGGCGCGCACCGGATCTCGGTCAGTTCGCGCCGAGATAGGCTTCGAGCACGGTGACGATCATAGCGTGATCTTCCTCGGACTTGAGGCCGGAGACCGTGACAGCGGCCACGACGCCTGTACCTGCGACCCGGATCGGAAAACTGCCGCCATGGTCGGCATAGTCCATCGGATCGAGGCCGATGTCGGGCGAGACGCCACGGCCGCGGCTGCGATTGAGCTCACCGACGCGCAGCGAGGCCTTGTGCATGCGCAGCGTCACATTGCTCTTGCGGCGTGCCCAATGATCATTGTCGGGTGAGGCGCCGGGCAGGGCCGCGTGAAACAGCGTTCGGTCGGGCGTGCGGATGTCGATGACGACGGGCGCCTTTTCGGAGAGAGCGAGATCCACCAGCCGGCGACCGATCTCGAAGGCCACGAGTTCGTCGAAGCTCTTGAAAACGAGCTGGCTTTCCTGTTTTTCGATGGTTTCGATCAGGCTCATGGTCTGTGTTTCTCCCTATTCGCGCGGGAGACTACAGAGGCGGACCGAGGCTGACTAGGGGCGGGGCGGGGTTCTCCCCGCCGGAGAATGAGGTGCGACACATGGCGATGCTGCGGCTTTCGGTTTCCACACGGGGTCAGGGTCTCTACGAATTCACTGATGAAGCTCATGGTTTTCTGCGCAAGACGAGCGCCGAGGAGGGCGTGATGACGGTCTTCGTGCGCCACACATCCTGCTCCTTGCTCATTCAGGAGAATGCCGATCCCTCGGTCCAGACGGATCTCAAGGCCTTCTTTCGTCGGCTCGTGCCGCCGACCACCGATCCGCAGATGGACTGGATCACCCATCGCGACGAGGGACCCGACGACATGCCGGCCCATATCAAGGCGGCGCTTTTGCCCGTGTCCTTGTCGATCCCGTTTACCGGCAATCGCCTTCTGCTCGGCACCTGGCAGGGAATCTATCTCTTCGAACACCGCGACAGCCCGCATCGCCGTGAGGTCGTCCTGCATGTCTGACATGGCGGCGCTGGCGCGTACCACAAGGTGAACATTCGCTGAATGCGGGATTCGGACTGCATTCAGCCGACCTCTCCTATCCTCACATCAATCGCTCGACATGGCGGGATGGAAACGACGGCGCCGAGGGGCGCCTATCAAGGAGAGAGAAAATGTTCGGCATGCTTCGCAAAATCGGTCTGGCAGCCATCGTCTCGGTCATCGCGACTACCGGCATCGCTTCCACGGCATCCGCCGACAGCTTCGGCTGGGGTGTCTATATCGACGGTCCGCGCCATGGCGGCCCCGGCTGGGATCGCCCCGGCCATCGCCCGGGCTGGGACCGTCCCGGCTGGGACCGCCCGCGTCGTGGTGAGTGCCGCCCGCATCATGCGGTCGAAAAGGCCCGCTGGAACGGCCTGCGTCGCGCATTCGTCGCCGACGTGACCCCGCGCCGCGTGGTTGTGGCCGGTGTCCGCCACGGCGGTCGGGATCGGATCGTCTTCGCCAATGTCCGCGGCTGCCCGATCATCCGCTGATCCCAAAGTGGCGACGGCCTCGATCGGCCGGATGGCTCATCTTTCGCGCCTCGATCGCCCGTTGCCCGGGCCATGCATCAACGGGCCTCACGAGACCCGGGCTGCATGGCCCACTCCATTTTTGACAGGTCGTCACGACGCCTTGATCCCGCCCGAATCGATACCCATATGGCGGTCAACCCGCTGGTCCGGGCCCCTCTGGCAAAAGCCTCCGGCACTTTTGCGATGTCGGACCGTTTCGACACCGCTGCCGGTCCAAGGACCAGTCCATGCTAGGCTACCATTCCATTCTGATGAGCCCGGGACGCTTCCCGAGCCTCGATGGCGCGAATTCGCGCCCCGGCCATCCGAAGCCACGTATTCTGACGCCGCGCGGCGATGAAGCAGGGGCGATGGCCCTCAAGGAGGTGTGCCGATGATTGCGGATTTCATCGCTTCCCTGTTCGCATTTTTTGTCCTCGATCCCGTTCAGGCGGAGATCGAGGCTCGTCTCGAATCCGCCCGGGCCCCTGTCGAGATTGTGAGCCAGGCGCGCGCGTGCCTCGGCACAACAGGTCCGCTGCTGATCGAGCGCGCAACTGGCGACTTGTGGTGGGCTGGGACGACCATTGTCAGTGTCGCAACGGGGCTGACCAATCCGGCCGAACTTCTGGACGCAGGCAATCCAGCCTGCGTTCCGGTCGCCACATATCTTACCGCCGAAGAAGCGGAAGCCTGATAATCGAGGAGGAACTCAACCATGTCGTCTAAAATTGCCAATACCCCGTCCGCAGCAAGCGAGGCGCATCATCACGAGGAAGAGGCACTCGGGAGCATCCGCGCCCGGCGCAATTTGCTGGCGGGCTACTGGGCCGGCTCGTTGATCGGTTTCGCCGGTGACGATCTCGGGCGCTATGCAAAGGATCTGCATGCCGTGGACCACGCGGTTGCCGGTGACAGCGACGTGATTTCCCGGCTCTCTCGTGATCTCGCGACAGCCGGGCACAACTTCAGCAAGGCCGACATCGAGGCGGCGCTCCGCCGGTTCCACGCCCAGGCGCTGAAGGATACCGGCTGTACCGAATGAGCGTGTCTGCTCGGCCGGTGCGTCAGCCCAAGCCAATCGGCAGGGCTGCGAGTGGGCCGAGCAGCATCAAGGTCGCCATGGCAAGTGCGATCTTGTCGTTGGCCTCGAACAGGGGTCCGCGAAACGCCGACGCCGGATAGAAGCGACGAATTTGGGCGCGTGTCGCCGCATCCGCCAAAGGCGACGTTGTCGGCGCAGTGCGGATATCGTCGGCTGGCACGGGATCGTAGGTGTCGATGGTGGTCTTCATCGGAATTCTCCATTTGTCTGTTGTGAAGAAAACCCAACCGCCGGTGCACGATAGAGTTCCCAAGCCGCTCGCAAGGCGGCGGACGGTCCGCTGCGAACGTCTGTTTCTCGCAGCGAATGCAGGCTCCCGTATTCTCGCATTGTTTCCCCTGCCAGACGCGCTACACTCTTCAGTGTCAGCATGAAAACGCTCGGGGAGGAGCAATTTGATGAGACGTATGTGGCCTGAGGAATTCAGTTTCATTCTTGACGCGGCAGAGGAAGTGACGCTCGACAGTCCGGCGCGCGACCGGGAGGATGGTTCGCACAGCGAGGCAATCCATCGGCGGGCGCTGAAGGTTCGCATGACCCAGGCTGATTACGAGCGCATCTGGCCGCTGGCCGAAGCACGCTATCGTCTGCAGGGCCCGTTTACCGGCAAGGCGATCACGCTGATCGTCAACAATCCTCACTACAGTCAGTGGCATCCGGCAGACGGCGGCACGGTCGAAAGCGTTTCCGACAGCGGGCGAGCCTATTCGACCCGCTATGTGGTGGTGCATTTCCTGCTGGACGATGTCCGGGAGACGGCAGAGGCCTGAGGTTCGAGAGGCCGGCCGCCGGGAATCGTGGCCGGCCTCGTAAATCCCTTTCAGCGCAAAAAACTGCCGAGCGGCAGAGTAATAGCTATGTGTGTTTCAATACAGCGAGCGGTGTGGACGGCGTATCCAAGCCGACATGCCCTCCAGTGCCATTTGGCAGTTCGCGGGGAAGAATTTGGAACAATCCCACGCCGTCAGGCTTTCCACAGCCAGTGGGAGTTTATCATGACGACAGGCAATCTCTTGACGGAAGACGTGGCGGATCTGGCGTTCCGTCTCGAAGTGTTGACCGACGATGAGGTTTTCGAAACCATGAGGTCGCTGGAGGCCCTCAGCGAGGACAAGTCCGCCGATCGGGATGACGCTCTCTCCAGGATCGCCCTTGTGGAAGAGGAAATCGAACGCCGCTTTCCGGGACAGTTGCTGGCACCCTACCGCGGCTGGAAGAAAGAACAGTCTCCGACGTGACGAGCTCAGGCCATTTCCGAGCCATACGGCGTTCACACATTTCATCGCATGACGGTGATATCCCTCGTACACCCCTCACTCCATGTGCATGAGCTCCTGACCTGGGAGCCAGCTTCAGACACCAGGACGTTCAATGAGTTACAGCACCAAACTTTCCCTGACGATCAACGGCCAGCCTCGCGATCTAGACGTGGACAACAGGACGACCCTGCTCGATGCCTTGCGTGAGCATCTGCATCTCACCGGCACAAAAAAAGGCTGTGATCACGGTCAGTGCGGTGCCTGTACCGTTCTGATCGACGGGCGCCGGGTCAATGCATGCCTGACCCTTGCTGTCATGCATGAGGGTGACGCCGTCACGACGATCGAGGGCCTGGGAGAGCCTGGCAACCTCCACCCGATGCAATCAGCCTTCGTCAAGCATGACGGCTTCCAATGCGGCTACTGCACGCCGGGCCAGATCTGTTCCTCCATCGCGGTGCTCGACGAGATCAGGGCGAACATCCCGAGCCATGTCACATCCGACCTAACCGCCGAAGCGACCGTGACGGATGAGGAAATCCGGGAACGGATGAGCGGCAACATCTGTCGGTGTGGCGCCTATTCGAACATTATCGATGCCATTGCCGAGGTTGCGGGAACACGAGCATGAGAGCCTTTACCTATGAACGCGCCTCCTCGGTCGAGGCCGCGGCGCGTGTTGCCGCTTCCAATCCGGACACCAAGTTCATTGCCGGTGGTACCAATCTTCTCGACCTGATGAAGCTCGAGATCGAGGCGCCGACCCATCTCATCGACGTCAATGGGCTTGGCCTGGATCAAATCGAGCCGACGCCGGAAGGTGGTCTTCGGATTGGTGCGCTCGTCCGCAACACCGATCTTGCGGCACATGACGTTATCAGGCGAGACTATCCGCTCTTGTCGCGCGCCCTGCTGGCCGGTGCGTCTGGCCAGTTGCGCAACAAGGCAACGACGGCCGGCAACCTGCTGCAGCGGACACGCTGTCCTTACTTTTACGACACCAATCAGCCCTGCAACAAGCGCCAGCCCGGAAGTGGCTGTTCCGCCATCGGCGGCTTCAGCCGCCAGCACGCGGTGATCGGCGTGAGCGATGCCTGCATCGCCACGCATCCGAGCGACATGGCAATTGCCATGCGTGCGCTGGACGCGGTCGTCGAGACGGTGAAGCCTGATGGCAGTCATCGCGCCATTCCGATCGAAGATTTTCATCTCCTGCCTGGAGAGACGCCGCACATCGAGACGGTGCTGGAGCAGGGCGAATTCATCACGGCCGTCGTGCTTCCCGCGCCGATCGGTGGGAGGCAGATCTATCGCAAGGTACGCGACCGGGCATCCTATGCCTTTGCCCTGGTGTCTGTCGGTGCGGTGATGCAGGAGGACGGTTCGGGGCGGATCGCTGTCGGTGGTGTGGCTCACAAGCCGTGGCGGGTCGAGGAAGCCGAGGCGGAGCTCAAGAAGGGCGCGCGTGGTACGTCGTCCGTTCTGCTGGCCGGCGCGCGCCCCACGGAGCAAAACAAGTTCAAGGTCGATCTGGTGGAGCGCATCCTGAGCGCCGTGATCGCGGAAGCAAGAGGTTGAGGCCATGAAGTTCGATACGCCAGCAACCACCAATCCTATCGACAAGCTGAAGGTCGTGGGCCGGCCGATCCACCGCATCGACGGTGAATTGAAGACCACGGGCCGGGCCACCTATGCCTATGAATGGCATGATCCCGATCTCCGCTATGCCTATGGCTATCCGATCGGGGCGGCCATCGCGAAGGGCCGCATCCTCTCGATTGATACCGCTGCGGCAAAAAGCGCGCCGGGCGTGCTTGCGGTCGTCACCACGCTTGATGTCGGTGACCGCGAGAAGGGCGAGTACAATACCGCGAACCTGTTCGGCGGTAGCCAGGTGCAGCATTATCATCAGGCGATCGCCCTTGTCGTCGCCGAGACCTTAGAACAGGCGAGAGCGGCGGCCTCCAAGATCAAGGTCGAGTATGCCGAGGAAGCTGGCGCCTTCGACCTCGCAGGCGCCATGGAGACGGCGGTCAAGCCTGATGACGATCAGGCGCCCGATACGGCCTTCGGTGATTTCGACAAGGGCTATGCCGACGCGCCCGTGACACTCGATGCAAAGTACAGCACGCCGGATCAGTCGCATGCGGCGATGGAGCCGCATGCCTCGATCGCGGCCTGGGACGGTGACGAGGTAAAGGTCTGGACATCGAGCCAGATGATCGACTGGTGGCGGGGCGATCTCGCCACGTTCCTCGATATCGACAAGGACAAGATCCGCCTGATGTCGCCCTATATCGGCGGCGGCTTCGGCGGCAAGCTGTTCCTTCGGGTGGATGCCGTGCTCGCAGCGCTCGGGGCGAAGGCCGTCGGGCGCGCCGTCAAGGTCGCGCTGCCGCGGCCCTTCATCATGAACAACACCACCCATCGTCCGGCGACGATCCAGCGCGTGCGCATCGGGGCGTCGGCTGACGGGCGGATCCAGGCCATCGCGCACGAGAGCTGGTCCGGCGATTTGGCCGGCGGCAAGGTCGAGCCGGCCGTCAACCAGACCCGGCTGCTCTATGCCGGCGCGAATCGCATGACCGCAATGCGGCTTGCGACGCTCGATCTGGCAGAAGGCAATGCCATGCGTGCGCCCGGCGAGGCGCCCGGCCTGATGGCGCTCGAGATCGCCATGGACGAGATGGCGGAAAAGCTCGGGCTGGATCCCATCGAGCTTCGGGTCATCAACGACACGCAGGTCGACCCGGAAAAACCGGAGCGGCCATTCTCCAAACGGGACCTCATCGGATGCCTGCGCCTCGGGGCCGAGCGTTTCGGCTGGAGCGATCGGGGAGAGCCGGGGTCGCGTCGCGAAGGAAACTGGATGATCGGGACGGGCGTTGCCGCGGCCTATCGCGACAATCTTCTCATTCCATCGGGTGCGCGCGTGCGACTGGGCCAAGATGGCGTGATTACCGTCGAGACCGACATGACCGACATCGGCACCGGCAGCTACACCATTATCGCGCAGACGGCTGCGGAGATGATGGGAGTGACGGTCGATGAGGTCGAAGTACGGCTGGGTGATTCCCGTTTTCCGATTTCGGCCGGTTCCGGCGGACAGTTCGGTGCCAATTCCTCGACGTCAGGTGTTTATGCGGCTTGCGTCAAGCTCCGCGAAGCCGTCGCCCAGAAGCTCGGTTTCAACTCCGACGAGGTCGTCTTCGAGAACGGCAAGGTTCGCGCGGGCAATCGCTCCGTCACGCTCTCGGAGGCCGCCGGGCCGGAGGGTCTGGTCGGCGAGGACACGATGGAATGGGGTGACCTGTCCAAAACCCACCAGCAATCGACCTTCGGCGCGCATTTCGTCGAGGTCGGCGTGGATGTGTTCACTGGCGAATGCCGGGTTCGGCGCATGCTTGCCGTCTGTGCGGCCGGCCGCATCCTCAATCCGATCACGGCACGAAGCCAGGTGATCGGGGCGATGACCATGGGCGTCGGCGGCGCGCTTTCGGAAGAACTGGCCGTGGACACGCGCCGCGGCTTCTTCGTCAATCACGATCTCGCCGGCTATGAAGTCGCCGTGCATGCGGACATCCCGCATCAGGAGGTGATCTTCCTCGACGAGACCGATCCGATGTCGTCGCCGATGAAGGCAAAGGGTGTCGGCGAACTCGGCCTTTGCGGGGTTTCTGCGGCAATCGCCAATGCGGTCTACAATGCCACGGGTGTGCGGGTGCGCGATTATCCGGTGACGCTCGACAAGCTGATCGGTGGTCTTCCCGAGGTGGCATGATGTTTGGGGCCGCAGGGCGCTGTGCGCTGCGGTCCAGCCTCCCCAGTCAATCCTCAATGAGCCCGGACGGCAGCCTGATGATCAGGCGCTCGCTGCCATCCGTCCGTTCTTTTCGAGGTAAAGGCTCGGGTCCGGGATCGGCACTGCCGCCATCAGAGCCCGGGTATAATCGTCCCTCGGATTCTCGAAGACCTCGCGGCGCGTGCCGATCTCGACGATCTCTCCGTGGCGCATGACCGCCACCTGGTGCGACATCTTCTCGATGACGGCCATGTCGTGCGAGATGAAGAGATAGGCGAGGCCCATCTGTTCCTGTAGTTCGAGCATCAGGTCGAGGACCCTGGCGCGGACCGAAACGTCGAGGGCGGCGACGCTTTCGTCGGCGACGATCAGCTTCGGCTCGAGCGCCAGCGCGCGGGCGATGCAGATCCGCTGCCGCTGGCCACCGGAAAATTCGTGCGGATAGCGCTCGGCAGCATCGGGCGTGAGGCCCACGCGTTTCAGCAATTCCGCTACGCGGTCTCGGCGTTCCGAAGCGTTTCCGATGTCGTGGATGACCAGCGGTTCGGCGATTGCCGCGCCGATGCTCATGCGCGGATCGAGCGAGGCATAGGGGTCCTGGAAGATCATCTGCGCGGTCCGACGGACCGGACGCATCATGGCGCTTGAGGACGGGAACAGCTCCTGGCCGGCGATCCGGACGCTTCCCTCGAAGGGGATCAGTCCGAGGACCGCCTTGCCGGTGGTCGATTTGCCGGAGCCGCTTTCGCCAACGAGGCCGAGCGTCTCGCCCGCCTTGAGGTTGAAGCTGACGTTCTTCACCGTCGGTTCGGGCTGTGGTCCACGGGCGAACCATCCGGTCTTTCGACCATAGGTGACTTGAAGCTCGGAGACTTCCAGCACCGGGACCGGTGCCAACGTCGGTGCCGGCGCTGTCGTCACGCGTGGCGGGGCATCTGTGCCGGCCAGCGCGCCGAGGCGTGGTACGGCCGCCAGCAATTGCTGGGTATAGGGATCGGCGGGGCGTGCAAAAATGTCGATGGCGGCGCCTTGCTCCACGATCTCGCCGGACTTCATGATGGCCACGCGATCGGCCATTTCGGCGACCACGCCCATGTCATGGGTGATCATCAGGATCGTTGTCTGGAACTCGTGCCGCAGCTCCCGCATCAAGGTGAGGATCTGTGCTTGCACGGTCACGTCGAGCGCTGTGGTCGGCTCGTCCGCAATCAGGACCTTCGGGCGGCACGAGAGCGCCATGGCGATCATCACGCGCTGGCGCATGCCGCCGGAGAGCTCGTGTGGATATTGGGTCAGTCGACGTGCCGGGTCGGTCATTTGCACGGCATCGAGCATCTGGCGGGCGATGGTTTCCGGACTTTCGGTGAGGTTCTGTCGGTGCTCCCGGATGGCTTCGCTCAGCTGGGCGCCGACTGTCATCACCGGATTGAGCGATGTCATCGGTTCCTGGAAGATCATCGCGATGTCGGCGCCGCGGATATGCCGCATCGCCCGTTCCGACTTCTGCGTCAGGTCCGAATTGCCGAGACGGATTTCGCCTGACGTGATCCGCAGCGACGCTTTGGGGAGAAGCCCCATGATGGCGAGCGAGGTCACCGACTTGCCTGATCCCGACTCGCCGGCAAGACACAGGGTCTCTCCGGCTGCGAGATCGAAAGACACCCGGTCGAGAATACGCTTCAGGCCGGTCGGCGTGCGGGCGTCGACCGTGAGCTCCTTGACGGAGAGGACCGGATCCGGCCCCTGACTTTGCTCTGTCACGAAAGAACAATCCTCGGGAAGTAGAAGGAAACGACCCAGTTGGGCATGTCGACGATTTCGCTGATCCTCAAGTCGCCGCAGACCGAGCAGAGCATGTAGGCGTCGACCGGGTTCATGCCGTGTTCGGCCGTGAGCAGATCGATCATCCGCATCACGGCTTCCTGTGCGCCGGTCATCAGGTCCGGGCCGATGCCGGTGGTGACTTCGTAGCCGGCGCCGTCGAGATGACGGGTCACGGGTTCGGTGGTGGTGAAACGCGGGGTCTTGAGGTTGGCACCCTTGACCAGATCGAGTGTCAGCTCGACGTTCATCTGGCTCTCGATCGCGGTTCCGCAGACTTCGCCATCACCTTGGGCGGCATGCGTGTCGCCGACCGAGAACAGTGCGCCCTCAACTTCGATCGGAAGATAGAGCGTCACGCCCGAGGTCAGGTCGCGGATGTCCATGTTGCCGCCGACGCGGCGGGGAGGGACGACAGAATGAAGGCCTGCCTCTGCCGGTGCGACGCCGATCGTGCCGGTGAATGGTTTCAGCGGGACCTTTCCGCCGGGGCCATAGGCGGCCGGGGCCATGGAGGCGGTGTCGTAGGACCAGACATGCAAGGCCGGATCCTTGAACTGGTCAGCAAGAAGACCGAAGCCCGGGATATTCGCTGTCCAGCCATGACCGGACGGGTGGAATTTGCGGATCGTCACCTTCAGAGCATCGCCCGGCTCTGCGCCTTCGACATAGACGGGTCCCGATACCGGATTGATCTTGCCGAAATCCAGGTTCGCAAGCGTGTCCAGCGTTGCGTCGGCTCCAAGCTGTCCGCCGGAGGAATCCAGGCATTCGAACAGGATCGTTTCGCCCGGCTTGGCGATGAGGGCAGGAGAGAAGTCCTTGTTCCAGCCGAAGTTATGCTGGGCCCGGTGGATGGTATGGTTGCAGGCGACGCACATGATGATGCCTCAAGTTTTCTCGTGTGTTTCCTCGGGCGCTCCCCCCTCGGTGAGGAGGGAGGAGCAAAGGCCATTGCGTTACTGCTTCACGAAGATGGCGTCGTAATTGATGACGCGGGTCGGATCGATGTAGATGTTGTCGGGACCGCCCATGCGGGTCGACTTGGCGACGACACGACGTTCGTTGATCACGGGCACCCAGGGCGCATCCGCCATGATGTCGGTGAAGATCTTGCCCCAGGCCGCCTGGCGATCGGCAACCTTGGCTGGATCCGACATGGAATCGGCTTCGATAGCCCGCTTGTCGAGCGCTTCATTGCAATACCAGGACCAGTTCCAGCCGCCCTGGACCGCGCCGCCGCAACCGAGGATCGGGCCGTAGAAGTTGGACGGATCCGGGAAGTCGGCAATCCAGGCCATGCCACCGGACCAGATCATCGGCGCTTCACCTTCAGTGCCGCCGGCCGCGATGACATTGCCCTGCGCCAGAGCGCGGACTTCGGCCTTCACGCCGATGGCCGCCAGATCCTGCTGGATCGCCTGGGCGATACGGGGCTGCGGATCGGTGTTGGTGGAGTAGAGCACCGTTTCGAAGCCGTCGGGGAAGCCGGCTTCGGCCAGCAGAGCCTTGGCCTTTTCAACGTCGAAGGCATAGCCGGTGAAGGCCTTGTCGTAACCCGGCATTAGCGGCGGCAAGGGCTGGTTAGCCGGTGTTGCGCGACCGTTCAGGATGCGGGTGATGCGCTCCTTGTTGACGGCCATGTTGATCGCCTGGCGGACCTTGACGTCATCCAGCGGCTTGATCTTGGTGTTCAGAGTGAGATAGCCGGTATGCAGCTGTTCGCCGTCGACGATCATCTGCGCGCCTTCGGGCGAGTTCTTGATCTCAAGGAACTTGGCCGGCGGGATGCCGTCGCCGGCAATGTCGACCTCGCCCTGCTGCAGACGCAGGAGCGCCACGAGCGGCTCCTGGCCGACTTCGACGGTGACCTTGTCGATGTAGGGCAGATCCTTGTTGAAGTAATCAGGATTGCGGTCGAAGACGAGCCTCTGGCCGATCGTCCAGTCCTTCAGAATGAAGGTGCCGGAACCGACAGGCTTCTTGCCGAAATCACCGGCTGCTGCTTCCACGGACTCCTTCGGCACGACCGAGGCGAAGTTGATCGCCAGCACGTGCAGGAAGGTGGCGTCGGGGCGCGACAGCTTGAAGACGACGGTCATGTCGTCAGGCGTCTCGATGCCCGAGAGGGTTTCGGACGTGCCGCCAGACACGGCATCGAAGCCGTTGATGGCACCGAAGAAGCCAGCACCCGGGCCTTGCGTCTTCGGATTGACGGCGCGTTCGATCGAATATTTGACGTCGGAGGCGACGACCGCGCGGCCGTTGGAGAACTTCACGCCCGGACGGAGCTTGAAGGTGTAGGTCAGGCCATCGGCAGAGACGTCGAAGCTTTCGGCGAGCGACGGCACGAGATTGGCGGTGCCGGGTTCGTAGTCCATCAGGCGGGAGTAGAGGCTCTTGATCATCGACCAGTTGACCCAGTCATAGCCGATGGCCGGATCGAGCGTCGTGATGTCGTCCTTGTAGGTGACGACGATGTCGCCACCCTTGGCCGGCGTGTCCTGAGCGCTGGCCGCAAGCGGCATCAGCGCCATCAGGGCGGCGGCGGTTGAGTTGAGAAGCATAGCTCTGAACATTGAACGTTCCCCTTGTGTCGTTAGGCTTCAGTGTGAACGGATACGCGGGTCGATGACCGGCGCAATCAGGTCGGCAATCAGGTTGCCGGTGATGATGGCGAGTGCGGAGGTGAGCGTGACGCCCATGATGATGGGTATGTCCACCTGCTGGATGGCCTGCCAGGCGAGCTGGCCGATGCCGGGCCAGCCATAGACGGCCTCGACCACGACCACGCCACCCATAAACTGGCCGATGTCGATGCCGATCATCGCGATGATCGGCAGAATGGCATTGGGCAGGACATGGCGCAGGATGACGCGGGCTCCGGACAGTCCCTTCGCGCGCGCCGTGCGGATATAGTCCTGGTTCAGCACGTCGATCATGGCCGAGCGCACCATGCGGGCATACCAGCCGGCCCCGAGCATGCCGAGGGTGGCAGCGGGCAGGACGACATGAGCGGCCGTGCCGTAACCCGACATCGGGAACCAGCCGAGCGTTGCGGCGAAGACGTAGAGCAGCAATAGAGCGACGACGAATTGCGGGGCGGAGACCCCGACGAACGCGGACATCATGACCGTGCGATCGAGAAGGCCGCCGCGATTGAGGGCTGCGATCGAACCGAGCACCACGCCGAGCAGCACTTCGAGGAAGATGCCGGCTGCCATCAGGGTCAGCGTCGCCGGCAAGCGGGCGGCGATCAGTGTGATGACCTCCGTCTTCTGCGCGTAGGAGCGGCCGAGGTCGCCCTGGACCAGCCCGCCGACATATTGCGCGAACTGCACCGGCAGGGGCTGGTCAAGGCCGAGTTCCTTTCGGATGTTTTCGACCGTCTGGGCGGTAGCACTTCGTCCGGCGAGCATGCGGGCCGGATCCGCCGGTAGGGCGTAGAGCAGGACGAAGGTGATCGCCGCCACGCCGAAGAGGATGAGCACGGACTGAACCAGTCGTTTTCCGAGAAGTTCCAGCATCAGCCGCGCCCCCGCTGGGTCGGGTCGAGGATGTCGCGCAGGGCGTCACCCACCAGGTTAAAGGCAAGCGCGGTCAGAAGGATCACGATACCGGGGAAGAAGACCAGCCAAGGGGCTGCCTGGAAATAGCTCTGGCTTTCGAAGATGATATTGCCCCAGGACGGGTTGGGCGGTTGGACCCCGATGCCGAGGAAGGAGAGCGTGGCTTCGAGGAGCACGGTCGTTGCAATCCCGAGTGTGCCCCAGACGATCGCGGTCGGCACCAGGTGCGGCAGGATGTGCAGGAAAAGGATGCGGGAATGGCCGGCGCCCAGCGACCGTTCGGCGAGAATGAAGTCACGCTCCACGAGCCCCCGAGTTTCGGTGTAGACGATGCGCGCCACCTGCACCCAGTTGACCAGTGCAATCACCATGGCGACGATCCAGAGGCTGGGTTTCAGAAGCGCAGCAAGCACGATGGCGAGCAGCAGTGCCGGGAAAGCCATCATCAGATCGGTGAAGCGCATCATCAGATTGCCGGCCCAGCCACGCATGTAGCCGGCCGTGATCCCGACAAACAGACCGATGGTGACTGCCACGCCGTTGGCAACCAGGCCGATGATCAGGGAGGTGCGTGCACCGAACAGCATGCGGGAGAGGAGATCGCGACCGAGCGTGTCCGTGCCGAGCAGGAACGGACCGCCGGGCGGCATCGGCGCGCCCTCCAGGGTGAGGCCGTCGAACATCTGCTCGTCGGGATCGAAGGGCGCAAACAGCGGTGCGCCGAGGGCGGCAATCAAAACGAGGCCGATCACGATCAGGCCGAAGAGTGCTGCAGGCTGGCGCCCGATTTCCTTGAAGATCCGCATCAGCCGGCCTCGCTCAGTGTTTCGAGCCCGCCGACGAGGAGCGCTGCCAGTTGTTCGATGGGAATGCGCCGCCGCATGGCGCAGGTGCGGAGCAAGACATAGGCCTGTTCGTCGTCGATCTGCCGTTCGGTCTTCAGTTTGTTGACCGCTGCAAAGACGATTGGGCGCAGCTTCAGTCGCTCTTCGAGCCTCGCAATGCGGGCTTCCTCCTCCAGACGCTGTTCGTAAGCGGTGACGGCAAGAACGAGGGCAGGATAGATAGTCGAGACCGCAACTGGTTTGGGAATGAAAGAGGCGGCGCCACAATCGATGGCCCAGGCAATGCGGCCGGGCGCTTCCGAGCCGAGGAGGGCGGCGACGGGGCGGGCGGGTTTGCGCCGTGCCCAGGGCAGGAGTTCGTCCCAGCCTCGATCCGCGTCGACGATGACGAGGTCCGGCAAATCATCGCCCGACAAGGGCAGCCATTGAAGGGAGGCGGATATGCCGAGCAGTGTCAGATGACGGCGCAGCTTCTCGGTATTGGTATCGTCCTCCGCGAGGATAACGACGCGCCAGCCGGTGAAGTTGGGTGTCCTCGCGGTCATGACACGACCTTCAGACGTGGTTCGCGCCGTGCGCTGCCACCCGTGAGATAGGGGTCGGCCGCCAGCGGTGGCCGGGCCGCGATGACGTCGAAGCCGCGCTCAGCGTTGATGCGGCCGAGCAGGAAGGGCAGGGCGGCGTGATTGGTCACGGGATCGACGGCCATGTCGCCGAAAAGGCCGGGCCAGGTTCGGCCGTGAACCTGCCGACGCACGGTCGCCGGATCGCTGTCGGCGGAAGCCTCGATGGCCGCGATGCACATGGTGACCGCCGTATAGGCACTGGCGAAAATGCTGGAAACGCGGCGCGCTTCGGGTTTGAAGGCGCGAAGGCGCGCCTTGAAATCGCGGTTCTCCGCGCTGTCGAGCGTGTCGAAGTAGGAGGCGGCGCATAGCTGGCCGATCGCCGCATTCGCCGCGATCTCATCCAACTCGCTTTCCTGCAGGTCGCAACTGGCAACGGGGCAATTTTCCGGTAGGAATGCCGGATCGCGTTTGCCGAGTTCGTGCATGGCTTCGAGGAACGCGTAGCTGGACGGGCCGATGAGATTGTTGAGGATGAAGCTTGGACGCTTTTCCGCGATGTCGGCGATGATGCGTTCCACCGCAGTTTCCTCAAGCGGCAGATAGCGTTCGCCGAGCACTGTGCCCCCAGCATTGGCGACGAGTTCACGCGCAAGCCGGTTCATTTCCCAGCCCCAGACATAGTTAGCGCCGACGAGATAGGGCCGGGCACCGAAACGCGGGACAAGATGTTCGAAGAGGGGGATCAGGTGCTGATTTGGGCAGCCGCCGATATAGATGACGTTCTCGTTGGCCTCGAAGCCTTCATAGGGGCACATATACCACAAGAGACCGTCGTGTTTCTCAACGAGCGGCAGCACTTCCTTGCGTGCGGCAGAGGTGATCGTGCCTATAATGTGGCGGCAGCCACTGTCGCGGATCAGGCTGCGCGCACCTTCCAGATAGGCTGCGAGATCGGCATGGGGATCGAAGAAGACGGGCTGGACGCGCGTGCCGCCGGCATTCCGGTATTCGTGGAAGGCGAATTCCACGCCGTCGAAGGCATCTCGGCCCATGGCCCCGTAAGGGCCGGTCGTCGAATAAAGGATGCCGATTTTGACTGGGTCCAGCATGTGAATTCCAAACGCAAAAAACCCACAACGCGGGTCCCGGCGATCGGGGCGTTGTGGGGCAATGTTGCCCGTTGACGGATGTCGTCGATGTGAAGATGTGGCCGTTCTGCTTAGAACATGTGCATGATTAAAATATGCCCACTGATGGTTTGTCAAGCGGAGAACCGGGATTGAGGCGGTTCTCTGAGGGGGCGCGGCGCACGCGACATACTTCACGTTGGGGGAATTGCGCAGTGCATCCGGAGATGGTGCTTTTGCACTCCGGCCAGATGTCTTCTCAATTTTCAAGCCAAGCGTCAAAAATAGAATTGACTCCTAAATTGGATCGTTCCATAAGAATTGGAACGATCCAAACGTGGACGAAAAGCTTGGGAGGAGTGGTGATGCGTTGGGCCCTGATCGGAGCCAGTACGATTGCCCATCAGTATATGATTGGGGCGATCCGCGCGGAGCGGGGCGAGATCGTGCGCGTGTTGAGCGCCACGCCGGAGAGGGCGGGGCAGTTCGCGGCTGATCATCAGATACAACAATCCGGAAGCGATCTGGGTGAGGCGCTGGCCGACCCTCAGGTCGAGGCCGTCTACATTTCGACCACGAATGAAAAGCACCTGCCGCAAGCCCTCGCAGCCGTGCAGGCGGGTAAGCATGTGCTTTGCGAGAAGCCGTTGGCGCTCACGCTTGATGATGCCGTGGCCATGGTTCGGGCCGCCGAGAAATCCGGGCTCGTCTTTGCCACCAATCATCATTTGCGCTGCTCCGGAAGCCACCGCGCGGTTCGTGGCCTGATCACGTCCGGCCGGATAGGGCGTGTGCTGTCGCTGCGCCTTCATCACGCCGTCTACCTGCCGCCGCATCTGCAGGGGTGGCGGATCAATTCGCCTGGTGCCGGTGGTGGTGTGATCCCGGACATTACGGTTCATGGCGCCGACGTCGCGCGGTTCCTACTGGGTGAAGATCCGGTCACCGTCGTGGCGCAGATGGCGAGTTCAGGTCTCGGGGAGGGCGTCGAGGATTCGGCGATGTCCGTCTGGTCGATGCCGTCAGGCGCCATGGTAATGAGCCATGAGAGTTTCACGCACCCCTTTGCCGGCTCGGGCCTCGAAGTGCATGGGACCGAGGGCTCGATCTTCGCCAGGGATATCATGACGCAGAACCCGATCGGCTCGATCGAACTGGTGACTGCTTCCGGACGCGAGACGATCGCGTTCGATACGCACGATCTGTACCAGGAAGGCGTGCGCCGCTTTCATGCTGCTGTGGCCGGCGACGGTGACCCGGCAGCGACAGGCGTCGATGGCGTGAAGTCGCTCGCCGTCGCGCTTGCAGTCAGAGATGCCGCCGCACGAGGCGTGCGGGTCGCGGTCAATTATGGAGATGTCCGATGAGCAAGCTCGTCGCGCCTTCGGAGGCAGTCTCTCGCATTCCTGATGGTGCCGTGGTCACGGTGTCGTCGTCTTCTGCCCTCGGCTGCCCGGATCTCGTGCTGGCGGCCCTCGGCCAACGCTTCGAAGCCGAGAGCCATCCACGCAATCTTACCATGCTGCATCCGATCGCCGCCGGCGACATGTATGGCGTGAAGGGTATCGATCATATCGCGAAAGATGGCCTCATCAGCCGGGTCCTTGCCGGGTCCTATCCGTCTGGCCCGTCGAACCTTCCGATGCCCGAGATCTGGAAAATGGTCGTCGAGGACAGGGTGGAGGCCTATAACGTCCCTTCCGGTATCATGTTCGACATGCATCGCGAGGCCGCGGCGCGGCGTCCCGGCGTGCTGACCCGCATCGGCTTGGACACTTTCGTCGATCCGGTCCGCGAGGGCTGTGCCATGAACGAGCGTGCATCCGCTAACCCCATCGTCAGCCGCGTCGAATTCGCCGGGGAAACCTGGCTGCACTTCCCCAATATCTATCCGGATGTCTGCATTCTGAGGGCCACGACGGCCGACGAACGCGGAAACCTCACCTATGAACATGAAGGCGCCTATCTCGGCGGCCTGGAGCAGGCGATTGCGACGCGCAACAATGGCGGTCTCGTCATCGCCCAGGTGAGCCGCATGACGGCGGCCGGCAGTTTGCGTCCGCACGATGTGCGTGTGCCGGGGCATCTCGTCGATCTCGTCGTTCTCGATCCCGAGCAGAAGCAGACTTGCGAGACGCCTTATGACCCAGCAATCTCTGGTCAGATCATGCGCCCTTGGTCGAGCTTCAAGCTGGCGGAGCACGGTGTCGAGAAGGTGATCGCCCGTCGCGCCGCTATGGAGCTCAAGGCCGGCATGACGGCCAATCTTGGCTTCGGAATCAGCGCGCAGGTGCCGCGTATCCTGCTTGAGGAGGGGCATCCCGAAGCAGTCACCTGGGCGATCGAACAGGGCGCCGTGGGCGGCATGCCGCTGACGGACTTTGCCTTCGGATGCGCCTCGAATGCGGATGCCTTCGTGCCCTCGCCGCAGCAATTCATCTATTTTCAGGGGGGTGGCTTCGACGTCTCCTTCCTGTCCTTCCTCGAGGTGGACGTGGAAGGCAACGTCAACGTCTCCAAGCTCGGCAAGAAGCCCTATCTGACGGCCGGCTGCGGCGGCTTCGTCGACATCACCGCGCATGCGAAGAAGATCGTCTTCTCCGGCTGGTTCGAGGCGGGCGCCGCGGTGGAGCTGACGGAGGACGGCATTCATGTGCGCAGTCCTGGCAAGTTCACCAAGATGGTCGAACGCGTCGAGCACGTGACCTTCTCGGGCCGCCGCGCGCGTGAGCAGGGGCAGGAGATCCTTTACGTAACGGAACGTTGCGTGATGCGGCTGTCCGAGAGCGGTCTGGTGGCCACCGAGATCATGCCGGGCATAGAGCCCGAGCGGGACATCGTAGCGGCCTCGCAAGGACGCGTGAAAGTCGCTCTTAATGCCTCGGTCATCTCGAAAAAGCTTCTTGGAATGAACGCCATGGGGTGGACGCCATGAGTGCCGTTCATCTCGAAATCACCAACGGGATCGCGGAGATCCGGCTCGACAACCCTGCCAAGCTGAACGCCTTCACGGTCGACATGCTGGCGCAGCTCGCAGACCATCTGGATCGTCTCGAGCGTTCGGCCGAGGTCGGATGTGTCATCGTCACCGCGGAGGGCGAGCGCGCCTTCTGCGCCGGAGCCGACATCAATGCCTGGGGCGACCTGACGCCGGCGCAGTTCGCTCGCCACTGGGTGCGCGACGGGCATCGCATCTTCGACCGGCTCGCCCGCCTGTCGAAGCCCGTCATCGCTGCCATGGCAAGCCATGCTTTCGGAGGCGGGCTGGAACTGGCCGCGGCCTGCGACATCCGCGTCATGGCGCCCGGCGCGACAATCGCGCTTCCGGAAGCCCATGTCGGTATCGTTCCCGGCTGGTCCGGGACTCAGCGGCTGGCAAGGCTGCTTCCAGAACCGATCCTCAAGGAGATGGCGCTGTTCGGTCGGCGGATTTCGGCTGAGCGTGCGCATGCCATCGGCTTCGTGGCGGAGGTGTCCCAAAGCCCTGTCGAGACCGCCCGCGACATGGCCCAGACGGTTCTCGGCCTTTCGCCACGCGCCGTCGAAGTGGCCAAGTTCATGATCCATGCGGGCAGGGGCGAGGATCGCGACGCGATGATCGAAGCGCTCGGCAGTGGGGCGATCGCCGCCTCCGCCGATCGCAACGAAGGGGTTTCCGCCTTCAGGGCGAAACGCAAACCCGCATTTTCGGGAGAATGACATGAACGACATGACCATGACCGATGCCGTTGCGCATCCGCTGCCACAGGCGCCCTTTACCGGCCGGCATCTGATCGACGGGGTTTGGCAGGCGAGCGCCGATGGTGCGACCTTCGAGAGGGTTTCGCCCTCGCATGGCATCGTCGTCAGCCGGTCTTCCCGCGGCGGGGCGGCGGAGACGGAAGCCGCCATTGCGGCTGCCCGCCGGGCATTCGACGATGGGAAGTGGAGCCGCGCGACAGGCAAAGAGCGATCGACGCTGCTTCTGAAGGTCGCCGATCTCATCGAGGCGAATGTCGAGCGCATGGCGCTCCTTGAAACGCTGGAAAGCGGCAAGCCGATCTCCCAGGCGCGCGGCGAAGTCTCCGGTGCTGCCGACCTCTGGCGTTATGCGGCGGCGCTTGCGCGTACCCTGCATGGCGACAGCCACAATTCGCTTGGCGAAGACATGCTGGCGGTGGTGTTGAAGGAGCCGATCGGCGTCGTCTCGATCATCACGCCCTGGAATTTTCCCTTCTGGATCCTCAGCCAGAAACTACCCTTTGCGCTCGCGGCCGGCTGCACCTGCGTGATCAAGCCGTCGGAAATGACACCCTCGACCACGGTCATGCTGGGAGAACTGCTACTAGAGGCCGGATTGCCCGCTGGCGTGGTCAACATCGTGCTCGGGTTCGGCCAGCCGGTCGGCGCGCTGATGGCGGAACACTCGCATGTTGACATGGTGAGCTTCACCGGCTCGACTGGCGTGGGCAAGGCGATCAGTGCAGCCGCCTCAAAGACGCTGAAGAAGGTGGCGCTCGAACTGGGTGGCAAGAACCCGCAAGTCGTGTTCCCCGATGCCGATCTCGATGCCGCTGCCGATGCCATCACGTTCGGCGTCTATTTCAACGCCGGCGAATGCTGCAATTCCGGCAGTCGTATCATCGTGCACGAAGACATCGCGGACGCCTTGGTCGAAAAGGTCGTGGCGCTCTCCCGCAAGGTCGCTTTCGGGGATCCGCTCAATCCGGACACGCAGGTGGGTGCGATCATTTCGTCGGCCCACCAGGAAAAAATCGCAGCCTATGTGCGCGATGCGGTAGCCGCAGGCGCCAGGCTCGCGCTAGGCGGTGAAGCCGTGCGCCATCCCGGGCTGCCGGGGGACTTCTTTGCGCCGACCGTGGTGACCAACGTCACGTCTGACATGCCGATCGCCCGCGAAGAGGTGTTTGGCCCGGTGCTCGCCGTCCTGAAGTTCCGAACGCTCGAAGAGGCGATCTCTCTCGTCAACGATGCGTCCTACGGTCTGTCGGCCGGTGTCTGGAGCGAGAATATCCACACCTGCCTTGCCTTCGCGCGCCGCGTCGAAGCCGGAACCGTCTGGACCAACACCTGGATGGATGGTTTTCCGGAGGTCGCATTCGGCGGCTTCAAGCAGAGCGGGCAGGGCCGCGAGAACGGCCGCTACGGGCTCGACGAGTTTCTGGAGATCAAATCCGTCGTGATGCGCATCGGCCAGACAAGGCCGAACTGGGTCAGAGGCGAGTAGGGCCATGATCGAGGCAGCACTCAACCCTTGGCGATCGACGTCCGGAACGGCTATCCGTCTATGTCAGGATCTTCTGCAGGGTGGCTACATCCGCGCCGGAAATCCGCTGCAGCAGCAGTTTGGCCAGGTGTTCACCGGCATCGGTGAGGTCCTCGTAGATCGTGTCCACGCCGGGCTGAATATCCGCGAGAAGTTGCGAGGTCTGCTTGGCGACGATGTCGTATTCGGATCCGAGCGACCAGCCGCCATCGGCAAGGCCCGTGATCGCGGCCATGGCCGAGACTTCGCCCGGGCAAATCATGGCGTTCGGCGGGTCGGGACGGTTGAGGCGCTGCCGGAAGTAGTCACGCACGACGCCGGCTTTCGAGTCGTGGTTGATGCCGTCTGCGAGTTCGAACGGCACTCCGGCTTCGCGCACCGCTGTCATAAAACCATGCAGCATGTGTTGGCTGAAGGTCAGTCGTCTCGGCGGCAGGATGATCGTCAATTTCTGACGTCCCTTGGCAATCAGCCTGCGAGCCGCTTCATAGGCAAAAGCATAGTTGTCGTAATCGACGAAGGGGTGCTCGGTCGAAAACTCGGTCCTGCCATGGCTGACGAAGGGAAAGTCCCTTTCGGTCAGGAGGCGGACACGGGGGTCGAGCGTCTCGGTCCGCGTGAAAATCAGGCCATCGGCGAGATTGTTTCGGATGATGTGCTCGACGGCTTCGATGTTCGACGTGTCGAGGAAATTCGGCATGACGATCAAGTGGTAGGGCGTGCCTTTCAGCGCCTTGGTCACGCCGTGGAGAAGCGAGGTTCCGAAGCCGAGAATTTCCTCGTGGGGATCGAGCAGAACACCGATGACATTGGTTCGTCCGGTCTTCAGGCGTTGAGCGGCTCTGTCCGGCACATAGCCCAAAGCACCCGCAATTTCACGAACGCGCTCGCGCGTCGTCATGCTGATCAGAGGGTCCCCTGCAAGCGCTCGCGATACGGTCGTGACAGCCAGCCCTGCGGCCTCGGCAATGGTCTTGAGCGTTGGCCTGGGGGGCGATCCCTGCTTGCTTCGGCGTTCCGATGGTTTGGTCGTGGTCTTGCGCACTCTTCGGGATCTTCACCTTTTCGACGATGGAGCAGCTTAGCGCCTTGCAGATCCGGTCGCAAGCATGCGGCATCAAAATTTAAAACGATTTAAATATCGCTCAAGGCCATTTGTGCCTGAAGAAGTCCTTATTATAGCTCTGATTGATGGTCTTGAGCGAAAAATAGGGAGGTTTGCAGTTCTTGACTTTGCGGAATTTGTAACGTTTTAAATTGAGGATCGGCGATCGGAAACGGTGTTTCTGGCGACGGGATGGCGGGTGGGAGACCCGATAACTTGCGAATGAGGAGGATGAAATGAGCAAGTTTCTGACAACGACTGCAATTGCACTGACAATGATGGCGGGTGCCGCCAAGGCGACCGATGTGGAGGTGCTTCACTGGTGGACCTCGGGTGGCGAGGCCGCAGCTCTGAACGTTCTGAAGGAGGATCTGAACACCAAGGGTATCGGCTGGGTGGACATGCCAGTCGCCGGTGGCGGCGGTGAAGCCGCCATGACTGCGCTGCGTGCTCGCGTTACGGCTGGCGATTCGCCGACCGCCGTCCAGATGCTCGGCTTCGACATTCTTGACTGGGCAGAGCAGGGTGCGCTCGGCAATCTGGATGAAGTGGCCGCTGCCGAAGGCTGGGACAAGGTGGTGCCGGAAGCGCTGCAGAAGTTCTCGAAATATGACGGCCGCTGGATCGCTGCTCCGGTCAATGTCCACTCGACCAACTGGGTGTGGATCAACAAGGCAGCGCTCGACGCAGCCGGTGGCAAGGCGCCCGAGAGCTGGGACGAACTCGTCGCCATGCTCGACAAGATGAAGGCAAACGGCATCACCCCGCTCGCCCATGGTGGCCAGCCTTGGCAGGATGCCACCGTCTTCGACGGCGTGGTTCTGTCCAAGGGCAATGATTTTTACAAGAAAGCCTTTATCGATCTCGACGAGGAAACGCTTGGCGGTGCCGACATGGCCGATGCCTTCGATCGTCTGATCAAGCTGCGCAGCTACGCCGACGACAACTTCTCCGGTCGTGACTGGAACCTCGCTTCAGCCATGGTCATCGAAGGCAAGGCCGGCATGCAGATGATGGGCGACTGGGCCAAGGGCGAGTTCCTGAAGGCCGGCCAGAAGCCGGGCGAAGACTTCGTCTGCATCCGCTTCCCCGGGACACAGGGCTCGGTGACGTTCAACTCCGACCAGTTCGCGATGTTCAACGTCTCGGGCGACGATAACATCAAGGCGCAGATGGCCATGGCGTCCGCGATCGAGAGCCCGAAGTTCCAGTCTGCCTTCAACGTCGTCAAGGGATCCGTCCCGGCCCGCACCGACGTGCCGGACACCGATTTCGACGATTGCGGGAAGAAGGGCATGAAGGATCTCGCCGAAGCGAGCTCTGCTGGGTCGCTCTTCGGCTCCATGGCGCATGGCCACGCTGCTCCGGCAGCCGTGAAGAACGCCGTCTATGACGTCGTCACCAAGGCCTTCAACGGCGGGTTCAAGGATGGCGCCGAGGCAGCCAAGGCGCTCGCCGAAGCGGTCGCTGCTGCAAAGTAACCTCCCGTCGCGGGCGACGCTCCTCGTCGCCCGTGGCCCCTCCGACGCCGTCTGCCAGGTGAAAGGCGGCGTCGGTCTATCACACCATACAGGGAGAACCCTCATGACAAGCTCGACCCGGGCTGACTTGCGCACGCGTGTGCAGGACTGGCTACCGAAGATTGTGCTCGCACCGTCCTTCGCCGTCATTCTGCTGTTCGTCTACGGGTTCATCCTGTTCACGATCTTCCTGTCCTTCACCGGCTCGAAGATGCTGCCCGTCTACAACTTCATCGGCTTCACCAATTACAGCCGGCTCTGGGCCCAGGAAAATTGGCACATCGCGATCAGCAACATCGCGGTTTTCGCCAGTCTCTATATCGTCATCTGCACGGCACTCGGCCTGATGCTGGCGATCTTCCTCGACCAGAAGATAAGGGGCGAGGGGCTGCTGCGCCCGATCTACCTCTACCCGATGGCGCTGTCCTTCATCGTCACCGGCACGGCCTGGAAATGGTTCCTCGATCCCGGCATCGGTCTTGAGCGGATCATGCGGCTCTGGGGCTGGGAGAGCTTCTCCTTTACCTGGATCAAGGACAACGACATGGCGGTCTATACTATCGTCATCGCGGCGGTCTGGCAGACCAGTGGTTTTGTCATGGCCATGTTCCTGGCGGGTCTGCGGGGAATCGACAATGAAATCCTCAAGGCCGCCCAGATCGACGGTGCATCGAGCTTCCAGCTCTACCGGCGGATCGTCATTCCGATGCTGCGGCCGGCCTTTCTCTCGGCCTTCGTTATCCTCAGTCACCTCGCGATCAAGTCCTATGACCTTGTCATCGCGCTCACCGGCGGCGGTCCGGGCCGCGCCACCGAGATGCCGGCGACCTTCATGTATTCCTACACCTTCACCCGCAATCAGATGGGCGTCGGCTCAGCCTCCGCCGTGATCATGCTGATGACCATCGCTGCCATCATGGTTCCCTATCTCTATGCCGAACTGAAGGAGAAGAACTGATGTCTGCCGTCAGCCAGGACACCGCCGTCAGGACAGGTCGCGTCACCCGCGCCTTCATCTATCTGGTGCTTCTCCTTTTCGCGCTCTTCTACCTGCTGCCGCTCTATGTAATGGGCATCAACTCGCTGAAGCCGTTGCCGGAGATCACCGGCGGTAACATGATGGCGCTGCCGCAGACCTGGACGCTGGATGCATGGCGATCCGCATGGTCGACCGCCCAGATCGGCGTGTCGCCCACCGGCCTCAAGCCCTACTTCCTGAACTCGATCCTGATGGTCGTGCCGGCCGTCGCCATCTCAACGATCCTCGGCGCCCTCAACGGCTATGTGTTGACCAAATGGCGCTTCCGCGGCGACACCATCGTCTTCGGCCTGATGCTGTTTTCCTGCTTCATTCCTTTCCAGATCGTGCTCATCCCGATGGCGCTGGTGCTCGGCAAGCTCGGGCTCGCAGGTTCCGTTCCGGGGCTGGTTCTGGTGCATGTGGTCTATGGTATCGGCTTCACCACGCTCTACTACCGCAACTACTACGCGACCTTCCCGACCGAACTGGTCAAGGCGGCCCAGATCGACGGCGCGGGCTTCTTCCGGATCTTCTGGCGCATCCTTCTGCCGGTGTCCGGCCCGATCACCGTCGTCTCCGTCATCTGGCAGTTCACCAATATCTGGAACGACTTCCTGTTCGGCGTCTCCTTCGGCGGCACCAGCCAGCCGATGACGGCAGCGCTCAACAACCTCGTTCAGTCCTCCACGGGTGTGAAGGAATACAACGTCCACTTCGCGGGCGCGATCATCGCTGCCCTTCCCACCCTTCTCGTTTACGTCGTCGCCGGGCGCTATTTCGTGCGCGGACTGATGGCCGGTTCAGTCAAAGGATAAGATCATGGGCTTTCTCGACATCCGGAACGTCACCAAGTCCTACGGACAGTTGGAAGTTCTGCACCGTGTCGACATCTCGGTTGAGGAGGGCGAGTTCCTCGTGCTCGTCGGCCCCTCCGGCTGCGGCAAGTCGACACTTCTCGGCATGATCGCCGGGCTCGAGGGCATTTCCTCGGGCGAGATCGCGATCAGGGACCGGGTCATCAACGGGGTGCATCCGTCGAAGCGTAACATCGCCATGGTCTTCCAGTCTTATGCGCTCTACCCGAACATGACCGTCGGCCAGAACATCACCTTCGGGCTTGAAATGCATGGCATACCGAAGCCGGAACGCGACAAGGCGCTGCTTGATGTCGCGAAGCTCCTGCAGATCGATCATCTCACCGACCGCAAGCCGGGCCAACTGTCCGGCGGCCAGCGCCAGCGTGTCGCCATGGGCCGCGCGCTGGTGCGCGATCCCGATGTCTTCCTGTTCGACGAGCCTCTGTCGAACCTCGACGCCAAGCTGCGCGTCGACATGCGCACCGAAATCAAGAAGCTGCATGCCAAGCTGAAACGCACCATCGTCTATGTGACCCACGACCAGATCGAGGCGATGACGCTCTCGACGCGGATTGCGGTGATGAACAAGGGCTATATCCAGCAGCTCGGCACGCCGAAGGAGATCTACGAGACGCCGGCCAATGTCTTCGTCGCCACCTTCATGGGAAGTCCGGCAATGAATGTCGTGCCGGCACGTGTCGTCGTTCGCGATGGCACGCCGCATGCCGAAGTCTTGCTGGGGGATGGATCGAAGAGCCTGCTCGCCTTCAGCCAGCCGAGCCTAGCCGCCTGGGACGGACGGGAAATCCTGCTCGGCATCCGCCCGGAGGCGATTACCGATCCTGATGGTGCCGACCGCAAGTCGCAGAACATCGTCAGCCTGAAGAACCGGGTGATCGTCACCGAGCCCGCAGGCTCCGACACCTTCGTCACCATGGGTCTCGGCGGCAAGGACGTGATCGCGCGCATGCGGGCTGACGTCGATATTGCCGGGGGTGACGACTTCGACTTTGCCGTCAACATGGAAAAGGCTGTAGCCTTCGATCCGAAGACGGAAGAGCGCATCCGGCCATGAGCGACGCAGACGTCATCATCATCGGTTCCGGCATGGGCGGCGCAACGCTTGCCGCGCAGCTTGCGCCGACCGGTCGCCGCATCCTGATCGTCGAGAAGGGGGAAAGGCTGAAACCGTCCCCGGCCGATCGCGATGCAGAGGCCATCTTCGGCAAGGCGCATTTTAGGCCGAAGGAAGAGTGGCTCGACGGCGACAACCAGCTTTTCAATCCCGGCAACTATTACAATGTCGGCGGCAATTCGAAATTCTACGGAGCTGTGCTGCTGCGCTATCGCCGCGAGGATTTTTCGCCGCTGCGCCATATGGGCGGAACGACGCCCGGTTGGCCGATCGGTTACGACAGTCTGGAACCGTGGTACCAGCAGGCCGAACACCTGTTCGAGGTTCGGGGCACTCTGGGCGAGGATCCGACCGAGCCGCCGCATTCAGGAACGTATGACCATCGCCCCGTACCGGACGAGCCTGCCATCGCCGATCTGCGCCGTCGTTTGAAATCCGTCGGTCTCCACCCGGCTTCCCTGCCACTTGGTGTCGATATCGACCTATGGCTCGCCCATGGAAAAACGACCTGGGACGCCTTCCCAGACACCTGCGGCGGCAAGAAGGACGCGGAGACGGTGAGCCTCGCCGCAGCGCTTCGCCATCCTAACGTGTCGCTTGCGACGGGATGCGAAGTCACACGCCTTCTGGCGGGCGGGGGCGGAAAGATCACCGGTGTCGAGGTGGTGAACCAAGGTGAGACAAAGATACTGAGCGCACCGCTCGTGGCTCTCTCGGCCGGTGCCGTCAGGAGTGCTGCCATCCTGCTGTCCTCGGCCGACGAAAACCATCCGCAGGGTCTGGCAAACCGCTCCGACCAAGTTGGCCGCAACTTCATGAACCACAATTGTTCGGCGGTGCTGGCGCTCCACCCGTTGCGCCGGAATCGCTCGGTCTACCAGAAGACCCTGCTGGTCAACGACTTCTACCTGACGGGCGGACCGAACGGCGAACCGCTCGGCAATATCCAGTTGCTGGGCAAGATCACCGGCCCGATCCTCGCTGCGAGCTCGCCGTTGCCGCGACCGCTTGCTCACTGGATCGCCAATCGATCGATCGATCTCTATGCCATGTCGGAAGATCTGCCCAATCCCCAAAGCCGCGTGACGGTCAGGAACGGTCGGATCATGCTCGACTGGAAGCGGTCGAACTGGGAAGCGCATCTTGCTTTGGTCGACAGGCTGAAATCACTGATCCGGAAAGCCGGCTACCCGGTTGTGCTGTCGCGTCCCTTCGATCGGCGCACACCGTCGCATCAATGTGGTACGGCGCGCATGGGGTCCGATCCGGCAAAGAGCGTGGTCGACAGCTTTGGCCGCAGCCACGATCATCGCAATCTCTTCATCGTCGACGCGTCGATCCTGCCGACCTCGGCCGCCGTCAACCCGGCCCTGACAATCGCAGCACTCGCCCTGCGGTCGGGCCAGCACATCATCGAAACGGAGTTCAGCCAGTGAGCAAGGTCGCACTGATTACGGGAGGCCAGCAGGGCATCGGCCTCGGCATCGCCCGCGAGCTGGCCGGCGCCGGCTACAAGATCGTGCTGGCCTCGAGGTCCGAGGAAGATTCGCCCCAGGTGTTGGCAGCGCTCGATGAACTGGGTGAATCGGCCATCTACATTCGCCATGATCTGCAGGATATCGACAACGTCGCCTCGGTCCTTGATCAGGTCGAAGCACGCCTGGGCCCTGTCACCACCTTCGTATCCAATGCCGGCGTGCCCGCCAAGATCCGTGGCGACATGCTTGCGTTGACACCCGACAGTTTCGACTTCGTGCTCGGTGTCAATCTCCGCGGCGCCTTCTTCCTCGCCCAGGAGGTCGCGCGGCGCATGCTGGCAACCCCATCCGACAGCTATCGTTCGATCGTCTTCGTGACCTCGGTGAGCGCCAGCATGGCCTCGATCGAGCGGGCGGAATACTGCATCTCAAAAGCCGGGGCCGGGATGATGGCCGAGCTCTTTGCCCTTCGACTCGCCCCGCATGGCATCGGCGTCTTCGAGCTGAGACCTGGCATCATCGAAACCGAGATGACGGCGGGCGTGAAGGACAAATACACGGCGCGGATCGAGGGCGGGCTCGTGCCTGCTCTGCGCTGGGGTCAGCCGGCCGATATCGGCAGCGTGGTCGTGCCGCTTGCCGAAGGGCGTTTTGCTTTCGCCAATGGTGCGGTGATCCCGGTCGACGGCGGGCTTTCGCTGGCTCGCCTCTAGGAGAATAGAATGCGGCAAGGTTTTGATTTCATTATAGTCGGCGGCGGTTCGGCGGGCTCGGTGCTCGCTGCGCGCCTGTCGGAAAATCCGGATTTCAACGTGCTCCTGCTCGAGGCAGGCGGGCGCGACTGGCATCCCTTCTACCATCTGCCGGCGGGCTTTGCGAAGATGACCAAGGGCATCGGCAGCTGGGGCTGGAGCACGGTGCCGCAGCGGCACTTGAACAACATGGTAATCCGCTACACGCAGGCCAAGGTCATCGGCGGCGGCTCAAGCATCAACGCGCAGATCTACACGCGCGGCAATGCGCTCGACTATGACGACTGGCGCCAGATGGGTTGCGAAGGTTGGTCCTACGACGATGTGCTGCCTTACTTCCGCAAGGCCGAAGACAATGACAGCTTCGACGACCGCTATCATGGCAAAGGCGGTCCGCTCGGTGTCAGCAAGCCCTCGGCCCCCCTGCCGATCTGCGAGGCCTATTTCAAGGCGGCAGCCGAGCTCGGCATTCCCTTCAATGGTGACATGACCGGCGAGACGCAGGACGGCGTCGGGTATTACCAGCTGACCCAGCGCAATGTCCGCCGTTCCTCGGCGTCAATTGCCTATCTCAACCCCGCACGCAAACGGCCGAACCTCACCATCCGCACCGACGCCCAGGTGCTGAAGCTCGTGGTCGAAAGCGGACGCGCTGTTGGAGTCGAGCTTGCCGGTGAGGGCGTCGTTCGGGCCGAACGGGAAGTGCTTCTCTCGTCGGGTGCCATCGGCAGCCCGCGTCTGCTGATGCTGTCCGGCATTGGGCCTGCCGATCATCTCGCCTCGGTCGGCGTGCCCGTCGTTTTCGACCAGCCGGGCGTCGGCTCCAATCTGCAGGACCATCTCGATCTCTTCGTCATCGCAGAATGCACCGGGCCGCACACCTATGACCGTTTCGCCAAGCCGCATCTCTCGATGCTCGCCGGGCTGCAATATCTGCTGACCAAAACCGGCCCTGTCGCCTCGAGCCTCTTTGAGACCGGGGGATTCTGGTATGCCGATCCGGAGGCCCGCTCGCCGGACATCCAGTTCCATCTCGGTCTCGGTTCCGGCATCGAGGCCGGTGTCGCCGCCATGGCCAATGGCGGCGTGACGCTGAATTCCGCCTATCTAAGGCCACGGTCACGCGGCACCGTCAGGCTCGGCTCGGCCGACCCGCTCGCAGCTCCCTTGATCGATCCCAACTACTGGGCCGATCCGCATGATCGCGAGATGTCGATCCGGGGTTTGAAGACTGCCAGAGACATCATGCGCCAGGATGCGCTGAAGCCCTACGTCAAGGCCGAGCGCCTGCCGGGCCCGGATGTGCAGAGCGACCAGGACTATTTCAACTATGCCTGCCGCCATTCGAAGACTGACCACCACCCTGCCGGCACCTGCCGAATGGGCTCGGATCCCGCTGCCGTCGTGGATCCGCGTCTGCGCTTCAACGGCATCGAAGGTCTGCGCGTCATCGACGCCTCGATCATGCCGACCGTGGTCTCGTCCAACACCAATGCGCCGACCATCATGATCGCCGAAAAGGCAGCCGACATGATCAAGGCCGATCACGGGATGTTGTCATGATCCGCCATATTGTGCTCGTTCGTTTCCAGCCGAGCGTTTCCACAACCGTCATTGATGACCTCTTTGCCGAACTGCATCAGATCGAAGGCAAGGTGCCGGGCCTGCTGTCGATCACCTCGGGCCGCAGCGAAAGCCCGGAGCGCATCGAACGCGGCTATCTGCACGGCTTCGTCGCCGATTTCGCCGACTGGGCGGCGCTCGAAGCCTATCAGGATCACCCTGATCACAAGCGCTTCGGCGCCCGTCTGGTTGCCCATGCCGAGGGTGGTCTCGACGGCATCCTCGTCTTCGACCTGCCCGTTCAAACTCAGGGATCTCCAACATGATTGCCTTGCCCACCGCCGATGGCCGCATCGAAGACTATCGCCTCACCGGAACCCCGCTCGCACCGCGCCCCCCGACCCGTCCGCTGATCCGCACCGCCTTTGCCGCCGCCCACGTCGTCTCGGACCCGCTGCGCGAACGCAATCCCTGGGACACGCGACCGGCGGTCGACTGGGAGGGAACGCTTGCCTTCCGCACCTCGCTCTGGAATCAGGGCCTCGGTCTTGCTGAAGCCATGGACACGGCCCAGCGCGGCATGGGTGTCGACTGGCCGACGGCGCTCGAACTCATCCAACGGACGATGGTGGCCGCCAAGGCGCATCCGATGAAGCCGCGCGTCGCCTGCGGGGCAGGCACCGACCACGTCGCACTCGCCGACCTCACCACCGCAGACAAGATCACAGCGGCCTATCAGACGCAGGCCGAAGCCATCGAGGCCGCTGGCGGGCAGTTGATCCTGATGGCCTCGCGCGCCTTTCCTGCGATTGGCGCTGGTCCCGACACGTATCGTTCCGTCTATCGCCGGCTGATCGACGGAGCGCGTGAGCCCGTCATCTTGCATTGGCTGGGCGATATGTTCGACCCGGCATTGAAAGGCTACTGGGGCAGCGACGATGTCGCTGTCGCAAGCGACTTCGTCCTCGATCTGATCGGCGAGAACCCCGGCAAGGTCGATGGCATCAAGATCTCGCTGCTCGATCAGGCACATGAAGAGGCGTTTCGCGCCCGCCTGCCGGAGGGTGTGCGTCTCTACACCGGCGACGACTTCAACTATGCCGACCTGATCGCGGGCGATGGCAGGCATTACTCCCATGCGCTGCTCGGCATCTTCGCCGCCATTGCACCGGCGGCCTCGCAGGCACTTGATGCACTCGCTGCCGGCGATCTCGACACCTATCACCGCCTGCTGAAGCCCACCGTGCCGCTCAGCCGCGAAATCTTCCGCGCTCCGACCCGCTTCTACAAGGCCGGCATTGCCTTCCTCGCCTGGCTGAACGGCCATCAGCGCCACTTCATCATGCCGGCTGGCTTTCAGTCGAGCCGCGACATCGTCCACTATGCGGAGGTCTTCATGCTGGCCGATCAGGCAAATCTGCTTGCCGATCCTGAGCTTGCCGTGAGAAGGATGCGGGTCTTGGCTGAGTTACACGGGATAAACTGACAGGTATGGAGCGACGGCCGACCATCATAGACGTGGCACGCGTGGCGGGGATTTCCAAATCCACGGTCAGCCTCGTCCTGCAGAACAGTCCGCTGGTCAAGGAAGAGACGCGTCTGCTGGTCCGCGAGGCGATGGACAAGGTCGGCTATGTCTATAATCGGGCCGCGGCCAATCTCAGATCCTCGAATGTCGGGCTGATCGGTCTCGTCATCAACGATCTGCGAAACCCGTTCTTCACGGAGTTCGCGACATCGCTACAGATGGCACTGTCCGCGCGCGGCTATGCGACTGTCGTCGCCAATACCGACGAGGATCCGGCGGTGCAGGCCCAGGTCGTTGGCGCGATGATCGAGCATGGCGTGTCTGCGCTCGTTCTTTCTCCGGCTTATGGCGACGAGGGCGGCATCTTCGATGCCATCGCGCGCGGGGGAATTCCGACCATGCAGGTGCTGCGCAAGGTCGATCCCCGCGTACAGCAGTTCCCCTTCGCAGCGCCGGACTACAGGTTGGGCAGTCTGCTTGCGGCGCGACATCTGCTGTCGTTCTCCCCCAGACGGATCGCCTTTGTCGGCGGATTGGCCGACCGGGCCGTCACGCGGGAGCGTATGACGGGCTACTTCGAGGCGCTCACTGAGGCGGGCATGGAGCCATTTGTCCTGTCAGGCAGGGCGAGCCGCAGCTTTGGCCGCGAGGCAGCCGAGGAACTGGCGCGGGCGCATCCTGAGGTCGATGCGGCAATCTGTTTCAACGACCTTGTCGCCCTTGGCATGCTCTCAGGGTTCGCCAAGCTGAACCGGAAGGTCGGGCAGGATTTCCGCATGGTCGGCTTCGACGACATCGAGGAATGCAGCCAGGTGTTTCCCGCCTTGTCGACGGTCCATTGCGGGATTGCCGAGTTTGGCCGCAGCATTGCAGCGACAGTGCTGGCATGGCTGGAAGAGGGGAAGCATCCGCAGCCGGAAACCCTGACAGCCGTGGAACTCGTCATCCGGGATACCAGCGGCGAGAGGCGAGCCGCATGATCGACAAACCGGAACTCTTCCTGCGGCAGTTGTTTGACCGCGCTGTCGAGGTTGCGGATCCGATGCGATCGCTAAAGGATTTCCTGCCGGAGAAGCCGGTGGGCCGAGTGATCGTCGTCGGCGCGGGCAAGGCGAGCGCCCGCATGGCAGAAGCCGTGGAGGCTGCCTGGGGGCGTTGCGAGGGGTTGATCATCACCCGCTATGGCTATGCCCGGCCTTGCCGCGGAGTCGAGATCGTCGAGGCGGCCCATCCCGTGCCGGATCAAGCGGGTCTTGAGGCGACCGGACGCATGCTCGAGCTTGTCAAAGGCGCTGGGGAAGGGGATTTTGTCCTCGCACTGATATCCGGCGGCGCATCAGCCTTGCTGGTCCAGCCGGTGTCGGGTGTGTCCCTCTCCGAAAAGCAGGCGGTCAATCAGGCACTGCTCGCCTCCGGCGCACCGATCGACCGGATGAACACGGTTCGCAAACATCTGAGCCAGGTCAAGGGGGGGCAGTTGGCCGCTGCCGCATGGCCGGCGAATATGCTCGCGCTGGTCATCTCGGATGTGCCCGGAGACGATCCGGCCTTCATCGGCTCGGGGCCGACCGTCGGCGATGCGTCGACGCCGGACGACGCTCTCGCCGTGATCGACACCTGGAAGGTCGAAGTTCCACCCTCGGTGCGCGATGCGCTCGCAAATGGCTCCGGCGTCGTTCGCCCTGACGATCCTCGCCTTTCACGGGTGCGCAACGTGATCTACGCGGCGCCGCGGCAATCGCTGGAGGCGGCAGCCGCGCTTGCTCGGGAGGCGGGTTGCGATGTCCGCCTCCTCGGTGATGCCCTCGAGGGTGAGGCGCGCCAGGTGGCCACGGGCCAAGCCCAATTGGCACTTGGGCTTCAGCGTAGCTTAAAGGCGGGAGATCGGCCGATATTGCTGCTCTCCGGCGGCGAGTTGACGGTTACCCGTTCAGGTGACGGAGTCGGTGGTCCGAATGCGGAATTCTGCCTGGCGCTTGCACTGGCACTGAATGGAGCCGCGGGCATCCATGCGCTCGCCTGCGACACGGATGGTGTCGACGGCGCAGCTGAAGTCGCCGGTGCCATAATCGGACCTGAAACCCTTGCGGCGGCTGCGCGACGAAACATGGATCCGCGCAGCGCTCTGCAGCGCAACGATGCCCATTCCTTTTTTTCTGCAATCGACACCCAGGTGGTGACGGGCCCGACGCTGACCAATGTCAACGACTTCCGGGCAATCCTTGTCAAGCCGATCAGCTAGGCGGCGGCATAGGTCGCTGAGGCGATACGTCTGACTGGCCGGAGTGTGTAGGGGGTCAGGTGGCTGCAGCCGCAGTTTGCACCGAGAGGTCTGAGCCGTCACATCGGCCCCGGCAAGCCGATGTAAAACGGCTTGCCGAAAGCTTCAATGGCTGCTTCCGCGACGAGTGCCTGAACGGGACGCTGTTCTCTTCGCTCACTCAGGTCACGCCCTCGAAACTCTCGGAAGCAGCAGCCTATCTCCCCTTGCCGGGAGTGAAGGGAAAGGTTGTCTAGGCAGCAACAGAGGGCCGAGAGGCATCGCTGCTGACAGCCCTGTAACGGATCAGGTCCTCGATCGAAATCAGCGGCAGGCCATGCAGCTTGCAGAACTCGATCAGGTCGGGCAGTCGCGCCATGGTGCCGTCGTCGTTGGCGACCTCACAGATCACACCAGATGGCCTGGCTCCAATCAGGCGAGCGAGATCGACGGCAGCCTCCGTGTGTCCCGGGCGGCCCATGACGCCGTCGGGATGGGCACGCAGCGGGAAAATGTGACCCGGGCGCGCGAAGTCTTGCGGCGCCGTCGCTTCATCCATCAGCGCCCGGACGGTTGCGGCTCTGTCTGCTGCAGAGATCCCAGTGGTCGTCCCGTGGATGTAGTCCACCGACACGGTAAAGGCTGTCTTGAGGTATTCCGTGTTGTTCGGGACCATCAGTGGAATGTCGAGTGCATCCAGCCTTTCGCCTTCCATGGCGATGCAGACGAGCCCGCGCGCATGCTTCATCATAAAGGCGATGGTCTCGGGCGTCACGTGATCGGATGCGACGATGATGTCGCCTTCATTCTCGCGATCCTCGTCATCGACGACGACGACCATGCCGCCATGCGCGAGGGTATCCAGTGCGTCTTCAATATTCGAAAGTGTCATTCCAGTGCCTTTCAAGGGTAACCGCGTCAGCGGCAAAACCACGACCTAACGGTCGCCATTCCATCCCTTGGGCGAACACAGCACGCGCGTCTCCCCGAGAGGGGGAGCCGCAACAGCTGATATTCTCTTTCATCCGGACTCTAACCGTCGGCTCCGGCATCGCACCGGATCTGCTGCCTTTCACCGAGATGAAAGCGCTCGCGGGCTCCCGGCAATGCCGGATACCGCCGGTGGGGAATTTCACCCCGCCCTGAGAACTTCCTTAAGGTAGGGGAGAAGGTGTCGAAGTTTCAAGTTTAAACTCGGGAAAATCAGCATTTTTCAATCAAGTGTCGCATCCGTTACGCTCGACGCCGCGACAACGAAAAAAGCACGGTGCATGAGCACCGTGCAGGCTTGGGAGGCCTTGTTCGATGGGGGTCACCAGCAGCAGAAGCCGCCATCGACGAGCAGATCGACGCCTGTGACGAAGCTTGCGGCGCCGGACAGCAGGAAAACGGCCGGGCCGACCATTTCGTCGACATTGGCCATGCGTTGCATCGGTGTCTGCTCCTCGAACAGTTTCGTCTGATGCACCATTTCCGGCCGGGTGTTCATCGGCGTCGCGGTATAACCGGGACTGATCGTATTGACGCGAACGCCGCGATCGACCCATTCCATCGCCATGGACTTCGACATGTGAATGACGCCGGCCTTCGAGGCGTTATAGTGGCACTGGTTCAGGCCGCGATTGACGATCACGCCCGACATGGAGGCGATATTGACGATCGAGCCGCGACCGTTCTTCAGCATGGCGCGAGCTTCCGCCTGGCAGGACAGGAAGACACCCTTCAGGTTGATGTCCATCATCGTCTGGAACTGGGATTCCTCCATCTCCTCGGCCGGGTTCGCATTGGCAATGCCGGCGGCATTGACGGCGAGGGTCAGCGCTCCGAGTTCGGCTTCTGTCCTTGCGACGGCGTCGTTGAGCGCGGCGGCCTGCGTGACGTCCGCGGCGATCTCGATGCTGCGGCGGCCGGCAGCCGCGACGTAGCGCGCAGTCGTCGCCAGGCCGTCATCGGTGCGGCGGTCGAGGAGGGCGACATCCGCCCCGCACTGTGCGAGCCCGATCGCGATCCTCTGGCCAATGCCGCTGCCTGCTCCCGTCACAAGAGCCACATTGCCCGAGAGATCGAAGAGTTTCGGTGCGTTCAAAGTCATGTCCGACATGGGTCGTTCTCCTGCAATTAAATCGTGGCGAGTTCCATGACCGAGACGTCATTGGCGTCTGCGCGGTCGAGGATTCCAGCCTGTTTTCCCTGTGCCATCACCATGATCCGGTTGGAAACCCCAAGCACTTCTTCGAGATCCGAGCTGACCACGATCACGGCGATGCCCTGGCGGGCGAGTTCCATGATGGTATCGTAGATCGACGAGCGCGCACCGACGTCGATGCCGCGGGTCGGCTCGTCGAGCACCACGACCTTCGGGTTCCGCGCCAGCCATTTGGCGAGCACGACCTTCTGCTGGTTGCCGCCCGAGAGCTCTCCCGCGTTCTGCTCGCCGCGACCCTTCACCCCGAATTTCTTGATGTAGCCGTCGGCGAATTGGCTGAGACGCTTGGACGTCATCCAGCCGGTCCTCGCGACGGCGTCGAAATTGGCGTAGCCGATATTTTCCGCAATCGAGTGTTCGAGAACGAGACCCTGAAGCTTGCGATCCTCGGGCACGAGGACGACACCATTGCGGATCGCATCCCTTGGCGAGCGCGGCGTGATCACCGTGCCCTCGAGCACAACGTCGCCGGTGGCGATCGGGTCCGCCCCCGTGATCGCGCGCACGAGTTCGGTGCGACCAGCGCCTACCAGACCCGCAATGCCGAAGACTTCTCCGCGTTTGACCGCGAAATCTATGTTGCGGAACGTGCCCGAAGGAGACGATAGACCGCGTACTTCGAGCATGACGGCCTCGGACGGGACCGGCACTGCGGGGAACATGCGGTCCAGCGAGCGGCCGACCATGGCCTCGACAATGCTGCGCACAGGGACGTCGCCACTGTCGAACTCCTGCACCTTGGCACCGTCGCGCATAACGACGATCCGGTCTGCGATCTGGCGAATTTCCTCAAGGCGGTGCGAGATGTAGATGATGCCGACGCCGTCGGCCCTCAGACGCTCGATCTGGCGAAACAGGAGCTGTGTTTCTTCGCCACCGAGTGCTGCCGTCGGTTCATCCAGGATCAGCAGCCGGGCATTCAGCGTCATTGCCTTGGCGATTTCGATCAGCTGTTGCTTGGCTGTGGAGAGACCTTCCACCAGCCGGCGGGGCGAAACGTCGAGCCCGAGCCTCTGCAGGCCGGCATGGGCCCGTTCCTCCATCGCCTGGCGATCGATGCGTCCGCCCTTGGTCAGATAACGCCCGACGAAGACATTCTCGGCGATCGACAATTCCGGCAGCAGTTTCAGCTCCTGATGGATCATGCCGACGCCGGCATCCATGGCGGCGCGCGGGCTGGCCGGCGCATAAGATGCGCCGAGCCATGTCATTGTGCCGGAAGTCGGCTGAACGGCGCCGGAAATGATCCTCGAGAGGGTCGATTTTCCGGCGCCGTTTTCACCCAGCAGCGCCACGACTTCACCCGCTCTCACATCGAGGTCGATGCCGTGCAGGACCTCGAGCGATCCGTAGACCTTACGGATCTGCCGGAGCGAGAGGATGGGAGGGAGGTCGTTGGCAGTCATGGCGCTGTCTTCCGGTGGTGATCAGGGATGCTCGGCGACGAACTTTTCGGCGTTTTCAGGCGTCGTCAGGAATCCGGGAAGCAGCTGTTCCGCCGGGAGTGTTTCGCCGGCTGCGAGCTTGATGGCGCTGTCGACGGCGAGACGGCCGATGCCGCGGACCTGCTGGGTCGCGGTGGCGTCGAAGCCACCTTGCGCGAGGATCGGCAGAGCGGTGGTGTCACCATCGAACCCGCCGACATAGATCCGCTGGGAAACGCCGGAGACCTTGACTGCCTGTGCGGCACCGAGTGCCAGACCGTCAGCCTGTGCGAAGATCAGCGAAACGTCGGGATGGGCCTGGAGCAGGTTCTGGCCGATATTCAGGCCTTCCGCCTGCGACCATTGTTCGCTCCACTGCTGGGCCACCAGTTCGACGCTGGAATTTTCCCCGATCGCCTGCATGCAGCCCTTGGTCCGCTCGACTTCCGGCGTGGTGCCCTTCTGGCCGTGGATCATCAGCATCTTGCCCTTGCCGCCGGCCAGTCCGATGATGTGCTTGCAGACTTCATAGGCCGAAGTTGCATTGTCAGTGGCGATGAAGGTATCGCCCGGCGCACCGTCGGCATTGCGGTCGACGTTGACGACCGGGATGCCGGCTTCCTTGGCGAGGCGCGTCGGAACGGCGGCGGCCGCAGCACCAGCCGGAATGTAGATGAAGGCGTCGATGCCCTGCGTCAGCAGGTCCTGCACCTGGCTAACCTGGGTCGCGCTGTCGTTCTTGGCGTCGACGGTGATGACCTCGATGCCCTTCTCCTTGGCATAGGCTTCGACGCCGATCTTGATCTGGTTGAAGTAGTCGGCCTGCAGGTTCGAGACGGCGAGCCCGATCTTCTTCACTTCTTCGGCGGATGCGCCGAGCGGATTGAGGGCCGTTGTCGCCAGCGCTGCAGCGGCCAGAAGCATGGTCTTGAGTTTCATGGTAGATCTCCTCCGTTGTTTCGGGACCCCGCTACCACCGCAGGACCGAAGTTTTGCCTGGCATTTGCCGGGCGGTGAACTGGCGACAATGCCGCCAAACTGAACCGCAGCCGAGCCATCACCTCCGTTTGATGGCTTCGGCCGCGACTGCGAGTGCGATGACGACGCCGATGACGACGGCCTGCGTGAAGGGCGAGACGCCCAGCAGGTTCAGGCCGTTGCGCAGGACGCCGATGATCAAGACGCCGATGATCGTTCCGAGAATGCCGCCCTTGCCGCCACTCAGGCTCGTTCCGCCGATGACGACCGCTGCAATCGTGTCGAGTTCGTAGGAAACGCCGGCTGTCGGCTGAACGGAATCGAGGCGCATGGCGAGAACCACGCCGGCCAGGCCCGCGAGCAGGCCGGACACGACATAGACGCCGATCGTGTAGAGGTTGACATTGATGCCGGCGAGGCGCGCGACCTCCTGATTGCCGCCAATCGCATAGAGCGAGCGGCCTCCGGTGGTGTAGCGCAGATAGATCCACCCGAGCACGAAGACAACCAGCATGACAGCCACTGTGAGCGTCAGGAAGCCGCCGAAGCGCGTATAGGCGAGCAAGCTGAACCAGGAAGGGAAGCCGACGATCTGCTGACCGTCGGTGATCATGTTCGCGAGCCCGCGGGCGACCGACATCATAGCCAGCGTGGCGATGAAGGCCGGCACCCCTAGCGCGGTGATCAATATTCCCGAAATGGCTCCGGTCACGGCGGCGGCTCCGAGCGCCAGGATGATGCCGACAGGAAGCGCCAGACCCACCTGGTTTGCGAGATAGCCCATCACCATCATGGTGAGTGCCATGACCGAGCCCACGGCAAGATCGATACCGCCGATCAGGATCACCATGGTCATGCCGACCGCCATGATCCCGAGCACGGTGATCTGGTCGAGGATGTTGAGCAGGTTGCGCGCCGACATGAATGTGTCGGTGGCAAAGGAGAGGAAAAGGCACAGCAGGATGAGGCCGATCAGGGGCCCCGTGGTTCCTTTCAATGCCGCCAGCGCATTGACGCCTGCGCTGCGATCCTGGTCTGCCGCTGACACCGACATCCACCCCTCCCATGCTGCTACCGGTCGATATCGACACGGTATAAATATTCATTGCTGTGTGTAAATTCGTAACGCAGGCATCCATGGGCTGTCAACTGCGCATTCTTGGATCAAACGAGATTTAATTTTATGCCCTCAGCTTGACAGGGAGGGAGATGATGCAATTATATGAGTTACAGTATATTTATTCACAATGAGGTTTCCATGCAGCCGAATGATCTCGACCGCATTGCAAGGCAGATACGCCTTCGCGATCTTCAGGCGGTTTACGAAGCAGGCGCGGGCCATATCGGTGGCGAGATGTCGGCGATCGACATCCTGACGGCGCTGTATTTTCAAGTTCTGAGGATCTGGCCGGAGCAGCCGAAGCACCCGGATCGTGATCGCTTCGTGCTGTCGAAGGGTCACGTCGCCCTGGCATTTTACGTGACGCTGGCGAAGCGTGGCTTCTTCCCCGAGGAGGAGATCTCGACATTCCTGAAGCCGCATTCGCGTCTCAATGGGCATCCCAACTGCAACAAGGTCCCCGGCGTCGAGACCAATACCGGGCCTCTCGGCCACGGTCTGCCCGTCGCGGTGGGCATGGCGAAGGCAGCCAAGCTGACGGGTGCTGCCTATCACACCTATGTTCTGACCGGTGACGGCGAAATGCAGGAAGGCTCCAACTGGGAAGCCATTTCCTCGGCCGCCCAGTTCGGTCTCGACAATCTGACCCTGGTCATCGATCACAATCGTTTCCAGCAGGGGGCAGCCCTGAGCGACACCAACAACATGGCACCCTTCGGCTCGAAGCTTCAGGCCTTCGGCTGGGAGGTCACGGAGATCAACGGCAACGTGATGGCCGAAATCGTGCCTGCGCTGCAGCATCGCTCCGCTCGCCCTCACTGCATCGTCGCCCATACCAACAAGGGCCATGGCATTTCCTTCATGCAGGACCGGGTGGACTGGCATCACAAGGTGCCAAATGCAGAGCAATACAAGATCGCCCTGGCCGAACTCTCGGAGGTGCTGTGATGAATGCCGTGACCATGACTGAGAAACTGCATGACTGCCGTGACGCGTTCGTCACCGTGCTGGAGCGCCTCGGCGCCGAAAACTCCAAGGTCGTCGCGGTCTGCAACGATTCCGTTGGTTCCTCGAAGCTCGGCGGCTTCAAGTCCAAATGGCCGGACCGGCTGGTGAATGTCGGCATTGCGGAACAGAACATGGTGGGCGTCGGCGCCGGCCTCGCCAATGGCGGCCTCTTGCCCTTTGTTTGCGCTGCTTCCTGTTTTCTCACCGGGCGTTCGCTTGAACAGGTCAAGGCAGACATCGCCTATTCGAACGCCAATGTGAAACTTGTCGGCATTTCCTCGGGTATGGCCTATGGGGAACTCGGCCCGACTCATCATTCGGTCGAAGACTTCGCCTGGATGCGGGTGCTGCCCAATCTTCCGGTGATTGCGCCTTGCGACTCGATCGAGACGGCTGCCGCCGTTGAATGGGCGGCGCGCTATGAGGGGCCGGTCTTCCTGCGCCTCTCGCGCGTCGGCGTGCCCGACCTGCTTCCATCAGGCCACGTCTTCGAGCCTGGTAAGGCTAACCTCCTGCGCGATGGCGATGCCATCACGCTGATCGCCAACGGTACCTTGACGCATCGCGCCATGAAGGCGGCCGCGCTCCTCGCGACCAAAGGCATCGAAGCGCGCGTCCTGAACATGGCAACCGTTCGCCCCATCGATGTGGACAGCATCGTGGCTGCAGCGCACGAAACTGGTGCCATCCTGACGGCGGAAGAACATTCGGTTTATGGTGGCCTCGGATCCGCCGTCGCGGAAGTCGTCGTTGCGGAAGCCCCGGTGCCAATGAAGATCCTCGGTGTTCCCGGCATCTTTGCACCGACTGGCTCGGCCGAGTTCTTGCTCGACGAATTCGGCATGGCGCCGCAGGCCATGGCCAAGGCTGCAGAAGAGCTTTTGGCGCGCAAGGGCGGCCGCAGCTAGGAACTGCCGACAAGTTTCAGGGTGCCGCCCTCACGTCAGGCGGCATCTTTCAGCATCCGGAGCCGACATGACCACTGCCATTCTCGCGATCGACCAGGGAACCACGAATTCGAAGGCCGTGCTCGTCTCAGGCGGGGGCGAGATCTTGGCGAGAGGTTCTTCACCCGTTGGCATCTCGCACCCGCAGTCGGGCTGGGTGGAGCAGGATCCCGAACGCGTTTGGAAATCCGTGCTGGAGGCGATTGGCGCATGCCTCGCCGCCGCACCGACAGCGACTATCATCGGGATCGCCATCTCCAATCAGCGTGAATCCGTGACGATCTGGGATGGCGAGACCGGCGAGCCGCTCGGTCCTGTCGTCAGCTGGCAATGCCGCCGTACCGCACCTGTCTGCGCCGCACTCAACGCTGCCGGTCATTCAGCGCGTGTTGAAGCGCTCACGGGCCTGCCGATCGATCCAATGTTTCCCGGGCCGAAGATGAAATGGCTGCTCGACCGCGCTCCGGCCGGCCGGCCCTTGCGGCTCGGCACGATCGATTCCTGGCTCATTCATTGCTTCACAGGCGGCAGGGTGCACGCTTGCGACGCATCCAACGCAGCGCGAAGCCAGCTTCTCGATCTCAATAGAATGGCCTGGAGCGACGAACTCTGCGATCTCTTCGGGGTGTCGAAGGAGTTCCTGCCGGAGGTACGCGACAGCGCTTCCCGGTTCGGAGAAACTCTCGATGTTCCCGGCTTGGCTGACGGCATCCCGATTGCGGCGGCCATCGGCGACAGTCACGCCGCCCTCTTCGGCCATGGCGCCTTCGCGCCCGGCGACGGCAAGGTCACGTTCGGTACCGGCTCGTCGATCATGACGACGCTGCCGCAGTTCATTGCGCCGCAAAACGGCATCACCACGACGATCGCCTGGTCGCTCGGTGGCAAGCCGACCTATGCCTTCGAAGGCAATATCCTGGTATCGGCCGCCTCGCTGCCCTGGATGGCTGACATTCTCGGCTTGCCCGATGTGCAGGCTCTGATCGACCTTGCCGAAACGTCCGAGCCGCAAGGTCCCGGCTTCGTCCCGGCTTTCGTCGGCCTCGGCGCCCCCCATTGGCACGCCGATGCGCGCGCACTTTTCTCCGGGATTACCTTCAACACGACGCGCGCGCAGATGGCCCGCGCCGTCACGGATTCGATCGCCTTTCAGGTGCATGATGTATTTGGGGCCATGGCGGCCCAATCGCCGTCGCCGCTCGGCCGCCTCTTCGTCGACGGTGGCCCGAGCAAGAACGCGTTTCTCATGCAGTGCGTGGCTGACATGCTCGCCCATCCGGTCATTCAGTGTGATGCCGTGGAAGCCTCGGCGCTCGGGGCGGCGTATCTCGCCGGCCTGACACTCGGTCTCTGGGATGATCTGGACGCTATCAGAGCGCTGCCGCGGAAGACTGCAGGCCTCATGCCGCGACCGACGGACAGCGCTTCACGCCTCGCCACATGGCAAGACGCAATCTTCCGCTCGACCGTGTCAGCGACATCATCTATGGGTGAATAAAAATTCACCCATCGGAGGGTTCATGGGACGTCTCAACGAGCTTCGACTTATCGCCCGCGTCGCGCAGATGTATCACGCCGAGGGCAAGCGGCAGGCAGAGATCGCCGAGATCATGCACATGTCGCAGGCGACGGTTTCCAGAATGCTGAAGCGCGCCGAGATGGAAGGAATTGTGCGCACGACGATCATCCCGCCGCCCGGCACATTTGCCGACCTGGAGACCGCGCTTCGTGAGCGCTACGGCCTGACCGAAGCGATCGTGATCGACTGTTCGGAGGATCGCGATGGCGCGATCATGGCCCGCATCGGCGAGGCTGCCGCACATTTCGTCGAAGTCACCCTGCAGCAGGACGAGATCATTGGCGTGTCGAGCTGGAGCCAGACGCTTCTGCGAATGGTCGACAATATCCACCCGCTGAAGACCGGCAAGGCCAAGTACATCGTCCAGATCCTCGGCGGCATGGGCGAGGCTTCCGTGCAGACGCATGCGACGCAACTGACGGCCCGACTGGCGAAACTGACTGGCGGCGAGCCGCGTCTTCTGCTCGTCCAGGGCATCACCTCTTCGCGCGAGGCGAAATTGGTGATGCTTGCGGACCCGGTCGTTCGCGGCACGATGGATCTCTTCGGGCGTCTAACCCTCGCGGTCATCGGTATCGGTGCCGTCGAGCCCTCGGAACTCCTGGCACGCTCCGGCAATGTTTTCTCGCGCCAGGAAATGGCCATGCTGCACGACGCAGGTGCCGTCGGCGAGATCTCGTTCCGCTTCTACGATCGCGATGGCAAGCCGGTCGAAACGCCGCTCAACGAACGCGTCATCGGCATTTCGCTCGAGGAATTGCGCAAGGCCGATCGTGTCATGGCCCTTGCGGGTGGAGAATCGAAGACGGAAGCGATCGCGGGTGCCCTCAGGATGGGCATCATCGACGTGCTCGTCACGGACAAGTTTACCGCAGCGCGACTGACGGCCTGATCGTCGCATACGGGCGACTGTCGGATCGGCTGCATATTGGAGGAGTAGAGCATGCAGCGTTTTTCTGGACAGACCGTTTTTGTGACGGGCGGCAACAAGGGGATCGGTCTCGGCATCGCCCGACGTTTCGCCGAAGAGGGGGCAAAGGTCGCGATTGCGGCGATCGAGCCTGATACCAGCGAGGTGGCTCGGCGGCTCGGCGAAGAGACGGGTGCGGATGTGGTCGGCCTGCAGCTAGACGTCACGAATTCCGCCGCCGTCCGGGAAGCGTATAAGGAGGCGGAAGCCCGCCTCGGTCCGCTCAGCGTGTCGGTTCAGAATGCCGGCGTCATCACCATCGCCAGGGTCGAGGATCTGAGCGAGCGGGAATGGGATCTGAACCTCGACGTCAACACGAAGGGCGTGTTTCTCTGCTGCCAGGAAGCGATCGCCCGTTTCCGGGCGACCGGCACGAAGGGGCGCCTGATCAACACGGCATCCGGCCAGGCCCGGCAGGGCTTCATCTATACGCCTCATTACGCAGCCTCGAAATTCGGAGTTCTCGGTCTTACGCAGAGCCTCGCCAAGGAACTGGCGAAGGAGGGCATCACGGTGAATGCCATCTGCCCTGGCATCATCCATACCGAAATGTGGGACTACAACGACCGCGTCTGGGGCAAGATGCTCGGCGACTACGGTCCAGGCGAGTTGATGAGCGAGTGGGTCGAGGGCATTCCGATGGGCCGGGCCGGCACTCCGGCCGAAGTCGGCGCCCTTGTCGCATTCTTGGCCTCCGCCGATGCGGCATACATTACGGGTCAAACAATCAACGTCGACGGCGGACTGATCATGTCATGATGCAGCGCCCTCCGGTTTCGCCAACTCGTTAGCGTCGCAGGTGGGGAGGGCGAGCGCCAACATTCACCGAGCCTCGGCTCATTTGGCGAGCCGGGTTCTCAATCCCAAGTCATCCAGAATGGCAATGTTGCGCGCGGAATATTCCAATCCCCTTTAGGGCTGGACGCCAGCGGTAATCTCCTCAAGCAGTGCATTGTCGTCGTGTCCGATCTTCCCGAGGATCGAACTCATGTCGACGGCGAAATTTCCGGGTTCAAGGCGCATCGGGCTCACACCCAGATGATGCAGACCCACAAGGCGCGCGTCGGCGGAAAAGACTGGCCCTCCGGAACTGCCGTTCTCGGTGGTGCAATTATGGCTGAATTCGGTTGCAGTGTCTCCTCCGGCCGAGACTGTCCATGTCGCCAGGCCGCCTTTCAGGGCCGAACAGCCGCGCGTTACAGACTTCGGCGCGCAGGCAGGGTGATGCAGAACAAAAAGTCGATCTCCATTGGCAACGGGTCTTGTGGACAGAGAAGGTTGTGTGAGCGGGCGAGTCAGGGCAGGGCCGTCTGCGATCGGCGACAACCTCAAGATCGCCACATCCAGTGCCTTGTCCTTGAACTCGACGTTTCGGCAGGAATATTCCCGGCTTTCGTCGTCGCCATCCCACGACATGTCGATGATGCCGGAATGGCATATGTCAGGTTGCCAATGGGCGTCGTCCGGCATCCTGGGGGCTGCGCCGCAATGCCAGTTCGTCATGAAGAGGTCCGAGGTCAGTCTGACGCCGCTGCAGCACCAGTTGGTTGGCTCGCCATTGAGTTTTGGACCTGATCCGACCAGCATTCCCAGATTGTCTGCCAGGGATTGCATCACGACCTTCTCCTCGCGATTGGTGAAGCTGAGGCCAGTCATCAGCTCATCGCGGCTGCCTTGCATCGGCGAATAAAAGGTCTTCTCGGGCTTGGAGGGCATGTAGAGCCCGTCCAGAACCTCGGCGCGGACTTTTATCGACGGAGTTGAGAATTGTACGACCGGAAGTCCGGAGGTGAGGCGCCGAGTCCAGCATCCGGCTTCGCTTTCGCACGCCTGTTCGGTTTGATCGAAAGCCGTCAGGATCTGGCCGACAGGCGAACGCACCACAATTGCCCATTCCTCGCTTTCTGGATTTTCGACCCTGATGCGAAGGCGGTAGTAGCGCGGGTCTTCGCCTGGGACGCGCCCATCGATCTCGATGCGGGGTCTTGCCTTGCTCAAGACTGCATCAAGAGGCTTGAAGGGTGTTCCGAATTCGGTGACCAAAGCTTCCTCTTGAGCCGATACGGGCGAAGTAGCCAAGAGCCACGACCCGGTCGCCAGGAAACAGGTGATCGCGGCCTTACTCGCAGAGCGGCAGGGCATTGCACTCTCCCGTGGTTTTGATCTCGTCGGCCAAGAACAGGTCCGTCATCCGCTTGATCGACACGGCGCATTCCGGGCCGTCTGCCGCATAGCGCACGCTTGCCACAGGATCCTCCGGCATTGCAGCCTTACCCGGCGGTTCGCGCCGCACGACGGATCTGCCGACATTTTGCAGGACGCTCTGCTGCACTACGCCAATCTCATCGATATTCGTGAGCCGGCGGGTCGAGAGGAGATTGAGGCTGTCGCGCGGGTCGTTCTCGTCCTCGGCGAATTTCAGCCTCTCGCTGCACCATTTGACGACATCGACCGGCCTTACCGGTGTGTCCTTGAGTTTAAGCCAGGAGCGGCGCGGGTCGAGCATCGAAACCTCGGGGTCGGCCACTCCGCCTGCCAGATGCGAGATCGCAATCGGGTCCGCCACAGGGCGCGAGGCAAGCACGATCCGCTCCTTCAGCCGACCGGGCCGGGCGCTGAAACTGTTCGGATAACAACTCGCCATGCGAGCGGCGAGGCCGGCCACAAAGGCTGCCGATGCCGAGGTGCCGCCAGTCGTTTCCCCGACATGCTGGTTGGCAAGGTAGGTCGGAATTTCACCGCCACCTGGTGCCATGACGGACACAAATCGTTTTGCTTCATTGCTGCGGTTCGATTGCTGCCACAGGGCAGCCGTTTCCCTGTTGCAATCCGTGCAGGCGCCAACCACGAGCAGCTTGTCGTGGTCGCCGAGATTTTGAGGTGCCATCGGCGTTTCCCAGGTAATCTCGCGTCCCTCATCGCCCTCTCCAGCCTGACCGGCAGAGGCGACGAGCAGCATGGGGCTTTGCAAGACTTCCTGCTCCAGGCCACCTTTCAGGCGAACGCCTTCATTCGCCAACTGATCGGTCCAGTTTCCGTCTGCGGTGCGGCGCCATATCTGCTTGGCGTTGCGGATCTCGAATTCGCTCGCATTCTGGTCGGGATGAGGCGTGTAAGGCGCAAATTCGCTGGCAAACAGATAAACCTGCGGTTGGGCCGGCGTCAGAGCGTCACGGATGAAGAGCTTCAGATCGGTGTTCGTGACAGATTTCCGGTCCCAGACGAAGGACTTGATGCGCGCATTCGGCTCCATCCCGCGAAAGCCATAGCCATTGGCATTGGCCGCGACGATGGTGGAAAGAAGCGTGCCATGATCGCGGGTCCGGTCGAAGGGCGCGCTCTTGCAGAGGTGGTCGGTTTGCGCCGGCTCAACACGCGAGGACACGGGAAGGGCGTGGGCCAGGTCAGGATGGGCAAAGATCGCCTGATCCATGATGACCACTTCCGGTTGGACCGGGATCTCACCTTCGCAAGACACCACATCCTTCGTTTCATAGAGCGAGCCGGCGAGGTCGGCATAAGCGCCCTCGGCATCCACCACGGTCTTTTCGATGCACCAGCGCTTGTAGTGATCATTGGCGGAATAGACGGACAGAGAATGTGCGGCCTTGTCAAAACCACCGCGCCGCTCGACGTCGATCGACAGGTTGAGGTTCCCGAGTTCCCGCGACAGGAATTCGGCCTCGGCCAGGTCAGAGGGGTCCGAGACTTGAAACTGCCAGGCGGTTTTCTTGAAGGTGAGCTGGTCGAGCTGCGGGAGTGTCGGATCGCTCTTATCCTGGCGAGACAGGAGATCCGTTTCCTTGCGCGTAATGACGTTGCGCCAGCTCGGATTGCTTTCCAGCTGTTCGAGACGCTGTGCCTGCTCGGCCTGGTCCAGGTCAAATATGCGGTTCGCCTCGGTCACCGTCACCTTTATGTCGGGAAGCACGACTCCCTGCCTGGGACTGATTGCATCAGGATTGATCTCAGCACCGTTCTTTTGGTTCAGACTGCGAACGGCGGCGATGATGTCTGTCGTGCAGAATTCCGGCGCAAGACTGAGCTCGCTGGCGAGGATGGCACAAAGGCCTGTCGTCTCTTGCGGGGTGTATGTGCGCGTCGGAAGGATGCGGCTTTCCGCAGAAAAAGCCTCGACCACGGTGGCCATATCGCGGTCGATCGCACCGCCGGAGAATTCGACGAAGACTTCAGCGGCTGCCCTCTCGGCGGATTGGCCAAAGGCTGGTGTCGACGGTCCACCACACAGCAGGGCCAGCAGCAGGGCGTGATTGCGGCTTTTCATACGGTCCCCCGCGTTTGAGGTCGAGCCGGCCCGACCGCCAAGTTCCGATGTTCAAAGCGTCTTCAAATATTCCACGAGTTCCATGCGTTCTTCGTCGCTCAGTGCGCCGGTGCCGTAGTCATGGCCGGAATTGTAGTTGCCTGGGATCGGCTCGCCTGACAGTTCATCGCGGACACGGAACACGAAGTGATCGTCTCCGGCATCGGGCGAGGTCACGAAGCCGACGCGAGCCGGATCGAATTGGCGTGAGCCGACGGCAAAGACTTCAGGACGGGTGGGGCCTGTGGGTTCTGGCGGTGGTGCAGTCCCTTCCCAGACGTTGCGCACCCTGGCTGGAAGCAGGAGGTCGTAGAGAGTGGGTACCGAACCATTGTGCAGATAGGGTGCGGTCGCCCAGATCCCGTTCAACGGACGCGCCTTGTAAGCCAAGACCTCGTGTTCAGCTGTCAGACATTGCCGTGCCTGATCCTTCTTGACCTCGTCGCTGACGCCGGGAAGGAAGTCGATGCCGCTGCTCTCCGTGCCGGCATCGCCGGCCCGGCCGCTTGGAAAGACATCGGTAAACGCGCCACCGGCCAGTTCGTCGAGCTTGCCGACAACGGCGCCGACGACCGTGTTCACAAGAAGATTGCGGGTGAACTCTATCTCGCCAATCCGCTCACCGGTGAAGGCGAAGATCTTCTGGCCCGCCTGGTTGCCCGACTTCGACGCATGCAGAAAAGTGTTGCAGGCGAGGAATATGTCTGTCTGCTGCTCACCTATCGGATCCATTTTCTCCTTTGCAGGAGAGTCGAGATCGTCCCATGCCAGAGGCTCGTGGCAGGAGGCGCATTTGAAGCTCACGAAGTGCTGTTCGCCCCGCGCGGCTTTTTCCCAGTCGATCGCCGGCAGGATATTCTCGGGCCAGCGTGGCGATTTCAGGCGGGCGAGGAGACGTTCAAGCCCGATCATCGTATCCAGCCGGACGCTGGAATCGTAACCACGCCAGGCCTTGCCGCGATCCGTCTCGATATGGGCAAAGACGCCGACCACCTCGGAGGTGTTTCGCACAAGCGCGCCGACGTCGGTTTCACGTCCGAGAATGTTGATCTTCAGAATGTTGTTGGCGATGCCATTCCACTGGATCTTGCCTTGCTGTGACGTATTCCAGATGAAGGGATAGCTCGCGGGAGCGTCGGCCCGGATCGTATCGATCTGTTCGGGCTGGCGTGTGATCAGGGCCACCTTGTTGAGGATATGGCCCTGTGCATCGAGGCGGCCCCGACCATAGCGCACGTCTGCCTTGTTTTTGTCTTCGAGCAGCTGCTGCCAGGCGATCTGTTCTTCAACCTGCGCCTCGAGTTCCGCCCGGCTCTCGACGGTGAGATCGGATTTCAACACGGCGCGCGCAAATCGATCGAACTTGGCACGGTCCGAAAGGGTGAGTTTCAGCGCTCTCAGCAGGCTTTCCTCTAGTTCCTGGAAGTCCGCGAGTGTAGCCGCCCCTTCGACCCTGAAACGCTTGCCACTGAACTCGATTTCATTGGTGTGGCAGGCCGAGCAGTTCAGGCCGATCCACGGCTTTCGCATGGTCAGCGCATCACAGGTGGCAGGAAAGGTGTCGCACATCAGATCAGCTGAGCGGGTCTTGTCGTGGTCAATGACAAAGCCCACCGGCAGTCCGAGCGGATTGTCGACGGACGACGGATTGGGCAGGTAGCCGAGCCGTTCGATGTTCTCCGGTGACATGAACTTTTCCGGAGCCTCGGCTGTGGACCCAGCCGTTTCCAGGGCCAGCATCCAGTCCAGCGGCAGAAGCCGGGATCCCTGGCTTGCCGTATACCACCAGCTTTTTTCCTGGTCGCTCCAGCCCTGATCGAGCGCGATGACGCCGGTTGGCAGCCGCCCCGCAACTTCGTTGGCGACGGCATGCGACATGGTCATCGTCAATGCGAGGCCAAGGGCGGAAATGAAATGAAAGGGCAGCCGTAACATGCGCATGCACTCCCCCCGGCGGGCCAATGTGCCTACATTAGCGAAGCATCAATGACGCAGCAATGTGTTGAACGCGTCCCGGCAAAAGCTATTGCAAAGATCGATTACGCCGCATCACCCATTCTGGTGAGGACGCTCCAGAATGAAACTGGAACTGATATTGGTGGCGAGCCGGATCAGTTGCGTCCGATTGGCGGAGCGCGTTTTTACGAGCAGGGATTTGACCTGTGAATTCACGGTCTCGACCGACTTTGCGCGCCGCTCGGATATCTGCATGTTCGTCAGCCCCTCCGCCACCATTTCGAGCACTGCTGCTTCTGCCTGGGTCAGGGAGAACATCGAGGCGAGCATCTCGCCGTTGATCTCGTAGAAGCTGCCAGTGTCCATGCTGTAGACGATATGTCCGTTGAGGGAAGGTTCGCCGAACTCGTTTGCGCTCGTCAGCGGCGCCACCTCGATGCACAGGGTGTGAGGCTTGTCGTCCACCAGCGACACGATGGCCTCCTTGCGCGGACGCGCGCCAAATCGTCCATGATTGCTGAGATCTCCACGAAGCTCCGTCAGGGCGCTGCCTTGCCCCGAGCCGTTCATTACAAGCCTGCCCGCCGGGTCCTTGCGAAACACCGGATAGCTGTCCAACTGGCGGCGGAATTCCTGGTTGCAATGTACGATGCATCCGTTGGCGTCGAGGATGCAGACGCCGATGACAAGCAGGTCGATACAGTCGGCCACGGATCGAAACTGGTCTGCCAGTTGCTTGGTCGGTCGGCTGATATTGAGCGCCTTGGCGATATGCGGCATCAATAGCGCTGCGCGTTCGAAATGCTCCTTGGACAGAGGACCGGCACTTTGCGAGAACTGCAGCGCAAACCGGTCCTGATACACCTGATCCTTGTTGAGAAGCGCACCTGCACGGTATCGGATGCCATATTGCAGCATTTGCTGCACGTTCGGCCGAGACAGGAACTCATCTTGCGACTTGGCCAGAACGTCATCGGAAATCAGCTGGATCTGGTCCGTGGGTCGCGAATGGCGGGCAAATGTGTCCTGATCGACCAGTTCCTGCTCGTTATGGGTCGTGAGATATCCATGGACCAGCTCGGCATCGTAAACCCTGCTGAAAAAGGGCGCATGGATACGTCGCTCTTTTCCCACGCCTTTGAGTTCGAAGATAAAGGCACCGCGCGCGCCGATGTAACGCGATACTCGGTCGAGCACGTCCGGCCACCCCGACGGATCGATCGTCGTGTCGTAGATTGCCAGGACGAGATCGTTGACTTCGACCGTTTGCGTCACGGTTTCACCTCGAGCCGGCCGCCACCGGCCGCGCTCATTCAGGTTACCCAACGACTGAGAAAATGAGAAGCCGTCACCATATCGGGTGATGCGAGCTGATCTCTCCCCAGCCTAACCTGCTGACCGTCACCCCATGACAGTCCTTCCTTGGACCTCAGTCATGGCGGGCTCGGATACGTCCGAGCGTCACGCAACGGATGAAATCAGGGAGAATGAGCATGAGTATCAATGGCACGAATGAAGGCCTCCCGGAATTTACCGGCCGCCTTCTGGTGACCGGACGCCCCCATCAGGGCAAGGAAACCATCCAGTCGCTGAAGAACACGTCCGGTCTGTCGATCGCCAGTTCGCGCGATTTTGCCGATCAGGCCGTGACTGCCGAGGCTTTGGCCGAGGGCGATGGCATCTATTTCGACGAGATTGGCGTCACCGTCGTGACGCCGGGAAGCGATGACCAAGTGAGCCGGCTTGCCGGGATGGAAGCCTTCTCAGCCGATGAGGACGCGCCGATCGTTGAACCGGAGCGTTACGTCTACGCCATGAACGAGCAGTTTGGCGAATACCTTCGCGGTTTTCGTGACGCCGTGAACCAGGTGTCGAGCACCTATCTCGGGAGCATGGAAACGGGCGACGAGCTCGATGAAGCCGACATCGATGTGCTGGCGAATGGCAGTACTTGGGGTCTTCAGAAAACCCGCGTCGTGGTCGGGTTCCCGCTCGGTCAATCCTGGTCTGGAGCCGGCATCAAGATCGCCGTGCTCGATACAGGCATGGATCTCGGCCATCCCGACTTTGCCGGCCGCGGCATCGTCAGCCAGTCCTTCGTGCCGAATGAGGCCGTTCAGGATTTTCACAGTCACGGAACCCATTGCATCGGTACGGCCTGCGGTCCCAAGGAGCCGACCGATCAAACCCAGCCGCGCTACGGGGTGGCACATCAGGCGCAGATCTTCGCCGGCAAGGTGTTGAGCAATGCCGGAAGTGGCGCCGACGGTTGGATCCTCGGTGGCATCAACTGGGCGATCGCCAATCACTGCCAAGTGGTCAGCATGTCGCTCGGTGCCGCGACCAATGCTTCCGGATTCTCTGCGGCTTACGAGGCCGCGGCGCAGGCAGGCCTCACTGCCGGCACGCTCATTATCGCTGCTGCCGGCAATGATGGCGGCCGCCCTGTCAGCCATCCCGCAAACTGCCCCTCGATCATGGCGGTCGGCGCCGTCGATCAGGCGCTTGGCAAGGCGGGCTTCTCCAACATCACCTTCTTTCCGCCGCATGGGAAAGTGGACATCGTCGGGCCGGGTGTTGGAACGCTTTCCTCTGTTCCTGTCTCGCACGGGAAATATGGCACGAAGTCGGGCACGAGCATGGCCACGCCCCATGTCGCCGGTATCGCCGCCCTTCATGCACAGTCCAATGCCGCCTATCGGGGGGCCGCGCTCTGGCAGAGGCTGGTGGCAACCGCACTCGCCCTGCCGGGTCAACCCGTAAATCATGTCGGGGCGGGCCTCGCCCAGGCGCCTTACCGGCGGCTGCAACTGGCACCCTGGCCATTGCCTCGGCCATTCCCGCCGGTCAAGATCCCTCCGATCCTTCGGCCCGTTCCACCTGTTCCGCCGCAGCCGAGTGAACGAGCTGTAGCAAAGTCCGTCACCCGCGGCGCAAAGAGGTAATGCCTCCGGCATGCCGATTCTCCGGTCCGGCATGCCGCCCTCCCGGGGCGGAGGCGTCGCCCTTGATCCTTGCTGTTCTCAGTTCGAGTGTCGGCTAGGCTTCAAGCGGCGGCGCTTTCTTTTGGAAAGGAAAACGAAGATGACGGACGAAAAGAATGCAAGCAATGGCCGCTACCTCGTGGTTGTCGATCCCGCAGTCCACATCGAGACGGTATCGGCGGAGCTTGTGGCGATGGGCCTGACGATCGACAGCAGGCTCGACGCCATCCGAACTCTGGTCGTGGCCGGCGATACGGATGTCGCCGCAGCGGCAGCCGGTATGCGCGGCATCAAAAGCATCGAGCGTGAGGGCAAGGTCCACACTCAGGACTGATTTCCAGTGCGCCTAGTCTGATGGCCCCCGGATGAGATGCCTGCATGCGACTGGAGTTTGAAACTGTGAAAATGTCTTTTCTACAATTTCTTGAGCAGATCTGCTCACGTTAAGAACGAAGATTTCAGTTCAACCTCTTCAGGTGGAGAGACATCTCGGTCTGGCATGCGCGAGCCTGCTTCGACATGCCAGTTTCGCTACTGCCGTTCGCAGTTGTTCAGTCCAACGGATAATGACATGCGACCTCTCGACCGGCGGTGACCGCCGAGAGAGCCGGCCGGTTTTCGCGGCAAAGATCGGTGGCATAGGGACAGCGGGTGGAGAACTTGCAGCCCGGTGGTGGCGAAAGCGGGCTCGGAATTTCGCCCGTCAGGAGGATGCGGTCCCGCGTGCCCCTGTTATGTGGTTGGGGAATGGCCGAGAGCAGCGCGCGTGTATAGGGATGGTGCGGCCGGGCGTAAAGCGCTTCCGTTTCGCTCGTCTCGACGATAGAGCCCAGATACATGACGGCGACACGGGTCGAGACATGACGGACCACGGCCAGGTCATGGGCGATAAAGACATAGGTCAGGCCCAGCCGGTCGCGTAATTCGCCGAAGAGGTTGACCACTTGCGCCTGCACCGAGACATCGAGGGCGGAGACAGGTTCATCGGCAACAATCAGTTTCGGCTCGACCGCAAGCGCTCGCGCGATGCCGATGCGCTGGCGCTGGCCGCCGGAGAATTCGTGCGGGTAGCGGTCGAGATATTCGCGGCGCAGACCGACCAGTTCCATCAATTCGTTCAACCGTTCACCGATCGCCGCGCCCTCGCAGATGCGGTGAACGGATAGCACTTCCGCCAGCATGTCGCGCACGCGCCTTTTCGGGTTCAGCGAGGCGGATGGGTCCTGGAAGATCATCTGCATCTTGCGGCGAACGGGCTTGAGGGCTTTCGTGTCGGCTTTGCCGATCTCCTGGCCGTCGAAGGTCAGTTCGCCTCCGGTGATATCGTAGAGGCGTGTCAGGCAGCGGCCGAGGGTCGACTTGCCGCTGCCGGATTCTCCAACCAAGCCGAGCGTTTCGCCGGGGCGGACCTCGAGATTGATCGCGTCGACGGCATGCAACACCTTGCCGGAGCCGGGCATCATGGTTTTGCCAACGGTGAAATTCTTGGTGAGCCGCTTGGCCTGGAGGAGCGGCGCGGAGGGGGTGATCTGAGTGGTCATGCCATTTCCTCGAGGGGGAGGGCTGCTTGCCGCAGGGCGGGGCGTTCATCGTCGTCGAGGACGCAAAGGGCGGTCTGGTCGCCGGCGCGGCGCAGCGGTGGACGCTCGACGCAGGCGGCACGGGCAAAGTCGCAGCGGGGGGCAAAGCCGCAGCCTTCGCCAACCATGTCCGGTGTCGGCGGCATGCCGGGGATCGACCGGAGCTTGTCCAGCCGTTTGCCAGTGAGCGGCGGAATGGAGGCCATCAGGCCCCAGGTGTAAGGATGTAGCGGGCTCGCAAAGACAGCGTCGGTTTGTCCGCGCTCGACTATGCGGCCGGCATACATGACAGCCACCTGCTCGGCGACTTCGGCGACAACGCCCATGTCATGGGTGATGAGGATGATCGCCGAGCCGAAATCCTTGCGCAGTCGCAGCAGCAGGTCGAGCACCTGAGCCTGGACCGTCACGTCCAACGCCGTCGTCGGCTCATCGGCCACGAGAAGAGCCGGATTGCAGGAGAGGGCCATCGCGATGACGGCGCGCTGGCGCATGCCGCCGGAGAGCTGATGCGGGTAGCGGTCGACGGCTTCGCCCGGATTGGACAGCCCGACTTCGCCCAGCAGTTCGACCGCGCGCAGGCGGGCGGCCCGGGCGGAGATGTTTTCGTGGGCGCGGATCTGCTCGGCGATCTGCCAGCCGATGGTGTAGACGGGCGTCAGCGCCGTCATCGGATCCTGGGAGATGAGGCCGATCTCCTTGCCCCTGATGGAGCGCATCTGGCTCGCCGGCAGATCGAGGATCGGCCGGCCCTTGAAGGACACGGCACCATCGACGCGGGTGGTCTTGTGATCGTGGAGCCCGAGCAGCGACAGCAGCGTCACGGACTTACCGGAGCCGGACTCGCCAACGATCGAGAGGATCTCGCCTTCGTGGACGCGGAATGAGACGTCGCGCACGGCCTGAACAGGGCCACGATCTGTAGCGAAAGAGACCGAGAGGCCGTCGACGTCGAGCAGGATGGGTTTGTCCGAGGTGGCCATGGCTCAGTTCCCTCGCACGCGTGGATCGATCAGCACATAGACGACGTCAACCAGCGCATTGGCGATGACGACGAAGAAGGAGGCATACATGACAGTGCCGAGGATCATCGGCAGATCGAGGTTGAGCAGCGCCTGATAGGTCAGGCGGCCGACGCCATTCAGGCCGAAGACCACTTCGGTGAGCAGGGCTGCACCGCCAACGAGCACGCCGAAGTCGAGGCCGAACATGGTGACGAAGGGAATGAGCGAGGTGCGCAGCGCATGGCGCAGCATGACGCGGGCGGGCGAGAGGCCCTTGGCGCGGGCCGTTCGGATGAAGTCTTCCTGATAAGCTTCGACAAGATTGGCCCTGAGAACACGGCCATAGATGCCGATGTAGAGGGCGGCCAGCGTGAACCACGGGATGACGAGCGTTTTGAACCAGCCGATCGGGTCCTGCGTCAGCGGCTTATAGCCGAGGGCCGGCACCCAAGAGAAAAGCCAGGTGTCGTGAAAGCGGCTTTGACTGATCAGGTTCATCATCTCGCCCAGCCAGTAGACCGGCATGGAGACCCCGATCAGGGCCAGCGCCATCAGTCCGCGGTCGATCAGCGTGTCGCGCGTCAAGGCCGCCAGGACCCCGACGAAGATGCCGCCGACGATCCAGAGCACGGCTGCACCGGCGACGAGCGAGAGGGTAACGGGAGCGGCGGCCACGACGGCGGGCACGATCCGATAGCCGCGATTGACGAAGGAGGTGAGGTCCTGGGTGATGAAGAGGCGCTTCATCATCACGCCGTACTGGACCGGCAGCGGCCGGTCGAAGCCGAATTCCTTACGGATTGCCTCGATGGTTTCCTGTGAGGCGTTGCGGCCGGCGAGGCGGGCGGCGGGGTCGGAGCCTGGCGTGGCGAAGAAGATCAGGAAAACGAGCGCCGAGATGCCGAACATCACGAAGATCATCTGTCCGAGGCGCTGGAGAACGGCTGTTGTCATGGAGCCCTCCTCAGGCCAGTTTGGTGCGGGGGTCGAGGGCGTCGCGCAGGCTGTCGCCGAGCACGTTGAGCGACAGCACCGTCAGGACGATGGCAATGCCCGGAGCAAGCGACACGATGGGTCGCGTGTAAAGCAAGGTCTGGCCGTCCTGGATGATCGTGCCCCAGCTCGCATCGGGTGCCTGAACCCCGATCGACAGGAAGGACAGCGAAGATTCCGTGATGATGTTGAGCCCCATCATCAAGGGAACGAAGACGATCAGCATGGTCGCGACATTGGGCAGGATGTCGTTGAGCAGGATGCGCCAGGCGGGTATTCCGAGCCCTCGGGCGGCGAGCACGAATTCACTCTCGCGCAGTGACAGGACGCGACCCCGCAAGGGGCGGGCGACATAGGGCACATAGATGATCCCGATGATGAAGATCGGCAGTAGCAGGCTGTCGGAACCGATCTCGATCGGGCCGATAACGATCCCGTTCGAGATCAGCACGATCGAGAGCGAGATGGCGAGCAGGTAGACCGGGAAGGCCCAGAGGATATCGAGGATGCGCGACAGGATCTTGTCGACCCAGCCGCCGAAAAAGCCCGCGGAGATGCCGATCAAAGCGGCAAGGGTGAGACAGATGACGGTGGCCGAGGCAGCGATCAAAAGGGAATTTCGACCGCCATACAGAAGCCGAGCTGCGACGTCGCGCCCCTGCGTATCTGCTCCCAAAAGATATTGTGGACCCCATGTCGGCCCTATGGGCGTGACGCCGAGGCCCAAACCCTCGGTCGAGGCCTGCATGACCTTGACCCGCTTGCCGTCGATCATGACACGGGCGCTGAGGCTCGAGCGGAACGGATCACTTCCCGCCACATAAGCCGCATAGAGGGGCGCTGCCAAACTCGACAGGATGATGAACACGAGGACGAAGCCCGCCAGAAGTGTCGCGCGGTCGCGTTTCAGGATCCGCCAGGCGCGCCGCCATGGGCCTGAAGATGGGTGGGCAAAAAGCGCCTCGACGGGCATGGGCTGTATTGCGTCGGTCATCTGTTCCCCGGTAGGCCGAATGGTGGTTCGGGTGGCAGCGGACTGCCACCCGGTCTTCCGTCAAACAGGGATCACTGCACCCAGGACTGGGAGACGATCCAGCGGTTCTGCTTGTTGAACAGATAATTGCCGAGGCGGGCAGAAGTGAAGTTGACGCTTTTCGGTGTGAACAACGGCGCCATCGGGGCCTGTTCCATGAAGCCCTTGTCGACTTCAGCCCACTTGGCATTGGCACCATCCGCATCGGTGAGCGCCAGCGTCATTGCTTCCTTCATCTTCGCATCGAGATCCGGATTGCAATATCCGGCGATGTTGATGGAGGAGTCGCTGCCCTTGTTGAAAGAACCGCATGACAGGAGCACGTTGAGGAAGTTGGAGGCCGCCGGATAGTCCATGTACCACTGACTGACACTGATCTGGACGTTGTTGTTGGTGTTCTGGATGTAGGTGAACTGGATGTTGGGCGACACGGCCTTCATGGAGGCGTCGTAGCCGAGTTCGGTGAGTACGCTCTGGAGATAGGTGCCGATGCCGCGCGACGTGGCGTTATCCTCGGCGATCACCGTGACCTTCTGGCCCTTGGTGCCCGATTCCTCGACCAGCTGTGTCGCCTTGTCCATGTCCGGGCCAACCCATTCTGGGCCAGGCTCTGCGGTATAAATGCAGTCGTCGACATGGCCGGGGAAGTCTGGCGGCAGGATCTGGCAGGTTGGCTGAGCGAGCACTTCGCCGCCGAACAGGCCGACCAAGGCGTCACGGTCGAGAGCATAGTTCAGGGCCTGACGCGCCTTGACGTTGTCGAAGGGCGCGATATTCGTGTTCATCGGTGCGTACCAGAAGGCAGCAAGAGGATCGATGTGGATCTGGCTTGCGAATTTGGAGCCGATTTCCGGCAGGCGATCCGCCGGCGGCGTGTCGAACATCCAGTCAATCTGTCCGTTGATGATCGCATTGATGGTCGCTTCTTCGGTCAGACCGAACTTGTAGATGATCTCGTCGGCATAGCCGTCCGGCTGGGCGTCGACGCTCCATTCCTTGAAGTGCGGGTTGCGCTTCATGACGAGCTGTTCCGTCGGATTGTAACTGTCGAAATAATAGGCGCCGGTGCCGGGGATCGGGGTGGTGCCGGCGTCAGCTGAAGGTGCATCTGCCGGCAGGATCGAGGCGTGGGGAACGGCGAGCTTGGAGAAGATCTCCGAATCCGGCGCGACAAGGTTGATGGTCACAGTGCCGGCTGCATCGTCGGCGATGACGCCACCTTCCAGCGTGCAGGTCTCGGCCTCGGCAATGCATTTGTCGGCGCCGACAAAGCCGTTGTAAAAACTGCCGGTGGTCGGACCCTTGACTTTGAAGATGCGCTGATAAGATGCGAGCACATCTGATGGTTTCAGCTCCTTGCCGTTGGAAAACATGATGCCTTTGCGGATTTTGAAGACATAGGTTTTGCCGTCATTGGTCGGTTCCGGGATCGCCTCGGCGATCGACGGCACGATCTCGAAGCCGTCGGTGCCGCCGGCCTGCTTGAACTTGACGAGCCCGTCATAGGTCATCTGGTAGAGCTGCCAGAACTGGGCCGTGTAGTTGATCATGGGATCGATTGTGCCAGCGGCCGACACCGCAGCGAGCGTCATCGTGCCGCCGCGATGCTGGGCCATGAGTTCGGCGCGCTCCTGAGCCAGAACAGCGCCGGAAAGCGCGGTCTGTGCCAGCAGGATAGCGGCAGTCAAGAAGCCGGCGCGGCGGGCAAGTGGCTTCAGATAGAGTGTCATGATGCTGTTTCCCTCTGTTTTTGTTGGATTGTCTTGGTTGCAGGCACCCGTTGGCCGGGCTTGTCGTTGGTGATGGTCAGGGAGCCTTTTCGTCGAGGAATGCGCTGACTTCGGCCATGCAGGCTTCGCGCTCTTCAACATGCGGCATGTGACTGGAGTTCTCGAAAATCCTCCAGCGCACATCCGGGATCTCGTCGGCAAAGGGCTGCACGCAGGCTTCGGTCGCCTCGTCGAAGCGCCCGGATATCAGAAGTGTGGGTACGTCGATCGTCGACAGGCGGCCGACGATCGACCAGTCCTTCATCGTGCCGATGACGTGAAACTCGTTGGGACCATTCATCGTGTGATAGACGGTCGGGTCAGTATCGATCGTGTCAAAGGTCCGCTTCACCTCGTCTGGCATTGGAACGACGCGGCACACGTGGCGCTGGTTGAAGACATCGGTTGCCTCCCTGTATTCGGCGCTGTTGGTGGTGCCAGCTTTCTCATGGCGGAGCAGCGTTGCCTGGACGTCGGCGGGCAGATCGGCACGCAGGCGATTGGCTTCCGCAATCCAGGTGCTCATGGCGGCCGGCGAATTGGCGATGATCAACGCCTTCAGGCCTGTGGGACGCTCGACGGCAAATTCTGCTCCAAGCATGCCACCCCAGGACTGACCAAGCAGGCAATAGGCGTCACGAATGCCAAGATGATCGATCAGATTGTGCAGTTCGGTTCGGAAAAACGGGACCGTCCAGAAGTCGGCGCCCTTTTCCGGCAGATGGGTGGACTTGCCATTGCCCACCTGGTCGTAGTGGATGACAGCCCGGCCTGCCGCGGCAATATCTTTGAAGCTGTCGACATAGTCGTGGGTGCAGCCGGGGCCGCCATGGGCGATGATCAGCGGGGGCTTGCCCGAAGCGAGATCGCCAGTAATCCGGTACCAGGTCTTGTATTCCCCATAGGGGGCATAGCCTTCAGTGATCGTCACGCGTCAAGCTCCTTGTTTCTCAGCATTTCGTCATGTGCCGGTCGTGGACTGTCGATCGTTCCGGCAGACGGTTTCCGCGGTTTCCTCGATCGTCATGCCGAGGCTCATCGCCATCTTGCGCATGCGCTTCCAGGCGTTCGCCTCGTCCAGCCGTTCTTCTTGCATCAGTTTCAGGATCGCCCGAACCACGAGTGGCCGCTGACGGAGCCTGTCTTCCAGCGCGCGGATGTCGCCAGCCTGGTTGCGCCCGAACTGATAGGCGTACGCCGCGATCAAAAGCGCGCTATAGGCGCCCGTCGATCCGATGGGTTTCAGGAGATGGGCGTTCGAGCCCTGCGCGAGCGCCCATTCAATTCGGCCGGGCGCCTCAGAACCAATGAGTGCAATCAAAGGCATGGGGGCAAAGCCGTCCGGCCATGGAAACTGGCCTTCATGACCCATGTCCGCATCGAAGAAGACGACATCGTAGCCGGTGTCGTCAGCGTCGATCCGTGGCCAGGTCACGGTCACTTTGATGTGGAGGAGCTCGAGTTGGCGCCGCAAGGCGTCCACGGAGGGATGTTCTCGGTGCAGGATGGCGGCGTGCCAACTGGCAAGGGCAGGGCGGTCCACGCGGTTCATTTGATCACCTTGAGCGTGTTGCCAGTTGCGGTGGCCGCATCCCTCATATTGCTCGCCAGGAAGCGGGCAAGCGTGTGCACCAGATAGGGGTCGGCTTCGAGGGCGCCTGGTGCGCTCTCAAAGATCGTAAACTCACCCTCCGTGGTCGACCGGCCGATATGCGGACGCAAGGCTGCGTGATGGGTCTTCTGGTCGATCCTGACTAAGCCCATGGGTGTCTCGAACTGGCGAGACGTTACGATGCGCCGGATCGCCTCAGGCGCGTCAGTTGCTGCATCCTTTATCGCCTGAGCCAGGATGGAAACGCTCGTATAGGCGCCTACGAACGAGTTCGTCAGTCGCCGGTCACCGCCGTGACGAGGTGCCATTCGGGCCTTGAAGCTTCGGTTGTCGTCACTGTCCAAGCCGTTGAAATAAGGCGAGCAGGATATGTGGCCGGCGCGTGCGGATGGTGCCAGGTCGACCAGATCGATCTCAGAGAGATTGCAGGCAACGACCGGTGGTGGGGAGGCGAGGTGGCTGCGCAATTCGTCGTAAGCGGCCAGGAATGTCGAGGCCGAGGCCCCGACGAGATTGCACAGAATGAAATCTGGCTTTTTCTCCCTGACCTCTGCAATCAGATGATCGACCTCCACCGAGCCCAGTGGAACGAAGCGATCAGCGACAACCGCTCCGCCACACGCCTCGGTGAGTTCGCGCGCGATGCGGCTGATCTCCCAGCCCCAGATATAGTTGGAGCCGACAATGAAGGCGTTGCGTCCATAGCGGTCAAGCACATGCTCGAAGAGAGGCAGAAGGTGCTGGTTGGGGCAGGCGCCGAGATAGATGGCACTGTCGCTTGCCTCGTAGCCTTCATAGGGAAAACCGTACCAAAGAAGGGCACCATGCTTTTCGATGACCGGCAGGACATCTTTCCGGCTCCATGAGGTAATGGTGCCAATCACGTGGCGACAGCCCTGCTGACGGATCGCTGAATCTGCCAACAAGGCATAGTTCTCTGGCCGTCCGGCCGGATCCGCGATCTTGGGTTCCAGGCGAAAAGGGTAGCCGGCTGCGGCATTGATCTCGGAGATGGCGGCCATCGCACCATCCACGGCTTCGCGACCGAGTTGCGCATAGGGTCCTGTTGTCGAAAAGAGAATGGAGATGGGGAAGGTCTCGCGTTTCATCGCGTCCCTCCCTTCGGCATTCTCGGCCCCTGCCTATCCATCATAGATACCCCTGTTGCCGGGTCGCTCACATCTGGCCGGGCTGCTTTCGAGCGCAGAAACAAAAAAAGCCCCGCACCGCAAATTTGCGGTATCGGGGCTTATTTGCCATCGGCAGACGGGGCCATGTCGAGCTCAACGCTATGTCATGACTTTCTTTTCGTCAACTGGATAAACTGCCCAATTAAAGGGCAAGTGCACCGTGTCCCCGGTGGGGATGTTGCTGAAATTTACCCTTGACAAGCGCCAAGCTGGTGGCACTGTAAAGCGGTTTAGTAAAGCGTTTTACTAAGCCGTGAAGACGGAGTGATCGGACGCGATGGCGAGGACGGGAGCGACAAGCCTGAAGGACGTTGCAGAGGCTGCCGGCGTGTCGGTGGCAACGGTCTCTCGTCTTCTCAACGGCACGCTGCAACTTCCTCCCGAGACCAGGGAGCGGATAGAAACTGCCATCCGTGACCTGCAATACGAGCCGAACCCGCATGCGCGCCGCCTCAGTCGCGGACGGTCGGACACGATCGGTCTTGTGGTCCCAGATATCGCCAACCCCTTTTTCGCGACCCTTGTCGCAGCTGTTGAGCAGGAGGCGGACAAGCGAGGTCTTGCCCTGTCTCTGCATGTCACGCTGAACCGGCCCGGACGCGAGATATCCTATGTGACGGCGCTTGCCCGCAATCATGTCGATGGTCTGATCTTCGTGACCAATCACCCCGACGATGGCGTCCTGGCCGGGCTGATCAATCAGACCGGAAAAGTTGTCATCGTCGACGAGGACGTGCCCAATGCGGAAGTCCCGAAACTCTTCTGTGACAACGAGGAGGGCGGATATCTCGCAGGGCGACATCTGGCCGAGCATGGCCATCGCCATATTGTCTATATCGGCGGACCGCAGGAAATGATCAGCACCCGCCGTCGTTACAAGGGGCTGGAGCGGGCTCTCGTGGAAAGAGGGGAGCCCTTCCAGGTGACCCGCTATGAAGGCAGCTTCTCTGTGGACTTTGGGCGTGAGGCCGCCCGGCGCTTTATCGAAGAAGGCATGCCCGCGACCGCGATCTTCGCAAGCTCTGACGAAATCGCCATCGGCCTCGTCGAGGTGCTGCGCGGCCGGGGTGTGTCCATTCCCGAGGAGATCTCGGTCGTCGGCTTCGACGACGTTGGCCCCTTGCATCTTTTTTCTCCGCCACTCACCGCGATCCGCCAGCCTGTCAGGGCGCTCGGCGAACGGGCATTGGCGCTTCTTCTCGAAACCAATTGGCAGAACCCGGAAAGCCTGGCTTCCGAGGAGTTGCTGCCTGTCGAAATCGTCGTGCGGCATTCCGTTGCACCGCCGGCGAAACCATAAAAGCAACGAAGCGAACCTAACCAGAGGACAAGAACATGACACATCTCACACGCAGATCAGTGACTGCCGCCCTTGCCGCAACGGCTTTCGCCGGCATTTCTTTCGGCTCCATGGCCCATGCGGCCGAAAAGACCTTCGCCCTCGTTCAGATCAATCAGCAGGCACTTTTCTTCAACCAGATGAACGATGGTGCGCAAAAGGCGGCTGAAGCCGCTGGCGCGAAGCTCGTGATCTTCAACGCCAACAATGATCCGGCCGCACAAAACAGCGCAATCGAGACCTATATTCAGCAGAAGGTCGACGGAATTGCCGTGGTCGCTATCGACGTCAATGGCATCATGCCCGCCGTTCAGCAGGCGGCCGCTGCCGGGATCCCGGTCGTCGCTATCGACGCGATCCTGCCGGAAGGCCCGCAGATGGCCCAGATCGGTGTGGACAATGCAAAAGCCGGCGCCGATATGGGCAAGTTCTTCGTTGATTATGTGAAGAACAGCATGGGCGGGTCTGTGAAGTACGGCGTTGTCGGCGCCCTGAACTCCGCCATTCAGAATGTCAGGCAGGAAGGTTTCGAGACAACCGTGAAAGCCGCAGAGGGCGTCACCACGGCTGGCGTCGTCGACGGCCAGAACGTCCAGGATACGGCACTCGCCGCGGCTGAAAACCTCATCACTGCCAATCCGGACATGACGGCCGTCTATGCCACTGGGGAGCCAGCACTGATGGGCGCCATTGCCGCTGTCGAAAGCCAGGGCAAGCAGGCTGATGTCAAGGTCTTCGGCTGGGATCTGACCGCGCAGGCCATCGCCGGGATCGATGCCGGTTATGTCACGGCAGTCATCCAGCAGGATCCTTCGGCCATGGGGGCGGCAGCCGTCGACGCGCTGAAGACGATCTCGGATGGTGGCACGGTGGAGAAGACGATCTCGGTCCCGATCACCATCGTCACCAAGGAGAATGTCGAACCCTACCGGGCAGTCTTCAAATGATCTCTGACCGACAGCACCCAACCGCTGTCGCAGGGCCGGGGGGAGGAGAAATCCTCCCTCATGCGTCCAGCGACGGTGGAATTCGCCAGCCGCGAATATCCCTGAAGGGCATTCGCAAGAATTTCGGTTCGCATCAGGCTCTGCGCGGCGTCGATCTCGACATCTACCCCGGTGAATGCCTGGGTCTGGTGGGTGACAACGCAGCCGGCAAATCGACCCTCACCAAGGTGATTTCCGGCACCTATATTCCGGATGACGGTACGATCACGGTCGACGGCCAGCCTGTCCAGTTCAGCGGTCCGGCCGATGCGCGGGATCGAAACATCGAAATGGTGTTTCAGGACTTGAGTCTGTGCGACCATGTCGATGTCGTCGGCAATCTGTTTCTTGGACGAGAACTGACCAAGGGCCTGTTCCTTGACCGCTCCCGGATGATGACTGAGGCACGTGCCATGCTCGATGCGCTCGAAATCCGCATCCCGAGGCTCAGTGCCAAGGTCGAAAAGCTATCGGGCGGTCAGCGCCAGGCGATTGCGATCGCGCGGGCCGCGTCCTTCAATCCGAAGGTGCTGATCATGGATGAGCCGACATCGGCTCTGGCCGTGGCCGAAGTCGAGGCCGTGCTCAATCTCATCAACAGGGTCAAGGCCAAGGGCGTCTCGGTCATCCTGATCACCCACCGCCTGCAGGATCTCTTCCGTGTCTGTGACAGGATCGCCGTCATGTATGAAGGCACCAAGGTCGCTGAGCGCAACATCGCCAATACGGATCTGCAGGATCTCGTGCAGCTGATCGTCGGAGGGCAGAAGCATTGACTGCTTACACTGAACGCACGTCCGGGTCGCCGGTTGCCGACTTTGTGTCCGAGCACGCACAGGTGATCTCCATCGCCGTATTCTTCGTCGCCTGCCTGGCGTTCTTCTCCAGCACGACCGATACGTTCCTGACGCTCGGGAACATCTTGAACGTGGTCCGTCAGGCAGCGCCCATTCTGATCGTCGCCGTTGCCATGACACTCGTCATCATCACCGGCGGCATCGACTTGTCCGTCGGCTCGCAAGTGGCGCTGGTCAATGCAGTGGCGGCCATTTTGATGGCCATGGGCTATCCTTGGCCAGTCGTCCTTCTCGGGATGATTGCGTTTGGGGGCATCATTGGTATCGCGCAAGGCTGGTTCACGGCCTATCAAGGCATTCCGGCCTTCATCGTGACACTGGCGGGTCTGTCCATCCTGCGCGGTTTCGCCCTCTGGCTGACACAGGGCTACTCAATCCCCATCAAGGATGCGCCAGGGTTCTTCTGGCTTGGACGGGGCGAGCTCTTCAGCATCCCGGTTCCAGCCTTGATCGCGGTGCTCGTCGCGGTGATCGGCTACGTCATCATCGCCTATACCAAATATGGCCGCCAGGTCGTGGCCGTGGGCTCCAATCTCGAAGCGGCCCGCCGCGTCGGCATGCCGGCCAAATGGATCGTCGCCTCGGTCTATATGGTGTCGGGCATTGCCTGCGCCTTGGCAGGGCTCCTGATCGCGGCACGCCTCGGCTCGGGCTCATCGAATGCGGCGGTCGGGTTCGAACTGCAGGTCATCGCCGCCGTCGTGCTCGGCGGCACGTCTCTGATGGGGGGACGGGGCAGCATTCTTGGCACAGTGCTGGGTACGCTGACCATTGCGGTGATCGGGAACGGGCTGATCCTCATGCATATCTCGCCATTCTTCACGCAGATCGTAACGGGCGCCATCATCCTCGTGGCGATCTGGCTCAACACCAAGATCTTCACCACCAACTTCCGCTTCGGCGCAAAGGCGAGGTGAGGGCCATGCGCGAACTTTCACAGGCCCATATACGCTCAGGCCAAGTGATGACGGTGGTTGGCCCGATCCCGTCCTCCAGGCTCGGTATCACCTTGATGCACGAGCATATTCTCAACGATTGCCGCTGCTGGTGGCATGCACCGAAGACCCCGGAACGCCAGTACCTGGCTGACAGCTTCGTCTGCATGGAGATCCTCGGTGAATTGCACCAGGACCCCTTCGTCAACAAGCACAATATCGCGCTGGACGACGAGCCGCTGGCCATCACGGAGCTCAAGGACTTCGCCTCACATGGCGGCCACACGGTCGTCGAGCCGACATGCCAGGGCATAGGACGTGATCCCCGAGCGCTCAGGCGCATAGCGGAAGCGTCTGGCCTCAACATCATCATGGGCGCTGGTTACTATCTCGGCTCGTCGCATCCGGCCAAGGTGGCTGATATGTCGATCGATCAGATCGCTGACGAGATCGTCCATGAAGCGAACGTCGGCGTCGATGGCACCGACATCAAGATCGGACTGATCGGTGAGATCGGTGTCTCCGCGGATTTCACGGCCGAGGAAGAAAAGTCGCTGCGAGCGGCGGCGCGGGCGCAAGTGCGCACGGGGCTCCCGCTGATGATCCATCTGCCGGGGTGGTTCCGTCTTGGGCACAAGGTGCTCGACATTGCTGAAGAGGAGGGGGCGGAGCTTCGGCATACGGTGCTTTGCCATATGAATCCCTCGCATGACGATCTTGGCTACCAACAGGAACTCGCATCTCGCGGCGCCTTTCTGGAATACGACATGATCGGGATGGATTTCTTCTATGCCGACCAACAGGTGCAGTGCCCGAGCGACGAGGAGGCGGCGCGCGCCATCGTCAAGCTGGTGGAGCACGGATATATGGACCGTCTCCTGCTGTCCCATGACGTCTTCTTGAAGATGATGCTGACCCGCTATGGCGGCAATGGCTATGCCTACATCCTCAAGCATTTCCTGCCGCGGCTGAAGCGCCACGGTCTTGATGATCAACAGCTCGATATCCTCATGCGTGACAATCCGAGATCGGTCTTCGAGGCGAAGATCTGATCAAAAAGACGACAAACGATGGAAAATATCATGACAAAGAAAGTTCTACTCGTCGGTGAGAGCTGGGTAAGCTCCGCCACTCATTACAAGGGGTTCGACCAGTTTGGCAGCGTTACGTTTCACTTGGGCGCCGAGCCGCTGGTGAAGGCGCTTGAAGGCAGCGACTATGATCTGACCTATATGCCGGCTCATGAAGCGGTCGAGAAATTCCCCTTCGATATGGAGGGGCTCGACGTTTATGACGTGATCATTCTGTCGGACATCGGCGCCAATTCCCTGCTGCTGCCGCCTGCCGTCTGGCTGCATTCCAAAACCGTGCCGAACAGGCTGAAGCTGATCAAGGCCTGGGTGGAGAAGGGCGGCGGCCTGTTGATGGTCGGCGGCTATTTCTCGTTTCAGGGCATCGACGGCAAGGCCCGTTGGCGCCGCACGCCAGTCGAGGACGTGCTGCCAGTAACCTGCCTGCCGTATGATGACCGTGTCGAGATCCCCGAGGGGACCGGCGCCGTCATCGTCAAGGCAGATCATCCCACCGTTGCCGGCATGGAGGGTGAATGGCCTGTGCTCTTAGGCGTCAACGAAGTTGAAGTGCGTGACCGCGCGGATGTCGAGGTGATTGCACGCCTTCCGGATGACCAGGGCGGCCATCCGCTTCTCGTCACCGGAACCTATGGCCAGGGCAGAAGCGCTGCCTGGACATCCGATATCGGCCCACACTGGCTGTCGCCCGCATTTTGCGAATGGGAGGGCTATGGTCGCCTTTGGAAGAACATCCTGGGCTGGCTTAGCGACAAGGGCTGAGATGAGGGTCCATCATGGTGCGGATCAGCGTGCCAGGATGGACTGCATCTCTTCACGGGTTGGGAAGGCTGAGCGCGTGCCGCGGCGGCTGACGGTCAATGCGGAGGCAGAGGCGGCATGGCTGATGGCACGGGTATCGAGTTCGACACCGCGCAGCGCTGCCGATGCCAGCGCCACCGCCATGAAGGTGTCGCCGGCCCCGGTGGTATCGAGTGCTTTGGTGGCAACCGCCGGTATCGTCGCAATCGTGGCATCTCGGCTCGCCAGAAGCGCGCCGTCGCCGCCAAGCGTCAGGACAACGTGCCGGACGCCAGACTGCAAGAGCCGTGCGGTTGCAGCGCCGTCGGATGATCCGGTCAGGCTCTGCGCTTCCCCCCGGTTCAGGAAGGCGATGTCGACCAGTGGCCAGAAGTCGCTGAAATACGGCCTAAGCGGCGAGGGGTTGAACGCAGTGATAAGGCCGCGGCGACGGGCTTCCTGCAGGAGGCCGAGCGTGGTTGCTTCGCTCAGATTGCCCTGGAGCACTATGAGGTCGCCGGCAGCTGCCCCGTCGAGTGCGGCGATGGCTTCCTCGGGCGTCAGTGAGCCCGCAGAATCCGTTGTGGTCACGATGGCGTTTTCGCCGTCCGGCGTCGTGAAGATGATGGAAAAGTCGCTGGAGCGGCCGGCCAAGGCAATGAGCTTTGCCTCGATCGGTTCCAGCGCCAGTTGATTGCGAATGGTCTGGGCGCGGAAATCCTCGCCCACGGCAGCGACCAGCGTGGTGGGCAGGCCTGTGCGGCCCATGACCACCGCCTGGTTTGCACCCTTGCCGCCAAGGTCGCGCGTTTCTTCGCGGCCGAGGATCGAAGCCCCGGCTTCCGGCATGGTCGATACGGATATGGTCTCGTCGACAGCGACGTTGCCGATCACATGAGCACGAACATTGGCAGGCATGGCTGGCCTTCGGAAGGAAATGAAAATGCAGACGATTTCGGATAACAATTCAAGCGCCATAAGGGAAATATTCGGCACTGACAAGGCGCTGATCGGGATGATCCATTGCGCGCCGTTTCCCGGTGCGCCGCGCTATCGCGGCACCGGTGTCGATGCGATCTACGATGTTGCCATGCGCGATGCCGAGGCGTTGATCGAAGGGGGGCTGCACGGGCTGATCATCGAAAACCATGGCGATATTCCCTTCTCGAAACCTGATGATATCGGGCCCGAGACGTCAGCCTTCATGTCTGTCGTCACCGATCGGATCGGTCGTGCGACGGGCGTTCCCATGGGTATCAATGTGCTCGCCAATGCGCCGATCCCAGCTTTCGCGATTGCCATGGCCGGTGGCGCCAGGTTCATTCGTGTCAACCAGTGGGCCAATGCCTATGTTGCCAACGAAGGCTTCATGGAAGGCCGTGCAGCTGAGGCGATGCGATACCGGTCGGCTCTTCGGGCCGAGCACATCAAGGTCTTCGCGGACAGCCATGTCAAACACGGCGCCCACGCCATCACCGCCGATCGAACCATCGAGGAATTGACCCGCGATCTTGCCTTCTTCGATGCCGACGTGATCATTGCCACCGGCCAGCGTACCGGCAATTCGGCGACCGTGGAAGAGATCGAGACAATCGGTGCGGCAACCCATCTGCCTTTGCTGGTCGGCTCCGGCGTTAGCAAGGACAATATTCTGGACATTCTGAAACGGACCAGCGGTGTGATCGTTGCTTCCTCGCTCAAAGAAGGGGGCGTCTGGTGGAATCCCGTCGAGCCTGCGCGGGTCAAGGCTTTCGTCGAAGCGGCGCGTCCGGGTCTGGAGGCCTGATATGGCGGAGACGCTTTCTGCGCAGATCCTGCGAGAAAACACGCAGGTCCTGGATAAGATGCTCAGCCATCGTTTCGTCGAGGACATCAAGGCCGACCGTCTCCCAAAGGATGTCTTCGAGCGCTACCTGGTCTTCGAAGGCGCCTTCGTCGATTCCGCGATCTCGATCTTTGCCTTTGCCGCTGCCAAGGCGGAAAACATCGCACAGAAGCGCTGGCTGATCGGCGTGCTCGACGCGCTGGCCAACCAGCAGATTGCCTATTTCGAAAAGACGTATGCCGATCGTGGCATCGATCCCGCGGCCCATGATTGTGCGATGCCTCAGGTGGCTGCCTTCCGAGACGGCATGCTGGAGATCGCGCGCGATGGCGGCTTTCTCGATACGGTCGCCGCCATGTTCGCGGCGGAGTGGATGTACTGGACCTGGTCGAAGGATGCGGCACGACGACAGATCAGTGATCCCCTGCTGAAGGAATGGGTGGACCTGCACGCCCATCCGGACTTTGCAGCCCAGGCTTTGTGGCTCAAGGCTGAACTGGATGCCGCGGGCGAGGGCATGAGCAAGGCTGAGCGGTCACGTCTCAGCGGAATCTTCGGCCGGGCCCAGTCGCTCGAGATCGCTTTCCACGACGCGCCTTACCTCTGAGGAAATCCTAGATGCTCCCTATCGACGGCAATCGTCTCAACGCTCGTCTCGAAGCCTTTGCCGCGATCGGTGCGACGGCCAAAGGTGGCGTCAATCGTCAGGCACTCACCGAAGGCGACCGAGGTGCGCGGCGGTTGCTTGCGGAGCTGGCCCTGGCACGGGGATTTGAGGTCTTCCAGGATCCGATGGCCAACCTCTTCATTCGGCGCGAGGGGCGGGACGTGACCCTTCCTCCGTTGCTGATCGGAAGCCATCTCGACAGCCAACCTGCTGGTGGACGCTTCGACGGTGCGCTTGGAACCCTGGCTGCATTCGAAGTCCTGGAGAGCCTGGAAGATGCCGGGAGAGCCACCGAGTGCGCCGTGGTGGTGGTCTCCTGGATGAATGAGGAGGGCTGTCGCTTCTCGCCGGGCTGCATGGGATCCATGGCGTTTGCGGGAGGCGAGATACCGCAGGCGTGGCACGGAAAGGTCGCGACCGACGGGGCAGGGTTTGGCGAAGAACTGGCCTTGACCCTTGCGAGCCTGCCGGAGGCTGTCATGGTGCCGCTCGGCTTCCCCGTTCATGCCTATCTCGAAGTTCATATCGAGCAAGGGCCGTCACTGGAGGCGGCCGGGATCCCGATCGGGGTCGTGAAGGGAATTCAGGGCACACGATGGCTGGATGTGACGGTCACGGGTCAGACCGCTCATGCTGGTACCACGGGGTTGTCCTGGCGCCGCGACCCACTCCATGCATTGACCGCTGCGCTGTCGGGCCTCTACGGGGCGGTGATGCCGGACGATCCCGATGCCCGCTTCACCATCGGCCGGATCTCAGCGGAGCCAGGGTCGGTCAATGCGATCCCCGAGGAGGTTCGGTGTACCGTGGATATGCGTCATCCTGATCCACAGCGGCTCGACGAGATTGAAGAGCTGACGAGGTCGCGCATCGGGCAGGAAGCGGAGCGGCAGGGTTGCCTCGTTCAGATCTCACGATCCTTCGATATGCCACCGTGCGTGTTCCCTGAAGCACTGCAAAAGGCCATCGGGCAGGCAGCTCGCGATTGCAAGGTCGAAAGCGTGCCCATGCTCTCTGGGGCTTTTCATGACGCGCTGTTTGTCAATCGCGTAGCCCCAGCCGCAATGATCTTTGTTCCATGCCGGGACGGGCTCAGTCACAATGAGGCCGAGTATGTCGAACCGTCGGATGTCGTCACCGGCTGCAATGTGCTTGCACAGGCGACGCTGGCGATCGCCGCCACGGCCGGAACAAAAGCGGGGCCGTAATCCGAGACCCACTCATGCGGTAGAGCAGCGCATAAACCGACCGGCGACAGCGTGTTGACGTTGCTTAGCCAACAGCGTTTTCATGTCTTACATCGGCTCTTGGAAAGCTCAGTTCCACACGCGTTCCCTCTCCGATGCGCGAGACGATCCTGACGTCTCCGCCTGACTGGCGGACAAATCCATACACCATCGCCAGGCCGAGTCCCGAGCCGCCGGTTTTCGAGCGCGTCGTGAAGTAGGGCTCCATGGCCTGGTCCAGGACTTCGGGCGACATTCCGACCCCTTCGTCGATGACCGCGATCGTGACTGCTTCTGTCTCCGCGCAGGCCTCTACCCGTATCGGCCCGCCTGCCGGCATAGCTGCAGACGCGTTCAGACAGAGGTTCAGGACGGACTGCTCCAGTAACGCCGGATCAAGATTGATTGTCGGGATGTCGGTAGCGACTACGAGTGTCAGCTGATTGCGGGAGCTAATCGCCATTTCCAGAACATCGGCCATGCCGTGGAGAATGGCCGCCACGTCGATCGTCGCCGGGCGGATCTGCTGCTGGCTGCCGACCGACAACATGCTGGTGGCGAGCGCACGGCCCCGTTCGGCGGCCTTGCGTATGCGTCCGAGATGGCGCTTCTGTCGATCGGTGAAGTCAGGTTCTCGCTCAAGCAAGCCCAGGCTTCCGGTGATGATGCCGATCATGTTTCCGACTTCATGGCTGACTTGGTGCGTCATGCGCATAACGACATCGAGGCGCTGGGCTCGGGCAGCCTCAACTTCCTGACGGTCCATGGCGGTCACGTCACGCGTCAGCAAAACGACGCCCCCATCGGGTTGCCGCGAGGCGGAGATTTCCACGATCTGGTCGTCGGGGAAACGGTGTCGCAAAAGCCGCCGCTCGACCAGCGAGCCGGGTTGCTGTTCGTTCGGCATCAGCAAGGGATCGATTGCGGGAATGGTCTCGATGAAACGTCTAAGCGGTATCTTCCGAGACGAGCCTGATTGCCGCATCAGTTCTATGATGCGACGGTTCATTGTGATGGGGCGGCCCCTCGGATCGAAGAGGGCGATACCTTCGTTCATCGTCCGAAACGTTGAACGGATCGTGCGCGCGGCGGCTTCCGCGGTTCTCCTCAAGCGGGACACGCGATCCACGCTCTCCTTGAAGGCTCGAAAGGCGTCGAGTAACCGGATCAATTCGGTTTCCGTCCCTGCATAGACTGGCGGCCCTACGTTTTCTTCTCCGCGTGCCAGCGCATTCATGCCGCGCGAGAGGTCTCCGATCCCGTGTGAGACCCGCATGACCGAGCGGATGGAGAGGATCGCCAGGATGACGACAGCGAAGGATGCCAATACGATCATCACGAGCAACTGCCGCAAGGCGCTGGACGTTGATTCGAGGTTCCGGTTCAGCGTATTGGCAACCAGCTCCGACTGGGTTTCCGTTGCGTGCGACAGGTCACGCGAGACGGTGTGCAGTCGTGAGACCGATGCGCGGATCGTGAACATCTCGAGAAGGTAGCGGGTCTGTGCCTCGAAGATCCGTTGATAGGGTTCGAGTTGCTCAGGCGACACCCTCAGATTGGGCCCCGGTACCAGCATTCGGACAGTCGTTTCGGCGACGAAGCGCCGTTGAAGCTCACCAAGCTGGAAGAGGCTGTCCGACGTGGAGGCTGATTGTGCGATGTCATTCAGACGCTGCCGTAGCTCCTGATCCTGGATGGTGCGAGCGGTCGCGATCTCTCCGAGTGCAACAGCCGCTTCGGCCTTGTGCACCTGTGCGGCATCTGCATTTGCCGCAAGTGCCAGTGTCTGGGCCTCGATGCTTTCAAGCAGTTCGATGATCCGGCGCGCGCCGGTGCCTCGCATGGCGGCGCCCGACTTATCCGGCGCCATGGTCTGAAGAAGTGTATCCACCTGGGCGACCACGGCGCGGCTTTCGCTCGAGACACGGTAGGGGGACGTTGCATTCATAAGGAAAGGCGCACTTGAAACCAGGTCGGAGACCTGTCTGGAGACGAGCGAGGCCTTGGCGAGACTGGAGAAGGCCTGCACGCTATAGGCCGACATTTCACTGCGTGCCCTCTGCAGACCATAGATGGCGACGGTCGAAAGGATGAGAACAGAAACGCAGATAAAGGCGATTGCGAAGGGCAACCGAAAGGCGATCGAGGAGAGGAAGGCGCGGTTGATCAAGGCGATGAACCCACGTTGTCGGTGTGCAGGACGTAGCCCTTTCCGCGTCGCGTCTGAATATGACGGGGAAGATCGGGGTTTCGCTCGATCTTGCGCCTGAGGCGCAAGACGAGAACATCGACGTTTCGATCGACAAAACGATCGGAGTCGGCGCCCATCCGGTCGAGAATTTGGGCGCGGCTGACCGGTGTGTTCGGGGTTTCGGCGAGGATTTCCAATAGGGCGAATTCGGCAGCCGTGAGCGTCTTTGTCGGATCTGTGAGGCAAACGGCCCTGCGTCGAGCGAGATCAACGGCCCATTCACCGAGCCTGAGTGCCGTCGAAGTCTGGTCGCGTTCCAGCTCCCTGTCATGGCGCAACTGCGGATGGGTACGACGCAGAACCGCCTTGATCCGTGCTGTGAGCTCGTTCGGTTCAAACGGTTTTACGACATAGTCGTCCGCTGCCGTCTCCAGTCCCAGCACCCGATCGGTCGCGCTGCCTGCTGCCGTCACCATGACGATGCCGACATCCGTCTGAGCTCTCAGGCGCTGCGCAAAGGCCCGTCCGGACAGGCCGGGCAGATTGTGGTCGACCAGAACAAGTTGAACAGTCTCGTGTTGCAATCGCTCCTGCGCGGCCTCGGCAGATGGCGCAGTCAACGGGATCCAGCCCTCTGCCTCCACCAAGTCACAGATAAGCTCCGCCATATCCGGATCGTCCTCGACGATCAGAATTTTTACCTTCTGGTTCAACAAGTTGCAGTCCTCCCATCGGCATCATAACCGGGCAGCACAAAAACACCAAAGACTTGGTGGTTATCGGCCAACGTCACAATTGTAATATTTGCAATCTCTGCAATGGGTGACGACGTCACGGTGAAAGATCGGTAACCATTCTCCGGGTTGCCAGCTCGGACCGATATGGACATGCTTCAGTCATTGGAACGGGGAGGTTCCAAGGGAGGACGACGTGAAGTTATTGACCGCCATCGGCGCCGGGGTACTTGTGACCTTCGCCACGGCTACAGATTCCCGGGCAGCCGGCACGCTGAACATTCTTTGCGGTGTCGACGAGGTCTGGTGCGCCGTCATGGAGAAGACCTACGAGGCCAGAACGGGCCTTGCTGTCAACATGCCGCGGATGAGCACCGGAGAGATCCTCGACCATGTTCGGGCGGAGAGGGATGCGCCGAACGTCGATGTCTGGTGGGGCGGCACCGGGGTCACGCACCTGCAGGCCGCTTATGAGGGCTTGCTCGAACCCCATCGTCCCCAACAGGAAGCAGACCTTCTGCCCTGGGCGCGTAACTTCTTCTCATTGTCTGGGGGCGCGTCCGTCGGGCTGTACGCTGGAGCGCTCGGCTTCGCCTACAATACCGAGCTTCTCGCATCTTCAGGACTGCCGGCACCCAATTGCTGGAAGGATCTCGCCAAGCCGATCTATCGTGGTCATATCCTGTCTGGAAACCCGCATTCCTCAGGCACCGCCTTTACCACGCTCGTCACGCTCGTGCAGTTGCTCGGCGAGGATGAAGCCTTCGTCTATATGCGCGAACTCGGCCAGAACATCACCGAATACACCAAGGCCGGCGCCGAACCAGTCAAGGCTGCGGGCAGGGGAGAGATCACGATCGGCATCTCCTTCATGCACGATGCCGTCACCCAGAAGGAGGCGGGCGCTCCCCTCGTGATCGTCGCGCCCTGCGAGGGGACGGGATATGAAATCGGAGCCGTCAGCATCGTCAAGGGCAGCCGCAACCTGGAAGAGGCCCGTCGCTTCGTTGATTTTGCGCTGAGCCCCGAAGGACAGGCAACCGGCGCTGCCGCAGGCCAGAACCAGGTGCCGTCCAATGCCCGGGCCGTGCTGCCGCCCGCCGCTCCCGACATCTCGATGATCAAGATGGTGGACTATGATTTTGCCACCTTCGGATCGCCCGAACAGCGAAGTCGGCTACTGAGCCGCTTCGATAGCGAGATCAACCCGACCAACTGATTTTTCTACAAATGGACCGCCGCTGAAAAGGTGCCGTCTCGGCATCACCGCCGAAGGCTTGTCCATTTTTTTCGACTTCCATCAGACGCAAGCAACAGGAGGATACCCATGCGACTGACACTACTGTCCACACTACTCTTCGCCGGCACGAGCTTGTCTGCCGGCTCGGCCCTGGCCGCCGGTGAGCTCAACCTCATTTGCGCCGCCGACGTCGTCATCTGCGAACAGATGCAGGGCGATTTCGAAAAGGCACACGACATCAAGGTCAACATGGTCCGCATGTCCTCCGGCGAGGCCTATGCCAAGATCCGCGCCGAAGCCCGCAACCCGAAGACCGACCTCTGGTGGGCCGGTACCGGCGACCCTCATCTCCAGGCTGCCTCCGAGGGCCTGACAGAAGAATACAAGTCGCCGATGTTGGACCAGTTGCAGGATTGGGCAAAGAGCCAGGCAGAGAGCTCCGGCTTCAAAACCGTCGGCGTCTATGCCGGCGCGCTCGGCTGGGGTTACAACACCGAGATCTTCAAGCAGAAGGGCTACAAGGAACCGGTATGCTGGGCCGACCTCCTGGCGCCGGAACTGAAAGGCGAGATCCAGATCGCCAACCCGAACTCATCGGGAACCGCCTATACCGCGCTCGCCTCGCTCGTGCAGATCATGGGCGAAGACAAGGCCTTCGAATATCTGAAGTCCCTCAACGCCAACATCTCGCAATACACCAAATCCGGCTCTGCACCGGTGAAGGCTGCTGCCCGCGGCGAGACCGGCCTCGGTATCGTCTTCATGCATGATGCGGTGGCCCAGACGGCCGAGGGCTTCCCGGTCAAGTCGATCGCCCCGTGCGAAGGCACCGGCTACGAGATCGGCTCCATGTCGATCGTCAAGGGCGCTCGCAACATGGACAATGCCAAGGCCTGGTACGACTGGTCGCTGAAGCCGGAGGTCCAGTCCCGCATGAAGGATGCCAAGTCGTTCCAGCTTCCGTCGAACAAGAGCGCCGAGATCCCCAAGGAAGCCCCGCGCTTCGAGGACATCAAGCTCATCGACTACGACTTCAAAACCTATGGCGACCCGGAAAAGCGCAAGGCTCTGCTCGAGCGCTGGGATCGTGAGATCGGTGCCGTCGCCAACTGACGCTTGACCCTGTCGGCCGGCGGTTTCTGGACCGCCGGCCCATCTCTTCCCGCTAAATCTACTGATGAGGTCGACCATGAGACATGGCAACCGCAGACTGGACCTGTTGCTGGCCTTTGGAGCCGCATCCTTCATCTTGCTTCCCTGGTACAGACTGGAAAGCGGCTTCTTCGGCCTTGGCTGGTTTGGCACGTTCCCGTTCAGTGAGGAAACCGCACCCGGCGCCCTTCAGCTTCTTGGTCACGGCCGCCTCTGGCTCGTTGGTGTCGTCCTCTTCTTCTGTCTCGGTTTCGCAGCACGTTTCATTGCCGACCCGATGCGCCGTGGCGCGTTCTTTGCGGCTGCCGGTGCGGCGGGTCTCGTCTATCTCTGCCTTCAGGGGCTTGCAGTCGGCTTCTCCGGCTGGACCTGGGGCATCAGCGAGGCCCTTTTCGGACCACTGTCGGATGGGCAACCCTCCATGGGGGCCGGTGCCGTCACCATGGCAATCGTTTTCGTCCTGATGTTCGCCTTCGGTTTGGTCGAACGCGGCGTGATGAAAGGTGACGCCTTTGTCGTCGGGTCTATCTCACTGCTTGTCTTCCTCGTCTTCGTCTTCGTCTTTTATCCGATCGGCAGCATGCTTGTGGCGGCCGTTCAGGATTTCGACGGTTCCTTCAAGCCCGATGACTTCATACGCAACATGCAGGATCCCGGCATCTGGAGCTTGAGCTGCTTGATTGGTGATGGACGCTGCGGTGTCGCCTGGCGCACCTTCACACTTGCCATCATGACGGCGTCCGCCTCCACCCTGCTGGGGCTAGCCTTCGCGCTCGTCGCCACCCGCACACGTTTCCCGTTCAAGAAGGGCTTGCGCCTTCTCACCGTCCTGCCGATCATCACGCCGCCCTTCGTCATCGGGCTTGCGCTCGTTCTTCTCTTCGGGCGCGCGGGCGTGGTCACAGAAACCCTGTCCAGCCTCTTCGGTATCGAGCCTGGCCGCTGGCTCTATGGCCTGACCGGCATCTGGATCGCACAGGTCTTGTCCTTCACCCCAATTTCCTTCCTCGTTTTGATCGGCGTCGTTGAAGGCGTCAGCCCCTCGATGGAAGAGGCGTCGCAGACGCTGCGTGCCGACCGCTGGCGCACCTTCTGGCGGGTATCCCTGCCTCTGATGAAGCCTGGCCTCGCCAACGCCTTCCTGATCGGCTTCATCGAAAGCATGGCCGACTTCGGCAATCCGCTGGTGCTCGGCGGCAGCAATGGCGTGCTCTCGACGGAAATCTTCTTCGCCGTGGTCGGCTCGCAGAACGATCCGTCACGGGCCGCCGTCCTGGCGCTCGTCCTCCTCTTCTTCACGCTGTCAGCCTTTCTCGCCCAGCGCCTCTGGCTGTCGGGCAAGAACTTCGCGACCGTGACCGGCAAGGGAGACAGCGGCGCGCATATCGCGCTGCCGCGTGGCATCTCGATTGGCGTTCATGCTCTTGTCATTCCGTGGATGATCTTCACCATCGTCATCTACGGCATGATCCTCGTCGGCGGCTTTGTGACCACCTGGGGCCTCGACAACACGCTGACCCTCGAACACTACGCCCGCGCGTTTTCGGTCAGCATCCAGAACGGCTCGATTGCCTGGACGGGCGTGGCCTGGAATTCCTTCTGGACGACCATGGAGATCTCGCTGATCTCCGCGCCGTTGACTGCGGCCGTCGGCCTGCTGACCGCCTACATCATAGTGCGGCAGAAGTTCGCCGGCCGGAACCTCTTCGAGTTCGCGCTGATGATGAGTTTCGCCATCCCCGGCACGGTCATCGGCGTCAGCTACATCATGGCCTTCAACCTGCCGCCGCTCGAAATGACCGGCTCTGCCCTCATCCTCATCGCCTGCTTCGTCTTCCGCAACATGCCGGTCGGCGTGCGGGGCGGGATCGCGGCGATGAGCCAGCTCGACAAGAGCCTGGATGAAGCCTCTCTCACGCTTCGAGCCGACAGCTTCCGCACGGTCCGCAAGATCATCCTGCCGCTTTTGAGGCCCGCCATCACGGCAGCGCTCGTCTATTCCTTTGTGCGGGCCATTACCTCGATCAGCGCCGTCATCTTCCTCGTCAGCGCCGAACACAACATGGCGACCTCCTACATCGTCGGTCTTGTCGAAAACGGCGAATACGGAGTGGCGATTGCCTATTCCTCGATGCTGATCGTCGTGATGATCACCGTCATTGGTGGTTTCCAGCTCCTCGTCGGTGAACGCCAGTTGCGTCGCGAAAACCGTATTGCCGGTCTCGGCAACAACAGTCCCGTTCCTCTCGGTCAGGAGAAAACCGCATGATCACCGTCAAAGCCGGATCCGTCACCTTTCAGAATGTCCGCAAGACTTTTGGTGCCTTCACCGCCATTCACGATCTTTCACTTACCATCGAGCCCGGCACGCTGGTCACGCTGCTCGGCCCTTCCGGCTGTGGCAAGACGACGACGCTGCGCATGCTGGCGGGGCTGGAGCATCCGACGTCCGGAAAGATCCTGATTGGCGGCAAGGATGTGACCATGCTGCCGGCCAATGAGCGCGACGTCTCCATGGTCTTTCAGTCCTACGCGCTCTTCCCGCATATGACCTCGCTCGAAAACGTCGCCTACGGACTGCAGTCGTCAGGCTTGGCCAAGAAGGAAGCGCGCGAGAAGGCTGAGGAGGGCCTGAAGCTTGTCGGCCTCGCCGGCATGGGGCAAAGGCTCCCGGCCGAGCTTTCGGGTGGTCAACAGCAGCGTGTCGCCGTCGCCCGTGCCCTGGTGCTGGAGCCGCAGGTGCTGCTGCTCGACGAGCCGCTCTCTAATCTCGATGCACGCCTAAGGCGCCGGGTCCGCACCGAGATCCGGGATCTCCAGCAGCGTCTGGGTTTCACCGCCGTCTATGTTACCCATGACCAGGACGAGGCGCTCGCCGTTTCCGACCGGATCATCGTCATGAAGGATGGCGAGATTGCCCAGTCGGGCGCGCCGCGTGAACTCTACGAGGCACCGGCCTCGCCCTTTATTGCCGATTTCATGGGGGAGGCGAATGTCCTGCCCTGCGAGGTCGTGCAGTCAGATGGCGGGGAAGTTCTGGTACGCGTCAGCAATCTCGAGCATCGTCTGCAGTCCAATGTGGGCCGAGGCCCCGCCAAACTCGCAGTCCGCCCGGGCGCTATCCGGATCGGCTCTGCCGGCGCAGAGGGCCTGAAGGGACGCGTCCTCCACTCCGCCTATCTCGGCGGTCATGTCGAATACGAGGTCGAGACCGATGTCGGCACGCTCTTCGTCATCGACCATGACGTCGACCATGCCCATGCCGCCACAAGCGACGTCACATTGGCGTTCAAGAACCGTGGAATTGCCGTCATCAGCGGCTGATGATTTTTCTGAGAAGACCAAGGATGATGAGAATGACAGTGAATGATACGGCACTCGCAGCGCGTTTCTCCCTGGCCAAGACGCTGGCAGCGGAAGCGGGCGCCATGGCGCTCGACTACTTCAACCGGCGCGATACGCTGGTGATCGAAACGAAGCGGGACCTGCAGGACGTGGTTTCGATCGCCGACCGAAACGTCGAGACCTTTCTGAAGCAGCGCGTGGCCGAGATCTATGCGACCGATGGCTTCCTGGGCGAGGAGTTTGGCCATGACGAAGGCTCTTCCGGTTTTACCTGGGTGGTCGACCCCATCGATGGAACTGCGCCTTTTGTGAACGGCATGCCGACCTGGTGTGTGTCCGTTGCCATCGTGCGGGACGGGCAGCCGGTCGTCGGCGTCATTCATGTGCCCTGTTCGGACGAACTCTTCGCGGCGGCCCACGGTTTCGGCGCGACGCTCAACGAGAAACCTCTGCGCCTCGATCCGTCCCGAAACCTGCAGAACGCGATGACGGGGATCGGCTGCAACAGTTATGTCACGCCTGAACGCGTCGGCGCGATCATCGCAGGTCTGATGGAGCGCGGCGGCAATTTCATCCGCAACGGTTCAGGCGCGTTGATGCTTGCCTATGTCGCAGCCGGCAGGTTGGTCGGATATTATGAGCCGCATATGCGTGCCTGGGACTGCATGGCCGGCTTCTGCCTCGTGCGGGAAGCGGGGGGCACGACGCTTGCATTCCCGGGAAGTGGTGGCGAGTTCCTCAACGGGCATCCTGTGCTTGCCGCGAACCAGTCTTGCTATGAAGAGCTGCTGGATCTCCACATGAGCAATCTTTGAACGATTGGGATGCTGCTCTCGGCAGTCGATAGGTTCAGGTTTTGGTCACGCGACTGCAGAATCAGGCTCCTCGGCTCGAATGCCGGGGAGTTTGTTTATCTGCGGTGCTTCCGCTGCAGATTCGTCTGCGGGTGTCTTGTCTAGGTGGACATCATGCCAGTTTAGCGATCACGGCACTGCAGACGGCTGCACATCCTCGGCAGGCGGGTTATTCTGGTTGAGGCAGTTCTAGGACGAACGAGGCCCCCTAAAGCTCTCGGACTGGCTGCGCAGCCACGGCAAACGCGCCTTTCTCGGCGAGTTCGGTGGGTCGAAAGACGCCGCCTGCCAGGCTGGGCTGACGCGCATGTTGGATCAGATGGCCAAGAATTTCGACGTCTGGCTCGGCTGGATCTACTGGGCCGGCGGGGACTGGTGGTCGCCCGAGCAGGGCAACAACGTCCAGCCGACCGGCGAGGGACCGCGCCCAGCTCTCCGTTCTTCTTCCGACGCTCGAACCCGCTGGCGCAGATCCCGGTGCATGCGTGCGTATTCCGCCTGCGGGATAAGACTTAATTAACCGTAAATACTCATAGTTCGGCAAGAAACGGGCGTCTTTTGACGTCCGCTGTACCTCTACACGTATGGGCAAGACAATCGTGAAAGATCTAACCCGAGGGATGGGCGACTTCGACTCCAGGCGTAGCGACGCCGGTGCACAAGCTACGTCTCCGGCGGGAGGCGCGAATGTCAGCTTGCGCCGCTATCTCGGCGCGTCTGTCGATGAGCGTGAGGCCCAGGAGCCACGTTCCCGCCGGCCGCTCACCATGGACGACATCGAGCAGAGGGCCCGCGAACGGTTCGGCTGGGATCTCTCGGGCGGCAATGACGCACCACAGGATGTGCATTGGGATGCGCATCGCGACGCAGTGCAGGAGCCCTTGCCGGAATCGCGCCCGGCAGCCGTATCGCCGCCGGTCACGACATCCGACGCTCCACTCGTCATCGACCTGAAGTTCGTCGCACTTGCTGCCTGGCGCTATCGCATGGCGGTGCTCGCAGGTGCCGTCGTCTGCGCGCTTGCAGGCGGCGCCATGACGACGCTGCTGGCCAAGAAATACAGCGCGACCGCGACTCTCTATTTCGATCCGCAGAAGCTTGCCGTCGAGCTCGTCGAGAACGACAGGGCGACGTCGCCGGAAGTGCTGAATGCCACGATCGACAGCCAGACGCAGATCATAACGTCGCGCACCGTGCTCGAGACTGTGGCCGGCAATCTGAAGCTCACTGCCGATCCCGAGTTCCAGGGCCAGTCTTCCGACAATGCCGCCACCGACATGAACCGGGTGATCTCCAACCTGCAGAAGCAGATCCTGGTGTCACGGCAGGAGGGCACGTTCATCTTCCAGGTGAAGGTGACGACCAGGGAGGCGGAGAAGTCAGCCGCGATCGCCAATTCGTTGGTGGCCGCCTATCTTAAGGACAGCCGCGTCAATGCCGAAGACAGTTTCGGCAGCGTCAATACGAGCCTGGTCAATCAGTTGACGGCGCTCAGCAAGGCCGTCATCGCCGCCGAGGCGGAAGTGCGCGCCTTCACCTCGCAGAACGATCTCTTTGCCGTCGGCGGTGACCAGATTGCCGACAAGCGTCTGCAGTCCCTCGACGACCTGCTCGTTGCCGCACAACAGAAGATCATCGAGGCCAAGGCGCAGCTTGATACCGTTTCCCGGCTCGACATCAACGACGTTCTCGTCGGCGACGCGGCCGCTTCCCGGACGCTCGGAGATCTCCGCAATCAGTATGCGAGCCTGTCGGCCAATGTGAGCAGCCTGACGGAACGCCTTGGTCCGCGGCATCCGCAATTGCAGTCGGCCAAGGCGTCGCTGGGGGATATCGAACGGCAGATCCGCTTGGAGCTCGAACGGATGGTCGTTGCTGCCCGCAGCGCCTACGAGTCGGCCCAGAAGGAGGAAGCCGACATCCTCAAGGAACTCAATGTCCAGAAGGCCTCCCAGGCGACCAATTCGACGGCGCTGATCGAACTCAGCGAACTGGAGCGCAAGGCGAAAGCCGCGCGTGACGTCTACGAGGCAGTGCTCAAGCGCAGCGAAGAAACGGCCGCCGAGATGAGCCTCTACACGAGCAATGTCCGCATCGTCGCCGAAGCCTTCCCGGCGCAGGCGCCCGACGGTCCGGGCCGCAAGGTCCTGCTGATGGCCGGCACCTTCGGTGGTGGCCTGTTCGGCCTCGGTCTGGGGATCGTGCTTGCAGCCGGATTTGCGTTGTATCGGCAGATGAGGCGGCGGGATTGATCCTGTTTCGAGGTGGGCACAGGCGTACGGAGCGTGATGCAGCGCCAATGACAGTCTTGGGGTCAGAGAGCAGGCGCCTTGTTTTTATCACATCATCGACCTCACACCTGTTCCATCGCATGCTGGTCGGGCAGCATGGCAGGCGAAGGCCGAAGGGCAGGCTTCTTTCAATCGTAGCCCGACGACGCTTGTTCGTAACCGTTCGGCAGAACGAGCCACATAGCGAGACGATCGCCTCTCGAAGAGGTGCGCTGCGGCCTTGATGGCGTAGCGTCCAGCAAACTCCCCGGCACCGGACATCTGTGGCAGCTGCAACGCTGCGGGTTCCGGCCCGGGCATTGGAAGCGATCACATGAAAGCAATCATCTATTCGGCACTCTTCGCCGGCATGGCATTTTCAGCTCTGGCTCAAGACATGTCGATCGAAGACATGGGCAAGCCCGATCCCAGCCTTTTGGCAGCCGGCACCTACTCGATCGACCCGAATCACAGCCATATCGTTTTCGAGGTCAGCCATTTCGACATCTCGCGATATACCGGGCTCGTAGGCGGCCTGAGCGGCACGCTGAAGATCGATCCCAAGCATCCCGAGGATGGCCAGGTCGACATCGACATCCAGTTGTCTGGGATCGTATCGACGAGCACGGCGCTGGACGCACATCTGAAGACGTCGGACTTTTTCGATATCGAGAAATTTCCGACTGCGAAATTCAAATCGACCTCGGTCAAGGTGGATGGAACCGAAGCGGTCATATCGGGGCTCCTGACGATCCGCGACATCACCAAGCCCGTGAAACTGCGCACCCGGCTCGTGGGCGTCGCCGTCAATCCGATGTCGTCGCTGTTGACCGTGGGGTTTGATGCGACCACCAAGATCAAGCGTTCCGAGTTCGGCGTTACCTATTACGTGCCGTTCATTTCCGACGAAGTGGAGCTTCGCATCTCCGTCGCGTTCGAAGACACGAACTGATCAGGCAACTGAAAAGATGGTGGGTCCGGAGGGCACGCCGTTATTGATTGAATCCAAAGAGTTAGCTCACGGTGAGGCAAGACAGAAGTGTGAGCAAAAACAACAACTTAGGATTTTTCCTGTCCCACTTGTTCGGGCCTTTCCTGCAGGCTTTTCCTGCCTGTTCCAGACTGCTTGGAGGGTCGCATGAGTGTTCGTCGACCCTTCAGGGAAGTGAAGCTGCAGTGGCTCCAACAGCTGAGCTGCGACAAGGATCTCAGCGATAGTGCTCGGTCGGTGGCTCTGTATATCGTCACCACACACATGAACGGCCACACCGAGAAGGCGTGGCCGTCCTATCAAACGATTGCCGACGCGACCGGCAAGAGCGTCAAGACCATCCAGCGTGCGATCCGGGAACTCGAAGACACGGAGTGGCTCGATGTCCGGCGCGGGAATGGCACAGGGCACAACACAGAATATCGTCCCTCTGCGCTGTCGATTTTACGAGCATCCGAGGCACGTGAAAAGACGGACAGAATTGTCACCCTTAGGGCGCGTGAAGGCGGTCACATACGTCCGGAAAGGCAGTCAGATCTGTCCGACAAAGGCGGTCAGATATGTCCACCGAATCCAGAGAAAGAAAAAATATATAAACCTAACGCGCGCGAGGAGCCCTCGATATCCGCCAATGTGCAACCGGCAGTGCCGGCGATCTTCGTGGGAGACTCTCAAACCGAGCAGTTACGCCATTGGCGAAATTGGTTGGGTGCTCGCGGCCTGGGAACACTCGATGCGTTGGAGGTGCGAGCGAGCAAAAATGGAAAAACAGGCTATTGTCTGCCAGGTCACTGGCCTCCTGCCGATACGGATCCGAATTCAGAGGCGTGGATCCGTTTCTTTAGACGGCGACGCAGTCGGATGTCCCAGAAGCTCGAAGCGACCTTCCATGTAGGCGCAGAATTTGAATTGAGACCAATTCGGTCTCGTGCTATGTGTGCGCTATGAGGATCATAGCCAGGCGCACCCTCCGGCAATATGTCGACCAACTGGCTGGCGACAAGGGACAACCTGCGGTGAAGGCTGCCCTGGACGCATGGTTCGACGAAGTGAGCAAAGCGCAGTGGACCAGTTCCGCGGATGTGAAGCGACTATATGCGACTGCTAGCATCGTCAGCGCGGAGCGGATCGTCTTCAACATCAAAGGCAATGATCACCGATTAATCGTTGCCGCTGACTTCGAGAAGAGCATCGTCTGGGTCAAGTGGATTGGGACGCACAAGGCATACGACAAGATCGATGTGAAGGAGATCGAACATGGCAGCTGATCTGAAGCCCATCCGATCAGAAGCGGATTACGACGAAGCTCTTGCTCAGGTCGAAACTTTGTGGGGAGCAAAAGCGGGCACTCCAGAGGGAGACCGGCTGGATATTCTGGCGACCCTCATTGATGCCTACGAAGCAAAGACTTGTCCAATGGATCCCCCTGATCCGGTGGAAGCAATCCGTTTTCGGATGGAGCAGCAAGGCTTAACCCGCAAGGATCTCGAACCGATGATTGGGCCGCGTAACCGTGTCGCAGATGTACTGAACCGCAAGCGAAGCCTGTCGATCGACATGATCCGCCAACTGCACGCTCGCCTCGGCATATCTGCAGAGGTTTTGATCAGGCCGAGCAGGGCAAACAGCCGGGGCGGGCAGCTCACTGCTTAAGCAACAAGTGGCAATGTTGTGTAACATCAGCCTGTCTATGCCCTCCATTGCATTGTTGGTGATGATGCACCGCATGAAGCATCACCAATTTTTAGCGTTGTCCTCTTTGATTTCTTCCGCTCAGGGCCAGAGGCTTTGCTTGAAGTGCTGAAAGACGGCAAGCGTGCATTTTTAGCGCCGCTCATGCGCTGCGCGCCGCCGGTTTGCTGGACGGGCCGCAAACCGGTACGGGCACCAAGGAAGGAACTGCCGTGTATGCGGTTGTTCCACATGGTTGCTCGGAAAACTCGCCCCCCAGAGGCGGACGCTTGACGTATCAGGTTTGGGATTCATCAAATAGGGTCAATTATGCTGAGCATTTTCTGGCATCTCCAAACTTGGATGTCATTTAAGACCCGGGTAATATCCTCAACATGGCTGTGCAATCTGCGTCGCATCTAAACCAACTCGAGAAAGATCTTCCCGAAGGACTGGTTGTGAATGCAGCGTGGCTGGAAGGGCGCGGTATCGCCAGCAATTTGCGCGCCTATTACGTCAAGAACGGCTGGCTGGAACAGCCGGTGCGCAGTGTTTACAAAGCTGCCAGCAAGTCGTTATTTCCCTTCAGATCCTGCTATTGCGAACGCCGCTCCATGTGGGTGGGCGCACAGCATTGGAGCTTCAGGGCTTTGCCCATTATCTCTCGCATCAGACGAAGACCGTCCATCTTTACGGGCCGGAAAAGCCGCCAACTTGGTTGGATAAGCTGAACCTTCCTCAGCATTTTGTCTATCACAACAGCGCGACCCTCTTCCGCAAAGATCAGATCACGCAGTCGTTTGGCAGTCTGGCCTCGAATATCGCGGACGGAACGGGCCACGATCTCAGCCGCTTTCAGGGTGGTAGCCTGACCTCGCTTGCGTGGGGGCAATGGGATTGGCCATTGACACTCTCCCAGCCCGAGCGCGCCTATCTGGAAATGCTCGATGAATTGCCACGCCATGAGAGTTTCCATCAGGCCGACATGATCATGCAAGGCGCGGCGAATTTCAGTCCGAGGCGGTTGCAAAAGCTGCTGATCGACTGTGACAGCGTCAAGGTGAAACGCCTGCTCTTCTTCTTCGCGGGTCGTCACTCTCATGCGTGGCTCAAGCGTCTGGAAAAGAGGGCGATCGATCTGGGCAAGGGCAAACGCATGCTTGTCCCCGGAGGGAGGCTCGATCCGGTCTATCTGATAACCGTGCCGAAGGACCTCAATGCCGTGTTGTGATCAATACCAGGCTGCGGTGTGGGGCTTTTTCGCTTCCTAAAGAGCGACTGACGCCCCATCACCGTCGAGACCCTTAGCCTATCGGACAAGAGAATCCGGTACCGTGGCTCAAGGGGATGGAGCTATTGCGCCTTCGTCGCCACAGTGTGGCCTGAGAACCAGACGCTTACCGTCAGCCTTCTTGCTCCATCTCCGCGAGCTTCCTTACGCGCCGGCGAAAATCCTCGTCTGTCGAAAATTCGGCTTTCAGGTAAGCCTCCACGAGGTCTTTGGCCAACCAGGCGCCGACGATCTGAGCACCGATGCACATGACATTGACGTCGTCATGTTCCACCGACTGGTGCGCGGAGTGCACGTCATGGCATACCGCGGCCCGGATGCCTTTTACCTTGTTGGCGGCAATCGAGGCGCCGACACCGGTACCGCAGACGAGCAGGCCGCGTTCTGCTTTGCCGGCGATGATCAAAGCGGTCACGTTCTTCGCGACATCGGGAAAATCGACAGGCTCAGGATCGTAGGAACCGACATCCGTGACCTCATGGCCCAACGATTTTATGTAATCGACGATGGTGGACTTGAGTGGAAATCCGGCGTGATCGGAGCCGATGACGATGCGCATATGTAAGTTCTCCAGGTTATTGAGCAATCATGCGGGGCAGCCACAGCGTGAAATCCTTCGCAAAGGTCAGAATTACAAGCGTGGAAAGGAGCGGGACGTAAAATGGCAGAAGCGCCTTCAGCAACTGTCGGACAGACACTTTCGCAATGTCGGACACGAGAAACAGTGACAGCCCCATCGGCGGTGTCAGAAGACCCAGCATCAGGTTGAAGATGGTCACGATCCCGAGTTGGACTGGATCTACGCCGGCTAGAACAAGCGGCGGAGCAATGATCGGGACGAGCAGCAGCGTTGCCGTGGTCGAATCGAGAAACATGCCAGCGACGAAGAAGATCAAGTTGGCAATTACGAGCAGCATCAGCGGATCATTCGAGAGACCAAGCAGCGTGGCGGCAAAGGTTTGCGGCACCTGTTCGACCGCTAGAATCCAGCCGAACAAGGCGGCTGAGGCAACGATGATGAGAATGGCGCTGGAACTGCGCGCCGTCAGCACAGCTGAATTCCACAGATGGGCCAAGGTCAGCTCACGATAGATGAGGCCGCTGATCAAGATGACATAGACAGCTGTCATCGCCGCCGCTTCGGTCGGTGTGAAAGCCCCGGCTGTCATGCCGCCGACCATCAGCAGTGGCGCGACGATGGCGGGTAGGGCAGGTAGAAAACTGCTGACAATTTCCCGTGCAGTCGGCCAACGTTCCGCGCGGGGGTGATTGTGCAGGATGGCCACGATCAGGACGGTCAGCATCAACAGGATCGTGCATATGATGGCAGGCATGATGCCAGCGACCAGCAACTGGACTATCGAGACGCTGGTCACCGAACCGTAGACGATAAGAGGAATGGAGGGCGGAAAGATCGGCCCGAGCGTGGCAGACGCCGCGGTCACGGCTCCGGCGAATGCCGGGTTGAAGCCCCGCTTCTTCATGGCGTCGATCTCGATGCGACCGAGCCCTCCAATATCAGCAAGTGCGGCCCCCGACATGCCTGAGAATACAAGGCTGCCGAACACGTTGACCTGTGCCAGACCGCCCGGGATGCGGCCGACCAGAGTATAGGCGAACCGGAAGATACGGTCGGTAATGCCCGAGAGGTTCATCAGATTGCCGACGAATATGAAGAGCGGGACCGCGACGAGCGGAAAGGAATCGAGCGCATAGGTAATCCTCTGCGCCAACAGGCCAAAAGGTAGTCCCTCAATCATCACATAGACGATCGATGGCAAGAGGATAGCGTAGACCACCGGAAATCCGAGGATGAACAGGCTGAGAAACGCGATGACGACCAGAAAACCCATGGGACGCTCCTCAGACCGCGATGTTCTTGTCCGCCTGCGGTGGTTTGCGCAAGTGGATCAGATGGACCAGGACGGCGCCGGCAAATCCGAACAACGTCGCCCCGAGGAAAATCCAGAAAGGGATGCCGAGGGTCGGCGTGGCATTCGTCAAATTTCTGGATATGTTGGTAGCCGTCACCCAGGCCAGGAAACCTGATATGGCTATGGCGCTCAGGGAAATGCCTATATTGACAAGAGCGCGTAGGCGCGCCGGTAGAGCGGCTTTGATTTCCCCCATCACGATGTTCTCGCCGTTCTGCACGACCAGTGGATAGGCACAGAAAACGAGGCAGATCAGCAGGAACCGCGTTAGTTCTTCGGCCCCGATGAATGGCAGGGTGAAAGCGTTGCGCATGACGACCTGGGCGGTCGGCACGAGGACAAGTCCTGCGACCAGCAAGGCAACAACTGCGGTCAGGACGCGTTCGGGCAGACGCATCTTGCAAACTCCATTTGGTGTCTAGGACAAGGACGGGAGCGACGCATGTCTCTCCCGTTTCCGCATTGGCTATTGCACAGCCGCGATCTCGGCGATCAGCTGTTCGAAGCTCGGGAAATCCTGCTTGATCTGGGCGCTGACCTTCTCGCGGAAGGCATCGAGATCAAGCCCGTCCGCCTCGGTAATGACCGTCATGCCCCGGCCCTTGAGGTCACTCACCAGCTTGGTCTCGGATTCACTCGCCAATTTCAGGGATTTTTCCGCCTCGTCATCGAGCACTTTGGTGATTGAAGTCCTCTGATCTTCGCTGAGGCCTTGCCAGATCTCCTCATTGATGAAGACGGCAAGCACGGCGCGCATGTGCCCAGTCATGGAGAGATGCGACTGGACCTCATTGAGGTTGTTGGATGCGATCATGGTCAGCGGGTTTTCCTGTCCGACCACCACGCCGGTCATCAGTGCTGTCGGGAGTTCTGCCACTTCGACGGGCGTCGGGATAGCGCCGAAGCCCTTGACCATGGAGACCCAGAGTTCGAGCGGTACTGCGCGGAACGGCTTGCCTGCGAGATCCGCCGGCGTCTTGACCGGGAAATTCGACGAAATATGCCGATCGCCACGATAGATACGGCCGATAATGCGTACCCCTTGAGCAATCAGCTTCTCGTTGACTGCCTGAAGTGCCGGAGAGCTGTTTGGATCCGTGGCGGCCAGCGCATGGGCGCCATCGCGATAGATGAATGGCGCGTTGAAGACCGCAACCTCGGGCACAAGGCGGGCAAGCGACGCGAAGTCGTGGTGGCCCAACGAGATCGAGCCCATGCGCACGCCATCGACCATCTCAGCCACACCGCCGAGCTGACTCGCGGGATAGACGGTGACGTTGACTTCCCCCTTGGTCGCAGACTTGATGCCTTCCGCCGCTTGGGCTGCATATATCGTCTGAATGTCCCCTTCGGCGCCGACATGCGCATAGCGCAGTTCGGCCGACGTCGCGGTATTTGCGACGAGCGATATCGTCAGGGCGGCCGCTGCAACGGCGCCCAGTTTATAAATGTTCAGCATTTCTTTCTCCTCCTTGGATAAAAACGGACCTGCGTCACTCCTCTTTCGGCAGATCCGTCTTCGTGAACGCGGCGATGTAGCTTCTGCGTCGAAGCTCGTCGCCGATGGCAAAATGTTGTCTGAGCTTTATCTCGGCCTCGTCCGGGTTGCGCGAAAGCAGGCAGAGATAGATCTCGCGATGGGCCTCCACCAGGTAGTCCTGGATGCCACCGGTATCGCGTGTTTCGACGCGCCGCTTGACGTGGCTGCGCTTCAAAAGCGTCGCGATGGATTGATAGATTGTGACGAGCGCAGGGCTGCGGCTGGCTTCGACCAGCGCAAGATGGAAAGCAAAATCGGCCGCGCCCCCATCCTCCGCACTGTCGAGCGTTTCCATAAGGTGTGCCAGCAATCCCCCGATGCGGGAGAGGTCGCCGTCCGTGGCGCGGGTGCACGCTAGACGTATTGCCTGGCATTCGATCGCGATCCGGGCCTGCATGATGTCGTCCATCATGTCGGGCTGCTGGGCAAGGCAGAAGGTGAGGAAGTCGCCGAGCACGGCCAGATCGGCCTTGCGCACAAACGCGCCTTTGCCGTGACGAATATCGAGGAAGCCGAGATTGGCAAGCGATCTCATGGCTTCCCGCAGCACGGGGCGTGAGACGCTGAGTGCCAGGCACAGCTCTCGCTCTCCGAGAAGCCGATCCCCTTCCTTTAGCACTCCCGACAAAAGCTGCTCACGGAAAAAGGTCAGTACCTTTTCTGTGCCGGCAACATCCGACGACACCTCTGCGACGACTGAGCTCACAACTGGCCTCCACTGGTATGACCAGTTATGCACCAGTCGACTGTCGTGTCAACCATCGAGAACATCATCCCTGTTCTGCCCTTGAATTTATGCCGGTCGCATGCGCGTTCTTCGAACTGGGTTCGAAATGCCGTGGCCAATTATTCAGCCTGCTGCTGATGCAGATGGACGCGACTTGTTAGGGCAGGGGCCGAAAATCACGAACCGTGTCGCCCATGCGGTCAATCGCCGGACAAGTTCCGCACTCGCCTGGAACCCAACCGCAGTGATCGTCACTGGTTTCGACCACACAGATACTGCCCGACGGATGCAGGAAGACAGCCGCATTCGCGTTGCCGAATTGATGGACATCGACGATAAACCCATTGATCTCGCCGTCGGCCTGTCCCATCGCCGGGCCGACCGGGCGACAGCCGAGCATCTGGTGCGCCGTGGGTACAGACGGATCGGCTATGTCGGTCACGATTGGACGGCCGACCGTCGAGCCCGGGCCCGATATGACGGCCTCTGCGACGCTCTGTCCGACGTTGGCCTCACGCTCACTGTCGAGACCTCGCGCTGATGCCGTCACGCGAGGGCATGCGGACCATCCAGACGATCGGTGTTCCCAGAGTCGATTTTGATCTAGGCGACGCCAATGCGCTGGTTGTCGCGCTGAAGTCTCGCACCAATCCCGCATCCGAAGCTGTGGCCTTATCGCTTCAGGCGCTCTCCTTCGTAAAGAGGGCGGGTACAAGGCAGTTTTTGTTCAAATACTGTTCGACCTTCGAACCGAGTCCTGCCGGCAACATCGGTCCCGTCACCGAGGCCCTTATGCGGGCACTCTGCACCGTATGCCTTTGTCTATGCGGTAGCCTGGAGCGATTACACCATGCCCAGGTCGTCGTAAGAAGCATGTAGCGCCCTGTCCGCGGGCGAGAGGCGTTCAGCCGCGAAGTTATGTTGATGCCAGTATGGGTAGATGTAGGCAGGGCGGCTGATCAGATTGAGTCTCGAAAGCTCCGTCTCGGACAGCTTGATTTCGCTGGAGGCGATATTGTCCCGGAACTGGCTCTCGCTCAGACCGCCAACCACAAGAGTGGTGATGGCGGGTCGTGAAAGTGTCCAGGCCAGGCTCACCTGTGCGACGGAAACCCCCCGTTCTCTGGCGATGTCCTCAAGAACGTCGATGATAGTCCAGAGGCGTTCAGCGTCGCGGATTGGCGGCTCGCTCCAGCCTTGAGCCTGGCGTGATCCTTCCGGTGACTTGTTGCGCCCGAATGCGCCGGAAAGCAAACCAGCGGCGAGTGGGCTCCAGACCATCACGCCAAGACCCTGATCAACGGAGATAGGAAGAAGCTCGTATTCCGCTTCGCGTGCTTCAAGTGTGTAGTGGATCTGCTGGGTGACGAAGCGTGCCAATCCATTGCGATCGGAGGTCTGGAGCGCTTTCATTACATGCCAGCCCGAGTAGTTTGAGCAGCCGATATAGCGGATTTTGCCCTGCTCGCGCAGTGTGTGAAGTGCTTCGAGCATTTCGTCGAGTGGTGTGAGACCGTCCCATTCATGCATGAAATAGATGTCGATGTGGTCTCGCTTCAGTCTTGCGAGCGAGCGTTCGCATTCGCGAATGATGTGATGACGGGAGGCGCCCTCGTCATTGGGGCCGTCGCCGATGCGCATCCGCGCCTTGGAAGAAATGAGGACGTCGTTGCGCCTTGTCCCCAGCGCCTCACCGAGAATCTCTTCCGATCGTCCGAGCGAATACATGTTTGCGGTGTCGAACAGATTCACGCCGAGATCGATGCAACAGTCGATCAGGCGCTGCGCCTCGCTCACGCCCTGATTGGCCACCTTCGCAAAGCCACCAACTCCGCCGAAGGAGAACGTCCCCATTGAAATTGCCGATACCTTGAGGCCAGATCGGCCCAGAGTTCTGTATTCCATTCTGTCCTCCTCAATGATCAGTGGTTCGTCATCCGCGAAAGACGGATCAAGTCTGCAATATGGTCCATGCCGAGTTCCGGGCTCGTGAGATAGCGCCCCTGCATTCCCCCGTGTCTCAAGGCCCGGGCCATGGAAGCCTGTGCCAGCACGACGAGTTCGACCTTCGCGGAGAGATCTGCGAATGCTTTCTGAACAAGCTCGTCATGGCGCGCTCTGTCCCCTTGGCGAAGGCTGGTGAATGCGTCCGCGCAAAGACATGACACGATGGCGCAGTGTCGACCGGCTCTTTGCGCTGTTGTGCTGATCAATCTGGTTGTCGGGCCAAGAGTGGTCGGCAAGGTCGCGAGGATGCCGATGGAAGATGCCTGCTCCACGGCTCTCTCAGCCATGCCCCGATCAATCCGATACAGCGGTGTGACAATTTTTCCAGCCAGTTCGTCGACAGCCTCTCCAAGTGTCGAGCAGGTAACGACAATGGCATTGCTGCCACAAGCGCTCGCTTTTTGCGCATGGACCTTCAGATCGATAAGAACATCTTCATCCACATGACCTCTTTCGATCGTACGGCTGAGCAGGCTCTCGTCCACGACCGAGGTGATTTCCCATCCTTCGAGGCGCTCGCTGGCAAGTGAAGCGAAAAGCGGCTCGAGCGTGGGGACGGTGTGGATGAATGTCAGCCGTCCGGCCGCTTTTGAAAGCTCGGTTGTCGTCATTCGGCGGGTTGCTCAAGCTTGGGTGTGCGTTTCCGGCTCCCGCGCTCTGCAAGTTTCGCGTGACTGCCGCGCAGGACGAGATCTGCACCGACAAGGATCTTCACGGCCGGCTGTGGCTCGGCCGAGTGGATGAGGTCATCAAGTATGGTGACGGCAAGGTAACCAATCTTGCGTTTCGAGACCTCGATCGTCGTCAGGCCGGGATCCATGGTCGCGCTCTGCGGCAGGTTGTCAAAGCCGATTATCGAGACGTCATCGGGAATATGCAGCCCATGTTCTCTGAGCGCACGGATAAAGCCATAGGCGATGATATCATTGGTACAAAAATAGCATTCTGCCAGTTCAAGCCCGTCCCTCAGTAACTGGCGGGTATCGCTATAAGCGCCGTCATAGGTGGATTCGACCGAAAGAACGTCGATCTCGTCCACGACAAGCCCAAGCCGGGCCATGTTCTTGAAGAATGCATCGCGGCGCAGTCTGAAATTCGTCGTTTCGACATGCGAGGCAACAAACCCGATGCGTCTGAAGCCCTGCTGGTGAAACCGGGACAAGACCTTGTTGACGGCATCCTCATTGTTCATGTCAACGAAGTTGGCATCGACGACATCAAAGAACGTGTCGATGAAAACTGTTGGATATCCTAAGCCCTGGATCAGCCTGATATCCGCTTCGGTCAATTCCGTGCCAAGGGCAATGACGCCCGAGATTGGCGCCCCTGCAAGCGATTCCGCGACAGAACTGATCGGCTGGCCCTCGAAACTCACCACTTCAAGCGTATAGTTGCGCCTGGTCGCCTCAGCCGACATGCCATCAATGTAGTCGGAAATGAAGACGCTGTGGTCACGGTTGACCGTGTGCCCATGCTTGGCGATCTTCAGGAAACGAAGTGTCTCTCCGGGTTCAGCCGTCGATTTGCTGGTCCTCGGTACGTAGTTGAGGCTGGCAACGGCTTCGAGCACCTTGGCGCGCGTGACGCCGGAGATGTCGCCTTTCCCGTTCAGCACGAGAGAGACTGTCGCGGCAGACACGCCGGCGGCCTCCGCTATGTCCCTGATAGTCAGATTCTTGCCGTTTTTCATCGCGGTTCCGGATGCTGCATGTGCGAGATAATTTACTAAACAAACAGACGGTAAGCGCGGATGTTTACGGCAATTGCGATCCAATCGCAACGGGACTTGCTTGGAAAAATACCCCTTGCCACGGTCTTTCGCCTTTGTTAGCGTTTAGTGAAGTCGTAATACGTTCACTAAACATGGGAGGAGACCATGCGGGGAACCGGCGGCCAATTCGTGATGCTTGTCGTCATGAACTTGCTTCTGCTTGTGGCCGGAGTGCTGATCTCCGGCGGCTCTTTCCTATCGCTATTCAACCTGCAATCCATGGCGGGGCAGGTTCCGGAAATCGGTCTTCTGGCTATTGGCGTGATGTTGGCCATGTGCGCCGGCAATGGCGGGATCGACCTGTCAGGCATTGCGCTTGCCAATCTGTCAGGTGTAGCCTCAGCTGTTCTCATGGTCGCGTTGCTTGGGCCATCTTCCGATCCGACCACTTTCAGTCTCGGCTTCATGTTCGGTTGTCTCGCGGTCGGTTTCGCCGGCGGCCTTTTCAACGGCATGCTGATTGCGCGCTTCAACATCACGCCAATCCTGTGCACGCTCGGCACGCAGATGGCCTTTATGGGGCTCGCCGTTGTCATCTCTCAAGGTCGCGCCGTCACCGTGGGCAGCCCGGCACTCCTCTCGAGCCTCGGCAACGATATGCTCCTTGGCGTGCCGATCAGCTTCATCATCTTCATTGTGGTGGCCTCGGCAGTCGGAGCCGTACTAAAATACACACCCTACGGTCTCTGGCTGATGCTGATGGGTACAAATCCAAAGGCTGCCACCTTTGCCGGGTTTCCCAAGAGCGCGGTCATTCTGGCGACCTACGCTCTGTCCGGTACCCTGTCAGGTTTGGCAGGCATCATCATTGCCGCCCGCAACGTCAACGTGAAGTTTGACTACGGCAGCTCCTATCTTCTGATCGCGATCCTGATCGCTGTCATGGCCGGCGTTCGTCCTGAAGGCGGCTATGGCCGGGTTGTATGCGTCGTGCTGAGCGCGGTCGCTCTTCAGTTGATGTCGAGCCTTTTGAACTTCGGTGGTCTTTCCAACTTTGTCCGCGATTTCGCGTGGGGAGCCCTGCTTCTCACCTTCCTCGCGGTCGGCCGTTACGACGTGATCGGCTTCTTCGCTCCGATGCGTCGTCCTGAAGATCCTTCGGCGTCGGTCCCTCAATCGCCGAAGTAACAAATCGAGGGAAAACTTGTGGAGGAAAGCATGAACTCGTTTACCAGGAGAATGATGGTCGGCACGGCATTCGCTGCGGTCGCGCTGGGAGGCTCGGTCGGTGCGCTTGTGGCCCAGGAAAAGCCTGTGATAGCGACTGTGGTCAAGATCAGCGGTATCCCATGGTTTGACCGCATGAATACCGGTGTCGTCGCCTTCCAGGAGGCCAATGCCGATGTGGATGCAAGCCAGAGCGGTCCTGCAACGGCCGATTCCGCGCAGCAGCTGCAGATCGTCAATGATCTCGTCGCCAAGGGCGTCAACGCCTTGGCTGTCGTGCCAATGGATCCGGCTGTGCTCGAAGGTACGCTTCAGCGTGCGATGGAACGCGGCATTGTCGTCGTTACCCATGAGGCAGATAACCAGATCAACACAAATGCCAATGTCGAAGCATTTGACAACGCCGACTACGGGGCCGCTCTCAACGAGCGTCTTGCCGAATGCATGGGCAAGGAAGGCAAGTGGACGACGTTTGTCGGTTCACTCGGCAGTCGCACGCACATGCAGTGGGTCGGTGCCGGTGAGGAAAACGCCAAGAAGTACGCCGGCATGCAGCTCGTTGATGCAAACAACGAATCCTTCGACGACGCCAATGCCACCTACGAAAAGGCCAAGGAGATCCTGCGCAAGCATCCCGATATCAAGGGTTTCCAGACCTCTGCGGGCAATGACGTGCTGGGTGTCGGTCGCGCGATCGATGAAGCAGGTCTGAGTGGCAAGGTCTGCCTGGTCGGTACCGGCCTGCCCAATCCGTCTGCCGATCTTCTCGAATCCGGCGCCATAACCGCAATCGGTTTCTGGGATCCGCAAAAGGCCGGGATGGCGATGAACACCATCGCGAAGCTCCTTCTCGAGAAGAAGGAGTTGACGGACGGCATGGATCTCGGTGTGCCCGGCTATGAAAAGGTCAGCGTGAAGCAGGGCGCCGGCAAGGGTCTGCTCGTCGTCGGCAACGGCATGGTTCTCGCTGACAAGGCTACCTACAAGGACTTCCTGTTCTGATCTCTCCGATCAGCTCCGTGACCGGGGGGCAGTCTCCCGGTCACACGACCGCAGCAAGGATGATCTGCGGACAAGATGAGGATTGTGCTCCGTGGTAGCAATGCAAACCAGAGTGGAGCAGCCAGCTGAGCTGCTCCGATTAGAAAACATCCAGAAGTGGTTCGGGGGAGTGCATGCCTTGCGGGGCATCAATCTCACCCTCGAGCGCGGTCAGGTTTATCACCTATTGGGCGAAAACGGCTGCGGTAAGAGCACCGTGATCAAAATCATGTCCGGCGCTCATCCGCCGTCGACCGGCGACATCATCCTCGAAGGTAAGCGCTTCCAGGCGCTGACGCCCATTCAATCACTTTCGGCCGGTATCGAGACGGTTTATCAGGACTTGTCGCTTCTGCCGAACATGACCGTTGCCGAAAACGTCGCATTGACGGAGCAGCTCGTGTTTGCCGATGGACGGCTGGCGCGCCTTTTCAGCCGCAGCCAGCTGCATGATACCGCCGCGCGGGCGCTTGCAGCTGTCGGCCTGCCAGCGGATCGCGATTTTTTACAGGAGATTGTCGCCGATCTTCCCCTGGCTGCACGTCAGCTCGTGGCGATCGCGCGCGCGATTGCAACACGTGCAAAGCTCGTCATCATGGATGAACCCACGACTTCGCTCACACGGCGCGAGGTCGACAATCTGATCGAGGTGGTCGAGCGGCTGCGCGCCGAGGGCGTGACCGTACTTTTTGTCACCCACAAGCTCGATGAATGTTACCGGATCGGGGGGAACGCAATCGTCTTTCGTGACGGTCAATGTGTCGCTCAGGGGCCGATTGCCGGATATAGCAAGGCCGAATTGTCCGAACTGATGACCGGACGTGCAATCACGGCCACCCGCTATCGCGAGGTGCGGCCCGAAGGGGAGGTCTTCTTCGACATCAAGGATGTCCGCACGGACAACGTCGACGGTGTGTCGCTGGTCCTGCATGCCGGCGAGATTCTCGGGATTACCGGCCTTGCCGACTCCGGTCGAAACGAGCTCGCCATGGCGCTTGCCGGTGTGATGCCCCTTTCCGCCGGGACCGTGACCATTGATGGCAAGACAGCCCGCATTTCTTCTCCTTCTGACGCCATTCAATACGGGATCGGCTACGTGCCAGAAGATCGACTTGCCGAGGGCCTGTTCCTCGACAAGTCCATCCTTGAGAATGAGATCGCCCTCATCGTCAGGGACCTTACCAATGCTTTCGGGGTGATCGACAGCGACAAGGGCAGGAAAATGGCCGATCAGCTGTCGGTACAGATGCGCCTGAATACCAAGAATATCGACCTTCCTGTCAGTTCTCTTTCCGGTGGAAACCAGCAGCGCGTCCTGATCGGGCGCTGGCTGACCATTGGTCCCAGACTCCTGATCCTGCACGGACCGACCGTCGGCGTCGATGTCGGTTCCAAGGATACCATCTATCGGGTCATCCAATCACTGTCGGCCTCCGGGATGGGCCTCATCATTGTCAGCGACGACCTTCCGGAGCTTTTGCAGAATGCAGATCGCATCCTGGTCATGAACGGTGGAAGGGTTGTTTCAGAATTCGATGCAGGAACTGCATCCGAGGACGATTTGTACCGGGCGATGCTCGGCAGCACGAAGGTGGCTGGACAATGAAGACGACAATCGCAGATGCAGCACCGGCTTCCAGCCGCCAGGGTGGGATCGGATCACTGATCAGGCGCCGTCCTGAAACGATCACCTTCGCACTTCTCGTCACCATATGCATCGCGGTCTCGATTGCAAATCCTGCTTTCCTGCAACCCTCGACCCTGATCGATATCGGCCGTGCCAGTGTGGTCATGGGGCTTTTTGCGCTGGGTGTCTTCGTCATCCTGGCAGCTGGTGGCATCGATGTCTCGTTCACCGCGATTGCGGCCTTCACCATGTATTCGGTGACCCTGCTGGTGCAAAGCTATCTGCCCGGGACGCCAATGCCCTTGATCGTTCTGATCTCAATGCTCGGCGGTGTGGCGCTTGGCGTGATCAACGGTCTTCTGGTTCATCACCTGCGAGTACCTTCCCTGATCGTGACGATCGGCACCCAGTATCTGTTCCGAGGATTTCTTCTGTCCTTCATCGGCACCGTGTGGATCATGTCGCTGCCGCCGCAGATGGGCGCTTTCGGCCGAATGCCGCTCCTGCAGTTCGAGACGGCAAACGGGGCAACGGTAACCTTGCCCTTTTACTTCGTCGTCCTGCCGGCAGCGGCCATCCTCACCTGGTGGATCCTCAACCGAACGCTTATGGGGCGTGCGATCTTCGCTGTCGGTGGCAATTCGAGCATTGCAGAGCGTCTGGGTTACAGCCTGCGCACCGTTCATCTCTTCCTGTTTGGCTATGCCGGAGCACTGGCGGGCCTTGCTGGCATCATCCATGTCTGTGCTAACCGGCAGGCCAATCCCTTCGATCTCGTGGGAACCGAAATCAACGTGATTGCCGCCGTTGTTCTGGGGGGCGCCCGCATCACCGGCGGTACCGGAACGGTTCTAGGCACCATCCTCGGCGTACTCTTGATCGTCGTCATCAACAGCGTGCTTGTCCTCGTCGGAATTCCGAGCACCTGGCAGCGGCTTGTGGTTGGCAGTTTCATCCTGCTTGCAGCTGCCTTCTTCGTCACGCGTCAGCGCAAAAAGTAACAGTGGAGGATACAGTGAAGAAGTTTCTCAACGACCCGGTCGACTTCGTCGACGAGATGCTGGAAGGCATTTATGCCGCCCATCCGATGGTAACCTACGCAAATGACGACCTGCGTTGCCTCGTGACAGCCAGACCGAAGACCGGCAAAGTCGGACTAACCACTGGCGGTGGGTCGGGCCATCTTCCGACGTTCCTCGGATTCGTCGGCGATGGCATGCTGGATGGCGCAGCGGTGGGGGGTGTCTTTCAGTCTCCGAGCGCCGAGCAGATGTATCAGGTCACAAAGGCCGTCGATCAGGGGGCAGGGGTCCTCTACATCTACGGCAATTATTCTGGCGACATCATCAATTTCGACATGGCTGCCGAGCTTGCGGACCTCGATGGAATTGCTGTCAAGCAGGTCGTCGGAAACGACGACGTCGCCTCCTCGATCGTCGGAGAAGAACGCAAGCGCCGTGGTGTTGCAGGTATCTTCTTTATCTACAAGGCAGCAGGTGCTGCTGCCGCAGAGGGGCTTTCGCTCGATGACGTGGCGCGTATCGCCGACAAGGCCCGTTCAAGGACCCGGACCATGGGGGTCGCGCTATCAAGCTGCGTGGTGCCGGAAATCGGCCATGCCACCTTCTCGATCGGCGAAGACGAGATGGAAATCGGCATGGGCATCCATGGCGAACCCGGTATCAGCCGCAAGAAACTGGCCGCGGCTGACGCTGTCGTCGACGAGATGATGGAACGCATCTTCAAGGAGACGAACTACGCGGCAGGGGAAGAGGTGGCCGTTTTGATAAACGGTCTTGGCGGTACGCCGCTTGAAGAGCTGTACATTCTGTTCCGTCGCGTCAAACAGATCTTTGATGCCCGAAGCGTCAAGGCGAAGCACGTTTGGATCGGTGAATTCGCAACCTCGATGGAAATGGCGGGTGCCTCGATCTCGATCTTGCATCTGGATGAAGAACTCGACCGCATGATGGCGGCTCCAGCCAACACCCCCTTCTTCAAGCATGTCACGGGATAACGCCATGAGCCTTGCAAAACTGGACGCGGGCCACCTGATCGCACTCTTTCAAAGCTGGCAGCAACTCTTTGCCGAGCAGCGTGAGTTTCTGATCGCCCTTGACGGCAAGGTCGGCGACAGCGATCTCGGGATCACGATGGCCAAGTCATTTGCCGCAGCCGCCGAAGCGGTTGCCGCCGAAGGCCCTGATGCTGGGCTGTCCAAACTTCTGCGCACGGCCGGTGCGACAATGGCGCGGACTGCGCCCTCGACTATGGGAACACTCACGGCGACGGGCTTCCTCAGGGCGAGCAAAGCTGTCGAGGGACTGGATGCCCTGGACACGGCTGCTCTTGCTCAGTTCTGGCGGGCCTATACCGATGGGATTGCAGAACGAGGCAAGGCCAAGGTCGGCGACAAGACCCTGCTTGATGTGCTTGATCCGCTCACGAGGGCCATCGAGGCAGCGGCGGAAAAAGGTGACAGTGTTCCAATTGCGCTTTCCTCGGCTAGCAAGGCTGCAGAAGACGCGCTGGAGGCGACGAAGTCGATGGTGGCACAGCACGGAAAGGCTGCGGCCTTTCAGGAAAAGACCGTTGGCCTGCAGGATGCTGGCGCCACAGTCGGGTTCTTCCTGATCAGGCGCATGGCCGAATTTGCCTCCAGCCACTGACATGGCGTTCCCATCAGCAGGATTGGCCCAATGACCAAGGGTTACGTCATCGGTGTCGATGTCGGCACGGGAAGCGCGCGTGCGGGTCTGTTCGATCTGAACGGCCGCATGCTCGCGGTTGCCAAACGCGACATCACGCTTTTCCGCGAGGCGGGTTCGATCGTCGAGCAGTCGAGCACGGAAATCTGGCACTCGGTTTGTGCGATCATTCGCGAGGCTGTCGCGTCCGCCGGTGTCGATCCGGCCCATGTCGTTGGGCTTGGCTTCGACGCGACCTGCTCGCTCGTCGTCCTGGGGGAGGGCGGTCAGCCGCTCGCCGTCGGGCCGTCCGAGGAAAACGAGCGCGACATCATCGTCTGGATGGATCATCGCGCCGTTGACCAGGCCGAGCGGATCAATGCCAAGGGCCACGAAGTCCTGCGTTATGTGGGCGGGCGCATCTCGCCCGAAATGGAAACGCCGAAAATTCTATGGCTCAAGGAAAACCGCCCGGCAACCTTTGCCGCCGCTTGGCAGTTCTTCGATCTCGCCGATTTTCTCAGTTGGAAGTCGACCGGGGATCTGTCGCGCTCGACCTGCACCGTGACCTGCAAATGGACCTATCTCGCCCATGAGGCGCGCTGGGACGAAAGCTATTTCGAAGAGATCGAACTCGGCGAATTGGCGGCGGAGGGATTTGCCCGCATCGGGATCAGGATCGTTGAGCCCGGAACCCGTCTGGGAACCGGCCTGACCGAAGAGGCAGCCCATGCCATGGGCCTGATGCCCGGCACGGCGGTCGCGGCCGGCATGATCGACGCCCATGCCGGCGGGATCGGCACGGTTGGAGTAGGCGGCAATCCCACAGAAAACCTGGCTTACGTCTTCGGGACCTCGTCCTGCACAATGACCTCGACCGTGGAGCCGGTCTTCGTGCCCGGTGTCTGGGGTCCTTATTATTCCGCCATGGTCCCCGGCATGTGGCTGAACGAGGGTGGGCAGAGTGCGGCCGGTGCCGCGATCGACCAGTTGCTCTCCTTCCACCCGGCAGCTATCGAGGCATCCGAACAGGCCCGCGTCGAAGGCAAGTCACTTCCGGCCCACATGGCAGAGGTTGCTGCAAAAAAGGCGTCGACGGCTTCCGAGGCGGTCGTGCTCGCAGCCGGCCTGCATGTCGTGCCGGAATTCCTGGGCAACCGCGCGCCCTTCGCCGATCCTCACGCCCGCGCCGTGATTGCAGGGCTGGGCATGGAACGTGACGTCGACAGTCTCGTCGCGCTTTACATCGCCGGCCTCTGCGGCATCGGTTACGGCTTGCGCCAGATCATCGAAACCCAGGCCAAGTCCGGCGCCTCCATTGAAAGGGTCGTCATCAGCGGCGGGGCGGGCGCAAGTCCCCTGGTCCGACAGATCCTGGCCGATGCCTGTGGCAAGCCCGTGGTGGCGCCTGACGCAGAAGAGCCTGTCCTGCTCGGTTCCGCCATCCTCGCAAGCGTCGCAGCTGGCGTCTATCCGGATGTTCGTCAGGCCATGCAAGCCCTCTCCAGGACTGCCGCGGTTTACACGCCTGATGGCCAGAACGTGGCTGCAATTCATGAGCGGCGTTACCAGGCCTTTCTCAAGCTTCAGCAGCTTTCAAGGACGTTAAGGTCGCTCTGATGTAACCGGTGCCACATCCGCACCTTGACGCGTTTCACTCTGTGAGACATCACCGCAATTGACGCGCCGAGATCGTACTAAGGATACGTCAGGCGGGTGGCGAGGTCGAGGTTGTCGGCTACAGCCACGCGAGCGCTGATGCGATTGACCACTTTGGGCTGCACGACAAAATCTCAAAAGCAGCACAGGATGCCTGCCTGAGACCGGCGCGAAAATCGTATTCGTCCTTCGCCTCCAGTCGGACAGGAAGGCGGTCATCAAGCCGTTGCAAGCAGCCTTGGGGCGGTGTCATCCTTGCATCATCAGCGCCTTCAATTGGTCGTGAGTTTCTTTATGGCGGGTCATCTCAAGGAGATAGCTCTTCTGGACCGGCACACCAGGCATCACGCGATTGTACAAGGCCGTGCGGAAGAAAAGCGCGTTTGCCCGTGGATTTTCACATAGCCTTGTAACAACTTGGCTCTCCGCTCGTCTTCCTACAGCAGCGCAGAACATCGGGCAGAGATATGACGCTTAATGACCACAATAAGAGCCTTTCCGGCTCCGACTGGACGCGCCCGAAGCGATTCGATCGCAACCTGGTTGTCATCGGTGCCGGATCTGCCGGCCTGGTTTCGGCTTACATAGCGGCAGCCGCCAAGGCGAAGGTCACGCTCGTCGAGGCGAACAAGATGGGCGGGGATTGTCTCAACTTCGGCTGTGTTCCCTCGAAGGCCTTGATAAAGAGCGCTAAGGTTGCGCACCAGATGCGCCACGCAGATCACTATGGCCTGGAGTCGGTCGAGCCCAAGGTGCCATTCTCTGCCATCATGGAGCGGATCCACAGGGTGATCGCGGAGATCGAGCCGCATGACAGTGTTGAGCGATATACCGGCCTCGGCGTGGAAGTCCTGCAGGGTTATGCGAAACTGATCGATCCCTGGACGGTAGAAATCGCGCTCAACACCGGCGGCACGCAGCGTCTGACGACGCGGTCGATCATCATTGCAACTGGTGCGCAGGCTTTCGTGCCGCCGATACCGGGCCTGGCAGAGACCGGCTATCTCACCTCCGACACCATGTGGGAGCGCCTTCGCGATCGCCGTGCTGTGCCGCAGAGGCTCGTGGTTCTGGGCGGAGGGCCGATCGGTTGCGAACTGGCGCAGAGTTTTGCGCGGCTTGGCTCCGAGGTCACGCAGATCGAGATGGCTCCGCGCCTGATGATGCGCGAGGACCAAGATGCGGCGACGCTCGTCGAGGCTTCGATGAAGGCTGACGGCGTCAAGGTCCTGACCAGCCACAAGGCGCTTGCCTGTGGAGCAGATGCCAGCGAGAAGTGGATCGAGGTTGAGAGGGATGGGGCCAAGTTCCGCATCGGCTTCGACGAGATCATCGTCGCGGTCGGACGCGCGCCGCGACTGAGGGGCTTCGGGCTCGAAGACCTCGGCATCAAGGTGGACAGGGTCGTCGAGACCAATGAATACCTCCAGACACTGCATTCGAACATCCTGGCGGCAGGCGATGTCGCAGGGCCCTACCAGTTCACCCACGTCGCCGGGCATCAGGCCTGGTTTGCGGCGATCAACGCCCTCTTCGGTGATCTCAAGCGCTTCAAGGCCGATTACAGCGTCATCCCCTGGGCAACCTTCACCGATCCGGAAGTGGCGCGCGTCGGCTTGTCCGAGGCGGAGGCGAAGGAGAAGATGATCCCGCATGAGGTGACGCGCTTCGGCATCGACGATCTCGATCGCGCGATCGCCGATGGATCCGCCCATGGCTTCGTCAAGGTGCTGACCGTGCCGGGCAAGGACAAGATCCTCGGCGCCACCATCGTCGGTGACCATGCCGGTGACCTGCTCGCCGAATTCGTGTTTGCCATGAAGCACGGCCATGGGCTGGGCAAGATCCTCAGCACGATCCACATCTATCCGACGCTGGCCGAGGCCAACAAGCTGGTCGCCGGCCAGTGGCGCCGCAACCACATCAACGGCTTCCTCCTGTCACTGCTCGAACGTTTCCAGACCTGGAGGCGCGGATGATCGACGCGAAGATCCTGCCGCTGCAGAAGGCGGCTCTGCAGCCCGTCGCCGAATTCCTGGCGCATCGCGAGGTGCGGGCAGATCAGATCAGCCTTGTTGGTTTCCTGGCAGGGCTTGGAGCCTTCGCCGCACTCTGCTTCGGCTACTTTCTGGCAGCACTTCTGCTGATCCTCGTGAATCGTGCGCTTGATGGCCTCGACGGCGCGGTTGCCCGCATCCATGGTCCGACTGATCGTGGTGCCTATCTCGATATCGCGCTCGACATGGTCTTCTACGCGCTGATCCCGCTCGGCTTTGCGGTGGCTGTGCCCGAAGTGAATGCGCTGCCGGCTGCCGTCCTGATCGTTTCCTTCGTCGGCACAGGCTCTTCCTTCCTCGCATTCTCGGCTGTTGCGGCGAAGCTTGGTCGCAAGGCGCCGGAATTCCCCACCAAGGGCATCTACTACGCCGGCGGTCTGGCCGAAGGCTTCGAGACGATCGCGGTCTTCGTCGTGATGTGTCTCCTGCCTCAGAGTTTCCCGCTGATCGCCTATGGCTTTGCCACCCTTTGCGCGCTGACCACCGTCATCCGCTGGCGCCAGGGCTGGGTCGCCTTTTCGGGAGGTGACCGATGAGCCTTGCCCTGTCTCGGTCAGAGGCCAGCGTTCAGCCGGTCGAGCGCATTGCGAACCGTCAGCCGCGCCCGATGCAGAAGCACGCGCATATTGCCCTCGGAGATGTCGAGCAACGCGCAGACCTCCGCCGGATCGAGCTCCTGCTGGCCGCGCAGGATCAGCACCGCCCGTTGCGCGGGCGGCAGCGTTTCGATGACCGCCTCGACGTGTTGCAGAACGCTTCGACCCTCGATGTGGCGCTCGGGCGTCAGGTCTTCCCAGAGCTCGGGTCTGGTGCGCCAGTGTCCGCGTCCGTCAAAAGCCTCGCCGAGACCGTTGCCATCCCCCAGATCGTCGAAGGATACGGTGCGGCCTTCGCGGCGAGCGCGACTGCGGGCCTTGTTGAGGAGGATCGTGTAGATCCAGCTTGCGAGCGAGCCGCGCCCTTCGAAAAGATCGATGCGGTCGAGCACGGCCACCCACGTGTCCTGAACAACTTCCTCCGCGATATCTCGCGCCCTGACGATGCCGCTGCAGAAGCGGATCATCGCGGCATTGTGCCGGCGATAGAGCAGCTCGAATGTTGCGGCATCCCCGTCAACGAGGCGCCGCGCCAGAGCCCGATCGTCACCTTCAACCTGCGCCACGCCGCCCCCTGCCTCAGCTCGGGCGCCATTAGCAAAACAATCGCCTTCCATGTCCAGCAGCATTCGACCCCATCAAGCCATAGTGACCATGGGGGATCAGTCGCGCCGGAACCGGTGATCTTACAAGGCGCGCCGGCGTTTCAAGGAAACCATGATGATTGACAGTCGTCCCCCGCCGCGCGGCCGCCCACCGGAGGACGAACCCACCTCATCGCAGGGCGCTGTCGTTCGAGGCAGCCTCTGGCGTTACACGCCTGTGGTCGTTGTCGTCGCCGGGCTCGCATTCGGTTATGCCTTCGGCCTGCAGGACTATCTCAGCCTCGGATTTCTGGCCGAACAACGTCAGGCTCTGAGGGCCTATGTCGATGCCAATGTGCTCCGGTCCGCGCTGCTGTTCCTCGCCGTCTACATTCTGGCTGTCGCCTTCTCCTTCCCCGCAGCCTCCGTGCTGACAATCTTTGGCGGCTTCCTCTTCGGCTGGATGCTCGGGGGCGCGCTGGTTGCCATTGGTGCCACGATCGGGGCGGCGCTCCTGTTTCTCGCCACGCGCTCTGCCTTCGGCGATTTTCTGCGCCACCGGGTTGATGGCGTCGTCAAGAAGATGGCGGACGGGTTTCGCGAGAATGCCTTCGGCTATCTCTTCGTCATCCGTCTCGCGCCGGTCTTTCCCTTCTTCGTCGTCAACATTGCGGCTGCCCTGTTCGACATCAGCCTCGGCCGGTTCATCGCCGCGACGTTCTTCGGCATCCTGCCCGGCACCTTCGCCTATGCCTATCTCGGCCAGGGCGTCGACAGTGTGCTGGTGGCGGCACAGGCGAGCGGCCGGGAAGCCCAGATCGCCGATCTCGTGACGCGCGACATCACGCTCGCCTTCCTCGCGCTGGCGCTCGTTGCGCTGATCCCAACGATCGTGCGCCAGATCCGCAAGCGCAGGACGTCGCCATGAGACTTCGTTTCACCATGTCCGGGGAGGGCTGAACCATGTTTCGTTGCAGTGAAGTCGCCGAGCGTGCCAGCCTTCTGATCGATGGCGATCTCGGCTTCTGGTCGCGGCTGAACATCAAGCTGCATCTGGCCATGTGCCGGGGATGCCGGGCCTTTGTCGAGCAGATGCGCATCACCGATGATCTGACCGCAATGGCAGGTGCCATGCAAGACCCGGTGCCGAGCGATGAGATCAAGGCCGCACTCGCACGGCGACAGATGGGGTCTGCAAAGAAAACGTGAGATCCGCCGGATCTCCGAACCGTAGTTCAAACAGGAGCCGCAACGCGTCAGCGTCCGGCGGTCGACTTTGAGGGAGTAGGGCATACCATGCGATTGATGACAGGGATTTTCGCCGCCGCACTGATGGCCGCCACAAGTATCGTTCCGGCGAAGGCCGCTGGCCCCGAGCTGACCGATTGGGCTGCCCTCGAAAAGGCAGCGTCCGGCCAGACGGTCTATTTCAATGCCTGGGGCGGGTCTGAGAACATCAACGCCTATCTCGAATGGGTGGGCGCCGAAATGCAGTCGCGCTACGGGGTGACCGTGGTGCAGGTGAAGCTCGAGGATACCGCAAGCGCCGTTGCCAAGGTGGTTGCCGAGAAAGCTGCCGGCAAGAACGAGGGCGGGTCGGTTGATCTCATCTGGATCAATGGCGAGAACTTCGTCTCGATGAAGCAGCAGGACCTGCTCCTCACCCCCGGCTGGGCAACCGCGCTGCCAAACTGGCGCTCTGTCGATATCGAGAACCAACCCACCATCCTGACCGACTTTACCGAGCCAACGGACGGGTTGGAAAGCCCCTGGGGCGGCGCGAAGATGGTCTTCTTCTACGACAGCGCCCGCACGGAAGCATCAAACCTGCCGGACAATGCCACGCAACTGCTCGACTGGGCGAAGAACAACCCCGGTCGCTTCTCCTATCCCGTGCCTCCGGATTTCATCGGTTCGTCCTTCCTCAAGCAGGTCCTGAACGAAGTGATCGCCGATCCCGCCAAGCTGGCAAAGCCGGTGGTCGAGGAGAGCTTTGAACAGGATGTCGAACCGCTATTCGCCTATCTCGACCAGTTGCATCCGTTGGCCTGGCGCGGGGCCAAGACCTTCCCACAGAACTATCCTGATATGAAGCAGAAGCTGGCTGACGGCGAACTGGACATCATCTTTGCCTTCAATCCGTCCGAAGCCTCTGCCGGCATCAAGGCGGGCGAACTGCCTGAGACAGTGCGCTCCTTCACCTTCTCCGGCGGCACGCTCGGCAACACCCATTTCGTCGCCATTCCCTACAATGCCAATGCCAAGGAGGGGGCGCTGCTGACGGCGAACTTCCTGATCTCGCCGGAAGCCCAGCTTCGCAAGCAGGACCCGACCTATTGGGGTGACCCGACCGTTCTTGCCATGGCGAAACTGCCGGAACCGGATCGTGCCGCCTTTGCTGCGCTCGACCTCGGCGTCGCAACGCTTGCACCGGACAAGCTCGGCCCCGTGATTGCCGAGCCACATGCGAGCTGGATGGAGCGCATCGAGGTTGAATGGCGCCGGCGCTATGCCAGCGGCAACTGAGCCGTGACAGCGCGGGTGACCGATCGCTCTCTCGTGAACGGATTGACCGCGCTTCTTCCGAGGAGTGCGGTCGCCCTCACGCTCGCTCTGTTGTTCTTGCCGATCACCTTCGGGCTCCTCGGCACGCTTTTACCGGCCTTCGGTTATCTGCCCGCGCTCGGCGGCCATGATCTCAGCCTTCAACCCTTTCGAGACCTTGCGGCGACACCGGGCCTGGCGACAGCGGCAGTCTTGAGTTTGGCAACCGGCCTTGCCGCCACGTTCATCTCTCTCGGTATCACGCTGGTCTTCATTGCGAGTTACGCGGGCACACCGACGCTATCGCGCCTGCAGCATCTGCTGTCGCCGCTATTGGCGGTTCCGCATGCGGCAGCCGCCTTCGGCTTTGCCTTCCTGATTGCCCCGTCGGGCTTCCTCATCCGCCTCGTTGCGCCATTCCTTGGCATCAACCGGCCGCCGGATATTCTGATCCCACATGATCCGATGGGGCTGACGATGATCGCGGGCCTGGTGATCAAGGAAACGCCCTTCCTCTTTCTCGTGACGCTTGCAGCCCTGCCGCAGGTCGAGCTCCCGGCGGCTCGACGCCTTGCGGCCTCCTTCGGCTATGGTCGCATCGCGGGCTTCATCTACCTGCTCTGGCCGGCGCTCTATCGACAGATCCGTTTCGCCGTCTATGCCGTCATCGCCTATTCGTCGTCGGTGGTGGATGTCGCCCTGATCCTCGGCCCTAACTTGCCCGGCACGCTCGCAACCCGGCTTGTCCAGTGGATGAATGATCCGGATCTGTCGGCGCGTTTCCTCGCCTCGGCCGGTGCCGTCCTGCAACTGGGTGTCACCTTGGCGGCGCTCCTTTTCTGGTTTGTCCTCGAGCGGGTGGCTTCCGTATTGCTTCGCCAGGCGAGAGAAAACGGCTGGCGCTTCGTGCGCGATAAGATCGTGCGCCGCGCTTCAATCCTGGTCGTCTGCCTGCTCGGGAGTGCCGTCTTCGCGGGTCTTGCTATTCTTGCCATATGGTCTCTCGCCGGTCTCTGGCAGTTTCCTCATCTCCTTCCGCAGGGCTTCACGCTGAGAAGCTGGATGAGTGCGCTACCGCGCATTGCCGACCCGCTGGTGACGACATTGGTGACGGGCCTTGCCTCGACGCTCATAGCCATCTTGCTGACCATCGGCTGCCTCGAACGCGAGCTTCAGACGGGACGCCGCGTCGGTGAGAGGGCGCTGTTGATGCTCTATCTGCCGCTGATCGTTCCGCAGATCACCTTCGTCTTCGGCCTGCAGCTACTCTTCATTGGCAGTGGTGGGGGCGAACACAGGAGCGCAGCCCTGGTTCTCGTCCATCTCGTCTTCGTGCTGCCTTATGTCTTTCTTTCGCTTGCCGATCCCTGGCGTATACTCGACCGCCGCTACGAGATCATCGCCACAGCGCTTGGCCGGTCGCGGCTTTCGGTGCTCGTGGCGATCCGCCTGCCCATGCTGATCCGCCCGATCCTGACCGCTCTCGCCGTTGGATTTGCTGTCTCGGTCGGGCAGTATCTGCCGACACTGCTGATCGGCGAAGGGCGTCTCTCGACCATCACCACGGAGGCTGTCGCTCTTGCCTCCGGCAACAATCGCCGTGTCATCGGAGTTTATGCCCTGCTGCAGACAATCCTGCCTTTCCTCGCCTTCGCGCTTGCCGCACTGATCCCCGCGGCTCTCCACCGCAATCGCCGGGACATGAGGGTGTGATGATGCTCGAGCCAAAGCCCACCAACGGCCTTTCCCTCGCGAATATCCAGATCCGCCTAGGTGATGTCACACTGATGGAACTGACTGCAGACGTGCCTGCCGGTTCTGTCCTTACCGTCATGGGCCCGTCGGGATCGGGCAAATCCACCCTGCTGTCCTTTATCGGCGGCTTCCTCGATCCGGCGTTCCAGGCGAAGGGGACCGTCTCCGTTGATCATGTCGACCTTCTGTTGCTGGAGCCACAGGCCCGCCGCGCCGGGATCCTCTTTCAGGACCCGCTGCTCTTCCCGCATATGTCTGTCGGTGCCAATATCGCCTTCGCCATCCCGGCAGATGTAGCGGATCGCCGTAAGCGCCGGCAGATCGCGGCAGACATTCTGGCCGACATGGGGCTCGCGGGTTTCGCGGACCGTGACCCCGCTACGCTCTCGGGCGGTCAGAAGGCGCGTGTGGCGCTTGCCCGCGTTCTCGTCTCCCGGCCCAGATTGCTGCTGCTCGACGAACCCTTTTCCAAGCTCGACATGGAACTGCGTGCCCAGATGCGCATCCTGGTGTTCGAGCGCGCAAGGACCGCTGGCCTGCCTGTCATTCTCGTTACCCATGATGAGGCCGATGCCGATGCCGCTGGCGGCCCCGTTCACCGTATCGGCCTGAAGGACGCCTCCGATGGCTGAGGCGCGTGCAAAGTCCGTCCCTGTCGTGCTTCTCGGCGGTGGTCACGCTCATGTTGAGGTGGTGCGCCGGCTGGGCGAACTCGGCCTCGGCGCTCAGATCACGCTGGTTTCGCCCTCTCGCCATGCGCCCTATTCTGGCATGCTGCCGGGCCATATCTCAGGCGAATACAGTTTCGACGACTTCCACATCGATCTGGCCGCCCTCTGCGCACGTTCCGGTATGACCTTCGTTGAGACGACGGCGACCGTCATTGATCCGGAACAGCGCGTGGTCTGGCTCGCGAGTGGCGAAAGCCTCGGATACGGCCTGCTCTCGATCGATATCGGCTCTACGCCGTCACTGCCCGAGGGCACATCGTCCGGCATCTCCGTGAAGCCGATCGCGAGCTTCGCCGATCGCCTTGCGCGGCTTGAGGCGCTGGCAGGAGAAGGAGGGCTCTCCACGCTGGCGGTCGTGGGGCAGGGTGTCGCCGGTGTTGAGGTGGCCTTTGCGCTGAAGCGCCGGTGGGAGGGACGCGGTATCAGTATTGTCCTTGTCGGTCGGGCCGCGGAGCCCATTCCGGAGCGCAGCCGCTGGGCCCGACGACTGCTTGAACGCGAAATGCACAAAGCAGGTATCGCCCACCTCCCAGCTTTCGATGTAGAAGCTTTCCGCGACGGCGTACTCGTCGCGCGAGATGGGCAGACGCTGGCGGTAGACGAGGTCGTCTGGACGACGTCGAGCGGCGCGCCTGCCTTCCTGAGCGCGACTGGCCTCCAACTCGATGAAAAAGGTTTCATTTGCGTGGATGATACGTTGCGATCGCTTTCGCATCCGGATGTCTTTGCGGCCGGGGATGTCGCGTCCCTGCCGGACCCGCGCCCCAAGGCCGGCGTCTTTGCGGTGCGTCAGGGGCCAGTTCTTGCCGGAAACATCCATCGCAGCCTATCTCAGGACCGCCTCCGGCCCTATTTCCCGCAGTCCTCCTGGCTGGTGCTGATCTCGCTCTCCGATGGGCGGGCCATCGCGGATAAGTGGGGCCTGGCGATCGCTGGCCGCTGGGTGGACCGGTGGAAGCATCGCATCGACAGCCGCTTCATGCGACGGTATCGGTGACGCTTCGAGGGGGGCTGGATCTCTGCCATGGCACCTAAAGCAGCTATTGTGGCTTCTGGCTTCACTTGCCCCTTGAGGCCTCATCCCAAAACAGTGAAAAAGTTGCGCTCTAAAAGCCGGTTCAATTGCCACCGAGTATGAATGACGCGCATCGGTCGCCCAGCATCATTGCCGGAGCTGCCGTGTTTCCAGCGTTGATGTCTGGCACGGCCGACATGTCGCACACCCGCAAGCCGTCGATCCCCCTGACGCGCATTCGCGCATCCAGCACCGCCATGGGGTCGCCATCGGCACCCATCTTGCAGGTTCCCGCGGGATGATAGTTGGTCTTGACGAAGCGCTTGCAGTGCAATTCTAGCGCAGCGTCCGATAGATCGGTCGGCGAGGGGACGGCTATTTTGCTGATCCGCTCTTTAAGGGGCGTGGCCTCTAAAGCCCGAAGGAAGAACCGCTGTCCTGCAACCATTTCGCGCATGTCCGCCGGATCCTTCAGCAGGTTGGGTGAAACGCGTGGCTTGTCAGACGGTGACGCCGACCGCAGACGGACGTGTCCCCTGGACTTCGGTTTGACCACCACCGTCGTTATCGTCAGTCCATAGGTGTCGTCGACGAGGCTCCGCGTATCGCGGTCCAGGTAGACAATGGGAACGCAGAAGGCCTGGATCGTGGGGTCGCCATCTGGGTTGCCCGGATTGACGAAGGCGCCCGCCTCGACCCCGGCCGAAGTGATCGGGCCTGAGCCAAAGAGCTTGAACTGCAAACCGTTGCGGATCATGCGCCATCCATCACCCTGGCGATGATAGCCATACTTGCCGTTGGCAGTCGAGATCATGGGTACTTCGGGGTGGTCAACGAGGTTTTCGCCAACTCCCGGCAGGTCTAGCACCACGCCGATCGAATGTGCTTTCAGTTCGTCCGCCGGGCCAACGCCCGACAGCATCAGGAGCTTTGGGGTGATCAGGGCGCCTGCGCTCAACACGACGGCATCGTCTGCCAGCGCCACGGATATGGTTCCAGTCTTGTCTTGGTACTGGACACCCTTCGCACGGCCGTTTTCGATGATGATTTTGTTTACCCGTGCCTGCAGTTTCAGGTCCAGCCTGGGATCCTTGAGCAAGGGCTCGATGAAGGCATAGGCCGAACTCGATCTCTTTCCGGCGCGGTTCATGAACTGGTAGAAGCCGACACCCCGCTGGGAGGTGCCATTGAAGTCAGGGTTGAATGGCTCCCCGAGACTCTGCACCGCCTGGACGAACCATCTCGACATTTGGTCGATATGACCGGGATCCGAAACCTTGAGCGCACCACCGGTGCCGTGACGGTCGTTCAGCAGGCGGTTGTTGTCTTCCATGCCCCTGAAATGAGGGAGAACCGCGTTCCAGCTCCAGTCGGCACCGTCATTGTTGCCGCGCAGGACATCGTTCCACGCCTCGTAGTCCGAAGGTCTGCCGCGAATATAGACCTGAGCATTGACGGAACTGCCGCCCCCTAAGACGTTGCCCTGGGGGATGTCATGCGCACGGCCATCGAGATGCGGTTGGGGATCGGTCGTGTGGTAGTGCATGTAGCGACTGCCATTGATCATCTTGAATATGCCGGGCGGCATGTCGAGCAGGGGATGTCTGTTAGAATAGCCGCCTTCGAGGAGCAGCACGCGGCGACCGGCTGCAACGAGACGAGCGGCGGCGACACATCCTGCAGCTCCGCCTCCAACGACGATGTTGTCATAGGTTTTGGTCACCAGCTCATGCTCCAGTTGGATGAGTGTTCAGCGAAACGTCCCGCGGACGAATTCCCAGGCTGAGACGAGATGCGCCTGCATGGCCTCTTCGGCCGCCTCCGGATCGCGGTTCTGGATCGCCGTGAAAATCTCTAGATGCCGCAGGAAATTCGTTTCGTTGCGTTCCGGCATGCTTGGCATCTTGCGCCAGTGGGGCGAAAGCCAGGCGACATAGGCCATATGCATCACCGGAAACACCGGGTTTCTCGGGATCTGAAACAGAGCCCCATGAAACGCGACATCTGTCGCGTAGAAAAGTTCCGACTGGCCAATCGCCGCCTCATTCGCATCCAGCGCTTGCTTCAGCGCCTCGATATCTGCGCGCTTTGCATGCAGAGCCGCATGCCGCACCAGCGACATCTCCAGAAAGATGCGGGAGTTGAAGAGGTTCTTGATCCCGTCCGGTTCCGTCAGCAGATGACCGATCGCACCTTCGACGGCCTTGAGCGCCGTGTCGTAGCCCGGACGCCTCGCAATCGGGCGATAGCGCGGCCTCGCCTCCAGCAGGCCGCGGCTTGCCAGTGTCGTCACAGCCTCCCGAACGACGGTGCGGCTTACGCCGTAGATCTCCATCAACTCGCGCTCCGACGGCAGGTGGGCGCCGTCAGCAAGCTCACCGGAAACGATCTGGCGCTCCAGGGAACGGATGACGTTCGATGCGGCTCGCTTGTCGCTGTGTGGGCTCAAGTCATCTTCGATCATGGTCATAGCCTTTTGTAGTTTGGAGCGATCTACGACGCAAGATCCATATCTTTGGTACGACGAAAAATATTCTTATGACGGCTGGGTTGACGAAAGTCGCGCATTAAGCCTTAATCACCTTAGTTTTCGTCGTACCAAAGAGACGCGATATGTTGATTGAATTGGCCGAGCTGGCCCGTGGCGGTTCGCCGGTCCAAACAAAAATGTTTGTCGGTGGGCGGTGGGTCTCAGGATCGGCAGGTAGCCAACAGACGGTCGAGAATCCGGCGGACGGATCCGAGATCGCCTTTACGCCCATGGCATCGGCGGCGGAGGCCGATGAGGCTGTTTCCGTTGCGCGTCTGGCGCAGCCTCTTTGGGCAGCTCTTGCTCCCATAGAGCGCGGACGGCTGGTGGCGCTGCTTGCGGACCAGGTGATCGAGCATGGCGAGTTGCTCGCCCAACTGATCACGATGGAGCAGGGCAAACCGATCGGGCAGGCACGCGGAGAAGTCGGTGCGACGGCGACATTTCTCCGCTACGCCTCCGAACAGGCGCGCCGCATCGAAGGTGAGATCGTGCCTTCCGATGCGCGCAACGAGGAAATCTGGGTTCGCCGCGTCCCGCATGGGGTCGTGACAGGGATTACCGCCTGGAACTATCCGGCAGCGCTTGCGGCCCGCAAGCTGGGCCCGGCGCTCGTGGCAGGGAACACCTTCATCCTCAAATCTCACGAGTTCACGCCGCTATCGGGGCTCTTTATTGCCGCGCTTGCCGAAAAGGTCGGCTTTCCCGCTGGCGTGATCAATGTCGTGACCGGCGACGGGCGCGTCGCCGGCAGCCGGCTTGTCGAGCTTTCGGACATGGTGACGATGACCGGATCGACCCGGGCAGGGCGGGAGATCTATCGGGCCGGTGCCGATGATATCAAGGTCGTGCGCCTTGAACTGGGTGGCAAGGCGCCGTTCCTTGTCATGGAAGACGCCGACATTGACGCGGCTGTCGAGAGTGCGGTCACGGCGCGGTTCACGAATTGCGGGCAGATCTGCACCTGCAACGAACGCATGTATCTGCACAGATCCATCTCCGAGGAGTTCCTTGAGAAGTTCGTGGCCCGAGTGAAGGCGTTGACGATCGCGCCGCCGCTCGAGGATCCGGATCTGGGCCCGAAGATCAGCGCCGGCGAAGTCTCCAAGGTCGAGGACATCATCACTCGCAGTGTCGGGGAAGGGGCAGAGGTCCTTCTGCGTGGAGGAGCGATCACCGACGGGCCGCTGAAGTCGGGTCATTTCATGGCGCCGACGGTTCTTCTGACCGCGACCAATGGCAATCCGGCGATGCGGGAGGAAATCTTCGGCCCGGTGGCGGTTGCCATGGTCGTTGACGACTTCGAGCAGGCGCTGGCAAACGCCAACGACACCGACTTCGGTCTCTCCGCCTTTGTCTACACCAAGGATCTGCGTCGTCTGATGCGGCTGACCAATGAGCTCAATTTCGGCGAGATCTACTTCAATCGGACGAACGGAGAGCTCGTTCAGGGCTTCCACAGCGGCTGGGGGCTTTCAGGGATCGGCGGCGAAGACGGCAAGCACGGCTTCGACGGCTATCTGCGCAAGAAGACCATGTATGTGAATTGGTCCTGACGTTTCGGAGGAAAGGCGCTTGCATGGTGCAAGCGCTATAAGAGGAGGATGACATGTATAGACGGGCATTTTTGACGACAACGGTGCTGGCTGCCGTTACAGCGATGACGGGTTTCGGGCTGAACGCTCAGGAACTGCCGAAGCTGGAGAAGAAGGAAACCTACAAGGTTGGTTTCGCCCAGACCGAAAGCAACAATCCCTGGCGCATTGCTCAGACCAACAGCATGAAGGCCGAAGCGGAAAAGCTCGGGCATCAGCTTGTCTACACGGATGCGGCAGGCTCTGCTGCCAAGCAGGTTTCCGACGTCAACTCGATGATCGCCCAAGGCGTCGACCTGATTTTCCTTGCTCCACGTGAGGAAAAGCCGCTCATCCCCGCAGTCATGGCCGCCAAGAAGGCAGGCATTCCGGTCATCCTGCTTGACCGCAGCGTGGATCCTTCGCTCGCCAAGGCCGGCGAAGACTATCTGACCTTCATCGGCTCCGACTTCGTCGAGGAGGGACGGCGGATGGCCGAGTGGTTGATCAAGAACGCGGATGGCAAGACCAAGATCATCCAGCTCGAGGGAACAACCGGCTCGTCCCCCGCAAACGATCGCAAAAAGGGTTTTGATGAGGCGATCCAGGCTGCGGGTGGTTTCGAGATCGTGGCATCCCAATCCGGTGACTTCGCGCGCGACAAGGGCCGACAGGTAGCTGAAGCACTGCTGCAGGCGCATCCCGACGCAAACGTCATCTATGCCCATAACGACGAAATGGCGATTGGTGCTATCTCGGCGGTGGAAGCGGCTGGCAAGGTGCCCGGCAAGGATATTCTCATCCTCTCGATCGATGGTGGCAAGGAAGCCGTTCAGGCGGTAGTCGATGGAAAGATCGCGGCCGTGGTCGAATGCAATCCGCGCTTCGGACCCAAGGCCTTCGAGACCATGATGCGTTATGCGAATGGCGAGACGATCGCCCCGATCCTGGTCAACGAAGACAAGTTCTACGATGCCAGCAACGCTGCCGCCGAATTGGCGAACGCATACTGATCTGATTAGGCGCGGCGGCGGGCGCTTCTGCCCCGCCGTCGTCCGAGATCTCATTGGAAGGACGTGATCCCGTGCCCCTGCTTGTCATGGACTCCATCACAAAGAGCTTTGCCGGGCTGAAGGCTCTGGACGCAGTCTCTCTCGCCATCGATCCAGGTGAAGTCATGGCGCTTGTCGGTCAGAACGGCGCTGGGAAATCGACGCTGATCAAAATCCTCACCGGTGTCTATCGCAGGGATATCGGATCCATCCAGTTTGCCGGCCAGGAAGCCGACTTCCCGATGCCGGCCGATGCCGAAGCTGCGGGCATCGCGACCATCTATCAGGAGATCAATCTGGCGCCGCAGCGCTCTGTTGCCGAAAACATCTATCTGTCCCGCGAGCTCCGGCGCTTCGGCCTGCTCGACAGCCGCGCGATGCGCCGGGGGGCGGAGAAGATCCTTGAGAGTTTCGAGCTATCGATCGATGTTGACCGCCCGGTCGGACAGTTCGACGCCGCGACCCGCCAGATGGTGGCGATTGCGCGTGCGGTTCTTCAGGACGCCCGGCTCGTCATCATGGATGAGCCTACTTCCTCCCTGGACGAGCGCGAGGTTGATATCCTGTTCAGGACGATCCGCACCCTCAAGCAGCGCGGCGTATCTATCATCTTTGTAGGGCACAGGCTGGATGAACTCTACGCTGTCTGCGACAGCGTCGCGATCATGCGGGATGGCCGACTGGTCGCCCGCGGTGCCATGGCCGACTTCCCGAAAATCGAACTTGTCCGGCACATGCTTGGCAAGGAGCTGGATGCGCTAGCGCTCGTGGCGCCGGAAAATGACAAGGTCTCGAAGCCGGTGCGACTGGAGCTCCAAGGTGCTTCCGCCGGCACGCGCGTCGTCAACGTCGACCTCAAATTGCGTCAAGGCGAGATCACCGGCCTTGCAGGACTTCTCGGGTCAGGGCGCAGCGAGACGGCGCGACTGATTTTTGGGGCGGACAAACTTGAGAAAGGCGCCCTTACACTCGATGGGCGCGACAGGCACTACCGGGAGCCATCGGATGCGATCGCCGATGGGATCGGTTTCGTATCCGAGGACCGAAAGATTGACGGGATCATTCCCGACATGTCCGTGCGGGAAAACATGACGCTTGCTCTGCTTCCAAAACTGAAGCGTGCGGGGATCGTTGACAGACGCAGGCAGGACGAGATTGCGCTCCGCTTCATCAAAGCACTGTCGATCAAGTGCTCCTCTGCGGACCAACCGATCAAGGAACTGTCTGGTGGTAACCAGCAGAAGGTGCTTCTGGCGCGATGGCTCGCCACCGATCCGCGCATTCTGGTCATCGATGAGCCGACACGTGGGATCGATATCGGCGCCAAGTCGGAAATCCTGAAGCTTTTGCGCAACCTCGCTGATGAGGGTCTCAGCGTGCTGATGATTTCCTCTGAACTGGAAGAACTCCTGGCCTGTTGTGACAGTGTCAGCGTCCTCAGTGATGGCCGTTCCGTCGCGGTTCTTTCGCGCGGCGAGCTGAGTGAACCCGCTCTGATCTCCGCCATGGCCCATCAGGGGAACTGATATGACCAATCCGCAAATTTCCCCATCGACGGCAGAGGTCCCACGGGTCCGCAGAGACTTCCTTCTCTATGCGAGCCGTTATGGAACACTTGTCGCTTTCCTGGCACTTGTCGCACTCAACATCGCCATCACCCCCAACTTCCTTTCGATGCAGACGCTGACCGTCAACCTGACCCAGGTCGCGACGATTGTCATCGTGGCCATTGGAATGACGCTTGTCATCGCGACCGGCGGGATCGACCTCTCGGTCGGGTCATTGATGGCGATCTCGGGCGCCATTGCGCCGATGATCTTCATGCATCCCGCCTGGTCAGAAGCGACGATGCCGATCGCAATCGCGCTCGCGATCCTGCTGCCTGTGGCTGTTGCGGCGGTGCTGGGGCTCTTCAATGGCATGCTCATAATCAGGTACGGCATCCAGCCCATCATCGCTACGCTCATACTCTTTATCGCCGGCCGCGGCATTGCGCAGGTGATGACAAACGGCAACCTCCAGGTCTTCCGGAATGAAAGCTTCCAGTTCATCGCCATGGGCAAGGTCGCAGGCATACCCACACAGGTGATCTTGATGATGGTCATCGTCGTGATCGCCTGGGTGGTAACCCGCTACACGGTGATCGGACGGCAGATCATAGCCGTCGGCGGCAACGAGCGGGCAGCACGTCTCGCCGGGCTGCCGGTGCGACGGGTCAAGCTGTGTGTTTACATGATCAGCGGAGCGCTGGCCGGCCTTGCAGGGCTGGTGGTAATCGCCCGCAACTCGGCAAGTGATGCAAATCTCGTTGGTCTCGGCATGGAGCTGGACGCCATTGCGGCGGTCGCGGTGGGCGGGACACTGCTGGCCGGTGGGCGCGCCAATGTCATTGGCACCTTGCTTGGCGCCTTCGTCATCCAGCTTGTCCGCTACACGCTTCTCGCCAATGGCGTTCCGGACGCAGCCGCCCTGATCGTCAAGGCGGGTCTCATCGTGTTCGCCGTCTACATTCAGCAACGTGCAGACAAGAGTTGAGGATCGGAAATGAATAGGCTCATGCATGCCTTCACCTTTGGATCTCCCGCTGAACTTGCCCGCATCGGTGTGATCCTCGCTCTCGTCGCCCTGATCATCTTCGGCGGCCTGCGCTATGACAATTTCTTGTCCTCGTTCAACATACTCAGCTTCCTCAGATACAATTCCATGTTCGCCCTGATTGCGCTCGGGATGACATTCGTGATCATCACTGGCGGCATTGATCTGTCGGTCGGCGCAACTGCCGCCATGGCAAGTGTTGTCGCAGCGTTGCTCTCCGGGCACCACTGGGCGACCGGTCTCGGCGGCGGCGTGCTTGCCGGGCTTGCTGTCGGCCTGCTGAACGGCTTCCTGGTAAGCAGGATGCGGATACAGCCTTTCATCGCAACGCTGGCGACAATGCTGGCCGCCTCGGGAACCGGCCTTCTGCTGGCAGGCAACCAGTCCGTCTCCGTCTCGTATGAAACAGGCTTCACAGCCATCGGTCAGGACGACTTTCTAGGCTTCCCGATCGCCGCATGGATTGCGGGCTTGGCCTATCTGGTTGGCTGGCTGGTCCTCGAAAAGCGTCCGGTCGGCAGGCATATCCTCGCACTGGGTGACGGTGAGCAGACCGCACGCATGATGGGCCTGAAGGTGGAGCGTAACCTGGCGCTCGTCTATGCAGCCTCGGGTGTGCTTGCCGGTCTCGCAGGTGTCGTTCTCGCGTCCCAGTTCGGTGCTGGGCAACCGACCGAGGGCGTGGGCTGGGAGCTGTTTGCCATTGCAGCCGTCGTGGTGGGGGGCACACTGCTCACCGGCGGCTCCGGCTCTGTCGGAGCAACGCTCGCAGGCGCTCTGCTGCTTGGCATGGTCTTCAACATCCTGAACTTCGAAAACGGCCTCGGCTGGATATCGCTCTCCGCTTACTGGCAATCGATCATCCGCGGCGCCTTCCTTCTCGGCGTCGTCATTCTCCAGGCGCGTCTCCAGCAACGCGTGAAGCTGTCCTGAAAGGAATATCGTGATGATCGGCTCCTGTATCGTTGACCTGCAGGCACGGCTGTTCCGTGTGCCCCTGGATGAAGTCCTTTCCGATGCCAAACATGGCGACCACACCCATTTTGAACTGGTCACTGTAACAATCGTCCAGGCCGACGGCATGGTCGGAACCGGCTATACGTATACCGGCGGCTTCGGCGGCAGGGCAATTGCCACGATGATCAACCATGATCTGCGTCCATTGCTCCTTGGCCGCGATGCGACCCCGGTTGAAGACATCTATGAGGCCATGCAATGGGCCGTGCATTACGTCGCCCGTGGCGGGATTGCCTCATTCGCGATCTCGGCGGTCGATATCGCACTCTGGGACTTGAGAGGACGGGTACAGGCACTGCCGCTTTGGCAAATGGCAGGCGGCGCCGGCAGAACCGCCAAGGCCTACAGGGGTGGAATCGACCTTAACTTCCCGCTGGAAAGACTGCTGGAGAATGTCGGCGGCTATCTGGAAGAGGGGTATGAAGCCGTCAAGATCAAGGTCGGGCGGCCGAGCCTTCGCGAGGATGTGACCCGTGCGGAGGCCGTGCGCGCGCTACTGGGTCCAGACCGCAAGTTCATGGTCGACGCGAACTACGCGCTTGATGTCCCCCAGGCGATCGCGGCCGCACAAGCTTTTCAGCCGCTCGATCTTCTCTGGTTCGAAGAGCCGATCATCCCGGACGACTATGTCGGCTATGCCCGCATCGCAGATGAGACCGGAATGCCGCTCGCGATGGGCGAGAACCTGCATACGATCCACGAATTTGAATATGCGCTGGCGCAATCCAAGCTGACCTTTCTGCAGCCCGATGCCTCCAACTGCGGCGGGATCACCGGTTGGCTTGCGGTGGCTGGGCGCTGTGCCGCGCATGACATTCCCGTCTGCAGTCATGGCATGCAGGAGCTGCATGTCAGCCTCGTTGCAGGTCAGACAAATGCCGGCTGGATCGAAGTGCACAGCTTTCCCATCGACCGCTACACCTCAAGACCGCTCGTTCTCGAACATTCGAGGGCCGTGGCGCCGGATATGCCCGGCACCGGGGTGGAATTCGACTGGGCCCGATTGGCCCCCCATGCAATCTTCTGAGGAGTTCATCATGCCGAATATCGCCGCCTATTACAAAGGCGACCACCGCTTCGAACTGCGGGATGCACCTGTCCTGGCACCTGCCGCCGATGAGGTGCAGATCGAAGTTGCCTGGTGCGGCATCTGCGGAACCGATCTGCATGTCTTTCACGGCGCCATGGATCAGCGCGTCGGTTCAAACCGCATCATAGGCCACGAAATGTCTGGCACCGTTGCGGCACTTGGGGCAGGTGTATCGGGCCTTGCCATCGGCGACAAGGTGGTCGTCCGCCCATTGAAACCCTGCGGTCACTGCCCTGCCTGCGATGCCGGTCATAGCCATATCTGCCACAACCTCAAATTCCTCGGGCTTGATACCGACGGCGCGATGCAGCGCTACTGGAGCGTGCCGGCTTATGCCGTTCACAGCCTTCCGGAAGAGATGCCGCTTGATCTCGCAGCCCTTGTGGAGCCGCTGGCGGTGGCATGCCATGACATCGAACGGGCGCGGCTTGCCCCCGGCGAAACGGTTCTGGTCATCGGTGGTGGTCCAATCGGCATGCTGATTGCGATTGCGGCAGCCAAACGCGGCGCGCGGGTGCTGCTGTCGGAGATCAACCCCTCTCGTCTGACGCTTGCCGCCTCTTTCGGCATCGGCGCGTTCGATGCGTCCAGAACCGACGTGGCGCGCGAGGTCATGGCGGCCACGGGCGGGAAGGGTGCTGACGTCGTCTTCGAGGTCTCAGGTGTCCAGGCGGGCGTGGATCTGATGACGGAGGCTGTTTCGACCCGAGGTCGGGTGGTCATGGTCGCCATCCACGCTAAGAAACCGGTCATCGATCTCTTCCGCTTCTTCTGGCGCGAGATCGAGATGCTCGGCGCACGGGTCTACGAGCCGCAGGACTACGAGGCTGCCATCGATCTGCTCGTCCGGCATGGTTCGGAGATCGGTCGCGTCATCACGGAGCGCCGGCCTTTGAGCGAAATCCAGGGGGCGTTCGAATCGTTCGAGTCGAATGGCACATCGATGAAGACGCTGTTGAACTGCCAGGAGGGCACGGTGTGATGGGTCCCTTCGATCTTACAGGTAAAATCGCCGTCGTCACGGGCGCTCGACGCGGTATCGGCGCGGCGATCGCCATGGCCCTTGCAGAAGCTGGCGCCGACATCATCGGCGTCTCCCTGAGCATGCCCGAGGATGGTGCGGAAACCGGGAGCGCCATCCGAGCTTGCGGCCGCCGGTTTACCGGGATTGCTTGCGATTTCTCGGATCGCGGTAGTGTCTTGGACTTGGGTAAGCGACTGTCAGATGTTCCCGTAGACATTCTGGTCAACAATGCCGGCACCATAAAAAGAGCCCCGGCTGCTGAACACCCCGCGGAATACTGGGATGAGGTTCTGGAAACCAACCTCTCGGCTCAGTTCTTTCTGACGCAAGCCATTGGCAAGCAGATGATTGCGACGGGCCGCAAGGGCAAGATCATCTTCACGGCGTCTCTGCTGACGTTCCAGGGAGGTATCAACGTTCCGGGCTATGCGGCCAGCAAGGGCGGTGTCGGCCAGCTCGCGAAGGCCCTTGCCAATGAGTGGGCAGCAAAGGGCATCAACGTCAACGCGATCGCTCCGGGTTACATAGCCACCGACAATACCGAGGCTCTTCGCAACGATCCCGAACGCGCAGCTTCAATTCTTGCACGTATTCCCGCCGGCCGATGGGGAGAGGCCAGAGACATGGCTGGTCCAGCCGTTTTTCTTGCATCGAGTGCATCGGACTACGTGCACGGTACCATTGTTACGGTGGATGGAGGCTGGATGGCACGTTAGGCAGCGTCGACGCGAAACCCCGGTGAACATGTTTGCCGAGGAATATGGGGTTTACGGAGCGGTCCGTAGCCTCATGTTGCTCGGTTCATGAAGCTGGCGGCAGAACCTTCATTCCCCGGGACGTGGTGTCCAGTGTCTGGACGGCCATCCGGTGCTTGCCGCGAACCGGTCGTTGGCCGGGCCATCGCCCACTATGCGCGGGCCCGACACCGCTTTGAAATACCATTTATTTTGCCGATGGAGGCAGGTTGACCCTTTCTGCCTGCCCGGGAAATCAATTCCGCGCGCGCCGCGCCGGGTGCCGGTCAGGATTGCGATCCCTAAGCCTGTGGAAAGCCGCCGACATGCCCGCAGGTCCTTGCGGCCAACCTGCGACCACTCTCCAGGCAGGTCTCCCAGTCACCACCCGAGAGGTTGGCCGAAAGGAAACCTGCAATGAAGCTGTCGCCGGCACCTGTCGTGTCGATCACCTCGATCGGCTCGATGCCTTTCGTGACCGATCGCTTGCCATCGCTCACGGACGCTCCTTGTGCACCGCGCGTGACGACGGCCAGTCGGGCGCCCTCGAAGACCAGCCGGTGCAGCATAGCGTCTGCCGCCCCATCGTCCTCACCCGCCGAGCCAAATGCGATCGACAGCCCGGAAACGACGAGATTCTGAATGTTGCTGTTGACTGAAATGTCCTGGGATACACTCACACCAGTGCGGCAGAGTTCTCGGCGCAGCGCTCCCTGGTCGTCCATCCAGCCGATATGGACGTGATCCATCTGCTTGAGTTTCTCCAGATCCCCCGACGTGGGTCTGTATCCGGCGCAGACGCCGAAGTCTTCGTGAGCGAAGACCCGCTCCCCGGATGGGAGGATGTCTATCAGGGTAAAGGCCGTGTGGCCCGGTCGAAGCTGCACGTTGGCAACCTGCACGCCATGGACGGCCAGTTCCTCGATCGTGCGATGACCATCAGCGTCGTCACCGACAGCACCAAAATAGTGGGATTCGTGACCGAGAAGCGCAAGCTGAACGGCGACATTCACGGCATTGCCGCCGATCAGTGACATGCCGGAAGGGCGGAACCGATCAATGCAATTATCGCCGACTGTCGCAAACCTGAGCATGGTCATCCCCTCGCAACCTTCCGTCGGGGCCGCGCAGCTCAAGTGCGCGACCTCGGAATCGACAACAACCGTATCAGTAGGCGACGCGTTTGTAGTAGCGGCGCGTCGTCAGCGGATGATTGCGTATCACCTCAAGATGCGCACTGATCCGTTCAAGGACGGTGGCGAGCAGGATCGGCGAGATCAGCGCACGAACTTCCGGTGAGATCCCTGGAAGCTCGAATTCCGCCGTGTCCAGCACCGTCATCTTCTCGGTATAGGAAGGAGCGAAATTCTCTACGCGTTCTGCAAGCGGGCGTAGCGCGTCTTCGCCCTTGAACAGGATGAGGCTGACATTCTTGTCGATCAGCTCCAGAGTTCCATGGAAGAAATCGGAGGCATGCACGGGGCGGGTGCGGATCCACTGCATCTCTTCCAGAATGCACATCCCGTAGTAGAAGGCTTCCGGCCAGACGTTTCCAGCACCGGTAATGATGTGATAGTCGGCCGAGGCCAGCTTTTTCGCGAATTCCTCCGCTTTCGGCTCATAGGCGCGCTTCACGTTGAGGAGCAGGGCTGGGAGCCGCTCAAGCTCGGCTGCGATCTCGGCATAGTTTGAGATCTCCCCGCGGTGACGCATGATTGAAAGAGCAATGAACAGCGACTGCAGATAGAAGGATTCGCAGGAGGTGTCGTCTTCGGCAAAATTAACGAAGACATGATCGCCCCCCTTGCCGAGCGGCGTGTCGGCATGACCGACCAGCGTGATCACCGTGGCGCCGATCTCCTTCATCTGGGCAAGCAGTGCGACGCTTTCCTTGGTCGTGCCCGAAAGGGAGGGCATGACGATGATGGACTTGGACGTCAGGTTGGCAGAACCCGTCAAGGTCAGCTCTGCCGGCATTTCGATAAAGGCGGGGAAACGGGAGCAGCGTTGCAGGAGCTGCGCTGCCGGCTGCATCAGAATGGCCGCGCCGCCTGTGCCGAGGAAGTAGATGTTTTCAGAGCCGGCCGCCAGGCAGTCCGAGATCGCGCGGTCGAGACCGCTGCGCAGCGCTACGGCGCCTCCCTGAATCTTGAGGAAACGTTGTTCGTCGAAATTGAGCATGGTCGGTTCTCCAGTAGATGGACGCGCTTAAGGTCTGGCAACCTGAAATGTTGTAAGACAACTGACATCTTTGCCATTTGTCGTCAAGTCGGGCAGGGCAGCGGATCTGGCACATTTTTGCGCTGTGGTAGCATTTGTGACGGTATCGGCGGCCGCTTGACCTTCCAATCTTTGTCAGACAAGAACGAGGGAAGGCAAAGAGTGAGGTTACCGTGGACGAACCGATCCGTGATTCCAGAACACTGGCGATCCAGCTCCGGGACCGGGTTGCGGAACTCATTCGTGCCGAAGGGCTGAAGCCCGGCGACAAGCTTCCGACCGAAGCACAATTGACGAAGCGGTTTCACATTTCTCGTCCAGCTTTGCGGGAAGCGCTCAAGCTGCTGGAGCAGGATGATATCATCTATGTAGAGCATGGCCGGGGGCGGTTCATCTCGGCAATGTCGGCCGTGCAGGTGGACAGACCGATTACCGTCTTCGAAAGCGTCACCGATATGACGAAGCACTACGGGTACAAACCTGTGAACAAGGTGCTGTCGATCAGCGAGGAGGACCCGCCGCCGACAGTATTGGAGAAGCTTTGCCTTGAGGCTAAGGCTCGGGTAATCCGCATCGAGCGGCTGAGACTGCATGACGAGCAGCCGATCCTCTACTGTATCGATTACGTGCCGCGCGCCATCATACCGACCAAGCTCTACGACATAGACTGGAGCGGTTCATTGCTGAACCTCCTCGAGCAGTACCGGCATCGGCCGCGCATGTCTGCCGCTACGGTCTCGTCTATCATGCTACCTGACGACGTTATCGAGCGCCACGATCTGCGCGATTTCGGCCCGGCTCTGCTGATTGCGGAAACCTGCTTCGACGCCGCGGGCAAGCCGGTGAATTATGCATTGGATTACCACAGAGGCAGCCATTTCACCTTCAGCCTCGTGAGGAAGTGAAAGACCAGGTGCTGCTCAGTGCAGCAACTGGCCGGGAAACTGGCCGGCGCGAACGTCGCCAGGGTCTGAAGAACGTCGCACCTCCTGCTCATATCTGAGGTGGCGGCGCAGGTCACTCTGTCGTCAACGGACATTGAACCGCCCGAAGCGTTCCTCGATCCGGGATTGCAGGAATTCAAGGCCAATAGACAGGACCCAGTAGATCATCGAGGCGGTGATGAGCATCTCGATGTGACGGAACTCCGTCTGCCCTTGGGTGCGTGCGAGATACATTATCTCCCAGACGCCAACGACCGACACGAGGGATGAGTCCTTCAGCATTGCAATGAACTGGTTACCGGTCGGTGGAATGATGACGCGCATGGCCTGGGGCAGGATGACGAGACCCATGGTCTGGCTCGGCGATAGACCGAGTGCGGTGGCGCCCTCCGACTGACCCCGGGAGATGCTCTCGATGCCCGCTCGGAAGATCTCTGTCATATAGGCGCCGTAGCAGAGGGAGAGCGCAAGAATTCCGGCAGGGATGGCGCCGATAACGTAGCCCACCTGAGGCAGGCCCAGATAGATGATGTAGATCTGCATGAGCAGGGGCAGGCCCCGGAAGAGCGATGTGTAGAAGGTCGCTAGACCATAGATCACGCCGTTGCGCGAAAGCTTTGCGATAGCCCCTGCAAGCGCTATTGCAGTCGCGATGATGATCGAGATTGCTGATATGAAGAGCGTCGTGGTCACGCCCTGTATAATCAGGAAGCCGATCTTCTTGGCGATGAATGCAAACGACAGGTCGAAGGAATGGAAGAACACCATCAGCAGGGCAAACAGCTCCAGCCACACGGCAACGACCTGGTGCTTCCTCTTCAGCAGATGAAGAAGCTTCCAGTTGATGGCGATGACAACGGCGACCACCGCCGCAGAAAGCGCTGTTCCGGTAGATGGGTTGTCGGCAAGAAAGCCCCCTGATGCGGGCACAAGCTTGCCGATCCAGGCGGAACTGATGCCCAGGCTGTAGAGCGCTGCCGCCACCAGTGTGAGGAGCAGCGCGCCACCGATCCGTCGTGATGCTTCGGGATGCGCGAGTATGAGACGACCGATCATTGCATTAAGTCCTTTCAGGCCGCTCGTTCGCGCCACCAATCCTGCGCCTGGAGCTTCCAGTAGGTGAGTTGTGCGACGGCGAGCCCAGCCACGCCGCCGGCCCAGTCCAGTCCGAAAGGCGTGAACAGGTGGTGCCGATTGCTCTGTCCGAGGATCGCTTCTGCCACCACCTTGCCGCCGATTGCCGTAGTGTTGAGACCGTGACCGCCAAAGGCCGTGCAATGCCACACGCCCGGCTGCATCTCGCCGATCTGTGGCATCAGGTGGCGCGCATAGGCCATCAGACCGGACCAGGCGAGTTCCGTCTTCAAGTCACGTAATTGCGGATAGGTATTGGTCATCTCGCGGCGGAGTTCCTGGACGAGGCCGGCGGTGGAAGCCGCGCGGGTCGTGATGCGTCCGCCCCAGAGAAGGCGTCTGCCGCCGTCGACCAGGCGGTAATAGTCACCGGCCCGACGGTTGTCGCCAATGCCGTCACGTGTCGCAATCGCCGACGCAATGAGTTGCGGTTGCTCCTCGCTGACCATGACGTAAGTCGCGATCGGCAGCATGGCGCGCTTGAGGCGCGGGTTCAGCCGACCGGTATATCCACCGGTGGCGAAGACCACGGTTCGCGCCACGACTGCGCCCGTGCTGGTCCGCACCTGTTTTCGGTAAGGGGCAAGATCTGTGGAGACTGCGGGGGAATCCTCACAGATCACCCCTCCAAGCCGCTCGATTTCATCTGCAATGCCACGCAGGTAGTTCAGCGGATGGATGTGAAACGCCTTGCGGTCGCGCAGGCCATGGAAGTAGCGGGCCGACTTGAGGTTCTGACGAACCCTCATCATATCGAGATATTCAAGCTGTTGGCCGTACATCCGGTGGACCTCGCTGGCATGGCTTCGCATGCCGGCTCCGTCGTCGTAACGCATGACGCTGGTCACGCCATCCACCGGATCGGCCCCTGAAATGCCAAGCCGCGCAATGGTGTCTCGGACAAAGTCGACGCCTTCGATCGACATCAGATAGAGCTGGCGTGCGGTCTCGGCGCTGCTCATCCGTGCAATCTGCTCGACACCTGTCGCGTAACCAGCACTGACGAAGCCGCCGTTGCGACCGGATGCGCCGAAGCCGACGGACTTCGCCTCCAGCACGACAACCTTCTGTCCAGCGCGGGCCAGTTGAAGGGCGGTGGTGAGACCGGCAAGGCCACCGCCAATCACGACCGTATCGCAATCGACGCTGCCTGAGAGCGCTGGACGCTCCTTTCGTTCGGTGAGCGTGCGGGAATAATAGGTGTCGGGATAGTTCATGGGGCACCGGGCGTTTTGGGGCATGGAGAGTTGCCTCTCCACGCCCGTCGGGTCAGTTGGCGCTATAATCCTTGCCGTACCACTTGGTGGTAAGCGAGGACAAAGTGCCGTCTTTCTTCATCTCCTCGATGATGCCACCAACCTTTGCGGTCCATTCCGGATCGACCTTCTCGGCGATGACGACGAGAGGCTCGCGGAAGGCATAGTCACCTTCCAGTATGCGCAGCGGATAACCGTTCTTGATGGCATTGAGCGCGGTCTGTTCGGGCGCAATCACGGCATCGAGCCGAACGCCGGGACCGAGGCGCAAGTCGTCAAACGGCAGCATGGAATCGGCAAACGTGCGCACCTCGCCGGGCTCCAGCTTGTATTCGACCGGGGGCAGGCCGGGTGCATCGATTTCGAGCCTGCGATTGATGAAGTCCTCGGACGTCGTGGCGGTCTCGACGCCAATGATCTTGCCCTTCAGATCGTCGACCGACTGGGCGGTGCTGTCTTTGTGCAGAACGTAGACGTACGGGCTGAAATAGTAGATGCCGACAAAGTCGATGACCTGCGCGCGGGCCTTCGTTGGGGTCACGGAACCCACGCCGAGATCATAGCGCCCCTGCCAGCGGCCGCCGGTCAAAGTCGCCCAGTCCGGCGTTTCGAAGCTCACCTCGACACCGAGGCGCTTGGCAATCTCCTTCGACACGTCGATATCGAATCCCACCATCTCGTTGCTGTCGTCGAGATAGCTCTGCGGTGGCCAGCCACTGTTGGTCGCAACGACCATCGCCTTCTTCTCCATGACGCGGTCGAGCGTTGCGCCCGCATGTGCTGCGGTCGCCATCGCGAGAGCGGCGGCCCCGAGGGCCAAGCCCGTGATGAACTTCTTCATGACATTCCTCCTGTAAACGGACAGACGCTGTTCCCATATATGTAAGATGTCTGACAATTTCAGTTGAGGCCATGAAGACGAAACTGTCAATGTTTCAGGGGGTCAAGGTCATATGAAAAAAGCTGATCCAGTCATCTGGTTTCGTTATGGCCGTAAATAGGTGGGGTTGGTCAGACAACTACGTCTGCTGTCTTCCGTTGAGTCGACGGTCGAAAAAGGCTCTTGTTTCCCCCGGGCGCAGCCGAGTTGGGTAGGGCACCTGTCCTAAGCACGACAGATGGCCTGACGAACAGCAGCCATGATTGCTCAAGTTATCGAGGAGACGTCGCTTTTCGCTGTGAGAAACAGCCGCTGAATTTCAGCGGAAAACCGACCTATTGCGGCCTGCCTGGAGAGCTGTGATTATCTAATTATTTCAATTACGTAGGAGAAATTCCTCTGATTTCCTTATATTCTCTGCCGCGAGCGACCGTGGATTTCACCTTTGTGTTTTGGCTTTGGGCTGACGTCAGCATGTCAGAGAGCGGCATTCATATCCGCTCTCCGACATCAGACTTGCAGTTCCTAGGCAGTTCCTAGCTTGATGTACTCGATGACGCCCCCACTCATATGGGTCCGTAATGGGGGCACCTTCGACGCTTGTGTCCGCTAACGGTGACCTGCAATCACGCGGGCTGTTTCTCTCCGAAGTTTCCCGCCTCGACCAGGGCCGAGACGATCACGCCGGCGACCAGGGCCCAGAAGGGTGCGCTGATGCCGAGGAGCGTGACATTCGACATGGCGACCGCAAGGGCGACGAAGGCGCCCGTCTGATTGCCGAGCGACTTGCCGAAGGCGTTCTGGAAGGCCGACAGGAGCACGCCGATCATGGCGAGGCCGGCGACCGTGCCGATGAGGGCGGACGGCAGGCTGAGCACGATCGGAACGGCAGCACCCGCGATCAGACCGAAGGCGGCGAAGAGCAGGCCGTTGACGACCGTCGCGGCATAGCGCCCTTCCTTGTTTTCACCGGCCTGTTCGGACGAACAAATCGCCGTCATCGGACCTGCGATATTGGCATTGTGGCCGCCGAGGATGCCGGCCGCAACGCCGCCGATGCCGGAAATGATCGTCATCGCGTTGACCGGCGGCTTGTAGCCTTCCGCCATCAGCACCCCGGTCGCCTGCGCGTTCTCGGCGCCGATCACGAGAAGGGCGAGCGGGATGGCGATTGCGAAGAAGGCATCGATGGAAAACACCGGCATCGTGAATTCCGGTGCTGCGAAGGCGATGTTGGCCGCTCCGCCCCCAACCGCTCCCGTCGCGAAAGCCGCGATCAGGCCGGCGACGAGAGCGGCCAGCACTGGCGGGATGGTCTTGGTCAGCCGCATCGAGACGAAGAAGGCGAGGATCGCGGCTCCCGCGATAAGCGGTGCCGTGCCGAGTGCATTGACGGCGCCTGTCGCAAAGCGGATCAATGCACCGGCGATCATCGCCATGACGATCGGCATCGGCAGCCAGCGCATCACCTTGCCGATGAGCCCGGTAACCCCGAGCAATAGCACCAGCAGGCCCGCCAGGATAAATGCGCCGACGGCTTCGTTGAAGGGAATGGTCGCAAGCGAGCCGGCAACGAGGGCTGCACCCGGGATAGAGTAGGCGCCGTTGACCGGCTGCTTGTAGTGGAGCGCGAGCAGCAGGCTGATGATCCCGCCGAGCACGTAGATCGCAAATAGCCAGGCGACGGTCTGGCCGTTGGTCAATTGGCCTGCCTCGGCTGCGCCGATGACGATGAGGGCAGGGCCGGAGCAGCCGAAGATGGCCGCGACAAGTCCGGCACTCATCGTCTTGATGCCGAGATGTTTCGGCAGGTCGCGTAGACCCGATGCTATGCCAGGTCCCCGTTCGACAAGGCGTTTTTCCTGTATCGTCTGCTGTGTGGTGTCCATTCTCAATCCTCCCGAAGCGGATACGAGGCCGCTTCCTCCTCCTGGAAAATGAAGCCGGGTTCCTGCCCGGCCTGTGGTTCAGCGTCCGACGAAGGCCGGCGCGCGCTTTTCGTGGAAGGCGAGCACGCCTTCGCGGAAATCCTCGGATGTGCGAAGCCGGCTGTAGCAATGGCCTTCGAGTTCGATGGCCGTTGAAAGCGAGGCGTCGTCGGTATCGTTCAGGAGCTTTTTCGCCGTCCGCTGGGCCAGCGGCGAGAAGCCGATCAACTCCTCGACCAGCGCATCGACGGCCTTTTCCAGATCGGCATCCGCAACGATTTCTGAGGCGATGCCCCAGTCATAGGCTTCCTGGCCGGTAACCCGCTTCGATCGCATCACGATGTTCTTGGTGCGGGTGACGCCGACCATTTTCTGGAGGCGCGCCGAGCCGCCGGAGCCCGGGATCTGGCCGAGCTTCTGTTCGGGCAGGGCGTAGCGCGTGGTTTCTGTCGCGATGCGGAAGTCGCACGCAAGCGACAGTTCGAAGCCGACGCCGAAGCAAAAGCCGCGATTGGCGGCGATGACCGGCTTGGAGCAGCGCGTGGGTGCCGCGATGTTCCAGGCGAGGTGCGAGACATGCTCCGGGCTCGCCTCGAGAAAGCCCTTGATGTTCCCGCCCGACGAGAAGTGCTCGCCCTTGCCGGCAACGACGATAATGCGCACGCGATCGTCCTCGTCGAGGGCCTCGAAGACGAGGCGCAACTGGTCGCGTGCCAGCATGGAGACGACATTGTAGGGCGGACGGTCGAGCGTGATGTCGGCGCGCTGGCGTTCCGTGTCGATCGTGACGGTGAAGCCGTCGAGTTCGGCGAGACGCGGGTCCTGGAATGTGACGTGTTCGGGCATGGAATGTCCTTTCATGGGTCTTGTGGCGTTCTGGCCGCTCACTGGTGTTCGGGAATGCGTTCCGCGGTGTATTCGCCGGCCACCAGAAGGCGGCGTAGCAGCTTGCCGACGGGTGATTTCGGGATCGCTTCGACGAAGACGATGCGGCGTGGGCGGCGGAAATTGGCGAGACCGGAATCGCGGCAATGGCGGTCGAGGTCCTCGGCCGTGACATCCCCCCGCCGCTTGACGAAGGCGACGACGATCTTGCCCCAGCGTTCGTCGGGCAGGCCGACGACGGCGACTTCGGCGACGCCCTCATGCAGCGACAGGCAGCTTTCCACCTCGACCGGCGATACGTTCTCGCCGCCGGTGATGATCATGTCGTCGGCCCGGCCGGTGACGAAGAGATCACCGTCCTGGTCGACCAAACCGGTGTCGCCGGTGAAGTACCAGCCGCCGTGAAGTGCCTTGGCGTCCGCATCGGGCCGCTTCCAGTAACCTTCGAAGGCCTCGTCGCTTTTCATCAGCGCGATGATCTCGCCTTCCTCGCCGACTTCAGCCCGTTCGTCCGGATTGCGGCTGCCGAGCTTCACGACGCGGATCGTCTGGTTGATGCCGGCGCGGCCGGCAGAGCCGGGTTTCCCGGCTGCCGTCTGCTCGATCGTGAAGGTGTAGATTTCCGACGAACCATAGTGGTTGACAAAGAGCTCCGGCCGGAAGGTCTGGTCCAGCCGCTTCAGCAATCCGTCGGTCATCGAGGCGCCGGCATAGCCGAGCTTGGTGACGGAGGCGACGCGTTCGGGCGAGAACGCCTCGTGATGCACGAGGTCGTGGTAGAGTGTCGGCACGAGGTACAGATTGGTGATCTTCTCCTCTTCGATCAGGTCGAGCGCCTTTGCCACGTCGAAGCGCGGCAGGCAGACGAAGGTGCCGCCGATCAGCGAGGATGCGATCAGGGAGCGCACGCCCATCGTGTGGTAGAGCGGCATGACACCGAGCGTGCACTCGCCGTGCCGGTAGAGGTTCTGCGCCACATGGGCGATAGCGCCAGCGCGTTCGGCGCGGTGACGGCGTGGCACGCCCTTCGGCTTCGAGGTCGTGCCTGACGTGTAGAGCATCAGCGACCAGTCGGCAGCGTCGGCGACAGGCACCACATCGGGGGCCTTTCCTTGCATGATATCGGCGAGCGCGTCGGCAGAGAATTGTGGCAAGTCCTGCGCCAGCCGCGACAGGCGCACGGCCTCTTGCGTCGATGCCTCGTAGAACACGGCCTTTGCATCGGCATCCTCGATGCCGAAATCGATCTCATCGGCCTTCGCCCGCCAGTTGAGCGGTGTGACGACGAGGCCGAGAAACTGGCAGGCCCAGTGCAGCGACGCGTTCTCCCAACGGTTCTGCATGGCGGTCAGCACATGGTCTCCGCGCTGCAGGCCAGTCTCGCGAAGGGCCGCGGCAAGTGCCGAAACCTTGTCATACCATTGGCGATAGCTCAGTCGTATCTCCCCATCGACGATCGCGAGCGCGTCCGGGTCGCGCTCCACGCTCGCGAGGAAGCTCGTTCCTAGATCAAGCATTGGGTGTCTCCTCCTTCCGTTGTTCCTCCGCGGCGGCGAGCGCCGCCTCGACGATGGTTGCGTAGCCCGTGCACCGGCAGAGATGGCCGGAGAGGTGTTCGCGTATCTCTTCCCGGCCGGCGTCCGGCTGCTCGCGCAAGAGCGCGTCGAGCGACATCAGGATGCCGGGCGTACAGAAGCCGCATTGCAGGCCGTGATGGCGGCGAAAGGCCGCCTGAAGCGGGGAAAGCTCGGCTGGACCGGGGGCCAGCGCTTCCACGGTCCGCACATCGCTGCCGCGCACCTGCTGGGCAAGCGTCAGGCAGGCGCGTGCCGGCTTTCCGTCGATCTGCACGGTGCAGGCGCCGCAGACGCCGTGCTCGCAGCCGACATGGGTGCCGGTCAGCCCGACTTCGTGGCGCAGCAGGTCCGAGAGCAGCATGCGGTTTTCGGCCTCTGCACGGACCTTCTGGCCGTTCAGCGTGAACTCGATCCCATGCCTCTGGGCAGCGTTCATGCGCGGCATCGGCTTGCCTCCTTGAGGGTCTCGCGACCGAGATTGCGGACCAGTTCGCGCCGGTAGCGGGCGCTGGCGTGAATGTCGTCGCGGGCGTTCAGCGACCAGGCGATATCGTTGAGGGCATCGTCGAACTGGTCGTCGTCGAGTGCCGGCAGCGAAAAGACGCGCGGCCGGTCATCGACCCCTGCAATGCCGAGCCGCAATCCCTTTTCATTGGCGACGGCAGCGCAGGCGACGATGGCGAAATCGCCATGTCTCCGGCCAATCTCGCGGAAGGCATAACCGCTGCCGGGCCGGGCTTTGGGGAAATGCACGGCTTCAATCATCTCGCCCTCGGCGAGATCGGTCGCCATCATGCCGATGAAGAAGTCGTCCGCCTTGACCTTGCGCTTCTGCTTTCGGCTGCGCAGGCTCACCGCACCACCGAGCGTCACCAGGGAAAGCGGCAACTCTGCGCTCGGGTCGGCATGGGCGACAGAGCCGCAGACCGTGCCGCGCGCCCGGGTCTGCACATGGCCGAGCCAGGGGAAGGCGGCGGCCAGAAGCGGCAGGTCGCGCGAAAGATTTGTCCAGGCTTCCAGTTCTGCCTGCCGCACGCCGGCGCCAACGGTGATCTCGTCGCCCGAGGTATCGATCCGGCGCAATGCCTCGAGCCGCATGATGTCGACCAGCAGGCCGGGACGGGCGAGCCGCATGTTGAGCATCGGCACCAGAGACTGCCCGCCGGCGATGACGCGAGCCTCACCGCCGCCCTCGGCGAGTGCGGAAAGCGCTTCCTCCAGCGTGTCCGGGCAGAGGAAATCGAAGGATGCAGGCTTCATCTGCGCCTCCTGAACAGGCTCAAAAGCCGTTGAGTGAAGCCGGCGGCGGCGCTGGGAGGCCCTCCGCCGCCGGCATGACGGGCGAGCGCCTGGAAGAACTGTCCGATCACCACGCGCGCCGCGCCGTCAAGAAGTCGGCCACCCACAGAGGCGACCTTGCCGCCGATCGCGGCCTCATATCGATAGTCTATGCGGGTGCCGGTCGCCGTTTCGGTCAGCGTGACACGGCCCGTGCCGCGACCGGAACCGAGTGCGCCCTCTGTGCCGCCGGACAGCGTGACCGCTTCCGGTGCCACCATGTCAGAGAGGCGGATGTCGGCGCGGTATCGGCCCTTGACCGGACCGATGCCGAGCGTGACCTCGGCGCGAAAATGCGTGTCGGAGACCTTTCGGACCTCATGTGCGCCTGGAATGATGGCCTTCAGCGTGTTCGGGTCGAGCAGCATCGTCCAGACGGACTCACGCGTGGCGACGACGTCGGCCGAGCCCGAGCCCGTCAGCAACCGTTCGCCCGAAGCGCCGGTGGCGACGGGGGGCGAATCCTGAGGTTTCGACGGCGGGCGCTCCTCGCCATAGAGCCATTCGCTGACTCGGCTTGGCGACAGCGGCAGCCGGATGTCCTCGACGCCGAGTGCATCGGCGACGGCATTGGCGATGCAGACCGGCGTCGACATGCAATTGCCCTCGCCGACGCCCTTGGCGCCCAGCGGCGTGAAGGGCGATGGCGTTTCGTGATGGAGGATCAGTGGTTCCGGCGTCTCCATGACGGTCGGGATCAGATAGTCGGCGAGCGTGCCGGTCAGGAAACTGCCGTCGCCGCTATAGGCATATTCCTCGTAGAGTGCGGCACCGACGGCTTGGGCGAAGCCGCCGCGGACCTGGCCGTCGACCATGCCGGGATGCAGGATGCGGCCGCAGTCATGCATCGTCACGTAGCGGTCGATGCGGACCTGGCCGGTCGCCCGGTCGATCTCCACGCCGCAGATGTCGAAGATGAAGCCATGGCAAAGCGACGAGTTGATGCCGTCCGCTGCTGTCGGCGCCTCGAGTTGCTCCGGCGTCCAGAAAACCGTTTCGCGGATGGTCTGGTCGGTTCCATCAGGCAGGGTGCCTGGCGCCCAGTGGCTTGCAGCCGCCACACGCCCAAACGAGATGGCATTGTCAGGATTGTCGCGATCGAAAAGCTTTCCGGCTTTGAAGTCTATGCGATCCGCCGTGACATTGAGCTGGCTTGCGGCGATCGCTGCAAGACGTTCCCTGATACGGTCGGTGGCAAGTGCCGCAGCACCGGCGACGGCTGCAGCAAACCGGCTTGCATAATTGCCCGAGGCAATCGACCAGGCGTCGCGTGCCGTGTCGAGTTCGGTATTGACGCGCACGGTCTCCAGGGGAAGGCCGAGCCGCTCGGCGACGACCTGCGCCAGAACTGTGCGATGGCCCTGGCCCTGCGGTACTGACGCAACCTTGACGGTGACGGAGCCGAGTGGATCGATGGCCACCGTTGCGACGGACTGGGCGCCGTTCTTCGGACCCGCCTTCGCTCTTTCCTCCGGCGTCAGGACCGTCGTGATATAGCCCATGTTGGAGACGCTCGGCTCGACAACCGTCGCATAACCGATGCCGTAGAGGCGCCCTTCTGCACGCGCTTGATCCCTTCGCAGCCTCAGAGCATCCAGTCCTCCTTCCGAACAGGCGCGGTCGATTGCGGTTTGATAGTCGCCCGAATCCAAAAGCCCGCCGGTCGCTGTTCGATAGGGAAAGGCGTCGGCCGGCACGAGGTTGCGGCGGATGACTTGAAGCCTGTCGAGGCCAAGTTCGTCGGCGATCTTGTGGACGAGCCGTTCGAGCGCGAAGTAGACCTGCGGTCCGCCGAAGCCGCGATTGAGCCCGGTCGGCGTCTTGTTGGTCAGCACGACGCGGTTGCGGATGGCGACGTTTTCGATCGCATAGGCGCCGGTCATGTTGCCATGCATCCGGTAGAGCGTCGCCGGCTCCGGTGCGCGCAGATGGGCGCCGCAATCCTCCAGTTGATCCCAACAGAGTGCTGTGATGCGGCCGTCGGCGGCAACGGCTGCCTCGAGTGTCGTCACGCGGTTGGTCGCCGAAACGGAGGCCGTCAGGTGTTCGAGCCGGTCCTCGATCCATTTCACCGGCCGTCCTGCAACGCGGGCGGCGACGGCGGCGAGGATGACGTAGGGAAAGACGCCCTGCTTGATGCCGAAGGAGCCGCCGGAATCAGGCGGCGTGCGCAGCCGCATGCGGTTGCCCGGCACGTTCACCGCGCGGGAAATCACGGCATGGATCGAGAACGGTCCCTGAAAATTCGCCGTGACGTCATAGGCGTCCTCACTTGGATCGTATTCAGCGATGACACCGTAGGTCTCGATCGGCGTGCAGGAATTGCGGGGATAGGCGATGCGGATGGAAATGCGGTGGTCGGCAGTCGCAAGCGCTGCTTCAGGGTCCCCGTAACGAAAGCTGCGCTCGTTGATGAGGTTGGTGCCGAGCGACGGATGCAAGACCGGTGCGTCTGTTGCGAGTGCCTTCTCGGGATCGACAATGGCGGCCAGGGTCTCGTACTCGACCTCGATCAGATCGAGCGCATCTTCTGCAACATAGCGGTTCTCGGCAACGACAAGGGCCACGGGTTCACCGACATAGCGTACCCGGTCCCGGGCGATCGGCCAGCATTCGACATTCGCCTTGACCCCCACGGTCATGCTGCGGGTGAGCCGCGCAACATCGTCCCCGGTCAGCACAGCGGAGACGCCGGGCAGTGCCCGGGCATCAGTCGTATTGATCGAACGGATTTCGGCATGGCCATGCGGCGAGCGCAGGATCGCCAGATGGGCGGTGTCGCGCCGGACGGGCAGGTCGTCGATGTAGCGGCCGCGGCCGGTCAGAAGTCCGGCATCCTCGACACGTTCCACGGTCCGGCCGATCAGGCCACCCGGCGTCTCCAAGCTCTTCATGTGCTCCTCCCGCACCCGTTGGTGGCGGGGTGCCGTGGGGAGAAGGTGAAGGAGGGGACACAATCGGGCGATACCGCCGCGTATCAGACCTTACCGAGGAGTCTCAAAATCGTCGCCTGAGAGCCGGCTGACGGCGCGGAAGATGCTTGGCGAGGAACCGGCATGATCATGGAAGAAGCGCGAGAAATGAGCCGGCACGGAAAAGCCGAGCTGGTCGCCGATCGCCGCGAAGCTCTCCGTTCCGTCGACAACGGCGGATACCGCCCGTTCCAGGCGCTGCACATTGAGGAAGACCCGCGGCGTCACACCCATCGAGGTCTCGAACAGCCGGAAGAAATGTGCCCGCGACAGGCCGATATCGGTCGCGAGAAGGTCGAGATCGGCGATCTCGCCAGGCGCCGCCTTCATGCGCTCGACGGCCTTGCGGATACGAAAGTCGAGCAGCGGGCGTGCTGCGAGATCGCGGATCGAATTGGGCACGGCCCGCCAGTCGGCGAAGCGTTCGATGACGGCGACCATCAGTTCACCGAGAAGCACCTCATGCACTTCGGCGCTGTTCGGGTCCTTCACCATGGCCTCCGCAAGCGTGCGGGTGCGCGAACGGATGTCGGGGGTGATCGAGCCGACATTCGAGGCGAAGAAGTCAGGCGCGTGGCTTGCCGCCCAGTTCGGCCGGAAATGGCCGAGCCATTGCGGCTCGATGTAGAGCGCCAGGATCACCGTCTTCGGTCGCGCCTGGTCATGCGCATAGGCATGCGGCTCCCAGGCATTGATCAGTACGGCGCTTTCGTCCGTGAGAGGCACGAGCCGGTCGCGCACTGAAAACTGCGTGTCTGCACCCTCGACCTTCAACAGCACATGGCAATGCGGATGCGCGTGCCGCACCAGGGGCCGATCCATATCCAGCAGCGCCACTCTCCCGAAGCGACCACGTGCGATGCGTAAAGCATTCGACATTGCTTAAATATTGGGTTGTTCCGCAGAAACTACAAGTTCGAAAGAGCTTTCCCGCTCAAGACGGGTGTTGATCGGATGTCTTCAGGCCGACGAGCCTGAGCCTTCGGAGAACTTCCTGGGGTGCCGGCGCTCGCCACACGGTCTGGAAGCACTCCACCACATTGCTTGCGGTGACAGCAAGGCCGGGAAGCGCGACCCAGTCGGGGGCCGGCCTGCCGAGAAGCGCGGTCACTGTGATGGAGGCTGCGCTCTCACCCTGGCGGAACGGCTGCTGGGCGGCAATCGCGACGAGGGGATCGCTGGCAGCGAGCCCGATCGCCGCCGCATGGCCGAGATCTACGGTCGTCATCGGAATCTTGCGCCCGAGCGGTTTGAGAACGCCGGCGGCCATCATTGCCGGCGTGTCCCAGACGACAAAGAGGCCGGCGAGATCCGGATGGGCTTCGGCAAGGGCGCGCGTGGTTGCGGCAACTGCCGACAGGGATGGAAACCGCTGGACGCGCAGAGACACGTCCGGACGGTTGACCTGCATCCATTTGACGAAGGCGATTTCCCGCTCGTTGGTCGCGAAGAAATCGGCGTCATAGCCGAGGACGCCGACCTCCGCGCCATCAGGCAGATGCGGCGACAAGCCTTCCGCGGCGATCTTGCCGAGGCCGAAATTGTCCGCCGAGACGAGAGAGATGTAGTCCTTTCCCGGAAGAAGCCCGGTCGGTGCGTTGTCGAGCAGAATGAGTTTTATGCCGGCCGCAGACACGCGCGCATGGGCCGCTGCCACTTTCGAGTTGGCGACGGGCAGGGATATGATGGCATCCGGTGCTTCCTCGATCAGTCGCCCTAGCGCCTCGATCTGGACCTCCGGCGTGAAGGCGCAATCGATCACGTCAATCACCGCGACCCCGCAATTGCCGAGCATGCCGATGATGCCGGAAAGCTGCTGTTTGGCCCAGTCGCTTTCGAGCGTGTGCAGCACGACCGCGACCCGCAAGCCACTGGCTCGCGCCCGCTCCATGTCCTCCGGCAGCAGCAGAACCCGTTCGGGCGCCGATGCCCGCTCCCCATGAGGGCCGAGACCCGCAATCGTCATTCAATCCTCCTCACATATCCGGCGGCCGGACAATATCCCCCTCGATGACCTTTCGCCGGGCAATTTCCTTTTTCATCTCCTGGAAAAGCGGATGCGCCTGAGGCTGCCCGGCCATGATCCAGTCTTTCAGCATCGGTGGTGCGAACAGCCCCTCGGACGCAACGATTGCGGCCCCGACAAGACCTGAAGAGCTGCCCATCTGGGAGCGGATGATCTGCATGTCGCGGCTGACGAGGGGGTGGCAGGCACCGTAGATGGCCTCCCGCGCGGAGGCGAGAAGAATGTCATTGGTCTGCGCGATCGAGCCGGACAGCACGATGAGCGCGGGGTTCAACATGTTGGCGAGCGTCGCAACCACCTGGCCGATCAGCCGGCCGCTCTGTGCCAGGATATCGATGGCGGCGGCATCGCCCATCTGTGCGGCCTGGGCGACTTCCAGCGCCGTGATCTCGGCACCGCGTCGAATGAGCTCGGCAAGTATCGGGCTGGTGCCGTTCTCTGCTGCCAGCCTGCCATCCTGGGCAATGTGGTCCGACCCCGCCATCGCCTCCAGCGTGCCCGTCCTGTCGCCGACAGTCACCGGAACGGAGCCGATAAGGCCGACGGCCCCCTGCGCGCCACGAAAGAGAATTCCGTCGCTTGCCAGCCCGGCCCCGATGCGTTTGCCGACCTTGACGAACATCATGGTGCGCTGATTGCGCCCGGCTCCGGCATGCAGTTCGCCCATCGTCATGGTCTCGACGCTGGAACGGAGCCAGACGGGTGCATCGAAGGCCCCAACGAGTGTTTCGACAAGCGGAAAACTCTCCCAGCCGGGCAGAACGCCAGGCGTGGCGCGTTGGAAAAGCGTCTCGGCACCGTCGGAGACGGCGCCTGGAACGGAAATGGAGATGCCGTAGAGCTGGATGTCCGAATGCCGTTCCAGGATCCAGCGAAAAAGCGTGACCAGACGATCGGCAAGGGCCGACACAGGTTGGCTGAGCTCAGTCGCCTCGTGATGCTCCATGAGCAGGGAGCCGCCGAGATCGGCAATCCCGACGCCGAGCGCGGTTTGGTCGAGCGTGGCAACGAGGATCCGGCCACGATCTGCGGCAAAACGGACGAGGCGCGGCGCGCGCCCACCGGATGCGGCGCCGAGTTCGCTTTCGTCGACCAGACCGAGTTCGCCGAGCGTACCCAAGCGGTCTGCGACGACTGCGCGGCCGAGTTCACTCTGGCGCTCGATCTCCTGGCGTGTGGTGGCCTGTTCTGTCCGCACCAGATTGAGAATTTCGACAAGGCTCGGCGCCGCGGTCTCGGTGACGCGCGGCCGACCTTTGCGGCGGGGAGCGGCGTCATTTGCCGCGGTTGCCGTCGTCGCCATGACTTCTTCCTTCCGGCGGATTCGCCCTCTCCATCCTTATTAAGACGGAGACTTTCGGCTGGCAACACCGATCTTTTGCATTAAATATGCAAAAGTATGCGCAGTTATGCAGTTAAATAATTGACATGGACTTTTTCCGGACGTAAGACTACTCACATCAACACGGTCACTGGGAGGAGGCGCCGATGTCGAACTTCAAGCTCGCCTATCATGCGAACTGCTGGGGCAGTCTTGGCGGAGACGCGGTCGGCGTCACGTCAATCACCAATCTTGCCTACCGCACCTTTGGCGACATGCGCCGCGCCTTCGCGGACATCGCGTCGGCGGGTTATGAGGGCGTCGAGCTCTTCGACGGCAACCTTCTCGATTTCAGCCTGGACGAGATGCGGGCTCTGCTTGAAGACTGCGGGCTGACGCTCGTGGCAACCTATGCCGGCGGCAACTTCATCTTCGACGATATTCTGCCGGAGGAACTGGCCCGGGTGACCCGCGCGGCGGATCGTGCTGCCGAACTCGGCGCTCCGCATCTGGTTGTCGGTGGTGGCGCAAAGCGCTTCGATGGCATCCGCGAGGCCGACTATCACAAGCTTGCAGCCGCGCTCGACCGCGTGAAGGAAATCGCCGAGGCGCGCGGCCTTACCGCACACTACCACCCGCATCTTTCAACAATCGTCGAGGGACCGGCCGAGGTGCGCAAGATCTTTGCGCTTACCGGCATTCATTTCTGCCCGGACACGGCCCATCTCGCCGCGGCCGGAGGGGATCCCGCCGCACTCGTCCGCGAGCATGCGGCACGCATTTCCTATGTCCATCTCAAGGGGTTCCAGAAGGAGCCATTCGCCTTCACACCGATCGATCGCGGCGACGTGCCGACGGACGACATCATCGCGGCCCTTCGGGAGGTTGGCTTCGATGGCTGGGTCTGCACGGAGCTCGATTCGTGGTCTGACCCACTCGAAGGTGCGAAGGCGAGCATGACCTATCTCAAATCGGCCTGACGGCCGCGACCGGGGCGCATGCCCCACTTTCGGGAGGAGAAAGTGATGATGAAGAGAAGAACCCTGTTGGGCACTGCCGCCGTGTTGGCGCTTGCCTGCACCTATGGAGCGCCGGCCTTGGCCGATCCTGACAGCGCACTGGCCGCGCTTCAGCAAACGGTCCTGTCCAAGGGGCCGTCGGGCGAAGATCCTTCGCCGGCCGCCGACGTTACTCTGTCCGACGAGGAGCTGGCGAAGATCAAGGCCATGAATGCGACGGCCGCGATCGTCATGCACTACGGTGGCAACGACTGGTCACGCGCCCAGATCAACGGCCTTCAGACCCAATTCGCCGCGATGGGCATCAAGGTGCTTGCGGTGACCGATGCCGGCTTCAAGCCGGAAAAACAGGTCTCCGACCTTGAGACCATCATGGCGCAGAAGCCAAATGTCATCGTCTCGATCCCGACGGATCCGACAGCGACGGCTGCGGCCTACAAGGCAGCCGCAGAGGCTGGCACCAAACTCGTCTTCATGGACAACGTGCCGACCGGCTTTGAAGCCGGCAAGGACTATGTGTCGGTCGTATCTGCCGACAACTACGGCAATGGCGTGGCCTCGGCGCATCTGATGGCGAAGGCGCTGAACGGGGAGGGCGATATCGGGCTTGTGTTCCATGCCGCCGATTTCTTCGTCACCAAGCAGCGTTACGATGCCTTCAAGGCGACCATCGCCTCCGACTATCCGAATATCAAGATCGTGGCCGAGCAGGGCATCGGCGGACCTGATTTCTCGGGCGATGCGGAAAAGGCAGCGTCTGCGATCCTCACGTCCAACCCCACCATCAAGGGCATCTGGGCGGTCTGGGACGTGCCGGCCGAAGGCGTGATTTCGGCGGCGCGTGTCGCGGGTCGCGACGATCTTGTCATCACCACGATCGACCTCGGGGAAAACGTGGCGATCTCGATGGCCCAGGGCGGCTTCATCAAGGGGCTCGGCGCACAACGGCCTTATGATGCCGGTGTCGTCGAGGCCAAGCTGGCCGGCTATGCGCTGCTCGGCAAGGAAGCGCCAGCCTTTGTCGCTCTGCCGGCCCTTCCGGTGACCCGGGACACTCTGCTCGACGGCTGGAAGGCGGTCTATTCCACCGAGGCGACCGACAACATCAAGACGAGCCTCGGCCAGTGATCCGCAGGATACGGGGCGCCTCTCGCGCCCCGTATCCGACACGATCCGGCCTTTGCCGGTAATCGAACTTGGCGCCCAAGGGGCGAGCTTTTTTCAGGAGAAAACGATGACCAAAGTTATGAACGTCGCCATGATCGGTGGCGGCTTCATGGGCAAGGCGCATGCCATGGCCTATGCCTCCATGCCAATGTTCTTCTGGCCCGCACCGGCCATTCCCCACCGCAAGGTCGTCGTCGATGTGACCGACGGCATGGCCGAGGAAGCGCGCGAGCGCTACGGTTTCGAGGAAGCGTCGTCGGACTGGCGGGCTGTCGTGAACCGGCCGGATATCGACGTCGTCGATATCTGCACGCCGAACAACGTGCATGCCGAGATCGCCATTGCGGCCGCCAAGGCCGGCAAGCACATCATCTGCGAAAAGCCGCTTGCCCGCACCGTCGAGGAGGCGAGGGCGATGCATGAGGCGGTGAAAGCCGCGGGCGTCATCCACATGGTGGCCTTCAATTATCGCCGCACGCCGGCCGTGGCGCTCGCGAAGAAGTACATCGACGAGGGCCGGATCGGCCGGATTCTGAATTTCCGCGGCACCTATCTGCAGGACTGGTCGGCCGATCCGGATTCACCCCTCTCCTGGCGCTTCCAGAAGAAGATTGCCGGCTCCGGCACGGTCGGCGACATCGCCACCCATGTCGTCGATCTCGCCCATTATCTCGTCGGCCCGATCGCCGAGGTCAACGCGATCACGACGACCTACAACAAGACACGGCCGCTGCAGCAGGGCGGCGTCGACAAGCTCGGCGCGGCGGAAAAGGCCGCAGATGCCGAACGCGGCGAGGTTGATGTCGATGACGAGGTCATCTCGATGCTGAAATTCGAAGGCGGCGCGATCGGCAGCCTCGAAGCGACCCGCAACGCCTATGGCCGCAACAATTTCATCACGCTGGAAATCCATGGCACCAAAGGCTCTATCCACTTCAACTACGAACGCCGTGACGAGCTTCAGGTGATGTTCGCCGACGACCCGGCGGATGCGCGCGGTTTCCGCACTGTCTATACCGGCCCCGCGCATCCTTATGGCAACGGTCTCTGGCCGATCCCCGGCCTCGGTATCGGCTATTCGGAAACGAAGATCGTCGAATGCTACGATTTCTTCTCGGCCATCGCGAAGAACCGGCAGCCGAGCCCCAATTTCGAGGACGGCTTGCTGACGGAACTCGTCGCCGACGCCCTCATCCGTTCCGGTGAAACCGGACTGTGGGAGAAGGTGGGATGAGCACGAGCGCCGCTGCGGTCCGCATGACCGGCATATCCAAGACCTTCGGCGGCGTGCGTGCGCTGGACGACGTGTCCTTCGAGGTCATGCCCGGCGAGGTCCATGCGCTGCTGGGCGGCAACGGCGCTGGCAAGTCGACGATCCTCAAGGTGCTGAACGGGGTCCACCGTCCGGACAAGGGCGCAATCGAGGTCGGCGGTATGCCCCTGTCTACCCATTCACCGGAGGCATCCCGGGCTGCCGGCATCGCCATGAACTACCAGGAAATGAGCCTCGTCCCGACGCTGACGGTGGCGCAGAACATCTTCCTGACGCGGGAATACCGCTCCGGCACGGGGCTCATCGACGACCATGAGGCAGAGAAGCGTGCGGCGGACATTTTCGCAATGCTCGACGTCTTCGTCGATCCGAAGGCTCTGGTCGGCGATCTAGGTGCTGGCCAGAAGCAGCTGACGGAGATTGCCAAGGCGATCTCGCAGGATGCAACCGTGCTGGTGCTGGACGAACCGTCGACAGCGCTTGCTGTCTCCGATGTCGAGCGGCTCTTCGTCTTCCTGCGAAAGCTGAAGGCAAAGGGCGTGGCCATCATCTATGTCAGCCACCGCATGGACGAGATCGCCCGCATCGCCGATCGCGCGACTATCCTGCGGGACGGCCGGCACGTCATTACCGCGCCGCTCAGTGAATTGCCGATCGACACGATGATCGAGCACATCGTCGGCCGACGCTCGAAGGGGCTGTCGGACGTCGAGCGCGGCGTGGCCGTGAAGGGGGAGGTGCTGCTGGAACTCGACAATGTCAGCGGCCGCCACAAGCCGGAGAACGTCTCCTTGAAGCTGCATCGCGGCGAAGTGCTGGGGCTCGCGGGCCTGCTCGGCTCGGGCCGTTCGTCGCTGGCGCGGGTCATGGCCGGCATCGACCCGGTGGCCAAGGGCGAAATCCGGATAAAGGGCCGCGCCGTCATGATCCGCAAACCGGGCGATGCGATTGCCGCCGGCGTGGCACTGGTTCCGGAAGCGCGCGCCACACAGGGCATTATCCCCGACCATTCGGTCGCCTCCAATATGATACTTGCCGTCATCGACAGGCTGTCCAAGAATGGCCTCGTCGATACCAAGGCGGCGAACGACCTGACGGACGCGCAAATCGAGCGCCTGCGCGTGAAGACGGCGAGCCGCGACCATGCGGTCTCGACGCTTTCGGGCGGCAACCAGCAAAAGGTCGTCATCGGCAAGTGGCTCGCCACCAATCCCGACATCCTCATCCTCGACGAGCCGACCGCGGGCATCGATATCGGCTCCAAGTCCGAGATCATCCGCTTGGTGCGGGAACTCGCCGCCGCCGGCAAAGGCATCATCATGATCTCGTCCGAGCTTTCCGAACTGTTGACCGCCTGCGATCGCATTCTCGTCATGGCTGACGGGCGCGTTCACCAGGATCTGCCGCGCGAGGCGCTGGAAGATCCTTCCGTGCCCGCCGATGACCTTGCCCACCGTCTCCAGGCCGCCGAACAGCGGCTCCAGATCGAAATTCAGAAGGCCCTAGCGGTCCAGGAGGTTTCCCATGGCTAACGCCTTCTTCGCCAACTGGCGCCAGAACATCATCTATATCGGCTTCGTCGTCATTTTCCTGGTCTTCGCGGTGACCTTGGCAGACAAGGGGTTCCTCAATCCCAACAACCTGCTCAATATCGTCCGGCAGACGGCAATGATTGCCGTCATGGCGATCGCCATGACTTTCGTGCTCTCGGCGGGCGAGATCGACCTTTCGGTCGGCGCGGTCGCGGGCCTTGCCACGGTCACCGTCGCGATGGGCATCGCCGCAGGCGGGCCGATCGTCGGCGTCGGTGCAGGCATCGCCACGGGGCTTGCCGTCGGCATGTTCAACGGCTGGCTCACCACCCGCATCGGTATTCCGTCCTTTCTCACCACGCTCGCCATGATGGGCATAGCGAAGGGTGTCGCCATGTGGATATCGGCGACAGCCGCCGTGCCGATCCTTTCGCCGGGCTATTCCTGGCTCTTCGGCGGCGGCAATCTCGGGCCGGTCCCGGTGCTTATGCTCTGGATGGCAGTCTTCGGCGGCATCGGCCATATCGTGCTGCGCCGCTCGGGCTTCGGTCGGCGGGTGCTCGCGACCGGCGGCGGCGAGACGGCGGCACGCTATTCCGGCATCGACACCAAGGCGATCAAGTTCAAGGTGCTGGTCATCTCTTCGCTCGCAGCAGCGCTCGCCGGCATGCTCTATGCGGGACGCCTGCAGTCCGGCCGCTTCCAGCTCGGCGAGGGCGACGAGCTCTCTGTTATCGCAGCCGCGGTGCTCGGTGGCACGAGCCTCTTCGGCGGCAGGGGAACCGTCATCGGCACCATTGTCGGCGCCCTGATGATCGGCCTCATCAACAACGGATTGATCCTCATGGGTCTGGAATTCAGCCAGCAATTGATCGCGCGGGGTGGCATCATCATTCTCGCCGTCGCGCTCAGCCAGAAACGGAGCTGAAGGCCATGATTGTTTCCCTGATTGCAACGCTGACGGCCCTCCCGGAAACCCGGGAGGAGCTTCACCGCCTTCTCGTCGATCAGGTCGGGCCCACGCGTGCCGAACATGGCTGCATCGACTACAATCTTCACGTGGATGCCAGCGAGCCCTGCATCTTCGTTTTCTATGAGAACTGGGAGACCCAGGCGGACCTCGATGCACACATGAAAATGCCGCACCTCGAGCCTCTGCTGAGCCAGATCGACCGCCTGCTGGCAAAGCCGATCGAGATGTGGCGGCTGCACCCGGCAGAGCCTGCGGCGAACGGGTGAGCGGGCTGTGCCGCACGACATATGAATTTGATCGGCGTTTCCAGCGAAATGGCAGACCCTGATTTGCCTGATCGCCAGTAAAGGCGCCTATCCGTCGTCGCGGGAAGCATCGATCGCCTCCCGCATGGCCTCCGCAAGTTGCCGTCGGCTATAGGGCTTCGCGAGTGGCGACAGTCGCGACGCGGCGCCGATGCCGTCTATATCCGCATAGCCGGTCGCAAGGACGACCGGGAGCTTCGGATACCGGACCCTGATTTCGCTTGCCATGGCGCGGCCGTCGAGCGGGCCGGGCATGACTACATCCGAGAACACCAGATCGAACGGACCGTCCGTTTCCAACGTCTGCAGAGCTTCTGCTGCATTCTCCACGCATGAGACGGAATAGCCGAGCGAAGCGAGTGTTCCGGCAGCGAAATCACGCACCATGGGATCGTCTTCGACCACGAGAATGCGCTCACGGCCGCCACCCTGCAGCATGGTACTCTGGACGGGCTCCGGGGACGTGTCGCTGGATGCCAATCGGGGAAAGGAGAGAGAGATCGTTGTTCCTGCCTCTGGCTCCGATTCGATGTCGATCCTGCCTCCCGATTGCCGCATGAAACCGTAGACTGTGCTCAGGCCAAGACCGCTGCCCTTGCCAAAGGGCTTGGTGGTAAAGAACGGCTCGAAGGCTTTCGCGCGCGTTTCTACGTCCATGCCGAACCCGTCGTCAGAGATTCGAACTTCGGTATCATCGCCGCTTCGTGCCGTGGAAATTGTCAGTCGACCGCCATCGGGCATCGCGTCGCGGGCGTTGATGCAAAGGTTCATGATGGACGCTTCCAATTGCGCGGCATCCGCCCTCACATGTCCTGCCGCCGGATCGAGTTCGAGGTGCAGCATGATGCTTTCGTCAAGCGCGATCGAGAGCAGTCCCTCCATGGCGCGAATGGATTCGTTGATGTCCAGGGATGCCGGCTCGAGCGGCTGTCGTCCGGCGAAGGTGAGGAGCTGGCGCGTCAGGGCCGCGCCCTGCCGCGACGCCTTGTGGTTCAGCCTTGCGCGGTGGCCACAATAGCACCTATGCGAAGTCCGACCGGGAAACGGATCATTGCCCTCTATGCTCTATGCCGGGCAGTCGTTTACCATACAAAGGAACAGAGGGCCATATTCGTCAAGAGATTGACCCACCGCCGCTTGACAGCGCACTGTCCCGATCTCCTCATTTTCCCGAACGGCTGCTTCCATCACTGGACGTGGGCGCATTGTCCAAGCTGATGTTGCCGCGCATTGTCTTTGCGCGCATCAACGTATCCAGCTCCCTGATCGAGGGACCGAACCTTTGAAACAGCCTCGCAGCCTCATCATCCGGGAGGTTGTAGGCTGCCTTGAATTCTTCCAGGCTATAGCGCAGAGCTTTCCGCGAGCGGTGCTGAACACGTGTTGTCATCCGTCCTCCACAAAAGATAGAAGCTGCGCAGGATGACGTAGGAACTCGGCTGCCGTTTCGTTGGCCACGAGGAGAAACCGGAAAAACCCTCGTGTCTTCCATATCATCGTGTCCGGTTGACACCACGCATCTTCCGATCGCGAAAACGCAAAGCAGGTCGAAGAGTTCCGCAAGCAACCGGCGCCGGGCCTTCGACGAACTGGGGCATAGCCGCACGGGGGGTGAGATCCGAAGAACAACATCGGAAGTGTCAGTATAGCGCTGACCGCTGAGAATTCTCGACACGCCAAGGACCGTTGAAAGGGCAGCCGTACAAGCCTCAAGCATAGCGATCCGAAGGGAGAGGCGGGACCGACTGCCTCCCGCCGGCGTTCCGTGTAAACGGCGCCAAAAATTTAGTGCAGGGTCCTTCGGGAATGCAGTTGGAAGAGTCCGTCCGGACCCGTGAACGAAAGGTGATTTTCAGTCTGCTAAGCATGTGCGGGTCGGCTAGCTCTAGTAAACGCGGCGGACTGCGTAGAAATTCGAAAATCTTGGCGCCCCAGACACTTAAATTTTTCCCGGCCGACCTTCGGTTCGAATCCTTTCAAGGCGGAGACGGCTAATGGTTTTTTCTTGAGCCATACGGCTCGTGCGTAACCGACCGCTTCGCGCCTTCATTCAAGTCATTCGGCTTGTTCTAGTTTCACCCAAAAACTGACATTCGCGGCGCGGATCTTTGGTGCAATTGCAAAGTCAAACCTGCACCGAAAGTGGTTCACAGCTCGTCGAGAGGATACCGGCGTGATGCCATGCGCTCTCTTGGATCTGAGTGAGGCGTATGGGTGCACTTCCATTTGGGTACGCCTCACACAGAGCTAAGCTTAGTGCCTCACGTCGTTTGCTACTGTAACGGACTAGATGGCTCACATGCGAAATTTCATGCATTCGATTTCCCTGAAATTAAGTAGGCGGCAATAAGCTGGGTCACCTCTTGCCTGTGAGTTTACGAATGCACCGAATGTTTCGACGAAAGCCGTTCCTTGTCTTGGGGCTACCCCTGGCGGTCGCCTCCCTGACAGTCGGCCTTTTGTTCGGGGCCCTGTTTCTCTCTGCTGCAACATCAGATGAGGCCGCGAACCAGCGACAGCAGGGCCTTCTAAAGCTTGTGGTGACCAAACTCGAAGCGGAAGTCGCACACAATCAGGAGAGCGCAACTGTTTGGGACGATGCAGTCGTCGAAGTACGTAAGCGAAACAAGGATTGGATAGCGTCCAACCTTGGCGAATGGATGCACAGCTATTTCCAGCACGATGCGGCTCTCGTCCTCGATAGCACTGGCAACCCCATTTACGAGTTTGTCGCTGAACCGTCAGCATCAGTTTCTGGCGCAAACATCGCCAAAATTGCCGCCCCCTTGGTCTTCAAGTTACAGAAGAGACTTGCTGCGGGTGAGATATCGGCCGGCACGACCATTCTTTCGATTGGTGAAAGCGACCTTCTCGACCTCAATGGGCGGGCCGCCATCTTCAGCTTGAAGCCCATCATTTCCGACAGCGGAGAGATAGAGCAGGAGCCTGGTTCGCAAAATCTCCATCTGGCGGTGCGCTATCTGGACGGAGTACTTCTTTCAGGATTGGCGCAGGACTATCAGTTTCAAGACCTTGCCTTCGTTCGCAAACCGACAGACGGTGCGGTTAATTCCAGCGTCGCGTTGCGTTCTGCATCTGGGCACACGATTGGTTACTTTCAGTGGCAACCGTTTAGCCCGGGAGCCAGCGTGATACAGGCGGTCTCTCCTGTGATCGTCGTGGTGGGCCTTTCAGCCTTCCTCCTGATGAGCTTTCTCGGACATGCCATTTGGCGTCGCTCTACCAGCCTTGCCGAGAGCCAGCAGGAACTCAGGCACCTTGCAATGCACGATCCGCTGACGGGCCTTGCAAACCGAACGACCTTTCATTGCGCTCTTGTCCAGAGCCTTGGTAGCGCCACTGCCGAAAGGGACATCGCGGTGATGTTCGTGGATCTGGATCACTTCAAGGAAGTAAACGATAGCTTCGGACACCCGGTCGGAGACATGCTGATCAAGGAGGTTTCAAACCGTCTGAAGGAGATCGCCCCGTCGGCGCTCGTGTCCCGGGTCGGGGGAGATGAGTTCACCTTGCTTATTCCAGCAGAGGCTCTCAAGACTATTGATCGGCTTGCCGAGGAGATTATCGACAGACTGCGTATGCCCTTCCAGATTGAGGGTAGCCTCATCACCGTTGGAGCGAGCATCGGAGTTTCGCTGTTCTCGCCGGGTGTGGACGCGACAGAAATGATCAGACGCGCGGACATCGCGCTCTATCATGCAAAAGCGGCTGGCCGAAATACCTTCGCTGTCTTTGGAACTCATATGGAGGAAATCCTAAGGCGTCGACGAGTGCTGGAGAGCGATCTGGCGACAGCGCTTGAAACCGGGACGCAACTCGCGGTTCATTATCAACCGGTTTACTCAGCGATAGACGGACGTATGTCGTCGATGGAAGCTCTTTGCCGCTGGATGCATCCAACGTTTGGCACGATATCGCCTGATGTTTTTGTGCCAATCGCCGAAGAATGCGGACTGATACAAAAACTCGGGCTCTATGTTCTTGAAGAAGCCTGCAGTCTGCTAGCCGACGTGCCGGACTGCGAAGTGGGTGTTTCAGTCAATGCGTCGGCAATCGAACTCATGGCGCCTGGTTACGCGCTACGTGTCCTGACAATGCTATCGAAATTCAGTCTTGATCCATCACGCCTCGAGATCGAGATTACTGAGAGGGTCGCGACAGATGCGGAAGGCAAGGCTGCGGCTGCGATCAGGTCATTGCGGGATGCAGGCGTCAGGTTCGCCATCGATGACTTCGGAATCGGGACTTCCTCGTTCGGGCAGCTCCTCAATCTGAATGTCGATCGCATCAAGATAGACAAAATGTTCGTTGATCAGCTTCATGAAAATGGAGGTGCGCCGCTGGTCGAAGCCATCGTGCAGATGGCTCGGCACAAGGGGTTGAAGACCACAGCAGAGGGCGTCGAAACTGCTGATCAACGCGTAACACTCACTTCACTTGGCTGTGACAACCTTCAGGGCTTCCAACTCTCCAAGCCTCTGAGCAGGCCAAATACGATTAGTTTGCTCTCCCAACAGGAGCAGACAAGGGTATCTGCAGTCTTGTGAGCGTGTTGTTTGTCGAAGGAGATTGCGGTCAAAGGCTGAAATCTGTGCTTCTGGCGTGGAAACAATCTGTTACTTTCCCGACACAAATTGCATCGCGTCCCTCTGCTACATCTGGAGGGCTGAGCGATGGACGGACTAGCGGAGAGAACACACTTGGATGCCTCAGCCGAAATCCTGATCGTTGACGATGACGGTCAGATCTTGATCCTTGTGGCAAAGTTCCTGAGGGCAAACGGCTTTCGCGTTCACACGGCGCGAAACGGAGTGGAGATGGCCGAGACGCTAAAGCGCTTGTCGGTCGATCTCATCGTGCTCGATCTCATGCTGCCGGGGAAGAACGGGCTGGAAATCTGCCGTGAGCTCCGTCGCAGTTCGTCCGTCCCGATCATCATGCTGACGGCCAAGGGTGACGAGACGGATCGCATTATCGGTCTTGAGGTCGGGGCCGACGACTATCTGCCAAAACCCTTTAATCCTCGCGAATTGCTGGCTCGCATCGGCGCGGTGCTAAGGCGGACGCGCACGGTTGGCAACCCGACGACTGAGCGTGCCGGACGAAGCTTCACCTTTGCTGGGTGGTCGCTCGACACGATGAAGCGAGAGCTGACCGCACCGAGCGGCGTTGTCGTGGATCTTTCGACGGGGGAATACGACCTGCTGCTCGCGTTCCTCGAAGCGCCACAACGCGTTCTCAGTCGCGAGTTCCTTCTGGACGCGGCACGCAATCGCGCAATCGAAGGCTATGATCGGTCGATCGATGTCCAGGTCAGCCGTCTGCGTCGCAAGCTCGACGGGCGTGAAGATCTCATCAAAACGGTGCGCGGCGCGGGCTATCTCTTTGCGACGGATGTCGTCCGTGCCTGATGGTCGTTCTAAAACACGGTTACAGCGCTGGTGGCGGTCGGTCGACAGCTTGAGACTACGAACGGCGCTCGTCGTGCTGTTTGGCATTTCACTTGTGCATTTCGGTAGCCTGTTCACATACCACCAGAGCCTGGAACAGGAACTGGACCTCGCAAACGAAGTCCGGCTTGCAGACCAGCTTCTGACGATCAAACGATCTGTCATGCGTGCGCCGGTCGAAGAACGGGAGAATGTCGCGCACGACTTCTCCGGTGGTTCGATAGACGCCCATTGGGGCTCCACTCCCTATGCGGTTGAGAGCGATACCGCTGGTCAGAACTGGGAGCCACTTCGTCGCAACCTTCGAGCACTTGCTCCAGAGATTGCCGAAGACGGTCTCATTATCGGGCCGGATGACCAGGCAGGTGACGATCCGCATCTGGCAGTCGTGTCGATCAAGCTCCCCGATGCGTCGTGGATCAACGTCAATCTGGTCTCCTGGGACCGCAAAGTGCCGCCGCCGGGAGGAATGCTGGTTTCGACGACGCTAATGGCTATTGGGGCAGTCGTCGTCTCCATGCTTCTGGTGCGCTGGTTCACTCGTCCTCTGACCGCTGTCGCCACAGCGGCCAAGGATTTCTACCGAGGCAAGACTGTCGTTCCCGTTCCGGAAACCGGCCCACGAGAGGTAGTCGAGCTCGCTGTCGCCTTCAATGACATGCAAAGGCGTATAGAGCGACTGATCGAAGACCGCACCCAAGCGCTCGCAGCCGTTTCGCATGATCTGAAGACTCCGATCACACGACTGCGGTTCAGAGCCGAGGATCTGGCCGATGGTGTCGCGCGCGATGCAATGGCCGAGGATTTGACGGAGATGGAGCGGATGCTCGATCAGACGCTATCTTTCCTGCGTGGCGATCGCAGCGACGAAGAACTGAAGCCGCTCGACATCGTCGCGATCCTCCGAACGCTGGTCGACGATGCGGCCGATCGTGGCGCATCCATCGAACTGTCGGGGGGCGCCCATGCGATCGTGACGGGCCGTCGCCTGGCGCTCAAGCGCGCTTTCTCCAATCTCATCGACAACGCACTCAAATATGGCGGAAGGGCGAGAATCCAGGTCGACAATCGGCAGTCCGAGGTCCACGTTGCAATCAGTGACGACGGCCCCGGCATCGCGGCTCAGGACATCGAACGAGCCCTTTCGCCCTTCGTTCGGCTTGAGCCATCGAGAAATCTCGAGACGGGCGGTTTCGGGCTCGGACTCCCGATTGCCCAGGCGATTATTGACGGGCATTCCGGTACGCTTCGACTGGAGAACGGTCAAACGGGAGGACTTGTCGTCAGTGTCCTCCTCCCGAAAGACATGGCAAAACCAACCTGAAACATTCTGTAACAATCGGGACATCGACGGACAAAGAGGCGCAGCTACACCGGAGCAAATCAACTTTTGCTCAGGGTTACGATGGTCGACCGATTCGCCTCTGTTCTCGCTGGAATCTGCCTTTTTATAACAGGACTTGCTGCATCCTCCGCTGCGGCCCATGAGGGTCATGATCACGGCGCTCCGCCCCCGCCGGTCTCAACCACGATCGCACCACGCGCGGACGCATCGACGGTCGATCTCGAACTGGTTGCCGTGGCACGTGGAGAGCGGCTGGAAATCTTCCTCGACAGCTTCAAGGGCAATGAACCGGTCGACGGTGCGATGCTCGAAATCGACGGCCCTTCCGGAACTCTGGCGGCTGAAGCTGCGGGCGATGGGACCTATGTGGCGAATGCGCCATGGCTGACAAATCCGGGATCGCATGATCTTGCCATCACCGTGATGGCCGGAGACCTCTTCGACGTCCTGACCGTCACAATGGTGATCCCCGAGATGGCCACTACCGCTGTGCCAGTGGCTGCTGCTGATGGTTTCCTGATCAGTTCGGCTTTTGCGCAGGACGTGGGTGCGCGGCTGCAGCGCCAGGACATGACACTGTGGGCCGTCGGTGGTGGCGGTATCGTGTTCGGGCTTCTCCTTGCCGCACTCTTCCACCGCCGTAAGCCTGCCGGATCTGTCGTTGCGATCGCGGCAGCCCTCTTACTTGCCGGGGCACCGCAGTCGGAGGCCGCCAGTCCAGCAGCACCCACGGCACGATCGGCCGAGCGGGATGTCGCCCAGCGTTTTGCTGATGGCTCTATCTTTGTCCCGAAGACAACCCAGCGGATCCTTGCCATCCGCACGATCTTCACCAAACAGGCCGCTCATGCGGGAACGGTTGAGCTTCCGGCACGCATCATCCCAGACCCCACCACATCCGGCTATGTCCAGGCATCCGTGTCGGGAAGGCTTCTACCGCCGCCCGGCGGCTTTGCCCAACTCGGCACGCGTGTCGCCGCTGGCGATGTACTGGCGCTGGTCCAGCCCTCACTCAGTGCCGCTGATCTGACGAGTCAGCAGCAGCAGGCCCGAGAGCTCGACCAGGAGATCATGCTGGTCGAACGAAAGCTGCAGCGTTTCGAGCGGCTGCAGTCGGTGGTGGCACGTGCCGAGATCGAGGATGCAACACTGGAACTCCAGGGCCTGAAGGCACGGCGGGCCAATCTGGAACAGGCACCGACAGCGGCTGAACAACTGACCGCGCCCGTATCAGGCGTCATCGCTGCCGCCCAGGCCGTTGCCGGACAGATTGCCGAGCCCAATACCGTCATCTTCCAGATCATCGACCCAAGCCGTTACTGGGTCGAAGCGCTGAGCTTCGATGCGCATTCGGTCATCGGGGCCGCGCGCGGCAAGTTCATGGATGGCAGCACCGCCACACTCGTCTACCGGGGCAGCGGGCTGGCTGATCGCAATCAGGCGATCCCGATACATTTCAGCGTCGAAGGCCAGGCTGAAGGGATCCGTGCAGGGCAATTGCTGACGGTACTCTCTTCCACCACCGATGAGCGCACAGGCATTGCTGTGCCGCGCACCAGCGTGCTCCGTGCTTCAAACGGGCAGTCGCTCGTCTATGAACACACCAATGCGGAGCGTTTCGTGCCGAGGGAAGTCCGTACCGAGCCGCTCGATGGCGACCGTCTTCTCATCGTGTCCGGGATCGAAGCTGGAAAGCGCATTGTCACGCAGGGTGCCGAACTCCTGAACCAGATCCGCTGAGGCACCGATGTTCAATTTTCTCGTTACCCAGTCGCTGCGGAACCGGCTTTTCGTTCTGGCGATCGCGGCCGTCCTGATGATCTACGGGGCATTTACGGTCACAGGTCTGCCCGTCGACGTCTTCCCCGATCTCAACCGACCGACCGTCACCATCATGACGGAAGCCGAGGGACTGGCACCTGAAGAGGTCGAACAGCTCGTCACCTATCCGCTCGAATCCCAGATGAACGGCCTTCCCGGTGTGAGCCGCGTCCGCTCGACATCGGGCGTCGGTCTCTCGATCATCTATGTCGAGTTTGACTGGGACACGGATATCTATCGCAACCGCCAGCAGATCGCCGAGCGCCTCTCGCTTGTGCAGCCGCAACTACCGGCAAATGTCGTTCCGCAGATGGGGCCGATCAATTCGATCATGGGCCAGGTCATGCTCATTGCCGTGACCGGGCCGGACAGCGTCTCGCCCATGGAGTTGCGCGAACTCGCTGATTTCACCGTCCGTCCGCGCATCCTGAGTATTCCCGGCGTTGCGCAGGTCATTCCGATTGGGGGCGAGGTGCGCCAGTATCGCGTATCTCCGAACTCCGCCGCCATGCGGGCACTCGGCGTGTCCTTCGAACAGGTCGAGCAGGCTCTCGCGCAATTCGGCTCCAACACCGGGGGTGGGTTCACCGACCAGTACAGCCGTGAGTTCCTGATCCGCAATGTCGGCCGTACTCAAAACATCGAGGATCTGGCGAACGTGGTCGTGGCCAGTGTCGATGGCCAGCCGGTTCTCCTGCGGCAGGTTAGCGAAGTCGGGTTTGCACCACGCCTGAAGCGCGGGGATGCCGGTTATCAAGGTCAGTCTGCCGTCATCGTCTCGGTAGAAAAGCAACCTGATATCGACACTGTCAAATTGACCCGTGAGGTCGAGGCAGCCCTCAGCGAAATCAGCGCCACCTTGCCTGCAGGCGTCAAGGCGGATCAGGCCCTTTTCCGCCAGGCCAATTTCATCGAGACTTCGATCGGAAACGTGCAGAAGGTTCTCGCCGAGGCAATCGTCGTGGTTGCCATCATCCTGTTCGTCTTCCTCCTGAATACCCGGACGACGGCGATCTCGTTGACGGCTATTCCGGTATCCATTCTGGTCACCGCGATCGTCTTTCACCTGCTCGGGTTGTCGATCAACACCATGACGCTTGGCGGGTTGGCGATCGCCATCGGCGAATTGGTCGATGATGCCGTCGTCGACGTCGAGAACATCTTCCGGCGTCTGCGGGAAAACCGCGAAAAGGGAAATCCTCGTGCGGTGTTCGACGTCGTCGTCTCCGCGAGCCAGGAAGTCCGCTCGGGCATCGTCTACGCAACGATGATCATCGTGCTCGTTTTCGTGCCTCTGTTTGCGCTCTCGGGTATCGAGGGACGGCTCTTCGCGCCGCTCGGCCAGGCCTACATCATCTCTATCCTCGCTTCTCTCGTGGTCTCGATCACGCTGACCCCCGTCATGGCCTATTACATGCTGCCGGGCCTGAAACGTCTTGCTGAGCATGAGGGCGTGGTTGTGCGGGTTCTCAAACGAGGCAACGGTCGGCTGCTCGACTGGTCATTCCGCCATCCGAATATCTTGATGTCGACCGTGGTCGCGGGCGTCGTGGCAGCGGTTCTGTTTGCCACCCAATTGCCGCGCTCCTTCCTGCCACCTTTCAACGAAGGGACACTGACGATCAGCATGCTCTTCAACCCCGGCATCTCGCTTGCCGAGAGCCATCGGGTCGGTCTGATTGCCGAGCGGTTGATCATGGAAGTGCCCGAGGTGGAGCAGGTCGGTCGCCGCACCGGACGCGCCGAGCTCGATGAACATGCAGAGGGTGTCCACTCATCCGAGATTGAAGTGGCGCTCGCTGCAGACGGTCGGTCCAAGGACGAGATCATTGCCGATATCCGCTCGCGGCTCTCGGTTCTGCCCGTTGCCACCAATGTCGGCCAGCCGATCTCGCATCGCCTCGATCATATGCTGTCGGGCGTGCGGGCCCAGATCGCACTCAAGATCTTCGGCGAAGATCTCGACAGCATTCGGGGCTTTGCCGAGGAGTTTCGTGGCAATCTGGCTGAGATCCCGGGGATCGTCGACCTGCAGGTGGAAAAGCAGGTGCGCATCCCGCATCTCGAAGTGATTGTCGATTACCGCCGGGCTGCCCTCTACGGCATTCAGCCGGCGGCCGTCACCGAGCAGCTTGAGCGCCTGTCGAACGGGACGATCGTGTCCCGCATCGTCGACGGCAACAAGCGGTTCGATGTCGTGTTGCGGCTTGAGGATGATATCCGCAGCACCAAGGGGCTTTCGGATCTCCTCATCGAGACACCTGCGGGCTGGATCCCCGTCAGCCAGATCGCAGAGGTCCGCGAGACGGATGGTCCCAACCAGATCCTGCGCGAAAACGGCAAGCGTCGCGTCGTAGTGCTTGCGAACACGGACGGCGAAGCCGACATGGCAACGGTCATTGCCGAGATCCGCAAGGTGATCGCAAGCTCTACGCTTCCGCCCGGCTTCTTCGTCAGCCTGGAAGGCACCTTCCAGGCGCAGGAGGAATCGATGAAAACCATCGGCCTCCTCTCCATCATCTCGCTGGCAATGGTGTTTGCGATCCTTTATTCCCGCTATCGCTCGGTGCTCTTCGTCTCGATCATCATGGCGAGCGTGCCGCTTGCGTTGATCGGCTCGGTCACCGCGCTCTGGATTGCCGGCCAGCCACTCTCAGTCGCATCGATGATCGGCTTCATTACGCTGACGGGCATATCGACCCGAAACGGCATTTTGAAGATCAGCCACTACATCAACCTCGCGATCCAGGAAGACCTGCCGTTCGGCAAGGAGCTCGTCATACGGGGCTCGCTGGAACGTCTGACCCCCGTCTTGATGACGGCCCTGTCGGCGGGTGTCGCCCTGATCCCGCTGATGATCGATGCGACAGCACCCGGCAAGGAAATCCTCCACCCGGTCGCGATCACGATCTTCGGGGGATTGGTGACAGCGACCGTACTCGACACGCTTCTCACACCGACGCTGTTCCTGAAATACGGCCGCAAGCCACTGGAGCGCCTCGTCGAGCAGGCTCGCAGTCAGGCGAGTGGTGCGCAACAATCCGCTGGAACGCCCAATGAAACAATCGAAGCCTTTTAAGTCCTACCAGGAGAACTCCATGCGCCGCAGTCTGCTTGCCCTGTCCCTTATCGCCGTCATGACGGCTCTTCCCGCTCATGCACATGCACCACGCCCGGGTCCAAACGGCGGCCTCAAGGTGGATGCCGGGGCAAACCATCACGTCGAACTGGTTGCCACCGGGACGACGGAAGTGACGATCTACCTCTTCGATGCGGCCGACCAGCCCGTTTCGGCAACCGGTCACTCGGGCAATGCAATCCTTCTGATCGATGGCGCTGTTCGTCGGTTTGCGCTGTCTGCTGCTGATGACAACCGCCTCACAGGGACTTCGCCCGTTCCGGTCAATCCGGGTGTCAAGGGTGCGATCCAGGTGATCACCCCAGATGGGACCACCGCGCAGGGAAAGTTCTGATCTGGGAGCGCGCGACGGAGACTGGCAGGATCCTTGACTTGCGGCAAAGATGTCACGCCATCGCCGTACCAAGATCAGGTCATCAACTGTCTGGAGCCTCGGCGGACATCTCCATTCATTTTTGGGGGGGCGAATTGACGATCGTAGGAGAGAGTATGAGACGTCGAGAATTTTTGGCTGTGGCTGCCACGGTGGCTATGACACCCGCCATTGGCTTTGCCGCAGTGTCATCGGTCATCCTGCATAAGGATCCCAATTGTGGCTGCTGCTCGTCATGGGGCGATGCTTTCAGCAAGGCGGGCTTCTCAGTTCGCACTGTCGAAGAACCGGACATGGCTCAGGTTAAGCAGCGCCTCAATGTGCCGCCGTCCGTCCGAGCCTGCCACACAGCTGAAGTAGAAGGTTATTTCCTCGAGGGACATGTGCCGATCGATGCCGCGAGAAGGCTGCTCGATGAACGGCCTCCGCTCGCGGGGCTCGCAGTCGCAGGAATGCCATTGGGTTCGCTCGGCATGGGCGGTTCGCCGGAACCCTACGATGTCATGGCAATTCCGCGCGATGGAGGTGCGATGTATGTTTATCAGTCATTCAAGCCGGACTGACAGGAGCTGCTGCATTTGCAGGCTACAGTCCAAACGACTGGAGGATAGGGCAGGGGCCGCTTTTGCCGGATGAGCACTCTGCAACCAGGCGCTGGAGCGCGTCGCGGGTGCGGTTGAGTTCGGCGATCCGCGTTTCCAGCGCCATCAGCCGCGCCTTCGCGGCGTCGCGTGCGCGCTCCCTGTCGTGCCCGGCATCGAGTTCGAGCAACTCCCCTATCTCCTCCAGCGTAAATCCAGCAGTCTGGGCCTGACGGATGAACTGCAGCCGCCTCAGATCCTCAGCGCCGTAACGCCTGCCACCCTCGAGGCGTTTCGGGGTCTTGAGGAGACCCTTCCGCTGGTAGAACCTGACGGTCTCCACGCCGACGCCACCGGTTGATGCAAATTTTCCGATTGTCATATCCATAGGGTATTGACTCCGTACCATGGTACGGAACGTATGGTCTTGCCAACTGTTTCACAAGCCAAAGGAGACGTGAAATGTTGGACAGAGTGAGCCCGTCGACGACAGCGAAGAAAGCTGTCCTCTACCGGATGGTGACTGCGGAGCATACCTGCCCTTATGGCCTCAAGGCCAAAGACCTTCTCAAGCGGTCTGGATATGAGGTGGATGACCGCCACCTGACAACCCGCGCGCAAACGGATGCTTTCAAGGAAGAGCACGGTGTGAAGACGACTCCGCAGGTGTTCATCGACGGTGCCCGTGTCGGCGGCTATGACGATCTGCGGCGCTACTTTGGAAAGCCGGTGGCTGATCCGAAGGCAACCACCTATCGCCCCGTCATCGTACTGTTTGCGATGACTGCACTGATGGCAATGGGTGTCAGCTACGCCGTCCTCGGCACGCCATTCACCGTCAGGGCACTGGAATGGTTCATCGCTTTCTCCATGGTCGTCCTGGCCATGCTCAAGCTGCAGAACGTCGAATCCTTCGCCACAATGTTCTTGAACTACGATCTGCTCGCCAAGCGTTGGGTGCCTTACAGCTATATTTATCCCTATGCCGAGGGACTGGCTGGCGTTCTGATGGTGGCGGGTATCGCGAACTGGCTCTCGATCCCAGTTGCGCTGTTCATCGGAAGCATGGGTGCCATCTCGGTCTTCAAGGCGGTCTACATCGACAAGCGCGAACTGAAATGCGCTTGTGTCGGTGGCTCGAGCAATGTGCCGCTCGGGTTCATCTCACTCACCGAGAACCTGATGATGATCGCGATGGCGGTATGGATGGCATTGGCCTACTCCGGGATCATGCCAGGACACCAAATGTGATAACCTAGCCAGCAAACGAAACGAGGATGCCGGCGGAGTGATCCGCCGGCATCTGACATCTCACATCACCCGCTTGATATCGCTATAGGCGCCGTCGGTCTTCAGCGTCACCGTCACGGGATCGCCGGTCCGGTTGCGCCAGAACCAGCCGTGATTGCCGTCGAAGGCAGCTTCCAGAACGCCAGAATCCTCGGCGACGCCGCGACCTTTCTCGTAGCTGATGCTTTCGCCGCCACCGTCACCATGGGTGTCGAAGTTCACCTTGGAGCCATTGGCCGTCCAGGCATATTTCGCCGTGGCGCCTTTAAGCATGACGAGCTTGACCTCTGCGCCTTCACCGGGCTGCAGCGTGATCGAAACCTCGTCCTGACGTACTGCATCCCGGGCATAGGCCGCGGAAATACCGAATTCACGGATGATACGCTCCAGAAGGTTTGATCCTTCCTGCGGAGCGGTCGCGGGTGCCGCTTGTGGAGCAATCAGGCTTTCGCCTGCGCTCTGATCCTTCTGGCGATCAAGTTCCGCCTCTTCGGCAAGCTGCGCCTTGATCTCCCCCATCTCGGTCAGGCCCATGGCGGAGCCGAGGCCCGTCGGATCGATCGCATATTCCGAGGGCATCACCACGGTGACCAGGAGAATACCTGCAGCGATGACCGAGAGGATCGTCGACTTGACGAGCTGTGCCGAGGACGGCAGGTCGTCGGGATTGGGAGCTTGAGAATTGAACATGGTTTATTCCTCTGAGGTTCAGGAAACGAAGTAGCCGGTCATATGCATGCCAAACAGCAGCCAGCCGGCGGTCATCATCAGGACATTGGCGGTGTAGGCATGGCGCAGGAAGCCGGAGGTCTTGCGCCAGTAGCTCATGGCAATCAGGATGATGGCGAGCGCGATGAGCTGGCCGATCTCGACGCCGACATTGAAGGCGAGCAGGTTCGGGATCAGCCCGTCCTCGGCAATGTCGTATTCGAGGATCTTGGTCGCGAGACCGAGCCCGTGGAACAGGCCGAAGACGAGCGTCGCCACCCTGGTGTTCGGCTGGAAGCCGAGCCAGCGCTGGAATGCGCCGAGATTGTCGAGCGCCTTGTAGACGACCGAAAGCCCGATGATGGCATCGATGAGATAGGCGCTGAGATTCCAGCCATAGTAGACGCCAAGCAGCATCGTGGCGGAATGGCCGACGGCAAACAGGCTGACGTAGAGTGCGATATGCTTCAGCCTGTAGAGGAAGAAGATCACGCCGAAGAGGAAGAGCAGATGGTCGTAGCCTGTGACCATGTGCTTGGCGCCCAGATAGATGAAGGGGATGATGTGAACCCCCGAGATCTCCTGGATATAGCCCTTGTCGCCTTTGGCAACGGCATGGGCCGCCGCCCCATGGGCGAAGAGCAGCAGAGACAGGCTGGCAAGCAGCAGGGTGGCGACGATGTGGCGGGAATAATCCCTTTGCCACACGCCTCCGAGAAGCAGTGTTTTCATGTTTGATGTCCGTAAACGGTTGAACCGGCCGCGCAAGCGGCATGGATCAGACGAGGTTCACGAAGCGTGGTGGGCGGTCGATGCCGTAAAGGCGGCCGTCATCGCGTGTCATGTCGACCAGAACAAAGGCCGAGTGCCGGCCAGCGGGTCGCATGGGCCGGGGCGCTGAAACGAGACCAGCTTTTTCATGCGTGTGGTCAGCGTGATGATGGTCAGTATCAGCCGCGTCGACGCTGAAATCCAGATCGTCCTCGTGTGAGTGATCCCCGTGATCATGACCATGGGCGTGATCAAGAATGGACTGAGCCGAGGCGTGTTCGATCAGCGGATGACTACCCTGTGGCACGAACGAAAATACCAGCGTGGCGATGATCGCCAGCGTGGTCATCAAGAGAGATCCGAATCGTCGTCCACCCCGAAACTTCATGGCTGACGAGATAGCCCTGATTGATGGCGGAAACAAGAAAGCGGATTGAATTATCCCCTCCAGGGGGATAGGAATTGTCCATGAGCGAACACCGACACGAAACGCATCCCGATATCATCAAGCGCCTCAAGCGTGCCGAAGGCCATCTGAGGAGTGTCACCGCCATGATCGAGGCAGGCAAACCTTGCCTCGACATCGCGCAACAACTGGATGCCGTCGAGAAGGCCGTCCGAAACGCCAAGCGCACGCTGATCCAGGACCATCTCGACCATTGCCTGGAGGAAACGGTGGGGGCGCTTGATCTCTCCCAGCGAAAGACCATCGACGACTTCAAGACCATCACGAAATACCTCTGAAGGAGGCGACAGATGCTGGATGTTCTGCGCAATCGAACCTACCGGCATCTGTATCTCGCGCAGGTCATCGCCTTGGTGGGCACGGGGCTTGCCACCGTCGCCCTGGGTCTGCTTGCCTTCGATCTCGCAGGCGATCGTGCCGGAGCGGTGCTGGGTACCGCGCTGGCGATCAAGATGATCGCCTATGTGGCTGTCGCCCCGATTGCCGGAGCCTTCGCTGAAGTGCTGCCGCGCCGGGCCATGCTGGTTTCACTCGATCTCGTCAGGGCCGCTGTCGCGCTCTGCCTGCCCTTCGTTACGGAGATCTGGCAGGTCTATGTCCTGATCTTCGTTCTCCAGTCTGCGTCTGCCGCCTTTACCCCGGCATTCCAGGCGACCATTCCTGATGTCCTGCCGGAAGAAAAGGACTATACCCGGGCGCTTTCTCTCTCCAGGCTCGCCTATGATCTGGAAAGCCTTGTCAGCCCGATGCTGGCGGCTGCCCTGCTGACGGTCATCTCCTTCCACTCGCTCTTTGCCGGAACCGTATTCGGATTTCTAGCCTCGGCGGCACTCGTCGTTTCTGTGACGCTGCCCAATCATCCCGCGAAAGAGCGCCGGAGCATCTACGAGCGGACAACACGTGGGCTGAAGATCTATCTCGCGACACCGCGACTTCGCGGTCTGCTCGCACTCTGCCTCACGGTGTCTGCCGCAGGCGCCATGGTGATCGTCAACACCGTCGTCTTCGTGCAGGCAAAGTTCGAACTTACAGCCTCCGACACGGCGATCGCACTCGCTGCATTCGGGTCTGGCTCGATGCTCGCGGCACTCGTTCTGCCCAGGCTTCTCGACCGAATGCCAGACAGGTTGGTCGTGCTGTACGGTGCTGCGCTGCTCAGTGCAGGTCTGATCGCGACCGCTTTCATCGAGACCTACGGTTTGCTGCTGGCGCTCTGGTTTATCCTTGGGATCGGCTACTCCGTTGTTCAGACACCATCCGGCCGTCTGCTGCGGCGGTCAGCTCATCCGGAGGATCGGCCAGCACTCTTCGCGGCCCATTTCGCCCTGTCTCACGCCTGCTGGCTGATAACCTATCCCCTTGCCGGGTGGCTCGGTGTCGTCGTTGGTCTTCCTGGGACCGCCTTGATCATGGCGGCGATGGGCGCGGCGGGTCTTGTTACCGCGGTGTCCCTTTGGGTGATGGCGGATGAAGCCGAGGTGGAACACAGTCACGATGACCTTGCAGATGATGACCCACATCTGCGCGAGGGACACCATCGAAAAGGTCGCCGGCACAGTCATGCCTTCATGATCGATCGGCTACATCCGGATTGGCCACGTGAGCACTAATGTCTGCTTACGCCAGGCAGCTCTGCATTTGCGGACTTTCCGCTGTCGGCCCCATTTCTGACGTTCCAATTGCACCAGATGCTTGATCTGCCTTGTTTATCTGCCGGCATGCATCCGACATAATGGCGGGTCGGCAGTTCGAATCCGGTCAACAGCGAGGCTATGACTGCTATGCGCCGCCAAGTTGGCCGTAGAAGCGGTCGTTCGTCGTTTCTAAAAGCTGACATCAAGTCCGGGCAAATCTTGTTGCCTATGCGCCACAAGCGGTCGTGCTTGACGACTGAGCCACAGGAAACTAGCTTGGTTCTGTCTAAAACAGGTTAGGCTCGGGAAGGTTGGCCCGGCCCCCACGATGTGGGTCCTTCCGCTCTTATCTAGCGGCCCAAGACTACGATGGCATTAGCATGGTGCGCGTGCCGAAAGTAGGAGTATGGGCATGAAAGCTAGAGTATCAGTCCTGACGCTGGGCGTTTCTAATCTGGAAAGATCGGTTTCATTCTACCGCGATGGTCTCGGATTGCCGACCGAAGGGATCATAGGACAAGAGTTCGAGCATGGCGCGGTCGCGTTTTTTGACTTGGCTGGAGGTCTCAAATTGGCGCTTTGGTCACAGAGCGACGTTGCGCATGACACCGGACTGCCGTTACAGCCGCCTAGCTCCACATCCTTCACAATTGGCCACAATGTCTCGACGATAGAAGAGGTGGATGAGGTGCTGGATGCTGCTGAGCGAGCCGGAGCCGAGATCGTGAAATCTCCTGCGTCCACCTTCTACGGCGGCTACGCTGGCTACTTTCGTGATCTCGACGGGCATTTGTGGGATGTCGTCTGGAACCCTCATCTGCCCCCTCGAGGTGACTGAGCTTTGAGAACGATGCGCAACACTTGAAGGTGAATGCGTGAATCTACCTTCGGCTCGTCCGCTTCGAGCCGAAGGCGGACCGCATAACCGCATGCGTGGATGTCCGCTTTCAGCGTTCGGCATACCGTCATCGGACTGTGTCCATTCGGCCTCCTTTCCGACACTCCGAATTGACCCGATTTTTAATCCGCCTCGTTTATCTGCCGGCTTCAGTCGGAACGCTGCTGACTAGCCCGAGAGCTGCAAACTTTTTTGCTGAGCGATAGGCAGACTTGCAATAGCTCAGCTATAGCTATATTTTTGAGTTATAGAAGGGATGGCTATAACTCATGACATGGAACTGGCAGCACGCCGATTGGCCAAATTTCAGGTATGAGGCCGAAAGCCTGATATCGTTCGAGCGGAAATTCCTGCAGTCCGCCGGCGAGGTGATTGGTGCCGTTCGGCATTTCAACGAGGATGACAGCAATCAACTTCGCATTGAGTTGCTGAGCGACGAAGCGGTTAAGACCTCAGAGATCGAGGGAGAATTTCTTGACCGGCTAAGTGTCCAGTCATCACTTCGCCGGCAGTTTGGCCTCGACTCCGATGATAGACAGGTTCGCCCCCAGGAGCGGGGGATCGCCGAGATGATGGCGGATGTTTATCGAACCTGGGAGAGGCCGTTGGGTCATGAGGGACTGTTCCATTGGCATTCAATGCTGATGGCCGGAAATCGTTACATTGAGACGATTGGCGCTTACCGCGAGCATGAAGACGCCATGCAGATCGTGTCAGGTCGATTGGATAAGCCCACAATCCATTTCGAGGCACCCCCGTCTCGCCAGGTACAAGCTGAGATGGATAACTTCATCGCATGGTTCAATCAGTCCGGACCAAATGGTCAAAAGCCGCTTCCAGCTTTGACACGCGCAGCCATAGGCCATCTCTACTTTGAAAGCATTCATCCATTCGAGGATGGGAACGGGCGAATTGGTCGCGCGCTCGCCGAGAAATCGCTCGCACAAAACATTGGGCAACCAAGTCTGATTTCACTCGCCTTCACGATCGAGAAGAGCCGGAGAGCCTACTACGCGGAACTTGAGCGACACCAACGCACCTTTGATATCACCGATTGGATCATCTTCTTTTCAGAAACCATCCTGGAGGCTCAACGGGCGACGCTTGGGCGAATAGATTTCTTCATTCAGAAAGCAAAATTTTACGACCGGTTTCGAGATCGACTGAACGAGCGGCAGCGAAAGGTGGTCGCGCGCATCTTCAAGGAGGGTACCGCAGGCTTCAAGGGAGGCCTAAGTGCGGAAAACTACATCTCGATCACAAGCACCTCTCGCGCTACAGCAACACGCGACCTTCAGCAGCTCGTCGAGATCGGTGCATTGATCCGAACGGGCGAACGTCGGCATACCCGCTACTCAATAGCATTGCAGAAGTAGTCCGCCACCAATCGAATGCACAGCACCAAAATGACTGGTGCTGTCTGCCGTCCGATGCGGTCAAAAGATATGACGGCTTTGCGCCGCCATTTCTGAACTTGAGCTCCCGTCATCATTTACCCAATAGCAGACGCCAACCGTTCACGCCGATGGGTTGATCACGATCGTCCTCGTCTCGCGGATGCAACAGCGAACGATCCTGTCCACTATGTCCGCAACCTGGGTCGCGATTTCAGGTACACCTGTGAGTTCACCGAAAGCTGGGCGGGCGGGAGGGCCTGCGACGAAGAGGCTGGTGATTGGTGCACCGGTGACGGTGACTCCGTGGCCTGCCGTGTCGCAGGCAAGGCCGAGACCCAGTGCGTCTGACTGGATGAAGCCATCCCGGTGCATGCCGAGCAGAAACCTTTGATGGGCTGCATAGTCCCGGAATTCCGGCCCGGTGGCCAGAAGGATGCGGCGACACCGAACCTTGGTCCCGCCGTTGTGGGTTTCGATCCCGGCCAGTAGGTCGTTCCCATCCCGGGTGATGGATACGAGATCACCCCGCTTCACGCTGACGCGGCCGGTCTCTATGCCCTTTTTCAGCGCAAAGGTCGCCTGTGGTGGCATGCGGTAGCGGTGGACGTCATACCAGCGACGAAGGCGCCGGAGAAACTTTTGCCGCTCAAGCATTGGTAGACCCTGCCAGAGCTCCTGGGCATGTTGGCGCAGCGCATCGAACACGGATTGCCATGGAATGCCCTGCGCTTGCGCATTGAAGACGGTCGCTCGCACCTTTGCCAGAAGCTTCCTGGCAGAGGTCAGCTCAGCGCTGCGGAAGTCACCGAACGGAGAAAAGCCTCCGCCGGCATGCGGCCTTGGCATGAGTCCGGACCGGGAAAGCAGTGTGATCTCCTCCTCGTGGCCGATGGCATCCAGGCGGCTGAGCGCGTCCAGCGCTGTAAGCCCCGAACCTACGACGAGGATTGGGTCGGATTTTTCAATCCCGTCAAATGCGTTGGGAGCGAAGACATCGGCCACACGAGAAGCCGTGGGAGGATCGAGGTTGTCGAACACGGACGGCCGCGACGCGGGAGGATGCCCGGTCGCAAGGATCAGAATGTCGGCCAGGACGGAAGTGCCATCAGCCCCGGATATCCGCCATTGATCGTTCTCGCGTGCAACCGCCCGAACGGTTTGGCGGATGTGTCGGACCGCACCGCTTTCCACGTGAGGCGCAAGTTGCGCCTGCATGAAACGTCCGAAATCTCTACGCCGAGCAAAGATGCCTNNCGAGGAAGGCTGTCGGCGCGCCAGGGATCGCGCGCATTCTGTGTGCCGCGACATTCAAGCGGACATCGATGTTCTTGACATCATAGGCAAGGCCAGATCCGAGCTGCTCGCGAGGCTCGAAGACGGTCACCTCTTCAATGTCCCGAACCCCGCGCTCCACCAGAAGTTTGGCAATGATCGCGCCCGTATATCCGCCGCCGATGATTGCGACACGGGAGCCGGGGCGCGGCGTTTGCGCCTGCAGTCTCGGGGACGACATCCTGATCTTCAACATGGCAGTCTTCCTTCCGGTTCGCGGGGGGCAGATCTGGGCATATTTTCTATAAAATATATGGAGATTAAAAACGCTTGTCTACTGCTTCGGTTCCCTGGTTGTTACCCATGCTTGAGATGCAGTCTGCACGGAGAGGTCAGATGAACGTTTTTATCGCAAGCGAATTTAGCGAGCCCCGCCTTCGCCCAGTGTCCGATCGAGCAGTATCTGATCGACCAGCCGACGCGGCTGGTCTGAAGGAGGCCTTGAGAACGCTGGGTGGCGGTGTCAGTGTGATCACGGCAGGAGAGGGGGCGGAGCGCACAGGCGCCACGGTCACCTCTGCGACGGCCTTGTCCGTCGATCCCCCGCGTATGATGGTATCCCTCAACAGATCCTCCTCTACCTGGCCGGTCGTTGAGCGTTACCGCCATTTCGCGGTCAATGTGATTGGTGCTGCCCATCAGGATATTGCAAACCGATTTGCGGGCATTGGTGGATTGAAGGGACCCGAGCGCTATGTTGGAGCAGAATGGACGAGGCTTGCCAGCGGAGCGCCAGTGCTGGAAGATGCGGTTGCAGCACTCGACTGCGAAGTTGAGGAGGCGATCGAGCGGCATAGCCATGTCATCCTGATCGGTCGCGTCCTTTCGATACGGTTGAGCGGTGGAAGTTCACTCCTTTATCAGAATGGCAAATACCACGCAGTGACGTAACTCTGGCTTGAGTGGAGGAGGGTCTGTTTGATGGTGGTATCGACAGCTGATCGACTGCGACCCGTACCGGTTGCCCTGACGCGGGAGGCCGATGTCTTGGCAGCACTCGATCGCCTGGGACCTTCGACGACGGGTCACAGTCCGGAACAGGTCTCCGGTCTGCCCACGAGTGGGCTTCTGGCAATGTCCATTCCCGCGAGCTTCGGGGGAGCAGATATCTCAAACGTCATCGTCGCCGAGGCCGTCAGCCGACTGACCACCTGGAACGCAAAGGCGGCGGAGAAACTGCTCCGACATCTTGTGGCATTGGAACTGGTTCGCACCAGCGGATCGGCAGAACAGCGCAAGGCGATATACGGACGCGTTGTGCTGGGCGATGTCTTCGACTTGAGCGCCCGTCGCGAGGGTGTTTCGCCGCCGAGGCTGGTACAGTCGGGTCTGGCTTTCGCCTTGGACAATGCTGGCTCGGATTTCGAGGTTGGTGCTGCGGACTGGCAAATCATAAGGGCATCTGGAGCAGGTTCTGAACCGATGGCCGCCATTTTGGACAGCAAGCGCGTGTCATTCCGCGGCGAGGACCCATCGCCGGAGGTAACCGTCCATCCCGATTACATCCTCTCCCTTGGAGCAAATGCAGACAGTCTCGCGCGTCTGATGACGGCCTTTCTGATGGCTGCTGCAACCCGCGGGCAAGTTGGCGCGAAGACGCTGATCTCGGGGGCAGATGCTTCTGCAGCAGTCGAACTCGAACTTCTGGACGCGATGATCCAGAAGGCCGCCTCCTTCATCGATGGCATTCAGGTGGACGACCCGCCAATCGACTTAGCGCAGATCGATCGGTTCTGCCTCGCACTGGACACGGCACGTTTGCGCTGCGCCGGCGATCACTCGCCGGCGATCAGATCCTGATCGGGCTGTTCCGACGCCACGAATTGCGTCAGCGTCATTGTGTCGAGAACAGCGGCCATGGCATCGCGGACCTGCGTCATGGAAATCCGGATCTGGCAGGATGCTGGGTCCCGGCAATCGTCGCAGGCTTCGAATGCCGTACGACTGGCGCAGCGGATTGGCGCAAGCGGCCCGTCAAGGGCACGGATAACCTGACCGATCATGATCTCATCCGCGGGTTTTGACAGCGCATAGCCGCCATTCGGCCCCTTCTTCGAGCGCAGGAAGCCGTTGTTGCGCAGCTCCAGCAGGATAGTGTCGAGGAACTTCTTCGGTATATTGTTTCGCGTCGCGATGTCGGTCACGAACGCCGTCTGCCCTGGCTCCAGACCCGCGAGGTCGACCAGCGCTTTCAGACCATACTTGCCTTTGTTGGTGAGCATTGCGGAGATATCCGGCCGAAGGGCCCCAAGGGTAATTTCGCTCATCGTACATAGTTTTTATGAAGTAAGCGTTCAAGCCGTTTCCGGGTCTGAGTGAGCAGAGGGCGTCAGTTTTTGCGTGTCCGCGTCGCAGATGTCTCAGATCGTCGTCACATTCGAAAATCCATTCGCCGAGCGGCCGAATCTTCGCAATCTAATTTCTCTATATAAATTATAGACAATGTAGGCTGATCTCATTCGACAATCGACTGAGAGGACCAGCCATGACACGTAAGATCAGATTAGGCGCATTCCTTCCCGGTGGCGGACAGCATGTCGCCTCCTGGCGGCATCCGGATCAGCCGGCGGATGGTGCCCTCAGCTTCGAGTTTCATAAGCAGTTGGCTCTTACCGCCGAGAGGGGATTGTTCGACGCCTACTTCCTCGCCGACGGTCTGGCCGTCGGCTTCGGCGGCGCGCGGGAGGGCGGCAATGCAAGGGTCGCCGGCTTTGAGCCCGTGACACTGTTTTCCGCGCTCGCTCCCTTCACCACCCATCTCGGTTTCATCGCGACGGCGTCGACGACCTATGAGGAGCCCTACAATACGGCGCGCAAGTTCGCCTCGCTCGACCTGATCTCGGACGGCCGGGCCGGATGGAATGTGGTGACGACGACGGGCGACGCCACGGCGCAGAACTTCAACCGCGAGACGCAGCTCCCGCATGCCGACCGCTACAAGCGCGCCGCCGAGCATGTCGATGTCGTCAAGAAGCTCTGGGACAGTTTTGAGGACGATGCCTTCATCCGCGACAAGGAAACGGGCGTCTTCTTCGATCCCGGCAAGCTGCATGATGCCGCTCACAAGGGCGAGCACTTCAAGGTGAAGGGACCGCTGAATGTCTCTCGGTCGCGGCAGGGGCATCCGGTGATCGTCCAGGCAGGCCAATCCGATGATGGTCGCGGTCTTGCAGCCGCGACAGCCGAGGTGATCTTTACGGCGCATCAGCACATCGAGACAGCGCAGGAATTCTACCGAGACATCAAGAACCGCGCTCGCGGCCTCGGGCGCAACCCCGACCACATCCTGATCATGCCCGGTGTTTCGCCCTTTGTCGGGCGCACGGAAGAAGAGGCGCGCGAGAAATACGATCGCCTGACCTCGCTGATCCTGGAGGAAGACGGCATCGGCCTGCTCAACGGCCTGACGGGGGGTACTCTCGATCTGAGGGGCTATGATCTCGACGGTCCGCTGCCGCCCGCTCCGCCGACCGAGGGCATGAAAAGCCGCCAGGCGCTGATCCGCCAGATCGCCGACGAGAACAATTTCTCGGTCCGCCAGCTCTATCAGTGGGTCGCTTCGGCGCGCGGTCACTTCACCATCGTCGGAACGCCCGTGCAGATTGCCGATACGCTGCAGGAATGGTTCGAGAATGAAGCGGCAGACGGCTTCAACATCCTGCCGCCCTGGCTTCCGACAGGTCTCAACGACTTCGTCGATCTCGTGATCCCCGAGTTGCAGCGCCGCGGGCTCTTCCGCACCGCCTATGAGGGCCGGACGCTCCGCGAAAACCTCGGCCTGCCGTTCCCGATCAACCGATATGCCGCCGACCATCAGGTCGTGCAGGCCGCCGAATGAGGAGGTCCCCCATGTCCTACGAAGATATCCATCACGGACGGGTTTACGGCCTTAACCTCGCCCCGGATCTGGAACCAGCACCACGCTGGCTTCGCAGCACGGCCGAAGCCATCACACCCTTTCTTGGCCGCTATGGTCTCATCATCGCCTTTCTGATCCTCTGGCAGGCCTCGTCGAAACTCGGCTGGGTGAATGCATCCGTCTTCCCGCCGCTCGATCAGATCATCGGCGCCTTGTGGAATGCGCTCTCCTCGGGCGCCCTCGTCGATGACATCGCAATCAGCCTGCAGCGCTCCGGCATCGCCTTTGTTGCCGCCGTCGGTCTTGGCATTCCGCTCGGCCTCTTCATGGGGCAGGTGCGGGCTGTCGAGCGGGCGCTCGATCCGCTCTTGCAGTTCTTCCGCCAGACCTCGGCGCTCGCCCTTTATCCGGTCTTTATCCTGCTTCTCGGTCTCGGAGAAGCCTCCAAGGTCTTCGTCATCTTCTGGGCGACGCTCTTCCCGATCCTTCTGTCGACCATTGGCGGCGTGAAGGAAGTCGACAAGAAGCTTATCGAGATGGCGCGCACCTATGGCGCTGGCTCCCTACAGATCTTCCGTCGGGTCGTGCTTCCAGCTTCAGTCCCCGCGATCTTCGTTGGCCTTCGTCTTTCCGCGACGACGGCGCTGTTGCTCCTCATCGCGGCCGAGATGATCGGCGCCAACAAGGGCATCGGCTTCCAAGTGATGAATGCCCAATACAACTTCCAGATCCCGCTGATGTTTGCGGCCATCCTGCTTCTCGCACTGCTCGGCCTCGCGGCCAATGCCGCCCTCGTCCTTCTGCAGCGGCGACTGTGCCGCTGGGCCTGACCAGACATCGCACGCATCCTTCCAGTCTCGTTATCCAAGGAAACTCCCATGACCTTCCATTCCCGCAAGCTCCTCCTCTCCGCCGCGATTACCTTTGCGCTCTCAGGCTCCGCCTTCGCCACCGAAGAGGTCAAGTTCCGCTATCTCGCCAGCCAGGGCGGACTGTCCGCTCATGAACTGGCTGCCGAGCTCGGCTATTTCGACGGCACCGGCATCATCATCGAGAATGTCGGCTATGCCACGGGCGGCCCGGCCTCCCTCATCGCACTCGCCTCGGGCGATGTTGAAATCGGCAGTGCTGCCACCTCTGCCGTGCTGAATTCGATCATCGGCGGCAACGACTTTGTCGCCGCCTATCCGTCAAACGGTATCAACGACGAGGTCCAGTCGATCTTCTACGTGCTGGAAGACAGCCCCATCCGCGGCATCAAGGACATTGCCGGAAAGACCGTCGCAGTGAACACGCTCGGTGCCCATCTCGACTACACGATCCGCGAGGCTCTGCATTCCGTCAGTTTGCCGTCGGATGCCGCCAACCAGATCGTCGTCCCTGGCCCGCAGCTCGAGCAGGTCCTGCGCTCCGGCCAGGTCGATGTGTCGGCATTTGGCTACTGGCAGACGACCTTCGAGGGTGCTGCCAAGCAGAAGGGTGGGATCCGTGCGATCTTCGACGACACCGATGTTCTCGGCGAAATCGCCGGCGGCTTCATAGTCCTGCGCCGCGACTTCATCGAAAAGCACCCGGAAGCTGCCAAGGTCTTCGTCGAGCAGTCCGAGCGTGCCCTCGACTACGCCCGCGAACATCCTGAGGAGACCAAAGCCATCTTCGCCAAAGCACTGGCAGAGCGCGGGGAGAACCCCGATATCGCCCAGTTCTTCCGAGGCTATGGCGTGCGCCCCGGCGGCAAGGCGGTCGAGCGCGACCTGCAGTTCTGGATCGACGTGCTGGTCCGTGAAGGCAAGCTGAAGGAGGGCCAGCTCTCGGCCAGCGACATCCTTTACTCCTCCGAAACGGCGAGCAACTGACCATGGCCCTCGCCGAGTCGAACAGCATTCGCGGAGAGGTGACGATCCGTCACCTCTCCAAGACCTTCACCCTCAACGGTCAGCCGCTCCCGGTCCTGAAGGATCTGAACCTCACCATTCGCTCCGGTGAAAGCCTCGCGATCGTCGGTGCCAGCGGCTCCGGCAAGACCACGCTTCTCCGGATCCTCGCGGGACTGGAGGAAGCCGACGGCGGCGCCGTGTTGATCGACGGTCGTCGCATCCATGGCGTCGGCACCGAACGGGCCGTCATCTTCCAGGAGCCGCGTCTGCTACCCTGGTTGACCGTCATCGACAATATCGGCTTCGGTCTCGAGACAAGGGGCCTCTCCCGTGAAGAGGCGCGCTTCATCTCGCAACGTTACGTCGATCTCGTCGGCTTGAAAGGCTTCGAAACCGCCTATCCGCGTCAGCTTTCGGGCGGAATGGCGCAACGTGTCGGTATCGCCCGCGCGCTCGCCGTCCAGCCGGAGATCCTGCTCCTCGACGAACCACTGGGTGCCTTGGATGCCATGACGAAAATCGGCATGCAGCAGGAACTGGCACGGATCTGGAAAGAGGAGGACGTGACGACAGTGCTCGTGACTCACGATCTCGAGGAGGCGATCTTCCTCGCCGACCGCATCCTGATCCTGCCACGTGAAAAGGGCGGCGAGCCGCGGCTTATCGACATCGACTTGCCCCGGCCCCGTGATCGCAGCGCGCCTGCTTTTGTACGCCAGCGAGAGGAACTGCTCGGGCTATTTGGACTGCATTGAAATAGATGAGCGGACAAGGAGGAAGCGCAGTCTTTGGCTGCGCTTCTTTTCTGTTCGGGTTTAGCTGGCGGTAAGCGAGGGCGAGCCAAACTGTGACAGCTAGTTCTACATGGCTCCTACAACCGGACATTCCGCTTGCCGGCCCCCAACTAGACCAAATCTCCGATCAAAACTGGTCCAGTTTGGATCAACGGCTCCTGCAGGGGATGACAGTCCTGCAAGGCGGCAGTGAGAGCGTGGCGTGCATCTGCGGCAAACAGCGCAATGATCGCGTGGTTCACCGCCAATTGATCCAACCTCGGACCACTTCACTGTTTGGAGGGCTCGCTTCCTTCAGGCTTCCTGCGTGCCAGCACGTAGACGGATTGGCGGGTCGGTATCGCGCCGAATGTGCGTCGCCTTTCGGCTTCGGCGCGCTCTCTCCAGGCGCGGGCCTTGGCGACTTCGGCAAGGGCATTGGCGACGACGTCATTCGGACTTGTGGTGGTCATGTCTCACCTCGTGTGTTCCTTGTATGTTCTCCTTTTGCCAATATAGTGTCAAGTCTTCGCGTTTTGAAGAGGAGCGGCTCTCGGGACGGCGAAAGTAAGACTCGTAGGTTGCGGCTCCGGGTCTGAACATGAGGTCGCAGCAGAGCTGGCTGCCCGCGGTTACGGAACCCTGACTGCGTACAAAAAACTGGACGCGAAGCGCTCTTGTGGCCAGCTAAATGGACAGAGCTTGATCGGACGCGAGCTTTGTGACATAAAGTGCAGAATTCTGGACGTGAGGATGCCTCGTGTTCATTTGAATGAACGAAAGAGGTCGTCGTGCCCCGTCAAAGAAGCTACTCAAGGGTCACTCACCAGGCGCTTGCCATGCTTGGCAAGCTGATCCGCGTTGGTCGTGCCGAGCGGGGCCTGACCGCGCAAGAACTGGCGGACCGGGCGGGCATCAGCCGCACAACCCTGTCCGCCATAGAAAAAGGCACGCCGGGGCCCGAGATCGGTATCGTCCTTGAGGTTGCCTCCATCGTTGGCGTGCGCCTGTTCGACTATGACGAGCGCGGGTTACAGTCGCACAATGCCCGCCTCGATGAGAAATTGGCCCTGCTGCCCAAAAGCGTCCGCCACGCTGTAAAGGAGGTCAATGATGACTTCTAGGGAGGGCGCTGCCGAAGCCTTCGTGTGGATTTGGCTGCCGGGGGCGACGGAGCCAGTGGTGGCCGGCCGCCTTGATCAGGATGGCGAGCGCCTGACCTATACCTATGGCGCCAGCTATCGCCGTCGAAAGAGCGCCATTCCCATCTTTGAGCCTGAACTGCCCCTCCAGGAGGGCGTCATTGCGCCCATTCTCGGCCTGTCGATGGCAAGCTGCATTCGCGACGGCTCGCCAGACGCCTGGGGCCGCCGGGTCATCATCAACAGGCTGACGGGCAGAAGACCTGATGATGCTGGCGTGCCGGAAATCGGCGAGCTGACCTTCCTTCTGCAGTCAGGCTCCGACCGGATAGGTGCACTCGACTTTCAGGCATCGGCCACAGAATATGTGCCCCGCCTTGCCGCACAGGCCTCTCTTGATGAGCTCATGGAAGCGTCTGCCCTTGTCGAAAAAGGCATTCCTCTGACCCCGGCGCTCGATCAAGCTCTCAATCACGGCACGTCGATCGGGGGCGCACGCCCCAAGGCGCTCATCGATGACGGCGCGAAGAAGTTCATCGCCAAGTTCTCTGCAGCCAACGACACCTACAGCGTCGTAAAAGCCGAATTCATCGCAATGAAGCTGGCGGCTGCCTGCGGGATGAATGCCGCGTCCGTGTCGATGACCCACGTTGCCCATAAGGATGTGCTGCTGATCGAGCGTTTTGATCGCACGCACACAGCAGATGGCTGGGCCAGGCACGCCATGGTCTCGGCCCTGACCATGCTGGGTCTTGATGAAATGATGGCTCGTTACGCCTCCTACGAAGATCTGGCCGAACTCATCCGGCACCGCTTCACCGCCCCCAAGGAAACGCTCAAGGAACTGTACGGGCGGATCTGCTTCAACGTGCTGTGCGGGAATACCGACGACCACGCCCGCAACCATGCCGCCTTCTGGGACGGCAGGATGCTCGAACTCACCCCCGCCTATGACATCTGCCCGCAAGGCCGTACCGGCAACGAAGCCACGCAAGCCATGCTCATCAAGGGCAATGGCCGCGCCAGCACGCTTGCCACGCTGCTGTCCGCCGCGACAGACTATCATCTGAAGGAAGCGGAAGCGGCCGCATTGATCGAACATCAGATCACAACGATCGCCCAGTCCTGGCAGGAGGTCTGCAACGAAGCAGACGTCAGCCCGGTTGACCGCAAGCTGTTCGCTGGGCGCCAGTTTCTCAACACCTACGCTCTCGAAGGCCTTGATGATCACAAGGCGCTGCAGGATGCCTTCATCATGGCGCGCAGCATGCTGCTCGCAAGCGAAGGCGCTGGACGATGACAGCGCCAAGGCAGCTGGCTATGAAGGTCAGGCTTACGGACGGACAGGGTTTTGCAAGGGATCGTCATTATCAGCCCTCACGGAAGGTCGGCAGGAAGACAGGGTCATCGTCGGGCGAGGGCAGGGCGAAGATGCGGGCTAGGATCAGCGCTTTTCAAGCTGCCAACTCGGCTTTCCAGATCCGAGCTCGATGATGAAGTTTGCGCCAGCGCCCTTGAACCTGGCAAGCTTGGTATGCCTTGATCAGAGACCCCTCACGTTTTCCCCGGCTCGCTCCGCCGAAATCCCATTCTCACCTGGACATTGGAATATCGCCTCGGGTCGCTTACCGCACGGGACGTTTTTGCGACGAAGAGGCATTTCTGACCGATCGGGAAGTTTTCTCGGGTCTTGAGTTTGACTGACTACCGCGCTGGGTTTCTGAGGCTTCCCGATCCTCATGCTTTGTTCGTGTGAAAACAGCTCGCAATCGGTCGATGCCATGAAAAGCGACGACTTTGCATGAAAGGCGATGATCATGTGTCGAACGAGAGGGGCTGACGCCCCATCACCCGTCAAGACCTTAGACCCTTCGGGCAAAAGCGTCCGGGCCGTGGCTCGGGGCTGAAGCCCCTGCGCCCGCACCACCCCGGACGCTTTTGGGTCTGGACGGGCTCCCCCCTCTCTTCGCCAGAGGGGCAGATCGGTTGCATGCGCAACCCGATCAGAGGAAAAGGGACATGAGGAGCGATGTTTATCAAACGGTGACGGACAGGATCATTGCCGATCTGGAAAAGGGGGAACTGACATGGCTGAAGCCATGGAGCGCATGCAGTACCGCCGGGCGGATCACGAGGCCCTTGCGTCATAACGGACTTTCCTATGGTGGCATCAATGTCCTGATGCTGTGGGCGGCGGCGATCGAGGCGGGGTATTCGTCCGCCTGCTGGATGACCTTTCGGCAAGCCATAGCGCTTGGCGCTTATGTTCGAAGGGGCGAGAAGGGCAGCATGGTTGTCTATGCGGGGACCCTCAGCCGGGAAGGGGATGAGAACGACGACGGAGATGGGGACAAACACGAAGAGGAAGGAGAGGGGGCGAAACGGATACCGTTTCTCAAAACCTACTCGGTCTTCAACGTCGAGCCGATCGACGGACTGCCCGACCACTATCATGTGAAGCCCGAGCCGGTGATCGATCCGGTTGAACGCATCGCGCATGCGGATCAGTTCTTTGCCGCAACGGGTGCCGAAATCCGCCATGGTGGCAATCGGGCCTGTTACAGCGGTGCAAGTGATCATGTTCAGATGCCATGTTTCGAGAGCTTCCGGAGTGCGGACGCCTATTATGCGACGCTTGCCCATGAACTGACCCACTGGACGAAACATGAGAGCCGCCTGGATCGTAAGTTCGGGGTCAAGAAATTCGGTGATGAGGCTTACGCGCGCGAAGAACTCGTCGCCGAACTGGGGGCAGCGTTCCTGTGCGCGGATCTGGCCTTGACGCCAGAGCCTGGTGCCGAGCATGCGGCCTATATCCAGAGCTGGCTGAAGGTGCTCAGGCAAGACAAGCGGGCTCTATTCAGTGCCGCCGCGCATGCGCAGCGGGCGGTCGAGTTTCTGCATGGTCTGCAGAGCTCGGCAGGAACAGGTCGGGAAGCTGCCGCGTAAGTTGCGGCTCTCGACGCGTCGTTTGGGAGATGAACGGAACCGACCTTGTCATGAGGATCCACGTGCCAGCAGCGAGCAGCACAGCGGCTAGGATGAGGCTGCGGTCACGGACGAGATCAGCTTCCTAAATTCGTCAACGGACAAAATCCGTGTCTCCGCGATTTATATGATCGCCGCTATGGCGGCCACCTCACTCAAGCCGGTGGCCAGCGCGACGTCTTGAACCGCAACTGAAAAGGATCCGGTTGGATGGATCAGCTTATGGGATTGAATGGATCTGCTGAGGAAAGTGATGAGCGCCACTGTCGAATACTCCTCACTCAGGCATGACAGCGAAGTGCGGGCGGTCAGCGGGGGAGCCGACTGCCTTGGGGAAGACACGTTCAGTAGATCGCGCCCGCAGCATGAACCGTGCCAGCCTGACCCGCAGATGACAATTGTCAAATTTAGCACTGTCGACTGCAATTTATAGGCGATCGGGGCATTGCCATCTTTGTCATCTGCTCAAGTCCCGGCCTCCCAATGGAAGAGGTACTTTCCGGCTGCAGGGCCGTTTTGAGGCTGGATAGCGCCATTCTCCTGCATGACGTGCATCCTTGGGCGTTGCGAGGGCTGGAATGGCCATAGTTGCAACACGAAGATCCGCAGCATTTTTCAGCCGAGCAGGATGAGCAACAGTGGCGTCATAATCATCGATGAAAGTAAGAACCATGAGCCGCGTCGGTGCCCCTTCTGACCATGCAACGATGGCAGGATCTCTTTCCTTCGTGGATCAGTGTTGGAAGCGAATGATCACGATACGAAAGGGCAACATCGAGCGGTGCGTCCCCTGAATTTCATCAGCCTTCATCCCTTGCGCAACTTGACGCGACGCTGTGCGGCCTTACAAGCAAAACATTGGTAGACGTGAATTCTGTCTCAAGAAGGCATTGCGTGAATGGAATCCGAAGATCTGCTTGAGATAGGACGGTTCCTGAAGGAAACGCGCAAGGAACTCGGCTACAGCCAAAAGCGGGTTGCAGACGCGGCTGGGATCTCGCGCTTGCGTTATCACGACATCGAGGCTGGCCGTAGCTCTGCACGGACCACGACCCTCATCAGTATTGCTCGTGCATTGGATTTCGAGTTGGTTTTCGTGCCCCAACGCTGGGTACCTGCGGTTAAAGCCCTGATTGAGCCGAATGACTTTATCGAGGCAGATCAGGCATCGGTTATCACCTCAGAAAACGATTCTCTCGCCTGAAACTAGCAGAGGATTTGACAACCCAGGAACTGCCCTGAAAGCGCGTGATCCATTTCATAAAATTTAAGTAAAATGCAGAAATAAAAGCGTTTTTCGGTCCGAAATTAACTCCATTTTCAATAATGGTCGCTGGCGGCATAACCTGTTATGCAGTTGGGGTTAACGGACTATTGCGACTTCCCCCGTGACCGGATTTAACTCCAGTCAACAAGTTAAGGGGTGAGTAACCATGTCTATCGAAGATCCGCGTCTGACCAGCATCGACAATACTTCCGCAGCTGACGATTTCGACTCTGCGGTCGAGCAGCATCTGGGTTTCGTCAGCGAGGCCGGAGATGGCATTGAATTCGCCCAGGCCGAGACGCCTGACGCCGGCCGCACCGATCGCCTGCCGGCCCAGACGCCCGTTCAGACGGCAGCTGCCGTCCTTCCAAGCGAAGTGACGCCGAACGCCGAAAACGTCGTGACGCTGCCGGCCGGCATCGAACTCGACAACCTCGAATTCGCAGTCGAAGGGGATAATCTGGTTCTCCTGCTCGCTGACGGCACAGAGATCATCGTGGTCGGCGGTGCCGCCAACATCCCGACCTTCGTGATCGGCGATGTTGAGCTGCCCCAGGTCGCGCTCTTCGCGGCGCTCGAAGGCTCCAACATCAACGTTGCGGCGGGTCCTGACGGTACCTTCAGCGCACAGGGCGGCCCCACTGCCAGCCGCAACTTCAACGACGATCCGATCGACGCCGGCCCGGAAGACCTGGCGCTCGCCGATCTGCTCGGCGACACGGCCTTCGGTGACGATCTGCTGAACGGGACTATTTTCGGTGGCGCTGGCGCGCCGTCGATCCCCCTCGAAATCGCACTGACTGAACCCTTCGTCTTTGATGAAGCGGTCATTGCCGACGGCATCGCCGGCAACCAGATCATCACTGGTACTCTTCCGTTCAATGCGGGTCCGGACTTCGGCACCATCACACGCATCAACTTCACCGGCGCAAGCAATGTCGATGAAGAAGGCCTCGGCCCGCAGGTGCTCGCCGGCTTCACCTCCGGCGGTCGCGCCATCACGGTGACCAGCTTCCCGGCCCCGACCGACGGCGCCGATCTCGACTTTGTCGCCATCGAGGGCCGCGATTCCGAGGGCACTCTGGTCTTCACGCTGACGATCAACAATCGCGAGACGGGTGAATTCACCTTCGAACTGATCGGCAAGCTCGATCATCCGGATGCCGGCGCAAATGGTGCGCAGGACGATCTCGACGATCTCCTGCGCCTCGGCTTCACCTACACCGTGACCGATCTTGACGGCGATAGCGTCACGGGCACGTTCAACATCGACGTCATGGACGATGCGCCGGTTGTTCTGCCCGATGTGGCGCCTGTTACGGTCAAGGTCGACGAAGACGACATCAAGAACTACCTGTCTGAGGGCAACCATCCGAACGATGGTTCTGGTGACGGCTCGACGACGGAGTTCAGCTGGCTGATTGCGGATGATGCAGCGACGGCCCGTGGGTCTGCTGCGGCTGCGGTGTCGTTCGGTGCGGATGGGGCGGCCGTCGGTGGTGGCTTCTCGTTTGCGTCGGATGCGC
>UCMW01000013.1 GCA_900473745.1 Hyphomicrobiales bacterium | reverse complement strand
CCGAAACCTGCCTCAAGATCTCTGGCGAAGTTCGCGTCGGCGTAAGCTTCAGCGATGACCAGAACGACGAAGGCGACGACTGGGAAACTGGCGTCCGTGCACGCGTTGCATTCGAAGCCAAGAATGACTCGGAAATCGGCACCATCGGTTCCTACATCCGCATTCAGGGCTTCGGCGAAGACGATTCGTCTGATTCTGCTGGCGACTTTGAACTCGATCAGGCCTACATCACGGTTGGTGGCTTCAAGACCGGTTACTTCCTGACCTGGCTCGACGACGTTGGTACGGCTTCTGAAGGCGACGCCTTCATCTCTGCTGCCAAGTTCAATGCGGCAAGCTACACCTACTCTTCGGACGCTTTCACGGTTGGTCTCGGCATCGACGACCTGAGCTCGGGCGTCGAGCCTGGCGCCGGCGTTGGTATCGAGGGCTTTGGTTCTGCGACGCTCGGCGTAGCAACCCTGTCCATCTGGGCTGCTTACGACTTCGACGCCGAAGAAGGCCTCGTTGTCGGTGAAGTCTCGGCTGAAGTCGGTCCGGGCACCTTCGAACTCTACGCTGGTTATGCTTCTGATCCGTCGATCTACGCTTCTGTAGCCGAATGGACCGTTGGCGCTGCCTACGGCTTCAAGGCCACTGAGAAGCTCACGATTACCCCGTCGGTCAACTACTGGGGCGATGTCGGCTTTGCCGCTGGCAACGACGCTTGGGGCGCTGGCCTGCTTGCTGAATACCAGCTCGCTTCTGGCCTGAAGGCTTCGGCTACCGTCGACTACTACGACGAAGACGTTGATGGTGACAGCTGGTCTGGCTTCGTTCGCCTGACCCGTTCGTTCTAATTCGATCTTCAGATCGGATAGGGGAAGCCCGGCCTCGTGCCGGGCTTTTCCGTTGTGGCGGTTAGGTGGGTGTGAAATCTCGCTTCTGATCGCTGCCTTCGTATACTTTCATCCCTTGGGAAGCCGCACTCAACGCTGCAAGAAGTCTCCAATCTCGTCCGCCAATCCACGGATATGCAGCAGTGGCGCGTGTCCCTGTCCCTCGGCCTCGATCGCCGCCAGCCGCGAATGCCGTCGAATCATCTCGTCCACCGTTTCGCGTGACAGCAGGCGGGAATGCTCGCCCCGAACCACCATCACACGCTTGTCCGCAAATAACGCGAACTGCGGCCAGAGATCCGGCAGCCCCTGGCTGAGGTCTGCTGCGCGGAATTGCTCGGCAATGTAAGGGTCGAAGTCAGCCACCAGTTGGCCGTCGACTTCCCGATAGAGCGCCCGCGCCATGCCGGCCCAATCCTCGTCGCTGAGCGCCGGAAACTCCACCCCATGAGTGGCCCGCAGGATGTCTGCCGCGTCGCCGAAGCTCGTCGGCGCCCTCCTGTTGCCGAGATAACCCTGGATTTGCCGCAATCCCTCGACCTCCAGCACCGGGCCGATGTCGTTCAGAACCAGCCGCTCGATCCGCTCGTGATGCGTCATTGCCAGCACATGCAGGATAAGCCCGCCGCGCGATGTGCCGATGAAGTCGCCGCTTTCGATCCTGAGCTGGTCGATCACGCTGATGACATCGCCGGCTTCAACCGGGATCGTATACCGCTCCGGCTGCGGATCCCGGTCGGAGAGCCCGCGGCCCCGTGGCGAGATGGCGATCACCCGCCGGTGATAGGGCGGCCCCGCCAGGAGGCGGGCGATGTCCTCGAAGTCCAGCAGATTGCGGGTCAGTCCCGGCAGGCAGACGACGGGTGTGCCGTCATTCTCCGCGCCGTGAATACGCACATGCAGCTTCAAGCCATCCGGTACGGTGATGAAACGGTCGATGCTCCCGGCCATGCGCTACTCCCTCGCTGTGATGCTGAGGTGAGCCTAGCCGAGGCGGCGTGCCGGGTCATCCGTCAATCGGGGAGGGGCTTGACCTACCGCCCGAAGCGCAGGTCGTGCACGATATCGGTCTTCTGGCCAAGCCGGCTTTTATAGACCTGATAATTCTCCATCACCCGCATGACGTAATTGCGCGTCTCGGGGAAGGGGATGCGCTCGATCCAGTCGACGACCTCGTCGATCGACTTGCCGCGCGGATCGCCATAACGCTCGATCCACTCGGGCACTTTGCGCGGGCCGGCATTATAGGCGATGAAGGTCAGGATATAGGAGCCGCCGAAGGCGTCGATCTGCTCGCCGAGATAATGCGCGCCGAGCGTGGCGTTGAAGCCCGGATCGCGCGTGAGCTTCTCCGGCTGATAGGCAATGCCGTGCCGCGCCGCGACCCCCTTGGCGGTCGAGGGTAGAAGCTGCAAAAGCCCGCGCGCATTGGCCGGGGAGACAGCGGCCGGGTTGAAGGCGCTTTCCTGCCGGGCGATCGCATAGGCCAGCGCCTTGCCGGAACCGGCAATATTGGCGGAAGGCGGGATGACCCCGACGGGGAAGGCGAGCGCCGGCACATCGATCCCCCGCGCGTAAGCCGTCTTGCCGATCTGCAGCGATAATTGATGTCCGCCCTCGGACTTTTCCGCCCGGGCGCTGAGGAGCGCCAGTTCGCCGGGACTGTCCAGCTGGTCGGCCAGCGCCCGGTAAAGGCTCTGCGCCCGCCACCCATGACCGGCCGCCTCGTAGCGGGCAATCGCCTGGATCGCCTCGCGCCCTTCGAAGCGCTGACGATCCGCGCTGCTCGGATGCGGATAGGGGATCTCGATGCCGGGCTTGTCGATGCGGGCGGCAGCGAGCTGGCCATAGAAGGTGCTGGAATGCTGGGCAGCGCGACTGAAATGCTCCGCCGCCTTGCCGTCATCAGCCGCTTCCGAGGCGCGGCCCAGCCAATACCAGGCGCGGCTGGCCGAAAGCGGGCGGTTCGAAACTTCGAGAATGCGGGCGAAATGCCGGCTTGCGGTCTTGGGGTCGTTGAGGTCTCGCAGCGCATACCAGCCGGCATGGAATTCGGCATCGGCAATATCGGTCGCCTCCGTCGCCACATGGCCCGAGACGATCCGATAGGCCTCGCGGTACTTGCCAAGATCGGCAAGCCCGCGGGCGATGATGCGCTGCTCGTCCCACCAGGCGCGACCGTTGACGAGGGTTTTGCGGTCCCGAGGCATCTGCTCGAGCAGCTTCGCCGCCGCCTCATAGTCCTGTTTGCGGCGCAGATTCTCGATCTGGATGAAGAGCAGCGCCGGGTCCTTCGACCAGGATTTGTCGACGCCCGCGATGAGCGCATCGACGCTCTTCGCACGCGAAATCAGCCCCGCCCAGGCCTTGTAGAGCGACTGCGCCTCGCCAAGCGTTGAAAACCGCTTCGCCTGGGAGGCCCGCTCGCGATACATCAGATAATCCATGCGCGCGCGGTGGTCGGCGATGGTCAGCAGGCCGGCAAACTCGGCCATGATCTTGTCCTCCGCCGCTTCATCCAGTGCATCGCCGTGCCAGAGATTGCGGATCAGGCTTGTCGCCTTCGCCTTGTCACCCGAAGCCAGTTGCGCGCGCGCGAGCAGCATCGTGCCTTCCGTCGTCTCGGGCGCGGTGTCGCCAAAGGCGGCGAGAACGGCAGAGGGCGCCGGGTTTTCGCGGAAAAGCGCCTTTTCCGAATTCGCCCGGAAGGATTTGAGCCCCGGCCAGCCGTTCAACTGCCGCTGGGCAGCGGCAATCTCGGTTGCCGGCACGTCGCGCAGGCCCGACATGGCGATCGACCAGGTCAGCATATGCCGGTCGAGGCTATCAGGCATGCGGTTGCGGATGGCGATGGCCTCGGCGCCGTCGCGGTCGGAGAGCACGTCCAACCCGGCCTTCAGCTGCGGATTGACGGCGGCGAGCCGGTCACCACGCGGAATGGCGCCTGTCGTCTCGAAAGAGGGATGCATGGCCTTGGTCGGTGCAAAGCCGAGCGGCTTGACTGTAGGCACGGGAATGCTCTCAGGCGTTTGCCCATGCGCCGAAAGCGGCAGCACGGCAAGGCCGAGGCCGAAAACAGAAGCTCTGAGAAAGGTCGTATTCATCCACACACCGCAACCATAACACAACGCCGCCAGTAGGCGGAGAACGTGGTTAACAAAGCCTTGACGTGATCGATCACATTCTCTCGAACGAAGCCTAGGAAAAGCGTCACAAATCTCCCTTGCATGCGCTTGTCGCACCCGAAGGTGCGAAGTAATGTGCCCCGGATTTAGGTTCAGAATGCGGCCGAAGCGTGGATCTCGGCCCCGGGGAGTTCATTGCATGTATCAGGGATCCATTCCCGCACTCGTCACGCCGTTCACAGATCAGGGCGCCGTCGACGAGGAAGCCTTTGCCGCCCATGTCGAATGGCAGATTTCCGAAGGCTCTTCCGGCCTCGTGCCCGTCGGTACCACGGGCGAATCGCCGACGCTGTCCCATGACGAACACAAGCGCGTGGTCGAACTCTGCGTCGAAGTGGCCGCCAAGCGCGTGCCCGTCATTGCGGGTGCGGGCTCAAACAACACGCTGGAAGCGATCGAACTTGCCCAGCATGCGGAAGCCGTCGGCGCCGATGCGCTGCTCGTCGTCACGCCCTATTACAACAAGCCGACCCAGAAAGGCCTGTTCGCCCATTACAAGGCGATCGCCGAGGCCGTCTCGCTGCCCATCATCATCTACAACATCCCCGGTCGCTCGGTGATCGACATGTCGCCAGAGACGATGGGCGCGCTGGCCAAGGCCCACAAGAACATCGTCGGCGTCAAGGATGCGACCGGCAAGATCGAGCGCGTCTCCGAACAGCGCATCACCTGCGGCCCGGATTTCGTCCAGCTTTCGGGCGAGGATGCAACGGCCCTCGGCTTCAATGCCCATGGCGGCACCGGCTGCATTTCCGTCACCGCCAATGTCGCCCCGCGCCTCTCGGCCGAATTCCAGGCAGCCACGTTGGCTGGCGATTACGCCAAGGCGCTCACCTACCAGGACCGCCTGATGCCGCTGCACAAGGCGATCTTCCTGGAACCCGGCCTCTGCGGCGCGAAATATGCGTTGAACCGCACCCGCGGCATGAACCGCACCGTCCGTCTGCCGTTGATGGGAACGCTGGAAGCTTCGACGGAGGCCGCGATCGACGCGGCGCTGAAGCATGCGGGACTGTTGAATTGAGGGAATGACAAAAGGCCGGCGGTGACGCCGGCCTTTTTGTTTCAGGGAGGGGCGGGGTCGGTCTCTGTTTGCCGGATACCTCCTGCAGGACCACCCGCCATAGCCTCTGGTGACCCAAAGCGTACTTTCGATCCCTCGTACTTGGGCCACAGACGCGAGCTTTCGACCCCGGATCCCCGGAGCAAATACAGAAAAAATGTGTTCCCTGATGGGAACGTCGCGGGCCCCGCAGGCGTATAGGCCGGGCGGGGAATGCACCATGGCAGGCTTCCGTCACCGCCGAAGCGCCCGAAAAGACGCCAATTTGAGAGGAATGCATATGACTGTCGTGCTTGCCACCGTGTGCAAAGATGGAGTGGTGCTGGGATCGGACTCTCAAATCACCGACAAGGCACGGGGCATGACATATCCAGCGGAGAAGCTGCATCCGCTGGGCAAGGTCGCCGCCTGGGGCGGCAGTGGCGCGCGATCGGTGCTCACCGACGTCGAGCGCTGCTTCAATGACAACAGCGCCGCTATCCTCGAGGCACCGGATATTGGTCGAACGCTGCAGGGACATGTGCTGCCAATCCTGCGCCATCACTACGACACCTTCATTCCTGAAGTGCCGGGCGAAGAGGATGGAGGAACACCCTCCGCCTATGTCATGGCTGCCGGTTGGCGTGACGGTCAGCCATGGATCATCGAGATCACGCCATCGGGCATGATCGGCCACTATGCCGATATCGGTTTCCATGCGATCGGCAGCGGCGCACCCATGGCCCAGCAGGCCGGCGCGCTTCTCTCCCACTTCCACCTGACCCAACGCTCGACGCGCTTCGGTTGCGCCGCGGTCCTGCGCGTCCTGCAGGCACTCGATCTCACCTCGGCCAGCGTGGGAAAACCCTTCAGCCTCTGCCGGATCGACGCCGACGGCGCCCATCACCTGAGCGACGAAGAGATCGACGAGGTCTCGGACGTCGTGCGCCGCTGGGAAGAGGCCGAAAAGGCCGTGATCGGCGATATCTTCGATTGATGCTCGGCAGGGAGGCGGCTCATGCCGCGTCACAAGACGATTATCCAATGCCCGGCCGCTGCCGAGTAAAAAACGTGCGTTCGACGCGGCGTGGGAGCCATCCGGGGCTGGTGAGTTGGCGCGGAGAGGCCGGATCAGCCGGCCTTTCTCTATTGGTGATAGGTGGTCCTTGGGTTGACCGATGAACCCGCCTGTTGAGGGTCACATTCTAGGAACAAGCAATAGCTTGCCTGTGGTCGAGCGGTTTTCCATGGCCGTGTGGGCGGCTGCGGCATCTGCGATCGCATGGACGCTGCCGATATCGACCTTGATAGCCCCCTTCATCAACCAGTCGAACAGTTGCGCAGTATGGCTGCGCAAGAGTGCCGGCGTGTGGATGTGGTCGAAGAAAACCGCGAAACCGACCTTGATGCTTTTCGGCAGCCCGACCAGATCGACCGGCTCGGGGCCGCCCAGAACAGGGCCATACCAACAAAAGGTCCCGGAGCGGCGGAGCGCTGCGACCGAGCCTGCAAAAGTTTCCGGACCAGAGCCATCATAGACGACGTGCACGCCTTCTCCGGCGGTCAGGCGCATGACCTCGTCCGAGAAGTTGCCGCCGTCATCGACGATGACATGATCCGCGCCCGCCGCACGCGCGGAGTCGATCTTGGAGGCGTTCGAAACGCGTCCGATCACCGTGCCGCCGCGCAGCTTGATGATCTGGGTGAGCAACTGGCCCAGCCCGCCGGCCGCAGCATGAACCAGCGCGATATCGCCCGGCTGGGTGGGATAGAAGTCGGTGGCAAAATGGCTGGCCGTTAGTCCCTGCATCATCAGCGCTGCGGCTTGCTGATCGTTGATCTGATCGGGCACGGCGACCAGTGCGTCTGCCGCGATGACGACGCGCTCGGCATAACTGCCCGGTCCGTAAGCCCAGGCGACACGCTGACCGGGCACGAAATCGTGCACATCCGTGCCGATCGCGACAATGCGGCCGGCGCCCTCGACGCCCAATATGTAGGGATACTCGATGGCGTGACCGATAGTCCCGCGGCGCACGCCGATATCAGAGAAATTGACTCCGGCCGCCGCGACCTCGACCAGCACCTGCCCGGCCCCCGCCACCGGCTCGGGCAGGTCGATCATCTCCAAGACTTCGGTGCCGCCGGGGCGGGTCATGACGACTGCTTTCATTCCGATAACTCCTTGGCCATCATTTCATCGAGTATCAAAAACAGGGCTCGACAGCGCGGTCGTGATTGCATCGCGACGTTAAGGTTGAGCACCTCAGTCTCAGGAAAGCCTTCCGACGACAAAAGTTGCAATCGGAGTCGCGCTCATCCCGATATCGACATAACCTCGGGCTTCCATCATCGCCTTGAGGTCGGCCGGATCGCTTATCTCGCCTCCGCTTCGAAGCGTCCTCAGATTGGCCATGAGTGCCAGGAACGGATCCTCAGGACGGGTATACACGCCAGCGACGAGATAGGCATTGCTGACCGAGGCGCGCGCGATGCGGTCAAGAGCAGCCTCAACGATCGGACGTTTCAGAAACATGGTCGGCAGCCAGGCCAGCGAGTACCTGTCGGTTTCGTCCAGTGCCGAGATATCGAGGTTGCGAACCGTCACGCGGTCCGCATAAGGGCTTTCGGCGATGTTTTGGCGGGCGAGGTCCAGCGCCGGCTCCCAGATGTCGATGCCGTCAACTTTGAGATTAGGGCAGCACCTTGCTGCTTCGAGTGCAATCCCCGCAACCCCGGTGCCGACGTCCAGAAATGTGCCCTGAAACGTTTCCCGCAATTTCGGGTCCGTTTCGGCGATGGACTGAATGCGGGTGAAGACGCTCTTGGACGAACGGCCCATGGCCTGCATCGCAGCAGCATCCACAACCTCCCAGTTCGAACCCCGATCCGGGCTGCGAAAGAGTTCGCCGGCCTCGCTCAGCGCCATTTCAACCATGACCAGGGCAAGCGACATCTGCTCCTCATCCACTTCATCCAGCACTTCACCCAAGGCCATTCGTGCACCGAGCTCGATCTGCTCGCGAATGGCCGGCAGGACGGAACTGTCTGAGCGCAACTTGATGGAGGCGCCGACAAGGGCCAGCATTCTCGCGCATTTGGCAAGCTCCTGGATCCGCGGGATGAAGGTCTCGGACATTTCTTATGCCTCATGTGGATCGGTTGGCCAGTCGAATGAGGCCAGACCGGATCAAGCCTCATTCGGGGTGATCAGCAAAACCGTTTCTTTTTGCTGGACGGCGCTGACCTGCTCACGCGACGATCCTCGGCCGCATGCACGCGTGGTGCCTTTCGACCGAGTTGGATCGACCGCGCTGCGAGGCTCAGGATTTCGGTCGGGGAGACATGACCGAGTAGACATTCTCAAAAGGCGGGGGGCCAACGATGGTCGAGCCGCCATTCTTGGCAGATTCGGCGATTGCGGCCAGATCGCCACCATCCATTGAGCCGATGAGTCGGAATGTTTCTTCCATGTCGCCGGGAGTGAAAACGATCAGAACCCGAACCAGCGCATCGGAGAGATTAGCCCAGGCGTGGGGAGCGCCCTTCTTCACCGTAGCAGAATCCCCAGCTGACAGCGTCAGGCTCTCGCTGCCGTTCATCAGCTGGAGAGTGCCCTCCAGAACGATGAAGTGTTCCTCTTCGTTTGCATGTGTGTGCACGGGCACACCGTTACGTGACTCGACGGTCATTTCGATGATGGTGCAGCGGCCTCCCATATCCTCCTTGGAGGCACGGACTGTAAAGTTTTCTCCGGGAGTGACTTCCCACCATTCATTGAGAGGAGTTCTGCTTCTAGGAGTGGCATTGATGTTCATGCGGATTGACCTTTGTTGAAAGAATGCCTGCGCGTCAGGTAGACCCGATTTGCAGGCTCCGCATTGTTTGCCGGTTACAGCTGCCCATCCCCGGGTTTCTATTGTAACATTGGACTGGATGTCATGAGAGCCAGGAACCTGGGACGGAATGAGGCGGTCCACCGCTCGCGCAAGGTGGTCATCTCGACCCCACCTTTATTTCCCCCCCATCCTCCATTACATATCCATGACAACAGCCACGCCCCGCCCGGGCGCAGGCGACACACGACAAAATCCCGGGCGAAACGGAAGATCAGACCATGGCCCCCAGAGGCTCGCAGCGCACCGTCAACAAGATCGTCGCGGAAAACCGCAAGGCGCGCTTCAATTACGAGATCATCGACACCTACGAGGCGGGTCTGGTTCTGACCGGCACGGAGGTCAAGTCGCTGCGCGAGGGCAAGGCCAATATCGCCGAATCCTATGCCTCTGACGAGGGCGAGGAGATCTGGCTGATCAATTCGCATCTGCCGGAATATCTGCAGGCGAACCGCTTCAATCACGAGCCGCGCCGCCGCCGCAAGCTTTTGCTATCCAAGCGCGAGATCAACCGTCTGCGTTCCTCGATCAACCGCGAAGGCATGACGCTCGTGCCGCTCAAGATCTATTTCAACGAGAAGGGCCGGGCGAAGCTGGAGCTTGCGCTCGCCAAGGGCAAGAAGCTGCACGACAAGCGCGAGACCGAGAAGGAACGCGACTGGAACCGCCAGAAGCAGCGCATCATGAAGACGGGCTGATCGTGACGCTCTCGCATCTGAGACTGACTGTCGGCCCCTTCGTCTTCGAGGCCCGTTTCGAACGCGAAAAGGCGCCCGAGACCTGCCGCATCTTCGAAAAATTTCTGCCCTTCCACAACCAGGCTATCCATTCGCGATGGTCGGGCGAGGCGGTCTGGGTGCCCTTGGGCGATTTCCAGTTCGGGGCAGGCTTCGAGAACCACACGGCGCATCCCTCGCGAGGCGACATCCTGCTTTATCCCGGCGGCTTCAGCGAGACGGAACTGCTCTTTGCCTATGGCTCCTCGCAGTTTGCCAGCAAGATGGGCGTGCTCGCCGGCAATCATTTCCTGACGGTGACGAAGGGGCAGGAGCAGTTGGAGGCGATGGGGAAGGTGGTCTTGTGGCAGGGCGCGCAGCCGATCGCTTTCGATGCGACGTAGGGAAAGTACACCCCCGAGTCCTTCCGCGACGGGCGGAGCAAGAACACCCCCTCTGTCACTGCGTGACATCTCCCCCTCAAGGAGGGAGAGTGGGGCCGCATTTGCCGTGCTGTTCAGGGCTCCCGTGGCGGGTGACAGGCCAGCGGCTCAGCCGCTCTCCCCCCTTGTGGGAGAGATGCCCGGCAGGGCAGAGGGGGGGTGTTTCAACCGCAATAATAGTCGTGGACGCGCGCCCGAAAGCCCTCAGTGCTCGTCTTCGCTCGCCGTTGCCGGTTCCGGCGTGCGCGGCGTGCCGCGTTCGGACGGATCGCGGCCGATTTCGGCCTTCAGCGTCATCAGGTCGATGAAATGGTCCGACTGGCGGCGCAGGTCGTCGGCGATCATCGGCGGCTGGGTGGCCATGGTCGAAACGACCGAGACCTTGCGACCCTTGCGCTGCAGCGCTTCCACCAGCGTGGTGAAATCGCCGTCGCCGGAAAAGAGAACAAGATGGTCGACAGTCTCGGACTGTTCCATCGCGTCGATGGCAAGCTCGATGTCCATGTTGCCCTTGACCTTGCGGCGGCCCATGGAGTCGGTGAATTCCTTCGCCGGCTTGGTCACGACCTTGTAGCCGTTGTAATCGAGCCAGTCGATCAACGGGCGGATCGAGGAATATTCCTGATCCTCGATAAGGGCGGTGTAGTAGTAGGCGCGCAGCAGATAGCCGCGCTTCTGGAAGGCTTTCAGGAGCTTGCGGTAATCGATGTCGAAGCCGAGGCTCTTGGACGCGGCATAAAGATTGGCGCCATCGATGAAGAGAGCTATTTTCTCGCGAGGGTCGAACATGTCGATATCCTTAAGTCAAATGTACATAGCAACGGCAATTGGCAATCAAAACAAGACCTTGCCCTTCAAGATATGATCACTGAATTTACATTATGAAATGATCATATAAAAATCTATCTAGGGCATCGCATGGAGCAATCCAAGCAGCCTGCGGTTGAAATGTGGTGTAGATGGTCTCTTTTCCGCCCTCCATTTTTGGGCTTGGAGGGGTGCCAACACGAAAAACTTGAATTTGCCGTCCATTGCCTGTATCGCACCCGTCAATCCCACGCATTCAAGACCGCAAAGGACAGGCAATGGCCCGTGTCACCGTTGAAGATTGCATCGACAAAGTCGAGAACCGCTTCGAGCTCGTTCTGCTCGCAAGCCACCGTGCCCGCCAGATCTCCCAGGGCGCGCCGATCACCATCGATCGCGACAAGGACAAGAACCCGGTCGTGGCGCTGCGCGAAATCGCCGACGAGACGCTCTCGCCCGACGACCTGAAGGAAGATCTGATCCATTCGCTGCAGAAGCACGTCGAAGTCGACGAGCCCGAGCAGGAGCCGAGCTCGATGCTCGCCAACACCGGCACGGCCGGCAAGGGCGACGAAGAAGACGAACTGCCGGAAACCCTCACTTTCGACCAGATGTCGGAAGAGGAGCTTCTGGCCGGTATCGAAGGCCTGGTTCCGCCGGAAAAGAGCGACGATTACTAATCGTCAACAGATCGGACTTTAGTCTGTTTCTGACTGTATGATGATTGTGCGCCAGTCTCATCGACTGGCGCGCTTTTTCGTTTCTAGGAGACGACTGGAATGATGCGGCAATACGAGCTCGTGGAGCGGGTGCAGAAATACAAGCCCGACGCCAACGAAGCTCTGCTCAACAAGGCCTATGTCTATGCCATGCAGAAGCATGGCAAGCAGACACGCGCCAGCGGGGACCCCTATATCTCCCACCCGCTCGAAGTTGCCGCCATCCTCACCGACATGCATCTCGACGAATCGACGATTGCCGTCGCGCTTTTGCACGACACGATCGAGGACACGTCTGCGACCCGTGGCGAGATCGACGAATTGTTCGGCGAAGACATTGGCCGTCTCGTCGAAGGCCTCACCAAGATCAAGAAGCTCGACCTCGTCACGAAGAAGGCGAAGCAGGCGGAGAATCTGCGCAAGCTTCTGCTTGCCATTTCCGACGATGTGCGCGTGCTGCTCGTCAAGCTCGCCGACCGCCTGCACAACATGCGCACGCTCGAACACATGCGCGACGACAAGCGCGCCCGCATCTCCGAAGAGACGATGGAAATCTATGCGCCGCTTGCCGGCCGCATGGGCATGCAGGACATGCGCGACGAGCTGGAGGACCTCTCCTTCCGCTACATGAACCCGGAGGCCTACGAGACCGTCACCCAGCGCCTCGCCGAGCTTTCCACCCGCAACGAGGGCCTGATCACCAAGATCGAGGACGAGTTGCGCGATCTTCTGGTGGCGAACGGCCTCCTGACCCCCTCGGTCAAGGGCCGGCAGAAGAAGCCTTATTCGGTCTTTCGCAAGATGCAGTCGAAGTCGCTCTCCTTCGAGCAGCTTTCCGACGTCTACGGCTTCCGCATTCTCGTCGACGACATTCCCGGCTGCTACCGCGCGCTCGGCATCGTGCATTCGCGCTGGCGCGTCGTACCCGGCCGCTTCAAGGACTACATCTCGACGCCGAAGCAGAACGACTATCGCTCGATCCACACCACGATCGTCGGCCCGTCGCGCCAGCGCATCGAGCTGCAGATCCGCACGCGCCGCATGCACGAGATCGCCGAATTCGGCATCGCCGCCCACACTCTCTACAAGGATGGCGAAAACGGCGAGGCGAACGAGCCGCTCCAGCGCGAGAGCAATGCCTATTCCTGGCTGCGCCACACGATCGAGGCGCTCGCCGAAGGCGACAATCCGGAAGAATTCCTGGAGCACACCAAGCTCGAACTCTTCCAGGACCAGGTCTTCTGCTTCACGCCGAAGGGCAAGCTGATCGCGCTGCCGCGCGGCGCCACCCCGATCGACTTCGCCTATGCCGTCCACACCAATGTCGGCGATACCTGTGTCGGCGCCAAGATCAACGGCTCGATCATGCCGCTCGTGACCCGCCTGTCGAATGGCGACGAAGTCGAGATCATCCGCTCGGGCGTCCAGGTGCCGCCCGCCGCCTGGGAAGAGATCGTCGTTACCGGCAAGGCCCGCGCTGCGATTCGCCGCGCCACCCGCATGGCCATCCGCAAACAGTATGCTGGCCTTGGCCAGCGCATCCTGGAGCGCACCTTCGAGCGCGCCGGCAAGATCTTCTCCAAGGACACGCTGCGTCCGGCGCTGCATCGTCTGGGCCAGCGCGACGTGGAAGACGCGATCGCCTCCGTCGGCCGTGGCGAGACCTCCTCGCTCGACGTTCTCAGGGCCGTCTTCCCCGATTACCAGGACGAGCGCGTCACGGTGAAGCCGTCCTCGGATGACGGCTGGTTCGCCATGAACAGCGCCAATGGCATGGTCTTCAAGATCCCCGGTCCGGCCCATCCGAAGGGCGATGTGCCCACGGCGGGCGATGGTCCGGAACCGCTGCCGATTCGCGGCCTTTCGGGCAATGCCGAAGTTCATTTTGCCCCGGCCGGCGCCGTTCCCGGCGATCGCATCGTCGGCATCATGGAAGACGGCAAGGGCATCACCATCTATCCGATCCAGGCGTCCGCCCTCCAGCGCTTCGAAAACGAGCCGGAGCGTTGGATCGATGTGCGCTGGGATCTCGACGAAGCGAACAAGTCCCGCTTCGTCGCCCGCATCCTGATCAATGCGCTGAACGAGCCGGGCACGCTGGCAACCGTCGCACAGTGCGTCGCGCGCCTCGACATCAACATCCGCGTGCTCAACATGATCCGCATCGCCACCGACTTCACGGAAATGGGGATCGATCTGGAAGTCTGGGACCTGCGTCAGCTGAGCCAGCTTCTGAGCGAGTTGAAGGAACTGGACTGCATCTCGACAGTGAAGAGGGTCTATGACTGACCGGCATTTCGGCGAGGGCGGGAATAATCCGCCCCGCCGCTCGAAAGCCGGGCGTTCTGCCTCTCTTTTGATCACAATCCTGCCTAAATCGTAAACCTCGACCCGCTTGTTATGCGTTCGGCGCATGGCTGTCTTCGGTTCTTGTCTCTGGTGGATTGTGCGGCGCACCATTATCTTCGGGTCAACACATGAAGAGACTTAACCGAGGATAAAACGATGTTTACTCCGATCCGCAAATTCGCCCGCTCCCTCCGCGTCCCGACCGTTGCAGAGCGCGAAATGAACTACCTGAACGGCGCTCGCGATCTCGTCGACCTGGAATACCGCCAGCGCGAAATCGACCGTGGCATGTTCCGTCGCGGCTGATACGCCGAAAGACCAGATCTGGTCCTTGCTGTGACGCCGGTTCAATGCCGGCGTCTTTGCTTTTTGACTGACCGGCGGGCCTCTTTTCCTTGCCGAAACCATCCCGGATCAACTACATATCCCGCATGCTGTTTCGACGTCGCCAACCGGTTTCTTTTCTGACGAAGTTGCGTGAGCTTTTCTGGCCGCGTCGTGGCTTCCTCCGATCGTTTCATTATCTGAGCAAACGCATCCTGCGTCTGTCGGCAACGCCGCATGCCATTGCCGCGGGTGTCGTCGCCGGTGTTGTGTCCTCCTGGACGCCGTTCATCGGCCTTCATTTTCTCCTCGCCTTCGCAATCGCCTATCTCGTTGCGGGCAATATGGTGGCCGCCGCCTTGGGCACGGCTTTCGGCAATCCTTTGACATTCCCGTTCATCTGGGCCGCGACTTGGGAGGTTGGGCATCGGCTGATCGGCAATGGCCCGCCCGCCGGGGACAGCGTCGATCTGGAGCACAAGTTCTCCATCGGGGCGATCGAGAGCATGTGGCAGCCTATCCTGAAACCCATGCTCATCGGTGCGATCCCGCTTGCAGCCGTCAGTGGCGTGATTATGTATTGCGTGATTTATTTCACAGTGGCGAAGTTCCAGGCGCGGCGCCGGGAGCGGCTCGCCGAAAGGGCGCGTGCCCGGCTCTCCGAAGCTCTTCAGGGATCGAGCGTCTGACATGATCATAGGCATCGGCAGCGATCTCATCGATATCCGCCGGATCGAGAAATCGATCGAGAAATTCGGCGAGAAGTTCACCGCGCGTTGTTTCACGGAAGAGGAGCAGGCGCGCTCGAACGGCCGCAAGGACTGCGCCGCCTCCTATGCCAAGCGTTTCGCCGCCAAGGAAGCCATGGCCAAGGCGCTCGGCACCGGTATTGCCGAAGGGGTCTTCTGGAAGGAAATGGGCGTCGTCAACCTGCCCAATGGCAAACCCGGCCTCGAGCTGACCGGTGGGGCGGCAAAATGCCTCGAGCGCCTCCTGCCATCAGGGCATGTCGCCCAGATCCATCTCACCATCACCGACGAATTTCCCTATGCCCAGGCATTCGTCATCGTCGAGGCCCTGCCGGAAAGCCGTTGATACCAAGTGTCGAAGATAGGAACCGATAGGATGGCTTCTTGCGGGTCTCTGGCTAGGCGCGGCGCGCTGGGCGATGCTGACGCATCGGCCAAGCGGCGCAACAACGCCAGGGGCCTGCAAGAAGCCACCTTTGGTCGGCTTCCCGCCCATTCTGGCGTCGTCGAGCTCCTTGACCGATGCGACAGCATCGCTCTTCGGATCTCTCCTAGCCAGAAAGGGCGGTCGAGCGGATCCTATGGGTTCCTATCTTCGACACTTGGTATGATTTAACTGGTCGCGCTGGTCGACGGGGCTACGCGGTTGCCGCGCTCGCCCGAACCGACTAGAGAGAGCAGGATTTTCGCAAGAAGGAAGAGATCCGCGTGAGCGAAGAAAAGAAGCAAAGTGCCCTCTGGGAAAACGTCAAGGTCATCATCCAGGCGCTGCTCCTGGCCATGGTGATCCGGACTGTGTTCTTTCAGCCCTTCACGATTCCATCAGGCTCGATGATGCCGACGCTGCTGGTCGGCGATTACATCTTCGTCAACAAGTTCTCCTATGGCTATTCGAAATATTCGCTGCCTTTCTCGCCAAACCTCTTCGAGGGGCGCATCTTCGCAAGCGAGCCGGAGCGTGGCGACATTGCCGTCTTCCGTTTCCCGCCGAACCCCAGCATCGACTATATCAAGCGCATCGTCGGCCTGCCGGGTGACCGCATCCAGGTGATCGGCGGCGTGCTGCAGGTGAATGGCCAGCCGGTGCCGAAGATCCAGGACGGTGTCTTCACCTCGGATTATCGCATGGATCCGGGCACGGATGTGCCGGTCTTCCGCGAGACGCTGGACAATGGCGTGAGCTATGACACGCTCGACCAGGCCCAGGGCACGCGCGGTGATGACACCCGCGAATTCATCGTGCCGGAAGGCCATTACTTCGCGATGGGCGACAACCGCGACAATTCGCTCGACAGCCGCTTCGACGTCGGCTTCGTGCCCGCCGAAAATCTGATCGGCAAGGCCTCGCTGATCTTCTTCTCGCTCGGCAACGACACCTCGTTCCGCGAAGTCTGGAAATGGCCGGCCAACATGCGTTGGGATCGCCTGTTCAAGGTGGTCGAATGACAGAGAAGGGCGTGATTGGCGAAAAGGACTGGCAGCAGCTCGAAGCTGTGATCGGCCATAAATTCGCCGACCGCGACCGCTTGAAGCGGGCGCTGACGCATGCCAGCGCCCAGGTCTCCCGGGGCAAGAAGGGCGATTACGAACGGCTCGAGTTCTTAGGGGACCGGGTTCTCGGTCTCTGCGTCGCCGAAATGCTGTTTACGACCTTCCGTGATGCGACCGAGGGTGAACTTTCGGTTCGCTTCAACCAGCTGGTCAGCGCCGAGGCCTGTGCCTCAGTTGCTGACGAAATGGAGCTGCACCGCTTCATCCGCACCGGTTCGGACGTGAAGAAGATCACCGCGAAGAACATGTTGAACGTGCGCGCCGACGTGGTCGAGAGCCTGATCGCGGCGATCTATCTGGAAGCTGGATTGGAGGCCGCACGCGGCTTCATCCTGAAATACTGGAAGGGCCGCGCGGCCCATGCCGATGGCGCCCGACGCGACGCCAAGACCGAATTGCAGGAATGGACGCATGCCCGGTTCGGCACGCCGCCCATTTACAAGGTTGCCGATCGCTCCGGACCGGATCATGATCCCCGCTTCACGGTGATCGTCGAGATCCCCGGCCTGAAGCCGGAAATCGGCATCGATCGTTCCAAGCGTGCCGCCGAGCAGGTGGCCGCAACCAAGATTCTCGAACGCGAAGGCGTCTGGGCAAAGCCCTCCGACGCCAACTGATTGGACACCATGACCGAAACTGAAAGCCATGACGGCGGCGAAGCCACCGTCGCCACCCCGACCCGATCCGGCTTCGTTGCCCTGATCGGCCCGACCAATGCCGGCAAGTCGACGCTGGTCAACCGCTTCGTCGGCGCCAAGGTGTCGATCGTCAGCCACAAGGTGCAGACGACCCGCGCTGTCATGCGCGGCATCGCGATCCACAAGAACGCCCAGATCGTCTTCATGGACACGCCCGGCATCTTCAAGCCGCGCCGCAAGCTTGACCGCGCCATGGTGACGTCGGCCTGGGGCGGCGCCAAGGATGCCGACATCATCCTGCTCCTGATCGACAGCGAACGCGGCCTGCGCGGTGACGCCGACGCGATCCTCGAAGCGCTGAAGGATGTGCCGCAGCCGAAGATCCTCGTCCTGAACAAGATCGACCGGGTCCGCCACGAGGACCTCTTCACGCTGGCTGAGAAGGCCAACGAAGCGGTCAAGTTCGATCGCACCTTCATGATCTCGGCAACGACAGGCTCGGGCTGCGGCGACATCATGGACTATCTCGCCGAGACCTTCCCGGAAGGTCCCTGGTATTATCCGGAGGATCAGATCTCCGATCTGCCGATGCGCCAGCTCGCAGCCGAAATCACTCGCGAAAAGCTGTTCCTGCGCCTGCATCAGGAACTGCCCTATTCCTCGCATGTCGAAACCGAGAGCTGGGAAGAACGCAAGGATGGTTCTGTTCGCATCGAGCAGGTCATCTATGTCGAGCGCGACAGCCAGAAGAAGATCGTGCTCGGCAAGAATGGCGACGCGATCAAGGCGATCTCCACGGCCTCCCGCAAGGAGATGTCCGAGATCCTCGAGCAGCCGGTGCATCTCTTCCTGTTCGTGAAGGTGCGCGAGAACTGGGGCAATGACCCTGAGCGCTTCCGCGAAATGGGCCTCGAATTCCCACGCGACTGAACACAATTGCGCGAAGGGCGCTCAGCCCTTCGCCACCCGTCTGGCGACGAAGTCCGAAATCGTCGGTCCGATCAGGATGATCAGGATCAACCGCATCGTCTGAAGCGCCATGATGAAGGACATGTCGACAGGTGTCGTCGCCGCAATGATCGCGATCGAATCGAGCCCGCCCGGGCTGGTAGCGAGATAGGCGGTCAGCGGGTCGATGCCATGCAGCGACCAAAGCAGGAAGGCGAGTCCGCCGCTGAACGCCATCAGGACCAGGATCGAGCCGACTATCTGGGGCAGGGCGCTTGCCGCATGCCTGAGGATGCGCCGGGTAAAGGACAGCCCGATCCGCCAGCCGATCACCCCATAACCGAGCGCCAGCAGCCATTCCGGCAGTTGCAAAGTGATGTAACCCATCACATGCAGTATCGTCGTTGCAATGAGCGGCAGCAGCATGGTCCCGGCCGGTATGCGAAGCCATGCACCCACGGACGCGGCGGCGAGTGCCGCAGTCAGGGTCAGGCCGAGATCGAGCCAGTCCGTTTCCGGAAACCAGATGATTGCTTGCGCCGCCCCTCCCTCAATGTTGAAGACGAAGGCCGCCATCAGCGAGGCGCCTGTCGCGACGAAGGCGACCCTGAGATATTGCATGAAGGCGACGAGCCTCGGATCGCCGCCATTCGCCTCCGCCATCAGCACCATGGCGGAAGCTGCCCCCGCCGACGTTCCCCAGATGGCGGTGGTGCCGGGCAGGATCTCGGCTCTCGCCATGAAATAGCCGAGCATGCTGCTCGCCGCGATGACCGCCAGCACCACCGACAGGAAGATCGGCCAGTCCTCGGCGACCGTCGATAGCGTGCCGAGGTCGATCGAGCGCGCAATGATGCAGCCGATCAGCGAATGGGCAAAGATGTAAGGATAGCGATGGACGGAGAGCCGGGCGCCGTTCGTGGCGACGAGGATCGCTGCGACCATGGGGCCTAGCAGCAGGGCGCCTGGGATATGCGCCAGAAAGAGGCCGCCGGAGATGGCAATGGACAGGCCGAGAAGAATAGCCCAGCGGAGGATTGCCGGAAGCGGTGTCAGTAAGCCGGGCTGCGGCGGCGGGCTTTCCGCCGGTGCCGGAGAGGTGACGGAAGCGGCAATGCCGTCCGGGTCGGCTTGCTTGAGCGTCTCGGGATCCTGATCCGAAGCCATGAGCGTCTCCGTCCTTCGTCTGACATCCGTTTCCGGGAAAGTTCTGGACGAAAGCGTGATTTCATCAAATAAATGAGGCGCACCTCACAATCGAGTTTTATGAGAATGACCTCGCAAAAGTCAAGTTCGGCAGCACCCCAGCCGGCCCCAGCGCCGACCGCCAAGGAGCCGAAGCGCAAGCGCGGCATCGCCCGGGTGGCCAAGCTTCTGGACGCTGGTGCTGCCGTCTTCGCCGAGCAGGGCTACAAGGCCGCGACCATGACCGAGATTGCCGCGCGTGCCGGCGCGCCGATCGGCTCGCTCTACCAGTTCTTCCCCAACAAGGACGTTCTCGCCGACGCATTGATCGCCCGTTATGCCGAGCATGTCGAGGCGGCCCTCGATCGGATCAAGGCCGTGGCCCCCGAATTGGACGGAATGCAACTCGGTGAGCAACTGCTCGATGTTCTCGTCGCCCATGCGACGGAGCGCAGTCTGGCGCTCAGCCTCCTCGATGCGCGCTGGGAACAGCCGGGCGTTCGTCCGGGAATCCTGCGGGAGAACCTGCGGCGGCGGATCGCTGAAATCCTCTGCATCTGGCACCCCGATCTGGCCGAGGAGCAGGCGCAGCCGATGGCCGTGGTGCTCTTTCAGGCCATGAAGTCCCTGGTCCAATTGCATGAGGAAAAACGTTATCCCGGCAAGGCCGAGGCGATTGCGCAGTGGCGCGGCTGGGTCCAGCGTTATCTAGCCGAAATCTGATCCGCATGCCGAAAAGCCTCGCGCCTCATGCGGCTCTGCGGTAAAACCCGACCATGCAATGGACAGACGAGGCGATCCTTTTGGGAGTGCGGAGGCATGGCGAAACAAGCGTCATTGCCGAGGTGATGACCCGCACGCGCGGCCGCCATCTCGGCATGGTGCGCTCCGGACGCTCACGAACCATGCAGCCGGTTTTGCAGCCAGGAAACCGTCTTGAGGTCACGTGGCGCGCAAGGCTGGACGAACATCTGGGCGAGTTCCGGGTCGAGCCCCTGCTGCTTCGCGCCGGTCGCCTCATGGAGAGCGCGACCGGCGTTTACGGCGTGCAGGCGCTGGCCTCTCTTCTGCGTCTCTTGCCCGAGCGCGATCCCCACGCGCATTTGTTTGGCGCACTCGACGTGATTCTGGGCCACCTGGAAGAACCCGCAACGGCGGGTGAACTCTTCGTGCGCTTCGAGCTGGCGCTTCTCAACGATCTCGGTTTCGGTCTGGACCTGGAGGAGTGTGCGGCCACCGGTACCCGCAATGATCTGGCCTATGTCTCGCCGAAATCGGGCAGGGCAGTGAGCCGGGAGGCAGGGGCGCCCTGGGCCGACAAGATGCTGGCGCTGCCGGACTTTCTGACCCCCGGTACGAACCGGGCGGCCGATCCGGAGACACTCGCCGAGGCCTTCCGGCTCACGGCGTATTTCCTGGACCGACACGTCTATGTGCCGCGGGGGCTCGAGCCCGGCGCGGCACGCGAGGGATTCTGTCAGGCCGCGTTGAAGACCTTGCGATCGCTGGACGCGACCGGCGCGTTGGCTGCGCCGAAGAACACGGCCTGATCCTCGGGCGCGGACTTCGCCATGTGCTGGTGGATGGCCATCTGCAACTCGCCGACGCTGCGATAGACGCCGCCGTCCAGGTCAATGACCGGATATTTGACGGCAATGAACTTGACCCTGTCGCCGTCGGGGATCGTGATTCCAACCGGAACCCCGGCATATTCGATAACTTGCTTCTTCATAACGAGTGTCCTCGCTCGTGCATTCAAGGCACGGCGCTGTTTCAATAGTCGTTTGTGGAATTCAGGCTCTGTGCTGCGTCACATTCGACAGGAGCAGGCGGAATGGCGTTTCACCATCACGAGGCACGGGGTCGTCTGCCAGGATCGGATGACATCAAGAAATACAACTTGCATTTCGCTGACCTCCTTCTTTGGCTGCGGCCTCTGGATTTGGGGCCGTTCATGGTTCGTCGTCAGTGTCCGAACCAGCTCGCACAAGGTAGGTGCTGGCTCGGAATCCGTCAACGGGATCGACAAGAAAAATAAAATAATTTTCTGTGACAGTCGCTATTGGTTGAAAACATGGGAATTTTGATCCGGCACAGAAGAAATGCCGGAATATGATCTCACTTAGGGCATAATTAAGCCGCGGCGATGGCCGGGCGTTCGACCGCTTTTTCGCTGATCGGCCAATGCACCACAGCCGCGAAGATCCCGAGCGCCACACCCAACCACCAGACCTGGTCATAGGTTCCGAACTGGTCGTAGAGATAGCCGCCCATCCAGACGCCGAGGAAAGAGCCGAGCTGGTGGGAGAGGAAGACGAGACCGCCGAGCAGACCGAGATGGCGCGTGCCGAACATGATCGCGACCAGGCCATTGGTCGGCGGCACGGTGGAGAGCCAAAGGAGGCCCATCACCGCGGCGAAGATCACCACCGAAAGCGGCGTCTGCGGCAGGAGCAGGAAGAGCGTCACCGTGATCGAGCGGCCGATATAGATATAGGCGAGGAAATAGGGCTTCGAATAACGCTGCCCGATCCAGCCGGCGGCCAGTGAGCCGATGATGTTGAAGAAGCCGATCAAGGCCATGGCAATGACGGCATAACTCGCCTCGATCCCGATATCGCCGAGATAGGCCGGGAAGTGGGCGGTGATGAAGGCCACCTGGAAGCCGCAGACGAAGAATCCGGTTGTGAGCAGGAGATAACTCTTGTGCGCGAAGGCTTCTCTCAACGCCTCGGCAATGGTCTGCTTGTACTGGTTGCCCGACTGGCTACCGGACTGCGCATTGCCGCGCAGCGGGAAGGCGAGCAGCGGCACCACCAGCATCATCACGGCGATGATGACGAGACTGTCCGACCAGCCGAAGGCCGAGATGAAGCCCTGGCTGAGTGGCGCGAACAGGAACATGCCGGCCGACCCGGCAGCCGTCCCGATGCCGAATGCCATCGAGCGTTGCTCGGGCGTCACATTGCGGGCGAATGCCGAGAGGATGACGCTGAAGGAGCCTGCGCCGATGGCGGTTCCGATCAGCACGCCGCCACCGATATGCAGCCAGATCGGAGCGCTCGCAAAGGCCATCATCAGCAGGCCCGCGGCATAGAGAATGCCGGACATCACAAGGACCCGTCCGGTGCCGTATTTGTCGGCGAGCGCCCCGAAGAATGGCTGACTCACACCCCAGAAGAGGTTCTGGAACGCCATGGCAAGGCCGAAGGTCGAGCGATCCCAGCCTCGATCAGCCAGCATCGGCAGCTGGAAGAAACCCATCGCCGATCGCGGCCCGAAGGTCATCACCGCAATCAGCGATCCCGCGAGAATGATGAGCCAGGGCATGGCGGGACGGCTGGTGGTGGTCATCGGGGACTCTCCTTTATCGATCACATATTAGTGCAGTCCATTGATGAGCAGAAACGCCTTTTGATGAACTGGCCATCAAGCGATTTGATGGATGTTAGGTGAGACTGATTGCGGCTGGATCCTTCGAGGCCCTTGCTAAAGCAAGGGCACCTCAGGATGAGGGGCGGCAGAGCCGGCTTGGACGCCTCAGATATCCCGCTTGCGCTGAGGCACCGAGCGCAAACCGATCAGCCCTCATCCTCAGGTGGGAGCGAAGCGACCCTCGAAGGACGAGGGTGGGTGGGGTCACCACTCAACCGATTGACCGGCCCTCGACGGGAAAGTTCCGGAAGGGCCTCATAGGCATAGGTGATGAGCGCTTCCTTCTTCTGCCGGTTCCAGCCCTTGATCTGTCGCTCGCGGGCGATGGCGTAGAGGATGCGGTCATAGCTTTCTGTAAACACCAGTTCCACCGGTCGGCGTTTGGCTGTGTAGCCATCGTAGGTGCCCGCGTTGTGCTCCCAGATCCGCGCCTCGATCGGCTGTTTCGTCAGTCCGGTGTAGTAGGAGCCGTCGCTGCAGCGGAGGATGTAGACTGTGACCTCCATATGGATGACCTCGATGGTGCGTATCCATGCTGCCGCCACTTCTGTTGCGGCACAACCCCAGAATCTGCAGGGATTTGAGGCGTCAGGGCCCACACTCGCAAGCTCCCTAGGGGACGGCCGGTGGATGAGGCTGGATCCTTCGAGGCCCTTGCTAGCGCAAGGGCACCTCAGGATGAGGGGCTGCGGAGCCGATTTCGACGCTACAGATCTGTCGTTTATGCTGAGGCACCAAGCGCAGAACGATCAGCCCTCATCCTGAGGTGGGAGCGGAGCGACCCTCGAAGGACGAGGGCGGATGGCATCCTCCCCAAACAATCTCACCGCTGCTTGATCGCCCATCCCTCGCGACTGCCAAGCACCGTCACGGCATCCCCAACCCGCACCAGACCCTCTCCCCTTGGCACCGCATTCCAGCCGAACAGCGGCCCCGGCACGCGTCGGTCGGCGGACATCCTGAGACGCCCCATGGCCGGCATAGGATTGGCGCCCTCGCGGGAGCCGGTCTGCTGGTCCTGCGTGGTCATGATGCAGCGCGGGCAGGGTTTGACGAAATCGAAGCGGATGCCGCCGATCTCGAGGCCGGACCAGGCATCCTCCGCCCACGGCTCGTCGCAGTCGACGACGATATTGGGGCGGAACCGGTCCATGTCGACTTCGCCTTCGCCGTGCCGGACCATGTCCTCGTTCAGGGCACGCAGCGAACCTGTCGTCGTGACAAGGATCTGGTAGCCGTCGGCAAAACCCATCGGTGAGCCTTCGCCCGCCCATTCGGCGCTCGCCTCACGCCGGCTTTGGCCGTCGATGAAGGCGAGTTTCACGGGCCTCCCGAACCACTCCGAGAGTTTCTCGTTGACGCTCTCATGCGCGACAGCGGCGCTGACGATCGAACGCCAGATCGCCACATCCATCCGGTTGTCGGGCTGTGGTGGAGCGACCATCATTTCGCTCATGTCATCGAGGCGCAGCGTCACATAGGCAGCTCCGGGCAGGGCTGTGAGGCGGGCCAGCTCCGGCAATTCCCGTTGTGTGATGAAGTGGCCTGAAGGGTCGACCAGCATCATGCGCCGGTCACCAGAAAGGCCCATGGCCTCTGTTCGCGCCTGGGGCAGGGCGATGCCACGGGCGCTCTTGAACGGATAGATGAAGAGATCGGTGATCTGCATGGTGCCGTGCCCTTTAAATTTCGTCGCGAAACATGGAGAGGAATAGAGTGAGCCGCTCATGACGCTCCATTGCCAGCCTGGCACCTGTCTCGGTCTGGAAGCCATCGGAGAGTTTCAGCAGCTTGGCCGGAAAATGGTCGATCGCATAGGACCGGTCGTCGAGCGGGCGATGCTCGGCGCCGGGATCGCCGGGGTGATAGAGCCCCGAGCCCATGCGGCCTGCAATGTAGAAGCAGCGCGCCACGCCGACCATGCCGATCGCATCCAGCCGGTCGGCATCCTGCAGCATCTTCGCTTCCAGTGTTTCCGGGGGAATATTGGCAGAAAAGCTGTGCGTCAGGATCGCATGGGCGACCGCCGCAATCTTCGCCTCGGGCCAGCCGTGCCCGGCAAGGATGCCGCTCGCCTTTTCTGCCGCCAGCCGCGAAGCCTGGGACCGCAGCGGCGAGCTCTTCTCGACGGCGACGCAATCATGCAGCAGGACGGCAGCTGCGAGGATGTCGGCATTGCCGCCTTCGCCGGCCTGGATCTTCAACGCATTCTTGAAGACCCGGTGGATATGGGCGAGGTCATGCGAACCGTCATCCCCCTCCGTCGCGTGATCAAGGAGATCGGCGGCAAGCGCCGCATGGGGGGCAAAATCAGCGGCAGTGAGAAGGGCGGTCAACTGTGAGTCCCCGTTTCGGATGGCCGCATCTAGCCTTGCGACCGCTCCCTGTTCAACCGCCCCTGATCAAATCCCCGTCGGTGCCTCTTCCTCGTCTACCCTCGGGTGCCGGTTGGACTTGCCACTCAGGATCTTCTGGTAGAAGAGCCCGATGCCGATCAGCACGAAGCCGAGGCCGATGAAGGAAAGCGCCCGCAGAACGCCTTCGAGGTTCGCCATGTCGATCAGGAAGACCTTGGCGACCGTGAGCATCACGACAACGGCTGAAGCGATGCGCAGGCTTCTCGCATCGAAACGTGAGCCAAGCGCCAACAGTCCGACGCCAATCGCGAGCCAGGCCACCGAATAGCTGTAGGTCTCCGCCTGCTCGAAACCCTTCCAGTAGGGAATGAACTCTCCCTGCCAGAACCTCCGCACCGAGAGTGTCACCCAGGCAAAGCCGAGCACCGCCCCGGAAAGTGCCAGCAGGACCACATAGGGCAGGGGCCGCTTGTCACGCGCATAAAAGGCGAGGCCCGCATAGGCGAGGCCGGGAAGCAGATAACCGATCAGCAGCAGGTTGATCAGCGGCCAGCTGCCGGTGCTCTCGCCGGTGAAATAGGGATTGAGCGCGCCGAGATGCAGGCTGATGGTCTGCGCGATGGCGATCCCGCCTGCCACCATCGAGCCATAGCGGAAGACGGGGCTCGGCGATTTGAGATCAAGCGTCATCAGGATGCCCGAGAGCCCAACGACGAGCAGCGTGTAGATCGACTGCTCGCCAAGCGTCGGCGTCGACGAATCGAGTACGCCGCCATTCGTGGCGTGGCGCACCAGGATGGCGACAGCGAGAAGGCCGAGAAGGCTGGCGAGTGCCTGCAAAGCATTGCGCACCCGCTGGCCCGGCCAGTTGCGCATCTCATAGGCCGCGAAGAGGGCAAGCAGGGCGGGGATGCCGTAACCCGGGAGCAACTGGTTGAGGACGGGCGTGCGCGAAAGCGCGGCCGGCCCGACCAGGGTCGGATCCCAACCGATCCGGAAGAGCACGCCGACCAGCGACAGGACCATGATCCAGGGCAGGCCGCTCCAGGACCGCTTGCGTGTCGCCATGAGATAAGCAAAGCCGAGCAGGGCGAGCAGGATCGTGGTCACCAAGCCGTCGGTGAGGCTGTGCAGGGCCAGCGCAAAGGCAGCAAAACTACCCGTGAGCAGCACGTCGATACCGCGCCGGAAGCCAGGGACTGCACCCCGACGATCAAGGGTTTCGCAAGCCGCGAGCAGCACTGCGCCGAGTCCGACTGCGAAGAGCCCGTGCGCCCAGTCGCGGGCGTATACGCCGTAGAAGACGAAGCTGATCGTCGCGAGCAGCACCGGAAGGACGGATGTGACGGTGGCCCAGACCGTGGAAAACAGGGGATCGGCGGCAAAGCGGCGGCGGATCTGGGCGAGCCCGAGCAGAACGAAGACTGCCGCGAGAGCCATGAGGACGAGCGTGGCCGGGCCACCCAGATTGACGACGACGCTCTCATCCATGCCGAAGCCGAGCAACAGGATCTGCGCCTGTGTAATCAGCCCCGTCTTCACCACCGCGCCTATGAGCGCCCCGACGCTCGCGATCGCTGTCGGCCAGAAAGCGCCATTTCGGGCGCTGCCCGCTGCAGCGAGCGCCGCGATCAGGGCCGCGAAGGCAAAGAACGGCAAGTGATCCGCCGGTCCTCGATCGATCAGCACCAAGGCCGGAAGGAGGACGGAAAGCGACAGCGTGATGTCGAGGCCGAGCGGGCCGGACGCCATGCGACGGCCGAGCGCATCGAGGGAAAGCGAGGTCTCCGGTTCCGCCCCGTCCTCACGCGTCGACCCTGGCCAGACCAGCATCCAGGCGGCGATCATCGCGATCAGGGAGAGGGCAACAGGGGTGATGTCGGCCGAGTCAATGAGGGCGATGAGCGCCCAGATCCCGAGCAGTGCCTGGGCGATCGAGGGGACGATCAGCCAGCCCTTGACGCGCGAGGCGAGCGAGGTCGCGACCTGTGCCACGGTCAGGTAGATGAACAGCGTCCAGAGATTCGGCGCCGTCGTCGAAATGAGAAGTGGCGTCACCATCGAGCCAACAAGCCCCAAACCCGCCAATGCCTGCCCGTGCAGGAGCGAGAGGCCGAGCACACCGAAGGCGGTGAGCGCCAGCAGGATAAAAGCAAGCGTCGGGCCGATGAAGTCGTAGATGCCATGTGCCGCATAAATCGCCCCGAAAAGGGAGACCGCGCCGGCCGCCGTCAGGATACCGGGCACCATGGCATTGGCATAAAGCGCTTCGACCTTCGGCAGTGCCTTGCGCCGGATCAGTTCACCGACGCCGATCAGCGCAAGGCCGAACAGAGCCGCCAGCGTCAGCCGCACCGCGGGGCCGAGCAGGCCGCTATCGATCGAGTAGCGGACGAGGAAAACACCACCGAGCGCCAGCGCAAGGCCGCCCGCCCAGACCGCCCAGCGCGCGCCGAGCAGGTTTTCGAAACTTTCCGCCGGGGCTTTTGCGTGGACCTCGTGACGCGCAGAAGCGGGAAGCAGATCCGTTTCGCCTTCTGCGATCGAAGCCGGTTCGCTCTGTCGGGGTGCCCCATCGATGAGCGGCTCTTCGTAAACGATCGGCGCGGCCGCATCGAGCGGCAGTGGTATCCGATCGGGAGCCGCTTCTGCAGTCTCGACGGCGGGGCTCTCCGATTCGCCGACTGAACCGCCGAGCCGGAAGAGCTTCTCCCTGACTTCGCCGAGTTCCTTCTCGAGGCGGTCGATCCGTTTGGTCGCCCCCCTGAGGATGATGAAGAGAACGCCGATCAGGATCAGCGGCAGCAGTTCGAACATTGAGCCTCGCAGCACCTCGCTTAAGGAGGAGACAAACTAACGCTTTTCTCGGCGAGGGAAAGCGTTCTGCGTCACGCAGCGCGTGACACGGGCAGCGACGAGGCGGAAGTTGTCGCAACCGATCTTGCAATCAAGGTCGAAAGTTTCTACATCGGCACTACCGGCGATCGCCGGTTTTCTTTGGCGCTTGTTATGCTCGACTTGAGCATAATTAATGGAGGAGATGGCCATGGAAGCGCAGCACATGTCGCATACCCGTCCCGGAACCCGCACCGCAGCTGAACGCTTCGGCGTCTGGGAACGGCCGGATCTGACCTATACGCCGGCCGTCGCCAAGGAGACCGAGCATCTCTACCAGCGTGTTCGCGATTTCATCCCTGCGATCGAGTGGCCGGTCTTTGCGCCCTACATCCACGCCATCAACCGGCTGAAGAAGGAGCGCGGCGCCTTCATCCTCGCGCATAACTACCAGACGCCCGAGATCTTCCACTGCGTCGCCGACATCAAGGGCGATTCGCTGCAACTCGCCCGCGATGCCGTCAGCGTCGATGCCGAGATCATCGTCCAGTGCGGCGTCCACTTCATGGCCGAGACCTCGAAACTGCTCAATCCGCAAAAGACGGTGCTGATCCCTGATGGCCGCGCCGGCTGCTCCCTGTCGGAATCGATCACCGGTGCCGATGTCCGCCTGCTGCGCGAGCGTTATCCCGGCGTTCCCGTCGTCACCTACGTCAACACCTCTGCCGACGTGAAGGCCGAGACGGACATCTGCTGCACCTCGGCCAATGCCGTCGACGTGGTCAACAGCTTCGAGAGCGACACGGTGCTCTGCATCCCCGACGAATATCTGGCGATGAACGTCGCCAACCAGACGTCGAAGAAGATCCTCACCTGGAAGGGCCATTGCGAGGTGCACGAGCGCTTCACGGCCGACGAACTCCTGGAATACAAGAAGGCCGATCCACGCATCGAGATCGTTGCTCACCCGGAATGCCATCCGAGCGTGCTCGCGGTATCCGACTTTGCTGGCTCAACCAAGGGCATGATCGACTACGTCAAGACGCACCGGCCGGCCCGTGTCCTATTGGTCACCGAATGCTCGATGGCCTCTAACATCCAGGTCGAGCTGCCGGAAGTCGACTTCGTCAAGCCTTGCAACCTCTGTCCGCACATGAAGCGCATCACCCTGCCGAAGATCCTCGACAGCCTGCTGTTCATGACGGAGGAAGTGACGGTCGATCCGGCGATCGCAGACCGAGCAAGGCTTGCGGTCGAGCGGATGATCAATCTGAAGAATTGAAATACCGGCCGGCCGGGGAGGGCTGAATGGCGACCAATCTTGAATCCATGCGGCCCCAATCGTGGCAGGGCATCGACGACATCGTCATCGTCGGCGGCGGTCTGGCCGGGCTCTTCTGCGCGCTGAAGCTGGCACCACGCCCGGTCACGATCCTCGCCGCGGCCCCGATCGGGCAGGGCGCGTCCTCGGCCTGGGCGCAGGGCGGCATTGCAGCGGCCATGAGCCCGGGCGACAGCTTCGACAAACATCTGGCGGACACCGTTTCCGCCGGTGCCGGGCTGGTCGAGGAGAAGATGGCCCGGCTGATGATCTCCGAAGGGCCGGATCGCGTGCACGACCTGCTCGCCTATGGCGTGCCTTTCGACCGCGATCTGGAAGGGCATCTTCTGCTCTCGCGCGAAGCTGCGCATTCCGAGCGGCGCATCGTGCGCGTGGCGGGCGACCGGGCGGGCGGCGCGATCATGGAGGCGCTGATCTCGGCCGTTCGCCGCACGCCGTCGATCCGGGTGATGGAAGGCTATGTCGTCGAGGAACTGATCGCCGAAGGCCGTTTCGTCTCCGGCGTCGTTGCGAGGCCCGACGCCGGGCAGTCGAAGACCCGCGTCGCCTTTCCAGCCCGCGCCGTCGTGCTCTGCTCCGGCGGCGTCGGCCATCTCTACCAGGTGACCACCAATCCGGCCGAAGCGCGCGGGACCGGCGTCGGCATGGCCGCGAAAGCGGGTGCCATGATCGCCGATCCGGAATTCGTCCAGTTCCATCCGACAGCCATCGACATCGGCCAGGACCCGGCGCCGCTGGCGACCGAAGCCCTGCGAGGGGACGGCGCGGTTCTCGTCAACCGTGCCGGCCATCGCTTCATGACCGACCTGCATGCCGATGCCGAACTCGCACCCCGCGACATTGTCGCCCGCGGTGTCTTCGCCGAGGTGGCGGCCGGTCGCGGCGCCTTCCTCGATTGCACCAAGGCGATCGGCAAGGATTTCGCCAAGCGTTTTCCGACCGTGTATGCCTCCTGCATCGCGGCCGGCATCGATCCCGCAACACAAGCCATCCCGGTCGTACCGGCCGTGCATTACCACATGGGCGGCGTGCTCGTGGATGCCGACGGGCGCACTTCGCTCGACGGTCTCTGGGCCGCCGGCGAAGTGACTTCCAGCGGCGTGCATGGTGCCAACCGGCTGGCCTCCAACTCACTTCTCGAAGCCGTGGTCTTTGCCGGTCGCATCGCCGATTCGATCAAGGGCATGTTGCCGGAATCCGCTCTTTACGAATGGGGACAGACCGCCGGTGAGAACGACGACTTGGTGACCTTGGAAGACAGTCCTGAACTCTCGACCCTGAGGGGATTGATGAGCGCCCATGCCGGCGTCATCCGCGACGAGGCGGGCCTCAAGGTCCTCATCCGCGAACTGGTCGGGCTGGAGCGCAAGCGTCCGCGCGTGCGTTTCTCCAACATCGTGGCAACCGCCAAGCTGATTGCCGTCGGCGCCTATCTGCGCACCGAAAGTCGCGGCGCTCACATGCGCGCTGATCATCCGGCACCGAAAGAAGCCTTTCGCCATCGCACCTACCTGACGCTCAAGGATGCGAATCGCATCGCCGCCGAACTGGCCGGCTGAGGAGACCACACCGATGACCACGAGCCTTCGTCCGCAACTCTCGCCGTTGATGATCGAGGATCTCGTTCGCAATGCCCTGCTGGAAGATCTCGGCCGCGCCGGCGACATCACCACCTATGCGACGATCGGCCCGGAGAAGACGGCGACCGCCGAGCTGAACAGCCGCGAACAGGGCGTAGTGGCCGGTCTGCCGCTCGCCGAAGCGGCATTCAGGCTGATCGATCCGTCGGTTCGTTTCGAGGCGTTTGTCGCGGATGGCGATAAGGTTGCCCCGGGGCAAGCCATCGCCCGCGTCTCCGGCAACGCCCGCTCGGTGCTGTCGGCAGAGCGGGTAGGGCTGAATTTCCTGATGCACCTCTCGGGCGTCGCCTCGTACACGGCTCGTTTCGCCGCCGAGATCGCTCACACCAAGGCGCGCGTCACCTGCACCCGCAAGACCCTGCCGGGTCTGAGAGCAGTCGAGAAATATGCGGTACGGCTAGGGGGCGGCTCCAACCATCGCTTCGGTCTGGATGACGCCATCCTCATCAAGGACAATCACATCGCTGTCTCCGGCGGCGTCGCGTCCGCGATCGAGGCGGCCCGTGCCTATGCCGGCCATCTCGTGAAGATCGAGGTGGAGGTCGATGCCCTAGATCAGATGCGCGAAGCGCTCACCGCCCGCCCGGACGTCATCCTGCTCGACAATATGGGCTCCGACAAACTGCGCGAAGCCGTTGCGATCAATCGGGAGTTCCATGGACTGGCCGCTGAAGGCTATCCATTGGATGTCCGCCGCGTCGTGCTGGAAGCATCCGGCAACGTCAACATTCAGACCATCCGGGCGATCGCCGAGACTGGTGTCGATTACATCTCAACCTCAAAAATCACCATGGCGGCACCGACTCTGGACATCGGTCTCGATGTCGTGATCGGATAAGTCGGACAAAATCTGCACCTAATTTTGCACTGCAGCAGATCCTGGCATCATGAATGTTCCCGAAAACTGATATAAGTCAATAAGTTGGCATTATATGAGCAGATGCTTCGCTACTTATTACCCCTGATTCCTGGTTTTTGACCATGAATTTCGAATCTCATAGCCCGGTGATCAAGGTTTCGAACGGGTAATTCGGGTACGAAATCTGGGCGTTCATACGTAAAGCGTGGGGGTTTGCATGCCGACGATGACTTTGTCGCCAGAGAGCGCTAGCGATGAAAGAACTTCAATCGTGAATGCTTCGACATTGCGGGCCAGTGCTGCAGTTGAACTTGCGGAACGCGAGACAGGGCTTTCCACATCCGCGGAAACCGGGCCCGCGATGACCGAGGACGACACGGTCTGCGTCCTCGCGGTTCTCGCTGAAATGCAGTGCATCATCGACAGGCATCTGGAAAAGACGGGACAGACGCAGCCGAAGAGCTGACCTGTCGCCTCTACCGTCAAACTTGAGTGACGGCTGTGGCGGCAGTCGTGGCTCAGGCCTCCTTCGCCCGGGCGTCGACGAAGCGTTCGGGCAGGGCGACCATTTGCGGCGTGCCGTGATAGGTCACCTGCGGGAACGGGATGGAAATCCCGTTCTCGTCGAAGGACTTCTTCACCTTCTTGATCATCTCACGCGAGGTCGGCCAGAAGTTCGAGGCAGCCGTCCAGTACCAGAGCGTGATCACGACGGCGCTGTCGCCCAGCTGATCGACATGCGTGGAAATGGCGGGATCCTTGAGGATTCGCGTATCGGCTTCGGCATGGTCGCGCATGATTTTCTCTGCTAGATCGATGTCGTCCTCATAGCCGATGCCGACCTTCAGCTCGAAGCGCCGGGTGGGCAAGCGGCTGAAATTGGTGATCGGGACGTTCCACAGCGTGGAGTTCGGTGCCAGGCGATAAAGGCCGTCGGGCGTCTTCAGTTCCGTGGCGAATAAACCGATCTCGACGATGGTACCCGATATGTTTCCCGTATCGATGTACTCGCCAACGCGAAAGGGACGCAGGACAAGCAGCATGATGCCGGCAGCAATGTTCTGCAGCGTTCCCTGCAGCGCAAGCCCGATCGCGAGGCCCGCAGCACCCAGCGCCGCGATGATCGAGGCTGTCTGCACGCCGAACTGGCCAAGCACGGTGACGAAGACGAGGATCAGGGCGCCATAACGCACGACGGTCGCGAAGAAGCGTGCAAGCGTCTCATCGAAGCCACGTATTTTCATCAGGCCCGCATGGGTCCAGCGGCTCAGAACCGACGACAGCCACCAGCCGATGAAGAGAAGAAAGAGGGCGCCGACGATCGAGAAGGAGTACTGGACGGCAAGCTGGCTCGCCTGCGCCAATGCCGCCTGTGTCGCGAGGATTGCCTCGTTCGTGTCCAAATCCATGCCGTCCTGCTCCCTGTCTGTTGGTCTGAAGGGCTAGATGGGGCAGGTCGGGACGAGGTCAACCGCTGGTACGCCCACCGACCTTCAGGCCTGGCGCAGGCCGCTCCTCGAGCACCTTGCGACGGAACCGGAAGAGTGCGGCTGGTCGACCGCCCGTTGCGGCTTGGGTGAAACCGGTGGGTTCGACGAGTTCGGCACCTTCGACCAGGCGTCTAAAATTCTGCTTATGCACGTGCCGACCTGCGATTGCCTCGACTGTGCCTTGCAGGTCTGTGAGCGTGAACTCGGGCGGCATCAGCTCGAAGATCACGGGTCGGTACTTGATCTTGCTGCGCAGCCGCGCGAGCGCGGTTGCTGCAATTCGGCGGTGGTCATGGCGCATGGGTCGACCAAGAGGCGCCGTGGTGCGCCGGATGTCCGCGCGTCCGTCCTGCACCGCTTCCTCCACGAGGCCAGCTTCATAGAGAAGTTCGTACCGCTCCAGAACACGCTCTTCGTCGAAGGGGAAATCGTCGAGGCCGAAGGCAAGCTTCAGGCGCGATCGACGCGGGGCGGAGGCGGATGAAGAAGCTTCGTCGGCCCAACCCGTCAGGGCCGGCAACACCGCGGCGTCGAGCAGCGCTGGTCGCCCATGCCGCCAGTCTTCCCAGGGAAGATAACCGTACCAGTCCCGCCACCGCGCGCCCGAGAGTTCCAGCTTCGCGTCGCGGTCACTGTCGAGCCGTGTGAGTGCGAGATAGCCGACCGAGACGACATGCGGCCCCTGATCGCCTGGCATCTTGTGCCGCCCGCGGTCGCCGAAGGTGTAGAGTTGCTCGATATAGCCGAGCTCCAGAGCGGTCTGCGCCTCTACGGTGTGGCGCAGCGACATTTCCATTGTTCGGTGCCGGGTTGGATCGAAGGGACCGAAGGGCAGGGCGTCGAGCGCATCGCCGTCTTCACCGACGACGAGCAGGCGCGGCGTACGGGCGTTGATCGCGACGATCGCGGCATTGAGGCCGATCTCGATCTCCGCAGGCGCGGTCATGGCTGAGAGGGCTCGCGTGAGGGCAAGGGAAGTGCGAAAGGTGTATTGCCGTCGGCATCGGCGCCCCGCCCGAGTGCCTTGACCGCCTTCGTGAACCGCCCACCGCGCCCGAGCATGTCATCACCGATCTCGACCAGCCGCATGTTCGGCGTCGCAAAGGGCGAGGCCTCACGAAGCCGTCGTGCCAATGCATCGTCATCGTCGTCGGGGGCAACGGCGAGGCTGGCGATCATCGCGGCCGCCGGCGAACGTGACACGCCCATCCAGCAATGCACGACAAGCGGGGACGTCTGGTCCCAGGCGCGGGCGAATTCGATGATCTCGGCGACATGCGCTTCCTGCGGCGCAATCAGATCGCCCGTCCCGGCAAAGCTGATGTCGTTCATCGCCAGTTTCAGGTGCCGCTCCGCCTGGATGACCGCCGGCCGGTGGAAATCCTGGTTGGCGGCGAGCAGGCTGATCATCTCGCGCGCCTTGTGGCGGACGGCCATTTCCGCAATGCGGGCAAGCGGCGAGACGACGATAAGGCTCATGCGCGTACCCAGGTCGCGGACTGCCTGTCGGCTTCGATTTCCTCGAAGCGTTCCAGGAATTTGGCCTGTGCCTGATAGGCGGGCAGCGGCTCGATCAGGATCGTGTCACGGGTAAAGCCCTTGGGCTGACCGAAGAACTTGCGGGCTTCGGCTTCCGCGAAGCCGGCGAGGCTCGTCGCTTCGAAATAGGCGGCGATCATGTCGGCCTTCTTGATCAGATCCTTGAGCGCGGCCTTCGGATGGGCCGGCAGGCCGACGCGCAGATGAACGGCCGCTTCCAGCCGCTTCTCCACCACTTTGTAGCCCCCGCCGACCACCGCTTTGAACGGCGAGATCATGTCGCCGATGACGTATTCCGGCGCATCGTGCAGCAGCGCCGCCATCAGCTCGTCCGAAGTGGCTTTCGGATTGCAGCGGCGAAAGATGTCCTCGACGATCAGGCTGTGCTGGGCGACCGAAAAGGCGTGGTCGCCGGAGGTCTGTCCGTTCCAGCGCGCCACACGGGCAAGGCCGTGCGCGATGTCGGTGATTTCCACGTCGAGTGGCGAAGGATCGAGCAGGTCGAGACGACGGCCGGAGAGCATGCGCTGCCAAGCGCGGGCGGAGACGGGAGCCGGAGCGCCCATGTCACGCCTCCTCCGAGGCGGTCGGGAAGCTGAGCCCGCTCCAGCCGGGCAGGGCAAGGGCCACGGGCACGTCACCGGCAAGGATCGGCTCACCCGCATTCATGGCCTCACCAGCCTTGTCGATCCGCACGATCGCCAGCCCGCGATCACCGGCCACTGTGCCGAGCGCGCCGATCTGCTTGCCGCAGATGGTGATCTCGGTCCCGCTGGCGGGGAGGGCCGTGTCGGCCGAGACGATCACCACGCGGCGCCGGGCCGTCGAGCGGTGATGCATGCGCGAAACGACCTCCTGGCCGACATAACAGCCCTTTCGGAAGGAGACGCCGCCGGATTTGTCGAACAGCACATCATGCGGAAAGGCATCCTGCAGCGCGTAGTCGAAATCCGATTCGGGCACGCCATGGAGAATGCGCAGCGCGTCATAGCCCTCGCGATCACCGGCACCCTCGACATGGCCCGGCTGGCGGCGCACGTCGGTTCCGGCAATCGCGAAGCGCTGATCGACAACGCCGCCGCCGGCATTGCCCCAGCTCACGGTCGACCCGTTCTCGGCCTGCAACTCGACCGCGACGGCCGCGCGCAGCTTGTACATGCTCATACGCCTGACAAAGGCGTCCGCCTGGTCGGCGCGGATATCGACCAGGAAACCGTCGCCGTCACGCGAAATCAGGAAGTCGAAGAAGATCTTGCCCTGCGGCGTCAGCAAGGCGCCCGGCCGCAGCTCGTTGTCAGCCAGTGGGCCGAGGTCGGTGGTGATGAGGTTCTGCAAAAAATGCTCCGCATCCGGACCGGCAATTCTGACGAAGGCTCGATCGGGCAGGAAGGCTGAAGGCATGATGGTCACCGGGCTGTTGCGCTACGCATTGAGTTAGGCGCTGGCACTCTAGACGACAAGCAGTCCGCGTCACAGCCCACAGTTTCAGCGCTCGCTCAGTCGCCGACGGTGAGGAACTTCCATCGCCCATCGGGGGTGATTCCGACGCGGAAAAAATTATAGTTGCCGTATTCCTGCATCTCGGCGACGTCGCCGGCTGTGACGATGCGCAGCAGTTCGACCTTCTCCTGCGGTGTGAGCAGTCCGAGCGACTTGCCGGCGAAGTAGGGCCAGACATAGGTCTCCTCCGCCGTTCCCTTGTCGAGCTGGACAAAGCCGGTCGAGAGGATGTCGAGCAGGATCGCGAGGATTTCGATGCCGTCGCTGTCGCCGGAAACCGCCTTCAGCGCGTCGATCGGATCCTGCTCAGGATCCTGCAGTGGAACGCTCGTCTGGTCCGGCCCCGGATTCATCAGCGGTTTGAGTTTCGAAATGTCACCAGTCTTGGCGGCCTCGATGATCAACTCACGCATCCGCCGCACCGGCTCCGGCGCCTTCTCGATGTCGTAGATGACTTCGGCTTGCGGTGTCGCCGGCTCGACGCTCTCGACCTCGTCCGGTTCGGTTCGCTTGATCAGCGGATCCGGATCCGGGATGACGGGAATGGAATCCTCGATCACATCCTGCTCGGCGCCGGGCAGGGGCTCGGCGGTGTCGGAGGGCGTGTCTGCGGGGGGAGGCGTGATGTCCTTGATGTCGGACAGCGCAAAGGCCGGCAGCGCCAGCATGGTGGAGGCGAGCATGAGCGTCAGCGCGCTCGTCAAGCGGAAGAGCCTGACCCGCGACGAGATCATCATTCTGTCCCTCGATTGCTGTTTACTGAAGCTGGCGCTCTGGCGAGAACTCGCCGGCAAGCAGCCGGGCCTTGAGAGCGTCGAGAATGGCTTCCGCGCCATGTTCGCCGTGGATCCGGATGGTTTCGCGCATGGCGAGCGCAAAGGCTGCGTCCGCAATGATCTCGGGCTCGATTCCATCCGCCATGCCGTCCGCCCAGGCTTCGTTCTGGTATTCCAGCGCAGCCTGCATCTTTTCGTGCACGATCATCTCGTCGATTTCGTTGCGGCGCGGTTCCATGGGCATTCCTCAAAGCACTTACTCAGTCCTTAACGACCCTATCAGCCTTTTGCCAAAACGACACGGGGGCAGACCAAAAGAGGTGAATTATTCGTTAATTTCCGAAGCGCGCGGTAATTTCTGTGGCAAGTGTTGCCCCTTCGTTACGGTAATTCTGCTCTGCACGAACTGCGGCCGGTGTGCAAGAGGTGTAGACGGAGGCGAAGGAACGATACCCGCGGTTATAGGCCGCCGTCAGCCGCGCACGCCGTGGCGGCTCGTTCTTCGTCTCGGCATCGAGCAGGGCCTGCAGCGATTGCCGCCATTCCGGCTCGCCATCGGCCTTGCAGAGATTGCGCAGGTAATGCACCGCACCGATGATTTCCGACAGCCGTGCGAGCCGATCGTCATAGGGCGTGGATTTCTCTGCTTCTACAGGCGGCGGAATCGTGATCACGCTGCCTTCCTGGGCGAGCGAGTGCCCGGCGAGCAAGGCGAACGGGAGAAGCATTGCGGCCCGCAGGTATGATGTCGTCTTTGTCATGCTTCGCTCCCGGTGCGCCGGTCTGGCGTGAGCCGCAGGATGCAATCACGCACGCTTTCGGGAATGGGAAGGTCGAGGATTTCCTCCGGCGAAAACCACCCGGCCTCGAGGGCATCGCTCCGGGCCTCCGCATGATCCGCATCGTCGGCATCGACCTGAAAGACAGACAGCATGAAGTGACTACCGACGACCCCGACCTCGGGCTGCAGTTCCACCGTTTCGAACAGGCGCGGATTGCGACCCACGAGCCCGGTCTCCTCGAAGAGTTCGCGCAGTGCGGTCTCTTCGGGCGTCTCGCCCGGTTCGGCGCGGCCACCCGGAAAGGCATAGAGATCGGCGGCGGGCGGATTGCCGCGCCTGACGAGAAGATAGCGCCCGGCCCGTTCGACGATGGCGGAAGAGGCGAGGCGGGGCATGCTCATCAAACAGGAACTCCGGTCGAAAACGACACTGCATCGCGCGAAGCAGCGTGATCTGATTATCGCGGGCTTTGGGGTCCCCTGCAAGCATGGCGTCACGCCTTGACCCGGGTCGGTCGGACTGCCATCTAAACCCTATGTGCGGACGTTTTGCCCTGACTGCAAGCCCGGAAGAAGTGCGCGAGATCCTCGGCCTGATGGAGCTCGAGGGTTTTCCGCCGCGCTACAATATCGCGCCGACGCAGCCGATCCTCGTTGCGGTCGCTTCACCGCCGGCGGAGCCCGGATCGAATCGGCCGGATCGCATGGCGGTCCTGGTGCGCTGGGGCCTGATCCCGTCCTGGGTCAAGGATCCCAAGGAGTTCACGCTCCTGATCAATGCACGATCCGAAACAGCGATCGAGAAGGCCTCCTTCCGCGCCGCCATGCGCCATCGGCGCATTCTGGTCCCGACCTCCGGCTTCTACGAGTGGCACAGGCCGTCGAAGGAAAGCGGCGAACCGCTTCAGGCCTATTGGATCCGCCCGAAAAAGGGAGGCATCGTCTGCTTCGGCGGACTGATGGAGACCTATATGTCGAAGGACGGCTCCGAACTCGACACTGGCTGCATCCTGACTGTCGGTGCGAATCGGTCGATCGCGCAAATCCATGATCGCATGCCCGTCGTCATTCAGCCGCAAGACTTCACCCGCTGGCTCGACTGCCGCCAGGGTGAACCGCGCGATGTCGTCGATCTGATGCGGCCCGCCGACGAGGACTATTTCGAGGCTATCCCGGTGTCGGATCTCGTCAACAAGGTCGCCAATGTCGGTCCTGAGCTCCAGGTGCCGGTAACGCCTGCCCCGAAAAAGCAAAAACCCGCCTCGGACAAATCCGGCGACGGGCAGATGAGCCTGTTTTAGGGCGGTATCAGCCAAAACGTGGAACGGTTTTGCGTTCCAAATTGCCTCAAGACAAAAGCTGGAAGAGTGCTTTCAGGCGAGCTTCGGGGTCGGCTTGCGCTTCAGCATCAGGGCTGCTGCCAGAACGGCCTTGAGGCCGAGCGGGCGGTAGTTCAATGCCAGATTTTCTTGCGCCGGCTTCTGCTGCTCGGCTTCGGTCTGCGTCGTCATCGTCATGTTCCTCGGAGTGTTTCCTGACCAGGTATTTTTTTGTTCGCGGCTCTCTCTGCGGAGATCATGACAAAAGCGTGACCTGTTCTGTGACTCAAATCAATTTTGAAGAAAAAGAGTAGAAATGGAGAGCCCCGCGCAAGCTTTTCGGCCTGGCGGGGCTGGATTTTCCTCGAAAGCCTACGAAAAATCGGCTCAGACCCCCCGATCGATCTCCGAAAGTCCCTTTTCGGCTGATTCTTCTCCGATCGTCAGCGTGCCATAGCGGCGATGCCAGTTGCGGGCACCAAACGGCAGCGAGCAGAGATAGAGAAGCACGCTCACCACGAGCACTTCCCAGGTGAAGCTCATCAGCAGCGCGACATAGAGCACGACGCAGAGAATCATCGGCAGCACGAAATCCCGGCGGATGTGACTGGTCTCCGACTTGCCCGACCAGACAGGCAGGCGGCTCACGAGCAGATAGGCGATGACGATCGTGTAGGCCGTGCTGGCATAGGCAAAGGCGCCGACCGGGGCCACGCCGAGAAAGCCGAGATAGACAGGCAGAAGGACGAGAGCGGCACCTGCAGGCGCGGGCACGCCGACGAAAAACTCCGACTGCCAGGGCGCCTTGGTTTCGCGCTCGTCCATCACGTTGAAGCGCGCAAGGCGAAGTCCGGCGGCGATCGCATAGATGAGGGCGGCGATCCAGCCCAACGAGCGGGCCTGGTCCAGCACGAAGACATAGAGGACGAGAGCAGGCGCGACGCCGAAATTGATGATGTCGGCGAGCGAATCCATCTGGGCGCCGAACTTCGACGTCGCTTTCATCATGCGCGCGATCCGCCCATCGATGCCGTCGAGAAACGCTGCGGCCAGAACCATGGCGACCGCGAGTTCATAACGGTTCTCGAAGGCGAGGCGAACCCCGGTCAGCCCGGCGCAGATGGCAAGCACCGTGATCAGGTTCGGAATGATCAGCCGAAGCGGGATTTCGCGAAGCCGCGGCCCGCGCGCACTCGTATCGGTGCCGGATGCGGGTCGGGTCTCGGTCGTCGGGTTCGGGGCTTCCATCGACACTCTTCCTTAGCTGCGGCGGCTGATCGTCGGCCCCTTGGTCGAGCCGAACTCGGCAATAACAGTCTCACCGGCAATCGCGGTCTGGCCGAGCGAGACGCGGGGCTCGAAACCGGCGGGCAGGAACACGTCGAGACGCGAGCCGAAGCGGATGAGACCGAAACGCTCGCCGGCGTCCAGCGGCTCGTTCGGGTTGGTCCAGCAGATGATCCGGCGGGCGACGAGGCCGGCGATCTGCACGACACCGATCTGGCCGTGTCTGCTCTCGATGACGAGGCCATTGCGTTCGTTGTCGAGACTGGCCTTGTCCAGTTCAGCGTTGAGGAACTGGCCTTCCTTATAGGCGATCGTCGTCACGCGGCCGCGAACCGGCGCGCGGTTCACATGGCAGTTGAAGACGTTCATGAAAACGGTGATGCGCAGCATCGGCTCATGGCCGAGATTGAGTTCTTCCGGCGGTATCGACATTTGCACCGAGGACACGCGGCCATCGGCCGGGCTGATCACGAGATCGTCGTCCTGCGGTGTAACGCGCTCGGGATCACGGAAGAAATAGGCGCACCATAGCGTGAGCACAATTCCGACCCAGAACAGCGGGTCCCAGATCCAGCCGAGCACCAGCGAAGCAACGAAGAAGGCCGCGACGAAGGGATAGCCTTCCTTGTGCACGGGAACGATCGTCTTGCGGATGGTTTCGAACAGGTCCATTTGGGTCCTCGGTCTTTGAAATGTTTCGCCCGTGACTACCTTGAAAGCCGGACATGGGCAATGCCGACGGTCAAATCAAGCCGGCTTAAAGCACTTGTGACAATTCCAGATTGGCCCAAAAAAAGATCCGCTCGTTTCTTTTTCATCGAGATTTTGTAAATAACTCCACCCTAAAAAAGGGGGGATTGGATTTAAAGGGGATCCGGATTGGCACCTTCATGGCCGGCCCGGAAGAGGACCGCCATTGCAGCTCGCCAGCATACCAGTAACAGACAAGGACACGGCTCAGCTCGCAACCATTGCTTGGTACTCGGCCGGAAATATGCCTCCGCCTTCCGCGATCGCCTCGCTCGCACCCGCCATTGTCCGGACGCCGGATGCCTTGCAGGCCGTGTCCATCTGCTTCCTCGAGGCGGCGAGTCGAAATGCTATCGACGTCCTGCGTCTTATGAGGGCATCATGTGGTGACTCAACCTATATGATCGCCGTGGCAGACGCTGGAGGGGTGGAGTTTCAGGCCGATCTTTTCGAGGCGGGCGCCGACGACCTGCTCCTGGAGGAGGGGACCCATCACCTGCTGCGCTGCCTTCTGCGTGCCAAGCGTCATCTCACTGTGGTCCAGAGCTACAAGCAGCAGCGCGAAGACCTACAGGACCGACTGGACACCTGGCAGGACGGCCTCGATCACCTACCCACGCCAATCTATCTCAAGGACGTCGGCGGCCGTTATCTCGGTTGCAACACGGCTTTCAGCCAGTTCGTCGGCGCCGAGCACGACCGCGTGATCGGACAGACGCTCTCCGCTTTTCTGCCCGAGGATGTCGCAGAGGCACACCGGCAATCCGATCTCGAAGTGATGCGAAAAGGTGGTGTGATCCGCGTTGAAACAGATGTTTGTATGCCTGAGACCGGCATGCGGCACATCATGTTGCACAAGGCTTGCGTGGCCTCCCGAGACGGAGGCTTGCGCGGTGTCGCGGGCTTGGTGCTCGACATCACCGAACGTAAGGAGCTGGAGGCGCGCCTGACAGCCGCCGCGGAGCGCGATCCTCTCACCAATGCCTATAATCGGCGCAAGTTTTTCCAGGTCGCGGCATCGGCGACGGAACGGGCCAACGAGCCCGACGCCCGCTTTGCCGTTGCGGTCATCGACGTCGATCAGTTCAAGTCGATCAATGACGAATTGGGGCATGGCGAAGGGGATGTGACCCTGTGCTCGATCGTCGACACGCTGCGCACCCATGAGGAGGAGGGTGTCTTCGTGGCACGGGCCGGCGGCGAGGAGTTTTTCGCCTTCTTCTCCGGGGAAAACGCGCGGCACGCCGCGGAAATCTTCGAACGCATGCGCAGCGATATCGCCCGCTATTGCCAGGTCGTGACCGGTGTCGGGGCGGCCGGTACGATCAGCATCGGTCTTGCCGACTTCGATCCCCGTGAGGAAAACATCGATCACGCCCTTCGCCGTGCAGACCTGGCACTCTACCGCGCGAAACGCGACGGGCGAAACAGGCTTTACGAGGCGGACTAAAGCCCGCCTCGGTCTGGTCAGATCGCCGGCGGACGACGCACGACAACGCCGAGCTCATCGCTCTCGCGCACCTGCCGCAGCTTTTCTTCTGCCTGGGTGGCTTCCCGCTGGCGGTTCCACATCGAGGCGTACAGGCCATTTTGCTCCAGGAGATCGGCATGGCTGCCGCGCTCGGCAATTTCCCCGCCCTTCAAGACGATGATCTCGTCGGCGCCAACCACGGTCGAAAGACGGTGGGCAATGACGAGTGTCGTGCGGTTCTTCGAGACGATGTCGAGTGCCGACTGGATCTCATGTTCGGTCGTCGTGTCGAGAGCAGACGTCGCCTCGTCGAGAATGAGGATCGGCGGTGCCTTGAGCACGGTACGCGCAATCGCGACGCGCTGCTTTTCGCCGCCGGATAGCTTCAGGCCGCGTTCGCCGACCTTGGTCTCGAAGCCCTCGGGCAGGTCCTTGATGAAGTTCGAGATCTGCGCAATTTCGGCCGCCTGGACGATGTCGTCTTCCGCAGCACCCGGTCGTCCATAGCGGATGTTGTAGGCGATCGTGTCGTTGAACAGCACTGTATCCTGCGGGACCATGCCGATCGCGGCTCGGAGCGACTTCTGCGTGATGTCGCGCACGTCCTGACCATCTATGGTGATCGAGCCCTTCTGCACATCGTAGAAGCGATAAAGCAGGCGGGAAATGGTGGACTTGCCCGCACCCGACGGGCCGACGACGGCAACCGTCTTGCCAGCCGGCACCTCAAAGGACACACCCTTGAGGATCGGCCGTTCGGGGTCGTAGTGGAAATGAACGTCCTTGAAGGCAATGGCGCCCTGCGCGATGACCAGTGGCTTGGCATCGGGCCTGTCCACGACTTCGGCCTCGACCTCCAGCAGATCGAACATCTGCTCGATATCGGTCAGGCCCTGGCGGATTTCGCGGTAGACGAAGCCGATGAAGTTGAGCGGGATCGACAGCTGCATCAGCATGGCGTTGACGAAGACGAAATCGCCGATCGTTTGCTCGCCGCGCTGCACGGCAAGCGCCGACATAACCATGATGATTGCCGTGCCAATGCCGAAGATCAGGCCCTGGCCGAAGTTGAGCCAGCCGAGCGAGGTCCAGACCTGCGTCGCCGACTTTTCGTACTTCGCCATGGAGGCATCGAAGCGCTTCGCTTCCATCTCCTCGTTGCCGAAATACTTGACCGTCTCGAAGTTGAGGAGCGAGTCGATCGCCTTCGTGTTGGCATCCGTGTCGCTGTCGTTCATCGCGCGGCGGATGCCGATGCGCCAGTCGGAGGCCCGGATGGTGAACCAGATATAGGCCCAGACGGTGAAGGCGGTGACGCCGAGATAGGAGAAGCCGTAGGTCCACCAGAAGATCGCGGCGGTCAGGATGAATTCGATCAGGGTCGGGATCGAGTTGAGGATCGTGAAACGCACGATCGTCTCGATGCCCTTGGTGCCGCGCTCGATAATGCGCGACAGGCCGCCGGTCTTGCGCTCCAGGTGGAAGCGCAGCGACAGCTGGTGCATGTGCACGAAAGTCTTGAAGGCGAGCTGGCGCACAGCATGCTGACCGACGCTTGCAAACAATGCATCGCGCAGCTGGTTGAGGCCGACCTGCAGGATCCGGGTGAGATTGTAGAAGATGACAAGCGCTACGGCGCCCAGAAGGAAGGTCGGCAGAAGCCCCGCCATGTCGATGCGGCCGTCAAGCGCATCGGTGGCCCATTTGAAGAAATAGGGAACGAGGATGAGGACGAATTTCGAGATGAGCAGGAAAACGGTCGCCCAGACCACCCGCATCTTGAGATCGAGCCGGTCCGCCGGCCACATATAGGGCCAGAGGTTGACGAGCGTCTGCATGGGGTTGCCGTCGTCGGCCGATACCGTTTTCTTCTTCGCCTCAGCCATCCCCGACCCTCTCGATTGCCTGCAGATCAAAAAGCGGCGACCCTTTTGGGATCGCCGCCGCCACTCACTTAGGTTTGCGCTTTCGCGAATACAATAACAGAACTGTGAAAGCTCAGTTCACCGGCTCGCCGCGCAGCCGTTTGCGATGGAGTTCTTCGGAATTGGGAAGGGCTTCCCGCGGTACGGTGAAGATCTGGCCCGGCTCGATGCGGTCCGGATTGTTGATCGTGGATTCATTCGCCAGATAGATCGTGGTGTAACGCACGCCCTGCCCATAGACACGACGCGAGATCTGCCAGAGCGTATCGCCCCGACGGATGATCACGCTGTTGTCGCTCGGCGCAAGCGGCGCCTGCTGGATCGTCTTCGGCTCGGACGAATCGGAAGCGGCGGGCGCTGTGGTCCCGGCCTCCGTCGAGACGGCGGCCGACTGAGAAACCGTGACCGGTGTCTGCTCGGCCAGCAGTTCGCGGATCAGCGCGACCAGCTTCGGCAGAGCAGTGCCCAGTGCGTCCACGTCGCCGGTCGGAACCGCCTGAAGCAGAGCCAGGGCTTCCTTTGCCTTCGCCGACTGGGCATTGACGGATGCCGCGAACTCCGGAGCCGCGTTTGCGTCCGCGCGGAAGCCTGTGATCGACTGCAATCCGATTTCCGTCGCTGAGCGGGCTGCAGCCGCCTGTTCGAGCGCTGGCTTCTGACCATTGGCGAAGAGATTCTCGAGGATGGTCATCGCCTTGGTGAGCGAGATCCGCAGACGTTCGAACTCGACCTGATCCGGGCTTGCCGAGGTCGAGGCTGCAGGGTTGGGGGTCTGCGCGACGACGGAAACCTGCTCGCCTGCCGGACGCTCGAACGGAACCGAGGCGCGCACGACGACCTTGCCGGTCGCATCGAGCAGTTCGACTTCGACGATGTGACTGCCGACCTCGAGCTTCATTTGCCCTTCGATGACGAAGTTGCCGCCAGCATCGCTGGCGGCTTCTCCGATCAGGGCCTTGTCCGCATAACCGCGAACGGTCGCACCGGCCGGTGCCTTGCCGGCGACAAAGATACGATCGCCCTCGAGTTCGACGGCTGTGACCTGAACTTCGGTCGCGCCGGGCAGGGCGGGTTGAGTGTCGGTCGACGGCTGGTTTGCAGGCGCCGCAGCCGTCTCCGTACTGCCCGGGAGGGTCGGCGCCGAACCCGCGAGTTCGCTGGCTGCTGCCGGCAGTTCTGGCAGGGTGACGCTTCCGGCAGGCGCTGTGGGGCGTGCCACGCGATCCGTGGTCGCAGCGGCCGTCTGGGTGCCGGCAGTCTCGGAACCAGGAAGCGTGATCATGCGGCTCGCTTCGCCCGGCTTCGACACCATGGCGAGCAATTCGCCCTTGCCACCTTCGGGCACTGAGATCGTCGCGACCTCTTCCGAAGTCACGACCTTGCCGTCCGGCGCCGTGGCGCGGATCTGCAGGGAGTGGTCGCCGGGTGCCAGGGGCTGATCTAGCACGGCAGCGAAGTCGCCGGTGGCATCGACCGTCTGCGAGGAAATGACCTGACCGCCATTGAGGATTTCGACCTTGGCACCGGCGACGGCATTGCCGGCGATGACGGTCGAACCATCCGGCTCGACACGCAGCACGTCGAAGCGCGGGGTTGCCGGGTCGGCGACTTCCGCAACCGGAGCGGGGCTGACCGGATTGCCGAGGAGGGCATCCTTGATCGAGGCGATCATGCCGGCGGCCTGTGCCGGATCGGTGGGCAATTGCTGAAGAAGAGCAAGTGCGCGGGCCGCATCGGCCTGCACCGCCTTGATGCCGTCGGTCAGTGTGGCATCCAGTCCTTCTGGGATCTCGATCGACGCCAAAGCCTGGACCGCACCCTGCGCCAGCGTGCGTGCTGCAGTATAGGCTTCGATGCCGGGCGTGCGGCCATCGGCGAAGAGGGCGGAAACGCCGTCGATCGCCTTCACGGCCTCGGCCTTCAGTCTGTCCATCTTCTGGCTTGCGGCGCTCGCCACGTCGGCCACGGCAGCTTCTGCTGTGGCAGCAGCCTGCTCGGCGGCCGATGTCGCTGCGTCGGCCCCTGCATTGACTGTCGGCGCGTCGGATGTCGGCGCATTGAGGCGCGGCATGATGACGAACACCATCAGCAGGCTGACAATGGCCAATACGAGCAACACCACCCAGAGGGCACGGTTCTTCATGTCTCAAGTCTCCCGGCGGAACAGCCGCCATATCCCTTGGAATTGCTAGCCTTAACCGTTTGTTTCGACAAGCGTCACGACCCTATTCCGGCCGGTCGGCCTCCGCTTTTCAGCCAATTTTGTTGACCTTGCGCGGATGAGCCTGTTTTTTGCCCCCTATGAGCGAACAAAAATCCCCGATTCGATCCGTCTGCGTCTATTGCGGCTCCCAGCCCGGACGCGATCCCGCCTTCATGGAGGCTGGCCGGCTATTCGGCCGTGCGCTGGCAGAAAACAATCTCCGCCTCGTCTATGGCGGTGGCACCAAGGGCATTATGGGTGCGGTCGCAGCTGGCGTTTTGTCCGCCGGCGGCCATGTGACCGGCATCATACCCGAGTTCCTCGTCGACATGGAAGCGACACGTCATTCGCTCGGCCAGTTGAACGAACTGATCATCACCAAGGACATGCACGAGCGCAAGCACGCCATGTTCGAGCGCTCTGACGCTTTCGTGACCCTTCCGGGAGGCATTGGTACCCTGGAGGAGATCGTCGAGATCATGACCTGGGGCCAGCTCGGCCGTCACGCCAAGCCAATGGTCTTTGCCAATGTGAATGATTTCTGGCAGCCGATGCTGGAACTGATCGATCACATGTCGGCATCGGGCTTCATCCACACGGCGCATCTCGTACGACCGCTGGTCATCGACCGGATCGAAGATATCGTGCCGGCCATCGAGCAGCGCTGGGCCGAGACCGGAGCGCCCGAAGGCGACCCGGAAACCATTTCGAAGCTTTGAGGCGGAAGGATCAGCGCTGCCGAAGCATCGGCAGCGTATAGATCACAAGGGCTGCCCAGATCAGCGGGAAGGCAACCGCCTTGGCCATGCTGAAGGGTTCGTGAAAGACGAAGACGGCAGTAATGAAGATCATCGATGGCGCGATGTACTGCATGATCCCGATCGTCGAAAGCCGAAGAAGCTTGGCGCCGTTGGCATAAAGGATCAGCGGCACCGCCGTCACCAGCCCCGCCGAGGCCAGCAGAATGGTATCGGTCAAGTTGCCCATCAGGAAATGCCCGCCGCCCTGCAGGTTGAGATAGACCAGATAGCCGAGCGCGATGGGCGAAAGCAGCAGAACTTCCAGCAGGAAGCCCTGGTTCGGCCCGATCGGCAATGTCTTGCGGAAGAAGGCATAAAAGCCCCAGGAGAAGGTGAGCGCCAGCGCCACCACCGGCAGGCGACCTGCTTCCACCGTCAGGATGATCACGGCGACCACGACGAGCGCCAAGGCCGCGATCTGCGTGCGCTTCAGCTTTTCCTTCAGCAGGACCGCGCCCATCAGGATCGAGAAAAGCGGGTTGATGAAATAGCCGAGCGCCGTGTCCAGCGCGTGGCCTGCCCCGATCGCCCAGACATAAATGCCCCAGTTGACGCTGATCAGCGTTGCGGTCACGGCGGCCATGCCGAGCATGCGCGGATTGCGGATCGCCTTCTTCAAGTCGTCTGTGCGCTTGAGGATGATCAGGAGCAGGCCGGCGACAGGGATCGACCAGAGAATGCGATGCGCGATCACTTCGGCCGGCGAGATATGCGCGAGCGCCTTCATGTAGAGCGGCAGGAAGCCCCAGAGCAGATAGGCGGAGAGCGCAAAGAGAAAGCCATTCAGGCTGTCCTTGTTCTCTGCGGGGACGGAGGCGTCGGCCATGGTGTTTCCTGACTTTTGTTATGCTTTGGAAACGGGAATACGCCCGCAGGGTTGCAGGCACCAATTCATTTCGGTGAAGCATCGTTCAGCGGGCGCGATCAATGGCGTGCAACCGATCTGCTCGGCCGGCTCCAGCTTGTTCATCCGCTTTTGGCCGACCGCAATCATGCAAGCGTCTGAAGCGGCGGGTCGAGGTTCGTGCGAGCAGGCGGAAGCGCAGGCTCGAATCCGCGTTTCAGGAAACGCGCCCGTGTCTGGCAAGGAAGTCGAGCATCACGCGGATGCGCGCCGGTAGGTGACCACCCTGGCCGACATAAACGGCATGGAAGGGTTCGTTGATCCGGGTGCGGGGGTCATCGAGCACCGTCACCAGCCGCCCGGCCTTCAGGTCCTCGGCCACGGTGAACCGGGCAAGCTGCACGAGACCGGCTCCGCCGATGGCGAAATGGCGGAGCGCTTCGCCATCGCTCGCACTCACCCTGCCGACCACGGGCACCTGGGCAATCGTCTCGCCTTCCGGCGCCGACCATTCTCTGAGAGCCCGGACATAGCCGAAGCCGAGCCGGCTGTGCTTCTCAAGATCGGATGCGGTGTGCGGAACGCCGTGGCGTGCCAGATAGGCGGGGGAGGCCACGATGACCAGTGGTGTGTCGCCGAGCTTGCGTGCCACCAGGCTGGAATCGCGCATGGCGCCGGCCCGAATGGCGATATCCGCCCGCTCTGCGAGCAGATCGACGACCAGGTCCGTCTGGACGACTTCGACAGAAATGCCGGGATAGGTTTCCAGGAAGTCCGCCAACAGAGGCGCCAGCACATGGGTGCCATAGGCGGCGCTGGTATTGATGCGGATCAGGCCGCGCGGATCGTCGAGGTTGGCCGCACTTCGCTCGGCCTCCTCCATGTCAGCGAGGATGCGAACCGATCGCTCGTAGAAGGTTCGACCCTCCGGTGTCAGAAGCAGCTTTCGCGTGGTGCGATTGACCAATCGCGTCCCGAGCCGCGCCTCCAGCCGTGCCACCAGTTTGCTGACGGCAGACGGCGTCATGCGCAGGAAGCGTGCGGCGACAGAAAATCCGCCCTGTTCGACCACCTGCACGAACACTTCCATTTCGCCGGAACGGTTGATGTCCTGCCTCGCCATTGTGAATTCATTTCATGAAAGTTGTGCTTCACGGCAGTCTATTTCATCAGGCATGGGCTGTCTATCTGAGGTGCATCCAAGTCAACAGGAACACTTTTCCATGCCTCTTGCTCTCTATGCCCTGACAGTCGGCGCCTTCGGCATCGGCGTCACTGAATTCGTCATCATGGGCCTGCTCATCGATGTCAGCGGCGATCTCGGCGTTTCTATCGCGGCAGCCGGACTGCTCATTTCCGGTTATGCGCTGGGCGTTGTCTTCGGCGCGCCGATCCTGACAGCACTCTCCAGCCGCTGGCCGCGCAAGACCGTGTTGACCGCGCTGATGGTGATCTTCACCATCGGCAACATCGCCTGTGCATTGGCACCCAATTACGAGACCCTGATGGCGGCCCGGCTGCTTGCCGCTCTGTCGCATGGCACCTTCTTCGGCGTCGGCTCCGTCGTCGCGACGGGCCTCGTGGCGCCCGAACGCCGCGCATCCGCGATCGCCATCATGTTCACCGGTCTGACCGTCGCCAATATCGCCGGCGTTCCCTTCGGGACCTGGCTCGGCCAGGAATATGGATGGCGCACCACATTCTGGGCCGTTGCCGTGGTGGGCATCGCGGCACTCGCCGTGCTTGCGATCTTCCTGCCTCGCGATGACAGTGAACCGGAGCCACAGAACTGGCGTTCGGATCTTGCCACGATGGGACGCCCGCAGGTTCTGGCCGGTCTGGCGATCACCGTACTCGGCTATGCCGGCGTCTTCACGGTCTTCACCTATATCGCGCCTGTGCTGACCCAGGTGACGGGATTCTCCGACGCTGCCGTGTCGCCGATCCTTCTGGTTTTCGGCGGCGGCCTGATCATCGGCAATCTCGTCGGCGGCAGGCTGGCAGACCGCAATCTCGACCGATCCATCTTGCTGACGCTCGTCGCCTTGAGCCTCTCGCTCCTGGTCATGGCTTTTGTCCTGCCGGAGAAGGGCTTGATGGTCGCGATGGTCGGTCTGGTCGGGGCTGCGGGTTTTGCCACGGTCGCACCGCTTCAAATGCGGGTCCTCGAAAAGGCGCAAGGGGCGGGGCAAGCGCTCGCCTCCAGCTTCAACATCGCCGCCTTCAATCTCGGCAATGCCATCGGCGCCTGGGGCGGCGGCCTGGCCATCGACCACGGCCCGGGCCTATCCGCCCTGCCACTCGTGGCCGCGGCCTTCCCGATCGCAGCCCTGGTCCTGTTTTTCGCAGCCAAGCGATATGAACACAGCGGTCAAAGCCGCGACCGGATCGCAGCCTGACCGGGAAGACGTCACTCTGCCGCGATCTGGCCCGCCAGTTCGCGGTTTTTCATCAGCTTGTAGACGATCGAATCCATCAGGGCCTGGAAGGAGGCGTCGATGATGTTCTCGGAGACACCGACGGTCCACCAGCGGGCGCCGGTCGCGTCGGTGGATTCGATCAATACGCGCGTGATGGCCTCGGTGCCGCCGTTCAGGATACGCACCTTGTAGTCCGCGAGTTCCAGGTCGATGATCTCGCTCTGGTACTTGCCGAGATCCTTGCGCAGCGCGATATCGAGTGCATTGACCGGGCCATCACCTTCCGCGACCGACATGACCATCTCGCCATCGACAAGCACTTTGACCACCGCCTCGGAGACCGTCTTTAGCTGGCCGTGGCTGTCGAAGCGGCGTTCGACCATGACGCGAAAACTCTCGACGGCGAAGAAATCCGGCACGGTGCCGAGCGTCTTCAGTGCCAGCAGCTCGAAGCTCGCATCGGCCCCTTCATAGGCATAGCCCGAGGCCTCCCGCTCCTTGACCACCGAGATCAGCGTATCGAGCTTCGGATCGTCCTTGGCAACGGTGATGCCGCGACGCTTGAGCTCGTTGAGGAAATTCGCCTTGCCGCCCTGGTCGGAGACCATGACCTTGCGGAAATTGCCGACGCTTTCCGGCTCGACATGTTCGTAGGTCTTCGGATCCTTCAGAAGTGCCGAGGCATGGATGCCAGCCTTGGTGGCAAAGGCCGAGCCACCGACATAAGGCGACTGGTGGTTGGGGGAGCGGTTCAGGAGTTCGTCGAAAGCGCGCGACAAACGCGTCAGGCCGACAAGCTTCTCGCGATCGATCGCCGTCTCGAAGCGCGAGGAATAGGTGTCCTTCAGACAGAGCGTCGGGATGATCGTGACGAGATCGGCATTGCCGCAGCGCTCGCCAATACCGTTCAGCGTACCCTGAATCTGCCGCACGCCCGCTTCGACGGCGGCGAGCGAGTTAGCGACCGCCTGGCCGGTGTCGTTATGCGCGTGGATGCCGAGCGACGAGCCGGGGATGCCGGAGGCAATCACGGCCGAGACAATGTCCCGGATTTCCGGCGGCTGCGTGCCGCCATTTGTGTCGCACAGCACGACCCAGCGCGCGCCGGCGTCGTAAGCCTCTTTGGCGCAGGCGATGGCATAGTCGGCATTGGCCTTGTAGCCATCGAAGAAGTGTTCGCAGTCGACCATGGAAAGCTTGCCCGCTTCGACCACGGCCTTGACGCTGTCACGGATGGTTTCGAGGTTTTCCTCGTTGGTGCAGCCGAGCGCGACCTTTACATGGTAGTCCCAACTTTTTGCCACGAGGCAGATCGCATCTGCCTTTGACTGGATGAGCTGGCTGAGGCCCGGATCGTTGGAGGCGGAAATTCCGGCGCGCTTGGTCATGCCGAAGGCGACGAAGCCGGCCTTTTGGGTACGCTTCTTGGAGAAGAACGTCGTATCCGTCGGGTTCGCGCCGGGATAACCGCCCTCGATGAAGTCGATGCCGAACTCGTCCAGCATCGCCGCGATCGCGATCTTGTCCTCGACCGAAAAATCAACGCCCGGCGTCTGCTGGCCGTCGCGCAGGGTCGTGTCGAACAGGGTGATCTTTTCGCGTGTCATGCTGTGGTCCTCAGGCAAACGCTTGTGTTCGGGGCTTCACCCCCCTCTGTCACTACGTGACATCTCCCCCACAAGGGGGGAGAGTGGGGGCCGTCGCCGCTCTTCGTGCCAGAAACCGCCGCCATTAGCCTCACCATGTTTGAAATGGCGAAGCGAAGGTGTGGCATTGCCGCAATCCGCTCTCCCCCCTTGTGGGGGAGATGCCCGGCAGGGCAGAGGGGGGCGAGAGCCAGCGACATATCAATTCTTCCCCGCAAACCGATCCGTCGCCCGGATCAGCTGGTCGAGAATGCCAGGCTCGAGATAGGCGTGGCCAGCGCCCTCGATCAGATGAAAATCCGCCTTCGGCCAGGCCTTGTGCAGAGCCCACGCGTACTTCGCCGGGCAGGGCATGTCGTAGCGGCCGTGGATGATCACGCCGGGAATGTCCTTGAGCTTAGAGGCATCGCGCAACAGCTGCCCTTCCTCCAGCCAGCCGGCATGGACGAAGAAGTGGTTTTCGATGCGCGCAAAGGCCAAGGCGAATTCCGGGTCGTAGAAGTGGTCGGAATAGTCAGGGTTGGGCAGAAGCGTGATCGTTTCGCCTTCCCAGGTGCTCCAGGCGACGGCGCAGCGCAGCTGCTCTTCGCGATCGGTGCCCGTAAGGCGCCGGCGATAGGCAGCCATCATCTCGTGACGCTCTCCTTCCGGGATCGGGGCTATGAACCGTTCCCACTTGTCCGGGAACATCTCGGAGACACCGAACTGGTAGTACCAGTCGAGTTCGGCCCTGGTCAGCGTGTAGATGCCGCGCAGCACGAGCTCCGAGACGCGCTCGGGATGGGTTTCCGCATAGGCTAGCGCCAGCGTCGAGCCCCAGGATCCGCCGAAGACGAGCCACTGCTCGACGCCCATCAGTTCGCGCAGCCGCTCGATATCGGCGACGAGATGCCAGGTGGTGTTGGCCTCGATCGAGGCATGCGGTGTGGACTTGCCGCAGCCGCGCTGGTCGAACAGGATCACATCGTAAAGCGCGGGATCGAACAGACGTCGCTGCGTCGGGCTGATGGCCCCACCCGGACCGCCATGCAGGAAAACGGCCGGCTTTGCACCCCGGGTGCCGAAACGCTCCCAATAGACCTGATGTCCATCGCCGACATCGAGCATGCCGGTCTCGAAGGGTTCGATTTCGGGGTAGAAGCCACGCAATTCAGTCGTCATGTCAAATGTCCTTCTTCGGTGGCCAGGCCACCGTATCATGATCGGGATGCTGCCGGGATGTGGCGGCGATCCCGGCATTGCCCGCCGGAAGGTCAGACCGGTCCGTCGGGTTTTCGGGAAGGGAAAAGAGTTTGTCGAACCAGGAGATGCGGCTCTCGACGCCGTCCTGCGAGACGGGTTCGGCGAACTCCGGCTGGTCGAGACTGCCGATCGTCACGCTGATATAGGGCGAGCCCTTGCTGCGGAAGAAGAGCGGCGTGCCGCAGTCCTTGCAGAAGCCGCGCCCGCACGGGTCTGATGATTGGAACCAGCTGGGCTCACCGCGCATCAGCAGGAAATCCTCCTGCCGGGAGCCGGCAAGCGCCATGAAGAAGTTGCCACTGGCCTTCTGGCACATGCGGCAGTGGCAGATATGCGGATAGCCGAGTTCGCCTGCGATCTTGTAACGGATCGTGCCGCACTGGCAGCCGCCGGAATGCACCTGACGGGTCATTGTTCATCCTCCGGTGGCCAAATGGGCGTGTCGTGGTCGGGATGCTGAAAGCTCTCGATCGAGGCGAAGAAGGCTTCGTATTCTGGGCTGGTATAGACGGGTTTTTCGAACAGTTGATCGATCCACGGCAAGCGTTGGTGATGGTTCACCTGGATCTGCGGCTCGAAATGCTCTGGATGGTCGAAGGCGCCGATCGCCAGCTCCACCCCGCCAGGATGCTGATAGGTGAGCGGCGTGCCACATTTGGCACAGAAACCGCGCTTCACCTTGGCTGAGGAGCGGAACAGCATCGGCTGGCCGCGCGTCCAGGTCAGATGCGCCTGATCGGCGGTGACGAAGGCGCCGAAGAAGGAGCCGAACTGCTTCTGGCACATGCGGCAATGGCAGATCGATGGTCGCCCAAGCTTCGACGCCTGGAACCGGATCGCGCCGCATTGGCAGCCGCCGCTATGGATCTCGCTCATCTCTTCGCCCTCATCGCATCGTCATGAAAATTGTGACACCGATAATGACAACGGCAATCAGCACACCTTTGGCGATTAGGCCGTAGAGGAGCCATTTCGGCATCTTGGTATTGGGGTTGGGTCATGGGGTGGAGCCCCCGAGGGTGGGGTTACCCCCCTCTGTCCTGCCGGACATCTCCCCCACACGGGGGGAGAGCGGGACCCCGCCGACCTCACCTCTGAAATTCAAGGGCTTAGAGTTGGAGTGCCACAAGGCGAGCGGCTCCACTCTCCCCCCTTGTGGGGGAGATGTCACGAAGTGACAGAGGGGGGTACTGCGTACCGCAGCCAACACAGCAATCATCACAACCAATCCTTGCCCACAACGATCACAATATGCTGGCAGACATCGTTGATATCCCGCAAAACGTCGTCGTTCCAGAACCGCAGCACTGTCCAACCGTCCTGCTCAAGCCGTCGGGTCCTCGCTACATCATAGGCTAGGTCAGCATCATTGCCGTGCTGCGAGCCATCTACCTCGACAATCAGCTTGTGATCGGGGCAGGCGAAGTCGACGATGAATCCGGCCACAGGAACCTGGCGGCGAAAGCCGAGTCCCATCAGGCGGTGCGCCCGCAGGCAGCCCCAGAGCCTGCGCTCGGCATCGGTCATCTCCTTGCGCATGCGTTTCGCATTAGCGCGGCGTTGCGGCGGGACGGGTGCGTGCGGCATGACGGCTTCCATCACCGGTTTTATCCGATGGGAAGACTGTCTTTGGTTGTGTGTTATGGCAAGTGGGGTGTTGAGCGTTGTGCGTGGAGTACCCCCCTCTGTCCTGCCGGACATCTCCCCCACACGGGAGGAGAGCGAGACCCCGCCGGCGTCGCCGTTGCCGTCCAACAGGTCAGAATTTGGATGCCGCAGCGCGTGCGTCCCCACTCTCCCCCCTTGTGGGGGAGATGTCACGAAGTGACAGAGGGGGGTACCCCACACCGCAGCCAAAACCATGTTACCGCTTGACCTCCCAGGTCGTCACCCGCTCACCGGTCTCCTTGTCCTTGCCGTCCTTGAGCTGGATGCCTTTCTCGGCAAGCTCATCGCGGATGCGGTCGGCTTCGGCGAACTGCTTCGTCGCAAGATACTCTAACCGCTGTCTGAGCTTTAAGCTGATGTCTGAAAGGAGTCCGGAATCAAAGGCTTCTTGCCATTCTTCGAAAAGGACTTTTCCTGCATGTGTAAGCGTTTCCAGATATCTGGGAAGCATTGGATGATCTTTGAGCAAGATCCGAACACCGTCGTGAGCCGATATCGATGTCAGCGCCGTCTTAAGGACATTTTCCTTTTCGGCGCTTGTAAGCGTGTTGCTGGTCATTGCCGACATAAACACAATCCGGTTTACGTCAGCATTCAACAACCCAAGCAGGTTTAGGCCCCAAACTAGACGCTCTGCTGGTTCAATCGACGCTACCGCACTCGCAGAAAGCGACTTCAGATAGTGCAGTGCTTCAACGGTATTGAGATCATTGGAAAGGATCCGGAGGAGTTTTTCGTCAGGGCGAGGGGTGAAGCCTTGTGTTCCGGATATCAAAGAAAGAACGCTAGACCAATTCTTGATCCAAGCCTCTGCTTCTCGCAGCCTCGAAATTGAGAAATCAATTGGTTGCTTGTAGTCCGTCATCAGCATCGCCAGCCGCAGCACTTCGCCCGGCCACTTCCGACCGCCGAATTTCTCGGTGGCCAGCAACTCGTTGATCGTGACGAAATTGCCCTCCGACTTCGACATCTTGCGGCCCTCGACCTGCAGGAAGCCGTTATGCATCCACACCGTTGCCATCAGGTCGTTGTCGAAGGCGCAGCAGGACTGGGCGATCTCGTTTTCATGGTGCGGGAAGATCAGGTCCAGACCGCCGCCATGAATGTCGAACTGGTGCGGCTTCGCCTTAGCCTTGGGCGAGAGACGATCCTTGATCTCTTCCCAGAGGTAACGGTCGGCCATGGCAGAGCATTCGATGTGCCAGCCGGGACGGCCGTAGATCGGATAGGTCTTGCTTTCGAAGGTGAAGCTCGCCGGCCAGCCCGGCTCGGTATCGGCCGACTGCTTCCACAGCACGAAATCGGCCGGGTTCATCTTGTGGCTTTCGACAGCCACACGCGCGCCGGCCTGTTGATCCTCGAGCTTGCGCTTCGACAGCATTCCGTAATCCGCCATAGAGGCGGTCGAGAACAGCACTTCGTGTCCCTCAGAGCCTTCGGCGACATAGGCATGGCCCATGTCGAGCAGCCGCTGGATGATCGTGATCATCTGGGCAATGTTGTCGGTCGCGCGCGGCTCGACGGTCGGCTTCAGGCAGCCGAGCGAGGCCACGTCCTCGTGGAACTGGCTCTCGGTCTTGCCGGTAACGGCCCGGATCGCCTCGTTGAGGCTCATCGAAACATCGGCGATCTGGCTGCCGAAGTCGCGCAAGGCGCGTGCGTTGATCTTGTCGTCGACGTCGGTGATGTTGCGGACATAGGTGACTTTGTCCGCGCCATAGGTGTGGCGCAGCAGGCGGTACAGTACGTCGAAGACGATGACAGGACGCGCATTGCCGATATGGGCGAAGTCATAGACAGTCGGTCCGCAGACATACAGGCGAACATTGTCCGGGTCGATTGGCTCAAAATCGACCTTGTCGCGTGTGAGCGTGTTGTAAAGCTTGAGGCCGCCGGCCATGAGAAACTCCCAGAACGAATGGTACCCGGCTGGACCGGGTCGTTTGTCATCTGGGGCTATGCAGGAGACGAAAACGGCCAGGCCAGCGAAGCGCTAGCGAATAATGGTCCCGCAAATGATGCAGAGGCTCGTTTTCATGACGCGCTTTATGGCGCGGGCCGGGGATTTGGTCAAGGGTCCAGCGCTAGGCAGGGGCCGTATCGAGATGAAGCAAGCTCATTTGGGCAGACGCTTTGAGAGTTAAGGTTTTTTCAAGGTAACTACCCCAATTTTAGGGAGACTTCCCCCACCCTCGGAGATGATCTTCGGCATGGACCAGACGCTGCATTTGCCCACCCTCATGGTTGTCCATGCGTTGATCACCCTGATCTCCACCGTGGTCACGATCTATATGTGGTTGCGCTATCGAGACAGTCGCGTGCTTCCACTGCTCGTGGCCGCTGGCCTTGCCGGCTGCGCGGCCATGCTCCTTCATGCAAACCGCGAAAGCTTGCCGCTCACCCTTTCATCCGGAGTGGGCCTCTGTCTCGGCATTCTCGCTGTCGGCCTCTACTGGCAGGCGGTCGTCGTCTTCGAAGGCGCGCGTCTATCAATTGCAAAGGGTTCCTTGGGTGCGCTCGTGTGGATCCTGCTCTGGTTCACACCGATGCTGCAGAATTCAGTCGAAGCCCGGACTGCGACCTTGTCTCTGCTCGTGGCCGTGTACTGTTTCCTGATGGCGCGCGAAACTCTGGTGCGCGCCAGGCACGAACCATTGCCCTCCCGGTCGATTGCTGCAACCGCCAACGCCCTGCGCGGTCTGCTTTGGCTAGCGGCGGTGCCGCTCAGTGTATTCGTCGCCCCGCCCTATGCCGCGGATGGAAGCACGGCGCCTTGGTTCGCACTTGTCACGCTAGCGAATTCCATGCTGATCGTCCTCTCACTGATCTCTCTGCTGATCGTGGCCAAGGAACGCGACGAGTGGCGCTATCGCCTGGCCTCCGAGCGGGATCCCCTTACCAACCTCGCCAACCGCCGCACCTTCGTGACAGAGGCTAACGACATGCTTCACGAGGCCGAGGGCGGTGCGAGCCTGTTGCTTTTCGACATCGACCATTTCAAGTCGGTCAACGATACGCATGGTCATGCGGCCGGCGACCAGGTCCTGCTTGCCTTTTCGCGTGCCATTGATCAGCGCATGCCAAAGGGCTGGCTCTTCGCCCGAATCGGCGGCGAGGAATTCGCCTGCCTCATGCCGCGCATGAGCGCGCAACAGGCGGTCGCCGTCGCCGAAAACCTGCGCCTCGCCGTTGCCGACATGGTCATGCCGGGCTTGGGAGCCTTGGGGATCACGGTGAGCATCGGTGTCTGTGAATTGACGCAGCGGGGAACGGGGCTCGACACCCTTCTTGCCTGTGCAGATGCCGCCTTGTACCGGGCGAAGGCCGACGGTCGCAATTGTGTGCGGCTCTATGAACCCACCATCCTGCTGGCAGAGACCGGCCAGGCGCTCGCCCTTGCCGATCCGCAGCCGCGCCGTGGCCTGTCCCGCATCCGCCGTCGTACGGCCTAGTCAGGCAGCCGTCCGCGGCAGGCGGACGAGACCGAGCACCAGAGCGCAGCCGAGGATGATGACGCCGCCGCCGAAAAGCTGCAGCATCGTCAAGGCCTCGTCGAGCACCAGTGCCCCCACGAGCACCGCAACCACAGTCACGGCGAACTCGACGCTGATCGCCGCCGTCGCTCCGATGCTTTTGACCAGGCTGAAATAGAGAACATAGGTGAGGGCGCTCATCAGGGCAGCCAGCGCCACGAGATAGAGATAATCCACGGCAACCGGTGTGCCGGGCACGGGCACGAACCAGAGAAGCGGCAATGTCAGGATCCCACCGGCGATGAAGGAGCCGATGGTCACTTCCCAGGGTCCGGTGCCGGAAAGATGCCGGCTGGCATAATTGCTGCCGAAGGCGGCGGAAAAGGTCGATCCGATCATGGCAAAGCAGCCGAGCAGGAATGCACCGGTGACGGGCACTGCGGGGAAGCCGACCAGCATGACGATGCCGATCGTCCCGAGCACGAGGCCGAACACACGCGCCTGCGTGATGCGCTCAAGGCCCCAGAGTTGCGCGATCACCATGGAAAACAGCGGGATGGACGCGACGAAGATCGCAGCCATGGCAGTGCCAATCAGTGGAGTCGCATAGGAAAGCCCGATCAACTGCCCTGCCACCGTGGTTGCGCCGACGATGGTGAAGGGGAGCCAGCCTGCGCCGAAATCGAGTTTGCGCCGCATCATGCGCGCAATCGCATAGAGCAGGGCGCCCGCGATGAAGCAACGAAATGTCACCGCCCCGATCCAGCCGAAGGCATCGACCACATGCAGGAGGAGCAGGAAGGAAAGTCCCCAGGCCAGAGACAGGTAGGCATAGGCGGCAAAGTCTCTGGCATTCATGCGCATGTCTCGGATTGGGCGACCCTCGGGCCGCGGATGAGAACGCCGAATCGCTTACTCCGGCATCCGGTAGTCGACGATCTTGCCCTCTCGCACCACGTAGAGCTTGCCCGTTTCCGTCTGCTCCGGGCCGACGAGCGGCAGGAGTTTGGCGGCGACTTCCGATGGATGCGGCAGCGTATCCGGATCTTCGCCCGGCATGGCCTGGGCGCGCATGGCGGTCCGCGTCGCGCCGGGATCGACGGAGAGGATACGCAGCGGCAGCCGTTGGGTCTCGGCCGCCCAGGTACGCGCCAGCGCCTCAACGGCGGCCTTGGAGGCGGAGTAAGGCCCCCAGAAAGGGCGGCACTTATGGGCGGCGCCTGAAGACAGGATCAGCACACGGCCCTGGTCGGACTTCACGAGCACCGGCTCCAGGGTGCGGATCAGGCGCCATGTGGCGGTGACATTGATCGTCATGACCTTGTCGAAGACCTTGGCCTCGACATGGCCGATCGGCGAGATCACGCCGAGCACGCCAGCGTTCAGCACCGCGATGTCCAGCTTGCCCCAGCGCTCGAAGATATGGCCTCCGAGTTGGTCGATCGCTGCCATATCGGCAAGATCGAAGGGCACCAGCGTCGCCGAACCACCGACGGCCTTGATGGAGTCGTCGAGCTCTTCCAGGCCACCGACCGTGCGGGCGCAGGCGATGACATGAGCGCCGGCCTTGGCCAGTTCGATCGCGGTGAAATAGCCGATGCCGCGCGAGGCGCCGGTGACGAGCGCAATCCGGCCCTTGAGGTCGATGGTCATGGAATTTCCTGTCGTATCCCTTGTGGTCGTGTCGCTCAGCCGTTGGCGGCGAGCATGCTTTCCTTGCGCCCCGGCTTTTCGCTTTCCTTGTCGACGAGACGCGTCGGATAGTCGCCGGTGAAGTAGTGGTCGGTGAATTGCGGGTTGGCCGGATCTCGCGGTTTACCACCGACAGCCTTGTAGAGGCCGTCAATCGAAAGGAAGGCGAGCGAGTCCGCACCGATATACTTCGCCATGGCCTCATCGCCGGCATATTGGTTGGCGAGCAGCTTGTCGCGATCGGGCGTGTCGATGCCGTAGAAGTCCGGGTGGAAGATCATCGGGCTGGCGACGCGAATATGCACTTCCTTGGCACCGGCATCGCGGATCATCTGCACGATCTTCAGCGAGGTCGTGCCGCGCACGATGGAATCGTCGACCAGAACGACGCGCTTGCCCTCGATCATCGCCCGGTTGGCAGAGTGCTTGAGCTTCACGCCAAAGGCGCGGATCTGCTGGGTCGGCTCAATGAAGGTGCGACCGACATAATGGTTGCGGATGATGCCGTATTCGAAGGGAATGCCGCTCTGCTGCGCATAGCCGAGTGCAGCCGGCGTGCCGCCATCCGGAACCGGCACGACCACATCGGCTTCAACCGGTGCTTCAAGCGCGAGGTTCATGCCGGCATTCTTGCGGGTCGTGTAGACGTTGCGTCCGGCGACGACCGAATCCGGGCGGGCGAAATAGACATATTCGAACAGGCAGACGCGCTCCGGCTGCGGACGCGCCGGCATGCGGGATTCGATGGTGACAGAGCCATCGGCCTGCGTTTCGCAGATGATCACTTCGCCGTTCTTCACGTCGCGGACGAATTTCGCGCCAATGATGTCGAGCGCACAGGTCTCCGAACAGAAGATCGGCTTGCCGTCGAGGTCACCCATGACCAGCGGCCGGATGCCGATCGGGTCGCGGGCGGCGATCAGCTTGGTGCGCGTCAGCGCGATCATCGCGTAGCCGCCTTCCATCTGGCGGATGGCGTCGATGAAGCGGTCGGTGGTCGAAGCATGGCGCGAGCGGGCGATGAGATGCAGCACGACTTCGGTATCCGACGTCGACTGGCAGATGGCACCTGTGGCGATGATCTGGCGGCGGAGCGTCAGGCCGTTGGTGAAGTTGCCGTTGTGGGCGATCGCGATGCCGCCTTCCTCGAGTTCGGCAAACAGCGGCTGGACGTTGCGCAGCGCCACTTCGCCCGTCGTCGAGTAACGGGTATGGCCGATCGCCTGTGGGCCGGGCAGCTTCGCCAGTGTCACCGGGTTGGTGTAGTGGTCACCGACCAGGCCCATGTGCTTCTCGGTATAGAACTGCCGTCCGTCGAAGGAGACGATGCCGGCCGCTTCCTGGCCGCGATGCTGGAGCGCGTGCAGGCCGAGTGCCGTCAGCGTAGAAGCATCCGGATGCCCGAGGATCCCGAAGACCCCGCATTCCTCGTGATACTTGTCGTCATGGCTGCCATACACGACATAAGAAGGGCTGAACTGCTTCATGGCGAGGGCCTTTGCTCCGGGGACAGATGCAAGGATGCTGGGCTTCTAACGGCTAAGCCGCCGGTCTGTCCCGATCCGGCGGCATTGATATGGGTGACGGTTCGCGCGGCACCAAGGCCGCGCGATGAACAGTGTGTTCTTAAGGTGTCGCCGGCTGCGCAGGGGTTTGCTCAGACGGCGTCTGTTCAGCGGGAGCCTGCTCGGCAGGCGCATTGTCGCCGGTGGCGTCTGCCGCAGGTTCTTCGCGGCCAAGGATGCGCTCACGGATCTGCGGCTCGATATCCTCAGGCAGTACGGCTTCGAGTTTTTCGACCAGCGAGTCCAGGAAGGGTTTGGACTTCGAATTGTTGACCCAGTCGGGGCGCTGTCCGGCATCGATCAGCCAGTTCCAGAAGGCGACGGCGACAACGAGAAGCAGCAGGCCGCGCGCGGCACCGAAGAGGAAGCCCAGCGTCCGGTCGAGCGCGCCGATGCGGCTGTCGATGATGAAGTCGGCAATGCGCGAGGTGATGAAGGAAATGACGATCAGCGCGATCAGGAAGATGATGCCGGCGGAACCCGCAAGCGCGATGCGCTCGTCGCTCGTGTAGTTCATCACATAGGGCACGAGCAGGGGATAGAGGTAATAGGCGGCCGCCACCGAGCCTGCCCAGCTCGCGATGGACAGCACTTCACGCGAAAAGCCGCGCACCATCGCCAGCACCGCTGAAAACAGGACGACGCCGATGACGATACCGTCGAAAATAGTGATGGGCATAAATACCAACTCCAGGGCCGCCGGCGAACCGGCATTGATGTCACCGCGAACCCGCCGGAACGCGTTGTCTCACGCGTCGGACCGGATCAACCGTCCTCCTGATCTGCGGGGGCTTTCAGCCGGGAACCGGCGATCCGCGCCACGAGATCGGGAAGGCTGTCCACTTCCCTCCATTTGCCCTTCGAACCCTTTGGCAGGTCCGGCGAGGCAGCCGGCAAGACCGCGGCGGAGAAACCAAGCTTTTCCGCCTCTTTCAGCCTTTGGGCCGTGTGGGCCACTGGCCTCACCGCCCCTGACAGGCTGACTTCGCCGAAATAGACGCAATCGGCCGGAAGGGCAAGACCGGCCAGTGATGAAACCAGAGCCGAAGCGATCGCCATGTCGGCTGCCGGTTCGCTGATCCGGTAGCCGCCGGCGACGTTCAGGTAGACGTCATGCTGACCGAGCCTGACCCCGCAATGCGCCTCCAATACCGCCAAAATCATGGCGAGGCGGGAGGAATCCCAGCCGACGACGGCACGACGCGGGGTGCCGAGTGAGGTAGCGGCCACCAGCGCCTGCACTTCGACGAGGATCGGACGCGTGCCTTCCATGCCTGCAAAGACCGCAGCCCCCGGTGCCTTTTCATTGCGTTCACCGAGGAAAAGTTCGGAAGGGTTGGCGACTTCGCGCAGTCCTTTGTCCGACATTTCGAAGACGCCGATCTCGTCGGTCGGCCCGAAACGGTTCTTCACCGTGCGCAGGATGCGGTAGTGATGGCCGCGATCGCCTTCGAAATAGAGGACGGCATCGACCATGTGCTCGACCACGCGAGGACCAGCGATCTGGCCTTCCTTGGTGACATGGCCGACCAGCACCATGGTCGCCCCGGTCTGCTTGGCATAGCGGATCATCGCCTGCACGCCGGTGCGCACCTGGGTGACGGTGCCCGGTGCACTGTCGGCAGTATCACTCCACAGCGTCTGGATCGAATCGATGATGACCAGATCGGGCCGCTTGCCCTCGGAAATGGTGGCAAGGATGTCCTCGACATTGGTTTCCGCCGCAAGCAGTACGTCGGTATCGGCGGCTCCCAACCGCTGTGCCCGCAGCCTGACCTGCGCGACCGCCTCTTCGCCCGAGACATAGATGACGCGATGGCCGTGTCGCGACAGCGCAGCGGCCGCCTGCATCAGCAGCGTCGATTTGCCGATGCCGGGATCGCCGCCGATCAGAACGGCCGACCCGCGCACGAAGCCGCCGCCGGTCGCCCGGTCGAGTTCGCCCATGCCGGTCGGAATGCGCGGTGCCTCCTCGATCTCGCCGGAAAGCGCTGTGAGTGCGACGGCGCGGCCCTTCTTCGGCACCTTGCCGGGGCCGGAGCCGATCCCGCCCATCGGATCTTCCTCGACGATGGTGTTCCACTCGCCGCATCCATCGCATTTGCCCGCCCAGCGGGAATGGACCGTGCCGCAGTTCTGGCAGACGAATTGGGTTTTGGCTTTGGCCATGAATTACGTATCGCTTTCAGGGAAGTCGTCGGGGAGATGTTTTGGCGGCCATGCACCATGCGTAGCACGGTGATCGCCTCATCAAAGATCGTGAAATAGATGCATCGGTTCTTGAAGGGAAAGGCCCTTAGTCCGGGGAGGAATGATCGAGGAGCACCGGTGACACCCAGCTCGGCGATCCACTCCATCTTTCTGTTGATTTCGTGCAGAAGACGTTTAGCGGCGATGGGGTCGAATTCGAGGATGTAGTCATAATGCGCTCGAAGATCGCGCAGTGCCCTTTTGGTCAGCACCAGACGACGTGGTCCCATCCTCCCGTTCCTCCGGCATCCCCATGATGTAGGCCGTCAGTTCCTGTGCGCTGTCGAAGCTCATGACACGCCCCGCCTCAACGTCATCGATCCCTTCCTGGATGAGCACGCGAAGGGTGGCTTCCTCCTGCTCTCGCAGAAGCGCGAGGCCTGCCGTTACCACCGCGTCAGCGCTCTCGTAGAGACCGGAATTCATCTGTTCCTCGACAAATTCAGCGTCCTGCTTGCTCAACTGAATGTTCGGCACGGTGGACTCCGCTCAGTATTGGAAACGTGCAAGGCTGGAACAATAGCAGAACAAATCAGGCCGCGCCAGTCCTCAGTCATCGCCCTCGATATAGAGCCGCTCATAGCGCAGGCCCAGGCCGGTCAGCATTTCATAGCCGATCGTGCCGGCGGCGCGGGCGACGTCGTCGAGCGGCATGGAGGTTCCGAAGAGTTCGACATAATCGCCGCTGCGCACAGCATTTTCCGGCAGATCGGTGACGTCGAAGATGGTGAGGTCCATGGTGACCCGCCCGACGACGGGCACGTGCTTGCCGGCGATAACGCCGTGGGCGCCGGGAACACCGGTGTCGCGCAAGGGAATGCCGGAGCCGGAGAGATTGCGCAGATAGCCATCGGCATAGCCGACGCTCGCAACCGCAAGCCTGCTGTCTCGGGAAAGCACATGGGTGGCGCCGTAAGAGACGCTCTCGCCCGCTTTCGCCTCGCGAATTTGCAAGACGCGTGCTTCTGCCTTGACCACCGTCCGCATAGGGTTTTTCGCACCGTTCACGGCCTCGCCACCGTATAGAGCAATGCCGGGGCGGGTGAGATCGAAGTGATAGTCGGAACCGAGGAAGACGCCGGCTGATGCCGAGAGACTGGAATCGATACCTTCGAAAGCGGCGCTAACCGTTCGGAATTTCACGAGTTGTTGGCCATTCATCGGCGACGACGGGTCGTCGCCGCAGGCGAGGTGGCTCATGACGAGCACCGGGTCGAGGCTCGCTGGTCGCGAGACATCGTCGACCAGCGCGATCGCTTCGGCCATTGGCAGGCCGAGACGGTTGAAGCCGGTGTCGACATGCAGCGCGCAAGGGTAGGGACCACGCTCGGTCAGCACTGCCATCCAGAAGGCGAGTTGCTCTTCAGACGCGATGACCGGGACCAGATCGTTCTCGAAGAACACCTCTTCCTGGCCGGGCCAGATGCCCGACAGCACGAAGATCCGGGCTTCCGGCGCGTAGGGCCGGAGTGTCGCCCCTTCCGCCGGCACGGCGACGAAGAAATCGCGGGCACCGGCGCGATAGAGCACCTGGCCGACATCTTCGATGCCGAGGCCGTAGGCATCCGCCTTGACGACGGCAGCCGCCCGCGCCTTGCCCGAGCGGCGTGCCATCTCTCGCCAGTTCTCGGCGATCGCCGAGAGATCCACGGTCAGGCGCAGCGGTGCCGAAAGAAACTCCTCCGGCGCGTCGAGAATGGTAAAACGGTCTGTCATGAAGGCTTCGGGTCGGTTGATCTCTGCGGCGACCCTAGCACTTTTCTTCAAGACGAAAATGCGGCGACCCGATATTATGCTGCTATGCACAGTGTTTCGCAGCAGGAGGCCGCCGAGGCCAATCCGGTCTCACGCAAGGAGCGAACGCGCTTCTGGCGGGACGGGCGTTTCCGCGACATGGAGTGCCTGAGCGCGTCTTTCATCACCCACGAATTCTCTCCCCACTCGCACGACACCTTCTCGATCGGGGCAATCGAGGTCGGTTGCCAGGTGGCGAGCATCCGCGGCATGCGCGAATACACGGGCCCCGGCGCCCTCTATCTGATCAATCCGGGCGAGGTGCATGACGGCCAACCCGGTGCGCCGGAGGGTTATCGCTACCGGATGATCTATCCCGAGGTCGCCTTGCTCACGGATATCATCGAAGACGTGACGGGTCGGGCTTTCAACGGGACGCCGAGCTTCGGCCGACAGTTGCTGACCGATCCCGAACTCGCCAAGGCCTTCAACCTCGCCCATCGCAGGATCGAGGCCGGCGAGGTTGCAGCGCTTGAGGGAGAAGAGAGCATGTATTGTGTGCTCGCCACCATGTTCGCGCGCCATGGCAGCGACATCATCCGCGCGCCTCATCACAACGAGCCGCTCGCCATGCGCCGCGTACGCGATTACATCGCCGCGCATTTCGACGAGGAGATCGGTCTCGAAGCGCTGGCCAGGGTAGCAGGCCTCAGCCGCGCCCACATGATACGGGCCTTCCGCAAGCAGTACTTCATCACCCCCCATGCCTTCCAGACCGACATGCGCATCCGCCATGCCAGACATCTGCTGCGCATCGGTGCCACCCCTTCGGAAACTGCGGCAGCCTGCGGCTTTGCCGACCAGGCCCACATGACCCGCCAGTTCAAGGCCCGCACCGGGCTTACGCCCGGCGTCTTTCGCGCCGGCTGATCACTTTCGTTCAAGACCCGTCGCCCGCGAACGCCTATCCCGGCGGCCTGTGATCCGCAGGGGAGACGTCATGACATCCGCGACACGCCTGGATATGCGCCAGGGTCTTCAATCCATTCTTCCGCTCCTGGTCGCGGTCGTGCCGATCGGCCTCGTCTTCGGGGCCGTGGCTGCCACCAAGGGGTTGTCCGCCCTCGAGGCCATGCTGATGAGCGCGCTGGTCTTTGCCGGTGGCTCGCAATTCGTCGCGATGGACCTCTGGACCCACCCGGCGAGCATCGCGGCTCTCGGCACAGCCGCCCTTTTGGTCAACATCCGCCATGTCCTGATGGGGGCCTCGATCTCGCGGCACATGACGGAGTTCTCCCGACGCCAGAAGGTCATGTCGATGCTCTTTCTCGCCGACGAGATCTGGGCCGTGGCGGAGTTCCGCGCGCGCGGCCATCGGCTGACCCCAGCCTGGTTCTTCGGCGCCGCCTTGCCCTTTTACCTGGCCTGGGTCCTGTTGGGGCTCTGCTTGGAGCGATGGTCGGAGATCCGGCCGTGATCGCCATGGATTTTGTCTTCCCCGCCGTCTTCGTCATCCTCATCGCAGGCTTCTGGCGCGGCCGCCGGACCGGTTTGATCCTCATCGGCAGCGGCGCCTGCGCCCTCATCGTCCACCAGTTCGTGCCGGGCGTCTGGTACATCCTGGGCGGCGCGCTCGGTGGTGTCGCGATGGCAGCCCTTGCATCGCTGCGGCAGCAGGAGGTCCAGGCATGACAATCGATTTCACGACCTTGCTCGCCATTCTTGCCATGGCGGTCGCTACCATAGCTACCCGCGAGGCAGGGCTGCTCGTCGGTCGACTTCTGAAGCTGTCGCCGAGCGCCGAGGAGATCCTCGGGGCAATCCCACCCTCGGTCCTGATGGCCGTTGTGGCGCCGACCGCCTTTGCCACCGGTTGGGCCGAGACGATCGGATGCGCCGTGGTGGCCTTGTCTGCCACGCGCTTGCCGCTGCTGCCCGCCGCAGCGGGCGGTGTGCTGACGGTCGCCGTGCTGCGGGCGCAGGGCCTTTAGCGGACATGAAAAAGGGCGCCCTGCGGGGCGCCCTTGGATCTCACGGCTCTTCGTATTGAATGAAGCTCGGTTCGGCCAGATCCGCAAAGCGGGTGAATTCGGCCTGGAAAGCGAGCTTGACGGTCCCGGTCGGTCCGTGACGTTGTTTGGCGATGATGACGTCAGCCGTACCCTTGACCTTGTCCATATGCGCTTCCCATTCCGGGTATTTCGGATCGGCCATATCGCGCGGTTCCATGTTCTTCACGTAGTATTCCTCGCGGAACACGAAGAGCACGACGTCGGCGTCCTGCTCGATCGAGCCCGATTCGCGCAGGTCGGAGAGCTGCGGACGTTTGTCTTCGCGGCTTTCGACGCCACGTGACAGCTGCGACAGGGCGACGATCGGCACGTTCAATTCCTTGCCGAGCGCCTTCAAGCCCGTCGTGATCTGGGTGATTTCCTGCACGCGGTTCTCACCCGCCTTGCCGGCGCCGGTCATCAGCTGAATATAGTCCACGACCAGGAAGTCGAGGCCGCGCTGGCGCTTCAAGCGGCGTGCGCGGGCCGAAAGCTGGGCGATCGAGATGCCGCCCGTCTGGTCTATGAACAGCGGCACCTTCTGCATCGTCTGGCTGAAGCCGACCAGCTTCTCGAACTCGTGTTCTGTGATGTCACCCCGGCGGATCTTCGAGGAGGAGACTTCCGTCTGCTCGGACATGATACGGGTGGCGAGCTGCTCGGCCGACATTTCGAGCGAGTAGAAGCCGACGACACCGCCGTTCTTCGCCTTGAAGGATCCGTCGGGCAGGACTTCGGGCTCATAGGCTGCTGCGATGTTCCAAGCGATGTTGGTGGCAAGCGAGGTCTTGCCCATACCCGGACGTCCTGCAAGCACGATCAAGTCGGAGCGCTGCAGACCACCCATCTTCGCATCGAGCGACTGGATGCCGGTCGAGACACCGGAGAGGTTGCCGTCGCGTTCGAAGGCGGCACCCGCCATGTCGACGGCCTGGGCGACCGCATCCGAGAAGGACTGGAAGCCGCCGTCGTATCGACCGTTTTCGGCAAGCGCAAACAGCCGGCGCTCGGTGTCCTCGATCTGCGCCTGGGGCGGCATGTCGAGCGGTGCATCATAGGCGATATTGACGACATCTTCGCCGATCTGGATCAGCGAACGGCGCAGTGCGAGATCGTAGATAGCGCGACCATAGTCCTCAGCATTGATGATCGTGACCGCTTCGGAGGCCAGCCGCGCGAGATATTGCGCAACCGTGAGGTCGCCGACCTTTTGGTCTGCCGGAAGGAATGTCTTGATGGTAACCGGGTTGGCGGTCTTGCCCATGCGGATGATTTCCGAGGCGACCTCGAAGATCTTCCGGTGCAGGGGCTCGTAGAGATGCTCGGGCTTGAGAAAGTCCGACACGCGATAAAAGGCATCATTGTTGACGAGGATCGCGCCAAGCAGGGCCTGTTCGGCTTCGATGTTGTTCGGCGCCTCCCGATAGAGGGGCTCGGCCGGCTGGACCGGGCTCAGTTTGCGCGCAGCATCGTTCATTCGTTCGCATCCGTTCAGTGTGTCGGCGGTGGCTGCACCATAGCGATAAGCTGGGCCGGCGAAATGGCTCGCAGCGCAACCCACATTGATTCACAGGCACGCTCTGTCGACTTCAGAAAAAGCTCAAGGAACCGATCTTTTCGGTTGACTGTGACATTCACCGAATCGGCCCTGGCAAGCCACATTTTAGCAGAGCACATACGAAAAACGCCCGGAAAATTCCGGGCGTTTCGTTTCAGTAAGGGACTGAAAATTATTCGTCGTCGCCGTCCATGTCGGCTTCCGGATCGAAGAAGTCTTCCGGACGAAGCGCGTCTTCGTCGATGCCGTAGATAGCGTCGGCGGAGGTCAGGCTTTCGCCCTTGGACTGGCGCTCGGCTTCTTCAGACGAACGGGCAACGTTGAGCTCGACCGACAGCTCGACTTCAGCATGCAGGTGCAGCGTGACCTGATGCAGGCCGATAGCCTTGATCGGGGTGTTGAGTTCGACCTGGTTGCGGCCGATGTTGAAGCCTTCGGCAGCCAGGATTTCAACGACGTCACGGGCAGCGACAGAACCGTAGAGCTGACCGGTTTCGCCAGCCGAGCGGACGACGATGAAGGACTTGCCGGAGAGAGCGTCGGCAACCTTCTGGGCTTCCGACTTGCGCTCGAGGTTACGAGCTTCGAGCGTGGCGCGCTCGGAGTCGAAACGCTTCTTGTTGGCTTCGTTGGCGCGCAGCGCCTTGCCCTGCGGCAGCAGGAAGTTACGGGCAAAGCCGTCGCGAACCTTGACGGTTTCGCCCATCTGGCCGAGCTTTGCGATGCGTTCGAGGAGAATGACTTGCATGATCCTGTTCCTTTCAGTTGTCAGTGTCGGAGTTTGATGTGTCGGCCTTGCCGGCCGGCGTCAGGGCAACGGTCCTTCGAGTGTCCGAAAGGCCGATGATGAAGGGGATCATGAGCGGAAGCAGCATGATCGAAGAGAGATAGGCGAGCACGAGTGCCGGCAGCCGCCAGTCCTTGCCGCGTGTCTTCAGGTGCATCGAGGCAAAGCCCGCCATCAGGAAGCCGGCGCCGAAGGTGCCGCAGACGGTCGCCCCGATCATCGCGGGCACGCCACCGATGAAGCAGGCTATGATGCCGGCGAGGAAGATGAAGACCGTGTTGCGGTTCATCCGGAGCGCCGAGGGAAAATCTTCGCGCGGACGCTTGTTACGGCCGGACGCGGTAACGATCCGCATGGCGATGTAATACATCAGCGTCAGGAGCATCACCCAGGTGCCGCCCTGGATGATCGGGAGAAGCACGACCATGCTGCGCTTCAGCTGTTCGAGCGCCACCGCGTCCGGCGCCATGGCCGGGTCCTGCGCGTTCATCGCCTGCGCCATGGCATCCACCAGCTGGCCGGTAAATTCGGGGCCGAAGCCGATGATGACGCCGAGTACCACGACCGCGATCGTGACGAAGCTGCAGAGCTGCAGAAGAATGTCGGAAAGCGGATACCAGGCCATCAAATCGTCCGGGCCGCCGATCTCGGAGGCAGGCCGCGCCAGGCTCGACAGATGGGCGAGCCAGCCGGCCGGCGCCAACGTGAAGATCGCCATGCCGAAGGCGAACATCGGCGAGACGCTGATGGTGCCGAGCAGTGCGGCTGTCACGATCGCGGTGATTGCCGCGACATTGCCCCAGCCGAGGCCAACGATGAGAACGGGAAGCGCAGACGCCGCATAGAGAATGGAGGCAAGCGTCGGCTGTGCCGCAGCACCCAGCACGAGCAGGGCGGCGGTGATGCCGGCAACAAAGCCGGTCGTCAGCAATTTCGCATCCAGTTTGTTCAACGTCGCTGTCCTGCTGGTTCTAGCAGTTAGGGGAGGGGCTTACGCGATCTCGCAGAAGCATCCCCAACATGGGTTTTTGCCTGATGTCGCGGGAGCGCGCCATCTGGCATTCGGTTCCGATCCGCGCCCACCGCGGAAGGGATGAAGCCCGCCGATCCAAGATCGGCAGGCTTCGCATCAGATTACGCTACGACGTAAGGCAGCAGGCCGAGGAAGCGGGCGCGCTTGATGGCCTGAGCCAGTTCGCGCTGCTTCTTCTGGGAAACTGCGGTGATACGCGAAGGAACGATCTTGCCGCGCTCGGAAATGTAGCGCTGCAGGAGACGGACGTCCTTGTAGTCGATCTTCGGAGCATTGGCGCCCGAGAAGGGGCAGGTCTTGCGACGACGATGGAAGGGACGACGTGCCTGAGAAGAGGATGCATCAGCCATAGTAATTTCTCCTGTTCTACAGATTACGCGCGGTCTTCGCGCGGACGACGCTCGAAGCCACCTTCACGGGGGCCACGGTCCGGACGAGGACCGCGATCGCCACGGTCACCGAAATCGCGGCGCGGGCCACGGTCATCGCCGTCACGACGCGGACGGTCGTCACGGTCGCGCTTCTGCATCATCGCGGACGGGCCTTCTTCGTGGGCTTCGACGGCGATGGTCATGTAACGAAGAATGTCTTCGTTGATGCGCATCTGGCGCTCGACTTCGTGGACAGCAGCCGCCGGAGCGTCGATGTCCATGAGAGCGTAATGAGCCTTGCGGTTCTTCTTGATGCGGTACGTCAGGGACTTGAGGCCCCAGTTTTCAACGCGCCCGACCTTGCCACCGTGAGCTTCGATAACACCCTTGTACTGTTCGACGAGGGCATCAACCTGCTGAGCGGACATATCCTGCCGGGCAAGGAATACGTGTTCGTAGAGAGCCATGTAAGCTTTGCCTTTTCTTGCGGTTGTCGTCACCCGGATCCGGCGCTAAGCCTCACAGACTGCTCCTGTGCGGCATCAGCCGCGGCAAGAAAAGTGTTGTGTTCGAGACGGTCGAGAGCGGAGACACGGGAGGCCGGAAACCCTTATGGTTCCTGCTGCAAGCCTTATCGACCTGCCAGCCCTCCGTTCAGCCACCAGCCAGAGGACCGGGTGTTGTGAACGGCGCGCTTATACGCGGATTGACCGCAAAAGCAAGGGCCGCGCGGCATTTTCTGCCGGCGGCCCCGTGGATGGACTGCGGTTCGCTAGCCTTTAGACCTGCACCAGCGCGACTGTGTAGCCCACATAGGCGACCAGCATGGCGCCTGCCGTCAGCCTGCGGACACCGAGATGGGCGAGCAGCAGTATAGCGAAACCGAGCGTGACGCCCAGCATGACCGGAATGTCGAAGCTTGCGAAGCGCGGTGCGATGGCGATCGGCTGGATGACGGAGGTCACGCCGAGGATGAATAGGATGTTGAAGATGTTCGATCCGACGATGTTGCCGATCATGATGTCGGAATGCTTGCGCAGCGCCGACATGACGCCCGTGGCGAGTTCCGGGAGTGACGTGCCAACGGCGACGACGGTCAGGCCGATGACCGCTTCCGACACGCCGAAGTCGCGGGCGAGGCTGGTGGCGCCGCGCACGAGAAGCTCTGCGCCTACGAACAGGGTGGCGAGGCCTCCAAGGATCAGCACGGTCGTAAACCCAGTACTCAGCGTCTCGTGCTTGACCTCTTCCTCCGCGAGCTCTTCGAGTGACGCTTTGCCCTGGACATAGGCATAGACAATGTAGGCGAGCAGAGCCGCCACCATCAGCAATCCGGCGAAACGACCGATCGTCGAAAACTGCGTGAGGCCAAGCAGTAGGACGGCCGCGCCGATCATCACATATGTGTCGCGCTTCACGCCCTTGTCCCAATGCGTGATCGGAAAGATCATCGCGCAGATGCCGACGATCAAGAGAATGTTCGCGGTGTTCGAGCCGACCACATTGCCGAGCGCGATGTCGGAGGAACCGGCGAGGCCAGCCCGAACCGAGACGAGCAGCTCGGGCATCGAGGTTCCGAAGCCGACGATGACCAGGGAGACGATGAGCGTCGGAATGGCCAGCTTCTGTGCGACGCCGATCGCCCCGCGCAGAAGCCACTCGGCACCGAAGTAGAGCCCGACGAGACCGCCGGCAACCAACAGATAATCCAAGTAATCCCCCACCAGTCATGGCCCGCAGGCCGATATTCGATCGTCGCCGCAAATGGTGATGTGCGGCGGCGATGGGTAGGTTGCACCCATTCACGTTTTTGTAGGTCGTGGACGCTGGCTGTCGTCGAGAGGTCAGATTGGCATTGGATAGTCGCGGTGGATCTTTGCAATCTCTTTGATGATCTCGTCGGAGAGCGTCAGATCAGCCGCACCGATGTTCACCTTCAGCTGATCCATCGTGGTGGCGCCGATGATTACGGATGCCATGAAGGGGCGCGACAGGCAGAAGGCGAGTGCCATCGCCGACGGATCGAGCCCATGCTTGGCTGCCAGTTCGACATAGGCGCGCGTGGCGGCTTGCTGCTGTGGCACGAGACGTCCACCGATGTCGCCGTTGATCGAACCGCGCGAACCGGCAGGCTTCTTTCCGTCGAGATATTTGCCCGACAGGATCCCGCCGGCGAGCGGAGAATAGGCGAGCAGGCCGACATCTTCATGATGCGAGAGCTCCGCCAGATCGAGGTCGTAGTGACGATAGAGAAGATTGTATTCGTTCTGGATCGAGGCGACGCGTGGCAGGCCGCTCGCCTCGGCGAGTGTCAGATATTTCTGGGTTCCCCACGTGGTCTCGTTCGAAAGCCCGATGGCTTTCAGCTTGCCGGCCTTCACGCAGTCGCCAACGGCCTCCAGGATCTCGGCAATCTCGGCGGAAGCCTTGGTCTTGTCCTGCTTGTAGGGATTGTAGCTCCAGGCGCCGCGGAAGTGGAAATGGCCACGGTTCGGCCAGTGGATCTGGTAGAGATCGACGTAATCGGTCTTCAGCCGCTTGAGGCTGGCGTCGAGCGCGTCCTTTACCGTGGCGCCGGTGATCGGTTTGCCCTCGCGGATGTATGGACGGCCAGGGCCCGCAATTTTGGTTGCGAGGACGACCTTGTCACGCTTGCCTGATGTCTTCAACCAGTCACCGATCAGTCGCTCGGTGTCGGCATAGGTATCCGCAGAAAGCGGTGTTGTGGGATAGAGTTCGGCCGTATCGAAGAAGTTGACGCCATGATCCAGCGCATAATCCATCTGCCCGAAGGCTTCGTCGGGGGTATTCTGCGAGCCCCAGGTCATGGTGCCCAAGCAGATTTCGGAAACAAGGATATCGGTGCGGCCGAGCCGGTTCATCTTCATGGGGAAATGCCTCGATTGGGAGAGGGTGTCTTGGGAGACGGGGATTGGTCAGCGGCAATTTAGGCAGAAATTGATGCACCGCAAGATACCGATTGCTGTGGAACAGCCTTGGTTTAAGGCCGGTTGGGCTGGTTACGGAAGGGATACGAGGCTTGACTCGCAAGGGCCAACCGTGAATTGACAGGGAAAAACCCAAGGGAGAAACGCCCATGTCAGTCGCATTTACCTTTCCGGGCCAGGGTAGCCAGGCCGTCGGAATGGGCAAGGACCTTGCCGACAATTTCGCTGAGGCCCGCGCCGTCTTCGAAGAAGTCGACGAAGCGCTCGGCCAGAAACTGTCCGACATCATGTGGAACGGCCCGGAAGAGACACTCACCCTGACCGCTAACGCCCAGCCGGCCCTGATGGCTGTCTCCATGGCCGTCATCCGCGTGCTCGAAGCCGAGGGTCTCGATCTGAAGACGAGGGTCGCCTATGTCGCCGGCCATTCGCTCGGCGAATACTCGGCGCTTTGCGCCGCCGGTACATTCTCGATCGCTGACACCGCCCGTCTCCTGCGCATCCGTGGCAATGCCATGCAGGCGGCCGTACCCGTCGGTGCTGGCGCGATGGCCGCGATCATCGGTCTGGAGCACGGCGACGTGCAGGCCATCTGTGCGGAAGCCTCAGCCATCGGTCCCTGCCAGATCGCCAATGACAATGGCGGTGGCCAGCTTGTCATCTCGGGCGGAAAGGCCGCCGTCGAAAAGGCAGCGGCGCTGGCCACCGAGAAGGGTGCCAAACGTGCCATCATGTTGCCGGTTTCTGCGCCTTTCCATTCGGCCCTGATGGGCCCGGCGGCGGACGCCATGCGTGAGGCCCTGTCCGAGGTGGAGAAGAAGGATCCTGCGGTGCCGCTGATCGCCAATGTCCGCGCGGCCCCGGTCACCGCTGCAGCCGAGATCGCCGACCTGCTCGTGGAGCAGGTAACGTGTCAGGTGCGCTGGCGCGAAACCGTCGAATGGTTCGGCGCCAATGGCGTCACCACGCTTTATGAAGTTGGCGCGGGCAAGGTCCTTACCGGTCTCGCACGCCGCATCGACAAGAACATCAATGGCGTTGCCGTGAATGGCCCGGCCGATATCGACGCAGTGATCGCCGCCCTCAACGGCTAAGATCACCGGCTGATCGCCTCAACGAACAAGAAGGAATTCGATCATGTTGGATCTGACCGGCCGCAAGGCCCTGGTAACCGGCGCTACTGGCGGCATTGGTGAAGAAATCGCAAGGCAGCTGCATGCTCAGGGCGCGATCGTCGGTCTGCACGGCACGCGCGTCGAAAGGCTGGAAGCGCTGGCTGCCGAACTCGGCGACCGCGTCAAGATCTTCCCGGCCAACCTGTCGGACCGCGACGAGGTGAAAGCGCTCGGCGAAAAGGCCGAAGCGGAGCTCGAGGGCGTCGATATCCTCGTCAACAATGCCGGCATCACCAAGGACGGCCTGTTCGTGCGCATGTCCGATGCCGACTGGGACAGCGTGCTCGAAGTCAACCTGACCGCCGTCTTCCGCCTGACTCGCGAACTGACCCATCCGATGATGCGCCGCCGCTTCGGTCGCATCATCAACATCACGTCCATCGTCGGCGTCACGGGCAATCCGGGCCAGGCCAACTACTGCGCCTCCAAGGCCGGCATGATCGGCTTCTCGAAGTCGCTCGCACAGGAAATCGCCACCCGCAACGTGACGGTCAACTGCGTGGCGCCGGGCTTCATCGAAAGTGCGATGACCGGCAAGCTGAACGACAAGCAGAAGGACGCCATCATGGGAGCAATCCCCATGAAGCGCATGGGCACCGGAGCCGAGGTTGCCTCGGCCGTCGTCTACCTCGCCTCGAACGAGGCGGCCTACATGACGGGGCAGACGCTGCACGTCAACGGCGGCATGGCGATGATCTGATCGAAGCGCTGGAAAGAGCCCCTCTGCAATAGGATGTTGACCGAGGCAAAGGGGCGAATTTCTGGCTTTGCGGCGCGCTGAAACCGTGTTAAGCGGGCCATGACTGTGAGCAGTCGCTCCGTCTCATGAGCAGAAGTTTATGCTTTGTTTGCATAAAAACGCTCTGGGTCAGGGCCGAACGGGTTTGCTGGTGGGGACGAAAGCGATCACCGGCTGAATGCAGGGTAGGGAAGCCATCAAGGCTCCCTCTGAATTTTAGAAGGTCGAGGATACCGACATGAGCGATATCGCAGAACGCGTGAAGAAAATTGTAGTTGATCATCTCGGCGTTGACGCTGAAAAGGTCGTCGAAGGCGCGAGCTTCATCGACGATCTGGGCGCCGACTCGCTCGACACCGTCGAACTCGTCATGGCGTTCGAAGAAGAATTCGGCGTCGAGATCCCGGACGATGCGGCTGACTCGATCCTGACGGTCGGCGACGCCGTGAAGTTCATCGAGAAGGCCCAGGCCTGATCGATCACACTGCTGCGGAAGGCGGGCGAAAGCCCGTCCTATCCGCTTGGGCCCGCGATGAGCGGGCCTTGTTGTATCTGGACCTTTGTTTACAATGACTTCGGTCAACGAATTGGGTGGGCTTCGCACGATGAGACGTGTCGTCATCACCGGTACCGGCATGGTATCGCCTCTGGGATGTGGAACGGAACTGACCTGGCAGCGTCTGCTGGCCAGCCAGAGCGGCGCCCGCCGCGTCACGGAATTCGAGGTCGAGGACCTTCCTGCCAAGATCGCCTGCCGCATCCCGACCGAGGGCGAGGGCGCCTGGAATCCGGATGACTGGATGGAGCTCAAGGAGCAGCGCAAGGTCGATCATTTCATCATCTATGCGGTGGCTGCTGCCGACATGGCGCTGAAGGATGCCGGCTGGGAGCCGAGCACCTACGAAGATCAATGCCAGACAGGCGTGCTGATCGGTTCCGGCATCGGCGGCATCGAAGGCATCGTCGAAGCCGGTCATATCCTGCGTGACAAGGGTCCGCGTCGTCTCTCGCCCTTCTTCATTCCGGGCCGCCTGATCAACCTGGCCTCTGGCCATGTCTCGATCCGCCACAAACTGCGTGGTCCGAACCATTCCGTCGTCACGGCCTGCTCGACTGGTGCGCATGCGATCGGCGATGCCGCACGTCTGGTGGCGCTCGGTGACGCCGACGTCATGGTGGCCGGCGGGACGGAATCGCCGATCAACCGTGTCGCGCTTGCCGGATTTGCCGCCTGCAAGGCGTTGTCGACTGCACGCAACGATGATCCGACCGCTGCCTCGCGCCCCTATGACAAGGACCGTGACGGATTCGTCATGGGCGAGGGCGCTGGCATCGTCGTGCTGGAAGAACTGGAACACGCAAAGGCTCGCGGTGCGAAGATCTATGCCGAAGTCGTCGGCTACGGTCTCTCGGGCGACGCCTTCCACATCACGGCGCCTTCGGAAGACGGCGACGGTGCCTTCCGTTGCATGACGATGGCGTTGAAGCGTGCCGGTCTGACGCCTGCCGACATCGATTACATCAATGCGCACGGCACCTCGACCATGGCCGACACGATCGAACTGGGCGCCGTCGAACGGCTCCTGGGCGACCATGCCCCGAATGTCTCGATGTCATCGACCAAGTCGGCGATCGGTCACCTGCTCGGTGCCGCCGGTGCCGTCGAGGCGATCTTCTCGACGCTGGCGATTCGCGATAACATCGCACCGCCGACACTCAACCTGGACAATCCCCAGGTCGAAACGCGGATCGATCTCGTCCCTCACAAGGCGAGGAAGCGCGAGATCAACGTCGCCCTGTCGAATTCCTTCGGCTTCGGTGGCACCAATGCCTCGCTGGTGCTGAAGCGCTACGAAGGCTGAGCTGGACGCGGGCGGTCGATACGATCAACCGCCCGTGATTGCTCTGGATGATGCCGGGACGCTCTTGCCGGCCGCCACGGACTACGGTTAGAAATCATGCCAACGCCCGGTGTGTCTGCGCCGGACGACGACCCGGATTTTTGCCGCATTGCTGGAAGAAGCAGCCGCGAGTGCGAAACAAAGAAGGATTGCCGGTGACCGACAACAGCCAGAACGGCGGTAGCCAGAACAACGGTGTCTCCTTCGGCCGCGAAGCCGATAGCCAACCGGGCAAGGGGCCCTTCATTCCGAAGTCGCCCAATGAGGCGCTGCGCCCTGAGCGCGTGCCGCAGCCGCCGCGCCGCTCGCGCAAGGCGCGCAGCCAACTGGTCATTTTCCTGAACTTCCTGATGACGATGGCGGTCTTCGTCTGCGTTGTCGCCGTCGCCGGCTTCTTCTATGTCATGGACAGCTACCAGAAGCCTGGTCCTCTGGCCGCCAATTCCAATTTCGTCGTGCGCAGCGGTGCCGGCATCGCCGAGATTGCCAACAATCTCGAGCGCAACGGCATCGTTTCGGATGCGCGCATCTATCGTTATGTGACGGCGACCTATCTCGAAGAGGGCCAGACCCTGAAGGCCGGTGAATACGAGATCAAGGCCGGCTCCTCGATGAAGGAGATCACGGCGCTGCTCGAATCCGGCAAGTCGATCCTCTATTCCGTGTCCTTCCCGGAAGGTCTGACCGTCAAGCAGATGTTCCAGCGCCTGGCCGAGGACACAGTGCTGGAGGGTGACCTGCCGGCGGAACTGCCACCAGAGGGCAGCCTGCGTCCCGATACCTACAAGTTTACCCGCGGCACCAACCGCGCCGAGATCGTCACCCAGATGCGCGCCGCACAGGAACGCCTGATCGACCAGATCTGGGAGAAACGCGATCCGGACCTGCCGGTCGAGACCAGGGAAGAGTTCGTCACGCTCGCTTCGATCGTCGAGAAGGAAACCGGTAAGGACGATGAACGCGCCCATGTGGCTTCCGTTTTCATCAATCGCCTCAACAAGGGCATGCGCCTCCAGTCGGATCCGACCATCATCTACGGCCTCTTCGGCGGCGACGGCAAACCGGCCGATCGTCCGATCTTCCAGTCGGATATCCGGAAGGAAACGCCCTACAACACCTATGTGATCAAGGGCCTGCCGCCCGGTCCGATCGCCAATCCGGGTCGTGCGGCGCTGGAAGCCGTCGCTCATCCGTGGAAGACGGAAGACCTCTACTTCGTTGCAGATGGCAGTGGCGGCCACGCCTTTGCCCCGACGCTGGAAGAGCACAATGCGAATGTGCGGCGCTGGCGCAAGATCGAGGCCGAGCGCGCCCAGACGCCGCCGCCAACGCTGGATATCGACCCGGAAGTCGATCCAACGGGGAACAACTGAGACCGGCGGTAAGGGGCGGGGCATGACACTGCAATCCATGACGGGCTTCGCCCGTGTCGAAGGCTCGTCGGGACGATACCGCTGGGCCTGGGAACTGCGTTCGGTCAACGGCAAGGGGCTGGATCTCCGGACCCGACTGCCGCAGGGCCATGAAGCGCTGGAGACCGACATTCGTCGGCTCGCCGGCGAGCGATTGACCCGTGGCAATCTGCAGATCGGCCTTTCGGTGACGGTCAGCGAAAACCGGGTGGAGGCCGTGCTCAACCGGGATGCGCTAGCCGCCGTCCTGGCGCTTCGCGACGAACTCGGACCGGATGTGCTCGATGCGGCACCGCTGCGGCTCGACACGCTGCTGTCGATCCGCGGCCTCGTGGACATGCGTGAGGCGACCGACGACGCTGAAGCAATTGCCGCGCGCGACGTCGATATCCTGGCAGGTCTCGAACGCGCCATCACGGCAATCACCGAGATGCGCATGACGGAGGGCGCGGCGCTCCGCCGTATCCTCGAAGAGCAGATCGCCAGGATCGAGGACCTCGCTCTCCAGATCGAGGCAGATCCCTCCCGATCCCCGGAAGAGATCGCGCGCCGACTCGAAGCCCAGCTCGCGACGCTGATGGACACGACCAATGGCCTCGATCGCGATCGCTTGCATCAGGAAATCGCCATGCTCGCGACCAAGGCGGACCTGCGCGAGGAGATCGACCGGCTGAAGGCGCATGTGACCGCTGCCCGGGAATTGTTGTCGGTCGGGGGGCCGGTCGGTCGCAAACTCGATTTCCTGGCGCAGGAATTTAACCGAGAATCAAACACTATCTGTTCCAAATCGAATGCCGTGGCGGTCACCACCGCCGGCATCGAGTTGAAGGTCGTCATCGACCAGTTCCGCGAACAGGTCCAGAATCTGGAGTAGTCTATGGCCGATATTGCGCCTGCACACGTCAAGATCGCCCGGCGTGGCCTGATGCTGGTCATCTCCTCGCCATCGGGGGCGGGGAAATCTACCATTGCCCGCACGCTGATGGACAAGGACAAGCAGATCGGCCTGTCGGTCAGCGTCACCACGCGTCAGCGTCGGCAGAGCGAAATCGAAGGCGTCCACTACCAGTTCGTGTCGCAACGCGAGTTCGAGCGCCTTCGCGACAGCGACTCGCTCCTTGAATGGGCGCAGGTGCATGGCAACTACTACGGCACGCCGCGCGAGGCCGTCGAGACAGCCATGGGCGAGGGGCGCGACATGCTCTTCGACATCGACTGGCAGGGCGCCCAGCAACTGCAGGACAAGATGTCGGCAGATGTCGTGTCGATCTTCATCCTGCCGCCGACCATGGCCGAGCTACAGTCGCGCCTGCATCGCCGCGCCGAAGACTCAGAGGAGGTCATCCAGACCCGCCTCAATAATTCCCGCGCCGAGATCGCCCATTGGCGCGAATACGACTATGTCATCGTGAACGACGACCTGAACGCCGCTTTCGATGCGGTGCAGTCGATCGTCAAGGCTGAACGCCTGCGCCGCGACCGCCGCCACGGGCTCTTTGATTTCGTCGAGGGACTGATCGCCTGAGGCTCAAGATCTTTAAATTGAAAAAGAAAGGGCGGCTCGAATATCTCGGCCGCCCTTTTTCGGTTTCACTCGCCGCGCGGGAACCGCTGGCTTTCCTCGAGGATGTTCAGGTCCATATGGTTGCGCATGTAGCGCTCAGAGGCTTTCTGCAGCGGCTGGTAATCCCAGGGGAAATAGGCGCCGTTTCGCAGCGCCGTGTAGACGATGTGTCGCCGCGCCTGGCTTTCGCGAACCGCGCCATCGAAGCGGGAGAGATCCCACCGCCGCGCCGCTTGCTCGGTAAGCGTGGCCAGGAGTTCCGCAGCGGCCGGATCTTCCGCCAGGTTGGTCATCTCATAGGGATCGGCTTCGAGATCCGTGAGGATCGGCGGATCCGCTTCGCAAAGCGTCAACTTGTAGCGCTCGTTTCGAAGCCCGATCATCGGGCTCACCGTTCCCTCGGCCGCATATTCCATCGGCACGATGCCGCGCCCACCCGTGCCGGTCGCAAGCGGCATCAGGTCTTCGCCGTCTGTCCAGTCGGCGATGGTCGAGATGTCGATGCCGGCAAGGCCAGCCAGCGTCGGCGTGACGTCGAGCGTCGACACGGGCGTCGTCACAAGCCGCCCCTCGACGCCCGGGACCGCCATCATCATTGGAACGCGTGCCGAGCCTTCGAAGAAGTTCATCTTGAACCAGAGGCCCCGCTCGCCCAGCATGTCGCCATGATCGGAGACGAAGAGAACGACGGTGTTGTCTGCCATGCGCGTGCGCTCGAGCACGTCAAGGATCTCGCCGATCTTGTCGTCGACATAGGAGATGTTGGCAAAGTAGCCCTGACGCGCCCGCGCGACGTTCTCGTCGGTAATGTCGAAGGCGAGATGGTCGCAGGCATCCATCAGGCGCCGGGAGTGAGGATCCTGTTCGTCGTAGGGAACCGCCGGAACACTCGGCACAAGGGCCTCGCACCCCTCGTAGAGATCCCAGTATTTCCGCCGCGCCACATAGGGGTCGTGCGGATGCGTGAAGCTGACCGTCAGGCACCAGGGGCGCTCGTCATGGCCGCGTGAGAGGTCGTAGAGCCGGCGTGTGGCGTTGTAGGCGACCTCGTCGTCATACTCCATCTGGTTGGTGATCTCGGCCACACCGGCACCGGTGACGGAGCCGAGATTGTGGTACCACCAGTCGATGCGCTCGCCGGGCTTGCGATAGTCCGGCGTCCAGCCGAAGTCGGCCGGATAGATATCGGTCGTCAGTCTCTCCTCGAAGCCGTGCAACTGGTCAGGCCCGACGAAATGCATCTTGCCGGAGAGGCTCGTCTGGTAGCCGGCCGCCCGCAGGTGATGCGCGAAGGTCGGAATGTCGGAAGCGAACTCGGCCGCGTTGTCGTAGACGCGGGTGCGGCTCGGCAATTGCCCTGACATGAAGGACGCGCGAGCCGGGGCGCAGAGCGGGCTTGCCGTGTAGGTGTTGGCGAAGCGCACTGAGCGCTTCGCCAGATCCGCCAGATGCGGAGCATGCAGGAAGTCGGCGGGACCATCCGGAAAGAAGGTCCCGTTGAACTGATCCACCATCAGGATCAGGATGTTGGGGCGTGATGTCACGGGGTAATCCTTCAGAGACCGAGAGCCGACTTGACGGCCGCGTCACCCGGCTGCCCGTCGAATGTTGTCACACCCTTCAGCCAGGTGTCCAGAACAGCCGGATTGGCCTTCAGCCAGGCCGATGCGGCTTCCTTGGAATCCTTGCCACCGAGAATTTCGCCCATGAGTACGTTTTCCATAGAGACGTCGAAGGTCATCTGCTTGAACAGGGTCGCCGCATTCGGGCAGTCACCGCTCCAGCCGGTGCGGGCAAGCGTATAGACTTCGGCACCACCGAAATTCGCACCGAAATAGGCGTCGCCGCCGGAGAGATAGGTCAGGTCAAAACGCTCGTTCATCGGATGCGGCGCCCAGGCGAGGAAGACGACGCCCTTGCCTTCCTTGGAGGCCCGCTCCACCTGGGCCAGCATGGCCTGCTCGCCCGACTCGACCAGTTCCCAGTCCTTCAGGCCGAATTCGCCGGCATCGATCATCTTCTGGATATTGGCATTTGCCGGGGCACCTGGTTCGATGCCGTAGATCTTGCTCTCGAATTCATCGGGATTCTTACCGAGATCGGCGAAATCCTTGATGCCCTTCTCCGCGGTTGCGGTCGGCACGGCGAGGGTGAACTTGGCTCCCTCCAGGTTCTTCGCCACGACTTCGATCGCCTTGGCACCGTTCAGGTCGTCGATGAAGGCCTGCTGTGCAGGCATCCAGTTACCGAGAAAGACGTCGATCTCGCCGTTCTTCATCGACTGATAGCCGATCGGTACGGAAAGCGTCTTGACGTCGGGCTGGTAGCCAAGAGCCTCGAGCACGACCGAGGCGACACCATTAGTCGCGGTAATGTCGGTCCAGCCCGGATCCGAGAGGCGAATGGCCTTGCATGATTCCCCGTCCTGCGCAGAGGCGGTGGTGGAGAGGAGGAGGACGCCGAGGGCAGCAAGGCTGCCGAGTGTTCTGCGAAAGCCGGATGTCTGGTGCATGGTGCTTCCCTCTTTTTGTGGTATTGTCTTTCCTTATTGAAGAGGGGAGACATTCGCCTGTGAAGCTGGATATTTTTGATGTTTCCTATAAGCTTTTCCTATGTCTGAAGGGCTGATCGATCTCGCCTGGATGCGGCTTCTGGTCGAGGTCGACCGCAGGGGTTCTCTGTCAGCTGCCGCCGAAGCGCTCGGTCTCAGTCAGCCGGCCGTCAGTTATCAGATCCGCCTTCTGGAGCAGCGTGTCGGGTTCCAACTTCTCCAGCGCCTGCATCGGGGCGTACGCTTCACTGAAGAGGGCCGCCGCTTCCTGGCAATCGCGGACCGCACGGTCGCCGACGTGGACGGCCTGCAACGCAGCCTGCGCGCCGCGCGCCGGCGCCCGACCGTCCGTCTTGCGACCGACTACGCCTTCTCCAGCCTCTGGCTGATCCCGCGCATGCATGCCTTTCGCCAGAGACATCCCGAGATCGATTTGCAGATCGTCGCAACACAGCGCCTTGGACAGCATTGGCGTGAAGATGCAGACCTCGCGGTCGCGTTTGGAACCGCAGGCGAGTTTTCTGCCCAGGGAAAGTTGTTGATGCCGGAACGGGTGGTACCTGTCTGCGCGCCAGCGCTCACAGGAAGCCTGCCGCGAGGTACCGTCGGTCTAATCGAAGCTGGACCATTGATCCATCTCGAAGCCGACAATCTTTCGCCGTGGCTCGATTGGGGATCCTATTGCCAGGGCGCCGGGCTCCGTACCGATCCTCTCGATCGTCCGGGGGATCTTCGCTTCAACACCTATGCACTGGTCATACAGGCTGCCATGGGCGGTCAGGGCTTTGCACTCGGTTGGTTGGGCATCGTCGATCAATTGCTCGAAGCCAACCTTCTGGTCGCCGCCGGTCGGACGGTGTCAGTGTCCGATCGCGGCTATTGGCTGGTGAATGGATCTGAGGGTGATGCTGCCAGACTTCTGGCCACCTGGCTTATCGATGAAACAGCCGGGTCCAGCCATGGGGCCGACTGAGGCGCAGCCTCGCGCCGCTCTCAGATGAGGTTTGCGATCCGGCAGAATTCCTCGACGCTGAGCGTTTCGGCCCGGCGTTGAGGATCGATTTCGGCACGGGCAAGAAGTGCCTCGCCGCCGATCGGCTTGAGGCTCTGCCGCAACATCTTGCGACGCTGGCCAAAGGCCGCCAGCGTCACCTTCTCCAGCTTGTCCGGATCGCAGGGCAGGGGCTTCCCGATCGGCTCGAGATGCACGACGGTCGACGTCACCTTGGGTGGCGGGGTGAAGGCCTGCGGGGGGATGTCGAAAGCCATGTGGGCATTCGTGCGCCAGCCACAGAGCACGCCGAGGCGACCGTAGTGATTGTCGTCCTCCTGCGCCACGATCCGTTGTCCGACTTCCTTCTGGAACATCAGCGTTAGGGACTGCCAAAAGGGCGGCCAATGGCCGGGCAGGAGCCAATTCACGAGCAGCTGCGTGCCGACATTATAGGGCAGGTTGGCAATGATCTTGACCGGCTCGCCCCGCGCAAGCGTTTCGAAATCTGTCTTGAGGGCATCTCCCTCGATCACGTCCAGTCGACCTGGATAGTGGTCTGAAATTTCCTGAAGTGCCGGCAGGCAGCGGGCATCGCGCTCGATGGCGATCACCTTCTCTGCCCCGAGCGCCAGGATCGCACGGGTGAGGCCTCCGGGCCCCGGACCGACTTCGATCACGGTTGCGCCTTCGAGAGAGCCGGCAGTGCGTGCGACCTTCTGGGTCAGGTTGAGGTCGAGCAGAAAATTCTGACCCAGCGCCTTCTTGGCGTCGAGCCCGTGGCGCGCGATCACGTCGCGCAGCGGCGGCAGTCCGTCGAGTGCAGCCATCAGGAGGATACGCCTTTCGCCTGGCTCATTCTGTCAGCCATCTGCAGGGCGGCGATCAGGCTCGTTTCCTTCGCATGTCCCGTGCCGGCGAGGCCAAAGGCCGTGCCATGATCGGGTGATGTCCGGATGAAGGGCAGACCGAGCGTGACATTCACGCTGTCGTCGAAGCCGAGCGCCTTGGCAGGGATCAGAGCCTGGTCGTGATACATGCAGATCGCGACGTCGTAGCGCGCCCTCGCATCGTCATGGAACATCGTATCGGCGGGCAGGGGACCGAAGGCATCGATACCTTCGGCGCGCAACAGGCGGATTGCTGGATGGATGATCTCGTCGTCTTCATGACCGATGGCGCCACCTTCACCGGCATGCGGGTTCAGACCCGCCACCGCAAGCCTTGGCGAGGCAATGCCGAAGCGGGCGGCGAGATCCCGGGCAACGATGCGGCAGGTGTCGACGAGCAGGGCTTCAGTCAAGGCCGCCGGAACATCTTTGATGGGAATGTGGATGGTGACGGGGACCGCTTTCAGTTTCGGCCCTGCCAGCATCATGACCGGTATGCAGGGCAGGCCGGTTGCCCGCATGGCCAGATCGGCCAGGAATTCGGTGTGACCGGGAAAGCCGAAACCGGCCTCGTAGAGCACGGACTTGGCGATCGGATTGGTGACGACCGCGCGAACCTGACCGGACAGGCAAAGCGAAACCGCCGTCTCGATCGCTGCAATCGTGCCGCGGGCGTTCGACACATGCGGCTTTCCGGCAAGAACATCGACGCCGGTGGGAATGCTATGGACCGGAAAGGCGTTTTCAAATGTTGCGCCTGCCTGTGCCGCAACCGTCTCGACGATCGGCACGTCGAGGTCCAATTGCCGCGCACGCACCTGAAGGACGGCTGGATCGCCAAGGTAGAGAAATGGCGGCAGGCCGAGCGCGTCGCGCCGCAGCCACGCCTGCAGGGCAATATCCGGCCCGATGCCGGCCGGATCGCCCTGGCTCAGCGCAAGCGGAAGCACGCCGTCGGTCATGGTTCCGCCTTCCACCGCTTACTGAATGACGATCTGGGCCTTGGAGCGCAGCTCTTCCAGATACTTCTCGGCATTCGGGTTTTCACCCTCCTGCTCCTTGCCGATATCCTCGGCACGGAAGACGATCTCGGCCGCGACGTCGTCGGAGACCTGACGCTGGTTGCAGATCGCGAGATACTCGACCCCACGCTCGGTCACGCGTGTACCGGTTGTGCCACCGTTTGCCTTTTCGATCAGCGGCTTCCACTCCGGCGGAAGCTCCGGCTCCATCACGCGTCCGAGATTTCGGATCGAGACGTCGAGATAGTTCTTGGCGAATTCCATGGCCTGATCGCAGCCCGGGAAGGAAGCGCGGGACTTTTCCGCCTCCGCCTTGCGCTTGCCGACGATCCCCTTCTTCGAGGCCGGTACGACGAAAACCACCTGCTTGAGGAAATATTCGGTTGTGACCGGCTTCTGCTTGTTTTCAAGAAGGCGTGTGACGAGATCCTGATTCGACAGTCGGCCGCGCGCACCGGCCCCGTAACGAGCATTGACCAGCCGCGGCCAGCTCATCGAGACGGCGATGTAGGACTTGAAATGCGCAGCGCCGACACCGGCCTGATCGAGAACGGAGTTCAGCTGCGACACCGACATCTTGTTGGAATTTGCAAAGCGCTCGAAGGAGGCATCGACGTCAGACGTGCTGACGGACATGCCGACGCGGGCGATTTCCTCACGTTTCAGTGCTTCGTTGACGAGTTCTTCTTTGGCGATCTTCTGCAAATTGCCGCTGCGGCGCTGAAGACGGAGGAAGGCAGCGCGCCGTGCGACGTCGCCGCTGGTGATCGCCGTCTTGTTGACGACGGCGACGACGGATGTCGCTGCCTGTGCCGGTGCGACCATCGGAGTGGGGCTCACGCTGAGCGACAGCGCGATGACGCCGGCAAGCAAGACGCTGGTGCCCTTTTTCGCTGTAGCCATCTGTAATCCTTTCTCCGGAGGATGAAGCATCGCCCGGACGTTCAACGTTCAACTGATATTAAAACCGCCGCACGAATTGCACAATCCATGCGGCGAAACAATGACGTTCACCGTTACGGCACTCTGTCGTCAGAACGTGTTGTCGCTGAGGTTGATCTCGCCGAGCGTACGGAAGACAAGCTTGCCGCCGATGGTCCAGTCGTTCGCGGTCTCCTCATTCGGATCGTACTTGTCCGAATAGGCGATCGAGAAGACGGTGCATTCGTCGGCATAGGAGATACCCACGCTGCGGCGGTTGAACGTGTTCGCGTCGATATCATAGTTCACCGAGCCGAAGACCGACCAGTTCTCCGTGACCTTGACGGTCGAGGAGCTTGTGATCGTCTCATTGTCTTCGTCGAAGGAATACTCCGGACGCGCATCGACCTGGGTAAAGGTCAGGCTGGTCTCGAAGCGATCCTGCGCATAGGTGGCGTTCAGATCGGTTCTGCGAACCTCCAGCGACTTCTCATCCAGGCGCACGCCGGCGGAGAGGGACAGACCCATCGGCAGTTCGAAACCGGCCGAGGCGACGTAGTCCGACACATCGGTTTCGAGGCCCGAATCGGTACCGACAGCCAGAAGGTCGTCAGTCGCATAGGAGTTCAGGCCGGCCAGATGGTAGGACTGGCCGATGACCGCGCGGACACCCACACCATTATCGAAGGAGCCGGTGTAGCGGATGCCGACATTGGCCCGCGTACCACCCTCGACACGGTCGAATCCCGAGAACTTGTTGCGCGAGAAGAGGTTGCTGGCATCGAAGACCAGGCTCTGCGAATCCTCGTTCGGCAGCTGGCCGGCAAAGTCCTCGTCGTTGCGGGCATAGATCTGGGCAATCGGCTCGATGATATGCGTGCTGTTGCCGGTGGTGATCAGCCAGGGATAGCGAACCTCGACGCCAGCCGTGAGGAGCGCGCGCGCCGGAGCGTCGTTCGACGTATAGCCGCCGGTGTAATCTGCAGGCGCATCCATGGCGAGGCCGTAGACATCAACGCGAGCAGCAAGCAACGGGGTGATCTGAATGCCGCCTGGACCATCGAAGGTCCGTTCCCATGCAAGTTCGCCGCTGAGGCGATTCATGTTGCCCTTGAGGCCACGATAGAGATCGTCGAGACCGTCGCCGTTCGTGTCGGCCGATTCGCCCGAGAAACGGGAGAGCGAGGTGAAATTCAGCGTTCCGGACAACTGGCCGCCGGCCACGAGTTCGGGGGCATAGTAGCTGTAGTCGATCACCGGCAGGACCGTTGCCTGCTTCTCTTCGGCGGTATTCTCCAGATCCGCGTCCTGAACGTCGAAGTAGTAGCCGCGCATGTCGAAGAAATTGCGCTCGCCGACGCCGGTCAGATAGGCAGTATTGGTATTCGTCGAGCTGTTCAGACCTTCCACGCCATAGGTACGGGCGAAGTTGTTGTCCGTCTGGAACATCACATCCCAGCCGAAACTCCAGCGCGGATTGATCTTGAAGTCGCCCTTGGAGGCAACCAGGCCGCGGAAGTCGCGCTGTGCGTCGCTCGTGCCGGCTGAAAACTCGTCTGTGTTCATCTGGCTGATGCCGGCAAGGCGCAGGCTGGCCTGTCCTTTTTCGAACCGCTGTCGAACTTCGGCTTCCAGAAGCACGCCCTGGGCACTGAACCCGGTCGTTGTGATTGTTGCATCGCGATCCGGCGCGATGGCAATGTAATACGGGACCGAAATGCCGAAGCCGACATTTTCGCCCGAGCGGAATTCCGGGAAAAGGAAACCCGATTTCCGCTTCACGGTATTGTCGGGAACCTCGATAAAAGGCAGCGTCGCGATCGAACGTCCGAAAAGCTCGAACCGGGCCTTTTCCAGACGAACGGTCTGCTTTTTCCCGTCCTGAACGACACGCTCCGCCTTGACCTGCCAGATCGGCGGGCGCGACGGGTTTTCGGCGCAGGGGAGGCAGGCCGTGTAGACGCCCTTGTGCAGAATCATCTGCGTGCCGCCGACGCGCTCGGCGCTTTCGGCAACGAGACGTGTATTGTCGGAGGTCTCGACGCGGAGCGCCCTCAGAAAACCGTCGGAGAAATTGTCCGTGACATCAAGCGAGTCGGCATAGATGCGGTTGCCGGTCGGTTCCACCAGTTCGATGTTGCCGGCTGCGGTGACGCGACCGGTCTTCTGGTCGTACACGACCTGCCGGGCAACCATCTGGTAGCCCGCATAATTGATCTGCACCGCGCCATTCGCGACAACGCGTTCGGCATCACGGTCATAAACAAGTTCATTGGCTGCGAGGAGCAGCTTCGCGTCATCAGGGAGTTCGACTGCCGTCGTCGCCGAGTCCGACAGGCTCTGCGCATGCACGAGAGGCGCGGTGAGCGGCAAAGCGCACACAGCGAAACTGGTCAGCAGGGCTACCGAGAGCCTCCTGATATTCCCGCGGTCTTTTACCGCCACTAACCATCCTCCTTGTGAAGCAGAATCGTTGCCCCCAATGCCATCGCTACGACAACTGGGACCCAGGCCGCAACATATGGCGGCATGACGCCGCTGCTTCCGAATGCTCTGACGAGCACTGTGACAACATAAAGCACGAAGCCTGACAAGATTCCACCGAGAATCACCGTCCGCGATTGGTTGATACGGCTGAATTTCAATGAAACGGTTGCTGCAATCAGTGTCATTGCAATCATCAGGAATGGTAGCGAAAGCAGCGAGTGAAACTGGGTTTCGAGCGCATGTGGCGCGATTCCAAATGATCGTGCAACTTCAATTTTCTGAAAAAGATCATAAAAAGCAACGCTTTCCGGCTTTGCCAGGCGTTGCTGGACGAATTCCTCGTTGAGATTGGTCGCCACGCGTGCATCAGCCACGCGCGACTGGATCTCACCGGGACGTGTCTCCAGCACGTCGGTAAGCATCCAGTAACCATCTTTCAACTTAGCTGTGCGTGCATCCTGACGAAGGACGATGCGGCCGTCCTGGTCGAAGTGCAACAGCACGGCATCGACGAGCAGTGTCCCGTCTTCCAGAACGGCGCGCGCGCCGAGCGCAACATCGTTGTCCCCGCTCGATTGCCGCAGCCACGGAATAGGCGTCGGCTTGGTGCTGCCCGATGTCCCGCGCCACTGTGTCTCGATTTCCGTGCCCTGTCGTGCGCCCCAGGCGGCAAGAGGGTTGATCACCAGCGTCGTCAGCAATCCGATCAGCGTGGCGCCGATCAGGAAGGGTGCCATGAACTGCCAGACGGAAATGCCGGCTGCACGGGCAACCACCAGCTCTGACTTTCGGTTCAGCGCGATCAGTGTCGCCATCCCGACGAAGAGGCCGATGAAAGGTACGGTCTGCTGCAGGATGAGCGGCAGGCGAAGCGCGGTCAGATAGAGCACGCCCGGGACAGAATATCCGGGCAGGTTGTCGTATCGTCCCGAGGTCTCGGTGAAGTCGATGAGATAGGTGATCGAAACGACGCCGAGGAAGAACCAGAGCGAAGCGATCATGTAGCGTCGGAAGAAGTAGAGGCCGAGGGTCCAGATCATGCGGCACCTCCGGTCCCGGCGCCCAGGCGTTTCTGTGTCAGTGCCACCGCGGTCTGGATGAGGTCAGACAGGGCTTTGGGCAGCTTGGGGCTGCGGTTCGTGGCCAGCATGAAGGTTGCCGCAGCGCCGCATGCGAATGGCACGAGATAGAGGAGCGGGATGAAGCTTGTCGAAGCTTCCGCCAGCGAGGTCAGGTAGTTCGATGCCCAGAACAGTGTGAGCGCCATGAGCAAGGACGACGCCATGGGATGCAGCCGGGCCTCGCGGTGAGAACGGGCATCTCCGCACATCATCAGGCTGAGCAGGGCAAAAACAAGCGGGAAGAAGGATGCACTGATGCGACGGTGGAGTTCCGCGCTGAAATCATTCGGCTTGGCAATGTACCGATCGTCCAGCGGATCCGGATCCATCAGGTAAAACAGATCGCGGTCCTTGGCACCGAACCGGGCCTGTCCGCGTTCCTCGGAAAGATCCGAAAGATCAAACGCGTAACGATCGAAACGAATGACGGTCACATCGCCGTTGGGTGCTTTACGCTGGACCTCGCCGTCCTGCATGACGAGCGACTTGCCGGTTTCGTCGACCGCCCCTTCGCGCGCATAATAGATGAGCTCAGATGCCGGATCACGAGAATCGGCGACGAGCAGGCCCTTCATCGTCCGTCCCGACTGGCGTTCGGAAATCTGGACATAGAGGCCAGGCTCGATCTGCCGAAACGTCTTCTCTTCGATCACCGACGAGAGCAGGTCCGCATAGGCGGTCGCGATCATCGTGCGCACATTGACGCGCATGGCCGGTTCGACGAAGCCCATCATCACGAAGGAAAAGATGCTGAGACCGGCAGCGAGCAGGATCAGCGGTCGCTGGATGATCGAACGCGGCGCCCCCGAGGCATCGATCACGGCAAGTTCCGAATCGTTGTTCATCGTGGTGAGTGTATGGGTAATCCCGATCACAAGCGCAAAGGGCAGGACCGTCGCGACGAGCGTCGGCATGATCATCGTTGCCAGAACCATGAAGGACCCGACGGATTGTCCGCTGTCGGTCACGAGGTTGATACGCTGCAACACCTGCGTGGTCCAGATGATCGCCAGCACCGGCAGCAGTGCCGTGAGGAACATCAGGACGACCCGTCGCAGAATGTATTGTTCGAGTATCTTCATAGGGTTCCCTTGCAGGCGCGACACGCAGTCGCCGCGCCGAGGATCGGCTTTCTCTACGATGCTTGCGGCGATTTGGCGACCAGCCGATCGCATTTTCCCCGGTTCCCTAAAATCGTTTTCTCACCGACCGCGATAAATCGGACACGCTCGCGGCGGATCCGAGCAATCCGGGGGATGAGGCTATGAATGACGGGTCAAACTCTTGCCATCGTTTGCGAAAAGACCATGATCCCTCAAGATCTTCCCGTTCTGCCAATTCAAGGTGCCTCATATGTCGTTGAAACTCGCCATCTCTTTCGCCAAGTCCCACTCTGCGACAGGCGGCCTCGCCATCCTGCTGGCGGCGTCCGGCGCAGAGCAGCCGGCGGGTGCGATCGAGGCGGATCCGGCGGGCGTCTATGCCCGGGCCGCGAAAGTCGCCAAATTCAAGGGCAAGGCGCTTTCCACACTCGACATCGTCGCGCCGCATGGATCCGAATTGGATCGTCTTGTCGTGCTCGGCATGGGCAAGCCGGACAGTCTCGTTGCTCACGACTGGCTGAAGGCCGGCGGTTCGGCAACGGCCACGCTGAAGGGCGCTGAGAACGTCACCGTCTATCTCGACGCGCCGGGCATCGACGTCACGCCCAAGGCGGCGGCCGATCTCGCCTTGGGCATGTTGATGCGCGCCTACAAGTTCGACGTCTACAAGACCAAGAAGAAGGCGGATGACGAAGAAGACAAGGCGGAAAAGACCGTCAACGTGACCATCGTGACCGCCAATGCCTCCGCCGCAAAGAAGGCCTTTGCCGAAGCCGAAGCCATTGCCGAAGGCGTGGTGCTCGCTCGCAACTTGGTCAATGAACCTGCCAATGTTCTCGGTCCCCTGGAATTTGCCGCAAAGGCCAAGGAACTGGAAAAGCTCGGCGTCGAGATCGAAATCCTGACCGAAAAGGAAATGAAGAAGCTTGGCATGGGCGCCCTTCTCGGCGTGGCGCAAGGTTCGGTGCGTCCACCGCGCCTCGTCGTCATGCAGTGGAAGGGGGCTAAGTCCAAGGACAAGCCGGTCGCCTTCGTCGGCAAGGGCGTCGTTTTCGATACGGGCGGAATCTCCATCAAGCCGGCCGGTGGCATGGAGGACATGAAGGGCGACATGGGTGGTGCTGCCGCCGTCACCGGCCTTATGCATGTCCTCGCAGCCCGCAAGGCCAAGGTGAACGCCATCGGCATCCTCGGCCTCGTCGAGAACATGCCAGACGGCAATGCCCAGCGCCCGGGTGACATCGTGACGTCCATGTCGGGTCAGACCATCGAGGTCATCAACACCGATGCGGAGGGGCGTCTCGTGCTCTGCGACGCCCTCTGGTACTGCAATGATCGTTTCGAACCGACCTTCATGATCAACCTCGCCACGCTGACCGGCGCCATCACCGTCGCGCTCGGCAACCAGCATGCCGGCCTGTTCTCCAATGACGATGCGCTTTCGGAAAAGCTGCTGGCAGCCGGGCAGGTGACCCATGAACGCCTGTGGCGCATGCCGCTCGGCAAGGAATACGACAAGATGATCGATTCGAAGTTTGCCGACATGAAGAACACCGGCGGCCGCCTCGCGGGCTCGATCACGGCTGCCCAGTTCCTCAAGCGTTTCGTCAAGGACACGCCCTGGGCGCATCTCGACATCGCCGGTACGGCCATGGGCTCGCCGAATGACGAAATCAACCAGTCTTGGGGCTCTGGTTACGGCGTTCGCCTGCTGGACGAGCTGGTGCGGGCAAATTACGAATCGTGATCCCGGAAGCCGAGCGCCGCATGGCCGAAGTCCTGTTCTACCACCTGACGGAATCGAAGCTTGAGGAGGCTCTGCCACCTCTCCTTGAGAAGAGCGTGGAGCGGGGCTGGAAAGTCGCGGTGCAGACCCGCGACGTCGAACGGCGCGATGCACTCGACGCGCATCTTTGGACCTATCGGGAGGAGAGTTTCCTCCCGCATGGCACCGATGAGGGGACATTGCCGGACCGGCAACCGGTTTTGCTCACGATCGAGCGGGAAAACCGGAATGCGGCGAGCGTCCGGTTCCTGGTGGACGGAGCCGAACCGCCTGACGAGCTCGCCTATGACCGCGTGGTCTTCGTGTTCGACGGTTACGATGCTGCGCAACTTGAGGCGGCGCGCGGTCAGTGGAAGAAGCTCAAGGCCGAGGGCCACACGCTGACCTATTGGCAGCAGTCGCCGGAAGGCCGGTGGGAGAAGAAGGCCTGATACGAGAGCGAGGCCTCTATCGGCTCCAATCGTCAGTTAGGGCTTCATGATCGATCGGCGGAGGAAGCTGTATCCCATCGCTGTGCGCCGTGCCATTTCTGCCGAATTGCCCGCGCCGCCATGCCCGCCGGAGCCAAATTCATGGAAAAGCGGCGTGTGGCCGGCCTCCTCCAGCCGCATGGCGAAACGCCGCGCATGCGAGGGATGCACCCGGTCGTCATTGCTCGAGCTCTCGATGTAGAGCGGCGGATAGGTTGTCTCCACGGCCGGCTTGATTTGGTGCAGCGGTGAATAGCTGAGAAGATAGGCGCGGTCGGCTGCATCGTCCGGGTTGCCGCATTCGTCCATCCAGGCGCGTCCGGCAGGAAACATGTGAAAACGCGTCATGTCGATGACCGGCACCCGGCACCAGACGGCACCGAAGTCCTCGGGATAACGGGTCAGCATAACCCCGGTCAGCAGGCCGCCATTGCTGCCGCCGGTGCAGGCGATGCGGGATGGCTTCGAGTAGCCGCGTTTTACGAGGTCGCGGGCGATCGCGACGAAATCCTCATAGGCCTTGTGACGGCCGTGGCGCTTGGCGGGCGTGTGCCATTGCGGTCCGAGCTCGGCGCCGCCGCGAATATAGGCCTGCACATAGGCGCCGCCCTGTTCCAGGAAACGGCCTGTGGTGCCGGAGTAATGCGGCGCGAGCGATGCGGAGAATCCGCCATAGCCATAGATCAGTACCGGCAATTCGCCCTTGGTCCATTCCCTCGGCAGAACCAGGTGATACGGCACCTTTGTGCCGTCTTCCGACGTCGCCTCCAAAAGCTCGCTCGTCATGCCGTCAGCATTGAAGTAGGCGGGCGAGGTTTCCTCAGGCTTCAAAGCCAGAGGTTCAGTCGTCGGTCGGCGGTTGGGATCGGAAAGCGAGAGCGTGTAGCGGGTCGGCGGCACCAGAAAGCCGGAGCCGATCACCGACAGCGTGTCATCGCCCAGATGCAGGTCGGCATGGAGCGGCGCGAAATACAGCGCCTCGACGCCGTCAGGCAGTGCGATCCGCTGGGGTTCTGCATCCGCACGCGTCAGATCCAGCACGTAGAGAGACGGAGCAAGGCGTTCATCCACCGAATAGACCGCCCAGTCGCGCACCAACGTGAAATGGTGGACGGCGCGCCCCGGTGCTGGCTCGACCAGAATGCGCCTCTGCGGCGCCAGCGGCTCCTTGTCGAAGGGTGTCAGTTCCTGCAGGACGAGGCTGCCGCTTGGCACCTGCTCATCATTCTTGGCAAGCCACAGGACATGGCTGTGATTGATGTCGAAGCCGATTTCCTGTGGCAGCGGCAGGCGTCGAGCAACCCCATCGCCATCCTCCACATGGAGGCTAAGCTTGCCGATCTCATGGTTCGCCATGAACACGCGGATCTGTCGCGTTTCCGACCCATCATGGCCACCAAGCTTCGGATCGATAACAAAGCCGTATCCGGTGACATCGGAAGATGCCGCTTCAAACATGATCTCGGCCTCTGCCGGCGCTTGGCCGCGCTGCAAACGCCGTCCGACCCGTGGCCAGCCGGATTGGGTCGCAGAGTTCGCGTCGATCGAGCCGAAATAGACGATTTCGTCTTGGCTCAGCCAGGCCGCCTGCGCCCGGACGGGCGGCGTATCGAAGCCTCCATCGACCAATTGTTTTGTCTCCAGGTCGAATTCGAGGAAGCGTGTCTGGTCCGAGCCTCCATCGGACAGGCGTAGCAGAACGCGTGTCGGCTCGAAGGGGCAGGTGACGCAACCGCCGAAGATCCATCGCTTGCCCTCGCGAGCGCAGAATGCATCAACGTCGAAAACCGTTTCCCAGGCTGCATCGGCGCGTGGCGCAAGTTCGGCCGGCAGACGTCGCAGCACACCGAGCGGATTGTCGCGCGATCGGTTGAAATCAAACAGCCAGTTGCCGCGCCGGGCCGGAACAATCAGCCTGTCCTGTCGCTCCATCATCGCCTGAAGAGCGGCAACATCGGCCTCCATCTCAGGCGTTGTCAGGGCCTCCTGCGACTTCGCGTTTCGCAAGGCGACGAAGGCCAGCGTCTGCGGATCGTCATCCTTTTCGAGAAAGAGATCCATGGCGCTGCTCCCTTGCATTGTCGTCGTGTTTTTCTGATCAGGCGAGATCGGTGCGGCGGAAATGCTCGCCAACATAGAGGAGGGCGGCACCGGCTGCCTTGGCGCCTGCATAGGAAAAACAGTCGCCGAAATTGAGGCGGGCGGGGTGCCGGCCCTTGCCGTAGCGGGAGAACGCGTCGAGGGCGGCGAGCGCCGTGTCGCGAGTGGCGGGCAGGATTTCGGCGTTCAGTTCGGCGAGAAACTGATCGACAAAAGAGTATGCTTCTTCGACGGTCTTCTTTGTCCGGGACGAGATCACCACGGTTGTTTCATAGATGACGGTTGCCGATGTGGAAAAAGGAGTGGGTGATACGGCCATGCGATCGAGAAGATACTGACGTCGCGGCGCATCCATGAGAATTTCCACGAGTGCCGAACTATCGATGAACATCGTTATCGCCCCACATTTCGTCGAGGAAAGCCTTCTCGTCGAAGGGTTCGAGCGTGTCGAAGGCGGGCATGTTGTGGCGGGCACGTAGTTTCTCCAGCCGCTCGGCCAGCGGAGGACGCTTTTCGTCCTCTTGCACCACGCGTTCCAGCGCCTGGCGGATGGCGTCCGTCTTGGTGGGTGCTTTCAGGATTTTCTGGGCCTGCTCAGCGAGTTGGTTCACCCGTTCATCGCGCACGTAAAGCGGCATGGCGTCACCTCGTGAATATACGCGACCAAGATAATGTATATTCAGGGGTTCAACAAGAACGGGCTGGTTCAACCAGCCATGCCCTCTTCATATTCAGCAGAGAGCTCTAGCCACTGCTCTTCGGCAGCGGATAGCTTGGCGGCGGCTTCGCCGCGCTGTTTCGCCTTTTCCGCGGCCTTGGCGGGCGCCTTTTCGTAAAGCACGGGATCGGCGAGTTCCTTGTCGAGCGCCTGAATCAAAGTCTCCAGCTTTTTCGTCAAGGCTTCGACTTCATTGATCTTTTTCTTCAGTGGCGCCAGGCTCGCCCGTCGGTCGGCAGCCGCCTTGCGCTGATCGGCCTTGTTGATCTGATCGCCGGCCGCATCCGACTTGTCCTTCTCCGTCGGCTTCTTACCAGAGGCAATGATGAGCGAACGATACTCCTCCATGTCACCGTCGAAGCTGGTGACGGTGCCGTTGTTGACCAGCCATAGCCGGTCAACGGTCGCCTCGATCAGGTGGCGATCGTGGGAAATCAGGATGACCGCACCCTCGTAGTCGTTGAGCGCCTCGATCAGCGCCTTGCGGCTGTCGATATCCAGATGGTTGGTCGGTTCGTCGAGTATCAACAGGTTCGGCGCGTGAAGGGCCGCAAGGCCCATCAAGAGGCGCGCCTTCTCGCCACCTGACAGATCCTTGGCGGCCGTCGCCATCTTTTCGGTCGCGAGCCCCATTTGCGCGACGCGGGCCCGCACCTTGGCTTCCGGCTCCAGCGGCATCAACCGGCGGACATGTTCGACGGGTGTCTGCTCAGGGATCAGATCGTCGAGCTGGTGCTGGGCGAAGAAGCCGATTTTCAGCGAGGATGCCGTCTTCAACTCGCCTGCCTGCGCTTCCAGCCGACCGGAGATGAACTTGGCGAATGTCGACTTGCCGTTCCCGTTCGAGCCGAGCAGTGCGATGCGGTCGTCATTGTCGATCCTGAGATTGATGTTCTTCAGGATCGGCTTGCCTGGCTCGTAGCCGACCACGCCGCCGTTGACGGCAATGATCGGCGAGGCGGGTTGTTTGTCCGGGGCAGGGAAGGTGATCGGCTGGACGTGATCCTCGATCACGGCGGCCACCGTTCCCATGCGCTCCAGCGCCTTGACGCGGCTCTGGGCCTGCTTGGCCTTGGTGGCTTTTGCCTTGAAGCGGTCGATGAAGCTTTGCAGGTGCTTGCGCGCCGCGTCGTTCTTCACCTTGGCCTTGGTCTGCAATTCGTCGTTCTCGGCCTTCTGACGTTCGAACTGATCGTATCCGCCGCGATAGAAGGTCAGTTTCTTCTGGTCGAGATGGATGATCGAATTGACGGCGGTGTTCAAAAGGTCGCGGTCATGGCTGATGATGATGACCGTATGCGGATAGCGTCGGACATAATCCTCGAGCCACATCGAGCCTTCGAGGTCGAGATAGTTGGTCGGCTCGTCGAGCAGCAAGAGGTCGGGTTCGGCAAACAGCACGGCCGCGAGTGCCACGCGCATGCGCCAACCACCCGAGAAGGACGAGGCCGGGCGCAATTGTGCTTCGTGGTCGAAGCCGAGGCCGGACAGGATGGTCGCGGCGCGCGCTTCGGCAGAATGGGCGCCGATATCGGCAAGCCGGGTCTGGATTTCGGCGATGCGATGCGGGTCGCTCGCCGTTTCTGCCTCGATAAGCAAGGCCGCCCGTTCCTTGTCGGCGGCGAGCACGATGGAGATCAGCGAGTCTTCGGTGCCCGGGGCTTCCTGTGCCACCTGGCCGATCCGGGCATTCTTCGGAATTGAGATGTTGCCGCTCTCTGCCGACATGTCGCCGGTGATGATGCGAAACAGCGTGGACTTGCCAGCGCCATTCTTGCCCACGAGACCGGCTTTCGTGCCGGCCGGCAGAGCGACGGTCGCATGGTCAATGAGAAGGCGTCCGGCGATGCGGGCGGAAATGTCGTTGATCGTGATCATGTCTGGCTTTTGGCCGATGTCACGGGCAAAGGCAAGCGGAAGGGCAAGCCGGCAAGGGAAGCCCTGACGCCCCTGTCAGGCGACCTGCCGCTGTCCGGGCTTGTAGCCGATGATCGGCTGGCGCGGGTTCTGACGGGCAAGGATCGTCGCGGTCTTGGCGATGGCAAGCCAACTGGTCGGATCTGCAGCCTCGTGGGCCATGGCATGGCCGATGGCGAGCGGCAGGCCGCCGACACCCTGCGAGGTCTCGGAGGCGAAGACGAGATTGTTTTCCGCCGTCGTGAACAGCCGTTCGGCGATGATGTGCGCCTCGTCGGCATTGATGCCATCGAAGACGAAGGCAAAGGTGTCAGCCTCGATCCGGGCGATGAAGTCGTGCTTCTTGATCGCCTTGCGAAAGATCCCGGCCAGGCCCTTGATCAGCTTGCTCACGGCCTCGGCGCCATACTGGTGCTGCAGAGCGGGAAGGTCGAGGATTTCGATCAGCACGAGCGCGCTCGGCTTGGCCGCCGAGGCGGCCGAATGGGCCTCCTCCAGTGTCTGGAAGAGGCTGATGCGGTTCGCAAGCCCGGTCAGATGATCGCGCTTCATCGCAGCCTGCGCCGCGCGAATGGCACGGTCTGCAGCATTCAGGCTGTCCAGCCCCTCGGCCACATCGGAGGAGAGTGCGGTTTCCGCCTTGATCATGTCTCTGGCAATCGAGGAGAGCAGATCCAGTTCGCCGAGCAACTGGTCAATACCGACACTGACATCCTCGCGGATCGAGCGGATGACGCCCTCAACGGAGTTCGTAAAGGCCCGCTTCTGTGTCAGGCCGAGTGACAGCTGGTCGCTGAGCCGCGTCAGCGTCTTAAGCGTTTCATCCTGCAAGCGCTCGGCCGAGACACCGCAATGGCCGGCAAGCCTGTGCTTGAGGCCGAGCTGGTCGAGCGCCGATTGTGTCGGGCGGGCACCAAGGGCTGAAAGCTCGCGCGCAAGATCCGAATTGCCGCCTGTAAAGGCTTCATGGACAAGTTCGAAGTTGCGGGGAAGCCCTGCGATCTGATGCTTCAGCATGAAGACTGTGATCTTCTGGAGATCGTCTGGAAGTCCGCTCATCAAAACCGTCCTGATCATGCGATGAGTTGCGCTTAACCTGCGGGAAGTCGGAACTATTCCCACGGAATTCAGGTCTCGTAACACGGCATCACATACGAAACGGTTAAGGCATACAGGTGCTTCAAGGGCTTTCCCTTGGCTTTTGTCAAATCGAAATTCCCCTGAGGAATGAGGGGTTTCTGCCCTTCAGTTAATTATTATTTAGAGATGTATGTGTTCTAAATGATGTCCTCAGAGCAGGCCGGGGAAGCGCTTAACAAGCACTCGACCGGCGAACATCCGTAGGCATCATGAAGTCCCTCATTCCCGCTGTCTACTTCTCGCTGGCGGTCGCCGTTGTCGCTGTCATCGCGGCAAGGCCGTCCGGACCCTTCGTCCTCGTCGTAACTTCACCGGCTGCAAATGCGGCCGGTTCGATGGCCGTCATCGACCGGGCAGACGGCGCTTTCGTCTGGGCTGGAAGCGTGCCCTGGATGTCGGTCGCATATTCGCCAGCCCCGGATTTTCCGGAGCGGCTACTCGATGCGGGCGCTTTGCTCGTCATCAACCATGATCTGGCACTCGGTTGCCTGCAAGGAATGAACACATGAATGAACTGAAGAAGCTCAGAGACAGGGTCTCCTACGGCATCGTCGGACTGCTCTGGATCAACTTTGCCTTGATCTTGATCCGCAACCTCGTGCGCGAAGAGGGCGCCGACTGGATGATGATCCTGGCGACCCTCGTCCTGCTGGTACCGGCCACCTTGCTGTGGGCACAGGATCGCACTGGCGCGACCACCCGCATGGTCACCTCCATGGCCAATGCGGCAACGGTCGCCATCCTGGTCTTTGCATTCCAGGGATCGCCGCTGCAGATCGACCTGCATATGTACTTCTTCGCAAGCCTTGCCATCTGCGCCGCCTGGATCGACTGGCGTGCCATCATCGGTTACGCCGCGCTCGTCGCGGTCCACCATCTGCTGCTGTATGTCGCGATGCCCCTGGCGGTCTTTCCGGGTGATTCCGACTTCTCGCGCGTCGTTCTGCATGCGGTCGTGCTGATCGTGCAGAGCATCGTCCTGATCGCCCTGACCTCGGCGGTCGTCAAGGCTTTCGATGTCTCCGACAAGTCCGTCGCCGAAGCCGTTGCCGCCGAGCGCGAGGCCGTTGAGATGGCCGATCACGCCAGACGTACGGATGCTGCGGCAGAAGCTGAACGCCGCAAGCGGGAGTCAGAAAAGGCGCGGGAAGCCGACGCCGTCGATTTTGCCGTGGCCGAACTCGCGAAGTCCTTGCAGAAGCTGGCGGATGGCGATCTGTCCTGCCGCATCGACACGGCCTTCTCCGGCCCCCTTGATGAATTGCGGACTTCCTTCAACGCATCAGTCCAAAAGCTCGAAGTTGTCGTGTCCCAAGTGGGGCAGGTTGCCTCGGTACTGCGGAACGGCACGGGCCAGATAAGTCAGGCCAACAACGATCTCTCTGCCAGAAGCGAACGTCAGGCCGTCTCGGTCGAGGAAACCGCAAGCGCCTTGTCCAGCGTCATGTCGACGGTCAAGGACACGGCATCCGTCGCAGACTCGGTCGGCAAACTGGTCAATCAGGCGAGAACCGGTGCGGAGCGCTCCGGCACGATCGTCACCGATGCCGTCTCCGCCATGAGCCGCATCGAGCAGTCGTCGCAGTCGATTTCCAACATCATCGGCGTCATCGATGAAATTGCCTTCCAGACAAACCTGCTGGCGCTCAATGCAGGCGTCGAAGCGGCCCGTGCCGGTGAGGCCGGCAAGGGATTCGCGGTCGTCGCCCAGGAGGTTCGCGAACTTGCGCAGCGCTCCGCCAATGCGGCGAAGGAGATCAAGGCGCTGATCAACACATCAGGCGAAGAAGTCCGCCACGGTGTCTCGCTGGTCGACCAAGCGGGCGAGGCCCTGAGCACGATTTCGACCGAGGTTCAGGCGATCAGCCGGGAGATCTGCAAGATCATCGATGGTGCCAGGAGCCAGGCACAGGGGCTTGCCGAAATCGATTCAGCTATTGGCCAGATCGATCGGGATACCCAGCAGAACGCGGCGATGGTCGAAGAATCCAGCGCTGCCATCGAGCAACTCGTGCAGGAGGCAACGACACTCGATCAGCTGATGGCCCAGTTCCAGGTCGGCTCGAAGACAGGTTACGCTACCCGACGGGCCGCCTGACAGCGTTAGGCTCCAGCGCGAGTGCCAAATAGAAGAGGCCGCGATGATTGCGGCCTCTTTTTTTGTTCATCAGCCCGCAACTTATGAAGGGGCGATGCCACCCCTCACATCCAGGCCTTGCCTTCGCCGCGGACGAAATAGACGAGGTCGAGGCTGAGGCTTGGTTTTCCCATCCCGGTCAATCCCACATGCACCTGTCCGCGGTGATGGGTCTGGTGGTTGAAGACATGGGTGAGGGCAGGCCAGAGCTTCTGCGTCACGACCTCGGGTGAACTGACCGGCGAATAGGTAAACGGCTGCTCGATCGCGTCGGGCGTCAGGCTGCGGGTATAGCGGATGAAGCGATCGTCCTCTTCCACCCGCGCGGCACGCAGGTCGTCGAACCGCTCATAGGGACGCTCATCGAGCGCCATCGGCTTCGGGCCTTCACCGGTGAAACGGTTGAGCCAGACACGGTCGGCGGTCAGGATGTGGCTGAGGGTTGCGAAGACGGAACCGAAGAAGGCGCCGGTGTCCCGCTCCAGCTCTTCGTCGGAGAGTTCTCCAACGGCCGCGTAGAGGAGCCGGTTGGCCCAGGCATTGTACTCGGCGAGCATCTGGTAGTTCTGCATCTCGTTCTCCTGATTGCGATCGTCGCTCAGACTAGACCGATTTGAGAGCAATGGGGCTGATGGGTTCCATGAAAATTGCTGATTTGCATCAAGCTCCGTGATGCGGTTGTCTGGCGAGACATCAGGAGACGCCAATGACGATCACCCTCTATTCTCTCTGCGGCACCAACGCAGCCCGCCCTTTTTCACCGCATTGCTGGAAGGTCGTGATGGCACTGCATCACAAGGGGCTCGTATTTGAAGAACGCCCGCTGGCTTTCACAGCGATCCCGACGGTGGAGAATGGCGCTTCCAAGACCGTTCCGGTTCTACGGGACGGACAGGAACTGGTCTCCGACAGCTTCCGGATCGCGCAATATCTCGAAGAAGCCTATCCGGATGCGCCGAGCCTCTTCGGCGGTCCGGGCGGCGAGGCGGCGGCGCGGCTGGTGGAGGGCTATGCACAGCATGTCGTCCATGGCGCAATCACCCGCATCGCGCTGATCGACATCCACGATATGCTGGACCCCATTGACCAGGCCTATTTCCGCAAGAGCCGGGAAGAGCGTCTTGGCAAGAGCCTTGAGGAGATCGCAGCCGGACGGGATGCGGCGATCGCCGCGCTGCCGGCAGCGCTCCAGCCACTTCGCCACATGCTGTCTTTCCAGCCCTTTGTCGGTGGCGAAAAGCCGCTGTTTGGCGACTACATCCTGTTCGGTGCGCTGCAGTGGCTGAGGATTACCACGGGATCCCTTCACCTGCCGGAGGATGACCCGGTCAGCCGCTGGTTCGTTCGCTGCCTCGATCTCCACCAGGGTGTTGCCCGGGCCGTGGCGTAAGGCTGCGGGAGCCCGATTATGACGTCGGCGTGAAATTCGTGAACCCCTCTTGTCTTCGCGATTCGGGGCGGGTAGATACCGCCCACTTTCCCTGACAGACAAAAGGATGAGACAGATGGCGATTGAACGCACCTTCTCGATGATCAAGCCCGATGCCACTAAGCGCAACCTGACCGGTGCGATCACCAAGGTCTTCGAAGACAACGGCCTGCGCGTCGTCGCTTCCAAGCGCGTATGGATGAGCCAGCGCGAAGCCGAAGGCTTCTACGCCGTTCACAAGGAACGCCCCTTCTTCGGCGAACTGGTTGAAGGCATGACCTCCGGCCCGACCGTCGTTCAGGTTCTCGAAGGCGAAAACGCCATCCTGAAGAACCGCGAAATCATGGGCGCCACCAACCCGGCCAATGCCGACGAAGGCACGATCCGCAAGATGTTCGCCCTCTCGATCGGCGAGAACTCGGTTCACGGTTCGGACGCTCCGGAAACCGCTGCCCAGGAAATCAAGTACTGGTTCGCCGACACCGAGATCGTCGGCTGAATCAAGTTTTGAGGCTCAAGCCTCAAGGCATTGGAAGAATTGATGAACCGGGGCCGAAAGGCTCCGGTTTTTTCGTCTGCGGACAAGGCATTCCCATAAGTGGCGATCATCGGGCGGCAACGTCTGGGCAGGAGGTCTCCTGGGCGTAATCGACCGTCCCGTCCGCTCCGTAGACATCCGGATTGGGTGTGTAGACCGGGCCGACGACAAGCGGCTTGCCCGGCAGGATGGACTGGTCGAGGCTCGATGTCAGCGTCGTGTCGATCGTCTGTAACACCGCGCCCTTGCCATCGAGAACCTTGATCGAGATCGCATAGGGATGATCCTTCACGACGCAACGCACCGGGGGACTTTCGAGCGACACCTTTTGCCAGAAGGGAAAGATCTTGGTGCGGGTGATCAAAGCTTCACCGCCCGCGGGGTTCTCGAATGTCGCTTCGGCGAAGCTCGGCTCGGGCAGCGGCCCGTTGCGGGCGAGCGTCACCACATAGGTCGCCTCTGCCACGCGATAATTGAAGATGAACACCTTGCCGGATAGCTTCAGCGGCTCGTCCAGATCTTCACGCTGGCAGCCCACCAGAGATACGAGGCCAATCAGCAGGCCAGCCCCGATCGTGATCGCCCTCATGGCGAGATCTCCTTCTTGTTGCGATGATAGTGGCGGCTTGCCTTCACCCGGTTCCCGCAGACCGCCATGTCACACCATGTCCGGCTGCGGTTCTTGCTGCGGTCTATGAACAGCCATCCGCAATTGAAGCAGATCTTCATGCGTTCGGGCTCGGGTTCACAGATGAGGCCGAGCGCCGAATGCGCGGTCGCAGCCTCGAGGCTGTCGTCGCCCGGTGATGCGCGCAGGGCCGTGGCGCTCACCTCCAGCAGCGTCGCAAGTTGCTGCCGGCTCGCTTCCCCCCGCACGCGGTTGCGGAAATAGGCGTCGATCGCCTCACGCAATTCCAGGAACAGCGTCGCGTTTTGCGGCGGCACAGGCCGCAGGACACCGAACCTGTCTCGTTCGCCGGAGAGCAGCGAAGCCGCCTCCGGGAAAGCCGCGAGTTGCTCCGGCAAGGCGAAACGGTCGCGCCGCCCCTCCGGCTCGTGCCGCAGGATGACACTGTTCGCGACATCGAGCGCCAGTGCGCCACCGACGAAGCGGTGCGGGGTCCAGGAAAAGGTCATGGCTCAATATAACTGGTAAAATGCATTTTGATAGTTATAAATGCGGCTGGAGGACCGCATGGCCTATCTGCTGCAACAGCTCCTGAACGCGCTGCCCATGGCGAGCCTCTACGCCTTGCTGGCCTTTGGTTATTCGCTCGCCTTCGGGGTGACGAAGCGGCCGGACATCACCTTCGGAGCGCTGATGGCCTTTGCCGGTCAGATCTGTCTCCTGTTCACCGATTTGGGCTGGAACCGCCTCTATCTCGTCTCGCCCGCGGCGCTCGGCCTCGGCCTGCTCTCCGGTTTCGCTTATGCGCTGCTCGCAGGTTACTGGAACGCCCGCCATGTCATGATGCCGCTGCACCGGCACTCGCCGAATGCTGTGATCGTCGCGTCACTCGGAATGGTTCTCCTGCTCTCGGAAGGCGCGCGGCTCGCGCTCGACACCCGAAGCCTCTGGCTACCGCCCATGGGGCAGCAGTTCGTCACCCTCTTTCTCGTCGATGGCGTGTCACTCGGGCTCACCCGACTGCAGATCCTGCATGTCGGCCTGATGCTCGCGCTGGTCGCGGCCGGGCATTGGCTGCTGACGGCGAGCCGGGCAGGGCGCCTTTGGCAGGCTGTCTGCCAGGATACGCTGGCGGCGCGCCTTGTCGGTGTCGATGCCGACAGGATTTTCGTGCTCGCGCTGATGGGCGCTGCATCCATGGCGGCACTCGGCGGCCTGTCGGCAACGGCTCTCTATGGCACTATGGATTTCGGTGCGGGCCTGATGTTCGGGCTGAAGGTGGTTCTGATTGCCGCCGTTGGCGGATCTTCGCATCCGCTGCGGTCGGCATTGGGCGCGGCCGCCGTCGGTTTCGCCGAGCAGTTCTGGGGAGCCTACGGGCCACAGATCTGGCGTGATGCCGTCATCATCTCCGCTCTGGTCTGGCTTCTGGTGATCAGCCGCCTGGAACGCATCATTCCGTAAGCCAGCGGTCCCTGGCGCTGTCGTCCGCATCCTTGGCGTCGATCCAGGCGCCGCTTGTCCCGTCCCGCCCGTGTTCCTTCTTCCAGAAGGGAGCAGAGGTCTTGAGGAAATCCATGACGAAGTTCGCGCCGTCAAAGGCCGCCTGCCGATGCGGTGCCGCGGCGATCACGAGCACGATCTGCTCTCCGGCTTCGATCCGTCCGAAGCGATGGATGGCTGTGAGCCCGAGCAGGGAGAAGCGGTCTATCGCCAGTTCGCAGATCCGCTGCATCTCCGCCTCGGCCATGCCGGGATAATGTTCGAGCTCGAGTGCGGCCAGCGTGCCCGCTTCGTCGCGGCAGAGGCCGACGAAGGAGACGAGCGCGCCGACATCCCGGCGTCCGGCCGTGAGTGCCCGCGCCTCGGCGGCCGCATCGAAGTCGTCCCGTTGGACACGGATGATTGGTGTGGGCTTGGCCGTCATGGTCATGAACTCCAGCGGCGCGAGCCCTTCAGCCCCCGGTCATCGGTGGGAAGATGCCAATCTCGCGGGCGCCCGCGATTAGTTCGTGGTGCTCGACATGCTCCTGATTGACCGCCACCCGGATCGCCTTGGGAAAGCGCAGCGCCTCCTCATAGCCTTCGCCGAGCGTTGCAAGCCAGGCGACCAGTTCGCCGGCCGTCTTTACCTCGGCCGGAATGTCGAGTTCTTCCTCGCCCTTGCCGATCCGCTCGCGAACCCAGGCGAAGTAAACGACCTTCACCATCTCAATCCACCATGTGCTTCGCGCCGGCGCGGAAATAGTCATAGCCGGTATAGATGGTCAGGATCGCGGCGATCCAAAGCAGCGTGATGCCGGCTTCAGTCGTATAGGGCAAGATCTTGTCGCCGGCGGGGCCGGCGAGCAGGAAGGCGAGCGCGAACATCTGCGCCGTCGTCTTCCACTTGGCGATCTGTGTCACCGGCACGGACACCTTCAGCGCCGCGAGATATTCTCGAAGACCCGAAACCAGGATCTCGCGGCAGAGAATGGTGATCGCCGCCCAGAGTGACCATCCGGCGATCGTTCCATCGGCCGCCATCAGCAGCAGCACCGAGGCGATCAGAAGCTTGTCCGCGATCGGGTCGAGCATCTTGCCAATATTTGAGGTCTGGTTCCAGATCCGGGCGAGATAGCCGTCGAGATAGTCGGTGATCGACGCGACAATGAAGATCGCAAGGCCGGTCCAACGGGCGAAGTCGGAACTCTGCAGCCGGCCTTCAACAAAGAAGCAGACAACGATCAGCGGCACGGCCAAAATGCGGGCGTAGGTGAGGAGATTGGGAATATTGTATGCGCGCGAAGCCATGATGCCCTGTCTTTGTATTCTGGTGCTTCAATAGATGTGAAGGTTTTCGGTCGAGGCCGTCAACCTAAGAATTTTGAATGACCTTTTCGAACCTCTCGACCCCGGATGCGTCGTTTCCGTGTCAGTCACCGCTGCTTTCGTGAAAATGATTGTAGATCAGCCGGGCGACAGCCTCGGAAATGCCCTCGACCGCCATCAGGTCACTGATCGCCGCCCGCGACACGGCCTTTGCCGTGCCGAAATGCTGCAGCAGTGCCCGCTTGCGGGTCGGGCCGATGCCGGCGATCTCGTCGAGTGGGTTTTTCACCATTTCCTTCTTGCGCCGCGCCCGGTGGGACCCGATCGCGAAGCGGTGGGCTTCGTCGCGCATGCGCTGGATAAAATAGAGAACCGGATCGCGCGGGGGCAGGGTGAAGTCCGGCTTGCCCTGGACAAAGAAGCGTTCGCGGCCGGCATCACGGTCGACACCCTTGGCGACGCCGATCGCAATCACGCTGTCGGTGATGTCGAGTTCGTCGAGGATCTTGCGCACGGCCGACATCTGCCCCTGGCCGCCGTCGATGAGGATCACATCCGGCCAGGCGGGGAAGCCGGCGTCAGCGTTGTCCTCCAGGGCCGCACTGCGATCCGGCTTCCCTTCTTCCTTCAGCAGGCGCGAGAAGCGGCGGGTCATTACCTCCCGCATCATGCCGAAGTCGTCGCCCGGCGTGATGTCGGTCGATTTGATGTTGAACTTGCGATACTGGCCCTTCACGAAGCCTTCCGGCCCGGCGACCACCATGCCGCCGACGGCATTGGTGCCCATGATATGGGAGTTGTCGTAGATCTCGATGCGGCGCGGCACGTAAGGCAGCTGGAAGGTCTCGGCGAGACCCGCCAGCAGGCGCGACTGCGAGGCGGTTTCGGCCAGTTTCCGCCCATGCGCCTCGCGGGCATTGGAATTCACGTGATCGACGAGATCCTTCTTTTCCCCGCGCTGCGGCACGCTGATTGCCACCTTGTGGCCCGCCTTTTCGGAAAGCGCCGTGGCCAGCAGATCCTGCTCGTCCACCTCTTCCGACAGCAGGATCAGCCGCGGCACGGGTTTGTCGTCATAAAACTGGGCAAGGAACGAGTTGAGTACTTCCGCCGCGCTGAGCTGCGGATCGGCCTTGGGAAAATAGGCCTGGTTGCCCCAGTTCTGGCTGGCCCGGAAAAAGAAGACCTGGATGCAGGAGAGCCCGCCTTCGTGATGGATGGCGAAGACATCGGCTTCCTCGACACCGGCCGGGTTGATGCCCTGATGGCTCTGGACATGGCTGAGCCCGGCGAGACGATCGCGAAACACGGCGGCGCGCTCGAAGTCGAGGTCTTCGGCCGCCTCGTTCATCGCGCGGGCCATGGCTTCCTTGACGTTCTGGCTCTTGCCCGAAAGGAAGTCCTTGGCTTCGCGCACGAGGCCGGAATAATCCTCGTCGCTGATCTCATGGGTGCAGGGACCCGAACAGCGCTTGATTTGATAGAGCAGACAGGGGCGCGTGCGGCTTTCGAAGACGCTGTCGGTGCAGGTGCGCAGGAGAAACGCCCGCTGCAGCGAGTTGATCGTGCGGCCAACGGCGCTGGCCGAGGCAAAGGGGCCGAAATAGTCGCCCTTGCTGGCACGGGCGCCACGATGCTTGTAGATCGCGGGAGACCGACTGTCGCCCGTGATCAGGATATAGGGAAAGCTCTTGTCATCGCGCAGAAGCACGTTGAAGCGGGGACGCAGCCGCTTGATCAGATTGGCTTCGAGAAGCAGCGCCTCGACCTCGGTGCGGGTCGTGACGAATTCCATGTGCACGGTGTCCCGCACCATGCGAGACAGGCGGTTCGAATGCACGCGGCCCTGGGCATAGTTGCTGACGCGCTTCTTCAGGCTGCGCGCCTTGCCGACATACATGACCTCGCGGTCCTTGTTCAGCATCCGGTAGACACCGGGCGCGTTCGGCAGGCGCTTGACGAATTCGGCAATCAGATCGGCGCCGGTAAGCCCGGTCTCGTCCAGCCCATCCACATGCCAGTCGATCTCGATCCCGGCACGCGCCGGCTCGACCTCGACGACGATGTCGTCGTCGTCCTCTTCCGTTCCGTCATAGAGAACGCCGCCGTCGGGCAGCTTTCCTCCATTCATTCATTGATCTCCGTACCGTGCCAAATCAGATGCTGGCCCCCATCCAAGGCGATCATTTGGCCGGTGATCGACGGCGTGTCAAAAAGAAAGCGGATCGTGCGGCCGAATTCGTCGAGCGAAGGGCCGCGCTTGAGCGGAAGACTGTCCACCTGCGCCTGGAAATCCTCCGGCCGCTGCCGCTCTGAGATCAGCGTCGGGCCCGGGCCGATCGCATTCACCCGGACGCGCGGCGCAAACGCCTGAGCCAGTGTCTTGGTCGCCGTCCAGAGCGTGGATTTCGACAGCGTATAGGAGAAGAAGGTGGGCTTCAGCGCCAGCACGCGTTGATCGATGATGTTGACGATGAGCCCCGATCGATCCTCAGGTAATGCCTTGACCAGTGCGCCGCTCAACACGGCAGGCGCCCGCACATGCACATCGAAGTGCCGATCGAATATCTGGGCGTCGAATTCGACGGCCGTGTCGTCTTCGAACACAGACGCATTGTTGACGAGCAAGCCGACGGGGCCGAATTCGGCCACCGTCCGCTCCATGAGTGTCCCAATCTCGGAAATGTTACCCAGATCCGCCTGAAGCGCGATCGCACGCTTTCCCTGCGACCTCAACTCCCGAGCGACGGTTTCTGCTGCCTCGAACGAGCCGTTCGCATGCAAGGCCACGGCGAAACCATGTTCTGCCAAGTCTTCGGCAATGGCGCGACCAAGTCGTTTCGCGGAGCCGGTGACCAAAGCCACCTTGGGGATGCCGTTTTGCATCGGATTACCTTGCGTCGTCAGGGTTGGTGCGCTGCATATATGGCGCTGACATGATATTTAAACAGCACTTCGCGGAATCTTCTCCTGCGTTTAGCTCGGTGATGCATGAGTATATGTTCAGTACAACTTTAAAATAGACTCAAGCAAAACCGTAAACTATTTGTTATGGTTAACGAATCGTTTGTGTCTTTTAAGCAACGTCCCGATTTGGTCACTACTGTGCCACAATGAATTCACATTTCGGCTCTTTCAATTCCTCAATTGGCCGCCAAATGTACATTCGGAACGGGCAGGGAATACCCAATAACGTTCAGGCCGCCGTTGGTTCTGATTGAAGTGCGGCCCGGAACTGTAAAGGAGAGTAACATGCGTAACCTCAAGATCATGCTTCTGGCATCCGCCACCACCGTCGTCGCTTTCGCCGCCCAGGCTGCTGACGCCATCTATCAGGCACCGGAAGCGCCGGCTGCCACCGAATCCTACTCTGCGCCGGCCGGCAACTGGTCGGGTGCTTATCTCGGTGGCGGCATCACCTATGACATGGGCAAGTTCACCGGCTCGAACGACGGCCGTGACGCCGATGGCGTCGGCGGCACCGTCTATGGCGGTTACAACATGCAGAGCGGCTCGATCGTCTACGGTGGCGAAGCCGACCTCAGCTATGCCGGTGAAGACGGCTCTGCCGGCACTGATGCAGCTGCAGGTACCCTCAAGGGCACCCAGGGCGTCAACGGCTCGATCCGCGGCCGCGTCGGCTACGACCTGAACCCCTTCCTCGTCTACGGTACGGCCGGTGTGGCTGTTGCCAACCACGAGCTGGAAGGCAATGGCACGAACGACGAGAAGCTGGCTGCCGGTTACACGGTTGGCGCCGGTGTCGAAACCTTCGTCACCGACAACATCACCGCGCGCGTCGAGTATCGCTACAGCGACTATCAGAAGCGCGACTTCGACCTCGGCACCGGCTCTGCCATCTCGAAGGGCTTCGACGACCACTCCGTCAAGGTTGGCATGGGCGTGAAGTTCTGATCAGCGGATCAGTCCTGAAATAAAGAAAGCCGGGAGCGATCCCGGCTTTTTTGTTGTGGGGTGCGGCCAAAGGGCCTTCAGGCCTTCGGCCGAAGCGCAGGATAAGGCTCGAAATGCTTGGCGAACTTCGCCGGCCATTCGGTGAGCGCGGCCCGACCCTGTTCCCACTCGCCGGGAAAGCGCAGCATCAGGTATCCGAGTGTGGCGGCGAGCGCGAAATGCCCGCCATGCAGCTTCTTGCCGATCTTCGGAAGATGTTTGTCCAGATGGTCGAGGCTGCGATTGATCTTCGCCCACTGGCGGTCGATCGCGTCCTGGCTCACGAGTTCCGGCGGCCGGAAGCGCTTCTCGTAGACGATGGCCAGCAGGCAGTCGGCGATCCCGTCGGCCAGCGCCTCCAGAACTTCGGCTTCGGTCCGCCTCTCGTCCTTCTTCGGATAGAGGCGCTTGTCCGAGAGCCGGTTCAGGTAGTGCATGATCGCGCGGCTGTCGAAGATGGCGATGCCATCGTCGGCAATCAGCGTCGGGATCTTGCCGAGCGGATTGGCATCGACCAGTTCGGACGGATTTTCCGCCGTATTGACCCTGATCTCCTCCAGCTCGATGCCGAGATGGCGGGCCGCCATGCGGACTTTGGAGGAATAGGGAGAGGCGGGCGCGAAGAGCAGCTTCATGATGGTTTCCTGTGGCTCTCGTTGCGGGGTCAGCGCGTGGGCGGGATGAGGATTTCGGATCGGCGGCAGGAGCGGCTATCGACATCCGGACAGGCTCGGAAGCCAAGGGAGCGGTCGAGACAGATCCTGACTTCGTCGATTCTCTCCCTATCACAGGTCACCGCCACTGCCGAGCGGGGAAGTCCCGGATTGCTGCGGATGAATGCGGCCTCGACGGCCTGCGGCGAAGTCCGGCTTTGGCTATCACCATCGGACAGCTCGTCAGGAATGCGAATGGTATCATAGGCTTGGCGCACGAGGCTGAAGTAGTCGCTCATGGCAAGACCGGAGCAGGACCCGTGTTTGCGCCACTGATGGCCGATCAGTCCCATGCTCGGCATGATGTCGATTACCGATCGACCGATCCGCTGGGGTACCCTGTCGCCTTCTGATGTCGGGCAGTTTTCCGGCCAGCCGCTCTCGTTCTGCGGCCAGAGCCCGTGCACCACCCAGCCGAAGTCCTTGTCCTCTCCGCATTGCTCGCGATTGCGTCCAGCCGCCTCGCTGTCGCAGAAGGTCGGCGACCAGGATAGGGCTAGCACATAGAAGTCGAAATCGGCTTGCGCCTCTGCTGGTTGCCACTCTGTTACGGCGGTGTCGGTGACGTTTCTGTCCTCACCGACGGCTCCCCGATCGGCGGCCACTGGTTCCGGCGCGGCCATCCTGCCACTCAACCAGTAGGCTCCGGCGATCGTCATCGTGACGGCAAGTGCGGCAATCCCGGCGAACTGGCGCATCTCAGGACACTCGTCCGCATCGAAGGTTCTCTGACGCAAACTTGATCGGCTCTCGCATGGGCTCTCCCTTCCCGCATTCTCGATGGTGACACGAGTTTTAGAGGCTCAAGGCGACGGATCAAGGCCTGCCATTTATCCGCTACCGCCGAAAGGAGGACGGCGCGAGGGTTTCAATCGCGACACGAATCCTTAAGGTCTGGCCTTCCATGGGCGGCTGACTCGCCCGAAACGCAGGAGTGGCCGAGAGGGACGACAGACAGGCATGGTGCAATGAAATTCAGCAAGTATTTCTGGCCGGTCGTCGGATTGGTCACGATCTGTTTTTCGATCTGGCTGCTGCTCGGCGAGGTCCGGGGGCTTTCGATCGACGAGATCGGTGAGAGCCTCGATCGGATCAGCGCGACGCAGTGGATGCTGGCTTTCATGTCGACGCTCGTCGCCTATGCCGCACTCGCGGGATATGACCGGATTGCCTTGCAAAATCTCGGGCGCTCTGTCGGCTGGCTGTTCATCACCGTCACTTCGTTCACCGCCTATGCCCTGTCGCACAATGTCGGCGCCTCGGTCTTTTCGGGAGCGGTCGTGCGGTATCGAGCCTATACGTCCAAGGGCCTGACGGGCTCGGAGGTCGGCGGTCTCGTGGCAATCTGCTCCTTCACCTTCGCCCTCGGCACCATCCTTCTGATGGGACTCGTTCTGGTGCTGAAGCCAGGTATCGCCGAGCGTTTCGTCGACGTCATGCCGGTCAAGGCTTCCACCACCACCGGCATCATTCTGCTGGCTCTCGTCGGACTTTACGTCCTCGGCAGTTTGCTCCACCTGAAGCCGCTCAAGATCCGCTCCTTCCAGCTCGCCTATCCCCGTCCGGAACTGGTTGCCCAGCAACTGGTGATCGGGCCTCTCGAGCTGATCGGGGCAGCCGGAATCATCTATTTCGTCCTGCCCGAGGCCGGAAATCCAGGCTTCATCGTCGTGCTCGGGATCTTCCTGATTTCGTTTTCGGCGGCGCTCATATCCCACGCACCCGGCGGTCTAGGCGTCTTGGAGCTTCTCTTCGTGACCGGTCTGCCCGACATGGACCATGCGGACGTCATCGCGGCGCTGCTGGTCTTCCGGCTCTTCTATCTGATCGTGCCCTTCGCCATGGCACTGATCGTGATCGTCCTTTTCGAACGATCGCAATTGGGAAGGCATGCGCCACCACCAGGGTAGCGCCAAGGACGGTCACTCTTCCCCACGCAGCCAGAAGCAGCGATGCGAGGCATAGCGATCCTGCGCCATCAGCCGCTTCAGCTCGGGAAGTGCAAGATGCATCTCGTCCTTCAGGGTGAAGGGCGGATTAACGATGACGAGGCCGGTGCCAGAAAGGCCGGTCTGCTCGCGGTCGCTTTTGATGTGAAGTTCAGCGCACAGCATCTTCGGGATTTCCAACGCCTGCAGCGCCTCGTGGAATTCCTTGATGGGCGCGCCCTTCTTGATCGGATACCACAGGCAATAGACGCCATTGGCAAAGCGTCGATGCGCCTTGGCGAGCCCATCGACCAACCGTTCATATTCGCCCTCGATCTCGAAGGGAGGATCGACCAGCACGATGCCGCGCTTTTCCTTCGGCGGCAGATGCGCGTTGAGCGTCAGCCAGCCGTCGAGTTCGGTCACGCGCACTTGGAAATCGCCCTCGAAAAGGCGGGAAAGCGCCCGCGCGTCCTCGGGATGCAGTTCCATCGCCGACAGTCGGTCCTGTGGGCGGAAGAGATCGCGGGAGAGCTTCGGCGAGCCGGGATATTTGGCAAGCGGCCCTCCGGCCACGCGATCCGGGTTGAGAGCCTTCACCGCGTCGAGATAGGGCGCCATGATCTCGGCGACCTTATCCGGCAGCTCGGCATCGATGACCTTGCCGATCCCTTCCAGCCATTCGCCGGTCTTCTGCGCCTCCTCGGAGGAAAGGTCGTAGAGTCCGATGCCGGCATGGGTGTCGAGCACACGGAACGCCTTGTCCTTCTGCTGCAGGTAGACGATCAGCCGCGACAGAACGAGATGCTTCAAGACATCGGCAAAATTGCCCGCGTGATAGATATGGCGATAATTCATGAGGGCTTCCGATGGCAGTGATGAATTGTTCGAATGGGGCTTTTGAGCGTTCAGGCCTTGGCCTATAACCGGCGCATGAACATTCAGAGCCCCATCCGAAACCGGTCGGTCGGTCATACGGCCTGTCCGCATGACTGTCCATCCACCTGCGCCCTCGACGTCGAACTGACGGAGGACGGTCGCATCGGTCGCATGCGCGGCGCAACCGAGAACAGCTATACGGCGGGCGTCATCTGCGCCAAGGTCGCGCGGTATGCCGAGCGGCTCTATCATCCCGACCGGTTGATGAAACCGGTTCGCCGGGCCGGCGCCAAGGGGGCGGGGCAGTGGCAGGACGTCACTTGGGAAGCCGCCCTCGACGAAATCGCCGAGGCCTTCGTCAAGGCCGAGCAGCGCCACGGCTCCGAAGCCGTCTGGCCTTACTTCTACGCCGGCACCATGGGTCTCGTGCAGCGCGACTCGATCGAGCGCCTGCGTCACGCGAAGAAATATTCCGGCTTCTTCGGCACGATCTGCACCAACATGGCCTGGACCGGTTATGTCATGGGCACCGGCACGCTGCGCGGGCCTGATCCGCGTGAAATGGCCGTCTCCGATTGCGTCGTGATCTGGGGCACCAATGCGGTCGCGACCCAGGTCAATGTGATGACCCACGCGGTCAAGGCCCGCAAGGACCGTGGCGCCAAGATCGTCGTGATCGACATCTACGACAATCCGACGATGAAGCAGGCCGACATGGCCTTGATTCTGAAGCCCGGAACGGATGCGGCGCTCGCCTGCGCTGCCATGCATGTCGCCTTCCGCGATGGTTATGCCGACCGCGCATACATGGCGAAATTCGCCGATGATCCGGCAGGTCTCGAAGCGCATCTGAAAGACAAGACGCCGGAATGGGCCTCGGCCATCACCGGTCTCTCCGTCGAAGAGATCGAGGCCTTCGCCCGTCTCGTCGGCCAGACGAAGAAGAGTTTCTTCCGCCTCGGCTACGGCTTCACGCGCAGCCGTAATGGCGCGGTCTCGATGCATGCGGCCCTGTCACTCGCGACCGTGCTTGGCTCCTGGCAACACGAGGGCGGCGGCGCCTTTCACTCGAACAGCGACATCTTCCAGCTCAACAAGGCAGAGCTGATGGGCACTGCTTTGGTCGACCCCGATATCCGCATGCTCGACCAGTCGCAGATCGGTCGTGTCCTGACGGGGGACGCGGAAGCTCTACGCCATCGCGGCCCGGTCGATGCGGTGATCGTCCAGAACACCAATCCGGTGAATGTCGCGCCTGAACAGCGCCTCGTGAAACAAGGCTTCCTGCGCGACGACCTCTTCGTTGCCGTGCACGAGCAGTTCATGACCGAGACGGCGGAACTCGCCGATATCGTGCTGCCCGCCACCATGTTTGTCGAGCACGACGACATCTATCGCGGCGGTGGCCAGAGCCATATCTTGCTCGGGCCTAAGCTCGTCGAGGCACCACCCTTGGTGCGCACCAACCTCTTCGTCATCGAGGAACTGGCCAAGCGCCTCGGCGTCGCCGATCGGCCCGGCTTCGGCAAGACCGAGCGGGAGCACATCGAGCGCATGCTTTATGTCAGCGGCAAGCCGGATTTCGACACGCTGATCGAGGACAAGTGGCTCGACTGCCAGCCGGCCTTCGAGGATGCGCATTACCTGAACGGCTTTGGCCACCCGGACGGCAAGTTCCGCTTCAAGCCGGATTGGGAAAATACGCCCGCGCCGAACAAGCCGCCGGCAAGGCTCGGCTCGCTCGGGCCGGTCAAATCGCTGCCGGTCTATCCTGACCAGGTCGACCTGATCGAAACCGCCGATGCGGAGCACTCATTCCGGCTTGCCACGTCACCGGCGCGCAACTTCCTGAACTCCACATTCGCCGAGACCAAGACCTCGCGCGACAAGGAAGGCCGCCCCGAAGTCATGGTCAACCCGGCCGATGCCTTGGGCCTTGGCTTGGCCGAAGGGGACGTCGTCCGCCTGGGTAATGGTAGAGGGGAACTCCGCATCCATGCGAAGATCACCGATGCCGTGAAGCCGGGCGTGCTGGTCGCCGAAGGTCTCTGGCCGAACAAGAGCCATCTCGACGGCGAGGGCATCAATGTTTTGACCGGCGCCGATCCGGCAGCGCCCCATGGCGGTGCCGCCTTCCACGACAATAAAGTTTGGATGAGAAAAGCATAAACATGAGCATTTTCGACAAGGCCCGGATCGCCATCCGGGAAGACAAGACTCTGTGGAAAGGCTGGAGCCATCTGCGCGCCATCACCTTCGATTTCTTCCGCGAGGGCAGGGCGCCGCACAGGCTCACCTGGGAAGTCTTCGACCGCTGGAATGCCGCGGCAATTCTTCTGCACAATGTCGAGCGCGATACCGTCACGCTGGTGCGACAGCTCCGCATCGCAGTCCATCTGAATGGCGACCATGCCTACATGCTCGAGGTCCCCGCCGGCTTTATCGACGAGGGAGAAACGGCGATGCAGGCGGCTGTTCGCGAGGCGCTGGAGGAAACCGGCTACCAGTTGTCGAACGCCACTGCGGCCTTTGCCGCCTACATATCGCCGGGTTCGGTCACCGAAAAGCTCCACGGCTTCTACGCCGCCGTGACCGATGCCAATCGCATTTCAGACGGTGGCGGGCTCGACCACGAGCACGAGGACATCGAGGTCGTCGAGATCGCCTTCAATGAAGCCATGGAAATGGTCGAGGCCGGCGAGATCATCGATGCCAAGACCATCATGCTGCTGCAATGGGCGGCATTGAGACGGGCCGGCCTCAAGCCGGATCAGTCGTCAAGCGCCGCGATGTAACCGCCGGTCTGCCGTGTCCAAAGGCGGCTGTAGAGGCCGCCGGAGGCGAGCAGATCGTCCGGTCGCCCTTCCTCGATGATCCGTCCCCGGTCGAGCACGACGATGCGGTCCATGCGGGCGATCGTCGACAGCCGATGGGCGATGGCGATGACGGTCTTGCCCTGCATCAGCAGGTCCAGCTTCTCCTGGATTGTAGCTTCCGCCTCGCTGTCGAGGGCCGAGGTCGCCTCGTCCAGTACGAGGATCGGGGCGTCCTTCAATAAAACTCGGGCAATGGCGACGCGCTGGCGCTGACCGCCCGACAGCCGGACACCGCGGTCGCCGACAAAGGCGTCGGTTCCGGTTCTCCCTTCGCCATCCTTCAGTTCCACGATGAAGTCGGTCGCACTTGCGCCGTGAATGGCAGCCGCGACCTCGGCCTCGCTCGCTTCGGGGCGCCCATACAGAACATTGTCGCCGATCGAGCGATGCAGCAGCGAGACATCCTGGGTGATGTACCCGATCTTCTGCCTGAGGCTCGCCTGGGTCACGCCTGCAACCTCCTGACCATCGATCAGGATCCGCCCGCTTTTGACGTCGAAGAGCCGCAACAACAGGCTGACCAGTGTCGTCTTTCCCGCGCCTGATAGGCCGACCAGCCCCAGTTTTTCACCCGGACGGATATGAAGCGACAGGTCCTCGAGTACAGACGTCTCGTCGCGGTATCCGAAATTCACTTGTTCGAAGCGGATTTCCCCGTGGTCGACGACAAGCGGTCGTGCATCAGGGGAATCGACGACATCAGGCGTATTCGTCATGACCGGCATGGCATCGCGGATGGTACCGACGGCCTCGAAGATCTGCTGGCCCATGCTGAGAAAGCCACGGGAGTTCGCCGAAAGGCGCTGGGTGAGCGTGATTGCTGCGACGAATTCGCCGATCGAGACGAAGCCTCTGACCAAACCCCAGACACTGATGCCGAAGATCGAGAGAAACAGCAGGACGTTGAGCGTGATGACCGCCATGTCTGAGAGGATGCCGACCTGGCGCTCCTGATATTGCATGTCCATCGACTTGCCGATCGCCTTGCGCAGGGCGCCGGCCTCGCTGTCCTCCGCGGCAAACAGTTTCACGGTCTGGATGTTGCTGTAGAGATCGGTCATCGAGCCGACCAGCCGGCTGCGTGCCTTGGCGGATTTGCGGGCGGTTTCGGAGAACTTCGGGATCGCCAGATGAGCGACGAGCGCATTTGCGCCGATCCAGATCACGACGGGAATGGCGAGCGGCCAGGACAATGTGATCATCAGGGCGAGCGAGCCGACCAATTGCACGATGAAGTTCGGCAGGAGCCAGATGGCGACCGCGAGTTGCTGCTTCACGGCAGATGCGACCTGGGCAATACGCGTCGCGACCTGGCCGGCGAACAGATCGTGGAAAAAGGCGAGGTCCTGCCGCTCCACCGCCTTGTGCCCGTGCCACTGGATGAGCGAGGGCATCGCGACGCCCAGTACATGCGAACCGAGCGCATTGCACAGGAAGCTCATGAGCGGCGTCACCGGAAAGAACAAGATCAGGAAAAGGATAAGCGCGGTCTGGTGTTCGCGCAGGTACGGGACCACACCGCCCGCGGAGACCCCGTCGACCAGGTGCGATACGCCCCAGATCACGGCGAGGTTGGAGATCTCGATCGCCGCGCTCAGCACGAGGATCGCGATCAGTGGCCCTGGCGCATAGCGTGCAAAATGATAGAGCAGGCGAAACGGACCGCCATCCGGCATGTTCTGGAAGGGAATGTCGAGAGGCCGCAAGAGGCTCTCGAATGGGCGAAACAGGCGAGCGGAAAAGGTCATCTGAAACACTGCGCTGTGAAGACAAAATGCCAAGGTCAAGGGCAATCACAGGCAGTAGACCATGAGTCGATGGCATCGGGAAGTTGCCAGATCAGACGGATTTCGAAGTCTGAGATGGCCAGAATGCAGTCTCGAAGTCGGGCCGCGTCCCGGTCTAGAAAGTCCCCTTCACGCCAGCGGTGACCATGACCGACTGGTAATCGGAGGCAGCGCCGTCGTCGAAGCCGGCACTGGCACCTGTCACGGTGTCGCGGACTTCCGCATCGCCGCGCGTCTTGAAGATTTTCTGGAAGTCGCCGCCGAGGTAGATCGCAGCCGAGGGCAGGACCTGGTAGTCGGCGGTGACGGTTGCCCCCATCATCGGCGCCAGATCCATCGTGTCTGTAAAGCGCAGGTCGCGCATCCAGTGGTCGTCGACACCCTTGTAGCTGATCGCCGCGCCGCCGCGCACGACGCCGGAAAGCGTCAGCGCACCTATGCGTTGCTCGGCATTGGCACTGAGGAACAGCGTCGGGATTCTCTGCTCATAGGTGATGCCCTTCTCGCCATCGGCAAAATTGCCGACAGTGTCGTGCAAGGTCACGTCACTGTAGATGTAGCTGCCGCCGCGGGCCGTCCATTTGACATTGGTGTAGCCGATGCCACCGCCGACCCCGAGCCGGGTGGCGCCGGTGTCGACCAGGGCGCGCTCGGCCTCCAGCAGCACGTTGATGTAGCGGTCGAGTTCGGTGTCCGGATGCAGCGATTGGTGCGTCCAGCCGGAATAGGATGTGTCCAGCCAGTCGCGGTCTTCCATGAAGCCGTCGCCCTCGAGGCCCACATCGACACGGCCTTTCAGTTTCCAGGCGTAACCGATGTCGACTTCTGCCCCGATTGAGCCGGTCTTGACGCCCTTGCTCTCCCAGTCGAGCTGGCTCACTTTGTAGTCGCCACTGTAGACATATTCACCGGCCTTGATGTTGGCCATGCCGATGCCGGCGAAGTAGCGGACCGAGCCGTCCTCGCCAAATGCCGAGGTGGCCAGTAGCAGTGCGCTGCCAAGAGAAACTGCCGAAATGCCTGGGGTGTTGAACATGGGATGCCTGTGCCGATCGGATAATCGCCACGGTTGCATGTTTATGGTTAAGAGATTGCTATCAGGACTTTGGCGCCGAAGCCTGGCCGCCTTGCCTCAGGCGCTGATCAACCTTGCCGCAGCGTCCGTTTCGGACGCCAGCCGCTCGACGCTGCCATCCGCCCGCATCGCGACCTGACCCGATGCTACGAGCTTCAGAGCAGCCGCATAGGTCTGGTGCTCGACGGTGAGCACACGGCCCGCAAGGGTTTCCGCCGTGTCATCGATCAGAACGGGCACGACGGCCTGCGCGATGACTGGCCCTTCGTCCATGCCTTCGGTGACGAAATGCACGGTGCAACCGGCAACCTTCATGCCTGCGTCCAGCGCCCGCTGATGCGTGTGCAGTCCGGGGAACAGCGGCAGCAGGGAAGGGTGAATGTTGAGGATCCGGCCGGTATGCGGACGGATGAAGTCGCCCGAGAGCAAGCGCATGTAGCCGGCAAGGCAGATCAGGTCCGGGGCGATCTCGGCGAGTGCGGCGAGGATTGCCGTCTCATGCTCGGCCTTGGAACTGAAGGCCTTGCGCTCGAAGACGCGTGTCGGAATGCCGAATGCTTCCGCCTTGGCAAGGCCGCCGGCCTCGGGCTTGTCGGAGAAGACAGCGACGATCTCAGCCGGATAGTCCGCAGCTTTGCACGCTTTCGCCAGCGCCAGCATGTTCGATCCGCCGCCGGAGATGAAGGCGACGACGCGTTGGCGCCGGGCGCTCATAGGGCAAGCGTACCCTTATAGGTCACGCCATGCGTACCCTCTTCGCGGGCGATCATGCGGCCGAGACGGGCCACGGTTTCACCCTCGGCTTCAAGCGCCTTGGTGACCTCGTCCACCTTGTCGGCGGAAACGACGACGATCATGCCGATGCCGCAGTTGAAGGTGCGCAGCATTTCGTTCTGGGCAACGCCGCCGGTCTTGGCGAGCCAGGAAAAGACGGCCGGAACCTGGAAGGACGCGAGATCGATCTCGGCGGCAAGATGCTTCGGCAGCACACGCGGAATGTTTTCCGGGAAGCCGCCGCCGGTGATGTGGGCGAGTGCCTTAAGCGACTTGGTGTCCTTGATCGCCTTCAAAAGTGGCTTCACATAGATGCGGGTCGGTGTCAGCAGGGCGGCACCCAGCGACTGTCCCTCGGAGAAGGGGGCGGCTGCATCCCAGGCCAGGCCCGAGAGTTCGACGATCTTGCGCACCAGCGAGAAGCCGTTGGAATGCACGCCCGACGAGGAGAGGCCAAGGATCACGTCGCCTTCGGCAATGTCGCCAGCTGGCAGCAACTCGCCGCGCTCGGCAGCACCCACGGCAAAGCCGGCGAGGTCGTAATCGCCCTTGGAATACATGCCCGGCATTTCGGCGGTCTCGCCGCCGATCAGCGCGCAGCCTGCCTCGCGGCAGCCGGCAGCGATGCCCTGAACGATCGCGGCTCCCTGGTCCGGGTCGAGCTTGCCGGTGGCGTAATAGTCGAGGAAGAGCAGGGGTTCGGCACCCTGCACCACGAGGTCGTTGACGCACATGGCGACGAGGTCGACGCCGACGGTGTCGTGGATATTGGCGTCGATGGCGATCTTCAGCTTGGTGCCGACGCCGTCGTTAGCGGCAACCAGGATCGGATCCTTGAAGCCGGCGGCCTTCAGGTCGAACAGCCCGCCGAAGCCGCCGATTTCGCCGTCCGCGCCAGGACGGCGCGTCGATTTCACGGCCGGCTTGATCTTCTCGACCATCAGGTTGCCCGCGTCGATGTCGACGCCTGCATCGCTATAGGTCAACCCGTTCTTGCCAGCCTGGCTCATGCCTGCCTCCGATCCTGCGAGAATTTCGGCTGGCCATGGCATGAAGAGCCCTCAGATGCAAGCTAAGAGCCGGGGAACCACACGATTTCCCGGGCATTCTGGCTTGCGACGGCATCTTGTCGTGGCGGATCGAGTGGGAGTTCTTGACCAAGGCTTTGCCGGTAACCTATCTCCTACTACGGCGTTGCAGCATGCAGAGCCCGCCTGCGCGCGGCATAAAACAAGGAAACGGAGACGGACATGGCTCGTTACATCAGTGCAATCGGCCTCCGCCGCCAGCTCTTCTTCTGGCTGGTCACGCTTGCGGTCTTCGTCGGCTTCCTGATGCTGTTCTCGTCCATCCTTCTGCCCTTCATCGCCGGCATGGCGCTTGCCTATTTCCTTGATCCTGTTGCCGACCGGCTGGAGCGTATCGGCTTGAGCCGCCTGATGGCGACGGTGGTCATCCTCGTCTCCTTTGTCGTCGTCTTCGTGCTCTCCCTGATGATCATCATCCCGGTGCTCGCCAGCCAGCTCAATGAATTTATCCAGCGCGTGCCCGGATACATCACCCAGCTGCAGACCTTCATTTCGACCTCAAATGCGTCCTGGCTGCCGGATTGGGTGGATGGACAGATGGGCACGATCCGGGAGAATTTCTCCCGCTACTTGAGTGAAGGGGTCGGCTTCCTCGGCACCTTGGTCGAGCAGATCTGGAACTCCGGCAAGGCGCTGCTCGACATCGCCTCGCTACTGGTCGTGACCCCGGTTGTGGCCTTCTATCTGCTGCTCGACTGGGACCGCATGATCGAGAAGGTCGACAGCTGGGTGCCGCGCAACCAGCTCGCCACCGTGCGCCAGCTGGCGACCGAACTCGACAAGACGATCGCCGGCTTCGTGCGTGGGCAGGGCTCGCTCTGCCTGATCCTCGGGATTTTCTATGCGGTCGCGCTGTCGGTTGCCGGCCTGAATTTTGGCCTGTTGATCGGCTTCTTCACCGGCCTTATCAGTTTCATCCCCTATGTCGGCTCGACTGTCGGCCTGTTGCTCGCGGTCGGCGTCGCCTTGGTGCAATTCTGGCCGGATTTCATCTGGATCGGCGTGATCGCCGGCATCTTCTTCCTCGGCCAGTTCATCGAGGGCAATATCCTGCAGCCAAAGCTGGTGGGTAAAAGCGTCGGCCTGCATCCGGTCTGGTTGATGTTCGCCCTGTTCGCCTTCGGTGCGCTCTTCGGCTTCGTCGGCGTTCTCGTTGCTGTGCCGGCGGCGGCGGCCGTGGGCGTGCTTGTTCGCTTTGCCATCTCGCGCTATCTTGATAGCGATCTCTACTACGGAACGACGCTCACCATTGCGCCCACTTCCTCCGCCGTCGGCGAGATCGCACCCCCAAGCTCCAGAGATGTATCCGAGACGTGAATGACTGATGCCAAGATGGCTCCCGAAAAGCGCGGAGCCGCCGAACAGCTGCCGCTGGCCTTCGAGCATGGCTCAGCCACCGGGCGCGACGACCTTCTGGTCTCCGAGCGCATGGCCGCTGCCGTGTCGATCGTCGACGCATGGCCGAACTGGCCGTCGCCGGTGGTGATCCTTGCGGGTCCGGAAGGCTCTGGAAAATCACACCTCGCGCAAATCTTTCGAGACATCAGCGGTGCGGCCGATATCCTGCCGCAACCGGGCGAGGGCGCATCGGAGGCTGCAGCTGTCGGTCCCGTCCTGTTCGAGGATGCCGACCGCCAGGGCTTCGATGAGGTCGAGCTGTTCCACGTCATCAATGCGGTGCGCCAGCACGGTCGGACGCTGCTGATCACCGCGCGCAGCTTTCCGCCCTCCTGGAATGTGCAGCTGGCAGACCTCAATTCACGCCTGAAGGCGGCGACCGTAGTCGAGATCGGCGCTCCCGACGAAGAATTGCTCGGACAACTGATCACCAAGCTCTTCGCCGATCGACAGCTTTACATCGATGACAAGATCGTCGGTTATATCGTCAGCCGCATGGAGCGTTCCTTCCTGGCGGCCCAGGTGGTGGTCGATCGCATGGACAGGCTGGCGCTGGCGAGGCGCGTCAAGATCACCCGGAGCCTTGCGGCAGAGGTGCTCGAAACGCTGGAGGCGGCCGGCGCTACGGACTAGGCGTCACAGATCTGTCGTCAAACTGTTATAATTGGCCGGGAACGATAACGAAGGGACGAATCATGGACAGCGCGGTACACGGCACGGGCGGCGACAGCGGCGCGGAGGCAGCACCCGCCGAGGACCTGCTGACCAGTCCCCTGCGCTTCATCAACCGGGAATTCTCCTGGCTGCAGTTCAACCGGCGCGTTCTCGAGGAAACCTTGAACACGGCGCATCCGCTGCTGGAGCGCGTTCGCTTCCTGTCCATTTCGGCGGCCAATCTCGACGAATTCTTCATGGTGCGCGTCGCCGGCCTCGAGGGCCAGGTCCGCCAGGGCATCGTCATCAAGAGCCCTGACGGCAAGACCCCGGCCGAGCAGCTCGACGACATCCTGAAGGAAATCGACAATCTGCAGATGGAGCAGCAGGCCTCCCTGGCGGTGCTGCAGCAATACCTCGCCCAGGAAGATATCCTAGTCGTGCGCCCGGCAGCGCTTTCCGAAACGGATCGAAACTGGCTCGCGACCACTTTCGAGGAGTCGATCTTTCCGGTCCTCACGCCGCTTTCAATCGATCCGGCGCATCCTTTCCCGTTCATTCCCAATCTCGGCTTTTCCATGGGCCTGCAGCTCTGCTCGAGCCGCAACGGCGATCCGATGACAGCGCTTCTGCGCCTGCCGACCACGCTCGACCGTTTCGTCCGGCTTCCGGACGAAGGCAACACCATCCGCTACATCACGCTGGAGGATATGGTCGGCCTCTTCATCAACCGGCTATACCCCGGATACGAGGTCAAGGGCTTCGGCACCTTCCGCATCATCCGCGACAGCGATATCGAAGTCGAGGAAGAGGCCGAGGATCTCGTGCGCTTCTTCGAGACGGCACTCAAGCGACGCCGTCGCGGTTCCGTCATTCGCATCGAGGTCGACTCGGAAATGCCGGTGGCCTTGCGCCAGTTCGTCGTGCATGAGCTCGGCGTCGCAGACAATCGCGTCGCGGTTCTGCCGGGCCTTCTGGCGCTCAACACCATCTCCGAAATCACCAAGGCACCACGCGACGACCTGCGCTTCGACCAGTACAACGCCCGTTTCCCCGAGCGCGTGCGAGAGCATGCCGGCGACTGCCTCGCGGCGATCCGCGAGAAGGACATGATCGTCCACCATCCCTATGAGAGCTTCGACGTCGTGGTGCAGTTCCTGCTGCAAGCCGCTCGCGACCCGGATGTGCTGGCGATCAAGCAGACGCTGTATCGCACCTCCAACGACAGCCCGATCGTCCGCGCCCTGATCGATGCCGCTGAAGCCGGCAAGTCGGTGACCGCTCTGGTCGAGCTCAAGGCACGCTTCGACGAAGAAGCCAATATCCGCTGGGCGCGCGATCTGGAACGTGCGGGCGTGCAGGTGGTCTTCGGATTCATCGAACTTAAGACCCATGCGAAGATGTCCATGGTCGTGCGCCGCGAGGACGGCAAGCTGCGCACCTACTGCCATCTCGGCACCGGAAACTACCATCCGGTCACGGCGAAGATCTATACGGACCTGTCCTTCTTCACCTGCAACCCGAAGATCGCCCATGATATGGCGAATGTCTTCAACTTCATCACCGGCTACGGGGAGCCGGAAGAAGGCATGAAGCTGGCGGTCTCGCCCTATACGCTTCGCCCGCGCATCCTCAGGCACATCAACGAGGAGATCGAGCACGCGAAAGCCGGTCGTCCGGCGCAGATCTGGATGAAGATGAACTCGCTGGTCGACCCCGAGATCATCGACGCGCTCTATGCTGCAAGCCAGGCGGGCGTCGAGATCGATCTCGTCATCCGCGGCATCTGCTGCCTGCGCCCGCGCGTGCCCGGCCTGTCGGAGAATATTCGCGTCAAGTCGATCATCGGCCGTTTCCTCGAACACAGCCGTATTTTCTGCTTCGGCAACGGCCACCGTCTGCCGTCGGAAAAGGCACTCGTCTATATCGGCTCGGCCGACATGATGCCGCGCAATCTCGACCGCCGCGTCGAGACGCTGGTGCCGCTCATCAATCCCACGGTGCATGAGCAGGTCCTGTCCCAGATCATGCTGGGCAACCTGATTGACAACCAGCAGAGCTACGAGATATTGGCCGATGGAACGTCACGCCGCATCGAGGTGCGACAGGGTGAGGAACCTTTCAACGCCCAGCACTATTTCATGACCAATCCGAGCCTTTCGGGCCGCGGAGAAGCTTTGAAATCGAGTGCACCGAAACTGATCGCCGGCCTGATCTCCGGCAGGAAACGATAACACTGGTACCTCATGACAAGATCTGAAGCCCAGGGGCGCCTTCCCGGTATCGCCCCTGTCTCCGTTGTGGACATCGGCTCGAATTCGATCCGCCTCGTGATCTATGAGGGGCTGTCCCGCGCCCCGACGGTTCTGTTCAACGAAAAAGTCCTGTGCGGTCTCGGGCGGGGCGTGGCCACGACCGGCCGGATGGACGAGGAGGGTGTGGAGCGCGCCCTCGCGGCCCTGCGCCGTTTCAGGGCGCTCTCCAACCAGGCCCAGGCGACGCGCATGTATGTGCTCGCCACAGCTGCCGCCCGGGAGGCCTCCAACGGCCCCGATTTCATTGCCCGTGCTGAAGAAATCCTCGGTCACGAAGTCCAGGTGCTGACCGGTGAGGAAGAAGCGAAATATTCAGCTCTCGGCGTCGTCAGCGGCTTCCACGACGCGGACGGTATTGCCGGTGATCTCGGCGGCGGTTCACTCGAACTGATCGATATCAACGGCAAGGGCTTCGGCAAGGGCATCACGCTGCCGCTTGGCGGTCTGCGCCTGTCGGAAAGCGTCGAGGGCTCGCTGCCCAAGGCCCGCACACTGGCGAAGAAGCTCGTCGGCGATGCTGTCCTCCTGAAGAAGGGGCAGGGGCGCACCTTCTATGCGGTCGGTGGCACCTGGCGCAACATCGCCAAGCTGCACATGGAAATCCGCAAGTATCCGCTGCACATGATGCAGGGCTACGAGCTGCCCTATGACGAGATCGCCTTTTTCCTGGAAGAGATCATATCCGGCGCGAACAGTCGCGATCCCGCCTGGTCGACGATCTCCAAGAGCCGTCGCAACCTGATCCCCTTCGGCGCGGTTGCCATGCGCGAAGTGATCGAGATCATGAAGCCGAAGAGTGTCTGCTTCTCGGCCCAGGGCGTGCGCGAAGGGTATCTCTACTCTCTGTTGCTCGACGAGGAACAGGCGCTCGACCCGCTGGTCGAAGCCGCCGACGAACTCGCCATTCTGCGTGCCCGGTCGCCCGAACATGCCCGTGAACTCGCCGACTGGACGGGCCAGATGATGTCCTTCTTCGACATCGAGGAGACGGAAGAGGAAACCCGCTATCGCAAGGCCGCCTGCCTGCTCGCCGATATCAGCTGGCGCGCGCATCCGGATTATCGCGGGCTGCAGGCGCTGAACGTCATTGCCCACTCCTCCTTCGTCGGCATCACCCATCCGGGCCGCGCCTTCATCGCGCTTACCAACTACTACCGCTTCGAGGGCCTGCACGACGATGGCCAGACCGGCCCGTTGGCGGCAATCGCCACCGAACGCCTTCTCGATCGGGCGAAGCTCGTTGGCGGCATGCTGCGGGTGGTCTATCTCTTCTCCGCCTCCATGCCCGGCGTGGTCCACAACCTGAACTTCCGTCGTTCGGACAACCCCGAACTCGACCTCGAATTCGTCGTGCCGAAATCCTATGAGGACTTCGCCGGTGAACGACTGGACGGGCGCCTGATGCAGCTCTCGAAGCTGACGGGCAAGCGGCTGGCCTTCGTCTTCGAATAAAGAAGATCGACAAGCCAAACAGAAAGAGAGCGGGCCGGGACCCGCTTTCTTCGTTTCAGGCGGCGAGCTTACTTCGCGCTAAGGAATTCACCCACTTCGAGCAGGACGAACTCGTTGTCGTCTGCCTTGTCGAGTGCGCGGCCGGCCGAGAAGGACAGGTTGTTGTCGTTACCAACGACGATATGGGTCGGATCGACCACGTCCACGTTCTCGATGGTGACGAAGGGCATGTCGTAAAAACCTTCGCCGCCGCCCTGACGCTTCTTGTTGTCGGGATCCTCGATCTTCATCAGGTCGATATAGCCGATCTTGCGCACGGCCTTGCCGGCATTGTCGTCCGTCATCTCGATCTTGTAGATCCGCTTATGCTTGGCCGGAACGGCAAAGCAGTCGGCAGCCGGCGCCTTTGGATCGGCGCAAGCCTTTTCAACCACACCCGCACCATTGTCGCGCTCGATAACGAGAGCCGTCGTCTCGTCGATCATGTTGAAATCGCCAATCGCCTCGCCACCTTCCGACAGCGGATAGAGCCAGGTCTTGCCGGTCCACGCCTTGGAGGCGGCGTCGAGCTCGATGATCCGCAGCGCCGTCAGGCCATCGGCCTTTTCGACGGAACCGTCTTCCATGTAGAGCGGGCCTTCGAGCATGCCATAGAGCTTCGTGCCGTCCTTCGACATGGCGAGGCCCTCATAGCCGCCGGAGCGCTTGAGGTTGAACACCGGCATCTTGGCAGCCGGGTTCGCCGGGACGACGATGGTCGGATTGTCAGGCGACTTCACCTCGATCTCGCCGGCCTTGGTGGCGATGACATCGGTCAGCACGCCCTCGCTCGAGAACTTCAGCATATAGGGCCCCAGTTCTTCACCGACCCAGAAGCCATCGGCCACCGGCTGGATGGATTCGACGTCGAAATCGGCGCCTGTCAGATAACGCTTGTCCGAGCCTTCCATGACGATCGGGAAGGGCGCCTTCTTGTCGGGATCAGTCAGGAAGAGGGTCTTTTCGACCTTCAACGCGCCGGCATCCCAGTCGAAGGTCAGGTGATGCAGCATCAACATGGCATCACTGGAATTGTTCTTCGAGCCGAAGCCGTTGTCGGAGAGGCTCCAGAATGTGCCGTCGTCCATGTGCTTGATGCCGGAAAAACCCTGCAGGGGTTGGCCATCGAAGGGTAGCGAAAGGCCGGTCGGGCGCACGCCGTCCTTGCCGGGCACGCTACCGAGCGCATCCGCACGCTTGCGGTCAGCCGTCGAGAACTTGCCGGAGGTCTTGAGATAATCGGGCGCATCGGCCGGTGCTGCGATGATCGTGTTCGCCGGCAGGATCGCATGGTTGACGAGCTTGGCCGGGAAGGCCTTCTCCTCGGCCGAGGCCTGGGAGACGAAAAGGACAAAGAGGGCAGCAGACGTCAGAAGAGCTTTGGTCATGGCGTCACCTTGTTGGAAGGGGAAGAAAACGCCGCAGTGCTAAGCAGGCTTCATGTCGCACTGATTGCCATCAGGTGAAGTTTCGGTGACGTCAGGGGTTACCCACAGGCACGCCGAGCCAGACCGGCAAGTCGCCGCGATCCTCTCCTGTCACGGCAGCCTCAACACAGGCCGCCAGGCTGCCGAAACGCATGGTGCGTCCGGTGAGGCCCGGGCCGTAGTGGGCATATTTGCCGGAATTGGTCATGATGACCTCGGCATCGACCGGAATGATCGGCTCGGTCACCATGCACCAGCAGGTATCGTTGACGAGAGTGACGCCAGAGGCGGTGAGGAGAGCCACATCGCCTGAGGCCTCCGCCTTGGCCATTTCGGCACGCCCGCAGGTGATGACGAGCGGCACTTGCGGATGTCGTGTCCTGTCCCGACAGAGCGCGGCGACGGCGGCAAGCTCGGTGGCGGAAAAATGCGGATTGCCGAGCGAGACCAACTGCACCGGACCGGCATCCGCGCCGTTCAACTCGCGCCATGCCCGCTGAAGGTCGTCGTGGGTGAGTGCAATCGTCGGCAGATCCAGCACGGCGAATGTCTCGGGATCACGTGCCTCTGGCGTCACGCCCGCGATGTGAAACATCGGTGCGGCAGACGTGGTCGCAAACGCCGCTCCGAAGCCCTTCAGCGCATCCGTGTCAGGGCGGTGGGCGGAAACGCCCTCGACAACCGGAATGGCGTCCGGCGACACGGTCCCGATCAGATAGCCGAGCAATGGCCAGAGGCTGTCATCGACGTCCTCAAGCGGTGGCACGGTAACCCGGACCTGCGGCGCGCGCTCTTCCGGCAGATGACAGCCTGCCTTGGGTGCACGTCCCGTCAGCGCGATCGCGATGTCGAGATAGTCCGGATATTTCATCGTGCGCGCGCCGAGCACGCTGTTCGCGTAGACCACGGCATTCGATTCTGCCCAGACGATCTGCTCGTCGCGCGCGGGCCGGTCATCGAGCAGATAGGGTGCGCAGGTGAAGGTCGGTTGCGCCCCCATCATCACATAGGCATCGGCCACAGCGGCTGCCGGTTTGCCGAGAGCTTCCGAAACACCCTGCGCCTGCCAGCGGCGGTGATCGACCGAAATCGCATTCAGCGTCGTCGGGACCACAACGCGTCCGCCGAGGTCGCGCAGCTTTTCGGCAAAGGCGAGTCCACCAGGGCCGGTATAGATGCAGCCGTCGATATGCGCGCGGGTGATGTCGATGAGTTCCGTCGCGCCTTCGAGCGCCGCCATCCTGAGCACCATCCGCATGGCGACCGCGGCCGCTTCGCCCTGCTCGCCTGCGAGAATGGCCCGGTCCGCATCCGTGACCGCGATGTCTGCGCCAATCCCAGCGACAGCGTCGCTGATCCGGATGCGCTTGGCTGTCTTCAGCCCGGCAAATGCCTCTGTGCCGACTGCAAGCACTGGAATAGACCGCCCGAAAACCTCCTCGGCGACGATGACGCCGAGCGTGATGATCGCTTCGGGATGTTCGAGCACGATCGCGGCCGGCCCCTTTCCGTTGAGGATCAGTTCGAGGATCACGCCGCTGCCGGTGCAGGAGCCGCGGCTGGTTGGGAGTGCCAGCACGCGCCCGGTCAGCCGCTCGCCGCTCAACGGGTGATGCCGGTCGATGATCTCGCCGGTCACGGCGTCCGCACCGCCCCAGAAGCTGAGCGCCGTATCGGTGAACAACACTTCGCCCTCGGCGGAGCCTGAAACCAGCACGCGGCCCGTGATGTCGACGGAGTCATGGAGGCTGCTCATCGATCCGTCTCCGTAAGCGCCAGGACCGCAAAACTCGCCAGCCAGTGTTCACCCATATAGTCACCTGCCACATGCGCGATCCCGGCTTCGAGATGCGCAAGCGCGGCCTCAAGCATCACCGGTCGGCGCGGGTCCGTGTCGGGCAGGGTGCGCGCCAGAGAAGCCCAGCACCAGGCGCGACTGAGGCTCAGTCCATCGAGATGGGCGATCTTGCCGTCCGAGCGATCGGAAACGGAGGCGGGCGCGAACAGCGTGCCCGGCTGCTTCGCTGCGATGTCCGGCAGGAAAGCATCGAACCAGCGGGTGAAGTCGGACGCGGGCAGAAGCCGTCGCATGCATTCCGCCGTGATCAGCGCAGGGGACAGGAAATCGTCGCCCGAGGGCTCGCCCCAGGCGGGGCAGGCGGTGTCAGTGCCATACCAGCGTTGGCCCGTGGTGCGGAGCAGATCGAAGAGGGCCTCGTCTCCGACGGTCTCGGCATAGTCGGCGGCGATCCTGAGCGCAAAGGCGGTGTTGTAATGCGTGCCTGTTCTCACCGGATAGGTGGCCAGCGGCAGGAAGTCGCGGAAGCGCTGGACAATCCGCTCGGTCAGCGGCGACAGCGCTCCGCCCCAGGCTGGATCCTCGTGACCGTGCAACTCGGCAGCCAGCTTCAGCAACCAGCCCCAGCCATAGGGTCGCTCGTAGCCGCGCGCCATCGGGCGGTCGAAATAGGCGCATTCGCCGGCGATCTTGTCGGGCACCAGCATCGTGCCGAAGAGATCGCGGATCGCTGGCGCCTCCGGCATCTCGGGATAGAGACGGAGCAGCCGCGCCAGCATCCAGTAGCCATGCACGCAGGAATGCCAGTCATAGCTGCCGTAGAAGACCGGATGCAGTTCGGATGGCGTCTTCGCGTCATGAGGACCTTCTAGCCCGTGCAGGATATGGTTGGGATATTCGCGGGTGACATGCCCGAGCGCGATCGTAGCGAAGCGGGAGGCGAGCTCGGATGTCAGCAGCGTTGTCATCCCTTATCTCCCAAGTCCAGCCGATCGCCCCAGTCGGCCCGGCGGATCTCCTTGAAGGCCTCGCCATCGCGTTTGCTGAGCGTCAGCTCGGTGGCCGAGCCATCGGTCCGACAGAGCTTGACCCGCCCGACACCGCCATTGACGCGCGGCGGCGACAGTACCCGGTCGCCGCTGATCGTGACAGGCTCGCGCGAGGCGGCGATGAAGACATATTTCTCGTCCTCCCACGGCACTTCGGCGCCCTTCGCCATCCGGTGCACCCGCGAGCGCGCCACACGCCTTGAGAAGTGGCACCAGTCCGGTGCCACGATCGGACAGTTTTCCGCATGCATGCACGGTGCCACGAGATGCGCCCCGAGGGATCGGAGCTTGTCGCGAACGGCGAGAATGCGCTGCCAGCCGGTAGGCGTGCCCGGCTCGATGACGACGAGCATGCCTTTGGTCAGAGCCCAGAGTTTTTCCGTGACGGTTCCGATGGTTGCCGGCGGAAGCTCGTCCAGCACATAGGCGAGCGTCACGAGATCGGCTGGCCCAAGCGTCGGTATCTTGGCCGTCACATCGCCGGCCTGCCAGCGGCTCTTGACGCCGCCGGAGGCCGCGAGCTTTTCGCCGACGCTGCGGATCGCGCCGCTCGCTTCCACCATCTCTGCGGAGCTGAGGCTGGCCCAGGTATCGGCTGCTGCCCAGAGGGCTGTGCCGGGGCCGCATCCGAGATCGATCAGGCTTTCCGGCTGAAAATCCGGTGCCGCATCCTCGACCATGGCCAAAGCTGCGCGCACCGCAGCGAAGGTTGCAGGCATACGGGTCGCGAGATAGGCCTTGGCGGCCAGCGCATCGTCGATATGAAACCGCCCGTCGCGCACCTCTCGCCTATAGCGATCGGAGAGAATGGCGCTGGCCTTGGCGAGCCGTTCCAGTGGTTCGCCCTGGAGCATCTGGTCGACGGCGGAGCGGAGCGGGGCGGGAAGTTCCATGGGGTGTCCTCAGCCGCGCCGCGCCGCCCATTCGTGGCGGAGAATGGACATCAGGAGGAAATCTGAGCGCGTGCCATCGGGCAGGAGTGCTGCCTCGCGCAACACGCCTTCCTGGATGAAGCCGATCTTGCGGTACACCGTTTGCGCACGCAGGTTGCCGCTCACCACGTCGAGCCAGAGGCGATGGGCATTGGATTCGAGAAAGGCAAAGTCGACGGCGCCGGCGAGCAAAGGCGTGCCGACGCCCCTTTCCGGGTTCGCAACCGCGATGCGCTTGACGCATGCATTGCCGTCGCGCCGGTTCAGATCCATCAGGATGACGAAGCCGAGCGCTGAACCTTCGGTGTCCTCGCCGATCAGGTACGCAAACGAGGGACTAGCGAGCTGCGCCATGTGCTCGTCTGCACCATAGCGTCCGACGAACTGGTCATAGCCCGGCTTGCGCTCGGTCGCCATGATGAACGGGATATCGGCCTCCGTGGCACGGCGCAGGGATAGCGCCGTCACGGATCAGAACTCCACCGCTTCGACGCGCTTGTCGACGAAGCGCAGGCCGACGCCGCCGGAGATCAGCTTCAGCGCGAGATCGCCGAACAGCTCCCTGCGCCAGCCCTGAAGGGCGGCCACTTCGGCCTTCTCGCCTTCGGCCGCGATCTTTTCCAGGTCTTCGCTGTTGGCAATCACCTTGGAGGCAACGCCGTGTTTTTCCGAGGTCAAGCGCAGCAGAACCTTCAGAAGCTCGACGGCCGACTGCGTGCCCTCGGGCGCATGGGCGTGGCGCTGCAGATGCGGCATGTCAGACTTCGGAAGGGCAAGCGCAATGTTGACCTGTTCGATGATGGCAGCCCCCGAACTCGACCGTTCCCAGCCCTTGGGAATGGTGCGCAGGCGCCCAAGCGCCTCCACGTCCTTCGGCTGCTGCTGGGCAATTTCGTAGATCGCATCGTCCTTCAACACGCGCGAACGCGGCACGTTGCGGGCACGCGCCTCGCGCTCGCGCCAGGCGGTGACATATTGCATGACGGCAAGTTCCGTCGGCTTGCGCAGCCGCATCTTCAGTCGCTGCCAGGCCTGTTCCGGCGGCAGATCATAGGTCTCGCGGGATTCGAGGATGGCCATTTCCTCTGTCAGCCATTCCGCCCGGCCTTCGGCTTCCAGCTGGCCCTTCAGCTTCAGATAGACGTCGCGCAGATGGGTGACATCGGCGAGCGCATAGTCGAGCTGCTTTTCCGAAAGAGGGCGACGGCTCCAGTCGGTGAAGCGCGAGGTCTTGTCGATATGGACGTTCTTCACCTTCTGCACGAGCTGGTCGTAAGAAACCGAATCGCCGAAGCCGCAGACCATGGCCGCGACCTGCGTGTCGAAGATCGGATGCGGCAGGAGATCGCCGAGATGGAAGATGATTTCGATGTCCTGGCGGGCCGCATGGAAGACCTTCACGACGGCGGAATTGGCCATCAGCTCGAAGAAGGGCTTGAGGTCGAGCCCCTTGGCCATCGGGTCGACGATGTATTCATGCTCCGGGCTCGCCATCTGGATGAGGCAGAGTTCCGGCCAGAAGGTCGTTTCGCGGAGAAATTCCGTGTCGATCGTGATGAAATCGGATTGGGCGAGGAGGCGGCAGGCCTCTTCGAGCGCGGCAGTGGTATCGATCATTTCGGCTCGGTCATGGAAACTACAGGATCAACCTTAGTTTCCCTTCTCGCCTTGCTTGTCAATATGAACGGCCGGGAAAGCCGGTCTCTGAAGCCCGTTCGCCAGCAGAAGTCCCCTATTCGTCTGCAGGTGCGCCCTTGAGCACGGCAATATTCTGGCTGTGGACGGCCTCGTATGGGGCGAAATAGGTCAGGGATCCGGAGCGAAGTTCTGGCGCGATGAAGCTTTCCAGGCTCTCATCGGCGAGCGCGGGATCCTCGATCCGGGAGAGTAGCCGTGCGAGATAGTCACGCGTCGCAGTTACCAGCGACGGCGGATAGCCCCCGGATGCGATGACCTGCTCGTCGCCGTGATTGGGAAGGATCCTGACGAAGTCGAGCCCTGCCAGGCGCTCAAGTTCCACGATGTGTCGCGCCGTCTTTTCGGGCTCGGAGATATAAGTGACGGTGTCTTCCAGCGTATCCCCCGCCAGCAGCACGCCGAGATGCGGCAGCAGGAGAACGGTGCCGTCGGCGCTGTGAATGTCGAACTGCATCAGCTTTACCGTGATGTCGCCGACCTTAAGCACCGTCTCGCCCTCGAAAGTCTCCGTCGGCATGACGACCGGATTGATCGGCGGGTCCTTGGCGACCAGCACCTTGCGCTTCTCGATCAGCGTGTCGCGCGTCAGCTTGTTCGACAGGATCGGGCAGTCGATGAAGCCCGCATTGCCGGCGACATGATCTGTATGCCAGTGGCTGAGCACGACCCGGATGCTGGTGACGCCGAGGCTGGAGAGATGGCTGCGAATGGCACGCGCATGGTCGAAGGAGATATGCGTGTCATAGACCAGCGCCTCCTGCCCCGAGACGATGGCATAGCTCGCGACTCCCAGGCTGTAAGCGCCGTCGTCGAGCCAGTTCGGCTTGTCGGAGTGCAGACGTTTGCCGAGAATGCGTCCGTCGTAATAGGCATACAGCCCCGGATAGGGTTCGTGGATCCGCATCGTCTCGGCAAGGCTCATGTCATGTCACTCGGAAATAGCCGGTCATGCCGGTCTTCTGGTGTTCGATGATGTGGCAATGGAAGACCCAATCACCCGGATTGTCGGCCACCAGCGCAAGCTGGACCTTTTCATCCGGCAGCACAAGGTAGGTATCAGACACGAGCGGCTGCACCTGCCGCTTGTTCGACGTGAGCGCCTTGAAATTCATGCCATGCAGATGGATCGGATGGGCATGCGGCGTCACGTTCTCGACGTTGAGCAGATAGGTTTGGCCCAACTTCAGCTCGACGATCGGAGCGGTCGGATCGGGTGAGTCGCCCGGATAGGGCACCTTGTTGATCGCCCAGAAGGAATAGCCGAGCGAGCCGCAGATCGAATCGCGGGCAGCGCTCTCGGCCGTGGCGCTCAGCAGCAGCGGGATCTCCGTCGCGTTGGAAAGATCGGCATCGACGCCCGCATTTTCCGCAAGCGGCCCGAGATCGCCGAGATTGCGATTGAGCGAGTTGCCAACGGCGCGGAGCCGGACGACGATCTTCGGCGTTGAGGGCCTGATGTCCTCCAGCACCATCTCCGCACCTTCGCTGTCGGCGACCCGGACGGCAAGATCCAGTCGCTGCCCCGGGGATACGACAGCCATATCCAGCGTCCTGCGCTCCGGCACCGGATGCCCGTCGATCGCGATGATCTGCGCCTCGGCGCCTGCGAGCTTGAGATTGTAGATGCGGGTTACATCGGCCGCGAGGATACGGACACGGACGAGGCCGCCGGCCGGTACATCATAGCGCGGCTCAGGTTGCCAGTTGGCAGTGCGCAGCGTGCCAAAAGTGCCGGTCTTCGCCGCATCGCGCGGCTTGAACTGCTCGATGAACTGGCTGTCGCCACCGAGGCGGAAATCCCTGAGGTTCAGCACCACCTCGCCGTCGAATATGGGGTCCCTCTCATCCTCGACCACCAGCACGCCGGCCAGCCCACGGCCCATCTGCGTGAGCGTGTTGCAATGCGGGTGATACCAGAAGGTCCCTGCATCCGGCGGCGAGAAGGCGTAGTCGAACCGGTCGCCGGTATAAACGTAAGGCTGGGTGACGAAGGGCACGCCGTCCTGATCGTTCGGCAGGCGGATGCCGTGCCAGTGGATGGTAGTCGGCTCGTTCAGCCGGTTGATCAGCTGTGCCTTGAACGGTTCCCCGCGTTTGGCACGCAGGATCGGGGGCGAGGGATCGGTGGATGGCTGCCCGGCAAGCGCATAGCGCATCACTCCACGCGTCGCCTGCTTGCCGTCGAGAGGCACATCGCCGGTCAGAGCCTCGATCTCGATGGGGTCAGTGGCAGTGAGCGCCTGGCTGAGACGCGGCATCACCGCAAGGCCGGTGGCATAAGCGCCCAGCACGGCGGCAGATTTGAGCAGGGTGCGTCTGGAAACAAAGGTCACGGTCGAAACTCTCGCTGGTCACATCCTTCTTAAAGTTGAGGCTTCAGATCAGCAATAGTTGCGATTGGCCATGCTGTCGCAGCCAAGACCGGGCGGATCAACCGCCGTCCTTCTCGTTCGGCGGTGTCGCGAGCTTGCTGAAGAAGGCCGAGGTGCGCAGCAGACTGCGGAAACGCATCCGACGCTTCTCGGTCGGCACTGCGTCGCGTGCCCGGATGCGGGCGAGCGTATAGGCGGCGAAGAAGGTCAGCACGACGATCACATAGGCAAACAGCGCATGCGGCCCAAAAGCCTCCATGAGGAAGGAGGCGAAGAGTGGTCCAACGACCGCGCCGATCGACCAGAAGAACAGGGTGCCAGCCGAAATCAGCGCATGCTGGCCGGGGGCGGCATGGTCGTTCGCATGCGCCGAGCACAGCGAATAAAGTGGCATGGCGAAGGCCCCGAAGGCAAAGATGCCTATGAAATTGGCGATTTCGCTCTCGCCCGCCAGGAAGGCGAGGAAGATCGAGGCGAGCAGGGCCCCGATCGTCGAGACAAGGATGATGACGCGGCGGTCCAGCTTGTCGGAATAATGCCCGAGCGGATATTGCAGCACGATGCCGGCGAAGATCCCGATGCTCATGAAGGTGGCGATCGCGGTCACCGACAAGCCGATGCCATCGGCATAGATCGGCCCCAGCGAGCGGAAGCTGGAATTGGTAAGCCCGATCACGATGCAGCCAACGGTGGCGAGCGGCGAGACGGACCACAGCACCTTGATGTCGAACTTCACGTCCTTGGGCGGCGTGGGGCTCGACTTGTCGGCAAACGAGATCGGCACCAGAGACAGCGAGAGCGCCATGGCGATGATGGCAAAGAGATCGATGCCGGAAACCCCGAAGAGCGGGATCATGTACTGCGCGGCCGTCACCGAACCGAGATCGACGAAGCGATAGACGGAGAGCGTGCGCGCCCGGGTGGCATTGGTGACGCGGGCGTTGAGCCAGCTTTCGACGACGGCGAAGAGGCCGGCAAAGCAGATGCCCTGGATGAGACGCATCAGGAACCAGGAGATCGGGTCGATCACCAGCACCATCATGATCGAGGCGGCGGATGCGATGGCCGCGAGTGCCGAAAAGGCGCGGATATGCCCGATCGCCCGCATGATCTTGGTGATGTAAACGCAGCCGAACACGAAGCCGATGAAATAGCCGGCGCCCACCATCCCGATCACGGAGGTGCTGAAGCCCTCCTCGATGCCGCGCAGTGCAATGAAGGTCCCCTGCAATCCGTTGCCGCCGATCAGGATGCCGGCGGTGACGAGAAGCGGGATGAGGGGGCGGATATCATGCATGAAGGGCCTGCAGGCCGCGGCGAGGGCGTGTGATTATCTGAGTCGGTGCCGTGGCAGGTCCGCATTCCTAGACCTGTTTGGCGGACGGCGACAGGGCAAATTCGACGCCTGCCGCCACTCGCCCCGAATTTGTCTTCAAAGGAAGGGCCGGCCTTGCACTGCCTGCAGGAAGGTTGCTGCCACCACGGCCAGCGACAGGATCGCGCCGACCAGAATGCCGGATCGGGCGAGGCGCGGCAGGAAGCGGTCGAGCGTCAAGCCGAGGATCGGGAGCGCCTGCATGATGTGGGTGGCAAAGAAATGTGGCACGCGAAGATCGCCGCCGGTTCGCGACCAGCCGAACAGCGGCAGACCGCCCATATCCGTCTTGATGCCACCAACCCAGTGGCCGGGACCGTCGATCGCGCCGCTGGCCAGTGGAAAGGCGGTGAGCAGCGTTGCGATGCTGCCGAGAACGAGCCCCCAACCGGCGCCGAGGCGCAAGCCCGTCGGTGCATCGGGGCGTGGTCGCAGCAGGATGTAGAGCCCGAGCACGAGGCCCGAAAGGACAAGCAGGGTCGCGCCGAGACCCATGAGTCGATAGGCAATCGTTTCAAATTCGGTTCCGAGGTTGAAGTGCGACGCCCGTCCGCGGGCGGCCTGCAGCGTGATGTAGAGGATCTCGCCACCAGCGGTCACCACGGCGACAAGGGACGTGAACCAGACACCGCGTCCGGCGCGGGCGCGGGCTTCGATGAGCGGCAAGAGAAGAAGCAGTGTCGCAAGCATCAACGCCAGCGAAGCCTGGAACTTCAACGGCTTGATCCAGACGCTGATGTCGTTGATCAGGCGGTCGTCGATGCCGAGCGCGATCAGGCTCGGGACGGCGAGGGCGATCTGAAATCCGATACCGACGATCAGCAGGCTGCGGGTCCTGCGCTCGGCCGTGGTGAAGTCTGGCGACGGAGCAAGCGCCAGACTGTCATTGAAGAGCATGGTCATCGGTCAGGCCTTTCGGGGGCTGAGCGCGGTTTCAGTCGCGCGGGTGAGGTAGAAGAGCAGGAGGCCAAGCGGGCCGAACATGAAGGTCGCGACCAGCATCGGCGCCTGCAGCAGCCGGTTGTACCCGCGCTTGTCGGCCTCGACGGCGATCCACGTGCCGATGAAGAGATCGAAGGCGAGGTAATGCACCCAGCCGGCGACGAGCACCGGATCGCTCATGAAGAGCGCCCGTACTTCCGCGATCGACCCGAAGCCGCCGCCATCGACGCGGAAGAAATAGACGAGGATCAGGACGGCATACGTCAGCGACAGCGCGCCGATCAGGCCGAGGCGGATGAAGGCGATCAGCGCTGCCCAGCGCGGCGCGAGAATGAGCAGCAACCAGCCGGCCATGGCGGTGCTGCTGGTGATCGAAAACACGGTGTCGGCATTCATGGAAGCCTCCATCTTGACGGTGACAAGATGAGGATGGCCCAAAACTTGGCAATGTCAAGATTGGTTTTTGACAGCAGGCGCAATGCGGAGGTAACTAGAGGGATGGCAAGACAGAAATCCTATCACCATGGCGACCTGCGCCAGGCGCTGATCGGCACCGGGCTCGACATGCTTGAAGAGCAGGGCCTGGAGGGGCTGACGCTCCGCAAGCTCGCCGCCCGTGTCGGCGTGTCCCATGCGGCCCCCGAACATCATTTCCCCACCCTGCGTCACCTGATGACCGCCTTTGCCGTCGAAGGCTTCCGGCTATTTGCCGCCTCGATGCGAGAGGCTATGGCGGTGGCACCTGATGATCCGGCAGAGCAGCTACGGGCGGCCTCCCGCGGCTATCTGAACTTTGCCAGGTCCCGGCCACATCTCTTCCGCCTGATGTTCACCGCCAACCGCCTCGACTGGGACGACCCGGCCATCGGCCCGCCCGCCAACGCCGCCCATGCCGTGCTCGAGGAGATCTCGTGGCCGGTGGCAAAGCGGATGAAGCTGGATACCCCGGAGGGCAGGGCGGCCGTCGAGCAGCTGGTGTGGTCGCAGATCCACGGCCATGCGCATCTGATGATCGACGGCAAGCTGCCACCGGAGGGCGACGGCGGCACCGGCTGCGAGCCGTTTGTGGCGCCGCTGGATCTGGCGAGTGTGCTTTTGCCGGAGTGACATCTGCACCGCGAGGTTACCAGGAAGATAGTTCGGCGCATGAATAGCAGCGTCGAGCAGGAAGGGGAACGGGATGGAAATCATGTGCCTCAACGGCTGGGGCGGAAAACTCCACCGGGAGCTGACCTCCTACCTCGAGACTGACGCTCCGGATGTGCTGTGCCTGCAGGAGGTCACGCACAGTCCGTCTGTTACTGCCGACTGGCTGGTTTACCGCGATGGAGACCACGTCTTGCCACAGCGGGCGAACTTCTTTCGCGACGTCGCTGGAGCCCTTCCCGATCATGTGGCAATGTTCTGTCCGGCGGCTCAAGGAACGCTCTGGCTGGAAGAGCACCCCTTACCCTCTCAATGGGGACTGGCGACCTTTGTCCACAAATCCCTCCCGATCGTCTCGCAGGCCCAAGGCTTCGTGCACAAGACGTTCTCGCCGCGCGGCTTCGGAGACCATCCACGATCCAGAAACGCTCATGTCGTCAGGCTCTACGACTTCGAGCGGGACCGCTACCTCTGCATCGCCCACATGCATGGGCTTCGCGATCTCAACGGAAAGAGCGATACGCCCGAGCGAAGACGGCAAGCGGAACGATTGGCGGAGCTCGTCGAGCGCGTGGTCGAGCCCGGGGATGGAGTGATCGTGTGTGGCGATTTTAATGTCGAGCCGGGCAGTGAAACCTTCTCGGTGCTCGGCGCAGTCGGGCTGGTCGATCTCGTGACTGGTAGAGGGTTCGAGGGCACCCGCACAACCCACCATGCCAAACCCGGCCGTTTCGCCGATTACATGCTGGTGAACGGAGACGTCACGGTTCAGGACTTCTCTGTCGTCAGATATCCGGAGGTCTCAGACCATTGTCCGCTGGTGCTGACGATATGATGAGCCCGTAAGCAGTTCGGCTTGAAAAGGGTCAAGGCTTGGTACTGTGACGCGTCCAGCCTTGACAAATCAGGCGCACCATGCGCTTTTCCGCCCGATTTTCTATCGGCTGGCCGTGTGCCGAAATCCGTGCCCGCCAGCCGTCTATCAGTCCAGGAAAGCACGACATCATGCATCGTTACCGCAGCCACACCTGTGCCGCTCTTCGCAAGTCCGACGTCGGTCAGACCGTCCGCCTCTCCGGCTGGGTCCATCGCGTTCGCGACCATGGCGGCGTGCTCTTTATCGACCTGCGCGACCATTACGGCATCACCCAGGTCGTGGCCGATCCGGATAGCCCAGCCTTCAAGCTCGCCGAAACCGTGCGCGGCGAATGGGTCATCCGCATCGACGGCCTCGTAAAAGCCCGTTCGGAAGAGACCACCAACAAGGCCATGGCAACCGGCGAGATCGAGCTTTACGCCCAGGAAATCGAGGTTCTCTCGGCTGCCAAGGAATTGCCGCTGCCGGTCTTCGGCGAGCCCGACTATCCGGAAGACGTGCGCCTGAAGTATCGCTTCATCGACCTGCGCCGCGAAACGCTGCACAAGAACATCGTCAAGCGCACCCAGATCATCTCGTCGATGCGCACAGGCATGGCCGCTGCAGGCTTTGCCGAATATTCGACCCCGATCCTGACGGCCTCGTCGCCGGAAGGTGCACGCGACTTCCTGGTGCCGAGCCGCATCCACGAAGGCAAGTTCTTCGCGCTGCCCCAGGCGCCGCAGCAGTACAAGCAGCTCCTGATGGTCGCCGGCTTCGACCGGTATTTCCAGATCGCGCCCTGCTTCCGCGACGAAGACCCGCGCGCCGACCGTCTGCCGGGCGAATTCTACCAGCTCGACGTCGAGATGAGCTTTGTCACTCAGGAAGACGTCTGGGCGACGATGGAGCCGATGATGACTGAAGTCTTCGAGCAATTCGCCGAAGGCAAGCCGGTCACCAAGGAATGGCCGCGCATCCCTTACGACGTCGCGATCCGCAAATATGGCTCCGACAAGCCGGACCTGCGCAACCCGATCGTCATGGAAGGCGTCACCGACCACTTCCGCGATTCCGGCTTCAAGGTTTTCGCCGGCATGATCGCCTCCAACCCGAAGGTCGAGATCTGGGCGATCCCCGCCAAGACCGGCGGTTCGCGCGCATTCTGCGATCGCATGAACGCCTGGGCACAATCGACCGGCCAGCCGGGCCTCGGCTACATCTTCTGGAAGGAAGAAGACGGCAAGATCGCCGGCTCCGGCCCGCTCGCCAAGAACATCGGCGAAGAGCGCACCGAAGCGATCCGCCAGCAGCTCGGCCTCGAGCCGGGCGACGCTGCCTTCTTCGTCGCCGGCGATCCGGCCAAGTTCTACAAGTTTGCCGGTGAAGCCCGCACGCGCGCCGGCGAGGAACTGAACCTCGTCGACCGCGACCGTTTCGAAATGTGCTGGATCGTCGACTTCCCGTTCTACGAATACAACGAGGAAGAAAAGAAGATTGACTTCGCCCACAACCCCTTCTCGATGCCGCAGGGTGGGCTGGAAGCGCTGGAAAGCCAGGATCCGCTGTCGCTCAAGGCCTATCAGTATGACGCGGTCTGCAACGGCTTCGAAATCGCCTCGGGCTCGATCCGTAACCAGTCGCCTGAACTGATGGTCAAGGCCTTCGAAAAGGTTGGCCTGTCGAAGCATGACGTAGAGGAACGCTTCGGCGGCATGTACCGTGCCTTCCAGTACGGCGCTCCTCCGCATGGCGGCTGCGCCTTCGGCATCGACCGCGTGGTCATGCTGCTCGTCGGCGCGAAGAACCTGCGCGAGATCTCGATCTTCCCGATGAACCAGCAGGCCCAGGACCTTCTGATGAACGCCCCGTCGCCGGCAACGCCAGCCCAGCTGCGCGATCTGTCGCTGCGCGTGGTGCCGCAGCCGAAGAAGGACTGATCCACCTAAGGGATCTGGAAATGACCAAGGCCGGGAGCGATCCCGGCCTTTTTTGTTGATCTCAAGACATGAAAAAAGCCCGGCTGCTGTCGCAACCGGGCTCTTGTCTTGACCGCCGAGACGATCAGTCGTTGGCAGTGACCTTGAGCCCGATCAGGCCGGGGATGGTTTCCGGTGCGCCCATGGCCGCACCCATGATCATCGGGAAGGCGATCGGGTTGGCGGGAGCGGCGGCAATCGTGAGAGCCTTCGGATCGTCGATATAGGTATTCACCGCGGCGGAGATTTCGTTCTGGATCGCGCCGAGCTTGGCCTGGGCGAGCAGGATCGGCAGCATGCCCTTGACCATCTGTGCCATTTGCGCGCCGTCCGCACCCTGGCTCTTGCCGGCATAATCGAGGCCGCGCTTGGTAATGCCGGCATCCTCGAAGCGGATCTGGGCGTCTACCAGCGACATCTGCTGCACGAGGCCGAGCATGGCGAGACCTGCTGCCTGCTGTGTCTGCTCGTTCTGCGGCTGTGCCTGCATCATGCGGGCCTGCTCCTGCATCTGCTTGACGAGATCCAGCGTGTAGCCGGACATGGAGAAGGCGAGAGAGAGCTTGCCGACATTGGCGAAATCGATCGAATAGTCCTCGATGTCGATCGTGCCGCTCTCGACTTCCCAGCTGCCGGACATGTTCATGTTGCCGTCGAGGCTGGTGAGGCCGAGCGCTTCGATGGATTCCTTGGCCTTCGGGTCTTCGATCGTGCTGAGATCAGCCTTCACACCGGTCACGGTCCCTTCGAAGGTAATCGTGGTCTCGTCCTCGGACAGGCCCATCGTGCCGACGGCTTCCGCCATGGAGAAGACCGGCTTGCCGTCAACGGTCACATCGACCGGACCGCTATGGGCCTCTTCGTAGAACATCAGCGAATCAATGCCCTCGGCATTGGCGTCGCCGGGCACATAGACGCCGGAGAGATAGAGGTCCTGGACCTTGAAGGTGGACTTCTCCTCGGTGACGTTCACCTCGGGGAACTCGACGCGCTCGATATAATAGGCACCGCCGTCTTCTTCGCTGACGCCCTGAAGGGTCAGTTCCTCAAGCGCCAGAGGCTTTTCAGCCGGCTGGCCCTCGACGCCGAGCTTCAGACCCTTGAGGATAACGTCTGCACCATCGACCTCGATGCTGTCGGCCGTGAAGTTCGTGCCGCCGGTCGCGAAGGAGGCATTGATCTTCTTGAGCAAATCCTGTCCGTCCAGCGCAAGCGCCGGGCCGGTGAACGCGCAGAGCGCCGCGCCCGCGAGCAGAATTCGGGTGGAACGGTACAAGGTCATGACGAGGTCCTCTGTTGCTGCTGGCCGCGAAAAGCGTGCCCAAAAGGTCGGCGGTATTTATAAGGGGGATTGAAAAAACGTCCACCGGTTTTCGCCATAGACCGATGCCGAGTGAATGTGGCGTGATGACGGTCACAGCCCCTTAATCCACAGGCAGAATCCCCGGTTTCCTTGCCGTTCCGGGTCTTCTCGGATAGGGGAGACCCATGGGGACAAATCAGCTTCCGCCCGAAGAGGGTGGCGACAACATTCTTCCGGTCGACCTGAAGGCGGCGCTCGAAGAGCGTTATCTCGCCTATGCCTTGTCGACGATCATGCATCGCGCGCTGCCGGACGTCCGAGACGGGCTGAAACCGGTGCATCGCCGCATCATCCATGCGATGAGCGAAATGGGCATCCGGCCGAACTCGGCCTTCAAGAAATGCGCCCGTATCGTCGGTGACGTCATCGGTAAGTTCCACCCGCATGGCGACCAGTCGGTCTATGACGCGCTGGTCCGCCTCGCGCAGGACTTCTCCCAGCGTTATCCTGTCGTCGACGGGCAGGGGAACTTCGGCAATATCGACGGCGATAGCGCTGCTGCCTATCGTTACACCGAAGCCCGCATGACCGACGTGGCGGCCCTGCTGCTCGAAGGCATCGATCAGGACGCCGTCGATTTCCGCCCGACCTACAACGAGGAAGACGACGAACCGACGGTCCTTCCGGGCGCCTTCCCGAACCTGCTGGCAAACGGTGCCACCGGCATCGCGGTCGGCATGGCGACGTCCATCCCGCCGCATAATGCGCATGAACTCTGCGATGCGGCGCTGTACCTGATCAAGAACCCCGGCGCCTCGGTCGAGGAGCTGTTCGCCGATCCGGAGCATCCGGAGCGCGGCGGCATCGAAGGACCCGACTTCCCAACCGGCGGCGTCATCGTCGAGAGCCGTGCCTCGATGCTCGAGACCTACCGCACCGGCCGCGGCGGCTTCCGCGTGCGTGCCAAGTGGGAGATCGAGGATCTTGGCCGCGGTGGCTACCAGATCATCGTCACGCAGATCCCGTTCCAGGTGCAGAAGTCGCGCCTGATCGAGAAGATCGCGGAACTCCTGATCGCCCGCCGCCTGCCGCTGCTCGAAGACGTGCGCGACGAAAGCGCCGAGGACGTTCGCCTCGTGCTCGTGCCCAAAAGCCGCACGGTCGATGCGACGCTCTTGATGGAATCGCTGTTCAAGCTGACCGAGCTCGAAAGCCGCATCCCGCTCAACATGAACGTGCTGTCGCAGGGCAAGGTGCCGAAGGTCATGGCCCTCAACGAGGTGCTGACCGAGTGGCTCGCCCACCGCAAGGACGTGCTGGTCCGCCGCTCGAAGTTCCGCCTGGCTGCGATCGACCGCCGTCTGGAAATCCTCGGCGGCCTTTTGATCGCCTATCTCAACCTCGACGAGGTGATCCGCATCATCCGCGAAGAGGATGAGCCCAAGCCGGTGATGATCGCCAAATGGGATCTGACCGACAACCAGGCCGAAGCCATCCTCAACATGCGCCTGCGCAATTTGCGCAAGCTCGAGGAATTCGAGATCCGCAAGGAGCATGATGCTCTGTCCGCCGAAAAGGCGGAGATCGAATCCCTGCTCGCCTCTAATGATAAGCAGTGGCAGACCGTCGCCTGGGAAATCGGCGAGGTGAAGAAGAAATATGCCAAGGCGACCGAACTCGGCCGCCGCCGCACCGTCTTCTCCGACGCCCCGAGCGCGGATGTCGAGGCGATCCAGCAGGCGATGATCGAGAAAGAACCGATCACCGTCGTTATCTCCGAAAAGGGCTGGATACGTGCACTCAAGGGCCACATCTCCGACACATCAGCTCTGACCTTCAAGGAAGGTGACGCGCTGAAAGTGGCCTTCCCGGCCCAGACGACGGACAAGATCCTGCTCGTGACCACGGGCGGCAAGGTCTACACGCTGGGCGGCGACAAGCTGCCGGGTGGCCGCGGTCATGGCGAACCCTTGCGCATCATCGTCGATATGGAAAACGATCAGGACGTACTGACTGCCTTTGTGCATGACGCGAGCCGCAAACTGCTGCTCGTCTCGACCGCCGGTAACGGATTCATCGTGCCGGAAGGCGAGGTCGTCGCCAATACCCGCAAGGGCAAGCAGGTGATGAATGTCGGCATGCCGGATGAGACGAAGCTCGTGGTGCCAGTCAGCGGCGACCATCTGGCCGTCGTCGGCGAAAACCGCAAGCTCGTCGTCTTCCCGCTCGCCCAGATCCCGGAAATGACCCGCGGCAAGGGCGTGCGCCTACAGCGCTACAAGGATGGCGGCATTTCCGACGTGAAGTGCTTCACGATCGCCGACGGCCTGACTTGGGCCGATAGTGCCGGCCGCACCTTTACGAAGACGAAGGACGAACTGGTCGAATGGCTCGGCGATCGCGCGACGGCCGGCCGCCTGGTCCCGAAGGGTTTTCCGCGCAGCGGCAAGTTCTCGGGCTGATATCCCCGACATGAAACGAAAAAAGCCGGTCGCAATGTGGCCGGCTTTTGTCTGTGGGTTGATGGCTTCAGCGATCAGCGGCCGCCAACGCTCGCCAGCCGAGGAAAGGGCTTGATCCGCACTTCGTCGATCGGGACGGGACGGCCGAGAAAATAGCCCTGTCCGAGCTCGATACCGAGTTCGTGCATCAACTCGACATGGTCGGCCGTCTCCAGGCCCTCGATCAGGATCTTCAGGCCGCGGTTGCGGATGAGGCGGATGATGTCTTCGAGCATGGCGCGTCCGGCCGGACGGCGGGCATCCTGCAGGAAGGAGCGATCGATCTTGACCGTGTCGAAGGGGAAGAGACGCAGCCAGGAAAGGCCGGCAAAACCGGTGCCGAAATCGTCGAGCCAGATCCGGATCCCCAGCGCCTGCAAATCGGTGATGCAGCGGATGACATCCGACTGCCCCTCCATGTCGATGCCCTCGGTGATTTCGAAGGCGAGTTGCGAGCCGGAAACGCCGGTTTCTTCGAGAATGGTCGAGACGGCCAGCGCAAAGCCGCGCGATTTCAGCTGGATGGCCGACACGTTGACGCTTGCCATCGGTGCGACGCCGGTCGCCAGCACCTCGGTGCAGGCACGACGGATCGCCCAGAGGCCGAGGTCGAGAATGGCGCCGGTGCGTTCGGCGACCGGAATGAACTGTGCCGGCGAGAGCGGTGTCCCATCGATCATCTTCATCCGCATCAGCGATTCCACGGCCTCGACGCGGCCGGTCTTCAGGTTCTGGATCGGCTGGTAGACGAGATGCACGAGGTCGTTCTTGATCGCCATGCGAAGCGTGGCTGCGATGTTCTCGTTGTCGTCGCTTGTAAGCGGGTCGTTGGGATTGAAGAGGCGGATGCAGTTGCGGCCATTCGCCTTGGCGGAATAAAGCGCCCGGTCGGCTTCGTTGATGATGCGCTCCAGCTTCGGTCCACTTTGCGGACGGGTATAGGAGGCGCCGACGCTGACCGTGACGAAAGCCTGTCCGTCGCGCCGCTGGTCGTGCACGAGATGGAGGCCTTCCACGGCACTGCGAATAATCTCGCCGAGCGCCATGACCTGGTCGCGGCCTGTTACGCGCGACAAAACGATGAATTCCTCGCCGCCATAGCGGCCGACCGAGGCATTCAGTGGTTTCAGCGTTTCATTGAGCACGCTCGCAACAAGAATCAAGCAGCGGTCACCGGCTTGATGGCCATAAAAGTCGTTGTATTTCTTGAAGAAGTCGACATCGACCAGAATTGCCGCGAAGGCCTTGGCCTCCGTCTGCCAATCGTTCCAGTAGTCGCGCAACCGCTTGTCCACAGCCCGGCGGTTCTCTACCCCGGTGAGATAATCCGTATTGGAAAGCCTCTCCAGTGCAAGGCCGCGTTTCTCCGCCTCGTCGTGTTGATGGGCTGCTTCCAGCGCATTTAGGAAGACGTTGAAGCGCTCCTGGTTCAGTTTCCAGTTCACGTAGGACGTGAAAGCGAAGCAGGACAAGTAGAACAGCACATGCACCATGAGCTGGTTCGGCTCTAGCGGTGGAACGAAAGCAAGGCTTGTAAAAAAGATAATTAGGATTGCCGCGGATGTAGCCACGGAGAGCCGGAAAAAGAGATTGAAAAACAGGTTTGCACTCATCATGAAGATAGTGCCGAAATACATGTAAAAGCGGAAAGTGTCGAAGTCGTTGGTCGGTATCGCGGGGATGAGCCATCCAAGGTAGGCAACCACCACTGTGACGGCGCAGACGAGATCGGACCACTTCGATGGCGCGCGCGCGGCGACGACTATCTCCATGAAGATAAGCGACAGGATCGCGACGGCGAAGCGCCCGGTGATCGTCGCGGCTGATACATCGGGTATCAGCATCGCATCTGCAACCCCGAAGAGCAGGTAAACCACGAGGGCGAGCCAAAGGCCGTGCCGTGTTTCCTGCACCTGCGCGGTACCGCGTTCGCTCATGTAATGGCGCTTCAATGCAGCACGGGAGAGGCCGGTCGCGTGCAAGCTTCCCTGCTCGACCGGCAAAGCGTGATTGACTCCGGAGGGGGCGTTCATAAGGCGCGACGAAAAAACTGGGCTTGATGCTGCCCGTGCCTCGTCCTCGTTGCCACGATCCATCCTGTGGTCCCGATTCCGCGCTGCGAACTAACAGGCGCGCTGCCTGAACTTAACTGGCACAGGCGTTAACTATGTTTTAAGATCTGGTAAAACTGGGACTATACGGAAATGAAAACCCAACTATGGTGTACGAAGTATTAATATTGGGTTTGACTAAAATGGAGCGCAAAATGAGTGAAATGAACATCGCAATCGATGGTGAGAGCCTCATTACCCCGGCCTCTATTGCCTCGAAGGTATTCTCGTCCCCAGATCCGATCAGAGATGGCGAGCTGGACGCGGGACGAACTGAACTGGCGCTTCATCTTCGGGTGGCCGAACAGCAGTTCCAGCAGGGCGCGCCCGTTGGGCAGATCATGGTTCGGTTGTTCACCGCCATGAACGCTGTGCGCAACCGTTATTCCCCGAAAGTCTGGGAACAGTTGATCCCGGTTGCACAAAATCATGCCGTGGCGCGGCTATGCCATGAAGATCCTTTCACCCGCTGGTCTTTCGAAAAGCCGCGCGGCTATTCCGGCGACGCCGGGCTGCTTGATTTCATCTATGGCCATGCATCGACCCAACGCTACCTCGATGCGGCAAGCCCGCTCGGCAAGGAGATCCACTCCTTCGTCAGCCAGGCTCCGGCCTGTGTGGCGGTTCGTGAGCGACGTGACATCCTGGCGCAAATGGTTGACGACGTTGCCTCTTCTCGCGGCGGTGAAGCGGAAATCCTGACGATTGCTTCGGGCCATCTGCGTGAAGGCGCAATGTCGGACGCTCTGAAGAACAAGACCATCAAGCGCTGGGTCGCCTTGGATCAGGACCCCTTGAGTGTCGGCGCGGTCGCCTCTGAATTCGTCGGTACCGCAGTCGAGGCCGTGAATGGTTCGGTCGGTACGATCCTCAAGCGTGCGCAGACCTTCGGCACTTACGATTTCGTCTACGCCGCCGGTCTTTACGATTATCTCGCGGACGAAGTGGCGATCAAGCTCACGCAGCGTTGCCTGCAGATGCTGAAACCGAACGGTACTTTCCTCTTTGCGAACTTCGCCGATGAGATCCCCGATGACGGTTACATGGAAACCTTCATGAACTGGGCGCTGTTGCTGCGCTCGGAAGAGGACATGTGGCGGATCATGCGTGCGGCCAGCGAAGGGCTCGACGTCGAATGCACGATCCGCTTCGGCCAGAACAAGAACATCGTCTACGGCATCATTCGCAAACTGTCCTGAAATGATACAGCCCTCCGCAGCCATTGCGGCGCGGAGGGCTTTTCTGTGTCGAAATGGGACTGAGCTTCGACGAGATGTTCTGATTTACCCTTCAATATCCGGGGTAAATCGCGTCCAACCTTGATTCATCAGGTGCTCTTGCGGCTGGAAGCGGGTCTTGTAACCCATTTTCTTCGAGCCCTGGACCCAATAGCCCAGATAGACATGGGGCAGGCCGAGTGCCTTTGCCCGGCGGATGTGATCGAGAACCATCATCGTGCCGAGCGACCGCTTTTCCATCTCCGGATTATAGAACGAATAGACCATGGACAGGCCGTCGCTCATCAGGTCGGAGAGCGCGACTGCGATGAGTTCGCCGCGCGGCTGGGGCGAGATGCCGTCGCCGGGCGTGCGCAGGCGGTATTCGATCACCCGTGTCTGCACATGGCTGTCCTCGACCATGATCGCATAGTCGAGAGCTGACATGTCCGACATGCCGCCTTGCTGGTGGCGGTGGTCGAGATATTGGCGGAAGAGAGAAAACTGCTCGGTAGAGGGTTGCGCCGGAAAGACGGTCGAGATGACGTCGCTGTTGACGGCCTCGATACGGCGAAAGCTCCGGCTCAACTCGAATTCATTCACCAGGACCCGGACCGAGACGCAGGCCCTACAGGATTCGCAGGCCGGCCTGTAGGCAATGTTCTGCGACCGGCGAAAACCGCCCTGAGTCAGAAGGTCGTTCATTTCGGTGGCACGCGGACCGACGAGATGCGTAAAGACCTTCCGCTCCATTTCCCCCGCCAGATACGGGCACGGTGCCGGCGCCGTCAGATAGAATTGCGGGGAAGGGGAGGTCTGCGTGTTCATCTGCTGCCGAAGAGAATCCTCTAGCCAGTCCTGTATGAGCTAGGATGGCGCAAGAATGAAAAAGGTCAACACTCCGGCGCAAAAGCCGGAGTGCATTGTCAGAAAAAGGATTTCTGGGGATCAGTAGGTGCGGGCTGCAGCGGTGCCGAGAAGCAGGTCGTGCACGAGGCGCGAACGCTCGATGAACAGGCCCGCGAGCAGGACCAGTGGCGTCAGCACCGAATTCAGGATCCAGAACAGCGCCAGATGGGCGATCGCCGTGACGAAGTCGAGCTTGCGACCGTCGAGGCGGACCATGGCGATGCCCATCATCCGCATGCCGGGCGTCGCCTGCGAGGGGCCGGCGAGCGACATGCCGAAATAGAGGCCCGCGACGACGAAGAACAGGATCGGGTAGAGAAGCCAGCCGAGGCCGAGCGTCAGCACACCCAGGAAGAAGACCACGACAGCGGCCGGGATCCAGAGGAGTCCGATGAACAGATAGTCGACCAGGAAGGCGAAGACGCGCCGCGAAAGCACGCCGCTATAGGCGCGCCAGTCTTCGGGGGCGGCATAGGACGGGTTGCTGTCGAGGCTCATGTCGGGCTCCTTTGAGGTTGTGATCCTGATATGGGAAGCCCGATGCCGAATACAATAATCCGTGAAGATCAACCCTGTTTGGCGAGCAGGCGCGCCACCTCGGGCGCGAAATAGGTGAGAATGCCGTCGCAGCCTGCGCGCTTGAAACAGAGAAGCGTCTCCAGCATCGCCCGCTCGCCGTCGATCCAGCTGTTCGCCGCTGCAGCCTTGATCTGGCTGTACTCGCCGGACACCTGATAGGCAAAGACTGGAAGCCCGAAGCTCTCCTTGAGGCGCCAGCAAATGTCGAGATAGGGCAGGCCCGGCTTGACCATCAGCATGTCGGCGCCTTCCTCGACATCGAGCGCAGCATCGCGCACCGCCTCGGTCCCATTGGCCGGATCAATGTAATAGGTCTTCTTGTCGCCCTTCAAAAGACCGCTGGTCGAGATCGCCTCGCGGTAGGGACCATAATAACAGGAGGCGAACTTGGTCGCATAGGACATGATGCCGACGTCCTGGTGTCCCGCGCCATCCAGCCCCCGGCGGATTGCCCCGATACGGCCATCCATCATGTCCGAGGGTGCGATGATATCGGAGCCGGCATCGGCCTGGGCAATCGCTGCCCGTACCAGCTGATCCACTGTCTCGTCATTGACGATCTCGCCGTCCCGCAGGATGCCGTCATGGCCGTGGCTGGTGAACGGATCGAGCGCCACATCGGTGATGACGCCAATATTCGGCACGGCCTTCTTGATCGCAGCGGTCACCTGATTGAGGAGATTGTTGCTCTTCAGGACTTCCGAGCCGGTCTGGTCGCGCAGTTCCATGTCGACATTCGGAAACGTAGCAAGCGCCGGGATGCCGAGATCGGCCGCTTCCTTCGCGGCCTCCACTGCCTTGTCGACGCTCATTCTGAAGACGCCGGGCATGGCGGCGATCGGGTCCAGAATGTTCGATCCTGGCACAACAAAGATCGGCCAGATCAGGTCGTCGACGGTCAGTCGGTTCTCCACGACCATGCGGCGCTGCCAGTCGGCCTTGCGCAGGCGGCGCATGCGCCGGTGCCCGGTGACTGCATCTACCAGATGTGTTTTGTCCGTCATCAGCGTGATCCTCGTCTGTATCAGGCTGCTGATTAGCACGATGCCGGAGGCTTGCAAAACGGAAGGCAGCTGAGACCGCCGGATCAAAGGGTCGCAGCCTGCGAGCACGATCAGCAGGGGAGGGCGCCGTGCTGCTGCTGGCGAAGCCCTTCTTCCAAGCCTATCCTCGCCGGCATGGAACCTGATTCGACGCAAACGCCCATTCGAAGCCTGACGGAAACCATCTTCGTCCTCTTTCTGCGCGTAGTGGCGCTCGCCTGCCTCTGGTTCGGCCTGCAATACTGGGCGCTGCTCGTCGGCTTCAGTCACGACGGGCTGGGGCGCTTTGACCTGCTCGCCACACCCTGGCGGGTTGCGGCCACGGGCCTCGCCGTCGTCTTTCCCGTCGCGGCCCTAGGCCTTTGGGTCGCCGGCTCCTGGGGACCGGTCATGTGGCTCCTCGCCGCCGGCGGCCAGATGCTGATGTTCACCGTGTGGCCGGAGATCTTCGGCCGCAACACGCTCGCGGTCACCATGCACTCGGCGGTCTTCGTGGTTTATCTCCTGTTCCGCCTGGCGTTGTGGATCGAAGGGAGACACAAGCAGGAGCGTATAACGGTTGATTTACCCTGATCGCAGGAGAGGCTCTGGTAAGCCTCTGTTAAGCCTGCGTTTTAAATAGAATTTTATGCGCATTGGATACGGTCCTCACCAAGGCGGGAGAAAAAACCAACACCGCCAAACAAAACAGTGAGGCAGACCGATATGAACACCAAGCTCAAGCCGCAGCCGGCCACTCTCGACCCGCAGGAAGAAGCGATCCGTTCGCTCTACCTCGAATCCCTCCACCTCGTCGAGCGTCTTCACCGCCGCCTTCTCGACGTCATCAAGGACGAGTTCGACCGCAAGGGTCGCTCCGACATCAACGCCGTCCAGGCGCTCCTGCTCTTCAACATCGGCAATTCGGAACTGACCGCCGGTGAACTGCGCTCGCGTGGCTACTACCTGGGCTCGAACGTCTCTTACAACGTCAAGAAGCTCGTCGACCTCGGCTTCATCAACCACCAGCGCTCGCGTGTCGACCGTCGCTCGGTCCGCATCAGCCTGACCGATGCCGGCCAGGAGATCGCAGAAACCGTCGCCAAGCTCTACGAGCGCCACATCGGCTCGATCCAGAAGGTCGGCGGCATCGGCACCGACGAATTCACCCAGATGAACAAGCTCCTGCAGCGCCTCGATCGCTTCTGGAACGACCAGATCCTGTATCGTCTCTGAGGTGTCCTGAACGACCTCCAAAGCGATCCACCGCTCGAAACCGGATGCTTCACGAGAAGCGTCCGGTTTTCGCGTTTCAACCCTCACGATGCCGGCTCGCACCTACACACTCCCGTGACTCACCCCCTAGGTGACACGAATTGGCCATATTGATATGGGACCGCCGGAACGAGAAGAGGGGGCGTTTCGTTAGCCTCCGATCGACCCCGCAACGCACATTTCAGCCCCCGTGGCGGCGCTTTGTTAACCATGGCGCGTTATGCGTTTGGTTCAGGTTCAGGATGAAACGGTAGGAAATATGTCCAAGAAGTCTGGTATTGTTGCTCTTTCGCGCCGATCGCTCCTCCGCGGTGCGGCTGCTGCCGGTGCCGCGGCGTTTGCTGGCCAGGCCTTGGCGCAGGACGCGATCAACGACCTCATCAATGCCCCGCGTCGCGGCAACTGGGACGACCAGTTCGATGCCCAGGCTTCCCGCACGGCTGCAGCCGTCGGGTCCAACAGCTCTATGTTGAGCGCCAGCAACTTGCCTTACATGCAGCAGGCGATCGCCCAGCATCAGATGATCGTCGCCAATGGCGGCTGGCCGACAATCAATGCGCCGGACGCCCTGCGCATCGGAGCCATGGACCCGTCCATCCAGAGCCTGCGCCAGCGACTGATGATCTCTGGTGACCTGCCGCAGGAAGCCGGCCTGTCGAACTCCTACGATTCCTACGTCGAAGGCGCCGTGAAACGCTTCCAAGCCCGTCATGGCCTGCCGGAAGACGGCGTGCTCGGGGAATTCACCGTCAAGGCGCTGAATGTCGGCGCGGACGTTCGCCTCAATCAGCTGAACACCAATCTGATCCGCCTGCAGTCCATGTCCGGCGATCTCGGGCCGCGTTACGTGACGGTCAACGTGCCGGGCGCTTCGGTCGAAGCTGTCGAGAACGACCGTGTGGCCCTGCGCAACACCGCAGTCGTCGGTCGTATCGACCGCCCGACCCACATGATCAATTCGAAGATCTACGAGGTCATCCTTAACCCCTACTGGACGGCACCGCGTTCGATCGTCGAGAAGGACATCGTGCCGCTGATGCGCAAGGATGCGACCTATCTGACGCGCAACAGCATCCGCCTGTTCGATAACAGCGGCAACGAGGTGGCGCCGGAAACCGTGGATTGGAACGCCGAGAAGGCCCCGAACCTGATGTTCCGCCAGGACCCGGGCAAGATCAACGCCATGGCGTCGACGAAGATCAACTTCCACAATCCGCACAACGAATACATGCACGACACGCCGCAGCAGGGCCTGTTCAACAAGCTTATGCGCTTCGAATCCTCGGGCTGCATCCGCGTGCAGAACGTGCGTGATCTGATCACCTGGCTCCTGCGCGACACGCCCGGCTGGTCGCGTCAGGAAATCGAGCGCGTCATCACGACCCGTCAGAACAATCCGATCAAGCTGGCCCAGGAAGTGCCGGTCTATATCGTCTACATCTCGGCCTGGTCGACGAATGACAACATCGTTCAGTTCCGCGACGATATCTATCAGAAGGACGGCGACGCGCAGCTGGCGCTCCAGGCCAATATCGGCGTCGAACAGTTCGCCGGTTCGGTCGAAGAAGACTTCGTTCCGCTGCAGTAAGCAGGCGCTTGCAGCCAATCCCGATCAAGCCGCGCCTCGTGCGCGGCTTTTTTGCTTTGGACATGCGGCCTTTCGCCCGAGCGCGTCAATTGATCCGCAAATGTCGCTCTCCGTATTGCTCTCGTGACTGCGGAACGTTAAGACCCCACAGCATCAAACGCTTTTGAGGAGCCTGCGATCATGTCGAACAACGATGCCTTCTTTTCTCGTTCTCTCGCCGATACGGACCCGGATATTTTCGGTGCGATCGAGAAGGAACTCGGTCGCCAGCGCCATGAGATCGAGCTGATCGCTTCCGAAAACATCGTCTCCCGCGCCGTGCTCGAAGCCCAGGGCTCGATCATGACCAACAAGTATGCTGAAGGGTATCCGGGCAAGCGCTACTACGGCGGCTGCCAGTTCGTCGACATCGCCGAAGAACTCGCGATCGAGCGCGCCAAGAAGCTCTTCGGCGTCAACTTCGCCAACGTTCAGCCGAACTCCGGTAGCCAAATGAACCAGGCCGTGTTCCTGGCCCTCCTGCAGCCGGGCGACACCTTCATGGGCCTCGACCTGAACTCGGGCGGTCACCTCACCCACGGTTCGCCGGTCAACATGTCCGGCAAGTGGTTCAACGTCGTTTCCTACGGCGTGCGTGAAGACGACCACCAGCTCGACATGGAAGACGTCGCCAAGAAGGCCGAACAGCACAAGCCGAAGCTGATCATCGCCGGCGGCACCGCCTATTCCCGCACCTGGGACTGGAAGCGCTTCCGCGAGATCGCCGACAGCGTCGGTGCCTATCTCATGGTGGACATGGCCCACATCGCTGGTCTCGTTGCCGGTGGCCAGCATCCGTCGCCGTTCCCGCATTGCCATGTCGCGACGTCTACGACCCACAAGTCGCTGCGCGGTCCGCGCGGCGGCATGATCCTCACAAACGACGAGGATCTGGCGAAGAAGTTCAACTCGGCCGTCTTCCCGGGTCTCCAGGGTGGTCCGCTGATGCATGTCATCGCAGCGAAGGCCGTTGCCTTCGGCGAAGCGCTGCAACCAGAATTCAAGGATTATGCCGCTCAGGTCGTGAAGAACGCCAAGGTTCTGGCCGACACGCTGATCAAGCACAATCTCGACATCGTCTCCGGCGGTACCGACAACCACCTGATGCTGGTTGACCTTCGCAAGAAGAACGCCACCGGCAAGCGTGCGGAAGCCGGCCTCGGCCGTGCCTACATCACCTGCAACAAGAACGGCATCCCCTTCGATCCCGAAAAGCCCTTCGTCACCTCTGGCATCCGTCTCGGCACGCCGGCCGGCACGACCCGTGGCTTCAAGGAAGCGGAATTCACCGAGATTGGCAACCTGATCGTCGAAGTGCTCGATGGTCTCAAGGTCGCCAATTCGGATGAAGGCAATGCTGCCGTCGAGGCTGCGGTGCGCGACAAGGTCGTGGCGCTTACCGACCGCTTCCCGATGTACCCCTACATGTAAGGCTGGACGCTGATGCGCTGCCCCTTTTGTGGATCGGACGAGACTCAGGTCAAGGATTCGCGACCGGCGGAGGACAATACCTCCATCCGCCGGCGGCGCATCTGTCCGGACTGCGGGGGGCGCTTCACCACGTTCGAGCGGGTGCAGTTGCGTGAGCTGATGGTCTTGAAGAAGACCGGCCGCAAGGCACCCTTCGCCCGCGACAAGCTGGTGCGGTCTTTCCAGATCGCACTGCGCAAGCGCCCGGTCGATCCTGATCGCATCGAGCGCGCCGTCTCGGGCATCGTCCGCCGCCTGGAAAGCTCCGGCGAGACCGAAATTTCGTCCGAAGAAATCGGCCTGCAGGTTCTCGAAGCCCTGAAGACACTCGATGACGTCGCTTTTGTCCGCTACGCCTCGGTCTACAGGGACTTCTCCCATGCCGAGGACTTCGAAAACGTCATTGCCGAGATCAACGCAAAGATCTCGCGCGACAGCACCGCGGACTGAGGCGTGTCGATCACCGCCCGGGACGAGAGGTTCATGCGGGAGGCGATCGAGCTTTCCCTTGTTCACGTTGGCCAAACCGGCCCTAATCCTTCTGTTGGCTGCGTGATCGTGAAGGACGGCCAGATCGTCGGCCGCGGCGTGACCGCGCTTGGCGGCAGGCCGCATGCCGAGCCTCAAGCATTGGCCGAGGCCGGAGACAAGGCGAAGGGAGCGACGGCCTATGTCACGCTCGAACCCTGTTCGCACCACGGCAAGACACCGCCCTGCGCCAATACCATTATTGCCGCCGGCATTTCCCGCGTCGTCGTCGCCGTGGCGGATCCGGATCCGCGGGTCTCGGGGCAAGGGCTCAAGATGCTCGCCGATGCCGATATCGAAGTGACGATCGGCGTACTGCAGAAAGATGCGCGGCGCGCCATGTCCGGCTACCTGACACGCCAGACGAAGGGACGCCCGCAAGTGACTCTGAAGCTTGCCGTTTCCGCTGATGGAATGCTTGGCCGCGAGGGTGCTGGCCAGATCCCGATTACGGGGGCGCAGGCGCGTGAGGAAGTCCACCGACTAAGGGCCGCCAGTGACGCGATCCTTGTCGGCATAGGAACGGCGCTTGCCGATGACCCGGAATTGACGGTCCGGTTGCCGGGGTTGGAGGCGGCCTCGCCGCTACGGGTCGTGCTCGACCGCCGGGCGGAGTTGCCGGCAAGCTCGAAGCTTGCGAGCACGGCGGGCGCGGTACCGGTCCTCGTCGCTGTGTCGCACGGTGCCAAGGGAAACCGCGCGGCGCTGGCAGACGCAGGCGTCGAGATCGTCGAGCTGGAAGGTGTCGAAGAGCTACTGTCCGTACTCGCCCGGCGCGGGATCTCGTCGCTGATGGTCGAGGGTGGGGCAAGGGTTGCAACCGGCTTGTTGTCACGCGGCCTTGTCGACCGCATTCACCTCTATTGCGGCCGGACCGTGATCGGCGAGGGCGGTATAGCCTCGCCCATAATCGCGTCCAAAATGCCGGCAGGGTTCGCCCTCGTTGAAGAGCGAATCCTGGGGGACGACCGGCTGCAGATCTACGATCGACTGCCGGCCTCTGCCTGGCTTTAGCGCCAGAAAAGCATGATCAGAATGATGATCGGGATCGGTACGCCGAGAAGCCAGAGAAGAATGCCGCGACCCATGGGGGACCTCCTGATGCCTGTTGTCTGGTAGGGCCCGGCCGTCCGCGCCCTGTCCCTCAGAAACGGCTCATCGCGCCCGATTGTTCCCATGCAAAAAGCCCCGCGCCAGTGACGCGGGGCAGGTGGGACAGGGAGGAGAGGTAGACGTCAGCGGACGTAGAAGGTGACGCCGCCGTCGGCGGCCTGTTCCGCGCCGACGATATTCGTCAGTTCGATATGCCGGGCTTCGAGCGTCTGGGCGAGCGGTCGATTGGCGATGACTGAGGCCTGGACGAGCCGCGCTTCCTTGGAGGTGGGGGAGAGTGCGCCAAAGCGTTCATTGGCCGCGTCATGGGTTTTAAGCGAGTCCATGCGCACCACGTTGAAGCCCTTGGGCGACAGCGTCCGGATCGTGCTTTCGATCTTGCTGTCGGGCATGCCACCAGTGGCTGGCATGGCGGCGTAACTCTCGGCGCCGAAGGCGACGGCGGAGAGTGCAGTTGCGCTGAGGATGGTTGCAAAGCGATTCATGGTCCTGGTCCTTTCGAGGATGTTTGCGATGGCGGGGGATTCCGTCGCTCGCTTGCAGGACTGAAGGTGGGATCGATTTGTGGCGGGATCCAGGCCGTAAGACTCTGATTTCCATTAAACATTTGTCACATCATGCGCCCGATTTTGGTCAATATTAGCGAGCCTGGAACAAGGGCGCGACTAAACCTGCGTCCAGGGAATCCCGAGGCGCCCGCCCGGCGCATCGCCGCCCTGACGCAAAAACACTTGCCTTCGATGATATGGCGTGGTTTGACCGCGTTTCTGTTCGGCCAGCGGCCGCAATCAAATTTCAAGATCGGATCAGACCCATGGGAAACAAGACGGCTTCGCCGCATTTGCTGATCGTCGAGGCACGCTTTTACGACGACATGTCTGACGCCCTTCTGGACGGTGCCAAGCACGCACTCGAGGAGGCTGGCGCGACTTTCGACGTCATCACCGTTCCTGGCGCGCTCGAAATCCCGCCAGCGATCGCCATGGCACTCGATGCCATGGATGACGAGGGCACTCACTATGACGGCTTCATCGCGCTTGGCATGGTCATTCGCGGCGAGACCTATCACTTTGATATCGTCGCCAACGAATCCTCGCGTGCGCTGATGGACCTCGCCGTCTCCGAATCGCTCGCCATCGGCAACGGCATCATGACCGTCGAAAACGACGAGCAGGCCTGGGCCCGCGTCAAGCGCAGCGACAAGGACAAGGGCGGCTTTGCAGCCCGCGCTGCACTGAGCATGATTGAACTGAAGCAGAAGCTGGGTGGCTGAGTCATGACGGGCGAAGACAAGCAGGTGAAGCCGGCAAACCAGCGTGGCGCAGCCCGCCTCGGCGCTGTGCAGGCTCTGTATCAGATGGATATCGCCGGCTCCGGCGTGCTCGAGGTCGTGGCCGAATACGAGGCGCATCGTCTCGGCCAGGAAGTCGATGGCGAGACCTATCTCAAGGCGGATGCGTCCTGGTTTCGCTCGATCGTAGCCGGCGTCGTGCGCGACCAGACAAAGATCGACCCGATGATCCGCGGCGCACTTCAGGACGACTGGTCGCTGTCGCGCATGGACAGCACGGTGCGCGCCATTTTGCGTGCCGGCACCTTCGAACTGATCGAGCGCAAGGATGTGCCCATCGCCGTCATCGTAACGGAATATGTCGAGATCGCACAGGCCTTCTTCCCCGAGGACGAGCCGAAGCTGGTGAACGCCGTTCTCGACCGAATTGCAAAGCAGGTTCGCGCCCCGGCGCAAAAATAGGACTAGGCAGATGGACGGGACGACAGGGGCAGGGTTGGACGGACAACTTTCGACCGCCCGGCGCAATGTCGGCCTGCTCGCGGTGGCCCAGGCAATCCTGGGTTCCGCGCCGCCTCTGGCCTTTGCCGTCGGCGGCCTTGCCGGCTTCCAGATGCTCGGTGCCGACAAGTCGCTGGCGACGGCACCGCTGACAGGTTTCAATGTCGGCGTGGCCGTCGGCGCCATCGTCGTGGCTGCCGCCTCTCGCGTTCTCGGCCGCCGCGAAAGCTTCATGGTCGGCGCGCTGATGGGCGCCCTCGGTAGCGCGCTTGCCGCCTTCGCCCTCATCCAGTCCAACTTCTGGCTTTTTGCCTTCTCGCTGATGCTGATGGGCATTTCCGGCGGTTTTACCCAGAAGATCCGCTTTGCCGCCGCCGATGCCTCGCCGAGCTTCTACAAGGGCAAGGCCATTTCCTGGATCCTGGCCGCCGGCATCATTTCGGCGATTGTCGGCCCCCAGATCGCCATCTGGCTCAAGGATGCTCTGGCACCCGTCACCTTTGCCGGCGCCTTTCTCGGCATGGTGCCGCTGCTCCTCTGCGCGATTGCCGTTCTCTTCTTCCTGAAACTGCCGACCATTGCCGACAAGAAGGCGGAAGCTAAGGGGCCGACGCGGCCGCTCAGCGAAATCGTCATGACCCAGCGCTTCATGACCGGCATGATTTGCGGCATCAGTTCCTACGCCCTGATGACCTTCATGATGACGGGTGCCCCGCTCGCCATGGTCATCGGCTGCGGGTTCTCCTCCGAACTCGCAACGCTCGGTATCCAGTGGCACGTCATCGCCATGTTCGCCCCGAGTTTCTTCACCGGCGTGCTGATCACCCGCTTTGGTGCGGAAAAGGTGGTTGCCGCCGGCTTGCTCATCCTGATGGCCTGCGCGGTCGTCGCGCATATGGGCATCGAGCTCTGGAACTTCTGGGGTGCACTCGTCCTGCTCGGCATCGGCTGGAACTTCGGCTTCATCGGCGCGACAGCGATCGTCGCTTCCAGCTACCGCCCGGCCGAGGCCGACAAGGTGCAGGGCTTCCACGATATCATCCTGTTTTCGACGGTAGCGCTTTCGTCCTTTTCCTCCGGCAAGGTCTTCACAGCTTTTGGCTGGTCTTTCATGAACCTGGTCATCTGGCCGGTGACGATCCTCTGCCTCGTGCTGGTGCTTCTGCAGCTCCGCGCAGCCTCCCGCAAGACCGCCTGAGTTCCCTCTGCACTGCAAAATATGTGTACTTGACGCGATGAAAAGCGCGACGCAATCTCGCCACGCGTTGACGAGGTCTCGGAGGAGGGGGCCTGAGTCTGCGAGTCATGGCCCGCGATGAGTGAGGCGCGGGCAATACGGGAGGGTATTGCGAATGACGGTTCTTCTAGGCGTAATTTTATGCGGGCTTCTGTCCGTGGTCTACGCGGTCTGGGCGACACGCTCGGTCCTCGCTGCGGACCAGGGCAATGCCCGAATGCAGGAAATTGCAGGCTATATTCGCGAGGGTGCTCAGGCTTACCTCACTCGGCAATACCTGAACATCGCGATCGTCGGCGCCGTCGTTTTCGTCGGCACATGGTTTCTCCTGTCGGGCACGGCCGCTATCGGCTTTCTGATCGGTGCGGTACTCTCGGGTGCCGCCGGTTTCATCGGCATGCATGTCTCGGTTCGCGCCAATGTGCGCACGGCTCAGGCGGCATCGCATAGCCTCGCAGCCGGCCTCGATATCGCCTTCAAGTCCGGCGCCATCACCGGTATGCTGGTGGCGGGCCTCGCTCTGCTCGGCGTCTCCATCTACTTCTACATTCTGACCGCGATCCTCGGTCATGAAAGCGGCTCGCGCGACGTCATCGACGCCCTCGTCGCACTCGGCTTTGGCGCGTCACTGATCTCGATCTTCGCCCGTCTCGGCGGCGGCATCTTCACCAAGGGCGCCGACGTCGGCGGGGACCTCGTCGGCAAGGTCGAAGCCGGTATTCCGGAAGATGATCCACGCAACCCGGCCACCATCGCAGACAATGTCGGCGATAACGTCGGTGACTGCGCTGGCATGGCGGCCGACCTGTTCGAGACCTATGCCGTCTCGGTTGTCGCCACCATGGTTCTGGCTGCCATCTTCTTTGCCGGCTCCGCCGTGCTCGACATCACCATGATCTATCCGCTCGCAATTTGCGGCGCCTGCATCATCACCTCGATCATCGGTACGTTTTTCGTCAAGCTGGGCACCAGCGGCTCGATCATGGGCGCGCTCTACAAGGGCCTGATCGTCACCGGGCTGCTGTCCGTCGGCGGTCTCGCGCTGGCAACCTCGCTCACCATCGGCTGGGGCTCGATCGGCACCGTTGCCGGGATGGACATCACCGGGATGAACCTCTTCATCTGCGGCATTCTCGGCCTCGTCGTGACGGCCCTGATCGTCGTCATCACTGAATACTACACCGGCACCAACAAGCGCCCGGTCAACTCGATCGCCCAGGCCTCGGTGACCGGCCACGGTACCAACGTCATCCAGGGACTCGCCGTCTCGCTGGAATCGACCGCTCTTCCGGCCATCGTGATCGTCGGTGGTATCATCTCGACCTATCAGCTCGCCGGCCTCTTCGGCACGGCGATTGCGGTCACCACCATGCTCGGCCTTGCCGGCATGATCGTGGCGCTCGACGCCTTCGGCCCGGTCACGGACAATGCCGGCGGCATCGCCGAAATGGCCCACCTGCCACCGGAAGTACGCAAATCGACGGATGCGCTGGATGCGGTTGGCAACACGACGAAGGCTGTCACGAAGGGTTATGCGATCGGATCGGCCGGTCTCGGGGCCCTCGTCCTGTTCGCGGCCTACTCGAACGATCTGGCCTACTTCGCCGCGAACAGTGCGCAGTATCCGTACTTCGCCGACATGGGGCCGATCTCGTTCGATCTTTCCAACCCCTATGTCGTTGCCGGCCTGATCTTCGGCGGCCTGATCCCCTACCTCTTCGGCGGCATCGCCATGACGGCTGTCGGCCGCGCGGCTGGCTCGATCGTTGAGGAAGTGCGTCGCCAGTTCCGCGAAAAGCCCGGCATCATGCAAGGGACCGAAAAGCCTGACTACGGCCGGGCCGTGGACATCCTGACCCGCGCGGCTATCAAGGAAATGATCGTCCCCTCGCTGCTGCCGGTTCTGGCTCCGCTTGTCGTCTACTTTGGCGTCCTCCTGATCTCCGGTTCCAAGGCATCGGCTTTTGCGGCCCTCGGGGCCTCGCTGCTCGGCGTTATCGTCAACGGCCTCTTCGTCGCGATCTCGATGACATCAGGCGGCGGCGCATGGGACAATGCCAAGAAGAGCTTCGAGGACGGCTTCATCGACAAGGATGGCGTCAAGCACCTCAAGGGTTCGGACGCCCACAAGGCCTCCGTCACCGGTGACACCGTGGGGGATCCCTACAAGGATACGGCGGGTCCAGCCGTAAACCCTGCGATCAAGATCACCAACATAGTGGCGCTCCTGCTTCTGGCCGTCCTGGCAGGCTGAGGCCGCAAACAAAAAGAAAGACCGCGGAAGGCGACTTCCGCGGTCTTTTCTTGTCGTGAACCAGGTGGACGTTGAAGTCCGCCGGGAGGCGGCCTTACTGGCCGCCGAGAATGTTGCGAACGCTGTTGGCCGCACCGCCGCCGCCAGCGAGCAGCTGCTGCAGGAAGGTGAGGTCGCGACCGCCAGTCGGGGTCGTGCGGGAAATCGTGTCGAACACCTTGCCATCCTGCAGGGTGTAGTTGGCGCGCTGGGCCACGACGCCGTCCTTGTCGAAGTAGATCGCGAGGATCTGCTGGTCGACCAGTCGCTGTTTCATAAAGGCGACGGTCCGGGTACGCTTCTGGGAGATGTAGTAGAACACCTCGCCGTCGAAGGTCGCCGTGGTCGACGGTGTGCCGAGCGAAAGCAGAACCTGTTCGCGGCTCGATCCGACAGGAACCAGGTCCAGCGCCGCTTGGTCAACGACATAGCCGTTGTGGAAGACCTCGGAGGTCTGGCAGGCGGAAAGGCCGAGTGTGACGGCAACAGCAAGTGCGGTCGCGCTCAGGAGCTTCCTGTCCGACTTGAAAATCCGAATGTCCACGCAAACGTCTCCCATGACTGTCGATGGCACTTCAAATGCCAGATCGCTTCTGCGCATAGCATTGTGGCCTTTCCGGGGAAAGCTGCCGCAATGAAAGCGCTGCCGTTTTCTCGGTCATTCTGCCGCGAGATGCGGCATCCGGGCCGGAGTTCGGCATTGCAATTCACGCCTGCTTCGGTAAACCAGCTTTCGCAATCATGCAACACGACCACGTCCGGGCTCACCACTTCGGTCGGCTCTTTTTGGTGATATTGGATGGTATTCGGCTTTCTCAGGCAGAAAAGAAACAATCAGGTGATCGTCGAGCGCCAATATGGTGCCCTGACGGCGGCCGCGCGCACGCCTGCCTTCTATCTCGACATGCATGTGCCCGACACCGTGATCGGCCGCTTCGAGTTGCTGACGATCATGCTGATTCTCTATTTCCGGCGCACGGCGAAGTCTCCGCGCAGCGGTCAGGAGATTGCCCAGAACATCATCGATGCCTTCTTCGAGGACGTGGATCATTCGATCCGCGAACTGGGCGTCGGCGATCCGGGTGTGCCCAAACGCATGAAGAAGCTCGCAGGCATGTATTACGGTCGTCTGGAATCCTATGCCGGCGCGCTGGATCGCAGCGACCGACCGGAACTGGCTGCCGCACTCAAGCGCAACATCCATCCCGAAGCGGGCGAGGCAGCACCCTCCATGCAGGCGCTGGCCGACTGGTTGTTCGAAGCCGAACAAGCGCTTGGCGCCCTGGATGAGAACGAGATAGAGACGGGCATGGCCCGCATTGCCGTTCCGGGCGCCTGAGCGGCGTCCAGCGCTTGATGGCGCAGACGCTTCGGGCCGGATCGCAGAACGAGGAAACACGCAAATGACGAGCAGCAACACGAACGACCCGCGCGAGTTCAGCTATCTGGTGAAGGTCGGCCATATATCGGCCAACCCTGTACAGGTGCATGTTGAGGCCGACGAACGCGAGCGCGCGGGCCTTGCCGATCTGTGGCGGGTGGAAGCCGTCAACAAGCTCTCCGCAGACTTGCAGATTGCGCGCTGGAAGAAGGACGGCGTGCGCATCAAGGGCCATGTCTCTGGCGAACTGGTGCAGGCCTGCGTGGTGACGCTCGAGCCGGTGGTCTCGCACATCGATCAGGAAATCGACCAGATCTACGTGCCGGAAGGCTCCAAGCTCGCGCGGATCGTGCTCGACGGCGCCGGTGAGATGGTGCTCGATCCCGAGGGTCCCGACCTCCCGGAACAGTTCACTGGCGACACGATCGACGCCGGCGCGCTGGTCGCAGAATTTGCCGCTCTCGACATCGACCCCTATCCAAAAAAGGAGGGCGTCGCCTTTTCCGGACACATCGAAAGCATGGTCGAGGAGGAGAAGAAGCCGTCGGCCTTCGCCGTCCTGAAGGACTGGAAAAAGGATTGATCATCCCCCATCTGCACCTGCGGGTGGGTTGTGTGCCGAAGGAAAAGCGGTATTTTGGCCGAAAATATCGCTGGCCAGCGATGAAGAAGGGTCAGGTCTAAGTGATCAGAATTTCTGTCGACGTCATGGGGGGCGACTTCGGTCCCGAAGTGGTCATCCCTGGAGCCGCCAAGGCGCTCGAGCGCCATCCCGATGCGACCTTCCTTCTCTTCGGCCAGCAGGAACGCTGCCTGCCGATCCTTGCGCAGTTCCCGAAGCTCAAGGAAAAGTCGACCTTCCACCACTGCGAAATCTCCGTCACCATGGACGAGAAGCCGAGCCAGGCGCTGCGCCGTGGCCGCTACGTGTCCAGCATGTGGCGCTCCATCGAGGCGGTGAAGACCGGTCAGGCGGACGTCGCCGTGTCTGCCGGCAATACCGGCGCGCTGATGGCCATGGCCAAGTTCTGCCTGCGCACCATGGCGACCATTGAACGCCCCGCGATCGCTGCGATCTGGCCGACGCTGTCGGGCGAAAGCATCGTGCTCGACGTCGGTGCGGGTATCGGCGCCGATGCCCAGCAATTGCTTGATTTTGCCGTTATGGGTGGTGCCATGGCACGCGCCCTGTTCGAAATCGAAAAGCCCCTGGTCGGCCTGCTCAATGTCGGCGTGGAAGAGATCAAGGGCCAGGAAGAGGTGAAAGAAGCCGGCCGCCTGATCCGTGAAGCGGGTCTCGACACGATCGACTATTATGGCTTCGTTGAGGGCGACGACCTCGGCAAGGGCACCGTAGATGTGGTGGTGACCGAAGGCTTTACCGGCAATATTGCCTTGAAGACCGCCGAGGGGACCGCGAAGCAGATCGCCGAATACCTGCGCTCTGCCATGTCGCGCACCTGGATGGCCAAGCTCGGATACATCCTCGCCAAGGGCGCCTTCGACAGGCTTCGCGAGAAGATGGACCCGCGCAAGGTCAATGGCGGGGTCTTTCTCGGCCTGAACGGCATCGTCATCAAGAGCCATGGCGGCACGGACGCCGAGGGCTTTGCAGCGGCTCTGGACGTGGGCTATGACATGGCCCGAAACGGTCTCACGCAGAAGATCGAAAACGACTTGAAAAAATATCACGCGCGGCACCCGTCCCCGGCCGGCCCCGAAGCGGCGTGAAAGGTAGGAAACATCCATGATCCGTTCTGTAGTTCGCGGTTTCGGAGCTTCGCTCCCGAAGCGGGTGATGACCAATCGCGATCTCGAAAGCCTGGTTGAAACGTCGGACGAATGGATCGTCCAGCGCACGGGCATTAAGCAACGCCACATCGCCGGCGAAGGCGAAACGACCGCATCTTTGGGCGCCGCCGCTGCCCAGGAAGCGCTCGACCGCGCCGGTCTGACCGCAGCCGACATCGATCTCGTCATCTGTGCCACCTCGACGCCGGACAACACCTTTCCCGCAACCGCCGTCAACATCCAGAACCGCCTCGGCATGCATCACGGCTTCGGCTTCGACGTACAGGCCGTCTGCTCCGGCTTCGTCTATGCGGTTGCGACCGCTGACCTCTACATTCGCGGCGGCATGGCCAAGCGCGTGCTTGTCATCGGCGCGGAAACCTTCTCCCGCATTCTCGACTGGACCGACCGCACAACCTGCGTCCTTTTCGGCGATGGCGCCGGCGCTCTCATCCTGGAAGCGCAGGAAGGCGAGGGGACGGTTGCAGACCGCGGCGTGTTGACCTCTAACCTGCGCTCCGACGGTGCGCATCGCGAGAAGCTCTATGTCGACGGCGGCCCGTCGACCACCGGCACGGTCGGCCACTTGCGCATGGAAGGCCGCGAGGTCTTCAAGCACGCCGTGGGCATGATCACCGACGTGATCGAGGGGGCGTTCAACGCGACCGGCACGACGGCTGACGACATCGACTGGCTGGTGCCGCACCAGGCCAACAAGCGCATCATCGATGCTTCCGCGAAGAAGCTTGGCATCCCGGACGCCAAGGTCGTGATCACCGTCGACAAGCACGGCAACACCTCTGCGGCTTCCATTCCGCTGGCGATCGCCACCGCAGCCGGCGACGGCCGTATCAAGCAGGGCGACCTCGTCATGCTCGAAGCCATGGGCGGCGGCTTCACCTGGGGTGCGGTCCTGCTGCGCTGGTAGCATTTGAAACCCTAAAAAATGCGCACCGACAAGCACTTGACCGTCGCGGCCAAGGGCAATAGTCTCTGGCCAATTCAAAAAGATCATTGATTTAGGCGGGCGAGAACAATGGCCGGGAAGACAGTGACGCGTGCGGATCTGGCAGAATCAGTTTTTCGCAAGGTCGGTCTTTCCAGAACGGAGTCAGCCGAGCTTGTCGAGACAGTAATCGACGAGATCTGCAACGCCATCGTGCGCGGTGAATCCGTGAAGCTCTCCTCTTTTGCAACCTTTCAGGTCCGCAGCAAGAACGAGCGCATAGGCCGTAACCCGAAGACGGGTGAGGAAGTGCCGATTTCGCCGCGCCGCGTCATGACCTTTAAAGCGTCCAACGTTCTGAAACAGCGTATCTTGCGCGCCCATATTGCCCGCAAGGCCAAGCAGAAGCCGGCGAACCCGGCGGCCTGATATCGGCCAAAACCGGTGGAGCATTCGCCCGCCGGTCACCGAGCGCTTGAAAAACCATCCTCAAACCGTTGAAATATGAGCCGAGTCGCGCGCCTGCGTGACGATCGAGGAGCGCTGTGATGCAGTTGGACAAGAGCCCGGATGCTTTCCGCACCATCAGCGAGGTGGCGGACGATCTCGATCTGCCGCAGCACGTCCTGCGCTTTTGGGAAACGCGCTTCCCGCAGATCAAGCCGCTGAAGCGGGGCGGGGGCCGGCGCTACTATCGCCCCGATGATATCGAACTGCTGAAGGGCATTCGCCACCTGCTCTACGATCAGGGCTATACGATCAAGGGCGTCCAGAAGCTCCTGAAGACCAATGGTAACAAGTTCGTCATGGCGGTCGCCACCGGCGATGTCGCGACGATGGAAGCACTCGTTGCCGCCAACGCCTCGAAGGGCGACGAGCCCAAGGTCAATCTGGATGAGGATCAGGTCGTCGGTCGTCCCAAGGTGCGTACCAGCGGTCGATTCTTCGGCTTCGGCGCAAGTGCCGGCGACGACGCGCCGGAGATCTCTGTCGGCAAGGGTTCCGTCGGCAAGGAAGACCGCGCTTTGCTGCAGGAAGCGCTCTTCGACCTCCTCGAATGCAAGCGCTTGCTCGATCAGGTTCGCTGACGGCAAGACGTCTTTTTCGCGCCGGTCTGCCGGCATGGAACATCGCGGTGCGCAAAAGCGTTCTGCTGCCAAACGCAATCCGCGCGAGGTTCCATGAAACGTCTCCTGATATCGCTCCCAATTCTCTCCCTTCTCGCTGTCATCCCGGCCAATGCTCAGGAAACACAGGGCGGCCAGGCAGCGGCGTCCGGCAGTGCCACCGAGGCCAGACCGGCAACGGTCGAGGATGCCTGCGTCTTCGTCGCCGAGAGCATGCTGATGGTGAAGGGCCTCAAGGTCGGCGTTGTCCAGGCTTTCCCGGAACTCGACCCACCCGGCGCCCGTCTTACCTATTCGACCCGGATGGACTCGGAACCGCAGGAGATCACCGACGAGATCGAGTGCCAGTTCGAGCGCGGCGCCGAGCCTTTGCAGGTTACCCGCTTCTGCATGGATTCGACATGTTATGCCGCCAACAGCGAGGAGCCCGAAGAGCGACGCCGCTTCGATGAGATCCGGGCTCTGATGCAAAGGCTCAACTGACCCGTCGCATTTTTTCACAAGCCCCGGAGTTTCCCCTTGCGTCGAAATAGCTGACTGGCTAAAGGGAACGTGCTGTCGAGCGGGTCGATCGGCAAAGTCATTTCCATGCAGAACACAGGTTCTTCGGAAATTTCGGAACGAGCGATCCACTTGATTTGCCGGTGACGGAATGTAGCGCAGCCCGGTAGCGCACTTGACTGGGGGGCTGAGGGCCTCAAGTCTTATTTCCTTTAGAATTCATCAGCTTGTCGCTATCTGCCCGCGTGGTGGTGGGACTTTTCGTGGTGCTGGCTTCCAGCGCTTGGCGAAGGTCGTCATCCATCGCGTGGGCATATTTCGTTGTGGTGGCGATGTCGCTGTGACCGAGCAGGCGCTGCGCGACACGCAGGTTTGACGCACGCAGAATGCGCGTCGCTGCGGTGTGGCGCGTGTCGTGGAAGCGGAAGTTGACGACGCCGGCGGCCGGCACGGCGCGGCGCATGGCCGTCTTAAGGCCAGCCTCGGTCAAGGGGTAGCGCTTGCCGCGCACGATCGCTTCCGCCTTCTTCGTCCTGGCTGCTTCATAAGTGAAAACTCTCAAGGTGTGGTGGTCCTTCTGCGCCCAGAGAAGCTCGAAGATCGCATCGGACATAGGAATCGTCCTGACCTTGTTCCCCTTGCCGGTAACGGTGAAGCGGCGCGAGAAGAAATCGACGTGCGGCCATTCGAGGCCCAGGATCTCCATGCGCCTGCAGCCGGTGAGGAAGGCGAAGTGTACGGCGTCGTCATACCCGCGCGTTAGCTGCGACAAGATCGCGTCTTCCTCGCCGTGGCTCGCCTCTCGCACCCGCTCCTGGGGCTCCTTCAGCAAGTGACGGCCGAAATCGACGTCCGCGACCTTCACCTTCCAGACGTTCTTTGCTCTGAGCAGGATCTCGCGCAGGGGCTGGGTGCATGTGCGGTTGACGGTGGCCGGGCTCACCAGCTTGCCGGGTTTGACCTTGCCGTTCTTCATTCTGATCGGCACACGCTCGCCTCGGCGACGCGCGACCAGCCCGGCGATGATCGAATCAGTGATGATCTCCAGCTGGGTTTCGGCGCCGATCCACTTTTTCAACCGGTCGAGATTGCGCAGAACCGTGTCTGTTGCCTTCTGGTGTTGGCCGATTTCGAGCCACCAACGCGAAGCGGCGATCTCGAATGTCATGCGATCGGCAAAGAAGGCGGCTTCCGATTTCAGTTCGAGGCGGGCCTCGTCTCGTCGCGACTGCTCGAAGGCTTGCGCCTCGCGTTTCGTTCTTGATCCCGTATCGCCTGAAAATCGACGACCTTGAAGCTGGAAGTCGAAGGAATAGGTTTCCTTGCCTGGACGCTTGTAGACGGACACTTCATTTCCCTCCGGGCGCGCTCGCGCCTGAACTCCTCGATGTCATCAGGCTCGTAACGGCGGCTCGGCCGTTTCATTCCGCGACCGACGTTAACCCATCTTATAAGGCCATCGTCTGTCAACCGGGCTAGTTGCTTGACCGAGATCGACAGGATCTCGGCGGCTTCGGTCGGGGTGAGCAGGGGTTGGGTCATTCCTCACTCCTGGGCTTGGTGGCTTCGAGTACTGCGTCTAGGGCCATGATGCAGCCGTGCAGAGATGCGCTGTCCAAAACGTCTGCCCACTTTTGTCGGCGGACCCGCCCTGTGTTTGTGTCGACGAGCGCGCTAAACTCGGCCCATCTCTCATTTCTCAGCTGGAAAAGCTTGTCGCGGTCGATCGTTGCCCACTTAGTCATGGCTTCTTTTCTCGCTCGTACCAGTGATCTGGGAAAATCCGCTCTCTCGGTTTAATGCTCCGATCCAACGCAAGGAAAACAAGTGCTCCGACTCCTTGTAGAGAAGCGATCCCGATCAACCACAGCATCATGTTGAGCCAAAATGAGTTGATCAATTCAATGGTCTCTGGCGTCATTCGATTGCTCCTCCGGTTCTGTCTCCGCTGAAAGAGGCGTTACCGATTTCACTCGTTGAGCGTGGATCTCGTAAGCCTTCGGCAGACAACAACTCAGCGCTTCGATTGTCCGCTCGTCCCACTCGGGGCCGCTGAACATGATCTCCCACTGCTCGTCCGTGAGAGTGCGTTCATCGATCTCATGGCTCATGGCGACCCACCTCCCTCGGTTGGGGCGATGGGGCGTCTAGATAGTCGTAGCTGGGATCAATGATCCCTTCGCCGCCACACTCGTCACACGTCTCTTCGCCGACGCCGCAGATGCAATCTGCCGGATGGCAATCGCAGTAGAAGTAGCCACGGCCATCGCAGGCGGTGCATTTCGTGAGCTTGTCGGTCATGGTACTCTCCAAGGCACGAGAGGGGTGGCATAGGCCAGCATCAGGGGGTGACGCGGTTGGCCATCGAGCGCCGTACCCCAGCACATCGGCTTCGCACCGGCGCGATCGAGCACCTGGACAACGTCGCGCCAACGGGTGCGCAGCGGCTTCGGCAGCTTCGATGCCGGTCCCCATGCGACGATGTGGATGTCTGCGCCTTGAATAGCTTTGGCGATATAGGCATCGTTTTCCGGCCCGATAGGATCGGGATGGTCTCGTAGAGCGCGAACGTCCTTGTTGACCAGCGCGCAAAGGTTCCAGACGATGACCTTGCTGGCTCTCTTGCGCAGCGCAAACCCGTCGACCTTCGTCATAGTCGGATCGTTTTTCTCTTCGTTCGCATCGGACGGGTTGACCATGCCGAGCGAGATGACCGGACCCTCGCCGCCGTAGTCATGCTCCAGCAGGTACCGGTAAGAGCCACACTCGGAGAAGGTGGCTTTCATCTTCACCAGGAGATTAGCCATTGTCCGAGCCCTCCGACGTCAGATCGGGGGCGATGACCGCGATAAACTCGTCGACTACGGTGGCCTTCGGTGGCCGTTCCGTTATGCCGAACAGCTTCGCGCGTAGCCGCATGATGCGGAGCCAGACGCCGTCGCTGTCCATCTCAAGGCTATGAGCCTCATACCACTGGAGCGGCTTCCGATGCCTGCCAAGGATGATAACCTCCTTGACCTCGTTACAGCGGAACGCCCGGCAATATCGGCAAAGCTGGCCACTGTTGCGGTAGTGTTCGCGCCCCCAGAGATGGTTGCATCCGTTCTGCTTGGTGAACTTGGCGTAGGCGGCGTCTTCTGCCTCCTCGACCGTTGCCCCTTCTCCGCGGATGAAGCCGCCGGCAGTCGATACTTTTTTGTCCGGGAACGCTTCAAAGAACGCAGTGCTGTACGGGTTCTTCCCGAGAACGATACCACTTCCGCCCCACTGAACGTACGTGTCGCCCGGCCATTCGTGACGGGGCTGATAGTCTTTGTCTTTCCATGCGTGATGAGAGGCAATTTTCACTTGGAGCTCTCCGTGGTGGCGAGGGCGTCTCGGATCTCACGGATGCGGTCGGATGCCTTCTGGCGCCATAGGATGCCATGCTCCAGCGCGAGACCGATCAGCCAGTGCATGACCTCGGCCTGCTCTTCCTCGGCCTTCCGCTTGATGTCCTGTCCGCCATCGCGAAGAGCGTGTGCGATCGGCCCTGTGGTCCACATCATCATGGAGAGGATGTCGCGGAGATCGTCCGTCAGCTCCTGCGGATACACCCGCACATGTTTCTCGGGCGCTGGTGCGCTCGGATGATCGAGCACGGCATTCACGCCGGCCACCATATGCGCCACGGCATCCTCCTGGACCTCGCCGACAGCAAAGCGCAGGCTCTCGCGGATATTCAACTCAAGACGTTTCTGAAACTCGCTCATCAGTATCCCCTCGCTGGATTGTCGCAGTAGCCGTCGCGGTCGCGGTGAGCGTGGAAACGCCACCAACCGCTGCGGCTCGCATCGACGACTTTGGTGAGTTTGCCTTCGAACATCTCAAGTTCGCCGGGGATCTCGACCGGCTCCACATTCATCTGAGGCGGTGGGGTAACGAGTGCTGCGAGGTATCGAGCTTCAAGGGCGCGGCACTCAATGATCGCCGTGTTTTGATCCATTTTCTGATACGCCCGGTCGTGCAGAACCGCATGCAGTTCGCACCACGACAAACCACCCCGTTGGGCCAGTCTCTCGACGGACTGATAGTGGTTCCTCTGCGCCTGCCCGCCATGATCCGCGACCAGCTGGTAGTCTACGCTCACCCCGTTTCCGTTAAGGATCGGGAATGTTGGGCGGGGCAGCGATGATCGAGAAGGCGCTGGCTTGTCGCTCCATCCCGCAAGATATGCATCACGGACCACATCAACGGTGAGCTTTCGGCCTTCCTTGCCCTCCCAGTATCGGGCGAAGGCGATCTCACGTTCACTTGCCATCGGTAGAGCCCTCCGTGGTGGCGAGGGCGGTCAGCCACGCCTCGATGACCGGAGCGGCGTCGAAGCTGTCCGATTGATGATCAAGAGCCGCTTGCGCCGCTTCGTCCGCTGTGCTTTCGAACTCGCCTTCACGCCAACGGGCTAGAAGGTCACCCGCCACATTCGTCTGAGGTGGTGGGGGCTCGACCTTCCGGCAGTCCATCGGACTGAACCCGTCCGTGATGTAGCCGTCGTGCAGAAGCGTGATGCTTGGCTTGAGGCAGCTGGAGCCATACATGCGGCGAAGCTCGATGCCGATGATAATGCCTTCAAAGCGATCATTGTCGGCGCTTGGATCAACGACTACATGGTCGCCGATCTGGAACCGATTGAGGCCCGGTATATCGATGATCAGGTTTTCCTGTGTGATCTCAGGCATCAGTGCATCCCTCCATCAATCACCATCGTCTTCGAGCTGGGCTGGCCGGCGGCGACATAAGCGGCAGTCTGGCGTGACAGCTCTTTCTCGACCAACTGGCGCATCTGCTTCCGCGTCTTGGCGTCGCCGATCGACGAGAGGCTGTTTGCGAGGTTGGCGACGAGTGCGCCGATGACGGCATTCAGCATCGGCGGCTCAAAGGCGGCTGATGCCTCGTGCATCGCTTTGTCGACGACCTTGGTCAGGACCTCGGTCTGCCGGGCCTGTTCGGCGCGATAGGTACTTTCCGACATCTTCATGGTGTCGAGCCCTCGGTGGTGGCGGTGCGCTGCGCTTTGAAGCCGCCGCAGGTGTTGACCGCGCCTTGGATCATGCCGACGATCCACGCGACATCCTCATCGGATCGCTCCCTATCGACATCTACAACCAGAACAGGCTTACCATCGGCATCCACCAGCGTTCCGACATCCTCGTCGGTTTCTAGAAGCGGTAGCTTCACGCCATGATCAGCGAGCGCGGCGACAAACTGAGCGATCGTGTCCGGGTTCGTCACCCGCAAATGTTCAGAGGGCGCTGGCTCCGGAACGTCTTCGAGCACTGCACGGTTACGCTTGGCCATGACGCTCATCATGATGGCGGAAACATCATCTTCCGGAAGATCTTCTGCGAGCGTTTCCAGCAGAGACGCGGCGCTTTCGAGTTCGGCCTTGAGTGCCGCCACATTCGTTGCAGGCGGTGGGTTCTCACTTCTCATCGGCGTCATCCTCCGCGAACTCCTCAACGCCCCAAAGAAGCTTGTGCAGACGGCGGTGTTCAGGGGAGCCGTCATCGATCTCTTCGTCGACCCAGTCGATGTCGCCCCACCTGTTCTTCGCGACATACTTCTCTACGTGAGCAGGCGCTCCGCCTTCACTGAGCCAGCTTGCGGTTATGTCGCACATGAGCGTGTTAAACAGCGCACAGACCCAGCCGCGAGGATGGTTCCACGCCGACTGAAACCGGATCATCACCCCAGCTTCCGTATCCTCTGCCGTTGGGTCACCATAAGCGTCCCACTTGCTCCCCCATGTTCCTCGAGCTGCGTCGAAATGGGTGCCCGGGAACGCTTCTTCGTGTTCTCGCCCGACTGATCCAGCCCAGAAGTTGAGCGGGAGTGGCAGCAGAACTTCGAAGCTCAGCCGGCCATCCTTATTGAACAGGTGCTGACGCACTTGCTCAAGTTTCGTGCCGTGAAGAACGATCTCGTTGATGACGTGATTAGGCATTATCGGAGACCTCCGGTCTGGCGAAAAGGGCGGCGCGAGCCTCTTCCTCGCTATCGAACCACTTGATCTCGGTCTCGTCAGGATCACCGTGTTCGTCCCATGTAATCGGGACATCGGCTACCCACTTGCGAGGGCCGCGAATAAGAGTGGCAACTAGCATCGGCTCACTACCTTCCAGCGCTTCGCCGTAGCCGTGCACCTGGTCGCGCTCGTCCCAATCGCAAGTGAACTCCCACTCGTCCGGGTCGTAGCAGAAGTCAGGTTCCTTGCACTCGCGGGCCTTGTCGAGCCGCTTCACCAGCTCGGCGTTACGTGCCTCCTCGGCGGCTAGAGCCTGCTCAAGCTCTGCAATGCGACCTTCCAAATGGTCAGCGGGCGATCGCGTGTATGATGTTGACGAGGGATGAGCCGACCGCGCAGCCGAGGGCGAACCACATGAAGCTGAATTGCCAACGCATAAGGCGTCCTTCTCTTGTTCAAAGGGCGCGGTTGCTTCGCCACTGATTACGTATGAGAGGATCGCCAAGGCCTGACCCGAGTCGATCGCTAGACCGTCGCATTCGCCCTCGACAGCGTGCATCAGGCGCTCAATATGTTCGTAGCTGACGCCTGCCACATGTGTTGAGGGCGGTGGGGTGCTGCCCGAGAGAGCTTGGGCGATTTCGCCGTCGATCGCTCGAAGCACCGCTTTTACGATCACTCGATCGTCACTGTTTCCGAAGGTGGCGTCTTTGAGAAGCCGTGAGGCCAGCTCCGCCATCGGAACGGCAAGGTTAACATGCGTCTGTGGCGGTGGGGTCTGCATTTCCGGTTCCTTGCTCATGCTGCGTCGTCCTCCATGCGTTCTCGCATTGCCCGAGATGGCCGTTTCCGAGGCTTCTGTTTCCGTTCGACGTAAACCGTCACCACGGCCATATCCTTGATCGTGTAGCGGCATTCATCGCTGCGGACGGCTGCTGCTCCGTTCCTGATTGCTGTCACCACGGCCGGCGTCAGGATGGCGGCGCGGATCGCTTCGACATCTACGTCGTGCACGCGCTCGATGTAGCGCAGCAGGGCGTGGTCGGTGACCGTGGGGACCATGGAGTCGCGAGTGCGCCGGTCATTCAGCTCCGCTCGGATGCTCGCCAGCTCAGCGGCAACCTTGCCCTGCCTCTCTAGCGGCCCCTGCAAACGCTCCTGCATTTCCGTGCGAAGTGCTTCAATCGCGGCGCCATATTCCGCGACCAGCTTCGCAAGGTCTCGCTCCATTGTTTCGAGCTTTGTGTGCGGCAAGGCTTTCAGGGATGTCATCTCGCTCTTTCCTTGAAGCTCTTCAGAAGATCCTGCCAGCGGGCGGCGGCTTCTTCGTTCTGGTCCAGTTCGGCGCGGCTCTTTACCCGCAGCATGTTGCGGACGTGGGTCGCGATGCGGTTGTCATCGGCGATATCGGCGCCGTGGATGTCTCGCAGCCATTGCTTGAAGTCCTGCTTGCCGCACCACATGGCGCATTGCTGGGCGTGGCTGAACTTCTTCGCGGTCGGGTCTGGCTCTCCGTTCAGGCGGCGGATCTCGGCTTCCAGCTGGGCAATGATCCACCTTTGCCTGCGGCCGGCGGCGACCAGGGCATGCAGCATCTGGGCTCCCCTGATCAGGAACTCGATGTCAGCCCAGCCGGCATCTTCGGTGAGGATGGCGAGCGGCTTGGCCATGGGGCCGGTATCGCCTTCGATGAAGATCTCGCGGCACAGGGTTTGTGTGTTGTAGAAGTTCGTCCATGCGGGCGGCAAAAGCGACACCAGCTCCGCCGCCTTGGCGCAGAGATCCTTCTCCGCGTCCGTTAGGCGGCGCGGCGGTGGATCTTGCTCAGGTCGGCGGGTGTGCTGGTTCATTCTGGCTTGTCCTCGATAACCAGATGACCAAACCGGCCCATGAAGATTGCGAGGGCGCCAGCGTCTTCGAACCCCATGAAGGTCTCGCCGTATACGGTCGCCGATCCGCTTTGCCAGCGGCCCGGCCGCCCGTGGATTGGCCACGCGTCCGGGCCAAAGAGAACCCTGCAGAATTGCATGATCTCGCGGTAGGTCTCCGAATTGATCGAGCCGGTCCGAACATTGATCATGAACGGCGTGACCGACCAGACCTTCTGCATCAGGTAGTTGCGTTCCTTGTCGCCATGGTCATAAGCGAGCGTGCGCTGGAAGAGGGCTGTGTTCATCGGCTCGCCTCGTCGATGTTCTTGCACTCGACGGTGAAGGTGTAGGCGACGACGAAAGGGTTTACCTCCCATGCGTCTGTGCCGTTGATATCGGTCCATATGCTACGGAACCACAGGCGAGGATCAGGGCCGCTTGCCATGTTGGGAAACTGGCAACCTTCCTCCATCGCATCGCCGCGATTGATGTCCTGAAGCCGCTCGACGCGCACTTCGGTGACGGTACAGGTGAGGCGGCTTGCGCAGCGCGGCATGTGCATGCTGGCGCGAAGGCGACCGGGTGGGCTCTGCTGCCAGATTTCGATGCTCCAGTCGTCGCATTTGCGATCCGCTTCATAGAAGGTAGGAAAAGACGCAAAGCCGATTTCAGTTTCAAATGTCTCCACGATCGCGCGTGGCGACAGGTGGTCGAACTCCTCTTGCGCCCGGAAGGCTTCCTTGACCCAGAGGCGATCGCCAGCCTTGATGCGCTGGCCGCCGGCGATGTCGTCTCGCGGTCCCTGGATGAAGTCCGGGCCGTTTTCCCAGACCAGAAGGCCGGCGCTGTTTATCGTCGGCTGCGGCTTCAGGATGCGGCGCGTCTGCGTCTTGCGGCCGTCAAGCAGAGCGCGGACCATGGGCGCTGAGAAGAGGATGGGGCGGTCAGCCATTGCGGTTTCCTCTCTGGTGCAGCCATTCTTCCATCGCCTCGCGCAGCGGCTGGTCGGCCGGGTCGGGGCGGATGTTCATGAGTTCGAGGCTGGCGCGCACGGTCACCGACAGGGTGCGGCCGTCTGCGACGCCGCCGAGGCCTTCGGTGCGGCGTCCGGCTTCGGCATTGCAGAGGCCGGCCTGGATGTCGTCGCTTGCCACATCGATCAGGCGCTGGGCTTCCTTCAGGATCTCGACGGCAAGGCTGTTGGCTTCCTGCCGTGGCGCCTGGTCGCGTGGGCGGAAGTCCAGGATGACGCAAGGGTGAAAGCTCATGCGGCACCGCCGATCTGCCGCGTTTCGTTCTCGGCTGGCGCCTTCCAGCGCTTGATCTTGCCGATCAGGGCGCCGGGGAATTCGACTAGGATGCCGGCGACGGCTTCCTTCGGGGTTTCGGCGTCGATGCGCTTGCTGTCGGCTGTGCCGTCTGAGCGGGTGAAATGGACGTTGAAGGTGATCATGGTGCGCCCTCAGATTGGCAGGTGGCTTGCCGGCTGGACCGACGACATCAGGATCAGGGCTGCCAGCGCCCAGACGCAGGCGCAGAGGATCAGCGCCAGGACGAAAGCTGCGGCTCGCGTGAGGCGCGGGTGCTTGAGGAGACGGGTCATGCCGCACCGCCTTCCTCGTCCAGCGGGACGACGATGGTTTCCTCGTTGCGGCTGATGGCGAAAGCCCAGCTAGACCAGGAGAGATTGTGGTCTGTCTGCCACTGCTCGCAGGCAGCCTTCAGACGTTGCAGGAGATCTTTCCGAGCCTCGATCGTGCAGGGGAAAAGCTCGTCAGAGGCGCCATCGGGATTTCCGAAATCCCACTGTGCTGCGTTCTCCTCGATCGTCTCCCAGAGGTCGTCGTCGTCGGACGGAAGCGCGTAATCGGCGATGCGCAGATCATATTTCGAGGCCTCGACGATGTAGAAAAACAGCCGCGGTTTGCCGTCTTCGTCGACTTCTTTGCCCGTGCCTTCGGCCGTGGCGGCAGCGATAACCGCATCGCGGCTGCCTTCCTTGATCGTGTAGCGTTCGCCGTCGGCACTGGCGTACCAGTGAAACTCGGTGTGGCCGGCCATGGCTCAGACCCTCGCTGCATCGGCGAGCTGCTGCTCGATGGCGGGCAGGCGGATAGCGGCGGCGGCGATCACGGCGACTGAGATCGCCACGACAAAGCTGGCGACGCCGATGCCGATCATCATGTCGCGGGCAAACTCCATGCGGCGTTCGCGCGTGCTGTTAAGGCGGATCTGCAACGGCTGGCGCGCATAGGCCAGATGCGGGTCGAGATCCGGCGGGGGATGCTGGACGACGGGCCCGATGTGATATTCGGCGCCGCGAGACGCCATCGACCAGTCATAGGGATCGCGGGGCTCGCGCCGGGTCGGCTCGAATGCGTCGAGAGAGATGGACGCTTCGACGGCGCGCATGCGGCGCTGCAGGCTCACGTCTTCGGTGCGGGTGTTCGCGGGCAGGGTGAGGGCGTTCCGCATGGTCACACCTGCTTGACGAAGTTGCGGCGGGCGGCTTCGAGCGCCTGGTCGCGATAGCGGGTGGCGATGGACAGCGGGATGTTGCGCGCGGTCAGTTCTTCCTCGGTCACCGGCTCGCCCGATCCCTGCAGTTCGCAGATGATATCGGCCAGACGGCCAACCGCGATCTGCCGGCAGGAGGGGCGCGGAGCCAAGGGGGCAGGATTGGTTCTGAACTCGATCATGGGGATCTCCTGGCCTCCCGCCTGACCGCCGTCGCCGCTGCCCTGGGAGGAGGATGGACAGCGGCGACGGGTCTTGCGGTCATCCGCAGCCGGGAGGAGGAGTGCTGCGGATGAAATGGAAAATAAATCTACATCTGCTGCACGTCAATATGGATATAGAAATAAAATCTACAACGAAAATGCGACTCGACTCGGTTCGCGCTCTGCGGAATTATGAGAACCAAAGGAGAACGGGATGCAACTTGCGTATAGTAGGCCTGGGGTGGCCTTTGAGCTGCATATTCGGTGTGAGAACTGCAAGCGAGAGACGTCGCGGCAGGTCACTGTTCCGCTGGTCGACGACGCTCCCCGGGACATCGACGAGCTTTTGGACAGCGCGTTTCTGTCGAGTCTCCGATATTGCTGCCGCCATTGCCAAAGTCCGATAGGGCGGCTTTTCGGCGCCCTACCTGTCGACATTGACTAGAGCGGAAGGTCGTTAACGATGCGTCGAACTAGGGCGATGATCTGCACAGATGTGCCGTCATCTGCTTCGTGGTTCCGGTTGACAAGAATTGGCTTATGTCGGCCGTTCGTCGAGCGAGGGTGGAATTCCACGCGATCCCCGTAAAGTTCTATCTGCTTCACTGACCACTCGCGGGTGTGGCCGCCGTCTTTTGTTCGCTCGACTACCACTACCATTCCGTCGCGCAATGCAATCTCGTGATCGATGTCTTCATAGGCAACGGAAATGATGCGGTCTCCGGGAAGAATGGGGCGCGGCTTCAGATCGTTCATGGAATCGCCGGAAACATCGAAGGCCATCTGCCTTGCTTTGGGAAAGCGGTCATCGGCAGGCAGGGTCACGTATCGGGCGTCAGATTGATCGAATTCGTCGACCTCGCGAAAAGTGCCAGCTTCCACGGTTCCCACAATCGCCACTGGCACCATCCGACCGCTACCTGCGGAGACTTCGATCTCCTCCGGATCAATTCCCTCTTGGAGCCATAGCTTGGGCTTGCCAATGGCCTTTGCCAAACGGTCCATGACGTCGCCCCTCGGCTGGTCAATCTCGCCGTTCAGGTATTTGTTGATGTTCGCATAGGGAATGCCACTCTGGCGCGCAAGGTCCTTGCCGTTCCAGCCAAGTTCGTTCCGGCGATCGTCCAATCTCTTCCACCAGGTCATGTTTGGCATTTTAAATCCGAATTTTTTTCCGGGGGTAGATTTCGCGGCGCTTGCGTGTAGATTTAAAATCTATTACGAAGGCAGCATGAGAAACGCAGTGACAGTCTCTGACCTAATCAAATCCGCAGGCGGACCTGCGGCGATCCAAGCCGAACTTGATCGGGTCGGAAGCGCATTGACGCGTGACGCAATCTACAAGTGGCAGAAGACGGGCATTCCGGATCGCTACTGGTTTGCGCTGATGTCGCTGACAGGCTGTTCTCCCGAAGAATTGTACCAAGCCAACTGCGTTGCGCGCGCTGCGCTGACACTCGTTCCGGAGGCCGCAGAATGAATGTGCGCCTCTCATCTCTCGGGCATTTGCCCGTCGCCTGCCTGGGCGCCATGCCCCTTCCAATCCATGGTGCCCTGGCAGGCGAAACCGTCCGACTTCGTGGAGAGGTCGGCTGCAAGGCTGTTGCGGGGGCGTCCAGTTGCCGCCACCCGACGAAACGTTCCCGCAGCAGTTTGATTGTTTTCTATCTGCGCTTTGCCTTCCCGGGTTTTGGCTTTCCCGGGGCGGGCGTTGCGCATGATGGCACCCGGCGGCGGGCAACAAGACCCACTGCCCGCCGCCGGCGCTCCTCCTCCCTGAAGCGCGGCTTGCTCCAGTTGGCCGCGTCACCTGCCCGGAGCGCGCCTGTCGCTGCTTCGGGCCTTTCTTTTGCAGTTCGATGCGCCTTGGGAGGGCAATCGAAGATGCGCTGCCGCAAGGTGGTGCAGGGCGGGCCGGCGTCCGGATGCTTTTTCCTTTCGGCATCCGGACGTTCCGCCATTTCCCCTCTTGCCGTTTCGTTACCGCTGTCATGCGGGCCTCCATGCGTTGTTCCGTAGCGCAGCCTTAAGGGCTGCGCGGCGTCCCATCACCGAATGAATTTTTACCTTTGATTCCTTGACGAACGAGGGAGCGATTTCGTGCGCGTCATTTCCGAGAGAGACCTGAAGAAGCTGAAGGCCGCGACGCGGCTATCGGTCGATGGCGCCGGCGGATCGGAAGAGTTCCAGAAGGCGACCCGCGTTCGCCAGGGGCAGCTTTCGAAATATGGGCTGGCCGGCGACGAGCATATGGAGACGTTTGTCCCCATTGACGTCGCGGTCGAGGCCGATCTCGAAGCTGGATCTCCAATCATCACTGAAATGATGGCGAAGCTGCAGGGCTATCGCCTGGTGCGGGATGAGGCGGATGAACCGGAGGCGGGGCTCACGCATCGCGACATTTCCTCTCTGAATGCTGAGGTTGGCGACGTCACGCGACTGGCGATCGAGGCGCTCGACGACGGCAAGGTCGATGCCCGCGAAAAGCGCGACCTGATGCGCGAGCTGGCGGATCTCAAGGCGCAGATTGCCCTGATCGAGGCCAAGCTCGGAGGTGGCGCATGACCAGCCTGCCCGCCGGATGGACCGAGGAAGATTTTGCCAGACTGAAACGGCTTTGGGCTGAGGGTGCAAAGACGATCGTCATCGCGGCGGAGCTGGGCATGACCGAGGGCCGGGTGACCGGCGTGATCGAACGGCATCGCGACCTCTTCGGCAATCGGGACCGATATGCGCGCGCAAGACGGCGCGGAAAGGCGCTGGCGCAGCTCTGGCTGCAGCGACGGGCGGCGATCCTGGCGGAGGGAGCTTGGTCATGAGTGGCACTCTCGTCTGCCTGATCGACAGTATTCAGGCGCGGCAGACTTGCCCGGCCTGCGACGGGCCGCGCCAGCCGCACAATCTGCCGACCTCATGGCACGAGACGCGGGCGATCTTCGCTTGTGGTGCTGTCTTCATTGCGCGTGGCGAGGTGATCGAGGCCGAGCGGCCCTGCGGGGATCGCTCGAAGCTTTGCGCCGAACTCTGGACGATCTCGGCCAAGGGGCAGGGGCAGTCATGAGCGAGCGGCAGGCGGAGCACGAACAGGTTCGCGCGGCGCTGCTGATCAAGCAGGCGCGCATGGAACGCGTGCTGGAGCTGCATCACCGACAGGGTCTTTCGACCTTCTGCGTGGCGGTGGAACTGAAGATTTCCGAGGACGAGGTTTGCGCCATCCTCGAAGAAGTGGAGCGGGGGCGGTGATGGGCTGGTGGATCACAGCAAAGCCGGGTGACCGGGTGGTGTGTGTGGATGATGATTGGAGCATGAGAGCAAGGATCGCTTCCTTCATGCACGGTCGACGGCTGCCGAAGGCTGGCCAAATATACACCGTCCGGAGAGTCTCAGGTGAAAGTGCCTTTGCCCAGGGAAATGATCATGTGGTTTGGCTATCCGAGATCGTAGCACCTCACCTGATCCTTGACGGCACCAACTTTGGTGAGCCACCTTTTGCCTGCCGTCGCTTTCGCCCGGTCGTCAACCGCGCCACCGACATTTCCATCTTTACAGCGATGCTGACCGGGCAACCGGCGAGGGTGGATGCATGAGTGATCTGGCCCTTCTCGAAACCTCGGAACTTGTGACGACCATCAAGCGGGCGCAGGCTTTGCTTGACGATGGCGACGCGCATTCGGCGCTGATGCTGGCTTCCGGCGCCTATGACCAGGCCAAGGCGGCAGGAGGATATGCCGAGCGGGTCAAGGCCAGCCGGTCGCTCGTCGACAAGGCGCGGCGGCTGCAGGCGGATGCACTGAAGATCGAGGCGCTGTCCTATTGCGCCATGGCGGACGCCGTCGACGATGCACAGGAGAAGGGGCAGATCGCCAGGCCCGGCCGTAAATCAAATATTTCCGGCGAGAATATTTTCACGCTCGACGATGTGGGCCTCAGTGCCAAGCGGGTTCATGAAGCACGCAAGTTGCGCAATGCTGAACGTGCGGATCCGGGCTTTATCGAGCGCGTCCTGGACGAGCGCCTGGCGGAAGAGCTTGAGCCGAGCCGCGCCGGCCTGCAGAAGGCGGTCAAGGGCATCGGCACTCGATCGCGCAGCGACGATGAGCGCAATGGTGACAGCTACTTCACCTCGGCAGAGGCCATGCCGGTTCTGCTTGCGCTGGAAAGCTTCAGCGCGGTCATCAAAGAGCCGGCCTGCGGGGCGGGGCATATTTCAACGCCGATGGAAACCGCCGGTTACGAGGTCATCCTTTCCGACATCAAGGACAGGGGGACTACGACACGGCATGGGGAAGTGCAGCAGGTTGGCGACTTCCTGCTGAGCCGTGCGGGCGACAGCGAGGGCGTCGATATCGTCACCAACCCGCCCTATGGCCGCAAGGTCATGAACCGGTTCATCGCGCATGCGCTGCGCGAACACAAGCCGCAGAAGATGGCGCTTCTTTTGAACCTCAACGTGCTTTGCGGTTTCGACGACGAGGACCGCAAATTCATCATGGACGAAAACCCGCCGTCGCGGGCGTATGTCTTCACGCGACGGCTGCCGATGATGCATCAGGAGGGCTGGCTGGGCGAAGAGGCATCCAGCCAGATGAACACGGCCTGGTTCATCTGGGAGCGTAATTCTGACGGCGTTTACGGGACGCCAGGTGCTGGCACTGCAATGCACCGAGTCGACTGGAAGGCTTTTGAGGGCGCCGAGCTGCTGGCGCCGGGCGAGGGCGGGCATGTCTCGCCGATGCGCTTTGCTGTCGAGGAAGACTTCACCCGCGAGACGCCGCGAAAATCGCTCGACGAGCGCGTGGATGAAGAGCGCGCGCGGGCGCTCGTCTGGATCGCTGAACAGGACGGTTTCACCGATGCAACTATGCGCCGTGGCTTGGGCCTTCGCCGCTCGACAGTCGATGCGCTGATCATCGAATTCAGCGAGCGCAGCTTCATCGCAAATTTCGAGGATGTCTGGCGGATCACCGAGGATGGTCGGAGCGCGCTCAATGCGTGCGCCGGGGCCTTGGTGGGGCTGGCTGCGATCGAGGCTGTCGATGGGCCAAAGGCGGTGGCGGCATGACCTCGCGCCTTGAATATGGGTCGGCCATGCTGGCGCTCTTTCTGAAGGCGCATGTGGTCTACGCCGGCGTCATCGGGGCCTCGCTGCCGTTGGATCAGAAGCGAATGGATGGGCCTGACCGTCACGATCCTGCGCCGTGCCATGCGCGGCGACATTCGCATCAGCCAGGACGAGCGAACGGCGCTGTGGCTGGCCATGGAAATAGATCCCTACATTCATCTTCGGAGGGTGGCATGAGCGGGCTTGCGGAATTCGACTGGCTGGCCTTTCGCGTCGCCTTGCGCAGCGCGGCCTTCAATGACGGACGGAGCCAAGCCGAAATGGCAGCGGATGCCGCTGTCACTGTCTCTGATTTCTCACGGCTGATGGGTGGGCATCACCTATCCGTGCCGAAGGTCATTGCGGTCTGCGACTGGATGGACCGGGACCTTCGCAGCTTCTATCGCGCGCCGCCTGATGTTGGAAAATCAAGGGCTTGCAGTTCGGGAAACGTGAAACATTCGCTCGTGAAACATGAGGTGAGGGCATGAGGCCAATCCCTCGCGTTCTCGTCGGTTGCGAGTATTCCGGCACGGTTAGACGCGCCTTCCTGGATCTCGGTTTCGATGCATGGTCATGCGACCTCCTGCCGGCCGATGATGGCAGCAACCGGCATATCCGGGGCGATATTCGCGGCGTGCTCGATGATGGCTGGGATCTGCTCGTGGTCATGCATCCGCCCTGCACACGGCTCTGCCGATCGGGGCGGCGCTGGCTTTCCGGCCCCGGCAAGATGACGCCTCCGAAGGCGCTGCCACGGGGCCGCAGCTGGGCGGACATGCAGCGCGAGTTCGACGAGGGCGTGGATCTCTTCCTCACGTGCTGGCGGGCGCCGATCGCGCGCGTCGCAGTCGAGAACCCGGAGATGCACGACCTTGCGCGCGATCGCATGCCGGCGGATTTGCCGTCGCCGCAGATCGTGCAGCCGCACTGGTTTGGCCATCCCGAATACAAGGCGACGGGTTGGTATCTGCGCGGCCTGAAGCCGCTCACGCCGACAGACAGGCTCGATGAGCCGGATAAGGGATCGGACGAGTGGAAGCGCTGGAACCGGGTGCACCGCATGCCGCCCGGCGCTGATCGCGGCAAGGAGCGCGCCCGGTTCTTTCCGGCCATGGCGCGGGCTCTCGCGGCGCAATGGGGCACGCAGGCAATGATGGACATGATGGGGGTGGCAGCGTGAGCATCCTTCTGATGTCCCGCATCTTTCGGCAGCCCATGGGCGGAGCGACGCGCAAGGCGCTGGCCGTTCGCCTGGCGGACTTCGCTGATGACGAGGGTCGCGGGATATGGCCGAGTGTCGACAGACTGGCGGAAGAGACCGAGCTTTCAGTGCGCACGGTGCAGCGTTTGCTGGCCGATTTCGTCGAGGAAGGCATCCTTGTTCTCGTGAAAAAGGCGAGCGGGCGACCGGGAGAAGCGAACCGATATGACTTCGATCTGGCCCGCCTGTTCGAGACGCGTGCCGCAAAGGAAAACAATCCTGCGGTCAAAACGACGGGTGACACGGTGACACCCGTCGAGGGTGTCCAGACGGGTGTCACCGTGACGGAGAGGGGTGACACTGACGCCGGAGACGGGTGTCACGGTGTCACCCGAACCGTAATAGAACCACCAGTTAACCATCATGAGAGAGAGGGCGCGAGCGAGCGAGATGGGCAGGAGGAAGAAAATCACAAGACCATCGTTCGCAAGTTCGACAAGTGGTGGCCGACCTATCCGGGCTATGCCGGCACCAGCCGGGATGCAGCGCTGAAGGAATGGATGGCCATGAGCCGGCAGGAGCGGGAAGACTGCATCATCAGGACGCCGGCCTTCATCAAGGCGACGCAGGCGATCAAGGGCAGTTTCGTCTGGCCTAGCGTCTATCTGCGGGAGCGCAAGTGGCTGCTGATGGACGAGCCGACCTCGGCCGTGGCAACGCAGACCGTGCATAATCCGTTCTCCCGTCCCTGGATGGCGCTCAGGCTCTGCGAGCTGATGAAGCCGATGCGCCGGGAAGGATGGCCCGCTCTCAGCCAGTTCCAGACCGTGCAGGCTCGCGACCCCGAAAAGGCCCGACAGATCAACCGGGAGCGCATGGCGCGCTATGGCTGGCCGAAGGTGACCGAGATGCACGACAAGGCCGACAGGCGGCACGGGATGCTGGTCCACGGGCCGCTCGTCGGGATCTCGGAAGGCTTCGTGAAGATGCATCGTGACAGCGACGAGGCGGCAGCCTGGAAGGCGCTGCACGAACGCAAGGGCTGGCCATGGCTTCCGGAACCGACGCCGGAATGGCTGTGGATGCCCGAGGGCGAACCCGAGGCGGCGATGGCGGAGCTGCAGGCGAAACTGAACGAGGCGACATGCAGAGGGATCAGCGATGATGCAGCATAGGGGATTGAATGGCGTGGCGATTGCGGTTCACTCGGGCATGTCTTTCGAAGAGCGGGAGAGGGCGGCAAGGCTGGAGCTGCTCGAATCGGCCGCCCGAATTATCCATGCCGATTCGCCCTGGTTTGCCCTTCGGGTGATGACCGGGCGGGAAGGTTTCGTGCAGGGCAACCTGTCGGATCTGGGGATAACTTCGCTGGTGCCGAGGCGCAAGGGGCCTGTCATGCGGCGCAGGGGGCGCCTGATCGAGGGCGTTTTACAGCCTGTGATCTACGGCTATGTGCTCGTCCAGAGTGATCCGTGCGCCGAAGTTCTCGTCGCTTTCAAGGGGCTGGATGAGGTCATCGGGATCCTTGGCGGGGCGGAAAAACCGATGCGCGTCACGGCTCAAGAGATCAGCCGATTCAAGGCGATGGCAGAAGCTGGCGCCTATGACTGGGAGGCGCCTTCGGCACTGGTGGTGCGGGCAGGCGACAGGCTCAAGGTGACGGGCGGTCCCTTCGATGGGTTCGAGGCCGAGGCAGCGACATCGAGCTGCAAGGGCAAGGGTGACGTGGTGGTGTCGGTGAACGTCTTTGGACGTGAGACGCCGGTGACCATGCCTCTTGCCATGCTGGAGAAACTGTGAGAGTCATCCTTCCACTGGATGCGCTGATGATCCTGCTAGTGAGCCCCTTAGATGCCTGCGAGAGCAGGGGACGAAAGTCCGGGGTCGACACCGGTCAGCCCCAGCCTTGACGCTCCCGAATGTGGAGATCGACTCAAGGCCAGTGCGAAAGCTATGACCTGATGTGACCTAAGAGCCCGGTGATGAGCCGGGCTTTGTCGTCTCTAAAGGATATGAGCGCTGAAATCTTCTTCGATGCGAGCGAGATCGAGCAGCTAAGCCGAGCGATCGGCAATCTGCCAGGCGAGATCAAAGCCAAGGCATTCGCAAGGGCCATGGGCCGCATGCGCGAAATGACCCGCACGCGCATCGTCAAGCGATCGGCGGAGCGCACGGATGTGCAGCAAAAGGTCATCAGGTCCAGGACGGTTGCCTACTTCAATGCAGGATCGTCCACCATCGAAGCGGTGATGCGTTCTGGGTGGATACCACTCCACCAGCTCGGAGCGACGCAGACATCGAAGGGCGTTCGCGTCCGTCTTCGCGGATCGTACCGCTCGGCATTCATTGCTCGAATGTCCAATGGCCACACGGGTGTGATGAAGCGGGTGGGCAAGTCGAGGCTGCCGATCCGCGAACTGTTCGGGCCTAACCCCGCGCACGACATCACCAACAATCCGGATGAGTTCCTGAAGGTGCTGACCGAAGTGATCGAGGACCACCTCGCACCCCGCGTCCTGCACGAGATCGACCGCCTCCTGCCTCGGTGACCCCCTCGGGGCACCCCCACCCCCCTTTGGGTCCTTCCCAGAGGGGCATGCCCAGCGGGGCGGGGCGACCCCGAGATTTCGCTAGTGACCGGCTTCAAAAAGCTGACCTGACAACCCTGACAAGCGCCTGACAAACCTGACGACGCCTGACGAGGCGGCGCGGAACAATGGATGCGATGAGTGATCTGCTCGACACAGGAAGTGGCGGCCCGGCCGGGCATTGGGTAACGGTTGCCGAACTGGCGCGGTTGCGGAATGTGAGCCGGCAGACCATCGCCGAGAAGGTCTCGCGCCTGGAGAAAGAGGGCCGCGTTGCAACAAAGCTGCAGGGCCGTTCGCGGCTCGTCGATCTCGCTGCCTATGACCGCGCTGTCGGCCAGGTCGGTGACGCCTCTCGCGAGATCGGTGCACAGACGAAGAAAGCCGACGCCAGCCCTTCGACGCTGCAGCCCACCGGCGCGCTCAGGGATGCGCAAGCCGACAGGGCGCAGTACGAAGCGCGCCTGAAGGCGCTGGACTATGCGGAGCGGACGCGCCAGCTCGTGCCGATCAAAGGTGATCAGGGCATCGAGAATGCGCTGGTGAAGGTCAGCGACAAGATCGTCCGCGATCTTGAGACGCCGATGACATGGGCATCGGAGTTGATGGATGCAGCCCGCGAAGGTGAGCCCGCGATGCGCCGGGTGCTTCGCGCCAAGATCCGGGCACTGCGCCTCAAGGTCGGCGAGCACCTGATGGAGCTGGCCGGCGAGGGCGGTGAAGCCGAGATAGCTGGCGTGCAGGTCGATATCGACTTCGAGGGCGACGCATGAGGGTGCAGTTGCGCAGGTCGGCCCTTGCGCTGATCGCTGGTTCGCTCGCCTCGGCAATAATGCCGCCGCACCAGGTGACCGCGGTCGAGTATGCCAGAGAGAACATGGTTGTTCCCGATGGTCCGCGCGCCGGGGATCTTTGGGACGACAGCCTGACGCCGCACATTCGTGAGCCGCTGATGATGACCATGCTGGATAGCGGGGTCAACGAGATCGCGGTTCGCAAGTCGGCGCAGACTGGCTTCACGACCTTGCTGATGGCGTCCTGCGCCTACTCGATCGCGCAGGATCCCTGCCGCATCATGGTCGTGCAGCCGACAACGGGCGCGCTCGCAGAGTTCAACCGGGAAAAGCTCTCGGTGATGATTCAGCAGTCGCCGGCTCTCAGGAAGCTGGTGCGTGACCAGACCAGCCGATCGGGTGAAGGCTCGACGGCTCAGGCCAAGCGCTTTCCGGGCGGTTCCCTCAAGCTCGCGATTGCAAATTCTGCTGCGGATCTTCGCTCGTCGACCATCCGCAAAGCCTTCCTCGACGAGGTCGACGAGTATCCGGATGATCTCGACGGGCAGGGCGATCCCTTCGGGATGATCGAGGCCCGTCAGGAAAGCTTCCTGATGAGTGGCGACTGGCTGCGGGTCTATATCTCGACGCCGACGGTCAAAGGGTCGTCGAAGATCGAAGAGAAGTTTCAGGCCGGAGATCAGCGCTACTGGCGCATGCCGTGCCCTGGTTGTGGTGAGAAGTTCAAGTTCGAATTCGACCGGAAGTACTTTCGCTTCAACGACGAATTTCCGCACGACCCATTCTATGCGACGCCATGCTGCGGCACGATTATCCAGCCGCACGAAAAGGTAGCGCTTTATCGCAAAGGCGAGTGGGTCGCTGAGGCTAGTCGGCCGGGCGCCTATCCTTCGTATCACTTCGATGCGATGACCTCGCCGCTGGTGCCTTGGGAAAAGATCGCCGCTCGCTTCGTCGCATGCAACGGCGACCCGCAGATGCTGAAGGTGTTTTACAACCTGACGCTAGGCTTGGCCTTCGATATGAAGGGCGACGCACCGGATCACGTCAGGCTGATGGAGCGGGCGAAGGGTGAGCACTACAAGCGCGGCGTCATCCCGCCCGAAGGCATCGTGTTGGTCGGGACGGCCGACGTGCAGCTCAAGGGCATCTGGTATCTGTTCAAGGCCTATTCGCCAGATCGGCGGAGCTTTCGTGTCGACGCCGGCTATATCGAAGGCGCGACAGACGATCCAAACGGTGGCGCCTTCCTCAAGCTGGAGGAGCTGCGACAGAAGCAATGGCCCGACAGCTTCGGTCGCACTCGCGCCGTCGATGCATTCGGGATCGACTCCGGTTACCGCAGCCACGTGGTCTATACCTGGTGCCGTGGCAAGGCCGGCGTCTTCGCCCTTGACGGTCTCGATGGATGGTCCCGCCCGCCGATCGGGCAGCCGAAGGCGATGGACATCAAGTTCAACAACAAGCGCATCCGCAACGGCATCATGCTGTGGGGTGTGGGTACATGGTCGCTCAAGGGCACCTTCTACGCCAACCTGCGCAAGGAAGGCCGCGCTGCCGGTAAGGACGAGGATCCGCCGGGCTATTGCCACTTCGCCGACTGGCTCGACGAGGAATACTTCAAGCAGATCACGGCCGAATATCTCGGCACGGAAAAGTTCAAGGGGCGCAGCCGGCAGAAGTGGATTCCACGCGTCGGCTTCGAAAACCACCTGCTCGACTGCGAAGTCTATGGCGACGCCCTGGCCGACTATCTCGGCGTGTCGCGGATGACGCCGGATGAATGGCAACGGCTGGTCGCCATGCGTGGCGTGCCGGATACGGTTTTTAGCCCGGACCTCTTTGCGCCGGCACCGCTGGTTGCACAGGCTCATGCGGCGATCGTGGCTTCCTCGGCGCCTGCTCCCGAAGCCGACCAAGAAACACATGAAGACGGCGATGGCTGGCATCAGCCTGTTTCGTTCTGGGGTAATTGACATGGCATTCACTCAAACGGATCTGGAGGCGATCAACGCGGCAATTGCCAGCGGTGCGAAGCGCGTTCGGTTCCAGACGCACGAGGTGGAATATCAGTCGATCTCCGACATGCTCCGGGCTCGTGATCTGATCAAGTCTGAGCTGGAAACTGAACCCACGAATGGCGGCGCCATGTTTGCGCGCTACGAGAGCGATTACTGATGAACCTCATCGACTCGGCCATCGCATGGTTCAATCCGGAAACGGGCCTGCGGCGCGCGCATGCACGCCAGATGCTGGATGCGGCGCGCGATTATGCAGCTGCCGGCAATGGCCGGCGCAACAGCAATTGGCGCGCACGCGGTACGTCTTCGACGACGGAAATCGGTGGGGCCTTGCAGGCGCTGCGGGATCGCAGTCGCGCTTTCGTTCGCGACAACTGGGCCGGTCAGCGCATCCTCGACGTCCTGGTCTCGCATGCTGTCGGGACCGGCATCATGACGGTTCCGGATACCGGGTCCGACCGTGACGACAATCGCTATCGCTCGGCCCGTGAAGCCTGGGAAGAGCATGCCGATATCGAGGAAGTTCTCGATTACGGCGGGCAACAGGCTCTGGCCGTTCGGTCGATGGCCGAAGGCGGCGACTGTGTTGTTCGGCACCTCGTCACCGGGATCAACGAGGTTCGTGGCGTCGTACCGTTTCGGCTACAGCTGTTGGAAGGCGACCATATCGACACGACGCGAGACAGCCGCATTGTGCGTGGCGGAACTGGCGAGCGCACGCGGCTTGGTGTTGCGCTCGGCGACTGGGGTCAGCGGCGCGGGCTCTACCTGCATCCGCAGCATCCGGGCGACCAGGACGCGGTCAGGATCGAGACTTCGACGCTGATCGACTGGCAGGATCTCTGCCATCTTTACCGGCCTCTTCGTGCCGGACAGTTGCGCGGCATTCCGGTCTTCACACCGATCCTACTGCCGGCAAAGGAAGTCGCCGACCTGATGGAGGCGGTGATCGTGCAGCAGCGCACGCAGGCCAGCTTCGGCGGCTTTATCAAGCGCCAGCCGGGTGGTCTGAACCCGCTGGCAGCCAAGGAAGATACAAAGACCGGGCAGAAGGTCACCGAAATCCGCCCCGGCCAGATCCAGGACATCGGTGACGCCGATATCGTGTTTGCCAATCCGTCGAGCACGTCACAGTTCGAGACCGCTTCGATGATGGGGCTTTTCGCGATGGCGGCGGGTGCCGGGATCACCTACGACCAGCTGACCGGCGACCTTCGCCAGGCCAACTATTCATCGCTGCGCGCCGGCAAGATCGAATTCCGGCGCATCGTCGAGCAAATGCAGTGGCACTACATCGTGCCGATGCTCTGCCGCCGTGTCGATCGCAGGTTCGAAGATCTCGCTACGATGTCCGGCATTCTTCGCCTGCGCCGTGAAGGCTACCGAGTCAAACATGTCATGCCGGCTATCGAGCCAATCGATCCATCCAAAGATATGGACGCGGATATAAAGGCAGTCCGTTCCGGTCGAATGTCGCCGCAGGAATTCATTTCAAGCTGGGGCCGGGACTGGCGCACGGTCGTGAAGGATTTCGACGCCTTCTACAGGTTCTGTGATGAGAACGGCCTGAAGAGCCTCATGTTCGATCTCGACCCGCGCCGTCCGCAGAGTGGGCCTTTGCCGCAGCCTCAAACAGGAGACACCACCGATGTCTAGCGTCATCCATCTTCCGAAGATGCACCGCGAAGCCGAGCTGCGCGCCGCTTCCTTCGACGAAAGCGACAACACGATCGAGGTCGTCTGGACGACTGGTGCGACCGGTCGTCGTGTCACATGGATGGAAGGCGAGTTCGACGAAGAGCTTGTCGTCGATCAGCGCAGCGTGCGTCTCGATCGTTTGAATGCCGGTGCGCCTTTCCTCGATACGCATCAGCGCTGGGGTCTCGATTCAGTCATTGGCTCAGTCGTTCCCGGTTCTGCCCGCGTTGAAACCGGGCGCGGCATCTGCCGCGTGCTGCTTTCCAAGGCGGAAGGCGCGGTTGACCGGGTTGCCCGTATCATCGAAGGCACCGTGAAGAACGTGTCTGTCGGCTATCGCATCTGGGCTGTCGAAAAGAAGGAGCGCGACGGCTCAGTGCCGCTGCACCGGGTCATCGACTGGGAACCGTGGGAGATCTCGGCTGTGCCTGTCCCCTTCGACGCTGGTGCGCAGATCCGCTCAGGCGACCAGGATGGTCTCTTTGCCTGCCGTGTCGACCAGGCGCTGGCCGACATGAACACCACACGCCGCATCCGCATGCAAATGCAGCAGCGGCAACTGCAATTGGTCCGATAGCGGCTACCGCCATCGCCAAAGCCGCCGACGGCGGTGCCCGTATCAGCCATTGGGCCCGGCAATCAACACAGGATTACAATCATGAAACATTATCGCTTTGTGGCGGTAGCCCTTGCGCTTGCCGTCGTTCCGCTCATCGCCATCGCTTTCGCCGGCTTCTCCGCTTCGGATGCCGTGGCGGCGTCGATGTATGCGCCTGATGTCATGCATGAGGCGATTCGCGGCTTCGTGTCGGACCACGTCATCCACGCCTGGCCGGCGCTCTTCGCCCTGCGCACTGATCTCGACGGGCTGATGAAGAAGGCTGCTGAAAAGCTTGCCGAGATCAGGGATGACACGGCACCTGATGCCGCCCGCTCGATCCAGGGTGATCACGACAAGCTCCTTGCCGAAATCGAGGCCAAGCGTGCCGCCATTGCCGAGGAAGAAAAGCTCGGCGATCCCGCGACCCGTGGCCAGACCGATCCGGCCGGCGGCAACACCAACGCTCGCGCCGCAGACATTCTCGACATCGGCACCCGTGCCGGCATGGAAGCCACCGCAATCCAGGAGGCCATTCGCAACGGCACGTCGCTCGACACCTTCCGTGCCCGTGCGTTCGATCATATGCTGCATCGGCAGAACAACAGCCGCACCGATGGCAATCGCAGCCGCATCCTGCAGGATGAGCGCGACACCGCGCGGCGTGCATCGATCGAGGCGCTGTCCTACCGCATCGGCGCACCTCTGCCTTCCGATGGCCCCAGCGCTGCAGCACGTGGTCGGATGGACGATGGTCTGATCTTCCTCGCGATGGAGAGCGTCAATGAGCGGAACTACCCGCGCAACGCCCGCCAGATCGAAGAACTGTATGAGCGTGCGGCGCACACCACCTCGGATTTCCCGATCATCCTCGAAGGTGCGATCAATCGTACCGTCGAGGCACGCTATCAGCTTGCCCAGCCGACCTATCGCCGCATCTCGCGCCAGCGAAACTTCCGCGATTTCCGCCCGCATACATCCATCAAGCTCGGTGACTTCCCGATGCTGGAAAATATCGCCGAGAATGGCGAGATCAAGTACGGCACGCTCACCGAGGGCAAGGAAACACTTTCGGTCCTCTCCTACGCGAAGGCACTGTCTGTTTCGCGTCAGCTGATGATCAATGACGACCTCGGTGCGATCAACGAAATGTTGTCCAGCTACGGCGCGACGGTGGCTCTGTTCGAGGAAATCACGTTCTACGCCAACGCGCTGAATGGGGTTCTGGCCGACGGTCAGACTGTCTTCCACGCATCGCACAACAACCTGGCCGGTTCGGGTGCGGCAATCGACGTCGATACCGTCTCCGCAGGCCGTGCCGCGATGTCCAAGCAGAAGTCGCTGGATGGCAATCCACTTCTTGCGAACCCGCCGGCACTCATCGTGACCGGGCCAGATCGCATCACCTCCGCAGAGAAGCTGATCGCCAGTGTTACGCCGGCAACGTTGGCGAACGTGAACATCTTCTCCGGTCGCCTGACGCCTTTCGATACGGCACAGATCAGCGGTAACACCTGGTATCTGTTCGCAGATCCGCAGGTCGGCTCCAACTATCGCTGGGGCTATCTCGAAGGCTACGAAGCGCCGCGCGTCCGGATCGACAATCCCTTCGGTCGCCAGGGCATGGCGATGTCCGTCGAGCACGACTTCGGCTGCGGACCCGTCGACTTCCGCTACGGCTGGAAGAACCCTGGCGCCTGATCCTGAGGGATCTCACCCACGGCTGCGGGCGGGCCAAGGCTGACGGCCCGCAGCAATTCCATTCAACGTTCTTCAAGAGGACAGGATCATGAAAAACTTCAGACAGCCGGGCTGCAGCATCACAGTGCCGGCACCTTCCGGCGGCGCTGTTTCCGGCAAGCTTTGCGTCATCGGCTCACTCATCGGGGTTGCCTCGAATACCGTTGCGCAGGGCGTCGACGTCGTACTCGAAACCGAGGGCGTGTTCACCTATGCGAAGACGTCAGCCCTTGCGATTGCCATCGGCGACAAACTCTACTTCGACGCGACGAACAACGTCCTCAACAAGACTGCTTCCGGCAACACTCTTGTCGGTATCGCTGTCACCGCCGCTGCCAACCCGTCAGATTTTGTCGAGTTCAAGCTCGGCGCGACGACGGTCTGATCATGCTGGTTGCATTTCAGCGCCTGGCGGCGTCAAGCCGCCAGGTCGTCGAGCGAGTTCACGGTGTCGCGGTCACGATCTATCCGGTTTCGACCGACGACGTGAATGCGGGACCTGTCATCTCGACCGACTTGCCGACCTGGGAAACCGTGGGGTGCTTCTTTCAGAACACCATGATGGACTCGGAGGCGCGGTCGCATCCGTCCGCAGATGGTCGGCGGGTGATGCATCGTGCGCCACCGCGCGAGGTCTCAATCCGTCTCGTCGACGGCTTCTCATTCAAGACCGGCTATCATCTGCGCCGGCATGATGACGATGCCTGGTTTCAGGTTTCATCCTTCAATCCCGACGGCGTCGGCACGGTGCTTGCGCTCATCACGCCGGCCGCTGCGCTGGAGGTCTGACCCATGCTGTCTCCCGAGGCGCTCCGACTTGTGACCATGGAGGTCTTGAGACCACACGCGGCCGTCGTGGCAAAAACCGGATTTCCGACAGTGGCTCAGGGCCGTGTCTATGACAGCCAGGAGATCCCGCTGCAGGCGATCGATCCAGATCGCGCCTATACGCCGGTTATCGCGCTCTACAGCGGCGATGCCTCGATCACTCCACGCGGCGAGGCGTCGGACTTCACCGACGTAGATCATCGGGCGGTGCTAGATATCGTCGTCGAGTTGGCCATTCGCGCCACTGATGATAGCGGCGACTTTGCGGATGCCATGGCCGACAACGATCCGCAGGCGCGGCTGGTGCTCTCGGCCCTTTGCTCGAAGGTCCGCTTTCTTCTTGAGCGCTCAGCCAAGGGCGCGAACTGGCGCAAGCTCACAAAGCGGGTCGTCAGTTGCGAAGCAATGCCTTTTGCCGTGCCGGATCTCGGTCTAAGATTTCAGCGCATCACCCTGCGCTACACGGTTGAACTTTCCGCCGACGTCTATGACCTCGACAATGGTGGGCTCCCTGAGCCACTTCGCTCGGTGGCCGCAAGCCTGCCAGCAGGGAGTTATGCAAAAGTGAAGCTGGCAGAACTTGCCGGCTACTTTCAAGCCGAGACACCTGAGGCGCTCGAAGAGATTGCCGGGACGGTCAATCTGCCCGGCGCGGAACAGATTGAAGCCGGCTGGTCTATCGGCGCCTGATCACGAGGACATCCATGACGAAACTGTATGTCGCGGCTCCGGACCGCGCGATCCCCGGCGGCTGGCCGGAAGCCGGTCGCGCCATCGACGACACGAGTCGCATGCATCGCCGGTTCGTGCGCGATGGTGACCTCGTCGAACTCAAGAAAACCCAAGGCAAGTCGCCGGTGAAGTCGGCGCGCAAGAAGGAGAAAACCCATGGTGAGTAATATCCCGAGCGGCATCGTGGCGCCTCTTCTGGCCTTCGACGTCGAGTCCGGCGGTCAGTTCCAATCGGAAACCCGTATGATCCTGCTGGGCCATGGCCTCTCTGCCGGGACCTTGGCAGATGGTGGTGTCGCGCTTTGCGGCTCCGTCTCACAGGCACGGCTCCTGGCCGGTCGCGGCTCGATGCTGGAAAGCATGTTCATCCGTGCCCGTCGGAATGCACCGGCGCAAGAGATCTGGCTTGGTCGCGTTGCCGAGGCGACCACGGCGCAGGTCCGTACCGTCACTCTCGGCACGCCGCCTGCGGCCGGTGGGCAGGGTGTTCTGTCCATCGCTGGTGAAGACGTCGCGGTCAACATCGCTGCCGGCGACAATGCCGCCACCGTGGCGGCGGCTCTGGCAGCCGCAATCAACGCCTATATCAATCCGGTCACGAAGATCTCGCTGCCCTTCACGGCCACGGTGTCGACGAATGTCGTCTCGCTCACCGCGCGCCACAAGGGCACCTATGCTGCCGGTATCGACGTGCATGTGCCAGTGCTCGAAGGTGCCAATGCCTTCACCGGCCTCTTCACTTTCGCGGTCAGCGCGGCCGGCGCCGGAACGCCAGATGTCGCAGCGGTCCTCGCTTCGATGGGTGACGATCCGTTCGAGATCGTGGTGTCGGCCTTCGGCGACGATGCCAACCGTCTGAAACTCGACAATTTCCACATCAGCACGGGTGGCCGCTGGTCCTATGCGCAGCAGCTGTATGGCCATGTTTTCTATCCGCGTACCGACAGCGTCGCGAACCTCGCCACGGCAGGCCTTGCGCGCGACAGCTGGCATATCTCGCTGATCCCGCTCATGGCAACGGCCTCGGGCATGGCACGGCCGGATTATGAATTCGTGGCAGCCCTGGTGGCGCGCGTTGCGCCATTTTTCGATGGAGGCTCTAACGGCCTCGTTTCGGTCAACCAGTCCAATCTTGAAGTCACCGACATGATCGCGCCGCGCGATCGGGACTACTGGCCCGATTATGCGACCCGCGACAGCCTGCTGAAGAACGGCGTGTCGACCTGGAAGGTGGATCGCTCGGGCCGCATCCTTATCGACAAGATCATCACGCAGCAGCAGACGACTGCCGGCGTTCCGGACACGGCTCTGCGCGACATTCAGGCGATCTACCAGATCACCTATGCGCTCAAGTATTTCCGGTCGCAGCTCGCCTTCGAGCACTCGAACAAGGCAATCGTTGACGACAATCCGGCAAACCTCGATGCGCTGCGCACGGTCAAGGATATCCGTGCGACGCTGGTCAATTCGACGATCGAGCTGCAGCAGCGCGGCGTGCTCGAGGCATCGGTCACGGTGCTGGACGAGATCATGGTTACGCGGAATGCGGAAAATCCGAACCGTGTCGACATCATCCTGCCGATGGACCGGGCAAATCCGCTCGACATCTTCGCCGGCCTCGCTCGCGTCTATGCCGAGACCTGACGCATCTGGTGACGGGCCTCGCGCCCGCCACTTTCCCTTTCAGCCATTCCAGGAGCACCCATCATGGCAGGCAATGATTTCGGCGGGCGCATGTCTGTCCGCCTCTCCAGCGGCTCGACAATCGCGTTTCGCGGCACGTTCAATGTGATGCCGGCACGGCAGAGCGTTGAATCGATCACCAATCAGGACGGTTCCACCGACCGGGTCGCGACCCCGACCTCGCCCAGTGCAGAGCTGACATTCCCGGATAGCGGCATCGACCTCGTCGCCGTGATGGAAGCGCCTCGGCAGAACATTGTTGTCACCGAGGAATTCACCGGAAAGCAGCACCACTTCATCAGCGCCTTCTTTTCGGGGCAGCCCAGCGTCAACCGTATCAACGGCGAAGTCTCCGGGCTTTCGATCGTCGCTGAGACCTATCGCAAGACGGGCGGCTGATTGTGGCCGACAACACCGTCATCCTGACGAAGCGCTACGAACCCCAAGGCATGATGCCGTTCGACCGGATCGTGCTTCGCGAGCCCAGCTACGAGGATATCTATCCGTCTGGTCTCGGAATGCCGATGGAAGTTCAGCCAGGGCCACAGGGCAGCCGGATGATCGTCGCCTATCCGGTGACGATCGACGCCTATCTGCAGCGGATTGTGGTTTCACCCGGCGGTTATGATGCCGTGCGGTTCGTCAATGCAATCGATGCGCAGCGGCTCGAAAAGGCGGTCTGCGGTTTTTTCATGGATGCGGCGGACTCGAGTTCGCCGCAGACCTCCTCGTCTTCCGCTTCGGATGGGACGCAACCCGCGTCCAGCTGATGACCATCAGCCAGATCATCTGGTGGTATGGCCGCGCGATGGCGCTCCTCAAGGATAAGACATGACCCGCGAAGTCGAAGCCCGGCTGAAGATCTCGGCGCGTGACGCGACCGGTCGCACCTTTGGCGCGATCGCCGGCAAGCTCGGCGAGATCGACAAGCGAGCCGCAGCGTTCAATCGACGTCAAGGCCTGATGGCGCGCCAGGCGCAGGAAATGTTTGGAGTGATCTCGCGATATGCGGCACCAGCTGTACTTGGCTATGCGGCCAAAGAAGCTCTCCTCGACTTTGCCGCGCTTGAACGCCAGATGACCCGGATCGGTATCACTGCCGGATCGAGTGCCGAGCAAACATCCAAGGCCTTCGAGCAGGTCCAGCAGGTCTCGAAGGACATGAACTACGACAGCGTGCAGCCGGCGATCGAAGCGCTCGATACTCTGGTCGCCTCTGGCAAGAGCCTGGAAGAGGCGATGGCTTTCCTGCCTTCTGTCCTTGCAACGGCGCAGGCATCTGGAGCCGCGACGGCAGACATTGCCAACACGGGACTGAAGGCTGCCGATGCCCTGAAGATAGAGACGAATGAGTTACAGCGAGCGTTCGACCTTATGGTCGCCGGCGGCAAGGCAGGGCAGTTCGAGCTGAAGGATATGGCCCAGTATATTCCGGGTCTGGCGAACTCGTTTGCAACGCTTGGCTATGAGGGCGAAGACGGATTGAAGCGTCTGGTCGCGCTCTTGCAAACGATCCGCGAAGATACCGGCGATGCATCTGCCGCCGCAACGCAGGCGCAGAATATCTTCGGCAAGATGTTCTCCGCTGAGACAGGCAAGAAGTTCGCCGACTTCGGCATCAATCTCCGCAAAGAGATGGAGGCCGCGAAGAAATCAGGCGAGGACGCCGTATCTGCCTTCGTCAGATTGTCGAAGGAAGCGATCGATGGTGATTACACGAAGCTTCCGCTGCTCTTCACCGACCAGGAATTCAGGCTCGGCATGCAGTCGCTGATGACCAGCGCCGACAGCCTGGAGAAGTTTTTAAAGGTGATGAACTCCGCCGAGGTTAACGGCACGGTTTTCCGCGACCTCAACCGGGTGATGAGTGACACGCAGGCTTCGATTGACCGTATGGCGAGCAGCTGGGAGCGGATGAAAACGTCGCTAGGTGGCGCGATTGCACCGGTCGCGGCACCCGCCATGGATGCCGTCAGTTCGACGCTCGACAAGCGCAGCGCCATCCGCCGTGGCCTTGAAAAGCAAGGCATGAGCAGTGTCATTGATCGTGAAGCATGGATGCTCAAGCAACTGCCGTTTGGTGCTTTTTCGAGTTCGCGTGATGCTGACCGTATGGCTATGGCCGGCGGCTATCGGGATCGTGACTTCCTGCTCGATTACCGGGCGGGCACGGAATCCAACAAGGACGATGCTTTCAATGTGCCGCAGAGCCGCGAACAGCGTCGCGCGTTGCTGAGGTCTGCGGATCCGGAAGCGATCGGCATGGCCGGCATGGGTGGCACGCTGATCGAGGATGCAAGCCGAGCGGGGGATGAGATCAAAACTCGCAGCGAAGAGGCTGGCAACAATCTGGCCAAGGGTGGCGAGCAGGCGGCATCTGCCATGGAGCGGGCGGCGCAGGCGATCCTCAGTGCCGCCACGGCTATCTCGCGACTTGGCAATTTTTCGGGCGGCGGTGGCACGGGCGTGAACGCCAACACTGGCCGAAGCATGCCGCCGGCGGCGGGGCGGCCGGCTGGTACCGGCAGGCAGTAAGGGGTGATCATGCGGAACTGGGCGGCTACCCTGCGCAAGGCGAGCTTTCGTGGCGTGAACTTTCTCGTCGATGTCGACGACTTCGGCGGGGGCAAGCGGATCGCTCGGCATGAGTATGCCGGTGGCCTGAACTACTATCTCGAAGAGATGGGCCACGCCATTCCGGCGATCAATGTCACGGCCTATCTGCTCGGCGACGACAGCGATGCGGCTGCGCTGAACCTGCAGCGGGCATGCCTGGCTGCCGGACCTGGTCGGCTGGTGTTACCGATCGACAGCGGGCGGCTTACGCGGGTCGAGAATTTCAGCCGCGTTCGCGAGAAGGACCGGCGCGGATACATCGCCTTCGGCTTTACGGCCATTCCGGAATCGAGCCAGCCCGGTGGCGTGCTGGGCTTGGGCGACATCAGGTCGATCCTGACAGGGCCATTGGCCTCCGCCCTCCCTGCGCTTTCATCCGTCTATCGTCAGATCGGCGATGTGATCGCCGTGGCGAACTGGATGTATTCGGTTGGCTCGCTCGTTGTCTCAGACAGCATCGACCTTGCTCGGCTCGTCGATCTGACACTCGCCTCGGGTGTCGACGGTGTCGAGGCCTTCTTTGCCGGCGGGCTGGAAGCCTCGCGGATCATCGGCGAGAGCGTGCTTTCGCCTTCAGGGTTCGAAGGGATCAAGCCTGCTCGTTTCGAGACGCAGGCCTCCACGGATCTTCATGCCGTGCTGGATGCCATCGTCACGGCCACGGCGGCGCCTCATGTGGCGTGGATCTCTAGGCCGCAGGCACGGGCCGCAAGGCAGGTGGTGCAAGCGAAGGGAGAGAGGGCGCTTGCCGTTCTCTCAGGCCGCGGGCCTGCGCATGTCGATCTCTATGTCGCCGTGTCGCGGCTGGTCGAGGCGTCCGTCCGGATCGTGTCGGATCGGGCGGCGGATGCCGTTCCGGTGGTGCGCGTGGAAACGGGAATCTCGCTGCCGTCCACGGTCATCGCCTATCAGGCCTATGGCGATGCAAAGCGCGCCGAGAGCCTGGTCGATATCGCTCGGGTCGGAACGCCGATGCTGATGCCTGTTTCCTTCGAGGCTCTGGAAAGCTGATGGTTTTGCCACTGAGCACCGCCCCACTGGAGCGGATCGTCTGTGACGGTCTGCCGGAGGTGAAGAGCTTCAGCATGAGTGTGTCTGCCGAAGAGGCGGCGCGGACGGCGAGTGGTGACTTCGTCATCGTCGGTTCCGGCGTTCCGGCGTTTCCGGGCCAGGCGACCACGATCACGGCGAGCGGCGATCTGTTGCTGACCGGCTATGTGCGGGACGTGAATACCGGATACAGCGAGCAGGATCGCACGCTGTCTCTGGGCTTCGTCTCGCGCACCGTCGACATGATCGAGGCCTCGGCCGTTCATCCGAGCGGCGAGATCCTGAACAAGGACCTGGTGGCGATCGCGAAGGAGCTGGACAGCTACGGCGTCGGGATCGAGACAGATGGTTCGAGCTTCCCGATCGAGATCCGGCACAAGCTGATGCTGGGAGAGACGGGGTTTTCCTCGATCGAGCGGCGGGCTCGGGCGCGCGGGGCTCTGCTCTATGACACGCCAAAGGGGCGGCTGAAGATCGCGACCAAACCTGAAGGTATTCATGCCGGCACGCTGAAGCGGGGCGTCAACATTCTCGGCGGTGCCAGTGCCAGCTTCACGGAAGAGGGGCGTTACAGCGAAACGCAGATCCGGGGGCAGCAGAGCGAGGGCAGCGAAAAACAGCATCTTCGCCCGCAGACCAAGGTCAGCGACACGGGCGTGACGCGCAAGCGGGTTTTGATCCTTCCTCAGGAAGGCGAGGGCACGATCGACCGGATGCGCAAACGCGCCATCTGGCAGGCGCGCCGGGCGGCGGGCAACAGCGTGACGGCTTCCATCCCCGTGAGCGGATGGCGTGATGACAATGGCCGGCTCTGGGCGCCTAACTGGCTGGTGCAGGTCGACGACGATTTCCTCGGCATCGAGGGCGTGATGATCATCAAGAGCGTCAGCTTTCAGCAGAGCGACAAGACCTTTGCCGTACTCTCGCTTGCCGATCCCCGGGCGCTGGGTGGCGACAATCCTCGCGGCAAGACGAGTGCCGGCTATGGCGCGCCGGGCGTGATCGAAGCGGAGTACGAAGACGAATGATGCGCTTCGATTTCGACGGTCGCCTGGAGGAGCGCAACGGGCAGCAGTTCGTTTCCGGGCGCAGCGCCTATGGCGACGGCTGGACGAACATTCATCGGCCCGAACCGCATGGCTTTGCCTCGATGCCGGTGAAGGGCGCTAAGGGGCTTATCCTGCCTTCGCAGTATGACCCGGAAGTCGCCTTTGTCCTGGGGCTGGAAAGTCCCGGCAGTCGGCCGAAGGGACTGCCGTCCGGCGGCACTGCGATCTACGATTCGACTGGCAACATCATGAAATTCATTGGAGACGGCATCGTGGTCGACGTGGCTGGTCGGACGATCACGACGACGGCAGGTGACTGGGTGCTAAACGGGCCGGCCACTATCAACGGCGACCTGACGGTCAACGGCAACATCAACTGTTCCGGGTCTGTCGTCGACAGTGACGGAAACAACGGGGCGTGAGGCCTCGCAACGAGATCCACCTCGTAGGTGGGCAACCGGCCAATGGCCACAAAAAGGAGAAGACGCATGAACGTCCGAGCAAAATTCCGCTGCATGTCCATTCAGCATATTCACACCGGCAGTGCCGATTGCAGTGTTGCAAACGTCGTTCTTGCCCCGGTCTGGGAGCAGGACGGCGTGAACCGCAAATGGTCGCAAGCGACCCCTCAGGGCAAGCTTGAAATGACGATTACCAATGCCGAGGCTATCGGCGCCTTCGAGCTCGGCTCCGAATACTTCCTCGATATCAGCCAGGCAAGTGTAGAGGCCTGAGCCCCTCACCCTGACCCTCTCCCCGCAGGCGGGGAGAGGGGACTGACACCCACACCAGAGGTCATTCATGATCCGCATCGTTTCGATCGAGGATACGGCGGAGCCGTATCGCGCGCCGGATCTTGGCTGGGATGGTGTTCACGGGGATCTAATCCTCAACGCGCTCACGCATCCGACGGCGCCGGGGGACTTCAGGGCGGAGCAGGGGCTGGCGACACAGATCCTGATCCTTCTGATGACAGATCGGCGCGTCGAGGACAGCGAGCTGCGCCACGGCGAGAGCAATCGCGGCTGGCTCGGCGACAGCTTCGACATCCAGGAGGGCGAGGGGCCGCTCGGCTCCCGGCTCTGGCTGATGCGGCGCACGGCGATCACGGACGAGACGGCTGTGCTGGTCCAGGACTATGTGCGCGAAGCGCTGCAGCCGCTCATCGATCAGGAGGCGATTGCCTCGCTCGATGTTGATGTCACCGTCGACAAGCCGCTGAACCGCGTCGACTGGCTGGTCGAGACCTATGGCCGTGATGGTGAGCGGTCATTCAACGGAAAATTCCAACTCTTCTGGGAGCAGCTCAATGGCGTGGCAAATCCGCTCGCTCGATGACGCGTCGGCCGCGATCCGCGGTGCGTTCCGGCGCTTTCTTCCTGGCACGGATACCGCGCTGAAAAACAACTTCGTGACCGTGGTCGTGAAGGTACTGGCGGGCTTGTCCCACGAGTTCGAGCTACGCATGGGTTACATCGCACGTCAGCTCTTTGCCTCGACGGCGTCGCTGACCTTCCTTCGTCTGCATGGAGCTGACGTCGATATTTTCCAGAAGCCGGCATCGAGTGCCGTGGGCGCGATCGAAGGCACGGGTGCTGCCAACCAGGTCTTTCCATCTGGCGTCCGCTTCGTCTCGGGCAACAATACATACGTCTCAGCCGTGCCGGCGCAGGCCGGAACGCTGGGGACTGTGACCTTTCAGGTGCAGTCGGAAGACAAGGGGGCGATGACCAACCGGGATTCCGGCGGTGTTCTGACGCTCGCCGATCCCGGGCTTTATCCGACGCTTGGCAGCACCTGGACGGTGACTGCAGGTGGTCTTGGCGGTGGTGCAGATATCGAGGACACGGAAGACTTTCGGGCACGCGTCCTGTTTCGCAAGGCGAACCCTCCGGGAGCCGGCAAGCTTTCGGATTATGAGCGGATCGTGCGCGATGTGCCGGGCGTGCTGAAGGCGTGGGCCTATCGTGACAGCCTGACACCGAGCTTCCTGGTCGTGTTCTTTCTGTTCGATGGACGGCCCGGCCGCATTCCGACGGAAGGCGACAAGCTGGTGGTGCAGGCGGCGCTGGATGCCAAGCGGCTGATCCGGGTGAATGACAGCGTGGTGGAAGCGCCGACGCCCGAGTCTCTGAACCCGATCATTGCGAACCTGACGAATGACACGGCGGATGTGCGCGCGGCAATCACGGCTGCGATCGACGCTGTTCTCTATGAGCGGGCGAGGCCAGGTGTTTCCGGCGACGTCTTCCTGCTCTCGCGCAGCTGGATTTCCGAAGCCGTCAGCCAGGTGACCGGCGAGGACAGGCACAAGCTGAACTGGCCACTGACCGATCTGCCCTACACGAACGGCCGCTATCCGGTGATCGGCACTGTGAGCTTCGTCAATGAGTAGGAAGAATTCGTGGCAGCACACTCTGACCGACAGCTTCACGCCTAAAATGTCATCGAGTGTCACCGTTCCGCAGGATGCCCTTTCGGCTCCGCACAGTGACGGGTTGATCTCTGCGGGCCTGAGCTTCTGGCCGCCTGGTGCGGCCTGGGGGTCGCCCGACGGGCAGGCGGTTTCCCTTTCGTCGAACCTTGCCAGGTTCACACGCGTGCTGATTTCGCCCTTCGAATGGCTCTATGCGCGCGCCTTCCGATTGGCGCTGGAAGCGAACACGCAGACCGTGCTGGAGCTGCTTCCGGACTGGGAAAAGGACCACGGCCTGCCCGAGGCCTGCTTTACCGGCGAGCAGTCCACCAGCCAGCGGCTTACGGCGCTGCGGCGCAAGGTGATGGCGGAGCCGCTTTCGCATCCAGAGGACTTCGTTCGGGTGGCTGCCGACTTCGGTTTCACGATCGAGATAGAGGAGCCCTGCATCTTCGAATGCGGTTTCTCCGAATGCGGCGGGTTTCACGAGACGGGGTCTTCGGCGCAGGAGGCCTTCGTCGTTGTCCGCGTTAGAGACAGCGCAGAAGTGTTTTTCGAGATCGGCGCTTCGGAATGCGGCGTCGACCGTCTCTACGATCTCGTCGGGGCCAGCGATGTCCTCTGCTTCCTTCGGCAGGAGCTGCCCGGCTGGGTTCTTGCGGTGCCCGAGACATGGATCACGCTGGCGCCCTGGGTGAACGAGGCGGGCAACCCGATCATCGATCAATACGGAAATCCGATCCTGTTCAGGGTCTGATCATCAAGCGAGGAAAATCATGAGCGATTATGTCCAGCCGGTTGGCGAGGCAGACCCGAACGCGTCCTACAAGGACCGGAACACCGGCGCAGGTATTCCGGGCTCGAAGGTTCCAGCACTCGCCATCGAGATGCCGCAGCGGGAAATCCGGACAGTTGTCACGTCGGTCGGACTTGTGCCAAACAAGACGGACCCGACACAGCTGAACGCCGCAATCGACGCGAAGATCGCATTGGCGATCGGCTCCGGCGAAAGCCCTCTGGACGACCTGCTGGCCCTGCTGCGAACAAAGATTTTTGCTTATCCCGAGATTCTGACGTCCGATGGCAAGATCCCCTGCCTGTCGCCGTCGACGGGCAACTTCCGCGTCCCACTCGGCTATACGTTCCGGCATCGCGGCGTCTTCGATGTGACCACCGTGCAAAGCGATTTTGCGACTTCGGCCAACAAGATCTATCACTGCTTCTGGGATCCGACCGACGGTGTTCAGTTCAAGGACCTGGCCGACATCAGCTACAACCCGACTTCTGCACCTGAGACGTCGGTGATCTTCCAGTCTGGCTATGATCGCATGCTGATCTGCCGCGTGGTGACCGATGCATCGAACGTGCTGACGATCACAAATCTCGTCAATCGCGATCGGTTGAGTCTTAGTCAGATAATGACTGCGACGGACTTGACGGCGGCCGGCGCCCAGGAAGCGCGTTGTGCAGTTTCACTTACCCTGAACTGGGCGCGGCAACCGTTGCAGAAAGCTTACTCGCGCGTCTACATTCCGCTCAACGAGTTCCAGGCTGACAGGGATGAAATCCTCTACGCGTCACTGGCTGAATACCCCGGAACCAGAATCTCCGAGTTGCCTGCCACCCGCTACAGCATGAGCTTTGCCTATCTCGTCGATGGCCTCAGCGCCCTTCCGGAACTTTATGCCAGCGTGGCTGCCTGAACAGGAGAGAGACGATGCCCGAAATCCTCTCGGAAGGTATCCGCATTTCCGACCTTGGGCCGCTGGCTTCTGTGGTCGCCGGCGTCGAACTGGCCGTCAACGTTGGCGGCCAAGACTACCGTATCACGGCAGGGCAGTTGCTCGGGCTGTTTACAGAAAGCGCGCCGGCAGCGCTGGATACATGGCTGGAAGTTGTTGCAAAGCTCGAAGACAATGACGACGCTGTGGCGGCACTTGTTGCTGCACTCGCCTTAAAGGCTCCTCTGACTAGCCCAAACTTTTTGGGGGTTCCGACGGTTCCGACGGCGGCCCCGGGGACAAACACGACGCAGGCATCATCGACGGCATTCGCGCTCGCCGCTGCATCGGCGATAACCGGGCGGATACTGCAGACACAAAGGCAAGCAACAGGGGCCGTCGCCACGACGACTAGCGTAATTCCTGACGATGACACAATTCCACAGATTACGGAGGGGGCAGAGTTCCTGTCCATTGCGATTACGCCGTCCAACGCACTGAACATTCTAGAGATCGAGGCGCATCTGTTCATTGCTAATTCGGATAGCCGCACCCTCGGCGCTGCCCTGTTTCAGAACGGGATCGCCAACGCTTTGGCAGCCCATAGGGAGGTCACCTTCGGCCCAACGGATAGCCACAAGGTAGTCCTAAAGCATCGAATGACCGCAGGGAGTACATCGCCAATCACATTCTCGGTGAGGGCCGGTCCCGCCGGGGCGTCCACCCTTACTGTCAACGGAATAGGGGGAGCGCGCCGATTTGGTGGAGTGATGAACTCTTTCATAGAGGTGAAAGAGATTTCAACGTGACCCAAAACGCCTTGCGGAAGGCTTCAATTCCCATCTCCGGCTGTTAAAAGGATTGCATGCTTATGGAAATCATCGCTTCTGCCGTTCTCACCTTTGCTGCTGGCGCTTTCCCAACAGTTCCGGAATCGTCGCCTGGATCAGCCCCGGCCCGCTTTGGGCTGTATAAGGCTGAGAACAACGTTCCCGCATTCAAGAAGGTGGGTTCTGGCGTTTCTATCCGCGCTGGCGTCGAGATCGATCACGGCGGGCAAACCTTTGTGACCGCGACCGACACTGCAGTCGCGTTGCCGGCGCTCGTTGCTGGAACAGATTACCGCATTGCTATCAAGGGCGACGGGACACTCCAGGCGTACACATATGCCGACACGCTACCGGCTGACTCGAAAGTGGTTGGCGGTTTCCACTACCTTCCCGGTGGCTACCCGACAGCATTCGATCAAGCTGGGAGCTGGACGCCGACGATCCTTGAGTGGTCGATCTGGGATGTGAATTACCGCCCGAAATGTGACCCGCGCGGCATGACGCGTATCGGCAACTCCGGCGTCTGGATGGACATCTATTTCCAGGGCAACAGTTCAAATGCTGATGGCATTAGCCGGAATAATGACCCGATCCTAACAGGTGCCAACCCGCCGCTAAGGCCCATTGACTACGGCGGCAATGGTGTCGCCCAGTTGAGTACGCTTAACTGGTGGGATGCAAATGAGCATCTTCGTCACTGGGGCAAGCGTCTGCCATCGTACGAAGAGATGGCGCTTGCAGGCTTCGGAACCAATGAGCAGGACGGGCGGGGCGCACATCCTGTGAAGACCGGCTTGAACACAGCAAACAATCCAGCCGGATCTTCTTCCGACCCGAACTTTACCAGCAAGTGGGGCCTGATCCAGGCAACCGGCGTTCTCTGGATCTGGACGTCTACGCTTTCTGACTGGCAGGGTGTGTCGACCGCCAACGCTCATGGCTGGGAGGCCTACGACGTTACAGGCGGTCGCGGCAAGCTTATCATGCAGAACAATGCCGACCTGACTGCGCTGCTTTATGGTGGAAGTCATGTCTATCGCCTGACGACGAGCCCGACCGGGGTTGCCGCCGTCGCTGGATCTCGCACGACTGAGACGCTGGAAAAGCTCTGGGACAACAGCGAGAACATCGCCATTCGTGGCGCATGTGATCATTACGTGAAGTTCTGACCTCCCGGCGGCGAGGCAAGCCGCCAACCAAATCTCAAGGACATCGTTATGGACTTCACCATCTGGCTGCAAAGCCGGCTGACGGCCCACGGCCATCCAGTCGGTGTGAATGGCGACTGGGGGCGCATCTCGATCGAGGCGCTCAAGGCCTTTCAGAAGAGGATGGGCTTGCCTGTCTCAGGCGTCGCTGACCGCGCGTCTGTGGAAGCCCTCAAGGTCGATCCTGACGCGCCTGAAGCCTCTCAGGCCGTCCATCCGCCGGCCGAAACCATGCCGCCGTGGATGGCCGAGATGCACCGCCGCATGGGTCTGCACGAGGTCCAGCACAAGGCCAAGCTGATCGACTTCCTCAAGATCGGGAAATTCCTGGGCGACCCGGCTTCACTGCCGTGGTGTGGCGATGCGGTTGAGAGCTGCATCGCAAAGGTGCTGCCGTCCGAACCGCTTCCGGCCAATCCCTTCTGGGCTCAAGGCTGGGCGAGCTTTGGCATCGACGTGAAGGCGCCTCTGGTCGGGTCGATCGGCGTCATCCGGTGGTCAGCCAAGGCGGGGCATGTCGGGTTCGTCGCCGGCGTCGAGGGTGGCAAGGTCGTGCTGCTGGGCGGCAACCAGGCGAATGCCATCACGCTTGCCAGCTTTCCGCGCGACAAGTTCATCGCTTTCCGTCACCCGAAAACCTATCCCGTCAAAAGCTATCCGGCTCTGCGCGGTAGGGCCACGGCGGTTTCCACAGAAGAGGCCACGCGATGAAGAAGCCGACCGGCGAGCCTGGCTGGAGCTGGCGGCGGGCCGCAATCTTCCCGGTGGTGGCGTGGGGCTGCTGGGAACTGCACCTCCTCAAGGCTGCGGCCGATACCAGGGTCAACGAAACCATAGCGTTCGGTTGGATCACCCTGATCGCCGCCCTGGTGCTTGGCTATACCGGCTTTGCAACCGCTCAGGACATCGCGGCGATCTGGCGGACTCGGTCGGGCCTGCCCTATGCGCCGACACCAGCAGGCTTCCCTGCTGAGTCAACGACAAGCGAGGAATATCTGCCCGTGAAAGACCGGCTGTGACGGCGTTTCTCTCGCTGCTTCTGCGCCTCTTCGGGCTGCCCGGTGTGATCCTGATCGGGGGCTATGTCTTCTACGAGGGCCTGCCGGGTTTCGCGCGCATTCCGTATCTCTCCAGCGTTCCGGTTCTGGGCGATCTGACCACGGGACGGGTGGCCACCGTCGCGGCGGATGCCCGTGCGGCAGGCCGGGATGAGGGCGCGTTTGCCGAGCGTAAGATATGGGAAGAAGCCCGCCGGCGTGCGGAGATACTGAAGGCGCAGAAACTGGCCGAGGCGCAGGCGAAGATCAACGCGGCCGACCAGTTGCTGCAGGAATACCGGGCAAATGACCGTCGGCGCTCGCAAGCGATCCGTCGCGTTTATGAGGAGCGACTGAGTGATGACACGGCTGATCCCGTTGCTGGCTGCGATTACAGCCAGTGCCCTGTTCCTGACTGGGTGCGGAAGGAACTTGAATGAATTTCGCCCGGTTCAAGCATTGGTGCCGGACCAGAAGCCAATTGTCTCTGCGGCCGTTTTGGCCGAGCCGGAAGGCAAGACGGCTTTGCCGGGCAAGCTGTCGGTTGTGACTGGCTGGGAATTATGGGGCGAGGATCGCGACCGGCTGGACGCTTGCGTGATGCTCTCGGCCGCGAAGACGAAGACGATCGAAGCCTTGCAGGAGAGATGATGTGGCCGAAACAGAACAGGTGCTTTGGGAACTCAAGGGGCAGATGCGCGGTATCGAGCACCAGCTCTCGAAAATTGCCGAAGACCTGAAGGAATCGCGCAAGGAATCGAGTGACAGCCGTCGCCGCATGTACGAGCAGATCGACTCTCTCAAGGAGGATGCGGCCGAAAGCCGATCGAAGATCGAAAGCGTGGTGGACGATCTTGCTGAGAACAAGCCGGTTTTCACCGAGATCAAGCGATGGAAGGAGCGTTTCATCGGCATGCAAATGCTGCTCGGTGCAGGGGCTGCCGTCATCGGTGGCGGCCTGGTCGTCTTCTGGAAGTGGATCGGCGCAAAGCTGGGGATCAACTGATGCGAGCCCTGGTCCTGGCTGCTTTCATTCCCTCTATCGCCTCGGGCGAACTTGCGCCGGACATTGAGGATCGCCCGACCGAACGGTCTGTCTTGTCGCAAGTGGCGGTGCCCTGCCTTCGCGAGAAGGATGAGCAGCGCTACGTGGTGAGCTGGGAGATCCGCAACACGGTGACCGGCGAGCGCCTCAGCGTCGGCAGCCAGGAGGTTCGTCTCAGATGCTAGGCTCGCGTCCGAGCTTCCATCTGACCATGTCAGGAAAGCTGACCCCGCAGACTTCATTCAGGCGTGTGACGTCGTTGGTTTTCGTGCAGGTCGATTCGAAGACCTTGCGCAGTTCCATGAAGGTGAAGTCCGGGCCATGCTTGCGGATCAGGCCGGTGATGCCGTAGCTCCCGGTTCGGCCGCATTTGCGGCAGACGACCTCGACCTTCTCATACGGGTATTCAGAGAGCCGGTCCTGCTTGTTTTCGGGCAGGGGTATCTGGCGCCTCATAGCAGGCTCCAGATCATGCCACCTGTCGAGATGAGGGTGGCGGCCAGGACCAAAGCGATCAGGAGTATCTCCCACTTCATAGCAGATCCCGCTTGCGCAGTTCTTCGATCTGTCGATTGACTCTTTCGTTTTCGCAAATTGAGAGCATTCGGTTCTCCGCGACGGCGACCACGGCTGCAATAGCCTCGATCTCCCCCCAACCCATCTCGACGGCGTCCTCGACGACATGCAAAACAGCGGCTTCGATCGCTTCCTGCATGTCGAGAAAGCGGTCCGGATGATCAGCTGGGCGGGGCGGTGGAGTGATGCTCATGATGGAGCATATGGCTCGCGCCTGTGATGAGGCAAGATGGGCAGTTCGCCGGTTCGCCGGAAGACAACGGGAACAGGCGTGGCTAACCACGGCTTAAATGCCTTTGATATTTAAGAAATTTGGTGGGCCCGGAGGGGCTGCCATCAACTGATGGCGATCACCACTGTGGTGTCTTTAAGGAAATCGTCAGCGAAGAATTTGCATACGCCTGCATGATCCTGAAGCATATCGGCCAACTCTTGATAGGTAAGTCGAGCGCTTGCGGAGCACACTTCCGCGTCTGTGAACCAGATCGGAGAGGGTGGCGCCCGCTTGCCTGCAGTGATTGCCTTATCTACATCTTCATCGAAGTGTCTGATTCGATTGCTCAGCCGCCTCAGCCTTTCATAGCGGTTGAGGTTCTTGAACTCGGTCGCATTCAGAACCCGCTGAGCTGAGTTAAGGCAAAGCGCCGTCACCTGTGCATTCATGATGCAGTTAGCCATATGGGCAAACGCCTTTCCTAGTGCGGGTAACTGATCGTGCTCCGGTAGCTGATTGATGTAAGCTAAGCCGCAGTCTCTTGCATTGCGATACTCGTGAATAGCCATTGCAGTTGCGCCCATGGCATTGGTGATGGCTGACAACACCGCGCCGTCCGTGAATACGCCACCTGATAGTTTGTACTGAACACCGAACATCAATCGGTAGTCTGGTACAGATGGGATCTCAGGCATCTGAAGTGACTTCAGTGACGCGGAATCCTGCGCAATTATGTCATTAAGCAATTCATCCGAAAGCTGGGTCATGTCGATCTCCATCCATGATGCCTGCCCACCCTGCACCAACTGCATCCCAAATCAAGATCGATTGGTAAGACTGGGTCTCAGAATTTGGATAACATTTCCGGGGGGTAGGGTGGGACCAAGGGTCAGCTGTAAGCCTCTGTGATTTCTCTTCGGTTTGTCACCCGCAGGTACTCGAACGTTGAGCCACGGTCTCACGTCAAAGCCATGTAGGCGAGGACCAAACCGGCAATCAAAAGTCCATATGACACCAAAACCATGACAACACAGAGGATGTGCCAAAATTTGCCCCACCTCATAGGGCGTGCCGATTTCACTGTTTCTCTGATGTAGGGTCTTTCCCAGTGCATCTCCTGGCTCTCAACGACCTGTTGATAGAGGTACTGAGCAAAGTATGCGAAGCCGGATGCCATTCCAGCTGCGACCGAACCGATCGCAAATATAAACGCCGGCAACAGCAGGGCCGACCGCACCCTGTCCACATCCACAGGTTCGGCATTATACGTTGCCCCGATGAACGCCATCATGGCGACAACTGCCCCGCCGTTGACCAGTATTGCGGTCTTCATCGCTTCCAAGCCGAAAGACAGCCCGGCCTGAAACAAGAGGGCGGAATCATTTCGATGGGCTGCATGCGATTCTTTCGCGCTCTCGTGATTGAGCTTCCATGCAGTGAATTCCGGCCGTTCTTCTTCATTGTAGTCCATAAGCGTACCCTCAGCATATTGTCTGACATCGCATGAGAGGTTGTCGCTTTGCAACAAGCGCGGGAACGGAATGGAAACATCCCGTGGGACTCTCGTGGGACTTTCTGCGCCGAACCCGTCTTTTGGTGGCTGTCTGTTCCTTTTTTGATCGCGAGCTGCGTTTTCCCTCTTGCGCTTCGAAATCGAAAACTCTAATGCCAACAAGCCTTTTAGGCGTAACGGAATGTAGCGCAGCCCGGTAGCGCACTTGACTGGGGGGGTAGCGCACTTGACTGGGGGTCAAGGGGTCGTGGGTTCGAATCCCGCCATTCCGACCATTTTCGGCGACGGATCAATTACTTGATCTGGTCGAACGGTTTGAAGGACCGGGTATCGTGAAGATGCCCGGTCTTTTTTATTTGCGCGATGTGAATGGCTTAGGCGCTGTTGCCCAGGTTTCACGCTTTTTCTAAGCGATTATACTACGCTTGCTGCAATGCAGCATTATATTGGGTCAAGGTTCGAAGGGAGCCGCGATCCCCATGCGCTTCAAGTTTTCCATGTCTCCGCTCTCTGCCATTCTGCGCAGCCAGAAGCGCCTCCGCCGCAGCTTCGAGAAGGCCATGCCGCAATTCAGGCTACCCGAAGCGCCGAAGGTGGCCAAGCCCCGGGCTCCCCGGTCAGTTCTGGTTCAGGTCCCTGCCTTCGGCAGCAATCCTGGAAGGCTGCGCATGCTGGAATATGTGCCGCCTGTCCGGCGCGAGCCACACACACTTGTGGTCGTGCTGCATGGCTGCCTCCAGACCGCCGAGGACTATCACCGCGGCAGCGGCTGGAGCCGGCTCGCGAGAGACAAGGGCTTTGTTCTGCTCTATCCGGAGCAGACGGAGGCCAACAATCGCAATCTCTGTTTCAACTGGTTCCGGCCGAGCATGGTCGCGCGGGACCGGGGAGAACTGATGTCGATCCGCCAGATGATCGAGCACAGCGTCGAGCGCCACGGCATCTCCCGCAACAGGATATTCATCCAGGGCCTGTCGGCTGGTGGCGCCATGGCCAATGCCATGCTGGTTACCTATCCGGATCTCTTTGCTGCCGGGCAGGTGGTCGGGGCGCTGCCCTATGGCGCTGCGCGCGACGCGATGTCGGCGCTCTCAGTCATGAAGTCGGGCAGTCGGCGCGGCAGGCAGGAATGGGGAGAGTTGGCACGCGCTGCAAGCGGGCAGATCGAAGGCGTGCCGCCCGCCGTTTCGATCTGGCAGGGCCGGGCGGATCGCGTTGTCTCACCGCTCAATGCGGAAGCCTTGCTCTCGCAATGGTTGGATCTGCATGGACTGGAAGAGGATGCCGGAGAGCGTGAGACAGGTCCGCAGGGGACGAGCCTGATCTGGCGGGACACCGGTGGGACAATGCTGCTTGAGTATCGCCTTATCGAGGGGCTCGAGCATGGTCTGCCGGTAATCGCCCGGCATGCGAGCCACAAGCGTCAGCCTTACATGCTTGAGGGCGCCATCGGCGCCCCCCAGAAGTTTTTCGAGCTATTCATACGGCCGCGTGAGGCGGCCACGAAACAGAAGCCGATCAATTCTCCTCGATCGAAACCCCATTCTCGCCAATCTTGAGCTCGACGCCGCTGGGCTCCTGCTCTTCCTGGTAGACATAGATGCCGAGGCCGATGACGGCGACCACGAGTGCACCGATGATGAGGTAGAGGCCATTGTTTCGGCTCATGAAAATTCTCCTGTCTGGTTGTGTCGGACAGGGAAAGCGAAAAGCTGGCTTATTGTTCCATCGTCATATCGGAAAAACTCAATCGTCGTTGGCGGCCGTCAGTTCCTCGGGGCGCATTCCGTCGTCGGCGGCGTGTGCCGCAAGGCGCAGGCCGTCTCCTCCAGGCCCGCCGGCTTCACCCGGCTGAAGGAAGATCACCCCCAGCCCCTCCAGTGCGCTTTTCAGCGCCGCATAATGCTGTGGCGTCGCGTCATAACCGTTCGACGATTCGATCTTAAGGATCAGAAGCGCCGGCACGCCGCTTTCCTGGCCGAGCCGGTCGGTGGTGATGTCGAGCATCGCGCGCGCCGCGCGTATCTGTGCGGGTGTGATCATGTAATGAGTATGGGGTGCTGCAGCGGAATTTCAATGCAGTCAGGCCGGCATACCGTCGGATCAGGTTCGTTTCGCGCGCTGGAACCGCCATTCGGCAGCGCCGCAGCCCCAGACGATGCCGAGAACGAGATAGAAGTGGCGCCAGTGATCCGTGTCGATGACGGCGCCCACCAGCATGTGTCCGATCAACACGATCCAGGCGATCATCAGATAGGGCTGCCAGGGCCTGTCTCGCAACATGTAGCGAAAGCCCATCGATACGGTCCAGACGATCAGCGCCAGGTAGGAGAGGAAGCCGATCCAGCCATAGGACATCAGCGACTTGAGGTAGATGTTGTGTTCGTCCTCGGGAAAGATCTTGCCGAACATCATCGGACCGATGCCGAGCGGTTTCTCCATCGCCATCTCGAATCCGAGCTTGTGGCGGGCGAAACGACCGAGATGCCCGCCGTCATAATCCTGCACGAGCTGCGTCCGCGTCTCGAACAGCCCTCGCACCTTCTCGAACTGCAAGGCGACGAGCAGCGCCATGACCATGGCAATGACGGCAGTCAGGGACAGGACGAGGATCTTCAGGCGGAAGGCATTGGTGCGCTCCTTGAGCAGCATGATGAACACCAGGGCCATGGCGCAGAAGAGGAAGAGCCCCCAGGCCGCACGCGAGAAGGACAGAAAAACGGCAAAGGAGAGGATCAGGATGCCGAGGATCCGGAGTGGCGATTCCGTCAGCCGGCCCTTGAGCATCCCGTGCAGCAGATAGAGCATGGGCGCGACGAGGAAGGGGCCGAAGACGTTCGGGTCCTGGAAAGCGCCCATGGCGCGGTCGTAGCGGGTAAAGACCTCCGAGCCGGGAAAGGCATGGAAATAACCGAGAATGCCCAGCATGCCGGTAATCATGGCCGCGGCCACCCAGGCCTGGAAGATCAGCTTCAGCCTCTGCGGCCTGTCTTCGATGACGGCGGCATAGAAGACGGCGGTCAGCGCGAGGAAGATCGATACCGCGACATAGAGCACCTGGTCTGTGAGAATGGTCGGCAGCACGGTCAAGGCCAGCAGGCCGCCGACATTGAAGATCAGCAGGAGGGCCAGAAGAGGCGCGACCGCGCGGGAGATCTTCAGGCCGAACAGGAACCACAGGGCGACCTGGCCGACCATCAGCAATTCATAAGGGGCAGGCTCCGAGATCACGAAGCCCGACAGGAAGACGCCGAGCGCCATGATCCAGGAGATCATCAGCTGGACGGCGGCGGCCTGCGGATTGAATGGCCGAATCTGGGCGGCGACCGCGCTCAATAGGCGTTTTCCGTGTTCAACAGCTTGATCGGCGTCAGGAACAGGATCTTGAGGTCGAACAGCAGCGACCAGTTCTCGATGTAGTAGAGATCATAGGCCGTGCGGAACTTGATCTTGTCGTCGGTGTCGATCTCGCCGCGCCAGCCATTGATCTGGGCCCATCCGGTGACGCCCGGCTTCACGCGGTGGCGCGCGAAATAGCCCTCGACGATCTCGCCAAAGGTCTTGTCGCGTGTCTGGCCGAGCACGGCATGGGGACGCGGCCCGACCAGCGAAAGATCGCCGCGCAGAACATTGAAGATCTGCGGCAGCTCGTCGATCGAGGTCTTGCGGATGAAGCGGCCGACGCGCGTGACGCGCGGATCGTTCTTGGTCACGGCATTCTTAGCCGTGTGGTCGCTCATCTCGGTATACATCGAGCGGAATTTCAGAACGTTGATCACCTCGTTGTTGAAGCCGTGACGTTTTTGCACGAAGAGGACCGGTCCCTTGGACGTCGACTTGACGGCGATGGCGGTGGCGATGAACACCGGCCAGAGCAGGACCAGCGCCAGCACGCTGAAGAAGATGTCGAAGGCGCGCTTGGCAACCGAATCCCAGTCCCGGATCGGCTTGTCGAGAATGTCGAGCAGGGGGACTGCGCCGACATGCGAATAGGCGCGCGGGCGGAAGCGCAGATTGTTGGAATGAGCGGCCAGACGGATGTCGACGGGCAGAACCCAGAGCATCTTCAGAAGCTGCATGATGCGCGCCTCGGCGCTCAGCGGCAGCGCGATGATCATCATGTCGATATGGGCGAGCCGGGCGAATTCCACCAGCTCCGCCACAGTGCCGAGCTTCGGGTAACCGGCAACGACATCGGGCGAGCGGGTCGCGTTGCGATCGTCGAAGATGCCGCAGATGCGAATGTCGTTTTCCGGCTGCTGTTCCAGTGCCCGAATGAGATCCTTGGCCGGCTTGCCGCCGCCGACGATAACGGCGCGGCGTTCCATCACGCCGTTGCGTCCCCAGCGGCGGATTGCAAGGCCGATCAGGTTGCGCTCGACGAGCAAAAACAAAGCGCCAGCCCCGAATAGCACGGCCAGCATGGTCCGGTAGTTAGTGTCATGTGCAACGAAGAGCAGGTTGGTCAGCGCGACGAGGGCGACAGACGCCGTCCAGCTTCCGAGAACCCGGGCCATGGACCGCATCGGCGATCGCAGGATCGAGACATGGTAGCAGTCGCTCGCCTGCATGAAGAGCAGCGCGAGCAGGGCGCCGGCAACGCCGCTGAGGCCGCTGTCGAGAAAATGGTCGCTTGGATCCAGGGCGAGGAAGAAGTTTGTCGCAAGCGCGATCCCGAGCAGGCTGAAAAACTCGAGGAAACGAAGCTGGCCGATCACGATGCTCGGCGAGTAGTTGACCACCGCATACTGGCCGGCAATCTGCCGGGCGAGAGCACTGATCTCCGCCTTTCGTTCCCCGTCGACCTTTTGGGAAGCATCGGCGGTCGTCTGACCGCGACGCAGGGCGTCAAGATCGAATGCCTCGGGTTTGTCGACCTTGTTCATGGACTACTCTCGCACGTGTGTGCGAGGAGACTAACCGCAAGGTCCTAAGAAACGCTTTAGGAACCCCTCAGAAACAGGGTGGTCATGTGTCGCTTTGGTACGGACTGGGTCAAATCCGTGCGAGTTGCGCCCTGTAGAGCGTCTCGAGTTCCCGCGCCATGGCGACTGCGGAAAAACGCGAATGGAAGGCATCGGGTACCGGCATGGTGCGCTTGGACCAATCGGGATCGGTAAGGGCCTTGGCCATTGTGGCACCGAAGAGATCGGCGCGCCCGGGCTCGATCAGCGCCTCGCTGTCGCTGCCGAGGATTTCGGGAATGCCGCCGACCCGGGAGGCGATGATCGTCTTCCCGGCAGCAAGTGCTTCGAGCACGATGTAAGGCATGGCTTCTGCGCGCGACGGCACGACGACGATGTCGGAATAGGCGAAGGCCTGAGCAATCGGCATGGCCGGTCCGAAGTCGATCCGCCGCCCGAGACCCTTCTGCTCAACCATCCGGCGATAGTTCTCGAGATCTGGCCCATCGCCGATGATCAGGCCGCTCAAGGGGCGGCCGACCAGCCGCTCGGCTTCGGCGAAGGCGTTGATGAAGACATCCGGACCTTTGAGGTCGCGCAGCATGCCGATATAGGCGAAATCCACGCCCTCGGGCCGGACCGGAATGCGCGCAAAGTCCCGTTCGCTGATGCCGTTATAGACGCGGGTCGCCTGACAGCGCGGCTTGCCGATCTTGGTCTCGTAGGTGCGTCGCTCGTAGTCGCAGACGAAGGAGATCGATTCCGTCATGCGCTCGAGGATGCGCTCGGCGGCAAAGACCCCCTGGCCGGACAGTGACCTGCTCGAAAAATGCAGGCTGCCGCCATGGGGAGAGTAGAGGCGGGCGACGCGATACCTTCTGACCCGCAGCAGTGAGCCGATCAATCTTGCGATCACGCCGCCCTTGGCGCCATGACCATGCAGGATGTCCGGCCGCAATTCCTTGATGAGTTTATAAGCTTCGGCAAGCGCCGCCATGTCCTTCAGCCCGACGGAGCGGCCGATCGGGAAGCGTGTGACGCCGAGCGAGAGGTAAGGCATGATCTGGTCGAACAGGCGGTCCTCATGGGTGCCACCTGTCGAGCTGTCGCAGAGGATGCCGACCTGATGGCCAGCGGCACTGTGCTGTTCGGCAAGATCGCGTACATGACGGAAGATCCCGCCGATAGGCGATCGAAAACAATGGACGATGCGCAGGGGCGGGGCTTCTGCCATCGATCAGAACAGCCGCTCGCGAACGTAGACGGTATCTCCCGCGAGGATGGGATCCGTGATCGGCACGCGGCCCGTGATGATCTGCCCGTTGATCTTGCGGGTTACGTCGACATCGCGCTGGTTCGCACGGTTGTTGAAGCCGCCGGAGACCGCAATCGCGTTGAGGATGGTCATGCCCGGCACATAGGCATACTGGCCGGGCTGCCCCACCTGGCCCATGAGGAAGATCGAGCGGTAGCGGTCGACCTCGATAGAAACGTCGGGATCGCGCAGGAAGCCCTGCTTGAGCTTCTGTGCCAACGCGCCCTCAAGCTGGGTGATGGTGGCACCACGCGCGGCGACCTGGCCGACGAGCGGGAAGGCGATGTAGCCTGCCTGGTCGACCGTATAGGTGTTGGTGAGGCTCGGCTGTTCGAAGACCGTGACACGCAGGCGGTCGCCGCTGTCCAGGCGATAGGGCTGAATGGTCGCCTCGTGAAAGACCTTGGGCGCAGGCTTGTAGCTCGCGCAGCCTGTCAGAGCGACCGACAGGAACGCGCTCGCGACCAGAACCATCGCTCGTTTGCCGACCATAGCCATGCGCTGCTGCGCTCCCAGTGAATTCGCATCTTCGTTGGCCTGTTATCGAATGATTAGGGTTAATGCGGGGTAAACGGCGGGCAGCCGGAGCCTTGAGCTGGGCGAAAAATGCGGACCGGGTCGAATTAACCCTTGAGTTACCATGATCCTTTACCTTCGCGGGCGAGATGTACCGGGAGTCTGTGATGCCGAGTGTGGACCGCGATCAACATGATGTCGATATCGACCTCGCCCAACTCTTTCGCGCCGTCTGGCAGCGAAAGGGGAGGATCCTTGCGGCCACGGCTCTCGTCGGCGTGCTCGCCTTCGTCGGCGCGAACGCGATTTCTCCGAGCTACAAGAGCGACGCCAAGCTGCTGATCGAATCGCGCCAGCCGAATTTCTCGGCTTCCGGGACCGCGTCATCCGCCGTCGAGCCCATGCCGGACGAGCTGAACATCGCCAGCCAGGTTCAACTGCTCCAGTCGGTCGATCTCATCAAGCAGGTTTCCCGTGATCTGAAGCTGCACGAGCGAGCCGAATTCGACCCGGATTCGAGCCCCTCGGCCATAACCGATTTCCTCGTTCTCTTCGGCCTGAAGAGCAATCCGCTCGAATTGCCACCGGAAGAGCGGGTCATCAATGCCTTCAAGGAAAAGCTCAATGTCTACCAGGTCGACAAGTCGCGCGTGATCGGCATCGAGTTCACCTCGAAGGATCCGAAGCTCGCGGCAGCGGTGCCGAACGCCATGATGGACGTCTACCGTTCACTGCAGAGCGGCGCCAAGCTCGACAGCAATTCCGATGCCGTGCGCTGGCTGGAAACCGAGATCGCCAATCTGCGCGGCAAGGTGAGCGAGGCTGAGCAGAAGGTCGCCGAATATCGCTCCTCGGCCGGCCTGATGTCTCTCGGCTCCGACCAAAGCTCGTTCAGCGGCAAGCAGCTTTCCGACATTTCGACGGAGCTGGCGAGGGTCCGTGGTGAGCGGGCGAATGCAGAAGCAACGGCCGAGAACCTGCGCACCAGCATACAGGCCGGCAAGTCGACCGATACGCTCGACGCGATCGCGCGCTCCGAATCGATCCAGCGCCTCAAGGCAACGGAATCGCAGATCCGGGGACAGATTTCCGATCTCTCCACGCGCCTGCTCGAAGGTCACCCGCAGATGAAGGCGCTGCGCGCCCAGCTCTCCGGCATCCGTGAGCAGGTCCAGGCCGAATCATTGCGGGTGGCCGCCAGCCTCGACAACGAGGCGGCTGTGGCCCGAGAACGCGAGACACAACTGCTTGCCCAGCTGAACACGCTGAAGGCCGATACTGCGCGGTCCGGTGAAGACGAAGTCGGCTTGAAGGCCCTGGAACGCGAGGCAACCGCCCAGCGCCAGCTCCTCGAAACCTATCTCGCGCGCTACCGCGAAGCCTCGTCCCGCCTCGACAAGAATGCGAGCCCGGCCGATGCGCGGGTGATCTCCACCGCGATCGAGCCTCAGGAGCCGAGCTTCCCAAAGGTCCTGCCGATCACCATCGTCGCAACCTTGTCGACGCTGATCCTCTCGGCTGTGGCTGTCATGCTGGCCGAACTCTTCAGCGGCCGCGCCCTGCGTCCGACCGGCGCCGTAGCACCCGTCTTCGCGCGCCGCGAGGAAACGGATGGCGCAGAGCTTGTTGCCGCCGAAGCTCCGAAGACGCGGGCGCAGGACGAAACCCCTGCAAGCCTTCTGAACGTCGCGCCCGATGCCCAACTCGTCGAAGAGATGGAACAAGCGGTGGCTGCGGAGCACGATGCGGAGGCCACGCCGCTTGCGCTAGCCGAGGAGCCGGATGAATTTTCGCTCGCATCCGTGGCAGACTATCTGGTGGAGCAGGGCGCACGGATTGCTTTTGCCATCTCGCCTTCGGGCGATGACGGTTCAATTGGAACTGTGGCGCTGGCCCGCGAGCTTGCCGATCGCGGCCACCGTACCGTGCTCGTCGACATGACCGGTTCTGCCTGCCCGAGCCGTCTGATGGCCAACTGGAGAGACCTGCCGGGCGTTATCGATCTCCTCACAGGCGAGGCCGCCTTTGCCGATTGCATCCATTCGGACCACTCGTCCGCGGCCGATATCGTGCCTCAGGGGAATGCAGATATCCGCCAGGCCATGCGCGGCGCGGATAGGCTCTCGATGATCGTTGATGCTCTCGCGGACGTCTATGACATTGTGCTTGTAGAATGCGGTCCGGCGAATGCCGAGGGTGTCGCGCGGTTGAGCCGCAACGGCCACCACGAGATCATCCTCTCTGCGCCTGAACCGCAGGCAGAAGAGCTGGCCGAGATCATGATAGCCTTCGAGGATGTCGGCTACAGGGATCTGGTTCTGCTGTCTGTGAAGAACCCGCCGGCGCGCCGCTCCCGCGACGCAGCCTGATCACAGGCAAACGGCCTGTTCAGTCGTCGGATTTCGCCGGCGGCTGCCCGCTCGTTCCCATGGCCCGCCATCTTTGAATGAGTGCGTAGAGATGCGGATTCCCCTTGATCAGGGTCTTCGTTCGCGTCATGCCGCGATGGGTCATCGCCGCAAACCGGCCAGCCGGCCGGATCGGCAGCAGGATGTCATGGTGCACTGTCTGGATATTGCACCACCGCCGCTTGTAGTCCTGATCGCCGATACCGAAGTCGAAAACCGCGGCGCCCGTGAGCGCGCTGCGTTCGATCACCAGCCAGAAGAGCAATTCACCTGGGCTCGCATCAGGCACAAGGCTGTCGTCGATTGAACCGAACTGGCAGATCACGTGATCGCCCTTCCGGGATAGGCCGGTGATCGCGGCAATCTTTCCCTCGTATTCGCCCTTGAGGCGGATCGCGTGAAGTTCGAGGGGCACGTCGCTGCCGCCCCTGTCGCTTTCGAGCAGCATGCGGAAGAAGGCCTGCGTCTCTGCCGGCTGAAAGACGTTCGGCAATCCGACGGCCGCGAAACGGGCGGCTTTCTGCTGGAAGAAGCACTCGAGCAGGGCCTGTTGTTCACTCAGTTGCGTGGGTCGGATGTGCTCGTAACCACCGGCGGCCTCCAGTTTGCGGATCTGGGCACGATACTTCTTGCGGCGGCTTTTGGCATTGAGCGGCGCAATGCTCTCTTCCATGGTTGCGCAAAGTGGCAGCTGAAACGACGGGTTTTGGTTCTGGACATGGGGCAGTGCGGCCAGCGGATGGCGTTCGCCCCGCCAGTCGAGCGGCACATGGGTCAGGCTGAGCAGGTCCGCGTGATCGTGCAGGGCGTGTATGAACAGCGTTTCCAGGTCATGCGGCGCGATCTCGGCGGCGACCTGCCGGAAGGTGGCGCTGAACAAGCCGCTGTTGAAATTCGTGAATGGTGATCCGACCAATTGTGCCCTGCGCAGCAGGAATTGTCGGTCGATTTCGAGCGGCAGCAGGAAGGCGGTTTGACTGTTGAGGCGGCCTTCGACAATGGCAAGCGGATGGCCATGGGTCTGCACCCAGGCCCGGCACCAGTCAAAGCTCTGGTGGAGAGAGTTCCACGGATCGGCTTCGAGCTCGCGCCAGCTGTTTTCCAGCGGCTCCATCTGGTGGTGGACGATAAGCGAAAGCCTGCCCGCCGGCGTGTCGAGCCCAGCTCCTCCGTTCACGACGGCAAGGCCGTCTTCGGGCAGATCCTCGGCAACTGCCATTGCATCATGGCGCATCTGGGCTCGCATGTCCCCATCCCGTCCGGTTTTAGAGATGAGCGGCAGCTTAGGCAGACACTGCGAACAAACGGTTATCGATCCGAAGCTTTGGGCAGCCGCCGCATGCGAGGGTTAAGGCCGGGTTAATCGAGGGGCTTCTTCTTGAGCGGTCCCGCCATCCATTTGATGACCAGCATTGCGGGGATCACCCAGAGCAGGCCGGTCAGAAGGAAGTAGAGAAGGTGCCCCCACCATGGAGCCGTGGCGAGCGTCGCCGTGGCGATGGTCGTCGCCAGAACGGCATAGATCGAAACGATCAGGATGATCAGGATCGTGCCGATGAAGGATCTCAGTTTCGGGCGCCTCGTCATGCCTCATTCCCGTTCGACATCGCGCACTCTGTGACGCGACCGCTTGCCGCAAACCGGCGGGCTTGTTTTGCACGGCTGACTGATGCAAATCAACGGTCGAAAAGAGGATTGACGAATGAGTGCTGTATTGACCGGACCCGAGCTGCTCGTGCGCAAGGAAATCGCCCGCGTGGATTCTGACCGCAAGGCGATCCGTATCTGGCTCGGCGTGGTGATCCTTGCCTTGTTCTGTCTCGTGCTCGTCGGCGGCGCCACGCGCCTCACCGATTCCGGGCTGTCGATCACCCAGTGGAAGCCGATCCATGGGGTCATTCCGCCATTGACGGTTGCGGAATGGGAAGAAGAACTCGAACTCTATCGTCAGATCCCGGAATATCAGCAGATCAACAAGGGAATGAGCCTCGACGAGTTCAAGTTCATCTTCTGGTGGGAATGGGCGCATCGTCTGCTCGCCCGCATGATCGGCCTTATCTTCGCCCTGCCGCTCGCCTACTTCTGGATCCGCGGCAAGGTCGAGCCGGGCATTCGCGCGCCGCTGGTAGGCCTTCTGGCACTGGGTGGTCTGCAGGGCTTCATCGGCTGGTGGATGGTCTCGTCGGGCCTCAGCGAGCGCGTCGATGTCAGCCAGTATCGCTTGGCGGTCCATCTGATGATGGCCTGTTTCATCTTTGCGAGCTGTGTCTGGATTCTCCGCAGCCTCAGTGCACACAGCAACGACAACGCACCAACCGGCAACAGCCGCCTTTTCGCGGCTGTACTGCTTGTGATGACCTTCGTGCAGATCTATCTCGGCGCGCTCGTCGCCGGTCTGGATGCTGGCTACAGCTACAATACCTGGCCGTTGATGGACGGTGCGTGGGTTCCGCAGGGCCTCTTCGTCCAGTCGCCCGCCTGGATCAACATCTTCGAAAACCCGAAGACCGTCCAGTACATCCACCGCATCGGCGCCTATCTGCTGCTGGCCGCCGCTCTCATCCACATGATCCAGTCTCTGCGGGCTGCACCGGGAACGACCCATGCCCGCCGCAGCGTGGTCTTCTTCGCCTTGATCAGCCTCCAGGCTGTGATCGGCATCGTCACGCTCGTCACGCAGGTTCCGCTGCATGCCGGCGTCACGCATCAGGGCATGGCGCTGGTGGTGCTGGCCTTTGCGGTCGCCCATCTGCGTGGCTTCTATGGCGAGCGCCCGAAGCCGGTGCTGGTCGAGATCCGCGATTGATTTAGCCGAAGCGATAGGCGGAATAAGGCTTTCCGAGGAATTCACCGCGGAAGACCTGACGCCCGGCATCTGAACCTGCCGCACCCGCCGCTACAAAGAGCGGCACGAGATGATCGTGGTCGGGCACGTGGCAGGCGAGCGCGTCCGGATTCCGGTCCCATGTCGAGAGCAGGTCTGCTCGCTGGTCGCTGTCCGGGTTTGCCACAGCCTTGGTCAGCCAGTCATCGAAGCGGATCGCCTGCTGAACATGACTGGGCTCTGCCTGCCGGAACATGCGCATGTTGTGGTAGCTCATGCCCGACGCGATGATTAGCACGTCTTCTTCGCGCAATGGTGCGAGCGCTCGGCCGATCTCAACATGGCTTTCGACATCCAGTGTGTTCTTCAGCGAGATCATCGTGATCGGCACCTCCGCATCCGGATAGACCAGCATGAAGGGAATGAAGACCCCGTGGTCGAAACCACGCTTGTCGTCCTCCGCGCTGTCGATGCCAGCATTGGAAAGCAGCGCTCTCGCCCTTGTAGCAAGCTTCGGCGATCCGGGGGCAGGGTAGGACAGTTCGTAGGTTTGAGGTGGGAAGTTGTAGTAGTCAAAGAGCATGCCAGGCTTCGATGCCGTGCTCACCGTTGGAACCGGTTCCTTTTCCCAATGACCGGATACGACGAGCACGGCCTTCGGCCGCCGCCCGATTTCGGCATCGAGACCTTGGAGAAACGCGCGAAGATCATCCCAGGGTGCCTTGCCCTCGGCGTCCCGCGGGAACTCCATGCACGGCCACGGGCCGCCGCCATGCGGAATGAAATAGACGGGGAACCGATTGCTCATGGCGTGGCCTCACTTTCGAAGCGAGACTAGCACCGACAATCATCCTCCATAACCGCTCTGATGAACGACATTTCGTTCGACAATCGTGAACGCCCGACCTGCAAAGTTGACAAAGTCAAACCTGGCAGGTCGCACCGATCAATACTTCAAGCCGAGAGCATGAGGTCCATGTTCTGCACGGCGGCACCAGACGCGCCCTTGCCGAGATTGTCGAGCAGCGCGACGAGATTGACATGCGCACCGCCGGCCGTGCCGAAGACGAAGAGCTTCATCGTGTCCTTCCCGACCAGTTCCTCGGCATCGACGCGCGGTAGCTTGGCGCTGTCCGCGAGCGGAACGACGCTGACGATGTCCTGACCGGCATAATGGGCGACCAGAGCTTGATGGATGCTTTCGACCGTGGTCCCGGCAGCAAGGTCTTCGAGGAACAGCGGGACCTGAACGATCATGCCCTGCGCAAAGCGGCCAACCGAGGGGGCAAACAGCGGTGCGCGGTCGAGCAGCCCGTGCGTCTGCATCTCCGGCACATGCTTGTGCTTGAGCGTCAGGCCGTAGAGAAAGTTGTTGGCGCTCAGGTGCTCGGGATGACCAACATCCTCCATCTGCGCGATCATCTGCTTGCCGCCGCCGGTATAGCCCGAGACCGCATTGACCGAGACCGGATAGCCGTCGGGCAAGATGCCCGCACCCCGAAGCGGCCGAATCAGGCCGATCGCACCGGTCGGATAGCAGCCGGGATTGGAGACATGGCGCGCGCCTCTAATCTTCGCCTTCTGCGCCTTGTCCATTTCGGCAAAGCCATAGGCCCAGTCCGGATGCACGCGAAACGCCGTGGAGGCGTCGAGCAGGCGGACATTGTTGTTGGCGGCGGTCATCTCGTAGGCCTGCTTCGACGCATCGTCGGGCAGGCAGAGGATGGCGATGTCGGCGCTGTTGAGCATGTCCTCGCGCATCTTCTCGTTCCGCCGCTCGGCTTCGGGGATAGACAAGAGCTCCAGATCACGGCGATCGGCCAGGCGCGTGCGGATCTGCAGACCCGTTGTGCCGTGTTCGCCGTCGATGAAGATCTTCGCTGCCATTTGTCTAGTCCCGTCAGAGGTTTGGATGAGAATGCGGAATCTGATTGTGAGTGTGTTGAATCAATATGTCAGGCGCGTGTCGCAAGCTTTTCCGCGCGCAAGCCCAGCATATACATCGCAACCGTCGCACCGGCAATTGCGGTGATGTCGGCATGGTCATAGGCCGGCGCCACTTCGACGACATCAGAGCCGCGGATATTTAACGCACCGAGCTTGCGCAGGACCGACAGCATCTTGGCCGAGGATGGACCGCCTGCGACCGGTGTGCCCGTGCCGGGCGCATAGGCCGGATCCAGGCAGTCGATGTCGAAGGTCAGATAGGTCGGTGCCGCGCCGACATGCGCAAGGATCGCATCGGCAATCGCCTGCGCGCCCATGTCCTCGACCTCGTAGCCCGGGATGATCCGGATGCCGAAATCCTCGGGCGCTTCGGTACGGATGCCGATCTGAATCGATTTCTTCGGATCGATGACGCCTTCGCGCACGGCGCGGCAGACGAAGGAGCCGTGGTCGATCCGCTGGCCGTCATCGTCCCAGGTGTCCTGATGGGCGTCGAAATGCACAAGCGCCAGCGGGCCATGTTTCGCGGCATGGGCTTTCAGCAACGGCCAAGTGACAAAGTGATCGCCGCCGAGGCCGAGCAGATAGGCGCCGGAGGCGATGATCTTGGCCGCTTCCTGCTCGATCAGGCCCGGTGTGTGCTGGTGATTGCCGTAGTCCAGCAGCACGTCGCCATAGTCGATAACGGCCATCTGCTCGAAGAGATCACGGGCGAAGGGATATTGCGGGTCATTGTCGAAAATCGCCGATGCGCGCCGGATGGCCTGTGGTCCAAAGCGTGCGCCGGGCCGGTTGGAGACGGCGGCATCGAAGGGGATACCGAGCACGACGGCATCGACGTCGGTGAGGTCCTTGGAGTATTTCCGCCGCATGAAGGACAGCACGCCCGCATAGGTCGGATCGGTCGCCGCACCGCGCAAGGTCTTTGCGGTAAACGCGTTGTCGATCGATTTGCTGGCCATGATGCGCTTCTCCCACTCACGATTTGATCAAATTAGTCGGTCGGCTTGCCCGGTCAAGCCTCCATCCGTGGCGACACGGTTGGGCGTCCGAGGAGAACAAAAAAAGGCGGAGCCGAAGCCCCGCCTTGATTTCCGTTTCCGGTTGTCCAGCGATTAACGCTTGGAGAACTGGAACGAACGACGGGCCTTGGCCTTGCCGTACTTCTTGCGCTCGACGACGCGGCTGTCGCGGGTCAGGAAGCCACCCTTCTTCAGGACCGGACGCAGGCCCGGTTCGAAGTAGGTGAGGGCCTTCGAGAGACCGTGACGAACGGCACCAGCCTGACCGGACAGACCGCCACCGGCGACCGTCGCGATGATGTCGAACTGACCATCACGGGCAGCTGCGACGATCGGCTGCTGCAGAACCATCTGCAGGACCGGACGGGCGAAATAGGTGCGGAATTCGCGACCGTTGATGGTGATCTTGCCGGTGCCCGGCTTGACCCACACGCGGGCAACAGCGTTCTTGCGCTTGCCGGTGGCGTAGGAGCGACCCAGGGAGTCGACCTTGCGGACGTGAGCCGGAGCTGCGTCCTGTGCCGGGGCAAGGTCCTTCAGGGAAGAAAGATCGGCCATACTTAGGCGCTCCTTGTGTTCTTGCTGTTCAGCGAAGCGACGTCGAGAGCGACGGGCTGCTGAGCTTCATGCGGGTGGTTCGTGCCGGCGTAGACGCGCAGATTCTTCATCTGGCGACGACCGAGCGGGCCACGCGGGATCATGCGCTCGACGGCCTTCTCAAGAACGCGCTCCGGGAAGCGGCCTTCGATGATCTGGCGAGCCGTACGCTCCTTGATGCCGCCCGGATAACCGGTGTGCCAGTAGTACTTCTTGTCGGAGTACTTCTTGCCGGTCAGAGCGACCTTCTCGGCATTGATGACGATGACGTTGTCGCCGTCGTCAACATGGGGGGTATAGGTGGCCTTGTGCTTGCCACGCAGGTGCATGGCGATGATGGTGGCGAGGCGGCCGACAACGAGCCCTTCGGCGTCGATGAGGATCCACTTCTTCTCCACCTCTGCAGGCTTCTGAACGAAGGTAGACATGAGGGTCTCTTTCAGTGTGATCCTGCGGTCCCGTTTTGCGGGAGCTGCAGGCGTTTCTTGTTGCTTGTTTCACGCGTATTTCGCGCAAAAAAGAAAGCGGTCCCGAAGGGCCGCGTTCCGAGGAGGGGTATAAATCCGGAGGCTCGAGACGTCAAGATGGGTGCGCTTGGTAGAGGTGGTGAAAATCATAGTGAAATCAATGCGCTAGAGGTGTGGTGCTATTTTACCTCACGAAAAGACGTGGAATCGGGAGTCCACGGGACCTCGAATGAATGGGCATGCAGGACCAAGCAGATCATTCCACGTTTGCAATGAAATGGAACAAGCGTGTTGCGGCCCCGCGTCGCAACCTCTGATTTGTCTAATATTCGCATGAACATAATGAAAACATAAACCGAACGTATCGGCAGGCGCCCCAGATGGAGAAAACAATGTCGCTGGAACGTCGTATCTCGCTCATTACCCTCGGCGTCGCAGACGTCGCCCGCAGCACGGATTTCTACGCAAGGCTGGGCTGGACAAAATCTTCGGCCTCCAATGACGATGTCACCTTCATCCAGTTGAAAGGCACGGCACTCGGTCTCTTTTCCCGCGCCAATCTTGCCGAAGATGCCCATGTCGAGAACAAGCCTTCCGGCTTTTCCGGCGTGACGCTTGCCTACAATGTCACGAGTGAAATTGGCGTCGACGCAGTGGTGAAATTTGTCGTTTCCTGCGGTGCGACCCTGGTCAAGGCGCCACAGAAAGTGTTCTGGGGCGGATATTCCGGCTATGTCGCTGACCCTGATGGTCACCTCTGGGAGATTGCTTTCAATCCCTTCTTCCCGCAGGACGAACATGGTCATGTGGTGCTGCCCGAGTGATCGGCGGCATTTGAGTGATCCTCCGATGGGGTCGTTAACCCGCCAGCGCTAGAGTTGGATCGGGACATAGAAGGACGGGTGAACCAAGGCCCCCGCGGGCCGGGAGGAACGCCATGAACCACGACACCTATCCGAACAGCTACCTCGCCGATATCCTCGCGACGGCCAAGAACGTGGCCGTGCTCGGCGCCTCGCCGGACGACAAGCGCCCCAGCCACTGGATTTCCGGGTTCTTGCTGGGCAAGGGATACCACGTCTTTCCGGTCAATCCCCTGCACGGCGGCGAACTCATCCTGGGACAACGCGTCTACCGGTCACTCGCCGAAATCCCCGAGCCCGTCCATCTCGTCGATGTCTTCCGGCGGTCGGAACATCTTGACGAGATCGTCGACGAGGTTCTGGCCATGAGCCCCCGACCGATGGCGATCTGGTGCCAACTCGGCGTCCGCGACGATGCGGCTGCCGCAAGAGCGGAAGAGGCCGGTATCAAGGTCGTTATGGACCGTGCGCTGGTGGCGGAATATCCGCTGGTCTACGAGCGCATGCATCCGGGTTCGGCGCAGGGCCATGCGGCCTGAAGACCATCGTCAGAACCGGATGACGGGCTTGCCGAAGCCGAAACGACGCGTTTCGGGATCGTAATCCTGGCAGCTCAAGACCGGACAGCGATCGGTGTTGCGCGTCGGCACGTAGGCGCGCTCCGCATATTCGTGTGGAGCGCACATGGCGTTGCGGGTCACGTAACGATCATAGAGCGTCATGCCCTCCACCCGCGTCGACGGATAGCGCAGGATGACCGCACGCTGGTTGATCACCCGCTGGCGCACCTGATCGCAGGTGAGGGCGGTCGAATTGTAGCGCGAGATCGCAAGCGCGGGCTCGGCCAGCGTCATGGTGGAGATCGTCATGATGGCAAGGTGAGACAGTCGCATAACCTTCCTCCTTCTCGGCGTTCGATCAACGTGTGGGTGGTCTGGGCTGTTCCCGGCCTTGTTGCCGGCGGTCGCAACCCCATCTAGTTCTCAATCTACGACGAAAGAGGAGATGCGGATGGCCGATCACGATCATTACACTGCCGACTACCTGAAGGGCATCCTCGGCGAGGTGAAAACCATCGCGCTGCTCGGTGCATCCCCCAAGCCCGACCGCCCGAGCTTCGGCGTCATGCGTTTCCTGCTGTCGAAGGGTTATACGGTCTATCCGGTCAACCCCGGTCAGGCCGGCAAGGAAATCCTTGGCCAGACCGTGTTCGCCAGCATGGCCGACATTCCAGACGAAATCGACATGATCGATGTCTTCCGTGCGCCGGAATATCTGGGTGAGGTCGTCACTGAAGCGCTCGCCTTGCCGAAGCCGCCGAAGGTGATCTGGGGCCAGCTTACTGTGCGCGACGACGACGCTGTGAAGCCGGCCGAGGAGGTGGGCATCCGCGTGGTCATGGACCGTTGCCCGGCGATTGAAATCCCGAGGCTCGGTCTCTGACGGTTCAGGCTTCGATCAGAAGGTCAGGATTGGCCCTGAGCGCATTCAACGTATCGGCATTGCCGCAATACTCCACGAAGGTCTGACCGGCCTTGCCCTGGCGCAAGTGCTGCTGGCAGGTCTCCTTGGACTGACATTGGGCGCAGGTGATCTGCATGTCGCGAAAGACCCGGCGCATCCGGTATTCGACTTCCGCAGGGTCGATGTTGAGCGCCCGCATCATCGCCGGCATTTCGTCTGCGGCATGCGGGCCGGCCTGCACAAGCGCCAGCAGTTGATGGGAACTCATGCCGCAGTCTTCTGCCAGCGCCTCTATTTCGGCATCGGAAAGGCTGGCGAGCATGTCGCTCTCCGAGGCATGTTCGAAACCCTGGGCGAACCATGAGAGGATTTGCTGCACGGTATGGCGGATCGGATCGGCGATCGTGACGGTCATGGCTGTCTCCTTCGACTGTGAAGGAGAATGTCATCGCGCCGAACATCCGCATTGACCTCGATCAAGCACGAATTTCCGCAAGCCACGCCGACTTTGGAATAATGCAGGCTGACAAGCTGCCGCGAGCGATTATGATCCGCCCCGAAGTCACCAAGGGAGGACCAAACAATGTCGGAGAACAATCCGGGTTTCGCCACGCTTGCCATCCATGCCGGCGCCCAGCCGGACCCCACCACGGGCGCGCGCATAACGCCGATCTACCAGACCACGGCTTATGTCTTCAACGACAGCGACCATGCCGCAAATCTCTTTGCGCTCAAGGAGTTCGGCAATATCTACACCCGCATTATGAACCCCACCCAGGGCGTTCTGGAAGAGCGGATTGCGGCGCTCGAAGGCGGTACGGCAGCGCTCGCGGTCGCCTCGGGCCATGCGGCCCAGCTCCTGATTTTCCACTCACTGATGCAACCCGGCGACAACTTCGTTGCTGCGAGGAAGCTTTACGGCGGCTCGATCAACCAGTTCGGCCATGCCTTCAAGAATTTCGGCTGGCAGGTCCGTTGGGCAGACCCTGCTGACCCCGAGAGCTTTGCAGCCCAGATCGATGACAAGACCAAGGCCGTATACATCGAAAGCCTTGCAAACCCCGGCGGCACATTCGTCGATATCGAAGCGATCGCCGAGGTCGCCCACCGCCACGGTCTGCCGCTGATCGTCGACAACACCATGGCGAGCCCTTACCTCATCCGTCCGCTGGAGCATGGCGCCGACATCATCGTCCATTCCGTCACCAAGTTCCTCGGCGGCCACGGCAATTCCATGGGCGGTGTCATCGTTGATGGTGGCACCTTCGACTGGTCGGCCAAGCCGGGCCAGTATCCGATGCTGTCCGAGCCGCGCCCGGAATATAACGGCGTCGTCCTGCACCAGACCTTCGGCAATTTCGCCTTCGCCATCGCCTGCCGCGTCCTCGGCCTGCGTGACCTTGGGCCGGCGATTGCGCCTATGAACGCCTTCCTGCTGCTGACCGGCATCGAGACGCTGCCGCTGCGCATGCAGCGCCACTGCGACAACGCCATGAAGGTCGCCACCTGGCTAAAGAGCCATCCGAAGGTCGAATGGGTGAACTATTCGGGCCTTCCCGACGATCCGAACAACGCGCTGCAGAAGCGTTATTCGCCGAAGGGCGCCGGCTCCGTCTTCACCTTCGGCATCAAGGGCGGACTTGAGGCCGGCAAGGCGCTGGTCGGTGGCTTGAAGCTCTTCTCGCACCTGGCCAACATCGGCGACACCCGCTCGCTGATCATCCATCCGGCGTCGACGACCCACGCCCAGCTCTCCGAAGCCCAGCAGATCGCAGCCGGTGCCGGGCCTGACGTCGTGCGCCTGTCCATCGGCATCGAGGACGCCGAAGACATCATCGCCGATCTTGAGCAGGCGCTGGCCGCTGCCTGATCTGCCCTTTGAGCGGCGGTGCAAAACACCGCCGCTCGTTTACCTGGAGACCATGATGAGCCTGTCCCTGCCATTCGATCCCTCCACCGTCACGCCGGAAGAGGGCGCTCCCGCCGCCGACCGCCTAATTTCCGGCGACCCGCGGTTCACCACCTGGAACATCGAGGAGGCAGACGGCGGCATCTATGCCGGCATCTGGCAGTCGACACCGGGCAAGTGGCGGATCGTCTACGATGAATGGGAGTACTTCCACATTCTCGAAGGCCACTCTGTTGTCACCGAGGACGGCGGGGAGCCTGTTCACCTAAAGGCAGGCGACCGCCTGATCCTCAGACCCGGCTTCAAGGGAACCTGGGAAGTCCTTGAAACGACTCGAAAGGATTATGTCATCAAGCTCTAGCTTGCGGCTTTCAACCGGGCCGCTGCCGCTTCGTGTTCGGCGACCATGACGGCATCCTCGGCCGAAACCTGCTGGATACTCGCACGACTGCCGATGCGGTTCATATAGGCCTGGAAGGCCGGCCGCTCTTCGACAAGGCCGAACATCGTCGTCCAGCGGAGTGCGATACCCCAGAGCAGATCCGCTGCGGTGAAGCGCTCGCCGAGCAGATAGGGGCCCTTTTTCAGCGTCTCCTCCAGCAAGTCGATGAGGGAATCGTAGCTGGCATAGGGCGTTTCGTTCATCGATCCTGGCTCGCGCTTCATGTAGCGATCGACGACCGCCGGCTCGAAGCAACTGCCATAGATGAACAGCCAGCGCACATAGGCGCCCCGGTGCGGATCGGTCAGGGCAGGGGCGAGACCCGCCTCGGGGAAGAGATCCGCGAGATAGAGGTAGATCGCCCCCTGCTCGGTGACCAGCGTCTCGCCGACGCGCACAGCCGGGACCTTTCCGAGCGGGTTGATCGCGAGATAGGCGGGTTGCCGCTGCTCGCCCGTCTTCATGTTCAATACATGTAATTCGTAGGGCACCTTCAGTTCCTCCAGCAGCACGCGCGCGCCGGTGGCGCGGGTCTGCGGCGAGTAGAAGAGGGTGATCGGTGCGTTCTTGGTCATCTAATGTCTCCCTTTGAAATGCGCCATGCCGTGAAGGCGATGAAGGGAGAATGCAGCACCATACCTGTCAGATTGTGTCAGGTTGGTTTAGTATTCTCGATGAAGCGAGGATTTTTTCGATGCGTGCGAGCCGGTTGATCAACATTCTGACGACACTGCAGGCGAAGGGGCTGGTGACGGCCGAGGCGCTGGCCGCGGAAAACCAGGTCTCTGTGCGCACCATCTACCGCGACGTCGATGCCCTCTCCCTCTCGGGTATCCCCGTTTACAGCGAGCGTGGCTCCGAGGGCGGCTACCGCCTGCTGGACGGCTATCGAGTCCGCCTGAATGGTCTCACCCCTGCCGAGGCGGAGGCCATGTTCCTGTCAGGCATCCCCGGAGCCGCTGCCGATCTGGGCCTCGGCTCGCTGATGGCCGGCGCGCAGAAGAAGCTCACCGCTGCCTTGCCCGAGGACCTGCGTGAAAGCGCGCGGCGCATGCAGTCGAAGTTTCATCTCGACGCGCCGGCCTGGCTCGCCGAGGGTGAGCAGCCGCTCCATCTCCAGGCGATCGCGGACGCGGTCTGGAATTCCAAGCGCATTCGCATGCGCTACCGCTCCTGGAAGGCGGAAAAGAACAGGGTCGCCGAGCCGCTCGGCATCGTGATGAAGGGCGGCGCCTGGTATCTGGTCGCCCGGGTCGACGGCACGCCCCGCACCTACAGGATCTCCCGCGTCCTCGATCTCCTGGTTACCGAAGAGCGCTTCGACTGGCCGAAAGAATTCGATCTGGCTGCCTATTGGGGCGATAACACGCGTCGGCTCGAACTGGAACTCTATCCGAACAGCGCGACGATCCGCCTGTCGCCTTGGGGCCTCAAGGAAATCGAGCACATGGCGCCGCCCTATGTGCGTGCCAATATCGAATTCCTCGGAGAACCCGATGAACGCGGCTGGTGCATGGTGCGGCTACCTGTGGCCCACGAACGCATGGCCGTGTCGGAAATGCTGAAGCTCGGCAAAGAAGTTGAAGTTGTTGATCCGCCGGACCTGCGTCTCGCCATGCGCCAGGCCGTCGAAGCCCTGACGGCCCGTTATGCCGACGTGGCCGACCTCACCAGGTGAGGTCGAGCCGCTCCAGGCCGTGAAAATGATAGACGTCCTTGACCGTTGGTGCCTCGGCGATCTTCAGACCCGGCAACCGCTTGAAGAGCAGCGGCAAAACGATGTTGAGCTCAAGCCTCGCAAGCGGCGCGCCGATGCAGAAGTGGATGCCGGCACCGAAGGAGAGATTGGACCCTTCGTCGCGATCGGGCTTGAAGGTGAGCGGATCGGAGAATTTCTGCGGATCGAGATTGGCCGCCGCCAGGATCAGGCTCACCTTGTCGCCACGCTTGAAGGACACGCCGTCGATCTCGCAGGGCTCCAGGCACCAGCGCTGGAAGATGTGAACCGGCGCGCCGATCCGAAGCGTCTCCTCGACAGTCCGTTCCGTCGCCTTCTCGTCGGTGAACATCTTCGCCGGATCGTTTCCGCTTTCGAGGATCACTCGGACCGAATTGCCGATCTGGTGCACGGTCGCCTCGTGGCCGGCATTCAGCAGCACGATCGTCGTCGAGATCAGCTCGTCCTCGGTCAGGAACTGTCCTTTGTGCTCGGTGTGGATCATGTGGCTCAACAGATCGTCGCGCGGCTCGGCCCGACGTTCCGCAATCACCTGCCGCACATAATTGGCGAATTCCTTTGCCGACCGGTCGGCGGCCTCCTCGTCGGCGCGGGTCCGTTTGAACATGTACATGCCGACATAGTCGTGGCTCCATCTCAGCAACTGCGGCCCCATCTCCTCGGGGATGCCGATCATGCGGGCGATCATCGTCACCGGAATAATGTCGGCAAAGCTCGACAAGAGCTCCGTCTTGCCGTTCTTTTCGAACTCGTCGATCAGGCGGTTTGCCAGCAACTCGATCTCTGGCGTCATCTTTTCGACATGGCGGGAAACGAAGGCGCGGTTGACGAGCGTCCTCAGCCGCGTGTGCTCAGGCGGCTCGATTTCCAGCAGCGAGTGTTCTTCGGCCTTGTCGAAATCACGGGTATGCTCGGCGGGTTCTGGCATGCCCAGTTCCTCGCGCGTCGCGATATGCAGGATCTGCCGACCGAATCGGCGATCCCGCAGTAGCGCGTTCACATGGTCGTAGCCGGTGAAGAACCACTGCTTCTGTTCTTCCCAATAGAAAGTCGGACATTGCGCATGGAGCGCCGCATAGGTGCGGTTCGGATTGCCGTAGAAGGCCGGATCGCGGGCGTCGAGCGAAACGCGGCGTGTGGCCGGATCGATGGAGAGGAAGGAGTTCTGTGTCATGACGTCCTGTTTATCCTCTGCATTTCCTCACGCAAGTGGACGGGGCGCCGCTCAGTGATCCAGCTTGTGGGCAACTGCGGAGATGCGCTTCAGGATGGCCACCTGCCGGTCGGCCTGGCGGTCGACTTCCTCTGGTCCGCTTTCCTCCCGCGCTGGCGGTACGGTCACGGTCCGACTGCCCGAGCGCAGCGATGTCCTGTTTCGACCTTGCGCCTTTGCCGTGTAAAGCGCGAGATCGGCCTCGGATAGGAGCTTGTCCAGATCTGCGTCGCGCAGTGAACTGATCGAGATTCCGACGCTGGTCGTGACGGAAATGATGTCGCCATCGGTCACAATGCTGCGATCCGCCAGCGCCAGACGCACGGTTTCGGCAAACAGTGCCGCATCTCTCGGTTCCGAAATCGCCAGCACGGCGGCAAATTCCTCGCCACCGGTCCGCGCGAAGACCGCGCGCTGCGGCAGCAGCGAGCGGCAGACATCGGCGAATTCCCGAAGGACCCGGTCACCGACAGTATGCCCATGCCGATCGTTGATCTGCTTGAAGTGGTCGAGGTCGAAAATCAGCACGCCGAGCGTATCGAGCGGGGAACTATCCACCAGTCCCTGATAGGCCTCGGAAAAGCCCCGCCGGTTGAGCGCCCCTGTGAGTGGATCGGTCCTGACCAGCGCCTGCAGCTGTTCCTGTGACCGATCCATTGTAATCTTGGCGAGGATCACGACAGCGGTGATGAAGCCTATGACGGCGATCATTCCCATCCACATGCCGAAGAAATTGTCGGCAAAGCTCTGCGGCCGGTGGAATAGGACGAAGACGGCGAAAATCGATCCGGCGATCGCCTGGGCAGCCCAGACGAATGTCAGCAGTGCGCGGTAACGGTTGGAGCTGAAGCGCGCACGCGCGGCGGTGAGGGCAAGGGTCGCAAAGCCAATGGCTGCTGCCGCATTGTAGAGCGACACGCGAAAGGCGAACTCGTCTCGGATCGGAGGCAGTAGGTTTCCCACCAACCACAGCAGGGGCGGAACCCAGATCATTTGCGCGGCCCGCCTGTGATCGAGTGCTGCAAGCCCCTTCGCCCAGAAGCTGAACCCGAACAGCGAGATGGCATTCGCCGCCTGGATCGAGACGATGTCAGGGATCTGTCCGCGCAGGCCCACCAGGCCGAGGCCACTGGCATGCAACAGGAAGCCGATGCCGAACCAGAGGAAGTGTCTCTGGTCGCGGGCATGCAGCCAAATGGCAAGGAGGAGAATCGCGAGCGTATTGGCCTGTATGACCCAGAGCAAAAACGCTGTCTTCACGTCGATCACGATGCCATTCCTGAAATCAATTCGGCAGACTATCGCTCCAGAATGGCCCAAGCGGGTTAAACAGTCACTATGAAAAGCCGCAGGATCCTGCTTGCAGCCGGAACCTGCACACGACAGACTTACCAAAATTTCACCATGTTAGCCGTTTCTTGTGCAAGGATGACAGGTTAGCTCCGACGCGGTCCCGACGACCGGCCGGAAAGTCAGGATCTACAGCGCCGAGCGCATTCTGACCATTAAGGATATCCGGTCCTCGTGTCTTGAATGTCGGGGTGCGGACACTCTATGTAGGGATTGACAAAGATTACGTGATTCCCGCCACCGATGTGCCGGGGAGAGGCTGAAAAGGACCGACATGAGAAATCCCGTTGATACCGCTCTCGCTCTGGTGCCGATGGTCGTCGAGCAGACCAATCGTGGCGAGCGCTCCTACGACATCTTTTCTCGACTGCTCAAGGAGCGGATCATCTTCCTGACGGGCCCGGTCGAAGACACCATGGCCTCGCTCGTCTGCGCCCAGCTCCTCTTCCTCGAAGCCGAGAACCCCAAGAAGGAAATCGCCATCTACATCAATTCGCCAGGCGGTGTCGTCACCTCTGGCATGGCGATCTACGACACGATGCAGTTCATCCGTCCGGCCGTGTCGACGCTCTGCATCGGTCAGGCCGCCTCTATGGGCTCGCTGTTGCTGGCCGCCGGTGAGAAGGGCATGCGCTTTGCAACCCCGAACGCCCGCATCATGGTCCATCAGCCGTCCGGCGGCTTCCAGGGCCAGGCTTCCGATATCGAGCGTCATGCTCGTGACATTATTAAGATGAAGCGTCGTCTGAACGAGGTCTATGTCAAGCATACTGGTAAGACATATGACGAAGTCGAGAATACGCTCGATCGCGATCATTTCATGGAATCGAGCGAAGCCAAGGAATGGGGTCTGATCGACCGTATCCTGACATCGCGCGTCGAAATGGAAGGCGTCGCACCGTCGGCTTGATCCACGCTTATGCCGCCGGCATCACCAGATGCCGGCAGACGTGATGGCAGGCGGGGTTTAAAGTCGGCGTAAAAGCGCTAATAGTGTGATTAAGGCTATGTTGAATCTTTGTGACATAGTCTGCCGAGACTGGGAGTTTTCGTTGCCGCCGCTCCGACATGGTCGGATCGGCTAGTAGCTCCGGATCGGAAGAGGTTCCCCCCAACGGCGGCGGTGGGAGCCGGACAGTGTGAGTGACCGCCCTGCCGTGACTGCGGTGGCGCGGCGTGCTGGAAGGATAAAGACATGAGCAAAGTCAGCGGAAGCAACGGCGGTGACTCCAAGAATACCCTTTATTGTTCCTTCTGCGGCAAGAGCCAGCACGAGGTCCGCAAGTTGATTGCCGGACCGACTGTGTTCATCTGCGATGAATGCGTCGAACTCTGCATGGACATCATCCGCGAAGAGAACAAGTCTTCGATGGTCAAGTCTCGCGACGGCGTTCCCACGCCGCAGGACATCATCAAGATCCTCGACGAATATGTGATCGGTCAGAAGCAGGCGAAGAAGATCCTGTCGGTGGCCGTGCACAACCACTACAAGCGCCTGTCGCACGCCTCCAAGGGCGGCGATGTCGAATTGGCGAAGTCGAACATCATGCTCGTGGGACCCACCGGCTGCGGCAAGACCTATCTTGCCCAGACGCTGGCCCGCATCATCGATGTGCCCTTCACCATGGCCGATGCAACGACATTGACCGAAGCCGGCTATGTCGGTGAAGACGTCGAAAACATCATCCTGAAGCTTCTGCAGTCTGCGGATTATAATGTCGAGCGCGCCCAGCGCGGCATCGTCTACATCGACGAAGTCGACAAGATCTCCCGCAAGTCGGACAATCCTTCGATCACCCGCGACGTATCGGGCGAGGGAGTCCAGCAGGCGCTTCTGAAGATCATGGAAGGCACGGTCGCATCCGTTCCGCCGCAGGGTGGCCGCAAGCATCCGCAGCAGGAGTTCCTGCAGGTAGATACGACCAACATCCTGTTCATCTGCGGCGGTGCCTTTGCCGGCCTCGACAAGATCATCTCTGCCCGCGGCGAAAAGACCTCGATCGGTTTTGGCGCAACGGTGAAGGCGGAAGACGATCGCCGCGTCGGCGAAGTGCTGCGTGAATTGGAGCCGGAAGATCTGGTCAAGTTCGGCCTTATCCCGGAATTCATCGGTCGTCTGCCTGTTCTGGCAACGCTCGAGGATCTGGACGAGGATGCGCTGATCCAGATCCTGTCCGAGCCGAAGAACGCGCTCGTCAAGCAGTATCAGCGCCTGTTCGAGATGGAAGACGTCGAACTGTCCTTCCACGAGGATGCCCTCCGCGAAATCGCCCGCAAGGCGATCACCCGCAAGACCGGTGCCCGCGGCCTTCGCTCGATCATGGAAAAGATCCTGCTCGACACGATGTTCGAACTGCCCGAACTGGAAGGCGTTCGCGAGGTCGTCATTTCCGACGACGTCGTCAATGGCAAGTCCCGTCCGCTTTACATCTATGCCGATCGTCAGGAAGAGAAGGCCAACGCCTCCGCCTGATCGGTTCGGATCAAACCAGACGATGAGCCCGCCCTCGTGGCGGGCTTTTTCGTGTCTGCTGGGTCTTTTTTGGTGCAGCCTGTGGTTTTCCCGGCTGGCACCCGCATTTACGGTATTCCGCTGTTGTCACGCCCGCTGATTGGGCTAGAACGGAGTGGAGATTGAACGCCTGTGTGCTGCGTCGCCGTCACCGCGTAACCGTGTCTCCGATCATCCAAGCGACTGACGGTAACCAACCGGGCGACGAAGTGACGCGAATGCCTCGCATCAGGTCCGATTTGTAGTGTGAAAGCCGGCGAGGTTTGTCATTCTGGTGTCACAGATTCGGCACCGGCCCGGGCGGCAGGCTTGAATTGGCGGGAACGCCACTCCACTTGTTGGAGGATCGAAAAATATGCCTGACGCCTCTTCTGGGTCGGCATGGAGTCCCGGTTTCCCCGGGACGTTTGAAAGGAAGTGAAATGACGAATACGTCAGCTGCAAACGAGGCGAACACCTATCCGGTGCTTCCTCTGCGCGACATCGTGGTGTTTCCTCACATGATCGTCCCGCTGTTCGTCGGCCGCGAGAAATCCATCCGCGCTCTGGAAGAGGTGATGGGTTCCGACAAGCAGATCATGCTGGCCACGCAGATCAACGCGAGTGACGACGATCCGGCCCCGGACGCCATCTACGAAGTCGGCACGGTGGCCAATGTCCTCCAGCTCCTGAAGCTGCCCGATGGCACTGTGAAGGTGCTGATCGAAGGACGCGCGCGCGCCAAGGTCGAGGCTTACACGGCCCGCGAAGATTATTACGAAGCGAAAGCCAGCATCCTGGCCGAGCCGGCCGAAGATCCGGTCGAGATCGAGGCTTTGTCCCGCTCGGTGGTGTCGGAGTTCGAAAATTACGTCAAGCTGAACAAGAAGATCTCCCCCGAGGTCGTCGGCGCCGCAAGCCAGATCGAGGACTACTCGAAGCTCGCCGATACCGTGGCCTCGCATCTTTCCATCAAGATCACCGAAAAGCAGGAAATGCTCGAAACGGTGAGCGTGAAGACGCGTCTCGAAAAGGCGCTCGGCTTCATGGAAGGCGAGATCTCCGTTCTGCAGGTCGAAAAGCGCATCCGCTCGCGCGTCAAGCGCCAGATGGAAAAGACCCAGCGCGAATATTACCTCAATGAGCAGATGAAGGCGATCCAGAAGGAACTCGGCGACGGCGAAGACGGCCGTGACGAGATGGCCGAACTGGAAGAGCGCATCGCCAAGACCAAGCTTTCCAAGGAAGCCAAGGAAAAGGCCGATGCGGAGCTGAAGAAGCTGCGCCACATGAGCCCGATGTCGGCGGAAGCCACTGTCGTGCGCAACTATCTCGACTGGCTGCTGGGTCTGCCCTGGGGCAAGAAGTCGAAGGTCAAGATCGACCTCAACGCGGCCGAAAAGACCCTCGACGAGGACCATTTCGGCCTCGACAAGGTCAAGGAACGCATCGTCGAATATCTCGCCGTGCAGGCGCGTGCGACGAAGCTGAAGGGCCCGATCCTGTGCCTCGTCGGTCCTCCGGGCGTCGGCAAGACCTCGCTCGCTAAGTCGATCGCCAAGGCGACAGGCCGCGAATACGTGCGCATGGCGCTCGGTGGCGTGCGTGATGAAGCCGAGATCCGCGGTCACCGCCGCACCTATATCGGTTCGATGCCCGGCAAGATCGTGCAGTCGATGAAGAAGGCGAAGCGGTCCAACCCGCTCTTCCTGCTCGACGAGATCGACAAGATGGGCATGGACTTCCGTGGCGACCCGTCCTCGGCTCTGCTCGAAGTGCTGGATCCGGAACAGAACTCGACCTTCATGGACCACTATCTCGAAGTGGAATATGACCTGTCGAACGTCATGTTCGTGACCACTGCCAATACGCTGAACATCCCGGGTCCGCTCATGGACCGTATGGAGATCATCCGTATCGCGGGTTACACCGAAGATGAGAAGCTCGAAATCGCCAAGCGGCACCTGCTGCCCAAGGCGATCAAGGAACACGCCTTGCGTCCGGAGGAATTTTCCGTGGCGGATTCGGCGATCATGGCGATCATCCAGCAGTACACCCGCGAAGCTGGTGTCCGCTCCTTCGAACGCGAACTGATGAAGCTCGCTCGTAAGGCTGTGACGGAAATCATCAAGGGCAAGGTGACTTCGGTCGCCGTGACCGGTGAGAACATCAACGAATACCTGGGCGTTCCGCGCTTCCGCCATGGCGAAGCAGAGGGCGAGGATCAGGTCGGCGTCGTCACGGGTCTTGCCTGGACGGAAGTGGGCGGTGAATTGCTGACCATTGAAGGCGTCATGATGCCCGGAAAGGGCCGCATGACGGTCACGGGCAACCTGAAGGAAGTGATGAAGGAATCGATCTCGGCAGCGGCATCCTATGTCCGTTCGCGCGCCGTCGATTTCGGCGTCGAGCCGCCGCGCTTCGACAAGTCCGACATCCACGTCCATGTTCCGGAAGGGGCAACCCCGAAGGATGGTCCGTCCGCCGGCGTTGCCATGGCAACGGCGATCGTCTCGATCATGACCGGCATCCCGGTCAACAAGGACGTCGCCATGACGGGTGAAATCACCCTGCGTGGCCGTGTACTGCCGATCGGTGGCCTGAAGGAAAAGCTGCTCGCAGCCCTCCGCGGTGGCATCAAGAAAGTTCTGATCCCGGAAGAGAACGCCAAGGATCTGGCGGACATTCCGGACAACGTGAAGAACAATATGGAGATCGTTCCGGTGTCTCGGATGGGCGAGGTTATCCGCCATGCCCTCGTCCGTGTGCCCGAGCCAATCGAGTGGGATGGAACCGTTGAAACGCCTGCAATCGGCGTGGTCGACGGCACCGACGAAACCGGTGCAACCATCGCTCACTGAGGCAAATCTGCCATAAGTGAGCCACAAAGCTCCAAAACCGACAAAAAGGCTGGCATTTTTGCCAGCCTTTTTTGTGAAAAGCCGCTTAAAAGGCTTGTTTTCCGGGGCTTTCGGGTGCTTTTGAGTTGCGAAGGGCAGAAGCTTTCGTATTCTCCGCCCGACTTAATCATTTGAGTCGTTTCATACCAATCAGAAAGGGTGGAAACATGAACAAGAACGAACTCGTATCCGCGGTCGCCGAGAAGGCTGGCCTCACCAAGGCTGACGCCGCCTCTGCCGTTGATGCCGTTTTTGAAACGGTGCAGGCTGAACTGAAGAACGGCGGCGACATCCGTCTCGCTGGCTTCGGCGCCTTCACCGTCGCCCGTCGCGAAGCCTCCAAGGGCCGCAACCCGTCCACCGGCGCTGAAGTCGATATCCCGGCTCGCAACGTTCCGAAGTTCACGGCCGGCAAGGGCCTGAAGGACGCTGTCAACAGCTGATCCGTCGTGACCGTCGCCACCCTTCGGTGCCGATGGTCAGCTGACACCTTGGTTAGCCCGGCTTCGTGCCGGGCTTTCTTTTTGTCATCTTGCGCTGCAGCATGACCTGTCATATTTGTGTCTTGCCGGTTGTTCCGGCATTCGTTCTCAGGGCGGGGTGAAACTCCCCACCGGCGGTAAGGGGGAAACCTCGAAGCCCGCGAGCGCCTGCGATCCCGAAGGGGAGGGCAGGGTCAGCAGATCCGGTGTAACTCCGGAGCCGACGGTTAAAGTCCGGATGAAAGAGAATGAGGTCAGGCTGCGCCCTTGGTCCGCTCGCGGTGGATTGGGAGGCGTTGCTGCGCAGTTCCGTGTCCGTCCGGGTGCGGTTTTCGTCGTCCTCATCTGTCCTGGTTTGTGTTGGTCCTTTGGAAAAGGAAAAATGACATGAATCAGAGCTCGGTTTCTATTCTGCGCTCCCGGGCCTTTCTCGGTGCCGGTTTCATGGTACTGGCGGGCATCGCCTTTGCCGCTCTCAACGTCGTCACGCAATGGCTCGCCATGACGCTCGGCTTCCCGCCGGCCTCGACCGCCTTCTGGCAATATGGCTTTGCTCTCGTCCTCTCTCTTCCGCTGCTCTTCCGGCTTGGCCTCAAGGCGATGAAGACGGCCTATCCTGTCCGCCACATCCTGCGCGTCCTGCTCGCTGCCTTCGGCGTTCAGGCCTGGGTGACAGGCCTTGCCACGGTGCCGATCTGGCAGGCCATCGCACTCGTCATGACCTCGCCCTTCTTCATCATCATCGGCGCACGTCTGTTTCTCGGCGAAACAGTCGGTCGCGATCGCTGGCTGGCAACGCTGACAGGCTTCATCGGTGCAATGATCATCCTGCAGCCCTGGTCGGACACCTTCACCCTCGCAGCGCTCCTGCCAGTGCTATCCGCACTGCTCTGGGGCGGCTCTTCGCTGATCATGAAAAACCTCACCCATTACGAGGCACCGGAGACGGTCACGGTCTGGCTGCTCGTCCTGCTGACCCCGATCAATGCAGGTCTGGCCGTGGCGGGTGGCTTCGTCGTGCCGGAGGGGCTGACGCTCTGGCTGCTTCTGGGCGCGGGTCTCCTCACAGCTGTCGGCCAGTATCTGCTCACGCTCGCTTACAACGCTGCCGATGCGGCCTATGTGCAGCCCTTCGATGACCTGAAACTGCCACTCAACGTCTTCGCCGGCTGGATTGTCTTCGGCTATGCGCCGAGCGGCTATCTCTGGCTGGGAGCATTGCTGATCCTCGGTGCGTCGCTCTTCCTCATGCTGCGAGAGGCGGGTAAGGAAACAGTACCGGCCTGATCTGAAGGGAAATGTCGGATCGACATCGTGCTGTCATCCGACTGTCATCGGACTGGCTCAGAAACCTCCTGTTCCATTTCTGGATACTGGAGGTTTCCCGATGACCCATGGTCTCTCCCGCGTCGCCCTGACGGCGGCGCTCTTCGCATCCGTGGCCCTGCCGGCCGCTGCCGAACAGGTGTTCAACCGCATCGCCACTTTCCCGGTCGCCGCCAATCTGCCGGCCGACAAGGAAAAGTTGTCCACGACTTCGGCCGAGATCGTCACGGCCTCGGAAGACGGCAACACGCTCATCTATTCCGACAGTCCGCTCGGCGGCATCGGCTTCATCGACATCACCGACGCCAAGGCACCCAAGGCTGCCGGCGCGCTGATGATGGACGGCGAGCCGACATCCGTTTCCGTAGCGGGACCTAAGGTTCTCGTCGGCGTCAACACGTCCGAGAGCTTCACCAGCCCGTCCGGCAAACTCGCCGTCGTCGACATCGCTACTAAGACTGTCGACGCCACCTGCGACATCGGCGGTCAGCCGGACTCCGTCGCGGTTTCCAAGGACGGCTCTTTCGTCGCAATTGCGATCGAGAACGAGCGTGACGAGGAGGTCAACGACGGCGCCCTGCCGCAGATGCCGGCCGGTGACCTCGTGATCGTCGCGCTGAAGGATGGCGTTGCCGATTGCGGCAGCGTCAAACGCGTCGCATTGACCGGTCTCGCCGAAGTCGCCCCAGAAGATCCAGAGCCGGAATTCGTCGCGATCAACAGCCTTGGCGAAATCGCCGTCACGCTGCAGGAGAACAACCACATCGCCATCGTCGACGGCAAAACGGGCGAGGTGAAGGCACACTTCTCAGCCGGCACCGTCGATCTCACCGGCATCGACACCAAATCGGACGGCGCTCTGAAGTTCTCCGGCACCAAGGAAGGCGTTCCGCGCGAGCCCGACGCTGTGAAGTGGCTCGACGACAACCGCCTGGTCGTTGCCAACGAAGGTGACTGGAACGGCGGCTCGCGCAGCTTCACCATCTTCGACAAGACCGGCAAGGTCGCCTACGAATCAGGTGCCTCGCTCGAAATGGCGATCGCCCAGATCGGCCACTTCCCCGACAAGCGCGCCCGTTCCAAGGGCATCGAGCCGGAAGGCCTGGAAGCTGCGACCTTCGGTGACCAGAACTACTTCTTCGTCTTGTCCGAGCGCTCCTCGATCGTCGGCGTCTACAAGGATATCGGTGCGGAGCCGCAACTCACCCAGCTACTGCCGTCGGGCGTCTCGCCGGAAGGCGCTGTCGCCATCCCCTCGCGCAACCTGCTGGTCACCGCCAACGAAGTCGACCTCGGCGAAGACGGCGGTCCGCGTTCGCACGTCATGCTCTATGAGTTGGCCGAAGGCACGCCTGCCTATCCGATGATCCAGTCTGCCATGGTCGATGGCGCACCGATCGGTTGGGGCGCTCTCTCGGGCCTCGTCGGCGATGCAGAAAAGGCCGGCACGCTCTACGCCGTCAACGACAGCTTCTACGCCATGCAGCCCTCGATCTTCACGATCGACGCAACGCAGAAGCCGGCCGTTATCACTACGGCTTTGCCGATCACCCGCGGCGGCTCCGCTGCCCAGAAGCTCGACATCGAAGGCATCACGCTGGATGGCGAAGGCGGTTTCTGGCTCGCTTCTGAAGGCGACCCGGCAAAGCTCGTCGGCCATGGCCTCTACCACGTCGATGCCAAGGGCGAGATCAAGACCGAGATCGGCTTCCCCGCTGAACTGCTTGCTGGCCAGACCCGCTTCGGCCTGGAAGGCATCACCGCCATCGGCTCGGGCGACGAGATGACGCTCTGGATGGCGGTTCAGCGCGAATGGGGTGACGACGAGAAGGGTGCCGTCAAACTCCTCTCCTATAACCCCAAGTCCAAGGAATGGGGCGCCGTTCGCTATCCGCTGGAGGCGGCTGGTGAAGGCTGGGTTGGCCTGTCGGAAATCACCGCTCATGGCGACCACGTCTACATCGTCGAGCGCGACAATCAGGTGGGTGACAACGCGAAGCTGAAGAAGCTCTACCGCGTCGCCATCGCTGACCTGAAGCCTGGCAAGATTGGCGAAGAGCTTCCGACGGTCACCAAGGAAGAAGTCCACGACTTCATTCCGGACCTGAAAGCTGCCACGAACGGCTACGTCGTCGACAAGCTCGAAGGTTTTGCCTTCGACGCCTCGGGCAAGGCCTTCGCCGTGACCGACAACGACGGTGTGGATGACTCGTCTGGCGAGACGCTCTTCTGGGAAGTGAACGTGCAGGGCACCAACTGATCGAAAGATCAGAGCACGTAAAACAAAGGAGGCCGGGTGATCGCTCACCCGGCCTCTTTCTTTGAAAGCTGTAGCGTCTTACCAGCGATGGTGCACATGCGGCGCGATCAGCCGCTCATAGACCTCGCGCGACGCCGCCATGACATCGGCAGACAGGGCCGCAAGATCGGAGGCAGCGGCATTCGCTTTCGCCTGCTCGCCGTTGCGGGCACCGGGGATGACGACGGTGACGGCCTCGTGCATCAGGATCCAGCGGAGTGCGAACTGTGCCATGGAAGCACCAGCGGGGGCCAGCTTACGCACTTCCTCAACCGCTGCGAGGCCCGTATCGAAGGGAACGCCGGCAAAGGTCTCGCCCACATCGAAGGCTTCGCCATTGCGGTTGAAGTTGCGATGGTCTTCGGCCGCAAACTGCGTGGCAGCCGTGATCTTGCCCGACAGTAGTCCGCTTGCCAGCGGCACGCGCGCGATGACCGCGACGTTGCGGCGCTTGGCTTCCTGGAAGAAGAGGGCAGCCGGGCGCTGGCGGAACATGTTGAAGATGATCTGCACCGAGACGACGCCCGGATATTCGATCGCCTTCAGCGCTTCCTCGACCTTTTCAACCGAAACACCGTAATGCTTGATCTTGCCGGCCTTGCGGATCTCTTCGAGCCCCTCGAACATCTCCTGACGATAGTAGACGTCTGTCGGCGGGCAGTGCAGCTGCACGAGGTCGAGGCTGTCGATCTCGAGGTTCTTCAGCGACCGATCGATGAAGGCCTCGATATTCGCCTTGGTGTAACCGTCGGCCACATGCGGGTTGAGCCTCCGACCGGCCTTGGACGCCACCATCGGCCGCTTGCCGCCACGCGCCTTCAGCACCTCGGCGATGATCTTCTCGGACCGACCGTCGCCATAGACGTCTGCGGTGTCGATGAAGGTCATGCCGGCATCGAGCGCCGCATTGAGCGCTGCCCTGCCGTCGGCCTCCGACACTTCGCCCCAGGATCCGCCGATCTGCCAGGCGCCGAAGCCGATATCGCTGACGGTAAATTCCGTCCGGCCGAATGAATGTTCTCGCATCGTGATGTCTCTCCCGTGATTGCGGTTTCGAGCTAGCAAGTGGGGCAGGGGGTGGCAAGCTTCAACTGCTTGATTGTCTTGAAGTGATCCATTGCTACCCCGGATGCGAATTGCATCGCAGGAAGCGAGAGACACGAATGCCGAAGATGATCCGCAAGGGCGATCTGCCCCAGAAAACCTGTCCCGTCTGCCGCAAACCCTTTGCCTGGCGCAAGAAGTGGGAGCGGGACTGGGAGAACGTCGTCTACTGTTCCGAACGATGCCGCCAAACCGGCAAAACCGGAAGCGCCGACAAGCCGTAGACCACTCCAGACACACCAGTGATCGGACACCCATGACAGACCAAGCCCCGGCCTCCGCGCGCCTCGCTTTTTACGCGCTTCCGGCGATACCCATGGCTGCGATCGCGCTTCCTTTCTACATCGTATTGCCGACATTCTATGCCGACCACTTCGCCATGTCGCTGGCGACGATCGGGGCCGTGCTGCTCGGTATCCGCCTGATCGATGCGATCACCGATCCGCTGTTCGGCTGGCTTTCCGATCGGGTGCGCTCGCGCTTCGGTCGCCGCCGCTTCTTCTTTCTGATCTCGACGCCGTTGACGGCGCTCGCGGCCTTCATGCTCTTCTGGCCACCCGAAGATGCCGGCATCGGCTATCTCGCCTTCTGGGGCGTGGCGCTCTCCATCGGTGCGACCTGGTCCCTGCTGCCCTACACGGCCTGGGGGGCGGAACTCGCAACCGGCTACCAGGCCCGCGTCAAGCTCTCCGCCTGGCGGGAAGGGGCGACCCTCGTCGGCTCGCTGATCGCCATCACGTTGCCCTTCGTCGGCGGCCTGGATACGGCTGTCGGTTTCCATGGCCTTGCCTGGATCGCTGTTTTCATCGCCGTTGCCCTGCCTCTCGCGGGCCTGCTTGCCGTGGCGAATGTGCCCGAGCCGGTTGACTTCTCCCGGCGCAAGCTGTCCTTGCGGGAGGGCTTCCGCCATCTGCGTGCCAACGGCCCCTTCCTGCGGCTGGCCTCAGCCTTCCTGCTGAACAGCTTTGCCAATGCGATCCCCGCATCGCTCTTCATCTATTTCGTCGGCCAGCGCCTCGGTGCTCCCGCCATGCAGGGCCCGCTGCTCTTCACCTATTTCCTCTGCGCCATCGCCGGCGTCCCCCTGGCCGTCGCAACTGCCAAACGCCTTGGCAAACACCGCGCCTGGTGCTTCGCCATGATCCTCGCCTGCGCCGTCTTCTCGGTCGCCGGCTTCCTCGGGGAGGGTGATGTTCTCGCCTTCACCCTCGTCTGCGTCGTCACTGGCCTTCTGCTCGGCTTCGACCTGACGCTGCCCCCGGCGATTCAGGCCGATGTCATCGACAATGATACGGTCTCGTCAGGCGAACAGCGCTCCGGCCTCTATTTCGCGGCCTGGAGTTTCATCACCAAGCTTGCGGTCGCCCTTTCCGCAGGGGTCGTCTTCCCGCTCCTCGATCTCGCCGGCTTCATCGGCGACCAGACCGCGACCCAGACCCCGGAGGCACTGACCACGCTGACCGCGCTCTACGCCTTCCTGCCCATTCTCCCCAAACTCGCGGCCATAGCGTTGATGTGGAATTTTTCCCTCGATGAGGCGGCCCATCAAAGACTGCGTTCGAGCGTTGAAGGCAAGACCTGAGCGCTCCTGTCTTTGACAGATCTGTAGCCGGCCGTTAGATCGGCGGCTGAACCACTCGGGGCGCGGCAAACTTACGACTTTGTTCAGTTTCATCGCAGAACGCTGTTGGCGTTCACGGTTTGTCATCTCTGTGTCGTGTTTTATGCTCCACAACCGGCAAAGCCGTGGGCTCGGGTGCAATATTTAGTCGATATAGGTGTTGAATGCGCATTGTGATGATCGGTTCGGGTTATGTCGGCCTGGTGTCGGGAGCCTGTCTGGCGGATTTCGGTCACGAGGTGATCTGTGTCGACAAGTCGACCGAGAAGGTCGAGGCGCTGGAGCGCGGCGAGGTGCCGATCTTCGAGCCAGGCCTGGATGCGATCATTGCGCATAACCGCGCCTCCGGCCGTTTGAGCTTCTCGCTTGATCTGGCAGGCCCGGTCGCAAACGCCGATGTCGTCTTCATCGCCGTCGGCACGCCGTCCCGCCGTGGTGACGGCCATGCCGACCTCACCTATGTCTACGCCGCCGCTCGCGAGATTGCTGCCGCCGTGACCGGCTTCACGGTCGTCGTCACAAAGTCCACCGTACCGGTCGGCACCGGTGACGAGATCGAGCGCATCTTCCGTGAAGAATTCCCCGAGAAGGACATCGCCGTCGTCTCGAACCCCGAATTCCTCCGCGAAGGTGCGGCCATCTCCGACTTCAAGCGTCCAGACCGCATCGTCATAGGCACGGGCGACGAACGCGCCACCGAACTCATGCGGGAAGTCTACCGCCCGCTCTACCTCAACGAAGCGCCGCTCTACTTCTGCGAACGCCGGACCTCCGAACTGATCAAATATGCCGCCAATGCCTTCCTCGCGATGAAGATCACCTTCATCAACGAGATTGCCGATCTCTGCGAACATATCGGCGCGGATGTGCAGAAGGTTGCCAAGGGCATCGGCATGGACAAGCGCATCGGCGACAAGTTCCTGCATGCCGGTCCCGGCTATGGCGGCTCCTGCTTCCCGAAGGACACGCTGGCGCTGGTCAAGACGGCCCAGGACTTTGGCAGCCCCATGCGGCTGATCGAGACCACCGTTGCCATCAACGACAACCGCAAACGCGCCATGGGCCGCAAGGTGATCGCCGCCTGCGACGGCACCGTCCGCGGCAAGAAGATCGCCGTGCTCGGCCTGACCTTCAAACCGAATACCGATGACATGCGCGATGCGCCGGCCATCACCATTATCCAGGCGCTGCTCGATGGCGGCGCGGACGTCCATGTCTTCGACCCTGAAGGCATGGAGGCGGCCAAGGCCGTGCTCGGGCCCGTGACCTACGGCAAGAATCCATACGAGATCGCAACCGGTGCCGAGGCGATCGTGGTCGTTACCGAATGGGACGAGTTCCGCGCGCTCGATTTCCGCCGCCTGAAGCAGGAGATGAAGGCGCCCGTCATCGTCGACCTGCGCAACATCTACAAGTCGGAGGAGATGGAGAAATACGGCTTCGCCCATTTTCCGATCGGCAAGCGCAAGGCAAAGACCTGAGCATGCATTACTTCATCACAGGGACCGCCGGCTTCATCGGCTTTCATCTCGCCCGCCGCCTGCTGGCCGACGGACATGAGGTCACCGGCTTCGACGGCCTGACGCCTTATTACAACGTCAAGCTCAAGCATATGCGCCATGCAGCATTGGCGCAGTATCCGGCTTTCCGGCCGGTGATCGCGATGCTGGAGGATCGCCGCGCCGTCGAAGAAGCCATGGCCACGGCGAAGCCGGAAGTGGTGATCCATCTCGCGGCCCAGGCGGGCGTGCGCTACAGCCTGGAAAACCCACAATCCTATCTGACATCCAACGTCACCGGCTCCTACAACATCATCGAGCTTGCCGAGCGCCACAAGGTGAAGCACCTCATGCTCGCCTCCACCTCGTCGATCTACGGCGCCAACCCGACGGTGCCCTTCCGCGAAACAGACCGCGCCGACGAGCCGCTGACCATCTATGCCGCCACCAAGAAGTCGATGGAGCTGATGGCGCATGCGCATGCCCATCTCTACAAGACGCCGACAACGGCCTTCCGCTTCTTCACCGTCTATGGCCCCTGGGGGCGGCCTGACATGGCCCTCTTCAAGTTCGTCGATCTGATGCTCAACGACCAGCCGATCGAGATCTATGGCGAAGGCCAGATGAGCCGCGACTTCACCTATATCGACGATCTCGTCGAGGCGATCGTGCGCATCTCCCATGTTATTCCGGACGAATCGAATCGCGTTGCCGACGATAAAATCGAGACGCTCTCCCGCCAGGCGCCGTTCCGCCTGGTCAATATCGGCGGCGGCCAGCCGGAAAACCTGATGGACTTCGTCGAAATGGTGGAAAAAGCGCTCGGCCAGCCGGCAACCCGCCACATGCTGCCGATGCAGAAGGGCGACGTGCCGCGCACCTATGCCGCCCCCGATCTCCTGCAGGCGCTGACCGGCTACACGCCGACCACGAAGCTGGAAGATGGCGTGAAGGCCTTCGTTGAATGGTATCTCGAGGCCCGCCCCGAACTCCAAGCGTAAGGACCTCACTCGGCCCCGTGAATGCCAGCCTTGACTTTCGGGACCGTTCGCCGCTGTGCTGGCGCCGAACGGCATGCTGCGGCGGTTGCCGATAGAGCGGGATGACAGGCATGGACGAGGCAAGCAGCGCAGACACCGAGACCATGAAGGGCGAGGGGCCGCGCGCCCGCGGCTCCGGCACCGAATCGGTCTACAAGGCGCTGCGCCAGGAGATCCTGACCATGGAGCGCGCGCCTGGCAGCCCGCTCGACGAAACGCGCCTCTCCGAACATTTCGGCATGTCCCGCACACCGATTCGCGAGGCGCTGCTGCGGCTGACCTCCGAAGGTCTTGTCACCAGCCTGCCCAATCGCAACACGATCGTCGCCGTCATCGATTTCTCCAGCCTGCCGACCTATTTCGAGGCGCTCTGCCTGATGTACCGGGTCACCACCCGCGGAGCTGCCCAGCGCTCCGGCGACGCCTGGATGGCAGAAATCGTCCGCCACCAGGAAGCCTTCGCCCAGGCGGTCGAAGCCCAGGACGCCTTTGCCATGATCGAGGCGAACAGAGAATTCCACGTCGCCATCGCCGAGCGCGCCGGCAATCCCTACTACACAACCTTCTTCGCCCGCTTGCTGGACGAGGGGCGCCGGATCCTGCGCCTTTACTACCAGACCTTCGATGACCGTCTGCCGCGCCGCTATGTCGAGGAGCACGAAAAGATCATCGAGGCGATCCGCTCAGGGGATGTGGAGGAGGCGGACAGGCTGTCGATTGCCCATGCCGACCAGATCGTCCGCCAGATCCAGGATTACGTGGCGCGCAACATCACGGCTGCCGCCAAACTCCCGAACCTCTGACGCCGCAAATCACCCGTTTCAGCAGTCACTGAAACACGCCTCTTGCTTTTGTCGACAAACTGTATACGTTGAATTCACCTCATTAACAGGAGCTTCCCATGACCACTGGCTGGCACGGCGTTTTTCCCGCCGCAACGACTCAATTCCATGAAGATCTCTCGGTCGATATCGACGCGACGCAGCGCGTGCTCGACGCCCTCGTCAACGATGGCGTCAACGGCCTGATCGTCATGGGCACCTGCGGCGAGAACAACTCGCTCGATCCGGAAGAAAAGCGCACCATCCTGAAGGCCGCCGTCGAGGTGGTGAATGGCCGCGTGCCGATCGTCACCGGCGTGTCGGAATTCGACACCCGCCGCGCCTCGGCTTATGCCCGCGATGCGGAAAAGATCGGCGCCGACGGCCTGATGCTTCTGCCGGCCATGGTCTATGTCCCGAAGCCGCATGAACTGGTCGCCCATTTCAAGACGGTGGCCGAAGCGACCGGCCTGCCGATCATGCTCTACAACAACCCGCCCGCCTACCGCGTCAACATCGGCGCGGAAGTGTTGGAAGCGCTCGACGGCGTGAAGAACATCAAGGCCGTCAAGGAAAGCGCGCCCGATCCGCGCCGCTTCACCGACCTGATCAACGCATTCGGCGACCGTTACGACATCTTCGCCGGCCTCGACGACGTGGCGCTCGAAGGCCTGATGCTCGGCGCCAAGGGTTGGGTCTCCGGCCTCACCAGCGCCTTCCCGGCCGAATCGGTGGCGCTCGTCGCCGCCGCCGACCGTGGCGACTGGATGGAAGCCCGCCGCATCTACCGCTGGTTCATGCCGTTGTTGCATCTCGATGCCGAACACGACCTCGTCCAGTCGATCAAGCTCGCCGAACAGATCATGGGCCGCGGCTCCGAACGCGTGCGCATGCCGCGCATGCCGCTCGAAGGCGCTCGCCGTGCCGAAGTGACAGCGATGGTCGAGAAGGCGGCGGCGACCCGGCCGGTTGGCGGGAAGTGAAGCGTGAGGCTTTGCCTGAATGACGAAAGCCCGTCGGAGAGATCCGGCGGGCTTTTTAGTCTGCCAGGCAATCCAGTGATGATTCGCAACCAAGCTGCGGCAATTGTTTCCCACCATGGGCTTACGCCTTGGCGACACGAGCAACGAAAACCGAAATTGGTTGAAACTGTTGACCTCATTGCAGCCTTGGGTAACGTTGGTGCAGCAAGAGGGGGAATACATGAGCACACTAGAAGAAAGTCTTCGCGCAATTTCCGAGCGCGTAAAGTCACACTCCAGTACGATGGCCACCGAGGAAGCAGTCAAGACGGCTGTAGTTCTCCCATTTCTGAGATCACTTGGTTACGACGTTTTCGACCCTTCAGAAGTGGTGCCGGAGTTCACAGCGGACGCTGTAGGAAAAAAGTGGGAGAAGGTTGACTACTGAACTGCCCCCCATTTCGACC
>UCMW01000010.1 GCA_900473745.1 Hyphomicrobiales bacterium | reverse complement strand
CGCACGGTTTCCAACGCCTCCTGATCCAAGGGTGCGTGGCGGGCCTCGGGGCTTCGGCCCCGGGGCCTTTTTTTTGCGTTTAAGGGAATGCGTTATCGAGCGTAGTCGACAGGAACCGCCAATCCCTGCTTGAGCGTCTCCATCGAGATCGAAGCCGAGACGTCGAACAGTTCCACCCGTTTGACCAGACGTCGGTAGACGACGTCGTAATGCTCGACCCGGGGCAGCACGACCTTGAGGATATAATCGTAATGCCCTGTCAGCCGATGCGCCTCGACGATTTCGGGGATATCGCTCACCGCGCGACGAAACTCCTCAATCCAGTCATCCGCATGATGGGCGGTCTTCACCAGAGCGTAAACCGTGGTTGGCACGCCCGCCTTGTCCCGATCCAAAACGACGATCCTGCGGGCGATGTAGCCGTTCTCCTCCAGTTTCTGGATGCGCCGCGAACAAGCAGACACCGACAGCGACACCATGTCGGCGATGTCGCTGACGGCGACACCCGCATCGCGCTGGAGAATATCGAGAATCTTCCTGTCCCTGTCGTCGATCACGCCCGTTGATCCCATCATTGGATGCCATTGCGCAAAAATTCAGCGCATAGGACCCATATCGCGACACTGAAGTGGCGGCAAGGCGCCTGCTATGTCCGGAAAATGCAAACATCCGGCCCCCGCGACGCGGCATTGTCTACGTATCAAGTTAGAGGAGACAATGTGATGCAGATGATCGGCCTGATCGGTGGAATGAGCTTCGAGAGTTCAGCGGTTTACTATCGCCTTGTCAACGAAGCCGTCCGGGCGCGGCTGGGCGGTCTGTCATCCGCGGAAGTCATTCTCCATTCGGTCAATTTCGAGGAAATCGTCGCCCTGCAGAAGGCAGGCCATTGGGATGCCGCCGCCGACCGCCTAGCCCGTGCAGCAGAGGGCCTCGAACGCGCAGGAGCCGGCTGTGTGCTGATTTGCACCAATACTATGCACCTCGTCGCCGAACCTGTGGCATCCCGCATCTCGGTCCCGCTGATCAACATCATCGATGAAACCGCTGAAGTCCTGGCAATGCACGGCGCTAAGCGTCCGCTGTTGCTCGCCACCCGTTACACGATGGAACACGGGTTTTATGCCGAGCGCATGCGGCTCCACGGCATCGAGGTCATGGTGCCGGACGCAGACGGCCGCACCGCGACCCATGACATTATCTTCAGTGAACTCTGCGCCGGCAAAGTTCGTCCGCGGTCTCGCGAAAAGCTGATCGCGATCGTCGAAAAGGCCAAGACAGAAGGCGCAGACAGCGTCATTCTCGGCTGCACCGAAATCTGCCTGATCCTCGATCCTGACCATCTGCCGCTGCCAGGCTTCGATTCGACAACGATTCACGCAGATGCTGCGGTCGAATTCTCACTTGCAGGCGTGTCGAGCCCGCTTGCCGCCTGATCCGTCGACTGGCCTCAAGTCAAATCGATTGGCCGCAGGCCCGGCAGAAGCGGCGGACCGTCTCCGCCATGCCGTATTCCAGGGCATCCGCCGTGAGGCCGTGGCCGATCGACACTTCCGCCAGATGCGGGATCCGCCGGACCAGGGCCGGCAGGTTCGCGACCGTCAGGTCATGCCCAGCATTGACGGCAAGTCCCTCGGCCTTGGCAGCATCAGCGGTGAGTCCGAGCAGTTCCACCTGCCGGGCGGCCTCCTCCGGATTGTCGTAGCAACCGCCATAAGGGCCTGTATAGAGCTCCACCCGCTCTGCGCCTGTCGCCCGGGCCAGCTTCATTGGCTCGGCCAGCCCGTCGCCATCGACAAAAAGCGATACTCGCATCCCCTTCGAACGCAGTCGACCCACGACGCTCTTGAGAAAATCCTGGTGCTTCACGAGATCCCAGCCATGGTCCGAGGTCGCCTGCGACGGGTCATCGGGAACCAGCGTCACCTGTTCCGGTTCGGTGGCCTCACAAAGCGAAAGGAAATCTTCGGTCGGATAGCCCTCGATATTGAACTCCGCCTGCGGAAATTCGTCGTCGATCAAGGCGCGTAGAACCGGCAGATCGCTGAACCGGATATGCCTCTGGTCGGGGCGCGGATGCACGGTCAACCCGCTGGCACCGGCTGTCAGCGCGATCCGCCCCAGATCCGCGACGTCAGGCCACGGCAGATCCCGGCGGTTGCGCAGCATGGCGATGGCATTGAGATTGACGGAGAGCTTCGCAGGCATGATCACGATTCCGGAGCCAGGTTTGTAGGTCCGCATCTTTAGGACATCACAAGCCGGAAAACCAACGAGAATCGCAGATAATCCGATTTGTGGAATTGATGGATCAAAAAGGGAAAAACCCCAGATTTTTGAGGTATTGACCCTGCTGCGCTTTACATTAGTCAGGTTACTGATTGTGACGGATCGCACAAATGCTACCGACTCCCTGTCGGCAGCCCGCGATCGCCCGGACAAGCTGGAGCAGTGATGTCAACCGATGCAAGGATCGACAACCGCCAGGTCGCGGAGGCATTGCGCAGGGTCTTGTCCAGCCGCACCTTTGCACGCTCCGAGCGCCTGCGCTCCTTCCTGAAATTCGTGGTCGAAATGGAGCAATTGGGTCTGGCGCACCAGCTGAAGGGCTACACAATCGGCATAGACGTCTTCAGCCGCAGCGAGGGTTTCGATCCCGGGACAGATCCATTGGTCCGCGTTCAGGCCGGCAAGCTGCGACGTCTGCTGAACCAGTTCTACGCCGACGAAGGGCGCGACGAAGCCCTGCGCATCCGCATCCCGCTCGGCGGTTACGTGCCGATCTACGAGCTGGCAGGGACGGCACGACGGTCCAGGATCGCAAACGATGACAGAGCCGACGCACGCTGGCGCGGGCTGCCCCGCCTGTTCCTTGCGCCGCTCCGAGATGGCGACGCCACGAGCCGGATCTTCTTGAATGCGTTGCGCCTCTGGAGAGGCCGGCTTTGGGCTGTCGCGATCTCCGACGACGATGAGGCGCTTCAGGAGCAGCAGGATCAGGCAAATGCCTTGTATTTCGTCCTGGAAGTCCGGGACTGCGGCGCCTCCGCTCTCGCGCTCAGCCTGCGGCACATCCAGTCCGGCACAGAAATCATTTCGACGGGCCGGACGTTGGACGCCTCGGGTGACATCCTCACCATCGCGAGCTTTGCGAACCAATTCGCTGGCGCCAACCTGACGATACCCGGCAGCGTCTACCGGTTCTGCCACGCGAGCGATCTCTCGACACGCGAGATGAAATGCCTCGACGCCACCTATCGCTACACGCTCGAGCGCACGCCTGACGCCTATATCACGGCGCGTCGGCACCAGCAGCAATGGCCGGGCCTCGGTAGAGAGACCGACATCATCACCGAAATCCCGAGGCTGATTGCACTCTCCAGCCAGCAAATCTGAGGCTGCGCTCTCGCGGTTCACGCGTCGTGACGCAGCCGCATACAAATTTATTTTATTGATTGTGAATATACATTACTCATTGCTCAGGCGAGCGAGTCGAAGAGGGAGAATCGGGCGAGAGACATCCAGGCGGCACATAGACGAGCAGACGCGTCGACACGGAACATGGAGGGGTACATGTCGAACGGACCACACCATCTGCACACCGTCGCAATTCAGTCCGGCAAGACCGGACAAGAAACTATTCTCCCGGATATCGCGACGGCGCGCGAACTTCCCAGGGAGCCAGTGGCGATCGCCGATATGGCGGACTTTTTCGGCGTCACCCACAGGACCCTGCATTTCTATGAAGAAAAGGGTCTGATCAGAGCAAGCCGGCTCGGGCTGATGCGGGTCTACGGCGAACGCGACGTGTCGCGTATGGCCGTGATCAATGCTTGCCGTGAAGTAGGTGTACCGATCTCGGTCATCCAGGACTTGTTCGAAACCTTGTCGACGGCAACGTCGAAAACAGAAGCCAACCTGCTTTTCGAAGAGGCCATGCTGGCCCGCCAGCGCGAGCTTGCGGCCAACCTGTCGACGCTTCATCGGCAACTGCAGCAGATCAACCTGCTGCTGACCCCGGAGGACGACGGCGGCAACGTCTCGACCCAGGTTGCCCGTAAACGTCCCGAGCTCGATGATATCGAGCATCGCTGCCTGCAGCTGATGGCGGAGGGTTATTCCGCAATTCGCATCGGGCGCACTCTCGAACTCAGGTCAGACGAAGTTCAGGCGATCGAGCGTCGGGTTGCCGAAAAATTGGGAGCCCAGAACAGGTTTCAGGCGGTCGCCAAGGCGGTGCTGCTGGGCATCGTTGCCAACTGACGCCAAGGCGGAAGGGGGCCGCTCACCGGACGATGGTGAGCGTCTCCGCCGCACGCGTCACGGCGGTATAGAGCCAGCGTTCGCGCGTATCCCGAAAGGCCCAGCTCTCGTCGAACAGCACGACGTCGTTCCACTGCGAGCCTTGAGCCTTGTGCACGGTCAACGCATAGCCATAGTCGAACTCATCGTATCGCTTGCGCGTCGACCACGGAACTTCCGTGTCGATATCCTCAAAGGCAGCCTTCAAGAGCTTGATCTTGGCCGCGCCACGATCCATGTCGTCGTCTTCCGGCTTGATCAGCAGGTTGATGCCGGGTTTGACAGTCTCTCGCGACGAGGTCATGACCTGCCAAAGCGAGCCGTTGAGCAGGCCTTTCACCTGATCGTTCCTCAGGCAGACCAGCTTGTCACCGGCCTGCGGATAGTCGACGGTGAACCCCTTCAATTCCCGCAGCCGCATGTTGTAGCGCCGCCGCGTCTTGTTCGTGCCGACCAGGACCTGATCGGCCCCGAGGACGAGGTCCTGCGTCACCTCGTTCTTTGAGATCACCCGCGCCGTCGTGCCATAGTCGCCATGCATGATCTCCTTGCCTTCACGAATGTGCATCGCGAGCTGGATGATCGGATTGTCACGCGCCTGCCGATGGATATCCGTCAGCAGATAGTCTGGCTCCTGATCGGTGAAGAAACCACCACCGGAGACGGGCGGCAGCTGGCCGGGATCGCCGAGCACCAGGATTGGCGTGCCGAAACTCATCAGGTCGCGCCCGAGCGCCTCATCGACCATCGAACATTCGTCGATGACGATCAGCGCAGCCTTGGCGACCGGGCTCTGGCGGTTGATCGAGAACATCGGCGCGATCGAGGTCTTGCCGGTTTCCTCGTCCTCCACCGCCTCCTCGCCGCGCGGGCGATAGATAAGCGAATGGATGGTCTTGGCGTTGGAGGCCCCGCGTGAGCGCAACACCTGCGCCGCCTTGCCGGTGAAGGCGGCAAACAGCACCTCGCCATCAACATGCTCGGCAAAATGTTTGGCTAGCGTCGTCTTGCCCGTACCGGCATAGCCGAACAGCCGGAAGACGGGGGTCTTCCCCTCCTTCAGCCATTTCGAAACGGCCTTGAGGGCCTCGTCTTGCTGGGGCGCGAATTGCATGACCTAGGTCATGCGCGGATTCGTTGGCGCGATGCAAGGCCAAAGCCCGGAAAATCAGAACAAATCGTGGACATCAGGTCCTGAGCGGGTCGTTTGAGAGCTCGATCGGCGCGCCATGCGGCGTCGCCTCCGCCGCCCGCTGCCAGCTTTCGCGCAAGGCCTCGACCGTCTCGCGATCGGCCAGCCCCTTGCGCTCCAACAGTCCCGTCAACGCTGCGACCCAAGCATCGAAATAGTCGGATCCGTCTGCGGCCCGCTCCGGGCGATGCACTTCGGCAGAAAGGCTTTCCGCCCATTCCGTCCAGCTGAACACGCCGCGCGCATGCAGATGCACGGTCATAGCGAAGGCCTGCGCATGCCAGGGCTGGGCAAAGACAGGCGCACCGTCGGGCGATCGGGGCAGACCTGGCGATGCCACGAGCTCGATCGTCGTGTCACACGCGCTCAAGATAGCTCTCCCAGGCATCGATCGAGACGGTCAGCATCGGATCGGCGCCCTCACCCCAGATCTCGCCTCCTGTAAACACGACCGTGTAGACCCATTGTGGGTTTTCACCCCGACCATGGGCATTGTCATCCGCGAAAACGAAGCCGCCTTGGACGGCTTCGACCACACCCGTTTTGGCCCTGGCATAACGCGGCAGACGCGTGTGGCCGGTCGGATGGAAATTCTTCGTCCGCACCCGATCTCCGACGGAAAACTTAGGCTCGATCTCGACGGGTCGGTCGCATGGCCCGCCTCGGGCCAGCACACTCTCGACCATGTCGGCTTTCAGGACGCGCTTCGGCGCGCGGCCCTGTTCCAGATGGCGACCCGTCGCCAGTTCCTCGGCGGTGGCGAAACCATGCCGCTGAAGCAGCATGTCCACTCCCCTGATCCAGACCTCGTAATAGCTCGCCGCCAGATAGTTGGCAGGCGGAATATTCTCACGGGCATGCCGGCTCTCGTCGATCGACCAGGCGCCGAAAGCCCCGCAGGAGAGCGTGATGCCGAGCGCCCGCTTCTCCCATTCGGCATGAAAATACGGCTCGTCCTTTTCCGGTCCGACCGGACCGAAACCCATTTGGCCACCGAGATCATGAGGCCCGTTCATCGCGAGACCTCGGGAGAGAGTGCCAGACTCGTACCGATCATCGAATCGCGTGTCACGAGATCGGCAAGCGCCTCCTCGTCCAGCCCTTCGCTGCCGGCAGGACGCAGCGGCACCACGAGATACCGCAACTCAGCCGTCGAATCCCAGACGCGAATGCCCATCTCATCCGGCAAGGTCACGCCGAATTCGGCGAGCACACCACGCGGATCGATGACCGCCCGCGACCGATAGGCCGGCGCCTTGTACCAGACCGGCGGAAGACCGAGCACGGACCAGGGGTAACAGGAGCAGAGCGTACAGACGACGAGATTGTGGGTCTCAGGCGTGTTGAAGACGGCCCGCATGTGTTCGCCCTGCCGCCCGCTATAGCCGAGGCTCGCGATCGCCGCTGTCGCATCACGCCTCAGCCAGTCGGCGAATTGAGGATCGCTCCAGGCTTTCGCCACGACCCGCGCCCCGTTTCTGGGGCCGACCTTCGTCTCGTAAGACTCGACGATCGCGTCGATCGCAGCAGGATCAATCAGGCCCTTTTCCGTCAGCAACGTTTCGAGCGCCTTAACCCGCGCCTGCATGTCGGAATACTGGTTGTCGTGGTGGTGATCATGCCCGTCGTGCTGATGGAGATGATCATGGTCGTCATGGTGATGGCCGGACACGGGACTTTCCTATTTCAGCATGGGCCAGAGACTGAGCACCAGAAGCAAAGCCATGGTGATATTGAACCATTTGAGCCTGACCGGCACCGAGAGCCATTCCCTGAGCGCCGAGCCAAATCCAGCCCAGGTAGACACGCTTGGGACATTCACTGCGGCGAAGACCAACGCGACGATGGCGACGGTCAGAGCATATTGCTCTGGATTGGGATAGACCGCCATGGCCGTGATCGCCATGACCCAGGCTTTCGGATTGACCCACTGGAAGGCAGCGGCACTCAGAAAGGTCATCGGCCTAGCCTTACTCTCGCCCTCACCCATGGACCTCGATGAGCCGATCTTCCACGCGATCCACAGCAGGTACAAGCCACCTGCGACCTTGAGCGCGATGAAAGCTGGAGGATAGGCGGAAAGGAGTGCACCCAGACCGAGCCCAACGCCAAGGAGCAGCGACAGAAACCCGGCCCCGATGCCGAACATGTGGGGAATGGTCCGTCGGAAGCCGAAATTCACCCCCGAGGCGAACAGCATCATGTTGTTGGGACCCGGCGTGATCGAGGTCGCGAAGGCAAAGAGTATGAGGGCCAGCAGCGTGTCCGCCGACATGGATGTTTCTCCCTAGTTTTTGGGCAACCTAACTGACCCTTCCAGATGTGGCAGCGGCAATCTTGTGACGGTGACACGAAGTGCTTCCTGGGTAGCGCGCTGCGTCATTTGTCCCTTGCCCCATCGGTGTGTCCGGCTAAGTTCGCAGGGACACTATCAGGGAGCCACAAGATGCACGACGCCATTCCGACTGTCACCCTGCCGAGCGGCGAAGAAGTTCCAAGCCTCGGCTTCGGCACCTGGATGATGGGTGAGGACAGGTCCGCTGCGAAAGCCGAAGTCAATGCCGTAAGGCTGGCGCTGGACCTCGGCATGACGGTCATCGACACGGCGGAAATGTATGGCGACGGTGGCGCAGAGCGCATCGTCGGCGAAGCGCTGAAAGATCGGCGCGAGGACGCTTTCCTCGTCTCCAAAGTCCTGCCATGGAATGCGAGTTACGACGGCACAATCAAGGCCTGCCACGCGAGCCTCGACCGTCTGGGTACCGACCATCTCGACCTCTATCTCCTGCACTGGCGCGGAGAGCATCCGCTCGACGATACCGTCGCCGCCTTGGAAGAGTTGAAGACGGCTGGCCGTATCCGTACCTGGGGGGTCTCGAATTTCGACGTCGACGACATGGAGGAACTGTTTTCGGTGGCAGATGGCAAGAACTGCGCCGTCAATCAGGTCCTCTACAATCTCTCTCGCCGCGGCATTGAATTCGACCTCCTGCCCTGGTGCCAGGAGCACAGGATCCCTGTCATGGCCTATTCGCCGATCGAGCAGGGCCGCATCCTGCATCATCCCGAATTGGTCCATATCGCCAAGGCCTATCAGGCGACCCCGGCGCAAGTGGCACTCGCTTTCCTGCTGGAACGCGACAGAGTGATCCCGATCCCGAAAACGTCGAACTTGCGTCGTCTGCAGGAAAACCGCGACGCTCTCGATCTCGATATCTCCGACGAGGACTGGGCCCGCCTCGACGCAGCCTTCCCGCCACCCGAGCGCAAAGTCTCGCTGGAGATGCTCTGACCGCACCCGACAGACAACCGGAAACGTGATCCATGCCCATACTCGTCCTCGGCGCGACCGGCTTCATCGGCCAGCAGGTTGTGCTGTCCCTTGAGGGTGCCGGCCATCCCGTGGTCGGGCTCGGCCGGGACATTTGCCAGTCGAGAGTGCGCTTCCCCGATACCCGCTGGCTCGCCCGCGACCTGAGGACACTTCGACAGCCGGCGGACTGGATGCCGCTTCTCGACGACATCACCGCAGTCGTCAACTGCGCCGGCGCCCTGCAGGACGGCCTGCGCGACGACCTCGTGGCCGTGCAGAAGGAAGCAATGCTCGCCTTGCAGGCGGCTGCCAAAACAATCTCGCCGGCCCCGCTGATCGTCCAGATCTCGGCGCCGGAAAATCTAGCCCGCGCAGGGACGGCCTTCATGACGACGAAGCTCGAGGCCGACCGGACGCTGGCAAGCTCCGGTCTTGCGCATGTCATCCTGCGTCCGACGGTCGTGGTCGGCCGCAATGCCTATGGCGGCACTGCCCTTTTGCGCGCCATCGCCTCCTTCCCGGGCATCCTGCCCCTTGTCGATGCCAAAAGCCCGATGAACGCCATCCATGTCCACGACGTCGCGAAAGCCGTCGTCGACGCCGTCGAAGGACACATCGCTCCAGGTTCTGATCTGGTTCTGGCCGGCGCGCCGACGCGAACTGTCGAGAATATGGTACGCTTCTACCGCCGCTGGCTGGGCCTCGCGGACGCCCCAGTCATTCGCCTGCCCTCGGGCCTTGCTCGTGCCATCTCCCTGGGAGCCGACCTCGCCGGGCGCCTCGGCTGGCGCTCACCGCTGCGCTCGACGGCAATCCGGATCAGTGGCATCGGCGTGGCGCCGATGGAAGATCGCCCCACCTTGACGGCACCCGATCCCACATTGCGCCTGGCAAGCGAGCCGGCTGCCGTGCAGGACCTCTGGTTTTCAAGGCTTTACCTGTTGAAGCCCCTGATGATCCTGACGCTCTCGCTGTTCTGGATCCTCTCGGGCCTCGTGCCGCTGCTCGATCCCGTCACCACATCGCTCCGCTTCGGCGCCAGCCTGCCGGCCGGGTCCGCGCTCACGGTCACCATCCTGACCTCCCTGCTCGACATCGCACTGGGGCTCGCGATTCTCATCCAGCCCTGGGCGAAACGGGCCATGCTCGGCATGATCGCCGTCGCCCTTGCCTATCTTGGCGCCGGCACGCTGATCGAACCCGCCCTCTGGCTCGACCCACTCGGTCCGCTTGTGAAGGTCCTGCCGTCTATCCTCCTGACGCTGGCGACCCTTTCCGTGCTCGAGGAGCGCTGAGATGCTGGAAGAGATCCTGCGCTTCGCTCACGTGATCGGCGCCACCGTGCTCTTTGGCACCGGCGCCGGAATAGCCTTCTTCATGCTGCTTGCCCACCGCTCCGGCAATCCCGCCCACATCGCCCATGTTGCCGGCACGGTCGTGATTGCTGATTCGGTATTCACCGCGACCGCCGCCATTCTGCAGCCCGTATCCGGCGCCTGGCTCGCCTATGAAATCGGCTGGCCGCTGACATCGGGCTGGGTTCTGCTGTCGCTGATCCTCTATGTCGTGGTCGGGCTCTTCTGGCTGCCCGTCGTCTGGATCCAGATCCAGCTTCGCGATCTCGCGCGTCAGGCAGTCGCCTCGGGCACCCCACTGCCGGCCCGCTATGGCAAGCTATTCCGCATCTGGTTTGCCTGCGGCTTTCCCGCCTTCTTGTCGGTCTTGGCGATCGTATGGCTGATGTTAAACAAGCCGGAGATCCCGATCGGCTTCTGAGCATCGGAAAATCGCGATCTATCCACAGGCCCTGTCTTTCCGCCACTTTACCGCAGCCCTTCAGGAAATTAGGAGATTGCCTAATTCGTGAACTGCGGCCGAACGGGCCGCTCCGCAGAGGTAGAGACATGGCGAAGCGCGGCAAGACCGATCTGCATCCGGCAATCGATAAGACTTCGTCGCGAGTCTTCCATGCACTGGCCTCCGATCCCCGGCGCATGATGCTGGTGCACCTGTCCCAGTCGACTCTGACCGCCGGCGAGATCGCCGCCCGTTTCGACATGGCCAAGCCCTCGATCTCCCAGCATCTCTCCATCCTCGAAAATGCCGAACTGATCGAAGGCGAAAAGAAGGGCCAGTACATCCATTACAGCCTCAGACCGACAGCCCTGCGGCACGCGTTGCTGGCCATGCTGACGACAGCCACAGCGCCGGACGGCGTGACGGACGTGGCAACGCCGGAGGATAGGCCGGCGCAGGCGAAAAAGTCTGCCGGTAAGAAGGCCGACAACTTCGAAACCGATCCATCGGCAAGCAAGGCGGACAAAAAGTCCAGCGCGAAGCCGGGGAGCAAAAAGCCGGCCAGGGACAAGCCAAAGAAGGCAGAAGCCGATCTGCCGCCACCGCCCCAGCAAATGGGTCTTCTCGATCTGCTCGGCATGAACTGAAAACAAAAAGGGCGACCGCACGGCCGCCCTTCTTCATTTCGCGAAATCGCGAATTCCTTACATGCCTTGAGAACCACGGTTCATCGCCGCGATCCCGGTCCGGCAGATCTCGTTCAGACCAAGCGGCTTCATGATCGAGACGAACTGGTCGATCTTCGAGGACTTGCCGGTAATCTCGAAGATGAAATGTTCGACCGTTGCGTCGACGACCTTAGCGTGGAAGGCATCGGCCAAACGCAAGGTTTCCGCCCGCATCTCACCGGTCGAGACGACCTTGATGAGCGCCACTTCCCGCTCGATCGGCCGCTCCTGGCCGAGTTCGCGCGCCCGCACGGTCAGGTCAAGAACTCGGTGCACCGGAACGATCCGCTCGAGCTGCGCCTTGATCTGCTCGAGTACGCCGGGCGTGCCCCGCGTCACGATTGTGATGCGCGACAGATGCGCCTCGTGTTCCGTCTCGGACACCGTCAGGCTTTCGATGTTATATCCACGGCCGGAGAACAGGCCGATGACCCGGGCGAGAACGCCCGGCTCGTTGTCGACAAGCACCGAGAGCGTATGGCTCTCGATGACGGCGGTTTCCTTGGCAATGAAATAGGCCGAGCCGGTCGGCTGAAGATGTGCGTTCATGGTTCTGTTCCTCCCGGTCAGACGAGCTGACGGCCCTTGGCATCGATGGCATTGGCAACGGCTTCGTCGGTCGCCTCGTCCGGCAGCAGCATCTCGTTGTGTGCCTTGCCCGAGGGGATCATCGGGAAGCAGTTGGCGAGATTGGCGACACGGCAGTCGAAGATGACCGGCTTCTTCACGTCGATCATTTCCTGGATGGCACCGTCGAGATCGCCCGGCTTTTCACAGCGAATGCCGACCGCGCCATAGGCTTCCGCCAGCTTGACGAAATCAGGCATGGCTTCCGTATAGGAGTTCGACAGACGGTTGCCGTGCAGGAGCTGCTGCCACTGGCGGACCATACCCATGTACTGGTTGTTCAGGATGAACACCTTGACCGGCAGCTCGTACTGGATGGCACAGGACATTTCCTGGATGCACATCTGGATCGAGGCATCGCCCGCGACATCGATGACCAGCGCATCGGGATGCGCCACCTGAACGCCGATGGCAGCCGGGAGGCCGTAACCCATGGTCCCGAGACCGCCTGAGGTCATCCAGCGGTTCGGCTGTTCGAAGCCGATATACTGGGCCGCCCACATCTGGTGCTGTCCGACTTCGGTCGTGATGTAGGTATCGCGATGCTTGCTGAGCTCATAGAGCCGCTGCAGCGCATATTGCGGCATGATGACGTCCTTGGACGGCGTATAGGCGAAGGAGTTACGGGCGCGCCACTTGGCAATGCTCGCATTCCACTCGGCTGTCTGCGAAGCCTCGGGCTTCTTCGGCAGGGCACGCCAGGCGCGGACCATGTCTTCGAGCACCCGACCGACATCGCCGGTGATCGGAACGTCGACGCGGACATTCTTGTTGATCGACGACGGATCGATGTCGATGTGGATCTTCTTCGAGTTCGGCGAGAACGCGTTCAGACGGCCGGTGATGCGGTCGTCGAAACGTGCGCCGATGCAGACCATGACGTCGCAATCATGCATGGCCATGTTCGCTTCGTAGGATCCGTGCATGCCGAGCATGCCGAGCCAGTTCTTGCCCGATGCCGGATAGCAGCCGAGACCCATCAAGGTAGAGGTGATCGGGAAGTCGGTGAGCTGGACCAGTTCGCGCAGCAACTTGGTGGCTTCCGGACCGGAATTGATCACGCCGCCACCCGAATAGATGATGGGCCGGCGGGCCGTTGCCATCAGCTCCACTGCGGCCTGGATGGCCAGTGCATCTCCCGTGACCTTGGGCTGGTAGCTCTTCAGCGTTTTATGCGCATCCGGCGGCGTATAGGTGCCGGTGGCAAACTGGATGTCCTTGGGCACGTCGACGAGAACAGGACCCGGGCGACCGGTCTGGGCAATCCGGAAGGCCTCATGGATGACGCTTGCCAGCTGGTTGACGTCCTTGACCAGCCAGTTGTGCTTGGTGCAGGGCCGCGTGATACCGACGGTGTCGCATTCCTGGAAGGCATCCGAGCCGATCAGCGAAGTCGGTACCTGACCGGAGATGCATACCAGTGGAACACTGTCCATCAACGCGTCTTGCAGCGGCGTGACGGCATTGGTGGCACCGGGACCGGACGTGACCAGCATGACGCCGACCTTGCCTGTCGAGCGGGCATAGCCTTCCGCCGCATGGCCGGCACCCTGCTCGTGGCGGACGAGAATGTGCTGGATCTCTTCCTGCTGGAAAATCTCGTCATAAATGGGAAGCACGGCCCCGCCGGGATAGCCGAAGATATGTTCGACACCGTTGTCTTTCAGCGCGCGCAGGACGATCTCGGCGCCAGTCATCTGATTGTCTTTACCCGTCATGCTGTGTTTCCATCTGCCTTCTTGGTTTTTGGGGCTGATAACCCGGTTCAGGGCATAAAAAAAGGCCCCTTGAGGAGCCTGTCATCTAGCGCATGGGTGGCTACCGCCGGATGGTTACACCATCCTGCCCATGCGCCGTCCCACCACGATAAGTGCCACCGAGTTTTTCATGGAGCGAAGTGTTAGACAGAAAGCATCGCAGCGTCAACGCATCTTTGTTAAATTTTCACCCCGGCTTGCGAACGTTTGTTGCGCGAAACCCATCAATTCTCACTGCCTTCCTAACGAAATACACGATATTTTAAGCGCTCCTCCCTAGGCTTGCGCCAGCAGGGAGAATGCGCTTGTTGAACGATGATCTTCACAAGTCCGGCGATGCCGGAGAACAAGAGCGCCGCGATGGTATGCGGCCTGGCAACCGGATGCTGGGACGCGTCGTCGCCTGCAACGGCTCGCGTGCGACCATTTCTGCAGTCGCAGCGGAAGGCGGCACCGATCTCACGGAGCTGTGGTCCGTCGGCCGCCTGATTTCCATTACGGTCGGCAAGAACCGCGTCGTGGCACTCGCCTATTCGATGCAGACCGAAGGCAAGGACTGGGGCGAAGGCGCCGACAACCAGTTCCTGATCGAGGTCGAGCTCATGGGCGAGGTCTATGTCCAGGAGGATGGTAAGGAGACCTTCTCTACCGGCATTTCACGCTACCCCTATCTCGGCGCGATTGCACATCGCATTCGCGCGGCCGACCTCCTGCGCATCTATGACACCCGCCTCAACGACACGGCCGTCATCGGAAAGCTGACCCAGGACGAGTCGATCGACGCTGCGATCCACATTCCCTCCATGTTGTCGAAGCACTTCGCCGTGGTCGGCTCGACCGGCGTTGGCAAATCGACCGCGGTTTCGCTTCTTTTGCGCAAGGCGATCGAGAGCGACCCGAAGCTCCGAATCCTGATCCTCGACCCACACAACGAATTCGCCGCCGCCTTTCCGGAGCTCGCTGTCGTCATCGACACCGACACGCTCGACCTGCCCTTCTGGCTGATGCGCCTCGACGAGTTCGCCGAGGTTCTCTTCCGCGGACGCCCGCCTGTAGCAGAAGAGCTCGACATCCTGCGCGATCTCATGCCCGAAGCGAAGCGCGCCTTCCGCGGCAATGAAAGCGCCCTCATGCGCCGCATGGCCGACAAGAGCTCGATGACCGCGGACACGCCGGTGCCCTATCGCGTTGCCGATCTCCTGGCTCTGATCGACGAACGCATCGGCCGCCTCGAAGGTCGCGGCGAAAAGCCCTTCCTGCGCTCGCTGAAGATGCGCATCATGTCGGCCGTCAACGACCCGCGCTATCATTTCATGTTCTCCAACAATACGATCAGCGACACGATCATGGAGACGATCGCGCATATCTTCCGTATCCCGGGAGACGATCGTCCGATTTCGACCTTCCAGCTGGCCGGCATTCCCTCGGAAGTCGTGAACTCCGTCGCTTCGGTGCTTTGCCGCATGGCCTTCGAGCTGGCGCTCTGGTCGAACGGCGCGATCCACATGCTCGTCGTCTGCGAGGAGGCACACCGCTACGTGCCCGCAGACCCCAATCTCGGCTTCTTCCCGACCCGCCAGGCCATCGCCCGTATCGCCAAGGAAGGCCGAAAATACGGCGTGTCGCTCGGCGTGATCACCCAGCGCCCCGGCGAACTCGACCAGACCATCCTGTCGCAGTGCTCGACACTCTTTGCCATGCGGCTTGCCAACGACCGCGACCAGGAGATCATCCGCTCGGCTATTCCCGACAGTTCCATTTCGACCACCAGCTTCATTTCCTCGATCGGCAACGGAGAAGCCATTGCCTTCGGCGAGGCGATCGCCGTCCCGATGCGCATGCGCTTCACCCGCGTCGACGAATCGGCTCTGCCGAAGGCGAACGGCGTCACCGCGAAAAATACCGATGAGACGCCCGATACCGTCGATCTTCGCAACATCGTCGGCCGCATGCGCGCCATTGCCGGACCGGACATCTCCGCATTCCAGCAGAGCTTCGACAGCGGCTTTGGTCGCGGTGAAGTCCCGCTCGCGCCAGATGGCATCTATGACGACGAAGAATTCGACGACGAGGACGATGGCTACGATACGTTGAGGCAGGGCCTTGCGCCCTCCACCGCTCCACGCTCCATGACCGGCACAAGCCCGATGGCGCCATCACCACCCGTCACGCGTCCGGCTTATGAATCTCCGGTCCAGCGGCAGACACTACCGTCCTCGGAAACGCCCCCCATCGAGCCCTATCGGCCAGACATGCTTCCACGCACCGGTCAGGAAGACACGGTTCGTCCGCGTCCCGAGACGCCTGCCCCGGCCTACACGGCCGAGCCACCACCCCCGACCTTCGGCTCGCAGCCGCTGCGCCGCGAAGGCGGCTCCTCGCTTCGGGAAAGCATTCTGAAGAAGCCGTTGTCGAGCCTCTACAAGCGCGACTGAAAACACCTCAGCCAGCCCGGAATGTGGATGGATCGATGCGCCGCCAGCTTGCATCCATCTGATTGCGAAACCAGGTCATCTGCCGCTTTGCATATTGTCGTGTCGCAGCAGAGGCTCGATCGGTCGCCTCCGCACGACTGATCCGCCCCGCCAGCATATCGGCTATCTGCGACACGCCGATTGCTTTCATCGCCGGCATTTCGGGCGCAAGATCAAGCGCCAGCAAAGCTTCGACCTCGGCGACGGCCCCCTCGTCCATCATTATCGCAAAACGCCGGTTGATGCGGTCATGCAGCACGGCTCTGTCCGGCAAGACAACGAATTTCACAGACCGATCAGGATCGACAAGCACCGGGCCAGACAGTTTCTGAAAGTCTGAGATGGAACGCCCTGTCGCGCGAAACACCTCCAGGGCCCGCACGATCCGCTGCCCGTCACTCGGATTGAGCCGTTGGGCGACGGGCGGATCGAGGGCCGCCAGTTCTGCATGGAGAACCTCGGCCCCCTCAAATTCCAGCTTCAGCCGGATCTCGCTTCTGAGCTCATCGGGGATGGGCGGCATCTCAGACAGCCCACGCGTCAGCGCCCTGAAATAGAGACCAGTGCCACCGACAATCACAGGCAGACGCTCCTCTGCCTTGATACGGTCGAGGAGATGCGCCATCTCCCGCAGCCAGTCACCTGTAGAGTAGTTGCGCGAAGCCGGCACATGGCCATAGAGTTCGTGCGGAACCCCGTCCATCTCCTCGACGCTCGGACGCGCAGTCACGACACGCAATGTGTCGTAGACCTGCATGCTGTCGGCATTGATGACCACACCGCCATGCCTTCGGGCAAAATCGAGCGCGAGCGCGGACTTGCCGCTGGCGGTCGGCCCGGTTATCAGGATCGCGTCTGAGTTCTTGCTAGGATCTTCCATCATGGCCTTGGTTGCCACGCTTGTCGCCAATCCGTCAAACCCTGTTCTGACCCCGGCGCTCGCCGAGAAGGCTGCAGACGCGGTCGCATCGTCACGGCTCTACTGGCTCGCCGACGGCATTGCCTGCGACATCCCGCTTCCGGATGGTACGGACGCGGTTGAAGCAGAGCGCCTCATGCGCGAGGTTCTGGCGGGCCAGCCCGTGGATGTCGCCGTACAAAACGCCGAAACGCGCCGCAAATCCTTCCTGATCGCCGACATGGATTCGACCATGATCGGCCAGGAATGCATTGATGAACTGGCGGCCGAAGTCGGATTGAAGGACAAGGTCTCCGAAATCACGGCACGCGCCATGAACGGCGAAATCGCATTTGAGCCCGCTCTTCGCGAGCGCGTGGCCCTGCTCAAGGGCTTGCCCATCACGGTGGTTGACGAGGTGATCGAGAAGCGCATCACCCTGACGACTGGTGGCCGCGAACTGATCGCCACGATGAAGGCCAGGGGTGGCTATACCGCGCTTGTCTCGGGCGGCTTCACCGTCTTCACCAACAGGATCGGCGCCACGCTCGGCTTCGACGAGAACCGCGCCAACATCCTACTGGAAAACGACGGTTATCTGACAGGCACGGTCGCCGAACCGATCCTCGGCAAACAGGCCAAGGTCGATGCGCTGCTGGACATCACCGGGAAACTCGGCATTTCACCTGACGACACGATCGCCGTTGGCGACGGCGCGAACGATCTCGGCATGCTCGGCATCGCCGGTTCCGGCGTCGCCTTGCACGCCAAGCCGGCGGTTGCCGCCGAAGCCAAGATCCGCATCGACCACGGCGACCTCACCGCCCTCCTCTATCTCCAGGGCTATCGCAAGACAGATTTCATCACCGGATGACAGGCCTGCCATGATCATCGTCGAGACAGACCGGCTCACGCTTCGCAATTGGCGGAACGAAGACCGTGATCTGTTCCGTGAAATCAATCGGGACGAGAAGGTCATGGCTTTCTTTCCGTTTCGCCGCAGCCATGTCGAATGCGATCTGCTCTTCAATCGCAATCGCGACATGATTGCCGAGACCGGACTGGGCTTCTATGCCCTCGCCGATCGCGGCACCGACGAAGCCATGGGCTTCTGTGGCCTCGCGCCGGTCGAGCTACCGGGAATACTTCCGGAAGGATCGGTCGAAATCGGCTGGCGCCTTGCGACCCGCTTCTGGGGAAAGGGGTACGTGACCGAAGCAGCCAAAAAGCTGATCGAGCATGCTCTCCTCACCTTGGGCCTTGCCGAAGTCTACGCCTTCGCTGTCCACGACAATAAACGTTCGATCGCGGTCATGCGGCGCGTCGGCATGGATTATCTCGATGGCCAAGATTTCGATCACCCCAAGGTCCCCGACACGCATCCCGCTCTGAAACGGCACGTATTGTATCGGATCACCACGATATTTCCCGAGATACGGAAAACACGAAACGACTAATTTACACAGACTTAAAAAGTAGATGCTAAATTTTCGCCATGGAAAAAACGATCCTGGCGCGTTCAGCAGCTCCGATTAAAGGTATGGTCGACCGCTTCCTGCGCCTCGGAGAGAGCGGGCAGACAGCGGACGAGGCAGCCCGTATACGGGCCATCCGGCTGTCCGTGATGGGGTCGACCACCCCCTGGATGATGGCCGCAAACCTCTGCAATGCGATCCTCACTCTGTTCGCATTCCGCGGCAGCGTGTCATCTCCGGCAGTTACCATCATCTGCGTCCTCATTTGCGCGATTGCGCTTTACACGACCTATACCTGGTGGCGGAATCGCACTCGCGGCGCTCGCGAACGCGCCAGCTTGCGCGGAACGATCCGCGCCGTCATCTATGCGTTCATCCTGAGTGGACTTTGGGCAGCGCTTGACATTGCCGCCTATCACACAGCCGACGAGACACAGAGAATGGTGCTGATCGCCCTGACGGTCGGGATGGCCGGCGGCGGCGGTTTCGCTCTTGCCACCGTTCCGCCAGCCTCGATCATCTTCTGCAGCACCATAGCCGTTGGCGCGGCCATCGCCCTCTCCCGCGAGCCTTCGGTCCTCGAAGCCTATCTCTTCGTCCTCTATCTCGTCTTTGCCGCCATCATCATCCGCTCCTCGCTTGCCGTGTGCAACAGCCTCACAGAGCGTGTCCGGGCGAAGCTTGCCGCCGATGACCAACGCGACGTCATCAACCTTCTCCTCAACGATTTCGAGGAGAACGCCGCAGACTGGCTCTGGGGCGTCGATCACGACATGAACGTGGAGCGGGCATCGATACGCTTCTACGAGCAGCTCCAGGTGCCGGAGGCCATGGTTGTCGGCAAACCAATCGTCAACATCATCCCGTTCTCGTCGGTCGGGATCGACGGCTTCGACTGCCGGCAGAACTTCGAAACCTGTCTCGAGAAGCGTCAGTCTTTCCGCGACCAGGACATCTGCGTCGAACTCGGCGGAGAGCTGGCAATCTGGTCGCTGACGGCCAAGGCGATCCAGGACGAGAACGGCAACTTCAACGGATTTCGCGGCGTCGGACGCGACGTCACCGCAAGTCGCGAGAGCCGCCTGCGAATCGAGCATATGGCTCGCCACGACCCCCTGACAGCAGTGGGCAATCGGGTAATGCTTGCCGAGGACTTTGCACGCGCGGTCTCGCGCTTCGAGCGTCTCGGCGATCCTTTCTCCGTTCTCGTTCTCGATCTCGATCGCTTCAAGCAGGTCAACGACAATTTCGGGCATGCCGGCGGCGACGAGCTGCTGCGCGCTGTGGCGAGCATTCTCAGCCAGCTGTGCGGCGAGACCAACACGCTCGCCCGCATCGGCGGCGATGAATTCGCAATCCTTCATTCGTCGGGCGACGATCCGCCAAGTGCGGCCATCCTCGCAGCGAAGATCATCGACAAGCTCAAGAAGCCAATAGCATTGCGCTCCGGCTCTGCCCATATCGGTGCCAGCATCGGGATCGCCTGCGCGCCGATCGATGGCACCGAGCCCGACCAGCTCATGCGCAATGCCGATCTGGCGCTCTACCGCGCGAAGGCTGACGGACGAAACCGCTACCGCTTCTTCGACAGCACCCTGGACGCAGCAGCCCGACGGCGCAGTCTGATTGAACGTGAACTGGCCCTGGCGATCGCCGAAGGAAACCTCAGCATCAACTACCAGCCGCTCGTCGACGCGCAAACTCGCACCGTCGTCTGTGCCGAAGCGCTCGTCCGCTGGACCCATCCGACACTAGGGGTGATCAGCCCCGGCGAATTCATTCCCATCGCGGAAGAAACCGGCCAGATCGGCGCCATTGGCAGCTTTGTCCTGCGCCAGGCCTGCATGGACGCTGTCAACTGGCCGGCCCATATCCGCATTGCCGTCAATCTTTCATCGCGCCAGTTCCTGAGCGCGGGCCTGTTGCCACTGGTGGAGTCGGCCCTGAAACAAAGCGGTCTTCCGGTCAATCGGCTCGAACTCGAAGTGACGGAAAGTCTGCTGATGGACGTCAGCATGGGCGTGGAAGGAACGCTTGCTGCCTTGTCGCGCCTCGGGCTCAGAATAGCGCTAGACGATTTTGGCACGGGCTTTTCATCACTCAGCTATCTGCGGCGCTACCACTTCGACAAACTGAAGATCGACCAGTCCTTCATTTCTGACCTTGAGACCAATCCGGACAGCAGGGCGATCGTCGAAGCGGTCATCAAGCTCGCGCGTGACTTGCGCATGAGCGTGGCAGCGGAAGGCGTCGAGAACAGGGCCCAGTTCGATATGCTCCGGCAACTCGGATGCGGCGAAATCCAAGGCTACCTCGTCGGCCGTCCAAAACCGGTCGACAGGTTCGTGGCCTATCTGCGCGAAAACGACAGAGCCGTGCAGCGCCTCTATGCCTGACCTCTACTCGAGCGGAACAGCGACGAGACGGAGATTGCCGTCCTTGTCGGCAATCATCAGATAGCCGCTGCGGCGTCCCTCGCCCTTGATGCTGGTCAGCTTCTCGGCCACCTGCTGCGGTGTCTTCATGAATTCCTGGGCAACCTCGACGATTACCTCGCCGACCTTGAGCCCTTTGCTTTCGGCCTTCGAGCCTGGAAGCACGCGCGTAATCAGCACGCCCTCGACCCCCTCGGAAATCGAGAAGCTGACGCGATTGGCGTCATCGAGCGCGGACAGCTCCACTCCGATCAGGCCCTCTGTCACCGGTGCACTGGCCTGGGGCGGCGTTTCCTGTTCCGCATTGCCATCGGCATCTGGAGCCGGATCGTCCGGCATCGGTTGATCGGTGGGCGGCGTTGCCGGATCGCTCTGCCCATCGCCATCGGGTGCGGTCCCTTCTTCATTCGGCTCGACGGTCGTTTCCGGATCCGTCTCGTTGCTGGCGACTTCGTCGTCCTCGAGACGGCCGAGCGTCACCTTCACCGTCTGCTCCTTGCCGTCTCGTAGGATCACCACGTCGAGAGGCTCTCCGATCGGGCTTTCCGCCACGATGCGAGTCAGGTCGCGTGTTTCGACGATGGGACGCCCATTGAAGCTCGTGACGATGTCTCCGACCTGAATCGGACCCGTTGCAACCGGCCCGCCTTCGACGACACCGCTGATCAGAGCGCCCCGGGCGCGTCCGATCTTCATGCTTTCCGCAACTTCGTCGGAGACGGGTTGAATGCGCACGCCGAGCCAGCCACGGCGCGTCTCACCGAATTCAATCAGCTGATTGACGATGTTCTGCGCAAGCTCCGTCGGCACGGCAAAGCCGATACCGATAGACCCGCCGCTCGGTGAAATGATCGCCGTGTTGATACCGATGACCTCGCCGTTCATATTGAACAGCGGCCCACCGGAATTGCCCTTGTTGATGGCGGCATCTGTCTGGATGAAATTGTCGTAGGGACCGGCGTTGATGTTGCGTCCGCTGGCCGAGATGATGCCGACGGTGACGGACCCACCGAGACCGAACGGGTTGCCGATCGCCATGACCCAGTCCCCGATCCGCATGGTGCGGGAATCACCGAACTTGACGGAAGTCAGTGGCTGCGGCGGCTCGACCTTGAGAACCGACAGATCGGTCTTGGTGTCCGTGCCGATCAGCTTCGCCTTCAACTTCGAACCATCCGAGAAGATGACCTCGATGTCGTCGGCGTTCTCGATGACATGATTGTTGGTGACGATGAACCCCGTCGGATCGATGACAAAGCCCGAACCGAGCGAATTGACCCGGTTATTACTCGGACCGCTCTCGCGATTCTTGTAGAAATCCTCGAACAGCTCCTGAAACGGAGACCCCTCCGGCACTTGCGGCAAGGGCCCGTCGCCTTCCTCGGCCACGCTCTGCGAAGTCGAAATGTTGACGACCGCGCCGAGCAGGCCGCTCGCGAGATCGGCCACTGATTCGGGGCCTTGCGCCTGAACAGGCTGCTGAGCCATGACCGGGGAGACGGCAAGTGCCGTACCCATGAGGAGTGCCGACAGGATCGTTCGCGACGTGCGGGCAGGTTTCATCATCGGCTTCCTCACTGATTGTCTGGGCTCATGCTGAACATAAGGCGGTTTGGGCAGAGGCAAAATCACAATTCCCGGAATAGCTCTATCTGCCGCTTGCGACCAGATCTTGTCAGCCGCGCAGCAACCACAACATTGCCGCGCCGGAAGTGACCGCGGCCAGCCCCAACAGTCGCAACTGGTCTTCCTGGACATGCGGCAAGAGGCGTGCCATCCGCACAAGAAAACGAGGGGCCAGCCCATAGGCCAGCCCCTCGATGATCAGAAAGATGGCGATCCCTGCGAACAGGTCATCCATCGTGTCAGTTGCCGACCGCCGCTGGGGGGGCCGCCGCTGCCGGCGGTGCCGCCGGTGTCGGTGCAGTCTGTCCGGCGCCACCGGTCCCGACGCCGCTGTTGAAGAAGCGGAAGAAGTCGCTGTCCGGCGAGAGAACCATGGTGGTCCCCTGGTTGCTCATCGAAGCAACATAGGCGCGCATCGAGCGGTAGAACTCGAAGAAGTTCGGATCCCGCTGGAACGCATCAGCGAAGATGCTGTTGCGCTGCGCATCACCCTCACCGCGCAGGATTTCCGAATCACGCTGCGCTTCGGCCTGGAGTTCGACGACCTGACGGTCGGCGATCGCCCGGCGACGCTGGCCTTCTTCGTTACCGCGGGCGCGGATCAGTTCCGCTTCGGCGAGACGCTCTGCCTTCATGCGCTCGAATGTCTGCTGCGAGACTTCCTGCGTCAGGTCGGTGCGGCGAATGCGGACATCCGTCACGCGTAGACCGAGACTTTCACCCGCAGCCTGCAGGTCGTTGCGGACGTCCGACATCATCGAACCACGCTCTTCGGACAGCGCCGCATCGAAGTTGCGCAGACCGTAGACACGGCGGAGTGCCGCATCAAGACGGGTGCGCAGACGCGATTCGGCGGCTTCCCGATCGGCTGAGACCGTTTCGCGGAAGCGGCGTGCATCGATGATGCGGTAGACGGCAAAGGCATCCACTTCATAGAATGCACCACCGCGGACCTGCACGCGGATGTTCGGCAGATCGAAGCGCAATGCGCGGTCTTCGACATACTGGACACGGTCGGCATCCATGAAGGCGAAGGGCAGCTTGAAGTAGAGGCCCGGCTCGGTCTTCACATCCTGGATCTGACCGAAGCGCAGCACCAGCGCCTGTTCGCGTTCGTTGACCACGAAGATCGACGAATAGAGGAAGAAGAGGGCGACGCCGATGGCGACGAGGAAATAGGGAAGACGATTATCCATCTCAGTTTCCTCCCGTCGAAGTCTGGCCTGCCGGCTGGCCCGAAGACTGATTGCCCGGCTGACGCATGATTTCGTTGAGCGGCAGATAGGGCAGGACCCCCTGCTTTTCGTCGATGATCACCTTGTTCGAGTTGCGCAGAACATTCTCCATGGTTTCCAGATAGATGCGCTGGCGCGTGACATCGGGAGCCTTGACGTATTCGTCATAGATCGAGACGAAGCGCTGGGCCTCACCCTCGGCTTCCTTGACGACCTGGTCCTTGTAGGCAGCAGCCTCTTCGCGGATCTGTGCCGACTGACCGCGGGCCTGACCGAGACGCTGGTTGGCATACTGGTTGGCTTCTTCGACGAAACGGTCCTCGTCCTGCTGGGCGCGCTGGACTTCTTCGAAGGCCTCGGCCACTTCACGCGGCGGGGCCGCGTCTTCGATCGGAACCGCATTGATCGCGATGCCCGAGCCGTAGGTGTCCATGGTGCCCTGAATGATCTCGCGGACCTGCGTCGAGATTTCCTCACGATTGTCACGGAAGACGTCCTGGGCCGGACGACGGCCGACGACTTCGCGCATCGCGCTTTCTGCGACCTGCTGCAGCGTCTGGGAAGGATCTTCGAGATTGAAGAGGAAGGCCTGCGGATCGGAGACCGTGAACAGCACCGAGAACTGCACGCTCACGATGTTCTGGTCGCCGCTGAGCATCAGGCCGGCGCCCGGATTGTTCGAGGTCGGACGGCTGCCGACATTCTGCTGTTGTTCGGTGACCTTGACGATCTCGACCGATTCGACCGGCCAGAGATGGAAATGCAGACCGGGCATGGAGATCTCTTCCTTCGGCTTGCCGAAGCGAAGTTCCACGCCACGCTCGTCAGGCTGCACGGTGTAGATCGATTGCATCGCCCAGAAGGCGACGATCACGATGCCGATGATGACGAAGATGCCACCATTGAAACCACCGGGCACGACATTCTTCAGGCGATCCTGACCTCGACGGATGAGATCCTCGAGATCCGGGGGCTGATTGCCACCACCGCCGCCGCCACTACCGCGCGGCCGGTTCGGCCCCTGCCCCCAGGGACCCTGATTGTTACCGCCGCCACCGCCGCCGCCGCCCCATGGACCGCCGCCGCCGCCGTTTTGATTGCTCCAGGGCATCAATACCTCTTTGCTGTAAAAGCTCCCAAGTCCCCCGCCCGCTGGTCGATCGACCGACATGCATGAGGTTCCAGAGGGTTATAGGTATCGCCGCCCCGCCTTTCAACGCGAGGGGCCCAACTTCTTCATCGGGAATGGCAAATTTTGCGTTATCGGACGCTTCTGCGACGGTATATCGCGTAGCGCGTCGGGAAATTGTCCTTTTCGCCGGCCGGAACCGAGGTTTCCTCGATCAGCTCGAAGGCATGCGGATCGATCTGCGGAAAGGAAGTGTCGCCGTCGACGACCGTCTCGACATGCGTCACATGTAGCATTTCGGCGAGCCCCAGCGCCTGCCGGTAGATCTCCCCGCCTCCGACGACACAGACCTCGTCGGCACCGGTGTCGCGGGCAATGACTTTCGCCCTCTCCAGCGCGCCTTCGAGGGTTGTCGCGCTTTCCACCCCGGGCATGTCGAAGCCCTGGCTGCGGCTGACGATGATGTGCGGACGACCGGGCAGTGGCTTGGACCCGACCGATTCGAAGGTCTTGCGTCCCATCACCAGCGGTTTGCCCATGCTTAGCGCCTTGAAGCGCTTGAGATCCGTGGAGAGCTTCCAGGGCATGTCCCCGTCACGGCCGATGATGCCGTTCTCGGCGACAGCCACGATGATCACGATCTTGATGGGAGCCATGCTCTTTTGCCCTCGCCGCGCCTAGACGGCGATCGGTGCCTTGATGCTCGCATCGGCCTCGTAGCCGATCAGCGTGAAGTCCTCGTAAGCGAAGGAAAACAGATCCTTCACCTCCGAATTGAGCTTCATCACCGGCAATGCCTTCGGCGTGCGCGTCAATTGCAACTTGGCCTGATCGAAATGGTTCGCATAGAGATGCGCATCGCCCAGCGTGTGGACGAAATCGCCCGGCTCCAGCCCTGTCACCTGAGCCATCATCAAAGTGAGCAGCGCGTAGGAGGCGATGTTGAATGGCACGCCGAGGAAAATGTCGGCCGACCGCTGGTAAAGCTGGCAGGAGAGCCGTCCGTCGGCCACGTAAAACTGGAACAGGCAGTGGCAGGGCGGCAGCGCCATTTCGTCGACAAGCGCCGGGTTCCAGGCGGTGACGATGTGCCGGCGCGAATTTGGGTTCGTCTTGATGCTCTCGACGAGCCTCGCCATCTGGTCGATATGGCCGTCGTCATAATCCGGCCAGGACCGCCACTGCGCACCGTACACAGGTCCGAGGTCGCCGTTCTCGTCGGCCCATTCATCCCAGATACTGACGCCGTGTTCCTTGAGGTAGGCGATGTTGGTATCACCCTTCAGGAACCAGAGCAGTTCGTGGATGATCGACTTCAGGTGCAGCCGTTTCGTGGTGATCACAGGAAAACCGTCGGCGAGCTCGAATCGCATCTGATGCCCGAAGACCGAACGCGTGCCAGTGCCCGTGCGATCGCCGCGGTCGCTGCCAGTCTCCAAAACGTGACGGAGGAGGTCGTGATACTGGTGCATGGATCCATTCATCGAGTCGTTGTGGTGGTCATTATATCGCCGCCAGAGGCGTGAACCAATGCGTTTTCCAGCTTTATCCCCCGCAGTGACCCTCACAACCAGTTATTCGGGCGCTGCGGCGTATGATGCACCTTGCCGATTGTGCGCCCGCCCTCTTTTCATCGGGTACGGAAACACCTATATCAGCTTTGCCGGGGCTTGCTCCGGCTATGGCAATAAACGGTCGGTGTAATAAACCTATTGGACCCGGGGGCGGTACCCGGCGCCTCCACCAAAAACCGGTCGGTGACGAAGTTTCTTCGGACCGGCTTTTGATGGGGGCGAAATAGGATCGACAAGGGCGTAAAGATCGAACTTTTGCTCGGCATGATACCGCCGTTATCGGGTCACAAGTGTAGTTGCAAACGACAACAACGCTAAGGGTTACGCTCTCGCTGCCTAACGGCGGTGCGGGAAACCCGCTCTAAGTCCTTAGGGTTAGCCCCTTAAGGCGGGGTCCGAAGGCACCTGGCAACAGAAGCCTTCACCTAACTCTTCCCCATGACTTTGCTTCGGATTTCGCCGCTACCCGGACGCCGCGAATTGATGTACATTCGACGAACCAGTATATCGCGTCGGGGCTTTTCCGCGTCGTCGCGCCATGGCATAAGCCGTCGAAATCGGCATGATTAGGAAAGCAGGGATCTGATGGGGCACGACCACATTCGCTACGACATTCTGGCCCAGGACGCTCTGCGTGGCGTCATCCGCAAGGTCTTGGCCGAGGTTTCCGCGACAGGCCGGCTGCCCGGTGACCACCACTTCTTCATCACCTTCCTGACCGGAGCGCCCGGTGTTCGCATCTCCCAGCATCTGAAGGCGAAGTACGCCGAGCAGATGACGATCGTGGTTCAGCACCAGTTCTGGGAACTGAAGGTCACCGACAGTCTGTTCGAGATCGGACTCTCCTTCTCCGACACGCCCGAAAAACTCGTCATCCCCTTCAATGCCATCCGCGGCTTCTACGATCCGTCGGTGAATTTCGAACTGGAATTCGACGTTCCGCTGACCGAGGAAGAGGAAAACGAGGCCGAGATTACCGCCTATCCGGTGGAAGCCGTGGCGAAGTCGGATGAGCCGGAAGCGGCAAAATCCGACGAAAAGAAGGAAGGCTCGGTCGTCTCGCTCGACGCCTTCCGTAAGAAGCAGTGATTTGACGAATGGCCGGGCCGACGCCCGGCCAAGTTCATCGAGGACGAGCATGGCAGCTGACGTCGTCAATCTCCGCCAGTTCCGCAAGGCGAAGGCCCGCAGCGAGCGCGAAACGGCGGCCGAGCAGAACCGCATAACCTATGGGCGGACCAAGGCGGAAAAGTCCCTCACCCAAGCACAGAACGACAAGGCTGCCCGAGAACACGAGCAGGGTCGCATCGAAAAGCCGGATCGAGATTAAGAGCCACCCTGTCCATGGCTCTCCCCTGCCTGTGGCAGCGATCCCTATGTCGGCGCCAACCTCCAAATTATCCCTGGTAACCGCCATGATCCGCAAGCGCTCGATCACCCTTCACGGCCACAGGACGAGCTTCTCGGTCGAGGACGCCTTTCTCGAAGAGCTCAGAGCGATCGCGACCGAACGCGGGTTGAGCTTTGCGGCGCTGATCGCACAGATCGACGAGGGCCGCCCGCTCGATTCGAACCTCTCTTCCGCATTGCGCCTCTTCGTGCTCCGCGAACTGAAGCAGGGGCAGATCACGTCACCTGTCCGATGACGCGGATCCACGGCGCCCCGCCAGTCAGTCGCTTCCCGGCAGTGCCTCAAACTGAAGCTCCGGCAGGGGCTGACGGATGACTCGCTCCTCCGGTGCCACAGGCAAGACGGGTTGATCGGGCACAGTGTCCGTCGTGACATCACCCCGTTCCTCCGGAACTGGCACGTCCACCGGATCGGAAGCTGTGTCAGCCTCCCTGGCAGCCTCCAGGGCTGCCGCTTCGGCTTCCGCCTTGATACGCGCCTCTTCCTCCAGCCTGAGGCGTTCCGCCTCGGCGCGCGCCCGCTCATCAGCGCGGGCACGGGCAAGGGCTGCCTCCCGCCTGAGCCTCTGCTTCTCCAGAACGGTCGCCTGCAGTGCCTCGACCCGCCGGCGCTCGGCCTCGAAGGCTCGCAGCGAGAAGAAGTTGGTGAGCTCGGTGACGTCGAGCCTGCGTTCCGGCTCCAGCGCCGGTCCGGCGAACATCACACGCAGATTGGGCTGCGCGCCCTCCATCGCCGCATCTCCGGCGTCGAAGGCGATGCCGACCTCCCCGTCGAGCGTGCCGGCACGCAAATCCAGTCGCAGCGCACCGTCCAGTTTCGCCTGCGCTGTCTGGTGGGCAGCCGCCTGAACGCGCACTGTGCCGTCCGACAGAGCAAACGGCACCGTCACGTCTCCCAACTGCATCGGCCCGGCCGACATCAGCCTGTCTGCGAGCGCCAGAACCTTGTCCTCATCGATGTCAGTTCCGATTGCATCGGCTTCAGTGACCAGCCTCGGCATGACGGACAGATCGAAAGCCTCGAGCGTCAGGCCCTTCAGGCGCGCTTCACCGGAACCGCTCGCCATCCCGATCAGGTCGGCAGGCGTCTTGCCGCCCCCTTCGACGACGAAGGTGAGGTCCATCCGCCCCGCAGGACTGTCCTTCGTCGTGATGCCACGCTCGACGCGCAAGGCGTTGACCGTACGAGTGATATCGCTATCGGTGAGATCGAGCCGCGCCGTCAGGAAACCGTTTCCGTCAGTGTTCGCCACCGAGAATCGCCCGGCCAATCGTCCACCCAGCCAGTCGGCCGACACCTCGTCGAATGTCAGTTCGCCTGCTTTGTTGCGCAGCTTTCCGGCGGCATCGGTCATGGCCTCTCCCACGCCTGGCCAGAGCCGCTTGACGGTGAGGCCGAGGTCGAGATCGAAGGGCAGCGCCACGGGGCTCAGGGCAGTAGAAGACAGCGCGCCGCTTGCCGGATCCGTAAGCGGCCCGACCACCGATTCTGCAAGCCAATCCAGATCCAGCTGATCGAGCGTCAAAGACCCGATGGCAGATGGCACGGCAGCCGCCAGATCGACGCGCCCCTCAGCCGTGACCGCTTGACCGGCGACGCTGGCCACGAAACTCTCGACGGCAAGCTGGCCCTTGGCCAAAGAAAACCGCGTCTCGCCCGCAATCGGCACGCCGGCCGCCGCATCGGGCAAGCTCAGGCCAAGCGCCATCAGATAGGGGCCGATGTCGTCGCTCTCGACCGAAGCCTGCCAGCCACCGTCAAGCAGGTCAGACGTGTCGAATGCTGTCAGGTCCGCCGTTGCGTCCAGGGTCGTTGCAACGCCAGCAAAACGCGCAACGGCTTGTGCGTTCCCGTCACCGGCCGCGTCAAGCGTGAGGGTGAGCGCACCTCCCTCCCCGATCGTCCACGGCAAGGGATCGAAGCCTGCCTGGCCGAGCAGGATCTGCGCCTCATCGTTCTCCAGCCGGAGATCAAAGCTCCGTTTGCCGCCGGCAAGAAGCGCGGTCAGATCATCGGCGCCGGCCTTGAGCGAGACCGAGCTATCGGAGGCACGACCGCTCGCATCGACAACAACCGCCCCGTTTTCCGCAACGCTCAGCGTCATCTGCATGTCGGCATCCTGATACCAGGGCGCTGCGCTCGCAAGCCGCTCGATGATGGGGCTGTTTGGCACCCGCTCGCGCAGGAGCGCCAGGAACGGTCCGGGATCTGCCGATCTGAACTCGACCTGTCCCTCGCCAACCGGCTGGGTTTCGGCATCACGCAGGTCTCCGCTGATCCGTAGCGAACTGCCGGCCACGCTGCCGAGGTTCAGTCGTTCGACGGCCAGCTGGCCGGCCTGATAGGTCGCGATCGCCTCGACATCTTCGGCAGTGACGCCAAATGCCTGGAGCTCGTCGACCTTCAACCGGGTCGCGACCCGTTCGGCCAGCAGCTGCTGCTCGGCATCCTCACCGACGACGAGAGCCGCGATGGCACGCGCGGCGTCCAGATCGAGCTTCTCACCATCGAGATCGACGGAGAGGCTGGCTGCGGTACCGCCGCGCGATTCGCGCTCGATCCGGCCCTTCAGGGGCTCGGCACCGATCGCAAGCTCCAGCTTCTCGAACCGTTGCAGCTCCGGCGTCAGGTTGACGGAGGCCGAAAAACCCGCCGATGCAAGACCGCGGATCGCCGGATCGACGCGGCCGGAAATCCATGTGGCGAGGCCCGATGGTTGCGTGGAGGCGACGAGCAGGTTGCCCTCGAACGAAGGCGTGCCGACAAGCACCAGCCGTCCATTCGCTTCCACCTGGGTGCGCCCCGGCAAAAGCCCGACGGCCTTGTCCACGGTCCATCCGTCACCGGCCGGACGAATGTCGAGCTGCAAGTCCCGGAACACGGTATCTCCGGCCACGATCGCTGGCAGTCGCAGGCTAGCCCGGCCGGGCACCTTTGGGATCGGGATCTGGGCGGCGGTCGCAAACAGCAGCGCCATTCTCTGCTGGACCGAAACGGCCCCGTTCCGCGATGTCTTGGCCCGGCTCCCATCGGCCGCGAGCCTGTTGACGTCAACCTGCTGGCCCTCGGCAGTCAGCAGGAATTCCGGATTCGCCCCGGTGTCGAGCTTCGCCTCGCCGGTGATCACATAAGGATCGGCGGTTTCTCCGAGTTCGAGCCGGTAGGTCGGGATGGTGATGCTGTCATTGGCAAGCTTGAACTCGCCGCGAACGCGCGGAGCAGGCACCGGTTTCTGGCCAGCTTCCGGAGCCTCGGGAGCTTCTGTGACCTTCCAGGTCGATGTGAAGTTCCCTGTGTAATGCGGCTTGCCATTTTCGAGTGCCAGATCCCCTTCGAGCATCAGGTCGAAAGGCCGGCCTTGAGGGTCGATCCGTAGCCGAAGCGGCAGCGAGGTCCCGGCGAACTCGGAGGTCGTAAGGCCGAAACTGGCGGCTTCTCCGTCCAATTCGGCGCTTCCCTCGACGGACCATGGACCGGCAAGCGTGCGGGCGGAAAGGGCCGCGTCGAGATTGGTCAGGATCCGGTTGCGACCGGACTGCTGGTCGATGAACTCGATCGTGCCGCCACTGACGGAGACCTTTTCCAGAACCACCGTGCGCGCGGGAATGCTCGGCCTGCTGCCGCGCAACCAGTCCAGCGACCCATCCGCCAGCAATCGGATGCGGGCCTTCGGTTCCTCGATCCGCATGTCGAAGATGCGGGCTTCACCCGACAGAAAAGGCGCTAGCTCCGCATCGAGCGAGAAACGGGCCACCCGCACCAGTGGCGTTCCGTCGACATCGGTACCGACGGTCACATCCTCCATGGTGACGGACGGGAACGGCAGGATGCGCGCGCTGACCGCGCCGTTGACCACAACCTTCTTGCCGAGCAGCTGGCTCGCCTGGTCCTCGAAGTTCTGCCGGAAATTTGTCCAGTCGACGAAGACAGGCGCCAACAGGGCTGCAAAGAGCGCAACCACCAGAAGACCGCCGAGCGTTGCCAGTATGCGTCCGAGCACCGAATGCTACTCCCTTGATTACGGGCCGAAGGTAACGCAATTCACCGGCAGGGCAACCCGCAAGCTCTTGCAGTCACAGCCGAAAGATCTTGCCGGGATTGAATATGTTGTCAGGGTCCAGGCTCGCCTTGATAGCGCGCATCGCCGGTAGCGCCGAGCCGAGTTCCTGTTCGAGATACCCGATCTTGCCCTGCCCGATCCCGTGTTCGCCCGTGCAGGTGCCGTCCATGGCAAGGGCTCGGGCGTTCAACCGATCCAGGAAGGCTTCGGCCTTCTCCACGTCGGCAGCATCCTTGTCGTTGAAGAGCAGGAGAACATGGAAATTGCCGTCACCAGCATGGCCGACGATCGGCGCGAGAAAACCCTGTTCGCGGATATCGGACTGCGTCGCCGCGACACATTCGGCGAGCCTCGAGATCGGTACGCACACATCCGTCGAGAGCGCCCCGAGCTCCGGCGCAAGCGCCCGGCTCGCCCAATAGGCATTGTGGCGCGCCTTCCACAACAGGCTCCGCTCTTCGGCATTGGCCGTATAGGCAAATTCACCGCCGCCGAATTCGGCAGCGATTTCTCCGAATTGCGCCGCCTGCAATGCCACCATCTCTTCCGTTCCGTGGAATTCCACAAACAGCGTCGGGCGCTCCGCGTAAGAGAGCTTCGAATAGGCGTTGCAGGCGCGGATCTGCATCTCGTCGAGCAATTCGATGCGCGCAACCGGAACGCCCATCTGGATCGTCATGATGACAGCATTGCAGGCGTCCTCGAGCGTCGGAAAGGCGCAGACCCCGCCGCTGATCTTAGCCGGGATACCCTGCAGGCGAAGCGTGACAGACGTGATCACGCCGAGGGTACCTTCCGAACCGACGAAGAGCCGGGTCAGGTCATAGCCAGCCGAGGACTTGCGTGCGCGGTGTGCCGTTCGGATTTGTTCGCCGTCCGCAGTGACCACGGTGAGCGCCAGGACATTGTCCTTCATAGTGCCGTAGCGCACGGCATTGGTGCCGGAGGCGCGCGTCGCCGTCATGCCTCCTAGCGAGGCATTTGCGCCGGGATCGATGGGGAAAAACAGCCCGGTGTCCCTCAGGTAGGTGTTCAGGTCTTCCCGCGTCACACCAGGTTCCACCGTGCAGTCGAGGTCCTCGGCATTCACTGACAGGACTCTGTTCATCCGGCTGAAATCAACCGAGATCCCGCCGAAAGGCGCATTGACCTGACCTTCGAGCGACGACCCCGTGCCAAAGGGAACGATCGGGACCTTGTGTACAGCGCAGACACGCACGATCTCCTGCACGTCGACCGCAGCCTCGACAAAGACCACGCCGTCAGGACGCTGCAACGGCAGGTAGGTCGTGGTGTGGCTGTGCTGGTCGCGAAAGCTCTCGCCGGTCTGGAAACGCTCGCCGAAGCGCTGCTTGAGGATGGGCAAAACCAGCGCAATGCCCTCTTCGTTGCGCTTGCCGTCGATCACATCCTTGCGGGCCATCCGCGACCTCCCGAAATCCAGCCATGGGGCGCAGCGGCGAAGTGCCGGTGCGCCCCTGCTATGGGATAGGGTCTGGAGTTTGTCCAGATGTCCGAAAAGCGCAGGAGGCCCCCTTTGCGGTTACTCCGCCGCGATCCGCGGTGGTGCGCCCGCATCATTGGCGATCTTCAGCGTCGCATCGTCCAGTTCCGTCTTGAGACGTGCCTCTTCCTGCGCATGCGGCTTGGAGAAGCGTGCCAGCAACAGATAGGCGACGGGCGTGATGTAGAGCGTCACCAAGGTCGCAAAGCCGAGGCCGCCAACGATCACCCAGCCCAGTGCGATACGCGCTTCCGCGCCCGCCCCTTGAGCGAGCACCAGAGGCACCCCGCCGAGCACGGTCGCAATCATCGTCATCATCACAGGGCGCAGACGGATGGTGCAGGCCGTCTCGATCGCTTCGCGAACGGAGAGCCCGCGGTCGCGCAGCTGATTGGCAAACTCGACGATCAGGATACCGTTCTTCGCCATGACCCCGACCAGAAGCACGAGGCCGATCTGGCTGTAGACGTTGAGCGATGACCCGGTCACGACGAGAGCAAACACGGCACAGGCAAGACCGAGCGGCACCGTCGCCATGATGATCAGCGAGGAGATCACGCTTTCAAACTGCGCGGCGAGCACCAGGAAGATGATCGCGATCGCAAAGCCGAAGGTCAGCGCCATGCCATAGCTGTTCTGTTCCAGTGTTGCCGCCTCGGCCAGAGGTAAGAGGCGCGAACCGGGTGGCAGCAGCGGTTGTGCGATTTCGGTCACCATCTGGACCGCATCACCGAGAGCGACCCCATCCCCGAGCCCGGCCGAGAAAGAGACAGAAGCGAGCTGTTGTTCACGGTTCAGTGTCGGCGATACCGCTTTTTCCTCGAGCGAAGCGATGGTCGACATCGGCACGACCCGGCCATCAGACGTGGTGAGGAAGATGTTTTCCAGATCCGTCGGATCGTTGATCGGCTGCGTGCTCGACACCAGACGCACGGGGATCGAGTTGCCATCGACGAAGACGTCGGTGACTGAACGTCCCTCGAGCAGCGCTTGCAGCGAGGTGCCGATTGCGCCGATGTCGATGCCGAGATCGGACGCCCGTTCACGGTCGATGGTAACCGAGATTTGCGCCTGGGTCGGCTCGTTGTCGAGACGAGGTGTTTGAAACTCGGTTCGATCCCTCAGCTCCTCGACGATCTTGAGTGCAGCAGCCGTGAGCGTTTCATGGTTCGAGCCGACCACCGCCATTTGGAGGCCACTACCGGCGCCCCGAATACGCAGGCTGTTCGACTGGAATACGTTGCCGCGCAAGGCAGGGACCTTGGCTGCGGCCGCATTCACGTCCTGAACGATCTGGTCCTGAGTGCGTGCGCGCTCGGACCAGGGGGCAAGCGTCATCACCATGAAGGCGCTGTTGGACGAACCCTGGCCGGAAATCGAGAAGATGTTCTGGATTTCACCATTGTCTCGAAGCGGCTTAAGGTTCTCCTCGACCCGCTGAAGCTGATCGCGGGTATAAGCGAGGCTCGATCCTTGCGGCGTCGAGAGCCGCATCATCACCATCGAGCGGTCTTCGCGGGGCGTGATCTCGCTCTGGATCGCCGTGAAGGCGACATAGGCGACACCGGAGAACACCACGGCGAAGATGCAGACCATCACAGGGTTACCGAGGCAAGCCCGGAGCGTGCGCCCGTAGAAGCTGGCGAAGCGCTTACCGAAAGCGCCGAGCACGCCGTGGTCGTCCTTGGTTTCGCGTGACAGCATCCGCGACGCCATCATCGGGCACAAAGTCAGTGCCGTGACCGACGACAGCAGAACAGCGAAAGCGAGCACGAAGCCGAATTCACGGAAGAGGCCACCGAGCTGTCCCGGCAGGAAGGACAGAGGTACGAAGACCGCGGCGAGCGTCGCCGTGGTCGCGAGGACCGCAAAGAAAACTTCCTGCGTTCCGAGCACGGCCGCCGCACGCGGCCCCATGCCCTCCGCCCTGCGACGCACGATATTTTCGAGAACGACGATCGCGTCGTCCACCACCAGACCGGTCGCCAGCACGATGGCAAGGAGCGTGAGAATATTGAGCGAGAAGCCGACGAGGTAGATCGCCACCAGCGTCCCGATCAGGGCGACCGGCATGGTGAGCGCAGGGATCAACGTCGCCCGCCAGTCGCGCAGGAAAAGGAAGAGCACGACGAGAACGATGACGGCGGAAAGCCCGAGCGCGATCTCGACTTCGTGAAGCGCGCCCTGGATGAACACGGCATCATCACTCGTGATCACCACGCGCGTGCCTTCGGGCAAGGCGCTTGCCATGGCATCCACGGCGCCATGCACACCGGCGGAAATGTTCAGCGTGTTGGACTGCGCCTGACGGATGATGCCAAGACCGACCCCCTGGACACCATTGGAGCGCAACGAGGTCGAACCATCATCCGGCCCGAGCGTCACCGTTGCCACGTCGCGCAGACGAACCCGCTCACCGATCAGGACGTTTTCGAAGTCCTCGACGGTGGTGAGGTTGGCAGTGGCTCGCACGACGATGTCCTGCGTCTGCGATTCGAGCGATCCGGCCGGCACGTCGAGCGAGGAGTTCTGCAGGGCTGTCGCGAGGCTCGCGACGCTCAATCCACGGCTGGCCAGAGCCGCCTGGTTAACGTCGATGCGGAAGACCTTTTCCTGGTCGCCATAGATCTGGACGTCGGCGACACCCTCGACGGCGGCGAGCCGATCGGAAATCTCGTTCTCGACCAGCAGCGTCAGGTCTTCCATGGAAACCGTGCTTGAGGTGACTGCCAGTCGCATGATCGGCTGCGAATCGGCGTCCGCCTTGACGATGCGCGGCTCGTCCGTGTCGTCGGGCAACTGGTTGCGCACCCGCCCGAGCGCATCGCGCACGTCATTGGCGGCAACAGCGAGATCGACATTGTCGCTGAATTCGAGCGTGGTCCGGCTTTCACCGAACGAAGAGCGCGAAGACATGGAATTGAGGCCGCTCACCCGGGCGACGGCGCCCTCGATGATGCGCGTCACCTCCTGGTCCATGGTTTCGGCGGAAGCACCGTCATAATCGGTGCTGACCGTGATCACCGGCTGGTCGACGTCGGGCAATTCGCGGATCTCGATGCCGGCAAGGGCCGCGAGACCCGCCACGACGAGCAGGGTGTTCAAGACCGCCGCCAGAACCGGTCGGCGGACAAAGAGCGCGGTGAAGCTGCGCCCGGACTGTTCGGAACCGTTCTCGGTCGAGCTCATCGTGCTGCAACCTCCTCGGAACCGACCTTGGGCTCACCGGCGATCTCGACAGCGCCGCCCTCTCGCACCCTCTGCAGTCCTTCGACCGCAACGATATCACCTTCCTTGAGTGCCGCCTCGACCAGGATTTGATCTGAGTTGCGCTGCACAATGGTCACACGCGTCTTCACGGACTTGTTATCGGAAATCTGCCAGACGAAGGATCCCTCGCCGTCCCATTGGACCGCGAGCGGATTGACTGCCGCATAGCGATCACCGGGGAAACGCATGGAAACGGCAAACGACATGCCTGCGCGCAGGACATCCTCGGGATTGTCGATCTTGGCGCGGATCCGGATCGTGCGGCTTGCCTGGTCCACGCGGCTGTCGACGGCCTCGACCACGCCGTTGAAGACCTGTCCCGGGCGCGAGACGGAGCTTGCCTCGACTAGCATGCCGGGTCGGACGGCCGCAACGAAGCGCTCGGGCGCCCAGAAATCGACCAGCAGCTGGCTGCGATTGTCGAGGGAAACGATCGCCGTCGAATTCGTCACATTGTCGCCGACGCTGACGCCGACGATCCCGATCACGCCGTCGATCGGGGCCACGATGTCGCGGCGCTTGAGATTGAGCTCGGCGGTGGTGAGCTGCAGCTGCGCCTGTTCCTCGGCGATCTGCGCATCAAGCACGTCGAGACGCGAGAAGCTCTGCAGGTTTCGGTAGGATTCGGCTTTTTCCTTGGCGCTCCGCAGGGCTACTGCCGCCTGATCCCGCAGGATCACCTGTTCTTCTCGATCGAGGCGGGCGATCACATCGCCCTTCGTTACCTTCTGGCCGGAGGAGACGAGGATCTCCGCAACGGTTCCGGACGCCTGCGGCATGACGGTCACGGCTTCGATCGCCTCACCGTCGCCGATCGCGCTCAACCGATCATTCACGACGCCCATGGTGACCGGCTGTGTGGCCACGAGAATGGTCTGGTTGCCACCCCCGCGGCGATTACCGCCACCTTGCCCTTGTCCCTGGCCACCGGATTGCGCCTGCTGACCGCCCTGTCCCTGGCCGCCTTGAGCCTGGCCTTCACCGTCGGGCGCTCCCGACACCAGCGCGACAGCGGAAGCCGGAACCCCCATGGACACGAGAGTTTGCCCCGCCCCAGGTGAAAAATAGACCCATGAACAGAGGCCGGCAAAGAGAACGGCAAGACTGATGGCGAGTTGCTTCCACAGCGGCATGCAAGGCTCCAAAATGTAAAACGGAATGTCAGCCGGTAAGTATCGGGCGCAAACGGTCAGTGGCAATGCCTCAACGACAAGCTTACTGATTTGTAATCTCGCGTCTTTTCACGCCGCCGTGAACATCGGTCGGGCCATGCGATCAAAATCCTGTCCGCTCGACCATATCACGAGCGTTGCCCGGAGACGCTGGAAATCCGTGGGTTGGGGCGCGCGAGGAATAAAACCAGAACGCCGTCACTGGCCTTTCCGACCCGAATCACTACATTGAGCCGCATGAGTAACGGTTTCGACGACATTCCCTTTTTCGATGAAGAGCCTGCGCCGCGCAAGCCGGCCGCGTCGCCTGCGCCAGTTTCGGCACCAGGGTCGGGCGTACCCTCCGGCGGCGGCCTCGGCATTGCGGCCCGCGCCATGGCCGCCCGCGACCAGGCCCGTGCGCCCGATTATCTCTCCGGCCTCAACCCGGAACAGCGCGAGGCGGTCGAAACCGTCGATGGCCCTGTCTTGGTGCTGGCGGGTGCGGGAACGGGCAAGACCCGCGTGCTCACCACCCGTATCGCTCATATTCTTGCCACCAACCGTGCCTTCCCGAGCCAGATCCTCGCGGTGACCTTCACCAACAAGGCCGCTCGCGAAATGAAGGAGCGAATCGGCCATCTCGTTGGCGGTGCCGTCGAGGGCATGCCTTGGCTCGGCACCTTCCACTCGATCGGCGTCAAGCTTCTGCGTCGCCATGCCGAGCTCGTCGACCTCACGTCTAATTTCACCATTCTCGACACCGACGACGTCGTGCGCCTGATCAAGCAGATCATCCAGGCCGAAGGCTTGGACGACAAGCGCTGGCCGGCCAAGCAATTCGCCCAGATGATCGACGGCTGGAAGAACAAGGGGCTGGACCCGGCACAAATCCCGGAAGGCGATGCGCGCGCTTTTGCCAACGGCAAGGGCCGCGAGCTTTATGCGGCCTACCAGAAGCGCCTTCAGGCCCTGAATGCCTGCGACTTCGGCGACCTGCTTCTGCATCCGATCCGCATGTTCAAGGCGAACCCGGATGTACTGAAGGAGTATCACCAGCGCTTCAAATATGTCCTCGTCGACGAGTACCAGGACACCAACACGGCCCAGTACATGTGGCTGCGGCTGCTGGCTCAGCGCCCGCCCGGCGTGCCGCAGAATGTCTGCTGCGTCGGCGATGATGACCAGTCGATCTATGGCTGGCGCGGCGCGGAGGTCGACAACATCCTTCGCTTCGAGAAGGATTTCCCCGGCGCCAAGGTCATCAAGCTGGAGCGCAACTACCGTTCGACCGAACACATTCTGGGCGCAGCCGGCTTCCTGATCGCCCATAACGAAGGCCGCCTTGGCAAGACGCTGTTCACCGACCGCGTCGATCCGAACGACGACAAGGTCGTGGTCCATGCCGCCTGGGACTCCGAGGAGGAGGCCCGCGCCGTCGGCGAGGAAATCGAGCAGCTCCAGCGCAACCAGCACCCGCTGAACAACATGGCGATCCTTGTTCGTGCCTCGTTCCAGATGCGCGAATTCGAAGATCGCTTCGTCACGCTCGGCCTCAACTACCGCGTCATTGGTGGCCCGCGCTTCTACGAGCGCCTCGAAATCCGCGATGCCATGGCCTATTTTCGCCTCGTCTGCCAGCCGGCCGACGACCTCGCCTTCGAGCGCATCGTCAACACGCCGAAGCGCGGCCTCGGCGACACGACGATCCGCAATCTGCACGACTACGCCCGCGCCCGTGACATCCCGATGCTGGCGGCCGCATCCGACATCATCGAAACGGACGAACTGAAGCCCAAGGCACGCAAGGCGCTCTTCGACGTCGTCACCGATTTCCGCCGCTGGCAGTCTCTGCTCGAAAACACGCCCCATACCGAACTCGCCGAACAGATCCTCGACGAAAGCGGCTACACGGCCATGTGGCAGAACGACAAGTCGGCCGAAGCCCCGGGACGTCTGGAAAACCTGAAGGAACTCATCCGCTCGATGGAAGCCTTCGAGAGCCTGCGCGGCTTCCTCGAGCACGTATCGCTGGTCATGGATGCCGAGACCAACGAGAACCTCGACGCCGTCTCGATCATGACGCTGCATTCGGCCAAGGGCCTGGAATTCGAAACCGTCTTCCTGCCCGGCTGGGAGGAAGGCCTGTTTCCCCACCAACGCGCATTGGATGAAGGTGGCCGCTCGGGCCTCGAGGAGGAACGCCGCCTCGCCTATGTCGGCATTACCCGCGCCAAGCGCCGCTGCCACATCTGGTTCGTATCGAACCGCCGCATTCACGGGCTATGGCAATCCACACTGCCGTCACGCTTCCTCGAAGAGCTGCCGCCCGCCCATGTCGAGGTCGCCGAAGCCGAGACCTCCTATGGCGGCTATGGCCGCAATCCCTATGGCCAGTCCCGCTTCGACAAACAGGAGCCCTTCCAGAACAGCTATTCGACGCCTGGCTGGAAACGCGCCCAGGCCAACAAGACCGACGCGACGCGCGACAACTGGGGCAATCGTTCCGGCCATGCCGTCGAGCGGATCGGCTACGGCGAAAGCGGCCCGCGCGCAAAGACCATCGACGGCGAACTCGTCGCCAAATCGACAGCGACCGAACCCTCCCGCTTTTCCGTCGGCGACCGCGTCTTCCATATCAAGTTCGGCAACGGCAACATCGCGTCCATCGAGGGCAACAAGCTGACGATCGATTTCGACCGAGCCGGTCAGAAGCGCGTGCTGGACGGATTTGTCGAGAAGGCCGGATAAGTCCCATCGATGAGACCAGGGGTGGCACTATGACGTACTGCCAGGCCGGTTCTCAGGCGGCGTCGGTTATCTCTTCCGCCGCGAACGCCATCTGCCAGTGCCGTCGGCACAGCGACGTATAGGTCTCGTTGCCGCCAATCAGAACCTGAGCGCCATCCCGTTGCGCCTTGCCGTCCTCACCCATGCGCACGACCATGGTCGCCTTGCGGCCGCAGTGACAGATCGAGCGTGCTTCCGTCAGCTCGTCGGCGATCGCCAGCAGACCGCGGGATCCCGGAAAGAGCTCGCCGCGAAAATCCGTGCGCAGACCGTAGGCCATGACCGGCAGATCGAGCACGTCGACAACACGCGAAAGCTGCCAGACCTGCTCCGAGGTCAGAAACTGCGCCTCATCGACGAAGACGCAGGAAAGCGGCGAATTCTCGTGGTCAGCCTTGATGGAGGCGAAGAGGTCGTCCTCCGGACCGAACGCATCCGCTTCCGCCTTGAGACCGATCCGCGAGCCGATCCACCCTTTTCCGACGCGGTTGTCGAAAGCGCTGATCAGGGTCGCGACCCGCATGCCGCGTTCCTGGTAGTTATAGGCGGCCTGCAGGAGGAGCGTCGATTTGCCTGCATTCATGGTGGCATAGATGAAATGAAGTTTGGCCAAGGCGCTGCTCGTGATTGTCCTGTGATGGCGCTGTCTTAGCGGAGGCGTGACACAGCGGACAAGCGCTGTACCGCGTTGCCAACAGGAAGTATCACGATTGAGGCTTGATAGCCGTCAGCCTTGGGCTGCTTCCTCACGATGCAGCCACATCAGTTCGATCTGAACGGCGGCCTGGAAGTCCATGATCTCGGCCCGCATCTCGTCTTCTGGGCATCCCAGTTCGAGCAATTCGTTGCCGAGGCCACGGCAAGTCGCCTTCCAGAATTCGGTAGCCGCATAGCCATTCAGGCGATCGAGTTCGATCGCCGAACGACGCACCAGGTCCCTACGGTTCGCAAGCGGAAAGAAGGCGATGGTCGGGTTGGTCGTGCCGTTCATGGCTTGGCTACTCATGCGAAACATCCTCACGTTACGTCATGTGTTTAGAATCACATGGTTAACGTTCCGTTTCGGAGCAACGCCCGACACGCCGAAGTGTGCCGAAAGTGAACCCGCCCGAGCGTTTCGAGCGGGTTCGATTAGTTCGGACATCAGTCCGGCAGCGTGTATGCGATGACATAGTCGCCGGGCGTCGTGCCGACCGATCCATGTCCGCCAGCCACCATCACGACATACTGCTTGCCGTCGTCGAGCGCATAGGTCATCGGCGTCGCCTGGCCACCGGCCGGCAGCCGCGATTCCCACAGCTGGTCGCCGGTCGTCAGATCATAGGCGCGCAGATAGTTGTCGACGGCCGCACCCAGGAAGACCACGCCACCCTTTGTGATCATCGGACCACCGATACCGGGCACGCCGACCTTGAACGGCAGCGGAAGCGGCGTCATGTCGTAGACCGTGCCGTTACGCTTCTGATAGGCGACCTCGCCCGAGCGCAGGTCTACGCCGGCGACCGTGCCCCATGGCGGCGCCTGGCAGGGAATGCCGAGCGGCGAGAGGAATGGCCCCATGATCACGCCATAGGGTGCGCCTTCGTTTCGGTTGAGCCCCTGCTCCGAACCGGTCGCGCCTTCCTCCTTCGGCGGGATCTCCGACCGCGGCACTAGCTTCGAGGTGAAGGCCAGATAGGTCGGCATGCCGAACATGACCTGCCGCTCCGGATCGACCGCAACCGAACCCCAGTTGAAGGTGCCGAAATTGCCGGGATAGACCAGCGTGCCTTCCAGCGAAGGCGGCGTGTACTGGCCCTCATATTTCAGCTTATGAAACTGGATACGGCACATCATCTGGTCGATGATGGTCAGCCCCCACATATGGCTCTCGGTCATCGTCGGCGGACGGAAGGTGAGATCCGAAATCGGCTGCGTTGGCGCGGTGAAGTCCTCGGGGATCGCCCCACCCGGTGCCGGGATTTCGCGCACTGGAATGATCGGTTCGCCACTGCGCCGGTCGAGCACATAGATGTCGCCCTGCTTCGTCGGTCCGATGAGGGCCGGAACCACAGAACCGTCGTCACGATTGAGGTCCATCAGCACCGGCTGTGCCGGCACATCCATGTCCCAGAGGTCGTGATGCACGGTTTGGCGTACCCAGCGATCCTGTCCGGTATTCACGTCGAGCGCGACGATGGACGAGGCGTATTTCTCGACGTTTTCGCTGCGGCCCATGCCGAGCTGATCAGGCACCTGGTTGCCGAGCGGGATATAGACGAGGCCCAGCTGTTCATCGACCGAGAAGATCGACCAGCTGTTCGGCGAATTGGCGCTATAGGTTTCGTCGGGGCCGAGCGGTGCCGTCTGCTCCGGATTGCCGCTGTCCCAGTTCCACACGAGCGCGCCAGTATTGACGTCGAAGGCGCGGATGACGCCCGACTGCGACTGCGTCGAATAGTTGTCATTCACCGCACCGCCAATGATGATCTTGCCTGCGGCGATGACAGGCGGCGAGGTCGAATAGTAATAGCCGGCCGGGTTGTAGGGCATGTTCTGCTCGAGCTGCAGCGTGCCGCCATTTGCGAAGCTCTCGCAGATGGCTCCTGTCCCGGCATCGAGCGCAATCAGCCTGGCATCCGAGGTCGGCAGGTAGACGCGCTCGGCGCAGACAGTGTCTTCGACGGCGGTCGGATCCTTGTAGTACGTCACCCCGCGGCAGGTCTGGTGCTGGCGGTCGGGGTTGAGACCCGCATTCGGGTCGAATTTCCATTTTTCCTCACCCGTCGCCGCATCGACGGCGATCGCCCAATTGTGCGGCGTGCAGAGATAAAGCGTGTCTCCGACCTTGAGCGGCGTGACCTGATAGGTCGTCTCGCCGACATCCTCCGGCAGCTTCACATCGCCGGTCTGGTAGGTCCAGGCAATCTTGAGATCCTTTACATTGTCCGTGTTGATTTGGGTGAGCGGGGAATAGCGCTGTCCATAGGGGGTACGCCCATATTGGTGCCAGTCACCATCGGGCACGTCGCCCCCGAGTGCAGGCGCAGCAGCCACCTGCTCGGTCGGCAGCACCCCATCGCGGCCATAAGGCTCTACGAACAGAGAGATGCCGGCAACGACGACGGAAATTACAACCGGCACTGCGACCGGCAGCATGCTTGCCGCCACCCGATCACGCCGATGAACGGGTCCGAGCCGCCTCCGGACTGCCGGCAGCATCAGCCACAGGCCGAGCACGACGATCAGACCACCGCGTGGACCCAACTGCCACCAGTCGAGACCGACTTCGATCACGGCCCAGATGAGGCTCGCGAGAATGAACAGGCCGTAGACCCAGAGGGCTTCCGCACGGCGGAGAAAAAGCAGGACGGCCGTTGCAAGAAGCGCAAGTCCGGCGAGAAGGAAATAGGGACTGCCGCCCAGGGTGAGGAGCTGTATGCCCCCTGCCCCGAGGACGAGCCCCAGGATCCCGAAGACGACGGCGGTAACAATCAGAAACATGCCGGTTCCATTCGATGTCTTGAATACTGCGAGATATGACCGCCAGCTGCGATCTTGTCTAAGGACAACATCAGCGGAACGATGGAACTTATCGATTGTTCCCTCATTCCACGCTGGCGCAAATTGAGAAATCCGGCCTTGATCCTCACCGCTGTCATTGCCATCTTGCGCCGCACAAGAACTGGAGCGAGATAATGACGAAGGCCCTTCTGCTCATCGACATCCAGAATGGCTTCTGCCCGGGCGGCAACCTACCGGTCTCGGACGGTGACGAGGTCGTGCCTGTCGCCAATCGCCTGATGGCAAGCGGCCTCTATGACATCATCGTCGCATCGCAGGATTGGCACCCTTCCAACCACGGCAGCTTCGCCTCCCAGCATCGCGGCAAACAGCCCTTCGACATGGGCGAGCTTTCCGGCCAGCCGCAGGTCATGTGGCCGGATCACTGCATCCAGGATAGCGTCGATGCAGAGTTCCATCCCGACCTTGCCACCGACCGCATCGACTTTGTCCAGCGCAAGGGCGAGAACCCCAAGGTCGATAGCTATTCCGCCTTCCGCGACAACGATCAGACGGCACTGACCGGCCTGGCCGATTGGCTGAAGGCAAAGGGCGTGACCGAGCTCGACGTGATGGGCCTTGCCACGGACTACTGCGTCAAGTTTTCCGCTCTGGATGCCGTCGACATGCTGCCGGGCGTGACGGTCCACCTGATCGCCGACGGCTGCCGCGGCATCGATCCGCAAGGCGTCGAAGAGGCTATCGAAGCCATGCGCCAGGCAGGCGTGGAGATCATCGACAGCAGCCGAATCGGTTTGTGAGAAAAAATCTGCAAAGGATTCGTGCGATTGCCTTTTTTGGCGGCAAGCGCTAGAGCCGAGCCAGTGAGAAGACAGGGAGGACGCCGGTCATGGAAATCGTCACCACGATCGCCGCTTTGCGACAGAAGCTCGCGCCCCGCCGCCGCGCCGGCCAGACCATCGGCTTCGTGCCGACCATGGGTTATCTGCATCAAGGACACTTGAGCCTCGTGGGCCGCGCCAAGTCTGAAAACGACGTGACGGTCGTCTCGATCTTCGTCAACCCGCTGCAGTTCGGGAAGAACGAAGACCTCGAAAAATATCCCCGCGATCTCGATCGCGACAGTGCCATGTTGGATGAGGCAGGCGCCGACTATCTCTTCGCTCCTGACGTCGAGAACATGTATCCCGAACCAATGCAGACGGTCGTGGACCTGCCGAAACTCGGCTCCGAACTCGAGGGCGAAGCCCGTCCCGGCCATTTCGCCGGCGTTGCGACCGTCGTCACCAAGCTCTTCAACATCGTGCAGCCGGATGCCGCCTATTTCGGCGAGAAGGACTATCAGCAAGTCACGATCATCCAGAAGATGGTCGAGGATCTGGCCCAGCCTGTGCGTATCGTGCCGGTCGCGACCGTACGAGAGGCCGACGGCCTCGCCTGCTCGTCTCGCAATGTCTACCTTTCCGCCGCGGAGCGCGCTGCAGCCGTCATCGTGCCTAAGGCGCTCGCAGAGGCCGAGCGCCTGGTTCGGACCGGGATCCGTGACGTGCCGACACTAGAGGCGAAACTCGTCGAGTTTATCCGCACCGAATCGCTCGCCGAGCCGGAGGTCGTGGCGATCCGTGCCCCCCGCACACTGGAGCGGATAGAGACGGTGAGTGGTACCGCACTCGTCCTGCTCTATGTCCGCTTTGGCAAGACCAAGCTTCTCGACAACAGCATCATCGGCCAAGCGGCCGCCACCGGCATGGAGGCCGCCTGACATGAGCACACCACCCCGCCAGAAGCGTTTCACACCTGCCGACATCACAGCCCTCAAGGGCGTCAAGCCGATCGTTTCGCTGACGGCCTATACGACCCCTGTCGCCCGAATCCTCGACCGGCACTGCGACCTGCTTCTGGTCGGCGACAGTCTCGGCATGGTGCTCTACGGCATGGAGACCACTGTTGGCGTGACCATGGACATGATGGTCGCCCACGGCCAAGCGACCATGCGCGGCGCGACCCGCGCCTGCGTGATCGTCGACCTTCCCTTCGGCGCCTACCAGGAGAGCAAGGAACAGGCTTTCCGCAATGCCGTGCGCCTGATGAAGGAAACCGGCTGCGACGGCGTGAAGCTCGAAGGCGGCGCGGAAATGGCGGAAACGGTCGAATTCCTCGTCAGCCGCGGCGTTCCGGTCTTCGGCCATATCGGCCTGATGCCGCAGCAGGTGAACACCTCGGGCGGTTACCGATCCAAGGGCCACAGCGAAGCCGAGCAGGACAAGATCCGCCGCGACGCCAAGGCCATTGACGAGGCCGGCGCCTTTGCCATGGTCATCGAAGGCACGGTCGAGCCGCTCGCCCGCGAGATCACCACAACGGTAAAGGCAGCCACGATCGGCATCGGGGCGTCACCGGCCTGTGACGGCCAGATCCTTGTCTCCGATGACATGCTCGGTCTGTTCAACGAGTTCAAGCCGCGCTTCGTCAAGCACTATAGCGAGTTGGCCGAGGTCATCGACAAGGCCGCCGAAGGCTATGCCGCCGAGGTCAAGGAGCGCATTTTCCCTGGCCCGGAACACACTTTCCAGATCCGCCCGAAGAAGTAGTCACGTCTGCGGCAGACGCTCCATTTCGTAAAGCGCGTCGTTGATCTGGTCGACCTGCCGGGCAAGCAGCGCCTGGGCGTCGCGCAGGCCCTTGTTGTAGTAGTGCGGGCCGAGCAGGTCCGCGACGAGGTCGACAAGCGCCTCCACCTCGAAACGTCCGAGTTCGATCTCCACCTCGTCCGAGAGGTGGCGCTGGACCTTGAGCAGGAGGCGCTCCTTCTCCTCGCGGCTGATCAGATCCTTCTCCATCGCCACTTCCTTACGCCTCCATCATGCCGCGTGCGACTTTTCGACAAGACGCCGGCCGCGTCCAGTGCCAATGGCACTCATCAATGTCGATGGTCGTTCCATCAGCGGAATTGGTTTGTACGTCAGGGCAACAGGCTTTAGCCAGCAGATGAACGCGAGAATTGCAGACATGTCACGATCCGAATTCGCCCAAGGTGCGCTGAAGGCACTTCCCGTCATCATCTCCGCCGGCCCCTTCGCCATTCTTTTCGGCGCCGTTGCCGTGGCGAATGGCCAGACCGTCGCGGAAGCGGCACTGATGAGCGCCACAGTCTATGCGGGCGCCAGCCAGTTGGTCGGTATTGAGCTCTTCGGCCAGGACGTGCCCATGTGGGTCGTCGTACTCTCGATCCTTGCAGTCAACTTCCGCCACATCCTCTATTCGGCCGCGCTCACCCCCTTCATCGACCACTATACGTTTCCCCAGAAGATGCTGAGCTTCTTCCTGCTGACGGACCCGCAATTCGCCGAGGCGGTCGCCCGCGGCGAAAGCGGTCGCGAGGTGAGCTTCCCCTGGTATTTCGGCTTTGGTGCGATGATCTACGTGCCCTGGGTCGCCATGAGCGCCGTCGGCGGCGCACTCGGCAGCGTCATGGGCAATCCCGCCGACTGGGGGATCGACGTGCTTCTGCCGATATACTTCCTCGGCCTCGTGCTCGGCTTCCGCAAGCGTGGTAATTTTCTCCTGATCGTCGCCGTCAGCGCCGTGGTCTCGGTCGTCGCCCAGCACCTGATCGGAGCACCCTGGCACATCAGTGTCGGAGCTCTAGCCGGCATCTTGCTGGCCGCGGTTATGCCCCTGCCCGCGTCCGCACGTGAGGAGGCAGCCCAGTGACCACACTCCTCACCCCCTACATGACGCTGCTGATCGCAGCTGCCGCCGCCGCGACCTTCCTCACCCGCATCGGCGGCTATGTTCTGGTCAAGCGTCTGAAATCCATGCCGCCGCGCCTGGAGGCGGCACTCAACGCCGTGCCCGCAGCCGTCCTGACTTCCCTCGTCGCACCCGCCTTCTTCTATGGCGAGATCGACGTGAAGGTCGCGATGGCCGCGGCCCTTCTGATCGGCTTGCGCTTCGGCGCTATCCCCATGCTGATCGGCGGCTGGGCCGTCGTCATGCTGATGCGCCAGCTGATCGGCTGATCCTCAGCGCGTAAACGGCGCCGTTGCCCGCTCCAACCACTCGCGCGTAGCGGCATCGGAGATCAACGGCGACAACTCTTCGCGGGTCTTGGCATGATAGGCGTCGAGCCACTGCAGCTCGTCGCGCGTCAGCAGGTCCTCGACCACAAGGTTACGATCGATCGGCACGAAGGTCAGCGTCTCGAAACCGAGCATCGGCTGGTCACCGCCCTCGATCACCTCTGCCTCGCGCACATAGATCAGGTTCTCGATGCGGATACCGAAGCTGCCCGGGCGGTAATAACCCGGCTCGTTGGACAGGATCATGCCGGGAAGCAACTCCTGCGTCGACAGCCGCGCAATGCGCTGCGGCCCCTCATGCACCGAGAGGTAGGATCCGACGCCGTGGCCCGTGCCATGCGCGAAGTCGGCACCAGCTTTCCAAAGTGCAATGCGCGCCAGCGGATCGAGATCGCAGCCCCGGGTGCCCTTCGGGAAACGCGCCGTGCTGATCGCGATCATGCCCTTCAGCGCCAGCGTGAAGAAACGCTTCTGCTCTTCCGGCACCTCGCCGACGGCGAGGGTGCGGGTGATGTCGGTGGTACCGTTCACGTACTGCGCGCCCGAATCGATCAGGAACATCTCGGCGGACCGGATCTGTCGGTCACTTTCCGTCGTCACGCGGTAATGCATGATCGCGGCGTTCTCGCCAGCCCCGGAAATCGTGTCGAAGGAGATGTCCTTGAGCGGGTTCTGCATACGTTCGCCGACCGATGAGCGCACCGCTTCCAGCTTCTGCGCCGCCGCGATTTCGGTCAGGCTGCCATGCGGCTGTTCGTCGAACCAGTGGAGGAATTCGACCATGGCCACGCCATCCTGCAGATGGGCAGCGGCCGAGCCGTTGAGCTCGACCATGTTCTTGACCGCACGGCCGAGCTTTGCCGGATCATTGCCTTCGACCACCTCGCCACCGCTGTCGCGGATCATACGGGAGAGTGCGTATGGCGCGAGATCGGGATCAACGAGGATGCGGGCTCCATCACGGGCCACCCGCTCCAGGCGCTCGGACAGGATGGCAGGATCCACCTGCTCGCAGAGGTCGCGCAGATAACTCTCGACCTCGAGATTGGTCTTGGCGCTGTCGAGAAAAAGTTCAACGGAGCCGTTTGCTTTGATGATCGCCCGCGACAGCGGATGCGGCGTATGCGGCACGTCGCTGCCACGCAGATTGAAAATCCAGGCCACCGACGAGGGATCGGTGATCAACACAGCAGCCAGGTCCTTCTCAGTGAGATCGGCGCTGATCTTTTTCAGCTTGTCGGCGGCAGATACACCAGCCTGTTTGAGGGCCTGGATCATCACAGCGCCCTTCGGCTCGGCCGGGCGATCCGTCCAGAGGCGATCCACGGGGTTGAAGGGAAGAAAGACCAGACTGCCGCCCTTGTCGGCCAGCGCCTTTTCCAGACGGCGCACTTCGGCACCGGTATGTATCCATGGGTCGATACCGAGGCGGAAACCCTTCGGCGCCCGGTTTTCGATCCACTTGTGCGGCGGTTCGCCGACGAGGTCGCCCGGCGTGAAGACGGTGGCATCCACCTGCTGGGCGAGCTGCGTGACATAGCGCCCGTCGACAAAGACGACGGCAAGCGTTTCGGTCACCATCAGCATGCCCGCCGATCCGGTAAAACCGGTCGACCAGGCGAGGCGTTCGGCGGATTCGGGCACGTACTCGCCCAGGTACTCATCCGAGCGCGGAACGAGCACACCATCGATGCCGAGTTCGCCAAACAGGCCCCGAATCGCTGCGATGCGGGACTTGCCGTGAACCGGCGTGGACTTGACCTCGAAGGACTGAAACATGGGCTGGCTCACACTGGTTTGCGGATTCTGTCAGCGCTTATAGCAAGGCCTTCCCGCCCTCACCACCTTCACTGCACCGTTTCACGGCAGATGCCGCCCTTCTAAAACAGATATGCCACAATTTCAGGCGAAGCTCATGTTGCCATGCAACAAACGCAGATCTCCTCTGCTCGAGGCCATCTGACTGACACGAGCCGATAGGACTATATCAGGATCATCGAGGACGACTGAACAAGCGTCCGAAACTTAGAAGGAACCGAGAGATGGCCAAGTCTTTCCTGCGCACCGCCCTGAACAATCTTGTCGAGGCACGCCAGCGCCGTGCCGATCTCTATGCAACGGGCGCACTTCTGTCGCTCGACGACGCATCGCTGGCCGCCATGGGCCTGACCCGCGATGAACTGCGTCGTCGTCCCCATCAGCGTTCGATCATCTGATCAGCGGCGGTCGGCAACGATCGTCCATTCTAGCATCCGCTTGAGCGCTCCTCCCACGCTCGCGGACTTCGGCGCGGCATGATGCCGGTGCCAAAAAAGGCGGCTCCTTGCGGGGCCGCCTTTTTATTTTATTGTCGCAGAGGCTGACGTAACGTCTTAGCCCTTCCCTTGCGTGAAGTGAATGGTAACCCAGCCATTGCGCCAGATCGTCTTCACATGCGACAGGCCCTGCGCACTGTAGGCCGCAATCACCTTCCAGCGTTGCTCGGCCAGAATGCCGGAGAGAACGACCGAGCCGTTCGGTGCAAGGTGGTTCACCAGCTGCGGCGCCATCTTGATCAGCGGCCGCGCCAGGATATTCGCGATGATGAGCTCGAACGGGCCGTATTCGCGAAATGCAGTCGAATGAAAACCGGGTGCCGTACGGAAGTCGATGCCCTCGACGATCTGATTGCGCCGCGCGTTCTCTTTCGCCACCCGAACGGCAATCGGATCGATGTCCGTTGCCAGGACTGGCACCGGAAGCAGCTTGCGAACGGCGATGGCGAGCACACCACTGCCTGTTCCGAGATCGAGCGCGTTTCGGACCTTGCGAGACCGCACCACCTTCTCGATCACCTCCAGGCAGCCCGCCGTCGTGCCGTGATGGCCTGTTCCGAAGGCTTGGCCAGCGTCGATCTCGATCGCGACGTCATGCGCCTGGACCTTGTCACGATCATGCGAGCCATGCACGAGAAAGCGCCCGGCGCGCACGGGCTTCAGCCCCTCGAGCGACTTGGCGATCCAGTCGATATCGGGGATGACCTCCCGTGCGACCGTCACATCGGGGTATTCCTCGGCGAGCAGGTCCCGGACCCGCTGCATGACCTCTTCTTCCTGGTCGGCCATCAGGTAGACGGAGGCCTCCCAGATATCCGCCTTTTCGTCGACCTCGGTGGTCGCGATCGCATAATCCTCCTCACCGAAGGCAAAGCTCATCAGATCCAGGATCCGGTTCGCGTTCTTCTCGGTGGTGCTCACATAGAGGCGAATTTCGCTCACGGTCGGTATTCCTCGGAGGTCGGGACGGTCAGGCGTTGCGGTACAACGCAATCGCCGCCATGGCAACCTCCGGCCAAGGGCCAGACATCAGCTCTTCATCAGGTTTTCGAGCTTTTTGATCGCCGTATCGGGATTCTCGCCATAGGCAATCGTGCCCTTGAAACGCCCATCCGCATCCAGCAGGAAAACGGAAGCGGTGTGGTCCATCGTATAGTCGCCGTCAGGCTGCGCTTCGTCGAGCGGGATCTTCTTGGCATAAACGCGGAAACCCTTGACGACTTCGGCGATCTTGGCCGGATCGCCAGCGATGCCCTTCACCCGGTCGGTGACATTGGAGACGTAGCGGCCGAGGATCTCCGGCGTATCCCGCTCCGGATCCACGGTCACGAAATAGGCCTGCAGCCCCTTCGCATCGGGATCGACCGTCTTCATCCAGCCATCGAGTTCGAACAGCGTGGTGGGGCAGACCTCGGGGCAATGGGTGAAGCCAAAGAAGAGCGCGGTCGGCTTGCCCCGGAGGGCCTGCTCGGTGATCGGCTGGCCATTTTGATCGACGAGTTGGAAAGGCACGCCAAAGGGTGCTTCGGCGATCTGTTCCTTGGACTGCGTGACCTGATAGGTCAGCCAACCAAGCACACCCGCCATGACGACCACCGCCGCCCACAAGACCACTCTAACCGTTTTCATTCTGGCAATTCCTTAGCGTTTGAAATCCTTGTAGCGCCGGATAATCCCCGGCGACGCGGATGGCAATTCAACTCCACGAAATTGCAGGACAGAGCGCCGATTTGTCACGGTTGCGTCCAGGTCAAAAGCAGTAGGCAAGACCACTTTCGATCAGGGACAGGAAGATCTCGCCGCCGAATCGCATCCAGCCCAGGAAGACCGCAACGGTGAACAGCGTCGCGGCCAGAAGCAGGGCCGTGTAAGGCAACCATCTTTGAGCGCGGGCGATATCGGACATGACTCTATCTTAGCGCAGTTCTGGCAGGATGGAACGCAAGATTTTCATGCCGATACTTTCGATTTGACGGATATCAAGGACCAGAAACGCGATTTGCTGACAGACTGTTGCAGCACCAGACGTCTTGGGAGGGACCAATGGAACAGCAGGCACTCCAACGGGGCTCCATGCCAAAACTTCAGATCAACAAGCTGCAGTTGGATGATGTCCGCGCGGCCTTGGTCGATGGCTGGCGGGATTTCCGCACCTATCCGACATTCGGCCTGTTTTTCGGCGCTATTTATACACTGGGCGGTCTCTTCATCACCGTGACGCTGACCTATTATCATCTGCCCTGGATGATCATCCCTGTCGCCATCGGCTTTCCTCTGATCGGCCCCTTCGTGGCAGTGGGTCTCTACGAAATCAGCAGACGGCACCGGCACGGGGAAAAGATCAGCTGGACAGCAGTGTTGGCCGAGGTCTTCCGCCAGCGGGAGCGGCAATTGTCATGGATGGCCTTTGTCGTAATGTTCATTTTCTGGATCTGGATCTATCAGGTCCGCCTCTTGATGGCTCTGTTTCTGGGCTTTCGCATTCCAGCCGCGCTGGATGCTTTTGCGAAGGTCGTCCTCACAACACCGGAAGGACTGATCTTCCTCGCTATCGGCACGCTTGTCGGTGCGGTCCTTGCCACCATTCTTTTCAGCACGACCGTGATCTCCATGCCGCTGCTTCTCGACCACGACGTCGATTTCGTCACCGCGATGCTCACGAGCATACGCACCGTCATCGAAAACCCGGTTCCAATGCTGACATTTGGACTTGTCGTGGCGGGCCTGGCGATCGCTGCACTCGTACCGCTGTTTCTCGGCCTGCTCGTAGTCCTGCCCATCGCAGGTCACGCCACGTGGCATCTGTATTGCCGCGCGATCACCGCCAGCTGACGAAGTGACTTGCCCTTTGCCAAGAAATTTCCCCCGATTAGTTCTAGATTAACTAATATTCGAGATTCTGCGTGAGCGTTTTGGCCCGCAAGGTCAAGCGGACATGACCGTCCACCGGGACCAATCCACCTCGGCTTCGCATGACACATCACCGGCGCGCACGGGCCGCCGGGATCGAGGCTGGGGACTCATATGTTCAATCTCATTACGGGTAGAGACCTGTCGGTCAGGCAGCGTTTGATGACCTTGGGAGCCGCCGCAGTGGTCGGCATCGGCTCGATGCTGGCTGTCGGCTGGTATCAGAATACGCGGATATCGGCCGCGATCCACGATTCGATCGTCATCAAGGACCAGGTTGAGCGCATCAACGAGATGCGGCTCGCCAATGCCAGCATGGTTCTGGCCGCCATGGACACGATCATCGATCGCGGAGAAGGGCAGATCCAGCCCGAGCGTGTCGAAATCATCAACGGGGCACTCGCACAGCTCGTCGATGGCGCCGCGGTTCTGAAGACCATTGCGACACAGGCGGGCATACCTGGCGAAGTCGGCACCTATGACGAAGACCTGAAGGTGGTGACGCAGGCGATCCAGGTCGATCTGAAGCGCATGGTCGAGACGAATGCGCCGGAGGCAGACTACGCTGCGATCGACGATGCGATCGACGGCGCCGGCGATCGTCTGGCGACCGTGCTGAACAATATGTCAGCACTCGGCGGCAATCTCGTCGAAGACTATGTCAACGGGGCCACGAACACGAGTAATCAGGCTCTGAAGTTCCAGCTCTGGCTCGGCAGTATTGCCTTCATCACGGTGATCGTGCTCCAGCTCGTGCACGGCAATTCGATCGCCAATGGCATCCGGTTGGTGCGCAACAGCATGCAACGGATCATCGATGGCGACTACGACGCCGAGGTCGATGCCACCGAAAGGCGTGACGAGATCGGCGGAATGGCGCGTTCGGCCGACATCTTCCGCAAGGCCGCCATCGACAAGCGCGACCTGGAAGAAGCGACCAGGACGCAGCGCCTGCAAAACGAGACGGAACGCGAAACCCGCACTGCCAGCATGGAAGCTGATACGAAAGCCTTGAAGGGTGCTGTCGATGCGCTCGGCGAAGGCCTGACGCGGCTTTCGAAGGGCGACCTCTTCGCATCCATCACGGCCCCCTTCCCGCCTGATCTCGAACGGCTGCGCACAGACTTCAACGAAGTGGCGACGAACCTCAAGCGGGTCATGACCGAGATATCGTCCAACAGCAGCTCGATCCACGCCAACAGCCAGCAGATGCGCAGCGCCGCCGATGATCTGGCCCGCCGCACCGAACAGCAGGCCGCTTCACTTGAGGAAACTTCTGCGGCTCTCTCCGAGATCACCGAAACGGTCAAGGGCGCGACCGAGCGGGCCGAAGAGGCGAGCCACATGGTGGACAACGCCAAGGACTACACCGAAAAATCCGGTGCGGTGGTCAACGAGGCAATGGCCGCAATGAACCGCATTGAGGACGCGACCGACGAGATCGGCAAGATCATCAACGTCATTGACGAAATCGCCTTCCAGACGAACCTCCTGGCACTCAATGCGGGCGTCGAGGCAGCGCGCGCCGGCGAGGCCGGCAAGGGCTTCGCCGTCGTTGCCCAGGAAGTTCGGGCGCTGGCCGGAAGGGCTGCCGACGCCGCTCGCGACATCAAGACACTGGTGACACGATCCAATGACGAAGTGCGCTCCGGGGTCGAGCTGGTGACTGCGACCGGACAGGCGCTGCACCGGATCGGCGAAGATGTTTTACGAATTAACGAGCATGTTAAGGCAATCGTTACCAGCGCGAGAGAACAATCGGTTGGTCTGAGCGAGATCAATTCGGCCGTCGGCCAGATGGATCAGGTCACGCAACAGAATGCCGCGATGGTAGAGCAGACCAATGCGGCAAGCCACACACTGGCGAGCGATGCGGAAAACCTTTCGCGCCTCGTCGGGCAGTTCAAGGTGACCTTGGGCCAGACTGCTCATGTCCAACATCAGGAGCCGGCACGCGCCGCCTCCCCTCAGAAACCGTCTCCCGCACGGGCGCTGATGGACAAGGTCGCGGGATCGTTTAACCGAACTGCTTCGGCAACAGCCTCAGCTGCCGCAGCGAAAGAACACTGGGAAGAGTTCTGACCATGAGCAATGCCATCAAACAGTCGGGTGCGTATCTGGAAATCGTATCGTTCCATCTCGGCGACCAGGAATTCTGCATCGACATCATGGCCATCCGCGAAATCCGCGGCTGGGCACCGGTGACGCCAATGCCGCACACCCCGCCTTACGTTCTCGGTCTGATCAACCTGCGCGGCGCCGTCATCCCGGTCATCGACATGGCATGCCGCCTCGGCATGAAGATGACCGAACCGTCGGAGCGCGCCGCGATCATCGTCACCGACATCGCCGGCAAGCTGGTCGGCCTTCTGGTCGAGCAGGTGTCCGACATGATGACGATCAAGAGTGAAGACCTGCAGCCCGCACCGGAAATCATTCCGGAAGCCCAGCGCGCCTTCTGCCGCGGCATCGTCGCACTCGAAAAATCGATGGTCTGCTTCCTCAACCTCGACACGGTCATCGCCGACGAACTGGCGCAAGCCGCCTAAGCCCATCACCCTTCCCAGGAAAATGCCCCGTATCCGGGGGGCATTTTTCCGTCAGTTTTACACCGAACGCGATCGGCTCCACCGATGGCGTTCTTTACGTTTGTATGATGTTATGGCGAATATTGATTATAATTTATAAATATTTTTTGGTTCAACCGGAACCCTGATCACGGTCTTGCGTTTTCCTGTCAGCTTCTAACGAAGCAAGAAATTCTGAAGAGAAACCAAGGAGAAAGACCATGAATTCTGCAGTAAAGCTCGCGCTCGCCGGTGCCATGTCCATCGCCTCCGTTTCGGGCGTAGCTCTCGCACAGACCGCCGCCGACCCGATGGTCGACACCACGACCACCACGAACTCGACGGCCATGTCGACCGAAGGCGTGAGCATTGTCCGCCTCGACAGCCTCGACAACGACCAGAACCGCTCTGAGCACACCCGCCTCGAGCAGCTGGCCAACAGCTCGGAATCGATGGCGGCTGCTCAGTCGATGATCAGCGCCGATCCGGCGATCGCCCAGGCCATGCAGGCCGAAAGCGTCCAGGCTGCCAACGTATTCCACGTTGAAGAAGCAGCCAACGGCGGCAAGATCGTCTACGTCAAGTAATCGATCGTTGATTTGAACCACAGACGCCCTGGATCCGATGGGCTCCAGGGCGTCTTTTTGATGGAGAGTTGAACAGGCTACTCTCCCGCCGGCTGCGAAATTGGGGGGACGCGACACCGACCCTGTATCCATGGATGCGGAATAGGACCCGTGAAAGTGACCTCCATCACATCGATACGGCGAAGTCCCGATACCACCTGATATGGTCGATCATTGGGGTTTTCCCGAGGTCCAGACGACGTTCTGATTGAACAGTGGCACGGTCGAAATCGCCATTTTTGCCGACCCCTCCACCACCTGGCGCGAATGCGCCAAATAGATCAGCGTGTCGTTTTCCTTGTCGTAGATGCGGTTGACGACGAGGGACTTCCAGATGATCGAAAGCCCCTCCCGGAAAACTTCCTCACCCTCTTGCGACAGGTCGATGTCGCCGATCTCGATTGGCCCGGTCTGACGGCAGGCAATCGAATTGTTGGAAGGATCCTCGAACCAGTTGCCCTTCGACAGGCGGTCGATGAGAGATCGGTCGAAATAGGTGACGTGGCATGTCACTCCCTTCACATCGGGGTCCATCACCGCTTCGACGACGATGTCGTTGCCGACCCAGTCGACGCCGACTTTTCCGACGACTTCGGACGAGGCAGGAGCCGCCGTGGCAGCAAAAATGGCAGCGGCGGCGGCGGCTTGACGGATCGACATCGACTTCACTCCTTTGTGATATCCCTGAAGATAGGATGTCACCTCAGGCTTGCAAGGCGGCCGCCTTGCTCTTCGGCTTGCGGGCGAAGGAGCAGGCGTCATATCCCTGCCTATGCAGCCGACCCGGATTGAGCCCGTGCTTCACCGCGAGTTCGAAAAGGTCTTCCACCTCGGCCTCCACAGCCATGGCGATACAAGCCTCTGCGCAGATGCGAGCGTCCTCCGCTGCATTGTGATGCAGGAAAGTGAGACCGAGATGGGCCGCAAGCACGTTCAGCCGGTGCGATCCGAGGTCCGGCCAGTGGCGCTGCGCGAGCTTCACGCTGCAGAGATAAGAAACATCCGGATATTCCAACCCGCAGAGGTCGAGACAGGCCCTCAGCACGGAAAAATCGAAGGACGCATTGTGCGCGATCATCCGTGCGCCCTCGAAGTCAGCCACGAACTCCGCCATGACCTCGGCAAAATCGGGAGCATGAGCAGTATGCTCGGGCCGGATCCCGTGAATGGCGATGTTGAAGGGCGAATAGCGGTTTTGCGGCGGCCGGATGAGGCGCTCTTCGATCCGCACCACGCGTCCACTCTCGATGAAGGCAAGCCCGATCGAACAGGCACTCGCGCGCGCTTCCGTTGCGGTCTCGAAGTCGATGGCAATGGTTCTGCCGGAGAAATCGGAGATAGACATGAACATGCCATAGGGCGCAGGAGGGATTCGGGCAAGGCACCACGTCATCCCCCTTTCACCATCCGACGGCTTTTCGCCTCCTCCCCCTCGACTTTCCGGGTCCTTGCGAGTAGGAACAGCGCAAACATACCCGCAATCGGCGGGCGCGGTGCTTTCGCCCGCACCATCCATCACATTCGAAAGACCAATTCATGACTGATTTTGACGCCATCGTCCCGGCGATCGCTGAGGCCTTGCGCAAGCGCGGGTACGAGACCCTTACCCCCGTGCAGCAGGCGATGATCGACCCCGACCTTCAAGGTCGCGATGCGCTCGTCTCAGCCCAGACCGGTTCCGGCAAGACCGTCGCATTTGGTCTCGCCATGGCGCCGACCCTGCTGCCGGAAGGTGGCCGCTTCGATCGCGCCGGCGCACCGCTGGCACTCGCCATCGCACCGACGCGCGAACTTGCAATGCAGGTCATGCGCGAACTCGAATGGCTCTATGCCGAGACCGGCGCCATCATCGGCTCCTGCGTCGGCGGCATGGACATCCGCAACGAACGCCGTGCGCTGGAACGCGGCGCCCACATCATCGTCGGCACACCGGGGCGCCTGCGCGACCACATCACGCGCCGCGCCCTCGACCTGTCGCAGATGCGGGTCGTCGTGCTCGACGAAGCCGACGAAATGCTCGATCTCGGCTTCCGCGAAGATCTCGAATTCATCCTGCAGCAATCCCCCGACGAGCGCCGGACCCTGATGTTCTCAGCAACCGTGCCGCGCTCGATCTCCGACCTGGCCAAGAGCTACCAACGCGACGCCCGCCGCATAGAGACGGTCTCCGAGCAGAAGCAGCACGTCGATATCGAATACCGGGCACTCGCCGTTGCCAATCCCGACCGCGAGAACGCTATCATCAACGTGTTGCGCTATTACGAGGCGAAGAACGCCATCGTCTTCTGCTCGACCCGCGCCGCCGTGAACCACCTGACGGCCCGCCTGCACAATCGCGGCTTCTCCGTTGTCGCGCTGTCGGGCGAACTCTCACAGAACGAACGCACCCATGCGCTGCAGGCCATGCGCGACGGTCGTGCGCGCGTTTGCGTCGCGACAGACGTTGCCGCCCGCGGCATCGACCTACCGGGCCTTGAGCTCGTCATACATGCCGACCTGCCGACCAATTCCGACACCCTGCTGCACCGTTCCGGCCGTACCGGCCGCGCCGGCAACAAGGGTGTGTCTGCTCTCATCGTGCCGAACAGCGCCCGCCGCAAGGCAGAACGCCTGCTCGGCGGCGCCAATGTGCGCCCGACCTGGGCGCTGCCGCCGTCTGCAGACGAAGTTCAGGCCCGTGACGACGAACGCCTGATGGCCGATCCGTCGTTGACCCAGGCGATCGGCGAAGACGAAGTGCCGATGATCGAGGCATTGATCGCGACACATGGCGCGGAACAGATCGCTGCCGCCTTCCTGCGCCTGCAGCGCGGCCATCGCTCGGCACCGGAAGACCTGATCCCCGTCAGCCTCGAAGCCGGCAAAGCCCGCAAGGAGCCTGACTACGCCAACCCGGCCAATTCCGCGACCAAGCCGCGCGGGGATTTCGGCGCGAGTGTCTGGTTCTCCGTCTCTGTCGGCCGCCGCCAGAATGCAGAGCCCCGCTGGCTGATCCCGATGCTCTGCCGCAATGGCAACATCACCAAGAACGAAATCGGCGCCATCAAGATGCAGCCCGAGGAAACCTTCGTCGAGATCGCCGCAAGCGCGCTGGATACCTTCCTCGGCGCGCTAGGCCCCAACAAGACAATGGAACGCGGCATCACACTGTCGCAGCTTCCCGGCATGCCAGATTTCAACGCTGCTCCGAAGGAGCGAGCCGCTCGCCCGCCGCGCGAGGAAGGCGACCGCAAGCCTTATTCTGAGAAAAAGGCCTATGGCGACCGCAAGTCGGACGACCGGAAGTCTTCCGGTGAACGCAAGCCTTTCGGCGACAAGGCTCCCTATGGCGAGAAGAAGCCATTCGGCGACAAGAAGCCTTATCCCCGCAAGGACGATGCAGCCCCTCGCGCGCCACGTGACGCGATGGCCGCGACCGATGCCGAAGTCTGGGGCGACGCTCCGGCCAAGCCCGCCTTCAAGAAGCCGAAAGGCGCGTCCAATGCCTGGGACAAGTCTGCCAAGCCTGATTGGGCTGGCAAGCCCAAGGGCGACAAGCCAGCCTATGCAGGCAAGCCGAAGGGCAAGTTCGAAGACCGGGGCGCCGCCGGCGGTGCAAAGAAGAAGCCTTACAAGCCGAAGGTCTGAACTTTCGGCGACGGGCAATCGCCTTCACCAATATCTAGACGAACGATTGACGCCAGCCTTCGGGCTGGCGTCTTCGTTTCCACGAGGTGGAACAACCATTGTCACTCGCGCATTCCTGCGCGGCAAGGGACGGTGGAACAATGGCAGCAGTCGATCATCTGGAACGGCCCGAACGGGAACGCGTGAACCGTTTCCTCGTCGGAATTGCAAGGGGTGTGGCAGGCGCCCTGCTCTTTTCCATCCCCATGCTGATGACCATGGAAATGTGGTTCCTCGGCTTCTACATGGAGCGTGAGCGTCTGCTTATGCTGCTCGTTCTCAATCTTCCTCTTCTCGTCGGCCTCTCCCACCGCATAGGCTTCGAGCACACCGCCACCTGGCGCGAATCTGCCCGAGACGCGATCGTCGCCTATGGCATGGGCGTTCTGGCGAGTGCGCTCATCCTTGTCCTGCTCGGCGTCATCACGGTCGACATGGCACCCCGCGAATGGGTAGGCATGGTTGCGGTCCAGGCGGTGCCCGCCAGCATCGGCGCCCTCCTCGGCCGCAGCCAGCTCAGCATGCGCGACGATGACGACACCGAGGAAGACGAAGACGACCCCCGCGAGGCGCCGAAGACGAGCTACGCCACGGAGCTCTTCATGATGGCGGTCGGTGCACTCTTCCTCTCCCTCAATCTCGCTCCGACCGAAGAGATGATTCTGCTGGCCCACAAGATGACCGCCTGGCATGCCCTGGGGCTCCTGACCCTGTCGATCTTTCTCATGCACGGTTTCGTCTATGCGCTCGCCTTTCGCGGTGGTCACAGTCTCGCCGAGGGAACGCCGGGATGGCACGCCTTCATTCGCTTCACCCTTCCCGGCTATGTGGTCGCGCTCGCCGTCAGCCTCTATGCCCTGTGGACCTTCGGTCGATTGGACGACCTCGGCACAGCACAAGCGATCCTGACGGTCGTCGTCCTGTCTTTCCCGGCAGCCATCGGCGCAGCCGCGGCGCGTCTTATCCTGTGAGGAAAAAATCGTGACCCGTTTAAGTCTGAGCAAGAACGCAGAGCAGATCAGCCCCCATTGGGTCGAATGGCTGACCGGTCTCGTCGCAACCCTGATCGTGATCTCCATCACCAGCTGGATCCTGTGGGAAGCCATGAACACGGACGATCGCCCGCCGGAATTGTCGGTGCAGGTGCTCGACATCGAGCCCGTCGCGACTGGCTGGAGGGTCATGATCCAGGTCCAAAACGCGTCGGATTCCACGGCTGCCGCGGTCAAGATCAATGGCGCCCTGCTCGACGGCCAGGCACCGGTCGAAACCACGGACGTGACCTTCGACTATGTCGCTGCAGGCTCGACGACCAGGGGCGGCCTGCTCTTCGTCAACGACCCGTCGCGCTATCGCCTGAGCCTGCAACCCACAAGCTTCACAGATCCGTGAACGTACCGTATTGGAACGGCAGAAGATGCAATCCAGAGTTACAGATTCATCTAAACTTAATTTGTGATAGGTCTAATCTGGTGTAGATGTACGTGACGTCTTTACTGTCGGGGCTAGGTTGTTCACCTTGCCGGAAAGCAGACGTACCGTCGCTGGGGCAAAGATATTTCAGAATAATTCACGTCACCGAAGTCGATGTGGTGGCACACGGGCATCCGTGATTTCAGATCATATTCTAGGGGCGGTACTGATGTTGAAGAAACAGATTGAGGCGTGGGTTATCCGCGACATTGGACTGACAGAGTTCGACAATTGGGACCCCGTGATGCGTTTTGCGACACGGTTGTCCATTCGCACATCTCTGCTGGCCTGCATTATGGTGGCGGCGATCCTGGTTGCACTCCACGCTCTCGGCCTTCTTCTCAATCCACTGGCGAGAGATCTCGCCATCGGCTGCGGCATCGCTTTCATCGTGTCTTTCGCTCTGACCATGCTGTGCTCTCTCTACATGGGCTACGCGGTCATTCATCTCGCCCGCACGCGGCTCGAATTCCGCCAGATGAGCCGGACCGACATGCTCTCGGGCCTGCTCAATCGCCGCGCCTTCATCGAAGACCTCTCGCAGGTGGAGCGCGGACATTTGCTGATCATCGACATCGACCGCTTCAAGCAGATCAACGACCGCTACGGGCATCTGGCCGGTGACGACGTGATCGTTTCGGTCGCTGAAATGCTGAAGGAAGTCGCCGACGCGCCGCATCTTGTCGCACGCATTGGCGGCGAGGAGTTTGCCATCCTGTTCCGGGACGCGGAATTTGCAGATGTGGTGTCGCTCGCGGAAAGACTCCGGCGAACCGTCGCCAATCGCCAGATCGAAACGGTCCATCACACGATCAGCGTCACGGTTTCCGGTGGTCTGGCCGACATCACCCCGATCCGGGACTTTTCCGCCGTCTATGCCGCTGCCGATCGGGCGCTCTACATCGCCAAGTCCGCCGGCCGCAATCGCATCGTTCTCGAACGCGACCTTCCGCGCACCGCGCATGTCGACAGTCCGGCCGTCGACCTGCCGGACGCCGCCTTCAGCGTTGCCTGATCAGCTGGCGATCAGGTCCAGCCATTCGTCCTCTGTCATCACCTGGACGCCCAGTTCGCGCGCCTTGTCGAGCTTCGAGCCGGCGCCGGGACCGGCCACCACGTAATCGGTCTTCTTCGAAACGGATCCGGCCACCTTGGCGCCGAGGCTCTCGGCCCGTGCCTTCGCCTCGTCACGCGTAAAGCGCTCAAGCGATCCGGTGAAGACGACGGTCTTGCCGACAACAGGACTTCCGGTGGTGACAGCGACTTCTGCATCGAGCGGGCGCACCTCGTCGAGCAGGCGTTGCACGACTTCAAGGTTGCGCGGCTCCTTGAAGAACTCGACGATAGAAGCGGCAACGACCTCGCCGATCCCTTCAATGTTGTTCAGCTCGTTCCAGGCCTCACCGAACTTCGGTCCGGCCGCCTGCATCGCCTCGGAGAAAGCCCCGTAGCTGCCATAGGACCGCGCCAGCAACTTCGCCGTTGTCTCCCCAACATGACGGATGCCGAGCGCGAAGATGAAGCGGTTGAGCGCAATCTCACGCCGCGCGTCGATCGCCTCGAACAGCTTGCGCACGCTCGCCCGGCCGAAACCCTCGATGTTCTCTAGCTTGGTCAACGACTGGTCCTGCCGGGCCTTCAGAGTGAAGATATCGGGCGCCGTGCGGATCATCAGGGCCGGATCCTCGCTCTCGAAGAAGAAATCGACCTGCTTGGTGCCCAGCCCCTCGATGTCGAAGGCATTGCGCGAGACGAAATGTTTGATGTGCTCGACAGCCTGCGCACGGCAGACGAACCCGCCCGTGCAACGGGTGACGGAATCCAGCTTGCCGGTCTTCTCGTTCTTCTCCCGCACAGCATGACTGCCGCAGACCGGGCACTTCGTCAGAAAGACATACTTCGCCGCCCCCTCGGGCCGCTTTTCCAGCACAACGTCGAGCACCTGCGGAATGACGTCTCCGGCGCGCTGGACGATCACCGTGTCGCCAATACGGATGTCGTGCTCCTCGTCGCGGATTCGCTGTCCGGAATTGCCGATGCCCTCGATGTAATCGGCATTGTGCAGGGTGGCATTGGTCACGACGACACCACCCACCGTCACGGGCGTGAGCCGGGCGACCGGTGTCAGGGCACCGGTGCGCCCAACCTGAATGTCAATGGCTTCGACTGTGGTGAAAGCCTGCTCCGCCGGGAACTTGTGGGCCGTTGCCCAGCGCGGCGAGCGCGATCGGAAACCGAGTCGGGCCTGCAGATCCAGCCGATCCACCTTGTAGACCACGCCGTCGATATCGTAGTCCAGATCGGCGCGCTTGAGCCCGATGTCACTGTAGTGCCCGATGATCTCCGCGACGGAAGTCAGGCGGCGGGTCAGAGGGTTCACAGGAAAGCCCCAGCGCTCGAACACCTGAACCATGCCCCACTGGGTATCGGACGGCATCTGGCTCATCTCGCCCCAGGCATAGGCGAAGAAGCGCAGGTTGCGGCTCGCAGTCACCTTCGGGTCGAGCTGGCGCAGTGATCCCGAGGCAGTGTTGCGCGGGTTGACATACGTCTGCCTGCCCTCCGCTTCCATCTGGGCGTTGAGCGCCATGAAGTCGGATTTCGCCATGTAGACCTCGCCGCGGACCTCGACGATATCGGGCGCGTCGGCGGGCAGTTCCTGCGGGATCTCGCGGATCGTGCGGATGTTGGCCGTAACGTTCTCGCCGGTCGTTCCGTCGCCGCGGGTGGCGGCCGTCACCAGCTTGCGGTTCTCGTAGCGCAACGACATGGAGAGCCCGTCGATCTTCGGCTCGGCCGTGAACGCGATCGAGTTATCCGGCATCTGCCCGAGGAAGCGATAGACGGAAGACACGAAATCCTGCACGTCTTCGTCGGAAAATGTGTTGTCGAGCGACAGCATCGGCCTTGCATGCACCACCTGGGCAAAGATCCCGGCGGGTGCGGCACCCACCCGCTGCGACGGACTGTCGGTGCGCACCAGCTGCGGAAACTGTGCCTCGATCGCGTCGTTTCGACGCTTCAGTTCATCGTAGTCCGCGTCCGTGATCTCCGGCTGGTCCTTGCCGTGATAAAGCGCGTCGTGATGGGCGATTTCGGCTGCGAGCCGCTGCAACTCGGCCTTCGCCTGCTCCTCGCTCAGGGTTTCGACGGGAATGGTGTCAACAGCCATGGCAACCTCCGGAAATCTCCAGTCGGGTTTAGCGGAAAATCGGCGAATGAAAAGGCCCGGACCTCAGTCCTCCACCTTGCCGAGATCGAGACGCGCGGTGAGCGGCAGATGGTCGGACGCGACACGGGCGAGCGGCGTGTCGTGCACCGTCAGATCTGCGATCAACCCGGTCCTGTTGGCCATGATCCGGTCGAGTGAAAGCACCGGCAGCCGCGCCGGAAAGCTCGGGATCGCCGGCGGTAGCGGACCGAAGATGGGCTCGAGCCGGGTCAGCGCCGAGCCGGGCCCCAGCCGCCACTCGTTGAAATCGCCCATTAGAAGCGTCGGGCGCTGGTCACGGCTCTGCAGGAGATCGAGGATCACGTCGGCCTGCTGCCGACGTGCCCAGCGCAACAGCCCGAGATGCGCGGCGATGACGCGAAGCCCCGCCGTGCCCACGAGATCGATTTCGGCGACCAGTGCGCCCCGCGGTTCGAGCCCCGGCAGGGCAATCTGGTGCACGTCGCGCACGATGCCCTCGCGAAACAGGAGCACATTGCCGCGCCAGCCGTGCGATTTCGGACCGGCGATGACGGGGACCGGCAGCAAACCGGTTTCGAGCCTGAGTCGGTTGAGATCGAGCAGACCGGACCGCTCGCCGAATCGCTGATCCGCCTCCTGCAGCGCGATCACATCGGGGCCGATCTCGCGGATCACGTCGATGATCCGCTCCGGGTCGAAGCGGCCGTCCGTGCCTACGCATTTGTGCACATTGTAGGAGGCGACGGTCATTACACCGTCGGCAGGCCCGGACGCGCTGGGCTCGCCCGGCCGCGATTTGCGATTGCGCAGGGAGGTCACCATCGTTCGGGCGAGGCTGGGCTTGGTCTTTTTCATCACGCCAGGTGCATCCGTCATCGGTTAAGCTGAAAGCCGGTCGCGGCCATCACGGCCACGGACAGCCATTCTCGGTCAAAGATAGGGCGATCCGAGCCAGAACAAGCGGTCGAGCAGCCGGTTTGGCAAGGAACGTGCTTTGAGACGTTCGAGCGTCATCTGATGCGCCATTGCCAGACGCTGGTCGATCCGGTCCTCGATCTGTTCGGCGAGAACCCGGTCATAGACTTCGAGGTCGATCTCGAAATTGAGCCTCAGCGAGCGCGAATCCAGATTGGACGACCCGATGAAACACCATTGCCGGTCTATGACCATGAGCTTGGAATGATCGAAAGTGCCACTCGACAGATGCACGCGGCAACCCTCGCGCAGGATCTGGTCGTACTGGCCCATCATCGCCCGCGCCACGATCGCGAGATTGTTCTGTGCGGGCACGATCACATCGACTTGCACGCCCCGTCGTGCCGCCGTGTTCAGCGCGGCGATAAAGGTGGTATCCGGCAGGAAATATGGCGAGACGATCCGGATCGACCGCTCCGCGACGGAGAAGGCCCCAAGAAGCATTCGATGGTTCGTTTCGATATGGGCGTCCGGCCCGGATACCACGGCACGGATCGAGGTCCCTGACCCGGGCAGAGAATCGTCGAGCCGCACCCGCCATTCCGGACCCAGGAGAACTTCGCCCGTCTCGAAATGCCAGTCTTCCGCCGCGACCGCCAGAATGTCGGCGACGACGGGACCGGACACGCGGAAATGCGTGTCGCGTGCGCCATCAGGCCCGACAAAGCCGGCACGGATGTTCATGCCCCCGACAAAGGCCGTCGCACCGTCCACCACCAGGATCTTCCGGTGCGTACGCAGATTGGCATAGGGGAGCCGCAGCCCCATGATGACCTGTCCGTTGAAGGTGGCGACCGACACACCGGCCTGCTCCAGATAGCCGATGATGCTGGGCACGCTATAGCGTGCTCCCACGGCGTCTACGATGACACGCACCGCCACGCCGCGCCGGTGCGCCGCGATCAGGCAATCTGCGATGCGAAGCCCGACGACATCGCGATCGAAGATATAGGTCTCGAGGATGATGCTGGACTGCGCCTTCTCGATCGCCTGGCACATGCCATCGAATGTCTCTTCACCGGTGGTGAGCATCGTGATTTGGTTGCCGGACGACAGCGGATGCCGGGTCACTTTGTCCCCGAGCAGCTTCATCTGCCCGAACCGGCTGCCGAACTGTGCGGCCACCGCCTCCCGGCTCACGGCATAGAGCGACAGGCTGCGCCAGATTTCGTCCAGTTCGAGGGCACGGCGGGAAATCAGCGTCGCGCGGCGAATGCGATTGATACCGGCCACGGCATAGATCATCGCGCCCACCAGGGGCGAGAGGATGATGATGCCCACCCAGCCGAGCGCCGAGCGAACCTCCCGCTTGGTCATGGCTGCGTGGGTGGCGGCGACCGTGCCGAAAACTACGGACAGCACGGCAAGGGTCTCGGCCCAGTAGATCTGGATCACTTCAAGCATAGCGGACCAGCGAAACAGGTTTTGGTGGGAAGCGCAACCGAGAGAAGGCGGATGAAAATCATTCCCCGGCTGCGAGCAGCTTGGCCGCTGCCGCCCGCGCTTCGTCGGTCACCGATGCACCCGCCAGCATGCGCGCGATCTCTTCCTTGCGATGCTCCGGCTCCATGATCGCCACGCGAGTCGCGATCTTGTCGCCCGCATCGCCGGTCGGCCCCTTGGAAATCAGAAAATGTGTCGAGGCGCGTGCCGCGACCTGCGGTGCATGGGTGACGGACAATACCTGTACTTTGGCGGAGAGCCGCTTCAACCGCTGGCCGATGGCATCGGCCACTGCACCTCCCACACCGGTATCGATTTCATCGAAGACGAGTGTCGGTGCCGAACCGCGATCGGCGAGCGCGACCTTGAGCGCCAGCAGGAATCGCGAGAGTTCGCCACCCGAGGCCACCTTCATGATCGGTCCCGGACGGGTGCCCGGATTGGTCTGGACGTGGAATTCAACGGTGTCGATGCCATCGACCGTCGCATTCTCGGGATCTGCAGCGACTTCGACCATGAAACGGGCGCGCTCCAGCTTCAGCGCCGGCAGTTCCATCATGACAGCGTCGGCGAGCGCCTGAGCCGCGTTCTGTCGCTTCGCAGACAGTTGCTGTGCCAGGTGATCGAAATGCCCCTTTGTCTCGCGAACGGCGGCTTCGAGCTGGGCGAGACGCTCCTCTCCGGCATCGAGATCGGCCAGATCCGCCACCATCTTTTCAGCGAGCGCCGGAAGATCGACAACGGCGACGGAATATTTGCGGCCGGCAGCTCTGAGCGCAAAGAGACGCTCCTCGACCCGTTCCAGTTCGCGTGGATCGAATTCGGTGCGCCGCAACGCCGCCTCCACTTCCATCTGGGCGGCGGACAGCGTGTCGAGCGCAGTCCCAAGCAGTTGCACGGTCTCTTCGAGCAGTCCCGGAGCTTCGTGGCTCTTGCGCTCCAGCCGACGCATCAGGGAGGCGATATGCGGCACGGGGGACGCATTGCCATTCAGGAATTCCGAAGCCTCGGCGATGTCGCCTGCGATCCGCTCCGACTTCTGCATGGCGGAGCGCCGCTCGGCCAGATCGTCCTCTTCCCCGTCCAGGGGTGAAAGTGTCTCCAGCTCCTCGACAGAGGCGCGCAGATAGTCCGCCTCCCGGGCTGCCGCTTCCACCTTTGCCTTGTGCGTCTTGTAGCTGCGCTCCGCATCCCGCCAGCGGCGATAGCTCTCCCCTAGATCGACGGCCTCGTCCGTCAGCCCGGCGAAAGCGTCCAGCAGCATGCGATGGGCATTGGTGTCGATCAGGGCGCGGTCGTCGTGCTGGCCGTGGATCTCGACGAGAAGCTGGCCGACCTGGCGCATGAGCTGCACACTGACCGGCTGGTCGTTGATATAGGCGCGGGTGCGGCCGTCGGCAGACTGAACGCGACGGAAGATCAGATCGCCATCATCATCGACACCATTGCCCTTGAGCAGGGTCCTGGCGGGATGGCCGTTGCCGACGTCGAAGACGGATGTCACTTGCCCCTTGTCCTCGCCGTGACGCACGAGCGAGCCATCGCCACGCCCGCCGAGTGCCAGGGAAAGACTGTCGAGGAGAATGGATTTACCGGCGCCCGTCTCGCCGGTCAGCACGGAGAGCCCGGTTTCAAAGGCAAGGTCCAGCCGCTCGATCAGAACGATATCGCGGATCGACAGCTGGACCAGCATGGGCTCAGTTTCTCACTTCGTGACGATGGACCGGTCAGGTCCCGATCAGGAGCCTGCGACCGGCGCGGGTGATCCACGACCCGGAATTCTCGCGCGGCTCGACACCACCCTTCTGCAACAGCGCATAGCTGTCGGCATACCACTGGCTGTCGGGATAATTATGCCCAAGAACCGCAGCTGCCGCCTGGGCTTCGGAAACGACACCCATTGCAAAATAGGACTCGACCAAGCGCGCCAGCGCTTCCTCGATCTGGTTCGTGTTCGGATACTGCTCTACCACGACGCGGAAGCGCGACACGGCCGCGAGGTATTCCTTGCGCTCCAGATAATACCGTCCGACCTGCATTTCCTTGCCGGCCAACTGGTCGCGGGCGAAACGCAACTTTGCCTGGGCATCATCGACATATTCCGAATCCGGGAAGTCGTTGACCACCCGCTGCATCGCCTCGATGGTCTTCACCGAGTTGCGCTGGTCCTGCGTGACGCTGGAGATCTGCTTCCAGTAGGACAGGCCGACGAGATACTGCGCATAGGCCGCATCCTCGGATCCCGGATAGAGGTTCATGTAGCGGTTGCCTGTGGCAATCGCGTCCGCATAGCGGCCAAGCCGGTATTTGGTGAAGGTACTCATGACCAGCGACTTGCGCGACCACTCGGAGAACGGATGCTGCGCATCGACGGCATCGAACTTGCGCGACGCCTCACTCATATTGCCCGCCTTGATATTGGCGAGGCCCTGATTGTAGAGCACTTCCGGCGGTTCGGTTTCGGCGGCGAGCTTGCTGATGTCGATATCCGGGTCGGACTGGCACCCGGCGAGCACCGCCCCGACCGACATCATTACGCACAGGCCTGCAATACGCGCGGCTTTCTTCACAACGACCGATCCCACATGATTCATTCGAAATGATCCCGATTGCAGCGCCGCTTGAAAACCGTCGCCTTCAACTGGCGTTTCTAGCCACAAAAGCGGCACTAGGGCAACGCAGTGATGTGACTTTAACGCATTTTTGTGGCAGGGCGCCCAGAAAGTGCCGTTTCTTCAGTATCTTCCGCCGCCCAGCAAAAACGCCGGCTCCTAAAAGAAGCCGGCGCGCAAACTTCAAGTTGGCAGTTCCGAGGTCAGGCGGACCAGGGAGCAAATTCCGGCACCTGGACCGGAACGAACTCACGAGCACGAACCTGATAGCTACGGCTCGGAGCCTCCACGACTTCATAGGCCGTGGGATCGCTGAGCAGCGCCTTCAGCGCATTCGCATTCATCTTGTGACCGCCACGATAGGAGCGATAGCAGCCGATGAACTGGGCGCCGGCCAGAGCCAGATCGCCGACGGCATCGAGCGTTTTGTGACGGACGAACTCGTCCTTCTCGTAACGCAGGCCCTCGACATTGATAACCGTGTCGTCGTCCGAGATGACGACGGAGTTTTCGAGCGACGAGCCCAGCGCAAAACCGGCGGCCCAGAGGCGTTCGACATCGCGCATGAAGCCGAAGGTGCGCGCACGCGAAAGTTCGTTCTTGAAGGTCTCTGCCGTCAGGTCGCCTTCCCACTTCTGTCGGCCGATCAGCTTGCTGTCGAAATCGATCTCGACCTCGAAGCGCGTGCCGTCATAGGGGCGGAACTCGGACCAGGAAGCACCCGATTCGATACGGACAGGCTTGGTGACGCGAATGTAGCGGCGCTTGACGCCGAGATTTGAAATCCCGACCTGCTCGATCGCATCGATGAAGACTTCGGAACTGCCATCCATGATCGGCATTTCGGCACCGTCGACTTCAACGATGACGTTGTCGAGTCCGAGCGCATAGAGCGCGGCCATGACATGCTCCACCGTCGCTACGGAGCGGGCCGGGTTGGTTCCAAGCACGGTGCAAAGATCCGTATTGCCGACATGGGCAGAGACTGCCCGGTATTCGCTGGTCGAGCCATCGTCATGCTGTCGCTGAAACACGATACCCGTTCCGGCTTCGGCCGGCTGGAAGGTGATCGTGACGTCTCGCCCCGAATGGACCCCGATTCCCGTCAGCGTAAGCGGTGCTGCGATCGTGGTCTGAAATCCGAGCAAAGCAATTGCCATTCCGTTAGCCTTAAAATGATGCGACGAGGCGGTGGATCTGAAGTAACCCGTCGCAAACTTGCGTCATAGGACAGCTGAGTCCTGTTTCGATCACATACATACGTGGCACGGCCCTTCCAGCCAAATCACTGATTCTTTCGCTTTGTAACGAAGCCAGGCCATTGATTAAATTCAAGAATTCAACCTCCTGAAACAGACCGTGAAATGCAAGAAACCCGGACCTTTCGACCCGGGTTTCGTCCGTGACTCGTGGCAGAAAATCAGCTTGTCTGACGGCGCAGGAAAGCCGGGATTTCGAGCTGGTCGTCTTCGCTGGCGGCCCGTGCCGGCGTGGCGCGACCGTGATCGTCCAACTGGCCGCGACGCGGCGCGTAGAGGCTAGCTTCGGCCGAGAGCGGGCGGCGCTGCTGCGAGGGTGCCGCTGGTGCCGAACCGGTCATGTCACCCATCACCTGCTCCTCTTCAGCCTGACGGCCGAGCGAGTTGGTGATGCGCTTTAGGAGACCCATCGGGCCACGCTCGTCCTGGGCTGCGGGAGCAGCCGGCTGGGCGCGATGGTCGATTTCGGCGCGAAGCACCGGCGGGAAGTCCTCGACCTTTGGCATGCGGACCGGCTCGGGCGCCATACGGGGCTCAGCCGCCATCGGTGCCGGCGCGACGGGCGCCTGCATGACGGGAGCGGGCTGCTGCATGACCGGCGCCGGCTGGCTCATGACGGGCGCCGGAGCGACCGGCTGTGTCATCAGCGGTGCCGGAGCGGCTTCCGGTGCCGGCGAGGCGAAGAGCCTGCTGGCAGGACGGAAATCCTGTTGCGGAGCTGCCTGCGGCTGGCTCAGCGACTGACGGGCAGCGGCGATTTCGAGTTCGCGTTCCATGGCTGCTTCAGCCGAACGGATGGTGTCTGCGACCGGATCCATGGTCGGCTTGGGGGCCTGCGCCATTGCAGGCTGATATGCGGCCGGTGCCGGAGCAACGGCCGCGGAAGAACGCATAGCAGGCTTTGTGAGCGGTGCCGCTTCGAAGCCCTTGGAGGCCAGAGCCGCACGGTCGATGCCGGTGGCGACGACCGAAACGCGGATGATACCTTCCAGCGCTTCGTCGAAGGTCGCACCAAGGATGATGTTGGCGTCCGGATCGACTTCTTCGCGAATGCGGGTCGCGGCTTCGTCGACTTCGAACAGGGTCAGGTCACGACCACCAGTGATCGAGATCAAGAGGCCCTGAGCGCCCTTCATCGAGGTTTCGTCGAGCAGCGGATTGGCAATCGCAGCTTCGGCTGCCTGCATGGCTCGGCCTTCGCCGGATGCTTCGCCGGTGCCCATCATGGCGCGGCCCATCTCGCGCATCACGGAACGAACGTCCGCGAAGTCGAGGTTGATCAGGCCTTCCTTGACCATCAGGTCGGTGATGCAGGCGACGCCCGAGTAGAGCACCTGGTCCGCCATCGCAAAAGCGTCGGCAAAAGTGGTGCGATCGTTGGCGATACGGAAGAGGTTCTGGTTCGGGATGACGATCAGAGTGTCGACCGACTTCTGCAGCTCTTCTATGCCGGATTCGGCGAGCCGCATGCGGCGAGCGCCTTCGAAGTGGAACGGCTTCGTGACGACGCCGACGGTCAGGATGCCTTTATTGCGAGCAGCCTGGGCGACGACCGGAGCAGCACCGGTACCGGTACCACCACCCATGCCGGCGGTGACGAAGCACATGTGCGTACCGTTCAGGTGATCGATGATCTCGTCGATGCACTCTTCAGCGGCGGCACGACCGACTTCCGGCTGAGAACCGGCGCCGAGACCTTCGGTGACATTGACACCGAGCTGGATGATCCGCTCGGCCTTGGTCATGGTCAGCGCCTGGGCATCCGTGTTGGCGACGACGAAATCGACGCCCTGCAGACCAGCGGTGATCATGTTGTTGACGGCATTGCCGCCACCGCCACCGACACCGAAGACGGTGATGCGGGGCTTCAGCTCAGTGATATCTGGCTTCTGCAGCTTGATGGTCATGGTACCCGTTCCTTCTTTTTCCGGCCGCATCGCCAAGCCGGCCATGTCATTTCAACAGATTTCCCTTGGCCGAACCTTGTGGTCGGAAGGTGAACTCAAAAACTCTCTTTCAGCCACTGGCCCATACGGGCGAACCGGCTGTTTCCGTTGCCGAAGGGCGAGAACAACCCGCCCTGCCCGGCATGTGTTTCCTGATCCGCCATCTGCGGATAGATCGTCAGGCCGACCGCCGTCGAGAAGGCAGGTCCTTTGGCAGCGGCCGGCAGACCCGACACACCCATCGGACGACCGATACGCACGTTCCGGGCCAGAATGCGGCGGGCCGCTTCCGGCATGCCCGTCAGTTGGCACGCACCACCCGTCAGAACGACGCGTTTCCCAACCACCGGCGAGAAGCCCGACTTCTGTATCCGGTCGCGCAGCATTTCGAGGGTTTCCTCGATCCGCGCGCTGATGATCCGGGTCAGGAGCGCCTTCGGAACCTGGGTCGGCTGATCGCGATCGTCCTCGCCGATCGGCGGGACGGACACGAGTTCGCGATCATCGGCGCCGTTGGCGACAGCCGAACCGTGAACGACCTTCAGACGTTCTGCATCCTCGATACGGGTGGAAAGCCCGCGCGCCAGATCGGTTGTCACATGGTGACCGCCGATCCCGATGGCGTCCGTATGGATCAACTTACCTTCGGCGAAGACCGAGATGGTGGTCATGCCACCGCCCATGTCGATCGCCGCGCAACCCAGTTCCACCTCATCGTCGACCAGAGCAGCAAGGCCGCTGGCATAAGGCGTGGCAACCACGCCCTCGACGGTCAGATGGGCGCGGTTGATGCAGAGCTCCAGATTACGAAGCGCTGCCCGTTCGGCCGTGACCACGTGCATGTCGACGCCGAGAACATCGCCATACATGCCAAGTGGATCACGGATTCCCCGCTCTCCGTCAAGTGAAAAGCCCGTCGGCAGCGAGTGCAGGACCGCACGGTCGTTGCCCTGGGACTGCTGGCCAGCGGCAATCAGCACCTTGCGCAGATCGCCTGCCTCCACTTCCTGACCACCAAGATCGATTGAAGCCGTGTAGACATCCGAGCCGATACGGCCCGCAGAGACGTTGACGATCAGGCTCTCGACCGTGAGGCCCGCCATGCGCTCGGCCGCATCGACGGCGAGGCGCACGACGTTTTCAACCGCATCGAGATCGGCGATCACGCCGGACTTGATGCCATGCGAGCGCTGATGCCCGAGGCCGATGACCTCGACATTGTGGGTGCGCCCCGGAAGGACTGCGGATTCGCGGCGCGGCGTCAGCCGGGCAATGATGCAGACGACCTTGGTCGATCCGATGTCGAGCACCGAAACCACATGCGCACGCTTCGAAGACAGCGGCTTCGTGCGCGGGAGACCGAAGGAAGAGCCACCAAAGATGCTCATATCTTCTGCTCCAGCTTCTTGAGGGCCTTGCGACGCTCCTCCAGAGCAGCCGTGCGGCGCTCCAGAGCAGCAGATGTCAGGCGGACGGCGACACGATCGGGCAAGCGCAGATCGACCACGGCGATATCGCGCGAGAGAACCTGCTGCTCTTCGTCGAAGCGGTTGAGCAGGGCCAACGCACCGGCGACATTCCCTTCCGGCAGGCGAACGACGACCCTATTGTCGAGATGCACATCCCAACGACGGCCACCGACCCGAACGAAAGCCTTCACTCGCGAAGCGATCGATGGCCACTTGGAGAATTCCTCATCGATGGAGGCCGCTGCCGTCTCCGCATCACGACCTACGAACAGCGGCAGCGAGGCAAACTTGTTGTCGCGCAGCGGCGCGATCACCGAACCCGAGCGCTCGATGATGGAAAGATCCGTGCCATGCTGCCAGATGCCATAGGCCTGACGCTCGCGCAGCACCACCTCGACGGTCGAGGGATACACTTTGCGAACTTCAGCCGATTCGACCCAGGGAAGCTCGGAAAGCGCTTTGCGGGCAGTCGCGATGTCGAGACCGAGAAGACTGGTGGAGCCATCGAGACCGAGCAGCTGGAGAATGTCGATTTCGGACGTATGCTGGTTGCCTGAGACGCTGATATCCTCGACCGCAAAACCGGCAGAGGCCGTGAGCGTCTGCATGACGACCGGACCATGGCCACCGACAACGACACCATGCAGGCAGACGAGGCCGTAGAAGGCGCCGAGACTGACCTTGCCGAGATGGCGAGGCAAAACGGTCCGACCGGAAAACAGGCTGATCACGAAACGAACGACGCGACGCAGCGGGCGCGGAAGCACCTTGGCCTCCGCGGAGGCGAGCGGAGCAGCGGGGTAAACCCCGGAAGCATCAGCCAGTTTGTTGCCGCTCAACGAGAACAAGAAGCGTCCTCCACCATCCAACGTACAAATTCACCAAAACCATAGCCCGCGTGGGCCGCCATTTCCGGCAGTAACGAGGTCGGGGTCATGCCGGGCTGGTTGTTGAGTTCCAGCCAGATGAGATCACCATCCTCGGAGAAGCGATCGTCGTAGCGGAAGTCTGACCGACTCACTCCGCGACACCCGAGCGCCTGATGTGCCTTCAACGCCAATGATTGTATTTTTTGGTAAATTTTCGGTGAAATTTCCGCAGGAAGAACGTGTTGCGAGCCGCCTGCCGCATACTTGGAGTCGTAATCATAGAAGCTGTGCCCGAGCGGCACGATCTCGGTCACACCAAGCACCTTGCCATCCATCACGCCGCAGGTGAGCTCACGTCCCGCCACATAGCGCTCGACCATGACGGTATCGCCGTAGCGCCATTCGCTGGAAGTCAGGATCTGCGGCGGATGAGCCATGTCGTCGCGCACGATGACGACACCGAAGCTGGAGCCCTCGCGCACTGGCTTCACCACGTAGGGCGGCGCCATCGGATGGCTATTGCCGATATCGAGGCGGTTCATAACGGCGGCCTCAGCGACAGGAATACCCGCCTGGGCCGCCACGATCTTCGCCTGCTTCTTGTCCATGGCGAGCGCGGAGGCGAGCACGCCGGAATGTGTGTAGGGAATTTCGAGATATTCGAGCACGCCCTGGATCGTGCCGTCTTCACCGAAGGGACCATGCAAGGCGTTAAAGGCAACGTCCGGCTTCAGGTCCTGGAGAACACGGCCGATATCGCGACCGACATCGACCTTGGTGACCTTGAACCCCTCACCTTCGAGGGCGGCAGCGCAGGCATCACCCGACGACAAGCTCACGGGCCGCTCGGAGGACAATCCACCCATCAAAACCGCGACATGCTTGCCACTCATTTACGCCTCGCAAATCCCTGAACCGGCCGACCATCGCGTCGACCGCATCGGCTCTATGGCGTCAGTTCAACAACATTAAGGTTAATGAACCGTTTACTTTCGTTAACTTCACCCGCAAACAGGCCGGATCCAGGGCTCATCAGAGACCTGAAGCAGCATCGATAAAGCCATGGATTCAAGAAAGAAATGACAAAGTGTGCCCGTCAGGCCGTCAGGCGAGACGGGATCGTCTCCGCATGCGAAACTGTCGGATAAGACGCATCCGGGGACGCATCAGCGAGGTGTTTGGCGTGCACGATTCGATTCCGTCCGCCAGCCTTGGCGATGTATAGGGCGCGATCCGCACTGGAAAACAATTCGCTGAATCCGAGTTCCGAAACACCCTCCGACACGCCTGCGGAGACGGTGACCGATATCCGACGCCCGGCAACCTCGAAGCCCATGTCTTCGACGGCGTGACGGATCGCCTCCGCGAGATCGGACGCACTTTCTGCTCGCGGACCGGCAAGCAAGACGGCAAACTCTTCACCGCCGATACGGGCAGCCGTCGCCCCCTCGCCCAGTGCATGTGTCAGGCTTTGGGCGACACGCACGATGACGTCGTCTCCCGCCTTGTGGCCGAGCGTGTCGTTGATCGACTTGAAGCGGTCGATGTCGAGCACGATCAGGGCAACCGGCCCACGTACCTGCTCGAAAGTGTCGAGAAAGGCGCGGCGGTTCATAAGGCCAGAGAGCATGTCGGTCCGGCTGAGCATTTCGAAACGCTGGCGTGACATGCCCAGATCATAGATCGCGAGTCCGACAACAGAATAAGCGATGACGGCAACAATGAAGGAAACCGGGGGCGTCAGCATGGTGGCCACCACCAGCGCTGGCCCGAGCGGATAGGGCAGTAGCCCGAGCGCCACCAGAATCAGGTGGCCAACGATGTTGAGGAGGTAGGCGAAGACGGCAATCTTAGCCGCCATCAAGGCGGCCTTCGACACGACCGCGCGCCGCGAGGAGAACTCGCCAAGCGTCAATTGTCGTATCACCCAGAGATGGACCAGATCGAACATGAAACTCCCCGCAACCACGGGGAGCCTAGATTAGTGAAGTTAAAACTTCGTGGGGGCAAGCACAGCGAACTAGGCCGATACCGAACCCATGAACGGCTTGACCTCGCGGCCGGGCATGAAGATGCCGAGGCGCTTGATCTCCCATTCGAGCTTGATGCCGGCGGTTTCGAACACCCGCTGGCGCACGGTCTCGCCGAGATATTCGAGATCGTAGCCCGTGGCGTGGCCGACATTGATCATGAAGTTGCAGTGGAGCGACGACATCTGCGCCCCGCCAATCATCAGACCGCGGCAACCGGCCTCGTCGATCAGCTCCCAGGCCGAATGGCCCTCAGGGTTCTTGAACGTCGAGCCGCCGGTCTTTTCCTTGACCGGCTGTACCGTCTCGCGGTGGTGCCGAACAGCATCCATATCCGCGCGGATCTTGGCCTTCTCTTCCGGATAACCCTCAAAAACAGCGCTGGTAAAGATCAGGCCTTCGGACGCTGCCGAATGGCGGTAGCTATAGCCCATGTCGGCATTCGACAGGACATGCACCTTGCCCTTGCGATCGACCGCCTCGACCTCGACCAGCCGGCCGGCCGTGTCGCCGCCATTGGCGCCGGCATTCATGCGGATCGCGCCGCCGATCGAACCGGGAATGCCGTAGTAGAAGTGGAAACCGCCGATATTGTTGTCCATCGCCATGGCGGCAATGTGCTTGTCGGGGCAAATCGCACCCGCACGAATACGGTTCTCACCCGCGAGCTCGACCTGGCCGAAACCCTTGGCAGAGAGACGGATCACCACACCGGGGATCCCGCCGTCACGCACGAGCAGGTTCGAGCCGACGCCGACGACCGTCAGCGGCACCTCTTCGGGCAGAAGCTTGAGGAACGCGGCCAGATCCTCGACGTCATGCGGCTGAAACATCAGTTCGGCGAGGCCGCCAGCCTGGAACCAGGTCACCCTGTCCATCGGCGCGTCAGGCGTCAGCCGCCCCTTGAGATCGTTGACTTCAGGGCCGAGCGAGGCCAGAAGCTTTTCCCCATCCACCTGTTTCATTCAAGACTTTCCCGCAATTGCATCTAGTTCCGTCGGCAGGGCAGCAGCCCATTGGGTAATGTTGCCCGCCCCCAACAGGACCACGAAATCCCCCGGTTGTGCAATGCCCGCGACGAGGGAGGCCAATTGTTCGGGCGCGGCCAAGTAGCGCGCATCGCGGTGACCGCCGGACTTGATCCGTGAGACCAGCACTTCCGAATCGATCCCCTCGATCGGCTCTTCGCCCGCTGCATAGACCGGCGACAGGAAGATCGTGTCGGCATCGTTGAAGCAGTTGGCAAAGTCATCGAACAGGCTTGCAAGCCGGCTGAAGCGGTGCGGCTGGTGCACGGCGATGATCCGCCCCTTGCACGATTCGCGCGCGGCCCGGAGCACGGCCTTGATCTCCACCGGGTGGTGACCGTAGTCGTCGAAAACCTGCACGCCGTTCGAAGCCCCGGTCAGCGTGAAGCGCCGCTTGACGCCGCCAAAACCAGCCAGTCCCTTGCGGATCGCCTCTTCCGAAATGTCGAGCCGGTTGGCGACAGCAATTGCGGCGCAGGCATTGGAAATGTTGTGCCGGCCCGGCATCGGCAGGACCAGGTCATTGAAGTTGAAGACGCGGCCGGTGCGGCGACGACGGATTTCGACGTCGAAGATAGAGCGCGTGCCATCGAGCCGCACATTCGAGAAGCGAACGTCCGCCTGCGGGTTTTCACCGTAGGTGATGACCTTGCGATCTTCGATGCGGCCAACCAGCGCCTGTACTTCCGGATGGTCGAGGCACATCACGCCAAAACCATAGAACGGCACATTCTCGACGAACTGGCGGAAAGCCGCACGTGCATTGTCAAAGGTGCCGTAATGGTCGAGATGCTCCGGATCGATATTGGTGACGATCGCAACATCCGCCGGCAGCTTCAGGAAGGTGCCGTCGGACTCATCAGCCTCGACCACCATCCACTCACCCTCGCCCATGCGGGCATTGGTGCCATAGGCATTGATGATGCCGCCATTGATGACAGTCGGATCGAGCGCGCCGGCATCGAGAAGCGCTGCGACCATCGAGGTGGTCGTGGTCTTGCCATGCGTGCCGCCGACGGCGATCGCATTGCGGAAGCGCATGAGCTCAGCCAACATTTCGGCGCGCCTGACGATCGGCAGCAGCTTTTCGCGGGCGGCGACGAGTTCGGGATTGTTCTTCTTGATCGCGGTCGAAACGACAACGACCTCCGCCTCACCCAGGTTCTCGGCCTTGTGGCCGACAAAGACCTCGATGCCCTTGGCGCGCAGACGCTGGACGTTGGCGCTTTCGGCCTGGTCCGACCCTTGCACCCTGTGGCCGAGATTGTGCAGCACCTCGGCGATCCCGCTCATCCCGATGCCACCGATCCCGATGAAATGGACGAGGCCAATGGATTTCGGCATTTTCATTGTGTGGCTCCCTTCGACTGGGCAATGCCCTTGCCGGCGGCAATAGCCTCTACGAGGTCTGCGAGCAAGCCGGCCGCATCGGGCTTGCCCGTGCTTTTCGCAGCAGCCGCCATCGTGGCGAGCCGATCAGGCCCCTCCATCGCCTCCGTCAGAAGACTTGCGATCCTGTCGGTGGAAAGCTGCGCCTGCGGGATGACCTGCGCTCCGCCTTGAGCGGCGAGCGCTGCAGCGTTTGCGGCCTGGTCATGGTCAAGCGCATGCGGATAGGGAACGAGAAGGCTCGGCCGACCGATGACTGCGAGTTCCGAGACCGTCGAAGCCCCGGAGCGGCAGATCACGATATGGGCAGCTGCCAGCCGCTCAGCCATGTCGTTGAAGAACGGCGCGACATCGGCGCGAATGCCGAGCGTCGCATAGCTGTCGATGACCTTCTGACGGTCTTCAGGGCGCGCCTGCTGCGTCACGACGAGCCGCGCACGCAGAGCATCTGGCAGCAGCCGGATCGCGCCTGGGATGGCGTCGGAAAAGAACTGCGCCCCCTGGCTTCCACCGAAGACCACCAGATTGAACGGCGCCGTGTCTCCGGATGGCGAATAGGGCTGTGCTGCCGCGGCAATCACCGCTGGCCGCACGGGATTTCCAGTCAACACCATCTTCGCCGCATGCTCACCGCTCGGTGACAGAAAACCGCCAGCGATTGCGCGAACCCGCGAGGCGAGAAGCTTGTTGGCGCGGCCCATGACGGCGTTCTGCTCGTGCACTGCAGTCGGCACACCGAGACCGGCCGCCGCAAACAGCGGAGGAACCGTCGGATATCCGCCAAAGCCGATGACGGCCTTCGGCTTCAGCCGCGACACAAGGCTCCGCGCCTCGCGATAACCGCGCCAGAGCGACAGAAACGCCTTGACGACAGCGACCGGGTTCTTCGAGCCGATCGTGGCCGAGGAGACGGTATGGATCTCATCTGCCGGAAAAGTCCCGGCATAGCGTTCGGCGCGCCTGTCGGTCACCAGATGCACACCGTAGCCACGGGATTTTAGCTCGTGCGCCAGCGCCTCGGCCGGAAAGAGATGTCCGCCGGTGCCACCGGCGGCGAGCAGGACGATGCCTTTGGTCATACGCAATTACTCCGCGGGTACGCCCGCAACAGACCGGAACAGGCTGCGCTCCTGCGCGCGTTTTTCCGGACGGCGGCGGGTGAGCGCCAGGATGAAGCCGGCGGTAACGCAGATCGCCGTCATCGACGATCCGCCATAAGAAATGAGCGGCAGCGTCATGCCTTTGGCCGGCAGCAGTTCGAGATTGACGCCGATATTGATCATCGACTGCACGCCGAGCAGCAGCACGAGACCGGAGACGGCAAGACGGTTGAAGTCATTGCGCTCGCGATAGGCGTGGCTCAGACCCCGCAGAACAAGGAAGCCGAAGATGGCAACCAGTACCATGCAGAAGACAATGCCGAATTCCTCTGCCGCGACCGAGAAGATGAAGTCGGTATGGCTGTCGGGGATGATACGCTTGACGATGCCCTCACCCGGGCCTTGGCCGAACCAGTCGCCACGAATGATCGCCTCGCGCGCAGTGTCGACCTGGAATGTGTCACCCTCCCCGGTCAGGAACCGGTCTATTCGCCCGGCAACATGCGGCAGGGTCACATAGGCGCCGAAGAAGCCGACGCTGCCCAAGGCGCCGAGCACGACGATCCAGAGCCAGGGCATGCCGGCCATGAAAAACATCGCGCCCCAGACGCTGCCGATCAGGATGGTCTGACCGAGGTCAGGCTGCGCGATCAAGAGGGCTGCGGCGATACCGAACAGCAGGATCGCAAAGAGATTCCCCGGAATTTCCGGTTGCCGCGCGTGTTCCGCGAACAACCATGCACAGATCACGACAAAGGCCGGCTTCATGAATTCCGATGGCTGGATCGACATCGAGCCGATCGACAGCCAGCGTCGCCCCCCCTTGACCTCAAGGCCGATGAACAGAACTAGCACCATCATGATCAGCGAGGCTGCAAGGATCAGCATGGCCATGCGCCTCACCTGGCGTGGCGACAGGAAGGAAAGCCCGATCATCACGCCGAGGGCCGGCATCATGAAGAAGGCATGACGCTTGACGAAATGGAAGCTGTCGAGATTGAGACGTTCGGCAACCGCCGGAGACGCCGCGAAGGAGAGCATCAGCCCGATCCCCATGAGGAGAACGAAGGTGATCAGGAACAGACGGTCGATCGTCCAGAACCAGTCAGCGACCGGCCCCCTCTCTACGCGGCTTACCATCTCATTTACCTCCTGTCGGCAGGTCGATCAGCATCGTTACTGCATCGAGCTCCGCCACATGCCCCACGAAGGCATCGCCGCGGACTTCGAAATTCTTGTACTGGTCGAAGCTTGCGCAAGCCGGTGACAGCATCACGGCAGAAGCGTCGCCATCCCGATCGGCATCGGCAGCCGCATGGGCCACGGCGCGCTCCAGATGGTCCGAGATCTCGTAAGGCACCCGGTCACCAAGCTGCGCAGCAAAGGCCGAAGCAGCCTCACCGATCAGATAAGCCTTCACAATGCGCGGGTAGAGTGGTGCGAGGCTTGCGATGCCGCCTTCCTTGGGCAGACCACCCGCAATCCAGTAGATCCGCTCATAGCTGGAAAGGGCCGGTGATGCCGCATCCGCATTGGTCGCCTTGCTGTCGTTGACAAAGACCACTTGGCGGCGACGCCCGACCGGCTGCATGCGATGCTTGAGCCCGGGGAAGCTCTGCAGGCCCTTGCGAATCTCGTCTTCCGAAACGCCGGCTGCGAGGCAGGCGGCGATCGCGGCACAGGCATTCTGCGCATTATGGCTGCCGCGCAGCGTCTGAATGCCGTCGAGATCGACAAGAAGCGAGGTCGCCCCCTGTTCGGCACGAATGATCCGCGAGCCCTCGGCATAAAGGCCATCGGCAAGCGGCTGGCGCTTCGAGATTCGAATGACCTTCGTGCCGGCGCGCTCGACACGATCGCCGATCAGCTCGCAATAGCTGTCATCGATGCCGACGATCGCGGTCTTGGCTCCGGCAACCAGACGCTCTTTCACGTCTGCATAATGCTGTATTGTGCCGTGGCGATCGAGATGATCGGGCGTCAGATTGAGCAGGATGCCGGCGGTCGGGTTGAGCGTCGGCGCAAGATCGATCTGGTAGGACGAGCATTCAACGACGAAAAACCGGCCGTGCCGAGGCGGATCGAGCGTCAGCACCGCGCGGCCGATATTGCCACCTAGCTGCGTGTCGCGACCGCTTGCCTGGAGAATATGGGCAATGAGCGCGGTGGTCGTCGACTTGCCGTTAGTCCCGGTGATCGCGATGAACGGGCAATCCGGCGCCTGAGCCCGACGCTCGCGCACGAAGATCTCGACATCGCCGATGATCTCCACGCCGGCATTGCGGGCGAAACCCACGGTCCAGTGCGGCTTCGGATGGGTGAGCGGCACGCCGGGTGACAGCACCAAGGATGCAACCGACGACCAGTCGATCTCGCGCAAGTCCCGGGTCGGCACGCCGTCGGCCTCAGCCCGTGCAACGCTGTCGGGATTGTCGTCCCAGGCAATCACATTGGCGCCGCCGGCCTGCAGAGCCTTGGCCGTGGCGAGGCCCGAACCGCCGAGCCCGAACAGCGCGACGGTCTTGCCCTTGAAGGTGTTGGCCGCGATCATCGCCGCCTCACCGCAGCTTCAGGGTGGAGAGGCCGAGCATGGCAAGGCCCACCGCAATGATCCAGAAGCGGATGACGACCTGGCTCTCGGTCCAGCCGAGCTTTTCGAAATGGTGGTGGATCGGCGCCATCAGGAAAACGCGCTTGCCGGTCAGCTTGAAATAGCCGACCTGGATGATCACCGACAGCGTCTCCATGACGAAGAGACCGCCGATGATCGCCATGACGATCTCGTGCTTGGTGGCGACAGCCACAGAGCCGATCAGGCCGCCAAGGGCGAGCGAACCCGTATCACCCATGAAAATGGCAGCCGGCGGCGCGTTGAACCAGAGGAAGCCGAGGCCGGCCCCGATGACGGCGCCCAGCACGACGGCGAGCTCGCCCGTGCCGGGCGTGAAATTGATCTGGAGATAGTTGGAGAACACTGCATTGCCGGCCAGGTAAGCGATGACGCCGAAGGAGGCAGCCGCAATCATCACGGGCACGATCGCGAGGCCGTCGAGGCCATCCGTCAGGTTAACGGCATTGCCGGCTCCCACGATGACGAAGCCGCCGAAGAGCACGAAGAAAATCCCGAGATCGATCAGGAAATCCTTGAAGAAGGGGAAAGCGATCGAGGAGCCGAAGGTCGAGCCTTGCGGCCCGGAGCTCAAGGCGGTCGACATCATGAAATAGACGGCGATTCCGGCGATCAGGAATTCGATACCAAGGCGCGCCTTGCCGGAGAAACCCTTCTCCGTCTGCTTCGTCACCTTGAGGTAGTCGTCATAGAAACCGATGGCCCCGAAGCCGAGCGTCACGAGCAGCGTCGCCACGACGTAGACGTTGGAGAGATCCGCCCAGAGCAGCGACGAGACGACGATTCCGGCTAGGATCATCAGACCGCCCATGGTCGGCGTTCCAGCCTTCTTGAAATGAGTCTGCGGTCCGTCAGCCCGGATCGGCTGGCCCTTGCCCTGGCGCACGCGCAACGAAGCAATCATCGCCGGGCCGAACAGGAAGACCACCAGCGCCGAGGTGAAGAGAGCTGCCCCCGTCCGGAAGGTGATGTAACGGAAGAGATTGAAAAACTGAAGGTTGTCCGACAGTTCCACAAGCCAGATCAGCATTGGAGCCCTTTCCCGAAGCCCGGATTAAAATTGGCGCTCCGTGTCGGAAAATGCTGGATGCTTGTCAAGCAGAGCCGATACGATCTTGCCGAAACCGATGCCGAGAGAAGATTTGACCATCACGACATCACCGGGGCGGACCTCTGCGGTGACGAAATTCGCGAGTTCCTCCGTGGTCTCGAGATAGACGACGTGGACCGTTTCGGGCAGCGCATCGCGCAATGCCACCATTTCCGGTCCGGCGAGCCAGACATATTCGATGCCGGCTGCGAGCAGCGGCCCGGCGAGGTCAGCGTGAACGCTAGGGGCGAATTCGCCCATCTCCAACATGTCGCCGAGCACGGCAATCCGCCGCCCCTCGCCCGTCGGCTGGGCCGATGCGAGCACGGAGATCGCCGCGCGCATGGAGGCAGGGTTCGCGTTGTAACTTTCGTCGATCAGCGTCAAGGCGCCCTCGGGCATCTTGAGCTTATGGCGTTGGCCACGCCCCTTGACTGGCGCAAGATTGGCAAGCGCTTCAATCGCCGCATCGACATCGGCGCCGACAAGTGACACGGCCGCGAGCACCGCCATGGCGTTCTCGGCCAGATGTCGTCCGGGCGCACCGATCGTGACTTCCCGTGTCTCGCCACCGAAGGAAACCCAGACGGTCGAAAGCTCGGCCGCACCGTCGAATTCGGCAAGGCGGAATTCAGCCTTGGCATGTTGGCCAAAGCTGTGAATGTTCTCGACGCCCTGAGCGAGAGCTGCCTGTTCGAGGCGCTCGTAATAGGGGTTGTCGCGGTTGAGGATTGCGTCGCCGCCATTGACGACGCCCTCGAAGATCTCGGCCTTGGCGTCGGCGATCTCGTCGACGCTGGAGAAATTGCCGAGGTGGGCCGGCGCAATGGTCGTGATCACCGCCACATCAGGCCGGACCATGCGCGACAGCGGGCCGATTTCGCCGGGATGATTCATGCCGAGTTCAAAGACGCCATAGCGCGTGTCGATCGGCATGCGGGCAAGCGTCAGCGGCACGCCCCAGTGATTGTTGAAGGAGGCGACGGAGGCGTGCACCTTGCCAGAAGGCTCAAGCGTCACCCGCAGCATTTCCTTGGTCGTCGTCTTACCGACGGATCCGGTAACAGCAATCACGGTCGCCGGTGTCCGATCACGTGCGGCCATGCCGAGCTTTTGCAGGCCGACGAGCACGTCTTCGACGACGATCATCGGAATGGTCAGCCGGCCGAGAGCCGGCAGCTTGGCTTCGCTGACAACGAGCAGCGAGGCGCCATTGGCAATCGCAATGCTCGCATAGTCATGGCCATCGACGCGGTCGCCCTTGATGGCGAAAAAGGCTTCGCCCGAGCTGATTGTCCGGCTGTCGATCGAGATACCGGTAATGCCTTCGGGCAGATTACCGAATGGCCGGCCGCCCATGGCGACGACCATTTCACGCGCGGTCCAGAGCAGGGTCAACGGTCGAACTCCTCCAAGGCTTTGCGGACTTCCTGGTGATCAGAGAACGGCAATGTCTCCGATCCGACCGTCTGTCCTTCCTCATGCCCCTTCCCCGCTACGATCAGCGTATCTCCGGCCGACATCATGGCGACGCCAGCCCGGATCGCCTGGGCGCGATCGCCGATCTCGATACCCTTGGGCGTCGCTGCCATGATCTCGGAGCGGATGGTTGCCGGCACTTCAGAGCGAGGATTGTCGTCGGTGACGATGACGACGTCAGCGAGCCGCGAAGCGATTTCGCCCATGATCGGCCGCTTGCCCTTGTCGCGGTCACCGCCACAGCCAAAGACGACGATCACGCGGCCAGTGGTGAAGGGCCGTACCGAGGTCAGCACGTTCTCCAGCGCTTCCGGCTTGTGGGCGTAATCGACATAGGCGAGTGCACCGGCCTTAGTCTGTCCGACCAGTTCCAGGCGCCCCGAAGCACCCTTCAGATGCTCCAGAGCCTTCAATGCGACAGCAGGTGCAACGCCGGTCGATATTGCGAGGCCGGCCGACACCAGCGCATTGGCGATCTGGAAGTCACCGGCAAGAGGAATGTGGACTTCGAAGATTTCCCCGCCGTGATGCACCTCGGCCACCTGCTTGTGGCGGAAATGTTCAACGCGCTTGAGGCTCAGGAATTCACCCTTGCGACCGACTGTCCGCACATCGTGTCCGGCAGCATTCGCAGCGCGGATCGCCGCGTCCGACCACGCGTCATCCGCAAAGATCACCGCCGGTGCGCCCTTCGGCAGTAGCGTGTCGAACAGACGCATCTTCGCCGCCATGTAGTCTTCCATGGTCGGATGATAGTCCATGTGGTCACGGCCGAGATTGGTGAAACCGGCTGCCGAGAGCACCACGCCGTCGAGACGGCTCTGGTCGAGGCCGTGGCTCGAGGCCTCCATCGCGGCATGCGTCACGCCCTCGTCAGCGAGTTCGCCGAGCAGCGTGTGCAGTGCCAGCGGATCGGGCGTCGTTAGAGAACCATAATCATTGCGTGTCGGCGAGATCACACCCGTGGTGCCGATCTGCGCGGCTGCATGTCCTGCTTCCGCCCAGATCTGACGCGTGAAGGAAGCAACGGAGGTCTTGCCTGCCGTTCCGGTCACTGCAACCATGGTCTTCGGCTGCCGCCCGACGAGGCGGGCAGCCGCAAGCGCCAGGAAACGGCGCGGATTGTCGACGGTGATCACGGGAACGGATGCATCGATGGAATGCGAGGCGACGATTGCGACGGCGCCTTTCTCGATGGCCTGTGCGACGAAGGCAGATCCGTCAGCCTTGGTGCCGGAAAGAGCGAAGAACACGGTGCCCGGCTCAACCTTGCGGCTATCGCCAGAGAGCCCCCGCACTTCGACGGACGCAGCGCCGCCGGCTGCCACCTGATCCCCAAACTCCTCGCCAGCCAGTGCGCCCAAAAGCATCTGCAGTCCATCCTTCCGGGGCAAGTTCCGCGAATCGCCCCGCCTGTAGTCGATCTGATCAATAAGAGACGAGCAATGCCGAGCCGTCTTCCCCGAATGTGGGTTCTACACCAAGAATTGCGGCGCTTCTGCGGATGATCTCGCCCACGATAGGGGCCGCCGTCAGACCGGCGGTCCGGCCACCACCCTCACCCGTCTTCGGCGCGTCGATGAAGCTCAGCACCAGATATTGCGGATTTTCGATCGGGAAGGCCGCGACATAGGAGTTGAAGTTCTGGTCGTCGGAGTAGCGGCCGTTGACGACCTTTTCAGCCGTCCCGGTCTTGCCGCCGACATCGAACCCTTCAACGAGCGCGTACTTGCCCGAGCCGCTCTTGCCGTTCAGCCAGAACAGGTGGCGGATATCGTCACTGGTCTGCTTCTTCACCACGACCTGGCCGATGTTTTCGGCCTGTTCACGTGTGCGGGTGAGGAATGTCGGCGCGATCAGCTTGCCGCCGTTGACGAGGGCCGCAGCCCCGACAGCGGTCTGCAAGGGTGTCGTAGAGACGCCGTGTCCGAAGGAAATGGTGATCGAATTGATCTGCTTCCATTCGCGCGGCTGCGACGGAGCCTTTACTTCCGGCAGTTCGGTTTCGAGCCTGGAGAGGAGTCCGAGCCGTGTCAGGAACTCCTTGTGGCCGGCCGTGCCGACGGCTTCCGCCATGCGGGCCGTGCCGATGTTGGACGAATACTGGAAGATCTCGGGCACCGTCAGAACACGATGCTTGCCGTGGAAATCCTTGATCGTGAAACGGCCGATTCGGATCGGATAGCGCGCGTCGAAACTGTCTTTCAACGTGACCTTGCCCGAATCGAGCGCCATGGCTGTGGTGAAGGTCTTGAAGGTGGACCCCATTTCGAACGTGCCGTTCGTCATGCGGTTCATCCAGCCTTCTTCGGCCCCCTCCTGGGGCCGATTCGGGTCGAAGTCGGGAATGGACGACATGGCGATCACTTCGCCCGTATGCACGTCGAGCACCACGGCGCCGGCAGCGATCGCTTCATATTTTGTGACTGCGTTGACAAGCGCGTCCCGCAGAATGTTCTGCACTCGAATATCGACGGACAGTTGTACAGGCTCCAGCGGCGCGTCGCTGGTCATGCCGAGCGCACGCAGATCCGCCATGCCCTGGTTGTCGATATATTTTTCCATCCCGGCCATGCCGCGATTGTCGATATTGACGTAACCGACGATATGCGAGGCCGTCGCACCGCCCGGGTAGAACCGCCGCTTTTCCGGACGGAAGCCGATGCCGGGAATGCCGAGCGCCAGGATCTGGCTCTGCTGCTTCGGCGTCAACTGGCGGCGCAGCCACTGGAAGCGTGAATTGGACGACAGCTTGCGGTAGGTGTCCTTGACGTCGAGATCCTTGAGAACCGTCGACAGCCGCTCCACGGCCTCGTCGGTATCGACGATCTTGTGCGGCTCGGCGAATAGCGAAACCGTGCGGATATCGGTGGCCAGAATCTCACCATTGCGGTCGAGAATGTCGGGGCGCGACGCCATCAGACGGTCGGCTGGCAGAATGCTGGAGACGGTTTCCGGCTGTGCGTAGCCATACTGAACGAGACGGCCGCCGATGACCGCATAGGCGATGCAGAAGCTGGCGAACATCAGCCCGACGCGGGTCTTCGCCATTTCCTTCTTGCGCTTGCCGGTTCCCTTAAAGGTCGCGCTGTTCACGACGGCACCGCCACGCTGCACATCCGTGGAGAAATGCGCCTGGCTCTTCAACAGCATGATTCGCGAAAGAAAGGTCATCAGCGGTCCACCGATCCTGTCGTGATGAGATCCTTGATGGGGTCAAAAGGCTCAGCAGTGCTGGCACTTTCGGCAGTTTCCTCGCCTTCCGGAACAGGAACCTGATCCTTCGGCATGGGCATTTCCATCGGTCGTGCGAGCTGCGTCGGTTCGGTCGGAACGAGCTGCAACTCGGCTGCATAGGTCTTGACCAGACGCTCGAGCCGGTTCGGCTGCGTCAGCAGCGCCTCGTCTGCTCTCAAAAGTTCGATCGTATCTTTCTCCAGCTTGATCTCGGCTTCCAGGCGGCGCACTTCGGCTGCCTTGTTATCCGTGTGGTGCTTGATCTGGTAGGTGACTGTCGCCGCTGTCAGCATGGCGCCGACCATCAGAAAGTCGAAGGGTCTCAGCATGGTCAGCCTCCGATCTTTTCAAGAGTGGCGAGGTCAGGCAGGTCGAAGATCGACATGTCGGCGCGCTCGGCGGGCGCCGAGCTACGGATACCGGCACGCAGCTTAGCGGAACGAGCACGTGGATTGATCTCCGCCTCTTCCTCGGTGGCTGCGACCATGCCCTTGCCGACGGGATCGAAGGTAGCCGCCCGCGCTTCGACCATCGGAAGATGGCGCGAACCTGACGCTTTGCCGGAACGCTCGGAAAAGAATTTCTTGACGATGCGATCCTCCAGCGAATGGAAGGTCACCACAACGAGACGACCGCCCGGCTTCAGGGCTCGCTCGGCGGCAAACAGCGCCTGGGCCAGCTCGCCTAGCTCGTCGTTCACATAGATGCGGAGCGCCTGGAAGACGCGGGTCGCCGGATGGATCTTGTCCTTGGCCTTGCGCGGATTGACGGTCTCGATGAGGTTGGCGAGATCGCGCGTCGTCTGGAAAGGCTCGTTGGCACGCCGCTTCTCGATGGCGCGTGCGATTCGGCCGGAATGCTTCTCTTCGCCGAGAAAGCCGAAGATGCGGATGAGATCGGAAACCTTGGCGCGATTGACGACATCGGCGGCAGAAACGCCGGAAACAGCCATGCGCATGTCCAGCGGCCCGTTGCGCTGGAACGAGAAGCCGCGCTCGGCCTCGTCGATCTGCATCGAGGACACGCCGATGTCGAGAACAACACCATCCAGACCACCCTCGGGAGCGAAGTCGGCGAGCTGGGAAAATTCCGTGTGATGCAGAGTGAGTCGGCCATCGCTTGAATCGACGAGAGACTTGCCGCCGGCAATGGCGTTCGGATCGCGGTCGAGCGCGATCACGTGAGCACCCCTGGCGAGAATGGCAGAGGTATAGCCGCCGGCGCCGAAGGTCCCGTCGAGGATGACCTTGCCGGCTTCGGGCTCGAGAGCCCTCAGGACTTCGGAAAGAAGAACCGGAATGTGGCGAACCGGTCCGCCATCGGCATCGGGATATCCTTCGCCAAGTGTCGCCGCCATTCCGTTTCCCCGTCTTTCTAGGTGCGCAGGCCGCGTTGCCTGACCACCTCTCTGGCTCTCGCCTGCGCCTCGTGAAACGCCTGCGGTTGCCACACCTGAAAATGATCCGAACGACCGACGAAACAGACCTCCGAGGAAATCCCCGTGAAATCCCGGATGAAATCCGTCACCGCCAATCGCCCTTCGGCATCGAGTCGCGCAAAGACGCCGCCACCATGAAGCAGCAGCGACATCTCGTTTGCCTCCAACGCGAAGGGATCCTCGGCCGCCATCTTCCGCTCGTACCGCTCGAGCAGATCTGGACCACCGATGTTGACTGCCGGATAGACGAAATCCTGGAGACAATAAAGCTCCAGAATTCCGCGCTGCACCAGCACGGCACGAAAGGCCGCAGGGACGGAAACCCGTCCCTTCGCATCGATCCTGTTTGTCGCATTGGACAGGAAGCGGCTCATCACTGACAACCGACCTCCCCTTGAACGAAGGGCCGATCAACGACCCCCGAATAAACACAGATACGCCAGCCACCACACCCGCGACGCGCCCGCCCGAAAAACGAGCGGAGGCACTTGATTCACAGGACTTCGAGGATGAAACAACCCCCGCAACGGCATGCAATTGGGATACCATGGGACAATATGGGCGTCAATGGGAACGGTCGGGATGAGCCGCCTCCGAGATTCAATCATTGATAGGCGGTTAAGCTTAACGAATGGTTAGAAACCGCTGTTTTCCGGAGCCTTTTCGGTACCCGATCGCCGCAACGAGGAGGAGAGGCAATGTCGTGCGTTACGCCCATGTTTTCAGGCGCTTCGCACGAAAGTCGAAAAAGAGAAAATTTTGCCAGTTGGCCTGTAAGCCGGGTTCTGTAAGGCCCCGGTTTCCCGGGACGCGGCAGCCATTCATCTGGGACAGCGTTTGCACGCTGCCTCTCGCAACCCACCCGGATGACTGGCCCGGAAACAGGCTGTAGCAACGCTTGCGCGATGCCCGCGTCATCCCTATTCGGTCTTGCTCCCGGTGGGGTTTGCCGTGCCGTCCCTGTTGCCAGCGACGCGGTGGGCTCTTACCCCACCCTTTCACCCTGACCTCGCATGCGAGGCGGTTTGCTTTCTGTGGCACTTTCCCTGAGGTTGCCCTCGCCGGACGTTATCCGGCACCGTGTTTCCGTGGAGCCCGGACTTTCCTCACCCTACCGCCTTTCGGCATTGGTAAAGCGCGGCTGCCCGGCCAACTGGCAAGGGGTCCTTAGCCGACCCTTTGCGCGATTGCCACCGAAAAGCGAGCACCGATGACCACTTGGGCGCTTTTGGTGAATCAGTCTCTGAAGACCGGCCGGAACACGTCGCCATAGGCCTCGTCGATGATTCGGCCATGCTGCAGGAGCTCGGCGCCGAGGCGCCCGATCTCGTCGGAGCTCTTGGCGGCCGCGCCGCAGCCACCGGTCAGGACCGCGATGTGCTCGCTGGCAAAACCGATTGCCGGATAGTTGTCCGGTGTGAACGAGGTCACGCAGGGAGCCATGGAGAGGGGTGCGTCGGACAAGGTCGGCACGAGGCCGGTGATGATCCGGCGCAGGTGATCGCGTGTGGTGAGCCGACCACCCCGGCGGAACCAGGCACGGATCTCCGGCTCGGTCTCCAACTGCAAGTCATCGGGATCGCCGCCTATCTTCAGATAGGTCTTGCCGTCAGGGTAACGCACCGGCGGCAGAAGATAGATGTGATCGCTCGGATTGTCCGGCTGATGGATGAGGGACGGCATGCCTGCATAAGCCGGCAGGTCCTCGTCTGCGATCTCGAAGAAGGCGACCGTCCGCCCGTAGACCTTGAGATCAACAGGGCGCGGCAGAAGGCTTTCGTTGATCGAGAAACCGCCGGCCGCGACCAGAACACGTTCGGCGGTGTAGACGGCGCCGTCATCGGTGGCGACAATGCCAAGACCACCCTCCTCGCGCACGGACACCGCAGTCCGACGGACGACCTTGGCGCCGGCCTTTTCCGCCAGAATGCTCTGCGCTTCGACGAGCCTTCGCGGATTGACGTAGCCGGCATTGGCCTGTTCGTAGACGCCTTCGCAACCGGTCCCGAAATCGAAATAGCGGAACCGAGACTTGAGCGCCGCATCCGACAGCATCTCGACCGGAACGCCGAGTTGCTGCGCGGCGGCCTCCACCTGCCCGACATATGGGTCGCGTCCGCCCCGTTTCGGCCCGACGATCAGGCAACCGACTTCCTTGTAGAAGTCGATGCCGCTTTCGGTGGCGATATCGCCGTAACGGGCGATCGAGCGATTGGCCATGCGGGCCCAGATGGGATCCGAATCGATCGTGCGCGTTATCCGGGCCTCGTCATAGTGACTGGAGAAGACGCCGTGGTGGTGTGTCCAGTCCTTCGGCTCGTCGGGGCCGATGACAGCAACTCCATCTCCCTGAAGGGCAAGATAGCGGGCCGCCGCTGCGCCCATCATGCCCCGACCAACGACAACCGACTTGTACCGCTGAACCATGCGTCACCATCCTTGTTTTGCGTGCGGTGATAGCATGACGAACCCGGCTGTCCAGACGGTTTGCAAGCTGCCGGTGGCGTCTCAGTTGCCAATCAAGGCGATGACCTTGCCGCAATAGCGCTTCGAGATCGGGTTCATGCGCTTGGCGCCGTGGCCAGCATTGTAGCGCAGGATTGTCCCGCAGGTTTCCCCGCCGCCAAGCTCGTGAGCCATGGAGAGATACTTCATGCCGAAGCGGATATTGGTCTCGGGATCGTAGAGACCCTTGGTCTTGCCGCGGTAACCCATGGCACGCGCGGTGGCTGGCTTGATCTGCATCAGCCCCACTTCGCCTGCACTGCCGCGGGCCTTGGGGTTGAAGTTGCTCTCGACGCGGACGACGGCGTGGGCGAGATCGACGGGAACCCCGTAGCTCTTGGCATATTTGGTGATGATGGCGCTGTAGGGGCTTTTGGAGAAGGCCGGAATACTTGGATAGCCGGCATCGCGGGCAATTGTTTTCAGAGGCTTCTTGAAACGTTGCTCCTCGCTGCCAGCAAGGGCGGACTGGGTGTGAGTCAAAAGAAGTGCGATGCATGCCGCGGCAGCGAAAAGTCGTCGTGTCATGAAAGGGTCAGTCTCCAGTCGGGAACCGGCATCGGCGCGCGTCAAAGCGAACGCAGATCTGCGTCGCGAACCCTGTTCGGGCTGCCCGTTCGGTTCTCTCGAGTTGATGTTCGCGCCGGGTTCAGACAAGAACCGCCGGCGCCGTTCAGCCCGTCCTTTAGAGCGGCTCAATAAGGAATTCGTGTGGCAGTGCAACAAAACGGCTCTGCAGTCGTTGACCGCGATGGCCTATTTGGAGGCACCGGGGGACCCGGATCAGGTGAAACGCGGCAGGCTCGTCAGCAGTCGATGCAGCGTCTCGATGGTCGAACTGTCGGCCACGCCGTCAACCTTGGCTTGCCGGAAATGGCGCTGGAAGGCGGCGACGACACCCTCTGTCTGGGTACAGAATTCACCAGAGATCTCAACGCCGTAACCATAGAGAGACAGCATCGACTGAAGGGCTTCGACCGGCTGGCCTTTGTCTCCGCGTTGGAAGAAGCGACCGCCACCGATCGGAGCCGGCTCGACCCAATGGCCGATGCCCTCTCGATGGAGCGCTCCCCAAGGGAAATTTTCACCCGGATCGAGCTTACGAATGGGGGCCACATCGGAGTGTGCAAGCACCCGCTCGGGCGCTATTCCATGCCGGTTGACGCATTGGCGACACAATTCGATGACGGATTCGATCTGCTTTTCGGGAAAATCGGGAAGCCCCGCCGGGTGCCCCGCATTGGCGATTTCGATGCCGATGGACCGCGAGTTGATGTCCGTCTCGCCGCCCCAGATGCTCTTGCCCGCATGCCACGCCCGGCGCGATTCGGGAACCATCTGCACAACGCGCCCGTCCTCGTGGACGAGATAGTGGCTGGAGACCTGGCTTTCCGGCGTGCAGAGCCACGCCTGTGCACCTTCCGCAGATGGCATACCCGTATAGTGGAGAAGGAGAATATCCGGCCGCTCCACGCCCAGCCGTTCGCCATGATTGGGCGATGGGCAGACCTCCGCACGCCCGAAGTCGGCCGGGAAAAAAGTCATGCCGCCCGGCGCGCCTTTTCGATGGCCGAATAGGCCTCGTTGAACTTCGCCATGCGATGGTTGGCGACGGCGTGAAACTCCGTCGGCACGCCGCGGGCATGCAGTCGGTCGGGATGGTGTTCGGCGGCGAGAGCGCGATACCGCTTGCGGATCGTCGCGAAATCGTCGGAGGGCTTCACGCCCAGGACGCCGTAGGGGTCGCCATCCTGATGGATGTGGCGCTCGGTGATCGAGGCGAACCGCTCGTCGGACAGACCGAAGATCTCCGCGATGCGGGCAAGGAAGGCGAGTTCCTTCTCGTGCACGAGGCCATCGGCCTTGGCGATATGAAAGAGCGCGTCGATAATGTCTTCGAGGACCGGGCAGAACTGGTCGCAGGTCCGGCACATGCCGGCGAGGTTCTTCGCATAGGTCTCGAAACCAGCCACGTCCTGGCGGGCGAGATTGTAGAGCCGCGCGACGTTGCGCGCCTCTTCCGGCGGGAATTCGAAGATCTTGCGGAAGGCCTCGACCTCGGCATTCGAGACAATTCCGTCTGCCTTGGCCATCTTGGCGGAGAGAGCAATGATCGCAACCGAGAAGGAAACGCGACGCCGCGTTTCTGGATCACCTTCGAAGGCCGTACGAACGGCTTCTACGATGCTGCCGATTACGTTGCCGGCAGCGTCACCGATCGCGCCCAGCAAACGGTCCCAGAATGACGACAGCTGTTCGCAGGCGAAATCAAAGATCATGCGGAAGCTTGACCAAAAATGACCAGAAAAAGCAAGAAGGCGCGGCCTTTACCGAGGATTAAAGTTTCTTCATCTTGAATCCGTTTCGCTGAAGACGCCCTGTTCGTATCGACGTCCGAGGCTCTTTTTCTTATCCACAGTCGACGCTGTCCGGCGACGCCGCAATTGAAACGATTAGATTCGAACATGCTCTGCGGTATCGAGCGAAACGCCCGTTTTCCTTGATTTTTTGGCTTTACAGCGGCTCACTCCTGTCGCATCCATTTGCCACCTGAACCGGACGGCTGACGGGCGAACACCATGCCCGAGGAGGAATGATGGCCAAGCAGAAAGTAGCGATGTTGACCGCCGGGGGCCTCGCGCCCTGTCTCTCGTCCGCCGTCGGCGGTTTGATCGAGCGCTACACGGACATCGCTCCCGAAGTCGAACTCATCGCCTACAAGTCCGGCTTCCGCGGACTTCTGATGGACTACAAGATCGAGATCACCCGGGAGATGCGCGAGAAAGCCTATCTCCTGCATCGCTATGGCGGCTCGCCGATCGGCAACAGCCGTGTGAAGCTGACCAATGTCGCCGACTGCGTGAAGCGCGGCCTGGTCAAGGAGGGCGAGAACCCGCTCCGGGTCGCCGCCGAACGGCTGGCATCGGACGGCGTCACCATTCTGCACACGATCGGTGGCGACGACACCAACACCACCGCGGCCGACCTTGCCGCCTACCTCGGCGCGAATGGCTACAACCTGACGGTTGTAGGCCTGCCGAAGACCGTCGACAACGACGTCTATCCGATCAAGCAGACGCTGGGTGCCTGGACTGCGGCGGAAGTCGGCGCCCGCTTCTTCGACCACGTCTCCAACGAACAGAGCGCCTCCCCGCGCACGCTCGTCATCCACGAGGTCATGGGCCGTCACTGCGGCTGGCTGACGGCAGCGACGGCCCGCGCCTATATGCAGCGCACGGAGCACAACGAGTACATCGAAGGCTTCATGATGAACCAGGAGTTGAAGAACATCGACGGCCTGTATCTGCCCGAAACGCATTTCGACATGCATGCCGAGGCAGCCCGACTGAAGGACGTCATGGATCGAACCGGCTTCGTTACCCTCTTTGTCTCGGAGGGCGCGTGCATGGACGAGATCGTCGCTGAACGCGAGGCCGCGGGCGAGGAAGTCAAGCGCGACGCTTTCGGCCATGTGAAACTCGACACGATCAATGTCGGCAACTGGTTCCAGAAGCATTTCGCCAAACTGCTCGACGCCGACCGCTCGATGGTCCAGAAGTCCGGCTACTATGCCCGGTCTGCCCCGGCCAATTACGATGATCTTCGTCTCATCCAGAGCATGGTCGATCTCGCGGTCGAGAGTGGCCTCAACAAGGTGTCCGGCGTCACCGGGCACGACGAAGATCAGGGCGGTCGCCTGCGCACCATCGAGTTCCCGCGCATCAAGGGCGGCAAGCCTTTCGATCTCGGCACGCCCTGGTTCAAAGAAGTGATGGATTATCTGGGCCAGAAGTACCGTCCGATCCATTGACCTAGCCGCCGAAAGCTGGCTTCCTCTTGGTCGAGGAGAGAGTGCGATGCCCCATGCTACCTGGATCCTGTTCGCAGTCGTCGCGACGGCCTTTTTGATCGTGCCCGGACAGTCGAAACGCAAGGTCCTGTCCTATGCCCTCGCCCACGGCAGGAAGAGCGCCTTCGCCACCGTGCCCGGCGTATTTCTCGGCGCAACGGTCGCCGTTGTCGGAACGCTGGCTTTATCTTGGGGCCTGCTTTCCATTTCTCCGACTGCCTTCACTGTTTTGCAATGGGTGGGACTGGCCTGCCTCCTGCTGTTCAGCCTCGGCCTCGCTCGCGCGCCGGCCGGCGGCGAACCGATCGCTGACAACGACAATCTGCCGGAAGAAAAGCCTCTGCGCGTCATCGCGCATTGTTTCCAGAGCGAATCCCGTGACCCGCGCGGCAGCCTGCTGGTCGCCGCACTTCTGCCGCAATTTCTGACGCCTGCGAGCCCATTTTTGCCTCAGGCACTGGCCCTGGGCAGTATTTTCGTTCTTCTCTCGGCTCTCACCTGCCTTCCCTACGCTCTGCTTGCCGAACGGATGCGGAAAACCATCAAAAAACATGCGGTTCGCCGAACGATGAACCGCTCAGGCGGTACTGTTCTGATTGCAGCAAAGGCCGTCACGGCCGGCTATCGGAAGATAGCGGCTTGAGGTTTTGAGCACCGTCGGAGCGCCTGCCCGGTCGCAAGCTTGCCGCAATGTCCAGCATAGATTATGAATTGGAAACGAACCTCTGGCTGATTTGCCGGTGACTTCGCGCGCATCTCGTAATGGATATTGGCATGAACGTCAGAACAGACCGCGGCATTGCCCTTTGCATGGCTGCTTCAATCCTGGCTGGGCTAGGCGGATGCACTGCGATAGACGAGAGTGTGAAGGCTGACCTCGCCTCCGCTCCGGTTGCCAATCCGAAATCACCGGAAATGCTGGCGGCCTCCGCGGCTGAAGCAGCCACCAACGGCACGGCAGGCACGCCAATGGCACTGGCGATGACGCCAGCCGAACTCGCGGCTGCCAATCCCGGCCCGGCGCCGATCATCCCGGGAACCGAGACGGCCGCACCTATCCCCTCATTGAAAGCCTCTGCGCTCTCGGCCACCGCGCCGCAGACGGCAGCCACCGATGCCTTGGCCATGGTGACTGCACAGCCGACGACAGGTGCCGAGCAGATGGCTGCGGCAGCCGCTTCCACGGAAGCAACGCTGACACCGCCCGGCGTGGCGCCTGCGACGAGTTCGGCATCGGCAGCCGCTACGCCCACGACGGAACAGCAGCCAGTGGTGCTGGCCTATGCCGCCCCGCTCCGCGCAACCGCGCTCACCAGCTTCGGCGACCCCTTCGACATCACACCGCCCGGCGTTACGACCTCGCTTGATCCCGAACGCAAGCCGGAGACTGTCGGACCGACACGCCTCAACGCGTTGATCGAGAAATATTCGAAGGTCTACGAAATACCCGCCGATCTGGTGCATCGGGTCGTGCACCGCGAAAGCCGCTACAATCCGGCCGCCTACAGCAAGGGCAACTACGGGCTGATGCAGATCCGCTACAACACGGCCAAGGCCATGGGTTATGACGGCCCCGCGGACGGTCTTTTCGACGCGGAAACCAACATCAAGTACGCGGTGAAATATCTGAAGGGCGCCTGGGTCGTTGCCGACAACGATCATGATCAGGCGGTCCGTCTCTATGCACGCGGCTACTACTACGACGCCAAGCGCAAGGGCCTTCTGCATCTCACGCAGTGATTCCTCAAAAGAGCATCAACGCAGCGCCATTCGCACGGCCTGCACCAGCTTCTGAGGCTTGTAGTCCAGGCGCCGTGGTGTGAGGCCGAGCCTGACCACGACGAGCCTTTCCGACGGAATGATCGCGACGGACTGCCCGTCATGTCCCGACATCCAGATGGTTTCCTCCGGCAATTCATAGGCACTGTCCGTACCGCCCGGACCGTTTTGCCAGGCTTGCCCCTTCGTATAGGCGCCGCCCGAAGCAAAGCTCGGTTCCGCGATCCGTGCGATAATGGCGGGATCCAGTACCTGCTGGCCTGCCCAACGACCGTTTTCAGCAATCAGCAAGCCGAAGCGTGCCCAGTCTCGCGCCGTGGCGTAGAGATAGGAACTGCCGGCGAATGTGCCGGCCTGATCAGCCTCCAAGACGGCACTGCGCATCCCGATGGCATCGAAGAGCGCTCGTCGCGGAAAGGCCAATGCCTCTGCCGGGTTCGAAAATCGCGACATCCAGTAGCGCGAGATGAGCACGGTCTCGCCCGAGGAATAGTTGAAGCGCGTCCCCGGCGCCGCCTCGGCGGGCAATGATGCCGCATAGGCGCCCATATCCGGCTCGAGATAGAGCATGCGCGTGACGTCGGTCACGTCGCCATAACTCTCATTGAAGCTGAGGCCGCTTTCCATCGCGAGCAGATCGACAAGCGCGATATCCCGCCGGGCACCGCCCGACCATTCGGGAAACAAGCCTCGATCGTCGATTTCGAGACGCCCCTCTTGCTGCATTAGTCCGACCAGAGCCGCAGTGACCGTTTTTGTCATCGACCAGCCAAGCAGCGGTGTGCGTTCGTTGAAGCCGGGACCATAGGCCTCGCCGACGAGCCTGCCATCCTGGACCACGACAACGCCGCGGGCCGAGGGTCCGAGCAATGCGGGATCGGCAAGAACTGCCGCAAGCCTCGGATCCGGCAGAGAGGCCCCCTCACCCTCCGGCCAGATCAGTGTCTCATCGGCTGGCATGGCTTCGGAAACGGGGGCAGTCAGGCTGCGGGCCGTCCCGACATCGGCCTCCACGACGGTCGCGCAGCCGAGGCCGGCCCGGTGCACGGCCTGGGATGGTGCCACCATCCCCAGCAGAGACGTGCGCACCAGACCACCCTCAAGATCCACCTCAGCCTCCACCAGACGCAACAGCGGATGCCCGGGCGCTTGAACGTCGTCACGCAACACCTCCTCGGCATCGCGACCGGCAATGAATACATTGGAGCAGATGATTTTGGCAGCGTACCCGGTTCCGACACGCAGCAAGTCTGGGGGAAAGGCGATGAGCACCCCGGTCGCCACGATCACGATCCCAACCAGCGCCACGGCCAGCCGGAGACCCCATTTCAGTGCTCTGCTCATCCGCATCTCCTCACATCCCCGCTACCCAAGCAGGAAAGAATGACAGACGAAAGATGCGGAAGACTGAGAAGGAAGGTTTTCCCGCGTCGCTTCAGGGAGTGGCGGGTGCCCCGGGCTTTGCCAGTCGCGCCTGCAGGTACCCGAGAGCCTCGCCGGCAGCGAAAGGTTTGGAGAAGAGGAAACCCTGCGCCTCGCCGATCCCGAGCAGTTTGACGAAATCGAGCTGGTTCTTCGTCTCGATGCCCTCGATCGTCGTCCGGATCTGGAATGTTTCCGACAGCTTGTGCATCAGGTCAACCAGCTTGGCACCCTGGCTCGTCTCCAGCATCTGCCGGGCGAAGGATCGATCGATCTTGAGTTCGTCGAGCGGGAAGAGCCTGAGATTGTTGATCGAGGAGAACCCGGTGCCGAAATCATCGAGCGCGATGCGCACGCCGCCAGACCGAAGTTCGGCAAGGCACCTGCAGACAAGATCGATATCGACGGAAAATACGGCTTCGGTCACCTCGATCGTCAGACGCTCGGGTGAAAGGCCGGTCTCGGCCAGGCAGTCGAGGATATGCGTGACGAAATACGGATCCTTGAATTGATCGCCGGAGACATTGACACTGACCCCAATAGGGGCCGGCCATGTGACGGCAGCGGCACAAGCCTGCTGCACGACCCATTTGCCGATGACCTGGATGATACCGGTCTTTTCCGCCAATGGAATGAAGATGTCGGGCGTAATCAGCCCGCGCCGCGGATGATGCCAGCGCAACAGCGCCTCGAGCGACCGGACATCGCCATTCTCGACCGCGACGATCGGCTGATACTCGAGATAGAATTCGCCGTCAACGAAACCCCGCGACAGATCGCGTTCGAGTTCGAGCCCCTCCATCACCTCACGCGCCAGATGTTCATCATGGAAGGCGTGGCTCGGCCCGAAGACTTCTTTTGCGCGATAGAGCGCGAGATCGGCACGCTGCAGCACGGATGACACATCCCTGTCCTGAGGCGTCATCAGCGTCGCACCGATGCTGACACCGGCTAGGACCCGCCCATGGGCAAGCTCGAACGGCTGAGCCAGCGCATGTTCGATTTCCAGGCAGACGAATTCTGCGACGGCTCTTTGCGTCACCTTCGGCAAGACCACGGCAAACTCGTCGGCGCCATGCCGGAAGAGTTGCGCCTCCTGGCCGGCTGCCGTCCGCAGACGCTCGGCGACGGCAACAAGCAAGGCATCGCCTGCCGCATGCCCGAGCGTGTCGTTCACATATTTGAAGCGGTCGAGATCGATCAGCAGCAGTGCCCCGCGAGACACGCGATCCAGGCTTGCAAGCGTCTGTCGCGTGCCGAGACCAGTCAGCCGGTCGACGTTCGCAGACGCTGCAAGATCCGATGCCCCGCCTTCGAGCCGCCTGATCCGCTCGTGCAGGAGCGCCTCCCATGCTGCGATTCGCCAGCCGACAGCAGCACCGACCATAGGCAGGCTGAATGCCGCGAGAACCGACCAATCGCCGAGCAAAGCTGTGGAAAATGCCGTCAACCCACCCTCGGAAACGGCGGGCAAAGCAATCGCCGCCGGCGCCACGGCACCGCCCAAGAGCCCGGAAAGACCGTAACGCAAGCGCCTGCCGAACGGGATTTCACTTAACATCATGTTAAACACCCCTAAAATAACTGAGGATAATTTGTATGAAATGCGTTGAAATTCGGTTACTGCCGCCGGCTCCGCACGTCATCAAACTGTAGCACGCGAAAGCTACACGCCGTGAAACCCAAAGAGGCGGCGGACCGACATGACAGACCTTGCACCCGATGCCGGATTTCGTGGAAACGAGAAGCTGAAGGACGCGCTGCTGCAACACGCGCCTCTCTCGGCAGCAGGCCTTTCCGAGCGCCTCTTCGGCCTTCTCTTCTCTGGTCTCGTCTATGCCCAGATCTGGGAAGATCCCGACGTCGACATGGAAGCCATGGATCTGGCCGAGGGCGCCCGCATCGTCACGATCGGCTCAGGCGGCTGCAACATGCTGGCCTATCTCAGCCGTCGCCCGTCGTCGATCGACGTGGTCGATCTCAACCCGAACCATGTGGCACTCAACCGCCTCAAGCTCGCGGCCTTCCGCCACCTTCCGGATCACGCTTCGGTCCGCCGCCTGCTCGGCGAGCAGTCCGTCGCGACCAATGCCCGCATGTATGACCGCCACATCGCCCGCAATCTCGACGCGGCCACGCGACGTTATTGGAATACAAGAGGCGTAAGCGGACGCCGGCGCATTTCCGTCTTCAACCGCAACATCTACCGCACCGGCCTGCTCGGCCGTTTCATCGCGATCGGCCACCTGATCGCCCGCAGCCATGGTGTCCGCCTGGAAGAACTGGCAGAAACGCGCTCGCTGCGCGAACAACGCATGTTCTTCGACAGCCGCATCGCCCCCTTGTTCGACAAGCCGCTGATCCGCTGGCTGACTCGTCGCAAGAGCTCGCTCTTCGGCCTCGGCATACCGCCGCAGCAGTATGACGAACTGGCCTCTCTCGCCGACGACGGCACGATCGCGCCCGTCCTGCGCCATCGTCTGGAAAAGCTCTGCTGCCACTTCCTGCTGAGGGACAACTACTTTGCCTGGCAGGCCTTCATGCGCCGCTATCCGAAACCGGAGGAAGGCATTTTGCCGACCTACCTTCACGAGCGACACTATGGCGCGATTCGTCAGTCGGTTGATCGCGTGACGGTCCATCATGCGAACTTCACCGAGCTGCTGGCGACAAAGCCGGCCGGCAGCGTCGATCGCTACGTCTTGCTCGACGCCCAGGACTGGATGACAGAACAGCAGCTGAACGCGCTCTGGACCGAGATCACCCGCACGGCAGCAGATGGCGCCCGCGTGATCTTCCGCACCGCCGCCGAGGAGAGCATCCTGACGGGCAAGCTCGCCCCTGCCCTCCTCGACCAATGGAACTATCAGGCGGAGCGTTCTCAGGCACTCAATCGGCAGGATCGCTCCGCCATCTATGGCGGCTTCCACATCTATAAAAAGCACCCAGCATGAGCGAAGGCCCGGTAGCCTTGAACTCGGCGGGATCACAGGATCACGCTGAAAGCATGGACCGGATGTACCGCTACCAGCGGCACATCTATGACCTCACCCGCAAGTATTACCTGCTCGGCCGTGACCACATGATATCGGGCCTCGACATCCCGCCCGCAGCGTCACTGCTCGAAATCGGCTGCGGAACAGGTCGCAATCTCGTAGTCGCACGACGCCATTTCCCGGCGGCCGAGCTCTTCGGCCTCGACATCTCGGCAGAGATGCTGGCGACGGCTAAGGCGAAGCTCGCAGGGACCGCCCATCCGCCGCGGTTGCAGATGGCAGATGCCACGGCCTTCTCCGCCTCAGATTTCGGGCGTGACGGCTTCGATCGTGTGATGATTTCCTATGCCCTGTCGATGATCCCCGACTGGCAGGCCGCGATCGATCGCGCGATCGAGGCTCTCGCCGCGGAGGGCTCCCTGCACATTGTCGACTTCGGCCAGCAGGAGCGCCTGCCTGCATGGTTCCGGAGAGCGCTGCAGGCCTGGCTTGCCCGCTTTCATGTGACGCCGCGGCCGAACCTGCGGGAAATACTGGAGCAGCGCGCAGCGTCGAACGATTTGAAGCTGACCTTCGAGCCACTGTGGCGTGGCTATGCCTGGCAGGCCATCCTGAGGCGCTGATCCCGATGCCGTGATCTGCCATTGCGTCTAACCCAATTTTAACCATGATGAACACAGGGTGCTGCCAGCGCTCCGGTGTCACGTATTCATGGCACCGCGGGGGGCATCCAATTTCAATGTTTAGCCGACGGACCCTGCATGCGGTGGCTTCCCACACTTCTTCTTCCCTTCTGCATGGCGCTCACGGCCTGCACATCCGGTTCATATGACCTGATGGAGACGGCCTCCGTCTCGCCGCGCTTCCACGACACCGATCCGCAGCATTTCGATGGCAAGACGCCGCATCGGCACGAGGTGCACGGCATCGACGTGTCCAAGTGGAATGGTGACATCGACTGGCAGCAGGTCAAGAAATCAGGCGTTTCCTTCGTCTTCATCAAGGCGACAGAAGGCGGCGATAGACTGGATCCGCGCTTCCATGAATACTGGCAGGGCGCCCGCGCCGCCGGCATTCCCCATGCACCCTATCATTTCTATTATTTCTGTTCGTCGGCCGATGCTCAGGCCGACTGGTTCATTCGCAATGTGCCGCGCGAAGCGAACCGTTTACCGCCGGTACTCGACGTCGAATGGAATCCGACCTCCCCGACCTGCCGCTTGCGCCCCGATGCAGCCACCGTGCGCAGCGAAATGCATCGCTTCATGCAACGCATCGAAGCGCATTACGGCAAGCGCCCGATCATCTACACCTCGGTCGACTTCCACCGGGAAAACCTGGAGGGTGCCTTCAAGGATCATCATTTCTGGGTCCGGGCCGTCGCCCAGCATCCGAGCGAAATCTATCCCGACCGTCGCTGGGCCTTCTGGCAATATACCTCGACCGGCGTCATTCCCGGCATTCGCGGCGGAACCGACATCAACGTCTTTGCCGGCACCCATAAGAACTGGCAGAATTGGGTCAGAACCGTCTCGAAATGATCGCAAACCGAGCCTAGAGGCTTCGGAGAAACCTGCCATTTCCGGCTGGAATGACTTCGCAAGGCCGAAAGGCTACCGCGTGCCAACCCTTGAAGGACCGACTGATGAACAAAGCCCTGCGTCATGCGCTCCCCCTCGCCCTCCTCCTCGCCTCGACTGGCCTCGTGCAGGCCCAGCAATGCGGCGGTGACCTCGCCACCTTTATCGAAGGCGTCCAGGCGGAGGCCATTGCAGCCGGCACCCCGCCGGAGCTCGCCGGAAGAGCTCTGGCAGGTGCAGCCATCGACCAGAAGGTCCTCTCCCGCGACCGCTCGCAGGGCGTATTCCGCCAAACCTTTCTCGAATTTTCCGGCCGCACCGTCAGCCAGGGCCGACTCGACATTGGCCGCCAGAAGATCAAAGAGTACGCCGAGGTCTTCGCGCGCGCCGAACAGGAATACGGCGTACCGGCCGGCGTAATCACCGCCTTTTGGGCCATGGAGACGGATTTCGGCGCGGTACAGGGTGACTTCAACACCCGCAACGCCCTCGTCACGCTCGCCCATGACTGCCGCCGCCCGGAACTCTTCCGGCCCCAGCTGCTCTCCCTCATCAAGATGGTCGAACACGGCGATCTGGATCCCGCCACCAACACCGGCGCCTGGGCCGGCGAGATCGGCCAAGTGCAGATGCTGCCCAAGGACATCATCGAATTCGGCATCGATGGCGATGGCGATGGCCATGTGAACGTCAAGCAGAGCAGCCCTGACGCCATTCTCACGGCCGCAAAATTCATCCAGCACCTGGGCTTCAAGCGCGGCGAACCCTGGATCCAGGAAGTGACGATACCTGAATCTCTGCCCTTCGAGAAATCCGGCCTCGGCGGCACGATGACGGCAGGTGAATGGTTCGCCCTCGGCGTCCAGCCGCGCGATGGCGACACTGGCTTCTCTGCCCTGCCCGCCTCGCTGGTGCTGCCGCAGGGCCGTAAGGGCCCTGCCTTCATCACCTATCCGAACTTCAACATCTATCTCGAATGGAACCAATCCTTCATTTACACGACCTCGGCCGCCTATTTCGCCACCCGCTTCGGTGGCGCGCCGGTCTACCAGAAGGGCAGTCCCGAGCCTGGTCTCGATGTAGACCAGATGAGCGCGCTGCAGACCAAGTTGCAGAGCCTCGGCCACGACGTCGGCAAGATCGACGGCATCCTGGGTGCAGGCACGCGGGTCGCAGTCCAGAAGGAGCAGCAACGAGTGGGTCTGCCGGCAGACGGCTGGCCGACACCGGCACTCCTGAACGCCCTCTGAAATCTCGTTCTTGGAGCATAATAGGCCGGGGTGGCATCGCCGCCCCGGCCTTTTCTTCGTGGTGTGAGACCTCCCGCCGATCCCTCGAAAGGAGGCCTATGTGTTTTTGCACAGCCCCAAGGACTCACGGATGTTAAACTTCATTAACAGGCCGCGATTGGCACCAAACTATTGAAGTAAAAAGCTTATCGCTCAAATTCGATGCTTTTTTCGCCGCTCCATGCCGCAGCGCAACACCGATTGGCCCTTGCCTAGACACAAATCAGACATAATATCTAACGGTCAACGCAAGGAGGCACACATGGGACTGACCAATTCTATCAACGTCCTGATCGTCGGTGCAGCGTTTGTATTCGTAGCCACGATGCTGTTCATTTGACACAGGTCGCATGAACCAACACCCATGGCTTGGCCGAACCAGGCCTCTCCAGCATTCATAAGTTCAAAAAGAGCAAGAGGCGCATGACAGGGACCGTCATGCGCCTCTTTCCTTGTGAAGAATGGGCTCCTCAGGCAGCGGCGCCCGAGACGTTTCCTGCCCCAGCCGAAATTCCCAGACGTTCCAGGGTCGCGATCGTGAGCGGCGCCCGGTTCATCGTGTAGATATGGAAATCCTGCAGACCGCGCCGCGACAGGTCCTCGATCTGTTCGGCGGCAATCTCCGCTGCGACGGCAGCGCGCGCCGCAGGATTGCCTTCCGAGCCTTCGAAGCGACTATCGAGGAAAGCGGGAATGCTTGCTCCACACATCGCCGCAAATCGCTTGAGCTGCGTGAGGTTCTGGATCGGCATGATGCCGGGCACGATCGGAATGGTGATTCCGGCCGCGCGGACCCGCTCAAGGTAGCGTTCGAAGATGTCATTGTCGAAGAAGAACTGTGTCAGCGCGCGCGTCGCGCCCGCATCCACCTTCTGCTTCAGCATGTCGAGATCGACCACATCGTTTTCGCTCTCGGGATGCCGCTCCGGATAGGCCGAGACGGAAATCTCGAAGTCACCCATGTCGCGAAGTCCCGCGACCAGATCGGCGGCATTGACGAAGCCGCCTGGATGCGGCGCGTAGCGCGTGCCGACGCCGCCCTGGGGGTCGCCGCGCAGGGCTACGAAATGGCGGACACCGGCCGCCTGGAATTCCTCGACGACGGCGCGCACTTCCTCACGTGTTGCCCCGACGCAGGTCAGATGCGAGGCAGTCGAGAGCGGCGTGTCGGTGATGAGACGCTTAACAGTCGAGAGCGTCGGCTCCCGCGTCGTGCCTCCCGCCCCATAGGTCACCGAGACGAAGTCCGGCTGGTAGGCTTGCAGTGCTTCCACCGTCTGCCAGAGCTGTTCATCCATGTCTGGAGACTTGGGCGGGAAGAATTCGAAGGAGATCCTGAGGTCAGAGGTCTTGGCGATCGGCCGCTCGGTCTTCGTCATCTATCTGCTCCCGGTCAAGACAAGAGGTTGGTTCTGGAGTTTTTCAGCGTTAGCCGCCATGCGCCGGGCAAGCCAGATCGTCACCGTCAAGCCGCGTCCGGCTGCAGTTTCGGGGGGCAGGTCAATAACGTCCTCGACGGTGAGCCCCTGCCGACCGAGCCATTCGGCCATGACGGAATGTGAGAAGCCTAGACGCACATGCGCATGCTCGTCGCGCAGATATTCATGCGCATGCTGAGCAAGATCGATGATCGCGAGCCGCCCGCCGACCTTGAGCATGCGCGCGGCTTCCGCCAGCGCCAGCTCAGGCTCTTCCAGGAAGTGCAGCACCTGATGGATGGTGACGAGATCGTAGTCTCCCGCATCGAGCGGCAGATTCAGGATGTCGCCATGGCGCACGCTCGCCGACAGGATGCCTTCCTTGTCGAGATTGGAGCGCGCCACTGAGAGCATGTCCCGGCTGGCATCGATGCCGATGGCGCGGCGGTAGCGCGGTGCCAGCAGCTGGAGGATCCGGCCGGTTCCGGTACCGAGGTCGAGCATGGCTTCGACCGTCTCCGTACCGACAATCTTCAGCAGGGCAGCTTCCACATCCGCGTCGTTCACATGAAGGCGGCGCAGTTCGTCCCACTCGGAGGCATTGCGGCTGAAATAGGCTTGCGCCTTCTCGGCTCTCGCCCGCTTGACGCCCGCGAGCCGGTCCCGGTCTCTTTGCAGCACGGGATCGCTGTCTTCCGCAGCATCGAGAAGGATACGGATGAGGGAAGCGTTGCCACCGTCCTGTTTCAGGCGGAAATAGGCCCAGGCCCCTTCCTGATAGCGGTCGATCAGATCCGCTTCGGCAAGCAGTTTCAGGTGCCGGGAGATTCGGGGCTGCGACTGCCCGAGAATCTCGGTAAGATCAGTGACCGTGAGGTCGCCGGATGACAGAAGCATCAGCAGCCGAAGCCGCGTCGGCTCGCCCGCGGCCTTCAGCAGTTCCACAAGTGTATCGACGCCCAGCTTCATCTGCACCACCGCAATAACGACATAAAGATATCTTTATGTCCCATCCGGGCTGGATGCAAGGTAAATCTTGTTTGGCGAACGAATTGGTGGCAGCAAAAATGGCCGGCGCCTACCGGCCCGGCCCTTATTCATATCACGAGAACTCGGCTCAGCGCGTCAGGCGCTTATAGGCCTGGCTGCCAGGATTGAGCGCATCCGGGCCGAGGCGACGGATCTTGTCCTGCTCGTAATCCTCGAAGTTGCCTTCGAACCATTCCACATGGCCATCACCTTCGAAGGCGAGGATATGCGTCGCCAGACGGTCGAGGAACATGCGATCGTGGGAGATGATGATGGCGCAGCCGGCGAAGTTTTCGAGCGCGGTTTCCAGCGCACCGAGGGTTTCGGTATCAAGGTCGTTGGTCGGTTCGTCGAGAAGGAGAACGTTGCCGCCGGCCTTCAGCATCTTGGCAAGATGCACGCGGTTGCGCTGACCACCCGAGAGATTGCCGACCTTCTGCTGTTGGTCGCCGCCCTTGAAGTTGAAGGCGCCGCAATAGGCGCGCGAATTCATGTCGAACTTGCCGAGCTTGATGATTTCGGCACCGCCCGAGATTTCCTCCCAGACGGTCTTCGAGCCATCCAGCGCATCGCGGCTCTGGTCGACATAACCGAGATGCACCGTGTCACCGATGCGGATCGAACCCGCATCCGGCTTTTCCTGGCCGGTGATCATCTTGAACAGCGTCGACTTGCCCGCACCGTTCGGTCCGATGATGCCGACGATACCGCCCGGCGGCAGCTTGATCGAGAGATCATTGATCAGCGTGCGGCCTTCAAAGCCCTTGGTGATGCCGTCGAGCTCGATGACCACCTGCCCGAGGCGCTCGGAGACGGGGATGATGATCTGCGCATCGCCGGGACGGATACCTTCGGCCGCATCCACCAGCTGTTCATAGGCTTTGATACGGGCCTTGGACTTGGCCTGGCGGGCCTTGGGGCTGGAGGCGATCCATTCCTGTTCACGCGACAGCGCCTTCTGGCGGCCGGCTTCTTCGCGGTTTTCCTGCTGCATGCGCTTGGCCTTGGCGGTCAGGTAGGCCGAGTAGTTGCCTTCGTAGGGAATACCGCGGCCACGGTCGAGCTCGAGGATCCACCCGGTGACGTTGTCGAGGAAGTAGCGATCGTGGGTGATCATCATCACGGCGCCCGGATAGTCGCGCAGATGCTTTTCGAGCCAGGCGATCGTCTCGGCGTCCAGATGGTTCGTCGGTTCGTCGAGCAAAAGCAGGTCCGGCTGTGAGAGGAGCAGGCGGCAGAGCGCGATACGGCGGCGTTCACCACCCGACAGCAGCGTGACGTCGGCATCCTTCGGCGGGCAGCGCAACGCTTCCATCGCCATTTCGACCTGCTGCTCCAGATCCCAGAGGTTCTGGCTGTCGATGATATCCTGAAGCTTGGAGCCCTCTTCCGCCGTCTCATCGGAATAGTTCATCATCAACTCGTTGTAGCGGTCGAGCACGGCCTGCTTGTCGGCCACACCTTCCATCACGTTCTCGAACGCGTTCTTGGACGGATCGAGATGCGGCTCCTGCTCGAGGTAACCGACGGTCGCACCTTCGGCGAGCCAGGCTTCGCCCGTGTATTCCTTGTCCTGGCCGGCAATGATGCGCAGCACGGTCGACTTACCGGCGCCGTTCGGGCCGAGGATACCGATCTTGGCATCGGGATAGAACGACAGATGGATGTTCTCGAGAATCTTCTTGGCGCCGTAGGACTTGCTGAGTCCCGACATGTGATAGATGAACTGGCGTGCCATGGGGTCTTGCTCCGGCGGGATTGGGAATTTGCCGCTATGTAGGCGAATTGCGCTTGTGGGGCAATGCAGGGACACACCTATCGACTGATTTTCGCGAAACGCATCGCTGCGATTCATCGAAAATGGGCGTGATCGATGCGGAAGATCCGAAGTGGCCACAGAGAACCGGGCGACAACTCCTCGAGACCCGGCCAGCCTCGGCCATGGATAAGCGCTGCATACATCCCGCCACCGGGGAGTGCCAGGCCGGGCGGCAATGCACAAACCGCTACATAATCGAAATTCTCCACGGCATTGCGGCGAGCGGCGACATCGTCGGACAGAAAAGCGGTGAAGACGGTCGCGAGACCCGGCGCGGCGCGATGAAAGGGAATGGCAGCCACCTGAAGTCGCCCCTGCCCGGCCTCGATGAGAGGCAAACCCAGTCCGTGGGGCGCAAGCACCCGCCCCGGTGGCAACTGTACCAGGGCAGAAAACTTGGCCTGGTCACAAGCATTGCGCATGGTGTCGACTATCTCACCGCCAACGGTCTTTCTTGGCAGTACCATAGCCGTGAGGAGGAGCCCCCCGATGAGCAGGGCAGAAGACGCGAACGGGATGGGCCTTCTTGCTTCCCGGCGCGCGCTCTGCAGCCCGCCTATGATGACCGGGACGAACAGCGGCATCAGCGCGACGGAGAAGCGGGCGTAACGCAACTGCAGCATGGTAGCCACCAGGGCGGCCAGGGCGACAACGAACGCCAGAACCATGCCGGGCTCTTCTTGTCTTCGGTGCCATACGCCTGGCACGGTCCAGACAGCGACTAGGCAAAGGACGACGACGATCGGCAGAACACTCATCGCACCCGCCAGCAACTGAAATAATAGTCCATGCTCCTGCTGGATGCGATCCAGCCAATTCACCCTCACACTTGGATCGATCAATGCGTAGGGACCGTCCAGACACTCAGGGTAAAACACCACCACCAGCGACAGGATCGCCGCGGCTGCGGCGATGAACATCATGATGCGAGGCAGAATGGAACGGGACCCGCCCCACCTGGCAAGACAGAACAACATGGCGCCAGCACCGACGGCGGCCAATGCGAAGGGTGCCGAAAAACTGTCGCAGGCTGCGGCAGTTAGACCGTTTGGCCCAACGAAGAGCAGCCCGAACAGGAGAGAGGCGACCGCGACGCCAAGGCCACTAGCCCCCATGATCACCTCTGCCCCCGGCACCCTCCAGAGCCAGCAAATCACGAGCGCACCATAAGCGACGACGATCAGTGGCAGACATTCCAGGCCGACAACCAGCGACATGGCGGCACTTAGACCGACAAGGAGACCTCCAGTCGAATCGAAACGCTTAAGGCCGATTAGGATGCAGACCATGGAAATCAACTGCCAATTGTGATGATCGATCCGCCCGGGTGAGAAATCCCCAAGCGCTGGGCCCATCATCACTGTCACCAGGCAGACGATCAGGCCAGCGCGAGCGGGCCTCCACCCCCGGGTCACCGTCGGCCTCTGCAGAAAAACTGCGATGAGCAGCGAGAACACCGCCAGCATGCTCAGCGGCCAGACCGAAAATGCCAAACGCAAAGCCTCGGCATCCCCCATGAGCGGCGCCAGCATCCAACCGATGGCAACATAGGGAAGATCGACGAGCCTCGACCAAGGCGAGACGTAGACTTCCGGCAGTCGGACAGCGGGTATGGATAGATCGAACCAGCCCGCTTGGCCTGAAGAAAGAAGCCGGATCTGCAGGGCGCGCATGCGGTCGTCGACATCGAGCATCACAACATGCCCGTCGGAAAGGTCCAGAAGAAGGATCGCCCCTGCGACCAGAAAGGCGATAGCGGCTTGGAAAAGCAATGGATGCGAATGTGACACTTGAGGTCGGCTCGGCCGTCGCACTATTTCTTCAATACGCACAAGAACAATCCACCCGGAATACGCGCACTCGCAATGGCTGTAGATTGACTTCGACGACTTAACGCTGGGTTACAGCGACATTGTAAATTTGAACAATGTCGTCAGGCCATTGCACGCTGCTCTTGAATCCGGTTCTATCGCCGCTCTGGGAGAACCGAATGTTTTCAGATCTAGAATTTCACCAATCGCCGACCGGCGCCCGCCTCGCCTATCACCACCAGCCAGCCGATACCGCAGCACGCGGCATCGTTTTGATTTGTCACGGCCTTGCGGAACACTCCCGCCGCTATCAGGCATTCGCCGAAGCGCTGGCGTCGCGGGGCTATCACGTCTACGCGCACGACCATCGTGGCCATGGCGAAACCACGGCGCCGGATTCAGCGCTCGGCCTGTTTGCCCGCAAGGACGGAACCGCCAAACTGATTGCAGACGTCATGGCGATGCGGGACCTCGCTGTCGAGCGCCAACCCGGACTCCCTGTTATCCTCTTCGGTCACTCTATGGGCGGCCTGATTGCGCTCAACGTGGCGATCGAGCACCCGCAAGCCTTTCATGCCCTGTCGATTTGGAACTCCAATTTCAATCCCGGCCTTGCCGGCCGCTTCGCCCAGGGCGTCCTATACCTGGAGCAGATGCTGAAGGGCTCCGATGTCCCCTCCATGATCCTGCCGAAAGCGACTTTTGCCGCCTGGGGCCGCGCGATCCCCGGCCATCGCACGGCCTTTGATTGGCTATCGCATGATCCGAAGGAAGTGGACGCCTATATCACCGACCCGCTCTGCGGCTTCGACGCCAGCGTCTCGATGTGGCGCGACATCCTTAAGCTAACCTTTGCCGGCGCCGACCTGGAACGTCTCGCGCGCCTGCCGCAGCGGCTTCCGGTCTATCTCGTCGGCGGCGCCGAAGATCCGGTGACCAACAAGGGCCGTGAGATCCGTTGGCTCGGCCAGCGCATGCTGGATGCGGGCATGACCGATGTCGAGACCACGGTCTATGACGGCATGCGCCACGAGACGTTGAACGAGATCGGCCGGGAAAAGGCAATCGGCGACTTTATCGCCTGGCTCGGCAATCTTGGCCCCTGAGGCGCCGGTATATTGCCGAAAGGGAATGATGCCATGAGAGAATATCAGGTGCAGATGGCAAAATCCGCCGGTATAGCTCGCTCGACAGCAGTTCTTGTCATGGCAAGCGATTTAACCTCGTTGGACCGCTGAACCTGACGACGCCGCACAGGATCGCGCAATGACGCCAAAGCCCACAGCCCCTGCCCCGCTCGCCGGTATCCGGGTCATCGAACTCGCCCGCGTGCTGGCCGGCCCTTGGGCGGGCCAGATGCTGGCCGATCTCGGCGCAGATGTGATCAAGGTGGAAAACCCCGAAGGTGGAGACGACACCCGCGCCTGGGGGCCTCCCTTCGTCGAGGGCGCCGTTGGCGAAAACCTCTCGGCCGCCTATTACCATTCGACCAACCGCAACAAGCGCTCGATATCAGTCGACCTGAAGACACCGGAGGGACAGGAGACTGTCCGCCGCCTCTGCGCATCTGCCGATGTGGTGATCGAGAATTTCAAGCGCGGCGGTCTTGAAAAATACGGCCTCGACTACGAGAGCCTGAAGGCGATCAACCCCAAGCTCGTCTACTGCTCGATCACCGGTTTTGGTCAGAACGGCCCCTATGCCGATTTCGCCGGCTATGACTACATTGTCCAGGGCATGTCCGGCTTCATGTCGATCACGGGCGAGAAGGACGGCGAACCGATGAAGGCAGGCGTCGCCATTGCCGACATCTTCACCGGCATCTATGCCGTGACCGCCATCCAGGCAGCCCTCATTCATGTGATGAAAACAGGCCAGGGCCAGTTCGTGGATATGGCGCTGCTCGACGTCATGTCGGCGGTGCTCGCCAACCAGAACATGAACTACCTGATCTCCGGCAAGCCGCCGACCCGGCTGGGCAATGCCCATCCGAACATCAGCCCTTACGAAGTCGTGCCGACAGCAGACGGCCATTTGATCCTCGCCGTCGGCAATGACGGGCAGTTCAAACGCCTCTGCACAATCCTCGGCATTCCCGCCATCGCCGAGGACGAGCGCTTCGCCACCAACAAGGCCCGTGTCGCCAACAAGGTCGAGGTCCGCCGCATCGTCACCGCAGAAACAGAGAAGTGGCAGAAGCACGATCTGCTCTCCGCCTGTGAGGCGAATGCCGTGCCGGCGGGACCGATCAACTCGATCGAGGAAATGTTCTCAGACCCGCAGGTGCAGGCACGCGGCCTGAAGATCGAACTGACCGACGACAAGGGCACGGTGATCCCAAGCGTGCGTACGCCGATCGTGCTCTCCGAGACCCCTCTGCGCTATGAGCGCCCAAGCCCGCGCATCGGCGAGCATGGAAACGAAATTCTGGCCGAACTGGCCGAGCTGGAAAGGAAGACGAAATGAAGAGAACCGGCGGTGAACTGATCGTCGAGGCGCTGAAGGCCAACGGCGTCGAGCGCGTGTCCTGCGTTCCCGGCGAAAGCTATCTGGCAGTCCTCGATGCGCTGAAAGACAGTGGCATCGAGACGCTGGTCTGCCGCCAGGAAGGCGGTGCTGCGATGATGGCCGATGCCTGGGGCCGCCTCACCGGCAAGCCAGGTATCTGCATGGTCACCCGAGGTCCGGGCGCCACCAACGCCTCTGCCGGCCTGCATGTCGCCAAACAGGATTCGATTCCGATGATCCTCTTCATCGGCCAGATCGGTCGCGACATGAAGGAACGCGAAGCCTTTCAGGAGGTCGAGTACCGCCGCGCCTTCACCGAATTTGCAAAATGGGTGGGCGAGATCGACGACGCCCGCCGCATCCCGGAATTCGTCACCCGCGCCTTTGCCGTCGCCACCTCAGGCCGTCCCGGCCCGGTCGTGCTGACACTGCCGGAAGACATGTTGCTCGACGAAGTCGAAGCCCCGGAAGCCAAGCCGTATACGCCCGTCGAAGCCCATCCCGGTCCAAGCCAGATCGCTGCCCTCGGCGAGATGTTGAAGACCGCCAAGCGCCCGATGGTCGTTCTCGGCGGCACGCGCTGGAGCGAGACTTCAGTGGCCGGCATTGAGGCCTTCGCCGAAAAGTTCAGGCTGCCCGTCGGCTGCTCCTTCCGCCGCCAGATGCTCTTTGACCACCTGCATCCGTCCTACGCCGGCGATGTCGGCATCGGCATCAACCCGGCACTGGCCAAGGAAGTGAAGGAAGCCGATCTCCTGATCCTGCTCGGCGGCCGTTTCTCCGAAATGCCCTCCTCCTCCTATACGCTGATGGACATCCCCTACCCGACGCAAAAGCTCGTTCATATCCATCCGGATCCGTCCGAACTTGGCCGCGTCTACCGCGCCGATCTCGCGATCTGTGCAGCACCTGAGGAATTCGTCGCAGCACTCGCATCGCTCGATGCACCCGCCGCCCCTGTATGGGCCGAGCGCACCGAGACCATGCATGCCGCCTATCTCACCTGGTCGACGCCGCCCAAGGCTGGCCCCGGCGCCGTGCAGATGGGGCCGATCATGGAGTGGATCGAGGCCAACACGCCGAAGGATGCGATCTTCACCAACGGGGCCGGCAACTATGCCACCTGGCTGCATCGCTTCCATCGTTTCCAGGCCTTCAACACCCAAGCCGCCCCGACCTCGGGCTCCATGGGCTATGGCCTGCCGGCAGCAGTCGCTGCCAAGCAGCTGTTCCCGCAACGTGAAGTGATCTGCTTTGCCGGTGACGGCTGCTTCATGATGCATGGTCAGGAATTCGCGACCGCCATGCGCTACAACCTGCCGATCATCACGCTCGTGATCAACAACGGCATGTACGGCACGATCCGCATGCACCAGGAGCGCGAATATCCGGGCCGCGTCAGCGCCACCGATCTCACGAACCCCGATTTCGCGGCACTTGCCCGCGCCTATGGCGGCCACGGCGAAACCGTCGAGAAGACGGAAGATTTCGCCCCCGCCTTCCTGCGCGCTCGCGCTTCCGGCAAACCCGCGATCATCGAGATCAAGCTCGACCCCGAGGCGATCACGCCGACCCGCACCTTGACTCAAATTCGCAACAAAGCCTGACAGGCACTTGAGCATAAACAAGAAAAGGCCGGGATCACTCCCGGCCTTTCGCATTTTGGACGTTGCCCTGAAAAATCAGATGGCAGCGGTGACGATAAATTCGACCAGGTAGTCCGGGGTCGCGAGCGGCGCGCCGCTAGTGGCGCGGGCCGGCGGGTTGGCCGGGTCGATCCAGCCTTCCCAGACGGCGTTCATTTCGGCGAAGGTCGACATGTCGGAGAGATAGATGATTGTCTGCAGTATCCTCGACTTGTCGGTGCCGGCAGCAGCCAAAAGGCGGTCGACTTCGGCCAGAGCCGACTTCGACTGCTCGGTCACCGAAGTGCCTTCCCCGACCTGACCGGCCAGATAGACAGTGTTGCCGTGGACGACGGCGCCGCTCATGCGCTTGCCGGGCTCGATACGCTTGATGCTCATGGGAATACTCCTGCTTGAGGCTGGTTTGAAAAACGAAACGGGCCGGACGCGATGGCCCGGCCACAGAGACTGGAAATGGGGTGTCAGCCGCGCTGGCGTTGCGCGTGTTCGTAGGTTGCCGTCGAACGGGCACCCGAGCGGCAGTAACCGAGCATCGGTCGTTCGAACTCTTCCAGTGCATCGACCATGTCGGCGACGGCATCGGGTGTTACGCCCATTGGTCCGACAGGCACATGCTTGATCTTCAGACCGAGCTCTTCCGCGCGCTTGGCAACGGCTGCGAATTCCGGCTGTCCGAACTCTTCGCCATCGGGACGATGGCAAACGATCGACTTGAAGCCGAGCGCCTTGATCTCGTCGACCTCATCGACCGTGATCTGGCCGCTGACCGAATATTCCTCGTTGATCTGGCGGATGTTCATCGGGGCACCTCGTCAATTTCCTTGGGCCAAACATCTACGACGGGCATTCTTGAGCGTCAATCGCGACAGGCTCGCCGTCCCGCTTCAGACGAAGGAAAATGCCAGGCCATAGTCGCGGCTTTCGCCCGGCTGCAGGATGTTGAACTCTCCGGCGGCCTCGAGTTCTGCGCGATCTGCCCACCGGTGCGAAACGGGCTCGATGCCAAGCACATAGGCAGGCAGCCTTTGGTTACGCCAGACCTGCAGATGCGGCAGCGTATCTGTACGGAAACGTACTTTCAGCCGTTTGCCGCCGATCGCCGCAATTGGACCGAGCCTCAGTTCCGCCCAGCCGCCGTGACCGGCCGGAACGCAGAAGATGTCGCGATCGCCTTCACCGAACGCCCAAGGCACCCCACCGCTTTCAAGCATTGCGCCTTCCAGCCGGGTGCCCCCGTCGAAATGCCTGGCGCCCAGGTTCATGTGATACATCAGAAACGTCGGGAAGGCGGTCTCGCCGATATTGAGCACCGTGTCGGAAAGCTGCACCTCGCCACTGTCACCCTTCAGTCGCCACTGCCGCCGCAACTGCGCTCGCCCCCCTGCCGCAAGATCGACATCGACAACAGCCCGTGCCACGAGATCGTCATCCTCGGCGGTCACGGCGATCGAGTGGGCAGGATTGGCCGAGAAAGAACCGTGCAAGGGATAAGACGTCTCGCTCCCGGCGATCGGCTCGCGGTGGCGGATATGGTCCGGTCCGCAGGTAAAGAGAAAGCCTTCGAGCGAATGGTCGATACGCGGATCGCCATCATCGGGGATAGCCCGTCCGGGTGCGAGATCGATCCCCTCCACAACGCAGGAACCGATATCGAAGACCGAGCCCTCGTCGAGGGATAGACGCGGCCCCTGGGAGCCGGAAAACATGATCATGCAAGAGGTTCCTCGGCCTGCCGCTGCGGGGTGCGGAGATGGCCGGTGGAAATCAGATCTTCCAGGCCGACGAGTCCGCTGTCGAGCGAGGAGAGATAGGCGATGTTGACGTTGCGCTCAAGCCAGCGCTGATAGGCCCCGGCTTCGCTGGCCAGACGTTCGAACCGCTGCTGGCCCTTGGTCGTCAGCGACAGAAGCTCGAATCGCCGATCCAACCGGTCCTTTCGGCGCACAAGATAGCCCTTGTCTTCCAACACCTTCACGGCCCGGCTGATTTTGGTCTTGGACAGGCCGGAATGCCCGGATATCGCTTTTGCCGTGGTCGGGCTCCGCTCGCCGAGCGACCAGAGAACCTGCCACTCCGACCAGGACAGCTCGTCCACCGGACCACAGAACTGCATGAAGCCGTTATCGACGCTCTCGGCCACGCGCAGCAGCCGGAACGGCATGAAGGCCTCCATCCTCAGTCGATCCTGCATTCTCCCCCCTCGAACCAGTGATGCGTTCCCGCATCGACGCCGGTTCTTCTCGTCCGCCCCCACAGCGAGTTAACCCAATTTTCATTATGAATTCACCTTTTCCACATTAGTGTCAAATTTCTCGCGTTTGTCGCCGATTCAGACGAGGAAACCGCATCGTGTTCGATTTCAGAAATTCCGGCCTCTTACTGGCGGTTTTGACCGCAGCTCCGCTTGCATTGGCGCCCCAAGCAGGGGCGCAATCGGTCTACGACGATCGAAATGCGCACACCCTGCTGATCTCGCCGGAAGGCGACATTCTCGACTATGTGCCGGAAGTTGGCGAAGTCGTGATTAGCCGTGACCGCATGGGCCGCACGGTTCTCATCGACCGGATGGGCAATCTCGTCGCAACCGAAATCCCGGCCGAGAGCTACTACCCGCCGCAGAACGGCGGCGGTAATCGCGCGCTCCCGGGCGTTTACGATCCCTATCAGCAGGCTCAGCCGGAACCACGTGGCTGGGACGACGACGTGACGACCGCCTCGATCCCGGACGCCATGCCGGGCGATCAGGTCCCGCTCGACCAGATGCCGCAGGACATGCCTTATGGCGGTCCGGACCTGCCCCTGCCCGCAGACAATCAGCCGGCCCGTATCGTGACGCCGGAAATCCCGGTGAAGAGCAACTTGTCGCGACTGGAAATCACGGCGCTTCAGGTCTTCCTCGACCGTGAGGGCGTGTCGCCCGGCGTCATCGACGGCAAGATGGGCCAGAACGTCAACAAGGCGATCGTGGCCTGGGAACAGATCACCGGCGAGACGCTCGACCCGAACAATGCCGACGATATTTTGGAGCGCCTGCGCCTGTCCGGCGGCCTTGCGATCAAGAGCTACGAGATCACGGCCGGCGACGCAGCCGGCCCCTTTGTTGCATCGATCCCGGACGACTACGCTCACAAGGCGCAGCTGCCGGCCCTGTCCTATACTTCGACCGTGGAAATGCTGGCCGAGCGCTTCCACATGGATGAAGGCTATCTGCGCGAATTGAACCCCGGCGCAGACTTCTCGATCCCGGGCACGATCATCAAGGTCGTCGAGCCCGGTCCGGCCAAAAAGGGCAATGTCGCCCGCATCGTCGCCAACAAGGGCCTGAAGCAGGTCTTCGCCTATGGTGAGGATGGCAGCCTCGTTGCCGCCTACCCGGCCAGCATCGGCTCGGCCGACACTCCCTCGCCGTCGGGCACGGTGACCATCGAACGCATCGCGCTCGATCCGGGCTATACCTACAATCCCAAGGTCAATTTCCAGCAGGGCAACAACACGAAGGTTCTGCAGATCCCGCCGGGTCCAAATGGCCCTGTCGGTACGGTCTGGCTGGCCCTCTCCAAGCCGACCTACGGCATTCACGGCACACCGGAGCCCTCGAAGATCGGCCGCACCCAGAGCCATGGCTGTATTCGCCTGACCAACTGGGATGCGACGGAACTGGCCAAGATGGTGAAGCCCGGCGTGACGGTCGAATTTGTCGAGTGAGGACAGCGGCACAGACCTGATCGCCCGTTTCAGAACGATCCACCGCCCCGGCAGTCATGCTCGGCCGCTTGTGTTTCTCCATGGAAGCGCGAGCGACGAGACATCACTGCTGGCATTTTCAGCGCAGGTCGCAGCAGATCACCCCTGCTACTTTCCGAGAGGAAAAGAGCCGTCCGAGGGCCGCCTGACCTTCTTTCGGCGCAAGTCCGACAAATCGATCGACTTTGCAAATCTCGCTGCGAGATCCGCCGAAGTGGCGGATTTCGTCTCCGCAATTTCGTCAAGGCACAGGGTCCGGCCGATATTGATCGGCTATTCCAGCGGCGCGATCACCGCCGCCGCTGTTCTCTCACGAGACCGGTCATTCATCGAAGGCGCCGTTTTGCTTCGCCCGCAAAGCCCGAACGGAAACGGCTCGTTCCCGCCTCTCGACAACGTTCCGGTCTTGCTGGTTTCAGGGCGTCAGGACCCGCGGAGAGCGGTCACCGATGCCAATGATCTCTGCGAACAGTTACGCCTGGCCGGCGCATCGGCGGAGTGGCACGACCTGGCATGTGGGCACGAACTCGACCCACAAGGACTCGACATGGAGTTGACCCGCGCCTGGATTTCCAGACGCGGATGAATCTTTAACCAGCGACCTCTCAGGCGGCCGACCGTACGAGCCGGAAGAGACGGCGCGGCTCGGTCGAGCGGATGACCTTAACCGGCAGCAGGCGCATGACTTCAGACGCAAAGGACCTGGCATTTTCCTGGGCCTTGTCGAGATTGCTGATCTTCGCCGCATCCATCGAATACAGCGTGCCACCACAGTCGAAGATTTCCCGGTAAGCACTGCGTTCGGCGATGGGCGTATTGATGACATTGACGCCGCGAGCGGCAAGCAGGCCCTTGATGGCCAGCAGGGCGCGGGTCGTGACCATGGAGGTGACACGCGTCAGGACGACCGAATGGGGAATGACCATGTTGCCGGCCTCTTCCATCATTCTGATCAGATCGAGGATCTGCGCCCCCCCCTTGGCATCCATGGCACAGCCCTGGACCGGGATCATCACGTGATCAGACAGGCCAATGGCCGTCGTCACCATGGCATCGCGCGCACCGGCGAGATCCATGACAATGTAGTCGCTCGTCCGGGACGGCTCGCGGATGTGACCCTGGACTGAAGCGATCGTCACTTCGGAGACGACTTCGATATTGCGCTGCGGACCGGAGAGGTCGAACCACTGCGTGATCCAGCGCTGTGGATCGGCATCGAGGATAGAGACGCGATATCCCTGATGCGCGAGTTCGGTGGCAAGAAGAAGGGCTGCGGTGGTCTTGCCGGCACCGCCCTTGGCATTGGCGAAAGAAATGACAGGCATGCTTAATCCTTGGGAGGTCAGATCCGAGCGGCTCATCGCTCTTGGGCAACCTGCGTCATCGGCGCCACCCCCTCATCATGCGACAATTATGGTTAACAAAATGGAAACAGGGCTGGTGGGACCCTCCCACTTATTGGGGAGAAGCGGCGGAAAAACCTAGCATATTCGCAGATCGGAATGCGCGATGCACTCGCCAAGAGACGGCATGGCGTGCGAAGTCACGAACCACCCGCCGCTCGATTCGAACCAGACGTGACGAGCAACAAAACCCCACTACCTTAGGGAAGCGGGGTCTCGCAAACCTGGAGGCTTGAAGCTTAGAAGCAGTCCGCAAAAAGCTGCTTGGTGTTCTCAAGCGTCATCTTGACCGGATTGCCGCCGGCGCTCGGATCCTCGATCGCCATGGCGGAAAGTTCGTCGATGCGGTCGTTCGCGATGCCCATGGCCGTCAGGTTGGCCGGGACATTGAGTTCAGCCCGGAGCGACAGAACATAATCGTAGAAGCCATCGAAACCGCCGGCGATGCCGAGATAGGCGGCGGCCCGCTCGATCCGGTCTTCGATCACGTGCCGGTTGAACTTCAGCACCGGCGGCATCACCACCGCATTCGTCATGCCGTGATGCGTGTTGTAAACCGCGCCGATCGGATGCGACAGCGCGTGGATGGCACCGAGCCCCTTCTGGAAGGCGGTTGCGCCCATGGCGGCAGCCGACATCATGTTGGTGCGGGCCTCGATGTCGGTGCCGTCCTTGTAGGCGCGCGGCAGGAATTCCTTGACCAGCCGCATGCCCTCAAGCGCAATGCCTTGGCTCATCGGATGGTAGAAAGGCGAGGAATAGGCTTCCAGGCAATGGGCGAACGCGTCCATGCCCGTACCCGCCGTAATCATCTTCGGCATGCCGACGGTCAGTTCCGGATCGCAGATGACGACGCCGGGCAGGAACTTCGGATGGAAGATGATCTTCTTCACATGCGTCACGGAATTGGTGATGACCGATGCACGGCCGACTTCCGAGCCGGTGCCGGCCGTGGTCGGCACGGCGACGATCGGGGCGATGGTGTCGGAATTGGCGCGCGTCCACCAGTCACCGATGTCCTCGAAGTCCCAGACCGGCCGCGTCTGGCCGGCCATGAAGGCCACGCACTTGCCGAGGTCGAGACCTGAGCCTCCGCCGAAAGCGACGACGCCGTCGTGACTGCCATCCCTATAGGCTTTGATGCCGGCTTCGAGGTTCTTCTCGTTCGGGTTCGGATCGACATCGGCGAACAGCGCGCGGCCCAAGCCCGCCTCTTCCAGCACCTCGAGCGCCGTCTGGGTGATCGCCATCGGCGCCAGGCCCCGATCGGTGATCAAAAGCGGCTTCTTCATGCCCAGCGACTTGCAGGCGTCCGCCAGTTCCTTGATGCGGCCGCGTCCCATCTTGATGGCGGTGGGATAGCTCCAGTTGGCGACGATGTTCATTTCGTGACTTTCTTCAGATGGTAGGATTTCGGACGGGTAAGGTTCTGGAAGCCGAGCACGGAGAGCGAGCCGCCCTTGCCGGTTTCTTTGACGCCGGTCCAGCAGAGTGCCGGGTCGAGATAGTCGGCACGGTTCATGAAGACGGTGCCGGTCTCGACATCACGACCGATCCGCGCGGCACGCTCAGGATCCTGCGTCCAGAGCGAGGCCGTCAGGCCATAGGGGCTGTCGTTCATCAGTTCGAGCGCCTGTTCATCGCTCTTCACCTTCATGATTCCGACGGCAGGACCAAAGGTCTCGTCCTTCATGAAGGCCATCGAATGATCCACGTTCACGAGCACCTGCGGCATGATGTAGGCACCGCCGTCATCGGCCGGGAAAAGCTTCGGATCGACAAGCGCCTTGGCACCCTTCGACACGGCATCGGCGATCTGCTCGCGTACCACCTTGGCGAAACGCTTGTTGGCCATCGGCCCGAGCGTCGTTTCCGGATCGAGCGGATTGCCGAGCCTGTAGTTCGACACCCAGGCGACCGACTTCTCGACGAAGGCGTCGTAGAGGCTCTCATGCACATAGATGCGCTCGATGCCACAGCAGCACTGGCCAGAATTGTAGGTCGCGCCATCCATCAGCGTATCGACAGCAGCGTCGAGATCGGCGTCTTCCATGACGTAACCCGGGTCCTTGCCGCCGAGCTCGAGCCCGAGACCGGCAAAGGTGCCGGCGGCAGCCCGTTCGATCGAACGGCCACCTTCGACCGAACCGGTGAAGTTGACGAAGTTGAAGTTGCCAGCAGCGATTAATGCCGAGGTCGTGGCGTGATCGAGGAAGAGGTTGATGAAGACGTCATCGGGAACACCCGCCTCGACAAAGGCCCGCACCATGCGCTCGCCGACGAGAAGCGTCTGGGTCGCATGCTTTATGACAACAGTGTTGCCGGCCATCAGCGCCGGTGCGATCGTGTTGATCGCGGTCATATAAGGGTAGTTCCACGGCGCGATGACAAAAACGACGCCATGCGGTTCGCGCTCAATGCGGCGCTCGAAATTATTACTAGCTTCCACGACCAGCGGTGCAAGCGAGTCGGCCGCAATCGCTGCGACATAGTTGGAGCGCTCGTTGAAGCCCTTGTATTCGCCGCCGTAGCGCACCGGACGACCCATCATATGGGCGAGTTCCGGCACCACTTCATCGGACATCTCGTTGAGGCGCGCGACTCCCTTCAGCACCAGCTGAACGCGGTCTTCGAGCGGCCGGCGCGCCCAGGCTTTTTGTGCCTTGCGGGCACGACCAACGGCCTCGGTTGCCGCTTCCAGCGACATGGCCGGTCGCTCGGCGTAAACCGATCCGTCGATCGGCGAAATGCATTGGATCATGGTCATGATCGTCTTCCTGTTGCTCTAGAACGAATTGACAGCGGCCGCAGCCGCTGTCCTGGTTTCCACCCATACGCCGGGGATGGTGGCGGGCTCAAGGCCGCCTTTGGTCACGCGCGTTCGAAGCCGCGCGCAACTTCCCAATCCGTGATCCGGCGATCGTATTCTTCCTGCTCCCACTCAGCCGCGCGGACATAGTGATCGACAACGTCATCGCCGAACGCCGACCGCAGCATGGCCGAGCCGCGGAGCGTCTCTGCAGCCGCCCGCAATGTCCGCGGAATCTCGCGGGCGCCCTGCGCGCCATAGGCATCACCCGAGAATTCCGGCTCAAGCGCCATCTTCTTCTCGATCCCGTCGATACCGGCGGCAAGCAATGCTGCCATCGCCAGATACGGATTAAGATCGGAACCGCCGACGCGGCATTCGACGCGGATGCCCTTGCTCGCCTCGCCGCACAAGCGGTAGCCGGCTGTGCGATTGTCCTTCGACCAGATCGCCTTGGTCGGCGCAAACGTGCCGGCGACGAAACGCTTGTAGGAATTGATGTAGGGCGCCAGGAAATAAGTGAACTCGCCGGCATGGGCGAGCAGCCCGGCCATGTAGTGCCGCATCACCTCCGACATTCCGTATTCGCCGTCCTTGTCGAAGAATAGCGGCGTCTTGCCGTCGGCGGACCACAGAGACTGGTGGATATGCGAGGAGGAGCCGGCCGCATTGTAATGCCATTTGGCGAGGAAGGTGATGGCCTTGCCTTTGGACCAAGCGATCTCCTTGCAGCCATTCTTGATGATCACGTGCCGGTCAGCCATGGTCAGAACGTCGGCATAGCGGACATTGATCTCTTCCTGGCCGGCAGAAGCCTCGCCCTTGGAATTCTCGACCGGAATGCCAGCGCCCTGCAGACCCTTGCGGATCGCACGCATCACGTCTTCTTCCTTGGTGGTCTGGAAGATGTGGTAGTCCTCGTTGTAGCCGGAGACCAGCTTCAGGTCGCGATAGCCGGACAGCCGCGCCGCGTCATAGGTCTGATCGAAGAGGAAGAATTCGAGTTCGGTCGCCATGAAGGCCTTCATGCCCATGGCCTCGAGCCGGGAAACCTGCTTCTTCAGGATCGCGCGCGGCGAGTGCGGCACTTCGGCATGGGTCGCATGGTCATACATGTCACACAGCACGAGAGCTGTGCCTTCAAGCCAGGGGATCCGACGCAGCGTCGAAAGGTCCGGCTTCATCGTATAGTCGCCGTAGCCCTTTTCCCAGCTCGTCGCCTTGTAACCGGAGACGGTATCCATCTCCATGTCGGTGGCGAGCAGATAGTTGCAGCTATGCGTTTCCTTGTAGGCGCTCTCGACGAAGAACTCCGCCTGAAAACGCTTGCCCATCAAACGGCCCTGCATGTCCACCTGACACGCCAGAACCGTGTCGATGCGCCCTTCTGCGACGTCTTTTTTCAGATCTTCGAATGTGTAAGTGGTGGTCATGACTGTGGTCCGCCAATGTGAACATGAACTGAGCGACCGAGGCCGCGATTGAAACGGTAAAGGCGGGCCGACCGAAACCGGCCCGCAGACGTTTTAGTGTGCCTGGCCGACAGCGCGCTCGGCAGCGGCGATTTCGGCCTGACGCTTGGCAACTTCGTCACCGATCGGCGGGCCCTTGAAGCGCTTGTTCTCAAAGGCGAACCAGACAATCGCGGTGACCACGAGGAAGCCGACCGTGATGTAGAGCGCCCAATCGTTCGGCGGCTGGATGCCGAGGACGAAGATTAGCGCCATGGCGACCATCGAAAGCACGGCGAACAGCTTGAACATGCCCTCGCCCAGGTTCCACGGCCCCATCACGCTCCACTTCGACGTGCCCCAGGCGAAGAAGCCGAGAGCGATCGGTATCGCGAAGGAGAAGAACAGGAAGATAACCGTGCAGGAGACTACGATCGTGTAGACCGGCGTTTCACCGATCGAGACGAGCGACGAGCCCCAGACGAACAGAACCGAGAGAACCGACCCGGTCCAGATCGCCGTCACCGGCGAACGATGCTTCGGGCTGACCTTGGACAGAGCAGAAGACGCAGGCAGGCCGCCGTCACGGGCGAAGGCGAAAATCATGCGCGACACCGAGGTGACCGTTGCGAGACCGCAGAGGAACTGCGCGACGAAAATGGCCAGATAGAGCACGTCTTTGACTATGACGTTCACCTGCGTATCCATCGCCCAGAAGAAGACGTTCCAGCCCTGGGCTGCGGCTTCTTCCATGCTCGGCAGCATGAGCACGAATGAGCACAGCATGATGTAGCCGAAAAACGCAGACCAGAGCACCGACGAGACCATGCCCTTGGGTACGGAAACGGCAGCCTTGACGGTTTCTTCCGAGGTGTGCGCCGACGCGTCATAGCCGGTGATCGTGTAGATCGGCAGCAGCAGGCCGAGCAGGAACACCCAGGCGCCCGAAGTCGACGGCCAGACATTGCCACCCGCTTCACCCGAATAGTTGGAGAAGGTGAACAGACGGCCGATTTCGTAGCTGTCGGCTGCAATCAGGCAGGTCAGCGCGAGCGCAATGGCGGTCGCGAAGATCAGGTAGCCAGAGAAGTCGGTGAGCTTGGCGGTAAGACCGATGCCCATGTGGTTGACCAAGGCCTGCAGGCCGGTGATCAGCACGAGGAAGATGAGCCGGACGCCGAGCGTATCTTCGAGCCCGAGATAGGGAACGCCGAAGGAGCCCATGAAGAAGTAGTAGGTACCGACGTTGATGGCGCCGAGAACCGTCACGAGACCGAGAAGGTTGAACCAGGCGGTCAGCCAGCCGGTGAAGCGGTTCCCGAGGATCGAACCCCAGTGATACAGGCCGCCCGCGGTCGGATAGGCGGAGCTGATCTGGGCCATGGCGACGGCGAAGACGAGCGAGATGAAGCAACCCAGCGGCCAGCCGATGCCGATCGCAGCACCGCCGGCACCCGAGGTCGCTTGGGCGAGCGAATTGATGCCACCCGACAGGATGCAGATGATGGAGAAGGAGACGGCGAAGTTCGAGAACGAACTCATCCGGCGTTCCAGTTCCTGGGCATAACCCATGGAATGCAGGACCTGGAGATCCTGTTTCTTATCGATATCCGAGTAGTCTGACATTGCGTCCCCCAGTTGACGATCGGTCGCGGGATTGCGACGATTTAGTTTCGATGTCCGCCCTTGTTCTCTTGGTGCGGACGGTTGCAGCAGAGCTGCTCCCCGTGAGATCTTCTTATGCAGTCCCGACGACATCGATCGCTTTGACAATCAGTGCGGCGAGATGGTCGGCCATGATCTCTTGGTCGACAGTGTTGGAAATCAGGTCGTTTCGGACCTCGATCATCACGTTCGGATGACCGTATGGAATGGCATGCAGGCGAAGACTATGCGTGACGCCGTCCTCCGGCCCATAGGGTGAATTGCGCTCCACGCGGTAGGCTCCGCCGCTCGAAGCATCGAGCATGGCATCTGCCAACCGTGAATCCGCGTCGTGCAGGACGCCGATTTCCACCTCGCGCTGCTTGCCGAAATAGACAGGCGTAAAGCTGTGAACCGTCACAACAACAGGCTGCCGTCCGCTCTCCACGACCCGCGCGATCTCGCGGCTCACCTGGTCATGGAAGGGAACATAAAAGGCTGCTGTGCGGGCATAGCGCTCGGCAGGCGTCAGATCGCGATTGCCGGGGATCTCGTAGATCTCGCTCTTCTCAGGCATGGCAGCCGGAGATTCCGGAGGACGGTTGCAGTCATAGAGAAGCCGCGAGAAGCGTTGGTGAACAAGCGTCCCGTCGAGCTTCGTCGCCAACATCTTTCCAACGGCGAGAGCCCCCGGATCCCAGGCAATATGGCTTGAGAGCGCCTCGGCCGACAGACCGAGCGTTCCGGCGGATGCAGGAAGCGTCGAGGACGCATGCTCACAGACGAATACGAAACCACTTAGCGCAGTCGCATTATCAACGGCGACGGCCTCACCTTCCGACGATGTCAGGATCCCCGACCTCAAGAGCATGCTGGCAGTCCCCCAGGCTCGTTGGCCCAATTTATTTTCGAAGAGAATTCTTCACGGTTAAGCGTCTGTCAATCCGGCACTGAAAAATTCTCTTCAAGGGGCGGTTGACTCAATTGTGACAGCGAGGCTTAATCCTGAAAAAGCTGGCAATAGATCGGCTTGAGGGGAGTCCATCGGTCCTTGATGAATGCGTCGACGACGGTGTCGGACGTGATCCATGCCCATTTCGATGGGCTGACGCGTGCCGAACGACAGCTGGCGGAAAGCCTGCTGCAGAACTACCCCGTCTCCGGGCTGGGTAGCATCACGACCGTTGCCGAGAACGCCGGCGTATCGACGCCCACCGTCGCCCGCATGGTTCAGAAGCTTGGCTACAAAGGCTATCCCGAATTCCAGGCCCATCTGCACCAGGAACTCGAGGCGACGATCTCCAATCCGATCGCCAAGCACGACCGCTGGGCGGCCAATGCCCCCAACCGCCATATTCTCAACCGCTTTGCCGAGGCCGTCATGGCCAATCTGCGGACCTCGTTGGGGGAGCTCCGCACGGCGACCTTCGATGAAGCCGCCCGTCTGATCGGCGATCGCAACAGAAGCGTCTATTTTGTCGGCGGGCGCATCACCGGTGCGCTGGCAGAATACTTTTTCACCCATATGCAGGTCATTCGTCCGCGCACGACACTGATGTCGTCCAATGCCAGTTCATGGCCGCAGCATGTTCTGAACATGCAGGACGGCGACGTTCTCGTGATCTTCGACATCAGACGCTACGAGGCGGATCTTACGACACTGGCCGAGGTCGCCCGCGCCAATGGCGTCCAGATCATCGTCTTCACGGACCAGTGGATGTCGCCCGTGGCACAGCATGCCCGCCACTGTTTCAAGCTTCATATCGAAGCACCGTCGGCATGGGACAGTTCCGTCGTGACACTGTTCGTCGTGGAAGCCTTGATCGAAGCCGTTCAAAGCTCGTCGTGGGACGAGACCCGCGAACGCATGAATACCCTCGAAGGGCTGTTTGAACAGGCGCGCCTGTTCCGAAAGCCCCGCTGAGGAGCAACTGTCGACATGGAGGACCCGATACCGGAGACGGAACCAACAGCGCAGGACAAAGACAGCTGAACCCGTCAACCGTCATATAACGATAACACAGCGCACCTAAGTCAACCGCATCGCTGCCAACCTCAGAGGAGAACTACAGTGAACAATCTTCGCAAGATCCTGTCGATGACGACCGCTCTCGTCATGGCGAGCTCCGCCGTCGCCTATGCCGAACCGAGCGCCGAGCTGATCGAAGCTGCCAAGAAAGAAGGCATGCTGACCACGATCGCCCTGCCCCATGACTGGTGCGGCTACGGCGCCGTGATTGACGGCTTCAAGAAGAAGTATCCGGAAATCACCGTCAACGAACTGAACCCTGACGCTGGTTCGGCCGACGAAGTCGAAGCCATCAAGGCCAACAAGGACAACAAGGGCCCGCAGGCCCCTGACGTCGTCGACGTCGGCCTGGCCTTCGGCCCGCAGATGAAGGCCGAAGGTCTGCTGCAGCCGTACAAGGTCTCGACCTGGGACGAAATTCCTGAGAACGTCAAGGACGCCGAAGGCTACTGGTACGGCGACTATTACGGCGTCATGTCGCTCCTGGTGAACAAAGACCTCGTCGCCAACACGCCGAAGGACTGGTCGGACCTCCTGAAGCCGGAATATGCCGGTCAGGTCGCGCTCGCCGGTGACCCGCGCGCCTCCAACCAGGCCATCCTCGGCGTTCTCGCCGCCGGCATGGCAGGCGGCGCTGCCGCTGGCAAGGATGCCGGTGAAGCTGGTCTCAAGTACTTCGGCGAACTGAACAAGGCAGGCAACTTCGTTCCGGTTATCGGCAAGTCCGGCACCCTGGCACAGGGCGCCACCCCGATCGTCGTCATGTGGGACTACAACGCCCTCTCCGCCAAGGACACGCTCGCCGGCAACCCGCCGGTCGAAGTCGTTGTTCCGGCTTCGGGCGTTCTGGCCGGCGTCTATGTTCAGGGCATCTCCGCTTACGCACCGCACCCGAACGCTGCCAAGCTGTGGATGGAATACCTGTATTCCGACGAAGGTCAGCTCGGCTGGCTGAAGGGCTATTGCCACCCGGCCCGCTTCAACGCCATGGTCAAGGCAGGCAAGGTTCCTCAGGATCTGCTCGACGCTCTGCCGCCGGCTGAATCCTATGAGAAGGCATACTTCCCGACGCTGGAAGAAGTCGACGCCAACAAGGCCGCCGTTGTCGGTGGCTGGGACAGCGTCGTCGGCGCCAACGTTCAGTAAGACCTGATCTCGAGGAGCCGCCCCGATCTTTTATGAGGTCGGGGCGGCGCCTTCATTTTAAGAAGATCCGTGCCGACACGGACAGAGGGGCAGACGGAATGTCGACCGAGAATGTGAGCCCTGGCCCGCAGCTGAGGCCAAGAACGAGATTACCTCTCCACTGGCTGGGCGTCCTGCCCTTTGCCGCCTTCGTGATTCTCTTCCTGATCATGCCCACCATGAAGATCGTCATCGGCGCTTTTCAGCGTCCGGACGGCTCGTTCACGCTGGCCAATATCGCCGGCCTTTTCACGCCTTCGATCATGGCGGCCTACTGGATCTCCATCAAGATCAGCCTTGCCTCGGCGCTTCTCGGCTGCCTGATCGGCTTTGGCGTCGCTGCGGCCGTGGTTCTCGGCGGATTGCCGCAATGGATCCGCGGACCTCTCCTCACCTTTTCCGGTGTCGCCTCAAACTTCGCCGGCGTGCCCCTCGCTTTCGCCTTCCTAGCCACGCTCGGCCCTGTGGGCATGCTGACCGTTTTCCTGAAGACGCAGATCGGCATCGATCTTCGCCTGCTCGGCTTCAACCTTCTGTCCTTCTGGGGCCTCACGGTCACCTATCTCTTCTTCCAGATCCCGCTGATGGTGCTGATCATCACGCCGGCGCTCGATGGTCTGAAGCGTGAATGGCGCGAGGCAGCCTCAATCCTCGGCGCGACCAACACGCAGTACTGGCGCCTCGTCGCCTTCCCGATCCTGCTGCCGTCCATTCTCGGCACAATCGCCCTGCTCTTCGCAAACGCCTTCGGCGCTGTCGCAACCGCGATCGCCCTCACCGGTTCCTCGCTCAATATCGTGCCAATCCTGCTCTTCGCCCAGATCCGCGGCGATGTGCTCGGGGATCCCCACCTCGGCTACGCGCTTGCGTTCGGCATGATCGTCGTGACCGGGCTTGCCAATGGTCTTTACATCTGGATGCGCGCCCGCAGCGAAAGGTGGATGAAATGAAACGTTTCTGGGCTTGGGCCGCGCTGATCTTCGGCCTCCTCTACTTCATCCTGCCACTGATCGGCATGACGAATTTCTCGCTCAAGATGCGCCGCGGCGAGTATTCCTTCGATGCCTATGCCAAGGTGCTGGCAGATCCTCGTTTCCAGGAAACATTCAGCTATTCGGTGACGATGGCGCTGACGACCATCATCTTCGGTGTGTTCCTGATCGTGCCGACGGCCTATTGGGTGCGCCTCAAGATGCCGGGCCTTCGCCCCTACATCGAGTTCATCACACTGTTGCCGCTCGTCATCCCAGCCATCGTCGTCGTGTTCGGCTATATCCGCCTCTACAACACCTCGAGCTGGCTGCCGCTGACGGGCTCGTCCGCCGGCACGAACATGCTTCTGATGTTCGGCTACGCGACGCTTGGCTTGCCCTATATGTATCGTGCGGTCGACACGGGTCTCCGAACAATCGACGTGACGACGCTGACGGAAGCGGCACAAAGCCTCGGTGCCGGCTGGGCCACGATCATCGGCCGGATCATCCTGCCGAACGTCTCGGTCGCTGTCATGTCGGGCGCCTTCGTGACCTTCGCCATCGTCATGGGCGAATTCACCATGGCCGCCCTTTTGAACAAGCCGGCCTTCGGCCCCTACATGCAGCTGCTCGGCGCCAACCGCGCCTATGAGCCGGCAGCCCTTGCGGTGATCGCCTTCGGCATCACCTGGGCATGCCTCGGCCTGATGCAGCTCGTCTCCCGCCTCCAGAAAACAGCCCCGCGCCAGGCTTGAGGAATTCTTTTCATGACCTTCCTGACACTCTCCCATCTCAAGAAATCCTTCGGCGCAACCCAGGTCGTGCACGACTTCAACATGGCGATCGACAAGGGCGAGTTCATCTCGTTCCTCGGCCCGTCGGGCTGCGGCAAGACCACCGTGCTGCGCATGGTGGCCGGTTTCGAGACCCCGTCGGCAGGCTCCATCGTGGTTGATGGCAAGGACCAGACGAGCCTCAAGCCGAACCAGCGCAATATCGGCATGGTCTTCCAGGCCTACGCGCTGTTTCCCAACATGAACGTCTTCGACAACGTCGCCTTCGGCCTCAAGATCGCCGGCCAGCCCAAGGCGGACATCGAAAAGCGCGTCAAGGAAATGCTGGCGCTCATCCATCTCGACCATCTCGCCGAGCGCTATCCCTATCAGCTCTCCGGCGGCCAGCAGCAGCGTGTGGCGCTCGCCCGCGCTCTTGCGCCCAAGCCGCAGGTCCTGCTGCTCGACGAACCGCTTTCGGCGCTCGACGCCAAGATCCGCGTGTCACTGCGCGAGGAAATCCGCCAGATCCAGCAGAAACTCGGCATCACCACCGTATTCGTCACCCATGACCAGGAAGAGGCGCTGTCGATCTCCGACCGGATCGTGGTCATGAATGCCGGCAAGGCTGACCAGATCGGCACACCCTTCGAGATCTACAACCGCCCCACGACCCGCTTCGTCGCATCCTTCGTCGGCACACTCAACGTGCTCGACGCCGTCGTCACCGACCAAGCCGCCGGCATCGTCCGGATCGGCGACAAGACATTGGCGATCAAGGAGGCCATTCCTGCCGCCAATGGCTCGACCATCCAGCTCGCCATGCGCCCTGAAGCGGGTTCGCTTGCCGGCACCACCGATGCGACCGTTCTGGGTCAGGTGACCTCCAGCCAGTTCCTCGGCTCCGTCATCCGCACGCGCATCGCCGTCGAGGGCAAGACACTCTCTTTCGACACCTTCAACGATCCCGGCACCAAACCGCCGGTGGTCGGCGATACTGTCGGCATGAAGATCGATCCCTCGGCCTTGATCCTGCTTGCCGACTGAGGCAAACCACGACGAACGGAATGAGTGTCTGAATGCCGCCTCTCTGGGCGGCATTCCGGTATCGGGAGCAAGTCTATGCGTGCCATGTATTACGAGCAGTTCGGTGCAGCACCGGAGATCCGGACCCTGCCCGATCCGACCCCGACGAATTCCGGGGTCGTTATCTCGGTGAAGGCGACGGGCCTCTGCCGCAGCGACTGGCACGGCTGGATGGGTCATGATCCGGACATCCGTCTTCCCCATGTGCCCGGCCATGAGCTAGCCGGCACGATTGCGGCAGTCGGTCGTGATGTGAAGCGCTTCAAGGTCGGCGATCGCGTGACCGTCCCCTTTGTTTCCGGCTGCGGCCATTGCATGGAATGCCGCTCGGGCAACCAGCAGGTCTGCGAAGATCAGTTCCAGCCGGGCTTCACCCATTGGGGCTCGTTTGCCGAATATGTCGCGATTGAATACGCCGATCAGAACCTCGTGCATCTGCCGGAAGAAATCAGCTACGAGACGGCCGCCAGCCTTGGCTGCCGCTTCGCCACCTCCTTCCGCGCCGTCGTCGATCAGGGCCGCCTGCAGGGCGGCGAATGGCTCGCAGTCCACGGCTGCGGCGGCGTCGGCCTCTCGGCCATCATGATCGGCGCGGCCCTCGGTGCCAATGTCGTCGCCATCGACATCGCCGAAGACAAACTGGCACTGGCCAGGGAACTCGGCGCGACAATTGCCATCGACAGCCGCGCGGTCGCGGATGTATCGGAAGCCGTGCGCGAGGTGACGGGCGGTGGTGCCCATGTCTCCGTCGACGCCCTTGGCCATCCGCAGACCTGCTGCAACTCGATCCTCAATCTACGTCGTCGCGGCCGCCACGTGCAGGTCGGCCTGATGCTGGCCAATCACGCCACGCCCGCGATTCCGATGGGGCGCATCATCGCCCATGAGCTTGAAATCTACGGCAGCCACGGCATGCAATCCTGGCGATATGACGCCATGCTGCGCATGATCCTCTCCGGCAAGCTCTCGCCCGACCGCCTCATCGGCCGCCGCATCACGCTGTCGGAAGCAGCCCCTGCGCTAGCCACCATGGACAGCTTCCAGGAAAACGGCATCAGCATTATCGACCGGATGATCTGAACGCCCACAGGCATGCAGGATTCATCTTAGGGTGTGATAGCGTTAACTCGTTTGTGCTGAAGTGCGGCTGCACGAAACCGGCAACGGATCGAGAGCGGCCATGGTCAAGCAGACGAAATCAACTGACATCGACGCCGAAGGCCTGATGACCGAGTTCATGCGGCTGAAGCGTGGTTCTGTCAGCCGTCGGCATTTCCTCGCCGTAACCGGCCTCGGTGCGGCAGCCCTCATGATCGGCGGCACCAGGCGTACGAGTGTTGCGACGTCCGAAGGCTCGCCGCTCGGCAAGCGGGTCACGCTCGCAACATGGCCGAACTATCACGATCCGCAGACCTTCGAGGATTTCACCGCGCGTTACGGCGTCGAGGTCGATGTGTCGATCATCGGCTCAAACGAAAGCACGATGCAGGCTCTGGAAAGCGGCCGAGCCTGGGACATCATCGTCCCGACCCAGTATGCGATTGGCCCATATTTCCGCAGAGACATGCTGGAGCCTCTCGACCTGCGCCGCTTGCCGAATTTTGACCTCAACGCCCATGCCGACCGCTTCCTGAAACCGGGCGTGAAGGCGGGCGCAATCTACGCCGTGCCGAAGAATGCCGGCACCACAGGCATCGCCTGCAACACGCAGCACCTCGACCCCGTTAAAAGCTGGCGAGGTTTTTTCGACAGCGCGATGACCCATGCCTCGGGCAAGACCATCATCCACGACTATCAGCTGACGGCGATCGGCGGCGCCCTGGTGGCGCTCGGCTACGGCTTCAATTCTCTCGAACCGACCGAACTGGAACAGGCGGGCGAACTCCTCATTCAGGCAAGACCGCATCTCCTGGCCATCGACAGCGATTACCAGCCGGCGATGCGCACTGGTGAAGCCTGGCTGACCATGTGCTGGAGCAATGATGCCGCGCAGATGCACCGCGACGTTCCGGAGATCGCCTTCGACATCGCAACCGATGGCGGTGAGATCTGGACAGATTATTATGCGGTCCCCGCAGCAGCCCACAACAAGCCCGCGGCCCACGCCCTGATCAACCACCTCCTCCATCCGGAGATCGCGGCCCGGGAGCACCTGATCCATGGGGGAACCGCGACCGACAGCCGCGTCCGCGCGCTTCTGCCGGACGAGATCCTCGAAAGCAGGATCAGCTATCCGGACGAGGCGAAACTGACGCCCCTCGAGTTCGGTCTGGCAATCGTGATGACCGATCCGACGCGCGCCGAAATCATGAACCGCTTTCGTGCCGCCCGCGGCTGACGCGTCCTCTTCGACATGCTAGGCACGCAAAGCGTCGGCGAGACCCGGCGCCGCGTTTTAGCACGGGGTTCTCATGCCACAGATTTCCATTATCGACACGATCTCGGATCCCGGAAAGCCCGGTCGCCCGAACGAGGACAGGCTCGGCTATAACAGAGATGCAGCCTTCGTCATTGACGGTGCAACCGGCCTCGGCGAGCGGCAATTCATGGAAAGCTACGGCTCGGATGCTGCCTGGATCGCAGAATTCGCAGCCATCCGTTTCGAGCAACGGCTTCACCGCTACGCCGATCCGAAGACGGCGCTGCGAAAGGTCTCCGAAGAAGCCCGCGACGCCTTCCTTGCAACGGCCGGCGATCAACCGCGCTATGCTTGGCCGCTCTGCAGCCTGACCGTCCTGCAGGCAACCGAATCGGGCTTCCGCTGGTTCGGCCTTGGCGACAGCTGCATGTACATTCTGCATGACGACGGCCAGTCCGATTTCGTCATCCCCATCCCTGGCGCTTACGAATGGGAACAACATCGGGCCGCCCAGCACATCGCCCGCGTCGGTGGCATCGGTGCGGCCGGCGTCGCCAATGACGATCCGGAAACGCTCGAAGACCTCCGCCGTGGTCGCGCGCTGCAGAACACCGATTCTGGCAGCACATGGACTTTCGGTGTCGTGCCGGAAGCTGCCGACCACCTCTCCATGGTCGACGTGCCCGTCCATGGCGGCGGCGCCACCGCCCTCCTCTGCTCCGATGGCCTCGCCGACCTCGTCGCTCTCTACAAGCTCTACGACCCCGCCACGCTGACCCGGCGCGCCGCGACGGCCGGGTTGAAGCAGCTGATTTCAGAGCTCCGCCATATGGAGCGGGCGGTCGACCCGGATGGGTTGAAATACCCGCGCTACAAGCAGTGCGATGATACGACGGCGATCCTGCTGAGGCTTGAGGCGTGATGGCAATTAGGAATCCGCCTCAATAACTTACCGCCGAATTCGGAATCGGATTGTGAGCGGTCTAATGGAGAGGTTGAACGCCTGGCTCGCCCCCTCATCCGCCTGCCGGCACCTTCTCCCCGCAGGCGGGGAGAAGGAGGAAACCGCAACGTCGGCAGTCCCCTCTCCCCGCGAGCGGGGAGAGGGTCAGGGTGAGGGGCAGTTTCAGAGCGCGAAAAACTTACTCTGCCGCCTTCGGCACATAGTTCAGCACCGGCCCAAGCCAGCGCTCGACCTCCCGCACCTCCATGCCCTTGCGGGCTGCATAGTCCTCGACCTGGTCGCGCTCCACCTTGGCGACGCCGAAGTAATAGCTTTCGGGATGACCAATATAGAGGCCAGACACCGACGAGCCCGGCCACATGGCATAGCTCTCCGTCAGCGTCACACCGGTCGCTTTGGTAGCGTCCAAGAGCGAGAACAGCGTTACCTTTTCCGTATGGTCGGGCTGCGCCGGATAGCCGGGCGCAGGCCGGATGCCTGCATAGGTCTCCGAGATCAGCTCCTCGGGCGTGAAGGCCTCATCCGGTGCATAGCCCCAGAATTCGCGGCGCACCTGTTCATGCATGCGCTCGGCAAAGGCTTCCGCGAAACGATCGGCCAGCGCCTTGACCAAGATCGAGGAATAATCGTCGTCGGCCCGCTCGAAGCGCTCGGCGATCGCCACCTCCTCGATGCCAGCCGTCACCACGAAGCCGCCAACATGATCCTGAAGCCCTGTCTCCAGCGGCGCCACGAAATCGCTGAGCGCGACATTGGCCCGCCCCTCGCGCTTGGCGATCTGCTGGCGCAGCGTGAAGAAGGTCGCCAGCTCCTCCTCTCGGCTGTCATCCTTGAACAGCCGGATATCGTCGCCGACAGAATTGGCCGGCCAGAAGCCGATCACGGCGCGCGGCCGGAACCAGTTTTCCTCGATGATCTTTTCCAGCATCGCCTGCGCATCGGCAAACAACTGCCGCGCCGCCTCGCCCTGCTTCTCGTCCTCGAGAATGGCCGGGTAGCGGCCCTTCAGCTCCCATGTCTGGAAAAAGGGCGTCCAGTCGATATAGCGGGCGAGTTCAGCCAGATCATAGGTCTCAAACACCTTCGTGCCCGTAAAGCTCGGCGTCTTGGGGGTGTAAACGGCCCAGTCGACCTTGACCGCATTGGCGCGCGCAGATGCCAGCGGCTGGCGCTGCTTTTCGGCCTCCGCCCGCGCATGGGCATCTGCTACCTTGGCATATTCGCCCTTGATCGCATCGACGTAAGTCTCGTTGCCATCCTCGGCCAGCAACGCGGAGACAACACCAACGGCGCGGCTGGCATCGGTGACATAGATCGCCTGCCCCGCCTTGTATTGCGGATGGATCTTGACGGCGGTGTGTATCCGGCTCGTGGTGGCGCCACCGATCAGGAGCGGAATGTTAAACCCCTGGCGCTGCATCTCCGCGGCCACATGCACCATCTCGTCGAGCGACGGCGTGATCAGGCCGGAGAGCCCGATGACATCGACATTCTCGGCTTTCGCCACTTCGAGGATCTTGGTCGCCGGCACCATGACGCCGAGATCGATGATCTCGTAATTGTTGCACGCGAGAACCACGCCGACGATGTTCTTGCCAATGTCGTGCACGTCACCCTTGACGGTCGCCATCAACACCTTGCCCGCTGCCTGGCGCTCGCCGGTGCCGCCGTTCAGCCGCTTCTCTTCCTCCATGTAGGGAAGCAGAACAGCGACCGCCTGCTTCATCACCCGCGCCGACTTCACCACCTGCGGCAGGAACATCTTGCCCGCGCCGAAGAGATCGCCGACGACATTCATGCCCGCCATCAGCGGCCCTTCGATCACATGCAATGGACGCTCGGCTTTCTGGCGCGCCTCTTCCGTATCCATCTCGATGAACTCAGTTATGCCATTGACCAGCGCATGCTCCAGCCGCTTTTCCACCGGCCACTCGCGCCAGCTCATGTCCTGGGTGCGGACCTTGGCTTCACCGGTGCCGCGATAGCGCTCGGCGATCTCAAGTAACCGCTCGGTGCCATCCTTGCGACGGTTCAGCACCACGTCTTCGCAGGCCTCGCGCAGATCCTTGTCGATGCTCTCATAGACCGCGAGCTGACCGGCATTGACGATGCCCATGTCCATGCCCGCCTGAATGGCGTGGTAGAGGAAGACCGCATGCATCGCTTCGCGCACCGGCTCGTTGCCGCGGAAGGAGAAGGAGAGGTTCGAAACGCCGCCGGAGATATGCACCAGCGGCATTTCCTGCCGGATCGTCCGCGTCGCCTCGATGAAGTCGACGCCGTAATTGTCGTGCTCCTCGATGCCCGTCGCGACCGCAAAGACGTTGGGGTCGAAGATGATGTCCTCGGGCGCAAAACCCGCCTTTTCCGTCAGTATCTTGTAGGCGCGGCGGCAGATCTCCACCTTGCGATCATATGTGTCCGCCTGCCCCTTCTCGTCGAAGGCCATGACGACGACGGCAGCGCCATAATTGCGGATCAGCTTGGCCTGGGCGACGAAATTCTCCTCGCCCTCCTTCAGCGAGATGGAATTCACCACCGCTTTGCCCTGCACGCATTTGAGGCCCGCCTCGATGATCGGGAACTTCGAGCTATCGATCATTACAGGCACGCGGGCGATATCAGGCTCGGCGGCAATGAGGTTGAGGAATTCGACCATCGCCTGCTGCGAATCGATCAGGCCCTCGTCCATGTTGACGTCGATGATCTGCGCGCCGTTCTCGACCTGATCACGCGCAACCACGAGTGCTGCTGAATAGTCACCAGCCGTGATCAGCTTGCGGAACTTGGCCGAGCCCGTGACATTCGTCCGCTCGCCGACATTGACGAAGGGAATGTCCTTGGTGAGCTCGAAGGGTTCGAGACCCGACAGCGACATGAAGGGCCGATGTTCGGCAGGCGCGCGCGGCGCCCTGCCCTTCACGGCCTCGGCAATGGCCTCGATATGCGCGGGCGTCGAGCCGCAGCAACCGCCGACGACATTGACGATGCCCTCTTCGGCAAAGCCCGCCACGAGATCCGCCATCTCCTCCGGGCTCTGGTCATACTGGCCGAACTCGTTCGGCAGGCCGGCATTCGGATAGGCAGAGATCAGCGTATCGGCAACGGCAGACAGCTCCTGCAGGTGAGGCCGCATGGCATCTGCCCCGAGTGCGCAGTTGAGGCCAACCGCGAAAGGCCGGGCATGGCGCACCGAGTTCCAGAAGGCCGTCGGCGTCTGGCCAGACAGCGTGCGGCCAGAAAGATCGGTGATCGTGCCCGAAATCATCACCGGAAGGCGAATGCCCTTGGCGAGAAAACGCTCCTCACAGGCGAAGATCGCCGCCTTGGCATTCAGCGTATCGAAAATCGTCTCGATCAGAATGAGGTCGGCACCGCCATCGATCAACCCGTCAATCTGCTCGCCATAGGCGGCACGCAGATCGTCGAAGGAGACGGCGCGGTAGCCGGGATTGTTGACGTCGGGCGAGATCGACGCCGTGCGGTTCGTCGGCCCGATGGCACCGGCGACGAAGCGTCGCTTGCCGTCCTCGCGCTCGGCCCGCCAGACCGCCCGGCGCACAAGTTCGGCGCCGTGACGGTTCAGGTCATAGACTGCCCCCTCCATCTCGTAATCGGCCTGCGCGATGCGGGTCGAGGAAAAGGTGTTGGTTTCGAGAATGTCCGCACCCGCCATCGCATAACGAAAATGGATATCCTCGATCGCGTTCGGCTGGGTCAGGATAAGAAGGTCGTTATTGCCCTGCTGATGACAGGCGCAGCCGAGGAAACGCTCGCCGCGAAAATCGTCTTCCGTCAGACCGAGCCCCTGGATCTCCGTGCCCATGGCGCCGTCGAGGATCAGGATGCGTTCGCGCGCCGCCTGTTGCAGCGCCTTCAGGATCTCCGCGCCGTCACGGTTTGCGCCCTCACGGCCGAACAGTTGATCGAGCATCTGCGAACTCTCCTATTGCGTATGCGACACGAGCAATTCACATAAAGATATCTTTATGTCAACATTTGATCCTCTTTTGCATGGCAATGGTCAGGCGGTGACAGCGGCGGCAGTGATCGGCTATAGAAGCTGCAACGATGCCGCCAGGGAGGAAGAAAATGTCGGAGAATCAATCGCAGCAGTCGCCATCCACGGCCTGGAGCTCCCGCCCCTATCACCGCAAATGGCTGCTCGACCGCGCGGACGATCTCTTCGATTTCTTCCAGGGGCCCGCCATCAACCCGAAGGGCGGCTTCTACGACCTGTCGCGTGACGGAAAGCCCCTCTCGACCGACAATCCCGCCCGCGGCATTCATGCCAGCGCCCGCATGGTGCATTGTTTTGCCATCGGCCATCTGCTCGGCCGCCCCGACTCAGCCGATATCGTCGACCACGGCATGCGCTATCTCTGGGATCGCCACCGCGACCAGAAAAACGGCGGTTATTTCTGGCAGGCGAACGACACCGGTGCCGCCGACGACAGCAAGCAGGGCTATGGCCACGCCTTCGTCCTGCTGGCCTCCTCCTCGGCCAAATGCGCCGGCCATCCGCTGGCAGACGCCATGCTCGCGGACATTACCCAAGTAATCGAAGACAAATTCTGGGAAGAGAGCCACGGCGCGATCGCGGAGGAATTCTCAGGTGACTGGCAGCCGGTCCCCGGCTATCGCGGCCAGAACTCCAACATGCACCTGACCGAAAGCCTGATGGCCGCTTTCGAGGTAACCGGCGAGCGACATTATCTCACCAAGGCGGAGAAGATCGCCGACCTGATCATCAACCGCCTCGCCCGCGACGAAGCCTTCCGCGTCGCCGAGCATTTCGATGAAAACTGGACTGTCGACAGGACCTACTATCACCCGAACGAGATGTTCCGCCCGGCCGGCACCACGCCCGGCCACTGGCTCGAATGGGCCCGCCTTCTGCTGCAGCTTTGGGTGCTCGGCGGGAAGCAGCACGACTGGATGCCGGAAGCCGCGCGCGGCCTCTTCTTCCAGTCCATGGCCCTCGGCTGGGACAAGGACAAGGGCGGCTTCTTCTACACGCTCGACTGGGCCAATGCCCCCGACAAGCGCGCCAAACTCTGGTGGCCTCTCTGCGAAGGGGCCGCCGCCGCCCATTTTCTGGGCCAGCACCAGGAAAGCGATTTCCACGAAGAGAGCTATCGCAAGATCTGGAACTACATCGCGGGCAACAGCCTGGATCGCGAACTCGGCGGCTGGTTCGAAGAATTGACCGAAGACGGAAAGCCGGCGAACAGCCTCTTCCCCGGCAAAGGCGACATCTACCACGCGCTCCAGGCTTGCCTCATTCCGCTCTTCTCGGCAGAGGGAAGCCTGACCAAGATGATCGCGGAGCATCCGCTGGACATCTGAAGGCGATTAGGAATCAGAAATGCAAAAAGGGCCGGACGACCGGCCCTTCTTGTTCACGATGATGAGTCCGCGGTTGCTTACTGCTCGATCGCATAGGTGATGTTCACGGTCACCGTATAAAGGTTCTCGCCAGATGCGATCGGAACCGATTCGTCCGCCATCTTGGCCATCGGTGCGGCGGCATAGACCTGCGGCATTGGCCGGGCGAAATTTTCGGAGATCTCGACGACACGTCCGAGTTTCACACCGGCGGCCTCCGTCAGCGTCTTGGCCTTGGCGGCAGCCTTTTCGACCGCCTGCTTGCGCGCAGCCTCGACAGTGGCTTCAGGATCGTCATTGGTAAAGCTGATGCCGCCGCCTTGGTTCACGCCGAGCTTGACCGACCGGTCGACGATGGCACCCAGCTTGGAAAGGTCGCGCACCCTGACGGTCAATCCGTTGCTGACCGTGTACCCGACGATGACAGGCGCCTCGTATGTGCCATCGGGCTTGTTCTCCTGGCGATATTTCGGCTGGATGGAGAAGTCCGTGGTCTGCAGGTCCTTCTCGGCGATGCCCTGCGCCTTGAGATCGGCCAGCACCTCGGTCATCGCCGCACTGTTGGCCGAAAGAGCCTCGGCCGCCGTATCGGCATCGCGCACAACGGAGAGCGAGATGACGGCCATGTCAGGCGCTACCGTCGCCTCACCCTCGCCCGACACCATGATCGTCGCTTCGCGACGCTCCGTCTCTGCGGCCAGCACCGGCGCGACGAAGCCGGCAGTCAGAACCGAACCAGACAGTGCCGTGGCAATGACGAGGCCGCGTGTGAATTTCAGCATGAAGTGTTTCCTTTGTCCCTCGGTGCCGGCGAACCCTTTGGTCTCACCCGACACAATGCCCTTCCGGCCCCTGTGATGACGCGTGATTGTGAAGCCATTGCGGCAGAGGCTTGTCGCATACTGGAAATTGCGTTAGAGCCGCAGACCGGAGCGGGGTGACCATAACCCGCCCGACGGCTTGACGCCGGGCTGGGCCTGTAGCTCAATGGTTAGAGCCGGCGGCTCATAACCGCTTGGTTGGGGGTTCGAGTCCCTCCGGGCCCACCACTTCTATCTTCTGGCGTTGTTTTATCATCGTTTTTTCCTCTGCTTGCCTCACCAGATTTCTGGGTGGGCGAAAGTGGGGCATTCTTGCGGGCCACATAGTTTCTCCTGCGCTCGAAACCGGCATCGATGATCCGCTTCGACTGGGCCGATTTGGTGTAGTGCTGTGCCATCTTCGAATCGGACCAGCCAAAGATTGCCATCAACTGATGTTCGGTCGCTCCGGCCTCAGCAAGGATGGTGGCTGACGCCTTGCGAAGCCCGTGGGACGAACATTCCGGCAGGCCAGCATCGTCGCACCACTGCCGCATCTTGTTGCCGAAGCCGTTCGACATGAAGGGCTTGCCGTATTCCGTGACGAGGAAGGTCGCCTTGTCATGGGTGATCGCATCCAATGCGTCTTTCAGCTCTTCCGTGACCGGCAGGCTCAGAAACTGGGCATACTTGCCAGCACCCTTCTGAGGCACGAATTCAATGCGGTCGCCAATGAGATTTCGCCAACCGAGCTTGACCAGGTCTGAGCGTCTGACGCCGAGGTTCAGCATCAACTCCATCGCAAGCCGCGCTGTCGTGCCGATGGGATAAAACGATCGATAGCGCTCGAGTTCGATTTCGCTCCACCCGTGGAAGCCATCTGATTTGTTAATTTTTGTTACGCCAGTCGCCGGGTTGAAGGTTGCGATCTCCTGCTTGATCGCCCAGTTGAACAAGGCCTTGAGATATTTGACCAGTTTGTCGGCAGCGCCAGGCGTCGAGCGACGCTTCATCTGGCTCGCTTCGATGTCCGACTTGCGCATCTTCTTGAACGGCAGATCCCCGATGATCTCGCAATATCGGTTCAGCACGCATTTCTTGTCCTTCTGCGTGGACGGGGAATAGGTCTGGAACAGCTTGGAGCGGTAATAGTTTTCGACAAGCCACCGGACGGTACCCGGCTGCAGCCTCTGGAGGGGAAGTGGCTTGTCTCCCCTGTCCCCTGCCATGACGCGGTGATACTCCTCCGCAAACGCCACCGTGACGCTGCCATTGTCATCGAGGTATCGCGACGTCATCCGGTATTTCGGCAGGCCGGGGATGCGGATGTAGAAACGCACATTGCCAAAGCGATCGACGTCGCGGTTGCAGTAGCGAAACGGCCCACGTGGCTTAGCCAACCGTGTTGTCGAAGGGGTTTTCTTGGTCATCGTCGACATCTCCCTCCTGGTTCGTCTCAACGAGGTCGTACCAACATGCCCGAAGCTGGCCAGCGTCCCAGCGACGCAAGCTTCCAATCTTGATTCCCTTCGGCATCAATCCCTGTCGAACCCAGTTGTCGAATGTGCCGACGGACACATCGAGAAGCTTGGCCGCTTCAAGGCGACTGACGGCAAACCTTGGCAGCGGTGGCTCAAGGGCGCGGGATACATGAGGTTTCATCAAAAGCCTCCAAGATTCCAAGAACATCGGGGCCGACTTCAATCCGGGATCGGAACCGCCTGCCCACTCCATTGGCCAGCGAGAGGCAGCACGTCGCCCGCATGGTCGCGAACGCAGATGGTCGAACGCTTCCGGGAGCCTGTAAAGTGACAGATTTGTAGTAAGCAGATTGCATTTGTGGTCATTTGCACCGCCACGCCCCCCAAATTTCTAAGGTCAAAACCGAGCAGGCAGCGAAAAAAATTCACAGTTTGGTGGGCCAAACAGTGATTCGGCACCGCCTCTGACCAATTGAAAATAAAGGATATTTTGCCAATCTGTACGGTTGACAATCACAGGGTGCATCAGTGGATGCCGGCGCTATCATCGCGAGTCCAGATGCGTCCGCTGTATACGCCCACCTCGCCCCAGCGTCCGTGCAATATCGATGATGTCATCGCGGGCCGCCGTCGGATCTTCCTTGCTCCAGGCGACCCCGAGCCCGATCTTCAGGTCGATGCCCGTCACCTTCTTCAACACGACGTCCCTGCCCGGCAGTTCAGCAGTCCATTCCGGGGCAAAGCCAACTCCCAAGCCTGACGACACAAGCGAGATCAGTGAGAAGGTGTCATCACAGGTATAGGCGACATTGTCATTCAGACGGTGCTCCGCAAATGTTTCGGAGAAATAGCGCTCTGTGTAGGAGAGGTTCTGCCGCTTGAAGGCGATGATCTTCTCAGCCCTGAGATCCTCGATCGTCACCTCTTGTCTCGATGCAAGCGGATTTCCCGTCGGCACCGCCAGCAGATAACGCTCATGGGCAATCGAGAAAAACCGCAAGGACCCGATGTTCTCGACTGGACGGATGAAGCCAAGATTGAGCTTTCCGCATTCCAGCTGCCGGATGATGTCAGCTGTCGAGCCATTCGACACATGCAGGTGAATATCGGGAAACTTCCGGCCGATGCGCGCCAAGAATGCCGGCAGCACACCCGTCGTTGCCGGATAGATCGTGCCGATCCTGATCTCCCGCATCGTCCTTCCCCCAGCCGCACGCGCCATCTCCGCCGAAAGATCCAGCTCTCCCAGCATCCGGATGCAGCGATCGTAGAACACCTCCCCTGCCCGCGTCAGCTCCACCTTCCGGGTCGAGCGCACAAGCAATTGGACCCCAAGCCCCTTTTCCAGCGCCTGGACCTGCGTGCTCAATGCCGGCTGGGCGATGTTCACCCGCATGGCGGCTCGGCCGAAGTGGAGTTCCTCAGCGACTGCGACGAAATAGGAAAGCTGTCGGATTTCCATTGATGCCTCCTGTACATTTCACGAGATGAACACCACCCCTCTCTCCAGAGTGCTCAACCAAAACTACATTTCGTTCTTATACCACTCCATATCGTTCGTGGCCAGATCAGTGTGCATGAGGAACATATTGTTCTCATGGATCTCTTCGCAAAAAGGCTACACGAAAGGGCGAAGCACTTGGGCATCTCCAATGCCGAAGCTGCAAGGCGTTGTGCTCTGGACGAGCGGAGATTTGGACACTACGCATCGGGGCGTCGAGAGCCAGACCTCGCAACGCTAGTTAGAATTGCTGAGGCATTGGGTACGACACCAAATTGGCTTTTGGGGGTGACGTCCGCGGACAGCAAGGATCCCAGCATAGCCGAGCTCGTCGACAGGTTTACAAACGCGTCGAACGGGATGACGCTGCAAGAACTTGAGATGAGCGTCATTCAAGCGGAGGCGGTCGCAGCCAGCAAACGTGGCAATCAGCGGGATCCGTAGTCTGCAACAGTTCAAATGCTCAGAAGCAGAAAAACCCTAGCCTTCCCAGTGAGCAGCCAAGTAGAAGACGGTCGAAAACATGGCGATCGTCTAAGAGGCTCAATTCCGCCTCGTCATCTGCCGGAGCAGCGAAAATCCGGCCGCGAGTACAATCCTTTGATAGGGACCGAAGAGCCCATCCCAGAAGGTGCCGGTCATCAGCAGGACATTGCCACCTGGAGCATCGGGAGACTATGCCGGCAAAACTTCGGCGACGATACCGACACTGCTCGAATAGAGACCAATCTCGGCGGCCGCCTCCTTGCTGCGCTTGAGGACGGACTTCCAGACGTCACGCGCGGGCTTGCATTGCAGCTCGCGAAGCTCAATGAGAGCCGTCAAATTAGTCGCCTGGGAGACCTTTTTGACAGTGAGCTCCTTTAGATGTCGGCGTCTTCCTTCTGCGCCGACTAGAAGGCGCTGCGGGCAGCGAGGACAATTCGCTCGAGTTCAAGCCAGATCTACCGTCAGATAGCTGAGCGACGCCTTGGCCGACTGCAATTGTGGATGTCTATCCCGCAGGCGGAATACGCACGCATGCACCGGGATCTGCGGCAGCTGGCTTGAGAGCTGGAAGAAGGACGGAAAGCTGCGCACGATCCCCCTCGCCCGTGGGCTGGATGTTGTTCCCCTCCTCGGGCGACCACCAGTCACCACCGGCCCAGTAGGTCCAGCCGAGCCAAACGTCGGAATCCTCAGCCATCTGATCCAGCATGCGCGTCAGACCGGCAAGGCAATCCTTATCCTTAGATCCCCCGAATTCGCCGAGAAAGGCACGTTTGCCGTGGCTGCGCAGCCAGTCCGAGAGCTCTACCATCCCCTCGACCGCCAGATCCGCATTGACGCAGGCCTCATTCGTGCCCGACAGGTCCTTGTCCATGTACTGGTGCACTTCGAGGGCATAATTGTCGATCGGATCAACGACGCCGAGCATTGTCGTCGCATTCGATCCCCGCCCGAAATCCTCAGGCCAGGTGACCACCCCGCTCCAGTGCGTGCCGGGCACGAGAATGAGATTGCGCGCGCCGACGGCCCTGATACCCGCAATCGCCTGGTTTGCCGCGTCGAGCCAGACGGCCGGGGCAATGTCATGCGGCTCGTTCATCAACCCGAAGGCGATCCCATCGTCATTGGCGAACTCGGCCGCAAGCCTAATCCAGAACTGCGCGAAGTGTCGCGGAGACACCTGGGCCGATCCAATGTTGCTGCCCGAATAATAGCCGAAGTTATGAGGATCGAGGATGACGATGAAGCCCTCCTCGCGAAGCCCCGCCACGCTTGTCTTAAGTCGCTCCAGTTCGGTTCGCTCGAAGCCTTCGCCGAGCCGCGGCTGAAGGCGCTCCCACTTGAAAGGCAGACGCACGGTATCGAAGCCCTTGTCGGCGAAATAGGACACGGTGGATTCCGAGGGGTAAGTGAAGTTCACGCCGTCGACACCGTCGACTTCACCATATTCGGCGCCCGAAATGTTCAATCCACGGAAGCAGAGATCGGAAGGCCCTGCATGGCTCGTGCCGGCGATGAGCACAGCCAGCATACCTGAGAGAAAAGCGCGACCGCGCCTCGAGTTCACGGCTCTCGCTTTCATGTCGGCGTCCAATCTCATGCGTTGCTGGCCTTTGCCGGCTTACCGAAGCGCGGCGGGTTGGCCGATGACAGGTAGCGTCCAACCGGAACCTCGAAGAGGGTGTAGCTGGCAAGGCCGACGGCGGTGGACATGGCCACCATCAACACGACGAAAAGCGTGTCGCTCTGCAGCGTCCCGATCACCCAGGGGTAGATCATACGGGAGCCCGCAAGCGTGAAGATGTGGGTGAGATAGATGGAATAGGATGCATCGCCGAGCAACCTCAGCCAGCGCCAGGCCTTAAGGTCGGGGATGCGGATCGCGGTCGCGAAGAAGATGATGAATGCGGCCGGGATGCCAATCGTGATCAAGCGTGGCAACTCGAAGCCGCGGTAGTCGTTGTGCAGCAGCACCCCGAAGCCCAGCACCAGCGCGACAGCGACAACGGGCGCCGAGACGAAAACACTTGTCTTGTAGATGCGACCGAGGATGACGCCGGCGACGAATTCGAAGATCACCGTATCGCCATAGAAGCGCGCAGCCGTGCTCTCCGGCGCGAGATTGGCGACCAGGAAAACGCTGCCGATCAGTGCCGTGATCGCCGCGATGCGATGGCGCACCGGCACGAGCAGGCAGAGGCCGAACAGGAGGTAGAAATACATCTCGTAGTTCAACGTCCAGCCCGGCACGATCACCGGGGCGATCATCTCGCCTGTAGGATCGGCCGGATTGAGCCAGGGAATGAAGGCCAGCGAGGCCAGGATATGCGGAATGTCGAACTGGGTGGATTTAAGGATCTGCGGAACGACGAGCGCGACCATGGCCGCAGCCAGCGTGACAGCCCAATAAAGCGGCACAACGCGGCGAATACGCTTCCACCAGAAATCCGTCACCGCCTGCGCCTTGTCAGCGGTTGTGATCCACATGACGAAACCGCTCAGCACGAAGAACAGATCGACGCCACTCTTGCCGAACAGATAATCCGTGATCCAGGCGTCCGGATTGAGCTTTTCCAGCTGCAGGATCGCGTGAAAATAGACGACGAGAAGAGCAGCGATCGCCCTGATATACTGCAGTTGAACGCACATGAGTGATGGCAATCCGTCGGACAGGAGGCGTGGACCGTGGATCGGTTATAGCCTGCGAGCGATCAGATTGTCCCCGCGGATCTTGCAACTGGGTTAATGGGTCTCCGCCTCCGAAACGCGCATCTGGCCGACCAGCAGCCAGAGAAGTGCCGCCACCTTAATCGAGAAGATCGCCGTCCCCCCAATCATCATGTTGAGAAAGATGAAGATGCCGAGTGCGAAGGCGCAACGCTTCTGCGGCGGGGTCGTCCCTGCCGGATAGAAGCTGACGAACAGCCAGAAGGCCATGAGCCCGAACAGTGTGCTGGCATTAATCACATAGATATAACCGCTATCGGCAAAGCTTGCGATGTTGCGCACATCAAGCGCGAGCAGCTCGATGAAGTCGAGGCTGAAGAAGCCCTTCATAGTGAGCACGATACGGCCATCGAACGTGTCGCCGCTCGCTTCGGGTCGCATCAGATAGACCAGGGCCCCGGCGACGATGATAACGGGCATGATCAAGGGTCTGACGCCGTTGCCCACCTTCGGAAACAGGAAGTAGCCGAAAAGGCAGATAAGCGAGAAGGCCAACATGCTGCGCGAATCATTCGTCAGCAGGATGAAGGCGACCGTGGCGAGGATCAGGACCCGGTCGAAGCGCGTGATCTGGCTGAACCGGCTGACAAGATAGATGCAGAGCACGCCGGAGAAATTGGCAAGCGAGACCTGTTCGAGAAAAAGCGACGAGGTGCGGTGGTCGCTGAGCCCGAAGGAAAAACGTCCGGGAATATTGATCGCGTTCTGAAAGATCTTCGACCCACCGAACGCGATCTGCTCAAGACCACGCGTGTTGGTGAAATATAGCGCCGGATAAAACAGATCCTCGTAGATCCGGGTAAAAAAGATTTCGACCAGCAAGACCGAGAGAATGCAAGCACAGCAGATCCGGAACACGAAGGCGAGGCTGCGGCCGTCCGTCAACATGCCGAGTTGGCAGAAAACCGCGATGATCAGGACATTTCGGAAGAAATCCACGAACAGCATGCCATTGGCGGCCGAGGTATAGAGCATTACCAGCGCAAAAAAGCCGACCAGCGTGACGATCGGCAACGCCTCCTGGGAAAGGCCGCGATGGAGGAGATAGAGCAGCGTGACGAAGAGCAGCGTGATCTCGACAAGCGCAACATGCGCAAAACCGAGCGGCATGACATGCGCGTTGATAATGGCGAGGAGACCATTATACATCACCGCCAGCGGCACCACGACACGCACAAGCCGGCCGTGTTCCTGGACGGGCTCTGGCACAGACCGCGTCTGTGGATCTTGAAGGGCGCCGATGCTCATGCGCTAGAGGTAACCGACTCGCGCTGGGGCGAGAAGTGGAAGTCGCCGATGGCCTGAAGGCTCAACCTTACTCTGACAGTCAAGATCGAAAACTATGACGACCGAATGGAACCGTGGCCCTCTGAGCACCTCTCCTTGTTCGAGCAGTCCCGAACAACGGCAAAAAATTTGAATAGTCGCCTTAGTCGGTGGGACTCTCACCCAGGTGGCCAAGCGCTACCAGCGGTTTCAGGTACTTGACTAAGTCATTATATCAAAAGGCAGAGTAGCCCTACACCAAGGTGTACACGGAGCGCTACCGCGCACGGGACAGCCCCACTCTCCCCCAAGTGAAATTGGCATTCGGAAAGGCATTCGGAGCCGTTGTCGTTTCACAAAACGTCGAAATGCTCTGTAAATTCCTGCCCTGTGGGACAAGGTTATATTTGTGCGTTCGATGCTAGCGATTTGCAGCAATTTGCCGTAAGGACCCGCACATCGGGTTCTGCAAATTCAGGTCGGGTCACTCATAAATGCTTTTGAAGCGAGCATGCGACGCCGTCGGCGCCCTCATTGCGCTGATCATTTTCGCTATACCGATGGCCATAGTCGCACTTGCCGTGCGCGCGACATCGAAAGGACCTGCACTGTACTGGTCTCAGCGGGTCGGCCGGGACAATCGCCTATTTTCGATGCCGAAGTTCCGCACCATGCGGATCGACACACCGGTCGTTGCCACTCACCTTCTTGGTAACGCCGCTGAACACCTAACATCTATCGGCGGTTTCCTGCGCAAAACGAGCCTGGACGAACTTCCGCAGCTCTGGTGCATCCTGAAGGGGGACATGAGCTTCGTGGGCCCACGTCCGGCACTCTTCAATCAGGATGATCTGATCGCCGCGCGCACGGCTCGCAATGTCCATTCACTTCTGCCGGGGCTCACGGGGTGGGCTCAGGTCAACGGACGAGACGAGCTTGCGATACCCGAAAAAGTCACGCTCGACGTTGAGTATCTCCAGCGTCGGAGCTTCCTTTTCGATTTGCGCATTCTGGGTCTGACCGCCATAAAGGTCGTGGGCGCAGCCGGCGTCCATCATTAGTGAATTGAACGGCAGGATCATGCTAGCTTCCGATTGGGTCAACCAGCCTCTGGTCAAGCGCATCAGAGAGAAGATCATTAAGACACCTCGCTTCTGGAAGCGGGTCTTCATGATCAGCCTCGATGTGATCGCACTCATGATTGCCCTATGGGCAAGCTATGCCATCAGGTTATCCGTGTGGACGCCAGCATTCACAAGTGAACGCCTGATCCTCGCAGCCTTCGCTCCAGTGGTGGCCATTCCTGTGTTCATCAAGTTGGGCCTCTATCGGTCCGTGATACGCTATCTCCCAGACGCGGCGATCTGGACCATCATCAAGGCAATGTTGATCGCCACGATGAGCTGGGTCATCATCATATTCCTGATGGAGATGGCAGGCCAGGGCATTGTCCCTCGCTCAGTACCCTTCCTCTACTTCATTCTAGGTACACTTCTGATAGGCGGCATGCGTTTTGCCGCCAAATGGATTCTGGTGTCAGGAACGGGTCTACGTCGCGACGAAGAACCAATCTTCATTTATGGCGCAGGCCCCTCTGCAGCGCAGCTCGCACGCGCCCTGAGAGGCCATGGCAACCGCTACGTCATGGGACTGATTGACGACGATCCAACTAATCACGGGCGGGATATCGGCGGCTACCGAGTATTTCCGTCCAGCGAGCTGCCGTCATTGATCGATCGCTACGGCATTAAGGAAATTGTGCTCAGCATGTCGTCCATACCGATGGACCATCGACAGAGTGTACTCGGGCGCGTGACAGGTCTCGGCGTGAAAGTGCGCAGTCTACCAGACATCTCCGACATCGTGGACGGCCGATACATTGTAAGCCAGATCCGCGAGATAGAAATCGACGAACTACTCGGTCGGTCTTTCGTACCGCCTGAAACAGCATTGCTCGATCAGGCACTCGCAGGCAAGACTGTTATGGTCACGGGCGCCGGCGGCTCCATCGGCTCAGAACTCTGTCGCCTCATCATACGCCGCAAACCAGAAAAGCTCATCCTGTTCGAGGCGAGCGAATACGCGCTTTACCGCATAGAGCAGGAACTGTTGGCGGCAGGAAACCATGCGGTCGTTCCGGTGCTCGGCTCTGTGACGGACGCCAAGACAGTAGAACGGGCTATCAGAACCAACAAAGTCCAGGTGCTATATCATGCTGCCGCCCACAAACATGTGCCACTCGTCGAAGCAAATGTGCTTGAAGGAATCCGGAACAACGTTTTCGGCACATTGACCGTGGCGACAACCGCCGCTCAACAAAACGTCGAAAGCTTCGTATTGATCTCGTCCGACAAAGCGGTCCGGCCGACCAATGTCATGGGCGCGACGAAGCGCTGGGCAGAGCTCGTCGTGCGGCAGATCGCTGCCGAAGCACGAGCAAAACCGGTGAAGCAGGTCTTCTGTGCTGTCCGATTCGGCAATGTGATCGGATCAAACGGTTCGGTCGTGCCACTGTTCAAACAGCAAATTGCGAAGGGTGGTCCGGTGACGGTCACCGATCCTGACATGACCCGTTACTTCATGGCGATTCCGGAAGCCGCGGAACTTATCGTCCAGGCAGGGGCGCTTTCAGCCGGTGGCGATGTGTTCCTGCTGGACATGGGTGAGCCTGTGCGCATAAGAGACCTTGCGGAAAACATGATCCGCCTGGCCGGTTTCAATGTCCGGGACAGCAGAAACCCCGAAAATGGCATCGCCATAGAGGTTGTCGGCAAGCGGCCCGGAGAAAAGCTCTACGAGGAGCTGTTCTATGACCGCGCCAATGCCAAGCCGACCCGCCATCCAAAAATCATGCGCGCTGATTCTGCGTCGATCTCTGGCTACGATATGACAGCTTGGCTCAGAAAACTTGAGTTGGCTATCGAAGTAGAAGACGAGGAACGGGCCAGAGATATTTTGTTTTCTCTGATTTCGACCGATATGGTCCATGCTTGAAGTCAGCGAATGGCATCATGCGACTGCAGGCCCGTCTTGACGGCTATGGAACATGATGTGTGGAAGCTACTCGTAGGGTCTCTACGAGAAAACTGAATTCGCGTGCACGCATCCACGCAATTAGGCGCAATCTCTGAACACAGCGCCCGCTGCGGCTGAGGGCTTGGTACCATTTAGCAAGATTTCGTCAGGTTTAAGTCATCTTCGGTATCGATTTCGAATACATGCCAACGTGGCAATACTACGATGGCCGAATATTCATAGATTAGCCGCCCTCCTTGGCAAACCACGTCGGATCGGCAATAGTAAAACTGCCCTGCATCATGATAACCCTTCGTCAAATCCTGGAACCTAAACGAATAGCTCTCGGGCTGAAACATTTGAACTTTGTTATTTTATTTCATTCAGCAATGATGGCGCGCTGTATCGGATAGACGTACTCCGTGGCCCTAAATCCGATCGAGACGGACGGATCCGTTTCCAGCTTTTCAACTGCCCGAAAGACATCTTCAGCATCGATCAAAACGGCGGTCGGATAGACAACAAATACATATGCAACCGGCACGGCGTTTTGTTCGCGCCAAGCGCAGGGAATGCGCCTTCCATGGTTTCGGCGAATATTTGGCCAAGTGCTCTGATGGCGTGAATGGAGCAGTAACTCCAAAACGCGCCTCTACCTCGTTATGGTCGTCGATATCCGTTGACAACTGAATTCGTTCTGACGGAAAAACTTGCGTTAGGTCGGACAGAGGCCACTCGGCGTATACTTTTCATTACGATCGTCGACGGGCAGCAATCTCGCTTCCAGCGCTTTCTCGGCGCAGAGCCAGTCCCATTGCGTATCGATATCCAGGGCCTCAATCTCGTCCTTCGTGACGACCGGGACAGCATTCCTTGGAAAAAATGTCTTCTCGGCTCTCAATTGGCGCGGAGAAATGATGTAGAGTAGGCCATTGACTTCCATTGCCGGAGGCAAATCTTGGGACCGAGTTGCGACGCTGTCCTCGTGATATGGCGCCAGCGCGCCATCCTGTAGTCTGAAGCACAGGGCCGGGTGCGTGGCTGCAGGCGAAACGCCGACTACGGCCGGCTTGGCCATTTCCTCGAATTTACTCATTCCTTCAAGCACAGTGGAAAGACGGCGGAAGGGAGAGGTCGGCTGGAGCAAAATCAGACCATCGACCCGACCTCGGATCGATTCGTAGTAATCCAGCGCATGCAACGCCACATCCACCGAAGAGGCCGTGTCGCTTGCAAGCTGCTCCGGACGCAGCCACGGAACCCATGCACCCGCCGCCGTTGAAACGCTGGCGATCTCCTGATCATCCGTCGAAACCAGCACATCCGTCGAGGAGCCAATACGGGCAGCGAGCCCGATCGTCCAGTTGATCAGCGGCATACCGCCCAACAGGCGGATATTCTTCCCCGGAAGCCGTTTCGAACCGCCTCGTGCGGCAACAAGTGCAAGAAACTTCATAGCGGAACAAACTTTTTGAGAATTTTGAAACCGGCGTCCTCACTGTTTTCGAGATGAGGCGGCCAGCAATGAGGTTACCATGCGCGATCATCAAAGGTTGCCCGTCGGCAACCGGCATTCATTTCAAAGCTTCCTCATCGAAGAATTCGCGGACGCCAGGTCGGCCGGTCTTCCGACGTCCAGCCAAGGCTCGTGCATGGGATAGGCAACGGTCCGGATGGCTTGTGATTGCAATCTTTCGAACAAGGACGGCATGTCGAGCTGTTCACCATGAAGAAGACTGTCGATCGCCGAAGGGCTGAATGCGTAAACGCCTGCGTTGATGTGATTGCGGGTGACCGGTTTCTCGGCAAAACCGACAATGTTGATGCCGTCCGTGTGGACGACGCCGAAGGGGTGTTGCCATTCGTAGAGCCGGACCGCCATTGTGCCGGTGGCTTTATGTTTGAGGTGAAAATCGAGAAGCTCACCGTAGCGGATGTCGCTGATAACGTCACCGTTGGTGACGATGAATGGTTCTTCCGGGCGCGGATCGATCAGCGACAAGGCTCCCGCAGTGCCAAGCGGCCGCTCTTCCCTGAGGTAGGCGATCTCGATATCCCACGGCTCTCCATTGCCGAAATAATCCTCGATCATATTGCCGAGGTGGTGGATTGAAATGAGGAACTTTCGGAAGCCTTCGGCTTTCGCGCGCTCGAGAATATGCTCCATCATCGGCTTACCCGCGATTTTCACCATGGGCTTCGGGCAATCTTCGGTATGCGGCATGAGGCGCGTTCCCTTACCTCCCGCCATGATGACCATCAGGTTCTCGCGATCCGGCGGCGTGGTGACTTCATCCCAAAGATGGATGCCGACGATCCTCTGGGCGCTGTCGATGATCGGAATCTGCTGGATCTTGTTCAGCTTCATGAGCTGCAGCACCGTCTGACGGCCAAGGTCTGGTGGAACGACCAAGGCTTCGCGATGAACGATATCCGAAATGGAGCTGTCCATCGTCAGGCCGCGAAGCAGACCCCGGCGAATGTCTCCATCCGACACAGTGCCCTCAAGCTGTCCGTCCTCGTTGAGTACGAGAACGATCTTGATCGCAACCCGGTCTAGGTTCTCAATCGCCTCCTTGATGGTCGCACCCATCGTCAGCGAGGCTTTGCGCCAAATCTGCGTATCACTCATTCGAACCGTCCCCCGGTCCAGTTCAAATCGTAGAACTGTTTTCGTATCAGCGTGGAAAGATCACATCTTTCAATGACCTGCACGATAGCATCGCTGGCGCCGCCTGAACCGTATGGGTTGATGACGCTCGTCAGCCGCGCGCGAAACCCCGGCTCGTAGGTTGCTGCAATGGCCTGCAGGATGTCATCCCGGCGAGGCTCGCAGTCAATAACGCTTGGCGCCCTTATGCGCCCCTTCTGCCGCTCGCCGATATTGACGGTCGGCTTTCCAAGGCTCGGCACCTCGATGATGCCGCTTGAAGAATTGCCGACCACCGCGTCTACGAGCGAAACCAGCGACAGATAGCGCAACTGCCCAAGCGAGACGAAAGACCTGGCATTGGAACGGCCCGCGACGAACGCCTCTATCATCGAAGTGATCTTTCGGCCTTCCGTATCAGCATTCGGGAGCGTGAAAACCATGCTCACATCATTGAGCACACCGAGCGCGTCGAGGAGTTCGCCGGTATGCTGTTCTGCCATCCCCGGCAGGAGCGTTTCTGGATGAAAGGTAACAAGAAGATTGCGCTCTCCAAGGCGGAAATCGAGGCTATCCTCAAGTTCCGGACGGCTCATCAACTCAAGGCGTTTCAGGCTATCTAGCCCAAGCGCACCGACCAGATGAACACGCGCCGGATCCTCACCAAGCTGGATAACCCGGCGGCGGTACTCTTCGGCGGCGACAAAATGCAGATGTGCCATCTTGGTGATGGTGTGCCGGATAGCATCATCAAAAGCGCCTTCCGTCTTCTCGCCACCATGCAGATGCGCAATCGGCTTATGGGCAATCATTGCCGCCGTGGCCGCTGCGAGAATTTCGTAGCGATCACCCAGAAGCACCACCAGATCCGGGTCAAGTTCGCGCAGCGCATCCGCAAAACCGATGACCCCGAGACCGATAGATTTCGTTACACCCGTGCTGGAATCCGAACTCAGCAGCATTTCGACTTTCCGGTCGATGGTGAAACCGGCTGCCTCGATCTCGCGGTAGGTCAAGCCGAATTCCGGCGAAAGGTGCGAGCCGGTCGCGACCACCTGCAACGCCATGGCCGGCGAGCGTTCGATTGCCTCCATCAGCCACCGCAACAGCCCGAATTCGGCGCGCGAGCCTGTTATGACGCAGATCTTTCTCACAGCTCAATCAACTCGTCGGGAGCGAAATCACGTTTGGCACTGCACCCGACAACCGCGTCCCACCACATCGGCGAGATGCCTGTACCTGGACGTTTGGCGCAGATGTTGTCGGGCGTAAAGAGATCGCCTTCCTTGATCGGGCTCCGCGCAACGATCGAACGTCGCGCAATCGGTATGTTCTTCCGCTCGCTTTGTGTCGGCCGCTTGATGCCGTCACCGAGAGCCATTTCGATGTTGCGGATCGCCGAGACCATTGCCGTCAATTCATGCGGCTCGAGGCTCGCTGCATGGTCGGGACCCGGCATGGTCCGGTCAAGAGTGAAATGTTTTTCGATCACGGTCGCACCGAGCGCGACGGCCGCCACCGGGACTTCGATGCCGTTGGTATGATCCGAGTAGCCGGTCTTTACCCCGAATGCCGTGCCGATATTCACCATGGCCATCAGGTTCACGTCGCAATACGGTGTCGGATATTCCGTATTGCAATGAAGCACCGTGATCGCGTCTCGCCGGGTGCCGGCTGTCTCCAGGGCTTCGATGGCGGCCTCTATATCGCCCAGCGAACACATGCCCGTTGATATCAGTATCTCGAGATCCAGTGACCCCACATGCCTCAGATAGGGCAAGTTCGTCATCTCCCCCGACGGCACCTTGAGGATGCGCTGGCCCATTCCCACAAGATAATCGATGTTTTCTATGTCAAACCCGGTGCTGAAGAAGCCGATATTGCATTCAGCGCAATGGGCAGCGAGGTCCTCGTGCATCTCTGCGGTCAGTTCGAGCTGCCGGAGCATGTCGATCTGCGTTTGCGACCCATCACCGCCGGCCTTCTGGTATTGCGCTTTCGGCGCAGAGGATGTGACGATCTTGTCGGCGGTGAACGTTTGAAACTTGACCAGATCGGCGCCCGCTTGCGCAGCCGCTTCCACCAGCTTCCTGGCAATACGCAGGTCGCCGTTGTGGTTCACGCCGGCCTCTGCAATTACGAGCGTGTGCGGGGATTGGGTCATCGATCTCCTCGGAGCAAGGTGCCGTCCGGCACATCGCTTTTTACTACGGTTCCGGCAGCGATAACGCAACCCGATCCAATATTCACGCCGTTATAGACGATCGCCCCGCTACCGATGAAGGTTCCCTCCCCGACTTTGGAACCGCCATTGACGATAACGCCCGTGGAAATATGGCAATGATCCCCCACGATACTGTCATGTTCCACAAGCGCCCGGCTGTTGATAATGCAGTTCGCGCCGACAACGGCACGGGCGTTTACGATCGCGCCGTGGAAGACAACGGTTCCTTTGCCGATCGTACAGTGACGTGAGACATGGGCATGGGGAGAGACGACGCCCGGCAGGTTCGCGCCAAACGACCTCAGAAGAGCGTAGAGCCGCTTTCTTGCCTCGGCGCTCTTGATCTGTCCGACGGTGACCAACGCGCTTCCGCCGTTTTCCAGGAGTGCCGGCAAGTCCGAATCGTCACCAAGGTAGGGGTAGCCCAGAAGATCAGCTTTGGCCGCAGGGGCTCGATCCACGATACCGCGGATCGTATGCTTCCCCTCAGCCTCAACGACGTCAATGCAAGATCTGCAATGCCCACCACCGCCGACGAGGATCAAACCGTTCACGCAAGCCCCGCTCCGCTCGGAATATTGATAAGGGTTTTTTCCAGCCTTTCGGCAACGTCCAGGGGAGCGCGTGGGCAATCTCCGAACTGCCGGAGACCGTGCATCAGCTTCCAGACCGGGCGGGTCATATACCCCGCCGCATTCGTCTGCTCGAGGATGCTATCTCGGAGCTGCATATCGATGTTTTGAAGTTTCAGAGCCTGAAGCCAGTAGTTGCTGCTGCAACCCGCAGGCTCACGCGTCAACTCGACAGCATCAAGTCCCGCAAAGGCTTTTGCGTACTTCTGGTGCAGCGCGCGTTTGGACTGAAGAAACCCGGGCAGTTGTTCCAACTGAGCACATCCCAGAGCAGCGTTCAGATTCGGCATCCGGTAATTGAAACCCACCTCATCATGGACGTATTCCCATTTGTGCGGTCGCTTCGCAGTCGTGGTAATGAACTTGGCCCGCCGGGCGAGCTCGGCGTCGTTGGTCAGAATCGCACCACCCCCGCCCGTGGTCAACGTCTTGTTGCCATTGAAGCTCAGTGTGCCGAGAAGGCCAAAGGTTCCGGTATGCCGGCCTTGATAATAGCTTCCAAGGGATTCGGCTGCGTCCTCGACAATCGTAAGGCCATATTTCCGCGCCACAGACAAAAGCCCGTCCATGTCGCAGGGGTGGCCGAACGTATGCATCGTCACAATCGCGCGGATGACGCGCCCGGTGTCCCTGTTGACGATCCTGCCCCCGGTTTTCTCGGCCTTAAAGGAGAGCCAACGATCAAGTGCGGCCGGATCAACGCCCAGCGTGCGATCATCGCTATCTATGAAATGCGGTATGGCGCCACAATAGCTGACGGCATTCGCAGTCGCGGCGAACGTCAGTGCCGGAACGAGGACCTCATCGCCCTGTTCGACCCCCGCCAGAAGAAGCGCCACATGCAGCGCCGCTGTTCCGTTGACCACCGCGACGGCGTGCGCGCTGCCAGTGAATTCGGCAAGGTCACGCTCAAAGCGATCCACATAGGCGCCGACGGAGGACACAAATGTCGAGTCGAGACAGTCTTTCAGGTAAACCCATTCATTGCCGGCGAAAACAGGCGCATGAAGATCAGTCTTCCGTGTTCCTAGGACCTCGTCGAGCGCGGCAACGATAGCCGCGCCAAGATCGGCACTTTGTAAAAACTTTTCCGTGGCCGCGCTCATAGATTGTATATATCCGGTTTGTATCCGCGCAGATTATCAGGCTTTGCAAGCCATGCGGCCGTTTCCTCGATACCACGCCGGAAACCGTCCCGGCCACCGTAAAGCGGCTTCCAGTCAAAAAGACTCCGCACCTTCGAGGTATCGGCCCAGAGGCGCTCCACTTCGGACTTGTCGGGACGGATTCTTGCCTCATCGGTGAGGATTTCGATGTGAACGTTCATCGCCTGGGCGATGAGTTCGGCGGTTTCACCGACAGAAATCTCGAAATCGCTGCCGAAATTCACCACTTCCCCCAGCCCTTTGTCAGAGTTGAGGACGGCGAGGAAGGCAGAAGCGGTGTCCGCGACATAACTGAAGTCGCGCGTCGGAGACGTCGAGCCAAGCTTGATCTGGCGCTTGCCGGACGCGATCTGGGAAATAATGGTCGGAATGACCGCGCGCGCCGACTGGCGCGGCCCGTAGGTGTTGAAGGGTCTTGCCACAACGACAGGCGTACTGAAGGCGGCGTGGAACGACAGGGCCAACTGGTCCGCACCGATCTTGGTGGCCGAATACGGTGACTGGCCCTGTAGCGGGTGATCCTCGGTGATCGGAACAAAGCGCGCGGTTCCGTAAACTTCGCTGGTCGAGGTGTGGACAACGCGCCCCACGCCCAACTCGCGGGCAGCCTGCAAGACGTTCAGCGTCCCAGTGATGTTCGTTTCCACATAAGACTGCGGCGAGTGGTAAGAATATGGAATGGCGATCAGTGCGGCCAGATGGAGAACCGCGTCGCATCCCTGCATCGCGGTCTTCACGCCATGGGGATCGCGGATGTCACCGGCGAAAATGTCCAGGTTGTTCCGGATTTCCGGCGCGCTTGTATCGAGCCAGCCCCAGGTTCCGAAGGAATTGTAAAGGACAAAGGCCCGCACATCGTGGCCGGCCCGAACGAGCGCTTCGGTAAGGTGAGAGCCGATGAAGCCATCCGCACCCGTTACTAGGACCTTCATCCCTTTATCTCCTCAAACATTGTTTCGAGCTGCCGCAAGTCTTTCAGGTAGCGCAACTGGTGACCGGGGGCTGCCAGATCGAAGTGTTTTTTCAACAAGCCCAACTCGTCTGCCGAAAGCGACGTCAACATCTCGATGGTGCTGAGCGCCCGGTTGCCATATCTCAACAATCCTGTCGAGGAGGTCCCGATGACAAGGGCATAATCATCGTCAAGCAGTTCGGAGGGCATTTCCGGATCGATCGGGCTGGTTCCGCCACCGCCAAAGCCCAACCTGAAATAGGGGTTTGGATGATCCTTGACATCACAGCGGAAATTCAGCCTGAGCGCAAGCTCCGCGATTTCCCTGAACAGCGCGATCTGCTCCTCATCCTTCGAGCGTGACTTTCCGGTCAGAAGCAGGATCGCCCGGGACGTTCCCAGTTTCCCGCTGTCAGATTTTTTCCAGCTCTCTCCAGCGTAGCCGACCGGATGCGTTTTGATCGAGGCAGGGTAGGACTTGATGGAAAGGTTGTATTCGCCGGGATTATTACCAACGGCAGGCGAATAGTAGAGCGTGAAGAACCGGCTCAGGCCGCTCATTCTGAGCAAGGTGAGCAACTTCGATCGTGGGCCTGCCGAGACATCCATGGGAATTGAACCCAGCATCGACACCTGGGGGAAATGATCGCCCTTGGGGCGGAAGAACAGGATGAAGAGATCGAGAACCGGCATGCAGCATTCGTGGAAGATGACCAACCGCCGGCCTGAAAGCCGGCATCTGGCGACCAGTAGCGCATAGTAGAAACATTGCCCCAGAAAGCCGGGTGGCGCGGTCCCGATCGCGATGTCGCGCCCGATGTGTCCGCCAAGATGCCCGTAGGAGCGATTGAGGTTGCCGGATGTCGTCACGATGCGTTCCACGCCAAGGGACTCAGCGTGAGCCACGAGGAAGGCTATCGGCAAGGTCGAGGCAACGATGGAGACGCAGCGGGCCATTGTCTTGTCAGGCGCAGGGCGACACGGCTTTGATGTTCAGGCTGACCGGGAAACTGCCCGCCGGCGTGTCGAAATTCATGTTCGACCAGTCACCGATATCGGCGCCGAAATCCTGTAAGGTGGTCCATTCCTGCGGATTTACATAGCCGCAGGAGACCATCAGGGTCGAAAGGTGTGCCTTGTTGTAGATGGACTTGTGGAAGTTGTATTCGTAGTCCTGTCCACCCATCAGCGCCCGCCTGACGATTTCCAGGTTGTTGCTGTTCGACTGGTAGATGGTGACGAGATGGTCGAAATGCGGAACGGAAATGCGCAGCAGACCGCCGGGCTTCAGCTTCTTCCGGAAATTGCGGAGCAATTGCTCCGACTCTTCGAACGAGAAGTGCTCCAGCACATGGCACATGTAGATTTCGGCCAATGTTCCATCAGTGAATTCGGAAAGCTCGAAGTTGTTGGCGATCAGATGGATGTGGGACGCTTCGCGCGCATCGATGTTGACCCATCCCTGGATATTGATCGGCCCGGCGCCCAGATGCACCCGCAGACCGGAAACGTCGCCCGGCTTGACCGCGATCGCCTTTCCTGCCGACGAGGAAACAAGACCTTTGACCCGGCGAAGCGCTGAACGGGCCTTCGACTTCAGGAAATGAACGGGAGCGGACGTCATGGGAACCTCATACAGGTTTCAGGTGACACAACGTGTCAATTCGCGTCGCGACGAGACCCAATAACCTTAGCGGGCACGCCAGCCAGGATCGAATAGTCTGGAAAACTCTTCGTGACAACCGCATTCGCGCCGACGACACACCCTCTGCCGAGCGTGACGCCCGGTAGGACCACGCTATTGGCCCCGAGCCAGCAATCCGGCCCGATCGTCACCGCGCGATACGGGCTGTAGCCCGGCCTCTTCTGGGCGGCCGCATCGTTCTCGCGGATCGTGCCCTCGCCGTAGATTTCATGCGTCCCCGTAAGGACCGTGACGTTGTTGGCAAAGAGGCAATCCGCGCCGATGGTAACATGGCCGGACACCAGGCCGTCGGAGAAGAAGGATGTGTTCCTGCCGATTTCGATACGGCCCGCCGTCGTCGAGACGATCGTTCGCGGGCCAAGCGAAACGCCGTCTTCAAGTGCGATTGTGCCCCCGGCCGCAACGCCGACTTCCGCTTCCCTTGCGATGCTGCATGCATTGCCGACGCGCAACTCCGCATCGTCGATTGCAACCACGCCACGCAGGATGACATGACGTCCCCAGCCAATACGCGCAAGCGACCGACCATCAAGCCGGAGCGTGCCACCGAAGAGCCTGTGGGCGAGCCGGAAGCGAAGCGATGTTGCTAGACGCAAGAGCTTTCGCAACACCCTGACAAGGAGACCCTTCATGCCGCACCTGCATTCATGTGGACGGCATGCCCGCCCTGCCCGGCTGGTGTGGCGGGATCGCCAACAGCACCGATCAGAAGACCGAGCTGGTCAAGGAATTCCTGCCTGTCGCTTTCCTTTTGCGACGCGACACCTGTGCCGATACCCGGGAAATTGGTGACCGTGCGCCGCGACAGCCGATCCGCGAACCAATCAACGCCCTCGTCCTTGCCCATAGTCCAGCGATCCGGATCATGGAAAATCCCCGAGGGACCAAAGCAGGCCTCGATGTTCTCGATCCCGGGCGCCTGCTTGAACCAGGGCACGCCTGCGCAACAGGTGCGCCAGCCGGTCAGGCTCCGTTCCACCGCAATCGAACCGGTGATCGTGACCGGAAAGACCTGACGCATCAGGTCTTCTCCGGGGCGGAAGCGCGGTTGCAGGAACACGCATCCCAGCGCCTCGAGCTGACGATAATAGTCCTCTGACCGGGCGATCCCGACGAGCGAGAAGCCGGTGATCTTCGAATAATAGATCCAGCTTGCGGGGTGCTCCTTGTAGAGGATTTTCCCCGTGTAGCCCGCCTTGCGGATCGCCAGGACCACATCGAGATGATCGCTGAACCTGCCGCCCTCCGGGAAGGTCGATGCCTCCGGCTGATAGTGGGCGTAAAGCAATGGCAGCGGCTGTTGCTCGGCAATCAGGCGCAGCGTCTCCTCGTTCGATATCGCCTTCGACATGTAGTAGTCGAGCGCGTCCTTCTGGCGGTTGACGATCCTCAGCATCGCCGTGAACCCGTAACCGCGCCGCCGGTCGATCATATGCGATGATGGAGCTGCCGGGCGAAGAAGCGCCTTGGCCCACCGCCTCAGCTCACGCTCGACCAGCTTGAAATATGCATTGGAGCGACGAACCGCAGGCCCTCCGATACGCTCGTTCTGCTTGGGCACTCCGCGCGCCAGATAATTGTCGCGATAGGCGACGACGTCATCGCGAAAATCGTAACCGCTCATCTCAATCCCCAGAAACGACCGATCCTCGATGGACTGGTCCTGCACCACGGGCAGCAATCGTCCGGCCGAGCCGAAGGGCATCGGATAGAAGAATATCTGCCGGACACCCGCGAGGCGGCAGGCAATTTCGATCAGCGTATATTCGACATGATGCGCGACGCCCGTGAAAAAGATCGCCTGAGCCACATCAAGCTGCCGCAGAACCTCGACAATCCGCAAAACGAAGATGAGGAAGGAGCGCTGATTATCCTCGTAGGTGTCACTCTCGCCCATCCAGCGATAATACAGCGGGATATTGCCCGCAATCCTCGCCTTGACGTCGTCGATGGCAATGTCGTCGATCTGCTCGAATGTCGACTGTAGCGGGTGGGCGATGTCGAAGACCTCGCGCGTGTCGCCCGAAGCATAGGAAATCGTCTTGTGCGCGTAGACAGCCAAGCGTCCATCGTCCGAAAATTTCTCACGAACATAGTCGTAAGGCTCGATCAGAAGCGTCCTGCGCATCATCGTCATCGCGCGCTGCCACTCAATCCCGCGACAACAGGAGCTTGGAACTTGTGCCGATTTTCGTATAGGCCGGGAAGAAGGCGACACTGAAGATATCACGATGCCTGCCGGGCGCGGGAACGCCTGCGCGGTGCGGCGTGGAGCCGGTCGAGAACAGCAGCGTATCGCCACGCTTGCCCGTCAGCTTCGACTTCTTGGCCGAGAAATCGCTGTTGTCGCGGCGCAGAACCGAGGCCATGAGGTTATATTCGTCGGGCTCGGCGATATACTCGAAGGGACCTTCATCCTCGCTGACATCCTGCAACAGTACGAACAGCTGAATGTTGCGGAAATCGACGACCTTGTCGTAGTGCCAGTACTGGCTGAACAGTTCGCTTTTCCGGTACTCTTCCGGAATGGACTTGTTCCTCCAGACGTTTGCGACATTCACATGATAGTCGTCACCGAGAAACATCCTGATGACCGTATCGTAATTCCGGATCGCGTCCTTGATCTGGCTGGGAAATTCTTCCCAGTTCAGCTCGTAAAAGGCGCTGTAATGTTGGCCGTTTGGTGCCTTTTCGCCACGCGGGCGCGCTCTGGCCTCATCGAAGACGAAAGCCGGGTCCAGATCGACATGCCCCTTCACGGAAAGGGAGAAGAACCGTTTCTTGAAAACGGCGTTCGCATGGAAAAACCGTTGTTTCAGTTCACGCACACGAGACTGCGCAACAGCAACCCGAGACTTAAAAGCGTTCATGGATGTCATGCAACCCCTGTTTGATAAACAGCATCATAGGCCGTTAGATCAGCCTGCAGATTTTCCCTGTATTTTGCAAAATAGCACAAGTCCTGCGGAACACCGTCAAGCAATTCCTGCCTGGGTCGGACGCACTCTAGCGACATTCCCGAACGATCCATGAGACTCATCATGGCACTGTTGATGCGCATAGTGCCTGCAGTGATCTTGCGACACCTGACGGTCTCGTGAAACCAGTTCACAAGGCTGCTCCATGCATCAAATCCAACGCCTTTGCCCCACACATCGCGATCACCGATCATGATCCCGATATCGACGGTCTCATGTTGTGGCGAAACGTAGGCGGTCATCGTTCCGACCGCACGCATGTCATCAAGGCGTTTGACAGATAGAAAAAGGTTGGAAGTGCCTGAAAAACTTTCGAGATACGCCAAGCAACTTTGCGCAGTGTGCCTTACAAACCTCTGATTGCTGTAGCGGGTCACGACCGGATCGTTGAGCCAGGAAATATATTCTGGCGTGATATCCGACACGCCGAAAGCCTGCAGGTGAACAAGCTTGCCACGCAACTCTTTGAACTCGGGAATAATCACGCGACCTTCCGTCCTAGTCAGTTCAACGCAGCGCGTCGAGATTGTCCCAGACCTTCCGGAAGACGGCAACGACCTTGTCGACTTCCTCGTCGGTCAGGCGATGCAGGCACATTTCGAAGCCCAGGAAGGAGACATCATGCAGATGCTCGGCGACCGGGCATATCCCCTTGTCATAGCTGACGTCGCGCTTGCAGATGTCCGACGTCCAGGGGAAGCCCGAGTTTCCGAAGGCGATCTTCTTCTGGTACATCGGCAACAGGTGGACATTGGCGTAGCCGGCAGCCAGACCTTCCAACCCTTCAGCCTCCAGGGCCTCAACCAGTCTGGCGCGGGAAACGCCCAATTCCTCGACCTCGAGGACCATCGGATACACATAATAGACATGCGTGGCCTCGGCACGCACGATCGGCGTGCGCAGCCCCTTCAAGCCCGCAAGCCCCGTCGTCAGCCTGTCCGCCGCGACCTGCCGGCTTTCGACGAAGCGCGACAGCTTCTTCAACTGCTCGATCCCGATGGCGCATTCGATCTCGCCCAGACGGAAATTGAAGCCGACCATGTTGGCGAGATCATTCGTCCCCTTGCCGCCGACGACGCCTTCCGCATGATTGCGGATCAGGCGCATCTTCTCGGCGAGCGTATCGTCATTGGTGACGAGAACGCCGCCTTCGCCGGTATGGATATGCTTGTGATAGTTCAGGCTGTAGCCACCGATATCGGCAAGCGTGCCGGCATAGGCACCCTTGTAGACGGCGCCCGGCGACTGCGCCGTATCGCAGATCACCTTGAGATTGTGACGCCGCGCGATATCCATCAGCGCATCCATGTCGGCCGACTGGCCGAAAATGTCCACCGCCATGATCGCCTTCGTGTAAGGCGTGATGTTGGCCTCCACGGATGCGGGATCAAGGCAGAACGTGTCGGCCTCGATATCGGCGAAGACGGGAATGGCGTTCCATTGAAGGATCGCGGTCGCGCTGGCGCACATGGTCCAGGGCGAAACGATGACCTCATCACCCGGCTCGATGCCGATCGCACCAACGGCGGCAATCAGGCCTGAAGTCCAGGAATTGACGGTCACGGCATGGCGGACGTTGAAATAGGCCTCGCATTGGCGCTCGAATTCCTGAACCTTCGGGCCGCCGTAGAAATCGGGTTCCCAGCCGCCGATGAACTTGGAAAGGACGCCACTGGCCACAACGGCGCTGGCGGCAGCCACTTCTTCCTCGCCCATCGAATTATAGCGTTCCAGAGGGGCCGGAATACCCTTGGGGCCGCCGAAGAGTGCCAGTCTTTCCATGTCAGAACTCGATCCCGTAGGGTCCGGCGATCACCGAAACGACCCTCAATGTCGCCAATGCCTCGCCGCCTGAACATAGCTCATACGCTTGTCCTGAAATGCAGCGCGAAAGCTGTTCGTACACATGCCATTGATACCTGTCCATATCGTTGTCGATATTCTCCACCACGGGGGACAACACGCTGTAGCCCGCGAAATTGTCGTCGCGAACGACGCCCTGCCAGGCGATCGAACTGCCGCCGCTGCCATAGACAAGCCTGCCCGACGGACTGATGAATTCGCCGCCGTAGAAGGAGAAGGCCTCCTCGCGGGCGGCCTGAAGTACGACCGTCCCGCGTTCGAAAACGAGACGGACATCCGGTTCCGGATCAACACCTGCCCAGCGCCTACCCTTGGCCAGCACAACCGTCTCTCGAACGTCGCCGAGCCAGTATTGCTGCAGGTTTATGAAATGGGAGCCGTTGTTGTAGAGGCCTTTAGAATACCAGAACGCCCCCTTGAGCGGAGCCTGAATGGTGCCGGCGGCAATCCGCCTTGCGACGTCGACAGCGCCCGGCTCGGAGCGCCGGATGAAATTGACGAACAATCTGGTTCCGGCCTCGTCGCAAAGCTTGACCAATTGCTCTCCTTCGGCCTCGGTGAGCGCAAGGGGCTTCTCGCAGAGCAGGACTTGCGGCCGGCCTGCGGCAAGAACCTCACGAACATGTTCCAGGTGCATGTCCGCTGGGGTCGCGATGGCCACGATGTGCGGGCTCCGCGCCTGCATGGCTTCGGCGATGCTCGCGAACACAGGAACGCCGTAACGCTCGGCAAAGCGACCGCGTTGCGCGGCAAGCGGGTCGACCCCGCCCACAAGCACGAAGGCAGGGTGCAGCGAGGCGGCACGTGCGTGGGTGTAGATGCCGCCATCGGCCGGTGCGTCGATATCATATCCGGCGCCGATCTGACCCAGACCGATGACCAAGCAACGTTTCGGTTCAGCCACGCGCTTTCGCCTCCAGCGAGGCCAGATGCTCGATGCCGGGGTGGGGCAACTGGCATGGCCGGCCGCCAGGCGGGATCGCAGACACGACGCGCCTGCCGGCTAGCATCGCGACGAACAGCGCCATGGATTCACAGCCAACCACGACATCGGCAGCCAGCGTCTCCTCCAGCAGCGTCTTTCCGTCACTAAAGGAAATCGGCCGGATGCTCGCATTCGCTGCCCAGCTGTACTTGTCCGCCGTTTCAGAGGGGTGCGGGCGCACGACGATTGCACGTCCATCGGGGTCTAGGCGGTCGACATTGTCGAGGAAGAATTTCAAGGCTTCGTGCTCGGTGTAGCCGAAGTGATGCGGATTACCATAGGCGCGCTCCGCGTGCTCCTCGACAGGTTCACATACATAGAGGATGCTGCCCGAGCCATCGCTCTGGCTGGCCAATTCAGCGGCCGCGATCTCATCGCGTAGTTCGAGAACATAAGGGTTCTCCTCCAGCCGCACGGGATGTCTGGGAAACGCAGCCTGCGCAATGCGCAGCGCTTCCTCATCGCCGACAAGTATCTCGTCGGGCAGGATCAATTCGGCGTTTTCCTCGAAGCGCTCCCGATAATTGACCCAATGATCGAGAAAGGTTACGGTTTTCTTGCTTGCCGCGCGGCCGGCGCGGATCGCATCGCGCTCCAAACCCGACTGCCAGCCGGAGCCGCACATGAGCCAGTCCGCAGCAGCGACCGCTTCTTCTAGCGGCATCGGGGTAAGCTCCGGGCATTTGCGGTGGAAGATGGCAACGGCAGGCCCTTCGGCGACAAGCAGGCAGGTTGCGCCGTTCCGGCGTGCCCAGCTGCTCAAGATTTCGGCCCCGCCCGCATCATGCGCGACCAGCGCGACCATTGCCATGTCAAGTATTCCCCTTGCGAACGACGTCCTTGTTCAGATCGATCACCTCGGGATGGGCGCGCAGATAGCGCACAGCGTCGAGGCAGGAGAAGAGCGGATTTGACGGCTGGAAATGCTCAACCAGATGCTTGAGCAGCAGATAGTCGCTTCTCTCGTCAAGCGTCAGGCCGAGTTCCGGCCAATTCTGCTCCGGCGGCGCGATCATGTGGATCTGCGAGAAGATTTCGGGGTTATTGCGGATATGCAGCGTCACATGCTCGTGGTCGAACGGATCATCAGTCATCGCGGCCGAACGGACCAGCGTGTCGAGGGCGAAGACTTGCACGTCCATGCCGTCCGGATAGCAGCGCACCACAGCATTGCTCACATAGGCAACCTTGTGCGCCTTGAAGGTGAGGATCGCCTGCTCGATGATTTCGGGATCGATAACCGGGCAATCGCCGGTAATCTCGACCACGATGTCGGCATTGGCGGAGCGGGCAGCCTCGATGACGCGCAGCAAGACGTCGTCCTCCGAGCCGCGAAAGGCGCTGATGCCAAGATCTGCCGCCAGATCGACAAGCGGCTGGTCTGCCGCATTGACCGTCGTTGCCAGCACGATCTCGTCGATGGACGGCACCGCCTTCAGGCGATCCACCAGATGGCCGAGCATGGGCCGCCCGGCCGCCTCGAGAAGCGGCTTGCCAGGAAGGCGGCTGGAGGTCATGCGTGCTTCGATAGTCGATACGATCTTCATCTTCATCTTCATCTTTCGCAGTGAAGGCACGACAAGGCGCGCCCGTCTTGAATTATTCCACCACGTCCCAGGATACCGGCGTCGCGAAGACCACATCGGTCTTCACCTTGCGCCCGATCAGGCTACCGAGATGCTTGGGCGCCAAGCCATAGCCGGGGCGGACACTTCGAATGCTGTCTTCGGCGATGGTCTCGCCGGCGCGCAGATCTTTTACGAAATAGAGCGAGCGACGGAACTTCACATTGCCCTGTTCGCTGGATTTCCGGCCGTAATCCACGCGCCCCATGGCCTGCCAGGCCGTGCGGGCGCCGTCGCAGAGACCTTTCATTTCGGCCGGTTCAAGCGAGAAACTGTCATCCGGCCCGCCGCCGTTGCGGTCGAGCGTAAAGTGCTTCTCAATGATCGCGGCACCGAGTGCGATGCTGGTAATCGCGGTCGTGTTGTCGAGCGTGTGGTCGGACAGACCGGTGACCAGCCCGAAACGCTCGATCATGTCGGGAATGGTCCGCAGGTTATAGTCTTCAGGCGGGGCGGGATAACCAGAGACACAATGCAGGATCGCGAGATCGCGGCAGCCGCCGGAGCGCGCCGCATCGATCGCCTCTTCGATTTCCTCGTCATCGGCCATGCCGGTGGAGATGATCATGGGCTTGCCGGTCGACGCTGCATAGCGGATCAGCGCGTGATCGATCGCCTCGAAGGACGCGATCTTGTAGGCCGGCGCATTCAGGTCCTCAAGAAGATCGATGGCGGTCTTGTCGAAGGGCGATGAAAAGATGGTGATGCCGACCTTGCGCGCGTGATCGAAAAGCGGCTTGTGCCATTCCCACGGGGTGTGGGCTTCCTCATAGAGATCGTAGAGCGTCCGCCCGTCCCAGAGGCCACCCTTGATCTTGAAGGCTTCTCCGCTGCTTTCAAGCGTGATTGTGTCAGGAAGATATGTCTGTATCTTGACGGCATCAGCGCCGGCCTTCTTTGCCTCATCGATGATCTGCATCGCAACATCAATGCGGCCGTTGTGATTGGCAGACAGTTCCGCGATGACAAAAGGAGGAAAGTTCGCCCCTATATGTCGTCCGGCAATCTCGATAGATTTACGCGTGCTCGTATCTGGCATCACACTCCCCGCTTCCAATCCTGACTCAAGAGCCCATAGTATACGACGTCGGCATACTCGCCGGCGACCTTGTAGGCCTGACGCATCAGCCCTTCCTGCCTGAAACCCAAGGCGTAGTGCATTCTCGCCGACGCCTCATTGCCGGATAGCACTTCTGCCCATACTTTATGCAGCCCAAGGCGATCAAACGCAAAATCAAGGGCCAGTTGGCCCAAGATGCGACCAGTTCCCATAGGCGCTGAAGGCGCCTTGTAAAAGCCCCAGGTCGCCGTCGAGTTGTACCAGTCTATCTTGAAATGAACGTAGCCCGATGGAACCCCATCCAATTCCAGTATCAGCAACCGCCGATCACGGCTTACAGACGCGGTTTCAAACCAGGCCACATGGGCCGAGTAGTCGATGACGTCCTGCGAGAGCATATGGCGTCGAATGGATTCATCATTGCGCCAGTCGAAAACAACACCCAGATCGACAGATTCGACTTTCCTGAGCCGTGCAACAGGTTTCGAAGAGCTGATCCGTACAATTTCCTCAACCACACGAGCGCAACCTTTGCCGTCAATCCCCGAAAGGACCAGCTTGTCCACCGATGCGGCCAGTCCGTCATGCTGATAGGCCTCGACGGCTGATATCAGTTCCGGAGCGAAGGCCTCTTCCGGCTCCAGACTCACAAGCGTGGCGAGGCCTGCGCGCGCCAGCGCCTCCGCTCCCGGTCTCTGGTTCTCCGCCAGCACGACCACGAGGCTTGGCAATCCGAGGCAGCAGCGCTCCCATGCCGTCGCGCCAGCAGCTCCGATTGCGAGGTCGCATTCCGACATCAACCCCGCCATGTCGCGAACATCGACGAGAACCTCCGTTGGATACTGCATCGTGCCCGCAAACGCACGTACCGCGTCAAGCCGACCGGCAAGTGCACCCAGAACCGCCGTGATCCGGGCGCCCTCGGGAAGCACCAGATCGTTCAGAATGCTTAGCACCCTGCCCGTCAGATTATCGGGGTCGGAGCCGCCGAGCGAAATCAGCAGGCGCGAAAGCGTCCCACCTTCCCGCCGCTTCAGGGCGGCAGGCCGGGCAGCGGCGAATTCAGGCCGCAGAAGTGCATACTGCGGGCCGGCGAGTATCTTCGCAGATGGCGGAACGAGATCGTAGTAATCCGCCGGCTTGCGCCCGAGATTCTGGTCCAGCAGAAGATCGCAATCATGGGACCGGTTGGCGAGATCGTCAATGACGATGATGTGAGGCACAGTGCCGCGAAGGGCCGTTTCCCAAATGCGGTCAAGCCCGTAGTGATCGACGACTACCCAGTCGAACGAGCGGGCTGTGATCGCCTCAAGGCAATTGGCGCTGTCGCATGACTGTTCCGTCTCGTCCCAGATCTCCTCAACCGCCCGATCGGACACCGGGGTCGCCTCGGGCAGGAGAAGTGTCTCATGGCCTGCGGCCTGTACCCGCCTGACGAGGCTTTCCGGCATGGAGGCGGCCACGAAGACGCATTCCGCCGCCTCTGCGCGCAAGGCGTTCGCCAGTGTGAGGCAGCGCATGACGTGCCCGCTCCCGATCCTTTCGGAAGCGTCAGCGCGGAAAAGGATCCTTTTCGCCGTCATCGCCTGCTCCTGTGGGCTGTCGCGACCGCCCTCAGTTGAGCCGCCGGAAGCCGGCATGGCATATCGGCCCCTTCAACAGGCTCATGATGTCACGGCCGTCCTCGCATTCGCGGATCGTGGCATAGATCGGATCGAGTGCCTCGAAATAGGCGTCGATCACCTCCGGCTTGTGCTCCGTGCATGCGTAGAAGTTTGTGGACGCGAGATAGCCCTTTGCTAGCATCTCCTGTGTGACGAAGGTCTTATAGGCGAGCGCATTCGGGCTGTTGAAGGAATAGGTCGTCAGCGACGGGAGGCCGGCCGTCGTGATAGACAGGCCATGCTTGTGGGCAAGGGCTTCCCAGCGTCTGGTCACATCGTGACCAATGGCGGTGATCGTTTCCCAGGACTTCTCGCGCTGCATGACCTCGAGTGTCTTCAGGGCGGCCGTCGGCCCGATCCGCTCGGTCCAGAAGGTCGAGGAGATGAAGGTCGCCTGCGCGGCCTGCATGATTTCGGTCCGGCCAATCGTGGCCGTGATCGCATAGCCATTCCCCAGCGTCTTGCCATACATGGCCATGTCGGGCTCGACACCGTATTTCTGGTAGAGCCCGCCGAAGGTTTCGCGGAAGCCGGATGTGCATTCGTCGAAGATCAGGACGATGCCCTTGCGGGTCGCAAGCTCGCGCACCTTGTAAAGGAAGTTGTCTTCCGGACCCTTGTTGCGCACCACTTCCATCTTGATGACGCCGATCTCGTGATCGTTGCTCAGCGCCTCAAGCGCCTGGAAGTCATTGTAGTTGAAGGGCAGGACAGTGCCGCGCAGGCCGCGCGGAACCCCACGCGGCTCCAGCCCGGGAAGCAGATGGCCCGCCAGGCTTTCGTCCTCGCCGAGATTGGCGGACAGATACCAGTCGTGCCAGCCGTGATAGCCGCAGACAGCAACCTTGTCGCGGCCAGTGGCGGCGCGGGCGATGCGGATCGCGATCGCGTTGGCTTCGCCGCCGGAACGCGCAAATCGCACCATGCCCGCCCACGGGTTGAGCTCGATCAGCTTCTCAGCGAGATAGACTTCTTCCGGGCAGTTGAGCGTCGACATGTTACCTGCACGCACCGTTTCCATCACGGCCTCGTCCACTTCCGGATGTCCGTAGCCGAGCGTGTTGGTGCCGATGCCCATGATGCACATATCGGTATATTCGCTGCCGTCAAGATCCCAGACCTTGCAGCCCTTCGACTTCGAGAAATAGGCCGGCCACTGGTCCGGCAGAAACATTTCGGCCCGCTTGGACAGCAGCATGTTGCCGCCCGGAATAATGGACTTCGCCCGCTGCCAGAGTTTCTGCCCCTTGCCCATTGTCATGCCCTCGTTTCGCTGAAACGTGTTGTTTGCCTTGAACAGATCCGGCTTCCGGATCTCGAGTTCAAGAATATCCGCGAAGGAAAAGTCCGTGCGCGGATGGAAATGGCTGAAGACCGCGCTCACAACCGCGAAATCCTCGGGTGTGTCGACTGTCCAGCGGCGATCGGAGAAGTCCGTCTCCGCAGCCTTGTTGGCAGTGGAAAACTTGCCCGGCTCCCGAATATAGGGCGTAACATGTTCGCGCTCGAGCGCTGCCTTTGCCTCGTGCCATGCGCGCTCGAGGGCTGCGAAGGAAAACACCTCGATATCGAGCCCATCGGCATAGGTGGGAGGCGCGATATTAGACAGATAATCGCTGTTTCCCTGCAGATAGGCCTCTGCGAATTCATCGACGAGCGCCGGATCGACAAAAGGGCAATCTCCGGTAATGCGCATCACATCGGTCGCGCCGGCAGCGCAAGCCGCGCGGTAATAGCGGTCCAGCACATCGTTTTCGCTGCCCCGGAAAACGGCGAAGCCCAGCTCTTCCACATAGGCTTCAAGCGGGTCGTTACGGATATCGCCGGACGTTGCCACGACGATGGCGTCGATCTTCCGCGCGCGTGACAGACGTTCGAGGAGGAGACCGATCATCGGACGCCCCTCGATCGTTTTCATGACCTTGTTTGGCAGACGCGTCGAGCCCATGCGGGCCTGTACAATGGCAACGAGTTTGCGGCTCACGAGAGTTTCCATCTGGCGGGATTGATAAGGTCAGGGTCGTCCGTTCGGATATCTGGCCAAGCGACATGCGACCCTTCATCGGCATGCCCAGCTGCCTCAAGAAGCATCGCGAACTGACGCTGCGTGTCGACGCCGACGACGACGCGGTCAACCTCCTGAAACGAAGCGGCGAAATCAAGGCAGGCCCTGGTGGCGGAAACATCATGGCTCTCCAGCCAATCGTGCCATCGCGACAGTAACGGCCGCCAGCGATCGAATGCGGCGGGAATCGCGTCCCGCCCAAAAAGCAGGAGGCCCTGGAGGAACGCCGAGCGCGTATGCAGTTCGATGCCCGCCTCCCGCAGTTTGCGGGCCTCGCCGCTTTCGAGAATGCGTCTATCGAGCAGGTTGAGGGGCGCCTGGACGAGGTCGATATCGAGACGTCGCGCGGCCCGGACGATCTGCTCGGGATCATAAATCGAGATACCGACCTTTGCAGCCAGACCATCCTCGCGGATTTCTCGCAACGCGCCGGCAATCGCGTCTCCGTTGTCACCGTCCAGCTCCTCGGGCCGGTGCATTAGGTATCCGTAGACAGAGTTGCATCCCAGCCTTGCCAGCGACGCTTCGATCTGATTCCGCACCCACAATGCCGGCTTTTGCGTTCCCAGTGGCGTGGGAGGCAGCTTGGTGACGATACTGAAATCGCCGACACCGATGCGCCCGAGGCTGACCTCACTTTCGCCATAAGCGGCGGCGGTGTCGATCACATCGACATTGGCGGCTCTGGCCAGATCGATGATCGCGCCTGCCTCCACGAGGCTGACTTGTCCCGCGCTGTTCGCAACGCCGTAATTGAGCCCGAATTGTACGGTGCCCAGCGCCAGTTTCATCTATAGAGCCCCTGAAGGACGGAGATGACATGGCCCTGTTCGTCGTCCGTCAGCGTGGGATACATTGGAATGCTAAGTGCCTGCGTGAAATAGGCCTCGGCTTCGGGACAATAGCCACGCTTGAATCCCATGGCCTGGAAATAGGGCTGCCGATAGACAGGAATATAGTGAAGGTTGACGTTCACGCCCTTCGCCTGGAGTTCGTCATAGGCCTGACGCTGCGTTTTCCCGCCATTCGCGGCGGAAACGCGTACGACATATAGATGATAGCTGGAATAGACGTTCGGGCTTTGCCAAGGCGTAAGGATCGGCAGCGACGAAAACTCCCGGTCATACCGATCTGCGATGTCGTGCCGTCGGTGGATAAAGTCGTCGATGCGCGTCATCTGGCTGATGCCGAGAGCAGCCTGGATGTCGGTCAGACGATAATTGTAGCCAAGCAGAACCTGCTGGTAGTTCCAGATCTCGTACTCCGGCATCGCGATCATCTGGCTGCGATCGCTCGTGATGCCATGGCTGCGCAACCGTTGCAGCCTCTCGGCCAGGGCAGGGTCCCCCGTCATAGCGATCCCGCCCTCCCCCGTCGTTATGATCTTCACCGGGTGGAAGCTGAACACAGTGATGTCGCTATAGCGGCAATCGCCCACGGGCAGGAATGCCGCCTTCTCGTCGACCCGGTACTTGGCGCCGACTGCGTGTGATGCGTCTTCGATGATCTTGAAGCCATAGCGGTCAGCAAGCCTCTTGATGGCGGGCATGTCGCAAGGCTGACCGCAAAGGTGCACGGGCACCACAACCTTTGGCAGCGTACCGGCCTTTTCCGCGACAGAGAGCTTTTCAGCCAGTCGTTCAACACTCATATTGTACGTGTGCGGATCGATATCGACAAAATCCACACCAGCGCCGCAATACAGCGCACAATTGGCGCTCGCCACGAATGTAGTGGGCGATGTCCACAGCATGTCGCCAGGCCCCATCCCCAGGGCAAGACATGCCACATGCAGAGCAGAGGTTGCACTGTTCGTCGCCACCCCATAGGGCGCTCCGCAATAGTCGGCAACGGTCCCCTCAAATCGGGCGACCAGAGGCCCCTGTGTTAGGAAATCTGATCTGAGGACGTCAATTACGAAGTCGATGTCGGCTTGCGAGATGTCCTGTCGACCATAAGGTATCATTCTATTGTCCTGCGTCATCGATCTGTCTTTACCTGCGGGCCGACCAGTTCTTTATAGGTTCCTGTACGCGACACGACTCCATCAACCAGTTCCACGATGAAGTCGCAATTGTTTAGTGTCGATAATCGGTGCGCAACCATGAGAATCGTCAACCGTCCCTTCAGATTGCTCAACGCGTCCATCACGGCGCTTTCCGTCGCGTTATCGAGAGCGCTGGTAGCCTCGTCGAGCACAAGAATCTGGGCGTTCTTGTGCAGCGCCCGGGCGATACCGATGCGCTGGCGCTGCCCCCCCGACAGGCGTATACCCCGCTCGCCTACAAGCGTTTGGTAGCCGGTCTCCATGGACGCGATCGTGCTGGAAAGCTGCGCTTCTTCCGCAGCGCGCATTACCAATCGCATGTCGACATCTTCGGGTTTGGTGCCGAAGGCGATATTCTCTGCGATGGTCGCATCGGAAAGAAAGATCGATTGAGGAACATGCGCGATCAGCGACTGCCATCGCCGCACATTGTCCTCATCAAGCTGCACTCCGTCGATCGTGAGGCTGCCACTCGTGGGCAATAGCAGGCCCATGACGATATCAAGCAACGTGCTTTTTCCACTGCCTGTCGTGCCGACGAAGCCGACCCTGGTGCCCTTCGGGATTTCAAGCGTCACCCCCTTCAATACAGGCGGTAAGTCGACTCCGTAAGCGAAGCCGACATCGCGCAACGCGATGGAGCGTTCAAAGGTAAGTGGTTCAGCCGGAGCCTGCGCCAGATAAGAGGGCAGCGGTTGATCAAGCAGTCCCAGCACATCGATCAATGGCGACCGGCCGGCCCTGAAAAAAGCTAGACTGGAATAGATCTGCTGCGAGATCGGCAGAAGCCGCTGGGCACCGAGCGCAAGCGCCCCCAAAATGGGAAGCGTTCTGTCTATACCTTCACCAGAACCGACAAAGGTGTAAGAAATCGCCGCCAGAAGCACCATTCCCAGAGCTTCGATCAAATACCGTGGCGCGCTGCTGATGATCTGCACATAGGCGGTTGCGCGGCGGACCTTCTGATCAGCGATCCGATAGACCGCGGAGTATTGCGCCTGCGCGCCGTCGAGCAGCACATCCCTGATACCACCTAGCCCTTCCTGTAGCGCCTTGATGACATTGTTGGAGCCTTCGCTTATATACAGGCTGTTGCGTGACAGTTGCTCTTTCACAATTATCGTGACGATTGCGTAGGAGCCGCCAAGAAACAGCAGGGAGGCAATCGCTATGATTGGCTGGAGATAGGCGATCGTGGCGACAATGGCGACCAGCGTGAAAACCGAACTCAGCATTGTCAAAGACGGCAGGATTATGCCGTTTGTCACGCCGTTGGCCTTGCTCGAAATACCGGCGATGACTTCGCTGCTGTTGCGGGCCACGTGGACGGTGTAGGGCTGGTAAAGTGTCCGCCGATAAATCTCAATACTGAGGTCGGCGCCGATCGCATGGCTGAGGCGTGTCTGATACCAGAGAAATGCAAGGCGGAACAATCCCGCCCCCAGCGCCGTCAAAGCGAAGACAATTGTCAGGAACAGGGCAAGCTGCTGTCCGCTGCCGATCTCGAACGCCCTGATGACCGGCTGCAGAAACCTGTTCTGGAACATGGCGTCCGGCGAGGTGAGTGCACTGAGAAACGGGATTACGGCGCCGATACTCAGGATTTCCACGAAAGCCGAGGCGAAGGTGAGGATCAGGAGGATGAGAAGCTGCCGCTTCCTGTGAGCGGAAATATGGCGCCAGAGGCGCTGCAGCAGTTTCAAGAATTCACGATCCAGCATTGCCACTCCAAGCCGCGCGATCGGTCGCCTCGAATGCGCTCTGGGCGGTATAGTAGCAAGCGAAGGCAGTTTCCAGCGTCGGCACTCAATCACCGCTCATTTTGTTGGCATCATCGGCGGGGGACTTGACCGTAAATTTCAGGCTCTCGATGCGGTAATGCGCCTCACCAGCGAAACCGGCAGGCATCTTTTTGCTGCCGCTGCGAGACGCTCCCTCGCAATCCGCTTCAGGTAGTGAAAGTCCGTCTTCAGTCCCGGATAGTATCGTCTCGCCTGATGCCAGTGCGCCACCAGCACGCTATTGCGGTTGCCATCCGAGGCGCCACCAGCCGAAACACGGGATACGATGGCCTCGCATTCGCGGATCGTCACGTCCGAATTGATAATCTGCAACAGGAACGCGTAGTCCGCACCCAGTCCCAGTGTCAGGTCGAAAGGATGGTCCAGAAGATACCGCGTCTTGACCATGACCGACTGGTGTTGAACGAACATTCCCTGCCAAAAGTCCTCGGGCCGGGCCGGGCTGCCGGAACGCTCGAGTCCCCAAGGATATTTCACGATCCAGCCGCCGTAGACCAGCGTTTCGTCATTCAGCAAGCATGCGCAAAGCTCGGAAACGGAAGAACTGCCGGCGAATTCGTCCCCGGCATTCATGAAAATGATGTAGTCGCCGGCAGCGACCTTCGCCGCCTTGTTCATCGCATCATATATGCCACGGTCTTTTTCCACGATGAGGCGATCAATCCGACTTTTATAGCCATCGATTATCTCAAGCGTGCCGTCGCTCGATACGCCGTCAACGATCACATATTCCAGATCTTCGTAGTCCTGGTCCAGAACGCTCCGGATGGTCTCTTCTATGAAGTCTCGCGCGTTTAGAACAACAGTAACCACCGTGATTTTCGGGGTTGCGTGCGTCGCTTCTTCAGGGCCGCCGGTCGGGCTTGCATCCGGGAAGTTCACCAAATCAATTCCATCTTCTGAACGATGCTCCGGGACGTCAGTTGCCCGACGATACCGTCAGCTCACGCTGTGCAATCCTGTAGTCTTCCAGCGCCATCTCCGAAACGAGCTTTTCGAAGCTGGTTTTCGACTTCCAGCCGAGTTTTTCGCGCGCCTTGGAAGCGTCACCGAGAAGAGAGTCAACTTCCGTCGGCCGGAAGTGCTTGGGATCGACTGAAACGATGCACCGGCCGTCTTCAGCGAACCCCTTCTCCTCAACCCCCTCGCCTTTCCAGTTGACCCTGATATCGAGTTCCGCAGCGGCAAGATTGATGAAATCGCGCACGCTGTATTGTACGCCGGTAGCCACCACATAGTCATCGGGAGCCTCTTGCTGCAGCATCAGCCACATCATCTCCACATAATCCCGGGCATGGCCCCAATCGCGCTTGGCATCGAGGTTGCCAAGGTAGAGGCAATCCTGGACGCCGAGCTTTATTCGAGCCAAGGCGCGAGTGATCTTGCGCGTTACGAAGGTCTCCCCCCGAATGGGGCTCTCATGATTGAACAGGATGCCGTTGCTTGCGTGCAGGCCATAAGCCTCCCGATAGTTGACAGTAATCCAATAGCCATAGAGCTTGGCGACGGCATACGGACTGCGCGGATAAAAGGGGGTCGTCTCCTTCTGCGGCACTTCCCTGACCATCCCGTAGAGCTCGGAGGTGCTGGCCTGATAAAAGCGTGTCTTCTTCTCGAGTCCAAGAATCCGGATCGCCTCCAGGAGGCGAAGTACGCCGAGCGCATCCGAATTGGCGGTGTATTCGGGCTCTTCAAAGCTGACTGCAACGTGGCTCTGGGCCGCCAGGTTATATACTTCATCAGGCTGAACGTGCTGAACAATCCGCAGCAGACTGGAGCTATCGGTCATATCCCCGTGATGGAGAAAGAAGCGAACGCCTTCTTCATGAGGGTCGCGGTAGAGGTGATCGATCCGGTCCGTATTGAACAGGCTCGCGCGCCGTTTGATGCCGTGCACGACATAGCCTTTGCCGAGCAGATATTCCGCGAGGTATGCCCCGTCTTGTCCGGTGACGCCCGTTATGAGAGCGACCTTGGAGTCATTTGCCATTTCGTAAAGTCTCCTATTTCCGGAGGGACGCAGTTCCCAGGAAATCAGCATATGTCAGGGCAAGCCCCGTCTCTAAATCAGTGTGGGGGCTCCACCCGAGCCTGTTCGCCAACGAGCTGTCCAGCAATTTGCGGGGCGTTCCGTCCGGTTTGGACGTGTCGAATTCGATGCTGCCCCGGTATGAAACGGTGGCGGCGATCAAGGCTGCGAGTTCTGCAATCGCCAGATCGGTGCCGTAGCCGATATTGACCACGCCGCGGCTTGCCTGCGTGTGCCTCTCAAAGGTTGCCTTGTCCAGTTCCATAAGGTGGACGCACGCTGCGGCCATGTCGTCAACATAAAGGAACTCACGTCTCGGTGTGCCGGTGCCCCAGATTTCCACCGACGGCAGACCGCTCTCTTTGGCCTCGTGGAAGCGACGGATAAGGGCCGGTATCACGTGCGAATTCGTCGCGTGGTAGTAGTCCCCGGGTCCGTAGAGATTCGTCGGCATCACGCTGCGATAATCAACGCCGTGGCTTTCGCCGTATTGCCGATTGTAGCCGTCGCAAAGCGCTATGCCCGCGATCTTCGCGATCGCATAGGGTTCATTCGTCGGCTCGAGTGTCCCCGTCATCAGGCTGTCTTCACGGATCGGCTGAGAAGCCAGCTTGGGGTATATGCAGCTTGACCCCAGGAACAGGATCTTTTTCACTCCCACCTCAAAAGCCGATCGAATGATATTGGCCTCGATCATCAGATTTTCGTAGATGAAATCCGCGCGATAGGTGTTGTTGGCGAGAATTCCTCCGACCTTCGCCGCAGCCAGATAGACCTGGTCGGGCATCGTTTCACGGAAGAATGCACGTACGGACGACTGCTCGGTCAGATCAAGCTCTTCTCGTGACCGGACGATTATCGTGTTGCGTCCGCTCCGCTCAAGGGCTCTGACAATCGCCGACCCAACCATGCCTCTATGTCCGGCAACGAATACTTTCTGATCAGCCATTTGGTCTCATTTGTACTGCTATGCAATGCTCCGGCATTCGCCGCGGCAGGACACTTTTCCCTATACAATTGCTGCTTTCAACCGGGAACCGGGTGGGCAGCGCATCGCTCCCTCTGCCCGCGGGTAGGTTGACCACCGCCTCGAACCAAAAGCCCGAAATGGCTCAAAACTCACGCTCGGCAAGCTTGGTAGCGAAGTCACGATGATTGTCAATGGATCATCGCCGATGGCCACGGCCTGCGGAACAGCAAGCTTCAGGTCTTCTCCCTGATTTCGTCCGCAAACCCGACCCAATGGACATGCCGGCATTCGGTGGGCGCAAGCTCGATGTCGAGCGTACCTATATTCGCCTTGATGTAGCGCTCTCTGGCCCTCACGCGAAATGACGTGCATAGCCAATAGATCTTGCCGGGCTCAAGGCTCCGTCGGCTTTTCATGAAAACTTCGAGCGGGTAGTGAACACCCGAATCAAGAACCACCGGCAGCAGTTTCAATGTTTTTTCCGGACCGTCCGGGAGGTCTGGAAATGACAAGGTGATCACGCCGCTGGCAGGAGAAAATGATGCGTTATCGGCGGATGCCCGGTCAAGACCGGAAAGATCACCGGACAGCGCGTGTTTCACCACTTCCTGTTTTGCCCGCAACGCAGCCTGATATCTCCGGTCGATCTGCTGCCGCAGTTCGAAATAGCGGAGTGTCGCCGGGATATTGATGACTGCGAGGACGACAAAGGTGCCAATCAATACATGGTAGATGATGTTTTTCGGTGGCTTCAGGTCCCGCAGCATTGCCACACCTAGAATCCCTGACCCGTCTCAAGCACATTCCTGACAAAGGAAACACTTTTCGCTGCAAAATATGCGCTCGTAACGGCCACACCCCAATTTACACCGCGGTTATATTGCAGCCCGTGCTTCAGGAAAATCATGTACGCGAACATGTTGACACGACTTCCACCAAGAACCGCAAAGGCAATAACGGCAGGAATAAAATCAAGAACGACGTCACCCTTGTCCTTCGAGTAATAAAGAGATGCCGATATATACAGAATCAATGGAATTGACGATCTCAAAGTAAATTGATTGTCATCGCTATATTGATATATCTTCCATAACATATAATCGCTAAAAAAAATGTACATCAAAGCCAAACACGATAAAAATATCAGAATCTCGAGCAACACCCAATAGCTGCAGTGACGCCACCCGTTCAGAATTATCAGCAGTCTCTTCAGCGCAGCGCCAGAAAACAACAGAATCACGCTCACATGGGACATGATGGCAGCGGACGAATACAGTGTCCGGCTGAGAATGCCACGAGCCAGATAGGCACCCACGAGAAGTAATAGAAGGGCTACCTTCAAGCGCTCCGCAGCGAAATAACAAACATACACGTAATAATTTGTAAAAACCAAAAACAAATATACAAATATATTTACGTTTATTTTCCTTAAAGACTTTACAATAAATACAGAAAATACGCCATTTGTAAGGGCAAAAAATAGATTTTTATCAATTGATAGATTTGATGCTAAATATATTATCGAGTAATGTACAAATTCTATGGTTGATATGAAGTCCTGGTAAAATTCAAATGCCGCCAGAGGATCAATACCACGCACCGCACGATAGGCATCATTGTATCCAACCTGATCTCCGGCAGTATAATAAAGAGAAAATTTGTATGTAAGTACGGACACGAGTAAATATACGCACAAGTCCTGCGCATCTTTATTACCGATGATGCTCTTTATCTTGTGGCGGAATGCGCTTACTTCACTCTGCACGGGCGGCCTCGTCTCCCGTTGGATCGTTCACGCCGGAGATCGCCTGGCCGGGAAATGCCGCGGATATGACGCGCGTTGTTGCACTCGCGTCAGCATCCTTTCCGCCAGACTGTGCGATTGACGTAGTCGATGTAGCTGGCAACGATCCGCGAAACCTGCCGCGCGACGTGTGGGGATTCATAGTCCTGAACAGGCGTTGCCTCCATCCCCTCACGGTGGTGCTGTTCGGTTACCATTGCGACAGCATCGAGAACCTGATCTTTCTTCAGCCCGCACATGACGAGCGTGCCGACATCCATGCCCTCGGGCCGCTCGTGCGCGTTGCGGAGCGTAACAGCCGGCAGCCCGAGAAGCGACGCCTCTTCGGTAATCGTGCCGCTGTCGGAGAGGGTGCAGTAGGCGTTCATCTGGAGATTGTTGTAGTCGAAAAAACCGAAGGGCTTCAAGAACCGCACATCGGCGTTGACCGGCATATTTCCGAGTTCTTCGAGGCGCTTACGGGTGCGCGGATGTGTGGAAACGATGACAGGCATACCGTAGGCCTTCGTCAAGGCATCCAGCGTTTCCACAAGATCGGTGAGGGCTTCGGGCGAATCGACGTTCTCTTCCCGATGTGCGCTTACGAGGAAATAACGCCCGGCATCCAGACCCATTTCAGCTAGCACGTTGGAGGCTTTGATCTGCGGCATGAAATGGTCGAGCACTTCGCGCATATGCGATCCGGTCTTGATAATCGTCTCCTGGCGAATGCCCTCAGCGATCAGATACCGGCGCGCGTGTTCAGTGAGCACCATGTTTATATCGGAGAGATGGTCAATCACCTTGCGGTTCAGCTCTTCCGGAACACGCTGGTCGAAGCAGCGGTTGCCCGCCTCCATGTGGAACGTCGGGATCTTGTGGCGCTTGGCGGGGATGACCGCAATGCCGGAGTTGGTGTCGCCGTAAATCATGATCGCTTCCGGCTTTTCGGCGATCATCACCTCTTCGGACTTGGCGATCACCTGCGCAATTGTCTGCGAGCCCGTGGCTCCCGCAGCACCCAGGAAATAGTCCGGCTTGCGAATGCCGAGCTCGTCAAAAAAGACCTGGTTGAGTTCGAAGTCGTAATTCTGCCCCGTATGCACGAGGATATGATCGAACTGCCGATCGAACTCGTCGATAACCCGGCACATCTTGATGAGTTCCGGACGTGTCCCCACAATCGTCATGACTTTACGCATTGAGCTGCTCTTTAATGAATTTCAATTGGCCAACGAGTTCTTTGATCTGCTCGACATTAAGACGCTGCGTATTGTGTGAGGTATAATCCTCAAGGTTCGAAATCCGGCTTTCGCCTTCGACAAAGAACTTATTGTAGTTGAGGTCCCGGTCATCCATCGGAACGCGGAAATAGCCCCCCATGTCCTCGGCCTTGCCCATCTCTTCGCGGGACAGAAGCGTTTCATACAGCTTCTCGCCATGTCTCGTACCGATAATCTTGACCGGCGCCTCGGCGTCGAAAAGCTGCTGTATCGCGGCGGCAAGATCGTTGACAGTCGAGGCTGGCGCCTTTTGCACGAAGATGTCGCCGTGGCGCCCGTGTTTGAAGGCATAAAGCACAAGATCGACGGAATCTTCCAGCGACATCAGGAAACGCGTCATGTTCGGATCGGTGACCGTGAGTTGCTGCCCATCCCTGATCTGTTGGATGAAAAGGGGTATCACCGAACCCCGAGAGGCCATTACGTTGCCGTAGCGGGTTGCACAGAAAACCGTTTCGCCCTGTTGCAGATGTCGGGACTTGGCCACCATGAGCTTCTCGGCCATCGCCTTGGAGATGCCCATGGCATTGATCGGGTAGACGGCCTTGTCGGTGCTCAGCACAACGACATTCTTCACCTTGTTCGCTATGGCCGCGTTCAAAACGTTCTCTGTGCCGTTGACGTTCGTACGCACGGCCTCCATCGGATAGAATTCACAGGACGGCACCTGCTTCAGTGCTGCGGCATGGAAAACAAAGTCGACGTTCGCCATCGCTTCGTTGACACTGCCCGGATCACGCACGTCGCCGATGTAAAATTTAAGCTTCGGATTGTTGAGCGCAATCCGCATATCTTCCTGCTTCTTTTCGTCTCGGCTGAAGATGCGGATGCTGCCGATATCCGTTGGCAGTATCCGTTCCACGAGTGCGTTGCCGAACGAACCTGTACCACCGGTAATCAGAACCGTTTTGCCCGCGAACATCGTTTCAGAGCTACCTGTATTCATGCATTGCCTCGATCAACGACGGCCATGGTGGTGCAGCATAGCCGGTTGCTTCCTTGAATTTTGTTCCGTTCAACGACCGGTCTATCCTTACACTGCCGTCCGGCACAATCTCGATCGTCTTTCCATAGACCTTGGCCACAAGGCTGAGCAGGTCATACTTGCTAATCGGCATCGACGCTACGTGATATATCCCTGAAAGATCACTTCTCGGTAGAACGAGATCGCGCACAAGGCGCGCCAGAACGACCGTCGGCAGACCGGTGTAGATGGCGCCGGTGAAACCCTTGATCCGTCCCTCCTGTTGCAGGAACCACTCGATCAGTTCATAGGACGTTTCCAGCTCGTGACCTATGAAAGACGTTCTCAAGGTAACCGTGTGTGGATAGGTGACTTCGCCAATGAATTTCGATTGGCCGTAAAGGTCCGTCGCATCCAGCGGATCAGCCTCAACATAGTTTCCACGCCCGCCGTTGAACACACAATCCGTGCTAAAGTGAACAAGCCGCGCGCCGGCAAGCGAGCACATGTGTGCGAGCCTGTGGGGCAGCATCGCGTTGACAGGCAGAACAAGCAGCGGATCATTCGCGAAGGCGAGCTGCTTGACGAGGCCAATACAGTTGATGACCACGTCGGGCTTCAATTCGGCGACGACGCGCGAAATCACATCGAGATTCCGGGCATCTATCCCGGCCCGGATTTTTGACGAAATCGCCGGGGTGAAATGCTGCGTCAGAGCAGGTGAACGAACCGTGCCCCAGACATCATACCCGCTGTCGGCGGATAAGACCTTGAACATCATGTGGCCAATTGTGCCGCTCGCCCCCAGAACCAGAACCCGTGTCACTGGCGATCTCCCGCATGGGTTTTCAAGACGGTTTCTAACCGGTCAAGCAAGAGCCCTCTTTCAAATTGTCGATTGAAATAACCCAACCCGTTTTCTCCCAATTGACGCAATTCGTCGGGTGACTTCCGTGACATGGCCAAAACAGCTTCCGCAAGTGCACCTGGATCTTCCGATGGTACAGCCATGCCAGCTTCTGCCTCCACCACCACGCGCGCACCCTCGCCGTCAATCGCAGCAATAATCGGCTTGGCGCAGGCGAGATATGATTGGATCTTTGCCGGAATCGTTAGAGCGAATATTGGATCACGGCTCAGCGATGCTAGCATGATATCGGCCTGCGCAAACCATTGGGGCATGGTTTCAACAGGATGCCGGCCCATGAGATGAACAGATCGCTGGAGCCCGCGCCGCTTAACCTCGCCTTCGACCCATTCTCGCTGCCGGCCGTCCCCGACGACGATCCAATGAATCCTGTCTTCATGCCGAAGGAGATCGGCCGCCTCTATGAGAGTGTCGAGAGACTGGGCAGCCCCCATGTTTCCGGCGAACATGACACGGAATCCGTTAGGCAATGCAGCCCCCTGCCAGGAAGCGTCGCGCAGGACGGGCTTGTAAAGAGCCTCGGCACTGTTGGGGAAATAAACCATCTTCTCCGCGGGAACACGCATCTGCGAAAGCGGTTTGCGAAAAGCCTCGGACTGCATCAGGACAACGGCGCATCCGCGATAGATCCAGCGCACCAGAGCGCCGACCGCACCAAGTACCTTCTTATTTTTCACCGCGCCCGTCGCGCTGAGGCTTTCCGGCCAAAGATCCTGAACCCAGAAGACAATCGGAGCTTTTTTCAGCCAAGACATCAGCCGCGCAGGAATACCTACCGTCACCGGAGAAGTCTGAAAGACGAAGATCGCGTCATAAGGCTCGCGACAGCGTAGCAGACCTGCGACACAAGCCGTCAAGGCAAACGACAGGTAGTTCACAGCAAGCCGTGCACCCTTGCTGTTACCTCGGGTTATCAGCGGCGCACGGATGACTTTTGCGAACTGGAAGTCCTCGGAATACGGCCCGCTCCAACGATAGCCGGGCGCCAGCTGGCCTTGCGGGTAATTCGGCATGCCGGTGAGAACCGTGACGGTGTGACCGCGCTCGATCAACCCCTGGACAAGGTCGTTTATCCGGAAGCCCTCTGGCCAAAAATACTGGGTGATCACCAGAATATGCATATTCAAGACATTTCCCTGCAGATCCGCCGGAGAAAGCCGCAGGGCCCGACCGTCTCATTCCGGTCCGGCGGCAACTTGAGGAAGCGCCCTACTGCCCGCGCTATAGAGCGGGGCGAACGCGGATCGAATGTTTCAGCCGGATCAACAAGGTCGCGGACATAATCCAGTTCGCTGGCGATAATGGGAAGCCCTCGCTCCGCGGCTTCGAGAAGAGGCAAACCGAAGGATTCGCCTGTCGAGGGAAAAACAAGCGCGTTGGATCGGTCATAAATAGCGTCAACGTCATCAGCCGGTACGTGGCCGAGATTGATGATCTCTGTGCCGAAGCTGGCATTAGCCTCCTCTGAAAGAGCAAGAATATCGGCATGCTTCTCTACTGAGAGGGTCAATGCAAGATTTGGTCTTACACCGCTCTTGGCGAGTATAACCCACGCTTCGATCAGCGAACGATGGTTCTTGTGCGGTTCGCCAGAGGATACATAGACAAAATCGTATCGCCTCTCGCCTGTTTCCCCGCCGTTGCCAGCCACCGGGCCTGGAGCATGCGTAGGATTCAGACCGATGACTTCCGCCTTGCGCCCAAAAGCCTTCTCGAAAAGAACCGACATGGAAGCAGTTTGCACGACCACACGGTCCACATTGCGAAGGCGGTTCTTCAACCAAATCCGCTCGACACGAATCCGCACTCTCGCACTTCTGTTAAATCCGCCCAGCGGCATTGCCGGATCGACCAGATAGCGATTTTGCAGAAAAAGCACCGTCTGCGCCTTCAACCGGTAGAGCGGTGGCAAATTGCCGAAAGCAAGCACGACATCACCACTCTCAGCCTTATTCCTGAGCTTCCGTTCGGCAGCGAACCGCGCGAACGGCTCTGGCTCGAACCTAAGAACTGTCATGGCTGCTTCAATTGACGGATCGAGGGACATGCGGCGGTCACAGAACAGGACGAGTTCGCCAGCCTCCGGGCAATCGCGCAATATCGCGTTCAACAGTTTGGCACCGCCGCCGGTATGGATATTGGTTGCATGCACGATCAGTCGTCCTGTCGCGTTGCAGCCACTTAGTGCCAATCCTGAGTTCGAACCCATCCAATCGATCCATTGGTAAATATGCGTGTTGCTGACCCGCCGATCAGCTGGATGCACGTGAGACTGCTCTTACTCTTTGAAAGGCCGTATTCCAAGAGCCGTCCGATGCCTGCACTCGCTGTTTACGGACCCATCACGATAAAATTGCTTTGCAACTGTTTAGTCTTCCATATCGGAGGTAATTGTTCCGGGTTCGTTCTGCGTTCTCACACGAGTACAACCCCGGGCCATGTCAAAGGTCCTTTCGGGAACATCTCTATTCTGCAGGTACTTAGCGGCCCCCACTGGAGCACCAGCACCAAACGAGGCACTGCCAATAACCTTCCTTCGAAAGGCAACCAGCTATGTCAATCCTGAACGCTGCGTCTGCTGACAGAGCCTCGCCACCACACCATTATGGCGACATTCGATCGGGCTGAGAACGCTGGCCTCCTCACGCGTTCAACTTGTTTGTTGCGCCGCAACCTCACCGTGCCAGAGTCGGCTCCACCGATATCTTAGCTTAGGGGCACTGACAGCGGATCCGTCCTGGATCCGTGCTTCGGCGAATATTGGCATCGGCGGCGCCTGTTGACGAATCAACGGGTCAGGCGCAAGCAACAAACGGCACCGCGTTGGCCTTGAAAAGGTCATCCATTTGAGTGATTTTCCGACCTGATTGCGACGGAATGTGATCGCTCGCTGGAGCCTCGGATGGAAACCATGAAAATTATTGCGTTAGCGGCGGTCCTCTTCTTGCCTGTGCTATTGGGAGGAGAAGCGTCCGCGATGCCGCGGGCGGCAATGTCTGAAGGTCTCTCGTCACAAGTCGTGAATGTCGATTGGTCTTGCGGTCCTGGCCGGGTTCGCGGCGGTGACGGGCAGTGCTATCAGAAGCGGGAACGGTCTGGGTATTCGTGCGGTCCCGGTCGGGTACGTGGCTACGACGGTCAGTGCTATCCGCACCGTGAGCGGCCCGCATATTCATGTGGTGGGGGGCGGGTGCGTGGAGCCGATGGTCAATGCTATTCTAGGCGGGAAAACCCCGCATACTCCTGTGGTGCCGGCAGGATCCGCGGAGCGGACGGCCAATGCTATCCGTACCAAGGCCGGGCGGTAGATTCATGTGGTAGTGGCCGGGTGCGGGGAGCTGATGGCCAATGCTATCCGTATCAATGATCATTCGCTGCCGCCATTAGTTGCTAAGGTAACGGCGTAAGGCGCCGGCAGCATAAGAGGCGTTCTCCGGGCCGCCTCAATACACTGTAGGCAGCAAATTAAGGCGCGGAGGATTTAGCCTCATGGCCAAGCTCAATCCTCCGCTCGCTATAAGCAGCCTCTCAACTAACTGGCCTGCTGCCGGTTTTTCGGACACCGAGTTAAGCTAATCCCACCTTTGTTTCAAAGTCATTGGGGCTGAGATAGCCCAGTGTCGAGTGGCGGCGCTTCGGATTGTAGAAGCGCTCGATGTAATCGAACACATCCGCTCTTGCATGATTCCTCGTGCGATAAACCCTCCGTGCTGTTCTCTCCGTTTTCAGTGATGAGAAGAAGCTTTCCATTGCAGCGTTGTCCCAGACATTTCCAGAGCGGCTCATGGAGCAGGTGATGCCGTGGTCGCTCATGAGACGCTGGAACTGCTCGCTCGTATATTGGCTTCCCTGATCGGAATGATGCAGTAGCGCGTCTGGTTTTCCTCGACGCCAGATTGCCATGATCAGCGCATCTGTGACGAGTTGGGCCGTCATGTTGGCATTCATCGACCAGCCGACAACGCGGCGTGAGAACAGGTCAATGACGGCCGCGACATACAGCCAGCCTTCTGCTGTCCAGATATAAGTGAAGTCGGCCACCCATTTCTGGTTCGGTCGCTCTGCCATGAACTGACGGTCCAGCACGTTCGGCATGATGACGGCACGGTCACCGGCATCTTTCGGCAAGCCACGCCGTCTCGGCCTAGCCCTGAGCGCATTCAAGCGCATCAGCCGCTCGATACGATGGAGGCCACAGAATAATCCTTCTTCCAGCACGTCATGCCATACGCGGCGAGCACCATAAGTGCGGTCGCTGATTTTGAAGCTCTGCCTGATCTTGTCCAGCAGAACCTCATCATAGCGAGCGCGTTCACTCGCAGAACGGTTGAGCCAGGCATGGAAACCTGAACGAGAAACCCCTAGCGCTTCGTAGAGCCATGCCACCGGCCAGATCGAACGGTGCTTTGCAATGAACGCGAACCTCATATCGCGTCCCTGGCAAAGTAGGCTGCGGCCTTTTTTAGGATGTCGCGCTCCGCCTTCAACTTGGCGACTTCACGACGGAGCCGATCAATCTCAAGCTGCTCCGGCTTCATCTGGCCTTTTTCAGGAAAGGACTGGCTGGGATCGTCGCCGTATTCGCGAACCCATTTGCGCAACACATTCTCGTGGACATCAAGGTCACGGGCCGCCTGGGCAACAGCGACCCCACGCTCCTTGACCAACTTTACCGCCTCAAGCTTGTACTCGCGGCTGAACTTCCTTCTTTGCATTCATGCTCTCCGGTTTCAGGAGGAACACCTTAACTCGGTGTCCATGAAACCGGCAGCAGGCCAAACATCCCACTTGCGACCCCTGTTTGAAACACCTTCTCGATTTTGGCATTTCCCAACGGCTGTGTGTGAACCGGTGGCCGAGCCAGGTCGGGGTAGAAGAGTTTGGCATTGGCGATCGGGCGGTAGTCATGGTCGACCTGGCCTGAATTCAGGGCGGCTTTAACGACAGCGAGATAGCCCTCCTCGAGCGTCTTCCGCGCCAGTGTCTCGAACCTGCAATCCTCGTTCGAGGCGATAATCTCACGTGCGGTGAGATGAGCAGGCCGACATTTTGCGTCCTTGGGCCAATACTTGATGAGATCAATGAAGGCCTGAAGATCGGTTGCCGTGTAGGTGTCGATCGGGTGATCACCGATAGGCTCGGCGAATAGGTTAAGGCGCGTCTCGGCAATGCCGATATCTTTGTTTTCCTCTGACTTGGAGGACTTTCTTTTTGCGAGATAATTGCTCGCAACGTGACTGAAGAGCGGCTTGCTGGAGGCAGGTCGCTCGACGGTACGCCGATCCAGCTGGAAGGCGGCGGGCACGTCAGCGCTGATCAAACGCTTGTCCTTGCTGCCGGGCTCGACGTCAGGCTGAGGAAGGGGCGTGGGTTCTGGTAGAGGCGCACTTGATGGTTGATGAGGAACCGACGCGAGGGGAGCCGATACCGAGGTGTAGAGCTCCTCAGAGATCGAAATCGGCGAGGCTGCCGCCTGATATTTGGCCACATGTCCGGCGGCGAGAAGTTCGGCATGGTCGGCAATCATCTCGTCATGAGGCTGGCCCGCCTGCTTGGCTGACACCTCACGTCCGATGCGCACGAGGCCGCGCATCATCTCATGCCCCTCCGCTTCGGCAGGCGTCGGCGCGCGGGGAGGCTGCACGATGTCGTAGAGCGCGGCCTTGAGGAACACGCTGGCAAAATCGAAAGGCCAGTCGTCGTCAGCGACGCCCTCGTCACCGAGGTCTTTTGAAGTTTTCGAATTGGGTCCCTGCTTGCCTGCCATTCTCTTCTCGATCTCCCTGAAGAGCGTCGGTGCCAATGCCCCAAGGGCATTGGCGAGCTCTCTCGCCTGTTGGTGCGGAAGCGCGCCCAGGCTCACCCGGATGGGCCGGGAGCCTGCACCGCCACCGATGCGTTTCGGCAGTCTGATCTGGAAAAGATAGGTCCCGCCGCTCCTCACCAGATAGAGCCCGGACGATCTCGTTTTAAGCTTGCGATTCCGGTTCTTTGCGGAAATGATTTCCGCGTCCGGCGATACATCGGACTGTACATCGGGCGATACAATGCGCGATACATTCATGACTTGAGTGCCTCTGGTTGGGGCAGTCTGTCAGGAATTCGCGAGGAAAACCAAGGGCTTGCGTCTAATTGGGGAAGAGTGACCCAAAAATGGCGGAGAGGGTGGGATTCGAACCCACGATACGGTTGCCCGTATGCCGCATTTCGAGTGCGGTGCTTTCGACCACTCAGCCACCTCTCCGGTCACACTGGTCGGCGCTTGTTGGCGCGGGCTGTCTCATAGCGGCAACTCACCCCCCACGCAAGAGCGAATGTGACGCTTTTTCCACTCTCCTTTGAAAACACCCACAGCCCCACCCAACGCAGCTTCGAAACCTGGGGCACGTGGCTCAGCCGCAACCTGATACAGGCCCTTCAGCCATCACGCCGATGGTCATCTAATTGTTTCTGCCTTGCTCTTCGCATGCGGAGCCTTTCCACAAGGCGGTTAGTTTGTTTAGTTGATTTGGCAACAAACCTGTACAGGCATCAGGGGGGCTGAACGCTTCAGCATGCACGGGCCGCTTGGCTGCAGCTGTCAGCGGCTATCGTTCCCCGAGTGCGAAATCGAGCACGATAGGCGGCGAGATCAGCGGCTAGCCACGGTCGGATTAACCGCAGGTACTGCATGGAAGAGGATCCTCGCGTGGTCCTTTTAAGTCTGGGACCTCGGCCGATGCGATTGCCCACCGGCTCACATCCGCAAACCCAAGCCCAACCCCTTGCGCTCACTCCGCACGATCTCCTGCTGCCTGAACATTTCCGCGTTCTTCGCCCGATACGCGACCCCCACCACCTCTGCCACCCGTGCCAGATCAACCTTCTCCGCCAGCCCTCGCGTCAGTTCCGCCAGGTTCTTGTTGCGCAGATCGTCGGTCCCAAACCGCTCTTTCATCGCATCAGTGATGGCCTCTGCCTCCGCAAGCGCCCGCTTCCCCTCCGGCGTGTCGACGAGCTTCTCCAGAAACGCATCCTTCTCCTTCCTTTCGAGCCCGTCCAGGCGCTTCAGGATCGCTTCACTCCCGACGCTCAATCCCGGCACCGCGATGACATCCTCCTTCTCCCGCCTCCACTGCTCGGTATTGACCGCCTGTTCATACCGCCGGATCCAGTCCTTTCCGGTGTAACCCACATGAGCCCCGAGTGCTCCAGCCAGACGACGAGCCTCCTTCCGCTCCCTGTTTTCCCCGAACAGACCGGCCTTGCCTCGCAACGCGCCAAACGCCTCCGGCCGCTCGGCCACTGCTTTTGCCATTCCACTGACGTCTCCATCCCGCTCCTGAATGGTTTTCGCGACCATCTCGACAAATCGGTCGCGATCGACAAAGACCCCCGCACCCACCCAGCGTACCGTCTCCAATCCCCGCTCCATATGCTGGGCCGCCGCCTCCCGCGCTACCTGATCCACCGTCCGGGCGTAGCTGGTGATAGCAGGCACCAGCGGCGGCACCCTCGCTTCCTGGCCAATACCTCTCTCACCACTCTCAGTCCTAGCACGCGGTTCCAAGGCTTGCCGATCGGCGGGCGAGCGAACGCGCTCACCCAAAGCGCCGTAGTGAGCCGCCGGCCGATCGTCAGCCCAGTGTGCGCCGTCCCGGTGTGGCGTTGCGCCCATGACAATCTCGCTTCGGAGAGAAATGCCCTCCCCCAGCCCTCGCCTCGCTGCAAAGACATCCGTGTAGTCCAGCACCGTTTCCTTGGCGCCCGAGCGACCGAGACTGGCGGTCATTGCCTTCAGATCCCTGAGCTCATCGCGCCCGCCATAGAGCCCGACAGCATGCCTGTGCCGGGTCATCGCCACATAGGTCAGATGCCGGTCCATCGTGGTGGATGCCATGACAAAGGCACGGTCGACCGTTGCCCCTTGCGACTTGTGGATCGTCGTCGCGTAGCCATGGTCAAAGCTTTGGTAACTTCTGACCGGTATGGAGATCAGACGGGCGGCATTCTGCCCCGCGCCGTCGAGCCTTACCTGTATTGCGTCAGGCTCGACGGCACCGACCGTCCCCAGCATGCCGTTCTTAACCCCGAGATCCCTGTTGTTCTCCAGCAGCACGATGCGGTCACCTGGCGCAAAACCACGTCGGCCATCATTCGTCTGGTAGACGATCTCCCGGTTGGTCCTCTCCCCTTCCAGCACCAGACCTTCAGAACTGCCCTGGCCTGCGTGGCCCAGTTCTCCCGCCTCGCCTTTCGCCAACACGCCCCGAGTCTGCAATTCCGAGCGGATCGCTTCATTGATCGCCCGGACATCGACGCGACGATGGGCAAGCCCAATCCGCGATCCCTCCGGTCGCGCATCGCGATCTTCGAGATAGTCCCGCACCAGAGCGTTCCTTGCCTCGCCCCTGTTATCCGCGAAGTGCACCTGTCCACGATCGGCATAGGCAGACAGTCCCTCGCCCGTCCGATGCGTGGCAAAGGCTATCGAAGCCTGCCGCTGCCATTCTTGCTCCTGCCGGCGGATCTCAGAGAGTTCGACCGCACCGATGCGCTCGGCGATTGCCCGGAATGGAGATCCCGCCCCGATCGCCTGCAGTTGTTCATGATCGCCGACCAGCACCAGCTTTGCCCCGCGCCGTTCGACCTCCTCGACGAACCGACCAATCGGCCTGCTGCCGACCATGCCGGCCTCATCGATGACGAGGATATCATTCGAACTGAGCTCCGCCCTGCCCGCCTGCCAGCTGTGTTCCCAGGATGCGAGCGTGCGGGAGATGATGCCGGAGGATTCCTCCAGCCCCTCCGCCGCCTTGCCGGCAAGTGCTGCGCCGTGCACCCGGTAGCCCTGCGCCTCCCAGGCCATACGCGCTGCGGCCAACATGGTCGACTTGCCCGCCCCCGCAAAGCCGATAACAGCGGCGATCCGCTCCGGCCCCGTGACATGCCGGACGGCAAGGCGCTGCTCTTCGCTCAGACCTGGAGTTTGCGTCGATCGGGACTCACCTGTGGATGAAGGTGGAGTGTCCTGTTCAACTGTTTGCGAGCTGAAACCATCTGTCATTGCCCTGATGGCCTCGTCCTGTAGCCTCAATGCCTGATCGATATGATGTCGGTTAACGCCATGGCCGGAGTGCTGGCTCATGCGGTCGGCACTCGCGGCCATGGCGTGCTCGATCTCCAGCATTTCGCGCGTCGTGTAGCGGGCAAGCTCGGCAGATGTTTCCTTCCGCAATTCCACCAGAGCCTTCGAGCCCATGACCGCCGCAAAGGCGTTGCGGAACTGGCCGACATCATCGATGTAGCGGTGAAGCGCTCGCGCCACGTCATAGCGGTCGAAGACGCTCTTTTCGCCGGTAATCAGTGTCAGAACCTGCTCCGGTTTCTGCCGGATCAGTTCCGCATTGCGCCGTGCCGCCTCCTCGTCGATCCGCGTGCGTGAGACGGATCCCCCTCGCCTGTCGATCTCTGAGGCATGCACGCCCATATGTTCGGTCGGCTCGATCTCGAGCCCACGTTCAAGGTGCGAGCGATGATCGATCCTGATCTCGTGCCCTGCCTGCATCAGTGCCCGATTGGCATGCGTCTCCCAGGCCTGACGGATCTCGCGCAACTGCATCTGTGACGTCGGCAGATCGTGGTTCAGCAGCCACTTGTTCTCCCGCTCGATCAGCGTCTTTTCGCCCAAGCCATCGGGTCCGACTGTCCGCGTCGTCATCATCACATGGGCATGGATATTGCGAATGTCACTCTCGCCTCCCGGCGCATGAATGGCGAAGTCGGCGGCTGCTCCATGCCGATCGGCGAGATCACGAGCGAAGGCACGCACCAGCGCCAGACGCTGATCGGCATTCAGCTCCTGCGGAAGGGCGATCTCGAATTCTCGGGCAAGCCGCGCATCCTTGCGTTTCTCGGCGAACTCCACCGCGTTCCACAGCACCGATCGGTCCAGTGCCCACTTCGCCTGCGAACCTTCCGGCAGCACGATCTCGCAATGCACGACGCCACTCTTTCGGGTGAAGTCATGCACGAGACCTTCGCGTTCATTGATCATCCGGCTGGCGGTCCGATAGGCGATCGCGGCCACGGCGCTTCGGCCGCCACCGCGGCTCACCGGCTTCATGCTGCAATGGTAAATCGCCATTCGCACGTCTCCAGCTCGTCGGAAGCGTCAGAGCGCTGAGTTGCGCAGCAACTCGTAAGTGCGCCCTTGGTGCTTTCTTCGCTTCGCTCGCCAGCATCGGGATGCGGCTTCGCCGATCGCACCGATGACAGATTTGCATCTTGTGCGACTTGGCACAGCGGCGTCGAATTAAGTTTCATTGCGAACCGACGACGCGGAGGACGACAGGATGACCAGACGAAGCATTCAGGAAAGACTGCGACAGCTGGAAGCCCGCAAACAGGTGCTGGTGGCACGCCTTGGCAGAGAAGAGCGTGCGCGGGATACGAGACGCAAGATCCTGATCGGGGCACTCGTGCTCGATCGGATAGAGCGCCAACCCGATCGTCATCTCACTGGCCGTCTCGACGAGTGGCTGCGTGCAGAACTTCCGGGGTTTTTGACGCGGGAGAAGGACCGGGATCTGTTCGACGATATCCTCGGGATCAACAAGCCGAATGAGGCCACAGACGGGGAGCAGCAGCCATGACCCTGTTCGATCGCTTTCGTCTGCTTGGTCACGGTATCAAGCTTGCCCTGATCGGGTTGTTTCTCGGCTACATCCTGATCTCGGTCATCCTCGGCGTGGATGTGGTTATCCAGCACAATGCGGAGGAAGAGCGGGGATGGCTCAGTCGCATTCTGCCCGATGTGCTGAAGTATGTGCCGCTGATCCTGGCCTTCATCGGCCTTGCCTTCCCATTCCTGGTCAGAGCCCGCTCATCCGCGATCCATGGCTCTGCCGGCTGGGCGACGCCGAAGGAGCTGGCCCGTCTCACCAAGAGCGATGACGGCCTGCTGATCGGCCGCGATCCGCATTCGCGCAAGCTGCTGCACTATCACGGACCAGGTCATCTGCTGACCATGGCACCGACCAGAACCGGCAAGGGTGTGGGTACGATCATTCCCAATCTGCTGACCGCCAATCGATCAATCATCTGCATCGATCCCAAGGGAGAGAATGCCAGGATAACAGCGCGTGCGAGGATGATGTTCGGTCCCGTGCATGTGCTCGACCCATTCGGCATCACCGGCTTGAACACCGCCGCCTTCAATCCCCTCGACCATCTCGACCCTGACAGTCTCGATTTGGCCGAAGATGCCGGCACGCTGGCCGATGCCCTGGTCTTCGATGAACCGGGCGTGGCAGGCGAAGCCCACTGGAACGAGGAAGCAAAGGCGCTGATCTCAGGACTGATCCTGAAGATTGTCGCAACGGCCCCTCCTGACGAGCGGCATCTCGGCACGCTGCGCCGCCATCTGACTGCCGATCCGCAGAGCTTTGCAGATCTGCTCAAGAGAATGCAGCAGTTGCACGAGGCGAACGGCCTGATTGCTCGGGCCGCCAATCGCCATCTCGGCAAGGCAGATCGGGAAGCGGCGGGCGTCTTGTCGGCCGCCCAACGCCACACGCATTTCCTCGACAGTCCGCGCATGATGGAGGTGCTGAAGCGATCCGACTTCCGCTTCTCAGATCTGAAGCACGGACCCGCCACCGTCTTCCTCGTCCTGCCGCCGGATCGCCTCTCGACCTATTCGCGATGGCTGAGACTGCTGGTCACTCAGAGCCTGACAGACATGGCGCGCGATCCAACGACCCCAGCCAAACCGGTGCTCTATCTGCTCGACGAGTTCGCCGCCCTTGGCCATCTCGCACCGATCGAACGCGCAATGGGGCTGATGGCGGGCTATGGCGTGCAGCTCTGGCCGATCCTGCAGGACATGCATCAGTTGCGCGCTACATACGGCCAGCGTGCCGGCACCTTCCTTTCCAATGCCAGCGTATGCCAAGTGTTCGGCGTCAACGACATCGAGACAGCAAGTCTGATTGCCAAAACCATCGGCCGCATGGATGCCCATCACGTCACGAACTCTTGGAGCGGCCCGAACCTGCCATGGAAGCCACCGGGCCACACATCGAGCGAACATGTCGTGGCCCGCGACCTGATCACCCCTGACGAGATCATGCGGTTGCCCAGCGAGGCGATGATCCTGCTTAACACGGGTCAGAGGCCGGCGCTGGCCCAGAAGATCCGCTACTACACGGACCCGGAATTCCAGAAGCTGCTCGATCCGGTTTGAGCGGCAATTCCCGCGCTTACCAAAACAGCCGCCCAAGACCCCGCCCGGATCAAAGCCGCGCTTGCGCGAGATCCGGGCAAGACAATGAAGAATATCGGAGGCGTCAGCATAGCGACGGGCCAAAGCCCGGGACGCCGGGAATTCTCGTCACGTCACGGCCCGAAAAAGGGAAGCCGCAGGAGCCTGAGCATAGCGGCCCGAAGGGTCAGGCGGGACCGACTTGCCCGGGCCATGGCGTTCCGCATGAAAGCGGCAATGAGCTCACTGACGCCAGTCGCTGATATCGCCGCCCTCACCTGCCCGGCCGCCCCAGTGTCCTGGCAATATCGATGATGTCATCGCGGGTTGCCGTCGGATCATCCTTGCTCCAGGCAACACCGAGCCCGATCTTAAGATCGATCCCAGTCACCTTCTTCAAGACGACGTTCCTGCCCGGTAGCCCTCCCGTCCATTCCGGGGCAAAGCCGACACCAAGGCCTGACGACACAAGCGAGATCAGCGAGAAGGTGTCGTCGCAGGTGTAGGCGACATTGTCATTCAGCCCGTGCTCCGCAAATGTCTCGGAGAAATAGCGCTCCGTGTAGGAAAGATTCTGCCGCTTGAATGCGATGATCTTCTCAGCTTTCAGATCCTCGATCGTCACTTCTTGTCTCGATGCAAGCGGATTTCCCATCGGTACCGCCAGCAGATATCGCTCATGGGCAATCGAGAAGAAGCGCAAGGATCCGATGTTCTCGACGGGACGGATGAAGCCGAGATTGAGCTTCCCGCATTCCAGCTGCCGGATGATGTCCGATGTCGAGCCGTTCGAGACATGCAGGCGAATATCGGGGAACTTCCGGCCGATCCTGGCCAGGAACGCCGGCAGCACTCCCGTCGTTGCCGGATAGATCGTGCCGATCCTGATCTCGCGCATCGTTCGCCCCCCTGCCGCGCGTGCCATCTCCGCTGACAGATTCAGTTCTCCCAGCATCCGAACACAGCGATCGTAGAACACCTCCCCTGCCCGCGTCAGTTCGACTTTGCGCGTCGAGCGCGTTAGCAACTGCACGCCAAGCCCCTTCTCCAGCGCCTGAACCTGGGTGCTCAATGCCGGCTGGGCGATGTTCACCCGCATGGCCGCACGGCCGAAGTGCAGCTCTTCCGCGACCGCGACAAAATATGAGAGCTGGCGGAGTTCCATAGGGCACCTCTGTGTCTGAAATACAGGCAATGCTTGGTCCCAGAGGCCAATAAAAATGCCTGCAAACACCACCACGTGCTGACAAAGCTGACGGTCCCCGGGCACGAATCGTTGCGGCCGGAGCGATCAAAAGGTAATTTCACACCTACTACCAGCTCTTTCTTTCTATTTCAATATCCAACTTTCTAAAAACGAAGGTTAAAGTGATAAAACCTGCTCAATGTCGCGCAGCACGCGCTTTGCTGGACTGGACGCAAGCGGACCTCGCAAGTCGGACCGCGATCAGCACCGTGTCGATCCTCGCTTTCGAGCGAGGTGGCGAAATGCGTGAAAGCAACCTCAAACTTCTGCGACTGACTTTCGAGGCCGCGGGCGTTGTTTTTGAAGGGGACGGTGAAACAACTACTGGAGGAATTGGCGTTCGGATGAAAAGCTGAGACCGGCAACACCCTTGCAGGTCGCGGGAGCGACGTGTCGACTCGAGCTCTGCAGGGTCTCCTACATTTTCACAAACCCGAGCCAACTCAACAGCGTGGTTACTTCGTCTCGATAGGTATCGAACCTCCTTCCTGTCCGTCAGGACCCTCGAAAGACTGCAACTGCAGGCACTTGGGATTAACAGGTCAACGGTGCGTCATATCTTTGAATTACGGGACAATATCCCGTCGTCATATTAGATCCGCAATGGGGCGGACATCGGCAAGCTATAACTGCATGGCCATGACGTGGAGCCTGGCCCTCCTGAGGTGATTTCCCAGAATCTCCTCAGCGAAAACGAGCCAGCTCTTTCAAAGAACCTCGTATTGGCTGGCAATTCACCGACGCGCTCTGCCGAAGACCGACCAGTCGGTCTTGGAGCTGACCAACTCCAGCCCCAGTGTGCCGAGCCAACTGTTGCCCATCGAGTCGAGTGCTGGTGACCACACAGCGATTGAGGCGCAATGGGGGACAACGGCGAGAATTCCGCCGCCGACGCCCGATTTGGCTGGCAATCCGACCCGATAGGCGAAGTCACCTGAGCCATCATATTGGCCACACAGCATCATCACCGAAAGGATCCGCCTGGCGCGCCGCGCCGCTGCAAGCGTTGCATCGTTCTCTTGTTCGGGGTCGTCAAGGATGAGAAAGCGGCCTGCCTTGGCAAGTCCACGACAATCCAGCGTGATGGCGCATTGGTGGACATAGGCTTCCATGACCTTGTCTACCGGATGGTTCAGATTGCCGTGGTGTCGCGCCATGAACATCAGCGATCGATTGAGGTCGCCGCCGGTACGGTCGCTGGCCATGACATCCTTGTCGAGCGCCATCACCTCACCGTCGAGCATTCTTTCAACAAAGCGAACCACATGACGATTTGGACCTGCGCTTCCTCCCAGACCAACGAGAACATCGCATACGACCAATGCACCGGCATTGATGAACGGGTTGCGTGGAACACCCTTGGCGCGTTCAAGATCGATAATGGAATTGAAGGGGTCGCCCGATGGATCACGGCCGATCCGTTTCCACAAAGCCTCGCCGAGCGCTTCAAGCGCAAGCTCAAGGGCAAAGACCTTGGATATGGATTGGATGGGAAAGCCGATGCCGGCATTGCCGGCGGCGGCTAGCTGGCCAGTCCTGGTAAACACGGCAATGCCGAACTTTTCAAAGTCCGCCTTGCGCGGGGTTGGCTTATCCTTCTCCATAGCTTCCGCGACAGCCTCGTCGTAAATTCCAGGCGCACGGGCTCTCACTTGAGAGACAACATCGCTGAGAATTGCCTTCAACTCTGTCGCATCCTCAACAGGATCTGCCATGTCATACGTCCTAATCTGATTGAATGTGCCGCTTGTCGTTATTGTATAGCGATGAAGCGCTGGACATCATCAGCGATCAGACGATCAACGTGCTGTTCATCGACATCCAAAAGCCCGGCAAGCATTCGGGAGTCGATGTTGCTCAAGTCGCCGCCGATCCCTTGCCCAAATCAGGCATCACTGTTGCCTCTGGCAAACTGGCGCCGGCCGATATCGATCGACCTGCGTTAGCCCAATTCTTCCCTAAACCCTACGACCTTTCGGTAGTCGTCGACCGCCTAAACGCTCTCGAAATACGCAAGAAAGAAGGAGATGGCCCTTCACTCCGTTAGTGAGATCAAACGTAGGAATGGCAAAAACTCGAAACATTGTTGGACCTCCGCAGGTCCAGATAGCGGCAAAGTCGAAGCCATTCATGCCTCTACTCGACGTGCCAAATCTTCTTGATGCAAGATATAAGAAATTTCTCCGAGTATCTCTTTCCGACGGAACGCTTTTTCAGCGCAGTTCCGGGCGATCTGTTCGTCTGTTGAGTCAGCGGCGATATGACCCGATATCTCGTTTTCAGCGATATCGCGGAGAATGTTCATGAGCACGAGGTTCCTCTCGTGCATCTGCATCACCATTTCCTTCACTTTCAAACGTTGAGACATACCATCACCCTGTAGAAAATTGGCTTTGGGCAGATAACTGAGCAGAGGCGGAAAGGTGCCAAGTGGCGGTTTGGATTCGTATTTTCGGTCAGCTCGGCGCAAGCCTCGGGCCCGGCTGTAGCTGTTGGCGCACCGTTCCTGTTCGTGGTCGAGCCGACCGAGACGAGACCAGCGTCGTTATGAGCATTTGCGGCGGCTGATCAGAACATCCTGTACCCCCGGCCGAAAACCAAGCCATCCAGCCAAGGCCGGCTGCCGATAAGCCAGCAAGTCGTGGACGATTAGCCAAATCGCCGCAAACCGAGCAAGCCGGACATAGCGCCCGCTGTACAGAAGATCAGGAATATCCAGCCCGAAACAGCCCCTGCTTGAATTCCCGAGAGCAGGACACCGACGGTGCAGGCGAGGCCGGTCATGGCCCCCACCCCATCAGCACGCCGCCGGTAAAGCGTGCGAGCAGTCCGCGTACGATTGGCGACGAGCGCTCAAAGCGGCCAGAAAGAAGGGCTGAAGCGAAGCTCGCCACGACAAGGCCGATGACGAAGAGGCCGTTGGGAGAGAGCAAGGCAGTCTTGACCGCGCTGATACAGCCCCGGGCAGTATCGAGCCCGACGCGCGTTTCCGGCACGATACCGGCGGAAAGACCTGCGGTCCGCACCAGGCTGCCGAGCTCGGCCGTCACGCCGAGCGGGGCAACCCGAAGATAGGTGGGCGACCTCGGCATCAGTCAGTTCATTCTGTCCGACACGCCCTATCTGCACGAGATAAGACGCCAGGGTAGCCAGTTACTGCCACTCCTGCGCGACTGAAGACACTCGTCTCAGCCCATGACGGGCTGACGAGTCTTCCAGGCGCGTAAAGCGCGCTTCCCGATCGGTCAATTCTTCTACCGGCCAAAGAACGCAGAGCCTCAGAGTTCAGGCAAGCAACAGACCGGTACCGGCTGCAGCCATAGCCTCGGCAATGTCCGGTGGCGGCTGTACATTGGTTGCAAGCTCAGCGACCGCCTCGAAGCCACAGACACGGACCAGACCCTCGCGACCAAATTTGCTCTGGTCGGTCACAACCAGCGTGCGTCGTCCGCGCGTGATAACCGTGCGGGCAAATTCCGCCTCATCCAGATCGTAATCCATCATCCCCTTTGAATTCACGGCACCCGTCGAGATGATCGCGTGGGTGACGGAAAACCGGCTGATGAAATCGATAGCCGTACTCCCGAACGCCGCTCCGTTGTCGCTGCGCAACTCTCCGCCTGCCATGTAAACTTTGTTGTCATTCAGCGTGGCTAGCGTGCGCGCGATGTCGGAAGAGTTTGTCACGACAGTCAGACGCCGGTGACCCAGGAGTTCTCGCGCGAGGAAGCTCGTTGTCGTGCCCGTGTCCATCATGATCGAGTCCCCGTCACGTATGGTCGCTGCAACCGCGGCCGCAATGGCCCGCTTGGCCTCGCTGTTCTCACGCATCCGCCTTTCAAACGGCGCTTCGCCGACCATGGAAGTCAGGCTCACTGCGCCATGCATCCTGATCAGACTGCCACCGTTTGCCAACGGCTTGAGGTCCCGCCGGATGGTCTCCAGCGATACACCGAGTTTGCGCGCAAGCGCCGAAAGCGCCACGGTTCCCTCGCGATCCAGAACACGCAATATCTCTCGCTGCCGTGTTGAAGGGGGCATGACCATCTCCATCCTGCTCGTCACCGCATCACTAGCTCGCGTCATCACCAGCTTCAAGGTGACACCACATAATCGGTCACAAAATCACAAAATGCCACAGATTCGGATTGACAAGCTCTCTCGCTTGACCCGAGACTGCGGACATACACGCGGTCGTCATCAGATACGAAAAGTACGGGGAACGACGACCGAGTGCCTTGCCAGATTTAAGCAATCTCAACGGGCCCTACTGGGAGAACTCGAATGCTTCACCATGACCGCATGCCGAGAACGATCGCAGCCGCATTGCTGATGACTGCCGCCTTCTTCGTCACACCGACAAAGGCGCAAGAATCCACCGATCCGATCAAACTGACATTACATGACTGGACAGGCCAGTTGATCACCACCCAGATCATGGGCGAGGTCTTGAAGAAGGCGGGCTATTCCGTCGAATTTGTTCAGGCCGACTATCTGGCGCAGTTTGCAGGTCTCGAATCCGGCGACCTGCATGTTGCCATGGAAATCTGGGAAACGACCGGCCGCGAGGCGATGGACGCAGCCACGGCAACGGGCAAGGTCGAAAACCTAGGCGAAACCGGCATGCAGGCCAAGGAAGAGTGGTGGTTTCCCGAATACATGAAGGAGAAATGCCCCGGCTTGCCGAACTGGGAGGCTTTGAAGGAAGAGGCCTGTGCCGAAGCCTTCTCGACGGCGGAAACAGCACCGAAAGGCCGCTATCTCGGCGGTCCGGTCACCTGGGGCGGCTTTGACGACGAACGTGTCGAAGCGCTCGACCTGCCCTTCGAGGTCGTCCATGCGGGTACCGATGCGGCCCTCTTCGCGGAGCTTGAAAGCGCCTATCAGCGCCAGGCACCAATCCTCCTCTGGATCTACGCGCCCCACTGGGCGCCGGCCAAATACAAGGGCGAATGGGTCGAATTCCCGCAATACACCAAGGAATGCTACACCGACGCCGCCTCGGGCTCCAACCCCGACATGGCCTATGATTGCGGCAAGCCCTTTGGTCCGATCTGGAAGGTTGCCTGGTCCGGTTTGAAGGACAAGTGGCCGGGCGCCCATGAGGCCATCAAGGCCTTCAACGTCGGCAATGACGAAATGGGCGCGATGATCACCAAGGTCGATCTCGAAGGCCAGAAGGTCGAGGAAGTCGTCGCCGAATGGGTCGGCACCAACGAGGCCAAATGGTCGGAATGGATCAGGAAATAGCCGGACTGGTTTCGGTCACCCGCGCACTCCCTTGGCGCGGGTGACCGATCTTTCTCGCGGCCCCTGCGGGCCATCCGTCCTGTGATCCAGCGGAACTGCCATGTCGACAGAAGCCAAACTCGTCTGCCGCGATGTCTGGAAGATATTCGGTGCGGGCGCCTGCGATGCCGTGTCTTCCAACGGTGGCAAGCCTGACGCCGAGACGCTCTTACGCGCCGGCCTGGTCGGCGCCGTCCGGGACGTCAATCTCGAAGTGCGAACCGGCGAGATCTTCGTGATCATGGGCCTTTCGGGCTCGGGCAAGTCGACGCTGGTGCGCTGCCTGTCACGGCTGATCGAGCCGACATCGGGCGAAATACTCTTCAACGGGGAAAACCTGCTCTCGGCCAGCGAAAAGCGGATGATCGAGATCCGGCGCCACCAGATGGGCATGGTCTTCCAGCATTTTGCGCTTCTGCCGCATCTGACAGTGCTCGACAATGTCGCCTTTCCGCTGGAGGTTCAGGGCATCGACCGGCCGACGCGCGAGGACCGCGCCAGACGCATGGTCGAACTGGTTGGTCTCGCCGGCAAGGAGACCGCCTTCCCGCGCCAGCTCTCCGGTGGCCAGCAGCAACGCGTCGGCATTGCCCGCTCGCTCGCGGTCGAACCGGAACTCTGGTTCCTGGACGAACCCTTTTCGGCGCTGGATCCGCTGATCCGACGCGAAATGCAGGACGAATTCCTTCGCCTGCAATCGGTCCTGAAGAAGACCATTGTCTTCATCACCCACGACTTCGACGAAGCGATCCGGCTCGCCGACCGCATCGCGATCATGAAGGATGGCGAGATCGTCCAGGCCGGCACACCCGAAGAACTGGTTCTGGCGCCCGCCACCGATTACGTTGCCGAATTCACCCGCAACGTCGCCCGGTCCAAGGTCGTCAAGGTCGCCTCGCTGATGAAGGCTGCAACAGCTGCCCTGCCCGCGACGACGATCCGCCATACGGCCTCCGTCTCCGAGGCGGCCCCACTCTTCGCTACCGGCGGTGACACGCTCGGCGTCGTGGATGCGGATGGCCAGCCCATAGGTCTCCTGCGACGCAGCGATGTCGTCGACGTGATGATGCAGGGCTGAGCCGATGAGCGACCTAACCGCCCCGCCCTTCCACGCCGACGAGACCGGGAGCGCGCCTAATGGCAAACGCCTGGTGGATATCGCCCTGGCGCTTGCCGCTTTCGCCATGCTCATGGCCTGGTGGCTCGGCCCGTCGATCGGAAAATGGGCATTCGACTATCCCCGCGCCTGGCAAATCCCTGCAGCTCGACCCATCAGCACCTGGATGAAATGGCTGGTCAACGAAGCGACCTTCGGCCTCTTCTCCTTCACTGATCTCACGCGCTTCATCGCAGACCTCATCGACATTCCCTACACGTTTGCGCTCAGCCTGCTTTCCACCGGTTTCCTCTCGGGCCAGGGATCCGCCGCAGTCCAGATCGTGCCGCCGATCTCCTACCTGGGTGTCATCGTTCTCGGCGGTCTGATGGGATGTTATGCAGGCGGCGCCAAGTTGGCGGCACTGGTCGTCACGTGCTTCGGTTTCCTCGCCGCATTCGGCCAATGGTCGAGCGCCATGGTGACGCTCTCCTCCATCCTGGTCGCTGTTCCAATCGGCGTCATTCTCGGCTTGTTGCTCGGGCTCGCCGGCTACCGCTTTCCGTGGGTAGAACGGGCGATCTCGCCACTTCTCGACCTGATGCAGACCATCCCGATCTTCGCCTATCTCGTGCCGATCCTTTTCCTCTTCGGTTTCGGGCCGACGGCAGCCATCGTCGGGACCATTATCTATGCCATGCCGCCCATGGTCCGCATCACTCTTCTCGGCTTGCGCGCCGTACCGTCGGAAATCCGTGATCTTGGCTACATGGTCGGCTGCTCGCGTCGCCAGATGACCTGGAAGGTCATGGTGCCCTCGGCCGCCGACGCGCTGATGGTCGGCGTCAACCAGGTCATCATGCTCTCTCTCAACATGGTGATCATCGCCTCGATGATCGGCGCCGGCGGCCTCGGCTTCGACGTACTCGCAGCCCTGCGCCGTCTCGACATTGGTGCCGGCTTCGAGGCGGGTTTCGCGATCGTGGCACTCGCCGTCGCCCTCGACCGCTTGAGCCAGGCCTTCGCCCGAAAGGCAGGTGTTCCGTCCGTCATCGCGACCGGCGACCACAACCTGATGCAGCGCCACCCCTATCTGACTGCAGGCCTTGCCGTGATCGTCTTCAGCCTTATAGCCAGCCTGATCTCGCCGGCTTTCGCCACCCTGCCCGACAGCCTCACCCTGTCGACCGGCACCTTCTGGAACGAGGTGGTAAAATGGATCAACATCAACTTCTTCGACCTGCTCGAGGCGATCCGCACCACCCTCCTCATCCACCTTCTGGTACCGATCAAACGCTTCCTGGCCGAGTTGCCCTGGCCGGGTGTCGTCGCCGTGCTGGCCATCGCCGGCTACCGCCTGGGCGGGCTGCGGCTGGCTGTCCTTGCTGCCACGCTCTCCTTCCTGATCGCCGCGACAGGCCAATGGGAAAAGGCGATGGTGACGGTCTATCTCTGCGGCATCGCAGTGATCATCGCCTGCCTGATCGGCATTCCAATCGGCATTCTCGCCGCAGAGCGTGAGCGGGTCTGGCGCTGGCTGCAGGTGGTGATCGACACGCTGCAGACGCTGCCTTCCTTCGTTTACCTGATGCCGGCCGTCATGCTCTTCCGGGTCGGCGACTTCACGGCTCTGATCGCCATCGTTGCCTATGCCGTGGCGCCGGCCATCCGATACACGGCACTCGGGATCCAGCGCGTCGACCCGAAGGTCGTCGAGGCCGGCCGCGCCATGGGCTGCACGCCCTTTCAGATCCTCACCAAGATTAAGTTGAAGCTCGCACTTCCCGAACTCATGCTCGGTCTGAACCAGACGATCATGTTCGCCCTCTCCATGCTCGTCATCACGGCTCTCGTCGGAACACGTGACCTCGGCCAGGAGGTCTATATCGCCTTGACCAAGGCCGATACCGGCCGCGGCATTGTCGCCGGGCTCGCCGTTGCCTTCATCGCCATCATCGCCGATCGGTTGATCTCTGCCGGCGCTGCTCGTCTGAGGGAGCGGATGGAATGACCGACGTCGCGCTGCACTCCATAGTCGAAGACCGCATCGCGGCGCTGCCCTGCTGGAATGGAGCGCTGGACATCTCCGTGCTCCGGGGGGGCCTCAGCAATGAAAGCTTCCTGGTGGCCGATGCCTCTGGCCGCCACGTCGTGCGCTTCGGGACAGATTATCCCTTCCATCACGTTTCCAGGACCCGCGAACTCATGACGGCCCGCGCTGCCCACGAGGCCGGTTTCGCTCCGGAAGTGGAGTATGCAGAACCGGGCATCATGGTGTCTGCCTTCCTGGACGCGAAGACGTTCTCGGCAAACGACGTCGCAGCCGAACGCGAGCGCGTGGCGCTCCTCCTCCACCGATTTCACAAGGAAATGCCGCGCCACGTCTCCGGCGCCGGCTTCGTGTTCTGGCCCTTCCACGTGGTGCGCGACTATGCCCGTACGCTTGAGGCCGGCAACAGCCGGATGATCCCGGAGCTTGCCAGATATCTGGTGCTGGCCGAGGAACTGGAAGCCGCGCAGACGCCCTTGCCGATCGTCTTCGCCCACAACGACCTCCTGCCATCCAACATTCTCGATGATGGGACGAGGCTCTGGCTGATCGACTTCGAATATGCCGGCTTCTCGACCGCGATGTTCGATCTCGCGGGGGCAACCTCCAATGCCGGGCTGACACCCGACCAGTCGGAAGAGTTTTTGACTGCCTATTTCGGTGGTGTGCCTTCGCCCGAGATCCGCCGCTCGCTCGCCGCCATGCAATGCGCCTCCCTCTTGCGCGAGGCGATGTGGAGCATGACCTCCGAACTCTACCTCGATGCGCCGGGCGCCGACTATGTCGGCTACACGGCCGAGAACCTCACGCGCCTCCAAGAAGCGCTGGACCACTATAACTCTGTCTACGGGAAACACACCTCATGACCCTGCCCTCCCACGCCCAGATCGTCGTCATCGGCGGCGGCATCATCGGCTGCTCCACCGCCTATCATCTCGCCAGGGATCACAAGGCGGACGTGCTGCTTATCGAACAGGGCTCGCTTACATCCGGCTCCACCTGGCACGCGGCCGGTCTCGTCGGCCAGCTCCGTTCGTCCGCCTCGATTACCCGCGTGCTGAAATACTCGGTCGAGCTCTACAAGGGGCTGGAAGCCGAAACCGGGCTCGCAACGGGCTGGAAGATGACCGGCTGCCTGCGGCTGGCCACCAACCAGGACCGCTGGACCGAATTCAAGCGCCTCGCCACCACGGCCGGCAGCTTCGGAATGGAGATGCATCTCGTTTCCCCCGACGAGGTGAAGCGGATGTGGCCGCTGATGAATGTCGATGATCTTGTTGGTGCCAGCTGGCTGCCGACGGACGGTCAGGCGAGCCCTTCCGACATCACCCAGTCGCTCGCCAAGGGTGCGCGCATGCATGGCGCGAAGATCGTCGAAAACGTCCGGGTCATCGGCTTCGAGATGAAGGACGGCCGGATCACAGCCGTTAAGACGAGCCAAGGCGACGTCTCCTGCGAAAAGGTCGTCAACTGTGCCGGCCAATGGGCCCGCCAGGTCGGCGCCTTGGCCGGCATCAACGTGCCCCTCCAGGCCGTCAAACACCAGTATATCATCACCGAAAAGATCGAGGGCCTGTCGACCGATGCCCCGACAATCCGCGACCCTGACAGGCGGACCTACTACAAGGAAGAGGTCGGCGGCCTTGTCATGGGCGGCTATGAGCCCAACCCGCAGCCCTGGCTCACCGGCGACCTGCCTGAGGATTGGGCCTTCCGTCTCTTCGACGATGATTTCGACCATTTCGAACAGCACATGATCCAGGCCGTCGAGCGCGTACCAGCTCTGGAGACGGTGGGCGTCAAGCAGATGATCAATGGTCCGGAGAGCTTCACGCCCGACGGCAACTTCATCCTGGGTGCCGCGCCCGAATGCAAGAACATGTTTGTCGGCGCAGGCTTCAACGCCTTCGGCATCGCGTCCGGCGGTGGGGCCGGCTGGGTGCTGGCGCAATGGGTGGTCGACGGCGAAGCACCGCTCGATCTCTGGGTCGTCGACATCAGGCGTTTCGCCGGCATGCATCGCGACCGCCAGTGGGTCTGCGACCGCACGCTGGAAGCCTATGGCAAACATTACACCATCGCCTTCCCGCACGAGGAATATGAAAGCGGCCGCCCGCGCCTCGTCTCTCCCCTCTACAACCGCCTGAAGGCGTCTGGCGCCGTCTTCGGCTCCAAGCTCGGCTGGGAGCGCCCCAATTGGTTCGCGCCATCAGGCGTGGAGGCGAAGGACGTTTACTCCATGGGCCGGCAGAACTGGTTTGAGCCCGTTGGCGACGAGCATCGCCACGTGCGTGAGGCAGTCGGGGTGTTTGACCAGTCGTCCTTTGCGAAATACGAGCTTTCGGGTCCCGATGCCCTCAAGGCACTCGACTGGATCTGCGCCAATGACGTGAACAAGCCCGTCGGCCGCCTGACCTACACACAGCTTCTGAACACTCGGGGGGGCATCGAGGCGGACTTGACCGTCGCGCGCTTCGCCGAAGACAAATTCTACATCGTCACCGGCACAGGCTTCCGAACCCACGACTTCGGCTGGATATCAGACCATATTCCGGCCGGTCTGAACTGCACGCTTTCCGACATCACCGAAGACTGGGGCACGCTGTCCCTGATGGGACCGAGGGCGCGTGACGTACTCGCCGCCGTCACCGCTGCGGATGTCTCGAACACGGTCTTCCCCTTCGGCCATGTGCGTGACATCGAGATTGCCGGCGCCACCGTCCGCGCGCTCCGGGTCACCTATGTCGGCGAACTCGGCTGGGAACTGCATATCCCGATTACAGCCCTCGGTGAGGTCTATGACGCCCTGATGGCGGCGGGCAAAACCCATGACATCCGCCCCATCGGCTACCGCGCGCTGGAATCCCTGCGTCTCGAAAAAGGCTACCGGGCCTGGAGTTCCGACATCACGCCGAATGACACACCCTTCGAGGCGGGGCTCGGCTGGGCGGTAAAACTCCGCAAGAACATCGATTTCCTCGGTCGCCGGGCGTTGGAAGGCCTGGCTGGCCAGCCGCTCAAGAAGCGGTTGATGGGTTTCACCGTCGACGACCCCTCGATCGTGCTCGCCGGACGCGAGACGATCCTCAGAAACGGCGAGCCGGTCGGCTACCTGACGAGCGGTGGCTATGGCTACACGCTGGGTCAGAACATTGGCTACGGCTATGTCCGCAACGCCGAAGGCGTCAGCGACGACTACCTGAAAAGCGGAACTTACGAGCTCGTGGTCGCGGCGGAAAAGACGCAGGCCACCCCTCACTTCGGGGCGATGTTCGACCCGGCCATGGACAAGATCAAAGCCTGAGGTTCCGATATGTCATTTCGCGCGGATCGTCACGTCCATATCCTGATCATCGGCGGTGGCGCCATCGGCACCTCGGTCGCCTACCACCTCGCCCGCGACGGCGCCAAGGACGTGCTGTTGGTGGAAAAGGCCATGCTCACCCATGGCTGCACCTGGCATGCGGCGGGCCTCGTCGGCCAGCTTCGGGGAAAACGCAACCTCACCCGACTGATGCAGAATTCCGTCGCAGTCTTCGACCGGCTGGAGGAAGAGACCGGGCAGCATATCGCCTGGAAGAAAGTCGGGTCGCTGAGGCTTGCCGGAAGTCCTGAGCGCTGGAGCGAAATCCGCCGTTCGATGACCCAGGCGAAGAGCTTCGGCGTCGAATGCTACTCCCTCTCCGCTGAAGAGGCGGCGAGCCGTTTCCCTTACATCGTCAAGGATGGCATCGAAGGGGCCGCCTTCATCCCCGGCGACGGCTATATCGATCCCTACTCGCTGACCATGGCCTATGCCAAAGGTGCGCGCATGAACGGCGTGAAGATCGAGGAAGGGGTGACGGTCGAGGAGATCGTCATCGAGAACCGCCGGGCCGTCGGCGTGGTGACGAATGGCGGGACGATTTCCTTCGATATTCTGGTCAATTGCGCCGGCCTCTGGGCAAAACGCGTCGGCGAGATGGCGGGCGTGCCGCTCGCCGCAGGTGTCGTGGAGCACCAGTATTTTCTCACCGAAAAGAAGCTCACCCTGCCCCCGGATCTCACCACGCTGCGCGATCCCGACAACAATTTCTACCTGAAGCCCGACACCGGCTCCTTCGCCATCGGCGGCTGGGAAGACGGCACGAAAGGCTGCTGGCGCGGAAAGCCACCACTCGACTTCGGCCGTGAACTGTTTGCGCCGAACTGGGAGCGGCTGGAACTCTTTGCCCTGCCGACCGCGACCCGCATTCCTGCCCTCAACGAAATCGGAATCCAGACGGTAATCAACGGTCCGATCCCCGTCTCATTCGACGGCGAACCGATCATGGGGCTGGCTCCTGAGCTCGACAACTTCTACGTCGCCTGCGGCTTCACAGCCGGCATCGCCGCGTCAGGCGGCGCTGGCCTTGCGCTTTCCAACCTCATCCTGCACGGCGATGCCGGCATGGATCTCTGGCCTTTCGACGTCCGTCGCTTTGGCGCGGTTCATGCGCAGGGACGTTATCTGGAAGAACGCGCCATCGAGGCTTATGGCGCCTATTACAAAGTCCATTGGCCGGGCGAAGAAGCGCAAGCCGTCAGAGGCTTGCGCCGCTCGCCGCTACACGACACCCTGGCGAGGAACGGCGCCGTCTTCGGCTCCAAGTTCGGTTGGGAACGCCCCAACTGGTTTTCGCAAGCAGGCTCGGATGAACGGGACATCCCCTCTTTCGAGGGCAAGTCGAACTGGTTCGACGCTGTCGGAGAGGAGGTCAAGGCGATCCGCGGGCGGGTGGCACTCATCGATCAATCCTCCTTCTCCAAATTCGAGATCAGCGGACCCGGCGCATGGGCTGCCATGCAGCGGATCGCTGCCAATGATCTCTCCGGCCCACCGGGCAAGGCCGTCTACACCCAACTCTGCAACGAGCGCGGTGGTATCGAAGCGGATGTGACGATCGTCCATCTCGCGGACGACCTGCTCTACCTGATCACCGGCTCCGGCTTTGGCGTCCGGGACGGCAACTGGGTTTCCCGCCACCTGCCGGCAGGCGTCTCCCTGCGCGACGTCACAAATCGCTTCGCCACCTTGAACATCTGCGGCCCGCATGCCCGCGAGGTGCTGCAGAGCGTATCCGACGACGACCTCTCCAACGCAGCATTTCCCTTCCTTGCAGCCAAAAGCATCGAAATCGGCGCCGCACGGGCGCTTGCGGTCCGCATCGGTTATGTCGGCGAACTCGGCTATGAACTCTATATCGACCAGGAATACGCCTCCCATGTCTACGACACCCTGAAGACGGCCGGACAAGCCTTCGGCATTGCCGATGCCGGATACCGGGCCATCGATGCGGCCCGCATGGAAAAGGGCTATCTCTACTGGTCCGGCGACATCACGCCCGACTACAATCCGTATGAGGCTGGTCTCGGCTTCTGCGTCGCGCTCGACAAGGGCGACTTCATCGGCCGGGAGGCCCTGGCGACGATCAAGGCGGACGGCGTAAAGCGCAAGCTCGTCTCCTACACCGTCGACGGCTTCGCCCCCTTCCACGGCGGCGAGGCGGTACTGCTCAACGGCAAGGTGGTCGGCTCTACCGCCAGCACCGGCTACGGATATACGCTCGGCAAGACCATCGCCTTCGGCTACCTGCCGAGCGAAATCGCCACAGGTGAGCAGTTCCAGATCGAGGCCTTCGGCCGGACCTATGAGGCCCGCCGGGGCAACCGCACCCTCTATGACCCGAAGATGGAGAGGCTGAAGGCATGAACGAAGAGGCCGAGATCGCGCTCGCCCGCGAAACCTTGAAGACGATCCCCCTGCTGGCCGGCTACGACGGCCCGATCCAACGTCTGGGCGGACTGACCAATCTCGTTTTCCGCGTTGGCGACCACTGTCTGCGCATTCCGGGCAAGGGCACCGAGGAGTACATTGACCGGATCAACGAGATGATGGCGACCGAGGCCGTCGCCTATGCCGGTGTCGGCCCGGACATTCTCTTTGCGAATCCGACAAGTGGCATCTTCGTCTCCCGTTTCCTGGATGGGACCACCACCATGACACCGGAGCAGTTTCGGTCACGAGCCGGTGCCCCTGCCCGGGCCGGCAAGGCTTTCCGCAAACTGCATGACAGCGGCGCCGTCTTCCCTGCACGCTTCGAACTCTTCGCGATGATCGACAGCTACCTCGGCATCCTCGGAACGAAGGATGTCGCCCTGCCGGAGGGATATCATGCCGTCCTAAGCGAGGCGGAGGTCGTGCGGGCGGCGCTGGCGGCCCATCCGCTGCCTGTTGTCGCCTGCCACTGCGATCCGCTTTGCGAAAACTTCCTCGACAGTGGTGAGCGCATGTGGATCGTCGATTGGGAATATTCCGGCATGAACGATCCGATGTGGGATCTCGCCGACCTCAGTGTGGAGGGTGAATTCGACAGCTGGCAGGAGGAAGAAATGATCCTTGCTTATTTCGGCGTCGAGCCCTCTGCCGCCGAGCGTGGGCGGATCATCATATATAAGGCAATGTGCGACCTTCTATGGACACTCTGGGGCTTGATACAGCTCGCAAACGACAATCCTGCAGACGACTTCCGCAATTACGCCAATAGGCGCTTCGCCCGTTGTAGATCGCTGATGGGTACAAGCCTCTTCGCCGAGGCCATAAAGGCGGTTGCGACGTCCAAGTCCGCCGACACACGAGAGGCCAAAGGGTCCTCTTACCCAACGGCGATCGAGCGTCAGCCCCTTCCATGAACGAAGCGGAAACCGTCTGCTCTCCGGGACGGCTGATATTGTTGTATATTCGAAGCCTCATTGACATAACAAACGATCCAGCGACACCCGCCAATCCCGTGCTTTTCCTGCTTGACGAGATCACCGCGCAGAGGCATTCGCCCGATAGAACGGGCCATGGGGCTGATGGCAGGTTATGGTGTGCAGCTGTGGCCGATCCTGCAGGACATGCATCAGTTGCGCGCCACCCATGGGAAGCAGTCCGGCACCGTCCTCTCCAATGCCAGCGTATGCCATGTATTCGGGCTCAACGACATCGAGACAGCAAGCCTGATGACCAGCACCATCGGGCGCATGCATCCCCATCACGCCACGAGCTCATAAAGCAGTCCGAACCTGCCGTGGAAGCTTGCCGGCCACACATCGAGCGAACATATGGTCGCCCGACGATTGATCACCCCCGACGAGATCATATGGCTGCCCGGCGAAGCGATCATCGTGCCGAACACGCACGAGAGGCCAGCACTTGCGCGAGATCCGGGCCAGACAACGAAGAATATCGGAAGCGCCAGCCCAGCGACGGGCAACGCGCGGACCCCAGGGATTCTCGCCACGTCAGGGCTAAAACAAGGGAAGTCGCGGGCGCCGGATCACCGCCACCCGCAAGGGTCACGCGGGACCGATTTCCGTAGGCCATGGAGTTTTGCCTCAACGGGGACGTTTACTGAAGCGGCGCCAGG
>UCMW01000002.1:1264-160522 GCA_900473745.1 Hyphomicrobiales bacterium | reverse complement strand
TCCCCTAGGGCGTGCCACTTCGGTCTTCCGAGACAACTCGAACAGATTGAAGCTCAGGGCGCCTTTGCGGCGTCGAGAATGCGAAACTGCACGCGCCTGTTGCCCTGCCAGTGGTCCGCGCTAAGCGTACCCGCGACATGGATCTGGTTGCCGCGACTGTTCATCAGGAAATGCCCGAGATCGGTGTCGGCGGCCCGAAACGCGATGCCCTCCAGACGCTTGCCGTCCATGCCCTCCAGCGTGATCTTGATATGCGTGGTGCCAACAGGACGGACGTCCTTCAACCTGTGCAAGGGCACGGCAAAGATCGGTTGCGGATGCCCGGATCCATAGGGACCGGCCGCCTCGAGCTGGTCGACGAGAGCAAGGGTCGCCCCGGAGGCGCCGATCGCGCCATCGATCTTCAATGTCTGGTTGGCCGCAAGCGCGGACACCTGGGCCGCCGCCCGCTCCTCGAAAAAGCTGCGCAGACGCCCGAGATTCGCCCGTTCCACCGTCAGGCCCGCTGCCATGGCATGCCCGCCACCCTTGACCAGAAGCCCCTCGTCGACGGCGGCGCGGACCATGCGCCCCATGTCGAAACCATTGATCGAGCGGCCGGAACCGGTCCCCTTGCCCATGGAATCAAAGGCAATGGCGAAGGCAGGTCGCTTGAACTTCTCCTTCAGCCGGGCGGCGAGGAGCCCGACGATTCCGGGATGCCAGTTTTCCTTGGCGGTCAGAATCACCGCGGCCTTTTCGCCGGTCCCATATTCCGCCATGGCTTCGGCCTCGGCCTCCGCCAGCATCACGGCTTCCATGGCCTGCCGTTCGCGGTTCAGCTCATCCAGCTTGGCGGCGATCTGATCGGCTTCCGAGGCATCATCGAGGGTCAGCAGCCGGCTTCCCAGCGCTGCATCGCCGATACGACCGCCTGCGTTGATTCTCGGTCCCACGAGAAAGCCGAAATGATATGGCGTCACCGGCCCACCAATGCCCGCGACCCGCAGTAGGGATGCGAGACCGACATTGTTCTGGTGGCGTGCAGCGATCAGGCCCTTGGTGACATAGGCACGGTTCAGCCCCTTCAGCGGCACCACGTCGCAGACGGTGGCGAGCGCCACGAGATCGAGCCAGGCGATCAGATCGAGCGAGCGGGCAAAGGGGTGGCCGGCCTCACGCAGCAGACGCAAGCTGGCGACCAGAACCATGAAGACAACGCCCGCTGCGCAAAGATGTCCCTGCCCCGACAAGTCATCCTCGCGGTTCGGATTGACCAGGGCATGGCAGACCGGCATCTCGTGGCCCATCTGGTGATGGTCGATCACAACGACGTCGACGCCACGCCGCTCGGCGGCTCCCAACGCCTCGATGCTGGTCGAGCCGCAGTCGACGGTGATCAGCAGGTTGGCACCACGCTCGATCAGCTGGTCGATGGCGGCCGCATTCGGTCCGTAACCCTCGAAAATGCGGTCGGGAATGTAGATTTCCGCCTCGACGCCGAAATGGTGGAGGAAGCGGGCCATCAGGGCGGAGGATGCGGCACCGTCGACGTCGTAGTCGCCGAAGATCGCCACACGCTCCTTGCCGTCGATCGCCTGCACAATGCGCTTTGCAGCGGCATCGCAATCGGTCAGCTTGGACGGGTCCGGCATGAGATTGCGGATCGTCGGGTCCAGGAAGGCAGGCGCCTCGTCCACACCGACACCACGCCCTGCGAGCACGCGGGCGACGAGTTCGGGAATGGCATGCAGCTGGCTGATGGCGAGCGCCCGGTTCTGACCTGCCTGGTCGGTTCGGGACATCCAGCGCTGGCCGCTGGCGGAGTGCTCGACACCGAGGAAGGCGCGGATGACGGGATCTACCGGTTCGGTGGACATTGCTGCTCTTTACGGGTGTGCAGGACAGACCCTGCACATAAGGTTCGGGCGAAGGATACGTGCCCCACCCCGTTCTATACCGATCAGCGAAAATCACCAGAGCGCCTAGACGCCTTCGACAGGCGATCCAGCTGTCACGACATCAGCCAGGCGACTAAAACAAATGGAATGATCATCATTGCCGTGAAGGCAAAAAGAAGTGTCCAGTCCGACAGCGCCTGAAACGAGGCAAGTGTGGAACCGTGTTCTTCCGGGCCACAGCCCGCTTGATCGCCGTTATCATGCGCCACGTCGCCAAGTTCCAGCCACGGTGCACTCCCCTTACCCGCTCCCATCGATGACCTCCTCCCCGAGAACTCGATAGCGGGTCCAGACTACGCGCCGCGCTGCGTTTTGGCGAGAGTGGTGGCATGGGGGGAGAGCGCAAATCGTCAGATTAATGCCGATTTGCCATAAAACTCGGCGTCTCCGACGGCCAAAAGACCGTTCGAAGGCGATCCGTCAGATCAGGTCTTGGGCCGCTCGATACGAATCACCTGGGGTTCGCCGATCAGGTAGCCCTCGCGCTTGATTGCGCCAACTGCCTTGCGCACCGCGCTTTCCATGGTCGCATGCGTGACCAGTATGATGGTCTGCGGCCGGCCTGGCGTTGCCGGCTCCTTCGAATGCTGGACGATGGATTCGAGCGAAATCGCATTGTCGGCCATCTGGGTCGCGATGCTGGCGAAAACGCCAGTGCGGTCCTGCACGGTCAAGCGGATGAAGTAGCCGCCTTCGTGGCTCTGCATCTCAGCCTGGCGATAGGGTTCCAGAAGATGGGCCGGGCGACCCAGGACCGGCACTTCCTGCGCACCGGGACGGCTCTTGGCGATGTCCGTGATGTCGCCGAGCACGGCCGAGGCTGTGGCATTGCCGCCGGCACCGGGGCCGACCATCAGGAGTTCGCCGAGGATGTCCGATTCGAGCGCCACCGCATTGGTCACGCCGTCGACCTGGGCAATCACGCTGTCGAGCGGCACCATGGTCGGATGGACGCGCTGTTCGATGCCGCTTTCGGTCTTTTGGGCGACGCCGAGGAGCTTGATGCGATAGCCGAGGTCGGCCGCCGCATGGATGTCCTCGATCGAGATATTGGTGATGCCTTCGAGATAGATCTTGTCGGCGGAAATTTCGCAGCCGAAGGCCAGCGTCGTCAGGATCGACAACTTGTGGGCGGTGTCATTGCCCTCGATGTCGAAGCTCGGATCGGCTTCGGCGTAACCGAGACGTTGGGCTTCCTTGAGGCAATCGGTGAAGGACAGGCCTTCGCGCTCCATCCGGGTCAGGATGTAATTGCAGGTGCCGTTCATGATCCCGTAGATGCGGGAGAAATTGTTGCCCGTCAGCGACTCGCGCAGCGTCTTGATGACTGGAATGCCACCGGCGACCGCCGCTTCGTAGTTCAGCAGGCGGCCTTTTTCCTCGGCGAGCTTGGCGAGCTCGACGCCGTGGCGCGACAAAAGCGCCTTGTTGGCCGTCACAACATGCAGACCGCGCCCGAGCGCCGCACGCACCGAGTCTTCGGCTGCCCCTTCAGAGCCACCAACGAGTTCGACGAACACGTCGATGTCGGCATGCTTGGCCATCTCCACCGGATCCGCATACCAGGTAATGCCATCCATCAGGATGCCGCGATCCTTCGACGCATCACGGGCCGAGACGGCCGCAACCGAGATAGGGCGACCGCAGGCGACGGTGAGCGCATTGGCGCGGGTCTGGAGGATACGGACGAGCGAGGCACCGACGGTACCGAGACCCGCCACGCCGATTTTAAGGGCATTTGCCATGAGGCATTCCTGACGTCATCGAAAAGGAAGTGAGGCGGTCCTGACGGGACCGCCTGGGGCGCAACGTGGGCTCAACGGTGGGCGTTGAGCGAAATCACGTTGTGCATTGTCTCGTCGGCCGTCGACAGGAACTTCTTGATGTTGCGGGCGGCCTGGCGGATGCGATGTTCGTTCTCGACGAGGGCGAGGCGGACATATTCGTCGCCCATTTCACCGAAGCCGATACCGGGAGCGACAGCCACGTCGGCCTTCTCGACGAGCAGCTTGGAGAACTCCAGCGAACCGAGATGGCGGAACTTTTCCGGAATCTTCGCCCAGGCGAACATGGTCGCAGCCGGCGGCGGCACTTCGAAGCCAGCCTTGCCGAAGCTCTCGACCATCACGTCACGGCGGCGCTTGTAGACGCTGCGAACTTCCGCAATGTCGGAACCGTCACCGTTCAGCGCATGGGTAGCGGCCACCTGGATCGGCGTGAAAGCGCCATAGTCGAGATAGGACTTGACGCGGGTCAGCGCCGAGATCAGGCGTTCGTTGCCAACGGCAAAACCCATGCGCCAGCCGGGCATGGAGAAAGTCTTGGACATGGAAGTGAACTCGACGGTGCAGTCTATCGCGCCCGGCACTTCGAGCACGGATGGCGGCGGATTGCCGTCGAAATAGATTTCCGAATAGGCAAGATCGGAGAGCACGATGATGTCGTGTTTCTTCGCGAAAGCGATGACGTCCTTGTAGAAGTCGAGGCTCGCCACGCGCGCCGTCGGGTTCGACGGGTAGTTGATGATCAGCGCGATCGGCTTGGGGATCGAGTGCTTCACGGCGCGCTCGAGCGGTGGGAAGAAGGTCTCGTCCGGCTCAATCGAGATCGAGCGGATGACGCCGCCGGTCATCAGGAAGCCGAAGGCATGGATTGGATAGGTCGGGTTCGGGCAAAGGATAACGTCACCGGGTGCGGTGATCGCCTGCGCCATGTTGGCGAAGCCTTCCTTGGAGCCCAAGGTCGCCACGACCTGCGTATCGGGATTGAGCTTCACGTTGAAGCGACGGGCGTAGTAGGCCGCCTGGGCGCGACGCAGGCCCGGGATGCCCTTGGAGGACGAATAACGGTGCGTGCGCGGGTCCTGAACCACTTCGCAGAGCTTGTCGACAATCGCCTGCGGGGTCGGAAGGTCGGGATTGCCCATGCCGAGATCGATGATGTCGGCTCCACCGGCTCGCGCGCTCGCCTTCAAACGGTTGACCTGTTCGAAAACGTAGGGCGGCAGGCGCCGGACTTTGTGAAACTCTTCCATCTTCAACCCCTGAAACCGCGCGGATCATAACCGCGGCAGGCGCGCTCGTTTTCCCAGTGACCACACGCTCCGCAACGAACCGCAGAACCGAATGCGCGTGATGATAGCCCAATCAAAGCGCTCGCAGGAAATTTTGTCGCAAATCCGGCGTAAAGCCTGAATCGTCGACGAAATTTTATGTCAAAAACGCCTTGGTTGCTTTGCGAAAAAAACGCGGGAAGCGCAAGCCTTAATTGGCAATCTGCGCCTGCGTTTCGGCCCCGTGCTGCGCCGCGAGCCGGCGCAGTTCGGCAATCCGGGACTGATATTCAGCCTCGGTGATCGCTCCCGACTTGCGCGCCGCGCCGAGCGACGTCAGCTGAGCCTGGAGGGCCGAGGCCTCCTCGTTGCTCATCTGGACGCTGGCGGCGCTCAGCGAGCCGGCGAAATTCGGGTAACCGTCAGGGTAAGTCGGACGGGCGGCAGCTGCTTCCGGATTGTCGGGATCTTCGACATTGACCTCGAGCGCCGCCGGCACTGTCGTGGGCGCCGGCGTGGAGGGCTGCGTCGACTGGCACCCCGTGCCCGCCATCAGCGCGACGAATGCAGCGATGACCGCCTGGCCCGAAAGACCCGAGAAACTGAACTTGCTGTGCACCATGGCCCCGACCGTCCGCTCACGCGGCAAACTGACATTACTCAAGGGCGCAACCGTCTGTCCTCTTCGAAAGACTATGCGCCAATCGCTGGAACTTGTAGTCGTTTTCATGCAGGATAGGCAAACACAAAAGACGCCAGAACAATCCTGGGGAGGACGGCATGGACAGGACGCGGGAAGAAGCCGAAGCGAGTGCCGCGTTCGATCCGAAACTGATCGAGCCCTATATCATCAAGGATCCGCAGGCGCTTGCCGTCAACGCTGCCAAGGCGCTGGAAAACCTCGGCAAGGCTGCTACCGTGTGGCTGAAGCCCCGCGAAACCGGGGAACTCGTCGACCCCGTCCCCGAGCCTGTCGCCGAACTCGTGAAGATCATGGGAAAGGTGGCGGAATACTGGATGTCCGACCCAAAACGGACGCTCGAAGCGCAGACCCATCTACTCAATGCGGTCTTCGGGGTCTGGAGCCGGTCACTGGCGCGATTCGCCACGCCGGAACAGCCGCTCGCCGATCCGCTGCCCAAGGACAAGCGCTTTTCCGACGAGGATTGGGAGCGCAATCCCTTCTTCGACTTCCTGCGCCAGACCTATCTCGTTCTGTCGCAATGGGCAGAGAAGATGGTCAATGATGCCGGCGGGCTCGACGAGCACACACGCCACAAGGCGAACTTCTACATGCGGCAGATCACGGCTGCCCTGTCGCCTGCCAATTTCGTCGCGACCAACCCGCAGCTCTACCGTGAGACCGTGCAAAGCAGCGGAGCGAACCTCGTCAAGGGCATGCAGATGCTGGCCGAAGACATTGCCGCCGGCGGCGGGGATCTCAGAATCCGCCAGACCGACACAAGCAAGTTCGCCGTCGGCGAGAACATGGCGATCACGCCGGGAAAGGTTATTGCCCAGAGCGACGTCTGCGAAGTGATCCAGTACGACGCGTCGACCGAGACCGTGCTAAAGCGCCCTCTCCTCATCTGCCCGCCTTGGATCAACAAGTTCTACATTCTCGATCTCAACCCGCAGAAAAGCTTCATCAAGTGGTGCGTTGATCAGGGCCATACGGTCTTCGTCATTTCCTGGGTGAACCCGGACGAGCGCCACGCGGACAAGGGCTGGGAGGCCTATATCCGAGAGGGTGTCGATTTCGCGCTCGACACGGTGGAAAAGGCGACCGGCGAAAAAGAAGTAAACGCGATCGGCTATTGTGTGGGCGGAACGCTGCTTGCGGCCGCCCTCGCCTTGCATGCGCAGGAAAAGAACAAGCGGATCGCCAGCGCCACACTGTTCACCACCCAGGTCGATTTCACCTATGCCGGTGACCTCAAGGTGTTCGTCGATGAAGAGCAGCTGTCAGACCTCGAGGAGAGAATGAAATCGGCGGGTTATCTCGACGGCTCGAAAATGGCGGCGGCCTTTAACATGCTGCGCGCCTCCGAGCTGATCTGGCCCTATTTCGTCAACAATTACCTGAAGGGCCAGGATCCCATGCCCTTCGATCTGCTCTACTGGAATTCCGATTCGACCCGGATGGCGGCGGCGAACCACTCCTTCTATTTGCGCAACTGCTACCTCAACAACACGCTGAGCCAGGGCAAGATGCAGCTGGCGGGAAAGACGCTGTCGCTGAAGGACGTGACGATCCCGATCTACAATCTGGCGACCAAGGAAGACCACATCGCACCGGCGAAATCCGTCTTCATCGGCAGCAGCCTGTTCGGCGGACCCGTCGACTTCGTCGTTTCAGGCTCGGGCCATATCGCGGGCGTGGTCAATCCGCCGGACAAGCAGAAGTACCAGTTCTGGACCAATGGCAAGGTTGCCGGCAGTTACGAGGACTGGATGGCCAATGCCAAGGAGACCTCAGGCTCATGGTGGCCGCACTGGCAGATTTGGGTGGAAAAGCTCGACGACGAACGTGTACCCGCACGCAAGCCGGGTGGTGATGCGTTGAATGCGATTGCCGACGCGCCCGGGCGAAACGTGCTCGCCCGTGTGTGAGCGGGCAGAATCCCTCGCCGCATGATCTTTTCCCAGCCACTCGTCCCCGCGCGGCTCGTGCGCCGCTACAAGCGCTTCCTCTTCGACGCGCTGCTGGACGATGGAACTGAAATCACCGGATTCTGCCCCAACACAGGCTCCATGCGCGGCCTCACCGAACCGGGATCGCGGATCTGGCTCTCACGCCACGATGCGGCGACGCGGAAATATGCTCATGCGCTGGAACTGGTCGAGGCGGACGGAACTGTGGTCGGCGTGAACACCGCGCTGCCCAATCGGCTCGCGGAAGAGGCAATCCTCGCGGGTCTCGTGCCGCCGCTTGCCGATTTCGCGACGCTCAAGCGCGAGCAGCGCTACGGTCGCAATTCCAGGATCGACATCCTGCTGGACGACGAGGCCAAAGGCAGCGTGCATGTCGAAGTGAAGAATGTTCATTTCATTCGCCATATCGGTGTCGCCGAATTCCCGGACAGCGTCACGACACGTGGCGCCAAACATCTCGACGAGCTGGGCGACCTTGTCGAAACCGGAAAACGGGCGGCTATGCTCTTCGTCATCCAGCGCACCGACTGTGACCGCCTGAAGATCTGTGTCGATCTCGATCCTGCCTATGGCCGGGCCTTCGCTCGCGCCATTGCCCGCGGGGTCGAGGCTTATGCAGTCCGTTGTCACCTCGATCCGGTCAAAATCGTGCCAGAAAGCCTCATCCCGATAGACGAAGACGGGCTCGGTCGGTTATGAACGGGCGAGATCCTGGATTAGAATTTCCGAAAGCTACCCCCTATGGTCACCTATATAGACGCGGCGTCGGCGCCTCTCAAAAACACCGGTGCAATCCGGCTTTACGGCGCGGAAGACTTCGAAGGCATGCGTCGCGCCTGCCAATTGACCGCCCGCTGCCTCGATGCCCTTGTGCCGATGGTGAAGCCCGGAGTCACGACGGCGGCCATCGACCGCTTCGTCTTCGAATTCGGGGCCGAGCACGGCGCCCTGCCTGCAACCTTGAACTATCGCGGCTACAAATATTCCGTCTGCACATCGATCAATCATGTCGTCTGTCACGGCATGCCCGATGACAAACCGCTGCGGGACGGCGACATCGTCAACATCGACGTCACCTTCCTGCTCGACGGCTGGCATGGGGATTCGAGCCGGATGTACCCCGTCGGCACTATCAAGCGGGCCGCCGAGCGCCTGATGGAAGTCACCTATGAATGCCTGATGCGCGGCATCGGCGCGGTGCGTCCGGGTGCCCGCACCGGCGCCATCGGCGAAGCGATCCAAAACTATGCGGAAGCCGAGCGCTGTACTGTGGTGCGTGACTTCTGTGGCCATGGCGTCGGACGTCTCTTCCACGACAGCCCGAACATCCTGCATTACGGCAAGGCCAATGAAGGTCCGGAACTGCGCGAAGGCATGATCTTCACGATCGAGCCGATGATCAATCTCGGCAAGCCGCATGTGAAGGTGCTTTCCGACGGCTGGACCGCCGTCACCCGCGATCGTTCTCTGACAGCGCAGTACGAACACACCGTCGGTGTCACTTCCGAGGGATGCGAGATTTTCACGCTCTCGCCTGCTGGCCTGGATCGCCCTGGTCTCGGCTGACGCTCGATAGCGCCCGTGCATCTTCACGCAACTTCAACTTGCGTGCAGCGGCAGTCATGTCACTATATCCACGCGGCCGGAGGGCCGCTCGACCATGATGGTCAGGATTGGGGTGGCATGACGAGCAAGCTTCCGTTCTCCGACGAACAGCCGCGCCGCGATGGCCAGGCGATAGCCGACAGCACTGATCTTTTTGGTGGCACCGATGCCATGTCGGACGACGGGGCCGACGAGAGACGCTTTTTCGCCGACCAGCCGACGCGGGAAACAAACCTTGCCAAGGCTGCCTCCACCCGGGCCACATTGCAGCCGGAGGCCCACTATCTTGGCCACCGCGAGAGGCTGCGCAGCCGCTTTCGGGACGGTGGAGAGGCGGCGTTGGCCGACTATGAAATCCTCGAACTCCTACTGTTTCGCCTCATCCCACGCCGCGACACGAAGCCGATCGCCAAGGCGCTACTCGCTCGTTTCCACACACTTGCAGGCGTGCTTGGGGCGCCGCCGGCGCTGCTGCAGGAAGTCAAGGGCGTAGGGGAAACGGTGGCGCTCGACCTGAAACTGATCGCAAACGTCGCCCAGCGCATGCTGAAGAGCGAATTGCGCGAGAAGCAGGTCCTGTCGTCGTGGTCGGCGGTGATCGACTACTGCCATGCCGCCATGGCCTATGAGACCACGGAGCAGTTCCGCATCCTCTTCCTCGACAAACGCAACGTCCTTATTGCCGACGAGATCCAGGGGCGTGGCACCGTGGACCACACGCCGGTCTATCCGCGCGAGGTGGTCAAGCGCGCGCTGGAGCTATCGGCAACCGCCATCATTCTCGTGCACAACCATCCGAGTGGAGATCCGACGCCGTCGCGGGCCGACATCGACATGACGCGGACCATAGTCGAGACCGCCAAGCCACTCGGCATCACGGTGCACGACCACATCATCATCGGGAAAGACGGACATGCCAGCCTCAAGGGCCTGAGGCTGATCTGAGGCCCGGACTGCACGCGCGATCCATCCTCCGGTTTGGAGCAGGAAAGCGGACTAGGCAGGGAACCCCGCCCAGACATAAATGCCGATGCCGCACAGGCCGATGATTGCCAAGGCGGCGCAGAGCGGCAATGCCACCTGCGACCGCTTGAAGGCCCCGAAGCGAATCGGCTTCTCGATCAGGAAGTAGGTCAATGTCGCCAGCAGAAAGGCGAGCGCGATCAACGCGATGCGAATGCCTTTTCCGGGCGTGCCTCCTTCAAGAACATAGCCGAACGACACCAGCGGCCAGTGCCAGAGATAGAGCGGATAGCTGATCAAGCCAATGGCAATGGCGAGCCGGTTGCTGAACACCAATTTCTTCAAGGCTATATCCCGTCCGGAGGCAATGACCAGGACTGCGCCAATGACGGGCACAAGGGCGATCACGCCGGGGAACATCTGTTCGACTCGAATCAGGGCGAAGCTCAACCCGAGCAAGATCATGCCCGTGCCAGCTGCGTAAGGCGCAAGTGAACTCGGCATGTTTCCATACTGCCGCTCTATCTCGACCAGAGCCGCACCCGCCAGAAGCTCCCAGAAGCGGCTGACCGGCAGATAAAACGCGGAAACCCGGTCGATGTTGACGATCACCAAATTGGCAATCATCGACAGCAGCGCAACTGTCGCGATCGTGGCCAGGACATTCAGGCCCCGTCGCCAGGCAAACCAGGCCACGAGCGGCCAGAGGATGTAGAACTGCTCTTCGACGCCAAGGGACCAGAGATGCAGCATAGGATCGAAATTGCTTTCGCCGACCCTGATGCCACGCTCGGTCCATAGCACGAGATTGGCAACAAAGTCGGCCCCGCCTGCAACATGTTTGCCGAGCAGTCCGAAGGCATCGACGGACATAACCATCCAGCCAAAGCAAAGACTGGCGACAAGGACAACGATCAGCGCGGGGAAGATACGGCGAACGCGGCGGCCATAGAAATCAAGAAGGGAAAATCGATCTGCCCGCATCTGCTGCACGATATGGCCGCTGATCAGATAGCCGGAGATCACAAAGAAAATGTCGACCCCAACCAGACCGCCCGGCAGCCAGGTGGGGAAATAATGAAAGACGATGACCGCCACCACAGCGAGCGCGCGCAAACCGTCTATGTCCGAACGATAGTCCCGCACACCAACCGAAACAGAATTTTTCATCATTTCGTGCACGGGCAAACTCCACAACCAAAAGCCAAGTTTAACGCGCAATGCACGCAGACAAAATAATCAAACCGGTTCATCGACTTCATTCATTTGAGGTAAGCCACTCAATTTGCGCCGGAAAACGGTTCAAGGCAGCCCGCCAGGCTTGGGCTGGCGACCGACATACGCGACCGCACTCGCAGCCGGGCACTGTGAGCGGCTGTCGTCGTCTGCCTGGCCGTCGGTGATAACGAAACGGTGACGTTGCCCTGTCATACTGCTTCTTGATAATGTGCACTGCAGCATGGCGGCAGGCGAATCAGAGGCACCTCATGAACCAGTATGACTTCGTCGTGATTGGCAGCGGACCGGCCGGACGTCGTGCGGCGATCCAGGCGGCCAAGCTGGAAAAGAAGGTTCTCGTCATCGAGAAAGGCACGCGCGTCGGAGGCGTCTCGGTTCACACAGGAACGATCCCTTCGAAGACGTTGCGTGAGACGGCGTTGAACCTCACGGGCTGGCGCGAACGTGGCTTTTACGGCCGCAGCTACCGCGTGAAGCAGGAAATCAACGCCGACGACCTGCGCCGTCGTCTGCTCATCACGCTTGACCACGAAGTCGAAGTGCTCGAGCACCAGTTTTCGCGCAATCGTGTGAATCAGATGCGGGGCACGGCCCGCTTCATCGATGCGCACACGATCGAGGTGACTAAAGAAGATGGCGAAGTGCTGCAGGTCCAGGCCGGCTCGGTGCTGCTCGCCGTCGGGACGCGCCCCTTCAAGCCGTCGCATATTCCCTTCGATGGAGTCAGCGTCATCGACAGCGACGAGATCCTGGAGATCAAGGAATTGCCGCGCTCGATGATCGTCATCGGTGCCGGCGTCATCGGCATCGAATATGCGACGATCTTCTCGGCGCTCGACACAGTCGTTACGGTGGTCGAACCGCGCGACACGATGCTCGACTTCATCGACAAGGAAATCGTCGAGGACTTCACCTATCAGCTGCGCGACCGCAATATGAAGCTGATCTTCGGACAGACGGTCGAGGGCGTTGAGAAGGTCGACGGCAAGTGCCGGGTAACGCTGAAGAACGGTCGCGTGCTGACCGCGGAAATGGTTCTGTTCGCCGCTGGCCGCGTCGGGGCGGTCGATTCGCTCAATCTGGAAGCCGCGGGCCTGGAAGCAGACAATCGTGGTCGGCTAAAGGTAAATCCCGAGACGTTCCAGACCGCGGTTCCCACAATCTATGCGGCCGGTGACGTGGTCGGCTTTCCCTCCCTCGCCTCGACATCGATGGAACAGGGCCGGATCGCGGCTCGCCATGCGGTCGGCGCCCCCGCGCATGAGCCGCCGCAGTTCTTCCCCTATGGCATCTATGCCGTGCCCGAGATATCCACCTGTGGTCTCACCGAGGAAGAGGTGATCCAGCGCGGCATTCCTTACGAGGCCGGGATCGCGCATTTCCGCGAGACCTCGCGGGGCCATATCATGGGTCTCGACAGCGGCATGCTGAAGATGATCTTCTCGCTCAAGACCCGGCGTCTGCTCGGCGTACATATCGTAGGCGAAGGCGCAACCGAGCTCGTGCATATCGGCCAGGCGGTGCTCAACCTGAAGGGGACCGTCGAGTATTTCGTCGAGAATACCTTCAACTACCCGACCCTCGCCGAGGCCTACAAGATTGCAGGTCTCGATGCCTGGAACCGCATGGGCGAACTGAAGGTCGAGAAGATCGAGCGCCGGGCGGCAGAATAGGGCTCACCGCCGGCCTCGTAAGGTTGCAGCGTCCCAACGCGTGGGTTGATATGCAACAATTGACGCGAATCGTGCCAAGGTGGCGGCCGTTCATCGGGCTGCCCAGTCGGCTCACATCCTGCGACCGCCGCAAAGACGATTTCATGTTTTCATCCTTCGGCCATATTGCCGGCCGCCAGCAGCTGCTCGTCCTCTCTCTGATGATCTTCGCGCAAGGCTCCGCCTTTGGAGCGACGATCCCGTATCTGTCTGTTACGGCAATCGGGACTCTCGGCATGAGCGACGGGGCCTATTCTCTGCTGGTCATCGGTTCGTCGATCTCGGCCGTCGTCATCAGCGTCTCGCTTGGTATCCTGTCCGACATTCTGGGCGACCGACGTCACATGCTGATCGCGATGTCGGCCTTGGGTTTTCTCGGTTACGGTGCCATCTATCTTTTCCCCTCCATCCCCGTCTTTCTCATCGCAACGTCGCTGGTCATCCCGTTCTTCTACGCTACCAGTTCTCTGTTGTTTGCCAGTGCCAGACTGCAGACGGCAGACCTCGAACCGGCGGATGCCGCATCCGTCAATGCGATGCTGCGGGCGATCGTTTCGGCTGCCTGGGTGATTACGCCGGCTGGCCTCGGGCTGGCGCTGGCGGCATCTGGTACCATGCTGGCGGCCTGGGGGCTCGCCTCATTGTTCTGCCTGTTCATCCTCCTCTCTTCGTCCCTCCTCCTGAAGTCTCCTCCTCGACCGCCTCAGCGGGACAAGTCTGCACCCGGATTTTTAGCCGCATTGCGTGAACTGGCGGCAGCAGACATGTTGCTCCGGATCGTCTCGATCGCAGCAATCACTTCCAACTTGCGCCTGAGTGGCACCATCTGGCCATTGATCCTGACACTGCAACTCGGCGGAGGAACCGCAGATGTCGGATTGATCGCGAGCATGACAGCTCTGGTCGAAATACCCTTCATGTTGATCTGGGCACATCTGCTGAAGCGCTACAGCATCGTCGGCATCATCGTGGTGGCGGCGATTGGTTATGGTACATACATGGGCGCGCTCAGCCTGGCCTCAGCGCCCTGGCATATCTACCTGCTCGCATTGCCGGGCGCGGCCTTTGCGGCTGCACTGCTCGCACTTCCACTCAACTATTTCCAGGATCTTTTCCCAGGCCGCCCCGGTCTCGGCACCGCCTTCTTGCCGATTAACTCCTTCCTCGGAAATGGTCTCAATGCGGCTGCCTTCGCCGCTGGATCGCACATACTCGGCTACTCCGGAGCCGCATGGATAGGATTTGCGCTTGCCCTCTCGGGCGTCGGCGGGCTCCTGCTATCGGAAGCACGGATAGACAAGGCGCGGAAATGAAAAAGGGCGGCACACGCCGCCCTTTGCCTGTTCAGACTATCGGCTCGAAGGTCTCAGCCTGCCTTCTGCAACTGCAGGCGTGTGACCCCTGCGGCCAGATTGAGACCGGTGCCGGCCTGGGCGCTCAGCGGCTGAAGGCCAAAATTCTTCGCATTGCCGCCGATCAAGGCATTCGCGCCGAGGCCGACCCCCAAGGCTGCATTGGCCGAAGCACCGACATAGCTTCCGGCGAGAGCGCCTTCGCCCAGCCGGTTGGCGGCTGTGTTGACGACAATCCAGCTCATATAGGTCTTGCCGGTGATGCCGACATCAAGACCGAGCCGGCCGATCGAACCCGTATAGCGCTCGACGTCACCACCGGCGTTGCGGAACTGGCAATCGACGGCACGGCTCGACGTAATCAATAGGCCGACCCCGCCCTCGATTTCGCAGCTCAGGGTTCCAACACGCTGCGGTTCGGCGCCTTGAGCGGCCGATGCCTGGCGGCGGCTGTCCGCTGCCAGAACGACGGAACTGGACAGCACGCTTGCAGCCAGAGTGAAGGTCACGAGTTTCTTCATGGGTTCTTCCTTTCGAATTCAATCAATGGGTCGCCTGCCATGGATAAGGACGGCTGGACCCGCAGGCGCGGGCGAATGGTGAGTTCGGTAACCACGCGCTGTCCGGAATAGACCTCGGCGAGAGCGACGACGGTCTCGAACGCATCCACGCTCCCGACATCGCCGATGATGCGCAGCGCGCCACCATCTCTGGCGACCTGCAGTTTAGGCCGGGACCATTCCCCGGCAGGCGCGATCAGCGCCTCGACCGCCTTCGGCAAGTCGAGGTGAGCCCACCTGCCGGCCAGCGAGCCGGCAGGTACACGTACAAGTTCCATAGTGGGAACAACTCCGAGGTCTAATGCGGGGTGCGACTTAGCGCAGGGCGTCTTTGACGCTATCCTTGGCCTTGCCGAGGGCGCTCTGCGCTTCACCGGCGAGCTTGTCGCTCTTGCCTTCGACTTCGAGCTGGCGGTTGCCGGAGATCTTGCCAGCGGCCTCCTTGACGGATCCCTTGACCTGACGAACGGCACCTTCGATACGGTTCTTGTCCATTGTCTTTCTCCTATTCTCTAGATCAGTAGACATCGCCGTTGTTGGCGATGAGGGAGAAATAGATTCAGGGAAGCCCGGTTTGCAGAGCGCAAAATACTAGTGCAGCTAGTAGGTTCTGACCTAAATTCGCGTCTTCAGCGTCTTTTCGGATGCTCCCCCAGGAAACCGCGCTCGCGAGCCCAGATCACCGCTGCGGCACGCCGATTGACTCCGATCTTGGCATAGAGCGAGGCGACATGGTTGCGAATGGTGTGTTTCGACAAATGAAGGACATCACCCATTTCGGCGTCGCTCAGCCCCTGACAGATCAGCGAGAGGATTTCCGTCTCGCGTTCGGACAGATCCTGAAGCTGTGCCATCGATGGCTTGCCCCGGGAGGACTGGCGCAGCGTTGCCAGCCGGTCGACAACAGTCCGGCTGAACCAGGAGGTGTCAGCCATCACACTTTCAATTGCCTGGATCAATTCGTCTTCGGTTCGGCGTCGCTCGGTCACGTCCTGTAGCGCCCAGACCACGCATTGCTGGTCGGCGATCTCGACCCGCTCGGCTGCCACCAGACATTCCGCCATGCCGCCCTCCTTAACGCGCATGGTCAGCGCCTCGTCGCGCACCGGCGTGTTGTCCTTGAGTTTCTGCTCGAGCGTACGCCGGAGCTTGGCATCCTCCCAAAGACCGAGCTCCGCCGCCGTCTTTCCGATCACTTCCTCGGCCTTTCGGCCACAGAGTTGCAGGAAGGCTTCGTTGACTTCGGTGAAGACGAAATCGTGAAGGCGCGAGATAGCGGTTGGAGCCGGCGACAGGCGGAAGGATTTGGAGAAGCGTTCCTCACTTTGCCTCAGCGCATTCTGCGCCCGGCGCCGACCGTCGAGATCGGCAAAGGTGAAGAGCATGCAGGATTCTTCGCCCACCGGAATCGGCTCACCGGCGACGATGACGAGACGGTCACCTCCCGGAATGGGTATGAGGGCTTCGCGCTGGCGGATGAGGCGCCCCTCCGCGAGCTTCTCTGTCGCGTCCTCGCCGGTTTCACAATTGGAAAAGAGGCCGATCTCCTCGACCGTCCGGCCGATGACATCCTCGCGGGCGAGACCGGTCATTTCCATGAAACCCTGGTTCACCCGTATGAAGCGCTGGTCGTCCAGCCGGCAGATAAGGCCAGGCGCAGGATTGGCGTTGAAGGCGCTCTCGAAGCGTTTCTCTGCTTCGTAGCGCGGGGTTTCATCGCGAAACACCAGCACCAGCACGTCAGGCCGAGCACCCGCATCCTCGATCACGAGGCTTCGCACGGTGTGGATCCAGATCGCATCCTCGTTGTCCACGGGCGAGACTTCGACCGTCACGTCATCGACGGTCTCGCCTGCCAGAAGCCGTTCCAGCGGGTATTGGCCTTCGTCCAGCCGATGTTTGTTGCGATAGCGCAGCGTGAACAGACGGCGGTATCCTGCAACATCACCGCCAAGATCCTCGATCGCCTCGATCCGATGCATGTCGAGCGCAGACTGGTTCGCCCAGGCGATCCGACCGTCGGTCTCGACCAAAATCAGACCGTCGCTCAAACCCGCAATTACCTGCTGCAGAACCGATCGATTGATCTTGGGCGGCTGGTCGACGTCTGTCATGGTCATCATTCCGGTTGCGTATGGCGCTGATCTGGAGCGCGCGCCTGCCGATGCAAGGGCGTTGCCGGTCATCGGCTTCCGTTTCTGCAATAACCCTCCCCTGACATCCGGAGAGCCCGGCTGTTCACACCGGTTTTACAAGACGGAACCAACACATGCCTCCAGATACGAAAAAGCCGCCCCGAGGGACGGCTTTCGCTGATATTCAATCAAGCACGAAGATTATTCGGCGTCGCCTTCGGCGGCCTTCTTCTTCGGAGCAGCCTTCTTCTTCGGAGCGGCTTCTTCGCCTTCGGCAGCGTCGTCAGCCTTGGCAGCAGCCTTCTTCTTCGGGGCAGCCTTCTTGGCCGGCTTGTCACCATCTTCGGCGTCGTCGGCGAGAAGCTCTTCCTTGCTCACCTTCTTGTCGGTGACGGAGACTTCAGCCAGCAGCTTGTCGATCACCTTCTCTTCGAAGATCGGCGCGCGCAGGGAAGCGGCTGCACCCGGGGTGTTGCGGAAGAAGTCGAGGATCTGCTTTTCCTGGCCCGGGAACTGCTGCAGCTGCGCGAAGAGCGAACGCTGCATTTCTTCTTCGGTCACTTCGATGCCGGCCTTTTCGCCGATTTCGGAGAGAACGAGGCCGAGGCGAACGCGACGCTCGGCGAGCGCGCGGTATTCTTCGCGGGCTGCTTCTTCCGTCGTGTCTTCGTCAGCGAAGGTCTTGCCGGACTGGGCGAGATCCGTGTTGATCTGGCGCCAGATGTTCTCGAACTCGGCATCGACAAGCTTGGAGGGCGACTCGAACTTGTAGAGAGCGTCCAGCTGGTCGAGGATCTGACGCTTGACCTTCTGGCGGGTGACGTTGCCGTACTGGCTCTCGATCTGGCCGCGGACGATTTCCTTCAGCTTTTCGACCGATTCGACGCCGAGCTTGGTGGCCAGTTCGTCGTTGATTTCGGTCGCGGCAGGTGCGGCCACTTCCTTGACGGTGATGTCAAAGGTGGCTTCCTTGCCGGCAAGGTTGGCAGCCGGGTAATCGGCCGGGAAGTTCACGGTGATGACCTTTTCGTCACCGGCCTTCAGGCCGACCAGCTGCTCTTCGAAGCCCGGGATGAAGCGGTTCGAACCGATGACCAGCTCTGCGTCTTCGTCCTTGCCGCCGTCGAAGGCTTCGCCATCGACCTTGCCGAGGTAGTCCATGGTGACGCGGTCGCCGTCAGCAGCCTTGCCCTTCTTGGTTTCGAAGGTGCGGGCGCTTTCCGCGATCTTTTCGATCTGCTCAGTGATCTCTTCTTCCGAGACATCGACGACTTCGCGGGTAACCTTGATGCCGTCGACCGACTTCAGTTCGATCGCCGGAATGATCTCGTAGGAGAGCGTGAACTCCAGATCGGCCTGAGCCGACAGGATCTTTTCCGCCTCCTTCTCGTCTTCCGTCATGACGATTTCCGGCTGGGTCGCGGACTTTTCGCCGCGCTCCGACAGGATCGCCGACGGCTTGTCACGGATGATCTCGTTGACGAGTTCAGCCATGATCGACTTGCCGTACATCTTCTTGACATGGGAGGTCGGCACCTTGCCCGGGCGGAAGCCGTTGATGCGGACCTTGTCCTTCACATCGGCCAGGCGCTCGTTCATGCGCTGTTCCATGTCCTTGGCCGGAATGATGACCTTGATTTCGCGCTTCAGCCCTTCAGCGAGCGTTTCGATAACCTGCATGTTCTTACCTTCATGTCGTGGCGGCCGTGCTCGGACAGCCGGTGTTTTCCCTGAGCACGACGCCGGAATTGATTTTCCCGGACGTGGCTGCGTCGCAATTCGTCAACAATCTGCCAAGCAAAACGGCGCCGGACTGACAGGAGCTACACCTCGGTGTTCTCTCATCGATCCCGCGCGGCTTAGCTGGTGCGGGTAGAGAGACTTGAACTCCCACGCCTTGCGGCACCAGAACCTAAATCTGGCGTGTCTACCAATTTCACCATACCCGCGTCCAAAAGCGCATGCTGCATCGCGCATGGCCCCTCCGGAGCGCGCGTCTCTATAACACCCGTTTTCCCGCACGCAAAGGAAAAATGACAGGGTTGCAAGGCGCTCACAGCCGGCTTCACAGGCATTGCAGCGGACGAGGGACGCCGCTCAGTACAGCGGCTCTTCGTAGAGCGGCTCGCCATCCAGCATGAGGGCGCGAATCTGTGCCCGGCCCTCGTTGGACACACGGATAGCGACCGATACCCTGCCCTGGTTGCGCCCGTCCTCGATCGGCTTGCCCTCGCCTTCGGGCACGTAGAAGCTTTCTATGCCATAGGAGACCGTTAGATTGCCGGCGTTCGACCACTCCCAGTCGTAGATCGTGATGGGCCGAGACAGCAAGACGACGCTGCCGGCTTCCTCGGCCAGGGGGTCAAACGATGATTCCGACACGAGCCAATAGCCATCCGAGCCCGGTTTGAGGCGCACATGGAGCTGCGCCAGCGAACCGGCTTCCGGCCGCGCCCCGGTCACAGACGTCGTCGATATCGTCGAGATATCATAAGTGAGGATGACGTAATCGCCGCGCAAAAGGTCGCGCGGATCGACAGGCGCCGTCTTCAGGAGAACTTCGGTACCGGATCTCAGTATGGAAGCCCTACCCTCGATCATCGAGCCCAGGATTGCGGTCTGGATCACCGAAACCAGCAGCGCTGCGGCGGCAAATGCTTTGGTCCCGATCATGATTTCACCTCCGCGGTCGAACGTGAGAAGCGTTTTTCGAGACGCACGACAATGAATGCCAGCACGGCAACGACCAGGCCCGAGAGGAGGAAGAAAGCCGAGGTTCCGAGAATGCTGTCGATCGTCTCGTAGGATAGGTACAGGATCTCCGCAGCGAAGGCGCCATAGGCGAGATAACGCACCGCGCCATTGTCCCGACCTTCAAGCGCGATGGCCGACATCGCCAAGGCGAGGATCGCGACCCCAAGGGCCGCGGTTGCCATGGTGTCGAGCGCATTGCCCTGCACATAGGCAAAGCCCGTGAGCGCCATCACCAGAGTATAGAAGCTTGCGGAAGCGCCCAGCTTTCGATGGATCGCCTGAAGCGGAGAGCGCGGCACGGTCAGCGCCAGGAACAAGATCGTGGCGGCGACGCCGACGGTGAAGGCATCGGCTTCGTTCCGGTCGAGAATGACAATCCACCAGATCCAGGCGACAAGCAGGATATAGCCAAAATGTTTTGCCCGATCCGTGCCGGTGAAGCGGGCCAGGGCAAACACGACGGCTGCGGCGAAAGGTGGCCAATAGGCCCACAGGCCATGGCCGCCGACCTCCCAGCCAAAACTGTCAAAGCCGCCCCAGAAGGTCACAAGCGAAAGGGCACCTGAAGCGACCGTCAGCGCGCCGGATCGAAACAGTGCTGCCGAACCGGCCGTCACTGTGAACCAGAGCAGCATTGCCGAGAAGGTGTCGCCCGAGAGATGATAGAGCTGCCCGATCAGCGCAATCGCACCGCCGAAGGCCGCGGAGCCGAGCACCAGCGCTCCGGCGGCTATCCGGTCCGCGCCCCTGGACCGTGCGAGCAGCGCCGTCCCGTGGAACAGCCAGATCAGGGCGATAATCCCGACGACCTTGCTTGTTCTCGGTATCGCCTCCCAGTTGGCGGCAACCAGCATCAGGAGCGATGCGGCGATCAGGACAGCCGCAAACATCGACAGGACGCCGCCAATGCTGAAGCGAGAGCCGCGCCGATCTACGTCGTCCAACAGCCTTCCCGCCGTTGCCTTGTCGATCAGCCCACGCTCGACCCACTCGTCCAGATCGCGCTTCAACCTGCCTCGGTACATGGCCACTCCCCTTTGATCCCGCCCGCAATCTGGAACGGGCGCGTGGGAAAGACAAGCGACCGGAGCCTTCTGGCTCAAAGCCGTGCAAGCCCATGCAGAAACCGCATGCCTTCCATGTCAATATTGCACTGCACAAACCATGCGATCTCACCTATATTCGTAACCAACAGAGCGACGGAACTTCTGGCGCTTCTCCTTCGGCCCGCGTTACCTCCTCCCAATGCGGGCTCGATTGACCAACGACACTCCTCCTCCCAGTCGTTGGTCTGCACAAATGACGCTCACCGGACCTCCTCCCCCGGTGAGCGTTATTTTTTTGGCCGCATCCTCCCGCTGAACAATTACCGGCAGAACGTCGCAACGATCTGCCCGAATGCAATGCACGGCTCTGCTCGATGCAAACGCACAAAAAATCGCCAGTTAACAACAGGTTAAATCGATTGTTATGCGTTCTGTGCATGGGTGACCTGTTGCATTATGTCTTCAAACGTTTCGCAATGCAGCATATATTCACCTCATGAAATTCGAAGGGGCCCACGGATGGGTCCAAACCACCAAAGAGGTAGACCCAATGAACATCGCTCGCTCGCTCACCAATTGGCGCAAGTATCGTCAGACCATCACCGAACTCGGACGCATGTCGGACCGCGAACTGCGTGACCTCGGCATCGGCCGCGAAGACATCCGTCGCGTTGCCCGTCACGCCGTCAACGGCTGATCGGTCCCGGCTTCGGTCGGATCAAAACAAACGAAAAACCCCGGATCTCCTCCGAGATCCGGGGTTTTCTTTGTCTGCTCGGCGGTGCAGCTCAGTCTTCGCGGACGGAAACGATCACGTCGTGAATAAGCTTCAGCACAGCCGGCGCATCGATCTCGGTGCAGATCTTCTGGCCTGGCAGATCACCATCCCAATCGGAGGGACCGAATCCGCGACCGTCCGGCTTCTGGATCGTCTGGCCATCGGCAATGCCGCCGCAGACAACGCGGATGACGCCACTGCGGGTCTTGAAGAGTTCCGGCGCCACAACATAGACGCAGGCGCAGCTGTCATGCACGACCATGCCATCGTCGACCAGGCCCTCGTAGAAGTCGATATAGAACTGCGAGAGGTCGAACAGCAGGCGTGCGCGGCTGGTGCCGGCGGCGTCTCTGAGGTCCGCGAGCTGCGTGCGGGTCATCACCGTCTGCATCGTGACGTCGAGACCGACGACGACGACCGGCCATTTTGCCGTCATCACCACGTCGGCTGCTTCCGGGTCGCCATGGATATTGGCTTCGGCGGCCGGCGTGACATTGCCGTTGACGTCGAAGGCGCCGCCCATGATGACGATCTCCTTGACGAGACCGACAATCTCCGGGTCTTCCTTCAGTGCATTGGCGAGATTGGTCATGCGACCGACGGCCACAATGGTCACCTCGCCCGGATTGGCACGCACAGTCTCGACGATGAAGCGGTGAGCCGGGCGTGGGTCGGGATGGACGTCCGTCACCTCGGGCACGCCGATATTGCCAAGCCCGTCATCGCCATGAATGAATTTCGGCGGCTCATGGCTGACTCGATGCGGAATGAAGGTCTCGCCGGCGCCACGCGAAACGGGGGCATCGATCTTCCACTCGCGCTTGAGGAACAGCGCGTTGCGTGTGGTCACGTCGATCTCGGCATTGCCGAAGACGGTGGTGATGCCGAGCAGGTCGATACTGGGATGATGGTGCAGGAAAAGGAGCGCCATGGCATCGTCGACGCCAGGGTCCGTATCAAAGATGACTTTATGCATGAAATTGGTCGTCCTGTATCAAGGAAGCGCGTTACATATCCCAATCCCGCGAGACGGGGAAGCGATCAGCCTGTTGTTTGCGCAAACTCGCTCATGAGCTTCTGAAAGTCCTCCATCGGCGGAAACTGCGCATAGCTGTGCCGGGCAGGCAGGGTGACCCAGGACAGTTTCTCCGACGCGCAGGTTTCGATGAAAGGCGCCTGCTCTACTGCGCTGTCCAGCATGGTGGCACGGATGTTGATCAAGGGGCCCATCATCTCGGCGCGCGTAAAGATCCAGCTCAGGCAATGGGGGCAGAAGTGATGTCGCAACTCCCCATGCATGCCACCGATCACCGGCTCAAGACCCGTGATCTCGACGCTTTCCTGCGGGAACAGCGCACTCAGGGAAAAGGCGCTGGCCGTCATACGCTGGCACCCCTTGCAGTGGCAGGCCATGGTGATCAGCGGCTTGCCCTTCACCTTGAGCGTCACCTGCCCGCAGCGGCAGCTTCCGTGATATTCGTCTGCACTCTCCATGACCCTTCTCCTCTCGCCTTAGACGCTGCGCCACTCAGCCTGCCTTGGCGGCCTTCTTCTTGCCGACGTTTCTCAGCACATGGCTGAAGCCCGCATTGTAAAGATCGCTGTCGCGGAACTCGACGTTGCCGAAGACCTTACCGACCATGATCAGGGCTGTCCGGGTGATCTTCGCCTTGCGCACTTCCTCGGCCATATCCTTCAGCGTGGTGCGGATGAAGAGTTCGTCCGGCCAGGTCGAGCGATAAGCGACCACGACCGGGCAGTCGTCGCCGTAGTAGGGCGTCAGCGTCTCGCGGATATGGGTAAGGTTGCGGATCGACAGGTGGATCGCCAGCGTCGCCCGCGATTTTCCGAGGATCTCCAGCGTCTCGAATTCCGGCATGGAAGATGCCTTCATTTCGGTGCGCGTGACGATGACGGTCTGGGCAATCTCGGGCAGCGTCAGTTCGGTCTTCAGCCGCGCTGCTGTCGCCGCAAAGGCGGGCACACCGGGCACGACATCATAGGGGATGCCTGCCGCATCCAGACGGCGCATCTGTTCGGCGATCGCGCCATAGATCGACGGGTCGCCGGAATGCACGCGCGCGACATCTTCGCCACGCGCATGGGCGGCCACCATCTCCGCGACGATCTCGTCGAGATGCATGGGGGCGGTGTCCTTGACGATGGCGCCGTCGGGGGCCGCCTCGACAATCTCCTCTGGCACCAGAGAACCGGCATAGAGGCAGACCGGGCAGCGCTCGATGAGGCGAAGGCCGCGAACGGTGATGAGATCGGGAGCTCCCGGTCCGGCACCGATGAAATAGACGGTCATGCTTCAATTCCCTTCATGCCACTGTCTGCCTTGCCCGAGTAACCGCGCGGTGTGTAGACCCAGGTCTTGCCGTCGCCGGTCGTCACCGTCCGGCTCTCCGACGATCCAACCACCACGACGGTCAGCATGTCGACGTCGTCGACGTTCAGTTCTCCGAGCGGCACGGTGCGCACGGTTTCACCTTCGCGCCCTAGATTGGTGGCGAGAATGACGGGTGTGGATGCCGGGCGGTATTTGAGAAGCTCATCTCGCGCAAAAGCGAGCTGCGTGCGGCGCTTCATCGAGACGGGATTGTAGAAGGCGATGACGAAATCGCCCTCGCCCGCTGCCTTCACCCGGCGCTGGATATGCTCCCAGGGGGTCAGAAGGTCTGACAGCGAGATGGTGCAGAAATCATGGCCTAGCGGCGCGCCGATGCGGGCAGCGGCAGCCTGCAGCGCGGAAATGCCGGGCGAGACCTGGACCTCGATGCGGCTGGCGCCATCCGTGATGCCGCCCTTGTCGAAGAGTTCGAAGACCAGCGTTGCCATGGCATAGATGCCGGCATCGCCCGAGCAGACCAGCGCCACCGTCCTGCCCTCACCCGCCAGCTCCATGGCATGCACGACGCGGGCCTCTTCCTTGCCAAGATCGAAATCGTGGCGGGTCTTGCCGTCGGCGAGCGGGCCGAGCAGGTCGAGATAGAGCGAATAACCGACGAGATCGGTCGATGCCTGGACCATGCGCGACACCTCGGGCGAGCGCCAGCCCTCCGAGCCGGGGCCGATGCCGACGACGAAAAGCGTGCCGCGGGCACGGCCAATCGTCTTGGGGTCGACGATATCAGCGGCCCTCGCAATCGCGGCCGTGGCCCCCTTGGACTTGATCTTCTCGACGACGAGTTCGCCCGACGCGCCGACCGCCGCAAGCGCTGCCCCTTCGGCAACGCCATGACAGCCGACTTCGGCGAAGACGACCTCGGACGGGTTCTTCAGGCGCGGCGCCTCGGCTTCGAGCGTGGCTGCGCTGAAGAAGCGGGCCGGCACGCCAAAATGGGCGGCCACCGCATGGATCGCCGTTTCGTCGGCCTTGAGGTCGATCGAGCAGACGGCCGCGAGGCTGTCCCTCGCGAAACCACCCTTGGCGAGCGCTTCCTCGGCGAGCGCTATGGTCTCTTCCGGCTTTGCATGCCGCTCGCAGCCCATGCCGAGCACGAGCGTCTTCGAATGATAGACGAGTTCCAGCTCGCCAGCGGTCTTCTGTTGTTCGGTCACGGTCAGCGTCACGCGGGCCTCTTGTTCAAATGGAAGTCTTGATTGGGTGAGCCAGTTGGCAGATGTACCCCCGAGCCGGGCACCAGCGCCGGCGACAAGTTCGGCCATCACCGCCTTGGCCCTGTCGGGATTGGCGAGCACATAGCCTTCCGGCGGCTGGTCAAGCGCTACACCAAATTTCAGGTCGCCCGCCGTCGTGATCGCGGCATGGGCACCGATGGCGGCGGCAATCTGGCGTGCGAGGTCGTTAGCACCATGATGACCGCCGAGCAGCGGCACAACGCAGGAACCATCCTCGGCAACGGCGAGCACCGGCGGTTCCGACTGCTTGTCGGAAAGAAGCGGCGCCAGTAGGCGAATAAGCGCGCCAGAAGCCATCACGGCAACGATCGGTCGGCCGGCGGCAAACAGCGCCTGCACATGATCCTTGGCAGATGTAAAGCGCAGATCTGCCTCTGCGACGCGGGCGGCAGCACCATGCAGTTCGCCACCGATGTCCGCTGCAATCTGGCGACCCAGCGAAGCGGCGGCCCCACTCAGGATGACGACGGCAGGTTTGTCCGGGCATGCGGAGACGTCAGTCATCACACCGCGCTTCCCAGCGTCTTGGCGAGTGCCGGATGCCAGCGTTCGTCGCCCTTGTAGATCAGGATCATCGAGAAATAGGGCGCGGTATCCTCAGCCACCTCGGCCAATGGCGTGAGCTTCTGTTCCGCAAGGCTCACGCGCTCGGCATAACCCGCCTGCGCGGTCAGTCCCAGGCGTTCGATAAGCGCACGGATGCGGGCGAAATGCCGACCGAGCTTGATGATCGCGACGGCGCCGGAGGCCTCTATGCGGGCAGCAAGTTCGTCATCCGACAGAGGTCCCGGCAGAACCGTCAGCACGTCGTTGCGGGCAGCGAGCGGCCGTCCGAGGCCTGCGGCAGCGGCCATCATCGAGGAGACGCCGGGCACGACTTCGGTCGGATATCGATCCGCGAGGCGTTCGAAGAGATACATGAAGGAGCCGTAGAAGAAGGGATCGCCTTCGCAAAGCACGGCGACATCGGCGCCTGCGTCGAGATGATGCGACAGCGTCTCGGCCGCTTTCGTGTAAATATCCTGCGCCGGAAAGCGCTCGACACGCATCGGTACGATGATCGGTATCTCCAACTGGGCGGGAGTCAGATAGGGGGCTGCGATCTGGCGGGCGAAGCTCGGGCCGGTATCGGGGGCCGGATAGGCAACAATAGGGCATTGCGTCAGGATGCGATGCGCCTTCAGGGTCAGCAGTTCCGGATCGCCCGGGCCGATGCCGAGGCCATAGAGTTTACCGGTCATGCGCCCTCTCCCTTAACAACCGTCCACATCGTGACCGGCATCAACGACTTCCAGCCGCAATAGCGCCCGACCGGGGCAGCGCGGGCCACCTGCATGCGTGCGAGTTCCCCGCCGTGGCGGCTGCGCAGATCGACGAGTTTGGCCTCGCCCTCGATCGTCACGGCATTGGCGACCAGTCGTCCGCCGGGGGCCAGCGCTGTCCAGCAGGCCTCGAACAGCCCCTCGCCGCTGATGCCACCGCCAATGAAGATGACGTCAGGAGTCTTCAGACCGCCAAGCACCGCCGGTGCCTCGCCCTCGACAACGTCGAGGTCAGGCACGCCGAGGGTTTGGGCATTCTCGCGGATCATTGCCAGCCGCTCGGGTTTGGCCTCGATTGCGATCGCCCTCGCGCCCATGCCGGAGCGCATCCACTCGATCGCGATCGAGCCGCAACCAGCGCCGACATCCCAGAGGCGGGCATTGGGAAAGGGTGCGAGCTGGGCCAGCGTTGCCGCGCGGATCTCCCGCTTGGTCAGCTGCCCGTCATGGCGGAAGGCCTCGTCGGGAAGGCCCGGCACAGGAGCCAGAAGCGGTCCGTCCCAGGCACAGTCGATGGCCAGCGTGTTGAAATCGGAAATGACAGGGCAAGTCTCGGCCATTTCGAGCGCCGTCATGCGCAGGATACGTTCTTTCGTGCCGCCCATGTGTTCCAGCACCTGTAGCACCGAGGCACCGAAGCCGCGCTCGGCCAAGAGCACAGCCGCAGCCTGGACGGTGGAGGCATCGGAGGTCAGCGCGAGGATGCGGGCACGTGGCATGACATGGCGGTTGAGGAAAGCGAGCGGGCGGCCATGCAGAGAGATCTGCGTGACCGATTGCAGTGGCCAGCCGAGCCGGGCAGCGGCCAGTGAAAAGGCCGATGGGCTCGGCAGGACAAACATTTCGTCGGCCGACACATACCGCCGCAGCGTAGCGCCAATACCGAAATGCATGGGGTCGCCCGTGGCCAGGATCGTCACGGGCGTGCCGCGCAGCTTCAGGATTTCAGCGAGTGTTTCGCGAAAACCAGCGCCCCAGGTGAGGATCCGCTTCAGCTGGGGCAAATTCGATCCGTCGATGACCGCATCCAGTCGCTCGCCGATGACAAGCGTTTCCGCCTGCCAGACGACGGCCTGCGCCTCGGGCGTCAGGCTTTCCAGCCCGTTGTCGCCTATACCGATAATGGTGAGCCAGGACGTGTGCGGCGCGTCAGACATTGGTGCCGAGCCCTCCCGCCAAGGCATTGACGGCAGCAGAGGCCATGGCCGAGCCGCCGCGACGACCACACACCGCGATATAGGGAATGCCCCTGGAATTGGCGATCAGTTCATCCTTGCTTTCGGCGGCACCAACGAAACCGACGGGAAAGCCGAGGATGATTGCCGGCTTCGGTGCTCCGGCATCGATGCGCTCCAGTAGCCGGAAAAGCGCCGTCGGTGCATTGCCGATGGCGACGACGGCGCCACCGAGATGGTCGTCCCAGAGGTCGACCTGGGCAGCCGAGCGGGTGTTGCCGATCTCCACGGCCTTCGGGCGCACACGCTCGTCGTTGAGCAGGCAGAGTATCTCGTTTTCGCCAGGGAGCAGGCGGCGGATGACGCCATGACGGACCATCTCGACATCGACGAGGACGGATGCGCCCTTTTCAAGCGCCGCGGCACCGGCCTCGAAGGCGCCGTCCGACCACCTGACGTCATCGGCGAGATCGACCATACCGCAGGCATGGATGAGGCGGATGACCAAAGGTTGCAGGACGGTCGGGAATCGCTTGAGATCGGTTTCGTCGCGGATGGTGGCGAAGGACTGGCGGTAGATTTCGGCGGGGTCGCGGATGTAGTCGAGTGGCCCCGTTTCGGCGTGCGGATACCCCCCTCTGTCGCTACGCGACATCTCCCCCACACGGGGGGAGAATGGGGAGTGCCCGACGGTCGCGGCCGCATTCACCTCTCCTCCCTTGTGGGGGAGATGGCCTGCAGGCCAGAGGAGAGTGTCTTCGCCCGAGATTACCAGATCCCGATGCCCGATCCCCAGCACCCAGCCCTCTTCCGCAATCGAAACGGCGACCTCGTCATCCGTCAACACTGCCGGGCGATCAAGCAGGGTGCCAAGCCGGCCATCCACATCGAACTGCGCAAAGGCCTCAGCAACGGTCCCGACCTGAAGGGCATCCTTTATCTCGTCGCCCTCTGGCAGCGCAAAAAGCGACGGGTATATCTCCGCGAGAACCACAGGTTTTTCGAAGGTGCCTGCAAAACCCGTCTCGAACGGCCAGACGGCGACGTTTTCACCGTGACCGCTCTCGTCGAGAAAGCGCGACAGGCAGGCGATGCCGAGCAGTGTCTGACTACCGACCGAGCCGTTGTAGGTGAGCTGCCAGACGGATTTCGCTCCCTCGGCAAAATGCTCCGAGCGGCGGAATGCGAGCGGCGCGTTTGTTGGCGCGGGCGGCTTTTTGTCGGAGAGATCGGCATAGGTATGCTGATGCGGCCTGCCCCAGAAGCGCGGCTCGCCGGCAAAATGCGTGGCGTTCCAGCGCGAGGCGAGCTCGAAGCGGTTGTTGCGGTTGTCAGGCGCGTCCTCGATCTCGTCAGCAATCTTGCGCCACAGGGCACGCCAGTCGGCGCTGCCCGTCAGTCGCTCGGCAGTACCCGTCGGATAGCCGAAGGCAAAGTCGAATCCGCAGAGCAAGCGCTGGCCTTCCACGACGGCCGCGCCGACCACCGCGTCGAGCCGCTGCATGAAGGCATGACGGGTCGAAAAATTCTCGTTCCAGTCGATCACAACCCGATCCCCCTCGCGCCGAGCGAGGCACGCCCAGAGCGAGTTCTTGCCCGTCACCGGTTGTCCGGCACCGGACCAGTCGACGATCAGGATGCGATCGAAGAGTGGCATTACTTTTTCTTCTGCATCGACTTCGGCCCCAGCGGATGGTCGGCATGCGGATAGGGCGCGTGGTGATGATCGTGGCCGTGCGCATGGCCATGTTCATGCGCGTGGTCATGTCCGTGATCGTGACCATGATGATGGTGGCCATGATCGCGCCCATGGGCATGGTTGTGGTCGTGTCCATGATCATGGTCGTGATGACCACAGCCGCAATTCGGACCATGCTCATGCTGTGCGGCCTTGCCAGAGGTCGGCGCGTCCATCACGGCCTGCAGATCGGCGTCGGGTGCCTTGTCCTTGAGCGCCCCATACTTGCCGCCGAGCGTGAAGGACGGCGCATAGTCGAAGGTCGGCTCGACGGGCACGGGCTTCAGAGGTGCCGGTTCCGCATGGCTGTGCAACGGGGTCCACGGCAGGCCATGCTCGCGACAGAAATCCTGATCGCGGCAGGAGGCATCGCAGTCCCCATTGCAGGGACAGTTTTCCAGTCCGCCGCCGATGCCTTCGACATGGTGGTGGTGGCTCTCTTGGCGCTGGCCGACATCGGCTTCGAAGCCGAGCACCTGTTCGCGGTATTTGCACATCTGGCAGTTCATCACCGCCGCGCCTTCAAGGATTTCCTTGACCCGATCCTGGAAGGCATCGAGGACCAGCGGGTGGTCATTCAGGTAACTCGCCTTGACGAACTGGATCTCGGGGTAACGCGCGGCCACTTCGTCGGTATAGCTGTAGATGCGCTTCACCAGCACGCCGGTGAAGAGGAAATACGGGAACACGACGATGCGCTTGTAGCCGAGCTTGGCGGCATGTGTCAGGCCAGGTTCGACCAGCGGGAAGGTGACACCCGAATAACAGGTTTCGCCCCAGCCAAAGCCCATGCCTTCCCAAAGCATGCGCATGACCTTGGTGGCGTTCGAATTGGCGTCCGGATCCGACGAGCCGCGACCGACAACCATCAGCAGCGTTTCATGCTTCTCGACGAAGCCGAGCGTCTCGTTTGCCTCATCGACGGCAGCCTGAATGCGATCACCAGCGGCGCGGATCATCTTCAGGTCGATGCCCAGTTCGCGGCCGTAATTGACCACCATGCCCGGGTTCTGTGCCTGATAGGTGTTGAGCACCGAGGGAATGTCGTTCTTGGCGTGGCCGGCAGCAAACAGCATGCCGGGGACGGCCAGCACGCGGGTGACGCCCTGGTCGCGCAGGCTGTCGAGACCGGCCGAAATCACCGGGTTGCAGAATTCGAGATAGCCGTATTCGACCGGCATATCGGGGTTGCGGGCGCGCAGCGCCTCCGCGATCACGGCGAATTCCTTGGCCGCATTCTGGTTGCGGCTGCCGTGGCCGCAGACCATGATTCCGAGTTTTTCCGCCATAGATAAAGGCCTCCCTGCTTCGTTTTGTCTGCCTGTACGAAGCGCCGAACCTCCCACCTCTTCAGGCGTGGTCCATGGCCTTTGGGACAGCTCCGGAATTGGCCCCCTGATTGGGTCGGCCGCACCGGACTATTTCCAGCCTGTCGAACAGGCGCCGTCGCACATTGTCATGAGCTTTATCGAAGCGTCAGCGAACGGTCAAACCGGATTGCGGCGCATTGTGTGACGGATGCGGCAGTTCACAGAATGTCCCGCTCGCGACACGCGCGACGGACCTGGCCGGTTGCGGAGCCGACCTGATTGGTTCACAAGGGCGGCACATTTGACACCCTCCTCACGAGTCTCCCCGTGGTCGATCTCGCCTTCCAAGCCCTTCTGCTCTTGTTTGTCGCCGCCTTCATTGCCGGTTTCATCGATTCGATCGCCGGCGGCGGCGGATTGATCACCATTCCGGCCATGTTGATCGCAGGTATTCCACCGCTTGAGACCTTGGGTACAAACAAGCTGCAATCGATGTTCGGGGCAGGGTCTGCCACCATCGCCTATGCGCGCAAGGGCCATGTGGACCTCAGGAAGCAACTGCCGATGGCCGCGATGGCCGTGATCGGTGGTGCCATCGGCGCGCTGATCGCGACCGTGGTGCCGGGCGACGTGCTGCGCGTGCTGATGCCCTTCCTGCTCGTCGCTATCGCGCTCTACTTCGCGCTGAAGCCAAACATTTCAGACGAAGACCGCCATCAGCGGATGACGCCTTTCGTCTTCGGCCTCACGCTCGTGCCGCTGATCGGCCTCTATGACGGCGTCTTCGGCCCCGGCACCGGCTCCTTCTTCATGCTGGCCTTCGTCTCCCTCGCCGGCTTCGGCCTGCTGAAGGCGACCGCCCATACCAAGCTCCTGAACCTCGGCTCGAATGTCGGTGCCTTCCTCGTCTTCGTCGCAAGCGGCGTGGTTCTGTGGAAGGTCGGCCTGTTGATGGGCGTCGGCCAGTTCCTCGGCGCCCAGACCGGCTCGCGTTTTGCCATGCGCCAGGGCGCCAAGATCATCAAGCCGCTGCTGGTCATCACCTGCGTGGCACTTGCCATCAAGCTGCTTGCCGATCCGACCAATCCGATCCGGGTGTGGATCGGGTTTTGACGCTTCGCGGCTTTGCAAGCACGGCCGCCAACGGCTATAGTCCCTCAAGGGCTGACAGCGCCCGTTGCGAGGAGCCATGGCGAAGACAGCAATCGATCTTGGAGCGCATTGGGAAAGCTATATAGACGAACAGGTCAGGAGCGGACGCTATGCGTCTGCCGACGAGGTTGTTCGCGACGCTTTGAAGGGTCTCGAAGACCAAGACCGTAAGCTTGCTGAGCTACGCCGCAATATCGACGAAGGCCGCAGGCAGGCCGAACGGGGCGAGTTTGCCGAGGACGACTTTCTCGATCGCCTATTGGAGGCTGATGTCGCGGACGCGGCGCCGTGAGCGGTCGGTATCGCCTAACGCTGAAAGCAGCGGACGATCTCAAGGCGATCAATGAATACACCGCACGGCAATGGGGAAATGCGCAGCGCCGCAAATATCTTGGCGCATTGCGGCAGAGGCTTCAATGGCTCGTCGAAAATCCCCGCCTCGGCAAGGCACGCCCTGAACTCCGTGAAAATTGCTATTCCTTTCCTCAAGGAGAGCACGTTATCTTCTACGCAATCCGATCACCCGACATCGAAATCCTATCCGTGATCCACAATCGGGCTCTCCCCGATTTTCTAAGAAGTTGAGAGATTGGCGCGGAGATTAGCCGCTTAGTATTCCACGCCGATCTGCGCCTTGATGCCCGAGCGGAAGGGGTGCTTCACCAATTCCATCTCGGTGACGAGATCGGCGAGTTCAATCAGCTCGTCCTTGGCGTTGCGGCCGGTCAAGACGACATGGGTCATCGGTGGCTTCTCAGTCGCCAGAAACTCCAGTACCTCGGCAAGATCGATGTAGTCATAGCGAATGGCGATATTCACTTCGTCGAGCAGCACCATGGAATTCAATGGATCGCGGATCAATTCCTTGGCCTTCTCCCAAGCGGCTTTCGCCATGGCGATGTCGCGCGCCTTGTCTTGGGTCTCCCAGGTAAAACCCTCGCCCATGGTGTGGAAATCGCAGAGATCGCTGAAGTGCCTCAGGATGAGATCGCGTTCGCCGGTCGACATGGCACCCTTGATGAACTGGACCACGGCGCATTTCTTGCCATGGGCGATGTGTCGGAAGATCATGCCGAAGGCGGCTGACGACTTGCCCTTGCCCTTGCCCGTATGGACAATGATCAGGCCCTTTTCACCCGTCTTGGTCGCCATGATCTTATCGCGGGCGGCCTTTTTCTTTGCCATCTTCTCCGCGTGGCGGGCGAGATCGGCCTCGCCGGTGCCAGTGATTTCCTCGGTCATGTGGTACTCCCGGTATCGTTGAATTTTTTTGCAAACCAGATGCGCTGCGGGGCATCGCCGATCTTTGGCAGCCGGCCAATTTCGCGATAGCCCTCGCGCAGGTAAAAGCGCGGCGCCTGAAAATCGAAGGTGTCGAGATAGATGCCGACAAGTCCCTCCTCGCGCGCGTGGGTTTCTGCTCGTGCAAGTAGCTTGGCGCCGATGCCTCTGCCGCGCGCTTCGGGCGATACGGCCAGCAGCTTGACGAAAAACCATCGCTGCAAATGCGCGCCGATCAGCCCACCCAACATAGCGCCCCCGGCGTCTACGGCCCGCAGCTGAACCTTTCGGCCCTCGAACCGCCGTCCCAGCGCTGCTGCCGCCTCATCGAGAATGCCATCGACAGCCCTAGCCAAGGCATCGTCATCACCGGCTACCAGCTCGATATGCACAAGCTCCGTCACACCCCGCCCTCGCTCTTCGGCAGGTCGTCGACGATATCAAGCCAGTCAACGCGTTCGTCCCAGTGCCAGTGTTCGCGGATCGGAACGGAAAGCCCGGCATCCAGGCTTGCGACATACAAATCGATATCGTCGGGCCGGCGCTCCGTCTCAAAGGACATCGGCGATCCACACTTGCCGCAGAAGCCGCGGCGTACGCCCGGCGAGGAGGCATAGAAACGCAGGCTCTCGCCGCCAAGTTCGGCGCCCTCGCGCGGGACGGTGAAGAAGGTGGTGACCGGCGACGAAGCGGCGCGCCGGCAGCTTTCGCAATGGCAATGGCCGGAGGTTCGGACGAGGCCAGTCGTGCGGAAGCGCACGCCACCACACAGGCAATGGCCGCTCAAGGCCATCGGTTTTCCACTGTGAACATCAGGCATGTTGCTCTCCTTCAACCATCTCAACGAGGGTGAACTTGGCCGAATTGCTCTTCGGCGTCCACAATCCGCGGTCGATTGCCTCGATCAGGCGCTCGGCCAACTCCTTCTGAGCGGGGGCGTTCTTTTCCGTCATGAAGTCGCGCACGCGCTCGTCGAGGACGAAGGCCTGATAGACGGCTTCAAAATGGTGGTCGCGCACGGCGCCGGTCGTTGCGGCGAAAGCGAACATATAATCAACCGTCGCGGTGATCTCGAAGGCACCCTTGTAGCCATGGCGCATGACACCCTCGATCCATTTGGGATTGACGACGCGGGCGCGCACGACGCGGCCGATCTCTTCCTCCAGGCTGCGGATCACAGGCTTCTCCGGCCGCGAATGGTCGTTGTGATAGACCTTCGGCCTCACACCCGCCACATGCTCGATCGCTGCCGTCATGCCGCCCTCGAACTGGTAGTAGTCGTCGCTGTCGAGCAGGTCGTGCTCGCGGTTGTCCTGATTCTGAACCACCGCCTGGACGGAGCGCAGCCGTTCCTCGAACAGGCCGCGTTCCGCCTTGCCCTCCTCGCCCGCGCCATAGGCATAACCGCCCCAGACGAGGTAGCTTTCAGCGAGATCGGCGCGATCAGTCCAGCCCTTCTCATCGATCAGGGCCTGCAGGCCCGCACCATAGGCGCCTGGCTTGGAGCCGAAGACTCGGTAACCGGCGCGACGGGCGGCCTGTATTTCATCGAGTCCTTCGGCGACCAGTTTGCCCGTCTCTGCCCGGACCCGGGCGGCGATCGGATTGTCGCCTTCGTCCTCGTCGAGGCCTGCGACCGCGCGCACCGCCTTGTCGAAGAGCGCGATCTGCTCGGGAAAGGCGTCACGGAAGAAGCCGGAGATGCGCAACGTGACATCGACACGCGGCCGGCCGAGCATGGCCATCGGGATCACCTCGAAGCCGGTGACGCGGCGCGACGCCATGTCCCAGAGGGGCTTGACCCCAACAAGGGCCAAGGCCTGAGCGATATCATCGCCGCCGGTGCGCATGTTGGAAGTGCCCCAGGCGGTGATGCCGAAGGAGGTCGGCCATTCGCCGTGATCCTGGACATAACGCTGGATCAACAGCTCGGCGGATTTCTTGCCCAGTTCGTAAGCCGCCGGTGTCGGCACGGCGCGGCTGTCGACGGAGTAGAAATTTCGGCCCGTCGGTAGCACGTCCGGCCGCCCACGCGTCGGTGCGCCGGAGGGACCGGGGGGCACGAAGCGGCCGGCAAGACCTTTTAGCAGGCCCTCGATTTCGGCTGGGCCGGAGGAAACGACGGCGGGTTTCAAGCGAGTTTCGATTTCGGCGAGCACCGCTTTCGTTCGCGGCCAGTCTTCCGGGCAGGCCATTTCTCCGGAAACGAATTTGGCCGCGAGGAGTTCGATGCGCTCCACGGTGTCCCCATGGGTGCGCCAGGGGGCGTCAGTGATGTCGGAGAGGATCGCGGGTTTTGGCCCGGTCCAGGGATCAGACATCACGCAGTCGAGGGGGTCGAAAATCTGCCCCGCATCCGCCCTTCGGGCACCTTCTCCTTGGCTGCGGGGAGAAGGGGGCACACCGGCGGCGGTAGTGCCCTTCTCCCCCCTTGTGGGGGAAATGGCCGGCAGGCCAGAGGGGGGTAAATCAAACCTCTGCGCCTGGAGCATACCCCCATCTGTCGGCTGCGGCGACATCTCCCCCACAAGGGGGGAGAGCAGCTGCAGATCCCCCGCGATCGCCCGCTGCAAACTGGCATCACCGCCCTCGCCCTGACCGCGTGGCACGCGGGCGAGCGCCACAACAAGATCTGTCAACAGCCGCCCCTCCGGCGCAAGGCCGAAGATGTGCAGCCCGTCACGGATCTGCATTTCCTTCAAGTCGCAGAGATAGGCGTCGAGCTTTTCCAGCGCCTGATCCTCCGCATCGCCTTTCGCGATGCCGGCATCCTGGTCGAGGCCGATATCGGCAATCAGTTCCAGGATCTGCTTTTTCAGCAGGACCAGCCGGCGCGGATCGCCGCCCGCGGCCTCGTAGTATTCGTCGACCAGCGCTTCCAGATCCTTCAGCGGGCCATAACTTTCGGCCCGCGTCAGCGGTGGCGTCAGGTGGTCGATGATGACGGCGGAGGTCCGGCGCTTGGCCTGGGTACCTTCGCCGGGATCATTGACGATGAAGGGATAGAGATGCGGGAGCGGCCCGAAGATGGCTTCCGGGAAACAGGTCTCAGACAGTGCCAGCGCCTTGCCCGGCAGCCATTCGAGATTGCCATGTTTGCCCATGTGGATGATGGCCTGCGCGCCGAATTCCCGCCTCAGGAAGGCGTAGAAGGCGAGATAGCCATGCGGCGGGACGAGGTCTGGGGAATGATAGGTTTCCTTGGGGTCGATGTTGTAGCCACGGGCCGGTTGGATGCCGATCATGAGCTTGCCGAAGAGCATCAGCGGCAGCGCGAAGGCACCGTCGAGATGGAAGGGGTCGGTCTCCGGGGCACCCCATCGGGCGGTGACTCGGTCCTGAACCTCTTTGGGAAGATCCTGGAAGAACTCAATGTAATTGCTAACTGAAAGACGCTCCCGGACAACCCGTCCGTCATTCGCCGCATTGGTCGGGCCGGCCATCAAGGCTTGCATCAGCATATCGCCGTCAGCGGGCAGATCGGTGACGTCGTAACCGGCGTCGCGCATGGCGCGCATCACTTCGATCGTTCCTGCTGGGGTATCAAGTCCAACACCATTGCCAAGGCGTCCGTCGCGGTTCGGGTAATTGGCCATGATCAGCGCCACGTGACGATCCGCAGGCTCGGTCGCGCGAAGTGTCGCCCAATTGGCGGCGAGCTCCGCGACGAAGCGCATGCGGCCAGCATCCGGCTCGTGGCTGACGAGATTGGTCTCGACGCGTTCGTCGAACCGCGCCTTGGACTTGAAAGAGACGGCGCGTGTCAGCACGCGGCCATCCACTTCCGGCAAGGCGACGCTCATCGCCAGATCGCGGGCGCTGAGGCCCTGGGTCGAGCCCTCCCAGGTGCTGCGTGGCGAGGATGAGAAGATCGCCTGCAGCACGACGGCGCCCGTCTCGTCGAGCACGGTCGACGGCTTTTCCGCGCCCGGGGTCGAGACGGCGAAACCGGTCGTGTTGATGACCACCGATGGCGGGAAACGGGTGAAGATGGCGCGCAGCGTGTCGACCGAGACCTGGTCCTTGAGGCTCGAGACGAAGACCGGAAGCGGGATCAGTCCCTCAGCCTTCAAGGCATCGACCATGGCTTCGACCGGCGCTGTTTCACCGCTCTGAACGAGGGCGCGGTAAAAGCAGAGGGGGACGACATTCCCTCTCCCCGCCTGCGGGGAGAGGGTCAGGGTGAGGGGCTGGTCTTCCTCTGCGGGTTGCCCCTCATCCGCCCTTTGGGCACCTTCTCCCCGTAAACGGGGAGAAGGGAGAGCCAGCCTTTCCCATTCCTCGACACCGATTACGCCCCTGCCCGGCCACCAGATGCCGGCTTTCAGCAGAGGCCGCGCGGGCTCCGGTCGGTCGGTGCCATCGAGAATAGCCTCGGCATAGGATACAAACGCCGAGGCATTCCCCGCCCCGCCTTCGGTCAGATAGGTCCACAGCGCCTGCCGATCTTCGTCGATGCAGTTCTGGAAAGGCCTTAGCCCCTCGTCCGGCTTGTCATCGCCCGGCAGTACGATGATCGTCCCGCCACTTCGGCGCGCGGCAGCATGCAGCGCTTCCAGCGCATAGTGAAAATAGCTCGCACCACCCAGCGCCCTGACAACAATCAACCGCGCGTGGCGCGCCGTGCGCTCGATATAGGTGTCGACCGACATCGGATGTTTCAGGTTCATCAGGCTGGCGAGCCGCCAGCGAAGCGTGTGGTCGCCCCTCGCCTGCACGGCTGCGGCAATGGCCGCAAGCTCCGTGTCGGCCGCCGAGAGGAACAGCACGTCCCCCGGCGTCTGGCCGAGATCGATCGCCTCGTCGCCGTCGCTGATCGATCCCTTCTGGGCGAGAAGCAGATGCATGGATCAGCCGGCCGCTGCCTGGACATCTTCGACCACGCCACCGAAGTCCCATTCGTGCAGACCGATGACAACGATGCGCGTCTCGCGCTTTTCGCTCGATGTCCAGGGACGGTCGAAATAGGTGTCGATGCGGGTGCCGACGGCCTGGATGACGAGGCGCATCGGCTTGCCGGGCACGTCGATGAAGCCCTTCAGGCGCAGGATGTCGTGCTTGGTGATGACCGGCTTCAGGCGGTCGATGAAATCCGAGGCATCCTTGATCGCGCCGAGCTTCAGAACGAAGCTCTCGAATTCGTCGTGATCATGATGATGGTCGTGGTCCTCGCCGGAGGCATGCAGCGCCTCGTGCTCCAGCTCGTGATGCGACTTGCGGTTCTCGATGTCGTCTTCGGTGCTGGCGCCAATGCCGAGCAGGACGAGCGACGGCACTTCGCCGTTCTTCGCCTCGATCATCGACGGCTTGCGGCTTGTGCGGCTGGTCACGTCGGCGCGCACGGCGGCAATGCCGGCTGCGTCCAAGAGGTCCGTCTTGTTGAGAACGATGAGGTCGGCGCAGGTCAGTTGGTCCTCGAACAGTTCCTCGATCGGGCTTTCGTGGTCGACGCTGTCGTCCTCGGCGCGCTGGGCGGCTACGGCGTCATGGTCGTCGGCGAAACGACCGGCGGCGACGGCAGCGCTGTCGACGACGGTGACGACACCATCGACGGTGACGCGGGTGCGAATGTCCGGCCAATTGAAGGCGGCGACCAGCGGCTGTGGCAGCGCCAGGCCAGAGGTTTCGATGACGATGTGGTCGGGCTTCACGTCACGCTCCAGCAGCTTCAGCATGGTCGGCACGAAGTCGTCGGCGACCGTGCAGCAGATGCAGCCGTTGGTGAGCTCGATGATGTCGTCCTCTGTGCAATTGTCTGCGCCGCAGCCCTTCAAGACGTCGCCATCGACGCCAAGGTCACCGAATTCGTTGATGATCAGCGCGATCTTCTTGCCGCCGGCATTCATCAGCATGTTGCGGATGATCGTGGTCTTGCCCGCGCCGAGAAAGCCGGTGATGACGGTGGCGGGGATTTTCTGCTGCAACATGGTTCAACCCTTCATTTTCAACGGCAAACCTGCCGCGATAAAATAGACTTCAGCCGCTTCTGCGGCGATGGCTTGGTGGAGACGTCCGGCATGGTCGCGAAAGGCGCGGGCCATCTTGTTCTCGGGCACGATGCCTAGGCCGACTTCATTGGAGACGAAGATGACGGTGGCCTGGAATTCCCTAAGACTGGCGGCGAGTGCCGCGCCGTCTGCGTCGACGTCACGGCCTTCTTCCATCATCAGATTGGTGACCCAGAGCGTCAGGCAGTCGGCGAGGATGACGTGGTCGGGCTGATCTAGCGTCTTCAGCGCACCGATCAGGTCCAGTGGTTCCTCATGGGTGGTCCAGCCATCATCGACACGGTCGGCCTTGTGGGTCTCGATGCGCGCTCGCATCTCGTCGTCCCAGGCGCGGCCGGTGGCAAGGTAGATCTTCTCTAAGCCGGTGTCGCGCGCCAAACCTTCGGCAAAACGCGACTTGCCCGAGCGGGCACCGCCGAGAACCAGGATGGATCGGGAATGGGATGCGGTCATGGAGTCCTAGGGCCTCCGACCGCACGCAAAACTGCGACGGCGCATGCTACGGGCATGCGCAAAGAATCAATCGATGCACGATCCGCCAAAACGGACCGGCACCGGCGGGGCCTCGCGGACCCGCGGATGCAAAACGTCGCCACGACAACCTCCGTGCTGGCAACGGGGAAACCTCCCCAGTGTGGGCACCATGCCCGTGGATGGCAGGTCTCCTGGCTCGCAGGTCGTGGTCTTTGAAAGGACCGTCGGGTTCTCCTCGCCTTCCCAGGGTTTGCGACAACACGAAAGAGCGGACGATTCGTAGAGAAAGAGGCGTCCAACCCCGGCTGATCGTGCTGCCACCCAAGTGGCTTTTCCGTCCTGCGGTCTTCGAAAGGCCGGTCGCACCCCGCGACCCGTCGCCATCAAAACCGGCAGAGCGGATGGAGAACCCTCGTTGCAATACAGTCGCGGGGTCGGCTGCGTTCGGTGTGCCCGATATGGGTCCACGCCTTCGCATTCCCTTTTGCTCTCCGGACAACATCTCTGCCGTCCGGAAACCATCCATGACGAGGATTAGGCCGAGGTGGGGGGCGAGTCAATCACGGCTGCGGCGCTGCGATGCGCGCTTGCGCCACGTGGGGAATCACGGCGCCGCCGCGCAATCCGCTGTCACGGCCGGGTCGCAGTCGGGCCGAAGGCGAATCGTGCCGACCGCGCCCTGCTCCACAGGTGTGCCCTCAACGATATCGGCAGACCGACGGGCCGGCTGCGCCGGCGCGGCGGGACGCGTTTGTTGAGCCTCGATCACCGGCGGAGCGGCCATTTCCTGGGCTACGGGTGCAGTCGGAATGACAGGTGCCGTGACCACGACGGGTTTCTGCGACGACGACATCGGAGCAATGGCGGCGCGTGTGGATCCGGCCGACGTGTTCGGCACGATCACCGGTGCCGGATCGGTCTTGAGACGCGTGGAGATGGTACGGGCCGGCGGCATGGCCTTGCGGATCCGGGGTGTGGTCAGCGAAAAGGCAAAGCGGATGCGCGCGGCGATCTCCTCGGCCAGCGCCTGACGGGCCCAGCGCGGTTCATCCGTCGGACTGTTCACCGTGAACGCCCCTTGGGCCACCGGCTCACCCGTCTCAACGGAGGTCGCCGTCACCGTGAACTTCACCTGGGCGAGACGACGGCGCGCGCCCTCCCCGAAGCCGAGGCGGTCGATCTTGACGAGCAGCACGACACGTTCGGCACCCTGGGGCGGACGTGTCGCGGCGATCGCGGACGAGACCCGACGATCGACGCTTTCGATCAGGTCGAGCGGGATGCGGGCGTCAGCCATAACGGTGACATTGCGGACGTAGTAGATCAGCGGCCGGTCGATGCTTCGGCCATGCAGCAGCGAACAGGATGCCAACATCATGAGGAGCCCGACGGCTGCGGCGATGCGGAGACTGCGAGTGAACATGACGACCCCGGACTGGTGATTCTGGACCAATCCGACAATTCGCCATTTATGGTTAGTGGACGGTTAACTTTGCGGCTGAAGCGCCTGGAAGAGCGCTGCGGCCGACGCATATTCGCCGTAGCGGGCCTCGCGCCTCGCCTCGGCCTCCAGATCGGTGCCCCAATGCTCGATCGTCCAGTCCTCGTCGAGATGTGCCAACGACCAGACCTCGTCGAGGTCAAAAGCGCCATCCGCATGAGCAAGTGCCAGAACCGCCGAGCCGGTGAGTGTCGTCACGACGTTGACGCAGGAGATCAGGAAGGGATCACGGTAACGTTCGAGGGCGCGCGCGTAAGCCGCAACGGCCTCGGCCGGCTGCTCCTGATGCATGACGCCTTCCACCAGAAAGAAGCGGGCGCCGTGGGCCGTCGCTGCCCAGGAAAGCACCGGATCCCAGCGGGCCGCCTGGCGGTCGATGAGTTCTTTCGGACCGTCGGCGCGGTAGCAGAGCATGTCCGTGCCGGCAAAGCGGACGATCTCGTCGAACACCTCGGCGAGGCTGTTGGAGACGGCATCGATCGCGGTGTTGGCGAGCTTGGTGATCGGCATGGTCGCGGGGTCGATGTGTTCGCCCTGCCCAGCCCATTCTGCCATCACGAGTTCGGCCGCCGCGCGTGTCGGCAGGTTCAGGAAGTTCTTGGCCGGTGTCTTCACCGGCTTGCCATCCAGAGTGATCGAGAATCCGCCCTCGCGCTCCTCCATACCGACGCTTTTGTAGAAGCGCTTCGGCAGCGGACGCTTCATCTGGATCTGCGCCCGGCGCACAGGATCCTCGTGGCTGTGTTCCGGAATGAATGTCCCGAAAATGTCCTGGCTGAGTTCGTCGCGCATCAAGGGCTCCTAGTGAATATAGGCCAGAAGGTCGGCGGGGCGTTCGACCACAGCATCGGCTCCGGCCTTCCAGAGCTCGTCCGGTGTGGCATAGCCCCAGGCGACACCGATCGCTGTCGCGCCTGCGGCCTTGGCCATCTGCATGTCGTAGATCGCATCGCCGATCACGATGGTCTCCCTCGTTGCGATCCCGGCCTCGTCGCAGCATTCGTTGACCATGGCCGGATGCGGCTTGGAGGGGCATTCGTCGGCCGTGCGGCAGAAGAGGAAATGGGGTTTGAGGCCGTGCCCTTCAAGGATCATCTCCAGCCCGCGCCGCGACTTGCCGGTGACGGCGCCGAGCCAGATGTCTTCGCGCGCGATCAGATCATCCAGAACTTCGCGGATGCCGTCGAACATGATCTCTCCGAAGCCCGAGGCCTGACGGACCTCTGCAAAGATCGACTTGTAGTGAGCAGCCATCGCGACCGCTTCGTCATCGGCATGTGGCTTGCCGTCCATGCGGGCGATCGCGATATCGAGCGTCAGGCCGATGATCGACTTGGTCGTTTCCAAAGCGGGCTCCGGCTTGCCGAAGGCGATGAATGTGTGGCGCATGACCTCATGGATCAGGCCGGCGCTGTCGACCAGCGTGCCGTCGCAATCGAAGAGAACAAGCTTCATTCGGCGTCCCTGTCACCATCGCGCTGGTCGAGACCGAGCAGGTTCCAGGTCTGGACCATGTGCGGCGGGAGCGGTGCTGTCACCTTCAGGCGACCACCGTTCGGATGCGGCAGGTCGATGTAACGCGCATGCAGATGCAGGCGCTTCTGGACGCCGCCGGGGAAATCCCAATTGTGGTCCTCGTCGAAGTATTTCGGGTCACCAATGATCGGGTGGCCGATATGCAGTGCGTGGACGCGCAATTGGTGGGTACGGCCGGTATAGGGCTCCATCTCCAGCCAGGCGAGGTTCTGGGCTGCGGTGTCGATGACACGGTAATAGGTGATGGCGTGGTCCGCGCCGTCCTCTCCGTGTCTGCAGACCCGCATGCGGTCGCCTTCATCGGTCTGGTCCTTGGTGAGCCAAGTCGAGATCTTGTCCTCGTGCTTGCGCGGCACGCCCTTCACCAGCGACCAGTAGATCTTCTTGGTGTCGCGCTCGCGGAAGGCGGCCGTCAGCTTCTGGGCGGCACCCCGCGTGCGGGCGACGACGAGAACGCCCGAGGTGTCGCGGTCGAGGCGATGCACCAGGCGCGGCTTCTCGCCCTTCCTGCTGGTCCAGGCTTCGAGCATCTTGTCGATGTGACGGTTCAGGCCGGAACCACCCTGAACGGCCAAGCCGGCCGGCTTGTTCAGCACGATGACCTTCTCGTCCTCGTGCAGCAGCATGCGCGACAGAAGTTCGTGGTCGTCGCCATGCTTCAGGTCATGGCTTGCGATCGGGCCTGTCTTCTTGGCGTCGACGTCCATCGGCGGCACACGGACCACCTGACCGGGCTGGACGCGGGCATCGGTCTTGACGCGACCGCCGTCGACACGGACCTGGCCGGAACGCAGGAGCTTCTGGAGCGCGCCGAAGCCCAGACCCGGATAGTGGATCTTGAACCAACGGTCGAGCCGCATGCCCGCCTCATCGGCTTCCACGGTGATATGTTCGATGCCTGCCATCAGGGAATTCTTTCGTGCTCGGGTTCTCCACCCACTTGTCCCGTGCCTTTAGTAGATTTCGGGCGCAAAGGGAAAGCGGAAATGCAGAACCCGGGCTCAGAACAGGCTGCGGCCCAGGGCGAGACCACCAAATGCCGCCGCGAGCGAAAGCGTCACGCTGGCCGCGACATATCCAAATGCCGCGAGGATCGCGCCCCGTTCGGCGAGCGCCATGGTGTCGAGGGAAAAGGACGAGAAGGTGGTAAAGCCACCGAGAAAACCGACGACGAGCAACAGACGCATCTCCATTGGGGCCGCAAACTTGCGGGCCACCAGTTCCGTCAAGAGGCCAATCGCAAACGAGCCGGCGATGTTGACGGTGATCGTGCCCCAGGGGAAGGCCGGCCCGAGAAGCCGCGTCATGGCGATGCCTGTCAGGTAGCGGGCCACCGATCCGATCGCGCCACCGACTGCGACCAGCAGGATATGGAACATGAATGCCTCCGGCTCAAACGGCTGTTGTCACCGCCGTTCAAGCCGGTTGAGGCAACCGCGTCAACCCTTGGCCTTATCGAGGAATTCTCCGACAAAACCGCTGAGCGCCTTCCAGTCGGTGAATTCGTGGTCACGGCTCACGTCTGTCGGGGCGTTTTCGACCTCCGCCATGCGGCGGATGATCCAGCGCTTGAAGAAATCATATTCCGTGTAGCGCAAGGCGCCGGCGGAGTGATGCATCATCGTCGGTCGCCAGCCGCTGTCGCTCACCAGAGCGTCCGGGAAGTGCATGGCCTCCTCCTGCTCCTCCTCGAACTCGCTTCGAATGAGAAGTGACACGGAGACGAAAGCCGAGGGCACGCTGCTCAGCCAGGACGCCTCCTGTCGCACAAAACTTGCAAAAGCTGAGGGATAACGCGCCGCATGCACAGGGGCGCACAGGATCGCGGCTTGCGGATGGGACACTGCATATTCGCCGCCCAAGGTGATGTCGAACAACAGGGCCCGGTGCCCCTGCGCCTCGACAGCGGTGGCCACCGCTTCCGCGATCTTGCGGGTCTGGCCTTCGACCGTCGCATAACCGACGAAAATGATCATGTCCGTGCCCCTCTTCGAATGTCTGCGCATCATGAGAGAAGCAACCGGGCCGCGCCTTGATCTGGCGCAAAACGAGGCCGTTTGGACCAACTCCGAAACCCGTTCAGTTTTATTCAAATTCGCTCATTCGACTTAAAGGTGCATAGATAACCGTGGTTTATGCTAATGTCGTTATGTAATATCTGGAAAAGCGCTCATGACACAGGTTGTCACAGTCTCAGCCCAAACCGCAGCCTACGCGATGGAACCGGTGAAGCCGCCGCAGCGCGCGTCCCGCGCCTCCTATGTGGAAGAGCACACGCGTGTGCTGGCACAGCAGGCGGCGCAGAGTGAAGACCTGCGGCTTCGGGCGCTGGTGAATGTCGTACAGCCACCCGCGTTGGCCTTGTATTTCCTCACCTCGACGCAACAGCAGTTCGAGCAGGCCACCTTGAAAGAGACGATCGAGGCCTACAAGAACTCCGTCGCCTGATCCCTTCTAACCCGAAGGAGAAGCCGCGACCGGTGGCCGGTCGCGGCTTCTTTCCGTTTCGCGAAAAGTGCGGAGATCAGTTGCCTCTGGCCGGGCCGACCGGCAGGACGACGTCCACGGCACCGGCCTTTTCGAAGGTGAGCGTGACGTTGACGGTCGCACCTTCCTTGAAGGCCTCTGCCACCTTGAAGAACATCAGGTGCAGGCCGCCGGGCTTCAGCTCGACCGTCTCGCCGGCCGGGATCGCAATGCCTTCGGTCAGCTGGCGCATCTTCATGACGTCACCTTCCATCGCCATTTCGTGCAGCTGTACTTCGCCGGCCTGGGCCGAGGTTGCCGACACCAGCGTGTCGTCTTCGCCGCCCTTGTTGGTGATGGTGATGAAACCGCCGCCGACAGGCTGGCCGGGGAGCATGGCCTTGGTGAAACCGGCCGTCAGTTCGAGGTCTCCTGCAGTCACGGCCGCAAAGCCACCGGGATCGACTGCGGCCATGTGATCATCGTGGCCCGCGTGCTCGCCATGGGCGGCATGCGCGCCGTGTCCAGCGGCAGCAGCCTGATCGGGAGCAGCATGGGCGCCGTGTGCCCCGTGGCCGCCATGCGCATCGCCTTCGGCTGCCACGAGCTGCAGGACGGGCGCCGGACCATCGAGAGCATGGGGATCCTGGCCCGGTGCGGCGATCTGGTCCCAGACAACCTTGCCATCCGTGCCGCACAACTGAACCGTCGGGAAAGCGAGGCCCGTCGCTGGATCGCCGGCCGCGATCTTTCCGTAGACGGTGAAGGTGTCATAGAAATTGTCCGGCAGATCACCGTTCTTGAAGCGGATTTCGACCGGGCCGGATTTCACGGCCTTGCCGTGATTGTCGTAGCTGTTCTGATAGTCGCCGGTGATGACTTCCACCTCCCAGCCGGCCTTGGGCATCGGCTTGGCCGCGATGAAGCCTTCCGGCAGCTTGATCTGGACTTCGTTGGTCGCCTTGCCGTCGCAGCCGTGCGGAACCTGCAATGTGGCGGCGACATAGGAGCCGACCTTGGCAGGCTGGTTGGCGAAGGTCGCATGCGCGAACACGGACGTGGTCGTGGCGAGCGTTGCGATCGTGGTTGCGAATAAGAGTTGGGTCTTCATGGGTGTCTCTCCGTGCCGCGGTCCGTCTTGGCCGTCGGCGGTCGTCTGTCATTGTCTGTTGGTGAAAACGATCAGACGGTGAGCGGTGGCCCACGCAGGCGGGGACGGTCGAGGAGATACCGAGAGCGATCCGTCGCGGCGACGGGGAGTATCAACCCAAGGCTTGAAAACGCACTGACAAGCCAGGACTGATCCGAGGGTGAAGGCAGGATGACGGCGCCTGCAAGGCGGCAGGCTTCACAATCGCCGGCGGGCTTAGCGTGTTTCTGACCCTGATCTGCAATGCAGAGATCGGCAAAGCTGCCGTCTGGCAAAGCGTAGGCGGCCGACTGAACATCAGCCGCAATCGCGGCAGGTGTCCGATGACCAAAACCGACCGACAGGAAGACGATGGCGCAGAAGATGCGCAGGATGATCGTCGCTGTCTTGACCTTCGGTTTCATCGTCGTCCCCGTTCGAATCATTGCATTATCGCGATGTGCCCGTCCTGCCAAGTGGCGAGATGCCGCGCCTGCAGTCCGTACTGCCCAATGCCCGACTGCCGCAGACATGACGCCCAAGCGACAAAAATCTGCTCGCGAGCGACGCCACCCCTTGCCAAGAGAGGGTCCCGCCGGATAATGCCTTCATGACCTTGTTGGGAGATACCGGTTTGATCCGGAGCCGAAGGAGCAACCGCCCCGGAAACTCTCAGGCAAAAGGACCACAAGGCGTCGACTGCACTCTGGAGAGAGGCCCGTTTCCAAAGCGGGCCGCGCCGAAGGGATAACAATCTCAGGCACAAGGACAGAGGGGGCTCATGAACCGGCATAACCGTGCCCTGACTTGAGCCGGCGCATATGCGCTGAAACCCGGAGGCGACGTCTTGGACGACCAGATTGCTCTCAAACGCACCCCCCTTTACGATTTTCATGTATCGCTCGGCGCCAAGATGGTGCCCTTTGCCGGCTACGACATGCCGGTGCAGTATCCCGCCGGCGTGCTGAAGGAACACCTGCACACCCGTTCCGCCGCTGGTCTCTTCGACGTTTCCCATATGGGCCAGGTCGAGCTGGTCGCCGCCTCCGGCACCTATGATGACGCGGCCAAGGCGCTGGAAATGCTCGTTCCCGTCGACATACTCGGCCTCAACGACGGCCGCCAGCGCTACGGCTTCTTCACCGACGACAATGGTGGCATCCTCGACGACCTGATGATCAGCCGCCTCGGCGAACGCCTGTTGGTCGTGGTCAATGCCGGCTGCAAGGATGCCGACATAGCCCATATGCGGGCGAAGCTCCCGGCGGGCGTGCAGGTTCTCGTGCATGACGACCGGGCACTTCTGGCCCTGCAGGGACCGAAGGCCGAAGCCGTGCTTGCGGCGCTGAATACCGACGTCGCAGCCATGAAGTTCATGGATGTGCGTGAACTGTCTCTGGGCGACATCCCTGCCCTCGTCTCCCGCACGGGCTATTCCGGCGAAGACGGTTTCGAAATCTCGGTGCCATCAGACCGCGCCGCCGATCTCGCCAAGGCGCTTCTCGACCAGCCGGACTGTCAGGCGATCGGTCTCGGCGCCCGTGATTCGCTGCGCCTCGAAGCCGGCCTCTGCCTCTATGGCAACGACATCGACACGACCACCTCGCCGGTTGAAGCCTCGATCGAATGGGGCATCCAGAAGGTCCGCCGCAACGGTGGCGCCCGTGCGGGCGGCTTTCCGGGTGCAGCACGCATCCTCGGCGAACTCGACAATGGCGTTTCCCGCCGCCGCGTCGGCCTGAAGCCCGAGGGCAAGGCGCCGGTGCGCCCGCCGGCAAAGCTATTTTCCGATGCCGAAGGCCAGACCGAGATCGGTCACGTCTCATCGGGCGGTTTCGGCCCAAGCGCCGAAGGCCCGATCGCCATGGGTTATGTCCCGACCGATATGTCCGTCCCCGGCACCCAGGTCTTTGCGGAGGTGCGTGGCAAGCTGTTGCAGCTGACCGTCACCGCCCTTCCCTTTGTCACCCCCACCTACAAACGCTGAAGAAAAAATCTCCGGAGAGAACCATGCTGAAATTCACCGCTGAACACGAATGGCTGAAGATCGAAGACGGCGTTGCGACCGTCGGCATCACGGCGCATGCCGCCGGCCAACTCGGCGATCTCGTCTTCGTCGAACTGCCGGACGAAGGGTCTAGCTTCAAGAAGGACGGCACCGCCGCGACCGTCGAGAGCGTCAAGGCAGCCTCCGACGTGTACTGCCCGCTCGATGGCGAAGTGGTCGAGATCAACCAGGCGATCGTCGACGATCCGTCGCTGGTCAATTCCGATCCGGAAGGTGCGGCCTGGTTCTTCAAGCTGAAGCTCGCCAACCCTTCTGACGCCGACGCCCTGCTCGACGAGGCCGCCTACAAGGAGCTGATCGCCTGATGACGACGGAATTCCAGTTCACGGATTATGATCCGTACGACTTCGCCAATCGCCGCCATATCGGCCCCTCGCCGGCCGAAATGACCGAAATGCTGAAGGTGATCGGCTATCACTCGCTCGACGAGATGATCGACGACACCGTTCCCGGCTCGATCCGCCAGAAGGTGCCGCTCACCTGGGGTGCGGCGATGACCGAGCGCGAGGCGCTCGACAAGCTGCGCGAGACGGCAAACAAGAACAAGGTCCTGACCTCGCTGATCGGCCAGGGCTATTACGGCACCATCACGCCGCCGGTCATCCAGCGCAACATCCTGGAAAATCCAGCCTGGTACACGGCCTATACGCCCTATCAGCCGGAAATCTCTCAGGGCCGCCTCGAGGCGCTTCTGAACTTCCAGACCATGGTGACCGATCTCACCGGCCTCGACGTGGCCAATGCCTCGCTGCTCGATGAGGCAACGGCTGCTGCCGAAGCCATGGCGCTCTGCCAGCGCAGCGCCAAGACCAAGGCCACCGGCTTCTTCGTCGACAAGGACTGCCACCCGCAGACCATCGCCGTCATCCAGACCCGCGCCGAGCCGCTCGGCTGGACCGTCACCGTCGGCGATCCCTTCACCGATCTCGACCCGACCGAAGTGTTTGGCGCGATCTTCCAGTATCCCGGCACGCACGGCCATGTCCGCGACTTCTCCGGCCTGATCGCCCGTCTGCACCAGACCGGCGCGCTTGCCGCCGTCGCTGCCGACATCCTGGCGCTGCTGCTCCTGAAATCGCCTGGCGAAATGGGTGCTGATATCGCCATCGGTTCGACCCAGCGTTTCGGCGTTCCCATGGGCTACGGCGGTCCGCATGCGGCCTATATGGCGGTCAAGGATGCAATCAAGCGCTCCATGCCCGGCCGTCTGGTCGGCGTCTCCGTCGATGCCCGCGGCAACCGCGCCTATCGCCTGTCGCTGCAAACCCGCGAACAGCACATCCGCCGCGAGAAGGCGACGTCGAACATCTGCACCGCGCAGGTTCTGCTCGCCGTCATGGCCTCGATGTATGCCGTCTTCCATGGTCCTCAAGGATTGAAGGCGATTGCCCAGCAGGTCCATCGCAAGACGGTGCTTCTCGCCAAGGGCCTGGAAAAGCTCGGCTATACGATCGAGCCCGAAACCTTCTTCGACACGATCACTGTCGAGGTCGGGCACATGCAGGGCCTAGTGATGCGGGCTGCCGTCGCCGAAGGCGTCAACCTGCGCAAGGTCGGCGAGACCAAGGTCGGCATCGCGCTCGACGAGCGCACGCGTCCGGCCACGCTTGAGGCCGTCTGGCGCGCCTTTGGTGGCAAATTCACCGTGTCGGAGTTCGAGGCAGACTACCGTCTGCCGACGGATCTGCTGCGGACCAGCGATTACCTGACCCATCCGATCTTCCACATGAACCGCGCGGAAAGCGAGATGACCCGCTACATCCGCCGGCTTTCGGACCGCGATCTGGCACTCGACCGGGCGATGATCCCGCTCGGCTCCTGCACGATGAAGCTGAACGCAACGGCGGAAATGCTGCCGATCACCTGGCCTGAATTCTCCGACATCCATCCCTTCGTGCCGGCCGATCAGGCGCTGGGTTACAAGGAGATGATCGACGATCTATCGGAAAAGCTCTGCGCCGTCACCGGCTACGACGCGATCTCGATGCAGCCGAATTCGGGTGCTCAAGGGGAATATGCGGGGCTTCTGACGATCCGCGCCTATCACCTGTCGCGGGGCAATACGCATCGCACCGTCTGCCTGATCCCGACTTCAGCCCACGGCACCAACCCGGCATCGGCCCAGATGGTCGGCATGACGGTCGTGCCGGTGAAGTCGAAGGAAAACGGCGACGTCGATCTCGACGATTTCCGCGCCAAGGCGGAACAGCATGCCGACAACCTCTCCTGCTGCATGATCACCTATCCCTCGACCCATGGCGTGTTCGAGGAGACGGTGCGCGAGATCTGCGAGATCACCCATCAGCATGGTGGCCAGGTCTATCTCGACGGGGCCAACATGAACGCCATGGTCGGCGTTTCGCGTCCCGGCGACATCGGATCTGACGTGTCCCACCTCAACCTGCACAAGACCTTCTGTATCCCCCATGGCGGCGGTGGACCGGGCATGGGTCCGATTGGCGTCAAGGCGCATCTGGCACCCTTCCTGCCGGGCCATGTCGTCACCGACGGTCGTCCGGGTGCAGTCTCGGCCGGCCCTTACGGTTCGCCGTCTATCCTGCCGATCAGCTGGTCATACTGCCTGATGATGGGTGGCGAAGGTCTGACCCAGGCAACCAAAGTGGCGATCCTCAACGCCAACTACATCGCGGCACGCCTCAAGGGCGCCTATGACGTGCTCTACACGTCCGCCTCGGGTCGCGTGGCGCATGAATGCATCATCGACACCCGCCCGCTGCAGGCGTCTGCCGGCGTGACCGTCGACGATGTCGCCAAGCGTCTGATCGACTGCGGTTTCCACGCGCCGACCATGAGCTGGCCGGTGGCCGGCACGCTGATGATCGAGCCGACGGAATCGGAGACCAAGGCGGAAATCGACCGCTTCTGCGAGGCGATGCTGGCGATCCGCGAGGAAGCCCGCGCCATCGAGGACGGCCGGATGGACAAGACCAACAACCCGCTGAAGAACGCCCCCCATACGGTGGAGGATCTGGTGGGTCAATGGGATCGTCCCTATAGCCGCGAAGAGGCCTGCTACCCGCCGGGTGCCTTCCGGGTCGACAAGTACTGGTCGTCGGTCAACCGCGTCGACAATGTCTATGGTGACCGGAACCTGGTGTGCACCTGCCCGCCGATGGAAGCCTACGCAGAAGCGGCAGAGTGACAGCCAGCCCTAAAATAGCCTGCTGAACGCCGCCCTTGAGGCGGCGTTCTTCATTTGTGATAACAGTCCGACAAACCCTGTGATGGAACGGAATGGCCGTGCGCCCGTTCTTCAAGCTGTCCAACACAGGAGAACAGACATGCGCAATACTCTTATCCTCGCTGGTGCAGCGGCACTCATGACGCTCTCGGCGTCGGCCAATGCGCAGGAAACTGTCATCATCCAGCAGGCTCCGGTCGCCACCCAGTCGACCATCGTGGTGCCTGCCCCGGTCGAAACCTATGTCATGGAGCGCGAAGTGCGCTCGGTTCCTTATGAGGGCGACGTGCTGATCGGCCGCGTGATCGAGGATCCGGTCGAACTCTATCCGGTCGATGGCTATGAGGACTATTCCTATACGATCGTCAACGAACGCCGCGTGATCGTCGATCCCCAGACTCGCCAGATCATTCAGATCATCGAATAAACGCGACAATCGTCTCAGTTGAAGAACCCGGCAGACCGCCGGGTTCTTTTTTGCCTGTCCGCCCCGCAGCTTCCGTTCCGCTGCCGATGCTGCGAATTAGGTCTCGAATCGCGTGCGGAAACGGGACATTCCTGCAGGGACCGAAAGCTTCTGGAAACCGCAAGCCTTTGGAGAAACCTAACCCGTATCGTCTATCGTGCCATTGTGGACTTCACGCTGCAGGAACGGCAATGAGCATTTCGGCAATCATGGGCATATCGCTTTCGGGCATGCAGGCGGAGAAGACACGCCTCGCGTCCACGGCGAACAATGTCGCCAATGCCATGACACCGGGCTATGACCGGCTGGAAACCAAATTCGCCAGTTCCCAGCCCGGCGGCGTGACGGCCTCCGTCGCCCCCTCCGGTCAGCAAACTTTCGACGACCTGTCGAATGTGAATCTGGCGACGGAAATGCTATCACTCATCCAGAGTGAGATCGGCTTCAAGGCCAATGCCAGCGCCTTCGAAACCGGCGCCAATCTCTGGGACGTCTTGCTCAGCATCAAGCGGGATTGATTCGAACGCTTGCCGCATTCCAGGTGGTCGCTATGCGCTGGCTAGCCCAATGCAACCGTTGCATGTCGTCATTACAAACGACCGAACCAGACCGGGCAAATTTTGGGCTGACGGGATCAAACGGCATGAATAGGCGTCTGTGGTATCATTCTGCGATTGCAATCGCTGCAGACTTCTGACCACATTCTGAAGTTGCAATCGGTTGCATTAGGGATTCCATGTATCACGACACACTGAACCATCTGAAGACCCAGATCTTCCCAGCCGACATCGGCGACTGCGACCGCCTGAAGTCGAACTTCAGGCAGCATCTTCAGACAGCCGTCAGCTCTGTCGATGCCAATGATTATGTCGAGGACTGTCTCTTCCAGATCGACGAGGCCCTCGAACGGCTCTGTGAAAGCCGTGGCGACAGCCTCGAGGTCCGCAATTATCTACTGGGCGCGATCGAGGCGTTGCGCGACGAGCTCCAGCTTTGCGACGTCAATGTGGATGTCCGACAGGTGGTGGTCGGCCTCTGAAGGCGAACGCTTTCGACCACCGCCGACCCGCTTGCGATCCGTGCCCTCGATGGCTGCTGCCAGCGACACCATTTGCAGCAGGTGATCGAGAAACAGGGTCTCGTCACTGAGGGGCGCCTTTTGCGATACGCCCCGGATGATCTCCCTCAAGCTGCGAACCTGCTCCTCCACCATGGAGCGCACGTAGAGATCGGAGGATGGGAAATTGCCATCCGTCATGTTATTCTCCTGCCATTCTTTCATATTGAACATTTCCGTGTTGCTCCTCGACGAAAGCGAGGCGCGATAGCGCCGACGGCCCGAATGGATTGCCGTGTGCATAATCGAGATCGAGGACGCTCCCGGTGATCCCGTAGAGCTCGTGGTGCCTCAAAAGACCCGCCATCGACGGCTTTGCCGTGATTGGTACGATGAGCGCACCTTCCAGCACGCTTGGGGCCGCAAGCGGCATGACGTTCCAACCCGTCGTCACGAGAAGATTGACCAGTTTCGGATGCGTCTCGACCACCAAGGTTTCGATCCCGGCCACGAGACAATACTCAATGACGCCGGTCATCAGGATGTTGGAAATCGGAACACCGCCGATCGTCTTGTCGGACGCCTCGGCGATGCAGCGGGTCCATTCAAAGATGCGCGTCGCACGCGGCCATTCGGCTCCGTCCATCAGATGCGGGTAGACGTCCGACAGCAGATGCGGCTGGAGCGTCGGCAAAAGTCGGCTGTAGCCGACGACCTCGCCGTCGATAACGAGCGGCAGGTGGATCGCCTGATCACCGTCGAACTGGTCGATCTCCCGTCCGTCCGGGCGCCGACAGGCCTCCCAGCCCAACCTCTCGACGAACTGTCGATGTCGAAACTGCCAGACCTTTTCCATGAGTTCGTCATGGCGTAGCGCATCTGCACCCAGAATTGTCGCGAGCATTGTAGCCCCCCAAAAGCCAGGGCAAACACTGCGACATGGGTGACAAATTCAATATAGGCCGTTCTGCCTATTTATCTGATTAGACCAAGCCGAATCGACTCGGCGATCAGTTGTGCACGATTGACGGAATTCAACTTCCGGCTGGCGGAAGCAATCTCGTGTTGCACGGTTTTTTCCGAGATTCCAAGGATCTGGCCAATCTCCCAGTTGGTCTTGCCAGCGGCACACCACAGGATCACCTCACGCTCCCGTGGGGTGACCTTTGCGACCGCAGGCGCTTTTTTTTCCGTGCCTTCCGACAGGAAAGCACGCAACCTGTTGTGCGCATAGATTGAAATGATGTGCAGCGCGCCACGCTGCTCCTGGGACAGGTCGACTTTGCGGGCGCCGAAGGTCACGATCGCCTGAAAGCCGCCAACGGAGTGCAGCGGCACGCTGTAGCCGTCATACATCCCAAATTCTGTGGCCTCGTTCATGACGCGCTTTGCGGCTCGAGTGACTGGCCTGTCTGCAAGTGCCTCCGACCAGACAAAGGCCTCGTCCGACATCTTTGTGCGGTAGATGACGGGATCCACATGGACGTAGTTCTCCTGCACGTACCGTTCGAACCAGCCATCCGGCCAGGCATTGAGCATGAAATAGGGGTCGATGCGCTCACTCGGCAGGGGTATGCCGGAGATCGCATAACAGTCCATGCCGAAAGCCTTGGCGGCCGTATCCAGGCAGGCAAGAACCTCGCCATTGTTGCGGGCTCGCGACGATTCCGTGATGAAATCGAACATCGCATTGGCTGTGACCTGCCTGTCTGACATCGACACCCCCGCTTCATTCCCGCTGTGATTGGGATCACATTTAGCACGATGAGTGTCAGAGCGGCCTGATCAACATTGGATTTCCAATGGAAATATGGCGGACGCAAACAACCTTGCATCACGCTCGCGTCGCGTCGCAGACCTATCGGATCAGCGCCAGCGCGGCATGGAACAGCGCAACGAACCCGAAAACGATCAGGATGACTGCCGACACACGCCCGACCGCTGCGGAAAATCCATCCGGCAGACGCTTGCGCAGGATGCTGACGACGCCGCTCAAGAAGAACCACCAGCCGAGCGAGCCGAGGAAGACACCTGCCACCAGAAGGATGCCTGCAGCACCATCCTGCCCTGCCGCCAGCCCCAGGCCAGCAAAGATCGCTGCAAACGAAAGAATGGTCGCGGGATTTGCGATGGTCAGAAGGAAGGTCGCCATCGTGGTCGACAGCAAACCGCGTGCCTGTATCGATGCAGCCGAAACCGGCGCAGGCGGCCTCAGTCCCCGAATGCCGAGATAGATCAGGAAGAGGCCACCAAAAATCTGCAGCGGCAGCTCGATCCAGCCGAGAAAGGTGCCAAGGGCGGTAAAACCGGCTGCGGCCAGGAGCGCATAGACCCCGTCGGCAATGGCGGTTCCGAGGCCACCCGCGACGCCGGCCCAGAATCCGCGTTCCAGCGTGCGGTTGATACAGAGCGCTCCGATCGGCCCCAGCGGGGCCGCGATTGCGACGCCCAGCACCAGGCCCTTGCCGAAGACGAGCACGTCCATGTCACTCCGACCCGATGACGTAGCTGCGTTCGCTCGTGGTTGACAGCGCAATCATGGTCTCACTGCGGGCGATCAGGCGTTCGCCCTTGAGGTCGGCGAGAAAGGCCTCAATCCCGGTCAGGTCGGCCGTGCGGATCTTCACCATGTATGACCAACTTCCCGTCACATGATGACATTCCAGCACGGCCGGATGGCTTTCCGCATAATCCCGGAAGGACGCCTGTTCCGTATCCTGGGGAAGGGTCACTAGCATGAACGCGGTTATCGGCAGCCCGATCGCCGCCGGATCCACCTCCAGCGTGAAGCGCCTAATGGCGCCGGAGGCGACAAGACGTCGGATGCGTTCGTTGACGGCGGAGGGCGAAAGCCCTACGACATCCCCGATGCTTGCGAGGGAACGGCGGGCGTCTTCGGCGAGAAGATCGATGATTTTGCGGTCACTGGTATCCATGACCGCAGCTTATTTGCCACAATCCACTTTTCGCAAGATATTTTTTCGAATCTCTAAAAGAAAACGCTGAATCAGCGATTCAATGCCGTGAGCCTGAGAGCTCGCGCGCTCATCGGCCACCCTGGCGGTTTGTTCAGGCTGTGGCACTTTCGCGCTGCCGGGCAAGATCCGCCAGATCCGCGGCCTTGAGCTCTACCGATTCGCCGCAACCGCAGGCCGAGGTCTGGTTCGGATTGTGGAAGGTGAAGCCGGAGCGCAATGTGGTCGTCTCGAAGCCCATTTCGGTGCCGAGCAGATAAAGGACCGCAGCCGGGTCTATCCAGACCGTCGCGCCATCCTTTTCGATCCGGTCATCCCGTGCATTGGGCTCGGTCACCAGATCGATGGTGTATTCCATCCCGGCGCAGCCACCCTTCTTGATCCCGACGCGGATGCCCTTGGCATCGGGACCGGAATTCTCGACGATCGCCTTGACACGTGTGGCAGCCGCATCGCTCAAGGTCATGACATGAAAGCCCATCGGCACAGTCTCCATCAACAACCGGGTTCAAGGTCCGGCGTTTCTGCTCGCAATGTAAGGGAGGCGCCGCGTCGGTTCAATACCTTAGGCTGCCAAGTGCACCGCGGGGAGCGCATTGCGAACATACCCGTCGCCTGATGATGATCAATCCTTGAGCACGTCAGGATCACCCGAAAAACTTGATCTTTATCAGAAGCTTGAAACGCGCCTTCGCATCACGCACCTCTCGACCTCGATCAAAAATATTGCAGCGCACAGCGGGGACGGATGCAATCTCGGGCAAAGGCTCGCGAAATCGATCGAAATTTTGACCATTCGGTAAATTATTTTTCCAGCTGAAGCCCAAGCAACTGTTCTCATTATTCTTTTCAGATTGGCACAACGATTGCTTGGCTCTCTGCGAAAGAAATCGGCGCCCAGTGCGCCTCCAGAAGCGGAGAACAGGAATGGAAATCGGTGTCTTTATCCCGATCGGCAACAATGGCTGGCTCTTGTCGGAGAATGCCCCGCAGTACAAACCGACATTCGAACTCAACAAGGCGATCACGCTGAAGGCTGAGTCCTACGGGTTCGACTTCGCGCTCTCGATGATCAAACTGCGCGGCTTCGGCGGAAAGACGGAGTTCTGGGATTACAACTTGGAGAGCTTCACGTTGATGGCGGGCCTTGCCGCCGTCACCTCGAAGATCAAGCTGTTCGGCACCGCCGCCACCCTCATCATGCCGCCGGCGATCATTGCGCGCATGGCAACCACGATCGATTCGATTTCGAACGGCCGTTTCGGCGTCAATCTGATCACCGGCTGGCAGCGCCCGGAATACAGCCAGATGGGTCTCTGGCCCGGCGACGACTATTTCTCCGACCGCTACGAATATCTTACCGAATACACGACCGTGCTGAAAGACCTGCTGACCACCGGCCAGTCGGATCTCAAGGGCAAACATTTCCAGATGGACGACTGCCGGATGAAACCGATCCCGGAAGGCGATGTGAAGCTGATCTGCGCTGGCTCGTCGAACGCGGGCATGGATTTCTCGGCGAAGTTTGCCGACTACAGCTTCTGCTTCGGCGTCGGGGTCAACACGCCCAAGGCCTTCGCGCCGACCAACGAACGTCTACTGGCCGCCACGGAGAAGACCGGCCGGGACGTACGGTCCTTCGTGCTCACCATGGTGATCGCCGAAGAAACCACCGAGGAAGCCTTCGCCAAGTGGGAACACTACAAGGCGGGCGCTGACGAGGAAGCCATCCAGTGGCTCGGCCTGCAGAGCGCCGTCGACACCAAGTCCGGCTCCGACACCAATGTCCGCCACATGGCGAACCCGGTTTCGGCCGTCAACATCAACATGGGCACACTGATCGGCTCCTATGCGGAGGTTGCCGCCATGCTCGACGAGATGAGCGAGGTGCCCGGCACCGGCGGCGTGATGCTGACCTTCGACGACTTCCTCGAAGGCATCGAGAAGTTCGGCAAATACGTACAGCCGCTGATGAAGAGCCGCCAGCACGTCACACAGATGCTGGAGGCCGCCGAATGAGCGAGGCCGTTGTTGCAGGCTATCAGCCACGCCCGGAACTGACAAAAAGCGTCACGCTTCCGGCACGCCCCGAGCCGATCACCCTGAAGCCGTCGGAAACGGCCGTCGTCGTTGTCGACATGCAGAATGCCTATTCGACAGAGGGCGGCTATGTGGATCTTGCCGGCTTCGACATCTCAGGTGCCAAGGGCACGATATCGAACATCAAGAAGACGCTGGATGCGGCCCGCGAAGCCGGCGTGCTGGTCGTCTATTTCCAGAACGGCTGGGACCCTGACTATGTCGAGGCCGGTGGTCCCGGTTCGCCCAATTGGCACAAGTCGAATGCGCTGAAAACCATGCGCAAGCGACCGGAGCTGCAGGGCCAGCTGCTCGCCAAGGGCACCTGGGACTATGCGATCGTCGACGAATTGCAGCCGAAGCCTGGTGACATTCTGGTGCCGAAGAGCCGCTATTCCGGCTTCTTCAACACCAATATGGACAGCGTTCTGCGCGCCCGCGGCATCCGCAATCTCGTCTTTGTCGGCATTGCCACCAATGTCTGCGTCGAAAGCTCGCTGCGCGACGCCTTCCACCTCGAATATTTCGGCGTGATGCTCGAGGACGCGACGCACCACCTCGGCCCGGACTTCATCCAGCAGGCGACCGTCTACAATGTCGAAAAGTTCTTTGGCTGGGTGGCGACCGTCAACGACTTCTGCGGTGCGATCGGTCAGGCAGCGCCTGCCGATGCCGCCGAATAATCATTCCCATATGAACCAGGAGAAAACGAGAATGCCCAAGACCATCGTCGTACCGGAAGGCACATCCAAGCCGCTTGCCCCCTATTCGCCCGGCACGCTAGCCGATGGCATCCTCTATGTCTCGGGAACGCTTCCCTTCGACAAGAACAACGACGTCGTGCATGTCGGCGATGCCGAGGCTCAGACGCGCCATGTGCTCGAAACCATCAAATCCGTCATCGAGACCGCCGGCGGCACCATGCAGGACGTGACCATGAACCACATCTTCGTCACCGACTGGGCAAACTACAAGGCGGTCAACAAGGTCTATGCGGAGTATTTCCCGAGCAACGAACCGGCACGCTACTGCGTGCAATGCGGACTGGTGAAGCCGGACGCGCTCGTCGAGATCGCAACGGTTGCGCATATCGGGAAGAAGTGAGCGGGCTTTAAGCCGCCCCTCATCCGGCTGCCGCCACCTTCTCCCTGCAAGCGGGGAGAAGAGACCAGACCGCAATCGCCTGCACCTAGGCTTCCCCTGCACAAAGGGCGGCCATCCCCTTTCCCCGCCTGCGGGGAGAGGGTCAGGGTGAGGGGCAAAGCCAGAGCAAACACGCATGCATTATGACATCCACGGCTCAACCTCCCCCGACGCGCCGACCATCCTGCTTTCGTCAGGCCTGGGCGGCTCGGGCGGTTATTGGGCACCGCAGATCCCTGCCCTGTCTGAGCGCTTCCGCGTCATCACCTATGACCATCGCGGCTGCGGCAAGACGGGTGGCTCGGTGCCCGAGGTTGGAGGCATCACGGCCATGGCCGACGACGTGCTCGAAATCGTCGAGACGCTGAAGCTCGAAAAATTCCATTTCATGGGTCATGCGCTGGGCGGTCTTATCGCGCTTGATCTGGCGTTCCGCCGTCCGGAGCTGATCGAGAGCCTCGTGCTGATCAATGCCTGGAGCAAGGCCGATCCGCATTCCGGGCGTTGCTTCGACGTGCGCATCGCGCTCCTCGAAAACGCCGGTGTAGAGGCCTTCGTCAAGGCGCAGCCGCTGTTTCTCTATCCGGCCATCCACATGGCCGAGAACCCGGAAAAGATGGCGGCGGAAGAGGCCCATGCGCTCGCCCATTTCCAGGGTCGCGACAATATCCTGCGCCGGATTGCGGCACTGCGCGCCTTTGATGTCGATGACCGCCTCGGCGAGATCAAAACGCCGACGCTGGTGATTGCGACACGCGACGACCTGCTCGTCCCTTATTCCCGCTCATTGCGCCTCGCAGAAGGACTGTCCAACGCAAATCTCGTGCTCACCGTCGCCGGTGGACACGCCGTCAACGTCACCTATCCGCACACATTCAACAGCGCGGTGATCGACTTCCTGTCGACCCTCGAACACGCTTGAAGGAAACGCACATGCTGGCCACCAAGAGCATCACCCCCGTTGCCTCCCCACCGGACAGCGTCTCGCCGGAGAAAAGTGCCGCCTATCGCAATGGCATGGCCCGCCTCGCCGCAGCCGTCACCATCGTTACCACCGATGGCCCTGCCGGACGTGCCGGCTTTGCAGCAACCGCCGTCACCAGCGTCTCGGACAATCCGCCGACGCTGCTCGTCTGCTTGAACAAGGGATCTTCGGCCTATCCTGCCGTCAGCGTCAACGGCTTCGTCACGGTCAACGCTCTCTCGGCAGAACATGAGCCCGTCAGCCGGCTCTTTGGCGGCAAGACGCCGGTCGATGAGCGCTTCGCCTCCGCCACCTGGGAGACCACAGAGACCGGCACACCACGCCTCGTTGACGCCCTCGTGTCGTTCGAATGCCGGATCACGGAAGTGCATGACGGGAGCACGCATGACGTTCTGTTCTGCGAAGTTCTCGATGTCACCACCCGCGAGTGCGGCCAGGCGCTCGTCTATTTCGACCGGGATTATCGCACCGTCTAAACGGCCGTGTCCAAACGTAAAACGGCCCGCACAAGGCGGGCCGTTTCGCTTATTACCTAATTTCTTCAGTACCAGCCGACGGCGACCTGCGCCTCTTCGGACATGCGGTCCGGCGTCCATGGCGGGTCGAAGCTCATCTCGACTTCGACGCCCGATACACCTTCGACCGAACCGACGGCATTTTCGACCCAGCCAGGCATTTCACCGGCCACCGGGCACCCGGGTGCGGTCAGGGTCATGACGATCTTGACCGTTCGATCGTCTTCGATGTCGATCTTGTAGATCAGGCCTAGTTCGAAAATGTCGGAAGGAATCTCGGGATCATAGACCGTCTTAAGAGCGGCGACGATGTCGTCCGACAGGCGGGCGACTTCGTCCGCCGGGATCGCGGTGTGGATGATGCCTTCACGGACGTCGGGCTTGGTTTCGGTGTCACTCATGGTGTTCATTCCTTAGGCGAAGAAGCTGCGGGCGTAATCCAGCGCGTCCGCCAGCGCATCGACTTCTTCCCTTGTGTTATAGAGACCGAACGACGCCCGGCAAGTGGAGGTCACGCCGAAGCGGGCGAGCAGCGGCTGGGCGCAGTGGGTTCCGGCGCGAACGGCAACGCCGCGACGGTCGATCATGGTGGAGACATCATGGGCATGAATGCCGGCGAGCTCAAATGAGAAGATTGCCCCCTTGCCCGGTGCATTGCCGATGATCCTCAGCGAATTGATCGCCGAGAGGCGCTCATGCGCATAGGCGCGTAGGCTTTCCTCATGGGCTGCAATATTCTCGCGGCCGAGCTTCTCCATATAGTCGAGAGCATAACCGAGGCCAATCGCCTGGACGATTGGCGGCGTGCCCGCCTCGAAGCGATGGGGCGGCTCGTTGTAGGTGACGCGATCTTCCGCGACCTCGACGATCATCTCACCGCCGCCCATGAAGGGGTCCATGTCGCGAAGTCGATCCATCTTGCCCCAAAGCACGCCGATGCCCGAGGGACCGTAGAGCTTATGGCCGGTGACTGCATACCAGTCGCAGCCGAGATCCTGGACATCGACGGGCATGTGCACGGCGCCCTGCGATCCATCGACCATGACGGCAATGCCGCGCTCATGTGCGATGCGGCAGACTTCCTTGATCGGGACAACCGTGCCAAGCGCGTTCGACATATGGGTGATGGCGATCAGCTTGGTGCGCTCGGTCAGGCAGCCGACAAAGGCTTCCATGTCGAAGGCGCCGTCATCGGTCACCGGCGCCCAGACGAGCTTGGCACCCTTGCGTTCACGCAGGAAATGCCAGGGTACGATATTGGAGTGGTGCTCCATGATCGAGAGCACGATCTCGTCGCCCTCGCCGATATGTTTCATGCCCCAGCCATAGGCGACCGTGTTGATCGCCTCGGTCGACGACTTGGTGAAGATCACCTCGTCGATCGATGGGGCATTGAGGAAGCGACGCACTTTTTCGCGCGCTGCCTCATAGGCGTCCGTCGCGGCATTGGACAGGAAATGCAGCCCGCGATGCACGTTGGCATATTCGTGGGAATAGGCGTGGCTGATCGCGTCGATCACGCTTTGTGGCTTCTGCGAAGACGCCGCATTGTCGAGATAGACCAGCGGTTTGCCATAGACCTCGCGCGCCAGGATCGGGAAATCCCGCCTGACGGCTTCGACGTCATATCCTGTCTTTACCGCGATCGTGTCAGCCATGATGCTCCAGCCAGTCGGTGATGATCTCTTCCAGGGCCTCGACGAGCGGCTCGTTTTCGAGCTCCTCGACGATTTCTGCAACGAAGCCGTTGATCAGCAGCGCGCGGGCCTTCTTTTCCGGAATGCCGCGCGACATCAGGTAGTAGAGATGGCTCTTGTGGATGTCGGCTACCGTCGCGCCATGTGCACACTGGACGTCGTCGGCGAAGATTTCGAGCTCGGGCTTGACCGAGAATTCGCAATCATCGGACATCAGCAGCGTGTTGCAGGCCATGCGGGCATCGGTCTTCTGAGCGTCCGGGGCAACTCGGATCATGCCCTGGAAAACACCCTTGGCGCGGTCGAACAACACGTTGCGGATGATTTCCGTCGAGGTCGTGTTCGGCACGTCATGGCCGAGCGTCATGGTGACATCCGTATGCGTATCGCCGCCGAGCAGGTTGACGGCGCGCAAAGTGAAGTCGGAGCCTTCGCCAGCCGTCTTCACATGCACTTCCTGGCGCACCAGCTTGCCGCCGGCATTGACGATGAAGAGGCGGAACTTTGCGTCGGTGCCGAGCTCTACCCGGATCTGGCCGAGATGGGTGTCGGCATCGCCTTCGCCCTGGAGGATGATCCAGGTGATCTCGGCACCCTCGCCCAGCTTCAGGTCAGCCACAACAGAGGCGAGTGCGGCCGAGCCGCTCTGGCCGACATGGCGCTCGATGACGGTCGCCTTCGAGCCCTTGCCGAAGGTGGCCGGGAAACGCAGATGCAGCTGACCGGCCGCATGCACCGACTGCAATTCGATCGGCGCTTCGACCTCGGCTTCGTCGGCCACGTTAAGGGTGAAGCCGTCACGGACGAAGGCGCCGTTCAGGCGGCCGATGGTGTCGTCGGCGTTGAACGCGGTCAGGCCTTCTGCCGCGGCCCCGTCGGTCAGCGCGTCGCGGTAGAGCGCGATGCTCAGACCTTCCGGCAGCGCTGCCGGCCTCTGGGCCACGCCCTGCAGCACGTTCATCACATGGGCGCCCGCCACCAGCGGATTGACCGCCTTGGCAACCGCCTGCGGCTCTTCGGCCGGAAGCGCGCGCAGAAGCGCCTTGAGGTCGGTATAGTGGAAGGTCTCGACGCGGCGCGTCGGCAGACCCTGGCGTTTCAGCGCGTCGAACAGGCCATCGCGCTTCAGAAGCACGGCGCCATCGCCCGGCAGGCTGCCGACCTGGTTGGTATAGGCGTCGATGAGCTGGGTCTCGGCTACTGTGAGCCTGTTGGCCGCTTGCAATGTCATCGGTGCAACTCCTTTAAAACTTGAGAGCCCTCAGGCGGCCTGACCGGTGATGTCGGCATAGCCATTGGCTTCGAGTTCCAGCGCAAGCGACTTGTCGCCCGACTTGATGATCTGGCCCTGGTACAGAACATGCACGCTATCCGGCACGATATAGTCGAGCAGGCGCTGATAGTGGGTGATGACGACGGTGGCGCGGTCCGGACGCTTCAGGGCGTTCACGCCGTCTGCGACGATCTTCAGCGCATCGATGTCGAGGCCAGAATCGGTTTCGTCGAGGATGCAGAGCTTCGGCTCGAGCAGCGCCATCTGCAGGATTTCGGCGCGCTTTTTCTCACCGCCGGAAAAGCCGACATTCAGCGGACGCTTCAGCATATCAGGGTTGATCTTCAGTTCAGCCGAGGCTTCCTTGACGCGGCGGATGAAGTCCGGCGTCGTCAGTTCCGCTTCGCCACGCGCCTTGCGCTGCGAATTCATCGCGACCTTGAGGAACTGCATGGTGGCCACGCCCGGGATTTCGACCGGGTACTGGAAGGCAAGGAAGATGCCCTTGGCAGCGCGCTCGGCCGGGTCGAGTTCCAGAATGCTCTCGCCGTTGTAGAGGATGTTGCCTTCGGTCACTTCATAGTCTTCGCGACCCGACAGGATGTAAGACAGCGTCGACTTGCCCGAACCGTTCGGACCCATGATGGCAGCGACTTCGCCGGCCTTTACGGTGAGGTTCAAGCCCTTGATGATTTCGGTGCCGTCTTCGGCGATGCGGGCATGGAGGTTTCTAATTTCAAGCATGTCTGTGTTCCTGTCCATCGGGCGGTTCAAGGGCCGCCTGTCGTTTCCTGTTGCGCCGCTGGGGCGCCTGTTCTTCAATCCGTCATCCTCGGGGTTGTCCCGAGGATCTATGGGCAACCAGCCTTGCGACAGCGCGCACTGGCTTCGTCAGCCCTCGTTGAACTCAAGCCGTTTTTCGATCCGGTCGAGACGCAGCTTCAATTCCGCGATCTCGCCATCCTGCCTCGTCTCGTCGGTCATGAATCCGGCCATGTATTGCTTCACAGCCCGCATCTCTGAGCGCATACCGACCATTTCTTCCTTCAAAGAAGACAGGTCGGTGCGCATGATGCGTAGATGCTCAAGAATGAGATTCTCGACCTTGTCGTTCATCACCCCACGCTACCCTCAAGCGAGATGTTGATCAGCTTCTGTGCTTCAACCGCAAATTCCATCGGCAGCTGCTGGATGACGTCGCGGACGAATCCGTTGACGATCAGCGCGATCGCCTCTTCTTCCGGGATGCCGCGCTGCATGGCGTAGAACTTCTGGTCCTCGGAGATCTTCGAGGTCGTCGCCTCGTGCTCCACCTTGGCCGACGAGTTCTTCACCTCGATGTAAGGTACCGTATGCGCACCGCAGGTGTCACCGATCAGGAGCGAATCGCAATTGGTGAAGTTGCGGGCGTTTTCCGCCTTGCGGTGCATCGAGACCTGGCCGCGATAGGTGTTCTGCGACACGCCGGCCGAGATGCCCTTGGAGATGATGCGGCTCTTGGTGTTCTTGCCGAGATGGATCATCTTGGTGCCGCTGTCGACCTGCTGATGGCCGTTCGAAACGGCGATCGAGTAGAACTCGCCCTGGCTGTCGTCGCCGCGCAAAATGCAGGACGGATACTTCCAGGTGATGGCCGAGCCGGTCTCGACCTGCGTCCAGGAGATCTTCGAACGGTCGCCACGGCAATCGCCGCGCTTGGTGACGAAGTTGTAGATGCCGCCCTTTCCGTCCTTGTCGCCCGGATACCAGTTCTGGACGGTCGAATACTTGATCTCGGCGTCATCCATGGCGACGAGTTCGACGACGGCCGCATGCAGCTGGTTTTCGTCGCGCTGCGGTGCCGTGCAGCCTTCGAGATAGGAGACGTAGGCGCCTTCTTCCGCGATGATCAGCGTGCGCTCGAACTGGCCGGTGTTCTTCTCGTTGATGCGGAAATAGGTCGACAGCTCCATTGGGCAGCGAACGCCCTTGGGGATGTAGACGAAAGAGCCGTCGGTGAAGACCGCGCAGTTCAGCGTCGCATAATAGTTGTCGGTGACCGGTACGACCGAGCCGAGATATTTCTTCACCAGATCGGGATATTCGCGGATCGCTTCCGAGATCGACATGAAGATCACGCCGGCCTTCATCAGTTCGGCCTTGAAGGTCGTGACGACCGAGACGGAATCGAAGACGGCGTCGACGGCGATCTTCGAGGTCTGGACGCCGGCCAGCATTTCCTGCTCCCGCAAGGGGATACCGAGCTTCTCATAAACCTTCAGAAGTTCCGGATCGACGTCGTCGATCGACTTCGGACCGGCAGCCGTCTTTGGTGCCGCATAATAGTAGATGTCGTTGAAGTCGATCTTCGGATAGTCGACGCGCGCCCAGGTGGGCTCGACCATGGTCAGCCAGCGGCGATAGGCGTCCAGGCGCCATTCCAGCATCCATTCCGGCTCGTTCTTCTTGGCCGAAATGAAGCGGACGATATCTTCCGACAGGCCCTTGGGAGCCTTGTCGACTTCGATGGTGGTTTCAAAACCATACTTGTACTGATCCACATCGATGAGGCGAACCTGATCGATCGTTTCCTGCACAGCAGCCATGGTCGTTCTCCAATCTTGCCGGGCCAAACTCCGGCAGCTTGTTAACGTTGGGCGGTGACCCGCCATACTTAAGGTTCCCGAGCCATCTTTTCACCCCTCTTGGCAAGGGAAAAAGGATGGTCGACGCGGTTTTTTGCCGCCTTAGGCGGCTTTGCCCGCCAGTTTTCGTCGCGCCGCGATCTTGGCAAAGGTCAAGACGAAGCGGTCGATATCCGCCTCCGTCGTGGACGGACCGATCGACAGGCGCAAGGCACCTGTCGCCGCATCCTCACCCATGGCGGTCAGCACATGGCTCGCGCCGACCTTGCCGGACGAGCAGGCGGCACCGGCCGACAGTGCAATGCCTTCCAGATCAAAGGCGATCTGACCGGTCTCTGCCTTCAGCCCGGGCAGATGAAAGAAGCTGGTATTGCCGACCCGCTCGCTACCTTCACCATAGAAGACGGTATCCGGAGCCGCCGCACGCATTCCCGATTCGGCGCGGTCACGCAACGCGGCGATCATCGCGTTCCGCTCGACCAGATCCGCGGCCATCACCCGTGCCGCGGCACCGAATCCGGCAATCGCAGCCAGGTTTTCCGTGCCGGCCCTGTGACCCTTTTCCTGCCCGCCACCGCGCACCAGCGGTTCCGGCATCAAGGTTTCGCCCCGGGACACCAGAGCACCGACGCCCTTGGGGCCGCCGAGCTTGTGGGCCGAGAGAATCAGAAAGTCCGCACCGAGATCAGCGATCGACAGCGGAATACGGCATGCCGCCTGCACGGCATCGACCACCGTCAAGCCGCCAAACTTCTTTACGATGGCGGAGACGTCCCGGATCGGCTGGACGACGCCGGTTTCGTTGTTGACCACCATGACGGCGACCAGAGGCAGGCCCTCCGCAGCATCATGACCGGCCAGCGTCGCCGCTAGGGTGTCGAGATCGATCACACCCGAACGCAGGACTGGTGTTTCTGCCACCCGATCAGCCGGAAAACGTCCACCAGCGCGAATGGCAGGATGCTCGATCGCAGAAACATACAGTCGCCCGATGGCCACCCGGGACTTGCCCATGCGGTAAAACGGGGACAGCACGTGGTTTGCAGCCTCGGTGGCACTGCCGGTAAATGTCACATGGGCCGGCTCGGCACCGACCAGGCCCGCCACGTCGCGGCGCGCCCTCTCTATCACGGCACGGGCGGCACGTCCCTCGGCATGCACGGAAGATGGGTTGCCGGGCATTGCGAGCGCGTCGAGCATGGCCTCGCGCGCCGCGCCCAGGAGGGGTGCGGTGGCGTTCCAGTCGAGATAGATGCGCTCTACGGCCATCCTGGCTTCGGACTCCCATGCGTTCGGCGGCGCATTTTCCTTGAATTTTCCGCCGGGCTTGCCTTATGACACCTTCACCCCGGATGCGATGCCATCCAGTTTCGAACGGTTCTAAACTTCGTTCTAGAAAAGCTGACTGGCGTCGTCAAGTCAGCTTTCTAATTTGGTGTTGACGAACCGCAAAAATGTCAGGGACCGGAACCTAATGCCCGAAGTGATTTTCAACGGCCCCGCGGGTCGTCTCGAAGGCCGTTATCAACCCTCCAAGGAAAAGAGCGCACCGATCGCGATCATCCTTCATCCGCATCCGCAATTCGGCGGGACGATGAACAACCAGATCGTCTACCAGCTATTCTACATGTTCCAGAAGCGCGGCTTCACCACGCTTCGCTTCAACTTCCGCGGCATCGGCCGCAGCCAGGGTGAGTTCGACCATGGTGCCGGCGAACTGTCGGATGCCGCGTCTGCGCTCGACTGGGTACAAAGCCTGCATCCGGATTCGAAGAGCTGCTGGGTCGCCGGCTACTCCTTCGGCTCCTGGATCGGCATGCAGCTCCTGATGCGTCGCCCCGAGATCGAAGGCTTCATGTCGATCGCGCCGCAGCCGAACATCTACGACTTCTCCTTCCTTGCCCCCTGCCCGTCCTCGGGCCTGATCATCAATGGCGACGGCGACAAGGTGGCCCCGGAAAAGGATGTGCTTGGCCTCGTCGACAAGCTGAAGACGCAAAAGGGCATCCTGATCACCCACAAGACGGTGCCGGGTGCGAACCACTTCTTCAACGGCCAGGTGGAGACACTGATGGCCGAATGCGAAGACTATCTCGACCGCCGCCTCGACGGCGAACTGGTCCCCGAACCGGCCGCCAAGCGGATCCGGTAAGTTCAAGGACCTTATCGAGATGGCGCGGATGATTCCGCGCCATTTTCTTTTCAAGACATGCGGGCTCAGAGAATTTGTCTGATGAAGTACCGTATGCCGCGTTCATGGAGTGTTGCCGACCATGACCTCAGCCCTCACATTTGACGCCGTCGGCCTCGCAGGTGGTGGGAACCGCTGCTACTGGCAGAGCGGTTTCCTCAAGGCCTACAGCGAACACCAACCGCTCACACCCCGTTTCTACGTCTCCGTCTCGGCCGGCGCCTATCATGGCGCCATACATCTCGCTGGCGTCGGTGACCGGGTCCGTGCCTCGGCGTTCGCCTTTGCCGAAAAGGGCCAACGCGGTGTCGACTGGCGGGCGCTTCGACGCCGGGAATCGCCGCTGGTTGTTGGATCCCTCTTCCGGCAGTTGCTCGCGAGCGAATTCGGTGACGCGGAGCTCGCAGCCTTGAAGGCCGCACCGCCGATGCTGATCCAGCTCTCCGGCCTGCCCGACTGGATGCCGGGCGCACTCGGTGCACTCGGCTCGATCGGCGCCTACCAAATCGAGAAGCTCCTGACCGACGGGACCCATTCCAGGGCCGGTGCCCGCATGGGGCTGCGGCCCGTCTGGGTCTCGACGCATAATGTCGATTACCCCGCAGAACTCGTCGATGCGCTGATGGCGACGTCTTCCGTGCCACCTTTCATGCCAGTCGGTCGCGTCAGGGGCCGCGCCTATCTCGACGGCGGTCTGGTCGACAATCCGCCGCTGATCAAGCTGCGCGAGGTCGAGGACAAGGGGTGGCGGACACTGCTACTTTCCACCCGCTACGGTCGCATACCCCCGGCCGCACCGAACCGCGTCGTGGTCGGCCCGAGCGAGGACATTCCAGTGAGCAAGTTCGCCGTGGGTGATGCCGCCGGCATCCGGCATGCCTATGAGGTGGGATTGCGGGACGGGTTGGCCTTCGCTCGGCAAGGCTTGACTGCAGAACCGGTCAAGTAACGTTCAAGCGCTCGGATCGCGAGGTGCTGTCGCCAACACCCCGCCGCTTACCAGCTGCCCGACACCCGTCGTTCCCGGAAACGTCAGCGGCAGTCCTTTCGCTGAGCGCACGGCGAGATAGGCCCAGGCCTCCGCTTCCATGGCGTCGCCGTCAAACCCGGCCTGTTCGGCCGTCAAGACCGCCGCTCCCTGCTCACCGGCCAGATCCACGAGATCGCCCATGATCGTGCGATTGAGCCTGCCGCCGCCGCAGATCACGAAGGTCTTCGGGAAAGCCGGCAAGTGTCCGGCGGATTTCAGGATCGCCGCCGCCGAGACATAAGCGAGCGTGCGGGCGCCATCCGAAAGCTCCGCCTCGTGACCTTCGGGCGGACGGAAATCGTTGCGGTCCAGTGAGCGCCGGGTCTTGGCCGTGAAGAAGGGATTGTCGAGGTACCGCTCGGCCAGGGTCATGACGACCATGCCCTCTGAGGCGATGCGCCCGCCGTCGTCATAGGGAATGCCGGCATGCGCCTCGACCCATTGGTCGATCAGCGTATTTCCCGGCCCGCTGTCGAAGCCGATGATCGTGCCATCGCGGTCGAGGAAGGTCAGGTTAGAAATGCCGCCGATGTTGACGAAGCAGGCTGGCCAGTTCTCGGGCGACAGCTGGTACGCCAGAGCCCGATGATAAATCGGCACCAGAGGAGCACCCTGCCCGCCATGCACCATATCATTGGCACGCATGTCGTAAACGACGTCGATGCCGGTCTCCTTTGCCAAGAGCGGCCCGTCTCCGAGTTGCACGGTCAGGGCCTCGTCCGGCCGGTGTAGGACCGTCTGCCCGTGAAAGCCGATGACGTCGATATCCTCCGGGCGAAGGCCTTCGCGGCGGAGAAACAGGTTCACGGCCTCTGCATGACGCAGGGTCAGATCCCTCTCCATAGGTGAGAGGTCGCCCGGCCGTTCGTCGCGTCGCTTGATCACCTTCGCGACTTCCAGCGCCTCCTTCAGCCGGTCACGAAAGGCCGGTTCATAGGTCACCGAGAGAAAGGGACCGCGCTCGACCACCGCCTCGCCATCGCTGCGCAACAGTGCCACGTCGATGCCATCCATCGACGTGCCGCTCATCAACCCGATCGCCGTCCTGATTTCCGTCATTTGCCACCCGATTCGACTCCCGTTCGCGCCGGACATTCATGACCGAGACGGGTGCACAATTCAAAAAACAATGCTAAAGCCCGCGCGGATTTTGCAGATTGCCACCGAAAGACCAGAGAAACCGAAAGCAACAGCGTCATGACGAAGTTCAAGTCCGATTTCCTCCGCACCATGCATGAGCGCGGCTTCATTCATCAGATCTCCGATGAAACCGGCCTCGACGACCTGCTCGCTAAGGAAAGCGTGACGGCCTATATCGGCTTCGATCCGACCGCACCGTCGCTGCATGCCGGCGGTCTCATCCAGATCATGATGCTGCACTGGTTCCAGGCGACCGGCCACCAGCCGATCTCGCTGATGGGCGGCGGCACCGGCATGGTCGGAGACCCCTCTTTCAAAGAGGAAGCGCGGCAGTTGATGACGATCGACAAGATCGAGGATAACATTGCCTCGATCAAGCGCTGCTTCGCCAACTACCTCGATTACGACAAGGGCCCCAAGGGCGGCGCCATGATGATCAACAATGCCGAATGGCTGCGTGGATTAAACTACCTCGAATTCCTGCGCGATGTCGGCCGGCATTTCTCGGTCAACCGCATGCTCTCCTTCGACAGCGTGAAGACGCGTCTCGATCGCGAACAATCGCTGTCCTTCCTGGAATTCAACTACATGATCCTCCAGGCCTATGACTTCGTCGAGCTCAACCAGCGTTACGGCTGCCGGCTGCAGATGGGCGGTTCGGACCAGTGGGGCAATATCATCAATGGCATCGACCTCGGCCATCGCATGGGCACGCCGCAGCTGTATGCACTGACCTCACCGCTGCTCACGACGTCGTCTGGCGCCAAGATGGGCAAGTCGGTCAATGGCGCCGTGTGGCTCAACGCAGACATGCTGTCCGCCTATGACTTCTGGCAGTACTGGCGCAACACAGAAGACGCCGATGTCGAGCGCTTTCTTAAGCTCTACACGACGATGTCGTTGGACGAAGTGAAGAGGCTCGCTTCCCTCGGTGGTTCGGAGATCAACGAAGCGAAGAAGATCCTCGCCACCGAGATCACCGCGATCCTGCATGGGCGCACTGCCGCCGAGGAAGCAGCGGAAACCGCGCGCAAGACCTTTGAGGAAGGTGCCGTTTCGGCCAACCTTCCGACCGTCGAGATTGCAGCCAGCGAATTCGAAGCTGGCATCGGCCTGCTCGGGCTGATCGTCAAGGCGGGGCTCGCCGCCTCGAACGGCGAAGCCCGCCGTCATGTGCAGGGTGGCGCGGTGAAGATCAACGACGCCGGCGTTTCCGATGAGCGCATGTCTGTCGGCACTGCAGAGGTCACGGCGGACGGCGTGATCAAGCTTTCGCTCGGCAAGAAGAAGCACATTCTCATCAAGCCTGTCTGACTGCTAAAAAAACAGACTAACAACACCCGAAAAGCCCGCAATTGCGGGCTTTTCTTTATTCGTAAACAGGCATTAACCCATGGCGCGTTTTTAACCAGCATATCGGCATTGCTGCATAACGCGGCAACCCCATGCACAAACGCATAGCAGTCGCACATTATTTGCACTGCACAATCTTGTTTTACGGGCGTATAAGAACGTCAATCGCTGATGCGGGAGAAACCGCAAGATCAGCCAAGACGTTCACCGAGGAAACCATCATGAACCCGATCCGCATTGCCAAGAACTGGATGAGCTACCGTCGTACCATGGCTGAACTGGGCAACCTGTCCTCTCAGACCCTCAACGACATCGGCGTAACCCGCTACGAAATCCGCAACATCGCTGCACGCTCCTTCCGTTAATCGGATCCTGCGTACAGCAGCCTGTCAAACGGCACCGTCTGGTGCCGTTTTTGATTCGTGCTTCCGGAATGTGATCGCCCGGCTTTGCCAGCCGCTCCGCAGCCGATGGACCTTGCGCCACCAGCCGTGATATGGAGCCGCCCATGACGAACAGCACCCTTTCCCCCATTCACATCATCGGCGGCGGTCTTGCAGGCTCGGAGGCAGCCTGGCAGGCGGCAGAGGCCGGTGTCCCGGTCATCCTGCATGAAATGCGCGGCGTGCGCGGCACGGATGCGCACAAGACCGACGGCCTTGCCGAACTGGTCTGCTCCAATTCCTTCCGCTCTGACGACGCCACTGCAAATGCCGTCGGCGTCATCCATGCCGAGATGCGGCTTGCCGGTTCGCTGGTCATGGCCTGCGCCGACAAACACCAGGTGCCAGCCGGTGGCGCGCTCGCCGTCGACCGCGACGGTTTCTCCGAAGCCGTGACGGCCGCGATCCAGCAACATCCGCTCATCACCGTAACACGTGAGGAAGTGACCGGTCTCCCGCCCGAGGAATGGGATCTCGCCATCATCGCGACGGGACCACTGACCTCGCCGGCACTCGCCGAAGCCATCCGCGAAAAGACCGGCACGGATGCCCTCGCCTTCTTCGATGCCATCGCGCCGATCGTGCACACCGACAGCATCAACATGGATATCTGCTGGTTCCAGTCGCGCTACGACAAGGTCGGCCCTGGCGGCACGGGCAAGGACTATATCAACTGCCCGCTCGACGAAACGCAGTACAATGCCTTCATCGATGCCCTGATCGAGGGCGACGCCGTCGGCTTCAAGGAATGGGAAGGCACGCCCTATTTCGACGGCTGCCTGCCGATCGAAGTCATGGCCGAGCGCGGTCGCGAGACGCTGCGCCACGGGCCGATGAAGCCGATGGGCCTCACCAATGCGCATAATCCGACTGTAAAGCCCTATGCGGTCGTGCAGCTGCGCCAGGACAATGCGCTCGGCACGCTCTACAACATGGTCGGCTTCCAGACGAAGCTGAGATACGGCGCCCAAGCCGAGATCTTCCGGATGATCCCGGGGCTCGAAAACGCCGAGTTTGCCCGTCTCGGCGGTTTGCACCGCAACACCTATATCCACTCCCCGACCCTGCTCGATCGAAGCCTGCAGTTGAGAGCCCGTCCCGGCCTGCGCTTTGCCGGCCAGATCACAGGCTGCGAGGGGTATGTGGAAAGCGCGTCGATCGGCCTTCTCGCCGGACGTTTCGCCGCCGCCCAGCGCAAGGGCGAGACGATCAGCATTCCACCAGCGACAACAGCGCTGGGGTCATTGCTGAACCACATCACGGGCGGCCATATCGTTTCCGACGAGGAGCCGGGCAAGCGATCCTTCCAGCCGATGAACATCAATTTCGGGCTGTTTCCGGAGCTGGAGCCCGGGTCGATCGTCAAGCCTGAAGGTATCAAGCGCTTCCGTGGCAAGGACAAGACGATCATGAAGCGTCAGCTGATTGCGGCGCGCGCGCTCGAACACTGCAAGACCTGGCTGGGCGCTGCCTGACGGCAGCTTCAGCCGGTCGTGCCGGACGCCGCATCCGGCGTCCGGTCTGCGTGACCGACATAGTTGCCAAGTAGCCAGAGTGAGACCTCCGCCACCACGGCAGCGTTCAAGAAGGTGAATTCACCGTTGTGGAAGGGTGCATCGAGGAATTCGACCGCAAATCCCTTGCCGCTTGACAGCGGCTGCACACGGACGGTGCCCGGTTCGATCAGATGACAGGCGAAGTGGTTGCGCATGCTGCGCATGAAGCCGGCCTTGTTGTCGTGCAGTCGCACAAAAACGGCTTTGCCGTCCGCCGTGGCATGCAGGCTGCGGATCGCTTCCTGGGGGAAGGCACGGCCGAATTCGAGGATGGCGAGCCCGGCATCCTGAAAGCCCTCGTCTTCCTGCCGCACCATACGCGTGGAGAAGTAGGCAAGTGCCACGATCAGCGCAAAGACGATACCCCAAGTCACCATGATCCGCTCTCGCCTCCGTCGCCAATACTCTATCGCAAAGGCAGCTAGCAGACGAGCCTTGCGTGAACGTGGCGTCGCGGCCCGGGAAGTGTCAGAGCCGCCCCGAGAGCAGCAACCGCATCATGCCGAGTTGGCGCCGCCATTGAGGCGGCCGTATATCTGCCGTGAAAGAGACGGCTCCCGACTTCGCGGCTCGCTTCAGCACCGGCTCGGCCAGGGTGACAGGCAGGAAGGCCGGTAGGAGACTCCTCGGCAGGCGTCCGGCGGAACGCGCCTTGCGCAGATGATCTAGGCCGAAACCGGCAAAGGCCTGGATGGCTGCGTCAACGCGATCATCCTTGCCGGCAGCCAAAAATGTCTCACGATCCAGACCGACGGAGGCGAGGATCTGCGTGGGAAGATAGACCTGCCCCCGAGCCTTGTGGATCGGCATGAGAAGAATAGCGCCGGCGACAGCGAGCGCCACGCCGGCATGACCGACGATGTCGGCCGCGCTCTCGGCGGCGTCGGCGTCCAGAACGAGGCTCGTCAATTGGATCAGCGCAGCGGCCGTTTCGCCGGCATAGCCCTCGAACATGCCGGTGTTTTCCATGGGATCGTCATAGAGGTCGAAGATCCGGGCGTCCGCCATGGCAATAAGAGGCGCGACCGGCAAGCGCCAAGCCTGCACGGCGCGTAAAAGTTCGGCCGCGACCGGATTGGCCGCCGTTTCGCCATGGGCGGAGCCTTCGAGCAGGTCACGCCAGTATTGCAGACGGACCTCCCCCGGCAGGGGCTCGTGAACCAGGTCGCGCACACGGGCGAGCTCGGCATTGTAGGCGTAGAGCGCGACGATCGCGGCACGCCGGTCGGCAGGCGCCAGCAGGGCTGCGAGGTAACGGTCCCGGTCCGTCTCGCGCAGCGTCTGCAGGCAGAGAGCCTCATTGGCGGACGGGATTTCGCTCACGATGCACCTTTTCGGGGACGGGGTCAGACCGCAATGAGGGCGGCTGCGACCGGACGTTCTTCGGCCAGCATGATGTTATACGTACGGATGGCAGCGCCAGTTCCCATCGGGTCCGTGGCGATGCCCTTGGCCTTCAGGGCCGCGCGAAGATCCGGATCAACGAGACGTAGCTGACGGCCGGTCCCGAGGATCAGGAACTCGATGCCGGTTTCGGCGAAGACGCGGGAGAGCGACGCAACCGTCAGCGGCTCCTCCTCCGTCTGCTCCCAGCCATAGACACCGGAAGGCAGGAGCAGAAGCGAGCCGCGATGCGACATGTCGGCAAAGCGGAAACCGCCATTGCCGTAACTGTCGACGCCGGGCCGCCCTGGAAAATGGGCGTCACGGATGGTGACGCCCTTGTCTCCGAAGCCAAATACCATCGGCTCAGGCCCCGGCCTTGGCGACCGCCTTGTCGTCCTTGCTGCCTTCAGCCTCGTCGCGCTGGAAGGCATCCGGGCGCAGCTTGAACACGATCAGGATCGGGCCGGCGATGTAGATAGAGGAGAAGGTGCCGATCACGACGCCGAACAGCATCGCAAGCGTGAAGGATGCTATGACTTCTCCACCGAACAGGTAGAGCGCCAAGAGCGCGAGCAGCGTCGTCGAGCCCGTCAGCACGGTACGCGAGAGCGTCTGGTTGATCGAGATGTCGATCAGCACGTCCAGTGGCATCTTCTTGTAGCGCCTGAGGTTTTCTCGAATACGGTCATAGACCACGACGGTGTCGTTCAGCGAGTAGCCGATGATCGTCAGGATCGCCGCAATACTGGTCAGGTTGAACTCGAGCCCCAGCAAAAGATAGAGCCCCAGGGTGAGGATCACGTCGTGGAGGGTCGCGATGATCGAGCCCACGGCGAACTGCCACTCGAAGCGGAACCAGATGTAGATGAGGATGAACAGCAGAGAGACTGCAAGACCGACGCTCGCATTGAGTGTCAGGTCGTTCGATACGGATGGCCCCACGACTTCCACTCGACGGAACTCGTATTCTGCTTCCAGCTCTCCGCGAACCTTTTCCAGAGCCGACTGCTCGGCGTTTTCACCGCCGTCTTGGGCCTGGAGTCGAATGAGCGCGCTAGTCGGGTCGCCGAACCCTTGGGCCTGCACCTCACCGAGATTGAGCTGGCTCAGTCGATCGCGGATCTCGGAGAGATCCGCCTCGCCTTCCCGTGCCTTCACCTCGATGATCGAACCACCCTTAAAGTCGATGCCGAGGTTAAGGCCCGAGGTCAAGAACCCTGCGAGGGACGCGACAACGAGGACGATGGCAGCCGCGAAGGTATAACGGCGGATAGCCATGAAGCGGATGTTCTGCGCGTCGAAGATGCCGGTGCGAATGCCTTTCGGCAGGTGCTTCGGACGCTTCCAGCGAAACCACATGGCCATGAGCCACTGGGTCATGGTGAAGGCGGTGAAGACGGTGGTCACAATACCGACCGAGAGCGTCACGGCAAAACCGCGAACCGGACCGGACCCGAGGAAGAACAGTACCAGGGCGGCAATCAGCGTCGTCAGGTTGGCGTCGACGATGGTCGCGAACGCCTTCTGGAAACCGGTGTCAATCGCCTGGTGCATCGGCCTGCCGGCCTTCACCTCTTCCCTGATGCGTTCATAGACCAGAACGTTCGAGTCCACGGCCATGCCCATGGTCAGAACAATACCGGCGATGCCTGGGAGAGTGAGCGTCGATCCAAGCATCGTCAGAACTGCCAGAATCATCGCGACGTTGGCCGCCAGAGCGATATTCGCCATGATGCCGAAGGAGCCATAGAAGCCGAGCATGAAAAGCACCACGAACACGGCGCCGATGGCGCTCGCGGTGACGCCGGCGTTGATCGAATCCTGGCCCAGGCCCGGACCCACGGTGCGCTCTTCGACGACGGTCAGGGTTGCCGGCAGAGCGCCGGCGCGCAACAGGACGGCGAGGTCGTTTGCGCCGTCGATGGAGAAATTGCCGCTGATCTGGCCGGAACCGCCGAGAATGGGTTCACGAATGACCGGTGCCGAAATGACCTGCTGGTCGAGAACGATTGCGAATGGCTTGCCGACATTCTCCTGGGTCGCCTGCGCGAATCGCTGGGCACCGCGGCTGTCGAAACGGAAGCTCACAACCGGTTCGTTCGTACGCTGATCGAACACGGCCTGGGCATCGACGAGATTTTCGCCCGAGATCAGCGCGCGACGCTCGATCAGGTAGGGGACGGCGGGATCGTCGGTGGAATAGAGAACTTCAGACTGCGGTGGCGGCCGATTGTTGATCGCCTCGGCCACGGGAATCGTGGTGTCCACCATGTGGAAGGAGAGCCTTGCGGTCTGGTTGAGGAGTGCCTTCAAGCGCTGCGGATCGGTGAGACCCGGAACCTGAACGATGATGCGATCGTCGCCCTGGCGCTGGATCAGCGGCTCTGTCGTGCCCAGTTCATCGACGCGACGCCGCACCACTTCCATGGACTGATTGACAGCCGATGATACGCGGTAGTCGATACCAGAATCTGTGAGGCTCAGTCGGATCAGACCGTCTGCACCCTGTTCGAGTGCAACTTCGGTGATTGTGCCGCCGGTCAGGCCGCCCGTGCTAACGGGATCCGTCAAGAGACGAAGTGCCTCCACGGCTTCCGGCACCTTGGCCGCATCAGTGATGCGAACCTGGATCTCCTGACCGACGCCCGAGAGGCCGGTGTAGCGAATCCCCGCATCACGCAACTGGGTGCGGATGTCGCCGACGATCGTTTCGAGCCGTTCCTTGACGATGTCCTGACGCTCGAGCTTCAGCATGATATGCGAGCCGCCCTGCAAGTCGAGACCGAGGGTCACTTTTTGCTGCGGGAACCAGGATGGCATGCCCGCCAGTTCCTCATCCGAGAAGACATTCGGCAATGCGAGGTAGACGCTGGCCGCGACGGTCAGCCAGATGAACAACGTCTTCCAACGGGATACGTAAAGCATGGAACTCTCGAATTAAGGCAGCGGAAAATGGCAAAGGCCGGCACGAGGCCGGCCCTGCGGGATCAGGCGGCGGTCTCGGCCTTGACCGGCTCGCCCTTGACGCGGACTTCCGCCACATACTGACGCATGGCGCGAACCTTGACGCCATCGGCGATTTCGACTTCGAGCTCCTTGTCGTCGATGACCTTGGTCACCTTGGCGACAATACCGCCACCCATGACGACCTGATCGCCGCGGCGGATGGAGGACAGGGTTTCCTCACGCTTCTTCATCTGCGTGCGCTGCGGACGGATGAGGAAGAAGTACCAGACCACCATCAGGGGTGCGAAGAGCAGCAGCATCTCCAGTCCGGAACCCATGGCGCTCGAAGCGGCTGCGCCGTCCTGGGCAAAGGCCTGTGTGATAATCATGAAAAACTCCCATTGATGCAAGTGGAGGGGCCGCACGGCCCCCTCGTCAGGTCGCCGGAATATAGTGAGAGGCCCCATGAATGCAACAGAAACAGCACTGCAGCGTACCATTTTCCGGCCCCTCACCCTTTCTGCCCGCAATTCTGCGTGATACCGCCCGGCGAGAGGCTCAAAGTGCCGGATCAGACGATAAGGAGGATGACGATGGACGATCAGACCCTGGCTGCACTTCTGGCCGAAGTGAAGCGTCTCGCCGATGCCGTGGAACGGCTCGCCGGGCCCGCCCCCGCCGTCAACGACTGGCAAGTGGCAGACTGCTTCGTTTGGGCTCCCCAGCGTCTTCATCTCCAGCCGGTCAAGCGTCCCAATCGCGTCGAACTCGGCCTAATCCGCGGGGTCGACCATGTGCGCGACATTCTGCATGAAAACACACTGCGTTTCGCCGAGGGCTTTCCGGCCAACAATGTGCTGCTCTGGGGCGCCCGCGGAATGGGCAAGTCCTCACTGGTGAAGGCCGTGCATGCCGATATCGTCAAGGCGACGGGCGCCCCGCTGAAACTGGTGGAAGTGCATCGCGAGGATATTTCCAGCCTGCCTTCGCTGCTCGACATCGTGAAGGACACGCCGCACCGGATCGTCATCTTCTGCGACGACCTTTCCTTCGACCATGACGACACGGCCTACAAGTCGCTGAAGGCAGCCCTCGACGGCGGCGTCGAGGGACGACCGGACAATGTCCTCTTCTACGCCACCTCCAATCGGCGACATCTCCTGCCGCGCCACATGATGGAAAACGAGCAGTCGACGGCGATCAATCCGTCGGAAGCCGTCGAGGAAAAGGTGTCGCTCTCGGATCGCTTCGGTCTCTGGCTAGGCTTCCACAAATGCAGCCAGGACGATTACCTGACGATGATCGATGGCTATGCCGCCCATTTCGAACTGCCGGTGCCTCGCGAAACGCTGCACCACGACGCGCTCGAATGGGCGACCACCCGCGGCGGGCGGTCGGGCCGCGTCGCCTGGCAATATATTCAGGATCTCGCAGGGCGACTTCGAATTTCCACCGACCGGGACTGAGGCGCCCATCAGACCAGATGTAAAAAGGCCCGGAGCTCGCGCTCCGGGCCTTTTTACTTTCCTGGTACGCAGAACACTATTCCAGGAAAGTGATCGGATTGACCGGGGCTGCATCCTTGCGGACTTCGAAGTGCAGCATCGGCCGCTTGACGTTGCCGGTCATGCCGGACGTGGCGATTGTCTGGCCGCGCTGGACCTTCTGGCCACGCTGGACCGAGAGTGCGTCGGCATGGCCGTAAACGGTGACCTTGCCGTCGTCGTGGCGGACGAGAACCGTGTTGCCGAGTTCCTTCAGGCCATTGCCGGCATAGATGACCACACCGTTTTCGGCAGCCTTGACCGGCGTGCCCTGCGGCACGGAAATCGCGATGCCGTCACTGCGCTTGCCATCGATATTGGAGCCGAAATTGGCGATGACGGCACCACGGACAGGCCAGCGATACTTGCCAATGCCGGTCATTTCAGGGGCTGCGGTTTCAGGCTTGACGGCTGCGACTTCTGTCACCGATTTCGTTGCGGCAGGCGCCGTGTAGCCGGCGGGCTGGCCGTTGGCCGGTACGGACGCGGTCTTGACCGGGTCGGCAGCCGGGGCTTCGGCAACCTGCGCAGGCGCCGCCGACTTTACACCCTTTGCCGGGACGGCGAGCGCCTGCCCGATGCGGATGTTGCCGGTCGTCAGGCCGTTCGCCTTCTTGAGTTCGTCGACCGAAACGCCATTCGCCTTCGCAATGCGCACCAGCGAATCGCCTGGCTTGACCACGTAGGAACCGGCACCCTCGCCTGCCCCGGTCATTGCCTTGCCGGTCGCGGCAGAAGCAGAGACCTGCTGCTTCTCGCGAGAATTCGGCGCATTCGGGAGAACCGCGACGTTCTGCTGCTGGTCGCCCGGAAGGACCGGCTTGCGGCCGTCGGCCGGCAGGCCAGAGGCGTCGGCTGCCGCGCGTGCCGCATTGGGACCACCGAAAGTCGGAATGATGACGAGCTGGCCAGGGGCCGCGTCGGTCGGCTGCGTCAGGCCGTTGGCCTTGAGCAGTTCTTTCTGCGGAACGCCGTAGCGGTCGGCGAGCGTCGCGATGGTTTCACCTGGACGCAGCGTCACGCGGGCAGCGCCCGCCGTCGACCAGCCGCCCTGCTTCGGCGTCGTGCCGGTGCTGCGGGGTTCGACAAGCACCTGATCAGGGTTTGCCATGGCCACCTGGCCGCCCTGCTGCGGTGCCGACGGGAAGGGCTGCGACAGGGCCGCCGCACGCTCCGAGTTGTTGGATACAGGCGCCTGGGCCATTCCCGAGGGAGCAGCAAGCTCGGAGCGCTGGACGGACGCGGGCGTGCTTGCCACACGGGCGGAAGCCGGCTGCTCATAGGCAGGCGCCGCAGGCATCGGCTGGGCCATGGCCTGGCTCTGACCATAGGCCCCACCACCATTTCCGATGTTTTCGGCAGGCACCGGCGGCTGACCACGCATTCCCGACTGACGAGGAATGGATGCCGTCGTCAGACTGTCGGTGGAGAAGACCGAGCTGAAGCGAGAGGCATCCGAACTGCACCCGGCGGCAGTGCCGGCGAGGAGCAGAGCGCCGCACAAACGGGCGACCGGCAAACCAGCTTTCGGCGATACACTTTTACGCATGACTCGACCCACATATGACACAACTTGATGTGGGTTCATTAAAGCGCGTTAGTATTACCGGTCGGTTAACCCCGTGGATTCGTTATGAACGAATTCGACGATGCGCATATAATTTATGCATTCGGTGCCTCGTCCGATCGCCCGTGGAATCCTCGCAAGGCCGAGGTATCCTGGCACAGAGTCAAAGGTGCTGGGCGATCTTCGGCTGCAGCGGAAGGAAGGGAACCTCGAAAAGGTCCTCCCTCTCAAAGCGACTGCCGGTCTTGGTCAGCCGCACCATGATGCAGCGATCCTCCGCCACCATCAGGGGCACGAGCAGCATACCGCCGGACACCAGTTGTTCGGCGTAAAATCGCGGCATGACCGGATAGGCCGCGGTCGAGACGATCCGGTCGAAAGTCCCCTCACCCGGCAGGCCGTTCGACCCATCGACCTGACGCAATATGACATTGCGGATCGATAGCTGCTCAAGACGGCGTTGCGCTCCTGCGATCAGTGTCTTGTAGCGCTCGATCGAGATGACCCGCTCGGCGAGCCGTCCGATGACGGCTGTGAGAAAGCCGCTGCCGGTTCCGATTTCCAGGACGCGATGACCCGGCTTTACCTGAAGTTGCGACAAGAGCCGAACCGAGAGATCCGCACCTTCCATGAACTGACCGCAGTCGATGGGGATGGAGCGGCTGGAATAGGCACTCTGCGCGTATTCCGGCGGCACGAAGGTGGAACGGGGCGTCTGTTCGACGGCCGTCAGCAGGTCAAGATTGATGATGCCCTCTGCCCGCAGCCGAAGAACCAGTGCGGCGAAGCCCTCGCGCTCGACAAGAGCCGACCTCAAGCCATACCTCCCTCGGCAAGGGCTGCGGCGACGGCGTCCTGCACCGCATAATCCGTCATGTCGAGCTTCAGCGGGGTCACCGAAATCTTCTTCTCGCGCAGCGCGTGGATGTCTGTGCCGGCGCGGAAATTGCCCTTGCGGTCACCGAAGCGGAGCCAGAAATAGGGCAGCCCCCGCCCGTCCTGGCGCTCCTCGACCGAAAGACCGAAATCGAGCTTGCCTTGGGCGGTGACTTCGACGCCCTGAACCTCGGCCGGTTCACAGTTCGGGAAATTGAGGTTGAGGAAGGTGCCCGGCGGCAGATCGACCGTCGAAAGCTTCTTGAGGAGATCCGGCGCCAGCGCCTCACCGACATGCCACGGGATCGGCGCACCAGCCTCGTAGCTATAGGCCTGACTCAGCGCAAAGGATCTGATGCCGTGGACCGTGCCTTCGATCGCACCGGCAACAGTTCCCGAATAGGTAACGTCGTCGGCGAGGTTGGCGCCGGCATTGACGCCCGACAGCACCAGATCCGGCTTGCGGTCGAGCACCTTCCGGATTGCCATGATCACACAATCGGTCGGCGTGCCGCGCAGGGCAAACTTCTGATCTCCGAGTTCGCGCAGACGCAAGGGTTCCGAGAGCGTCAACGAATGCGCAAGGCCGCTCTGGTCGGTCTCGGGCGCCACGATCCAGACATCGTCGGAGAGGCTGCGGGCAATGCGCTCCAGGGCGCCGAGCCCCGGAGCGTGGATACCGTCGTCATTCGTCAGCAGGATGCGCATGGTCACTCCGGTCGCGGCGTGATCAGGCCGCCTTCTCGATTCTCTTGATGCCGCCCATGTAGGGCAGAAGCACGTCCGGCACGGTGATCGAACCGTCCTCGTTCAGGTAGTTCTCCATGACCGCGATCAGGCAGCGGCCGACGGCCGTGCCCGAGCCGTTCAGCGTATGCACGAAGGTCGTGCCCTTGCCGTCCTTGTTGCGGTAGCGGGCATTCATGCGACGCGCCTGGAAATCGCCGCAGACCGAGCAGGACGAGATTTCGCGATAGGTATTCTGGCCCGGCAACCAGACTTCAAGGTCATAGGTCTTGCGGGCGCTGAAGCCCATGTCGCCCGTGCAGAGCGCCAAGGTGCGAAAATGCAGTCCTAGACGCTTCAGGACTTCTTCCGCGCACGCCGTCATGCGCTCGTGCTCTTCAATGGAGCTTTCGGCATCGGTGATCGACACAAGCTCGCACTTCCAGAACTGGTGCTGGCGCAGCATGCCACGCGTGTCGCGGCCAGCCGAACCTGCCTCCGAGCGGAAGGACGGGGTCAGTGCGGTAAAGCGTAGCGGCAGCTTCTCCTGATCGAGAATGTCACCCGAGACGAGATTGGTCAGCGTGACCTCCGCCGTTGGGATCAACCAACGACCATCCGTCGTCTTGAACAGGTCCTCGGCGAACTTGGGCAACTGGCCTGTCCCGTACATGGCGTCGTCACGCACCATCAGAGGCGACGACACTTCGGTGTAACCATGCTCGGAGGTGTGGAGGTCGATCATGAACTGGCCGAGCGCACGCTCGAGGCGGGCGAGCTGGCTCGTCAGCACGGTGAAGCGAGCGCCCGAAAGCTTGGCTGCGCGCTCGAAATCCATGTAGCCGAGATTTTCGCCGATCTCGTAATGCTCAAACGGCTTGTGGTTCCAGGTCGGCTTGTCGCCGACGACACGGGCGACGACATTGTCGTGCTCGTCCTTGCCGACCGGCACATCATCGAGCGGGATGTTCGGGATGCGCGAGAGGGCATCGTTCAGCTCTGATGTGAGCTGGCGCTCTTCCTCTTCGGCCGCCGGCAGCGTGTCCTTCAGCGAGGCGACCTCGGCTTTCAGCCTCTCGGCCAATTCCATGTTCTTCTGCGCCATGGCGGCGCCGATGTCCTTGGAGGCCGAGTTGCGGCGCGACTGCATGTCCTGCATCGCCTGGGCGACGGCGCGCCGCTTCTGGTCGAGCGCGATCAGCGCGGCAGACAGCGGCTCGGCGCCGCGCTTGGCAAGCGCGGCATCCAGAGCCTCGGGGTTTTCACGGATCCACTTGATATCGAGCATCGTCGTTCCAGGTCTGGTTCTCGACCGGGAACGGGATGGCCGGCGGCCATGTCCGGCCCCATGTCTCAATGGGTTGAATGCGGCGGGACCGCCCGGGCTGCCTTACGCCTGCTCTTCAGAGCCGGCCTCGGCGAGTTCCGTGGCAGCGCGCTTCTTCTCGATGAGTCGCGCCGCATAGATCGCCACCTCGTAGAGAAGGATCGTCGGCAGTGCAAGACCGATCTGGGACAGCGGATCCGGCGGCGTCACGATGGCCGCTATGACGAAGGCGACGACGATGAAATACTTGCGCTTGTCGGCGAGCCACTGGCTTTCGAGAATACCCACCCGCACCAGGAGCGACGTCACCACCGGCAGCTGGAAGACCAGGCCGAAGGAGAAGATCAAGGTCATGATCAGGCTCAGATATTCCGAGACGCGCGGCAGCAGCGAAATCGCGACGCCGCCCTCTTCCGGTGCCTGCTGCATGGCGAGGAAGAACCACATCACCATGGGCGTGAAGACGAAATAGACGAGCGAGGCGCCGAGCAAAAAGAGGATCGGCGACGCCACCAGGAAAGGCAGGAAAGCGGCACGCTCGTTCTTGTAGAGACCGGGTGCCACGAACTTGTAGACCTGCGATGCGATCACCGGAAAGGCGATGACCATGGCGCAGAAGGCAGCCACCTTCACCTGAGTGAAGAAGAATTCCTGCGGCGCCGTGTAGATGAGTTCGGTCTTCGTGACATCCAGACCTGCCCAGTCTACTGCCCACTTGTAGGGCACGACCAGCAGATTGAAGAGCTGCTTCGCGAAGTAGAAGCAGACGATAAATGCGACGAAGAAGGCGCCAAGTGCCCAGATCAGGCGCGACCGCAGCTCGATGAGATGCTCGATCAGCGGCTGCGGCTTGTCGTCGATGGTGCCGCTCATGCGCTGTCCTCATTCTTGGTCTTGCGCGGCTTGGCCGGCGCCTTCGTGGCAGTCGAGGGCGCCTTCGCTGCAACCGTCAATGCGGGGGCCTTCGCGGCCGGCGCCTTGGCGGACTTCGCCTTCGGTGCCGCGGCGGCGACTAGCGTTTCAGGTGCGACCTTCACCACCTTCGACGGGCTCTTTGCCGGCACGGCCGTCCTGGTTGTCGGCTTGCGGGTCGACGTCTTCTTTCCCGTCACCGCAACCGGTGCTGCGGGTGCAGACGTCGCGGGCGCCGTCGACGCCACTATGGGCGCTGGCGGCGAAGCCGTCTGCGGAGCAGGCTGTACGCCGGGCTGCAGCTCCTTCGGCGGATCGCCGAGGCCTAGCGGCACATCCGGCAGGATGGAGTTCTCTTCGTACCCGTCATCGAGCGGGGCAGGCTTGCTCTGGGGGCGCGTCGAGCGTTCGAGATCCGATCTGATCTCCTGGCCCATCTGACGCAGCGGGTTCAGGGTCTCGCGGATCGAATTGGCGGGATTGAGCGAACGGATATCGTTGACCGAATTCTTCAGATCGTCGAGTTCGGCCTCACGCAGCGCCTCGTCGAACTGGGCGCGGAATTCGCCGGCGGTCTGGCGCAAGCGCTTCGTCATCTTGCCGAAGGCCCGGATCATGGGTGGCAGGTCCTTAGGCCCTACTACGACGATCAAGATAACCGCGATCACCAACAGCTCGGTCCAGCCTATATCCAGCATGTAAACGGGCTCCTGATGCCACCCATGGCGCCTCGGAACGGGCGCCGGTCTTCCAACGTTTCAACGACGAACGGGCAGCCCAAGAGCCGCCCGTTCAACCGGCAGATGCCGATCACTTCACCTCGTCGGCCTTGTGGTCGACCGTCTTCGTCACGGTCGGCTGGGCCGGAGCATTCGAGGCGGTCTGCTTTTCGCTCTCGTCCTCTTCGCTGATGCCCTTCTTGAAGCTCTTGATGCCCTTGGCGACGTCGCCCATCAGCTCCGGGATCTTGCCGCGGCCGAAGAGAAGCAGGACGATCGCCAGAACGATGATCCAGTGCCAAATGCTAAACGAACCCATGCCTGCCACTCCTTAGATTTTCGTTTCCCCGATGTAGGGGCTTTCCGGTGTCTTTTCAAACACCAAAATGTCTTTGGGCTCAACCGCAATCGTGACGTCACGCACGCCCGACGACAGGATATCGGCCCTGATCCGGGCGCGGACGGGTCGCTCGGTACCCGGCACCGCAAGATCGAGCAGTTCGACGACGCCAAGAAACCGTCGCGCAATGATGCGGGCTGGAATGCTGCCGCCACTGTCACGCACGGCAAGATCGGACAGACGAACCGCAATTTCGACCTCGGTGCCCTCGGCGAAATCGCCCGCGTGAGCCGCGCCCAGTGGCGTGTCCACGCGTCCGCCACGCACGCGACCGGCGAACTCGTTGATTTCAGAAAAGAAAGCTGCCGCGAAGATATCGTTCGGACGGCGATAGAGATCGTCCGAAGTTCCCACCTGGACCAGACGGCCGTTCCTGAGCAGGGCGATGCGGTCGGCCATGCGCATGGCCTCTTCTGCGTCATGGGTGACGACGACGGCTGTCGCGCGGGTCTCACGAAGAATTGCAAGCGTATCGGCCCGCACCGTGTCCTTGAGCCGCGAATCGAGACCGGAAAAGGGCTCGTCCATCAGGAGCACGCTCGGTCGGGGGGCGAGCGCCCTCGCCAGTGCCACGCGCTGCTGCTCGCCGCCGGACAAGGCATGCGGGAACTTGTCGGCATAATGCGCGAGCCCGACGCGCTCGAGTGCAACCATCGCCTCGGCCACAGCCTCCTTGCGCGGCAGTGCCGTCAGGCCGAAGCGGACATTGTCGAGTACGCACATGTGGGGAAAGAGGGCAAAATCCTGAAACATCAGGCCGATTCCGCGCTTTTCCGGCGGCAGGAAGGTCTGGGGTCCAGCGACTTCGCGGTCGTTGATCACCACCCGACCCGAGGTCTGCGCCTCGATGCCGGCGGCTATCCTCAAAAGCGTCGTCTTGCCGGATCCGGACGGACCGAGCAGGCAAAGCACCTCCCCCGGCTCCGCCGTCAACGAAACGCCGCGGATCGTGTCCTTGCCGTGATAGCTGTGTTGAATGTCCTCGAACGTCAGACGCGCGGCAAAGGTCACGCCCGCCGTGCGCTGGCCGTCTCCGTGCTGGGTCTTCGCTGGGTTCATTCTGCCGTCCGCGCGGTACAGTCCGGATCGTTGCGGCCGCAATGACTGCAGACGAGCCGGCGAGGACCGGTCACCATTGAAAAAGCTGACCCTATTCCTCTGCTTCACCGCCCGGAGTCAAGAGGCCGAGTTCCTCGAGATCGAGCTGCGTGATCGGATCTTCCTCGTCCGTCAGTTCGTCATGGCCCATGGGAAGGGGAATGTTGAAGTTCGCAGGGATCCGGCCGGAGAGCAGGCCTGCCCCCTTCAACTCTTCGAGACCGGGCAGGTCGCGCAGCTCTTCCAGACCGAAGTGATCGAGGAAATCTCGGGTCGTGCCCAAGGTCACAGGGCGCCCCGGCGACCGTCGGCGCCCGCGAAAGCGAACCCAGCCCGCCTCCATCAGCACGTCGAGCGTGCCCTTGGAGGTCTGGACGCCTCTGATATCCTCGATCTCGGCGCGGGTGACCGGCTGGTGATAGGCGATGATCGCCAGCACTTCGAGCGCGGCACGCGAGAGCTTCTTGACCTCGGCCTCGTCGTTGCGGATCGCGAAGGAGAGATCGGCTGCCGTGCGGAAAGCCCAGTGGTCGTCGACCTGCACGAGGTTCACACCACGGGCGGCATAATCTTCCTTCAACTGATGCAAGATCTCGGTGGCCGCTATGCCGCGCGGCAGGCGCTCTTCGATGAAGGCGGTCGAGACCGGCTGGGCCGAGGCGAAGACCAGCGCTTCGGCGATGCGCAGCGCCTCGCGCCGGTCGAGTTCGCCACGAAGTGAGGCGGAGTGGCCACCCTCCTCCGGGTCTGCACCGTCTTCCGGCTCGAGATCATCGACATCGGCCATGGCAGTGTCACTCCACCGATTTCAGCGCTTCGGCCTTGGGGCCGCTGCGCATGTAGATCGGCTGGAAGGCGCCGTCCTGGCGGATTTCAAGACGGCCTTCGCGCACCAGTTCAAGGGATGCTGCAAACGAGCTTGCGATCGCCGTCACCCGATCCTCCGGGCTCGGCAGATAGCGCAGCAGGAAATGGTCGAGCGCGGTCCAGTCGGAGATCTCGCCGATCATCCGGGTCAGGATCCCGCGCGCGTCCGACAGCGACCAGACCCGCCGCCGCTCGATCGTCACCTGGGTGATCGCCTGCCGCTGACGAAGTGAGGCATAGGCCGTCAGCAGGTCATAGAGCGAAGCCTCGTAGGCGCTGGTGGCACGCGAAGGCACGTGCTCCGGCATCCCCCTGGCGTGGACGTCGCGGCCGAGCCGGTTGCGATTGATGAGCCGGCTTGCTGCCTCGCGCATGGCTTCCAGCCGCTTCAGGCGGAAGGCGAGCGTCTGCGCCATTTCTTCACCGGAGGGACCATCGTCCTTCGGCTGCTGCGGGATCAGCAACCGCGACTTCAGATAGGCGAGCCAGGCCGCCATGACCAGATAGTCGGCAGCAAGCTCGATCCGGATGCGTCGGGCGCTTTCGATGAAGAGAAGATATTGCTCGGCGAGCGCCAGCACCGAGATGCGGGCGAGATCGACCTTCTGGTTGCGGGCGAGGAAAAGCAGGAGATCGAGCGGACCTTCAAAGCCGGCCACGTCGATCAGCAGCGCGGGGTCGCTTGCGGCCCGATCCTCGGCATTATCCTGCCAGAGGCTGTCCATCGGCGTCGGGACCGGCGTTTCCCCTTGCGAGGGCCGGTTGACGATCGTCGGCTGGACCGGGCCACGCACCATCAGGCCACCGCCATCAGGTTGGCAAACTCGTCGCGCAGTGCCTGCTCGTCGGCGGTGTCGGGCGCGACGAAGGCCGCCTCGACGGCGTCTGCCCGCGCGCGCGCCTTGCCGGAAAGTTCGGAAACGGCAGATGCCACGGCCTTCATCTCGTCCATATGGCCATGGCAGTGCAGGACGACATCGAGGGTCGCCGCGATCCGCACTGCGCGCTCGCCGATCGTGCCCTCAAGCGCATTCATCGAAATATCGTCGGACATCAGCAAGCCCCCGAAGCCGATCGCCTTGCGGATGATCTCCTCTGTGACGATGCGCGAGGTCGAGGCCGGACGATCGGGGTCGATGTCGGTATACACGACATGACAGCTCATGCCCATCAGCTCATGTGCCAGCGCCTTGAACGGCACGAAGTCATGCGCCTCGAGTTCTGCACGCGGTACGGTAACGACCGGCAATTCGTGGTGGCTGTCGGCCATGCCGCGACCATGGCCGGGGATGTGTTTCATCACGGGTAGAACACCGCCGGCCTTGAGGCCATCTGCTGCCGCCTGCCCCATCTTCGCGACCACATACGGATCGTTGGAATAGGCGCGGTTGCCGATGACATTAGAGGCGCCTTCGATCGGCACGTCGAGAACCGGCAGGCAGTCGACATTGATGCCGAGGCGATAGAGGTCGAAGGCGTGCAGGCGGGACATCAGCCACGCCGCCCGCAGCCCCTTCTCCGCATCCTGAACGTAGAGCGCACCGAGATCGGCGCCCGAGGGATAACGCGGCGCGATCGGCTCACGGATGCGCTGCACGCGCCCGCCCTCCTGATCGATCAGGACCGGAACTTCGGCACCGCCGCCCACCGTCTCGCGCATTTCAGCGACCAGATCCTTCACCTGCTCGGCATCGCCGATATTGCGGCCAAAGAGGATGAAACCCCAAGGCTGCTCGTCGCGATAGAATGCCTTCTCGTCAGCGGTGAGACGCTGGCCGAGGCAACCGAGGATCATGGCTTTGGCGGGACGGGATTGTGCTGTCATGGGAAGACCATATCGGTGGGGATGAAAAAGCCGAAGGGACCGGGCACGAACTGCAGCCCCTCATACACAAGAAAAGAGGCGGAACACGTGATCCCGCCTCTCGAAATGTCTGATATCAAGCCTGTTCTCAGCGGGAGACGAGGCAGCTGCCGCCGGCGGAGCGATATTGTTCGCAGAGCGCCACGGCGGCATCCTTGGAGCCCGCAACGATGCGGACGCGGTAGAAGGTGCCCTTGCCGGGAATGTCGGCCTGACGGATTTCATAGGGCTTGCCGCCAAGCACGTTGCCAAACTTGGACGACAGGTTGCGATAGCTCCTCTGCGCGTCGGCTTCCGACGGCAGCGAGGCGATCTGGATGCCGAAGCTGCCTGCAGGCGCGGCGGTGGCTGGCGCCGGTGCCGCAGCAGCCGGAGAGGCGGCGGCAACTTCAGTGGGAGCTTCAGCCGGCGCAGGTGCTGCCGGTTGGGTCGGACGGACATTGCCCTGGTCGGTGACAGTTCCAACGACGTTGACCGGCTGGTCGGCTGGACGGCTCGTCGGGATCGGTGCGCGCGGCGCGGCTGCGTCACCTGCAGCAGCCTGAGTGGCTGCAGCATCCGTTGCCGCCAATGCCTCAACCGTCTCGGGCGTCGCCGCCGCCAGCGCCGTTGCAGCTTCTGCCGATGCGGCAGGCACTGAGGCGGCCGGGGCTGCAGCCTCGGCCGGACCACCCGGGGTCACGACGCGGGTGTCGACGGTCCTGACGGTATCGCCGGTATTGGCGGAAGGCACGCTCGGCGGTGCGAGGACCGGCGCATCAGCCGTCGCCTGAGAAGGGGTTGCAGCGGCCGTTTCAACCGGAGTCTGGGTCGGCTCGGCCGGCACTTCCTGTGCAACCAGGGTGCCATCCGGACGGACGATCATGGTGCGGACCCTGCGCGGCGTGATGGTCGCCGGGTCTTCGGCGGCTGCCTGCTGGGGCTGGCCGTCAGGCAGGAGACGCGGATCCTCGGTCTCGCCGACCGGTGTCGCCATTGCCTCGTTTTCGCCTTCCAGCGGAAGCGATTCCGGGATCAGCGTACGCTGAACCACGTCGACAGGCTCTTCCTCGGAGGAAATCAGGCTCGTCTGTTTGGGGTCTTCAACTCCGTTGCCGGCAACGCGATCGTAGACGGCCTTGTCCTGGTTCGGAACGGACTTGCCGCCCGGATTCTCCGGCACGATCTTCACCGGCGACTTGTCGGCGGCGATCACCTGCGGCTCGCCGCTGGAGAGCGTACCGACGGCACCGCTGCCGAGCCAGGCATAGAGCCCACCCGCACCGGCAAGCAACATGACGACGGCCGTTCCGGCCATCAGATATGGCTTGATGCGGCGGAAACGGAAGCCCTGCCCTTCACCGGCGATTGTGATGTGCCCACGGCTCTCCGGCTCGAAATGACCCGAGGCTGACATGGTGGTCAGGAGATCCTCTTCGAGCGCCTTCTCGAAGGCGTCGAAATCTTCGAGCGGCTGGGCTGATGCTTGCGGGGCAGCCGCGACCGGTGCGGCCGCAACGCGACTGGCCGGGACAGGCTTCGGCTGTGGGGGCGCCGCGGGCTCTTCGAAGAGCGTCGCGAGTTCGGCGTCGATATCGATGTCGTAGTCCGGCTGGGCCGGTTGGGGCGGACGCGTTTCCGCGAGCGGCACTTCCGGCACATCCATGCCGCTCAAGGTTTCGAGCAGTTCGTCCTGTTCCGAAATCTCGGACGGATCAAAGCCGAAGCTGTCGTCGATGGGAGCGGCCGGGCGAAGCTGCGCCGAGGACTGCACAGGTGCCGAGGCATAGGTCTCAACCACTGGACGCGGCGCCGGCGCAGAGAAGGTCGGTGCGGCGGGGGCCGCAAACGTCGCGGTCACCGGGGCGGCGGCAAAAGACGGCGCAATCGTCGGCTCGGGACGAACCGGAGCCTGCGGCACAGGAGCTGCGGCGAATACGGGGGCCGGCGCGGCCGCTGCAGCGAACATTACAGGCGCCGGCTGGCTCGGAGCTTTCTCCGGGGCGACGTCGAGTTCGGACAGATCGAGTTCGATCTCATCCAGCTGCAGGTCGAATTCCTGGTCGGCGAAGGGATCGAAATCATCCTCGGCAATGGCGGGCGCTGCGCGCTGGACAGCCGGCTCCTCGAGCTTGGGAGCGACAGTGGCCTCTTCTTCGAGCGCGAGGTCATCAAGGAAGTCGAAGCCGAAGTCGGGCTCATCATCGATCGCGCGATCGGCCAGCAGCGTCGAAACCGGCTGATCCGCTTGAAGGGCAAAGGGATCGAATTGCGGTGCAGCTGCGGGCGCCGACACTTCGGACACGGCGGCAGACGAAACGGCCGGAATAGGCTCGACGGGACCCGAGACCCAGTCGAAGGTCGCCTTGCCAAAGCCGAGATCAGCAAGCGGCTGCGGCGCCTCCACCGACGGAGCGCTCGGCGTCTCGAAGCTCGAAAGATCCAGGGACGGCACTTCCATGGGAGGCTGTACGGCAAGCTGCGGTTCGGCGCGGCGAACCGGCTGCGCAGAGAAATTGGCCAGCGGCAGACGCAGGCGCGGCGGCTCCGGCTGAACAGGACGCGTCGGGGCAGCAACCGGCTCGGGAAGAATGTCGGCATCCGCTACAGCGAATTCCAGCTCGTCGGCAAGATCGAAAGAGAGGTCGGGCTCGGCCACGCGCTCGAAGCGCACTTCGTCGCGATCCGGCGTCAGAACAGGATCTGCCGCATAGCGATCAGCACCCTGTTCATAGACGTCGGCCGACGACAGGTCAGGAGCCACGAACTCGACCTGTTCAGGCTCATAGGCGATATCCAGCTCTGCGTCTGTCGGGGCCTGAACTTCGAAGCTGGGCTCTTCCCGATGCCGGGTCGGCTCATAGGCCTCCACGACGGAAGGACGCGACAGCACGGACTCCGGAGCCTCGAGCGCTGGTGCATAGGACGTGAGATCGGGCGCCGCCTCATAGCCCTCGAATTCGCGCATCAACTCGTCTTCGAGATTGAAATCGGCCGAACCCATGGCCGGCGCCTGCGGTAGCGTTACCACAGGCTCGCGCTTCAGGGGCTGATCGAACCCGACAATGCGGGCGAGTTCTGCCAACGGATCATCATCCGCGAAACCATCGCCCTGCGATCGCATGTTTGCAGCCTGCTTCTGTACCATACCCTGTTCCACTCACTCACGCGACTCAACGCCTGCCAGCGCAATGTGGGGAATTGGTGACGATACTATCGCATTTCGACCGGAGCTTCGGTGCCAGTAATGGCCAGTCCCGACTTCAACACGGAGGCGACAGCATGCACCAGCCCAAGCCTGGCGATGGTTAATTCTCTATGTTTATCGTTAACAAAGCGTAATTCGGGCGAATCCTTGCCCTTGTTCCAGTGAGCATGGAGCGAGCTTGCCAGATCATGCAGGTAAAATGCAAGACGATGCGGCTCCTGCGACAGCGCTGCAGCTTCGATAATCCTTGGATATTCAGCAAGCTTGGCCACCAGCGACAGTTCCGTCGGGTCCTGGATCTGTCCCATTACGGCACTGGCGAGGTCGAGCTTCTCGATGTCGAGATCCGGGAAGGCTTCCTTCGCCTGGCGCATGATCGACATGCAGCGGGCATGGGCATATTGCACGTAAAAGACCGGGTTGTCCTTCGACTGCTCGGTCACCTTGGCAAAGTCGAAGTCGAGCGGCTCGGAATTCTTCCGGTAGAGCATCATGAAGCGCACCGAATCGCGGCCGACTTCCTCGACCACTTCGCGCAGCGTCACGAAGTCGCCCGAGCGCTTCGACATCTTCACCGGCTCGCCGTCGCGGTAGAGCTTGACCAGCTGGCAGAGCAGAACGGTCAGCTTCGACTTGCCTTCGGAGACCGCGCGGTTGACCGCTTCGAGCCGCTTCACGTAGCCGCCATGGTCGGCGCCGAGTACGTAGATCATCTCGGAGAAGCCGCGGTCGAACTTGTCCTTGAAGTAGGCAACGTCGGCGGCAAAATAGGTGTAGGAGCCATCCGACTTCATCAGCGGACGGTCGATGTCGTCACCGACTTCGGTCGAGCGGAACAGCGTCTGCTCGCGGTCTTCCCAGTCTTCCGGAAGCTGGCCCTTCGGCGGCGGCAGCGTGCCACGATAGACATGGCCCTTGAAGGTCAGGTCGTTGATCGCCGTGCGGATCTTCGCGGCATTGTTTGCATGCAGCGTCCGCTCGGAGAAGAAGACGTCGTGATGGACGTTGAGCGTGGCGAGATCGTCGCGGATCATCGCCATCATCGCGTCGATGGCCTTTTCCTTGACTATGGTGAGCATGTCCTCTTCCGGCATGCCGTAAAGCTTGGTGCCGTATTCCTCCGCTAGCGCCTTTCCGACCGGGACCAGATAGTCACCGGGATAGAGACCGGCCGGGATCTCGCCGATGTCTTCGCCGAGCGCCTCGCGGTAGCGAAGGAAGGCGGAACGGGCGAGCACTTCGATCTGCGCGCCGGCGTCGTTGATGTAGTATTCCTTGGTCACCTCGTAGCCGGCAAAGCCGAGCAGGTTGGCGAGCGTATCGCCAACGACGGCGCCACGGCAATGGCCGACATGCATCGGGCCGGTCGGGTTTGCCGAGACATATTCGACATTGACCTTATGGCCGGCACCGACGGACGCACGACCGAAATCGGTTCCCTCCCGGATCATAACCGCGAGCAGACGCTGCCAATAGGCGACCGAGAGGCGGATGTTGATGAAGCCGGGACCGGCGACGCCGACGTCTGCAATATCGGGATCCTGCTTCAGCTTCTCGCCGATCAGGTCGGCCAGAGCGCGCGGGTTCATGCCCATGCCCTTGGCCAGCACCATGGCGGCATTGGTTGCGGCATCGCCATGGCTCGCATCGCGTGGCGGCTCGACGACGATGCGGCTGAAGTCGAGGCTGTCGCGCTTCTCGCGCACCGCCTCGATGTCGTCGAGCGCTGCTTTGATCCGGATTTCGAAATCGGCGAAAAGATTCATGGCGTGTCCCTCAGCGCCGATGCTTCGCACCGGCACTCCTTAAGAATTTCGTCGGGTGCCTATCGCAATTCGGGAGTCCGGTCAAACAGCTCCCGATGCGTGCGCACCGCATAAGTGTCGGTCATGCCGGCCAGATAGTCGCCGACATGGCGGGCCTTCTGGCCGTCGTTGAGGCCGGAAATGTGGTTGACCCAGAAGTGGCTCTTCATCAGCTTCGGGTCGGCCATATAGGCATGGAAGAGGTCTGTGACGATCTCGGCGGCAGCGGCACGGATGCGCATGATATCGGGATGGCGGTAGATGCGGCTGAACAGTAGCTTCTTGATCGCCTTGTCGGTCTCGGCCATCTGGTCGGAAAAGGTGGCGATCGTCATCGAGGCCGCCCTGATATCTTCGACGCTCTGCGGCTCAACCTGCTTCAAACGGTCCTGCGCGACACCGATCACATCCTCGACCATGCGGGTGATCTGGCGACGCATGATCTCGTGGGTAAACCTGTCAGGATCGAGATGGGGATAGCGGTCGCGCACCTCCTTCATCAAACCTGCGAGGAAGGGCACGTCTTCCAGCATCTCGAAGGTGAGATAGCCAGAGCGCAGGCCGTCATCAATGTCATGGGTGTTGTAGGCGATGTCGTCCGCGATCGCCGCGACCTGGGCTTCAAGCCCGGCGAAACTCGCGAGCTCCAGATCGTGAATTTCACAATAGTCCAAGATCGGCTGTGGCACAGGTCCACGCGTCCCCTGCCCGTCTTGTGTTTTCAACGGTCCATTGTGCTTGACCAGGCCTTCGAGCGCCTCCCAGGTGAGGTTCAGCCCGTCGAAATCGGCATAACGCCGCTCCAGCTTGGTGACGATGCGCAGCGACTGGGCATTATGGTCGAAGCCGCCATAGGGCGTCAGCACCTCGTGCAGCGCATCTTCACCCGTATGGCCAAACGGCGTGTGGCCGAAGTCGTGCACCAGCGCCACGCCTTCCGCGAGATCCTCGTCGAGCTTCAGGGCACGCGCCAGCGCGCGGGCAATCTGCGCCACCTCGATCGTGTGCGTCAGACGCGTGCGATAGTGGTCACCATCCGGGCCGATGAAGACCTGGGTCTTGTGCTTGAGGCGTCGAAAGGCGGTGGTGTGAACGATGCGGTCGCGGTCGCGCTGGAATTCGGAACGCGTGAGACTGCCGCCCTCGGCAAAGAGGCGGCCGCGGCTCTTCCAGGGATTGGTGGCGAAAACCGCCCGCTCGCCGGTGCCGAAACCCAGTGCTGATTGATCGATCGTCATGCCTGTGCCGCCTGCTCCCCATTGACGCAACTCTTGTGCCTTCATACCTATAGCGGACAAAGCCGCAAGGCGATGCGGGTTCCGAAGCGGTTTCGGGCCGCGCCGCCCTGTCAAAAATCGCGCAATTGCGTGACAATGCGGTGATTTGCGAAGAAACGACCGTTTTCACCGGGCCTTGAACCCGGCAGGAGGCCAAATGAGCACCGAGACCGTCACCCTTTCCGAGGCTGCTGCGAAGCGAATCGCAGCGATCGTCGCCACCGACGCCGAGAAGCAGGCGCTGCGCGTCTCCGTCGAAGGCGGCGGCTGTTCAGGCTTTTCCTACAAGTTCGACCTCGACGGCCAACCGGCAGGCGACGACATCGTGATCAGCCGTGACGGCGCGACCGTCCTGATCGACCCGATGTCGCTGATCTACATGGCAGGTTCGGAGATCGACTTCGTCGACAACCTGCTCGGCCAGTCCTTCCAGATCAAGAACCCCAATGCGGTGGCGAGCTGCGGCTGCGGCACCAGCTTCTCCGTGTGAGTGACGCATGAAAATTGCCACCTGGAACATCAACGGCGTCAAGGCGCGCATCGAGAACCTGTGCCAGTGGCTGAAGGATAGCGATCCCGACATCGCATGCCTGCAGGAGATCAAGTCGGTTGACGAAGGCTTTCCGCGTGGGGAGATCGAGGCGCTTGGCTATCACGTCGAGACGCACGGCCAGAAGGGCTTCAATGGCGTGGCCCTCCTGTCGAAGATCAAGCCCGACGAAGTGAATCGCGGCCTGCCCGGCGACGATACCGACGAACAGGCCCGCTTCATCGAAGGCGTTTTCTCCGTCGAAGGCGGCGTGGTGCGCGTCTGCTCGCTCTACCTGCCGAACGGCAATCCGGCCGACGATCCGGTCAAATATCCTTACAAGCTCGCCTGGATGGCAAGGCTCGAAGCCTTCGCTCGGGATCGCATGGCGCTCGAGGAGCCGCTGATCCTCGCCGGCGACTACAATGTCATCGCCGAGCCCCATGATGCAAAGGATCCGAGCCAGTGGATCACCGACGCGCTCTTCCTGCCGCAGACACGCGCGGCATTTCGGCGACTGGAAAATCTCGGCTTCGTCGACGCCGTGCGCGCCACCAACGACGAAACACCGCTTTTCTCCTTCTGGGATTACCAGGCCGGTGCCTGGCAAAAGAACAATGGCATCCGCATCGACCACCTGATGCTGTCGCCGGAAGCGTCTGACCGGCTGCGTTCGACGGCGATCGAGAAACATGTGCGGGCCTGGGAAAAGCCGTCGGACCATGTTCCAGTTGTCGGCCACTTCGCCTTCTGATTGTCAAAGCCGTTCGCAAACAGACAAGTAAATGGGCGCTGATGCGCCCATTTCGGTGTTTGTAGCTTGGTTCGAAAGTTGCGGCCTCAGTCGCCCTGTTCGTAGACCTGCGGTGCAAGCGCCACCGCCACGCGGCGATCGTCTTCGGTCGCGAGCGAGAAGGCCCGCTCCTGCAGATCCTGCATCCACGGACAATCCTTCTGGCTGCAGCGCTCCAGCGCCGCCGTCAGGAAGGCGAGCCCGCGGACCGTCTGGCCTTCTTCGAACAGCACGTTGCCGAAGATCGACATGGCGCCGGCATGGCCGCTCTTGCGCGCCATGTTGAGCCATTTCTTCGCCTGCTGGACATTCACACCGCCGCCCTCGCCGGCGAGGATCATGCGCGCCAGCTGGAACTGCGCTTCCGGGACGCCGAATGTAGAGGCGACCTGGAAATAGATCTGTCGTGCCTGGGCAAGGTCCGCCTTCACGGGGCTGTCCGGAATGCCCTGGCGATAATAGCGGGCGAGCGACAGAAGCGCGTTGACGAAGAAACCGGTATCGGCCGACCCGGGCTCGACGCCCTGGTTTGCGATTTCGGCATAGATCTTGAAGGCTTCGAAGTCGTTCTCGACGACGCCGTCGCCGGCCTCGTACATGTTGGCAAGCGCCCAGCGGGAGCCGGTATGGCCCTTCTCGGCCGCATAACGATATGCCTCGACGGCCTCTTCCTTCTGGCCCTTCTTGTAGGCGTTGAAGCCGAACTTGAAGAGATCGAAGGGACCGGACTCCTTGCTGACGCTGCCATTCATATCGAAGGCGCGCACAGATGGAGCCGACGACAACAAAAGAGCCGTTGTCAGAAGCACCACAGAAGATTTCCAGTCACGAAGACGCATGGGTCCGCACAATTTCCAAGACATCATGGACATCAGAAGCACCGCCCCGCATTTGCGGCCGGTTCGACTGCGCCCGACTTCGAGATTACACCACAGCGGTGAATAGACGGTTCATGTCCAACCTTGTCGGCCGACTTGCCGTCACACTTCAATATTGTTCTCGTCTGCATGATCTGGAGACTAGACCGGATTTCCGGCAAGACCGGGGCGATCGATCGCGCCCTCTCCATTTCGTCCGCCAGACAGGCCGACCGCTCCCCAAAAGCAGTCGAAGTCATTGCTATCAGCACCGATTTTTCGCCCCAGAGGCTCATGTTGAACTCTTAACGCCACCACCGGAAACAGCCCCCGCCGTTCCTTGCTGACACCGGTGCTCTTCGTTTGTGGCGGGAAATGGACAAATTCGGCACAGCCGCGGCAGCCGATCAAGGATAGATGCGCTGTTGCAGAATCATCACATTCCGGAAAACTGAAATAGAGGTGGGCGGCTGGAAACGAAAGAAGCCCGGACGAGCCGGGCTTCTGATTTTGCAGCGCTGCTCTGGCTCAGAAAGAGATGCGGTAGTTGGCGCTGAGTGCATATGCCCAGTCGCCATCGGCCGTGGCATTGAAGTCTGCGCCATCAGCCGTCGACTGCTCGCCCGAGGTCAGGTAGGAGGCGGCGGCGCCGATCCGGAGAACGCCGGGGCCGTGCTTGATCTGAGCACCTGCACCGAGGGTCCATGTGTCAGAGAAGATGTCTGCACCCGTTCCGACGCCACGATCCCAGGTCAGGCTGAGCGCACCTGAAACTTTCTCGGTGATCTGATGACCGACGCCGCCGGTGATGGTCCAGCCATCGCGCCAGAAGAAGTTCTTCTGCTGGTCGCCGAGGTTCGTGATGTTGTAATTGAGGGTCTGCAGCACGCTCCAGTCGGTCCACTTGATCGAACCGAAAGCAAGCCAACCCGGCGCAATGCCGCTCTGCAGGCTGAACTCAAGCGACTGCGGAAGAGAACCCGTACCCGTTGAAGAAACTTGATCGCCGACCGCCAGACCAAAATTACCCGCCAGTGTTGCGTTGGCAAATGTGAACAAACCGGTCGCGTCGTGATCCACCTGCGAACGATACATCAATTCGGCCCGAAGAGCGTATTCCTTGATCTCGTAAGCTGCGCCGAAGCGGTAGCCGAATGCACTGTCGTCCTGAAGGTTGAGCGTGCCAAAATCCTTGGCTTCGGTGTAGTCGAACGACTGGGTGAACACACCGCCGAGCACGTAGAACTGCCCCTTGCCAGCGTCGAAGTTCACAGCACAGGTGCCGCCAAGCTCATCGGTATCGAACTGTGAGGAAATGACCGCGTTGCCACCCAAGGCCGCCGTCAAGCCGCCTGCGGCAATATCAGCAGCACGATCAGCATCCTGAGCGTCGTCGCCATAACTGGAGGCCGCACCAAATGGCTGGGTATAGGTGATTGCGCAAGAGAAGTTGTCAGTTGCACGGAACTTTGCAGCGAACGACGGGATACCATAGTTCTCGCTGTATGCACCGTCGCTGGAATCCGCGCCATCGATCGTTGCATAGCCGCGATCCGGCATTACATATACCCATCCACCACGACCGGCGACCGTGCCATCCTCATAAAGAATGTCCGTATCCGCCTCGCCACGAGCGAAACCGCCTGCCTGCGCGCCTCCCACGAATGCGCATGCTGCGATCAGCCCGAGGGCGGTGGTCTTCATAAAGTGGTTCGCCATGTCTCTCCCCAATTCCGGCAAAACTGTGATTTGCGATAGTAGACATGTGCGACAGAATGACAATCGGGTGATCGTTGTCACAGCTTTGTTCCATTGTCGAAATTTTTACGTAACGTTTTTGACGCGCACGTAAAACAGCATTCCAAATGGATGATTTTTTCACACAGAGCTGCCCAACCTGCACAGAACAGTGTATTTTTTCCAATATAGCACCATAGCGTTGCCGGTTCGCCACAGGCAGACCTGTCATTGCAGAGAGCAAAAATAAGGCAGTTGCATTTGCGATAATCGAAAATGAACGCCACATGATCACCAAATCATGGAGAATCGTTGGGCAGTGCAGCAGTTGGCTCTCGGAGGCGCGTCATTTCGGCACAAACGCAAAAGGCCGGATCTGAGATCCGGCCCTTAGAATTTCATTCCCAGCCTGAAGCCGATCAGCCGGCTTCAAGAACCCGCTTCAGGGCAGTCTCGAGGCTCGCCTTCTGCACTTCCAGCTCCGCGTAGCGCTCGCGTTCGGCCGCGACCACCTCAGGGTTGGCATTGGCGACGAACTTTTCATTGTTCAGCTTGCCGGCGATGCGGGCCATTTCCTGTTCGACCTTGCCGATCGCCTTCTCGATCCGCGCCTTTTCGGCGGACAAGTCGATCAGTGCGCCGAGCGGCAGGCAGGCCGTCGCCTCGCCGATGACGATCTGGGCCGCCCCCTTCGGCGCGACGTCTGCCACGCTGATCGTCTCGACGCGTGCAAGCCGCTTGATCGAGGCCTGATGGCGGAGCAGTCGTTCCTGGGTCACGCCATTCGCCCCGACGACGACCAGCGGTGCCGTCGCGCCCGGCGGGACATTCATCTCGGAACGTGCCGAGCGGATGCCAGTGACAAGATCGATCAGCCAGTTGATGTCGGCGGCCGAGTTCTCATCCGAAAACTCCGGTGTGGGCCAGTCGGCATGGCAGAGCAGAGTGTCGCGGGATGCGCCCTCGCCTGCCGTATGCGTCCAGAGCTCTTCGGTCATGAAGGGCATGAAGGGATGCATGAGCTTGTAGATCTGTTCAAGCACGTAAGCCGCGCAGGCCTGCGCTTCCTTCTTGGCCGTCTCGTCCTCGCCCATGAAGACGGGCTTGAGGAGCTCCAGATACCAGTCGCAGAACTGGTTCCAGACGAAGCGGTAGAGGCTGCTGGCCGCATCATTGAAACGGTAGCTTTCGATCGCTTCCGTCACTTCGCGTTCGGTGCGCGCAAGTTCGGTGAGGATCCAGCGGTTGATCGCAAGCGACGTCGTCTCGGGCAGGAAGCTCGGATCGGCCGTCACGCCGTTCATCTCGGCAAAACGCGTCGCGTTCCACAGCTTGGTGCCGAAGTTGCGATAGCCGGCGATGCGGGCCGGATCCAGCTTCACGTCGCGGCCTTGGGCAGCCATGATGGCGAGCGTAAAGCGCAGGGCGTCCGCGCCATACTCGTCGATCAGTTCCAGCGGATCGATGACATTGCCCTTCGACTTCGACATCTTCTGGCCGGCCTTGTCGCGCACCAGCGCGTGGACATAGACCGTGTGGAAAGGTTCGACCGGATTGCCGTCCTCGTCCTTCATGAAGTGCAGGCCCATCATCATCATGCGGGCAACCCAGAAGAAGATGATGTCGAAGCCGGTGACGAGAACGTCGGTCTGGTAATACTTTGCCAGTTCCGGCGTCTCCTGCGGCCAGCCGAGCGTCGAGAAAGGCCAAAGCGCCGAGGAGAACCAGGTGTCGAGTACGTCCTCGTCCCGGGTCAGGATCTCGCCGGGCTGGAAATTCTCGAGCTTCTCCTCGACCCAGGCTTTCCAGGGGCCTTCATGGGCGATGTAGTGCTGGATCGCCGAATGCAGCGCTTCCTCCTCGGTCTTCTCGACGAAGACCTGACCATCAGGACCATACCAGGCCGGGATCTGGTGACCCCACCAGAGCTGGCGCGAGATGCACCAGGGCTCGATATTTTCCATCCACTCGAAGTAGGTCTTTTCCCAGTTCTTCGGGACAAAGTTGGTGCGGCCCTCGCGAACGGAAGCAATCGCCGGCTCGGCCAGCGTCTTGGCGTCGGCAAACCACTGATCGGTCAGCATCGGCTCGATGACGACGCCGGAGCGGTCGCCGAAAGGCTGCATGATTTTTTTGTTCTCGACGAAGGGAATGTCATTGCCCTCGTCGTCCTTCACCGTGACGGCGAGACCCTCCGCATTGATCGCATCGACGATGCGCTTGCGGGCCTCGTAGCGGTCGAGACCGCGATACTCTTCCGGGACCAGATTGATGTCGTCGACCTCAGCCTCGTTCGGCAGATGGCCGGATTTGGCAATTTCGAGTGCGCGCGCCGCATAGACGGCATAATCCTCGCCGTCGTCGCGCATCTTCGCCTGTGTATCCATCAGGCGATAAAGCGGGATCTTGTTGCGGCGGGCGACCTGATAGTCGTTGAAGTCATGCGCGCCGGTGATCTTGACCGCGCCCGAGCCGAACTTCGGATCCGGATATTCGTCGGTGATGATCGGGATCAGGCGGCGATGCTCCTTAGGTCCAACCGGGATTTCGCAGAGCTTGCCGACGATTGCGGCGTAACGCTCGTCCGAGGGATGGACGGCAACGGCGCCGTCGCCGAGCATGGTCTCAGGACGCGTGGTCGCGATCGAGATGTAGTTGCGCTCCTCCTGGAAGGTGACGTTGCCGTCCTCATCCTTCTCGACATAGGTATAGGTCGCACCACCGGCGAGCGGATATCTGAAGTGCCACATATGGCCTTCAACTTCCTTGTTCTCGACTTCAAGGTCGGAGATCGCGGTCTCGAACTTCGGATCCCAGTTGACCAGCCGCTTGCCGCGATAGATCAGGCCTTCCTTGTAGAGCGTGACGAAGACTTCGAGGACTGCAGCCGACAGGCCTTCGTCCATGGTGAAGCGCTCGCGCGACCAGTCGCAGGAGGCGCCGAGACGCTTCAACTGGTTGAAGATCAATCCGCCCGATTCTTCCTTCCACTCCCAGACCTTCTCGATGAAGGCCTCGCGGCCCATGTCGCGACGAGATACGTTCTGGCCGTTTTCGGCAAGCTTGCGTTCGACCACCATCTGGGTCGCGATCCCGGCATGGTCCATGCCGGGCTGCCACAGCACGTCCTTGCCGCGCATGCGCTCGAAGCGGACCATGATGTCCTGCAGCGTGTTGTTCAGCGCATGGCCCATGTGCAGCGAGCCGGTCACGTTCGGCGGCGGGATCACGATGGTGAAGGTGTCTTCGCCGGGCTTCGCGTTGGCGCCGGCACGAAACGCGTCAGCGTCTTCCCAGGCTTTCGCGATCTTCGGTTCGACGGCGGCTGAATCATAGGTCTTTTCGAGCATTTTCCGACCGGATTTTCGAGTTCTGGATGTGGGTTGGTAAATAGGACTGGCAAAACCAAGTCAATAAAAAAGGCCGCTCTCGCGAGCGGCCCATGATCCCGGAGGATGCTTCAATCAGCGTCGCGGACCGCGGGCGACGCGTTCGATTTCCTCGCGCACGAGGCGCTCCACCAGCGTCGGCAGGTTGTCGTCCAGCCAATCCTTCAGCATCGGGCGCAGCATGTCCTCGGCTATTTCATCGAGCGAACGGCGCTCGGTGCCGTCAAAGGCAGCGGCCAATTCGGAGAAGGACCGCGAGACCTGCTCGACGGTCGCGGCTGAGACGAGTGCCGTCAGGTCGCGGCCTTCGTTTTCCCGCTCCGCGCGGGGCTCGAATTCGGGCGCATCCATCGACATCTGCTCCATCGCTTCCGGCGCCGGTTCCGCCACAACAGGTGCAGCGCGCTCGACGCGCACCTCAACCGAGGCGATGCGGGCCATCGTGGCATCCGGCGCAGCAAACGGCGCGCGATGCTCCTCGGATGGCGCGCGCAGCGAAGCTGGCATCACAGGCTCGGCCGGCAGAGAGGCACGCAGATCCGGCTGACGGATTTCGGCGAGCCGCGCCGTCATCGAAGGCGCTTCGCTCGAACGGGCATCCCGGTCTTCTGCGGTCGGCTCACGCCGCATGACGTCCGGCATGCCAGACATTTCCAAACGGCTCGGGGCCTGAACGGGACGCTCCATGCGCTCGGAGGCCGAGCGCACACGGGCTGCGAGATCGGCCAGCGACACGCTCTTCGGCATGTCGTCGCTGTCAGCCGGCGGCGCTTCGCGGCGCGGTTCGGCCTCGATGCGCGGGATTTCGCGATCGAACATCGGAAAGGACCGGCCGGCATCGTTGGCAGCAACGAAATCGCCACCGTCATAGGCCATGTCGCCCTCGTCGGCGCCGTCATCGGCTGCGATATCAGACGCATCCTGCGACAGGCTTCCGCCGTTCACAGGATCATTGCTCTCGATGATCCGGCGGATGGATGCCAGGATCTCTTCCATGGACGGTTCACGCGCTACGCTTGGCTGAGCCATACTAATCCCCGTTGTCCTCAGAAACTGTCGACCGGACAGAATTCCGCCGGACCGATTCGCGCTCACCCTAGGATACGCACTTGCCGAAAAAAATCACGCGCCGACCAGGAATTGCCGTGATGCACAACTTTGTTTCGCATCCACGAAAAAGCCCGCACGCGGCGGGCCTTTGAACACAGTCTTCCGGATCACGTTTCAGAAGACGAATGCGGCGACCTTGCGGAAGCCCGGCAGCGGCTTCACGGAGGCATTGAAATATTCGGTATAGGAAGTGATGCCGCCATTCTTCACGTAGAGGCGGGCGCGGGCAGCGTTGCCATAACCGACGACGGCGACGAGCCGTCCACCTTCGCGCAGCTGCGACAGGATCGCTTCCGGCAGTTCCTCGACGGCACCGTTGACGAAGATCACGTCATAGGGTGCTTCGGCTGCATAACCGTCTTCCAGCCGTGCCGACACGACGGCGACATTGTCATAGCCCAGTTCCGACAGCTTCTCGGACGCCTTGGTCACCAGCGCCTCGTCGCTTTCGGTGGCGACCACCGAGCCCGCCAGGAGCGACAGGATGGCTGCGGCATAACCGGCACCACAGCCGATCTCCAGCACGAGGTCATCCTTGGTGATGGCCGCGAGCTGCAGGAGCTTGGCGAGCGGCGACGCTTCCATGATGTAGCGGGCCGGGCTAGCGTTCTGGGCCGGACTGACCTGCATGTCCTGGTCGATATAGGCGAGCGGCTTCAGCTCGGCCGGGACGAAAGCTTCGCGCGGCACAGACAGAAAGGCGTTCAGGACGGAATGGGACGTGACGTCCGTGGTCCTGATCTGGTTGTCCACCATCTTGGTGCGTGCTGCTGCGTAATCCATCATCTCATTCGCGCCCCGTGTCGACCGGCCATAGCGGCTGCTTGTCCCCGTGTCTTTAATTGCAGGCAGGGACGCTTTCAAGCCGGTCTTCCCCTCGCACACGAGATTATCGCGACTGCGAAGTGACGCAGCCGCGATCCATCCCGTCAATCTGAGAATGTATAGGTGTTGTATTCGCAGAAATCGACGGCCTCGCGCTTGTCATAAAAGCTGTTGTCCTCGAACACCGTCCAGACCCAGTACGCACAGGCATTGCTGTTATCAGTGATCGTCAGCTTCCGCGACTTGCCGCCATAAAGCCCCTTCTTCTTCAGAAGTTCGATCCGTTCGCCGCCGCCTTCGATCGGCCGCACATAGAGCTTGACGATCATCTTGGAGGTCGTGTTGACCAGCGTGAAGGCCTTGGTGTCGGCGCGAGCGGACAAAGGTAAGGCGCAAAGAGCCAAGGCAAGAGCGAGGCAGAATCGGATCGGCATGAATATCCCCCTGGTTGAAACCAGGTTTGGATACCACTCATCAACAAGCAGCGACAATGGGAGAGCACACCGGAGATGGACCTGTTCCGGCAATTTGGCCGACATGTACAAAATTGGTCGCTGAAACGCAGACGAGCAAGATCACGCGCCTCGCGCAACGAGCCCAAGGCTCTGCCGCGGGCAGGCTCAATTCACTCGATATGCTGGGAAGTTTCGGATGGAGGCCTCGCCCGGAATTGAACCGGGGTACAAGGATTTGCAGTCCTCTGCGTCACCACTCCGCCACGAGGCCATCCGGGTAGAAAAGTGCGTGTGGTGGCGCGGATTTAGACGCGTTCCAAAAAATCTGCAAGAGCCAATTCCTGAAATTCGTCCTTTTAATTTTCTGATATGATGTTCGCGAAGGGCTCACAGCCACCAAGGTTGAAGCGCATTATATATTGAATAAGGGCGGCCCTAGGGACTGCAATAAGAGGAAGCATTTTGAGAGGGTCGGAGCTATGCCATTCAACATGCAGCTAATCTCAAACCACGGCTCCACTAATCCGATCGTTGCCAGACTGACGTTGCAGACCTTCGAACTTCTTAAATGGACAGACGTAGCAGACGCCCAACAGATTCGCTTAACCGAGCTGATGCATAGGGCCCACTTGCGCCTTCTGAGATGCTACGACCACGCCTATCGCATTAAGTTGGCAGAGCGGGACCAACTTGAGCACTGGCAGATCGACGCTTTGATCAATCCAAGGAAGCTACCTTACGTGATCAATCTGGAAGCAGATGCCGAAGGCTTCCTGATGACCGCTACACAATACCTCAGAGATCTGGTCCCTGTCTTCAATACACTCTGGGGAGCTGCACTCAAACCAGAAGCTCGGCGGTTCTGGAAGATGCGCAGTCCATTGAGCGAGGCTGAGAAATGGAGCATTCAGACGCTCGGGCCCAATCACGCGCTAGTGCCATTTCTAGAGGCAAACGAGGCCTGGATCGCCGAATTGATCAAAAAAAGGAATGCGGTGGAGCACCGGGAGGATGGTCGGGATCGACTTATCATAGATAACTTCCGAACGCTCGGACCGACCATAGCAAACCCTGCATGGGGTCGGGAAACGCCAAAGCGCAAAGCTGCGATGAGCCTAATTGTCCCTGAAATGGAGGAATTGCTTTCATTGCTGCTTAGCTTCGGCGAGGAACTGTTCGTTATTGCCGTTACCGAGAAACCTCGATGGGAACACGTAGTTGTTCGGGAAATTCCAGAAGAGGCAAGGAATCCAACCTGTCCAATCCGCTTCACAACAACACTTGACGAGGAAATGGCTAAGCGATTGGCCGCGGCCGGATCGGCGAAGAGCTAAGGTTCGGACGATCAAAAGCGCCATGTCACGCATCGAAGCTAAAGATTTCAAGTATCTTGCGTCCACCGGTTCCCCAACATCCGCAAGGGGACCATTTCACGCCCTCAAGCAACTTCGGTCGGCCACCGACGACGATCGAGAAGCCTTGTCGCCGCCATGACGGTCGCCGCATCTGCGAGACGCGCCGGATCGGTCACCCCGGCGGCATAGAGACGGATAACTGCCCTGCCGACAGCCTCGCGATGACCGTCGTCGATCATGATTCGACCCGGCCTCGGCGCCGCGGCCTGCATCGCACCCTCGATCACATGGAAATCAGCAGGCGTCAGGACCATCATGAGTTCGGGTGTGTTGCACATCTCGACAAATCCTCGCTCCGGGCGGGAACAGACCACAGTGATCGCGGTTCGGTTTCCCTGCTCAGTCCGGCCATACTAGGCGGTCGAGTTATGCATGGTCATTTCACTAAGACATGTGCCTAGGGTGAAAAGCAGGATCGCTGCTCAGCGTCAGGCTTGCCCGTCGCCGCGTGGCGCCTTGTTGCGCCGATACCACCAGACGGTCGCCCGCCGGCGCCGGCGGCGCACGAAAGACAGGTCGTGCGACAGGACGACGAGACCGAGCGGCACCATCCAGAATCCGAGGATTGGCAGAAACCCCAGGAAGCCGCCGCCGACGAGCACGGTGCCGGTGGCGATCCGGCCCGCCTTCGAGCGCGGTACAGGGATTTCAAAACGGCCCAGAACGAGGCGCCCGCGCGCCTGATCGAGACGATAGCGTCTTTCCAGCAAAGGCTGAAACTCCTGTTTTCTCGGGCTCTTCCGCCCTGTTTTGACCCCTTTTGAGATGGTGAACCAACAAATAAAAACAAGCGCATGCCATTTTTTTTGAAAAACCGCTTGGCAAACGAGGCGAGCATCAGTATTACCCCGCTCACACCGCGCCAAGCGGCTGTTCCCTGGTAGCTCAGCGGTAGAGCATTCGACTGTTAATCGACAGGTCGCCGGTTCGAATCCGGCCCGGGGAGCCATCTCATTCAAAGGCCCGCGCCTCAACAGGCAGCGGGCCTTTTCTTTTTGGCAGACGCCTGATGTCGCCCCCCTCATTTCTGACGGCCCTGATTTCATCAATGCCGGCGAAACCCCCTCTTCACCTTTGCCTGCTATCTCCATTCTCCAACGAAAATGGCATGCAAGGAGGACGGCCGATGTGGCTCGAGCTTCACGACGGGGACGGCTTTCCCTTCTACGTCAACATGGACAATGTGGTGGATTTCCGCTGGTACGAGCGCGAAGGTTACACCTGCCTGCTGACAACCGCCCCGGTCGCGGAAAAGCTGCACAGGCTTTATGTGCGCGAGAATGCCCAGCAGATCCTCGCCATGATCCGCGCCGAACAGGCACGGCGCGTGACACCTGGTCGCTCGGCCGCCTGACGCATCTTCGCGTCACGGATCGGGCCGGCCGCAAAATCGCGATCTTGCCGTGATCCCTTTCGGGTTGCGTTTCGTAAGGCATTGACAGCCAACGAAAAGGCGCGGCATGCCCGATACCTCCGTAAAGACAGTCATTCTCTGGTTCCGCAAGGATCTCCGGCTTTCCGATCACGCAGCGCTTGCGACGGCTGCGGCCGAAGGCTTCCGGATCCTTCCCCTTTACATCCGCGAACCGCAAGAGGCGGGCACCGGCCCCCTGGGGGCCGCCCAGGCCTGGTGGCTGCATCATTCACTGGCTGCTCTGCAAACCTCTCTCGAAGGTCTCGGCTCGCGCCTCACGCTGCGCAGCGGGCATGCCGAAACCGTGCTCGCCGCGCTGATTGCGGAGACAGGGGCTGCAGCCGTCTTCTGGAACCGTCGCTATGATCCGCCGGGCATTGCCGTCGACAAGGGCTTGAAGGCGAAGTTGATCGAAGATGGCATCGAGGTGCGCACCTTTGCCGGCCAGATCCTGCATGAGCCGAGCAAGCTGAAGACCGGTGCCGGCGGGCATTTCCGCGTCTACACCCCCTTCTGGAAGGCCCTGGACGGATCCGGCGAGCCGCCGGAACCCATCCCCGCGCCGAAGCGTCTTTCCGCCCCCGACCACTGGCCGAAGGGCGAGGCGCTCGACAGCTGGTCGCTGCTGCCCACCAGGCCGAACTGGGCAAAAGGCTTCGAAGCCGAATGGCAGCCCGGTGAGGAGGGTGCGCAGACTCGGCTCGCGGATTTCGTCGAGTCGGGCCTCAAGGGCTACCGCACCCGTCGCGACTTTCCCGGCGAAGCGCATGTCTCGATGCTCTCGCCGCATCTGGCGCTCGGCGAAATATCGCCAGCGACGCTCTGGCATGCGACGCGCGGTCTCTCAGACGACTATTCCAGCGAAGACTACATCCATTTCCGCAAGGAAGTCGTCTGGCGCGACTTCTCCTATCACCTGCTCTTCCACTTCCCGGATCTCGCGACAAAAAACTGGAACGACAAGTTCGACGCCTTCCCCTGGCGCGATGCGCCGGACCTTTTGGAGAAGTGGCAGCGCGGCCAGACCGGCTATCCGATGGTCGATGCCGGCATGCGCCAGCTCTGGCAGACCGGCTGGATGCACAACCGCGTTCGCATGATCGTCGCCTCCTTCCTTATCAAGGACCTCTTGATCGACTGGCGCGAAGGCGAGCGCTGGTTCCGCGACACGCTCGTCGATGCCGACCCGGCGTCGAATGCCGCCAGCTGGCAATGGGTCGCCGGCTCCGGCGCCGACGCCGCGCCCTTCTTCCGCATCTTCAACCCGACCAGCCAGGGCGAGAAATTCGACCCAGAAGGCGAATATGTCCGCCGCTTCGTGCCGGAGCTGAAGGACATGCCGGATAAGTTCATCCACAAGCCATCAGAGGCGCCGGTGACGGTGCTGAGGGATGCGGGCGTCAGCCTCGGCAAGACCTATCCCAAGCCGATCGTCGATCACGGCAAGGCACGGGATGCGGCGATGGCGGCGTTTCAGGGGTTGAGGGCGGAGTGAGGTGGTGTGTACGCGGTGGTCCATCCGCGACACTGAGTCCGGTTTTATCAGCTTGGCTGTCCGTCTCCATTTGGCGACGTAGACGCTAACGGGTTCGTCTTAAGTAGCCGATATCGCCCGGCAACGTGCTCGTAAATGGATTGCTACTGATAGTGCGGTAGTGACTGAACGAGTTGATCCACCCGAGCACTCCCTTAAGCACTCCCTTGGTCACCGGCTCGTCCGTAATAGACAAGGTAATAGCATTGAGGCGGTAATCGGGGCCGAAACTGGCCGAGAGCTCGCCGGGATCAACGCGCCGAAGTGTCGTCGGGTCGTTGATGTCATCAAAGGTAACGAGCGAGGGATAGTATTCGCGAGCAAGTTCACGCGAGCCGCGCATCTTCTCCAGTCGACCATAGACCGCGATGACCTCCGCTTTCGTCTGAGGCTGCTCCTCTTTCGAAATGAAGGTCTCGCGCGCGGTCTCATGACCGTAATTCCTCAACAGCGCGAACAGGTAACGACCGTTGCCAAGATCGACCGTCACAGCCTCTCCGGACAGGCTGCTGGCACCCGCACCTCTGAAATCGCCGAGACCCCACCAGTTCGGTGTGTCATAGACATTGACACTGACCACCGCGCTCCCAGTTTTCAACCCCTCCGGCGTCATCACGGACACCGTCAGTTTCTGGTGCCACTCCCAATCGTGGAAACCGAACAGATCGCAGCCTGATAGCGGCAGACACAGGGCCAAAGCCACGAGAACTCTAAGCATTACCCTCCCCGCACAACCTTGAGCCGCATGACCTGCAAACTTCCCGGTCAGGCATGAAGATCCGGTGAAGAGAATGCTTAAACTTGTAGCGATCGGCACAGGCAGCCGACGTCTGCGCGTGTGCATAACACCCCCCCTCTGTCACTGCGTGACATCTCCCCCACAAGGGGGGAGAGCGGGTGCCGCGAGTGCCGATCTGCTTACGACACCAACGACGGATGCAAGGCCGGCAGCTCGGCCGGTCTCCCCCCGTGTGGGGGAGATGCCCGGCAGGGCAGAGGGGGGTACCCCTTGCGCAGTGGCCTTGAGTCTGAACCGACCGCATTGCTTCCTGTACGTATTCAAGTACACTACATCCATGAGAACCACGTCCTACAGCGACCTGCGCAAGAACCTCGCCTCCCTGCTCGACAGCGTGACGGAGGACCGTACTCCCGTGCTGATCACCCGTGATCGCGGCAAGCCTGCCGCCGTTCTGATGTCGGTGGAGGATTTTGCCTCCTATGAGGAGACGCAGCATCTGCTGAAGAGCCCTCGCAACGCCGAGCGCCTGCTCGACGCGGTGCGGGACCTCGATCAGGGCAAGGGCGACGTGCGCGAGCTTCCAGAGTGAAGCTGATCTTCCATGCGCGCGCCTGGGAGGACTACCTCTATCGGCAGTCCACCGATCCGAAGATGCTGGCGCGCATCAATCACCTGATCAAGGAAACCAGCCGGTCACCGTTTCACGGCATCGGCAAACCGGAGCCGCTGCGGGGCGAATTGCGCGGCTGGTGGTCTCGGCGCATCGACCAAGAGCATCGCCTTGTCTATCGCCCAACCGAAGACGCGCTCCTGATCGCGCAGTGTCGCCATCACTACTGATTGCCTTTTTGGGTAACGGGTGCGGAGCTCACTTAGTCCGAGACCCCGAACGCATTTTCCCTCCCCCTGCCTCACCGCGAAAAGCCATTCCTTGCCTTTGACGGCCCCGAGGCGGAAAAGACCGGTTCAATCCCGCGCAGACCGTTTCGCCCGCCTAATCTTGTCCAAAAGGACAAATTTGCGAGGTTTCCCGGTTTTCATCCCCGCGCATTTGGTTCTAGTGTCCGCGTCAGACAAAAAAGGCAGGCATCATGGCATTCCACCCTTCCGTGCTCGAGGCGATCGGCAATACGCCCCTTATCCGGCTGAAGGGCGCCTCGCAGGCGACCGGCTGTACCATTCTCGGCAAGGCCGAATTCCTCAATCCCGGCCAGTCGGTGAAGGATCGCGCGGCGCTGTTCATCATCCGTGACGCCGAGCGTCGTGGGCTGCTCCGCCCCGGCGGTGTGATCGTTGAGGGTACGGCCGGCAATACCGGGATCGGGCTCACCCTGGTTGCCAAGGCGCTCGGCTATCGCACCGTGATCGTCATCCCGGAAACCCAGAGCCAGGAGAAGAAGGACGCGCTGAAACTGCTCGGCGCCGAGCTCGTCGAAGTGCCGGCGGTGCCTTACAAGAACCCGAACAACTATGTGAAGATTTCGGGCCGTCTGGCGGTCCAACTCGCCAAAACAGAGCCGAATGGTGCCATCTGGGCGAACCAGTTCGACAACACCGTCAATCGCGACGCGCATATCGAAACGACGGCGAAGGAAATCTTCGAACAGACCGGCGGTGCCGTCGACGGTTTCGTGTGCGCGGTCGGCTCGGGCGGTACGCTGGCCGGCACCGGCATCGGGCTTCGCAACCGCAAGCCCGGCGTCAAGATCGGCATCGCCGATCCGGAGGGTGCGGCGCTTTACGAGTACTACAGGAACGGCGAACTGAAATCCTCGGGCTCCTCGATCACCGAAGGCATCGGCCAGGGCCGCATCACCGCCAACCTCGAAGGCTTCACCCCCGACTTCGCCTATCAGATCCCCGATTCCGAAGCGCTCGACATCGTCTTCGACCTCGTGGAAAACGAGGGCCTGTGCCTCGGCGGCTCCTCGGGCATCAACATCGCCGGCGCCATGCGTCTGGCCCGGGATCTCGGCCCCGGCCATACCATCGTGACGATCCTCTGCGACTACGGCAATCGCTACCAGTCGAAGCTGTTCAATCCGGACTTCCTGCGCTCGAAGAACCTGCCGATCCCGGCCTGGCTCGAGAAGCGTGCCGATTTCGATCTGCCCTTCGAGACCGCCTGATATTTTTTGAAAGCATGCCCATGACCACCATCGCTCTCTACCGCGACGATTTTTATCTCTCGACGGCGGAGGCGGTGGTCACGGCCGTGCACGAGGATGGCGCGGTCGAACTCGACCAGACATGTTTCTACGCGGCCTCCGGCGGTCAGCCGGGCGATACCGGTTTCTTCGAGCGGGAGGACGGCAGCCGCATCCAGCTTGCCGAGACACGCAATGGCGCGACCAAGGATATCATCCTCCACCGTCCGGCAGACGGCGAGTCCCTGCCCTCCGTCGGCGAAAAGCTCGTCCTGCATGTCGACTGGCAGCGTCGCTACAAGCTCATGCGCATGCACACCGCCTGCCACCTGCTCTCCGTCGTCTGCTCCTATCCGATCACGGGTGCGGCCGTCGGCGAGGATGAAAGCCGGGTGGATTTCGACATGGCCGAGACGATCGACAAGGATCAGGTGACGGCAGACATGATGAAACTGGTGGCTGAAAACCATCCCATTTATCTGCAATGGATCACCGACGAGGAGCTTGCGGCCAATCCCGGCATCGTCAAGTCGAAGAATGTCCGCCCGCCGGTCGGCCTCGGTCGGGTGTCCCTGGTCTGTATCGGCGAGAACTCCGCCGTTGACAGCCAGCCCTGCGGGGGCACACATGTTTCGGAGACCCAGGAGGTCGGTGCGATTCATATCGCCAAGATCGAAAAGAAGGGCAAGGAGAACCGCCGGTTCCGCATTCGCTTTGGAGCCGCAGAGACCTGAGCCATAGGAACACTACGGGAGAAGTGCATGTCCGGTGAAAGAAGCCGTTTCGTCGTTTCGGCGGATTGGGTCGAAAAGAACCTCGGGTCTCCCGGCTTCAAACTCGTCGATGCCTCCTGGTATCTGCCGGCCCAGGGACGCAACGGTGCCGTCGAATACGCCGCCGGCCACATTCCGGGCGCCGTCTTCTTCGATCAGGACGTGATCGCCGACACCTCGACCGGCCTGCCCCATTCCCTGCCCTCGCCTTCCTTCTTTGCACAAGCCGTCGGCCAGCTCGGCATCTCGGCCGAAGACACGATCGTCGTCTATGACGGCCCGGGCTTCTTCTCTGCCCCCCGCGTCTGGTGGATGTTCCGCGTCATGGGCGCACGGCGCGTCTACGTGCTCGAAGGCGGTATCGACGGCTGGAAGGCGGAAGGGCGCCGCCTCGAAACCGATCTGCCGGAACCGGCACCCGTCACCTTCGAGGCACAGTTCGACCGGGCGAAACTCACCTCCTTCGACCAGATGTCCGGCATTGCCGACGATGGCGACAAGCAGATTGCCGACGCCCGCCCCGCCGGCCGCTTCACGGGCGAAGAACCTGAACCGCGCGCGGGCATGCGCTCCGGCCATATTCCCGGTGCCCGCAGCGTGCCTGCCGCGTCGCTGTCGGAAAACGGCCGCCTCAAGGATCTCGCCACCCTGCGCTCGATCTTCACCGATGCCGGCATTGATCTCAACAATCCTGTGGTCACTTCCTGCGGCTCTGGTGTCACGGCAGCGGTCGTGACGCTCGCGCTCGAAAGCCTGGGGCATACCGACAATTCGCTCTATGACGGCTCCTGGTCGGAATGGGGCTCGAAGTCGGACACGCCAGTGGTCACCGGTCAGGCGGAACCGCTCGGCTCGAAGACATCAGGCCCGCTCACGGCCCATGTCACGCGGCTCGAAATGACAGCACCGCCGAAATCCAGCCTGCCGGTGCCGGTCAATATCCAGACAGCGATCATGCGCACGCATGAGATCCCGCTCCCCTTCTACCGCTTCCTGCATCGGCAGGTCGGAGCCCGCTGGCACTGGTATGAGCGCCTGCGTATGCCCGACGACCAGCTGAAGGCGATCATCCACCAGCCCAAGGTGTCGATTTCGGTTCTCTATGTGAACGGCGCGCCGGCCGGCTTCTACGAGTTGTCACAGGAAAGCGACGATCTCGTCGAGCTCTCTTATTTCGGCCTCTTCGAACACGCGCTGGGGCTGGGCATCGGCAAGTGGTTCCTGCTGCAATGTCTCTATGCCGCCTGGACCAGCAATCCGAAGAAAGTGACGGTCACCACCAACACGCTCGACCACCCCCGCGCATTGCAGCTCTACCAACAGTTCGGCTTCTCGCCAGTCGGCACCCATGAAGCCCTGGTCGATCCGATGACCGACCAGGAGCTGCTCGCCCTGATCAAGCGCGACGGCTAACGGCCGTCGCTCAGTCTTTCTTCTTGAGCTTCACAGTGCTGACGTCGGCCTGCTCCTCGGTCTCGTCACCACTGTCGTCCTCGGCGACCGCGTCGTCGCTGGTCTCTTCCTCCTCCTGGTTTTCGAACCAGTTGGCAATCAGCCCCGCATGGAAGGCTGCCATCTCGTAGCAATAGGTGATCTCGCGATCACCCGCATACCAGAAGGCGTTTTCCGTGCCGCAAGTCTTGCCCGTGAGCTTGATCCCGTCCTTCAGGTCGTAGCCTTCGCCGAAGACCGTGGCGATCGTTTCCAGTACGTTCGCCTCCTTCAACAGATCGGCAAAGCCCTGCAGGTCCTCATTGCCGGCCGGCTCATAGGTGACCTCGAATTTCGTCTTCGCGCCGTCCTTCATGTTGGCGGCGAGCAGGCTCATCCAGCTGTCGCGGGCCTTCTGGTATTCGAATGCGCATTCCTGGCGGCGCTCTTCCGGAAATTCCAGCGAGTCGGCGAATTCCTTGAAGAACTCGGCATTTGCCCCGGTCATCATGCAAACGATCGAATAGGCGCGCTGACGGTCGAGGCCATGGGTGCCCATGAAGTCGTCTTCCTGTGGCCCGTCTTCCTTCGCCTCGTCCAGCAGGAACCAGCCATCGGCGCTGTCCTGCATGGTCGTATAGAGTTCCTCGTCCTCCGCACCGAGCAACAGAACCGACGAGAGCGCGTCGACGGCATCTTCCTCACGGCCCAGCACCGGCAGGCCGAATTCCGAGACCAGCATGTGGCCAGCCTCGTGAAAGAGGATGAAGATCGCATTGTTGACGACGAATCTCTGGCCTTCCTCCACCTGCTCCTCTGTCAGTTCCGCGGCCCTAACAGGCGTGGCTGGCTGGAAGAGACATGCAGCAGAAAAGGCCAGCATGGCCGCTGCGGCGGACTGATAAGAAATCATGGGAGCCCCTCACCCGATGTTTGATCGCCGCATTATGTAGCGCAGAGGTTAAGCGAGAGAAAAACGCCATTTTTGACGGCATGCCCGCGCAGGAATCGGGTGGCGCCGGCGTGTGTGCGGGGCGAAGGTGGCCACCGAACCTTCCCGTTGCGAGAAACCATGATGACTTCAGCGATCCGCTTCCTTCCCATGCCCGCCGACCAGGCCGCCGCCTATCGTGCCGGCGCACCCGACGCATACGGCCTAGCGCCAGAGCGGAGCACCTCGCCCGGTGGCTATCCCTGCCGCCATTGCCTCGGAGACATCGCCAAAGGCGAACCCTATCTGACGCTCGCCTACCGCCCCTTCCCCAGGCTCCAGCCCTATGCCGAGACGGGACCGATCTTTCTGCATGCCACAGAGTGCCCACGCTACGAGGCGGTGGAAGTGGTGCCGCCGATGCTGGAGAGCCCTGATTATATCCTGCGGGGATATGGAGGCGACGACCGTATCGTCTATGGCAGCGGCGGCGTGGTGGCGACGCAGGCGATCGTCGATCGCGCGCGCGAACTCTTTGCCGATCCTCGCATCGCCTACCTCCATGTCCGCTCGGCACGTAACAACTGCTACCAGTGCCGCGTCGAACGGGGTGCCGTCATGCCCTTGATGAATGCCGGCTGAGCAATGGTTTCAGTTGCAATTCAGGCGGACCGTGCAAAACCTTGGGCATCGAGATGTCCGAGAGGGAGTATAAGGCATGGAAAGACGGTTGTTCCTCATGGTCCTGGGCGGCGCGCTCGCATCGCCCGTTGTCGGCCTTGCGCAGGAAGCGCCCTCCGAGGAGATGATCCTGCGCAGGCTGGACGCCGCCCCGCAGCGGCAGATCGCACCGCGGAACCGCGTCACCATCGACGAGTTCAAGCGACGGCCGGAACTCCGGCGGGCCGCCCCGTCGATCGACATCCAGGCGATCAACTTCGCCACCGGCTCGGCGGACATCCCGCGCTCCGAATATCGCAAGGTCCAGCAGATCGCCCGTGCCATGGAGCAGTTGTTGCGGCGCAGACGGGCGGTGCGTTTTCTGATCGAGGGCCATACGGATGCGGTCGGCTCCGCCTATTCCAACCAGATCCTGTCGGAGCGCCGCGCCGCCTCGCTCAAGCTCGTCCTGGTCCGCGAATTCGGCATCCCGGCCCGCGTGCTGGAAACGGTCGGCTACGGCGAGGACTACCTGCTGGTGCCAACCGAGCGGTCCGAATGGCGCAACCGGCGAGTGACGCTGCGGCGGATCGACGATTTCATCCGCTGACGATAGCGACGGGCCTGGCGTCTACCCCGGCGTCAGGCCCGGCCCGCCTCGGCCAGCAACCAGTTGCGAAATTCGACGACCTCAGGACGCTTCAGCGCAGCGGGTGGACAGACGAGATAGTAGGCGAAGGGCTGGCTGATCGTGTGGATGAAGGGCGCAACGAGGCGCCCAGCGGCGATTTCATGGGCTACGAAGGCGTGGCGGGCGAGCGCAACGCCAAGCCCCGCCAGAGCCGCCTCGATCGTGCCGTTGCCGCCGCTGAAGACGGCGCCGCGGGCGAAATCCACCCGCTCTGCACCCATGTCGGACAGCCATTTGCGCCAGTCTTCGGTGCTCTCGTCATGCAGAAGCGGGATGTCGGCCAGATCGTCGGCCCGCGCGATCACGCCGACGCGACGAGCGAGTTCCGGGCTCAGCACCGGCAGGAGCGCATCGTCCAGCAGGCGTTCGCTGATCAGACCCTCATAGTCGCCCATGCCGTGGCGGATCGCCAGATCCACGCCCTCCCGCTCCAGATCGAAAACCCGGTTCGAGCTGTTGATCTCGATATCGATCCCGCGCGCCTCAGCGCCGAAACCCGCCAGCCGCGGCAGGAGCCATTGCGCGGCGACACTCGCGGTCCAGGTGACGAAGAGGCGGTTGCTGCGCGCAGGCACGCGGATTTCGGATGTCGCTTCCCGGATGAGCGCAAAGGCCGCCTGGACACGGGCGGCGTAAGCGGCACCCTCCGGGGTGAGGAGAAGCGCTCTCGGACGGCGCAGGAAAAGCGGGCGGCCGAGCGCCAACTCCAACTCCCGGACCTGCAGACTGACGGCGCCCGCCGTGACATGCAGTTCATCCGCGGCCTTGGTCATGCTCAGATGCCGCGCCGCCGCCTCGAAGGCCTTCAATCCGTTCAACGGCGGCAGCGCTGCTACCATGATTTAGTTTTCCTCAATCGTTGGCCTAGGAATGATGGTTTGTCAAAACGGCCATTACGATGCAGATATTCGGCTGTCGGCGCGCAATTCGGCTCGTTGACACCAAGATCCAGATTGAGTTTTTCACAAACTTCTATTCATCGCAAGCACACGCCAGGAGCCGGCCATGAGCACTTCACCATCGATGAACTCCCGCGACTGGCTGATGCTGGCGCTTCTCTCCGTCATCTGGGGCGGATCGTTTTTCTTCACCGGGATAGCCGTCAAGGAACTGCCGCCCTTCACCATCGTCGCGGCGCGCGTCGGCCTTGCCGCGATCGCGCTTCTCGTCGGTCTCCGGATCGCCGGGATCTCCATGCCGCGCGCGCCCAAAATCTGGCTCGCCTTCTTCGGCATGGGACTGCTCAACAACATGATCCCCTTCTCGCTGATCGTCTGGGGCCAGGGCCATATCGCAAGCGGCCTCGCCTCGATCCTCAACGCAACGACACCGTTGTTCGGGGTCGTGGTGGCGCATTTCCTCACCCGCGATGAGAAGATGACGGGCGGGCGACTTGCGGGAACGATCGTCGGCTTTGCCGGCGTGGCACTGATGATCGGACCGTCTGCGTTGGCGGGTTTCGGCTCGCATGTGATGGCAGAACTCGCCATTCTCGGGGCCGCGCTCTCCTATTCCTTCGCCGGGGTTTACGGCCGACGCTTCAAGGCAATGGGCATCAACCCGATCGTCACCGCGACCGGGCAGATTTCGGCCTCAGCCGTGCTGATGATCCCCCTTGCCCTGGTGATCGAGCAGCCCTGGACACTGGCGACGCCTGGAATGCCGACGATCGCAGCCTTGGTCGCCATCGCGCTCATATCGACGGCGCTCGCCTACATCATCTTCTTCCGCATTCTCGCCTCGGCGGGCGCGACCAACCTGATGCTGGTGACCTTCCTCATTCCGGTCAGCGCGATCCTGCTCGGCTGGCTGTTCCTCGAAGAAGTCCTGGCGCCCCAGCATTTCATCGGCATGGCAACGATCGTTGTTGGTCTCATCCTGATCGACGGCCGACTGCAGAAAAGACTGCTCCGCCCGTCGCCGCGTGGCTCGCTGCGGGGCTGAGCCGGTCGCTTGACAAGAAAATGGGCCGGCCGATGGGAGGGCCGGCCCAGATGGCCGCGTTACACGATACATTCACGGACCTGACGCAACGTGAGGCGACCGGAGAATTCCGCCTTACGCTACGTTCAAAACGGCCTCTGGCGCATGAGCAGGGTAACCCAGCGCCTCGGCCACCGGCTTATTGGTGATCCGGCCCTTGTGAACGTTGAGGCCGTTGCGCAGATGGCGGTCTTCGGCAATCGCGCGAAGGCCGCGGTCGGCGAGTGCCAGGCCATGCACCAGCGTCGCATTGTTGAGCGCATGGGCCGAGGTGATCGGAACCGCCCCTGGCATGTTGGCGACGCAGTAGTGGACGACGCCGTCCACGACATAGGTCGGGTCGGAATGGGTCGTCGCATGCGAGGTCTCGAAGCACCCGCCCTGGTCGATCGCGACGTCGACCACGACAGCACCCTTCTTCATGCCGGAGAGCATTTCGCGGGTGACGAGCTTCGGAGCAGCAGCGCCCGGGATCAGCACCGCACCAATGACGAGGTCGGCCGAGAAGCATTCCTGCTCCAGCGCATCGATCGTCGAATAGACGGTGTGCACGCGGCCGCCGAAGATATCGTCGAGCTGGCGCAGGCGCGGCAGCGAGCGGTCGAGGATGGTGACGTCGGCGCCGAGGCCGACGGCCATCTTGGCCGCATGCAGGCCGACGACGCCGCCGCCGATGACGGTGACCTTGGCCGGCAGCACGCCGGGAACGCCGCCGAGCAGGATGCCGCGGCCGCCATGGGCCTTCTGTAGGGCCGTGGCACCGGCCTGGATCGCGAGGCGACCGGCGACTTCGGACATTGGTGCCAACAGCGGCAGGCCGCCGCGCTCGTCGGTCACCGTCTCATAGGCAACGGCCGTGACGCCCGACTCGAGCAGACCCTTGGTCTGATCCGGATCTGGTGCCAGATGGAGATAGGTATAGAGGATCTGGCCGTCGCGCAGCTGCACCCATTCCGAGGGCTGCGGTTCCTTGACCTTGACGATCATGTCGGACTTTTCGAACACGTCCTTGGCGGTGGCTGCGATCTTCGCGCCAGCGGCGACATAGGCGTGGTCGTCGGCGCCGATGCCGGCACCCGCTCCCGTTTCGACCAGGACATCATGGCCATGCGCCACATATTCGCGGACCGCACCGGGGGTCAGACCGACACGATATTCATGGTTTTTGATTTCCGTCGGGCAACCGACACGCATTCAAGCGTTCCTCTCTTTTATCGCGACCACGGCCGCTTGTTTCAGATCGCGAAATTCAAACATCCTTCTTGCAAAATGTCCTTGCAAAGTGGAGCGGGCGGCGCGACAGAATTCGCAGCTTCTTGCGTCAACAACACCTCAAACGGAGATTTCTGCGAATGGCGGACATGGATGCCATTGATCGTGCCATTCTGAAGGCGCTTCAGGAGAATGGACGGATGACCAATGCCGAGCTCGCCGAAACGGTGGGCCTGTCGCCATCCGCCTGCTCGCGGCGGCATGACATGCTGGAAAAGTCGGGTGTGATCAGCGGCTATCATGCGCGCCTTTCGCACAAGGCCATCGACTACAAGATGATGGTGATCGTGCACATTTCGCTGTCGGGACAGTTCGCCAAAACCCTGACCGAGTTCGAAGCAGCGGTGAAGCGCTGCCCCAACGTGCTCGTCTGCTATCTCATGTCGGGCGAATACGATTACATCCTGCGGGTTGCCGCCAAGGATCTCGAAGACTATGAGCGCATCCACCGCGACTGGTTGTCGGCACTGCCGCATGTCGTGAAGATCAATTCGAGCTTTGCGCTGCGCGAGGTCATCGAACGCCCCAATGTGGGACTTTGATCGGAATTCCGAAAAATCCTAATGATTTGTTTTAGACCGTTCTCACGGATGGCGTGTAGTTTCGGCTCATTGTTTTCATCAGGACGACATCATGAGCAATAATCTCGGAATGGATGTTCGCAAAGCACCTCGCAGCCGCGTCCGCATGGACAGCAAGGTGCGTTATTTCAAACAGGAAGCCGCCGGTCGAGTTATCAACATTTCGCGGACCGGACTCGCACTGGAACTTGCAAGCAAGCTTCACGCTGCAGCCGGCAGCGCGATCGTCATCGAAAACGAAGACATCGGCCTGCTCGAAGGCGTGGTGCGCTGGAACTACGGCGGCCGCCTCGGCGTGATGTTCAAGCCGAACAGCAACTCGATTGCCAAGCTCGCGGCCTATTTCCGGAACTTCCACCAAGAGGTCCGCCCTGTCCTACGCGGCTGAACGGAACCGCGAAAATCGCGCCAGTTAACGGTAAACACCCGGAGTAGCTGGCAAAATACCCTAAATTTCCCAGGGTGAATGCTCGCATTCTAACAACCTCGGCCAGATGCCGTTAAGGCGCCTGGCCGAGGTTTTCTGCGTTTCTTTCAATCAATTTTTGATGGAGCGCCGTCAGATGCTTGCTGCCAAATTTACTGCGGACGGACGTCGAAGCCCTCGCCTACGCTGCCACATCAGGGGCACGCTGGAATACATCGGCCAGAAGCTGGACGTCCGCATCCTCGACATTTCAAAGACCGGCATGGCTCTACAACTCGAGGGCTGGGTCGAGGCAAAACGTGGCGCCATGGTTGCTGTGCGCTGCGCCGAACTCGGGCATATCGAATGCACGGTGCGCTGGTACAGGGCCGGCAAAATGGGACTGGAATTTAAGCAGACCACGAATTCGGTGGCGCAGGTCACGGCCTATTTTCGGTATTTTCATCCTCAACCGGGTGAGACTTGACGGGCGCACGGCTGTCATTCCACCCCGGCAGCTTTGAGTTCGAGGTCGAAGGGCTCGATCGCGTTGTTTCCGAGAATGTAGCGGAAATCGTTGAGATAGTTTCGCGACTTGATGACTTCCACCGAAAGAGGGCGATTTCCACCTTCCGGATTCAAGGGTGCTAGCGATTCCAAGGAGAACTTTGCACTATTGGTGTCAGGAACACCGGAAAGGATGGCCGAGGTAGCCGCGTCGGGCACTGTCACCGTCGCGTTGTCGCCCCCAACCGGTTCGGACGACAAAACGCTGCCAGAAGAATCCTGGAACTCCACGCGGCATGTCGGGCAGGCTCCGGCAATTGCCTTCGTATCGAATGTCAGTTGCGGGACCGGGGGCGTTTGCATTGGAAGGTCTTGCGCATGGCCCGCAGTGATGAACACGGCCCCTAGGGAAGCCAGGTAATCATTCTCCCGGGGAACTGACCAGTGAATGCTGGCGTCCTGCACCTTGGTGTCCTTGACGACCTCCTTTACCGGCCCCGCCGCATTGAAGGTGGACAAGACAAATGCTGGGGCTCCTATGCCCAGCATGAAGGCCTTGCCAATGTTCGGCTCATTACCGAAATGGGCGACCAGCCCGCCGAGGAGCCCTAAAAGCAACAGGACGACGGCCGAAACGACGATCGGAACCAGGATGGAGGCCCAGGGCTCTTCCGCCAGTTTTCCGAGCCAGACCCCCAGTTGCCCCCCTTGAGCGCGAACCAGATAGCGTGCCAGTTCAGGTGAAATCCCACCAAACGCGCCAGCCACAAATGCCGTGTTGAGTGAAGGCATGTGTCATCCCCCGCTAAGACAAAATGAGCATAGCCGGCAACGCCTCGAAAATCAATCATTGCGATCATTTTCAACCTATAACAACCTGAAGTGCACTTCATCGCCCCACGTCTCACCCCTGTCATTTTACAGGTGCAAGCAGCTTGAAAGCGACTTAACCTCCGTCGCTTTCAGAACCTGTTTTTCGTGAGGCCCCCATGCCGTCTTTGTTCGATCTCCACCCGATTTCCCGCCGGTCTTTCCTCAGCGGCATCGCCGCCTCGGCCGCCCTCGTCACGCTCCATCCCTTCGCCGCGCGCGCCAACGGCAACCAGGCGCATCTGAGGCTGATGGAAACGACCGACATCCACGTCAATGTGATGCCGTACGACTATTATGCCGACAAGCCGAACGACACGATGGGACTGGCGCGCACCGCGAGCTTGATCGACAGCATCCGCGCCGAGGCCGGAAACTCCATGCTGATCGACAATGGCGACTTCCTGCAGGGCAATCCGATGGGCGATTACATGGCCTATCAGAAGGGCATGAAACCCGGCGACGTGCATCCTGTCATCAAGGCGATGAACGTGCTCGGCTACGACTGCGGCACGCTCGGCAATCACGAGTTCAACTACGGGCTCGACTTCATGTTCAACACGCTGGCCGGAGCCCAGTTTCCCTTCGTCTGCGCGAACCTGACCAAGGGGCAGCTCGCCGCCGATCCCAAGCAGGATCCGCTCTATTTCAAGCCCTATCACATCATCGAAAAGCAGATCCGCGACGGCTCAGGCGCGACCAGCCCTGTTAAGGTCGGCTTCATCGGTTTCGTGCCGCCGCAGATCATGTTGTGGGATGCGAAAAACCTTGAAGGCAAGGCGCAGACGCGCGACATCCTGCAGGCGGCGCGTGCCTGGGTGCCGCAGATGAAGGAAGACGGCGCCGACATCGTGATTGCGCTTTCCCATTCCGGCATCGACGGCCATGGCGAGAGCGAAGGCATGGAAAACGCATCTCTCTATCTTGCCGGCGTCGAAGGGATCGATGCGATCTTCACCGGCCACCAACATCTGGTCTTCCCCGGCCCGAAGGATTTCGAAAACGTACCGGGTGCTGACGCCGTCAAGGGCACGCTGCTCGGCAAGCCCGCCGTCATGGCCGGCTTCTGGGGCTCGCATATGGGTCTGATCGACCTGCTTCTGGAGAAGGACGGAGCGCGCTGGAAAATCGTCGACTTCACCTGCGAGGCGCGACCGATCTATCACCGCGACGACAACCGCAAGATCGTCGCCGACACCAAGGACAAGACCGACGTCGTCGCCTCGGTCGCCGCCGAGCATCAGGCGACGCTCGACTATGTGCGCACGCCCGTCGGCAAGAGTTCGGCGCCGCTTTACTCCTATTTTGCGCTGGTCGCCGACGATCCGTCGATCCAGATCGTCTCGATTGCCCAGTCCTGGTACATCAAGGACATGCTGAAGGACGGGCCGCACAAGAACCTTCCGGTTCTGTCCGCAGCCGCACCGTTCAAGGCCGGCGGCCGCGGCGGCGCCGACTATTTCACCGACGTGCCGGCCGGTGACATCGCGATCAAGAACGTCGCCGACCTCTATCTCTATCCGAACACGATCCAGGCGGTGGCGATCACCGGCGAACAGGTGAAGAACTGGCTGGAAATGTCGGCCGGCATGTTCAACCAGATCGAAAAGGGCGCGAAGGATGCGCCCCTGATCAACCCCGATTTCCCGTCCTACAATTACGACGTGATCGACGGCGTCACGTATCAGATCGACCTCACCAAACCCGCCCGCTACGACAAGGACGGCGTCGCCGTGCACCCGGAATCCAGCCGAATCGTCAACCTGCAATACGACGGCAAGCCGATTGATCCGGGCCAGACCTTTGCGGTCGCGACCAACAATTACCGCGCCGGCGGCGGTGGCAAGTTCCCTGAGATCGCCTCCGACAAGGTGATCTTCGTCGGGCCGGATACCAACCGGGACATCATCGTCCGCTACATCGTCGAACAGGGCACGATCAATCCCTCGGCCGACGGCAACTGGTCTTTCGCCCCGATCGGTGACACCACCGTCACCTTCGAGACAGGCCCCAAGGCACGCGAGCACCTCGCCGGCTTCAAGGGCGCCAAGATCGAGGATGCGGGCGAAGCAGCGGAAGGCTTCGCGAAATTCCGACTGACGATCTGATCAGAGGCCCCACTCCGTGGAATGAGACAGGGAGTCGATTCAAAGGCTTGAATCGATTCCTTAAACCGTTTCAACAAGAAGCGCGGTCGGAACGTCGACCGGGCAGTTCGACAGGCGCTCCTCGAAAGCGCGGATCAGCCAGGTGCCAGCCGGTCCCGGTGGCGTGTCGGTCCTGCGAATGGCATGGAGATTGTAGGAGCCCTGTTCATAGGCCGGCAGATCGAGATGCACGATCCGGCCTTCTGCCAGATCCTCGTGGATGATCGAGACCGGCAGTCCGCCCCAACCGAGACCGCCACGAATGAGCTGGTGTTTCGTCGCCATGTCGCTCACCCGCCAGGTCTTGAAAGACAGGACGTTGAAGTCGCGGCCGTTCGTCAGGTCCGACGCATCGCTGACGACGATCTGCGTTTCCTCCCGCACGTCCTGCAGCGTCAGCGGGCCCTTCCGGGACGCCAGCGGGTGGTCGGCGGCTGCGGCCGGAAACAGAAAATTGTGGCCTATTCGATCAAAGATCAGCGTATCGTCCTGACCCGGCAGCGCGCCACCGATCCCAATCGTCGCCCGGCCGCTCACGACCAGATCCACGAGGCGACCCAGTTCGCCCACTTCGAGCCTGAGGGAGACGGAGGGGAACTCGGTCTGGAAATCCCGCAGCACTGAAAGCAGCGCCGGCGTCGGAACGAGCACGCTGATCGCGATCGACAGCTCCGCCTCCAAGCCCTGGCGCATGCTGCGCGCCTTGGCGCGCATGACCTGCAGGTCGCCGACGATTCGGCGGGCATCGGTCAACATGGCCCTGCCCTCCTCGGTCAGCTTTGGCTGACGGGTCCCGGTCCGTTCGAACAGCGATACGCCGAGCTGGTTCTCCAGATTGCCGATCGTGTAGCTCACCACGGATTGTGCGCGATTGAGAAGCCTTGCGGCAGCGGAAAAACTGCCGGTATCGGCGACGGTCAGGAAGACCTGGAGCTGGTCGAGGGTGGGATTGGCATCCATTGGCGTCTTTCATCCATCCAGTTATTCGATACGATCGATCTATATTATCACAGTTTTATCGATGGATACTCGGGCATACATGCATGGCAGGCCTGCTCCCAAGGCGCTCCAACATCCGAGGAACTGCACATGTCTTCCATCCTTCTCGTCACCTCAAGCCCGCGCGGCACCGAATCCCTGTCGAACGCGATCGCAACCGAGCTCGCTGAAAAGTTCGCCGGCCAGACGGGTGGCATGCTTGTGCGCCGCGACCTCGTCGAAACGCGGCTCGATCATGTCGACGGCGCCTTCACGGCTGCCATCCGCAAGCCGGCCGATGCCCGCACCGCTGAGGAAAGCGCATCCGTCGCCGTTTCGGACGCGCTCGTCGCCGAACTCATGGCAGCCGACACGATCGTCATCGGCACCGGCCTGATCAACTTCAACATCTATTCGTCCCTGAAGAGCTGGATCGACCATATCGCTCGTGCCGGCCTTACCTTCACCTACACGGAAAACGGCCCGGTCGGTCTCGCCAAGGGCAAGAAGGCCTATCTCGTGCTCGCCGCCGGCGGCGTCTACTCCTCCGGTCCCGGCGCGCCGATGAACCATGCCGAACCCTATCTCAAGACGGTTCTCGCCTTCCTCGGCATCGAACTCGTCGAGACGGTCTTCGTCGAAGGCCTCGCCTATGGTCCGGAAGCCGCCGAAAAGGCCGTGGCCGCAGCCCAGGCAAAGGTCGTGGAACTGGCCCAGGCCGCCTGATCCTTCGGATCCCAAGGCCTTCGCCCCTCAAGCGCGGCGGATCCGTCGCGCTTCCTTTTGCAAACGGCAAGGACCTTCAGTTGCCGTTTGCGGCGATGGCAAGCGCTGTCTCGTTCCCCGCCCGAGACAGCCGCTTGTCCCGATGCCCCGCCAGCCGCGCGACGCGCGTCAGCTCGGTGACGACAGTCTCGCTGATTTCGCGACACATCTCATCCACCGGCTGCGGCCGGCCGAGCAGGTACCCCTGGAGCTCATCGCAACCGGCAGCACTCAGGTAACCGGCCTGCTCCACCGTTTCCACACCTTCCGCCACGACGCGCATGCCGAGCCCGTTGCCGAGCTCGATGATGGTGCGGACGATGGCATTGGCAGTCTCTTGCTCACCGAGGGTCGAGACGAAACTGCGATCGATCTTGATCACGTCGAAGGGGTAGCGGCTGAGATAGCTGAGCGAGGAATATCCGGTACCGAAATCATCAAGCGCGATCTTCAGGCCCATCGACTTCAGGTGACCCAGGATGAGGCGAGCCCTCTGGTCGTCGTCGATCAGCACGCTTTCGGTAATCTCCAGCTCGAGTTTCTGCGGCTCGACGGATGTTTCGTTCAGGATCGCCTCGATGCCGGCAATAAAATCCGGGTGACGGAACTGGACCGGCGAGACGTTGAGGCTCAAATGGACGTGGGGCGGAAGTTCTTTGGCCAGCCGACAGGCTTCACGCAGCACCCACTCACCCAGGCCGATGATCTTGCCCGAGACTTCCGCCACGGGAATGAAGTCGCCGGGCTGCACCATGCCGCGCTCGGGGTGGTTCCAGCGCAACAGGGCCTCGTAACCGACGATCTTGCATTCCAGTGCGGAGACGCGCGGCTGGAGATACAGCTCGAACTCGCCGCGCTCCAATCCGCGCTCGATATCGGCCTCCAGCGCGCGCCGCTTCTCGATCAATTCATCCATGCCCTTGCGATAGGCGCGGAAGGTATTCCGCCCCGACTTCTTGGCATGATAGAGCGCGACATCGGCGCGGCCGATCAGTTCGTCCAGTGCCGCGGCATCGTCGGGAAACAGCGCGCCGCCAATGCTGATGCCGCATTTGATGCGCTCGCCCTGCCCCGTATCGAAGGGCTGCCGGAAGGCCTCAATCAGCCTGCGGCTCAAATCCTCGAGCTGTGCCTCGAAATGGCAGTTTCCGAGAATGACCGCGAACTCGTCCCCGCCCAGCCGGGCCGCCATGTCGGAAGGCCCCAATGCGGCCGACAACCGCCTTGCGGTCTCGCGGATGACCTCGTCGCCAGCCGGATGACCGTAGAGATCATTCACATCCTTGAAGTGGTCGAGGTCCACCAGGAGGACGCCGCAACCCCAATCGCGGTTGGCGGGCCCGACATGGACCGACAGCGTCTCGGTGAAGAGCGCGCGATTTGCCAGCCCGGTCAGCGGATCATGTTGCGCGAGATGGCGCATGCGCCCTTCGACGGCCTTGCGCTCCCTCAGATCGACAAGGCAGCTGATGCGGATGTTGCGGCTGCGGTATTCAATGTTGCGACCCCGCGCCTCGATCGGAATACGCGTTCCGTCGGGCCGGAGGATGACGAACTCCCGTGAGACATTTGGCGCCGGGTTCGGGTTGTCGAGCAGCAAGCGCCGCCCCTCCTCATCCACCAGGTCGAGGATCGACGACCCCACGAGCTCACCGAGCCTTCGCCCTGTGAGCGCTTCGAATTGCTCGTTGCCGTCGATGATCGTGCCGCTTTCATGCATGACGATCGCCTCGAAGGTGGCATTGGCAAGCGCCGACAGTCGCTCGGACTCCTCCTGGTCGCGGACCTGCACTTCAAGTTCGTGGCGGCTGCGCTCCTGCTGCTGGATGTTGTCCATCAATCCGTTGAAGAGCCGGGTCAGCTTTTCCGCCTCGTCGCCGGGCTCGACCTTCAGGCGATCGCCGAGATCGGCACTGCCCGACACAAGCTTCGACAGCGCGTCCTCCACATGTCCGACGCCGAGGCGCGTGCCGTGTTCGGCGACATTCAGGCCGATGTCCTCCACTTCGGCAGAGACACGGATCGGGACAAGCTTGTCGAGGGTCCAGAAGAAGGCATAGCCAAGCCCAAAGGCCCAGTAGAAGTTGAGCGCAGAGCCGAAGATCTGGATGTAGAACTGGTCGAAACGTCCGCCGGCCGGCAGACGATCGACGGGGGCGAGAAGGGCAAGCGCGACGGTCCCTGCGACACCGGCAAAGGCATGGACGCCGACAGCGCCGACCGCATCGTCGACCTTCAGCTTCTCCTCGACATACTGATTGCCGAAGAGAGCAACGATCGAACCGAGAGCACCGATCAGAAGTGCCCCGCCCGGCTCCAGCACGTGACAGCCCGCGGTTACGGCAACAAGCGCTCCGAGCATTCCGCACAGGGCCTTTTCCGGCAGCACAACGCCATCCTGCTTGATCCCGATGACATAGCCGACACAGGTGCCCATGCCACCGGCCAGGACCGTGTTGAGAATGATCGGCGCCACGTCTGCGCTGGCGGCGAGGGTCGAGCCGCCGTTGAAGCCGATCCAGCCGAAAAACAGGATCAGGGCGCCGGTGGTCGACAGCACCGGGTTGTGACCGGCGATCCGCACGGGTCGGCCCTCGGCATCGAACCGCCCCTGCCGCGCGCCGATCACCAGGCAGGCCGCGAGTGCTACCCAGCCGCCTGTCGCATGGACCACGGTCGAACCGGCAAAATCGACGAAGCCGAGATTGGCGAGGAAGGCGCCCGAATTCGGGCCAAGTGCCGTACCCCAAACCCAGTGCACGAAGACGGGATAGATGAGGGTCGAGAGCACGATCGAACCCAGGACATAGGCCGAGAGCGTCATGCGCTCGGCAATGGCGCCCGAGACGATCGTTGCCGCCGTGCCGCAAAACATGACCTGGAAGACGAAGAAGCCGGCGAGCCAGCTGTCGAGGTCCTGAAGCAGGAAGAAATCCATGTCCAGCCCGACCGGCAGCGTGCCGGACGCACCGAAGGCCAGCATGAAACCGACCGCGGCAAACCCTACGACACCGAAGACGAAGTCCAGCAGGTTCTTCTGGGCGACGTTGATCGAGTTCTTCGAGCGGACCATGCCGGCTTCCAGGAGCAGGAAACCGACCTGCATCATCATCACCATGCCGGCAGCCGCCATCAGCCAGGCAAGATCGGCGGATGCCTTCGCCGCCTGGGCCGCAGCAGGCTGGTCGGCCGCAACAAGCGTCTCCGCCATCCCGAGAAGGATGCCCGATGCGATCAGACCAATGCGGGGCGAGAAGGCGGAGCGAAACGCAATAATCACATGAAAAACCCGAGCAATATGTCGGGCTCAGTGTTGCGCTGCACCATTAACATTCGGTGACCGCGAAGAAACAAATCTTCGCGGTAATATGGTGGGCGTCACACGATGCGCGTGTCTTCTCCGTCGCCGAACAGAGCCGGACCGTTCTGGTCGATGATCTGCTGCGCCTTGCGGAAGGTGCAGTCGAGTGCATCGTCGAGCGAGGTGAAAACGTCGGCGCGGATGAACTTTCGTTCAAGGGCGCGGCCGTCCACGGTCTGCACGATGCGGCCCGCCAGCCGATACTGGCTGCCTTCGCGCATGGGCTCGGCGTGGATCACGCAGTCCTTGTAGGTCTGCGGTTCGGCCATGGGCTTGGCGGGGCTTTCGGACGAGGCGCCACCGGTGAAGATTGAAATTATGCTGGACAGGATCGACATGTGTTTCCCGTAGCACACGGAGGGGCGAGGCGGAAGAGAGCGCCTGCCGGCTTTCCGCCGGTCATCGGCATGCTAAGCTCGGCAGCGGCCGGGACAGACGACCGAGGAGAAGGAGATGCGGAGCTTCATGGGCATATCACTTGCATTCATTGCGGTTACGATCGCGGCGCTTGTCGTCGTCTACCGATTGCCGCCGGAGCTTGCGCTGGAGCGCGAAGTGCGAATCGCTGCCGATATCTCCCCCGAGGCGTTGGAAACACTGATTGCGGAAGATGAGGAAAGGGTGGGCACCATCCGCAAGGGCCTCGCCAAGCAGATCGTCTGGGCCGATCCCACTCGTCGCCAGAAGACGCCGGTCAGTGTCGTCTATGTGCATGGCTTCTCCGCCTCACCGGCCGAGCTCCGCCCCATGCCCGATCTCGTGGCAAAGGCGCTCGGCGCCAATCTCTTTTTCACGCGACTCACCGGCCACGGCCTCGACGATCCGGACGCCCTTGGCCTCGCCACGATCGACGACTGGGCGAGGGATATCGGCGAGGCGCTGGCGGTGGGCAGGTTGATCGGGGATCGTGTGGTGGTGATCTCGACATCGACAGGCATCGCTCGTCACCTGGGCGCTCGCCCGGCCCGCGCTGTCGGATCAGGTGGCCGCCGCCGTATTGCTCTCGCCGAACTATGGCGTACAGGCGTCCGGCAGCTTCCTGCTGACCGGACCTTTCGGTGCGCAGATCGCGCGACTGCTGCTGGGGGAACGACGGGGCTTCGAGCCGATCAGCCCGCTCAATGCCTATAACTGGACCACCGACTATCCGGTCGCGGCACTCATTCCCATGGCACAGTCTGTCAGGCTCGCGGCCCATAGCCCGGTCGAGGATATCCGTGTCCCTGCTCTCTTCATCCAGTCGGCGAATGACAAGGTCGTGCGGCCGGATCGGACCGCGGCCGTCGCTGCCCGCTGGGGCGGGCCGCACCAATTGATCGATCCCGGCCCGACAGGTGACGCCAACAACCATGTGTCAGCCGGCGACACCTATTCGCCTCAGACCACCGAGCCGATCGCACGAACGATCCTCGACTGGCTCGGCGAGCAGGGCATCAGATGATCAGATTGGCGAGGATCTCGTTTTCGGTGATGTCCTCGAAACCGAGACCTGCCTGATCGAACCGCTCGAAGAGATCAGCGAAATTCTCGCGCTTGCCCGTCTCGATGCCGATCAGGATGGAGCCGAAATTGCGGGCCGACTTCTTGAGGTATTCGAAGCGCGCGATGTCGTCCTCGGGACCGAGGAGATTGAGGAAATCGCGCAAAGCGCCGGGGCGCTGCGGCAGGCGCAGGATGAAGTACTTCTTCAGACCCGCATAGCGCATGGCACGTTCCTTGACGTCGGGCAGCCGCTCGAAATCGAAATTGCCGCCGGAGACGACGGCGACGATCGTCCGGCCGCTTAACGCCACGCGTGGCAAGAGATCAAGGGCGGCCAGCGCCAGCGCGCCGGCCGGTTCCAGCACCACACCCTCGACATTCAGCATGTCCGTCATCGTCACGCAGATCGCATTTTCCGGAACGATCAGCACCTGATCCGGGCGGAAGCCCTTCAACACCTCGAAATTGTGGTCGCCGATCCGGGCAACGGCGGCCCCATCGACGAAATTGTCGACCTTTGGCAGCGTCACGACCTTGCCGGCCTCCAGGCTCTTTTTCAGGCTCGGTGCGCCTGCCGGTTCGCAAAAGATCATTGCCTCGGGCGAGACCCGATCCGCCATGTAGCCGGTCATCCCCGAAGAAAGCCCGCCGCCACCGACCGGCATCACCACGAGATCGGGCGTGACGCCGTCCGGCAATTGCAGCATGACCTCGGCCGCGACCGTCGCCTGCCCCTCGATGATGTCAGCATGGTCGAAGGGCGGTACCATGTAGCCGCCGATCGCCTCGACATGCTCGCGGGCTGCCTGGTAGCACTGGTCGAAGATGTCGCCGATCAGGCGGATGGTGATGAATTCGCCGCCGAAGATGCGGGTCTTGTCGATCTTCTGCTGGGGCGTCGTCACCGGCATGAAAACCACGCCCTCGACGCCGAAATGGCGGCAGACATAGGCGAAGCCCTGGGCATGATTGCCGGCAGATGCGCAGACGAAGGTGGTGCCGGAGGGGCTGTCGGCCACGATCTTGCGGAAAAAGTTGAAGGCGCCGCGGATCTTGTAGGAGCGGACGGGCGTCAGGTCCTCGCGCTTCAGATAGACGTTGGCACCGTAACGGGCGCTCAAATGTTCATTGAGCTGCAGCGGCGTTTCGGGAAAGAGGCCGCGCATCGCCTCCAGCGCTTCGTCGACTTGACTGGGGGTCACGTCAGCCTCCGTTGAATTTTGAACCGAGCCCCGCTATGGCATAGACATCGGGCGGAGACAAAGCCTCTTTGCGCCGCAACAGACGGAAGACATTGCTTGAATACCAATCTGCTCCGCTCCGTCGTCTACATCGCGGCCCTTTGCGGGCTCTACCTCTCCACGGCCATGCTGATCCCGGCCATGGTCAGCCTCTATTACGGCGATGAGGCCTGGACCGCCTTCACGGTGTCCGCCGCCATGATCGGGGGTATTTCGCTGACCGCCGCCATGGCCACACGCGGCCCACCGCCAGCCTTCACCAAGCGCATGGGCTTCCTCCTGGTGAATGTGCTCTGGGCGGTCTTTTCGCTGGTCGGCGCCATCCCGCTCTACCTCTCGGATCTCGACCTCAGCTTCGCGCAGTCGCTGTTCGAGGCGATCTCCGGCATCACGACGACCGGCTCCACCGTCATCTCCAACCTGCATCAGGTCTCGCCCGGCATCCTCATGTGGCGTGCCCTGCTCGCCTGGCTCGGCGGCATCGGGATCGTGGCCCTCGGGCTCTTCGTGCTTCCCTTCCTGCGCGTCGGCGGCGTCTCCTTCTTCAAGATGGAATCCTCCGACATCGGCGACAAGCCGTTCGCCCGCATCGCCACCTTCACCCGCGCCTTCATGGCCGTCTATGTCGGCATCACGCTCGCCTGCATCATCGCCTATGATGTCACGGCCATGGGCCATTTCGATGCAATCGTGCATGCCTTCAGTACGGTCGCCACCGCCGGCTTCGGCAATTACGATAACTCCTTTGCCGCTTTCGACAGCCTGCCGCTGCTCTGGGTCTCCACCTTCTTCATGACGCTTTGCAGCCTGCCCTTCTCGATCCTGATCGTGCTCTTGGTCCGGGGCCGGCTCGATGCCCTTCGCGACCCGCAGATCTTCGTCTTCCTGGCTTATCTCATCGCCTTTGCGATTGCCGGCGGGCTCTACAACCACCTGCGCAACGGCATTTCCCTCCCGGTGGCGCTGACCCATTCCTTTTTCAACTTCGCCTCCATCCTGTCGACGACGGGTTATGCGAGCGAAGACTATACGCTCTGGGGGCCGTTTGCCGTCGCCGCCGCCTTCTTCGCCACCTTCATGGGCGGCTGCTCCGGCTCGACCGCCGGTGGCATCAAGGCCTACCGCTTCGTCATCCTGTTCAACATCATCGTCACAGGATTGAAAAAGCTCATATATCCCAATGCCGTCTATTCGGTGCGCTACGGCAACCAGACCGTCGATGCCGACACCCAGCGTGCGGTCTTCCTCTTCGTCAGCGCCTATATCTTCATCTGGGCGATCGGATCGATGGCGATGGCGCTCGCCGGCTATGACTTCGCTACCGCGACATCGTCGGTGATTACCGCGCTCTCGAATGTCGGCCCCGGCATCGGACCACTGATCGGCCCTGTCGGAAACTTCGCCATGATGGCGGATCCGGAGCTCTACATCCTGTCGCTTGCCATGCTGCTCGGCCGTCTCGAAGTTCTGACCGTGCTCGTCCTGCTCGTTCCGATGTTCTGGCGCTCTTAAGTTCAGGCCAACGTGATCTGCTCCACCGTATGCGGCGCTTGACGCATCATGCCGCTTTTTCCCACACTCCCGCCATCGCAACGCGGGAGAATCACGTGTCCCTGAAATACCCAGCCCGTTCCTTGACCGCCACCGTCCTCGCCGCATGGCTCGTCGCAGCCCCGGCCCTTGGCGGCCCGCTTCTCGACGCAGCGATCGAGGCGGAGCGGCTGGCGGCCCAGAACGACGCGCGCGGCGCCTTCGAGGCGATCCGCTCCGGGCTCGCCGCCTTCTCCCAGTCGCTGCCGCTCACCGTTCCCCGGGCGCTGTTTGTGACCGAAGTGCCGAAGGCCTATCGAGCCTATGCGCCGAAGGCGGAACCGGTTTTCCTCACCGGCGAGAAACTCATCACCTATGTGGAAGTCACCGGCCTCAAATGGCAACCGGCCGACGGCGAACAGCGCCAGTCGCATTTCACCGTCGATCTGGAACTCACGGACGACGAGGGCAAGACGCTGGCGCTGCAGAAGGAGTTCGGCAACTTCACCTTCACCAGCCATGCGGATGCGGTCGAGGTCTATACCCACCTGACCCTCGACGTGGCGGGCGCAAAACCCGGCGGCTATGTGCTGCACTACACGATCAACGACGTCATTGCCGAACGCTCGACGCCGTTCGAGCTGCCCTTCACGCTGAAGGACAAGAGCTGAACGCCGCAGTCGGGCGTTCAGTCGGCCCGGTCAGTTGGCCATGGTCGAGCGATGCGCCCAACCGGTCATGCGCTTCTCGATCCACGCCATCAGCGCATACATGGCAATGCCTTCGACCGCGAGCATCAAGAGGCCGGCAAAGACCAGCGGCACATTGAACTGGCTCTGGGCCGAGCTCATCATGTTGCCGAGGCCATAGTTCGACGCCACCGTCTCCGACACCACGGAGCCGACAAAGGCCAAGGTGATCGCGATCTTCAGCGAACCGAAGAAATACGGCATCGAGCGGGGAATGCCGACCTTCAGCATGATGTCCATCTTGCGCGCACCCAGCGCCCGCAGCACATCCTCGGTCTCCGGCTCGATCGTTGCCAAGCCCGTCGCGACATTGACAACGATGGGGAAGAAGGAAATCAGGAAGGCGGTCAGCACTGCCGGCACCGTGCCGATACCGAACCAGATGACCAGGATGGGCACCAGCGCCACCTTTGGGATCGCGTTGAAGCCGATCATCAGCGGATAGAGCCCCGCATAGATGGTCTTCGACCAGCCGATGAAGAGGCCGAGGCCCAGACCTGCCACGACAGCGATCAGGAAACCGAGCGTCGTCGTGTAGAGCGTCTGCAGCGAATTCTTCCAGATCGGCGACCAGTATTGCACGATCGCCTCGAAGACGCGTGTCGGCGCCGGCAGCAGCGTCTGCGGCAGGGCAAAGACGATGACCGAGAGTTCCCATATGACGAAGAGACCAAGCGTATACAGGAAGGGGGCGGCGCGCACCCAGTTGATCCGCTGCGTGAGCGGCTTCACCATCGGCGGGTCGACACTGTGTCGATCGTCACGCTCATGCCACCACCCTCGCCTTTGCGATTTCGCCATGTAGGACATGCACCATGTCGTTGAAGGCATTGTCATAGGTCAGTTCGATATCGCGGGGCCGGGCAAAGGGCACGGTATGCTCCTTCACCACTTTGCCGGGCCGTGCACTCATCACGAAGATCCGGTCGGCGAGGAAAACCGCCTCGCGCAGGTCGTGCGTCACAAGCACGATCGTCACCCCTTGCGCCGCATGCAGGTCGCGGATGACGCACCACAGCTCTTCGCGGGTGAAGGCATCGAGTGCGCCGAAGGGCTCGTCGAGCATCAAGAGTTCCGGCTCGTGGATCAGCGCCCGGCAGAGATTGGCGCGCTGCTGCATGCCGCCCGAGAGCTGCCAGGGGAATTTCGAACCCACCCCCTTCAGCCCGACGATCTCCAGCAGGCTTTCCGCCTTTTCGACATACTCTTTCTTATTGGCCCTGAGACGATGCCGGTGCCGCTCCACGATTTCGAGCGGCAGGAGAATGTTTTCGAGCGTCGTGCGCCAGGGCAACATGGTCGGGTTCTGGAAAGCCATGCCGACAATCGAGACCGGCTTGGTCACCTGCTGGCCGGCGACGATGACGACACCCGACTGCGGGATATGCAGACCCGTCACCAGCTTCATCAGGGTCGACTTGCCACAGCCGGACGGCCCGACCACGGCTGAAAACTCGCCCTTGTCGACCCGCATGGTGAGGCCGGAGACCGCCAGCGTGCCGTCCGCGCCGCCATAGCGCATGTCGACATTGTCGATGGAAACGAGGTGGGACATGGGGGCTCCTGATAAAACGAAGAGGATCTCAAGACCCCCTCTGGCCTGCCGGCCATCTCCCCCACGAGGGGGAGACAGAAGGCGGCATGGCCTCGCCAAATTCTGTCAACTGCGGAGATGCTGACATCTCGGCAGGTTAAGCCCCTCCCCCTTGTGGGGAGGGGTTGGGGAGGGGAACCTGCCTTACGGCAGCATCCGCTCTTCCTTGACCGGCAGGAAGCTCGCGTCGAAGACCTGCTCGGCCTTTACGTTGCCCTTCAGCCCCATCGACACCTTCAGCGTCTCGATCGAGGCGGAAAGCCGCGCCATGTCGACGGTGCCCATGCCGTTCTCGACCACGTAAGGCGTCTTGATGTTCATGGCATTGGCCATATCAAGACGTTCCTTCTCGATCTCAGGATTGAGCGTCTCGTTGCGCGTCAAGACGGCTGCGACACCCTCTTCCGGATTGGCGACGGCGTCGGCGAAGCCCTTGGCGAGCGCCTTGAGGAAGCCCTTGACGGCCTCGGGGTTCTCGGCAGCAAAGTCTGAGTTCACCAGCACGCTGTTGCCATAGAGGTTCAGGCCATTGTCGGCCATCAGGATGGTCGCGATATCGTCGGCGGCAATGCCCTGCGCCTTGAGGTTCAGGATCACCGAGAAGGCGAAGCCGAAGACCGCATCGACGTCGCCCTTGGCGAGCATCGGCTCGCGCACGGGAAAGCCGATCGATTCGATGGTGATGCCGCTATCGTCGATGCCCGCGGCCTGCTTGAAGGCCGGCCACTGGGCAAACGCGCCATCCGGCGGCGGCGCGCCGAGCTTCTTGCCTTCGAGCGACTTCGGATCCTCCGTCACGCCGAGCGACTTGCGGCCGACGACCGAGAAGGTCGGCTTTTCATAGACCATCATGACGGCCTTGACCTTCTGGGTCGGATCCTCGTCGAGGAACTTGATGACGGAATTGATGTCGCCGAAACCCATCTGATAGGCGCCGGTCGCCACGCGCGGGATCGCCTCGACCGAGCCATTGCCCGAATCGATCGTCACATCGAGGCCTTCCGCCTTGAAATACCCCTTGTCGAGCGCGAGCAGGAAGCCGGCCGCCGGACCTTCGAACTTCCAGTCGAGGGTGAACTTGATGGCGGTCTCGGCATGCGCCCGGGTCACCGGTAGCGTGACCCCGGCCATCAGGCCGGCGGCGAGCACGGCTGCCGAAAAGAGACGTCTTGATATCATGGATTAGCTCCCCTTGTTTTTGATGGAGGCCATCAAAGCAGGAATCGAGGAGGCCGCAAAGCGGAAAATGCTCAAACTTTCGTCATGCATGAACTTGCATCATTTTTGAGCGGCAGCAGCAAATCAACATCAGGACCGGTCTCTTGCCCCGCGGCTTGCGTTGGGATATTGGTTGCATGACGCAACCATATGGATTCGGCGATGCCCCTTCCCGAGACCGATCTTGACGCCATTCGCACTCATTCACGGCGGCTCGTTCGCAGGCTCGGCTTCCTGAAGCCTGAACTCGCCGAAAGCGGACTGCCAGCGTCCTGTGTCCATGCCCTGATCGAAATCGGGACACAGTCAGACCTCTCTGCACGTGATCTGCGGGAGATCCTCGGTTTGGACAAGTCGAGCGTCAGCCGACTGCTCGGCAAACTGCTTGCCGCCGGCCTGATCACGGAAACACCATCCCTGGAAGACGCCCGCAGCAAGCATCTGTCACTGACAGCCGACGGGACAGAAAAGCTCGCCGGGATAGAGGCCTTTGCCCGTAGCCAGGTGAGTGCAGCGCTCGCCGGCTTGAGCGCCGGGCAGCAGCGCGTCGTGCGCAACGGTCTCGAACTCTACGCCGACGCCCTGGGTGGCATGCATTCACCTTTGCAGATGCTGGCACAGAAACTCCGCATCCAGTCCGGTTGGCAACCCGGACTGCTCGGCAGCTGCATCGAAATGCATGCTCGCCACTACAACAGAAGCAGCGGCTTCGGCTGCGCTTTCGAAGCGCTCGTTGCGGGCGGATTGGCCGAATTCGCCACCCGCCTCGACCGACCGGTGAATGAAATCTGGGCGGGGCACATTGACGAGCGCATTGCCGGCACGATCGCAATCGACGGCGAGGACCTGAACGGCGCGGCATCACAAGGCCGCAGACCACAGCTCGCCCACCTGCGCCTGTTCATCGTCGATCCCTCGGCCCGCGGCACCGGTCTCGGCAAGGCCTTGCTCGGCGAGGCCCTGCAATTCGTCGACGCGCAGGCGTTTGACGAGACCCATCTTTGGACCTTCAAGGGGCTCGACGTGGCGCGGCGAATGTATGAAGCCTCCGGATTCCACCTTGCAGAGGAGCGTCCGGGCAGCCAGTGGGGCACGCCCGTGCTCGAACAGCGCTTCGTTCGGAAAAAACCCTGAGACGTTGGTGCGGACGGCGGGGATCGAACCCGCATGACCTAAGCCGAGAGATTTTAAGTCTCTTGCGTCTACCAGTTTCGCCACGTCCGCGTGCAAGCGTTTTCAAAGCTTTGGCCGGAAAAAGCAAGGGCATCATGTGCAAAACGCGTCTGCGCCGACTGCAAAAGGCGTGCACAAGTGCACTCCCCTTGCCCCGACCTGGACATTCCAGCCCCCACGCGCTTGCGCCGTTCAATCCGCGGCCAATATCTTCAACCCCTTACTTTAGTATAGAGTAAAACTGTTCACGAATTCGGGCTAATGTGCTTGCGCTGCCGCGGTGTGTGCCGTGCAGGCTGCATGTCGCGATGAAGGGTACGCCGCGTTGACGCTCTGGACTGAACTGCTTGCCAATCTCGCCATCGTGGTCATGACCATTCAGATATGGACCAGCTCACGGCAACTCGTGCCGAGGCTCGGGCCGCTGTCCGGCAAGCTGTTGTTCGGGCTGCTTTTCGGAACATCCGCCGTCATCGTGATGCAACTGCCGTTCAAGCTCGCAGACGGCGTTTATATCGACCTGCGCACGGCGCTGATCAGCCTGCCTGCTTATTTTGGCGGACCGGTTCCAGCTCTGATCGCCGGCGCAATGGCCGGGATTGCGAGGCTTTATGCCGGCGGAGCGGGAGCCTCGACCGGACTCGCCGCCATCGTATTGAGCGGGCTGATCGGCCTTGTCGTCCGGCGGATCGACAATAGCCAAAGTCCGGCGGCGGTAATCCTGTTGGCAATTCTGCAGAGCGCAATGGTTCAACTCGCCGTGCTCGCGATTCCCGGACCGGCCGGTGTAGCGGCCTTCTCGACGACTTTTCCGGCGCTTCTGCTCATCGTCTTCGTCGCTGTTGCGATGGGTTCGATCGCCATGGCGCAGGAGCTGAAATGGCGGCGCCTGCAGAAGATGAACGCAATCTACAAGACGGTCATCGACGAGCTGCCGGATTGCCTCAACGTCAAGGATCTCCGGGGGCGGTTCGTGATGACGAACCCGGCAACGGCCAAGCTCATGCAGGCGCCGGCCGCCGAGGCGCTGATCGGAAAGACAGACTTCGACTTCTATCCGCACGACATCGCCGCGCGATTCAGGACAGACGAGCAATCCGTTCTGGCTTCCGGCGAGCCCCGGTCATTCGAGCAACCGTTCGAGCTGCCCGACGGAAAGGGCGGATGGCTGTTGACCCTCAAGTCCGTGATCCGGGACGAACACGGACAGACGCTCGGTCTGATCACGCACAATCGTGACGTGACGGAGACGCGGGACTTGCAGGCAAAATATCTCCAGGCGCAAGAAAAGCTCGCGCTGGCGATGGAAAACATGATCGACGGGCTGGTCAGCTTCGGTCCCGATGGACGGGTTCAGTTCTGCAACGGAAACTATCGCACGCTTTTCCCTATGACGGCGGAGATCCGCTATCCTGAAAGGCACTATCGAGACATCATCTCGCTGTCCTTCGAAAGGGGCGAACGCAAACTGTCGCACGGAATCAGCCTCGAAGAATGCCTCGCCAAATTCGAGCAGACGCTCGGTCTGGCCGGAAGCCTGCAGTTCGAACTATCCGACGGTCGCTGGATCGAAGTGCAGAGCAAGCCGCAGCCCGACGGAAGCTGCCTCATGACCTATCGCGATGTCTCTCAGTCCAAGCACGCCGAAGGTGCCCTCCTCGAGGCGAACGGACAGCTTGCGGCGCTCGCGACGACGGACGGGCTGACGGGTCTTAGAAACCGCCGCGCATTTGATCAGGCCCTCATGGCTGCTTCCGAGGAGCGCGCCCTGGGCACGGTCCTGTTGACGGACATCGACAACTTCAAGCAATACAACGACATCTACGGACATCCTGCCGGAGACGAAGTGATCAAGGCCGTCTCAAGCTGTCTGAAAAAAGAGGTCGATCGGGTCAAGGGGTTCTCGGCCCGGTACGGCGGCGAAGAATTGGGAGCCATCCTCCCACTTTGCGACATCGACACGGCCTTCGACGTCGCCGTGGCGTTTCGCAAGGCAGTCGAGGCACTGGCCATTCCTCACCAGGGCAGCACCCACGGATTTGTCTCGGTCAGCGTCGGCATCAGCATCTTGCCGGATGCCGCACCGGCCAGCGTCGGAGACCTTCTGAAACTGGCAGATCAGGCGCTCTATTCGGCCAAGGCTGCAGGCCGCAACGCGGTCCGCACCGCTTGAGTCCGGTCACATCGGCACGCCACAAACCGACACTGGTGTGGGCCACCCGCCGTGTCTTCGATCCCTCAGCTGGCGAGGGCATCGAGGAATTCCACGCCGAGCTCGCGCTCCTTGCGCCACTTGACCGCGCAGTCATGCGTGGTTCCGTCTTCCAGGCGCAGACGAAAGCTAGCGGGAATGTCGACGGTCGATTCGAAAGTGACCTTGGCGCCGACCGGCGAGAGATTGCGGATCATGCAGTCGAAGGTGGAGTGGCCGCCGGCGAGGATGGCGCGGCCGGACTTGAGGGCCCTCAGACGGGGCTGGCGGCGACGTTCTGGCTGGTTCATGGCATGCTTCCTTTCGGGTCTTTGCGACGAGAAGAATGCGCTGCGGCGATGAAGAGACCCCTGCTGGGAAAGATCGCATTTTAACCATCGAGGTTCACGCCTCTCTTGCCGGCAAATAAAAAGGCGGAGCATCTGCCCCGCCTCTCCACGAAGGTCAATCTTGTGCTGCTCAGGCGAGCTTGGCAGCCAGCTTGGCCACATGGGCGCCCTGGTAGCGGGCACCTTCGAGCTCGATCTCGGAGGGCTGGCGCGAGCCGTCGCCGGCCGTGATCGTGGAGGCGCCGTAGGGCGAGTTGCCCATGACTTCGCTCACACCCATCTGGCCCTGGAAGGCGTAAGGCAGGCCTGCATAGAGCATGCCGTGATGCAGGAAGGTCGGGATGAAGCCCATGATCGTGGTTTCCTGGCCGCCATGTTGGGTGGCGGTCGAGGTGAACATCGAGCCGAGCTTGCCGGTCAGCTTGCCCTGCGCCCAGAGGCCGCCGGTCTGATCCCAGAAATTGCGCATCTGAGAGGCGACCGTGCCATAACGGGTACCGGCGCCGACGATGATGGCGTCATACTGGTCGAGTTCGGCAGGAGAGGCGATTTCGGCCTTCTGGTCCATCTTGTAATAGGAGGCCTTGGCGACATCATCCGGGACCAGTTCGGGAACGCGCTTGACGGTGACGTCGGCGCCAGCCGACTTTGCGCCTTCGGCAACGGCGTAAGCCATCGTCTCGATGTGACCGTAAGCGGAATAGTAGAGAACCAGTACCTTGGCCATGTCGTATCTCCCTTTGAACATGCGGCCCCGCCGCGCTGTGGATAGGTGACATGTAGCGCATTCCGGGCTGGCGACCAGTCGCGCGCACGGGAACGCAGTGTTCAATCAATGACGGCCTTTACTTCTCTTCGCAGACACAAAACGGTAACTTGCCTCCCTCCGCCCGCCTCATCCCATAGGACTCACTCCATGACCTCCACGATCAAGACCGCCGCGATGCTCGCCATCGGCGACGAACTCCTGTCCGGCCGCACCAAGGACAAGAATATCGGCCATCTCGCCGATCTCCTGACGGTGGCCGGCATCGATCTGAAGGAGGTCCGTATCGTCGCCGACGAGGAGGATGCGATCGTCGAGGCGCTGAACGCGCTCAGGGCCAAATACACTTACGTCTTCACCTCGGGCGGCATCGGCCCGACGCATGACGACATCACCGCAGATGCGGTGTCCAAGGCCTTCGGCGTCCCCTGCCTGCATGATCCCGCCGCCATGAAGCTGCTTGGCGACATGTATGCCGGCCGCGGGCTGGAATTCACCGAGGCGCGCCAGCGCATGGCGCGCATGCCGGAAGGCAGCCGCCACATCCCGAACCCGGTCTCGACCGCTCCCGGCTTCATCATCGGCAATGTGCATATCATGGCCGGCGTGCCCCAGGTCTTCCAGGCGATGATGGCGCATGTGATCAACATATTGCCGACCGGCCAGCGGGTGCTCTCCCGCTCGATCCCCTGCCCCTTCGGCGAAGGCGACATCGGAACGGCACTCGGCGCGATCCAGAAGGCCCATCCGGAGACCTCGATCGGCTCCTATCCGCATTTCGACGGCATTCGCTTCTCCACCGAACTGATCGTCAGGGCGCGAGACCAGGCGGTGGTCGATGCGGCAGCGGCCGATGTCGAGGCGATGATCGCGGCCTTGCGGTCGGAGAAGGACGCGGCCGCCAAGCGCGATCTCGGCACCGGCGAGGTCGCCTAAGCTGTCAGGCCCCTCCCGACTTGACCGAGGTCAAGGCGGAACAACGTAACGGAATCCATAGTTATCTCATGCGGACGATGAATAAGCGCCGCGAGAGGAGACGACCATGGGTTACCGGACACTTCTTTCCATATTGGACACCCCGACGACCACGCGCCAGGTGACGGATTTCACCGTCGCGATCGCCAACCAGTTCCAGTCGCATGTGATCGGCGCGCATGCGGAAGCCGTCGCCATGGTGCCGCTCGTGGCCCCGATGGAGATCCCCGATCCCGCGACGGTCCAGGCCTTGCAGGACATGGCGCATCAGGAAACCGAAAGCGTGGAAAAGATCTTCCGCGAGATCGGTAGTCGCGAGGGCCTTTCGCATGAGTGGCGCAGCTTCGTCACGTCCTCGGGCTTCAACTCGGCCTCGCTGATCGACAGCGCCCGCAGCGTCGATCTCGTCATCGCCGCCCAAGGCGAAACCGGCATGCTGTCGGAGACCCGCTCGGAGCTTGAAAGCTTCCTGTTCGAAAGCGGGCGCCCGGTGCTGCTGATCCCGCATATCCTGAAAGACCCCAAACCGATCCGGCGGATGCTGGTCGCCTGGAACGGCTCGCGCGAGGCGGCCCGCGCCACCTTCGATGCGCTGCCCTTCCTCAAAGCCGCCGAGATGGTCGAGATCTTCACCGTCGACGCGAGCGACAATGCCGGCCAGAGCGCCCCGATGGCGGGTGCCGAGATCGCCGCCTCGCTTGCCCGCCACGGCATCAATGTCACGCTCAGCTCGTCGGAAAAGACTGGCCTTGCTCCGGCCATCGCGATCGAAAACCGCCTGTCGGACAGCTCCATCGATCTCCTGGTGATGGGCGCCTATGGCAACAAGCGCTGGTGGGAAATGCTGTTCGGCGGCGTCACCCGCACGCTGCTCGATTCGATGACGGCGCTGACGCTGCTGTCGCGCTGATCCAGAGCGAGGGCGGGATGGAACACGGGCCTTGCCAGAGGCTTCGGATTCCCGCTAATAGCAACGGCCAAAGACTGGAGCCCCTCGGGGACGAGCTTCGCGCGGTGCATGCCGCGCGAAACGCGTTTCAGGACCCGCGAAAAAGGCGGCCCGCTCAAGGGATCCGGTCCATGGCGCCGCATACCGGCGCGGACGATACCATCCAGCCAGCGGAGCCCTCTTGCCATGTCTCTTCCCGATAAAGCCTTCCCCGTTTCCTGGGACCAGTTCCACCGCGATGCGCGGGCGCTTGCCTGGCGCCTTGCCGGTCTCGGCCAGGAGTTCCGCGCCATCGTCTGCATCACCCGCGGCGGCCTGGTGCCGGCGGCGATCATCTCGCGCGAACTCAACATCCGCCTGATCGAGACGGTCTGCGTCGCCTCCTACCACGACTATGTCAACCAGGGCGAAATGAACCTCCTGAAGGGGATTACCGCAGAGCTGATGGTCAATGGCGGCGAAGGCGTGCTCGTGGTCGATGACCTCACCGACACCGGCAAGACGGCGCTGGAAGTGCGCGCCATGATGCCGAAGGCGCATTTCGCCTGCGTCTACGCCAAGCCGAAGGGCGTGCCGACCATCGACACCTTCGTCACCGAAGTCTCCCAGGACACCTGGATCTACTTCCCCTGGGACATGGGCTTCACCTATCAGGAGCCGATTGCCAAGGGCTCGAAGGGCTGAAACGCCCTCCTACTGCATGATTTCCAAGAGCCCGCGCAATCGCCGCGGGCTTTTTGCATCGCGCCTGTCGCTCACATCACAGTCAGCCGGTGGTTGCAGTATGGAACAAAAGGAGGCGCTCGGTCGTCTGGCTTAGGTATCCCATCCCTCCAGATCGAGATCGCCATGGCCCTTCACTCTCCGCCCGCTGCCGGCAACGCCTATCCGTTTTCGGCGCTCTTCGCCCCCTTCCCCTTCGTCTGCTTCACCCTGACGCTGATCACCGACATCCTCTACTGGCGGACGTCGCACCTGATGTGGAGCAATTTCTCCGACTGGCTGTTGTTCTTCGGCCTGGTCTTTGGCGCCCTCGCCGTGCTTGCCGGCCTCATCGATCTCGCCCGCCCGGCCACCCGTGCGCTTCGTCCGCGCTGGCCTGCGTCCCTCGCCTTCATCGGCATCCTGGTGCTCGCCATCCTCAACAGCTTCATCCACGCCGGTGACGGCTGGACCGCCATCGTCCCTTACGGCCTCATCGCCTCGACCGTCACCGTGATCGCCATGATCGCCTGTGTGTATCTCACGGCCGACCAGCGCGCCGCCGATGCCTGGAGAACCCCATGAACCGCCCCACCCTGCGCCGCGCGGCGCTCGCCTCGACAGCCGTTCTCGTTCTCGCGCTCGCCGGCTGCAGCGACGACAACGGTGATTTCGACGTCACCAGCCAGATCGGCCCCGATCCTGTCCTCCCTGAGCCGAGCCAGTCCCTCGTGCCCGACCTCAAGGTTGCGGAAGTCGTCGGATGGGGCGACAACGAGACCCCCGACGTGGTCGACGGGTTCACCATCACGGCTTACGCCAAGGATCTCGCCAATCCGCGCACCGTGCATACTCTGCCGAATGGCGACGTGCTCGTCGTGCAGAGCAAGGCACCGCCCGGCAAGCCCGTCGAGCGCCCGAAAGATGTCATCCGCGGCTTCATCATGTCCTTTGCCTCGGGCGGCGGCGGTGGCGACAAGCCGACCAACCTCATCACCCTGCTGCGCGACACCAATCGTGACGGCACCGTCGACGAACGCCACGATCTCCTGAAGGATCTCAACTCGCCCTTCGGCCTCGCCTTCATCGACGACACGCTTTACGTCGCGGCCGCCGATGCGGTGCTCGCCTATGACTACCAGCTCGGCCAGAACGAGATCACCACGCCGCCGCGCGTGCTCTCACCCCTGCCAGGCGGGCCGATCAATCACCACTGGACGAAGGATTTGGCGCTTAGCCCCGACGGCCGTTTCCTCTATGCCTCTGTCGGGTCTAATTCGAATGCCGGCGAACGAGGGCTGGAAGCCGAAAAGGGCCGCGCCGCGATCTGGCAGATCGACCGCGAGACCGGCGCGTCCCGCGTCTATGCGTCTGGCCTTCGCAACCCGAATGGCCTCACGATCAACCCGGAAAGCGGTGCGCTCTGGACCGTCGTCAACGAGCGCGACGAACTCGGGCCCAACCTCGTGCCCGACTACATGACTTCGGTCCAGGATCGCGGTTTCTACGGCTGGCCCTGGTCCTATTACGGCCAGCATGTCGACCCGCGCCTGCATCCGCCGCGCCCCGACATGGTCGAACAGGCGATCAAGCCCGACTATGCCCTGTCCAGCCATGTGGCCGCCCTCGGCCTTGCCTTCTCCATGGGCATGGCTATGCCGGCCGAGTATGAAAACGGTGCCTTTGTCGGCAATCGCGGCAGTTGGAACCGCGACCACTTCAACGGCTACAAGGTGCTCTATGTGCCCTTCGAAAACGGCATGCCGTCGGGTGAAGCCCGCGACGTGGTAACAGGCTTCCTCAACCCCGCCGAAGAAGCCCGCGGCCGCCCCGTCGGTCTTGGTTTCGATGGAACCGGCGCGCTTCTGATCGCAGACGATGCGGGCAACACCGTCTGGCGTGTCGCCGCCACCGGTGCCGCACCTCTCGCGGAGCCGATCGGGACGGACGAGATGCCGGCAGGCTCGCCAGCGGCCGAGGCCAATTCGGCGGCGACGGAAGCAACGGAGACCGAGCCCGGCGGCACCATCCAGCCCGCAGCGCCTGTCGATCCGACTGTCGCACCGGCCGACGATCCGGCAGCGGCTCCGACGCCGGACACTCCGGCCGATCCGGGCAATGGCACGCTGGCGCCGCCGTCGGTCAACCCGCCGCAGACGGATGTTCCGGCGACTGAGCCGGAAGGTGCAGTCCAGGATGCCGAGCCCCCGGCACCAGCTGCCACGCCGGCGCCTCAACCCTGAGCCATCAGCTGACAGACGATACGAAAAAGGGCCCTCCTCATCGCTGGGGAGGGCCCTCCTTCATGGCATTGCGCGCAAGCGGCTCAGGCAGGTATCCGCTTGTCGTATTCGGCCTTCAGACGCAGCCAGCCATCCCAGAAGGGTTCCGGCGTCTTGCCGCGCAGTCTGGCTGCGAGAATATCGAGATGCATGTGCCAGCCGGCTCCCACCATCAGCATGTTGGCCCGATCCGTGATCCGGCGGTGTGTGACCGTCATGAGGACTTCGTCACCTTCCGGCCTGAGGTCGATGCAAACCTCGCCGGTGTCATGCCATGTAAAGACCAGCCGCTTCTCCTTCTGGACCTCCAGCACCCGGCTCTTCATGCGCATCTCCTCGCTGAAGCCTTCGGGGCGCGGACCCGGCGGGTCGGTCAGCTCCTCGTTGCGCCAGACGAGTTCGAACGGCGCACCCGCCTTCGCCTCCATCACACCGTCGGCCAGCCAGAGCTTTCGCTTGTCTGCATCGATGAGATAGCTCCAGATCCGCGAGGCCGGCCCCGGCAGGAGGCGCTCGATCACCAGCGTCGCCGGTTCCGTCACGCGTCCGTAAGCTTCGATTTCCAGTAGTTCCGTCATCGTCATTCTCCATCCTTGTTGTTGGCAGATGCGGCATCCTCCGCTCGAAGGAGCCGTTCGAGAACGTCCAGCCGGCCGGTCCAGAAGTGCTCATAGTGACTCAGCCACTGGTGGGCGCCCGAAAGCGGCCCCGGATCCAGACGGCAGAGGTGGGTTCGTCCCCTGATCTCGCGGCGCACGAGGCCTGCCCCTTCCAGCACCTTGATGTGCTTGGATGCCGCTGCCAGCGACATGGCATGGGGCTCCGCCAGTTCGCCGACGCTCCGCTCTCCCTTGGAGAGGTCGAAAAGCATCTGGCGACGGGTGCGGTCACCGAGTGCGTGGAAGATCGTATCGAGGATCATGTCAGTTTGCTCAACCATGTGGTTGAATATCTACTGACAGGGATGGATTGTCAACCATCTGGTTGAGGATCGCGCAATTTACATGAGGAGGGCACTTCCGATGACGAGGAGCAGGAAGATGCCGACGATCGCCAGCGACCACCAGGACAGAACGCTGCTACGCCTCGGCCCCGGATGATTCTGAGCGCGATAGCCGGTTTTCCGGTCTCCATCATGGCTTGTGCGTTCGTCTTTCATGGCAATCTCCCTTTGATTGGAAAAACACTGCCCTGCCCCGGAGGTTCCGTTCGGAGCACTCTTTCGACGGAACCGCGCCCTTTCTTTTCCGTTCTCCCCGAACATAAGGAGAGGGTTCCCATGAACACGTGGTCGAAATTTCACTTCTTGGCACGGGCGGGCTACAGCGCACGCGGCGTCGTCTTCCTGCTGATTGCGGCACTGGCCCTGTTTTCCAGCTTTGCCGGCGGCAGGCCGGATACGCAGTCGGCGTTATCAGCGATCCTGCAGCAACCCTTCGGACGGATCTGGATCGGCCTGATCGGGCTCGGGCTTGCCGGCTTCGTCGTCTGGCGGCTCGCCCAGTCGCTTGCCAATGCCGATGGCCAGGATGACGACCTCAAGGGCTATGCAATCCGCGCAGCGCTCTTCGGCAGTGCCATTACCTATGCGGGCCTTGCGGTCACCAGCCTGATGATGGCCATGCAGATGTCGGGTGGCGGCGGCTCCGGTGGCGAAGAGGGTTTGGCCGCTTGGGTCATGACCCAGCCCTTCGGCCGCTATCTCGCCGGTATCATCGGCATCGGCTTCGTCATCGGCGGTGTGATCACGGCCATGAAGGGAATCAAGCGCCGGTTCGGCCGCTACTTAAACCTCGATGCGGAGAAGAACTCGCCGGCCGTTCTCATTTCCATCTATGGCCTCGTCGCCCGCGGTGCGGTCTTCGCCATTGTCGGTGTCTTCTTCCTCTATGCGGCCTTCACGGTCGACCCGGAGCAGGCCGGCGGCATGGCCGATGCGCTGGCCTGGGTGCAGAGCCTTCCGTTCGGTGGCGTGATCTATGCCGTGGTCGCTGTCGGCCTCGCCGCCTTCGGCATCTACAACTTCGTCGAGGCGCGCTACCGACGTATCTGGGTCCCGAACGCGCGGGACCTGGTCGACGGCCTCACACCACCGAAGCCAAGCTTCCATTGATCAGACCTGGCCATGGTGGCTGCGTGGCGTCTGGTTCAGACGCCACGGCGGTTTCCCCAGAGCAGCACGTGAAGTTGCGGCAAGACCGTCGCCTCATACCACTCTTCGGCCATGACCCTGCCGATGAGCCAATGCATGCGCGCCATGATGCCGTCCATATCGATGACAGCATCCTCCGCTTCCGGCGGTGGCGGGGTGTGGTTGCCCGGCTGCAGATAGACCGGGAGGTTCGGACACTGCGCTGAGACCACGCGGGCGAATTGCAGATCGGCTTCATCGAACACGACGAATTTCAGGACCGTGCGGGGACGAGCGCCCGCCTGATCGAGACAGGACAGCAAGGCCTGCAGATTGAATGCCATGTCGCTCGAGGGCGGCTTGGGAGAGATGACCAGTACATCGAGATCAGCGAACCAGGGCCGGGCGATCGAGCCCTGCGTCTCGAGCGCGAAACGATAGCCCCTCGCCTTGCCATGGGTGATCAGCGGCCCAAGCGGCTGGATCGCCGGATTGCCGCCAGACAGCGACACCATGAGAGGGCTGCCCTTCGACAGCGCTTCCACCTTCATCCAGATCGCTTCCACGGTCAGTGGCCGCCAGTCCTCGCGAAAGCGGCTTTCGACCGCATGCAGGCTGTCGCACCAAGAACAGCGAAAATCGCATCCGCCAGTGCGGACGAAGACGGTCGGCTGGCCGATCAGCAGGCCTTCGCCCTGGATCGTCGGACCGAAGATCTCGCTGACCCGGATGTGCTTGTCCAAGTCGTCCGTCACCGCCCCTGTCACGGCCGGAACTCCGCCCAGGTCTTTGGCGTCTCGCTGACGCGCACCGCCGCCGTTTCGGGAAAGCGCGCCTTACACCAGTCGTAGAAATGCTGGGCGAGGTTTTCCGCCGTCGTCAGCCGCTCCCCGAGCACGTCATTGAGATGCCAGTGATCGAATTGCTGATCGATATAGTCCTTCAGCGGCTTCAGATCGTGATAGTCGCGCACAAACCCGTCGGTATTCAGCCGATCGCCCGCCAGTTCCACCACTACGATGTAGTTGTGGCCGTGCAACCGCGCGCATTGATGATCGGCCGGCAGATGGTGCAGCTGGTGCGAGGCGGAAAAGTGAAATTCCTTCATGATGCGAAACATCTTCAGACCGCCTCAGCCTTGAAACCGCTTGTGGCGGCCTTCCAGAAATCAGGATCCTCATAATCAGTAGGATCGGCGATGCCGGCGAGGTCGAAGGCTTCACGGCGTTCCACACAGGTTCCGCAGCGGCCACAATGGCGTTCCCCGCCCTTGTAGCAGGACCAGGTCTCGGCAAAGGGCGTCGCATGACGCGCCCCTTCCTTGACGATCTGGGACTTCGGAACGGTGACGAAGGGCGACAGAAGCCGCACATCGGCATAGCCGTCCAGGGCATGGTCCTGCATGCTCTGGAAGCTGTCGATGAAAGCGGGACGGCAGTCGGGATAGATGAAGTGATCGCCGCCATGCACGGCGATCGCGACGGCATCCGCGCCTTGCGCAGCGGCGAGCCCAAAGGCGATCGAAAGCATGATGGCGTTGCGGTTCGGGACGATGGTGATCTTCATCGTCTCTTCCGCATAATGCCCGTCCGGCACCTCCACATCGTCGGTCAGCGCTGATCCCGTCAGGTGACGACCGATCGCAGTGATATCGATGACATGGTGGGGAACGGAAAGGCGTTCGGCCGCAAGTGCGGCAAAGCCGATTTCCTTCTTGTGACGTTGTCCGTAGTCGAAGGAGATGAGGCCGAGGAGTTCGGTTTCTGCCGCCATCTTGTAGGCGAGCGAAACGGAATCGAGTCCGCCGGAGCAGACGACGAGTGTCTTCATGATCAGTGTCCTTGTTTTGACCGGGTAGGCTGCGACCGGATATTGCCGGGCGGCTTTTAGCCGAAATTCGACCCGACGCAAGGCACTTCTTCACGAACAGAGCATCGGACGCCCGCGATCAGAGGCTCCCAAAACGAGAAAGCGCCGCATCGCTGCGGCGCATTTCGTTTTTCCGGTAATTACCGAATCCTCTTGGGGACTCAGGCTGCCGTGCGGTACCCCGTCGAGCCGGCGGATGCGCCGCCTTCGAGCTTGAAGCGGGCGAGCTGGGCCTGCAGCTGACGGGCCTCGCCGGCGAGAACCTGGCTGGCAGCGGTGGTCTCTTCGACCATGGCCGCATTCTGCTGGGTCATCTGGTCCATGTGATTGACCGAGGTGTTGATCTCGCCGAGTGCTGCCGACTGTTCTTCGGCAGCACGCGCGATCGTCACGACGTGGTCGTTGACGCGGTTGACCAGCGATTCGATCTCCTTCAGCGCCTCGCCGGTGGACAGCACGAGCGACACGCCGCCCTTCACTTCCTCGGCCGAGGTGTTGATCAGGGTCTTGATCTCCTTGGCGGCATTGGCAGAGCGCTGGGCGAGTTCGCGCACTTCCTGGGCGACGACGGCGAAACCACGACCGGCTTCACCGGCACGCGCTGCCTCGACGCCGGCATTCAGCGCCAGCAAGTTGGTCTGGAAGGCGATTTCGTCGATGACCGAGATGATCTGGCTGATCTTCTGCGAAGACTGCTCGATGCGGCCCATGGCGTCGATCGCGTTGCGGACGATATCGCCCGACTTGCCGGCGCTCGACTTGGTCTCGTCGACCATGTGCGAGGCTTCCTTGGCGCGCATGGTCGAGGTCTTGACCGTGGTTGTGATCTCCTCGAGGGCCGCGGCCGTCTCTTCCAGCGAAGCGGCCTGCTGCTCTGTACGGCGGGCGAGCTGGTTGGCAGCCGAGGAGAGTTCGCCGGAATTGCCGGTGATCGTGCCGGCAGCCGACAGGATGTTCTGCATGGTCTGGCGGAGAACCGCCATGGTCTGATTGACGTTGCCCTGCAGTTCGGCAAAGGCACCCTGGAACTGGCCGTCCATCTCATGGGTCAGGTCGGCATCGGCAAGCGCTGCGATCACGCGGCGGACTTCCGAGACACCACGGTCGACGCTTTCGACGAGTTCGTTGACCGAGGCTGCAAAGCGCTGCAGGTCCGCGTCGTCATAGGTCTTGGAAATGCGCTTGGAGAAGTCACCGGCAGCAGCAGCCGCGACGATGCCGCTGATCGAGGACTGCAGGTCCTTGCTCTGGGCGGTCAGCGCCGCTTCCTGGGCTTCCATGGCCCGCATATGCTCTTCATTTGTGCGGAAGACTTCCAACGCACGGGCCATTTCGCCGATTTCGTCCTTGCGGTCGGTGCCGGGGATCGCATTGCCGAGCTTGCCGGATGCCATGTCGGACATGATCGAGGTCAGGCTGCGGATCGGATTGACGATGCCGCGGCGGGCGAGAAGGAAGCTGATCGCCACACCGGCGAGAATGCACACGCCCGCGGTGACGACCTGGAGCAGCATTGTGAAGCCCGAGGCGGCCAGCGCGTTTTCACGCGAACCCTTCAGCGTGTCGGCGGAGTAGGTCGAGTATTCCTTGACCGCTGCCGTCACCACCTTCTGGGCGTCGAGCGCCTTGCCGAGTTCCGTTTTCATCACGGCGAGATCCTGGCCGGCAGGCGTAGCGGCAACGGCCACCATGGCGCGGATCTGGTTGAAATAGGCATCGAGCGTTGTCTTGATCTTGCCCAGCAGTTGCGTTTCCGTCGCATCTGCAGTCGCTGCGATCTTCGGCAAGCGGGCGAGCATCTCGCCGGCGCGCTTGTCGGTTTCGGCGGCGAAATCGGCGGCCTTTTCCGGTGCCAGCGCCAGCTGGTAGGTCATGCGGGAAATGGCGATGATGTCGACGCGCAGGTCCATGGCCTCGCGGGCGACTTCTTCCCGCGCGCCGGTATCTTTGAGGGCGGAGCCCAGCGAGGACAGGCCGCTTGCGCCGACCGCCGCGATCGCCGCAGCCGCGAAGCCCATCAGGACGACGACGAGGCTGACCTTCTTCAATATGGAAAGATTGGCAATAGACATGGACAACTCACTCCGTGCGACCCGCCATCCTGGCAGGCGGCCTGTCGCGGCCGGGCATGGAGCTCATTCCATACTGTTCTTCCCTTGTCCTAGCAGCGACATATTGCCATTTCGTTGATGAGAGATACAGATATATGCACTGCACACTAGAGATGCGGTGGTGACGTCTCGAGCCAGCGGCCCGATATCGTGTCAAGCGCCTCGACCCCCGCGACTCATCCCCAGAATTTTGGAGACGCATCCCAAATCTTGTGGCGGCGTGTCTTCGGAGCACCAAACCCCGTGAAAGCGGCTCGTTTAGGCACGAAATGTACCCGGAAATATTTCGCACGGAGCTTTGCATTTCGGACCCTGCGCGTCACACGGGCGCAGAAAGCCCTGTTATTCCCGTGACTTCGCGCTTATGCCCGTTATCCACAACCTGGCACCACAACATATAGCGTTAACATTTCCTTCACAGACCACCCCTTGACGGAATCAGTCGGGACGATGTTAATGAGCCCAGTTGCGGCGGCGACTGGACCGGGCATGAACGAGGCCGGGTTTCATCAAACATTGTAGCGGCTTTCTTGGATGTGGAACGACGTTTTGACGACGTCGCCCGCGATAGGAAAATTGTGCGATTTTTGACCGCTGCACAGGGGGTCTTTGTCTGGCGGCAATAAAGTGTTAATACTATATTTAGCGTTTGCAGCCACCATCACCACAAGATACAGGGTGCGTCGTCGTTGAGATGAATCACCTGACAGACGAACAGAACACTGGCTGCGCGAACTTCACGCGAGCAGCCGGACGTTATTTTTTTGGCGCCTCATCGGCGCTTCCAGATCGAGGGACAGAGGCAAATGCGCATTGAACGTCGCTTCACCAAACCGGGGCAGTCCGCTTATGCGGAGATCGAGTTCCGCAAGGCCATCAGCGAGATCAAGAATCCCGACGGCTCAATCGTATTTCGTCTTGCCGACATCGACGTGCCCGCTCAGTTCAGCCAGGTGGCGGCGGACATTCTCGCTCAGAAGTATTTCCGCAAGGCCGGCGTGCCGAAGGTGCTGAAGAAGGTTGAGGAAAACGACGTTCCTTCCTTCCTGTGGCGCTCGATTGCCGACGAGAAGGCCCTCGCCTCGCTTCCTGAAAATGAGCGCTACGGCTCGGAAACCGATGCCCGTCAGGTCTTCGATCGCCTGGCCGGCACCTGGACCTATTGGGGCTGGAAGGGCAAGTATTTCACGTCTGAAGAAGACGCGGCCGCCTTCAAGGACGAGCTCGCCTACATGCTCGCCACCCAGCGCGTCGCACCGAACAGCCCGCAGTGGTTCAACACCGGCCTGCACTGGGCCTATGGCATCGACGGCCCCGGCCAGGGCCATTTCTATGTCGACCCTTTCACCGGCAAGCTGGTCAAGTCCAAGTCGGCCTATGAACACCCGCAGCCGCATGCCTGCTTCATCCAGTCCGTCGAAGACGACCTGGTCAACGAAGGCGGCATCATGGACCTCTGGGTCCGCGAAGCGCGTCTCTTCAAGTATGGCTCCGGCACCGGCTCCAACTTCTCCTATCTCCGCGGCGAAGGCGAAAAGCTGTCCGGCGGCGGCCGCTCCTCCGGCCTCATGTCCTTCCTGAAGATCGGTGACCGCGCTGCCGGCGCCATCAAATCGGGTGGTACTACCCGTCGCGCGGCCAAGATGGTCGTGGTCGACATCGACCATCCGGATATCGAAGCCTATATCGACTGGAAGGTGAAGGAAGAGCAGAAGGTTGCCGCCCTCGTCACCGGTTCCAAGGTCGTCGCCAAGCATCTGAAGGCGATCATGAAGGCCTGCGTCAACTGCGAGGCTGACAACGGCGCCTGCTTCGACCCGAACGAGAACCCTGCCCTGAAGCGCGAAATCAAGGCCGCGAAGAAGGACCAGGTTCCGGAAAACTACATCAAGCGCGTCATCCAGTTCGCCCAGCAGGGCTACAAGGATCTCGACTTCAAGACCTATGACACCGACTGGGATTCGGAAGCCTACCTCACGGTCTCCGGCCAGAACTCGAACAACTCGGTCTCGCTGAAGGACGACTTCCTGCGCTCGGTCGAGAATGACGGCGACTGGAACCTCACCGCCCGCAAGGACGGCAAGGTGATGAAGACGCTGAAGGCCCGCGACCTCTGGGACAAGATCTCCTATGCCGCCTGGGCATCGGCAGATCCGGGCCTGCACTTCAACACGACGATGAACGACTGGCACACCTCGCCGGCCGCCGGTCCGATCCGCGCGTCGAACCCGTGCTCGGAATACATGTTCCTCGACGACACGGCATGTAACCTCGCTTCGTTGAACCTGCTCCGCTTCAAGGATCAGAAGACCAAGAACATCGACGTCGGCGATTACGAACATGCCGTTCGCCTGTGGACGGTCGTTCTCGAAGTCTCCGTGATGATGGCGCAGTTCCCGTCGCGCCAGATCGCCGAACGTTCCTATGAGTACCGCACGCTCGGCCTCGGCTATGCCAATATCGGCGGCCTCTTGATGTCCTCGGGCATCCCGTATGATAGCGCCGAAGGCCGTGCCATCGCCGGTGCGCTCACCGCCATCATGACCGGCGTCTCCTATGCGACGTCAGCCGAAATCGCCTCGGAACTCGGCCCCTTCCCGGGCTTTGCGCCGAACCGCGACAACATGCTGCGCGTCATCCGCAACCATCGCCGGGCAGCGCTCGGCCTGTCGGACGGCTATGAAGGCCTGTCCGTCAATCCGGTCCCGCTCGTCCATGCCGAATGCACGGATCCTGCCCTGATCGCCCATGCGACGGCTGCCTGGGACAAGGCTTTGGCGCTTGGCGAAAAGCATGGCTACCGCAATGCCCAGGTCTCGGTCATCGCACCGACCGGCACGATCGGCCTCGTCATGGACTGCGACACGACCGGCATCGAGCCCGACTTCGCACTCGTCAAGTTCAAGAAGCTCGCCGGTGGCGGCTACTTCAAGATCATCAACGCCGCCGTTCCGGAAGCGCTGCGCTCGCTCGGTTATTCGGAAAGCCAGATCGCCGAGATCGACGCCTATGCCGTCGGCCATGGCAATCTCAATCAGGCGCCGGGCATCAACCCCTCGACGCTGAAGGCCAAGGGCTTCACCGACGAGAAGATCGAAGCTGTCAACGGCGCGCTGAAGGCCGCCTTCGACATCAAGTTCGTCTTCAACCAGTGGACGCTCGGCGCCGACTTCCTGAAAGAGACCCTCAAGGTCTCCGACGAGCAGCTTTCGGACATCAGCTTCAATCTGCTTGAGCATATGGGCTTCGGCAAGAAGGACATCGAAGCTGCCAACATCCATGTTTGCGGTGCCATGACGCTGGAAGGCGCGCCCTTCCTGAAGGCCGAACATCTGCCGGTCTTCGATTGCGCCAACCCGTGCGGCAAGATCGGCAAGCGTTATCTCTCGGTCGAATCCCACATCCGCATGATGGCGGCTGCCCAGCCCTTCATCTCGGGTGCGATCTCCAAGACGATCAACATGCCGAACGAAGCCACCGTCGAAGATTGCGGCGCCGCCTACATGCTGTCCTGGAAGCTGGCGCTCAAGGCCAATGCGCTTTACCGCGACGGCTCGAAGCTCTCCCAGCCGCTCAATGCCTCGCTCATCGAAGACGAGGATGACGAGGACGGTGTCGACGACCTCTTGCAGCAGCCGATGGCGGCCCAGGCGGTCACCATCACGGAACGCATCGTCGAGCGCATCGTTGACCGCGTCGTGCGCGAACAGGAAAAGCTGCCAACCCGCCGCAAGGGTTATACCCAGAAGGCGAAGATCGGTGGTCACACCATCTTCCTGCGCACCGGCGAATATGACGACGGCCGTCTCGGCGAAATCTTCCTTGACATGAACAAGGAAGGCTCGGCCCTTCGCGCCTTCATCAACAACTTCGCCATCTCCGTCTCGCTCGGCTTGCAGTATGGCGTGCCGCTCGAGGAATATGTCGACGCCTTCACCTTCACCAAGTTCGAGCCGGCCGGCATGGTCACCGGCAACGACGCGATCAAGAATGCGACGTCGATCCTCGACTACGTCTTCCGGGAACTCGCGATCTCCTATCTCGGTCGCCACGACCTCGCCCATGTCGACACCTCGGACTTCTCGACCACGGCGCTTGGCCGCGGCATGAAGGAAGGCAAGGCCGACGTCGTCTCCAAGGGCCTGACCCGCGGTTACAAGCCGACGCTCGTCTCCAGCCACATGCCGGCAGCCGCCGGCGGCGAGCCCAAGGGTGCAGCAACCGCCGCCCCGGCCAAGGCCTCGGCCACCGTCACCGCCTTCTCGTCTTCGGGCGCCACCGCCCGCAAGCTCGAAGTGACGACCGCTGTTGCTACCTCTGAAGTCGTGTCCTTCAAGCGCGACTACGAGGAGCGCGCCGTGGAACTGGCCGAGGAGATCGCTGAAGAAAGCGTTTTCACCGACGCCGCGGCGGATGAGGCAGCGAGCGCCAAGGCCGACGCCAAGAAGCTCGAGGCCTCGCGCCGCATGCGCTCGATTGCGCAGGGCTATACGGGCAACATGTGCTCGGAATGCCAGAACTTCACGATGGTGCGGAATGGGACGTGCGAGAAATGCGATACGTGTGGTGCGACGAGTGGGTGCAGCTGATTAGCTGAGATTTGAACGAGATTTCGGCCCGGGGGAGACCTCGGGCCGAAGTGGTTGTAGGCACCCCACCTCCCCCTATGCGGGGGAGGACGGAAAATCGAAGGCTTAGGCAAGCGCAAGCCGCCTAAACTTCAGATTTTCCTGGAGAGGGGCACAGTTGCGTTGGCACCGACATCACCGAGCCCCCCTCTTGCGAAATCTGAGGTTGGCCCTGATCGGGCCAATTC
>UCMW01000002.1:977-1252 GCA_900473745.1 Hyphomicrobiales bacterium | reverse complement strand
CCCCCGCAAGGGGGGAGATAGGACCGCAAACGTCGTGCCCTTGGAAATCATCTCCACCGATGCGCTCCAAACCGCGACGACGTTGGCCGAATAAAATTCAGACCGCAGCACCCCACCTCCCCCCAAGCGGGGGAGGACGGAAAATCGAAGGCTTAGGCGAGCGCAAGCCGCCTAAACTTCAGATTTTCCTGGAGAGGGGCACGGTTCCGTTGGCAGCCACCTCACCGAGCACCTCTCTTGCGAAATCTGAGGCTTGGCCCTGATCGGGCCAATTC
>UCMW01000002.1:0-962 GCA_900473745.1 Hyphomicrobiales bacterium | reverse complement strand
GCTTTCTCCCCCGCAAGGGGGAGATCAGACGTCTCACTCGCCGCAATTCCTCAACTCTGCGAGAATAAAACTGCAGACGCCATCGAGATTGTCCTCGATCTCGCCGTTCCACACCCTCAGCACCCGAAAACCCTGGGCGCGAAACCAGGCATCCCGCCGCGCATCACGCTCGCTCTCGGCATGCTGATGTCCATCCACCTCGACGATCAGCCGCGCCTCGAGACAGACGAAATCGAGGATGTAGCCATCGACCGGGACCTGCCGCCGGAACTTGAAGCCACCGAGCTGTTTTGCCCGCAGCACCTGCCAGAGCCGGTTCTCGGCCCAGGTGGCATCCGCCCGCATAGTGCGGGCAAAACGGCGATGGTGGTGCGGCACATCTCGATGCGTCATCCGAGCCCCCTCGAAACCACCAGAGATTGCACCCGGTTCGTGGCGAAGAAAAGGGGTATCCGCTACGCATCGAAGGCTTTCGAATGGAGGACACGATGGAAAGCTGTAAGGACAAGAACGGCGACACCTGGGAAATCTACAAGAGCGACGGCTGGCGGTGGCAGCGCAAGGCGGCAGGCAACAACAAGATTGTCGGAGCTTCGACGGAAGCCTACGTCAACAAAAGCGACTGCATAGCCAATGCCCAGCGCAGTGGTATGACCTGCACGCCAAAATGAGGCACCCACCTCCCCCCCTGCGGGGGAGGACGGAAAATCGAAGGCTTAGGCGAGCGCAAGCCGCCTAAACTTCAGATTTTCCTGGAGAGGGGCACAGTTGCGTTGGCACCGACATCACCGAGCCCCTCTCTTGCGAAATCTGAGGTTTGGCCCTGATCGGGCCAATTCCTCGATTTCGCTTTCTCCCCCGCAAGGGGGGAGATGGTGTCGCGCTTGCGGCTTTTGCCCCTCATCCGCCCCCTGAGCCTGTCGAAGGGCGGGCACCTTCTCCCCGCAAGCGGGGAGAAGGCC
>UCMW01000005.1 GCA_900473745.1 Hyphomicrobiales bacterium | reverse complement strand
GCGCCGGAAGGAGCCACATACTGATACTTAGACAGGTTGCTTCTGGCGCCTCGTCCGAGACAAGTTTCAACCACCCGGAGGGAGCAATCCCGACCGGTGGCGAAGCTTGGGGTTTTTGACAATTGGTTTTCCCCTCTCCCCTTGTGGGAGAGGTTACAAAATCGAGGGCTTAGCCCGGTCAGGGCTAAACCTCAGATTTTGTTGGTGAGGGGATCGGTGCTGCGGGCACGACGAACAGACCCCCTCACTTGCGATTTCAGATGTTTAGGCGGCTTACGCTCGCCTATTTCATCGGGATCGCTTTCTCCCCCACCAAGCGGGAGATGGGCCTCACCAGCGGATCACTGCTCGCCGAGTTTCATCGACGGATCATAGTCCTTGCCATGTACGGTCTTCACCACCGCCTGGCCGCAATACAGCTTGTTCTCTGCCGCATTGAACGTGTGGCTTGGCGAGCCATGCAGTTCCCAGCCCTTGTTGAGCGCGTCGGTCACCCGGTGACAGAAGCTCGAATCGTCAGGGCCGGTGAGGAAACGATAGACTTTCATGGCTTGTCCTTTCTGGCGTCGATCAGGGCGACCTTGGCGAGAAGGCGCGTCGCCTCCTCGGCATGCAGTCGCTCGATCATGCGCCCATCGATGTTGATGACGTTGAGGCCCGCATGGGCCGGGTCGGCGAAGGTATCGGCCACGAGTCGGGCTTCAGCGATTGCCGCCTCGTTCGGGCCGAAATGGTGGTTGGCGGCTTCGATCTGGGCGGGATGGATCAGCATCTTGCCATCGAAGCCCATGGCCTTGCCCTGCGCGCATTCGGCCGCGAAGGCTTCGAGGTCGCGGAAATCGTTCGAGACGCTGTCGATCACATCAAGCCCATAGGCGCGGGCCGCGAGCATGACCTGCATCAGATAGGGCACGAGGTAGGTGCGTCCCGGCTCGGGCGGTATGCCGGTCGCCTTGCGCAGGTCGTTCAGCCCGACAACAAAGGCATCCAGTCGACTGTTGCTTGTCCGGCCGGACGAGGAGATGGCCGCGGCGTTCAAGACCCCCCGCGGCGTCTCGATCATCGCCCAAATCCTGAGACCATCCGCCGCAGCATGCTCGCCGAGACTTTCCGCCATGTCCTGGACCGTGACCGGCTCCTCAACCTTTGGAAGGAGGACGGTGTCGGGCAAGGCTTTGAGAACAAGGGCCATGTCATCGCGGAAGTGCGGCGTGTCGGCGGCGTTGATGCGAACGATCCGCTCGCGGTGACCGAGGTCGGTATTCTCGAGGAATTCCAGGAGCATGTGGCGCGCGTCCGCCTTCCGATCTTCGGCTACAGAGTCCTCCAGATCAAAGATGACTGCATCGCAATCGAGGCCCGTCACCTTTTGCAGAGCCCGTTCATTGATCGCCGGCACCGTCAGCACGGAACGACGCAATCGAGAGGGATGGTGAAAGCGAAAGGAAGAGGGCTCTGAAGTCATGGCCGAGTTCTGGCAAGCTTTCGGCGGCCACGCAAGATGACAATTGGGTGAAAGGCCCTTGCAATACAGGAGAATAAGGACCACCTTGGCTGTCGAGAAAGGACACGATCATGCAAAATCTCCGCTCTGCCGCCTATGCCATCGCTGGCCTCGCCTTTGTCGGTCTCGCAGCTGCTTTCGCAGTTTCACTGACGCTTGTGATCGGCGCACTCCTGACCGTGACGCTCGGCGCCCGCATGCTGATGGGCAAGACGAAGCGCGCCCCGGTCTATGCGAAGGCGAAGCGCCGCGAAGACCTGCGCGTCTGGAACGACGGCAAGGGTACCATCATCGATCTGTGATCGGGCAGAGGCCTGATCGTTGCGCTCACCCGTGAGTGGGTGAGCGGAGGTGGATGCGATTGGCAGCGCCGAAGGGCCGCTTCGGCTGGCACAAGATTCTCCTTCAATTTTTCTCGGTTTTGCTCTATGGGCGGGGCATCACACGCGCATTAGCCAGATCGAAGGCAGACTGATGGACAAGTTCGTAAAGCTCACCGGTGTTGCGGCACCGCTTCCGGTCGTCAATGTCGACACGGACATGATCATTCCGAAGGATTACCTGAAGACCATCAAGCGCACCGGTCTCGGTACCGGCCTCTTCGCCGAGGCTCGCTACAAGGAAGATGGTTCGGAGAACGCAGATTTCGTTCTGAACAAGCCCGCCTATCGCAATGCGCAGATCCTCGTCGCCGGCGACAATTTCGGTTGCGGTTCCTCGCGCGAACATGCTCCGTGGGCACTGCTCGATTTCGGCATCCGCTGCGTGATCTCCACGTCCTTCGCCGACATCTTCTACAACAACTGCTTTAAGAACGGCATCCTGCCGATCGTCGTCAGCCAGGAGAACCTGGACAAGCTGATGGACGATGCCAGCCGCGGGTCGAATGCCGTGCTGACCGTCGACCTGGAATCTCAGGAAATCACCGGTCCCGATGGCGGCAAGATCTCGTTCGAAATCGATGCCTTCAAGCGCCACTGCCTGCTGAACGGTCTCGACGACATCGGCCTGACGCTCGAAAAGGCTTCGAACATCGCGACGTTCGAGCAGTCCAATGCAACGCAGCGCCCCTGGGCCTGAGCCAAGCTGCCGAAACGAATGATGAAGCCGGGCGCGAGCCCGGCTTTTTCTTTGGCGTCAGAGGAAGCGTGAGCGCCATGTTTCGAGCGCTGCGAGCGACACGCCGATCCCGCCGCAAACCTCTATGAGCGGCGCCTTGAAGCGCGACAGCAGACCAGCATGCACATCGGCGACAGCAAGGGCTGCGCCGCAAGCCGGCTCGACCAGGATTCGCTGCGCATCGGCGAATTTCAGGCAGGCTGCGACAGCCTGCGCATCGGTCACTGTGACGCTTTCAATGGGATGCGTGCCCAGCAGGTCGAAGACATGTTGGGCCACCTGGCGCGCACCCAGCGAATTGGCGATCGAGGTGATTGCGGGAAGGGTTACGCGCTCTTTCGCTGCGACCGCGGCATGGAGTGAAGCCGCACCTTCCGTCTCGACCGCGATCACAGGGATATCGCGCAGTCCGTTGCGCCTCAGGCCTTCGACGATGCCGGCCAGCAGACCGCCGCCGCCGACACTGGTGATCACGCAGTCGAATACAGCGCCTGATTTCACCACTTCATCGATCAGGGTCGCGTGCCCTTCCCAGAGCAGCGGGTGATCATAGGGGTGGACGTAGGCCGCCTTGCGTTCGGCCGCGAGGGCTACGGCATGAGCATTGGCTTCATCAAAGACCGAACCATGCACCAGAACCTTGGCGCCGATCGCGACGATTCGGGCGCGCACGTCGGGAGACGTCGTCTCCGGCACGACGATGGTCACCGGTGCTCCCAAGGCCTTGCCGGCGACCGCTGCCGCGATGCCTGCATTGCCGCCGGACGCGCAGAAGATTTCCTTGGCACCCTTGGCGACTTCATGCTGGCAGAGCAGGCCCACACCGCGCAGCTTGAAGCTGCCGGAGGGCTGCAAGGCATCGAGCTTCAGCCAGAGCGGCAGGCCGCTTGCGCTGTAATCGGCTGCGGTGCGCAGAAGCGGGGTTTCAATATGAAGGGGAGAAAGGGGCATTGTGAACTCGAACATGCTGAAGGGATGCTGTCTTTTGGACCCCGTCACCCGACGGGTCAATCGACAAAAGCCTCTTCTGCAGTGCCCTGAACCGTACCGTTTCCGGCCTATCTCGCTTGAAAAGGGCCTGCCCCACGCGTAAGAAGCCGCGACTTCTTTTTCCAGTGGAGGGTTTCCATGACGGCTCGCAATCTTCTCCTGCTGCCCGGTGACGGCATCGGCCCCGAGGCCATGGCCGAAGTCCGCAAGATCATCGCCTATATGAACGAGGCGCAGGGTGCCGGCTTCGTCACGGACGAAGGTCTCGTCGGCGGTTCCGCCTATGACGCCCATGGGGCGGCGATTTCTGAAGAAGACATGGCAAAGGCACTTGCTGCGGACGCCGTTCTCTTCGGTGCCGTCGGTGGTCCGAAGTGGGACGACGTGCCCTACGACGTGCGCCCGGAAGCCGGTCTGCTGCGTCTGCGCAAGGATCTCGAGCTGTTCGCCAATCTGCGTCCGGCGATCTGCTATCCGGCGCTCGCCAATGCTTCGTCACTGAAGCCGGAGCTTGTCGAAGGTCTCGACATCCTCATCGTCCGCGAACTGACCGGCGGCGTCTATTTCGGCGAGCCGAAGACCATCACCGATCTCGGCAATGGCCAAAAGCGCGCCATCGATACCCAGGTTTACGATACCTATGAAATCGAGCGCATCTCGGCCGTGGCCTTCGAGCTGGCCCGCACCCGCAACAATCGCGTCTGCTCGATGGAAAAGCGCAACGTCATGAAGTCGGGTGTCCTGTGGAACCAGGTCGTGACCGCGACGCACAAGGAGAAGTTCTCCGACGTCAAGCTCGACCACATGCTGGCCGATGCCGGTGGCATGCAGCTCGTGCGCGCGCCGAAGCAGTTCGACGTCATCGTGACCGACAACCTGTTCGGCGACATGCTCTCCGACGTTGCCGCCATGCTGACCGGTTCGCTGGGCATGCTGCCGTCTGCCTCTCTCGGTGCTCCGGATGCCAAGACCGGCAAGCGCAAGGCGCTCTATGAGCCCGTGCATGGTTCGGCCCCTGACATCGCCGGCACAGGTGTTGCCAACCCGATCGCCATGATCGCTTCCTTCGCCATGTGCCTGCGATATTCCTTCAACATGGTCACCGAAGCCGATCGCCTGGAAAAGGCGATCGCCAACGTGCTCGACCAGGGTATCCGCACCGGCGACATCATGGCCGAAGGTTGCAGACAGGTCGGTACGGTAGAAATGGGCGACGCCATCCTTGCGGAATTCAAGGCTCTCTCAGCCTGAGCAAGCTTCTGTGGTGTGACTTCAACGGCGCGGCTCAACCCGCGCCGTTTTGCGTTTTCAGGCACTCCGCAGGCGTCCTGCTGTCCATGCTCTCACTTACGCGTGATTGCCCCTGTTCGACAGATCGTCGCACCCCCACGGCAAATCCGATGTCGCATGGTGCGCGTAATAGAGCTCAGACAAGCAGATGAGAGCGACGCAACCACGGCCGCGTCCGGCATTCTGTTGGAACCTGTCCGACGCTCAGCCGTTCAGGAGACAATGCCGGCAAGACGGCCTCTGAGAGGCCAGCGGTCCAAAGAGACCATGGAGATGTCCGATGAAAGCCACATCCGCTGACAGACACATCATCAAATACGCCATGTCGCAGCCCTATCTGGAGCGCGAGGAAGAACTCGACCTTGCGATCCGCTGGAAGGAGCACGATGATCAGGGGGCTCGCAATCGCATCGCCCAGGCGCATATGCGCCTCGTCATTGCCATGGCTTCCAAGTTCCGTGGCTTCGGTCTGCCGCTCAACGACCTGATCCAGGAAGGCTATATCGGCCTTCTGGAGGCCGCCGCCCGTTTCGATCCCGGCCGCGAGGTGCGCTTCTCGACCTATGCCGGCTGGTGGATCCGCGCCTCGATGCAGGACTATATCCTGCGCAACTGGTCGATTGTCCGCGGCGGCACGAGCTCCAGCCAGAAGGCGCTGTTCTTCAACCTTCGGCGCCTGCGCGCCAAGCTCGCCCAAGGTGACAACCGTCTTTCCGACCAGGCAATCCACCAGGAGATCGCCTCCGCACTTGGCGTAAGCCTCTCCGATGTCCAGTCCATGGACGCGCGGCTGTCCGGCAATGACGCATCGCTTCAGACGCCCGTCGCCGGGCGGCATGGCGAGGGCACCGAGCAGCTCGAGATGCTCGAGAGCAAGGAAGCGCTGCCCGACGAGCAAGTCACGTCGATCATTGATGGGGAGCGGTGGCACGGCTGGCTCAAGGACGCCATGGACCGGCTGAACGAGCGCGAGAGTCGGATCATCAAGGCCCGCCGCCTGACCGAGGACGGTGCCACGCTGGAAGAACTCGGCGTGGAACTCGGGATCTCCAAGGAGCGTGTCCGTCAGATCGAGACCCGGGCGCTGGAAAAACTCAAGCTCGCTTTGACAGACAAGGCGCCGAGTGCCTCTCGGTATGAGATGGCCTACTGATCAGATAGCGCGTGACCAAAAGAGCCGGCACTCGTGCCGGTTTTTCGCTGTCTTCAGGTTTTTCGCGTTCATTCCGAGATGATCTTTACCCGGGTGCCGGGCCGGACTGTGGAAGTCGGGCCAAGGGCATTGATCAGGCGGAATAGCTCAAGCTTCCGCTCAGTGCCCATCATGCGGGCGGACAGGGTGCCGATATTGTCGTTGGCACCGACAGTCACGACGCGGACGCGCAGCGGCTTCAGCGAGGCCGCTTCCTGTGACGTTATCCGCCGGAACGAGGCGCGCAACTGGGCGGCCGTGGTTTCGAGCGCCGGGCTGCCTTTCGGGACGGCTGTCAGGAAACGGAAGATCTGCGGGCCGATCCGGATGACGGTGATGTCGAAATCCCAGCGATCGGCCGATGCCCTCGCCGTTGCGGCTTCAAGGCCGTTGACGGTGATCGTGCGGATCGTGTCCGGCAGAAGACCGGTGACCCAGCCGCTGGAGATATAGTTGGGCAGGCTGATCTTCTGGTTGTCGGCAACGCCGTCAAAGCGGATCGCGACATCTCCGGGACCAGTTGCGAGAACCGCTTCCACCTTGTTGTCGATCTGGAAACCGACAGGCACGTCAAAACGGATGCCGAGCTGGCCGTGCAGGAAAGTCTGCCCTCGAACGAAGCCTTCCTGCGGGCTGTCGCCATAAAGCAGGCCGTCGACTCCGTTCAGATAGTAGTCGCGACCCGTTTCGCCATGGGTGCCTTCGGGGCCGAAGGCGCGCGCGTGGCGTTTGGCGAGCTCGACGCGCTGCGGCGCGTTCGGATGGCTCGACAGGAAGTCGAGGCTCTGGTCCGCATCCGGATCGACCGAGGTGAACTGACTGTAGCGCGCCATGGAATCGAGGAAGCGGGCGGCGGCATAGGGATCGTAGCCGGCTTCGCCGAGCGTGCGTACACCAATGACGTCGGCCTGCAGTTCCTGCTGGCGCGAGAAGGCGGCCAGACGGAGCTTGCCACGGGCGAGCGCCTGCTTTCCGGCGAGATCGCTGGAAAGCACTTCTGCCACGACACGGCTCGCAATCACTTCCGCCTCTTCGCGACGCTGGCGTTCTATGCCGTGGTTCGCTGTGACGTGCGCCATCTCGTGGCTGAGAACAGCTGCGACTTCCGAGGCGTCGTTGGCGAGCGCCAGCAGACCGCGTGTGACGTAGAGATAGCCACCTGGCAGCGCGAAGGCGTTGATTGCCGGCGAGTTCAGGATGGTGATGCGATAGGACTGGTTCGGGTTCTCCGAGACGGCCGTCAATGCGCCGGCGATGCGGGCAACCAGGCGTTCGGTCTTGGCGTCGGAATATTCCCCGCCATAGGATGCGACGATGCGCGGATGTTCTCGCGCCCCCATCTGGGCACGAGGATCGCCCTTCTGCACCTCGTCGACGATCTGCGGATTGCTGGAAGGTGCGACGGAGGGCTCGTAGGCCTGTTCGAAGATCGATTGACAGGAGGAGAGCACGAGGCCAGCAGAAACAAGCGCAGCAACGCTCGACGCGAGCCTGAGGGGCCGGCGCCGCCGATCCACTTCGGCAGCCATCGCGCTGTTCCGGCTCAAAAACTGCATCCTGCCCCTTCACCTGTCCCGGATGGTCGCCGATCTGGCGGACATCCGAGTGCAGCATCCAATTGCCATCTGCCGGATAGCGCATTGCGTCGATCCGGCTGTCCTTCACATAGTGCGAAAACACCGCATGCTCCAGAAGATAGTTGCGCCAGAGAAAATGACCAATGGTCTTCCGGAGGAACAACTATTCCCGACGCGCATGGCAGGCGTGGACGACCAAATTAAGGCGATTGGCGCGCAAAGGTCATGTCGCCGAGGAAGTTCTGCACGGCGGGAATATCTCTCCGCTCGAAGAAGTCGGCCTTCGCGACGTTTACGAGCACGCGCCCGCTGTCGATGAAGACGACGTTGTCTGCCAGTCGCTCGACATCGCGCGGATCGTGGGTGACAAGGAGAATTGTGGCGCGCGTTTCTGCATGGAGGTCTGCAAGCAGGTCGACCATTGCTGTGCGCAGGCCGGGGTCGAGCGCCGCAAACGGTTCGTCGAGGAGGAGGACGGGGCGGTGGCGAACCAGCGCCCGGGCAAAGGCCACGCGCTGTCGCTCGCCGCCCGAGAGCGAACCCGGCAGACGGCGTTCATAACCGGCAAGTTCGACACGCGCCAGCGCGTCGCTGATCGCCTTGCGATCCGCCGGCCTCAGGCGCATGGCGGGATGGATGCCCAGCCCGATGTTCGTGAAAACATCGAGGTGGGAAAACAGATTGTTGTCCTGGAAAACCAGGGAAACGGGGCGTTCCGCCGGCGCCAGATCGGTGACATCCTGGCTGGCAATCTCGATCCGCCCGCTCTTCGGTCGCTCGAAGCCCGAGACGAGATTGAGCAAGGTTGACTTGCCCGATCCGGAGGGGCCTACAATGGCTGTGATCCGCCCAGGTTCGAAGCCACAATCGAAAAGAAAGGCGCGGCTCCCCAGCGTCAGTTGAACGTCGGTCAGGCGTATGCTGGTTGGGCTCTCATCGCGCATCGGACATCTCCCGCTCGTTCGGGTTTCCAGGTGTTCTTGGCGCTCCGATCAGGGCCAGCACCAGACAGATTACCCCAAGCAAGAGAGCAAGGCCGTCGGCATCGGTGCTTCGATAGCTGCCCATTCGGGCATAGATGAGGGCTGGCAGGGTAGAGATGTTCTCAGAGCCGAAGAGGGCGACGGCTCCAAGGTCGCCCAGCGAAAGCGCCATGGCAAAGGCGAGCGCCGTGAGGAACGGGCGCTTTAGAACGGGCCAGTCGACACGGCGCAGGCGCTGGGAGACGGAGAGGCCGAGGCTTTCTGCAAGTCGGCCCGTGCGCGCGCGGTGCTCCCGATAGGCGGGTTCCAGCACGCGCACAGCAAATGGCAGTGCCATCAGCGCGTTGATGCCAGTGACGATGACGGGTGCGAAGCTCGCGATTTCGCCCCGTGACCTCAATGCCAGGAACCAGCCCGTGGCGAGAACGCTGGTCGGAACGAGCAGAACGAGCGAGGACACGGACGCGAGCGCCAGCGAGAAGAGGCGGTTGCCTGCATTTTGCGCGCGCGCAGCATCTATCTCGGCGCGCGCTGCGATTACGCCATAGGCCAGCAGCGTGGCAATCACGCCAGCGGCCAATGCGACGAGAAGGCTGGTCGAGGCCGCCTGCTGAAAGGCGGCCTGCGAGAGAAGCCGAGCGAGATCCGCCTGGAGGCCCGAGACGACCACCTGGCCGAGCGGCAGGATCAGGAACAGGGTGGCAAGCGACAACAGCAGGCCATCGACAGCACGGACCAGAGCACGTCGTCCGTCGAACCGCGGGAAGCGTCGGCCGCTGGTGCTGCCGGTATCGGCGGCTGCGGGGAGGAGGCTGAGGGTGGCGAGAATGATGGTCGTGACGGTGATCTGCAAGAGGGCGAGCGAGACGGCGCGCTCCGGATTGAAGTCGAAGCGTAGCGCCTGGTAGATGGCGACCTCGATCGTGGTCGCGGCGGGGCCGCCGCCGAAGATCAATACGAGGGTGAAGCTCGTGACGCAGAGCATGAAGATCAGGCCAGCCGCTCCGGGGATGACGCGGGCGAGGACCGGCCACTCGATGAAGCGGAAGGTGGACAGAGGTGAGAAGCCGAGGCTTGCCGACATGCGCCAATATTCCGCCGGCACCCGTTCGAGGGCCGACAGCATCAGGCGCGTTGCGAGCGGCAGGTTAAAGAAGACATGGGCAACGAGGATGCCCGTCAGCCCGTAGATCGAGATCGGCTGGGTCAGCCCCAGTCCGGACAGCGCTTTATTGACAATGCCGCTGCGGCCGAAGATGCCGATGAGGCCGAGTGCGCCGATCAGGACCGGCAATCCCATCGGCAGCGCCATCAGACGGATCAACCAGATACGACCTGGAAAATCTGGTTGTCTGGCGAGTGCACTGGCGACCGGCAGAGCGAGGCCGACGGAGAGAAGCGTCGAGAGGAAGGCTTGCCACAGCGTGAATGAGAGAACCGAGCGGATCACCGGATCGGTGAAGGCGGCGAGAAGGTCGCCCGACAGTCGTCCCGCGAGCAGGGCGGCAAGAGCGACACCCACGAAACTTGCGACCACCAGCAGAACGAAAAGGCCACCCGCGAGTGCGGGCAGCCTCTGTCGCCTGGACTGATGGAGCGGGCGGATCATTCGATCCTACTTCAGCGTCATGGCCTTGAGCCATTCGTCGATCCAGGCCTGCCTGTTGGCGGCGACTTCTGCCGGGCTCATCAGGAAGGTCGTCTTGGGCTGGACGAGCTTGCCGAAGGCTTCCGGCAGCGGCTCGGACGTCACTGCGACCGGCATCATCCAGTTGTTGGTCGGGATGGTGTCCTGGAAACCGGGCTCAAGCATGAAGGCGAGGAACTGTCGAGCCAGCTCCTTTTCCGGCGCATTCTTCAGGAGACCCGCGACTTCGATCTGGATGTAGTGGCCCTCGGAGAATTCCGCCGCTTGGTAGCGTTCGGTCTCTTCGGCGACCATGTGGTAGGCCGGCGAGGTCGTGTAGGAGAGCACCATCGGCGCCTCGCCCTTGGTGAACAGGCCGTAGGCTTCCGACCAGCCGGGGGTCACCGTCAAGACGCGGTCCTTGAGCTTGGCCCAGGCTTCCGGTGCCTTGTCGCCGTAGACCGACTTTACCCAGAGCAGCAGGCCGAGGCCTGGCGTCGAGGTGCGCGGATCCTGGATGACGATCTTCTGGGACGGGTCGCCCTCGACCAGTTCCTTCAGGCTCGTCGGCGGTGTCTTGATCGTTTCGGTGTCGTAGATCACGGCGAAATGGCCGTAGTCATAGGGCAGGAAGACGTCGTCGCTGAAGCCGCCGGGTACTTTCACGGCGGACGCATCGACGCCGTTTGCTTCGAACAGGCCGGTCTGCTTGGCTTCTTCGACGAGATTGGTGTCGAGCCCGAGTACGACGTCTGCCTTGGATGTCTCGCCTTCCAGCTTGAGACGCGTCAGCAGCGCCACGCCATCGGCGACGCCGACGAATTCGACGGTGCAGGCGCAGGTCTTCTCGAAGGCTTCCTTCACCTTGGGGCCCGGGCCCCATTCGGAGACGAAGCTTTCATAGGTGTAGACGGTGAGTGTCTTGTCGGCAGCGGCTGCCGGCAGGGCGAGCCCGGTGGACAGGATGGCTGCGGCAAGGCCGGAGCGCAGAAACACGGATAGATTTGACGGCATGACGCCCTCCTCCAAAAAACAATTGATCTCGGGATAGGGCGCTTTGCGATCGACGCGTCTAATCCCTCCGCCGGTGTTAACCGGATCAGGTTCCGCGGGTTGGCATCGCTGCCTCTCAGCATTCCAATCGGCTAGGATCGGAAGGCACCCCGTTAGAGCAATCTTGAGATAGCGTGCCGGCTCGGCGAGCGCAAGGTGGGCGCAATCGCTCGCACGAGCGTTTGTTGCCAGACAATCGTAAAGCAGCCATGGCCAAGCTCGCTTGGCCATGGCTCAGCTTATGCTCGCGAGCGCGCAGCAGTCTTTCGTAAGAAGAGGGGAGCTACTCCGGCCGACTGTGAAAACCGCGTGGGGAGCTCAGCCTTCCAGTTCTTCCCGCAGCATTTCGAGTTCCAGCCATTCCCCTTCCATGCGGGTGATGTCGGCGCGCAGCTTTTCCATTTCGGCAGCGAGCTTATTGAAAGTTGCCGGATCCTTGGTGAAGAGGTTGGGATCAGCCATCTTCGCCTCGCGTGCGGCGATTTCCTTCTCCGCCTTCTCCATTTCCTTCGGCAGATTTTCGAGCGCGAACTTCTGTTTGAAGGAGAGCTTGCCCTTGCTGTTTGCGCTGCCCGTAGGCTTGCCGCCCGACGCTTCCTGGGCCTTCGCTCTTTCGGCCTTTTCCACCCGCTTGCGTTCGTCCTCGACCCCCTTGCGCTGCGCGAGCATGTCGGAATAGCCACCGGCATATTCGATCCAGCGGCCGTCTGGCGCATCCGGATTGGCCGGCGCAATAGTCGAAGTGACCGTGCGGTCGAGGAAGTCACGGTCGTGGCTGACGAGGATGACCGTGCCAGTATAGCCGGCGACGATTTCCTGCAGCAGATCGAGTGTCTCGATGTCGAGATCGTTGGTCGGTTCGTCGAGAATGAGCAGGTTCGAGGGTTTCGCCATGATGCGTGCCAGCATCAGACGTGCGCGTTCACCGCCCGAAAGGTTGCGGATCGGCGTGCGGGCCTGTTCCGGCTGGAAGAGGAAGTCCTTCATGTAGCCGGTGACATGCTTCTGCTCGCCATTGACCAAGAGGTTGTCGCCGCGTCCGTCGGTCAGGTAATGGGCAAGCGTGTCGTCCGGGTTCAGATCCTCGCGCTTCTGATCGAGGACGGCAATCTCAAGATTGGTGCCGAGCTTCACGACGCCCGCGTCTGGCGCCAGCTGGCCCGTCAGCATCTTGAGAAGCGTCGTCTTGCCGGCGCCGTTGGGACCGATCAGACCGATGCAATCGCCGCGATGCACGCGGATCGAGAACGGCGCGACGATGGTGCGTTCACCATAGGCCTTGGTGATCTTGTCCGCCTCGATGACGAGCTTGCCGCTTTCCTTGCCCTCTGTGGCAGAGGCCTGGATCGTGCCCTGAGGCCCCTTGTGGCCGCGGTAGTTGGCGCGCAGTGCCTGCAGATTGCCGAGACGGCGCATGTTGCGCTTGCGGCGTGCGGTGACGCCGTAGCGCAGCCAGTGTTCCTCTCGTTCGATCTGGCGGCCGAGTTTGTGCTGCTCGATCTCTTCTTCTTCGAGAACCTGGTCGCGCCATTCCTCGAAATGCGCGAAGCCGCGGTTCAGCCTTCGCGACTGGCCGCGATCAAGCCAGACGGTGGCAGTCGAGATCTTTTCGAGGAAGCGTCGGTCGTGGGAGATCAGGACAAGTGCGCTGCGGCTCTTCGACAGCTCGCCTTCCAGCCATTCGATCGTCGGGAGATCGAGATGGTTGGTCGGCTCATCCAGCATCATGATATCAGGCTCTGGTGCGAGCACGCGGGCGAGGGCCGCGCGACGGGCCTCGCCGCCCGAGAGCTGTTTTGGATCTTCCTGGCCGGTGAGACCGAGATGTTCGAGCAGATAGGCCACACGATAGGGATCGTCACCCGGGCCGAGGCCCGCTTCGGCATAGGCCTGCACGGTGGAATAGCCGTCGAAATCCGGTGCCTGCTCCAGATAACGGATCGTCGAAGACGGATGGCGGAAAACCTCGCCGGACTGGGCTTCGACAATTCCTGCCGCGATTTTCATCAGGGTCGACTTGCCTGAGCCGTTGCGGCCGACCAGGCAGATTCGGTCGCCCGGTTCGACCTGCAGACCGGCACCGGCGAGCAGTGGCGTGCCACCGAAAGAAAGCTGGATGTCATCGAGTTTCAGAATGGGAGGCGCCAAGGTTTCAGGCTCCGGAAAGATCGAAAGGGCGGGCGAGCAGCATGGCCCGGCCACGGGAAAGCGAAACCGAAATCGGTCCCTCTGCGATGTTGGATATCGTGCGCGACGACCCGAAGGGCAATCTGAAATCCTGCAGCGGATACCGCGCGTTGTGGATCGTCAGACCTTCCAGCGTGGTAAAGCCCAGCACGGAGAAAAGCGCGCCCTTCGGCAGTTCGAGCGCGAGTTCACTCTGTTCGACGAAGGGGTAGGCCTCTTCCTCGCCGGAGGTCAGGACGACCTCGTAGCCGTCTTCGACCAGGCCGAGTGCGTTCAGATAGTGCTGCAGCGCATGGTCGGACCGTTCGCCGCCAAGAGCGCCGGCGAAAATCAGCCGGGTGGCGCCGCGTGCAATCGCTTCGGCGACCGCGATTTCTCCGTCGGTGACGGCCTTGGCGGCTGGGTAAGTTCGTCGCTCGACATTTGGAAAGCGCGCGATCAGCGCGGCATCGCTGCTATCGAAATCGCCTACCCAGAGCTCGGGCATCATGCCGAGGTTCGACGCATGGCGCATGCCGCTGTCGGCCGCGATCACACGGCTTGCTTGCGTCAGCGCCCGAAGGCGATCCGTGACGGTCAGGCTGCCGCCGAGCAAAAGGGTGAAAGAGGTCGAGGTCATGCGCCAGCCCTTAGCGCATCTTCGCCCAAAAGGGAAAGGTCAAAGCAGCGGGACGGAGGCCTTGGTGCGGGAGAATGAAGGGCCCGGACATGGCCGTTGAAAGGCGATCCGGGCCTGTCAGCCTCAGCGCTTCTTCGGTGAAGTCGCTTCGGCGCTCTTGATCTGCGTGGCAAATGTCGACACCGGAGCTGCGGAAGGCTTGGACTTGTCCTGCTTCGGCTTTCTTACTTCGCGGTTCGAACGCTGTTGGCCTTTAGCCATGATGTGCTTTCCTTTTTCGGGGTGTTTGCAGGAGCCGGTGCGCGCGCAGATGTCTTGCTGCGGCTGGGATCAATGTCGGTTTCGGCGATGCAGCGGTCGAAGCTCTCGCTTTCGAAGCGAACGCGGTACTGGCGGCTACCGCCGGTCTCGGGGAGCGTCGCCAGTACTTTGCAGGCGCCATTGCTGCGGGCGAGACGGACGGGGCCATCTTTCAGCGTCACTGTGTCGCCGATGGAATAGAGATGTCTGGACATGGGGATCTCCTGCAGCTGGGAGGCTGCGGTCGGGACAGGCGCCCTGTGACCTGCGGGTCGGACGATCAGTCCTGCCGGTCTATGGGAGCCTGCCGTTATACGGGGCCTGGCTGCCGGACCAGCTGGTCCGGACGGCGAAAATTGGGTCGAGGAGAAGGTCGGTGATGTCCGGCGCCCGAAATTCCGTCCTTGCGGATGGGGCACTTGCAGACGGACACGCATCAGCGTTCATAGAATACAGCCTGTCAGATTGCCAGGAAAATACAAGCTTTTTCTGGTAAGCGGGCGAAAGCCATGCCTGCGCTTGCACCCGGCCACAGGCGTCACTAGGTTGCGGCCGAGAATGAACGAGGCTCAGACGCGATGAAGTTTCAGGGGACCGCAGACTACGTTGCCGACAAGGATCTGATGGTCGCGGTGAATGCCGCGATCCGTCTGGAGCGGCCCTTGCTGGTCAAGGGTGAGCCTGGTACCGGCAAAACCGAGCTTGCCCGTCAGGTGGCGGCGGCACTTGGTCTCGACATGCTGGAATGGAACGTCAAGTCGACGACAAAAGCGCAGCAGGGCCTCTATGAATATGATGCGGTCTCGCGCCTGCGCGACAGCCAGCTCGGCGATGCCCGTGTCAACGACGTCAAGAATTACATCCGCAAAGGCAAGCTCTGGCAGGCCTTTGCCGCCGAAAAGAAGTGCGTCTTGCTGATCGACGAAATCGACAAGGCCGATATCGAGTTTCCCAACGACCTGCTGCAGGAACTCGACCGAATGGAGTTTCATGTCTACGAAACCGGCGAGACGGTGTCGGCCCGTATCAGGCCGATCGTCATCATCACGTCGAACAACGAGAAGGAGCTGCCGGACGCCTTCCTGCGCCGCTGTTTCTTCCACTATATCCGGTTTCCCGAGGCCGAAACGCTGGAGAAGATCGTCGAGGTCCACTATCCGGGCATCAAGAAGACCTTGCTGCGGAATGCGCTCACCCAGTTCTACGAGATCCGCGAAACGCCCGGCCTGAAGAAGAAGCCTTCGACATCGGAAGCGCTCGACTGGATCCGGCTGCTCGTCGCCGAGGATGTGGATCCCGCCGACCTGCGCGGGGACGCGAAAAATGCGCTGCCGAAGCTGCATGGTGCGCTGTTGAAGAACGAGCAGGACGTGCATCTTTTCGAGCGGCTGGCGTTTATGGCGCGGCGGGAACGTTGATTCTGACTGTCAATTCTCGATCTTTGATCAGGCCCGGACCCGGTAGCCTGAAACGAAAAAAGCCCCGCGGACGGGGCTTTCGCAGTGGCTGAAAGTGCAGATTATTCGGCCGAGTCGGCCGAATCCGCGTTCAGCTGGCCGTATTTCTCTTCGCCGATCTTGGAGAGAAGCTCGAGCTGTGTCTCCAGGAAATCGATATGGCCTTCTTCGTCGATGAGGAGCTGTTCGAAGATCTTCATCGAGACGTAGTCGCCGGCCTGGTAACAGATGTCGCGCGAGGCCTTGTAGGAGGTCCGGGCATCGTACTCACCGGCGAGGTCCGCTTCGAGCACTTCCTTGACATTCTGGCCGATGCGGAGGGGCGCGACCTGCTGCAGGTTCGGGTGGCCTTCCAGGAAGATGATCCGGTCGATGAGCTTGTCGGCGTGCTGCATTTCCTCGATCGATTCGGCACGCTCCTTCTTGGCGAGCTTCGTATAGCCCCAGTCGTTGAGGAGGCGGTAGTGCAGCCAGTACTGGTTGACCGCACCGAGCTCGAGAAACAGAGCTTCGTTGAGCCGTTCGATGACCTTCGGATCACCCTTCATGATGTTCATCCCTTATGTGAATTCGGACGCTGCAACTCTAGCGCCACTGTTTCCCCCTGTCGAGTTCGTTTAGAAGGATTCTAACTTTTGAGCGGGGGCATGACTGCAGGGGTGTCATCAGCTGGCGCGGGCGTGGTTCGTGCCAACGCGCGGTCGAGGCCATGAAAAAGGGCAGGTGACCTGCCCTGTGCGACGAGATGGAGTGGGAGATCAGCCGGCCCGGCGTGCGGCTGCCATGGTCTGGCGGCGCTCGGCCAGGGCGGCCTTCTGCTCTTCGTGGAACTGCTTCAGCCGCTCCATGAAGTTGACGACCTTGGTTTCTTCGGTCTTGCGGGCGGCGTGATATTCTGCGGTCGTTCGAATGATGAGATCGACGACATTCGGGAAGCATCCACAGCAACGGCCGCGCTTGCCCATGGCATGGTAAACCTTGCCTGGCACGATCAACTGCCAACAGTCCTCATCGAGCATCTCGGTGATGACCGCCTGTATGTCCTTGTCGGTGATGTAATTGCAGCTGCAGACCAGCATGGTCGGGTCACTCGTCAAACATGACACTTACTCTCGCCTTTCTCTTAAACCAGATGCGCTTTGTCAACAAAATTCGGGGGGCATGCGATAGATGTGAACGGCCGACCGTTATGGCTCAGTGAAAATTGCGTCCTTTCGGCATGAGATCGGCCATGGCGCTGCGTCGCGGATGGCCAGGAGGCGGCGCTACTGCTGGCAGGACCGGCGGTGTCTTTATCGGCATCGTGCGCGCATGCTTCTCTTGTTTGGCCTGGCGGGCATCCACCCCCGGCCGCCGGACCTCGTCGGCATGGGCCAGCGTATCGAAGGCTTTGAGCTCCTCAAGCAGCAGGCCAAGACGGGCGCTGGCATCGACGAGATGATCGGCGACAACATGAATGACCCCATGCGCCTTTTGCAGTCGGCCGCGCAGGGCAACCAGCCTCGCGCCCATCACCACCGGCCGGTAACGCTCGAAGGTTTTCGGCCAGACGATGGCGTTCGTCGTGCCCGTTTCGTCCTCCAGCGTCATGAAGATCACACCCTTGGCCGATCCCGGGCGCTGGCGCACCAGCACAAGGCCGGCGATTTCCACCTTCGCGCCATGAGACAGGTTTTCGAGGTCGGCCGCCGATTTGAGGCCGGCCCGGTGCATGGCTTCGCGCAGGAAGGACAAGGGATGCGCCTTGAGCGAAAAGGATAGCGTTCGATAATCGCTGAGCACTTCTTCGCCCGGCAGCATGCGGGGGAGTGCGACCTCGGCCTCCTGCTGCAGATCCTGGCCCGGAAGCGCCAGGAAGAGCGGCAGGACTTCGACGGCTGATCCCACATCGAGCGCCTGGGCGGCCCAGAGGGCGTCGCGGCGGTTGAGGCCGAGAGACGAGAAACAGTCCGCATCGGCGAGCTTCTCGATCGTCGCGCGGGGCAGGCGCGTGCGCAGCCAGAGATCACGGACGGAATCATAACCTGCGCCACGCCTCTCGACGAGCACGGCCATTTCGCTTTCGGATATCCCCTTGATCTGGCAAAAACCGAGACGAACAGCGTGGCGGCTTCTGATCACGCCGGTCATGGAGCGGTGACGGGATGCAATGCGGGCGGGATCGAAGGCCGGCCGTCCTTGTTCATCTCCTTCCAGCGTACAATCCCAGACGGCGTGATTGACGTCGACCGGCCTCATCTCGACGCCGTGCTCGCGCGCATCGCGCACCAGTTGGCCCGGCGCATAGAAGCCCATGGGCTGGGAATTCAGGATCGCGGCGCAGAAGATGTCCGGATAGAAGGCCTTGAACCAGCAGGAGACGTAGACGAGCAGGGCGAAGGAGGCGGCGTGGCTTTCCGGAAATCCATATTCGCCGAAACCCTCGATCTGGCTGAAGCAGCGCGCGGCGAATTCGGGATCGTAACCACGTTCTACCATGCCTTCCACCATACGCTTCTGGAAGCTCGAAACCTGACCCGTGCGGCGGAAGGTGGCCATGGCGCGGCGCAGCTTGTCGGCTTCGGCGGGTGTGAAGCCGGCAGCCGTGATGGCGATCTGCATCGCCTGCTCCTGGAAGAGGGGTACGCCCAGTGTGCGTTCCAGCACGGTGCGCAGTTCGGGGCTGGGATAGTCGATCGGGCGACCGGCGAGTTTGTCTGCGCGGCGCTTGAGATAGGGATGAACCATGTTGCCCTGAATCGGACCGGGGCGGACGATAGCAACCTCAATGACGAGATCGTAAAAAACACGCGGTCTCAGCCGTGGCAGCATGCTCATCTGGGCCCGGCTTTCGATCTGGAAGACGCCGAGCGTGTCGGCGCGGCAGATCATGTCATAGACGTCGTCGCATTGGTTCTCGTTGACCGAGGCAAGCGTCTCGTGGCGATCATAATGGGCGGACAGCAGCTTGAAGGCCTTGGCGAGGCAGGTGAGCATGCCAAGTGCCAAAACGTCGATCTTGAGGATCTTCAGCGTATCGAGATCATCCTTGTCCCATTCGACCATGTAGCGGCCGTCCGCCGTGTTCATGATCGGAACCACCTCGTCCAGGCGGTCCCGGGTGATGACGAAGCCGCCGACATGCTGGGAGAGATGTCGGGGAAAATTCTGCAAGGCCTGCGCATAGGCGAGGACGCGCCGTGTGGTCGGATCCTTGAGGTCGAGCCCGGCCGCCTTGGCCTGCTCCTCGGTGAAATCGCTGGTCCACCAGCCCCAGATCGAGCCGGCCAGCGCCGATTGAACATCATCCGACAGGCCGAAAGCCTTGGCGACCTCGCGGCCGGCCGAGCGGGCGCGGTAGCTTATGACGGCGGCGGTCAGCGCCGCATGTTCGCGGCCATAGGTCTCGTAGATGAACCGGATCACCTCCTCGCGCTTCTCATGCTCGAAATCGACATCGATATCGGGCGGTTCGTCGCGTTCGGTGGACAGGAAGCGATCAAAGAGCAGGGTCGTCTTTTGCGGATCGACCTCCGTGATGCCGAGGCAGAAGCAGACGGCGGAATTGGCGGCGGAGCCACGGCCCTGGCAGAGGATGCCCACCTTTCGCGCATGACAGACGATCCGGTAGACCGTGAGGAAATACGGCTCGTATCGTTTCTCGGCGATCAGCTTCAGCTCATAGTCGAGAAGGCCGAGGACTTTCCTGGGAATTTCGTTCGGATAGCGTTTTCGCGCGCCTTCATAGGTCAGTCGGCGCAGCGCCAGGGCCGGGGATTCGTCATCGAAGATTTCGTCGGGATATTGGTGGGACAATTCATCCAGAGAAAATTGAAGCCGGCTAAAGAAATGGACATTGTTGTCGATGGCTTCTGGCCAGGCGCGGAACAGACGTGCCATTTCGGCCGGGCTCTTCAGGTGTCGCTCGGCATGGGCATGCAGTCGCAGACCGGCTTCGGCGATCGTCACATGTTCTTTGATCGCGACGACGACGTCTGCCACGGGTTTGCGCTCCGGGGCATGATAGAGGACATCATTCGTTGCGATCAGCGGAAGATCGAGCCTTCTCGCTATTCCGTCCAGTTCGCCGAAGGTTTTCTGGTCGAACCCGTCATACCGCGGAACGAGGGCGAGATGGAGCCGATCTCCAAGCCGAAGCCGAATATGGGCGAGGCGGGTCTCGAACCTCTCGACATCGGCAGCTCCGGGCAGTGAAGGCGGCATGGCAACAAACAGCAGATGTTCCGACCAGTCGAAGAGATCCTTTTCCCAAAGCGTGCAAATGCCCTTTTTGGACCGCAGATTTCCCTCGCTCAGCATGCGGCAGAGATTGCCCCATCCCTTGCGGTTCATCGGATAGGCGAGAAGCTCCGGCGTCTCGTCGTCAAAAACGAGCCGGGCACCGGGTCGGAATTCGAGGCCGTTCAGCTTGGCCGAGGCATGCAGGCGCACGACACCGGCGACCGTGTTTCGATCGGCGAGGCCGAGGCCCGAGAGACCGAGGAGAAGTGCGCGCTCCACCAATTCCTCGGCATGGGAGGCACCGTCCAGGAAGGAGAAATTGCTGCGCAGTCCGATCTCGTAAAAGGGTCCAGCGGTCATGGCGCATGCCTCACGCAAAGAAGCCCTGGAGGAACCAGGCCGGGTTCACGGTCCGCCGCTCGTAGAGGCCCTGACGATAAAGCCAGAAGCGCTGGCCGTCGGTGTCCTCGATGCGGAAATAGTCCCGTGGCGGGGCATCCTCCCCGTCGACCCACCATTCCGGTGCAAGGCGTTCCGGCCCTTCTGCCCGCAGGATGCGTCGCTGCACACGACGCCAGCGAAAGCTTGCCGGCGGACCGTCCGGTACCGCGGACATGACTTCGACCTCTTCCGGGCGATCGAGCAGACGGAGCGGACGCAGGCCGCGGACCGGTCTTTCGGTCATCTCCGTCCGCGTCGACGGCAGGTCGAGCGCCTTCAGCGCATCGGCGGCCGGCGCATGCATCGTGGCTCTCTCCGGCCAATGGCTGGCAAGCGGCACGGGCAGGCGGAGCGCGCGTTCACCCAGACGTGCTGAAACCTGGTCGAGGAACCGTGTGAGGTCCTCGCGATTGTCTTCTTCGCCGGCAAGTTCGGGCTGGGTCGTATCGTAAGCCTCGCTCAGGAGAACATTGAGGCGGACGAGTTCGAAGCCGAATCCCGCGTCGAGATCGTCGTGCAGGACGGAGAGCCGTTCCTCGAACAGAGCCCGAATGCGCGCGGTATCGCGCAAGGGAGCCGAGGCGCCGACCTCGATGCGGAAGACCCGGCCGTCGACCCGGAAGACGAGAAGCTCGAACAACCGCCCCCCTTCGCCGCGGGCCTCGAGCGAGGTCTTCAGGCCTCCGGCGAGGCGGCCGGCGAGATCGAGCACCTGATCCTCTGTCATGATCGGTTCCGCCAGCCTTCGTTCGGCCGACAGCAGCGGCAGATGGCGCCGGGGCGAGATCGGCTCGCCTTCACGGCCGAGCGCCTGGTCGAGCCGAAGCATCGGACCCCGTCCGAAACGGCGGGTGATCGGCGGTCGTGGGGCCGCGAGAAGATCGCTCACTGTCTTCAGGCCAACGCGGGCGAGATCCATCACTGTCTGTGGTTCGAGCCTCAGTGCCGCGATCGGCAGGGGGGCAAGAGCTGTGGCTACTTCAGAGGCTGCAATATGCCTCGGCCCGTCAAAGCGGCTGCAGGCACGGGCCAGGCCCGGTGTCGGGCCGACCGCGATGCGGACGGCAAGGCCGAAGGCGGTTAGACGCCGATCGACGTCCTCGACCAGCCTTTCTTCGCCGCCGAAGAGATGCGCGCAGCCGGTGATATCCAGCACCAGGCCGTCATCGCCGTCCAATGCCACCAGCGGCGTGTAGCGATCACACCAGTCGGCGACAGCGTCGAGCAGTGCGCGGTCTGCGGCGGGATCCGCCTCTATCACGTCCAAGCTCGCACAGATGGCACGGGCTTCTGCCAGCCCCTGGCCGACCCGAAGTCCGAATGTTTCGGCTGTCTCATCCAGTGCCGTGATGCGCATGGCATTGGCAATCCGGCCGGCACAGGCGAGTGGCGGATGGTCACGATGCGCGGTCGAGGCGTGGGGCAAACGCCAGGACAGACCCCAGCGCCGCCTGGCGATGCGGTCGGTCGGCAGCCTTGGGAAAAAGAGCGACAGAATGCGGCGATCCGAGGCCGGATGGTTGGAGCTGTTCGAAAAGGTGAAGGCGGCGGTCATCGGAATTCCACTCCAGAATGAGTTCGGGTGAGCCCGGAATGCGGGATTTCTCAGGGGTGATGCGAAAGACGGGGGACCCGATGCTGCCGCCCAGCAGGGACCCGTCGGCGAGATGGCGCGCCGCCGCCGGCGCAGGTTCGACAGACAGGCGGAGAAGGGCGCTGGAGGCCTCTTCCTCGCCTGCCTGGCGGAGGATCAGCAGCCTGCCGCCGGTGGCGCGGGCCTTCAGGCTCAGGCGCCGGCTTTCGGTGAGGCCGAACTTCTTGGGGTTCCCGTGCACTTCGAGAAGCACGGTGGAAAAGGCGCGGGAATTGAGGGCTGCCTCGGCGAGCCACAGCGCATCCTCGATGCGGCGTGGCAGGGCATGGACCAGCCCGGCAGTCGACAGGCCGAAGTCGAGAAGGCCGGGTGCATAGGCGAGACCTGTTTCGCGAACGACATGAGGATCGGCGACCAGAAGCAGGCGCTGCCTCGCCTTGCCGTTCTTTTCCGCGGCCATGAGCGCGAGAGCCAGACCGAAGCCGGTCACCGAGCCTGCCTGCTGTAACCGGAGACCCCTGAGTTCGACCAGTGTACCCCGGGCAAGGATCTCACCCATCATGCCATCGAAGAGCCCCTGCCTTTCAAGGCTTTCATCGGGCGCCTGTGCTGTCTTGAGGCGCATGTCAGCCGTCAGGCGTGCGGCATGGTCCGGCTTTCCCTCGATCCGGGCAATCGCCTCTTTCAAGGCAAAAAAGGTCTCACGCGCCTGAGGGCTCTCGCCCATGACGATCTCTCCTGATCAACTGTTCTCTATTTGTTCCTATGGATTCCAGAGCTTCACGCAAGAGTCAACCGGATTCAAATGAGAATTTATTCCTCTGTTGAATTCACTCTCGAAATGGTGCTGTAAACATCCTATATCTCGGGCAGTAAGGAGTATTCATGGCCCGCATAGACCAGAGCGAGGATTGGCACGAACGGCACGCCCCGACGATCAGCACATTCGAGTCGCTGGCGATCGAGGCCTATGGCCACCTGCCGCAAGAATTCCGCGACCTCAGCAAGGATCTCATCATCGAGATCTCTGATTTTCCCACGGATGAAGTGTTCGAAGACATGGCGCTCGAAACGCCTTTCGACCTTCTGGGCCTCTTCGAGGGCCAGGGTCTGTCCGAGCGATTTTCCATGGAAACGGGCATGATGCCGAACCGGATCACGCTCTACCGTCGACCGATCCTCGACTATTGGGCCGAGAACGAGGAGACGCTGGGTGACATCATCACCCATGTGCTGATCCACGAAATCGGCCATCATTTCGGCCTCTCGGACGACGACATGGAGCGGATCGAGGAAAGCGCCGAAGAGGCCGCATCCGCGGAGCGTTAGTTCTCCCGCGCCCTGCGCCTCGCCGAATCTTCGATAAAATGCAAATCTATCTCAGGATCCCTGTGCGAAACGGGCTCGATAGGCCGCGGGGCTGGTGTCGAGGCGCGAGCGAAAATGGTGACGCAGCGTTGCCGGCGTGCCGAAGCCCGAAGCGACCGCAATGTCGTCCAGCGACAGTCTTGCCTGCCGTTCCAGAAGGTCGCAGGCGTGGCGCAGCCTGCGGGTGAGCAGAAACTCGCCGGGGCTCGTGCCTGTCAGGTCGCGGAACCTTCGCTGGAATGTCCGTGCGCTCATGCCCGCGCGTGCAGCCATTTCAGCGAGTGTCACCTCCCGCTGCAGATTGGCGTCGATCCAGTCGACCAGGGGACCAAGCCGTTGACCCTCGCGTTCCTGCGGCACTGGCCTGAGGATAAATTGCGCCTGACCGCCTTCCCGATGGGGTGGAACCACGAGTCGTCGGGCGACGCTGTTGGCCGCCTCCGCGCCGAAATCACGGCGCACGACATGCAGGCAGAGATCAATGCCCGCAGCGCTTCCAGCGGCGGTCAGGATCTCACCCTCGTCGACATAGAGCACATCAGGATCGAGGCGGATTTCCGGATGACGGGCTGCAATCGCATCGGCATAACGCCAATGCGTGGTCGCACGACGACCGTCGAGCAGGCCTGTGGCGGCAAGTACCGTGACACCGGAGCAGAGCGACATCAGTCGGGCACCTCGGCGATGTGCAGCGCGCAGGGCTTCAAGCAGCGTGTTCGGGACGGGCTCATCGATCCCACGCCAGCCGGGCACCAGGATCAGATCGGCTTCTTCCAGGAGTGCCAGTCCCCCGGTTGTCGTCACCGTCAGTCCGCCGGCCGCGTGCAAAAGACCGGGCTCGATGGCGGCCGTGGCGTGGCGATACCAGCCTTCCCCCATTTCGGGTCGCGCCAGGCCGAAGACCTCCACGGCGACGCCGAATTCGAAGGTGCAGAGGCCGTCATAGGCCAGCGTGACGACGCGCGGCCCTGAAAGCGGCGAAGTGGCAAAAGGGGAGGAGCGCATAGGGTCATCCGACTGCGATGCATTGCCCATGATTTCAGCTCCGTACAGGTCCGTGCTGTCACCGCGATCCTGTTGCGTCATTGGCGTGATCTTTACGCATGTTGTCATTCAGGCCAGTCTCACGCAAGTGAGCAAAAAGGCAAGGTCCGGTCATCATCCAGTTGAAAGGAGCCTGTCATGCCGAGCCTCGTCAGTGAAATCCCCGCCGCCGAACCTGCCCTCGTTGCTGCGCATTATGCGGCACGGCTTTCCTTCGAGACGGATTGCTGGGATGTGCACGAATCTCTCGGCCGGGGCGAGCCGGACTTCGTGCTGCTCGATGTGCGGGGGCCGAAGCTCTTCGAAAAGGCACATGTGCCTGGTGCGATCAACCTGCCACACGGCAAGATGACCGAGCGGAAAATGGCGGAATGGCCAGAGGATACGCTCTTCGTGGTCTATTGCGCCGGGCCACATTGCAACGGCACGGATCGCGCGGCGCTCAGACTTTCGCGGCTCGGGCGCAAGGTGAAGGTGATGATCGGTGGAATGACCGGTTGGGCCGACGAGGGATTCGAGGTTGCGACGGGGGCGTAACCGGGAGCCCGGTTCCGTAGGCCCTCTCGATCAGAGCTTGAAGGCGACCTCGACGTTCTGTCGATCCTGAGCGATGATCCGGCACAAGGTCTCGAAGTTCTCTCCCTTGATCGCGAGCGTGAATTCCGGGGGCAGGCCCACCGAGCTGAAGACCGACAGGCCGGCGCTATCGACACCGAGAGACTTGATGGTGCAGTCCATTGTCGAGCGGCGTTCGTTGAAGAGGATGGATCCGGCCTTCAACACCCGCCGGCGCGAGCCCACCGTGTGATCGGTCGGCATCGAACTCCAGGATATGCAACGGTTCCGGCCCGAATGCTTGGCGTGATACATTGCAGCATCCGCCTGAGCCAGAAGCGTCTCGATGTCCTTGCTGACGATCGAGAGCGTCGATATGCCGAAACTCGCCGTCACCTTCAACGCGCCGTAGCTGCCGACGATCGGCTGGGAGCAGATCGCCGTGCGCAATTTCTCAGCTATGGCGACTGCCCTTTCGCGGTCGGCATGAGGCAGCAGGATGGAAAACTCTTCGCCGCCGAGGCGCCCGAACAAATCTCCAGCCCTGAGGCTCGCCTTGCAGATGGAGGCCACCGCCTTCAAGGCGTCGTCGCCTGCGGCATGACCATGCGTATCGTTCACGTTCTTGAAGTGATCGATGTCCAGCACGATGCAGGACAGATCATGCTGATGGCGCAGCGCGAGCGAGATGAACTGATCTGCCTCCTGTTTGAAGGCGCGGCGGGTCAGCGCTTCTGTCAGGCTGTCCGTCGCTGCCGACTGCAGCAGTTCGATCCGGTCCATGGCAGCTCCCGCCAGCTCGTGCAGTATGGTGAGATCCCTGGCGGAAAACGACCTCGGGTGTCGGTCAATCGCGCAGACGGTGCCAATGATATGCCCGTCTCGCGTCTTCAACGGGACGCCGGCATAAAACCGGATATGGCTGTCGCCGGTGACCGCAGGATGATGCGCAAAGCGCGGATCGCGCGTCGTGTCCTGCACGACCATGGCTTCTTCCTCGTCGACGACATATCGACAGAAGCTGTCCTGACGCGGAACCTCATCCGCCGACAGGCCGTCACAGGCCTTGTACCACTGACGATGAGAATCGATCAGCGTGACGAGACCGATCTCGACCGTGAAGAACAGCTTTATCAGGCGTACGATGCGGTCGAAGCCGTCGTCTCTCGGCGTATCGAGAAAATCCAACTGTTCGAGTGCTTCAAGTCGCTCGAACTCGCGTTTTCTTTTGTCTTCGGACGATCTTCCGAATGCCTTCGTTGCCACTACTGCACATCCTTCATAGGCAGGTCGTGGCCAAATGCTTTCACACAATCATGAACAAATTGAAGCCGCAGAACACGGTAGCAAGCCGTCATCCCGTCAGGTGAGCAAACTCGGCGACGACCTCTTCGTACACACGGCGCTTGAAGGGAACGATCAGGCTGGGCAGGTCCTGCATCGCCTTCCAGGCCCAGGCGTCGAATTCCGCCTCGTGACCACCGGGTGGCGGGTTGATGGCGATTTCGCTCTCGTCGCCTTCGAAGCGGAAGGCGAACCAGCGCTGGGTCTGGCCGCGGAACTTGCCTTTCAGGCCGATGCCGATCAGTTCGGTGGGCAGGTCGTAATTGATCCAGCGGCTCGCCTCGGCCAGAAGCGAAACCGTTTTCATGCCGGTTTCCTCGTAGAGTTCGCGCATGGCAGCCTGCAATGGATCCTCGCCGGGATCGATGCCGCCCTGCGGCATCTGCCAGAGCTGTGGAGAGCCGTCATATTCGGAATTGCCTTCCGCAATGCGCCGGCCGGACCAGACCAGGCCCTCCTTGTTCAACACCATGATCCCGACGCAGGGGCGATAGGGCAGATCCTCGGCCTTCACCTTGGGTTTGGTCGAAAGGGGTTCGGTCATGATGTCCTCAAGGTCTGTTTTCATTGGCGAGTGCAGAAACACCGACGAACTCGATGCCGCGGGCCACGGCCTCGTTGCGCCATTCGGTAACTGCTGCGATCGTTTCGTCGAAGGCAGCGCCCACGCCGATCGCCTGGCCGTTGCGCCGGGCGATGCGTTCCAGTTCATCGAGCTTCGCGAGGATCGCCTGGCGATCGACCTGCGCATCGATCATCACGTCGGCATAGGCGTGCGGAAAACCGATCGCCTTTGCGAAATCGCCGGAAAGAGAGCGTGCAGTGGATCCATCGTCCAGGAACAACAGACCGCGCTTGCCGATGTCGCGCATGACAGGATCCATGGCCTTGTCATCGGCCAGGAAGCGCGCGCCCATGTAGTTCATAATGCCGGTGTAATTGGTGATCTGGGCCATGGCCTGGTGGAGATTGGCAATATTGGTGGCGACGGATTTTTCGGCGAGCAGTGTGCCGCGACCGGGATCGCTTGCCGGATAATCGAAGGGTTCCATCGGCACCTGAAGGACGATTTCGTGCCCCTTGCGCCGGGCTTCCTGCATCCAGCGTTGCAGGCTGTTGCCGGTTGCGGCGAAGGCAAGCGTGATGTCTTCAGGCAGGTCCTGCACGGCTTTCTGACTGCCGGTCTGGCTGAGGCCGATGCCACCGATGACGATGGCGATCCGGGTGCCGCGTGCGCCGGACCACGGACGGGCGTAAAAGTCGACGGGGCGCAGACCGGAAGCAGAGACAGCTGGAAGTCCCCCGGCATCCGTCATTTCGATCAGGTCCTCGTTGGGCTGTCCAGCCAGACGGGGGTCCTGGGTGGGGCTAGACCCTATGACGACGGGACCCTGACGGGCATTGGGGCTGAAGGTGGTGACGACATTGCCATCGGCCGTGGTGGTGCGGCGGATGACGGCACCATCGTTCGGGCCGCTGGTCGCGATGCCGGATGGACCTTCCGTCGGGTTGCGGCCGGTGTCGATTTCGGCAACCTCGCTTGCTTCCGGGGGCGCCGGGGTCTGCCCGATCGGTGGTTCGGTGCGAAGTGCCACCGGCGAAAGTGCTGTCCAGGCAGACAGGCCGGACAGGGCAAGAACGGCGAACACGGATGACACGGTGGACAGGCGGAGGCGCGCCTTGCCCCGGCTCTTGCCCTTTCGCTCCTGACCGAGCGGTGCATGCAGGTCCATGCGAAACTTCCAGTGATGCCGGTAGCCCAGATACGAAGAGGCCGCCCGCGTATCCTGGATACGCGGGCGGCCGATTCCAACGCTTACTGGAGCGATGCCTTCTGAGGATCGGCCGGGAAGGCCGGATCGTTCTTCACGCCGCGCAGCAGATCGAGCGCGTAGTTGAGCTGGACGTCGTCCTTGGCTTCCGGCGGCACGTAAGCAACTGAGCCCGAGCCTTCCTCGCCTTCGTCCTGCCCCTTGATGTGGCCAGGCAACGAGGATTCACCTTCGGTCCGGACCTTGCCCTGAAGCTCTTCCGGAAGCGGCTGATCCACCTTGATGTCAGGCTCGATGCCGGTGCCCTGGATCGATTTGCCTGATGGCGTGTAGTAGAGCGCCGTGGTGAGGCGCAGTGCACCCTTTTCGCCCATCGGGATGATCGTCTGAACCGAGCCCTTGCCGAAGGAGCGGGTGCCGAGCACCGTTGCGCGCTTCAGATCCTGCAGGGCGCCGGCGACGATTTCCGAAGCCGAAGCGGAGCCGCCATTGACGAGCACGATGACGGGCTTGCCATCGGTCAGGTCACCGGCCGTCGCGTTGAAGCGGCGAGTGTCCTGCGGATCGCGCGAGCGGGTCGATACCACTTCGCCACGTTCCAGGAAGGCGTCCGAGACATAGATCGCCTGATCGAGAAGGCCGCCCGGATTGAGACGCAAGTCGAGGACATAGCCCTTCAGTTTGTCGCCCGGGAGCTCCTTCTTGATCTTTTCGATCGCGGCTTCCAGATCGTCATAGGTCTTCTCGGTGAAGGAGATGACGCGGAGATAGCCGACGTCACCTTCGACGCGCGACTTGACGGCGCGGATCGGGATGATCTCGCGGGTGACGCTAAGCTCGATCGGCTTGTCGGCACCCTCGCGCAGGATGGTCAGCTTGATCGGGGTGTTGACCGCGCCGCGCATCTTCTCGACGGCTTCCTCGAGCTTGAGGCCACGAACGGATTCACCGTTGATCTCGGAGATAAAATCGCCGGCGAGGATGCCCGCCTTGGCGCCGGGCGTGTCGTCGATCGGTGTGATGACCTTGACGAGTTCCTCTTCCATGGTGACTTCGATGCCGATGCCGCCGAATTCACCGCGTGTCTGCGTCTGCATGTCCGCCGCATCCTTGGCGTTCATGTAGACAGAATGCGGGTCGAGCGAGGTCAGCATGCCGTTGATGGCGCTTTCGACCAGCTTGTTCTCGTCCGGCGGGGTGACGTATTGCGCACGAATGCGCTCGAAGACGTCTCCGAAAATCGAGAGTTCCCTATAAGTGGAGTTGCCAGCGGCTTGAGCCGGAACGCCTGCGGAATAGATGACGCTCATCGCGGTGGCGCCCATCAGTGCGCCGACGAGGAGAAGAGAGACCCTACGTATCATTCTGTGCCTTTCCAGAATCGCCTCCGGCCCACCAGGGACGGGAATCAACCGGTTTACCGTCTTTCCGAAGTTCAATGTAAAGTGTTGGCCGATCGGTTTCCAGCGCCAAAGCGATGGCGCTCGCCACTCTTTTCTCACCCATGGTCGCCAGAGGCTCCCCGGAGAGCACGAACTTGCCTTGACTGGTGCTGATCCGGTCCATGCCGGACAGTACCATGTGATAGCCGTCGCCCGTGTTCAGAATGATCATCTGGCCGTAGCTTCGGAAATTTCCAGCAAACACCACCCATGCATCCGCCGGTGCGGTCACGAGCGCGCCGGGCTGTGAGGCAATAACGACGCCCTGAGCCTGGTGGCCTGTTCCGTCCGGATCACCGAACTGCCGCAGGGTTTCGCCGGCAACCGGCAATTCCAGTTTCTGCTTCAGATCATTGAACGGATATGCTGGCGCAATGCGGTTTTTATCGGGCAGTCCAGACTGCGCAAGCTCCAGGGCGCGGGCCCGCTGCTCCTCGCTCATCTGGCTTCGTTTTTCCTCTTCAGCCCGGGCAAGCTCGGCCGCCTGACGGACCGAGGTGATCTCGTTTTCGAGCGAACGGATGAGCGCTTCCATCGTCGTGGCACGCTCGGCAAGTGCCTCTGATTGCTTGCGTTCGGCCTGAAGCTGGAGGGAGTTGGTGCGGGCGAGCCTCTCGTTCTCCGCCACCAGCAAGTCCATCCGCCGCTCTTCTTCCTGGCGGTTGGCAATGGCGGCAACCATGCCATCCATTTCCTTTTTTCCGGCGTCGCGGAGCGCGATCAACTCTTCGAGATCAGCGGCCAGCTTGTCCGTCTCGTGGCGGATCCCGGGTACGACTGCGCCGAGCAGGATCGCGGTGCGCACGGAGCCCAAGGCGTCCTCGGGGCTGACGAGAAGGGCGGGCGGCGGGTTTCGTCCCATGCGCTGGAGGGCTGCCAAAACCTCAGCCAGCATCGACCGACGTTCCCGGAACGAGGCTCGGATATTGTCCTCACGCAGGCCGATATCGGCCAGACGCTTCTCGCCTTCGCTGATCTGCTTCTCGATATCCTTGCGCCGCTGGGCAGACTCGATCAGGGCCGTCTTCAGGCTCTCCGAGGTCTTCTCGAGATCGTCGATGCTTTTCTGCAGTTCTGTCGTCTTTTCTTCCGACAGTTTCATGCTGGACGCGATGGCCTGCAGTTCGGCGCTGACCTGATCGCGTTTGGAGCGCAGTTCGAGCGCCGGATCTGGCGCCGGCTCCGCGACCACACGGTCGCCGGTCTGAGCCACGGTCGTCGGCAGCGATCCCGTTGTCGTGCCAGAGGCTGCTGCCGGGGCCTGCTGGGCTCGGGTTGAAATCGGCGAAGCCGAAGCCAGGAGGCTGCCGATCAAGCAAGCTATCGCCAGGCCGGCCTTGTGGCGGCGGCCTTCAATGACGGCTGCTGTATCTCTGGCGACAATGGGCAAGGGCTTTATCCGGTTCGGCCGCGAAAATACGCTGATTTGCGCACAAGGCAAAGCACTGCCTTGCGGATCGGCATCTTCGGCTCAAACGCGGTGATAGGGGTGCCCCGTCAGGATGGTCACGGCCCGATAGAGTTGCTCGGCGACCAGAATGCGCACGAGTTGGTGCGGCCAGGTGAGCTTGCCGAGATTGAGGACGAGGCGAGCGCGATCGCGCAGCTCCGGGTCGATGCCATCTGCGCCACCGATGACAAAAGCCATGTCGCGCTGGCCGTTGTCGGCAGCGTCGCCGACGAATTTCGCAAACTCGGCGCTGTCGAATGCCTTGCCGCGCTCGTCGAGGACGACAATCAGCGCGCCGTCGGGGATTAGGCGGGAAAGCTCTTGGGCTTCCTCGCGCTTTCTCGTGTCGGCATTGCCGGCGCGGCTTTCATTCAGCTCCACCGAGCGCGTGAATTCGAGGCCGCATTGCGGTCCGGCCTTGGCGAAACGGTCCAGATAGCGGGACGCAAGTTCCTTCTCTGGTCCGGCTTTCAGCCGGCCAACGGCATAGATGCCAATTTTCATGCGGGCAGTCCCATTTTCAGGTCACAAAACCATCTCTATCGGCAGGAAGAGCCCCGCCGTGTCAATCCGGCTTCGGGACCGTCCGACGGACGGCCGGCCGTTTTCAGTGCAGGCGATCCTCGATGTCCGGAGTGGCCCACATCCTTTCCAAGTTGTAGACCTCGCGGATTTCGGGACGGAACACATGCACGATGATGTCTCCTGTGTCGATCAGGACCCAATCGCCGTTCTCCAGGCCTTCGACGCGGGCGGAGCCCATGCCTTCGTCCTTCAAGTCGGAAATGAGATGTTCGCTGATCGCCGAGACATGACGGTTCGAGCGTCCGGATACGACCACCATGTAGTCGCCCAGCGCCGATTTTCCGGCAATGTCGATGGAGACGATGTCTTCTGCCTTCGAGTCCTCGAGGCTTGCGAGGACCAGCTCAAGCGCACGGGCTGCAGCATCGGCGCCACGTTCCATGCTCTTCGGGATTACGCGGGAAGCGCGTCCCTTGGTGTGTACTGTTGTCAGAGTTCGTCCTTTCCTTGGCAAAACAGAACAGCACGTCTGCGATTCTCATAACTCGGATCGCAGCTAAAAGGTGGCATCGATCCACGAATCTTTCAAGACACGGTTGTCGCGGCTCATTCAAACTGTTCGCGATCAGGACCTGTTCGCTGCAGCCCGGAGTGCAGACGAGCTCAGCGTCGAGCGCGGCCCGTGGATAAAGGTCCAGGCCGGTGCCCGCTTCTGCCAGAGCACACCGGCATCTTCCTCATCGACCCGCGCGAAATCGAAGGTGCGCGCCATCTTCGACGAGAGATAGGCGAGCGTCGAGCCGGGGCGGTCGATCACGGCGATCGGGAAGGTGGTCGCAATCTTCTGCCAGCGTTGCCAGCGATGGAAACCGGCAAGATTGTCGGCACCCATGATCCAGATGAAATGCACATGCGGATTGCGGGAGCGGATGAATTCGAGAGTTCTCGCCGTATAGCTCGTGGCCAGTGTCCTCTCGAATGCCGTCACCTTGATCCGTGGATCTCCAGCCAGCGCTTCGCAGGCGGCGAGGCGTTCGGCAAGCGGTGCCAGCTCCTTCTGGTTCTTCAGCGGATTGCCGGGTGTTACCAGCCACCACAGCTGGTCGAGGCCGAGGCGCCGCAGGGCGATCTCGGCCACAAGCAGGTGTCCCGGATGCGGCGGGTTGAAGGAACCGCCGAAGAGACCGACCACCATGCCACGTTCGACATGTGGCATCACGGTATGGCGATGGGCGAGTGCCGCTTCCGCCACGTCAGGGACGGACCTGGCCGTTGCCGCGGACGCGATATTTGAAGGAAGTCAGCTGCTCTACGCCCACAGGCCCGCGCGCATGCATCTTGCCGGTGGCAATGCCGATTTCGCCGCCCATGCCGAACTCGCCACCGTCTGCGAATTGCGTCGAGGCGTTGTGCAGCAGGATGGCCGAATCGATTTCGTTGAAGAAGCGCTCAACGACGTCTGGATCTTCGGCGATCACCGCTTCCGTGTGGTTCGACGAATAGCGGGCGATGTGATCGATCGCGCCGGTTATTCCGTCGACCACGGCAACGGAAATGATCGCGTCGAGATATTCGGTGCGCCAGTCCTCGTCGGTCGCCGCCTTGAGGCCTGGAATGATGCGCAGCACGGTAGCCGAGGCTCGGACTTCACAACCGGCGTCCGTCAGCGCTTCGATCAGCGGCTGCAGGTGGGTGGCGATGGCGGCGCTGTCGACGAGCAGGGTTTCGGCCGAGCCGCAGATACCGGTGCGGCGCATCTTGGCGTTGACGACGATCTTCTTGGCCATGTCGAGGTCGGCAGAGCCATCGACATAGACATGGCACAGGCCTTCGAGATGGGCGAAGACCGGCACGCGCGCTTCCTGCTGGACGCGCGCAACGAGGCTTTTGCCGCCACGCGGAACAATCACGTCAACCGATCCGTCGAGCCCGGAAAGAAGCGCCCCCACAGCGGCTCGATCGGTGGTCGGCACGAGCTGGATCGCATCGGCGGGCAGGCCGGCCGCAACGAGGCCCTTCACCAGGCAGGCATGAATGAGACGCGAAGAATTGGCGGAATCAGAGCCACCGCGCAGGATGACGGCATTGCCGGCCTTGAGGCACAGCGCACCGGCATCGGCTGTCACGTTCGGCCGGCTCTCATAGATGACGCCGATGACACCAAGCGGCGTGCGGACGCGCTCGATATGCAGGCCGTTGGGGCGATCCCATTCGGCGATGATGGATCCGACGGGATCCTGCAATTCAGCAATCTCGCGCATCGACTGGGCGATGGCTGCGACGCGGGCGGAATTCAGGGTCAGGCGGTCGATAAAGGAGGCGGCGACGCCTGCCTCTGCTGCATTCTTCAGGTCGATCGCATTGGCGGCGAGGATGTCTGCTTCGGCGGAAGTGAGCGCATCGGCCATGGCCAAGAGCGCCTTGTTCTTGGCCTCGGTCGAGGCGATCGCCAGGGGGCGTGCGGCCGCGCGGGCGCGTCGACCGATATCCAGCATCAGGCCTTCGACGGAATTCTGGTTCGACACGGTATCAAGCATGGGCTGCATCCTTCCGGTCTGCGGCTGCGGCATCCCGCTGTCCGAGTTCGGTCATCACGAGGTCGTCTCGATGGATCATGGCGGCGCGGCCGGCATAACCGAGGATTTTCTCGATTTCGTTGGATTTGCGACCGCAGATCCGTCGCGCTTCGTCTGCGTCGTAACCCGCGAGGCCACGCGCGATCTCGCGCCCCTCGGTCGTGACGATGGAAACGGTGTCGCCGCGATGGAAGGCACCGGATACGGATCGGACGCCGGCCGGCAGCAGGCTTTTGCCGGAGCGCAGTGCGCCTTCGGCTCCGTTGTCGACCTGAAGGGTGCCGGCCGGCTGCAATTGACCGGCGATCCAGGTTTTGCGTGCCGTGACCGGAGATTTGGACGCGGCGAACCAGGAATGTCTTGCGCCGTTTTCTATGGCGGACAGCGGGTTCATCGTTTTCCCCGAGGCGATGATCATGGCACAGCCGGCGCTTGTTGCGATTTTGCCTGCGTCGATCTTGGTGCGCATGCCGCCACGCGATAGTTCCGAGGCGGCACCACCGGCCATGGCCTCGATCGCCGGCGTGATCTCTTCGATCGTCTCCAGAAACAGGGCGTTCGGATCGAGATGCGGCGGGGCGGTATAGAGACCATCGATGTCCGACAGCAGCACGAGCAGGTCGGCGCCCGCCATGGTGGCGACGCGTGCGGCAAGCCGATCGTTGTCGCCGTAGCGGATTTCGGTGGTCGCGACCGTGTCGTTCTCGTTGATGATCGGCACAGCGCCGATCTTCAGCAGCTGGTTCAGCGTCGCACGCGCGTTCAGATAGCGGCGGCGTTCTTCCGTATCGCCCAGCGTCAGCAGGACCTGGCCGGCGACGATCTGATGGCGCGACAGGCTCTCCGACCAATAGCGGGCGAGCGCGATCTGGCCGACCGCGGCACAGGCCTGGCTCTCTTCGAGCTTGAGGGCGCCCGAGGGCATGTCGAGCACGGTGCGGCCGAGCGCGATGGCACCGGAGGATACGACCAGCACATCCGTGCCGCGCGCCTTCAGGGCTGCGATATCGTCACAGATCGCATCCAGCCACTGCTTGCGAATACCGGAGCCCCGATCGACCAGCAGAGCGGAGCCGATCTTGATGACGACACGCTTGACGCGGGAGAGCGAACGGAGCCTGGTTCCCATCAGTCGTCGCCTTCTCCGTCCAGTCCGGCCTCGAGATTGCCGTCGTCATCGCGGTTGCGGCGGTTCTTTTCGCGCTTTTCCGGCAGGGGCCGGTTGCCCTGGGCCGCGACGATGACGTCACGCAGGGCGCGCAGCGCATCGGTCATACCCTTGCTGGTGATGGCCGAGAGCAGGAGGGGTGTCTGGCCGCAGGCTTTCTTAAGCTCCGCTGCCTTCTTCTTCAGCTCCGCCTCGTCCAGTACGTCGATCTGCGACAGGGCCACGATTTCCGGCTTGTCTTCGAGGCCAGCGCCATAGGCGTCGAGCTCGTGGCGAACAGTCTTGTATGCCTTGCCGACCTCTTCTTCCTGCGACGAAACGAGGTGCAGGAGTACGCGGGTGCGCTCGACATGGCCGAGGAAGCGATCACCGATGCCCACACCTTCATGCGCACCTTCGATCAGGCCCGGAATGTCGGCGAGAATGAATTCCCGTTCGTCGATGGTCGCGACGCCGAGGTTGGGATGCAGCGTGGTGAAGGGGTAATTGGCAATCTTCGGGCGCGCGCGCGTCACTGACGCCAGGAAGGTCGATTTGCCGGCATTCGGCAGTCCGACGAGGCCGGCGTCGGCGATCAGCTTCAGTCGCAGCCAGACGGTCATGTCCTCGCCTTCGAGACCGGGATTGGCCCAGTCCGGCGCCTGATTGGTCGCGGTCTTGAAATGGGCATTGCCGAAGCCGCCATTGCCGCCCTTGGCAATGCGGAAACGCTGACCCTCGACGGTCATGTCGACGATCAGAGTTTCGTTGTCTTCCTCGAAGATTTGCGTGCCGACAGGGACCTTCAGCGTCACGTCTTCGCCATTGGCACCCGTGCGGTTGCGGCCCATGCCATGCGTGCCGGTCTTGGCCTTGAAATGTTGCTGGAAGCGGAAGTCGATGAGCGTGTTGAGGCCGTTGACGGCTTCCACCCAGACATCGCCGCCGCGACCGCCGTCGCCGCCGTCAGGACCGCCGAACTCGATGAACTTTTCGCGCCGAAACGAGACAGCACCGGCGCCACCGTCGCCAGAGCGGATATATACCTTAGCTTCGTCGAGAAATTTCATCTTGCTGCCGTCAATTCTTCTGTCAGGTTCTGCGCGGAGATTGCGGCCATCGATATAGCCGCTTTAAGCGGAGGTCAAAGTTTATCGTGAAGTTCGTGAGCTACAACATCCAGTATGGCTTCGGCCAGGACGGGCGTTTCGACCCTGACCGTATCGCCGAGAGCATGCGCGACGCGGATGTGATCGCGCTGCAGGAGGTCACCCGGGGCTATAGCCGGAATGACTATGCCGATCTGGTGGAGACCTTTTCCGCGCTCTTTCCCGACTACTTCACTGCCTTCGGTCCCGCTTGCGACGTGCTGGTCGACCGCGCGATGATCGACGGGCGCCTTCGCGAGCGGCGGTTCCAGTTCGGCAACATGGTGCTGTCGCGCTATCCGATCCGTGCCAGCCGCAACCTGCTGCTTCCGCGCAACCGGACATTCGACAAGCTCAACCTTCAGCGTGGGGCGCTGGAAACCGTCATCGATGCGCCGGGCGGAGCCTTGCGCGTTTACTCCGTTCACCTCGACCATGTTTCGCCGGACGAGCGGCTGGCGCAGATCGCCTTTCTCAAGGACCGTGCCTTCGGCTTTCTGGAGGAGGGCGGCGCGTTGACCGGAGCCGTGGAATTTGCCGTGGCGGATCCGCCGCTGCCGTTGGAATTCCTTGTTATGGGCGACTTCAACATGGAGCCGGAAAGTCCGGAATACATCGCGATGGTCGGGCGGAACGACGCTTATTACGGGCGCGCGCCGCGCACCGGCTATCCGACGGATGCCGAAGCGTACCTGAAGGCCCGCCCGTTGGACGGCTACAGCTGGATCAGCGAAGATGGGTTGCGGATGCATCTGGACTATTGTTTCGTCAGTGGAGGTCTCGTCCATCGTCTGAAGACCTGCCGGGTGGACATTTCCGCCTTCGGCTCCGACCATTTTCCGGTCTGGGTCGATTTGGCGGAGGGTTGAGCTCCGGGCGGTGAGCGCCCGGAGCATTGTCGGCTATGCTTTGCGACGGCGCGCTGCAAAGTCTGCCTGCGAAAGCCGCGACTCCACGAGCGGTGCCATGGCGTTGCGTGCCTTGGAGAAGACATCCCGGACGCCAATGGTCCGAAAGCCGCGTGCCTCCAGCAGGCGGAGCGAGGCCGGATTGTCGGCGAAGGCGCCACCGAGGATTTCGGCCTGCGGCAACCGCTGGAAGAAGCGGTCAAGTGCTGAGTCCACTGCTTCCGTCATCAGGCTGCGGCCCCAGTAGAAGCGGTTCAGCCAATAGCCGATGTGCCAGAGGCCGTGCCGCAGTTCCAAGGAGACCACACCGACATGCACGCCGTCGAGCGTAAGGGCGAGATGCCAGTCGGGCTTCAACCCTGATGTCACCATGTTCAGCCAATCGCGACCGTCCTCGCGATCATAGGGAGCCGGCACACGCGTCAACATGCGGGCGACGCTGAAATCGCCGAGCGAGGCGGCGATCGCATCCGCGTCCTGCATCCGGTGGGGACGCAGGACGAGGCGCTCGGTTTCGATGACCGGGCAAGGACCAGGCATTGCCGGCGTGATTGCGGGCCTTTCCGCCAGCATCGCGCTCATCGCATCTCTCCCCAGCTCTTCAGCGACAGCCAGGTCTTGCGGTCGAGCCTGTACCATTCGACGGGCACGGTGCCGCCCATGGCGAGGTTGCCGACCATGCCGGTGCCCTGGAACTGGAAGCCGGACTTCTGGATGACGCGACGCGACGCGATGTTGGTCACCCGGCAGCGCGCATCGATGCGAGACACCCATTCGCGGGTACGAAATGCCATGTCGATCAGTGCATGGGCCGCTTCGGTCGCGTAGCCCTTGTTCCAATAGGGTTCACCCAGCCAATACCCCAATTCCAGCGTCGTATCGTCGACGGGATTGGGCTCTAGCGCGCAGCAACCGAGGAACTCGCCATTGTCTGCTTTCGTGATGGCATAGACGCACTTGCCGATCTCGCCGATATTCGTGCGTCGCACGAAGTCGGCCGCGTCTTTCGCCGTGTAGGGATGCGGCATGCGCGCCACCATGGTGGCGATGGCGGCGTTGTTGGCGAGATGGGCAAGGGCGTCGATGTCTTCGATGTGAGGTGCGCGCAGGACGAGCCTTTGCGACAACAAGACGGGGCAATCGCTCCTCGGCCGATCAGGCCTTGGTTGTTCTTCGGGTGACCGTGATTGGTCATCCCTCGACATCAGACTTTGCATGGTTCAGTCTCCTTCGTTGGACAAGAAAAAAGGGGAGATGGCGCCCCATCTCCCCTTTTTTCTAGACTGAACCTGATGCGGTCAGCCGGGTCGATGAGACGCCGGCTGTTTTAGAGCGCTACCGGCTTATTCCGCTGCTTCGGCTTTCGGCATTACAGACACGAAGACTCGACCGTTCGACTTCGTACGGTAGTCCACATTGCCGGCCGTGAGTGCAAAGATGGTATGGTCCTTGCCCATGCCGACGTTCGCGCCCGGATGCCACTGGGTGCCGCGCTGACGCACGATGATGTTGCCCGGAATGACGACTTCGCCACCGAACTTCTTCACGCCGAGGCGCTTGGAATTGGAATCGCGACCGTTGCGCGAGGAACCGCCAGCTTTTTTGTGTGCCATGGGAGTTCTCCTTTAAACCTTGTTCTTAGACGCGCTTCAGGCAGCGACGATGTCGGTGATACGCACCACGGTGTGGTGCTGACGATGGCCGCGCGAACGCTTGGAGTTCTGACGACGACGCTTCTTGAAGGCGATGACCTTCTTGCCGCGCATCTGCTCGACAACTTCGGCCGTGACCTTGGCGCCAGCCACGAAGGGCGCGCCGATGGTCGCTGTTTCGCCTTCGCCGACGATCAGGATCTCGGTGAATTCGATGGTTGCACCAGCTTCGGCTTCCAGCTTTTCGATGGTCAGCACGTCGTTGGCGATTACGCGGTACTGCTTACCGCCAGTTTTGATGACTGCGAACATTGTTTATCCTTTCATGTTCGTTCCGGCTCTCCCCTTGCGAGGGGCCGTCTTTTTGCCAGTCGGAGGAGCGGAACCTTCGTTCCGCCGGTTCAGCTTCGCGTATTGCGAAGAACACAAGGCGCAGTTCACCCACGCTTTTAGTCGAGCGTCGCATACGTGAGGCGTCCCATGGAGTCAAGATGAAAGCGGGAAAATCGGCCGCATTCGTCGCAGCGTAAGGGTTGCGTTGCCGCAATGAGACACCCTGCGCCATCGACCCCTGACCAATATGACCGCAGAAGGGCTTGGCCGGCGTGCATTTGAGGGCGCGCAACCGGATCTCAGCCCTTGTCGAACAGATCCTCGATCAGGTTCACAAGTTCCTTCCCGGCTAGATCGAGCTCGCCGCTGTTGTCGATGGTGACGATGTGCAGCCCTGGCGGTAGAGGTTCGGACGACCGTGCGAGGCGTGCTTCGATGTCGGCGGCGGTCTCACGTCCACGCGATGCGAGGCGTTTGGCCAGGATCTCCGGACGCGCCGTGACATTGACCACCACGAGGTGCGGAAATGCGGCGTGGAATGCGTCGAGCGCGGAGCGGGATCCATTGGCGATGACGACATGGCCGGAGGCGAGGTCGTCGTAGACGTCTGCGGGGATGCCATAGCCGAGGCCGTGGGCCTGCCAGCTCACGGCAAAGGCCCCGGACTTCGAGAGCTCCTCGAAAGCTTCCGGCGTGACCGCGTGATGGTCTTCGCCAACGGAGTCTTCAGCGCGTGTGATCACGCGGCGAACGAAGCGCAGATCGTCCCGACCGGCGAAATGGCGCCGGGCGATGTCGATCAGGCTGTCCTTGCCGACGCCGCTTGGGCCGACGACGGCGACCAACGTGCCGCTCGCCGTTTCCTTCTTGGTCGCCGTGTCCTTCGCCGCTTGCGTCATCAGGCCACCCGGCGCCCTTCCCGCCACACGGCGCGGATGACCGGAACGCCCTCATCACGGCGGACGCGGACGAGGTCGGCCCGCAGGTCGGTTTCGATGCGGCCCCGATCAGACAGGTTGACGGTTCTGGCGGGTGTGGCCGTCACCATGGCGATTGCCTGCGGCAGGGCGATGCCGTCGATCTCGTCGGCGAGAACGAAGCTGGCATGCAGAAGGCTGAGGGGCACGTAGTCGGACGAAAGGACGTCGAGCACGCCGCGTTTTGCGAGATCGCGGGCGGCAATGTTGCCGGAATGGGACTTGCCGCGCACCACGTTTGGCGCGCCCATGAGCACGCTCATGCCGGACTGGTGCGAGGCTTCAGCAGCCTCGATGCTGGTTGGGAATTCGGCGAGCTTCACGCCATGCCCCTTGGCTTCTTCGACATGGGCGAGCGTCGCGTCGTCGTGGCTTGCCACCGTAATCCCGCGTTCGGCGCAGGCCTTGGCGAGGGCATCGCGATGCAGCGTCGAATAGCGCCTGGAGAGCGAAAGGCGCCTTTCGACGAAGCGGGCAAACTGTTCGTCGGTCAGGCCGCGCTTGGTCTTGTAGTAGAGGGTGTACTGCTCCATCGTCTGGAACTGGCGCTGGCCCGGCGAATGGTCCATCAGCGAGACGAGACGGACATGCGGGTCGTTTTCGAAATCGGCGAAGTGCTCGAGCACATTGTCAGAGGCGACCTCGCAGCGCAGGTGAATGAGGTGCTCGGCCCGGAGGCGATCGTCCCGTTCGGCAGCCTGGATGGCGTCGGCCATATCGCGCATTTCACCCTTGTCGAAACCGCCGTCCTCGTCCGAGCCCATACGCAGGCAGTCGAAGACGGTGGTGATACCAGAGGTTACGATCTGGGCGTCGTGCGCCTGGATGGCCGAGGTCATGTGCCAGCGCACACCCGGACGGGGCGAATAATGCGATTCCAGGTGATCGGTGTGCAGTTCGACGAGGCCCGGGATCAGGTAATCGCCGCCGAAGTCCTCGCCGGTGCGGCTCGGACCTTCATCGATCGATGCGATCTTGCCGTCGCGAACGAGAACACTGCCGTCGACGATTCGGTCTTCAAGGACGATGCGGGCATTGGAAAAGATCTGTTCGGACATGGGATCAGCCGTTCGGTTGGGCGGCCGTGAGCGGCAGCCATGAATGGACGAGGAAGGGAGCACCAGGCTCGGGCTCAATAGCGAGCGTGAGACTGTCGATCCTGAGCGGACGAGCGATGAAATCACCGAAGCGCTCGGCGAGGAGGTTGGCCATTGTCGGCGCTTGGGCCTCGGAGACGGGCATGGTCAGCGTCATGTGGAAACGGAAGTCGTCGAAGACGTAGGGATAACCCCACTGCATGAGATTTTCGCGCTGGCGCTGTGGCAGCCTGTCCGGCTTTCGTCGCTGGATATCTGCCTCTGAAAGAGCCGCGCGAAAGGGCTCGAAGGTCTGGACAAGGGCGCCGGCGAAGTCCTGAAGGGGTAGGTGCAGCACTTCGGGAACCAGTGCAAAGAACCGCCCGTGCTGGCTGACGACGACCGACGGGATCTCGAAGGGCGCAGTCTTCCGGGCGAAATCGCCCAGGGCCGTCAGCAGTTCAGCCTCGCTTGTGCCATCCGCAAGGCGGAAGGGTGCCTTGAGCGTTGCATGAAAGCCATAACGTCTTGGATCGGCCGTCAATGCATCCAATTCTTCTACCGAAAGGCCGTGCTCTGCCGTGCGTGGATATTCTTCCCCGGTGAAGGCATCGCGCCCCAGCCAGACCGCTGCCGCGCGTGTCAGCGGGTCCGTGGCGGGCGGTGAAAAGTAGATGGCGTAGCGCAAGGAACAAGTCTTTCGTATCGGGCGGTGCGGGAATATAGCCCCGAACCGTGCAAATCAGTGGCGGCTCCTGCCCATCAGGCGGGAGCGCAGGCTATTGGAGATGGCGTCGAATAGGAACACCACAATCAGGATCAGCAGCACCATATAGGCGACGTTTTCCCAGTCGGAATTGGTGCGCATGGCTTCCCAGAGCTTGAGACCGATGCCGCCAGCGCCGACAGCGCCTATGATGGTCGCCGAGCGCGTATTCGATTCCCAGAAATAGAGAGCCTGGGAAGCGAAGACCGGCATGACCTGCGGCAGCACGCCGAATCGCTGGACGGCCGCTGCCGGCGCACCGACCGATTTCACGCCCTCGCGCTGCTTGTCGTCGATGTTCTCCAAAGCTTCGGCATAGAGTTTGCCGAGCGTGCCCGTGTCGGTGACGAAGATCGCCGAGATACCCGCGAGCGGTCCGGGACCGAAGGCGCGGGTGAAGAACAGCGCCCAGATCAGCATGTCGACCGACCGGACGAAGTCGAAGAAGCGTTTGGTGATCTGGTTGACCGGCCGATTGCGGGTGATGTTGCGTGCCGCGATGAAGGAGAGCGGAAAGGCGACCAACATGGCAAGCAGTGTGCCCATGAAGGCCATGACAACCGTCTGGAGCAGTTTGGTCCAGACATCGAGATGCTGCCAGGAGGAATTGTAGAGGATGTTGTTCCAGGCAAGCGCCAGATTGCTCATCTTCGGGTCGATCCGATCGTCCGAGGTGATCCTCTCGAAGACCTGGCCAGCGGAAAGGGCGAAGAAGGGCGAGTTGATGTCGAAAATGAAATTGGCCCAGCCCAGGAAGCGGTTTCGGACCCGGACGCGATCGGATGACACATCGAGCCAGCCAGCCGTGCCGAAAAAGGCGGTGACGCGTCCGCCGGGCTGTCGCTGGTCGACCCAATCGGCGCCCGCGCCTTCGATGGTGACCGTATCGGCGTTGCGGTCGAGCAAGAGCGCGATCGTCTGATCTCCCCGCGTCAGCAGGACGCGGTCGCCGTTGATGTCGACGGAAGCGTCGCCTCCCAGCGAGACACGCGCCGCAGTGATCACGTCCTCTTTGGCTGGCATCGCTGGAGCCGTCGGAGGTGCCGGCGCCGTTGGGCTTGCGCCTGCCTCCGGTGCCGAAGGTGCCATGAAGCTGAAGGTGGATCCTGCCGCCGTTGCAGCAGGTGCCGCTACCGCTGCCGAGGTCTCGGACGGGACCGCAGCCTGGCGGGTAATGGTCTCGCGGGTCGTCTCTATCCAGTCCGGATTCGGGTTCGGGCCGATCGGGTCGAAACGGGGATAGGTGATCGTCATCGCGCCATCGGCATCGATGTCGAATTCGGGACGGATCTCATAGGAAACCCAGTCGGCGAGATAATTGCCGGCAATGCCCCAGTTCGCCTGGGTGAGCGTCTTGCCGATGGCGAAGAACCACCAGCAGAACAGGAGGTAGATCGCCAGCACGCCGATCGAGATCGGTGCCCGGTAGCGTTGCCAGAAGCTGAGCTCCAGTACATGCGGATAGCGTTCGGCGAGGCGGTTCAGTTCGGCGGCGTTGATCGTCGACATGGCAAACCTCACGTGACCGACTGGAAGGCCTGTTCGCCGACCAGCTTGCGGCGCAGCCAGGCCGAGAACTGGTCGACGGCGATGACCGTCGAGAGAAGAAGGAGAATGATCGCGAGCGTCTTGGCTTCGTGGCCCTGGCCGATCGAAAGCCGGAGCGCTTCGCCGATCCCGCCACCTCCGACGGCGCCGATGATGGTCGAGGCGCGCACGTTGATTTCCAGGCGCAGCAGGAAATAGCTCATGAAGTTTGGCATGACCTGAGGTGTGAAGCCGAACCAGACGCGCTCGAACCAGTTGGCCCCGACGGCTTTCAGTCCCTCGTCCGGGCGCATGTCGGCGTTCTCGATCACCTCGAAGAAGAGCTTTCCGAGCGCGCCGATCGTGTGCACCGTGACGGCGATGATGGCCGGGATCGGCCCAAGGGAGAGAATCGCGAGGAAGAAGCCGGCAATGACAACTTCCGGAAAGGCGCGCAGAATTTCCATGACGCGGCGGACCGGCCAGCGGATGACGGCGTAGGGCATGGTGTTGCGGGCAGCGAGGAAAGCGAGCGCATAGCCGAAGATCACGGCGATGATGGTCGAGAACAGCGCGATGTTCACCGTCTCCAGCATCTTGTGAAAATACTCCGGCAGATAGAGGCTGTCCGTCAGGTAGAGCCGGCCTTCCGGATAGTTGAACTTCATGCTCCCGTCGTCATAAGGCGAGGGCAGGTCGAATAGCGCCCGGCCGATCTCCCAGCCATCGCGGGGAACGAGCTCGCCGACGAAGTCGAAGAAGTAGGGGAGGCGGTCGAAGAACTTTCCGGCATTGGTCTCGTTGGCGAACCAAAGCGAACCTGTGATCGCGAGGATCAGGATGACGGCGCCGAGGCCGGTATACATGCGCCGCCTGGCGGCGAGTTCCTGCCAGTGGCGCTCGACGATCGCGCCGCGTTCACTGAGGGGGGGCTGTGTCGCCGTCAAGGCCATCGCCGCTAGTCCTTCGAAGAGACTGAAAGGAAAGACCGCCGGCCAAGTCCGACCGGCGGTCTTCTGGGATGCGTCAGGATCAGCCGCCGATGGTCGCCTTGCGGGCGTCGATGATCGGCTTGTAGAAGTCGACGTTGACTTCGGTGAAGCCCTTGAAGTCGCCGCCCTGAACAGCCGAGAAGCAGGCCGGGTCAGAGGTGGGCAGGTCCATCATGAACTGCTTGAACTTGGCCTTCATGTCATCGTTCATCGAGGTGCGGACAACAACCGGACCATTCGGGATCAGCGGGGACTTCCAGACTTCAACCAGGTCATCCATGTTCAGGATGCCCTTGTCGACCATCTTGCGCAGGTTGCCCGAGGTGTAGCCGTCCTTGAACTCGCCAACGCCCGAGCCAAAGGTCGTGCCGGCATCGAAGGTGCCCTTCAGAACTTCGAGGACGAGGTTTTCGTGACCACCGCCGAAGCCGGTGGAGCCGACAACCTGATCAACCGGAGCGCCAAGTGCTTCCGGCAGCGTGACGAGCGGAACGAGGTAGCCGGAGGTTGAGTCCGGATCGGCGTAGCCGAGCTTCTTGCCCTTCAGGTCGGCAACCGTCTTGATGCCGGCGTCCTTGCGGGCCACCATGATCGAGTAGTAACCCTTGGCGCCGTCTGTCTGGACGGTGGTCAGGATCGGCTCGACGGCGGTCGGGTTGGAGAGGTAGATCTTGGCGTAGCCGGAGGCGCCGAGTTCGGCGTAGTCGAGCGTACCGCCGAGCAGGCCCTGGATCACGCCGTCATAGTCGGCGGCCGGGAAGAGCGAGACCTTTTCCACGCCGAGAACCGACGGCAGCTTTTCGGTCATGCACTGGAAGTTGCGCAGGCGGTCGGCTTCGTTTTCGCCGCCGAGGATGCCGATGCGGAATTCCTTGAGATCTTCGGCATGAACGCCGGACGCGAGAGCAACGAGAGCTGCCGTGGCAAGCAGTGTCTTCTTCAACATGAGATCATCTCCTGGTTCGTAGGATGAGGGTATGTCCTGACTCTTTGCCCTTGTCGCAGGGCCTGCGATCGTCGTCGCTCAGGCCTCGGCAGCTGCGAGGGGGCGGAGGCCGGCGGATGGGATCTTGCGCAACTCGTTGTTCTGATGCGCGATGTTGATGCTCGTCGAGGTCATGGTCTCGTCGATGCCGGCGCCATACTGGTCGGCGCCGTAAATCTCATGCACGGCTTCCGCCGTCAGCTGGGCCGGCGTGCCGTCGAAGACCACACGGCCCCGCGCCATGCCGATGATGCGCTCGCAATAATTGCGCGCGGTATCCAGCGTGTGCAGGTTGGTGATGACGGTGATGCCTTCGCGTTCGTTGATGTCGCGTAGCGCGTCCATGACGATCTTGGCGTTGAGTGGGTCGAGCGAAGCGATCGGCTCGTCGGCAAGGATCATCTTCGGCGACTGCATGAGTGCGCGGGCAATGGCTACGCGCTGCTGCTGACCACCGGACAGCGTGCCGGCCGCCTGCATGGCGGTCTGCTCGATGCCGAGGCGCTCCAGGGCGGCGATCGCCATCAGGCGCTCTTCGCGGGTGAAGACGTTAAGGATCGAAAGCGCGGTAGACCGATGATTCAACCGACCAAGAAGAACGTTGGTCAGCACGTCGAGGCGCGGCACGAGGTTGAACTGCTGGAAGATCATGGCGCAGTCGCGCTGCCAGTTGCGCAGCGCCGTACCATGAAGATTGGAGATCTCGAGATCGCCGAACAGGATGCTGCCGGAGGTCGGATCCACAAGACGGTTGATCATGCGCAGCAGGGTCGACTTGCCGGCACCCGAGCGGCCGATCACGCCGACCATCTGGCCAGTCGGGATCTCCAGTGTCACCGAGTCCACGGCCTTGTTGGTCCCGAACTGGCGGGTGAGGTTGTCCAGCCTGAAGAGCATCGTCTTTCCTTCGCCGTCATTAATTGCGGTGCAGGGAATGCATTAGCGGTGGGCCGTGAAATGTGAATGTCAGTTTTATGTAGGATTTGTTAAACTACGTAAGACACTGAAAATTATTAATTTAACGGTGTTTTTCGATGAATGCGTCGGCGTCCATGTGACGAAACTCGTCGAGTGCTGCGAAGAGCCGGTCATGATCCCAGTCCCACCAGGCGAGCGCCCGCATGCGCTCGGCAACCGGTCCGGGAAACCGCTCGCGGATCAGCCTTGCCGGAACGCCGCCGACGATGGTGTAGGGAGCCACATCGCGTGACACGACAGCGCCCGCGCCGATCACCGCACCGTCTCCGACCGTGACGCCCGGCAACACAGTTGCGCCATGACCGATCCAGACGTCGTGTCCGATCACCACGCGGTTTCCGCGACGCCAGGCAAAGAAGTCGTGATCGTTTTCCGCGCCATCGAAATAGTCGGCGGCGCGATAGGTGAAGTGGTGCAATGTGGGGCGCCAGGTCGGATGGTTGGTCGCGTTGATGCGCACGGCAGCCGCAATGTTGGCAAACTTGCCGACCGTCGCGCACCAGATGGAGCCGTCCTGCATGATGTAGGAGTAGTCGCCCATTTCGACCTCATCGAGGCGGCAGCGATCGGCGACTTCCGTGTAGCGGCCGAGCGTCGAATTCACGACCCGCGCGGTCTCGTGGACGAGAGGTTCAATTCCGAGTTTCTTCGTCATGCGGCGGCCTTGCGGGGCGAGAACTGCATGACGTCGAGGATCCGATCGGCTACCGCTTCGCGGACTTCCTCGTCGTGGAAGATGCCGAGCAGGGCAACGCCTGCCTCCTTCTTGGCGCGGATCATCGAGACGACCACGGCGCGGTTCGTGGCGTCGAGCGAGGCCGTGGGCTCGTCGAGCAACAATACCGCATGATCGGTGATGAAGCCGCGTGCGATGTTGACGCGCTGCTGCTCGCCACCGGAGAAGGTGGAAGGGGGCAACTGCCAGAGATCCCGCGGTAAATTTAGCCGGCTCAGGAGTTCGCTGGCGCGTTCGCGGGCTTCTTCAGCCGCCACGCCGCGTGCAACGAGCGGTTCGGCGACGACATCGAGCGTCGAGACGCGGGGGACGGTGCGCAGGAATTGACTGACATAGCCGAGCGTGCCGCGCCGAACTTCGAGCACTGTGCGCGGATCGGCGCTTGCAATATCCACGATCCGGCCGCCGTGATCGACCAGGATCTGGCCCTGGTCGACGGCGTAGTTGCCATAGAGCATTTTCAGGATCGAGCTCTTTCCGATGCCCGAGGGGCCGCCGAGCACGACGCATTCTCCCGCTGCCACCGAGAAGGACACGTTGGAGATGACAGGCAAGACGAGCCCGCCGCGCAGATGCATGGTGAAGCTTTTCGCGACTTCCGAAACGATGAGGGGCGTAGCCATTGATATCTCCGTCAGACCTGCAGGATCGAGGATACGAGCAGCTGGGTATAGGGTTCGCGGGGGTCGTCGAGGACGCGGTCGGTCAGACCATGTTCGATGACGTTGCCATCCTTCATCACCATCATCCGATGCGACAGAAGACGTGCGACGGCGAGATCGTGGGTGACGACGATGGCGGACAGGCCGAGATCGTTGACGAGGCCACGGACGAGATCGAGCAGGCGCGCCTGGACCGAGACGTCGAGACCGCCGGTCGGTTCATCCATGAAGACAAGACGGGGACCGGTCACGAGATTGCGGGCGATCTGCAGGCGCTGGCGCATGCCGCCGGAGAAGTCACGCGGCTGGTCGTCGATGCGGTCGGTCGAGATCTCGACGCGCTCCAGCCATTCGCTCGCCGTCTGGCGGATCTTTCCATAGTGCCGGTCACCGATCGCCATCAGGCGCTCGCCGACATTGGCGCCGGCAGACACCGTCATGCGCAGTCCGTCGGCGGGGTTCTGGTGCACGAAGCCCCAGTCCGTGCGCATGAGGAAGCGGCGCTCGGCCTCGCCCATGTGGTAAAGCTCGCGGTACTGGCCGTCGCGCATGTGGTAGTCGACGCTGCCAGTCGTCGGCATCAATCGGGTCGAGAGGCAGTTCAGAAGCGTCGTCTTGCCCGATCCGCTTTCGCCGACGATGGCCAGCACTTCGCCCGGCCAGAGGTCGAAGGAGACGTTCGAGCAGCCGATGCGGTTGCCATAGAATTTCGAAAGGTTGCGAACCTTGAGAAGCGGTTGGTCGCTCATTCGGCGGCCTCCTTATTCGGGGCGAGCATTTCGCCGGCATGGCCCTCGGCCTGGCGGGTCTCGCAGTGGTCGGTATCCGAGCAGACGAACATCCGGCCGCCCTTGTCGTCGAGCACCACTTCGTCGAGATAGACGTTGTGGGCACCGCAGAGCGCGCAGGGCTTGTCGAAGGTCTGGATCTCGAAGGGATGGTCCTCGAAATCGAGGCTGACGACGTCGGTGTAGGGCGGCACGGCATAGATGCGCTTCTCGCGACCGGCGCCGAAGAGCTGCAGGGCTTCCGACATGTGCATCTTCGGATTGTCGAACTTCGGCGTCGGCGAGGGGTCCATGACGTAGCGTCCCTCGACCTTCACCGGATAGGCATAGGTCGTGGCGATCCGGCCATGCTTGGCGATGTCTTCGTAGAGCTTCACATGCATGAGGCCGTATTCTTCCAGCGCATGCATCTTGCGGGTCTCGGTTTCGCGGGGCTCGAGGAAGCGCAGAGGTTCGGGGATCGGCACCTGGTAGACCAAGACCTGGCCTTCCTTCAGCTTCTCCTCGGGTATGCGGTGACGGGTCTGGATGATTGTTGCTTCGCTGGTCTTCGTGGTCACGGCGACGTCGGCCACCTTCTGGAAGAAGGCCCGGATCGAGACGGCGTTTGTCGTGTCGTCGGCGCCCTGATCTATGACCTTCAACGTGTCATCGCGTCCGATGATCGAAGCGGTGACCTGAACGCCGCCGGTGCCCCAGCCATAGGGCATGGGCATCTCGCGCGAGGCGAAGGGCACCTGATAGCCAGGAATGGCGATCGCCTTCAGGATCGCGCGGCGGATCATTCGCTTGGTTTGTTCGTCGAGATAGGCGAAATTGTAGGTGGCGAGTTCTGTGGCCGGCGCGCTCATTCTGCTGCCTCCTTCAGTTCTGTCTGTTCGGTCTTGGTGGCATCGTGCTTCGCCCGCACCCGGCGGACGAGATCCAGTTCGGCCTGGAAGTCGACGTAATGCGGCAGCTTCAGATGTTCGACGAAGCCGGTCGCCTGGACGTTGTCGCAATGGGAAATCACGAATTCCTCGTCCTGGGCCGGTGCTACGACGTCTTCGCCGAATTCCTGGGTGCGGAGCGCCCGGTCGACGAGCGACATGGCCATGGCCTTGCGCTCGCTCTGGCCGAACACGAGACCATAGCCGCGGGTGAACTGCGGCGGGGCCTTGGCCGAGCCCTTGAACTGGTTGACCATCTGGCATTCGGTCACCCGGATTTCGCCGAGCGCGACGGCAAAGCCGAGTTCCGGCACGTCGAATTCGATCTCCACGAGGCCCATGCGGATCTCGCCGACAAAGGGATGCGAGCGGCCATAACCGCGCTGGGTCGAATAGCCGAGTGCGAGGAGGAAACCCTCGTCGCCGCGGGCGAGCGCTTGCAGGCGCAGGTCGCGGGGCATGGGGAATTCCATCGGTTCACGGGTGATGTCGCCTGCGATGTGATCTACCGGCATCTCGCCGTCCGGCTCGATCAGCCCTTCCCCGTCGAGAATGTCCGAGACCCGCATGACATGGTCCAGACCTTCCTCGCGTTGCTCGCCCGTTTCCACGGCGTCGTCCTGGAGCAGCGAAGGATCCAGCAGGCGGTGGGTATAGTCGAAGGTGGGTCCAAGTAGCTGTCCGCCGGGCAGATCCTTGTAGGTGGCGGAGACGCGGCGTTCGACGCGCATCCGGCCTGTCTCGACGGGGCGCGAGGCGCCGAAGCGCGGCAGCGTCGTGCGATAGGCGCGCAGCAGAAAGATCGCCTCGATCATGTCGCCGCGCGATTGCTTGAGGGCGAGGGCCGCCAGCGCGCAGTCGTAGAGCGAGGCTTCGGCCATGACGCGGTCGACAGCGAGGCCGAGTTGGGCAACGATCTGGTCGATCGTCACCGACGGCAGCGACCTGTCACCGCGGCGGCGGTCGGCGAGGAGCTTGTGCGCATTGGCGATGGCCTTTTCGCCACCTTTGACGGCAACATACATGGCTCAGGCCTCCATCTCACGGATCTTGGTGGTGCGCGGAAGTGCTGCAAAGCGTCGGTCGCAGGTCAGGATGACATCGACCCCGCGCGGGAAGATCGCGCCATTGTCACTCCACTGCCGCATAAAGGTTTCCGGCAGACCCTTCGGCGCGATCACCGCGGTTTCGCGAATGCCCGGGCCGGTCAGTTCCAGCGGCCGGCCGCCGTCGAGCGCCGCGACCTCGATCATGAGCGTCGTCGATCGATCCGGATAATCCTGGGTACCGAGCGCGAACTGCGTGAGTGAAGGAACCGGGATGCCGGCTTCGACAAAGGCGAACCTGGCTTCGGATCTCTCGCTGGTCAGGCTTGCACCGGTATGGAAGCCGATCCAGGCGGGGAGGGCCGATTTTGCAAGGGTCGATGAGACCCAGATGGGCGTGTCATGGTCGCAGAGTGCCAGCAGAAGAGCACCGGCTGCGATGCCAAGCGGTGCCGGCGGGGCGACCGGCACCTCGACGTGGCCCAAGTTGCCGGGCCGCGCCATGGCATCCATGACGGCGCGGAAGATTTTCTGCGCATGTGTTACGGCGTCGGGGAAGCCGCCGTCCAGGGTTTCGATATGGTCAAGCATCAGTCTTCTCCGCGAACCATGGTGAAGAAATCGACCTTCGTGGCGGCCGTTTCGGCTTCGAGCTGTTCGGCTTCCGACGCAAGGCGGGCTTCGAGAGGAGCCAAGAGGCGAGATTCCAGTGCTACTCGCGTCGTCTCTTCTTGTGCCAAGGCATCTAGTACGGCCGACAGGTTTGCAGCCTTCCGGTCGGTTCCGAGACGATATCCGTGTCCGATCCGTCCGTCGGCGAGCCGCACGCTGGCCCGGCTCACGGTCGCTTCACCGAGATTGAAGGGTGCGCCCCCGCCGCCAATGCGACCCTTGACCATCAACAGGCCAGTCTCCGGGCCGCGGAGCGCCGTGAAGACGGGAACAGGGTCGATCGTCGCAAGGGCATCTTGCAGTTCGGCCAGGCTTGCTCTGGCCAGCAGGTCGACGATGCGCTTTCGGTCGGATTGTGCACCGGATTGAATTTCGTTGGCTGTGTGCATTGTCAGTCCTCGAAATGTCTAGTAATATAGACAACCATACAAGTTACTTTAGGAGTAACCGCTGGTCGTGACAAGCTTGTGACAGGGAGCCCAATTCCGGTGATGCAAAAACAGAGGGGCGTCGCCCTGTGGCGTCAGATTTCCGATCGGATCCGCGCCAATATCCTGGCAGGTCTTTATGACGGGACGGGCATGGTGCCGGCCGAGACTGCGCTGGCGCAGGAATTCGGCGTCAACCGCCACACGGTACGCGCGGCGCTCGCAGCCCTTCAGCAGGAAGGGATCGTGCGTGCGGCACAGGGCCGCGGTACAATGATCACCCAGCGCGACAAGTTCGATTTTCCGATCGGCCGGCGGACGCGCTTTACGGAAGGAATCGGTGAGCAGGCGCGTGATTTGAAGGGTATTCTTCTTTCATCCACGCGCGAAGTAGCCACGTCTGAACTGATCGGACGTTTGCAGCTGTCGCCGGGTGACGAGGTGTTGAGATTGGACGGTGTGCGAAAAGCGGATGGACGGGCTGTCTCGCGCTCGACCATGTGGTTTCCCGCCGAACGTTTTGCCGGGATCGACAAGGCCTTTGCCGAAACCGGTTCGATCACCCGGGCCCTGTCGGCCTGCGGCGTCGATGACTATCTGCGCGACGTGACGGAGATTTCAGCCGTTCATGCGGAGCCTGACGACGTGGTGCATCTGGAGTTGACGCCGGGTGCAATCGTTCTCGTCACGCGCGCCCTCAATACGGACCCGCAAGGTCTCCCGATCCAGTTCGCGGTGACCCGGTTCCCGGCGGATCGTGTCCAGTTCACGATCCGAAACTGAGATGAGGCCGGCTGTTGGCCGACCTCATGACCACGGCATCAGACGGCCTGATAGGCCGCAAGCACCGCTGCGATCTGCTCAGGGCTCAGATTGTTGGACTGGGTGGCGCTGATCGCCTGGAGCTGGGCTGGCGTCATGTTGGAGATCTGGCTCACCGTCAGGCCAGGAAGCGCCTGAGCACTGATGGCTGCGATGTCTTCAGCCGAGAAGGTTCTGAAATTGGTGGCGCCAAGGGCCGTCAACTGCGCCGAATTCAAACCGGCGACCTGAGCCGGCGTCAAGGCCTCCGCCTGGTCCGCAGAGAGCGCGCTGACCTGTGTCACCGTCAAGCCGCCGATCGCCTTCGGGTCCATGGCTGCGATCTGGGTTGTCGACAAGAAGTTCAGCTTGTCCGTGCCCAGTGTCGCCAGCTGGATGGCGTTCATCGCGCCGACCTGGGCGGTGGTCAATGCCCCGACCTGGTCCTGCGTCATCGCCCGCAACTGATGATAGCTGAGAGCTGCAACCTGGCCCGTGGTCAGGGCGGAGATCTGCTCAGGCTGCAGCGTTGCAAAGACCGCAGGCGCCAGACCGCCAATGGCACTCGGCGACAAGGCCGCAATGTCTGCGGAGGTCAGAGTTTCGAGTGCGGTCGGGCTGAAGGCGGCCAGCTGCGTGGCGTTCAACGCGCCGAACTGGGCGGAGGTCATTGCGTCGATCTGGCTGGCCGTCAGCGTCGCAATCTGTGCGGTGCTCAAGCCCGGAATGGCCTTCGTGGAGATGGCCGCAATCTGTGTGGCAGAGAGGGCCGAGATGGTTCCTGCCGACAGCGAGGCAATCTGGGTTGCCGTCAGAGCGCCGATCTGCGTTGCGGTCATGACGCCGAGCTGGTCGGGCCGCAGGGCATTCAGCTGATCGAAGGTCAAGGCGCCGACCTGTGCTGCCGTCAGCACCCCGATCTGTTCCTGGCTCAAGCCGGCGATGTTGGCGGCCGACAGGCCGGAGATCGCGGTCGGCGCGATCGCGGCAAGTTCGGCGTTGGAGAGCGTCGCCAGCTGCGCCGACGAGAGCGCGCCGATCTGCGAGGCGGTCAAGGCGGCAATCTGGGTCTGGCTGAGACTGTCGATCTGTGTCGTCGACATGGAGGCGATCTGGCTGGTGGTGAGGCCCGGGATTGCCTTGGCATTCAGTGCGGCGATCTTCTCGCTCGTCAGGGTGGCCAGACTGTCGTTCGACAAAGCGGCGACCTGACTGGCGCCAAGCGCGCCGATCTGCGTCGTCGAAAGGAGGGTCACCTGTTGCGGCGTGAGGGCCCCGATCTGAGCCGGTGTCAGGGAGGCGATCTGGGCAGCCGTCAGGGCACTGATCTGGTCGGAGCCCAATGCGGCAATCTGCTGAGTCGTCATGCCGGCAATCCCGGCTGCGCTGAGGGCAGCCAGCTTCGCCGTCGGCAGGTTGGCAAGCTGGGTCGGCGTCAGGGCGGCGACCTGCGTTGCGGTCAGTGCGCCCATCTGCGCAGTGGTCAAGGCTTCGATCTGGTTGGTGGACAGTGATGCGATCTGGCTTGTCGACAGGGCGGATATTGCCGCCCCGCTCAGCGCCGCGATTTGTTCCTGCGACATGGCCCCGAGCGCGGCCGTCGTCAACGCTGCAGCCTGTGTCGCACCAAATCCGGCCATCTGTTTTGCGCTCAACACGTCCACCTGGGTCGGCGTCAAGGCGGCCACCTGTTCCGCGTTCATCGCGCCAAGCTGAGCCGGCGTCAGGGCTGCGATCTGGTCCAGGTTCAGCGCCGCGATGGTTTCGGCATCCAAGCTCGCGAATGCGCTGGTGTTGATCGCGGCGATCTCGGTCGGCAGGAAGGCGAGGATGTCGGATTTGCGCATGGCGCCGAGTTGCGCTGCGGTCAGGCCGGAAATCTGTGTCGCCGTCATGGCATCGATCTGATCGGCCGACATGGCGGCGATCTGATCGGTACTGAGGGCGGAAATGGTGCGCGCGGACAAGCCTGCAATCTGTTCACGCGACAGCGACGCGATATTGCTCGGCGACAACGATGCGATCTGGGCTGCCGTGACGGCCTGCAGCTGGCTTGCGCTCAATGAGGCGAGCTGGGTCGGCGTGAAGGCGACGACCTGTTCGTTCTTCATGGCGGCGATCTGGGCCGTCGTCAGTCTGGCAATCTGTTCGAGGCTCAGGCTGTCGATCTTGTCTGCGGAGATGGAGGAGATGGCGCTCGTCGAGATCGCTGCAATCTCCGCCGGGAGCAATGCTGCCAGCTGGGTTTCGGACAGTGCTCCAATCTGCGGGCCAGTCATCCTCGCGATCTGCGCGGCGGTGAGGCCGTCGATCTGGCTGTCCTCAAGAGCAGTGATCTGATCTGTGGTCAGTCCCGTGATCGAGGTTGGCGAAAGTGATGCGATCTGTGACGGCGACCAAGCCTTTACCGCGCTCACGGAAAGTGCCGAAATCTGCGCTGCCGTCAGGGCTGCAATCTGGCCGTTCGACATCGCCTCGGTCTGGAAGGCCGTCAGTCCGGAGATCTGCTCCGCCTTCAGGGCCTTGATCTGTGCACTCGTCAGTGCCCCGATCTGGTCAGGCCCAAGGGCTGCCATGCGTTCTGCCGTAAGGCCTGTGATTGCCTTCGTGCTGATGGCCGCGATCTTCGCCGGGCTCATGGCGTCGATCAACTCTGCCGGCATGGCCGCGATCTGTGCAGCGCTGAGGGCGCCGATCTGCGTGGTGCTCAGCCCATCCAGCTGATCCATCGACATCGCACCGATCTGGTCGGCAGTGAGGCCCGCTATGGCGCGGACGCTGAGAGCGGCAATCTGCTCGCCCGAGAAACTGGCGATGGCGTCCACCGGCATGGCAACGATCTGGTTGCCGGTCAGGCCGCGGATCTGCGTCGGCGTAAAGCCTGCGATCTGATCGGGCGTCAAGGCTGCCACCTGCGTTGCCTTCAGCGCCGAAATCTGCGTCGTCGACATGGCGGCGATCTGGCTGAGGCTCAGCGTGGAGATCTGGGACGAGGTGAGGCCGGTGACGGCCGGGGAGCTGAAGGCACCGATCTGGGCAGGCGACAAGCCGGCAATCTGGGTTGTCGAAAGGCTGGCGACCTGTGTTGCCGACATGGCGGCAATCTGGGACGTGCTCAGGCTCCGCAGCTGCTCGACGCTCATCGCCGTGAGTTGATCGGCGTTCAGGCCGGCTATGGTCTTGGGAGCGAGTGCGGCAATCTGGGTGGTCGTGAAGCCGGCGACCGTGGCGGTCGGCAGTGCGGCAATCTGTGTCGCACTCAAGGCCCTGATCTGCGTCGTGGTCAGAGCGGCAAGCTGATCATCGCTGAAGGCCGACATCTGGGTCCGTGTCAGCGCGGTAATCTGCGCGCCGGTCAGGCTTGCGACCTGAGCGGGAGACAGCCCTGCCACCTGATCGGTGGTGAGGCCCGAAATGGCGCGCGGATTGATGGCGGCAAGCTGGCTGGTCGAGAAACCTGCAACCTGATCGACGCTCAGTGCGGCAAGTTGCCTGGAGTTGAGCACGCCCAACTGGGCGGTCGTCATCGCTCCGACCTTTTCGTTTCCGAGCGCAGCGATCTGGGTTGTGCTCAGTCCCACAGCGGCGCGGGCACTGATCGCGGTAAATTGTGTCGTCGACAGAGCTCCGAGCTGGTCGGTCGTCAAGGCGGCAACCTGGGTCGCGCTCAAGGCCGAAATCTGCGTGTTCGAGAAGGCTGCGACCTGGGCAGGTGTCAGCGCTGCAATTTGCCCAGGGGTCAAGGCTGCGATCTGAGTGGGTTTGAATGCGGCAATCTGAGTTGTCGAGAGCCCGGCCAGCCGTTCCGGCGACTGTCCCCTGAGAGCGGCCGTATTGATGGCGGCGATGTCCTCGGCGGAGAAGGTCGCAAGGTCTTCGGCGCTGAAGGCGCTGAGCTGGGTCGCGGTCAGTCTCGCGATCTGGGCTGGCGTCAATGCCTCAGACTGTTCGGCGTTCAGGCCCCCGAGCTGGGTTGCCGTCATGGCTGCGACCTGGGTGGTGACCAGACTGGAGACATCCTCGGTCGAAAGAGCCGTGATCTGGTCCAGGGTGAGGCCCGTGATGGAACGGGGGGCGATTGCCTTGAGCTGTGAGGTCGAGAGGCCCGCCACCGCTTCGGTTTGTAGCGCGGATATCTGGGACGACGTCAGCGCGTTGACCTGCGAGCTGGAGAGCTGGCTCACCTCATCGTCCGACCAGGAGCTGACCGTCGAATTGGGAAGTGCCCGGATCTGGGCAGGGCTGAGCAGGGAAATGGGCGACGTCATGTCTATCGGCCTCTTGGTTTCAAACGAATGTGCTCAAAGGTATTTCACCGGTTGGCATCCATCCGATCGAGGCGATTCGTCTCAACCTTCTCAGTGTCTTCCGGCACAAGGTCTTGCCCGGCAGGTCGAAAAAACTCGCCTGGCATGATCCGGTTCTAGAGGCCAAGGCTTGCCTGAGCCTGTGCTTCCACATCTCCCGGTTGGTTCGTGCGGAAGAGTGCCGGCGTCATGAACGGCGCCAGGGCGGAGGGTCGCAGTCGTCTGAATCGGGTGATCCTGCTTATGCTGCCGCGATCAAGGAGACGGAACGGTCTTGCCGAGGAAATGCCGGCCGAGATGGCCGACGCCATCCTGAATATCGGCCTCGATCGCCACTGAGAGTGCATTGGCGTCCTGGCGCCGGATGGCCTCCAGCGCCTCGGCATGGCGGTCGATGCGATAGCTTTCTTCCAGCTTTGCTGTGGCCAGCCGCATGAAGGGGCCGAGGCGCAGCCAGACCGATTCCATCAGGTCCAGCAGCACGCCACTTGCGCCCGGCTCATACAAGGTGCGGTGGAAGAGGAAGTTGAGTTCGGTCGAGCGCAACAGGTCGTCGGCGGCATAGGCTTCGTCGATCTGCGAATCGATCTCGTGCAGACGCTCCAGCCGCATGGCATCGATGTGCGGCAGGGCGCGTATTGCGGCGAGCGTTTCCAGCGCCGTGCGGGCGGCAATGATCTCCTCGAACTTCGACAGGGTCATTTCCGGGACGCGGACGCGGCGGTTGTCGAGGTATTCCAGTGCCCCGTCGGCGACGAGGCGATGCAACGCTTCCCGCACAGGCATGGCGCTGACACCCAGGTCATCCGCGACACCGTTGATCGTGATCGGCAGGCCCGGGGCTACGGCACCCGACATGACCCGAGCGCGGAGCGTTCGGTAAACCCGCTGCTTCAGCGATTCCTCCACCTTGCGTTCATCGCTCGCCATGATCCGACCGAATTCTCCTGCCCTTGTCCTGTGCCGAACCGTTTTCCCATTCGATTTGGCCCGACACCCTCTTGAAATTTGATCAAACTAACATTTGGTATAGAATGACGGAGTGCAAGAGGTGAAACCCTCTTTGCCATGCTGCAGGAACATCCCATGACCACCAAGACCATCGGCATCCTCGTCACAGGCCATTCGCCGACCCAACTCACGAACGAGTACGGCAACTATGCCGACATGTTTGCCGCATTGCTCGGCAAGTTCGACTTTGCCTTCAAACGATACTTCGTTGTCGACGGCGAGTTTCCTGACAGCCCGACCGATGTCGATGGCTGGCTGCTCACAGGGTCGAAGTTCGGCGTTTATGAAGAGCATGACTGGATCCGCCGGCTCGAAGATTTCATTCGCCGGGTGCATGCGGCCAAGGTGCCCATGGTCGGCATCTGTTTCGGCCATCAGGTGATGGCGAAGGCGCTCGGTGGCGAAGTGGAGAAGTTCAAGGGTGGCTGGTCGGCCGGTCCAGTCCGTTACAAGCGTTCCGACACGGGTGAGGAACAGGTTCTGCTCGCCTGGCATCAGGATCAGGTGATCCGCGTGCCCGAGGGCGCAGAAGTTGTCGGCAAGACGGATGCCTGCGAGAACGCCGTCATTCGCTACGGCGACTGGGGCCTGTCCTACCAGCCGCATCCGGAATTCTCGCCTCGCTTCTTCGAGGGGCTGGCCGAGGCTCGCAAGGCCGCCATTCCCGAAACCCTCTTCGAGCAGGTGAAGAAGGTCGAGGTCCCGATCGCGACCGACAAGATCGCGCAGGAGATCGGTGAGTTTTTCGGGCGCGAGCGCTGAAGGTGGTCAGGCCGGATGTCCGGAGTCCCAGCTCTCCTTGACGAAAGCCTCGAAGAAATCCGAAAAGGTCGCGACCCTCAGCGGCAGATGTTCATAGGGCGGATAGTAGAGCGTTAGCCAGATTTCCGGCGTGGTCCATCCGGGCAGAACCTCGACGAGCGAGCCTGCGCGCAACTCGTCCTCGACGATGAAGCGTGGCAGCAAGGCAATCCCCTCGCCGGCGACGGCCAATCGGCAGAGGAAATCACCATTGTTGATCGAGAAGCGGCCGTTCGCCTCGACGGTTCGTGTCTGCCCGGGCCTGCTCAGCTCCCAGGTCTCGGTCTTCGACTGGTCGTGGTAGCTCAGGCATTCGAGTGTCGCGAGGTCCTCGGGCAGCTTCGGTGTACCGTTCTGCACGAGGAAGGATGGCGAGGCCACCAGAAGACGGGGCACGGGACGGATCTTGCGCCAGATCGTCGATTTGTCCGTCGGCGGCCCCGAAATGCGGATCGCGAGGTCATAGTTTTCTTCGACGATATCGACGAAGCGATCGGACAACTCGATTGCGACGCTCGTCTTCGGGTGGATGATCGAGAACTGCGACAGCACCGTCGGAAGCACTTTCATGCCGAGCGACATCGGCGCTGATACCCGGATCGAACCGGCCGTCACCTTATGCAGGTCACGCGTTTCTTCCGTCGCGCGTGCGAGGCCATCGACCAGTGGTGCGACACGGGCTGCATAGGCGGCGCCGGCCGAGGTCAGCGATACCTTGCGCGTGGTGCGCAGCAGAAGCTGGACGCCGAGCTGTTCCTCAAGGCCGGAGACCGTTCGGGTAACCGAGGCGGGTGTCAAGCCGAGCAAACGGGCGGCAGCACTGAAGCTGCTTTGTTCAGCGACCGTCAGGAACGTGCGGATAGCCTCGACTTCGCCCATCTGATTGTTGTCCATTTTGCAATAATATCCACAATATTACAGCTATTCTCTCGTGGAAAGCCATGGCCCATATTCTGTTCAACAGAACAAAGCCGGCGCGATTGCCGGGAAAGGATCAGAGCCATGCTTACCCAGATCAAAGGCCTGCATCACGTTACCTCCATGGCCGCGGATGCCCAGGAAAACAACGACTTCTTCACGAAAACCCTCGGCCTTCGCCGGGTCAAGAAGACCGTCAACTTCGACGCTCCCGATGTCTACCACCTCTACTACGGGGACGAGGTCGGCAATGCCGGCTCGGTCATGACCTACTTCCCGTTTGCCAACATGGGCAAGGGTGGTCGCGGCGCCGGTGAAGTCTCCGAGACCGTCTTCTCCGTGCCGAAGGGCACACTCGGTTTCTGGCAGGAACGCCTGTCGAAGGAAGGCGTAGAGGAGCTCGGCTCCTATTCGCTCTTCGGTGAAGATCGCCTGCGATTTGCCGGTCCTGATGGCGATGGCTTTGCACTGGCCGAGGTCGACGGCGACAGCCGCGTGCCCTTCGCCGGTGGTCCGGTTGGCGTTTCGGAAGGTGTTCACGGTTTCCGCGGCGTGACCATGCGGCTGCGCGACGAAGGTGCTACCGGCGAACTCCTGAAGTTCATGGGCTACCAGCCGGTCGACAAACAGGGCGACTTCGTTCGCTATGCAGTCACTGGCGGCAATGGTGCCGACTATATCGATCTCGAAGTGCTGCCGGGTGCCTCGCATGCCCAGCAGGGTGCCGGTTCGGTCCACCACGTCGCCTTTGCCGTGGAAGACCGTGCGGCTCAGCTCGAAGTTCGCAAGGCGCTACTCGACACTGGGTACCAGGTGACGCCGGTCATCGACCGTGACTACTTCTGGGCGATCTATTTCCGCACGCCGGGTGGTGTGCTCTTCGAAATCGCCACGAACGAACCCGGCTTCAATCGCGACGAAGACACGGCTCATCTCGGTGAGGCGCTGAAGCTGCCGACCCGCTACCAGCAGTATCGCTCGCAGATCGAAGCCCATCTGACCCCGATCAAGGACTAATCGCATAGAGGGACGATGCCTGACGGCGTCGTCCCTCTTGCGGAGGAACCAATATGGCACTCGATAGCTACATCCACCTCTATCAGGCACCGCAGGGTGCCGCACCGCTCGTCTTCACCTTCCATGGGACCGGCGGCGACGAACATCAGTTTCCGGGGCTCGTGAACCGGATCCTGCCCGAGGCCGGGATCGTGTCGCCGCGCGGTGACGTCTCGGAATACGGCGCTGCGCGCTTTTTCAAGCGCACCGGCGAAGGTATCTATGACATGGCCGATCTCACCCAGAGAACGGCCCAGATGGCAGCCTTCATGCGCGCGCACAAGGAGAAGAACCCGGATCGACCGATCTACGGGCTGGGGTATTCGAATGGCGCCAATATCTTGGCTTCGGTCCTGTTCGAGGCGCCTGATCTCTTCGACCGCGTGATCCTGATGCATCCGCTGATCCCGTTCGATCCGCCGGCACAGCCGGGGCTTTCGGATGTTGCGGTGCTCGTGACTGCCGGCCAGCGGGATCCGATCTGCCCGCTGCCGCTGACCGAACGGCTGACGGCCTATTTCGAGGCGCAAGGCGCTCAGGTTGAGACGTTTCTGCATCCGGGCGGCCACGAGGTTTCGCAAGGCGAGGTCGATGCGATCGCCGTTTTCCTGCAGAAGCCCTGATATCACGCACACGAAACACAAAAGGCCCGCTGACAAGCTGCGGGCCTTTTTTCGTCTCGACTATCAGCCGATCTGGATCAGGGCCTTGATCAGACCGGATTTCTCGCGCGCCCAGCGCGGCAGATCCGTGGTGAGATTTGCCAGGGTCGTGCGATGCGTGATCAGCTGGTCGATCGGCACGAGGCCATCCGCGATCGATTTGCGGACATGATCGAAGTCGACGCGGGTCGCGTTGCGGCTGCCGATCAGCATCATCTCGCGCTTGTGGAATTCGGGGTCGGAGAAGGTGATGTCCTCCTTGACCACGCTGACCAGCACCAGGCTTCCACCATGGGCAACGAAGCGGAAGGCGCGTTCCATCGAGGGGCGGTAGCCGGTGGCATCGAAGACCACGTCGAAGCCGTCTCCCCCGGTCAATTCCCCGACCTCAGGCTCGAGGCTGTCATCGGCGATCAGCCCTGATGTGAAGCCCAGGCGATCCGCTGCCATCGACAGGCGCTCGCTGCTGGTGTCGAGCAGGGTTACGGCGTGTCCGGCAATGCGGGCGAAGATCGCCGTGCCGAGGCCGATCGGGCCTGCGCCTATGACCAGTGATCTCGATCCCTGTGGTGCCATGGAGCGACGGACGGCATGGGCGCCGATGGCCAGAAATTCTACGGTTGCTGCGGCTTCCGGGGAAAGGTCGTCAGCGGGATAAAGATTGACGGCCGGGACCGTGATTTCCTCGCACATTGCCCCATCGGTATGGACACCGAGCACGCGAATATTCATGCAGCAATTTGGCTTGTCCTTGCGGCAAGCGATACAGGTGCCGCAGGCGATATAGGGATTGACGATGACCTTGGTGCCGACGGCGAGCTCGACGCCTTCGCCGGCCTCGCGGACCGTTGCCGAGATCTCATGGCCCATCACGCGCGGATATTCGAGGAAGGGGTGTTTGCCTTCGAAGATGTGGTAGTCGGTTCCGCAGATCCCGACATGGCTGATCGCGATGCGGGCTTCGCCTCTTTCGGGACGCGGCGGCGGATCGCGATCGACGATCTCGAGACGGCCCGGTTCGACACACAATGCGGCCTTCATGCTTATTCCTTTCGGCTGCCCGGCAAGGTTTGACGAAAAAAAAGGGGATGCCATTCGCGGCACCCCCACCTTGGGAAATTCTCAGCGGCTGCCGCGGCGGCGAAGCTGGTCGAAATAGACGATCAGGATGATCAGGGCACCGGTGATGATGCGCTGCCAGAACGAGTTGACGTTCATCAGGTTGGCGCCGTTGTTGATCGTCGCCAGGATGAAGGCGCCGAGCAGCGGGCCCTGGACCGAACCGACGGCGCCGAAGAGGCTGGTGCCGCCGATGACCGAGGAGGCGATTGCCTGCAGCTCCCAGCCTTCCGCCTGGGTGGCGTTGCCGATCCCGATGCGCGAGGCAAGCAGGATGCCGACGAAGGCAGCACAGGTCGAGGACAGGATATAGGCCATGTAGATCGTGCGGTTGACGTTGACGCCCGACAGACGTGCTGCCTCGCTGTTGGAGCCGACCGCGAAGAGATAGCGGCCCCAGCGGCTCAGGTGTAGGAAAACATAGGCCGGCACGGCGACGACGACGACCATCCAGAACAGGCTTGGTACCCCGAGGAAGTCTGCGCGGGCGAAGTTGGTGAAGGCCTCGTTGGAGATCGAAATGGTCGAGCCATTGGTTATCAACAGTCCGATACCGCGGAGCGAGGTCAGGGTCGCGAGGGTAATGATGAAGGCCGGAAGCCCCATGCGCACGATGCCGAAGGCGTGGAACATGCCGATGGCGACACCCATCAGGAGGGTGAGGATGATCGCAAGCCAGACGGGCAGGCCGGCCGCCAGGAGCCATGCCAGAATGACGCTGGCAAAACCCACTACAGCGCCGACCGATAGATCGATGCCGGCGGTGATGATGACGAAGGTCTGGCCGACCGCGAGGATCGCCGTCATCGCACCCTGACGCAGCAGGTTGCTGATGTTGTTGGGCGTCCAGAAGCTGTTGGTGGCAAAGCCGAGGAGCAGCCAGAGGAAAAGCAGGAGCCCGAGCAGCGTGAGGCTGAAGAGGATGCTCATGCCCCTCTTCGGTGCGACCTTGATCTCGGTGGTATCGGTGCTCATCTTTGTCCTCCCAGTCGTCTTTTCATGTCGTTGTTAGCGGGGATCACGTCTCAGACGCCGATCGCCTCGGTCAGCACGTCTTCATGCGATGCGGTTCGGTAGTCGTGGCTCGCGACCAGCTTGCCCTGGCGGAACACGTGCAGGCGGTCCGCCAGTTCATAGACCTCCGGCAGGTAGGACGAGATCAGGATGATGCCGGCACCCTGCTTCAGGAGTTCGGCAAAGAGGCGGTAGATTTCTGCCTTGGTGCCGACGTCGACGCCGACGGTCGGTTCGTCGAAGATGAAGAGCCGTGCGCCGTGGCTCAGCCACTTGCCGATGACGATCTTCTGCTGGTTGCCGCCGGACATGGCCGAGGCGAGCACGGCGCGAGTCGGCGTCTTGATCTTCAGGTCGTTGATCTGCTTGTCCGCGTTTCCGGCTTCCAGTTTCGGGCTGATGGTGAGGCCACGGCTCAAACGACCAAAGACCGGCAAGTTGATGTTGAGGCCGATCGGCAGATTGAGGCAGAGGCCCTGGTCGCGTCGGCTTTCGGGGGCCAAGGCAATGCCGAGATCCATCGCCTTGCGCTCGGTGTCGATGACGACTTTCTTGCCGTCCCAGAAGACTTCGCCTGCCGTCAGTTTGTGGCGGCCATAGAGACCAAGCGCAAACTCGCTCCGACCAGCACCGATCAGGCCGTAGAGGCCGACGATTTCGCCCGCGCGCACCGAAAGCGAGACATCCGAGAAACCTGGGCCGGAAAGGCCCTTCGCCTCGAGGATTGTGGCACCGATCGGCAGCTTTTCCTTGTGGTAGATCTGCTCGATTGAACGGTTGATCATCAGCGAGATGAGTTCGGCGTCGTTGGTCTCGCCGATCAGCCGGGTGCCGACATGGGTGCCGTCGCGCAGGACCGAGACGCGGTCCGCCAGTTCGAAGACTTCTTCCATACGGTGGCTGATATAGACGATCGTCACGCCTTCCGACTGCAAGCGCCGGATGAGGCGGAAGAGCTGGGCCGATTCCTGGCGGGTCAGATAAGCTGTCGGCTCGTCGAAGATGAGGAAGCGGATGCCGCGCATCGCGGCGCGGGCGGTGGCGACCAGCTGCTGCTGGCCGATCGTGAGATTGGCGAGGATTTCGCCGGCGGGCAGGTTGAAGCCGAGGTCGTCGAGGACGTTCTGCGCGGCGGTCGTCATGGCGCGCTGGCGCATAATGCCGCCCGACGACATCTCGTCGCCGAGGAACATGTTGGCGGCGACCGAGAGATGCGGGCAGAGAACGACTTCCTGGTGCACGGCATTGATGCCGCGCTGGATCGCCTCGTTCGGGGTGGCGAGCGCGACCGGCTTGCCGCACCAGCGGATCTCGCCCGATGTGCGCGGAATGACGCCGGTCAGAAGCTTGATGAGCGTGGATTTTCCGGCGCCGTTTTCGCCGACAATGGCGTGGATCTCACCGGCGAGGAAGGTCACGGTCGCAGGCTTCAGGGCCTCGACGGCGCCATACTTCTTCTGCAGGCCGATGAGCTCGAGGATCGGCGTTCCCGGCGGGATGCGATCGGTCTCCAGCAGTTCCGGCGCGTCGTCGTGCCGGTGGCTCACATCGTGCAGCGAAGTCATGTCATTCCTCCCAAATCGCAGGGAAATCGGCGTACGCCTCCCGCGTCCGCCGTTTCCGGTCCGGCACGCGCGACGGATGCCGCGCGTGCCGAAGTCTCGATCAGTTGACCTTCGGGTTCAGAAGGGCATCGATCTTCGGTTCAGCCATGTTGGCCTGGGTCACGAGGTTTGCACCGGTGTCGACGAAGGTCTCGACCTTCTCGCCCTTGGAGACGGCGAGTGCGGTCTTCACGCCGTCGTAGCCCATGCGGTACGGATCCTGGACGACGAGGCCGGCGAGTACGCCTTCCTTGAGGAAGCCGACGGTCTTCTCATCCGAGTCGAAGCCGATGACCTTGATCTTGTCGCCGAGCTTGTTTTCGGCAATCGCCTGGCCAACGCCCTGCGCCATGATCAGGTTCGAAGCGAAGACGCCAACGATGTTCGGGTTGGCGGTGATCAGGTCGGTCATCATGTTGAGGCCGGTCGTGGCCTGGCCATCGGCAAAGCGGTCGACGACGACGGTGATGCCCGGATACTTCGTCTTCATCTGGTCGAGGAAGCCTTCGCGGCGCTGGTCGAGCGAACCGACGCCCGGCAGGCTGGTGATGATGGCGACTTCGCCTTCTTCCTTGCCGGTCGCTGCCTTGATGGCGGCTGCAAGGCCGTCAGCGGCGATACGGCCACCCTGGACGTTGTCGGTTGTGAGGAACGAGGTGAAGGCCTTGGAGTCGGCGCCGGAGTCGATGCCGATGATCGGAACTGCCTTGGCGGCTTCGTCGATCGGCTTGCCGAGTGCCTTGAACTCGGTCGGCGAGATGACGACAGCGGCCGGGGCACCGGCAACAGCGTTCTCGAGAATGCTGATCTGGCCGTTGATGTCTGACTCGGACTGAGCGCCCAGTTCCGGCACGCTCACGCCGAGGTCCTTGCCGGCCTGGCGGGCGCCGGCGAGCACGATCTGCCAGTAGAAGGACGTGGTGTCCTTGACGATGATCGGAATGGTCACGTCCTGTGCGAAGGACGCGGCCGGCATCATCGACGTCATCATTGCAGCGCCGGCGATCCCCATCAGGGCGCGGCGAGTCATGCTCTTCAGAATGGTCATTGTGGTTCTCCTCTCAACGCGTCCTGTTCCTCCGGTGAGATCGACCTGCAGAACGCAACCGGGTCGATCTTTATCGATAAAAAACATTTTATCGAGGCACGCTACTCCAGCATTCTGGAGAATGCAAGCGGGCAAAATGGGCTCCTCCGAACTCGCTTTTGCCTTGAAATCCAGGGCTTCCCGGGTTCTCCTCAGACCCGGTGAACCTCTTCCGGATAGACGACGCCTTTTTTCAGGATGACGTTGCCGTAAATCCGCAATTCCGTGGTCGCAACGATGTAAGCCGCCGTCTGGGCGCGTTCGTAAAATGCGAAGCGCTCAAGGCTTTCGAGCTGGACGTCTCCCGCCAGTTTCGTGATCACCGCCTGGAATTCGGCGCAGATTTCCGGGACCGCGTGGGGGTCGCCGACGACCTGCATGCGCCAGGCCGCATCCTCGACAAACTGATCGAGCGGCATATGGGCGAGGATCGCCTCCAGGATCTCGACGGCACCGACGCCGTCTGCCCGGATGACCGGCGGACCCATGGTCGATGCCGGGAAATTGCCGTCGGCAATGACGATCTCGTCGCCGTGTCCCATCGTGGCGATGGCGTGCAGCAGGTCAGGTCCCAGCAGAGGATGGATGCCTTTCAGCATGACGTGCTCCTATTCCCGGACAGGCGCATCGCCGAGCGGCGGTGCAACGAGTGTGTGCGCCTCGAAGGGTGCGAAGGCGGAGGCCGGCAGTTCCTCTGATGTCAGCGCCATGTTGCGATGCAGGCTTTCCGGCTTTGCCGTGCCGATGATGACGGAGGCGACTGCCGGATGGTGCAACGGGAACTGCATGGCGAACTGGGCGAGCGGCTTGCCAGCCTGCTTCGCCAGGTCTTCCATCGCGCGCACCTTGCCGAGGACCTCATCCGTCGCGGGGGTGTAGTCGAAATGCGCGCCCGGAACGGCTCCTGTCGCCAGGATGCCGGAGTTGAACACGCCGCCGGCAGTGATCGAGGTGCCACGCTTTTCGCAGAGCGGCAGCAATTCTTCGACAGCGGAGCGATCCAGCAGCGAATAGCGGCCGGCCATCAGGATGACGTCGATATCGATGTCAGCCATCATCTCCAGGCAGGCGGGCACTTCGTTGACGCCGAGACCGAAGGCCTTGATCGCGCCAGAGGATTTCAGCTGGTCGAGCGCCTTGTAGCCACCGTCGCGCAGCTGCTTCACATAGCGATCGTTGACCTCCCGACCGTGCGTATAGACGCCGATATCGTGGACGTAGAGGATGTCGATGCGGTTCAGGCCGAGACGGGCATAGCTGAAATCGACCGAGCGCATGATGCCGTCATAGCTGTAGTCATAGACCAGCTTGAAGGGGAGCGGATCGACGAAGCCGACATTCGGGATCTGGTCTTTCGGCACGGGTGCCAGCAGACGGCCAACCTTGGTGGAGAGCACATAGCTGTGTTCCGGCTTGTCGCGCAGGAAGTCGCCGACATAACGCTCGGCCTGGCCAAAGCCGTAATGCGGGGCCGTATCGAAATAGCGGATGCCGTGATCCCAGGCGGCCTGCAGAGTTGCAATGCCGACATCACGGGGGCAGGGGCGGTAGAGGCCACCAAGCGGCGCGGTGCCGAAGGAATATTCGGTCACTTCGAGGGCGGTCTTGCCGATGCGTCTCGTCTTCATGCTGATATCCGGATCCCAGTTGTCGAGGTCAGAGGGTGGCACCGAGGTGCCACGGCACGAATTCGTTGTCGCCGTAGCCGAAGAGCTCGCTCTTGGTCTTCTGACCCGAGGCGGTGTCGATGATCAGGTCGAAGATGTCGCGACCGAGACCCGAGACGCTGGCGTCTCCGGTGGCGATAACACCGCAGTCGATGTCCATGTCCTCTTCCATCGATTTGTAGAGCGCGGTGTTGCTCGTCAACTTGATGGAGGGAACGGGCCGTGAGCCGAAGCAGGAACCGCGGCCTGTCGTGAATGCAATCACGTTTGCGCCGCCCGCCACCTGGCCGGTGGCCGAAACCGGGTCGTAGCCGGGCGTGTCCATGAAGACGAGGCCGTGTTCGGTGACGCGTTCCGCGTAATTGTAGACGGCGGTCAGCGGCGAGCGTCCACCCTTCGCGACGGCGCCGAGTGACTTCTCGAGAATGGTGGTCAGGCCGCCCTTCTTGTTGCCGGGCGAGGGATTGTTGTCGAGCGAAGCGCCGTGCTGGGCGACATAGGCCTCCCACCAGGAGATCAGGCCGTCGAGCTTGACGGCGACGTCCTCGTTGACGGCGCGGCTGCGCAGGAGATGTTCGGCGCCGTAGATCTCGGAGGTTTCGGAGAGGATCGCCGTGCCGCCGGCGCCGGCCAGGATATCGACGGCAACGCCGAGTGCCGGATTGGCTGTGATGCCGGATAGGCCATCCGAGCCGCCGCATTGCAGGCCGACGATGATCTCGCTGACGGAGATCGGCTCGCGGCGCATGGTGCCGACTTCGGCTGCAATCTCCTTCAGGATCGAAAGGGCGTTCTCGACGGCGCGGCGTGAGCCGCCCGCATCCTGGATGTTGAAGTGACGCTTCGAAGCACCGGCGCCGCTCTGGCCGTAAAGCGTCAGCTGGTTGACCTCGCAGCCTAGACCGACCATCAGCACGCCGCCGAAGTTCACGTGCCTTGTGTAGCCGGCTATCGTTCTGTGCAGCGTTCGCATGCCGTCGCCGGTCGAGCTCATGCCGCAGCCCTGGTCGTGGACGATCGGGACAAAGCCGTCGATGCCCTCGTAATGCGGCAGGATCGTGCGGTTCGCGGCATCTGCGATTGCCCGACAGACGGTGGTGGAACAGTTCACGCTGGCGATGATGCCGATATAGTTTCGGGTTGCCGCACGCCCGTCGGCACGGCGATAGCCCATGAAGGTGCGGCCCTTGTCGGCCGCCGTTGCCGTTTCGGGCTGGGCAAGGCCGCTGACCGAGAGGCGATCTTCGTCGAAGGCGAGATTATGGGAATGGACGTGGTCGCCAGCCGCAATGTCCGTAGTCGCACGACCGATCGCCTGGGCATATTTGACGACAGGCTCGCCCTGGCGGATGGCGCGAACCGCCACCTTGTGGCCCGGATCAATCTTCGCCGCTGCCGGCGCGCCGCCCGGCAGGACATGGCCCGCCTCGATCGCGACAGTGGTCACGGCAACATTGTCGTCCTGCGACAGCAGGATGCAGGCTGGTTTCGACACCCGATGTTTCTCCCATGCGTCCGGCGGCACCGGATCCTGTGTTTTGTCTTTTATCGGCAATAGACAGTTGCTCGTCAATGGGTATGATATCGATAAAGAACAATTTGCTCCAGTCCGGAGCAGGAGGAACGGGAACCCGAGACAACAGGAGGAAGGCCACCGCAATCGGTGGTTTCCGTTGCGCGAAGCCACATCTTGCGCCATGAGGCGAAAGATCAACCCGCCCGCATGATTTCAACCCAGGCAGAGCCATGGCAAAGCAGAACACCGTCTTCAAGGACGCCTACAACCGCACGCTGAAGCTGATCGAGGAAACGGACACGCTTCCCTCGGAGCCGGAGCTCGGCGGTCTCTTGGGCGTCAGCCGGACGACGGTGCGCGCGGTGCTGACCCGGCTCGGCGAAACGGGACTTGTTGCCTGGGACAAGCGCTCCAAGACTGTGCTGCGTCGACCGACCGGATCCGACTATTTTACTGACGAGGAGACGAGTTCGCTGTCGGAGATCATCGAGCGCAGCTTCATGCGCCGAATTCTCGCCGGCGGTGCACAGCCGGGCATGCAGATCAACGAGCTCGAACTCGCCCGCGAGATCGGCATCGGCACCACGAGTGTCCGCGAATTCCTCATCCGTTTCAGCCGTTTCGGGCTCATCGAAAAGCGACCGAACAGCCATTGGGTGCTGAAGGGCTTTACCCGCGAATTCGCGCTCGAGCTGACCGAGGTGCGCGAAATGTTCGAGCTGCGGTCAGCGGCGAGCTTCGTCCATCTGGCCGAGGACCATCCCGCCTGGGCCGAACTTCGGCTGGTTGAGACGCAACACCACGCGCTGCTCGCCGATGTCGACAATCGCTATATGGAATTCTCCGAGCTGGACGAGCGTTTCCACCTTCTCGTCCAGAAGGCATCGAGCAACCGCTTCATCATCGATTTCTACGACATCATCACGATCGTCTTTCACTACCACTACCAGTGGAACAAGACGAATGCGCGGGCTCGAAACCAGCGGGCGCTGGAAGAACATCTCGACTATATCCGCGCGCTGTTTTCCCGCGATGCCGGAAAGATCGAAAAGGCCTGCCGCCAGCATTTGAAATCGGCACGCGAAACGCTGCTGCAATCCATCCAGGAGTCTGCCTGAGCCATGAACACGCCCATCCTGCAATTCGGCACGAGCCGGTTTCTCCAAGCGCATGCAGACCTTTTCGTCAGCGAGGCCATGGTGGCAGGGAAGGCACTGGGGCCAATCACCGTGGTGCAGACGAGCGGCGATCCTTCCCGGGCCGGGCGGATCGGGGCCTTGTCAGCGCCCGAGGGATTTCCGGTCATTATCAGGGGTCTGGAAGATGGAAAGCCGGTCGAGCGGGAGTTGCGCGTGCGATCGGTAAGCCGGTCTCTCTCCACGGCGACGGATTGGAACGAGGTAAGGCGGATCTTCGTCGAAGAGGCGAGGGTGGTCCTTAGCAATACCGGGGACAAGGGCTATGCCCTGATGGAAGGCGATGGCCTGGATGGCGTCCCAGGCTCATTTCCGATGAAGCTTCTGGCGCTTCTCCTTGCCCGCTTTCGCAGTGGTGGTATGCCGCTCACGATCCTCCCCTGTGAACTGATTTCCCGCAATGGCGATGTCCTGAAGCGGTTGATCGCGGATCTCGCAAGCCGACATGTTGGAGACGCCGACTTTGCCTCCTGGCTGTCGGAGCGGGTCATCTGGGGGAATACGCTCGTCGATCGCATCGTCTCGGAACCGATCGAACCGGCGGGGGCAATCGCCGAACCCTATGCGATCTGGGCCATAGAGCGGCAGCCAGGTTTGACGCTTCCCTGCGAGCACGCGTGCATCAAACTCGTCGAAGACCTGACACCCTATGAAAGGTTGAAGCTGCATATCCTCAATCTCGGCCATACGGTCCTCGCGGATCGCTGGCTCAGCCAGAGGCGGCCCGCGGCGGAATGCGTTAAGGATATCCTGGCCGATGCAGCCATTCGCGCGGAACTCGAAGAGATCTATCGCGCCGAAGTCGTGCCCGGATTTCGCACGCACGGTCTCGGTGACGAGGCGGAGGCCTATGTGGTGACCACGCTGCAGCGGTTCCTCAATCCCTATCTCGACCATCGTCTGGCAGACATCGCCGGCAATCATGCCGAAAAGATCGTCCGCCGCATCGTCGGGTTCCGAGACTGGTGTCCTGATGTCCCCATGCCAAGGCTCTCCGCAATCGTAGATCGTTGAGGCGCAGGCCGTTCAGGCTGGCGGCATGCCCTTTGACCTCATTCGGCGGCGAAAGGCGGTGGGCTTTTCGACGAAACGCTGGCTGAAGGCCTCGTAGAAGCGAGAAACCGATCCGAAACCACTTTCGAAAGCCACGTCCGTGATCGAGAGATCCGTCGAGATCAGCAGGGACTGGGCAGTGTCCAGGCGGTGGCGCACGATCGCCTGGTTGATCGTGTGGCCGACGGCCCGCCTGAAGATCGACATAGCGTAATTCGGATGCAGGCCGACGGCAGTCCCGACGTCGTCGGCGGAGATGTTGTCCAAGGCGTGTTCGGCGATGAAGCGGAGCATTCGTTCGATATGCTCGACGCGTTCGCTGTCATTGGCACTGAAGCTGGCGATCGCCGATCCTTCCTCGCGCAGGTCGCGCCACCCGTCGCGCTCGATCCGGAGAACCCGGGCCGTCAGCTCGTTTCGAACGATCTCCGTCAGGTTCTCGTCGCCTGCCAGCAATTCCTCGCGCCAGCGCTGGAAGATGTCCCGATCCCAGGAGCGGATTTCCAGGGCCTCGATCATGGCGCCCCGGAATACGGCATCGCGGAAGCGGCTGAGATTGGCCAGCCCAAGGAAGACGGACATCGGCACGTAGAGGCACACGAAACGGGTGCCTTCCCTGCGGTCTGTCACCTGGTGCGGGATCATGCCCCAGAAGAGGCAGAGGCGCCCCTCATCGACCGTCAGCTCGCGTCCGTCGAACCAGTAGGTCATTTGGCCTGTCAGGACGAAGTTCAGCTCGATCTGGCTGTGCATGTGAGGGCCCGCCATGCGCTGGACCGTGAGGTTCTCACCGGCACAGAAACGATGATCGCCGAAGATGACTAGCGGGTGCCGCGGGTCATGATCGGGGTGGACCGGGACAGATTCGTCGTCCAGTAGGGGCTTCACAAGTTCCAAATCTTAGGATCCCGGAAAAGATCGGCAAAAACTCGGTAGATTATTACGGGTTTGAATCGGATGATCAAGCTGAGCTGAGAATTCCGCTCCGGTGGGATCCGGGGCTTCAAGCTCCGCATACGGACTGCATAACGGTCATAGGGAGGAAAACATGACCTTTTTCAAAAGCCTGAGCAGCCTTGCTCTGGGTGCTGCCCTTCTGTCGTCTACCGCATTCGCCGGTGAAATCACTCTCAATTCCGACCATTCCGATCCGGCGCCAAAAAAGGCGATGGAAGAATTGATCGCTGATTTCCAGAAGGCCAACCCTGACATCACGGTCAAGTGGAACAACTTCGACCATGAAGGGTACAAGTCCGCCATCCGCAACTTCCTGACCGCTGACGCACCCGATGTCGCCGCATGGTATGCCGGCAACCGCATGGAGCCCTTCGTCAAGGCCGGTCTGTTCGAAGACGTTTCTGATGTCTGGGAAGCCAATGGCCTTGATGACCAGCTGAAGTCCGCTTCCGCCTCGATGACCATCGACGGCAAGAAGTGGGGCGTGCCCTACACCTATTACCAGTGGGGCATCTACTATCGGAAGGACATCTTCGCCGAACAGGGCATTGAGCCGCCGAAGAATTGGGCTGAATTCCTGGCCGCCTGCGAGAAGCTGAAGTCGGCCGGCGTCACGCCGATCACCATCGGCACCAAGGCCCTGTGGCCGACGGGCGGCTGGTTCGACTATCTGAACCTGCGCGTCAACGGCTACGAGTTCCACATGGAGCTGACCTCCGGCAAGGTTCCCTACACGGATCCGCGCGTGAAGGCCGTGTTCGAGAAGTGGGGCGAGCTGGTCAAGGCCGGCTATTTCAACGAGAACCACGCCGCGATCGACTGGCAGGATGCTATCCCGCAGATGGTCCAGGGCAAGGCTGCCATGTATCTGATGGGCAACTTCGCTGTCGCCACCATGAAGGATGGCGGCCTGAAGGAAGAGCAGATCGGCTTCATGCAGTTCCCGGAAATCACGGCCGGCATTCCGGTGTCCGAAGAGGCTCCGACTGACACGTTCCACATCCCGTCGGGCGCGAAGAACAAGGAAGATGCGAAGAAGTTCCTCGCCTACCTCGCTTCGCCGGAAGCCCAGACGAAGATGAACGCGACGCTCGGCCAGTTGCCTGTGAATAACAAGGCAGAAAAGCCTGCGGATCCGTTCCTCGGCGCCGGTTTCGAGATGCTGTCGAAAGCCCATGCGCTCGCACAGTTCTATGACCGCGACGCCAATGCCGAAATGGCGAAGGCCGGCATGGAAGGCTTCCAGGAATTCATGGTCAAGCCGGACAATCTCGACCGGATCCTGGAGCGCCTGGAAAAGGTCCGTGCCCGCGTCCACAAGTAAGCCATAGAGCTCCCTGCGCCGGGTGCTGTGGGTCTCCCTGGGCCCGCGGCATCCGGTTGCCGTTTCCCTTTTCATCAGAGGTGCCGCCATGAGCAACACCGTTCCTTCGTCCTCCGGCTTCTGGAAGCGAAATCAGCAGACGCTTGCGCCCTTCCTCTTTCTGGCGCCCGGCATGCTGATGTTCCTGATCTACGTGCTCGTCCCGATCTTCGAATCGATCTGGATCAGCTTCCATGATTGGGATGGTCTCGGTGCGATGACCTGGATCGGTTTCGGCAATTATGTCGAACTCGCCGATGACGACACCTTCTACACGTCGCTCTACAACAACCTGATCTGGCTGGTGCTCTATCTGCTGTCGATCCCGGCGGGGCTTGCTGTTGCCCTCTTCCTCAATCAGACAGTCACGGGCATCCGGCTCTACAAGTCGCTGTTCTTCTTTCCCTTCGTGATCAGCCAGGTCGTTGTCGGGCTGATGTTCACCTGGTTCTATGCCCCGGATTTCGGCCTGTTTTCGAAGCTCACGGAAATGCTGTTCGGCGAACAGATCGCCGTTCTCGCCGACGAGCGCTACGTGACCTACGGCATCATCATTGCGGGGCTCTGGCCGCAGACGGCCTATTGCATGATCCTCTACCTGACGGGTCTCAACAACATCAATCCGGAGCAGGTCGAAGCCGCCCGCATGGACGGTGCCAAGGGGCTGAAGCTGCTCTGGTACGTGATCCTGCCGCAACTGGCACCGGCAACCTTCATCGCCATGGTCGTGACGGTCATCGGCTCGCTGCGCTCCTTCGACCTCGTGTCGATCATGACGGCCGGCGGCCCCTACGGCTCGAGCTCGGTGCTCTCCTACTTCATGTATGAGCAGGCGCTGTCTGAATACGGCTTCCGCATGGGCTACGGCGCATCGATCGCGGTCGTACTCTTCCTCATCATGATGGTCTTCATCTCGGTCTTCATCGTCCGCATGCTCGCCCAGGAAAGGAACGCCTGATGTTCCCCACTCCGATCCAGAAGGCCTCGCCCTTTGCGCAAACGGCCTACAAGATCCTGCTGCCGGTCGCGCTTTTCCTCTGGCTGTTGCCGTTGATCGGCGTTGCGATCACCTCGGTTCGCCCGGCGGGTGACCTCGCTGCCGGCAATTATTTCGGCATTCCCTCGGGCTTTGCCGGCTTCGAGAACTATTCGGCGGTCTTCAACAACTCGCCGATCGGCTACTACATCCTGAACTCGTTCAAGGTGACGATCCCAACGGTCATCGGAGCGGTCGCACTCTCCTGCCTCACGGGCTTTGCGCTCGCGGTCTACAAGTTCAAGGGCAATCTCGTCCTGTTCTTCATGTTCGTCGCCGGCAACTTCATCCCGTTCCAGATCCTCATGGTTCCGGTGCGTGACATGACGCTGCGCGCAGGCCTCTACGACACGACGATGGGTCTCGTGCTCTTTCATGTCGCGTTTCAGACCGGGTTCTGCACGCTGTTCATGCGCAATTTCATCAAGGGTCTGCCCTTTGCGCTGATCGAATCGGCGCGCGTCGAGGGTGTCTCCGAATGGCGGATCTTCCGCTACATCGTGCTGCCGCTGATGCGTCCGGCGATCGCTGCCTTGTCCGTTCTGATCTTCACCTTCGTCTGGAACGACTATTTCTGGGCGACCGTCCTGGTGCAGGGCCAGCACGCCATGCCGGTCACTGCGGGTCTCTATTCGCTGAACGGCCAGTGGGTTGCCGCCTGGCACCTGGTTTCCGCCGGTTCGATCGTCGCGGCCTTGCCGCCGGTCGCGATGTTTTTCCTGATGCAACGGCATTTCATTGCCGGCCTGACGCTTGGAGCGACCAAGGGATGAGCAAGATTGTCACCATCGACTCCGGCCAGCTGGCGCTGAGCCTGCGCCTTCCCGAGCTCGGCATGCCGGAAATCCGGTCTTTCGGGACGGAACCCGCAGAAGCCGATCCGCTGTTCGAGATCGAACGGTCGAGCCGCGTCAACGGCATGGACGTGGCCGTGCCCTCATCCGTTCTCCTGCCGACTGGCGGTATGGGCTTCTTTGGCTGGCCGGCAATCGCAGGGCATCGCGGCGGGCGTGATTTTGTCGCGCAGTTCGGCGGCTGGACTGTAGATCGAGATGGCAACCGCACGGTGCTGACCGGTATCGACGCCGTTGCAAAACTGTCGCTCGCGATCACGCTGACTGCGCACGCCTCTGGCCTCATCTCCATGGCGACGATGCTCACCAATACCGGCCATGGTGACTACCAACTAGATCGCTGCATGGCAGGCACGTTCCTCGCGCCTGCGGGTGATCTGCAGGTGATGAGCTTCACCGGCATCTGGGGTCGTGAGTTCCAGACGCGGCGCGAGCTGCTCGGCAATGGCACCTGGATCCAGGAAAGCCGGCGTGGGCGTACGTCACATGACCGCTTCCCGATGCTGTTCATCGAAAGCGAAACCCAGATCTTCGGCGTGACGCTCGGCTTCAGCGGCAACCACCAGATGGTGATCGACCGGACCGATGATGGACGGCGCCTCGTGCATCTCGGCGAGCTGTTCGAACCGGGTGAGATCATCCTTGGACCGGGCGAAAGCTATGAAAGCCCGATTGCATATGCCGGCGCGGATACCGAAGATTTTCGCGCCTTCGTTCGCGAAGAGCTGACCACTTGGCCCGGCGGCACCATGAGCCCCCGTCCGGTGACGCTCAATACCTGGGAAGGCAATTACTTCGACCACCAGATGGATTCGCTGAAAGCCCAGGCGTCAGCCGCCGCCGAGCTTGGCATCGAGCGCTTCGTGCTCGACGATGGCTGGTTCGGCAAGCGGGACAACGACACGACCAGCCTTGGCGACTGGGATATCGATGCCCGGAAATACCCCGATGGCCTCAAGCCGCTGGTCGATCATGTCACTGGTCTCGGCATGCAGTTCGGCATCTGGTTCGAGCCTGAAATGGTGAACCCGGTCTCAGAGCTTTACAAGGCGCATCCCGACTGGGCGCTGACGATTGAGGGCCGTCCGATCCTCGAATCGCGCACCCAGCTGGTGCTGGATCTGACCCGTCCTGAGGTCTCCGACTATCTCTTCGGCAAGATCGATGCGGTGCTCTCAAACCATGCTGTCTCCTACATCAAGTGGGACATGAACCGCGATCTCACCCATGCCGCCGGTCGCGACGGCAAGGCGAAGACTGCCGCCCAAACCCGTGCCGTCTATGCGCTGATGGACCGGATTCGTGCCGCTCATCCCAATGTCGAAATCGAAAGCTGCGCCTCCGGTGGCGGACGTATCGATTACGGTGCCTTGAAGCGCACCCATCGCGTCTGGACGTCCGACTGCACGGATGCGCTGGAGCGGCTGGAAATCCAGCGCGGCGCTTCGGTTTTCGTGCCGCCGGAAATTCTCGGCAGCCATATCTCGGCCTCGCCGAACCACCAGACCGGTCGCCGCCACACGCTGGCCTTCCGGGCGCTCGTGGCCATCGCCTATCATCTCGGTGTGGAGCTGAACCCGCTCGAACTCACCGATGAGGAGCGCGACGAACTCAAGGTCTATATCGAGACCTACAAGCGGCTGCGCGATCTCTTCCATGCGCCGGGCGCCAGTTTCCGCATGGAGCCGCTCGACGGTCGCTATGTCTGGGGTGCGGCTTCGACTGACAAGATCGTGGTGATCGTCGCTCAGGGCCCGCAGATGGTGGGCGAACAGCCGGCACCTCTGCGTCTGCCGGATGAGGTTACCCAGTTCGGTGGCCAGTGGCGGATCAAGACCGTGCTGCCGGCAGAACCGCAATTCATCCGTATCTCCGAGGGCCAGAAAGCGCTGCTTTCCGGTGCCGTCACTTTCGCGCTTTCCAGTGCCGGGCTTGCCGGCCTGCCGCTGCCGATGCTGACGCCCGAAAGCGCCCTTCTCCTCGAACTCGAACCGATCAAGGGAGGCAATACCCATGGCTGACGTAAGCCTGCGTGGCGTCAAGAAACAGTTCGGCGCACTCAGCGTCATCAAGGGTGTGGATCTCGACGTGAAAGACGGCGAGTTCTGCGTGTTCGTCGGCCCCTCCGGCTGTGGCAAGTCTACGCTTCTGCGCATGATCGCGGGCCTTGAGGAGATCACCGAGGGATCGCTTGCGATCGGTGGTCAGGACATGACCAGCATCGGCCCTTCCGAGCGTGGCGTTGCCATGGTTTTCCAGTCCTATGCTCTCTATCCGCATATGACGGTCTCGGAGAACATCGGCTTTGGCCTCAAGATGACCGGTCATTCGAAGGCCATGATTGCGGAGCGTACGGCTGTCGCGGCCAAACTCCTGCAACTGGAGCCGCTTCTCGATCGCAAGCCCGGCCAGCTCTCGGGCGGTCAGCGCCAGCGCGTGGCGATCGGTCGTGCCATCGTGCGCAATCCGGAAGTCTTCCTGTTCGACGAGCCGCTCTCCAACCTCGATGCGGCGCTGCGCGTCCAGATGCGCACGGAGCTTTCCAAGCTTCATCAGGACCTCAAGGCAACGATGATCTACGTCACGCATGACCAGGTCGAAGCCATGACCATGGCCGACAAGATCGTCGTGCTGTCGGCCGGCAAGATCGAGCAGGTCGGCTCGCCGCTGGAGCTCTATCATCGCCCGAACAATCTCTTCGTTGCCGGCTTCATCGGCTCGCCGAAGATGAACTTCCTGAAGGTGCAAGTTTCTGCGGTTGAGGGTGCTGCCGTGGTCCGCCTGCCCGGCGGCGAGATCTCGATCCCGACTCATGGGGCGAGCGTTCCGGCCGGCGAACTGACATTCGGCCTGCGTCCCGAGCACATCGATGCGACCGGCAAGGGCGATGTCGTGATCGAAGCGACCGTCAAGCTCGCCGAATATCTGGGCTCGGAGACGCTGTTCTTCGTCACGCTCGCCGATGGTTCGGAGCTTTCCGTGAAGGCCGATGGCCTTGCCAGCGAGAAGCCCGGCCAGATGCTGCACCTCGGCATCAATGCCAAGGCCTGCCATCTGTTCGACAAGGACGGCAAGGCCGTCATCAATGGGGATCTGACACGATAATGCTGGGCGTCTGCTACTATCCGGAACACTGGGACGAAAGCCGGTGGCGAACCGACGCGCGCCGGATGCGCGAAATCGGCATTTCCTTCGTGCGTATCGGTGAGTTTGCCTGGTCTCGCCTGGAACCCTCGCGGGGCACATTCACCTTCGAATGGCTCGACCGGGCGATCGACGTGCTGCATGAAGCGGGCCTGAAGGTGGTCTTGGGCACGCCGACCGCGACCCCGCCCAAGTGGCTGGTGGACGAATGCCCCGATATCATTCCCTATGACGAGCAGGGCCGCCCGCGCGGCTTCGGGTCGCGCCGTCACTACACCTTTTCTTCCGAGACCTGGTGGAAGGAAAGCGCCCGGATCGTCGAGATCGTCGCCAAGCGCTACGGCGAGCACCCCGGCATCGTCGGCTGGCAGACGGACAATGAATATGGCTGCCACGACACGACGCTCTCCTGGGGGCTTGAGGATCTGAAGAGCTTCAAGCGCTGGCTGCGTCTGCGCTACCAGTCGACCGATCAGTTGAACGAAGCCTGGGGTTCGGTCTTCTGGTCGATGGAGATGAACAGCTTCGATGACGTGGTCTTGCCGAACCTGACGGTGACCGAGCCGAACCCGGCGACGCGTCTCGATTTCTGGCGTTTCCATTCGGACCAGGTCGCGGCCTATGACAAGATGCAGTGCGAGATCATCCGCAAGCATTCGCCTGGTCGTTGGGTCACCCATAACTTCATGGGCTTCGTCTCCGATTTCGATCACTTCAAGGTCGGCGACAATCTCGATCTTGCGGCGTGGGACAGCTATCCGATCGGCTTCGTCGAGAAGTTTCCCTTCACGGAAGACGAACGGAATCGCTGGGCCGAAACCTCCCATCCCGATATCGCGCCCTATCACCACGATCTCTACCGCGCCGTCGGCAAGGGTCGCTTCTGGGTGATGGAGCAGCAGCCGGGTCCGGTCAACTGGGCGCCGTGGAACCCCGTGCCGAAGCTGGGCATGGTGCGCCTCTGGACTTGGGAAGCGCTGGCGCATGGGGCAGATGTCGTCAGCTATTTCCGCTGGCGCCAGGCGCCGTTCGCGCAGGAACAGATGCATGCGGGCCTCAACCTGCCCGGCCTCGACGAATGGTCGCCGGGCGGTATGGAAGCCATGCAGGTCTCGGACGAATTGGCGGCCCTTGGCGCGCTTCCCGAAACGTGCCAGGCGCCAGTCGCGCTGGTCTTCGATTACCAGAGCTACTGGTCGACGATGATCCAGCCGCAGGGCAAGGATTTCCGCTACGAGGAACTTTGCTTCCGCTGGTACGAGGCCCTGCGCCATCTCGGTCTGAACGTCGATTTCGTCCGGCCGGGTGCCTCGCTCGAGGGGTATCCGCTGGTCGTCGTGCCCTGCATGACGGAAGTGACCGAAGCGGCGCGGGCCGAGCTCGAAAAGGCCAAAGGTGTCGTGGTGATCGGCGCACGCACGGGTTCGCGCGATCGCAATTTCCGCATTCCGGAAAACCTGCCGCCGGGTCCGCTTGGTCAGCTCACGGGCAATCGCGTCATTCAGGTCTCCTCCATGCGTCCGGGCCTCTCGGATGGCGTTTCCGGCGCGGTTTCGGGTCATGCGATCCGTTGGCGCGAATACTTGGAGACCTCGGCTTCGGTGCTGGCGACGTTCGACAACGGCGATCCGGCACTCACCGAGAAGGACAATGTGCTCTATCTCGCCTGCTGGGCCGATGCCGGGCTTCTCGCCGAGGTGGTGGAACTGGCAACGAAGAAGGCGGGTGTTGCGACGCTGCGCGTGCCCGACTTCATCCGCATTCGTCGCCGCGGCGACCTCGTCTTTGCCTTCAACTACGGAACCGAAGACTGGAGGCTTCCCGAAGGTGCCGATCCGGTGCTTGGTGAGAGCGTGCTCAAACCGCAGGCGGTCGCCGCCTGGCGGTCATGATTTCGAAGCGTTCAAGGGCTGGCGTCACGCCGGCCCTTGTCTTTTTGCGTTACCGATTGCCGGAACCCATCACTGGCTCACCGGTTTGACCCTCGACATCAGCAACGAGGAGACGACCATGGCCGACTATCCCACACCGCCCTTTCCGCAAGAGAAAGTCCCGATGCCGGGCCGCACTGCGGACATGAATCCGACACCGGACCACGGGGAAGAGAGCTACAGGGGATCGGGCAGGCTCCAGGGCTTGAAGGCGATTATTACTGGCGGCGACAGCGGGATCGGTCGGGCGGTGGCGATCGCCTATGCGCGCGAAGGCGCCGATGTGCTGATCTCCTATATCGAGGAGGACGAAGACGCGCAGGATACCGCCCGCTGGGTGGAAAAGGCTGGTCGCAAGGCGGTTCTGGTCCGTGGTGACATTCAGCATGCGGAGCATTGCCGTGAGATCGTCGAGACGGCGGTTCGCGAATTCGGCGGCGTCGATATTCTCGTCAACAATGCCGCCCATCAGGCGACATTCGAAGACATCACCGAAATCCCTGACGAAGAATGGGAACTCACCTTCCGGGTGAACATCCATGCGATGTTCTACCTGACCAAGGCAGCTGTTCCGCATATGAGGAACGGTGGGTCGATCATCAATACGGCCTCGATCAATTCCGACAATCCCAATCCGTCGCTGCTCGCCTATGCGACCACCAAGGGCGCGATCCAGAACTTCACCGCGGGGCTTGCGCAAATGCTGGCGAGCAAGAAGATCCGTGCCAATTCCGTCGCGCCGGGGCCGATCTGGACGCCGCTCATCCCGTCGACCATGCCCGAGAATTCGGTCAAGAATTTTGGCAAACAGGTGCCGATGAAGCGCCCTGGCCAGCCGGCGGAATTGCAGACGGCCTATGTGATGCTGGCAGATCCACTCTCCAGCTATGTGTCTGGCGCCACAATTGCCGTCACCGGTGGCAAGCCGATTCTCTAAGTCGGCCTTGCCTTTGGCGCGCGGCATGGCAAGTTGCGCGCCATGAACAAAGTGATCCTGATCGTTCTCGACGGGCTGCGCTATGACGTGGCCCGCTCCTGCCTCGGCTATATGGAAGGCCTTGTCGCTGCAGGGCACGCCGACGTGCGCAAGCTGGCTTGCGAATTGCCGGCCATGTCCCGGCCGCTTTATGAAACCTTGCTGACAGGTCGCAAGCCCGTGGATCATGGCGTGGTCAGCAATGGTATCGTGCGCCGCTCGATCGGCGACAATCTCTTCGAGCGGGTTCGGACACAGGGCGGCGTGACGGCCGCGGCGGCCTATCACTGGGTTTCGGAGCTCTATGTGTCCTGCCCGTTCGACCGCTATCGCGACCGCATTCTCGTCGATGGCACCGGTGACATCACCCATGGCGTTTTCTACTGGGATGATGCCTATCCCGACAGCCATCTCTTTAGCGATGCCGAATGGCTGGTGCGGTCCAAGGCGCCCGATTTTCTCCTGCTGCATCCGATGAATGTCGACGATGCGGGGCACAAGCATGGTGGTAACAGCGTGGCTTATCGCAATGCGGCGCGGGCACAGGGAGATTTGCTGGCTCGTCACGTGCCTGGCTGGATCGATGCGGGTTATATTGTCATCGTCACGGCGGATCATGGCATGGGCGATGATGGTAACCACGCCGGACCGACGCCCGAGGAGACGGAAGTACCGTTCTATACGGTCGGCTTCCGGATTGATCGGGATCAGCAGTTCGCCCAGACGGAAATTGCTGGCCTCGTCTGCCGGCTGATGGATATCGATCCGGGCGGCATACCCGCCTTTGCCGGAGCCGTCGAACGCCCCTGAGACAATCTGCGTCTGATCCGGTTCGTCTGTCTGCCGTAATGGGTAGCACAGACCTGCAGGAGTTTCAGATGTCCGACTTTTCCGGAATGACGTCCCTCAATCCCGGCTACCGAGCTCTCGTGCTTGGCGCGAGCGGTGGTATTGGGCGCGCGTTTGCCGCCGCCATCAAGGCCGATCCTGCCTGTGGTGGCGTCACCGAGTTATCGCGCAGCCGCGACGAGTTCGACATCACGGACGAGGCCTCTGTCGGCGCTGCGGCAGTCCGGTTCTCTGAAGCAGGCCAGAAATTCGATCTCATTGTCTGTGCGACGGGTGCGCTTGTCGTTAATGGCAATGGCCCGGAAAAGACGATCAAGGCGATCAGTGCGGATGTCATGGCGGCGCAGTTTGCGCTCAACGCGATCGGCCCGGCGCTGGCGCTGAAGCACTTCGCGCCTCTTCTCTCCAACGAGGGCAAGAGCGTGTTTGCCACGCTCTCGGCGCGGGTCGGTTCCATCGGTGACAACAAGCTCGGCGGCTGGATTTCCTATCGCTCGGCGAAATCGGCTCTCAACCAGATCACCCGGACCTCGGCGATCGAAATTGGCCGTCTCAGACCGAAGAGCGTGGTGGTGGCGCTGCATCCGGGTTCCGTCGATACTGGCTTTTCCGGCGGGTTTTCGAAAGCGCATGACAAGATCCAGCCGACCGAGAGTGTCGCCATGATGCTCTCGGTCCTCGATGGGCTGGAGCCGGCACAGACCGGTGGCTTCTTCGCTTATGACGGCCAGCCAATCGAATGGTGACGGCGTCGCGCATTCATCTCGTTCTCGGTGACCAGCTCAGCCACGCGCTGTCTGCGCTAGCCGATGCTAATTCGGAGACCTCGCTCGTTCTCATGGCGGAAGTCATGAGCGAAGCGACCTATGTGAAGCATCACAAAAAGAAGATCGCCTTTCTCTTTTCCGCCATGCGGCATTTTGCTGACGAGCTGAGAGGGAAGGGTCTTCAGGTTCGTTATGTCACCCTGGACGACCCTGAAAACACGCAGAGCCTGAAAGGGGAACTCGCCCGGGTTCTCGCTGAGACCGGAGCATCCGCGGTTGTGGCGACGGAATGCGGGGAGTGGCGTCTGGCAGACGACATGCGCGATTGGTCGACGTCCCTCGGATTTCCGGTCGAGATCCGCGAAGACGATCGCTTCCTCTGTTCGATCGGAGACTTTCGGGAATGGCGCAAGGGTCGCAAGCAGCTTCGCATGGAATACTTCTATCGCGACATGCGCCGGCGTCATCGGGTGCTGCTGGAAGGCGACGAGCCGGTCGGCGGAAAGTGGAATTTTGACGCCGAGAACCGCAAGCCACCGGCCGCGGGGCTGAGAGGGCCGAAGCGAATCAGCCACGCCAAAGATGCAATCACGAACTCCGTTCTGCAAATGGTCGAAGAACGGTTTGCGGGCCACATGGGCTCGCTCGACAGCTTCCACTTTGCGGTGACAGCTGCCCAGGCTGAAAGGGAGCTCCAGCAGTTCATCGACGAGATCCTGCCCGATTTCGGCGACTATCAGGACGCTATGGTCAAGGGTGAGCCCTATCTCTATCACTCGCTGATCTCCTCCTACGTCAATGCCGGGTTGCTTTCGCCGATCGATGTGATCCGTCAGGCAGAGGCCGCCTGGTTCGAGGGATCTGCGCCGTTGAATGCGGTCGAGGGCTTCATCCGGCAGATCCTCGGCTGGCGCGAATATGTGCGTGGCATCTACTGGACGGAAATGCCTGCCTATGCCGGGCTCAACCATCTCTCGGCCTCCCGCCCGCTACCGCAGATGTATTGGACCGCCCGAACCGACATGGTCTGCATGCGGGGCGCGATCGAGGATACGATCGAACATGCCTATTCGCACCACATTCAGCGGCTGATGGTAACCGGTAACTTCGCCATGCTGGCCGGGATCGATCCGGCCGAGGTCTGCGAATGGTATCTCGCAGTCTATGCCGATGCCTATGAATGGGTCGAACTGCCGAATACGCTCGGCATGGCCCTCTACGGAGACGGGGGCATCATGGCGAGCAAGCCCTATGCGGCGAGCGGAAAATATATCGACCGGATGAGCAATTTCTGCAGCGGTTGCCGTTATGATCCGAATCTGACAACGGGCCCGAAGGCCTGTCCGTTCAATGCGCTCTATTGGGATTTTCTCGATCGCAACACGGAGAAGCTTGCGCGCAATCCGCGGCTCTCCAACATGTATGCGACCTGGCGGCGGATGGATCCCTTCAAGCAGGACGCCATTCGCAAGCATGCCGGCCATGTGCTCGACAGCCTCGATCGTCTTTGAACGCTCGGCGTCTCAGATCGCCGGGCTCGGCTCTTCCTTGAGCAGGCCGCTGGTGCGCAGCAGCGAGGTGAAGCGCCCACCCAGACTGCTCAGCTGGTCGTAATTGCCCATCTCGATGACCCGGCCATGGTCGAGGAAGACGACGAGGTCGGCCTCGCGGATGGTCGAGAGGCGGTGGGCGATGATGAAGGTCGTGCGGTTCTGGCGCAGCCGGTCGATCGCCTGCTTGACGCGTGCTTCGGTCTCCACGTCGAGCGCACTGGTCGCTTCGTCGAGCACGAGGATGGGTGCGTTTTTCAGGATCGCGCGGGCAATCGCGATGCGCTGGCGTTCGCCGCCGGACAGGCGGTTTCCGCGTTCGCCGACATGGGTATCGTAACCGATCATGCGGCTTTCGATGAAATCCGTCGCCGCGGCTGCCTCGGCCGCCTGGATGATCTCTTCCTCGGTGGCATCGTCGCGGCCCAAGCGAATATTGTCCTTGATCGACCGGTTCAGCAGGCCTGCGTCCTGGAAAACGGTCGCAATCGCATGGCGCAGCGACTTGCGGGTCACCTTCGCAATGTCCTGGCCGTCGATCAGAATCTGGCCCGACTGCGGATCATAGACGCGCTGCAGGAGATTGATCAACGTGGTCTTGCCGGCACCCGTCGGCCCGACGATGGCGACCGTCTGGCCTGCACGCACATGGAAGGAAATGTCGCGCACGCCCTGCGTCGTGGAGGCGAAATCGAAGGAAACATCCCGGAACTCCACATCGCCGCGCACCTGCTTGAGATCGGCTGAACCGGCGCGTTCTTCCCGTTCCTGCACTGCGTCTTCAAGCTTGTAGAAGTCTTCGAGTTTCGAGCGCGCCTCGAAGATCTGGTTCACAAACGCGATCATCTGATCGAGACGGGAGATCAAGAGGGTCGCAAAGCCGGTAAAGGCGATAATGTCGCCAACCTTCAATTCGCCCCGCTGGACCAGCAGCGTGCCGATCACGAGGATGACCAGCATGGAGAGCGTCGAGGCAATGCGGTTCAGGGCGCCGGCGAGCGCCCACCAGTCGAGGACCGGATATTGGGCGGACAGAAGCTTGGTCGTGTATTCCTTCAGCGCACGCGTCTCCGCCTCGATGCGGTTGTAGCTGTGCAGCACGGACACGTTGCTGATGGAATCGCTCACATGGGAAAAGACCGTGTGATAGTGGCTCTCCACCGAGGCCTGGCCGGCTTTCGTCTTGTTCATCACCGTCTTGCCGATGATGATATAGAGGATGGCCAGAACGATCAGGACCGAGGTGAGACGGACGTCCATCGAGAACGCGGTCGGGATCAGCAGGGCCAGTGCGACGGCTGTCGCCAGATGCGTACGCATGAACTCCAGCCAGAGGCCGAAGAGCGTTTCACCTGCGCGCAGCAGCGTATGCAGGGCGTTTGAGGTGCCGCGCTGGTGGTGCCAACTGAGTGGCATGGAAATGATCTTGGCAAAGGATTCCGTCAGCAGATCTGCGCGGCGACCATGCGCCAGACGATCCGCCTGGCGAGCGACAAGCACATAGGCAACCGTGTTGAATACACCAAAGCAGCCCCAGGCGATCAGGATGCCCGTTGCGTCCCGCTTTTCGGAGATGGCATCGACGATCCGGCCGAACAGGATCGGCTCGAGGATCGTGATCACCGCAAGCACGATGTTCGCCGCGACCACGAGCGACACCCGCAACTTATAGCTCGCAAGGTATTTCAGGGCCTTGAAATAAACCTGTAGCAGGGTCAACTGCATTACTTTTGCCTAGGTTTGCTATGAACGTCGATGGCTTGGGCATCACGACTGTTTACCAGCCGCGCTAGGATGCCTAATGCGATAGCCAATCCTCTGCAAGATCTGGCTTTCTCAATCCGTCGCTCCGGTTTTCCCATAGCGCGCTGTGGATCCATCGTATCCGGTTTCCAAAAACGGCATTTGACGCTAAAAGTTCAAATTGCTTCGAGTGGACCACAGAACCGCTGCTCGTGGCTTTTTAATGATATTTCAGCTGCGTATTTCGGAGAGAATTTGTGAATATCAACCAATTATTGCATTTCCTCGTGGTCGTTGACGAGTTCCGGTCGGCAGCCGAAGTTGTCTCCGAACTCAAGAAATTGGTCCACAGCTTCGGGTTTGAGTATTACGGCGTCGTTCGACAGCCCAAACCCGATGAAAATCCGATGAACCTGGTGCTGACGGGCGAGTGGCCAGAAGGCTGGCCGCAGCTCTATATCGCCAAGAAATACGTTTTGACCGATCCCACCATCCGTTATCTCGGACAGGCGCAGGCGGGTTTTCGCTGGCGCGACGCGCTGCACGCCTTCCGGGCCGATCCGCAACGAAAACGCATGGAGCGCATGCTGGGAGACAGCATGCGTTTCGGTCTTCTGGACGGCTATATCTTCCCGGTACACGGCCGAACGGGTCTGCTTGGCAATATGACGGTCGGTGGCCGTCCGATCGACCTCTCGCCCACCGAGATCACGCTGTTCGATGCGGTGGCGAAGAAGGCCTACTGGCGGCTTGTCGAATTCAAATTCGCAAATGAGACGGATGCCGTCAAACCAATGGACACACGGATGACCCGGCGGGAAATGGAAGTGCTGAATTATCTGGCAGATGGACTGACCTCCAACGAAATCAGCAAGATCCTGAAGATCTCCAACCATACTGTCGATTGGTACATGAATGGTATTCAGGACAAGCTGAACGCGAAGAACAGGCAGCATGTGGTGGCTCTGTCATTCCGCCTCGGGCTGGTAACCTGAGATCGGGGCGCAGGGAATCTTATCGGCGGTCGTCCAAGGCAAATTGAACTTCCTAAAACAACGCGCTATGACTTTTGTTCGCAGGTGCACAATGCCCTGGCATATCGTTTTGGGGAGATCGAATTGCCAATATCCAAGATCCTTGTCGCCAACCGTTCGGAAATCGCGATCCGCGTCTTTCGCGCCGCCAACGAGCTCGGTCTGAAGACGGTCGCCATCTGGGCCGAGGAAGACAAACTCGCGCTGCACCGCTTCAAGGCGGACGAAAGTTATCAGGTTGGCCGGGGCCCGCACCTGTCGAGGGATCTCGGACCGATCGAAAGCTATCTGTCGATCGAGGAAATCATCCGTGTCGCCAAGTTGTCCGGCGCGGATGCTATCCATCCTGGCTACGGTCTCCTGTCCGAAAGTCCTGAATTCGTGGACGCCTGCAACGATGCAGGTCTGATCTTCATTGGTCCGAAGAGCGACACGATGCGGCAGCTTGGCAATAAGGTGGCCGCCCGCAATCTTGCGATCAGCGTTGGTGTGCCGGTCGTGCCGGCAACCAATCCGCTGCCGGATGACGAAGCCGAAATTCACCGTTTGGCGGCCGAGATCGGCTATCCGGTCATGCTCAAGGCCTCCTGGGGCGGTGGCGGTCGCGGTATGCGCGCCATTCGCGATCCCAAGGACTTGCTGCGCGAGGTGACGGAAGGCAAGCGCGAGGCGATGGCCGCGTTCGGCAAGGACGAGGTCTATCTGGAGAAGCTCGTCGAGCGCGCCCGTCACGTCGAGAGCCAGGTTCTCGGTGATACGCATGGCAATGTGGTTCATCTCTTCGAGCGCGACTGCTCGATCCAGCGCCGAAACCAGAAGGTGGTCGAGCGTGCGCCGGCACCTTACCTGAACGAAGCCCAACGCCAGGAACTGGCCGACTATTCGCTCCGGATCGCCAAGGCGACCAACTATATCGGTGCCGGTACCGTCGAATATCTGATGGATGCCGACACCGGCAAATTCTACTTCATTGAGGTCAATCCGCGCATCCAGGTCGAGCACACCGTCACCGAAGTCGTGACCGGCATCGATATCGTGAAGGCGCAGATCCACATCCTTGACGGCCACGCGATCGGCACGCCGGAATCGGGTGTCCCGAAGCAGGCGGATATCCGCCTCAACGGTCATGCCCTGCAGTGCCGCATCACCACGGAAGATCCGGAGCAGAACTTCATCCCGGATTATGGCCGCATCACCGCCTATCGTTCGGCGGCCGGCTTCGGCATCCGCCTCGACGGCGGTACCGCCTATTCGGGTGCGATCATCACCCGCTACTACGATCCGCTGCTGGTCAAGGTGACGGCTTCCGGCAGCACGCCGCAGGAGGCGATCAGCCGCATGGACCGCGCGCTGCGCGAGTTCCGTATCCGCGGTGTGGCAACGAACCTGACCTTCCTCGAAGCGATCATCGGCCATCCGAGCTTCCGCGACAATTCCTACACGACACGCTTCATCGATACGACGCCGGAGCTTTTCCAGCAGGTGAAGCGCCAGGACCGTGCGACCAAGCTTCTGACCTATCTCGCCGATGTGACGGTTAACGGACATCCGGAAGTGAAGGGCCGCCCGAAGCCGCCGGCCGATGCCGCCGAGCCGGTCGTTCCCTATATCGATGCCGAGATCAAGCCGGGCACGAAGCAGCTGCTCGACGAGCTGGGGCCTAAGAAGTTCGGCGACTGGATGCGCAATGAAAAGCGGATCCTGATGACCGACACGACCATGCGCGACGGTCACCAGTCGCTGCTGGCCACGCGCGTTCGTACGCACGATATCGCAAAGATCGCCGACACTTATGCGCGGGCTCTGCCGAACCTCTTCTCGCTTGAGTGCTGGGGTGGTGCGACCTTCGACGTTTCCATGCGCTTCCTGACGGAAGATCCGTGGGAGCGTCTCCAGCTTGTGCGCGAAGGCGCGCCGAACCTGCTCTTGCAGATGCTGCTGCGCGGCGCGAACGGCGTCGGCTACAAGAACTACCCCGACAACGTGGTGAAGTACTTCGTTCGTCAGGCGGCCAAGGGCGGGATCGACCTCTTCCGCGTCTTCGACTGCCTGAACTGGGTCGACAACATGCGGGTGTCGATGGATGCGGTCATCGAAGAGAACAAGCTCTGCGAGGCGGTGATCTGCTACACGGGCGATCTCCTGAATTCGGCGCGTCCGAAGTATGACCTGAAGTACTACACGGCACTTGCCGCTGAGCTCGAAAAGTCCGGCGCGCATATCATCGCCGTGAAGGATATGGCCGGCCTTCTGAAGCCGGCTGCCGCCAAGGTGCTGTTCAAGGCCTTGCGTGAAGCCACAAGCCTGCCGATCCACTTCCACACGCATGATACGTCCGGCATTGCTGCGGCGACGGTGCTAGCGGCTGTCGAAGCCGGTGTCGATGCGGTCGACGCGGCCATGGATGCCTTCTCGGGCAACACATCGCAGCCCTGCCTCGGCTCGATCGTCGAAGCCCTGCGCGGCTCGGAACGTGATCCGGGTCTCGATCCGCACTGGATCCGTCGTCTGTCCTTCTACTGGGAGGCCGTGCGCACTCAGTACGCAGCCTTCGAGAGCGATCTCAAGGGTCCGGCGTCGGAAGTCTACCTTCACGAAATGCCCGGTGGGCAGTTCACCAACCTCAAGGAACAGGCCCGCTCGCTCGGTCTCGAAACCCGCTGGCACGAAGTGGCCCAGGCCTATGCCGATGCCAACCAGATGTTCGGTGACATCGTCAAGGTGACCCCGTCGTCCAAGGTTGTCGGTGATATGGCGCTGATGATGGTGAGCCAGGATCTCTCCGTTGCCGACGTCGAAAATCCGGCCAAAGACATCGCTTTCCCTGATTCGGTTGTCTCCATGCTGAAGGGTGATCTCGGTCAGCCTCCGGGCGGTTGGCCGGAAGCGCTGCAGAAGAAGGTGCTGAAGGGCGACCAGCCTTATACGGCCGTGCCCGGTTCGCTTTTGCCGCCGGCTGATCTGGACGCCGAACGCAAGGTGATCGAGGAAAAGCTCGGTCGTGAGGTGACGGATTTCGAGTTTGCCTCCTATCTCATGTATCCGAAGGTCTTCACGGACTATGCGCTGGCGGCCGACACCTATGGGCCGGTCTCGGTTATCCCGACGCCGCAGTATTTCTATGGTCTGCCCGCGGGCGAGGAGCTGTTCCTCGATCTGGAAAAGGGCAAGACCCTCGTCATCGTCAATCAGGCGCTTGGCCATACCGACGACAAGGGCATGGTTACCGTGTTCTTCGAACTGAACGGCCAGCCGCGTCGCATCAAGGTGCCGGATCGCGCCCATGGTGCTTCGGGCAGCGCCATCCGCCGCAAGGCGGAAACCGGCAATACCGCGCAGCTCGGTGCGCCGATGCCAGGTGTGATTTCGCAGGTGTCCGTCTCTGCCGGCCAGACCGTCAAGTCTGGCGATGTGCTGCTCTCGATCGAGGCGATGAAGATGGAAACGGCGCTGCATGCCGACCGCGATGGGACCATTTCGGAAGTTCTCGTACGGATCGGTGACCAGATCGACGCCAAGGATCTGCTGATCGTCTATTCCGCCTGATACTTTCCCAACTGTTCGAAAGAGAAGAGGCCCCGCCATCGCTGGCGGGGCCTCTTTCGTTTCGGTTATTCGGCTGCCTTGACCTTTGGCTTTCGTGCCGGCTTCTTCGGCGTCGACTGGGGAGAGGAGGGCTCTGGCAGATCCTTCCCGACTACCTGCGTCTTGCCGTCCAGCGTTACGTCGTAGCCCGCAGCACTGCGTGTTACGGCGACATCGACCTTGCGGCCGTCGATCTCGACCGTTGCCTTGAAGCCCTGCCAGTGCTCCGGCAAAGTGGGGTCGACAATGATGGCGCCGCCCTGCCGGCGAATGCCGAGGAAGCCCTCGACTGCCAAGCGATAGAGCCAGCCGGCCGAGCCGGTGTACCAGGTCCAGCCGCCGCGTCCGGCATTGCCGTCGCCGCCGTATATGTCGGCGGCCACCACATAGGGCTCGACGCGGTAACGCTCGGCTTCTTCTGCCGTGCGTGCATGATTGACAGGATTGAGCATTTCGAAGACGCGCCAGGCATCGGCCGTGCGACCGGCCCTGACCAGCGACAGCCCGAGCCAGATCGCAGCGTGGGTATACTGACCACCGTTCTCTCGCACGCCTGGCGGATATGCGCCGATATAGCCCGGATCGACCAGCGGCCTTTCAAAGGGCGGAGTGAACAGACGGACGATGCCTGTTTCCGTGTCCACGAGCTTCGAGACTGCCGCATCCAGCGCCTTGGTCGTATGGGCTGGATCGCCGAGGCCGGAAAGAACGCTCCACGATTGCGCGATGGAATCGATCTGGCACTGCAACGCTTCGTTCGAACCGAGCGGCGAGCCATTGTCGAAGTAGCCGCGACGGTAGTGATCGCCATCCCAGCCAGCCGTTTCCAGAGCTGCCTTCAGTTTCTCAACATGTTCGCTCCAGCGCGCGCTGCGCTCACGCTCGCCACGCTTCTCGGCGTGGAGCTTGAAGCGCTCGAGCGTGGATGCGAGCAGCCAGCCGAGCCAGACACTCTCTCCGTGCCCCTCGATGCCGACGCGGTTCATGCCATCGTTCCAATCGCCGCCCAGGATCAGCGGCAAGCCGTGTTTGCCCGTTCTGTCGATGGCGAGGTCGAGTGCGCGGGCAGCGTGCTCGTAGAGATCGGCCGTTTCGGCCGCGATACCCGGCAGGAAGAAGCTGTCATGCTGTCCTTCCGCCAGTTCAGGACCATCCAGGAACGGGATCTGCTCCGCGAGTATCTGATCGTCAGCGGTGGCCGTCACATACTGATCGATTGCATAGGCAAGCCAGACGACGTCGTCGGAGATCATCGTGCGGACACCGGCGCCGGTCTGCGGCAGCCACCAATGCTGGACATCGCCTTCGACGAACTGCCGCCCTGCCGCCGTCAGGATCTGGCGGCGGGCCAGCTGTGGCTCGACAGTCAGGAAGGCCAGCGTGTCCTGAAGCTGATCGCGGAAGCCATAGGCGCCGCTTGCCTGGTAGAAGCCGGCGCGGGCGAAGATCCGGCACGCAAGCGCCTGGTAAGGCAGCCAGCGATTGACGAGGTTGTCGAAGGACTTGTCGCCTGTCTCCACCGAGAGTTTGCCGGTAAAGCCTGTCCAGAAGTCTCGATTGGACTTCAGTACGGTTTCGAAGCCCACCGCACGTACCGACTTTACCAGATCCACCGCAGCTTCCGCCGTGTCGGTTTCGCCGAGCAGGAAGGTCATGTCGCGCGACTGACCAGGGGCGAGTTCGATGTCGAAGGCGATCGCGGCACAGGGGTCACTCTCGCTTTCGATCGAACCGGTCAGGGCCGAGGCACGCGCGACTGCCTGGGGAAGCTTGATGGTGCCGTTGCGACCGATGAACTCGCGGCGGCTCGTCGTGTATCCTTCCGGCTGCTCTGGACCCGCCAGGAAGGCGAAGCGGCCGGCATAATTGATGTCGTACGGATTGGAGGCCAGAAGCGCCCCAGTTTCTTCGTCAAAGTCCGAGAGGACAAAGGGGGCGGTGCGGGCCGGATTGTTGCCCAGCACCCATTCCGCATAACCATAGACGCGGAACTTGCGGGCTCCGCCGCTGACATTCTTCAGCCGGATTTTCGAGAGTTTGACCGGACGAACCCGGTCCACCGTCTGTGTGAGTTCGATCTCCAGGTCGCCATGGCGGCTGATGAAGGTCGAGTAGCCGAGGCCGTGACGGGTTTCGAAGGTGGCAGACGGATCGAGGTTGAGTGCCGCCACCGTCGCATAGGCGCGACCATTGCCGATATCCGTGACGTAGAAGGCCTCGCCGGGGCGGTTGATGACCGGATCATTGCTCCAGTGCGTAATCTGGTAGTCGCGCGAATTCTGGCTCCAGGTGAAGCCTGCGCCTTCGGCCGAGACATGGAAACCGAAACTTTCATTCGAGATCACGTTGATCCACGGATGAGGTGTATTGGCGGTGCCATCGAGGCGGACGACATATTCCATGCCGTCCTTCGAGAAGCCGCCGAAGCCGTTCCAGAAATCGAGGTCAGAGCCGTCGATAACGTGACCGGGTTTGGCGGGTGTCGGCTGTGCGGGCGGCAGGCCTGCCCATTCGACCTCACCGTCGATCGTGCGGGGTGTGGCGAACAGCGAAACGGCGCGGTTGACCTGGTCGAAGATCTTGCCGTTTCGGGTGTGCAGGACGACGCGGGCCGCAGCGAGCACCGCAAGCGTGGCGCCCTCGTCCTGCAGGTCATCACGCACGGTAAAGACGTGCTGGCGACCGCCCGGCAGGCGATGGCGGAGGTTGTCGGCCATCTGGTCGAGCGCGTGTTGCATGTCCTGCGCATAGGACGTCGCGCGTTCGTTGATGATCGCCAGATCGGCCACCACGCCGCGGCGGCGCAGGTATTCGAGCGCGCTCATCGCTTCGCGGGCGATGTCCATGTCCATGTCGTCATTGATGCGCAGCGCAAAGATCGGGAAGTCGCCCGAAATTGCCATTGGCCAGAGCGCGGACTGGGAGCGCAGGCCCTTGCGGACCGTCTCCGGATCCGCCCGCAGATGATTGTCGGGATAGACCAGATAGCGGCCGAGATGCTGGAAGGCAGCCGCCTGCTGTGAGGTGATGCCGATGTGGCGCAGTTCGACCTGGGCGCGGGTCCAGGCGTGGATCAGCTCGTGGCTGAAGGCATCCGGGTGACGGTAGCGTTCGATCGCCTGGTCGATTTCTTCGCGGTTGGGCGCGGCCATGGTCCAGAAGATGACCTGCACCTTCTTGCCGGCCGGTACGCGCACGACGCGGCGCAGGCTGAGGATTGGGTCGAGCGTGAAGCCTTCCGTGCCGGACAGGTTAGCGCCCGGGTCGAAGGCTGCGGCTTCGCCGAGTGTCCGGCCGCGGCCGAGGAACTTGCGGCGATCGGTCTCGAACTCCGTCGGACGGCCCTGGCCGGCGCTGTCGACGACCAGATGAGCGACGCACATATCGGGATCCGACGGGCTGCGCTTGTTACGCTCGGCGCGGATGACGTCACGGCGACGTCCGAATTCGGTTTTCACGAACATGCGCGAGAAAAGCGGATGGGCGTTGTCGCTGTCTTCGAAGGCCAGTACCGGTTCGGTGTAGGACGTGACCTCGATGTATCGATCTTCCGTGCCTGTGTTCAGGATCGTCAGCCTGCGTCCTTCGGCATCGTGCTCGGTGCCGACGATGCATTCCACTGAGGTCGAGATGTCGCCGACGGTCTTGAAGAACTCCGCCTTGTCGTCCCCGAAAATGACCTTGGTCTCTTCTTCCGCAGCGCGTCGGGGTGCAGCCGTCGTTGACCACCACTGGTTCGAGCCCATGTCACGGACGAAGATGAAAGTACCCCAACGGTCTTCCGTGGTGTCGGGTTTCCAGCGGGTGACCGACTGGCCGTTCCAGCGTGAGAAGCCCGAGCCGGTCGCCGTCAGCATCACGGAGTAGTGGCCGTTCGACAGGAAAACGACTTCCCGATCCTTGGTGGTCGGATCCTCAATGGTCCTGATTTCGGCGCGCAGGAGATCGGCCTGGCCCTTGCCTGGCGTCTGCGGCTCGTATTTTGCGCTCATCACGGGGATTTCGCGCGGGGTCTTTTCCTGAAGCAGCAGTTCAGCAGCTTCGATCACGGGATCCGCGTGGAAAAGCGCGCGCAGGCGACCGTTGAAGGCGACGTTTGCAATCGCTGCAATCGACATGCCGTGGTGGTGGGCATAATAATTGTAGACCACCGCGCACTTCTTGCCGTCGGGCAGGCGGGTCGGGGTGAAATCGACGGCATCGTAGAAACCATAGGATCCGAGTGCGCCAAGCTTGCGAAGGCGCTGGAGGTTCTCAAGTGCTGCTTCAGGATAATACTGGCTGGCCAGGATGGAAGCATAGGGCGCGATGACGGCGTTCTGGCCGAGGCCACGCTTCAGGCCAAGCGTCGGCACACCGAAGTTGGTGTACTGGTAGTTCATCTCGTGGTCGCGGGCATTGAAGGCCGCTTCCGAGATGCCCCAGGGGATGTTCAACCGGCGTCCATGATTCATCTGCTCGATGACGATCAGATTGTTCGTCTGGTTGAGAATGCCGCCCTGGCGCTCCTGCATGACGAGCGGCGGCATCAGGTATTCGAACATCGATCCCGACCAGGAAATAAGCGCGGCGCGCGCACCGATCGGCACGACCTGGCGGCCGAGGCGGTACCAATGTTCCGTCGGCAAGTCGCCCTTGGCGATGGCAAACAGGCTGGTGAGGCGGCATTCCGAAGCGAGAAGGTCGTAGCAGGCCTCATCCAGTTCGCGGGCATCGACGCGGTAGCCAATGGAGAGCAGGCGACGCTCCGGACGGAAGAGGAAGGTGAAGTCCATCGAAAAGGCGAGGTTGCGCGCGCGCTCAGACAGTTGGCTCAGGCGCTGGCGCAGCGGATCGATGTTCGACAGGTCGAAGGAGGTGTCTGCGATATGGGCTTCACAGACCGAGACCAGCAATTCCGTCCAGCGGACGACCTCGGCGCTCTGCTCCGACCTTACTTCATGGTGCAGGTTGGCCGCCAGTTTCTGGACGTCGCGCGCCAGAACTGCGAGATTGATGATGCGGATCGAGGCAAATTCATGCTCGCGCTTGACCGCGACAAGCGCCGTGTTGAAGCCGATGATCCGCTCTTCCAGGCGACGCCGCAGTGGACGGACCGTCTTGCGATCATCAGGCAACTGGCCAAGAACTTCGAGCAGGATGCCACCGACATCGCCGATGCCGTCGAGATTGCCTTGCAGATGCGCGGACGGCGCTTCCGCCCATTCGCGGCAGGCAGAAGAAATCGCGATCAGGTGGCCGGCCAGGTTGCCGCTGTCGACGGCCGAGATGTAGCGGGGACCGAGAGTGTTGAGAGTGTCCGTGTAGTACCAATTGTAGAGGTGGCCGCGATACTTATCCATCCGCTCGACGGTGGAGATGGTCTGCTCCATGCGCTCGATCGTCTGCTCGAAACTCAGCCAGCCGAAGTGGCGGGCGGAAACGACCGAGAGGAGGTACACGCCGATATTCGTCGGCGAGGTGCGGTGGGCAATGATCGGCTCGGGCGTTTCCTGGAAGTTGTCCGGCGGCAGATAGTTGTCGCCGGCCGTCGTGAAGGTCTCGTAGTAGCGCCAGGTGCGGCGCGCGATCTTGCGCAGCTCGTAGGAGACGTTTTCCGGCACTTCGAGGCTGTCTTCCGTCTCGGCGGATTGGCTGACATACCAGGCGAGCAGGGGAGAGAGGACCCAGAGGAATGCGAAGGGGAGGCCGATCAGATAGCCATAGCCACCGGGAAGGGCAGCAACGCCGACCGACAGAATAGCCAGGATCGGGGCATGGCGCATGTTGTGATAGTAGGACGCGATCGTGCCTTGGGCCGCCGACTGCACGCTTGCGGCCGTGCGCCATTCGAGGAGGAGCTTGCGGCTCACCAGCATGCGGTAGAGCGAGCGAACAATCGCGTCGGCCATCATGCAGGCATTGTCGGCGATGAAGACGATGCGCAACGCCACCTGGGCATTGATCGAGCGGACTTCCGACCACAGCGTCTGGAAATGAGCTGCCGGCACGATGTCTGTCTGGCGCGGCACGATGCCCGACAGAAGCGACAGCGTGGGCGCAACGAAGAGGCTGAAGATCAGCAGCAGCTGCCAGATCGTCGCGGCGACGGGTTCCATCGTGGCCCAGCCGAGAACCGAGGCGGCGTACCAGGCGATCGGGGTCAGCGAGCGGCGCAGGTTATCAACCATCTTCCAGCGGCCGAGGCTGGTGATGCCGCGGCTGGTGTCGCCGATATAGGGAATGAGCTGCCAGTCGCCACGGGCCCAGCGGTGCTGGCGCGAGATTTCCACCTCGTAGCGGGTCGGAAAGTCCTCGACCAGTTCGACATCCGTGACGAGGGCGCAGCGGGCAAAGGAGCCTTCCAGCAGGTCGTGGCTGAGAACGCTGTTCTCGTCGATCCGGCCCTTGATCGCGGTCTCGAAGGCATCGACGTCGTAAAGGCCCTTGCCGGTGAATGTGCCTTCGCCGGTGATGTCCTGATAGACGTCGGATACGGTGAAAACGTAGGGGTCCAGGCCGCGGTTCATCGAGAAGATGCGCTGGAAGACCGAGGCATCCTTGCCCGTCGTCAGCGAGGGCGTGACGCGCGGCTGCAGAACGCCGTAGCCGCTGATCACGCGGCCCGTTTCCGGATCATGGACAGGACGGTTGATCGGATGGTGCATCTTGCCGACCAGTTTGGTCACGGCGTCGCGCATCAGGCGCGTGTCGGCGTCGAGCGTCATCACATAGCGAACGTTTTCCGGCACGGCGTTCGCGCCCGGCAGATAGGAGGTGTCGCGATCGCCGCGCAGCAACAGGTTCAGCTCGTGCAACTTGCCGCGCTTGCGTTCCCAACCCATCCAGCAGCCTTCGGCCTCGTTATAGAGGCGGCGACGATGCATGAGATAGAAGCGCGTCTTGCCGGCGAAGTCGTAGCGGCTGTTGAGATGGGCCACCTCGCGCTTGGCATATTCGAGAACTTCGAGGTCGGCTGAGGATTCCTCGGTCTGGCTGTCCTTCCAGTCGCTGAGCAGGGCGAAGTAGATCTCGCCATGAGGATTGGTCAGATAGTGGACTTCCAGATTGCGGACGAGCTCGTCGACATCATCGCGCTTGGTGATCATGCAGGGCACGACCACGAGTGTCCGGGCTTCCTCCGGGATGCCGTCCTTGAACTCGTAGCCGGTCAGACGGAATGGTTTGACGAAGAAGGTGACCAGCGTGTTGAAGAGACCCGTCGCCCCTTCCGAGACTGGCAGGGAAACCAGGATCAGCAGGATGAAGACAAGCGAGGCCGGTACGCCTGCCTGATTGAGGAAATAGCCGACGAAAGCAAGTGCGGTGATCGTCAGGGCCACCACGGGCACGGCGATCGAGAACCAGTTCAACCGCTTGATGAAGTCGGTGACGATGCGGGACAGGGGCTGGCTGTAGCCAATCGCATTCTCAAGGTCGGTGCGACGGCTTCCGACCAGGTAGCTGCCGACGTCGAGATGTCCGTCAGGGCCTGCCGCTTCGGTCGCGAGATCGATCGCCATCTGAGCGATCTCGATCTCGGAGAAGTCGCACCGGCGCGCCAGCTTTTCGATCGTGTTGCGGTAGGTATTGCGCGAGCCGAAGTCGAGCTGGCGGTAGTCGGTGTGCTGGCCGAGGACACGGTCGACATGGCTGACGTCTTCAACCCAGACCGACCACTCCTTGTCGTCGATTTCGCGCAGGCCGCGAACGATGTTGCCCATCGTTACATTGCCGGAGGACAGCCGGTTGTGCTCGGCATCCATCGCCTCTTCGGCGGTGCGACCGGCGGCCTCCAGACGGCTTTCGAGCCATTCGACGGCAAAGCTGGTGTTCTGAGAGCCGTTGCGCAGGCGGTAGAGGAACTGGGTCGCGAAGGTGTTGTCGTCGGCCAGTTGTTCGATCTGACTGAGATAGGTCGCGGCGGCGACAGGATCGTTCAGGCGGATGATTTCGTCGGCCACTTCGTTGGCGCGACGACGCATGCGTCGTGAACGATCGACGCGGGTCGCGATGCGGCGGAGGTTCTCGATCAGGACGAAACGTGCGATCGACGGTAGCGCCCAGAGTTCGCCGATCTCCAGCGTCTGATGCTGCTGATAGCCCTCAACGAGGGCCGTCATGCTCTCCTGGCTGACGGTGGAGTGGGTATGAGCGACATAGAGCCAGGCGAGCGCCATGGTCCGCGGGATTTCGCTTTGGCCGACCTTCATCGTCGGAAGCTGGCGGTAGAACTTCTTCGGGAAGTCACGGCGGACTTCCTGGATCGCTTCCTCGATGATGTAGTGATTGTCGAGCAGCCATTCGGCAGCTGGCGTGATCGTGGCGCCCGCCTCGACGTCCGCCGCTGTTGCGCGGTAGACCCGCAGGATCTCGCGCTCGTTTTCCTTGTGCCGGGCGAAGAAGTCGAAATCCGTCAGGCCGGGCAGTTCGCCTACACCGTTCAGCGCGAGCGACGCCGCGCTCTCCCGCAACTCCTCGATCGTGAAGTAAGCAGATCGGATGGAATCGTTGTGGTCGATTTGCTTGGTTTCGAGGTCGCGCGATGGGACATGCAGCGTCATGAAGAATAAGTTCTCAGTTCGGTGGTTGAGTTGAAGGCCGTCGGGCTCGAACCGTCCGGTCGTCGCCATGGCGCCTCATTGCACATAATCGGGCTGTAGACCAACAATCGAGGCAGAAAAAGGCCGTAATACGACGGGTTACCGGTTGCGATTGAACTCTGTAGGCGACTTTCGCTTCGTGGCAGGTGAATTGGCGTTTTTATGCCTTATTTCAAGCGTCTGGCCAAGGGGTTTGGTGGCCCGCCCTTCGGTTCAGGAGCCAGTCCGGATCGCGGTTGGCAATCGCTCTTTCGACGAGGTTACCAGATCCCAAACGGATATACCGCCGATGGCCTTTCGCCGTCACCGCCTGGCGGTAGGATCAGCCCTCAGAGTGAGGCCGCCGAGCAAGGCCTCGACCGCGTCGAGCGCAATGTCGGAAAGACGCCTTTCATCGAAAAGATCGCTGGCAAGCGAGTTTTCCAGCCACAACCCGTCGATCAGGCCGTTGATGGCGACTGCGAGATGGCGACCGTCTGAAAAGGCGGACTTGTGCTGGCATGCGGTCAGGAGGGCATCCACAAGACCTTGTAGAATCCCGACAAAGACGAGGTAGTTTTCACGGTGGATGCGGGCGAGTTCGTCATCCGAACGCACGCGGCCGATGAAGGCCGCCCAAAGCGACAGAGCCTTGGGATCGGCGATCGGTGGGCTGACATTGGCGACGATGAAATCATGCAGGCGTCGCCGCGGATCGTCGCCGGCCTCCGCCATGGCGTCCACCGCGGTCCCGGTCATCCCGGCCAGCATTTCTTTGTAGGCGGCCTGCACCATCTCGTCTTTGCCGGCGAAGTAATGGCGGATCAGCCCCCCGGTCACGCCGGCGCGGGCCGCGATGTCGCGCACCGTCGCACCCTCCAGCCCGTGCTCTGAAATGCTGTCCAGGGTGGCCGCGATGAGGTCTTTTCGACGCTCGGCCTCACCGGCACGCTGGAACGTGCGTCGTGTCATGCAGGCAACTCCGGCTCGGGATGGTGGGCGCGGCCTCCTCGCCGCGCATCACGTTTTTTACACGGTTGAACAACCAGCCGGCAAGTGCCACAGTCCGCGCCTTCACGACTATGCCTGCCGACGGCCGAAAGGTAATTCCCGATGACGATCCATGCTCCCAATGTAATGGCCGAAGTGCTGGCAACGCGCCACCATCTGCATCGGTTTCCAGAGATCGGCCTGTCGGAATTCAACACGTCCGATTACGTTGCGGAACAATTGACCGCCCTCGGCTACGAGGTGACACGCGGACTTGCTACCACCGGTGTGGTGGCGACGCTCCGGAACGGGTCGAGCGATCGCAGCATCGGCATCAGGGCCGATTTCGACGCACTGCCGATCCTCGAAGAGACCGGGCTGCCCTATGCCAGCGAGATACCGGGTGTCATGCATGCCTGCGGGCATGACGGTCATACGGCGATGTTGCTCGGCGCGGCCAAGATCCTGGCCGAGCGTCGGAACTTTGACGGGGTGATCCATCTGATCTTCCAGCCTGCCGAGGAGAATTTCGGCGGCGCTCGCATCATGATCGAGGACGGCCTGTTCCAAAAATTCCCCTGCGATGCCGTGTTTGCGCTCCATAACGATCCGGACATCGCCTTCGGCCATTTCGCGGTTCGAGAAGGCCCGATCATGGCGGCTGTCGACGAGTGCAAGATAACGGTGAACGGCCGCGGCGGTCACGGCGCCGAGCCGCAGTCGACGGCGGATCCGATCGTCTGTGGCGCCTCGATCGTGATGGCCCTCCAGACGATCGTCTCACGCAACATCCATCCGCTGGACCCGACCGTCATTACCGTCGGTGGTTTCCATGCCGGTGCCGCAAGCAATGTCATTCCGGAACGGGCCGAGATGGTGCTGTCCATTCGCTCCTTCGATCCCAAGGTTCGCGACCGGCTGGAAAGCCGGATCCGGGCCGTGGCCGAGGGACAGGCTGCGAGTTACGGAATGGGTGTCACCATCGACTATGAGCGTGGCTATGACCCGACCGTCAACCACAAGGCGGAAACGGACTTCGTTCGCGAGCTTGCCGTAAGCTTTGCCGGACAGGACAAGGTCTTCGACCTGCCACGGCCGATGATGGGCAGCGAAGACTTCGGATACATGCTGGCAGAGCGGCCGGGCACCTATTTCTTCCTGGGCACGCAACGCACGCCCAACGATCCGCCGCTGCATCATCCGCGCTACGACTTCAACGACGACATCCTGCCGGTGGGGACCACCTTCTGGGTGGAGCTTGCCGAACGTTACCTGTCGAGATCCTGAGACGGCATGCGCTTCCGGGCTGCGAAGAGAATGATCATGCCGGCGCCGGCAATGAGTACGGCGCCCGTCCATACATTCGGACCTGGAACGTCACGCCAGATTGCGTAGCCGAGGATGAAGGCCCAGATCAGCGCGGTGTATTCGAGCGGCGCAATCACCGAGATCGGTGCGCGGCGCAGGGCTTCGAAGAAGCTGATCTGGCCGAGACCACCGATGAAGCCCACGGCGAGCAGCAGGATCTGCGCTCCGCCGCTTGGCATGGTCCATGTCACCAGGGCCATGGGTGTGGTCAGAAGCAGGAAGAAGACATTGGTCATGGTCATCTGGACCATGCTGCTGGCGCTCTGGCTCGTGGTGCGCAGCAGGGTCGTCGCGATTGCCCAGCAGACAGCGGCCACCAGAGCGAGATAGACCGGCCAGCCGGTGGTCATACCCGTCGGGTTGCTCGCGATGACGACGCCAGCAAAGCCTGTGAGAACAGCGATCCAGCTCGACAGAGGCACCTTCTCGCCCAGAATGGGGATTGCGAGCAGGATCGCTGCGATCGGAGCGGCAAAATAGAGCGTGGTGATGTCCGCGAGCGGCAAATGCTTGGCCGCATTGAAATAGCAGAGCCACGCGGCGAGCAGGAAGAGGCTACGCAGCATCATCGGCCGAAGCGCCGGAGACGTTGCGGTTTCTCGGGCCAGGTTTTGCCCGCCCAGGATGAAACATCCGAGCAGGATCGCAATGCTGCGGCAAAACAGGATCTGCCAGACCGTCGTGGATTCCACGAGCAGCTTGATCATGGCATCGTGCATGGCGAAACAGAGATAGGCGAGACTGGACAGCAGGATCCCAGCGCCGACTGCGTTTTTCACGAGGGGTATCTTTCAGGTGGCGCGGAGCCGAGCGAGCAACCGCTTCGGGCTCCATGTGTCGGAGCTCGAGATCAGTCTGTCAATCCCGGTTGGTTGTCTTGCGATTGTTGTCGATCGAAACAAAAATTTACAATTCCGTCCGCTGTCGGCGATTGCCGTCTAAATCGATTTAATTACAGTGCGCCCGACTCTGGGAGCAGGACATGAACGAGATATCGCAAACGATCCATTCTTCGGCGGCACCGGCGCCGATCGTGACCAAAGAACGGGTGGCGGTTGCGCTACTATTCTTCCTCAACGGTCTCGTCATCGGTGCCTGGGCGCCGAAGATCCCGTTTTTCTCCCAGGCTCTCGGCCTGACGGAGCTGATGCTGGGCGTGATGATTTTCGTCTTCGGTGTCGGCTCGCTGGTTCTGATGCCGATCGCGGGCATCCAGATCGCCCGCTTCGGGTCGCGTCGCGTCGTCGAGATCACAACACTCTTGTTCATCCCGACGATCGTGCTCGTGACGCTGGTGGACAATATCTGGATGGGTGCCGTCGCGATCTTCCTGTTCGGTGGCCTGACCGGAGCCATGGATGTGGCGATGAACGCGAACGCGGTCGAGGTGGAGCGCAACATGCGCCGGTCGATCATGTCGTCGTGCCACGCCTTCTGGAGCCTTGGCGGTCTTTGCGGGGCGGCCACGGGTGGTCTCCTGATTGCCACGCTCGGTGCCGTGGGCCATGTGCTGCTGCTTGCGGCAGTCTGCTTCGTGCTGTTTCTCCTGGCACGTCCGATGATCCTCGCAGACGCACCGCATCCGAGCGACGAGCCGGCTAAGGCCAAGCTGCCTATGACGCCGCTGCCCTGGCTGATCGGCACGATCGCGCTGTTCTGCATGATCCCTGAGGGCACCGTGCTCGACTGGAGCGCGCTCTATCTGCGCAACGAGCTGAATGCCTCAACTGAAATGTCGGGCTTTGCCTTTGCCGCCTTCTCTTTCACCATGGCTATCTGCCGCTTTGCCGGTGATTTCGTTCGTGACCGGTTCGGTGCCGTCAACACGCTGCGCTTCTGCGGGGTCGCGGCGATCATCGGCCTCGTCATCGCCGGTCAGTCTGGCAATGTGACGCTTGCGCTGATCGGATTTGCCATTACCGGTATCGGTATCTCGAACATGGTGCCGATCGCTTTTTCGGCCGGTGGCAATATCCCGGGACTTGCGCCGGGCGTCGGTCTCTCCGTGGTCACGACCATGGGCTATTCGGGCATTCTCTTTGCGCCGTCGCTGATCGGGTTCATCGCCGAGTTCACGTCTCTCTCGACGGTCTATACAGCGATCCCCGCGCTTTTGATCGTCGTCCTGGCCCTGTCCGGACTTGCCCGGCATGCGGACCGGTCAACGGGTCACTGAACTGAAGCGAGTGCGCAGCTCGCTTGAGCGATGCCTGCGCACTCGTGCATGTGATTGCGCTTCGATGTCTTGCGGTTGACAAGCGAACGGCTTTGATCCACCTCCAAAGCGATAGAGGCTTGCAGAGAAACAGCCATGACCGCACCCATCATCCAGTCCGCCGACGCCTTTGATCCCAAGCCGCGCCGCTCTTCGGTCGCCGTTGAAGTCGGAGGCGTTATCATCGGCGGCGGGGCGCCCGTCGTCGTTCAGTCGATGACCAACACTGATACGGCCGATATCGATTCGACCGTCGCCCAGGTGGCCGCGCTCTACAAGGCAGGGTCAGAAGTCGTGCGCATCACCGTCGATCGCGACGAGAGCGCCGCTGCCGTGCCGAAGATCCGGGAGCGTTTGTTGCGGCTCGGCATGGACGTGCCGCTGATCGGCGATTTCCATTATATCGGTCACAAGCTGCTCGCCGATCATCCTGCTTGTGCCGAGGCGCTGGCGAAATATCGCATCAATCCGGGCAATGTCGGCTTCAAGGACAAGAAGGACAAGCAGTTCGCCGAGATCGTCGAGATGGCGATCCGCTACGACAAGCCTGTCCGTATCGGGGTCAACTGGGGTTCGCTCGACCAGGAGCTGCTGACACGATTGATGGATCAGAATGCGGCTCAGGGTTCGCCGCTGTCGGCGCGTCAGGTCACGCGCGAGGCGATCGTGCAATCGGCGCTGCTCTCAGCCGAACTCGCGGAAGAAATCGGCCTGCCGCGCAATCGCATCATTCTCTCGGCGAAAGTCAGCCAGGTACAGGACCTGATCGCCGTCTACTCGATGCTCGCTGAACGCTCGAACCATGCGCTGCATCTCGGTCTCACCGAAGCTGGCATGGGTTCCAAGGGGATTGTCGCTTCCTCGGCTGCCATGGGCTACGTGCTGCAGCACGGCATCGGGGATACGATCCGGGTTTCTCTCACGCCGGAGCCAAACGGGGACCGGACGCGTGAGGTCCAGGTGGCACAGGAACTGTTGCAGGTGATGGGTTTCCGTCAATTCGTGCCTGTGGTCGCCGCATGTCCGGGCTGCGGCCGTACCACCTCGACCGTGTTCCAGGAACTCGCCCAGAAGATCCAGGATGATCTGCGCAAGAATATGCCGGTCTGGCGCGACAAGTATCCGGGCGTCGAGGGGCTGAACGTCGCCGTCATGGGCTGCATCGTCAACGGGCCGGGCGAAAGCAAACATGCCGATATCGGCATCTCGCTGCCGGGCACCGGCGAGAATCCGGCCGCGCCGATCTTCATCGACGGACAGAAGGCGATGACGCTGCGTGGTCCCAATATCGCAGCCGATTTCGAGGCGCTGGTGGCGGATTACATCGAGAAGCGCTACGGACAAAAGTCGGCTGCGGAGTGAGACTGCGCGCAACTTTTTCTTGCCGCAATTTCACGGTTGACGGATGATTAGCCGAATCCTGGAGGGACACCGAGCATGATCAAGAAGATCGCCATTCTCGCGCTTTGCGCGACCTATCTGAGTGCCTGCACCACGACCGATCCCTATACGGGTCAGCAGAAAGTTTCCAACACAGCGGGCGGTGCTGCGCTCGGTGCGGCCGTCGGTGCGCTCGGTGGTCTTGCCGTCGGTGGTTCTCCGGTCGGACGGCGCAATGCTGCACTCATTGGTGCCGGTGTGGGCGCACTCGCGGGCGGCGCTATCGGCAACTACATGGACCAGCAGGAATCGGAGCTGCGCGCGCAGCTGCAGGGCACCGGCATTTCGGTCACCCGCGTCGGCGACCGCATCATCCTGAACATGCCGTCCAACATCACCTTCAACACGGATCAGGATGCGGTCATGCCGCAGTTCTATCCGACGCTGAACTCGGTCGCGATCGTGCTGCGCAAGTTCGACCGCACGCTGATCGACATCAACGGTCACACCGATTCGACCGGCAGCCAGGGCTACAATCAGGCTCTGTCCGAGCGCCGTGCGATGTCCGTCGCCGGTTACCTCAACAGCCAGGGCGTCGACCCGCGGCGTGTGTCCGCCGTTGGCTTTGGCCCGAACCAGCCGGTTGCTTCGAACGCCACCCCGGATGGCCGTGCGCAGAACCGCCGCGTGGAAATCCAGATCTCGCCGCTCACCCAGGGCTGAGGTCTATCCATTTCAAGGATCAGAGGCGCCGCATTCGTGCGGCGCCTTTTTCGATTCAGCGGAAGGTGAGCATCTTGATGCCCGCTGCGGCGAACAGGACGGCCAGTGTTCCGTCAATGTATCGACGTGCTGCACGATAGATCCTGAGTGCACCCGGGGTCGAAAAAAGTAACGCATAGCCCATGAAGACCGTGAACCCGGTCGCGAGGCAGCCGCAGACGATTATGGCGACCGCAAGCGGCGTTGCTCCGGCGGGTAGCCCCAGCGAGATGATGGCAAGCCAGGCGAAGATCGCCTTGGGGTTCGTTACGTGGATCGCATAGCCCATGAGAAAGGTGCGCTTCAGGCTGTAAGTGGCCTTGGTGATGCTCATTGGGTCGATGGCGCTCGCGGCTGAGCGGAAGGCACGCCAGGCGAGATAGAGCAGATATAGACCAGCCAGGATCCGCATCAGCACCAGCGCCTGCGCATATTGGGAGAGGATGGCGGCCAGGCCGAGGGATGCCGCGATCGCCCAGGTCATCGAGCCGCAGAAGATCCCGGCTGCGATTGTCATGCCATGGCGGCGACCCTGTCCGAGCGAGGCGGAGGCGATCGCCATCGTGGCAGGGCCGGGGCTCAAGACCGCGACGAGATAGACGAGGTATGCTGCCGCGACTTGCGGCCAGTGTTGAAGGATTTCAGTCAAGGACATGCTCCGGCGCTTGCAACAGGAGCCGGAGACTAGCCGCTATCCGTCAGTTCCACACGTCAGATGATTTGATCGATCGCATTCAGAAACTGATGGCATTCCTCCGTCGTGCCGATGGTCACGCGAAGGAAATCGGAGATGCGCGGCTTGTTGAAGTGCCGGACGAGTACGGCGCGCTCGCGCAGGCCCCTTTGAAGATCTGCACCCTGATGGGCCGGGTGGCGCGCAAAGACGAAGTTGGTCGACGAGGGCAGGACCTCGAAGCCGCGGGCCTTCAACGCATCCGTGACCATCTCGCGATTGGCGATGATCTTGCCGCATGCGTCGTCGAACCAGGCTTCGTCCTCGATCGCGGCGGTTGCCGCTGCCTGGGCCAGCATGTCGACGGGATAGGAGTTGAAGCTGTCCTTCATCCGCTCCAGCGCCTCGATCAGCGGCCTCTGACCGAGCGCAAAGCCGACGCGCAGGCCTGCCAGCGAGCGTGACTTGGAGAAGGTCTGGACGACCAGCAGGTTCTCATAGCGCGGGATGAGCGAGGCTGCGGTCTCCGCGCCGAAATCGACATAGGCCTCGTCGATCACCACGACCTGATCCGGATGGGAGGCGACGAGTTTCTCTATCTGTGCGAGCGGCAGCGCGATGCCGGTCGGCGCGTTCGGATTGGCCAGGATGATTGCGCCGCAGGGACGGTCGTAATCGGAGATGCGGACCTGCAGGGCGTTATCCAGCGCAATCTCCTCGACCTCAACTTCGAAGAGCCGGGCATAGGTCTTGTAGAAGCTGTAGGTGATATCAGGATAGAGCAGGGGCGCGTCGTGCTTGAGCAAGGCAGCGAAGGTGAAAGCCAGGACTTCGTCCGAGCCGTTGCCGACAAAAACCTCGTCCATCGTCAGGCCGTAGCGCTTCGCAATCGCCTTGCGCAGGTCCGTGGATGCCGGATCGGGGTAGAGGCGCAGTCGTTCACCGGATGCAGCGGCGATCGCGTCCAGCACGCGCTGCGACGGGCCGTAGGGGTTCTCATTGGTGTTGAGCTTCACCAGGCCCGGGATTTTGGGCTGTTCACCCGCGACATAGGGCTCCAGCGCATGGACGGCAGACGACCAGAAACGGCTCATACTATTTTTTCCTGTAGGCGATGAAGTGGGCGGCTTCCTTCAGCGGCTCAGCCTCGGCGCCATAGGGATTTAGCAGCGCATTGGCTTCAGTCACCAGTCGGTCGAGTTCGGCGCGTGCCCAGTCGGTGCCCCTGAGGCCGACGAGGGTCGCCTTGCCCTTGGCTGCGTCCTTGCCGGTCGCCTTGCCGAGGGTCGCCGCGTCTGAAGTGATATCTAGGAGATCGTCGGCCACCTGGAAGGCGCGGCCGATGATTTCGCCGAAGCGTCGCAGGCGATCGCGGTCTTCAGGCGTGCGGCCTGCAATGATCGCACCGGCCTCGCAGGCGAAGCGCAGGAGTGCGCCGGTCTTCATCGCCTGGAGCGTGACGATGCCTGCTTCATCGGGCTGGTCTTTGTCTGCCGCAAGGTCGAGCATCTGGCCACCCGCCATGCCGCCGATCCCGGCCGCGCGTGAAAGCTCGAGCACCAGCGCGACCTTGGCCGCATCGGGCAGGGGTGTTTCCGGCGACGCGATAACGTCGAAGGCATAGGTCAGCAGGCCATCACCGGCCAGGATCGCTGTCGCTTCGTCGTACTTCTTGTGCACGGTCGGCTTGCCACGGCGCAGGTCGTCATCATCCATCGCTGGCAGGTCGTCATGGACCAGCGAATAGCTGTGCAGGCATTCGAGCGCGCAACCGACCTGAAGAGCCGCCTCGTCGCTTCCGCCGAAGAGGCGCGTCGCCTGCATCACGAGATAGGGGCGCAGGCGTTTTCCGCCATTCAGAGCGCCGTAATGCATGGCTTCGATCAGTTGTCGGGGGCGCGCCAGTTCCGCGTGACGAGGGGTCTCGTCCAACAAGGTTGCGAGCCTTGCCTCGACGATCTCGGCATAGGCGGACAAGCTTTGCTCAAAGGTGTCGGCGCTCTTGGTCATGCGGGCTATTTGGCACGCGGCCCCCTGTCAGGCAACGGGAAATTGACGCTGAAGAAGGCCTGTGGGCCGTGGCGCGTCTGGTCATTTCGTCACGGGGCCGCTAAGAGGGGGCATCATCGATCATGGACCCACCTCATTGACACTGGAAGTCGAGGCATTGGAGCAAGACGAGCAGGTTGCGCCGGCGCAGGAGCGGAGACGGCGGCCCCGGATCATTCGGGCCGTGCTGATTGCTCTGCTTCTGTTGCTCGTCGGACCCTATGTGCTGATCCTGCTGTATCGCGTGGAGTTGGTCAGGCCGGTCTCGACCCTAATGCTGGCGGATCTCGCAACCCTGCAGGGTTATGACCGCCAATGGGTTGATTTCGAGGACATCTCCCCGAATGTCGTGCGCGCCGTGATGATGTCCGAGGACGGGCAGTTCTGCGCTCATGGTGGGGTCGACTGGAACCAGCTGCAGTCGGTCATCGACGATGCCATGGCCGGGGAGGCGACGCGGGGCGCGAGCACCATCCCGATGCAGACGGCGAAGAACCTTTTCCTGTGGAACGGCCGATCCTTTGTCCGCAAGGGCCTGGAGCTGCCGCTTGCCATGGCGGCTGATGCCGTCTGGCCCAAGCAGCGGATGATGGAGATCTATCTCAATGTCGCGGAATGGGGTCCTGGTATCTACGGGATCGAGGCTGCCGCGCGCTATCACTTCAAGACGTCTGCCGCAAAGCTCAGCCGTCAGCAGGCGGCGCTTCTAGCCGTCTCCTTGCCCAATCCGATCGACCGTGTGGCAAGCAAGCCGGGACCCGGTCTCAAGCGCCTGGCCAACGTCGTGGACCGTCGGGCCCGCGCGTCTGGGGATTACATCACCTGTCTTTATGATTGAGATCAGGAGCTTTCGTTGGTCGAAGAGCGGTTGATGCGTCTAGGGTATGCTTCAATCGATCGGAGAGCATCATGGACGGACTGACCCTCTATATCGCCAACAAGAATTATTCCTCCTGGTCATTCCGGCCTTGGATCGCAATGACTGCTGCCGGAATTCCCTTTCGCGAGGAGCTGATTCCGTTCGGGCCGGGCGCGACGCATCCGCGCTTTCGGGAATTGTCGCCGACCGGGCGTGTGCCGGTGTTGCACCACGGCACGGTCCGGGTCTGGGAATCGCTTGCCATCATCGAATATGTTGCAGAGCTCTATCCCGATGCCGGGCTCTGGCCTGCCGACCGCGAAAGCCGTTCGCTGGCGCGCTCCATCTCCATGGAAATGCTGTCGGGCTTTCGGGCTCTGCGTGGTGCCTGCCCGATGAACCTGCGCCGGCCGGTCAAGGCGATCGCGCTGCCCGAGGGCGTAATGGCCGATGTTGCTCGCATCGAAGCGATTTGGCGCGAGATGCTTCAACGCTCCGGTGGTCCCTTCCTGTTTGGTGCATTCTCCGCGGCCGACGCCATGTTCGCACCGGTCGTCAATCGCTTCCGCGCCTATGATCTGGTTCGCAATGCCGAGACGATCGCCTATATGGATGCGATGCATGCGCATCCGGCCTGGCGGGCCTGGGAAGAGGCAGCGCTGGCAGAACCTTGGATCGTGCCCGAGGACGAGGCCTGATCGGCCTTGTGCCGGATTCGAAAAAAGTGACCTGGGGACTGGTCAAACCCACTTCGGGCATGTATAAGCCCGCCAAATTCCGAGTTCGAGACGGGTTCTGTCCGGCCTCATCGAGGCCGCATAAATCCGTCTTGCCCGTCACGTGGAGTAACGAAAATGGCTGTACCAAAAAGAAAAACAAGCCCGTCCAAGCGCGGTATGCGCCGCTCTGCTGACGCGCTGAAGGCATCGACCTATGTCGAAGACAAGAACTCCGGCGAACTGCGCCGTCCGCACCATATCGATCTGAAGACCGGTATGTATCGCGGCCGCCAGGTTCTGACGCCGAAGGAAAGCGCATAATTTCTGCGCTTTGACTGGATGTTTCGAAGGGCCGGCGCTTGCGCCGGCCTTTTCATTTCGCATTAGGCATAGTTAAATCGTGCGGCTGATTGCTGTCGATCCTGACGGGGTCGCAGTGCCAAAGAGGATCCCGCATGCTGATTGCCGTACCGCTGATGATCGTCCCCTTCATCTTCTACAATGCCGTCATGCTCGGTAGCGGGATCACCGCCTTTTCCGGTGTGATCATGACCGTTCCGATGCTGTCCGGGGCCGTGTGGACGATGACGCTGGGGGATCTCGTGATCCTCGCCGCTCTCATCTGCCTGTTTTTCGAGATGCTGAAATCCACGCTCAGCAGCCGTGGCTCACTGATGAACCACATGCTGTCGATGCTGGTTTTTGTCGGGTTCCTCGTGGAATTTCTGCTCGTGCGCGATGCGGCCACACAGCTCTTCTTCAGCGTGATGGTGATCGCCTTCATCGATGTCGTCGCAGGCTTTACGATCTCGAACCGGGCTGCAGGCCGGGATGTGTCGATCGGGCTCTGAGTTTTCCCATCAAAAAGGCCCCTTGCGGGGCCTTCATCCATTCAGAGGTTGTCGAGCTTATTCTGCAGGGAGCGCAACTGTTCCTTCAGTTCGTCGATATCCTTGGCTTCCGCCTTCTTCGTCTCCTTGGCCGGCTGCTGGCCGCCGAGGAAGGGAGAGAACATCTGCATCGCCTGCTGGAACATTTCGGTGTTGCGCTTCACCTGCTCTTCCATCAGTTGTATCGGCATCTGCAGGTTCTTCGACAGCGGATGGTCGCCAAAGGCCTTGGTCATCTGCTCGCGCATCTGGGTCTGCTGCTCGGTGAAGGCCTTCATCGAATGTTCGAGAAAGCTTGGAACGACCATCTGCATCTGGTCGCCGTAGTAGCTGATGAGCTGTCGCAGGAAAGAGATCGGCAGCAGCGTGTTGCCGGTCTTGGATTCCTGTTCGAAGATGATCTGGGTCAGAACTGAATGCGTGATGTCGTCACCGGACTTGGCATCCTGCACCAGGAAATCCTCCCCTTTCTTGACCATTTTGGCCAAGTCCTCAAGGGTGACATAGGTGCTCGTGCCGGTGTTGTAGAGGCGTCGATTGGCGTATTTCTTGATAACGATTTCGCCATCGGCTTTTGCCATTTCGGTCTCCTAACCCGTCGTTTTCTGATTGTTTTTGCTCTTCCCGGGGAGGAGTGTAAGCGCAAATTCAGTCCGGTGACAATCTCTTTGTGCGATGCAGGATCGGCATTTGACGAAAGACAGGCAAGCGCAACCAAAGAACGAGACGGCAGGTTTTATCCTGTTTGACACCGACGACAGTCTTTGTCAGTTTCTTCTCAATCATAAAACCCGAGGAGACGTCCATGAGCACCCCGTCCATCGTCATCGCGAGCGCTGCCAGAACCCCGGTCGGATCCTTCAACGGGGCGCTGGCGTCCGTCGCGGCGCATGATCTCGGCGCAATCGCCATCAAGGCTGTGCTGGAGCGCGCTGGCGTCGAGGCGGCGGAAGTCGACGAAGTGATTCTCGGCCAGATCCTGACAGCAGGCCAGGGTCAGAACCCGGCTCGTCAGGCCGCCATGAAGGCCGGCATTCCGCAGGAAGCCACGGCATGGGGGCTGAACCAGCTCTGCGGCTCGGGCCTGCGCGCGGTTGCCATCGGCATGCAGCAGATCGCAACCGGTGATGCGAAGATCATCATTGCCGGCGGCCAGGAATCCATGTCCATGGCGCCGCATTGCGCGCATCTGCGCAACGGCACCAAGATGGGCGACATGAAGATGATCGACACCATGATCAAGGACGGCCTGACGGACGCCTTTTACGGTTATCACATGGGGACCACGGCGGAAAACGTGGCCCGTCAGTGGCAGCTGACCCGTGACGAGCAGGACGCATTCGCGGTCGCGTCGCAGAACAAGGCGGAGGCCGCCCAGCTCGCCGGCCGCTTCAAGGACGAAATCGTTTCGGTGATCGTGCCGGGTCGCAAGGGTGACGTCACCGTCGATCAGGACGAATACATCCGCCACGGTGCCACACTTGAAAGCATGCAGAAGCTCAAGCCGGCCTTCGACAAGGAAGGCTCGGTCACGGCCGGCAATGCATCCGGCCTCAATGACGGTGCGGCTGCAGCTTTGCTGATGACCGAGGCAGAGGCATCGCGTCGTGGCATCGCGCCGCTCGCCCGGATCGTCTCCTGGGCCACCGCCGGCGTCGACCCGAAGATCATGGGCACAGGCCCGATCCCCGCTTCGCGCAAGGCGCTCGAAAAGGCCGGTTGGAAGATCTCCGATCTTGATCTCGTCGAAGCCAATGAGGCCTTCGCGGCGCAGGCCTGCGCCGTCAACAAGGACCTCGGCTGGGATACGTCGATCGTCAACGTCAATGGTGGCGCGATTGCCATCGGCCATCCGGTCGGCGCATCAGGTGCGCGCATCCTCAACACGCTTATGTTCGAAATGAAGCGTCGCGGCGCCAAGAAGGGTCTCGCCACGCTCTGCATCGGCGGCGGCATGGGCGTTGCCATGTGCCTCGAGGCCTACTGATCCGGGCAGCCAGGATGGCACCGACTCATCATTGACATCACAAAGCTCTGTCCCGGTCTGAAGCCGGGATGGCGAAGGCGTGCCGTTGCGACGGGAACCGCAGCGGTTGATCCAGACGGGCACCCATACAGAAAAAACGGGGAGGACAGCATGAGCAGAGTCGCTTTGGTAACCGGCGGTACGCGCGGCATTGGTGCTGCGATTTCGATCGCTCTGAAGAATGCGGGCTACACGGTGGCCGCGAACTTCGCCGGAAACGAGGAAAAGGCAAAGGCTTTCGAGGCGGAGACCGGCATTCCGGTCTTCAAATGGGATGTCTCCAATTACCAGTCCTGCGTCGATGGTATCGCTGCCGTCGAGTCCGCGCTCGGTCCGGTCGAAGTGCTGGTCAACAATGCCGGGATCACGCGGGACGCCATGTTCCACAAGATGACGCCGGACCAATGGAACGAGGTCATCAATACGAATCTCACGGGCCTCTTCAACATGACTCATCCGGTCTGGACCGGCATGCGCGACCGCAGTTTCGGGCGCGTCATCAACATCTCGTCGATCAATGGCCAGAAGGGCCAGATGGGCCAGGCAAACTACTCTGCCGCCAAGGCGGGTGACCTCGGCTTTACCAAGGCGCTGGCGCAGGAAGGTGCTGCCAAGGGTATCACGGTCAATGCCATTTGCCCCGGTTATATCGGCACGGAAATGGTGCGCGCGATCCCTGAGAAGGTGCTCAACGAGCGTATCATCCCGCAGATCCCGGTCGGCAGGCTTGGCGAACCTGAAGAAATCGCGCGCTGCGTTGTCTTCCTCGCTTCGGATGATGCCGGTTTCATTACGGGATCGACGATATCGGCAAATGGTGGCCAGTTCTTCGTCTGAGAGACCATAAGTGTTTCGCCTCGGGGCCGGCCTAGTGCCGGCCTCCTGCGTTTCTGTGGCGTGAACGATCTCAAGACTGCGTTGCATACCGAAATCCGACGGGAGATCTGAGGCCGTTAAGAATTGTCGTCTTCGTTGTCGGGAAAATTCTTAATATCCACCGCGCTCTATGGTTAAGCAATTGTTATTCAACAATATCTAGCGGTGAACAAACCGGGGAGACTGCTCAGTCCGCGATTCGTCGTTGATTCGTTCCGGATTTGATCGAGAAGTTAATTCCGCGCACAAAAAAAGCCGCCGAACCTAGGGTTCGGCGGCTTTTTTGCAGATATGCCTGTTAGCGGCAACGTGCTTCGTAGGTGCGGCCGTAGCGGTCGCGATAGACGCAGTAACCGGCACGTTCCTGAGAGTTGCCGATGAGAGCGCCGGCAACACCGCCGACGGCTGCACCGACGGCTGCGCCACGGACGTTACCGGTGGCAACGCCACCGATGATGGCACCGGAGGCGGCACCGATGCCAGCGCCACGTTCGGTGGCCGTGCAGGATGCCAGAGGAGCGATCAATGCGATTGCCAGAAGGGTCTTTTTCATCATCGTCTTATACCTTTTCACGTCGAGTTGGATGTTCACTTCAGGTCAAATGCGGCCCATCAACATCAGGATGATGAGGATGAGAAGTACGAGGCCCAAGCCTCCCGACGGGCCGTAGCCCCAGCTGCGGCTATGACCCCAGTTCGGCAGTGCGCCGATCAGCAGCAGAATTAGAATGACGATGAGAATGGTACTCATTGGGGGCCCTCTCCTAAGCCGTGGTGGAAATTCCAGTCTTGTGCCGGTTGAACGCGATGGCTGGACGTTTGTTCCATCGGCGATGTCAGGCCGCCGAGAAGCCGATGCAGGCCGGCAACAGTCGAGATGCGCCGCGCGACACGTGTGATCGGGGCCGACGAGACGGACGTCATTGAAAGACCATAGAGAAACGCGGAGATCGCCTGATCTGTACGGGCCTGGTGTTCGACCATAGGAAGGTGGCCGCAATTGCGCAGGATCACGGTCTGTGCCTGCGGCAGTAATTTCGACACGCGAAGCTGATGGGCGGGCGGCACGATCGCGTCATTTGCTCCGACAAGGTTCAAGACCGGAGCCGTGATGCGCGGCAGATCCTTGACCAGCGTTGTCGTAGACATGAAGCGGATGCAGGCGGCAATGTCTTCCGGGCGCGCGCGCAACAGTTCGAGGCGCACTTCTTCCAGGGCCTCGACCGCGCGGTCGTCCTGCCACGGGCATCCCTTGTCATACACGCATTCGATCGATCCCCAGCGGAACTGCTCCTGGGTCGCGATCCATCTTCTGAAGAACTGGGTGAACAGGAATGCGCCGACGCGCGGAACCCGCAGCAGTCGCGCGGGCAGCCGCTCCTGTCCTTCGAACCTTCCGCAGGCGAAGGCACCGATCAGCGTGATCGACTTTACCAATTCCGGATAGTGAAGAGCAAAAAGCAGGGAGACGAAACCGCCGGTCGAGTGTCCGATCAGGTTGACAGGACGGCCGCCAAAATCGCGACGGATCGCTGCCGCATAGGCATCTGCCACTTCGCGGGGTGTGATGAGCTGACCCGGTGTATCGAGCATCCACGGGTGGTGTCCGGGGAGCGGATAAGCCGCCGAACGCCCATGACGGACAATTTCCGGCGCGTATGCCTGCCAGAAAGAAGGAGCCATGACCATGCCGTGGATCAGAACAAAGTCCTGTCCGGCATCCGTCGTTCCAATCCAGTCCGGTGGTGGAGATTTAAGCGTCATGGCGGGTACCTCGGCCGAAGCAACGTATGCCGCCCGACGAATGTTCCATCGGTCCAATGGCTGTTCGGGCCGCTTGGGCGTCAATTAAGTGGATCGGCCGATTCAGTATATGGTAGGTAGAGGAAGATGCCTCATCGACATGTAGCCGTGAACAAAGCCTGAATCCGGAGGAGTCGTCGATTCGTCGCTGATTCGTTCCCAGAGTGTTCCCGAATCCAAAAACTGATTCTGATCAAGGGTTTGTGCGTATTTCTGGGGTGATTGCGACAAGCGGCTTGCCTTTGCCCCCGTTCGTCTCCATCTGTTGGCCAAGGGCGCCAAAGAGCGGACGACGCGCGGTCCCGACAAGCGGAGCGGTCTTTGAATACGCAACCCATGATCCTGAGTGGCCGCGGCGTAAGTGCTGTGCTGGGGCCAACCAATACCGGCAAGACCCATTTTGCGATCGAACGCATGGTCGCGCACGGGTCCGGCATCATCGGTTTGCCGCTGAGACTGCTTGCCCGTGAGGTCTACACGCGCGTTGTCGAGCGCGTCGGCGCACACAATGTCGCGCTGGTCACCGGCGAAGAGAAAATCAGCCCACCGAACGCCCGCTTCTCCGTCTGTACCGTCGAGGCCATGCCGCGTGAGACGAAGGTTGCTTTCGTCGCGATCGATGAAATCCAGCTGGCCGGCGATCTCGAGCGTGGCCACATCTTCACCGATCGCCTGCTGCACCTGAGAGGCCGCGAGGAAACCCTGCTGCTCGGGTCGGCGACGATGAAGTCGATCCTGATCCAGCTGTTGCCGGGGATCACCATCGTGGAGCGGCCGCGCCTCTCCCAGCTCTTCTACGCCGGCCAGAAGAAGATCACGCGACTGCCGCAACGGACTGCCATCGTCGCCTTCTCCGCCGACGAAGTCTATGCGATTGCCGAACTGATCCGCCGCCAGCGCGGCGGTGCGGCCGTCGTTCTCGGCGCGCTCAGCCCGCGGACCCGCAATGCGCAGGTCGGGCTGTATCAGGCAGGCGACGTCGAATATCTCGTCGCGACCGACGCGATCGGCATGGGCCTCAACCTCGATGTCGATCACGTCGCCTTCGCCCAGGATCGCAAATTCGACGGCTACCAGTTCCGCAACCTCAATCCGGGCGAACTCGGACAGATCGCAGGTCGTGCGGGCCGCCACATCAAGGACGGCACGTTCGGCGTGACGGGTCGCGTCGATCCGTTCGACGATGAACTGGTCGAACGGCTGGAGACGCATCAGTTCGATCAGGTCAAGGTTTTGCAGTGGCGGACGGAAAGATTCGATTTTTCGTCGATTGCCGGCCTGCAGCGAAGTCTCGATGCGGGGCCTCGCGTCGAAGGACTGACCCGCGCCCTGCCGGCGACCGACCAGCAGGCGCTAGAGTATTTGTCGCGCTATCCCGAGATATCCGACATCACGGACCGGCCCGATCGCGTCGAAAAACTCTGGGAGGCCTGCGCGCTGCCCGACTATCGGCGCATTACGCCTGCACAGCATGCGGATCTGATTCAGAGCCTGTACTTTGATCTGGTCAGGCGGGGCACCGTGAACGAGGATTTCCTCGGTGAACAGGTGCGCCGGGCAGATCGGACAGATGGCGAGATCGATACGCTGTCGGCGCGAATTGCCCAGATCAGGACGTGGACCTATGTGTCGAACCGGCCCGGCTGGCTTGCCGATCCGACACACTGGCAAGAAAAGACGCGGGAAATCGAAGACCGATTGTCCGATGCGTTACATGAACGGTTGACGAAACGCTTTGTTGATCGCAGGACATCTGTGCTCATGAAGCGCTTGAGAGAGAATGCAATGTTGGAAGCTGAAATCAGTGTGAACGGCGATGTCTTCGTGGAAGGCCATGCCATGGGACAACTCTCCGGTTTCCGGTTCACGCCGATTTCCGGCATGGAAGGTTCGGATGCCAAGGCTGTCCAGGCCGCAGCCTACAAGGCGCTGGCGCTGGAATTCGAAGCGCGCGCCGCGCGGCTTCATGCGTCCGGCAACAACGATCTCGCCATCGGGTCCGACGGTCTCGTGCGTTGGCTGGGCGATCCGGTGGCGCGCCTCATCGGCACGGACCACATCCTGCATCCGCGTGTGATCCTGCTGGCCGACGAACAGCTGACCGGCATTGCGCGCGACCACGTCGCTGCCCGCATCGAGCGCTTCGTCAATCACCATATTTCTACTGTGCTGAAGCCGCTTGATGACCTGTCGCGCGCAGAAGACCTGCAAGGCCTGGCCAAAGGCCTCGCCTTTCAGCTCGTGGAAAATCTCGGCGTGCTCTTCCGTCGCGACGTGGCCGATGACGTCAAGACGCTGGACCAGGATGGTCGCGCCTCTATGCGCCGCTATGGCGTACGCTTCGGCGCCTATCACATCTTCATGCCGGCTCTGTTGAAGCCAGCTCCGGCCGAGCTGATCACGCTGCTCTGGGCATTGAAGAACGACGGTCTCGACAAGGCGGGTTATGGTGACCTCATTCCAGTGCTGGCCGCTGGCCGCACGTCTGTCGTCACCGATCCGAGCTTCGAGCGCATGTTCTACAAGCTCGCCGGCTTCCGCTTCCTCGGCAAGCGCGCAGTTCGCATCGATATCCTCGAGCGTCTCGCCGATCTGATCCGTCCGCTCTTGCAGTGGAAGCCGGGTTCGCCGGCACGTCCTGACGGTGCCTATGACGGCCGTCGCTTCACGACGACGACGGCCATGCTTTCCATTCTGGGTGCAACGCCTGACGACATGGAAGAGATCCTGAAGGGTCTCGGCTATCGCGCCGACAGCGTCTCTGCTGAAGAGGCTGCTGCCTTCCTCGCTGCGCAGACTGGTTCTGCAGCGGCTGAGGCTCCGGCGGTTGCCGAAAAGAGCGACGACGCCGTCGATGATGCGGATCAATCCGCCGAGACATCTGCGGAAGGCGAGGCACCTGCTGCTGGGACTGGAGAGCCTGCTGCAGCGGTTGCCGCTGAAGGGGCCGAGCCTGCCGCTACTGAAGAGCAGTCGGCCGAGCCGGCCGAGCCGGTCGAGCCGAAGCCCGTTCTTCTCTGGCGTCCGGGTGGTCGCAGCGACAACCAGCGTGGCAGCACCGGCCGTCCCGCGGGTGATCGCCGTCCGCAGGGCCAGCGCAACCCGGCTCCACGCGAAGGCGGCGAGGCTGCTGGCGAGAAGCGCGGTGAAGGTCGTCGCGACGATCGCCGTTCCGACAATCGCGGTGAGCGTCGAGACGACAATCGTGGCAAGTTTGCCGGTAAGGGTGATCGGCAGGATCGTGGTGACCGCAAGGACCGCGGTCCTCGGCCGGAACGCGACAACACCAAGTCGCAGCCGGCACGCTTCGAGGCAAAGCCGCCTCGTAAGGAAAAGCCGATCGATCCGGATTCGCCGTTCGCCAAGCTCGCGGCTCTCAAGGAGCAGCTGAAGAAATAATGGACGAGAGGCAGTCACCAAGCGGTTCGCGCCAGCGCATCGACAAGTGGCTGTTCTTCGCCCGTGTGGCAAAATCACGCAGCCTCGCGCAAGAGCGCGTGGCGGCCGGCCATGTCAGTGTCAACGGGCAGAAGGTTCGCCAGGTGAGCTATCAGGTCAAGCCTGGTGACAAGCTGGAGATATCCATGCCTGAGCGCGATCTCGTTCTCGTCGTCAAACTGCCTGGCGAGAGGCGAGGTCCTTATGAGGAAGCAAAGCTTCTCTACGAGGATCTCACGCCTCCTGCAGAGAAGAAGCCCTTCAGTCCATCCGAGCCCGGTGTTCGGGCGCCTGGAGCCGGACGGCCCACGAAGAAGGAGCGCCGCGCGCTCGATGATCTGCGTGGCGAGCCGGATTGGTCGGCGGATTAGAAAATTTCTACAAAGGCGCCAGAATTGAGGGTGTTTATCCTTGCCTTGGCAGGGATTACGCTTTAGCTCACATGCCGTCCGACAGAATTTTTCCGGCGGGGCGCGAGCCTTCCGAGAGGGGCGTCAGCCCTGACGGAATAGCCAGTGCTCGTTCGTCACCTGCCGTTCGAGAACGCCATCCTGGAGTGCCGCATGACCTATATCGTCACTGACAACTGCATTCGCTGCAAATATACCGATTGTGTCGAGGTCTGCCCCGTCGATTGCTTCTATGAGGGCGAAAACTTCCTCGTCATCCATCCGGATGAATGCATCGACTGCGGCGTGTGCGAGCCGGAATGTCCTGCGGAAGCAATCAAGCCAGATACCGAGCCGGGTCTCGACAAGTGGCTGAAAATCAATGCTGATTATGCAAAGATCTGGCCAAACATCACGGTGAAGAAGGATCCGATGCCGGAGGCCAAGGAGATGGACGGCGTCGACGGCAAATTCGATCAGTTCTTTTCAGAAAAGCCGGGTTCCGGCGACTGATCGCCAATCTTCGCTTCAGGGCGCTGATTCCCGCCCAAAAATCCATCACTTGGCGCCGGATTTTTCATTAGGTGCGTCACGATTGTGGCGCACTGCACTAAAATATTGATTTCCTCGTCTTTTTGTGATAGCCTCTTGGAACTGTTCCACTTTGCGGCATAGCTATGCCCTGAACCATCACGAAAGCAACTTCATCAACGCGCGATTTCTGTGACATCGGCGACACCGCTCGTGTCGTGTCTCTGTCGCGACCAGGTGATGTTTAACTGCGTGGCGGAACGGACCAGGATGACAAGTTTCGCAGTCTTGTCGTCTCATCCGGGCCTGACCGACCCGGCGCCGGCATCTCGCCGGGAGCAAAACAGGGAGTATTTGAATAGAATGACGACCCAGCAGAAGAAGAATTCCTCGGCGCGCCACGGCTTCAAGACCGGTGAGTCGATCGTATACCCCGCTCATGGCGTGGGTACCATCACCGCCATCGATGAGCAAGAAGTCGCCGGCATGAAACTCGAGCTTTTCGTGATCGATTTCGAGAAGGACAAGATGCGCCTGAAGGTTCCGGTCGCCAAGGCCGTGAGCATCGGGATGCGCAAGCTGTCAGAGACCGATTTCGTCGAACGCGCGCTCAAGGTCGTGCAGGGCAAGGCTCGCGTGAAGCGGACCATGTGGTCGCGCCGTGCCCAGGAATATGATGCCAAGATCAATTCCGGTGACCTGATCTCGATCGCAGAAGTCGTTCGCGACCTCTATCGCGCCGAGAACCAGCCCGAGCAGTCCTATTCGGAGCGTCAGCTCTACGAAGCCGCGCTCGACCGCATGGCTCGTGAAATCGCTGCCGTGAACAAGATGTCCGAGACGGAAGCCGTTCGCCTTGTCGAGGTCAACCTCGCCAAGGGTCCCAAGCGCGGCAAGACGATCGAAGAAGACGATACCCAGGAAGAAGCCGCGTAAGCTGCTTTCTACCGTTGCGTGGTCATGAAAAAACCTCCGGCAAGCCGGAGGTTTTTTTGTGTTTGCTGCAGACCTGGGCCGTGGAGCGGTCAAAGAAAAACCCCGCCGAAGCGGGGTTTCCCAGAAGCCTTGTCCTGTCGACTACTCGCGGTTTCCAAGGAAACGCAGCAGGAACAGGAAGAGGTTGATGAAGTCGAGATAGAGGCGCAGCGCGCCCATGATGGCGTTGCGGCCGGCCATCTCGCTGGAGTGGCTCTCGTGGTAGGACTCCTTGATCGACTGTGTGTCGTAGGCGGTAAGGCCGGCGAAGATCAGGACGCCGATCACCGAGATTGCGAAGTCGAGCGCCGAGGAGGCCATGAACAGGTTGACCAGCGAAGCGATGATCAAGCCGAAGAGACCCATCATTAGGAACGAGCCCATGGCCGACAGATCACGCTTGGTGGTGTAGCCGTAAAGCGACAGGGCACCGAACGAGGCGGCGGTCACGAAGAAGGTCTGCACGATGCTTGCGCCCGTGTAGATCAAAAAGATCGACGACAGCGACAGTCCCATCATCGCGGCATAGACCCAGAAGGTCGTTTGCGCGGCTGCGACGCTCATCTTGTGGATGCGGAAGCTCAGGAAGAACACCATGGCGACCGGCGCCAGGATGACAACCCACTTTAGCGGGCTCAGGAAGATTGCCTGGCCGAAGGCTGTCAGCTCGCCATTCGAGACGGCCATCTGAAAGGTGGCGAAGGCTGCGATACCGGTGATGGCGAGGCCCAGTGCCATCAGGTTGTAGACCTTCAGCATATAGGCGCGCAGACCTTCGTCGATCATCGTGGCCGACTGGGTCTGACCCGTGCGGCTCTGATAGTTGCGAAGTTCGGACATGTTTTCCTCTCTCAAAGCTTCGATGTTGGACGGTAGAGCCTTGAAAAAGACCCCCGCACCGCTGCGAAGCCCAGCATGCGTGGCGTCAATATGAGGGGTTCCCGTGACATCGACAAGGGCCGCAAGCTTAAATTGCCGTAATGCTGGGCGGACGGCACTGGCGCCCGCCCCTGTCCGTCAGAGCTCCCGCAGGACGGGCGCTGCTTTCTGACCCAGAATGCGCCAAGTCCCGGCGAGACCAATGCCGATCGTCACGACCAATGCGATGACGAGCGTCATCAGGGCGACGTCCGGCAGGAAGTTAGACGGAAGGTTCATGATCTGGGTCAGCACGAACCAGGCAATGCCACCGCCGGCGATCAGGGCGAAGACTGCCGTTGCCGCACCGAGCAGCATGTATTCATAGGTGAAGGCCCGGATCAGCATTGCTCGCGTCGCCCCGAGGGTCTTCAAGATGACGGCATCATGCGTGCGGGCTCGGTTGCCGGCCGCAAGCGCGCCGGAGAGGACAAGCACGGAGGCGATGAGCGCGATGGCCGCCGCCGCGCGGATGGCGGTGGCCAGCTGCCCGACGAGGCGATCGACGATGTCGAGCGCATCCTTGACGCGGACTGTCGTGATCGTCGGGAATTGCTGGGTGACCGAGCGCAGGATCGAGGCTTCCTGGGCCGCCGTCGCATCCTGGTCGATCAGGGTTGCGAGCCAGGCATGGGGCGCTCCGGCAAAGGTGTTGGGCGAGAAGACCATGACGAAGTTCATCGACAGGCTTTCCCATTCGACGGTGCGGAAATTGGCGATCTTGGCCGTGATGTTGCGGCCGAGTACGTTGATCGTGACGGTATCGCCGATCTTCAGGCCCAGTTCGCGGCCTTCCTGCTCGGCGAAGGACACGAGCGGTTCGCCGGTGTAGCCATCCGCCCACCACTCGCCCTCGGTCACCGTACTGTTTTCCGGGACGTTGCGCGCATAAGTCAGCCCCCGGTCGCCGCGCAGCACCCAGCGTCCCTCCGGCGGTACCTCGACCTTGGCGACATCAGTGCCGTTCAGTTCGACAATGCGTCCACGCAACATCGGCACTTCGATCAGCTTGCCCGCCGGCGCCATGCCTTCAACGAGGGTGCGGAAGCCGTCGATCTCGGCGCTTTGAATGTCGACGAAGAAGAAGTTCGGAGCCCGTTCCGGCAGGTTTCCGGTCAGTTCACGCCGCAGGTTTCCGTCGATCAGCGCCAGTGCCACGAGCAGGCTGAGGCCGAGCCCCAGCGACAAGGTGACCGCGGGCGTCAGTGCACCAGGACGATGAATATTGCCCACTGCAAGCCTGAGCGCAGCCGAATGAATGCGCGGACTGCGCTTGGCAAGCCAGGCGATCCCCATGGCGACCACCCGGAGCAGTACGAAGCCGGCCGCCATGGCTGCCAGGAATATCGTCGCGATCCGCTGCTGTTCCGATGTGAATATGGCCAGCGCTGCCAGCGCGCCGAGGGCGAGGGCCATGGCGAGAAGATAAGGCCAGGACGGCAATCCGGCCGCTTCGAAGCCCTGTTCCCGGAAGAGCGCTGTGGCCGGAACTTTCCTCGCATGTCCGAGCGGCAGGATGGCAAAGGCAAAGGTGACCAGCATGCCGAATACGGCGGCGAGAAGCAGGGCCCGGGGATAAATCGTCGCCTCGGCCGAGATCGGCAAGATACCCGAAAGATAGTTTGCCACGATCGGCGGTGCGATCACGCCGAGTGCGAGACCGGCCAGGATGCCGATCGATGCGACCAGCGTGATCTGGATCAGGTAGACCATCACCACGACGGAGGCTGGCGCGCCGACACATTTAAGCGTCGCGATCACCGTCCGCTTGGAATCGAGAAAGGCGCGGACCGCATTGGCGACACCCACGCCGCCGACCACGAGTGCCGTGAGGCCGACGAGCGTCAGGAATTGTGAAAAGCGTTCGACGTTCTCTGTGAGGGCAGGGGCTGCACGGTCGCTGCCGCGAATGGACCAGCCGGACGTCGGAAACTCCGCCTGGGCCTGTGCGCGGATTGTCTCAGCTGTGGGCGCAGGCGTCGCGTAGCGGATCTTGTAAGCGTGTTCGATGAGGCTGCCGGTCGCTACGAGACCGCTCGAAAGCAGCCCCTCTCGGCTTGTCAGGAAGCGCGGTGCGAAGCCGAAGCCATCGGAGATCGAGTCGGGCTCCGTTACAATGGTCCCATTGATCCGAAAGCGGGCATTGCCGACCAGCAATTCGTCACCGACCTTGATATTCATGCGGTCGAGAAGGAGCGGGGCGACGACTGCCCCATAGGCTCCGCCGTTGGAAGCCAGCAGTTCTGCGAGCGGCTGATCGGGTTCTGCTACGAGACGGCCGTAGAGGGGATAGGCTTCATCGACCGCCTTTATCTCCACCAGTGACTGGTCGGAACCATCGGCCAGGCGTGCCATCGAGCGGAGGTTGGTGGTCACGGAGACCTCGCCGAAGCGCTCCAGGAAGGCCCGTTCTTCTGGTGTCGCCTCACGGTTGTCGAGTTCGAACCGGACATCGCCGGCCAGCAGCGTGCGCCCTTCCGAGGATATGGCATCGGTGATGGCCGTCGAAACGGAGTTGACCGCAGCAATCGCGCCCGTACCGAGCGCGATGCAGGCAAGGAAGATGTAGAAGCCCTTCAGCCCGCCGCGCAATTCGCGCAGCGCAATGCGGAAGGCAACGGAGAAGCGTGTACCGAAGGATGTCATGCGGACACCGAAGCGAGACGAGTCTGCTCGTTTCGGCTGTCGCCCGCAATCTGGCCGGAGGCCACCCGGATCTGGCGCGTGCAGCGGGCGGCGAGTGACGGGTCGTGGGTAACCAGGATCAGCGTCATGGCGCGTTCGCTTTGCTTGCTGAACAGGAGATCGGCGATCTGCCGACCAGTTTCGGTGTCGAGATTGCCGGTCGGTTCATCGGCGATCAGAACGGCCGGGGATGGGGCGAGCGCCCGGGCGATCGCGACGCGCTGCTGCTCACCGCCAGACAACTGCCCGGGATAGTGGCTGAGACGTTCTCCCAGGCCGACGGCTTCCAGTTCCTTGCGCGCGATGTCGAATGCGCCCTTCACATTGGCGAGCTCAAGCGGCACGGCGACGTTTTCGAGCGCCGTCATGTTGGCGATCAGATGGAAGGACTGGAAGACGATGCCGATGTTCTTGCCGCGGAAATCGGCGAGGCGGTCCTCGCTCAGCGTGTGCAGCGCCGTATCGCGCACGTGGATTTCACCGCTATCGAGGCGTTCGAGACCCGCCAGCACCATCAAAAGCGTCGACTTGCCCGAGCCGGACGGCCCGACGATCCCGACCGCCTCGCCTTCCGCGATGGAAAGGTCGATGCTCTTCAGAACGTGAACGGAGGCTGCGGCATTGCCCAGGGTGAGATCGGCGCTTTTCAGTTCGATGATGCTGTTTCTCACACCCGACCATCCTATATCTGACGACACAAAGCTTCACCGCACTGCGGCATTGCTGCCAATCTAGGGAAGGCACCATGACATTTAAAGCTGCGCTCCTTCATTTCGCCGTGATCCTGATCGCCGCATTGGCCGGGCCCAGGATGGCAGCGGCCGAACCTCTGCAACTCGTAGGCTTCGGCGACAGCCTTATGGCAGGCTACCAATTACCTCAGGAGGATGCGCTGCCGGCGCAACTTCAGCGCCAGCTGGTGGCGAAGGGCCATGACGTCGTCATCAGCAATGCAGGCGTTTCGGGTGACACCACATCGGGCGGATTGTCCCGCGTCGATTGGTCGGTGCCTGAGGGAACGGATGGCGTGATCCTCGAACTGGGAGCCAATGACGCCTTGCGCGGAATTGCACCGGAGCAGACTGAAAAGAACCTCGAACAGATCATCATGCGATTGAAGGAGCGCAAAATACCGATCTTCTTCGTCGGGATGTTGGCTCCGCCCAACATGGGTGACGATTACGGTCAGAAGTTCAACGCGATCTATCCACGCCTCGCCGAAAAACACGATCTGCCGCTCTACCCCTTCGTGCTCGACGGGGTGATCACCGAACGTAGTCTTTTGCTCGACGATGGCATGCATCCCAACACCGAGGGGCTGAAAATGATGGCCGAGCGCATGTTGCCTCTCGCCGAATCTTGGGTGGCGGGCATCAAGGGTCAGTCGAATTAAACGCTTGCGCCTGATGTCATTGCGTGATTCGCTGTGAGCACCTGCAAAAGATTCGGGGAGCGCTCCATGCCGAGATTGTTCACTGCCCTCGAAATTCCCCGCAGCGCCGCCATGAGCCTCTCATTGCTGCGCGGTGGCCTTCCCGGAGCGCGCTGGATCGATGTGGAGAACTACCACATTACCTTGCGCTTCATCGGCGACGTGGACGGCAGGACGGCAGACGAGGTCGTCGATAGGCTCGATCGCATCGATCGCCCCGAATTTCCCCTGACGCTGAACGGCATAGGCTCCTTCGGATCCAAAAAGCCACACTCCATCTGGGCCGGCGTTTCGTCCGCACCGGAGCTCCATGCGTTGCAAGGCGAGATCGAGCGAATCTGCCAGCGGATCGGTCTCCCACCGGACCCACGCAAGTTCACCCCGCATGTGACGCTCGCCAGGCTGAAGGCTTCGCGAGTGGAGGATGTCGTGCATTATCTCGGTGGACGGGGTGACTTCCACACCATGCCGTTCCGGATCGGACGCTTCGTCCTGCTCTCTTCCAGGGACTCGGTCGGCGGCGGGCCTTATCTCACCGAAGAGGTCTTCCCGCTCCGCGAGACGGCCGGCTACTCGAATTTCGCGACGACTGCGCTGCAGCCTGAAAAGAGCATGCTGTAGACGGCTTCGAAGTCGGCTAGATCACCGTGATACGGATCGGGCACATCCTGAAGGGTGCCGAAGGCCAGCTCTGAGAACAGATGCAAGCGTGCCGTGGCAGACGGCGGCATGAGCGTTTGCAGTCTCGCCAGATTGCTCTTGTCCATTGCGACCACCAGATCGAAATCGAAGAAGTCCGCCGGGCGGACCTGCTGCGCGCGCTGACGGGCGATGTCGATCCCTTTCGCAGCTGCCACCTTGATCGATCGCCGGTCGGGCGGGTTGCCGACATGCCAGCCACCGATCCCGGCGGAGGCAATCAGCGGCTTTTCGCTGGCAGCCTCCGTCAGGTGACGATAGATTCCTTCCGCCAGCGGTGAGCGGCAGATATTGCCCAGGCAGACGAAGAGAATTGAGGGTGCCGGCATTGGTTGATCCTGCAAGGCAAACGAGGAGTGACGGCAGATGAAATACGAAAAACTGGATGCCGCGTCCATTGCGGCACGTCTCGGCGAGATGCATGGCTGGGTGAGCGGGCGCGACGGTACTGCCATCGAAAAGCACTATGTCTTTCGCGACTTCCGCCAGGCCTTCGGCTTCATGACCGAATGCGCGCTTGCTGCTGAAAAGCTCGATCATCACCCGGAATGGTTCAACGTCTACAAGAAGGTGGATGTGACGCTGACGACGCATTCTGCCGGCGGCGTGACGGAACTGGATTTAAAGCTCGCCGTTCTCATGGATCTGGCCGCGGCCCGAAACGGGTGACACGCGCGGCAATTGAATTCGTGGGCCGGCATTCACATATGATTGATCGGGTCCGAACGAAAGGATCGATGGGCTATGGATGATGTGAAGATCGGTGAGATCCTGCTTCCGGGCGACGAGAAGACGCAGGAAAAGCAGGAAGCGAAGGTGCGCAGCCGTTTCTGGCCGACCTTCAAGAAGGCTGCCCGGCAGATCCCTTTCTCGCGGGATCTGGTGGCTGCCTATTACTGCGCGACGGATCGCGAAACCCCGTTCGGCGTCAGGGGTATCCTGCTGGCCGCCCTGGGTTATTTCGTCCTGCCGATCGATGTCGTGCCCGACATTCTCGCGGTTGTCGGCTTCACCGACGACATCGCGGTGCTGACAACAGCAATCGCCCTGATCAACAGGCATATCAAGGATCGCCACTACGAGGAGGCCGATAAAGCCCTCGCGGACGATGTCCGGCCGATCTGAATGGTCACGGGCCCGCCTTGGTGTTCAAGGCAGCCCAACTCTTGCCTTTTTCTTTCCTTCTACATCGTCAGCAGGATCGAGGTCCGAAAACCGTTTTTTGCCGGATTTCGGGGTGCCAGACAGATCGTTGACGCCAAATATGACAACAAGGCGTGCGCCGTTCATCGTTTGGTAAGGTAAATTAAGTCAAACTGAACACAGGTTTTGACGATGAGCGCCCGGCCGCATGGTCGGGTGATGGATGGAAACAACCGGCAGGAAGACATGTTCGTAAGAAGTAGCGTAACCGCACTGGCAATCCTCCTGGCGAGCAGCGGGCTCGCCAACGCGCAATCGCCCACGCGGATCGAGCAGTTCAAGGCCTGGGGTGCCTATTCCTACAAGTCGAATGGCGGCACCGTTTGCTACGTGCTGTCCGTTCCGACCGCCAAGGAACCGGCTAGCGTCAATCACGGAGATATCTTCTTCGTCGTGTCGCAGCGTCCCGGCCAGAACATCTCGTATGAGCCGCAGGCCATGATGGGTTACCCGATGAAGGGCGACTCCAAGGTCAATGTGAAAATCGACAACAAGAATTTTGTCTTGTTCGTCAAGGACACTTCGGCCTGGGTCGAGAACGCAGCTGAAGAGCCGGCACTCGTCGCTGCGATGAAGGGTGGCTCGTCGATGACCGTCACGGCCACATCGGCTCGGGGCACGCCCACCAGCTACAGCTATTCGCTTTCAGGCATCTCGGCTGCTCTGCAGAAGATCCAGAACTGCAATTAAGCCCGGAACGCCTGACTTTCACGCGAGGGGCCGGCAGCATCTGCCGGCCCCTTTCATTTGTGCATGGCCGCCGCGCAGCCGGTCGGGGTGACGGAAGCCAAAAAAGCTGCTATTGGCCGCTGCAAATTAGGGCATTGGGCTCGGCCCTGTCCGCCATGATCCATGAATTCATACCTGCCAGCCGGGACGCGCTCGATCCGAGCATGCTTCTCCATATGGTCCAGAGGTTCAGACGATGACTGTTTCCGTGACGCTTCCCGAGCGTGCCCAGACGACGGCCCCGGTTCGCACCAACAGCTTGGCCGAGAAGCCGAGCCTTGTTGGCCTCGACCGGGACGAGCTGGGCCAGGCACTGCGCGAAAAGGGCGTGCCGGAGAAGCAGATCAAGATGCGCGTCGCGCAGATCTGGAACTGGCTTTACGTGCGTGGTGTCTCCGACTTCGACCATATGGTGAATGTCTCGAAGGACATGCGGGGCATGCTCAAGACGCATTTCACCATCGCGCGTCCAGAGATCGTCGAAGAGCAGGTGTCGAATGATGGAACCCGCAAGTGGCTGCTGCGCTTTCCGCCGCGCGGTGCAGGCCGCCCGGTCGAGGTCGAAAGCGTCTACATCCCGGAAGAGGGCCGCGGTACGCTTTGCATCTCGAGCCAGGTCGGCTGCACGCTGACCTGTTCCTTCTGTCACACCGGCACACAGAAGCTGGTGCGCAATCTGACCGCCGAAGAAATCCTGGCGCAGCTGCTGCTGGCCCGCGACCGGTTGGGCGATTTTCCCGATCGGGAGATCCCCGTGGGCACGATGATGCCGTCGAGCGACCGCAAGATCACCAATGTCGTCATGATGGGCATGGGCGAGCCGCTCTACAATTTCGAAGAAGTGAAGAAGGCCCTGCTGATCGCGACCGATGGCGACGGCCTGTCGCTGTCGAAGCGGCGCGTGACGCTGTCGACCTCGGGCGTGGTGCCGGAGATCTACCGGACCGGCGAAGAGATCGGCGTGATGCTGGCGATCTCGCTTCATGCCGTGCGCGACGAGCTCCGCGACATGCTGGTGCCGATCAACAAGAAGTATCCGCTGAAGGAGCTGATCGAAGCCTGCCGCAACTATCCGGGCGTGTCGAATGCCCGGCGCATCACCTTTGAATATGTGATGCTGAAGGACGTCAACGACAGTCTCGAAGATGCCAAGGGGCTGATTCAGCTCCTCAAGGGCGTGCCGGCCAAGATCAATCTGATCCCGTTCAATCCGTGGCCGGGCACCAATTACCAGTGTTCCGACTGGGCGCAGATCGAGAAGTTCGCCGACTTCATCAACCAGGCCGGCTTTGCTTCGCCGATCCGCACACCGCGTGGCCGCGATATCCTGGCCGCCTGCGGTCAGCTGAAGTCGGAATCCGAGCGCATGCGCAAGACGGAGCGTCTGGCGTTCGAGGCGATGATGATCGCCAATCACGGCGAAGACGACGATTGATGTTCCGGCGGGACTAGTGTCCCGCCTGCAACCCTACTTGGCCTGCGTCATGAAGATCTTCACCGCGAAGATCGAGAAGACGCCGGCAAAGGTGTAATCGATGCCGCGCAGAACCTTGCGGTTCGCCTGCAGCCAGCTCGACATGAAATCCGCCCCGTAGACGATGCCGACACCGATCGGTAGCGACAGGATGATCGACCACATGCCGAGGAAGATCAGCTTGCCGGTGACGTTCGGATCGGTGGCGGTGACGAATTGCGGCAGGAATGTCATGAAGAAGATGATGACCTTTGGGTTCAAGAGATTGACCCAGAGCCCGTTCAGGAAGGCGCCCTTCTTCGAGACCACCGCATCACCATCCGCCTTGATGACGAAGTTCGAGCCGTGGCGAACAGCCTGCAGCGCCAGCCACAGAAGGTAGGCGGCGCCACCCGTTTTCAGCAGCATGAATGCAGTCGGCGAGGCGACGATGAGGGCCGAAATGCCGAAGGCGACCAGCATGGTGTGGATCGAAATCCCGAAGCTGGTTCCGGCGAGTGTCATCAGGCCAATCGCGCGGCCATCGCGGAGCGAGCGGCTGATCCAGAGCGTCATGTCCGGGCCGGGGGTGATGGCCAGGAGGAGCAGCGCTAAGCTGAAGGCGAGGAAGACGGGAAGGCTCGGGATAAAATCCATTGATGTCACCGCATGATGAAGCACCCGCGACCTGCGGGTGATCAATCCTTAACGGCCTTCACCGACCTTGCCAATCAGCCTCTGGGGATCGACAGGTAGGTCTTGAAGGCGTCGGCATAGTCCGGATGCCAGCGCGAGAGGGGCGGGCGGTTTTCGATGATGTCGCCGGCGGCCCAGGCGATGCGCTTTTCGTCGAGGGCGCGGTTCACATCATTGTCAGGGCAGAGGATGTAGAAGTCACCTCTGACAAGGCTTTCCAGCATGAACTCGACAGTCTCTTCCGGCGTCCAGGCGCCTGCCGGCTTCTCGGTACGGCCGTTTGCAGTGAGACCCGTGAAGACGAAACCGGGGATCAGCAGGTGAGCCGTGACGTTGCAGTCCGGTGTGTTGCGCAACTCGTGCTGAAGCGCTTCGGTGAAAGCCTTCACGCCGGCCTTCGAGACATTGTAGGCCGGGTCGCCCGGGGGCGTCGTGATGCCCTGCTTGGATCCCGTATTGATGATGAGGGCTGCATCCTTATGGGCGACCATGCCCGGGCCGAAGGTGCGGGTGCCATTGATGACGGCCATCAGGTTGACCCCGAGCACATTCTCCCAGTTTGCCTGGGGGCCGAAGAGCGCACTGCCGGGCTGGATGCCGGCATTGTTCATCAGCACATGGACGCGGCCGAAGCGCTGGATGACGGCGCGCTCCAGCGCTTCGAGTTCATCGAGCTTCGACACGTCGGTGCCGATCGAAACGACATCGGCTTCTCCGCCGGCTGCAAGAGCCGTGACCTCAACGGCCGCAGCGGCCAGCTGGTCGCCTTCGAGGTCAACCAGAACGACGCAGAGACCCATGCCAGCAAATGCCTTGGCGGTTGCGAGGCCGATGCCTGAGGCGGCGCCGGTGATGACGGCGACATGACCTTTCACGAGTGCTGGATGTGGGGTCATCATGGGCAAATTCCTTCTACGTCAATGACTTTGGCAGTGATGGCGATATGGTACCCGTGTTCAGCTTCGTCAACATGACGGCAAATCGGCCCCCGGCTTGCCCGGCCATCGGACCCATCCGATCTTGGCCGCCACCTCGGCCGGTCGATGCCCTTGCGTACCGGCGGAATCTCGCTAAAAGTGCCGCCATTCTTGATCCAGGCGGGGTTTGAGCCTCGCTCCTTCCAGACGGAACATCGACATGGCACTCCCCAAAGACGTGAAGAAAGTCGTCCTCGCCTATTCCGGCGGTCTCGACACCTCGATCATCCTGAAATGGCTTCAGACCGAACTCGGTGCAGAAGTCGTGACCTTCACCGCCGACCTCGGCCAGGGTGAAGAGCTCGAGCCGGCCCGCAAGAAGGCCGAGATGCTCGGCATCAAGGAGATCTTCATCGAGGACGTGCGCGAAGAGTTCGTTCGCGACTTCGTTTTCCCGATGTTCCGCGCCAATGCCGTTTACGAAGGCGTCTACTTGCTCGGCACCTCGATCGCCCGTCCGCTGATCTCCAAGCACCTGATCGACATCGCCAAGAAGACCGGCGCAGACGCGATTGCCCATGGTGCGACCGGCAAGGGCAATGACCAGGTTCGTTTCGAACTCTCGGCCTATGCGCTGAACCCCGATATCAAGATCATCGCCCCGTGGCGCGACTGGGCGTTCAAGAGCCGCACCGATCTCCTGAACTTTGCCGAACAGCACCAGATCCCGGTTGCCAAGGACAAGAAGGGCGAAGCGCCGTTCTCGGTCGACGCCAATCTTCTGCACTCCTCGTCCGAGGGCAAGGTTCTCGAGGATCCGTCCGTCGAGGCTCCGGAATATGTGCATATGCGCACCATTTCTCCGGAAGCGGCGCCCGACAAGGCGACCGTGATCAAGGTCGGCTTCGAAAAGGGTGATGCGGTCTCGATCAACGGCGTTCGCATGAGCCCGGCGACGCTTCTCGCCGCGCTCAATGATTACGGCCGCGACAATGGCATCGGTCGCCTCGATCTCGTCGAGAACCGCTTCGTCGGCATGAAGTCGCGCGGCGTCTACGAGACCCCCGGCGGCACGATCCTGCTCTCGGCACATCGTGCCATCGAGTCGATCACGCTCGACCGGGGTGCAGCCCACCTCAAGGACGAGATCATGCCGCGCTACGCCGAGCTGATCTATTACGGCTTCTGGTTCTCGCCGGAGCGCGAAATGCTGCAGGCCCTGATCGACAAGAGCCAGGAGCATGTCGAAGGTGAAGTGACGCTGAAGCTCTACAAGGGCAATGTCATGGTCATCGGCCGGGAATCGTCCAAGTCGCTCTATTCCGACCAGCTCGTCACCTTCGAAGACGACCAGGGTGCGTATGACCAGAAGGATGCCGCCGGCTTCATCAAGCTGAACGCACTGCGCCTGCGCACGCTCGCCAAGCGCAATCTCGGCAAGTAATCCAGTATCGATATTCAAGATCGCCCGTCTTCCTTCCGGAGGGCGGGCTTTTTCATGCGCGGCGTTCGAGGTGTCTGAGCCACAGGAAGCCGGCCACGGCACTCAGCTCCATCAAGGGAATGATGATGCCGAAGGCGGTGAGCGGATCTCCGATCGAGGCTGCCGCGACCCCGCCTGCGAAGCCTGCACTCATCTGCAGGAAGCCTGTGAGGGCAGAGGCCGACCCCGCGATATGCGGAAACGGGGCCATGCTCATCGTCACGACATGAGGGCTCAAGAAAGCGAGCCCGAAGGTGCAGACCGCCACCGGTCCCATGACGGACAGGAAGAAGGGCGGTACGAAGGCGACCGACAATGCCATCGCGATGGCACCCGAGCCGCAGAGTGCGATGCCGATCCTCGATGCCGTCAGCCCGGAAATCCGGCGAGAGACGATTTTGAGCGTGAGCGATCCCGTGAGATACGCTCCCGACTGCATCAGCATGCCCAAGCCAAACTGGGTGGGCGTCAGGCCGACCTCGTTGATCAGGACGAAGGGGAGCATGGTCGACTGGGCATAGAGGGCGCCGATCGTGCCGCTCAGCACGAGGGAGGCGGCGATGAAGCGGGCATTGGAGGCGACTTCGATATAGTTGCGCCACAACTGGCCGGGCCTCAGGCGCCCCAAGTCCGGAATGATCGTTTCCCGGAGCAGAAACAGCGTGAAGGCCATGGCCATGAGGCCGAAGGCGACCATCAGCAGAAACACAGCATTCCAGCCAAAGGCGGCGAGCGTCAGGCCGCCCAGGGTTGGCCCCATGGCAGGGCCGACTGCGAGGAAGATACCGATCGTGTTGAGGATGCGTGCGGCATCGGCGCCTGTATAGAGGTCGCGAACGATGGCGCGCCCGACGACCACGCCGACGGATGCGCCGATACCCTGCACAAGGCGTGCCGCCAGGATGAATTCGACGCTCGGAGCGAGAAAGGCCAGGAGGGAGCCGGCGAGATAGATCGTGAGAAAGATCAGCGTCGCCTTCTTTCGTCCGAGCGCATCGGCGAGCGGACCAGCTACCAGCTGGGCGATAGCAAATCCCGCAAAGAACATCGAGAGACTGAGCTTGATCGCCGCATCGGTCGTGCCGAAGGCGCGCACCAGTTCGGGCATGGCCGGCGTGTAGATCGCCATGGAGATGGGGCCGAGCGTCGTCAGGAACGCACCGAGAAACGTGGTGCGGCGCTCGCTCATGCGCATTTGGGTCATGAAAACTCGCTCAGGAAATCTCAGATCGCGCCGACGTGTGGACGGCGCCCCTCAGGACTTAGAGCGAATACCGATCTGGATCGAGTCCCGAATTGCGAGAAGTCGCTACTCCGCCAATCAGGTGTTGCGCGTGAAGAAGTCGAGGACCTTCGAATAGGAATCCGCCACGTCCATGTCACCGATCATCTCGGCCAGCGATTGCTGGGTTCTGTAATATTCGGCGTAGTCGAAGTGGGAATCATCCGTCAGCGTCGACAGATCCGTGACGTTTCCGTTGCGATCGACCATCTGCAAGGGCAGCTCGGTCGACAGTTCCCGATAGGTGTTTTCGTCGATCTCGTCGCGCTGGAAGCTCTCGCTTGCGATCTCGCGCATGCGGCGCGGCGTCATGCTCGCGAAGACGGACAGCGCCTCTTCGAAGACGTCTGTGTCGCGGCTTACGAGCTTCTTCGGCTCGAGGTCGGAGAGACGTACGTCTGTTTGCTGATTGCTTTCTTTGACACGCAGCGAGGAGACGCCGACCGGCTGAATCGGAAAGATTTCCATGGCCATGGACCTGTCCTTTCATAGGATCCATCGATCTATGGGCCTATTCGAATTTACGTCAATAACATGGGAATGGGGGGCAGGAAAAAATCTGTTCTTTTTCACTGATTTTTGCGTGCGCGTCTTCATTCGGCCGGGATAGCATGCGGCAAATCAGTGCGCCGCCGCCCTTACCGCCGCGCCGAAGGAGGTTTTTGAATGACTGAGTCGCCCCTGTTCAATCCCGCTGTCATCGACTGGAACGGTCCGCATGGTCTGCCGCAATTCGAGATAGTTGGCGACGACGATTATGCGCCGGCCTTCGAGGCAGCCTTGAAGGAGCACGATACCGAGATCGATGTGATTGCCGCCAATGTGGAGTCCGCGACCTTTGCCAACACCATCGTGGCACTGGAGCTGGCGGGTGATGCGCTGTCGCGCGTGTCTGCGCTGTTCTGGAACCGTGCCGGGGCCCATACCAATCCGGGCATTCAGGCGCTGGAGCGCGAAATCGCGCCGAAGATGTCGCGCCACTATTCGAAGATCGGCATGAATGCGGCACTGTTCGCGCGCATTGACGACCTCTGGACCCGGCGCGGCGAGCTCGGGCTCACGCTCGAGGAGACGCGTGTGCTGGAGCGGCACTGGAAGGGGTTCGTCAAGGCAGGTGCGAAGCTGCCAAAGGCAGAGCAGGAGCGTCTGGCCGCGATCAACGAGCGGCTGGCGAGCCTCGGCGCCAAGTTCGGACAGAACGTGCTTGCCGACGAATCCTCCTGGATCCTACCGCTGTCAGGCGATGATGATCTCGCCGGCATTCCGGCCTTTCTGCGCGAGGCGATGGCCTCGGCCGCTGCCGCAAACGGCAATGGCCATAGCCACGTGGTCACGCTCTCTCGATCAATCATCGAGCCATTCCTCACCTTCTCCGAACGCCGTGACCTGCGTGAGATCGCCTTCAAGGCCTGGACCTCGCGTGGCATCAATGGTGGCGAGACTGACAATCGGGAGATCGTCAAGGAGACGCTCGCACTTCGGGCGGAGAAGGCGAAGCTGCTCGGCTACAAGGACTTCGCCTCCTACAAGCTCGACAACACGATGGCGAAGACACCTGAGGCGGTGAACGGGCTTCTGATGCAGGTCTGGGAAAAGGCCGTTTCCCAGGCGCGAGCCGAAGAAGCTGAACTCGCCGCCTTGATTGCCGACGAGGGCAAGAACCACGAGGTTTCCCCCTGGGACTGGCGTCACTATGCGGAGAAGCTGCGTGCGCAGAAGTTCAACTTCTCGGAAGCCGAGCTGAAACCCTATCTGCAGCTTGAGAAGATCATCGAGGCCTGCTTCGATGTGGCCGGGCGCATCTTCGGCATCCGTGCTGTGCCGCTCACCAATGTCGTGGGATATCATCCGGACGTACGCGTCTTCGAAATCCGGGATCGCAACGACAGCCTGGTCGCGCTGTTCCTCGGTGACTATTTTGCGAGGCCATCCAAGCGCTCGGGCGCTTGGATGAGCAGTTTCCAAGCGCAGCACCAGCTGACGTTGAAGAATGGTCGGAAAGGCGAATTGCCGATCATCTACAATGTCTGCAATTTTGCAAAGCCAGAGCCGGGCAAACCGGCATTGCTGTCGCTGGACGATGCACGGACGCTCTTCCATGAATTCGGTCACGCGGCGCACGGCATGCTGTCTGATGTCACCTATCCCTCGGTATCCGGCACGGGCGTTTCGCGCGACTTCGTCGAACTGCCCTCGCAGCTCTACGAGCACTGGCTGACCGTGCCCGAGATCCTAAAGACCTACGCGGTGCACTACCAGACCGGTGAGCCGATGCCGCAGGCCCTGCTCGACAAGGTGCTGGCAGCACGTACCTTCAATGCCGGCTTCAATACGGTAGAGTTCACTTCGTCTGCGCTGGTCGATATGGCCTTCCATACGCAAGGGCCTGTCGAGGATCCGATCGCCGTGCAGGCCGAGGTGCTGGCGAAGATCGGCATGCCGGCCTCGATTGTCATGCGCCATGCGACGCCGCATTTTCAGCATGTGTTCTCGGGCGATGGTTATTCGGCCGGCTATTATTCCTACATGTGGTCTGAAGTTCTGGATGCCGACGCCTTCGCGGCCTTCGAGGAGACCGGCAATCCCTTCGATCCGGAGATGGCGCAGAAGCTCAAGACCCATATCTATGCCTCTGGTGGATCGGTCGATCCGGAGGATGCCTACAAGGCCTTCCGTGGCAAGATGCCGAGCCCCGAGGCCATGCTGAAGAAGAAAGGGCTTGCGGCTTAAGGCACGCAGGACCGCGCAAAACCGACGCCGGCGGTAACCATCGCCGGCGCATCGGGCGTTTCCCCCTTTCGCAAATGCAAAAAACAAGCTATGAGCGCGCCAAAGTAAATCGGCGCCTCTCTCCCGTATTGCGCCCCAGCTATCAGAGATCACAAACATGAAAATGCGCAACATCGCGATTATCGCGCACGTCGACCATGGAAAAACGACCCTTGTGGACGAGCTTCTGAAGCAGTCGGGTTCTTTCCGTGAGAACCAGCGCACCGCCGAGCGCATGATGGATTCGAACGACCTCGAAAAGGAACGTGGCATCACGATCCTGGCCAAGGCGACATCAATCGAGTGGAAGGGTCACCGCATCAACATCGTCGATACGCCCGGGCACGCCGACTTCGGCGGCGAAGTCGAGCGTATCCTGTCGATGGTGGACGGCGCGATCGTTCTGGTCGACTCGTCTGAAGGCCCGATGCCGCAGACCAAGTTCGTCGTCGGCAAGGCGCTGAAGGTTGGTCTTCGCCCGATCGTGGCGATCAACAAGATCGACCGCCCGGACGGCCGGCACGAAGAAGTCATCAACGAAGTCTTCGACCTCTTTGCGAACCTCGACGCGACCGACGATCAGCTCGACTTCCCGATCCTTTACGGTTCTGGCCGTGATGGCTGGATGAACGTCAATCCGGAAGGCCCGAAGGATCAGGGTCTGGCTCCGCTTCTCGACCTCGTCCTGGAACACGTTCCGGAGCCGAAGGTCGAAGAAGGCCCGTTCCGCATGATCGGCACGCTGCTCGAAGCCAACCCCTTCCTCGGCCGTATCATCACGGGCCGTATCGCTTCCGGCTCGATCAAGCCGAACCAGGCCGTCAAGGTTCTCGCTCAGGACGGCAAGACCGTCGAAACCGGTCGTATCTCCAAGATCCTCGCGTTCCGCGGCATCGAGCGCCAGCCGATCGAAGAAGCCCATGCAGGCGATATCGTCGCCATCGCCGGCCTCTCCAAGGGCACGGTTGCCGACACGTTCTGCGACCCGTCTGTCACGGAAGCCATGACCGCACAGCCGATCGACCCGCCGACGGTCACCATGTCCTTCCTCGTCAACGACAGCCCGCTGGCCGGCACCGAAGGTGACAAGGTCACGAGCCGCGTCATTCGCGATCGTCTGTTCAAGGAAGCCGAAGGCAATGTCGCGCTGAAGATCGAAGAATCTGACGGTAAGGACTCCTTCTTCGTGTCGGGCCGTGGCGAATTGCAGCTGGCCGTTCTCATTGAGACCATGCGTCGCGAAGGCTTCGAGCTTGCCGTGTCGCGTCCGCGCGTCGTGATGCACAAGGACGAGAACGGCACCACTTTGGAGCCGATCGAAGAAGTCGTGATCGACGTCGACGAAGAGCATTCCGGCGTCGTCGTCCAGAAGATGTCCGAGCGCAAGGCCGAGATGGTCGAGCTTCGCCCGTCTGGCGGCAGCCGCGTCCGTCTGCGCTTCTACGCTCCGACCCGTGGCCTCATCGGCTACCAGTCGGAACTGCTGACCGATACGCGCGGCACGGCGATCATGAACCGCCTGTTCCACGACTATCAGCCCTACAAGGGTGCGATCACCGGTCGCGTCAACGGCGTACTTCTCTCCAACCAGTCCGGCGAAGCCGTCGCTTACGCGATGTTCAACCTGGAAGATCGTGGCCCGATGATCATCGAGCCGGGCGAGAAGGTCTATGCCGGCATGATCATCGGCATTCACACGCGTGACAACGACCTCGAAGTCAACGTTCTCAAGGGCAAGCAGCTGACCAACATCCGCTCGGCCGGCAAGGACGAAGCCGTCAAGCTGACCCCGCCGATCCGCATGACGCTCGACCGCGCCCTGTCCTGGATCCAGGACGACGAGCTGATGGAAGTGACGCCGAAGTCGATCCGCCTGCGCAAGATGTTCCTGGATGCGAACGACCGCAAGCGCATGGACAAGGCCAAGGCTGCCATCTGAGACGCAAGTCTCTGAAAATATGTCTCATTTTGAAACCCCGGTCTGCAAGGCCGGGGTTTTGTTTGTTGAACTTGTTCCTCCTGCCTTGCGGGCAGAGTTAAAAAAGCGTTAAATTTTCACCGTGGGACCGATGCAGGTTCAGGCTCCGCGCTCCAGTGCCGGGCGCGTCAGGGTGGGTTTACGTTATGAAGACGTTGTCGATCGACATGCGCTTGGCAGGTCCCGGTGATGCCGCAGCGATCGCTGACGCTCACCGCAATGCTTGGACACACGCCTATTCCGGCATCATTCCCTATCGTGCCCTGACCCGGATGGTCGAGCGTCGCGGCGAAAGCTGGTGGCGCAAGGCGACGCGTGGTCCCGCCACCATTCTGGTCGCGGAGGTGGCCGGGGTGGTCGCTGGCTACGCCTCACTGGGATACAACAGAGCTCGTGCCCTGCCGCATGAAGGCGAGATCTACGAGCTTTACCTGCGCCCGGAATATCAAGGCATCGGCCTCGGCTATCAGCTCTTCCACGAAGCGCGGCGCACGCTAAAATCCCTCGGCTGCAACGGCATGGTCGTCTGGTGCCTCGAGGACAGCGAGATTGCTGCCAATTTCTTCCGCTCGAATGGCGGCGTGGATGCCGTCGAAGGCATGGAAGACTTCGACGATGTGCATCTGAAGAAGCTCGGCTTCGTCTGGAACTGACAGAGCGCGCTGGTCTATTTCACCACATATCCTTCGGGCCAGCTGAACGTCCTGTCGCTGGTGAGTTGGCCACGCTCGCCGTACCAGACCGGTGCCTCCATCCCGCAATCGAACCCGGTCGTAACCTGGTCGGCCACCTGACGGGCCAGGAGGTTCGCATTGGCATTGGCCTTCGCATCGACCATGCCGACAAAGCATGAGCCCGGATAATCAGGGGTCGCGACGCGTGAGATGACCAGAACCTGGCCCGTGCTTTCCGGGCTCGGTGAGCCATCCGGACCAGAGGTTTCGATGAACCAGCGCAGGATTGCCGCGAAGGGCTTGCCGGACGCATCCCGCCGCCACTCGATCTTGTCATTGATCCGGTTGAAGGCGCTGAAACTCTCGAAAGCGCCGTCTCGCAGTTCACGGTCGACGGGACCAAAGAGCACACTTTGGCGCAGGTCACCCTCCTTGAAGTGAACCGTCAGACCCTTGAGGCCCTTGCACAGCATACTGGCGCCCATGCCGTCGGCTTCAATCGCTTGGCAGTTATCGAGGTCGAGATCGGTATAGGCGCTGTCGTTGGCCTGGATTGCCGTCGCGAAGAGCATGTTTGCGGCAAAGAGCACCGCGATCGGCAAAGACGTGGTGGCATGCATCGTCTGGTATCCTCGTATTACATCGGCACGGGCGGAGCGGCTTCGCCCAAAGCCGTGTTGCATTGCGCCATAATTCGCATTAGGTAGCGCAGGAATTCAACACTCTACGGGGTCCAATAATATGCGTATTGATGCAATTGCCATCGGCAAGAACCCGCCGGAAGACATCAACGTCATCGTCGAAGTTCCTGTCGGCGGCCAGCCGATCAAGTATGAGATGGACAAGGACGCCGGCACGCTGGTCGTCGACCGCTTCCTCTACACCCCGATGACCTATCCGGGCAATTACGGCTTCGTGCCGCACACGCTCTGCAAGGACGGCGACCCGCTCGACGTTCTGATCTGCAACACGCGCCCGCTCGTTCCGGGCTGCGTCATCAATGTGCGCCCGATCGGCGTGATGATGATGGAAGACGATGGCGGCATGGACGAGAAGATCCTCGCCGTTCCGGTGCCCAAGCTGACGCGTCGCTACGACAAGATCACGAACTATACGGATCTGCCGGAAATCACGCTGAAGCAGATCCAGCACTTTTTCGAGCACTACAAGGATCTGGAGCCCGGCAAGTGGGTCAAGATCGGCGACTGGATGAATGTCGATGCTGCCAAGCAGATCATCCTGGAATCGATCCAGCGTGCCAAGGACGAAGGCAAGTAAGATCAGGCAGACGCGAGCGCGTCTATCCTCGATTTCAAATCCTCCGGGTCGCCTTCGATCCGGAGGATTTTTTGTCTGGCGGTTTCGCCCGAGACGACCGAAATGGCGGTCTTTGGAACCTTGAGCCTCTTCGAGAGCAGCACAATCAGCGCCTTGTTGGCCTTGCCCTTCTCGGGCACAGCGGTCACGCGCGCTTTCAAATGCGCCAGACCGTCGGCCGTGACCTCCACCCCATCGAATGCGTCGCGCCCGCCATTCGGTGTCAGCCGGACGGCGAGCAGAACATGATCATCGTCAATACGGCAGGGACTGGTCACGCCACCAGCGGGAAGACGCTGTTCCAGAGGAAGGAACGCAGGAAGAAGATGATCAACAGGACGACGATCGGCGAGATGTCGATGCCGCCGAGATCCGGCATGAAGCGTCGGATTGGACGCAGGACCGGTTCCGTCACGTTGTGGAAGAACTGGCCGAGGGTCGCGACAAAGCGATTGCTGGAATTGATCACGTTGAAGGCATAGAGCCAGGAGAAGATCGCACTGCCGATCAGAATCCAGGTGAAGATACTCAGGGCAAGGTCGATCGTCTGAAACAGTGCGTACATTCAGGTCTCCATTTCTCGGTTGACAGAGATGTAGACATTGGCGACTTAACGGACAAGTGGACGGGGCACACGCAATCCGAATCATGTTTAACGGCGGGCTTGCCCGCAGCTTAAGGTCTTTTCGATGCACCCGTCCTCGGCCGACGATCGTTTTGCGGCGTTCCGGCATTCTTCCTACACCCGCTTCTTCTTTGCCCGCTTCCTCGGCGCTTTCGCAACCCAGATCCTCAGCGTCTCGGTCGGCTGGCAGATGTACGACGATACGGGCAATGTCTTTTACCTCGGCCTGATCGGTCTGGTGCAATTCCTGCCGTCGCTTCTGCTGATCCTGGTAACCGGCTCCGTTGCCGACCGCTACAACCGCCGTGCCATCGTTTCGATCTGCATGATTGTCAGCTCCCTCTGTGCGGGCGCTCTTCTGGCTTTGACGATCGCAGATGCCTTCGAGCCGACGATCGTTTTCGCCATCTTGGTGATCTTCGGCATCGAGCGCGCTTTTGCTGCGCCCGCGGTTCAGTCGCTCGCGCCCAATCTGGTGCCGCAAAAGGATCTGTCGAACGCCGTTGCGTGGAACTCCTCCTCCTGGCAGACGGCGTCGATCGTCGGACCCGTGGCTGGCGGTCTGCTCTATGGCGTCAGCCCTGTCATGGCCTATTCCATCTCCTTTGCCTTTTTTGCCGCGTCGGCCGTGCTGGTCTTCCTGGTCAAGCGGCCGCCACAGCGGAAGTCCGAGAAAGCGGTCACGCTCGACACTCTTTTTGCCGGCTTCCGCTTCATCTTCGGCGAAAAGGTGGTTCTGGGTGCGATCTCGCTCGATCTCTTCGCCGTGCTTCTCGGGGGCGCCGTGGCGCTGATGCCGGTTTTCGCGCGCGACATTCTCGATCTCGGCCCCTGGGGGCTCGGTCTGCTGCGTGCAGCGCCCGGTATAGGGGCGATCATCGTCGCGATCGCGCTTGCCAGCTTTCCGATCCGCCACAATGCCGGCATCTTCATGTTCATCGGCGTCGCTCTCTTCGGCGTCGGGACGATCATCTTTGGCTTTTCAGAGATTGCCTGGCTGTCGATCGTGGCGCTGATGCTCATGGGCGCCGCCGACATGGCGTCGGTCTATGTGCGCGAGACGCTGATTGCGCTCTGGACGCCGGACGAAGTGCGTGGCCGGGTCAATGCCGTCAACATGGTCTTCGTCGGTGCTTCGAATGAACTCGGCGAGTTTCGTGCCGGCACCATGGCGCATTTCATCGGACCTGTGCCTGCCGTCGTGCTTGGTGGCTTCGGCACGCTGGCGGTTGCTGTGGTCTGGGCGCTCGGCTTCCCACAATTGCGCAAGATCGACAATCTCGAGGCGCCGGAGCGTCAGGAGACGCGCTGATCGCGCTTGAAGACCAAGTCGAGAAAGTCCGAAAGCCAGGCCCGCAGCGGCGCGTCGAAGATCATGCGCCCTTCCAGATGCTCACGTCCCTGCTGAGCATTCGGCAGCACGAAACGATGGGCACCATGGACGACCCAGCGATGCATCATGGCGCGGGTGAGCTCCGCATGAAACTGAACCGCCCAGGCGTTATCGCCATAGCGGAAGGCCTGATTGGGATAGATATCGCCCGTCGCCAGCAGTTTGGCGCCATGCGGCAGGCTGAAGCCCTCGCGGTGGAAGTGGTAGACCATTTTCGGCCAGTGCATCAGGAGGCGACCATGTTCGGTCGGATTGATCGGATACCAGCCGATCTCCGTGCGCTCTTGCCGGTCGGCTTCGACCTTGCCGCCGAGGTGGCGGACCAGCATCTGGGCGCCGAGGCAGATGCCGAGGAAGGGCTTGTTTTCCTTCAGCGGCACGTCGAGCCAGTTGATTTCAGTCTTGATGTAGTCATCCGGATCGTTCGCACTCATCGGACCGCCGAAGACGACGGCGCCGGCATGGTCCTTGAGCGTCATCGGCAATTTCTGGCCGAGCACGGGGCGCCGAATGTCGAGTGGATAGCCCTTCTCTTCCAGCATCTGCCCGACGCGACCCGGACTGGAGCGTTCCTGATGCAGGACGATGAGGACGGGTTGCTGGCGACCGCGTGGATGCGATCGTTCGTCAGGTGGCATCGTCGATCGCTCCGAGGCCTGCGCGATCAGCTGCCTCCTGCCGCTGAACGATCCGTTCGCGACCGGAGACGCCAAGCAGGTCGGCAACCCGCCAGATGGCATGGTCTTCCATCTCGCTGCGGGTGCCGTCGGCATAGACGATGTCCCAGAGCAGGCCAACAAGTTGCTGGCGCTGTCCTTCGTCCAGTTGCCGCTTCAGTTCGGTGGTGAAGCGGTAATAGTCGACCGCCTGGTTCTCCGCATCCTGTCCTGCCGCGATCAGCGCGTCGAGTGCTGCATCGTCCAGTTCATACTGTTCCTTCAGGATCTCGCGGAGCTTCAATCGTTCCGCGTCGCGAACGACACCGTCAGCCTCCATGACCTGAAGGCACAGCGCCGCTACTGCGATGCGGGGATCATCGGGCGCAAAGACCGCCTTTGGGCGGTCCTGCATCACGGATTGGAAGAAGGCTTGCAAGCGGTCGAGCATTCGGGTCCTGTCAGAAGAGTTTCAAGCGGGTCTTGGGTTCGGGCGAAGCGAGCGCGGGGTCCTTGACGCCGGGATCGTCGGGCGGGCGCCCGAAAAAGGGTTCGACGACGACCGCGTCCGTGGCGGGCGCGCGCTCCTTCGTGGTTACGGTTGGGGGTGTATCCGGCTTGGCGGGCTTGGTTTGCGTGTTCGGCTGTGCCGGTGCATCAGCCTCGATGACAATGCTGTCGGCCTCCACCACCTGCGGCGATGGAGTGTCGATCACTGGCTCGGGCACTGGTGGCATCTCGGTCCTCGCGACCGGGGGAAGGGCTGCCAGCGCCTTCTCTCCTTCGGAAAGGCTGCCCTCTTCGATCGGTCCGGCCAATTGGTCGAAAGGCGTCTTCCACTCGAAGGCGTCCAAGCGACCTGTCACAGGCGAGATCGGCATCCAGCGTTCGGAAACATGACCATCGGCGACCCATGCCGGATCGCGAGGCGCCTTCAGCGCCTGGCCCATCCAGTGGCGGATTCGGCCCTGATCACCCGTTTCGGCTTCCTCGATGTCCGCAAGCAAAAGATAGACCCGTTCGCGTGAGGCGATGCGTGCCGCAGCCTCGGCTTTGGCGCGGGCCTTTTTGAAGTCCTGCGCGTCGAGCGCCGCTTCCGCGACGGCCAGCAGGCTTTCGTAGTTGTTGGGCTTCAAGGCCTCCAGTTTCTCGGCCTTCTTGAGGCGGTCGACCGCGCTGTCGCCAATGCGTGCCCGGACATAGGCGCGGGCGATTTCCGGATGCGGCTCGATCTTCCAAACCTGCTCGAGCGTGCTGGATGCCTTGCGCAGATTGTCCTCGCGGATATAGGCCTTGGCGGCGACGATCGCTGCCGGGACCAGATCCTTGGCGAGCTTCAGCGCTTTCAGGGCGCTGTCGCGGGCGGCTGCAGGTTCTGCCTCCAGCTGGTCTTCGGCTTTCGCCGTCAGCAGAACGGCCTTCAGACGCTCGGCTTCATGCCGCTCGAGCACATGAGCGATCTTCTGCTGGTCAAGCAGACGGATCGCATCGTCCCAATGGCCGGCACGGCAGCGATATTCCAGCGTCGCCTTGGCTGCCCAGGGCAGGTAAGGGGCGGCTTCGGCCGCGGTCTCGGCATATTGCCGGGCCGCCTCGTGCGCGCCCAGACGGTTCGCCTCGACATAGAGGCCGCGCAGACCGAGTTCGCGCGTTTCCGGATCCTCCGACATTTCCTGGAAGAGGCGACGCGCCTCGTCGTGGCGCCCCTCGATCAGGGCCGCCTGAGCGTCGAGAACCCGGATCAGCGGTTCCTGGTCGGATCGAATGAGGCCACGAGCCCGGGCGCTCATCTTGCGGGCCAGAATGGCGTTGCCGGCGCCAGCGGCGATCAGGCCGGTCGACAATGCCTGATAGCCCCGGTCTCTCTTGCGCGCGCGAAAGAAGCGGCGGACCGAGTGGGGCGAAGTCCAGAGCGTGCGGAGCAGCCACCAAAGCAGCATGACGACGGCGACAATCGCCACCAGAGCGGTGACGGCGACGATGAGGTCGGTCTGATACCGCTGACCTTCCCATTCGAGCCAGATATCACCCGGACGATCGGCGATCCAGGAAAAGCCGAAGCCCAGCGCAAGGATGAAGGCGAAGAAGAAAAGGATCTTGAAAATCGTCGTCATGCGTCAGCCCCCGTTTCCGGCCACGGTCTGGGAGAGGGCAGCGGCAACGCTCTCCTCGGCCTCGATCCTGTTCTTCAGCTTGGTCGCGAAGTCGGACGATGCCTCCTTGCCGGCCCCGGGCAACAATTCCCATTCGAGCGCAGCACCCTTGAGGTCGCCATTCTGGAGCTTGTTCTCGACGCGGGCGACGATCGCCTCCGGGGTCTCACCCTCGACATTGCCGACAGGCCGCACCTTGACCAGCGAGCGGGCGCTCGACAGAAGACGGTCCGTCCATCCTTCGCCGGCTAACGGTTGACTGATCCCGGCCAGAATGTCGTCCGCAACCTGGCCGAAATCCCGTGCCAGGTCAGAGCGGGACGGGATGCCGATGCTAGCCAAAGGTGTCAGGGACGCGATGGCCGGGTCTTCGGGAGACACGCTCTTCAGGGCGTCGAGCTCAGACAGGAACGGGCCGCCTCTGTCGATGGCGGTCTTGAGGCCGGCAAGAGCGATAGCACGGGCCATCTCGATATCGCTGCGTGGTTCTTCCAGCTTGCGCTCGGCTTCCGTCAACCGGGTAGCGCTCTGGTCCAGTGCCTGCTTGTTGCTGACGATTTCACTGCGCAAGGACTCGATCGCCTGCTCGGCGGCGGCGAGTTGCGTCTTCAAGGCCTCGACGGCTGCCGCGTCTGCTGTCGGTGCGGAACCAGCCTCGGCGACACTGGCTTCCAGTGCTGCGAGGCGCTCGGCGAGAGCCGGATCAGCGGCGGCGGGCGCCGGCTGTGCCGCAAGTCGGGTGACTTCGGCCTTCAGCGCCTCGATTTCCGCTGTGTCGACTGCAGGGGCCTGAGCTGTCTGCTCCGGGCCCAGACCCGGCACGATACCGGCATATTGCATGCTGCCAGCCAGTGCGAGGGCCACGAGGCCACCAACAATGCCGGATGCCACCAGTGTCGATGTGGCAGGCGTCTGACGGGGCGGCTGTGCGGATGCTGCCGTCTCGGCCGTCGTGTTGTCAAATGAAGGCGGAGCCTCTTCAGCTGGGGTGGGCGTTTCCACCTCGTCCGGCTTTGGTGTCCACGGATCAGCAGGGGTATTGGCCAAGGGCTCGCTCGCGTCTGACGTGCTCGTCACTGTCTGGTCCGCCACGGGTGACGAAACAGAGGTGTCTGATTGCGGCGCCTCCGTCCCAACCGTCTCGTTGACCACGTCGGTTTCCTTGGCAGTCAGGTCGATTGTCACCGGTTCATCGGGGGCTTTCGATCGACGGGGTGGCTTTCCGGAAACCATGGCAACCTCTTCATTTCGCGCGTGGGGTTAAACCTAGTCAGTCCTCGTGGCGAAGGAAAGGCCTGAGGTTCCATTTCACGCGGCACTGCATCAAAGCAGAAGAAGGAGTAGATCCTCGCGAGGTTCCATCGGCCACCGGCTCATGTGCTGAAATTCTGCAGGAAGGGCGTCTGCGATCTTCTGGCTGAGACAAAGAAATCGTGTGTTTTGCCAGTCCAGATCCGCATGCATCTTCGCCCGGATCTCCCCGAGACGCCTTGCCGTCTCTGACGAATAGACCAAAATCACGTCAGGCATTGGGGTCAGCCGCCGGGCGATCTGCTCGTCTTCAAGCGCGACCGGCTGCATGTGGTAACATTCCCGAATGTCGATGGAGCGTCCAGCATTGACCAGCGCTGCCTCGAAGTCCGGGGAGCGTGGCGTGCCAGTGAGGTACAGGATCGGTGACGCCGGATTCTCTTCGGTTCTTGCCACGAGCAATTTCGCCAGGGACCTGCCATCACCACCCGCGACAGAAACGTCCTCGAATCCTGCTTCGCGCGCTGCCTGGGCAGTGGCCTGGCCGACGGCGAAAAGAGGCAGGGCGAGGAAGACTTGTCTTCGTTCTTCCGGCAATGCCCGCAGTGCACGTATCGCTTCGGCACTGGTGACGGCGAGTGCAGTTGTGCCCGGAAGGAGCGTGCTCATCAATGACGGAGTCTGGTGGACCGCCTGCATAAGGGGTAGGAGCACAGGCTCGTGACCAAGGCGCTCGAGCTCGGCGGCGGTCCTGGCCGATGCCGGCTCCGGGCGCGTCACCAGTACGCGCATGTTCAACTCCAGCTGTCGAAGAAGTCGCTGCCCGCCTTGGTTCGAACCGTGCCGCCGGCCCTCGCGCCGAGTATTGCGGCCTCCGTCCGGCTTCCTTCGATCTCCACATCGTGCCAGCGGCTTCCATCGGGGGTGAGGATCATGCCGGCAAAGCGGATCGCGTCGCCCTCCACCGTCGCGAGGCCCGCGATCGGCGTGCGGCAAGACCCGTCGAGCGCGCCGAGGAAGGCGCGTTCGCAGCTGACGGCGTCGAACGTGTCGTGGTGATTGATGGCTTCAAGCAGGTCGTTGACCCTGGTGTCGCCGATGCGGCTCTCGATGCAGATCGCGCCCTGGGCCGGTGCAGGCGGGAACTCGCTGGGGTCGAGCAATTCGGTCGGGATCTCGGGCTTGCCGAGACGGCGGAGGCCGGCATAGGCGAGCAGCGTCGCATCCACTTCGCCATCGGCAAGCTTGCGCAGGCGGGTGTCGACCAGGCCGCGGAAGGTGATGACATTGATGTCAGGGCGGATGCGGCGGATGAGGGCCTGACGTCTAAGCGAGGAGGAGCCCACGGTCGCGCCGTGTGGCAGCTCCTTCAGCGTGGGCGCGGTGCGTCCTACGACCGCGTCGCGAACATCCTCGCGCGGCAGGAAGGCGGAAAGGAAGAGACCCTCCGGGAGCTTGGTCGGCATGTCCTTGGAGGAGTGTACGGCGAAGTCGAGGTCGCCCGCGAGAAGTTGCTCTTCAAGCTCCTCGGTGAACAAGCCCTTGCCGCCGATCTCGGACAGTGCCCGGTCGGTAATCCGATCGCCCTTGGTGGAGAGCACCACAATCTCGAACATGTCTTCCGGCAGTCCGTGCGCCACCATGAGGCGCGCCCGTGTCTCGGAAGCCTGAGCGAGAGCGAGCGGGCTGCCCCGCGTGCCGATGCGGAAAGGTTTTGTTTGCATCCGAACTTGTCCGTTGTTACCGACAGGTTTCGTAGACCGGTTTCTCGGTGACCGCAATCAATGAACAGGTTCCATGACGTCCAAACTGCGCATCCTCGGCATCGAAACGAGCTGTGACGAGACGGCGGCGGCCGTCGTCACGCGACTGCCTGACGGATCTGCCGTCACCGAGGCGGATGTCGTGTTGAGCCAGCTCGACGAGCACAGCGCCTATGGCGGCGTGGTGCCGGAAATCGCAGCGCGCGCCCATGTCGATGCGCTCGACACGCTGATCGAGGAGGCGCTGACCCGGGCCGGGATCACGCTGGCCGAGGTCGATGCCATCGCTGCGACCTCCGGTCCTGGGCTGATCGGTGGATTGCTGGTTGGCCTGATGACTGGCAAAGCAATCGCAAGAGCGACGGGCAAGCCGCTTTACGCCGTCAACCATCTCGAAGGCCACGCGCTGACGGCGCGGCTCACAGATGGCGTCCCCTTTCCCTATCTGATGCTGCTGGTTTCCGGCGGCCACACCCAGTTGGTTCTGGTCAAGGGCGTCGGCGAATACGAGCGCTGGGGCACGACGATCGACGATGCGCTGGGCGAGGCCTTCGACAAGACCGCGAAGCTGCTCGGGCTTCCCTATCCGGGCGGTCCTGCCGTCGAGCGGGCGGCTGCCAAGGGGGATCCGAAACGTTTCGCCTTTCCCCGGCCGCTGGTCGGCGAGGCGCGTCTCGACTTTTCCTTTTCCGGCCTCAAAACTGCCGTGCGCCAGGCTGCGGAGGGCATCGCCCCGGTCACGGAACAGGACATCTCCGACATCTGCGCGTCCTTCCAGCATGCGATCTCGCGCACGCTGAAGGATCGCATCGGCCGTGGTCTTCAACGGTTCAAGGAGACGTTTCCCGCGGTCGCCGATCCGGCGCTGGTCGTGGCCGGTGGGGTCGCTGCCAACAAGGAAGTGCGCCAGACCTTGGATATACTGTGCACCGAGCATCGCTTCCGCTTCGTCGCGCCGCCGCATCATCTGTGCACAGACAATGCCGTGATGATCGCCTGGGCTGGCCTCGAGCGCATGGCGCTCGGTATGCCCTCGGATGATCTGACCGTCGCACCCCGGTCGCGCTGGCCGCTCGACCAGGATGCCAAGGCGTTGCTGGCGTACGGCAAGCGAGGAGCCAAGGCATGAGCGGGATGCAGCGTATCGCCGTTATCGGCGCGGGCGCCTTCGGCACGGCGCTTGCGGCCGTGGTGGCGCAGACGGGCAGGGCGGAGGCCCTGTTGGTCGGTCGCGATGCGTCGGTCATGGCCGATCTCGCTGCAAGCCGCATGCATGAGGCTGCACTGCCGGGCATTCAATTGCCCGCGTCGCTATCCTTTTCCGCCAGGCCACAGGATCTGCAAGCTGCTGACATCGTCCTCTTCGCCATGCCGTCTCAGGCGCAGATCGCGGCAGCCGAAACCTACGGGCCGCATCTGAAGGCGGATGTGCCTGTCGTCATCTGCGCCAAGGGTATCGAGAAGCAGACATCCCGCCTTCTGACAGACGTTCTGGAAGCGGCACTGCCCGGCCATCCGATCGCCATGCTTTCTGGTCCGGGCTTTGCGGCGGATATCGCCAAGGGGTTGCCGACGGCCATGGCAATCGCCGCAGAGCATCTGTCGCTTGCCGAACACCTGGCGAAGGCCATTTCCGGCCAGACCTTCCGTCTCTATGCCTCCGATGACCGCATCGGTGTGCAGCTCGGCGGCGCTTTGAAAAACGTGCTGGCGATTGCCTGCGGCATCGTCGAGGGCATGGGGCTTGGCGATTCGGCCCGTGCGGCTCTGATCGCCCGTGGCCTTGCCGAGATGTCGCGGCTTGTCGATGCGATGGGCGGGCGAGGCGATACGGTGCGGGGCCTGTCGGGCCTCGGCGACCTCGTTCTGACGGCAACCAGCCATCAGTCGCGCAATCTGCGCTTTGGCATCGCGCTCGGCAAAGGTGAGCCGATTGCTGCCCAGCAAGGTGGGCTGGTCGAAGGCGCATTCGCAGCGGCGGTCGCCGCGCGTCTCGCCGAAAGTCGTCAGATCGAAATGCCGATCACGGAAGCCGTTGCCGCGATCATCGACGGCAGACTGGACATCCCGACGGCGATCACCCAACTGATGTCGCGACCGATCACCACCGAATAACAGACCCCCCAGTTAGAGACCCCAAGGAGAGACAAGATGCTGTTTGCCGTCATCTGCGCCGACAAGCCAGGCCACCTGAACCTTCGGATGGAAACACGTCCGCCGCATGTCGAGTGGCTGAACGGGCTCAATGCCGCCGGCCAACTGAAGATCGCAGGTCCGTTTCTCGATGCCGACGGCAAGCCCTGCGGCTCCATGCTGCTGATCGCCGCCGATGATATCGAGGCTGCAAAGGCTCTCGCCGCGCAGGATCCCTATGCCAAGGCCGGCCTGTTCGAGACGGTCGAGATCAAGCCCTATAACTGGGTATTCAATAATCCGGAGGCGTGAACGCATGGCATTCTGGCTCTACAAGTCCGAACCCTTCAAGTGGTCCTGGGAAATGCAGAAGGCCAAGGGTGCCGTCGGCGAAGAATGGACCGGGGTGCGCAATTACCTGGCGCGCAATAACATGCGGGCGATGAAGATCGGCGACAAGGGCTTCTTCTATCACTCGAACGAGGGGCTGGAAGTGGTCGGCATCGTCGAGGTCTGCGCGCTGTCGCATCCGGATTCGACCGCCGAAGGTGACGCGCGCTGGGACTGCGTCGACATCCGCGCGGTCTGCGACATGCCCAGGCCGGTCAGCCTCAAGGACGTAAAGGCGAACGACAAGCTCGCGAAAATGGCGCTCGTCACCTCAATGCGCCTCTCGGTTCAGCCGGTGACGGATGACGAATATTTCGAGGTCTGCCGCATGGGTGGCCTCGACAATCCGCCTGTCTGATCCTCCCGTGAACACCGACCCCGATCGTTTCATCCTCGAAAATACCAGCGTGCTTTCACCGCCGCATGTGCCGGAGATCCGGCTGCATCTGGCGAGCGAAGTGCATGATCTCTGGCTGAAGACGGAGGAGGACCTGGAGGCGATCGGTCTGCCGCCGCCGTTCTGGGCCTTCGCCTGGGCAGGGGGCCAAGGGCTTGCACGTTACGTCCTCGACCATCCGGAGACGGTGCGGGGAAAGCGGGTTCTCGATTTCGCCAGCGGGTCTGGCATGGTCGCGATCGCCGCTGCGATGGCGGGCGCTGCTGATGTCGTTGCCGCAGACATTGACCCATGGGCCAAAACTGCAGTGCGACGGAATGCCGCCCTGAATGGCGTGTCCGTGGATTTCACCAATGACGATCTCATCGGTCGCTCGGTGGATGTCGACGTCGTCCTGGCTGGCGATGTCTTCTACGAAAGCGACTTCGCACGTTCCCTCGTCGCCTGGTTCACCGCAGTCGCAAAAGACGGGTGCCTCGTTCTGGTGGGCGATCCGGGGCGAAGCTATCGGCCTGCCGAGCAACTGGAAGCGCTCGCTACCTATGAGGTGCCGGTCACGAGGGTGCTGGAGGACAGCGAAGTGAAGAAGACGACCGTCTGGAAATTCCTCTAGTTCTTCGGTCGGATGACGCAGACCCCGGCCTCGAAAGAGCAGGAATCCTCGTGATTTTCCTCTGAAATTTCAATGATCTTCGCCTTCGGCGCGCGATAGGACACGACTTTCGGTCTGACGTCGCGGTCGATGGCGAAGAAGACGCCGTTACCCTTGATCCGCAGACCGGAGATGCTGCCGACGAAGGTGCCAATCCCGGGGATCACGGAGGGCAGTCCGTTGCTTCCGACGATCGCTTCGCCGCGTCCGTGATGATGGCCCTGATGTCGGCCATGACGTTCACCAGCTTCGGCGGACCCGACGGGTGTCACGAGCGCGACAGTCATGGCTACGAACGCGGCACGATACTTTAGCATGGGGCAGGCTCCGGAACGTGGTTAACAAATCGTTAACGCAGCATGCCGCATAAGGTTGCTAAAGTCATCCATCTCCACGCTTTTTTCGTATCGCGTGAGATCGTCCCGCGTGACGCTAAAGTTCTATTCACGCGAATCGATTAAATTGAAATCGTCAAGCGAATGTGCTTGTCGTCGGGGAGTTCGAGGATTAAACGTCGCCCTGATGCAATGCACCACAAACGTTATGACGCATTGCAAACAGCATGTCCGTATGGTCGGACCGCATCGAGACGCCGCGAGGTTTAGATGGCGAATGTGACAAAAAGCCGGCCCCTGTCGCCGCATCTGCAAATCTACAAGCCCATTCCCACGATGATCATGTCGATCGTACACCGCATCACCGGTGCGGCGCTCTATTTCGGCACAATTCTCGTTGCATGGTGGTTGGTGGCAGCCTCCACAGGTGCCGACTACTTCGAGTGGGTCAACTGGTTCATGGGCACGATCGTTGGTCGCCTGATCCTGCTCGGCTATACCTGGGCCCTGATCCACCACATGCTCGGCGGCCTTCGCCACCTGATGTGGGACGTCGGCTACGGCTTCGACAAGCATTTCTCGACGAAACTCGCCAAGGCGAACATCATCGCATCCGTCGTCCTGACGCTCCTCGTCTGGATCGTCGCCTACATCATTCGCACCTGAGGCACCATTCCATGGATATGCGCACTCCGCTCGGCAAGGTCCGCGGTCTCGGCTCGGCCAAGGAAGGCACCGAGCACTTCTGGCGTCAGCGCGTCACGGCCGTCGCCAACATACCCCTGATTCTCTTCTTCATCGGCTTCCTCGTCATGTACAACGGCGCGCCCTATGCGGAAGTGGTTGGCGCATTGTCGCACCCGCTCGTTGCCGTCGTCATGGCTCTGGTCGTGCTCTCGGCCCTGATCCATATGAAGCTCGGCATGCAGGTGATCATCGAGGACTATGTCCACACCGAGATCACCAAGCTCCTGCTTCTGATGCTGAACACGTTCTTCGCGATCCTGATCGGTGGCCTCTGTCTTTTCGCCATCTTGAAGATCGCTTTCGTAGGGTAAATCAACATGGCAACCATTCATAACTTCGCCCAGACCGGCAAGGCCTACACCTATGTTGACCATTCCTACGACGTTGTGGTCGTCGGTGCCGGTGGTGCCGGTCTGCGCGCGACGCTCGGCATGGCCGAACAAGGCTTCAAGACAGCTTGCATCACGAAGGTTTTCCCGACCCGTTCGCACACGGTCGCGGCTCAGGGCGGTATCGCCGCCTCGCTGAACAACATGACGCCCGACTGCTGGCAGTGGCACCTCTATGACACCGTCAAGGGTTCCGACTGGCTCGGCGACGTCGATGCCATGCAGTATCTCGCCATGGAAGCGCCGAAGGCGGTCTATGAGCTCGAGCATTACGGCGTTCCCTTCTCGCGCAACGAGGAGGGCAAGATCTACCAGCGCCCGTTTGGCGGTCACATGCAGAACTATGGCGAAGGCCCGCCGGTTCAGCGCACCTGCGCTGCCGCCGACCGCACCGGTCACGCCATCCTGCACACGCTCTACGGCCAGTCGCTGCGCAACAATGCGGAATTCTTCATCGAGTATTTCGCGCTCGACCTGATCATGTCTGACGATGGCAGCCGCTGCACCGGTGTCGTCGCCTGGAACCTCGACGACGGCACGATCCATCGCTTCTCGGCCAAGATGGTCGTGCTGGCGACTGGTGGTTATGGCCGCGCCTATTTCTCGGCAACATCTGCGCACACTTGCACCGGCGACGGTGGCGGCATGATCGCCCGCGCAGGTCTTCCGCTGCAGGACATGGAATTCGTCCAGTTCCACCCGACCGGTATCTATGGTGCGGGCTGTCTGATCACCGAAGGTGCTCGCGGCGAAGGCGGTTATCTCGTCAATTCCGAAGGCGAGCGCTTCATGGAGCGTTACGCACCGTCCGCCAAGGACCTCGCCTCGCGAGACGTCGTCTCGCGCTGCATGACGATGGAAATCCGTGAGGGCCGCGGCGTCGGCAAGAACAAGGACCACATCTTCCTGCATCTCGACCATCTGGATCCGGCCGTCTTGCACGAGCGCCTGCCGGGCATTTCCGAATCGGCGAAGATCTTCGCCGGCGTCGACGTGACCCGCGAGCCGATCCCGGTTCTGCCGACGGTTCACTACAACATGGGCGGCATTCCCACCAACTACTGGGGTGAAGTGCTGAACGCGGATTCCAGCAATTCGGAAAGGATCATCCCCGGCCTGATGGCCGTCGGTGAAGCCGGTTGCGCTTCGGTGCATGGCGCGAACCGCCTCGGTTCCAACTCGCTGATCGACCTCGTCGTCTTCGGCCGTGCCGCCGCCATCCGCGCTGCTGAGGTCATCGACCGTACGTCGCCGATCCCGCATCTGAACGTCGCGGCCTGCGACAAGATCATGGACCGCTTCGACAATACGCGCCACGCATCCGGCCAGACACCGACGGCGGTGTTGCGCGACAAGATGCAGCGGGCCATGCAGGACGACGCAGCCGTGTTCCGGACGCAGGAATCGCTCGAAAGCGGTTGCCGTCGCCTATCAGCGATCTGGAAGGAACTGCCGGATGTGAAGGTCACCGACCGTTCGATGATCTGGAATTCGGATCTGGTCGAGACGCTCGAACTGCACAACCTGATGGCCAACGCCATCACCACTGTCTACGGCGCGGAAGCACGCAAGGAAAGCCGCGGTAGCCACGCCCGCGAAGACTATGTCGACGGTCCTTTCTCCGGTCGCGACGACGTCAATTGGCGCAAGCATACGCTCGCCTGGGTCAACGAGGCCGGCGACGTGAAGCTCGACTACCGTCCTGTCCACACGGAACTCATTGCCGAAGGCATCGATCCCTACAAGATCGCGCCGAAGGCTCGCGTCTATTGATTTGAGAGGTATAGGACATGGTTGAACTTGCTCTTCCCAAAAACTCTCAGGTCACCGAAGGCAAGGTCTGGCCGAAGCCGGCCGGTGCCAAGAATGTTCGGGAATACCGGGTCTATCGCTGGAGCCCTGATGATGGCGCGAACCCGCGCATCGATACCTTCTATATCGATGTCGACGACTGCGGTCCGATGGTTCTCGATGGCCTTCTCTACATCAAGAACAATATCGACCCGACGCTGACGCTGCGCCGGTCCTGCCGCGAAGGCATTTGCGGATCCTGCGCGATGAACATCGACGGCACCAATACACTGGCCTGCACCAAAGGCATGGACGAGGTGAACGGGACCGTGAAGGTCTATCCCCTGCCGCATCTTCCGGTCGTGAAGGACCTCGTGCCGGATCTGACCAATTTCTACGCGCAGCACCGTTCGATCGAGCCCTGGCTCAAGACCGTTTCGCCGCCGCCTGCCAAGGAATGGAAGCAGAGTCACGAGGATCGCCAAAAGCTCGATGGTCTCTATGAGTGCATCCTGTGCGCCTGCTGCTCGACATCCTGTCCCAGCTACTGGTGGAACGGCGACCGTTATCTCGGTCCGGCCGTCCTGCTGCAGGCCTATCGCTGGCTGATCGATTCCAGAGACGAAGCGACGGGTGAGCGCCTCGACAATCTCGAGGATCCGTTCCGTCTCTATCGTTGCCACACGATCATGAACTGCGCCCAGGCCTGCCCGAAGGGCCTGAACCCGGCCAAGGCGATCGCCGAGATCAAGAAGATGATGGTCGAGCGCCGCGCCTGAGCGTCATTGTCAAAACTTCGAGAGGCCGCCCGGGAACCGTTTCGGGCGGCCTTAATTTATCCGTATAGTGCCGGCTATGGATCCGACGCGATATGGAACTTGATTAACCATATTCGCGTAACATATTTGTAACCCAGTTGTACGGCAGGTTGCGGCGCAGGTCGCGAGAGCGGGAGTATAGTGATGAAATTCAGCCATGCAGTCACCGGAGCAGCCATCCTTCTGGCGCTCGCGGGTTGCCAGCGTACCTCCTATAGCAGCATGAATGCCGCCAACAGTGCGCTTCCCCCGCTGCAGGCGCAGCCCGTGCCTTCCGTCCAGTCGGGCCAGTTGCCGCCTCCCGGTGCTGCAGGCTCTGCCCAGTTTCCTGCAGCACCCGCAACCACGACGGCTGCCCTCGACCCGGCGGCCGGCGCGCCTGCAACGGCGCTCGACGTCACCAAGGAATCCATGGTCGGTAATTGGCGCGTCCAGAGTGCCGGGTCCAGCTGCGACATGTTCCTCACGCTCACCAATCTCGGTAGCGGCTCGCGTGGCGGCACGCGCGGTTGCGCCGGCGAACTCACAGCCATGGGCTCGTGGGAAGTGTCCGGCAAGCAGGTTGTGCTCAAGGATCGTAATGGCAATACCATCGGTAGCGTCTACAAGACCGCGGATGCCCGTTTCGACGGCAGCACCGCATCCGGTCAGCCGGTCAGCCTGAGCCGCTGATCCATTTCTCATCCCAGCGGTGGCCCCGTCCGGGCCACCCTCCCGGCGGAACATCACCCCATGCAGCCAGTTCCTGACTACGGCTTGAGCGTCGCCGAGCAGCTGCGCGCGATGACGGAGGCGGGGACCCTTCAGCCCGACCGATACCAGTTCGACGTCGCGGAAAAGCTCGATCGCATCCTGACGGAATTCAAGGCGCGCAAGCCGGCTGCGAAGAAGAGCGCACTCGGCTGGATGTTTGCCCAACGGCGCAAGCCGGAGATCCCAATCAGGGGGCTTTACATCCATGGCAGCGTCGGTCGCGGCAAAACCATGCTGATGGACCTGTTCTTCAGGCTTGCCCCCGTCGAGAAGAAGCGCCGCGCCCATTTTCACGAGTTCATGGCGGACGTGCATTCGCGAATCCACGCGCATCGGCAAAAGCTGAAGGCCGGGGAAACGAAAGAGGCGGATCCTGTGCCTCCGGTGGCAGCGGCCCTGCGCGACGAAGCCCAGCTTTTGTGCTTCGACGAGTTCACGGTGACCGATATCGCGGATGCCATGCTCCTCGCGCGTCTCTTCACCGAGCTTTTCGCGCGCGGATGCACACTGGTGGCTACCTCCAATGTAGAGCCTGACAATCTGTACCGCGATGGTCTCAATCGTGGTCTCTTCCTGCCCTTTGTCGATCTTCTCAAGAAGAACGTGCATGTGTCGACGCTGGATTCGCCGACAGATTATCGTCTTGAAAAAATGGAAGGTCTGCCGGTCTATATCGCGCCGCTCGATGATGCGCCGAAGATGATGGATATTGCCTGGCAGCGGGTGACCAGGGGTGCTCCGGAGGCGCCCGCATCCATCCAGATGAAGGGCCGGACGATCGAAATTCCTCGCGCCTCCGGGCGTTGCGCTCGTTTCGCGTTCCGCGACCTCTGCGAGCGCCCGCTGGGTGCCTCCGATTACCTTGCGATCGCCAAACGCTTTGATGTCGTATTCGTCGAGGACATTCCGCAGCTCGGACCCGAGAAGCGCAACGAGACGAAACGCTTCATCATCCTGATCGACGCACTTTACGATTCCAGCGTGCGGCTGTTCGCTTCCGCTGTCGCCATGCCTGAAGCGTTGCTCTCCGAAAAGAAGGGCACCGAAGGTTTCGAGTTTGACCGCACGGTTTCGCGACTTTTTGACATGCGCAGCGAAGATTATCTCGCTCTGCATCAATCAAAACGACAGAATCGTGACGAACCCGTGACATAATATTTGACGTTTACGTAAGAATTTTATCTTCTAACCGATTGAAATTGATACACCGAAAATTATCGTTTGCGGTTTAGACCCTTTGGAGCTATGCGGTTTGTCCACAAGGGCAGGCTAACACTCGCCCTCGGCCTTGGTCGCGGATCCAAAAGGAAGTCTACAATGGCGCGCAAGAAGATCGCTCTTATCGGTTCTGGAATGATTGGTGGAACGCTGGCGCATCTCGCCAGTCTGAAGGAACTGGGCGACATCGTCCTGTTCGACATTGCCGACGGTATCCCGCAGGGCAAGGGTCTGGATATTGCGCAGTCGGGTCCGGTCGAAGGCTTCAATGCCAAGCTCTCTGGCGCGAGCGACTACGCCGCCATTGAAGGCGCTGATGTCTGCATCGTGACTGCCGGCGTTGCCCGCAAGCCCGGCATGAGCCGCGACGATCTGCTCGGCATCAACCTCAAGGTCATGGAACAGGTCGGCGCCGGCATCAAGAAGTATGCCCCGAACGCTTTCGTCATCTGCATCACCAACCCGCTCGACGCGATGGTCTGGGCTCTGCAGAAGTTTTCCGGCCTCCCGGCCAACAAGGTCGTCGGCATGGCCGGCGTTCTCGACTCGGGCCGCTTCCGTCACTTCCTCTCGGAAGAATTCAACGTTTCTGTCCAGGACGTCACCGCCTTCGTTCTCGGCGGCCATGGCGACACGATGGTGCCGCTCGCTCGCTACTCGACAGTCGGCGGCATTCCGCTCACCGACCTCGTCAAGATGGGTTGGGTCACCAAGGAACGCCTCGAAGAAATCATTCAGCGCACCCGTGATGGCGGCGCCGAGATTGTCGGCCTGCTGAAGACCGGTTCGGCCTACTATGCACCGGCTGCTTCCGCCATCGAGATGGCTGAGTCCTACCTCAAGGACAAGAAGCGCGTTCTCCCCTGCGCTGCCTACCTCACCGGCCAGTATGGCGTGAAGGACATGTATGTCGGCGTGCCCGTCATCATCGGCGAAGGTGGTGTCGAACGCATAATCGAGATCGACCTGAACAAGGCCGAGGAAGAAGCCTTCCAGAAGTCCGTTGGCGCCGTCGCCAGCCTCTGCGAAGCCTGCATCAATATCGCCCCGGCTCTCAAGTAACAGCCTCTCAGCCCGAATAGGGCGGCCCAAGACAGGGACACAACGATGAACATTCATGAATACCAGGCCAAGGCTCTTCTGAAGAGCTTTGGTGCGCCGGTCGCCGAAGGTGTGGCGATCTTCTCCGCAGAAGAAGCCGAAGCTGCTGCGAAGCAGCTTCCCGGCCCGCTTTACGTGGTCAAGAGCCAGATTCATGCCGGCGGCCGCGGCAAGGGCAAGTTCAAGGAACTGTCGCCGGAAGCCAAGGGCGGCGTCCGCCTCGCTTTCTCGATCGACGAAGCCAAGGCACATGCCAAGGAAATGTTCGGCAACACGCTGGTGACGGCCCAGACCGGCGACGCCGGCAAGCAGGTCAACCGCCTCTACATCGAAGATGGCGCCGACATCGCTCGCGAACTCTACTGCTCGCTGCTCGTCGACCGCTCGGTCGGCCAGGTTGCCTTCGTCGTATCGACCGAAGGTGGCATGGACATCGAAGCCGTTGCCCATGACACGCCGGAAAAGATCCACACGATCGCGATCGACCCGGAAGCTGGCGTCACCGCCGCTGACGTGGCCAAGATCTCGGCTGCTCTCGAGCTGTCGGGTGCTGCTGCCGAAGACGCCAAGGCGCTCTTCCCGATCCTCTACAAGGCCTTCGTCGAGAAGGACATGGCACTGCTCGAGGTCAACCCGCTGATCGTCATGAAGAATGACCATCTGCGCGTGCTCGACGCCAAGATGTCCTTCGACGGCAACGCGCTGTTCCGCCACGACGACGTTCGTGCACTGCGCGACGAAACCGAAGAAGACGCCAAGGAAATCGAAGCGTCCAAGTGGGACCTCGCTTACGTGGCCCTCGACGGCAATATCGGCTGCATGGTCAATGGTGCCGGTCTCGCCATGGCGACGATGGACATCATCAAGCTGTACGGCAAGGAGCCGGCAAACTTCTGCGACGTCGGCGGTGGCGCTGGCAAGGAGAAGGTCGCGGCTGCCTTCAAGATCATCACGGCTGACCCGAAGGTCGAGGGCATCCTCGTCAACATCTTCGGCGGCATCATGAAGTGCGACGTCATCGCGGAAGGCGTTGTCGCCGCCGTGCAGGAAGTGGGCCTCAAGGTTCCGCTCGTCGTGCGCCTCGAAGGCACCAATGTCGAACTTGGCAAGAAGATCCTGAACGAATCCGGCCTCGCGATCACCGCGGCCGACGATCTGGACGATGCTGCCAAGAAGATCGTCGCGGCGATCAACGGCTAATTGAGGGACCTAACTGATGTCTATTCTTGTAAACAAGAACACCAAGGTCCTCGTTCAGGGCCTCACCGGCAAGACCGGTACCTTCCACACCGAACAGGCGCTCGCTTACTACGGCACGCAAATGGTCGGCGGCATCCATCCGAAGAAGGGTGGCGAAACCTGGACCGGCTCGAAGGGCGAAAGCCTGCCGATCTTCGCCTCGGTTGCCGAGGCCAAGGAACGCACTGGTGCCGACGCATCGGTCATCTACGTTCCGCCGGCCGGCGCTGCTGACGCCATCATCGAAGCGATCGACGCCGAGATCCCGTTCATCACCTGCATCACCGAGGGCATCCCGGTCATGGACATGGTGAAGGTCAAGGCCAAGCTCGACAAGTCGAAGTCGCGCCTGCTTGGGCCTAACTGCCCGGGCATCCTGACACCGGAAGAATGCAAGATCGGCATCATGCCGGGCTCGATTTTCCGCAAGGGTTCGGTCGGCATTGTCTCGCGCTCGGGAACACTTACATACGAAGCCGTGTTTCAGACGTCGAACGAATGCCTCGGCCAGACGACCGCAGTCGGCATCGGCGGCGACCCGGTCAAGGGTACCGAGTTCATCGACGTGCTCGAGATGTTCCTGGCCGATCCGGCCACGACCTCGATCATCATGATCGGCGAAATCGGTGGTTCGGCTGAAGAAGATGCAGCCCAGTTCCTGATCGACGAAGCCAAGAAGGGCCGCAAGAAGCCGATGGCTGGCTTCATCGCTGGCCGTACGGCTCCGAAGGGCCGCACCATGGGTCACGCTGGTGCTGTCGTTTCCGGCGGCAAGGGCGACGCAGAATCGAAGATCGAAGCCATGGAAGCTGCGGGCATCAAGGTTTCGCCTTCGCCGGCACGCCTCGGCAAGACCCTGGTCGAAGTCCTCAAGGGCTGAGACCTGACGAAAATCAAGCCAGGCGAAGGATTGGTCCGCCAAGCCTTCGCCTGGACTTCGCATATTTGAGACGATTCGCATTTGCGATCGTGAGCGGCAGGCCGGGCATCCGGCGATCAATTCAAGTCGGGAGGCGAGCCGAGACGCTCGCGAAACACCATGGGTAGGCAAGAAGCCAACGAGCAGTTTCTGATCACGTCCTTCCTCGACGGATCGAATGCGGCCTATATCGAACAGCTTTATGCGCGCTACGAGGAAGATCCCTCGTCGGTCTCCGATGAGTGGCGGGCCTTCTTCAAGGCGCTGGCCGACAATCCGACTGATGTGATGAAGGCGGCTAAAGGCGCATCATGGCAGCGCAAAAACTGGCCGATCGCCGAAGGCGGCGATCTGGTGAGTGCGCTCGACGGCAACTGGGGCGTCGTCGAGAAGGTCATCGAGAAGAAGGTCCAGGCCAAGGCCGAAGCGACCGCCGCGTCTGCAGGCAAGACCGTCTCGGAAGCCGAAGTGCTGCAGGCGACGCGCGACAGCGTGCGCGCCATCATGATGATCCGCGCGTACCGCATGCGTGGTCACCTGCATGCCAATCTCGATCCGCTCGGCATTGCGGCACCGGTCGAAGACTATAACGAGTTGTCGCCGGCAGCCTACGGCTTCACGGAAGCCGATTACGGCCGCAAGATCTTCATCGACAACGTGCTGGGTCTGGAATACGCCACGATCCCGCAGATGCTCGACATCCTGCAGCGCACCTATTGCTCGACGCTCGGCGTCGAGTTCATGCACATGTCCAATCCCGAAGAAAAGGCATGGATCCAGGAGCGTATCGAAGGTCCCGGCAAGGGCGTCGAATTCACGCCGAACGGCAAGAAGGCGATCCTGCAGAAGCTGATCGAGGCCGAAGGCTTCGAGCAGTTCATCGATGTCAAGTACAAGGGCACCAAGCGCTTCGGCCTCGACGGCGGTGAATCGCTGATCCCGGCGCTCGAACAGATCATCAAGCGCGGCGGTCAGGAAGGCATGGAAGAAATTGTGTTCGGCATGGCCCATCGTGGCCGTCTGAACGTTCTGACCAATGTCATGGCCAAGCCGCATCGCGCGGTCTTCCACGAATTCAAGGGCGGTTCCTTCAAGCCCGACGAAGTCGAAGGCTCCGGCGACGTCAAATATCACCTCGGCGCGTCCTCGGACCGCGAATTCGACGGCAACAAGGTTCACCTGTCGCTGACCGCCAACCCGTCGCATCTGGAAATCGTCAACCCCGTCGTCATGGGCAAGGCCCGTGCGAAGCAGGACCAGTTGGCCAAGGCCTGGGATGGCGACATCATTCCGTTGAAGGAGCGCGCCAAGGTCCTGCCGTTGCTGCTGCATGGTGATGCGGCATTTGCCGGCCAGGGTGTCGTCGCCGAAATTCTCGGTCTCTCCGGTCTTCGCGGCCACCGCGTCGCCGGCACGATGCACTTCATCATCAACAACCAGATCGGTTTCACCACCAATCCGGCCTTTTCGCGCTCGTCGCCCTATCCGTCCGACGTTGCGAAGATGATCGAAGCGCCGATCTTCCACGTCAACGGTGACGATCCGGAAGCCGTCGTCTATGCGGCCAAGGTCGCAACCGAATACCGGATGAAGTTCCACAAGCCGGTCGTAATCGACATGTTCTGCTATCGCCGCTTCGGTCACAACGAAGGCGACGAGCCGAGCTTCACCCAGCCGAAGATGTACAAGGAAATCCGCGCCCACAAAACGGTCGTCAATATCTATGGCGAGCGCCTGATCGCGGAAGGCCTGATCTCGGAAGGCGAACTCGAGAAGATGAAGGCCGACTGGCGCGCGCATCTCGAGCAGGAGTTCGAGGCTGGTCAGAGCTACAAGCCGAACAAGGCCGACTGGCTGGACGGCGTATGGTCGGGTCTGCGGACCGCCGACAATGCCGACGAACAGCGTCGCGGCAAGACCGCGGTCCCGATGAAGCAGCTCAAGGAAATCGGCCGCAAGCTGTCGACCATTCCTGAAGGCTTCAAGGCGCACCGCACCATCCAGCGCTTCATGGAAAACCGGGCGCAGATGATCGAAACCGGCGAAGGCATCGACTGGGCCATGGGCGAAGCGCTCGCTTTCGGTTCGCTGGCCATTGATGGCCACAAGATCCGTCTCTCCGGCCAGGATTGCGAACGCGGCACCTTCTCGCAGCGTCACTCGGTTCTCTACGATCAGGAAACCGAAGAACGCTACATTCCGCTCGCCAATCTCGCCCCGAACCAGGCGCGCTACGAAGTCATCAACTCGATGCTTTCGGAAGAGGCCGTGCTCGGCTTCGAATATGGCTATTCGCTGGCCCGTCCGAATGCGCTGACGCTCTGGGAAGCCCAGTTCGGCGACTTCGCCAACGGTGCGCAGGTGGTCTTCGACCAGTTCATCTCGTCGGGCGAACGCAAGTGGCTGCGCATGTCGGGCCTTGTCTGCCTTCTGCCGCATGGCTATGAGGGCCAGGGTCCGGAACACTCCTCGGCCCGCCTTGAGCGCTGGTTGCAGATGTGCGCCGAAGACAACATGCAGGTCGCCAACGTCACGACGCCGTCGAACTACTTCCACATCCTTCGCCGGCAGATGAAGCGCGACTTCCGCAAGCCGCTGATCATGATGACGCCGAAGTCCCTGCTGCGCCACAAGCGTGCAACCTCGAGCCTTGCCGAAATGGCTGGCGAAAGCTCCTTCCACCGTCTTCTGTGGGACGATGCCGAGGTCATCAAGGACGGCCCGATCAAGTTGCAGAAGGATGCGAAGATCCGTCGTGTCGTCATGTGCACGGGCAAGGTCTATTACGACCTTCTCGAAGAGCGCGAAAAGCGCGGCATCGACGACATCTACCTGCTGCGCATCGAACAGCTCTATCCGTTCCCGGCCAAGGCGCTCATCAACGAGCTCTCGCGCTTCCGCAATGCGGAAATGGTCTGGTGCCAGGAAGAGCCGAAGAACATGGGTGCCTGGTCGTTCATCGATCCGTATCTGGAATGGGTGCTCGCCCATATCGACGCCAAGTACCAGCGGGTGCGTTATACCGGCCGTCCGGCTGCCGCCTCGCCGGCGACCGGCCTGATGTCCAAGCACCTTGCCCAGCTCGAAGCCTTCCTCGAGGACGCACTGGGCGGCTGATCCGCCCAGTCTTTCTCTCGCAGACCGTAACCTTCTCTGATCAACGGAATTGAGATCATGGCCACTGAAATCCGCGTACCCACCCTCGGCGAATCCGTCAGCGAAGCCACAATCGGCACCTGGTTCAAGAAGGTCGGCGACACCGTCAAGGCGGACGAGCCGCTCGTCGAACTGGAAACCGATAAGGTGACGGTCGAAGTTCCCTCGCCGGTCTCTGGCGTTCTGACTGAAATCGTCGCCCAGAACGGTGAAACCGTTGGTCTCGGCGCCCTGCTCGGCCAGATCGCTGAAGGTGCTGCAGGCTCCGCCGGTGCAGCTGCTCCGGCTCCTGCCGCCGCACCGGCTCCCGCTGCCGCGCCTGCTCCCGCCGCTGCTGCTCCGGCTGCTCCCTCGGCCATGCCCGCTGCTCCGGCCGCCGCCAAGCTCGCTGCCGACAACAACATCTCGACCTCCGACGTTGATGGCTCCGGCAAGCGTGGCCAGGTGCTGAAGGGTGACGTGCTCGCCGCCATCGCCAAGGGTACGGCTGCTCCGGCTGTCGCCGCGGCGCCTGCTGCTCCGCGTCCTGCCTCTTCCGGCGACGACGCATCCCGCGAAGAGCGCGTGAAGATGACGCGTCTGCGCCAGACGATCGCCAAGCGCCTCAAGGACGCCCAGAACACGGCTGCCATGCTCACCACCTATAACGAGGTGGACATGAAGGCCGTGATGGACCTGCGCAACCGCTACAAGGACATTTTCGAGAAGAAGCATGGCGTGAAGCTCGGCTTCATGGGCTTCTTCACTAAGGCCGTGACGCATGCGCTGAAGGAACTGCCGGCAGTCAACGCCGAAATCGACGGCACCGACATCATTTACAAGAACTATTGCCACATCGGCGTTGCCGTCGGCACCGACAAGGGCCTGGTCGTTCCGATCGTGCGCGATGCCGATCAGATGTCGATCGCCGAAATCGAAAAGGACATCGGTCGTCTCGGCAAGGCTGCCCGTGACGGTCAGCTCTCCATGGCCGACATGCAGGGCGGTACGTTCACCATCTCCAACGGTGGCGTCTACGGATCGCTGATGTCCTCGCCGATCCTGAATGCACCGCAGTCGGGTATCCTCGGCATGCACAAGATCCAGGAGCGTCCGGTCGTTGTCGGCGGCCAGATCGTCATCCGCCCGATGATGTATCTCGCCCTATCCTACGATCACCGCATCGTCGACGGCAAGGAAGCCGTGACCTTCCTCGTCCGCGTCAAGGAAAGCCTTGAGGATCCGGAACGTCTGGTTCTCGATCTCTAAGGAAATCTCACGATGGAGCCGGTATCCGCTTCCGCTTCTCCGCTCGTCCTGCTCCTTGCCTGGAGCGTGGTCCTGCTGGTCGCGCATGTCCTCCTGCAGGGCATGCTTGCGACCAGGGAGTTGGGCACGGAGTGGAATGCCGGCCCGCGTGACGACAACAAGCAGCCGGAGAGCCAACTCGCCGGCCGTGCTGCGCGGGCGTCCTCGAACTTCCGCGAGACCTATCCGGCCTTTATTGCGCTCACAGCGGGTCTGTTGTTGACAGGCGAGACCTCAGGTCTTGGCCTGACAGGCGCGATCGTCTGGTTCATCGGCCGCATCGTGTATTATCCGCTGTACCTCGCGGGCATTCCTTACATCCGATCACTTGTTTGGACCGGATCGATGGTAGGTCTTGGTCTGATGTTCCTCGTGCTGGCGTTTTGAGGTGAAGCATGGGTGCGTCATCCGGGACATTGGTTCTACTTGCCGCGCTCGCGATTTCCTCTGCGGCTTCGGCCGCTGACTGCCGGATCGAGAACGCGACCTATCGCGAAGCCGAAACCGGGGTCGAGCTTGTCTTTGCCGCGGCGAGCGGCGAGAACACGCCTGTGACCCATGGATTCCGCACAGAGATCGGCAAATTCAAGCTCGATGGCCATGTTCTCTTCGATCCGGAGATCGAACGTCCCGTCGGAATGCTCATGAACAATTGCCCCGAGGGTGATGTAACGGGCGCAACCATTGCCGCCTGCACCGTCTGGAAGGGAATCGTCTACGGTATCGACGAAGCGACGGGTCATGTCGATCTCATCCCGCCGGAAGGGGCTGGTGCCCCCGATGCACTCCTCCTGCCCGGTTTCGGTCCTGCTATCCTGTCGTCGGCTGTCGGCAGAGGGATGGAGAGCGGCCCCTGGGACGTGTTCGAGTTCAAGGAATGCGCGTCATGACGTCTCGTCCGCTTCTGCTCGTCACCGGCGGCAGCCGCGGCATCGGCGCTGCCGTCTGCCGCAAGGCCGCAGCGCAGGGTTATGACCTGCTCATCAACTATCGCTCGGACAAGGCTGCCGCTGAGGCCGTTGCGTCCGATTGTCGGACGTTTGGCGCCAAAGCCGATATCGTCCAAGGTGACACGGGAACGGAAGAGGGGGTCGCTTCGATCTTCGCGACCGTCGATCGCCTCGGTTCCCTCCATGGTCTCGTCAACAATGCCGGCGTTGTCGATGTCACGTCGCGGGTCGAGGATTTCGATCGGGCGCGGCTGGACCGGATGTTTGCCGTCAACGTCATCGGCAAGATCCGCTGTGCCACGGAGGCGGTGAAGCGCATGTCGACGAAACATGGCGGGCAGGGTGGCGTGATCGTCAACATCTCGTCCATGGCCGCCGTGATCGGCAGTCCAGGCCAGTATGTCGACTATGCCGCCGCCAAGGCTGCGGTTGATACCTTTACTGTGGGCTTGTCCCGCGAAGTCGCGACCGAGGGTATCCGAGTCAATGCTATCAGGCCCGGCATCATCGACACCGAAATTCACGCATCCGGCGGGTTGCCGGACAGGGCGCGCGATCTGGCTCCCATCGTTCCCATGCAAAGGCCGGGAACGGCGGACGAAGTGGCGGACAGCGTGCTCTATCTCCTCTCGCCTCAGGCATCCTATGTCACGGGTGCCATCTTGAATGTCAGCGGCGGTCGGTAACCGTCGAAAACGAAGGAAGCTTCCCATGTCTTATGATATCATCGTTATCGGCTCCGGCCCCGGCGGCTATGTCTGCGCCATCAAGGCTGCCCAACTCGGCCTGAAGGTTGCCGTGGTCGAGAAGCGCGCCACCTATGGCGGCACCTGCCTCAACATCGGCTGCATTCCGTCCAAGGCCCTGCTGCACGCGTCGGAAGTCTTCCACCATGCTGCCCATGGCATGGCTGATCTCGGTGTCGAAGTCGGCGCACCGACGCTGAACCTCGGCAAGATGATGGCCCACAAGGAGGCGACCGTGAAGTCGAACGTCGAAGGCGTCGCCTTCCTGTTCAAGAAGAACAAGATCGACGGCATCCAGGGCACGGGCAAGATCCTCGGCGCCGGCAAGGTTGAAGTCACCAACGATGCCGGTGAAGTCCAGGTTCTCGAAACCAAGAACATAGTCATCGCCACCGGTTCCGACGTCGCCGGCATCCCGGGCGTTGCTGTCGAGATCGATGAGAAGATCATCGTCTCCTCGACCGGCGGCATCGCGCTGGAAAAGGTCCCGGCCAAGATGATCGTCGTCGGCGGCGGTGTCATCGGCCTCGAACTCGGCTCGGTCTGGTCGCGCCTCGGCGCCAAGGTCACCGTCATCGAATATCTCGACACGATCCTCGGCGGCATGGACGGCGAAGTATCCAAGCAGTTCCAGCGCATCCTCGCCAAGCAGGGCATCGAGTTCAACCTCGGCGCCAAGGTCACCGGCGTCGAGAAATCGGGTGAGGGCGCCAAGGTCACGTTCGAGCCGGTCAAGGGCGGCGAAGCCCAGACGCTCGACGCCGACGTGGTGCTCGTCGCGACCGGCCGCAAGCCCTACACCGCAGGCCTTGGCCTCGAAGAATCCGGCGTTGCGCTGGACAATCGTGGTCGCGTCGAGATCGACGGCCACTACCGCACCAATGTTGCCGGCATCTATGCCATCGGCGACGTGGTCAAGGGTCCGATGCTCGCCCACAAGGCGGAAGACGAAGGCGTGGCGCTCGCCGAAATCCTCGCCGGCCAGCATGGCCATGTGAACTATGACGTCATCCCCGGCGTCGTCTACACCCAGCCGGAAGTCGCTTCCGTCGGCAAGACAGAGGAAGAGCTCAAGGCCGCAGGCGTTGCTTACAAGGCCGGCAAGTTCCCGTTCACGGCCAACGGCCGCGCCCGCGCGATGCTCGCCTCTGATGGCTTCGTCAAGGTTCTCGCCGACAAGGATACGGACCGCGTCCTCGGTGTGCATATCATCGGGCTCGGCGCCGGCGAGATGATCCACGAAGCTGCCGTGCTGATGGAATTCGGCGGTTCGTCGGAAGACCTCGGCCGTACCTGCCATGCGCATCCGACCATGTCGGAAGCCGTGAAGGAAGCCGCGCTCGCGACTTTCTTCAAGCCGCTGCATATGTGAGCCTGCTGACCTGACATAGGTCAATTGTTATATTTTGGTAAGGTTGAAGGCCGTCGCTTGTTCCACGAGCGGCGGCCTTTATCATGTCGACCCAAAGCCTCGCTTCAATCCGCGTGAAAGGCGACGACACATGGCAGCCGTACCGACGTCCTATTCGATCCCGCAAAAGGCCCTGCATTGGCTGATGGCCCTGCTCATTCTGTTCAACCTCGTGTTTGCCGAATCCATGGAAGAGGTGGCGGAAGCCTATGAGCGCGGCGAGGTGCCTTCGGCCGAAGATCTGACCTTTGCCAACATCCATGCCTATGTCGGGATTGCCGTGCTCTGTCTCGGGCTCGTTCGCCTTGCGCTCCGGCTGACGCGCGGCGCGCCGGCGGCACCGGCGGAGGAGCCGCCGCTCCTGAGGCTAGCGTCGAAGCTCGCGCATGGCACGTTCTACGTGCTGTTCTTCCTAATTCCGTTCAGCGGCATAGGTGCCTACTACTTCGGCAATGAAACCGCGGGCTTTCTGCATGGCGGGCCGCTGAAGAGCCTGATGTGGCTTTTGATCGCAGTGCACATCCTGGCACTTCTGGTACACCAGTTCTACTGGAAGACGCCGGTTGCCACGCGCATGACGCGGGGGTGATCGCAAAGGGGGTAGGATGGGTCTCGTCGTCGAACAGCATGTCACGCTTCCGCATCCCAACCTTCCCGCAGCCGACTGGGCAGACAGCTACTGCGTCTGCATCGATCGAAACGATCTCGTTCCGATGGACGTTGCGAGCGAGCTTATCGGGAGAGCGCCGCGCTGGGTTGGGGCCCTGCTCAAGATCCGCAATTGGATTGTCGGTGTCTTCGGACTAAAATCCGCTGAGCTTGAACTGACTGGCCAGGATAAGATCGGTGGCTTTCCGGTCATTGATCATGACGGCGAGCGCGTCTTGCTCGGCTTCGACGACAAGCATCTGGATTTCCGGATCATTGTGACGGTCGAGCCGGAGGATGCCGGCCATCAACAGGTGTCCCTCACGACGCTGGTCAAGCGGCACAATCTGTTCGGCCGGATCTACATTCTCGTGATCACGCCCTTCCACAAGCTGATCGTGAAGACTTTCCTGAAACGCGTTGCAGCTTCGAAAGGACTCAGCCGTCGATCCGTGTGACGGTATAGCCCTGTTTCCGGAGCAGTTCGACGAGGCCTTCCTCGCCCGGCAGGTGCAGCGCGCCGACCGCGATGAATGCATTGCCCTTTTCGAGGTGCTGCTTGCTGCCTTCCGCCATCACCAGATTACGATCCCGCACGATCCGGGTTTCGAAGGCGGCATAGGCGCTCTCGTCCTCGCCGGCCTCTGTCGGGGCGACAGCCTTCAGCATGGGCATGGTCATGCCGATCTCACCGGCGAGATAAAGCTCGGTCATGGTCTCAATGACGTCCTCCATCTTGTCGCCGAGCGCGATGGTTTCGATCAGCGCCTTGAAATGGAAATCGACCGGCAGGTCGGCCATGGCTTCGAGCTGTTCGACGAGGCTTTCGAGACCTGCCACCGGCTTGCCGGCCTTTACGGCATCCTCGGCGATCTGCTTGTCGAGGAAGGATGCGCCGGCTGCCTTGCGCGACATTTCGCAAGCGGGCAGGGCCACGAAACTTGCGAGGATCCAGGGCTTCATCTTGGCCACGGCGCCGAGCGCCAGACCACGTTGCTTGAGGCCTGTGTCCAGCTTTTCCAGATCAGCCGCGTCGAGGTGATCCTTCACGGACTTGCCGTCGGTGAACATGGTGAGTTCCGGATGCATCAGGAGAGATGCCGCCGCCTTCTGCTCGTCGAGGATCTCGTCGGATTCGATGACGACCACATCGGCGCCAGCCGCGGCATCCCGAGCGCCCTTCGGCATGGTGAGGACCCGGGGATCGGTCACATGCATGGTGCCAAGAAGGTAGGAAGGCTTCAGCCCCTCCTTCTCGACCTTCCAGAAGATGCCCTGGCCATTCGGCACCTTGGCGGCTTCTGCGCGGATCGACGCGAGCTGTTCTGGTTTTTCCTCCTCCATCGCCAGAAGCAGATTTTCGCCGTGGCAGGCAATGTCAGAGGCACGGGCGGGGCTGATGGTGAAGAGAGCGGCAAGCAGCAGGGCGAGAAAGATGAGCGGCAGCGCGCCGACGATCCGGAGTGCGAGCCCGGACATCGCGTGTCGCGGCAGGGTCGGCCGCAGCATGAAAAGGCGGTGCGCGTTCATGTCATCTCCTGTCAGAAGTCGTGAGAATAGGAGAGATCGCCCTCACGTTCGATTAAGGATCTTGGTTAACGCGGGCGGGATCAAGGTGAACTCAAGCGCGGGGATGGGCGCGGTCATAGATGTCCAGGAGCCGTGCGCTGTCGACACCGGTATAGATCTGTGTGGTCGAGAGGCTGGCATGGCCAAGCAGTTCCTGAATCGTCCTCAAGTCCCCGCCGCTGCCCAGAAGATGGGTCGCGAAGGAATGGCGAAGGGCATGGGGTGTGGCCGAATCCGGCAGTCCGAGGGCCGAGCGCAGCTTCTGCATCTCGCGCTGGATGATCGCCGGCTGAAGCGGCCCACCACGGGCGCCGCGGAAGAGCGGGGCGCCCGGTTCCAGATGGTAGGGGCAGAGCTTTCGGTAGGTCTCCACCGCCTCGGCCACGATGGGAAGCAGCGGCACCAGACGTGTCTTGCCGCCCTTGCCGGTCACCCTGAGGCTCGTCGCCTTGGCGTGAAAAACCTCAGGTGGCAGCCCGAGCGCTTCGGAAATGCGCAATCCGCAGCCGTAGAGCAGCGACAGCACCGCCGCATCGCGGGCCGCGATCCAGGGCTCTTCGTTCATTTGCGTGTCGCGGCTGACGACAGCCAGGGCCTGACGGCCGCTCAACGGCTTGGGCAGCGATTTCGGCTGCTTCGGCGAGCGGATCGCGCTCGCGCCCGCCGCGTTGACGAGGCCCTTCCGCTCCAGATGGCGCAGGAACGAGCGCAGGCCCGCCAGATGCCGACCGAGTGAGCGAGCACCGGCGCCCTCCTTTCGGCGATGGGCGAGGAAGCCGCGCAGGTCTGCGGGGCGCAGGGCTTCGATATCGTGGATCTTCACCGTTCCGCCGACATGGCCCGACAGGAATTGGAGAAACTGGCGCGTATCACGTTCATAGGCCTCCAGCGTATTGCCGGCGAGTCTGCGCTCCGAGCCCAGGCTTTCCAGCCAGATGGCGCGTTCGCCGAGAAGTTTTTCGTCTGCCGGGATCAATCGCGCGCCTTTCGCGTTATTGGATGTTGGCCACCCGGCCCACGATGGCGCGGGAGGGTTAACGAAGGACGAATATCGGGGCTGTCATGATCGGATCACAAATCGCTGCCAGAACCCCTCTGGAACTCTGGCGAGGTATTTGCTGATGCGCCGCTCTCCCGTCTCCACCTTCGCCAGCGTCACCGACACCCTGTCGCTTCTTTCGCACGGTCGCCCCGGGCATATCGTCGACACGCTGATTGCCGAGCGTGGGCAGAAGCTCGTCGAGCATCCCCTCTGGCCGGCCATGCGGCCTTTTCTTTATAGCGTGCTGCGCTACGACAAGGCGATCCAGTTCGCCAATGATGTCGCCAATCTTCCAGGTCCGCAGGTCTTCGACTATCTGAGCGCTGCTCTTGGCCTCGATATCCAGGTCAGGCATGCAGACCGCATTCCTCCGTCTGGCGGCTTCATCCTCGTCAGCAATCATCCCACCGGCATTGCCGACGGTGTCGCGATGTATGACCTGCTCAAGGATCGTCGTCCCGACATGACTTTCTTCGCCAACCGCGATGCGGTCCGCGTCAACCCGCGGCTTGCCGAAATCATCATCCCCGTCGAATGGCGCGAGGAGCACAAGTCGAAGCTGAAGGCGCGCGAAACGCTCAAGCTCACCACGCGGGCCGTGGAAGAGGGCAGGGCTACGGTTCTCTTCCCCTCTGGCCGCATCGCCTATTGGGATGAAGGCAAGCTCAACGAGCGGCCTTGGAAGACCTCGGCCATCTCGCTTGCGCGCAAATACAATCTGCCCATCCTGCCGGTGAACATGAAGGCCCGTAATTCTGGTCTGTTCTACTGGTTCGCCCGCTGGTCGACCGAGTTGCGCGACATGACCGTATTCTATGAGCTGCTCAACAAGCGCGGTGGTCGCTTCGATTTCACCGTCGGCAATCTGATTCCGGTCGAGGCTCTCGACGGTGATCCCGCCGAGGTGACAAAAGTGCTGGAGGACTACACGGTCCATCAACTGCCTGCCGATCCCGACCGCAACTTCCGCTGATCTCCCCCGTCACATAAAGCCTGTTTTCTTTCTGTTCTTCCGGAGGCAAGTTGCAGCCTGATGAAGGACGATTCGAAAAGCCTGTTCGGGGAACTGTTCGAGACACCGCGCCGCAAGGTGGTACCGGTGCTCGTTCCCATGCCCGCGCCGACTGCTTATAGTTATGCCGTACCGGATGACCTGACGGTCGAGCCGGGCGCGATCGTGCAGGTGCCGCTTGGTCCGCGTCAGGTGGTCGGCGTCGTCTGGGACGGCGGCGAGGACGGCAAAGTCGATCCGAAGAAGCTGCGCGAGATCACCAAGGTCTTCGATTGCCCGCCGCTCGATCAGGATATGCGCACCTTCCTCGATTGGGTGGCCACCTACACATTGTCTCCGCCAGGTTACGTGGCCCGCATGGCGCTTCGCGCGCCGGCCGCCTTCGATCCCGAGCCGATGATCGAGGGGCTGCGTTATGCTGGCTACCAGCCGGAGCGCTTGACCCCCGCGCGTCAGAAAGTGCTGGAACTGGCGTCCGATGGTCTCTCCTGGACAAAGAGTGGGCTGGCCCATGCCAGCGGTGTCTCGACGAGCGTCATCGACGGTCTCGTCAAGCAGGGCGTCTTCGAACAGGTCTTCCTGCCGCCGCCGCCGCTGGTCGCAGCTCCGGACCCTGATTATGCGGAGCACCGGCTGGCCGGCCCGCAGAAGGAGGCGGCCGAGGAGATCCTCGACAGTTTGCGCAAGGGCGGCTTCGCCGTTTCCCTGATCGACGGCGTGACGGGCTCGGGCAAGACGGAGGTCTATTTCGAGGCGATTGCCGAGACCTTGAAACAGGGCAAGCAGGTGCTGATCCTGTTGCCGGAAATCGCCCTCACAGCCAACTTCCTCGAACGCTTCCAGGATCGTTTCGGCTCCAAGCCCGGTGAATGGCATTCGGACCTCGCGACGCGCACCCGTGAGAAGGTCTGGCGTCAGATGGCGACTGGCGACATCCGCGTGGTTGCCGGTGCGCGTTCGGCGCTCTTCCTGCCCTTCGAAAATCTGGGCTTAATCATCGTCGACGAAGAACATGATCCCGCCTTCAAGCAGGAGGACCGCGTCTTCTACAATGCGCGGGACATGGCGGTCGTGCGCGCGCGGATTGCGAATTTCCCCGTCGTGCTGGTCTCGGCCACGCCGTCCGTGGAAAGCCAGGTCAACTGCATCGCCGGCCGCTATACGCGCATTCACCTTCCGACACGCTTTGCCGATGCCGCAATGCCGGACCTGCACCTTATCGACATGCGGCGTGCGCCGCCCGAGCGGGGTGGCTTTCTGTCGCCAATCCTGCTGCGGTCCGTCGGCAAGGCTGTGGAGCGCGGTGAACAGGCGCTGCTCTTCCTCAATCGGCGCGGTTATGCGCCGCTGACCCTCTGCCGGGTCTGTGGTCACCGCTTCCAGTGCCCGCAATGTTCGAGCTGGCTGGTCGAGCACCGCTTTCGTGGTCAGATCCAGTGCCACCAGTGCGGCTATCACGAGCCGACGCCGAATGCCTGCCCGGAATGCGGTACGCTTGATCATCTGGTCGCGTGCGGCCCGGGGGTCGAGCGCATCGCTGAGGAAGTGGAGAAGCACTTTCCCGATGCGCGCACACTGGTGCTCTCTTCGGACATCGGTGGGGTGAAGCGCCTGAGACTGGAGCTCGAGGCTATCGCCAATGGCGAGGCCGATATCGTCATCGGCACCCAACTCGTCGCCAAGGGGCACAATTTCCCGCTGATGACGCTGGTCGGGATCATCGATGCCGATATCGGCCTGTCGAATGGTGATCCCCGCGCCGCCGAGCGCACCTTCCAGCTCCTCTCTCAGGTCACGGGCCGTGCCGGTCGCACCGGGCGCAAAAGCCTCGGCCTCCTGCAGACCTTTCAACCGCAGCATCCCGTCATGCAGGCGATCGTGTCGGGTGATGCGGCTGCCTTCTACGAGCGTGAGATCACGGAGCGCGAGCGGGCGCAGCTGCCGCCCTTCGGTCGGCTCGTCTCGATCATCGTTTCTGCCGACACACGTGCGGAAGCCGAGGGCCATGCCCGAGCGCTCCGCCAGGCCGCGCCGCAGGAAAGCGGGATCATGATCCTCGGGCCCGCCGAGGCGCCGCTTGCCCTGATCCGCGGACGACACCGTTTCCGGCTGCTGGTTCATGGACGCCGCAATAGCGACATGCAGGCCTTTGTGCGCAGCATGCTGGACCATGGCCCTAAGGAGCGGCGGTCGATCCAGGTACAGGTCGATGTCGATCCGCAGAGCTTCCTTTGAGCCGCTTTTGACCCTTCCCGGTCGCGCCGCCTTCAATATCCGGCGCAAAGGCCATACCGCCGACGCTCATTTCGTGCCATAAGCCGGCCGATTTCTTTCACGCGGGTCTCTCCATGGAATTCTATTTTCCCACTGAACTTGGCGAGCAGTTGGCCTTCCTCGCCGCTGTGGCTGCCACCCTCATCGGATGCGTCGTGCTCTTTGCTCCCGGCCTGACGCTCAAGGCGCTCGCCCTGACCGCGAACGACGGGCGTCCCGAAGGTCTGGGCGCCGCGCGCTCCGTCGGCGGCCTCATCGTCGGCTTTTCCGGAACGGCGCTGCTTCTCGCACAGCCGACCGTCTACCTGGCCTTCGGTGCTGCCGTCGGCCTGTCGGCCTTCGCCCGCATCCTCTCCATCATGTCCGATCAGGGCGGCACTTGGCGCAATCTTCTCCTCCTGGTTGTGCAGGTCGTCATCGCATCTCTGACGCTCGCCTATGTCTTTGGTCTGACTTGAAGATCGCTTTGGAGCCGCGGCTGCGGCCCATCTCGTCGAATTGACTCGGTTTCGGACAAAAAAACGCTGCCGGGCCTTGCTCTCAAGGAGCAAACCTTTAATACGCGTGTTGCGAGTCTAGACCTGCTATGCTAGACGAACCGCGAAATTCGGAAAACGCGAGCGTAACACGCCTGTGTTTTTGGGGAAAACAAAACGATATCAGGAGTTTGAGAGGCCTCTCCCGAGGTGTCCGGCGACCTGGATCCAAATCAGGGAATTTTTTGCCCGTGGCAGACGCATCCCAAGTGATTTCAGGCGTGGCTGAGCGTTACGCTTCGTCGCTTTTCGAGCTTGCGCTCGAAGGCGGCGCGATCGACGCCGTGGCTGCCGATCTCAACCGCTTCCAGGCGATGATCGACGAGAGCGACGATCTGAAGCGACTGGTACAGTCGCCCGTCTTCACGGCCGAAGATCAGGTGAAGGCCATCAGCACGATCGGCGAAAAGGCCGGCTTCAATGCGCTGGTGTTGAACTTCCTGAAGGTCGTTGCCAGCAATCGCCGCCTGTTTGCCGCTCCCGGCATGGTGGCTGCCTATCGCCAGATCGTTGCCCGTCATAAGGGCGAAGTGACGGCTGACGTCACCTCTGCTCATGCCCTTACGGCTGAGCAGGAAACCGAACTGAAAGCGGCGCTGAAGGGCGTGACCGGCAAGGAAGTCTCGATCTCCGTTACGGTCGATCCCTCCCTGCTCGGCGGCCTGATCGTCAAGGTCGGCTCGCGCCAGATCGACACGTCCCTTCGCACCAAACTTTCCACCCTTAAGCTTGCACTGAAAGAGGTTGGCTGATGGATATCCGCGCCGCGGAAATTTCCGCAATTCTGAAAGATCAAATCAAGAACTTCGGCAAGGAGGCAGAAGTCTCCGAAGTCGGTCAGGTTCTGTCCGTCGGTGACGGTATCGCCCGCGTCTACGGCCTCGACAACGTCCAGGCCGGTGAAATGGTCGAATTCCCGGGCGGCATTCGCGGTATGGCGCTCAACCTCGAAGCCGACAATGTCGGCGTGGTTCTCTTCGGTGCCGACCGTGGCATCAAGGAAGGCGACATCGTCAAGCGGACCGGCGCCATCGTCGACGTTCCGGTTGGTCCTGAACTGCTTGGCCGCGTCGTCGACGCGCTCGGCAATCCGATCGACGGCAAGGGTCCGATCAATGCTGCAAGGCGTTCGCGCGTTGACGTCAAGGCTCCGGGTATCATCCCGCGCAAGTCGGTTCATGAGCCGATGTCAACCGGCCTCAAGGCCATCGACGCCCTTATCCCGGTTGGCCGTGGCCAGCGCGAGCTCGTCATCGGCGACCGTCAGACCGGCAAGACCGCCATTATTCTCGACACCTTCCTTAACCAGAAGGCCGTGCATGACAACGGTCCGGAAAACGAAAAGCTGTACTGCGTTTACGTGGCTATCGGCCAGAAGCGTTCGACCGTTGCTCAGTTCGTCAAGGTTCTCGAAGAGCGTGGCGCCCTGCAGTACTCGATCATCATCGCGGCCACCGCGTCCGATCCGGCCCCGATGCAGTACCTGGCCCCGTTCGCCGGTTGCGCCATGGGCGAATACTTCCGCGACAACGGCATGCACGCCCTGATCGCTTACGATGACCTGTCGAAGCAGGCTGTCGCCTACCGTCAGATGTCGCTTCTGCTGCGCCGCCCGCCGGGTCGCGAAGCCTACCCGGGCGACGTTTTCTATCTGCATTCGCGTCTACTTGAGCGCGCCGCCAAGATGGGCGATGCTGCTGGTAACGGTTCGCTGACGGCTCTGCCGGTCATCGAAACCCAGGGTAACGACGTGTCTGCCTTCATCCCGACCAACGTGATCTCGATCACCGACGGCCAGATCTTCCTCGAAACCGACCTGTTCTACCAAGGCATCCGTCCGGCCGTTAACGTCGGTCTGTCGGTTTCGCGCGTTGGTTCTGCCGCTCAGGTCAAGGCGATGAAGCAGGTTGCCGGTTCGATCAAGGGCGAGCTTGCCCAGTATCGCGAAATGGCCGCCTTCGCCCAGTTCGGTTCCGACCTAGACGCCGCCACCCAGCGCTTGCTGAATCGTGGTGCGCGCCTGACGGAACTTCTGAAGCAGCAGCAGTTCTCGCCGCTGAAGACGGAAGAACAGGTTGCGGTCATCTTCGCCGGCGTTAACGGCTATCTCGACAAGATCGCCGTGAGCCAGGTTGGCAAGTTCGAACATGGCCTGCTTTCCTACCTCCATTCGGAAGGCAAGGCCATTCTCGACGCCATCCGCACAGAAAAGGCGATCAGCGACGATACCAAGGGCAAGCTCAAGGCCGCTCTCGATAGCTTCGCGAAGAACTTCGCCTAATTCAGGCTCAAGCCAAGGACGGATAACGGATGCCTTCACTTAAGGATCTGAAAAACCGGATCGCCTCCGTCAAGGCGACGCAGAAGATCACCAAGGCGATGAAAATGGTCGCCGCGGCGAAGCTGCGTCGTGCGCAGGAGGCGGCCGAGGCTGCTCGCCCGTACTCCCAGCGCATGGGTATCGTCCTGGCGAACATTGCTCAGGCCGTCGGTTCGGATGACAGCGCGCCGCGTCTGATGACCGGCAACGGCAAGGATGACGTGCATCTGCTCGTCGTCTGCACCGCCGAGCGCGGTCTTTGCGGCGGCTTCAACTCGTCGATCGCACGGTTTGCTCGTGACCACGCACGCAAGCTGCTGGCCCAGGGCAAGACGGTCAAGTTCTTCTGCGTTGGCAAGAAGGGCTATGACAGCCTGCGTCGCGAATTCGCCGACATGATCGTTGAGCGCACGGACCTCCGTGAGGTGAAGCGTATCGGTTTCGCCGACGCTGATGCCATTAGCCGCAAGGTTATCGGCATGTTCGATCGTGGCGAATTCGACGTCTGCACCTTGTTCTATTCCGAGTTCAAGTCTGTGATCAGCCAGATCCCGACCGCCCAGCAGATCATCCCGGCTGCTCCGGCCGAGACGCCTGCTCAGGACGGCGCGGCTGCTCTGTACGAATACGAGCCGGATGCGGCGGGGATCCTTACGGATCTCATTCCGCGTAACATCTCGGTTCAGATTTTCCGGGCCCTGCTCGAAAATGTCGCGGGTGAAATGGGCGCCAAGATGAGCGCCATGGACAATGCGACACGCAATGCCGGTGAGATGATCAACAAGCTGACGCTTTCGTACAACCGCCAGCGTCAGGCGCAGATCACCAAGGAACTCATTGAAATCATTTCGGGCGCGGAAGCGCTCTGAGGTTAAGGAAAGAGGGTAAGATACATGGCTAAGGCAGCTACCCCCAAGTCTAAGGCGGTGAAGTCCGCAGCCGGTGCTCTCGGCAAGGTCACGCAGGTCATCGGCGCCGTCGTTGACGTCGCATTCGAAGGCGAACTGCCCGCGATCCTGAACGCGCTGGAAACCGACAACGGCGGCAACCGCCTCGTTCTCGAAGTGGCGCAGCACCTCGGCGAAAACCAGGTTCGCACCATCGCCATGGACTCGACCGAAGGTCTCGTCCGCGGTCAGCCGGTTTCCGACACGGGCGCTCCGATCTCGGTTCCGGTTGGTCCGGAAACGCTCGGCCGCATCATGAACGTCATCGGCGAGCCGGTCGACGAAGCCGGTCCGCTGGTCACCGAAGGCCGTCGCGCCATCCACCAAGAAGCTCCGGCCTATGTCGAGCAGTCGACCGAAGCCCAGATCCTGGTCACCGGCATCAAGGTCGTCGACCTGCTCGCTCCTTACGCCAAGGGCGGTAAGATCGGCCTGTTCGGCGGCGCCGGCGTCGGCAAGACCGTTCTCATCATGGAACTGATCAACAACGTCGCTAAGGCACACGGTGGTTACTCGGTCTTCGCTGGCGTGGGGGAACGTACCCGCGAAGGCAACGACCTTTACCACGAAATGATCGAATCGGGCGTCAACAAGCACGGCGGTGGCGAAGGCTCCAAGGCTGCTCTGGTTTACGGCCAGATGAACGAACCGCCGGGCGCCCGCGCTCGCGTTGCTCTCACCGGTCTGACGATCGCTGAAGATTTCCGCGACAAGGGCCAGGACGTTCTGTTCTTCGTCGACAACATCTTCCGCTTCACCCAGGCAGGTTCGGAAGTGTCCGCTCTGCTCGGCCGTATCCCGTCGGCCGTTGGTTATCAGCCGACGCTTGCCACCGACATGGGTCAGATGCAGGAACGCATCACCACCACGACCAAGGGCTCGATCACCTCGGTTCAGGCCATCTACGTTCCCGCCGACGACTTGACCGACCCGGCTCCGGCCACCTCGTTCGCCCACTTGGACGCAACGACCGTTCTGTCGCGCTCGATCGCCGAAAAGGGTATTTACCCGGCCGTTGATCCGCTCGACTCCACGTCGCGTATGCTCGACCCGATGGTTGTCGGTGAAGAGCACTACGAAGTTGCCCGTAAGGTCCAGACGACCCTGCAGCGCTACAAGTCGCTCCAGGACATCATCGCCATCCTCGGGATGGACGAACTGTCCGAAGAAGACAAGGTCACGGTTGCTCGCGCCCGTAAGATCGAACGCTTCCTGTCGCAGCCGTTCTTTGTTGCTGAAATCTTCACTGGTTCGCCGGGCAAGCTCGTCGCTCTCGAAGACACGATCAAGGGCTTCAAGGGACTGGTCAACGGCGAATACGACCACCTTCCGGAAGCCGCCTTCTACATGGTCGGCTCGATGGAAGAAGCGATCGAAAAGGCCAAGCGCCTGGCTGCCGAAGCCGCTTAAGTACAGGGAATGCCGGCACGCGGGATCACTCGCGTGTCGCTTAATCCTTCATCAGAGAAGTGAACGACCATGGCCGACAATTTCAACTTTGAGCTCGTTTCGCCCGAGCGTCTTCTGCTCTCCGAACAGGTGATCGAAGTCGTCATTCCGGCAACGGAAGGCGAAATGACCGTCATGGCCAATCATGCGCCGACCATGACGACGATCAAGCCGGGCGTGGTGACCGTGAAGCTCGCCTCCGGCCAGGTTTCCAAGTATGTGGTCTTCGGTGGTTTCGCGGACGTCCTGCCGACCGGCTGCACGCTGCTTGCCGAATCCGCCGTTCCGCTTTCGGAGATCTCGCCTGACACGCTTACCAAGCGCATTGACGAAGCCCGCAAGGAACTGGAAGGTGTCGAGCATCACGAACACCGCACCAAGCTCGAACAGTATCTCGCCGAGCTGACCAACCTGAACGGCGTTCTCGTCGCTGCCTGATCGGCAGGTCACGACGGACAAGAGTTGAAGCCGGACTTTCAAGTCCGGCTTTTTTCATGCGCTGATGTCAGACAGACGTGGTGTCTTCGAGGATCATCGCCGCACCCTTTTCCGCAACCATCATCGTCGGTGCATTGATGTTGCCAGCGGTGATGTTGGGGAAGACGGAGGCGTCTACGACACGCAGCCCCGGCACACCATGCACCCTGAGGCGGGCGTCGACCACGGACTCGCGGGGATCGCTGCCCATCGCGCAGGTTCCGCAGAGGTGATAGATCGAGCCGCTGTTGAGACGGAAATAGTCGAGCAGCTTGTCATCGGTATCGGCAGCCTTGGAGGGCGACACTTCCTCCTCCACCCAACCATCGAGAGCCCGCGCGTCCGCGATGCGTCGCATCAGCCGGCTCCCCTGCAAGACTTCCTGGATATCGCGATCCGTCGACAGGTAGTTCGGTCGGATAAGCGGGGCGTCTGAAGCCTCGGGCGAGGCAATCGAAATCGTGCCTTTGCTGGTTGGCCGGCAGGCGTTGAACGCGATGAGGAAGCCCGGATAGGGCTCCGGGGTCAGGCTGGCCTTGGGACTGTCCGGGATCCGATAGGAGAGCGGGTTGAAATAAACCTGAATGTTCGGCCGCGTCTCCTCAGGCGATCCGCGGAAGAAGCCACCGGCCTGGTTCACGCTCATGGCGAAGGGGCCGCTGCGCTTCAGGAGCCATGTCAGGCCGAAGCGGGCCTGGCCGATGAGGCTCGCGAATTCGCCATTCAGTGTCGGCTGTTTCGAACGGTAATAGAAGCTGGTGCAGAGATGGTCCTGCAGGTTCTTGCCGACGGCCGGCAGGTGTTTGCGCGTCTCGATGCCGTGAACAAAGAGCTGGCACCCATCCCCGAGGCCAGAGAGTTGCATCAGTTTCGGCGTATCGACCGCGCCTGCCGCGAGAACGACCTCGCGGCGCGCCGTAAACTTCCGGACCTCGCCACGTTGGATGACCTCGACGCCGGAAACACGGCCATCCTGTTCGATCAGCAAACGTCGGGCATGCGCCTGGCGCTCGATGGAGAGGTTGGGTCGCTTCAGGGCAGGGCGCAGATACTCGGCGCTTGAATGCGAACGCTGGCCGCGCCTTGTATTGACGTCATAGACGCCAGCGCCTGCGATCGTCGCGCCGTTGAAATCCTCGTTCAGCGGGATACCGAGTTCGTCGCAGGCGTCGAGAAAGGCGTCGCTCACCGGATGTGTGGCACCACGCATCGGTGTCACGTGGATCGGACCGTTGTCGCCATGCCAGGGGCTTTCTCCCCGCGCATGGGTCTCGAGCTTGCGGAAGAAAGGCAGCACTTCGTCGAAGCCCCAGCCGGGATTGCCGGCGGCCCGCCAGTCTTCGAAATCTTCTGCGGCACCCCGCACGAAAACCATGGCATTGATCGAGCCGGAGCCGCCCTGCACCTTGCCGCGCGGGGCATAGATGCGCCGACCGCCGAGGTTGGCCTCCGGCTCTGTCCGGTACATCCAGTTGACCCTGGGATTGTAGTAGCTTTTGGCGTAGCCGACCGGGATCTTGAACCAGAAGGACTTGTCTTCGCCGCCGGCCTCGATGAGCAGCACGGAATGACGCCCGCTTTCACTCAGGCGGCTGGCCACGATGCAGCCTGCGGAGCCTGCACCGACCACGATGAAATCGAAGATCATGGAGTGTCCCTCAGCCTTTGGCCGGCATGAAGGCCTTCACATCGGCATGCTCCGGCGCCATCTGCAGATGCAGCCTGTCGCCGGTATAGGGCGTGTGGAGGGCAATAACGTCGTGGTTCAGCTCGATGCCGAGGCCAGGTTCGCGCGAGGGGATCAGATATCCATCGTCGAAGCCGAGTTTTGTCTTCAGCACCTCGGCATGGAAGCCGCCGAAATCCATGATCGCCTCATGGATGAGGAAGTTCGGGCAGGTTGCGGCGAGCTGGATCGAGGCTGCCGCCCCGACCGGGCCGTTGTAAAGGTGGGGCGCAATCTGCGCATAGAAGGACTCGGCCATCCCGGCGATCTTCTTCGCCTCCAGCAAGCCGCCGACGCGTGCGACATTCATCTGCAGGATGGAGGCCGAGCCGAGTTGCAATACTCGCTGGAACTCGTATTTCGTCGTCAGACGCTCGCCCGTCGAGACGGGGATCGAGGTGGCGCGGGCGACTTCCGCCATCGCCGCTTCCTGGCCGGGCGGAACGGGCTCCTCGAACCAGAGCGGATCATACTTTTCCAGCCGCTTGGCGAGACGGATCGCCGAGGACGGGACCATCTGGCCATGGGTGCCGAAGAGGATGTCGGCGCGGTTGCCTATAGCATCACGGATCTTGCGGCAGAACTCTTCGCAGCGATCCATGACGGGCAGCGACAGCTGATGACCGGAATAGTTGGTATAGGGGCCGGCCGGGTCGAATTTCAGCGCGGTGAAGCCGGCATCGACCATGCGGATCGCCTCTTCGGCGGCGAGATCCGGGTCGTTGTAATCATATTCGCCGGCCGCGTTCTTCGGATAGAGATAGGTATAGGCGCGCAGCTTCTCGAAGACTGGCCCACCGAGCAGATCGGCGACCGGCCGTCCCGCCGCCTTGCCGATGATGTCCCAGCAGGCGATTTCGAGACCGGAGATGATCCCGACCATGGTGGGATCAGGCCGCTGGGTGAAACCGCTCGAATAGGCGGCGCGCCAGAAGCGCTCGATCTGGTGCGGATCGTGACCTTCGAGATAGCGGGTGAAGACGTCTTCGACGAGGACGGCGATGCCCGAGGGATGGAAGGCAGTCGAGTAGATCTCGCCGACGCCCTTGATGCCGCAGGCCGTCTCCAGTTCGACGAAGATCCAGTACATGCCGCCGATATGCGGTGCGGGCGTGGCGACAACGTGTGTCTTGAGCGAAGCGACTTTCATGGATGCCCCCGATGAAGAATTCTTGAGCCGGCTAATCGGCGATCAGTGTTTGAGGATGACGAGGCGGGTCTGGGTGAATTCCAGCATGCCGTGCTTGCCGTCGTCGCCGCCAAGGCCGGAGCGCTTCCAGCCCGCGTGGTAGCCTTGATAAGGGTCGGCCGGGAAGCGGTTGATGTAGAGTTCGCCCGCTTCGATCTCGTTCGCGGCCTTCATCACCTTGTGGTAGTTCTCGGTAAAGACGACGGAGGCGAGGCCGAACTGGTGGTCGCTTGCCATGGCAAGCGCCTCGTCGAAATCGGTATAGGGAATGACCGCGAGTACGGGGCCGAAGACCTCCTCCTGGACGATCTCCATGTCCTGGCGGCAGTCGGAGAGCAGTGTCGGCGGATAGAAATAGCCGTCGCCTGCGGGCAGGAAGCCACCCGTCTCGATCACTGCGCCATCGGCCTTGGCCCGTTCGACCATATGATGAACCCTGAGGCGGGCTGCAGCATTCGCGAGCGGTCCCATGTGTGTCGGGTCCTCGGCACGATCACCATAGTGGCGGCGCTCGAAAGCGTCCTTCAGCTTGGCGAGAAGCGTGCCATGCACGGAGGCATGCACGTAGAGCCGCTCGACGGAGGTGCAGACCTGGCCGCAATGGGCGGTCTTTGCGGCGAGCACGCCTTTCGTCACCACATCAAGATCGGCATCCGGCTCGACGATCACAGGCGTCTTGCCGCCCAATTCCAGCGATGGCTTGGCGATATTCGTCTTGCAGTAGTCGAGTACGACCTGGCCTGCGGCGACGCTACCGGTCAGGGTGATCATGCCGACCTCACGCCGGGTGCAAATGACCTGCGCGACATCGTGACTCATCGCCATGATGCTGATGAGACCGACCGGAAGGTCCGCTTCATGGATCGCTTCGGCGAAGACAAAGGCCGAAGTTGGCGTGTTGTTGCTGGGCCGGACAACCACGGCATTGCCGGTGATCAATGCCGGGGCAATCTTGCGCACCAACGTGTAGATCGGGAAGTTGAAGGGGATGAGGCAGGCGACGACGCCGATCGGGGCGCGCTTCAACATCAGCGTTTCATCAGGTGTGTCGCTCTCGATCACCTCGCCCTCGACGCGGCGCGCCCATTCGGCGTGATAGCGCATCAGTTCAACGCCATAGCCGGTTTCGGCCACGGCATCCTCGAGGCTCTTGCCGGATTCCTGGGCCAATGCAGCGCCGATCTTCTGCTGATGGCGCTCGACGGCATCGGCGAGCCTGCGGAGTGCATTGCCGCGATAGATGGCCGGCAGGCGGCCCCACGGCTTCTGGGCAGCAGCGGCTGCGTCCACCGCCTCGATGACATCGGCTTCCGTCGCCGAGGTGACCGATGCAAAGACCCGACCAGTGGCAGGGTTCTTCACCTCGATCGTCGGGCGTGGCCCCGTATCTCGAAACGATCCGGCGATGAAGTTCTGGAAGGTGGACATGGCAGGCGCTCCGGCAACGGACAGTACGCCCAAGTAGGAAGTCGCTGCTCCTGCTTCGCAAGCGACTTATTGTCGGGTTAAGCATTCCGAAAAGGAATGTTTCAGGCGTTCGCTTGCCTGAGTGCCGGCATCGAGCCTGTGCCGATTTCATGGTTCAGCCAGCGTCTGAGCGCCTCGACATGCGGGGACAGCGTCCGATCGGTTCGCATCACGAGCCAGTAGGATTCGTGGCCCTCGACCTCGACATCCAGCACTTGGGTGAGCGCTCCGGTCTGCATCAGGGGGGCGACCATCGACCTGTCGGCCACCGCGACCCCGAGCCCGTTGCAGGCGGCTTCGATGACGAGATCGAGCAGGTCGAACTCCAGTCCGCCTTGCGTGTCTGTTTCAGTGAGGCCCGCCGCATCCAGCCAGCGCTGCCAGGTGAGATACCGCTGATCGGCAGAAGCCAGCACATGCAGGAAGGTGAAGCGGGAGAGATCGATTGCCTCTTCGTCCCGCAGGCTTTCCATGAGATGCGGAGCGCAGACGGCGATATGGCGTTCCGTGAACAGCCGTTCCGAGCGCAGGCTCGGCCACTCCCCGTCGCCGAAACGGATGGCGCAGTCCAGCATGCCTCGTTCCGAAAGATTGTCCTCGAGATCGGTGGTGATGCTGAGATCAACGTCGGGCAGGAAGGCTCTGAGGCTCATCAGCCGCGGCATCAACCAGCGCTTGGCAAAGGTCGGCGGCACGTTGATCCGGAGACGGCGGAGATTGCTTTTCTCGCGGATATTGCGAACGGTCATCTCCACCGTGTGGAAGGCGTGCTGCAGCGAGGCGAGCAGTTCGGCGCCCGAGGCGGTCAGCTCGAGGTGATGATGCCGGCGGATGACGAGTGTTTCGCCCAGCTGTTCCTCAAGATTGCGCACCTGACGGCTGACAGCACTCTGGGTCAAGTTCAGCAATTCCGCGGCACGGGTGAAGCTCCGGGTCTGGCCGACCACCTCGAACACCTTCATCGCGGACAGGGCCGGCAGCCGTCTCATGATCTTTCGCACCATCTCATTTCGTGTTCTCGATATTAAATCAGAGGGGATCGGCCTGCGCCATGCGCATCTGACGCGAATGTGACATGCTATGCGGTGTAGCTGGTTGATGGCGCCTGACGGCCGGCGCCACAGAGATCACGCTTCTCGTACTTTTGGGGAGATCGGCATGAAAGTCGGCATCGTGGGTGCTGGAATGGTCGGTAGTTCGGCGGGTTATGCGCTGGCGCTGATGGGGCTTGCGAGCGAGGTCGTGCTGGTCGACCGCAATGATGCGCTGGCCGTCGCGCAAGCGGAGGATATCGCCCATGCGGTGCCCTTCATGTCGTCGACCGTGGTGAATGCCGGACAATACCGCGATCTCGAAGGGGCCAGCGTCGTCATCCTCGCGGCCGGTGTCAGCCAGAAGCCGGGCGAAACGCGCCTCGAACTCCTTGAGCGGAATGCCGCCGTCTTCCGCGCCGTTTTGGCCGAAGTCTTGCCTGTTGTGCCGGACGCGATCCTGCTGATTGCCTCCAATCCTGTCGACATCATGACCCAGATCACCACCCGCCTGTCCGGCATCGATCCGCGTCGCGTCATCGGCTCTGGTACCATCCTCGACACAGCCCGTTTCCGCAGCCTCGTCGGCCGGCATCTCGGTATTTCCCCGCAATCGGTGCATGCCTATGTGCTCGGCGAACACGGCGACAGCGAAGTCCTGGCCTGGACCAGTGCGAGGGCCGGCTCCGTCCGGCTCTCCTCCTTTGCGGCGCAGGTCGGCTCGCCACTTACGGACGAGGTCCGAGCTCAGATCGACGACGGCGTGCGCAACGCGGCCTACAAGATCATCAAGGGCAAGGGATCGACCTATTACGGCATCGGCGCCGGGCTTGCCCGTATCGTCAAGGCGATCGCCCGTGATCAGCGAGATGTGCTGTCGGTCTCCATCGCGACGCCGGAGGTGGCGGGCGTCCGGGACGTGGCGCTGTCGATCCCGCGTGTCGTCGGTGCCGAAGGTGTCATCGCGGACCTGTTTCCGGATCTCGATGAAGAGGAATATGCGGCATTGAACCGCAGCGCGTCGCTTCTAAAGGAACGCGCCGACGCCATTCCTTTGTAGGTCGGACAACCTATGTGATAGGAAGGGCGCAAGGGCCAGATTGCGGCCCCCGTCGGACGCGCGTCACACGATCACCGGATATTGCCATGAAGGAAACACCTTTGACATCCGAGACCCTGGACGACTTCCTCTCGAAGGCACGCGAGGCGAGCGGATTGTTGAAGGCGCTTTCGCACGAGACGCGCCTGTTGATGCTCTGCATGCTCTGCCAGGGCGAGAAGACCGTCAGCGAGATCGAACAGTTTCTCGGGATCCAGCAGGCTGTCGTCTCCCAGCAACTGGCACGTCTGAGAGCTGACCAGGTGGTGCAGACCCGGCGAGAAGGGCGGCAGATCTATTACCGTATCGCCGATCCGCAACTCGCCGAACTGATTTCCGTCCTCTACAAGATGTATTGCGGTCCGAAGGCCGCCACGCCGAGCGATGCAGAGGCCCTTGCCGAAGCCTAGCGCGGTGGCGTTCATCCGGAAGCAGGCGGGACCATGATCGACAAGCTGGAATTCTTCATCGCGCTTGCCCGCCAGCAGCATTTCGGCCGCGCGGCCGAAGAATGCGGCGTGACGCAACCGACGCTTTCAGCAGGGATTCGTCAACTCGAGGAGCAGCTTGGTGTCATGCTGGTTCAGCGTGGGTCGCGCTTTCTCGGTCTCACGCCGGAAGGCCAGCGCGTGCTGGAATGGGCGCGGCGGATCGTCGGTGACACCCGCACCATGCGCGAGGAGATGCGCGCGGCCCGCACGGGTCTTGCGGGTCATATGCGGATCGCGGCCATCCCGACTGCCCTTGCGATGGTCCGCAAGCTGACCGAGCCCTTTCAGAAGCGGCATCCGGATGTGACCTTCACCATTCTCTCGCGCAATTCGCTGCAGGTTCTCAGCATGCTGGAGGATCTGGAGATCGATGCAGGCATCACCTATCTCGACAATGAACCCCTCGGGCGCGTCACGAGTGTGCCGCTCTATTCCGAGCGCTATCATCTGATCAGCGCTGCAGGTTCGCCGCTCGCCGATCGGGAAACCGTCACCTGGAAGGAGGTTGCAGAGATCAGGCTGTGTCTCCTGACGCCCGACATGCAGAATCGTCGCATCATCAACCTCCACATGTCAGAGGTCGGAGTCACGCCGAAGCTGATGCTGGAGTCGAATTCGATGATCGTGCTCTTCTCCCATATCCGCACGGGGCAATGTGCCTCCATCATGCCGCGCAACGTGGCCGAGTCATTCGGTTTTCCGGAAGAAATCCGGATGATCCCGATCACCGAGCCGCATGCTGAGCATTCGGTGGGCTTGGTTGCGGCATACCGCGAACCGCATACTCCTTTGGTATCAGCTCTTCTGCACGAAGCCCGCGCTCGCGCAGCAGCGCGGGACTTCGATAGAAATCTTCTATCGTCCGACGGAAGTGCAATATTGACCTGATCGGTCCAACCCACCCATTCTTGACGTGACGCAAATGTAACCATCACGTTGCGGGCGTTTTCGCCGCGCATGGGTCAGTTGCAGAAGGTCGTCGGGTACGCATGACGACTTCGATGCGTCGGTTTGGGAGGACTGACAATGAACCTACGGGCGATCCTGGATGACGAGGCCACTCGGATATCCGAAATCATCGATCACTGTCGTACGATGGAAGGGCCGATGCTGCCTATCCTGCACAAGGTGCAGGAAGAATTCGGCTTCATTCCTGAGGCTGCCAAGCAGATCATCGCGACTGCCCTGAACCTCTCGCGCGCCGAAGTGCATGGTGTTGTCACATTCTATCACGATTTCCGGGCGCATCCGGCAGGTCGCCATGTGCTCAAGCTCTGTCGCGCCGAGGCTTGCCAGTCCATGGGTGGCGAGCCTCTTGCGGATAAGATCAGAGCGAAGCTCGGCATCGACTGGCACCAGACAACCGCCGATGGCGCCGTGACGCTGGAACCGGTCTATTGTCTCGGGCTCTGTGCGCAGGCGCCGGCTGCCATGCTCGACGGTGACCTGCATGCGCGTATCGACGAGCACTGTCTCACCGACATACTGGCGGAGGCGCGCACATGAGCGTGCCAGAAACCGTCGTTGTCTTCGTTCCCCGCGATGCCGCGGCCTTGGCCGTCGGCGCGGATAAAGTCGCTGCTGCGATTGAGCGCGAGGCGAACGCCCGCGGTCAGGATGTCACCATCGTCCGTAACGGGTCGCGTGGCATGCTGTGGCTCGAAGTGCTGGTGGAGGTGCGCACCGACAGGGGGCGCGTCGCCTATGGTCCGGTCAAAGCTTCCGACGTGCCTTCGCTCTTCGATGCGGGCTTCCTGACCGGCGGTGCGCATCCGCTCGGCCACGGTCCGACCCAGGATATTCCCTTCCTCAAGGGGCAGACGCGGCTTACCTTCGCCCGCTGTGGCGTGACCGATCCTCTGTCGCTCGATGATTACCGGCACTATCAGGGGCTCAAAGGCCTCGCCAATGCCATCGCCATGGCGCCTGTCGATATCGTCAAACAGGTCACCGACAGCGGCCTGCGTGGTCGCGGCGGCGCCGGCTTCCCGACCGGCATCAAGTGGAAAACGGTTGCGGATGCGCAGGCCGACCAGAAATACATCGTCTGCAATGCCGACGAGGGCGACAGCGGCACCTTTGCCGACCGGATGATCATGGAAGGCGATCCTTTCGTGCTGATCGAAGGCATGGCGATTGCCGGCATCGCGACCGGTGCCACCAAGGGCTATGTCTACACCCGCTCCGAATATCCGCATGCCATTGCCGTCATGGAAGAGGCGATCGAGATCGCAAGGCGCGAGGGCATTCTCGGTGCCTCCGTATTGGGTTCCGCTTACGCCTTCGACATGGAAGTGCGCATGGGCGCCGGCGCCTATGTCTGCGGTGAAGAGACCTCGCTGCTCAACAGCCTCGAAGGCAAGCGCGGCGTGGTGCGTGCCAAGCCGCCGCTGCCGGCCCTCCAAGGTCTTTTCGGCAAGCCGACAGTCGTCAACAACGTCATGTCGCTCGCCTCCATCCCCGTCATCATGGATCGTGGCGCGCAGTTCTACCGCGACTTCGGCGTCGGTCGTTCGCATGGCACGATCCCGATCCAACTCGCTGGAAATCTCAAGCATGGCGGCCTCTATGAAACCGCTTTCGGCCTGCCGCTCGGCCAGCTGATCAACCAGATCGGCGGCGGCACGATCTCCGGCCGTCCGGTCAAGGCCGTTCAGGTCGGCGGGCCGCTCGGCGCCTATTTCCCGCCTTCGCTGTTTGACACGATCTTCGACTACGAAGCCTTTACCGCCGCCGGTGGCCTGATCGGCCATGCCGGCGTTGTGGTCTTCGACGATACGGCTGACATGCTGAAACAGGCGCGTTTCGCCATGGAATTCTGTGCCGTCGAAAGCTGCGGCAAGTGCACGCCCTGCCGCATTGGCTCGACGCGCGGCGTCGAGACGGTCGACAAGATCGCCCAAGGCATCGAGCCGGAGAAGAACAAGGTGTTGCTGGAAGATCTCTGCAACACCATGAAGTTCGGCTCGCTTTGCGCACTCGGTGGCTTCACGCCCTATCCGGTCATGAGTGCCATGACACATTTTCCGGAAGACTTTGCGCCGACGCCGGTCCGGGAGGCAGCCGAATGAGTGACGCAACGAAGGTCAAGGGACCGGCCTCCTACTTTCCATCGATCGAGAAGACCTATGGAAAGCCGATCCAGCACTGGCAGGACATCGTCCGGCAGCAGCAAGGTAAGACGCATATGCAGATCGTCACCTTGCTGAAGACTGATCACGGTCTCGGCCATGGTCATGCCAATGCCATCGTCGCGGCGACGCTCGCCGAGATGAAATCCTGACGCAGACACAAACTTGTTCCGCGCGGCCTGTTCCGCAGCGAAAAGACTGACCCGGAGGTTATCATGCCCCTCGTTCCTGAAATCGACTTTGGCACACCGGCGTCCCGCTCCGAAAAAATGGTGACGCTCACCATCGATGGCCGCGAGATCACGGTTCCCGAGGGCACGTCGATCATGCGCGCCTCGATGGAGGCCGGCATTCAGGTGCCGAAGCTCTGCGCCACAGACATGGTCGATGCCTTCGGTTCTTGCCGCCTCTGTCTGATCGAGGTCGAGGGCCGCAACGGCACTCCGGCCTCCTGCACCACACCGGTTGCGCCTGGCCTCGTCGTTCATACCCAGACGGAGCGGCTGAAGGCCATCCGTAAGGGCGTGATAGAACTCTACATCTCCGACCACCCGCTCGACTGTCTGACCTGTGCGGCCAATGGCGACTGCGAGCTGCAGGACATGGCGGGTGCCGTTGGCCTGCGCGACGTGCGTTACGGCTATGAAGGCGAGAACCACGTCAAGGCGCGTTCCACCGAGGGCGGGATCAACGCCCAGTGGATGCCGAAGGACGAGAGCAATCCCTACTTCACCTATGACCCGTCCAAATGCATCGTCTGTTCGCGCTGCGTGCGTGCCTGCGAAGAGGTGCAGGGTACGTTCGCGCTGACCATCGAGGGTCGCGGGTTCGACAGCCGTGTGTCGCCCGGTGCGCATGAAGCATTCCTCTCGTCGGAATGCGTCTCCTGCGGCGCCTGCGTCCAGGCCTGCCCGACCGCGACGCTGACGGAAAAATCCGTGATATCAATTGGCCAGCCGGAGCATTCGGCCGTCACCACCTGCGCCTATTGCGGCGTCGGCTGCTCGTTCAAGGCAGAGATGCGCGGCGAAGAACTCGTGCGCATGGTGCCCTGGAAGGACGGCCAGGCCAATCGTGGTCATTCCTGTGTCAAGGGTCGGTTCGCCTATGGTTACGCAAGCCACAAGGACCGTATCCTCAACCCGATGGTGCGCGAAAAGATCACCGATCCCTGGCGCGAAGTGACCTGGGAAGAGGCCTATGCACATGTAGCCTCCGAGTTTCGCCGGATCCAGTATCAGTATGGCCGCGAAGCGATCGGCGGCATCACCTCGTCGCGCTGCACCAACGAAGAGACCTATCTGGTTCAGAAGCTGATCCGCGCCGGCTTCGGCAACAACAATGTCGATACCTGCGCCCGCGTCTGCCATTCCCCGACCGGCTACGGTCTGGGCCAGGCCTTCGGCACGTCGGCCGGTACGCAGAATTTCGACAGTGTCGAGCACTCCGACGTGGTCGTGGTTATCGGCGCCAATCCGACCGATGGCCACCCGGTCTTCGGCTCTCGCCTGAAGAAGCGGCTCCGCCAGGGTGCCAAGCTGATCGTCATCGATCCGCGCCGCATCGATCTCGTGCGTACACCGCATGTGGAGGCGGCCTTCCACCTGCCGCTGAAGCCCGGCACCAATGTCGCGGTCATGACGGCGCTGGCCCATGTCATCGTCACGGAAGGTCTGTTCGCCGAGGCTTTCATTCGCGAGCGCTGCGACTGGTCTGAATTTGAAGATTGGGCGGCCTTCGTCGCCGAGCCCGAGCATTCGCCCGAAGAGACGGAAAAGTTTACCGGCGTGCCGGCCGCGGATCTGCGCGGCGCTGCTCGTCTGTTCGCCACCGGCGGCAATGGCGCGATCTATTACGGCCTTGGCGTCACCGAACACAGTCAGGGTTCGACCACCGTCATGGCAATCGCCAACCTCGCGATGGTCACCGGCAATATCGGCCGGCCCGGCGTCGGCGTGAACCCGCTGCGCGGGCAGAACAATGTCCAGGGCTCCTGCGACATGGGTTCGTTCCCGCACGAGCTGCCCGGTTACCGTCACGTGTCCGATGATGCGACGCGCGAGACTTTCGAAAAGCTCTGGGGTGTCGAACTGAGCAACGAGCCGGGCCTGCGCATCCCGAACATGCTGGATGCCGCTGTCGATGGTTCGTTCAAGGGCATCTACATCCAGGGCGAGGACATTCTGCAGTCCGACCCCGACACGAAGCACGTCTCGGCCGGACTCGCTGCGATGGAATGCGTCGTGGTGCACGACCTCTTCCTCAACGAAACCGCCAACTACGCCCATGTCTTCCTGCCGGGCTCAACTTTCCTGGAGAAGGACGGCACCTTCACCAATGCCGAGCGCCGCATCAACCGCGTGCGCAAGGTCATGAGCCCGAAGAACGGCTATGCGGACTGGGAAGTGACCCAGAAGCTTGCCCAGGCCATGGGGCTCACCTGGAATTACACCCATCCGTCGCAGATCATGGATGAGATCGCCGCGACCACGCCGAGCTTTGCCGGGGTCTCCTACGATTATCTCGAGAAGATGGGCTCGGTGCAGTGGCCCTGCAACGAGAAATTCCCTGTGGGATCGCCGATCATGCATGTCGATGGTTTCGTGCGCGGCAAGGGCAAGTTCATCCGCACCGAATATGTCGCGACCGACGAACGCACCGGCCCGCGCTTCCCGCTGCTGCTGACGACCGGGCGCATCCTGTCCCAGTACAATGTCGGCGCGCAAACGCGGCGTACCGAGAATGTCATCTGGCACCAGGAGGATCTGCTCGAGATCCATCCGCACGACGCCGAACAGCGTGGCGTCAAGGACGGCGACTGGATCAAGCTCGCCAGCCGCGCGGGCGATACGACGCTTCGCGCCCTGATCACGGATCGCGTGGCGCCGGGCGTGGTCTATACGACCTTCCATCACCCGAACACGCAGGCGAATGTCATCACGACAGACTTCTCGGACTGGGCAACCAACTGCCCCGAATACAAGGTCACTGCCGTGCAGATCTCGCCGTCGAACGGGCCGACGGAATGGCAGGAGGACTATGAGGAGCTGTCGCGCCAGTCCCGCCGTATCGTCGGTAAGCTGGAAGCGGCAGAATGAAGCATGTGATCGGCTCCACGGCGCGCATGGTCGGCGGGCTCAAGGCGAGCCGGGGGCTCGTTTCGAGCAGCAGCCGGTTCGTGCCCGAAGAGGTGCCGATCGCCTTCTCCTATGCCGGCTCTACGCACGCCGTGATGATGGCGAGCCCGGATGATCTCGAGGATTTCGCCGTCGGCTTCTCGCTCGCCGAGGGCATTATCGAACGGGCCGATGAGGTGGTCGCTATCGAGGCCATCGAGGCTGGCGAGGGCATCGACGTCCAGGTGACGCTGAAGGACATGACCGCGGATGCGTTGATTGCCCGACGCCGGCGCATGGCCGGGCCCGTTGGCTGCGGTCTTTGCGGCATCGAGTCGATCGAGCAGGCCACTCGCGCAGTGCGGTCCGTGGGGTCAGACCATGTCCGCCTGACGGCACGCGAGATCGCCGATGCCACGTCGATGCTGGCGGCGGCCCAGGATCTCAACCGTCAGACACGTGCCGTGCATGCGGCCGGTTTTTACTGTCCGCATGAGGGGCTGGTCGCAATCCGCGAGGATGTCGGCCGCCACAACGCGCTCGACAAGCTCGTTGGCGCGGTGCTGCTCGGTGGCTGGGCGGCTAATCTCGGCGCGGTGGTCGTCACCAGCCGTCTCTCCGTCGAGATGGTGCAGAAGACGGCAGCGCTCGGCGCGCCAATCCTGATTGCAATCTCCGCGCCGACGGCTCTGGCCATCCGGACTGCGACTGCAGCGGGGATCACGCTGATCGGAATCGCACGCGACGAGGATTTCGAGATTTTTACCCGGCCGGATCGGGTGGCTGAAGGAGCACCGATGCATGTCTGAGACCAGCACCGACGCCAAAATCGTTCGAATGGCCAATCAGATCGCCACGTTCTTCCTGTCGCAGCCGGAGGATGTCCGGGTGGACGGCGTGGCCACGCATATTAACAAGTTCTGGGAAACGCGCATGCGCCGTCGCTTCTTCGATATGATCGATGAACCAGATTCCGGATTCCTACCACTGGTGATCGAGGCATCCAGCAGGGTCAAGCGTCCGGGATCCCCTGATGCCGGTTCCGTCGGTGTCGGGGCCGATGCTGCAGACGGTGCGCCGGGTGGCAAGGGTGTGATCGCCGGGGAGTCTCTATCCGAGCCCAGCATTCCCGAGGCGACGGCATAAATTCATCTTTTCGGGCCGGTCCACGGGCCAATCGGTTTTTCAGGAGGAGGACGAACTTAATGTCAATTTCAGATGTTAGCGCTGACACAACAAATGATGTCGGCATTCTCGACAAGGAAAGAATTATCGCGAAACCAGGGTTCAACCGCTGGCTCGTGCCACCGGCCGCTCTTGCGATCCATCTCTGCATCGGCATGGCCTATGGTTTCAGCGTGTTCTGGCTGCCGCTCAGCCGGGCGATTGCCAACCCCGATCCCAGCTGCTCCGAGCTCACGCTGATCGGGGCACTGTTCACCACCGCCTGCAACTGGCGCGTCGCGGATCTCGGCTGGATCTACACGCTGTTCTTCGTCTTTCTCGGCTGCTCTGCCGCCATCTGGGGCGGTTGGCTGGAACGGGTCGGTCCGCGTAAGGCGGCCTTCGTTTCGGCCTGCTGCTGGTGCGGCGGTATTCTGATCGCAGCCGTCGGCGTGATGACGCACCAGCTCTGGCTGATGTGGCTCGGTGCCGGCGTCATCGGCGGTATCGGTCTCGGTCTCGGTTACATTTCGCCGGTTTCGACGCTGATCAAATGGTTCCCAGACCGTCGCGGCATGGCGACCGGCATGGCCATCATGGGCTTTGGTGGTGGCGCGATGATCGGCGCGCCTCTGGCCAATATCCTGATGAACATGTTCAAGACGGATGTCACCGTCGGTGTCTGGCAGACTTTCGTCGTGATGGCCCTCGGCTATTTCGTCTTCATGATGGGTGGTGCCTTCGGCTATCGTATTCCGCCGGCCGGCTGGCGTCCTGAAGGCTGGACGCCAGCTGCGTCGAAGAGCACGATGATCACCACGCGTCACGTGCATCTGCGGGACGCGCACAAGACGCCGCAGTTCTGGCTGATCTGGGCGGTTCTCTGCCTCAACGTCTCGGCCGGCATCGGCGTTATCGGTGTTGCCTCGCCCATGCTGCAGGAAATCTTCGCCGGTTCGCTGATCGGGCTTCCGGATCTCACCTTCTCGCAGCTCGATACCGCGCAGAAGGCACAGATTGCGGCCATCGCTGCCGGCTTCACCGGCCTCCTGTCGCTGTTCAACATCGGCGGACGTTTCTTCTGGGCCTCGATGTCGGACAAGATCGGTCGCAAGAACACTTACTTCTGCTTCTTCATCCTCGGCATCATTCTCTATGCTGCGGCACCGACGCTTGCCGGTCTCGGCTCCAAGGCGATGTTCGTGCTCGCCTTCGGCATCATCCTGTCGATGTATGGCGGCGGCTTCGCGACGATCCCGGCCTATCTCGCAGACATTTTCGGAACGCAGTTCGTCGGCGCAATCCACGGCCGGCTGCTGACGGCCTGGGCAACGGCCGGCATCGTCGGTCCGGTCGTCGTCAACTATATCCGCGAAGCGCAGATCTCAGCCGGGGTTGCACCGGGACCGGAACTCTATACCGGAACCATGTATATCCTGGCCGGCATGTTGGCGATCGGTCTTGTCGCCAATGCCTTCGTGAAACCCCTGGCGGACAAGTGGTTCATGTCGGATGAGGAAGTGGCGGCGCTCCAGGCCAAGACGGCTGCGGCCAGTGTCGGACCTTCCGGCTCCTTCGGGATCGGCAAGGGTGGCCTCGACGCCAAGGCGGCATTGGCCTGGGCCGTGGTCGGTCTCCCGCTTCTCTGGGGTGTCTGGATCACATTGCGCAACAGCCTGTCGATCTTCGGCTGAGCAGAGCTTTCACGCAAGCAAATCGAGCAAGAGGCGGCCTTCGGGTCGCCTCTCTGCATGAGGGGGAATGGGGCTCAGTTCAGCCAGAGGTGAACGAGTGCGGCTTCCGGCGTTTGCGTGCCGCCGTTTCCGATGCCCGTGCCCCAGAGACCGGCGCCGGCCGCATAGGCGCCGGGTAACAGGCCGCCTGCTTCGCATTGGCTGACGGCGCGCAGCGTCTTCCCTGATTTCACCGCATCGGAGAGGACCCGCAGAAGTTCCGGATCGTTCATTGCCGTGCCGGCGCCGAAGATCCTGAGCACCGCACCGTCCAACCTGTCCAGGACAGCCTTCACGGCGTCCGCCGGAATTCCCGGCGATAGCGTCAGGATGGAGAGCTTGCGCTCGTTGAAGCTCCGCCGTTTCGGTATGCCGGGCATAGCCTGTGGCTGGGAGCGGAAGGCATCCGTGTCATGGCTTTGATGCTTGACGAGACCATCGGCGGCCAAAAGCTTGCCGGCAAAGGCGAGGAAGACGCCGGGCTCCTTGCCCGCTGCGGCGGAGATCGCAAGATCGAGATTGCCTTCCGCATCGCCATGTTGCCCGAGCGGAAGCATGGAGCCGCACAGGATCACGCGGCGCTTCTCGCCTGCCAGTGCCTGGGCGAGTGCTGCGCCGGTAAAAGCCATCGTGTCGGTACCGTGGGTGATGATGACGGCCGTGTCTGGATGGCTGCGGATCGTCTTCAGCATCCTGTTCCAGTGACGGGGGCCGACATCGGCGCTGTCGAGCAGTGGATCGAAAACGTCTGCGGTGAAAATTGCGCTGGCCGGCAGCCGTTCAGCGATCGCCTCTTCCACGAGCCCCTTTCTCGGCGCCAGTCCGTCCGCAGTCTCCGCCATCCCGATGGTTCCGCCGGTATGGATCAAAAGCAGCTTCATCGTCTCGCCTCCCGCGTTACCCGTCTGGTAGGCCAGTGCAGCTCTCAGATCAACCGGGTCCTTCAACGCGAAAGGGCAGCGCGATGAAGCGCTGCCCTTTCGAAGCGGATGTCTGTCGCCGAATCAGGCGGCCAGGTCTTCCAGATCGCTGCCCTTGAACATCTTGGCGAGGTTCAGGAAGCAGATCATGCCGTTCTCGTTGGCGATGATGCCTTCCGAAAATGTCTTGTCGAAGGAGGCCGAGACTTCCGGAACCGGCTGAACCTGGCTCGACGGAATGGTCAGGATGTCCGAAACGCGGTCGACCAGCATGCCGATGACCATGTTGTGGACTTCGGCGACGACGATGGCCGAACGCTCGTTGGCAACCGTGCTCTTCATGCCCAGCTTGTAGGCGAGGTCGATGATCGGGATGACCGAACCGCGAAGGTTCATCACACCGATGACATCGGCCGGCGCATGCGGAATCGGCGTCGACGGTGCCCAGCCGCGAATTTCGCGGATGGTCGTCGTCTTGACGCAGAACTCCTGATCATGAAGCCGGAAGGCGATGATCTCGAGGGTCTCGCTGCCGAAGCTGGTGGAGCTGATAGTGGCCATTAGAAATCTTCCCAACCTTCCTGAACCTTGGCGGCAGCTGCGCCACCTGTGGCACGAGCAGTTCTCGCCATGAGCTTGCGTGCGGGCGATGCAACGGGTGCAGCATCGGATCGCGCTGTGATCACTTTATGTGAAGAGTGTTGCCCAATTCTAAACTGCGCCACAAGTTCGCGCAGGGATGCGGCCTGTCTCGCGAGGCTGTGGCTGGCAGCGGTGGATTCCTCGACCATGGCAGCGTTCTGCTGTGTATTCTGATCCATGGCGTTGACCGCCTTGTTGATCTCCGTCAGCCCCGTCGCCTGTTCACGAGAGGCTTCGACTATCGCCACGACGTTGCGGTTGATGTCCTGGACTTCCGTGACGATCTGCTCGAGCGCCCTGCCGGTCTCGCCGACCAACTCCACACCGGCTTTGACCTGGTTGGACGAGGTGTTGATCAGCGCCTTGATTTCCTTTGCCGCCTTGGCGGAGCGTTGGGCGAGTTCGCGGACCTCCTGGGCGACAACCGCAAAACCCTTGCCGGCCTCGCCCGCACGCGCGGCCTCGACGCCGGCATTCAAGGCGAGAAGGTTCGTCTGGAAGGCGATGTCGTCGATGACGCCGATGATGTTGGAGATCTCCTTCGAGGAGTTTTCGATCTGATCCATCGCCTCGATGGCGTTCTTCACCACCTTGCCGGATCTCTCGGCGCCTTCCTTGGTGCGCGCCACCTGCTGACCGGCCTCGTTGGCCCGCTTCGAGCTGTCGGCAACGGTCTGGGTGATCTGCTCGAGTGCGGCTGCCGTTTCTTCGACGGCTGCTGCCTGCTGCTCTGTGCGTTTGGCGAGACTGTCGGAGGCTTCGCGGATCTGGGCTGAGCCGGAGGCGATGGCATCCGTGTTGCAGCTGACATTCGTCATCGCGGTGGCGACGCGTCCCATGGCCGCGTTGAAGTCCACGCGGATTTTCTCGAGCGACGGAATGAACGGCGCGTCGATCGTCGCGGTCAGATCACCGTCGGCGAGCGCCGTCAGTCCCCTGGCGATCTCTTCGACTGCGTTGACGCGACCGGTGATGTCGGTTGCATACTTGACGACCTTGAAGACACGGCCGCTGGCGTCGAAGATGGGATTGTAGGACGCCTGGATCCAGACCACCTTGCCGCCCTTGCCGATGCGCTTGAATTCCTGCGAGACGAAATGGCCAGCGGCGAGCGTCTTCCAGAATGCCCTGTAGGCTTCAGAGCGCGAATAGTCCGGCTCGCAGAACATCGCGTGATGTTTGCCTGTGATCTCGCCCAGTGCGTAGCCGAGGGTGGAGAGGAAATTCTCATTTGCTGTCAGGATTTCGCCTGCCGGGGTGAATTCGATCGTTGCCTGGACTCGGGAAATCGCCTCCAACTTGCCGGCGTCCTCTGCGGCCTTCAATTTCGCCGTCGTGATGTCGGTGGCGAATTTTACGATCTTCCATAGCTTTCCGTTGCGAAAGACCGGATTGTAGGAGGCCTGGATCCAGACTTCCGTGCCGTCTTTCCGAAAGCGCTTGTACTCGCGGCTCTCGAACTGGCCCTTGTTCAGCATCAACCAGAATTCGCGGTAGTCGGCTGACGCGGTATAAGCCGGATCGCAGAATATCCTGTGATGTTTCCCTCTGATCTCTTCCAGTCCATAACCCAGCGCACGGCAGAAATTCTCGTTTGCGGTGATGATCGTGCCGTCGGGCTTGAACTCGATCACGGCCTGCGATCGGCTCAATGCTTCCAGGACCGATTTCGACCCGAGCCCCGGTAAACTAACAAGTCCCATGAACGTCCCCATAGTGTGTCCATGCACCGAAGATCAGCGCAACCATGGGCAAATAATAGCCGCGTTGGTTTAAATGATCGTCAATGTTGAATGGTTCTGGGCGCAGTTGTTGAACGGCAAACGTTCACCGCCCCTCAACTCTCGGGGACGGCAAACTGCCAACAGGCAAGTTCTCGGCGAAAAGAGATCAAATAAGAAGTGTAATATACAACGATATATTGTTTTAGCCGCCTCGCGTCGGCCGATCGAGAATCCGCCGACCGAAGAGGCTGGCTGCCAGTTCGACCATGACGCGGGCGCTGCGGCCGCGGTCGTCGAGAAAGGGGTTCAGCTCGACGAGGTCGAGCGAGGAGACGAGGCCGCTGTCATGCAGCAGTTCCATGATCAGATGGGCCTCGCGGAATGTGGCACCTCCGGGCACTGTGGTCCCCACGCCCGGCGCTACGTCTGGATCGAGAAAGTCGACGTCAAGGCTCACATGCAAGAGCGCCCCGGCGTCTCGGACGTCGCTAAGGATGCGCTTGACAATGCTGCCCATGCCTTCTTCGTCCACGGCCCGCATGTCGAAGACATTCACCGCATTTTCCCGTATCATGCGGCGCTCTTCCTCGTCCACGGAGCGGATGCCGATCTGGTAGACGTGTTTCGGATCGACGAGGGGGCGATCGGCGGGCAGGATCGGGGCGAATTCCGCCTTGCCGCAAAAGAAGGCGACCGGCATGCCGTGGATATTGCCCGAGGGAGAGGTTTCCGGTGCGTTGAAGTCCGAATGGGCATCCAGCCAGAGAACATAAAGCGGCCGCTTCACCTCAGCCGCATAGCGGGCCATGCCTGACACGCTGCCCATGGACAGACTGTGATCGCCGCCGAGCAGTATCGGCACCGTGCCATTGCGGGCAGCGGTATAGGTTTCGGCCTCGATCGCGCGGGTGAAGGCACCGACGATCGGCAGGTGCTTCGCTTCTGCCATCTCGGGCAGGTCTGCGGCCGGGGCAGGACGCAGGTCGCCGCGGTCTTCAACGGAGTAGCCGAGCTCATTCAGAGCAGAAGCAATGCCCGCGATCCTGTAGGCGGCGGGACCCATGGCGCAGCCGCCCCTCCCGGAACCTTCCTCCAAGGGAACGCCGATGAGGGTCACGGTTTTGGTCTCGGCCTGCATGGCGGATCCTTTCCTGGATGTTGTGCCGCATCATCGGTGATTGGCTTGTTGGCAAAAAGATGGAACTTCGCCATAAAGTTCGATAGTTTGTGCATATCGCAACCACAGTATGACGTTTTGACACATGGATGATCTCGATCGCGAAATTCTCGGTGCCTTGCGCCAGAATGCCCGCCTGCCTGTCGCGTCACTCGCCGCCATGACGGGTGCCTCCCGCGCGACCATCTCGGCCCGGATCGAGCGGCTGGTGTCCAATGGCACGATAGCCGCCTTCACCATCCTCACCGGCAGCGAGATCCAGTCGACTGGCGTTCGCGCCATCGTGATGATCGAAGTGGTCGGAAAGTTTGCCGACCGGGTCGCGCAACAGCTGCGCGGCATGCCGCAGGTCAAGTCGCTTCACAGCACCAATGGCCGATGGGATTTCATCGCCGAACTCGAAGCGCGTGACCTTGCCGGTTTCGACGAGGCCTTGCGGCGGATCCGGCTGATCGAGGGCATCAACCTCACGGAATCGAGCATTCTGCTCAAGACCAGCAAGATCGGCTGACAGGATCGCACATCCCGATCTCTCGTCAGTATTCCTTTTCGTAGAAGATGCCGCCACCGGCCCCTTCGCCACCGGCTTCACCCTTCAACTTCACGCCGCGGCCGATGTCGAGATTGATGACCGCCTTAGCGCCACCGCTGCCACTCTGCTGCAGTTCGAGATAGGTGCGATCGTTGAGGTACTTACCCGCGCTGATGCTGGTACCGCCGGTTTCGTCGGTCGAGATGTCGAGATCGTCGATGCCCAGTGTGCTGCGCAGCGACTGGAAGAGCGAGGTGCCACGACCACCGGCGAGCTGGGCTGCCGCATCGGCGAGCTGCGCGATCTGCAGCGGCGAGAGCCGTGACAGCGACTGGCCGAAGATGAGCTGCGCCAGGATCTCGTCCTGGGGCAGGGAGGGCGTGGAACTGAAGCTGACCTGCGGATTGCTCGCAAGCCCGGTCAACAGAATGACGATGGTGGCATTGCCCGAGGTCGTGGTCGCTTCGAGATCGAGCAGCGGCACAAGGTCTCCCCCGAAGGTGATCGTTGCGCGCGTGATGTCGAGGCGCTTTGTAAGGATCTGCATGCGGCCGCGGCGCAGTTCGAAGGCGCCGGAGACCACGGGGGCTGCTGCGGTGCCTGTCAGTGCGATCGTGCCGCCGAGTTCCGCGTCGATGCCGCGACCGCGCACGAAGGTCTGCGTAGGGGACGAGATCGTCAGGTCGAGCGCAATGGGCGCGCTTGCGGTACGGCCTTCCGCCGGCGCCTGGTCCCGTTGCTGTCGAAGGATCGCAGGCGGTGCATGTCTGTGCACGATATCCAGCTCGCGCAAGCTTGTCGGCCTGGATTCCGAGAGCGTGATCGAGGTTCGGGACAGGTTGATGTCGCCGCCGAGGAGCGGGCCGTTGAGCAACTGCCCGGTCAAGGTGAGCTGACCGCTTGCTGTGCTGGTGACGGTGTCGCCGTCGACATAGACGGCCTGGTCTAGGTCGATGGTCAGATCCGCAGGAAGGCCGGGCGCGGTGATATCCACGAAACCGCGGGCCGAAATCCGCCCGCCGGTTGCGAGGTTCCCCGTCAGGCTGCCGATCTCGGCGCGCGTGCCCGTCAGGTTCACGGTCGTCGCGATCTGTTCGATAGCGAGGTTGCGCCTGACGTCTATGACCCGTGCCCCACTGGTCGAAACCGTGCCGGTGATGCGAGGAGCAGAACCGGAGCCACCGATCGTCAGGTTCACACTGGCATTGCCTTCCGCAACAAAGCCTTGCGCGGCGAGCTGCCCATTGGCGGCGGAGAGTGGAACATCGCCCTGGATGCGGATATCGAGGCCCGGTCCATTCTGAAGGGACAGATTGCCTCCTGCGGTCAGGCCGATGCCGCCACCATTGATGCGGCTGTCGAGGGTGAGGTTCTGGTTCTCGAAGCGTCCGTTCGCGGTGATCCCGAAGGGTGCGAGCCCCGCGCCGCGGGTCTGGGCAATGGCCGCGCCCTGCCAGTCGAGGCTGTAATCTGCGATCGGCGCTGATGGCGTGCCCCCCACTTTCGCCGTGCCGGAGATGGTGCCTTCCGGTGCAATCGCGGGTGCGAGGGCAGCTGCAAGAGAGGCCGGTATCTCCCTTATGTCCACGGAAATGTCGAGCCTGTCGCCGACTGTGCCGGAGAGCGCGACACGGCCGGAGCCGGCAGAAATCACAGTCTCTGCAATCGAAACGCCGCCATCGACCAGCCGGATAGAGGTGGGCGATGCAAGCGAGAGCGCAATTCCGCGGGGCGTGGCGCGCAGTTCCTCGACGGCGACTGCGATCCCCTCGGTTCCTTGGCTGAGTGCCCCACGCAGCACCACCGGCGCGTCGTCGTATCGTCCGGCCAGATTGAAATCGGTATCGGTTCCAGACCGGGTAAAATCGAGGGAGACGGTCTCAAGCCGGTTCGCGCCCGAGGCGAGGCTCGCTGCGCGTATGGTGCCTTCCGCTGCGAGTGCCGCGAGATCCGAGACGGTGAGATCGATACGCGGTTCGGCGATGGCGAGGTCGCCCTGCCTGATCGTGGTGCCGGATGCCTCGATATCGGCTGTGATCTGCCCTTGCTGCGATCGGATCGTGACATCGCCCTTGAGATCGCCGCCTACCGTCTGGCCGGCGAGTGCGGCGAGCAGGCTCAAATCGGGGAAGTCGAAGGACACATCGCCTGTCGGTAGGAAATCCTGTCCGAGATCGAGCGCGCCTGTCAGGCGGTTCGGTCCGATCGCGAGGTCGAGGCCGTCGACTTTCGTCGTCCCGTCCGTGCTCACGACCTGTGCCTTCGCTTCGAGCGGCTTGCCGTCGATCTGGCCTGTGACCGTCAGATTGCCGCTCGGTGCGACCCGATTGGCGACGCCTTCGATCTGGAGCGCGAGATCCTCGATCCGATAGCCGGCGGCTTCGCCTTGCTCGACCGCGAGATTGATGGTCGCTTCCACGGCGTCCAGCGGACCCGAGGCCGAGAGATTGAAGGATGCTGGTGCCCGGATGCGCTCGACGAAGAGGCCGATATCGCGAAGCTGCCCGGACAGATCGGTTGCCAGGACGCCGTCCTGGTCGAGAGAAAGCGATCCTTCCGCCTGGGCGATGTCGGTGGTCAGCACGATCTCCCTCAGGGCGACGGCGCGCGGCGCGACGAAATCGACGCGGGCCGATAGATCGGCGGGTCCCTGCAGGCGGCTCGCCAATGCCGGTGGCAGCAGGTCCGGTGCAGCTTGCACCGCGAGACGGCCGGAGAAGCCCAAAGTGTCGAGCGCATAGCGGCCGGAACCGTTGAGGTCGAGGCCATTGCTGTCGAAGGCCAGTTGCTCGAAGCTGATCGCATCGCTCGAGATTGTCAGGGGTGCCGTAAGGCTGAACGGTCCGCGCAGATATGGTCGAATTTCTGCGTCACGAATATCGGTGCCCTGTACCGAAGCGTCTATACGCATCGGACCCTGGCTGTTGGCGAGGTCGAAGCTGTCACTGGAGATCGCGAGCGCGACATCCGAGAGTGTGCCTTGTGGGGCGCTGAGTTCGGCCAGATCGGCGCGCAGCGAAAGCGATGCTGCGGGCGCATCGCCGGCGACAGCCAGATCGAAGCTCCTCAAGCTGAGACCGCCGGTGAAGTCGGCGGATTGCGAGGATACGGCGATCGGATCTCCCGTCGCCCGTGCCGACAGCCGGATGTCGTTTTCACCATTCGGGTCGTAGCGGCCGGAGGCCGTCACCTCTGCGGAGGCCGTTTCGAACCGGCCTCTCTCGATCGTAACCGATCCATCCGTGCCGAGTGTCGCCGCCACATCGATCGTGGTGTCGCCGGCAAAAATGTCTCGAAGTTCTGGTGGCATCAGATCCGCGAAACGACCGCCGCCTGTCGCAGTCAGCGCGCGTGTCCCGTCCGCCTCCAGCCGATGCGTCGCGTCGACGGTGATCGTCCGCTCGCCGTCCAACGATGCCATGATCTGGCCGGCCCAGTTGTCGAGCGGGCCATCGCCATCGACCTCGATTGCGAGCGGTGGCTGACCGGGCAATTGGAGCTGCTGGCCGAGCAGGCCGGCAGCGGGCTCCTGGTAGTCGAGCTTGATGCGCAGCTGGTTGTCGTTCGGCGCATAAAGCAGGTCGACCACGGCATTGTTGCCGGGCTCATCCAGGCGGGTGGTGGTCAGCCGGCTGGCGATCGTCTCACCGACGATCTGCAGCGAGCCTTGTGCAGACAGCGCGAAGTCGCGCTCGGCAAGCGCCGCGCCGATCGCGATCGAGGGCAGGTCGACGGTCGCAATGTCGATCTCGACCGGCAGGGAAAAGGGTTCGTCGCTGTCCGGCTGCGGTTCCGCAGAAGGCAGGGGAGGACGGCTCACGGTCACCTGCCGCGCAGAAATGCGGTCTGCGGTGAAGCGCTTCCGGATCAGGTCTCGTGGCGTCCAGTCCAGAGCGAGGTCCTCGATCGAAGCGTAGACGCCTTCGCTGTCGGAGATCGTGATCCGGTCGACGGAAAACTGACTGCTCAGCAGCGGGCCGGTTCCGCTGAGCGTGATCTGACGATTGTCCGTGGAAATGAGGGCCGCGATCCGGTCTGCCAAAAACTGGCTTCCTGTTCGCGAAAAGCCGCCGACAAGGATTACGACGACAAAAAGCGCAATCAGCACTGCCACGAGGCCGCCCATCAGACGCAGCGTCCAGGCCAGAATGCGCTTCAACCAGTTCATGCTTTCATTCGTCCTGTCTTCGCCGGTCAGAAGCTCTGTCCGATGCCGGCATAGATGGCATAACGGCTACCGCCATCATAAGGATCCAGGGGAACCGCCACATCCAGTCTCAAGGGTCCGAAGGGCGTCATGTAACGCAGCCCGACGCCTGCCCCCATCTTGATGTCATTGAAATCGGGCACAGTGTTGTCCGTCACGGAGCCGATGTCGAGAAACGGCACGATGCCGATGGTCTCGGTCACGTTGATGCGGGCTTCGAGATTGGCTGTCACGTATGAACGGCCGCCCGTGCCATCATCCGCCGCATTGTAGGGCGTGATCTCCTGGAAGGCATAGCCGCGCACGGAGCCACCCCCACCGGAGAAGAAGCGCCTCGTCGCGGGTATGGCGGAGAGATCTCCACCCCCGACCAGAGAGCCGGCGCTCAGGCGGCCGGCGAGCACGAAACGATCTTCCTCACCGAAACCGAGATAGGCCGAGATCGAGCCTTCGAGCGACGTGAAGAAGGTCTGGCCGAAGAAGTCGTAACTCGGTGTCAGCGTAACCGTGCCGTAGTGGCCCTCGGTGGCGTTCAGCCGGTTGTCACGGGTGTCTCGGATATAGCCGATCGGCACGCCGAAGGTCAGGTATTCGTTGTCGTCGCCGAAGGCATCGTCGATGCTGTCATAGGCCAGCGATACGCCTGCATTGACCGAGTCGACATCTGTCAGTTCATAGGAATAGGACACTTTCCCGGTCACGGTCGCGGCGTCGTAATAGTCGGTTTCAAGCGTGCTGCCCTTGATGCTCGCTTCCAGCGTTCCGGAGGGCAGGAAAGCGCCCGGCTTGATGAAAGTGATGCCGGCCGTGTAGTCGAGCGACGAAACATCGCTCACGTTCTCGAGTTCACCCAGTCCGCGAACGGATCCCTCGATCCGAAGTGATTCCGCCTGGCCGAACAGGTTGCGATGGCCCCAATAGCCCTCGATGCCGCCGCCATCGACGGAGGAATAGCTGGCGCCGATTCCGAAATAACGGTGCTTGCCTTCCGAGACGACGATGCCCACCGGGAGTGATCCGTCTGCGTCGAGGCCATCGGCTTCGTTGACCGTGACGGACGAGAAGACACCGAGCGTGCGCAGTCTTTCGCCGGCCTTGCGCAACTGTTCGGGCGAATAGGTCTGGCCGGGTCTGAGGCGCGAATAATAGGCGATGAAGTTCGAATCCACGGCTCGCGCACCCTTGACCGTCACGGCGCCCAGAGGGGCAACGGGACCTGCCTCGACCGCAATCGTGAGATCGACCGTTTGCGTCTCGTGATCGGCAACCACGTCGCGACGCGTCACTTGCGTCAGCGGGCGTCCCTCTTCCTTGAGACGGTCGGCCATCTGCTCGGCAGCCCTCAGGATTTTGAGTGATCCCGCCGATTCCCCCCGCTCCAGATCGTACTCGGCGGGATCGAGACGTGCGGCGTCACCCTCCAGGCGCACATCGCCCAGCGTAAATGCCTGTCCTGGCTGGACGGTGATCGAAACGGGTACTGGGCGTGAACGGTCGAAGGTGGGATTGGGCGGCAGGCTGTCGATGTCCCTGCCGTCAATCGTGACGGTAACGATACCGCCATAGAGAGCGTTTTCATAAAGTGTGGCGATCAGACGGTCGCGGTCGTCGCGTGCCTTGATCACGAGGCCAAGGTCGCCGGAAACCGGCTGTTCCTCGTCCGCCACCAGCAAAGAGGTGCGCTCGAGCGATTTCTTTAGCGCGCGATCGGCGTCGCCCGTGTCCAGAGTGATGGCATAGTCGACCGGATCGATGATGTCGCGATCCACCTCGTCTTCGCCGAACAGGCGAATACCGAAAATCTCGAAGGCGTGAGCCTCAGAGCCGATCCCGATGGATAAGGGGCTGGCGACGGTCAGAGCAAGTCCGAGCCGGAACGCATGACTAATCTTCGGCAATATCCATCCACTCGGTCTTGGCATTTCGCTTTCATCGCGATCTGTCAGGCGCTCCCCTGCCTGGCGGACAACTTATGCGTAATTGCGCGAAGACGCATACCTTTTTTTGCCCGTTCATGGAAAAAGGCGGGAAGTGTTGCCTCCCCGCCTTCGTTCTCACAGCATTTGCCGTGCCGATCAGTAGCCGCGCGGGCAGGCGTCGATGTAACGGTTGCCGTAGCGGTCGCGGTAGTAGCACTGTCCGGGCTGCTCCGAAACATTGCCGATGACTGCGCCGGCAACGCCACCGATTGCCGCGCCGACTGCAGCGCCCCGGACGTTGCCTGTGGCAATGCCACCGATGATCGCGCCGGAGGCAGCGCCGATACCTGCGCCGCGTTCCGTCTGGGTGCAGCCTGCGACCGTAAGGCCGACCAGCATCAGCACAAGAGCTTTCTTCATCTTCATCTCTCCAAGTTCCACGCGTCCGGGCGAGCCGGTCTTGTTTTTGACAGCATGCCCCACCGCTCGAGCTCTCCCCCGGGCGGCTTCAGGCTTCCTTGAGCATAGCCTTGACCAAGGGAAAGTCCATGGTCGTGGCTCAGACCCTCGCGGGTGGTTCCATTGCATGAGGCATGGAAGATGAACCCAGGATTTACAGGCGGTTTGATGCTGCAATGCGGCACAGAATTTTTCGTTTGCGACCTTCTGGACAGTTGCACATGTCACACAAAACTCACACCATGTGTGTCGTGTCCGGGAGAGACACGAGGAGGAACAACATGGCTAAAGTGACACTGACGGTGAATGGCCGGACAGTGAGCGGAGAGTGCGAGGATCGCACCCTGCTCGTGCATTTCATTCGCGAAAAACTTGGTCTGACGGGAACGCATGTGGGCTGCGATACCACGCAATGCGGAACCTGCGTCGTTCACATGGACGGCAAGTCGATCAAGAGCTGTTCGATCCTGGCCGTCCAGGCTTCCGGATCTTCCATCACCACCATCGAAGGTCTCTCTTCCGGCGGCGAGCTGCATCCCGTGCAGGCGGCCTTCAAGGAGCATCACGGCCTGCAATGCGGCTTCTGCACGCCGGGCATGGTGATGACGGCACTCGACATGATCTGTCGCCACAACGGTGCGCTCGACGAAGCCACCGTCCGCCACGAGCTCGAAGGCAATATCTGTCGCTGTACGGGCTACCACAACATCGTCAAGGCCGTGCTTTCGGCCAATGAAGCGATGACCGCCGGCCGCCAGGCCGCCGAGTGACGTCCAAGCGAATAGGGAATAGTGAGTAGCGAATAGAGCGTCGCCATCGCGATGCCACGTAATCTCACTCCGCCCTCTATTCGCCATTCGCTATTCGCTCACTTCTGGAGGAGAAGACAATGGGTGTTGAAGGAATCGGCGCGCGTGTGGCGCGCAAGGAAGACAAGCGTTTCCTGACCGGCAAGGGCCGGTATACCGACGACATGGTCGTCCCGGGCATGAAATATGCCTATTTCGTCCGTTCGCCTTACGCACATGCCAAGATCAAATCGATCGACGTCGCCGCCGCCAAGGCCATGCCTGGTGTCATCGATGTGCTCGACGGCAAGCAGCTCTTGGCCGACGGTATCGGCAATCTGATCTGTGGCTGGATGATCCATTCCAAGGACGGCACGCCGATGAAGATGGGCGCCTGGCGTCCTTTGGCGCATGAGACTGTGCGTTATGTCGGAGACGCGGTCGCGATCGTCATCGCCGACAGCATCGGCGAGGCTCGTGATGCATCGGAAGCCGTTGCGGTCGAGTACGAAGAACTGTCTGTTGTCACCGGTGCGGTCGATGCCTTGAAACCCGGCGCGCCGCAGCTTCATCCGGAAGCGCCTGGCAATTTGATTTTCGACTGGGAGATCGGCGACAGTGCAGCCGCCGATGCGGCGATCGCCAGTGCCGCCCATGTCACCGAGATCGACATCTTCAACAACCGTCTCTCGCCGAACCCGATGGAGCCGCGCGCCACGCTCGGCATCTACGACACGGCGGAAGATCATTTCACCTGCTACACGACCTCGCAGAATCCGCATGTCGCGCGTCTCGTGATGAGCGCTTTCTACAATGTGGCACCCGAACACAAGCTGCGCGTCATCGCACCCGACGTCGGCGGCGGTTTCGGCTCGAAGATCTATATCTATCCGGAAGAAGTCGTCTGTCTCTGGGCGTCGAAGAAGACCGGTGTGCCGGTCAAGTGGACGTCCGACCGGACGGAAGCCTTCCTCACCGATGCCCATGGTCGCGACCATGTCTCCAAGGTGAAGATGGCCTTCGACAAGGACCACAAGATCATCGGGCTGAAGGTCGACACGATCGCCAATCTCGGCGCCTATATGTCGCTCTTCTCGTCCTCGGTCCCGACCTATCTCTATGCGACGTTGCTGTCGGGCCAGTATGCGATCCCGGCCATCCACGCGAACGTCCGGACCGTCTACACCAACACCGTGCCGGTCGATGCCTATCGTGGTGCCGGTCGTCCGGAGGCGACTTACCTTCTGGAGCGGACCGTCGAAACGGCCGCCCGTGAGCTCGGCATTTCGCCGGCCGAGCTGCGCCGGAAGAACTTCGTACGGACCTTCCCGTACCAGACGCCCGTCATCATGTGTTACGACGCCGGCGATTACGACGCTTCGCTCAACGTCGCCATGGGCGCTGCCGATTGGAACGGCTTCCCAGCCCGCAAGGCGGAAGCGGCACGGCTCGGCAAGCTGCGCGGCATCGGCATGAGCTGCTACATCGAAGCCTGCGGCATCGCGCCGTCGGCGGCGGTCGGCTCGCTCGGCGCGGGTGTGGGCCTCTGGGAATCGGCCGAGGTCCGCGTCAACGCGGTCGGTACGGTTGAAGTGCTCACCGGCTCGCACAGCCACGGCCAGGGTCACGAGACCACCTTCGCCCAGCTTGTTTCCGAACGCTTCGGCCTGCCGATCGACAATGTCTCCATCGTGCATGGCGACACCGACAAGGTGCAGATGGGCATGGGTACCTATGGTTCCCGTTCCGGTGCAGTCGGCATGTCGGCCATCGTCAAGGCACTCGACAAGGTCGAGGCGAAAGCCAAGAAGATCGCGGCGCATCTGATGGAAGCCGACGAGAGCGACATCGTCATCGAGAATGGGGAGCTCAAGGTCGCAGGCACCGACAAGACGCTGCCCTGGTTCCAGGTGGCGCTTGCCGCCTATACCGCGCACAACCTGCCTTCCGGCATGGAGCCGGGTCTGAAGGAGGGCGCCTTCTACGATCCGTCCAACTTCACCTTCCCGGCTGGCTGCTACATCGCAGAAGTCGAGGTCGATCCGGAAACCGGCAAGACCGAAATCGTCCAGTTCGTCGCAGCAGACGACTTCGGCAATATCATCAATCCGATGATCGTCGAGGGCCAGGTACATGGCGGTATCGCGCAGGGCATCGGCCAGGCGCTGCTGGAAAGTGTGCATTATGATCCGCAGACCGGCCAACTTCTGACCGCGAGCTACATGGATTATGCCATGCCGCGCGCCGACGACCTGCCGTCGTTCAATGTCTCGCACCAGAATACGCCGTGCCCTGGCAATCCGCTCGGCATCAAGGGCTGTGGCGAGGCCGGTGCCATCGGCTCTCCGCCGGCGCTGATCAATGCGATCACCGACGCGATCGGCAACAACAACCTCAACATGCCTGCGACACCGCTTGCGGTCTGGAGCGCGCTCCAGGCCAATGCGACCCGCCAGGCCGCCGAATAAGGAGGAAAGGATCATGCAGCTCTATTCCACCAGCTACCATCGCGCCTCTTCCGTCGAGGATGCCGGAAAGCTTCTCTCCGGTGCCGATGACGGCAAGTTCATCGCCGGCGGCCAGACCCTGATCGCGGGGCTGAAGCAGCGCCTCGCCCAGCCGTCCGATCTCGTCGATCTGCGCCACATCGAGAGCCTCAAGGGCATCAAGGTCGAGGGGCGTCGGGTCACCATCGGTGCCGCCGTCACCCATGCGGAGGTCGCCTCATCTGCGGCCATCCGTGCGGTCTGTCCGGCGGTTTGCAGCCTTGCTTCCATGATCGGTGACCCGCATGTCCGCCACATGGGCACGATCGGCGGCTCCGTTGCCAATGATGACCCAGCCGCCGATTATCCCTCAGCCGTGTTGGCGCTGGGGGCGACTGTTGTCACGAACAGCCGCGAGATTGCGGCCGACGATTTCTTCGTCAGCCTGTTTGAAACGGCACTGGCAGAGGATGAGATCATCACGGCCATTCGTTTTGACGCTCCGGAGAAGGCGGGATATGCGAAGTTCGCCAACCCGGCCTCGCGTTATGCCATGACCGGCGTCTTCGTCGCCAAGGGGGCCGGGGGTGTGCGTGTCGCCGTCACCGGCGCCGGGGCTTCGGGCGTCTTCCGCCATGCCGGGCTCGAAGCGGCTCTCTCGACCAACTGGTCGCCAGAGGCTGTTGCCGGGGTCGAGATCGATTCGTCGGAGCTGATGTCGGATTTGCATTGCACGGCGGAGTACCGGGCAAATCTCGTCCGGGTGATGGCGAAGCGAGCGGTTCAGGCGGCCTGAGGGTTGGGACCTTCAGTGACGGCGAACAAGGGCGGCTTCGGCCGTCCTTTTTCTCCAAGATTGACGCAGATCAAATTCGCCTTGGCACAATGCGTTAGGATCTCTATGTGATCATTCTAATGTTCGCGCCATTTGTCGCAGTTTAGAATGAATGTACAATGGCGGGCTTGACCGCGCTGCCCGAGATACTCAAAAGGGTATCAAATACTGGAGTGACAGGAATGGATTTCGAGGCGTTTTTCACGGAGCAGCTGGCAGGACTTCACGAGGAAGGCCGCTACCGCGTCTTCGCTGATCTCGAACGCCAGCGCGGTAATTTCCCCCGTGCCACCCGCTACACCGAAAACGGCACCCAGGACGTCACCGTCTGGTGTTCGAACGACTATCTCGGCATGGGCCAGAACCCTGTTGTCATCGACGCCATGAAAAAGGCGATCGACGACTGTGGCGCGGGTGCGGGAGGCACCCGGAATATTTCTGGCACCAACCACTACCACGTTCTTCTCGAGCGCGAACTTGCCGACCTCCACGGCAAGGAATCGGCGCTGATCTTCACCTCGGGTTACGTCTCGAACTGGGCCGCTCTCGGCACGCTCGGCGCCAAGATCCCGGGCCTCATCATCTTTTCCGACGCGCTCAACCACGCCTCCATGATCGAAGGTATCCGCCATTCTAAGGCCGAGCGCGTCATCTGGAAGCACAACGACGTCAAGGATCTGGAAGCGAAGCTCGCTGCCGCCGATCCGCGCGCGCCAAAAATGATCGCATTCGAGTCCGTCTATTCGATGGATGGCGACATCGCGCCGATCAAGGAAATCTGTGATCTTGCAGACAAGTATGGCGCGATGACCTATCTCGATGAAGTGCATGCCGTTGGCATGTACGGCGCCCATGGTGGCGGTATCGCCGAGCGCGAAGGCCTGATGCATCGCCTGACTGTCATCGAAGGCACGCTCGGCAAGGCCTTCGGCGTCATGGGCGGTTATATCGCCGCCTCGACCGCGCTCTGCGATTTCGTCCGCTCCTTCGCTTCGGGCTTCATCTTTACGACGGCCCTGCCGCCGGCACTTGCTGCCGGTGCCGTTGCTTCGATCCGCCATTTGAAGACCAGCCAGGTCGAGCGTTTCGCTCACCAGGAGCGCGTGCGCCGTCTGCGCTTCATGCTCGACAAGGCCGGCATTCCGCATGTGCAGAACCCGAGCCATATCGTGCCGGTGCTGGTCGGCGATGCCGCCAAGTGCAAGTGGATCTCCGACCTGCTGCTCGACAACTGTTCCATCTACGTGCAGCCGATCAACTATCCGACGGTCCCGAAAAAGACCGAGCGGCTGCGCATCACCCCGACGCCTCTGCATTCGGATGCCGATCTGGAGCATCTGGTGTCTTCGCTGCACCAGCTCTGGTCGCGCTGCGCGCTGGCCCGCGCGGTGGCTTGATCGGTCACCAACAACAGACAACCAAAAACGGGTTGCGGCAACGAGGCCCGTTTTCGTTTCAGGTCAGCCGACACGCCTTGTGATCACCTCTGCCGCCTTCCGCCTCGCCTCGCGATCAGCGGCAAAGACGTCGTCGATCGTGTCTGCCGGCACGCCTTCGACCATCGCATCCATCACCGTCTCGACCACGTCGGCCATGTCGAGGAAACGGATCTTGTCCTCGACGAAGGCGTTGAAGGCTGTCTCTTCGGCGGCGTTGAGAATCGCGCCCTGCAACCCGCCGCGCTCCAGCGCCGTGCGGGCCAGCCGTAGCGCCGGGAAACGGGTCTCGTCCGGGGCTTCGAAATCGAGCCTTGCCAACTTGGCAAAATCCAGCCGTTCGACGTTGAGTGTCGGGCGCTTGGGATAGGTCAGCGCATAGCCGATGGCGGTGCGCATATCCGGCACGCCGAGCTGGGCGATCACCGAACCGTCGGTGTAACCGACCATGGAATGGATGATCGACTGCGGATGCACAACGACCTCGATCTGGTCGGGGCCGACGTCGAAGAGGTGCTTGGCCTCGATCATCTCCAGCGCCTTGTTGAACATCGAAGCGCTGCCGATGGAGATCTTCAGGCCCATCGACCAGTTCGGATGACTGCGCGCCGTCTGCACCGTGACATTGGCCATCTGCTCGCGGCTATGGGTGCGGAAGGGGCCGCCGGAGGCTGTCAGCACGATACGCTCCAGCGCGTGACGCTGGTCCTGCTCCAGGCACTGGAAGATTGCCGAGTGTTCGCTGTCGACGGGGATCAGGCGTCCACCGCCATGTCTCACCGCATCGACGAACAGGTGGCCCGCGGAGACGAGGCATTCCTTGTTGGCAAGCGCGATATCGGCGCCGCGGGCTGCGGCCTTGAGCGTCGGTGCCAAACCTGCCGTGCCGACGATCGCCGCCATCACCCAGCCGGCATCCATATCGGCTGCCTCGTCCAGTCCGCTCAAACCTGCAGCAACGTCGATGCCCGATCCTGACAACAGGTCCTTGAGCGCCATGTACTGGCTCTCGTCGGCGGTGACGGCGAGTTTGGCACCCGTGCGACGCGCCTGTTCGGCGAGCAGATCGAGATTGCCATTGCCAGTGAGCGCCATGACCTCGAAGGCATCGCGGCCGCCGAGCTGCTCGATCACATCGAGCGTGTTGACGCCGATCGAGCCGGTCGAGCCGAGGACTGAGAGGCGGCGGGGCCGGGCGTTGTCGATCATGCTGCTTACGTCCGATTGCTTCATGCTCAGAAGGCTCTACAAGGGAAAGGGAAGGGCAGCAAGAGAGGCCGATTTCGGCCTTGGGGCAGCGCCTCGGGAATCCGACCATGCCGGAGTTTCTGCAGCCGACACGATTGCGTGAGAGCCTGCCCGTCCTGCTCGCAGCGCTCGCACTTCTCTGTCTTGTCGGCGGCGGGATGTTCGTGCTTGCGGGCCAACACGAACAGGCGGCGAGGGTCTGGTTCGTCGGCGCCGGCGCCGTTCTCGTCGTCCTCGTCTTCGATATCCTGCGTGCGCTTCTGAACGGCCGAATGGGTGTGGATGCGATCGCGGCGCTGTCGATCGGCGTCGGCCTTGCGCTTGGGGAAAACCTGGCGGCCGCCATCGTTTCGGTCATGTATGCAGGCGGACAGTTGCTCGAAAGTTTTGCCGAGGGCCGCGCCCGGCGCGACATGACGGCCTTGCTCGGCCGTGTCTCGCGCACGGCGATGCTCTATCGCAACCAGGCGCTCGAGAGCGTGCCGATAGAAGCGCTTCAGCCGCAGGATCGGATCCTCGTTCGCAAGGGCGAAGTCGTGCCTGCCGACGGGCGCCTGCTCGCCCCGTCCGCCGTTCTCGATCTCTCGGCACTCACGGGAGAATCGCTCCCGGTCCCCATCCAGATGGGCCACGAAGTACCGAGTGGAGCGACCGTGCTGGGCGATGCCTTCGATCTTTTGGTGCTACGCGGATCCAGTGAAAGCACCTATGCCGGCATCGTGCGTCTCGTCGAGCAGGCCCAGGCCAGCCGGGCGCCGATGGCGCGTCTGGCGGATCGTTACGCCCTCGTCTTCCTCGCCGTCACGCTGCTCCTGGCAGGCGGGGCCTGGTGGTGGAGTGGCGATGCCGCTCGGGCGCTGGCGGTGCTGGTCGTCGCCACGCCCTGTCCGCTGATCCTCGCCGTTCCCGTCGCCGTCATCGCCGGCATGTCGCGGGCCGCGTCCCATGGCGTGCTGGTGAAAACGGCCGGTGCCCTGGAGGCGCTTGCCGCCGTGACGACCGTTGTGGTCGACAAGACCGGCACCGTCACATCGGCGCGCCCGGAAGTGGGCGATGTCAGGCCAGAACCCGGCTTCACGGCCGAAGATGTGCTCGCGCTCGCCGCCTCGCTCGATCAGGCATCCGGTCATGTCGCGGCGGAAGCGCTGGTCCGTGCGGCCACAGCGCGGGGGCTCGCGCTCGTTCTACCCCAGACGGTGGTCGAGGATGCGGGCCGTGGCCTGTCCGGCCTTGTCGGTGATCGTCGGATCGTGCTCGGCGGCAGCCGATACGTGCTGTCCCAGCTTTCAGCCGGTCAAGACTTCACCCGGGCAGGGGTGGACAGCGGCACTGCCGTCGTCGCCGTGGGTGTCGATGGACGGGCCGCCGGCCTCATTCTTCTGTCCGATCCCATTCGCCAGGACGCGGATGTCGCCATTGCGGCCTTCCGCGCCGGCGGCATACGGCGCATCGTGATGGCGTCCGGGGATCGTGCGGATGTCGCGGAAAAAGCCTCGGCCACGCTTGGCCTGGATGCGGTGGCCGGTGATCTGACGCCGGAAGGCAAGGTCGAACTCATCCGACGTGAACGTCGTGACGGTGTGGTGATGATGGTGGGCGATGGCGTCAATGATGCACCGGCACTCGCGCTTTCGGATGTCGGAGTAGCCATCGGGGCGCGAGGTTCCGCCGCTTCCTCCGAAGCGGCCGATGTTGTTCTGCTTGCGGATGATCTTTCACGGCTGCCGCTGGCCTGCGGCATTGCGAGACGATCGCGCAAAATTGCCCGGCAAAGTGCCGTTGCCGGGCTGGTCCTCTCGGGCGGGGCCATGGGGCTTGCCGCCTTCGGCTATCTCACGCCGGTCCAGGGTGCGCTCCTGCAGGAGGTGATCGACGTTGCCGTCATCCTCAACGCCTTGCGGGCGCTCCGTGGCTGAGGTACCGGATCAGGCCTGCGTCATGACGCTGCCTTCGCCGGATATGCGGATCCGCAGGTTGTTCTGCACATGGGCAATTCCGCTCACGCGTTCCGCGCAGTCTTCGGCGCGCCGCTTTTCCCACCGGTCTGTAACATGGCCGGAGAGTGTCACCTCCGCATCCTTCACCGTAACCTCGATATCCGACGCGTCGATAGCCGGATCGTCGGCCAGGCGGTCGTTGACGTCCTCGAGGATGCGGGCATCCGTTCGACGATATCCGCGCGGACCCTTACCGCGGTGATCGTCCATCTGTCGCCGACGAGCCGCCTCTTCGTCGCCAAACCAGGAGGCGACCTCGTCGCTCGCGCGGTCGATGAACCCGCGTTCGTCGTCATGGTCCCGCTCGGTTCGGCCGTAGCCGCCGCGATAGGATGAATTGTCTGACGGATGGTAGCCGCGTCCTGCATTGCGGGCATGGTGCCTGCTGTCATCGCCATAGCCCTGGTCGCTCAAGTCACCACAATGGCCGGGGTCATCGGCCGTCCAGTCCGAGCGTCCCATGCGAGGATAGCGCGATCCGCTTGAACCATAGCCACCGTCCATGCCGTACTCGCGCTGACGGTCAGGCCCATAGCGATCCATGTCCGGGCGGTTTTCGCCGTAGCCGCGGACGAAGCCACTGTCGCCCGGCCGATAGTCGCCCGTCGGCCCCCGACGCTGACGTTCGCCACGTGGCTGTTCATTGTCCCAATTGTTGTTTCGGTTGACCATAGTCTCCTCCTTTCGGTCGGCAAGGCGCGGCAAACCCGCATCAGGCCAACTGAGAAGTGGCTCCTTCGTTCCGCATACAGGAAGCAATAAAGCCAGGAACAAAGCGTCGGCGCGCCGGTTAGTCCGTGGCATTCCCCAACCCCGAGGAGAACAGACATCATGGCTACCAAGACACTGGAAGATCTATTCCACGAAACGCTCAAGGACATCTACTATGCCGAGCGCAAGATCCTGAAGGCATTGCCGAAGATGGCCCGCGGCGCGCAGAACGAAAAGCTCAAGGCCGCCTTCCAGCAGCACAAGGAAGAAACCGAAGGCCAGGTCGAGCGCCTGCAGCAGGTGTTCGAGATCATCGGCAAGCGTCCGCGCGCCAAGACCTGCCCCGCTATCGACGGCATCGTCGAGGAAGGCGAGGAGATCATGGAAGAGTTCAAGGGTTCGCCCGCCCTCGACGCCGGTCTGCTGGCCGCGGCTCAGGCCGTCGAGCATTACGAGATCAGCCGTTACGGCACCCTGCGCGCCTGGGCCCAGCAGCTCGGCTACAAGGATGCGGTCAAGCTGCTCGATGAGACGCTCGCCGAGGAATCGAAGACCGACGAACTTCTAACTCAGCTTGCCGAGCAGGCCGTCAACATGGCGGCGCAGAAGAAGGCGGCGTGACCCCTTTTCCTTCCTATCCGAAGGGCCGGCTTTGCCGGCCCTTTTTCGTGTCTGGCCTGAGGGGCTAGCCGGTCGCGTCACTCACGGATGTGCGCGTGGTCAGGAAGGCCATGAGACGATTTTCATCCGCCCGCAGCAAGGCACGCGGCGATGCAGCCATGACCTCAGCTCGCACGGCGTCCAGATCGGCCGCCTTGTCAGCGAGTGTCAGGATGGCGGGATGCACGTAGCTGGTACGGCAGATCGTCGGCGTGTTGTGCAATCGGTCCGACGCCACCTGGCACATCTGCCGGATCGTCGGGCGTTCGCCGCCTTCCATCCGTCGCCAGGCCTCGCCGAAAGCGGCGACACTGCCGCCCCAGGTGCGGAAGGTCTTGGCGGACAGGCTCGCCTTGGTGATCTCGCTCAGATAGGTATTGAGCCGACCTGAATCGACGCGGTGCAACTGGCCATCCTTGTCGCGCCAGGAAAAGAGATCGCGGCCGGGAAGGTCTGCAATCTCCTCCAGAATCTTCTGCAGTCGCGGATGGCGCAGTTTGCGGCGCACGCGCTTGCCACCTTTGGCAAGGAAACTCAGGCGAATGCCATCGGGTTCGAAGGTCAGGTGACGCTTCTGCAGGGTGGTGGCGCCATAGGTCCTGTTCTCTTCGGCATAGGCACGATTACCGACACGCATGTAGGTAACGTCCAACAGGCTGATCAGCGCGGAGAGGAGGAAGTAGCTCTGATCCTCGTGTTCGGCGAGATCGCGTGCCACGCGCCGGCGGATCCCGGGCAAGGCCTCGCCAAAGGCGATGAGGTCGCCGAATTTCCGCTCGCTGCGCCAGGCGGCCCAATCGGCATGATAGCGATATTGTTTGCGGCCCCGGGCATCATAGCCGGTTGCCTGGAGATGGCCGCGTGGTTCGAGGCTGATCCAGACGCGTTCATAGGCGGGGGGAAGCGCGAGCTTACGGATTCGTGTCAAGATGGTGGGGTCGCTCACAACCGCGCCATCCGGGAGATGATAGGAAAATCCCTTGCCTCGCCGGCGGCGACTGATGCCGGGTGCAGCATCCGTCCCATAGATCAGGCCGATTTCCGCCAGTTCCGGTGCGTCGTCTGGCGACGGGGGCGCGCCGGACGACGCTTCGACCTCGCTGTCTATCTTCGTCATCCGACGGGGCTGCCCGTGCCCGTTTCGCCCAGTTCGCGGCGTAGCTGCTGCCTGGCCCGGCTCAGTCGGCTCTTGACCGTGCCAACGGCACATCCGCAGATCTCTGCCGCGTCTTCGTAACGTTCGCCCAGCATTACGATCAAGACCAGCATTTCCCGGTGATGTTCGGGAAGCCTGTTCAATGCCTGGCGGACTTCCTCGGCCTGCACGGTCCACTCCTGGCTCGCTTCCGTTGTAAGCCGTGCGGTGACCGCCTCAGGCAGGCCTACGGTTTCGCGACTGCTCTTCTTGAAGCGGGTGCAAAACGTATTGCGCATAATGGTGAAGAGCCAGGATTTCAGCCTCGTACCCGGCTCGAACTTGTCGAGGTTGGCGAGCGCTTTTGTCAGGGTCTCCTGGACAAGATCGTCGGCTTCCTCCGGTTTATGACAGAATGTCCGCGCGAAGGCGCGCAATGCCGGTATCAACTCGACAACATCAGACTGTGCGGCAAGCTCGGCTCTACGGGTCGTCAAGGTCGCCATCCTCCAAATGTCTGTGGCAACTGGCAGAATGACGCGAGAACGCGTGCCTCATGCCTTGGTTCCCAAAAATGCAAAAGGTCGTCAAAGCCGGCTAACATGTCAGCTACGGCTTACAAATTTGTTGAACCGGCTTAGTTTGCCGTCTTCGGTCTTGTCCTGATGCAGAAAGGCCAGATCGCTTTTTTCGAATATCTCGAAAAAGGCTTCCCACTCGATGGGCTCCAGCGCCTCTTCCGGCTCACCGAAATCGACCCGGAGGATGCCGCCACTACCAGTGTCGCGAACCCGCGACGGCGTGCCCTGACGTGCCTCGATCCATTGACGTATTTCGCCGTGGTCGGTCGTTTGGCGTGCGGTGCTCATCGGTGCTCTCCACTCTTGCCCTCCCCCTCAGAGCTTATCGATGGAACGCCTCGCCCTGCCTGTGGTTCCCGGGCCTCCACCACTTTTTCGAGTGGAACCATGCCCGGGATGGCGGGTTTCCTGCCATACACAAGTCCCAGCGGAGCAAAAGATCCATGACGCACGTGCAGAATGTCGATGGCCAGGGCCAATTGCTGATCGGTGAGCGTCTGTCGCCGATGACCTATCACGTCGCCGTGGAGCGCCTTGGTTCGATCTATCGCGCCACTGTTGAAATGCAGGCTCCGCGCGATTGGCTGATCCGACAGGGCTTCCAATCGCGGGCAACGCTCGTGCTGTCTTCGGGAGACCGTATCGAGATCGAACACGACGGTCCGGTGGATGTATCCGACAGCATCAGCGTGGTACTGCAGGCCGAGGCGGTCGACTACGACAACCGGGACGCGCTGGTTACGACCTTCCCCGAGGTCGAAGAAAGCGTGACCTAGAACGGACATCGAATTCGGGCAGCATTCATGCTGATCCGACCCAAACCAATCGTCGTACTGAGATTTATGGCGGAACATGCGTGAATGGTCCGCCGGAAGCATCAAGTCGGAGGCCCGAATGGAAAAATCGAAACCTACATCCATGGAGGCTCGCCGCGACCGCACGGGCGGGATCGTTCGAGACAAGCTTGATTTCCTGATGGAGGAGATGCGCCGGGAGGCCGTGCCTGGGCATCTTGTGAAGCTTGCGCAAGAATTGCAGGTCGCGCTTGAGGAAAAGACAGCGAGCGTCGAAACGAGTTCTTGACGGTCAGGACCGGTCATTTACCCGAGGGCGGTCATCTTCGTGCGCGAGCATACTCTGATCGCGGCAGTCGGTTAAGCCGATCGCCGTTGTGAGGGCTACAGAAAACTGCCATTAGCGGGATCGTAGCGCTTCCCGTTGGCGATCATCGCGAGTTCGACGAGTTCGTCCTCGTCGCGGATACCGCTTTTTACCAGAAGGGTTACCAGAGCGGCCGCGTTCTCTTCGACCTGCCTATCATCCTGCCAGCGCCCATAGAGCCGTCTTACGGTACGTTCTACGATCGCATTCTCTTCATTGGTCTTGCCGGGGGATCCTGCCATGGCATTTCCTCCGTTAGAGGCCGGCGTACAGGGGTGGTCACCCGCCAGCTTGGCATAGGAACAATGATGACGTCTTGTTACCAAGATGCAACCCTAGATTCGCAAGGGTGAGATTTGACCTTGGTAGCTAGGGAGTGGTGATCCCGACGCGATTCGAACGCGTGACCCTCAGATTAGGAATCTGATGCTCTATCCTGCTGAGCTACGGGACCACTTCTTCCTCCATACAAAAGCACAGGCTTCAAGCCAAGCGGTTTTGCAGGGTGATAAACGGTCTCAGCGGGGGAGGCGCTGTTCGGCAAGGCGGACCCAGTAAGAGATGCCTGCTGCGATCGCCTCGTCATTGAAGTCATAGGCCGGATTGTGCAGGCCGGCCGTCTCGCCATTGCCGATCATGATGTAAGCGCCGGGGCGCGACTGGAGCATGAAGGCGAAGTCTTCGCCGGCCATGCTCGGATCCACTTCGGTATCGACCTTGTCCGCTCCGACCACGTCGATCGCGGCACGAGCCGCGTAATCGGTTTCGGCGGGATGATTGACGGTGACGGGGCAGGCGCGCTCGTACTCGTATTCGATGGTTGCGCCATGGGCTGAGGCGATACCGGCGGCGATCTCGCCGATCCGGCGTTCGGCCAGGTCGCGCACGCCTTCGTCCAGCGAGCGCACGGTGCCGGAGATGAAGGCCTCTTCGGGAATGATGTTGTGGGTCGTGCCGGCATGAAACTGGGTGACGGATACCACGACCGAACGCAGCGGATTGGCGTTGCGGGCAGCAATCGTTTGAAGTGCGCCGACGATCTGCGCACCGATGACGATCGTGTCGGCCGTGTTGTGCGGTTCGGCCGCATGGCCGCCGAGGCCGGTCAGCTTGAGCTGGAACTTGTCGGGCGCCGCCATAATGCCGCCCTTGCGGATGGCGAATGTTCCGACGGGCTTTCCGGGCATGTTGTGCATGCCGTAGATCTCGTCGATCCCGAAGCGATCCATCATCCCGTCCTCGACCATGGCGAGCGCGCCACGCCCGCCTTCCTCGGCCGGCTGAAAGACGACTGCCACGGAGCCTGCAAAATTGCGGGTTTCGGCCAGGTACTTGGCGGCGCCCAGCAACATTGCGGTGTGACCGTCATGGCCGCAGGCATGCATGCGGCCCGCAATGGTCGAAGCCCAGGGCTTGCCGGTGATTTCGTCGAGCGGAAGCGCATCCATGTCGGCGCGCAGGCCGATGGTCCGGCCTTCGCCGCCCGATCCCTTGATGATGCCCACCACGCCGGTGCGGCCAAGGCCGGTCACGACTTCGTCTACGCCGAATTGGCGCAGCTTTCCTTCCACGAAGGCCGCGGTGTTTTCGACGTCATAGAGGATTTCCGGATTGGCATGCAGATGGCGGCGCCATTCAGTGGCCTCCGTTTGGAGTTCGGAGGCTCGGTTCAGAAGAGGCATTCTCTCGTCCTGGGTTCAGTCCTGGTCACGCACAACTCGCATCACGCGATTGTCGGCCGAGAATGTGCGCCTTTCAATTGACGTATTCAATGGGCTTTGCCATTCCTTCCCTACATAAGATTTCGCCAGGTATTGGCGAGTGACCAGCCGAACAAGAGGATCGAAGTCGTGTCAACGAAACGTCCCCGCATGTTGTCTTCAACCGGATCCGTCCGCCGACTGGCGGTCGCCGTCTCGCTGTTGGCACTGGTTTTGCCAGGTGTTGCTGCTGCCAATCCGATGATGGTCGTCGATGTCGGCAGCGGCCGGGTCATCGCCCATCAGGAAGCCTTCCGCAAATGGTACCCGGCCTCGCTCACCAAGCTGATGACGGCCTATACGACCTTCCGCTCGATGCGGACGGGCGAGCTTTCGCCCGAAACCGTGGTCGTGATGAGCAAACATGCCGCCGACCAGCCGGCCAGCAAGATGTATTTCAAGCCGGGCTCCAAGCTGACGCTCGACAGCGCGCTGAAGCTCCTGATCATCAAGTCGGCCAATGACGTTGCGGTCGCGATCGGGGAAACCGTGAGCGGCAGTGAACCAGCCTTCGTTCAGCGGATGAACCAGGAGGCGCAGCGGCTCGGCATGACTTCCACGCGCTTCGTCAATCCGAACGGGCTGCCGGGCAAGGGCCAGTATACGACGGCCCGCGACATGGCGCTGCTCGCGGCGACCATTCGCCGGGAATTCCCGGAGTATGCGGGTTATTTCGCACTCGAAGGCGTGACCACGGGCAAGAAGGACTATCCGAACTTCAATCTTCTGGTCGGCCGCTTTCCGGGTGCCGACGGCATGAAGACCGGTTATGTCTGCGCATCCGGCTTCAACCAGGTGTCGTCCGCCACGCGCAATGGCCGGACCGTGATCTCCGTCGTGCTCGGCGCCGACAGCCTCGGTGCACGCGCTGACCTTTCCGCCGATCTCCTGCAGAAGGGGCTGACGACATCCACTGCTGGCAACCGGCTGGAGCAACTCGCCCCTTACGGCGAAGGCCAGGACCAGGTGACCGATATCAGCGCCTCGATCTGCAACCCGCAGGCCCGCAAGGTGCGCAGCGAAGGTCGCGACGAAGCCGGCCGCATGAAACTTCTGTCGCCGTATATTCGCGAGATGGGCCGACCGCCGGCGATGAGTTATGCCGGGCTCATTCCGGGCAGTGAACCCGTTCAGACGGCAAAGGGAGGCGGCATCGGCGAGATCGCCAATGTGCCGATCCCGAAGCCGCGTCCCACATTCTGAGTTGATCCATGAGCCAGTCCCGCATTCCCGTTTCCATCCTCACCGGCTTCCTCGGTGCGGGCAAGTCGACGCTCCTCAATCGGCTCCTCAAGGATCCCGAGATGAAGGACGCGGCCGTCATCATCAACGAGTTCGGCGAAGTGGGCATCGATCACCTTCTGGTCGAGGCCTCCAATGACGCCGTGGTCGAGCTTTCCGACGGTTGCCTCTGCTGCACTGTGCGCGGCGAACTGGTCGATACGCTGGCCGAGCTGATCGACGGCATGCAGACGGGCAAGATCAAGCCCCTGTCGCGGGTGGTCATCGAAACGACCGGGCTCGCAGATCCGGCTCCCGTCATGCAGTCGGTCATGGGGCATCCCTCGATCGCCCAGCATTTCGACCTCGATGGCGTCGTGACCGTCGTCGATGCGGTGAACGGGCTCTCGACCATCGACACCTATCCGGAAGCCTACAAGCAGGTGGCGGTGGCCGACCGATTGATCCTGACCAAGAAGACGCTGGCCGACGAGGCGACGATCTTGGCGCTCACCCAGCGTCTGCGGTCGCTCAATTCGCGTGCGGCGATCACCGACGGAGACGCCGAGGATGCCGGCTCTGCTGCCATGCTGGTCAACGGCCTCTACGATCCCGCAAGCAAGATCGCCGATGTCGATCGCTGGCTGAAGGACGAGATGGCGGCGGCGGCCGACGATCACGATCACCATGACCATCACGACCATGGGCACCACGGCCATCATCATGGCCATGATCACCATCACCATGCTCACGACGTGAACCGCCACGGCGCATCGATCCGGTCCTATTCGATCCTGCATGACGAGCCGATTGACCCGATGGCGATCAACATGTTCATCGATCTCCTGCGCTCCACGCACGGCGAAAAGCTGCTCCGGATGAAGGCCATCGTGGCGCTCACCGACCGGCCCGACAAGCCGCTGGTGCTGCATGGCGTCCAGTCGATCTTCCATCCGCCGGTTCGCCTGCCGGCATGGCCGGAAGGGTCGGACCGCAAGACGCGGCTGGTGCTGATCACCAGGGATCTGTCGGAGAGCTATGTGCGGGATCTGTTCGGTGCATTTACCGGCAAGGTCGCGATCGACCGACCGGATCGTGCGGCGATGATGGACAATCCGCTGTCGATCCCGGGCTTCAAGTTCTAGTCAGTCCCGATCTCCGCCCTTGCGGATATGAAAGCGGTGGCCGCTGTTGTCCAGCCGCTCTTGCGTCAGCAATTCGTGACCGTCTTCTTTACAGAAATGCGGGATGTCGATGCCGGCGAGCGGATCGGTCGTCTCGACGATCAATTCGTCGCCCGGTTCCAAATCGGCCATGCGGCGGCGCGTCTTCAAAACGGGAAGGGGGCATTTCAGCCCCCTCAAATCGTATGTCGGCGCCTCGGGCATGCTCTTACCAGAGCTTCCAGAAAGGCTTCTTCGCTGCGGCTTCGGGAGTCGCCTGTGCCGTCTGCGGTGCAGGGGTGAGCGGGTTCGGCTGCGGAACGGGGATGACGGTTGTTGCCGGCGCCGCTGCCGTGGCGGTAGGGGTGGTCGGCGCGGTCTGTGTTGCCTGAACCTGTGGGTCACCGTTCGGGTTGGTGGCCATCTGATTGACGGCAGCGGTGCCATTGGCGGCCGGTGGTGCGGCCTGGCCAACATCGTCGATATCGAGCAGCTTGCCGGCCTTCAGGGCCGAACCCGTCGGCGCAAAAGCGAGATCGTGCGAGCGTGACTTGCGAAGGTCAGCCACAAGCGCCTTGCGCTCGGCCTCGGTCGGATCGTACCAGATCTTGCCGTCGTATTTCTTCATTGCCTTGGAATAGGCGACGTCATAGGCCTCGTTATAGCCGTTCAGGGCCACCGAGAGGGCTGGGGGCGTGCTGATCGGAGGGCAGGCGCCCTGCGGATTGAAGCTCGAGCCGGCAGGGGCGGTCTGGTTGAAGACGTATTTCTTTTCGCAGACATTCACCTCCGGCGGACGCTTGGTCACTTCGAAGTGGTCGTAGCCGACCTTCAATGTTTTCCAGAAGTCGTAATGCTGGCTGTGGCGGTGGCGCGCCATGTTTTCCGCTGTCATGCGGAAGGGGAAGGCCTGCAGTTGAACCGCCTGCTGACCGCCCTTGAAGGCGTCGCGCGCGAAGGCATAGATTTCCAGCATCTGCGCATCGGTCATCGAGTAGCAGCCCGAGGACGAGCAGGCGCCATGGATCATCAGATTGGATCCGCTGCGGCCATTGGCGCGGTCGAACTGGTTCGGATAGCCGGTATTGATCGCGAGGAAATACTTGGAATTAGGGTTCAGGTGATATGGCGTCAGCGGATAGAAGCCTTCCGGCGCCTGCCGGTCGCCTTCCTTCACCTTGGGGCCGAGACGACCCGACCAGGCACAGATGTCGTATTCCACGACCTTGTCGAAGCGGTTGTTGGTCTTGGCCTTCCAGACTTCGAGCTTGCCCTCTTCCTTGAAGATCCGGATCATGATCGGCGAATTGCGATCCATGCCCTTCTTCTGGATTTCGGCGATCAGGCGTGCCGGCAGCGGCTGCGCGACCTTGTTGGAAACCTTCGGCGTATCATAGGCCGCACTTTCCAACGTGTCGTTGCAGCCTGCCAGGGCGGCGGCGAAAACCAGAACCAGGGCCGTCGATGTCAAGCGCATGCGCAAACGCTCTTTCCAAGGTCGAGTGTTGTGGCTCGCAGTGAGCCGGTCAGGCGTAGTTTAGAACTGCTTTCTTCACAAATTATAAACTAATGACGGCCGATTTCGCCATTTGTTTTCCGCCGCTAGTCTTGCAAAGCGGCGGAGTGATGGCGAAAGGCCACAAAATGCTCCGGAAAGCTTAGAGATTCCGGCCGATGTCGAGGAATTTCTGGCGGCGATCCGAGCGCAGCTTGTCACCCGGCAGCGGGGTCAGTTCCGCCAGCGCACTGGCGATCACGTCGCCGGTCATGCCGATCACCCGGTCGGGCGCACGATGTGCGCCGCCAACGGGCTCCGGAATGATGGAGTCGATGATGCCAAGACCCTTCAGGTCTTCCGCGGTGATCTTCATGTTGGTCGCAGCTTCCTTGGCACGGGTGGAATCGCGCCAGAGGATCGAGGCTGCACCTTCCGGCGAGATGACCGAATAGATCGCGTGTTCCAGCATGTAGACGCGGTTGCCGGTTGCGATCGCGATCGCGCCGCCCGAGCCGCCTTCGCCGATGACGACGGAGACCATCGGCACCTTGAGGCCGAGGCACATCTCAGTGGAGCGGGCAATCGCTTCCGCCTGGCCGCGTTCTTCTGCGCCGACACCCGGATAGGCGCCTGCCGTGTCGATCAGGGTGATGACAGGCAGGCCGAAGCGGTCGGCCATTTCCATCACGCGGATCGCCTTGCGATAGCCTTCGGGGCGCGGGCTGCCGAAGTTGTGCTTGATACGAGACTTGGTGTCGTTGCCCTTTTCCTGGCCGATCACGGCGACGGGCTGGCCGCGGAAGCGGGCGAGGCCGGCCTGGATGGCGGCGTCCTCGGCAAATTTTCGGTCACCGGCCAGCGGCGTGAATTCGGTGAACAGCGCTTCGGCATAATCGACGAAATGCGGACGCTGCGGATGGCGCGCGACCTGCGTCTTCTGCCAGGCGTTGAGCTTCGAATAGATCTCCACCATCGCCTCTTCGACGCGGCTTTCCAGCCGGCTGATCTCTTCGGAGGTGTCGATGCTCTCGTCCTCTTCCGCGATCTTCTTCAGGTCGCGGATCTTGGCCTCGAGGTCGGAGATGGGTTTTTCGAAGTCGAGATAGTTGTGCATGAACTCCGTTCCGATCGTTCGTTCCTGGCGCTCGCCGCCCGCAGGGAACCGGCTTTGCCGGTCCTAATCGGGGTTTTTGGCCTGTTTTGCAAGGGGGTGATGCGTATGCACCAGGTGCTGCAGGCGCTCGTCGAGCACATGCGTGTAGATTTGTGTCGTTGAAATGTCGCTGTGGCCGAGCAGTTCCTGCACGGCGCGGAGGTCGGCGCCGTTGCCCAGGAGGTGGCTGGCAAAGGCATGCCTGAGCACATGCGGAGACACGGCATCGGCGGAAAGCCCTGCCCGGATCGCGAGATCCTTCAATTCGCGGGCAAAGACCTGGCGGGGGAGATAACCTTCCTTGCTCGCGGAGGGGAAGAGAAAGGGGCTCTCGGCCTGGACAGGATCGGCGTTCCGGACCGCGCCATAGCGTGCCAGCGCCTCGATCGCCGTTCGCGACAGCGGCACCAGCCTTTCCTTGTTGCCCTTGCCCCGCACCAGCAGAAAGCGCCCCTCCTGGGAGAGCACCTTCACCGGAAGCGAGACGAGTTCGCTCACGCGCATGCCGGTGGCATAGAGCAGTTCGAGAAGGGCGAGCCGGCGGATCCGCACCGGCTGTTCCGACCCCTCCAGTTTCGCCTCCTCTTCGGCGAGCGACAGCAGGCCCGTCACGTCCTCCACCGTCAGCACCTTGGGCAGGGAGCGAGCCTTCTTCGGGGCGTCGAGGATCGCTGTCGGATCGTCGCCGCGCAGGCCTTCCGCATAGAGAAACTTGTAGAATTGCCGCATGGCGGAAAGCCGCCTCGCCTGGGACGTCGGCATGAACCCGCGTTTGGACAGATCGGAGAGGTAGGCCGAGAGGTCTTCCCGTGTCGCCAAACCCAGGCTCACCTTGCGGCCCGAAAGGAAGTCCGAGAGATCGTCGAGATCGCGCTGATAGGAGACGAGCGTGTTTTCGGCTGCCCCGCGCTCGGCGCTCAGCATTTCCAGAAAGGCTTCGACGCGGGCGCTGCTCAGATCCGACATGGGGTGGTTCCTGCTACTGCTCGACCGGGTTGATCCGCTCGGAGGGTATGCGCACCGTGACGTCCCGCTCCCTCGGCTCGACGAAGACCGCGAAAGACCACATGGTCACATAGACGAGGCCGACGATAGTCCCGCAGATGAACAGGAAGCGAAACAGTGTGGGCATGGTCGGTCCTTAAGTCCTTCATCGGAATAAATAGGTCGAAACATGAAGTTTACCAAGGCCGGGACAGGCCCTTCGGAAATGTCGCCATGGCTTGACGCTAGCCTCCTATATGTCAATAGGTCATGAAACAGTCGTGAACAGGCCGATGACCGAAACGATCCTCAACCTTGCTCCCAGTCTGGGTGAGCGCGCCAAGGCGGCGCTCGGCAAACGCAATCTCGTTCTCGTCGGCCTGATGGGGGCCGGCAAGTCGGCGATCGGCCGGCTCGTTGCCCAGCAGCTCGGTCTGCCTTTCATCGACACCGATACCGAGATCGAGCGTGTCTCTCGCATGTCGATTTCGGAACTTTTCGCCGCATACGGCGAGGAGGAGTTCCGGGCGCTCGAAACGCGCGTGATCAAGCGTTTGCTGAGGACGGGTCCGCGGGTCGTCTCGACCGGAGGCGGTGCCTTCATCAACGAGAAGACCCGCAAGCAGATCGAGCGCGGCGGTCTTTCCGTGTGGCTGAATGCGGATCTCGATGTGCTTTGGGAGCGGGTCAACAAACGGGATCATCGCCCGCTTCTGAAGACCGAAAACCCGAAGCAGACGTTGAAGGACCTGATGGACAAGCGTTATCCCGTCTATGGGCTGGCCGACATCACCGTCCAATCGCGCGACGTGCGCAAGGAAGTCATCGCCAATGAGGTTCTGACCTCGGTGATCGAATATATCGGCAAGGACAAGACGTTATGACGAAGGTCGAGACATCGGAACGCCTGGTGCATGTGCCGCTGGGCGAGCGATCCTATGACATCCTTATCGGCCCGGGCCTCATGGCGCGCGCCGGCGGCGAAATCACGAGCCGCATCAAGGGTCGCCGTGCCGCCATCGTCACGGACGAAAATGTCGGCGCGCGTTATCTCGACGGTTTGATGGACAGCCTGCAGACGGACGGTATCGAGGCGGTCTCGGTGACGCTTCCGGCCGGCGAAAAGACCAAGAGCTTCGACTGTCTCACCAAGGTCTGCGACGTGCTGCTCGAAGCGCGCATTGAGCGCAATGACACGGTGATTGCGCTTGGCGGCGGCGTCATCGGCGACCTGACCGGCTTTGCCGCCGGCATCGTGCGCCGTGGCGTGCGCTTCGTGCAGATCCCCACCTCGCTGCTCTCGCAGGTCGACAGCTCCGTCGGTGGCAAGACCGGCATCAATGCCCGCCAGGGCAAGAACCTCATCGGCATCTTCAACCAGCCCGACCTCGTGCTCGCCGACACCGATGTGCTCGACACACTTTCGGAGCGCGAGTTTCGCGCCGGTTATGCCGAAGTCGCGAAATACGGCCTGATCGATAAACCGGACTTTTTCGAATGGCTGGAGAACAACTGGCGCGAGGTCTTTGCCGGCGGTGCGGCCCGCATCGAGGCCATCGCCGTCTCCTGTCAGGCCAAGGCCGACGTGGTCGCCGCCGACGAGCGCGAAAACGGTCGCCGCGCGCTGCTCAATCTCGGCCATACCTTCGGCCATGCGCTGGAGGCCGCAACCCAGTATGACAGCAGCCGTCTGGTGCATGGGGAAGGGGTGTCGATCGGCATGGTGCTCGCTCATCGCTTCTCGGCCCGCATGAACCTTGCAAGCCCCGATCTTGCGGATCGTGTCGAAGCGCATCTGAAGGCCGTCGGCCTGCCCACGCGTATGGATCAGATCCCCGGCGAACTGCCGCCGACGGACGTGCTGATGGATGCCATCGCCCAGGACAAGAAGGTGAAAAGCGGCAAGCTCACCTTCATCCTCACCCGCGGGCTCGGGGAATCCTTTGTCGCCGACGACGTGCCCGCCTCCGAAGTTCAGCGTTTCATCGAGGAGATGCGTCCATCATGATCGAGCAAATCCTTGCCGGTCTCGGCGAATACTGGCTGACCCTGGTCGCCATCCTGCTTTTGATCTGTGCTTCTGCGTTTTTCTCGGGCTCCGAAACTGCGTTGACGGCCACTTCGCGCGCGCGCATGCACAGCCTCGAGGTCAATGGCGATCGGCGTGCCGGACTGGTCAACTCCCTAATCGAGCGGCGCGATCGGCTGATCGGTGCGCTGCTGATCGGCAACAACCTGGTCAACATCCTGGCCTCGTCGCTGACAACCAGCCTCTTCCTCGGCCTGTTCGGAGATTCAGGTGTCGCCATCGCCACGCTTTTGATGACAGTCCTGCTCGTCATCTTCTCGGAAGTTCTGCCGAAGAGCTGGGCGATCTCGACTCCCGAACGTTTTGCGCTGTTCGTGGCGCCACTCGTGCGCCCCTATGTGGCGGTCGTCGGTCCGCTGTCCAGCCTTGTCAACTGGATCGTTCGCAAGCTGCTCGGCCTGTTTGGTGTCTCGATTTCCGGCGAGGCCTCCATGTTGTCGGCGCATGAAGAGCTGCGCGGCGCCGTGGCGCTCCTGCACCGCGAAGGGTCCGTGATCAAGGCCGACCGCGACCGTCTTGGTGGCGTGCTCGATCTCGGCGAACTCGAAGTCTCCGACATCATGATCCACCGCACCGCGATGCGGGCCGTCAATGCCGACGAGCCGCCGGAGGTCGCCATCCGTAGCATTCTCGAAAGCCCCTATACCCGCATGCCGGTCTGGCGCGGGGCGACCGACAACATCATCGGCGTCATCCATGCCAAGGATCTGATCCGGGCACTGGCCGAGCCGAATGTCGAGCCGCAGGATCTCGATATCGTGAAGATCGCGCAGAAACCCTGGTTCGTGCCGGATACGACCAATCTCAAGGACCAGCTCAACGCCTTCCTACGCCGCAAGACCCATTTTGCCGTCGTCGTCGACGAGTATGGCGAGGTGCAGGGCGTGGTGACGCTGGAAGATATCCTGGAAGAAATCGTCGGGGACATCTCAGATGAACACGATCTCGAGATCCAGGGTGTGCGGCAGGACAGCGACGGTTCGATCGTCGTCGATGGCGGAGTGCCGATCCGCGATCTCAATCGTGCCATGGACTGGCTGCTGCCGGACGAGGAAGCGACGACGATTGCCGGTCTCGTCATTCACGAATCGAAGTCGATTCCCGAGGAGCGCCAGGCCTTCACCTTCTACGGCAAGCGCTTCATCGTGCTGAAGCGCGAGAAGAACCGGATCACCCGCCTACGCATCCGCCCGATCGACGCCGCCGAACCGCAGGCCTGAAAGCCCGGCTTTTACCAGCGCGTCGGCTCGCCAGGGGCTGCCAGCTCGATTGCCAGGGCATGCAGGCCTGCATCGAGCTCCGGCTTCAGGAGATCCGTCACGGCCCTGTGGCGGGCAAGCCGTGTCATGCCCTCAAAGGCCGTCGCGACGATGCGCACCCGCATATGGGTCTCGCCGGTGCCGGTGATATCGGGCTGGTGTCCGGCATGGTGGTGGCTCTCGTCGATGACGACAAGCCGCTCCGGGCTGAAGGCCTCATTGAGACGGGTTTCGATCCGGCTCTTTACCGACATGGTCTGCCTCTTCTTGCTGCTTCGCAAAACGCCCCACAAAGCGCGCAACAAACCGGTTTGTCAATTCTTGTCCGACCCCCGCCGACGCTCCATAATTACGGCATGAAACTCGACTCGAAATACTTCGATGGGATCCGGACCCGGCGAAAACGGGCAGCGGAGCCCGAGCCATCCAATCCTGTGTGCCAATGGGACGGCTGCGACAAGCCGGGGGCCCATCGCGCACCTGTGGGTCGCCATGCCGAAGGCCAGTTCTTCCTATTCTGCTTCGAGCATGTGAAGGACTACAACAAGGGCTACAACTACTTCTCCGGTCTCTCCGACACGGAGATCGCCCGCTATCAGAAGGAGGCGATCACCGGTCATCGCCCCACCTGGACTGTGGGCGTCAACAAGGCGGCGAAGGCGAGCCCGATCCAATCGACCATACGTTCGGGTTCGGCTGCGTCACAGGCGCGCATGAAGGACCCGTTCGGCTTCGTTCAGCAGGGTCGCGGCGGGGCCTCGCGCTACCAGGCAGCGGACCGAAAACTGAAGACCTTGGAGGCGAAAGCGCTTGATACGCTTGGGCTTACCGTCAGCTCCACGCCGACCGACATCAAGACCCGCTACAAGGAGCTTGTAAAAAAACACCATCCTGACGCAAATGGCGGAGACAGGGCTTCTGAAGAGCGTTTTCGCGCTGTCATTGAAGCCTACAAATTGTTAAAGCAGGCCGGTTTCTGTTAATCCGAACACACAGCAGCGATGAGATGCGGCCGGTCGGTGGCGCCCGGCATGGAGAAACGATGAGCAAAATTGATCTTGATATTACCAATCTCCCCGACACCACCGTGTCGGTGCGCGAAGTGTTTGGTATCGACAGTGACATCCGGGTGCCCGCCTATTCCAAGGGCGATGCCTATGTGCCGGATCTCGACCCGGACTATCTCTTCGACCGTGAAACCACGCTCGCCATTCTCGCCGGCTTTGCCCACAATCGTCGCGTCATGGTCTCCGGCTTCCATGGGACCGGCAAGTCGACCCATATCGAGCAGGTCGCTGCCCGCCTCAACTGGCCTTGCGTGCGCGTCAACCTCGACAGCCATGTCAGCCGTATCGATCTGGTCGGCAAGGACGCGATCGTGCTCAAGGACGGCAAGCAGATCACCGAATTCAAGGACGGCATCCTGCCCTGGGCCTACCAGCACAATGTCGCGCTCGTCTTCGACGAATATGATGCCGGCCGCCCGGACGTCATGTTCGTCATCCAGCGCGTTCTGGAATCCTCTGGCCGCCTGACCCTGCTCGACCAGAGCCGCGTCATTCGTCCTCACCCCGCTTTCCGCATCTTCGCGACCGCCAACACGGTCGGCCTCGGCGATACGACCGGCCTCTATCACGGCACGCAGCAGATCAACCAGGCGCAGATGGACCGCTGGTCCATCGTCACGACACTCAACTATCTGCCGCATGACAAGGAAGTCGATATCGTTTCGGCCAAGGTTAAGAGCTTCGGCTCGACGGCTGAAGGCCGCGACACCGTCTCGCGCATGGTTCGCCTTGCCGACCTCACGCGCGCCGCCTTCGTCAACGGCGATCTGTCGACCGTCATGAGCCCGCGTACTGTCATCACCTGGGCCGAAAATGCCGAGATCTTCGGTGATGTCGCCTTTGCCTTCCGCGTCACCTTCCTCAACAAGTGTGACGAGCTGGAGCGGACGCTTGTCGCCGAACAGTATCAGCGCGCCTTCGGCGTGGAACTCAAGGAAAGTGCCGCCAATATGGTACTCGGCGCATAAGGACTGACAAGCATGGCAGGGCGCGGCGACAATTCGAAGGCCAAGGCTGGCGGCGGTGTGGATACCGAGCCGTTGCGCCGTGCCATCACCGGCTGCGTCCGCTCGATCGCGGGCGATCCGCAGGTCGAGGTCGCCTTCGCCAACGAGCGTCCCGGTCTTGCCGGTGAGCGCATCCGCCTGCCGGAGATCTCCAAGCGACCGACTGCCCATGAACTCGCCGTGACCCGTGGTCTCGGCGATTCCATGGCACTGCGGCTCGCCTGCCACGACCAGAAGGTCCATGCCAGCATGGCGCCGCAGGGGACCGATGCCCGCGCCATCTTCGATGCCGTCGAACAGGCACGCGTGGAATCGCTTGGTTCGCTGCGCATGCCGGGTGTGGCCTCGAACATCCACTCGATGAACACAGAGAAATATGCCAAGGCCAATTTCTCGACGATCAGCCGCCAGGAAGATGCGCCGATCCAGGAAGCCGTGGCCATGCTGGTGCGCGAAAAACTCACCGGTCAGAGGGCCCCGGAGTCCGCCGGCAAGGTGCTCGACCTTTGGCGTCCGTTCATCGAGGACAAGGCCGGTGCCGATCTCGACAATCTTTCCACCGTCATCGAAGACCAGCAGGCCTTCTCCCGCGTGATCCGCCACATGCTCTCGTCCATGGACATGGCGGAGGACATGGGTGACGACCAGGAGCAAAGCGAAGACGACCAGTCGACCGACGAGGAGCAGCCGCGCAGCGGCGAGCAGGACCAGGAGAGCGCCGAGGACGAGGCTGGCCAGGAATCTGCCCCCGCCGAGGAAAGCGAAGCTTCGCAAGAGCAACTCGACGACGGTGAGATGGATGGTGCCGAAATCTCCGAAGAGGAGATGTCGGACGAGGGCGACGACGACAGCGAGACGCCCGGCGAAATGCGCCGTCCGGCGACCCCCTTCGACGATTTCAACGAGAAAGTCGACTACAAGATCTTCACCCAGGAATTCGACGAGGAAATTACCGCCGAAGAGTTGTGCGACGAGGCCGAGCTCGACCGGTTGCGCGCCTTCCTCGACAAGCAGCTCGCCCATCTCCAGGGTGCCGTCGGCCGGCTAGCGAACCGCCTGCAGCGCCGCTTGATGGCGCAGCAGAACCGGTCCTGGGACTTCGACCTGGAAGAGGGTTACCTCGACCCGGCCCGCCTGACGCGTCTGATCATCGACCCCATGCAGCCGCTCTCCTTCAAGAAGGAGAAGGACACCAAGTTCCGCGACACGGTCGTGACGCTGGTCATCGACAATTCCGGTTCGATGCGCGGTCGCCCGATCACGGTTGCGGCCTCCTGCGCCGATATCCTCGCCCGCACGCTGGAGCGCTGCGGCGTCAAAGTCGAGATCCTCGGCTTCACCACCAAGGCCTGGAAGGGCGGTCAGTCCAGAGAAAAGTGGCTCGCAGGCGGCAAGCCGCCGGCGCCGGGTCGCCTCAACGACCTGCGTCACATCATCTACAAGTCGGCGGACGCCCCCTGGCGCCGGTCGCGCCGCAATCTCGGCCTGATGATGCGCGAAGGCCTGCTCAAGGAAAACATCGACGGCGAAGCGCTGATGTGGGCGCATAACCGCCTGATCGGCCGTCGCGAGCAGCGCAAGATCTTGATGATGATCTCCGACGGCGCCCCGGTCGACGATTCGACGCTGTCGGTCAATCCGGGCAACTATCTGGAGCGGCATCTGCGCGCCGTCATCGAGCAGATCGAGACCAAGTCGCCGGTCGAGCTTCTGGCTATTGGTATCGGCCACGACGTCACCCGCTATTATCGCCGCGCCGTGACGATCGTAGACGCCGACGAACTGGCGGGCGCGATGACCGAACAGCTCGCCTCGCTCTTCGAGGAAAAGCCCTCGGGTGGGTCGGGTAGGGCGCGCCTGCGTGCCTGAGCGATCCGCACGGATGCTGGCGAGCGCCTGCGCCCTGTCGGTGCTCGTCGCGCTTGGGTCCTGTACACCAGCCACCATCCTGCCCGGCGAGACGCTGCCCATCGCCGTCGAGAGTGACGTGATCACCGATCTCGGCGGCAGTCCGACGCTGTCGCCAGGCCTTACCTTCCTCGGTGGCATAGAGCTCTCGTCGCCGGAACCCCTGTTCGGGGCATTTTCGTCGATCCGCTTCCGCGACGCGCAGTCCTTCATCGGTGTCTTCGATACGGGCTACTGGATCGAAGGGCGCATTCAGCGGGATGCAGGGGGGCGTCTTGCAGGGCTCGAAGCCGTCCGCCTCGCGCCGCTCCTCGATGCGTCGGGCCGGGAAAGCCCGAGCAAGTACCTTGTCGATGCTGAAAGCCTGGCGCTGGACGGAGAGCGCGCCTTTGTCGGCTTCGAACAGCGGCATCGTGTCGTCACCTATGCGCCGCTCGCCGATCTCGGCAAGGCGCTGCCGTCTGCCCCGATCGCCTTTCCCTTCGACCTCGACATCCTGCACAGCAATGGCGGCTTCGAATCCCTCGTCATCGCGCCCAAGGGCAGCCCGGTCGAGGGGGCCCTGGTTGCGATCACCGAGAAGAGTTTCGACGAAAACGGCAACATCTACGCTGCCATCGTCGGCGGGCCGCTTGCCGGTGAATTCCGCGTGCGCCCACGCGACGACTTCGAGATCACCGATGCTGCCTTCCTGCCCGGCGGCGATCTGCTGCTGCTCGAACGCCGCTTCTCGATCGCGACAGGCGTGGGCATGCGCTTGCGCAGGGTCGGCGGCGCCAGCATACGGCCGGATGCGCTGGTCGACGGAGAGATCCTGTTCGAAGCGAATTACCGGTCGCAGATCGACAATATGGAAGGCCTCGACGCGATCCCCGAGGCGGATGGTTCTGTGCGCCTGATCATCGTCTCTGACGACAACCACTCTATCCTGCAGCGGACGCTGATGCTCGAGTTTCGGCTCGCGCCGCAGAACTGATTTTCTTATCTCGAAAAGCAAACAGCCCCAGTTTCCCGAGGCTGTCCGTGATTTCCTTCGATTATGTCTGCGTTAGGCCGAACGTGCGGCCGTCGGCATGGGGCGTACAACGCTCATCAGGGCGCCGTAAGGCAGGAGCATGATCACGCCGATCAGCATCTTCACTCCAAAATCGGCGATCGCCCAGGAGATCCAGCGCGGTGCTTCAGCCGACATCACGCCGAGGATCGGGGCGGCGGCGATCGCGAAGTCGTCATTCGGGCCGATGAAGCCAAAGACAGGCGCGAAGGAGAGCGAGAAGAAAATCACCGTGTCGAGCACGGAGCCGATCAGCGAGCCCATCAGCGGCGCCTTCCACCAGGACTGCTGGCGCAGGCGGTTGAAGACCGAGATATCGAGCAGCTGGCCAACCAGGAAGGCCGTGCCCGATGCGACCGCAATGCGTGGCGTGGCAAGCAGGATGGACAGGAGAACGCCGGCGATGAAGCCGACAAGCACCACGCGGCGTGCAACCTGAGGGCCGAACTGACGGTTGGTCAGGTCGGTGAAGAGGAAGGCGATCGGGTAGGTGAAGGCGCCGTAGGTCAAGAGATCGGCGAGATTGATGCCTGCCAGAACGCCGTTGACCGGGTGCTGGACGAGGAAGTTCGATGCAACGACGACGGCCGTCATCAGCAGGCTGTAGATGAGGAAATAGCGCTTGTTCAGCATTTTTTTATCCTGGGTGATGCCACCAGTTGGAGGACAATGATGTAATGGGAGTGCCAACAGGTCTCGCCTGCGTGCTCATCTCAAACGAAAAGGCTTGCCCGGAGATCCGGCCAAGCCTTCCGAATGTCTTGCCGAAATACGCTATTAAGCGGCTTCAGCGGTCTTCTTGACGATCTGGCGACGCAGCAGACGAGCGCGCATGCTCAGATCGGTTTCGGAAGCCTTGAGCAGGAACGCGTCGAGACCACCGCGATGCTCAACCGTGCGCAGGGCAGCAGCCGAAACGCGCAGGCGGAAGCGCTGGTTCAGAGCGTCCGAGATCAGCGTGACGTCGCACAGGTTCGGAAGGAACCGGCGCTTGGTCTTGTTGTTCGCGTGGCTCACGTTGTTGCCCGACTGGACGCCCTTGCCGGTCAATTCGCAACTGCGGGACATGGTACACCTATTGTTTTTCTAGGCCATCGCATCGCTTCCGGCCAAATGCCGGCGAGGCAATCCAACAGCGTCTGATTGGAAAGTTGCGGTTCTATAGTCAGTGAGAACCGGCGCGTCAAGCCAAACCTTGGATTTTCCGGCGACGGGCTGCCTCTCGGATATTTTCTTGCCACAGTCCGTGGCAAGTATGCATGCTCGATTGCGCCGGTATTCCGGCCCTGCCCCCATCTGGAGACGGCGCCTTGCGTTCCACCGGCCTTGCCCTTGCCTTCCTCGCCCTGATGCCTGCAGCCGTCGGCGCGTCGGATTATCGCTATGATACCAGCTACAGCGTGGCCTTGGGCATTCTACCCATTGCCCGCATGACCTTCCAGACGGAGGTTGTCTCCGACCGTTATACGATCTCCGGCCAGTTCCATTCGTCCGGCCTCGTCGACATCGTGCGCGAAGTGGCCGCCAAGAGCACCGTGAGCGGCACGATGACCGGTGGGCGGATGATCCCGCAGCGATATGCACTGGACTACAAGAGTGGGAAGCGGGCGAGCATCTATGAAGTCCTGTTTTCCGGCGGCGATGTCGTGGAGACCCGCGTCAAGCCCGAGCGCCCGAAGCCCAAGTCCTGGGTGCCGGTGAAGCCCGCCGATCTCAAGGCCGTGCTCGATCCGATCGGCGCTTTGCTCATTCCCGGTGATGCTGAAGTCTGCGGGCAGACCCTGCCTGTCTATGACGGCGAAAGCCGGATGGACCTGGTCCTGTCTCCCAGCCGCAAAGCATCCTTCTCTGCTGGCAATGCAAAGGGTCAGGCGATCGTCTGCTCGGTGCGCTATGTGCCGAAGTCCGGCTATCGCGCCGGTCGCAAGGACATCGAATATCTGAAGTCGGTCACCGGCATGGAGATCTGGTTTGCCAAGACGGCGACGCTGAAGCTATATGCTCCTGTCTATGCGAAGATCCCGACCCGTTATGGGACGGTGCATGTGACCGCAGAAAAGTTCGACGGCTAGTTTCAGCGGGTACGCCCCGCATCAGGGGATTTCATGAAGACCAAGGCAACGCTCATCGGGTTCACCGCGATCCTGATGTGGTCTTTCCTCGCCCTCATGACGGCGGCCTCCGGCACCATGCCGCCCTTCCAGCTTTCGGCCATCACCTTCGCCATCGGTAGCCTTCCCGGCATCCTGCTGTTCATCGCGCGGCCGGAACGCCTCAAAGAGTTGCGGCAGCCGCCGAAGGTCTGGCTCGCCGGTGTCGGCGGGCTCTTCGGCTACCACTTCCTCTATTTCACGGCGCTTCGGAATGCGCTGGCCGTCGAGGCTGGTCTCATCGCGTATCTCTGGCCACTCTTTATCGTGGTCGGCTCGGCGCTCCTGCCGGGTGAAAAGCTCGGCTGGCACCATATCGTCGGTGCACTTTGTGGCCTTGCCGGCACCGTGCTCATCATCGGGAAGAACGGCTTCGCCTTCGATCCGGCTTATAACCTCGGTTATTTCACAGCCTTCCTCTGCGCCTTCACCTGGGCCGGCTATTCGCTCGTCAGCCGCAAGTTCGAAGCCGTGTCCACCGATGTCGTCACCGGCTTCTGCCTCGCCACCGCGCTCCTGTCGCTTGTCTGCCACCTCCTTCTCGAAACCACGGTCTGGCCGGACACGACGGCGCAATGGGCGGCCGTGGTCGGTCTCGGCCTGCTTCCGGTGGGGCTCGCCTTCTATGTATGGGACTACGGCGTGAAGAACGGCGACATCCAGATCCTCGGGGCCTCGAGCTATGCAGCGCCGCTCCTATCGACACTGATCCTGATCCTGTTCGGCTATGGCGAACTGAGTGTCAGAATTGGCCTGTCCTGCCTGCTGATCACCGGTGGCGCAGTGCTTGCCGCTCGCGATATGGTCTTCCGGAACAAGGGGCGGCGGACCTGACGGGGGATGGAATGGCAAGCGCGACCGGTATCCTCTGGCTCTCCATCGCGCTCGGCACCAGCTATCTCTGGATCCTGCCGCGAGAAAAGACGCTTGTCCGGGCCGGCTGGAAAACAATTCCCGTTCTGCTGCTCTCGATCTACGCCTTGCTCGTCGGCGCGCATCCACTGCTGGTCGCGGCGCTCGCCCTTGGTGCGCTCGGTGATCTGTCGCTCGCCTTCGAGGGCGAACGTGCCTTCATCGGCGGTGTCGCGGCCTTCCTGTCCGCGCACGTCGCCTATGTCCTGTTTCTGATTTCCATCGCCGATCCATGGATCGCTTTCGCCGCGCCCTGGCGCATCGTTGCGGGCGGCCTTGTCGCTGCGCTCACGCTCGGCGTTCTTGTGCGCATCTGGAGACCGGCCGGACGACTGGCGCTCCCCATCTGTCTCTACGTCCTGCTCTTCATGGGGCTCGTCTGGCTGACATTGGGCCTCCCGAACCCGCTCGTCTTTGTCGGTGCCAGCCTCTTCATGCTGTCCGATCTCGTGCTGACGATGCGAAAATACTGGAACAGCCCTGACCATCCCCTGGATGGAGCCGCCGCCTATGTCGTCTGGGTGACCTATTATGCGGCGCAAGTGATCCTGACGGTTACGCTCAGTCCGTATTGACCGGGGATTTACCGGCCGGGCGCCCAGCCTGGCGGTGCCATTTCAAAGACGGAGAAGTCGAAGCCGGGTGCGACCGTGCAGCCGACAAGGGTGAATTCCCCCAGGCTTTCTGCCGCCTGCCATTCATCGGCTTCGATGATCGCCTGGGGGCGTTGCCCCGCGCCGAGATCCAGCCCCAGCACCACAGTCTCCTGATGGATACCGTCTTTCGATCGATGCAGCGCAAGTGGCGATCCGGCGTAATAATGCCAGGCCTCGGCCGCATCCTTCACCTTGTGCCAATGCGATCGCTCGCCTGCCTCAAGAAGATAATAGATCGCCGTCGAATGGCCGCGGGGTCCGCCGTATTCGTCGCGATACGTCTCTACATACCAGCCACCCTCGGGATGGCGCTGCATGCCGAGTGTTTCGATAATGTCGGCTGCCTGCATCAGAACGTGTCCTTGCGCTTGCGGATTTCGGCAAAGACCTCGTCATTGGTTGCGCCTTCCATGCCAAGCGTCCGGCGGATATCCGGTTCACCGGCCCGCAGGAAGGGGTTGGTCTCCTTCTCGAACCCGATCGTCGTCGGAATGGTGAAATCGCCGCGCTTGCGCTGCATCTCGATCAGTTCTGCGCGCGATCTCAGCCGGGCATTTTCCGGGTCGATGGTCACCGCGAATCGGGCATTGGAGAGCGTGTATTCATGGCCGAAATAGACGATCGTCTCGTCGGGCAGTTCTGCAAGCTTCTGTAGCGAGTGCCACATGTCGAGCGCCGAGCGTTCGAACAGGCGGCCGCAGCCGAGCGCGAAAAGCGTGTCGGCGGCAAAGAGAAGCATGTCTTCTGGCAGGTAGTAGCAGATATGGCCCGCAGTATGGCCCGGCGTCTCGATCACGCGCACCGGCCGCTTGCCGAAGGTGAATTCGTCACCGTCGCCGACCGTTCGGTCGATGCCGGGGATAGCTGCCGCCTCGTTGCGCGGGCCCATGATCTCGCAACCGTATTTTTCCTTGAGTGCAAGGTTCGCCTCGACATGGTCGCCATGATGATGCGTGGTGAAGACATGGGTGATCGTCCAACCGCGCTTTTCGGCTGCCTTGACGATCGGATCGAGTTCCGGTGCGTCGATCGACGCCGTTTCACCCGTCTCCGGGCAGTGAAGAAGTACGCCGAAGTTGTCACTTCGGCAGATGAAAACTTCAATCTGCAGTGATTTCATTGTCGACCCGCTTTTTATGTCCCACCTCTTTGCGGCGAATGTACCCTCTCACGCCTTGAAGTCCAATGATGGGCTGCTAACAATAAGTTCATGCATGTCGATATCGTCGATCTGAGGCAGTTTTATTATACGATGCTCGGTCGCGTGGCCGAGCAGTCGATTGCAATGGCCGTTTCCTCCGTCTGGGCGCGGCTGCCGCAGGAGCGTCTGGTCGGCCTCGGCTATTGCACTCCCTTCCTCGATCGTTTCCGCGCCGACACAGAGCGCACAATGGCCTTTATGCCGGCAGGGCAGGGGGCGGTGAACTGGCCGGTCGGTGAGCCTTCTGCCACGGCGCTGGTCTTTGACGAGGAACTACCGCTGCCGGACAGTTCCGTCGACCGCGTGCTGATGGTCCATTCGCTGGAATTTGCCGAGAACCCGCGCGAGACGCTGAAGGAGATCTGGCGGGTACTGGCACCGGGCGGACGTCTCGTCATCGTCGTGCCCAATCGACGCGGTGTCTGGGCGCGCATGGAGCACACGCCCTTCGGATCGGGCCGTCCCTATTCGCGCGGCCAGCTGACATTGCTGTTGCGCGAGACCAATTTTACCCCCGGGGCTTCTGCCGAAGCCCTGTTCTTCCCGCCCTCAAAAATCCGCGCGATCCTTCGCCTCCGGCGCGGTTTCGAAAGGCTTGGCCGCGTTCTCTGGCCTGCCTTTTCCGGCGTCATCGTGGTCGAGGCGCAGAAGCGTCTCTATCAGGGACTGCCGGTCGCTTCGCGCGCCTCGCGCCGCGTGTTCAAGCCAGTGCTCGCGCCTCAGGGCGTGCCGACCACCCGCACTCGGTTGCCCGGGGCCTGAACCGCGTCATCAGCCGGGCGTCGGATGGACAGGCTGTGGCGCTCGCCCGCCTCGACAAACGGAGCTTTCCGCAGTAATCCCGAGACCATGTGAAGGGTCGTCTCCTGCTTGGCCGACGACCGGAAAGACGCCTCATGACTGCTTCGACGAAACCGATTCCCCGTGCCGGGGTCATGGAGATCGCCGCCTATGTTCCTGGCAAGGAGCATGCCGGTGGGGTTTCCCGAGTCTTCAAGTTGTCGTCCAATGAAACGCCGCTCGGCCCGAGCCCGTCGGCGATCGAGGCCTTCCAGGCCGCCGCCTCCAAGCTTGAGATTTATCCCGACGGTCAGGCGCGCCTGCTCCGCGATGTAATCGCCGAGGTGCATGGGCTGAACCCTGCCAATATCCTCTGCGGCAACGGGTCTGGAGAATTGCTGGCCCTGCTCGCCAATATCTATCTCGGCCCTGGCGACGAAGGCATCATCACCGAACACGGCTTCCTGCTTTACCGCATCCAGATCCTGGCATCAGGCGGAACACCCGTGACGGTTCCGGAGACCGATCGGCGCGTCGATGTCGATGCGATCCTTGCCGCCGTCACCGAGCGCACGAAGATGGTCTTCCTCACCAATCCCGGAAACCCGACCGGCACCTATGTGCCCTATGCCGACATCAAGCGTCTGCATGCGGCTCTTCCTGCAAATGTCATCCTGGTGCTCGATGCCGCCTATGCCGAATATGTCCGCCGCAATGATTACGAGGCTGGCATCGAGCTCGTCTCTGCCAACCGGAATGTCGTGATGACCCGGACCTTCGCAAAGGTCTACGGGCTTGCGGCGCTGCGCATCGGCTGGATCTATGGCCCCGCCGAAATCATCGACACGATGAACCGGGTGCGCGGGCCGTTCAACATCAATACGCCGGCTCTGCTTGCCGGTGCTGCTGCCATGCGCGACCAGACGCATGTGGCGAAAGCCGTCGAGCACAATCAGGTCTGGCTCGCGCGCGTCTCGGAGGCGCTCACAGCACTTGGCCTTGAGGTCACACCCTCGGTCACGAATTTCATCCTCATCCACTTCCCGGACCAGAACGGAAAGCGCGCCGCCGATGCCGATGCCTTCCTTACTGCGCACGGCTTCGTCTTGCGCGCCGTCTCGTCCTATGGTTTTCCCAATGCACTCCGCATGACGATCGGCAGCGACGAGGCCAATACCGGCGTCATCGCCGCCCTCACTGAATTCATGGAACGCACGTGATGTCTGAAATCCTGTTCGACCGCATCGCCCTGATCGGCATCGGCCTCATCGGCTCGTCGATCGCCCGTGACGTGAAGAAGCTCGGCCTGGCAAAGGAGGTCGTCATTTCGACCCGCAGCGCCGAGACGCTGAATCGGGCGGAAGAACTGGAGCTCGGCACGGCTTACATCGCCTCCGCAGCGGACGCCGTGAAGGATGCGGATCTCGTCATCGTCTCCGTGCCGGTCGGCGCTTCGGAAGCGGTTGCCCAGCAGATCGCGCCGAACCTGAAACCCGGCGTCATCGTCACCGATGTCGGCTCGACCAAGGCATCCGTCATCGCGCAAATGGCACCGCATATGCCGGATCATGTGCATTTCATTCCCGGCCACCCGCTGGCGGGCACGGAAAAGTCCGGTCCCGATGCCGGTTTCCCCGGCCTCTTCAAAGGCCGCTGGTGCATCTTCACGCCGCTCGAAGGCACGGACGCGCAAGCGCTTGCCCGCCTGCGCGGTTTCTGGGAGGCGCTGGGCTCGATGTGTGACGAGATGGACCCGCAGCATCATGACAAGGTGCTCGCCATCGTCTCGCACCTGCCGCACATCATCGCCTACAACATCGTCGGCACGGCCGATGATCTGGAAGCGGTGACGGAATCGGAAGTCATCAAGTATTCGGCGTCGGGTTTCCGCGATTTCACCCGTCTTGCAGCCTCCGATCCCACCATGTGGCGGGACGTCTGCCTGCACAACAAGGATGCGATCCTGGAAATGCTGGCGCGTTTTTCGGAAGACCTCGCCTATCTGCAGCGGGCGATCCGCTGGGGCGAGGGCGACAAGCTGTTCGAGCTTTTCTCGCGTACCCGCACGATCCGGCGCTCGATCGTCCAGGCCGGCCAGGACGTCGACGTGCCGGACTTCGGCCGCCACTCGCTGGACAAGTGAGGCGTTCCCGCTGCCTCAGAGCGGCGGGATCTGTCCGAGCGGGATGAAGCCGAGCGCGGCCACGCCATTCTGGATGGTGATCTCGGCCTCGCTTTCGTCGCGACCGAAGGCGAGCGCCCTCAGCACATTCGCGACATTGTCGATCATGTCGGCTTGCTCCGGATAGGCCGTCTTCACTGCATCGCGCCAGGCGCGGATCTGTTCGACCTCGACCTTGATGCGCCCCGAGAGCAGACCGTCCTCGCCCACTTCGAAGGGACCGCTCAGCGTCAGAACACGGCCCTCGCCGATATCGACGACCATGCGGCGGATCTCGCCCTTGGTGCCGTAGAGCCGCTGATCCTGCGCGACCCTGGGGTCGAGCAACCCGCCCCTGTCGGCCAGCGTGGCGTCGAGGCTCGTCGAAATCGGCGGAAGCGCGATCTTCTCGCCGCCGATTGATACGACCATGTCACGTACAATCGTCGCATAATCGAGATTGCCCTCGTTCTGGCGCACATGCGACTGGGCGCTCGGTACGGCCACCTGCACCTGCAGGCTGGACGTGGTCGAGGTCACTGTGGCGTTCAGACCTTCCAGGACGAGCGAACTGCGCGACAGACCCGACAATCCGATGCGAAAGCTCGACTGCATATTGGTCCAGTCGAGTGCAGTGTTGTAGCCGAGCGCCGAGCGGATTTCGGCCGGCGCATCCATTTCCCAGACGACCTGGCCGGGATTGTAGATCTGGGCGGCCGCCCGCACCGGGCCGAAGGAGGCCGCGACACCCTGGAAGTGATCGTCGAATGCGAGCCGGGAGCAATTCAGGCGGAAGCGGAAGGGATAGCCACCCATGGTCGCATCCTCGCAAGAGGCGGTCACGCCGGCGGGATTTCCGCCGGCGAAGAAGTTCAGAATGCGATTCTTCAGATATTCCGCAGCGAAATACCATCCGACACTATAGACAGCGATGACGAGGACGATCAAAACGCCGAGCCGGACAACCTTGCGGCTGATCGGGCTTTCTGGCGCGGTCGACATGGCCATGGGATGCTCCTCGTTGCGATCTTCGTATCTTGGATTGGCGTGCGATATGGACGAATTTTGGGTCTTTGGCTACGGCTCGCTGATGTGGAATCCCGGCTTCCCCCATGAAGAGCGGGTGCTGGCCCATCTCGGCGGATATCGTCGTTCGCTCTGTGTCCGCTCCTATGTTCATCGCGGGACCGAAGAACGTCCGGGCCTCGTGCTCGGGCTCGACCGGGGCGGTTCCTGCAAGGGCGTCGCCTTCCGCGTGGCGCCGTCCGAGTGGCGGTCCACCGTCGACTATCTGCGCGAACGCGAACTCGTCACCAGCGTCTATCTCGAACGTCACGTGCGAACGCGTCTCGCCGATGGTCGCGACGTCCGCGCCCTGACCTACGTCATCGACCGTGCCCATCCGCAATATGCCGGCGCCGTTACGGTCGATGTGGCGGCCGGCATCGTCCAGAGTGCAGTCGGCCGGTCCGGCCCCAATCCGGTCTATGTCGCCAATACGGTCGCCCATTTGCGCGAACTCGGCATTCGCGATCACTGGCTCGAAAGCGTGGCCTCGGCGATCAGCACCGATCCGTCCGGTGATTGATCCTTTGCATTCCAGCAATGCGCTCAGAGCGCCCCGAGTTCCTTCAGTCGGTTGACGGCGGTGGGCGGCAGGGGCAGATCGGGGTTGTCCTTCGCCGTCTTGACCAGCAATTCGTCGCTTGCTGCCTCCAGCCGCTCCATCAGGGTGTCGTGGAAGACGTCGGGATCGAGACCCGGTTCGATCGGCGGGAGGATGCGCACGACAAAATGGCCCGGAAAGCGCAGGAACTTGCGGCGCGGCCAGAACAGGCCGGGATGCATGGCGACAGGCACGACCGGGACGTTGATGTCCCGGTAGAGGCGCGCGATACCGTACTTGTAATCCGGCGGTGCGCCAGGCGGGCGGCGCGTGCCTTCGGGATAAATGATCAGCTGGCGGCCGTTTGCCATTTCCAGCTTGGTGCGCTCGATGACCTGCGCCATCACCTTGCCCTTGGCGCCGCGATTGACCGGGATCATGCGCTGCTTGGCGACATACCAGCCGAAGATCGGGATCCACATCAGCTCGCGCTTCAGAATATAGACCGGGTCGTCCAGCCAGGGCAGCAGCGCATAGGTGTCCCAGAAGGACTGATGCTTGGGGGCAAGGATGTAGCCGCCACTCTTCGGAATGTTCTCCAGTCCCTCGACCGTGAAGGTCGTGCCAACGATCTTTTCCATCAGCCAGTGATTGGCGCGCGCCCAGTCCTTCGGCACGAAGAAGGCCTTCTTGCGCGGCAGCAGGAAATAGATCGGCGACAGCACGATCATCCTGAGGATCAGATTGGCGTAGAAGGCAGTGTTGAAGAGAATGGAGCGTAGCGCAATCATATCTTGGGGCTCTCGAGGGCGGGCGAAGACGTCCTTAGAGGAAAACTGCGTTAAGCAAAAGCGCTTGCGTGAACCGGCCGATCAGGAGCTGCTGCCTGATTCAGTGATTTCGCCTTCCGGGCGCAGTCCCTGGTCACGGCTCCAGCCGGTCACGCCCCTGACATAGGCGACGATCGTCTTGCCGTATTCGGAGAGCATGGTGCGCATCGCGTCCGGCTCGCTGTACCAGGCGCGTGTCTTCAGATCGGCATTGACCACGGGATAGCCGATAAACTGCGTATTCGGATCGCCGCGGCGCAGCTCCATCAGGCTGCGCGCCAGATGATAATTGCTGGTGACGACCAGCACCGATCGATAGCCCTTGTCTCGGATCCAGATTGCCGTCTCATTCGCATTGCCGATCGTGTCGATCGCGCCGTAGCCGATGTCGACGCAGCATTCGAAGATATCCGGTGATGTCCGCGTCGCCTTGCGGATCTGGCCCGGCGTCGTCGCCGGATTGACGCCCGAGATCAGCAGTCTTTCGCCATAGCCCCGCTTCAGGAGATCGATCGCCTGCTCGATCCGCTGGTAGCCGCCGGTCAGCACCACGATCGCATCGGCCTTCACGGTCTCCGGTGGACGCATGCCGGTGACCGAATCAGCAAAGACGAGGAAGCCCGCCACAAGGACTGCGGCACACAGGATCACGAGCATGCCGCCATAGCGCAATGCCCTGCGGATCAAGCCTTTTCGCGCAAACAGGCCGACGCCCGAACGGGGTCGGTCGCCGTCACGCAACGGTTGATTTGGCGTCATGCGATCCATGCTCATGGCCCGTGAATAGCCGGGATTTCCCACAGCGAACAGGCGGCTTTAAGGCAAGTCAACATACGAGTTTTCGTCAGTCGTCCAAGAGGCCGTCTGTGCGGGCCGGATCGGAGCGAATGAGGTCGATTTCGTAGATCGTGCGCATCACCGTCAGCCGTGCCGTAATCGTGGTCAACAGTGCGATGACGATCATGGTTGCGAAGATGCCGATGTAACCGCCCCAGCCCATGGTGAAGGTGCCGAAGAGTGCCGTCGCCTGGTCGCTTTCGGGGGTCGCCAGCGAGCGGCTTTGCCAGAAACTGGCGAGCGCAAAGAAGGCTGCGGCAAGCAAGCCGCCGGCGGCCGCCCCCTTGAGGCTGATCTTGAGGAAATGCTTCTGGAATTCCTTCGCAACGAAGCTCCCTTCGGCCCCGACAAAATGCAGTACCTCGATGATGTGGCGATTACCCGACAAGGCACCTCGGGTCGCGAAGACCACGGTCAGCACCATAGCGGTAAAGACAAGGATCAGAATGCCCGAGCCGATCAGCACGGTCGTGTTCGCCATCTGCACCAGCCGGTCGACCCAGGTGCGGTGGTCGTCGAGGAAAGCCTGCGGCACTTCCACTTTGAGGAGCGCGCGCATGGCCTCGAAATCCGGCGGATTGGTCTCGTCAATGGTGATGACGATCAGGCGCGGCACGGGCAGGTCTTCGAGATTGAGGCCTGTGCCGAGCCAGGGTTCGAGCAGGCGGGCCGTTGCGCTGTCGTCCATGATCTGGCCGTCGCGCGTGCCGACGAAGGTCAGTGCCAGATCGCGGGCCTTTACCAGCGCCGCACCCATGTCGAGGCCATCCTCCGGCGTGATCTGGATGGTGATCTCGCGCGAAATCTGGCTTTGCCAGCTCGACGCTGTTGCCCGCACCATGGAGACGCCGCCGAGTGTCAGGCAGGCGAGGAAGGCCATGATGGCGATCACCACCATCAGCGCATTGCCCTGAATGTTGGAAGGCGGCAGGATCGGGCCTGTTGGCCTCACCGTCATCTCGACGCGGCGTTTCTTCTGGCCAGGGTTCTGGTTTGCGTTTTTGGCGATCTCATTCATAGATGTCGAGCCGCCCGTCGGTGAGGATCATCCGTCGCGCATCCACCTGGTCCATCAGCGCGAGATCGTGGGTCGCGATGACGACGGCGGTTCCGAGGCGGTTCAGTTCCAGGAAGAGGCTGAGCAGCCTGCGGGCCATCGGCGGATCGACATTGCCGGTCGGCTCGTCGGCGAGCAGGATTTCCGGCCGGTCGATCAGGGCGCGGGCAATCGCCACGCGCTGTTTCTCGCCACCCGAAAGCACCGGGGGCAGCACGTTGATGCGTTCGCCGAGGCCCACCCATTTCAGGAGTTCGATGACGTCCTGCTTGTAGGTCTGCTCGGCCTTGCCGCGCACGCGCAGCGGCAGCGCGACGTTCTCATAGGTGGTCAGGTGATCCAGCAGACGGAAATCCTGGAAGACGATGCCCACGCGACGGCGCAGCATCGGCAGTTCGCTGCGCGGAATGCTGGTGATGTCGCGGCCGAAACTCTTGATCAGGCCGCGCGTCGGCTGCAGCGACATGAACAGCAGGCGCAGCAGCGTGGTCTTACCGGCGCCGGAGGGGCCGGTCAGGAACTGGAAAGACCCTTTCGGCAGGTCGAAGGTCAGGTCGCGGAGGATCTCCGGTCCCATCCCATAGCGCAGGCCGACATTTTCGAAATGGATCAAAGGGGGCCCAGTCTGACGTGTCCGAGGTCTGGGGCTCGTAAACGAAGATCGTCAACGGCCGGTAAACATGCTCCCGGTTCCCGGGCTTTTCCGCCCATCTTTCCGAAGCATTAACCATTTGAATTTACGTCTGGAGAGGATTCGTTTCAACCGCCGACTTTCGGGGTATCCGATTTGGCTGTGCGAAAGGTCCGCACGCATGAGCGCTTTCCGTCATCAGAAGCAGGCCGCTGCCGCGGACCTTGATCTCCTGCCGCCGGATCGTGCCCGCCGCCGGATCGAGCCGCAGCAGCGCATGGGTCGTCCCGACGTTGTTGACGCGCAGTTCGTCACCGTGCGCGAGACGCCCAAGCCGGCGCTCCGTCCGGCCGCAGCGCCCTCCATTGTACCCGCTCCCTCTGATTTTTGTACTTTGCTGCGCACGGGGTTCGACGTCGTCGAAGCCCGCCTCCAGCGGCTCTCCGACGTCGCCTTCTCGCTTCTTGTGGCGATCGCATTCGTGTCGATGTTCTCCTTGGCCGGCCATCTCGTCTTCGGCAGTGGGGAACATCCGGAAATTGCCGCCAAGCCGCTCGACTTGACCCATGTGAATCTGACACCCCAGGACCGCAACGGCATGCGCGTGCTGCTGCTCAACGCCATCGTCGAAAACCGTACCGGCCGCGAAGTGATGCTTCCCAAGCTTCGTGCCGATCTTCTCATCGACGGTCAGGTCATTGCCAGCACCTATATCGAGCCGCCGGTGGACAGTCTTGATGGTGGCGAGAGCCGAGGGATTGTCACCCGGCTCCAGCATCCTGGTGGAAAAATACCGGAAGTCCGGCTTTCCTTCGAAGAGGCGGGTGCCTAAGGCGCCGCCAGTGTGCTAAGGCCCGTGCCTTTCCGGCAGATTGCCGGCTCAAGGACCTCAGGTCGACACGCTAGGAGTTTCCCATGCCCGTTGTTCGCGGAAAGAACATCGAACCGCTCTTTACCGCCGAGCAGATCCGGCAGCGTAATCTCGAACTTGCCCAGGATATCATAAAGGGTCCCTGCGACGACCTCCTGGTCATCTCCGTGCTCAAGGGCTCCTTCATCTTTGCCGCCGACCTCATTCGTGCGTTGCATGATGTGGGTCTCGCGCCCGAAGTCGAATTCATCACCCTGTCCAGCTATGGCACAGGCACGGTCTCCCAGGGTGTGAAGATCATCAAGGACATCGACAGTGACGTGAAGGGGCGCAACATCCTCCTCATCGACGACATTCTCGAGTCCGGCCGCACGCTGCTTTTCGCCAAGGAGCTGATGTTCGAGCGGGGTGCCGCCAATGTCACGATCGCCGTTCTTCTCGACAAGAAAGTGAAGCGGAAAGAAGTGTTTGAGGCCGATTACGTCGGCTTCGAATGCCCCGATTATTTCGTCGTCGGCTATGGCATGGACGTGGCTTACGCCTTCCGCGAACTGCCCTTCGTCGGCGTGGTCACCGGCGACGCCTGAGCTGTTCCAGAAGGGAACATCTGGCCATCGACCGGCAGTGAGCTGTTAACCATCGCGCGGGACGAGGCGTCCCGCGTTTACCACTCGACAAGGAAAGTCTGGTGATTTGCCTCTCGCAAGGCACAAAGGACGCGGGAGAAGACTTCAACCATGGCGAGAATCCTCATCACCGAAGACGAAGACTCCCTCCGCTCTTTCGTGGCACGTGCGCTTCGCCTCGATGGCCATGAGACGCATGAGGCTGCTGATGGTGCCGAAGGTCTCGAAAAGCTCTCCGAAAGCGCCTTCGACCTGCTGCTCTCCGATATCCGCATGCCCGTCATGGACGGCATCGAGCTTGCCCATCGCGCCCATTCCGAGTTTCCTGAGATGAAGATCCTGCTGATGACCGGCTATGCCGAACAGCGCGAGCGTGCCGACGACCTCTCGGCAAAGATCGTCGACGTCGTCTCCAAGCCCTTCGCCCTGCCGGATATCCGCAAGGCCGTGGCTTCAGCGCTTGCCGGCTGAGACTGCCGAACACATCGCTGAACAAACAAACGCCCGCTGATGCGGGCGTTGTCGTTTCTGCAAAACCGCTAGGGCCTCACTGGATGTCGAGCAACCGTTCCAGATAGCGCCGTTCGATCTCGGGGCTCGAGTTCTCGCCGAGTTTTTCGCGGATGGCTTCCAGGATCTCGCGGGCGCGTTGCACGTCGATCTCGTCGGGAACCTTGACCTGCTCGCCGAAGTCGGGGCCGCTGGTGGCCCTTGGGCGGCCCAGCGGGTCGCGGCCGTCCTGGTTGCCCTGGCCCTGGCCCATCTGCGGACCCTGGCCGCCCTGGCCCTGCTGCGCCTGCATCATCTGGTTCATCATGTCACGGGCACCCTGACGGAGCGCCTCCATGGCGCGTCCCTGGCCTTCCACGGCCGGGCCACCCTGACCCTGGCCGAGGGCTTCGCCGGCGCCCTGCATCTCCTGCTGCGCTTCGCCGAAGCCTGGGCCCGGCTCCATGCCGAGACCCTTCAGGCCCTCCTGCAATTCGCCGAGCTGCTGGCCAAGCTGTTCCTGCTGCTCGCGCAACTGTCTCAGCGCCTCGCGCAACTGTTCTGCAGTCATGCCGTCCAGGTTCTGCTGGCGTTGTTCGCCTTGCTGTCCCTGTTGACCCTGCTGGCCTTGCTGCTGCTGACCCTGCTGCTGCTGGCCCTCGGCACCTTCCTCGCCCTGCTGCGGATCGCCGCGCTGCATGCGGTCGCGCAGGGCCTGGTCGAGGCGGAAGGTTTCGTCCATCAGCCGCTGCTGTTCCTGCATGATCTCGCCGAGCTTGTCGATCTGCTGGCGGGCCTCGCTGTTCTGCTGCTGCTGGCCCTGCTGCGGGCGGCCTGCCTGCAGGTTGTTCATCATGCGCTGCAGTTCCGACAGAAGCTGCTGCGCCTGGTCGCGGTTGCCGGAGCGGGCCAGGTTTTCCAGCTGGTCGAGCATGTTGTCGAGATCCTGCTGACGCAGCATGTTCTGCGCATTCTGCTGCGGCTCGCCCTGCTGGTTCGGCATACGCTCGGCCAGCGCCTGGAGGAACTCCTGCATCGCGGAGCGCAGCTCGGCCATCAGCCGCTGGATTTCCTCATCGCTTGCACCGTTCTCCAACGCCTCGGACAGCGCCTGCTGGGCGTCGCGCAGACGGCGTTCGGCCAGCGACAGATCGCCGTCCTCCATGCCGAGCGCGATCTCCCAGAGATAGTCTGCCGTGTCCTTCAGCTGTTCCTCCCCGCGCGCCATGTTCATCCGGGCACGGGCGCTTTCCAGCGCGATGAAGTTGCCAAGATCCGGGATGGTCTCGTCGGCCCGCAACACGATGGCCTCGTTGAAGGCGATCGCCTGCGGCATCTGGCGGGTGTCGAGAGCAAAGATCTGCCGCTGCTCGGCCACGGAAGCCGCCAGCGGTTCGTTGAAGTTGCGCGACGGCAGTTGCATCTCGACCGGTTCGCTGCGGCCCGTCTGGCCGGCGCTGTCGGTCGCAACCAGCGTGATCGTCACCATCTGGCCGGCGAGCGGGTGTTCGGTGATGTTGCGGCTCGCAACCCCCTTGGTGTCACGGGCATTGTGGCGCGGCAGGTCGAGCTTGAACTCCGGCAGGGGATAGAGCGGGGTGGCACCCGGCTGTGCCTCGACCGGGACGATCTCCGCATGGGCCTCGCGCAGGCCATAATCATCCTTGGCAAGGAAGGCGATCTCCAGAGCGCCGTTGATGGCGCGGCGCGGCACGCCGTCGAAGGCGATCTCAGGTGCCTTGTCCGGCGTCACGCCGATCGTCCAGATGCGGTCGGCAACGCGCAATTCCCCGGCTTCCGCCAGTTCCAGTTCGTGGGTGCGGGCAACCATCGGCGCGTTCGGCGCGGGGGCTGGCGGGGGCGTCGGGACGGCCGTCTGACTGACGGCGTCTATCTCGGAGCCGGCCGTGGGCGTGCGGACCGCATCGTCCTTCTCCGCCACGTCGAGCACGGCACCATCCGACTGTTTGACGAAGAGAACCTTTTCGTCGGACACCCCGCCGCTGATGCGCACGGTGATCTTCGATTTCTGCGGGACGGTCACGCCGGCCGCGTCCTGCGTGCCGAGGCCGGACAGGAAGACCGGAGGCTGGCCGGTATAGCCCGGCGGGGTGATCCACGCGTCGATGCGGATCGTCGGCGCCTCGCTCTCCGGCACATGCTGGCGGAAGGCATCGGCAATCTGGCCCGCGCCATTGGAGCCGGAATAGGCAAGGGCGGTGACGAAGAGCAGCGCCGGCACGGCGCGCAGCGCATAGCGGTCGTAGCGGGCGATATCGGGCTGCGGCAGGCCGGCGTCGAGGGCTGCGATCCGCTCGGCCATGCGCCGCTGGTGTTCCTGCCAGAGCGCGCGGGCAAAGGGCGTCTCGGCGGCGATCTGGTCGTCCTGTACCGCGACCGGCTGGTGAGCGAGGCCGTTGCGCTCCTCGAGCAGCCTGTCGGCTTCCGGAATACTCGGCAGACGTACCTTCAGGAAGGGCAGGAAGGACGCGACGAAAGCAAAGACGAGGATGAAGACGATCGCGAGGCGAAGGACGTCGGGCACTTCCCGATAGACCCCGAACCAGGCAAGCGAGACGAAGAGCGCGGCAATGCCCGCGACCGGCAGGAAGAGCGGCAGTAGGCGCTCGGCAAACAGCACGGAACGGGCAAGCACACGTTTCACGCCAACGCGACGCGCGAGTGCCGGGTCGTCCTTGAAGGCGCCTTTCCTGTGGCCGGCCGGGCGGGAAGAGCTCATCCGTCTGGTCTCCGAGAGCGCCGCGCGTCACACACGGCTGATTGTTCTCGAAGATAGCAGTCTTTGTGGCGAAGACGAGGGCGGCAAGGATGAGGTGAGGGTTTTTCCCGCCTCATCGCCGAATTGTGAATGGATCAGGCCAGCCAGTCGGGCACGCTGTCGAGCGCGATCAGGTCCTCGTAGGTCGGACGCGGGCGAATCACGTGGAACTCGTCGCCGTTCACCAGCACCTCCGGCACCAGCCGGCGGGTGTTGTAAGTGCCGGCCTGCACGGCGCCATAGGCACCGGCCGAGCCAACGGCGATCAGATCGCCTGGCTTCGGCATGGCCATCTCGCGGTCGAGCGCCAGATAGTCACCGGTCTCGCAGACGGGACCCACGACATCGGCCTTGATGCGCGGGGCGTTCGCCGCCGAAATAACCACCGGCTTGATCTCGTGATAGGCCTCATACAGCGTCGGGCGAATGAGGTCGTTCATCGCGCCGTCAACGATGACGAATGTCTTGTCGCCGCCGTCCTTCACGTAGATCACCTCCGTCACCAGGATACCGGCATTGCCAACGATCAGGCGGCCGGGTTCGGTGACGATGCGGCAGTTGAGGCTCGACAGTTGATCCTTGACGATGCGGGCATAGGCATCCGGCTCCGGCGGCGGATTGTTGTCGTCCTTGTAGGGAATGCCAAGGCCACCGCCGACATCGACGTGATCGATGCCGTGCCCGTCGCCACGCAGCGTCTCGACGAGTTCGCGCAGCAGGCGGAAGGCGTCTTCAAAGGGCTGCAGATCGGTGATCTGGCTGCCGATATGCATGTCGATGCCGGACACCTGGATGCCTTCCAGTGTCGCTGCCCGTGCATAGACGGCACGCGCGCGCTCATAGGAAATGCCGAACTTGTTTTCCTTCTTGCCGGTCGAGATCTTGGCGTGGGTCTTGGCGTCCACATCGGGATTGATGCGGAAGGAGACATGGGCCTTCTTCCCGGCCTTGATGGCGCGCTGGTTCAGGACTTCCAGTTCCGGCTCACTCTCGACGTTGAAGCAGTAGATGCCGGCTTCAAGGCCAAGGTCCATCTCGCTCGGTGTCTTGCCGACGCCGGAGAACATGATGCGCTCTGCCGGGATGCCGGCTGCCAGTGCACGGCGGAGTTCACCTTCCGAGACCACGTCCACGCCTGCGCCGAGGCGACCCAGCGTCTTCAGGACGGCCTGGTTGGAATTGGCCTTCATCGCGTAGCAGACGAGGGCATCGACGCCGTCGAAGGCTTTGGAAAAGACCTTGTAGTGACGCTCCAGCGTCGCGGTCGAATAGCAGTAGAAAGGCGTGCCGACGGTGCGTGCGATCTCGGGAATGGCCACGCCCTCGGCGTAGAGAACGCCGTCGCGATACTCGAAGTGGTTCACGGGTTAAGCCCTGTCAAAGAAGCGGATCGAGGAGGAAGGGGGTGTCGGGTGTCTTCTCGGCCTCGACGCCGCGCTTGTTCTGCTGGTCAACAGGCGTGCTCGGCGGGTCGAGATCGCCCTTGCGGCCGCAGGCGGAGAGAGCCAGCGAGGCGGCCAGCACCAGAGAGAGCGTGAGCGTCGTGCGTTTCAGCGAATTCACCATGACCCGGTCCATAGAAATGTTGTTGCTCTAGGCTCTAGCGAAAAAAGGGGCGCTTGTGCACCCCTCTCGTCGTGATGATTGGCAAGCGTTCGCGTGATCAGTTGCCTTATCAGTTTCTGGCACGCCACCAGGCGATCTGCTTCCTGACTTCAGAGGGTGCCGTGCCGCCAAAGCTCTTGCGGCTGGCGACCGAGGCTTCCACGGTCAAAACGTTGAAGACGTCGGCCGTGATCGCGGCATTGATGCTCTGCAACTCTTCCAGCGAAAGCTCGGCGAGATCGCAACCCTTCTTCTCGGCCATGGCAACCGCATTGCCGGTCACATGGTGCGCATCGCGGAAGGGAAGGCCGGCTTCGCGCACCAGCCAGTCGGCCAGGTCCGTCGCGGTCGAATAGCCGGAGCCCGCTGCCGCTTTCATCTTGTCGGTGCGGATGGTCATGTCGGTCACCATCCCCGTCATGGCAGCAATCGCCAGTTCCAGGCTTTCGGCAGCGTCAAAGACCTGTTCCTTGTCTTCCTGCATGTCCTTGGAATAGGCGAGCGGCAGGCCCTTCATCACGGTCAGGAGGGCGATCAGCGAGCCGTTGATGCGGCCGGTCTTGGCGCGCACCAGTTCGGCCGCATCCGGGTTCTTCTTCTGCGGCATGATCGACGAGCCGGTCGAGAAGGCATCCGACAGGCGGATGAAGCCGAATTGCGGCGTCGACCAGATGACGATTTCCTCAGCCAGACGCGACAGATGCACAGCGGCAATCGAGGCGATCGACAGGAATTCCAGCGCGAAGTCGCGGTCCGAGACGGTGTCGATCGAGTTGCGGGTCGGCTCGCGAAAACCGAGCGCCTGTGCCGTCATGTGGCGGTCGATCGGATAGCCGGTGCCGGCGAGTGCTGCCGCGCCGATGGGGCTTTCGTCCAGGTGTTCGATGGCATGGCGCACGCGCTGGCGGTCGCGGCCGAACATCTCGACATAAGCCATGCAGTGGTGGCCGAAGGTCACCGGCTGGGCCGTCTGCAGATGGGTAAAGCCGGGCATGACGGTGTCGGCATGTTCTTCGGCGCGGTCGAGGAAAGCCGCGATCAGGCGGCTTAGTGCCTGTTCCGTCTTCTGCAGCTCTTCCTTCACCCAGAGGCGGAAGTCGAGCGCCACCTGGTCGTTGCGCGAGCGGGCCGTGTGCAGGCGGCCGGCGGCAGAACCGATCAGGTCGGCAAGGCGCGCCTCGACGTTCATATGGATGTCTTCGAGCTTGCGCGAGAAGACAAACTGACCGCTTTCGATCTCTGACAGGATCGTGTCCAGGCCGTGAAGCATCTTGTCTTTATCTTCGGCCGAGATGATGCCTTGGTGCGCCAACATCGTCGCATGCGCCTTTGAGCCGCGGATATCCTGGGCGTAAAGCTTCTTGTCGAAACCGATGGAGGCATTTATCTCCTCCATGATGGCCGAAGGGCCCGAGGCGAAGCGACCGCCCCACATCTGGTTGGAGGATTTCGTGTCCTTGTGGTCCTCGGCCATGGAATGCCCGTCCTGGAGATTGACATGACAGAAAAAAGACCTTCGGGTCTCTTCCCCACCAAGCTGGTTGCGATCGCGGCGGTTGCCGGCATCGTCGCCGGCGCGGCTGCGGTATACGTGAAGCAGACCATGTCTGGCAATGCCGTGGAGACTGCGGATGCTGCCCAATGCGAGGGTTCTGTCTCTAAGGCAGAGGCGCTGACGCCTTATCTGAAGGGTGATGTCGCGGCGATGATCCCTGTCAGCGAACCGAAGCTGATCCAAGGACTGACCTTCCAGGACAAGGCCGGTGCGCCCATGACCATGGCGAACTTCGCCGACAAGACGGTCCTGATCAATCTCTGGGCGACATGGTGCGTGCCCTGTCGCGAAGAGATGCCTGCCCTCAACAACCTGCAGGAGGCGACAGGCGGTGAAGCCTTCCAGGTGCTCGCCATCAACATCGATACGGGCGACGTTGAAAAGCCCCAGACCTTCCTCGATGAGACCGGCGTCGATGCACTCGGTCTCTACCGCGACGCCTCGATGGGCGTCTTCAACCAGCTGAAGCGCGAAGGTCTTGCCTTCGGCCTCCCGGTCACGCTGCTCGTCGACGGTAAAGGCTGCCTGCTCGGTAGCATGAACGGCCCGGCCGCCTGGGACGGTGCCGATGCCAAGGCGCTGGTGACGGCGGCTGCGACCGGAAGCTGATCTCTTCGGCTGCGTGCCGCTGTCTCAGTCCTGAAAGACGCGCGGCCGGAGGATCTCGATGAAGCCCTCATTGCCCTTGGCTTTGGCAAAATCCGGCGACGCGTCGAATTCGACGATCGTGTCGCCTGCCGTCCTGGCCAGCACCCGGCGGGAGCCCGGGCGGTCGAGAACGCGCTGGATGGTCGCCGCCACGCCCTTGGACGCGTCGTCGCTCCAGACGACATCGGTGGGACGGAACAGCAATTCCGCTGGCCCGTCCTTCAGGCCGTCTGCCGCATAGGTCATGTTGCCGACAGTTGCCTTACCATTGGAAACGGACGCCTTCAGTGCATTGGTATCCCCGAGGAAACGCATGACGAAGGCGTTGGCCGGGTGACGGCAGACCTCTTCCGGCGTGCCCTGTTGAACAATCTTGCCCTTGTCGAGGATGACGACGCGGTCGGCGAGGTCGAGGGCTTCTTCCTGGTCGTGGGTGACGAAGAGCGTGGTGATGCCAAGCTCGTCATGGATCGAGCGCAGCCAACGACGCAGGTCACGGCGGACATTGGCGTCGAGCGCGCCGAAGGGCTCGTCGAGCAACAGCACGCGCGGATCGACGGCGAGTGCACGGGCGAGCGCCACGCGCTGGCGCTGGCCGCCGGAGATCTGGCCGGGGAAGCGCTCACCCAATCCGGCGAGCTGTACGAGGGAGAGCAGTTCTTCGACGCGGCGGTCGATGTCGGCGGTCGAGCGCTTCACCTTGGACACCTGCATGCCGAAGGCGATGTTTTCGGCCACCGTCATATGCGGAAACAGCGCATAATGCTGGAAGACGAAGCCGACGCCGCGATCGCGCACGGGAATGTTTGTCGCATTCTCTTCGCCGAAATGGATCTGGCCGCCATCGGCAAATTCGAGGCCGGCCACCATGCGCAGGATGGTCGTCTTGCCGGAGCCGGAAGGGCCGAGCAGCGCCACCAGTTCGCCGCTCTGGATGTCGAGCGAGACGCCATGCACGGCGCGGAAGGTTTCGAAGGTCTTGACGACCGTGTCGAGGCGAATGTTCACGAATTCATCTCCGAAGTATTGCCGGCGAGCGTCGCCGGGCGGCTTCTGCGACCGGCGCCCTGGCGTTCGAGGAAGACCTTCACCACCAGAGTCACGAGCGCCAGCGCAGCGAGGATCGAGGCAGCCGCGAAGGCACCGACGGCGTTGTAGTCTTGATAGAGCAGTTCGATGTGCAGCGGCAGGGTGTTGGTCTGGCCACGAATGTTGCCGGAGACGATCGACACGGCGCCGAATTCGCCCATCACGCGCGCATTGCAGAGCACGACGCCGTAAAGCATCGCCCATTTGATGTTGGGCAGTGTCACCGAGATGAAGGTGCGGAAGCCGCTCGCGCCCAGCGAGGTCGCTGCCTCCTCGAGATCTCGGCCCTGCGCCTGCATCAGCGGGATCAGCTCGCGTGCCACAAAGGGTGCCGTCACGAACATCGAGGCGAGCACGATGCCGGGCAGGGCAAAGAGGATCTTCAGCCCGGCGCTGTCTAGGGTGGGACCGAAGATGCCCTGCAGACCATAGACGAAGAGATATGCGACGCCTGCCACGACCGGCGAGACGGAGAAGGGGATCTCGATCAGGATGGTCAGCAAGCGCTTGCCGCGAAAATCATGCTTGGTGATGGCCCAGGCCGCGGCCACGCCGAAGATGGTGTTCAGCGGCACGGCGATCAGCGCGGTCAGCACCGTCAGCCCGATCGCGTGGCGCGTATCCGGATCCGCGATCGTCTCCAGAAAGAACGGCACACCCTTGGAGAAGGCCTCGATGCCGATGACGGCCAAGGGTGCCACGATGAAGAAGGCGACCAGTACGAGGACCAGGCCAATCAGCGTGTATTTGAAGAGCGGCCCATCGCCGACGCGCGGCGGGCGTCGCTTGTTCGTGACCTGGCTCATGGTTCAGCCTTTCACCGTATAGCGCAGCGCGCGGGCCTGCAGGTAGTTGGTCACCGCCAGCATGACGAAGGCGGCAATCAGCATGACGGAGGCAATCGCGGCGGAGGCCGGATAATCGTATTCCTCGAGCCGGATGAAGGCGAGAAGTGCCGTGATCTCGGTCGAGAAGGGCTGGTTGCCGGCAATGAAGATGATCGCGCCGAATTCGCCGAGGCTGCGGGCAAAAGCGAGCGAAGTGCCGGCAAGAAGGGCTGGCGTCAGGAGCGGCAGGATCACGCGGCGGAAGATCGACAAGTCACTGGAGCCGAGCGTCTGGCCGGCCTCTTCGAGCGCCGGGTCGAGCTCTTCCAGCACCGGCTGCACCGTACGCACGATGAAGGGCAGGCTGGTGAAGGCCATGGCGACCATGATGCCGAGCGGCGTATAGGCAACCTTGATGCCGATCTCGCCAAGAGCGGACCCGAACCAGCCGTTCGAGGCGAACAGCGTGGTGAGCGAAATGCCGGCAACCGCCGTCGGAAGCGCAAAGGGCAGGTCGACGAGGGCGTCGACAATGCGACGACCCGGGAAACGATAGCGCACCAGAACCCAGGCGAGGGCCAGTCCGAAAACGAGGTTGAACAGGGTCGCGACCAGCGCCGAGCCGATCGTCACGCCATAACTCGCGACGGCACGGTCCGAGGACACAATGCGCCAATAGTCTGATGGCCCGAGGCTCGCCGCCTTGAAGATCAGGGCTGCCAGCGGCAACAGGATGATGATCGCGGCATAGACCAGCGTGATCCCGAGGGACAGTCTGAAGCCCGGCAATACGCGGCGTGTCAACGTCGTCGTCCTTTCATGAGAAAACCGGCGGAGGTTCCGCCGGTCCTGACATCGATCGAATACCGTGCTTAGCGGCTGCCATAGATCCCATCAAGGATGCCACCCTCGGCAAAGTGCTCCGCGGAGACCTTATCCCAGCCGCCGAACGCATCTTCGACGGTCACGAGACGGATTTCAGGGAACTGGTCCTTGTATTCGGCAGCAACCGCCTCGTCATGGACGCGGTGGCCGAATTCGGCGGCGATCTTCTGGCCCTCGGGCGAGTAGAGGAAGTCGAGATACTTCTTGGAAAGCTCCTGGCTGCCCTTGGCATCGGCAACCTTGTCGACGATCGCGACCGGGAATTCGGCGAGCAGGCTCACCGACGGCACGACCTGCTGGAACTTGTCCTCGCCATACTGCTTGGCGATCGACTTGGTCTCGGCTTCGAAGGTGATGATCACGTCGCCAGTCTCGCGCTCGACAAAGGTCGTGGTCGCGGCGCGGCCACCGGTGTCGAAGACCGGCACGTTGTCGAAGATCTTGTCGACGAATTCGGTCACCTTGGCCTCGTCGCCGGCGAACTTCTCTTTCGCGTAAGCCGTTGCCGCCAGATAGGTGTAGCGGGCATTGCCCGAGGTCTTCGGGTTGGGGAAGATCACCTCAACGTCGTCGCGGGCGAGGTCGTCCCAGTCCTTGATGTTCTTCGGATTGCCGGCGCGCACCAGGAATGACGGGAAGGAGTAGAAAGGCGAGGCGTTGTTCGGGAATTCGCTCTGCCATCCCTCGTTGATGAAGCCGTTCTTGGCCAGGAACTCCACGTCGGTCACCTGGTTGAAGGTGACGACATCGGCTTCCAGACCTTCGACGATGGCACGGGCCTGACGCGAAGTGCCGCCATGCGACTGGTCGATGGTCACGCCGGGATTGGCCTTGATGAAGGCCTCGTTCTCTGCAGCGAAGATCTCGCGGGCGATGTCGTAGGAGGCGTTGAGCAGCTTGTCGGCGGCACTGGCGGAAACCGGCAGGGAGAGAGCGGCGAGCGCTGCGCTGACGAGGAGGAGGCGTTTCATCGACTGGTACTCCGGTATGCGGGGGATCGGTATCTTCCCCGCAAACTAGAGGGTCGGCTCACCTCTTCCGAGGTATGGCCGACCAATGATTACCCTGAGGGGCAAATATCTTTCCGCCGGATGTCTCTAGATCGGAATTGCCAATCAGCGGGTCGGAACCGGCACTTCGCCACGATAGTCGTAGAAGCCGCGGCCCGACTTGCGGCCGAGCCAGCCGGCCTCGACGTATTTCACCAGTAGCGGGCAGGGGCGGTACTTCGAGTCCGACAGGCCCTCATGCAGCACCTGCATGATCGAAAGGCAGGTGTCGAGCCCGATGAAATCGGCGAGCTGCAATGGCCCCATGGGATGGTTGGCGCCAAGCTTCATCGCCGTGTCGATCGCTTCCACCGAGCCGACGCCTTCATAGAGCGTGTAGATCGCCTCGTTGATCATCGGCAAGAGAATGCGGTTGACGATGAAGGCCGGAAAATCTTCCGCGACCGTGATCGTCTTGTCGAGCGAGGAGACGAACTCCTTGGCCGTCTTGAACGTCGTCTCGTCGGTCGCGATGCCGCGCACCAGCTCGACGAGCTTCATGACCGGCACCGGGTTCATGAAATGGATGCCCATGAAGCGCTCCGGCCGGTCGGTGGCCGAGGCGAGACGGGTAATGGAAAGCGAAGATGTGTTGGTCGCAATCAGGGCCTCGGGTTTGAGCACGGGGCAAAGCGTCGCAAAAATCTTGCGCTTGACGCTTTCGTCCTCGGTCGCCGCCTCGATCACGAGGTCCGCAGGGGCGAGGTCGTTGACGTCGGACGATCCGGAAATCAAGGCGAGTGCCGCCTTGCGGTCCTCGTCGGACATCTTGCCGTTGGTCACCTGACGGGCAAGGTTGCCGTTGATCGTGGCGAGACCCGCTTCGATCCGCTCCTTGGAGAGATCGTAGATCGTGACCTTGTAGCCGGCGGCGGCGGAGACCTGGGCAATGCCGCAGCCCATCTGGCCGGCACCCACGACACCCACATTGCTGATCTTGTCCGTCATCGTCTCGCTCCTCACCCGTTCTCGTCTTCACTCAAGAAGATGGCACCGACAAAAATGCCGGACCCGCTGTCGCGGACCCGGCTGATTGATAGACCGCAAAGGGTTCTTTGACCAGTCCTTTCGCAGCTGCGAGATGGTGCTTAGAGCGCCTTCTCGAGCTCCGGCAGGGCTTCGAAGATGTCGGCGACGAGGCCGTAATCGGCGACCTGGAAGATCGGCGCTTCCTCGTCCTTGTTGATGGCGACGATGACCTTGGAGTCCTTCATGCCGGCGAGATGCTGAATGGCACCCGAAATGCCGCAGGCGATGTAGAGCTGCGGAGCAACGACCTTGCCGGTCTGGCCGACCTGCCAGTCGTTCGGGGCGTAGCCGGCGTCGACGGCCGCGCGGGACGCGCCGACAGCGGCACCCAGCTTGTCGGCGACGGGCAGGATCACTTGCTGGAACTTCTCCGAGGAGCCGAGAGCACGGCCGCCGGAAATGATGATCTTGGCCGAGGCCAGTTCCGGACGGTCCGAAGAGGACAGCGCGTCGGAGACATGGCTGGACACGCCGGGGTTTGCAGCGGCAGCAATGCTTTCCACGGCAGCAGACCCACCGTCGCCAGCAGCGGCGAAGGAGGCGGTGCGCACCGTGATCACCTTCTTGGCATCGGTCGACTGCACGGTCTGGATGGCGTTGCCGGCATAGATCGGACGCTTGAAGGTGTCGGCAGAGACCACTTCGGTGATTTCCGAGACCTGCATCACGTCGAGCAGGGCTGCGACGCGTGGCATCACGTTCTTGCCGACCGAGGTCGCAGCCGCGATGATCGTGTCGTAAGAGCCGGCAAGCGAGACGATGAGGGCCGCCAGCGGTTCCGCCAGGTTGTTGCCGAGCGAAGCGTCGTCGGCGAGCAGCACCTTGGACACGCCCGAGAGCTTGGCAGCCGCATTGGCGGCAGCCTTGGCGCCGGAGCCGGCGACCAGCACATGCACGTCGCCACCGATTTTCGTGGCGGCCGTCAGGGCCTTCGCGGTCTGTTCGGAAACGGTCGCGTTGTCGTGTTCTGCGAGAAGAAGGATAGCCATTTTATGTTTCTCCTGTCCGTCCGATTAAAGCACGCCGGCTTCGTTCTTGAGCTTGTCGACCAGCTCTGCCACCGACTTGACCTTGATGCCCGCCTTGCGGCCACCCGGCTCCTCGGTCTTCAGGACCTTCAGGCGCGGAGCAACGTCGACGCCGAAGTCGGCCGGGCTCTTCTTGTCGAGCGGCTTCTTCTTCGCCTTCATGATGTTCGGCAGCGAAGCATAACGCGGCTCGTTGAGGCGCAGGTCGGTGGTGACGATCGCCGGCAGCTTGACGTCGATGGTCTGCAGACCGCCGTCGACTTCGCGGGTCACGGTCGCCTTGTCGGCGCCGAGTTCGAGCTTGGAGGCAAACGTTGCCTGGCCCCAGCCGAGCAGAGCTGCCAGCATCTGGCCGGTCTGGTTGGAATCGTCGTCGATCGCCTGCTTGCCGACGATGACGAGGCCCGGAGCCTCGGCTTCGACCACGCCCTTCAGGAGCTTGGCGACGGCGAGCGGCTCGACGGCTTCGTCTGTTTCAATCAGGATGCCGCGATCAGCGCCCATGGCGAGTGCGGTGCGGATGGTTTCCTCGGCCTTAGCCGGACCGATCGAGACGACGACCACTTCCTCGGCCTTGCCGGCTTCCTTCAGCCGCAGGGCTTCCTCGACGGAGATCTCGTCGAAGGGGTTCATGGACATCTTGACGTTGGCGAGTTCGACGCCGGAACCATCAGGCTTGACGCGGATCTTGACGTTGTAATCCACAACCCGCTTGACTGGGACGAGTATCTTCATGGGTTCCTCTCTTCAAATCTTCCGTCGGAAAATGCGCTCAAGTGCGCTTCCCCGTTTGTCGATTGGCGACATCGATACGCATTTTTTCCCCAAACACAATGTTCGATGCCGTTTGGCCGACAGCAATAATTGACGTTGACGTGCACGTCAATATGTCTGGCCCGCGACCTCTTGTCATCGTCCCCAATGGGTGACCTTGCGAACCGACTGTGCCGCCGGGGTTTCCGGGCGGAGAGCACCGCCTGCCGCCTCGCCATCCGGTACGTTCCCTGCGGGCCTCTGCCCCCAGGGCCCGACCGGCGCCACGTCGACGGAGGCAGCCTCATGTTCGACGGCGCGGGGAGTCACGATCGCGTGGTCGAAGAGGGGCACGCCCGGACGTCGCAAAAAGAGCACCAGAAGCGCGCCGGCCAGGATCCCGCCGACATGGGCGCCCCAGGAGACATTGCTGCCGCCGTCGATTGCCAGCATGACGAATTGCTGGCCGACCCAGAAGAGGAGCGGGATGAAGGCCGGAAGCGGCAGAGGGAAGCGCATGAACACGAGCACCCAGACCCGCACCTTGGGATGTAGCATCAGATAGGCAGCGACGACGCCCGACACCGCGCCCGACGCCCCGATCAGCGGCGCTTCGCTGGCGGGCATAACCAGCCCATGCAACAGCGCGCCGGCTGCGGCGCAGGCGAGGTAGAAGAACAGGAACTTGAAGTGCCCCATGGCGTCCTCGACATTGTCGCCGAAGACCCAGAGGAAGAGCATGTTCGATCCCAGATGCAGCCAGCTGCCATGCAGGAAGGAATAGGTGACGTAGGTCGCACTCTCCGGCACCAGCACCAGCCGGGGATCGAGCTCTGCAATGTCGAAGGCCACCGCCGGGATGAAACCCATGCCATAGACCCCGATCTCGTAAAGCGCCTCCGGCGCCAGCGTCGCCAGCGCATGGGTCACGACATTGGCGAGAATCAGCCCCAGCGTCACATATTGCCGACGAATATGTTTGAGCGCGTTTCGGTCATGCAGGGGAATGAACATCGCGCCTCGTAGGGTGGCCGGGTTGGGTCGGCGGATGCTAGCGCAGGTTGGGATGCGGGGACAGGGGGAAGGTCGCAACGTAAGCGGCTCCCCCCTCCCCCCAGGCGGGGGAGGACGGAAAATCGAAGGCTTAGGCGAGCGCAAGCCGCCTAAACTTCAGATTTTCCTGGAGAGGGGCACGGTTCCGTTGGCGCCGACATCACCGAGCCCCTCTCTTGCGAAATCTGAGGTTTGGCCCTGAGCGGGCCAATTCCTCGATTTCGCNNNCCGCAAGCGGGGAGAAGGCCGAGACCTCAACCGCTTGCGCCTCCCTCTCCCCGCCTGCGGGGAGAGGGTAGGGTGAGGGGCAAAGCCACAAACTCCGCGTTTCTGGCTGACAAAAGGGGGATGACTTCGAAAAAATCCCGAGCAAATTCAAACCTCGATATGTTTTTTCATCCCCCACCTTTTCCACCCTCGTAGACTCATTCCCGTCCCGCCCTCGGATACACCTGACGATGCGATGTCAGGCGAGGCGGGGCCGGCGCCGGGGTGGCGTGCTGTCGCAGGCACAAATCCCCGGCCCGCTGCAACGGTCTCCCTCCGGACGAGGGGCTGGTACGAAGGTGACGGGGTCGGATG
>UCMW01000007.1:802286-849969 GCA_900473745.1 Hyphomicrobiales bacterium | reverse complement strand
CGGTGAAACGGGGGGCACTCCAGGTGATGCTCACTTTCGTCTCTGCATCGGCTCGGTGGCGAGCCGCGCTCCTCACATTCGGGAAGTGAACAGGTCTCAGTTACGGATCCCACCGCTAAATTTCCGACTGACACAAACTTCGCGTGAGATGGCCTCAAAAGCTAAACCGGCCAACGGCTCAGCCCTCCGGATGACGACACTGGTCTAGGCGTTGTGGCCCTCTATTGTGTCTGCCAGTAATCAGCAGCTTCTTTGCTAAGCTTCGCGAGGCACCTAGAAAATTGTCCCTTGTCAACGACAGCGAGGATCGCCGCGGCCACGTCGTCAATTGCCGTGTTCGGTGAGAAGTTGTGATCGCCTCTAAACTGCTGGACTTCGCGAACCATCAGCTCCCGAGACAGAAAGGGTCTGGTGGGCTGATCCGGGTCCCAATCGGCGACGAATATTGCTCTAGCCACAGCAGGCAGGACTGCGGCGAATGATAGTGCTTCATAGACCGTGAGGCGCGCTCGAAAAGTCACTAGAACGGCTTGCAGCATTGTGTACGTTTGATTCCGCGTCGTTAGCCCCGCTCTATCACGTGCAAGGGCCAATAGACGTTCGAACTCCTCCGACGCTCTTTGATACTCCATAGGCATGGGCATTGTGTTGCAAACCTTTCTCGTTTCTAGCTCAAAAAGCGAGCTTGCGCTGGCTGATATCAGCGCTACGACAGACACGATTTTCAATCCAGACATTCAACCTGCACAGTTAAGGTGACGATTTTTCCAGGACCGGTTTTCTAGGGAGCAGTCACCAGCTTATCCAACACCGTCTGGAAGGACGGGTGTCCTCGAGCGTGTTCTTCTGTGACGATCGTATCGACAGCAGTGATTTCCGCAAACGCGTAGGGCGCAACTGTTCCGAGCTTATCAGGAGTAACTACTGCGACTATTTCAGCGGACGCTGCCATCATGGCGGTTTTGATTGCAGCCTCATCATAGCCTCCCGTTGTGAGGCCGCGCTCCTCATCGAAGCCATGAACCCCCAAGAAACAAAGGTCAGCATTGATATTCTGGATTTGCTCAAGGACGCGGGCACCAAGAGTCATTTGACTATGCCTATCCAGGTGTCCGCCCAGAATAATCACCTCGAGATTTTTGTGATTTCTGCACGCTTCGGCAATCGCGATGTTGTTGCTAACAATCGTTGCGTGTTGATCGATAGGAATAGACTTCACGATCTCGACGTTTGTAGTACCCCCATCAACGAGGAGCACTTGCTTTGGTAATATGAGCGTGGATGCCAAGCGTGCAAGCCGCACTTTGCTGTCGTGAGATACGCGGTGACGTGTGTGAAAACTCTCACCCGCAGGAGAGATTGGCAAAGCTGCGCCATGAACGCGCTTTATCAAACCCTCGGACGCAAGTTCTCGAAAATCTCGTCGGGCGGTGTGCTCGGAAAGGCCAAACCTAACCGCTAACTCGCTGGTTGAAAGCCTTCCTCGCGACTCGAGTTCGCGAAATATGTAGCTCCTGCGCTCATCAGGGGTGGATTCCACTAGTGCCTCCTATTGCACACTTTGTCTCGTTCGTGCATAAACGAGCAACGAAACAGTGGGAGGATAGCGAGATATGGCAACCCGAGCAATCAGGGGAAACATAGTTTTACCGACGGAAATCCTTGAGGACGGAGTTGTCCTCATCGAAGGTAACAAGATACGCTTCGTGGGTAGCCCCGACCACATCGGTGAGGACGTCCAGGTATTGAATCTATTTGGGCATTTTATCTGCCCAGGTTTCATCGACATCCACGTTCATGGTGCCAGCGGCGCTGACTACATGGATGGCGACACGGCAGCTGTCCGGAAGGTAAATGCGGCGCATGCTAGGCATGGAACGACTTCAATATATCCGACCACCACGACCGGATCGTTCTCTGAACTGGATGCAATGATAAAAGCGTGCGAAAGCGTGCAGGAAACCTGGACGGTCGCTGACGGGGCGAGAATTCAGGGTGTGCATTTCTATGGGCCATACTTCGCCGCCGATAAAGTCGGTGTTCACGCAGCAGAGGGCCGGAGAGACCCCGCGCGAGACGAGTATGAATATTTTCTCAGCCGTCCTATCGTTAGAATAGCGACATGCGCCGCAGAGCTTCCCGGCGCAAACGAATTTTATCAGTATGCCCACGCTCGCGGATGCCTAGTGACGTGCGGTCATTCGAACGCTTGCTGGTCTGAATTAGACGCGGCTTTTCATGAAGGCGTACGACACGTCGATCACTTCTGGTGCGCAATGAGTTCGGTTTCGTCTTTACGAAAAAGATTCGGCGACCCTATGCAAGCAAGCATGGAGCAGTTCGTTCTGCAGAACGAAGAGATGAGCACTGAGGTCATCGCAGATGGGATTCACTTGTCGGACGATCTGCTCCGTTTCGCATATGAGATGATAGGTCCCCGTCGCACCTGCCTTGTCACTGATGCCAATCGCGCTATGGACGCGCCACCAGGCGAATATGTTTTTGGGCCAGCCGGAAGTGGCACGGTGGTTTTCAGCGACGGAATGTCTGTAAGGGGAGCGGATGGAGGTCTGGCCAGCTCAATGCACGGCATGGATGTGATGGTGCGGACAATGGCTAAGGCAGTAGGTCGCAACCTTCATTCCGTGATCAGAATGGCGACGCTCACACCTGCAGAATTAGTAGGTATAGATGGTGAATTTGGTAGCATCGCGGTTGGTAAAAAGGCAGATATAGTTGTACTGGATCGATCCCTAGAGGTCTGTGTCGTCATTATAGATGGAGAGTTTTACTTTAGTAAGAATAACGCTGACCTTAAGGGTTTTTAACATGTTGCTCGGTATAGATGTTGGGGGCACTAAAACAACGTGGATGACCTATAGCGAGAACTTTGGGGTCTCAGAGTTTGAGGTATGCACCTCCTCCTGGAGAAGGGAAGATTATGCGGTGGAGGACTGGCATCGGCTCGCCGACTACATTCGCACAAAAAGTCCTTGGACCCAGCCTGATCGCATAGTGGTAGGTGCGTGCGGCTGCAATGACGACGCCTCGCTGCAGCTATGTGCAGACTCCTTCAAGCGTGCAACGGGCTGGGACGCCACGGTCGTAAATGATGCGGAGTTAGTTGGTGCTCAATATGCCTGCGGGGGCATCTCGCTAATCGTTGGGACTGGTTGCATAGCAGTTGCACGAGACGCCAGAGGTGAGCTCGTGTCAGCCGGAGGATGGGGTTGGTTGATTGGAGACGATGGAGGAGGCGCAGGCTTGGTTAGAGCAGCGATACGTTCTTCACTCTCAGCAGCCGATTGCGGAGATCCGGATAGTGACCTCAGTTGCAGCCTGAAGAAATCCCTTGAAGTCCCTAACTTAAATCTCGCCAACCAAAAACTGATGGTCAATGCCAGCTCACGCGAGTTTGCGCGTCATGCACGTGTAGTGTTCGAAGCCGCGCAGAGAGATTGTCCGCTCGCAAAAGCGGTTACCGCATCAGGAGCCGCGGCAGTGGCCGGCTTGATTGCGCGCTTAATGGCAAGAGGCATTAGAGGGCCTGTTATTGCAGGAGGTGGCATCCTGAACGCTCAGCCCGCTTACTTCGATCTCATCAGTAAGCAAATCCGTTCACTAAAAGGTACCATTGCAATTCTTGCGCGCCACCCCCCTGTGCAAGGAGCAATCAAATTAGCTTCGATGCAGCGCTCCACAGGATGCCAGTGGCAATCAAACGCTGACCCCGACTTGGCTACATCATCAGTGTCGAAGTGTCGCCATGTGGCTCGTTTGGGTCAAAACAAATTTGATTAAATGTAAATCGATGGGTGATTGGAATGAGTTTCACAGGCAAGTTAAAGATCGGAGTAATTTTAGCGACATCGGCAGTTGCGCTGCTTTACATCGCAAACGCAAGTTCACTGGCCCCACCTTTGGAAGGTCTACCTAAAGTACTCAGTCACCGGGGCGTTCATACACTATTTGATCGAACAGCGTTGAATAATGATACGTGTACTGCCGCCCAAAGCCTCCATCCTGTTCAGCTTCCGATCGAAAACACAATAGGCTCAATGGAGCGGGCTTTTAACTTAGGAGCCGATGTTGTAGAGCTGGACGTTAATCTGACGACTGACGGCGAGTTTGCTGTATTTCACGACTGGACTCTCGATTGTCGAACCAATGGATCCGGCGAAGTTCGTAGATCAACCATGTCGGCTCTGCGTAACCTCGACATCGGGTATGGTTATACTGCAGACGGAGGGCAGACTTTCCCATTAAGAGGGCAGGGTATTGGAGCAATGCCGTCGCTTATCGAGGTGCTTGAACATTTTCCGGATCGAAATTTTCTCATAGACTTCAAATCGAACGAAAAAATTGACGGAGAGCGATTTATTGAAATCATTACGGATCGGCCAGATTTTGCGGCGAAAATATGGGGCATTTACGGAGGGAAAGAACCAGTAGAAACAGTTTTGGTAGAGCATCCTGAGTTGAGGGGGTTTTATAGGCAATCCGTAGAGGAGTGTTTACTGAACTACATTTTGCTTGGATGGGCCAGCTATGCGCCAAGTGCTTGCCGGAATACAGTCGTATTAGTGCCCGTCGATCTCAGCCCATATTTGTGGGGTTGGCCTGATAGATTTCTGCACCGGATGTCGAGCGCTGGTAGTTCGATCGTGTTGCGTGGGCCGCTTCGTGGGGCAGATGCGTCCGATGGAGTTGATACAGTTGCCCTCCTGCCGCAAATTCCGAGATCTGATCTGATTTACATCTGGACCAATTCCTCATCCGTTATTGATGCTGTCTCAAAGATGAACAGTAGTTTGCCATCAAGGTAGCTTGACCCATGCCGGCAAAAAGAAGGCTGGCCATGAGACATTTGCGACAAATGCTGCGGCTTGCCGGCTGACAGGCAAATGACGGTCAAAAGCGCTCTTAGTTGCGCCTTCCAGCCTAATGATCGGCGAAACGTGTGAGCCGCTAGGTTCAGTCGACTATCGAGAGGTGGGCGGATCGATTCTTGTCGATGCTGAATGACCGCCCGGCAATCAGAAGTTCCATAATTCAACGTTACGCAGCAACGGCTGATTTTTCAGCAACTTAGGAAAAATGGCCAGCGGGTCGTCGTTCACATTGTTCAAGGAGGCAGTTGCGGACCTGATAGAAAAACGCCACTTCTTAGCGACTAAAATTTTAGCGTCGAGGAATGCGATGGTCGAGATAGTCCCGTACCTGAGCAAGAGCTTTGTCGCGTGTTAGACGTTCCGATTGAAGTCCGGCGCGCAGCCAGAGCCCGTCGATTAAGGATGTGATAGTCAGGGCCACTGCCTCGCATTCACTGCGGGGCAGGAGGTGCACGAGGGCTGACATCAAGTTAGAGCGCATGCGGGCGTGGATCACCGCCTGAATGCGGGCGAGCTTGGGTTCGCGTGGCACCTCGGCACAGAGCGAAAGCCAGGCATGGCAGATTGATGGCTGGAAGAAGCGCTCCTCGAAGTTGCCCTCGATGATGGCGTCCAGCCTTTCATAGGCAGTCGTAGCGCGTTTCAGCCGCGCGACAACGGCTTGGCCCAGCGCGACATTGGCTTCGCGCATGGCATGTTCGAATAGCTCCTGCTTGTTGTGAAAGTAGTGGAGTACGATGCCCTTCGAGGCTCCGGCATGGATTGCGACTTTTTCAAGCGTCGCGCCGGCCATGCCTTCCCGCTGTAGAACCTCGAAAGCTGCCTGCCGCAGTTCCTTGCGGCGGATTGCGCTGATTTTGGTAAGTCTCATGCCTATGCCCGTTCGTGTAACCCAATATTGACAATTCTTCTGCAAAGATCAATTGTTGACCCAACGGTCAATTAAATGACTAAACGGTCAATCCATGGGAGAAGTGCGATGATACAGCAGTTGAAGACAGGCATGCTTTCCATACTCCTCGGCACTGTCGCACTCCCCGCGCTTGCCGCCGATCCAGAAACCTGCAAGGTCGTGCGGATGGCCGAACCAGGCTGGAACGACCTGGCCTTCACCACTGGCATCGCGCTAACGCTCCTGAAGGCGCTCGGCTATGAGCCGCAAAGTTCTCTTCTTGGCATCGACGTGATCTATCTCAGCCTCAAAAACAAGGATCTCGACGTCTTCCTCGGTTATTGGGATCCGGCGATGGTGGCCTACTACAAGCCCTACAAGGACGACGGATCGGTCGAGGACGTCGTGACCAATCTCAAGGGCGCGAAATACACCTTTGCGGTGCCGACTTACGTCTGGGAGGCGGGGGTCAAGGATTTCGCCGATCTGCAGAAATTCCCCGACCAGTTTGAAAAGAAACTCTACGGCATCGAGCCCGGCTCGAACCAGTTGATGATCGACGCGACCAAAGACTCCGCTCTCGGCCTTGATGGCTGGGAAGTGGTGGAATCGAGCGAACAAGGCATGCTGGCCGAAGTGCAGCGTCACGCCAAGAATAAGGAATTCATCGTTTTCCAGGGCTGGGCGCCGCACCCGATGAACACGGCGCTCGATATCCGGTATCTGACCGGTGGCGACAAGTTCTACGGCCCGGATTTCGGCGCCGCTACGGTCTCGACGCAGGTGCGCAAGGGTTATCTCCAGGAATGCCCGAACGTCGCAAAGCTCCTGACCAATCTAACCTTCGACATCGACTTCGAAAACAAGGGCATGGGCTATCTGATGACGAACGGTCTTTCACCCGAAGAGGCGGCGATGAAAGCGCTGGTGGACGAGCCGCAGCGGCTCGACTCATGGCTTGATGGCGTCACCAGTTTCGACGGCAAGAGCGGCCGGGACATGGTCAAGGCGAAGCTTTTCCTGTGACGCCGATCGACCAGCAAGGCTGGGCGGGGCGCAAACGTTCTCTGAGTTTGCCAGACGGCCGGCCGATGGCTTTTATCGACAGCGGCGGGCAGGGGCCGGTGCTTCTGCTCCTGCACGGCTATTCGGACTCCAGTCGCAGCTTCTCGCTGCTAGAGCCGTACGTTGAGGGGCACCGCCTGATCATTCCCGACCTGCCGGGCCATGGCGCGTCCGTCGCCGGTGATGGCCTGACGGTCGGCGATTTCGTCGATGACATCGCCGCCTTGCTGGTCACCCTCGGCATCGACCGTTGCCTCGTGATCGGGCATTCTATGGGGGCGATGGTCGGCATGGTGCTTGCGGAGCGGCTGCCAGGAGTGGTCGAGGCCCTGGTTCTGATCTCGGCAACGTTACGGCCGGCCTTCCCGGAGAGCGATCCGATCACGCATGCCATCCGGCAGCTTATCGATCCGATCGATCCCGCCGACCCCTTTTTCGACGTCTGGCATGCCGGTCCGCATCCCGTCGATCGATCCTTCCTCGATCCCCTGAGCCGCGAGGCTGCGGCAATTCCATCCCGCATCTGGAAAGGCATACTCGGGGAATTTTCCCGGCTTGATTTGACGGAAATTGCAGACCGGATTCTGCAACCGGTCCTCTGCATAGCCGGTAGCGATGACATGCTTTTCGATGCGGCCCATCGCGTCGCTCTTGCGAGCGTGCTGCCCGATGCAAGGACAGTCCTCCTGAAGGGGTTCGGGCACAATCCTCATTGGGAAGACCCTTCGCATGTAGCAATCTGTATAGGACGGTTCTTCGAAACTGTTGGCGTGGAACGTCGCATTGGAAGCATATAGACTGAGGTGCTGGTTTGCCCCCTGAAAAGTGGTCCTTTTTGAAGTATGGCTTATGAGCCGCAGAAGGACATTGAAATGCCAGTGAAAAGACACAAGGCGGAAGAGATCGTCACAACGCTTCGTCAGGTTGACGTGCTGAATGCACACGGCAAATCGATGGCGGAGGCGATCCTGACGACCTTTCACAGGAAGCATTTCGTTTAGCAAAGCATAGTGATGCTTTGCATCAAGCAGTGGCTGAAGAAACCGGTTCGCCCTTTGGCGCAGGGCTTGTGTTGACCGAAGGGCTGGGTCGACCGACCGTGCTTGCGGGCGCAGTCACTATCGGTTGCTGATAATAGCCTTCATATCGATCGTAATATTTTTCAGGTCCGCCCGACGGGCCGTAATGTGGTAGCTGGTCCATGTCGGTTTTGTTGAGGAGCACGCCGAGGATCTTCGAGGCGACGAGCGGCTGGGCATCCAGGAGATCGGTAACCAGCTGTACCGGGGTCTTTCCCCATTCGACGACGAGGATGAAGCCGTCCAGTTGACTGGAAAGCACGTTGGCATCCATCACAGGCCCAAGCGGAGCGAGATCGACAATCACATACTCAAAATGCTGACGGGCGCCATCGATGAGGCTCACCATGCGAGGGGATGCCAGAAGCTCGGTGGGCGAGGGCATCCCCTCGCCCGCGATTTGAAGGGCTATGGGTAAAATCGCAAGCTTTGACTGTGCGTCGACCCGAACAAGACTGGTCCAAGCGACGTCACTGGCAATTGCCTCGAAAAGGCCTGCCTTTGGCGCCGGCTTTAGCATTCGGCTGAGCCGGGGCTTGCGAAGATCAGCGTCGATTAAGAGTGTGCGCTTGCCGCTCGCAGCAAGCAGCATGGCAAAATTAGTCGCGACAGTCGTCTTGCCCTCTCCAGGCAGTGACGAGACCACACCGATGACCTTGTTCTGACCTGCCTTGAGGCTCATATCGCTGACGAGCTTCACGTTGCGCAGCGTTTCGGCAAAGGCCGAGTGTGGTGCTTCGAGCACTAGCCTTGTCATTCGCTCAAGCGGTGGTGAAGGTGACGGCCTGGGAGAGTTTCTGCGGCCTTGTTTGACCAGTCGTCGCATGTGTTCAAAAGCCGTCACCGGCTTGGAGCCCACAAGCGGAAGATAGCCGAAAGAGGTTTTACCTAGTTCCGATGAAATCGCACTCACAAGTCTGAAACTACGGTCCTGCATTTCCTTCGCAAAAGCGAGCGCACTGCCGGCCATCAAGCCGAGCACCGTCGATAGGGCCAGTACCATGGTTTTCTTTGGACTGGACGGCGAGACAGGGACACCCGCATCCGAAATCACCCGGGCTGACGGTATCGTTGACGTCTGGTTCTGGTTCGCTTGTTCGAAGCGTTCCAGATAGGATTGATACAGGGTTTTTAACGAGGTGGACTTCTGCTCAAGTTCTCGCAAATGTACGAGAGACTGAGTTGCAACAGAATTCGTACCAGTGACCCCTTCTATGCGTTGGCGCACCGCTTCTTCTCTGGAACGGGCCACTTCGTATTCGTTCCTATAACTTTCGGTAAGACGCTGAAATTCTGAATAGATCTGCTGAGCGATTTCGTCTTTCTCCGCTTTCAGCGCCACGGCCTGTGGGTGGTCTGTCCCGAAGCTCCCGGTGACCTCTCGCTCTCGCTGTTCAATTGTAAGATAACGGGCGCGTAGATCTTGAAGGACTGAATTGCCGGCATCGCTTGTTCCGACCGTTGCGTTCCTGGCAACTGAACTTGCTCCCTGGTCGACGATCGACTTGAACTGTTCGTAGCGAGCCGAGGCCCTTCCGACGTCAGTCTGGGCGATGATCAACTGGCTGTTGAGATCGGTCAGCTGCTGTTCTGACATCAGCTCGCCACGCGTAGAGGTCAGTCCGTTTTCCGCCTTGAAACGCTCAACCTCGAGGGCGGCCGTCTGGGCGCGGCCTCTCAGGTCGTCCAATCTTTCCTTGAGCCAGATTGAAGCGCCCTCTGCGGCGTCGAAATTGGCGTTGAGTTGATCGGCTTTATAGGCAGCCGCATAGGCATTGGCGACCTTTGCCGCCAATTGAGCATCCGGTGAGCGGTATGACAGGGCAACCACCGCACTTCGACCGACACGTTCCACCGTGATGGATTGCTGCAGCATGGCTGCGGCCTTCTGCCTCTTGCCCTCTGTCGAGCTTGCCTCGGAGACCTCATCCGTAAAGAGGCCGAGTAAGCTGCGCGGGAGCGACTTCGCCGTGTCAAGCAAGCTCTTGGGCGGATTGAGGATGGTTGCGTTGTCGGCAAGTGCGGCCTCATCGACCACCCTCAGGGCCAACTTGTTCGATTTCAGAATTTCCACCGCGCTTGAGATCTGGGTGTCAACCTGCTGCCTGCTCTGCGGTGGCGTCAGTTCCTCTTGTGTGTAACGAGCCATTTCCTCGTCCAGCAGGATCTGCGTCATCGACGTGTAGACCGGGACTGTCGCCACAAGGTACGCAACGCCCAGCAGCAGAAAGGCTGCGGTCGTCAGGGCAATGATCGCCCGCCTGCGCCAAGCCGATGCCAAGAGCCGTTCAAGGTCTATGAAGGAGTCATTGTCATCCTTATTCGCGCGCATTGCGACATTATGGCTGGGGAGGGGGAGGCTCATGTTCTCGTTCCGCTTCGAAAGGTTTTCGTCTGGAGATTGTCTCCGCCGTCGTCATCGCGTGTCGCAACCTTATGCGAGGTTGCGACCAGTGGTTTAGGCGCTTCCGAAGCCACGTTGGTGGGATGCAATCATCGATTTCAATGAGTCAAAAATCAGCTCATTCATATCCGCCCTGGCAAGCGCAAAGGCGACATTCGCTTCAAGGAAACCATGCTTGCAACCACAGTCGAAAGTTCGACCTTGATAAGGATGCGCGTGGAATGTCTCGCTCTTGCTCAAAGCGACCATTGCATCTGTCAGCTGGATCTCATCGCCGGCGCCGCGGGGCTGGTCAGCCAACTTCTCGAAGATGCTGGGTTGTAGGATGTATCGACCATTGAGAAAGAGGTTTGACGGAGCGTCATCAGGGTTAGGTTTTTCCACCATCTCAGTGACGGCAAATCCATGTTTGACAGTGTCGCCAACGCCCACGATGCCATATTTCGACACGTCTTCATGAGCACATTGTTCAACTCCCAGGATGTTGCCACCTGTTTCAGCGTATAACTCAACAAGACCGGCCATGCAGCCGCGTTCTCCGTGCGAAACCATATCAGGCAGGAGCAAAGCGAAGGGTTCGTCCCCAACCATCTCCCGGGCACACCAGACAGCGTGGCCCAGGCCGAGAGGTGCTTGCTGTCTTGTAAAACTGACGGAGCCTGCGGTCGGAAGCATGTCGATCAGTTCTGACAACTGTGCGCTTTTCCCGGCGCGAGAAAGAGAGCTCATGAGCTCTGGATTAACGTCGAAATGATCTTCTATCATCTGCTTGTTCCGACCGGTCACGAAGACGATATGCTCAATACCGGCCTGACGCGCCTCATCAACGGCATACTGAACGACCGGCCTGTCCACTATCGGTAGCATCTCTTTCGGCATCGCCTTGGTAGCGGGCAGAAAACGTGTCCCATTTCCCGCAACCGGAATGACCGCTTTTCGAATAGGTTTCGTGTGTGACATGCCTAAAATCCTTCCTTAAAAAGAGGCTTCACCCTTCAGCGCTGCTGCACCATCGAGCCGCTAGGTTGTTTGCTGAAACTTCGAAGTCGCCGGATCCGCTTGGCAATCGGCATTTTGAAATGGCGAATCGCAACGGGGTTGCGCAGCGCTGTGACGAGGGCTTGTCCGTAAGACCGACGCTTCAGGCAGTCGATCAATGTCAGGAAGGCGTGCCCGTGAATAAGGCTGCGCCGGCGGCGACTTTGCGCGGACAAGGCTGGGGCGTCCAGCCGATAGCGGCGAAGGAAATCGGCGTCGGCAGCGATCATGGCCTCGACATGATCCAGCCGGAGCTCGCGCGATATCGATCCCTCTGTGATATGATAGCAATAGCCGACATTGGGGTCGACGACACATCGTCCGCCGGCTGCCAGCGCGGACGCCAAAAGGATGTAGTCTTCACCAATCCTCAGGCTCTCGCTGAAGCGCAGCCCCTGGTCTGAAAGGAATTGTCTTTTGAAGACCGGCTTCATGTAGCCAAAGTTATGCTGCGATTGGAAAAGCCTGTTGGACTGAATGAAGGCGGGCAGGGTGAGTTCCTGACTGTCTGCCAGGTGGCGCTCATCGAACATGGCCATGGTCTTGCCATCCGCTGTGACAACGGTCAGGTTGTCGACGGCGATCTGGGCATTGGCGGCTTGCGCCTTGGCGATCATTCGAGCGAGACGCTCTGGAAGAAGGGTATCGTCTGCATCGAGCACGGCGATCCAGCAACCCCGAGCCGCATCGATCGCGACGTTGCGTGCAGCTCCCGGCCCCCGGTTCTGCGGCAGAGCAACGACCCGTATACGAGGATCGACGATCGCGCGAACGACCGCGAGGGTGGCGTCGGTCGAGCAATCGTCACTGACGACGACTTCCAGCGAGACACCTTGTTGCGCCAAGGCGCTGGTGATCGCGCGGTCGATCGTCTGAGCGGCATTGAACGCGGCGATGACAATGCTGACGTCGGGGTGCGACTGAATCATCGGGAAATGGCCTCCAGTTCGCCGTATTGCCGAATCTCGCGCAAGCCGATCAGGCCGCTGACCACGCCGATATGCAGCACAGCGCGCAACGCATAACGGTTGCGCTTGATCGCAAAAGGCGCACACACCAAGCCTGCCAGAAGACAAAAGCCCGCCTTGGCAGCAGCGAGAGCGAGTTGTATTGGCCGCTTCGTCAAGGGTGCTTTCGACGCAAGCAGGCGGCCGTGGGTCTGGCCCATGCGAAAGCGGCGTTTGGCTAGCCAGGACAACCGCGCACGCGCGGGCGGCACGGGCTCTTCGACAAAGGCCTCCGCGGCGTAGGCAATCTTGCCGCCGGATCGATGAAGGTGGGTGAAATAATCGGTATCCTCACCGCCGCTCTTGCCAAGGGCAAGACTGAAGCTGCGGCCGGCGACGGCCGGCGATCCCCGGCGCAGCAGCACGTTACAGGTATAACCAGTGCGGATCTCTCCCCCGACCCAAACCGGTGCTGTCGAATGAAAATCGCCGCGCCGCATCCAATCCGGAGCGTCTTGCCCATAGCGCGCCCTGACCGGTCCCAGTACCGCATCAGCGCCTGTCGCCTCCGCGGTCTTCAGCAGCAGCAGCAGCCAATTGGTGGAAGCCTCCTCGTCGTCGTCTATAAAGGCAAGAAAGTCCCCGTCGCTGTTTTGAAGACAGGCGTTGCGTGCGATCGATATGTTGGCGACGGGGCAGTGCACATAGAGGATCTGGAACGGCATCGATGGGCACAGCCTGTCCACCAAAGGGCGGGCTGAGGGCGACGTATCATTGTCGGCAACGATGACACGGACAGAAACACCTTCGGGCAAAACAAGGCCCGCGAGCGATCGCAATGTTTGCTCCAGCTCCGGGCGCCGGAAAGTGCAGACGCCTATGTCTACGCGGTTTAGTGGGGGGATCGCGAGGGTGCTCATAACGAAGGTTCCCTCCGTGTCACATTAAGAGGAGGCCGCGAAGCGCTGCTCATCACTTCGCGCCAGAAACCGGCAGACCAGGCGAAATGCATCACTATGGCCGACATGGCGGCAAGCGGCGCATGTGGTGCGCGTTCCTTGACTCCGAGCCACACGCCGTAGCTGACACAGGCCCCGACCCATATGGCAAAGGGGATCGCCGCCGCCCAGTTTATGATGGCAAAGGATGCACCGAGTGTCACGGGCGCCACTCCAAGCGGAATGAGCTGGCGTAGGCTCGGGAGTGCGCGATGCTTGAGGAAGTTGCGCGCGCGGCCACGACCGTAGCCGAAATACTGGCGAAACAGCGGTCTGACGCTCGAGCGTGGATAATAGACCATCTTTGTCCTGTTGGTCATCCAGATCCGAAAGCCGGCCTTGACCAACCGATAGTCCAGTTCAGCGTCTTCATTGTGCTGAAAGTTTTCGTCATAGCCGCCGACCTGGCGGAAGCTCGCGATGCGCATCAGCGCGTGATGCCCGTGCTCCGTCCAGTGGCTTGCCGCCCCGGATCGATGGCGCGACCCGCCATTTCCGAGCTTCGAGTTCTGCGCGAGCGCGGTCGCTTTCTGGAAAAAGCCAATGCCGACCGTCTGCATGCCGACCACAACGGAATCGGCATTGCTTACGAGCGCCTCCTCCAACAGCGTCTGGCAATAATCGGCGGGATAGTCGCCATGAGCGTCGATGCGGATGAGAAACTCGCAGTCGTTGCCGTAACGGGCAACGGCCAGGTTGACCGCGGCGCTCTGGATTCGTTTCGGATTGTCGAGAAGCAAGACTTTCGGATTTTCGTCCGCGATCCGCGCCACAATCGCGCGTGTGCCGTCGGTGCTGCCTCCGTCGGCCACCACGATGCGCGCATCGAGTTCGCGAAGCGCGCTTCCCAGATTATCGATCACCCCCTTGATGTGGGCTTCCTCGTTAAGGCAGGGAATGACGATCAAGCAGCGGGCGGATCTGCCTCTTTCATTCATCATGGGGAGTTTCCTTGGTGGCTAGAGGCTGAGCAAGAAGATGGGCAGAACGCATCGCCGGCCGGCCGGCGGCCAGCGTCGCAAGGCGTTTCACCACCTGCTGGCAATCGGCCCGGCTGAACGTCCATGGAGCCGGTCCGAGAGACTGGATGCGCTCGACTGCCGCGCCATAGGTTTGATCGTTCATGGAAGCGAAGAGGTCTGTCAGCCGGTCAGGCGACGCACCCGGCAAGATAAAGCCGAGGTTTCGGGCCGCGAGGAAGCGCGCGGTCTCGGTGCCTGCCAGTGCGATCGGCACTGTGCCGTGGCGGCAGCTTTCGTAGAGCCGGTTCGGCAGCAGCCAGGACGAATTCTGCCCCTCCTCGAAGAAGTCGATCGCCCAGGAGAAATGAACGTCGGAATAGATGCGGGCGAGATCCTCCGGATTGCGGTAGGAGCCATGGAAGGACATGAAGGGCTCGTTGCGCACAAACCCGTCGAAATCTTCGAATTCCGAATAGGCCGGCCGGCCACGCAGGACAATCTCGACACGCCCAGCCATGGCGCGGGAGAAGTTCGCCAGCAAAGCCAGTGACTTGGCGCAGCGCAGCGCACCGAACCAGCCGATGCGCCAAGGCAGCCCCGGACTTGGCAGGGTTGCGAGCGCCACTTCCGCTGGGTCATCATCTTCGAGATCGAGAACCTGATTTTGTAAAAGCAGCGTCGGCAGGTCGAGACCCGATATTGTCCGGAAGTACTGTTCAATGAACGCGGGAGAACTGGTGATCAGCAGTCCGGCATTTCGCCCCAGTCTCGTTTCCGCGGCACGCAAGACCTTCCCGACCACATCGTTGCGCAGCAGAAGGCGATGAATGTCCAGGCACTCATAGACGATCGGCACATCTCGGCCGAAGTATGACGTGGCACGATTGGCCACTGCGAGCATTTCAAGATTGCGTGCGACGATGACATCCGGCCTTGCCGCCTTGCCGAGCCTGGACCCGATCGCCAGGCAGGACTTGGCGACCGCGCCGATGCGCTGGGCGAAGCGCCCATCGGCCGTCTTGCCCAGTTCAATCGGTGTTAAGCCCTCGACCGCCGTCAGGGCGTTCTCGCTACGGCGGAAGCCGGCAAGCGTTACTTGGGCGCCGCCGCTCTGAAACATCAGCACACGCCGGCGCACGGCAGGATCGGCGAGGTCGTGGACCAGATAGAGTATCTTCAGCATGAGACATCCATTCTCAATGGCAATGCAATGTCACTTCAGCTTGCAGACCAGCGATTGTTCGAACTGGCAGGCGTCGCCGGGGGCGGTGAAAGCGAGACGGTCGACCTGCATTCTCGATGGCGAGGAGTGGGAGAAGGGCCCCATCCAATTCGTGAGCGTGTCGGTGCCCCATAGGCTCAGGAAGATCTTCTGGGCATTCGTCGGGATCTTGGTCGGGTCGGTCACCTCGTGAACGAGCTTGCTGTTGACGAAATAGCGCAGGCGCTCCTTCTCCCAGACGAAAGCGTAGTCGTTGAAGGCAGTACTGGCGCCGCCCGGAACATCGGCGAGTGCTTCGTTGCCGCCCTTGCCGGAAATGTATTGGTTGACCTGAACCTGTGAGGTGTCCTTGCCCAGAACCTCGAAGTCGATTTCATCATGCGGCTTCTTGTCGGTTGGTCCAATATAGGTGAAGAACGCGGAATTCAGGCCCGAGGGCTCGGCACTCTTCATGCGCACCTCATAGGTGCCATAATGAAACCGGCTGCGCGTCTGGATCTCGCCGCAGACATATTCCCGCTCACCCATCCGACGCTTGTCGAAGACAAGCTCCAGCACGCCGTCGACGATGTTGACCTGCGTCTTCGACCAGGTGCAATTCTGATGCGGCCCGTTGTTCCAACCGTCCGAAACGTACCAGAGGGCGGTGTCCAGCCTGTCGAAGTTTTCAACAAAGGACTTCCCTTTGGCGGCTTGTTGGGCGCTGGCGGAACTGCAAAGCGCAATGCCGAGCGCGGTGAGAATGGCGAGGCGAGGCGTATGTGTTGCGTTTTTTTCTGTCATATGCGGTCACCTTTTCTGAGAGGCGAATGGGGAGGACGACCCGGCGCTTGGGCTGGCACCCTGGGGCATGTCATGGGGTGATCGGGCTCGGTTGCCGGTGAGTATGGCAAGAATGCTCGGCGCCAGCTGCTTCAGCAGGGCATGCGAGACAAACAGCACGGCGATCGTGACGATCGGTGCGAGGATGTAAAAGGCCAGATAGGGCACACCTTCTGTGCGGTTCCAGATCATCCAGAGTGCAACGAGTAGCGGGTAATGGGCACAGAAGATCCAGAAGCTGAGGCCGCTGCCGGTGCCAAGCTGGCTGCCGAGACGCGTGCGGATCAGCAGGCCGGACAAGGCCCAGGCGCCGAAAATGCCGGACATCGAAACGAGGCCCCGCAAGATGTCGAGCCACTGCGGATACTGTGGACCGGTGGCATAAAGACCGGCAGCGAGGATTACCGACGCCAGGCCGACCGCCAGGACCACCAGCTTTGCATGGGCATCCAGACGCCGCACATCGATCTGGTGCAGCGCGGCAAATGTACCCAGGCTGAAGCCGAACAGGATGGACTTCTTCAGGAATATGCCGTTGGGCAGCGGCAGCACCGCATAGGCGAGAAGGAGGAGCAGCGTCGTGCGCGGACAGCGTGCCACCAAATGTCCGATTACCGGCGACAGGGCGAGGCAGAGCAGAAGGTCCCGCAGGAAGTATAGCGGCAGGTTGGCGGGCCACGCCTCCAGCGCCAGCGCGTGACTCATCAGTTCCCGCGGTGTGGCATCGGCCACGTCAGGCAGATAACCATGACCAATGCCAAGGCTCTGCGCGATCAAAACAAGCAAGAGGAAGGACAAATTCCAAAGAAGGAATGGCAGGAGCACAGTCCTGGCCTTGGTGCGCATGACCTTCTGGTAGTCAAAGCCCGAGAGACCCCTCCGGAACAGCAGGTAGCCGGAAATGGCGCTGAGGCAAGGCACACCGATACGAAACAAGCTGTCTCCGAGATAGATGCGAATCCAGTCTCCGACGCCGTGGGTGCCGAGATAAGGGCTTCTAGGCGGATCGTAGGGAATGTGCACGAACACGATCCCAGCAATGAGCAGTATGCGCATCAGGTTGATCCGCGATGACACGTTCGCTTCGACGTTCACGATGTCAGTCACTCCTATTGTGGACGCCGCATATCGCGACCGTTCAAACCAGAGCAGACTTCAGCCCGCATCCTTAGGTTAGGTTCGTGAAGGGGGCAAAATGTGGCATTGCAGCGAAAAACGAGGTGTCACCTGCTGCAATGCAGCGAAAACGCGGGCGTTACCCGGCGGTGATAAAACTCACAGCTTTGTGTCAGAGCGCGACAACACGCCCCTTTTCATTGGCCTATGGACACTCATTAGGCCAAACTCGTCGGTCATTTCAGTCGCAAATAATTGAGCGAGATTTTCTCGTTTAATTGGCTTCAGAGGCAGTTCTGGTGGCCAGCTTAGGGGTTTTGTGGCGGAAATGAGGCAGCCTTTGCGGCGCGCCAGCCGCGGATCGTCACGATCCTGGCGATTGGGTTGAGGCGCGGGTTCGCTTGCGAAACAGCTCCGTCATCTTCCTCAGCAGCCGACGTTCCAGCAAGAGCGTTAGTGCACAGTAGAGGAGGCCGCCGATGCCGATACCGACAACCAGCTGCAGAATGGGATTGGGCACAAGATGCCCGTATTCGTTGAGCAGATAGCGGACGACAAGCGCCATAGCGATCGCCGAGACCATAGGGCGACCTGTGATGAGGAAGCCGGTGAGGGGGGCACGGTCCGCCTGATGCACCACCCAGGAATAGCCGATCAGGACGATGGCATTAACAAAGCATAGGGCGAGCATCGCATCCGTCAGACCGCCATGGATGGCCGCATAGGCCACTGCACCTGTCGTGGCGACCGCGCGAATCACCGCCCACCAGAACAGCATGCCGCCTCGACCGATACCCTTCAGATAGGGGATATAGGTGCTACAGGGGGTGAGGATGCCCTTCGACAGAGACAACAGCGCAAGCACGGGCCATGCATGGGCCCATTGGGGGCCGAAGAGAACGAGCATCCCTGGTTTGGCAAGTGCCCATAGACCAAACATCATCGGCGCTAACAGGACGGTTGTTACCTGCGTGGAAAGTACCAGCGCCTGCAGCCGGCGTTCCCGATCCTGCATCATGCTGCTGAACGCTGGAAAAAGTACGCCCATGACGGCAGATAGCACCACTTGATTCGGGATGCTGGCAAAACGATTTGCCGCCGAATAGGCACCAGCGTCGGAAAGTCCGAGATATCGGGAAATGATCACCATGGGGGATTGAAAGGTGATGAAATTGGCGATTTCCGATCCCATCATGCTCATGCTGAAGCGCCCGAGATCCAGCACCTTGCGTGGGCGAAGGACGAAACGGGGCATATAGCGCGAGACGGCATAAAGGCCGGCCAATCTGATCAGTGCAGAGGAAAAGAGCTGGGCAACCAGTGCCCATACGCCAAATCCGAGGAGGGCCAGTCCGACGGCGATCAAGGCGCCAGCCGCCTCCGAAACCATGCTCCATAACGCGTCTTTGGAGAACTGCATGCGCCTAGCCAGGAGCGCATAGGCGACGTCCCCCGTCAATTGGAGGGGGATCAGCGGGCTCATGATCCGCAGCAAATCTCCGGCATCTGGTGCCCCGAGCAGAGCAGCAAGTTGGTCGGCACTCAGAAAAACAAAGAGTGCCATGCCCAGCGATATCGCCAGGTTGGTCCAGAAAACCGAGTGAAGGGTCTCCATGTCCTCATCCGGCTGGATGACAAGTCCAGAGGCAAAACCAGCCCCGCCGATCATCGCTAGAAACTGTACAAGGGCCAGTGCGACGGCCACGGCGCCGAATTCCTCGGGCGAGAGGATACGGGCCAAAATCGGCACGGTGACAAATTTAAGCCCGAATGTCCCTGTCTTGGATAGGACACTCCAGCCGACGTTCCGTGTCACCGACTTCGCGTTTACTGCTGGCGACATGGCGATTTCCTGGCGGGTTCGGGGGGAAACGGTAATAAAAACAATGTGCCTCACAAGAAGCAAACAGTAGGAAGACCGCGTAAACCTCTTTTAGATAAACCTCAGGGGCGAAAAGATGGCGAAGCTGACAGTTATAATTCCGTTTTACCAGAAAGAGCCGGGCATCCTTAGGCGCGCATTGAGCTCGGTGTTTGCCCAGACCTTTTCCGACTTCGACGTGACCATTGTCGACGATCAGTCGCCTTTTCCCATCGACGAAGAACTTGCGTCCTTGCCGAAGGACCAGGTCGAACGGATCACCGTAATCCGACAGTCGAATGCCGGCCCTGGCGGAGCGCGCAATAGCGGCCTCGACGCCGTGAAGCCTGAGACCGAATTCGTCGCTTTCCTCGATTCCGACGATGTATGGACTACCGACCACCTGGCCAACGCCTATCTCGGCATGAAGCGCTTCGATGCGGATTGCTACTGGGCGTCGATCACCGGCGGTGAGGCCTTCTACTATCACTTTGGCATTGCGGAGCTTGAGACGACAGAGCAGGTCGTCCGGCTCCAGGAGTCTCCACTCATCGTTGAACTGCCGGAAATGTCGAGCGTGATGCTACGGAACTGGAGCTTCCTGCATCTGTCCTGCATGGTGCTCGGTCGGCGGCTGTTCGAGTCGATCCGTTTTGAGGCGAAACTTAGGCTTGCGGCGGAAGATGTCCTGTTTTTCTGCGACTGCGTGCTCGCAGCCGATCGTGTCATCTTGTGCGACGCGCCGGGGGCCGAACGCGGGGAGGGCATCAACATCTTCCACGGTATAAACAACGATTCCCCGCAGTTCCTTGAACAGCAGTTCAACACTTGGATGGCGCTAGACAGGCTCGAAGGCCGCTTCGACGGGCGCGGGCAAGAAGCGGCGTCCATCCGCAGCTATAAGCAGACGGCACGTCGTCAGGCGCTTTGGAGCCAGGCCCGGCTCGTCAAGCGGCGCAGGCTGCCGCAGGTCGATCTTCTGGCGCAGTGGATCTGGCGCGATCCGCGTCTCTTGGGCAGCGCCGTCGCGCTGGCCGCCGCCAAATTCTCGCGTCAGGCTTGAGGCTTGACCTACGCATCGATGGCCGTGTCCATCGTTCGACCAATTCGGCCCTTAATTAGGAGTGACCGATGAATCCATATTACTGGGAATCACAGCACGGCAATTTCGGCGATGACCTCAATCTCTGGCTTTGGGACTTTCTGCTACCGGGCTTTCGCGACGTTCATCCAGACGTTCTTCTCGTCGGCGTGGGTACTGTTCTCAACACGGCGCTCCTCCCCGCGGAGGGTCGCAAGCTGGTTCTCGGGAGCGGCTATGGATATGGTGCTCTTCCCAACATGTCGGATCGTGCCAAATGGGATGTACGCTGCGTGCGGGGACCGCTGACGGCGGAACGGGCGGGCCTCTCCGCCGACTTGGGCATCGTAGATCCGGCAGTCATGGTCGCCGAAATGCCGGAGTTCAAGGGGCTCCCGAAGCTCCATCGCAAGAGCTTCGTTCCGCACTGGGAAACGGCGACTGCCGGAATCTGGCCGACAATTTGCCAGACCGTCGGTCTCCACTACATCGATCCGCGTGGAGACGCCAAGGAGGTCATCCGCGCCATTGCCCAGTCGGAAACGATCATTGCGGAGTCGATGCACGGCGCCATCCTCGCCGATGCCTTCCGTGTGCCGTGGGTCGCGGTAACAACCTCGCAGAGCATCAACAGCTTCAAATGGAACGACTGGGCGAGAACGGTGGGCGTTTCCTATGCACCGCGAAGGGTGCCGGTTTCGACCCGTGCCGAGGCAGTGCTGAAGGGCGCGCGTTTCTGGGGCGTTGATTTCAAGGATGACGGTACACCGTCCGTCGCCGCACCAATTCGGCAGTCGAACGATGCCGGGCCCTCGGTTGCGACTGCAGAACGGCCGCAGGCCAAACTGCGGGTGGCTGCCAAACAGGCGCTCGCTCTGCCGTCAGTCCTGGCGCTCTGGCAAGCGAGCCGCGCCGAACCACAGCTCAGCGTTGATCATGTACTCGCCGACCGGAAGGCGCGTCTGCTCGCCGCGATGGACGACGTTCGTCGCGATTACTTCTGAGCAGGTGCAGCCGTTATTGGCAGGAGGTAGCGGAGCGCAGGCCCGCTGCCCTGATTTGCGTTCTCGATTGCCGGGCTGCGGAAACGTTCTGCCTTGTCAGCCAGAATGCCGCCGGCGATGGCGGGCAGCGCCAACGGATGCAAGAGCGCGTAGCGCAGAGCCGCTGCTGGGCCCTCTTTCCTCTTAAGGTCGAGGAAATGACGGAGTTCGTAGCGTTCCCGAATGTGGCGTTCATGCTGGCGGATTACTCTTGCAGCTTCGGATGTAAGCTCGTTCGACTGCAACATAGCGCGGTCAGCTTCGTAAAGCCGCCTCAGATCTTCGGTGCGGTGCTGGCCGCTTAGGGAGTTGTGCCTGACCACGGCGCCATAGCCGCAGACATTGCTCACACGGAAGCGGGCACCCTTGGCCAATGCCCTGACATATAAGTCGTAGTCTTCGCCCAGTCGCAGCTCCTCGCGGTAACGCAGGTCGAAGGCATCCAGGAACGCCCGCCGCATGACGGGCTTCAAGAATCCGGTCTCGGCCCGGCTCTTGCCGCGCCGCGAGATATTGCCGGTTACGAAGTTTTTAAGATCGATCAAACTGGAAGTGGGCCGAAATACCGGCACCTCGACACTCGCCGTATTTGCATGGCTTTCGTCGATGAACACGATGTTGTCGGCAACTAAGTCCCAGTCGGGAAGTGCGAGCAGGTTCGCGAACCGTCCAGGCAGGAAGAAATCGTCAGCGTCGAGTACGGCGATGCATGGGGAGGAGGAGATGTTTATTGCGTGATTGCGCGCTGCAGCTGGTCCGCGGTTTTCGTCGAAGCGAACGATCCGCAAACGTTCACTGCTGTCGTCAGCGTTTTGGGCCAACCGGCTGGTCGGATCGCTTGATCCGTCATCGATGACGATAACTTCGGCAACCTCCGGCTCGGCCAAGGCGGATGTCACCGCACGAGCGATGGTGGCCGACGCGTTCTTGGCGGCAATGATGACGCAGATGGATGGAGTGCTCGTCACGCCTCTCTCCTCGGTTCCTGCAAGGAATCAATCACTGCTCCGTTGGGATCAGCGAATTAGAAGAATGAAGGCGGATAGTGACACAAACGGGGCGGACTGGCTGCTTTGTGTAGAGGCAATCGAATGCGTCTACAGCTGGGGACGTTCAGGTGCGTTCAAAGGCGACACCCTCACCGCACCCGACTTAGCGTCGCTACTGTCTGATTTGACGCTCTCTCCGCCAGATGCCTCTTTCGTTTTTTCGCGCGCTGAACGGTATACAAGCACGAGCACGCCGATGAAGTATCCGATTTGGAGGAGAACCGCAGAGACCGTTGTTTGCCAAATCGTGGTGCTGATGGAACCTGTCAACAAATAGGTTCCGATCGCAAAAGCGATCAGCGCACTCATCATACTTACAAGGATTCGAGGCGCATACATTACACGCCCTCCATTCTACGATGCGTTCTCATGGCGGTTCGCCTTCTCCTCAAAGGCATTTACATAGATATATTATCACAATGGCAGAGTGCAACGCCCGAGCTTGTCCTAAAACAGCGGTTTTTCAGTATCAGTTGAGCCTTTAAGATCCGTTAGCGATCAGAACTGCGGAAGGTTTTGATCGCCTGTCGGTCGACTCCCCTTGTCTAAGGCATCTGCGAATCAAAGCGGCGGGAGCGTAATCGCCACATTTCGGACTGGTTTTGCGGGCCCCGCATGCTCGCTGTGGCCATCGAAGCGGAAGAGACGATCACGTTTTGTTACAAGTTGAGTTTTCGGCCGCGCCGCAAAAAGTGCAGCGCAGCATAATGGTGCAATGCAGAACTGATTTGTAGTTGAGAACATCTCCGTGGTTGCGATGCAGCAAGACATTGTGGGCAAGACCTCCATTGTATAAATCCCGAAAACCGCCCCGCCGCGGTGCAGTAGAACCAAGCGTGATCTGCCAAAATTCGTCAAAATGTCGCAGTTGACACTTGGAGACGCCCGCAGATCGAGCGGCGCAGAATAAACCTCCACTTGGTTCGCACCGCGGCCGCCGCGAGCGCCCGGCCGGGCTCTGGCTCTCTTCGGCAACTTTGATTTGCGCGGACAAATTGTCACCACACACTGGACCTTGGATAAGACCTTGCGTCCCGAGGGACCCGACCAATCGCAAAACGTAAATGGAGTTACCTCTATGAAGTCCGCGACCCGATCGGCCAGTTCGCCGTTTCTCCCCACGCATACCGACGCCATGTCGCCGGTCGGCGGCAATACCAAGCGCGGATTAGATATCCTACTTGCTTTATCGGCCCTGGTTGCGCTCAGCCCACTCTTCCTGATGCTGATGGCGCTTGTGAAATTTTCCGATGGGGGTCGGATCTTCTATGGGCACAGCCGCATAGGCCATGGCGGCCGAACCTTCCGTTGCCTGAAATTCCGCACGATGCGGGAAGACGGTGACCGAGTATTGAGGGAATATCTGGAGAAGAACCCGTCCGCCTACGCGGAATGGCACGCCTCCCGTAAATTGCAGAACGACCCGCGCGTCACAGCAGTGGGCGGGGTTCTGCGTAAGCTCAGCCTCGATGAGCTGCCGCAGCTTATTAATATCATTCGTGGCGAAATGAGTGTGGTCGGTCCACGTCCGGTCGTCGAGGACGAACTCGAATTTTACGACGTCGCGGCCCAGTATTATCTGCGCAGCCGCCCAGGCCTGACAGGTCTTTGGCAAGTCAGCGGAAGAAGCGACGTCACGTATGAGTCCCGGGTCGCGCTGGATTCGCACTACGTTCAGAATTGGTCGCTGATGACGGATCTCAAGATCATCGGTCTGACTATTCCGGCCGTCTGCTCGGCGCGCGGTAGCTACTGAACGCTGCCTGACATCTCGCAGGCGGACATGACCGGTCCGAAACAGCCAAACGAGGTTAAACCATGTTTTTAATCGGCAGCGCCAGCGCACAGCGGTGCTCTCACTCTGGCACGCATGTCATCAGGGTCGTTCTTTGTCTGCTCATGATTGCCATTCCGTTGGCCTCGGCGCGTGCCGATGCCTATCGGTTGGATGTGATGGACAAGCTTCGGATCCGAGTCGCCGAGTGGCGCACGGCTGAAGGGCAGGTGAGGGACTGGTCGACCGTCAGCGGTGACTACACCGTGGGTGCATCTGGCACCGTCTCTCTGCCATTCCTCGGCGAGTTGGCGGTCTCAGGGAAAACGACTGCGGAGATCGCTGACGAGGTCGGGGCGAAGATGCAACAGCTCTTTGGACTGAGGGACAGACCCTCGGCCTCGGTGGAGCTTGCGCAGTATCGTCCAATCTATCTGGCCGGAGAAGTACAGACCCCTGGCGAATATCCGTATGCGCCGAACATGACCGTTCTTAAGGCTATCAGTCTCGGTGGGGGCCTCAGACGAGGTGATACCGGGCAACGTTTTGCCCGAGATTTCATTCGCGCCGAGGGTGACACCTCTGTGCTGGTGGCGGAACGTTATCGCCTTCTGGCGCGCCGCGCGCGCCTGCAGGCCGAGATAGCCGGAAATGCAGCAATCGCCATGCCGGAAGAACTCAAGAATATGCCGGATGGCGCTGAGCTTTTGGCAAGCGAGACCGCGTTGATGCAGACCCGGGACAAGCGGCTGACGCTGCAGCTCACCGCACTAGCCGATCTCAAGACGCTGTTGAGCCGGGAAATCGAATCCTTGGCCAAGAAGAGCGAGACACAGTCGCGCCAGCTCAAGCTGGTCGAGAGTGACCGCGAAAAGGTCTACAATCTTACGGAGCAGGGCCTGACGGTGAGCTCACGGCGGCTGGCCATCGAACAACAGGTGGCTGACCTGCAAGCGGCGCTTCTCGACATTGACACAGCCTCCCTGAAGGCGAGGCAGGATATCAGCAAGGCTACTCAGGACGAGACCGATCTTAGAAATGATCGGGATGCGCAGCTCGCTCAGGAATTGCAGAATACCGAGCGGGAATTGGATACGATTGCGCTCAAGCTCTCCACGAGCCGTGATCTGATGGCAGAGGCCATGATGCAATCGACAGCCGACGCCGTACTCTCGAAGCAGACTGTAGCGAGCGTCAGCTACTCGATCGTCCGGGAGGAGGGCGGCAAGACAAGCGAGATAACAGCCGACGAGAATACGAAAATCCTGCCTGGCGATGTGGTCAAGGTCTCTGCCGGTCTGGCGATGCGGTGAGGCGCAGATGAAGATCGCCAAGGCCAGATTGATCGACCGAGGGCAAAACGAGATTTACGGCACCGCTGCAATTGCGCTGTCGCTGTTCGTCTTCGCCTATTCGGTGCGGTTTGGCCAAGTCTCGATCCTGTTCTACTATGCCCTTTGGCTGCCGCTGGTCCTGGTCGACTACCGTCGTGTCCTTGGGGATTATGTCCGCTATTCCTGGATCTTTGCTTTCGCCGCGTTCGCCTGCCTCTCGGTGTTCTGGTCAGCCGCTCCCTCGGCGACGGCGCGTACGGCCCTGCAATATCTCACCCACGTCGTTTGCGCCCTCATCGCCATGCGAACCATTAACATAGGCACCCTTTCGCGTGGTGCTGTGATCGGTACAGGGCTGGTTCTCATGTACTCGCTACTGTTCGGCGTCTACCATCTTGATCCGCTTGATGGGGGTTACAGTTTCGTTGGGGCTTTCGCCTCGAAGAACCAGCTCGGGTTTTACGCCTCTCTTGGCGTGTATTTCTCCTTTTCCGCCATATTCATTCTGGGCGAGCGAAGGCAGTGGCTGCTGATCAGCGCCGGCGTCTCGCTGCTAGCTGCCTATTCGCTCATGGCCTCGCAGTCGGCCACCTCTGTTTTGACGACGTTCGCAGTCGTTGCCATGGCGATCGGTCTTCGCCTCTCCCAGGCACTCAGGCCATCGAGCCGTCGCAACCTACTGGTCGCCGGCGGCATTCTTGCAGTTGCCGGGAGCTTCGTTTTTCTCAATGCCGGTGGCGCCAATATCGTTCTTGGCGCTTTCGGCAAGGATTCGACCCTGACGGGGCGCACTTACCTCTGGCAGCAGGGTCTTGAGGCAGCTCGGGCCAACCTCTTCTTCGGTGTCGGTTATCAGGCCTACTGGGTTCAGGGGCTTTCAGAAGCCGAACGCCTGTGGGAGGAGTTCTACATCGGATCTCGATCAGGGTTTCACTTTCACAACACGTTCATCGAGACTGCCGTCGAGACGGGTTTTGTTGGGCTCGTGCTCCTGTGCATCGTGCTCATTGTGACTGTAGTCGGGCATTTTAGCCGCTGGTTGAAAAACACCGTCGATCCAGAGGCTGCCGTTTTGTTGGGGGTTGCCGTCCTGCTGACCACACGTGCCTTTGTCGAGGTCGATATCCTCGCGCCTTATCATGCTGGTTCGTTTCTGCTGTACTACGCCGCCGGCGTTCTTGCGGACAGAGGACGGGTGCCGCAACCGCAATTAGCAGGCTATCCTGTGGGAGCCGGTCAATCTATGGCCAGAGATAGATGGGTACGTCCATGATGTCCCCATCTCAGGAAACCCTGTATGGCATCCAGTATTTGCGCGGCGCGGCGGCAATCGCTGTGGTTTTGTTTCATGCGGCCGAAAGGACAGGTTACCACTTCGCCATCGGTGCGGCGGGCGTCGACGTCTTTTTCATTATCAGCGGTTTCATCATGTGGGTCGTCACCTTCCGCCGAGAGCCGACGCCGCTGCAATTCATGCGCGCACGCATCCGCCGGATCCTACCGCTCTACTGGCTAGCTACCGCCGTCATGGTGGCGGGTGGACTGACCGGACTTTTTCCCAATCTTGTACTCACGCTAGACCATGTCCTGGCCTCGCTTTCTTTCATTCCGGCTCGCTCGCCGAGCAATGGAGAAATCTGGCCGGTCCTCGTTCAGGGTTGGACATTGAACTATGAGATGTTTTTCTACCTGGTATTTGGATGCTCGCTTTATCTGGCCCGCCGCTGGCGATTGCCCCTCATATCGGCACTTCTGATCTTGCTCGTTCTTTATGGCTGGTTCAGAGACATTGAAAACGTGGCACTGTTTGCGTTTACGCGCCCTATCATCCTGGAATTCCTGGCGGGGATGGTGATCGGCGAACTTTGGATCAAGGAAAAACTTCCCACTGCCGCTCTGGGAACTGCCATGGTGGCTGCTACGCTAGGCGGGTTTGCCTATCTACAAGTTGCCCGTATGCCGTTCGATACTCTCCTGTGCGGTCCTCTTGCTGCAGGGCTTGTCGTCGGCATACTGGCAATCGAAAGAGAGTGGAGACCTCGCAGAATTCCAGTGCTCGCCGTTTTGGGTGACGCGTCGTATTCCATCTACCTCTGGCACAGTTTCGCTATTGCGGTGGTTGCTAAAGTCGGTGCCTCAGTTGGGGTTTATGCTGCATTTGTCTTTAGTACTGCGACTTTGGCTGGCATTTTATTTGGAGTTGCCTGCCATTATCTGCTTGAAAGAGGACTCTTGTCGCCAGCTGGGACGAGCTATAGAGCTTGATTTTTGTTATAGTAGAGCTTGTTGCTGCTTCGATGTCAGCTATCTATGGGCATTGACGTTGCCGCCTAACTGCCCGTTAGCGCATTTGGATCGCCGTCTTTACTTCAGAAGACTTGCTACGTTTCAGGGGGTGTAATTAGCGAGGCGATATGCCGACGGCTCGTTTCGGTTCATGACGGACGAAGGCTGCTCTAATTTTCCTCCTGCTGACCTGCTCCCATATTGTCCGCGTTTATAAGTTTGCACTGTTCATGTTTTGGTTCGGTCTGGACCGGGCTGCAAACTCCCATGGGGTCAAGCCGTTGAGGCTCGTGCGCGGACGGTTCAGGTTATAGTCGTTTCTCCAACTTCGATAGTCAGCCCCGCATGGTGGTAGCTCGTGAAGAGGTGCCGGTCGACAGGTCTCCAAAGTGAAGTGGTCGAGGCAACACTCTGGAGGCGACAAGCCATGACCAAATATCTTTCTACTCCCACAAACGCCGTGCTGGTAGCGATCGATATGTCGAAGCATCGGCAGGAGGTCCTTATCGGGCGGCCCGAAGGTGGCCGGCGCCGTCGCAGCTTCCTCGCTAGAGGGCATAGCGGGGTCAAACCGGATCGTCAGCAAGCGGCAGACTTGAGCAGCTCGTCAATAACTGAGAAAGTCACAGCTTTGTAGGTCGGTCGCATAAAGGCCCTCGCATTCGAGCAAACTGACACAGTGGCTTTTCCGGGGGGGCGTGCGACTGCCTCAGCCCCATAGTGTCAAGATTTACTGTCATCGTCGTTGTCCCGACGGATCCTCGAGATAACGACCCCTAAAGACGCGCCCATCGCTATTCCCAGGATGATGCCTAAAGTGATGTTGTCGACAGCAGACCCGACTGCGACGCCGACTGCTAATCCGGCTCCAATCCCTATACCCATGATCTTGTCCTTTTGAGTAACTGCTGAATAGATCGCATGTAGCCAAATAGCGCGTTAAAAGTTGGGCAATATCTGACGACTCCTGAGTTGCAGCTGGCAATATCTTCGGCGACAACTACCAGGCTAAAAGCTCGTCCGTGGTAATCGCCTGAACGGATCCACCAGTTCTTGAACGTTCACTACAAAACATGCGGCGGCCTCACATAATCGGCGCTCTCGTGCAGATGGCGAACGAGATGGTGCGACAGGATCATGAGGTTCCATAATTTAACGTTACACTACAGTCCACGCTCCGCCTGCATGAAGCGATTGGATTTCAATCGCTTAGTGGACTAACTCGCGGGGCGCCGGTTCGAATCCACTCAAGGCGAAGCTCCGGGAGCGCTTCGCCCATCTATCGGTCGTAAACACCACAGTAATGCCTCGCTGTACGCAGAAATGCTTCCGCGGTTGCGTCGCAAAAAAACGCTTCACGCGAAAGCAGACGCTTCCATACTTCAGCTCCTGGCGCCATTTTCCTCCCTGCGTTCATCAGGCACCCGTCGTCAGACCGACCGCCAAATGCGCAGAGATTCTGTCGGTCAGCATCATATTTCCACAAACAAAGTCGAAAGGCAGTGTATCCGCCGGCAGATTCCAATCGATAGAGTGTTCAAATCCAAGATTTTCAGCGATGATGGAAGCGGCACACACATCCCAGACCCTTTCTCCCAGGCCGACATAGAGATCTGCCTTGCCAAGCAGGACATGCAGCAGGCTGGCCGTGCCGCAGCCGAGCTGGCGCTCCATACCCCCGAGCTCGGTGCGGATCATCCGTGAAAGCGCTTCACCCCGGCCATTGCGGGCATTCAGCGGAGATGCGCCGGACATGACCAACGGCGCGTCGAGACGTGCCATCGGCTGGCTGGAAATTGGCTGCCCGTTGAGAAAGACGCCCTCGCCGTAGACCGTCGCTAGCGTCACGCCCATGGCAGGCGCATGGATGACGCCGGCTCGCGGCCTACCCTTGTCGAGGAGCGCGATAGATACACTCCACCAAGGCAGATTATGCATGTAGTTGGCTGTGCCATCAATTGGATCGACGATCCATAAATGCTCGCCTGGCTCTCGTTGCCCGAGTTCGACAACGCCTCCCTCCTCTCCAAGAATATTTGCCGTGGGATCGCGTACCAGTATCATGTCGATCACCGAACGCTCGACGGCCTTGTCTGCGACGGTAACAAAATCCAACGGCCCCTTGGCCTCGATGCCTAGGTTAGCGGGCTCTCTCTGGTGGCGACTTGCGATATCACCGGCACGAAGCGCCATGGTGGTGATGAAACTCAACAGTTCGCTCATGGCGCCTCACCTTCTGCTCACTTCAGATAGAATTGACGGCGGAATTCGAACATGGAGTCGAAGAAGCAGAATTCCGGTGCACCGAGTTCAAAGTCGCGCGGCATGCCGGCGAGATGGGCGACTAGCTTATCGTAGAGCCAGTTGTGCTCCTCATCCGAAGGAAAACGGATGAAATAGCCGATGCTGAGATGAAAGCCGTAGGTATCGTGGGACGGCTGGCGGATCCCTAGAATCTCTGACAGCCGGTCGCGTAGTGTCCGCAGATCATTGTCCTGCTTGCTCGTCACCGGTTCAAGTTCGAGCCCGATGCCATCTACTAGCGGGAGATAACCCTGCACCTGCATACGGAAAGACGGGGTGATGTCCATCTCGAACGCTTTGAGCCGCTCGGCATAACGGCGGTTGCAATCATCGAGCTTGGCGTCCATCGCTAAACCGGCTGGCCAGAAACCGGGCACGCGTACCTGATCACAAACACCTTCGAACACTGTCATGTGCCAGCTCGAAGGCGGCAGGAGGGTATAGAGCGTATCGGGACGTTCTGCTTCGAGCTCGCGGGAGAGGCTTAGGAGCGCGGTATGGAGGGCGCTGTCCTGAGGGAGGTGGCAGATGATGGTATTGCCGGGGAAATGCTGCACGCGGCCTTCGTGATCGAATTTCGTCGGCACGCCGCCCGGTAGGGCCGCTTGAGCGTCGACCGGCGGTCGACGCTCCGTCGTTTCGGACTGTGTCATGAGATGCCTCTATGGCCGCTTTGACTGCGGCTGGATCAATGGCTGGACGACCAGCAGTTATTCGGAAAGGACGACTTTTTCGATGAACTGAGCCTTGATTGCGTCGGTTTCCTTGATCGAGAACCAGTCCGTCGAAAATGCGCGCTGCTCCACCGGAACGCCGCCGGGAACGCCCTTTGAATCGGCGTTTACAGGGGATGCGCCCATTTCCTTGGCCAGCAGATCCTGCGTTTCAGCGGAGGTTAGCCAGTCGACGAATACCAGTGCAGCTGCCTTGTGTTTAGCATTGGCAGGGATGCCAATCGCATTGCCGCCGCCCGGCATGCCGAACTTCGGAATATAGAATTTCATGCGCTTATCGACCTCGCCCTTTTGCTGAAGGCCGGCGAGATGGTCTTCCCACGCGGCAACAAGCTGAAACTCGCCGCCGTTTAGACGTGTCAGACTATCCGCGTTCGATGATGTGAAGCCATAGTCGTTGCGATTGCCGGCAAACCAGTCCCACGCTGCCTGATAATCATTCGCCTGAAGATTAGCCTGGGTCGTCGTGCCCCGCACAGCAGACTGGATGAACGCATTGCCAGCGCCGCCGCCGCGCGGATCGTTGAAGGCAAAGCCCTGCGGATTGGCCTTAATCCACGTGGTCAACTCGTCAAATGTCTGTGGCAGCTTGGCTTCGTCGACTTGTGTCGGGTCGTAGGCGAGGCCGGTCTGGTTACCCCAGAAGGCGACGGCATACTCTTTTCCGTCGCCCCCGTTGATCTCGGTGCGCAGCTTGTCAAAGCCTGGCAGGAAATCGAGTGGCCCCATAAAATAGGCCGCGGGATCGAACTGGGCCAACCGATCACCGGGGACCGACATCACGTCGATATCGCCTTCGGAACGTTCGCGTTCGGCAATGAATTTGTTGAAATTGCCGTCGGGCGTGCCATCCGGGATGGTGACCTTGATACCGTACTTTTCTTCGAAACCCTTAGTGATTTCGCGGAAGCGCGGCTGCAGGAACCAGTTATACCAAACGACCTGACCTTCCTGCTGGGCTTGAGCGACAATTTCGTCCCAAGGCTTTTGTGTAAGGTCGTCCGCCGAATGGGCCGTGCCGACAAGTAACGTGGCGGAAAATGCTGCAATGAATGCGTGCTTCAACATCATGGTTCTCCGGGTTGAAGTTTGGTTGCTGTAAACATCATCCCTTGCCGCCTGCCATCATCGGTCCCTTGCTTTTCAGGAGACTTTCGAAGACCAGCATCAGAATGACATTGGGGACCACGAGGACCAACGAAACAACGGCGGCATTCGGCCGAACAAAGTTGTAGCCCAGGTAGGAATAGAGGATCGTGGGCACCGTGGTGAAATCCGGCGAACCAAGAATGAAGGCGATCGCGAATTCTTCGATGCTCTGAATGAAAACGATGATCAGCGCGGCGAGGATACCCGGCTTGAGCACCGGTAGGTAGGCCGCACAAAAGCGGGCCCAGTTGCTGGCTCGCAGATCCCGGGCGGCGTCGATCAGGTCCTGACGGACCTGTGAGAAGGAAACCGACAGGATGCGGATCGCATAAGGTAGAAAGAGAACCACGTGCCCGAACACGATACCGGCGAACTTGTTGTAGATGCCCAACTTGTAGAGGAGCGACGTGAAGAACAGTGCGATGACGAAGCTGGGCAGTACCAGCGGCAGAAGTGAAAGCGCCTGCGCGACGGCCTTCCCGCGAAATTCGAGCCGACCGAAAGCATAGGCGGTGGGCACCGAAAGGAGGAGCGTTAGCACGGCCACCACGGGCGCGAGCATGTAGCTGTTGGCGATCGCGACCGGCAGGCTAGTCGTCTGCCACATGTCCAACCAGCGTTTAAAGGACAGCTTCTGTGGGAAAAGGTCGGGATAGCTCCATGGCTTGTCAGGATCGACGAGCGACCACAGCAGCGCCATGGCAAAGGGCACGAACAGCCAGATGAAGAAGACGATTGTGAACGCAACGTAGAGAAGAGCCTGAACAGATCTGTTGCGCATTAGCGTTTCCCCCACGAAACCGCGAGCTGGCTGAACGCAGCCAGAAAGAGAGAGCCGATCAGCGCGACCCCCATCAGGACGATGGCGACAACGGCTGCCTCGTTCCACTGTCCGAATTCGCGCTGGACGGTGTACATGTGCTGCGCAAGTGAGCTGGAACTCGTTGGTCCGGCGACCACCTGGAAGGAATAGTCACCGGCGGCGGCAATGAAGATGATGATCAGGGCGGCCTGCATGGATTTCAGCGTCAGCGGCAGCACGATCTTGCGGAAGCGGGACACGGCACCTGCACCGAGATCGCGTGCAGCATTGAAGAGGTCGTCATGGATCGATTGCACGGCGGCTGTCAGAAGCAGAAGTGCGAAAGGAAGCTGCTTCCAGACCTGCAGGAAGATGACGGCAATGCCATACCGGTCGTTTTGCATGCGCAGCGGTCTTGAGATGATGCCCAGACCGATCAGCGCTTCGTTGACGAACCCGTGAAACGCGATGACATTGACGAACAGGAAGGCGGCAACCAAACCCGGTACCATCATCGGCGCCTTCAAAAGTGCACTGACCAGGCCGGAACCGGCAAAAGGCTTTCGCAGCCACAGCGCCAGCGGATAGGCGAGTGCGATTGATATTATCGCCGAGATGACGGCGACTTTCAGAGAATAGAGAACCGATGTGCGCAGGATAGGGGACGTCAACTGCCGCTGCCAGAATTCCAGCGAAAATCCGCCTTGACCAGAGAAATTGAAGAAGCCGATCGATTGCGCCACTGCCATCGAGATGACCGTGCCGATAAAAACAACTATGAGACCGAGCCCCGGCATCAGGAGAAGAAACAATCCAACATTCCGGCGCCAATGAGAGGGCAGGGCGACGGTCATCGAACCGCCTCCAGCACCGAGATCTTTTCGGGTGCAATCCTTATTTCCACGCGCGAGCCGACGGTCATCGGCCGCCGCACCTGGATGCGGCAGATCTTTGCTGCGCCGTCCGGTGCCAGGATGACATCCGTCAGATTGCCTTGAAACGCCTGTGCCGTAACCACGGCCTCAAAACGGTTGCTCGGCGCGCATTGTGCGCCAACTTCGGCATCTTCGGGGCGCCAGCATATATAATAGCGCTTCTCCGTTAGCTTGTGGTCCGTGCGCAGGACGAAAACGCCGAGATTGGTGTGTACACGCCACAAGTCGCCAAGTTCTTCGAGAACCTCAGCCTCGAGAATGTTGGCGGCGCCGATGAAATCGGCGACAAAACGAGTGGACGGTCGATCATATATATCCTGCGGCGCGCCAGACTGCTCTATACGACCACGGTTCATGACCACGATACGGTCCGACATGGCGAGTGCCTCGGCCTGATCGTGCGTGACATAAATGGCGGTGAAGCCGAGCTCGGCCTGCAGTGCGCGTATCTCGAAACGAACCTGATCGCGCAGTTTCGCATCGAGATTGGAAAGCGGCTCATCGAAGAGAATGATGCCGGGCCGCATGGCCATGGCACGTGCCAGCGCTACACGTTGCTGCTGGCCGCCCGAAAGCGCTGCCGGCAGCTTGTCGGCATGATCGACTAGATCGACCTGCCGGAGGGCGGTTGCGAGACGTTCGGCGCGTTCGGTTTTATCGACGCCAGACTGGCGGGGGCCGAACAGTATGTTTTCCGCCACTGACATGTGCGGAAAAAGTGCATAGGACTGAAAACACATGGCGGTATTACGCTTTTCCGGAACGAGCCTGGTGACATCTTTCCCGTCGATGCGCATGGATCCTGCGGAAATCGGATGAAAGCCAGCAATCGCCTTCAGCAACGTAGTTTTTCCGCAACCGGATGGGCCCAGCAGCGTCAGGAACTCACCCGACCGAACATCGAGCGTTACATCGTCCAGAACCTTAAACCCGTTGGCAAAGGTCTTGGACACGTGATCCAGTTCAAGTCGCGCCACTAGTTTCCTCCCGAAAGCCATAATTAATTTGTTCACGGCGTGAATTTAAAATATATTCATGACGTGAACATGACAATCCCTTATTCGGGTGCAGTCACATTTTTTACGGAAGCCCAACGGAATGCAGAGCTGTCCATGATCAACATAGACCTGTCTGAACCTTTAAAACTCACTGATGAGGAGCATCGGGTGCTGCGCCATATCCGTCAGCATCCCGGGAAAAGCAGAACGCAACTTGCATCTGACCTAAATCTATCGAAAGCTATGCTGACCAAAGCGGTTTCGAACTTCGACCGCGTAGGTCTTGTAAAGGAGGAACGCAGCCAGATCGAAAATGGCGAGCGCGGAAAGCCACCAATTTTCCTTTCACTCCGCAGCGAGGCGTTTCACAGCATAGGTATTTACGCCAATCGGCATCTTTCAGCCGTGGTGCGAAGTGATCTCGGCGGTACGGTTCATTTTAGCAGTCTAAAATCTATGCCCACCGAGGGGGCAATAGACATGATCGTCGGCCAAGTCTCGGAGGCAGCCCTCAACAGTCCTGCGTCTATTATTGGCATAGGACATGCGGTTCCGGCCATCATAGGCGCCGATGGCGAATTGTTCGAAGTCACTCCCACGCAGGTGGGACTGCCGTTAAATGCCATCGCTATGACCCTGCGCGAGCAGTTCAACCTACCGGTATTCTGGGAAAACGACGCATTCTGTTCGGCGGCCTATGAAGCCAATGGTCCCTATGCGGAGAAGAGGTGCGTGTTCTACGCAACTTTCGGCTTTGGCGTTGGTGGTGGTCTTGTGGTTGAGGGAGACGTCTTCCGGGGCGCTTTCAACCAGGCGTCAAATATTGGAGCGCTCATTCCCGAAACGGGACCGAGGCCGAGCCTCACGGATCTCTCCGCCCATTTGAAACGCGAGCTCGGTGATCTATCCATGGCCACGCTTTCCAAAATGTGGGAAGACCGTGATGTGCTTCTTTCGGCTTGGATCAATGATCGTGGCCCTCGACTTTCGCTGCCGCTTTCCGCTGTGGTGCAATTCTTCAACCCTGATGCGATTGTGATCGGCGGCTTTTTTCCGCATGAAATCATCGAGGCACTGTGCGCATTTGTGGATCTGTCTGGATATGACGTTGCTGGGCGAAAGCCTCTACGCAAACCCCAGCTCGAAGTTTCGCGCGCGCTCGGCCCGTTGGCGACTGCCGAAGCTGCGGCGTTTTTACCCGTGTCCGCTCGCCTCCTCGGAAAAGCATCAATCGCCGCGAGCGGACGAACCCGTCTCGCCAACAGCCCTGTCGCTTTCGTTGGTTCGTGACACACCGACCATATTAGGGCTTACCCGTTCACGTTTCAGCTTCCACACCGTTATGCATAACAGTTTGGTATTTGCTGGATCAGCATTTTGATTTTCCGCTTGGTGGAACCCTTGCTACCGTAATGGTGGTCAGGCTGAGACTGATCAAATATATAACTGAGGGAACAGAAAATGATCAAATCTGCTAGATACCTTTCCTTTATGTGTGCGACGCTGCTGTCGTCGTTCTCTGGTGCTGCTGCGCAGGAAACCATGTATGTTGCCGGCTTTGGTGGTAGCGTGGAGGCTACTTTCCGCGAGAAAATCATTCCAGCGTTCGAAGCTAAGACCGGCACGAAAATTGTGTACGTCGCCGGCAACTCGACAGATACGCTTGCTAAGCTGCAGGCGCAGAAAGACAAGCCGGAGATCTCGGTCGCATTGATCGATGATGGCCCCATGAATACGGCTGTGCAATTTGGATTGTGCACTAAGATCGAAGACGGTCCGCACTTGCAGGACGTTTATCCTAACGCTCGGAAGCCTGGCGATTTGTCCATCGGACTAGGCTATGGGGCAACTGGCCTCGTTTACAACACAGAGGTCTTCAAATCGAAGGGCTGGGCAGAGCCTACGTCATGGAAGGATCTCGCCGATTCCAAGTTTGAAGGCAAAGTCATCATGCCTCCGATCAGCAACGGGTTTGGCTTGCTTGGCCTGATCATGCAGGCACGACTGAATGGTGGCAGCGAAAGTGACATCGATCCGGGTTTCGATGCCATGAAGGAGATCAGTGCTAACGTTTTGGCATTCGAGCCCGCTCCCGGACGTATGGCTGAGTTGCTACAGACGGGCGAGGCATCCCTCGGTGTCTGGGGTAGCGGACGGGTACGGGCTCTTGTTGCTCAAGGGGCGCCGGTCAAGTTCGTGTTTCCAGAGGAAGGGGCGGCCATCATCCTCACGGAAATGTGTCCTGTTGCAGGGGCCCCACACGCGAAACAAGCCCAAGAATTTATCCAGCATCTGCTCAGCCCTGAAATTCAGACCATCATCGGCCAACGTGAAGGTTGGGGGCCTGTTAACAGCAAAGCGGAACTCGCTCCCGAGGAAACGGTGGGTATGGTCTATGGCGAGGAAATGGTGAAGTCTATGATCGCGGTGGACTACGGTGTCATCAATCCCAAAAGGCAGGAGTGGACAAATCGCTGGAATCGTGAGGTCGAGCGGTGATACCCGCTGATCCAGCTCACACACGTTCACGCCCGCCTGATGCGACGCATCGGGCGGGTATCGCCAGCCAGATTGCGACGTACGTTTACAATGCGCGAAAACAGGCCGTGCCCGAGTTGGCAAGACAAGCGGCCTATAGATGCATCTTAGATCTGCTGGGAGCTGCGCTCGCGGGTGTTAACGAAAAGGCTGTGATCGCAACTCGACGCGCGGCTGCCTCCATGATGGGCCAAGGGGCTGTACCCATTTGGTTCTCAGGTGTTCAAAGCTCGGCGGTTGGTGCCGCCTGGGCTAACAGTGCGGCGGCATCTATTCTGGATATTGACGACGGCCACAGATTAGCGCGAGGTCATCCCGGAGCGGCTGTTATACCGACAGCTTTCGCCGTTGCTCAAGAAACAGGGGCATCTCTTGAGCGCATTATCTCGGCGATCGTCATTGGATACGAGGTTGGTATAACTATCGCAGCTGCACGTCTTGTATACGGCAACACGGGGACTTGGTCTGCCTATGCTGTAGTCGCAACAGCAGCAGCCTTGAAGGACACGACTCCTGACGTCGTCGAGCACGCATTAGCGATCGCAGGAGAAAGCGCTCCAAACCAAAACTTCGCCAGCGCAGTATCACAAATCCCCCCACCTGAAGGAAGCGATGTCAAGGAAGGCATACCTTGGTCAGTGGTCACTGGCCTCATGTCACTTGGGCTTGCGGAAGGCGGACATACCGGGCCGCGGAACATTCTCGACAGCGGCAACCACTATCGTTTTAAGCCTGACCTAAAACTCGGAACGGACCTTCATATCTGTCGTACATACCATAAGCTCTATGCATGCTGCAGACATGTTCATTCTCCTCTCGATGCGCTGTCGGCAACAATGGCGGAGTGCGGGATAAGGGGGGCAGATATTGATGCAGTCGAAGTTGAAACGTATGGGGCAGCTTTAAGGATTTCAAACAAGGTGGATCCAGAAAATCTCACCGACGTCCAGTATAGCATCCCATATTGCATGGCATTGGTAGCTCTCAACGGGAGTGAAATACTGCTTCCCCTGACTTCCGCATCGTTGGCGCGGGAAGGCGTACGAGCCTTAGCCCAGAAGATATCGTTGCACCAACGTCAGGACTTTGATGCGAGCTTCCCTGCTAAGACGCTGGCGCGAGTCGTGATCTTCTCAGGAGGAAAGCAATACGTTTCTGGCATCACCGTGCCCAAGGGGGAAGCGGACAATCCGCTTACGTGGCTGGAAATGCGGGGAAAGTTTAAAGCTGTTTCTAGATACGTCGCAGACGATGTCACCGCGGACGCATTGTTGGATGCCCTCGAGAAAATGAAAAATGGAAACATTGCCTACCTCATTGACCTACTGTCGAAGATAAATCTCAGGTCGTGCGTGAATGCGACGTAGGCAGAAACAAAAAAAGGCGTGTTGCTGTGATAAATGACGTGCGACCAGAGGTAGATGCGTTGGTCAGGCTAACAGGTGTTCCTATTCACCCCAAAAGTATATCAGATATAAATGACGGTTGGAAACAGCTTCAGCCTCTGCTTGCGCGCATCTGGCTAGAACAGTGCGACTTTGAAAGCGAGCCGGCCACGCTGTTTCGAGTCGACGCGTTCGATATTGAATCTTAACATTCGCGGTTTGATACTATGGACTTGATGACGATAGCTCAAGCAGGCCGAATGATCGCCAAACGGGAGGTTTCTCCGGTAGAGTTGGTGGAACAATGCCTTGCGCGGATTGGCTCTGTCGATGGCCGCCTACATAGTTTTATCAGCCTTACGCCAGAACGCGCAATGGATGACGCGAGGGGTGCGGAACAGCGAATGATGACGAACAGCCTGAGAGGAAAACTCGACGGCATCCCAATCGCACACAAGGATATCTTCGCGACACAGGGGGTCGCGACGACGGCGCATTCGAGACTGCTTGAAACTTGGGTTCCTGAAGAGGATGCCCACGTTGTGGCTAAACTTGCGGAATCCGGCACCTCTATGCTCGGCAAATTGGCGACGCATGAATTTGCCTTGGGCGGGCCTTCCTTCGACCTTCCATGGCCACCCGCGCGCAACCCTTGGAATGTTGAACACTTCACGTCAGGTTCTTCTAGTGGATCAGCCGCAGCCGTTGCGGCGGGTCTCGTCTTCGGCGCAACCGCATCTGACACGGGTGGCTCCATTCGCGAGCCGGCCGCGCTTTGCGGCGTCGTAGGCGTAAAACCAACCTACGGACTGTGCAGCAGGGCCGGCGTCCTGCCTCTGGCATTTTCACTTGATCACGTTGGCGCAATAGCTTGGACCGCTGAAGATTGCGCGCTGTTGCTGCAGTCAATGGCCGGACATGATGCGAGGGATCGTGCGAGCAGCAATCGGTCCGTGCCGGACTACACGGAGAAACTTGGGACGGGCGTCGACGGTTTGCGAATTGGTGTGGTGCCCCATTGGCACGAGAGTGAGTGCCCTGTAAGCCCGGCAGTTGAAGCAGGGTACCTAAATGCCCTTGAGATTTGGCGCGCGGAGGGAGCCGATGTAGTAGAACTTAGCATGCCCTCCTTGTTTGACTATATGGCTGCGACAATCATCATCATGATGAGCGAGGCCTACGCGCTCCACGAGCCATGGATGCGCAGCCGCCTTGACCAATATGGCGAGCTTTTTCGTGACCGTATTCTCCTTGGAGGTCTTCTGGGCAGTGGCGATTATGTACAGGCTCAACGGCTGCGCCAGCGCCTTTGTGCCACGTCATTAAAAAAGGTCGCCCACGTGGATGTCATAGTTACGCCTTCAGCTCCTCGGGAAGCGCCGCGTATTGGCGCGGTGACAAAGTGGGGTCTGCTATCTAGTCCAGGATTTGCGAAGCCTTTCAACATCACGGGCTGGCCAGCGTTAAGTTTGTGTTCAGGGTTTGGCGATGAGGGTTTGCCAATTGGCGTTCAAGTCGCGGCAAAGCCGTTCCAGGAGCCGCTTCTGTTCAGGTTTGCCGACGCGTTCGAACGGGCCACCGACTTCAGGAGTCGGCGACCCGACCTCTTGTCGCTGAAGACGCATCACTGACGCAGAGCGCTGCGGAGCTCTTCGGCAAACGAAATGGCGAGTGATAAGCGCTCTCCAAGCTCCGGATAAACAATTGCCATGTTTGAAGCGAAGCTCTCATGCAAAGGGCGTATCGCGACGTTCTCGCCCTTGAACTGAGTTGCAGTCCATTTGCTGGCAAGCGCAATACCGGCACCTTCGGCAGCGAGGGCGCAAGCCAGTGTCGTGCTGGGGGTTTCTATGGCGACATCCGGCGCAACGCCAAGTCCCGAAAAAACACTGTCGATTTGATGCCTTACCACACTGTGTTTTGAAATCAGCACCATCCGCTCTCCATGGAGATCTTGAAGAGACACCGTGGGCTGAGTAGCAAGTCGATGCAACGCTGGAATGATCGCCACATAAGGGATCGGTTCCAACGGTTCGATTTCGATCGATGAGTGGAAAAGAGGGAGTTCAATGACCCCGATATCGAACTGCTTTGTGGAAACCAGTTCAGCAATCTGCCTTGATGGCATACTTTCAAAAAACACCCTGACTTTTGGACGTGTCTTCAGAAACCTCGAGATCGCCCTTGGCACCAACCACTGTGCGAGCGCGGGAAGCACGGCGATACGAAGGGCGCCTGCCTTCTGCATGCCGATATCAAGAGCTACCTGACTGATGAGTTCTATACTCCGGTAACTTTTCTCGACCTCACGGTACAGTGCTTCGGCCTCGGGTGTCGGTGCGATACGGCGTCCCTGCCTTGTAAACAAAGCGTATCCAAGCTTGCTCTCCAGAATGGCAACCGTGCGGCTGACCCCCGGCTGCGTGACGTTCATCAGCGTGGCCGCGCCCGTGATGCTGCCTGATATCATCACGGCCCGAAACACTTCAATCTGACGTATATTGAGAACGGATTTCATCCATAACCCCCAGGCATATGCAACAGTAGCATTTTTCATTTTCATCGCAGAGTTTGCTGCATACAATCTAAAAAGACAAGAAAACACAGGGGAACGGCGTCAACGCGGACATATAACAGAGCCTTTAGTGAACTTCGTTTCGGGCAGTCCTTAAGCCTGTGCTGCTTCTAATGTGGCTCACGCGACAGTCCATATTCATGAGCAGAGGATTCTGCAGGTAGAGCGCAACGCCGTCCAACAGAACCGACGACGGCCCGGCGCGATCACTCGGGCGGAGAGGAAGAGAATGGCTTTCCTGATATTAGAACAATTAGCAAAGAAATTTGGGGACTACACTGCGGTGGAAGATTTCGGACTTTCTGTTGAGAAGGGCGAATTTGTCTGCTTGCTTGGGCCATCTGGTTGCGGGAAATCGACAACCTTGCAGATGGTGGCAGGATTTGTCCAGCCTACGGTCGGGCGCATTATCCTGGACGGGCAGGACATCACAGATGTTCATCCAAGCAAACGCGGCCTCGGGGTAGTGTTCCAGAGCTATGCGCTCTTTCCCCACATGACTGTCGCCGACAATGTCGCGTTTGGCTTGCAGATGCGTAAGGTGCCGAAGGTTGAGTGTCACGCCAGAGTTGATGAGGCCCTAGAGCTTGTCCAACTGACTGCCCTTGCAAAACGATTTCCGAAGGAGCTGTCTGGTGGGCAACGCCAACGTGTCGCTCTCGCACGTGCAATAGTCGTTAAGCCGCCCATTTTGCTGCTGGATGAGCCTATGGGCGCACTTGACGCACTACTTCGAGACGAGATGCAAATTGAGCTCAGGGAGTTGCAGAAGCGGATCGGCATAACGACGATCATGGTAACTCACGATCAGGCAGAAGCGATGACGCTTGCCAATCGCATCGTGCTCATGGGCAACGGCCGCATCCAGCAGGTCGGGGCGCCTTTTGATATGTACGAGCAACCGAGAGGAAACTTCGTATCGACGTTTCTAGGACGGGCGAACGTGTTCTCTGGCACTTGCAGCGGCGGTACCGTTGTAGTTTCGGGTCGGCATCTCCCAGCAGAATCGTCTGTCATCACCGGTTCTGTTGACTACATCATCCGACCTGAAAAGGTGACCTTTACGACCCAGGATGCACTTGTCACTGGGACTGTAAAAACTCGAGTTTTTCTGGGGCATCGCTGGCTCTACCAAGTTGAGACACCCATAGGCGTCGTCGAGCTGAGCGAGGCCAACATCGCTCCCCCCTCGGCTAACGAGGGTGACAATGTCGGCCTGACTTGGTCAGAAGCGCATGTTCGCATTACTTCGCAGGAGGAGCGGCGATGAGGGGGAAGGCTCTTCTGCCCTATTGGCTGGCTGGACCAGGGGTGCTGCTCGCGGTGGCTTTTGTCGCGTTTCCACTTGCCCTTACTTTCGGGCTCAGCTTTTCGCCCTTTTCAGATCAAACGGGGATCGGCGAGGGCTTCACCGTCGCGAATTACTTGCAAATTGCTTCGGATGACTACTTCCACGAAATCTTCCTTCGTACAATCGGGCTAGCTGTGTCAGTTACCGCTGTCTGCATTTTGATTGGTGTGCCTGAAGCCTATGTGCTCAGCAGATTGAAGCCAACGATGCGCGCCATTTCATTAGTCATCGTTCTCGGCCCCTTGCTGATTTCGGTGATCGTTCGAACGTTGGGCTGGACGATTCTTCTTGGCAATGACGGCGTTCTGAACAACAGCCTTATGACAATTGGTCTCATCTCGGAGCCGATGAAACTCATGTACAGCTTCGCTGGCATGGTAATCGGGCTTGTGCATGTCCTCGTACCGTTCATGGTGCTTTCTGTCTGGACCTCCCTGCAGAAGCTGGACCCAGCCACGGAGCAGGCGGCCGAGTCACTTGGGGCAAGTTCGGCGACTATTTTTTGGCGTATAGTATTGCCGCAGGTGCTGCCCGGCATGTTGTCCGGAGGCCTCATCGTTTTCGCGATGTCGGCAAGCGCGTTTGCCACACCGGCCATCATCGGCGGACGCCGGCTCAAGATCGTCCCAACAGCCATATATGACGAGTTCCTGAGTTACCTGAATTGGCCCTTGGGGGCCGCGTTGGCCTTCATCCTTCTCGTGTTTGTCTTGGCCGTTTCGCTTGCCGCCAACAGATACATTGAACGTCGTTTTCGACAGGTGTTCCAATGAGCCGTACGCCGACTATCCTACATATCTTCCACTGGCTGTTTATTGCCTTCATGCTTGCGCCGCTTGTCGTGGTTGTGCTCGTATCGTTCACCGATAAAGGTTACATCGCCTTCCCATTCGATGGCGCATCTTGGCGCTGGTATCGTGCGATTTGGGACGCCACGGGGTTCATCGATTCATTTTGGTTGAGCCTCGGACTGGCCCTTATCTCGGCGACTGCTGCTGTCATGTTCGCTGTTCCAGCTGCAATGGCAATTGCTTGGCATCGCTTCGCTGGCCGTGAAGCCGTGCTTGGTCTGCTGATGTCCCCACTAATGATCCCAGCAATCGTATTCGGCATAGCGCTTCTTCGGATGTTCAGCAGCCTAGGGCTTTCTGGATCGCTGTGGGGGCTGGGAACAGCTCATACGGTTATGATTTTGCCCTTTGTCATGCGGCTGGTGATCGCTGCTGCGACAGGTTATGACCACACTCTCAGTCAGGCGGCGACATCGCTCGGCTCTTCAGGGTGGACGGTCTTCCGACGTATCGAATTGCCTCACCTCATTCCAGGCATTGCCGGTGGCTGGTTGATCGCATTCATAACGAGCTTTGACGAAGTGACGATGTCGCTCTTCGTGTCCAGCCCCGGTACCACGACGCTACCTGTGCGGATGTATAACTACATTGCTAATACCATTGATCCGCTTCTAGCTTCAATTTCCAGCCTCCTCATACTGGTGACGCTTGTCCTGATGGTCGTTCTTGACCGTGCCTTTGGTCTAGACCGAATTTTGGGGGGTAAGACATGATTATGTTAGATGAATCAGTCGACACGATCGTGATCGGTGGTGGCGTCGTCGGGTTATCGATTGCGTATGGTCTGGCGCGCGAAGGTGAACGCGTTCGAGTTCTAGACGAGGGTGACAGTGCCTTTCGCGCCGCCCGTGGCAACTTTGGACTGGTTTGGGTGCAGGGCAAGGGCGCCGGGATGCCAACCTATGCTCGATGGTCCATGGCCGCTGCGTACGGGTGGCCAGCCATGGCGGAAGACCTCAGCGCGCTGACGGGCATAGACCTACAGCTATCTCAGACTGGGGGGCTCCACATCTGCCTTAGTGATGATGAAGTTAATGCCCGCATTGATATCTTGAGCAGGATTGCTGGAAGTGTAGGTAACGACTATCGCTTTGAGATTCTTGATCACCGTGCGACTAAAACACTGTGCCCTGCAATTGGTCGCGAAGTGGTTGGTGCCTCCTACATGCCTACAGATGGGCATGTTAATCCGTTAAGACTACTCCGCTCGCTCGCCGCCGCAGTAACAGCTCTTAAAGCAGACATCCGCCCAGACCAGCACGTAGACTCAATTCAATACAGCGACTCCGCTTTTGAGATCACCGCTAATGGACGGAAGCATTTCGCGCCCAAGGTGGTACTTGCGGCCGGTCTCGGAAACAAGCGCTTGGCACCATTTGTCCAATTGGAAGCTCCAGTCGAGCCGGTACGTGGCCAGGTATTAATCAGCGAGCGAGTTGCGCCGTTCCTAGAAATACCCACCGCATCCGTCCGACAAACCGGCGACGGCGGCGTTCAGATCGGTGACTCGAAGGAAGAGGTGGGCTTAGACGACGGAACCACCGTCGAGGAGCTATCACGCATGGCTGATCGCGCCGTGCGGAGTTTTCCCGCTCTCGCCGATGTTAATCTTGTTAGAACGTGGGGCGCATTGCGCGTCATGACGAAAGACGGCTACCCAATTTACGAAGAATCGAGGGATTGCCCTGGCGCGTTCTTGGTCACTTGCCATTCGGGCATCACCCTAGCGCCACTTCATGCCGGACCAATCGCTCAATGGATACGCGGCGGTCAACGTCCTGCTGATGCACACGTTTTCAGAGGAACTCGGTTCCATGTTTAAGCCGGCTTCTACGACAGATCCAACAGATTACATCTCAATTGTAGTCGGCGGCATGCCAACGCGCGTCCGTGCTGGCCTCTCCCTAGCGCTCGCCTTGATGGAGGCAGGAATTGTTCCATTACGCCGCTCTGTGGTGTCCGGTGCACCCCGGTCGCCTTTATGTCTTATGGGGGTTTGCTTTGAGTGTCTGGTGCACGTGGATGGAAGCCGAAACGTACAAGCCTGCATGATTGAAGTGCAAGCCGGCATGTCGGTAGAGCTTGCTGACGGTCCAAGGCGGATGGAGACTTTGCCATGACACATGATCTCATCATTATTGGCGCTGGCCCAGCCGGGATGTCTGCGGCAATCACGGCTGCCGATCTAGGGCTGAGGACGCTGCTTTTGGATGAGCAGACCCAGCTCGGCGGACAAATCTATCGGAACGTAGCACGCACTCCTTCATATATGGATACAATCCTAGGAGCTGATTACGTCTGTGGACGTCAACTAGTTTCGCGAATGAAAGAGTCTTCCGTTGACGTGTCCTTATCGTCGACGGTCTGGAACATCGAGGCGGGTTTTGATGTCCATTCACTGCGAGACGGCAAAGCACTGCTATTTCGTGCTCCGCAGTTAATTGTTGCGAGCGGTGCTCTTGAGCGCCCTTCTCCTATACAAGGCTGGAGCTTGCCTGGCGTCTTGAATGCTGGGGCGGCACAGATCGCAATGAAATCGGGGGCATCCATTCCCGCTGGAAAAATCGCTCTTGCTGGCGGTGGGCCTCTGCTGCTGCTGGTGGCTTGTCAGCTATTAGACGCTGGTGCAAATGTTGTAGCGGTTGTCGAAACATCCCCCGCAGCGAATCTCCGCCAAGCGCTCCGATACCTCCCAGGCGCTCTTCGATCTCCGAAGCTCTTGGCAAAGGGATTGGCAATGACAATGCGGCTTAAGGGTGCCGGAATTATCTGGCATAAAAATGCAACCGTCCTTCAGGTGGGGGGAGACGACAAGGCTCGGTCGCTATCATACGAAGTTGGGGGACGGAAACAACGGATCGACATCGACACTCTCCTTCTTCATCATGGTGTCATACCGAACACGCAGATCTCAAGGCTGCTGCAAGCCGATCACGAGTGGAACGATAGGCAACTAGCTTGGCAGCCACGTCTTAATGACTTTAACGAGACGTCGATTGCGGGCTTTCGAATAGCGGGTGACGGCGGAGGAATTGGAGGGGCGTGGGCGGCTGAGACAAGCGGTAGGTTGGCAGCTATCGGTGCTGCGAATGCGTTAGGGCGCTTGAGTGACGCTGAGCGAGACCGAATGTCTGAGCCGATTCGCCGGAAACACGCTACGGAGATGCGGATTCGTCCGTTCTTAGATGCGCTTTATCGTCCGCCGCAGTGGTTAGTCGCACCAAAAGCCGAGGTAATCGTGTGCCGCTGCGAAGAGGTGACTGCGACCGTGATCCGGCAATCCGTGGCGCTAGGAAGTAGGGGGCCCAACCAAACAAAATTCTACAACCGTTGCGGAATGGGGCCCTGCCAAGGCCGAATTTGTGGGCCCATCGTTACCCAAATTTTGGCTGACGAACTATCGTTGGATCCGTCGGAGATCGGCGCCTATCGCGTCCGGGCGCCTCTTAAGCCGATAACGCTTAAGCAGATAGCGTCTTTGCGCCAGATGGCAAAATGAATGAGAGTCGCATGAATCTGATTGAACGAATTCATACTACCCCGCGTATGAGCAAAATCGTCAAAGCTGGCGGACTGGTCTATCTTTGTGGTCAAGTTGGCGAAGGCGTAGACATAGGTGAACAGACCCGCGACTGCCTCCGCAGAATTGACGTGTTGCTAACAGAAGCTGGGTCGTCCCGCGAACACATTGTGCAAGCGACGGTTTGGCTTTCTGATATGGCTGACTATGCAGGAATGAACGCGGTATGGGATGCGTGGATACCACTGGGAGCTACCCCGGCACGGGCATGCGGTGAGGTTAAACTCGCGAGGCCTGAACTGAAAGTCGAGATCATAGCGTGTGCGTGTCTGGTGACATCCACGTGAAATCAGAGAGGCTGACTGCCATGTCCAGATGCGAATTTCGTCGATCGTATTCTCGCCGCGCCAATTCCTTCATGTCGCTAAGGGCGCGTACTCCTATGACAGTACCGCTACAACAAGGAATGGTCATAGTTCCATAATTTAGCTTATCGCGCAAACATCCGGTTTTGGGCAACGTTGGAGCGAATTTTGTGCAAGTCTCTGTGCAATCAGGCCCCCGCAACCACTGAGACTTGTAACCGGTGCCATGAAGCTTCTTCCTCAGCGAGGACGGCCTCGAACCGGTTAAAATACGCCATCGTCTCTGCCGTGTCCTTAAACTCACCCGCCCC
>UCMW01000007.1:0-802243 GCA_900473745.1 Hyphomicrobiales bacterium | reverse complement strand
ACGACCTTCTGGACCAGCTCTCAAAAAGTTGAAATGACGTTGCACGTCGTCATGTTCGCTCGAACCGGCGCGGGCTACAGCCGTCAACGCTCGATCGCCGCCGTAAACATCGACGGATTAGATAGCCCCTCGTTTCGTAGACACCCTCGGGTTGCGTCTTCTGCTGCCTTTCGAACTCGACGGGCGACAGCATCTCGCTCCTGACGTGTTTGCGTTCAGGGTTATAGAACATCTCGATGTAATCGCACACATCCTGCCTGGCTTCGTCCCTTGTGCGGTAGACCTTTCAACGTATCCGCTCTCGCTTCAGGAGATTGAAGAAGCTCTCGGCCACCGCATTGTCATGGCAGTTTCCGCATCTGCTCATTGAGTGAACCAGATTGTGGTGCCTGAGGAACGAAGCCCAGTCCATGCTGGTGAACTGTGAACCCTAATCCGAGTGGATTAGCACCTTATCCTTCTGTTTGCGTCGCCAAACCGCCATAAGCGGGGCCTGCAATACGACGTAGGTGGTTTGGCGGCTTTGCATCGCCCAGCCGATGACACGACGGGAATAGAGATCGATGACGACGGCGAGATAGGCGAAGCCCTCGCTGGTCCGGATGCCGTCTTCGATCAGCAGCAACCAGTAGCTTCGCTTGTGGCCTGACCTGGCGCGGAACAAGAGCCCCTTTGATTTGTTGCGTCCGTCTGCCCTCGATGGCGCATCTTTTCAGCTCACGGAGGACTTATGGTGAATATCAAAGCGAGGGGATTCGACAGCCCTGAACAATTGCGCGAACATTTGGAAGAGCTTGACGATACGCCTGACCAAAACTCGCCACAGGATCGTCGACTCCGTCAGGAAATCGCATCTCTTCGAGCGCAGCTCGAGGACCTGAAAATTCGGGTGGAAGAGGGAGGGCCGGAGGTTGAAGGTCGTCAACAACCCGCGGCCCGGCCTTCATCGCTGTCCTCACCTGTCCTGCCTCTCACCGCTGCGTTGGGATTGGCATTCATTTTGGCGTTCCGCGCGTCAAGCGGGCGGACGATGTTTCTTCGCCAATGACGAAGCTACAAATGCTCGTTTGCTGGCCATGACGAAGCAGCCATCCAGACTGGGCAAGCGCGTATCTACCGGTTTGAATGACGCATTTTTCGCGCGTCCTCCCGATCTTGTCGCAAGAGCATTGTTGGGTGTACGACTCCTGGTGAACGGATGCGGGGGCGTCATCGTGGAGACGGAGGCCTATGGTCCAGATGACGAAGCCTCGCACAGCTTCAAAGGTCTGACCAAGACGAATGCCGCGATGTTCGGTCCTCCGGGAACTGTCTATATCTATCGCTCGTATGGCCGCCACTGGTGTCTCAATTTCGTATGTACGCGCGCGAGCGCGGTCCTCATCCGTGCGCTGGAGCCCGTTGAGGGGCTCGGCCTGATGGCTGCCCGGCGAAGCGTGTCAGATGCCCGGATCCTTTGTCGAGGGCCCGGTAATCTCTGTCAGGCCTTGGGAGTCACGAACGAGTTCAACGGTTTCATGGCCTCATCGCCCCCATTTTCACTTCACGCTAGCCAAGACGAGACAATTGTCGTTACGGGGCCGCGCATCGGCATTTCCAAGGCGCGAGATCGGCCTTGGCGGTTTGGCATTCTCAACTCCGCCTATGTGAGCCGGCCATTCCGACCTCCCCAACCGGGCGAGACAAGTTAGGAAGATTAGGGAGGCTAGGCCCCTCAATCTTTACGCGATCACCTGCGGCGGTCCTCCAGACAATTCCTATTCGTCATTGTCTGTTTGGCCTTGCGTCCCCTCTGTCTTGAAGTTCGTCATGATGCGGAGGGTTGCGAACGTGACGATCGAGAGCACGATTGCAGTGTCATAGGCGCCCAGTCCGACGGCCGTCCCCATTGCCCCTGTGGCCCAGAGGCTGGCAGCCGTGGCAGTTCCCTTCGTGCCGACTTTGCCGACCAGAATGGCGCCTCCGCCGATAAAGCCGACCCCGTTGATCAGTCCCTCGACGATACGGGCGGTCGCTTCGGCATTGCCTTGCGTGATCCCCTCTGTCGCCTGGATGAAACCACAGGCCGCAATGGCAACCAAGGGAAACGTTCTGAGCCCTGCGCTGCGTTCATTACGCTCCCGATCCCACGCGACTGGCAAGGCGAGGATGTAGGCGAATGCCAATGCGCCGAGGTGGGCGAGAAGATCAAAACTAGGGTGGATACTGTCGAGCCAGGTCATGCGTATCGTTCCGGTTAGAGGATCTTGCCAGACGCTTCAGCGCGGGGGATGTTCCGTCCAGTGTTAGTGCGGACGCGGCCCCCTTTCTCGGTTCTTCGCGTTGCCGCTGTGCTTGCGACCTTCGCCGTCAGCCTCCTTCGCAATGTTGAACTATCGGCACCTGTCATGTGATACGTGATCGACGGTTATTCAAAGCGCGGTATCCGCCCGATGGAACAATTGGCCGGCTCTCGGCGTCTTTCATCAAGTCGAATATCGATTTGAGCCCAGCATGATGGAGCTTAGCCGGAGGACCTATGCAAGAGAGCGTGACGGGGAAAGCAAAGACCGGGGTCGTGGGGCTCGACGACATTCTTTCCGGAGGGCTGACGCGTCGTCACGTCTTCTTGCTCGAGGGGGCACCCGGTTCCGGCAAAACCACGATCGCATTGCATTTCCTTCTGGAAGGGAAAAATGCGGGCGAGCGCTGCCTGTACATTACCCTTTCCGAAACCGAAAAGGAGCTGCGCGACAGCGCTCTCTCGCACGGGATGGAGATCGGGGACGAGATCAAAATCTTTGAACTCGTTCCGCCGGAAAGCCTGCTCGATGCCGAGCAGCAGCAGAGCTTGCTTTACTCTTCCGACCTGGAGCTCGGAGAGACGACGAAGCTCATTTTCGAGGCGTTCGAGCGGGTGAAGCCCCATCGAGTTGTAATCGACAGCCTGTCCGAAATCAGACTGCTCGCTCAGGGATCGCTTCGATACCGTCGGCAGATACTGGCATTGAAACACTTCTTCTCGCGTTCGGACGCGACGGTGCTTCTTCTGGACGACATGACCTCAGATGCCAGTGACAAAACCGTCCACAGCGTGGTGCATGGGGTTGTCCACCTGGAACAGCTGGCACCTGATTATGGCTCAGAACGGCGCAGGCTCAGGGTCCTCAAATATAGAGGCCAGGCCTTCCGCGGGGGCTATCATGATTTTGTCATCAAGACTGGCGGAGTGGCTGTCTTCCCGAGATTGCGTGCGATCGAGCACCGTTCGGGCTTTGAGCGAAGCGTGCTTGCCACGGGCATAGGCGAATTCGATGATCTGCTTGGAGGTGGAATCGCGCGTGGCTCCAGCACACTCCTCATTGGACCCGCTGGGACGGGAAAAAGTCTATTTGCACTTCAATTCGTCGAGGCCGCCGTCAAGCGTGGAGAGCGAGCGGCCATTTTCATCTTCGACGAGGAGTTGGGCCTGCTTTTTTCCCGAACAAAGGAGATGGGGATCGACCTCGAAGCCATGCAGGATGAGGGCCTCATTCATATCGAGCAGCTCGACGCAGCAGAACTCTCACCAGGTGAATTTGCCCAGCGTGTGAGAGACCGGGTTGCTGGATTTGACGCCAGGACAGTCGTTATCGACAGCATCAATGGCTATCAGGCGGCTATGCCAGGAGAAAATGCGCTCATCCTGCATATGCACGAGCTTCTGCAGTATCTGAACAGGCAAGGTGCCAACACTTTCATAACCGTGGCACAGCACGGACTGGTCGGCGACATGCGATCCCCCGTGGATGTCACTTACCTTGCCGACACCGTCATTCTGCTCCGCTACTTTGAAGCTCAAGGGCGCGTGCGCCGGGCAATCTCGGTCATCAAGAAACGCACCGGCCAGCACGAGGATACCATTCGCGAATTTAGGATCCGCAATGAGGGCCTGACGCTTGGCGAGCCTCTGACCGGGTTTCAAGGGATCTTGACGGGCGTCCCGCTCTTCGTCGGCGAGGGACAGCCGCTATTGGATATGCTTGAAGAGGATAGGTCCAATTCCTGACAGCGATGTACATGCCCTGGTCCATGCTCCGCTGGGTCGCGACGGCCAGATAATCGTTGCGATGCTCCGAGAAGCGGAGGTGGACGCAAGAATCGTCCCCCGGCTTGACGACCTGATATCAGGCCTCGGCGAGGATGTGGCTTTTGCGCTCATGACCGAGGAGACACTCAGGTCGGCAGATTTGCGCCTAATGTCCGAGTGGATCAAGGCACAGCCCAGCTGGTCGGATTTGCCTTTCATCATCTTGACCGCAAGGGGCGGCGGGCCAGAGCGCAATCCCGCTGCAGGCCGGCTTTCCGAGCTCTTGGGCAATGTCAGTTTCATCGAGCGGCCTTTCCATCCGACGACCTTCGTCAGTGTTGCCCGGTCGTCCATGCGAGGGCGTCGTCGGCAATATGAGGCGCGCAACCGTATCGAAGACGTCAGGGAAGGACAAAGGCGGCTTCAGATCGCGCTTGAGGCCGGCCGTCTTGGGGCCTGGGAATTCAACCTTGCCGACAATGGGTTGACCACCTCACAGACCTGCCGGGAAATCTTCGGCCGGGCGGCGACGGATCATTTTACCTACGAGGATCTGCTTCACATAATCCACCCCGAAGATGTCGAAGGCATGAAGGCTGCCGTGCGCAACAGCATCGAGACCGGGTCGGAATATGCAATCACCTATCGCATCATGAAGCCGGATGGATCGATCCGTGCCGTCGAGACCCGCGCCCAGCTCGACCGGGACCGGGCAGGGCGCCCGGTCAAGCTTGTGGGGGTCTCTGCCGATATCACCGACCGCATGCAGGCGGAAGCGCAGCAGCGCCATCTCAATGTGATGCTGGAGGAACGCGTGGCGGAGCGCACGCGAGAGCTGGAAGAGACGCATCAGCAGATGCTCGCCGAGGTCAGCCAGCGCGAGCGCGCGGAAGAACAGCTTCGCCAGGCCCAGAAGATGGAGATGATCGGCCAACTGACAGGCGGCGTCGCGCACGACTTCAACAATCTGCTTATGGCAGTGCTGGCCAACCTCGAACTTCTGCGGAAGCATGTTCAAGGTGATGCCAGAGCAGCACGCCTGATCGACGGCGCATATCAAGGGGCACAAAGGGGAGCTTCGCTCACCCAGCGCCTGTTGGCTTTTGCACGGCGCCAGGACCTCCAGGTCGGACCGGTCAATCTTGGCACCTTGGTTGCGGACATGCAGGGGCTCCTCCAGCAATCCGTGGGATCGGCTATTGTCATCGATGTGCATGTTCCTGGGCACTTGCCGCCGGTTCTGGCCGACGCAAATCAGATTGAGCTTGCCTTGCTCAATCTGGTCGTGAATGCGCGTGACGCGATGCCGGAAGGCGGAGCGATCCGTGTTGATCTCCACGAAGCCGAGCAGGCTCCGTCGACTGGTGGACTGGCCTGTGGACGTTATGTCGTTCTGTCGGTCATCGACCAAGGTTTGGGCATGGATGCAGAGACTTTACAGAAGGCGATCGAGCCCTTCTTTTCAACCAAGGAGCTCGGCAAGGGCACAGGACTGGGCCTTTCCATGGTGCATGGCTTGGCGTTGCAGCTGGAAGGTGAGCTAAAGCTCACAAGTTCACTCGGAAAAGGAACAACGGCTCAGCTTTGGATCCCGGTCTCGGCAACCGAAGTCGCCGAGCCTGAACAAGCCAGTGCCGTGGAGAGCACGGCCACGAGTGCTCCCAAACGAATCCTGCTTGTCGACGACGATGTGCTGATAGCAATGAGTTCGGCTGACATGCTGACCGACCTTGGCCACGAAGTCATCGAAGTTTATTCCGGTAAGGAAGCGCTCACCCTGATCGACGGTGGCGAAGCTTTCGATGTCGTGATTACCGATTACTCGATGCCTGGCATGACGGGTGCCGAATTGATAAAAGCTGTGAAAGCACGCCTGCCCAGCATGCCCACCGTCATGGCTTCGGGCTACGCCGACTTACCGCCTGGCGTGGAAATCGATGTTGCGCGACTGGGGAAACCATATTCGCAAGAGCAGCTAGCTCTGGTGCTAAGCAAGCTCATGTGAAAGTGGTCTGTTGCCCGGGTAACCGATGATAGGGCAGAGCCGTCCTTGGTGGTTGCGTCGCACCATCAGTCTCCGGGGTGTCGGGCTCATGCTCGAGCGTCATGCGAGGCGGGGAAGTGCGTGGTTCATCGCCGCAAACTTATCTTCCGGACACGCGCCTCGACTACCGCCTTCTCGAGATCTTCAGCACTACTCCTGGTCGAGCCTCACCAATCGTCAGCCATGCTATTTGCCTTTTTGCTTGGTTTCTTCGACAGCTCGACCCATGCAGGTGCATGGTCACTGGTATGGTTCCAACCCCGTACTTCCCGGTCGACGCCAGCCCCAGAGAGCCTAGTCGCAAGGTCTGGACTGAGAAGAAAGTGGTCGATCCTCAGCCCCGCATTCCGACCGAATGCATTCCTGAAATAGTCCCAGAAAGTGTATATACGTTCGTCCGGGTGAAGCTCGCGTATCCCGTCCGTCCACCCCTGCTCGACAAGCCGCTTATATGCGTTCCTTACCTCCGTGCGGAATAAAGCATCGTTGACCCACCGCTCCGGCTTGTAGACATCCAGGTCCGTCGGCATGACATTGTAGTCGCCAGCGAGGATCACCGGAACTTTCAACTCAAGCAGTTGGGCAGCATAGGTGGCCAAACGCTCGATCCACTTAAGCTTGTACTCGAACTTTGGTCCCGGATACGGATTGCCGTTCGGGAGATAGAGACAGCCGATGAGCATCCCATCAGTTGCCGCTTCGATGTATCGACTTTGATTATCGTCCGGATCGCCTGGCAGCCCTTTGCGCGTGAGCAGCGGCTCGCAACCTTTTGCGAGGATGGCGACACCATTCCAGGATTTTTGACCGTGCCAGATAGCGCCGTAGCCGGCTGCCTCAATCGCTTTCGCGGGAAATTTGGTGTCCGGTGCTTTTAGCTCCTGAAGACAGACGACATCGGGCGACGCTGCCTCCAACCATCGCAGGAGTACTTCGAGGCGGCCGTTCACACCATTGACGTTGTATGTGGCAATCTTCACGGCTTACCGTTTGTGATCACCTTGGTCGCCTTGGCCGGGTTTGGTATCATTCTTGGCGTCGTGGCGCTTGTCGGCGGACAGGGAGCGTCCGACATCGACAGAGCCCTTGAACTTGCCGTCTTCGTCACGGCGGACGTAGCGTTTGTCGGTTCCAGTATCGATAAGCTCACGATTCGACATGCCTATTCTCCTGTTTCTCAGCGAGTTCGCGGCGGACCGGTTGGGTGCTCGCCTGGCGTTTCGTTGCCCGCAGCGAGAAAACGGAAAAACCGCTGCGTTCACCATCTCGGTCGTGTCCGTTTGACACGCCGCGACCTCGACATCGAAACCACAAGGCCGCAGGATTGTTCCTGAATTCGGAAGGATACCAATGAGCTTCTACCCCGACACTCCAGACGGCAGATACTTCGTGGTCAAAGGGCGGCTGTGGCGAAAGAGTGATCCGCGGCTTTCCGACGATGAGCGGCAGCGTATACGTCGCAAGGTCTACCGGGCACGCGATGAAGCTCGCCAGACATGTTCGACTACATCGAGATGTTCTCCAACCCAAACGCAAACATGTCAGTAGCGGGATGCTGTCGCCAGTCGAATTCGAAAAGCGGCAAAAAATATAACCCGAGGGAAGGTATTCAAGTCTCCAGAGGCGCTTGATAGGGACCGCAAGACCGCAATGCGGAGATGGCGGATTTTCTGACTGCCTGATCCCTTCAGTTGGAGCAGCCCTGCAAATCGCATGGCACGTCGGGTTTTGAGCGAAGGTGTTTCGGACGGACATATTGCATGTCCGTCCGTTTTGATTAATCCGGCGTCAGACGGATCTGATGGCACCGCCATCCACGCGGATCTTGCTTCCCGTCACATACGAGGCTGGCTCGGAGGCCAGGAAGACGGCGACGGCGGCGAATTCCTCCGGGCGGCCGTAGCGTCCCGTCGGAATGCCGGCTGCGGATTCGGCCGCTATCTGCTCGACACTCTTGGCTGAGCGGCTGGCTGCGGCTGCGTCGAGTTCGTCCACCCTTTGTGTGTGAATGCGCCCCGGAAGGATCACGTTCACCGTGACGCCGTCTGCGGCTACTTCCGCAGCTAGCGTCTTCGACCAGCCGATCAGGGCCGAGCGAATGCCATTGGACAGCGCCAGCCGTGCGATCGGCTGCTCCACCCCTGACGAAGCGATCGATATGATTCGACCCCAGCGCTTCTCCCGCATGCCAGGCAGAAGACTGGTGGTCAGATGAAAGATGTTGGCTGCCATCGTCTCGAAGTGATTGATCCAGTCCGTCCGTTTCGCATCGACGGCTGCGGCTGGCGGCGGGCCACCAGAGTTGTTGACGAGGATGTCGATACCCCCTGCCGCCACGAGCGACTGGACGGCCTTATTCACGCTGTCGATATCCGAGAGGTCGAGCTGCAGCGGGATGACGGGACCTGACGTCGGTGCGAGCTCGGAAGCCCATGCCGAGATGGCCGAGGTGTTTCGGGCGGCGGCATGGACTGTCACCCCTTCTTCCGCGAGCCCTCGGGCGATCGCCGCACCCAGTCCGCTGCTCGCACCCAGCACGAGAGCGGTTTTGTTTTTCAAGCCGAGTTCCATCAGCCGAGTTCCTTCAATCTTCTGTCCTGGCGCGCAATCAGGCGCTCGATCTCGCTGATATCGGCGGGAGACAGGGCTCCCCCCGGTTTGCGCAGGGCCGGCGTGGCGATCGCGCCACGTTTCGCCATGATGTATTTCCGGATGGAAAGACCATGACCCGGTTGCTGTTCGTAGCGGGCAAGGGGGAGATAGGCGTCGAAGATGTCCTGGGCGCGCTCCGGATTTCCCTGCTCGTTATAGTGGACGACGTCGCGCATCATCTCCGGATAGGCAAAGCCTGTCATGGCGCCGTCTGCTCCGCGCGCCATCTCTTCGGGCAGGAAGACGCCACCATTACCGCACAGGATCGAAATGCGCCTCTTACCGTGCGTCTCCGAAGCGGTTCGTAGTGCGGTAATCTTGGAAAGACCGGGCCAGTCCTCGTGTTTCAGACAAACGCAGGTCGGGATTTGTTCGATGATCGTCTGGATGACGGAGACGGGGATGGTGACGCTCGTGACGAGCGGGAAATCCTGCAGCACGAAAGGCGTATCGCCGATGAACTCCGCCGCCTGCTTGTAGTAGGTGACAATCTGCTGATCGTTGCGCAGGGATGATGGGGGAGCGATCATCACGCCAGCCGCGCCGTCATCCATCACCATCGAGGTCAGAGCCTGCATTTGGGCAAAGCCCGCAGCTGAGACCCCCGCAACGACCGGCACGCGGCCATCGACCCTGTGAAGGATGCGTCGGACGTAGGTCTGCGATTCCTCGATGGTGAGCTTTTGCGCTTCGCCCATCATCCCAAGCACGGTCAGTCCCGTCGCGCCTCGTTCGAGGTAGAAATCGACCATACGGTCCGTGCTGTCCAGGTCGAGGTCACCCTTCTCCGTGAAAGGGGTGAGGGCTATGACGTAGACGCCTCTTGCCTCTTCATTCAGCCTCATCATTGGCTGTCTCCTTGATGTTTGGGATATCTTGCATGGCCAAAGAAGCCTTCGGGCTGTACGATCATGTTTTCGAGCCCCATGCGCTCGATCAGTAGTCGGGCTTGCCTGTCGGCTTCTTCGACGACCTCACCTAGGTCGGTCAGCAGAGGGCAGCCGCCTTCGAGCAAGATCTGCCCGTCGATCACGACGGTGTCGACGTCATTGCCATTGGCGAAATAGGCAAGGCGGAAAATGGGCATCTGGTAGGGCGCGAGGTGGGGGCGCCTCATGTCGACCACCACGATATCGGCCTTCTTGCCGACCTCGAGGGAGCCAAGGGTCTGGTCGAGCCCCAAGGCGGTCGCAGCATTGATGGTCACCATTTCGAGAGCCTTGCCGGGAGGCAGGACAGAGGGATCACGAAAATGCGTGCGGTGATAGTGCATGCATTGTTGCATGTGCCGGAACATGTCCGCTGATCGGTCTGGCGCTGTTGCATCGGAGCCGATGGCGACCACAGCGCCAGCCTCGATCAATTCGATCGCCGGGCACCGGCCGAGGATGGAGGCGATGGCACTGGGATTGTGGGCGATGCGGCTGCCGGTATCAGCAATGATGCGGATCTCTTCTGGCGTGATCTCGATGGCGTGGGACAGAAGCGCGTCAGGTCCGAGGATACCGAGCTTCTCGGCTCGTAAAACGGAGCCCTTCCAGTGACCATCCTGCGTGAAGACCACGCCCGCCTCGCGCGAGAGCGCTCGCACGGCCTTGGTTTGTGCGACTGCGGCTTCGTAGTCTGCGGCTGACATATCGCGCTGATGTTCGTCACGCAGGACGGGGGTGAGCAAGGCGATCTTCATTCGTCCGCGGCCGTGCCACAGGTCCATGATTTTGCGGCTGACGGCAAACTGTTCTTCGAAGGTTACAGGCCGTTCTGACGCCTTGCCGTCCTGCCAGGTCGCATAGGTTCGCGGATGGGGAGGGCGGGTTGGTCCGACGGCGACGACCGAGCGCGTGCCGACTGCCGCAACGCCCTCGCAATGGGCGCTTCCATAGGCTACGTCATCCGTCCGCATGATCGTGTCGCCGCCACCGAGAAGCGAAACGCCGGTTGTGACGCCGAAGCGCAGCCGCTCTAGGGCGGCAAGCCGCGCTTCCGCAAACCAGAATTCTGGCGTCGAGCCGACGGTATAAGCTGCGTTGCAGATCTCTTCCCAGTGATTTCCTTGCTCCATGCCCATGGTCTTGATCAGACCGTGGCCGGCATGGGCATGCACGTCGATCATGCCGGGCATCACCACCTTGCCTTGGGCATCGATATTGCGCTCGGCCTGATATTCTCTGGTGATCTCGTCTGCTTGCCCGACCGCGACGATGCGATCGTCGAGAACAGCGAGCGCTCCCTTGTCGAGGACGCGGCGATTGCCGTCCATGGTAAGGACGGTGCCGCCGCTGATAATCAGATCGACGCGCCTCATGGTGCTATCTTCCCGGACTCGAACTTAGGGAGCCGTGGCACGTCGAGCACGCAGTCGTGGCGCATGCGCCAGTCCGGCCAGGACCCCGACAGGCCTGTCACCCTCAGCGGATTGTAGAGATAGAGCCATGGAGGATCCACTTGCAGTGCGCGGAAGGCCTTCTCGAAGATCTCCGCACGTTCATTCAAATCAACAGTTGCCCGGCCCGCATCGAGCAAGAGTTCGGCCTCGGCATTGTGAAAGCCCAGCCACCAGGAGCCCTTCGCCCTGTGATCGATCTTCTCTGCGAGGATGCGGAAGGTGCTCAAGGGGCTGGAATCGAAGACGCACATGTCGCGCACCTGCTTCAGGCGGACACCATGCGCATAGGCTTCTCGGTCCGTGTGGAGGTGAACGTTCAGCGTCACACCAATTGGGGCAAGTTGCTCTGCAAGGGCGGCCGTCAGCGCCTCGGCCTCATCGGGAAGGCGTGTCGGGCAATCGACCTCGATGGTCAGGCCTTCGCTGAAGCCGGCCTCGGCAAGGAGCTTTTTTGCGCGATCCCGATCAGGGCGCAGATCCTCGGATGGCAGGCTACCGAAATGCACGGGGCTAACGACGCCGGTCAGTGGCTTTGCTGCACCTCTCACCACCCGATCGATCAGGGCCTGGCGGTCGATCACCAGATTGAGAGCGCGGCGAACGCGGCTGTCGGTGAGCGGCCCCTTGAAAGCATTGAAGAGATAGATGATGGCGACGGGGACGAGTGATGTGACCCGCGTATGCCTGGCCGATTCTTCGAGCGCCTTGGAGGCTTCGAAGTCAAGGCTGTTTGCCACCTGCGCCTGGCCGGAGATCAGCATCTCCAGCCGCGCTTCCCGGTTCGGTTCCAGGCGGAACGTCAGTTCAGCATTGGCTGGTCGCTCGCCATGCCAGCCATCGAAACGCTGGAGGTGCAAGGCATGGCCGGGTTCGTAGGAAACCAGTTGGTACGGCCCTGTGCCGACCGGCTGCGACGTGTCTCCCGCCTCGTAGCGGTCTAGTGCTGAGGGAGCGACCACGTAGCCGTAAACCAGGATATCGAGGAGATCGGCGATCGGCTTCGACAGGCGGATGGCAACTTTCAGGGGATCGACTGCATCGATCTCCGCATCGCCGAGATACTGATGCCAGACCCCGGGCGCCCCGAGTGTGTAGCCCTTGTCTGGACGGGCCATGCGTATCAGCGATTGGCAGACGGCGGCCGCATCGCAGGGGGTGCCATCGTGAAAGCTCAAGCCTTCCTTCAGCCGGAATGTCCAATTTCGCGCGTCTGGTGTGACATCCCAGGAGCTGCTGAGTGCTGGCACATAGCCGCCATCCTTGCCATAGCGCACAAGTCCGTCGAACAGGGCGTCGAAGACGGCCAGCATGTCATTCGCATCGGTGCAGTCATGTGGATCTTCGAGGGCGAGGCGCGGTTGAACAATGACGGCGGGCGAACTCACTGGCTTTTCCTTTCGGCATCATTCCGTTCGTGGAGGTGGCATGCCACGGCGCTGCCATCCGGCTGGGGCGTCAACACCGGACGCTCGATCGCGCATCGATCGAAGGCCATGGGGCAGCGCGTCCTAAAGCAGCAGCCGGAGGGCAGGCGCAGTGCGCTTGGCACTTCCCCGACAATCTCGATCTTCGGTTTTGCCAACGACTTGTCGATGGTCGGCGCGGCCGAAAGCAGAACCTGCGTGTAGGGATGTTTCGGCTGGCTGAACAACTGGTCGCGGCTGGCCGTCTCCACCATGAAGCCGAGATACATGACCCCGATCCGGTCGGCGATGTGGTGAACGACCGAGAGGTCGTGCGAGACGAAAAGATAGGACAAGCCGAACTCGTCGCGCAGGTCCATCATCAGGTTGAGGATCTGCGCCTGGATGGAGACGTCGAGCGCCGAGACGGGCTCGTCGGCGATGATGATCTTTGGCCGGACCGACAATGCGCGTGCGATGCCGATCCGCTGCCGCTGACCTCCCGAAAACTGATGCGGGTAGCGGCTGGCCTGTTCAGCGTTGAGGCCAACCTTCGCCAGCAGCGCGATCGCCTCGTCGTGGAGTTCGCGTCGGCTGAGCTTGCCATCCGCCTGGGCGCGTCTCGGCTCCATCACGATGTCCCTGACCCGCTGCCGCGGGTCGAGGGAGGCATATGGGTCCTGGAAGATCATCTGCAGCTTGCGGCGGATCGGGCGCATTTCGCGAAACTGCATGCGGGAAATGTCTTCGCCGTCGATACGGATCTCGCCTGATGTCGGCTCGTAGATCCGGGCAATCGTCTTTGCCACAGTCGACTTGCCGCAGCCGGATTCTCCCACAAGCGCCATGACTTCGCCCGGCGCAATTGATAGGTCGACACCGTTGACCGCCCTCAATTGCTTCTGGGGAGCGAGGAGCTTTCCCTTTCCGAATTGTAGCCGATCGAAAAGACCTCCCACGGGAAAAGCTTTGACCAGGCCTCGGACCTCAAGCACGGGGGTCGTCATGGGGCAATCTCCTCCAGCGGGAAGTGGCAGGCTGCATCGAGCGAGCCGCGCACGGGGGTGAGCGCCGGCGTTTCTGTCGAGCAGATGGCCTTGGCTCGGAAACACCGGTCCCTGAAACTGCACCCGTGCCCGAGGGTGCGAATGTCCGGCACGGTGCCGGGTATCTGGCTGAGGCGTTCCCGGCGATCGGTGATCTTGGGAATGCTGTCGAGGAGCCCGCGCGTATAGGGATGGGCCGGGGACTGGATGATCTCGCTCGTGAGCCCACGCTCGACGACCTTACCGCAATAAAGCACGACCACCCGATCCGCCATTTCGGAGACAACCGCGAGATCGTGGGTCACGAGGATCATGGCCGCTCCGCGATCGACGATCTGGCGACGCATGAGCTTCAAGATCTGGGCCTGGACGGTGACATCGAGGGCCGTGGTCGGTTCGTCCGCGATGATCAGGCGGGAACCGGCCAATAGCGCGATGGCGATCACAACGCGCTGGCGCATGCCGCCCGAGAACTGGTGCGGATAGGCGTCTAGGCGGCTGGCGGCCTCCGAGATGCCAACGTCTTCAAGCATCTCGATGCAGCGTGCGCGTCGCGCTTTCTGATCGAGGTCGGTATGCAGGCGCAGCATTTCGTCCATCTGGCGCCCGACCGTGTAGACCGGATTGAGAGACGTCATAGGGTCCTGGAATACCATGGCGATCTGGCCGCCGCGCACTGCGCGCATCTGGTCCTCGCTCTTGCGCGTCAGATCTTCGCCGGCGAAGACAATGCTGCCTGCCTCGATCCGTCCGGGTGGGTCGATCAGGCCGAGAATGGAAAAGCCGATCACGGATTTGCCGCCGCCGGACTCGCCGACAAGACCGACGACCTCGCCCGGGCGGACGTCGAAGCTGACGCCATCGACGGCTTTCACCACGCCGCCGAATGTATGGAAGTGTGTCTTCAAATCCCGGACTTCGAGAAGTGCTTCGCCCATGGTCGCTGTCTCCTTCGTCATCTCAGCCGCGGATTGAGTTCGTCCCGCAGGAAGTCGCCGAACAGGTTGATGCCGAAGACGAGGAACATGATGAACAGCCCGGGAAAGGCGGAGGTCCACCAGATGCCCGAGAACAGGACGTCGAAGCCCTCCTTCACGAGAAGCCCGAGCGAAGGCTCGGTAATGGGGACGCCGACACCAAGGAAACTGAGCGAAGCTTCGATCAGAATGAAGGTGCCGACCTGGATCGTCGCAACCACGATAAGCGGCGTCATGACGTTCGGCAGCACGTGGCGCAGGATGATCTCACCGTTTCCGAGCCCCGCCACCTTGGCCGCCTGGATGTATTCCTTCTGGATCTCGCTCAATGTCGATCCGCGAACGGTACGGGCATAAACCACCCAGCCGACGGCAGTGAGTGCGATCAGAACCATGCCTATCCCAGTTCCGAAGGCCGACATCAGGAAGAGTGCAATCAGCATCGAGGGAAACGACAACTGGATATCTGCGAAGCGCATGATGATGCTGTCGACGATGCCGCCGTAATAGCCGGAGATCAGCCCGAGTGCCGTCCCGATGACGCAGGAGAAGATCATGGCTGCGAGGCCGATGAAGGCGGAGATCCGCGCGCCATAGACGATGGATGCGAGCACGTCGCGGCCCTGGCCATCCGTCCCGAGCAGATACCTGCTATCACCACCCTCCAGCCAAACCGGCGGCTTGAAGCTGTCCATCAGTTCCAGCTGTGAAACGTCGTAAGGATCCTGGGCGACAAGCAGTGGCCCGAGGGTCGCAAGTAGGGCGAAGAAGGCAAGCAGTACGCTTCCGAAGACAGCCGGCAGGTTTCGGCGGTAGTGAAAGAAGAATTCCGAAGAGAAGAACCCGGTCATGCGATCCTCACTTCACGGTAATGCGCGGGTCGATCAGCGTGTAGACGATGTCGACGATGAAATTGATGGCCACGAAGATGAAGGCTGTCAGCATCAGATAGACGACGATGACGGGGCGGTCGCCGCGGTAGATCGAGTCGATCAGCAGCTTGCCGGTCCCAGGCCATGCGAAGATGGTTTCAGTGATCGTGGCGAAGGCGATGAGGTCGCCGAGCTGGAGACCGAAGATCGTGACCACAGGAATGAGAGCGTTCTTCAGGCCGTGCCTGAAAAGGATGTTCTGGCGGGACGCGCCTTTGGCACGGGCAAACCGCATGTAGTCCTGCCGCATCACCTCCATCATGCCCGCACGGGTCATGCGCAGCATGATGGCAAGAGTGGCGAGCGCCAGTGTCACGGACGGCAGGATGATGTGCGACCAGCCGTCCGCCGTGAAGATCGATATGCGCAGGCCTAAGATCTCCACCGTATCGCCGCGTCCGGACGAGGGCAGAAGCTGATAGCGGACGGAGAAGAAGAAAATCAGCATCATGCCTACCCAGAACCCAGGAAGGGAAATGCCGAGCAGCGAGCCCGCCATGATGCCGCGAGAAGCCGGCTTGTTCGGATTGGCGCCTGCATAGACGCCGAGCGGCACGGCGATCACCGTCGCCAGCATGATTGCGACGAGCACCATCTCGATCGTTGCCGGCAGACGCTCCAGGATGAGGTCCATGGCGGGTTGGCGGAACACATAAGAGCGTCCGAAATCGCCCTGCAGCATGTTGCCGAGGAAGATGAAATATTGGCTCAGCAAAGACCGATCGAGACCCAGTAGACGGCGGGCCTGTTCGATCTCGGCGGTGGTGGAATCGATCGGGATCACCATGAAGACGGGATCGCCGGTAAAGCTCATCATCAGGAAGACGATGACCGATACGCAAAAGAGTACCAGCACCATCTGCAGGAGCCGCTTGATCGTATAGCCCAGCAAGGCAGTGTCCCGTCATGAAGAAGTGAGAAATTCGGGACTGTCGCGCGGAAGGTCGACAGTCCCGCGTTCGTTCGGTTCGGCTTATTCCTTGACGTCGATCTCGTAGGCCCAGAGGAACTTGTCCGCACGCGGTGTCATTTCGACATTGGTCTTTGCGGCATAGAGATCCTGCTCATAGTGGATCGGGATCATCGGGATGTCTTCCATCAGGATCTTGGTGACTTCCTGCAGGTAGCCGTCGCGCTCTTCGAGCTTGGAGGTGGCATCGGCCTTGTCGATCAGTTCGTCCACCTTCGGATTGGAATAGGATCCGCGGTTGACCTGGCCATAGCCTTCCTTCTTGTCGCGGGAGTAGAACATCACGCTGTACATCGAGCCGCCGTCACCGGAGGGAACGTCCCAGCCGCTCATGATCATGCTCGACTGCTCGCTGGGAACCCGGATGTAGCCGAAGAAGTTGGACTTCGGCATCAGGTTGAGCTTGAGATCGACCTTGATCTTGCCGAGCATCGACGCAAGCGCCTGCGCGATCTGCTGATCGTTGACATAGCGGTTGTTCGTGGTGTCGAGGGTCACCGTGAAGCCGTCTGCATAGCCGGCCTCCGCCATCAGAGCGGCTGCCTTCTCAAGATCGAAGGGGTACATGTCGCGGAAGCTTGCACCGTCTACATAGCCCGTATGGGAAGCAGGTACATATTGCTCCGACGGCGTCGACAGGCCGTTCATGATGATCTTGTTGATCGCATTGACGTCGATCGCGCGGATCATGGCTTCACGGACGCGACGATCCATCATCGGGTTCTTGTCGAGCGCGATGGTCGGGCTCTTCTCACGTTGGTCGATCGAGACCACGACGTTGAGCAGGCTCGGCTTGGTCATGACCTTGTAGCGGTCATCCGCCTTGACGCGGTCGACGTCGCGGACGTTGAGATCTTGGATGACATCGACTTCGCCGGTCAGCAGGGCTGCCGTGCGGGTGGCGCCATTGGTGATTGGGCGGAACGTGACTTCTTCGATCTTCGGTGCGCCCGCGAAATAGTCTGCATTGGCGGCAAGCGTGATGTGATCTTCCTTGATCCATTCGACCAGCTTGTAGGGGCCGGTGCCAACAGGCTTCAGGTCCAGCTGCTCGTCGCCCACTTCCTTCGCATATTTCTCGCTGAGGATCAGGACGGCTGCCAGATCGTTCGGCAGGACTGCGTAGGGCTTGGGCGTCTTGATCTCGACCGTGTAGTCGTCGACTGCCGTGAAGGAGGCGATGTTGGCGCCGAGATTGGCCATCAGCGACTTCTTCAGCCGGTCCAGGGTAAAGACAACATCCGACGCCTTGAAGTCTTCGCCATTGTGGAACTTGACGCCCTGGCGCAGCTTGAACACCCAGGTCGTATCGTCCTTGAGCTCCCAGCTTTCCGCAAGGCCGGGTCCGAAGGACAGATCGGCATTGCGGCGGACCAGCGGATCGTAGATGTGGTAGAAGAGGATGTTGCTGGACAGCTCCTCGCCCGCCTGGGGGTCGAGATTGACGGCGTCCGACGTCAGGCCGACGGTTAGTTCCTTGGCATGGACCAAGCCGCCCAGGGCCGTCGAGCTCAAGAGGACGAATGCGGCAAGGGCCGCGATACGTCCAGATTTCATGCGAAGATTCAGCATTTTTAGTTCCCCTTTTTTGGTATGCCGACACGTTTGCATGCGCGTTTTCACCGACGTGCGGATTGCACCTCGATTTGGTAGCCTTCCGGGTCTTCCAGCACGAAGGCTCGAATTCCCAAGGAGACGCTGTCCTTTGGTTCAGTCAGCCCGATCGCGTTCTGGCTCGAGAGATAGCGATGCCAGGCATCGACATCCGGCACGCGGATACAAAGTTGCACGGGCTTAATGGGATTGGCGCGATGCATGCCGCGGGTCTCGTCAACGAGACCGACATAGGCATGCTCTGCAATCCTGAGGATCTTCGACCACCCCTGATCGATCTCGAGTGGGAAGCCCATTACCTCTGTGTAGAAATCGAACGCCCTGGGCAGATCGACGTAATAGAGGAAGGTGATGGCCTTCTCGACGACGCCGTCATCGGGCCGGGCAGGTGCCTGGGTCATGTTGTGATATCCTTCGGAAACCAAGTGCTGTCGCCGCGGCGCAGATAGCGTCCGCTGCCGGGCGTGTTGAGGACCGAGCGGCCGTCATAGGCGAGCCGGCCTGCGTGATAGGTCGCGGCCACCCGTGCGGCGAAGAGCCGTCCGTCATAGGGGCTCCAGTTTAGGCCATCCTGGGCCCGGCTCGCGTCCCAGACATCGTCACCCTCAGCGAGGATCGTGATGTCGGCATCGGCACCGGGAACGAGAGCCCCTTTGCGCGGATAGAGACCGAAGAAGCGGGCAGGGCGTTCAGCGAGATATTCTGCGCAGCACTGCGCAGCATCGACACCGCGCTGTTTTGCGACGGTAAAGAAGGCAGGCAGCAGCGTCTCCATTCCGGGCACGCCCGCACCGGCATCGAAGATGCTGTCGGTGAACTTGTTGTCGATCGGCCAGCTGGAATGATCGGAGCTGACAAAGGCAATCCGGCCCTCGATGAGTTCCTGCCAGAGCCGGTCGATCTCACCGGGGCGAATGGGTGGATTGACCTTCATCCGCGCGCCGAGTTCTTCACCGTCGCGTTCGGGATCGAACCAGAGATAGTGGACGCAGAGTTCGCCGGTCGCCCTGAAGCCCTCTTGCGCATAATTGTCGACCAGCTTGAAGCCGCGCGGCGTGCTGATATGGACGATATGCGCATGCCCACCGGCACTGGCGGCGAGTTCGAGGAAATGCACGGTCGATGCCAATTCTGCGACTTCAGGCCGGCTCGGCGAATGCGCGGTGATGCCGTTTCGGCCCTCGGCTCTGGCGCGCGAAACCCGTGAACGCACTATTTCCTGATCTTCATTGTGCAGTCCAACCGGCAGATCGGTCGCTGAAAGCGCTTCGAGCAGGTCGAGGGCGAGCGCTGCATCGATCCTCGGAAAACGTGTGGGGCTGCTCTCGAAAGCGGAGATCTTGAAGGCGACGACGCCACCATCGATGAGCGATCTGACCTCGTCGATGGATTGCCCGGGCATGACTGTGCCGTAGAGCGCGACATCGCAATGGGCGAAGCGTTCGACAGCTTCGACCTTGGCGTCCAGGTGCTCCCTTGCGCTCAATGGGGCCGGGTTGTCGTAAGGCATATCCACGATGGTCGTGACACCGCCGGCGATGGCGGATCGGGTCGTCGGCTCGATCCCGGGCAGGCCGAGATAGCTGCCGGCATGGGTTTGTCCGTCGACGATCCCGGGCAGGACGAAAGCGTCTCCCGCATCATGAACGGTGTCCGCGGCAGGCGCTTCGCCTTCTCCGATAGAATGAATGACCGAGCCCGACGTCGCGACCCAGCCATTGGGAATGGTCATCTGAGGCGTGACGATCCGCCCACGAATGACGAGATCAATGCTCACAGTGCCCTCCTGCGATAGCCCAGTTCAGCCTGCATGCAGGCAAGGGCGACGCCGGCCTGAACAGGGTCGATGACGGGCAGGCGCAGTTCCGCCTGCAAGGCCTCCCGATAGGTCCCAAGGCCGGCGCAGCCTAGGATGACTGCCTCAGCGCCGTCCTCATCGCGAAGCATGGAGGCAATCCGTGTGACAGGAATGACCGCATCCTGGGCGATAAGTTCAGCAACTGTCATATCGATCGATCGATCGCCTGCGAGCCTGCCGTCAATTCGCAGGGCCTCAAGGTAGTGCCGGTGGCGCTCAATCGAGGACGGCCCCATCGACACGATACCGAAACCCTGACCAAGTCCGAGCGCGGTCAGATAGGCTGCTTCGGCAATGCCGACGACCGGGACATTCGTGGCGGCGCGTACGGTCGAAATGCCCGGATCCGAAAAGCAAGCGATGACAATGGCGTCTGCCTTTGCCGCCTTCGCAGCCTCAACCAGCAGCGGCACGACTTCGGCGACATGTGCATCCGTCTCGATGCCAACAGGCGCACCTTTAAGCTCTGTGCAGCGGATCTCGTGGCCACTGCCTTCAAACGGTTTCAGGCACGCCTCCATGGAGCGTGTGACGGCCTTCGAACTGTTCGGATTGATCACCAGGATCTGTGCCACGGTTCCTCCAAAACGGCTCTCCCAAGCCGCAAACTGTGATATGCATCGTAGTATACTACGAAATATCTCATGTCAAAGGCTGGCTGTCTTGCGAAGTCGGAAAAAGTGGAGGAGAAGACATAAGGGCGCGAAGCCTTGTCATCCACGAGAGGGTGCTGGTCGACACAACCCCATAGAGCTTGGAGAAAATCCGCCTTGCAGAGCCTCAGCGTTGAAAGTGATATCTCGCCGGCCCGGCAGAAGAAGATATCCCTGACGGAGACCGCCTATCTTTCGCTGCGTGCGCGGGTGCTCTCCGGCTCTTTAAGGCCCGGGGCGGAGTTTTCGGAGCTCGAGCTGGCAGAACAACTTGCCATGAGCAAGACGCCGGTGCGCGAAGCACTCGGACGACTGGTGGCGGAAGGATTGATCGAAGCCTTTCCGAGGCGGGGCTACCGGGTCACGCCGGTGACAGTGAAGGACATCAACGATCTCTTTGCTATCCGCGCGATGACCGAGGGCACGGCCGCCGCCATGGCCGCTCTCAATCTAACTGCTACAGACCTCGATCGGCTCGAAGCCCTGGCGGACGCGCGATATGATCCGCAGCAGGGCGAGAGCGTGCAGTCCTTCGTCAAGGCCAACCGCGACTTCCATCTGGCGATCGCCGAGGGAGCGAACAATACCCGACTGTTGGCGCTGGTCGCTGCGCATCTCGACGAGTGCACGCGTCTCTTCTATCTCGGCGCCGTCAGTCGCGACGTCAATCCGGAAACCAGCGCCGATCATCGACGCATCGTCGATGTCCTGCGATTGCGGGATCCGGATCTCGCGCGGGCCGCTATGGTGGAGCATAGCGAACACACACAGAAGGGCATTCTTAGAGCGCTGATTTCTAGTGATACGACGGCTTTGACACTGTGATGTCAGGGGAGGTCGTGTGCCTTGACGTTCCGTGTTGCGTAACGTGCCCAGCGTTCGTGCTCAAAAGGTTCAATTTCGTACAAGTCTCAGTGCAATCAGACTGAATCGTCCTAGCTTTGCCGTAGACCGTTTCGTTTAAGATATGCGGCCATGGCTGGCGCGGTTCACGTCAAGTCAGCGGGTGGTTTCCGATGGCGCGGTTTATAGCGTCGATCAGATTCTGGCCATGAAACGGCTTCTGCAGAAGAGCTAGCCCGCCGCACTCCCTGACGCGATGGGGCAAGGTTACATCCGTTTGTGCTGAAACGAAAATCACGGGGACTTCAATGCCCTCTTCGTTCAGCTGCTGCTTCAGCTCAATTCCAGTCATGCCCGGCATGTTGATGTCAGATATGATGCAGTCCGCATCCCGATCCGGCCGCCTGTCGAGAAACGAATGCGCCGACTCGTAGCCGGCAACATCGAAACCCAGCGACCTGACCAGCAATTCTGTCGCAGCACGGAAGGAGTCATCGTCGTCGATAACTGCGATATGCAAATTCCTGGGCGGGGGCATCAATTCGGCCTTTTCGGCATGGACAACATCCGACCCTTAATCGCACACTTCAGCCGATCCTAACATCATACGGTAGTGTTACTCGCGTCCTTTGTTCCACGCTGTCTGAGCGCGTCCGCCATGCGAACAAGGTCGGATGGCGTGCGTGCGCCCATTTTTCTTCATCGCCGAACTACCTTGACTCTTGGCAGTGTCTTCGAGATGCCGAGCTCGCCAGTTCCCATGTCAAATCATGAATACGATAGGGACGTGAATGTCCGCCTCGTTCAATCGCTCCTGAAAGTCCAGCCCGATTGTGCCCTGAAGCAGACCATTCAGAACAAGTCAGCCCTCCGTATCGGGCCGATTGACCGCGAGGAACTCCTGCGTCGAGAGATGGGTCTTGTCAAAAGCCGATGCACCTCAATAAGTGGTCGAGTGGGAGCCGCGCAGATTGGTCATCATCGATAATGTCATATTTGGTTCGAACTTTTCACGCGGCGACTGGTCCTCACGCTGTGCGCCTTGCGCAGGTCATGCCAAAAAACCTATTTTTGAGAGCGCTTCGGTGTCAGTGCCCCAACATCCTTGACGTCCAACACCTGAAGCGTCCAACGGTGCAACAGTGCATCCCGCCTCTCCGCTGCTCATAAAGTCGCAATCAGTCGAGAACTCAGACTTAGGGAGGCGAAGCTAAGCTGTTTCGGGGATGAATCCGAATGCGCTCCGGTATAGGTTGCGGCGCCCGTGCCATATGTATTTTCTCCGGGATGCGAACGATTCGTTGCAAGCAAAAGAGTTGCCAAATGACTGCGATGCCAGATGACAGCAATGTCTTCGACCTTTTTGACGACTGCGTGATTGTTCGCGATCTTGAAGGACGGGTTGAAAGCTGGAACCGGGCGGCCGAGGAAGTCTATCGCATCCCACGCGAGCAGGCTATCGGCAGGTCCATCAACGAACTGTTCGAACCTGAGGCACAACGCCGCGAAACGGGTGCAGAGTTCGAGGGCCATGCAATTCGAGTGGTTAAGGGTGGCTATGGCGCACTGACCGTTTCAGTACAATCGAAATTTCTGCGCGACGGCCAGGGCGAGCCCGTCGCTATTGTCGAAACGTCCAGACCGATCACCGTGATTAAAAAGGCTGATCGATCAGATGATCTTGCGCGTCTTCTCGATGCTGCAGGGCTGGCGGTGTTCAACACCAATGTCACGGAAGTCCTTCCGGCACTCGCTTCGCTTCGCCAGAAGGTTGAGGATGTTCGGGGACATTTGCACGGGGAGCCAGATCTCGTTCGCCGAATGATGTCCTGCGTCACTGTCGAGACAATCCCACTTGCGCCAGAACAGACGTCAACCAATGGCGGCGAGCCGCCCGTCCGCGCACTGTCCAGCCTATTGCCTGAAGAAAGCATTCAGGCGTTCATCGATGGCATCGTTGTAGTTCTACTCGACGGTGTTCCGGCGCATGTCGACTGCACGTTGCTGCACGAGAATGGCACGACGTATGAGGCGGAGATCAAGGTGATGCGGTCCTCTGCAGCCAGAGACGACGTCCGTGTGCTGCTCGCCGTCAGGGATGTGTCGGTGGCTCGCGAGGCCTATGAAACGCTGGAAGCGAGCGAGCTTCGGTACAGGAACCTGTTCGAGTACATGCCGATTGGTCTGACGCAGGTCGATGCCAGCGGGCTCGTCGAGATGTTCACGCAGCTTCGCCGCTAAGGGGTGGACGATCTTTCGACCTTTATCGACGAACTGCCCGCCGCAAAGTGATCGAAACCCGCATCGCCTTCGCCGACATCGCCGCCGCCACCGGCTTCAACTCGGCATCAGCCTTCTCCCGCAGCTACAGGGCGCATTTTCGCGAGAGCCCCACAGAGACACGCCGACGCCTGAAGCCGAGCGGAACCGTGTCCGCTTGAGCGCCCTTCACGCATTTCTGCTGGCTCCTTCCGCATTACGCTAAGGAGCCGTCTCACAGCGACGCAGTGATGCCGCCGTCGACATAGAGGATGTGTCCGTTGACGAAGCTGGATGCGTCAGAAGCCAGGAAGATGCAGGCGCCCTGAAGTTCCTCGACCTTGCCCCAGCGGCCGGCGGGCGTGCGTTTCTCCAGCCAGGCTGAGAAAGTCGGGTCTGCGACAAGCGCTGCATTCAATGGCGTGTCAAAGTAACCGGGAGCGATCGCATTGCAGTTCAGGCCGTGTTTCGCCCAGTCGGTGGCCATGCCTTTGGTCAGGTTGCCAACTGCGCCTTTGGTGGCGGTGTAGGGCGCAATAGAGGGGCGGGCGAGAGCGGTCTGAACGCTCGCGATATTGATGATTTTGCCATGCCCACGCGCGATCATGTGGCGGGCGACGGCCTGACCGACATGGAAGACGCTGGCGATATTGGTCTGCAGCAGGCGTTGAAAGGCGTCGGCCGGGAAGTCTTCCAGTGGCGCACGGTGCTGCATGCCGGCATTGTTGACGAGGATGTTGATCGCCTTGCCGGATGCCTCGTAGGCATCCACGGCCGCGCGCACGGCATCATGGTCTGTCGCGTCGAAGGAAAGCATATCGGCGCCCTCGATCCGCTTGGCCGCAGCTTTCAGTTTCGCTGCGTCACGACCGTTCAGGACGATATCGGCACCCGCGGCCTTCAGACCCTCGGCCAGCGCAAAGCCGATGCCCTGCGAGGATCCCGTGATCAGGGCGCGCCTGCCTTTCAGGTCGAACAGATTTGGTGCCATGGTTTTCTCCCTCGGTATCGCCTCGAAAAGCTATTTTTGATTGAATGCTTCATCGAGAGCAATCGCGAGCCGGTCACTCGTGCTCGACCCGTTGGTCTTCACCTTCAGGCGCCGTTCCCAAATCCCGTCGTGGCCAGCTTGACCCTGTTGCGGCCGGAATTCTTGGCCTTGTAGAGAGCCTGGTCGGCTTGGTGGTAGGCCTCGGTCAGACCATGCTCTGATGTCACCGACGCCACGCCAAAACTCGCCGTCACATTGATGGCCGGCGGAAGGTCGCGCAGTGTCATGGTTTCGATCCTCAGCCGCTGGGCAAGCTGTACTGCGGCATCCACTCCCGTCCTCGGGAGAAACAGGGCAAATTCCTCGCCGCCGAGGCGGCCGACCGCGGATCCAGGCGGCGCATTGAAGCGCAGCCGCTCGCCGAATACCCGGATCACAGTGTCCCCGACATGATGGCCGAAGGTGTCGTTGATCCGTTTGAAATGATCGAGATCGCATAGAATGATTGCATGGGGGCCGTTTGGAGTGCCGCGAAACAGCGTCTGGACCTGACGGTCGAAACCACGCCTGTTGGAGAGCCCCGATAGGATGTCGATTTCGGACTCTGTTTTTTGCACGGCCATAATTTCGAGCACGAGCTTCGCCAGCAACGTCAAACCGACCGCGACCATCAAGACGGCCGTCATGCTTTGGGAGATCAGTGCATAATTCGTATGGACGTAGTCGCTGGCCGTCGAACCAGATCCGAATGCGACAGCTAGACCAGCCTTGGCGAAGAAGTGGATGCCCGTTGCCAGCAACAGCGGGCCGAGAAACCGGTCGATTACCGTGTGCTCGCGTGCCAAGAGCACAATCAAGGCGCCTGCGAGTACCACCAGAGCAAAAGGGCTCTGGTAGAGGAAGGCATGGAGAGGCGTGCCGCGCGGAAGGTCGTAGATGACATAGGCCAGGAAGAGCGCAGCCGAGACGAAAATCGCTGTGATCCGCGTGTCGATCCGCCGGTGGTACATTTCGCCGATGCCGACAGTCAGCATGACCATTCCACAGAGGACCGTCGCGAAAGCCCCCAATGCCCAGATCCTGGGCGGGCCGATATAGGCTACCAGGAGTTCACAGAGTGCGGAGAGTGAGGCGACACAAAAGCCGGCGCCCAGCCACATCGCGGCCTTGCGAGACTGGCTGCGCCGGGCGACCACGACGAACAAGGCGCCGAAAGACATGGCGACGACAAAATTGACCACCAGGAAAAATGTTGCCCCGTTCATTCCTTGCCGCCGTAACCTGGTTGCGTCCGCTACTATCTCGCTAGTTCTGGATAGTGCGCAAGTGTGAATGCTTTCCTCTCATTTTCACCAGAATTTGCGTCGGCGGCTGGGCTTGTCACGGAGAGGGAGACGACAGATGACTTATGGGGTATCGGGCCTCCTGCCTCGATGATGGTTCAAGCGGGTGTGGTGAGCTGAGAGCGCTTGCGGGTTTGGTAGGATCCGCTTCCCGCTGTCATCAATGCCTTGTCCTGCATGACCGACTTGCCGCGAACCAGAAGGCGTACCGGCCAGCCCGAGACTTCCAGCCCCTCATACGGCGTATAGTCGGCACCATGATGCAGGATTTCGTTGGTCAAAGTGACACGCTCCCGCGGATCCCAGAGAGCAATGTCCGCATCCGAGCCGATCGCGATCGTGCCCTTTTGCGGGTACATGCCGTAAAGCTTCGCGTGATTGGTCGATGTGACTGCCACGAAACGGTTGATGTCGATCCGACCTTTCATGACACCTTCGGAGAATAGGATGGGAAGCCGGGTGGCGACGCCCGGAATCCCGTTCGGGATCCAGCGGAAATGGCGCTTGCCCTTCTCGTTCAGTTTGCCTTCCGGGTCGTCGAACCGGAAGGGGCAGTGATCCGAAGAGAACAGATCGAAGACGCCCTGTTCGATGCCTTCCCAGCAGGCGTCCTGGCTCGCCTTGTCGCGCGGTGGCGGCGAGCAGACATACTTGGCACCGTCCAGGCCTTCGAGATCGAGGTCGTCTGCCGTCAGCATGAGATATTGCGGGCAGGTTTCGCCAGCGATTTTCTGGCCACGCTGGCGCGCGCGGCGGATCTCCTCCATGGCCTCACGGTTGGAGACATGGACGATGACGATGGGCACGTCGACAATCTCGGCCAAGGATAGTGCTCTATGCGTCGCCTCGCGCTCGGCGGCTACCGGCCGCGTGGTAGCATGAAATTTCGGCGCGAACCTGCCCTCTTCTTCATGCCGGCCGATCAGATAACGGATCGCATCTTCGTTCTCGCAGTGGACCATCACCAGCGCACCGGTGCGCCTCGCCGTGTCGAGTGTCGCCAGGATCTCGTCGTCCTGCAGGCGTAGGCCCTCATAGGTCATGAAAACCTTTAGCGAGGTGTAACCGTCTTCCACCAGTGCCGGCAGTTCCTGGCCGAGCACTTCGGCCGTCGGATCGGTGATGACGAGATGGAAGGACACGTCGACATGGCATTTTCCGTCGGCCTTGGCGTGATAGACCTTCAGCGCCTCGCGCAGTGACTGCCCTTTTTCCTGCATGCAGAAAGCGAGCACCGTGCTGTTGCCGCCGATCGCCGCCGATCGGGTGCCGCTATCGAAATCATCGGCCATGACGATGCCGTCGCCCGAGGGCTGGTCGAGATGCACATGGCTGTCGATTCCACCCGGCAGGACGAAGAGGCCGGTCGCGTCGATGACCTCGTCGGCATCCGTCAGTTCGGCCGCAAGTGCTGCGATCTTGCCGTTCTTGATGCCGACATCGCTGACGAAGGTATCGCTTGCCGTCACCACCGTTCCGTTGCGGATCACCGTATCGAAGCGCATAGGCCTTCCTTTCGTTGATTGTCAGCTCGCCTTGGCGAGCCCCGCCTCGCCGGCGAGGATGCGGTCGAGGGCCGTGGTGAAGCGGTCGACTTCCTCGATCGTGTTGTAATGCACCATCGAGACACGCAGCATGCCGCCATGGTCGGTCAGCCCAAGATATTCGGCAAGCCGGCGTGAATGGAAGTCACCGAAGCGCATGGCAATCTTCTCGACATCCATGGCCTTACAAAGATCGGCTGCCTCGCGGCCATCGAAACGGAAGGCGATCGTCGGAACGCGCTGGCTGTCTCGGTTCAGCGACTGGCCGACGATCATGCAGTCATTGCGCGAGCGCAGATAAGTGAGAAGGCGCTCGGTGAGCGCGTCTTCCTGGGCTGTGATCGCTCCATAGGCAGCCTCGATCTTCTGCCGGATTGATCCAGTCTCGCCCGCTCTTTCACCGAGCGCCACGAGATAATCAACGATCCCGCAGGTCGAATAGGCAAGTTCGTAGTTCGGATTGCCCGGCTCCAGTTTGCCCGGCACTTTGTCGCGACCGTAGAAGTAGTGGTAAAGCGGGTCGAGTTCGAGCAGCAGGTCGTATTTGCCATACATCAGCGCGTAATGCGGACCGTAGGTCTTGTAGAGGCTGAAGACATAGTAGTCGACATCGAAGGCCTGAACGTCGACCGCGCGGTGTGGCGCATAAGCGACCGCATCGACGCAGATCCTTGCTCCTTGGGCATGGACGAAATCGGCGATCTCACGGATCGGGTTGATCGAACCCAAAAGGTTCGAGCAATGCGTGACGCAGACGAGTTTCGTGCGCTCGGACATCAGGGGTGCAAGGTCGGCGAGGTCGAGCGTCAGCGTCTGCTTGTTCAGCGGCCAGATTTTCAGGATCACGCCGCGCTCCTGCAGCCGGTCCCAGGGGCCGATATTGGATTCGTGGTCGGAGACTGTGACAACGATCTCGTCGCCCGGCAACAGCTGGCTGTGCATCGCGCGGGCGAGGTTCTGCAGCAAGGCTGTCGTCGAATTGCCGAAGACGATTTCTTCTGGGCGACTTGCGTTGACGAGATGCATGGCCGCGGTGCGGGCCTCGTAAAGGGCCTCCGCTGCCGCCTGTGATACCGTATAAGAGCCGCCGATCTGAACATTCTTTTCGTAGAGGAAGGTGTTGATCCGCTCGACGGCGCCTTTGAGGATCTGGGAGCCGCCGGCATTGTCGAAGAAGGTCCAGCTCCGGTCGAGGCCGGGAAACTGGCTGCGGACGAATTCGAGATCGAGCGCCTTGGTGGAAGGTGTTGCCATTGCGGGATGTCCTCCGGTCATTGTTCTTGTCTAGTGGTTGAGGACTGCACGCAGGAAGCCGCGCGTCCGTTCATGTTGTGGTGCGTCAAAGATCTCGGACGGTGCTCCGCTTTCCACCAGCCGTCCGCCATCCATGAAGATCACCCTGTCTGCGACCTGGCGGGCGAAACCCATTTCGTGGGTCACGACGACCATGGTGACGCCGGAGCCTGCCAGCTTGCGCATGACATCCAGCACTTCGCCGACCATTTCCGGGTCGAGTGCCGAGGTCGGTTCGTCGAAGAGTAGAACGCGCGGCTCCATGGCGAGCGCCCTGGCGATCGCAACGCGCTGCTGTTGTCCGCCGGAGAGATGGCCGGGATATTTCTCCGCCTGTTCGGAAATGCCCACACGGGCAAGGAGTTCACGCGCCTTGCGTTCGGCTTCAGCTTCTGTCGTGCCGCGAACCCGCATCGGGGCCAGCATGACATTCTTCAAGACGGTCATGTGCGGGAAAAGGTTGAAGGACTGGAAGACCATGCCGACTTCCGCACGCACCTTGGCGAGCGCCGGGCCCGGCTCGACCCGGATGCCGTCGACCGTGATCCGGCTTTCCGGCGCAAAGGCCTCCAGATGATTGATGCAGCGGATGAGCGTCGACTTGCCGGAGCCGGAGGGACCGATGACGCAGACGACTTCACCTTCGGATATGTCCAGGTCGATGTCGTGCAGCACGGTGAAGGTGCCATAGGCCTTGGTCAGCCCGCGAATGGAAATGAGGGGTGTTGCGGTCTCGGTCATCAGCGTTTCCCTCGGCTAAAGTGCTTCTCGAGGCGCGAGACGATGGCAACCATCGGCCAGAGCAGTGCGATATAGATCAACGCCGCCCCGATCAGGGGTGTGGGATTTGCGGCCAGCGCCTGGGCCTGGGTCGCCTGCTTGAGGAGATCGGGCATGGCGACCACCGAAGCGAGCGCGGTGTCTTTCATCACGTTGATGCAGTTGTTTGTCAGCGGTGGAATGACGATGCGGATCGCCTGGGGCAGGATGACATCGATCATGGTGTGACGATTGGAGAGCCCGAGTGCCGCGGACGCTTCGAACTGGCCATGCGGGATCGCCTCGATGCCGGCCCGGAAGATTTCCGCCGTGTAGGCCGCCGAGACCAAGGAGAGCGCGGTCACCGCCGACAGGAACGGCGAGAGGCGTATGCCGACGAAGGGCAGAGCGTAGTAGACAACGATCAGCAGGACCAAGAGCGGGATCGAACGGAAGATGTCGATGTAGACGCGGATCAGGAGTTTGAAGAAACCGGGTGCATAGAGCCGGGAGACCGCAAGAAACAGTCCGCCGGCAAGGCCGACAAGAATGCTGGTCACTCCGATCTGCAGCGTTACCACCAGACCCCATAGCAGGGCCGGCAAGCTGTCGGCGAGAACCTGGAGATTGAAGAAGGTATTCAGAAGTGTCATGCCGCACCGGCTCCCTTGGTGAACCGGCGGAACGTATCCGTCCCGCCGGATGCATCACAGGTTCATTTGCCCTTGGGCATGTCGAGCACGGTGACCGTCGAGGTCGTGTCCTCTGCCTTCGCGCCGAACCATGTCTCATGCAGCTTGGCGATGAAGCCTTCCTGCTTGAGCGTGGTGATGACGGCATTGACTTCGGTCGCGAGCGGATCGTCCTTGTTGAACATGATCGAGTACTTCTCGCCGGTCGGGATGCGCTCGACCACCTTCAGTTCCGGCTTGTCCTTGACGTAGTAGAGGAGAGCCGGGATGTCGGAGATGTAACCGTCGATGCGGCCAGCGACGAGGTCGAGCATGGCCGGCTGAAGGCCCTCGAAGCGGCGGATTTCGCCGAGTTTGTATTCGCCTTTGTTGGCATCGGCCCACATGTCGCCGGTCGAGCCGGTGTCGACACCGACGACCTTGTCACCCATGTCCTTGAGGCCCAGGATGCCCGAGGCGGCGGTCACGGTCAGGGACTGATCGCTGTCATAATAAGGCTGGGCGAAAGAAACTGATTCGAGACGCTTCTCGGTGATGGTGATCGACGAGATCGCCATGTTGATGCGGCCCGACTGGACAGCCGGGAAGAGGCCGTTGAACGGCGTGTTGACGAATTCGACCGTCTTTCCGAGGCGCTTGGCGATTTCGTTGACGAGATCGACCTCAAAGCCGGTGACCTTGCCGCTGGCGTCTTCGAATTCCCAGGGCACGTTGCCGATATTGGCGCCGACGGTGAGATCTGCGGCATAGGTGGTGCTGCCGACTACGGTGAGAAGTCCTGCAAGAAGCGTTGCCTTGAATGTGGTTGAACGTGTCATGAGAGTTCCCCTTGTTTTTTGAACATGACTCAATCTACATTGGTCTAACTGGTCAGACCAGTCAGGCCAAACAAGCATGCTGCTTTCCGCTTGGCAAGGGGCGGGCTGAAAAAATACAGTAAGCGTTGAAGCGCGCCGCCGGGGAAGGAACCGCATGTTCAGCAAGACGCTCGTTCCGCAGTCTGTGGCACGCGAAATCCAGGGCATGATCCAGTCCGGTCAATTGAAGCCGGGCGAAAAAATTCCCTCCCAGCGGGAGTTTTCCCAGAAGTTCGGCATCAGTAGAGCCTCATTGCGGGAAGCCTTGCTCACCCTGGAAACACTGGGACTTCTGAAAACCGAAGCGGGACGCGGGACCTTCGTCGCCAGCCCGTCTGCGGCCAGTTCGGGTGCAATAGGGCATATGGCGCCCTGGCGCTATTCCGACAGCTACTCCGTCTTCGACGTGTTCCAGACCCGCATCCTCTTGGAGGGCGAGATTGCCCGCCTGGCCGCGGGACGCCTGACCCAGCTGCAGCTGGACAGGATGGAACAGGCGACCAGGACCATGGAAGAGTGCTGGGCCAATCAGGACCTGCTCGCCAATGTCGAGGCCGATCTCGAGTTCCACGGCACCATTGTTTCCGCCTGCTCGAATGCCATGCTGAAGGCATTGTACCAGACCGTGCGCGACCAGGTGACGGAGACGCAGCGTCAGCCGATCCCGATTACCGATCCCGAGCGCATGCGCGAGTCGATCGGCGAGCATCGGAAGATCATCGCGGCTCTCAGAGCCAATGACGGTGCGCGGGCCAAGCTCGAGATGGAAATTCATATTCGCAATACGGCTCGCTGTGCAGGGCTGGAGCCGTAGTCACGACAAGACTGCGGCCTGTCGTCCTGCTGCCATCACTGGCCCTTTTCCCAGTACCAGGCGATGTATTGCTGCTTGCGATCGCGCTTGCGGTCAGCCAGATGACGCTTGATCGTGCGAACGTCCGCTTTCTCCGCCGCGAACCAGACAAAGGTGTCGTTGCCCACGGTTTCGAGCGCGGCCTTCACTCTGTCGACGAGATGGGGCCGGCCATCAGGGGCATAGGACGATCGGTGGAGCCACTCGACCTCTAACAGGCCATTGCCCTGAAGTAGCTGTTCCTCGGCGGCATTCTCGACTTCGATAATGGCTTTCATGGTCACGCCAGCAGGCGCTTCCTCGACCATGCGTGCTATGGCGGGGAGGGCGCTTTCGTCGCCGGCGAAGAATATGTTCTCGGCCTCGGGCAGGCCGCCGCCGCCGGGTCCCATCAACGCTACCTGCTCGCCCGGCACCGTGTCGCGCGCGAAGTCCGCGCCCGGTGTGGCAACGCGTTCGGCCGGATGCTGCAGGATGTCGATAAAGACCTGCTTGGCTTCTGCATCGACGGAGCGGATCGTGTAGACCCTGACGACCAATTCGTCTTCGCCTTCGGGCCAGCCGATCCGGCCATTCTCCTGGAGGTTCGGCCAAACCGGCGCGCGGCCCTTCGGCGGCACCAGTAGCCGCACATGCATATTGCCGCCGATGAAGGGCGACACATCCGCGAGGGACAGGGTGACGCGGCGCATGCGTGGGGTCACGTCATGCGCAGCGACGACCGTCGCTTCGACGAAGCCGGGTGGCCGCACCTTCGGCGCGGGTTTCGACCATTCGAGTGAAAAAGGTTCGTCGCCCGCGAAGTAAAAAAGGTGCTCGGCGAACATGGTTCGGGTCGCCGCCAGCGCTTCGTCGCCGTCCGTGCTGATCTCGATCGCCAGATGGTCGTTCACGGTTGCGATGTCGATCGTCCACTCCTCCGATTTAAGGGTGGCGATGCCGTCCTTATAGACGACGTCCGAATGCTCGACGAAATGTTCGCAGATCTCGTCGAGCATGGCGCCGACATTGGCGGGGCGTGCGATACCTGAGAGACGAGCGGGCTGGAAATCGGTCATGATCGTGCCTGAAGATTGGAAACGGAGGGCTGCTGCGTGTGGTGACGCCCCATCGGGAGCATCATCGGTCTGTCCGAGGTCGGGTCAGTGAGGATCCTGCTTTCGAGACCGAAGACGTGGCGCACCATGTCCTCGGTAAGCACCGCCTGAGGGATGCCCGCCCGGAACGGCTTGCCGTCGAGCATGGCGACGAGATGGTCTGCATATCGGGCGGCGAGGTTCAGGTCGTGCAGCACCATCACGATGGTCGTGCCGCGGGACCTATTGAGATCCGTCAGCAGGTCGAGCACGTCGATCTGGTGGCTGATGTCGAGGAAGGTCGTGGGTTCATCGAGAAGCAGGATTTCGGTCTCCTGCGCCAGTGCCATGGCGATCCATGCGCGTTGCCTTTGGCCGCCCGACAGTTCGTCCACCGGACGCTCTGCGAGGCCTGCGGTCTGGGTGGCCTCAAGCGCGTCCGCGATGGCCTTTTCGTCGGCCTTGGTCCAGGAGGCGAAAAGACCGTGATGCGGGTGTCGGCCCCGGCTGACGAGGTCCAGGACCGTGATGCCGTCGGGCGCGGTGGGGGACTGCGGAAGCAGACCCAGCCGCCGGGCCAGCTCACGGGTCGGGAGCCGGTGGATCGCCCGGCCGTCGAGAAGAACTTCGCCGCTCTTGGGCGCGATCAGCCGTGAGAGGGCCTTGAGCAGGGTGGACTTGCCACAGGCATTGGCGCCGACGATCGCGGTGATCCGGCCGGAGGGAATGGCGAGGTCCAGGTCATTGAGGACGAGGTTCTCGCCATAACCGGCCGAAAGGGATTTCGCCTCGAGGCGGGGTTCGGTCATGGCGTGCCTCCGCGGCGGTTGTTGCGGATGATCAGGGTGATGAGATAGGGGGCGCCGAGCGCGCCGGTGACGACGCCGACCGGGTAGCGGCCGGGAAGCAGGAACTGGCCCACGAAATCTCCGATCAGGACCAGCAAGGCGCCGACCAAACCGGCCGGCAGAAGTATGGAACTGCGGCGCCCGAAAATGCCGGTGGCGATCGGGCCAGCGAGAAACGCGACGAAGGCGATCGGGCCGGTGACGGCGGTGGCGGTGGCGATCAATCCCACAGCTGAAATCATCACGATGAGACGTGTCGCCGACACATTGACGCCGAGAGCCGTTGCCGTTTCGTCGCCGGTTCGCATGGCTTCAAGATCGCGCGCCTTGAAGAGAATGAGCGCGCCGAAGACAAGAAGGGATGCCATCACGGGGAGGCTCTGCTCGAGCTTCGCGCCATTGAGGCTGCCCGTCAGCCAGCGCATGGCTTCCTGCAGCGTGAAGGCAGGGGCGCGGGAGAGCACATAGGCAATCATGCTTTCCAGCATGGCCGAAACGCCGATCCCGACGAGGATGAGGCGCGAACCGGCCACACCGTTTTTCGCCGAGAGGCCATAGACCAGAAGCGCGACCGCGAGACCGGCGCCTACGGCAAGCAAGGAGACGGTGGGGCCGCTCAGCGACAGAATGACGATCGCGAAGACCGCGGCGGCACTGGCTCCCGACGTGATGCCGATGATGTCGGGGCTGGCGAGCGGATTGCGCAGCATGGTCTGGAAGGCCGCTCCACCCATCCCGAAGCTGATACCGGCGACGATCGCGAGAACAGCGCGCGGCAGGCGCAACTGGCTGACGGTGAAGTCTGCACCGGGAACACTCTCTCCTGCGAGAACGCGCATGACGTCGGCAAGGGGCGTGAATGTCTGCCCCGTCATCAGCGTGAGGAGGAAGCCGAGCGTCGCCAGGACCAGCATGAGTGCCAGGAGCGCATGGCGATGCCGGGCCTGGCGGCCACGGCTCGATGCGATCATCGCAGCTGTCAGCGGAGGGATCTGGAGCCCGTTCACAGGTCTCTCACCTTCTGTCGTCGGACGATGAAGATGAAGAAGGGTGCGCCGATCAGGGCAGTGACGATACCGACTTCCAGTTCGGACGGGCGTGCGGCCAGACGCCCCAGGATATCGCTCGTGGTCAGCAGAGTGGCGCCTCCAAGGGCAGAGAACGGCAGCAGCCAGCGGTGATCCACCCCGACCAGCAGTCGGCAGGCATGCGGAACGACGAGGCCGACAAAACCGATCGGGCCGCAGACAGCCGTCGTTGCACCGCAGAGCATGACCGCGCCGAGCGTTGCCATGCCCCGGGCAAGTGCCACGCGCTCTCCAAGACCGGCGGCGAGTTCGTCCCCGAGAGCCAGCGCATTGAGCCTCCGGGCAGAAAGAAGGCAGAGGACGAAGCCGATCAAGAGGAAGGCATAGACCGGTTCCATACGTTCGAATGTCGCGCCACCGACACCGCCGATCTGCCAGGAGCGGATCCCGCCGGCAATGTCTGCCCGGGGAAGAACGACGGCAATGACCAGCGAGGAAAAGGCAATCGATGTCGCCGTGCCTGACAGCGCGAGCTTCAGCGGCGTCGCGCCACCGCGCCCCATCGAGCCGATGACATAGACGAAGACCGCGGTCGCTGAAGCCCCCGCGATCGCAACCCAGATGAAGGTATGGGCGGAACTGATGCCGAACCATGCGACGCCGACCACAACCGCCAGCGAGGCGCCTATATTGATGCCGAGAATGCCGGGATCGGCGAGCGGGTTGCGCGTGACGCCCTGCATGACGGCGCCGGCGAGGCCGAGAGCCGCACCGGCCAGCACGGCGAGGATGGTACGCGGAATGCGTGTCGCCACTGCTGCGCGATCGAGTGTCGACGTATCGCCCGAGATTGCAGCCAGGACATCGGCCATCGGGACATCACGCGTGCCGATCATCAGCGACAGGATCGCGACCGCGATGCCGATTGCGACGACCGTGCCGAGCCAGGCCACCCGACCCATGTTTGCCGAGCGACCGGACGATTGCTGGCGTGCCTGATGTTTCGCGAGCGCCGTCATTCCGTCTTTCTGGCCGCTTCCGCCAGCATGGCGACATAGGCGGGCAGCACCCACGTGATCGACAGGGGCGTGGGATTGGCGGCAGTGCCGACAGGGTCACGGCCCAGCATGACGATTGCGTCATGCTTGACGGCCGGCATGTGGGCGAGCAGCGGATTTGCTTTCATCGCCTCGATCAATCCCCGGTCGCCATAGGTCACGAGGATGTCGACGTCATCGAAGAGATCGATCTGTTCTGCACTGATCGAGCCGGCAAAGCTGCCAGTGGAGGATGCCTGGACCACGCTTTTCGGCATGGCGAGACCGAGATCTGCAAAGAAGCGGACGCGTGTGTCCTGCGTCGTGTAGAAGTTGACGATGCTGAGGTCATTGGCGTCGAGGTGGGTGACGAACATTGCCGTCTTGCCCTTCAGTTCCGGATACTTCGCCACCTCTTTAGCGATTTTCCGCTCGATGTCGGCAATCAGCGTTTCGCCTTCCTGAGCGAGACCCAGGCCGGCGCTATCAAAACGGATCATTTCGCGCCAGTCCGTGGACCAGGGCGCCTGGGGATAGGCGACGACCGGAGCGATCCGGCTCAGGGTATCGTAGTCGGATTGGCTGAGCCCCGAATAGGCGGCAAGAATGACGTCCGGCTGTGTGCCGGAGACAGCTTCGAAATCGATGCCGTCGCCTTCATCGAAGAGCTGCGGTGTCTCCGCATCGAGTTCCTTCAGGCGCTGAGCCACCCAGGGCAGCAGCCCGTCACCGTCATCGTCGCCGAAATTCGCCGCAGCCATGCCTGTGGGGACCACGCCCAGAGCGAGAGGTACTTCATGATTGGCCCAGGCTACCGTCGCCACGCGGTTCGGTTTCGTGGCGATCGTGGTCTTTCCGAGCGCGTGAGAGATCTCAAGCGGAAAACGCGCCTGTTCGGCCGCTTTCAGGGATGTGACCCATGGCAGGCTCAGAAGTGCGGCGGTCAGCGCCAGGTGATGCAGGTCGATCCGCATGGGTCACAATCATCCCTTGAAATAAGTTGACTTTCCCTCTCAGCTTCACTGAATGGGGTCAAGGGCTTTGAAACGCGGCGGTGAGGGTGCCTTTTGATTTTCCGGGGGAATTTACAAAACAGGGAATTTTACAATACTGGATCAAATTTATCCAGTTAATGGCGCGCAGACCGATGAGGGGTCGATCTGCAGTGCGCCGGGCTCGGGGATAGGGCCAAAGCAGACTGCGAGTTGACCCTGGATCTCGGTTGGCTCCCAACGATGATCCCTGGGGTTCATCGAGACGGAATGTCTGAATTTCAAATTCTGGAAACATCATGATCAGAGTCATTTCTTCCGGAAGCGCGTGCCGAGCTTCCATCCGCCAGCGCACTGCCGTGCTTTTGGGCTGCACAGCTTTCATCGCCTTGATGCCTGCATTTGCTGGGGCGCAGGATGCAGGCGCGGACGGGGAGTCAACCGTGTTGCAGACGATCACCGTAGAGGGCGCCGGTCAGGGCGACGCGGATTCGAAGACGGTGGTTGCGACGAAAGCGGCGGCCGGTAGCCGTATGACCACAAACATCATGGACATAGCGGCCTCGGTTTCCGTCGTGACAGCCAAGGAAATCCAGCAGCGCGCGGCGAAGAGTATCGAAGAGGTGCTTCAGTATACGCCTGCCGTCAGCGCTGATTTCTACGGTTCCGACGACCGTTTCGACTACTACAAAATTCGCGGCTTTGACGCCTGGGCCTATCGCGATGGCCTCACCCTCGGCGACCCCTTCGGCGGCGTCCGCGAAGAGCCTTACGCGTTCGAACGTGTCGAGGTCCTGAAGGGCGCAAGCTCGACAGTGTACGGCGTATCGGACCCCGGTGGCGCCATCAATTATGCGACCAAGCTCCCCAAGACGGACCGCTTCGGCGAAGTGTACGGAACGACAGGATCGAACAAGCGTGGTGAAGTCGGCTTCGACTTCGGTGACAATCTGACCGAGGACGACACGCTGTCCTATCGCCTGACCGGCAAGCTGCAGAATGCCGAGAAGGAATACGACTTCTCGCAGGACGACGAGAAATTCCTCATGGGCGGCCTGACGTGGCGGCCGACGGATATGACCAACTTGAGCCTGGTCTATGACCACCTCAACCGTGACAGCGTACCCGGCGGCGGCGGCCATCCGATCGGCACGAATCTCGATCGGAGCGTATTTCTCGGCGAGCCGGACTACAACTACGACACGACGAACCGAAACACTTTCAGCGTCCTGTTCGACCATGACTTCGGAAATGGCCTGACGTTCGGCTCGAATGCGCGCTACAGCAAGTCGAATACAGGCTTCGGTTATGCCTATGTTCAGGACAATACTCCCGATTACGCCGGGACGACCGTTGCGCGTGATTACTACGGCAATGCGCAGAATCGCGAAGATTTCCTCATCGATGCTCATCTTCAGTATGATGGAAGCTTCGACTTCGTAGAAAGCAGAACCCTCGCAGGTCTCGACTACAAACGTCATAACGGGACGGGCACGACCTACTACACGAGCGCGCCTGACATCAACTGGACCAATCCCGTCTACAGTGGCGCGCCGACCTACGCGACACCCTATGTCGCCGATGTCAGCAAGCAGTCGACGGTTGGCCTATACCTGCAGCAGGATACGACATTCGCCGAAAAGCTGATCGTATCCGTCGGCTTGCGCAACGACTGGATGGATCTGTCATCGGTGGACACCGAGTGGTGGAGCACGGGGTCTCCTATTACGACTGAAAGTGCTGGTGATTTCAGCGAGTTTTCCAAACGTATCGGCGCCACCTACCGCTTCACGGAGGAATTCGCTGTCTATGCGAGTTATGCGGAGTCCGTCGCCCCTCCAAGCGTCGGCGTGGATCCCGAGCGTGGGGAGCAGATGGAGGTTGGCGTGAAATACAGCCCGGAGGCTTTCCCGGCTCTGTTCACCGCATCGATCTATGATCTGACGAAGACCAATATCACGCGAACGAACCCATCGACCGCACTGCCTGAGACGATCGGCGAAGTGCGCGTTCGTGGTATCGATCTGGAAGCCAAGGCCGAACTCACCGACAATCTCAGCTTGACCGGCGGTTACTCCTATCTGGTGTCCGAGATCATGGAAAATGGGACCGCTGGAAACGAAGGCAATGAACTCGCCATGGTACCGCGCCAGACCGCGTCGCTGTGGCTGAACTATACGATCGAAGGGGACGGGCAGCGTGGCGACATGACCGTCGGTGGCGGTGCCCGCTATATCGGCTCCTACTTCTATACGGACGACAATACCGGCTCGACCGACGGCAACATCGTTTTCGATGCGGCGCTGACCTACAAGATCCGGGAGAACACCAGCTTCGAACTGAACGTCAGCAACGTGTTCGACGAGAAGTACATAGCGAACGCTGGTTACGGTGCCGATTTCTACAATCCGGGGCGTACTGTCTACGCAACCATCCGCCAGACCTGGTAAGTCGAATGGGCCCCGTCAACTTCACAAGGGGTGGGTCCGGTTCCTCAATCTGACTGGTGCGTGCGCCGCCAGGCGGCTGGCGTGTCGCCCGTTACGGCGCGGAAGACCTTGGTCATGTGCGCCTGGTCAGTGAAGCCGAGCTGGACGCTGATTTCGGCGATGCTCATCGAGGTATCGCAGAGCAGCTTTCGTGCGAGATCGATGCGGCGGGCGAGCTGCCACTGGAGCGGGGTCATGTCGGTCGTCTGGCGGAACACGGTCGCGAACCAGCTTTCCGACAGGCCGACCACATCCGCCATCTCCTTCACGGCGAGGCGCCGACCACCGCAATTGGCGAAATAGGCCGAAAGCCGGTTCAGTTGTGCCTGGGTCAGCCGCCCACTGGCGGCGGCGCCACTCGTCTCGTCCCCCTGCAGATCGAGGAGGCCGGTGACGATGCTGCCGATCAGGTTTTCGGCAAAAGCCGGGTGCCGGAGGTCTGTCGAGAGCTCATCGACGACGAGGTTTGCCAGACTGGAGAGTGGCCCCGGGTCGTGCAGTTCCACCGGCTGCTTCAGCGTCGCGCGTGCAGCCGACGCGCCGATCACTGGCGAAATGTAGCGCATCAGGCGATCGTGGTGCAGATGCAGGTCGAGATGCGAAAATCGGTGGCGGCGCGTGAACCTCGTCCACATGGGAACGCCAGCCGGAACGTAGATCGCCCTTGCCATGCCGCGCTCACCGTGGCCGACTTCTCCGCGCTGGTCGGCAACCTGGATCTGGGTACTCACGTCGTTGAAGAAGAACATGATGCGTGGGTCCGGAGACAGATAGTAGCCACTGGCACCCGCATGACCCTCTGCATCCCAATGCACGCCGACAATGCCGTCGAGGGAGCGCCATTTGGCCGGCAGCAAGGCACGAATGCCGTCTATCTCGGTCTGCATCTGGTGTAGATAGGTCAACTCTCTTGCCTCTCGCCCATTGTCGGTCGCCTGTCCGGCTTCGGGAAACAGCCTCACTTTTCGCCAGAAAAGTGCGACGGGTCAATAAAGATGATTTGTTTAGTCATATTTTTTCGCCGCCGGCATCTTGAGAGTGGTCGGCACCAGCAACGTGGGCGGCGTGGCAATCAAGGGTCAATAGTCTTAGAATGGCGGTGATCGAGGGGGCGGCTCACTGACCCGTTCCGGTGTCGATCAATTTCCGCCACGTCGCGCGGTAGCTGTACAGCCCGGGAATGGTTTCGTCGACGAGACGGGGCGGGACTGACGGTCGGATCCCCGCGAGAAGGGCCGCACCCGACGACGTGCCGGTCTGGGACGGTGACATGTAGACCTGTCTTACCGTCAGGCTGTGCAAGGCCGCCACATAGACGCGGTTTGCCACAAAGGGTCCTTCAACGATGATCGGGCCCTCAGAACTGATCATTTCGAGGCAAGTCACGGTCATCAACGCTTGATAGAGACTGGCTGCAGCTTTGCGCGCAGCAGCCTTTTCCGGCTCGCGATGCCATCTGCCCTTCATGGACGGAAACGGACCGGTGCCGCTCACGCTACTCGGCAAGAGCAAGCGCTCTTGAGAAACCACGTCTGCGACGGCCGCCCATTCCGCTTCCGCCGTGACGGTCGCTTGGTCTTTCGTCCCCATCTCCCATTCGCGGCCGCCCATATAGCGGGCGGATGGCACGGCGATACCATAGGCGTCGACGTTGGCGAGCGTGTCCCGGTCGCGGTCCAGCGCGTCCGGCTTTGCGCCAGGGGCAAAACAGATGACCCATGTTCCTGTCGAAACGACCGTACAGGGAAGGCCGAAGGCTATGAGGTGAGGCAAGAGCGATGCGTTGGAATCATGGATGCCACAATAGACAGGGACCGGTTTCGGCAGGCCGATCCTTCGCGCAATTTCAGGGTGGATATAGCCCAGGATGTCGAATGCGGAACGTATCGGCGCCATCTTGTCCGCAATCTCAAGGCGGTCGACCAGAGCCGAATATCTGTCTGCAAAGGGGAGCCAAAGATCGGTGTGGCATCCGAGTGACGTCTTCTCGTTCGCCGCGATACCCGTCAGGCGAAAGGCCCAATATTGCGGATAGGTGAGGATGGTCGAGACCCGGGCGAACTCGTTCGGAAAACGGTCGCGCTGGAAGTGGAGTTGCGCACCGAGATTCAGCCCTCCTGTCAGGCGGGGTGAAAAACTTTCCATGAAGTCCGGCCGGATCCGGTCATAGGCGCGGTTCACCTCGTCCGGGTAGACGTGTTCGTAGTCGAGCACGGGCAGCGCAAGTACGCCTTTGTCGTCGAGCAGGGCCGCGCTCGCGCCATGGGTTGTGATGGAGAGGGCATCAAAGCCCGGGTCGACTGCGAACTCGGCCAGGGTGTCGAGGATGAAGGCCCATAGCCGTTCCGTATCGAAATGCGGGTAGGGCGGGCCGGCGAGTACGGTATTGGCTGTCTTGCGGACGGCGACTTCGGCGCCCGTTTGCGCATCGACAAGAACCACCTTGGCATTGGTCTTGCCAATGTCGATCACGGCTATGCGTTGGAAGGATATTGTCATGGCATGTGGAAGACGGGCTTCAAATCGACGGCCCAGGGAGAGTTGTCGGCGTTCGTTGCCATGATATCGGCCATATGCGCCCACCACCGCTTCATGACGGGGTGAGAGGGCAGGTCTGCCATACCATGGGTCTTGGTGCGGGTGAGCACGCCGATCAGCAGGTTGGTCTCCGCATCGAGATGGATCGTGTAATCACTGACGCCTGCTTCGTGCAGGAGGTCAACGAGCTCCGGCCAGATCTCGTCATGGCGCTTGCGGTATTCCGCTTCCATGCCCGGATTGAGCTTCATTTTGAAGACGTGGCGTTCGGTCTCGCTCATCAGGCGTTCCTCGCATGCTTGATGCGCCGCGCGACAATTGGGAGCGCGATGGTGATTATCAAGAGCAGGCCAATGAAGATCGACATGACGATGCCGGGCACGTTGAGGAGGCCGAGGCCGAAGGTGACGAGGCCCATGACGAAGGCTGCGATGACGACGCCGACAATGGTGCCCGAACCGCCGAGGATCGAGACGCCGCCGAGCACGACCATGGTGACGACTTCGAGTTCCCACCCTTGAGCGATCGATGGGCGGGTCGAGCCGAGGCGGGAGGTGAGGCAGACGGCCGCGATGCCGCTCATCAGGCCGGTCAGCAGGAAGAGGATGAACTTCACGCGCTCGACTGGAATGCCGGAGAAGCGCGCGGCCAGCGGGTTGTTGCCGATGACATAGACATGGCGACCGAAATTCGTCCAGTGCAGGAGGATGGCGAAGAGCAGTGCCATCACCAGGAAGAGCACGAATTCGAAGGAAATGACCCAGAAGACATAGCCCTGGCCGAAGAAAGCAAAATCCGCAGGATATTTGCCGAAGGCCTGGTCACCTAGCACGAGATAGGAGATGCCGCGGAAGAGGCTCATCGTCCCGATGGTCACGACGATCGAGGGCAGCTTCAGGCCGGCAACGAGCAGGCCGTTGAAGGCGCCGCAGGCAAGGCCGGTCGAGATGCCGATTGCCACGAGGCCGGGTGCACCTACGCCGTACTGCGCGGCATAACCCATGGCGGTCGAGGCGAGTGCGATGATGGCGGCCACGGAGAGGTCGATCTCGCCAGCGATGATCAGCAGCGCCATGGCAAAGGCGATCAGCGCCTTTTCCGTGAAGTTGAAGGTGGCGTCCGACAGGTTCCAGGCGTTGAGGAAATAGGGAGAGGCCAGCGAGTTCGCGATGAAGATCAGAACCGCGACGGCAAAGAGGAGAACCTCCCAGCTTCCAAGCAGGCGACGGAAGGGTGTCTGCAGCCGGTCGGGAATGACGCGGGGGCTGTTCATGTGTTCGTTTGCGGTGTTCATGCCGTCGCCTCCTTTCCTGCTGCGCGATCGCGCAGGATGATACGGCCCTTCTTGCGCTCGGCGCGGGCGTTGAAGACGACCGCGAGCACGATGACGATGCCGGAGATTGCCATCTGGGCAAAGGGCGAGATGCCGATGACAGGGAGCGCATTCTTGATGACGCCAAGGAAGAGGGCGCCGAGCACCGTGCCGATCACGGTGCCGATGCCGCCCGCAATCGAGATGCCGCCGATGACGCAGGCGGCAACGCTATCAAGTTCGAAGCCAGCGGCGATGTCGACATAGGCGACGGCGTAGCGCGAGACCCAGAGATAACCCGAGAGGCCGGCAAGCGCGCCCGACAGCACGAAGGCGAGGAAGCGGGCGCGACCGACATCAATGCCGGCATAGATGGCGGCAACGGGATTGCCACCGGCAGCATAGGCCGAGCGACCGAAGGGGGTACGGGCCAGGATGAAGCCGATCAGCAGGATGACTGCAATCGCGACCCAGGAGAGGATCGGCAAGCCCAGCACGGGCAGGCGCGGCACGCCCAGAAAGTCAGGCTGCATCTGATGGGCATTCACCCATGCGCCGCCCGAAAGTACGAAGCTCATGCCGCGATAGATGGTGAGCGTGCCGAGTGTCACGACGATCGGCGGGATCTGCAGGGCCCAGACGAGGAAGCCATTGATCGCGCCGAGTGCGGCACCAATGCCGATTGCAACAAGCACTAGGAGGGCGAGCGGCAGGCCCGGATAGGCGCTGTCGAGCATTGCGACCGCCATACCGGTGAAGGCGAGATTGGCGGCGACCGACAGGTCGATCGATTTGGTCAGGATCACGACCATCTGGCCGAGTGCCAGGATGATCAGGATCGAGGTGTCGTTGAAGATGTTCGCCAGGTTTTCCGGCGAGGCGAAATTGGGTGCGCGCGTGGTGAAGCTCAGGATCATGCCGATGATGATCAGGCCCAGCAGCATTTCCCGGTTCTTGAAGAGGTTCCGCATTGTCATTCCTCACGCATTGCCCGTTGCGGCGCGCACGAGCGTCTCGGCCGTCAGGCCCTCGCGCTCGAAGATGCCGGCCTGCAAGCCCTCGCGCATGACCATCACACGGTCCGACATGCCGAGGATTTCGGGCAGTTCCGACGATATCATGATGATCGAGAGACCTTCGGAGGCAAGCTCGGAGATGAAGCCGTGGACGGCGGCCTTGGAGCCGATGTCGATGCCCTTGGTCGGTTCATCGAGAATGATGACCTTTGGCGAGGTGGCGAGCCACTTGCCGATGACGACCTTCTGCTGATTGCCGCCGGACAGCGTGCCGACCGGAACGGACAGCGCGGCTGCCCGCAGGTCGAGCCGTTCGGCGAAGCGGCGCGCCAGCTTCAACTCGTTGGCCGCCTTCAGGAAGCCCGAGACCGAGGTCCGGATCAGGGAGGGCAGGGACATGTTCTGGTAGATTGGCAATTCGAGCGCCAGACCATGGCGCCCGCGTTCCTCTGGCACGTAGACGATGCCGGCGGTGATCGCATCTGCGGTGTCTCTGATGGTTATGTCCTTGCCTTCAAGCTGAAGGGCGCCGGATTTAGGGCGGGTGATGCCGAAGATCGATTGGCAGAGTTCGGAGCGGCCGGCACCGATCAGGCCGTAGACGCCGAGGATTTCTCCCTTGCGCAGGTCGAAACTGATATCGCGGAACTCGGTTTCGTGGCTATAGCCGCGGACGCTCAGGACCGGCGCGCCGATGACGGCTTCAACCTTGGGGAAGACATCGTGCACGTCGCGGCCGACCATCTGCCGTACGATCTCGTCCTGCGGCGTGTCCTTGAGTACGCCCGAGCCGACCATGCGGCCATCGCGGAAGACGGCATAATTGTCCGCGATCTCGTACAGCTCATCGAACTTGTGGCTGATGAAGAGGATCGCCTTGCCCTGACGTTTCAGGCCCTCGACGATGCGGAAGAGATCATCGATCTCCTTTCGGGAAAGGGCGGCGGTGGGCTCGTCCATGATGACGATGCGCGCGTCGACCGATAGCGCCCGGGCGATGGCCACGAGGTGGCGCTGGGCGATCGAGAAGTCCTTGAGTTTCGTCGTCGGATCGATGTCGCTTTCCAGCGCCTTCATCAGATCGCGGGAGCGATCGTTGATGGTGCGCCAGTCGATCAGCCCGAAGCGGGTTCGGGGGGCGTGGCCGAGAAAGATGTTCTCGCCAACGGTCAGCTCGTCGAAGAGCACAGTTTCCTGGTGAATGGCGGTAACGCCCGCGTCGATCGCGTCCTGGGCATTGACAAAGCTCATGGGCTTGCCGTCGATCAGGATCTCGCCTTCGTTCGGGCGATAGATTCCCGTGAGGATTTTCACCAGTGTCGACTTGCCAGCGCCGTTCTCGCCGATCAGCGCGGTGACTTTACCCGGATAGAGGGCGATATCGACCCGATCCAGGGCCTTTACGCCCGGGAAGATCTGGGAAATGCCCCGCATTTCGAGAATGGGCTCGCCAGCCGGGATCGCGCCCGCCGCGAGCTTGGCAGATTGAACGGTCATCATGTGCTTACCGAATGAGTGAAATCCCGGCGGCTTGAGCCGCCGGGTCTGGTCCACCGAGATCAGAAGATCTTGGAGAATTCCTCGATGTTCGAGGCGTTGTAGACGAAGGGATCGGCCATAGCGGCTTCGCCACCGTCACCAACCTTGATCTTGCCCATGCGGCCGGCTTCGATTTCCGAGCCGGGAGCTGCATCGGTTTCGCCCTTGGCGAGACGATAGGCGATCTGGGTGGCGGAGTAGCCGAGGTCGATCGGGTTCCAGATGGCGAATTCCTTCGTGGCGCCCGACTGGATGGCGCCCGCCATTTCGGAGGGGAGGCCGAGGCCGGTGACATAGACGTCGCCGATCTTGCCGGCATCCTTGACGGCTTGCGAGGCGGCGAGAACGCCAACCGTTGTCGGGGCGACGATGACCTTGACGTTGGTCTGCGAGCTCAGGAGGCCGTTTGCTTCGCGGTAGCTCTTGTCGGCGAGGTCGTCACCGTAAACGGTGGTCACGAGGTTCAGGCCAGGGAAATCCTTCAGCTGTGCCTTCATTTCCTCGATCCAGATGTTCTGGTTCGTGGAGGTGGTGGTCGCCGAGAGGATCGCAAAGTCACCCTTGCCGTCAGGCAGGTGGTTGGCGGCAAGCTGCAGGCACATCTTGCCGATCAGCGCGTTGGACGAGGGGTTCAGGTGCATGATGCGGCCTTCAGCAGCAACACCTGAGTCCCAAGAGATGACCTTGATGCCGCGGTCCATGGCCTTCTTGAGCGCGGGGACGACTGCATCCGGATCGTTGGCGGAGATCGCGATGGCGTCGACACCCTGTGCGATCAGCGAGTTGATGACTTCGATCTGGCCTTCAGCCGTCGTCGAGGTCGGGCCGGTGTAGATGACTTCGACGCCGCCGAGTTCCTTGGCTGCTTCCTGAGCGCCCTTGTTGGCAGCTTCGAAGAAGCCGATGCCGAGGGACTTGACCACGAGTGCGATCTTCATGTCGGCTGCCTGTGCGGCAGAGCCCATGGTGGCGAGTGCAATGGCGGCACTAGCCAGCAAGATTTTCGTCAGTTTCATGTTTTCCTCCCAGGTTGATGAACTGCTTACCCTTTCCTCCCGGCCGCCTCCTCTTAAGCGACCGACGAGGTATCCTCCCTTGCCGATGAAGCCATGGGCTTCACGGTCATGAGCCTTACGCCGGCGTCGGTGACCATGGCGGTCGCCTCGTCGGAAATTCCATCGTCGGTGATGATCGTCGAGACCTTGTCGAGCGAACACAAGATCAGGCTCGAACGCTTGGCGAATTTGCTAGAGTCGACCATGACGATCAGCTCTTCTGCCTGGCGGACCAGCTTCTGTTCGCTCTGGATGACCAGTGCATCCGATTCCATCACGCCGAGTGCATTGATGCCCTGCGCGCCGATGAAGATGCGGCGGGCATAGAAGTTGCGGATCGCGTCGTTCTCGAATGGCGAGAGGATCAGGCTCTGGTCGCGATAGATCGCGCCGCCGGGCACCGAGACCGTGCACTTCGAATGCTTCACCAGATGTTCTGCAATCGCGAAAGAATTTGTCATGACCTGGAGGCGTCGGGCCGACATGAAATGCACCATCTGGAAGGTGGTGGTGCCACCGTTGATGATGATCGAATCACCTTCTTCGCAGAGATCGACGGCTGCGCGCGCAATTGCGCGTTTCTTGTCGATATTGACCGATTCGGAAACGCGGAACGGGCGCGCTGCGAGATTTCCAAGCTGCGGCGGGTGCACGGCTTCTGCGCCACCGCGGACGCGCCTCAGCTTTCCCTGCACATGAAGAGACGCGATATCCCTGCGGATCGTGGCTTCTGAAGCCTCGGTCAGCTCGGCAATGTCCTGCACCGTGATCACAGGCTTTTCCTGGATCGCGCTCAGAATAATGCGATGGCGTTCGCGTTCGTGCATGGGGTCCTCCTGATGTTGATTTATTCGCAATGTTTTTACGCTGTCAATCAGAAACGATCAAAAATAATGATATTGCAGCGCACAATGAAAAGAAATGATCGAAACTGATTGACAATTTCCGGGTAGCTGCGCGATATCTGCGAACAAGAAGGAGATGGATCGTCGCCGGCGTTCCATGAGATAATTGCAGGGAGGATGTCATGACGGGCCAAACCCGCCTTCTCGAAAATCGTTGGGATGATGCTTATGCCGCCACGCTCGATGAGCCCGGCAAGCTTCTGTATCGATCCAACCTGCTGGGTGCCGACAAGCGCATCACCAATTACGGGGGCGGCAACACCTCTGCCAAGGTGATGGAAATCGATCCGCTGACGGGGCAGACGGTCAAGGTTCTCTGGGTCAAGGGATCCGGCGGCGACGTCGGCACGATCAAGCTCGATGGTTTCGCGACGCTTTACCAGGACAAGCTGGAAGCACTGAAGGGGATTTATCAGGGTGTGCATGACGAAGACCGAATGGTCGGTTTCCTGCCGCATTGCACCTTCAACCTCAATCCGCGCGCAGCATCCATCGATACGCCGCTGCATGGTTTCGTGCCGTTCACGCATGTCGATCACATGCATCCGGACGCGATCATCGCGATTGCGGCCGCTAAGAATTCAAGGGAATTGACGCAGAAGGTTTTCGGCTCCGAGATTGGCTGGCTCCCCTGGCGCCGTCCCGGCTTCCAACTCGGCCTCGACCTCGAGGCCTTTGTGAAGGCCAATCCGACTGCGAAGGGCGTGGTTCTCGAAAGCCACGGGCTGTTCACCTGGGCCGATGATGCCAGGGACTGCTATCTGCTGACGCTCGAGATCATCAACAAGGCGATCGAGTGGTTTGCCAAGGAGACCGAGGGCAAGACGATCTTCGGCGGTGCGGTGTCGAAGAGCCTGCCGACAGACGAGCGCCGAGCGATTGCCGCGCGTCTGATGCCCGAAATCCGCGGCCGTATCGGCAAGGCGGAGCGCAAGCTCGGCCATTTCGACGATCAGGATGCCGTGCTCGAATTCGTCAATTCCAGCCATCTGCAGCCGCTCGGCGCGCTTGGAACATCCTGCCCGGACCATTTCCTGCGCACCAAGATCCGGCCGCTGATCGTCGATTTCGATCCGGCAAAGCCGGATGTGGACGCGGTTCTCGCCGGTCTGGACAAGGCGCTCGAAGCCTATCGCGCCGACTACACCCGCTATTACGAGACCTGCAAGCACGACAATTCGCCTGCCATCCGCGATCCGAACCCGGTCATCTTCCTGGTTCCTGGCGTCGGCATGCTGTCCTTTGCCAAGGATAAGGCGACGGCCCGCATTGCCGGTGAGTTCTATGTCAATGCGATCAACGTGATGCGTGGCGCCTCGACGGTCTCCGAGTATCAGGGACTGCCGGAACAGGAAGCGTTCGATATCGAATACTGGCTGCTCGAAGAGGCGAAGCTGCAGCGTATGCCGAAGCCGAAGAGCCTTGCCGGTCGCGTTGCCTTCGTCACCGGGGGCGCCGGTGGTATCGGCCGGGCAACTGCTGATCGGCTGATGGCGGAAGGCGCCTGTGTGGTGCTGGCCGATATCGATGCGGCAGCACTTGAGCAGACGGTTGCCGACTTCTCGAAGCGACATGGTGCGGACGTGGTCCGCTCCCTTCAGCTCGACGTAACCCGTGAGGACGCGGTTATCCGTGCGTTCGCCGAGGCCTGTGTTGAGTTCGGCGGCGTCGACATTCTCGTCTCAAATGCGGGGATCGCCTCGTCGGCGCCGGTTGAGGACACGACGCTTGCGATGTGGGACAAGAATATCAGCATCCTGGCCACCGGCTATTTCCTTGTCTCGCGCGAAGCCTTCCGGCTGTTCCGGCGTCAGAAGCTCGGCGGCAACGTCGTTTTCGTCGCCTCGAAGAATGGTCTCGCCTCATCGCCCAATGCGTCCGCCTATTGCACCGCAAAGGCGGCCGAGATTCATCTCGCCCGCTGCCTGGCGCTCGAAGGCGCAGATGCTGGCATCCGTGTGAACACGGTCAATCCGGATGCGGTTCTGCGCGGTTCGAAGATCTGGAATGGCGAATGGCGCGAGCAGCGTGCGGCCTCCTCGAAGATCGAAGTCACCGATCTCGAGGAGCATTACCGCAATCGTTCGATGCTAAAGCTGAATGTCTTCCCGGAAGACATTGCGGAGGCGATCTACTTCCTCGCCTCCGATCTCTCGGCGAAATCGACCGGCAACATCATCAATGTCGATGCCGGCAATGCGCAGAGCTTCCCACGTTGACGTTTCCGGAAGACGCGGCGCGGGCGCTCAGGCAGAAGACCGTTTGCCAAGATTGAACCTGATGGCGAGGATGGCGCCATCAGGGCTGCAGACATACGCGCTTCGATCGCAGGCGATCGCGCAAGGTGGAGGAAAGAATGAGCGAGATCCGTATTACCGCCGAGATCGTTGCGGCTGAGAACCAGCGACGCGAGGCTGCGCAGCGCAGTGACTATGAGGCGCTGGGCGAAAAGCTTGCCCGCAGCTCGATCGACATCCAGGCGATCACTGCAAAGGTCGCCGAATTCTTTGTCGCCGTACCCTCCTGGGGTGTGGGAACCGGCGGTACGCGCTTCGCCCGCTTTCCGGGGCAGGGCGAGCCGCGCCACATCTTCGACAAGCTGGACGATTGCGGGGTCATCCAGCAGCTGACCCGGGCCACGCCGACGGTGTCGCTGCATATCCCCTGGGACAAGGCGGATCCCAAGGCGTTGAAAGACAGGGCGGATGCACTCGGGCTCGGTTTCGACGCGATGAATTCGAACACCTTCTCGGACGCTCTCGATCAGGCGCATTCCTACAAGTATGGCTCGCTTAGCCATGTCGATGCCGCAACGCGCCGCCAGGCGGTCGAGCACAATCTCGAATGCATCGAGATCGGTCGGGCGCTCGGCTCCAAGGCGCTCACCGTCTGGATCGGTGATGGGTCGAACTTCCCGGGCCAGGCAAGTTTCACCCGTCAGTTCGAGCGTTACCTTGCGGCCATGGCAGATATCTACAAGGCGCTCCCGGACGACTGGCGCCTGTTCTCCGAGCACAAGATGTATGAGCCGGCCTTCTATTCTACGGTCGTACAGGACTGGGGCACGAATTACCTCATCGCGCAGACGCTCGGCGAGAAGGCCTACTGCCTTGTCGATCTCGGCCACCACGCGCCGAACACGAATATCGAGATGATCGTCGCTCGGCTCATCCAGTTCGGCAAGCTTGGCGGTTTCCACTTCAATGACTCGAAATATGGTGACGACGATCTCGATGCCGGTTCGATCGATCCCTATCGGCTTTTCCTCGTGTTCAACGAACTCGTCGATGCGGAGCATCGAGGGGTGAAAGGCTTTCATCCAGCCCATATGATCGACCAGAGCCATAATGTGACCGATCCGATCGAAAGCCTCATTTCCAGCGCTAACGAGATCCGCCGTGCCTATGCGCAGGCCCTGCTTGTCGATCGAGGCGCCCTCGAAAGTCACCAGAGCGAGAATGACGCTCTGATGGCGTCCGAGACCTTGAAGAGGGCCTATCGGACCGATGTCGAGCCGATACTGGCCGAAGCTCGTCGCCGTGCGGGTGGCGCTATCGATCCTGTGGCCACCTATCGGGCGAGCGGTTATCGTGCGCGCGTCGCCAGCGAACGACCGGCCGTCAGGGGTGGTTCTGGCGGGATCGTCTAGTCAGCATCGGCGATCCTCTGCCGACGCGTTTAGCACGGCCCGGCTCCAGCAACCCTGCATCATCAGGCCGACTGGCGTTCTCCGAGGAGGCACTCGACCTTCAACTGATCATTTGTGTTGGTGAGGCCACAAGCCCTGGCATCTATCTCGAAGATCGGCAGGTGGAAGGTCGCCAGCCGCGGCATGGTGAACTGGGGCGATGCTGCGATTGTCGAAGCCGAGGACGGAGACATCCTCGGGGATTGACTTGCCAAGTTGCTCCAGCGCCTCGATGTAGCCGAGTGCCCTCCGATTGTTAGCGCAGAACGGAGATGGCGACAGAACCGGCAGAGGCTTCTCGCTACTCACGACTGGGATAAAGTCTGCGATGTATACAGGATGACGAATCGGAGCTGATTTCGTCCAGCGCATAGCTCGGATGTGGCCTAGGCTTGACTGGATGTATACATTGTGGCTTCCTGCCTGGCTATAGAGGAGGAGCTGTCATGTCCAAACCCACCTTTCCACTGAATGCCTGGTATGTTGCGGCTTACGACGTCGAACTGAAGCGTCAGCTTCTGCCGCGCACCATCTGCAACAAGCCTGTCGTCCTGTATCGCAAGGAAAATGGTGCGCCCGTCGCGCTTGCCGATGCCTGTTGGCACAGGCTGGTCCCGCTGTCGCTGGGCCGGCTGGAAGGCGATAATGTTGTCTGCGGTTATCACGGCCTCGAATTCGACGAGACGGGTCGCTGTGTATACATGCCTTCGCAGGACACGATCAATCCGTCGGCCTGCGTGAAGTCGTATCCGATCGCCGAAAAGCATCGCTTTATCTGGATCTGGCCGGGCGATCCGGCGCTTGCCGATCCGGCACTCGTGCCCGACATGCATTGGAACCAGGATCCCGACTGGGCCGCCGACGGCAAGATGATTGAGGTGAAGTGCGACTATCGCCTCGTCGTCGACAACCTGATGGACCTGACGCACGAAACCTTCGTGCATGGGTCCTCAATCGGCAATCGCGCCGTTGCCGAGGCGCCGTTCGAGGCAAGCCATTCGGACCGCTTCGCCTACATCACCCGCTGGATGGACGACATCGACCCGCCACCCTTCTGGCGCAAGCAGTATGGCCGACCGGGCAAGGTCGATCGCTGGCAGATCATTCGTTTCGAGGCGCCATGCACTGTCACCATCGACGTCGGTGTTGCCGAGGCCGGTACGGGAGCCAAGCATGGCGACCGGTCCAAGGGTGTGAACGGTTACGTGCTGAACACGATCACCCCGTCGACGGACAAGACCTGTCTGTACTTCTGGGCGTTTGCGCGCAACTACGATCTCGGCAATCAGGCCCGGACCCATGAGCTTCGCGAGGGTGTCGCCGGCGTTTTCCATGAGGACGAAGTTGTGCTCGAAGCGCAGCAGCGGGCGATCGATGCCAACCCCGATCACCAGTTCTACAATCTGAACATCGATGCAGGATCGATGTGGGCCCGCAAGCTGATCGACCGGATGATCGACGCGGAGCTGAAGCCGCAGCTTGGTCCTCATTCCGTTGCGGCGGAGTGACGGCATGGGGCTCGATGCTGAAAAAGCGCCCAAGCAGCAGACGGGAAAGGCGCTGCTCGGGCTCCGGGATCTCATCCTCACTGGTGACATCGAACCGGGCGAACGCTTGTCGGAGGTGGCGCTCGCAGAGCGGCTCGCGGTGTCGCGCACGCCGCTTCGGGCGGCGCTTCAGCGGCTGGAGCAGGAGGGGTTGGTGTCACTCATTCCTTCCGGTGGTTATGCCGTACGTTCCTTCAGCAGGCAGGAGGTGATCGATTCCATCGAGTTGCGCGGTGTTCTGGAGGGAACGGCGGCCCGGCTGGCGGCGGAGCGGGGCGTGACGCCGGCGCGGATGAAGGCCATTCGCGAGGTTGTGACGCAGTTAGATGAAGTCCTGCAGGCCGAAGCTCATGCGATGAATTTCGAGCGTTACGAGGCACTCAACGGAAAGTTCCACCGGCTGCTCTGGGATCTCGCGGGCAGCGAAGTCTTGCGGCGGGAGGTCGAGCGCATGACGAGCCTGCCCTTCGCAAGCCCCAACGCCTTCGTGAACACGGAATCCAATGCGCCTGCTTTCTATAGGACGCTGGTCGTGGCGCAGGCGCAGCACAAGGCAATTGTTGCGGCGATCGAACTGCGGGAGGGCGCGCGCGCGGAGGCATTGGCACGCGAACATGCGCGGCTGGCGCGGCAGAACCTGGACTTCGTGTTGGAGGAACAACCCGATCTGCGCCGGAAGGTTCTGGCGCTCGCCTTGATGGCGGGCTGATCGGGTCCACGAACTGAGATTGAGGGAGGACTTCATGCGTTCCAAGCTGGAATGGCGCCCTGCGCGTGTCATTCAGATCGAAACCCCGGCGGAGGACGTGCGGGCCGTGACATTCGCGGTCGATGGCTTGCGATCCGCCTTCGATCCAGGGTCGCACACCAATATCAAGGTCCTCATTCGGGGCGAGCCGGCGATCCGAACCTATACGGTACTTCCAAGCGCTCCAAGGACCTTGAAGATCGCCGTAAAGCTGCATCCAAACAGTCGCGGCGGATCGGCCTTCGTCTGGGGAATGGCGTTGGGTGACCAAACCGAGATGACGGAGCCGGAGAACCGTTTCGAACTCTCCTGGCGGGCCTCGCGCTATCTGCTGATCGCAGGTGGCATCGGGATTACTCCGATCTACGGGATGGCGAAGGCATTGGTCGCGCGCGGTCAATCCGTGCGGCTGATCTATGGCGCCAAGAGCCGTGCCCAGATGGCCTTCGTCGAGGAATTGCAGACCGAGTTGGGCGGGGGGCTTGCAACCTTCGTTCAGGACGAGGGGCTGGCCCTCGATCTGGCGGCCGAATTTGCCGCCCTGCCGGTCGACGGAGAGGCATACATCTGCGGTCCACATGGTTTGCTGGAAGCAGCGCGCAACACCTGGCGCGAGAGCTGGCGGTCGATGAGCCGGTTGCGCTTCGAGGTCTTTGGAGACAGCGGCCGTTTCGCCGAGCAGCCGTTCTCGGTCACGGTGCCGCAATATGGTCGCACGGTCGAGGTGCGGGCCGACCAGACGATGCTGGACGCGCTGATGGAGGCCGGGATCGACATGGTCTACGACTGTCGGCGCGGCGAATGTGGGCTCTGTGCCGTCAACATCGTCGATGCCTCTGCGCCTCTTGACCATCGTGATGTCTTCTTCTCCCCCGAAGAGCGGCACGAATGCGAGAAGATGTGCGCTTGTGTCTCAAGGGCCGTTGGTGGGAACGTCACGATCGATACGGGCTATCGTCAGGAAGCGCTGCGCGCCTAAGGTGGTGGTACGCGCTGCGCCTCAGCCGCTTTCGCCCTCGATCAGCGTCATCGGCCAAAGGCGGCGGCGGACGGCGTCGGGATAGTGATGGGCAAAATCCGGCATGGTGGCGAGCAAGCTTTCGGCCAGCGCTATGCCAAGAGCCCTGAGGTCGGGGCGGAAGCAGGTCAGAACCGGGTTCAGGAACTGTGCCTGGGGGCTGTATTGGCCGATGACGGCGATGTCCTTGCCTGGCTTCAATCCCACCTCCTGCAGTCCGCGGTAGAATCCGACCACGGTCGCTTCGTTGAGGAGGATGATTGCCGACGGTCGGTTACGTGACTTCATCACCTGCTGGGCGACCTGATAGCCGCCGGGTTCGTTCGGGCCAGAGCGATAGACATTGGCCGGGTCTAGTTCGAGCCCGTGGCGGGCGAGCACGACGCGGCAGTGGTTCTCGAAGACATGGCCCAAGTTGATGTCGCCATGCGGCCGGCTCATCGCGATCCGCCGATGACCCTTCGCCACCAGGCGCTCCAACGCATCCTCTGCCATGCCCTCGAAATCGAGGTCGTACCAGGGTTGGCCGACATCGGTCTGACTTCGCCCCAGCGTGATGAAGGGGATCTTCGTCTTGTGCAGCAGTTCGAAGCGGGGATCCTGAAATCGGGTCGCCGACAGGATGATGCCATCGGCAAAGCCGCGCGCGACGATGCGTTTCAAATAGTCATCCGGGTCTTCCTCGGACGAACAGAGCAGGGCGACCAGATCGAGCTTGTGGCGGGCCAGAACCGTCTGCATGCCATCGAAAACGCGCATGAAGAAAGTGTCGCCCTGGCCGGTGATGTCGTGGCCGGTCTGCATCATGAAGCCGATGATGCCGGTTGCGCCCTTGCGCAGGGATCGCCCGGCCTGGTTCGCCACATAGCCCAGTTGTTCGGCTGCTTCCAGCACGCGCCGACGGGTCTCCTCGTTGACGTCGGGCTTGCCGTTCAGTGCACGGGAGACCGTCCCGATCGATATATCGAGATGTTCGGCCAGTTGCCGGATGCCCTTCATCAACCCCTCCGCTGAAACGCACGCCGTAATCGTTTACGAAATACCTATTGACACATGGGTCGTCTCGTTCATAGTGTCGTAAACGTTTACGGGATGCGCGGAAGAGGAGTTCTTCTCATCCCTTGGGAGGATGTCAGTGACAACAAGGGCCGTTTTGTGCGGGTGCGGAGCTATGGCCAAGGGCTGGCTTCGGGCGCTTCAGTCTTCTTCCGAATTGCGGAACGAGGTCGAGGTCGTCGGCCTGGTCGATCTCGATCTGTCTGTCGCAAGGGCGCTCGCATCCGAGTTTGGCCTCGATGAGGTCGTTGTCGGAACGGATCTGGCTTCGGTGATCGAGGCGACACAGGCCGACATGGTTTTCGACGTGGTTGTGCCATCTGCGCGCTCCGCCGTGGTCTCGACAGCGCTCCGGCTCGGCTGCCACGTTCTCTCTGAAAAGCCGCTGGCGGCGTCCATGAACGAGGCTAAGGCTCTGCTTGCGCTCGCGATGGAAATGCGTCGGGTGCACGCCGTGGTCCAGAACCGCCGCTTCATCTCCGGCATCCGCCGTTTGCGCCGTGCCGTCGAGGATGGACTTATCGGAGAGGTGAGCGGCATTCACTGCGACTTCTTCATCGGTCCGCACTTCGGTGGGTTCCGCGAGGCGATGGACAATGTCCTGCTGCTCGACATGGCAATTCATACCTTTGACGCGGCCCGCTTCGTCTCGGGCAAGCTGCCGCTCTCGGTCTATTGCGTCGAGACCAATCCTGCTGGCTCCTGGTACGCGCATGGCGCATCGGCAAATGCCATTTTCAAGCTCTCGGGAGATGCCGTCTTCACCTATCGCGGTTCCTGGTGTGCCGAAGGGCGGCGGACAAGCTGGGAAAGCGCCTGGAGACTGGTCGGCTCAAAGGGCATGATCACCTGGGATGGCGAGGACAGCTTCGAGGCGACGGTCGCCGGTGACGAGCCGGGTCTCCTGCGCGGCCATCAAACTGTCCCCGTTCCCCTAGCCCCCGACGAAGACGAAACACACGGGCACGCAAGCGTGCTCACCGACTTCGTCGATGCGGTGAAGTCCGGGCGAAAGCCTGAGACCGCAAGCGACGACAATATCAAAAGCCTTTCCATGGTCTTCGGCGCGATCGAAAGCGCCCGGACCGGACTTCCCGTCAGCATTTCAGTCGAAGGACATTGAGCCCGTGAGCAATCCCGCAAATTCCATTCGTATCGGAACCATGGTCAGCGCCAGCGGCGGTAAGGCGGCCGACCGTATTGGACAGATCGCCGATATGGGCTTCGAGAGCTTCGAGCCCTTCTTCTGGCAGACGACCAACGGTCAGGACCTCGCCGACCTCGGCAAGCGTTGCGTCGAGGCGATCGGCGATCGCGACATCACGATCTCGACGCTCGGCATGTTCGGCAATCCGCTCGAAGAGACCGACATGGATCTGCAGACGCTGCAGGGTTGGAAGGACTGCATCGACAACGCGCATCATTTCGGTGCGACCTGCGTCGCTGGGTTTACTGGACGCATACGTAACCGTCCACTGACGGAAAGCCTCCCGCGCTACCGCGAGATCTGGAGCGAGCTTGCCAAGCGCGCGGCGGACAAGGGCGTGAAGATCGCGTTTGAAAACTGCGCCATGGACGGCAATTGGCAGACCGGCGACTGGAACATCGCGCATAATCCGGATGCCTGGGAGCTGATCTTCAACGAGACGCCGGACGAGCATATCGGGCTCGAATGGGAGCCGTGCCATCAGATGGTCTATCTGATCGATCCGATCCCGCAGGTCCGCAAATGGGCGCACAAGTTCTTCCACGTGCATGGCAAGGACGCGACGATCCGCTGGGACGTGATCCGCGAACATGGTGTCTTCGGCAAACATCCCTTCGTCTTCATGCGCACGCCGGGCTTCGGCGACACCAACTGGACCGATGTTATCTCGGAGCTTCGGCTCGCCGGCTGGTCCGGCTCGATCGATATCGAGGGCTGGCACGATCCGGTCTATCGCGACGCGCTGGAGATGACCGGCCAGGTGCATGGCCTGAATTACCTCAAGAATTGCCGGGGCGGGGATTTCGTCACCGATCCGGCCTGAGTTCTCGGAAATATGGGTCTTGTGGAGGACAAGACCCATGCAGAAACCCAAGAGGAGGAAACCATGGGTATTCGCAAGCATATCGTCTTCGGCGCCTTGGCGCTGGCCAGTGTCTCCCTGTTCGGGCTTTCCGCCCAGGCAGAAGACGTCAAGATCACCGTCTGGTCGCTCGACCGCGACATTCAGCCGGCTCCCAATTTGATCAAGGACTTCAATGCGCTGGGTAACGGCATCACGGTCGAATATCGCCAGATCCAGTTCGACGACGTCGTCAGCGAGGCGATGCGTGCTTATTCGACCGGTCAGGCGCCTGACATCATCGCGATCGACAATCCAGAGCATGCGCTTTTCGCGTCGCGTGGTGCGTTTCTTGATCTGAGCGACAAGATCGCGGCCTCGGATGTGGTGAAGCCTGACAATTACTATCCCGGTCCGCTGAAATCCGTCATGTGGGACGGCAAGTACTTCGGCATCCCCAAGGCGACAAACACGATCGCGCTCTATTACAACAAGGACATGTTTACGGCGGCAGGGCTGGATCCGAACAAACCGCCGCAGACCTGGGCTGAGCTGGTGGAGACGGCGCGCAAGCTCACTGATCCCTCGAAGAACATCTATGGCCTGACCTTCTCCGCCAAGGCCAATGAGGAAGGTACCTTCCAGTTCCTGCCCTGGGCCCAGATGGGCGGAGGCAGTTACGACAAGATCAATTCCGACGGCGCGGTGAAGGCACTCGAAACCTGGAAGGCTATCATCGACGAAAAGCTCGCTTCGCCGGATACCCTGACGCGCAGCCAGTGGGATTCGACCGGTACCTTCAATTCCGGAAATGCCGCGATGGCGATCTCCGGTCCCTGGGAACTCGACCGCATGGTCAAGGAAGCGAAGTTCGACTGGGGAGTCGCGCTTTTGCCGGTGCCGGAGGAGGGCGCACAACGATCCTCCGCCATGGGCGACTTCAATTGGGCGATCTTCTCTAATACCGAACACCCCGACGAAGCCTTCAAGGTGCTCGAATACTTCGTGTCTCAGGACGACCGCATGTTCAAGGACTTCGGACAGCTTCCGCCGCGCTCCGACATCACCATCCCGCCCACCGGCGAGGCTCTGAAGGACGCGGGTCTCAAGGTCTTCATCGAGCAGCTGCAATATGCTCAGCCGCGCGGACCGCATCCGGAATGGCCTAAGATCTCGAAAGCGATCCAGGATGCCATCCAGGGGGCACTGACGGGCCAGATGTCGGCCAAGGAAGCGCTGGATCAGGCGGCGGAAAAAATCAGCGCCGTTCTCGGCTGACCAATCGGCAGGCGCACCAATCCTTGCGCCTGCCCTTCGAAACCTCCCGGAAGGCCGTCCCTCGTCTTGTTATCGGGGGGCGGCCCGACCGGGGAGCATTGGCAGTGCGGAGACATGCATGCGCAAGATCCTGACCAGCCTGACCGACGGACGAGGCTTCGACATTGGCCTTGTGACACTGCCGCTCGGCTTCCTCTTCCTGATGTCCGGCCTGCCGCTCATCTACAATGTGCTGATGAGTTTCCAGGAAGTCGACATGTTCTCGCTCGGCACCTTCTTTCGACCGTTCGTCGGCTTCGAGAACTACGAGACGCTGTTTTCCCAGCGCGAAACCTGGCCGATCCTCGGTAATACCGCCCTCTTCGTCGTCGCCTCCATCATCGGCCAGTTTATCATCGGCTTCTCGCTCGCCTTGTTCTTCTGGGTGAATTTCCCGGGTGCGTCTTGGCTACGCGGCCTGTTTCTCGTGTCCTGGGTGATGCCTGGTCTCGTTGTCGGCGCCATCTGGAACTGGATCCTGTCCGGCGACTTCGGCGTGCTGAATTTCATGCTGCGCGAGACCGGCATCATTTCGAGCAACATCTTCTGGCGTTCTGATCCTGATTTTTCGCTCTGGGCGGTCATCATCGCCAATATCTGGCTGGGTACGTCCTTCAACATGATCCTGCTGTCGGTCGGCCTCTCCGGTATTCCCAAGGATCTCTATGAGGCTGCGGAGCTGGACGGTGCCAATGTCTGGCAGCGGTTCTGGACCATCACCCTGCCGATGATGCGCTCGACCATCGGCGCGATCATCTCGCTCGGTCTGATCTTCACCCTGCAGCAGTTCGACCTTTTCGCCGCCATTACCTCCGGCGGACCAAATAATTCGTCGAACGTCACGCAATACTGGGCCTGGGATCTTTCCTTCCGCCAATACGACTTCGCCCAGGGCGCCACGATCTCCGTCATCATGATCGTCTTCGTGATGTTTGCCTCGGTCGTCTATGTGCGGTCCACAAGACATGAGGTGCGCGGATGAGCGAGACCACTCGAAACCGGTTGATGCTGGGGATCGCGCTTGTGCTCGCCGCGATCTACCTCTTCCCGCTCTACTGGATGTATCTGACGACGCTGAAATCCGGCTCGGCGATGTTCGCCACGCCGCCCAGCTTCTGGCCATCTTATCCCCAATGGTCGACCTATGCCTACGTCTGGGAGAGCCGCAATCTCGCCCGCTACATGTGGAATTCGCTGGTGATCGCCGTGGGTGCCGTGAGCCTGATCACGGTACTCGGCACGGGCTGCGCCTATGTGCTCGCCCGCTATCGCAACCGTTGGATCGATGTCGGGCTGTTTCTCATTCTGATGCTACAGGTTCTGCCTGCCTCGCTGATGATTACGCCGATTTTCGTCGGCTTCTCGCAGCTCGGTATGCTCGACTATCCCAGGCTCGCCGTCATCATCGCGATTGCGGCGAAAAGCATGCCCTTCTTCGTGGTGCTGGTACGGGCCACCTTCATGAGCGTGCCGATCGAGCTCGAGGAGGCCGCGCTGGTCGATGGCAATTCGCGGGTCGGCGCCTTTTTCCACATCGTCCTCCCGCTTGCTCGCAACGGCATTCTGGTCGCTGCGATTCTGATCTTCATGCAGGCCTTCGGCGAGTTCGTCTATTCGAAATCGATGATCCAGGATGTCGAATTGCAGCCGGCAAGCGTGGGGCTGAATTCCTTCATGGGGCCGAACACCAACGAGTGGAACAACATCATGGCCTTCGCCTCGATCTATGTGACGCCGATTCTCGCGGCCTTCGTCCTTCTGCAGCGCCGGATCGTCTCCGGGCTCACGTCTGGAGCTCTCAAATGACCCATCAGATCGAACTTTCCGGCGTCAACAAATATTACGGCGCCTATCACGCCCTGCGGGACATCGACTTGAAAATCAAGAAGGGCTCCTTCGTGGCGCTGGTCGGTCCTTCCGGTTGTGGAAAGTCGACGCTGCTGCGGTCGCTGGCCGGCCTCGAAAGCATCTCGGCAGGCGACCTTGTCATCGCCGGCGAGCGCATGAACGGTGTGCCGCCGCGCAAGCGCGACCTTGCCATGGTTTTCCAGTCCTATGCGCTCTATCCGCATATGACTGTGGAGGAAAACCTCACCTACTCGCTGCGCATTCGCGGCGTGAAGAAGGCGGAGGCGAAGAAGGCGGCGGAGGAGGTGGCGGCGACGACCGGTCTTTCAAATCTGCTGCATCGCTATCCGCGCGAACTTTCCGGCGGCCAGCGCCAGCGCGTCGCGATGAGCCGTGCGATCATCCGCAACCCGAAGGCCTTCCTGTTCGACGAGCCCCTGTCCAATCTCGACGCGGCGCTGCGCGTGCACATGCGCAAGGAGATCCGTTCGTTGCATGACCGGCTCGGCGCGACCTCCGTCTATGTCACCCACGACCAGATCGAGGCGATGACCATGGCCGATCATGTCGTCGTCATGCGGCACGGCGTGATCGAGCAACAGGGCGCGCCGCTGGAACTCTATGACCGTCCGGTCAACAAGTTCGTCGCAGGCTTCATCGGGTCACCGGCGATGAACTTCATTCCAGCGACGGTGGGTGCCGACGGGAAGTCGCTGGTGCTGGATCTGGGTACGCCACAGGTGATCGCTCTCGATCGGCCTGTTCCTACAGCTTCGAACCTGATCGTTGGTCTGAGACCCGAGCATCTACGGCTGGTGTCGGAAAGCGAGGCGCAGATCCGGCTGCCAGTCGGCATCGTCGAGAGCACGGGCTCGATGACCTACATCACCTCTGCCAGCCAACCGGAGATCAATGTCGTCGTCTCCGAAAGGCACTCGCTCCGGCATGGCGAGATGATGTCTCTCGGCTTCGATCCGGCGCATCTGCACCTGTTCGATGCAGACAGCGAAAGTCGGATCGATATCGCGGACTGATCCGGTGATCATCCGTCAGATGTCCAGCGTCGTCTGGCGCTCCCAGGCGGTGAAATGGCCGCAATAGCTGTTCCACTCATCGTGCTTGAGCTTGAGATAGGCGTCGGAGAACTCCGACCCTAGAGCTGACTTCAGCGCGTCATCCTGCTCGAAAGCGCGTAGCGCGTCGAGAAGGTTCAGAGGCAGCCGTGGAGCATCCTTTACCGAGTGACCATCGCGATACATGTCGATGTCGTAATGGGGGCCGGGATCTGCATTGCTCTTCAGGCCGCTCAATCCCGCGGCGATGATGATCGACTGCAGGAGGTAGGGGTTCACCGCACCATCGGGCAGGCGGAGTTCGAAGCGGCCAGGACCGGGGACGCGCACCATGTGGGTGCGGTTATTGCCGGTCCAAGTCACCGTGTTCGGTGCCCAGGTCGCGCCGGAGACGGTCCGCGGCGCATTGATGCGCTTGTAGGAGTTGACTGTCGGGTTGGTGACAGCGGCAAGCGCCGAAGCGTGTTTCATGATGCCGCCGAGGAAGGTCTTGCCCTTGGCCGAGAGGCCGAAGGGCATGTCCTTGTCGGCGAAGGCGTTGACCTTTCCGTCGAGATCCCAGACGGAGATATGCGCGTGGCAGCCGTTGCCGGTCAGGCCCTTGAAGGGTTTCGGCATGAAGGTGGCGCGAAGGCCGTGCTTCTCGGCGACCGACTTCACCATGAACTTGAAGAAGGAATGCTTGTCGGCGGTCTTCAGCGCGTCGTCATATTCCCAGTTCATCTCGAACTGGCCGTTCGCATCCTCGTGGTCGTTCTGGTAGGGCTTCCAGCCGAGCGCTAGCATGTGGTCACAGATCTCGGCGATCACGTCATAGCGGCGCATCAGGGCCTGCTGGTCGTAGCAGGGCTTTTCGGCGGTGTCGTATTGATCTGAGATCGTCTCGCCGTCCGGAGAGATCAGGAAGAATTCCGGCTCGACGCCGGTCTTGACACGGAGGCCAAGTTCCGCAGCTTCGGCGACCAGTTTCTTTAGCATGACGCGGGGCGCCTGGGCGACCGGCTGATCGTCCATCATGCAGTCGGCAGCAACCCAGGCGACATCCTTCTTCCAGGGCAGCTGGATCACCGAGGAGGCGTCAGGGATGGCGAAGAGGTCGGGATGGGCGGGCGTCAGGTCGAGCCAGGTGGCAAAGCCGGCGAAGCCTGCGCCGTCCTTCTGCATGTCGGCGATGGCCTGAGATGGGACCAGCTTGGCGCGCTGGGCGCCGAAGAGGTCGGTATAGCTGATCATGAAGTATTTGATGCCCCGCTCCGCAGCGAAGCCTGCCAGATCCTGTGTCACGTCGTTCCCCTGTTTTTATGGATTGAGACACATGTGTTGAAATGAAATGGCCGCATCCGTGGTATCAGGATGCGGCCATCAGGCTTTTAAAAACCTCCCTTGCCGGGGTACCAGCTGGTGCCGGCGAGCGGCACCTGCGCCATGGCGGCGGCCTCCATCGTCAATGCGCAAAGATCCTCCGGCTCCAGGTTGTGCAGCTTGTTCTTGCCGCAGGCGCGGGCGATGGTCTGCGCCTCCAGCGTCATGACCTTGAGGTAGTTGGCAAGCCTGCGGCCGGCAGCGACCGGGTCGAGGCGGGCGGCAAGCTCGGGATCCTGCGTGGTGATGCCGGCCGGGTCCTTGCCTTCGTGCCAGTCATCATAGGCCCCGGCTGTGGTGCCAAGCTTCTGGTATTCCTCTTCCCACTTCGGATCGTTGTCGCCGATCGCAACGAGCGCTGCCGTGCCGATCGAGACGACGTCAGCGCCAAGCGCCAAGGCCTTGGCGACATCGGCGCCGGAGCGGATACCGCCCGAGATCACCAGCTGGACCTTGCGATGCATGCCGAGATCCTGCAGTGCCTGGACGGCGGGGCGGATGCAGGCGAGGGTGGGCATGCCGACGTTCTCGATGAACACGTCCTGCGTGGCTGCCGTTCCGCCCTGCATGCCGTCGAGCACGACGACATCGGCGCCAGCCTTCACTGCAAGAGCGGTGTCGTAATAGGGGCGAGCGCCGCCGACTTTCACATAGATCGGCTTTTCCCAGTCGGTGATTTCGCGGAGCTCGAGGATCTTGATTTCGAGATCATCGGGGCCTGTCCAATCGGGATGACGGCAGGCGGAGCGCTGGTCGATGCCCATCGGCAGATTGCGCATCTGGGCGACGCGGTCGGAGATCTTCTGGCCGAGCAGCATGCCGCCGCCGCCGGGCTTTGCCCCCTGCCCGACCACGATTTCGATCGCATCGGCGCGGCGCAGATCTCTCGGGTTCATGCCGTAACGAGAGGGGAGATACTGATAGACCAGCTTTTCCGAATGGCCGCGCTCCTCGTCGGTCATGCCGCCGTCGCCCGTCGTGGTCGAGGTGCCTGCGAGCGTCGCGCCACGACCGAGCGCTTCCTTGGCATTGCCTGACAGCGCGCCGAAGCTCATGCCGGCGATGGTGATCGGGATCTTCAGCTCAATCGGCTTCTTGGCAAAGCGCGCGCCGAGGACCACCGAGGTGTCGCATTTTTCGCGATAGCCTTCGAGCGGATAGCGGGAGATCGATGCACCGAGGAAGAGAAGGTCGTCGAAATGTGGCACCTTGCGCTTCGTGCCGCCGCCGCGGATGTCGTAGATGCCGGTGGCTGCAGCGCGGCGGATTTCGGCGAGTGTGTGGTCATCGAAGGTGGCGGACTTGCGCGGTGGGGTAAAGGGGTTGTGGTAGCTCATGGCTGTTCCTCGCCTCAATACGCGTCGGCATTGTCGATGTTGAAATTGTAGAGTTTGCGGGCCGAACCGTAGCGCTTGAACTCTTCGGGCTCCGCATGCGTCACGCCGGCCTTCGCCAGCAGCTCGGCGAGCTTTTCGAGATGGTCGGGGCGCATTTCTTTCTCGACGCAATCGGCGCCGAGGCTCTTCACCGAGCCGCGCACGAAGAGCTTTGCTTCATAGATGCTGTCGCCCAGGGCTTCGCCCGCATCGCCGCACACGACGAGGTGGCCGGACTGGCCCATGAAGGCCGACATGTGGCCGATCGAGCCGTGCACGACGATGTCGATGCCCTTCATCGAGATGCCGCAGCGGGAGGCGGCATTGCCCTTGATAACCAGCAGGCCGCCGCGACCGGTGGCACCGGCATACTGGCTGGCATCGCCCTCGATCACCACCGTGCCGGACATCATGTTTTCGGCCACACCCGGCCCGGCAGAGCCATGGATGGTGACGGTCCCGCCGTCATTCATGCCGGCGCAATAATAGCCGACCGATCCTTTCACCTCGACGGTAACAGGCGCATCGATGCCGACGGCGACAGCATGGTGGCCGCGCGGGTTCACCACTTCGAACAGGGTGTCATTCGAGCCTTCGCCGAGAGTGTGGAGCGCGCTGTTCAACTCGCGAAGCGGGGTATGGGAGAGGTCGAAAATCGGCATTCTACAAGCTTTCTTGGTATCGCGGTTCAGGCGGCCTTTTCGTGGTCCCAGAAATAGACGGTGGCCGGTTCCGGCTCCCAGACGCGGGCGGTCTCGATGCCCGGCAGGTTGACCAGAGCGCGGTACTCGGAACCGAAGGCCACATACTGGTCGGTCTCGGCCATGACGGCGGGTTTGCAGGCGATCGGGTCGCGCACGACGCCGAAACCGGTCTTGGTCCCGACGACGAAGGTGAAGAAGCCGTCGAGATCATCAAGGGCGCCGGTCAGGGCTTCGCCGAGATCCTTGCCCTTGGCCATCTCGGCTGTGAGATAGGCAGCGGCGACTTCGCTATCGTTCTGGGTCTCGAAGGACATGCCTTCGCGGATCAGCTCGCGGCGCAGATTGTTGTGGTTCGACAGCGAGCCATTGTGCACGAGGCACTGGTCGGCCCCGGTCGAGAAGGGATGGGCCCCAAGCGTTGTGACCGCGCTTTCGGTCGCCATGCGGGTATGGCCGATGCCGTGTGTGCCGCCCATGGCGCGGACGCCGAAACGTTGCACGACTTCCCTCGGAAGGCCGACTTCCTTGAAGATCTCGACGCTTTGGCCCGAGCCCATGATGCGGACGTTAGGGCGGATTTCGGCGAGGGCCGTCCGGATCTCGGTCAACTTGCTTGCGGCGATCGAGATGACCGCATGGGTACTCTTCAATTCGATTTCCGCGGCGATGCCGGCTGTCGCCAGATCTTCTGCCAGTCCGGCAAAATCAGTTTCCGGGGCGGCGGACTGGATGGTGACCTTGGCGGTCTTGCCATCGACGCCGCCATAGATGGCGATGCCGGCCGAGTCCGGTCCTCGGTCGGTCATGGTGATCAGCATGTCCGAGAGGAGATCGCCGAGCCGGGGCTCCAGCGCCTTGTCCTTGAGAAACAGACCTACAATGCCGCACATGGCCACGCCCTCCAAAGTCTCTGGAGAAAGGGCTAGCAGCGGCGATCACGAAAATCAACCGAAAGGAATAAAGTTTTCCTGATGGGCAACTATCGGCGCTGGGGATAGGAGATGATCGACAGGTATCGTGCGGGCAGGCTTACGAGTTCTTCCGGCCCGTGCGGTGCATCGGCGTCGAAGAACAGGCTGTCGCCTGCCTGCATCCGATAGAGGCTATCCCCGTGCCGATAGACCACTTCGCCTTCCAGCATGTAGAGGAACTCCATGCCTTCGTGCTGGAAGGTCGGAAAGACGTCCGATTCCGCGTTCAGCGTGATCAGATAGGGCTCCACGACAACGCCGGAGGTGTTGTTCTCGATATGGCCGAGCAGACTGTAATGATGGCCGGCCCGGGTTCCGCGGCGCTCCAGGTTCACGCCTTCACCCGCCTTCACGAAGCTTGCCGACTTCGGCTCCTCGAAGCCCTTGAAGAAGGCGGTGATCGGCATCCCCAGCGCCTTCGATAGCGCCTGAAGCGTGGTCAGCGAAGGCGATATATTGCCGTTTTCGATCTTTGACAGCATGCCGACCGACATGCCCGTGGCTGCGGCGAGATCGGCGACGGTAATGCCGAGCTTCTTGCGATAGGTGCGGACTTCATGGCCGATCGCCATCTCGAGATTGTTGGCGCGGGGCTCGCGCACCGCATGGGGATCCTGCGTCAGCGCCGGCTTCTGGGCGCTTTTCGCTGTCTTGGGTGTCTTTGCCATGGATCCTCCTCATGCTTCGCCGGCATGCCGGGTCATGATCCTCTAGCGGATTTTCACCGCCTGCCCAATGGTCCCGGTCGTTTCCGTTAAAGCCCGACGAAAACGAGGACTGCCAGTACGATCAGTGCAAGGAAGACGGTATCAGCGACCAGCACGCCGATCGCGCGTCCGCCGATCTTGAAGACTTCTGGAAGTGAAGTCTTTACGCCGACGGCGGCAATGGCGACCAGGAGGGCCCAGCGCGAGACGATGCCTGCCCAATCGGCCACCATGGGGGGGATGGTCACAAGCGAGTTCAGTGCTGCCAGCAACAGGAAGGCCACCACGAAGCCCGGCAGCAGCGGCGGGCGCTTCACATCGCCGGAGACCGTGCTTCGAAAGGCGAGTGCTGCCACGAGGACCACAGGCGCCAGCATGGTCACGCGGATGAGCTTGACGAAGACAGCGGTCTCGCCTGCGGGCACGGAAACAGAGAAGCCGGCGCCAGCGACCTGGGCCACATCATGGATTGTCGCACCGAGGAAGATGCCGGTCTGGTGATCGTCCAACCCTGCCAGACTTGCGAGGATCGGGTAGAAGATCATGGCCAGCGTTGACAGCATGGTCACACCGATGACGGTGAAGACCATCTGCTGGTCGGCTTCCTTGCTGCGGTTTCCAAGCGTTGCGGAGATCGCAAGGGCTGCCGAAGCCCCGCATATCGCGACAGCACCACCGGTCAGGACGCCGAAGGCCGTGCCCTGTCCAGAGAGGCGAGAGGCTAGGATGCCAAAGACAATGGTGAGCAGCACAGCGCCGACGATCATCGCGATCACGGCCGCACCGAGCTCGGCGAACATCGCGACGCTGACCCTCAGGCCGAGCAGGGCAATACCGATGCGAAGAACCGTGCGCGAGGCGAAGTCGAGGCCTGCAGCAGTCTTCGGGTCTTCGGCCAGGAAGTGCAGCGCAAGCCCGATCAGAATCGCGAGCAGCATGGCCGGCGCGCCGTAGTGTTCGGACAGGAAAGCTGAGGCCAGCGCGATCAACACGGTCACGGACAGACCGGGGAAAAGCTTCTGCCATCGCTCGCTCAAGGTCGCAGAGTGGCGTTCTCGCTCCGGATCGGGCGAGGCGGTCGATGGTTCTGGCATGAATCACCTCTGGTGGGTCGCCCCGAGATTGAAATATCGCGCGATGCGTAGGGCGGTTGGGAGGGATGCGCGGCGTGGCCGCGCATCCTGTGTTCGTCAGTTCAGATCAGCCGCGCGCTCGGCGTCAACCTTTTTCTGAGCATCGGCGACCGCTGCCGTGAACTGGTCAAACACTTCGGCGCCGCCGGTGACGTTCGTCTTGAACCAGTCGAAGACCGGCGAAACGGCGGTCTTGAAGGCTTCCTTCTCGGCAGGTGTCGGCACGTAGATCTCGCCGCCGGCCTTGGCGAAGTCCTGGTAGGCTGCGATTTCCTTGCGCTTCGGCGAGGCAAAGGTTGCCTGCTGCAGGGCTGCGAAGCCATCGACGACGATCTGCTTCTGCTCGGGCGTCAGCCCTTGGAAGCGGTCGTTCGACATCCACCAGAAGGCGCCCATGTAGCTGTGGCCGTCGAGGGTCAGATACTTAAGGCCGGCATCGGGGAACTTCATCGACATGATGTCGGTGATGCCGTTGGCGGTGCCTTCAACGACGCCCGTCTGCAGAGAGGTGAAGAGTTCCGGCCACGGGATCGGGGTCGGCGCGGCACCGACCGCGGTGGCGGCCTGCTGCGGCAGGTCGGCCGGGACGGTACGCATTTTCAGACCCTTGAGATCCTCCGGGGTCTTCACCGTCTTCTGGGTATTCGCATAGTTGCGCCAGCCACCCGTATTGCCGATCGTCATCAGACGGATCTTGTTGTCGCTGTCGGCGAGCGCCTTTTCGCGGAGCTTGCGGGTGAAGTCGCCGGTCAGCACTTCCTCGGCAATCCGGTCGTCGCTCATCAGGTAGGGCAGGTCGAGAACCTGGATATAAGGGAAGAGGCCGGCAGCCCCGCCCGAAGTCGAGATGTAGACGTCCAGCGAGCCATCGGCGATGCCTTGCAGGCATTCTTCTCCGGTGGCGCAAAGCTGTGTGCCCATGAAGATTTCGACGGCAATCGTACCATTTGATGCGTTCTCGATATAGTTCTTGAAAACGACGAGGCCGTCATAATCCTCGTCGTTCTCGTTAGAGTTTGCGGTGGCGCGGAGCGTGATGTCAGCTGCCTGCGCTACCCCGCTGATCGTCAGCGCGCTGGCGAGCAGCAGGGTCTTGAACATGGACTTGAGCATTCTGGTACCTCCCGTTTTCTCAAGCTAGTCTACGAAGCCCGCGAGACGCGGGACCGTAAGGGTCAGGGCGGGGACGTAGGTGATCAGGAAGATCACCACGATCTCCGCCAAGAGGAATGGCAGGACGGCCTTGGCCACTGTTTCGACCTTCAGTCCGGAGACGGAGGACGTGACGAAGAGAACGAGGCCCATCGGCGGTGTCAACAGGCCGACGGTCAGGTTCACGACCATAATGATCGCGAAGTGGACCGGATCGACGCCGAGCGACGTGAAGATTGGCCCGAGGATCGGTCCCAGCACAATGATCGCCGGTCCTGCATCGAGGAACATGCCGACGACGAACAACAGGATATTGACTAGGAAGAGCAGGACGAGCGGGTTGTCGCTGAGGCTGAGGAATAGATCGGCCAGCAGTTCTGGCGTATGTGCAAGCGATGCCACGGTCTTGAAGGCCATGGCGGCCCCGATCAGCAGAAGCACCACTGCCGAGGTCATCGCCGAGCGCATCAGGATGCCCGGTATATCCTTGAACCTCAGCGTGCCAATGACGAAGAGGCCGAGGAAGAAGGCATAGCCGGCGGCAATCGCTGCGGCTTCCGTCGGTGTGAAGACGCCGCCGAGGATGCCGCCCATGATGATGACGGGGGTGAGGAGCGGCCAGAACGCGCCGATCATGGCCCGGCCACGATCGCGCCACGAGGCGCGCTTGGTTGCGGCCGGCAGATCGTAGTGATTGGCTAGCAGCCGGATCATCACCATGAGGCTGACGCCGATGAGAATGCCGGGCACGATGCCGGCGAGGAAGAGGGCAGCGACGCTCTCACCCATCACATAGGCGTAGATGATCATGATGCCGGAGGGCGGGATGATCGGGCCGATGATGGCAGACGCCGCCGTGATGCCGGCCGCGAAACGGCGGGTATAGCCTTCCTTTTCCATGGCCGGGATCAGCATCGCACCGAGGGCAGAGACGTCGGCTACGGCCGAGCCGGAAATGCCGGCGAACATCATGGAGTCGACGACGTTGACCTGGGCGAGGCCGCCACGCATGTGGCCGACCATGGATTGGGCAAAACGAACGATGCGGACGGTTATACCCGCCCGGTTCATCAGTTCGCCTGTCAGCATGAAGAAGGGGATCGCCATCAACGGGAAACTATCCATGCCCGCATAGATGTTGCGATAGAGCAGCACGATGTCGCGCTCCTGGCCGTTCCACCAGAGGATGATAGCGGGAGCTGCGATCAAACTGAAAACGATCGGCAGGCCGAAAAGGAGGAAGACGATGAAGATCGGGAGAAAGAGGCTCAGCATCATTCCGCTCCCAACTGTCCGGCAATGCGGATCGGCATCAGTTCCCGGTCGCGGCCCGCCAGCCTCAGTAGCGCGCGCAGCAAAAGCTCGATGTTGACGACGAGCATCAAGGTGATGCCGACGACGAGCGAAGCCATCATCCAGCCGCGCGGCACCTTCATCCAGGTCGAGAGGTCTAAGGAGGTCGGAACGGCGATCGCCGACATCGCGAACCGGCCGCCAATCCCTGTTACTTCGTTCCAGCCGATGCGCATGCCGACGTAAAGAACGGTCGCGCTCAGCAGGAGGAAGACAAAGGTGATCAGGGTGGAGAGTAGCCGTGGCAGATGGTCGATGATCATGCCGATCGCAACGAAGCCACCCTGGCGGAAGGCCGTTGGTACCAGAAGGCCGGTCATCCAGAGCATCAGAAAGCGCGAAGCCTCTTCGCTCCACGGCAAAGCATTACCCAGGAAATAGCGGAAGAATACCTGCATCAGCATGAAAAACAGCATGATGCCGAGAGCGCCTGCGCCCAGCCAGAGGCCGACCATCAGAACGGCGGCGTTGAGCCGGCCGAGCAGATTGGTCAGATTTGATAATGCCGTCATGTCTCCACCCATTTCTTGTCATCGGTCAAATCCAGCAAAATTATCGAAGACTCTCCCCCGCCGCGCAAACACGGCTGTTCCAGTTTCAGGCCGCGGCGGAGTAAAATCCTCCTTGCGGCACTTGTTCCGGATCGTCCTCAATTGCCTCGCCGCGCATGCCAGGCATGCACCGACGACCTCCTCCCAAACTCTCCGCTCAGACGGCGAAGCGTCCGAACCGTCCTCCCGAGAAGCACAGCGGTTCTCCCTGCCGATGTGCGACCCTTAACACCCTGCCGATGATGATCGTGTGATCGCCGGCGTCATGCTGTGCCTGCTCGGTGCATTCGAATCGCGCGAGCGTGCCCGGCAGAACCGGAACGCCTTCGTCGTTGAACCTGACCTCGATCCCGTCGAAACCATGGCCGCCGCGTGTAAAGGCAGCGCTCAGGTGATCCTGATCCGCGCCGAGCACGTGGATCGCGAAATGACGGGCGCCCGTGAATGCGCCGTATCGAGATGAGCTCTTGGCCGGCGACCAGAGCACCAGAGGCGGATCGAGCGAAACCGAGGCAAAGCTATTCACCGTCATGCCGATCGGACCCTCGGCTGTCATCGCCGTCACCACGGTCACACCTGTGGTGAAGCTGCCGAGCGCATTGCGGTATGCGCGATGGTTGTCGCCCCCGGGAACGAAGAGGGCTTCCATCGCATGAATGTGATTGGCAGCCATCATCAGGCAACCTCCCGTCCGATCGCGAGTGTGTAAAGTTCGAACCAGGTCTGCCGATCCATCTCCAGCTTGGCTGCGTCTGCGATCCTGGCGATGCGATCGAGCGAATTGGTGCCCATGACCGGCAGGATGGTGGCCGGATGCCGCAGCAGCCAAGCCACCGCCACGGCGGTTTCATCGATGCCGTGTTCGGCGCCGATGCGCTTCAGGGCTGCCATGAGCTCGGGCTTTGACCCGTCCATGAGGCGACCGCCGCCGAGCGGTGACCAGGCCATGGGCGGGACCATGCGCTCCTGCAGATAGGCGAGATCGCCGTTCACAAAGGTGTCGGTCGCGAGCAGGCTCATCTCGATCTGGTTGGTGACGAGATTGTTCTCCATCGACGACTGCAGGAGGGAGAAATCCCAGGGCCGGAAGTTCGAGACGCCAACTGCCAGCACCTTGCCGGAGGCCACCAACGCATCCAGCGCCGGGCCCGTTTCGTCCGGATCGATCAACGGATCGGGGCGGTGGATCAGCAACAGGTCGATATGATCAGTGCCCATGTCGGTGAGCGAGGCTTCGACCGACGCGGTGATGTGAGCCGCCGACGTGTCGTAATACTTGACGCGGGCTGCCGAGTGCCGGCCTGCGGGTGCAACGATATCGCATTTGGTGACGATCTCGAGCTTGTCGCGCAGGCCGGGCGAGGCCTTCAGCGCGTTGCCGAGCACGGCTTCCGCCGTGTAGCCGCCATAGATGTCCGCTTGGTCCATGGTGGTTATGCCCTGGGCGAGGCAAGCCTCGATCTTGGCCTGGACGTGTTTGGGCGAGGTATCGGCATCGTCGCCGATGCGCCACATGCCGTAGACGAGGCGGCTGAAGGTGAGGTCTGGGGTGAGATTGACGCGCTGCATCAGCGGCGAACTCCATTTCCGAGAGGTGTGGGCGGCGTTTCCGAGGGAACGCGGCCATAAGCATGGGGGAGCGAGACGGTCTTGAGTTCCGGCAGCACCTTGGTGCCGAAGTGAACCGCCTCGTCGATATGGGGATATCCTGACAGGATGAAGGCGCGGATACCCATTTTTCTGTAGGCTTCGAGTTCCGAGAGGATCTGGTCCGTCGAACCGACAAGGGCCGCACCACAGCCGGAGCGCGCGCGACCAATGCCGGTCCACATATGCGGTTCGATGTAGCCGAACTGGTCGGCGAGTTCGCGGGCGCGGGCCTGATGGGCGACACCCAGCGAAATCGAGTCATGCGCGCGATCACGGATCAGCTTGCCGTATTCGTCATCGAGCTTCGAGACGATGTATTCGGCGTATTCGCGGGCTTCCTTTTCCGTGTCGCGCACGATCATGTGGACGCGCAGACCATAGTCCAGCGTGCGGCCATGCGCTTCAGCGCGCGCATGCACGGCCTTCATGCGTTCTGCGAGCTGGTCCTTCTTCTCCGGCCACATCAGATAAACGTCGCATTGCGCGCCGCAGAGCTCGAGGGCATCGGGGGAGTAACCGCCGAAATAGAGCAGGGGGCCGCCATTCTGCTGGTAGGGTCGGGCGGGTTCGGTGGATACGCCCTTGAACTGGTAGACCTCACCCTCGTGATCGATGGTGTCGCGGGTCCAGGCCTGGCGCAGGATCTCGACCACCTCATGGCTACGTTTGTAGCGGAAGGCACTGTCTGCGACTTCGCCGGGGAAATCGGAGCTGATGACGTTGAGTGTCAGGCGACCCTTCAGCATGTGGTCGAGCGTGGCGACGGTCCGCGCGAGCATGATCGGCTGCATCTCGCCGCAGCGGATGGCGGCCAGCATGTTGATCTTGGAGGTGATTGGCGCGCAGCCGGCGACGAAGCTCAGCGTGTCCTGGCCGACCTGATAGGAGGACGGGCAGAGGATGTTGCGGAAGCCGAGCTGCTCGGCCTTTGACACGATGTCGGAGCAATGCTCCCAGCTTGAGCGCAGGGCGCCATCCGGCACGCCGAGAAACTGATAATCGTCAGAGCAGAGGGCGGCGAACCACGACACTTCTGCGCCATCGAGATCGGCCGATGTGACGGGTACGACAGTCATTGAGGTCTCCTCCAAGGCTCCAACTTTCCTCTTGCCTAACACTCGATTTGATGTAGATCAATAGTGTATCAATTTTTTCTGGGCGTACCGAAGTGCCACAAAACCCCGCAACGCAGCCGCCCGGCAGCCTTCCGATCTATGTGCAGATCACCGAACTCCTGGTGCGTGACATCGCGGCAGGGCGGCTGATCGACGGCGAAAAGCTGCCGCCGGAACGGGACATGGCCGAAGAACTCGGCATTGCCGTCGGCACGCTGCGCAAGGCCTTGGCGGAGCTGCAGAATCGCGGGCTTCTTGAGCGCATACAGGGCTCCGGCAACTACGTGCGGGCGATCTCGGATCCGCAGTCGGTCTATGCGATGTTCCGGCTGGAACTCCTGGGCGGAGGCGGATTGCCGACGGCCGAGATCCTTTCGATCGACCGCCTTCCGAAGCCTTCGGAACTGCCCAGTTTCGGCAGTTCCACAGAGGCGCATCGCATCCGGCGTCTGCGTCGTCTCTCCGGCAGACCGGCGGCGCTTGAGGAGATCTGGCTCGACGGCTCCTATGTCGAGAGAATCCATATCGAGGCGGTGTCGGAATCCCTTTATCTCTTCTACCGCACCAAGCTCTCGCTCTGGATCGCCCGCGCGGAAGATCAGATTGGCCTCGACATCGTGCCGGACTGGGCGCCTGCGAGCTTTGGCCAGGCGGCCGGCGCGCCGGTCACACACATTCAACGCATCAGCCAGGATCAGGAGGGCGTCCGCGCGGAAGTCTCGCGGTCCTGGCTCGATCACACCGTCGCCCGCTACGTCGCGCGGCTGAAATGACAGGGTCGCGGGGAGCGGTCCAATCCAGGAGGAAAGAGTGACAGGACTTCAATACGGGATCATCGGTTGCGGCATGATGGGGCAGGAGCATCTGCGCAATATCGCGCTCTTGCCGGATGCGTCGGTGGCGGCAATCTTCGAACCGGATGCCGGCATGCGCGCGCTGTCTGCCGAGGCGGTTCCGAGTGCGAAGATGGTCGGGTCGATCGAAGACCTGCTCGGCGTCGAGGCGGTGAACTGCCTGCTCATCGCAAGCCCCAACTATCTGCATCTCGAACAACTCGAAAAGATTGCCGCGATCCGCCCGCTGCCGGTTCTGGTGGAGAAGCCGCTGTTCACCGATCCCGCCGATGCGCCGCGCCTTGCAGCGCTCCGCGCCGCCTATCCGGCGCCGATCTGGGTCGCCATGGAATACCGCTACATGCCGCCCGTTGCCCGGATGATCGAGCAGGCGGACGAGGCGACCGGCGGCATCCGCATGCTGACCATCCGCGAGCATCGCTTCCCCTTCCTCGAGAAGGTCGGAGACTGGAACCGCTTCAACCACAACACTGGCGGAACGCTGGTGGAGAAATGCTGCCACTTCTTCGATCTGATGCGGCACATCCTGAAATCCGATCCGGTGCGCGTCATGGCGTCCGGCGGCCAGTCTGTGAACCATCTCGATGAGGTCTATGATGGGAAGCCTTCCGACATCTGGGACAATGCCTATGTCATCGTCGACTTTGCCTCCGGCGCGCGCGCCATGCTGGAGCTCTGCATGTTTGCCGAAGGTGCCCGCTATCAGGAGGAGATCTCGGCCGTCGGTCCTGACGGCAAGATCGAATGCCTGGTTCCCGGTCCGGGCCGCTTCTGGCCCGAACATCTCGGCGAGCCCCCGGTTGCGCAGGTCATCGTCTCGCCACGTGACCCCAAGGGGCCGCGTGTGGTGGAAATCCCTGTTGATCCGCAATTGCTGGAGGCTGGCGACCACAATGGGTCGACCTTCTACCAGCATCAGCGCTTCCAGAAAGCATTGCTGGGAGGACGACAGGTAGAAGTTGCCCTCGACGACGGATGGTGGGCCGTGGCCATGGGGCTTGCTGCGCAGCAATCGGCAGAGACCGGCCAAGCTGTGACGTTCCCGTTGTCATTTTCTCCGCGTTGAAGGGAGCGCAGTTTCCGCCCTATGTACCAGGGTGCTCTCCAGGGTTGAACCATTCGCTGCCAGCGGCGTTTGGGTTCCTCATGTCGAACGACGGAGAAGCAGTGGTGACAGAGTATTCCTTCGGGCCCCTCATCGAAAATGACGGTGTCCTGTTTCGCTTCTGGGCGCCGCAAGTCGAAAGAGTTTTCATCGAGTTCGATGGTGCCCCGCGGCAGGAAATGGAGGTGCATGCCGACGGATGGTTCCAGGTCAAGGTTTCCGAGGCAAAATGCGGGACGCGCTATCGCTTCCTCCTGCCGGACGGTCTTTCCGTTCCGGATCCCGCCAGCCGTCATCAGCCGGACGACGCGTTCGGTCCGAGCGAGGTCGTTGATCTGGGCGACCTCTGGGCAAGAGATTCCGTCTGGCGCGGGAGGCCGTGGCACGAAACGGTGCTCTACGAACTGCATGTCGGAGCGTTTACCGAGGAGGGGACTTTTCGCGCCGCCATCGATCGGCTCGATCATCTGTCCAAGCTCGGCGTTACGGCGATCCAGCTCATGCCCATTGCCGATTTTCCGGGGCGGTGGAACTGGGGTTATGACGGCGTGCTGCCCTATGCGCCGGATAGCCGCTACGGACGACCGGAGCATCTGTTCGAACTCGTCGAGGCAGCACACAGGCGAGGGATCTCGGTTTTCCTCGATGTCGTCTATAACCACTTCGGACCATCGGGCAATTTCCTGCCCGCCTATGCGCCGCTCTTCACGCCGCATCACCAGACGTCTTGGGGCGACGGGATCAATTTCGACGACGCAAAGAATGGTCCGATCCGCGAATTTCTGCTGCAAAATGCGCTTTACTGGATCGAGCACTTTCATATCGACGGCCTTCGTTTCGACGCGGTCCATGCAATCCGTGACGACAGCGCCCGCCATTTTCTCGAAGAACTCGCAGTCCGTATCCGCCGAAAATTTCCGGATCGCCATGTGCATCTGATCGTCGAAAACGAGGAGAATGATCCTGGGCTCTTGTCCCGGGACGCGGTCGCTCGCGCGTCCTTGTTCGACGCCCAGTGGAACGACGATGTGCATCATGCGCTGCATGTCGCGACAACAGGTGAAACATTCGGCTACTATGGCGACTATGCGGAGGCCATCGAGGCCTTGGCGAAGGCACTGGCCGAGGGGTTTGTCTACCAAGGGGAGGTCATGCCCTATCGCGGCGAACGACGTGGTGCACCAAGCGGCCACCTTCCACCCACAGCCTTCGTTTCCTTTCTGCACAATCACGATCATATAGGCAATCGTGCCGACGGAGATAGGGTGATGGCAACCTTGCCGGAGCCTGCGCTCGCCTTTGCCGTTTCGTTGATGTTGCTCTCCCCACAGGTGCCCATGTTGTTCATGGGGGAGGAATGGCGTTCGAAGCGACCGTTCCCATACTTCTGTGACTTCGATGAAGATCTGAATGAAGCGGTGCGCGAAGGTCGGCAAGAGGAACTGTCGCAAATGCCGGGTTTTGATGGCGAGCATGTCCTCGACCCGACTGCCGAAGAGACCTTCCGCTCTTCGGTGCTCGATTGGGAGGTCGCTTCATCCGAATCCGGATCTGTCTGGGTCGAACGCTATAGGCAGATGATCGGCCTGCGGCGCGAACGTGTTGTTCCCCTGGTTTCGATGATGTCGAAAGGTGGGCGGCACTGGGTGAGCGAGGGTGTCTTGCGTGTCGAGTGGCCGCTCGACGATGGGCGGGTCTATCTCCTCGTCGCCAATCCGTCAGACCGCTACATTCGCACGCAGATGCAAGCGGATGTCACCGATGTACTCTACGCCCTCGGCGAACATCGTCCGGACGGAGTTGGGGCATGGTCGCTGGTCTTCGGCATTACGGCCGGGCACTGATGGCCTGGCCGACAGAGGTCGAGGTTTTTCAGGCACTCATCCTGTCGGCCAACTGCATGACTTCGAGCGCAGATTTTGCGACCATGTCGGCCCCGATCGCGCCGAAGGCGACGGGGTTCTTCATGACGGCCGGTCCGCCGACCGCAATCTTCATTCGGCTCAGGGCCTTGTTGGATTGGACGCGCCGAATGGCCTCGGCACATTCTTCGACCTCGTCGACGCGGCCGACAGATATGCCGAGAAGGGCATAGGAAGAATTCGACAGGCGCATGTAGAGGCTGTCGTCGAGTTCCAGGTCCGCGCCACCATCGACGTCCCAGCCCATGTCACGGAAACAGGAGGCGACGATCGAAACGCCGATCGTGTGCATGGCCCCTTGCGTCCGTGCGAGCAGCACGCGTCTCGCCCGTTGTCGATCTCGCATTGTCTGGCTACGATTCTGGGACAGATGATTGACGATCATGCCCAGCCTTGTTGACGCAACGGCCACCTGGATGAAATCCGTCTCATCATTGCACCAGAGACGCCCGAGCTGTGCTGCCACGGGTGAGAACAGGTGGATTGCCAGCGTATGCATCGGAATATCGCTGCGCTGTAATTCTTCGATCATCTCGCGATGGCCGCGAGGATCCGGCTGCACCAGCACCTGGGCAAGAGCTTCACGATAGGTGATCGCCTTTTCCGTCCCCGGAAGCTCCCGCGCCTTCGGGTCGAGTTCCGGATACAGGTGGAGGTCGATCTCCGGCGGGACCTTGTCGTCCAGGAGATCGGTCACGAACTCCTTCTGCGCCGCCTCGACAAGTCGAGGGACGGCACCCCTGATTGCACTCTCCAGAATCTTCTGCTCGAGGCTGGAGAGCCTCGGGTCGCCTGCATTCTGTCCTGATCTGCCACTATTCTTGTAAGGAGGCTCATCCGTCCCTTTCGGCGGCCCCCCAAATCTATCACCCGCCATGTCACCCTCCCGGTCATCGGCTTGGGCGGTTTCGCTCATCCCGATGGGATACTACTCCATTCTCTCGTTACCGCAAACTTCTCGTAGTCTTATACGTCAGTCGGCGTCCTGCGGTTTAGCTTCAGCGATCCTCCGCGCGGTGGAGACGCGTTGTCAGTTCCTGCTGGCCGGCCCTTCCCGACCGGCGCATGTCGCCATGAACGCGGCTCGAAGCGATGCCATTGCGGGCCACAGCCGCGATATGCCGCGCTGTCAGTTTCGCTTCCTCGTACATGTCGTCAGAGCTTGCCTGTGCAATGAACGTGTCGGGTAAGGTCAATGTTCGTACAGCACAGCGCCCGTCGAGCATTCCGCGATTGGCGAGGTGATGCAGGACGAGTGCTCCGAAGCCGCCCGTTGCGCCTTCCTCGACCGTGACGAGCATGGCGTGGTTGTCGACCAGATCGGCAATCAGGGCCGTGTCCAGCGGTTTGGCAAAACGCGCATCGACAACGGTGACCGAAATGCCCTCCAGAGCGAGCAGGCGGCGTGCCTTCAGGCAGTCTGCGAGCCGCGTGCCGAATGAAAGCAGGGCAACCTGGGTTCCCTGTTCGACGACGCGGCCGCGGCCGATCGGCAGCATTTCTCCCTTCGCTGGCAAGGTGACGCCCGTGCCTTCACCGCGTGGATAACGAAAGGCGATGGGACCCTCGTCGTGCCCGGCGGCGGTTGCCACCATATGGACAAGTTCCGCCTCGTCGCTCGCGGCCATCACGGTGAAACCCGGGAGATGGGCGAGATACATTATATCGAAAGCGCCGGCATGGGTCGGTCCGTCGGCACCGACCAGTCCGGCACGGTCGATCGCGAAACGCACCGGAAGCTGTTGCAGGGCAACGTCATGGATGATCTGGTCGTAGGCGCGCTGCAGGAAGGTCGAATAGATCGCGCAGAAGGGCTTCATGCCGCTTGCTGCCAGGCCTGCGGCGAAGGTCACTGCGTGTTGTTCCGCGATCCCGACATCGAATGTGCGGTCCGGGAAGGCGGCTTCGAAGCGGTCGATGCCGGTGCCGGAGGCCATGGCCGCCGTAATGGCGACGATCCGGTCATCTGCCTTCGCCTCGTTGATCAAGGCGTCCGCGAAGACCTTCGTATAGCTCGGCGCCTTGGTCGGCACCTTGACCTGGACACCGGTCGTCACGTCGAAGGGATTGACGCCGTGGTATTTGTCGGCGGCCTGTTCCGCCGGATCATAACCTGCACCCTTCCTTGTCACGACATGCAGCAGAACCGGACCGGTATCGGTCTCGTGTAGGTCAGTCAAAAGCGGTATCAGGACGTCGAGATCGTGGCCATCCACCGGGCCACGATAGTCGAAGCCGAAATTCTGAAACAGATTGCCCGCCAAGGTTTGTGCCCTATCTCGGATCGCGGCCAGATGACCGGTCAGCGCGCCAGTGGACGCCGAGATAGACATGTCGTTGTCGTTCAGGATCACGATCAGGCGGCGACCCGACCTGCCGGCATTGTTCATGGCCTCGAAGGCCATGCCGGCAGACATGGCGCCGTCGCCAATAATGCAAACAACGTGTCCGTTTTCGCCCTTGAGGTCGCGTGCCGTGGCAAACCCGAGGCCGGCGGAAATGGAGGTGGAGGAATGAGCGGCCCCGAAGGGATCAAAAGCACTTTCCATGCGGCGGGTGAAACCGGAAAGGCCGTTGCGCTTTCTCAGACTCCGCATCCTGTCGCGTCGTCCCGTGAGGATCTTGTGGGGATAGCACTGGTGGCTCACATCCCAGATGATGGTGTCTCTCGGGGCGTCGAAGACCGAGTGTAACGCGACCGTCAATTCGATGACACCGAGGCTGGATCCGAGATGGCCACCCGTCTCCGAGACAATCCTGAGGGTTTCTCCCCTCAATTCCCGCGCCAGATCACAAAGTTCGGCCTGATCCATGCGCTTCAGATCGTCCGGTGATTTCACCTGGTCGAGCAAAGGGGTGGCGACGTCATTCGCACAAGACAAACCCACTGCGCTCTCCTCCCACGCATGTGGCCAATTCTTCTAGACGCGGTGCTGACGAGGCTGCCCATTTGGCAGGAACGGCAACGAATGCCTGAGAATGGTCCAATATGCACATATTCGGAGAAGACGAGCGATATGTAAACTTTTTTTTACACATTCTTCTCGATTTCCGCCGGAATTTTCATCCCGGCGGAAGAAAGCAGACCAATTATTGGGCTGTGCTGAAGGTTTTCAGGTAGGCAATCACGTCGGTCACGTCTTTCGGATCCTTGAGACCTACGAAAGCCATGCGCGTCCCCTTCACGACCCCACGAGGGTTCGCCAAATAGGTCGTGAGCTGGGCATCGTCCCACACCTTGCCGGCGCCAAAATCGGTCATTGCCTTGGAGTATTTGAAGCCTTCTACAGTGCCTGGCTGCCTGCCGATCACGCCTTGAAGCGAAGGACCGATCTTGTTTTTGTCGCTGTCGACATTGTGACAGGCGGCACACTTCTTAAACACCGTCTCGCCGGCCGCCACATCCTGGGCAAAGGCGTTGGAAGACAGCAGAAGTGCTGCGGCGGTGCATGCGGCTGCAATTATCCTCGACATGTGTATCCTCCCATGGAATCGCGGATGCAAATCATATGTAATGCTGGCATGACATTTTTCCATACTCCCCAAGCCGGGAGTGTGGTGTGCCTCGGGTCGCCGTCCCATTTGCGGAACCGAGACGCAGGCCTTATGCGTTTGACTATACGAAAACCAACCCGGAGCCGGATCATGGCCGCAGCCATCTTTGTTGTCATCGTGCTTGCAGCTGCATCCAGTGGAGCAATCTTCAAGCCTGGTGCGTGGTATGAAAACTTGCGCAAGCCCGGCTGGACACCTCCGAACTGGGCCTTCCCGGTCGTCTGGTCTATCCTTTATGTGATGATCGGCTATGCCGGCTGGCTGGTGTGGACCACGGTTGGCTGGTCGTTGCCGATGGCCTTCTGGGCGCTGCAGATGGTGGTCAACGCGCTTTGGTCCTACTTCTTCTTCGGGCGTCGCCGTATGGATCTGGCGTTGATCGATGTTGCGGTCCTGTGGCTGGCGGTTGCTCTGTTCATTCTGACTGCCTGGCCGGTCGCGCCGCTCGCCTCTGTGCTTTTCGTGCCCTATCTCACTTGGGTGACGGCCGCTGCCACCCTCAATCATTCCGTTCGTCGCCTCAATCCCGGGGCCTGAGCTGCCAATCTCGATCGCAGGTCCAGGAGGAAGGCGATCAACGAGACAGCCAGCAGCGCCGCGAGCACGGTGACCGGGCCTTGACGCATCGCCAGGCCAAAAGCCGCGAGTAGGGCGCTTCCCGAAATGGCGTTGGGAATGAAGCTACGGAGCATGGCGGCAGGGGTTGAAGACCGCCAGGCGGCCATGATCGAGACTGTCCAGAGAACGACGATCGCAATCACGCTGATCCAGCCGGACGTGAAGAGTGCCGTGAACCATGCCGTCATCTCTGGCCTGCCGGTATCCCGAAGAGCTGTGCGAGATCCTTGGCGAAGACGCGGATATGGGCCAGCGGATCGCGGCGGACGAGCTTCTTGTTGAGGTAGGACTCCCATGTCAGGCGTTGCACATCCGGATCTGCACACATGGCCACGAATTTTTCGCGGAAGCGATCGTTGCGGTACCATACCGTCTGCATGATGCCGAGGATCAGGAATACGCGTCCGTGCGCGCGCATGAAGTTTTTGCGGGCCTCGGTGAGAGGCCTGCCGCTGCCCACAAGCAGCGATTGATGCGTGGCGTCTGCCGATAGTTGGCCGCACAGCATGGCATAGTAGATTCCTTCTCCCGAGGATGGCGCGACGGTGCCGGCGGCATCGCCGGCGAGAAGCACGTTGCGGCCGTTGTCCCAGCGCTTCATCGGCTTCAGCGGCAGAGGGGCTCCCTCGCGCCTGACGACACGACAATCAGCGAGGCCGGCCGCGTGTTTGAGCTTTGCGGTCGCTTCGCGGATGTTGTGTCCCTTGACCGCTGTCCCTGTGCCGATGCTGGTGTGACCGCCATGTGGGAAAACCCAGCCGTAGAAGTCGGGCGAAATCCGGCCGTCATAAACGACATCACACCGATCGGCGCGGAAGACCGCCGGATCGGCTTTTACAGGGCTTTCGACGATCTCGTGATAGGCAAAGACATAAGGCGGCTTTCGCGCGGCGGGAAACATCAGTCGCCTTACGGCGGAGTTGGCACCGTCGGCGCCGATCACGCGGCGTGCTTTGATCTGGATGGCCGCACGATCCGCCTCGGCTGCGGTTGGTGTCAGGGTGAGCTCGAGCGCGTCGTTCGCTCCTTCGCTGATCGTCTCCAGCTTTGCGGTCAGGCGGTCAGCGCCAGCATCGGCGGCGCGCTTTCGCAGGTAGGGGTCGAAGGTTGCGCGATCGACCATGCCGACATAGCCGATGTCGCCGATGGTCATGTCGACGCTCCGACCGGAGGGCGCGATAATGCGGGCGGCATTTGCCCGCGAGACCAGTTGCGTTTCCGGAATAGCGAAATCGGCAAGGGCTCGCGATGGAATGGCGCCGCCGCAGGGCTTGATGCGATTGTCGGGGTCAATGAGAACGACACTATGGCCCATCTCGGCCAATCTCTCGGCTGCCATGGCACCACAAGGGCCACCGCCGATGACTGCGACATCATAGAACTTGCGCATGCGCGTCTCCGTGCCGGCAGGGCCGGCGCCAGGGTTCATTCTCCAGGCATGAAGGCAGTGTCGGGCATGGTCTCCCGGGGTGATTTGCCCGTTCGGCCGATGCGCGTGGCAACAAGGGCAGAGATGAGAAACAGGGCAGCTTCGATCGAAAAGACGGCAGCAAAGGCGTGTGCATCGTTGGCCGTCAGCCAGCGACCCAGATCGAGGGCTACCGTGCCCAGGACGCCGCCCAGCCCGAAGGCCACGGCCTGCGCCGCGCCCCAGATGCCCATGCGCATCCCGTAGTTCGATGTTCGGCCGCGGCCAGCGAGGATCATCATCGTGCCTATGGCGGCAACGGCGAAGGCGCCGTTGGCGGTGCCGAGCAGGAAAATGTTGATCTGCAAAGGCCAATTCGGTGCCGTCTGGGCCGAGAGAGCGAGCGCTGCAAGCGCAAGAGCGGATCCAAAACAGCCGGATGTGATGAAGTGGCGCGGAAGGTCCTGATAGCGTTTGCCGAAAAAGGCCCCTGAAAGACCGACCATGATCATGCCGAGGAGAACGCCTGCATGTTGCGTGCCCGACAGGCTGGTGGTCTCGCCCGGCGTCATGCCGAAGAGCAGTCCGGCATAGGGCTCGAGAATGAGGTCCTGCGTGGCGAAGGCCAGCATCGAAAGGAAGATGAAGACCGTGAAGAGTCTCGCCTCACGATCGTCGAGAACATCTTTGAGGCTGTCGCGAAAGCTCGTCGATACTTCCCGGGATCTTGATGTCTCGACGGTCGGTCGGGCCTCCATGCCGGCAACGCCGACGAGACCGAGCACAAACGCAGCCAGGCCTGTTGCAGCCGTGATCGCAATCAGCCGCTCGTGCGAATAGGGATCGAGTTGTGATCCGACCACAATCGAGGTGACGATGATGCCTGTAATCATCAGCATCCAGGTGATTGTCGCCGCTGCGGCGCGTCTCTCCACCGCGGTCTTCATGGCGATCAGCGCCAGCAGCGAGGTGCCCGAAGCGCCGATACCGATCCCGATCAGGATGTAGGCGAGCACCGCGGCGATGGCGCCGGCGAGGAAGGAGAGTTCGAAGAGAAGCGTCGTGGCTGCGGCACCGGTTCCGGCGCAGGCGAGAAGTGCGAGGCCGCCGATGATCCATAGAGTTCGCGAGCGCCCGGTATCCGATTTGTGCCCCCAGACCGGTCGCGTAATCTGGACGCCGTAATGCAGGCCGACCAGGAGGCCCGGGATCACGGCCGCCAGACCGAGTTCGACGATCATGACACGGTTAAGCGTCGAGGTCGTCAGCACTACAATCGCGCCGAGTGCTGCCTGGACAAGGCCGAGGCGGATGATCGCAAGCCAGCCCAGTCCTTCGATGGAGGGTCGGTGCTTCGCCGTATTTGAAATTGCCCGGCCCATCACCCGCCTCCTATCCGACGGTCGCGGTAGCAAGGGGGATCGAGCGCAACGCAATCGCTGCAGCCATCATGCCGCTGACATAAAGCCCGACGCCCACCGCCGAGTACCAGACGGCCCTGCCTTCCGGATCACGGAGGAAACGCAGCATGCAGAGGACTTGGAGAAGCAGGACAAGGCCGACCAGGGCCGCACCTGTCGTCAGGGCCGCCTGCGCCAGCAGCAGGATCACGCCGAGTTGCGTCGTCGCCATGACCAGACAAGCGATCCGGGCCGCGTTGCTCGGACCATGCAACACCGGCAGGGTGTCGACGCCCATCTCGCGATCGCCCTTGATCGACTTGAAATCGTTGAGGGTCAGAATGCCGTGGGCTCCCAGACCGTAGAGGATCGCCACCACGATTGTCATTCCCGACGGGGCGTGACCGAGTGCTGCCGTTGCCGCCGTGATCCAGGGCAGTGTCTCGTAGCTCAGTCCGACGACCCCATTGCCGATCCAGCCGTTCTGTTTGAAACGGAAGGGTGGTGCGCTGTAACCCCAGGCCAGCGCGAGGCCCACCAGCGCGGCGGCGAAGACCAGCGGACCCAGCAGGGCAGCGACAGCCATGGAGAGAATGGACATGGCGATGGCCACGAACAGCCCCCATTGGCCCGGCATCCGTCCCGAAGGGATGACACGATCCGGTTCGTTTATCGCATCCACATGCCGATCGAACCAATCGTTGACGGCCTGGCTGGTGCCACAGAGCAGCGGGCCGGCGAGGACGATGCCCAGGGCGATCGGAAGCCATCTTTCCCCCATGCCCGCGCCCGAAGCGACCGCGCCGCAGGCATAAGCCCACATCGGCGGAAACCAGGTGATCGGCTTCAATAGCTGCAGGACCGCCGTAGGGGACGGATGCGAGGCTGCCGGAACATGGGAATGAGTTTGAGCCATGGGTGAAGGCTAAGCCGCACCCGGGAATGTGTCAACTTAAATTGACAGTTCTATCTGTCGTTCAGTTCGGTTGACCGGCACCTGGACGGTAGTCTTCCAGACCATGCCGACGCAGCTTGATGTAGAGGCTCTGGCGCGAGAGCCCTAGGATCTCTGCCGCATAGGCGCGGTTGTTGTTGGTGTGGTCGAGGGCGGCCTCGATGCAGATCTTCTCGATCACGTCGAGGGATTCCCGAATGAGATCCTTCAAGGGGACCTTGCCGACGAGGGCCGAGAAACCTTCTGCCTGGTCGGGAACGCCTGGCGAAGGAATGGTCAGGCGCTCACCACTGTTTGCCTGAGGAACCACGATGAGCTGGACCGTATTGCTCGACAGATTGAGGCGTGCGGAGATGGTGACGGCGCTCTCGGCCGAGAGATTGTCGGTGAGCGTCGAGGTGAAGCCCCGAACGCAAGGTTCGTCGAGCAGGCGTGTGTACAAGACGCGAATATCGATGGCCGCACCACCGAACCAGGACGTAACATTGCGGCCGAGAACCTGGGTCAAAGACGGGGCATGGATCAAGTCGAGGAACAGCGTGTTTGCCGAAATAACCAGGCCGTTCATGTCGGTCTGGATGACTGCTTCCGGCAGATCGGCAAGTTCGATCGCCGCGCCACCCACCGGTTTTTCCGTACGCTGCCGCTTCGTCTCCTGGTCCTGCTCGGACGGCCAGAGCGCAAGCAGCACATTGGTGATGCCGTTTTCTCGGTAGGAGCGGATCGTCAGGGAGACGGTCGGTCCCTTCGCAATGCTGATGCCATCCAGATTGACCGGGTCCGGGCTGTGGCGAGCCTCGCTGATCGCATCTCCTAAGCGATCCCGGTCCTGCTTTCCGAAGAGGTCACGAATGGATTTCCCCGACAGGGGGGCGGAGGTCGAAGACAAGAGGGATGCCGCTGCCGGATTCGCATCCAGGATAGTTCGCCGTTCGCCATCCAGCATCACATAGGCGACGGTGGCGACCTTGAAGGCGGTCCGATAGCGGGTTTCGGCTTCCTTCAGCTCCCGGTAATCCGCCTCCAGTTCCAACTGTGTCTGGACGAGGCGCTGCTGGTCGTGCATCTGCTGGCGCAATTCACGGCCGACCACGATCGTATAGGGAAAGTCTTTGGCGCTGTAGGCGGAGTACACGACCGGGAGATCTGGCTTGCCTGCACATTTGTGGTTGACCTGATAGCCGCGCACAGGGTGGTGGTGGCTGCCCGCCGAGAGCATGGAATCGATCTTGGGCACCGACTCGATCGTGACGCAGTCCTGAAGGCGTTTGCCGACCGTCTTTGCGAGATCGTAATCAGTCAGGTCCTTGCCGGCGATGTAGATCTGGGAGACGATGTCGTTGCGGTCCACCAGCATGACGACATCGGCGCCGAGGCTTACGAGAGAACCGATCGAATCGAGGTCCAGGGTCTTCAGCAGGCTGTCAGCAACTGCGAAGCCATCCGTACCACTATGACCGTTCAGGGGCTTCATGGAGTGAGCCAATCGATACCGCCGGGTGAAACCACTGCCGTTTTGCCAGCGGCGCTGGCCTGTTGGCTGATTCTTTCTAGTTCGTAATAACTGTCGCAGATCTTGACGGCGGAGTAAACGCTGTCACAGATGCAATCAATCCCCAAACTTACAAGAAAATCAATGGAATCCAGTGCGGCCGCGCCGCCGACGACGAGGGGTATTCGCGACCCTTTGCGAAGCTTGCGGATATCCTGGACAAGGGTCTTGAACTCTTTCGCCAGTCTTACGTTGCTCCAACCAATGCAGGCGACGTCGGCGCCCTCGAGCGCTCGCGCGAGGGCGCCCGTCCTCGACGCTGCCGGCTCAAGGACCTGGCTCGACCAACCGAGGCTGTCGAAGAGCAGTCCGATGAGATGCGGCATCAATGTGTGCTGTTCCCCGTAAGGAGCCAGAATCAGCGCGCTCGGTGTGTCGGCGCCATGAGGTGAACCGCGAAGTTCCATCGACAAGGAGGTCGCCATTTCTTGAAGGCGAGCGGTTCCGATGCTGACATCGATGAAATCGCATTCATCCGAGACCCAATCCTTGCCGAGCTGCCGGGCAATGGTCTCGAGGAAGAGGACCTTGACATAATTCGGCCGTCCCGGCGGCAGTTCGTGCTCGAGGAATGCCCTGAGAGATGCCGCGCGCGTGCGCGGGTTCAAGATCAGAAAACGAAACTCTGCGAGCGCCTTCTCATACAGGCGATCGTGCTCCAAACCCCGGTCATAACGCGTCGACAGCTTCTCGGCCGTCATCGAAGCCACCGTTCCCTTAATCAGGCGTCGGAGTTTTTCTCCCTCGCTCTGGGTTAGGTATGTGCTCTTGCTATCGGCCGCAAGCCCTGGGAGGGGCTTAAACCCTTCCCGCCGCGAAGGTTTCCCGGTGTTTTGCGGATCATTCCCGTCTTGAAGCGAACCGTCCATCATCACGCGCCAAGCTCCCCGCCCGCGAAACGACCATTATGCGGCGTCGAGCGGAGACGTGCGAGGTTCCGTCGGACGAGCTAGAGGAGCATGAACTCAGTTTTCATTTCTGTAAATAAAAATATACGTCAATCTAAGTTGACACTTTCATCGTGAGGGGCGTAGTCTTTGCTCAATCCCGATTGCCCTTGGGAGGGACGGGAGAAGGGATGACTGCCATGCGCATACCCAAACCTTCGGCATCAAGCCGGGCTCTCTACACTCCCGAAGAGCGTCGCAGACGTGATGAAAGTGTCTGGACGCTGGTGCAGGGCATCCTCGCTCCCTTTCAGTTCCTCGTCTTCCTCGTCAGTCTCGGGCTGATCCTTCGCTTCCTTGCGACGGGTGAGGGGCTTTTCGTGGCCCAGGCCTCTATCGTCGCGAAGACGCTGACACTTTATGCCATCATGGTCACAGGCTCGATCTGGGAGAAAAAGGTCTTCGGCCGCTATCTCTTCGCAGGTCCATTCTTCTGGGAAGACGTCTTTTCCATCCTGGTTCTGGTGCTGCATACCGCTTATCTCGTCGCGCTCCTCACTGGTACGCTGACGTCAGGCGGACTGATGTCCCTCGCGCTCGCAGCCTATCTCACCTACGTCATCAACGCCGGTCAGTTCCTGTGGAAACTGCGCCTGGCCAGACTTGATCAGGCCGGCAGGCTCGAAGCCAAGGTCACGCTCGCTGACCGATCCTCGCTGTCGGGGAGCGCCTCATGAACCAGCCGCTTGTCGCTTGTGCCACGCCTTCCGCCACCATCCGCCAGCGTGGTCAGCACGAGGTCTTTTGTGGGCTGACGTCGATAATCTGGCTGCATCGCAAGGTGCAGGATGCATTCTTTCTCGTGGTCGGCTCGCGTACCTGCGCCCATCTGATCCAGTCCGCTGCCGGCGTGATGATTTTCTCGGAGCCGCGCTTTGCGACGGCGATCATGGAAGAACGCGATCTCGCCGGCATGGTCGACATGCATGACGAGCTCGACCGCGAGGTCGCCCGTCTCCTGGAACGCCGTCCCGACATCCGCATGCTGGTTCTGGTCGGCTCCTGTCCGTCCGAAGTCATCAAGTTCGACCTCAACCGCGCCGCAGAACGTCTCGACCAGCGCTTCGGCTCGAAGCCGCGGGTCCTCTGCTACTCCGGCAGCGGGATTGAGACGACATTCACCCAGGGTGAGGATAACTTCCTCGCGGCACTCGTGCGCGACCAGTCGCTGCACGGCGCCAGCGACAAGGTTGCAAAACTCGTTGTCGCGGGGTCGGTTGCCGATGTCGTGGAAGACCAGTTTGCCCGGCTGCTCGATGATCTCGGTCTTGAAGACGTCGTCTTCCTGCCCGGACGCAGCAGCGATCGCCTGCCGAAGATCGGTCCGAACACGCGGTTCGTTCTGGCGCAGCCCTATCTCGGGGCGACGGCTGCTGCACTTGAAAGCCTCGGCGCAACACGCATCAATGCACTCTTCCCGCTCGGCGAAGAAGGCACCACGGCCTGGCTGAAGGCGATCGCCGATACGTTTGGCGTGTCGCCGGCCCGTTTTTCCGCCGTCACCGAGGCGCCGCGCCGCCGCGCGCTCGAGGCCACCGCGCATTACCGCAGTGCCCTCCAGGGCAAGCGCATCTTCCTCTTCCCCGACAGCCAGATGGAGCCGTCGCTCGCCCGCTATCTAAGCCGCGAGCTCGACGCCGAGATCATCGAGGTCGGCAGCCCCTATCTGCATCGCGAACACGTCGCCGGTGAACTCGCCATGCTGCCGCCGGGCGTCTCCATTTCCGAAGGCCAGGATGTCGAAATCCAGATCGACCGCTGCCGCGCCGCCAAGCCGGACCTGGTTGTCTGCGGCATGGGACTTGCCAATCCCTTCGAAGCCGAAGGTATCGTCACCAAGTGGTCGATCGAATTCGCTTTCACCCCAATCCAGGGCTATGAGCAGGCTGGCGACCTCGCCGAACTCTTCGCCCGCCCGCTGACGCGCAAAGCCATGATCGCGGGCGACCGCTCCGGCAACCGGAGGGCCGCATCATGAAACTCACCATGTGGACCTATGAAGGCCCGCCGCATGTGGGCGCCATGCGGATCGCGGCCTCCATGAAAGGCGTACACTACGTTCTGCATGCGCCGCAGGGCGACACCTATGCTGATCTGCTCTTCACCATGATCGAGCGGCGCACGTCGCGTCCGCCGGTGACCTACACGACCTTTCAGGCGCGCGATCTTGCCGGGTCGACGGCCGATGTGTTCAAGACCGCCTGCCGGGATGCCGTTGCGCGCTTCAAGCCGGATGCGCTTCTGGTCGGGGCTTCATGCACCGCCGAACTTCTGCAGGACGATCCCGCTGGCCTCGCCAGGACGCTCGATGTCGGCATCCCGGTCGTGCCCCTGGAGCTTCCCTCCTACCAGAAGAAGGAAAACTGGGGCGCGGCCGAGACCTTCTACCGGCTGGTGCGCAACTTTGCCGGCGGAGGCGAACGCCCCGCCGAGATTGCCCCGAACAGCTGCAATATTCTTGGACCCTCGGCTCTCGGCTTCCGCAACCGCGACGATGTCACCGAAATCTGCCGGTTGCTTGCAGCAAACGGCATCGATGTGCGCGTCGTCGCCCCGCTTGGTGCAACCGTTGCCGATCTCGCAAAGCTGCCGGAAGCCGCATTCAACATCGTGCTCTATCCAGAGATCGGCGACAGTGCCGCGCGCTATCTGAAGAAGACCTTCGGCATGCCCTTCGTCTCGACTGTCCCGATCGGCGTCGGCGCGACCCGTGCCTTCCTTTCGGAAGTCCGCGCCCTGGCCGGGCTCTCGAACGACCAGCCCATCGACGAAGCCGAGGACAGGGCGACCTGGTATTCCCGTTCGGTCGACAGCAATTACCTCACCAACAAGCGCGTCTTCGTCTTCGGCGATGCGACCCATGCGATTGCTGCGGCCCGCATTGCTGCCCGAGAACTGGGTTTCAAGGTCTGCGGCCTCGGCACATACATGCGCGAATTCGCCCGCGAAGTGCGCGAGGCAGCGGAAGAGTTCGGCGTCGAGGCCTTGATTTCGGACGACCATCTCGACGTCGAGCAGGCGATCATCGATGCCCGGCCCGAACTAGTGCTGGGAACGCAGATGGAGCGCCACATCGCCAAGCGGCTGCGGGTTCCCTGCGCCGTCATCTCGTCCCCCGTGCACGTCCAGGATTTTCCGGCCCGCTATTCGCCGCAAATGGGCTTCGAAGGCGCGAATGTCATTTTCGACAGCTGGGTGCATCCGCTGATGATGGGGCTCGAAGAGCATCTCCTGCAGATGTTCCGCGACGACTTCGAGTTCAACGATCAGGCTCAGGCCTCGCATCTGCACGGCCACGCACCCGAGACGCCAGTTTCGGTCACGGAAACCATCGAAGCAGACGTGTCTGTGGTTGCGGAAGCACCCGCCGTCGATGCCGCCTGGACACTCGATGCCGAGCGCGAGCTCAAGAAAATTCCGTTCTTCGTGCGCGGCAAGGCCCGACGCAACACCGAAATCTTCGCCGCCCGAAAGGGTATCCGCCCCATCACCGTGGAGACGCTGTATGACGCGAAAGCCCATTTCGCCCGCTGACAGCACCCCGGTCCGGGTGGTGCTCGTGACGCTCGACAATCACATCGTGGCTGCCGTCGATGACGCACGCCGCAGACTTGCCGAAGACATTCCGGGGCTTACGCTCTCCGTGCATGCGGCGACCGATTGGAACGACAATCCGGCAAGCCTCGAAGCCTGTCGGTCGGCGATCCTCTCCGGCGATATCATCATCGTTTCCATGATCTTCGTCGAAGAACATGTGCGCGCCATCGCAGACGTGCTGGAAGCCCGTCATCTCGACTGTGACGCCATGGCCTGCTGCATGTCGGCCGGCACGATCATGAAGTATACGACCATGGGTCGCTTCAAGATGAGCGAGGAGCAGAAGGGTCCGCTCGCGCTCCTGAAAAAGCTCCGGGGAAAAAGCTCGCGTGGCGGCAAGGATAGCGGCCGCACCGCCGGCGAGCGCCAGCTCGCCATGTTGCGTCGCCTGCCGCAACTGCTGCGCTTCATTCCCGGTACCGCCCAGGACGTGCGCAACTACTTCCTCACGCTGCAATACCGCATCGCGGCCTCGGACGAGAACATTGCCAATATGGTGCGCCTGCTGGTCGGCAAATATGCGAAGGGCGAGCGGAAGGGCTTGCAGGGCCGCGTCACAGTCGGGGACCCGGTCCAATATCCCGATATGGGCCTCTATCATCCAGGCCTGAAGCCGAGGGTTACGACGCAGCTTTCCAGCCTGCCGCAGCAGTCGGGATCCCGCGGCACGGTCGGGCTTCTGCTCTTGAGGACGTATATCCTGTCGGGAGATACCGGCCATTACGACCGCGTCATCCGTGAGCTCGAAATCCGCGGCTTCGATGTCGTTCCGGTGTTTTCGAGCGGGCTTGACATGCGCGGTGCGATCGAGCGTTTCATGACGCCGGCCACGGGCGGTTCCCGCATTGACGCGCTCTGCTCGCTCACAGGTTTCTCGCTTGTCGGCGGACCGGCCTATAGCGATGCCGCCGCCGCTGCCCAGACGCTTGCCGAACTCGATGTTCCCTATTTCTCCGCCATGGCGACCGAGTTCCAGAGCAAGGAAGTCTGGTTCTCGTCAACCCAGGGGCTGACACCGATCGAAACCACCTTGATGGTGGCGATCCCGGAACTCGACGGGTCCATCGGTTCGATGGTGTTCGGCGGGCGCTCCGACGCTGGTGGCGGGTCGCGCGCCTGCATCTGTTCGAGAGAGCTTGCGTCCTGCCCGTCCGGGCGCGCCTGCATGCAGCCGGATGACGAGCGTGTCGCTCTTCTGGCCGATCGCCTCGCCGCCATGGTCGATCTGCGGCGCAAGGAGCGCTCCGAGCGCCGCATCGCGATTGCGATGTTCAACTACCCGCCTAACAGCGGGAGCATCGGAACGGCTGCCTATCTCTCCGTGTTCGAGAGCCTTTTCGAGACCATGCGTCGGCTGAAGGCAGAGGGTTATGCGATTGACCTGCCCGCCGATGCGGAAGCGCTGAAGGAAGGCATACTCGAGGGCAATGCGCCACTTTACGGCGTCGAAGCCAATGTGCACGTGGTCATTCCCGTCGATCAGCATGTGCGTGGCGAACAGCATCTGGCCGACATCGAAGCGAAATGGGGCCCGGCGCCGGGTCGCGTTCTGAGCAATGGTCGCGGCATCTTCGTGCTCGGTCGCCAGTATGGAAACCTCTTGATCGCGATCCAGCCACCCTTCGGCTACGAGGGCGATCCGATGCGCCTCCTGTTCGAAGGTGGCTTTGCACCGAACCATGCCTTTGCCGCTTTCTACCGCTATTTGCGCGAGACCTACCGCGCTGATGCCGTCCTGCATTTCGGGACCCACGGCGCGCTCGAATTCATGCCGGGCAAGCAGGTCGGCCTGTCTGCGGACTGCTGGCCAGATCGCCTGCTGGGCGCCTTGCCCAACTTCTATCTCTATGCCGCGAACAACCCGTCTGAAGGCACAATCGCCAAGCGCCGGTCGGCTGCGACGCTGATTTCCTATCTCACGCCGCCGATCACCCATTCCGGCCTCTACAAGGGTCTGACGGAGATCAAGGGCAGCCTGGACCGCTATCGCAGTGCCGCACCCGAGGCACGGGTCGAGCGCGAGAGACTGTTCCAGCTCATCCGGGTACAGGCGGATCAACTGGATCTGGGCAAGGATGGTATCGCGCTTGCCGAAGCCGACCTGATTCAGGCGCTCGTGGCCGAGGTGGCCGAAGTCGAATATGCGCTCATTCCCCATGGTCTGCACATTGCCGGCCGAGCCATGGACGAAAGTGAGCGTTTGGAGATGCTCGAACATGTCGCCGCCAATATGCCGGCCGTCGTCCAGCCGCAGCTTCAGGCAGATTTGCTCGTGGCGATTTCCAAAGGTGACAGCGCGCAGACTTCGCGGATTATCAAGAATGCGGTCGGTGAGCTCAAGGAGTGCATCGACAAGCTGGTCACGATGAACCGCGAACTGTCCCACAATGGAGAGATCGACGGCCTCGTCCGGGCGCTGGACGGCCGCTATGTGCTCCCGTCGCCCTCTGGTGACCTGTTGCGCACGCCGGAACTGCTGCCGACCGGTCGCAATATTCACGGTTTCGATCCGTTCGGCATCCCGAGTGCATTTGCCATCCAGGATGGCGAGCGGCAGGCGGCGAAGGTCTTGGAGCGTTATCTCGCGACGGATGGGCGCCTGCCCGAAACGGTGGCTGTCGTCCTGTGGGGCACCGACAATCTGAAGACTGGCGGCGCCCCGCTGGCGCAGGCCATGGCACTGATGGGCGCACGTCCGCGGCTCGATGCCTATAACCGCGTCTGCGGCGCTGTTCTGGTGCCGCTCGAGGAACTGCAGCGTCCCCGCATCGATGCGGTGATGACGCTCTCGGGCATTTTCCGGGATCTCCTGCCCATCCAGGCCAGTATGCTGGCCGAGGCGAGCTATCTCGCAGCTGTCGCCGACGAGCCGGTCGAGATGAATTTCATTCGCAAGCACGCGCTCGCCTATTGCGAAAGCCATGGCTGCGACATCGAGGCGGCGGCTTACCGCGTCTTTTCGAATGCCGATGGCGCCTATGGCTCCAACGTCAACATGCTGGTCGCGTCCTCGTCCTGGAGTGACGATGACGAAATCGCGCAGACCTACAGCAACCGCAAGAGCTTCGCCATCAACCGTCGCGGCAAGACCAGTCACCAGGCCGAGGTGTTCGATGCGATGATCGGGCAGGTCGACATGGCCTATCAGAACCTCGATTCCGTCGAGATCGGCGTGACCACGATCGAGAATTACTTCGACACGCTGGGCGGCCTGACGAAGGCGGTCACGCGGGCCAAGGGTGGCGGTTCGCTGCCGGTCTTCATCTCCGACCAGACGCAGGGTGAGGGACGGGTGCGCACCCTTGGTGAGCAGGTCGCGCTGGAGACACGGACACGCACGCTCAATCCGAAGTGGTTCGAAGGCATGCTGAAGCATGGCTACGAGGGCGTGCGCAACATCGAGACGCAGGTGACAAACACCTTCGGCTGGTCTGCGACGACAGGCGACGTAGACCCCTGGGTCTACCAGCAGATCACGGAAACCTTCGTGCTCGATCCGGCCATGCGCGAACGGCTGGCAACACTCAATCCGGCTTCGGCCGCCCGCGTCGCAAACCGGCTGATCGAGGCGCATGAGCGCAACTATTGGCAGCCGGATGCAGAAACGCTCGCCGCCCTGAAACAGGCCGGTGAAGAATTGGAAGACCGTCTCGAGGGGCTGGTCAGGGAGGCTGCCCAATGAACATCTACACCCATGGCAAGACCGCGGAACGCGAGGCCCGCATTGCTCAGAAGCTTCGGGAAAGGTCGGATGGGGAAGGCAGCGTTCAGGTGCATCTCGACCCGACCATGGAGATCGACGGTGCCAAGGTCTTCGCAGTCTACGGCAAGGGCGGGATCGGCAAGTCGACGACGTCGTCCAACCTCTCGGTCGCCTTTTCCAAGATCGGTAAGCGCGTGCTGCAGATCGGATGCGACCCGAAGCATGATTCCACCTTCACGCTGACCAAGAGCCTGATTCCGACTGTTATCGACGTTCTCGAAAAGGTCGACTTCCATTCCGAAGAGCTCCGCCCGGAAGACTACATGGTCGAAGGCTACAACGGGGTCCAGTGCATCGAGGCGGGCGGCCCGCCGGCTGGTACCGGTTGCGGCGGCTATGTTGTCGGCCAGACGGTCAAGCTGCTCAAGGAGCACCATCTGCTTGACGATACCGATGTCGTGATTTTCGATGTGCTCGGCGACGTCGTCTGCGGCGGCTTCGCCTCGCCGCTGCAGCATGCGGAACGCGCTGTCATCGTTGCCGCCAACGACTTCGATTCCATCTTCGCGATGAACCGGATCGTTGCTGCCATCAAGGCGAAGTCGAAGAACTATGAGGTGCGGCTGGGCGGCGTGATTGCCAACCGTTCGCGCGAGACCGATCAGATCGACCGCTACAACGCAGCGATCGGCCTGACACGCCTCGCCCATATCCAGGATTCGGACCATGTGCGGCTCAGCCGGCTGAAGAAGTGCACCTTGTTCGAAATGGGTGACAGCCCGGAGATCGTCGGCCTTCAAAACGAATATACGCAACTGGCCGAGCGGCTCTGGGCGGGCACGCCCGCTCTGGAAGCAGAACCCATGAAGGACCGGGAAATCTTCGAATTTCTCGGCTTCGAGTGAGGTTGTCATGAGCCAGGCCGATTACATCAGACGCACCGGTGAAATCGAACACTACTTCGACCGTACGGCGCTCGATGCCTGGAAACGCCTGACCGGCGACCAGCCAGTGAGCGGCATCCGCGCCACAGTGCGGAAAGGTCGCGAAGAGATGCGTGGCACGCTCGCCTCCTGGCTCCCGGCGGACCTGACGGGCTGGCGGATCCTGGACGCAGGCTGCGGTTCCGGAGTTCTATCCTTCGAACTCATCGCACGCGGCGCCGAAGTCGTCGGCATCGATCTCTCGGCGCAGATGATCGCCCATGCCCGCCAGCGGGCGCATGAGATTGAAGCCGCACACGGGCGCTTCAAGGGCTCGGTCACCTTCCACAGCGGCGACATGCTGGACCCCCGTCACGGACATTTCGATGCCGTGGTCGCGATGGACGTGCTGATCCATTACCGTCCGGCCGATGCCGTGCGTGTTCTGCACACACTCGCTGAGCGCACTTCGCGACAGATGATCTTCACGCTCGCCCCCGGCTCGCGCCTGCTGCGGGCCATGCTGGCTGCGGGCAAGGTTTTTCCACGCGGAAACCGGGCGCCGGCGATCTATCCGGTCGATCCATCACGACTCATCGCCGAGATGATCGACCATCCGGAGTTTGCCCACTGGCAGGCAGCTCGCAGCCACAAGGTTGCCGTAGGCTTTTATACCTCGCAAGCCATGGAGGTGATCCGGTCATGACGATTGCTGCCGCCAACCGCAAAATGATCTCGTTCTGGCAGAAGCTTGGAACGCGCTTCATGCCGTTTGCGGATGCGGCGTCGGCCGAGATGCCGTTGTCGAGTCTGCTGCGTCTTTCGTTGTTCCAGGTTTCGGCCGGGTGCGTGCTCGTTCTCCTGACCGGCACACTGAACCGTGTGCTGATCGTCGAGCTCGGCGTTTCCGTCGCGCTCGTCTCGGCGGTGGTCGCCATTCCGGTTCTGGCCGCTCCGCTGCGCCTGCTCTTCGGCTTCCGATCGGACACCTATAAATCGGTGCTCGGCTGGCGGCGCGTGCCCTATGTCTGGCTCGGCAGCCTGCTGCAATTCGGCGGCCTGGCGATCATGCCCTTTGCTCTTCTTCTCCTGCAATCGCAGACGCTTGGACCCGATTGGGCCGGGGCTGCAGGTGCAAGCCTTGCCTTCATTCTCACCGGCTTCGGCATGCATATGTCGCAGACGGCGGGCCTGGCACTCGCCAGCGATCTCGTGCCAGAGGAAAAGCGTCCGCGGGTCGTGGCACTGCTTTATTTCATGCTGCTGACGGGCATGATCGGGGCCTCCAGCTTCTACAGCGTGTTTTTGGTCGATTTCTCCCCGAAGGTTCTGATCCAGGTCATCCAGGGCACGGCGCTGCTCACCATCATCATCAATGTGATCGCGATCTGGAAGCAGGAAGCGCGTGATGTGCGCCGCACCGCTGTTGACCGGGATCTGTCGAGCTTCTTCGATGCCCTCGATGATTATCGCAGCGCGCCTGGCGTCATGCGTCTGCTGCTCGCCGTTGCCATCGGATCGGCTGCCTTCTCGATGCAGGATATCCTGCTTGAGCCCTATGGTGGCGAAATCCTCGGCCTCACCGTCGGGGAAACGACGCGCCTGACGGGGCTCTGGGCCTTCGGAACCATGGTCGGTTTCGCCTGGGCGGCCCACAGCCTTCAGCGTGGCGCGCAGATGTACCGGGTCGCAGCTAGGGGCTTGCTGATCGGTCTCGGGGCCTTCTGCGCTGTCATCTTTGCCTCGCCGCTCGGTTTCAATGCGCTCTTTCATCTCGGTGCCTTCGGTATCGGTCTGGGCGGTGGGCTATTTGCCGTTGGCACCATGCTGGCCGCCATCGGCATTGCCGATCGCTCGGACAGCGGCCTTGTCGTCGGTGCCTGGGGCGCTGTGCAGGCGACCGCCATTGGCGCCAGCATGCTGGCTGGTGGCGTGATCAAGAACACGATCAATGCATTGGCGCTCAACGGCTCGCTGGGCGAGGCCATGATGACGCCGGCTGCTGGTTATCTCGTCGTCTATACCTTTGAAATCATTCTTCTCTTCTTGTGCCTGGCGGTCTTGGGTCCGCTCACCGGCCGGCGCTACCAGAGGGACTATCTGCACAACATGCGTTTTGGATTGGCGGAGCTGCCCGGCTGACCGCCGGCGGAAGCGCTTTACACGGGAGGGTCTGATATGACCGGGTCGCTGGTTGGGAATATCGATGTCGCACAAGTGGTGCTCTACGCGTTCTGGCTCTTCTTTGCGGGGCTGATCTGGTATCTGCGCCAGGAAGACCGCCGCGAGGGCTATCCGCTCGAAGAGGATGTGACGGGTCGCTACAACAAGAGCCCCTGGCTCTTCGTGCCACCAAAGAAGACCTTCCTCCTGCCGCATGGCCAGGGGATCAAGCAGGTTCCGGACTTCAAGCGCGACGAGCGCAAGTTCTCCAGCCGCCGCATCGCGCCGGCTCCCGGCTATCCGTCCGAACCGGTCGGCAATCCGCTGCTCGCCGGCATTGGTCCCGGCTCCTGGGCCGAGCGTTCCGACAAGCCTGACGTCACAGCTCATGGCGATGCGCGCATCGTGCCAATGCGCGTGGCTGATGGTTTCGGTCTCGCCGAAGGTGCCGCCGATCCGCGTGGTCTGGTTGTCCTCGGTTGCGACCGTCAGGTGGCGGGAACCGTCAGGGACATGTGGGTGGACCGTGCCGAACATCTGATCCGCTACTACGAAGTGGAGCTTGGTGAAGGCGGGCGCACGGTGCTTCTGCCCAACAACTTCGTCGTATTCCAGACCGGCCGCGGCAATGTCCGGCATCTCTATGTGCATGCGGTGACCGCGGCGCAGTTCGCGGATGTGCCCGCGACCGCTCGCCCCGAACTCGTGACCTTGCTCGAGGAAGACAAGATCGCCGCCTATTTCGGCGCCGGTCTCCTCTATGCGGATCGCCTTCGTCAGGAGCCACTGCTGTGAAACAGTTCGTCACGCGAGAACACGAGATCGAGCCGCTGCCGGGCCTTCCCGGCGTGCCTCCGGTCGGTGAGGTCATCCTGTGGCAAGGGCGGCCATCCTCTGCCCTCGTCGCCCGCCATCTGCTGAAGGTCCGCTGGATCGTCGGCTACTTCCTCATCCTCGCCAGCTGGGCGATCGCGGCCGGTCTTTCGGATGGCCACCCGGCGGGCGGCATCCTCTTCTCGGTCGCGGTTCTGACGGCGCTGGCCGGTCTGCTGATCGGCATGATCGAGCTGTTTTCCTGGGCGGTGGAGAAGACGACCCTCTACACGATCACAACGGAGCGCGTAGTGATGCGCTTCGGTGTAGCGATCTCGATGACCCTCAATCTCCCCTTCCGACAGATCGACAGCGTGTCGCTCGCCCGGATCGGCGACAAGGCTGGTTTGATCGCGATCGCTTTGGTGCCGGAACAGCGCCTTTCCTGGCTCATCCAGTGGCCGCATGTGCGCGGCTTCCGCTTCGCCAAGCCGGAGCCGAGCCTGATCTACCTGCCGGACGCGACAAAGGTGGCCAGTGTGCTGTCGGCTGCGATCGGACAGTATCGTGGCGCGCGCGCAGAGCAGCCACGGATCATCGTGCAAGAGACAGCCGGAAGTGCCATGCCGCCTTCCGTCGTCGCAGCCGAATAGGAGCGCGTCATGGGATCGGCCTCGCATCTCGGCTACTGGGCAGACCGCAAGGGCAAGACGCCTAATCGGGTCCCCCGTGGCTTGTTTTTCGGTCTTGTCGGTCTTCTCGCCTTTACGGCGGGCGCAATCCTGTTCGGAAAGACCACGGGGCTCGGTCTCGTCAAGCAGCAGCAGGCTGCACCGATCGCCATCCGCGACGTCATCATTACCCGCAGCTCGGCTGACTTCGTCGTCGTGACTGATGCTACGACGGGCCAGGAGATCGCAAGCTATGCTCCGCAGGCCGGTGGCTTCGTGCCCGGTTCGCTGCGCGCTTTCGAGCGCATGCGTCAGGTCTCCAAGGTGCCGTTCGATACGCCCTACCGACTGATCAAGTGGGACGCCGGTGGAATCAGCCTGTCCGATACGGGAACCGGCGAACGGATTTATCTCGATGCCTTTGGCCGCGACAACGTGGCTGCATTCGAAGCCCTTCTGGGCTCACAGGGAGGAGAAAGCCAATGAACCCGGTCTTTGCCTTGATGCGACGGAAGGAGACGGTCGATTGTACCGTCGAGATCAACAACACCTTCGAGGCGCTTGGTGCGCACTTAAGGTTCGACAACGGGGTAGTCGTCCATCCGGGTGATGAAGTGCTCGTGCACGGCGCACCGGTCCAGATCCCCTATGGCTCCAGCCAGAATTTTCGCCGCAAGGCAACCATCACCCGGGCCGGCGCACTGGAACGGGCCTGGATCCGCGCCACCGGCGACCTGGATATGATGGAATTGTGCGAATTCAGCTTCACGGAGAGGGCAATGTCATGAACAACCATGTTTCGCCAAGCGATCTTTCCGATCACGAGCCGACCGTCGAGGAGCGCATGGCTGGGGTCAGCGATACGACCCGCAGCGCGCTCGTCTCCACGATGCTGACACCTCGCTTCTACACCACCGATTTCGAAGAGATGGACAAGATCAATGTCGAGCCGGTGCGCGCCGAGTGGGACGTGCTCATCGCGCAGATGAAGAGCGATCCGAACCGCGGGCACTTCAAGCGCAACGAGCAGTGGGACGATATCGACATCGAAGGGCTGCCGGACGACCTGCGCGAGGAGTTCATCGACTTCCTCGTCTCGTCGCTCACCTCCGAATTCTCGGGCTGCGTTCTCTACAAGGAGATGAAGCGACGCGGCAAGAACCAGGAGATCTGCGAGCTCTTCGGCTACATGAGCCGCGACGAGTCCCGCCATGCCGGCTTCATCAACGATGCGCTGAAGGAATTCGGCATCGGCGTGAACATGGGCTTCCTTGCCAAGGCGAAGAAGTACACCTTCTTCAAGCCGAAATTCATCTACTACGCGACCTATCTGTCCGAGAAGATCGGTTATGCCCGCTACATCACCATTTTCCGGCATCTCGAAAAGCATCCCGAACAGCGCTTCCACCCGATCTTCAAGTGGTTCCGCGAGTGGTGCAATGACGAGTTCTCCCATGGCGAGGCCTTCTCGCTGATCATCCGCTCCGACAAGCGGCTGATGGAGGGCATGAACAAGTACTGGATCAAGTTCTTCCTGCTCGCGGTATTTGCGACCATGTATGTGCGCGACCATATGCGGCCGGCCTTCCACAAGGGGCTCGGCGTGGATATCGACGACTACGACATGAAGGTCTTCCGGCTGACTAGCGAGATCTCGCGCCAGTGCTTTCCGCTCGTGCTCGATCTCGACAATCCGGCCCTGCATGAGGGTTTCCGCCGGATGGAGCGGATCAACCGCAAGATCATGGCGGCCAATGAAAAAGGTGGGCTCGGCGGAAAGATCGCCAAGGGCTTCTGGTCGGCTGCGGCGGCCGTCAATTTTGTCCGGATGTATGTGATTCCGACCAAATCCAACGCCATCCCAGCCACGTCCCGCCTGCAGCCGGTCTGGTGAGGAGATTGTCATGACCTTCACGCACCCGCTCGCTGTCGTTCTGGTCGCCATCTCCGTATGGTGGCTTTCGACCGGGCTGGTGCTGGCCATGGTCAACCGCTCCGACGGGCCGCGGGGCAGGGCCCTTTCTCTGATGGGGCTGATGACACTGGTCGGGGCCTTCGGTTTCATCCTGATGCTGTGGGGGGCACAGGAACCGACGGTGCTCGGTTCCTATGTCGGCTTCTTCGGCGCATTGCTCGTATGGGCATGGCACGAGGCAGCTTTCCTGACTGGGATACTGACCGGACGTCGGACGGGTGAGTGCCCGCCGGGACTGACGGGATTCAGCCGTTTCCGCGCCGCCTGGGAGGCGGTCAGCGATCACGAGATCGCCATTCTGGTCACTGCGATTGCCCTTTGGCTGTCGCTCGAAGGCTCCGTCAACCTCTTCGGGCTTGCCGCATTCGGGCTGCTCTGGGGCATGCGAATCTCAGCCAAGCTTGTCATTTTCCTCGGCGCGCCGCATGCCGTCAGCGAGTTGATGCCGAAGGGCATCCGGCACCTGAAGAGCTATTTCAAGACGGATCGGTTGACGCCCCTGTTTCCCATCTTTTTGGCGATCGCGGCAGGCCTGTTCGCCATCCTCATTGTGGGAGCAAACCGCGCAACCCAGGCGCATTCCGTCGTCGGCCACACGCTGCTCGCCACGTTCATGGCGCTTGCCATCATCGAACACCTGGTCCTCGTGCTTCCCATTTCCGACACGGCGCTCTGGCGCTGGGCAATGGCAAAACAGGAACGGGCCAAACTTGCCATTCGCCCTGCGGCGGACGGTGTCGCCGCACTCAAGGAGGGTGGGCCTGTGTCCGTGCCTCACACCTCCTGGACAGCAATTGCAAAAGACACGATCGGGAAGAGGAAAGACTGATGACTGTTTTCCAGCACATGGAAGAGGCGCTCGCCGGCCTGCACACTGCCGGCAACTACCGCGTATTCGCGGATCTGGAGCGTCACTGCTCGGCCTTTCCGAAAGCCGCGTTTCATAATGGTGACGGGACGGCCCGCGAGGTCACCGTCTGGTGCTCGAATGATTATCTCGGAATGGGCCAGAACCCGCTCGTGACCGAGCGCATGATCGAGGTCATCCGCAAGTGCGGCGCCGGTGCCGGCGGCACGCGCAACATTTCCGGCACCAATCACTATCACGTCCTGCTCGAGCAGGAGCTGGCGGACCTGCATGGCAAGGAAGGTGCGTTGATATTCACCTCGGGTTACGTGTCGAACTGGGCAGCGCTCGGCACGCTGCTCGCAAAGATCCCGGGCATCATCTGCTATTCGGACTCGCTCAATCACGCCTCGATGATCGAAGGCATCCGTCATTCCCGCTGCATCAAGCGGCAGTTCCGGCATAACGACTACAAGCACCTGCGCGAGCTGATGGCAGCCGACGATCCGGCCGCGCCGAAACTTGTCGCTTTCGAGAGCGTCTATTCGATGGATGGCGACATCTCGCCGATCAAGGAGATCTGCGATGTCGCCGACCAGTTCGGCGCGATCACCTATCTCGACGAAGTGCATGCGGTCGGCATGTATGGGCCGCGCGGCGGCGGTGTCGCCGAGCGCGAAGGCCTGATGGACAGACTGACTGTCATCGAGGGTACGTTGGGCAAGGCATTCGGCGTCATGGGCGGCTATATCACCGGGCCGGCCGTGCTCGTCGACTTCGTCCGTTCCTTCGCTTCGGGTTTCATCTTCACGACCGCGATCCCGCCGGCACTGGCGGCAGCGGCAACTGCGTCGATCCGGCATCTCAAGGAAAGCAGCTTCGAGCGCCATTTGCATCAATCCACCGTCGCGAAGGTTCGGCGTGCGCTCGATGTTCGGGGCATTCCGCATATGCACAATCCCAGCCATATCGTGCCTGTCATGGTCGGCAATGCGGCAAAGTGCAAATGGATCTCGGACGTACTGCTCGACGATTTCGGCATCTATGTGCAGCCAATCAACTATCCGACTGTGCCTGTCGGCAAGGAGCGCCTGCGGATTACGCCGACGCCGCTGCACAGCGACGCTGATATCGAGCATCTGGCCGAAGCGCTCTGTTCGCTCTGGTCACAATGTGCTCTTGCAAGGGCGGTTGCGTAGTCGGGGCAAAGGCCGTATCGGCAAGCTCTGGGATCTGTGTGGAACCGGACAGGATGACCGAAAGCATTTACATCCCGGCGATCGCCGGTGACGGATCGCTTTATCCGATCGAGAAGATGCAGGCGCATCTCGACGGTCAGTTGCATCTTGCTGTATCGGTCTTCGTGTTCGACGGCGATCTGCTGCTGATCCAGAAACGCGCGTCGAGCAAGTATCATTGCGCCGGCCTCTGGGCCAATACCTGCTGCACGCATCCCCACTGGGACGAGACCGTCGAACATTGCGCCGAGCGGCGCCTGACCGAGGAGCTCGGCTTCACTGTGCCGCTCACGCGCCACCAGACAGTGGAATACGCAGCAGATGTTGGGCAGGGGCTGAAGGAGCATGAACGCGTAACGTTGTTCAGCGCTCAGGTCGACAAACGGACGCTTCGGATCGAGCCTGTCGAGGCCGAGGTCGAGGATGTCCGCTGGATTGCGCCGGTTGCGCTCCGCAAAGAGGTGCAGGAGCGCCCGCAGGACTTCACACCCTGGTTCCGGATCTATCTACAACGCTTCCCCGGCTTGAGCTTCTTGGAAGCGGCCTGAGGCCGAGCGTCAATCCTCCCAAATCCAATCGCTAATCCATCGGCGTCGGCCACATACCGGCAGCGCCATTCTTGGCGCGCGGTCTTTAAAAAGCTTGCAGAATGCAGGACGGCACACAGCAAGAAGGGAAGCCCCAGAGCTCCCCTTCCCGTTGCGGCCCGCCTTGGGAGGCCGTTACTCTGTCGGCGGGCGGTCCGCCGCAATCGGCTAGGGTGTCGCTGGAGCCGCCGGTGGCGTGACAACGGTTGGGTCAGCCGGCGGCGTAGCGGGCGCCGGATCTGCCGGTGGTGTGGCCACCGCAGGTTCAGCCGGGGGCGTGGCAGCCTGTCCCGCAGGTGCCATGACCTGAGTGATGCCAGGCTGGTAGGTGGTGAAGTCCGGAACTTCCATGGGGCCCTTTTTCACCAGCGAGTCCGCATAGGCCTGCAGCATCGAGACGCCATTCAGAGGCTTCTGGACGCCCGCATGGCAGGTGCCGCAACCAACCTTGAAGACGTCGCCCTCAGGTCCTTTTCGGGTTGCCGGGAAGACCGGGGTCAGGCCGACCATGTAATTGGCATTGATGTCACGTACCAGTCTGATCCCGTGCCAGGCGGTTACGCGCTGCGGCGGGCTTTCGTCCCAGGCGTTGAAGGCCCGGCTGTTGTGACAGGTCGTGCAGTTCACGCCGAGCGATTCCGACATGTGCATCATCAGCGACCATGTCGCCTCCGTCTGCTTGGTGCCGGCGAGATTGGTGCCGGTCGGCAGAGCCGTCGTCGAGTGTACACGGATCTGCTTGGCATCCAGCAGGTAGTCCTTCAGGGCATTCTGCGGCAGCGAAGAGTTGCCGCCGAACTTGGCGACGACATTCTGGCCCGCCCGGTTCTGTGTCATGCCGCCGGCCGGCTTGGGTTCCAGATCCTCGTACCAGTAGTTGACGGGGATCGCCTGGCCGCGATGGCAGGTGTAGCAGGTGGCGCCGACCTGGCCGACATGGCTCTGCCAGTCGACATTGATCGCCTGGGTCATCTGGATCATGCGGCGGGCGACGACCTTTTGGTAGACTTCGTCGGAGGCGAGGTTTTCCGGGTTGTGGCAGTAGTTGCAGCCGGCCTCCGGCGCGATCCATTCCGTGATCGAGGCCATGAACTGGTTGAACTGATCGTCGGAGAGATCGCCCAGGATCTGGACGTTCTCATACAAGTCGCGTGCCTTGTCTCCGGCCGGATCGGCCTCCCAAGGGGCTTCCGGTGCCACATTGGCGACTGCGAGCGCTTCCTGCTTCTCGACGTCACGGTGAATATACATGCCTGTACCGCGGAAGCCGATCTGCGTGGTTTCGACAGGAGGCGCATCCCAGCCGGCGCCGACGAAGCTTGCGATCGTCAGCAGGGAACCGGCGGAGACGGCGAAGGGAATCCAGAGTTTCATCGTCGTTCTCCTCAAAGCGCCGGGTCGACGACGCCGGGATAGCCCGGCAGCGGGGACACGATCCCGTGGTTGATGCCCCAGAGGTACCAGTTGTCGACGACAGTCCCTGTCAGCAGGATGCCGATGCCGCCGGTGATCGGGGTCAGAATGGCGAACCACCAGGCCCAGCGGTGGACGGATTCCATCGTGGCATTGAAGCCCATGGTCCATCTCCAAAAGAGGGCTGCGCGTTCGGAAGCGGTGCCGCGGTCGGTGATCTGCTCGAGCTCGCGCTCACCGCCATATTTGCCGACGGCGAGGATGGTTGCACCATGCATCGCGAAGAGCAGGACGGAGCCATACAGGAAGACGATTGAGAGGCAGTGGAACGGATTGTAGTAGAGATTGCCGTAACGGATCGAGAAGGCCGCGGTCCAGTCCAGGTGCGGGAAGATGCCGAAGGGCACGGCTTCCGAAAAATTGCCCATCAGGAGCGGGCGAATGAAGCCCAATGACAGGAAGAGAAAGATCGCTGCGGCGAAAGCCCAGGCGACATGGGTGCCCATCTCCAGCTGACGTGCGCGGCGATAGACGCGCACCCACCACAGGAGAACGGATGTCGTGAGGAAAAAGCCGGCGATCAGCCACCAGCCACCTTCCGCCAGTGGCGGCAGGACCTTCAACCCGTATTCGGCACTGGGCGGTTCCAGCCCCAGCCAGAAGAGCTGGCGGACGAACTGGATCGGATCCCAGCCGACGGACGCCAGCATGTTGAGGCCGATGATCTCGAAGGCGATGAAGCCGAAGACGAGCGAGAGCGTGCCGAGGTAGCCCAGATAGATCGGCCCGATCTGGGCGTTGCCGATCATACCGAACAGGCGCACCAGGGTTGGCTTGCCGGCGCGCGGACTGTCGCCGGCGGGAAGGGGCATGCCCTCTTCCAGCGGACCGCTGATCTGTATGGGCGTGATGATGTTTTGATACTGCGCTAAGAACATGGTCCGGTCCCCCTCAGTTCCAGATCGGCAGCGTCAGCCACCAGTTCCACCATTGCGGCCAGCCTTGGTTCCAGAACGGTCCGCTGATGATGATGCAGACGGCGCTCCAGAAGCCCGCGTTCAGCGCCAAGATCAGGCCGAGGCGGTGGATGCCCAGCGTGCCGATCGAGTAGCCGATGATGTCGCGGAAGAATGTGTCTTCGTATTCAGGTGTCTTCACTTCGGCCTGCTTGCCGGGCTCGGTGTTCGATGCACCCGGATTGGCAGCCGACAAGATGAGCCCGCCATGCAGGGACAGCGCCAGCGTCGTGGTGAAGAAGAAGGTCACCGCAATCATATGCGCCGGATTGTAGTGGAAATGCAGGTATTGGTAGCCGACGTTGGACACCCAATCGAGATGGCTGAAGATGCCGTAGGGAAAGCCATGGCCCCAGGCACCGAGCAGCAGTGGGCGGAAGACGACAAGCGTCGTATAGGCAAAGATCGCAAAGGAGAAGGCGAAGGGCACGTGGTAGCCCATGCCGAGCTTCCGGCAGATCTCCACTTCGCGCAGCGCCCAGGAAATGAAGGCCCCCAGCGCACAGACCGTAACGATCTGCCAAAGACCGCCTTCCTTCAGCGGGGCCAGTGCAAGCCCATAGGACAGGTCCGGCGGCGCGATCGAAATCTGCCAGATGTTCCATGTCGGACCGAGTGCCGCGCCATAGATCAGAAGGGCCGTTCCGAGTGTGGCGAAGAAGGCCGTGGTGACGCCGAAGAAGCCCACATAGAACGGACCTACCCAGAAATCGAAGAGATCGCCTCCGAGCAGCGTCCCGCCTCGTACGCGATATTTGCGTTCAAAACTCAGCAGCGCCATGTTCGTTTCCTCCAGAGGTGATCAGCCAGGCGGCGTTGTCGGGTCATGCCATTTGGCGGCGGGCGAGACCGAGGTGCCGCCCGCTGCCGTCTTGGGCTTTCAGCCGATGAGCCTGAAATCCACGCCTTCAGAGAGGGATTGCTCCAGAGAACTGGTCGTGAGGGGCTTGCCCTCCAGCCAGTTGAAGCGTTCCGTGCTCAGCAGGATGAAGTGGATCAGGATCGCAAGCGTGAACAGGAATACAGACAGTGCAACCAGCGCTTTGCGCGGGTCGAACATAAGCCAGACTCTCCACATATCGCGTCCTCCTCAGGTCAACATCGGCAGAAGCGTGAGAGCCGTCTGGTTAATGCCCTCGAGAGAGCTGTAACCTTCCGGACCCGGGATCCAGGGACGCCACATCCAGACCAAGATATGCGCGACGATGGCTATCGCCGTGAATATCATGAAGCCTTGGATGAAGAATCCATGGACCTCGCGCGCTTCGCTTTCGGTCAGACCCGAAAGTGAAACATTTGATGTTTCAGCCATCAAATTCACCTCCTAGTCTCGAACACCGCGGCGCCCCCGCGGCTGGGTTTCGGCAAGTCTTTGAGGAGACTTGCCGGGGTTCTGCCGGTGTCGAGAACACCGGCAAAGGGATCGGGTCACGCGTGGAATGCGTAACCGGCAGCTGCATAGGCCGAGGAGCGAGCCTCGGCGAAGATGGATTGGTCGGGGCGCCCGGCAGCGTCCTCGGCATGGCCGGCGAGCCTCGATGTCAAGGCTGCGCATAGGCACAGCGGATAAAGGAGCAGGTAGAGACGCTGCATGTTCTTGCGCTCTGACTGGCGGTCGCGATGTCGACGCAGGTCCTGATCGGATCGGGTTGCAGTGATCATGGCTTCACCTCCAGTTGTCCCTCGCAAGGGTCTCGTTCCGTTGCTCATGCGTAGGCTCCCTCGAGGCGGGCGGCCGTCTCGACATGGTCACGGGTAACTTCGTGTTCTTCTGCCCGGCGGGCCTCACGCTCCGCCGCTTCCCTCAGTCGCTTTGCGGCCGAGATGCGCACGAGCACGGGCTCGTTACCGATGAATGTTTCCAGTGATGCCTGGGCATCGGACTGCCAGGCCATCTCGCTGCGGGGACGGGCCGTCGTCGCTTCGATCGCGTCGAGTTCTCCGGCGCGCGGCAGAATGTCGAACAGCATGTCGAAGAGGGCGTTGCAGACTTCCTGGATAAGCCAGGCCGCACCCGAATAGCCCATGACAGGCGTGCCGGGATGGCGGCGAACGATGGCGCCGGGATAGGACAGCTGGACGAACTTGCCGCGAGCACCGCGCTCAGCCATGTACATGCGCTCGTTGAACGAGCCGAACATGATCATCGGCGGCTTTTTGGCCGTGAGCTCCGCGACCTCGATATTGTCGGTCTTCGATCCCGCCTTGCGCGGGATCGCGAAGTTGCAGGGCAGGCCCATTTCCTCCTCGAGGAAATTGCGGATGCCGCGCACATAGGTCTCGTTTGCGACGATCGCGAAGCTCGCAGTGGCGAAGAAGTCCTGGGTGACGGAGCGCCAGAGATCCCAGAGCGGCTTCAGCGTCGTGTGTTTTTCCTTCAGGATGAAGGGTTCAGGGTCGAGCCCGAGCATGTCGCCGAGTTCGCGCAGGAAGGCCGTCGTCGAATGAATGCCGATCGGAGCCTGCAGATAGGGGCGATCGAGCGTCTCGCAGAGCAGACGGCCGAATTCGCGATAGAGGCAGATATTGGCATCGGCATCGGCAAGCTTGCGTACGTCTTCGAGATGGCTGCCCAGCGGGAAGACCATGTTGATCTCAGCGCCCATCCCCTCGACGAGGCGGCGGATCTCGGCGAGATCCGATGGCATGTTGTAGGTGCCGTAGATCGGGCCGATGATATTGACACGCGGCTTTGCGCCTTCGGGGCGCCGGCGCGGAGCCGGCACCTTGCCGCCCTTCGGGCCGAACTCTGTCCACAGCCATTTCAGCGCGCGGTCGGCGCTCTGCCATTGGTCTTCGTCGATGGTGCGCGGCAGGAAGCGGACGATGTTGGAGCCTTCAGGCGTCACGCCGCCGCCGATCATTTCGGCGATCGAGCCGGTGACGACGACAGCCGGCAGGTCCGGATCGAGCGCGAGACGCGCCCGCTTCATCGCGCCCTCCGTGCCATGCTGGCCAAGTTCGTCTTCCGACAGGCCGGAGACGACGATGGGCAGTTCATGCGGTGGAAGGGCGTCGGTGTAGTGAAGGACCGATGTGACCGGCAGGTTCTCGCAGCCAACAGGGCCGTCGATGATGACCTGCAGCCCCTTGATCGCGGTGAAGGCATAGACACTGCCCCAGTAGCCGCCGGCTCTGTCGTGGTCGAGGATCAGCATCCGACGCTCTCCCCATTGTCGACGGCGTTGCGGGACTGCTTGACCTTGGCGGCGAACTTCTTGCGATAGGCGCTGCGGTCTTCTGGCACTTCTTCCCAGATGCCCGCGCTATCGCCTTTGCCGACGCCCTCGAAGAAGGCGTTCATGGCGAGGAAGCGGTCCTTGTTGCCGATGGCGGCATTGATGACCGCTGGCAGCGAGGCGACACCCGCCGGACCCATCAAGGGGCGGGCGGAAATCAGGTTGGTGAAGTAGAGGGCAGGGGTAGCTGCCTCCTTAGCTTTCTGAACGACGGGGGTCGTGCCGATGGCGAGGTCGGGCTTGAATTCGGCGAAGGCAGCGAGGTCCTGCTCCAGCGATGCGCGGAAGCGCAACTGCACCCCATGCGCGGAGAGCCACTCGGCATCTTCGCGGTTGTAGGGCGTCTTTGGACAGGCGGTGCCGACATAGCGGAGATCCGCGCCGAGTTCGACGAGCAGGCGAGCGACCAGCAATTCGGAACCTTCATAGCCGGAGAGTGTGATGCGGCCCTTGATTCTGTGCTCGGCGAGTGCCGCCTTGATTGCGCTGCGCATTGCGTTGCGGCTGATATTGGTCTTTGCCTCCGGTACGTTGCAGCTGTCGCCGATCGCCTTCAGCCAGGCATCGGTTCCGTCGACACCGACAGGAGCCGAGCCGATGATCGGGCGGCCGGCCGCCTGGAATTCGCGAATGCTCGCCGTGTAGAAGGGATGGATCGCGGCCACAGCGGCGCAGTCGAGAGCCGAATAGAGTTCGCGCCATTCGCGAACGGGAACGGTCGGGCCAGCGGCCAGGCCCATCGGCTCCAGCATGCCACCGATGACGACCGGATCGACTGGGAACATCTCGCCGAGCAGGGTGACGGTCGGTCTGTCCTTCAGCCCGCCGCGCGGGCGCTGGACCGGGCCTTCGCCGATTTCCTGACGGGCATAGGCGAGCATGGCACCTGACAGCACGTCTTTCGCTTCCGCATGTGTCGGAACGCCGAAGCCGGGCACGTCGATGCCGACGATGCGCACGCCGTCGATCTCGCGTGGCAGCATCCGGAGCGGCACGCCTGAGGCTGAGGGGACGCAGAGATTGGTGACGACGACGGCATCGAACTTGGCCGGATCTGCCATCAGGTGCACGGCCTCGACGATGTCCTCGTAGAGTTTGCCAGTGACCAGGGTCTCCGAGTTGAAGGGCACGTAGCCGACGGAGCGCTTGGCGCCGTAGAAATGCGAGGTGAAGGTCAGGCCGTAGACGCAGCAGGCCGAGCCCGAGAGGATGGTGCCGACGCGGCGCATGCGAAGGCCGACGCGGAGCGAGCCGAAGGCCGGGCACATGGATTGCGGCTGATCGTGCGGACCTTTGGGGTAGTCTGCTTCGAAGCGGTCCATGAGCTCACCCTGGCCGGCGGCGCGCGCTGCTGCCTTGGAGAGTTCCGCGCCACCATGGCAACCGATGCCATTTCCGTCTGCACCGTCGGCAAGGACGGCCGCATCGGTGCCGACGGGAGCTGTCCCGTTGGTCTCGTCCGGCTCAAATTCCTTGCGAAGGTCATCCATGATGCTCACCCGATCTCACACGTTGTCGTAGACGACTTCCAGGGAAGGCCTGTTCAGAGTGCCTGCCGCGCACATGTCTTCTGGCGTCGCCGGCTGCAGCTTGTAATCGGCGCCGGTTTCGCTGGCGTCGAACAGGCCGAGCAGCCCGTCCTGGTCGAGTGGTCGCGGCAACATCGGGGGGGCTTCGGCAAGATTGATGGAGAGCGCTTCGAACAGTGGACCCCACTGCGATTCATGGGTGCCGATGATCTGATAGTTGGCACTCTTGCGGCGGATGTCGTCATCCTGCGGGATCGACGCGAGCACCGGGATGCCAACCGCGTCCGCAAAGGCTTGGGCCTCGCCCGTGCCGTCATCCTTGTTGATGACGAGACCCGCGACGCCCACATTGCCACCGAGATTGCGGAAATACTTGACCGCCGAACAGACATTGTTGGCGACGTAGAGCGACTGCAGGTCATTGGATCCGACGACGACGACCTTCTGGCACATGTCACGGGCGATCGGCAGGCCGAAGCCGCCGCAGACCACGTCGCCCAAGAAGTCGAGCAGGATGAAGTCGAAGTCCCAGTCGTGGAAGCCGAGCTTTTCCAACGTTTCGAAGCCGTGGATGATGCCACGTCCGCCGCAGCCGCGACCCACTTCCGGGCCTCCCAGTTCCATGGCGTAGACGCCGTCACGCTTGAAGCAGACGTCTGAAATCGAGACTTCCTGGCCGGCTTCCTTGCGGCGTGAAGCCGTCTGGAGGATTGTCGGACAGGCGCGCCCACCGAAGAGCAACGAGGTCGTGTCGCTCTTCGGATCGCAGCCGATCAGCAGCACCTTCTTGCCGAGCTGGGCCAGCATGTAGGAGAGATTGGCGAGCGTGAAGCTCTTGCCGATGCCGCCCTTGCCATAGATCGCAATGATCTGCGTCTCCTTGGTCACCTTGCCGGTTGCCGGTGCATCGGGTTCGATGGCTGCTTCTTCGCGGAGGTTCTCCTGCAGGCGCTCCAAGCCGTCCGGTGCGAGATCGAGGCTCATGCGGCGTTCCTCCAGTCGATGATCATTTTCAGGCAGTCGGGGTCGGTGAATGCCGTCCGATAGGCCGAAGCGGCATCGGAAGGGGCGGAATGGTGGGTGATGAGGCCGCCTAGCGAGAGGCGCCCGGCGCCGACCATGCCGAGTACGGCATCGAGATCTGACGGCGTGAACTCTGCGGCAATGGCGATCATGGCCTCCTTCATGAAGGCCGTCGGGAAGCCGAAATCGACACGGCCACCATAAAATCCTGCAAGAACAAGTTCGCCCTGTCGGTTGAGACGGGCGATGGCGGTGTCGATGACTGCCGCGTCTCCGCTCGCGTCGATGATGACGTCATGGCGTTGGTCTCGATCGTCCTCGGATGTGGTGACGGCGTAGCCCTGCGCACTAGCGCGGCGGACGTTCAGATTTTCCCAGACGGTCGGTGCCGGATGTCCGGCGGCCATGACGATGCGTGCAATGAGGCGCCCGAGCACTCCGTGGCCGATAACCAGAGACGCCGGCCGCGTGGAACGACTGACGGCGTGATGGGCTGTTGCCGCAAGCGCCAGAAGAGCTGCTTCTTCGGGGCGCTCGAAGCGGATCTGGACCGTCCGCGGTCCCGGCACCACCAGCCTTGCGGCACTCGCGCCGAACAGGCCGGCCGCTTCGGCATAACAGCTGGCGCCGGGCACGAAGACCTGGTCCCCGACCGCACGGCCGGAAGATGCGCCGGCCTCGATCACTGTGCCGACCGTCTCGTAACCGGGAACAAGCGGATAACGCATGCCTGGGAAAACCGGCATCGTGCCTTCGTAGAGCATTTTCTCGGTGCCGCTGGAAATGCCGCTGAAAATGGATTCGACAACCACGTCGGAGGGCTCTGGCGGGTTGAGTGCCAACTGCCTGACGGCAAGCATTCCTGGATTTTCGAATACGACGGCTGCGGTCCGCATTATCGTGCCCTCCCCGGACACGGGATGCCTGCTGCTCCCAAATGTCATCTTAAGATTACGCTACAAAGTGTCAATCTAAATTTACACAAAGTCCTGTGCCTAACCACTTCATTCAGCGTCTGGCAGTGACGAACCCGGCCAATAGTGGGTTCGTGGAGGTCGATGCCGTCGCATCGCGAAAGCCGCATTGCGCCAGCAAGTCAATGATTTCCAACGCTGTCCGGCAGCGACCCGAGCCCATGGCTGCGAAATAGGTACCGAAATAGAGAGCGGCGAGATTCGGGCCTTCGCTGTCACCAGCCATGGCTTCTGCAACAACCAGGCTCGTTCCAGGAGGCAGATGGCGGTGCAGGTTCGACAGGATCTGCAGCGCGCGCTCGTCGTCATGGTCACAAAGGATGCGGATCAGTGTCACGCAGTCATGGGTTGCGGGAATCGGGTCCGTGGCGAAGTCGCCGGAATGCAGCGTGGCGCGGTCTAGTATGCCCTGCATGCGCAGGTGGCGCGATGCGAGCTCGGTCACAGCAGGGAGATCGAAGAGGGCGAGTTTCAGGTCTGGATGGCGGACACCGAGTGCGCAGAGAAAGGCACCTTCCCCGCCGCCGATGTCGAGTACGGATCGATACTGTCCGAAGTCATACGAGGTGAGAATGCAGTCCGCGAGCATGGCCTGACTCTCGCGCATCAGGGCCGAATAGGGGGCGACCTCCGCACTCCCCATCATGGCCGGAGCGTTGCCGCGAACATAGGCCCAGTAGCGGCGCAATTCCGTATCACCGACCTCCCCGCGCCAGAAGGCAGCCGCATCGGCAATGTCACGGTACAACATGTCATGATGGCGGATCATTTCGCGCAGACCACGGTCGGCGGCGAGCACTGTGCCGGCATCGGACAAAATCCACAGATCGGGGCCGGCGCTTGCCACGAGGTCGAGGCGCCTTGCCTGATCGAGAAGGTGCCGCATGTGTTCGGGTGGCACGCCGCAGCGCGCAGCGAGAGCGGCGGTCGAACGCACCGTCCCCTCCAACGCCTCGAAAAGGCCGAGATGCACGCAGGCCGACAGGATCTGGGTGTGGACGAAGCCGGTGGTCAGGCGGAAGAGGTTGTTCGCCTTGCGGTTGGCGATGCCGCGCAGAACAGGAAGGCGGGCAAGGAGGGAACGGAAACGGGGTGAGGCGATCTGGCGGTTGCGCCACAGCCGTAGCCGGACGGCGAGCGGATACGCCCTATCCTGATCGTCCGGTGTCAGGTCGGCGGTGCCGCCGATCGGCAGGTTGGCCTGAAAGCCTCTTCCACCGCCGGTGTCCATGGCATCACGCTGCGCTGGTGGCGAGCGTCTTCGGCATCAGCCGCGTCGCTTCGTTTCGGATCATCGAGCGGAAGGCTTCGGCACCCGGGCAATCCGGGACACTGTCGACAGCCTCCGCTACGAGGCGCTTCAGGCGGACGAGGGCGGCTTCCAGGCCGATGCTTGCAACGATGTTGGGCTTGCCGTTGCGGCTGTCCTGGCCGGCGGGCTTGCCTGCGTCCGATTGTCCGACTGCATCATAGAGATCATCTGCCACCTGATAGGCGGCGCCGAGGGCGTCTGCCAAAACCAGCCATTCTCTTGGGTTGCCGCCGGATGCGATCGCGCCGGTGGATACGGCGCCGCTGAACAGCGAGGCCGTCTTGGCGCGGTGGTAGGCGGCGATGTTGATCTCCGGTTCGCTTTCCCAGGCCTGTCCGGCCACCAGGCCGTAGGGGCTGCCGACGGCGTTGGCGATGGTCGCGATCATCGGTGCGGTCAGAAGCGGGGTCGTCTGTGTTTCGCGCGCCACCGTCTCGAAGGCGGCGATGATCAGGCCGTCGCCGACGAGAAGGGCGATCTCCTCGCCGAACTGGGCATGCACGCTGGGTGCCCCTCGGCGCGTCATGGCGTTGTCGAAGCAGGGCATGTCGTCATGCACGAGGGATGCACAATGCAGCAATTCGATCGCCACGGCGGCACTGTCTGCGGCAAGAGGTTCGCGGTCTCCACAGGCAGCAGCAACCGCGAGACAAAGGCGGGGCCTGATGCGCGCACCACCGGGAAATACCGCGTGCCGCAAAGCTTTCGCCAGGATGGGCGGACATCCGTTTGCGGTGGCATAACGCAAGGAGCGCTGCATGCCGGATTCGATGCGCTCGGGGAAATCCATGTGGCTCACCTCTAGAGAATGCGCGATTGTAAAATTTTCTGAACTAACTATGGTGTCAATAAAGATTGACACATGTGCGCTGTAAGTCAACCGGTCAAAGGAGTGGGTTTTGTCCGTATCGACCGATAACACCGTCGTGGTGATCGGCGCCGGCATGGCGGGACTTGCGGCGGCCATCCGGCTTGCTGCCGGTGGATATCGTGTCGTCGTGCTCGAGGCGCAGGACGAAGCCGGTGGCAAGATGCGGCGGGTGGATGTCGATGGTATCGGCTTTGATGGCGGCCCGACCGTGCTGACGATGAAATGGGTGTTCGAAGCACTGTTTGCCGTAGCCGGCCGCGAGATCGACGAGGAGCTGAAGCTCGCTCCGTCCACCGTCGTCGCGCGGCACTATTGGCGGGGCGGGGCCAGTCTCGACCTTCATTCCAATCCGGACGAAACAGTGCGAGCGATCGCGGATTTCGCTGGCCGACGGGAGGCAGATGGCTATCGCCGTTTCGCGTTAGACAGTCGGCGGATCTTCGAGGTCCTGAAGGACAGTTTCATCGATGCCTCAAGGCCCAATCCGCTCTCCCTGTCAGGCCGCATTGGTCGTCCTGCCGATCTCTTCGCGATCAAGCCCTTTGCGACACTCTGGTCCGCGCTCGGGGGCTACTTTTCCGACGTGCGCCTCCGCCAGTTGTTCGGTCGTTACGCCACCTATTGCGGCTCCTCGCCCTATCTGTCTCCAGCCACGTTGATGCTGGTGGCCCATGTCGAGCAGGAAGGTGTGTGGACGGTGCAGGGCGGCATCCGTGCACTGGCAAAACGGCTCGAGGCTCTGGCAGTGGGGCTCGGGGTCGAGTTTCGTTACGGCGATGCTGTTATCCGGCTTCTTGAGGATCCATCGCGGCGTGCGGTCTCCGGTGTTGTCACAGCGGCGGGGTACCGCCTCGATGCCAGACAGATCATCTACAATGGGGACGTTGCGGCGCTCGGGCTTTTGATGGGCGTGCCTCCTGATGCAAGCAAGTCCCAAGCCCAGCGCTCGCTCTCCGCCTTGGTGTGCTGCAGCCTCGCTAAACCACATGGTGTGCCGCTCGCCCATCACACGGTGTTCTTTTCCGACGACTATCAGCGGGAGTTCGACGCGATCTTTGCTCGCCGCGAGGCTCCTGCTGACCCGACCGTCTATCTCTGTGCCCAAGATCGCAACGCCGAAGGTGGTCTGCCTTCGAAGCATGACGGTCCGGAACGGATATACGCCCTGATGAATCTGCCGGCGGACGGTGATCGTCGCCGTCGCGACGAAAGTGAGGTCAGCGCATGTCTGAAGAGCATGGAACAGCGGCTGGCGCTGAACGGCCTGACACTCACCCAGAGCCCGGCGCCGGCGAGCATCACCACACCGGACCGTTTCGCGGAGCTTTATCCGGGAACCGGAGGGGCTCTTTACGGGATGGCCTCACACGGATGGATGGCGTCCTTCGCCCGGCCGGGATCGGAGGGGCCACTGAAGGGGCTTTATCTCGCGGGGGGCAGCGTGCATCCGGGGCCGGGTCTGCCGATGGCAGCACTGTCGGGCAAACGCGCGGCCGAGCGGTTGATGGCGGACCGGCCTTTGACCAGCCAGTCCCTGCGGGGGGCTACCACTGGTGGTATGTCGACGGAACGAGCGATTGCAGGCGCTTCGCCTTCACCGTGATCGCCTTCGTGGGTTCCGTCTTTTCGCCCTATTATCACTGGTCGGGCCGCAAGGATCCGCAGAACCATGTGGCGTTCAACGTCGCGCTTTACGGTCCCCAGGGTCATGCCTGGGCAATGACGGAGCGCGGTACGCGGCATTTGCGGCGTGGACGCCGGAGGTTGGAGATCGGCAGCAGTTCCATGCGGATTGACGGTGCGGAACTGGTGATCGCCTTCGACGAAGTCTTTCTGCCATGGCCGGGGCAGAGGTGGTGGCCCAAGCGCATGCGCGGCGAAATTCGTCTTGCTGCAGACGTTCACGCGGATCAGGCCTATCCGCTTGACCCGGCGGGGCGGCATCTGTGGCAACCGGTTATGCCAAAGGGTCGCGTCACGGTTTTCGGCGATGCCTTGCCGGATGGCGGTTGGTCCGGGCAGGGTTATCACGACATGAACTATGGGAGCCGGCCTCTGGAGGACGATTTTGCGGGCTGGGACTGGGCGCGAGGTGCTACCGACGATGGCCGTGCGATCCTTCTCTACGACGCGATGCTTGCGAGCGGATCCGGCAGGCGCTTTGGCCTCGTTTATACCCATGATGAGGTTCGTGAAATCGAACTGCCACCGCGGCAGGCACTGAGGCCTGGCTTCTGGCGTGTGGGCGGCGGCATTGCCTGCGACCAGATTGCCGATCCGGTCTTGCAGAGCACTTACGAAGATACACCCTTCTATCGGCGCTCCCTGGTGCAGACCGAGATCGACGGCGAGCGCTTGGTCATGATGCACGAGACCCTCGATTGCCGGCGGCTGGCCAATCCACTGGTCAAATTCATGCTGCCTTTCCGCATGCCGCGACGGGCTTAACCCGTTTTGTCATCTCGCTGGCTTTCCTGCTCGGCAGCCTGTGCGCGTGCCTCCGCTTTCAGCTTCTCTTTTCGCAGATCGCGCATCTGCCAGATATAGAATGCGATCGCGAGGCTGAAGACAAAGGCTGCCTCGATCAGGCCGAAATAGCTCTCAAGCAAGGGTCGCCGCCTTGTCCCGAGCGGCGCGCCGCCGTTCGAGGGCTTGCATGCGCCCCTCTGCGTTGAGGCGAAGGAGAATGCCCGTCACGCGCCCGATTGTGTTGTCGTCTTTCCTCTCCGAAGCGGCCGGACGCAACGAGGCGTGGCCTTGCTGCAGGCTGCCGCTTACTGTCACGAGGTCTCGCGCAGCGGGATCGGCGCGGCTATGCAGATCCCGGATTGCCATTGCGGTCCAGCGGCTGTCTTCGTATCGCGCCCTGATCATCAGGCCGATCTTGGTTCCGAGCCCGGTCGTTGCTCGTTTCGAAACGCTGTCATAGCCGTTTGCCGCAATGCTCGTCCCGATCGCCTCGTAGACAAGGGCTGCGGTTCTGATTGCGTGTCGGCACGGTTTGGGCAGGCTGCGAATGCCGGCATGGCCGAGCCGGTAATGTCGGGCCGCCTCATCGAGCAGGCGCTCAACGACGGCGCCGAGTGCCGGGGAGAAGCGCGGCTCGCGTAGAAAGGCCTCTGCATCGATGCTCTGTTCACCCAGCCAGTCGAGCGGCAGATAGAGCCTGCCGTTTCGCGCATCCTCGCCGACGTCACGGGCGATGTTGGTCAGCTGCATGGCGATGCCGAGGTCGGCGGCACGGGCCAGCGCCGCTCTGTCGCGCACACCCATGACCGAAGCCATCATCAGGCCGACGCTCGACGCGACACAGGTCGCATAGGCCTTCACATCATCGATCGTTTCGTGGCGACGACCTTCGAGATCCATGGCAAAGCCATCGAGCAGGGCCTCGACCACCGGTTTGGGGATGGCGTGATCGTGAACGACGCGCGAAAATGCACGGTCGCAGGCGAAGGGTGCGGGATCCCCGTCGTAGATCAGGTCGAGACGCTGTCTCAGCCTTGTCAGGGCCGGCATGCCGCTCCTCGGGTCGTCGATCAGATCGTCCGAATGGCGGCAGAACGCGTAGAGCGCGCGGGCCGCTTGTCGCGTCTGGGCGGGGAGGAGCAGGGAGGCCAGATGAAAGGATTTCGACCCTCGCCGGATCGCGGCGGAGCAGGCCTTCTCGTCTTCGATCTCACCGGAAAAACCATAGTTCAGCAGGATCGGTCGGCGGATCAGTGGCCGGGCGAGGTGTTTGCCGGGAAGAGTGTCGAGTGTGGTCATGAGCGGGCGTCCCTCGCATCTTGCTGCCACTGAGTTGCCAGGAGGGTGACCGGATCCGGAACCAGATCGGCGACGATACGGGCCGAAGAGACGACGCCCGGCAGTCCGGCTCCCGGATGCGCGCCGGCACCACAGAGGTAGAGATTGTCGAGTTCCTCGCTCTTGTTGTGCGGACGAAACCAGGCGCTCTGGAACAGCTTCGGTTCGAGCGCGAAGGCCGCGCCTTGCCACGACAGCAGGCGGTCACGGAAGTCGATCGGGGTCGCGAGACGGGAGGTCACGATGTGGCGTGACAGATCGGGGAGGACAGTCTCTTCGAGCCGCTTCTCGATCTTTCGGCGGTAGTGTTCGGCCGTTTCCGCCCAGTCGGTCGCACTCGCCAGATTGGGCACCGGGCTCAGCACGTAGAAGGCGTCGCAACCGGGTGGAGCAAGCGAGGGGTCACTCGCAGTCGGCCGGTGCAGATAGAGGCTGAAGTCGTCGGCAAGGCGATGTTTTCTGAAGATGTCGTCGAGCAGGCCCCGGTAACGCGGCCCAAAGAGCATGGTGTGGTGCAAGACGTCGTCGTAGCGCCGGTTCGTGCCGAAATACCAGACGAAGAGGCTCATCGAATAGTCGCCCCGCTTGAGCTTCGCATCGGTCCAGCGACGGCGTGGATAGGCCTTCAGCAAATGCCCGTAGGTGGTCGCGGGGTCGGCATTGGAGATGACAATGTCGGCAGCGATCCGTTCGCCGGTGGCAAGCCTCACGCCCGTCGCCCGTCGCCCCTCGGTCTCGATTTCGGTCACAGTTTCCTCGAGGCGAATGCGGCCTCCATTGCGGGTCACCAGCGAAGCGATGCCACGTACGAGCGCATTGGTGCCGCCGATTGCGTGGTGCACGCCGTATTTTCCCTCCAGATGGGCGATCAGGCAATAGAAGGAGGTTGCCGAAAACGGGTTGCCGCCGATGAGTAGCGGATGGAAGGAAAAGAGGGTGCGCAGCTTGTCGCTGCGGAAATGCTTCGACACGACCGAATAGACGGATCTGTAGCCACCCAGGCGGACCAGGCGGGCCAGCGTCTTTGCTGTAAAGAGCAGGCTGTGAAAGGGCTTGTGTGCGAGCTGTTCGAAGGCGACCTCGTAGATGCGGCGGCTCTCGTCGAGGAAGCTGCGGTAACCGGCGACGTCCCTGGGCTCGATCCGGGCGATCTGCTTCTCCATCGCCGCGCGGTCGCCGGAATAGTCGAAGACCGTACCATCATCAAAGCGGACCCGGTAGAAGGGGGTGTTGGGCTTCAACTCCACATCGTCGCTCAACCGGCCACCGCAATCGCGCCAGAGGTTTTCGAACAGCCAGGGGGCGGTGATGATGGTCGGGCCGGCATCGAAGGTAAAGCCGTCCTGCCTGTGGGCATAGGCGCGGCCACCCGGCTCGTCCAGTGGGTCGAGGATGGTGACCCGATAGCCTTTTGCACCGAGCAGCGCCCCGGTCGTCAGGCCGCCGACGCCGGCGCCGATGATGACGGCATGCGGCCGGTTGTCGATCGGGCGGGGTTGCGGTTTGTGGAAGCGTCCGGCGATGTTCATGCTGCGTCTGCCCCGTTTGATCTCAGTTCGCCGATCGCCTCATCCAGCCAGCGGACCACATCGGCAGCTCGACATTCGTGCAGCAGATGTCCGCCGCGGTCCGTCAGGACGAGACGGCTGCCAGCGGCCTGCCGGGCCGCATGGGTCGAGTTTTCAATCGGCACCATCGGATCGTCGCGAGCGGCGATCAGTGTCATGGGGAAGGGCAGGCGCCGCAATGTCGCGTCGAAGCGGGTGAGATCCCAGGCCGCCATCATGCCGAGCGCGCCCCGGACGTGGGCGGGCGAGGCGAGCAGTCGGCGGTAGAGTGCCTTGCCTTCTTCGTCGATCGCGGAGCCGGTCGCTGATAGAAGATTTCCGCCGAGTGGTGTTGCGCGCGCGAGTAGCGAGAACATCGATGCGGAAAAGGGATTGGCAAAGAGGGCCTTGGCGAGCGGCGAAAACAGCGCATTGCCGCGGATTGGAAGATAGGCGCCGTTGATGCCGACGACATGGCGCGGCACGGCCGAGGCCTGGCTGGCCGCGAGCATGACGGCAATGGCCGCACCGGCCGAGTGTCCGACGATAATGGCAGGGCACCGGTCGATGAGGGCGAGGAGTTCCGTCAGCGCCCGCACCATGCCCGGAAGCGAGAGGTCACCAGGACCACGTGTGCGCGTGAAGCCATGCTCGGGAAGGTCGGGGGCCACGACGCGGAAGCGCGTGGACAGAAGCGGCAGCAGGTGCCGCCAGGAATGGGAGGCAGCACCTGTGCCGTGCAGAAGCAGGATGACAGGTGCGTCTTCCGGTCCAGCGAGTTGGACATGCCAGTCGCAGGAGGCGGTCTTCAGGAACTGGCTCGCGCTGCGGTTCGGCCAGGAAAAGCCGTCTGTCTCCCAGCGAAGCCCGTCCCGATCACCACTCATGTCCGGGCCTCCTGCATGGAGCGGTCGACGAGATGCGAGACACGTCCGGCATCGGCCTTTTTCAGCAAATGCAGATCGGCGCCCAGCATTTGGGCGAGATTGGTGACACTGTCGCGGGGCCGCCGCGCGATGTCGATGCAGATCGTCCGGAAGTCTCTGAGCTTGCAGGATGCGGCGAGCCGCGAAAGCTCATCGGCCGCCCGCGCTCGATCCGGCGTGCCATCGAGGGCGATATTGCCGCTGCCATCCGTCAGAAGGACGAGGACCGGGCTGCTGCCACGGCGTTCGACCGATAGTGCCAGTTCCAGACCCGCCTTCAGGCCGGCGGCGAGTGGCGTTGGGCCACCTCCCGGCAGTGCAGCGAGCTTGCGCTTGGCGGCCGTCAACGAGCGAGTGGGGGGAAGAAGGAGATCTGCCCTGGTGCCCCTGAAAGCAATGAGGGCGACCTCGTCGCGACGGACATAACAGCGTGCGAGAAGTTGCTCGATAGCGCCCTTGGTCTCGCCGAGCCGCTCCAGGGCGGTCGAGCCGGAAGCATCGACGACGAAGATCGCGGTCGAGGGGGCGGCATGGCGCAGCCGCACGTAGCGGAAGTCGTCGCGGGTGACGAAGGCACGCGGGGTTCTCCCTTCTGTCGGCTGTGTGGCATCCGCTTTGCCCAAGGCAAGGCGCTGGGCGGCCCTGATCCGCTGGAAGGGGGCTGCCGCGCGCAACGTCGCGACGATGTCTGGCTTTGCCTCCGGATGCGGCGGTGCGAGACCGATGCCGAAAGGCCTGCCCCGACGTGCATTCTTGCGGACGCCTCCGGATTTCCCGGCAGAGCCCGCTCCACGGGTGGGGCGTTGGCAAATCGAGAGCCAGGGATCGGCTACGAGCGCACCGGTCTGAACGGCTGCCAGCATTTCGGTCAGCGTGTCGAGTTGAGACGGGGTCGTCGTGGGCTCAGACGGTTCTTCCGGCTCGGTCATGTCTGCTGGTGGGCGCTTGTCTTCCGCTCGTTGCGGGTGCTGATCGATGTCGGGTTCGGGCTCGTTTACCTCGGTGGGGGAAGCTTCGGGCTGTGGAGCAAGGCGGAGGCCGAGGCAGAGCCTAAGGGCGATCAGTACGTCGCTTTCATTGGCTGCCAAGCGACCGTCGTGCCAGGCGAGTAGTCTTGCCGTGCGAACCAGATGCCCCAGAATGCGCGGCGAGCGGTGGCCGGCAGACAGCGACAGCGAGGCGAGGGCCTTCATGAGCCGGTCGTCGATCGTTACGGTGCGCCATGCGGGATCAACGTCAACAGTGCCAACCGCTGCTGCGGATGTGCCCGTCGTGTGGTGCCAGGCGGTTCCATCGAGATCGACGCGTAGCGCGAGCCGGTCGCCGAGCAGGCTGGAAATCGGCGCTTCCTCGCCGAGGGATTCGTCGATGGCGATGACCAGAAAACCACCTGCAATGGACTGGTCCACGGATTTTGCAACCGAGGCGGCGAGAGCCGGGTCGAGGCGCTCTGCCATCGGGATCAACAGTATGCTTCCCTCAGCGCGGGCGAGAAGTCCCTGCTGACGGATCATCCTGCCTTGCGCCGAGGTGGCTGCGAAGTCGATCCCACCCATGAGATTGGCGAAGGAACTGCCTGGCGGCAGCCGTGTCCAAGGCGTATTGGCGCCCAATCGATCCTGAAGGCGGGCCAGGAAAAGGTCGCGGACACCTCCAGATCGTGCCTTGAGCCACAGGCCGCCGATCGCTGCCCTTCCAGCGCAAAGGAGCTCGATGGCGAGCATGGCATCGGCCCATAGCTCGGCTCCCCGATCATCCAGTGCCTGTTCGAAGGCTTCGTGCGGGCCGAGCTCAGCCATGAACGTGACCGGCGCTGATCGTTGCCAGCGCCCGCTCGACCCTCGGCGTTGAGCCGGCGTCGTCGAGTGGGTCGCGCCGCAGGCGGTGGCAGAGCACCATCGGCGCAATTTCGGCGATATCATCCCAGGTGACGAGCTTGCGTCCGGCAAGTGCCGCTGCGGCGCGGCCCGCGCGCATGAGTGTTAGTTCGCCTCGCATACCGTCAATGCCGAGCCTCAGGCATAGTTGCGACATGCGCATTACGACGTTGTCGGGGATGTCGACTTGGCGGAGGATCTTGCGGGCTGCGATGACGCGTCGGCCGATCGCCTCGTCCCGTTTCGCCCAGAGTTTCGCAAAGGCTGTCGGATCGGTCTCATAAGCGTCGCGGCGGCGGATGACGTCGATGCGCTGATCGATGTCCTCGATGGTGCGGACGTCCACCGAGAGGCCGAAACGATCCAGCAGCTGGGGACGAAGGTCGCCTTCTTCCGGATTGCCGCTGCCGACGAGTACGAAGCGGGCGGCATGGCGGATGCTGAGGCCTTCGCGTTCGACGACATTGACGCCAGAGGCTGCGGCATCGAGGAGGAGGTCGACCAGATGGTCTTCGAGCAGGTTGATCTCGTCGATGTAGAGAAAGCCTCTGTTGGCTGCGGCCAGCAGCCCGGGTTCGAAGTGCTTTTCGCCGGCCACCAGCGCCTTTTCGATGTCGAGTGATCCACAGACGCGGTCTTCCGTGGCGCCGAGTGGCAGGTCGATCATGGGTGCCCGATGCTTGACGATCGGCGGCGGCTTCAGACCTTTGGCCGGGTTGCAGACGGTACAGGCCGGCTGGGGCTCTGCCGGCAGGCAGTTGTAGCGGCAACCGGTGCGCGTTTCGATCGGTGGCAACAGCTCCGTCAGAGCCCGAACGGCGGTCGATTTTCCCGTTCCGCGATCGCCGAAGATCAGCACGCCGCCGAGCAGAGGTTCGACTGCGGCCATCAGGAGAGCCTTCTTCATGTCCTCCTGTTCGACGATGGCGGCGAATGGGAATGGTTGGGCCATGGATCCCGTCTCGGTTCGAGTGTCAAATTTAGTTTACACTTTTCACCGTCGCTTTGAAGGGGGTGTCGATGGGAATCTTGTTCCTGAACGAAAACGGCCGCGCTCAAGGCGCGGCCGATGGCATCACGTTCTTTGTTTCGATCAGGTTCTCAGCACCCGGTAGATCGCCGGGATGACCAGTACCGTCAGCAGCGTCGAGGAGATCAGGCCGAAGAGCAGCGAGATCGCCAAGCCCTGGAATATCGGGTCAGTCAGGATGACGGCGGCACCGATGATGGCGGCAAGGGCTGTCAGGAGAATCGGCTTGAAGCGGATGGACCCTGCCTCGATCAGCACGTCCGTCAGCGTCTTGCCGGTGTGGTCGGCATGGCGGATGAAGTCGACGAGCAGGATCGAATTGCGAACGATGATGCCGGCAAGCGCGATGAAGCCGATCATGGATGTGGCCGAGAAAGGCGCGCCGAACAGCCAGTGACCGCCAAGGATGCCGATGAAGGTCAGTGGGACGGGCGTGAGGATGACGAGCGGCACCTTGAAGGAGCCGAACTGGGCGACGACGAGGATGTAGATGCCGAGGAGCGCGATCATGAAGGCGGCACCCATGTCGCGGAAAGTCACCCAGGTGACTTCCCATTCGCCATCCCAGAGCAGTGTTGCCTCGTCTTCGTTGGTCGGCTGGCCATTGAGCGAGATCACCGGTTTGGGGAGGCCCGTCCAGTCCTGCGCGTCAATCGCCTCCTTTACGGCGAGCATGCCGTAAAGCGGGGCCTCGAAATCGCCGGCCAGTTCGGCCGTCACCATTTCGGCGCTGATGCCGTTGTGGCGGAAAATCGGCAGGGAGGTCTTCTCGTCGAGGACACGCACCACATCGCCGAGTTCGACCACGCCCTTGTCGCCCGGCAAGACATTGGCCGGCATCGGGGTCGAGAGGAAGCGCTCGTCGATGACCTTTTCACCCTTGGCCGGCTCCAGCCGGATCGGAATCGGCGGACGGCCTTCGCCGCGATGGGAATAACCGATGGTCTTGCCGTTCGACAGGATCGAGATCGTATCGAAAACGTCGCCTTCCTCGACCCGGAAGAACTCCGCGTCGTCGGTCGATATGACCAGTCGCTTGCGCGGGGCCTCGACGCCATAGGAATTGTCGACATCGACGATGAAGGGGACCGAGCGGAAGGCCGCCTCGACCTTGGCGGCGACGGCGCGACGGATGTCCGGTGTCGGCCCATAGATTTCCGCGAGCAGGGTCGCCATGACCGGCGGGCCTGGCGGGGGCTCGACGACCTTGAGGCTGGTGCCTTCGGGCGTCGGGATCGATCCAATCTGTCGGCGGATGTCGAGGGCTATATCGTGGCTCGAACGGTCACGTTCCGACTTCGGCGTCAGATTGATCGCGACGTCACCCTGATAGGAGGCCGCACGCATATAGGCGTGGCGCACGAGGCCGTTGAAGTTGAACGGGGCGGCCGTGCCGGCATGGGTCTGCACGGAGACTACCTCCGGCATGGCGAGAACGGTGCGGCCTACAGCCTGCGCAATGGCATCGGTCGCCTCGACGGACGAGCCCTCCGGCAGGTCGATCGTCACCTGCAGTTCCGACTTGTTGTCGAAGGGCAGGAGTTTCACCGTGACATGCTTGGTGTAGAACAGACTGAGCGAGCCGAGCGTCAGCAGCCCGACGAGAGCCAAGAAGATCCAGCTGCGTGTCTTGGTGGCGAGGATGGGGCGGGCGGTTGCTGCATAAAGCCGTCCGAGTTTGCCACCCGTCTCGTGGTCCTCATGGGCGTGGACGGGCGCATTGCCGGCGACCTTCAACATCAGCCAGGGTGTCACCATCACTGCAACGAAGAAGGAGAAGATCATCGCCGCCGAGGCATTGGCCGGGATCGGGCTCATATAGGGGCCCATCATGCCAGACACGAACAGCATCGGCAGGAGGGCGGCAACGACGGTCAGCGTCGCGACAATCGTCGGATTGCCGACCTCTGCTACGGCCTCGATGGCGCTACGCTGCCGCGAACGCTTGTCGCCCATGCCCCAGTGGCGGGCGATATTCTCGATGACGACGATCGCGTCGTCGACGAGAATGCCGATCGAGAAGATGAGGGCAAAGAGCGAGACACGGTTCAGCGTATAGCCCATCAGCCACGAGGCAAACAGGGTGAGCAGGATCGTCACGGGAATGACGATGGCGACGACCAGGGCTTCGCGGCGACCGATCGCCAGCCAGACGAGGGCGATGATCGAGACGGTGGCGAGAGCGAGGTGGTAGAGAAGCTCGTTCGCCTTTTCGTCGGCGGTTTCTCCGTAATTGCGAGTCACCTCGACATGGATATCCTCAGGTATCAGCTTGCCTTCCAGGGCTTCGACGCGCTCAAGGATTGCCTCGGCAACCACCACGGCGTTCGAGCCGGCGCGCTTGGCGATGGCGAGGGTGACAGACGGCACGCGCTCGATGGCTTCGTCATCTTTCCGCAAGGTGGAGACCCGCGCTTCGGTCGTGTCGGTGGCGAAGCCTATGGCTGCGACATCGCGGACATAGACCGGGCGACCATCGCGGGCGGTCAGCAGCAGGTTACCGATCTCGGCCGGCGTGGACAGAGTCTCGCCGGCGATAACGTCGATCTGTTGGCCGCCTTCGCGCACCTGCGATGCGGGCATGGCGGTGTTTGCACCACCAACCTTGCCGGCGAGCTGCTGTAGGGTAATCCCGTAGAGGGCGAGCTTTTCCGGCTGGGGTGAAATCCGGATGATCTCGTTGGTTTCGCCGACCACATAGGTCAGGCCGACATCGCCGACCTTGGCAACTTCGTTGCGAACCTCGCGCACGATGCGGGTCAGGTCGTTGGCACCGACATGGCCGCTCGCGTCCTTGGTCGGGGAGAGGGTCAGCGTGACGATTGCTACGTCGTCGATGCCGCGGCCCACGACCTTCGGTTCAGCAATGCCGACCGGAATGCGGTCGATGTTGGCGCGCACCTTGTCGTGGACGCGCAGGACTGCGGCATCCGAGGATGTTCCGACCAGGAATCGGGCGGTCACCATGACCATGTTGTCCATGGACTGGGAGTAGATGTGCTCGACGTCGTTGATGCTCTTGACGATTGTTTCCAACGGTTCGGTAATCAGCTTCTGGGCGTCGTCGGCACGCAGTCCCGGAGCCTCGACGATGATGTCGACCATGGGCACCGAGATCTGCGGTTCTTCCTCACGCGGCAGGGTCAGCAGCGCGACGAGACCGAAGGCGAAGGCGGCGATCAGGAAGAGGGGGGTGAGCGGCGACTTGATAAAGGCGCGCGTGAGGTTGCCGGCAATGCCCAGATTGGCCATCGGGGTATCGTCTTCAGGCTCCGCGCCACTGGATGTTTTTTCAATATGGTCGGTCATTTCGTCACCACGACATCACCGACCACGAGACCGGACAGGATCTCGATCTGCTCCTGTCCATCGAGTTCCAGGGCATTGCCGGCGACCACGGCGCGTTCCACTACCTTGTCGCCCTCACGCACGGCGACAAAATCGATGCCTGCGCGGCTGGAAAGAGAGGACGACGGCACCACCAGAGCGTCCCGGTTGCCGATGGGCAGTTCGACGAGAACTCTCGCTGCGACGAAATCGGCGTCGAGGCCATCGACCTCCACATCCGCCGTGACGCGACCACCCTCGATCTGCGGATAGATCTTCACGAGTTCGCCTTCGAGCCTTTCGCCCGCAGCTTCAATGCGAATCCAGGCGCCCTGCGACAGTTCATGGGCGTGGCGTTCGGGAATGGCGAGCCGCAGGAAGAGCCCGCCGCCGGCGATTGTCGCTATTGTGTCGCCGGCCATGACGACGGCGTCGCGGGTGACGGGCACGGAGATGACGCGACCGTCTGATGGTGCGAGAACCGCACCCTCGGAGGTCTGCTGAACGAGAAGGGAGCGCTGAGCCTCGGCCTGGCGAACCTGGTTGGTGATCACGTCAAGCTGGGTACTCAGCTGATCAAGGCGCTGGGTGCTGGTTGCGCCGCTGCGGACGAGACGCTCAGCGCGCTCGAGTTCCACGCGGGCGTCGTTCATCGAAGCGTTCAGGCCCTGAAGCTGGGCGTCGACTGCCTTGATCTGGAAGTCGATCTTCTGATCCTTGACTTCTGCGATCACGTCTCCGGCCTTGACGAGGTCACCCTCGGTTACATTGAGCCTAACCATGGTTCCACCGAGGCGAGCCCTTGCGAGCACGGTGTTGCGTGGCTGGATCTGGCCATAGACAGCCTTCATCTCCGGTATGCTGACGGTCTGGAGCTTGATGTCGGCCGCGTGGGCGGCGGATAGTCCCGCTGTCGTCAGGGCAGTGAACAGGATGATGAAGGAGGAGGGGTGCATGATGAATATCCTCAGAATGCGGTGCCGGGTCGCAGACCCAGCTTGCGGAATATCATGACCGCCGGGCAGAAGCCGGTGAAGGCAGACTGCAGCAGGTTCACGCCTATGAAGGCGGTGAACCAGACAAAGCCTGGATGGACGAAGTGGGTGAGCAGAAGAGAAACCAGGACCATGAACCCGGCAAAGGCGAGAACGGCGCGATCAATCGACATGTCTTTCTCCTTAAAATACATATCTACGATTATACGTATATATTAGGCGAAGCGAAGTCAAGCTGCCGCGTACGTTATGCGGTGCGGCTCAAGTCGCTGCAGTCAGGCGATGCAGTCGGACGTCTTGCAGAAACTGTTATAGAGGGTGCCGATCACCGCGCGGGCTGGCTCGCTCTCGATCCGGTACCAGATCGTCTGTCCGTCGCGCCTGCCGGCGATGATTTTTTCCCGACGCAGAAGTGCCAGGTGTTGGGAGACGGTGCTGTCGCGAATGCCGAGGAATTCTGCCAATTGTCCGACGGAATGTTCGCCATCGGCGAGGCGGCAGAGGATCAGCAGACGATATCGGTTCGATAGCGACTTCAGGAGTTCGCTGGCCATATCGGCGCCAGCCTTCATCCGCTCAGGATCAATCTTCATAGATACGAATGTATATCATAAACGAATGCTGGCAAGTGTTGACATGCCGCGCATGCACTACAAATATAATATAAATACTATGTGTTTGGCGCCGATCATCCTCGCGTCGACATTTTGCGTTGAGGGAGCCCTCCATGAGCATTCGCAGCATTGATCCCAGTTTTCATGTCACCGACAGGTCAAGCCTTCGCAACTGCGCGAAATCGCGGATCTCGGATTCAAGACTTTGATCTGCATGCGTCCGGACAAGGAAGGCTTTTTGCAGCCGTCGTTCGAGGAAGTGGAGGAGGCAGCGCGAGGTGTCGGACTGGAAGCGTAATATCTGCCTGTCGTCCCCGGATCGGTCTCCTTCGATCAGGCGCGACAGCTCAAGGACCTGCTGTCCAGGCAAGCCGGCCCGATTCTCGCATATTGCGCCTCCGGCATGCTGTGTCGCTGCCTAAGGCTTGGCCAAGCGGGCCTGATATGCCCTGATCGCCTGCAGCCGTGCTCGGTGAGGCAAATCACAAGAATTAGGGATCGACGCAACCGGTGATTTGTCCTCCTATGCCCGTCTCTTGAGGGGCGGTTGCTATGGATCAATTGCGCACAGAACACTATGGCGGCAGTCCACGCGTCGTTTACGCCGGTGTCGAGGAATATCTCGAGGAACCGGTCTGGCAGGCCGCAACGTTGCTTTTGGGACGTGCGGGCTTCGGGAGCGCCGTGCTCGCCTATTGCCGCAGGATGACCGAACCCAATGGCTTTCGCTGGCCGGCAAACAAGATCTTCGCCCAAAAAACGCGCTACATCACATGCTACATGCTGATCGCCCTCGCAGGCCGCTTCGACCGCGGGATCGGTCCGGCACCGACGATGACTTTGTTGCAGAGCGTCGTGCCCGGCAGTGCTCGGCAGGTCAGCGATCTGATCGCGGGGCTGAGGGCAGGCGGCTTCGTGATCGCCGAACCTAACCCGAGCGACCGACGCGAGGTGCGCCTTCGCCCGACTGCGCCGCTGATCCTGAAAATCGATCGCTCGCCCCTTGCATTCCTTGCATCGTCCGCTCTGCTCGAAGAGCATTCGTTGCATGACTGGCTGACTGTTGATCCATTCCGATGGGGCGACCTCTTCGCGCGCTCGATGGACGCCATCATCACAAAGGACGTGCTGTTTGCGCCCTTTCCGACGGTCGTCGATTTCTCCGGCCGAGATAGTGGATATCTGATCCTGTGCGCCGTGATCGGCGCTCATCTCGCCAAATCGGGAGGGGAAAGCTGGGACCTGCCGCTCAGCTATGACGGTCTTTCGCAGCGGTTCCAGGTCTCACGCCAGCACGTGGGCAATGTTCTGGCGCCATCCGTGAAATGTGGTCTGTTCAGCATTCGCAGCGGCCGGATCGAGAATGTCGATGAGGGATTGCTCACCGAGTTCTTCTGGTGGAGCGCCGGACAGATGGCGCATTATCAGATGGTTGCGCGTGAATCGTCGTCTGGCTGACGCTTATGGCAGAATCTAAGCGTTGATTTAGAAATTCTTTAATTGCTGGTGGGCTAAATTGATTCCGAGTTGCAGAATCAGGATTGCACGCCGGTCGGACCGGGCGATCAACATCCTGACAAGGTGCCAGCCGGTCGGGCTTGCGAGGAGAAATTGCAGATGAACATGTCAAATGCTGCGGATGCCCTGGAAATCATCGCCTTTCGCCTGCATCAGCAGGAATTCTGCGTCAAGACGACGTCCATCCGCGAAATCCGTGGCTGGGCACCGGTAACGCCGATCCCCCATTCTCCGTATGAAGTTCTCGGCGTGATGAACCTGCGCGGCACGGTCATCCCGATCGTCGATCTCGCCGTCAAGCTGGGCATGCCGGCAGCGCAGGCGACGGAGCGCAGCGCCGTGGTGGTGACCGAAGTCAACGGCATGACGGTCGGCTTGCTGGTCGATGGCGTGTCGGACATTCTGACTGTTGCGGGCAACACTCTCCAGCCGCTTCCCGCGGCGACCGGCCCGAGTGCAGCCTTCTCGGACGGCATCATTGCTCATGACAAGAGCATGATCTGCTTCCTCAGCCTCGAGCGCATGTTCGGCGAGGACGACCCGTCTTCCTGGGGCATGGCAGCCTGATTTGATGCGGGCGCAGGTTGCGCCCCGTTTTCAATCGGGCGCCCTTGGCGCCCGACAGAGGGTCTCTTTCAAGCGCGAATATACACCGTGTGCTCGTCGAGTTTGGTTGCGACATGGCCGCGCGACGTAGGGGGCTGATCAAGTTCTCCGTCGCATGCACGCCTCCGACCGAAGCGAGCGAGGAACCGGCGGCAGTGTTCGTCAAGACCCCACCGTTTCAGCGACGATGCATGGCTCCATCGGCCGAGTATCCTCTATGTCGTGACAGGGGATCGGCGAGCGGCGACATCGTAGTACCACCATCTCTGTTGATTTCGGCTCCCAGACGCAAACGCACCGGCCCCCTCTCGGATAGCCGGTGCATGTTGCGTCGATCTTTCGGTTGTATTTCCGGCGATCAGGCCGCCGTTTCGTAACGGGCCATGTTTCGGTGGCTCATCAGGGATCGGTCCAACGTCTTGCTCGGACCGACCAAGGCGAGAACCTCGTCAGCGAAGGCCTCGGCATTGCGGATCGCCTTTTCGCCGCTGCCGGTTGCGGTGCCTTCGAGTTTGCGCAAGGGGCGATTGAGGTCGAACATCTCGCGGAAGGCCGCCCTTTCGGCGATCGGCGTGTCAAGTACGTTGATCTGCTGCGCTGCGAGCAGCTTCTTCACGGCCGACATGGAACGGGTGGTGATCGCGGGGTTAACCCGGGACAAGACGACAGAATGAGGAATATAGATACCGGCCTTGCGGTCGAGATATCGCAGCAGGTCGAGCACCTGTGCGCCGCCCCGCGCGTCCATGCTGCTACCTTGGATCGGAACGATGACATGGTCGGAAAGCCCGACGGCCGAGGCCAGAAGGGGGGACTGGATGCCGGGAAGGTCGATGATAACGAAATCCCATTCCTGCCGACGTTCGTGGACGATCTTCTGGATGGTCGAGGTGGAGACATAGGTCTCGACAGACAGGCGTGGAATGAGTGGCGCGCCTTCCTGCCAGCGCGAAAACCACCGTTGCGGATCGGCATCCAGGACGCAGACACGATGATTGCGATGGAGAAGTTCGGTGGCGAGCAGAAGGGCTGCGGTCGTCTTGCCTGCGCCGCCTTTCGTGTTTGCGAAAGTGATCACTGCCATGGGGTATTCCTGGTTCGGGTCTCGGGAGCCGGAATCGCTCATGCAAAAGGCACAGGCATCGTGCAGTCAAAATTATAAAGAAACGTGGTTAACAAGATATTGCGACTTTTGGGGAGGTTATGCGCTTTGGCTAAACTTCCGGCTTTCTTTGGCCTTCTGCGCACTCCGAGGTGGCACTGCAGTGGACGGCTGTTAACTTTCGACATCCTCAAGTAGAGTGTCTGGCGTGCAAGGCGCGCGGCAAGTTTATGCTGCAGTGCACAACATATAATAGTACTTTTGCTCTTTACAGCCGCCTAGACGTTGCCTATGCATAATGGCAGACACCGTGGAGGCGGTGTCTTTTCAAGGGAGGACATCATGACATTTCTTCGCAAGCTTGCGCTCAGCGCAAGCGTGATTGCACTCGGCTGCTCTTCGGCTCTTGCTGCAGACCTGACCGTCGGCTTCTCGCAGATCGGTTCCGAATCGGGCTGGCGCGCTGCCGAAACATCCGTCACCAAGCTGGAAGCTGAGAAGCGCGGCATCGAACTGAAGTTCGCCGATGCACAGCAGAAGCAGGAAAACCAGATCAAGGCCATCCGCGGCTTCATCGCCCAGGGCGTTGACGCCATTCTCGTTGCTCCCGTCGTGGCAACCGGCTGGGAAGACGTTCTGACGGAAGCCAAGGAAGCCGAAATTCCGGTCATCCTGCTCGACCGCGGCGTTGACGCACCGCAGGATCTCTACCTGACCTCGGTCGCGTCCGACCAGGTGAAGGAAGGCCGCGTTGCCGGCGAATGGTTGGCCACCACTGTCGGCGACAAGCCGTGCAAGGTCGTTGAACTGCAGGGCACCGTCGGTTCGACGCCTGCGATCAACCGCAAGAAGGGCTTTGAAGAAGCCATTGCCGGCAAGGCGAACATCACCATTGCCCGCAGCCAGACCGGCGACTTCACCCGCGCAAAGGGTAAGGAAGTCATGGAAGGCTTCTTGAAGGCTGAAAACGGCGGCAAGGACATCTGCGCGATGTACGCCCACAATGACGACATGGCCGTCGGCGCAATCCAGGCGATCAAGGATGCCGGCCTGAAGCCGGGCACCGACATTCTCGTCGTCTCGATCGACGCTGTTCCGGATATCTTCGCCGCCATGGTTGCCGGCGAAGCCAATGCGACCGTGGAACTGACCCCGAACATGGCAGGTCCGGCCTTCGATGCGCTCGACGCATTCCTGAAGGACGGCAAGCAGCCGGAGAAGTTCATCATCACGGAATCCAAGCTCTACACGCCTGCGGACAACCCGCAGGGCGAGTATGACAACCGCAAGGGCCTCGGTTACTAAGGTAACCCTCCCGGCAGAGACCCCGCCCTCCCTGGTGGCGGGGTCTCTGTCGCTTTCTCCCGAGACAAATCGGGGCTAGCTTCGTGGGAGAGGGGGAAGAGGCATATGACCGAGCATTCATCGATCGTGCTTGCGGCGGCGGGCATTACCAAGACATTCGGCAATCATACGGCGCTCGACGGCGTCGACATCGCCTTTCATCGCGGCGAGGTGCATGCGCTGCTCGGCGAGAATGGTGCCGGTAAATCCACCCTGATCAAGATCCTGACGGGCGCCTATATTCCGGATGGCGGGACGATTTCCGTCGATGGCGAAACAGTCAATTTCACCACGCCGCAGCAGGCGCAGGCACTGGGCATCGGCACGGTCTACCAGGAGGTCAATCTCCTGCCCAACATGACCGTCATCGATAATCTCTTCATCGGCCGTCAGCCGACCAACCGCTTCGGTCTCGTCGACAAGCGCCGGATGGAGCGGGAATCGCGCGAAATCCTGACGACCTATGGTCTCGACATCGATGTGAAGGCGGAGCTTTCAACCTTTTCCGTCGCTGTCCAGCAGATCATTGCGATTGCCCGTGCCGTCGAGCTCTCCGGCAAGGTGCTGATCCTTGACGAGCCGACGGCCAGTCTTGACCGGTCCGAAGTCGAGAAACTGTTCGGCATTGTCCGGCAGCTGCGTGACCGCGGTCTCGCCATCGTCTTCATTACACACTTCCTCGATCAGGTCTTCGAGCTGTCGGACCGGGTCACGGTCCTGCGCAACGGACGCCTTGTCGGCACGCAGGCGATTGCCTCGCTCGACCGCACCAGCCTGGTGCGGATGATGCTCGGCAAGGATCTCGCCTTCCATCATCCCGATGTTCTCGGCGAAGAGGGCGAAGTGGGCGAGACGCTGATGGAGTTCGAGGGCTTTGGCCTCACAAACAGCGTCCAGCCCTTCGATCTCAAGATCCACCGCGGCGAAGTCGTCGGTATCGCCGGTCTCCTCGGTTCCGGCCGTACGGAAATGGCGCGGTTGATGTTCGGCATCGACCATGCCGACAGCGGCGCGATCAAGATCGACGGCACGACACGGCAGGTGCGCAATCCGCGCGAAGCCGTCGAGCTCGGCTTCGGCTTCTGCCCGGAGGACCGTAAGATCGACGGCATTTTCGGTGATCTGTCGGTTCGCGAGAACATCGTCATCGCCATGCAGGCGCGGCTCGGCTGGTTCAAGGCCTTAAACCGCGACGAGCAGCTGGAGATTGCCGGAAATTTCATCGAAGCGCTCGACATCCGCACGGCTTCTGCCGAGCTTCCCGTCAAGTTGCTCTCCGGCGGCAATCAGCAGAAGGTTATCCTTGCCCGGTGGCTCGCCACCGATCCGCGTTTCCTCATTCTCGACGAACCGACACGCGGCATTGATGTCGGCGCCCATGCCGAGATCGTGCGGATGATCAGCCGTCTGCGGGAAGATGGCTTGGCGCTGGTCGTCATCTCTTCCGAGCTCGACGAAATCGTCAGTTACTCCTCGCGTGTCGTCGTCATGCGCGACCGGAAGATGGTCGCCGAGCTGCATGGCGCCGACATCACTCCTGGCGTCATCGTCCAGACCATCGCCGCGCTGCCGGCGGAGGTCGAGGCATGAATAGGCTTTCCATGTCCCGCATCATTTCCCCACAGCTCCTGGCGCTTGCCGGCGTGCTGTTCTTCAACTGGCTGGTCTTTCCCGGCTTCTTCAACGTGACCTGGCAGGACGGTCGGCTGTTCGGCAGTCTGATCGACGTGATCAATCGCGGTGCACCCGTCGCGATTCTCGCGATCGGCATGACGGCGATCATTGCGACAAAGGGTGTGGACCTGTCCGTCGGCGCCGTGATGGCAGTAGCAGGTGCGGTTGCCGCGACCTGCGCGGTTGCCGGTCAGCCACTGATCGTGACGCTTACCGCTGCCCTTGCGGTCGGGATCCTCTGCGGTCTGTGGAACGGCATCCTGGTCGCCTATCTCGGCATCCAGCCGTTTGTCGCCACGCTGGTGCTGATGGTGGCCGGGCGAGGCGTGGCGCAGCTGATCACCGAAGGCTCGATCGTCACCTTCTCCGATCCGGCGCTGATCTTTGTCGGTACAGGATCGCTTTTTGGCCTGCCGATGCCCGCCGTCATCGCGATCGTCCTGATGCTCGTGGCGCATCTCTTCATGCGTCGCACGGCGATCGGTCTTTTCATCGAGGCGATCGGTATTAATCTTTCTGCAGCCAATTATACCGGGCTACGCAGCAAGGTCCTCATTCTCTGCATCTATGCCTTCGGCGGCTTCTGCGCCGGGATGGCTGGCATCATTGCTGCTGCCGACATTCGCGGGGCGGACGCCAACAATGCCGGTCTCTGGCTGGAACTTGATGCGATCCTGGCGGTCGTGATCGGCGGCACGTCGCTGCTCGGCGGACGCTTCTCGATCCCCATGTCGGTCCTCGGCGCCATCATCATCCAGGCAATGAACACCGGGGTGCTGGTCTCGGGCTTCCCGCCGGAATTCAACCTGATCGTCAAGGCTGGCATGATCATCATCATCCTGGTGCTCCAATCGGCCCGGATCGCGCAGGTTCTCGGTCGCAAGTTCGGACCACGCCAGGCAGTCCCGACGACACCCACCAAGACCTCAGGCCAAACTTCGGGACAGGCACGATGAATCCGCGTTATCGCCCTCTCGCCGCGACCACCCTCATTTTCGTGATCGCCTATGCCGTTTGCATTTTCCAGTTTCCGGCCATGTGGTCGACGCGGGTCTTCGGCAATTTTCTGACTGACAATGCCTTTCTCGGCATTGCCGCTGTCGGCGCGACCTTCGTCATCATTTCCGGTGGCATCGATCTCTCCGTCGGTGCCGTGATCGGCCTGACGGGTGTGATCACCGCTATCCTCATCTCCTGGGTGGGGATCCATCCGCTGGCCGTGTTTGCGATCGTGCTGGCGCTTGCCGCCTCGTTCGGGGCCTCGATGGGTGCGGTCATCCACTTCCTGCAGGTGCCGCCCTTTATCGTGACGCTCGCCGGCATGTTTCTTGCGCGTGGCCTGGCCTCTGTGCTCAGCCAGGATTCCATCCCGATCGACCACGAATTCTACCGTACGATCTCCAGCCTCTACTACCGGCTGCCCGGTGGCGGACGCCTGAGTTTCATCGGTCTCTTGATGCTCGGCACTTTCCTCGTCTTCGGATTCATCGCCCATAAGACGCGGTTCGGCTCCTATGTCTACGCGATCGGTGGCAACGCCAATTCGGCGTCGCTGATGGGGGTTCCAACCGGGCAAGTCACTGTCAGCATCTATGCCCTGTCGTCTTTCCTCGGCGGGCTCGCGGGCATCGTCTACTCGCTCTACACCTCGGCCGGTTACCCGCTTGCTGCGGTCGGCATCGAACTTGACTCGATTGCAGCCGTGGTGATAGGCGGGACCCTGTTGACGGGCGGTTATGGTTTCATCTTCGGAACCCTGATCGGGGTCATGCTGCAGGGCCTCGTCCAGACCTATATCGTCTTCGATGGGACGCTCTCCAGCTGGTGGACTAAAATCGCCATCGGGTTCCTGCTTTTCATGTTCATCTTGCTCCAGAAGCTGGTGTTTAACGCGCAGACCGGGCGTACGCGCCTGAAAAAGGCCCCTGCATGAGTGAGCCGGGGAGCCTTCTTCGCTCCCTGTCCGGGCGGTCGACGGCGCGCAATTACCATTCGCATGTGATCAACGAGATCGGGGCCGGGGTCATCTCCGGCCGCTATCCCGTTGGAACGACCCTGCCGAACGACGCAGAATTCATGGAAGAGTTCGAGGTGTCGCGTACTGTCCTGCGCGAAGCGTTGAAGACCCTGGAAGCCAAGGGGCTGCTCGAAGCCCGGCCGAAGGTCGGCACCAAGGTTGCCAAAAAGAGCCGCTGGAACCTCTATGATCCGCAGGTGCTTGCCTGGCATCTCGAAGCGCCGCTCGACCCGGAATTTCTCTCGGGCCTGCACGAGGTCCGCCGCTCCCTGGAGCCACAGGCCGCAGCCGAAGTTGCCAAGCGCCGCACGGCGGACCAGATCCGTCTGATGCACTACTGGATCCACCAGATGGAGACCTCGCTGGGATCCCTGCAGAATTTCGCGCTTGCCGATTTCGAACTGCACCGGATCATCGCGGACGCCGCCCACAATCCCTTCGTGCGGGCACTGTACGGGGTCATCGAACTGGCGCACGCATTCGCTTACAAGGCGCTGATGACTGTACCTGATCCTTGCGTCCTGGATATGCTCCTCGACAAGCACCGGCTACTCGTCAACCGGATCGAGTATGGCGACGAAGCCGGAGCGCGCAATGCGATGCTTGAGACCATTGAGCACGACCGTCAGGTGGCGCAGCGGTCCGGCTGAGGCTCCCTCGAGATCCGATCTTTCTGCAGAGGTCAGAGGGCCAGGGCGTCCTTTAGTGTTCGCGCTTCGGCCATGGTGAGGTCGAGATCGGCTTCGATGTGGTCGATGTGATGCATCATGAGCTGCGTCGCCTTTTTCACGTCGCCCTTTTCCAGCGCGTTCAGGATCTCGTCGTGCTCGTCATGGCCGCAGCTGGAAATGCCGGTCCGCCCATAAAGCGCGATGACGAGGGATGAGCGGGCGACTAGTTCGTCCATGAACTTTTCGAGGACCTGATTGCCGGCGACCTTGGCCAGCATGAGGTGGAAATCGCCTGATGCCTTGATCTCTGCGCGGCGAGCCGAGGCGCCGCGTTCAGCGCGGTAGCGGGCTTCTTCCTTCAGGTGTTCCCGAAACGCTGCAAGATCATCAGGCGTGATGCGCTCGGCGGCTGCGGCGATGATCCCGGCCTCGATCAGGCGGCGCGAGGCGAAGACTTGGCGGGCCTCCTCCGTGCTCGGGTTCGAAACGAAGGCGCCGCGATTTCGCTCCGTCTTCACCAATCCTTCGAAGGCCAGCATCTGCAACGCGTCGCGCACAACGGTTCGGCTGACGTCGAAAAGAGTGCCGACCTCCGCTTCGGAAAGCTTCGTTCCTGGGGCAAGTCGCCGGTCAACGATTGCATCGCGCAAGGCGTCTCGGATCGCGCGGGCGCGGTCTTCGAGGTTTGGGTCGAGTTGCCTGCGCAGCGAGCTCTTGGCGTTCATGGATCCATCCGGTGTCTGCTCATCCTTTTAACTTGACGCCGACATTCGCGAAAGGTCCCAAGCTCACTGAACGCATTACATATTGCATACAATCTCATAAATGAATTGAGGCCAATCGATTAATTCGTGTGCATGCAGTTAAGGCGATTGCTTATTCCTTTTGCGGCGCAACAATCACGCTCATGGGATTCAAGCACTTAGCGTGGCGCCATGGAACTGGCACGGCAAATGCATCGTCAAAGGCGAGACGAGGGAGCCGTCATGACGAAAGCCGCCGACATAGAACTTGCCGCCGTTACCAAGACCTACGGGACGTCGACTGCGGTTCATGCCATCAGTCTGAAGATCCCGGCCGGCACCTATTGCTGCCTGCTCGGACCGTCCGGATGCGGCAAGACGTCGACGCTTAGAATGGTGGCCGGGCATGAAAGCGTCTCCTCGGGAGACGTGATCTTCGGCAATAGCAATGTGACCACGCTGCCGCCGGCCCAAAGGGGAACGGCGATGATGTTCCAGTCCTACGCGCTGTTCCCTCATCTCGACCTTGTCGACAATGTCGCCTTCAGTTTGAAGATGAAAGGTATCGACAAGGAGGCCCGCCGTCGGCAGGCGATGGAAATGCTGCAGCTCATGCAGCTCAAGGGCTATGCCAGCCGTCGTCCGGCCCAGTTGTCTGGCGGCCAGCAGCAGCGTGTGGCGCTTGCCCGCGCGCTGATCACCAAGCCCGAGGCGCTGTTGCTGGATGAGCCGCTCTCGGCGCTCGACCCGTTCCTCAAGATCCGCATGCGCGCCGAGCTGAAGAAGCTGCAGACCTCGCTCGGCATCACCTTCGTGCATGTGACCCACAGCCAGGAAGAGGCGATGGCGCTCGCCGACCTCATCGTCGTCATGAACGAGGGGCGCATCGAGCAGGCGGCGACGCCGCGCGCCGTCTTCGAGCGGCCCGCGACCGCCTTCGTCGCCCGCTTCATGGGGGATCACAATGTGCTTTCCGGACGCATCGTTGAGCGCACTGCTGAGGGCTTGTTTATCGAGGTTGTCGGTGGCGGGCGTTTCTTCGCGCTCGGTGCGGCACCTGTCGAGGATGAAACGGCCGATATTGCCATCCGCACGGACCACGTGCGCATCGGCGCCATGCCGGCAGATGGCCTCGGCTTCGACGGTATCGTCTCGAATGTCGAATATCTCGGCGCCAAGGTGAAGTTGACCGTCACCACCGCCTTTACCGACGAATTTACCGCCGTTCTCTCGGACGCGGCCTTCTTCGCCTCCCCGGTTCGCGTCGGGGAAGGCGTCACCCTGTCATGGGATCAGCCGGATTCGATCGTCCTCGGACGCATCGTGAAGTGAAGCCAAACCAATAAAACCAGGAGAACAGCGCAATGTCAGACAGTAGCAAGACAAAGAAGGGCGTATCCCGCCGCACATTCCTGAAGACCGCATCGGCCGCTGCCGGCCTCGCCGCCGGTTCGGGCGCAATCACCGGCTTCCCGACGATCTGGGCGCAGAACCCGATCACGCTGCGCCAGTTTGGCACCGGCGTGTCGAACATCAATGCGATCGCCGAGAAGTGCAAGGCCGATCTCGGCATCACGCTCGAAATGACGGCGACGGATTCTGACGCCGCAGCCCAGCGTGCTGTAACCCAGCCGATGTCTTACGACATCGCCGACATCGAATACTGGATCCTGAAGAAGGTCTATCCAACCGGCGTCATCCAGCCGATGGAAACATCGAAGCTCAAGTTCTACGACAAGGTCGTGCCGCTGTTCAAAAACGGCAAGCTGCTGCCCGACAGCGTGATCGCTCAGGGGACTGCGCCGCACACGGTCGGTTATGTCGAAAGCAAGGATGCCAAGACCTTTGCATCGGGCGAGACCGAACTCTTCACGATGATGCCGACGATCTACAATGCTGACACGCTCGGCATCCGTCCTGACCTCGTCGGCCGCGAAATCTCGTCCTGGGCCGATATCATGGACCCGGCCTTCAAGGGCAAGACCTCTATCCTCAATATTCCCAGCATCGGCATCATGGATGCTGCGATGATCTGCGAAGCCATGGGCATCATCAAGTATGCCGACAAGGGCAATATGACGAAGGCGGAGATCGACACGACGATCGACTTCCTGATCAAGGCCAAGCAGGACGGCCAGTTCCGCGCCTTCTGGAAGTCGTTCGACGAGTCGGTCAACCTGATGGCATCTGGCGAAGTCGTCATCCAGTCGATGTGGTCGCCGGCCGTTGCCGCCGTTCGCTCCAAGGGCATTGCCTGCAAGTATCAGCCGCTCAAGGAAGGCTATCGCTCGTGGGGCGGCGGTCTCGGTCTTGCCGCACATCTCACCGGTGCGCAGCTCGATGCGGCCTATGAATACATCAACTGGTACACATCCGGCTGGGTTGGCGGCTATCTCAACCGCCAGGGCTACTACTCCGCCTGCATGGAAACCGCGAAGGAGTTCATGTCTGCCGACGAGTGGGGCTACTGGATCGAAGGCAAGGCGGCGACTGGCGACATCATGTCTCCGGAAGGTGCGGTCATGGAAAAGGCCGGTGCGGTTCGCGACGGCGGCTCCTTCGAAGAGCGCATGGGTAAGGTCGCCTGCTGGAACTCCGTCATGGACGAAGACCGCTACATGGTCCGCCGCTGGAACGAGTTCATCGCGGCTTGATTTTCGCGTGGCGCTCGCCCCTCATCCCCCTGCCGGGACCTTCTCCCCGCAAGCGGGGAGAAGGGGGCGAGCCGCCGACCGTGCCACAAGTGTCTTCTCCCCGCCTGCGGGGAGAAGGTGGCGGCAGCCGGATGAGGGGCAATTCTCTCGGTCAGCACTTTCTCGCAGCGAATGGAGACCTAACATCATGGTGGAAGTGCGATTTCTGGGTGTCGGCGAGCCGAAGCCGAAACGCGTGATCCGTGTGCCGCTTAGGCTCGTCTCCTATCTGCAGGCGACGCCGCTCATGCTCATCCTCGGCGCGTTCCTGCTGCTGCCGATCCTGATGATCGGCACGGTGTCCTTCTGGGACTACGACTTCGCCCAGATGTATCCCGACTTCGTCACCTTCAACTACACCGAGACACTCGGCTCCTGGGTCACCTGGAAGATCTATTTCAACACGCTAAAATTCGCCTTCATCGTCTGGGCGATTACCCTCTTTGTCGGCTTCTGGGTCGCCTATTTCCTGGCCTTCCATGTGCGCACCTCCGCCATGCAGAGCGTCCTTTTCCTTGTCTGCACCGTGCCGTTTCTGACGTCCAACATCATCCGCATGATTTCGTGGATCCCGGTGCTCGGCCGAAACGGGCTGATCAATACGGCGCTGGTCAATGCCGGCATCGTGCCGCAGCCGATCGAATGGCTGCTTTACTCCGATTTCGCCGTGGTTCTCGCCATGGTGCATCTCTACACGCTGTTCATGGTCACCCCGATCTTCAACACGATGATGCGCATCGACCGCTCGCTGCTGGAAGCGGCGCGCGATGCTGGTGCCAGCGGCTGGCAGATCCTGACCAATGTCATCATCCCCCTGTCGAAACCCGGCATGGCAATCGGCACGATCTTTGTGGTGACCCTCGTCATGGCCGATTTCTCCACCGTGCAGGTGATGTCCGGCGGGCAGAGCGCCTCGGTTGCGCTGATGATGAAGAACCAGATGTCGCTGCTGCAATATCCGGCCGCTGCGGCCAATGCCGTGGTGCTCTTGGCGCTGGTTCTCCTGATGGTCGCCGCGATCCTCCGCGTCGTCGATATCCGGAAGGAGTTGTGAAGATGAATTCCGACAAGCGCCCGCGCGAGTTTTACGTTCTCGCCGCCTTTTTCGCCCTTTTCGTTCTCTTCCTTTACGGCCCACTCTCGGCGATCCTGATCCTCTCCTTCCAGGGGCCGAACGGTGGTCTGACCTTCCCGCTTAACGGGGTGTCGTTGCACTGGTTCGGCAACCTGTTTGAGCAGCAGGCGGTGGGTGATTTCGGCGGCTCGTTCCGTCGGTCCTTCGCGCTCGGCTTCATGGTCATGGTGGTGACGGTGGTCGTGTCGTTGCTGGCGGGCCTCGCCTTCCGGCGCAAGTTTGTCGGCTCTACGGCGCTCTTCTACCTCTCGGTCGCCAGCCTCGTCGTGCCCTCGATCATCATTTCGCTCGGCATCGGCGTCTTGTTCAGCCAGCTCGGTCTGCAGCCGGCCTGGTATTCCTCGGGCTTCGGTGCGCATCTCACCTGGACGCTGCCCTTCGGCGTGCTGATCATGTTTGCGATCTTCAATCGTTTCTCGCCGGCCTATGAAGAAGCCGCGCGCGACCTTGGCGCTTCGTCGTGGCAGACCTTCCGGCATGTGGTGCTGCCGATGATCGCGCCGCCCTTGATCGGCGTCGGGCTCTTCGGCTTCACGCTCTCCTATGACGAGTTCGCGCGCACGCTAATGACCTCGGGCACCTACAACACGCTGCCGCTCGAGATCTACGGCATGACGACCAATGTCACGACGCCGGTGCTTTATGCGCTCGGCACGGTGACGACGCTCTTCTCCTTCCTGGTGATTGCGGGAACGCTCGGCATCATCATGGCCATGAATCGCCGTCGGGGGCGGGCGTAATCGTATGAAAATTGCCGTCATCAATCCGAATACAACTGCCAGCATGACTGCGACCATCGCCGATGCCGCGCGGCGGGTCGCCCATACCGAGACCGAAATCCTGGCGATCACCTCGTCGATGGGGCCTGTCTCGATCGAGGGCTATTATGACGAGGTCTTCGCGGTGCCTGGCCTGCTGATGGAAATCGCCAAGGCCGAACGCGAAGGGGCAGATGCGATCGTGATTGCCTGTTTCGACGATACCGGACTGGATGCCGCACGCGCATTGGCGGGCATCCCCGTCATCGGCATTTGCGAGGCGGCGCTTTCGGCGACCGCCTTTATCGCCCAACGTTTTTCGGTCGTGACCACCATGGAACGCTCGCGGCTGCCGGTTGAACATCTCGTGCATCGCTACGGCATGGGCAGCCGGTGCAAGGTGCGGGCGGCGGATGTGCCGGTTCTCTCGCTGGAAGATCCCAATTCCAACGCCCGTGACCGCCTGCGCAGCGAGATATCGGCAGCACTGAAGGACGACAGGGCCGAGGCGATCGTGCTTGGCTGTGCCGGTATGGCGGACCTGACGGCAGCACTCCGGCAGGAGTTCGGCGTGCCTGTTGTGGACGGTGTAGCGGCGGCCGTGAAACAGGCGGAGAGCCTTGTTGCGCAGGGCTTGTCAACCGCCAAGCGCGGCGCCTATGCGACACCCGTCTCCAAGACCTATCACGGTGACCTCGCCCGTTTCTCTCCCGCTGCCATGGGCGTGTGAGCGTGGCGGAGGATGTGCAGATCAGGGTTCTGACGGCTGGCGAAGTCGAGGAGCTCGTCGACTGGGCGGCGCTCGAAGGCTGGAACCCGGGGCATGGCGATGCCGCAGTTATCCCTTCCGCCGATCCAGAGGGCTTCATCGGTTGTTTCGTTGAAGGGCGGCTGGCTGCCGGGATTTCCGCCGTGCGCTATGGGGACGGCTTCGGATTCATTGGGCTCTATATCTGCCATCCGGACTTTCGGGGCAGGGGCCTCGGCCGGCGGGTCTGGGAAGCCGGAATGGCGCATCTCGGGGATCGTGTCATCGGCCTCGACGGGGTTGTCGAGCAGCAGGCGAATTATGGCTACATGGGTTTTGTGCCCGCCTATGACACCGTGCGCTGGAGCATCGATCGCATGCCGGCTCTGCCTGCGAGCTTCGCCAGGTGTGAGGCGATCACTGAGGGCGATCTCGGCGAGATCCTTGCGCTCGATCGGGCGTTCTTTCCCGCGCTGAGAGAAGACTTCTTGTCCGACTGGCTGAAGCCGCCGCGCCGTGCCTTCCTCTGCCGCCGGCAGGGTGTGGTGGCGGGTTATGCCGTGATGCGACCCTGTCTTGGTGGCTACAAGATCGGGCCGCTGTTTGCCATGGATGGGCGAACGGCGGAGGATCTGCTGAAGGTCTGTCTCGCAAACCTCAAGGGCGAAGAAGTGCATCTGGATGTGCCGGAATACCAGGAAGGCTTTCGCTACCTGCTCGGCCGTCTCGGCTTCAAACGGGGTTTCCAGACGTCGCGCATGTATCGAGGCAAACCGCCTCAAACGCAAAAGACAGGCGTCTATGCGATCACCACACTGGAACTCGGCTGAGAGGTTTCAGTCCGCCATGCCTGAAGGTGCGGCAAGCGGCAGCATATGCTTGTAAATGCCGGGCGACGAGCCGGGGATGGCGATGGCACCGACACTCTTTTCATAAAAGCCCGTGGGGCCAGCACCGCCGATGATGGCGTAGCCATATCCCTGGTCGCGCATGTCGAGGAGCGTGCGGATCAACAGTGCATGGCCAATGCCCCTGCCGCGCGCTTTCTCATCCACGCCTGTTGGCCCGAAGAAACCCTTCATCGTCGCCTCGTGGCAGGCAAAGCCAAGCAGCGTTTCGCCTTCATGGGCAATCCAGCAGGTCACCGGCTGGCGCATGATCGCTGCCGTCGCTTCTGATGCCCAGCCGGCGCCGAAACGCGGCTCGATCCAGGCGCAGATACCCGAAAGCTCAGGTACAAGCGCGCGCCGGATCGTCACGCCTTCGGCCTGCATACGCCGATCAAGGTTGGGATTTGGCTGCAGATCGTAGAGCTTTACCAGCATGTCCGCTGCCATCTCAGCCTCCTTGGTGCTCTCTAGCGAAGTCGAGGCCGAGGATCGCGGCTCCGATGAGGCCCGGCTCGACGCCGCAGGCTGCGGGAACAACGATCGGGCTCTTGAACTTGCGCAGGATGCGCGTGCGCAGAGCCGTATCGATGCGTGTAAGGAGCGCCGGCACATTCGAAAGGCCGCCGCCGACGGGCAATACCGTCGTACCGGTGACGTTGACCACCATCGAAAGCGCATCGGTGAGGATGTCGACATAGACATCGATGGTGCGTTCGGCCTTAGCATCGCCCTCCTGCCAATCAGCGATGATTTCCTCGCTGGTCAGTTGTTCGGCGTGAATATGCCTGTGCAGCTTTTCGAGGCCTCGCGCGCTGCAGATGGCGTCGATGCAGCCGACCTGGCCGCAGCCGCACTGGAAGCGTGGCACGTGCATCGGCGGATTGCCGGCTTCCGTTGGCTGGATCGGCCCATGGCCCCATTCGCCGGCAAAGCCGCTTTCGTTGATCAGCTGGCCGTCGATGACGAGGCCGCCGCCAACGCCGGTGCCGAGGATGACGCCGAACACGACCCGATGGCCGCGGGCAGCGCCGATGCTGGCTTCGGCCAGCACGAAGCAGTCGGCATCATTGGCGACGATGACCGGCAGGCCGAGGGCCGCTTGAAGATCGGCCTGCAGCGGCCGGCCATGGATGCAGGGAATGTTGGCGACGACGGCGTTGAGGGTGTCCGGATCGATGACGCCGGCGATCGAGATCGCAATGCACGCCGCGCGCTCACCCGCGATGGCCTCGGCTTCCGCGATGACGAAGGCGAGTGTGGCGACAAAGGCGTCGAAATCGTGGATTGGGGTGGGTTGGCGCGGGAAGGGGCGGATGTCTTCCGGGTTCGTCGCGAGTGCACCCTTGATCGCCGTGCCGCCAATGTCGAAGCAGACGATCATGCGATGGCCCGGCTCGGTTCTGCGCCCTCGGCGAAGACGCAACTGCCGGCGATCCAGGTCGAGTGGATGTCGAGATCCGGACCGAGCACGATGAAGTCGGCATCCTGCCCTGCGGCCAAGCTTCCCTTGGTCTTGGCGCCAATGGCTTCAGCGGGATAGAGCGACGCCATGCGAAGCGCCTCTTCCAATGGCTGCCCAAGCTTTTCGTGCACGTAACGGACGCAGGAGAGCATGTCGATATCGGCGCCGGCAAGCGTTCCATCGGCGAGGGTCAGCCGGCCATCGCGGCGGTAGACGGTCCGGCCGTTCAGGTCGAAGCTTGTCTCATCAGAGCCAATGGTCGACATGGCATCGGTCACGAGGAAGATGTGGGCGAGGCCGGTCTTGGCGGCGAGCGCGATCTTCATGGTGACGGGATCGACGTGGAAACCGTCGGCGATCAGGCCGCAATGGAGGATCGGCGAGGTGAGGGCAGCACCCACGAGGCCGGGCTCCCGATTGCCGAGCGGGCTCATGGCGTTGAAGAGATGGGTGACGAGTGTGGCGCCTGCTTCGACATAGGCCCCGACGCTGGCGCAGCTCGTATCCGTGTGGCCGAGACTGACGCGGTAGCCGGCCTGAACCAGGCGATGGACCTGATCCGGTGTGACACTCTCCGGTGCCACGGTGATCATCGGAATGCCGAAACGTGATGCCTGTTCGACGAGATAGTCGAGATCGGTTTCGGTCATCGGGCGGATCAGGGCCGGATCATGGGTGCCCTTGCGGGCGATCGAGAGATGCGGACCTTCGAGATGCAGGCCAAGATAGCCCGGCTCCCCGGCTTTGGCGGCGGCCTCGCCAGCGGTGATCGCTTCCCGCTTGATCTCGTGCGCATCGGTGATCAGCGTGACCATCAGAGCCGTCGTGCCATAGCGGGCATGGGCCTCGCAGATCTTGCGGATTCCCGAGAGCGTGGGATCGTTGTTGAACAGCACGCCGCCGCCGCCATTCACCTGCAGGTCGATGAAGCCGGGTGCAATCAGCGCATCGCCTATATCCTGCCTGACAATTGCGGAGGGCAAGTCGGCTCTGGCGACAACAGCCTTCACACGGCCGTTCTCGACCACGAGTGCTGCTTCCTCGTGGAACGTGTGCCCATCGAAGATGCGGCTTGCTGTGATGGCGAAGGCTTGTCTCATTGGGTCTCGGTGACTTTCTTCAGTGCGACCGGCTTGTCGGGATTGAAGCCGCGGGCACGGGAGAGGGATTCGATAAAGCCATAATAGGGAACGATCAGGGCCAGCGCATCTGTGATCGGATGTCCTGTTGCGATGAAAGGCAGCTTGTGGCCGGCCGTCGCCTGATCCGAGGTGATGAAGCAGGTGGCATTGCTGGCCGCGAGCTTCGAGACGGTACCGGCTATCGAGGCTTCGGCCTTGTCGCGCGCGGCAAAGGCGACGACGGGGAAATTGCGGCCGACGATCGAGACCGGGCCGTGCAAGACTTCGGCGGAAGAATAGGCCTCGGCGTGCAGTTCGCACGTTTCCTTGCACTTGAGTGCGGCTTCGGCTGCGATGGCAAGTGCCGGGCCGCGGCCGAGCATGTAGAGGGAGTCGGCCGATTTCAGCGGCTCGAGCAGTGCGCTCCAGTCGAGAGCGAGTGCCTTGTCGAAGTGCTCGGGCAGGGTATCGACGGCGCGGGTCAACGCATCATCACGGCTCCAGCTTGCAAGGATGGCAAGGCCGGCCACGATTGAATTGACGAAGGACTTGGTAGCGGCGACCGCGATTTCAGGACCCGCCTTGATGTCTATGGCGAAGGTTGCGGCGTCTGCGAGCGGCGAAGGCAGGGTGTTGACCAGGCTCACCGTGGTCGCGCCGCCATCGCGGGCACCTCTGGCCATAGCGACGATATCGGGGCTTGCCCCGGACTGCGACACGGCAAAGGCAGCGGCCTTGCCGAGTTTCATCGGGGTCTCGTAGATCGAGGCGAGCGACGGCCCGAGTGAGGCGACCGGCAGGCCCATCTGCAGCTCGATTGCATATTTCAGGAAGTATGCCGCATGGTCGGACGAGCCGCGGGCGATCGTGACGACGACGCCTGGGTCCTTGTCGCGTAGCGCGTTCGCCGCGTCTGATATCACGGTTCTGGAACTGTCCAGCAATCGGGCGGCGGCTGCGGGGATCTCGTCGATCTCCTCACGCATCTTGGTGGTCATGTCACGCGCTTTCAGTCTTGAGGCTTCATGGGCGAGCCAATGCCGAGTTCGGCGACCAGATCATAGGCGTCGCTGCGATAAAGCGCGCGCGACATTTCCATCACGCGGCCGGTTTCGAGATAGGCAATTCGCTGCACCGAGAGTGCTGCCGAGCCGGGTGGGACGCCGAGCAGCTTGGTTTCTTCATCCGTCAGCAGGACAGCCGAGATGCGCTGGTTAGCCCGCACAGGACGGATGCCGGCGTCCAGCAGGCAGAGGTAGAGCGAATCCTCTATTCTGTCCGGGTCCGGCAGCAGGTCGTCGGGCAGGCTGGTGCGTTCGAGCGCGATCGGCATGTCGTTGGCGGTTCTCAGGCGATCGATGCGGGCGACACGTGCACCGCTGACGAGGCCGAGCATCATGGTTTCTTCGGCCGTCGGGTAAAACAGGCCACGTCCCAACCAGCGCGAGCCGGCAACCATGCCACGCCGGCGCATGTCTTCAGTGAAGGAGGTCAACTGGCTCAGCGGTTGCTGCATGCGCGGCACAGGCTTGACGACAAAGGTGCCGGACCCACGACGGCGGACGAGCAGGCCTTCTTCCACCAGTTCATCGATCGCCTTGCGCACCGTCACACGGCTGATGTCTGCCGCTTCGGCAATATCGCGCTCGGCCGGCAAGGCATCGCCGTGCTTCAGGCGACCCGAGGCGACCGCGTCCTCGATCATCTTTCGCAGCTTGACGTAAAGCGGTCCGCCGCGGACGGACTGAAGTTGTTCAAGGGGGAGGGCTGTGGTCATGCGGCTTCACTGCCCAAATGGCGGACAGCCCGCAAGCGGACGGCAATTGCGCATTCCGTCATTGGTGTCTGCATGTTTCCGTCCCCTCGGTGGTCTTTGGCAAAACAATACCAACCAGAAACCTATTTCGCAAATGGTTTTGAAGTTGATACGTGCATTCATGTCGAAACGTAGAAATATCGTCGTAAAAACAGGAATTTGGCTATTTATCCCCTAATTTTAACAGATCTAGCTTTACGATTGGACTAGTTTTGGTATCTTAAATTAACGATTGGAGAGGAGCCCAATCCAAAGCCTCTGCGTCTTCTTCCGCGACAGGACGAGTTGCGACTGCAGGCCCCGGCGTTTCGGCTCTTGATTCAACATCGTAGGCAGTCATGAAAACTATTTTCATCAACAGTTGGATTTTTGCTTCCCGTGTTGACGATATTGGAAAATTGACGCAGTCTGCGAAAAATAATTACGAAAGCAGGGGAATGCATCATGAAGGTCGCGGTTATCGGACTCGGATTCCGTCTTGGATATCTGGGTCGGGTGTTCAAGGAGATTGATCCGAGCTTCGAGATCGTTGGCTACGTCGATCCGGCGCCAGCCGGCATGGCAACGCTCGACGAGCATGGTATCTCTGCCGGCAAGGTCTATGACGCCCCAGAAGCTCTGATCGCTGGCGAAAGTTTCGATCTCCTGATGATTGGTTCGCCGAACCACCTGCATCTCGACCATATCCGTCTCGGCCTCGAAGCTGGCCTGACCGTCTTCACCGAAAAGCCGATCGTCACCAGCATCGAGGAAAGCTATGCGCTCGCCTCGCTGCTGAATACGTATGGCCATGATCGTCTGCTGGTCGGTCTTGTCTTGCGCTATTCGCCGCTCTACCGCGATCTCCGCAAGGCGCAGGAAGAGGGGCGTCTCGGCAATGTCGTCTCGATCGAGGCATCGGAGCACATCCAGCCCTATCACGGCGCCTTCTTCATGCGCGACTGGCGCCGGTACGGCCGCTACGCCGGTGGTTTCATGCTGGAAAAATGCTGCCACGACCTCGACCTTTACAACGGCGTGGTCGGTGCCCGTCCGCGCTTTGTTGCGAGCTTTGGCGGTCGCAAGAGCTTCGTGCCGGAAAATGCGCCTGAGGCAGAAGGTATCAACGACCTCAACGTCTATCACCGCAAGCCGAGCGGCTGGCAGGGCTCCGACAAGGTGTTCGACAGCGACGGCGACATCATCGATTTCCAGACCGCGATCGTCGAATACGAGAACGGCGTGTCGATGACGTTCCATACCAATCTCAACGTCCCTGACGAGTTCCGCCGCTTCTGCGTCATCGGCTCGAAGGGCATGGCGGAAGGCGATTTCGTGCGTGGGTTCATGGATGTGCATGACGCCCGCACCAATGAGAAGGTGATCGCCAACACCTACAAGGCGCCGTCCTCGCTGTCGCAGCACTACGGCGCCGACGAGCAGATGGCCGAAGACGTGATCGCCTTTGTGCAGACGGGTGCGAAGCAGCCGGTGTCCGCCATCGATGCGCTCGAAGCCGGCATTCTGGCGCTTGCCATGGATGAGGCGCGGCTTGCCCGCAAGGTTGTCGATCTGAAGCCGGTCTGGGAGAAGTTCGATGGCTGCCTGCACGGTACGTCGGACGCGCCCGCCCGCGCTCGGTCGGCTTAAGGGAGCGGTCGGATGCAAGCTCGCCGAAGCGCTATCATCTTTGCCTGGCTGCTGATCGCGCCGGCCCTTCTCTATATCGCCGTCATCGTCGCCTACCCACTGGTACAAACATTCGTTCTCTCGTTCACCGATGCGTCGCTCAAGAAGACGACGAACTGGGTGGGCTGGGTGAATTACGAGAAGATCTTCAACGATACTTTCGCGACCGTCATCATCAGGACTTTCATCTGGACCTTCTTTTCGGTGTCGATCAAGATGATCATCGGCACCTTCGGCGCTGCCATGCTGAACACGGCCGTGCCCGGCCGGACGCTCTTCCGGGTGCTCACGATGCCGCCGTGGATCGTGCCGATGGCAATCGGCATCTTCATGTGGGGCTGGATGTATAACGGTCAGTTCGGCATGATCTCCGGCGTGCTCCAGCGCACTGGCGTAGTCGATGGTCCCGTCGCCTTCCTGGCCTATGGATCGACCGCCTTCTGGGCGACCATCTTTACCGATGTGTGGATCGGCGTGCCGATGGTGACGCTCTACATGCTGGCTGCCATGCAGGCGATCCCGCAGGATCTTTACGAGGCCGCCTGGACCGATGGGGCCGGACGTTTCTATCGCTTCCGTCGCATCACCCTGCCGCTGATCCTGCCCGCGATGATCACCATGTCGATGCTGTCTCTGATCGCGACCTTCAATTCCTTCGACATCATCTGGATCCTGACGCGCGGGGGGCCGAGCGGCGAGACCACCACGATGATCATCGACACCTATCACACCGCGATCGGCTCGAAGAAATACGGGGAGGGTGCCGCCCGGGCGGTCCTGATCTGCATCTTCCTCTCGATCTTCTGCTTCGCCTATTTCCGCGTGACCAGCCGTCTCTCGCAGGAGCATGCCCGATGAGCTACGACAAGACAGCCCTGATCAATCGCTATCGCTGGTACGAACTGGTCGGCATCTATGCGGGTATCGCGCTTTTCCTGACCTTCGTGCTCGCGCCCTTCGTCGAAGGTTTTCTGGTGTCGCTGAAGCCGCTCAGCCAGCTCTTCTCCTCGCCTTATCGCTTCTTCCCTGAGAACGGTTCGTTCGATGCCTACGTCACCATGTGGGACAGCGTGCCAGGCTTTGCCCGCTACATCTTCAACTCCTTCTTCATCTCGACGATCGCGACTGTCGTCGTGCTGATCCTCGTGGTGCCGGCGGCCTACGCCTTCGCCCGCTTTGAGTTCCGGGGTCGCGGCCAGTTGCTTGCAGCCTTCCTCGCGGTCAACATGTTCTCGGGTGCCGTGCTGCTCATCCCGCTCTTCCGGCTGATGCGGTCGATGGGCGTGCTGAACACCTATTTCGCGATGATCGTGCCCGGTGTCGCCTTCCTCATTCCGTCGGCCATCTGGCTCTTGCGGACGTACATGATGCGGATTCCGCGCGAGCTGGAGGAGGCGGCCTATGTCGATGGTGCAGGCTATTTCTACACCTTCCGCCGGGTGGTCCTGCCGCTCGCCATGCCGGGTATTGCCGTCGTCGCCATCACCACCTTCATCGGCGCCTATGCCCAGCAGTTCATCTTCGCGCTGACCTTCAACTCCAAGACCGAATACATGCCGTTGCCGATCGGCCTCTTCGCCTATTTCGGTCGCCAGGAGGTCATCTGGAACGAGTTGATGGCGGCGAGCTTCGTCGGGATCGCACCCGCCATGATCGTGATCTTCTTCCTGCAGCGCTACCTCGTCAGCGGGCTAACCGCCGGCGCGGTAAAATAGGGGCTGCCAATCAAAATTCGGGCCAACCGGACGCTTTCAACCTGTCAACAAAGGGGAACTATCGATGACAAGAAAACTGACCATGCTCGCGGGCTCATTCGCCCTGCTCGCCAGCTCGGCGCTCACCACGCTGGCGGCCGACCAGGAAATCAGCTGGATCTATTGCGGCGACAAGATCGACCCGATCCACGAGAAGTACATTGCCGAATGGGAAGGCAAGAATGCCGGCTGGAAGGTCAAGCCTGAAGTCGTCGGCTGGGAACAGTGCCAGGACAAGGCCACCACGCTCGCCGTTGCGGGCACACCCGTTGCCATGGCCTATGTCGGCTCGCGCACGCTGAAGGAATTTGCGCAGAACGAACTCATCGTTCCGGTTCCGATGACGGATGAGGAGAAAGCCTCTTACTACCCGAACATCGTCGACACCGTGACCTTTGAAGACACCCAGTGGGGCGTTCCGGTCGCCTTCTCGACCAAGGCGCTCTACTGGAACAAGGACTTGTTCAAGGCCGCCGGCCTCGACCCGGAAACCCCGCCGAAGACCTGGGCAGAAGAAATCGAATTCGCCAAGCAGATCAAGGAAAAGACCGGTACGGCCGGTTACGGCCTTCCGGCCAAGACCTTCGACAACACCATGCACCAGTTCATGCACTGGGTTTACACCAACAACGGCAAGGTCATCGACGGCGACAAGATCGTCATCGACAGCCCGGAAGTTCTGGCCGCCCTGCAGGCTTACAAGGACATCACGCCTTACTCCGTCGAAGGTGCGACTGCCTATGAGCAGAACGAAATCCGCGCCATCTTCCTCGACGGCAAGGTCGGCATGATCCAGGCCGGTTCGGGTGCCGCCTACCGCCTTAAGGATACCAAGGTCAACTGGGGCGTTGCGCCGCTGCCGCGCGGCCCGTCGGCCAAAGGTGAAGGCACGCTCCTGATCACCGACAGCCTCGCAATCTTCTCGGGTTCGGGCGTGGAAGAAAAGGCGACGGAATTCGCCAAGTACATCACCTCGACCGACATCCAGCATGAATACGAACTGCAGGGCGGCGCTGGCCTCACCCCGCTTCGTCCTGGCGCCGTCGTCGATCAGTTCGTCGCCAACGAGCCCTTCTGGAAGCCGTTCATCGACGGTATCGCCTATGGCGGTCCAGAACCGCTCTTCACCGACTACAAGGGCTTCCAGAACGTCATGATCGAGATGGTCCAGTCGGTCGTCACCGGCAAGGCCGAACCGGCCGATGCCCTGAAGAAGGCTGCCGGCGAACTCGAGCAGTACAAATAATCTCGGGCGACCGAGGCTCCGCGGGCCGCCTTCGGCCCGCGGAATTCATCAAGCGGGTTTGGCCGGTCGCTACAGGACCGGCAATGGAGACTGAGGGTCGTGGGTCAGCTATTTCTGAAAAAGGTGCGCAAGTCGTACGGACATTTCGAGGTCATCAAGGGTGTCGATCTCGAGGTGAAGGACGGCGAGTTCGTCGTTTTCGTCGGGCCGTCCGGTTGCGGCAAGTCCACGCTGCTGCGCATGATCGCGGGCCTTGATGACACGACCGACGGTGACATCGTCATCGATGGCGAGCGGGTGAACGACAAGCCGCCAGTCGAGCGCGGCATCGCCATGGTCTTCCAGTCCTATGCGCTCTATCCGCACATGTCGGTGTTCGAGAACATCGCCTTTCCGCTGCGCGTCGAGAAGCTGTCCGAGGAGACGATCCGCGAAAAGGTGGGCGCCGTCGCCAAGATCCTGCAGCTCGATCAACGCCTGCAGCAACGCCCGGGCCAGCTTTCCGGCGGCCAGCGCCAGCGCGTCGCCATCGGCCGCGCCATCGTGCGCGAACCGAAGATCTTTCTCTTTGACGAACCACTCTCCAACCTCGATGCAGCGCTTCGCGCCGACATGCGCATCGAGCTGACCAAGCTGCATCGCGACCTCGAAGCGACCATGATCTACGTCACCCATGACCAGATCGAGGCCATGACCATGGCCGACCGGATCGTGGTGCTGAATGCCGGCAATATCGCCCAGGTCGGCGCCCCGCTGGAGCTCTATCACAAGCCGCAGAATACCTTCGTTGCCGGCTTCATCGGCAATCCGAAGATGAACTTCGTGCCCGTCACCTGTGTCGGCGTCGATGCGATCGGCGTGACGATTTCCTACGAAGGGCAGACGGCGCTGATCCCTGTCGATGCGCGATCGGACCTCGTGGGCCAGACGCTGACGCTCGGCATCCGGCCGGAGCATACACGACTCTCCGATGGCGACATCAATATCGTGGTCACGCCCTACGTCATCGAACGGCTCGGCATCAACACGATCGCTTACGCCACGCTGCCAAATGGCGAAGCCTATTGCGCGCTTTTGCCGGGTTCTGCCCCGGTGCGTGCGGAGCAGCCTATGACGACGGGCATCATGGCGGCTGACTGCCATCTCTTCGATGCCGATGGCCAGGCTCTGGAGCGGCGCATCGATTGGCGCACCCTTGACCTTCCCGCGTCCGTAACGGCCGCCGAATAAAGCTCCTCCCGGCCGTGCCAATGGCCAGTCCCTGGTCCGCCTTCGGGCGGACCTTTTTTCGTTCGGGGGTGCCGCTTTCGGTCAGTCAGAAAATTCGTCAAATTGCGGCAGGTTGTCGAGGATCTCGTACCAAGGCGCCTTGGAACCGACGAAAATGTGCATGGAGGGCTTGATCGAGGGCGCGTCGATGAGCGTTCCCATGGGGAGGTGAACCTTGACGGTGTCGTTTTCGGCGATCCAGGAATAGACGAGCGAACCGCAGGTGCCGCAATGCATGTCATGGATTCCATCGGGATCGCCGTGGCGGAACATGGCGTCCGAGCCTGCCGTGATGCCAAAATCTTCAGGCGCAATGCCGGCTATCGGCTTGAAGGCAGAACCTGTTGTGCGCCGGCACTTTGAGCAGTGACAGTTGATGGCATACAGGAAGCGATCCGCGACTTCATAGGTCACGGCGCCGCACATGCAGCCGCCGTGCAGTCTTCGCGCGGCAGAATTCTCGGTCTCTGTGTTCATGACCGCCCTCCCGCGCCAACTTACGCGCGAGAACCGAAGAGCCGCAAGCCTCTACCAGACGAGCCCGCGAGCCGCGACCTCTTCCACGCGGGTGACGATCCCATCGCGGTGGAAGGTCATGATGTCGAAGAGGTTCGAAACGACACAAGTGTGGTTGGGAATGATGCGAAGCTTCTCGCCAATCTTCGGGCGTGGCCCTGTGACCTTCGACAGGTCCACCGTGCCGTGTTCCTCGGACAGACCCGTGATCACGGCGTCTGGATACTGGACGATCATACCGTAGTCCGAGAAGCCGAGGAGATCCGAGGTCAGAGCCTTGGAGCCGGCGTCGAGGATAGCGCGATCCTCGGTCGGCCGGGAGACGACGGTGGCGAGGATGTGCATGGCGCAGTCGTCTAGGCTGCAGTGGCCCGAGCGGGCCATGGCGCGGTCATTGTAGACATAGGTGCCGGCCCGATGCTCGGTCGCCGACGTCACCTTGTGCGCCGAGAAGAGGCTGGGCGTGCCGCCATTGGAGACGATTGGGCAAGGGATGCCCCGGGCCGCGAGGCCGGCGAGCGTCGCGGCAAAGAAGGTTTCGACGGCTTCCTCGGTGTCCGCTTTGGGATAGGTGAGGATGCCACCGAAGGTCAGCCCCGACGCTGCCGCGATTGTCTCTGCAAGCGCGATGGCCGCCTCCGGGCTCTGGACGCCACAGCGTCCGCCACCCGTGTCGCATTCCACGAGAACTGTCAGCGGGCGCGTCTGCGAGAAGGCGCAGGAGAGGCCGCGAACGGTCGTTTCGTTGTCTGCCACGACCTTCAGGCCAGAGATGCGTGTGTTCAAGGTGACGAGGCGCTTGTGTTTTTCGCTGCCGAGAATGTTGAAGGTGATCAGCAGATCCTCGAAGCCGGCATCGGCGAAGATTTCGGCTTCCGTGATCTTCTGGCAGTTGATGCCCTGCGCGCCCGCCTCTGCCTGCGCGGCGGCAATGGCCGGGATCTTGTGGGTCTTGATGTGCGGACGGAAGGCGAGGCCATGGCTGTCCATGTAGGACTGGACACGGGCGATGTTGGCGGCGAGCCTGCCCTCGTCGACCAGGGGAAGCGGCGTGGAGAGTTCTGATATCGGTTGACCGGGTTTGGGGCGGGGGAGTTCCATCATGCGGCCTCGCTGCCTTCGGGCGTCTCGTGCGGATTGGCCATTATCGGCCAGATGTTGCGGCGCACATGGCGATAGGCGGTTTTTGCCGGGTCGTTCGGATAGGGCGTTCCGGCGGCGCAATAGAGGATTTCCGAGGCGATCTGCGAGAAGGCGGCATAGAAGTGGTTGGTCGACTTGATGACGAGGAGATGCTTCGTCGTCGGGTCGATGCCGAGTGCTGTGAAGAGCGACGGGTCGTAGCTCTGGACGCGGACCGAGCTCAGGATGATGTCGATGCCCTCAAGCCGGATATGTGCGGCAGCGCCGAAGGGGGCGATGCTGTCGCTGAAGCGCATCTCGGCATTGGGCACGACCTTGACCACCTTTACCAGGCCATCGATCGGATGACCGGTGCCGGGGGCTGATTTCGCGCCGAAGCGGAGCGGGATTTCAGCACCTTCGCCGGCGGCCATGCAGATCTGCACGGCAATCGGATCCCAGATCATGCCGACGGCGGCGTTGGTCACGCCGCGCGCCAGCATTTCCTCCAGGATCACAGTCGCATCACCGGCCGTTCCACCGCCCGGATTGTCCCACATATCGGCGATGACGACCGGGCCTTCGGGGTAGGCGAGCGCTTGGTCGAGGGCGGTCTTCTCGTCGATCTGCGGCATCATGAAGGTGCCGCGCTTTGAAAAGAGCTCAAGGCCGAGGTCGCGGGCGAGCATCGCGCCCTTGTCGGCATTGCCGTTGGTCACCGCGATCGTCTTGGTGCCCATCTCAGGCACGTCGCCGGCCATGAAGCCATGAATGACCGAAAGGGACAAAACGTCTGTATCCACTGTCTCGATGGCCATAAGCCTGTCAACAAAGCTGCGCATCGGTTCGCGCGACGTCGGGAAGATATCGATCATCCGGCAGTCGAATACTGACATGACCGGCTTGACCCGACCTTCCAGCGTGTCGACCGCGATACGCCAGAGATCTTCGGCGCGATCGACGAAATCGGTGTGCGGGAATTCCTTGAAGACGACAAAGAAGTCGGCTGCTGCAACGCGCTTTGCCGTCAGGTGACTGTGCGGATCGAGCTCTGCGCATAGAAGGATATCAGGGCCGATGATCTCGCGGATCCGGGTCAAGAGATCGCCTTCCGGGTCGAGATAACCGTCGGCGACCATGGCGCCGTGCAGGCCGAGCACGACGGCATCGACGGGCATGGCTGCGCGCAGCTGGTCCAGGATCTCGTCGCGCAGGCTCTCGAATGTCTGGCGGTTGACGAGGCCTGCCGGATCCGCCCAGGTCGCTGTGCCCTCGATCAGCGTCCAGCCCTTGTCAGCGCAGACCTTGCGACCAACCGTGATCGGCGCGGTGCAGAGCGTCGGGGTGGCAGGATGTTCACCCGGAGGCGCATAGAGCGAATCCTCGAAGGCGCGCCGGTCGATGCAGATCGGGGAGAAGGTGTTCGTTTCCGTTGCAAGCGCGGCGGTGAAGATGCGCAAAGGCTGACCTCCGGGTGTCAAAGGGTTGAGTGCGGTTCAGCGCTTGCCCATCGGATTGGGCAAATAACCGGTAAAGCCGGAGATTTTCCAGCGGCCTTCATGCAGGCGGCAATAATAGAGCGTCTGCCAGCGCATGACGTCGAGTGTGCCGTCTACCTTCTTGATACCGCCGTCGAACTTCTTGCGCACGAGCGCCGACTTGCCTGAGATCTCGATTTCTTCCAGCGTCGTCGTCGTGAAGATTGCGCTACGCGGATCCTCGCCATAGGGCTGGGCGGCGAAGTCCTTGGCCTGCTTCAGCCACTCGTCGCGATAAGCGGGCAGATTGGGGAAGGCCAGCGTCCACCTGTCCGGATCCTCCTCGCGATTGCCACTGATGCCGATGAAGCCGTCCTCCACGAAGTCATGGGCGACCATGCTCCAGTCGGCGGCGAGGAAGGCATCGATGTCGCGGGGGACGAGCATCTCCCAGATGACATGGCGGGCTTCGTCTGTTGCCGGAAACGGATTGTGGAATGGGTCGCGCATATCTCCCCCGCTTTTAAATTCTTTTCATGAATGTCGATTTTGTCTGGTCAAAATCGGTCTTTTGTGGTCGCTTGTCAACGATCGAAGAAAATAATTTGCATGAGAGGTGTCCATGACGATCAAGCGTTACGGGGCCGAGAAGGCGGGTGCCGGTGGCCAGCGGTTGCCGTTCGCCCGGGCCGTCGAGGCCGATGGCTGGCTCTATGTCTCTGGTCAGGTGGCCATGGAAGATGGCGAGATCATCCCGGGTGGTATCATCGAGCAGACCCACAAGACGATCGCCAATGTCATCGCCATTTTGGGCGAGGCCGGCTACGGGCTCGAGCATGTCGTGCGCTGCGGTGTGTGGCTCGATGACCCCCGCGATTTCTGGACCTTCAACAAGATCTACCAGCAGTATTTCGGCGAGCACCCGCCGGCGCGGGCCTGCGTTCAGGCCTCGATGATGGTCGATTGCAAGGTCGAGATCGACTGCGTAGCCTTCAAGCCTTCGAAGTAAGAGAGAGGGCAGGGCATTGGATATTTTCGCGCGCATTCAGGAAGAGGCAGGGCAATTTTCGGCCTCCGAGCAACGCATCGCGGACATCCTGCTCAATTCCTTCGACTTCGCGGTCAATGCCTCGATCATCGAGCTGGCCGAGAGGGCAGAGGTCTCGCCGCCGACGGTGACGCGCTTCTGCCGCCGCCTCGGCTGCCAGAACTTCGCCGATTTCAAGGTGAGCCTCGCGCGCACGGCCTATGTCGGGGTGCGCTATCTCAACCCGGAGGCCCAGAGCACCGAACCGGCCGATGTCGCTACCGATGTCATCACCAAGGCGCAGAACGCGATGTTCATGGTGCATCGGGCGCTCGACCCCGCCATCCTCGACAAGGTGGCGGACCGGCTGGCGCGGGCAGAGATGGTCTATGCCTTCGGCTCGGGCGGCAATTCCTCGATGATCTCTGGCGAGATCCAGAACCGTCTCTTCCGCTTGGGGTCCCGGGTCACGGCCTCTGCCGATCACAATATGCAGCTCATGCTGACAGCTGCTGCACGCTCCAATGACGTTTTGATCGGCTCTTCGTTTTCGGGGCGCAATGCCGAGCTGGTGAAGTGCTTCAAGCTCGCCCGCGATAACGGCATCACCACGATCGCGCTCACCCAGAGCAACAGCCTGGTGGCCGAGGCATCCGAACTCGTCATCGGCATCGACCTGCCGGAGGGCGAAAATATCTTCCGGCCGACCTCGACGCGTTTTGCCTATCTCGCCGTCGTCGACGTGATCGCGAGCCTGGTCGCCTATCGCAATCGCAAGCAGTCGCAGGTGACGCTGCGCCATATCAAGCAACAGTTGGTCGAACACCGCGATGGCGGGGACGACCGGCAACTTCTCGGAGACTGAGCTATGCCCGTTTTGATAGCGGAGATCCGCCGTGACGCGTAAGGTTGCCGTCGTGACCGGTGCTGCCGGCGATATCGGGCGGGCGATCGCCAAGCGTCTGGCTGACAGCCACGACCTCGTCGTGCTTCTGGATCTGGATGGTCAGGCGCTGGGCAAGGCGATGGTCGAGTTGAATGATGATGTCCGCTATGCCTCGCTGGTCTGCGATGTCACGGATGAGCGCGACCTTGCCGAAACCGCGACACGGATTGCAACGCTCGGCCTCGTCCATACGCTGGTCAACAATGCCGGTGCGGCGCGGGCCGTCAGCCTCGGCGATACCGATGGCGAGATCTGGCGCAAGGACAATGCACTCAATCTCGAAGCGCCCTTCCTCTGTTTCCGCGCTTTTGAGGAGGCGCTCAAGGCGTCCAGGGGCGCGCTCGTCAACATTTCCTCCGTCAACGGTATGGCTGTCTTTGGGCATCCCGCCTATAGCGCGGCCAAGGCCGGGCTCATTCACCTCACCAAGCTGATTGCCGTCGAATACGGCAAACACGGCATCCGCGCGAATGCGGTCGCACCCGGCACCGTGCGCACCCAGGCCTGGGAGGCACGTGCTGCCGCCAATCCGCAAGTCTTCGAAGAGGCCAAGCGCTGGTATGCGCTGCAGCGGATCGCCACGGCAGAGGATATTGCAAATGCCGTCTTCTTCCTCTGCGGCGATCAGGCTGCTGCGATAACGGGCGTCTGCCTTCCAGTCGACTGCGGCCTGACGGCCGGTCAGGCCGAGCTCGCGCGAACCTTCTCGCAATCCGACAATTATTGATATCGCAAAGCCCGGAGCATTCCCCATGGCAACACAAGTCCAGTTCCGCCTCGAAAACGCGTGGCATCCAGTGGAGGGCGACGATTGCGGCGCCTTCGTTTTCACGCTCGTCAACCTCTCCGATGTGGCGCTTGCCGATTTCAAGCTTGCATATACCTCGCTGACGCGCGTGAAGGACCTGGAGGAACCGATCCTCGAGAATGCGGCCTTCCTGAAGCGCAACGCCAATTTCCACCAGTTCGCGCCGCCGGCGGGCTTCATGCTGCAGCCGGGCGCCTCCTGGACCTTCCGGGTCGGTGGCCTCTGGCGCCCGGCGAAACACCGGACGGATGGGGCGAAGTCCGCCTATATCACCCTTTCCACCGGGCAGCATGCGGCCGTTGCAGTTGCTGATCTAATGCTCGGCGGTGGTGACAGCGCACCGCCTCCAGCGCTCCTGCCCGAGGGCAAGGTTTCCCAGCCGTTCGCCATGCTGCCCTGGCCGGCCTCTGCAGAACTGGAGGCTGGCGAAGGCTTCCCCGTCGCGCTCTATCCTGCCAACGGCGCCTCGCTGGTCGAACTGCGCGCCGTCGAGAACGTGCTGCGCCTCTTCTGCCGTCTCTTCGCGGTTGGCCATGCGCCGCTGTCGCTGGCGCCGGTACATCAGGGGCGGGTGATGTCCCTCAAGTCTGACGTGGCGCTTGGTGCCTCCGCCTATCGGCTGGATTTTGCCGCTGATGGCATCACGCTCACCTACGGCGATGTCGGGGGCCTGCAATATGCGCTGACCCTGCTTGCCCAGATGTTGCATGGTGCGCGCGCTCAGCCCGAGACGTTCCGCTTCCCCGTATCAGGCACCATTGCGGACAAGCCGCGTTATGACTGGCGCGGTTGCCATCTCGATGTCTCCCGCCAGTTCTTCCCCGTTGCCGACGTCAAACGCTTGATCGACATCCTCGCCTGGTTCCGGATGAACACCTTCCACTGGCATCTGTCCGACGACGAAGCCTGGCGTCTCGAAATCACGGCCTTCCCGCAACTCACAACGCTTGGCGTGTTGCGTGGGCCGGACGAGCCGCTGCTGCCGCAGCTCGGCAATGGGGCCGAGCCTGTCGGCGGTTTTTATGGCCAGGACGAGGTCCGCGACATCGTCGCCCATGCCGCTGCCCTTCAGGTCGAGGTGGTGCCGGAAATCGACATTCCCGGCCACAGCACCGCGATGCTGGTCGCGCTGCCGGAGCTTGTCGATGGGCAGGAAGCGCCTGACAGTTATCGCTCGGTGCAGGGATATCCGAACAACGCGCTGAACCCGGCGATCGAATACACCTACGAGGTGCTGGGCAAGGTCTTCGACGAGATGGTCGAGCTCTTCCCGTCCACACTCATCCATATCGGCGGCGACGAGGTGGCAGCCAATACCTGGATGGCTTCGCCGCTCGCGCGGAAACTGATGGAGCAGGAAGGCATCGAAGGCACCTTCGGGCTGCAGAGCTACTTCATGAAACGCATCCAGAAGATGCTGGCCGAGCGCGGCCGCAAGCTCGCCGGCTGGGACGAAGTCAGCCATGGCGGCGGCGTCGATCCCGAGGGCACACTGCTGATGGCCTGGCAGAAGCCGGAGGTCGGGCTGGAACTGGCGAAACAGGGCTACGACGTCGTCATGACACCGGGCCAGGCCTATTATCTCGACATGGTGCAGGACGAGGCCTTTCAGGAGCCGGGTGCCAGCTGGGCCGGCACCGTGCCGCCCAAGCATACCTATACCTACGAGGCGGTCGCCGAGTTTCCGGCGGAGCTTGCGGCCCGTATGCGGGGTGTTCAGGCTTGTATCTGGTGCGAACACTTTCTGACCCGCGATTACTTCAACCACCTCGTCTTCCCGCGGCTTCCGGCCATTGCCGAGGCCGCTTGGACGCCGAAGGAGAACAAGGACTGGCTGCGCTTTGCCGCCACCGTTCGTTTGAGCCCCCGCTACTGAGGATTTGAGCCCCATGACCTTCCGCATCGCTGTCGGCGGTATCCATACCGAATGCTCGACCTCGTCCCCCGTTTTGATGCAGCCGGAGGATTTTCGCGTGCTGCGCGGGCCGGATCTGCTGGCGCATGAGTATTTTGATTTCCTCGAAGCGGAAGGCGTCGAACACCTCCCGCTTCTGCATGCGCGCGCAGTTCCCGGCGGTCCCCTGGCGCGCGCCACCTATGAAGGGTTCAAGGCGGAGTTCCTTGACCGGCTCAAGGCGACACTGCCGATCGATGGGCTCTATCTCGCCATGCATGGTGCCATGAATGTCGAGGGTATGGATGATGCCGAGGGTGACTGGATTTCGTCAGCGCGCGCCGTCGTTGGTCCGAACGTGCCGGTTGCTGCGAGCTACGACCTGCACGGCAATGTCACGCAGAAGATTGTCGATCAGCTGGATATCTTCGCCGGTTATCGCACGGCGCCGCATATCGATGTGCGCGAGACTATGGTTCGGGCCTGGTCGATGCTGGTTCGAGCGCTGAAGACCGGCGAGAAGCCGGGCGTCGCCTGGGCACCGGTGCCTGTTCTGTTGCCGGGTGAGCGGACATCGACCGAGGACGAGCCGGCGGAAAGCCTCTATCTGAAGCTGCCGGAGCATGATGCAGTCTCGGGGATTTGGGATGCCAATCTGATGGTGGGTTATGTCTGGGCCGACGAACCGCGCGGCACAGCCTGCGCCGTCGTCACGGCTGTCGACAAGGCTGTTGCGGAACAGGTCGCGGCTGCCATCGCGCAATCCTATTGGGATGCGCGCGAAGACTTCCGCTTTGGTCCCGTGACGGGTCCGTTGGCTGCGATGCTCGATATTGCTGAACGCACCGAGACACGGCCGATCATTCTAGCTGACTCGGGCGATAACCCGACCGGGGGTGGCGTCGGCGATCGGGCAGATGTCTTGAAGGCGCTTCTGGCGAGGTCGATCGATGACGTCCTGATTGCCGGCATCACCGACCGACCTGCCGTCGAACGCTGCTTTGCAGCAGGTGCCGGCGCGCGGGTTTCGTTGAAGGTCGGCGGTTCGCTCGATCCGGCAAGCCCTTCCGTCGATGTGGAGGCGGATGTCGTGTTCCTCGACGATCCCGGCTCCGCAGCCGACTGCCAAGCGGTCGTCAGGATCGGCGGCATCACGCTGGTGCTCGCGGCGCGGCGGCGGCCTTATCACAACATCGCGGACTTCACCCGGCTCAGGCTCGACCCGTCGCAGGTCAGGCTGCTCGTCGTCAAGTCTGGCTACCTCTCGCCGGAGCTTGCGCCGATCGCCAATCCCAATCTGATGGCGCTCACGGATGGGGTGATCAACCAGGACATCGAGAACCTGCCGAGCCATCGTCGCCACCAGCCCAGCTATCCCTTCGTCAAGGATTTCAGCTATACGGCAAAGGTGTTCTTCTCGACGCGATTCCCTTGAGACATTGATTTCGGTGCCGCCCTTCCGGCGGCACGATCCCCAACCCGATTGTACCCTTGATGTTGTCCTCCTTTTCGGTGGTCTATCGCCACAAGCCGATCCGGGTCAGTGCGGCCGCGATCTTCTTCTTCGGCTTCTCTGGCGCCGCGACGTCGCCCTACATGTCGCTGATCGGCATCCGCGAACTCGGATTGTCGGACGCCGTCTATTCGGTGCTCATCTTCCTGGCGGCGGTGGTCAATGTCAGCGCCAGCGTGACTGCCGGCATCATTGCCGACAGGCTCGGACATTTCCGGTCGCCGATGATCCTCGCCGCCATTTTCGGCATCGTCGGCTTCGGGCTGGTCTATGTGGTGCCGACGCCGGTGATGTTTGCGGTCGCGACGCTGGTGCTGATCCCTGTCTTCGGCACCATCAATTCGCTGATCTTCGCCAATATTCGTGCCGTCTCGACCGGCATGGCCGTGCGCGAGCTGATGGCCGTGAATTCTGCCGTTCGCGCCATCCTGTCCGCCTCCTGGGTTCTGGTGCCCGGCGTCGTCGGTGCTTTACTGATTGGTCAGCCGAGCATGCTGCCGGCCTTCCTGCTGGCGAGTCTCGCCTGTGTCGTCTGCCTCCTGCTCTTCGTCTTCGGGCTGGATCGTCTGCCGCCAGTGCAGGAGGGGGAACGGCAGCACTATTCGTTCTTCCGCTCCATCCGGCAGATCGGCTCGGCAAGTGTCCTGCCACGGCTTCTGGCGATCTCGCTCATTTCCGCAATGCTGCATGCCAACGGCACCGTGCTTCCGCTGATCGTCACCGGCAAGGCCGGCGGAACGCCGGCAGATGTCGGCGTGATCGTCGGTATCGTTGCCTTCCTCGAGATCATCTTCATCCTCTTCTGGGGATGGGTGGAGGCTAGAACCTCGATCCTCTTTGCCATGGTCACGGCAGCGCTGATCTATTGCAGCTATCTCGTCTTCCTCGGCCTCGCCGACCGACCGATGGACGTCTATCTGCTGACGCTGGTCGCCGGTCTCGGAGCCGCCGGCATCATCGCCATTCCGATCACCTATCTGCAGAACCTGATCGCTGACAGGGCCGGACTTGGCAGTTCGCTGATTGCGGTCAACATCTTCCTGAGCGGTGGCATGGCATCGCTGATGTTTGCGCTCGGCACCAGCATCAGCGACTATGCGGGCACGGCGATTATCGCCTCGATTGCGGGAGCCATCGGCGTCGGCCTGCTCTGGCTGCTTGATCGGGCGCCGCAGGCAAAAGAAAAAGGTTGAGGGATCGAGGATCGTGATGTCTCGGAAACATGCGTCAACACCCCTCCTCGAGATCTGCATCGACGATATTGCCGGGCTCGATGCTGCCGTCACCGGCGGCGCCGACCGGATCGAGCTCTGCTCGGCGCTTGGCTCGGGCGGCCTCACGCCGTCGCGCGGTTTCATGGCCGCCGCCGCGCTTGCACCGATCCCTGTCTATGCCCTGATCCGTCCGCGCGCCGGTGGGTTCCTTTATTCCGAGGCGGAGGTTTCGGTGATGGAGGCCGATGTTGCGGCCGCTCGTGAGGCCGGGCTTGCTGGTGTCGTGATTGGTGCCACGACCGCAGATGGCACACTGGATCGCCACGCGATCCGGAGGCTCATCGGCGCAGCGGAGGGGCTGGACCTCACGCTACATCGGGCGATCGATGTCGTCTCGGACATGGATGCCGCCCTCGATCTCGCGATTGAACTGGGCTTTTCGCGCGTTCTGACATCGGGCGGCGCGCGTCATGCGGAAGAAGGGATCGATATCATTGCGCGGTTGGTCGAGCGCAGCGCTGGCACGATCTCGATCATGCCGGGAGGAGGCGTTCGGCCGGAAAATGCTGCGCGCTTCCTCGCCATCCCCGGCGTAACCGAGCTGCATGCTTCCTGCAGCCGGGCGGATGTCGGCACAGAACGGCTCGTCGAACTCGGCTTCTCGAGCGAGATGCCGCGGCGGACGGATGCCGAGATCGTCCGCAAGCTCAAGACTGAGATCAGTGCAAGGGGTGGCTGAAACTCACGAGGCCAGTGCCTGGGCGCTTTGCGCCGCAAGCAATTTCACGGTCTCCGCGGCGACCATCGGCTTGCCGAAATAATAGCCCTGGACCGCCCGAACCCCGAGATTCTCGAGGATGCGCAATTCCTCTTCCGTCTCGACGCCTTCGACGATCGCTTCCAGTTCCATCTCGGCACAAAGCGCCAGAACGGACTTGACGATGTTGAAACTGGTTCGACGGGCGTGGATGTTGCGCACGAAACTGCCGTCGATCTTGATCTTGGTGAGCGGCAGCTTGTGTACGTGGTTCAAGCTTGAATAGCCGGTGCCGAAGTCATCGAGCGATATGCCGGCACCCAGTTCGCGCAGCATCTGGATCGAGGCGCTGGCCTGTTCGAAGTCGTGCATGACGGCCGTCTCGGTGATCTCGAAATTGATGCGGCGCGGATCGAAACCGCTCTTCAGCACGATGGAGACGATCTTCAGCGTGTTTTCCGGCGAACTCAAGTCGTGCGGTGACAGGTTGAAGGAGAGATAGACGTCTTCCGGCCACAGGCGCGCGACATCCAGCGCACGTTCGAGGAGCAAACGCGTGATCAGCGTGATGCGGCCGTTGTGTTCGGCGACGGGAATGAATTCAGCCGGCGAGACCCTCCCGATGCGCGGGCTTTCCCAACGCGCGAGGGCTTCGAAGCCAATGCAGATGCGGCGGTTGACGCAGGTGATCGGCTGGAAAACGAGCGAGAGTTCTTTCTCAAGGTCAGCGGCGACGAGCGCCTCCTCGACGACCTTCTGACGGTTCAGTTCGTTCGCCTGTATGGCGTTGAAAATGACCGTACCGGCGCGGTGGTGTCGCTTGGCGGTGTACAGCGCATAGTCGGCGAGCTCGTAGATCTCCTGGCCGGTTTCGCCGACATCCGGGTACAACGCGAAGCCAACGGAGCCGGTGACCTGGACCATGCCGCTGCCGATATTGATGCGCTCGGCGATCAGTTCGCAGACCTTTTCACCCAGCGCCATTGCGTCGGCTTCGGCCACGTCTCCCTGAAGCAGGAGGCCGAATTCATCGCCACCGAGGCGGTAGACGGAGAGGCGCGCGTCGGCGATCGTCGAGAGCCGGTTGCCGATTTCGATGAGGACCTTGTCCCCTGCCGAGTGGCCATAGAGATCGTTGACCGGCTTGAAGCCGTCGAGGTCGATGACGCCCACCGCGAGCTTTCCGCCGGCGGCACTCGCACGGCCGAAGGCCGTTTCCAGCATGTGGAAGAAGCTGCGGCGATTGGCGAGCAGGGTCAGGCTGTCGAGATTGGCAAGGCGCAGGTTTTCATCCGAAAGCGCCTGCATGGCCTTGTTCTGCTCCTGCAGCGCCTGTTGCTGCAGCATCAGGACATTGCGGGATTCGTGCAGCTGGCGAAAATCGCGGTAGTGCGAGACGAGGATCATGATCATCGCCATCGTCACCAGGATGACGTTGACGCCGGTCGCAATGAAGGTCGGCTCGCCGCTCAGGCACATGACGACGAAGAAGGGCAGGTTGACCGTGACCGTCACGATCAATGCGGCCGAGCGCAGATGCATCAGGCAGAAGATGCAGCCGATGACGGTGATCGCCATGAAGAAGGCGACATGGGCTTTCTGAAAAGCGTCTCCATAGGGCAGAAGCGAAATCGACCAGGCCGTGCAGAAAACGGCAATGGGAAAGGAGAGGATGTTGGTCGCCCGGAGCTGGCGATAGGCCTGTTGCGGCGTGCGCTGCAGGTGGCGTCCGCGCAGCCAGATCAGCGAGCGCAAAGCGAACAGCGCCGTCAGGATCCCCGGCAGATAGATGACGAGATAATCCGGTGCCACGCCCTGATGCGTCCAGGACAGCGAGATCATGTTGGTGGCCAGAATGAAATAGAGAAGGGGGACCTGTTTCGAAAAGGCCTCGAACTGGGCTGCCGTCAGCGCCGGATTGCCGTTGGGCACCTTGAGCAGGTTAATCCATCCGACTGCCCGGGTCCGGAAATCATGCTTCGTCGCTTGTCTATCCACGCCTGTCAGCTTTCCTTATCACTCCAGTCTGTTTTTCTATATCAGCACCCGTTAAATTTGCGGAAAGCGGAGACTATGAAATTGCAATGATCGCGCACGCCGCCAGCAGTTGGTCATTGCGGTCTTGCGTGGTGGCCGGTATCACGTGGCTTGATCCAAGGAGCTGTTCTGCCCGTGAAATCGACGTTTTCCTTTTTTGCCGGTATTCTTATCTCGATCGTCACTGCGCTGCCTGTCGTCGCACAGGAATGGCAGGCGATCGAAAAGGTGGATCACTACAAGGTGAGCGGTACCTCACCGATGGCGCTCTATCAGTCGGTTGGCGAGCGGGGACCGAAGCTCAGCCTCGGAAGGGTGATCGCTCACACCACCTTCAAGCTTACCTGGCAGCGCGACTACCAGCAGCAGGGTTCGGCCTGCGTGCTCGCGTCGGCGAAACCCAAGCTGATCATCACTTATACCCTGCCGAAGCCGACCCAGAAGCTTCCGCCCGATGTGGCGGCGAAGTGGGAAGCCTTCTATAACGGCATCGCTGAACACGAGAAGCTGCACGGGCAGTTCATGAAGGATCTCACCCAGCAGATCCAGGACGTGTCCATCGGCTTGCGCGACGAGAACGATCCCGGCTGCAAGAAGGTGCGGGCGGCCCTCCAGGCACAGCTGAAGCCGATCTCGGATGCACATGTGGCGCGCCACAGCGAATACGACCAGGTCGAGATGTCACCGGGTGGCTCCGTGCATCAGCTGATCCTGGCCTTCCTCAATCCTTGACATGAAAAGGCGCACGCATGGGGCGCCTTCAATCGTGTGTCAGACGCGTTCCAGGGCGATCGCGATGCCCTGGCCGACGCCGATGCACATGGTGGAGAGCGCATTGCGCCCGCCGGTCTCCTTGAGTTCCAGGGCTGCCGTTCCCGCGATGCGGGCGCCCGACATGCCGAGCGGATGGCCAAGCGCAATGGCACCGCCGTTGCGGTTGACGCGCGGGTCGTCGTCGGCAATGCCGAGATCGCGGAGCGTGGCGATGCCTTGGGATGCAAAGGCCTCGTTCAGTTCGATAACATCGATCTGCTGTTGCGTCAGGCCGATGCGGGCGAGCAGTTTCTTCGACGCCGGTGCCGGGCCGAAGCCCATGATGCGCGGCGGGACGCCAGCGGTTGCACCACCCAGGATCCGGGCGATGGGGGTGAGGCCGTATTTCTTCACGGCAGCTTCCGAGGCGATGATCAGGGCAGCGGCCCCGTCATTCACGCCCGAGGCATTGCCGGCGGTGACGGTAGCTCCTTCCATCTTGTTGACCGGCTTCAGCTTGGCGAGCGCCTCGACCGATGTTGCGCGGGGATGCTCGTCGCGGTCGACGATGACAGGATCGCCCTTGCGCTGGGGTACGCTGACGGGGGTGATTTCCTTGGCCAGCCGGCCATTTGCTTGAGCTTCCGCCGCCTTGGTCTGGCTGCGCACGGCAAAGGCATCCTGGTCTTCACGTGAGACCTTGGAATCGATCGCCACGTTGTCACCGGTCTCGGGCATGGAATCGACGCCGTATTGCTTCTTCATCAGTGGATTGACGAAGCGCCAGCCGATGGTGGTGTCGTAGATCTCCGCATTGCGCGAGAACGCGGTTTCCGCCTTCGGCATGACGAAGGGCGCGCGGCTCATGCTTTCGACGCCTCCCGCGATCATCAATTCGGCTTCACCTGATTTGATGGCGCGGGCGGCGGTGATGACAGCATCCATGCCGGAGCCGCAGAGGCGGTTGATCGTGGTGCCGGTGACGGAGACGGGGAGACCCGCCAGAAGCGCCGACATGCGCGCGACATTGCGGTTGTCTTCGCCCGCCTGGTTGGCGCAGCCGAAGATCACGTCCTCGACGGCTTCCCAGTCTATGCCCGTATGGCGCTCCATCAGCGCCTTCAGCGGCACGGCGCCGAGATCATCGGCACGGACGGAGGAGAGCGAACCGCCGAAACGGCCGATGGGCGTGCGAATGTAATCGCAGATAAAGGCTTCTGTCATGGCTTGTACTCCTTACAGCGCGGGCACGACGAGATCGGCAACCGGACCGTCCGTGTGCAGCTTGGCGCCGGTCATGGCCTGCAACTCTTCCATGGTCATGGCGGCAAGCTTTTCGCGCACCACAAACTTGCCATCGACGATGTCGATCACGGCATGGCTCGTATAGACGCGGGTGATGCAGCCGACGCCGGTCAGCGGGAAGGTGCAGCGCTCGACGAGCTTCGGCTTACCGTCCTTGGTGACGTGTTCGGTGATCACGACGACCTGTTTGGCGCCATGCACCAGATCCATGGCGCCGCCGACGGCGGGAACGCCCTTGGAGCCGACACGCCAGTTGGCGAGGTCACCGTTTTCGGCCACCTGATAGGCGCCGAGGATGGCGACGTCGAGATGGCCGCCACGGACCATGGCGAAGCTGTCGGCATGGTGGAAAAAGGCGGCGCCCGGCTTCAGCGTGATCGCCTTCTTGCCGGCATTGATCAGGTCCCAGTCTTCCTCGCCGGCAGCCGGCGCCTCGCCGAAGTTCAGCACGCCGTTTTCGGTGTGGAAGATGGCCTCGCGACCCTCAGGCTGGAACTTGGCGACCATTTCCGGAAAGCCGATGCCGAGGTTCACATAGGCACCGTCCTCGATGTCCTGGGCGGCGCGCCAGGCAATCTGGGCGTTGGAGAGCTTGATGTCCTCGCGGGTGTCGATTGCAGGTGCGTCGGTCATGCGTAGGCCACTCCGGCTCGGATGAGCTCTTCTTCCTGTTGCGGGTTGGCGACTTCAACGACGCCATCGACAAAGATGCCGGGGGTGATCACCTGCTCGGGATCGATCTCGCCGGGCTTCACGATCTTCGAAACCTGGGTGATGGTCTTGGCGGCGGCCATGCACATCAGCGGATTGAAGTTGCGGCCGGCCATCCGGTAGGTCAGGTTGCCCATGGTATCGCCGAGATGCGCCTTGACGAGGGCGAAGTCGGCCTTCAGCCAGCGTTCCTGGACGTATTTGCGGCCGTCGAACTCGGCAATCACCTTGCCGTTGGCCAGTTCCGTGCCGAAGCTCGTGGGCGTGTAGAAGGCGGGAATGCCGGCACCGCCGGCGCGGATGCGCTCGGCGAGCGTGCCCTGAGGCACGAGCTCCAGTTCGATCTCACCGGCGAGATAACGATCTGTAAAGGCGCGGGGGTCGGAGGAGCGAGGGAAGGAGCAGATCATCTTCTTGACCAGGCCTGCATCGATCATCGCGGCGATGCCGATGCGACCATTGCCGGCATTGTTGTTGATGACCGTGAGGTTCTTCGGGCCGCTGTCGATCAAAGCGTGAATGAGTTCGATCGGTGCACCCGAGCCGCCGAAGCCTCCGATCATGACGGTTGCACCATCGCCGATTCCGGCCACGGCATCCGCCAGGCTTGCAATTCTCTTGTCCATGGGAACTCCCGTTTCCTTGAGCGCGGTCTGGCCGCTTTCTCCTTTCGCCAAATATGACCGTGAAAACATCGACAGCAAGCATTTTGTGCGATATTTGATATTTGTTCGATAATCGCACGATTATAGGGTGGGGTATGGCGATCGGTGAGCGCGATCTGATGGGTGGCTTTGCCAAAGGCTTGAAGGTGCTGGAGGCTTTCGGGCCAGAGCGCCAGCGGCTCAGCATCACCGAGGCGGCCGAAACCAGCGGCCTCGACAGAGCGACGGCACGGCGTTGCCTGCTGACGCTCGCGGAGCTCGGCTATGCGGATTATGACGGCAAGTTTTTCTCGCTGACGCCGAAGATCCTCCGCGTCGGTAATGCCTGGCTTTCGGCGACGCCGCTGCCCGTTTTGCTCCAGCCGCATCTCGACCAGTTGTCGGAGCGCGTCGGGCATAGCGCCTCGGCCTCGATCCTCGACAATACCGAGATCGTCTACATCGCCCGTGCTGCACAAAAGCGGGTCATGTCGATCAACCTGATGCCAGGATCGCGGTTGCCCGCCTATAGCGCTTCGATGGGGCGGGTGCTGCTGGCCAGCCTTGCCGAGGCCGAGGTTGATGTCACTCTGGCGGCGACGCAGCTGAAAGCGCATACGCCGCGTACACTAACCGATCCCGCACTTCTGAAGGCAGAAATCGCCCGGGTCCGCGAGCAGGGCTATGCCATGATCGATCAAGAACTCGAGATCGGCCTGTGCTCCATCGCCGTCCCAATTAGCAATGATCGCGGACGCGTCGTGGCCGCGATCAATGTCGGCGCGCCTGCGTCCGTGCTGCCGGCGTCAGACCTGCCTGGGCATTGTCTGCCTGCGATGCTGGAGGTGCAGGCCAGACTCAAGCCGCTGCTCCCCTGAGCTCAGGCGTTGGCCACCTCCGAAGCTGCTTCGCGGATCGTGCGCACCAGAAGCGCCAGCGGCATGGAGGGGACGGAATCTGCGCGTACAGTCAGGCCGACCGGTCCCTTGGTCTCGCTGGTGTCGATCGGCAGGGCTGCCAGCGTGCCATCGGCAAGGTCGGTCGCCACGACGCCGGCCGAGATGATCCAGATCGCATCCGTCTGGCGAACAAAGGCACGGCCGAAGCTATCAGAGACCGTCTCGATCTGGGTGGGCAGGCCGGAAATGCCGTTGGCGATCAGGAAACGCTCAACGAAGGGACGAATTATCGAAGCCCGGGTCGGCATCAGCACGGGATAGCGCTCGAGCTCGCCGAAGAGGTCGGAGCCGGCCAAGAGGAGCGGATGACCAGCGCGGACGCAGAAGATCACTTGTTCGGAATAAAGATGCTCGAAGGAAAAGCCGGTCATTTGCTCCGGTGCCGCGAGACGACCGACGACTAGGTCGAGATCGCCGACCCGCAATTGTTCGAGCAGAACGGCGTTCTCGCCGGTGACGATTTTTATGCGGGCGGGCACGTCCTCCTTGAGGAACAGCGTCATTGCCTGCGGCATGACGCGGGTGGAGACCGTCGGCAGGGCGCCGATCCGGATCGGCGGCGCATCGGCATGCAATGCATGGGAGACAGAGTCGAAACCCTGGCGGAGCGCGGTAAGTGCTGCGCCTGCGTGCTTGAGGAAGGCTTCGCCATAGCGGGTGATGCGGATGCCGCGTCCATCCTTTTCGAACACCGCGACGCCCAGCACTTCCTCCAGTTCCCGGATGGTCTTGGTCACCGCAGGCTGGCTGACATGCAGGAGTTCCGCCGCCTTCATCACGCTTTTCTGGCGCGAAACCTCCACGAAGGTCTGAAGATGGCGAAACTTGATGCGGTTATCGATCATGGAAAACATAACCCTATGGTTAGGTGTTTCGTGGAAAACATCATTTTACCTAACCAAATCGCGTGAGCAATATGGTGTCAACGGAGGAGGAACCCGTGCAGTTCGTTCAGGTCAACGGCGTCAGCCTGCATCACCAGATCATTGGTGGGCCGGGCAACAAGCCGGTCATCGTCTTCATCAATTCGCTCGGAACCGATTTCCGCATCTGGCGTGACGTGATCGTGAGGCTTGCCGGCAGCTATCCGTTGCTGACCTATGACAAGCGGGGGCATGGGCTTTCGGATGTCGGGCAGGCGCCCTATTCGATCGAGGACCATGTCGACGATCTGATCGGCTTGCTCGAGCATCTCAATGTCAGCAATGCCGTAATCTGCGGGCTCTCCGTCGGTGGCTTGATTGCCCAGGGGCTCTATGCGCGCCGCCCGGATCTGGTTAAGGCGCTTGTTCTCTGCGACACGGCCCACAAGATCGGGACGGCGGAGATGTGGGCTGCCCGCATCGCAGCCATCGAGGAGGGCGGTCTTGATGGCATCGTCGATGGCGTCATGGAGCGCTGGTTCACGAGTGCCTTCCGCAACAGCGATCCGGCCTTCCCCGGCTATCGCAACATGATGCTCCGCCAGCCGGTCGACGGCTACATCGGAACATGTGCGGCGATCCGCGATGCCGATTATACCGTCGCTGCCGGTCAGATCGCGGTTCCCACGCTCTGCGTCGTCGGCGATCAGGATGGGGCAACGCCACCCGATCTCGTGCTGTCGCTTGCCAAGCTCGTGCCCGGCGCGCGCTATGAAGTCATCAAGGACGCTGGACACATTCCCTGTGTCGAGCAACCGGAAATGCTCACCACCATCATCGAGGCCTTTCTCGCGCCCGTTATTTCAGGAGAGGCAGCCCATGGCTGATGCCCGCAGTCCTTCAGATCGCTATCGACAGGGTATGGCGACCCGCCGCCGTGTGCTGGGCGATGCCCATGTCGATCGCGCTTCGGCCTCGGCCACGCCGTTTGATCAACCGTTCCAGGAGATGATCACCGAGGGGGCCTGGGGCACCGTCTGGTCGCGTCCCGGCATCAGCCCGCGCGAACGATCGATGATCACGATCGCCCTGCTCGCAGCCCTCGGTCATGACGAAGAGGTTGCCATGCATGTGCGCGCCACCGCCAATACCGGGGCAAGCCGCGAGGATATCACCGAAGCGCTGATGCATGTCGCCATCTATGCGGGCGTTCCCGCCGCCAACAGGGCTTTCAAGATCGCCAAGCACGTGTTTGATAAGCTGGATGCCGGCGAGACTGGGGGAGGGAGCCATGACTGATCTTTCGAACAAGAAGCCGGAGACGGGCGCCTTCTTCCCGCGCGACCGCAACTGGCATCCGCCGGCTTATACCCCGACCTACAAGACCTCCGTCCTGCGCTCGCCGCAAAAGGCGCTTCTGTCGCTCGATGGCACCAAGTCGGAGATAACAGGCCCGGTCTTCGGCCACTCTATGCTCGGCGAGTTCGACAATGATCTGATCCACAATTTTGCCAAGCCCGGCGAGAGCGCGATCGGCGAGCGCATCATCGTGCATGGACGCGTGCTCGACGAGCGCGGCCGGCCTGTCCCCGGCGCACTTATCGAGTTCTGGCAGGCCAATGCCGGCGGACGCTATCGCCACAAGAAGGAAAGCTATCTCGCACCGCTCGACCCGAATTTCGGCGGCTGCGGGCGCACGGTCACCGACGAGAACGGCTATTATGCCTTCCGCACCATCAAGCCCGGTCCTTACCCCTGGCCGAACGGCGTCAACGACTGGCGGCCGGCGCATATCCATTTCTCGATCTTCGGCCATGGCTTTTCGCAGCGTCTGATCACCCAGATGTATTTCGAGGGCGATCCGATGATCTGGAAGTGTCCGATCGTGCTGACAATCCCGGATCGGGCGGCGATCGAGCAGCTCGTGGCAGCCCTCGACTGGTCGGCAACCATCCCGATGGATGCACGCGCCTACAAGTTCGACCTTGTCCTGCGTGGTCGGCGTTCGACCTTGTTCGAAAACCGGATGGAGGGAAATTGATGGTCCAGGATCTCGGCTACCTCAAGGAAAGTGCCTCGCAGACGGCGGGCCCTTACGTCCATATCGGTCTCACGCCGAACTTCGCCGATATCAAGGGCGTCTATCCGGTGGATCTTGGCACCAGCATGGTCAACGACAGGACGCGCGGCGAGCGCATCACCGTGACCGGTCGGGTCATCGATGGCTCGGGCACGCCGCTCAAGGATGCGCTGATCGAAATCTGGCAGGCGGATGCCCACGGGATTTACAACAGCCCGTCCGAGACGCGTGGCAGTGCGGATCCAAACTTCACCGGTTGGGGGCGCTGCCCATGCGATCTCACGTCAGGCGAATACCGTTTCGAGACGATCAAACCGGGCCGGGTGCCCTTCCGGGATGGACGCCTTATGGCGCCGCATATCTCCTTCTGGATCGTCGCGCGCGGCATCAATCTCGGCCTCAACACGCGCCTTTATTTCGGTGACGAAGGGGCAGCCAATGCCGAGGATCCGATTCTCGCGCGCATCGAGCACCGCGTGCGCGTGCCGACGCTGATTGCGCAGCGTGACGGTTCGACCTATCACTTCGACATCCACCTGCAGGGTGAGAAGGAGACGGTCTTCTTCGACATCTGAGAAGGGCCTTGAGATCAGCATGACCGCATCCGTCTTCGACCATCCGATCCTTTCTGGCCTTCTGGGCGATGACGAGATCGGAGCGCAGTTCTCGGCCGCCGCCGAGCTTTCGGCCATGCTGCGTTTCGAGGTGGCGCTTGCCGAGGCGGAAGCTGCCGAAGGGCTTATCCCGGGCGTATCCGCTGAAGATATTGCGGCGCTGCCGGAAGCATTCGTTGCCGATCTCGACGCTTTGAAGCAGGCGATCGGGCGGGACGGTGTCGTGATCCCTGAGCTCGTGCGGCAGTGGCGGACAGGGCTTGGCGATGCCGGAAAACATCTCCATTTCGGCGCCACCAGCCAGGATGCGATCGATACCGGTCTGATGCTGCGACTGGTTGCTGTGCTGTCGATCTTCGATCAACGTCTCGCAGCCGTCATCTCGGCGCTTGAAGGACTGGAGAAGCGCTTCGGCACCCAGTCCCTGATGGGTCGCACGCGCATGCAAGCGGCGATCGCGATCACGGTTGCCGATCGTCTCACGACCTGGAAGGCTCCTGTCATTGCGCACAGGCTTGCCGTGCAGAACTTGCTGAAAAAAGGTCTGCCGCTGCAGTTCGGCGGAGCTGCCGGCACACTCGAAAAGCTTGAGGACAAGGCGGCTTTCGTGCGAGCCAGACTCGCCACACTCCTTCAACTCTCTGACCGGCCGCAATGGCACAGCCAGCGGGCGGCCATTGCCGAGATCGGCGGTCTGTTCTCCCAGATCAGCGGCAGCCTCGGCAAGATCGGCCAGGATCTGGCGCTGATGGCGGACAATGGCACAGCGGTGATCGGCGGCGGCGGTGCGTCCTCGGCCATGCCGCACAAGCGAAATCCGGTGAAGGCCGAAGTTCTGGTGACGCTTGCCCGGTTCAGCGCCGTGCAGATCTCGGGCCTACATCAGGCCTTGGTGCATGAGCAGGAGCGGTCGGGCGCTGCCTGGACGCTCGAATGGATGATCCTGCCGCAGATGGCTTTTGCCACCGGGGCTGCCACGCGGCTTGCAACGGAAGTCCTGCAGTCGATCGAGGATCTCGGCGACCGCTGACTACCGTTGCAAGACGCTCTTCGAAAGTCTCATGTCAGGATCATCACGGCGGCATAGGCGGCGATGACCAGAAGCGTGACGTTGCGGCGAAGCGCCAGATACCAGGCGGGTTGATCGCCTTTCCGATGAATGGCGAGATCGGCGGCAAGCAGGACCAGAAATACGGCCATGTGGAGCCCCATAGTCAGCGCCGGAATATGGGCATAGATCAGCAGTCCGCCAATCGCCGCGAGGGCAGCGACATTGCTAACGATCAGCATGAGCCTCGGATCCTGAGCGCGGATTTGCGCCTGGCTCCAGAGTGTGCCGGCCATGAAGCAGGCGATGCCGGTCCCGTACGCGATGAAAGCTTGCGCGGCCAGTGCGGGCTGGTAGCCGAGCACCTGGGCCAGTGCGAGCGCCCAGAATGGGAGGGCGCCGGCATAGGTCAGGAGTTTGGTTAGCGCGGCGTCGCGGTACATCGTCAGGCTCCTTGCAGACGTGGGATCAGCAGTTCCGACAGGGCCGTTGCACTTTCGACAGCGGCCTCGACGCGGTTGCCGAGGCACCAGTCGCCGCAGGCCCCAAGGCCCAGGGCTTCATCGAAGAGATACGGTTGGCCAACAGCTTGGTCCACGTTGGCATAGCGCCAGCGGTGCAGATCGAGCCAGGCTGCGTTCGAGAAGTCCAGTCCAAGCAGGCGCTTCAGCGACGCGAGCATCTCCGATTTAACCTCGTCCCGGTCACGTTCCAGGTTTGCCTCGGCCCAATCGTTGCGGCTGTGGATGGTGAGCGCCGTTTTCTCTCCGCGCCCGGGCTTGCTGCCCTCGACGGCAATCCAGCTCAGGATCGCATCGTTGATGCGCGCGGCATCGAAGCCGAAATGCAGGGGCTCATCGAGGCCGATCATCAGGGTGAAGCAGCCGCTCATGCGGACACGGGCCAAAGTCTCTTGGCCTGAAAATGCCTCGGGCATCAGCCGGATGGTTTGTGGTGCCGGGGCGGTGGAGATCACAAGATTGAAACTACCGAGATCCTGGCCTTCGCTATCGGTGAGTGACCAGCTATTTTCCGCACGGTTCAGAGCATCAACCGTCGCTTCCTTGCGGATCTGAAGGCCTTCGGCCAATCCGTTCGCAAACCCGCTCATGCCGGGAAGCCCGATGTAGCGCGGCTCCGGAGGGCGGCTGTTGGTCACCAATCCTTCGGCCTTGAGCGTATGCACTGCCTTTGGCCAGATACCGGCATGGCCCGCCTCGATTGCCTTTTCCGCAACCGACCGGAATGCCGGCGAGCGGGTGGTGAAATACTGGGCGCCATGATCGAAGGCAAAGCCCTCGCGGCGGCGGTTTGCCATGCGGCCGCCGAGGCCTCGGCTCTTCTCGAAAATGGTGACGTCGGCTGACGGGACAAGCGCCCGCGCAAGCGTAACGCCGGCGATACCGGCTCCGATGATGGCAATGGACGTCTTCACGCAATCCCTCTCTCAAGCGCTTGGCGCGCCTATGCTTTACGCGGATCAGGCGGTGGTGGATTTGCCGTCTTCGCTCGCTTCCAGCAGTGGCCGGATGAGAGGGTTCGGAAAGCGTCGCTTCACGGTCACGGCATAGAAGGATTCGATCATGCCGGGCAGGGCGTCGAACTCCACCAGCGTGCCTCCCTCAAGCTCGCCCTTGACGACGATCGGCGGCAGAACGGCAAGGCCCGCACCTTCGCGGGCGAGAAGACGCATCATCGCCATGTCGTCGACTTCGGCGGCGATCTGCGGCGTGATGCCGAGCCGTGCGACGAGCGCTTCGAACTGCGAGCGCACGCCGCTTTCGAGCGTCGGCAGGATGACGGGGTGCTCGCCCAGCAGTTCGGCAAGCTTGGCGCCCGGTTTGCCATAAGACGGTCTGCCGATGAGGCTGACCCGCTGCTGGTAGACGTGCTGGGCTATGAAGGGTGTTACGGAATCGGCCATCGGCGCCTGGTTCAGGAGGACGATGTCGAGGTTCAATGCTTCAAGCGCGCCCAACAACTCGCTGGTGCTGCCCGAGCGCAGGATCATGTCGACGTCGGAACGCCCCAGGATCGGACGCAGGAACTCCATCTGGAAGTTGCGTGACAGCGTGGCGAGCGCGCCGATGCGGATGGCGCGGCGGGTTCTTCCGGTTTCCTTTAGCGTCTCGACCAGTTCCTCGCCGGCCGAGAAGATCGTGTCGGCATGGTCGAGCGCGATGCGGCCCGCTTCGGTCAGATAGAGCTGTCGACCACGACGCTCGAAGAGGGCATGGCCCAGTCGCTCTTCCAGCTGCTTGATCTGGATCGAGAGCGCCGATTGCGACAGGTTCAGCCGCTCGGCCGTGCGGGTCAGGTTGCCGTCATGGGCGACGGCGCGGAAATAGCGGAGGTGATGGTAGTTCATCTCGGACATGGTTCTATTTTATAGAACGAATTTAGAGAAACAATGAATTTTTCTTGTGATCACGCCGCTGATAACAGGTCCCTCGAGATCGCCGCTGCCTCCTCCCAAGCAGCGGCCCAGACCGGAGACATGCCGTGATCCATATGTTGCCGCTTCTCGCACCGGTGCTGCTTGCCGGTGCATCGCTCTATGCCTTCCGGGCGCCCGGGCTTCGCCCGCGTCAGGCAATCCTCGTTGCTGAGATCGCCTCGCTCGGATCGATTGTCGTCGCGATCCTATCCGGTGTAGTCCTTTATCTCCAAGGTCCAGGGACGAGCCCGGCGATCGGTTACAGCTACTTCGCGCTTGCCTCGCGGCTCGACCTCGTCAGCCTGGTGATGCTGCTGCTCGTATCCTTCATCGGCTGGGTGGTGCTGCGTTATGCCGGCACCTTTCTCGACGGGGAAGAGCGGCAGGGTCCGTTCACCGGCTGGATGACGGCGACTCTCGCTGCCGTCCTGCTCCTCGTCCAGTCCGGCACGCTGCTGCAACTCATCGTCGGTTGGGTTGCCACCAGCCTGCTCCTGCATCAACTCCTGCTCTTCTATCCTGACAGGATCGCGGCCCAGCGCGCCGCGCGCAAGAAATTCATCGTCTCACGCACCGGTGACGCCGCCCTCATCGGCGCGGTCATCCTGCTCGCCATCTCCTTCGGTACCGGCGATATCGCGACCATTCTTGCCGCGGCCCGCGCAGGCGAGGGCCTGCCGCTGGCGATCGCTGCCGCAGCGCTCCTTGCGATCGCAGCCCTTCTGAAGTCCGCCCAGTTCCCGACCCATGGCTGGTTGACGGAAGTGATGGAAACGCCGACCCCGGTTTCGGCTCTGCTGCATGCCGGTGTCGTCAATGCCGGCGGCTTCCTCTTGATCCGCTTTGCCGATGTCGTGCTGCAGGCGCCGGTGGTGCTTGCGGTACTGGTCATGGTCGGCGGCTTCACGGCACTCTTCGGCAGTCTCGTGATGCTCACCCAGTCGGCGGTGAAGACCTCGCTCGCCTGGTCCACGGTCGCGCAGATGGGCTTCATGATCCTGCAATGTGGCCTGACACTGTTCCCGATCGCGCTTCTGCACATCGTCGCCCACTCGCTTTACAAGGCGCATGCCTTCCTCGCCTCCGGTTCGGCGATCGAAACGGTCGCCTCGATCAAGCGTCCCGGTCCGGTCGCGATACCCAACGCCAAGGCGGTCGGGCGTGCCTTCCTGCTAGCGCTTGCCATCTATGCCGTCATCGGTGTGCTCTTCGGCTTTGCCGACAAGCCGCCGCAGGCGCTCGCGCTCGGTGCGATCCTGATCTTCGGCGTCGCCTATCTGATCGCACAAGGATTGGCGGATGCGGCGCCCCGGGCGCTCACCTGGCGGACCTCGCTCTACGCGATCTCGGCGGCCACGGCCTACTTCGCTTTGCAGCGCATCTCCGACAAGCTGATGCTCGGCACACTGCCGGCGACTCCGCAGCCCGGGCCGCTCGAATGGACGCTGATGCTGCTCGCCGTTGTCACCTTCGGCGTGGTCGCGGTTGCCCAGTCGCTCTTCCCGCTCTGGGCCTATCATCCCGCAGCGGCGGGCCTACGCGTCCATCTCGCCAACGGCCTCTACGTGAATGCCCTCTTCGATCGCCTGCTCGGTGGCTGGACGCTTCCGCGCACCACCTCCGCAACGCCTGCTTCCGTGAAGGAGTGAACCGATGACCGAGATGACCACAATCGACACCTTGCATGGCGAAGCGCTTGCCCGGGCGGCAGATCAGGCGGTGCGGGCGATCCCTCCTGCCTGGCCGCTGACGGCGACCGTTGCCGTCAACCCCTTCCTCGGCCAGATCACGGAGACGCTCGACCAGACGGCGGCCCGGCTCGCCCGAATCGGCGGCGTCCGGCTGGCTCTGCCGCGCAAGCACTATGCGGACCTGATCGCCAAGGGTGAGATCACGGATGAGGACCTCAGCGCCGCTCTGCAGTCGAGCACGCTCTTCAACCGCATCGACCTGCCGGCGCTGAAGGCTGCTGTCGCCGAGGAGCCGCAGCCGCTGGCCGCACTCCCGACGATCGCGGAGCTTGCCGCGCGGTCCACGGGCAAGGACTGGCCGGGCCTCGTTTCCGAGCGGATCGGCACCGTTGCAGCCGGTTTCTTCGATCAGGGCCAGGCGCTCTGGGCTGCTTCCCGCCGCAACGGTCTCTACGCTGCCTGGCGTGCCTTTGCGACCCATGACCTGACGCCTGAGATCTTGGGGCTGAAGGGCTTCAGCATCCATGTCGACGAAACGCCGGAGACGCCGCACGGGGCGATCGACCGGGCGGCCGTTTCGCTTGGCCTTGGTGCTGAGCCTGGCACCTATTTCCATCAGCTTCTGCTGACCGTCGGCGGCTGGGCGCAGTATGCGCGCCACATCCAGTTCAAGGCCGAGGTCGAGGGACGCACGGATACAACGGCGCTCGAGCTGCTGGCGATCCGGCTCGTCTTCGAAGAGGCGCTCTATGCGCGTCACAAGTCCGCCATCGAGAGTGAGTGGCAGCAGGTGCGGCGGAGCCATGTCGAGCCGGTCAGCGCGGATTTCGACATCGTCATCGACGGCTTGCTGCAGGTCGCTTCCGAGCGCGCCGCGCAGCGGAAGCTTGCGGCCACGCTTGCTGCACCCTCGTCGATCAAGGTTGCCGAGTTGCGGCCGGTGCTGCAGGCGGCCTTCTGCATCGACGTGCGCTCGGAGGTCTTCCGTCGCTCGCTCGAAAGCGTTGATCCTGCTGTTCGCACAATCGGCTTTGCCGGCTTCTTCGGTCTCGGTGCCAGCCACAGGGGCTTTGCCTCTGATGTTTCCGAACATCGTCTGCCGGTTCTCCTTAAGCCTTCCGTCTTCAGCTGCAGCGCCGTCGATCACGATGAGGATGGCGATCAGCAGGCTCGATTCAGCGCCCGTGCGACCCGCGCATGGGGCCGTTTCAAGCTGGCCGCCGTGTCCTCCTTCGCCTTCGTCGAGGCCATGGGCCCCGTTTATGCCGGCAAGCTGATGCGCGACGGTCTCGGCTTTCATAAGGGCAAGGGGCCGGATGCGGCAAAGCCGCGCTTTGCGCCGAGCCTCGATCTCGACACGCGGGCCGTGGTCGCTGAAACCGTCCTCAAGGCAATGTCGCTGACGGAAGGGTTCGGCCGCTTCGTGCTGATCGCCGGTCATGGAGCGAATGTGGTCAACAATCCCTATGCCAGCGCACTGCATTGCGGCGCCTGCGGTGGTTATGCGGGTGACGTCAATGCGCGTCTTCTGGCTGATCTGCTGAACGACCGCGCCGTGCGGCAAAAGCTTGCCGCCAACGGGATCGCCATGCCGGCTGACACAGTCTTCCTCGGTGGCCTGCATGATACGACCACCGATACGGTGACACTGTTTGAAGACGATCTGGAATACGACCTGGCAGCGGAGGATATCGTCCGCATCCGCCAGTGGCTTGCCCAGGCTGGAAGTCTGACGCGCGCCGAGCGGGCGCGGCGTCTGCCGCGGGCGACGGCAGAGAGTGTCATCGCGCGCAGCCGGGACTGGTCGGAAGTCCGGCCCGAGCTCGGGCTTGCCGGCTGCCGCGCCTTTATTGCTGCACCGCGCTCGCGGACTGCGGGCCGGTCGCTGGAAGGTCAGGCCTTCCTTCACGACTATGTCTGGAAGAAGGACGAGGGCTTCAAGATCCTCGAACTCTTCCTGACGGCCCCCGTCGTCGTCGCAAGCTGGATCAGCCTGCAGTATTTCGGCTCCTCGGTCGCACCGTCGCTCTTTGGTGCTGGCAACAAGCTGTTGCACAATGTCGTCGGCGGCATCGGTGTGGTCGAGGGCAATGGCGGAACCTTGCGCGCCGGGCTCCCCTGGCAGTCGGTGCATGACGGCGAGAGCTTCGTCCATGAGCCGCTGCGCTTGACCGTTGCCGTCGAGGCGCCAAAGGAGGCGATCGCCGACATTCTGAAGCGGCATGCGCAGGTGCGGGCGCTGTTCGACAATGGCTGGCTCAGCCTCTTCACGCTCGACGAGCAGGGCCATATGGCCTGGCGCTATGCCGCCAATTTCGGCTGGACGAATGTCCGGCAGGGTGCGGCGTTGGTCGGCGAGCAGAAAGCTGCGAGTTGAAGCGCTCAGTACGGGAAGGCTGCCGGCCAACTTGGCCGGCGGCAGCTGGTCTTGATCAGGCAAGCCATCAAGGTCTGGATTTTTCTTCAGTAAAGACCTGTGGGATTGTTCATCTCGGAGGTTGCCACGCTCGTCATATGCCCCGGTGACGATACATCCGGCAGACCTGCATTAAGCGCATATTAGTCTTCCTTGCCCATGATCTAATCGATTCAGGCATGGGCGCTGCGGCACTGCGTTTTGCGGACCGTCGGCGTTGGAGGAGGCATTCCGTGTTTATCGATCGTATATTGTCGCGCTTTAACATCCAGACAAAGGTGCTGATTTTCATCTTGCCTTTCGTCATCAGCATTTCCGCCGTCGGCTTTACCGGGCTCTATGCCTCGGGCCTGCTGCAGGGGCGGATCGAGATCTCTAACAGTGTGCTGCAATCGCTGAGCGGCTTCCGCGACGTCTCGGCTTCGATGGCCTCCTTCCTTGCCACTACGACGGAGGAGGCGAAAGCCGATCTAACCGGACGCCTGGAACAGCAGCGGCGCGATCTCGATGCAACCCTTGCCCAGCTTGCTCCCGATGCCGATGGTCGAGCCGAACTGGAAGAGGCCGGAAAGCTTATCGACAAGGTCTTCATGCATATCGACAATCTCTGGACGCTTCATGCCAGCGAGTCTGGTCTCGTCGAGACCTTGCAACAGGGAAGCAAGCAGGTTGTCGTCGCCCAGGGGCGCGTGAACGCAGCGATGGCGACCATGGAGCGCGCCGTGCAGGCGGATGATGCCGCGGCCAAGACCATGCTGCGCGACGCGGAAAGCATCCGCAGCACCGGCACTTTCCTGACCGAGACCAATTCTGCGTTCACCAAGGCCAAGACGCCGGACGAGAAGTTTGCAGTCATCGCAGGCCGGGTGGATGAAATCATCGCACGCCAGCAGGTGCTGGCCGCCGTGCTGCCAAAGGCGAACCAGTCGGCCGCCAAGACGCTCGACAAGATCGGAGGCGAACTGAAGGCTGCAATTGCCGCCAACGACAAGTCCGAGGCTGTCATCACCGATCTTGCTGGCAAGCTGCGCAATTTCACCCAGCTGAATGCCTATCTCGGGCTCGCCGCTCAGCAGAAGATGAAGGAAGCGACGATCAAGTTCGGTGAACTCGACGCGCCACTCGCCAAGGCCCAGGCTGTGATCGAGGATGGTCGCCAGGTGATGGCTGCAGGTTATGCGCTTCAGATCATGATGGCGCGCTTCCTGCTGGAACCCACCGAACAGAACCGCATGCTGCTCGAACAGCAGTTCAACGCCGTGAAGAAGTTCCTTGCAGAACTCGACAAGACCGCCGCTGACCAGCCGATCCTGATGCAGGTGAAGAAGGATCTCGGCCCGGCTGTCGACACAATGCTCGGCGCAAGTGCCGAACTCGTAAAGGTCAGCCAGGAGCGCAAGTCGAGCTTCGACCAGGCTGCCGCCGAGTTGAACGTCATCTGGAAACAGCTCACCACCTTCGCCGAGATGCAGAAGGTGTCGGCCGGCCAGGAGCGCCAGGAGGCGAACTCCATCTCCATCGGCGCAACCGGTCTCGGTATCCTGATCTCGATCTTTGCCGGCATCGGTCTGGTTCTGACCTTCAAGGGGCCGATCGGGCAGATCACCGGCGCCATGCGCCGTCTGGCCGAAGGCGTGCTCGACACGAAGATCAATGGCGAGGCGCGCGTCGACGAGATCGGCGAGATGGCCCGTGCCCTCGGCGTGTTCAAGCAGAACGCACTGTCGAAGATCGAAATCGAAAGCCGCAGCGAAGCCGAACGGGTTCAGGCCGACGAAGAGCGCCGCCGCAATGATCTCGAAAAGCAGGAAATCGACCGCCAGATCGATTTCGCCGTCACGGCGCTGGCCTCGGGCCTCGGCCGTCTGGCGAAGGGTGATATTTCCGAGACCATTGACACGCCGTTCCACGGTCGCCTCGAACAGCTGCGCAACGACTTCAACCAGTCGCTAGAGCATCTGCAGGATACGTTGACGCAGATCCGCTCGAACACTTACATGATCCAGCGCAACGCTGCCGAGATGAGCAGTGCGGCGGACCAGCTTGCCAAGCGCACCGAACAGCAGGCCGCTTCGCTCGAGGAAACGGCGGCTGCCGTCGACGAGATCACGGTCACCGTGAAGTCGTCGGCCGAGCGGGCAGAGGAAGTGAACAGCATCGTTGCCGATACCAAGGGTCGGGCTGACACCTCCTCGACGGTTGTCGGCAATGCCATCGATGCGATGGGACGGATTGAGGATGCCTCGGGCCAGATCGTCCAGATCATCGATGTCATCGACGAGATCGCCTTCCAGACAAACCTTCTGGCACTCAATGCCGGCATCGAGGCGGCGCGGGCAGGCGAGGCTGGCAAAGGCTTTGCCGTCGTCGCCCAGGAAGTGCGCGAGCTTGCGCAGCGCTCGGCGGGTGCTGCCCAGCAGATCAAGGACCTCATCCACAAGTCGAGCACCGAAGTCTCTTCTGGTGCCAAGCTGGTGCAGCAGACCGGGTCGGTTCTCGCGGAAATATCTGCCAACATCATCACGGTTGCCGACCGCGTCTCGGTCATCGCGATGGCGAGCCGCGATCAGTCCAATGCGCTGGCCGAGGTCAATTCCTCTGTCAACGAGATGGACCAGATGACCCAGCGGAACGCGGCCATGGTCGAAGAAACCAATGCCGCAACCCGTCAGCTGGCAGATGAGGCGGATGCGCTGATGCAGCTCGTCAACCAGTTCAAGCTGGCGCCAGAAGCCCGTCGTCCGGCAGCACATTCGCATAGCCGCGCAGCCTGATTTCCACGCAGCGTTACAGAACAATCGCCGCCGGTCCGTTAGTGGCCGGCGGTTTTTCTTTGGCTGCATCATCGACGCAAGAGGTCGCTTGGAAAGCAAAGTCTTGGCCGCTATCCTGTGGCGAGCAGGAGGAGACAGGATTTGACGGCAGGCTCTATCAACCCGGCGGTCCGGCTGGAGAAAGCACGTCGCGCGATCGGCGGGCTCATGCTTCTTCTCGTCCTGGCAGCCTTTGCCGTCATGACGGCCGGCAATCGGTTCCTGACACAGAGCGTCATGGACGAGGCCTCGCTACAGGCGAGCAGCGCCTTGCGACTGGCGACTGCGGCTCTTTCGGGTCATCTCAAGCGCTACGAGATGCTGCCTGCTCTGATTGCCGATCACGAGGATATGGAGGAGCTGATCCTCGATCCGGGCAATATGGTGCTTCGGGACAATGCCAACCGGTATCTGAAGGATATCAACGGGCTGCTCGAATCCTCCGACATCTATGTGATGACCATGGACGGCAACACGATTGCCGCTAGCAATTTTGACGGTCCAGCGAGCTTCGTCGGCGAGAACTTCAGCTACCGTCCCTACTTCTACGAGGCGGCGGCCGGCAAGCAGGCGCGTTTCTATGCGCTCGGCACGACCTCTGCCAAGCGCGGATACTACTTTTCCTCGCCGATCGAGATCAATGGCGTGGTCCGCGGCGTCATTGCCTTCAAGGTCGATATCGAAGGCATCGAGTCCTCCTGGCAGGGCGGCGAATACAAGATCCTGGTGCATGATCCGGAAGGCATCATCTTCATGACCGGAAATCCTGAATGGCTCTACGCCTCGGTGCTTCCGCTGACGCCGGAGCGCCTGGAACGCACTGCAGCCTCGCGGCGCTATTCCGATGCGAAGCTCAGGGAGTTGCCCATTAGGACGGGTAGGATCGAAGAACACACGTTGATGACAGTCAACCAGAGAGGCGGGTCGCGCGAATATCTGGTGCTCGAGCAATACATGCCGGATGCGGACTGGACGGTGAAGGTGCTCTTCGACACCGGCACGATCCATGCCCAGGCGCGGACCATGCTGGTCGCCATCCTTCTCTTCCTCTGCCTGTTCGTCCTGGGGCTCGCAGTCGTCATCCAGCGGCGGGCACGGCTGCAGGAGCGCATGCATATGCAGGTGGAGGCACAGGCTGAACTGGAACGGCGCGTCGAGGAGCGCACGGCCGATCTTGCGCGCGTCAACCTACAGCTCCGCCAGACGCAGGCCGATCTTATCCAGGCGGGCAAACTCGCGGGCCTGGGCCAGATGTCGGCAGCCCTGTCGCATGAGTTCAACCAGCCTCTCGCTGCCGCCAAGACCTATGCCGACAGCGCGACCATGCTGATCGACCGCGACCGGATCTCCGAAGCGCGCGACAATCTCGGCCGTATCTCCAACCTGATCGACCGCATGGCCTCCATCTCGCGACACTTGCGCAATTTCGCACGCAAGCCGAACGAGAAGCTTGGGCCGATCTGCATCGAAGACGTGGTGCAGGAGACACTGGAAATCGTCTCGGCCCGTCTCGGTACCGCAGATGCCAGTCTGGTGATGAATTTCGAACCAGGCCTTCCGCTCGTTCAGGGTGGCTCGGTGCGCTTGCAGCAAGTGCTGGTCAATATCCTGACCAATGCCTGCGATGCGGTCGAGGGGCTGGACGACCGCAAGATCGAACTCTGGGCCGGTCGGGAGAATGGTCGTGTCGTGATCGAGATCGGCGACCGCGGCCCGGGTGTCCCGCCTGCTATCATGGAGCGCATCTTCGATCCCTTCTTTACGACCAAGGGCGTAGGCAAGGGGCTCGGCCTCGGGCTGTCGATCTCGTACAACATCATCAAGGATTTCGGCGGAAGCCTGACCGTCGGCCAGCGGGATGGTGGCGGCGCGCTCTTCCGCATCGAACTGCTGGAAGCGGAAGCATTGAACGAGGCTGCGGAATGAGTACTGGGCAGGTGTTGCTCGTCGATGACGAGGAGGAGCTGCGCTTCTCCACCAGTCAGGCGCTGGAACTGCACGGTCTGCAGGTCAAGGCCTTTGCCTCGGGTGAGGAAATCCTGTCGCGCGTTGGCTTCGGTTTCGATGGTGTGGTCGTCAGCGATATCCGCATGCCAGGTCTGGACGGCATGACGCTGTTGCACCGGATCCGCGAACTCGATCATGAGATTCCGGTCATTCTCGTGACCGGCCATGGCGAGGTGCAACTGGCCGTGAAGGCGATGCGCGAGGGGGCTTACGACTTCATCGAGAAGCCCTTTGCCAGCCAGGCGCTGGCCGGGGTCGTCCGCCATGCACTCGACCGGCGCTCGCTTGTTCTGGAAAATCGACGACTGAGAGCGGTTGCGGGTAAGCGCGATGATATCGAGACGCGGCTCCCCGGCCGCACGCCTGTGATGGTCGACCTGCGCTATCGTCTGCGGGCGATCGGGGCGACGGAGGCCGATGCGCTGATCATCGGCGAGACCGGTGCCGGCAAGGAAGTCGTCGCCCGCGGCTTGCATGATGTCAGCTCCCGTTCGAAAGGACCGTTCCTCGCGATCAACTGCGCATCCCTTCCGGAAACGCTGATCGAGAGCGAGCTCTTCGGTCACGAGGCCGGGGCCTTTCCAGGAGCGCTCAGGGCGCGTTACGGCAAGTTCGAACATGGCCGTGGTGGCACCATCCTGCTCGACGAGATCGGCTCGATGCCTTTCGATCTTCAGGCAAAGTTCCTGCGGGTCCTGCAGGAGCGGACGATCACGCGGCTCGGATCGAACGAGACGGTACCGCTCGACGTGCGTTTCCTCGCCACGAGCAAAGTGGATCTCGAAGGCGAGGTGGCGGCGGGGCGCTTCAGGGCCGACCTCTTCTATCGGCTCAACGTCGTGACGCTGCGCGTGCCGTCGCTGGCGCAGCGCCGGGCCGATATTCCGCTTCTCTTCCTGCATCTCGTGCGCGAGGCCTGCGCCCGCTATGGCCGCGACGACATGGAGGTCGAGCCGGAAATCCTGTCCGAGATCGCGGGGCGAGAATGGCCCGGCAATGTACGCGAATTGCGCAATGCGGCTGACCGGCTAGTGCTCGGTCTCGAAACGGGTCTCGATAGTGCCACGGCGCTGGAGACGGCCAATACCAGGCTTGCCGACAAGGTGGCTGCCTATGAAAAGCAGTTGATCGCCAATGCGATTACCGCCCACGGAGGCGCATTGCGACCGGTCTATGAGCAGCTCGGAATCTCGCGCAAAACCCTTTACGAGAAGATGCAGAAGCACGGACTGGACAAGAATCTGGCGCTGGACGGAGGCGATTAGCAGAGCCGTGTTCGGCGACCATGTCGAGATCATGGGTGGAAATCCACCCATGATCTCCATGCAATGGGGGGAAAGGCACCCATGCTGCAGTGCGATGACCCGGAAAATCGTGATGAAGCATTAACCCCTGCATTGTGACGGGGATGAAGCCGAGGAAGATCGCGACATCCAAAGCCGGCGAGGGAGGAGCCACGCTGGCGGGATCAACTGAACCGGGAGGCCTTCATGACATTCCTCAAGTCGCTTTTTAGCGCGACCGCAATCGCGGCTACCTTCATCGCAGCATCCGCATCCGCCCAGACCTATCCCGAGCGGTCGATCACCATGGTCGTTCCCTTCGCGGCTGGTGGCCCGACCGATACGGTCGCCCGTCTGGTGGCTGAATCCATGTCCAAGGACCTCGGCCAGCAGGTTCTCGTCGAGAACGTCGGCGGTGCCGGCGGCACGCTCGGCGCCGGCCGTGTCGCCAGCTCGGAGCCGGATGGCTACACCGTGCTTCTGCATCACATCGGCATGGCAACCAGCGCGACGCTCTATCGGAAGCTCGCCTATGATCCGCTCAATGCCTTCGACTATGTCGGCCTCGTCACCGACGTTCCGATGACCATCGTCGCCCGCAAGGACTTCGAGCCGACCGACCTCAAAGGCTTGGTGGACTATGTCAAGGCCAACAAGGACACGGTCACGGTCGCCAATGCCGGCATCGGCGCTGCGTCGCATCTTTGCGGCATGCTGTTCATGAGCCAGATCGAGACGTCGGTCGTAACCGTCCCTTACAAGGGCACGGGTCCTGCGATGACCGATCTTCTGGGCGGCCAGGTCGATATCATGTGCGACCAGACCACCAATACGACGAAGCAGATCCAGGGCGGTACGATCAAGGCTTACGCCGTGACCTCTGCCGAGCGTCTTTCGGTCCTGCCTGACGTGCCGACCGCTGCCGAAGGGGGCCTCAACGACTTCCAGGTCGGCATCTGGCACGGCGTCTATGTGCCGAAGGGCACGCCCGCGGACGCGATTACCAAGCTCAATGCCTCGCTCAAGAAGGCCTTGAAGGACGAGAATGTCATCGCCCGCTTTGCCGAACTCGGCACGGCACCGTCGCCGGACAGCGATGTCACCTCCGAGGCCCTCAAGGCCAAGCTGGAAGGCGAGATCGCTCGCTGGAAGCCGGTGATTGAAGCAGCCGGCCAGTACGCCGACTGATGACCTCGATCCCTTGCGACCCGATCATCTGTCGGGGCGCGAGGCTTCTGGTGCCGGGCGTTTCCGCGAAACGCTCGGCATATTCTTAGGGGGATCCAATGAAATCCTTACGCTTCGATACCGCCAATCTGTTGTGTGGTCTGCTCTTCATCGCGCTTGGCCTGTTCTTCATCATCCAGTCTCTGTCGCTCGAACTGGGCACGGCTTTCCGCATGGGACCCGGATATTTCCCGCTGGTCCTGGCCGCCGTTCTGACCTTGCTGGGTGTCGTGATCCTGATCCAGTCGGTGCGCGTGACAGGGGACGCCATCGGCGCTCTCGCCTGGCGCGGCATGCTCTTCATCCTTCCGGCTCCCATCGTCTTCGGGCTGCTGGTCCGCGGGGCCGGATTTGTGCCTGCCCTCTTCGTCGCGGCCTTCATCGCAAGTTTTGCTTCCGAGCGCCTGCGGGTGCCGGCAGCCTTGGCGCTTGCGACCGGCATTACCTTCTTCTCGGTTCTCGTGTTCAGCTACGGCCTCGGTCTGCCGTTCGAACGCTTCGGCCCCTGGTTCCGGTTCTGAGGACGTAAATCATGGATTTCATCAGCAATCTCGCCCTCGGTTTCTCGACCGCCGGTTCCATCGAGAACCTGTTCTTCTGCTTGATCGGCGTCATTCTCGGCACGTTGATCGGCGTGCTTCCCGGCATCGGCGCAACGGCAACCATCGCCATGCTGCTGCCGATCACCTTCCAGCTCGAGCCCGTTTCTTCGCTCATCATGCTGGCCGGTATCTATTACGGTGCGCAATATGGCGGCTCGACCACGGCCATCCTGATCAACATGCCGGGCGAATCCTCCTCGGCTGTCACCGCCATCGATGGTTACCAGATGGCCCGCAAGGGCAGGGCCGGGGCCGCACTCGCCATTGCGGCGATCGGCTCCTTCTTCGCGGGCACCGTCTCGACCTTCCTTGTCGCGATCTTCGCGCCGCCGCTCACCGCCATCGCACTCGAATTCGGTGCTGCCGAATACTTCTCCCTGATGATCGTCGGTCTCGTCTCGTCTATCGCGCTCGCCCATGGGTCGATCATCAAGGCGCTCGCCATGGTGGCTCTCGGGCTGCTGTTCGGTCTCGTCGGCACCGACATCTATACGGGTACCCCTCGCTTCACGATTGGCATCACCGAATATGCCGACGGGCTCAACTTCGTCGCCGTCGCCGTCGGTGTCTTCGGAGTGGCGGAAATCCTGCGCAATCTCGAAAGCGACCGCAATCGATCCGTGCTGATCACCAAGGTCAGCGGCCTCATGCCGACGCGCGATGATTTCAAGCGCATGGTCGGCCCCGTCCTGCGCGGCACGGGCATCGGCTCCGCGCTGGGCATCCTGCCGGGTGGCGGTGCAATCCTCGCCTCGTTTGCGTCCTACACGGTCGAGAAGCGCATGTCGAAGAACCCGGAAGAGTTCGGGCATGGCGCGATCGAAGGGGTGGCGGGTCCGGAATCGGCCAACAATGCCGGTGCGCAGACATCGTTCATCCCGCTGCTCACGCTCGGCATCCCGGCCAATCCGGTCATGGCGCTCATGGTCGGCGCCATGATCATCCAGGGCATTGTGCCCGGCCCGAATGTCGCCATCGAACAGCCGGCCCTCTTCTGGGGCATCATCGCCTCAATGTGGATCGGCAACCTGATGCTGCTGGTGCTCAACCTGCCGCTGATCGGGCTCTGGGTGAAGCTCCTGACCATCCCCTATTACGTGCTCTTCCCGATCATCATGGCCTTCTGCTCGATCGGGGTCTACAGCGTCAATGGGAACATCTTCGACCTCTATGCCGTCGCCTTCTTCGGGCTCATCGGCTATGTGCTCGTCAAGCTCCGTTGCGAGCCGGCACCGCTGCTGCTCGGCTTCGTGCTCGGGCCACTTCTCGAGGAAAACCTGCGCCGTGCCATGATCCTGTCGCGAGGCGATCCATCCACTTTCGTCACGCGACCGATCAGTGCGACCCTTCTCCTGATCGCGCTGGCGGTGCTGATCGTGGTCTTCCTTCCGAGCGTCAAGAAGAAGCGCGAGGAGGTCTTCCAGGAAGAGGACTGACGTCTTTGATCCGGAGGTTCTTGAAGGGGCTGGCGGCGACGCTGGCCCTTTTTCTCATGGGATGCCCGGCGAAAAGAGAGAGGTCCAGTTGCGGATGAACTCCTCGCGGGTTGCCCGATCCTGGGCGGCAAGCAGGGCGGGTCCGACCCTAATGGGACGGCCGATACCGGATTCGATCAGTGAAGTCGGGCCATCGACGCCAGGCGGCAGTGGCGCGTTTTCGGCAAAGTAGAAGGCTTTTTCCCGAGCGACCTTCTGTCCGCGCTCCGAGACGAGATAGTCGAGGAAACGGGCGGCCAGTTCCGGCTGGGGCGAATGGGTCGGGATCATCGCGCCGCGCGTGAGGATGAGCGTGTAGTCGCGCGGTACCACGACCCGCATGTCGTTGTTGCGCAGGTAACGCGCGTAGGCGTAGGAGCCGAGGATATTGTAGGCGATCTTCAGCTGGCCGGTTTCGATCATGTCCAGCACTTCCTTGTTGCAGCAGCTGGTCACGACCTGGGCGCGGCTGAAACTTTCGAGTAATCGGCCATAACTCGTGGGGGCCTGCTGGGCGTCGTGGAAGGCCAGGAGATAGCCGACGCCTGAGAGTTGGACATTGTAGGTGCCGATGCGTGTCCAGTATTCGTCCGGTTTGCGACGCAGGAGTTCGGCGATTTCCACATGCGATCGTGGCACGTCTTCCGGCGGCACCTGGGAGGCGTCGTAGACGATGACGGCGGGCTCGAAGGCAAAGCCGAAGATCTCGTCACGCCAGTTGGCCCAGGCGGATACCCGTTCAGTCTCCGCGGATTGATGCGACCGGGCACAGCCGTCATTGGCCAGTTTCACCAGATGGTCGACCGAGGAGGAGATCCAGAGATCGCCATGACTGCGTTGTTCGCGGCACGCCTGTTCCGCCTCGCGAAACAGGTCGTTGCTGACATAGTCGTTGAACTCGACCGTGACATCCGGTGCCGTCTGCTGGAAGTCACGGATGAGTGGTGCGATCACCTCGGCATCGGTCACCCCGTTGATGACAAGCCGGGCGCGTTCCTCAGCCGGCGCCGGAAACATGGATCGATCACCTTCGAGCGCCCAGACGGACGTCGAGGCGAGGGTCGTGGTCAGCAGGCAGGCTACGAGTTTGGTGGTCATTCTCCAGAGATTCATGGGGCGGACCTCTTGTCCAGCAGGGGGAGTTCGAGGAACACGGTAAAGCCGCTCTCGGGCGTGGGCTCGCGGAAACCAAGCGCGCCTTTCAGCGTCGTCGCCACTTCAGAGGCGATGGCAAAGCCTAGCCCGGAGCTGCCTTCACCCGTCTTCGACGAGACGAAGCGCCGGATGACCTGCTGCCAATCCTGTGCGGGAATGCCGGGGCCGTCATCCTCCACTTCGACGAGCACGAAATTGCCGCGCTGGACGACGCGGACGGCAAGACTGGATACGACCCCGTGGCGGAGCGAGTTGTCGATGACGTTGACGATGGCCTCACGCAGGCTCAAGCCATCGCCAAGCACCATGAGTGCTTCCGGTGGGGCCTCGAAGGACACGACGATATCGGGGTCGACGGTGATCGGGACAGCGGCCCGGAAAGCCTTGCGGGCCACGTCGACCACATCGACTGGCGATAGCTGTACCGAGTCGAAGCGATGGATCACCATGGCATGGTTGAGCAGCTGGGTGGTGAAGCGCGCCAGTTCCGAGGTGCGGTTCTTGACCCTGTTCAGGTGGCGGCGGTCGTTCTCGGACAGCGCCTCTTCGTCGATCAGGCTGACCTGAGCCGAAAGCGCCGTCAGCGGTGTGCGGATCTGGTGGGCGCTGTCGGCGATGAAGCGCTGCAGGAGGCGCAGCCGATCGTCGAGGCGACGCATGAAGTGGTTGATCGACTCGACGAAGGGGGAGAGTTCGTGGGGCACGTCGACCGCCAGTGGCGTCAGGTCCTGGCTGTCACGGCGGCGCAGCGTGTCGCCGAGCGCGTCGAGCGGGCGAAGCGAGTATCGCACGGCCAAAATGGTGCCGCCGAGGGCGAGAAGGCTCATCACGCCGACCAGCACCAGCGCCCGGGTGGTGAGCTCCGTGGTCAGTTCCTGCCGGGCCTCGGTCGTCTGGGCAATCAGGACATTCGCCCAGCCGCCGATCGCGGGATCCGCGATCGCACGGCTAGCGGCGACGATGCGCACCGGCAGGCCGCGGAAGTTGGCGGTCTCGAAGCGGGCCTGGGTCCGGGCATTGCTCACATCGGCCGGGAAGTCGAGGTCCTCGTAGCCCGTCAGCGTTGCGCCATCGGGCGCGACAACGCGGTAGAAGATCTTGTCGCGTGGCGCGAGGCCGAGCAGTTCGAAGGCGCTCGGCGGCAGGTCGACGGCAATGCGTCCCTCTTCGACCACGAGGCTGTCGAGGATCTGGATGGCAGCGCCTTGCAGCAGCCGGTCATAGGCTTCGTCGGCAGCGGCCCGGGCATAGAACCAGGCGGCTGTCATCAGGATCGCTGCGCCACCGGTCAGTACGACGGCGACGCGGATCACCAGACGGGCAAAAAGAGAGCGCCTAGTCCTCAGCATCGGACACCAGTTGATAGCCGACGCCACGGACGGTCACGATGCGGGCCTTCGCGCCTTCGAGCTTCTTCCTCAGTCGCCCGACATAGAGTTCGATCGCATTCGGTCCTGCCGGTTCGTCGAAGCCGAAGAGCTGGTCGAGAAGCTGATCCTTGCTGAACACGCGGCCGGGCCGACTGGCGAGGATCTCAAGCAGGGTCATCTCGCGGCGCTTCAGTGGGACCTCGCGATTGCCGACCTTCACCGAGCGCTGGCTTCGGTCTAGCAGAACGTCGCCGCAGACGATGACATTTGTCGCCTCGCCACCGGCGCGGCGACGCATCAAGACCCGGGCGCGGGCTTCCAGTTCACGAAAGTCGAAAGGTTTCACGAGGTAGTCGTCCGCTCCAAGATCGAGCGCACCGACGCGATCGTCGATCTCGGAACGCGCCGTCAGCACGAGGACGGGTACCGTGCTGCCACCATCGCGCAACCGCTTCAGGATCGAGAAGCCGTCCATTCCCGGCAGCATCACGTCGAGAATGACGAGGTCGTATTCGGTGAAATCCAGGATATCGGCTGCAGCACGGCCATCGGTCTGCCAATCGACCGTATGGCCGATGGTTTCAAAGCGGCGGGAGATGGCCTCTCCGACGTCGAGCGTGTCTTCCACGAGCAGAATGCGCATGACCGACGCTCGCATGTCTGGCTCCGCCGATCAAGCTGAAGGAAAGGCGGTATTCAGGGCTTCCGGTTAACTCGACGATAAACCCGGGCCTCTAAAGTTCGCCGGCAACGGGAAACGGAGACGCGGTCTTGGCAGAAGAACAGAAGGAAAGCTTCATCCGGGCTGGTTATGACCAGAACTCGTTTCGCTATCTCATGAAGCGCATTTTCTGGCGCCTGATCGCTCCGCTGCCGGACAAGCTCTACATCCAGCTCAAGTTCTGGAGCATCAAGGGCGAATGGCCGGATGTCGACCACCCCAAGACCTTTTCGGAAAAGGTCCAGTACCGGAAGATACACGACCGCAATCCGCTTTATGGCAAGCTCGTCGATAAGCTTGCGGTAAAGGACTTTGTCGCCGAGAAGGTCGGTGCCCAGCACGTGATCCCGACCTATTGGGCCGGCACGAAGCTCTCCGACGTAGACTGGACGACGATCCCGCTGCCGGTGGTCATCAAGCCAAACCATGCGAGTGGACTCGGTGAATTTCTCTACACGCCCGAGGATGTCGAAGCCCTCAAGCGCCATGATCCCTGCGCCGAGTGGTTGTCGATCGATCATGCCCGCTACAACAGGGAATGGGCCTATTCGCAGGTCGAACGCAAGGTCGTCATCGAGAAGATGCTGAGCAAGGACGGCGGCATTCCCTGGGATTACCGCTGCTTCGTCTTCAAGGGACAGCTGTCGCATATCATCATCGACACACGTACCGACGATCAGGGATATTCCGCCACCTATTCCCGCGACTGGGAGCGTCTGCCCTTCTACGACCCGGATTATTATCCACCCTATCCGCAGGAAATCCCGCGGCCTGAGCAATTCGACCTGATGGTGTCTCTTTCGGAGGCGCTTGGTCGCGACCTGGATTTCGTTCGCGTCGATCTGTTCGACACGGGCGACAATCTCTACGTCGGCGAGCTCACGCTCTATCCTGGTGGCGGCTTCGAAGCCTTTGAGCCGGCGGAATACGATCGCCTGATCGGCGACAAGTGGGTGCTTCCCGCCCGCAGGTCGTGAGGCTGGCGCCGCGTTCAGGCCTGGACGGTTCTTACGTCCAGTGAAGCCATTGCCTCTGATGGTGGAGACTTCAGCGCTTCGATCAGCGATGCCATGATCGCGGTGCGTAATGCATATGTGTTGGCAGTGGTCTTCTTGTGGTCCAGCCTTTGGGCAGCAACGACCAGATTGGCACCCTGCTGCATGACGATCTGCTGCGCACGCACCATCGCCCAAGTCTCGATTTCGGTATGGTCAGTCATGTCCGCATCCCCAGCTAAGTCATTTAGCCTACGAGGCTTTCTCGAATCAGCCTCACGCCCCGAGAATATTCGATTATATCGATTGGTTAAATCAGCGATCCAAAAAAGGTCATGAAGTGACCGGCGCGAATGGTTGCTTATTCTGAAATTATTGGAGTTGGCACTTCAGCCTTCCTTAAGATGGTTTTGATTTACTACAGTACGTCAAGCATAGGAGGCGAGATGAGTTGCCAAGGTTGCAAAAATGGAACCGCCTTCGGATCAACGTTTTCAATGGCTTTCCAGCCGATCATCAATACGCGTCGCCGTGAAGTGTTCGCGCATGAGGCCCTGGTCAGGGGTACTGACGGGAGCGGAGCCGGTTGTGTTCTTTCCCTCGTCGATCCCGACAATCGCTATGCGTTCGACCAGCAATGCCGGGTGCGGGCCATAGAACTCGCGGCGGACCTCTTTCCCCGTCATGCGATGCCACACCTCTCGATCAACTTCATGCCGAATGCCGTCTACGAGCCGCGTGCCTGTATTCGCCAGACGCTGGAGACTGCGCGCCGCACGGATTTCCCGCTCGACCGGATTATCTTCGAGTTCACCGAGGTCGAGAAGCTGGACACGGCTCATCTGCTCAACATCCTGAAAAGCTACCGTGAGATCGGCTTCAAGACGGCGATAGACGACTTCGGCGCCGGCTATTCCGGTCTCAACCTTCTGACGCAATTCCAGCCGGATCTGGTCAAGCTGGACATGGATCTGATCCGTGGCATCGACACGGACAGGGTCAAGCAGATCGTGGTGAGACGGACGCTCGACATGCTGCGCGATCTCGGCGTTACGGCTGTATGCGAGGGTGTGGAGACCTCCGGCGAACTCGAGATGCTGACGGATCTCGGTGTGGACCTTATTCAAGGCTATTACATCGCCCACCCAACATTCGAGGGGCTCAGTCCCATACCCACCGCGCTCGCCGCCTGAGCGTCGCAGATTGCTTCAATAGAAAGGGCCGCCCGTGAGAGCGGCCCTTTGCCTGTTCGGCGTTGTCCAGGACCGCACAACTTCACATCCCATGCTGGTGGTGCTGATCAGCCCGATGAATCGCGCAGGCTGAAGGGACAAACGGAGGGTACTGCATCCACCATTCCAGGTGGAACAAGGGTGGCAGGACGGCGTTAGCTGGCGTCGGACACCGCCACGCCCAAGGATGCAGCATGCCCTTTCCCGTTTCAACGTACCGCCTGCAGTTCCGCGGTGGCATGGATTTCGGCCGTGCCATCGGGCTCGTGCCATATCTGAAACGGCTCGGCATCACGCATCTCTATGCTTCGCCCGTTTTCGCCGCTACGGCAGGATCGACCCATGGTTATGATGTCACCGATGCCAACTTGATCGATCCGCTGCTCGGTGGCCGCGAAGGCCTCGAGCGGCTGTCTGCCGAACTTAAGGCAGAGGGGCTCGGTCTGATCCTCGACATCGTACCCAACCACATGGCGGCGAGCCTTGAAAACAAGTGGTGGCGCAGCGTCGTTGAATGGGGTGAGGCGAGCCGGTACGGGCACTATTTCGACGTCGACTGGAGCCAGCGGCTGACCTTGCCTTTCCTGGGCAAGCCCTTCGAGCAGGCGGCCTCGGAAGGCGAGGTCACACTCTCGCTCGACCGCGAGCATGGGGCGCTTGCTATCCGGTACTTCGACAGTTTCTACCCGATCAATCCGTCGACCTATTCCACTGTCCTTCAAGGATGCGACGATACCCTGGCTGCACAGCTTGCCGAACTGGGGCGGCACGCAGAGGCTGGCGAGGAAGAGGTGTTCCACGACTCGGTCCGTGCGCTTTGCGCCGGGGATGGCCACTACCGCCTGATCGCGCTGATGAACGAACGCTTTGGTGACCCGCAGTTCCTGATGTCCGTCCATGATCTGCAGCCCTATCGCCTGATGCACTGGTCGGAAGCGGCCAAGGGCTTGAGCTATCGGCGCTTCTTCGAAATTGCCGGCTTGGTGGGGCTGAAGGTCGAAGCAGAAGACGTGTTCGATGATGCCCATCGAACCATCCTGGACCTGGTCCGGTCCGGTCATGTGGACGGATTACGGATCGACCATGTCGATGGCCTCGCCGATCCCGCCGGTTATCTGCAGCGGCTGCGCCGCCGCGTTGGCGACGATGTCTACATTGTCGTCGAGAAGATCCTTGCTCCCGGTGAGCAGCTGCCCACCGACTGGCCCGTTCAAGGTTCGACTGGATACGAATTCATCGCGGCGCAGGTGCCTGCCTTCCTAGATACCGAAGGCTTTCTACAACTGCGCCAGGCGTATGGATTGCTTGCCGGTGAAGCCTTGTCCATCCCGGAGCGGATGCGCGAGGCGAAGCTTCGCATGATCCGGGTGAATTTTGCCGGGGAGGTCAAGGCGCTGGTCAAGCAGGGAAGCGAACTGCTTGGACTTGACGAGGAAACGATGCACAGGGGGCTGGAGGAGCTCCTTCTCGCCTTTCCCCGTTATCGGACCTACGGCGCCCAAGGGCAGATGTCGCCTGACGATTGCCAGCTTCTCGATCAGGTGCTGACCGAGGTGAAGACCCGGCTGGACGCCACAGCCGCCGATGCCGCCTGGTCGATCGTTGACATGCTCAAGGGATCGGGACGCTCTGAGGATGATCGTTTCGCGGATGACATCTTCCGGCGGCGCTTCCAGCAGCTGACCGGGCCGCTGATGGCGAAATCGCTGGAAGACACGCTGTTCTTTCGCCATGTCGAATTTCTTGCGCTCAATGAAGTCGGCGGCGAGCTGGAGCCTGATGAGGGTGGGCTCGACCACTTCCATTCCGAGATGGGCAAACGGCTTGTCAACCAGCCTCTCGGGCTGTCTGCCTCGTCCACCCATGACACGAAACGAGGCGAAGATGGCCGCGCGCGGCTTTTTGCGCTGGCGGAAGATACCGATCGTTTCGTCAGTCTCTTCAAGCGGTGGCGGGAGATGAACAACGGTACTGTCCAGATCCTCGATGACGGGCCGGCGCCAGATCCCGAGCTCGAATGGATGATCTTCCAGGCGATCGTCGCGCATTGGCCGGTGGAGCTCCATGCCGGGGATCTGGAAGGTGTCGCCGACTTCACGGAGCGGCTCCTTGCTTTCCTGGAGAAATCCGTACGAGAGGCCAAGCTGCGCAGTGACTGGAACGGCGTCAACGAAGTCTTCGAGACGGCCGTGCGGGATTATGTCCGGGCACTCATGCTCGACAACCATGCCTTAGTTCGGGAAGTCTCCGCCGAGATCCGCCCGCTCATTCACGGCGGTCTGATCAACAGCCTCAGCCTTACAGCGATCAAGCTGACCGCGCCCGGGATCCCCGACATTTATCAGGGCAGCGAAGGCATCGACTTGAGCTTCGTCGACCCCGACAATCGCCGTCCGCTGGCCTTCGCCACGCTGTCGGAGTTCGATCCGAATGCGTTGGTGTTGTGGAACGACCGCAAGGCACTGGAGGCTGGATGGTTGAAGCAGGCACTGGTGGGGCGCCTTCTCGCCCTACGCGACAAAAAGCCGAAGCTTTTCCTGCAAGGTGACTACGTTGCCTTGCGCTGCGAAGGCCGTCGGCGACAGCATGTGATCGCCTTTGCCCGCCGGCATGGCAATCAAGCAGCGGTGACGATCACCTCCCGCTATCCGATGGCCATGCTCCGGGACGGTGGTGGACTTGAGGCTGATCAGTTCTGGGCTGACACCAGACTGGTGCTACCCGATGGCTTCCATGATCGAGCCTGGAGCGAAGTGCTTTCGGGGCGCGAATATACCACGAGGGAAGCCGTCATGATTCGAGACGTGATGGATGATCAGGTTGTTGCCATCCTCACGGCGAATGATTGATGTGAGGGGAGAGAGCCGCCGACCGTGAAGGGGCGATGCTTTTGTCCCCTCGGGCTTGCCGGTTTCGAAGGAAATGAAAAGGGCGCCGTTTGGCGCCCGTTGTGTTCCCCTCAGGCAACCGCACGGTTGCGTTGCGGACGGAAGCTAATATGGCGCGCGAGATCCGTGCATTCCCGAATTCCCGCCTCGGCGGCAGCTGCCAGGAAGGCACTGCGGGCCAGTTCCGACGAGCGGCTGCCGCGCAAAGCGTGCCGGCACAGGCGAATGGCGCGCTCATAGGCGAAGCCACGTCGGGTCGGCCATTCGGCATCGAGAAAGTCGAGTGCGTCATAGGCATTCAGGAAGCGCCGGGTCAGTCCGCAGGGCAGTTCCAGTTCGACGGGGCGGGTCCAGGTAAAATCGGCTTCGGTCATGCCTTCCTCCATTTCGCAGCGATGAACTCGCAGGCGGCTCACCGGTTCCCGGAAGGCGATCAAATAAAGATGCTAGGAGATTGATTTTTCGATTGCCGAGCCATGTGCGGCCTGTTCTCGCTGCTCCAGCCAGTCCGTCGTGATGTCTCCTGCGTGCCTTGTCGCCTCGACGATGTCGCGGCCTTCGAGCAATCCATGAAGCAGGGCCCCGCTGAAGCTGTCGCCGGCGCCGATCGTGTCCCGGACACTGACCGTGCGGGCAAGAGATATCGTCCGCTCCGTATCTCCGTCAAAGAGCGTGATATGACCCGGTCCGTCGGTCATCACGAGCTGTGCCAGGCGCTGTGTGCCGAGTTCTGCAGCCATGCGCCAGATATCCGCCAATGCCATGCCCGGAAGATCGGCTTTCGAACCCACCATGACATCGACCGGTCGTGGCCCGCCGTCGCGAAGCGGCAGTTGCGACACGACGAGAGGGGCGCGCTCCAACGATTCGAAAATGGTCTGCGGCAGTTTCGGCGCGTTCACGTAAAAGGCATCGGCATGCACGGGCTTGTCGAGCAGGAAGGTTCGCGATAGCCGGTGTTCGCTCGACAGGATGGTGCGCTCACCGATCGGATCGAGCAGGATATCGGCAAAATCGGTCCCACCCTCGCGGCGTGCGATCAGTCTCGTGTCGAAGCCTGTCGCCTGGAGATCCGCGAGCGCGGTCTCCCCATGGGCATCCGCCATCAAATTCGAGAGAAGCGTCACGTCATGGCCGAGATCCAGCAGCCGTCTGGCGGTGAAGTATCCACCGCCGCCAAGGCGGGTCTCGCGCGACGACCAGGCAATGCGGCCGCCGGCGCGAAGCGGCTCGGTCAGCCGCCAGATACGGTCATGGTTGATGTGGCCTATGACGATGACCCGCTTGCTGGCGACGTTCGTCATTCGGCCTTTTCCTTCGGCACGGGGCGGCTCGTCTCGCGCAGGATAAGTTCGATCGGCCAAAGCTCGCCTATGTCCGAGGGCTCGCGGCCTGACAGCATCTCCAGCGCGAGGTCGGCGATGCGCGTTCCGGCTGCGCGGATCGAGGAGCGCGTGGTTGAAAGTGCGGGTGCCATGTTTTCTGCGGTCAGATAGGGGAAGACATCGTCATGGGCGATGACCGAGATGTCTCGGCCGATGACCAGGTTTCTCGATCTAGCTGCACGATAGATGCCGAGTGCCGTCATCATTGAGCCCGCGACGAACGCCGTGGGGCGCGGGCGCTCGTCCAGCATCGAGCAGGCGATGCGGAAGCCGATCTCGTCGGTGAAATCGCTATGGGTCACAAGCTTCGGGTCGATGTCTACTCCGTACGACGAGAGGGCCGCCTTGTAGCCTGCAAGTCTATGCAGTGTAAAGGTCAGGCCTTCCCGGCCGTTCAGCAGCGCGACGCGCCGGTGACCGAGATCGAGCAGATGCGCGGTGCTGCGGCGGATCGCACCTTCATTGTCGATGTCCAGCCAGGCATGCGGCACATCCGTCTCCGAGCGGCCATGCACGATGAAGGGCAGTTTCAGCTGGTGAAGGAGGGCGATGCGCGGATCTCTGGGACGCGGCGAATGAATGACGACGGCATCCACCCGCCGGCTTTCCGCCAGCCGCCGGTAGAGCTGCAATTCATCTGATGTGTCGTGTTCGGTCATCGGCGTGATCAGGATGTCGATATCCTCGCCGCTCAGACGCTCTGCCATGCCGCTCATGAATTCGGAGAACTGGTAGTCGCTGGCTTTTGTCATCACAACGCCAATGGCACCGGCCCGTCCGGTCGCTAGGCGCACCGCATTGATATTGGGCCGATAGCCGAGGCGGGCAGCTTCCTCCATCACGCGGACGCGCGTCGCTTCGTTCACCTCGGGATAACCGCTCAAGGCGCGGCTCACCGTCGTCGGCGACAGTCCGATATGCTTGGCAAATTCCTTGAGCTTCATTCCTGTCGTCGATCCCCGGCGGGAACATCTCCGCATCTGTCGGCTTATGTCATGCCATGACGCATTCTGACAATTCTACACCCTTGATGTCAAAGCGCTTCCAAATAGGCATTGATTTGAGGCTGCCAAAGCAGGTGTCGGAACGGCCAGATGAGTTCTCGGGACAATAAAATCCCATTTGACACCAGCGATGCGGCCTGCAAAATTCGGTGCCAAACCGCTTTCAAATTTTTCCTCGCGTGCCCTAGTTTCGTTCTTATTCCTTCCTAGGTCAGAGGGGCGACAGTTTGCGTCGTGGCATTGCTGACGGGCGGTTACAGGTCCCAACCAAGGAGAATAGACGTGGCGATCAGAACGGTTGTCTGGGGTGAAAACATTCACGAGCGCGAGAACGCCATCGTCCGGGAGATCTATCCCGACGGCATGCATGCGACGATCGCCGCTGCGCTGAACGAGGATGCGCAAATCGCGGCGACGACGGCGACGCTGCAGGAGCCGGAACACGGCCTGCCTGTGGATCGGCTGGCCGAGACCGACGTGCTCATCTGGTGGGGTCACAAGGCGCATGGCGATGTCTCCGACGAGATCGTGGAGCGGGTCGCGAAGCGGGTCTGGGAAGGCATGGGACTGCTGGTTCTGCATTCCGGGCATTTCGCCAAGCCGTTCAAGCGGCTGATGGGCACGCCCTGCGCTCTGAAATGGCGTGAGGCGGGCGAGCGCGAGCGCATCTGGACGGTCAATCCGGGCCATCCGATTGCGGCCGGCATTCCTGAGAATTTCGTGCTGGAAAATGAGGAAATGTACGGCGAGTTCTTCTCGGTTCCCGAACCGCTTGAAACCGTCTTCATCTCCTGGTTCGCCGGCGGCGAGATTTTCCGCTCGGGCATGACATGGCGGCGTGGCGCTGGGAACATTTTCTATTTCCGGCCCGGCCATGAAACTTATCCGACCTATCATGATGCGAATGTGCAGCAGGTCATCCGCAACGGGGTCAAATGGGCGTATAATCCGATGCCGCGCTACGGCGCCGTGCACGATGCTCCGAACGTGCCGGTCGAGCAGGCGCTTGAGCCGATCACCGAACGTGGTCCGCGTCTCCACCAGGCTGGCGAGGAAGGCTATAAATGAGCACTGCCCCCATTCGTTTGCTGGTACTCGGCACCGGCGGCATGGCCAATACCCATGCGATGAATTTCTCCACCATTGCGGATGTGCAACTCGTCGCGGCCGTCGATCTCGACATGGCGACGGTGCGCGCCTTTGCTGCTCGGCACAACATCCCCAACACCTTCACCTCGCTCGACGAGGCGATTGCCTGGGGTGAATTCGATGCCGTGACCAACGTCACGCCCGACAAGGTGCATTATCCGACGACACTAAAGCTGATCGCCGCGGGCAAGCATGTGATGTGCGAGAAGCCGCTCGCGGAGAATTATGCCAAGGCCGACGAAATGGCGACGGCGGCTGAAATGTCGGGTCTTGTCAACATGGTCAACCTCACCTACCGCAACGTGGCGCAGGTGCAGAAGGCCCGGCAGATGGTGCTGGCCGGCGAGATCGGCAAAGTCCGCCATATCGAGGCCTCCTATCTGCAGAGCTGGCTCGTTTCCAAGGCTTGGGGCGACTGGTCGACGGAGAGCCAGTGGCTCTGGCGGCTCTCGACCAAACACGGCTCGAACGGCGTGCTGGGAGATGTCGGCATCCATATCCTCGACTTTGTCGGCTATGGCGCGGTGACCGAGATCGATCATGTCTTTGCCCGGATGAAGGCCTTCGAAAAGGCGCCGGGCAACAAGATCGGCGAATATGATCTCGACGCCAATGACAGCTTCACCATGACCGCCGAGTTCACCAACGGCGCGATGGGCGTGATCCATGCGAGCCGCTGGGCGACGGGGCATCTGAACGAGTTGCGTCTTCGGGTGCATGGCGACAAGGGCGCGCTGGAGGTCATCCACCGCCTGGATGGCTCCAGCCTCAGGGCCTGCCTGCAGGAAGATGTCGAAAAGGCCGTGTGGCGGGAGGTCGAGGTCGATCCGGTGGAGACGAACTATCAGAAGTTCATTACCGCGATCCGCTCCGGCTATATGCAGGAGCCGAGTTTTCGCCATGCGGCCAACCTGCAGAAGATCCTCGATCTCGCCATGCTGACCGAAGTCGAGCGGCGCGAACTCGTCGTCTAACATCTGCTGGAAACGAAAACGCCGCCCGAGGAGGTTCGGGCGGCGCTTCCATTCTGCGTGACCTTGCGGCCACGCGGGAGCTGTTGATCGTCAGTAGGTGACGGTGACGGCTGACTTGTCCTTGGCCGACTTGACGGCTGCGTCTGCGAGCGCCAGCGCGATCAGGCCGTCTTCCGCCGAGGGGGCCATCGGCGTGCCGTTGTCGAGCGCGTCGATAAAAGCCGAGATTTCAGCGGCGTAAGCTGCCGTGTAGCGGGTCATGAAGAAGTCGTGCAGCGGCGGGCGGGTATAGCCGTCCTTGTTGGCAACCTCGATCGAGACCGGGCGCTGGTTTTCGGCCGAAACCGAACCCAGCGAACCATGGACTTCGATGCGCTGGTCGTAGCCGTAGGAGGCGCGGCGCGAGTTGGAGATGATCGCCTGGCGGCCGCTCTTTGTCGTCAGGATCAGGGAGGCGCTGTCATAGTCGCCGAGTTCGCCGATCTTGGGATCGACCAGCACCGAGGCCGAGGCCTGGACCGTTTCGATCTCTTCGCCGAGCAGGAAGCGGGCCATGTCGAAGTCATGGATGGTCATGTCGCGGAAGATGCCGCCGGAGACCTTGATGTATTCGGCCGGCGGTGCGCCCGGGTCACGGCTGGTGATCGTCACCATCTCGACCTTGCCGATCGAGCCCTTGTCGATTTCCTTGCGGACGGCCTGGAAATGCGGGTCGAAGCGGCGGTTGAAGCCGAGCATGACCTTGCCGCCGACGGCGCGGACGGTTTCAAGGCAGGCCTTGGCGCGCGCGACATCCAGATCGATCGGCTTTTCGCAGAAGATCGCCTTGCCGGCCTTGGCAAAACGCTCGATCAGGTCGGCATGGGTGTTGGTCGGCGTGCAGATGATGACCGCGTCGATGTCCTTGTCGGCCTCGATCTCCTCGATCGTCTTCACCGCGCAGCCGGTCTGGGCGGCAATGGCGTTGGCGGCGTCGGCAAAGGCGTCGGCAACGGCAACCAGCTTGGCGCGCTTGTCTTCGGCAATGGCTTTTGCGTGAACCTTGCCGATACGGCCGGCGCCCAGAAGGGCCAGTCTCGTGACCATGATCATTCCTCCCTGTGCCCGGTCTTCTTCGCAGACGAGGCGATTGTTGTGTTGTCAGGCGCTCGCGGCGAGCACCCTGTCTCTGTTCCATTTCGCGCTGGCAAATGTGACGATTTGGAATATATGTTCTATTTTGCTAGATCGTGACACTGATCATGTCAAGCGAAGTTCAGGCAAACGGGGGCAGGATGAACGAGAGTGTCGGGCCACAGACGATCAAGGCCTTCGAGGACCGGCTGCTGGAGGTGTCGAGCACGCTGCCGAAACGCCTGAAGCAGTGTGCCGACTATGTCGCGGCCAACAAGGACCGCATCGCCGTGTCGACCGTGGCCGAGATGGCAGAAGGGGCAGGCGTGCAGCCTTCGGCCTTCATGCGCTTCTGCCAGATCATGGGTTTCACCGGCTTTTCCGAGATGCAGAAGCTGTTTCGCGAGAGTTTTGTCGGCGGCTGGCCGGATTATTCCACGCGGCTGCAGCATCTGCGGGAGATGCAGGAGGGCACGCCCTCGGCGCTCCTGGCGGAATTCGTCGAGGCCGGCCGTATGTCGCTGGAAAATCTCGTCAAAACCGTTGATCCTCAGGCGCTTGAGACGGCTGTCGAGTTGCTTTCGAAAGCCCGGATGATCCATATCATTGGCCTGCGGCGCTCCTTTCCGGTAGCGAGCTACATGGCCTATGCCTTCGAGAAGATGGGTGTGCCCGCCATGCTGCACAGCGTGGTCGGGCGGCTCGACAATCACCATGCGATCCGCGAGGGCGATGCCCTGCTCGCCGTGACCTTCTCGCCTTATTCCGCCGAGACGCTGGATCTGGTCGAAGATGTCGCGAGCAGGGGGATTCCCGTGGTTGCCGTCACCGATACGGTCGTCAGCCCGCTCCGGCGGATGAACGCCACCTTGCTCTCGGTCTCGGAAGTGGATTTCGGTGCCTTCCGGTCGCTCTCCGCTACGCTTTGTCTCGCCATTACACTGTCTGTTGCCGTGGGAACGGCGCGGCAGGAAGATTGAACGTCCGTATTGAAATTCTGAAAAATAGAATTTATAGTCCATTTTGAAGAGTGGCCGTTCCATTCCGTGGAGTGGCTGGTGGAGAGCGGGGCAGATAGATCCCGCAGCAGGGAGGACAATTTGGCTTCGCTCGATCTGATCACGATCGGCCGCTCGTCCGTGGACCTTTACGGGGCCCAGATCGGTGGTCGGCTGGAGGACATGGCCTCCTTCAACAAGTATATCGGGGGATCACCGACCAATATCGCAGCCGGCACCGCGCGTCTCGGTTTGAAATCGGCGCTGATCACCCGCGTCGGCGACGAGCATATGGGCCGCTTCATCCGCGAGCAGCTGGTCCGCGAAGGTGTCGATGTGCGCGGCGTGAAGACCGACAAGGAGCGCCTGACCGCACTGGTGCTGCTCGGTATCCGCGACGAACACCAGTTCCCACTGATCTTCTACCGCGAGAACTGTGCCGACATGGCGCTGTCGGAAGACGATATCGATCCGGATTTCGTTGCCGAGGCGCGCTGCGTTTGCGTCACCGGCACGCATCTGTCCAACCCGCGCACGGAACAGGCGGTGCTGAAGGCGCTGGAGATCGCTCGCCAATCCGGCGGACTGACCGCGCTCGATATCGACTACCGCCCGAACCTTTGGGGTTTGGCTGGCCATGGCGATGGCGAGAGCCGCTTCGTCGAATCCGAACAGGTGACGCGCAAGCTGCAGTCGACACTGCATCTGTTCAACCTGATCGTCGGCACGGAAGAGGAATTCCATATTGCCGGCGGCTCGACGGATACGATCGAGGCTCTACGCGCCGTGCGCCAGGTGTCGCCGGCCACGCTCGTTTGCAAGCGCGGGCCGATGGGCGCTGTCGTGTTCGAGGATGCCATCCCCGACAGTCTCGACGCGGGGCAGGCCGGTGAGGGGTTCCCGATCGAAGTCTTTAACGTGCTGGGTGCCGGCGACGGCTTCATGTCGGGCCTGCTCAAGGGCTGGCTGACCGGCGAAGACTGGCCGACCTCGCTGAAATTTGCGAATGCCTGCGGCGCCTTTGCCGTCTCGCGCCACGGCTGCACGCCGGCCTATCCGAGCTGGGAAGAGCTGCAGTATTTCTTCAAAACCGGCATAAAGAACAAGGCGCTGCGCAAGGATCAAGCCCTCGAGCAGGTGCATTGGTCGACCAACCGTAAGGGCGACTGGTCTACCATGCGGGTCTTTGCCTTCGACCACCGCATGCAGCTTGAAGCCATGGCCAAGGAGGCCGGCGTTTCAGAACATCGGATCGGCGCGTTCAAGAACCTCTGCCTGGATGCCGCCCTCAAAGTGTCCGATGGCAAAGCCGGTTACGGCCTGCTCTGCGACAGCCGCTTGGGTCGAGATGCGCTGTATCGGGCTGCCGGTGCGGGGTTGTGGATCGGCCGTCCGGTCGAATGGCCCGGTTCGCGTCCTTTGATGCTAGAGCCGGAGATCGGCCCTGACTTCGGCGGTCTGGTCGAATGGCCTGTCGATCATGTCGTCAAGGTGCTCGCTTTCTATCATCCCGACGATACGGCGGAGATGAAGGCCGAGCAGGAGCAGACGGTGCTCAGGCTTTTCCATGCCGCCCGTCGCAACCGGCTCGAATTCTTGCTGGAGGTCATCCCCTCCAAGGTCGGCGCCTGCGATGACGAGACCACCGCCAAGATCATCGAACGCTTCTACGAAATCGGCGTCTATCCCGACTGGTGGAAGCTGGAGCCGATGAAGACGGTGGCGTCCTGGGCGAATGCCTGCAATGCGATCGAGCGCAATGATCCCTATACGCGCGGCATCGTTGTGCTCGGGCTCGATGCACCGCAGGCGGAGCTTGAGGCGAGCTTCCAGCTTGCGGCCGGATTTGATCTGGTCAAGGGTTTCGCCGTTGGCCGCACCATCTTCGGTGATGCTGCGCGCAAGTGGCTCGCCGGTTCGCTAAGCGATGCCGCTGCCGTGGAGGATATGGCCGCGCGTTATCAGAGCCTCTGTGCGATCTGGGACGCCGCGCGCCAAAAGGCCCAAGTGGGGGCGGTTTCCGCCAAGGGAGAGAGAGCATGAAGACGATCCGGCTGACCGCCGCCCAGGCGATGATGCGTTATCTCGCCAACCAGATGAACGAGGATGGCGTTCCCTATATCGCCGGCATGTGGGCGATCTTCGGCCACGGCAATGTCGCCGGTATCGGCGAAGCGCTTTACGGCATCCGCGAGGAACTGCCGACCTATCGCGGCCAGAACGAGCAGTCGATGGCGCATGCGGCGATCGCCTATGCCAAGCAGCTCGGCCGTCGCCGCGCGATGGCTGTGACGTCCTCGATCGGCCCCGGGGCGCTCAACATGGTGACCGCGGCGGCGCTCGCCCATGTCAACCGTCTGCCCGTCCTCTTCATTCCTGGCGATGTCTTCGCCAATCGCGGCCCAGATCCGGTCCTGCAGCAGATCGAGGATTTCGGCGACGGCACGATGTCGGCCAATGACTGCTTCCGGCCCGTCAGCCGCTATTTCGACCGGATCATGCGTCCGGAACAGCTGCTGACCGCTCTGCCGCGCGCCATGCGCATACTGACCGATCCCGCCGATTGCGGGCCCGTCTCGCTTGCCTTCTGCCAGGACGTTCAGGCCGAGGCCTATGATTATCCCGAGAGCTTCTTTGCCAAAAAGACCTGGCGCTTCCGTCGTCCGGAACCCGATGTCGTGGAGTTCGAAGCGGCGGTTGCGGCGCTGAAGGCTGCGAAGAACCCTGTGATCGTCGCCGGTGGCGGCGTGCATTTTTCTGGCGCCACCGAGACGCTGAAGGCCTTTGTCGAGAAGCACCAGATCCCTGTTGTCGAGACCCAGGCCGGCAAGTCGGCGCTGGCTTGGGACCATGGCCTGAACTTTGGTCCTGTCGGTGTGACCGGTGCCGAAAGCGCCAACGTCGTCTCGGAAAAAGCCGATCTCGTCATCGGCGTCGGCACGCGTTTCCAGGATTTCACCACGGGCTCCTGGGCTCTGTTCAAGAACCCTGACCGTAAGATCCTGGCGCTCAACGTGCAGCCTTACGACAGCGCCAAGCATGATGCGATCCCGCTGGTGGCGGATGCGAAGATCGGTCTCGAAAAGCTGTCGGCCGCGCTCGGTGATCAAACGTACGCCGCACCGGATGCCGGCCTCAAGGCCTCCTGGTTTGCCAAGGCGGATGCCGTGACGGCAGCACCCACCGACAGCAATGCGTTGCCGACCGACATGCAGGTGATCGGCGCGGTGCAGCGCGCCTCACGCGACAATACAGTCGTCATGTGCGCGGCTGGCACTATGCCGGGTGAATTGCATCAGCTGTGGAAGTCGAAGCTGCCGCTTTCCTACCACATGGAATACGGCTTCTCCTGCATGGGCTACGAGATCGCTGGCGGTCTCGGCATCAAGATGGCCGAACCGGACCGCGACGTCATCGTCATGGTCGGCGACGGCTCCTACATGATGATGAATTCGGAGCTGGCGACAGCTGTCGGCATGGGCGTGAAGATCACGCTCGTGATCACCGACAACAGGGGTTACGGCTGCATCAACCGGCTGCAGATGGGCACCGGTGGTGCGCAGTTCAACAACCTCTACGCGCACACGAATGTCAGCCCGATGGCGATCGATTTTGCCGCCCATGCGGCGTCGATGGGTGCGCGGTCCCACAAGGTGTCGTCGATATCAGAGCTGGAAACGGCGCTCGATGCCGCCCGGGAGGCGACCGAGACCACTGTTATCGTCATCGATACCGATCCTTATCCGACCACCGGTGCCGGCGGCTACTGGTGGGATGTCGCGGTGCCGGAAGTCTCGGCCCGCGCTGAAGTCAATCAAGCCCGCGCAGCTTATGAAGCGGCTCTGAAGGAAAGAACCTGATCATGATCCTTTTCGGAACCAACCCGATCGCCTGGTCGAACGATGACGACCGCCGTCTCGGCGCCCATATCAGCCTCGAACAGTGCCTGGACGAAACCGCAAAGATCGGCTTCGACGGCATCGAGAAGGGTCACAAGCTGCCGACCGATCCAGCCGGATTGAAGTCGGTGCTCGAGCCGCGCGGCCTGAAATTCGTCTCCGGCTGGCATTCGCTGAACCTGCTCACCAACACGATCGAGGAAGAAAAGGCAGCCATGCAGCCCTTCCTCGATGTGCTCAGGGCCATGGGCTGCAAGGTCATCATCGTCTGCGAAACCTCCAACGCCATCCATGGCGCCGATGATACGGCACTTGCCGACCGTCCGGTCCTGTCCGATGCCGAATGGGCCAAGTTCGGCGCCGGCGTCGAGGCACTGGCCGAGTTCTCCGCTTCGCAGGGCATCTCGCTGGTCTACCACCACCACATGGGAACAGTTGTCGAGACCGAAGCCGAGATCGACAAGCTGATGGAGTTTACCGGCCCGTATGCCAAGCTGCTGCTCGACACCGGCCATTGCTATTTCGGCGGTGGCAATCCGGAAGCGGTTGCGAAGAAATACATGCACCGCGTCGGTCACATCCACGCGAAGAATGTTCGTCCCGTCATCGCCGATCAGGTGCGGAGCGAAAGGCTCTCCTTCCTCGAAGGCGTGCGTCGCGGCGTGTTCACCGTTCCCGGTGACAGCGAGGGCGGCGTCGATTTCACGCCGGTTCTGAAGATCGCGGCCGAGCATGGTTATCAGGGCTGGATCGTGATTGAGGCCGAGCAGGATCCGGATGTGCGCAATCCCTTCGAGTATCAGAGCCTCGGCCTGAAATCGCTCAAGGGCTTCGCCAAGGATGCCGGCCTGATCTGATAGCGAAGCCGGGGCGGGGACTTGATCTCCGCCCCGTGTTTTGACAGCACATGGATTTGGCCTCTATTGCAGGCGACCCATTCACAAGACTGCCGGGAGCAAAGCCTTGAAGTTCCAGATCCTCGATCCGACCCATCCCTTTTTCAAGCCGTTGTGGATCCGTATTCTCTGCACGGTGCTGCCGCTGGCCTGGGCCGGCGTGGAGTATTCGAATGCCGCAACCGGTTGGGCGATGGTCTTTGTCGTGGCCGGTCTCTATGCGGGTTATGAGCTGCTGTTCATGTACGACCATACGATGAAAAAGGCCGAAGCCAAGGCGGAGGCCGAGCGGGCGAGGATCGCTGCAGAGGCCGAACGCTCCGACGCCGACTGAGCATAAAAACGGGAGACGAGGAATGGCCGATCTGTTGCGCAAGCCTACGGGCACATCCGGCAAGGTGCACGACATTACCCCCGCCAGCGCAGGCTGGGGTTATGTCGGGTTCGGGCTCTACCGGCTGAAGGCGGGCGAAAGCGCCGCAGAGCCGACGGGTGAAACGGAAGTCATTCTCGTTCTCGTCGAGGGTAAGGCCACGGTCTCCGGTGGCGGCAAGGACTTCGGCGAACTCGGCCAGCGCATGTCGGTGTTCGAAAAGACGCCGCCGCATTGCGTGTATGTCCCGGCCGGCAGCGACTGGTCTGCCATGGCCACGACCGATTGCGTACTCGCCATCTGCACTGCACCCGCGATGCCTGGCCGCGAAGCACAGCAGATCGGGCCGGAGGGGATTTCCTTCGTCGAGCGCGGCAAGGGCGCCAATACCCGGCATATCTATCCGATCGCCATGGAAGATCGCGATGTCGCCGACAGCCTGCTGGTGACGGAAGTCTTCACGCCCTCGGGCAACTGGTCGTCCTATCCGCCGCACCGGCATGACGAGGACAATTTCCCCGAGATGACCTATCTCGAGGAGACCTATTACCACCGCCTGAACCCGGCCCAGGGCTTTGGCTTCCAGCGCGTCTTCACGGAAGATGGGTCACTGGACGAGACCATGGCAGTGTCCGATGGTGATGTCGTCCTGGTGCCTAGGGGGCATCACCCTTGCGGTGTGCCGCATGGCTACGAGATGTATTATCTCAACGTGATGGCTGGCCCCTTGCGCAAATGGCGCTTCCAAAACCATCCCGATCACGACTGGATCTATCGTCGCGACAGCCAGTAAGCTTGGGTGGAGGCGGCTATCGCCTTCACGAATGCGTTTCCGGGAACACTTCCAAATCCGTTGATCGTTTGGCGCCGTAGTGGGAGCACGTACGCGCCAATGATGGAGACGCACCCATGCCGAAGCTCACTTTCGCCCTTGTCGGGCTCGCCATGAGCCTGCTGCCGTCCGCCGGTCAGGCGGCGGACAAGTTCACGTTCGAAGACTACTTCAACGGCCGAACGGAAGCGGTAGGCTCGTTCAGCGCCATCAACGGAATGAAGCGAACGTTCACGGTCGATCTCACGGGCAAGTGGGATGGCAAAACGCTGACACTGCGTGAAGACTTTGTCTTCGACGACGGGACCAAGGACCGCAAGACCTGGCGCTTCACCAAGACGGGGCCGACCACCTATAGCGGCACCCGCGAGGATGTGATCGGCGAGACGACGGTCCGGCTCAATGGTTCGGTTGCCCGCTTCAACTACCTCGTCTATCTGAGCCCGGAAACCAAAGGCAACAAGGTGCATTTCTGGGACAAGATGGTGTTGCGCGAGGATGGGACCGTGCTGAATACGGCACTCGTCACCAAGTTCGGCATCCCAGTCGCCAAGACCACCGTCGAGTTTCGTAAGCCGGGCACTTCGCACAACACTGCGAGCCGCTGAGGCTCAAGCCTTTGATGCCTCCAGCCAGCGGTCAATGCCGCTGGCGGCGGCAATGCCGGTCGCAAAACATGCTGTGAGCAGATAACCGCCCGTTGGCGCTTCCCAATCGAGCATTTCTCCGGCCACGAATGTGCCCGGTCGGCCTTTCAGCATGAAGTGGCCGTCAATCGCGTTGAGGGCCACGCCGCCTGCGGTCGAGATTGCCTCGGCAATCGGACGCGGGCGCTTCACGGCAAGCGGAAGAGCCTTGATGAGGCTTGCGAGACCGATCGCGTCCAGCTGGTTGGCCTCAGCGTTCACTTCTCTCAGCAGAGCGATCTTCGCGCTGTCGAGATTGGCGGCCTTTTTCAGCCGTGTCGAGAAACTTGCCTTGCGGTCCTGGCGCGCGAGGTCCGCTGCGAGCTTTTCCACCGTGCGACCCGGCGTGAGATCGAGCAGGAGTTCGGCATGGCCATCCCGGTCGAGCGCATCTCGAAGCGCTGCCGAATGCGCGTAGATCAGGCTACCCTCGATGCCGCCCCGGCTGATGACGAACTCGCCCTGGGTGGTGCCCACTGCCGAGGTCGCCTTGACCGATTTGATCGGCTGGCCGGAGAAACGGGTGTCGAAGCTTTCGGAGAAATTGCAGTCGAAGCCGCAATTGGCCGGGCGGAGCGGCGTGATGTCGACGCCTTGGGCTTTCAGCAAGGGCACCCAGGCCGCATCTGACCCGAGCTTCGGCCAGCTTGCCCCGCCGAGCGCGATGAGCGTTGCGTCGACAATCACACGCTTCTGACCCTCCGGGGTTTCGAAAAGCAGGACATCGCCATCGAAACCGGTCCAGCGGTGCCGGGTGAGCATGGTCACGCCGAGTCTTTCCAGCCGCTTCAACCAGGCGCGGAGCAGCGGTGAAGCTTTCATCGCCGTGGGGAAGATGCGGCCGGAGGAGCCGACGAAGGTTTCCGTGCCGAGATCCGCGGCCCAGGCCCGGATGGCCTCCGGCGTCATCAGGTCGAGCACGGGGCGCAGTCGGCCGTTGGCCGCGCCATAGCGGGTGACGAAGCGCGCATAGTCCTCGGCATGGGTGATGTTGAGGCCGGACTTCCCGGCGAGCAGGAACTTGCGGCCCACCGTCGGCATGGCGTCGTAGACGGTCACGGCATGGCCCTTGCCGGCGAGATGTTCTGCCGCCATCAGGCCCGCCGGCCCGCCGCCGATGATCGCCACGCTCTTCGGCATCAGTGATCAGTCCAGCTTGAAGGTCGAAAGACGGGACACCAGACCATCAATCGTCGCACTGTCGGCATTGGCGAAGGCGAAGCGCAGGTAGTCCTGGCAGTCGTCGCCGAAATAGGCGCCGGGAATGCAGAGCACGCCCGCCTTCTTCGCCAGCCTTTCAGCCACATGTGCCGAGTTCTGGCCTGCAAAGGGATGGCGGATGAAGGCGAAATAGGCGCCGAGCGAGTCCATCTTCCAATCGGGAAGCTTGGCCATCACGCCTTTCAGGGTTTCGGCCCGTTTCAGGATCTCGACGCGGTTGTCTTCGCGCCAGACCTTCAGCGCCGGAATGGCCTTGGCCACGGCCGCCTGTGGCGCACGGGGCGCGCAGATCTGCAGGTTGTCCATGACCTTGGCAATCTCAGACACGGCGCGCGGGCCTGCCGTGATCGCGCCGAGGCGGTGGCCGGGGATGCAGAAGGATTTGGAGAAGGAGTATAGGAGAATGAGGTTCTCTTCCCAGCCTTCGACCGAGAGCAGATCATGCGGGCGGCCTTCGTCGGGGAGGAAGTCGCGATAGGTCTCGTCGAGGATCAGGAAAGCACCGGCCTTGCGGCAGGCGTCGAAGGCTTGGCGCAGCAGGTCCGCCGGATAGATGGCGCCGGTCGGATTGTTGGGCGACACGAGCGCAACGGCCTTGACGCCCTTCGCCAGGACCGCCGCGATGCCTTCGATGGTGGGCACGAAGCCGGTCGCGGGATCAAGCGGGATCAACTCGCGGCGTATGCCCATCATCGCCAGCGTGGTTTCCTGGTTGAAGTAGAAGGGATCCGTCAGTGCCACGGCATCGCCGCTTGCCGCAATCGCCTGCACCGTTGCCATGAAGGCCTGGTTGCAGCCGGCGGTGATGTGGATGTTTTCGGCGGTAACAGGGGCGCCATAGACGGATGCAACTTCTGCCGCATAGGCCTCGCGCAGCGGCGCTTCGCCTTCGATCGGGCCGTAGCCGGCATTCGCCCGGGCGGAAGCGGCCTCGGCCAGCCAGGCAAAGAGATCGGGATGCGGCGGATAGCCGGGCACGGCCTGACTCAAGTCGATCATCGGGCCGCTAGCGCCATTATAGGCGCGCGCCCAGGCGAAGACAGAAGGCACGGGCGGAGCCGAGAGGTCTGCGACGAGCGGATTGAAGGGTGCGGCGGGCATGGCAGGTTCCTCGGTCTGTTGTCAGCTCTCTTCCAAGAGCTGGGCAGCGGTATTTGTGTTGCGTTTGCGTGTCGAGGGCAGGCCTCGTCCCGAAGGTCGGCTTGCCGGGCGCGGCTGGGCGGCGCGCTCGGTTTCGATCATGTCGAAGATCCAGTCGATGAAGACCTTGGCGATCGGGGCCGCGCGAACATCGTTGCGAGCCGCGACGTAGAAGGCATCCGGTGCGGGCACTGCGAGATCAAAGGGGATCACGAGTTCGCCGGCGGCAATCAGGCTGGAGGCCGTGATGCTGTCTCCCAGCGCCACGCCCTGGCCGAAACGGGCAGCCTCGGTCGAGAGCCTGGCGTCGCCCATGAAATGTTCGCGCGCTCTCGGCATGTCGAGCTGATCGGCAGCGGCGAGCCAGCTTCGCCATTCGCGGCCATCGTCGCCATGTAGAAGCACGTGGTCGTGCAGATCGCGTACGGAGCGCAGCGGCCGCGTGTTGAGCAGTGTCGGGCTGACGACGGGAAAGAGGTCGAAGGTGCTCCAGAGGCGGGTCCAGCAATCCTTCCAGCCGCCCGGGCCATAGAGGATCGCGATGTCGATGTCGGGCGAATAGATGAGGTTGGAATCATTGCTGGAGGTCAGCGTCAGGCTGATCTCGGGATAGCGATCAACGAAGGAGCCGAGGCGGGGCACGAGCCAGAGCGAGAGCAGGGCAGGGACACAGGATATGCGCAAGCTGCCGCTGGTCGAGGGACGGTTCATCAGGGCCGTTGCCGCCGCGATGCCGTCGAAAGCCTGGGTAACGGCCGGCAGGAGAAGCGCGCCCTGCGGCGTCAGTTTCAGCCGCTTGCCGCCGCGCTCGAAAAGCGCCGTCTTCAGCGTTTCTTCAAGGCTCCGGATCTGATGCGAAATGGCGCCGTGGGTCACGCTCAATTCCCGCGCGGCTGCCGAGATCGATCCACGGCGCGCGGCCGCCTCGAAGGCGCGCAGAGGGTTCAGCGGGGGCAGGCGGCTTGGCATGACGGGTTCACAGTCCGTGAATTTTTCTCACATCGAATGCTATAACATCGTGAATTGATTTTCCAAGTCGGTTGCGGGTTAATGCTCACAATAAAGGCATGCAGAGATCGTGCCGCAAAAATGGACGATGGTCTGATCATCGTTCACTAATAGGGAACGTCAGATGGCTTTGGATGAAAAGCGCCTTGCGGCGCTGCGCGAAAAATACGGAAACGACAAGGCCGGCGAGATCTTCGATCCGAAATTCGCCAAGGTCGGCGAGAAGATCTTCTCGAACGGTACCCGCGCCGCCCCTTATGCCGGTGTGCCGACCTTCGTGTCCGCGCCCTATCGTCAGGTCGACCAGCGCAATCCAGATGTCAGTGACCTCGATGTTGCGATCGTCGGCGTTCCCATGGATCTCGGCGTGACGAACCGGCCGGGCTCGCGCTTCGGGCCACGGGCTCTGCGGGCCATCGACCGCATCGGTCCCTATAACCATGTGCTGGAATGTGCTCCGGTCTTCGATCTCAAGGTGGCCGATATCGGTGACGTGCCTTTTCAGAGCCGTTACCGCCTGGAGATGAGCCATGACGACATCGAGGCCTATCACACGAAGCTGGTGAGCCAGGGCGTTCTGCCGCTTTCCGTCGGTGGGGACCATTCGATCACCCATCCGATCATGAAGGCGATTGCCAAGAAGCATGGTCCCGTCGGCATGATCCATATCGACGCCCATTGCGACACAGGCGGCGCGTTCGACCAGACGAAGTTCCACCATGGCGGCCCGTTCCGCAACGCGGTGCTCGACGGCGTGCTCGATCCGGTCCGGACGATCCAGATCGGCATTCGCGGACCGGCCGAATATCTCTGGGAGTTCTCCTACGAGTCCGGCATGACCGTCATTCACGCCGAGGAAATCAATGGTCTCGGCATCCCGGCGATCATCGAGAAGGCCAAGGCCGTCATCGGTGACGGCCCGACCTATCTCTCCTTCGACATCGACAGCCTCGATCCGAGCGTGGCGCCCGGCACCGGCACGCCGGAAGTGGGTGGTCTCACATCACGCGAGGCACTGGAACTGATCCGCGGCTTCAAGGGCGTGAACCTTATTGGAGGTGACGTGGTCGAAGTCGCGCCGCAATATGACGCGAATCACAATACGGCGCATGTCGGCGCACAAATCCTCTTCGAAATCCTCAGCCTGATGGTCTACAGTCCGGCCATCAAGGGCCGCTGAGGGCACTTATCCCGGACGACGCGTGCCGTCCGGCAACCGCTACAGACGAACGGGCGAAAACGCTTCAACCACAACAAGGGAACAGGACCATGAAAGACATTCTCTCCACCTCCGTCAGCCGCCGCGGCGTGCTCGCCGGCTCGGCCGCCATTGCCGGTGCGCTTGCCATGCCGTCGATCCTGCGCGCCCAGGACAAGTCGATCAAGATCGGCGTCTATGGCGGCTACTTCAAGGACTCGTTCGACAAGAACATCTTCCCGGAATTCACCAAGGCGACCGGCATTGCCGTCGAATCCATCGCCGAGCCGACCGGTGAAGCCTGGCTGGTGCAGCTTGAGCAGGCCGCCAAGGCCGGCCAGGCGCCCGCCGACCTTTCGATGATGTCGCAGGTTGCGATGCTCAAGGGCCAGGCGACCGAGCTCTGGGCGCCGATCGACATGGCGAAGCTCAAGAACGCTTCCGGCCTGATCGACCGCTTCGTCAACAAGTATCCGGATGGCCGCGTCGCCGGCGTCGGTGCCGTCGCCTGGTACATCACGCTCGTCACCAACACCGATGTCTACAAGGAAGCGCCGACCTCCTGGGAAGCGCTCTGGGATCCGGCAAATGCCGACAAGCTCGGTCTGCTCGCGCTCGTGTCCAACTCCTTCCTGCTGGAAGTGACCGCCAAGACATATATGGGAGGCACCAATGCGCTCGATACCGAAGAGGGCATCCTGAAGGCGCTCGAAAAGCTTGCGGAAGTGAAGCCGAATGTCCGTCTCTGGTATCGTGACGAAGCTCAGTTCGAGCAGTCGCTGAAGTCGGGCGAAATCCCGATGGGTCAGTATTACCACGACGTCACGGGTCTTGCCGCCGCCGATGGCCAGCCGGTTCGCTCGACCTTCCCGAAGGAAGGCGGCATCCAAGACTCGGGTTGCTGGGCTCTGTCGCGCGCTTCGGCCAAGACCGAGGAAGCACATGTCTTCATCGACTACATGTGCCAGCCCTCGATCCAGGCGACCCTGTCGCGCAAGGTCGGCACGGCCCCGACGGTCAAGCGCGAACTGCTCGACCTGACCGATGCAGAATTCGCCTCCGTCTCGTCTGATATCGAGCCGATCACGCCCCGCTACGACCTCTACCAGACGAAGTCGGACTGGCTGAACCAGAAGTGGACCGAGCTGATCGTCGGTTGATTTTGCTTTGAGCTTCCCCTCTCCCCGCAAGCGGGGAGAGGTGTAGAGGGCGTTTACAGGAGGATTTTGCGGCATCTTAGGGCGCGTGATAGGATGACCGAAGGCATCTCAGCGGAGATAATCTCATGACAACGGTCAGCGTGCGCGACGTGAACACCGATCTATCGGAGCTGGTGGACGAGGTCATCAAGGGCGGGAGCGTGACGATCACGCGTGACGGCAAGCCGGTGGCGACGCTGGTGGCGGTGGAGGACGAGCCGCAAGCCGACGCAGCGCAGAAAGTGAACCTGGTAGATTATCTGAAGAGTTTCCCCGAACCCGGCCTGGTCCTTGAGCGAAATCCTTCTCCGAGCCGGGACGTGGATCTTTGAAGGAATATCTGCTCGATACGAACGCGGTCTCTCTCCTTTATGACGGAAGGGCCTCCGAGCCGTTCGAAGAATGGCTGCGGCAGCGTTTCGCGGAAAAGGCTCTTTACCTGTCGTCGATTACGCTCCTTGAGATACAGAAGGGCGCAACAAAGCTCAAACTGGTCAAAAACGGGAACCCCATCCGGGCACGACAATTGGAGCTCTGGTTGCAGGGTCTCATCGAACAATATGCGGAGAGCATTCTGGTTGTTGATACTGAAACGGCGCTTGCCGCCGGAACCCTTGATGGGGCGCTGCGTGCACGCGGTCACAATGGCCAACTCGCCGACATACTGATTGCCGCAACGGCCCAAATCCACGGCCTCACAGTCGTCACCGCCAATACAAGAGACTTCGAGCCACTGAGCGTCGACTGTCTCGCACCATTTTGAACAACCATCGTCTGATTGGAAGCCTATGTCCGGCCTCGCCCTCAATTCCATCACCAAGCAGTTCGGCCCCTTCACGGCGGTCGACAATGTCCAGCTATCCGTCCCGCACGGCACCTTTGTCTGCCTGCTCGGCCCATCCGGTTGCGGCAAGACCACGCTACTCAGGATGATCGCGGGTCTCGATAGCCCGACCGAAGGTGCGATCGTGCTCGATGGCAAGGACATCACGCAGGTGCCGACGCACCAGCGCGATCTTGGCATGGTCTTCCAGTCGCTGGCGCTGTTTCCGCATCTGACTGTTGGCGAGAATATCGCCTATCCCTTGCGTATCCGTAGCATCGGCCGCGAGGAGCAGGTGAAGCGGGTGGATGAGTTGCTCACCATGATCCATCTGACCGGTTATGCTGACCGACCGGTGCACAAGCTTTCCGGCGGCCAGCGGCAGCGCGTGGCGATTGCCCGGGCGCTCGCCATTTCCCCGAAGCTGTTCCTGCTCGACGAGCCGCTTTCGGCGCTTGACGCCAAGCTGCGCGAGGCCATGCAGGTGGAACTGCGCAAGTTGCAGCAGCAGCTCGGCATCACCACCATTGTCGTGACGCATGATCAGCGCGAGGCGATGACCATGGCGGATACCGTGGTCGTCATGAATGGCGGCAAAATCCGTCAGGCGGCGAGCCCGATCGAGATCTATCGCAAGCCGGCCGACCGTTTTGTTGCCGATTTCATCGGTTCGACCAACCTGCTGCCGCTGACCGCGCAGGGTGGAGCAGCCCTCGTTCTCGGCCAGACCGTCGCAGGCATTTCGGCTCCGTCTGGGCAGGGTCAGGCCAGCCTCTCGGTTCGCCCCGAGGACGTGAAGCTCGCAGCCCCCGGCGAAGGCCGTATCACCGGCAAGGTCACCTTCATCCGCGATCTCGGCGGCACGATCGAGACGTTCCTCGATGTCGCGGGCACCGAAGTCGTTGCTGTCTCGACGCCGCGCGAGCGGCCGGTCGTGACCGTCGGCCAGGATGTCGGCATCGTCATCGACCCCGAAACCGCCGTGGTGCTGTCGGCATGAGACGCGAGCCCCCGAAAACCGCGCTCGACTATGCGCCGCTGGCCTTTCCGGCGGGCATGCTGATCCTGTTCTTCGTCGTGCCCTTCGCGACGATGATCGCCGTCTCCTTCTTCAAACGAGATCCGACCGGGTTCTATTCGCCGGATTTCGTCTTCGACAACTACGCCCGCTTCCTGTCGTTCTTCTTCGGTGGCGTGCTCAGCTTCTCGCTGATGCTGGCGATCGCAGTCGCCGTCGTCTGCGTCGTTCTCGCCTTGCCGTTCACCTATTTGCTCGCACGCATGTCGCGCAAAGCGCAGGTGCTGTGGCTCGTCGCGCTCCTCTCCATCCTGTCGCTTTCAGAAGTTATCATCGGCTTTGCCTGGTCGACGCTGTTTTCACGCACGGCCGGCATTACCAATCTGCTGGTCATGATCGGACTGATGGAAAGCCCCGTGGCGCTGATGCCCAATTTCGGGGCTGTGCTGACGGGCATGACCTATCAGGCGCTGCCCTATACCGTACTCGTGCTCTATCCCGCCCTCGTCAGGCTCGATCCGACGCTGACGGAAGCGGCGCGAACGCTCGGAGCATCGCCGCTCAAGGCCTTCTTTACTGTCGTCGTGCCGGCGCTACGCAACACGCTGATCGCGACGCTGATCATGGTCTTCATCTTTGCGCTCGGCTCCTATCTGCTGCCGCAGATCCTCGGGCGCCCCTCTCATTGGACGCTCTCGGTGCTGATCACCGACCAGGCGATCTACCAGTCCAACATGCCGTTCGCAGCAGCGATGGCGGTCTTCCTCGTGCTCGTCACGCTCGGCATGGTGGCTCTGACGCTGCTGATCGGTCGGAAGGGAGAGGCAGCATGAACACGGTCCTCACGCGCGTCTATTTCACCCTGATCGGCATCTTCCTCGCAGCCCCCATCATCGTCGTCGCAGGCGTCTCGGTAAATGCGAAGCAGAGCCTTAACTTCCCGCCGCAGGGCTTTTCGCTCTCCTGGTATGGCGCGATCTTTACCGATCCCGGTTGGCGTGCAGCCTTGTTCGCCTCGGTCATCCTGGCGCTCTGTGCAGCCGCTCTTGCGGTTGCCATCGCGCTGCCGCTCGCCTGGTTCTTGTGGCGGCGTCTTGCGCCGTGGGCGCAGGTCTTCCAGCTGCTGGGCATTGCGCCCTTCACGCTGCCGCCCGTCATCACGGCACTCGGGCTTCTCACCTTTTGGGCGGCGACCGGCTTTTACGGCCAGCCCTGGACGGCGGTTATCAGTCACGCGATCTTTTTCGTGACACTGCCGCTCGTGACGCTTTCGCTCGGTTTCTCGGCGATCGACCGCTCGCTGGTCGAGGCGGCTGCCACCATGGGCGCCGACGACCGGACCATCTTCCGTACCGTCGTGCTGCCGCTGATCGCGCCCTATCTGGTCTCCGGCTATGCCTTCGCCTTCGTGCTCTCGCTCAACGAATACATCGTCGCCTATATGACGGTCGGGTTCGTGATGGAGACATTGCCGATCAAGATCTTCAACGCGTTGCGTTACGGCTATACGCCGGTCATGGCTTCGGTGACGATTCTCTTCGTGGCCGTCGCCGCTACCGTCTTCGGCCTGGTGGCGCGCTTCGGCGACCTGCCGAAACTGCTCGGGGCGAATGCCGACGATCGCAGCTGATGGATTGATGTCAGCGGTGATCCTGAAAGATCAATGCTGACCGGGTTCTGGGCGATCGCCATGGGAAGTTGGTGTTGCCGTGGATGATCGTCGGCACCACCGAGGAGGCGCCGGCTATCCTCAACTGTTCCGCAGGCGACCTTCCAGCAGGTCAAGCACGGAGCGGGCGGCGTCCATGACATTGGTGCCGGGGCCGAAGACGGCGGAGACGCCGCTCTCGAGCAGGAAGTCATAGTCCTGGCGCGGAATGACCCCGCCGACGACGACGATCACGTCGTTTGCGCCCTTGGCCCTCAGCGCCTCGACCAGTTGCGGCGCGAGCGTCTTGTGGCCAGCGGCGAGTGAAGACAAACCAACGACCTGGACTTTGTTGGCGACCGCGAGATCGGCGGCTTCCTCCGGCGCCTGGAAGAGGGGGCCAGCGACCACATCGAAACCGATATCGCCGAAGGCGGAGGCGATGACCTTCGCGCCGCGATCATGGCCATCCTGGCCGAGCTTGGCAATCAGGATGCGGGGCTTGGATGCCGCCTTGCCGTAGTCCTTGAGGCGGGTCGACAGCGTCTCCATTTCCGGATCGCCTGCATAGGCCTTACCATAGATGTCGTGCACCACTTCGGGGACGGCGACATGATCGCCAAAGACGGCGCGCATGGCATCCGAGATCTCGCCGACGGTCGCCCGGGCGCGGGCCGCGTCCACTGCGGCTTCGAGGATGTTGCCTTGACCGGTCTTGGCGACCTCGGTCAGCCGGGTGAGCGTTTCGCTCACCCGCTTCGGATCGCGCTGGCGGCGGGTCTGCTCGATGCGCTTGATCTGCGACAAACGGACAGCGGTATTGTCGATCTGCAGGATATCGATCGGTTCCTCGTTTTCGAGGCGATACTTGTTGACGCCGACGATCACCTCCTCGGCGCGGTCGACGGCCGCCTGGCGGCGGGTGGCGGCTTCCTCGATCAGGCGCTTCGGCAGGCCGTCATCGACGGCCTTGGTCATGCCGCCCAGCCGCTCGATCTCCTCGATCAGGGCCCATGCTTTTTCCGCCATGTCGTTGGTCAGGCTCTCGACATAATAGGAGCCGGCGAGCGGATCGACGACCTTGGTCACCCCCGTCTCGTGCTGCAGGATCAGCTGCGTGTTGCGGGCGATGCGGGCGGAGAATTCGGTCGGCAGCGCAATCGCTTCGTCGAAGGAATTTGTGTGCAGCGACTGGGTGCCGCCGAGCACGGCAGACATGGCCTCAAAAGCGGTGCGGACGATGTTGTTATAGGGATCCTGTTCGGCCAGCGACACGCCCGAAGTCTGGCAGTGGGTTCGCAGCATCAGGCTTGATGCCTTCTTCGGCTCGAATTCCTGCATGATGCGGGTCCAGAGCAGGCGGGCGGCGCGCAGTTTCGCGGCCTCCATGAAGAAGTTCATGCCGATGGCGAAGAAGAAGGAGAGGCGGCCGGCAAACGCGTCGACATCAAGGCCCTTGGCGATGGCGGCACAGACATATTCGCGCCCGTCGGCCAATGTGAAGGCGAGCTCCTGCACCAGCGTCGCGCCGGCCTCCTGCATGTGATAGCCGGAGATGGAGATCGAGTTGAACTTCGGCATCTCCTTCGCCGTGTATTCGATGATGTCGGCGATGATCCGCATCGAGGGTTCGGGCGGGTAGATATAGGTGTTGCGGACCATGAACTCCTTGAGGATGTCGTTCTGGATGGTCCCGGACAGCTTGTCGCGCGAGACACCCTGTTCCTCGCCGGTGACGATGAAATTGGCGAGGATCGGAATGACCGCACCATTCATGGTCATCGAGACGGAGATGGCTTCGAGGGGAATGCCGTCGAACAGGATCTTCATGTCCTCGACACTGTCGATCGCCACACCCGCCTTGCCGACATCGCCCTCGACGCGGGGATGATCCGAGTCATAACCGCGATGGGTGGCAAGGTCGAAAGCGACCGAGACGCCCTGCTGACCGGCCAGAAGTGCTTTGCGGTAGAAGGCATTGCTCTCCTCGGCCGTCGAGAAGCCGGCATATTGCCGGATCGTCCAGGGGCGGCCGGCATACATGGTGGCGCGCGGACCACGGGTGAAGGGGGCAAATCCCGGTAGGCTGTCGAGATGATCGATGCCGGCAATGTCGTCTGCGGTATAAAGCGGCTTCACCGGAATGCCTTCGGGCGTCTCCCAGACGAGGCTGTCGGCCGGACGCTTCAGTTCCTTCTCGGCAAGCGCCTGCCAGTCGGCGATGGTTTTCTTGGTCATCCGGTCTTCTCCCTGCTTCGCAACGAATGCGAGCCGATCACTTCATGCGCTAGGCGCTTAGCCCTCGAACTCCATGATCAGCTCGTCGACAGCCAGGCTCTGGCCTGGCTTGACGACGATCTTCTTCACGGTGCCGCGGCGTTCCGCCTTCAGGATATTCTCCATCTTCATCGCCTCGACGGTCGCCAGCGCCTGACCTGCCTCGACAGTCTCGCCTTCCTTCACCGCAACCCCGGTGATGACGCCCGGCATCGGGCAGAGCAGCATCTTCGACGTATCCGGTGGCAGCTTTTCGGGCATCAGTTTGGCAAGTGCCGCCACACGCGGCGAGCGGACGCGGGCGGTCACATCCATGCCGCGCCAGCGTAGCCGGATGGCAGGGCCCTTGAGGTCGACCTTTACCGCGAGCGTCTCGCCGCCGATATCGATGTGGGCGAGTGTTTGACCCGGCTGCCAGTCGGTGGCGATCACGAGTTCGTTGCCGGCCTGGAATGCGACGCGTGTATTCCCCGTGCCCTCGGTGACGGCCATTGCATGGTCGCCACCCGCGAGATTGACCACCCAGTCCTTGCCGAGTTTGCGGGTATGATTTCCGATGGTGCCGGAGATCTGGATGGCGCGGGCCTGGAGACGGTGGTTGATGACGGCAGCGACAGCAGCGAGCTTTTCCGCCGAGGCGGCATCCGGAGAAACGCCGGTAAAGCCGTCCTTGAACTCCTCGGCGATATAGGCCGTGGTGATCTTGCCGGAGCGGAAACGATCCTGGTTCATCACGGCGGAGAGGAAGGGCAGGTTGTGGCCGATGCCTTCGACCTCGAAACTGTCGAGCGCCTCCGACATTGCGTCAATCGCGGTCAGGCGATCGGGGGCCCAGGTGCAGAGCTTGGCGATCATCGGATCGTAATACATCGAGATCTCGCCGCCTTCGAAGACGCCGGTATCGTTGCGAACAACGGTGCCTTCGGCGGTCGTGCCCTCTGCCGGCGGGCGGTAGCGGGTGAGGCGGCCGATCGAGGGCAGGAAGTTGCGATAGGGGTCTTCGGCGTAGAGACGGCTCTCGATGGCCCAGCCGTTCAGCTTCACGTCGTCCTGGCCGAAGCTGAGTTTCTCGCCCGCCGCCACCCGGATCATCTGGTCGACGAGATCAAGGCCGGTCACCAGCTCGGTGACGGGATGTTCGACCTGCAGGCGGGTGTTCATCTCGAGGAAGTAGAACTTGTTCTGCTTGCCATCGACGATGAATTCAACCGTGCCGGCGGAGTGATAGCCTACGGCTTTTGCCAGTGCCACTGCCTGTTCGCCCATGGCCTTGCGGGTGGCGGCGTCCAGGAAGGGCGAGGGCGCCTCTTCGATGACCTTCTGGTTACGCCGCTGGATCGAGCATTCGCGCTCGCCGAGATAAAGCACGGTTCCGTGCTTGTCGCCGAGCACCTGGATTTCGATATGGCGCGGCTCGGTGACGAATTTCTCGATGAAGATGCGGTCATCGCCGAAGGAATTCTTCGCCTCGTTCTTCGACGACTGGAAACCCTCGCGGGCTTCTTCCGCATTCCAGGCGATGCGCATGCCCTTGCCACCGCCGCCGGCCGAGGCCTTGATCATCACGGGATAGCCGATCTGATCGGAGATCTTCACCGCCTCGTCGGCATCGGCAATCAGGCCCATATGGCCGGGCACGGTCGAGACGCCTGCTTCGGCTGCGAGCTTCTTCGAGGTGATCTTGTCACCCATGGCTTGGATGGCGCCAACCGGCGGGCCTATGAAGGTGACGCCTTCCTTTTCCAGCGCTTCGGCGAAACCGGCATTTTCCGAGAGGAAGCCGTAGCCGGGATGAACGGCGTCTGCGCCCGTCTGCCTGATGGCGTCGAGGATCTTGTCGATGACGATGTATGACTGGTTCGACGGCGCCGGGCCGATATGCACCGTCTCATCGGCCATCTCGACATGCAGCGCATTTCGGTCGGCATCGGAATAGACGGCGACCGTCTTGATGCCGAGTTTCTTCGCGGTCTTGATGACTCGGCAGGCGATTTCGCCCCGGTTGGCGATGAGGATTTTCTGGATCACTTATTTTCTCTCCCTGCCGTTTATCATCCGGTCACAGCCGCCAGACGCTCAAGCGCCATATCTGCCCGCTATTCCTGCGCCTTCTTCTTCAAGCCCTTGGCTACGCTTTGCTCGTTCTTCACGTCGCCGAAGGCTTCCGGGAAGTTCTTGCGGGCCAGCTGCTCGTTGATCTTCAGCTTGGCGAAGTAGGATTGCGGATCGAAACCGCGTTCGGCGGCGATCACTTCGCGGCCGAAGAGCCGGCAGAGGCGTTCGCCGTCGAGGTTGCCGCGCTCGAAGGTTTCGGTGCCGAAAAACTGCCAGAGCGCCTGCATGAAGCCGAGGTCGGCCAGCGCCACCGTCTGGTCCATCGTGCGGTGGCGCGGCCAGTTGGTGAGCGGCGTCACCTTGGGGTTCGGCCGGCGGATCGTGAATTGCCATTGCGTTCCGGGGAGGCCCAACGGAAAGCCCTGGTGTTTCGGCATCAGCGGATCTTTTGCCATGGCGTTACACCTCGAACACGTCTTCGAAGGATTCGGGGAAGCTCTTGCGCGCCACCTTCTCGTCGATGACGAGCATGGCTTCATAGGAGAGCGGGTCGAAATCCTTGGTGGCGGGGATCACTTCGCGGCCGAAGAGAAGGCTGAGGCGTGCGGCATCGAGATTGCCACGCTCGAAGGGTTCCGCGCCGAAGTGATGCCAGAGCGCATGCAGGAAGGCCGCGTCGATGCGGTGTTCCTTGGTGCCGGGGCGCGCCTTGCGGGGGAAGGCCTTGATGGGGGTCACGCCGCGCGGATTGGCGCGGCGGATGGTGAACTGCACACCGGTCCCCGGCATGCCGCCGGGGAAACCGCGATGTTTGGTCATGTCGGGCAAGCTCGGCATGGTCTCTCCTTACGCCGCAGCGATCTTGTCCTGCGTCTTCGTTTCGAAGTCGGAGGCGTCGTGGCGTTCATGCAGCTGTTCCGACAGGTCGCCAGAGGTCTTGTTGACCATGAGGCCACGCTTGACGGCGGGGCGAGCGCCAATTTCGTTGGTCCAGCGCAGCACGTTTTTATAGCTCGCGGCATCCAGGAACGTGCCGGCATCGCCATAGGCTTCGCCCAGCGCGATCTTGCCATACCAGGGCCAGATTGCCATGTCGGCAATGGTATAGTCGGCGCCCGCCATGAACTGGTTGTTGGCAAGATGGCGGTCCAGCACATCCAGCTGACGCTTCACTTCCATGGCGTAGCGGTCGATGGCGTACTGGATCTTCATCGGCGCATAGGCGTAGAAATGGCCAAAACCGCCGCCGAGGAATGGGGCGGAGCCCATCTGCCAGAACAGCCAGTTCAGCGTTTCGGCGCGGGCGCGGGTTTCCGATGGCAGGAAGGCACCGAACTTTTCGGCGAGATAGGTCATGATCGAAGCGGATTCGAACAGTCGGATCGGCTTGCCGCCATCGATAGGCGCATGGTCCATCAATGCCGGGATCTTAGAGTTCGGGTTGACGGCCACAAACCCGGAGCCGAACTGGTCGCCCTTGCCGATATTGATCAGCCAAGCATCGTATTCAGCCCCTTCGTGACCTGCGGCCAGCAGTTCTTCCAGAAGGATCGTCACCTTCTGGCCGTTCGGCGTTGCGAGCGAATAGAGCTGCAGCGGATGTTTGCCCACCTGAAGCTCGACCTCTGTCTGCGCGCCTGCTGTCGGGCGGTTGATGCTGGCAAAGGCGCCGCCATTGCCAGGTTCCCAGGTCCAGACCTTGGGGGGCACATAGCCGGCGGGCAGGTTCTTTTCGGGCGGGAATTTTTCGTCGCTCATGAAATCGGATCCTTTCTCGGTCAAGCGCCTCGGGCGCGCCGAGAGTTATATAGGCCTTCCGTGTTGTCCTTGCCCACTCTGATTCCGCAGTTATAACGGGCCGCGATCACAACGGTATGGTGTCGTGCTTTTTCCAATGCGTGCCGACCTGCTTGTTCCTGAGGCTCGCGAAAGCCTTGGCAATGCGGCGACGCGAGGAATGCGGCATGATCACTTCATCGATGAAGCCGCGCTCGGCTGCCTTGAAGGGGTTGGCGAAGTTGACTTCGTATTCCCTGGTCCGCGCCGCGATCTTTTCGGCATCCCCGAGTTCGGAGCGGTAGAGGATTTCGGCAGCACCCTTGGCGCCCATCACGGCGATCTCGGCCGTCGGCCAGGCATAATTCACGTCGGCGCCGATATGCTTGGAGGCCATGACATCATAGGCGCCGCCATAGGCCTTGCGGGTAATCAGGGTCACCATCGGCACGGTCGCCTGGCTGTATGCGAACAAGAGCTTGGCGCCATGCTTGATGACGCCGCCATATTCCTGGGCGGTGCCGGGCAGGAAGCCGGGCACGTCGACCAGCGTCAGGATCGGGATCGAGAAGGCATCGCAGAAGCGGACGAAGCGGGCGGCTTTACGTGAGCTATCGATGTCGAGGCAGCCGGCGAGCACCATGGGCTGGTTGGCAACGACGCCGACCGTCTGGCCTTCCATCCGGATAAAGCCGGTGATGATGTTCTTCGCGAATGCTTCCTGGATCTCGAAGAAATCGCCCTCGTCGGCCAGCGCGTAGATCAGCTCCTTCATGTCATAAGGCTTGTTGGAACTGTCGGGGATCAGCGTGTCCAACCGCATTTCGATGCGCGCCGGATCGTCATGGAAGGGGCGGACCGGCGGCTTTTCGCGGTTGTTCAATGGCAGGAAGTCGAAGAGCAGGCGGACCTGTTCCAGGGCTTCGATGTCGTTCTCGTAAGCGCCGTCTGCCACGGAAGACTTCTTGGTGTGCGTCGATGCACCGCCGAGCTCTTCCGCCGTCACGATCTCGTTGGTCACGGTCTTCACCACGTCGGGGCCGGTGACGAACATGTAGGAGCTGTCGCGCACCATGAAGATGAAGTCGGTCATGGCCGGCGAATAGACGGCACCACCGGCGCAGGGGCCCATAATGACCGAGATCTGCGGGATGACGCCCGAGGCATCGACATTGCGTTTGAAGACATCGGCATAACCGGCGAGCGAGGCCACACCTTCCTGGATGCGGGCGCCGCCGGAATCATTCAGGCCGATCACGGGCGCGCCTGTTTTCATCGCCATGTCCATGATCTTGCAGATCTTCTGGGCATGGGTTTCCGACAGCGAGCCGCCGAGCACGGTGAAATCCTGGGAGAAGACATAGACCTGGCGGCCGTTGATCGTGCCCCAGCCGGTGACGACGCCATCGCCCGGCACCTTCTGTTCGGCCATGCCGAAATCGGTGCACCGATGCGTGACATACATGTCATATTCTTCGAACGAGCCTTCGTCGAGCAGGACTTCGATGCGCTCGCGGGCGGTCAGCTTGCCCTTGCCATGCTGGGCGGCGATGCGCTTTTCGCCACCGCCGAGGCGGGCCTCGTCGCGACGGGCTTCGAGCTGGTCCAGGATCGTCGACATGCTTCCTCCGGAATGATCTGTTTGGCTTTGAGCCTTGTGTGACACCTATTCCACTGTGCCGCAGAAGAAAACGGTTGAACAGGTGCATCTGTGGATTTATGAATTTGCAAAGTGAAAATTGCGAATTTGCGAAATGGCCATCGGGAAACTCTTCATCGGCCGCAAGGTCCGCGACATCCGCCAGGCGAACGGGGCTACCCAGGCGCAGTTTGCGCATATGGTCGGCATTTCCACCAGCTATCTCAACCAGATCGAAAACAACCAGCGCCCGGTCTCGGCCTCGGTGCTTTTGTCGCTGGCGGAAAAGTTCGGCATCGATATCACCGAGCTTTCCTCCGGCCAGAACGACCGGCTGATGTCGGCGCTGACGGAGGCGCTTTCCGATCCCTTGTTCGAGACCTATTCGCCGAGCCTGCAGGAGCTGAAGCTCGTTACCCAGAACGCGCCCGGCTTTGCCCATGCGCTGATTGCCGCCCACCAGGCTTACAGGCGCGGCAATGAGCAGCTGGCCAGCCTCGACGATCGGCTGGGGGCAGCACCCAGCCAGGAGGTCACGCCGTATGACGAGGTGCGCGACTTCTTCCACTTCGTCGACAACTACATCCACGAACTCGACCTTGCCTCCGAGCAGCTGGCGACAGAGCTGAAGCTCGGGGAGGGGGAGAATTACGCAGCCCTTTCAGGCCATCTCGAAGCGAAACACGGCGTGCGCGTGGTGCGCGGCGAAGCGGGCGACGATGCGATCCGCCGCTTCGATCCGGTGGGGCGCATCCTGACCGTCAGCCGCTATGCCTTTGCCCCCACCCGCGATTTCCAGATCGCTATCCAGATCGCCCAGCTTGCGGCCGCCACCAAGATCGACCAGGTGCTGAAGCAGGCGAATTTCCGCAGCGAAGAGGCGGTCGAGATCTGTCGCATGGGTCTCTACAACTATTTCGCCGGCGCGCTGATCCTGCCCTATCGCAGTTTCCTTACTGCCGCCCGCGACCTGCGCCACGACATCGAACTGCTCGCCGCTCGCTTCGAGGCCTCGCTCGAACAGGTCTGCCATCGGCTTTCGACGCTGCAGCGGCCGGGGCTGAAGGGCGTACCGATCTTCTTTGCCCGCATCGACCGGGCCGGCAATATCACCAAGCGCCACAGTGCTGCCCGCCTGCAATTCGCCCGCTTCGGGGCAGCCTGTCCCCTGTGGAATGCCCATCAGGCCTTCGAGACGCCGGGCCGGATCATCCGCCAGACGGCGGAAACGCCCGATGGTGTGCGTTATCTCTGCATCGCGACGCAAGTGTCGAAAGGCTCCGCCGGCTTCCGCGCCGCCAATCCGCGCTATGCGCTCGCGCTCGGTTGCGAGATCTCCTATGCCGGCGCCTTCGTCTATGCCGACGACCTCGACCTCTCCAACCGCGGCGCCTTCGACCCGATCGGCATTTCCTGCCGCATCTGCGAGCGCATCAAATGCACCAGCCGCGCCGTGCCGCCGCTGAAGCGCAAGCTGGTGGTGGATCATAGGGTACGGAACCCGATGCCGTATGAGATTGAGTGACACGCCGGCAGACCGTCTTACCTAGAGCCCACAGCTTTAAATCATTAGTGTTGACTCATTGGATAGTCATTGCTAATGATTTCTCATGATCGAAACAACTGCCGTCAACGCCGTCATGCGCGCACTTGCCGATCCCACCCGGCGGGGCATCTATGAGCGGATTGCCGATACGAATGAAATCTCCGTCGTCGAGCTGACGCGGGGCAGCGGGGTCACGCAAGGCGCGATCTCCCAACATCTCAAGACGTTGAAGCAGGCCGGGCTCGTCGTCGAGCGTCCGGAAGGGCGGAGCACCTTTTACCGTGTCCGCCCGGAAGGTCTCGAACCCCTGTTCGACTGGATGAACCATTACGGCATCTTTTGGCGGGAACGCTTCGGCAATCTCCGCGCCGTTCTCAAGGATATCGACCCATGACCGACGTCGCTCACGTTTCTTCCCGACAGCAGATCGTCGTCGACGAGGTTTTCCCGCATGCGCCGGAAGTGATCTGGCGTGCCCTGACCACGGGTGAAATCATGGCGCGCTGGCTGATGGAACCGAAAGGCTTCGAGCCGCTTGTCGGCAATCGCTTTACCTACCAGACCAAGCCGGCGGGTGCCTGGGATGGCACCATTCATTGCGAAGTGCTGGAGGTCGTCGAGAACACCCGATTTTCCTATGCCTGGCGAGGTGGTGACGAAGCCAATCAAGGCTACGGCTCCAAGCTCGATACGGTCGTCACATGGACCCTGGAGGCTGTCGCCGAGGGCACGCGCATCCGCCTCGTACATTCCGGTTTCGAATTGCCGAAGAACGAAGTCGCCTTCCGCAATATGGGCGACGGCTGGAAAGTCGTGGTTCCTCGCCTCGAGGCAACCATACGCGATACGGGCTGAGGCCTGGAATTCGGCGAACACACCACCAACAAGGAGATCAGCGATGTCCAAGCCCTTTCGCGGCGGATGCGCCTGCCAAACCGTGCGTTATGAAGTATTCGGCGAGCCCGTCGCCATGGTGGATTGCCAGTGCCGGCAATGCCAGAGGGACAGCGGTACGGGTCACGCCTCCCATATGGTTTTCGCCGGTGCCGAGGTGAAAGTCGAAGGCGAAGTGCGCACCTGGGATCTGGTTGGAGACGCAGGAACGCGCAAGAGGAGCGGCTTCTGTGCCATCTGCGGTTCGCCCGTGCTCCTGACCTTTCCGGATGCGCCCGCGATCTTTTCGGTGAGGGCTGCAAGTCTCGACGAGCCGGGGCGATATGGACCTCAATTCGTTACCTGGACCGCCTCCGCCCAGCCATGGGACTGCATTGACCCGGCCCTGACGAGGTTTGAGCGCATGCCTCCCGGCCAGTAGGCGTCGACCTACGGCCGGCTAGTCGAACAGCCGCTCATCCCTCACCACAAAGAACGCCTTGACACTCTCCGGCGCCACATCCTCCAGCGTCGCCGGGGACCATTTCGGGTTCCTGTCCTTGTCGATGATTGCCGCGCGGATGCCTTCGTAAAAATCGGGAACCTTGACCACTTGGCAGGTGCCGGCGAATTCGCGTTCGAGGCAGGTTTCGAGGTCCTTGGAGCGCCGGGCCTCGCGTAGCATCTTGAGCGTCACCTTAAGGCTGGTCGGCGATTTTGCGCGCATGGCGATGAGCGTTCTGGCGGCGAGGTCGCCCGGTTCCTTTTCGAGGGCGGCGATGATCTCCTCCACCGTGTCGAAGGCGAAGCAGCGGTCGATCATGGCGCGGCCTTGCGCGAAGATGCCAGTCGGGCCATCCACCGTATAGTCGCGGATGATCGAGGCGATCGTTGCCCCGAGGGCGGGTGCGGGCAGGGCGGCGATCCGCTCCAGGAGTTCGGCCACCCTGTCCTGCGGGACATACCAGTCGGCGAAACCTGCGGTGATCGCGTCGGCGCCGTTGATGGCTTCGCCGGTCAGGCCCATCCAGGTGCCGAGTTCGCCGGATGCGCGGGAGAGCAGCCAGGTGGCGCCGATATCGGGAAAGAAGCCGATGCCGGTTTCGGGCATGGCGAGCTTCGTCGTTTCGGTGACGATGCGGTGGCTGCCATGGCTGGAGACGCCGACACCGCCGCCCATGGTGATGCCGTCCATCACGACGATATACGGCTTTTTGAAGCGGGCGACCCGGGCGTTCAGCCGGTATTCGGCCTTGAGGAATTGCGAGGCCCTGCAGTCGCCCGCCTTGCCGCTCTCGTAGAACATCCTGATATCGCCGCCAGCGCAAAGGCCGCGTTCGCCCTCGCCGGTGACCAGCACGGCTGCGACTTGCGGATCGGACTCGAAGGCATCGAGCGCCTTGCCGAAGGCGAGGACCATGTCGTGGGAGAGACTGTTCAGCACCCGTGGCCGATTGAGTGCGATCAAGCCGATTGCGCCCTTTTTCGCCGCCAGGATTTCCTCACCCTGATAGTCCGCCTCCAGATAACGCATGCCGTCCTCCCTGTCTTTTGAGAGAGTTAGATAGGCGTCGCGGCCAAAGGGCAAGGGCTGGGCTGTTGCATATGGGGTACCGGTGGCGGTTCCGGGCTCCCTCTTCTCCCCTCGGGGAGAAGTGCCGAGCGTATGCGAGGCGATGAGGGGGCTACCCGGCACAGCTTTGGCGCTTCGCGCCCCCTCATCCCCCTGCCGGGACCTTCTCCCCGCTGGGGAGAAGAGCGATCCCGCTTCGTGCGCCGCTCAAAATCCATGTGCGCTAGGCCTACTGCCTTGGTTGGATTAGGTCACGAGATTACGGGGCGTGCCGGCCAAAAAGAGCTCGATGTTCTCGATCAGTTGGTCGGCCAGCGCCTGGATCGCCTCGCGGCTTGCCCAGGCAACATGTGGGGTGAGGATGACGTTTTCTCTGATAGCGATCCGCATCATTGGGCTGTCGGGCGCGGGCGGTTCGCCATCGGTGACGTCGAAGCCGGCGCCTGATATCTGGCCGGCATCGAGCGCCTTTTCGAGTGCCAGTTCATCGACGAGGCCGCCGCGCCCGGTGTTGATCAGCAGCGGCTTGCGTTCCATCAGGGCGAATTCTCTGATACCGATCACGCCGCGCGTTTCCGGCGTTAGCGGGCAGTGCAGGGTAATCACGTCTGCCCGTTTCAGGACCTCGTCGAAAGCCGTCTGGCCCGGCTTGAGGTCATTTGCGCCGCGACGACCGGCGGCGAGCACCGTCATACCGAAGGCCTCGGCGATCTTGCCCACCGACTGGCCCAGCGTGCCATGGCCGATGATGCCGAGCGTTGAGCCGCCGAGATCCGCGATGGGGTAATCGAAATAGCAGAATTGCGCGGCCTGCTGCCAGCGGCCCTCGATCACCGACTGGCGATAGGGCAGGATCGAGCGGCGCAGCGCCAGCATCAGCGCGAAGGTGTGTTCGGGCACCGTGTGTTTTGCGTAGTTCCTGATGTTGCAGACGGCGATGCCACGAGCCTTGGCGTCCGCGAGATCGACAATGTCGGTGCCGGTGGCGGAGACGGCGATCAGCTTAAGCTTCGCAGCGCCGGCGAGGGCCTCGACTCGGACAGGGGCCTTGTTGGTAATCACCACATCGGCGTCGCGGATGCGCTCGGCCACTTCGTGCGGGGCCGTGCGGGCATGGACCACCATCTCATGCGGCACGGAGGGTGCGCGGACCACGGTTTCCGGCGACAGCGTGTCGCGGTCGAGAAAGACGATGCGGATCATGGCGGACCTCCCTGCGTTGCCATCGACCTAGCCGAGCCGCTTTCGGCCAGCAAGGCAGTTCAGTGGTAATCCGGTACGCCGGGCATGGTGATGAAGCCCGGAAGTGCGCGGAAGCGGCGCAGCCAGCGGCGAAGTCCCGGGTATTCGTCATGGTCGATGCCGCAGTCACGCGACAGCGCAAAGCTCGGCAGGAGTGCGAGATCGGCCAGCGTCGGGGTGTTGCCGACGAACCATTCATGGCCGTCGATCTGCCGGAGCGTCATATGGTCGTTCATGATGCGGAAGGCTTTGCGCGCGGCCTTCAAATCTGTCTCGCTGGCGCCTTCGGAGGTGAAGAGAGCCGCCTCGCGGGCGTCGGTGGCGGGCTTCAACTCGCGGCCGGAGAAGCCCAACCATTGCTGGACGCGGCCGAAGTCCGCTGCATCGGTTGGCAGCCAGGGGCTATCTGGCGCATAGGCGCGGACGAGATAGGCCAGGATCGCCGCCGTGCCGAAGAGCCTGACGTCGCCGTCTTCGAAGATCGGGAGCGTGCCGGTCGGGTTGAGCGCCAGCATAGGCGGCTTTTCCTGCTCACGGCCCGGTGCCTTGTCGACGGCAATCGTCTCGAACGAGAGCCCGAGCATGGAAAGGAGAAGGCGGACGCGAAAGCCGTTCTCGTCGAGGTGGTAGTCGTAAAGCCTGATCATCACGCGGCCTCCATCATCTGGGATTCAACGCGATTGCGGAGGTCGGTCGCCCAGAGTGCGAGGCTGCGGCGGGTGGCCGTCAAGATGTCGCCGGTGACGGTCATGTGGAGTGCGGTGCGATCTGCGTCGCGGGGCTGAACGGCGATCAGTACGGTCGTGCCGTATCCTTGTAGGGTCACTGTTGCGGCTGAGGTTGCGCTCACGCTGTAGCTTTCCGGCAGCGTGGACGCCACCGCCGAAATTGCCGCTTCCGTCGTCATGTCGAGGAAGAGGCTGCGAACTGGTTCAGCCGTCTCAGGAAGTGCCGAAAGCTCAGCTGCATCAGCCCCTTCCGCGGCCATCCAGACGATGCCTGCGCGCTCCGTTGCGGCAAAAGTCGGGACCTTGATGGTTTGGGGCACCTCGAGATCGGGGTGGGCCGGAATGTAGCGACATTGGCCGCCCGTGTCGTAGCGCCAGCCGTGATAGAGGCAGGCGATGTGGTCGCCGCGCACGAAGCCGAAGCTCATGCGCATGCCGCGATGCGGACAGCGGTCCTCCCAGACATGGATCGTGCCCTTGTCGTCGCGCCAGACGACGCGCTCCTCGCCGTTGACGAGGGTGCCAGCGGAGGTGCCGGCTTCGATGTCGGCGGAAAGGGCAACGGGGATCCAGGGTGAGGCTGATGTCATGATGCGGCCTTTTCGGGCAGGTCTTCGTCTGTTTGAAATCTTGTCACGTCGAGCACGATGCTGTCATAAGGGCCAAGGCTGACCGCCATTTCGAAGGCGTCGATCAGGGCTTCCGGCCCCGACAGGGTCAGGCGACAGCGGTTCCTGTCACAGGAGGCAATCCTGAGGCCGAGCGAGAGGCGGGCTGCACGATGTTCGGCAAACGCGATGAAGCCTTGCGGCTCCAGCCTTCCGGAAAAGGTGAAGCCGACGGTCATTTGGTCGGCCTTTGCCGTCATCGGATGGGGATCAGTCTTGCCTGGCAATTGTGCGCGCTCTAATTTTTGGGCAATCTAGCGGGCGACGAGATGGGGGTTCAAGTGGTTTCTCCCTTGCTCCAGAGGAAAGACTTGGTCATGCAGAACGGTACCGACAAGGCGTCGCTCGATCAGTGGTATGTGCTCGATACCGAGGCGATCATTCCCGTGGGCCGCTCGCAGAACCGGTTGCTTGGGACGGATCTCACCGTCGTCAAGCAGGCGGATGGGGCGATCGAGGTCTTCGCCGAGGGGCGTGCCGAGCCGCTGCCGCTTCGCCATCGTTTCGGCTTCCTCTGGGCGACGCTGGGTGAGCCCGAGCGCGAGATCTTTCCGCTGCCGGAAGCGGACGAGCCTGATCGGCGCTATGTGCCCTGCGGTGTTGTCACCGTGAAGGCGTCAGGGCTTCGCATCGTCGAGAACTTTCTCGACATGGCGCATTTTCCTTTCGTGCATACGGATGTGCTCGGCGCTGAACCGCATACGGAGGTGCAAAGCTACGATGTCGAGATCCGGCGTGAGGAAGACGAGGTCTGGGCGACCAACTGCACCTTCTTCCAGCCGCAGGCGGCCTTGTCCGCGCAGGACGGGATCACCACGCAATACATGTACCGGGTGATGACGCCGTTCACGACTATCCTCTACAAGACCTGTCCCAACGCCACCAATCGCTGGGATGTCATCGGTCTTTTCGTCCAGCCGCTCGATCCCGGCCGCTGCCGGGCACATCCGATCATGTATCTGATCGACGATGTCTCGACGACGACGGAGCTCATCCATTTCCAGCAGATGATCTTCCTGCAGGACCGGATCATTCTCGAAAACCAGCGGCCGGCGCTTCTTCCCCTCGAGCCACGCAAGGAAATCCCGACCCGGGCGGATGCGTCCTCGATCGCCTATCGGCGCTGGCTGAAGGAAAAGGGCGTTACTTACGGGGCGACGACGGTGGCCGCCTGACTTCAGGCAACAAAAAACCCGGAAGCGGGGGCTTCCGGGTTTCTGGCATCTTAAAACCTGTCGGTCTTAGTTGCGGGTCATCCAGTCATCGATCTCGCGATCGGCTTCTTCCTGGGTCTTGCCATAGGCTGCCTGGATCTTGCCCGACAGCTCCTTGCGCTTGCCGGCGATGACGTCGAGATCGTCACCTGTCAGCTTGCCCCACTGGCTCTGGGCCTTGCCCTTGAACTGTTCCCAATTGCCTTCGATCTGATTCCAATTCATCGGAAATCTCCCGTGTCTGGTGTTGGTCGAGGCTCCGTGTCCTCGGATCAAAAAACGTCGACTGAGCGGAGAAGTTCCCTGCTGCCGTCGGAGAGGATTGGTCTGGAACGGCCCAGGCATGTCGCGCACAATATATCGAGGCTGATTGGAACACTCCTGTCTGCCCGGCGTTCTTGCTGGGAAACGCAATCGATTGAACGAGCGAAGGACATCCCCATGGCACAGATACCGAGCGCCTCCAACAACAAGATCGAGAACAAGGCGAACGATCTTGCCGACCGGATCGAGGATCAGGCCGGCACCGTCGGCGGTGCCACCAGCGACGACATTCAAGCCGATCTCGAAGCGCTCCGTCGTGACATTGCCGCACTGACGCAGACGGTGGCCTCCTTCGGCAGCAGCAAGATCCGTCAGGCGGGCGAGGCTTCGCAGCAGTATGTCGACAGCGCCCGCGATACCATCTCAAGTGTCGAGGAAGAGGTGGAAGCCTACGTGCACGAACGCCCGTTCCAGTCGCTCGCCATCGCAGCCGGCGTCGGTTACGTCCTCGCGCTGCTCACGCGGCGTTGATCAATATGCTGCCACTTTTCAGACATCTCGGCGTTCTCGCCTTCGGTAAGGTGCAGCCCACTGCCACCCGTATCACGCGCTCCCTCATCGGGGGCGCGATTGTCGGCGTGTTGGCGCTAACGGCCTATGTGGCACTATTGTTGGCGATCGGCTTCTATCTCTCGGACGAACTGGGCCCCGTTTATGCGGCGCTGATCATCGCGGGTGTGACGGCTCTGTGCGGCATCATCGTCATCCTCGTGATTCAGGCCATGAACAAAGCCACAGAGCGGCGGATGGAGGCACGGCGCCGGGCGGCCAAGTCTCAACTGCCCGATCCGATGACGTTGCAGCTTCTCGCAGGCATTCCCGCGATGATGAAAGGCCGGTCATTGTTGACAACGGCTGCCATTGCCGCGCTGGTCTTCGGGGTCGCCAAGATGCAGGGTGTTGGACGTGACGAGCGGGATGATTGACCGCGGATTGAAAGATTGCGGGTCAATGTCGGGAGATGCTGGCCTTTTGCAAGATCGTGGCTATTTCTTTGCCTTGGATTCCGCTTCGTGCAAACGTTCCAGTAGTTCGAGAAGATGGGAAGGTGTTCCCTCCTCAATGATCCCGTCGTAATAGCCTCGAAGTTTGGAAGCGATCATCGCATTGGCGTTCTGGCGCTGTGCATCGGAGGGCTTTTTCGATTTCGCCGACTTGTCCGCAGGGCCTTCAGCCATGTTTATCCAGTTCCATTGTTTTGCTAGGCCGGGTGAGATTTACGCCTATAAGGTTTCGGATGCAAAAAAGTTCCACAGGGCCGGAACTTTTTTCTTCGCTCCACGTTTTTAACCGAGTCCGCACCTTGTTCCATATCGATTGGAGAACTGCATGTCCCTCACTGCCCGCGTCGCTGTCCATCTTCCCTATCTGAGGCGATATGCGCGCGCCGTCACCGGTTCGCAGACATCTGGAGACGCTTACGTCGCTGCCGTCCTTGAAGCGCTCATCGCCGACATTTCGATTTTCCCGGATACTGGTGATGATCGAGTGGCACTCTACAAGCTGTTCGTGACCATCTACGATTCCACAAAGGTCGAGCTTCCCCAGATCATCTCGCCCTTCGCCTGGGAAAAGCGAGCCGCCGCAAACCTTGCCTCCGTCCCGACCCGTGCGCGCCATGCCTTCCTGCTGATCACCGTCGAAGGTTTCTCCACGACCGAGGCGGCTGCCATCCTCAGCGTCAGCGAAAGCGAGTTCAACGCCCTGTTCAACGAGGCGTCGATGGAGATTTCCCGCCAGGTCGCGACCGACATCATGATCATCGAGGATGAGCCGCTGATCGCGCTCGACATCGAGCAGATGGTCGAGGATCTCGGGCATCGCGTCACCGGCATCGCCCGGACGCATGCAGAAGCCGTAGACCTCTACAAGCGGACCAGCCCGAAGATGGTGCTGGCCGACATCCAACTAGCCGACGGGTCGTCCGGCATTGATGCGGTCAACGACATCCTCAAGGTCGACACGATCCCGGTCATCTTCATCACGGCTTTCCCGGAACGCCTTCTGACAGGCGAACGGCCCGAGCCCGCCTTCCTCGTCACAAAGCCTTTCAACCCTGACATGGTAAAGGCCCTGATCAGCCAGGCACTGTTCTTCAATGAGCGTGTAGCAGAGCAGGCTTAGTTTTAGACGAGGATGATGGGCGAGGTTGCAGCGCCATGCTGCCCGCCGGGCCAACAAGCCGAACGACGGCGGAGCAGGACACTTGGTACATCGACTGACATGGTTTGAACCTCAACGCGGCGACGAACAGCTGCGGGAGTTCTTCATAACCGCGCTCATCGACATGGGCGCCAGCCTTATCCTCCAGGATAAGGACGGCACATATGTATGCATAACTTCATTGCCGGCTCGGTGGCGTCTGCCGCCGGGTACGGTTCCTTCCGACAGCGCTGTCTTTGGACCTGAGATCGGGCAGAAACTGGCCGATCTGAAGTCCGGGCTGTTGAAGTCGGGGGACCGGGCGGAACTGGAAGTCGAGGCAGGTGACGACACCTTCTTCGAGTTCCGTTGTCGCATGGTTGAAATGACGGACCATGACCTGCACCTCATTACCGTGGTGATCGACAGGACCGAGGACCGGCGACGCGAGAGGCTCCTGCGGGCGTTGTTGCGCGAGGTCAGCCACCGCTCGAAGAACCTGCTCGCCATCATCCAGAGCATCGCATCCCAGACTGCGCGCTATTCCGGCACGCTCGATATGTTCCTCGGCAAGTTCCGCGGAAGGCTGCATGCGCTCTCACAGTCGCAGGATCTGATCACCGATTCCAGTTGGCGCGGAGCCTATTTCCGCGACCTCCTGAAGCAGCAGGTCGATCGCTACGTCCAGGAGAACGCGGATCTCGTAAAAGTTTCGGGCGATGACGTGCTGCTGACCCCGAACGCTTCGCTGCATATCGGGCTGGCCCTTCACGAACTCGTGGTGAATGCCGTCAGTCATGGGGAATTCTTGCAACGGCGACAGCCCATCGAGGTTTCGTGCGAAAAGTTCGATACGGAGAACGGTCCTGCAGTGTTGATCATCTGGACGGAGCCTTTCACGCCACGCGGTGATGAAGACTCCAAGGCGGGCCGTTTCGGCAGCACCGTTCTGGAGCGAGTCGTCCCGTCCTCGGTCAATGGTGAGGCCAAACATGAATTGAGCGATGGGCGCGTGCGGTACGAGCTGCGCTTCCCGCTCGAAATCTTCGATTGATCCCGCCCGCGCCCGGTCCGGCGTCTACCTGAGAGAAGACGAGTCCATGCGCCTGTTCAGCTGCAGCAATTGCGCCAATGTTGTGCATTTCGAAAATGACGGTTGTGTCACCTGCGGTGCGCGCCTCGCCTTCCGCCCGGCAGCGCTCGACATGGTGGCGCTCGATGTCTCGGGCTCCCATGTCCTCGATCGCGGCGAGATCCTTCCGACCCACGTCAGTCCTTGCGCAAATGCGGCACTCGGCGGCTGCAACTGGCTCGTCGACGATGGCGACGAAAGCGGTTTCTGTGTCGCCTGCCGGCACAACGTCACCATTCCGGATCTGTCGATCCCTGAAAATCTGCAGAACTGGCAGAAGATCGAACTCGCTAAGCGCGGACTTTTCTACTCACTGCTCCGCTTCAAGCTGCCGCTCGCCACGCGAACAGCGGCCCCCGACAGCGGGCTCGGCTTCGAATTCCTGGCCGATGACCCAGCGATCGGCGGAGAGGGGCCAGTCCTGACTGGCCATGCCGACGGTCTGATCACGCTCAATATCGCCGAGGCCTCCGATGCCGAGCGGGAAGCCCGGCGGGTGGCACTTGGCGAACCCTTCCGGACGCTTTTGGGTCACTTCCGCCACGAGGTCGCGCATTACTACTGGAACGTCCTTGTGCGCGATCGGGGCGGCTTCGATGCCTGCCGTGCCGTCTTCGGTGACGAGCGCCAGGATTATGGCGCAGCCCTTGAGCGCCACTATTCGGAAGGACCACCTGCAGGCTGGGAAAGCAACTTCATTTCTGCCTATGCGGCAAGTCACCCCTGGGAAGATTTCGCGGAAACCTTTGCCCACTACTTCCATATCGTCGATGCTCTGGACACCGCCGACGCATTCGGGCTTAGAACCAATCCCGATGTAGAAGCAAACATGCCGGAGATCGAACTGAAGCGCACCTTCGACAGCTATACTGTCGAGAAAGCGGAAGCGCTCATCCGCGCCTGGGTGCCACTGACGCTTGCGATCAACAGTATCAACCGAAGCATGGGGCAGCCGGATCTCTACCCCTTCGTCCTTTCAGAGCCCGTGTTTGACAAGCTGAGGTTCATTCACTCGCTCATTCATTCCTGAGCCCATTTTCGCCTCAAAAGGTGCACCCGGAACCTCCGTCAAGTCTCTGCGTTAACGTTTGAGTAACACGGAGACCGATCATGAATAGTATGGCTGCCCTTCTGGTCATTGTGGCCTGCCATCCGCAAGACACGACTTGTCTGCAGGATCCGGTTGCGGTGATTTCTTACGATACCGACGCGGCTTGCTACCAGGCGCTGCCGAAGGAACTTCAGCGCGCCAAAGCCATGGCCGACGTGATTTATGGCGACTGTTTCCCGGTTGCCGCCGATCTGGTCGCTGGGCGCAACATTCGTCAAACGATTAATCCCGAGAAGCTGACCGCTCTCGATGCTTCCGTGGACACGGCTGGTCCGGCCGAAGCTCAGGCTCTGGTGCCGCCGATTCCGGGCGAGCGCTATGGAGCAATTCGATGAATTCACCCTCTTCCCTGCCACCCGAAGCTTCGCGTATCGACGAGCAGAACCGTCACATCGCCCAAGAAGCCGGCCTGGATCAGGATCTCGAATCGCAGGTTCCTCCTCGCTACGGCTCTTTTACCGCCACGATACTCGGTGTGATCTTGATCGTGTTGTTCGTCGCTGTAGTCTGGATCGTATTCTAATCTTGCTTTCTAAAAGAAAAAAAGGCCGCGCCCTTGGGGCACGGCCTGTTCTTTTGATCCGCGCTTCCAATTACGCCTGACGGAACAGCCGCATGGCGAGAGAGATCAGGAAGAGGATGATGAAAATACCGAAGAGGATCTTGGCGATGCCGGCTGAGGCGCCAGCAATGCCACCAAAGCCGAGGACACCGGCGATCAGTGCGACAACGAGAAATACGAGGGCGTAATAAAGCATTTGAAGTCTCCCTGTTTCGATGCCGGAAAAACGTCGAGTGACGGTCTTTGTTCCATTTCGATCACGGTTTCGCGAGGCTGATGGCAAGTGGCGGAAGTCGCTCAGAAATCTATTGCGCAGTGGAACTTTAACGGCTTCGGTGCGTTGTCGGGCGACATGATATCAAACCCGTTGGACCCTATGACAGAACATTCGAAGAAAACGCCTGTCTCGAACGGCCTGCCAGGAGCGGCGGCTTTTCATCCGGGCGTATCTGCGCAACTACGCGAATACTATCAATCGGTGCAGGAAGAGGGGATACCGGAACGGTTTCTCCAGCTTCTCGAGCGTCTGGACATGGCTGAGCGCCAGGCCGGCGAAGATAACCGCATCAAGGACACTGCTCGATGACTGTTGGCGATAAGTCGACCGACCACTCCTTCAAGCGCGACCTTCTGGCAGCGCTTCCGAATCTGCGTGCCTTTGCTGTGTCCCTGACAGGACGTCACCATGTGGCAGATGATCTCGTGCAAGATACGATCATGAAGGCGTGGGCCAAGCAGGATCATTTCGAACCCGGCACCAACATGAAGGCCTGGCTGTTTACGATCCTGCGCAACGAGTTCTATTCGCAGATGCGCAAGCGCGGTCGTGAAGTGTCCGACACGGACGGCATCTTTACCTCGCAGTTGTCCACGCATCCGCAACAGTATGGTTCGCTCGACCTGCAGGACTTCAAGCGTGCACTCGACCAATTGCCAAGCGACCAGCGTGAGGCCATCATCCTCGTGGGTGCATCAGGTTTTGCCTATGAGGAAGCGGCCGAGATCTGCGGTTGCGCCGTTGGCACCATCAAGAGCCGTATCAATCGCGCACGCAACAAGCTGCAGGAAATTCTGGGTGTGAGTGGTGAGGGCGATTATGGTCCGGACGCACACAGCTCTGCGGTGATCAAGAAGGCATTTGCCGTCTGAGGTCAGCGACGATGCGCCGCTCCCAACACCGCCGCAGCCAGTTCCTCGGATTGCGGCGGTTTGGCGACCACGGGATGCGCGGACAATACTGTTCCCCTGATAGCAAGGTGGTCGTAAGACGACAGGAAGACTGGTCTCGCTCCAGACTCCATGATCGCGCGCGTACGCTCAATGTTTTCTGGTTCGGCCAAGACCGCTTCCACGATCACGACATCGAATTTTTCCCTGGCCAGTGTTTCGCGAAGATGCGCCAATGGGGTGATCGTCACCTCACATGGCAAAGCCTCGACAAGCAACCGGTCCACCTCCATGGCGATCAAGTACTGGTTCTCTGCAACGAGAACACGGAGCGGCGCAGGGCTCATGAAATTTCCTTCTGTCAGAGGCGCTTTATGAGGCTCCACCTGATCAGCGTCATTTAAAAAAGACATATCGAAGTTCTGTTGTTCCATACGGAACATGATGACAGGCAAACGAGGTGATCCAATGGCAATCGAACCGCGCCAAAATCCGATAAGGGTCAGTTGCTACGAGTGTCCGCTGCGACACATGAAACGGTTCCGGCCCTTCTCCGACTCGGAGCTGGAATTCGTCTCGACCTTCAAGCGCGGGGAGCTGCTCGCCGATCCCGGCACCACCGTGCTCGTCGAAGGGGCACGCAGCGCTCATCTCTACACCGTGCTGTCCGGATGGGGCTTTCGCTACAAGATCCTCGAGGATGGGCGCAGGCAGATCCTGAACTATCTCGTGCCCGGCGACATGGTGGGTCTGCAGGGGGCCGTCATGGCAGAGATGCAGCACTCGGTCGAAGCGCTGACGCCGATGACGCTTTGCGTCTTCGAACGTAGCCGGCTGTTCTCACTGTTCGAGCTTCATCCGGGGCTAAGCTTCGATCTGACATGGCTCGCAGCACGCGAAGAATCCATTCTCGATGAGCACCTGCTCAGCATCGGCCGTCGTTCGGCACTCGAACGGGCGTCCTATCTGTTGGCATTCCTGTTCGACCGTGGAATGAGCGCCGGTATTCTGGGGGACAATCAGCGGCATGTTCCGGTGACGCAGATGCACTTTGCCGATACTCTTGGTCTGTCCATCGTGCACACCAACAAAACGCTGAAGAAGCTTGCGGATCGCGGATTGATCCGATGGCGCGATCGGGGTTGTGATGTACTTGATCCGGTGGGGCTTCAGGATATCGCCGAATGGAAGCCTGAAGACACACGAGTCAGACCCTTCATCTGAACCAGCCCCTCAAAGGACAAGAAAAGCCCGCGACACCATCGGAGTTGCGGGCTTTTTTCTGTCTATCCGAGCGCTGTCAGGCGACGATGATCACGCCCGTAAACAGCGCGATGATCATGACGATCAGGACGATGAAAATCAGGATTTTTGCAATGCCGGCGGAAGCGCCGGCCACACCGCGAAAGCCCAGAAGGCTTGCGACTGCGGCGATGAGAAGAAGGATAAGGATCCATTGCAGCATGTGTGTCTCCCTTGCGCTGTTCCACCAGACAACAGGGTGCCGATCGAATTGTTCCATCCGTGCCGCTCCGCTCAGCCTGTGTGCGCTGCAACAAAAATCGTTTTAAGCCGTCTCTCCCTGTTCGAAAACCGTCACATGCTTCGACTGCTGGACTAGACAGGGGGCCTTACTTCTGTTCGTGTCCGCGATCGGAGTGTCCTTCGACTTTAGGCGAGGGACTGAGGTTTGCCCCGTTTGAACGGAGTTAGGGAGATGGGATTGAAGATCGGATCGCCAAGGGAGATTTACGCCGGCGAGGCCCGCGTCGCGATGACGCCTGATAGCGCCACGCAACTGCAGAAACTCGGCTATGAGTGTGTCATCGAAAGCGGCGCCGGCAAGGCCGCAGGGCTTTCTGACGACGCCTATCGCGCCGCGGGCGTGACAGTTGTCGAGACGGCTGCCGCGCTCTTCGAGACGGCCGACATAATTGCCAAGGTGCGGCCGCCGGAGACATCTGAAGTCGATCGTCTCGGCCCTGGCAAGACGCTGATCTCCTTCTTCTATCCGGCCCAGAATTCGGCTCTGCTCGAGCAGGCCAAAGCGAAGGGCGCGACCGTCGTTGCCATGGATATGGTGCCGCGCATCTCGCGCGCCCAGAAGATGGACGCGCTGTCGTCGATGGCCAACATCGCAGGCTATCGCGCCGTGATCGAGGCCGGCAACAATTTCGGCCGCTTCTTCACCGGTCAGGTGACGGCGGCCGGCAAGGTGCCGCCGGCCAAGGTGCTCGTCATCGGTGCCGGCGTTGCCGGTCTCGCCGCGATCGGTACCGCGACCTCGCTCGGTGCCATCACCTATGCCTTCGACGTTCGTCCTGAGGTCGCCGAACAGATCGAGAGCATGGGCGCGCAGTTCGTCTATCTCGAATTCGAAGCTGCCCAGGATGGCGCGGCGACCGGGGGGTATGCCGCTCCTTCGTCTCCGGAGTTCCGCGAGAAGCAACTGGCGAAATTCCGCGAACTGGCGCCCGAGATCGACATCGTCATCACAACGGCGCTGATCCCCGGTCGCGATGCGCCGAAGCTGTGGCTCGCCGACATGGTGGCTGCGATGAAGCCCGGCTCCGTTGTCATCGACCTTGCCGCCGAGCGCGGTGGCAATTGCGACCTGACGGTGCCCGATCAGAAGATCGTTTCCGAGAATGGCGTCACCATCGTCGGCTATACCGACTTCCCGAGCCGAATGGCGGCCCAGGCCTCGACGCTCTATTCGACCAATATTCGCCACATGATGACGGACCTGACGCCTGCCAAGGACGGCGTGCCGGTGCACAACATGGAAGACGACGTCATCCGAGGCGCCACCGTCACCAAGGACGGCGAGATCACCTTCCCGCCACCGCCGCCAAAGATCCAGGCGATCGCGGCAGCAAAGCCCAAGGAGAAGGTGAAGGAGCTGACGGCCGAGGAGAAGCGGGCGCAGGAAATCGCCGCCTTCAAGACGCAGACCCGCAATCAGGTGGGCATGCTTGCCGGTGGCGGCGCGCTGATCCTGCTCGCCGGTCTTTATGCGCCGGCCAGCTTCATGAGCCATTTCATCGTCTTCGTGCTCGCCTGCTTCGTCGGCTTCCAGGTCATCTGGAATGTGAGCCATTCGCTGCATACGCCGCTGATGGCGATCACCAATGCCATATCCTCGATCATCATTCTGGGTGCGCTGATGCAGATCGGGTCCGGGAACTTCCTGGTCGTGCTGCTTGCAGCGCTGTCGGTCCTGATGGCCGGCATCAACATATTTGGTGGCTTCATGGTCACCCGGCGCATGCTCGCCATGTTCCAGAAGTCTTGAGTTAGGGGAGGGGACACATATGGAATACGGATTCACCACAGCGGCCTATGTCGTCGCAGCCGTTCTCTTCATCCTATCGCTCGGCGGTCTTTCGGGACAGGAAAGCGCCAAGCGTGCCGTCTGGTATGGCATCGTCGGCATGGGCCTGGCGGTTCTCGCAACGCTCTATGGCCCTGGTGCCGGCAACTGGCTGGTCTCGGCCGTCATGATCGCCATCGGTGGTGGCATCGGCTGGGTTGTTGCCCAGCGCGTGCAGATGACGGAGATGCCTCAGCTTGTGGCCGCCATGCATTCGCTGGTCGGTCTGGCTGCCGTCTTTATCGGCTTCAATGCCGAAATCGAGATGTGGCGCATCGCGAGTACACTGACCGAAGCCGGCGTCGCGTTTTGCGATCCCGCCGTTAATGCGGTCGCCTGTGCTGTACAAACCGGGCATACCGAACTCTTTAAGGAGTTCACCGGCTTCGCTCTGAAGATTGCCGAAAAGACGGGTGCCGAAATCGCCGTCCTCAAGATTGAGGTGTTCCTCGGTGTCTTCATCGGCGCAGTCACCTTCACCGGTTCGGTCGTCGCCTATGGCAAGCTGGCCGGCAAGGTCGATGGCAAGGCGAAGAAGCTGCCCGGTGGCCATATGCTGAATGCCGGTGCTGCCCTTGGCTCGCTGATCCTGCTGGTGCTCTATTTCAACGGTGCCGGCAGCTGGACGCTGATCCTGATGACGCTTCTGGCGCTCTTCATCGGCTATCACCTGATCATGGGCATCGGCGGTGCCGACATGCCGGTCGTCGTCTCGATGCTCAACAGCTATTCCGGCTGGGCGGCTGCGGCCATCGGCTTCTCGCTGTCGAATGATCTCCTGATCGTCGTCGGCGCACTGGTCGGTTCGTCCGGTGCGATCCTTTCCTACATCATGTGCAAGGCCATGAACCGCAGCTTCGTCTCGGTCATCCTCGGTGGCTTCGGCGGCACGACCGGACCGCAGATGGAAGTTGTCGGCGAGCAGATCGCGATCGATGGCGATGGTGTCGCCAATGCGCTGAACGATGCTGACTCGGTCATCATCATCCCGGGTTACGGCATGGCGGTCGCCCAGGCGCAGCAGTCGGTATCTGAACTCACCCGCAAGCTACGTGCCGCCGGCAAGACCGTTCGTTTCGCCATCCATCCCGTCGCCGGTCGCCTGCCGGGCCATATGAACGTGCTGCTCGCGGAAGCGAAGGTGCCGTACGACATCGTGCTCGAAATGGACGAGATCAACGAGGACTTCCCCAATACGGATGTGGCGATCGTCATCGGCTCCAACGACATCGTCAATCCGGCCGCTCAGGAGGACCCGAACTCGCCCATCGCCGGCATGCCGGTTTTGGAAGTCTGGAAGGCCAAGCAGGTCTTCGTCTCCAAGCGCGGCCAGGGCACCGGCTATTCCGGCATCGAGAACCCGCTGTTCTACAAGGAGAATACGCGGATGTTCTATGGTGACGCGAAGAAATCGATCGACAGCATCCTGCCGTTGATCAAGTAAGGCGGGATGGATTGTACACGTGAAAGCCGGGTGGAAACGCCCGGCTTTTCTGTTGGCAGATCTGTATTCGTTTTGATACATTGCCAGGATGAAGCTGAGCCAGTGGCTTGGAAGTAGCAGGACGGATGTTCGTGCGTTTCCCGATGAAGCCCCGATTGATGCCGGCTGGCAGTTGGAACTGGTGCAGCGCGGTCTGGATCCGGATGACTGGAAGCCAATGCCGACGATCGCTCCGGGTGTTCGAGAAATCAGGATCCGCGAAGCTTCGGGTGCCTTCCGCATCGTCTATTTGGCGACGCTAGAGGATCGGATTCTGGTTCTGCATGCATTCCAGAAGAAGACGCAGGCCACACCGAAAAAAGAGATTGAACTCGCCATTTAGAGGCTGAAGCGCTGGAAGCAGGAAACATGAGCGAAGAGATTTATGGAAGCGTCTGGGACGCCCTGACGGACACCGAGCAGGAAGCCGCAAATCTCAAGGCGCGTTCCGCTCTGCTCTACGAGATTCGCAAGGCAGTGTTAGGCTGGGGCCTCTCTCAGGATGAGGCGGCCAAGCGACTTGGATTGACACGTCCGCGCACCAACGACCTACTTCGCGGCAAGCTCGCCAAGTTTTCGCTCGATGCGTTGGTCAATATTGCTGCAGCAGCGCGCCTCGAGATCGAGATCCGTGTGAGGGATGCTGCTTAGGGCGCCATGCGCGCCATGGTGCATCTTGCAGCGCATCTGCGTTCTACAAAGTAAAACCCCGCCACCTAGGCGGGGTTATTCGTTTTAGAAGCCGATCAGACATCCGCCTTGAATGTCTGCTTCTGCGTGCCAAGCCCCTCGATGCCGAGCTCGACCACATCGCCGGCCTTGAGGAACTGCGGCGGCTTCATGCCGAGGCCGACGCCCGGAGGGGTGCCCGTGGAGATGACGTCGCCGGGATGCAGGCTCATGAACTGGCTGAGATAGGAAACGAGGTGGGCGACGCCGTAGACCATGGTCTTGGACGAGCCGTCCTGCATCATCTTGCCGTTCACCGAGAGCCACATCTTGAGGTTCTGCGGATCTGATATTTCGTCCTTGGTGACAAGCCAGGGGCCGATCGGGCCGAAGGTGTCGCAGGACTTACCCTTGGTCCACTGGCCCGCGCGCTCCGTCTGAAAAGCTCGTTCTGAGACGTCGTGGGAGACGCAGTAGCCGGCGACGTAATCCATGGCGTCTACTTCCGAGACATACTTGGCAGTCTTGCCGATGACTACGCCGAGTTCGACTTCCCAGTCGGTCTTTTCCGACGTGCGCGGGATCAGGACGTCGTCATTCGGGCCGCAGATGGCTGATGTCGCCTTCATGAAGATGACCGGCTCCGGCGGCACGGCAGCGCCGGTTTCGGCGGCGTGGTCGGAGTAGTTCAGCCCGATGCAGATGAACTTGCCGGTGCCGGCGACGCAGGCGCCGATGCGGTCGGCGGCGAGTTCCGGCAGCGAGGCCGGATCGATCGCGGCGATCTTGGCCAGGCCCTCCGGCGAGATGGCGGCGCCGCCGATATCGCTCACATGGGCCGAAAGGTCACGCACCTTGCCGTCCTTGTCGAGGATCGCAGGCTTTTCCTGGCCGAGCGGGCCGACGCGCATGAGTTTCATGGTCTTGTTCCTTCCTGAATGTTAGATCGTCCAGCCGCCGTCGATGGCATAGGCCTGGCCCGAAGTGTAGGTGGCGCCGGCGAGATAGACGGCAAGGTCGGCGATTTCTTCCGGGGTGCCCAGGCGCCCCATGGGCTGGCGGGCGATGAAGGCGGCGCGGGCGGCGTCATAGTCGCCCTGTGCGCGCATGCGATCCTGCAGGGACGGGCTTTCAACAGTACCGGGGCAGATGGCGTTGCAGCGGATGCCTTGGGTGACGTAGTCGGCGGCGACCGACTTGGTCAAGCCGATGACGGCAGCCTTGGTGACCGTATAGGCGAAGCGGTTCGGCACGCCTTTGATCGCGCTTGCGACCGAGGCCATGTTGATGATCGAGCCGTCGCCCCGTTCCAGCATGGCCGGTAGCACTGCGCGGATGGTTCGGATCATCGCGCGGACATTGAGGTCGAGGGCGAAGTCCAGATCCTTGTCGGCCATGTCCAGGACCGTTCCGCCATGCACGACGCCGGCGCAATTGAACAGCACATCGAAGGGGCCCGTCTCGGAGACCACGGCCTTGACTGCATCATCGTTCAGGACGTCGAGCCGGCGCGTGGTGATGCCTGTCTCGCCATCCAGGCTTGCCAGCGCTTCGGTGTTTATGTCGGTCGCGACAACGGTGGCGCCAGCGCGCGCGAAGGCGATGGCACTGGCGCGGCCGATGCCCTGGCCAGCGGCCGTCACCAGCACATGCTTCTTCTCAAGGTTCATCTTCTTGGCTCCTCCAGCCGATCCCTCGTCACTCGACCCTTGCATATTCCCACTGTCGATGCGAGCATCATTCATATGCAAAACATTTATTCATGAACGTCAAGGTCAGTCATCGGACTTCAGGGAGAGAAAAACGTGAATGACCTTGATCAGGACCGCTACCGGGCACCGGCGCTCGACAAGGGGCTCGACATTCTGGAGCTTCTGGCAGGCGTCGATGGGGGCCTCAGCCAGGCCGAGATCGCCAAGAAGCTCGACCGCAGCCCGAATGAATTCTACCGGATGCTCGACCGGCTGGTGAAGCGCGGCTATGTCGCGCGGCTCGATGGCGATCGTTACGTGCTGACGCTGAAGCTCTTCGGCCTTGCACAGCTGCATGCCCCGACCCGGCGTCTCGCCTCGCTGGCCATGCCGTTGATGCGGGAACTCGCCGAAATCACCCGGCAGGAAAACCATATTGTCGTTTATGACCGGGGCCATCCCGTCGTCATCGCGCAGCTCGAGGCACCGGGTTACTGGGGTATATCGATCCGGGTCGGCTCGCGCATGGGGCTGTTCGACACTGGCTCCGGCCATGTGCTGCTCGCCTTCCGCAGCCCCGAGGTGCGGACGATGATGGTGGCCGAGCATGTGGCGAGCGGCGGGCCGGACGGGCGGATGACTGCGGAGTTCATCGCCCGGCTCGAGCAGATCCGGGAGCGTGGCTACGAGATGATGCCGAGCGCGCAGACGGCTGGCGTCGTGAACCTCTCGGCTCCGATCGTCAGCGCCGATGGCGAGGCCCTGGGGGCGCTCACCGTACCCTACATCACCATCATCAACGCGCCCGAGGCTCCCGATATCACCCGCACCATCGAGGCGCTGACCGAGACAGCGCGGCGGATCTCGGAGCTTGCGGGTGCCAGTCTCGGCGCGGATGTGACCGACACGAACTGAATTTCAACGGCCTTGGGAGGGGCCAGCCATGATCATCGACACCCATTTGCATCTCATCTATCGCGACCGGCTCAGCTATCCCTGGCTCAAGGACGTCCCGGCGCTTGATGCCGATTTCACCTGGGAGACCTATTCGCGGGAGGCCAGGCGCCTCGGTATTTCCTCGGTGCTGCACATGGAGGTGGATGTCGCGCCCGAGGACATTCCTGGTGAAACCGACATGGTTCAGGAAATGTCCCGCGCACCCGACAGCATGATACGCGGGGTCATCGCCTCCTGCCGGCCTGAAGATCCTGGCTTTGCGGCTTATCTTGAAGCGCAGCGGACCAATCCTTTCGTCAAAGGATTCCGGCGCGTGCTGCATGTCGTGCCCGACGATGTGTCCGAAGGCGCGCTCTTCCGGGAGAATATCAAGCGGCTCTCTGGCACGGGCCTCACCTTCGATCTCTGCATGCTGCCGCATCAAATCGACAAGGCAATAGCGCTGGTTGATCTCGCGCCAGACGTCAGCTTCATCCTTGACCATTGCGGCGTGCCCGACATCAAGGGTCATGGGTATGACGCCTGGAGAAACGGCATTGCCGAGATATCCAGGCGGGAGAATGTCCGCGTCAAGATTTCAGGGATACCCGCCTATGGCGATCGCGACTGCTGGACGCTCGAAGATCTCAAGCCCTATTTCGACCATGTCATTGAAAGTTTCGGGTTCGATCGGGCGATCTGGGGTTCTGACTGGCCCGTCTGCACTCTGGGAGGCGGTCTTTCGACCTGGGTCGCGACCACGCAGGCTTTGCTGCACGGCTGTGCCTTGGAAGAGAAGGATAAGCTCTTTTCTGGTAATGCCAGACGTCTCTGGCAGCTCGGCTAGCGTGACTTCTTGTGCTCGGCGAGCAGGCGGCGGAGATAGCCGCGCATCGCTATGATCAAGGCTTCTATGTCGTCGTTGGAGGCAGAAAGATCCTGAAGCGCATAGCTTTGCAGGATGATCCCGTCGATGCCGATCAGCATCTGACGAGCCACGGCCCGGCCGATACGGCGCAGATCCTCGTCGTTGTCGTCTTCGAATACGAGATGGCCGTAGAAGTCGATATAGGCATTGTACTGACGCGCCGCGAGCCATTCGGATCCTTTGGTGCGCAGCGCATAGAGTGTCAGTTCCGTCTGGGCGATCTGCTTGTCACGCGTGCGCTGGATGTAGCGCCAGCTCGCCCGGATGAGGGCTTCCACCCGGTCCTCCGGTTCCGAGGGCAGGGGCACGTCCTGCCGGTAGGCTTCGTCCATGTCGGCGATCAGGTCTTCGAGCACGGCGAGCAGAAGCCTCTCCTTGCTGTCGAAGTAGTAGTGAAGCGTCGCAAGCTTCACCCCGGCGGAAGCGGCAATGCGCCTTGTTGTCAGCGCTTCCATGCCGCCTTCCTCAAGTGCCTCGCGGGCGCCCTTGATGATGCGGACACGCGTTTCCAGTCCCTTACGGGTGGCACCCGGCGGGCGGCCGCGGGTGCCGGCGGTCGAGGACTTTTCTTCCGTGGCCTCTCCGTCTTCCCTCATCGATCTCCTCCGGCATCGAAGGTGACACGGCCATCGCAGATGGTGAGGACAGGTGAAAGGGTGGCTATCTGGGCAGGATCTGTCGCTTCGATATCGCCCGAGAGAACAACGACATCGGCGAGGTAGCCGGGTTTCAAGATGCCCTTGCGGTCTTCCATGTATTCCACCCAGGCGCTGGTGCTCGTGTAGGCGGCCAGCGTCTCGTGCAGACCGAGACGGTGATCCGGCATGTCGTCGGCCCAGGGCTGCCGTGTCACGGCATCACCGATGCAACTCAGCGGCGGTAGCGGTGATACCGGCCAGTCAGTGGCGAAGACGATCTTCGCACCGGCATCGACAAGCGTCTTCCAAGCGAAAGCGTAAGGCCAGCGCTCGCGGCCGATATAGGTGAGATAGGGCTCGAGCGGCAGGCCTGCTGAGCCCGGCGGATGCGTGGGCTGCATCGACGCGATCGTGCCCGTTTCGGCAAAGCGCTTGATGTCGTCTGGATGAACCACCTCGATATGCTCGACGCGATTGCGCATGTCTTTTTGGCCATTGGCGCTGATCGAAGCTTCGTAGCCGTCGAGCACCATGCGGACTGCGCCGTCACCGATCGCATGAACCGCAACCGGCAGGCCGAGGCGGTTTGCCTCAGTCGCGACCGCATTGAACGCGTCGGCCGAAAACAGCGGCTCGCCCTTCCAGCCGGGCTTGTGGGCGTAGTCGTCGACGAAAACAGCGGTCTCCCCCTCGGTGACACCATCCATGAAGAGCTTGACGAAGTTGCAGCGGAGCTTGTCGGTGTCGAAGCGGGCCTTCCAGGCGGCGGCCTTTTCCTCCAGATCTGAGAGGGGCATGAAGTTCTTCATGTGGTAGGGCATGCGGACACGGACCGACAGGCTCTCTGTCCTCTCGATCTCATCCAGCATTTCCAGCTGATAGAGATTGCCGTCCATGTTCTGGAACGAGGTAATGCCGAGCGAGGCGCAATAGGCGAGGCCCTTCTTCAGCACTGCGATGTCCCCGGTGCGCTCTTCCGGGGTGACGTATTCCGGATCACCACCGGTGCCGACGCCGAGGCCTTCTCGACCGCCCGTCACGCTCATCGACGCGACCGGTCGCATGGCGTTGCTTTCGCGCAGTTCGCCATTGGCGAGCCCATCGTCACCCATGACGATTTCGTTGCCGACACCGACGTCGCGACCATGGAGGATGCCGGCCTTCTCCAGCGCGATGGTATTGGCCCAGGCCGTGTGCCGGTCGGGGGCGACCATCATAAAGGGGCGGTCGGGAATGATGCGATCAAGATGGTGGCGGGTGACGCGCTCGGTTTCCGAGAGGATGGTGTAATCCGCCGTCTGGGCGACAAGCAGCGGCAGGTCCGGGTTGGCCGCCGCATAGTCGCGCACGGCCTTTGACAGGGCGTCGAATCCACTAACGCCGAAGAGCGAGAGTTCGCCGAGCGAGACCGAGCCGCCGAAGATGTGCATATGCGCCTCGTTGAAGCCCGGCAGCACCGTTGCGCCACCGGCATCGACGACGCGGGTCTGTGGTCCCGCGAGCTCTAGGATCTCGGCATTGCCACCGAGCGCCGTGATGCGGTTCCCTGCGAGCGCGATGGCCTCCGCGCGCGGATGCTCGTCATCCATGGTCAGGATGTGAGCATTGTGGATGACGAGATCGGCGCTCATGGGAGGTTTCTTTCTTCAGGCCTGGAAGGTGATGCGACCGTCGCAAATGGTGACGGCGGGCCGAACGGTGTCCATGATCTCTTCGGGCGCGGCAGACTCGATATCTCTGGTAAGGATCACGACGTCGGCGAGGTAGCCGGGCTTCAGCATGCCCTTGCGATCTTCCATAAACTCCACCCAGGCGCCGATCGCGGTATAGGCTTCGAGCGCCTCCATCAGCGAGAAGCGCTGGTCTTTCAAGCCGTCCTTCCAGGGCTTGCGGGTCAGCGCATCCTGGATGCATTGGAAGGGCGAGACGGGGGAGACCGGCCAGTCGGAGGCGAAGACGACAGGCGCGCCGGCTTCCTTCATCGTTCGCCAAGCATAGGCGTAATCCCAGCGGTCCTCGCCGATCTTCGCCGTGGTCGGCTCGGCGGGGAAGCAGGTGCCACCGGGATAATGGACCGGCTGCATGGAGGCGACAATGCCGAGCTCGGCAAAGCGCGGAATATCCTCCGGATGGATGATCTCGATATGCTCGATGCGGTGACGGTTGTCGCGCTTGCCATTCGCCTTCACGGCCGCTTCGTAGCCGTCGAGCGTTTGGCGGATCGCGGCACTGCCGATCGCGTGCACGGCGACCTGCAGGCCGAGTGCATCGGCTTTTGTCGCAATCGCATTGAACGCTTCGGGCGTGAAGAGCGGCTCATAGGTATAACCTGGACGGTCGCCGTAGCCGCTCAGCATGTAGGCTGTCTGGCTGTCGAGCACGCCATCCATGAAGACCTTGACGAAATCGCCGCGCAGCATGTCGGTGGCGAATTCCTTCTTCCACGCGGCCGCCTTGTCGAGATCCTCCAGGGCCATGAAGTTCTTCATGTGATAGGGGATGCGAATGCGGCAGGAGAGTTCGCCCGAAAGCTCCAGATCGCGCATCAGGCGCAGCTGGTAGTGATTGCCGTCGAAATTCTGGATCGAGGTGACGCCCCAGGAGGCGCAGTAGTCGAGGCCGGCTTTCAGGATCGCCCGGTCGAGCGCGAACTGCTCCGGCGTGACATTTTCCGGGTCCATGCCGGTCACCATTCCGAGTTCCTCGCGTCCGCCTGTCGAGGCGAGCGCCGAGACCGGGCCGAAGGCATTGCCCTCGCGCAGCTCGCCATTCGCCAGACCGTCCGGCCCCATGACGATCTCGTTGCCGATGCCGACATCCTTGCCCTGCAGAATGCCTGCCTTCTCCAGTGCTGCCGTGTTGGCCCAAGCGGTGTGATGGTCGGGCGCGAACATCATGAAAGGGCGGTCCGGCAGGATCGCATCGAGGTGATGGCGGGTGCAGGGTTCGGTGAGCGAAATGATCGAGTAATCGGCGGAGAAGCCCATCAGCAGCGGCTCGTCTGGGTTCTTCTCTGCATAATCTAGGATTGCTGCCTTCAATGGTTCGAAGCCCTGGATGCCATGCAGGTTCAGCTGGCGCAGCGAGACGGAACCCGGGAAGATGTGCATGTGAGCTTCGTTGAAGCCCGGCATGACGGTCGCGCCCTTCGCGTCGATCACCTTGGTTTCGGCGCTGGCCAGAGCCTTCACCTCGGCTTCGCTGCCGACCGCAAGAATGCGGTTGCCGGCAAGGGCGACTGCTTCGACGCGCGGGGCGGTGCTGTCCATGGTCAGCACGCGGCCGTTGGTGATGATGATGTCTGCGGTGGTTGCCATTTCAGGCTCCTCTGATCTCAGGCGGTCCAGGCGCTGAGCGCGCGGAAGAAGGCGAAGTTGTCGTGTTTCAGCTCGTCGTCCAGCGGGTTCGGCTGGGAGGAGAGCTTGACGATCACGGTCTCGGTCGACGGGTCGACATAAAGCCATTGGCCGTGGATGCCGATGGCGCAGAAAGCGCCGTCCGGTTCACCCGACTGGTACCACTGGCTGCGATAGCGACCGTTTGGGAAGAAATTGGATTGGCCGTCCACCCAAGCCTGGTGGTCGCCAGCCGTCAGCATGTCGGTGAGCCAGGCTTCGGGAATGAGGCGCCGACCATCGACCATGCCGCCGTTGCGCAGCATCTCGCCGACACGGGCGAGGTCGCGTGCGGTCACCGAGATGCCGCCGGCCGCGCGAGCCGAGCCCTCGGCATCGACTGTCACGCTGGCATGGTTCTTCGCGCCGAGCGGCTTCCACAGGCGCTCGGAGACCGCCTTCGCATAGCGCTGGCCGCTCGCCCGCTCGATCAGGATGCCGAGCAGGTCGGAATTCGGTGAGGCGTAGAAATGCGCGCCGCCGTGTGGATGAGTGTCCTTTTTCAGGGTCATGAGGAATTCCAGCAAGGTTTCGTCCGACTGGGATGGGTCGGCCGGGTTCCAGAGCGTCGCGCGGCGATAGCGGGCATAGGCGCCGTCGGTGTTCAGATAGGCCTCGTCGAAACCGAGGCTGACCCGCATGTCGAGCACGTCGCGGATGGTGCAGTCGCCATAGGCGGAGCCTACCGCTTCGGGTAGCAGGCTGGTGACCGGGGCGTCGGGATCCATAAGCCCGTCGGCTTCAAGGGTCGCGATCACCAGAGCGGTCAGAGACTTGCTGATCGAAAAGACGATATGAGGCTGGTCGATGCCGACATGGGCTGCATAGTGTTCGGCGACGATTTCGCCAGCCTTCATCAAGACGAAGGCGTCGGTGTGGGCATAATCGAGATAGGCGCCCACATCCCGCTGTCCGACAAGCCCGTCAGGCAATGACTGCCGCAAGAGGTTGGAAACCACCGGCGTTCCCTCGGGCTCTTCGGCTCCTGCTGAGATCCTGGCGCTCGGCACCACTTCTTCGGCATGGCCGAAGCTGAACCGGCTGAAAGGGGCCGTGCGCCAGTTGGCTAGCGTCACGGCACTTCTCTCGAAACCATAGGCTTCGGCAAACTGCGTCGTCATCAGGGCATGCTCCTCCTGCGGGAGGGCCATGGGCCCTCCCGTTTCGGTCATTTCGATTGTCGGATCGAGGTTACTTCTGAACTTCGGTCCAGATTCGGGTGTAGAGCTGCAACACCTCCGGTTCGCAGCTCTTCAAGAATTCTCCAGCACTCTCGAATTCCGCCGGAATGACCAGTTCCGGTGCGTCCTTCATTTCCGGTACCATGAACGCTTCCGAACCGGTGATACCGTTTGCATACTTTGCAAAGTTGGAGATCATGGCGGCGTTTTCCGGGATCATGATGAAGTTCATGAAGGCCTTGGCATTGTCGACATTCTTGGCATCCTTTAGGATGGCGACGCTGTCCATGAACACCGGATAGCCTTCCTTGGGATAGCCGAACTTGACTTCCGGGTTCTGCAGGCGCGAGCGCATGATGGCGCCGTTCCAGTAATAGACGCCGGCATAATCGCCGGTCGGCAGCTTGTCGGTGACGCTGTAGTCCATGGCGAGCCACTTCGCCTTGGCTTCGACCAGCTTGTCGCGCACCTTCAAGAGGACTTCCTTGTCCGTAGTGCACCAGTCGCCACCAAAATACTTGATGGTGGCGTAGAGCACGTCGTTCATTTCCGGTGCCACATTGATCTTTCCGACCAGCTCTTCCGGTGGATCGAGGAAGATCGCGGACGTGTTCAGGTCACCCTTGTAGAACTTGGTGTTGACGCCGATGCCCGTCAGACCCCACTGCCACGGAACGGAATAGCGGCGGCCCGGATCCCAATCGACATCGACCCAGCGCGGGTCGACGTTCTTGAAGTTCTCCATCTGGTCGGGACGGGCTTCGAGCAGCAGATCTTCCTTGACCCAGATCGGAATGTAGTTGGCCGAGGGCACGACGATGTCGTAGCCATGGCCGCCGGCGCGGACCTTGGCGAGGGCGGTGTCGTTCGAGTCATAGTCGGTCACGGTGACCTTGACGTCGAACTGTTCCTCGAACTTCTTGATCAGCTCGGGGCTCGTATAGTCGCCCCAGTTGTAGATGTTGAGCTCGCCAGCGGCCGAGGCCGCGCCTGCGAAACTCAGCACCGAGATGCCGGCAATCGCCGTGGTCGTCATCCATTTCATTGTCATTCTCCGTTCCTCTCTTTTGGTTGTCGTTATGCTTGCGGCTTGCGCCGGTTGATGAAGAAGAAGATCACGATCAGCACTGTGGAGGCCGCGAGGAAGATCGTGGCGATGGCATTGATCTCCGGTGTCGTCTCGCGTCGGATCTGGCCGAGCATGTAGGTCGGAAGCGTATCCTGCCCGCCGGATTTGACGAATTCGGTGATGACCACGTCATCCAGCGAAATGACGAAGGCGAGCATGAAGCCGGCGATGATGGCGGGTCGCAGCAGCGGCAGCGTCACGAAGCGGAAGGCTTGCCACGGGGTGGCGTAGAGGTCGGCGGCCGCCCGCTCGAGCGTCAGGTCCATGCTTTCCAGCCGTGCCCGGATCGGCAGGTAGGCGAAGGGAATGCAAAAGGCCGTGTGGGCCATGATCAGGTAGCCGAGGCCGGAATAGCCGGTCCAGACCTTGATGCGGGAAAAGACGATCAGGAGTGCGACCGCAGTCACGATTTCCGGGATCATCAGCGGCTGGTTGATCACGGCATATTTGGCGGTCAGTCCACGATAGGGTTCTGTACGCGTGGTGGCGAGTGCCGCCATCGTGGCGGCGATCGTCGCCAGTCCCGCCGCCCAGAGCGCGATGATGATCGAACGCATGGCGGCAGCCTGTACGGCGTCGTTCTGCAGGGCGGAGACAAACCAGCGCAGCGAGAAACCGCCCCAAACCGACAGCGAGTCGCTCGCATTGAACGAGTAGGCCACCAGTGTCGCGATCGGCAGGTAGAGCGAGAAGAAGGTGAAGAGCGCAATCAGGCCGAAGCCCGGTTGCGAACGGATGTCGAAGTGACGCTCAGCCATGACGCACCCCCGATTTCGCGGCGTTGCGGACATAGAAGAGCAGGGCAATCATGACGAGGGCCATCAGGGTAATCGACATCGCGGCGCCCAGCGGCCAATTGCGGCCCGCCCCGAACTGCAATTCGATCAGGTTGCCCAGCATCAGGTTCTTGCCGCCGCCGAGCACGCGCGGGATGACATAGGCGCCCAGCGACGGGATGAACACCAGGATGGAGCCAGCAATCAGGCCGGGCTTCACCAGCGGTATGACGATCCTCCAGAGCACCTGCAGGCGGTTGGCATAGAGATCGTAGCCGGCCTCGACCAGCCGGAAATCGAGCTTCTCGATCGAGGCATAAAGCGGCAGCACCATCAGGGGCAGGTAGACATAGGTCATACCAAGCAGGGTGGCCGTGTCGGTGTAGATGATCTGCAGGGGGGTATCGATGATGCCGAGCCAGATCAGCAGATTGTTGAGAATGCCTTCGTTGCGGATGACCTGCTGCATGGCAAAGGTGCGGATCAGGAGGTTGGTCCAGAAGGGGATGGTGATCAGAAAGACCCAAACCTCTCGTGTGCGGGCCGGCCGGGTGGCAATGAAATAGGCGGTCGGGAAGCCGAGGATCAGGGTGAAGATCGTCGTGTAGAGCGACAGCTTGATGGAGCGCCAGAAGATCGCGAGATGCGCGTCCGCGATCCCAAGCGTGTCGTCGAAGATGTCCCGTTGCATGAAGACCGACGTCCAGCCTTCGAGCGAGAACGTGCCAAACTTGACGTCTCCGTAGTCGCCCTTTTCCAGAAAGGAATAGAGCACCATCACCAGAAGCGGGCCGAGCGCTGCGACGAAGATGATCGCGAGGGCCGGGAGGCTCAGCAGCCAACGGTTCTTGACGTCGCGCGATCTGGCATTTTCAGGGGCCGTTTTCATCGCGCTCATGGTCAATCCCTCAGGATCTGCGCGACATCGTCGCTGACGAGGATGCCGACATTCTGGCCCTCCACCCTGCCGCAACTGCCGCTTCGGCTGTTCTGCTGGCGCACGGTGAAGAGCGATCCGCCTTCGAGGCGGACATTGATGTTCGTGTCCGTACCCAGGTAGACCACGCTTTCGATGGTCCCCTTCAAGGTGGCATCGGCCGTCGGCTCCACGATTTCGGCATGTTCCGGCCGGATGACGATGGTCACTTTGCCTGATGGCACTGTGTTTTCGGGGAAGGCCGCCGGGATTTCGCGGCCCGAGCGCAGGCGGACCGTGGCGCGGTCACCCTGAACACCTGAAACCTCGACTTCGAGGAAATTCGTCTCGCCGATGAAGTCGGCGACGAAGCGCTCGGCCGGGCGGTCGTAGATGTCCCAGGGCGAGCCGACCTGTCGCAGGCTGCCCGTCGACATGACCGCGATGCGGTCCGACATGGTAAGTGCCTCTTCCTGGTCATGGGTAACAAAGATGAAGGTGATGCCGGTCTCGGCCTGCACGCGCTTCAGCTCGATCTGCATTTCCTTGCGCAGCTTGTAATCGAGTGCCGACAGCGGCTCGTCGAGCAGCAGGACCTTCGGCTTCGGCGCCAGCGCGCGCGCAAGTGCCACTCGCTGCTGCTGGCCGCCAGAGATCTGGCTCACCTGCCGGTCGCGCATCTTCGTCATGTGCACGAGGTCCAGCATCTCGGCGACACGGGCCTCGACTTCCGGCTTCGGCTTGCCGAGCATCTTCAAGCCGAAGCCGATATTGTCGGCGACCGTCATGTGCGGAAAGAGCGCGTAGGACTGGAAAACGGTGTTGACCGGCCGCTTAAAGGGCGGCAGTGGCGCGATGTCTTCGCCATGCAGGAGAATTTCACCCGTGGTTGGGAAATCGAAGCCGGCGATCAGGCGAAGAAGCGTGGTCTTGCCGCAGCCGGACGGACCGAGCAGCGTGAAGAACTCGTTTTCCCTGATGGTGAGAAAGATCCCGTCGAGTGCGGTGACCTTGTCGTGTCCGGTTCCGTAGATGCGGCTGACGCCGCGGATTTCGATTGCTGCCTTGTCAGATGCGGAACTCAAGCTGTGCCCCCTGGCGTTCGGGTTATGCGCAATAGGCTTCGTTCGACCCTTGGCCCGACAGGGACTGCCGGACACAGGGTGGCGCAGATGGTGTGACGCAAGTCACGTGCCAGCTCTCGGGCATGCTGATCACTCCCCTTCGGCCTCCCCGGCAATACTGCTTCGCACGAGGCAGATGGCCGGCTTCGCCTGATTTCGTCGATGTTCCCATGTTTCGAAGATGCGGCTCGACGGCGTCCGCATCTTCTTCTTTTGTGGCATGTTGCCTCTAATTTGGTCGTTTGACCATTTTTATTTTCGGCAGAGTCAAAGAATTTCGGGGGTGCATGGCAGGGCTGCATGGAGAGGTCGAGCCGACGCTTGACAGGTAACTTTCAGAAACCCATCGTCTGGCTCTGCCCCCACCTGAACGCCCATTCCAACGGAGCCACGCGTGTCCGATCCGAGCTTCCTGTCCCTGACCGAACTCCTGCAATCTTTTTCTGAGGGCCATCTGACGGCCGAGGCTGTCATGGTCTCCTGCCTCGACAGGATCGACAGGTTCAATCCTGATATCAATGCTCTTGTGAGCCTCAGGCCGCGTGAGGCTCTCATCGCCGAGGCACGGGCCAAGGACGCCGAGCGTCGCGAAGGACGTGCTCACGGCGCGCTGCACGGCGTGCCTATCGCGATCAAGGATCTGAGCGAGGCGAAAGGTATTCTCTGCACGTATGGCTCGCCCTTGTTCCACGATTATGTGCCTGACTTCGACGACATACAGGTGGAGCGTATCCGGGACGCAGGCGCCATCATCATCGGCAAGACCAATACGCCGGAATGGGGTTTCGGCTCGCATAGCTACAATCCCGTCTTCGGCGTGACGCGCAATCCCTGGGATCAGGCACGTTCGGCCGGAGGATCGAGCGGCGGAGCAGGGGCAGCCCTTGCTGCCCGGCTGGTGCCGGTCGCTGACGGCAGCGACATGATGGGCTCGCTGCGCAATCCGGCAGCCTTCAACAATGTGGTCGGGTTCCGGCCGAGCTTCGGGCGCATCCCGGCATTGCCCGGTCGCGACGCCTATCTCAACCAGCTCGCGACGCTTGGACCAATGGGACGTTCCGTCGAAGATGTGGTGACACTTCTGAACGTCCAGTCCGGTTTTGATGCGCGTGATCCCAGTTCTTTCGAGAGCGTGCCGCTCAGCCTCGACCGGGACATTGCCAAGAAGGGCGGCCGCATCGGCTGGCTCGGTGATTTCGCCGGGCATCTCCCTTTCGAGCCCGGTGTGCTTGAGCTCAATGAAAAGGCGCTCGGTGTCTTCGAGCGACTGGGTTTCGTCATCGAGCCTGTGCAGGTCGACTTCGACATGGACCGGCTCTGGTGGGCCTGGACGACGCTGCGCAGCTTCTTCACGGCCGGCAGCATGCGGGACTATTACGAAGATCCTGGCCGACGAGGTTCGCTGAAGCCGGAGATTCTTTACGAGGTCCGGTCAGGCCTGAGAATCACCGCTGCCGACGTTTACGAGGCGTCGGCCGTGCGGACGGCCTGGTATCAGGCTCTGATGAAGGTTTACGAGCGTTTCGACTTTCTCGTTGCGCCCGCCGCGCAGGTCTTGCCCTTCGATGCAGACATTCCCTGGCCGCGCGAGATCGCGGGAAAACACATGGACACCTATCATCGCTGGATGGAGGTGGTGATCGGCCCGAGCATGGCGGGTCTACCGGTCGCTGCACTACCGGCTGGCTTTTCGCCGCAGGGGCTGCCCAATGGTTTCCAGTTGATCGGACCGCCAAGATCCGATGCTTCGGTTCTCTCCGTGGCCGCAGCTTACGAGGCGGCAACCGACTGGCTCAGGCAAATGCCACCGCTCGCTTGAAGTCCACTATAAATCGCTGCCCGGGTTGAAGCGTGACATGATTTCGTCCAACGGTTCCGAAACAGTTTCGCATCGACGCCCCGCCATTTCGTCCCGTCTGGCCTTGCCGCCGGGATCCCATCTCTGGATTTGCCTTCATGAACCTCGTTTTCGACGGCCATAATGACGTTCTCCTCCGCCTCTGGCGCAGTCGCAACGAGGGCCGCAATCCTGTGGCCGAATTCCGAAACGGGACCAGCGCTGGCCACATCGATGCGCCGCGCGCCAAACGCGGCGGGCTCGCAGGCGGCCTCTGTGCCATATACATCCCGTCGCCGCACGACTTTACCCTGCGTGAGCCGGATGCGAACGGGCATTATGCGACACCGCTCGATCCGCCGCTCGAACGGGCCTCTTCGCTCGACATCGCGCTGCAGATGGCCGCGATTGCGCATCGGCTCGATCAGGACGGCAGCTGGCGGCTGTGTCGAACGACTTCGGAGATCCGCCAGGCGATGGCGGATGGCGTCTTCGCAGCCGTACTGCATATGGAAGGCTGCGAGGCGATCGACGCCGATCTCGAAACACTCGATGTGTTCCATGCCGCCGGACTTCGTTCGCTCGGGCCCGTCTGGAGCCGCCACAACATCTTCGGCCATGGCGTGCCCTTCGCCTATCCGAGTTCGCCCGACACAGGACCCGGGCTGACGAAAGCCGGCGAGGATCTGATCCGGGCCTGCAACCGTCTCGGTATCCTGATCGATCTCGCCCATATCACCGAGAAAGGTTTTTGGGATGTCGAGCGGCTCAGCGACCAGCCGCTGATCGCCAGCCATTCCAACGTGCATGCGCTGACACCCGTGGCTCGCAACCTGACCGACCGGCAGATGGATGCGATCAAGGCGAGCCATGGCCTCGTCGGTCTGAACTATGCCGTTACCATGCTGAGGCCCGATGGCTGCGACGATGCCGACACATCGCTTGCGACCATGGTCAGCCATATCGATTATCTCGTCGACCGCATGGGGATCGACTGCGTTGCGTTGGGCTCGGATTTCGACGGAGCGACGATCCCCGACGTCATTGGCGACGCGGCCGGCAACCAGCGTCTTGTCACAGCGCTCAAGGATCGAGGCTATGGCCCCGATGATCTCGACAAGATCTGCCGGGAGAACTGGCTGCGGGTTCTGGCCTCCGCCTGGCACGAGTGAGCGCCGGGCCAACTATCCCGCTCAGGCGACGCGAAGTCCGGAGCGCCAGGCCGACTTGACGAAGGGGTGGCCGTCCTGAAGATCGACGCGGATCAGATCGGCCTTCAGATCTGTTTCGATCGCACCGCGATCTGGAAGGTTGCCGGCCAGGGCCGGGCTCCGCGTGACCATGGCAACGGCGCTGGGCAGGTCATAGTGCAGGCCCGGATCGGCGGAGATCATGAAGGCTGCATCGAGCATGGAGCGCGGGACGTAATCCGAGGCGAGGATGTCGACGAGCCTTGCTGCCAGCAGGTCGCGCACGGCAATGTTGCCGGATTGCGAGCCGCCGCGCACGAGGTTCGGAGCACCCGCGACGATGCGCATACCGGCAGCACGGGCTGCTTCCGCCGCTTCGATCGAGCAGGGGAATTCCGAGATCGACACACCCTCGGCCACGCCTTCCTCGATATGGGCGACATCGGTGTCGTCGTGGCTCATCAGCGGCATCGACCGCGACCGGGCTAGGGCTACGATATCGGGCCGGGTCGTGGCCGCGATGTGGCTCTTGTCTGCGACCAGCACCTTGATCTTCTCGCGCACCAGTTCGGGGCTTTCGCCTGTCGATTTGCAGGCTCTTGCCACATAGGCCTCGACGTCGCGGCTCTGGCGGATGCCGGGCAGGTGCTCCATGACCGAGATGACGCGGACGATCTCGCGGTCGATGTTGTCAGCCGTCAGCCGCGGGGTCACCGGATCTGTCAGTTCGCAGCGCAGGTGCACGAGGTGTTCGGCGCGCAGCATGCCGGATGCCTGCGCCTGCTCCAGCGCCTCGATCATCGGCTGCAGGATTTCGGCGCGCTCCGGATTGTCCGTGGTGGCGCCGACGCAGAGGCTGTCGAAGACAGTGGTGACGCCGCCGCCGATGATCTGGGCATCATGGGCCAAAGCGGCGCGCATAAAATCCCAGCGCACATGCGCGCGCGGATAGAGATGTTTCTCGAAGTGATCGGTGTGGATATCGACGAGGCCGGGCAGCAGGTAATCGCCGGCGAAGTCGACTGCGTGCACGTGGCGCGAGGGTCCCTCGTGGATCTCGACGATCCGGCCGTCCTCGACCACGACCGAGCCGTGCAGGACATGACCCGGCGTCACGACGCGGGCGTTGGAGAGGATGAGGACCTCGCCGCGCCCCGCATCAAGGGCTTCACCCTTGGCATCCGTCTGTCTCAACATGGCCGCATCTCCTTCCGCTCTGGTCGAAGCGTCTCTAGGCGCGTTTCATGACGCTTTGGTGTCAGAAGTGGCGGATCTTCTCAGCCGATCAGTCTCCGGCAATCATCGGCAATCACCTGTTCCTCGTCTGTCGCAATCACCCGGACCTTCACGCAGCTTTCCTCTCGCGAGATCAGGGCTTCGTTGCGGTCGTTTGCCTCGCAGTCGAGGAGGAGGCCGAGGAAGCGCAGTCGCTCGATCACCGATCGGCGGATTGCCGGCTGGTTCTGGCCGATGCCGGCGGTGAAGACCAGCGTGTCCAAGCCGCCGAGCGTCGCTGAGAGCCGCGCCACTTCGCCTGCGATGCGGAAGGTGAAGACATCGAGCGCCTCGCAGGCTTCCTTTGACGGGGTCTCCAGCAGTTCCCGGCTGTCAGCGCTGATGCCTGAGAGGCCGAGCAGGCCGGACTGCTTGTAGATCATTTCCTCGACCTGTTTGACGCTCAGCCCATGGGCGTCGATCAGGTGAAACAGCACGCCTGGATCGATCGCGCCCGAGCGGGTCGCCATGGGCACGCCGTCGATGGTGGAAAAACCCATTGAGGTGTCGCGGCTGACGCCATTATCCAGCGCGCAGAGGCTGGCACCGGAGCCAAGATGGGCGACGACGGCGCGGCCGCCGGCGGTCTCCGGCTCAAGCGTCTTCAGTGCACCCGCGACATAGGCATAGGAGAGGCCGTGAAAGCCGTAGCGCTTGACACCTTTGTCGAACCATTCGCGCGGGATGGCGAAGCGCCTGATGACATCGGCTTGCGTGCGGTGGAAGGCGGTGTCGAAGGACGCGGTCTGGGGCAGGCCGGGTTTCAGCTCGGCGATCGCGCGGATGAGGCGGAGATTCTGCGGCTGGTGAAGCGGTGCCAGCGTCACCAGGCTCTCGATGCCGGCGAGGCTGGTGTCATCGACTTTGACCGCATCCGTAAAGAGATCGCCGCCATGCACCACGCGGTGGCCCACGGCCGAGACGGCGTCGAGGTTGTAATGCGCGGACAGCCAGTCAAAGACCTCTTCGAGAACGTCGTGCAGCAGGTCGTCGGTCTTTGCCACCAGGGGCACGTCAAAAACCTGGGGTCCCGCGATGAGATGAAAGGTCAGCGGCTCGGCACGGAAGTCGAGGACGCCTTTGCCGATCCGTTTTGCTCCATCCGCCTCGCGGGCGAAAATGCCGATCTTCACCGTGGAAGAGCCGGCATTGAAGGTCAGCAGCAGTTTCTGGCTCATGCTTTCCTACCCAGGGCTACCGCACGCTTCGCAGCCACGAGTTTCGCCAGAGCGGCCGAGGCGATGCGTACCCGCAGACTGTCCGAGCGGCTTGTCAAAATGATCGGCACGCGGGCGCCGAGCACCAGCCCTGCGGCATCGGCATTGGCGAAATAAAGCAGCTGCTTGGCGAGCATGTTGCCGGCTTCGAGATCTGGTACCAGCAGGATGTCGGCATCGCCTGCCACGGGCGAGACGATGCCCTTGGTGCGGGCGGCCTCCATGCTGATCGCATTGTCGAAGGCGAGCGGGCCATCGACCTTGGCGCCCCTGATCTGGCCGCGCGCCGCCATGACGGTCAGCGCCGCTGCCTCCAGCGTCGCCGGCATCTTGTCATTGACCGTCTCGACGGCGGCGAGCACCACCACCTTGGGTTCCGGCACACCCAGCATATGCATGAGGTCCACCGCGTTCTGGCAGATGTCGCGCTTGTGCTCAAGGGTGGGGGCAATGTTGATCGCCGCATCGGTGACGATCAGCAGCTTGGAATAGGCCGGCACATCCATGACATAGACATGGCTGACGCGGCGTTCTGTGCGCAGGCCCGAGCCGCTGCCGACGATGGCGCCCAGCAGTTCATCGGAATGCAGGCTGCCCTTCATCACCGAGCCGACCTTGCCGGCAACCGCAAGCTCGACGGCAAGGGCCGCTGCCGCATGGCTGTGTTCGGTATTCAAGATCTCGAAGCCGTCGATGGATATGCCGGCCAGTTCGGCCGCTGCACGGATCTTGGCTTCTGGCCCGATCAGGATCGGGTCGAGCAGGCCCTCGTCGCGGATTTCCACGGCACCTTCGATCGCTTCCGGCGAGCAGGGGTGGACGAGGGCGGTCTTTACCATCGGCAGGCTGCGGGCTTCGGCAACGATTGCGTCGAAGCGGTCGTGGCGCTGCAGCGAGACGCCGGGGGCGGCATTTTCCGACCAGCTGACGCGGGTCTCCGGCGCGCGCACGCGGGCGCGACCGGCTAGCACTGGCTCGCCAAGCTGGTTCACGCAGCGGGTGTCGAAGATCAGCGAGCGGCCGTCGCTTTCCTTCGTCATCAGCGTGACCGTCGCGGTGATCCGGTCGCCGGTTGCGATGTCCTTCCAGAATTCCAGGTCCTGGCCGAGATAGACAGTGCCAGGGCCGGGCAGGCGGGTGTCGAGGACCGCCGAGATCATGCCAGCCGGGATCAGGGACTGGCCGAGCGGCACCGGATTGTTGTCGCCCGACAGCGCCGCAAACAGCTCGATGTCGTCAGGGCCGATGATGCGTGTGAGGCTCGCCGCATCGCCGAGCTTCAGCTCGTCGAAGGTGCGGTTGGTGAGGACTGGTCTTTCCATGTCGCTTTCATCTTCCATTGTCGAACCGTCCTCCCCCGATCCGTGGCAGTCTGCGGTGGGTCTGCGTCAAAGGCGTGACCAACCTTGGTGGGCAATCTCCAGGGATGAGGGTGGGCTGTCCTTGACTTGGGTCAAGGGAAGATAGGACGAAAGTCTTGGGGGGCGGTAGAGATTAGGTCACCTAGTGCCCCGAGGTACCCCCTCTGTCGGCTATGCCGACCTCTCCCCCACACGGGGGGAGAGTGGCCACTGGCCGCTCTGCCAGCCACACTCGTGAGCAAGGGTTCGGACTCTCGACGCTTCCGAGATGCTGCGCCATTGCCGCGATCCGCTCTCCCCCCGTGTGTGGGAGGTGCCCGGCAGGGCAGAGGGGGTATTCCTAGGCAGAAGATATCACCCCCATCGATCCCGCCAGGCCGGCAGCGCATTCGGGTAAGGCAGCGCCACTGCCTCAAATACCCCGCGCGCAATCGCTCGTGCCGTCACCAGGGTCGCCAGGTGGCCGAGTTCCAGCAGGTCGGCGGCACCATTGCTCTCGCGTTTGCCCGTGGAAGCTGAAAACATCGTGTCGCCGTCGAACGGCAGATGGGCCGGCAGCACTGCGCGGGCGAGGCCATCATGGGCTGATATAGACAGGCGGTGGAGTTCGGCTTTGGAGAGTGTGCAATCGGTCACCACCGCACCGATGGTTGTCGCCGTCAGGCGCAGACCCTTGATGCGCATGGCCCGATCGTCGGCGCTCACATGGCTCGGCTGACCCAACCCGCCGAATTCCTGTCCCTCCTCGAAGGGGGCCGCCCAGAACTGTGGGCCATCGGCTACAACCACCGAGCCCATGGCATTTACGGCAACGATTGCTGCGATCGTGTGGCCTGCAGACGAGACGGCGCTGGCGGACCCGAGGCCGCCCTTGAAATTGGCCGTCGTGGCACCCGTTCCCGCGCCGACCGTACCGAGCGGGAAGGCGCCTTTGGCAGCGCTTTGATAGGCCTCGTAGCCGAGGTCGCGATAGGGCGCATGCAGACCCCAGTCCTTGTCCCCGCCGTTCAGGAGATCCATCAGGATCGCCTGCGGCACGATCGGCACGCGCACCGACCCGACGGCAAAGCCGCGACCGGCGGCGCGCAAGCCCGACTGTACCCCGCCTGCTGCATCGAGTCCGAAGGCCGAGCCGCCCGAGAGCACGAAGGCATCGACCTGTTGGACCGTCATTGAAGGATCGAGGAGAGTCACGTCGCGTCCCCCCGGCGCGCCGCCGAGCACCGTGCCGGAGGCGGTCGCCGGTGCGTCGAAGAGGATGACGGTCACACCCGAGCCGAGGGCCAGATCCGTGGCATGGCCAACGGAGAGGCCGTCGATGTCGGTCAGGAGGTTGAGGGGGCCATTGGGCATGCGGCGTCTCCGTATCTGGTTACGGAAAGTGGCCGCGAGCGCAGGGTATGGCAAGCAGAATGACGGCGCCCGGATGAAACCTGCCGGCGAGTTCACCCGGGGACGCGGCCATGATCACGGCTGTGCCGCCAGGTGCTCCGTCAATTTCGATGTCGAACATCCGGCAGGATGCAACTTTTCAGGTGCATTCCAACTTTAACGCAATATGGATGTGGAAGATGGCCTCTGAGGCGTAACATGGGCCCAAGCACGTCGAACGCATGCCCCGTCCTCGTTGCGCCACCGCAATCCATGTCCACCCATCAGCGAAAGACTTCATCTTTGACCGAGCAAGCCTACAAGCGGTTCCTCCGCCCCATCAAGCCCTTCAAGCATCGCCTTTCCCGTTTCGTCTCGGCCGCTGAACGGCGTGTCTGGCTGACGGCACTGGTGGCGGCGCTCGTCACCTACTTCCTATTCGAGCTGACGGGTGAGGTGCTGGAAGGCGAGACGCGGGCCTTTGATGAGGGTGTGCTTCTGATGCTGCGCGATGCCGCCGATCCGGCCATGCCGGTCGGCCCTTCCTGGCTCACCAAGATGATGGTGGATATCACGGCGCTCGGCGGCGTCACCGTGCTGACGCTGATCGTCACGCTTGTCGTTGTTTATCTCGCGCTGCGCCGCAAGTTCCGGACCGCCGCCTTCGTCACCGTCTCGATCCTCGGCGGCTGGGGTCTCAGCAGTGCGATGAAGCTCGGCATCGCCAGGCCGCGACCGGAAGTGGTTCAGCATCTGGTCGAGGTGACCGACATGAGTTTCCCGAGCGGCCATGCCATGTTGTCGGCCATCACCTACCTGACGCTCGGTGCCATGCTCTCACGCATCGAGGAGCAGCCTTCGCTCCGCTATTTCTTTCCGCTGGTCGCCATAGTGCTGACGTTGATCATCGGCCTCAGCCGGATCTATCTCGGCGTCCACTATCCGACCGATGTGCTCGGCGGCTGGGCGGCCGGCACGGTGTGGGCGTGTGGCAGCTGGTTTGCGGCACGGTGGTTGCTGGGCAAACCAGGCGGGCGCTAGTACGCCCGCCTTTCGTTCATCAATGCTTCAACGCCTTCGGATCCAGTGCATCGCGGATCGCATCGCCGATATAATTCACGCTCAACACCGTGAGCGAAATCGCGAGGCCCGGCCAGATGACGCGAGACGGGTTGATCTGCAGGAAGTTGGCGCCGTCGAAGAGAAGGCGGCCCCAGGTGGGGAAGTCGGGCGGGAAGCCGAGGCCAAGGAACGACAGCGCGGATTCGGTGATGATGGCGGTGGCGATGCCGAGCGTTGCCGAGACCATGATCGAGGACATCACATTGGGCAGGATGTGCTTGATGATGATGCGGTGTTCCCGCATGCCGCTCGATTTGGCGGCCAGGATGAATTCCTGGCTCTTGATCGCAAGCACGTCGCCGCGGACGATGCGGGCCGTGTGCATCCAACTGGTGATGCCGATGATGAAGACAATCAGGATGAAGATGCCGGTTTCCGGGCCGAAGGCGGCGCGCAGCGTGTCGCGAAAGAGCATGATGACGACCAGGAGCATCGGCAATAGCGGCAGCGCCAGGAAGAGGTCCGTCATACGCATCAGCGGGCCGTCGAGCTTGCGGGAATAGCCCGAGACCACGCCGACCAGTGTTCCCACCACGAGCGCCAACAGCATGGCGGCCATGCCGACGGCGAGCGAAATCTGCCCGCCGGCCAGGACCTGGGCCAGCATGTCCTTACCCAGATTGTCGGTGCCGAAGGGATGAAGCAGGGAGGGGCCCTGGTTCTTGGCACGGATGTCGATCTTGTTCGGATCGATCGTGTGAATGTAGGGCCCGATGAAGACCGCAAGCACGATGAAGACGAAGACGATCAGGCCGGCGACGCCACCCTTGTGGGCTCGGAACTGACGCCAGAGCATGGGCCAGAAGGCGCCGCTTTCAAGCCTCGTCTGTGGCGTGGGCGCCGTTGCGATTGTTGCATCACTCATAGCGGATCCTCGGATCGAGTATGCCGTAGAGTACGTCGGCAATCAGGTTGAAGAGCACGATCAGGATCGCGAAGATGAAGGTCAGCGTCTGCACGAGCGGGATATCGGCGCCCTGGATCGCGGTGATCAGGAGCTGACCGAGGCCGTTCACGCGGAACACCTGCTCGGTGATGATGGCGCCAGAGAAGATCGTGGGCACACCAAGCGCGATGACGGTAACAACCGGGATCAGGCTGTTGCGCAGGACATGTACCAAGAGCACGACCTTTTCCTTCACGCCCTTGGCGCGCGCCGTGCGGACATAATCCATGTTCAGGTTGTCGAGCATGGAGGCGCGCACGAAGCGGCTGATCTGCGAGACGTTGAACAGCGTCAGCACCAGCACGGGCAGGAACATCTGCTTCACCTGGAGCACGAAACTCGACCAGCTGTCGACCACTAGGGTGGTGTCGTAGATCGACGGGAACCACTGCAGCCAGGAGGAGAAGATGACGATCAGCAGGACGCCGGTGAAGAAGGTGGGCACGGAATAGCCGACCATCGAGACGAAGGTGCCGATCTGGTCGAACCAGGAATACTGGCGATAGGCGGAGATGACGCCGATCGGGATCGCGATCAAAACGCCGAAGAGATAGGAGAGGCCGACGACCCAGAGCGTCTGCGGCAGGCGCTGGACGATCAGGTCAACCACGGGGCTGCGAGTCGCCCAGGACAAAACCCGCATGCGTTCGCCCGAGCCGACGGTGAGACCGGTGATCTGTTCGAAGATGTTCAGCGGTTCATTGATGAAGAACTGCTGCAGCCATTTCATGTAGCGGATCAGGAAGGGCTGATCGAGACCCATCGCGTCGCGGATCTGCTGGCGCACTTCCGGCGGAATGGTCAGCGGCAGGTCGCTTAAGGGATCGCCCGGGGAGAGGTCGAGCAGGGCAAAAATGATGAAACTGATGGCCAGTAGCGTCGGGACTGCGAACAGCAGTCGCCGGACGGTGAAGGTAAACATCGGCTGGTCTCCAGACTGTCACAGAAAAATGCTGGCGCTGCGCCTGCCGGTGAAGGCAGGCGCAGCGCCAGTGGCATTACTTCGCGCGAGACCAGTCTGCGACGTTCCAGAGTTCCGAATCCCAGGCGTTCATCTTGACGCCGAGCAGCGTGTTGTTGACAGCCGAGGGCTGGCCACGATGGATGAGCGGGATCTGGGCGACGTCGTTGGACAGCATGTCGTTGAGCTGCTTGGCGATCGCGGCGCGATCTTCGAGCTTGCCTGTGGTGCCGAGCTGCTTGACCAGCGCATCATATTCCGGGTCGCAATAGCGGACGATGTTTTCACCCTGCCAGCCGGTGGCCGGGCTCGGGATCTTGTCGCACATCCAGCCGGCCATGTACTTCTCCGGATCGGTGCCGTCGAAGTTGTTGGTGTACATCTGGATGTCGGCCATGAACTTCTGGAACGTGTCCGGGGATGCCGGGTCGCCGCCAAAGAAGACGTTGGCGGAGACGTTGCGCAGTTCGACGGAGACGCCGATCTGGCTCCACATGTCCTTCACGAGGGCCTGGGTGCCCTGGCGGACGGAGTTGGTCGAGGTCTGGTAGAGGAAGGAGAGCTTCACGCCGTCCTTTTCGCGCACGCCATCCGAGCCCATGACCCAGCCAGCATCGTCGAGCAGCTTGTTGGCGCCTTCGACGTCCTGCTTCAGACACCAGTCGACGGCTGTCGAGACATAGATATCCGGAGCGGGCAGGATGTTGCAGGTCGGCTGGCCGTTCGGTCCGTAGCCGGCTTCGTCGATGATTTCGCGGTCGATGGCGATCGACAGTGCGCGGCGAACAGCCGGGTCGGAGAGGGCCGGATGCGGACCTGCTTCCTTGGTCGAGCGCTTGTCGCCGAGTGACGGATCCACGCCATAGGGGTTGATGTCGATACGCTCGACCTGGGTGCCGAAGGCGACTTCGATCTTGCCCTTGCCCGCAGCCATCATCTGCTCGAGGATTTCCGGCTCGACCTGCATGTTCCAGGCATAGTCGAATTCGCCGGTTTCGAGGACCGAGCGCGCAGCAGAGGCAGCATCACCGCCACCCTTCAGGGTGACGGTGGCGAAGGCGGGCTTGGCCGCATCGCGGTAATTACCGTTGGCTTCGAAGGTCACGACGTCGTTCGGCTTGAATTCCTTGACGACGAAGGGGCCGGTTCCAATAGGGCCAAAGTTGGCGGCTGTGCATTCCGGTGCCTTGGCGCCAAGGCAATCCTTGAACTGCGCCGCCTGGATGATCGGCGCCTGGGCGCCAACAAAGGCACTGTAGGGGTAAGGCTTGGCATCGGCAAAGGACACCTTGATGGTGGAGGCGTCGATAGCCTCGACATTGCTCACGCCTTCGTAATAGGCGCCCTGCGCGCAGCCGCCGTCCGGCGCCGTGCAATACTTCCAGGTGAAGATCGCGTCTTCGGCGGTCACTGGCGAGCCATCGGACCACTTGAGGTCAGGCTTCAGCTTCCAGGTAATGCTCTTCAGGTCGGCTGCGACGCCGCCGTTCTCGACGGTCGGGATTTCGGCTGCCAGCATCGGCACCAGATTGCCGGTTTCGTCGTAGCGGGCCAGCGGCTCGATGACCATCGAGGCGGCGTAAACCTCCTTGGTGCCGCCAGACAGATACGGGTTCATCGTCGAAACGGCCTGCCAGAAGATGATCTTCAGGTCTCCGTCGGTGCCACGCTCGGCCATGGCCGGTGCGCCCGTCAGCGCGAAGGCGGCAGCGGACGCTGCCAGCATCAGTTTGCGAGTGTTCATGTGCTCATTCCCCATTATTTTTGTTTGCAGGCACGATGGTAAACCGATCTGCCGGCCAGCGATGTGGCCAGCCCATTCGCCAAATGTCAACCACCTATCTTCTTGGTATTCTTGGAAAAATTCTAAAATATCGGCGCTTTTCGGAGTCGCGGCGGGCATTCCCGGACAGCTCTACATCTGTCGGGTTGGCTAAAATTTAGGCCATGTAAACACAAGCCTATTTTCCATGCAAGATGGAATTTTGCGGCTTGCCAAAGCTGCGCATCGCTGCACAGTATGCGCGAAATCCTGCTGGGAACAACGACAAAAAGAGGTCATTCATGCCAGTGCTCAACCGCGCCAGCGAACTTCAGCCGGAGGTCGCTGAGTGGCGCCGCCACCTGCATCAGAATCCGGAACTGCTGTTCGATGTGCACGGTACGGCCGCCTTCGTGGCGGAAAAGCTCCGGGAATTCGGTTGTGACGTGGTGAAGACGGGGATCGGCCGCACAGGCGTGGTCGGCATCATCAAAGGCAGCCGCGGCGATGGCCCGGTCTTCGGTTTTCGCGCGGACATGGACGCGCTGCCGATCCATGAGATGTCGGGCAAGGCCTGGGCCTCCAAGACGCCCGGCAAGATGCATGCCTGCGGTCATGACGGTCATACCGCCATGCTGCTCGGAGCGGCAAAGTATCTGGCCGAGACACGCAACTTCCGCGGATCGATCGCCGTCATCTTCCAGCCGGCTGAAGAAGGTGGCGGTGGTGCCCGCGAAATGGTCGCCGACGGCATGATGGAAAACTTCGGTATCAAGGAAGTCTACGGCATGCACAATCATCCCGGCATGGCGGTCGGCACATTTGCCACCCGCAAGGGATCGGTGATGGCGGCCGCCGACCAGTTCGACATTGTCATCGAGGGCCGCAGCGGCCATGCCGCCCAGCCGCACAAGAGCGTCGATCCCGTGCTGGCGGCCGCCCAGGTGGTCGTTGCGCTGCAGTCGATCGCGTCCCGCGAGACCGATCCGCTGGGCTCCGTCGTCATCACCGTCACCAAGATCCACGGTGGCGATGCCTATAATGTCATTCCCGACGCCGTGACCTTGTCTGGCACCGTGCGCACGCTCCTGCCGGAGATGCGCGACATGGCGGAGACCCGCATCGGCGAGATGGCCTCAGGCGTTGCCATGGCCATGGGCGCCAAGGCCACACTTCGCTATCACCGCGGTTATCCCGTGACCATGAATCACGAGGCCGAAACCGAGTTCGCACTCGACATCATGCGCAAGGTGGCCGGCGACCACGCCGTCAGCGATGCCTTTCCGCCGGCCATGGGTGCCGAGGATTTCTCCTACATGCTCGAAGCGCGGCCGGGTTCGTTCGTCTTCATCGGCAACGGCAATACGGCCAATCTTCACAACTCGGCCTATGACTTCAACGACGAGGTCATTCCCTATGGTATCAGCTATTGGGTGACGCTCGCCGAAACGGCGCTCGCCGCCTGAACCGCCGACCAGATCTCGACACACAAAAACAAGGGAACGGGATATGGCTGCGGTGGAACAGGGTATGGAAACGAGTGACGTGCCGGTCTTGTCCGTTCGGGGCCTGACGACCTCGTTCCGGATCGGGACCGAATGGCGCTCGGTGGTGCGCAACATGAACCTCGACATCGCGGCCGGTGAAACGGTCGCGATCGTCGGTGAATCGGGCTCGGGCAAGAGTGTGACCTCATTGTCGATCATGCGGCTTCTGCCGCAGATCACGAGCCGCCTCGAGGGGAGCGTCAAGCTGGAAGGCCGCGAGCTCCTTACGCTTGATGGCGAGCAGATGCGCCAGGTGCGCGGCAACCAGATCTCGATGATCTTCCAGGAGCCGATGACCTCGCTCAATCCGATCTTCCCGATCGGAAAGCAGATCGCCGAGGCAATCACCTGCCACCGTGACATCTCGAATGCCGAAGCGAAGGGGGAGGTGCTGCGGCTGCTCGACCGTGTGCGTATCCCGAATGCGAAGAACCGCTTCGACGAATATCCGCACCAGTTTTCCGGCGGCATGCGCCAGCGCGTGATGATCGCCATGGCGCTGGCGTCGAAGCCCAAGCTGCTGATCGCCGACGAGCCGACGACGGCGCTTGACGTCACCATCCAGGGACAGATCCTCGATCTCATCAAGGCGCTGCAGGACGAGGAAGGCATGGCCGTTCTCTTCATCACTCACGACATGGGTGTCGTCGCCGAAGTTTCCGACCGCACGATCGTGATGTTCCGCGGCGAAGCGGTGGAGACTGGCACGACGGACGACATCTTCAATCGCGGCCATCATCCCTATACGCGCGCCCTTCTTTCGGCCGTGCCGAAGCTCGGCTCGATGGGCGGACGCGAACGCCCGATGCGCTTTCCGGTCATCGACATCAAGACCGGCGCCACCCTGATCCCGGAAGCCGAGGCGGGGGTGCCCGATCATGGCAGCCGTCCGTTGCTGGAAGTGAAGAACCTCACGACGCGCTTCGACATCCGCTCGGGCATTCTCGGTCGCAAGAGCGGTGCGGTACATGCCGTCGAAAACGTCTCCTTCGATCTGAGGCCGGGAGAAACCCTGTCGCTTGTGGGCGAATCCGGCTGCGGCAAGTCCACCACGGGCCGTTCGATCACGCGCCTCGTGGAGCCGACATCCGGCCACATCACCGTCGACGGCTATGATGTCGCGCGGCTCGACCAGGCGGCGCTCAGAACGATGCGCCGCAGCATCCAGATGGTCTTTCAGGATCCCTTCGCCAGCCTCGATCCGCGCATGAGCGTCGGGCATGCCGTCATGGAACCCTATGTCGAACACAAGCTGGGCTCGAGGGCGCAGGCGCTGGAGAAAGCGGCGGATCTTCTGGAGCGCGTCGGGCTCTCTGCCGACATGATGCCGCGTTATCCGCACGAATTTTCCGGCGGTCAGCGCCAGCGCATCGCGATCGCCCGCTCACTGATGCTCGATCCGAAGATCATCGTCGCCGATGAAGCTGTTTCGGCGCTCGACGTGTCGATCAAGGCGCAGGTGTGCAATCTGCTGCTCGATCTGCAGCAGAGCTTCAACCTCGCCTATCTCTTCATCAGTCACGACATGGCCGTCGTTGAGCGGGTGAGCCATCGGGTGGCCGTCATGTATCTCGGCGAGATCGTCGAGATCGGCCCACGCCAGGCCGTGTTCGACAATCCGCAGCATCCCTACACCAAGAAGCTCATGGCGGCCGTTCCGGTGCCGGATCCGGCGCGACGCAAACTGAAGCGCAATCTCTCCACTGACGAGATCAAGAGCCCGATCCGGCCGGTGGGCTTCCAGCCGCCGGTGCGCGAATATCGACAGGTGGCGGAGGGGCATCTCGTCCAGATCTGACGCCTGGCGTCATCACTCGGCGGGCGCGCTTCCGAAGCCGACCAGGGAGACATGCGCCGTCCATTCGTATTTCGTCGCGTCGATGATCTGCGGACGAGGATGGGCGAAGCCGTGATAAAGCAGAGCGTAACACCGCGTCATGGTTTCACCGGGGCCAAGCACCCGGTCGTGGCGAAGGGTGCCGCGATAAACAATGCTCGGCTTTCCAGGTTCCCGCCCGATCAGGTCGAAAGACAGGCGGTTCACCGTCTGGCCCGAATCGTTGGCCAGTGTCGCGGCGACCGGCAGCTGGGGATCGACGCAGACCGTCGCGTCGGCTGCGACGGTTACCGTCACGGCCGATACCGCATTCTGCTGCTGGCGCGATTGATCGGCGCTGAAGATCCAGACGACCGTGGCGACGATGGCAACGAGAGCGGTGAGCGCCAGCGCCCAGGGACGGCGCCTGAGGAACAGCTCGATCAGCAGCAAGGCGACGGCGGCCGTGATGACAAAGGGCATTACGAAGGGTCGGCTTCGGTTACGTGTTTCATCCTTACAAGATAAGGTCGATGACGCGAAAGGCAACCGCTCGACGCTTGCCTTGGAGTTGCCGCTTGCGTGCTTTAGCCCTGCGGTTCTAACGTTCGACTTCAACCTCCGACGCAGACAGGTGCATCATGCTGATTTCGCTCTATCAAATGCAGCCGCTTTCCGGCGATGTTCCGGGCAATATCGGCAAGATCGCGCAAGCCGCGATGGCGGCGGCGGAGATGGGGGCGGAGCTTCTGGTGACGCCTGAGCTTGGCACTAGCGGCTATGCACTGGGTGCTCAGTTCGAAGAGGTCGCGGAGGACCGCGACGGGGCGATCATCGGTGCGCTGACCGAGATCGCCGCCGATTGCGGCCTTGCGATCTGCGCCGGCTTTCCGGAGCGTGACGGCAATCAGGTGTTCAACTCGTCTGTGCTCATTCGGCCTGATGGCACCATGGAGTTTTACCGCAAGAGCCATCTTTATGGCGAAGGCGAGCGGGCGGCCTTCGTACCGGGCGCCGAGCCGCCACATATTTTCGATCTCAACGGCATCAAGACGGGCATGCTGATCTGCTACGACGTCGAATTTCCAGAAAATGTCCGCACGCTTGCACTTGCCGGCGCCGAACTGATCCTGGTGCCGACGGCGCTGCCAGAAGGCATCATCAGCCGGCGGGTGGCCGATACGGTGGTGCCGACCCGCGCCTTCGAGAATGGCGTCTTTCTCGTCTATGCCGATCTCTGCGGCGAGGAGAACGGGCTCTCCTATGGCGGCCGCTCCGTGATCCTCGCACCCGATGGCGACGAACTGGCCCGGGCCGGCATGCGGGAGACGCTGCTGGTGGCGGAGATCGATCCCACGGCTTACGACGACGCCAAGGCGCAAAATCCCTATCTGATCGACCGGCGGCCCGGCCTCTATCGTCTCGGCTGACGCCCCACATTGCAGCGTGCGCTCCGGTCTCCTACATCACAGCGACAGATGAAGGAGACCACGATGATTTTCGACGCTGCTGCGTTGTCCCTGCGCAACCTCTTCGCTCCCGAGACGCGGACCGTCTTCTGGAAGACGCTGGGCCTGACGATCCTCGTCCTGATCGGCCTCTGGTTCGGATTGCGCGAGAGTTTCGTGGCTTTCGTCATGCCGCTGCTTCAGGGCTTCATTCCGGACCTGCCGGACTGGGCCGGCTGGCTGACCTTCATCTTCGGGATTCTCGCCAGTATCGGACTGGCACTAGGGCTGGCCTTACTGCTGTCGCCGGTCACGGCGATCATTGCCGGTCTGTTCCTCGACGACGTCGCCGAGGTGGTCGAGAAGCGGGATTATCCCAATGATCCGCCGGGCAAGGCCATGCCGATGGGGGAGGCGATCATCGCCTCGATCAAGTTCTTCGGCGTGGTCGTCGTCGGCAATCTTTTCGCGTTGATGCTGCTCTTCATACCCGGCATCAACATCATCGCCTTCTTCCTGGTGAATGGCTATCTTCTGGGCAGGGAGTTCTTCGAGTTCGCCGCCATGCGCTTCCGGAGCACGGAGGAGGCAAAGCTCTTGCGCTCCCGGCATTCCGGCACGGTGTTCATGGCGGGTCTCGTGATTGCGCTTTTCCTTGCAATCCCCATTGTCAACTTGCTCACCCCGCTCTTCGCCGCAGGCCTGATGGTGCATCTGCACAAGGCGCTGACGGCGCGGGATGGTCACGCGTCCTCACTGCGGCAGGACTGACGGCTCGTACTGGGCGGCGAAGTCCTCACTCGGCGGGATCGGCTTGATCACGTCGATCAGGACGCCGTTCGGGTCGGCGGTGATGAAATGCCGCTGACCGAAATCCTCATCCCTGATGTCGAGAAGGATCGGCAGGTCAGCCTGCTTGAGCCTCACGTAGACGGCGTCCACGTCTTCCACCTCGAAGTTCAGAAGGATGCCGGAGGCCCGGCCGCGATGGCCGGCAGGAATTGTCTCATGATTTCCGTCGAGGATGGCAAGCGTCACCTTCTCGTCTTCCGTCGATTGCAGGTGGACATACCAGTCGGCAGTGAAAAGCGGCTCGAATTGGAAGTGGCGCTGGTAGAAGGCTGCCGTCTCCTGGACGTTGCCGGTCATGATGACGGGGTAGTAACTCGTCGTCTTCATCTCTTTTCCTCCTTGCCAATTTAACATACAGTCTGCATGTATGAACTCAGTTAACATACATTCTGTTTGTATGTAAAGAGGTGGCATGGCACGGAACACAAGAGAGGGGACCGAAGCAACCCGCCTGGCGCTGATCTCGGCGGCTCGGCGGCTCTTCGTTGAGAAAGGCTATGCGGAGACGGCGACACCCGACATCGTCGCTGAGGCCGGGGTGACGCGCGGCGCTCTCTATCATCACTTCGAGGACAAGAAGGCACTGTTTCGGGCGGTCATCGAGCAGGAGGCCGCAGCCGTGGCGTCGGACATCGACCACGGTTCGGCGCCGGCAGAAAGTCCGAAAATGGCGCTGCTCTCCGGTGCGTCGGCCTATTTCGGTGCAATGGCCGCACCGGGGCGCGCCCGACTGATGCTTCTGGAGGCGCCGGCCGTGCTCGGTGTAGAGGATGCGGCGGTGATCGAGCGGGAGAATACCGAAGAACGGCTGCGGCAGGGCCTTGCGGAATTTCTCGGGACTGAAGCAGAGGAAAGCGAGCTGTCGGCCTTGACCCATCTTCTCTCGGCCGCCTTCGACCGCGCCGTTCTCGAGATCGAAAGGGGTGGCGATCGCGCAGCCTATGAGACGGGCATTGCCCGGCTGATTAACGGGCTCATTCCTCGCTCGCGTTGAAGACCTGCGGCGGCAGTTCGACCAAGGGCGCGGGCACGTCCACTGTCTTTTCCGGCGACTTGCAGATGTCTGCGATGACGCAGCGCTCGCATTCGGGGCGGCGCGCCTTGCAACAGTAGCGGCCATGCAGGATCAGCCAGTGATGGGCATGAAAGAGATATTGTTCGGGGATGATCCGCATGAGGATGTCCTCGATCTCGTCCGGCGTCTTGCCCGGTGCGAGCTTGATGCGGTTGCCGATCCTCAGGATATGGGTGTCGACCGCCATGGTCGGGATGCCGAAGGCCATGGACATGACGACATTGGCGGTCTTTCGTCCCACACCCGGCAGGGTGACCAGTTCCGCGCGGGTACGCGGCACTTCGCTGCCGAATTCGTCCACCAGCTTCTGGCTGAGTGCGATGACGTTCTTCGCCTTGTTGCGATAAAGCCCGATCGTCTTGATGTATTCGCGGACCTTTTCCTCACCGAGATCAAGCATTTTTTCCGGCGTATCGGCCACCTTGAACAGGGCACGCGTCGCCTTATTTACGCCGGCATCCGTAGCCTGGGCGGAGAGCGCCACGGCAACGACGAGCGTGAACGGGTTGACGTGCTCCAGCTCGCCCTTGGGCTCCGGCCTCTGGATCGAGAAGCGGCGGAAAATCTCCTCCAGTTCTGCGCGGGAATAGGCCGTGCGACGGCGTGCCGCTGGCTTGCGACGGGTCGTCGGATTTGACTTTTTCAAGGTTTGGGTGCTGGATTTCGGCTTCGGATCGGTCATGCAAAATCTATAGTCGGGTGCGATCATGGAAGGCAATGTCGAGCAGGCTGCGGACCAGCCAATTTTCGCCGCGGAGCTGACGCCCTATCGGTCGCTCGGCCCGAAAGGGTATCGCATCCTCTTCGCCATCACCGGCACCGTCTGCTTTGTGCATGCGGTCTTCTTCATGATGACGGGCGCCTGGCCAATCGGCCTGTTCTTCGGGCTCGACTTTCTGCTGCTCTACGGCGCCTTCTGGCTAAACTATCGGGCAGCGCGCGCCCGGGAAGAGGTGACCGTGTCACGCACCAGCCTTTCAATCCGGAAGTTCACGCCGACGGGACGGATGACCGAACACACCTTCAAGACGCTCTGGGCCCGCTTCTTCGTCCAGCGGCACGAGGAATTCGGCATTACCTCCATGGCGGTTGCGGGAGAGGGGCGGCAGACGGACATTGGCTCCTTCCTCAACCCCGATGATCGCGAAAGTTTCGCCAAGGCCTTCAAGGGTGCGCTTGCTACGGCCAAGCAGCGGATCTGACGTCTTGCGGCGGTGATGCAAGAAACGGGTGGCATGCGACTGCCGCCCGTGGTGAAGTCACCTCCAGATGAGGAATTTGCCATGACGCTCGCCCAACAGATCGACCTTTCCCGCACCACCGACATCACACCCGAGGGCTCGGACTATGAGACCGTGCGGCAGGTGATCGAGATGCTGACACTCGACTATCAGAGCCAGCCGTCGCTGGAACTGATCGCCGAGCGCCTCGACCAGTCGCCGACGCAGTTGCAGAAGACATTCACGCGCTGGGCGGGCCTCAGCCCCAAGGCCTTTTTGCAGGCGGTCACCCTCGACCATGCCAAACGCTTGCTGGGTCGCGAGGAACTGCCGCTGCTCGAGACGTCGCTGGAACTCGGCCTTTCCGGCCCAGGCCGCCTGCACGACCTCTTCGTCACCCACGAGGCGATGAGCCCGGGCGAATGGAAGGCACGCGGCGCGGGACTTACCATCCGCTATGGCTATCACCCGTCGCCCTTCGGGCTGGCGCTAGTGATGATCACCGACCGCGGGCTGGCGGGGCTCGCCTTTGCCGATGCAGGCGGCGAGGTCGCCTGTTTCGACGATATGGCACAGCGCTGGCCGAATGCGCATTATGTCGAAGATATCCAAGCGACAGCGCCCTTTGCGGCGCGCGTGTTCCACCCCGAGCGCTGGTCGGCGGAGGAACCCTTGCGTGTCGTTTTGATCGGGTCGGATTTCCAGATCCGCGTCTGGGAAAGTCTTCTCCAGATCCCGCTCGGCAAGGCCGTCACCTATTCCGACATCGCCCAGAAGATCGGCCAGCCGACCGCCAGTCGTGCCGTTGGTGCTGCTGTCGGCCGCAATCCGATCTCGTTTGTCGTGCCGTGCCACCGTGCGCTCGGCAAGAGCGGTGCGCTGACGGGCTATCACTGGGGTCTGACGCGCAAGCGGGCGATGCTCGGCTGGGAAGCGGGGAAAAGGTGAGGGCTGGGCGGAAGCCCGCTCAGCGGGCCTGTCGTGTCGCCTCGATGCGCAGGATGTTCTCTGGCGTGTCCTTTTCACTGCGCCGCCATGGCAGTTCCGCCTCGACAGAAGGGCGAAGAAGTGCCGTCACGGTCTCGTTGCAGCTCAGCACTTCATAGCCAGCGCGGGCCGCGAGTGCACGCAGGGTGCCCTCGGAGAAATCACAGACATGGGCGAGGTGGAAATAGGACTTCAGGTCGTTCTTGTAGTCGCCTTCTGCCACCATGTTTATGCCCGGCACCTCGATGAAGAGATAATCCTGCGCCGACATCAGCGACTTGATCTGCTTCAGCGATGCCAGCGGATCATGGGTGTGCTCGAGCACATGTGACAGCAGGAACAGGCGTGGCCCATCCGGCAGATGCGTGGGAAATTCCGAGACCTCAAGGTCGAGGCCGAGCGTCTCCTTGCCGTAGCGGATCGCCTCGACATCCAGGTCGCAACCCTGGACGCTGCGGCAATGCGGCTTGAAGGTGTCGAGGATGCCGCCGGACGAGCAACCCATTTCGATGACCGCGAGATTGGCCAGTTGGCCTGCGGCTTCTGTCGACTTGAGAAACTCGAGAAAACGTCTGCCTTTGTCGTGCTGCTCTTCTACGAGGCGCGCGTGGTCGACGTCCACCCGTTTCGTGTAGAGACGACGATAGTGATCACGGTAAAAGGCGTTGAGGAAATCCTTCTTCACCGCGGGGCTTGTCTGCACGAGGCCGCAGCGGTCGCAGATCTGCTTGTCCAGATCGAAGCCGTAGCGGTCACCTTCGCAAATCAGCGTGAATTCGCTTCCGCCGCACAGGACACAAGGCCGGTTGTCGAGACCCTGTTCGAGGTAGAGGCTGCGCACGGCATTGATGCTTTTCGAGCGGCTACTGGTCAGGCGCCGCAGGAAGGCGAAGGTTTTGCCGTAACGGAAGTGACGAAGAAGACGCTGAGCCAAGATGCTTACCCCGAGCAGTGACGATGTATTCTCCTAGTGGGCGGATTTGCCACCGTCAAACGCTCTTGACTCCGCCATTCCCAGCAGTTCTCGCGCCGCCGCCTCATCCGTGATCAGCGTGTTGCAGCCGATCCTTCTGATCGTCGCGCGGATCGCCCTGGCACGATGGGCCCCGCCTGACGACAGCACGATGTGCTTGGCCTTCTTTAGCGTGTCGAGATCGACCGACATCACTCGCTCGTTGATGGGATGGGCGACGGAGTTTCCGTCTGTATCGAGGAAGTTGAACATGGTGTCGCAGACGCATCCGGCGTCGACGAGTTCTGTCAAGGTCTGGTGGCTGATGAAGCCTTCCGAGAGCGAAGTGGAATGCGGGCCAATATCGCCGCAGGAGACGATGGCGAGGTCGAGGTTTTCGGCGAGGTCGTAGATCGCCTTCAACCCACAATCCTCAATCAGCGCCCGCTTGGTCGTGACGGAATCGACCAGTAACGGTGCCAGGAACATGTAGCATTCGGCGCCGAGCTGGCTCGCCAGCCGCCAGGTATAGTCGATCGGATTGGTCTGGCGCACGGCGACAATGCCGCCGAGCAGCGAGACGACCTTGCAGTTCTCCCGGCCTGGCGACCGAAAACCGGCAAGCGACGCTGTCATGGTACGCCCCCAGCCGACGCCGATTGTCATGTCGTTGGTGATGACTTCGGTCAGGAACTGCCCGAGGGCGAGGCCGACGGCCTTGGCGATCGAGGCGGCATCCTGGCTGTCCGGCGAGGGGACGACCACAGCCTCGTCGAGGCCGTAGGCTTTTTCCAGGCGGACAGCGAGGTCGACGCAATCGGCGACGCCATCGCTGATCCAGATCTGCACTTCGGCGCGTTTGCGCGCCTCCTCCAGCATGCGGATGACAGTCGAGCGGCTTATGCCGAGACGATCGGCCACGTCCTTCTGCGTCAGGCCCTCGTTGTAGTAGAGCCATGCGGCGCGGATGCGCAGCGCGGCTGCGTCCGAAAGGGTGGTGTGGGTCTCGCGTCGGAGCTTGGTCAAGATCTCTCTCGAATGGGGAACTTCCAGGCACCACTATCCGTTTCATTGACACTTATGTCAAATTCAAAGGACATATGTCTTGACTTTGCCGTGTTCTGACGGTGATAGTCCGAGCAACAAGACCGGCGGTCCACCATCGGTCGCCAACCCTTTTCGCTGAGCCGAAGGATGATCTGATGACCTCGAAACTCGAACAGCTTCGTTCCATGACGACCGTGGTCGCCGATACCGGTGACATCGAGGCCGTCCGCCGCCTGAAGCCGGTCGATTGCACCACCAATCCGTCGATCGTTCTGAAGGCGCTCGGCACCGATGCGTTCAAGGATGCCTTCCAGGAAGCAATCACCTGGGGCAAGGCCAAGGGCGGCCAGGATGATGCCGTGATCGGCGCGATTGCCGACCGCATGGCGATCTCCGTTGGTGCTGCTCTGGCCGAACTCGTGCCCGGCCGCGTGTCGACCGAAGTCGATGCCGACCTCTCCTTCGACACCAAGGCATCGATCGACAAGGCGCACCAGATCATCGCCGGCTACAAGGAACGTGGGATCGAGAAGGACCGCATCCTGATCAAGCTCGCCTCCACCTGGGAAGGCATCCGCGCTGCCGAAGTGCTGCAGAAGGAAGGCATCGACTGCAATCTGACGCTGCTCTTCTCCAAGGCTCAGGCAATCGCCTGCGCGGAAGCCAAGGTGTTTCTGATCTCGCCCTTCGTCGGCCGTATCCTCGACTGGTACAAGAAGTCGACCGGTGAGGATTACACGTCCGAAACCGATCCGGGCGTTGTCTCTGTCCGCTCGATCTACAACTATTACAAGGCGAACGGCATCAACACGATCGTCATGGGCGCTTCCTTCCGCAATGCCGGCGAAATCGAAGCGCTGGCCGGTTGCGACCGCCTGACCATCAGCCCGCAGTTGCTCGACGAGCTGAATGCGGACGAGGGCACGCTTGCCCGCGCGCTGTCGCCAGAAACGGTCAAGGCCGAGCCGCATGTCTCGCTCGACGAGAAGGCTTTCCGCTGGGCAATGAACCAGGACGCGATGGCGACCGAAAAGCTCGCTGAAGGCATTCGCGGGTTTGCCAAGGATATGGATACGCTGCGCGGCCAGATCGCGAAGGCGCTGGCTGCCTGATCGCGCAACCGATCCGCCACTTCAGAGTTGGGTGATGGCCGTGGCGAGAGCTGCGGCCATTTTCTGTTTGGCAATCATCGACGGGGGAGGGATATGGCAATCATCACGGGCGGTTGCGCTTGCGGCAAGGTGCGGTTCGAGGCGGAGGGTGAGCCGGATCGGGTCGGCATCTGCCATTGTCTCGACTGCCGAAAGTATCACGGAGCGCTATTCTATGCTGCGGCGATCTATCCGGATAATCAGGTAAAGGTCACAGGCGAGGCGCAGATGTATGACGGCCGATACTTCTGCCCGACCTGCGGCTCCCGCGTCTTCAATCGCAGCGGTGACGAAGTCGAGGTTCATCTTGGGGCGCTCGACGACATCGACGTGTTTCAGCCGAGCTATGAACTCTGGACTGTCAGGCGGGAGGGCTGGCTGCCGGAGTTTCCAGTCGATCAGCGATACAAGCGTGACCGGCCCGGGGAGGAGTGAGGAGAAGGGTGACGCAGAGGCATTCCTGGCTTTCGTCATGACTGGCTTGCTCTACGGTTTTATTGCCGCGGCCCATCGCGTCGGTTGCGAGCAGTACCAGATGAGAACCAACCCTAGGCTACAAGAATTGCTGCCTTACTGATTGACGAATGGTTAATTTCTGCGTCATATCGCGTTTATGGCGCCCCAGAATCTGCTTCTGATTCATGGGTCAAGGGTTGGGGTTTCCGGCTCGCGTCATTTTGACGGCGGGGAAGCAGAGATCAGTTCTGCTGCATGATGCCCAATCCTGCGCCGGGCTCATTCGGGCCATGTTTCCACTGAAGTTGCGTAGATAGCCTTACTGCGAGTTGTTGCCCGTTCCTCGACGCGCGGCCTTGCAGAAGTTGGGGAGCCGCCGCGTCCACCCAGAGAGACGCGCGCCCGGTATCTGGTCGCAATGTGTTTTCGAACCACAAGTTTTTAGGGCGAGCATTGATGGCGACGATTATTCCTTCGATGAGCATCAGTCAGATCAGGACACTGGCGACATCGACGATCGCGGCTTTCTCCAGCGAAGACGTCAATGCGCTGAGCTCCGCTCAGATCGGCGCGATGTCGTCGAAGCAGATCTCGGCCTTCCAGACGGATGATTTAGACAGTCTGTCATCCAGCCAGTTGCGCGCCGTTTCGGCTGCTGCGGTGCGCGGATTGACCATGGATCAGCTCGCCGTCATCGACAGTACCAAGATGATTGGGCTGCAGAGCGGTCAGCTCGGTGCGCTTTCTTCCGCCCAAATTGCAGCGCTGTCGGCCGACCAGTTCAATGCCCTGTCGACATCGCAACTGAATGCGCTGACCAGTGTGGCGCTTGCCGGTCTCGGCACGGAGGATATGGCAACCCTCAGCTCAGCCGAGCTATCCGTTCTGTCCACGCGCGCGCTGGCCGGTCTGTCCCCCGCCAACTTCGCCGCACTGACCAGCATTCAGCTCTCCGGTCTCAGCTCGGCACAGATTGCATCTTTGCCGACCGCCGTCGTCGCGGGCCTGTCCACCAGCCAGATCGACGGGCTCTCTGCGCTGCAGGTCTCCGGTCTGACCTCGCGCCAGATTTCGGTGCTCACGACCGACAAGCTGGCCTCTTTCGGAACCGACCAGATCGCCGGCCTGAGGAGCAGTGCGATCGCGGCCCTGTCTTCGGCGCAGGTGGCAGCACTCTCGACGCAGCAGATCGATGTGTTGACGACCGGCCAGCTTGCTGCGTTCACCTCTGCCGCGATCCAGGGCCTTGGTACCGACGATATCGATGTGCTGTCCGCAGAAGATGTGGCGGCCATTGCGACGCGAAGCCTGGCCGGCCTTTCGGTCGACGTTTTTGCCGCGCTTGGTTCCGCACAGCTGACCAGTCTCACCTCTGCCAAGATCGCGGCCCTGACCACGGCGCAGATCGCGTCCCTGACATCCGATCAGGTCGACGGCCTCGCGCCAGCCCAGCTTGCCGGTCTGTCGAGCGCTCAAGTCAACGCGCTCAACTCCGGAACGCTGCTCTCGCTCAGCACCCTGCAGATCAGCGGTCTCACCACCCGCGTGATCGCGATACTTGGGTCTGCCAAGATTGCCGCGCTCGATAGCGCCCAGGTCGCGGCCCTCTCGACCGTGCAGCTTGCCGCCCTGTCCTCGTCGGGCGTGGCCGGGCTGGGGACCGACGATCTCGCGAACTTCTCGTCCACCGAACTCGCGGCTCTGAATTCGCGTGCCCTGCAGACGCTGACTACGGTTCAGATCGCCAGCCTGCTCTCGGCTCAGCTGACGGCGCTCTCCAGCGGCCAGATCGCGAGCCTGACGACAGCGCAGGTGGCGGCACTCAACAGCAGTCAGATCGACGGTTTGAGCACCGCCCAGATTGCGGCGCTCGGTTCCGCCCAAATTGTTGCTTTCGGCAACGTCAACATCACCACGCTTTCCACCGAGCAGATAGCAGCACTGAACAGCCGTGCCATCGGCGCGCTCACCAGCGCCCAACTCGATGCGATGACCAGCGACCAGATCGCGGCGCTGACGTCGGCGCAGATCGCCGCACTGTCGTCGAGCGACGTCGCAGCACTCTCGGCCAGCGACCTGGAGACATTCTCCACGAACGAATTCGCGGCACTCACCTCCGCTGCCATCCGTGGCATCGCCACTTCCGTCATCGGCACCCTGTCCACGACGCTGATCTCCGCGATGAACACACGTGCCGTTGCAGCGCTTGCTTCAGGGCAGGTTGCGGCCATGACCTCGGCGCAGATCGCCAGCCTGTCGAGCGCCCAGATTGCGGCTTTTTCGTCGACTTCGGTTGCGGCGCTCGGGTCCGACGACCTTTTGACCTTCGATGCCGCCGATATCGCCTCGTTGCAGTCTCGTTCGCTGGCCGGCCTGACGACCGGTGCGTTCTCTAGCCTGACCTCGAGCCAGCTGGTCGCATTTACCTCGGCCCAGATCGCAGCTCTCTCGACCGCCGTGATTGGCTCGCTGCAGAGCACTCAGCTGAATGCCCTGACCACGAGCCAGATCGCGACACTGTCTTCGAGCCAGATCGTGGCGCTCTCCAGCACCGCACTTGCATTGCTCGACACGGCTCAGATCAGGGCGATCAGCACGCGTGGCATCGCGGCTCTGACGTCCCAACAGATTTCTGCCCTGAGCACGGCGACCTTCGATGCGCTGACCAGCACGCAACTGGGTGCGCTGAGCTCTTCGGCTGTTCGCGCCCTGACCACCGGTGCCATCGGTACCCTGACATCTTCCGAGATCGCCACCCTGCCGTCTGGTGTCATCGGCGCGCTGTCGAGCAGCGGCATCGCGGCACTGACATCCGACCAGATTTCGAGCCTGACCGCCGCTCAGGTCGCAGCACTGACCTCAGGGCAAATCGACGTCCTGACTAGCGCTCAGATCGATGCCCTCTCCACAGCCGCGGTCGCCGGGCTCACCAGCGCCCAGGTTCGGTCGTTGTCACCGGAGCAGTTCGGATCTCTGTCGAGCGAACAGATGCAATCCTTGAGCACGCGTGCGCTCACTGACCTTGGCAGCACTCTCTGGTCTGCGATCGGAAGCGCAGAATTTGCCGCACTTTCGACGTCGCAACTTGCAGCGCTTGGAAGTGCGCCGCTCGCCTCGACCCAACTCGATACGCTGACCTCATCGGAACTTGCCGTATTGAGCAGCCGAACGATTGCCTCCATCGCCCCATCTGCCTTCGCCACTCTGGATGCCACCCGGTTGGCCGGGCTCACGTCGGGCCAGGCTGCTGCGCTGACCACGGCGCAGATCGCTGCCCTCAACAGCACGCAATTCGACGGCCTGACATCGGCCGCGATCGGTGCCTTGACCAGCGCGCAGTTGCAGGCTCTGACGTCCGATACGTTTGCCTCGCTCTCCACCAGCCAGATTACCGCAATCAACACCCGTGCCTTTGCCGGTCTCGCTTCTGCCCAGATCGCGGCGCTGTCTTCCGAGCAGATCGGCTCTCTGACGACGGCCCTCTTGGCCTTGCTCTCGAGTGCTGCGGTCGCCGGTCTCACGACCGAAGATTTGGGCGCGCTGGAATCGAGCGACGTCGCCGCCATCAGTTCGCGGGCGATCGTCGGCTTGTCGACTGCCAACATCGCCGCCCTTGGCAGTGCTCAGCTCGCCGGATTGACGACGTCGCAGATGAGTGTGCTGACGACGTCCCAGGTCCGGGCATTGACTTCGGCCCAAGTTGCCGGCCTGACGAGCAGCCAGTTTTCCGCCCTGACATCGACGCAGATCCGCAGCCTGTCGACCAGCAGCATCGTCGCACTCAACACTGCACAGGTCGCAGCGCTCAGCTCGCGGGTCATCGGTTCGCTCTCCACCGAGCAAGTGGTTGCCATGACGACGGGGCAGATCGAGGCTTTGACCGCAGCACAGGTCGGCGCTCTCGGATCGGCCGCAATCCGCGCCCTGGAGGATGGCGACCTGCAGCTCTTCTCCACTGAAGATATAGCCGCCATTGCCACGTCAGCGATTGCGGGTCTCTCGACCCAGGACATCGATGATCTGAGCTCCGCGCAGCTCTTTGCGCTGACGACCCCGCAAGTCCAGGCCATGAACGACGTCCAGCTCGCGGCGATTATCGCGGCCTATCAGGATTTCTGATCTGACAGATCGAGGATTAGCCCTCAGGGCCTTCTCGGCCTCGGGAAGGGATCGATGAGGATCTCCGGCTCGAACGACGGATTGCGCAGGTCGTCCGGCGGCGCGAAGCCTGTCTCCTCGAGCAGGAAGCGTCCGTCGACCCAGCCTGAGATGCGGGGGCGGTCTACGGTGGCAATACGGCACCAGTAGCCGCCACGGCTATCCTGACAGGAGAGGCGCTCGATCGGTTGCCCCTCATCGAGCGCGTGGATGACGCGGAAATTCGGGCCGGCGCCTGAATGGACCGCGAGGCGCTTGCCAGGCGGCAGACCGCGGACGTGCCAGAGATAGGTGTCCATCAGAGTGCTGTCATCGATGTCGGGGGCGGGGATGACTTGTGGCTGCTGGGCATGCGCCGCCAGGCTTGCACCTGCGATGCAGGCGAGAGTGGTCAGGATGATCATTGTGGCGCGGTGGTGCATGCGAGGCTCCCTGAAGTGCTTCGCATCATACGGGCGGCTGCGTGATGCCGCCACCGCTTTGCTGCGTCAGGGTAAATGCCAACAGCCAAAGGGGAAGGGGCCACCGAGGTGACTCCTCCCCCTTGTCGCCGCAGGCCCCCCCTCGGGAACTCAATGCGCGATCATCACGTGGCGGACGGTCGTGTAGTCTTCCAGCGCGTAGATCGACATGTCCTTGCCATAGCCCGACTGCTTCATGCCGCCATGGGGCATTTCGTTGCAGAGCATGAAGTGGGTGTTGATCCAGGTGCAGCCGTAACGCAGCTTGGCGGCGCTCTGCATGGCGCGGGAGATGTCCTTGGTCCAGACGGAGGAGGCAAGGCCGTAGTCGCTGTCATTGGCCCAGGTGACAGCCTGTTCGGCGTCGGTGAAGCGGGTGACGGAGACCACGGGGCCGAAGACTTCGCGGCGGACAATCTCGTCGTCTTGCGTCGCGCCGGCAATGACGGTCGGCGTGTAGAAGAAGCCCTTGTCTGAACCCAGTTTGCCGCCGGCGACGACTTCCATGTGCTTGTGTTCGGCAGCCCGTGTGACGAAGCTTTCGACGCGGTCGCGCTGGCGCTTGGAAATCAGCGGGCCGATTTCGTTTTCGGCGTCGTCGGCCTGGTTGAACTTGATGGTGGAGACGGCGGCGGCGAGATCGGCGACGAAGCGGTCGTAGATCTTGTCGCTCGCATAGATGCGGCAAGCAGCGGTGCAGTCCTGACCGGCATTGTAGTAGCCGAAGGTGCGGATGGCGGCGACGGCGGCGTCGATATCGGCGTCATCGTGGATGATGACCGGGGCCTTGCCGCCGAGTTCGAGGTGCGTGCGCTTCACCGTCTTGGCGGCTGCCGTCATGATCTTCTTGCCGGTGGCAATATCGCCGGTGATCGACAGCATCTGGATTTTCGGATTGTTGATCAGCGCGTTGCCGACGCTTTCGCCGCGGCCGAGCACGACATTCACCACGCCCTCTGGCAGGATGTCGGCCATGACCTTGGCGAGTTTCAGCGCCGTGAGCGGCGTTTGCTCGGAGGGCTTGAAGACCACGGTGTTGCCGCCGGCAAGCGCCGGTGCGAGCTTCCAGGCCATCATCATCAGCGGATAGTTCCACGGCGCGATCGAGCCGATGACGCCGACGGCATCGCGGCGGATCATCGAGGTGAAGCCCGGGAGGTATTCGCCTGACACCGGGGCCTGCAGCGTGCGGATGGCGCCGGCGAAGAAGCGGTAGCAGTCGACGATGGCAGGGATCTCATCGTTCAGAACGGCGTTGATCGGCTTGCCGCAGTTGAGGCTTTCGAGTGCGGCGAAAGCGGCGGCATCCTTTTCTATCGCGTCGGCAATGGCGAGCAGATAGCCGGCGCGCTGGCCGGGTGTCGTCTGCGACCAGGAGACGAATGCGCCTTCGGCAGCGTCGACGGCCGCCTCGACCTGGGCGAGCGAGGCTTCCGGGAGATCGACGATGAGTTCGCCGGTCTTGGGGTTCAGGATCTTTTCGTCCGTCTCTGTGCCGGCTTCAAAACTAGCGCCGATCAGCATCTGGGTGTCCATGTCGTTCTCCCTTTTATCAGACTTCATTTGCGAGACCGGCGGTCAAGGCCGCACGGGTTCGGTGGTTCATTTGCTGCTGCCCGCGATCTGGTCGGTATCGCGGGTCAGGTAATAGGCCGCCAGGATCGGCAGGAAAGTGACGATGACCACGACCATGGCGACCACGTTGGTGACCGGGCGCTGGCGTGGGCGGATCAGTTCTTCCAGCATCCAGATCGGCAAGGTCGATTGCTGGCCGGCGGTAAAGGTGGTGACGATGACCTCGTCAAAGGACAGCGCGAAGGCGAGCATGCCGCCGGCCAGAAGCGCTGTCGCAATGTTCGGCAGGATCACATGGCGGAAGGTCTGGAAACCATCGGCGCCGAGATCCATCGAGGCCTCGATGAGCGAGCCGGAGGTGCGGCGGAAGCGGGCGACGGCGTTGTTGTAGACGACGACGACGCAGAAGGTGGCGTGGCCGAGGATGATCGTCCAGAAGGAGAAGGGGATATCCGCGAGCGAAAAGGCCGAGCGGAGCGCAATGCCGGTGATGATGCCGGGCAGCGCAATCGGCAGGATGACGAGCAGCGAGATCACTTCTCGGCCGAAGAATTTCGTGCGGGCGACGGCGGCAGCCGCCAGCGTGCCGAGTACCATGGCAATGACGGTTGCGATGCTCGCGACCTTGACCGAGAGCCAGAGCGCTTCCCAGATGTCCGGACGGTTCCAGGCGACAGCGAACCACTTGATGGTGAAGCCCGGCGGCGGCCACTGGAAGCTCTTTTCCTCCGTGGTGAAGGCATAGACGAAGATCAGCAGGATCGGCAGATGCAGGAAGGCGAGGCCGGCGCCAGCAGCGATCTTCAAGGACAGGCCTGATGACTGGGAGCGGTCAGAGCGCATCAAAGGCCCCCATGCGTTTGGCGATGGTCAGATAGATGCCCATGATGACGATCGGGACGACCGAGAAGGCGGCGGCGAGCGGGATATTGCCGGCCGTACCCTGCTGGGCATAGACGGCCTGGCCGATGAAGAGGCGCGAGGTGCCGACGATCTGCGGGATGATGTAATCGCCCATGGTCAGCGAGAAGGTGAAGATCGAGCCCGCAACGATGCCGGGCAGCGCTAAGGGAAAGAGCACATGGCGGAAGGTCTGGCGGGAGTCAGCACCGAGATCGCCTGACGCTTCGATCAGGTTGCCGGGCACGCGCTCCAGGGCTGCCTGGGTCGGCAGGATCATGAAGGGCAGCCAGACATAGACGAAGACGATGAAGGTGCCGAGATAGCTGATCGACAGGGAGTTGCCGCCGATGACGGGGATTGCGAGCAGCCCATCGAGCAGCCAGGTGAGGTGCAGCTTGGCGAAGATCCAGGTGAGGATGCCTTCCTTGGCGAGGATCAGCTTCCAAGCATAGACCTTCACCAGATAGCTTGACCAGAGCGGCAGCATGATGCCGAGATAGAAGACGGCTTTCCAGCGGCCCTTGGCGTAACGCGCGGCGTAATAGGCGATCGGGAAGGCGATGACGGCAGAGGCCAATGTGACGGCAGCCGACATCAGTAGCGTGCGCAGGATGATGTCGAAATTGGCCGGCCGCAACAGTTCGCCATAGGTCGCGAGCGTGAACTCGTAATTGATCAGGCCGGAGAATTCGTCGATCGAGAAGAAGCTCTGCAGGAGCAGCGCGACCAGCGAGCCGACATAGATGATGCCGAGCCAGAGCAGGGGCGGCACCAGCATCAGAACCAGCAGCAGGTTGGGCCTCCGCCAGAACAGATCCGAGAGCCGCCCCATCAGGCCCTGACGGCCAGCAGTTATGGCGGGTGCGGAGGTTGCGGTCATGCGCCAGCCTCCATGTAATGCGGGTCGAAAGCCGACCAGGCGATGCGGATGCTTTCGCCGGTTTGAGGCGCGGCTTGGCCGGCGGGCAGCGAGATGGTGAGGGCTGCGACGGCCGTTTCGACGAAGAGCTTGGTCGAGGCGCCGAGAAAGCTGGTCGAACGCACCGTTGCCTCCACGCCGCCTTCCGAGACGATGCGGATCGCCTCGGGGCGCAGGCTCGTCCAGCGGGCCTCGCCGCCCAGCGTCTTCATCGCCTCGGGTGCAATCACATTGGATGAGCCGACGAAATCTGCGACGAAGCGGGTGCGGGGACGATTGTAGATCTCGTGCGGCGTGCCGGCCTGGACGATCTTGCCGTCGTTGAAGACCGCGACGCGGTCGGCCATGGAGAGCGCCTCGCCCTGGTCATGGGTGACAAACACGAAGGTGATGCCGAGCGAACGCTGCAGGCTCTTCAACTCCTCCTGCATCTGTTCGCGCAGCTTCAAGTCCAGCGCGCCGAGCGGCTCGTCGAGCAGCAGCACCTTCGGCTTATTGACGAGGGCCCGGGCGAGCGCCACGCGCTGCCGCTGGCCGCCGGAGAGCTGGCCGGGCTTGCGGGCGCCGTAGCCGGGGAGCTTGACCATTTCGAGGGCCTTCTCCGCCTCGCGATGACGCTGTGCCTTGGCGACGCCCCTGACCATCAGGCCATAGGCGACATTGTCGAGAATGTTGAGATGCGGGAAGAGGGCGTAGTCCTGGAAGACGGTGTTGACGTTGCGGCGATAGGGCGGCACGCCCCCGGCGGTTTCGCCGAAGATCTCGATATGGCCTGAAGTCGGCTGTTCGAAGCCGGCAATCAGGCGTAGGCAGGTCGTCTTGCCGGAGCCTGAAGGGCCGAGCATGGCGAAGAATTCGCCTGGCTCGACGGTCAGATCGACGGCATCGACGGCTTTCACGCTGCCGAAATGGCGCGAGACCTTCGAGAAGGAGACGGCTGCGGTCATGGGGGCTCCGGTTTCATCTCTCCCCTTGCGGGAGAGAATGCGATTTCAGCAGCTTAGCGTTAGCTAAGTGCTAGAAATCGCAAGAGAGGGGGCGTGGGGTTCAGCCCCTCTCTTGCAAAATCTAACACTTAGCCTCGCTCCGCTCGGCTAATTCGTTGATTTTGCTTTCTCCCCCGCAAGGGGGGAGATATGGCGGTTACCGTCCGCCGATCACGCCGATGTAGTCGGAAACCCAGCGGTGGTAGGGGACGCATTCGCCCGTGCTGCACTTCGAGACCGGGGTCTTCCAGAACTTGATCTGTTCGAAGTTCTCGAAGCCGTTGTTCTTGCAGCCCTCGTCGGTCAGGAGCGCATTGCCCTTGCAGGCGGCGGGAACGGACGGGACCGTGCCGAACCAGGCGGAGACGTCCCCCTGGACCTTGGGCGAGAGCGAATGCTCCATCCACATATAGGCGCAGTTCGGATGTTCGCTCTCGGCATGCAGCATGGTCGTATCGGCCCAGCCGGTGACGCCTTCCTTCGGGAAGACCGAGGCGATCGGCTGGTCGGCTTTCAAAAGGTTGACCTGGAAGGGCCAGGAGCCGGAGGCGACGACACCTTCGTTCTTGAAGTCGTCGATCTGGATGAAGGCATCGTGCCAGTAGCGGCTGACGAGCTGGCGCTGGCCGCGCAGCAGTTCGAGAGCTGCCTTGTACTGGTCTTCGTTCAGCTCGTAGGGGTCCTTGATGCCGAGTTCCGGCTTGTGGAACATCAGGTAGTTGGCGGCGTCGGCGACATGGATCGGGCCGTCATAGGCCTGGACGCGGCCCTTGTTGGACTTGCCGTCGGCGAGCGTCATTTCTTCGAACACGACGTTCCAGCTGTCCGGCGCTTTGTCGCCGAAGGCCTTGGTGTTGTACATCAGCACGTTCGGGCCCCAGACGTAAGGCGTGCCGTAATGGACGCCGTCCTTGGTGTGCCAGGGGGCGTTCTGCAGGCGCTCGTCGATGGTGCTCCAGGAGGGGATAAGGGCGGTGTTGATCGGCTGGACGCGCTTGCCGGCGACGAGGCGCAGCGACGCGTCGCCCGAGGCAGTGACGAGGTCGAAGCCGCCTTCGTTCATCAGGGCGACCATTTCATCCGAGGTGGCGGCGGTCTTCACCGAGACCATGCAGCCGGTCTTCTTTTCGAAGTCGGTGACCCAGTCGTAATTCTTGTCGGTTTCGCCGCGCTCGATATAGCCGGCCCAGGCGACGATGGAGAGGGCGCCTTCGCCTGCTCCGAGTGCTTGCAGCGGCTCCTGGGCAACAGCAGCGCTTGTGAAACTCAAGATAGTGGCAAGGACAGTGCAAGACTTCAGAAGAGATTTCATCGCGAGGTCTCCCGTTTTTGAAGCCGCGTTTTTGCGGCCATATGTTCCCGGCGAGAAAGTTGCCGCGAATTAACCGCATTCGCAAATTCATTCGTCAGAATGGCGGTATCGGTTTTTCCGATGGAAAGATGCCCTATCGGACTCTCCCACTTCGGCTCGCCTCGGCAATCCCGACGAAATCCCGCGCCGCTTGGGGCAGGCTCGACCCCTTGCGCCAGACCATGCCGACTTGCACCACCGGCAGGGCACCTGAAACATCGCGGCTTTCGATGCGGTCGCCTTCCAGCGACCAGGGGCGGTAGACGAGGTCTGGTAGGAGCGCCACGCCGGCGCCGGTTGCGACCAGGCTGCGGACCGCTTCCACCGAGCGGGTGCGGAAGGCGACATGCGGGCGGGCGCCGAGGGCCGACAAGAGTTTGCCGGTGTTCTCCTCGATTTCGTCGACCGTCAGCATGATCAGCGGCTCCTTGGTGATGTCGGCAATCGAGATAATGTCGGCCGAGACGAGCGGATGGCCGATCGGCAGCCAAAGGCGGTAGGGCGAGGTTTCGAGGATCTCGGCCTGCAACGCCATGCGGTCGCGCAGGTTGGAGATGACCATGACCGCGACGTCCAGTTCGCCACCGATCAAGAGGTGTTCGAGATAGGAGCCGTTGTCCTCGATGGCGGAGACTTCGACCCCCGGGCAAGCGCGGCGATAGCGGGCAAGCAGATCCGAGAGTACGTAGCCGGCGACGAGCGAGGTGACGCCGATGTTGAGCGTGCCGCCGGTGCTGTTCTGGGTTTCGGTGAAGACGTTGCGGGCATCCGAGACGTCGGCCAGGATCTTCGTCGCGTGGCGGAGAAACTGGTGGCCGTTATAGGTGATGGTCAGGCCGCGCGGGTGGCGCTCGAAGAGCTCGACGCCGAGATCGCCTTCTAGCTCCTTGATCGCTTCGGTCACCGAAGACTGGGAGATCGAGAGGTTCTGGGCGGCGCGCGTGACCGATCCCTGTTCGGCGACGGCGACGAAATACTGCAACTGACGGAGGGTGAAGGCCATGGCTCTTTCAAGCATGGCGCCCGCTGTGAGGCAAGGCGGTCGTGATGGCAGGATGATTGGTTGTCAGGTTGCAGGGCAGGTTTGCAAAACTGCACTGGTCAAGACCCGCTCAGGGTGTAGGATTGTTATGCCCGCGCCGTTGGTTCGTCCACGGATCCCTCCTCGTGCAAAGCTCCCATTGCCCCATGAAATCGACGCCGCTCGGCTATATCTTCACGTTTCTCGCCTTTTCCGTCTTTGCCATCCAGGACGGCCTTTCCAAGCATCTTGGCGAAACCCATTCGCCGGTGCAGGTGGCTATGGTGCGTTACTGGGCCTTCGTCGCCTTCGCGCTGTTTCTGGCGATGCGGTCGTCCGGTGGCTTGAGTGTCGCGGTCAATACGAAGCGGCCGTTTCTGCAAATCCTCAGGGGTCTCATTCTCTTCTCGCAGATCCTGATCTCGATCGTCGCCTTCACGCAGGTGGGGCTTGCCCAAAGCCAGGCGATCTTCGCGGCCGGGCCGATCTTCGTCGCGCTCCTCTCCATGCCGATCCTCGGGGAAAAGGTCGGCTGGCGGCGCTGGACGGCGATCCTCTTCGGCCTCGTCGGCGTGGTGATCATGCTGGCGCCCAGCGGGGACGGCTTCAATTCCTATATCTGGCTGCCGCTGATCTGCTCGGTGCTGGGGGCAATTTACGGGATTGCCACACGTCTCGTCAGTCGCGACGACCAGCCTTCGACCAGCTTCTTCTATCTGGCGATCGTCGGCTTCATCGGTTCGAACCTGCTCGGTCCCTTCTTCTGGACACCGTTCACGCCGGCCGGTTGGGGCCTGATGATCGGCCTCTGCTGCACCGGCATCGTCGGGCATCTGGCGCTGATCAGGGCCTATGAGAACCTCGATGCGGTCATCGTCCAGCCGATCTCCTACTGGCAGCTCGTGCTGGGTGCAATGATTGCGGTAACAGTGTTCGGCGAGGTCCTGCGCTGGAATACGGTGGTCGGTGCCGTCATCGTCGTCGGCGCCGGGCTTTTTACCGTCTGGCGGGAATGGGTGGTGTCCCGCCGGGCCAAGCGCGCCGAAGAAGAGGCGCGGGTCTAGGCGCTGGCTTCCGAATTCCGGTTGCGGATCTGCCCGATCAGGAAGGTCACGATAAAGATCCCGCTCATGATCAGCACGATGGTCGGGGCGGGAGCGCTGTCGATGAAGAAGCTGAGATAGATGCCAGCCAGCGAGGACGAGACTGCGACCGCGACGGCGGTGAGAAGCATGGTCCCGTAGCGCTTCGTCACCAGGAAGGCGATGGCGCCGGGGGCAACCAGCATCGCGACCGAGAGGATGATGCCGACGGCCTTCAATGCGCCGACGACGACGAGGGAGAGCACGGCGAGTTGGCCATAATGCAGCAGGCGCACCGAGAGGCCGATGGCCTGCGCATGCTGGGGATCGAAAGCGTGCACCAGCAGGTCCTTGCGCAGGACAATCAGAAAGAGCGTGGCAAAGAGGGCGATGAGGCCGGTTTCGACCAGATCCGACGGCAGGAGGCCCAGCATGTCGCCGAAGAGGATGTGGTCAAGGTGGACGGAGCTTTCGACCTGCACATAGAGCACGAGGCCGAGGCCAAACATGCCGGAAAAGACAATGCCCAGCACCGTATCTTCCTTGATCCGACTGTTCTCCTTGATGAAGCCGGTTAGCAGCGCGCAGAGGAGGCCGGCGACGAAGGCGCCGATGGCGAGTGGAATGCCAACGATGTAGGCGATGACGACGCCCGGCAGTACGGCATGGGAGACGGCGTCGCCCATCAGGGACCAGCCTTTCAACACCAGCAGGCAGGATAGCAGCGCCATGGGGATGGCGATCATCAGCGTCACCACGAAGGCCGACTGCATGAAGGGAAGCTGGAAGGGCAGGATCGCGAGTTCGAGGGTTTCGCTCATGCCGGCCGCTCCTCGGGCAGGCGGTGCGGTTCTGCCGTGGCTGCGGAAGGCATGGGTTCCAGCGCTTCGCGGGCGCGGCTGCGGGCGGCCAGCAAGCCGTGCTTCGGGGCGAAAACGAAGGCTGCGAGGAAGATCAGGGTCTGCAGGACGACGATGATGCCGCCCGTCGCGCCGTCGAGGAAGTAGCTCGCATAGGCGCCGATGAAGCTGGTGCCGGCACCGATGGCAAGTGCCATTATGATCAGACGCTGGAAGCGGTCGGTCAGAAGGTAAGCTGTAGCGCCGGGCGTCACGACCATGGCGATGACGAGGAAGGCGCCGACGGTCTGCATGGCGGCAACGGTGGAGGCCGCAAGCAGAGTGAAGAAGATCACCTTGAGGCGCTCGGGCTTCAGGCCGATCGAACGGGCGTGGTTCTCGTCAAAGAAGGTGACCATCAGGTCTTTCCATTTCAGCGTCAGCACGAGAAGGCTGACGCCGCCGATCAGGACCAGCTGCAGCGTGTCGGCGGGCGTGATCGCAAGGATGTTGCCAAGCACGATGGTCTTGATGTCGATCGAGACGGGCGAGATCGAGACCATGAACAGGCCGAGGCCGAAGAAGGAGGTGAAGATCAGGCCGATGATCGCATCTTCCTTCAGCTTGGTGCGCTGATTGAGGAAGAGGATGGCAAAGGCCGCCAGACCGCCCGACAGAAAGGCGCCGAAGGCGAAGGGTAAACCCAGCATATAGGCGCCGGCGACGCCCGGCACGATGGCATGGGAGAGGGCATCGCCGATCAGCGACCAGCCCTTGAGCATGAGATAGGCGGAGAGGAAACCGCAGACGCCACCGACGAGTGCGCTCACCAAAATGGCGTTGCGCATGTAATCATAGGTGAAAGGCTCAACCAGGGTCGCGAGCATCGGCGGCTCCTGGTTTCGGCTGGCCATAGATGACGAACGGGCGTTCGTCGTCGGTGATGACGGTGACTTCGCGGCCATCATCATCGTCGTGCAGGTCGCGGCCTGCGAGTACGAAGTGGCGCAGCGCGCCGCCGAAGGCAGTCTTGAGGTTCCCTTCGGTGAAGGTGTCTTCAGTCTTGCCCGAGGCGATGACCGTGCCCTTGACGAAGATGGTGCGGTCGCAGAAGTCGGGCACGCTGCCGAGATTGTGGGTAGAGACCAGCATGACACGCCCTTCCGCGCGCAGGTCCTTCATCAATCCGATGATCTGTTCCTCGGTGGTTACGTCAACACCGGTGAAGGGTTCGTCGAGCAGGATCACCTGGCCTTCCTGGGCAAGCGCCCGGGCGAGGAAGACGCGCTTGCGCTGACCGCCAGAGAGTTCTCCGATCTGGCGCTTGCGGTAGTCGCTCATGCCGACGCGGGAAAGGGCCTCATCGACGAGCTGGTGATCGCGTTTCGAGGGGATGCGCAGGAAGTTCATGTGGCCATACCGACCCATCATCACGACGTCTTCGACGAGGACGGGGAAGTTCCAGTCGACTTCTTCGGCCTGGGGCACATAGGCGACGAGGTTTTCCTTCAGCGCCTGCTTCACGCTCATGCCGAGCACGCTGATCTCACCTGAGGCCACCGGCACGAAGCCCATGATCGCCTTGAAAAGCGTCGACTTGCCGGCGCCGTTGACGCCGACAAGGGCGGTGATGGTTCCGGGCGGGATGGCGAAGCTCGCTTTACGCAGGGCGGTGTGGCCATTGCGATAGGTGACCGTCACGTCCTCTGCGGCGATCCCCTCCCGGTTGCGTCTGGTGCCCGATCCCATGATCATCCGGCAAATCCCTTCACGATGGTCGAGACCGTCACCTTCAAGAGATCCAGATAGGTCGGGACCGGACCGTCCGGCTCGCTGAGCGAGTCCACATAGAGGATGCCGCCGTAACGGGCTCCGGTTTCGGCCGCCACCTGTTGGGCCGGCTTGTCGGAGACGGTGCTTTCCGAGAATACGACGGGGATCTTGTTTTCGATCACTTGATCAACCACGGCCTTGACCTGCTGGGGCGTGCCCTGGCTGTCGGCATTGATCGGCCAGAGATAGAGTTCCTTCATGCCGAGGTCGCGGGCAAGGTAGGAGAAGGCGCCTTCGCTCGTTACCAGGAAGCGCTCGGTTTCCGGGATCGTGGCGATCTCCGCCTTCATTGGCTCGATCTCGGCGCTGATCTTCTGCGAATAGGTGCGGGCATTGGCCTCGTAGATCGCGGCATTGGCGGGGTCGAGATCGGTCAGCGCCTTGCGGATGTTCTCGACATAGATGAGCGCGTTTTCAGGCGACATCCAGGCATGCGGATTGGGTTTGCCGTCATAGGCGCCGCCGGCGATGCCCATCGGCTCGATGCCGTCGCTGACGGTGACCGTCGGCACATCCCCGAGATTGGCGAGGAATTTCTCGAACCAGGCTTCGAGGTTCAGCCCGTTGCGCAGGACCAGATCGGCATCGCGGGCCTTCAGGATGTCGCGCGGTGTCGGCTGGTAGCCGTGGATCTCGGCGCCGGGCTTGGTGATGCTTTCGACGGTCGCGGCATCGCCGGCGACGTTCTGCGCGATGTCGGCAATCACGGTGAAGGTCGTCACGACCTTGGGCTTGTCGTCGGCAAGGGCCGTGCCCGGCAGCAGGAGCGCCAGGGCGAGGAGACGGGAGGCAAGCTTCGAGACCATGTTCATTCCTGTTCTTGCAACTCATTCGCATTAAAATCTATCGCGCTTCTCGCCGATGTCAACGCTCTTGCAAATCATTTGCAAAAAGCGCTGCCGAACAGATGTGCCGGAACTGGAAAGCCCGGGTTAAAGGTTCCGCAAGGAGAGGGGCGTATGGTGGCTGTCAGTATTGCGTAAACAGTCGGGACGGTGTCATGGCGGAGTTCCAAGCGTGAAGGTGCCCAAGATCCACCTTTCACGAAAGCTCATGCTGGTTTTAGGCGGGGTTCTCGTGGCCCTCGGTGGCACGGGTGCGGCCGCCGTCTATATCGGCGCAGACACTTTGCTCGGCCCGTCCTATGCCGAATTGAACGGGCTCGAATGCACCGAGGTCACCTCGGTCGAAATCCACAAGAAGGACCGTTTCTGGGTCCGCACATTCGTCACGACCAATGAGCCCGGCGACGGGCTGACACGCGTCAAGACGGCGCTGCGCGTGGCCAAAGCGGTGCAGGAAACGAAGAAAGCCGATCTGGTGCAGGTCGTCGTGCTAGACGCGAACGGTCCGAAGGATCGTTCCGGCATGCGCGGCCGCGCCGTCGGCGCCGATGTCGTCTATGTTCCCGACCCGGCCCATGTGCCTGAGGAAGTCTCGGCGCGTGTGTTCACTGCGCGTTACGTCGATGGTCTTGCCGCGCCAAATGGCCAGTTCTTCGGCGATCGCATCGACATGCTCGAAGCCGATATCGAAGGTCTTGTCGCGAAGCTCAACGACCAGACCGATTGCTTAAAGGCGGAAGTCGTCGTGCCGGAAGGCGATGGTCATGGTGCCGCGGCGGCGGGGCACGGGGAGAAGGCGGCCGACGGCCACGGCGGAAGCGATGGTCACGGCGCGGCCCCGGCCGATGGCCACGGCGAAGCACCCGTTGAAGGACATGGCGAAGCGCCTGCCGGCGAGCATGGCGAGGATACGCCGGTTGCCGAACATGGTGCTGAAGACAAGGGCTGGATGGCCTCGTTGATGGGCATGGTCGGTCTCGGCGGCGACGAAGCGCCTGCCGATGGTCACGCTACCCCGGCGGATGGCCATGCCGCGCCAGCCGATGGCCATGGTGCCGTGGCCGAGGGTCACGAGGCGCCGGCTGAGGATCATGCGGAGCCGGCTGCTGTCGCACACGGGGACGCAGGCTCTGCCGAGACGCATGGTGACGCGGTTACCGAACATGCTGCAACGGATCCTGCCGCGCATGGTGAGGAACCGGCTGCCGATGCGGCGCATGCGGCTGCGCCCGAGCATGGGGCAGAACAGGTCGCGCATACCGAAGAGAAGCCCGCTGTTGTCGATGAGGCTGCGGCCCATAGCGCGGACGAAAGCAGCCACGACGGTGCGGTCGAACAAGCCGCAGGCCATGACGCTGCTGCCGGTGAGACGTCGGTGGCCGAAAAGGTGCCCTCCGAAGGCGACGGCTGGTTCTCATCGCTGAAGAGCATGGTCGGGCTCGGCAGTTCCGAAGAAGAGGTGCCCGTCGCGGATGTTGCCGCTGAAGCCAAGCCCGCCGAGGGTTCGGATGGTGCCAAGAGTGCCGACCACGGGGCGGCCTGGCTCGAAAAGATGCGGGCACAGCCGATCGCGCCAGACGGTGCGGGTGCTGCCGCGGCGGTGACGAAGCCGGAAGAGCGCGGTGCCGCGACAGACGCGCATGTGCCGGCCGAGGACGAGGCAATCCTGCCGCCCAAGGCAAAGGCCAAGGGCGACGAGCATGCCAAGGCCGATCACTGATCGCTGACATTGCCTGGACACCACGCGCTTCAACTCGCCGCCAAGAAACACAAAAGCCCCGGTCCTTAAAGGCCGGGGCTTTTGCATGTGATGGTTATGCCTGCTCAGTCGCTGCGGTTGCGGCGTGCCGGAAAAAGGATCACGTCGCGGATCGACGGGGCGTTGGTCAAAAGCATGATCAGACGGTCGACGCCGATACCGAGGCCACCGGCCGGCGGCATGCCCTGGTCGATCGCATCGAGGAACTCGTCATCCAGCTGCTTGTCCTTTTCGCCGCGCGAATGGGCCTGTTCGAGCTGTTCGACCATGCGCTTGCGCTGCTCTTCCGGGTCATTGAGTTCGGAGAAGGCGTTACCGACTTCCCAGGCGTTGCAATAGGTCTCGAAACGCTCGACCAGGCGCGGTTCGCCCGGGACCTCCTTGGCGAAGGGCGAGATGTCCTTCGGGAAGTGGGTGACGTGGCTCGGCTGGATCAGCGTGCCCTCGACCTTTTCCTCGAAGATGAAGGCGAGGCATTCGCCCCAGGTCCAGTCCTTCTCAACGGCAAAGCCGGCGGCCTTGGCGGCGGTGCGGGCTTCCTCGTCGGTCTTCATGGCGAGGAAGTCGATGCCGGTTGCTTCCTTGACGGCGTCGGGCATGGGCACGCGCTTGAACGGACCCTTGAAGGAGATCTGCTTGTCACCGAAGGTGAGGTCGGTCGTGCCGTGAATGCTGATCGCGAGCGTCTCGAACATGCGCTCGACGAGGCCCATGATGTCTTCGTAATCGGCATAGGCCCAGTAGCATTCCATCATGGTGAATTCGGGATTGTGGCGGGTCGATACACCTTCGTTGCGGAAGTTGCGGTTGACCTCGAACACCTTGTCGGCAAGGCCCGATACCAGCGTGCGCTTCAGGAACAGTTCCGGCGCGATGCGCAGATACATGTCCATCTTCAGCGTGTTGTGGTGGGTCTTGAAGGGTTCAGCCGTTGCGCCGCCATAGACGGTCTGCAGCATCGGCGTCTCGACTTCCAGGAAGCCTTCGCCCTCCAGGAAGCGGCGGATGCCGGAGACGATCTTCGAGCGCTGCTGGAAGCGGAGCTTGGATTCCTCATTGGTGAGGATGTCGAGATGGCGCTTGCGGTAGCGCAGCTCGATGTCGGCGAGGCCATGATACTTCTCCGGCATCGGGAGAAGGGTCTTGGTCAGCATGGTGATTTCGTGGGCGTTGATGGTCAGTTCGCCACGCTTGGTGCGGCGCACTTGGCCCTTGACGCCGATGATGTCGCCGAGGTCGATCATCGGCAGCAGCGCGCGGGCTTCTTCCGGGGTCGTGTCCTTGTGGGAGAAGATCTGGATCTTGCCGGAGGCGTCATGGATGTCCATGAACATGCCGGAATTGCGCGAGGAATAGACGCGGCCGGCGACCGTGATGATGTCGTCCGACAGCTGGTCCAGCTCGAGGCCTGCGTATTTCTCGGCGAATTCCGCATTGGTCATCGTGCGGTGGAAATGCGCCGGATAGACGTCGCCGACCTGTTCGCGCAGCAGCGCCAGTTTCTGGCGGCGGACTTCCGTCGGGTCGGAGGAGAGGGCGGTTTCGGTGGTCTGTTCGGTCATTGTATATCGCCTCGGATCGGCCTGGAGTGTGTTTCACCCCCCTCTGTCACTTCGTGACATCTCCCCCACAAGGGGGGAGACTGGTCTCCGCCGGTTCGGGCTTGCCCGCTCTCCCCCCTTGTGGGGGAGATGCCCGGCAGGGCAGAGGGGGGTAGTTTCTGCACCGCCCCTTGTGGCGGCACTCAGTCGTTAATTCTGTGCACCCGCCATCGCGGTCAGCACTTGGATCGCAACCTTCAGCCGCTGGCGCACGACCGAGCGGCCGAGGAGCGCCATAGAGTCAAACAGCGGCAGCGAACGCTGGCTGCCGGAGACGGCGACGAAGAGGGGCGGGGTGACGACGCGGAGCTTCTTGCCCATGCGGTCGGAGATCGCGCGCAGCTCTTCCTCGATGGTCGTGACATTCCATTCGAGGATCTTTTCGAGATCCGCCTGAACGGTGGTGACGATTTCGAGCGTCTCGGCCGGGCTGGTCTTCAAGCCGCCGAAGGAGGCGGGCGTCAGGCCGACGTCGTTGGCGAGCAGGAAGCCGGCGAGTGGGGGGACTTCCCCGAGCTTGGTGACACGGCTCTGGGCGAGCTTCAGGCCTTCGACCAGGCGATCGTTCTCCATCGACCAGTCGAGCACGCGGGCGACAAACTCTTCCGGTGTCAGCTTTTCACGCAGCCAGCGGCCGTTCAGCCAATCGAGCTTCTGGATATCGAAGATCGCGCCGGCCTTGGACAGGTTGTCGGGGTCGAACTTTGCGATCAGCTCTTCCATCGACAGGAGCTCTTCGCCTTCGGCGATCTGGATGAAGAACAGGCCGAGAAAGTTCATCAGCGCTTCCGGCAGGTAGCCGAGGGCCGAGTAATATGAGATCGAAGTCGGGTTCTTGCGCTTCGACAGCTTCGACTTGTCGTGATTGCGCATCAGCGACAGGTGCATGAAGACGGGCGGCTCAAGGCCTAGATGCTTGTAGATCAGGATGTGCTTCGGCACCGAGGCCAGCCACTCCTCGCCGCGGGCGACATGGGTGATCTTCATCATGTGGTCGTCGACGACGTTGGCCATGTGATAGGTCGGCATGCCGTCGCCCTTGAGCAGCACCTGCATGTCGACGCTTTCCCACGGGATCGACACGTCGCCATAGACGCCGTCGTGGAAATCGCAGGAGCCTTCGGTCGGCACCTTGAGGCGCACGACATGCGGCTCGCCGGCTTCAACGCGGGCCGTCACTTCCTCGGCCTTCAGATGCAGGCAGAGGCCGTCATAACCCGGCGGCTTGCCAGCGGCGCGCTGGGCTTCGCGCATGCTCTCCAGCCGTTCCGGCGTGCAGAAGCAACGGAAGGCGCCGCCATTGTCGAGCATCTTGTCGACGAAGGGGCGGTAGAGATCCTTGCGCTCGGACTGACGATAGGGGCCGTAGGGGCCGCCCACATCGGGGCCTTCTGACCAGCTGAGGCCGGTCCATTTCAGCGCGTCCAGAACCTTCTGCTCGAACTCGGCGGTCGAGCGGGTCGCGTCGGTGTCCTCGATGCGCAGGATGAACTCGCCGTCGAATTTCTTCGCGAAGAGGTAGTTGAACAGCGCGATATAGGCGGTGCCGACATGGGGCTCGCCGGTCGGGGAGGGTGCGATGCGGACGCGGACGCCGGAATTGGTCATGAACTCAGCTCGTGGTGCGTGCGGGGATCAGACGCACAAGCGCCGGATCAACAAGGTTGTGAGACTGCCTGTGATGGCTGCGCGGACAGGACGAGGCGCCAGATGTGCCGCCTGTTCCACCGGCTGGCCTTAGGCCATATTCATGGCCGTGCGTCAAGAAAAACCACGGAAACCGGCCGCCGGGAGGATGCGCAGAAAAATCAAAAAATTTTCCCGGCGACGGAACTCGACGCTGGATCCGGCGTTATTGGGTCAGAGCGCTGGCTACGTCCGGCAAATGCGAGGATCAGATAAGTCGGTGCCCCCGCCACTTTTTCCCTCGTTGAAGCCGACACGCGAGCCCCTTAACCGCGAGGCCAGCGCTCTCCCCCAAGTCCCCGCCCCAAAGGAAAACCCGTGTCCGCCGACACGGGTTTTTCTTTGCGCGTTTTGCCTGTCTTGCGGTTACTGAACGGGCCAGACCATGAGAAGGGCTGGGACAGAGACCAGCACGATCAGGATCGACAGGGGAAGTCCCAGGCGCGGATAGTCTGAAAACTTGTAGCCGCCGGGACCCATGACCAGAGTATTGCACTGGTGGCCGATGGGGGTGAGGAAGTCGCAGCCGGCACCGATCGCCACCGCCATCAGGAAGGCTTCCGGCTTGTAGTTGAGGCCCGTCGCGAAGCTCGCGGCGATCGGCGCCATAACCAGAACGGTCGCTGCATTGTTGAGGAAGGGCGTGACAGCCATGGCCGTCAGCAAGATAATGCCGACCGCTCCCCAGACGGGAAGGCCGCCTGCGACCGCGTTGAGCCAGCCGGCGATCACGTCACTGCCACCGGAGGTGCGCAACGTATCGGCGACGGGGATCAGGGCTGCGAGCATCACCAGGATGGGCCCATCGACGGCGCGGTAGACTTCACTCACTGGAATGACGCCGAAGGCCACCATGGCGAGGGCTGCTGCAAAGAATGCCATCGCGACAGGCGCGAGCCCCAGCGCCGTCGCCCCCATGGCGATGGCAAGGATGGCGAGGGGAACGATGATGTTGCGGCTGGTGCCGAGCAGGATCTCGCGTTCCGCAAGCGGCAGGCAGCCCAGTTCGGTCAGGATCGCCGGCATCTGCTGGCGCAGGCCCTGCAGCAGCACCACATCGCCGGAACGCAGCGTCAGCTGGCCCAGGCGTTCGCGGATGCGCTTTCCCTGGCGACTGACGGCGAGCAGATTGACACCGTAAGTGTGGACCAAAGAGAGTTCACTGGTCGTCTGGCCGATGAGCGGCGATCCGCGGCCAATCACGGCCTCGACGGAGGAGATGTCACCGCGTGTCTTGATGTCGCCCTCGGTATTGCCCGAGAGGCTGAGATTGCCCTGCGACACGATCCGGTCGAGTGCTTCGGAAGCGCCTTCCAGCAGAAGTGTGTCCTCCTCGTGCAGGAGGACGTCCGGGAAAGGCGATAGACGGGTGTGCCCGCGCAGGATGGCGCTTGCCGTGACCTCGCCATGCGAAGTCTGCAAGAGCTGATGCAGCGTCTTGCCGACGAAGGGCGACTGCCTCGTGATCATGGCTTCGGTCGCGAAGCTCGAACTTTCCAGTGCTTCCTGCAGCGACGGGTTCTGGTTTTCACGTCGTGGAACCAGCCAGTAGAAGAAGATCAGAAAGACGATGCCGGCTATGGTCAGCAGCCCGCCCACCGGTGTGAAGTCGAACATGGTGAAGGGCTGGCCGGTCAACTCCTCGCGCAGACGCGACACTGCGATGTTCGGCGAGGTTCCGATCTGGGTCATCAGGCCACCGAGCAGAGCCGCGAAGGCCATCGGCATCAGAAAGACCGAAGGAGGCACGTTGGAGCGCCGCGCGAATTGAAACGCAACCGGCATCATGATCGCGAGCGCGCCGATGTTCTTGATGAAGGCGGACAGGACCGCCACCGTCAAGAGAAGGAGAAGCATTTGACCGTGCAACGCGGTGAGCGCCGGGAAGAAGCGTTTGATCGCGAGATCGACGACGCCCGAGCGCGCCACGCCGGCGCTGACCACCAGAGCGCTACCGACGATGATGACGATATCGTCCGAGAAGCCGGAAAAGGCCTCGCCAGGGGGAACCAGACCGACGGCGACGGCTGCGACGAGGGCGCAGCAGGCGATCACGTCATAGCGGAACTTCTCCCACAGAAAGGCCGCCATCATGATGGCGATGATGCCGAAGGCGAGGATCTGCTCGTATGTCATGGGGTTCCGGCGTAATGCTGGCGTTGTGGGGGGAAGGCGTAGGTGCTTGCGACAAGTCTGGCAAGGGCAGATCGGTTCCCGCCGAGCCAGTTCGACGTTAAAAAAAGGCCCATCTCAAAGACGGGCCTTTCTGGAACTGAACTGTAGCCATGATCAATGGGTGGTGGTGACCTTGAGCTTGCGGTCCCGCTCACGCTTGCGCCGCGCAAACATGTTGAGCACTTCGACCAGCGCCGAGAAGGCCATGGCGGCATAGACGTAACCCTTCGGTACGTGGAAGCCCATGCCCTCGGCGATCAGCGTCGTGCCGATCATCATGAGGAAGGCCAATGCCAGCATGACGATGGTCGGGTTCTTCTCGATGAAGTTGGCAAGCGGCGTTGCCGCAACCAGCATCACGGTGACGGCTGCAAGCACGGCGACCACCATGATCGGGACATGCGGCGTCATGCCGACGGCGGTGATGATGCTGTCGATCGAGAAGACGAGGTCGAGGATCAGGATCTGACCGATGGCGCTCGCGAAGGTGGTCGATGCGGTCGAGGCGATGAAGTCCTCATCCTTGTCCACCGGGTCCACGGCGTGATGTATTTCCTTCGTCGCCTTCCAGACCAGGAAGAGGCCGCCGGCGATCAGGATCATGTCCTTCCAGGAGAAGCCATGGCCGAAGAGTTCGAAGACCGGCGTGGTCAGCTGCACGATCCAGGCGACGGTGCCCAGAAGTGCCAAACGCATGACGAGCGCGAGGCCGATGCCGATGCGACGCGCTTTTTCCCGCATTTCCTGCGGCAGCTTGTTCGTCAGGATCGAGATGAAGATCAGGTTGTCGATGCCGAGGACGATCTCCATGACGACCAGCGTCACGAGTGCGACCCAGGCGGCGGGATCCTGAAGGAGCGGAAGAATAGCCTGCATGAACGGGTTCCATCGATGGGGAAGGGACCAGCAGCAAATGGGACAAAATGGCGCAGTTGGCAAGGGTCGGCGTCAGCCGTCCGGTTAAGGCGCGGAGGGCTTTGCCCTGTAAGCGCCGAAAAACACCTTCATGCCGCCACCGATGACACGTTCCAGCTCGGAGTCTTGAGGGCGAACAGGGATGTCGTTGAAGAGCTTGCCCTTGAAGAAACTGCCCATGGTCAACTCCAGAAACTGCGCCGCAGCGAGATCGGTGTCATCGATGTCCAGGCGGCCTGCCGCGACCTGCTGGTCGAGATAATCCTTCAGCACGGTTCGCACATTGTTCGGCGAGCCCGCGAAGAAACGCTGACAGAGCGACGGCATGCGGTCGATGACGCCGAGAAGGATGCGCATCGCGGAAATCATCTCGGAATCAAAGATCTGGTCGACGAAGGCATAGGCAAAACGACGCAGGCCTTCATTGGGATCCGGATGCTGTGAGAGCAGTTCGCGCACGCTTTCAGTGAACAAACCCTTGGCGCGTTCGATCAGGGCGGCGAAAAGCTCTTCCTTGCTCTGGAAGTAAACATAGATGGTGCCCTTCGACACGCCCGCCTCGCGGGTGACGTCATTCATACTGGCGGCGTCATAGCCCATTTTCATGAAGACGCGATGCGCCCCGTCCAGGATCTGCCCCCGCTTGACGGGATCCGACCCCGCAGCAAAGCGGCCAACCCCGGCGACGGGGTAGCAAGGGGGTGTCATGGCAGTTTCCTGGGTTTGTTTCGACATATCCTGACCAAAGAAAAATTAACGTAACCGAACATCCGCTGCGCAGAAGCTCGTTGCTGGCACTTGATATGGGGGAAAAAACTGTCTATGTCAATCGAACCGAACGGTTCAGTTCGAACAATTTCAACCAATCCCCGGTCCGTGCCATGTCAGCGACGCAAAGATCCACCGCCCTTCATTCCAACTCCACTCCAGTCGATCGGAATGAGGCCGCGCCCGCAACAGAGACGGATGCCGGGGTGCCCCATCAGGCCCCGGAGCCATCGGCTCCCAAGCCGAAGCGGCGCAGTCCGGTCCTGCCCGTCATCCTTGCCGCACTCGTCGCCGGTGGCGCCTGGTACGGCTATGAATGGTGGACCACCGGCCGTTTCATGGTGTCGACGGAAGACGCCTATATCGAGGGTGACATCGCGATCATCTCACCCAAGGTCTCGGGCTATGTCGCCAAGGTAAACGTTGCCAGCAATCAGGTCGTGCATGCGGGTGATCTTCTGGTGACACTCGATGGTGGCGATTACCAGATCGCCTATGAACAGGCGGTCGCCGGGAAGCAGAGTTCAGAGCTGGCGGTGAAGCGCATCGATGCACAGATCGTAGGTGGCCAGGCGAGTGTCGCCCAGGCCAAGGCGCAGCTCGGATCCCTGGAGGCTGCCGTGCGTGGCGCCGAGATCACCGAAAAGCGCGCCAACGAGCTTGCTACCAAGAGCGTCGGCACGGCTGCCGATCTTGACAATGCGCAGGTCGCGCTCGACCAGGCGCGGGCCAACCTCGTTGCCGGTCAGGCCGCAGTGGATTCTGCCGATGCCAATCTTTCGATACTGAAGGCGCAACGCGAAGAAGCCGTCAACGCGGTGCGCGTGCAGGATCAGGTCGTGGCCAAGGCCAAGCGCGATCTCGATTTCACCGTTCTCAAGGCGCCCTATGACGGTGTCGTGGGCAATTTGTCCGTTCAGGCAGGTGATCTCGTATCCGCCGGCAAGCGGCTCGCCGCTCTGGTGCCGACGAACGAGCTCTTCATCGAGGCCAACTTCAAAGAGACACAGATCGCGCATCTGGTGCCGGGCTCCAAGGTTTCGATCCATGTCGATGCCTATGGTGACCAGCCGCTCGAAGGCACCGTGACCTCCATTGCGCCGGCCTCGGGTGCCATCTTCTCCATGCTGCCGGCCGAAAACGCGACCGGCAACTTCACCAAGGTCGTCCAGCGTGTGCCCGTGCGCATCGCTTTGCCCAAGGACGCGCTTGCCGGCGGCCATTTGCGTGCCGGCCTCAGCGTCATCGTCGACGTCGACACCCGCACGGCCCCTTCGGGCCAGGCGCTTGCCGCAAAGTAAACCACCGGCAGTCGTAAGCGAAAGGGCCGTGTCATGGCCGCAATCACCACACAGGACATCGCGCCCTCGGCACCGGCCGAGGAGCGGATGAATCCCAGACGCGTCCTTGCCTTTCTGGCGATGGTCTTCGGCATGTTCATGTCGATCCTCGACATCCAGATCGTTTCAGCTTCGCTGGCCGAGATCCAGGCCGGTCTCGGCGCCGGCTCCGACGAAGTCGCCTGGGTGCAGACATCCTATCTGATCGCCGAAGTGATCATGATCCCCCTTTCGGGTGTGCTGGCGCGCATCGTGTCGACCCGAGTGCTGTTTACCTTCTGTGCTGCCGGGTTCACCCTGGCCAGCGCTCTCTGTGCCACCGCCACCAATATCGAGCAGATGATCGTCTACCGCGCGATCCAGGGTTTCATCGGCGGCGGCATGATCCCGTCCGTGTTTGCTGCTGCCTTCACCATCTTCCCGCCGTCCAAGCGCAACATCGTTTCGCCGATGGTCGGTCTGGTCGCCACGCTCGCGCCAACCATTGGCCCGACGATCGGCGGCTATATCAGCCATGCCATGTCCTGGCACTGGCTCTTCCTGATCAATGTCGTCCCGGGTGTGCTGGTCGCGGCCGCCGCCTGGAGCCTGATCGATTTCGACAAGCCGGACCTGAAGCTCTTGAAGAAGTTCGACTGGTGGGGGCTCGCCGCGATGGCCGTCTTCCTGGGCTCGATGGAGTTCGTGCTGGAAGAGGGCAACAACAAGGACTGGTTCAACGACCATCATATCGTCATGGGCACAGTTGCGATGGTGATTGGCGGCTTCATCTTCTTCCGTCGCGTCTTCAAGGTCGAACTGCCGGTCGTCGATCTCAGGGCGTTTTCGAACGCCAATTTCGCCTTCGGTTCGCTGTTCTCCTTCATCATGGGGGTTGGGCTCTACGGGCTCACTTATCTCTATCCGCTCTATCTCGGGCGCATACGCGGCTATGACTCGCTGATGATCGGCGAGACCATGTTCGTGTCGGGTGCTGCCATGTTCCTCACGGCGCCTGTTGCCGGTGTGCTGTCGGGCAAGCTCGATCCGCGCGTGATGATGATGATCGGTTTCGGCGGCTTTGCGCTCGGCACCTACATGATGACCGGGATTACCGCGGACTGGGATTTCTACGAACTGCTCGTGCCGCAGATCCTGCGCGGCTGCTCGCTGATGATCTGCATGGTGCCGATCAACAATCTGGCGCTCGGCACGCTGCCCCCGGATCGCATCAAGAATGCATCGGGCCTGTTCAACCTGACGCGCAATCTCGGTGGGGCCGTCGGCCTCGCCATCATCAACACCATGCTGACGCAGCGCACCGACGACCACTACGCTCGGCTTTCGGAGCAGCTTTCCTGGGGCAATCAGGCAGCACTCGACTGGCTTGCCAGTGTCGGCGCGAACTACGACAGCTATGGTCTCGATGGCACGGCGGTTGCCATTCAGAAGCTTTCGGGTGTCGTGACCCGACAGGCCTGGCTCCTGTCCTTCATGGATGTCTTCTTGGGTCTGACCGTGCTCTTCGCCGCCCTCGTCTTCCTCGCGCTGCTTCTGAAGAAGCCGAAGGGAGCGGCACCGGCCGGTGCCGGCCACTGACGCACCATGCCCGATCAAGCTTGGGGGTCTAGACCTGTGCTGATCTCCAGATTCAGGCCGTCCCACTCGATGGGGCGGCCTGATTTTTTTGCTGGATTAGAGGTACGTACATCAGATTTCTGATTTACGTACCTCATCCGGTCGTGTAGGACAGGCGCCGGAGGAGAGAATGAAGCCGACCGTTCATGACATTGCGAACCGTGCGGGCGTGAGCCTCGCCACCGTCGACCGGGTTCTGAACCGGCGGCCGGGCGTCAGTGCGCGCACCCGCGAGAAGGTGGACCAGGCCGTCAGCGACCTGGGCTTCGTGCGTGATGTGGCTGCTGCCAACCTCGCCAAGGGGCGCGTCTATCCGCTGACCTTCATCATTCCCTCGAACGACAATTCCTTCATGCGTGGCCTCAGGCTTTCGCTTGAAGAGGCAAGTGCGCGCGCTGCGGTGGAGCGGATCGCCATCCGCCTCGTCGACGTGCCGGCCTTTGACGCGGCGGCGCTTGCGGCAGCACTTCGCGAGGCCGCAGATCAGTCGCCCGCCGGCATCGCCTTCGTGGCTGTCGATGCGCCCGAGGTCGCCGCGGCTGCTGCCGAGGTGGGCTCCGCGGGAATTCCGCTGGTGACGCTGGTGTCGGATCTCTCAGGCGCCGAGCGTGACCATTATGCGGGTATCGACAACGCGGCTGCCGGACGCACGGCCGCAAGCCTGCTCGGCCGCTTTGCGGGTGGCCGACAGGGCAAGGTCGCCGTGCTTGCCGGTTCCATGCTGGTCCGCGACCATCGCGAGCGGTGCGAGGCGTTTGCCGCGCTGATCGCGGCCGACTTCCCTGAACTCGGTCTGCTGCCTGTGCTCGAAGGCCGAGACGATCCCGCGGTCGTGGAGCGTCTGGTCACGGAACTGTTTGCGGCTCAGGACGACATCGTGGCGCTCTACAGTCTCGGTGCCGGCAATCGAGGTCTGGTTCGCGCGCTGGAGCGCTTGCCTTCGGAGCGACGACCCGTCGTCATTGCCCATGAACTGACGGAAACGACACGCGGCGCGCTGCAATCGGGGCTTGTTGACGCCGTGCTGAATCAGGATGCGGGCCACGAGGTGCGCAGTGCCATCCGTGTGCTGAAGGCAAAGGCCGACGGGCTGCCGGTGGTGACCGCGCAGGAGCGCATTCGTATCGACATATTCTTGAAGGACAATCTGCCCTGAAGGCAGAGGAATGGAGGACACTCATGTATCTCGGATTGGATCTCGGCACGTCGAGCGTCAAGGCGATGCTGATCAATGATGCGCAGCAGGTGATCGGCGTCGGTCACGCGGGTCTCACCGTGCAGCGGCCGCATCCCGGCTGGTCGGAACAGGCGCCTGGCGACTGGCTGCGGGCGACCGAAGAGGCGGTGGCGGTCCTCAAGGCGTCGCATCCGAAGGAGCTCGCCGCCGTCAAGGGCATCGGGCTCTCCGGCCACATGCATGGCGCGACGCTTGTTGACGCCAAGGACCGGGTCTTGCGGCCCTGCATTCTCTGGAACGACACGCGCAGCCATGCGGAGGCCGCCGCGCTGGACGCCGATCCGCGCTTCCGGGCGCTGACCGGCAATATCGTCTTTCCCGGCTTCACCGCGCCGAAGCTTGCCTGGGTGAAGAACAATGAACCGGAGACCTTTGCCAAGGTCGCCAAGGTGCTGCTGCCCAAGGATTATCTCCGCCTGTGGCTGACGGGTGAATATCTCTCCGACATGTCGGATTCGGCCGGCACGAGCTGGCTCGATACAGGCAAGCGCGCATGGTCAAGCGAATTGCTGGAGGCAACAGGCCTGACCGCCGAGCAGATGCCGGGCCTCGTCGAGGGTACGGATCGTGCGGGCACGCTGCGCGCTGAGCTCGCCGAGAAATGGAGTCTTGGTTCTGACGTCGTCGTTGCGGGCGGGGCAGGGGACAATGCGGCCTCGGCCTGCGGCATGGGCACGGTTGCCGAAGGCCAGGCTTTCGTCTCGCTCGGCACGTCGGGCGTGCTGTTTGCCGCCAATGCCTCCTATCTGCCGAAGCCGGAAAGTGCTGTGCATGCGTTTTGCCATGCGCTGCCGAAGACCTGGCACCAGATGGGCGTCATCCTCTCTGCGACCGATGCGCTCAACTGGCATTCGACCTTGACCGGCAAATCCGCCGGCGAGCTGACCGGCGAACTCGGCGATGCGCTCAAGACCCCGACGGGCGTCACCTTCCTGCCTTATCTCTCCGGTGAACGCACGCCGCACAACGATGCCAAGATCCGCGGTGCCTTTATCGGACTTGGCCATGAGAGCGACCGCGCGGTGCTGACGCAGGCCGTGCTGGAAGGCGTAACCTTTGCGATCCGCGACAGCCTCGAGGCGCTGAAATCTGCCGGCACGAAGATTTCCCGCGTCACCGCGATCGGCGGCGGGTCGCGCTCGCGCTACTGGCTGTCCTCGATTGCCACCGCGCTCGACATGCCGGTCGACATTCCCGCCGACGGCGATTTCGGGGCTGCCTTCGGGGCGGCGCGGCTCGGGCTGATCGCGGCGACCGGAGCGGATCCGTTGTCGGTCTGCACGGCGCCGGAGACGGCAGAGACGGTGGAGCCGGTTTCGGAGCTGACGGGCGCTTACGAGGCGGCTTACGGCCGCTACCGGGCACTTTATCCGGCGATCCGGGGACTTTGATTTCCCACCTCCCCCTTGAGGGGGGAGGTCGCTGCGTAAGCAGCGGGTGGGGGTGAACCCCACCATCACCCCACCCCGGACCTTCGGTCCGACCCTCCCCCTCAAGGGGAGGGTGGTCAAATACACACCAAGGAGGACTACCCATGAGCACAGGTTTCTTCGGCAATACCCAGAAGATCAAATACGAAGGCGAAGGCAGCACCAATCCGCTGGCCTTCCGCCACTACAATCCGGACGAAGTGGTAATGGGCAAGCGCATGGAAGACCATCTGCGCTTTGCCGTCGCCTATTGGCACACGTTCGTGTGGCCGGGCACCGACCCGTTCGGCGGCAACACGTTCGAGCGTCCCTGGTTCAAGGACACGATGGATGCTGCGAAGATGAAGGCAGACGTCGCCTTCGAATTCTTCCAGCTGCTCGGCACGCCCTATTACTGCTTCCACGATGCCGATGTTCGCCCTGAAGGCAACAGCTTCGCCGAGAACACCAAGAACCTGAACGAGATCGTCGACTACTTCGCCAAGAAGCAGGAAGAGACCGGCGTCAAGCTGCTCTGGGGCACGGCGAACATGTTCTCGCATCGCCGCTACATGTCGGGCGCTGCGACCAATCCTGATCCCGACGTCTTCGCCTTTGCCGCTGCGACCGTGAAGACCTGCATGGACGCGACGCTGAAGCTCGGCGGTGAAAACTACGTGCTGTGGGGCGGTCGCGAAGGATACGAGACCCTGCTCAACACCGATCTCGGACGCGAACTCGACCAGATGGGCCGCTTCCTCAATCTCGTCGTCGAATACAAGCACAAGATCGGCTTCAAGGGCGCGATCCTGATCGAGCCGAAGCCACAGGAGCCGTCGAAGCACCAGTACGACTACGATGTCGCGACCGTCTACGGCTTCCTGAAGCGTTACGGCCTCGAAAATGAAGTCAAGGTCAACATCGAGCAGGGCCATGCGATCCTTGCTGGCCACTCCTTTGAACATGAACTGGCACTTGCCCGTGCGCTCGGCATCTTCGGCTCGATCGACATGAACCGCAACGATTACCAGTCCGGCTGGGATACCGACCAGTTCCCGAACAATGTTCCGGAAATGGCGCTGGCCTATTACCAGGTCCTGCAGGCCGGCGGCTTCACCACCGGTGGTACCAACTTCGACGCTAAGCTGCGCCGTCAGTCGCTCGACGCCGAAGACCTGCTGATCGGCCATATCGGCGGCATGGACTGCTGCGCCCGTGGCCTGAAGGCGGCTGCCAAGATGGTCGAGGACAAGGCGCTATCGGCCCCGCTCAACAGCCGTTACGCCGGTTGGGACAAGGCCGAAAACCAGAAGATGCTGCGCGGCGAAGAGAGCCTCGACGCCATCGCCGCCCGCGTCGAAGCCCAGAACGTCAACCCGAAGCCGGTGTCCGGCAAGCAGGAACTGCTGGAAAACGTGGTCAACCGCTACGTTTGATCTCGACGCTTCGAGTGCGTTTGAGGGCCGGGGCGCGAAAGCGTCCCGGCCTTTCGCATTCCTTTGCCGGTCGTCATCCTCGGGCTCGTCCCGAGGATCTGCCGAGCGTGGCTGCGGTGCAGACGGCTCCGGAATGCCGGGCGAGCGCAGCGGCCGCCTGAAATGTCGATTTTCCGGCAGGCGACAGTGGATCCTCGGGACAAGCCCGAGGATGACGACGGTGAAGCGGTCACTTGACGACCGCCCTTCAAGCGATCGCGGTAATCTCCAGCTCCTGGTCGCCAACCGTTACCACATCGCCGACGGCCTTGCCCATCAGGCGAGCCGCGACGGGGGAGACGAAGGATATCGAGCCCGCCTTCGGATCTGCTTCGTCCTCACCCACGATACGGTAGGTCTGGACGCGGCCGTCATCGCGTTCAAACGTGACCTTGCTGCCGAAGGCGACGGCCGCGTTGGTTTCGGGCGCCGGGATGACCTGTGCTGTGCGCAGCCGTTCCGTCAGGTATTTGAGATCGCGGTAGGGGACCGCCGATTGACGGCGGCGTTCGTTCACATCCTCAACCGCTTGGGCGGCGAGATAGGCGGCGCGGGCTTCCTCTGCCTGTGTCTCCAGAAGCCTCAGTCCTTCCGCCGTCACCAGGTTCGGATGCTGAGAGACCGGGCGATCCGGCAAATGCAGTTCTGCTGCGGTTTCCGAACTCTCTTCCTTGGTGAAGGCAACGCTCACAATGGTCTCCAATGGCATGGGACAAGGTGGCGCGCTCGGCCACCGGTATGTCGGTTTATCATAGGGTGTTCCAAGTCTAACGGCCAAGCGCTGCTTTAGGTCCGTCCGGCCAGGCGGAGCAAGTGCCCGCTCAGCGCTTCGCTGGCCCCGTCACCGACCCTCGCACGATCAGATCCGGCATCAGCAGGATTTCCTGCCGCTCTGTCGGGCGGTCGGAGAGGGACTTGATCAGCAGCGACATTGCCTGGCGGCCGATGGCCGTGCGGGGCTGGCGGATGGTGGTCAGCGCCGGGTTCACATAGGTCGCCTGGGGCACATCGTCGAAGCCGATGACGGAGAAGTCGTGCGGCAGGTCGTAGCCGCGGGCGGTGAGGCCGCTCAACACGCCGACGGCGGTGGCATCGTTGACACACATGAAAGCGGTGGGCAGCGTGTCGCGCATAAAGAGCTGCTCGACGGCGAGGCGCCCGCTTTCGATTGTGCCGTCACCTTCCAGAACGAAGCGTTGGTTCGGCGGAATGCGGGCGGCGTCCAGCGCCTTGTCGAAACCCTGGCGGCGGCGCTGGTGGCCAAGGCGCGTCTTGCTGTCGCCGATGAAGGCGATGGAGCGATGGCCGGCGGAGAGCAGGTGTTCGGCCGCCTTCCGAGCTCCCGCTACGTCATCGACGCCGACATAGGATATCTTCGAGCCGAAGACGGGTTCGAATACGGCGACGGATGGCGGCAGGCGCTGGCCGACGACCTGATGGCCGAAGGGTTCGTGGCCGGTGAAGAGCACGAGGCCGGTCGCCTGGCCGGAACTCAGAAATTTCAGGTATTCGAGGCCGCGTTCCGGGTCGTTCTGTGTGTGGCCAATCAGAACGCCAAAGCCATGGGCGCGCGCCTCGTTTTCCAGCCCGATGAGAGTGGAGGAGAAGTTCGGGTCGCCGATGTCAGGGGCGAGAATCAGGATCATGTTCGACCGCCCCATGCGCAGCGAGCGCGCCATGGCATTGGTCGTGTAGCCGGTGATGGCAATCGCCTGGTTCACCCGCTGACGCGTGGTCTTGGCGACCTTGTCCGGCGTGTGGATCGCGCGGCTCACCGTCGCGATCGACACTTCCGCGATGCGCGCTACGTCCTCGATTGTCGCTGGCTGAGAATTCGGCACGCGGTCCATCCCCCTATCCGCATGGAATCGTTGGAGACCTTACCGTTCCTGTTGCGGCTGCGAAAGCCGGCAGGGCTCACATTGTCCCCATGATCGATCGATGTAAACCTTTACATCATCCATGTAAAGGTTTACACAGGGAGCATAGCGGTTGAGGAGCCGCCTGGGAGGATTGCATGAATTTGGCTGGGGGCGAAGTGCGGACACCCGTGCTCGTGGCGGAGCGTATCTCCAAATCGTTTGGCGAAGTGCAGGTGCTGTTCAGCGTCGATTTCGACGTGTTGCCAGGCGAGGTTCACGCGCTGATGGGCGAGAACGGTGCCGGCAAGTCGACGCTCGTCAAGATCCTCTCAGGTTTCGAGCAGGCCACCGCTGGCCGGATTCTTCTCGATGGCGAACCGGTGACGCTGCCGGCCAATGGCTCTGCCGAAGCACTCGGCATCGTTCTGATCCATCAGGAGTTCAATCTCGCCGATCACCTCACTGTCACCGAGAGCTTATTCCTTGGACGAGAAGTGACACGGTTCGGCATGCTCGACCGCAAGGTGATGCGGGCGGAGGCGCGCCGCGTGCTCGACCAGTTGGGGTCGCGGATCGACGAAAACGCGCTGATCAGTTCGCTGGCGGTTGCCGACAAGCAGATGGTCGAGATCGCCAAGGCGATCAGCCGCAAGGCGCGCATCGTGTTCATGGACGAGCCGACGGCGGTGCTGTCGCGCGACGAGACCGAGGTGCTGTTCGATCAGGTGCGCAAGTTGCGCGCGCGTGGCACGAGTTTTGTCTTTGTTTCCCACAAGCTCGACGAAGTCATGGAGCTGACCGACCGCGTCACCGTGTTGCGCGATGGCCAATGGGTGAAGACCGCGCCGACCTCCGCGCTCGACGGCGAGGCGATCGCCCAGTTGATGGTCGGGCGCGAGTTGTCGAGCCTCTACCCCCACAAACACGAGCCTGATGTCGACGAAGAGATCGTGCTGTCGGTGAAGGATCTCTCGACCGGCTTCGTCAAGAATGCCAGCTTCGAGCTGAAGCGGGGCGAAGTGCTGGGCTTTTCCGGCCTGATCGGCTCGGGGCGCACGGAGCTCATGGAGGCGGTCGCGGGTCTGCGTCCGCGGCTTTCCGGCGAGGTGCGGCTCAAGGGCGCCGTGCTTGAAGCGGGCGATTTTCGCGAAGCCAACCGGCGCGGGCTTGCCTACATGACCAAAGATCGCAAGGGCAAGGGCTTGCTGCTCGGCGAAAGCATGACGGCGAACCTGACGCTGCAATCCATGGACAACCATGTGCGCCACGGCTATCTCGACCCGAGCAGCGAGGCCAAGGCCATGGCCAGGGCCAAGCGGCGCTTCGACATCCGCGTGCGCGACGACAAGGTGCGGGTCGGCCGCATGTCGGGCGGCAACCAGCAGAAGCTGCTGCTCGCCAAGATCATGGAAGTCGAGCCCGACGTCATCATCATCGACGAGCCGACACGCGGCATCGATGTCGGTACCAAGCAGCAGATCTACCATTTCATCGCAGCGCTCGCCCGCGAGGGGCGGTCTATCATCGTCATCTCCTCGGAGATGCCGGAGGTGATCGGGCTCTGCACGCGGGTCGCCGTCATGCGCGAAGGGCGCATGGTCGGTGTGCTGGAGGGTGAGGAGATCTCCGAACAGGTGATCATGCGCTATGCCGCAGGGCTGAAGCGGCAGATGGCAAGCTGATCGATGGCAAAGGCCCGACGAACAAGACCGGGTTCGAAACGAAGAGTTCAGGGTGCGCGACCTTAGCTCCAAGGCGCGTGGGAGGAGACGGGAAGACATGACTGCCGAAACTGAAACGACCACCGCTGTCCGTGGCCGCCGCACCTGGCGCGACGTCGACCTGCGCGCCGTGGCCCCCTTTGCCGCGCTTTTTATCCTCCTGATCATCGGCGCGATGGTCAATCCGAACTTCATCGGGCTGAATAATCTGGCCAATGTCGCAACGCGCTCGGCCTTTATCGCGATCATCGCAGTCGGTGCGACCTTCGTCATCTCGTCTGGCGATCTCGATCTTTCGGTCGGCTCGATGGTGGCTTTTGTCGCCAGCCTGATGATCCTGTTCATGAATTCCGGCGCGATCGCCGATCCCGGCCTGATGATTGCCGCCGCCATGGCGCTTGCCATCGTGATCGGCTCGCTCTGCGGGTTGTTGAACGGTCTGATCACCACCGTCGGCAAGATCGAGCCCTTCATCGCGACACTTGGAACCATGGGCATCTATCGCGGCCTGACGACTTGGCTTTCGCAGGGCGGGGCGATCACGCTGCGCGATCCGGCCCAGCAGGAAATTTACCGGCCGGTCTATTTCGGCTCGATCCTCGGCCTGCCCGTGCCGATCGTCATCATTCTCGTCGTCACGGCAATTGCCGCTGTCGTGCTCTATCGCACGCGGTATGGCCGCCATGTGGTTGCCGTCGGCTCGAACCGCGACGTCGCGCGCTATTCCGGCATTGCCGTCGACCGGGTACGCACCATCGCCTTTGTCATCCAGGGGCTCTGCGTGGCGATCGCCGTACTCCTCTATGTGCCGCGGCTCGGCTCGACTTCTGCCACCACGGGCATTCTCTGGGAGTTGCAGGCGATCACCGCCGTCGTCGTCGGTGGCACGGCGCTGAAGGGCGGGGCGGGCCGCGTCTGGGGCACGATCTGTGGCGCCTTCATCCTCGAGCTTGTCGGCAACATCATGCTCTTGTCGAACTTCATCTCCGAATATCTGATCGGCGCCATCCAGGGCACGATCATCATCATCGCGATGCTCGTCCAGCGGTCGCTGGCGCGCAAGGCGTAAGGAAACGGCCGGGCAGGAGGGTCGCCCGGTCCGTTCTTCAATCGACCCTTTGTCACTTTGGGAGGAAACCAATGCACAAGAAACTGTTAGGCCTCGCTGTCGCCATGACGGCGCTGGCGTCGATTTTCACGGCAGCCGAAGCGCAAGAGACGAAGACCATCGGCGTCTCCATTCCGGCCGCCGACCATGGCTGGACCGCCGGTGTCGTCTATCACGCCAACCGCGTCGCCGAACTCCTGATGAAGGAGCATCCGGGCCTCAACGTCATCGTCAAGACCTCGGCTGATCCGGCCACTCAGGCGAATGCCGTGCAGGACCTGGAGATCCAGGGCATCGACGCGCTCGTCATCCTGCCGACCGATCCGGACCCGCTGGTCAACGCGATCAAGGAAGTGAAGACCAAGGGCCACTTCGTCACGATCGTCGACCGTGCACCCTCCGTGAACGACAACACCGTGCGTGACCTCTATGTTGCCGGCAACAACCCGGCGCTCGGCGAAGTCGCCGGCCAGTACATCGCCAAGAACTCGCCGGATGCTGAAGTCGTCATCATCCGCGGCCTGCCGATCCCGATCGACCAGCAGCGCCAGGACGGCTTCGACAAGGGTATTGCCGGCTCCAACGTCAAGGTTCTCGACCGCCAGTTCGGCAACTGGAACCGCGACGATGCCTTCAAGGTCATGCAGGACTACCTGACCAAGTACCCGAAGATCGATGTGGTCTGGTGCCAGGACGACGACATGGCCGTCGGCGTGCTGCAGGCCATCGAACAGGCTGGCCGTACCGACATCCAGTACATCATCGGTGGTGCCGGCTCCAAGGACATGATCAAGAAGGTCATGGACGGCGACAAGATGGTCCCGGTCAACGTTCTCTATCCGCCGTCGATGGTCGGCACCGCGATGGAGCTGACGGCTGCTGCCCTTTATGACGCCGTTCCGGTCCATGGCACCTATACGCTGGACGCGACCCTGATCACCGCTGACAACGCGAAGAACTACTACTTCCCGGATTCGCCGTTCTGATCCGGAAAGCCCAACACGATCAGTCTGCCCGGGTTTTTCCCGGGCAGATTTCCGTCTCTGCCATCATTGCGGTTGTGTCGAAATTCTATCTCTTGTAATCGTTTACGGAAACGTTGCAGGGATCTCAGGGAGGAGAATTCATGAAGACGATAAAGGGGCCGGCGATCTTTCTCGGCCAGTTTGCGGGTGATGCCGCACCGTTCAATACCTGGGATGGGATTACGAAGTGGGCTGCCGAAAAGGGCTATGTCGGCGTGCAGGTCCCGACCTGGGCCGGCCAGCTGATGGACCTGAAAAAGGCGGCTGAATCCAAGGATTATTGCGACGAACTCGCCGGTGTTGCACGCGCCAATGGCGTCGAGATCACCGAACTTTCCACCCATTTGCAGGGCCAGCTGGTCGCCGTGCATCCGGCCTATGACGAAGCCTTTGACGGCTTTGCGGCGCCCGAAGTGCGCGGCAATCCGAAGGCGCGCCAGGAATGGGCGGTGCAGCAGGTAAAATATGCGCTGAAGGCTTCGCGCAATCTCGGCATCAAGGCGCATGCGACCTTCTCGGGCGCGTTGGCCTGGCCCTACATCTATCCCTGGCCGCAGCGTCCGGCCGGTCTCGTCGAGACCGCCTTTGACGAACTGGCGCGCCGCTGGACGCCGATCCTCGATTATGCCGATGAGCAGGGCGTCGACGTTTGCTACGAGATCCACCCCGGCGAAGACCTGCATGACGGCGTGACCTTCGAGATGTTCCTCGAGCGGGTGAAGAACCATCCGCGCGCCAACATGCTCTACGATCCCTCGCACTACGTGCTGCAGTGCCTCGACTATCTCGACAACATCGACATCTACAAGGACCGGATCAAGATGTTCCATGTCAAGGACGCGGAGTTCAATCCGACCGGCCGGCAGGGCGTCTATGGCGGTTACCAGGGCTGGGTGAACCGAGCAGGGCGCTTCCGCTCGCTCGGTGACGGCCAGGTCGATTTCGGTGCGATCTTCTCGAAGATGGCCGCGAACGATTTCGACGGCTGGGCGGTTGTAGAATGGGAATGCGCGATGAAGCACCCGGAAGATGGCGCCCGTGAGGGTGCCGAGTTCGTGCGGGCGCATATCATCCGTGTGACTGAAAAGGCGTTCGACGACTTCGCATCCGGCGGGACCGACGATGCGGCGAACCGCCGGATGCTGGGTCTCTGAGGCCTAGACCTGCTTGAGGGCGGCGAAATCGCCGCTCTCGAGATGGCGCAGGGCGCGTTCGATTTTGTCGATGGGCCAGTCCCACCAGGCAAGCGCAAGGAGGTCGGCAATCTCTGCTTCCGAGAAGCGCTGTCGGATCATGGTCGCGGGATTGCCGCCGACGATGGTGTAGGGCGACACGTTCTGGGTGACCACGGCACGTGCGGCGATGATGGCGCCCGGGCCGATCGTAACCCCCGGCATGATCGTGGCGCCATGGCCGATCCAAACGTCGTGGCCGATTACAGTGTCGCGGTAGGGGAGGTCCTGATAGCCGTCTATGGTCTGAGGGCTGAAGACGCGGAAGGGATAGGTCGTCACGCCCGACATGGCGTGATTGGCGGAACTGGTGATGAAGATCGCCTCGCGGGCGATCTGCACGAAACGGCCGATCACCAGCCGTTCCTGGCTGAAGGGATAAAGATAGGGCGCGAGGATCGCTGCCGTTTCGTCCGCTTTGCCGGAATGGGTGAAATAGCTGAAGTCGCCGATCTCCATGCGCGGATGGTCGATGACGGCGGCGAGCTGGACGGTCTCGCGATAGGGCGTGCCATCGGCGAGCGTGATCGGATAGGGTTGTCTCGGATCGAGAAAAGGCATGGTCGAGATCCTTGCAAAAGCATGCATCTGACGTCGCGTTGATCGCTGACGCCGGTTTGAAATGCTTTGCCTCAGAAGAGGCGGATCTCAGATGTTCACTGTCAGGGCATCCTTCTTCTCGGATGCCAGTCTAACGGATCTGGAGCGTGAACTCCAGACGCAGCTCATAGAAGGAGGACGCATTATGGCGATCGAAGCAAGCAAATCGGGCGAACGGACACCGAAGATCCGGCTGGGCATGGTTGGCGGCGGCGCTGGTGCTTTCATCGGTGCGGTGCATCGCATGGCAGCCCGTCTCGACGACCAGTACGACCTCGTCGCTGGTGCACTGTCTTCGACACCGGAAAAGTCCGTGGCGTCCGGCCGTGAGCTCGGGCTAGACGCCGAGCGTTGCTACGGCTCCTACGAAGAGATGGCGGAGAAGGAAGCTGCTCGTGCCGATGGGATTGAGGCGGTGTCGATCGTCACGCCTAACCATGTGCATTTCCCGGCTGCCAAGGCTTTCCTGGAGCGCGGCATCCACGTCATCTGCGACAAGCCGCTGGCCTCTAACCTCGAGGACGCCAAGGCGCTGAAGGCGGTTGCCGACAAGGCGAAGGCGGTGTTCATCCTGACCCATAACTACACCGGCTACCCGATGGTGCGGCATGCGCGTGAACTCGTGCGCTCTGGCGAGCTTGGCGATCTCCGTCTCGTGCAGATGGAGTATCCGCAGGATTGGCTGGCTGAGCCGATCGAACAGACCGGGCAGAAACAGGCTGCCTGGCGCACGGACCCGAAGCAGTCGGGCGTGGGTGGTTCGACCGGCGACATTGGCACACATGCCTACAACCTCGGCTCCTTCATTTCCGGTCTGGAGCTCGATGAGTTGGCTGCCGACGTACACACTTTCGTTGAAGGTCGTCGTCTCGATGACAATGCCCATGTGATGCTGCGCTTCAAGGGTGGCGCCAAGGGCCTGCTGTGGTGCAGCCAGGTGGCGACCGGTAACGAGAACGGGCTGAAGGTCCGGATTTACGGCACCAAGGCCGGCATCGAGTGGACGCAGGCCGATCCGAATTATCTGTGGTTCACGCGGCTGGGCGAGCCGAAGCAGCTGATCACCCGCGGCGGGGCTGGCGCCAATGCGGCTGCGGCCCGCGTTACGCGGATCCCGTCGGGGCATCCGGAAGGTTATCTGGAGGCCTTTGCAACGATCTACACGGAAGCGGCTCACGCCATCAATGCGGCGAAGGCGGGTGCTGCCGTCGATCCGGCGGTGGTCTATCCCACGGTCGATGACGGGGTGAAGGGGGTGGCTTTTGTCACGGCCTGCATCGAGTCCGGCAAGAAGAATGGTGGCTGGGTGAAGGTGTAGCTCCACCTCCTCCTTGGGCGCGGGCGCTGGCGGGTTTCTCCCTCTTCTTCCCAGCGGGGAGAAGGTGGCGCGAAGCGCCGGATGAGGGGGAGCAAAGTGCAAGGCCATGCGGCAAGCGCCTTGCCAGCCTGCCCCCTCACCCCGCCTCCGCTTCGCTCGGCGACCCTCTCCCCCAGGGGAGAGGAGGTGACGCCAGCGGTCACCCCACCCCGCAGCTGCACTCCGACCCTTCGTGCAAAGGGAGGGTGGATTTCCTGCAACGTTGCAGTTTTTTGTTTCCTGCGTCTTCACCGCGTCGCGCGATTGCTCTAAATCGCTTGTCACTGACCAGCGGCGGCCTTCCGCCCGCTATGACGAAGGATGTGTTTGATGATCGATCCCAAGGCTCTGGCCTCGCGCTTTCCCGGTGACTTCCTGTTCGGTGTCGCCACCGCCTCTTTCCAGATCGAAGGGGCATCGAAGGCCGATGGGCGCAAGCCCTCGATCTGGGATGCCTTCTCCAACATGCCGGGACGGGTCTTCGGGCGGCACAATGGGGATGTCGCCTGCGATCACTACAATCGCTGGGAAAGCGATCTTGATCTCATCAAGGACATGGGCGTCACTGGCTATCGTTTTTCGATCGCCTGGCCGCGCATCATTCCTGAAGGCACCGGCCCGATCAACGAGAAGGGGTTGGATTTTTACGACAATCTGGTCGATGGGTTGAAGGCGCGCGGCATCAAGGCCTATGCGACGCTGTACCATTGGGATTTGCCGCTCGCCCTGATGGGCGAGGGCGGTTGGACGGCGCGATCGACGGCGCAGGCGTTTCAGCGCTATACCAAGGTGGTGATGGAGCGGCTCGGCGATAGGCTCGATGCGGTCGCGACTTTCAACGAGCCGTGGTGCTCGGTCTGGCTCAGCCATCTCTATGGCATTCACGCTCCTGGTGAGCGCAACATGGATGCAGCGCTGCATGCGCTGCACTATACCAATCTGGCGCATGGACTTTCCGTGCAGGCGATCCGCGAAATCGCACCAAATGTGCCGGTCGGACTGGTGCTGAATGCGCATGAGACGCTGCCGGGTTCCGACAGCACCGCCGACAAGGCAGCCGCCGAGCGGGCGCATCAGTTCCACAATGGCGTGTTCTTCGATCCGGTCTTCAAGGGCGAGTATCCGGCAGACTTCCTCTCGGCGCTCGGCCATCGCATGCCGGTCATCGAAGAGGGCGATCTCGCCATCATCAGTCAGAAGCTCGACTGGTGGGGTCTGAACTATTACACGCCGATGCGCGTTGCCGACGACCCGACGCCGGGTGCCGAATTCCCCGCGACCGTCAACGCGGCGCCTGTGTCGGATGTGAAAACCGATATCGGCTGGGAGGTCTATGCGCCGGCGCTGAAGTCGCTGGTCGAGCGGCTCTACGCCCGCTATGACCTGCCGGTCTGCTACATCACCGAGAACGGCGCCTGCTACAACATGGAGGTCGAGGGTGGCGAGGTGGATGACCAGCCGCGGCTCGATTACTACGCCGAGCACCTCGACAAGGTCGCCGATCTGATTGCCGAGGGCTATCCGATGCAGGGCTATTTCGCCTGGTCGCTGATGGACAATTTCGAGTGGGCCGAAGGCTACAAGATGCGTTTCGGCCTAGTGCATGTCGATTATGGCACGCAGGTCCGCACCATCAAGAAGAGCGGCAAGTGGTATCGCGATCTGGCGCTCGAATTTCCCAAGGGGAATTTTTCTGCCGACTGACGGAGCGACGTCGCGCGCCACGCCACTGCATCGTCGTTCTTACCCGAGCTTGATCAGCTTGTTGCCGGCATCGGCTTCGTTGCGCAGGTCGAATTCTGCGCGCGCCGACTGGATGCGCTCATGGTGGGTGAAGACCCAGCCGCCGAGCGCTCGGATCGGCTCGCCGAATGAGCGGCCGAGATCGGTGAGCGCATATTCAACCTTCGGCGGCACGGTGGGATGCACCGTGCGCTCGACAATGCCGTCTCGTTCGAGCGCCCGCAGCGTCAGTGTCAGCATGCGCTGGGAGATTCCCACCACCGAACGCTTGAGATCGGAGAAACGCTGCGGTCCATCGCCGAGCATCATGATCACGAGAACCGTCCATTTGTCGCCGAGGCGTGCCAGCATTTCACTGACGGTCTGGCATTTCGACGGGTCGTAGTTGTCACACATGGCGGGTCCAATCGTTCTTCTCTTGTAACATGGTATCAAAAATGTGCCTCCTTGCACATTAATTCTGGTTACATATGTAGGCTTGGTTACTAATTGATACCAGATCTGTTGCTCGTGCCAAAGATTTCGGGCGCGCCGGGTCCAACCAGGAGCCTGACCATGTCCGCACTCATTGAAAAGCTGAACTGGCGCTATGCCACCAAGAAGATGGACCCGGCCAAGACCGTTTCCGAAGACAAGGTCGAGCGCATTCTCGAAGCGGCCCGCCTTGCGCCCACCTCCAGCGGCCTGCAGCCCTTCGAAGTCATCGTGGTGACCAACAAGGACGTCCGCGCCAAGATCAAGGAGATCGCCTGGAACCAGGCCCAGGTCACCGAAGGCTCGCATCTGCTCGTCTTTGCCGCCTGGGACAATTACACGGTCGAGCGCATCAACCACATGTTCGACCTCACCAATGAAGAGCGTGGCTTCAAGAACGACGGCTGGGAGAACTATCGCCAGATGTTGCTCGGCATGTATCCGGGCCGCGATGCGGACATGAATTTTGAGCATGCCGCCCGCCAGGCCTATATCGGCTTTGGCATGGCCGTCGCTGCGGCAGCCTTCGAAGGTGTCGATGCGACCCCGATGGAAGGCTTTGACGCTGCCAAGCTCGACGAGATCCTGGGCTTGCGCGAAAAGGGCCTGCGCTCCGTCACCATTCTGCCGATCGGCTACCGTGCTGCGGAAGGCGACTGGCTCGCCGGCCTGAAGAAGGTTCGACGTCCGAAGGACGAATTCGTGTCCGTCGTCGCCTGATGATCATGTGACTTCCAGTCGGCACCTCCAGGTCGACCGCTAGGGCTCCGGGCAACCGGGGCCCATTTTTTTCCGGAGGATATCCGCATACCCGGATCGATCAATATTCAGCATGATGTTCAGTGTGTTAAGTCAAATTGAACACATTGCATCGCATGGTGGGGCTTCAGCCTTTGGGTAATGTTTATGCGGCTTCACCATTTGGACAAACGGCTTCGGCCACTCGCGACCCGACGGGTAGCAGTCGCGGCGTTGCTTGTGGTGTTCGCGACCATGGCGATGATGGTCGCCTCGATCGTGATGTCGGCACTTGACCGGGTCGCGACCTATGCCAATCACCTCGACGAGGAGCGGTCACGCGAGACGTTGATTGGTGCCATCCAGACTTTCGAGCACCAACTGGGTGCCACGCTGCTTGACTACACGGCCTGGGATGACGCGGCGATCAACGCCTATGACAACCAGGACATGGCCTGGATGATCAGCAATTTCGGCGACATGACCTTCGACAGCGATCTCTTCGACGTCGCGATCGTGCTCGATGCGCAAGGCCAGCCGATAATGGCCTATGCCGACGGCCAACCGATCGACGGTGACGCCAGGGGTTATCTGACGCCGACCCTCATGGGGCTTTTCGAAAAGGTGCGCACGGGCCAGAGTGGTCTTGTCCCGCAAGCGCTCGGCTTCGTCAGGACCCAGAAGGGCATCGGTTCTGCCGGTGTTGCGCTCATTCGGCCGAAATCCGGAGACATCGGTCAACCGCCGGAGAAGTTCCTCTATCTGGTCTTCATCCGGCATCTGGCACCCTTGACTGTCGAACGGATCTCGGAGGCCTATGTCCTGCCCGGCCTCGTTCTCGTTCCTTCGTCCGCAAGCGCGACGTCTGTCGCGATTTCCGCCCCGACGGGTGAGGCGGTCGCGTCGCTGGCCTGGACACCGCGCGCGCCGGGTGACCAAAGCCGCGAGCAGGTCGAGCCGCTGATCACCGCGGCTGTCGTGATCATCGTCATCTACTGCCTTCTGCTCGTGGTCATCGGAAATGCCGAGATGCGCCGCGTGCGTGCAGACGAAGCCAATGCCGTCAAGCTTGCCCAGACCGACCGGCTGAGTGGACTTCTGAACCGCGCGGGCCTCAGTCAGCTCCTTGAAGACGAGGTGCAGCGTGCGCGCGAGGCGGCGGAAGACGTCGTTCTCCTCTATCTGGATCTAGACGGGTTCAAGGAAGTCAACGACGCCTATGGTCATGCGACGGGGGATCGATTGATCCGGGCCGTCGGAGCGGGGCTGTCGGTTCTGGTCGGCGAGGAGGCCGGACTTGCTCGCATCGGTGGCGACGAGTTCGGCATCGTGCTGACAGGCAGCGATGCGCAGGTCCGTGCGTCCATACTCGCGGATTCGATCCTCGCCTTCTTCGACGAACCTGTGCTTCTCGGGGAGCGGACTGTCGTCGTCGGCTGCAGCATCGGTGTCTGTGTTTCTGAAAGTGGCCGCGTGGATGGTGGCGAGCTCACACGGCGCGCCGACATGGCCATGTATTCGTCCAAGGATGGCGGGCGGGGCCGGTCGACGGTCTACGACCCTCGCATGGATGAAGAGCGAGAGAGCCGCAATCAGATGGAAATCGATCTGCGTGGGGCGATTGCCCGCGGCGAGATCGAGGTGGTCTACCAGCCGGTCGTCGATGCCAAGACGTTTGCGCTTGTCAGCGTTGAGGCGCTGGCGCGCTGGACCCGCAAGGGGCATGGCCCCGTCTCGCCAGATGTCTTCATCCCGATCGCGGAGACAAGCGGCCTGATCGACCAGCTCGGTCTCTGCGTCTTGCGCCAGTCGTTGCAGCAGCTCTCCCACTGGCCCGAATTGAAGCTCTCGGTCAATGTCTCGCCGGGGCAGTTCCGCGATCCCTCCTTCGTGGACCACGTCGCTGCCATGTTCGAGCAGGCCAATATCGAGCCGGGTCGCGTCGTTCTCGAGATGACGGAGACTTACTTTATTCAGAGCCCGGATCGCGCACGCCTGGCCATGGAACGGCTCCGGGCACTCGGGCTGCGCATAGCGCTCGACGATTTCGGTGCCGGCTTCTCCAGCGTCGGCTATCTCAGGCAATTCGGCTTCGACCGCATGAAGATCGACCGCTCGCTCGTCCAGTCGCTGGACCGTGGTCATCGTGCCGTCGAAATGCTGCAGGCGACTGTGGCGCTCGCACGTTCACTCGGCATTCCGGTGACGGCGGAAGGTGTGGAGACCGAACAGCAGGCCGTCATCCTGCGGTTGGCCGGCTGCGATCAGCTGCAGGGCTATCTCTTCGGACGCCCGCAATCACCCGAGCAGATTGCGGCGCTCATGCTGCGGCCGATGGAATTGCGGGCGAAGGCTGCGGAACTCGCCTTTGCGGCAAGCCGCGAGGGTGGGCTCCTGGTCTGACACCTTCGGCGGCATCAGCCGCCGATATGCTTTTCGCCACGCTTCCTGGCGAGCGCAATCTGCAGCTGGCGCTGGCGATAGCGGTCACGGTCGGCTTCGGTGCGGCTCTCGTAGCAATGGCTGCAGGAAACACCTTCCTCGTAGTGGGGATGGGTCATTTCTTCTGCAGTGATCGGGTTGCGGCAGGCGTGGCAGAGCTTGTGATCGCCCTCTTTCAGGCCATGGGTGACGGATACGCGCTCGTCGAAGACGAAGCAGGCGCCATCCCAGAGGCTCTGTTCTTCCGGCACTTCCTCCAGATATTTCAGGATGCCGCCCTTGAGGTGGTAGACCTCGTCGAAGCCCTGCTGCTTCATGAAGGCGGTCGCCTTTTCGCAGCGGATGCCGCCGGTGCAATACATGGCAATCTTCGGCTTGTTGTGCAGGCCGGGATTGTTCTTCACCCAGTCGGGAAATTCGCGAAACGTCTTGGTGTTCGGATCGACCGCGCCGCGGAAAATGCCGATTGCCGTCTCATAGTCGTTGCGAGTGTCGATGACGATGGTCTCAGGATCTGAAATCAGATCGTTCCAGTCCTTCGGGTCCACATAGGTGCCGACGATCTCGTTGGGGTCGATATCCTCGACGCCCATGGTCACGATTTCCTTCTTCAGCCGCACCTTCATGCGCAGGAACGGCATCTTGGACGCACGGCTTTCCTTGTGCTCCAGTGCCTTGAATTCCGGCTGGCTGCGAAGAAACGCCAGAACCTTGGCAATCGCGGCATCGGTGCCGGCGATCGTGCCGTTGATGCCCTCATGGGCAATGAGCAGCGTGCCCTTGACGCCTTCAGCCTTGCAGAGTGCCTCGAGCGGTTCCTGAAAGCTCTCGAAACGCGCAAACTTGGCAAAGTGATAGAGGGCGGCGACGCAAAAGGCGCCGCTTGTCTCGGGGCGGGGGGCTGTCAAATGTTCTGTCATGGCCTGCGAAATACCGCCTCGGCCCCTGCCGTGCAACGGATTTCCGCTTTCCGGGTCAAGTTTGAAAATCGTCAAGTGAGGTGAGGGTTGTGGGCGAGTGCTTCGCCGCACTGGACAGCGCAGATCGGTTTGGCTAGGCGGATGTAACTTTATAACATTAAAGGTGGTGCTAATGTTCAAGAATATCGTCGCTGTCTCGCTCATGACGCTGCTGGCCGGTTCGGCGCCCGCCATGGCGACCGACGGTGTCGTCGACATCGTCGCGCCCTTCGAAATCACCGGTCTCGATCCTGCCAAGTCCGGCGACATCTTCCTACGCATGGGGATCGTCGAAACGCTTGTCGAAGCCGATATGGACGGCAATCCGGTTCCGTCGCTCGCGAAGAGCTGGGCGGTCAGCGAAGACGGTCTCACCTGGCGCTTCGAGCTTCAGTCCGGCGTGAAATTCCAGGACGGCATAGGGCTGACGGCCGAGGCGGTTGCGTCGGCCTTGAACATCGCCAGAGCAAAGGCCGGTCTGCTCAGCAAGGCGCCGATCACCGAGATCAAGGCAGATGGGGAAGGGGCGGTTGTCGTCTCGCTGTCGAAACCCTTTGTTCCACTGCTTGCCTTCCTTGCCGAAAACCGTGCCCAGATCCTCGCGCCGGCGGCTTATGAAGGTGCCGACGTCAAGGCGGTCATCGGCACCGGTCCGTTCAAGCTGACAAAGCTCGAGGCGCCGCAGAGCCTATCCGTCGAACGCTTCGCTGACTATTGGGGCCAGAAGCCCGAGATCGAGAAGGCGACCTATCTTTCGGTCAGCCGCGCCGAGACCCGCGCGCTGATGGCTGAGAGCGGCGATGCCGACTATGTCTTCAACCTCGACCCGGCCAGCCGCACACGTCTGGCGAAGGGTGACAAGGTCGTGCTGCAGTCGGTGTCGATACCGCGCAGCGTGCTTCTGAAGGTCAATGCCAGCCATGCCTTCCTCGCCGATGTGAAGGCACGCGAGGCGCTGAGCTTCGCCATCGACCGCGAAGGGCTTGCCGTTGCGATCCTGCGCTACCCGGCGGCCGCTACTCAACTCTTCCCGCCGAGCCTGAAGATCTGGCACGATGCCGATCTGGCACCGCTCGGCTACGATCCTGAAAAGGCCAAGGCGCTTCTGGCCGAACTCGGCTGGACGCCGGGCGCCGGCGGGATGCTGGAGAAGGACGGCAAGCCCTTCGCGCTGACGCTGACAACCTATCCTGACCGTCCCGAACTGCCACTGATCGCCGCGGTCCTGCAGGACCAGCTCAAGCAAATCGGCGTGGCGCTGACGATCAACTCGACCAATTCCTCGGAGATCCCCGCCAAGCATCAGGACGCTTCGCTTGAACTCGCGTTGATGGCGCGCAACTTTGCTCTCGTGCCCGATCCGATCGGCACCATGCTCACCGACTACGGCCCAGGCGGCGGTGACTGGGGTGCGATGAACTGGACGAATGCCGGCTTCGAGACGGCACTCGACGACCTGACCCGCGTGACGGATCAGACTCAGGGCGAGGCGCTGCGGCATCAAGCCGTGGCCGCCATACAGGCTGATCTGCCCGTCATTCCGATTGCCTGGTACCAGCAAACTGTCGCCGTCTCGCCGAAGCTGGAGGGGGCCACAATCGACCCGTTCGAGCGTTCCTTCGGGCTCGAAACCATGCGGTGGGCGAAATGAGCAAGGCCATTCTGAACCGCCTCATCCAGGCTGCTCTGGTCGCGTTCATGGTAGGTCTCATCTGCTTCGTGATGACGCGGTCGCTTCCGGGCGACCTTGCCTACCGTATCGCCGCCGGCCGTTATGGCTTTGACGTGGTGGACAGTGCTGCGGCTGCCAAGGTCGCGGCCGAACTCGACCTCGGCAAGCCGGCCATCCTCGCCCTCTTCGAGTGGATGACCGACCTCCTGCGCTTCGATCTCGGAACGTCGCTGGTTACCGGCAAGCCGGTGATCGAGGAAATCGGTATGCAGCTCGGCCATACGATCGAGCTGGCGCTGGCAGCGATCGTGCTCTCGCTGTTCATCGGCCCACCGCTCGGCATTCTCGCGGGTCTGAGGCCCGGCGGCGTGCTCGACCGGACGCTGATGCTGGTGTCGACAGGTTTGCGGGCGCTGCCGCAATTCGTGGTGGGCCTCATCCTGATCATCGTCTTCGGGATCACGCTCAATGTGCTGCCGGCGGCGGGGCACACCCATGGGGCGCACTTGGTGCTGCCGGCACTGACTTTGGCGCTCGGACTGGCGGCGGTCTCCAACCGGGTGGCGCGCGATGCGATGGTCGCCGTGTCACGGTCGACCTACTACGCCTTCGGACGGACGAAGGGACTGTCTGAATGGCAGGTCTTTACGCGGCACGGACTGCGCAATGTCGCGGTTCCGATCGTCACCTATCTCGGCGTCCAGTTCGTCTATCTCGTTGAAGGCGTCGTGGTCGTCGAGACGCTGTTTGCCTGGCCGGGCATCGGCCACGCGTTGGTGCATGCGATCTTCGGGCGCGACGTGCCGATGATCCAGGGGACGGCGCTTGTCATGGGACTGATGTTCGTCGCTCTCAACGCGTTGGTCGATCTCTTCTGCCATGGCGTGGATCCGAGGAGGCGCAGCGCATGACGACGTTCGATTACGTAGCGCCGCGCCCCGCACGCTGGCCGCTTCGCCGGGTGGTCGGTGTGGCGATCCTTGCCGGTTTGCTGGCCTTTGCCTTTCTGCCGCTTGTCTTCGGCGGGGCAGATCCGCTGAAGCAGACGCTGCGTTTGACGCTGCAGGGGCCGAGCCTTGCCGACTGGTTCGGCTATGACCATCTCGGGCGTTCGATGCAGGCGCGGTTGGCTGCAGCCCTTCGCCTCTCGCTCGGGCTGGCATTGCTCTCCGTCTTCACCGCTATGATCCCCGGCGTGCTGCTCGGGGTTCTCGCTGCTTGGCGCGGCGGTTTTGCCGATCGTGCCGTGGGTGCTGTGTCGGAGGCTTTCCTGGCGCTGCCGGGGCTGCTGCTGGTGTTGATGCTGACGGCGATCGTGCCCGACAATCCGGCCATGCTCTATATCGGCATCTCGCTGGTGCTGTGGGTCGAATACTTCCGCCTGACGCGGGCGATGGCGCGGCCACTGCTACTGTCGCCGGCGGTGGAAGCCTCGCGTCTGCTCGGCTTCGGGCCAGCCTATATCCTGCGCCGGCACCTTTGGCCGGAGCTTGCGCCGATGTTGCTGACGGTTGCCGCCTATGGGGCCGCCTCGGCGATCATGGCGATTGCCGCACTCGGCTTCGTCAGTGTCGGGGTTCGGCCGCCGACACCGGAACTCGGTTCGATGATGATCGAGCTTCTGCCCTACTATCAGGAAGCGCCGCATGCGCTGTTGCAGCCGATCGCCGTGATCTTCCTGATGGTGCTGGCACTCCAGCTGATTGGTGGAAAGGACAAGCCATGACCATTCTTCTTTCCGTCGAAGCGGCCTCTGTCTCTGCCGCGACCGGCGAGATCGTCGCCCCCGTCTGGTTTTCCTTGAAAGCCGGGCGGTCCTTCACGATCCTTGGCGAAACCGGCTCGGGCAAGAGCCTGCTCGCTCAGGCGATCATCGGCGTTCTTCCGGAGGGGCTGACCGCGACGGGATCTGTGACGATCGAGGGGCAGACGCTCTCGCTTGCCGAGCCGAAGCTGTTTCGACCGCTCTGGGGCCGCAAGGTCGGTCTGCTGCCGCAAGAGCCATGGCTGGCGCTCGATCCGACCATGGTGGCGCTTGAGCAGGTGGCCGAGGGGCACCGTTATCTGGGACGTCTGGGCGAAGACGAGTCCATCTCCGCAGCGCGCACTGATCTCGAAGCGCTTGGCGTGCTCGATGCCGAGGCCAAGCTTCCCGGGCAGCTCTCCGGCGGCATGGCGCAACGCGTTGCCTTTGCCGCCGCGCGGGCCGGCGGTGCCCGGATCATCATCGCCGACGAACCGACCAAGGGGCTCGATGTCAGCAGGCGCGACGAGGTCATCGCTCTTCTGATGCAGGAGGTGGCGGCCGGCGGCACGGTGCTTGTCATCACCCATGATCTGGCGCTCGCCCGGCAGATGGGTGGCGATCTTGCGGTCATGCTGGAGGGCAAGATCATCGAGGCGGGGGAGGCAGCGCAAGTGCTTAGCGCTCCTTCGCATGACTATACCCGTCGCCTGATTACGGCGGAGCCGGAGAACTGGGCTTCCCGTGTTCCCGCTGCACCGGAGGATAGCGATCCGGTCCTGATCGCCTCTGGCCTCGCCAAGACGCGTGGCGGCAAGATGCTCTTTTCCGGCCAGGACCTGTCGCTGCGTCCGGGCGAAATCGTCGGGATCACCGGCCCGAGCGGATCGGGCAAAAGTTCGCTCGGTGACGTGCTGCTGGGATTGTTGAAGGCCGATGCCGGGCAGGTGACCCGCCTGCCCCAGGCAAAGCCGGTGCGGTATCAGAAGCTCTACCAGGATCCGCCCTCGGCCTTCCCGCAGAAGATCACGCTCGGCGAAGCGATTGCCGATCTCGTTCGCTTGCATCGGATCGACGCATCCCGCGTCCAGCCGCTGATGGAGCGGCTCAGGCTTTCGCCGGTCCTGCTGGCGCGGCTGCCGACTGAGGTTTCCGGTGGCGAGTTGCAGCGGTTCGCACTCTTGCGTGTGCTGTTGCTCGATCCGGTCTTCCTCTTCGCCGACGAGCCGACCTCGCGTCTTGACCTGATCAGCCAGCAGGAGACGATCGATCTGCTATCCGAACTGGCGCGAGAGCGTAACTGCGCGGTGTTGCTGGTCAGCCATGATGCTGTAATGATCGAGAAGACCTGCGACCGGCAGGTGAGGATCGGCGCGACTTAAGTCGCCGCGCGCATCCACAGTGCCTTGATGATGCCGGCCTCGCTCTTCGCGGGGTCGGCGAAGACCTGGTCGGCCAGATCAAGCGCCTCGCGGCGCAGGTCCTGCTGGCGGCGGATGATGATGGCGAGGAGGAAGGACAGACCCTCGCCATCGCCGAAGGTGTCGGGTTCGTGGTCGAGCAGGGTGGTGAGGACCGTCAGATCGTGTTCGTGGCCGAGCAGGTCGACAAGTCTCTTCGCATCCTGGCGTTTGGCGGCGAAGGCGCTCGGCCAGAGGTCGCGAAGGACGGAAAGGTTCATCCAGTAGGCTTGTGCAGCCTTGCGGAGGTCGTGGAACGCCTCGCCATGGCTTTCGCCTTTGCAGGTTTCGAGTGCTTCGTGGGCCTGGGCGAGCCCCTTGCACCAGCCTTTGGCCATGAGGCGGGCGGCGTGACTCGTCTTGGACGGAAGCGACAGGCCTTCGAGAGCCTCGATTGCCGACCGGCATTCTGCGACCACAACAGCCACCCTGGACTTGAGATCGGTGTCAGTTTCGGCGATTTCGTCGCGGCGCAGGACCAGTACTTCTCGGGCGGCCGACAGCGTTTCGGCCTCGTCATCGGTCAGGGTGTGGGCGGTCAGATGCTGGACGGTTTCGATCAAGGCCGTGGCGTCACGCATGCGCGACAGGCTGCGGGCTGCATCGCGCAGCCTTGCGCTCTCCGCCTTTTGGAACGGCTTGTCGCCGCTCGCTATCAGACGATAGAGATTGCGCAGGCGTGTGAATTTCTTGCGGGCGGCGTGGATTGCCTGGTGCAGACCGTCCGGTCTCGCCTCCAGCGTCTCGATCGCCTTGTCCAGTTCCTGGCGGGCAATAAGCCGGACCTCGGCGAGAAGAGGCCGGTCCGGCCTAATGCGATATGGCATGCACCAGCTCCGGCCGCATGCGCTCGGTGGCAAGGACCTGGTTGGAATAACGCTTGTCGCCGGTCACTTCACGGCCGAGCCAGGCCGGCAGGGCCGGGGCATCATCTTCGGAGCCCATCTCGACCTCCGCGGTGATAAGCCCGCGATAGACACCCTCAAAGACGTCGATCTCCCAGGTGAAGCCTTCGAAATTGACCGTGTAGCGGGTCTTTTCGATGACATTCCCGATCGAGAAGGCCAGCATTTCCAGGGCGTCGTCATGGGAAATCGGGTATTCGAATTCGTCACGGGTGAGCACGCCCTTGCCGAACTTGATGGTAAGCTGAGCCGTCTCATCATTGCGCGTGCGAACGCGCACCGAGCGATCCGCTTCGGCGGCGATATAGGCCTGCCGCATTCGCGTTTCGGAGGTGACGGCGCTTTTCCAGCCATCGGTCCGGACGAGAAACTTGCGCTCGATTTCCTTCGCCATACGCTCGCGCTCCGAAATAATAAGCCGCCGAACCATAGCGGAGGCTGGGGTGTTAGGAAACCCGAAAGATTCCGTGCTACCTGTCGGGCTCGACATCGCGACCAGCGCGCGTTAGTGAATTCCCGATCTAATCGTTTTAAAAGAGGGTCCTGCCATGGGCGACAAAACCGAAAAGCTCCTCTCCACTCTGAAGCTTCAGCCGGTCGTGCCGGTTCTGATCATCGAGGACGCCAAGACGGCGGTGCCCCTGGCGCGCGCGCTTGTCGCAGGTGGATTGAAGGCGATCGAGATCACGCTGCGCACGGCGGCGGCGCTCGAAGCCGTGCGCCTCGTGGCAAAGGAAGTCGAAGGCGCCGTGGTCGGCGCCGGCACCATCCTCAATGCCGCTCACTATGCCGCAGCCGTCGATGCCGGTTCGCAGTTCATCGTCAGCCCCGGCACGACGCAGGAACTGCTCGACGTCGCGCGCCAATCCGACATTCCGCTCCTGCCGGGTGCGGCGACCGCGTCCGAAGTCATGGCGCTGCGCGAAGAGGGCTACAAGGTTCTGAAGTTCTTCCCCGCCGAACAGGCCGGTGGTGCCGCTTATCTCAAGGCCTTGTCTTCGCCGCTCGCCGGCACGCTATTCTGCCCGACCGGCGGCATCTCCTTGAAGAACGCGATGGACTACCTGTCGCTGCCGAACGTCGTCTGCGTCGGCGGCTCCTGGGTAGCGCCGAAGGAACTGGTGTCGGCCGGTGACTGGGCTGGTATCACCAAGCTTGCCACCGAAGCTGCAGCCCTCAAGGGCTGACATTCACGCCAGCTTCATCGTCATCCTCTTTTTAATGTCGAAGTCGCTTCCTATCTAGGGAGCGACAGAGACAACAAGGAGACCACGATGTTCGACGCCAAGAAGCTGCTGGATCAATTCCTGGGATCGCAGATGCCAGGAGCATCAGGCTCAGTCGGCCAGAAGGGGAACGATATTCTGGGCATGGCGAAGGCCAATCCCTGGAAGAGCGGGGCGCTTGCGGCCGTGCTGCTCGGCACGAAGACCGGACGCTCGCTCGGCGGCAATGCCCTGAAGCTCGGCGGCCTCGCCGTCATCGCCGGTCTCGGCTACCAGGCCTACAAGAATTACCAGGCCGGTCAGAAGCCCGAACCGACCCAGGCATTGCCTGAACTCCTGCCGCCGCCGAAGGATTCGCCCTTCAGCACCGAGCCGCAGGCTGTCTCCGATGATTTTGCCCTGTCGCTGGTGCGCGCGATGATCGCAGCTGCCAAGGCCGACGGCCATATCGATGCGAGCGAGCGGGCGCGTATCATGGACAAGGTTCATCTGTCGGGCCTCGGCGCCGAGGCGGAAGCCTTCATCGAGGCCGAGCTTGCCAAGCCCATCGATCTGGACACGCTGGTTGCCTCGGCCAAGACCGAAGAGCAGCGGGTCGAGATCTACACTGCCTCGCGCCTGACCATCGAGCCGGATACCCGCACCGAGCGTGGCTATCTGGACATGCTCGCCGGCCGCCTCGGCCTTCCCGATGCCCTGGTCGACCATATCGAAGCCACGGTCGCTTCTGCCAAAATCAGCCTCTGATAGCGGTTGGCTGCGGCATCCGGTCCGGACGGGTGCCTTCTGCGGCGGTTGCCTTTGGCGCTCGCGTGACTTAAGCCTCGGGCGATCGTTCAGCCCGAGGCTTTTCCATGCGTGACCTGTCCACCTTCAAGGGATGTCCTGCTCCCCAGCCCGTCCGGCTGGAAGGGCGCTTCGTCGTGGTCGAACCCTATGACCGCGCTGTTCATCTCGAAGCCCTGTGGGAGGGTCTGGGTGGCCATGAGGTCAATCCGCTACTCACCTATTTCACCCAGCCCGACTTCAAGGGGATCGAGGATTTCGATGCCTGGCTGAGTGCCGTCCAGAAGGGCGGATGGGTCACGGAAGTGTTTCGGGACAAGGCGACCGGGAACGTTGTCGGCATGGCCAACTATATGCGGCCGGATCCCGCCAACGGCGTGGTCGAGGTGGGTGGCGTGGCGCATGGTCCCGCGATGAGCCGTTCTCCGCTTGCGACAGAAGCGCATTACCTGCTCGCCCGGCATGTCTTCGATGATCTCGGCTATCGCCGCTACGAATGGAAGTGCCACAACGAGAATGAGCCGAGCAAAGTGACGGCCAAGCGCTATGGCTTCAGCTTTGAAGGTATCTTCCGCCAGCACATGCTTTCCAAGGGTAAAAACCGTGATACCGCCTGGTTCTCGATGATCGATGGCGAATGGCCACTCATCCGGGCTGCCTTCGAGGCCTGGCTCGATCCTGAAAATTTCGACGATGCCGGACGCCAGAAGCGTCGGCTGGAAGAGCTGCGGGCCGAGATCGCAGCCTCCACGACCCGATAGGAAATGACACCGTGAAGCCGAACATCTTCAGCATCATCCTCAATGTCGGCACGGCTGTGGTTGTCGCCGCACTCGCATACGCGAGCTACAAGAATGTCACCGTCGCCTGGTCTGTCGGCATCTGCGTCGTCATCGGTCTGATCGTCTATGCCTTCCGCTTCCTGCCCGAGCCTAAGAAGGCCGTTCGGAAAGATGGTGCTGAACTGTCCCCGCGCTCGCAGACCAAACAGGCCGCTGTCGTTGTCGCCGTCATCTTCGGACTGATGCTCGTGGTGCCGACGGTGGTGCTCTGGCTCGGCCGCTATTCGCCGGAACTCGGCGCGCTGGTCGGTGCCATAGCGCTGATGGCGATCTTCCTGATCCTCTGGCTCCGCTCGCGCTATCAGCGCAGCCATGAGGCCGACGAGGGCTGATTGCTTCAGGCGGTCAGACTTGCGGCCAGGAGCAGCGCACCGAGCAGAATGACCAGCAGGGCAGCGCCGACTTCGATCGCGCTGGCGACGATGCCGGCTCGACGGGAGCCGGGACCGGAGAGCCGGAGCGCGACGCTCTTGGCGCCAACGGCAAGGCTTGCGAGAACCGAGACTGTGATCGCCGTGCCAAGTGCCATGGCGAGAACCGATAGGATGCCGCCGAGCAGCAGGCCGTTCAGCAGCGAAAATGTCATGACCAGCAGCGCACCGGAGCAGGGGCGCATGCCGACCGCAATCACCGCCGACCAGGCATCTCGCAGGCTGAATGTGCTGCCACCGACGAGGCTCGGATCCGGCACATGGGCGATCCCGCATTCATGGCAGACGGAACCAGGGGCGAGCGCGTCGTAGTCATGGGCGACGGCCATGGCGCGGAAGCGGGAGCCGGCCGTTTCGCGTGGGGTTGCCGTCGTTGCCGGTTCGGCAAACAGCGAGGCGGTCACGCTGCCGGTGGCGGGTGTGTCCCGGGCGCCGAACAGCGCACCGGTGTTTGCAGTCTGCACCGTGGTTGCGAAGGATGCCTTCAGCTTGCGCACCAGGAGCCAGATGCCGAAGGCGACGATCATCGCATAGCTCGCGATTTCGAGGGTCCGGGTCGTGTCGGTCATGCTGATGGATGTGCCGCGCAGAGCCAAGTAAGTGACGCCGACGACCGTGATCGCGACGACGGCCTGCAGAAAGGCCGAGACGAAGGAGACGAGAATGCCGCGGCGCAGCTCGATTTCATTGGCAAGCAGGTAAGACGAGATGACTGCCTTGCCATGGCCAGGGCCGGCGGCATGGAAGACGCCATAGGCAAAGGAGAGGCCGACCAGGGTTACAAGGCTCCAGGGATCCTCGCGCATGGCCTTGAGGGCATTCGTCAAGGATCGGTAGAAGGCCTGCTGATGCGTGTTGATCCAGACCAGCAGCTCGGCAAAGGGGCCGCCTGTCGGCTGGTAGCTTGGCTCGGCCGTGCCGATGCCGAGCGGGGAGGCTGCATGCGCAAAGCCGGCAAGCAGGAGGCAAAGCAGGGCGGCGACGGCGAAGCGTGCGAGGACCGGATGGCCGGCAATCCTCAGCATGTCACCTCCAGCCGCGTGGCGAAGAGCTTGCCCATGTCGGTGCCGGCCGGATCGTTGAAAAAGGCTTCCGTCAAGTTCGACTGGTTCTGTGCGATCACCTGGTCGGGATCGGGACGGACGACCTTGTGCGTGCAGGCCTCGAAGGGTTTGCCCTCGACCACCATGTCTTCATCCTTGGCGAAGTCTATCGCGGTATAGAGCGTCGGATCATAGACGCCGATGGTCATGCGTCCGCCGATCTTCATCGGCGTCTTGGGCTTGGCGACGAAGAAGACGAGAAGCTGGTTGTCCTTGAAGTCGACATTGAAGATTTCTGGCCGGCTGACTTCGCTCGAAGCGCCATCCTTGGTGATGAAGGTGAAGTAGCTGTAGTCACCGAGGGAATCGCGGATCGTGTTGGCGATCTCAGTCAGCTCTTCGGGTGTGAGCTTCAGGTCGCTGTTCTTGTCGAAATCCATGAGCACGCTGGAGGAGAAGATGTCGTCGAAGCGCCAGACATTGCGCAGTTCCTTCAGCATGCCGTCGTCGGTGGCCACGATCTCCACGCGTGCTTCGGCAAAGATGTGCGGATGGGAAAGGGCCGGCGATGCAAACGCCATGACCGCTCCGGCCGCGCAGTAACCGAGGCTCTTCCGCATGCTTAATATACCCTTCCCGAATTCCAGCTTGTGGACTTTCCCTGTCCGATGATTGGGACAAAAGTGGGACTTCGTGCCGGCTCCTATCGCTCAGGAATAGCGCTTGAACCATGCATGAAGGTAGTCGACGAAGGCGCGGACCTTGGCCGGTAGATAGCGGCGGTGAGGATAGACGGCATAGATGCCGCGATCCTTGGCGATGAAGTCGTCGAAGAGCGAGACGAGTTCGCCCGAGGCCAGATAGGGGCGTGCGATGAAGTCGGGGATCATCGCAATGCCCATGCCGGCGCGGGCAGCCCTGAGGGTCGCCAGCGGACTGTTCACCTCGATCGGACCGGTCACGCTTACCGATATCATGTCGCCATCGGCGTCTACGAAGCGCAGGCTGTTATGCGAGCGAGAATTTGTATCGATGAGGAAGGGAATGCGCGACAATTCGCTCGGATGGGTCAGAGGACCATTTTCGGCGATGAAGGCGGGTGTCGCGCAGGCATAGACCCGGAAGTCGGAGAGTTTGCGGGCAATCATGCCGGAATCGTCGAGCTTGGTGATTCGGATGCCGAGGTCGAAACCCTCCTCGATCAGGTCGACGAATCGATCTTCGGCGACGATTTCGAGTGAGATCTGCGGGTTCTCCTTGGCGAAATCGATGAGCGACTGGCCGACATCGGCATCGATGAAGGTGCGAGGGACCGTCACTTTAAGCTTGCCCTTGAGGTCTGCATTGTTCTCGCGGACGAGATCAGCGAGATTGTCGATCTCTTTCAGAATGTCGGCAGCGGTGCGAAAATACGTGTGGCCGGCCTCGGTCAGCGAGAACTGCCTTGTGGTGCGGTTGAGCAGCAAAGCGCCGAGCTCATCCTCCAACTCCCTGACATATTTGGACAAAAGTGCCTTTGAGCGGCCCGTCTTGCGGGCGGCTGCGGAAAAGCCTTCGGCTTCGACCACATCGATGAAGGCACGTATCCGAGTGAGCGTGTCCAACTCTATCCCCCCAAATCTGTCGCGATTTGTGAACGTATGGAGGAAATTGTTCAAAGAAAAGTGTCCTGGACGGTGAAATTAACCAGGGCCGAATTTTCCTCTTGATTATGACGGTTACATTTCTTATCTCCAGTCCAGCCCAAAGTCGCACGTGCCCGTGTGTGTCCGCCGACCCTCGAACTGGGATTTATCCCTAAGGTGAGGTTATCGGTAAGGTACCTGGAACTAACCCCTCCAGTCGCTATTCCGGCCAACCGGAAAATGCGAGGACATACGAAGCAACGACGGTGCGGGCCTTTCTAGTCTCTTCCGGCTTTCCATCAGCTGGAGTTACTTCAGAGGCACACCATCATTGCCGGAAGTGCGGTAGGGTTTCCCTCCAATCCATGGCAGACAAAGCGGATTTATGTACTCGTTCCAGAGTGCGTTGATCCAATGTTTCGCGCGTCGAGCGTTCGTACGGTACCGGTGTCTCCACCGACTGGTTTCGAGCGATGTCTCGCCGTCCTTTGTCCATCCGGAGCTTGGCAGCTTCGGACACTCTTGGAATTTGGAAGGGTTAGACCGATGACCACTGCACGCATCCTCGACTTCATCAACACCCGACGTCCTGAAGGTCCCTGCCTTGTGGTCGACCTCGACGTCGTGCGCGACAATTTCGGTGCTTTCCGTCACGCCCTGCCGGACAGCGCCATCTACTACGCAGTCAAGGCGAACCCGGCGCCGGAGATCCTCCAGCTCCTGGCCTCGCTGGGCTCGAACTTCGACTGCGCTTCCGTTGCCGAGATCCAGATGGCGCTCGATGCCGGCGCAGATGCTTCGCGCATCTCGTTCGGCAACACCATCAAGAAGGAGCGCGACATTGCGCGTGCCTTCGCACTCGGCGTCAACCTCTATGCCGTCGACAGCCATGAGGAAGTCGAGAAGATCGCGCGTGCTGCCCCAGGCGCCCGTGTGTTCTGCCGCGTCCTGACGGACGGTGAAGGCGCCGAATGGCCGCTTTCCCGCAAGTTCGGCTGCGTGCCGCAGATGGCCGTCGACGTTCTCGTCTATGCACACCAGCTCGGCCTCGAATCCTTCGGCGTCTCGTTCCATGTCGGTTCGCAGATGACCAAGGTCGACGCCTGGGACGGCGCTCTTGCCGATGCCAAGCGCGTCTTCAACTCGCTGGCCAAGCAGGGCATCGTCTTGAAGATGGTCAACATGGGCGGTGGTTTCCCGACCAAGTACCTGCGCGACATCCCGTCGGCAGAAGCTTACGGTCTGGCCATCAAGGCGTCGCTGAAGAAGCACTTTGGCAACAACATCCCGCAGACCATCATCGAGCCGGGCCGCGGCATGGTCGGCAATGCCGGCGTGATCAAGGCGGAGGTCGTTCTGATCTCGAAGAAGTCGGACAATGACGAACACCGCTGGGTGTTCCTCGACATCGGCAAGTTCGGCGGTCTCGCCGAGACCATGGACGAAGCGATCCGTTACCCGATCCGCACCGCCCGTGACGCCGATGCGATGGAGCCTTGCGTGCTCGCCGGCCCGACCTGCGATTCGGCTGACGTCATGTACGAGAAGAACATGTACCCGCTGCCGCTCTCACTCTCGATCGGCGACGAAGTTCTGATTGAAGGCACCGGCGCGTACACCACCACCTATTCGGCGGTGGCGTTCAACGGCTTCGATCCGCTGAAGTCTTACGTCATCTGACGTCTCCCGCGCCGGACAACCGGCGCGGACCTTCACAATCATCGTCATCGCTTGGGATAGGAGGCCAGAATGGCCGCTGTTCTGGAAAGCATGCGCGCGCTTTTCGCGCCGGCGCCTGCATTTGTCATCGATCATGAAACACCGGCCGACGTGGTCGCACGCGAGGCATTGCTCGACCGTGCCATGGGCCGCGATCGCCGCAAAAAGTCCTCTGAGAAAATCCGCCGAGGCAGGGTTCCCGCCGAGGGCCTGGCGTTTGTCGCGCGTGATACGGCCGGCCACGTCATCGGGACTGTGCGCCTCTGGAACGTCGAAGCCGGCATTTGCCGTGAGGGCAGGGCGATCGATGCCCTTCTGCTCGGCCCGCTTGCGGTCGACGAGGCACATGAGGGCAAGGGCATCGGTGGCGCCCTGATGCGCGCAGCGCTTCTCGAAGCCCGCAAGCGCGGACATGGCGCGGTGCTTCTCGTTGGTGACGTTCCTTACTACGAGCGCTTCGGCTTCTTTGCCGACAAGACGCAGCATCTGGTGATGCCGGGTCCGTTTGCGCGCGACCGCTTTCTGGCACTCGAACTCGTGCATGGCTGGCTCGAAGGAGCCGCCGGCATGGTGGTTCCGTCCGGGCGCAAGCTGTCGCAGCCGACGGACTTGCGTCGCGCAGCCTGAACAAGGCTCCCGGATGCTCGCTGAAGGGCCCGGCCGCGATTCGTCGCGCCGGGCCCTTTCCGTTTTTGCTTTGGCATGCAGGCGGTTTGCCGGCCCCGCCTTTGCCAATCGCACCCCGGGCTGTGTCGGGCCGGCCACAGGTTGCCCCTATCGTTGCTGATCACAATTCGGTCGCGTCGAGACTGGAGAGAGATTTTTGATGCAGTCGCCCACGTCTATGTTCAACCTGCGCCGGAACAATAAGCCCGCAAATCTCGGCTGTTCGAAGGCTCGGGAACGTCAGGCTTGCCCGTCATGCGGGGCGGCTCATCCGGTCGGTGTGGCAGGTTTCACACGGTGATCACGGGTTCCTGACACAGTTGATCTTTTTTCGGCCACACCAAGGAACCATTTTCCTGTTCGAAGCTTCCTGCTGCGGGGTCCGGCGCGAATAATTTCGCACGGGCGGGAACAAAAGCGCCGGTTGGGTTTAGATGGTTATGTTGTATAATCATCACATACTTTAACCAGAGATGGCGTTATAAGTGGCCTTGTAACACAGGAGTTAAACACATGATGAAGAGCATCCTTCTCGGATCTGCCGCCGCTCTGGCGATTTCGACCTCGGCTTTTGCAGCTGACGCAATCTACGAAGCTCCGGCTGAGCCGCCGGTGGCTGTCGAAACCGTACCGCAGTTTTCCTGGGCAGGTGGCTATGCAGGTATCCTGACCGGCTACGGTTGGGGTGACGGCGAAATCGAAGGTATTGCCGGTACCGAAAGCTTCGACGGAGCACGTCTCGGCGGCTTCGCAGGCTACAACTGGGATCTCGGCAACCAGCTCGTCGTTGGTGTCGAAGGTGACCTGAACTACGATTGGAACGAAGAGACCGTCCTCGGTCAGGACTTCGATTCTGGCCTCAACTGGTCGGCTCGTGCCCGCGTCGGTTACGCCATGGACCGTGCCCTTCTGTTCGCAGCTGGTGGCTACACCGGTACGAACATTTCGACCGACGGCCCGCTGGGTAGCGACGACGATACGCTGCACGGCTGGACCATCGGTGGTGGCGTTGACTACGCCGTGACCGATCGCATGTTCACCCGCATCGAGTATCGCTACAACGATTTCGGCAGCGGTGACCTCGGCGGTACGGACGTCGACTTCGACCAGCACACGGTCAATGTCGGCCTCGCCGTCAAGTTCTGATCCGATCGATCTGACATAAAGAAGCCCGGCTTCCTCGCGGAGGCCGGGCTTTTTCTTTGTATTGTCGTGACTCAGGCAGCGCGATGATCGACCCGGCGCGCACCGCTGTCGCGAACTTCAGCTCGGCGATTCAGCTGGAAATGATTGACCAGCGTCGTGAGTTGAACGGCACCTTCCGCCAGAGTGTGGCTGATCGCGGTCGTTTCCTCGACCATGGCGGCATTCTGCTGGGTCATCTGGTCGATGCTGTTGATGGCCGCGCTGATCTCTTGCAGTCCGAGCGCCTGCTCGCGGGCGGCTGTGGCGATTGCATCGACATTGGTGTCGATGCGGCTGACGAAATCGCCGATCTGATCGAGCGCGTTGCCGGTTTCGCCGACGAGCTGGACGCCCGACGAGACCTCGACGCTGGACTTCTGAATCAGACCCTTGATGTCGCGAGCGGCATTCGCAGAGCGCTGGGCGAGTTCGCGGACTTCCTGGGCGACGACAGCAAAGCCCTTGCCGGCTTCACCGGCGCGTGCTGCCTCAACGCCGGCGTTGAGCGCCAGCAGATTCGTCTGGAAGGCGATCTCGTCGATGACGCCGATGATCTGCCCGATTTCGGAAGACGCCGATTCGATCCGTTCCATTGCGGTGACTGCTGAGCGAACGACTTCGCCGGAAGCGACGGCACAGTGCTTCGCGTCGCGCACCAGTTCACGGGTGTCGCTGGTCCGTTGGGCGGAGGCACGGACCGTTGCCGTGACCTGTTCGAGGGCTGCCGAGGTCTGTTCGAGCGCGGCGGCCTGCTGCTCCGTGCGGGTTGCGAGATTGCCGGACGCCTGACGCATTTCCTGGCTGTTTTCCAAGAGCCTGCGTGTTTCCTCCATCACCTTCTCCAGCGTTGCCTGGAAGGTGGCGATCGAGTGGTTGAAATCCTGGCGCAAGGGTTCGAAACGGGCGTCGAAAGCGTCGTCCAGGGTCATGCGGATATTGCATTCGGCTAGGCGGTGAAGCCCGGCGCCAAGTGCTTCGATGACAAAGCGCAGCGCTTCGGCCTCGATCATGCGGTCCTTGTCGCGCAGGCTGCGTTCATGGTCGACTTCGGCGCGCGCGGCTTCCGTTTCGGTCTGAAGGCGCTGGTTCTCGAGGCCTGCCTGCCGGAAGACTTCGACGGCTGCCGCGATGTGTCCGATTTCGTCGCGACGGTTGGCGTGTGGCACGGTGGCTGTGAAGTCGCCAGCGGCCATGTTGGTCATGAAGCCGGTGATTTCACCCAGAGGCTTCAGGGCGCGGCGGTGAATGAAGTAGACGCTGCCCAAGGCGGTCGCGAGCAGCAGGAGACCAAGTGTGAAAACGATGGCTTCTCGGCTTGCCGATTCCGCTGCAGCATAGGCTTCCCGATCGACGAGATACTCGGTCGCCATGGTGACGAGTTCATTCACCGAGGTTTCGTGGTCGTGAAACTCGAGCTTGAGTTTGGCGAGGAGCGGCGTGACAGCGCTGGCATCGCCGGCCAAAAGAGCCGGCTTCACGTCGTTCTGCAATGTGCTCCAGTAGCGATCGCCCTTGGCAATGACTTCGTCATAGAGCTTGGCGCGCAGGTTGTCCGGGAGGGTCGAGCTCTTCCAGTATTCCCGGCGCTCATCATAGAGCTTGTTGAGCAGATCGAAGCGGGGAAGGTTTACCGATGACGTGTCCGGGTGAATGAAGACCTCATTGGCGAGCGCATAGGACTCGATCAGGTAAAGCGGCGGAGGCAGGATATCTGCGATCAGGTCCTTGCCATCGACGATCTGTTTGTAAATGGGGCCATTAACTTTCAGCGTCTGAAGCGTCTGAGCGCCGACACCCGCGACGGCTACTATGCCGGCGGCCAGGGCAAGGCCTGCCGCGGTCACCACGATTTTCAGGTTCAGGTTCATGTTGCGTCCGTTCGCAGGTCCGTTGCCAGAAGGCGCATGGGGGGATCCGCCCTCGGCCAGGCTGCCGTGGTTGAAGAGGAATTGAATTGGCTTAGTTGGAATAATTCCCAGTCCCGACGAAACGCGGCTGTGTTGTCTCTCGCTCGTCCCCCCGAAAATAGGGAGGCAATTACTACCACATCGTTAAGGTGAGTATTTGGTGAATGGGTTACTGCGACTTTTTATAGTATTTGACCGCAAAGCGCGACTTTCCCCACGCCTACACGCAACTAAAACGCTTTGAACGTGATTTTCGGCAATCAGCCGGTGATATCGACGACGCCGCAATCGCCCGCTTCGGACCCGAAGGCGAGGAGCTTGCCGGTGCTGCTCCAGGAGAGCGAGGTGATTGCACCCTTGCCTGGACGGCGCAGGAGCGCCTCCTTGCTGTCGGCGATGCGAACAGCAAGGATCATGCCGTCGATGAAGCCGATGGCCAGGACCTCTTCGATCGGGTGGAATGCGACCTGGGTGACGAGGATGTTGGCGCGTGTGCCGAGTTCCAAAGGCGCCTTGCCCATCGGGCCGTCCTTGCCCGAGAACGGCCAGACGATCGCAGCCGGTGCGCCGGAGGATGCAAGCCATTTGCCCTTGGGCGACCAGGAGAGTGACTTCACCTTCGCGGGATAGCCGGTCATGCGCATGTGGCGGGTGTCGGCGGCCTTGCCGTCCAGCTTCCAGCCATGGAGGGCACTTTCCTGCATCATGGTGACCACGAAACGACCGTCGGGTGAGAAGGTGACGCCCGTATGGGCGCCTTTCCAGTCGAGATCGACAGGAGCCCCTGCCGTGCCGACCCAGTGCAGCGTGACGCCGTTGTAGCGTGCAACGGCGATGCGCAGGCCCTTGAGGGCGAAATCCACCGCCTCGACCGTGCGCTCCTCGGTGAATTCCTTCGTCGTGCCATCGGCGAGGCGGACGAAGGCCGACTTGCCATGGGCATAGGCGACAGCCCCTTGCGGACCTGGCGCCACGACGGAAATCCACTTGCGCGGCACATGGGCGACTTCGGTCACCGTTCCGTCATGGGCGATGCGCAGCACGCGGCCGTCTTCGCCGCCGGTCAGCAATGTCTGGCTTGCCGTGTCCTTGACGCAGGTGAGGAGGCCGGCATTGGCTTCCGTCACCTTCTCCCCACCATCCAGCCGGTGGATCGCGCCCGTCGCGGCAGCAAAGACCGGGATGTCTCCGAGAAAATGGGTCGAGACAACATGGCCTTCGATATCGAGCGGGGCAACTGTGGGCATACGTTCAGGCTTTCTTTCAGTCCAGGGTCAGGCGGTCAGGGGCGCGCAGTGCGCCCCGTACAGGCGGTTCAGGCGGTGGCTTCGCAAGCCTTGAAGCTCGCTTCGAGCTTTTCGCGGTCGAGTTCGCGGCCGATGAAGACGAGGCGGCTTTCGCGCTTTTCGCCCTCCTTCCACGGACGCTGGTGATCGCCCTCGACGATCATGTGAACGCCTTGCACGACATAACGCTCCTCGTCGCCCTTGAAGGCGATGATGCCCTTCAGGCGCAGGATGTTCGGGCCTTGCGTCTGGGTCACTTTCTGGATCCAGGGGAAGAAGCGGTCCGGGTTCATCTCGCCGCCGCGCAGCGAGACAGACGTGACTGTGACATCATGGATCGCCGAGGGGGCGTGATCGTGGTGGTGATGGCCATGATCGTGATGGTGGTGATCATGCCCATGATCATGGTCGTGATGATCGTGGCCGTGGTGGTGATGATCGTGATCGCAATCCGGGCCGCAGACATGGTCCGGATCGTCATGGTCGAGGAAATGCGGATCGTTTTCCAGCGCGCGCTCAAGATTGAAGGCGCCCTGGTCGAGGACCTTCGACAGATCGACGCCCGAGCGGGTGGTCGAGTAGATGCGGGCCGATGGATTGATCGCGCGCACGATGTGCTCGATCTGGTGCAGTTCGTCATGGCTGACGAGATCGGCCTTGTTGATGACAACGACGTCGGCAAAGGCGATCTGGTCTTCGGCCTCGCGGCTGTCCTTCAGGCGCAGCGGCAGATGCTTTGCGTCGACGAGAGCCACCACGGCATCGAGCTCCGTCTTGGAGCGAACGTCGTCGTCCATGAAGAAGGTCTGGGCGACGGGAACCGGGTCGGCCAGGCCAGTGGTTTCGACGATGATGCCGTCGAAACGGCCGGGGCGGCGCATCAGGCCTTCCACGACGCGGATCAGGTCGCCGCGTACGGTGCAGCAGACGCAACCATTGTTCATCTCGTAGATTTCTTCGTCCGACTCGACGATCAGGTCGTTGTCGATGCCGATCTCGCCGAATTCGTTGACGATGACGGCGTATTTCTTGCCATGGTTCTCCGACAGGATGCGGTTCAGGAGCGTGGTCTTGCCTGCCCCGAGATAGCCTGTGAGCACGGTAACGGGTGTCGGTTTCGCGGATGCTTCAGTCATGAAAGCCTCTGATGTCAGGGGGCGCCGGGCGATGCGGCTGTAATGGTATTACCCCCATATAGGCGTTCCGCTTCGCCAGTTCAAAGGCTTTCGTCGGGTCCTGGGGTGTCGAATGCGGTGCGTATATCCGTGCGAGCGAAGTCGTCGCCGACATAGAGCAGCGGGCAGTCGAATTCCTTGGCCGTAGCGTAGGCAAAACAGTCGCCGAAGTTCAGGGATGCGGGGTGGAAATTCTTTCCGAAGCTCCTATAAGCCTGCAGTGCGCGTTCCGCACGCTCTGCTGTGACGTCGACAATCTCGACGTTGAGCGAAGCAACCAGACGCGAGAGTTCTGCGGAGCATCTTTTCTGGAGTGCGACGATCCTCACTTCGATCAGTGTGCCTGCTGACAGCAGCAGTCGTCTGTCCGGGATTTCCAGCACAGCTGCGCAGGCATCTGCGGTCGCTTCATTCTTCACGATGGCGATCAGGGCAGATGTGTCGACAGCGATCACGCTGGAAGACCATTCTCGTCGTAAAGAAAATCATGGCTTCTATCAGCCAAGGGCTCGCCGGGGACCGGCGGGGGAGCCTTGGCGCGGATCTCTTCGATGACGGCTTGCCTCTCCTCAAGCGAAAGTCCAGGCCGCTCTTTGGAACTCTGTGATTCAACCGGTTGCAAGATAGCGGCGTCCTGCCCGTTGCGAGTAATGATGACTGGCTCGCCGCGTTCGGCGCGCTCTATCAATTCCTCGACCCGTTTCCCTGCTTGCTCCACAGAAACACGCATGGCTCATTCCTCAACAACTGGATTGCTTAATTGTGCTCCTTCTGCCGTTGGTACGCAAGCTCAGCCAAGGGTGGTAGGATCAAATCTGTGCACGTCATCCAGCAGTTCCAGAAGCCCTGACACGGCATGAGCAATCAAAACCTCGCCCCGTTCCGCCGTTGCTGCCGTTGCATTTCCGGCGACACCGTCCGGGTTGAGGTCCGACATCTTCCAGCCGAAGGCATGCGGGCCATAGGCGCGCAGGTGTTTGTAGCGCGCCGCGAAGTCCGACTGGCGCGAGGGAAAGTTGCGAGCCTTTGCCATGTCGACCCGATCCGGGGCAAGCGCCAGCATGACCGATGTCTCGATATCGCCGCCATGAATGTCGATCGCCTTGTCTTCCGGCGCGATCCATCCCGCCGGCTGGCCGAAGCGGGTCCAGCTGGTGGCGACGACCAGCATGTTGAACCTCACACGGGCTTCGGTCGCCACGATGGTCAGCAGCGGGGAATTGCCGCCATGGGCGTTGAGCAGCACAAGCTTGCGGATACCTCGGCGGTTCAGGGTCTCGGCGATGCCGAGCCAGCGCCTGACCGCATCGTCGTAAGCGAGCGTGCGCGTGCCTTTCACCTCCATGTGCTCAATGGAATAGCCGGTCGCTTCGACGGGAAGGATGGTCACCGGCAGATGGGCGGGGAGGGTCTCCGCCAGGCGGTTCGCAATGCCCGATGCAATGATGGTGTCGGTCTCGAAGGGCAGGTGAGGGCCATGCTGTTCATGGGCGCCGAGCGGGAGCACGGCGATCCAGTCGTGACGATCGGCGGCGGTCAGTTCCGGATCATTGTCTACGAACCACGACGCAGGTTTCACCATCTGGTCTAAGCTCCTGATCTTCGTTATGCATGGCAACCAACCGGCGCAGCGGGATAAGCGAAGGTTGCAATGCGTGTCCATCGGGGAGAGTCATGGCGAAAAAGGACAAGGCCGACAAGGACCGCGGCGAAAAGAAGAAAGCCAAGAAGAAAGACCCGCCCGCCTCCGGCGTGCTGAGTGCCGCCGTCACCCAGGTCGCGCGGGCGCTTCGCACGCGCCTCTCGCACGGATTGGCGCAGAGCGGCCTTTACCCCGGTCAGGACGGTGTCGTGCAGTTGCTCGCCCAGGAGGATGGGCAGACGCCGGGCGCGCTTGCCCATCAACTCGGGGTCAAGGCGCCGACCATGACACGCACGATCGGACGTATGGAGGCGCAGGGCTTCGTCCAGCGGCGTACCGACAATCGCGACGGGCGTCTCACCAAGGTCTATCTCACCGATGAAGGGCGTGGCAGCGTGGCGCGCATCGGCGACGCCATGCAGACCTGCGAGGCGCTGGCAGTTCAGGGATTGTCCGCCAAGGAGTTGAAGACGCTGGTGAAGCTTCTGTCCGTGATCGAAGACAATCTTACCGGTAATGTCGTTGCCCGATCTCCCGACCCGTCCGAGGACGATGATTGAAATCGCGGATTAAATTGTTTAATTAAAACATTTAAGGGCGTTCGAATGCCCACCGGCCTGCTGCGAGGGAGGAAACGTGGCACAAAAGGTAAAGCTGTCGACCATTGCGGAAACGCTCGGTCTTTCCACCGCCACCATCTCGCTCGCCCTGCGCGACAGTCCGCTGGTTGCGGCCGATACCCGTGAAAAGATAAAGGATCAGGCCCGCGCGCTCGGCTATATCTACAACCGCCGTGCTGCCAGCCTTCGCACCTCCCGTTCCGGGATCATCGGTGTCGTGGTGCATGACATCATGAACCCGTTCTACGGGGAAATTCTGAAGGCCATCGAGACCGAGCTCGACCGCAGCCGTCACACCTTCATTCTCTCCAATCACTACGACAGCGTCGACAAGCAGCGCATGTTCGTCGAGACGCTGCTGCAGCTCGGTGGCGACGGTGTGATCATGTCGCCGGCCATAGGGACGCCGCCGGAAGACGTGTTGCTCGCAGAGAACAACAACATGCCCGCCATCTTCGTCGCGCGTTCGATGGACGGGCTGGACGTTCCGATCTATCGCGGTGACGACACTTACGGCATTTCACTGGCAACCAACCACCTGATCGGTCTCGGGCATCGCTCGATCGCGATGATCGGCGGTACCGACCAGACCTCGACGGGTCGGGACCGTTACCAGGGTTATGTCAATGCGCTGCGCAAGGCCGGCATCGAAGTCGATCCGGGCCTTCGTATTCCAGGCCCCCGCACCAAGCAGGGCGGCTTCGAGGCGGCGGTCAACTTCCTGTCCTTGCCGCAAAAGCCGACGGCGGCCGTCTGCTGGAACGATCTCGTCGCGATCGGGTTGATGAACGGTATTGCACGTGCGGGGTTGATCCCGGGCCAGGATATTTCTGTCACCGGCTATGACGACCTCGAGGAAGCCTCGATCGCGACACCGTCGCTGACGACGGTGTGGAACGGTCAGGCGGAAGTCGGGCGGCTCGCAGCGCGCGCATTGCTCGACAAGCTCGCTGGCAGCCACGAGCCTGACGGTATCCATCTGATCAAGCCGGAGATGCGGATCCGCCAGTCGACAGGCCCGATGCGCCGCTGAACCTCGGCGGGCTTTCGCGTCCCGCCGCCTCACCTTGTTACCACTGCCAGGAGACACTCATGTCCGATCAAGCCCTTGTGTTGATCCCCGGTCGCATTCACCCGCGTGTCCGCGCCCGCCTGGCAGATCGTTTCGAAATCCTGGAGGTGGCGGACGCCTTTGCGTCGGAAGTCTCGTCCGAGCAACTGGCCCGCGTGCGCGGCGCTGCCGTTTCCGGGCGCTTCCCGGCATCGCTGATCGAGCGCCTGCCGAAGCTTGAGATGATCGGCAGTTTCGGGGTCGGCTATGACGGCGTCGATGTCAGCGCGGCTGCGGCGCGGGGGATCATCGTCACCCACACGCCCGACGTACTGAACGACGAAGTGGCCGACACCACGATCGCTCTGCTTCTCAACACCGTTCGCCAGTTCCATTTCGCCGAGCGCTATTTGCGCGAAGGACGTTGGGAGCGGGAAGGAGCTTTTCCGCTCTCGCCGTTGTCCCTGAAGGGACGCAAGGTCGGCCTACACGGTCTGGGACGGATCGGCATGGAGATCGCATCGAGGCTCGCCCCGTTCAAGGTGGAGATCGCCTATCATACCCGCCGACCTCGCGACGATGTCTCTTATGCGTATCACGACAGCCTCATCGGTCTGGCGGGGGCGGTCGACATCCTGATCTCGATTGTTCCGTCCACCCCGCAGACCAACGGGGCGATCAATGCCGAGGTTCTGTCGGCACTCGGATCGAACGGCGTGTTGATCAATGTCGGTCGCGGCACGACCGTGGATCAGCCGGCCCTAATTGCGGCGCTTCTGAACGGTACGATCGCGGCTGCGGGTCTCGACGTGTTTGCTTCAGAACCCCATGTGCCGCAGGCGCTCATCGACCTGCCGAATGTCTCGCTTCTGCCGCATGTCGCCTCGGCTTCCGTGCCAACGCGCGACGCCATGGCCGATCTTGTGGCCGATAACGTGATTTCCTGGTTCGACACGGGCCGTCCGTTGACGCCAGTTCCCGAAACACCGTTCGTGACAGGCTGATTCGGCTGGCCAGCCTTCCACAAGCTTGATGCCGCATCCTGCCCGGATATGAGGTTTCGAGCGGAAGGATGCTTCGATGAAGTCCTCTCTCGTCATTGGGGCGACGGCACTGTTGTGTGCGGGTGTTTCAGCCGTTGGGATCGGCTTTTGGGCCGTGCCTCGGCAGGGCCCACAGGAAGCGGCCGACCCGATCGTGCTCGGTACCATCCCTTCTGCGCACGACATCAGTTCGCACGTCCCGTCCTCGCTGCGTGCCCATACGGCGTCGCCGCCGGCTATTTTCTCGGTCTCGAATTTTACGCGCAAGACGGTGTGTCTCGTCGAGCGGGGGGCTGCCCTGACCAGCCGAAGCCGGGACTTCTTCGCGCCCCCGGATTGCGACCAGGTTTGGCCTGGCCTGGCCCGGGCCAGCAACTGGACCCAGAACGAGGACGGCAGCGTCAGCATTTCACATGCCAACGGCGCGACGCTGCTGACACTGGTTCGCGGTCGACACTTCTCTTATGAAGCCGCGGACGCGCCGGGCGCAGATCTCGCATTGCTCATGCTGCTCTGACCAGAAGCCTGACACTGAACACGGCAATGGTCCGGGGCGGACTGGCAACGACGCGCGTCGCATGCAGACGAGAACGATCAGGGAAATCGTGGTTGCGCTAACAAAGTCTCAACTACAACTTTCTCGATGCCAACCCTTGCCTATGCCAAAAGAATGAGGGCCAAGCGCTTGAACGGCCTTGGCTAAAATGGTTAGCTCGCTCATCGCTGCCGGGAGGGGCCGACGATGCCCGCCGGTGGGGCAAACAACTGGGAGGTAGTTTATGGATCGTCGTTCATTCATCAAGAAGGCCGGCGTCGCCGGTGCGGGCGCAGCCGCGTCCACGGTGCTGGCAGCACCCGCCATCGCTCAGGAAAATCCGAAAGTTACCTGGCGTCTGACGTCGTCTTTCCCGAAGTCACTCGACACCATCTATGGCGGTGCCGAAGACCTGGCCAAACATGTGTCGGAAGCGACCGGCGGTAATTTCGAAATCCAGGTTTTCGCTGCGGGCGAAATCGTGCCCGGCCTTCAGGCTGCTGATGCCGTATCGGCGGGCACCGTCGAAATGTGCCATACCTGCTCCTACTATTATGTCGGCAAGGATCCGACCTTCGCCATCGGCACGGCCATTCCCTTCGGCCTCAATGCGCGCCTGACCAATGCCTGGTTTTATGAAGGCAACGGCAACACACTGCTCAACGAGTTCTATGCCACGCATGGTATCGTCGGCTTCATCGCCGGCAATACTGGCGCACAGATGGGCGGCTGGTTCCGCAAGGAGATCAACACGGTCGACGACTTCAAGGGCGTCAAGATGCGCATCGCCGGGCTGGCTGGACGCGTCGTCGAAAAGCTCGGCGTCGTGCCGCAGCAGATCGCAGGCGGAGACATCTACCCCGCGCTGGAGAAAGGCACGATCGACGCAGCAGAGTGGGTCGGCCCCTATGATGACCAGAAGCTCGGCTTCAACAAGGTTGCGCCGTTCTACTACTATCCGGCCTTCTGGGAAGGTGGTCCGGTCATTCATGCCTTCGCCAACAAGGAGAAATTCGAGGCCCTGCCGACTGCGTATCAGTCGGCCTTGCGTGACGCCTGCGCTTACGCAAACACGAACATGATGGCCAAGTATGATTTGAAGAACCCAAAGGCGATCAAGGAACTCGTTGCAGCCGGCACACAGTTGCGTCCTTACAGCCAGGAAATTCTCGAAGCCTGCTTCAATGCCGCGACGGAGGTTTACGCTGAGATCACCGCTTCGAACGAATGGTTCAAGAAAATCTACGAGGATCAGGTTGCTTTCAAGCGTGAGGCCTATCTGTGGATGCAGCTGTCTGAATACACCTACGACACGTTCATGATGATGCAGCAGCGCGCCGGCAAGCTCTGAGCCTATTCCAAGTCTGCTACAACCGGCCTCCTTCGGGAGGCCGGTTTTTTGTGCTTAATCGACTCGTCCAGAGCCGGGCAAAAGAAAGCCCCCAGCGGGGGCTCTCATTCCGTATCAATCAAAGGCCGGAGGCTGGCTGAGATCTGGAGCCGTCGGAGTGGCGGCCGGCGCCGCTGGCGATGCCGGCGCCGAGGTTCCGCCGAAATCCGGAGGTGGCAGACCCAGGCTCGGTGCGGGAGCCGCCGGTGCCGAACCTGCGGGTGTAGGTGGCGGCTGTTCGGTGCCGAAGCTTGGGGGTGGCAGGCCGAACGATGGAGCAGGGGTTGCGCCACCGCCTGCGCCTGGTTGCCCGAAAGACGGCGCAGGGCTCGAGCCGAAGCCAGGCAGCTCGATCTGTATGCTGCCAGGATCCGTCGTCACCGGAGTTCCCTTGTAGTGCATGACCAGACCCGGGAAGGCGATGACGGCCATGATTGCCAGGAACTGGATGATGATGAAGGGCAGCACACCCCTGTAGATGTCCATGGTCTTGATGCCGTCCCGCATCTGCCCGGTCACCTTATCCCTCCATCGGCCCTCGGGTGCGACGGAGCGTAGGTAAAAGAGCGAGAAGCCGAAAGGCGGTGTGAGGAACGAGGTCTGCAGGTTGATGCCCAAGATGATACCAAACCAGACGAGGTCGATCCCGTGGCTCTGGGCGACCGGGACCAGGAGCGGTACCATGATGAAGGCGATCTCGAAGAAATCCAGGAAGCAGCCGAGGATGAAGACGATGATCGTGACGACGATCAGGAAGCCATATTCGCCGCCCGGCAGAGCGAGCATCAGGTCCTCGATCCAGACGTTGCCGTTGATGCCATAAAAGGTCAGACCGAAGACGCGGGCACCGATCAGGATCATCATGACGAAGGCAGACAGGCGCGTGGTAGCGTCGAGTGCATTCTTTAGGATAGCCAAGCTCAGCCTGCCCTTGGCGGCGGCGATGATCATGGCGCCAGCGGCACCCATCGCGCCGCCTTCGGTCGGCGTCGCGATGCCGAGGAAGATCGTGCCGAGAACGAGGAAGATCAACGCCAGTGGCGGAACCATGACGATGATGACTTCCTGGGCCAGTCGCGAGATAACGTTGAGGTTCTTGCCGCGATTGAGAAGTGCGAAGCCGTAGACGGCGATGACGCCGAAGGCCAGCGCGGCCACGAGCTGCCATTCAGGGCTTGCAATGCCGGTGAACAGCACGTGATAGCCGAGGAAGTAGAGCCCGGTGCCGACGGCGATCATGACGAAAAGCGAGGTCACGCCATCGCCAAGCGTGCGGGCTTCCTTGGGAAGCGCCGGTGCCCATTCAGGCTTGATGATCGTCACGGCGAAGATGTAGAGGCAGTAAGCCGCGATGATCATCAGGGCAGGATAGAGTGCGCCCACATACATATCGCCGACCGAGCGGCCAAGTTGGTCCGCCATCACGATCAGGACGAGCGAGGGCGGAACGATCTGGGCGAGCGTTCCGGACGCTGCAATCGTGCCGGACACCAAGGGACCGTTATACTTGTAGCGCAGCATGATCGGCAGCGAGATCAGGCCCATGGCCATAACCGAGGCCGCGACGACCCCGGTTGTCGCACCGAGAAGTGCGCCGACAAGGATGACGGCATAGGCCAGACCGCCACGGATCGGTCCGAACAACTGCCCAACCGTATCGAGCAGGTCCTCGGCCATCCGTGATCGCTCCAGGATGAGACCCATCAAAGTGAAGAACGGTATCGACAGCAGTGTGTCGTTGTACATGATCCCGTAGATGCGCTCCGGATGTGACTGGAGCAGCGGCCAGAAAAGGCGGATTTCGGATGAGAAGATCGAAAGCTCGACGCCGAGAACGAAGTAGATCAATCCGCCGGCGGCTAGCGTGAAGGCGACCGGATAGCCGAGTAGGAGCATGGCCATGACGGTCGTGAACATGATCGGCGCGAGGTTGTGGGCAATAAGGTCGATCATCTCAAGCCTCCTGGCCTTCGTTCACGGGTGGGCTCACCTGCGGATCCTCGATCCGGCCCATCAGTACGGCTGCGCGCTTGATGATTTCGGAAAAGGCCTGTGCGGTCAGCAGGAGAAAGCCGAGAAGGACAACGGCCTTGGCGGGCCAAATGATCAGGCCGCCGGCACTGGACGAGACTTCGCCCGACCGGAAGGACAGCCAGAACCAGGGCCAGGCCAGATAGGCCATGAGGCTGGAGAATGGCACCAGGAAGATGATGTGGAGGATAAGGTCGATCCAGTCCCGCGTCCGCTTACTCCACCCGCTCGAGAGAACGTCGATGCGGATATGTTCGTTGCGCAGCAGGGCATAGGCGGCGGCGAGCATGAATACGGTGCCGTAGAGGTACCATTGCAGCTCCAGCCAGGCATTCGAGGAAATGTCGAAGACCTTGCGGATGACGGCATTGCCGGCGCTGATCATGACGGCGGCCAGAAGCAGCCAGGAAACCGAGCGCCCTATTGCTCCGTTGATCGCGTCGATCAGCCGGGAAACAGCCAACAGGATTGTCATTGTGTTTGTTCTCCCCTTGTCTTTTCGTGCTTAGAGCAATGGCAAACCGTGCGCAACTGGGCAGGCCGCCGCTCGCCCGGCAACCTACGAAAGTCCAACTTTCGCCAAGTTGCGGCAGGCGCGCGTCGTATCGCGACACGGGCCGCGGCCGCAACCGTCCCGTCGTATTTGAACAATTTCCCTATGCCGGCCTTAACGGGTTGTGATGTACGCGTTTGCGTCCCGCTTCGAAGCAGTGCATTTTAGGCTTTGCTTCGTTTCGTGATTTACTGTGACGTTTCAGGACAAGTTTATTTCCGCCGGGAGCCGGCCACAGGAATCGGAAGAGACGTTTTTTGACAGCTGAGGTTTTGCGTCCAACCACGCCGGGAGGGCAAATCATGAGGGCCGACAAGGGGCGCGAGCAGACCGTGCCCGCGGATGTCTACCTTTCGTTCGTAAGCTCTCTATTCGACAACCGCTTCACGCTGTTCACCGGCATGGTTGTCCACATCCTGACCTTCGTGACGGTCTTCGTGCAAACCGGCGCGACCTTCTATCTTCTGCTTTGCGGTTGCTTCATCCTGATCTTTGCCTTTCGTCTGCGCTCCTTCTTCGTTTTCGACCGGGAGGACAAGCAGTCGCTCAGCCGCGCGCAGATCGCGGCATGGGAGCGGCGCTATGTGTTGGGTGGGGCTGCGACCATGGCGATCCTGGGGATCGGCAGCGGCTACGCCATGCTGGCTTTCCAGGATACGTTTGCCGAACTTGCTTGCATTTCGGTTGCCATGGCAACCATGGTGTCCATTGTCGGCCGCAATTATGGTTCCCGACTGGCCGTGGACCTGCAGACGCTGGCCTGCTGCGCGCCCATGGTGATCGGGAGCTTGCTGTCGCAGGACATCTACAAGTCGCTCCTGTCGTTGCTGCTGATCCCGTTCTGGCTGACCACGCGGGCGATGGCGAACGGGGTGCGTGACTTCCTCTACGAGAATGTCATTGCGTCCCGCGAAATGGCGAAGATCGCAGACCGCTTCGACACGGCGCTCAGCAACATGACCCATGGGCTCTTGATGCTCGATCCGGACAACCGGATCGAAGTGGTCAATCGCAAGGCTTGCGAATTGCTCAACCTGGGAGATCGGCGGCGGCTGACGGGCTGTGATCTCGAGGTCGTGCTTCGCTATGGCGTGCGCCACACATTCGTCGATGGGGCCATGCCCAGCCTCCTGCAGAGACAATTGTCGCAGCTCACCCAGGGGGTCTCGAGCCGCGCCCTGATGCATTTCTCGGAAGATCTTGTGCTCGAGTTCTCGGCCCGCCGTCGGGATGAGGGCGGTGTCGTGCTGATATTCGAGGATGTCACGGCGCGGGTGCGGGCGGACCGCAAGATCCTGCACATGGCCCGCTACGACCACCTGACGGGCCTGCCGCAACGCAGCTACTTCAACGACATCGTGCGCGAGCGCCTGGAACAGGCCGATGCCGTCGGCCCGAGGGTCGGTCTCATGATCCTCGATGTCGCCGACTTCAAGCATGTGAACGATCTCAAAGGACATCTCGCGGGGGACAAGCTGCTTGCTGGAATTGCGACCCGTCTTACGGAACTTGCCGCCGGCAAGGCCGTAGTGGGGCGCCTGGTCGGCGACCATTTCGTTCTCTTCTTCCCGGATGTCGAACAGTCCGAAGATCTCGGCGAGGCGATGCGGCAGCTGCATGCTGCGGCATGCGGCCGCTACAAGGTCGATGGCGGACATATCCCGGTCCTCTTCTCTGCCGGTGCCGTGCTACTCGACAGCGCGGACCCGAAGATGGAGGAGTGGCCGGTCAAGCTCGACATCGCTTTGTTCGAATCCAAGGCGCGTAGCCGCGGCCAGTTCACGCTCTTCGAAGAGGAGATGGATGCGCGTCATCTGGAACGACAACGGCTCAAGGCGGATTTGCGTGCGGCGGTGGAGGATCACGGCATCACCGTGGTCTATCAGCCCATGTTCACGCCGGATGGCCATGGCCTCGTGTGCTGCGAGGCGCTCGCGCGCTGGCATCATCCGGAGAAAGGGCCGATTGCGCCGAATATCTTCATCCAGATCGCCGAAGAGATAGGTATCGTCTCCTCCATCACGCGGCAGGTGCTGCGCAAGGCCTGTATCGACTGCGGTAGCTGGCCGGAGACCATTGGCGTCTCGGTCAATCTGTCCGTCCATGACCTCAGGCACGAAGACCTGTCTGATACGGTCGAGAAGATCCTGACGGAAACCGGCCTTGCTCCGCGTCGTCTTCATCTGGAAGTTACCGAGAGTAGCCTGATCGAGGAATTGTCCGATGCACGTGCCGTGCTCGATCGACTGCGGAGCCTCGGCATCACGATCTCGATCGATGATTTCGGGACCGGATTCTCGAGCCTCAGCTATCTCGACACACTTCCGGTCGATGTGGTGAAGATCGATCGCTCCTTCGTCCGCGATATCGGGGAGGACCAGCGCCGCCTGAAACTCTTGCGCGGGATCGTCAGCCTGGCACGCGGGCTCGACATCGGGATCGTCATCGAGGGCGTGGAGACACGGGAACAACTGGCGCTGATCAGAAAGCACAATTGCGCCGACCTGATCCAAGGCTATGTCTTTTCGAAGCCTATCGCGGCTCAGGCCGTGGAAGCGCTTTGCCAGGAAGCCGAGATCACAGGTCTGGAAGAACAGACCGGCGTCGCCTGAGGGATGTAAAGCGCCACCATTACTTCAGGTTTTTCTTACGTGATGGCTTCGCTGTGCAGGCCCAACTCAATCGGTTGCCGTTGCGACCGTTAACCTTAATCGGGAAGACTTTAATCTATTGTTAATATCTAGGGGCGCGGAACAGCGGCTCGCATGCTACCCGGTTGGTTATGGGCGGTAACCGGAGCGAGCGTCTGGCATGGAAGTGGAAGGCTTTTCGGAAAGATTGATGCGTCATCTCGATTTCATCGAGTATCGACGGGTGGAGACACATGAGGACTTCGAGGAGATCGAGCAACTCCGTTACAAGACCTACAAAGCCGCCGATATGATCCCGCGCGCGGCGCCGAGCATGATCGACGACGCAGATTTCGATCCGCATGCCTATGTGTTCGGGATCTATTATTTCGAGGAACTGGTGAGCACGATCCGGCTTCACCACGTGACGGCGGACCATCCACTCTCGCAGTCAGCCCAGGTCTTTCCCGACGTCATGGAGGCCTATCTCGACGCAGGCCTGACGATCATCGATCCGGCGCGTTTTGCGGTGGATCCGGCCTTCGCGAACGAGGTTTCGGTTCTTCCCTATATTACATTGCGGCCAAGCATCGTCGCCGCCGCCTATTTCAAGGCCGACCGGGTCCTGCAACCGGTGCGCCCGACGCATGCTGCCTTCTACAAGCGTGTCTTCTATGCCGAGACGGTCGTTGAGCGTCGCATGACGGAAGTCTATGGCCGGGAGCTTACCCTGATGGCGACCGACACCCATACGACGGGAGAAAAGTTGCTGAAGCGCTACCCGTTCTTCGATTCGGGTGTCTACGAGCGGCGCATGATGTTCGGGCGCGGGGAGGGGCCATTGCCGACGACACCGTTGACGATCCTTCCGTCAGCGCGACTGGTGGCGGCGGGCAAGATCACCGGTGCCATTGCCGGGCGGGATTATTGATGTCAGGCCGCAGATGCGATTGCACTCCTGCTGACGTTTGTGTATGCGGGAAAAAGAAGAAATTTCGCCCACAGCCGTGTCCGGTGTGATTCTGCCGTGGTGCCGCCAGTCCTTGAGAATTGGGAGATCGAACATGAGCGAACATCATTCCGGTCCGGTCGAAACCGGTGCTTCGATGGACTACAAGGAGCACGACAAGACCTACGACCTTTTCATTGCCGGCACGAAGTACGGCACGGCGTTGCTCGTCGCCCTGATGATCGCCATGGCTGCCGGTTTCTTCGGCGGCGCAGGCCTGCTCGGTGGCCTCTTTATCTGGATCGTTCTGTCGGTAGCCGGCGTGTTCATGATGCGCTGATCGGCACGAACGCTTTTTTGTCACGATGAGGCGGTCCGGAAACGGTCCGCCTTTTTCTTTGCCTCCGTGCTGGCAATTCGTGCCCGCAGAAACAGAAAACGGCGGGTCGCCCCGCCGTTTTCAAGTCTGTTCCTGGTCCTAGGTATCAGGTCGTTCCGCGGGTGCGGGCGAGGCCCTGCTTTGCAGGTTCGTATTTGGGGTCGAGGCTCAGCGCATGGCTGTAGGACTTCGCAGCCCGTGCCTTGTCGCCGCGGCGTTCGTAAACGAGCGCCTGGTTCGCCCAGCTCTCGGCGATGTTCTTGTTCAGCTCGATTGCGAGGTTGAAGTCGGCGAATGCGTTTTCGTCGTCGTTCAGCGCGATGTAGGAGACGCCGCGGCCATTATAGGGTTCCGGTGCGCGCGACGAGAGCGAGATGGCCTTTGAGAAGTCGTCGATCGCTTTGGCGTGATCTCCGCGCAGCTGATAGATCAGACCGCGATTGTGGTAGGCGCGGCCGTCAGTGGTGTCCAGCTGGATGGCGCGGTTGAAGTCGCCGAAGGCTTCATCGATGCGACCGGCCTGGCGGTAGATATTGCCGCGGCCGATGTAGGCGACGTCATAGTTCGGGTTGATCTTGAGCGCTGCATTGTAATCGGCCGCTGCTTCGACCGGCTTGCCCATGTTCCGGTAGACCAGTGCGCGGTTGGCATAGGCCTGGAAGAATTGCGGATTGATCTGCAGGGCGGTGTTGAAGTCGTCAAGCGCCTGCTTGAACTGGCCGGCACGACCATAGGCCGAACCGCGCACATTGTATCCTTCCGGAGCGCGCGGATTGGCCTGGATGACGGCGGTGAGGGAGGCGATGTTCTCGTCGGAACCCTGGGCACGATCGAGCCGGATGACATCGGTCGTTTCCGTCGTCGTGGCGCAGCCTGCCAGTGTCAGGGCGGCAAGCAGAGCGACGGCGGATGCCAGGCGATGCTTGCGGTCGATGTGGGAGGCCGTCGTCAGCACGGAGGTTTTCGTCATGAGGCGCATCATCCAGCCGCTGCCTGCGCCGCATCAGGCTTCAGACAGCGCAAGTTGGTGTTTCATATCAAAAGAGCGGCGGCGATTCATTTCGCCCCCGCCCTCATTTCACAGGAAAACGCCCAAATCGGGGCAGATCAACGGCTGCGAGCAGGAGCCGGCAGCAGGCCTTCGCGCTGCATCTTCTTGCGCGCCAGCTTGCGGACGCGACGAACAGCCTCGGCCTTCTCGCGCGCACGCTTCTCGGATGGCTTTTCGAAGAAATCGTGCATCTTCATTTCGCGGAAGACACCTTCGCGCTGCAGCTTCTTCTTGAGAGCGCGGAGCGCCTGGTCAACGTTGTTGTCGCGGACTAGTACCTGCACGTTTATCCCGTTCCTTTGGTTGTTTGGGTTGGTCCTTCCGCCGATGCAGGTCACATCAACGGAAACAGCGTATTGCTTCGCGCGGCCCATGAGTCCGGCGATTAAGCGTGCGAATTACCAGAAGAGGTGGGTAAAGTCCATATGGCGCAGGGTTTCCGATCAATAAATTTCGACCCGCGAGAGCGGTTTTGGCGGGGTGTCGAAAGACGGATGACATTGCGTCGCAAAACGGACGTCATGGAGTGGGTTGATCTGCGACCTGTATAGTCCTACCCCAGTGCCTGAACCACAGGAGTTTGAGGCGAATGCGCAAATATTCGGTCTTTGCCGTTGTCCGTGAGGCCATGCGTGCCCACAAGGGATGGGAGGCTCAATGGGTCTCTCCCGAGCCGCGGCAGTCCTACGACGTCGTCATCATCGGCGCCGGCGGCCATGGTTTGGGCGCGGCCTACTATCTGGCCAAGGAGCACGGCATCACCAATGTCGCCGTGATCGAGAAGGGCTGGCTCGGCGGTGGCAATACCGGCCGTAACACGACGATCATCCGGTCCAACTATCTCTATGAAGAGAGCATGGACATCTACGAGCATTCGCTGAAGCTCTGGGAGGGTCTCAGCCAGGACCTCAACTACAATGTCATGTATTCACCGCGTGGCGTGATGATGCTGTCGCACAATGTGCATGATCAGCAGTCCTTCAAGCGCCATGTGAATGCCAATAATCTCTACGGCATCGACAATGAATGGCTGACGCCGGAACAGGCCAAGGCATTTTGCCCGCCGCTCGATATCTCGAAGAATGCCCGTTACCCGATTAATGGCGCAGCGCTCCAGCGTCGCGGCGGTACCGCCCGTCACGATGCGGTCGCCTGGGGCTATGCCCGCGCTGCGTCCGATCGCGGCGTGCACATCATCCAGAACTGCGAAGTGACGGGTCTCCGTCGCGGCCCGAACGGTGAAGTGACCGGCGTCGACACGACGCGCGGCTTCATCGGCGCGAAGAAGGTCGGCGTCTCCGCTGCCGGCCATTCCTCCGTCGTCATGGGTATGGCGGGTGTTCGCCTTCCGGTTCACTCGACGCCGCTGCAGGCGCTCGTGTCCGAGCCGCTGAAGCCGATCTTCCCCTGCGTGGTCATGTCGAACACCGTGCATGCCTATATCTCGCAGTCGGACAAGGGCGAACTGGTCATCGGTGCCGGCACCGACCAGTACAATTCCTACAGCCAGACCGGCGGCATGCAGATCATCACGCATACGCTGGATGCTATCTGCGAGCTCTTCCCGATGTTCCGTCGTGTGAAGATGATGCGTCAGTGGGGCGGTATCACCGACAATACGGCCGACCGTTCGCCGATCCAGAGCGTCACGCCGGTTCCGAACCTCTTCGTCAATGCCGGCTGGGGGACGGGTGGTTTCAAGGCGACGCCGGGTTCGGCCAACCTGTTCGCACACCTCATCGCCAAGGGCGAGCCGCACCGGCTGGCTCAGGGCCTGACGCTCGACCGGTTCCGCACCGGCCGCCTCATCGACGAGGCAGCCGCCGCTGCCGTGGCGCACTGATTTCAAGGATCGTCCAACATGCTGGTCATCAAATGCCCCTATTGCGAAGAAGAGCGCGCAGAGCTCGAGTTTCGCGCCGCCGGTGAAGCGCATATCGCGCGCCCGGCAAACATCGCCTCGATCACGGACGAGGAATTCGCCGATTACTTCTTCCTGCGCGACAATCCGAAGGGCCTGATCTTCGAACGCTGGCGCCATATCCATGGCTGCGGGCGCTTCTTCAATGCCGCCCGCGACACGATCTCCGACAAGATCCTGCTGACCTACAAGGCCGGTGAACCCATGCCTGATCCCGCAACTCTGGTTGCCCCGTCTGCATCGAAGGGAGAAAAGGCATGAGTGCTGCCAATCGTATTCCCGGCAAGGGTCGCCTGACGCCGGCGCTGACTGCGCGCTTCACCATCGATGGCCGCACGCTGACGGCGTACGAGGGCGACACTGTTGCCTCTGCCATGATCGCCAACGGCATGCATCTGGCCGGCCGCTCGTTCAAGTATCACCGGCCGCGCGGCATCCTGACCGCAGGTCCCGAAGAGCCGAATGCGCTGCTCGACGTGTCGCGTGATGCCGCCCGCCGCCAGCCGAATGTGCGGGCGACCGTGCAGGAAGTCTTCGACGGGATGAAGATCGAGACGCAGAACCGCTGGCCGTCGCTGTCGCTCGACATCGGCGAGGTCAACAACCTGCTGTCGCCCTTCTTTGCCGCCGGCTTCTACTACAAGACCTTCATGTGGCCGAAGGCTGCCTGGCACCAGATCTATGAGCCCTTCATCCGTCGCGCGGCCGGTCTCGGCCATGCGCCGAAGGAAGCCGATCCTGATCACTACGCCAACCGCTATGCGCATTGCGACGTGCTGGTGATTGGTGGAGGTGCCGCCGGTCTCGCGTCAGCACTTGCCGCCGCCCAGACGGGCGTGCGCGTCATGGTCGTCGATGAACAGCCGGAAATGGGCGGTGCCTTCCACTTCGATACGGGCGCTACCGTCGACGGCCAGAGCGGCTGGGACTGGGCGCAAGCGACTGTCGCGAAGCTGAAGGGCATGGCCAACGTCACCGTGCTCTCACGCACGACGGCCTTCGGCTATCACAACCACAATTACGTGGCGCTGGTCGAACGCGTCACCGATCATGTGGCGAAGCCCGCCAAGAACCAGCCGCGCGAGCGGCTGTGGCAGGTCCGCGCCAAGCGCGTGATCATCGCCAGCGGTTCGATCGAACGCCACATGGTGTTCGCCAACAACGACCGTCCGGGCATAATGCTCGCCTCTGCCGGCCGCACCTACCTCAACCACTTCGGCGTGGCCGTCGGCGCTAAGGTCGGCGTCTATACGGCACATGACTCTGCTTACGAAGCTGCGATCGATCTGAAGAAGGCGGGCGTTTCCGTGCCTGTCATCGTCGATGCCCGCGAAAAGCCGGGCGAGGGCGTGCTGACCCAGGCGCGTGCGCTCGGCATCGAAGTGCTGACCGGCCACGGTGTTGTCGACACCGCAGGCCGCCTCCGCGTCCGTTCGATCACGGTTCGCCGCAACGGTGGCGGTTCCTCCCGCAAGATCGAGGTTGATGCGCTCTTGATGTCGGCCGGCTGGACGCCGTCGGTGCACATGTTCTCGCAGTCGCGTGGCAAGCTGAAATATGATGCCGCAAACGACCGCTTCCTGCCTGATGTCTATGTGCAGGATTGCGTTTCCGTCGGCGGCTGCAACGGCACTGACGACCTGCAGGCCCTGCTCGACGAGGCGACCGCTGCCGGTCTCTCCTCGGCCAAGGCTGCGGGTGCGGCTGAGACCCCTACCGTTTCGCTCACTGGTGCCAATGCCCATGCATGGACCGGAGGCATGATCGGCGCTGCCGAAGGCGCTGGACGCGAAGACAACGTCAAGGCTTTCGTCGACTTCCAGCACGATGTCTGCGCCAAGGATATCAGGCTCGCCGTGCGCGAAGGCATGCATTCGATCGAGCACATCAAGCGCTTTACGACGAATGGCATGGCGTCCGACCAGGGCAAGCTCTCCAATATGCACGGCCTCGCCATTGCGGCGGAAGTGCTTGGAAAGGAGATCCCGCAGGTCGGTCTCACCACCTTCCGTGCGCCCTATACGCCTGTCACCTTCGGCACGCTGATCAACCATTCGCGCGATGCGCTGTTTGATCCGACCCGCAAGACGCCGATGCATGCCTATGAAGTCTCCCAGGGCGCCGTCTATGAAGACGTCGGCAACTGGAAGCGCGCCTGGTATTACCCGAAGCCCGGCGAGGACATGCATGCCTCGGTCAACCGGGAATGCAAGACGGTGCGCGATGTCGCTGGCGTGTTCAACGCCTCGACGCTCGGCAAGATCGAGGTCGTTGGTCCAGACGCGGCCGAGTTCCTCAACCTGATGTACACCAATGCCTGGGACACGCTGAAGCCCGGCAAGGCGCGTTACGGCATCATGACGCGTGAAGACGGCTTCATCTATGACGACGGCGTTGTCGGGCGTCTCGCTGAGGATCGCTTCCATGTGACCACCACGACGGGCGGTGCGCCGCGCGTCATGCACCACATGGAAGATTATCTGCAGACGGAATTCCCGCATCTGAAGGTTTGGCTCACCTCGACCACCGAACAGTGGGCGGTCATTGCCGTCCAGGGTCCGAAGGCACGTGACATCATCGCGCCTTTCGTCGAGGGCATCGATATCTCCAACGAGGCCTTCCCGCATATGAGCGTTGCCGAAGGCAAGTTTTGCGGCGTGCCGACGCGTCTCTTCCGCGTGTCGTTCACCGGCGAACTCGGCTTCGAAGTCAACGTTCCCGCCGATTTCGGCGCTGACGTCTTCCGGCAGATCTGGGAACGCGCCCAGTCGCTCGGCGCCTGCCTCTATGGCACCGAGACCATGCACGTTCTGCGCGCTGAGAAGGGTTACATCATCGTCGGTCAGGACACAGACGGCACGCTGACGGCCGACGATGCCGGCCTCTCTTGGGCGGTGTCGAAGAAGAAGACCGACTTTGTCGGTATCCGTGGCATGAAGCGGCCTGATCTCATCAAGGAAGGGCGCAAGCAGCTTGTCGGGCTTTTGACAAAGGACCCGAACGAAGTTCTGGAGGAGGGTGGGCAGATCGTTGCTGATCCAAACCAGCCGAAGCCGATGACCATGCTCGGGCATGTGACCTCATCCTACTGGTCGGAAAACCTTGGCCGCTCGATTGCGATCGCCATGGTGGCCGGTGGACGTGCCCGCATGGGCGAGACGCTCTATGTGCCGATGAAGGACAAGACCATCGCAGTTGAGGTCACCGACATGGTGTTCGTTGACAAGGAAGGAGGCCGTATCCATGGCTGATATGCATGTTGCAGAGCGCAAGACCGTTCTTGCCGGCTTCCATGGCGGCAGCGCCAAGGTTCGCCTCACCCCGGCGCTTCCCGCGACCCGCGTGTCGCTTCGTGCGGGCGCCGATGCCCTGACAGGTCTTTCCAAGTCGCTCGGCCTTACGCTGCCGTTAAAGCCGAAAACTTCGGCCTCTGCCAAGGGCCGCACGGCATTCTGGATCGGTCCGGACGAGTGGTTCCTGATCGATGAGAAGGGTGACGCGCTGATGGCTGATTGCGCGGCCTCCGGCGTCGTTCACTCGGCGACCGACATCTCCCATCGCAACACCGCGATCATTGTCTCGGGGCCGGTTGCCGCCGATACGCTGAACGCTGCCTGCCCGCTCGATCTGTCGCTCTCGGCCTTCCCGGTCGGTGCCGTCACGCGCACCGTCTTCGGCAAGATTGAGATCATCCTCTATCGCGCCGAGGAAGACACGTTCCGCGTCGAATGCTGGCGCTCGTTTGCGGAGTATGCGTTTGGCATGCTGAGCGAAGGCGCGGAGGATGCCTCGCTCTGAAGAGCAGGTCTTTTGAAAGGGTTTGTGGAGGCCGGGGTGACCCGGCCTTTTTCGTGTTTGGGTTGTGAGATGCCAGCCTGGTCTGATTCTCCACCGTTTCCTCTATCCTGCGCACTTTGCATCACAAGGCTCGCAATCCGTGTGGGGGTGTGATAGGTTACATGTAACCTGAGCTATTCCCGGAACACAGTCCACTTTTCCGGTAGCAACTCGTGAAAACAAAGATGCGAAGCAGATGGAGCCTCCATGTCTTCCACCGCCAAACCGAAGCCGTCCCGCGTAAAGGTGAGCGAACATCGCTCACGCCTACGGGCGCAAGGCCTGCGCCCGATCCAGATCTGGGTGCCGGATGTTCGTGCTCCTTCATTTAAGGCGGAAGCGCATCGGCAGTCACTTGCCGTTGCAATGAGCGCTGAAGCACTGAGCGATCAGGCATTCATCGATGCTGCCTCTGACATCGTCTTCGAAGATGGTGAAGGCGTGTGAGACGCGGCGACATATGGACGGTTTCTGGCGGCAAAGACTATGCGGGAAAGCCTCGCCCCGTTGTCGTGGTCCAAGACGAGGCTTTTGACGCGACGGACTCCATCACGATCTGCGCCTTCACCACAGATGAAACCGAAGCACCGCTATTCCGCCTGCCCGTGGCGCCGAATGAGCGGAATGGGTTGCATTCGCCTTGCCGCCTGATGGTGGACAAGATTACGACAGTCCCGAAGTCCAAGGTCGGCACAAGGGTGGGACGGCTGGATGACGCCGATATCCTGCGGCTTAATCAGGCTGTTCTTGTCTTTCTCGGTCTGGCAGGTTCACCACGGGTAAGTGCGTAACCGCCGAAGAGTTCCGTATCTCTCACGAGAACTGCGGGTTGCTCACGATCATTTTCCATCTGCGGCCCAACTCCACTGGCCGCTTCAGATCAGCCGCTTGAGCCTTCCCACCCCGCCCATTTCACCCAACGCCCATGAAAATCCGCCCGACCGATCTCGCGGGTTTCGCCTATCGGCCACAGCGTAAGCAACATCGCGGCCCCCTCGGGCTTGCCGTCGGCCTCCAGCTGCAGGCGGGCCAGCGGTGCGTCGTCGGTTGCGCGGGTGCCGGCTTCTGCGATCAGCGCCTCGCCTTCGGCCTTCAGGGCCGGCGGCAGATATTGCCAGGCGATGGTGTGGTAGATCACATGTGTCATATCCCGGCGCGGTGTCGCGAGACGGTGCCGCAGCCAGTCGATGGCGTCGGCCTTTTCCACCCGCAAACCGCTTTCGGCGGCCATGGCGAGCGCTGCTGCGGTGCGGTCGAGGCGGTCCTGCTGGTCGGCCCAGATATAGGAGAAGAGCCGCTGGCGGTCGTCTTCGGAGGACGGGTCGAGCGGGTTCAGATCACAGCCGGCGCGTTCGGCGACTTCGATGGCGGCCTGCGGTGGCGGCGGGCCTTCCCAGCGCGGGGCGAGGTTGACGGCGGAGGTCTTGCCCCAGCTGACCTCTCCGAGGCGGTAGCTGTAGCGATCCCATTGCAGGTTCAGCCCGGCGCTGGCGCCGACTTCCGAAAGGACCAGCGGTTTGCCTGTCAGCGCAGCGATGGTCAGGAAACCGGGGAGCAAAGCTGATGAGCGGCGCACCTCGTTGGTCTGGGGTGCCGACTTCAGGCGCTCCAGCATGAAGGCCTCGTCCCGGCGCATCGCGACCTCAATCGCGGCCCAGAGCGTGTCGTCATCAACGGCATGGGGCGGGTAGACGGCTGCGAGTGCGGGGGCCTGGCCAGAGCGGACAAGCGCATGCAGCGTGCCGGCCAACCTCAGGGCGAGCGCATCGCCGGTGCCGTCGGGATTTCCGGGCCATTCGAGTATCGTGGCGCCAACCGGAGTTTTTGCGGTCAGCCGTTCTGCCGCCATCGTGCAGAGACGTGCGGTGAAAGGTGAGCCAAGATCTTCGCAGGCCTTGGCCTGACGGCGAAAGCTCTGCCGGATGACTTCAGCGCTATCGTCGGTCATGGCTGCTCTCGCTTGTCGTGTCAGACGTTGTCCGGCCTGTCCTTTGGGTCGAACTGTGAAATGGTGATCCAGTCGGCGGTCAGCGCCGGCTTGCGCTCGCCCTCGATTTCGACTGTCACCTCATAGGTGAGCATCAACATGCCTGCCCCGCGGAAACGTGCGGCGGCGAGCTTGAAGGATCCACGGATGCGCTTTCCGGTTTTCACCGGCGACATGAAGCGCAGCTTTTCGAAGCCGTAATTGATGCCCAGCGTCTGTTCGCGAATTTTCGGCAGGCAGTTGTAGTTCATTGCGGACAGCAGCGAGACGGTCAGGAAACCATGTGCGATCGTGCCGCCGAAAGGGGTCTCGGCCGCAGCCCGCACGGGGTCGGTATGGATGAACTGGTGATCCATGGTGGCGCCTGCAAAGGCATCGATCATCGGCTGGTCGACGGTGATCCAGTCCGATACGCCGACAATGGTGCCGACGAGGCCCGGCACGTCCTTGAGTGAAATCTCTTGCGGCATGAAAAGAACCCGATCCTTCAATAATTCCCGCAAGCTACAGCCGCTTGGTGTCAGGCGGAATAGGGTTCGGTCACAGATCTGCGAGAATTCTAGCTCTCGACCCAGAAATCCACTGTCCGGGGCTTCACGCTGGCCTTGGCAGCGCTCCGTCCGCTCTGCAGACGGCGCCATTTGTGCTTTTCTACAGTCGGCAGCATGAAGTCACTCGGTTCCGCCGACCGGTTGAACAGGACGGCGATGCGGCAGTCCTTGCCAGTCTCGCGATCGATTGCCGCAAGCACCATGGCAAAGGCGCCGAGTTGCGGCGTCTCCCAGTCGCCGACGGTCATCGGCTGCCCCTCCGTGTTCATCCAGATCACGTCGCCGTCTCCCGCCAAGACGCTTGTATCCATGAAACAGGAGAAACGCTGCCGCATGGCGGCAAGGCGGGCGGTGGTTTCGATGAGCTCTTGGTCTGCCTTCGACCAGTCGAGCCAGGTAAGCGCATTGTCCTGGCAATAGGCATTGTTGTTTCCACCTTGGGTGCGGCCGAACTCGTCACCGGCGGTGATCATGACGGCGCCGCGGCTGGCAAACAGCGTGGACAGCAGAGCCTCGACATCCTGCCGGCGCTTCTTCAGGATCGTCTTATCAGAGCTTTCACCCTCGACGCCGTTGTTCCAGGAATAGTTCTCGTTGTGGCCGTCCCGGTTTTGCTCGCCGTTCGCCTCGTTGTGTTTGTGCTCATAGGACACGAGGTCGTAGAGCGAAAAGCCGTCATGGGCGGCGATGAAGTTGACGCTGCGGGTCTGGCCGTGGTCGTCATGGGCGAAGAGATCGGCGGAGCCGGCAAGCGCCGTTGCGAGATCGCCGGTCGTTCCCCCATCGCCGCGCCAGTGACGGCGGAATGTGTCTCGGGCGCGGTCGTTCCATTCGAGGAAGGCGGGTGGGAAGCGGCCGAGCTGATAGCCGCCGGGGCCGATGTCCCAGGGTTCGGCGATGAGGATACGATCCTCCAGCACCTCGTCTTCGAGGATAGCCCGCAAGGTCGGGGCATCCGAGTGAAAACCGTCCCAGTGGCGGCCCATGATCGGGGCGAGGTCGAAGCGGAAACCATCCACGCCGGCCGAGAGAACGAAGTGGCGGAGCGTGTCGACGATGAGTTTGCGCACGAAGGGGTGGTCGCAGGCCAGCGTATTGCCGCAGCCGGTGTCGTTGACCAGCGTGCCGGGATCATCGGCCACGTGGCGAAAGAGCGAGCGGTTGTCGATGCCGCGCATGGAAAGCGTCGTCCCCAGGACATCGCTTTCGCCGGTGTGGTTGAAGACGAGATCGAGGATGACGCCGATGCCCTCGGCATGCAGAGCGGCGACCGTGTCGCGGAGTTCTTTGACGCCGCCGGGCACCAGGCGCGGATCGAGCGCCATCATGGCCACGGGATTGTAACCCCAGCTGTTGGTGAGGCCGAGAGGGGCCAAATGCCGTTCGTCGATCCAGGCGGTGATCGGCATGAGTTCGACCATATCGACGCCGATGCGGCGCAGATGCGAAAGGATGGAGGGATGGGCGAGCGCTGCCAGCGTGCCGCGTTGAGCCTCCGGCACATCAGGATGCAGCATGGTCAGCGCCTTGACGTTGACCTCGTAGATGAAGCCGGTGCGCTCTCCGAGCGGCATCATGGGCTTGAGTTGCTTGTGGGCCTTGAGGATCGCTTTCGGCATGAGGTCTGCCGTATCGACGCCGAACTGACCGAGGCGTGCGTCGTAAACGAAGGGCCGGTCCAGCTCGGTGGCATAGGGGTCGACCAGCAGCTTGGCCGGATCATACCAGTGCCCTTGAGCCGGATCATAGGGGCCGTGGATGCGGAACCCGTAGCGGGCGCCTTCCTTGATACCTTCCACGAACACATGATGCACGTCGCCTTCGCCGCGTGTCAGGGAGAGGCGGGTGAGTTCTGTCTCGCCGCGTTCATCGAAGAGGCATAGTTCAACGCGGTCCGCGTGATGCGACCAGAGGCGGAAATCGACACCCGTCTTACCGATGATTGCTCCGAGCATCGTGTCCGTCATGTCTCGCCTCGTGGTCGGTTTGATTCGCTCGCCTGATGGAACAATAGCAGGCGAGTGATCTTCGGCCAGAGCGGTTGCGCTTACATGGCCTTGAGGTTCACCGCTTTCACGGCCGCTTCCTTGCGTTCGCTGTAACGATCGGTGAGGTAGTCCGAAATGTCGCGGGTCAGCAGCGTGAACTTCACCAGTTCCTCGCAGACATCGACGACGCGCTCGTAATAGGACGAGGGCTTCATCCGGCCTTCGGCATCGAATTCCTGATAGGCCTTGGCGACCGATGACTGGTTGGGAATGGTGATCATCCGCATCCAGCGGCCGAGCAGGCGCATGGCGTTGACGGCATTGAACGACTGCGAGCCGCCGGAGACCTGCATGACGGCGAGCGTCTTGCCCTGGGTCGGGCGGACGGCACCGACGGACAAGGGAATCCAGTCGATCTGCGCCTTCATGATGCCTGTCAGCGTGCCGTGACGCTCGGGGCTCACCCAGACCTGGCCCTCGGACCAGGCGGAGAGGTCACGCAGTTCCTGGACCTTGGGATGGCTCACCGGTGCATCGTCGGGCAGCGGCAGGCCTGAAGGGTCGAAAACCCGCACCTCGGCGCCGAAGTGCTCGAGCAGGCGCTTGGCTTCCATCGCCAACAGGCGACTGAAGGACACCTGACGCAGCGAACCATAGAGGATCAGGATACGCGGCTTGTGGGTCGAGAAGGGGCGGCGCAGCGCCTCAAGATCCGGCAGGCGCAGGTGATCGAGATCGGCGGCGGGCAGGTCTACTTTCACATCAGACAATGCGTTTGCCCTCCGCATCGAGCACTGCTTCGCCGTCTTCCTTGACGAAGGCAGAGGTGAAGGCGTCTGAGGGCAGGATGTCGAGCACGACTTCGGACGGGCGGCAGAGGCGGGTGCCCATGTCGGTGACGACGAGCGGACGGTTGATCAGGATCGGCGTGGCGATCATGGCGTCGAGCAGCTGGTCGTCCGGAAGTGCAGGATCGGCGAGGCCGAGTTCCTCGTAAGGCGTGCCCTTTTCGCGGATCGCCTCGCGAACAGAGAGTCCGGAATCGGCGATCATCTTTGCCAGATCTTCCTTGCTCGGCGGGGTCTTCAAATATTCGATGACCACAGGTTCGATGCCGGCATGGCGGATGAGGTCGAGCGTGTTGCGCGAGGTGCCACAGGCCGGGTTGTGATAGATGGTGACGGTCATGGACGTTCCTTTCCCTGGGGTATGATCGGGGGGATTTGATTGCGGCTCTCGGCGAAGAGCCAGGCGGCGATTGCGGCCGCGATCACGGCGCCCACTATCTGGGCCAGGATGAAGCCGGTGAGGTCGATCGGGCGTATGCCGGCAAAGGTATTGGTCAGGCTGCGGGCGATCGCGACGGCCGGATTGGCGAAGGAGGTCGAGGCGGTGAACCAATAGGCCGCCGTGATGTAGAGGCCGACCAGCATGGGAATGGCGTCCGCCTTGAAGCGCAGGCCGCCGAGGATGGTGAGCAGCAGGCCAAAGGTGGCCACAGCTTCCGCCGTCCACTGGGCCGACCCCGTGCGGACCGTTTCCGAGACCTGGATGATCGGTAGCTCGAACATGGCATGAGCGATGAGCGTGCCGGCGATGCCGCCGAGGATCTGGGCGAGAACGTATGGCACGATGACGAAGGTCTCCAGCTCCTTGCGGAGAGCGAAGACCATTGTCACGACCGGGTTGAAATGGGCACCGGAGATCGGCCCGAGTATGGTGATCAGCACGAAGAGGATCGCGCCGGTCGGGATCGTGTTGCCGAGCAGGGAGATTGCCACATCATCGGAAAGCCGGTCCGCCATGATGCCGGAACCGACAATGGTTGCGACCAGCATGGCGGTGCCGAGCGCCTCGGCTGTGAGGCGGCGGGAAAGATCGGCCATGGTCTTCAGCCGGCCGTCTGTGTGCTACTGCCGATCTCGTTTAACCGCTTCTGCAGCGAGAGCTTGTCGAGGCTCGTCATCGGCAGGCTGACGAAGATCGAAATGCGGTTGTTGAGCATGCGGTAGGCATCAGCGAAGGCGAAGTGCTTCTCGCTCTCCGTGCCCTCTGCAGCGGCCGGATCCGGCACGCCCCAATGGGCGGTCATCGGCTGGCCGGGCCAGACGGGGCAGGCTTCGGCAGCGGCGTTGTCGCAGACGGTGAAGACGAAATCGAGCTCAGGCGCGCCCGGGACTGCGAACTCGTCCCAATTCTTCGAGCGGGCGAAGCTCGTGTCGTAGTTCATGCCCTTCAGCAGTTGCAGCGTGTAGGGGTGAACTTCACCCTTCGGCTGGGAGCCGGCGGAATAGGCCTTGAACTTGCCTTGGCCGAGCCGGTTCAGAAGCGCTTCTGCGATGATCGAGCGGGCGGAATTGCCGGTGCAGAGGAAGAGCACGTTGTAGATCTTGTCGGACATGGCCGGTCTCTCAGTTGGGGCGGGTGACTTCGAGGGTGGGTGAACAGCAAGCGAGATCGTCGATCAGCGGCTGGCAGAGGCTGGCATTGCCGCCGCAGCAATCCTTGAGCAGGTAAAGGGCAACGGCGCGGAAGCGATCGAGATCAGCGCGGTAGATAATCGATCGGCTCTGGCGCTCGCCCGTCACCAGACCGGCCTGTGAGAGAGTCGACAGATGTGCCGACATGGTGTTCTGCGGCACGCCAATCAGGCGCGCGAGCTCGCCGGCGGGAACGCCATCGGGTTCATGCGCCACCAACAGACGGAAGGTCTGCAGGCGGGTCGGTTGGGCCAGGGCGGCAAGGGCCGCGATCGTCGATTTTTCATCCATATATCCAGAATAGTGGATATGACTGCGGAGTCAATTGGGGCTATGCCGCAGGCAAAGAAAAACCCCGGTGTCGAAGACGCCGGGGTTTCGATGTGTGAGCGAAGGTCGATGGGGTCAGGTAATGACGGTCGGCTCGCTCATACCCGTATACCGTTTGATCTCAGCCACTTCCTCCGCTGCCGCGATCAGATCGGCCAAGGCTTCCTGTGTCTCGACGCCGTGGCGGCCGGCGTCGGGCTCGTAGCGCTCGACATAGAGGCGCAGCGTCGCGCCCGAGGTGCCTGTGCCGGAGAGACGGAAGACGATGCGGCTACCGCCTTCGAAAAGAATGCGGATGCCCTGGTTCTTCGAGACGGAGTGGTCGATCGGGTCGTGATAGGCGAAATCATCGGCGGCGCTGACGGTCAGGCCGTTTATCTTGGTGCCCGGCAGGCTGTCGAGCTTCACGCGAAGTGCCGCGACCAGGGCGTTGGCGTTGTCGGTGTCGACGCCTTCATAGTCGTGGCGGGAATAGTAGTTGCGGCCGTATTCGGCCCAATGGGCCTCGACGATCTCTTTCACGCTCTGCTTGCGGGCGGCAACGATGTTGAGCCAGAAGAGCACCGCCCAAAGGCCGTCCTTTTCGCGCACATGGTCCGAGCCGGTGCCAAAACTTTCTTCGCCGCAGACGGTGACCTTGCCGGCATCCATCAGGTTGCCGAAGAACTTCCAGCCGGTCGGGGTTTCGTACATGCCGATGCCGAGCTTTTCGGCGACGCGGTCTGCGGCGGCACTCGTCGGCATCGAGCGCGCGATGCCGGCGATGCCCTGTTTGTAGCCCGGGGCGCAGGTGGCGTTGGCGGCGATCATCGCGAGGCTGTCGGAGGGGGTGACGAACATGCCCTTGCCGACCACCATGTTGCGGTCGCCGTCGCCGTCCGAAGCCGCGCCGAAGTCGGGACCATCGTCGCTCATGACATCATCATAGAGTTCCTTGGCGTGGACGAGGTTCGGGTCCGGATGGTGGTGGCCGAAGTCTGGCAGGGGGACTTCGTTACGGACGGAGCCGGCGGGTGCACCGAGGCGCTTTTCGAGGATCTCGACGGCGTATGGCCCGGTAACCGCGCTCATCGAATCGATGACCACGCGGAAGCCGCCTGAAATCAGCGAGCGGATGGCCGGGAAGTCGAAGAGGGTTTCCATCAGGTCGGCATAGTCGGCGACCGGGTCGATGACCTCGACGGTCATGCCAGCCAGATCGAAGCTGCCGACCGTGTCGAGGTCGATGTCGGCGACGTCGGCGATCTTGTAACTGTCGATGTTACGGGTGCGGGCGAAGATCGCATCGGTGATCTTCTCCGGTGCCGGGCCGCCATTGCCGATGTTGTATTTGATGCCGAAGTCTTCGGTCGGGCCGCCGGGGTTGTGGCTGGCCGAGAGCACGATGCCGCCAAAGGCATGGTATTTGCGGATGACATGGGAGGCTGCGGGGGTCGACAGGATGCCGCCCTTGCCGACTAGAACCTTGCCGAAGCCATTGGCGGCGGCCATTTTAAGCGCCACTTGGATGACTTCCCGGTTGTAATAGCGGCCGTCGCCGCCGATCACCAGAGTCTGGCCTTCAAAGCCTTCAAGGCTGTCGAAGATCGACTGGATGAAGTTCTCCGCATAGTTTTCCTGCTGGAAGACTGGAACCTTCTTGCGCAGGCCCGAGGTGCCGGGCTTCTGGTCCGCATAGGGTTTCGTGGAGACGGTCGAGATCATCGATTACTGGCCTTTCGAGACGAGGCGTTGATAAAGATCGGCATAGGTCGCGCCACTCCTGTTCCAGGAGCCGTCGGACTTCATGCCCTGCTTCTGCATTTGCGACCATAGAGGCTTGTCACTGTAGAGGCGAAGCGTGCGGCGGATCGCATAGCGAAAGGCATCAGCGGTGACCGGGGCGAACTGCACGCCGGTTGCAACGCCCGCGGCAAGGGCCGCTTCGTTCGCATCGATGATGGTGTCGGCAAGGCCGCCCGTGCGGGCGACCAGCGGAATGCAGCCATACCGCAGGGCATAAAGCTGTGTCAGGCCGCAAGGTTCGAAGCGCGACGGCACGAGAATGATGTCGGAGCCTGCCTGCATGAGATGCGAGAGTTTTTCGTCATAGCCGAGCACCATGCCGACCCGGCCGCGATTGTAGGCGGCGGCGCCCTGCAGCGCCGCCTCGATGAAGCTGTCGCCCGAGCCCAGAATTGCGAGCTTGCCGCCGCCACCAAGGATCTCGTCCAGCACTTCGGGCACGAGATCGAGACCCTTCTGCCATGTGAGACGCGAGATGACGGCGAAGATCGGCCCGTCGTCGGCGTCCAGGCCGAAACGTTCGTTCAGGGCTGCGCGGTTGCCGGCTCGCTTTTTCAAGGTGGTGGCCGAATAGGCTGATGGCAGCAGTTCATCGGCAGAGGGGTTCCAGACATCGGCGTCGATGCCGTTGACAATGCCGTAGAGGTCGGAGCCGCGGCTGGCGATCAGGCCTTCCAGCCCCATACCGAATTCCGGTGTCAGGATTTCCTCGGCATAGGAAGGGCTGACGGTGGAGACCGCGTGCGAGGTAATGATGCCGCTCTTCAGGTAACTCAGCGTGCCCCAGTATTCGAGTGCCTCGTAGAAGGCGTGGCCGGGCAGGTCGAGATAGGGAAAGAGCGAGCCCGCGAACTGTCCCTGAAAGGCGATGTTGTGAATGGTGATGAGACTCGGGACTTCCGGCGCTTCCGCATACCGCATGTAGACCGGCACCATTGCACTCTGCCAGTCATGCACATGAACCAGGTCCGGTTTGAAGTCGGGCAGGATGCCGGCGGCGATTTCGGCGCCGGCCTTGGAGAGTACGGCAAAGCGCTTCCAGTTGTCGGGATAATCACGGCCATCCGTTGCCAGATAGGGGCCACCCGATCGCTCATAGAGCTGCGGGCAGTCGAGAATGAGAAGGTCCAGCCCCTCGTGGCGAGTGGAGAGAAGGGTTGCCCGCTCATCGAGCAGGGACTCGAACTCATAGACCTTCTTCGGCTTCTTGACCGCCTTCATCACCGCCGGATAGCCGGGAATCAGCGTTTTTGTCTCGACGCCATGGGCGGCGAGCGCGATCGGCAGCGCGCCCGCAACGTCGGCGAGGCCTCCGGTCTTGATCAGTGGATAAAGTTCAGAGGCGACCGAGAGGACCTTCATGGATGTGTCTAACCCAGTTTGTCGAGCATGGCCTGCGTGATGAGGCATATGCCGTTTTCGCTGCGGCGGAAGCGCTTGGCATCCATTTCCGGATCTTCCCCGACGATCAGACCCTCGGGGATCACCACGCCATGGTCTATCACGACATTCGTGAGGCGCGCATGACGGCCGACCTGCACCTTGGGCAGGACGACTGCGCCTTCGAGACGGGAATAGGAATTGGCGCGCACACCCGTGAACAGGAGGCTCTTGTAGAGCGAGGAACCGGAAATGATGCAGTCGCCCGAGACAAGTGAGGAAATCGCCGATCCGCGACGGCCCTCGTCGTCATGGACGAACTTTGCAGGCGGGGTGTTCTCCGAATAGGTCCAGATCGGCCAGGTCTTGTCGTAGAGATCGAGTTCCGGGACGATGTCGGTCAGGTCGATATTGGCCTGCCAATAAGCGTCGATCGTGCCGACGTCGCGCCAGTAGGGTGTGCGCTCGAAATCGGAGCGGACGCAGGACTGGGCGAAGCGGTGGGCGACGGCCTTGCCGCTCTTGACCACATAGGGAATGATGTCCTTGCCGAAGTCACGGCTGGAGTCCGGATCGGCAGCGTCGCGACGCAGCAGCTCCATCAGGAACTTGGTGTTGAAGACATAGATGCCCATCGAGGCGAGCGCCCGTTCCTCGTCGCCCGGGATACCCGGCGGGTCGGCGGGCTTTTCGACGAAGTCGATGATGCGGTCGGTGGCATCGACATGCATGACACCGAAACCGGTCGCTTCCATGCGCGGGACTTCGAGGCAGCCGATGGTGACATCGGCGCCAGTGTCCACATGCTGCTGGAGCATGAGTTCGTAGTCCATTTTGTAGATGTGGTCGCCGGCGAGGATGACCATGTATTCCGGCGCGTAGGACTCGATGATGTCCGCATTCTGGAAGACGGCGTCGGCGGTGCCTTCATACCACTGGGTCTCAGAGACGCGCTGGGACGCCGGCAGGATGTCGAAGCTCTCGTTGCGCTCGGGACGGAAGAAGTTCCAGCCGAGCTGCATGTGGCGGATCAGAGAATGGGCCTTGTACTGCGTCGCCACGCCGATGCGGCGTATGCCGGAATTGAGGGCGTTGGACAAGGCGAAGTCGATGATGCGGGCCTTTCCGCCGAAATAGACGGCCGGCTTTGCGCGTCGGTCCGTCAGTTCCTTGAGGCGGCTTCCGCGACCGCCGGCCAGCACATAGGCCATCGCATCGCGTGACAGGCTTTTTGTTTTCTTTTCCGTCATGTGTATCCTCCCCTTACTGTTCCAATTCCAGCATGATGACGGCGAGCGGCGGCAGGGTCACGCCTGCTCTCGCCCATCCGCTTCCCGTGGCATGCGCCTCCACGCGACCACCATTGCCCTTGCCGCTGCCGCCATAGATTTCGGCATCGGTATTCAGTATCTCGCGCCAACGGCCGGCCGCAGGCAAGCTCAATTCGTATCGCTCGTGAAAGGTCGGCGTGAGATTGCAGATGACGGCGATCGGTTTTTCGCCGGGCGCCTTGCGCAGCCAGGCAAAAACCGAATTGTCCTGGTCGTCGCCGACGATCCACTCGAAGCCCTCACCCTCGCAGTCGCGGGCATGAAGTGCGGCCTTGGCGCGATAGGTCAGGTTGAGATCGCGCACGAGCCGGCGCATGCCTTCATGGGGCGCATAGTCGAGCAGGTTCCAATCGAGCGACCGCTCCTCCGACCATTCGCCCCACTGGGCGAATTCCTGCCCCATGAACAGCAGCTTCTTGCCCGGATGGCCCCACATCAGGCCGTAGTAAGCGCGGAGATTGGCGAATTTCTGCCAGTCGTCGCCCGGCATCTTTGCGATCATCGAGCCCTTGCCGTGCACGACTTCGTCATGGGAGATCGGCAGGACGAAGTTTTCCGAGAAGGCGTAGAGCAGGCCAAATGTCAGTTCGTTGTGATGATGCTTCCGGTAGATCGGATCCCTGGCGAAATAGCTCAGCGTGTCGTGCATGAAACCCATGTTCCACTTGAAGCCGAAGCCGAGGCCGCCTTCGTGGACGGGCTGTGAGACCTTGGGCCAAGAGGTGCTCTCCTCGGCAATGGTCATGATGCCGGGGTGGCTGCCATAGGCATGGTGGTTCATTTGCTGGAGGAAGCGGACCGCCTCGAGGTTTTCCCGACCGCCATACTCGTTGGGGATCCACTCGCCTTCCTTGCGGGAATAGTCGAGGTAGAGCATCGAGGCGACGGCATCGACGCGCAGACCGTCGAGGTGGAATTTCTCCGCCCAGTAGAGCGCATTGTTGATCAGGTAGGACAGAACTTCCTGGCGACCGAAATTGTAGATCGCCGTGTTCCAGTCCGGGTGAAAGCCTTGGCGCGGATCGGCATGTTCATAGAGCGCGGTGCCGTCGAAATGGCGCAGTCCGTGGGCATCGGTCGGGAAGTGTGCCGGCACCCAGTCGAGGATGACGCCGAGGCCGACCTTGTGGCAGCCATTGACGAAACGGGCGAAACCCTCCGGCTCGCCGAAGCGGGCGCTCGGGGCATAGAGGCCCGTCGTCTGGTAGCCCCAGGAAGGGTCATAGGGATGCTCGGTGACCGGCATGAATTCGATATGGGTGAAGCCCATGTCGACGCAGTAGGGGATCAGCCGGGCCGCCATTTCGTCCCAAGACAGCATGGAGCCGTCGTCGCGACGTTGCCACGAGCCCGCATGGACCTCGTAGATCGAGATCGGCTGGCGGCGCTGGTCTATGCTTGCCCAGTGCTGGCGATGCGCTTCGTCGTCCCAGGCTTGTTCGAGTTCTGGCGTGGTGACGGAAGCATTCTTCGGGCGCAGTTCGGCACGGCGGGCGTAAGGATCGGCCTTTAGCGGCTGAAGTTCCCCATGCGGGCCGACGATTTCGAACTTGTAAGTTGCCCCGGCGCGCACGTCGGGGGCGAAGATTTCCCAGATTCCGGTGTCGCGACGCAGGCGCATGGCATGGCGGCGGCCGTCCCAATCGTTGAAATCACCGACGACAGAGACGCGGCGCGCATTCGGTGCCCAGACGGCGAAGTGGAATCCATCGACGCCTTGATGCTTCATCGGGTGGGCGCCCATCTTGTCGAAGAGGCGCAAGTGCGAGCCTTCGCGGATGAAGTAATCGTCCATTGGCCCGAGGATCGGCCAGAAGCTGTAGGGATCCGTCACCGTCCATTCGGCGTCGCCGCGCGTGGCGCGGTAGCGGACCGGCAGCACTCCATCCAGTTTGACGGGTCCGGCGAAGAAACCGGCATCGTGATGCCGGGCCAGTTCACCGAGCTGCTCGCCTGAAAGATTAAAGGCGACCACAGTTTCGGCGCCGGGAATGAAGCAGCGGGCGACATAACCCTTGCCTGATTCATGGACACCGAGAAATCCGAAGGGATCGCCATGCGTCCCATGAATGATTGCTTCGATTTCCGCTGCTGACGGTGTGTCCGCCTTCGCTTCGTCACCGCTCCTCTTCGGTGATTTTGCCATCAAGCTCTCCAGATGTCCGCATTGTACTGCCGGATGGTACGGTCCGACGAGAACCAGCCCATGCGCGCCGTGTTGCGGATGGTCTTGGAATACCAGCCCGACGTATCGGTCCAGATGTCGTCTACCTGACGCTGTGCCTGGGCATAGGCGTCGAAATCGGCGGCAACCATGAACCAGTCATGCTGGTAGATGCCCTGCATCAGCTCGGCATAACGGTCGCGATCGTCGGGCGAAAAGACACCTGATGCGATCGAGGACAACGCCTGCTGCAGTTCGCGCGAGGCATCGATCGCGGCGCGGGGATTGTGCCCCTCTGCCCTCACGCGACCGACCTCGTCTGCGGTCATTCCAAATATCACGATGTTCTCCTCCCCCACATGATCGCGCATTTCGACATTGGCGCCGTCGAGCGTTCCAATCGTCAGTGCACCGTTCAACGCGAACTTCATGTTGCCGGTTCCGGACGCTTCCATGCCGGCGGTCGAAATCTGCTCGGAGAGGTCGGCCGCAGGAACCATGACTTCGGCGAGAGAGACGTTGTAGTTCGGGATAAAGACGACCTTCAGCAGGCCGCGCACCGAGGGATCGGTGTTGATGACGCGGGCAACATCATTGGCCAGTTTGATGATCAGCTTGGCATTGTGGTAGCTCGGCGCAGCCTTGCCAGCGAAGAGCTTTACGCGCGGCACCCAGTCGCGTTCCGGATGAGAGCGAATCTGGTCGAAGAGGGCGACCGTCTCGATAATGTTCAGAAGCTGGCGCTTGTATTCGTGGATGCGCTTGATCTGGATGTCGAACATGGCATGCGGGTCGAGCTTGATGCCCATGCGGCTCGCAACCAGGCCCGCCAGCTTCTGCTTGTTGGAGAATTTCACCGCGGCGAATTTCTGCTGGAAGGCGGCATCGTCGGCAAAGGCGTCTAGGTCCTTGAGCTTGGTCGCGTCATCGAGGAAGGCCGGGCCGATCGCTTCCTTCAGCAGGTCGGTAAGATCGGGATTGCACTGCATCAGCCAGCGGCGCGGGGTAATGCCGTTGGTCTTGTTGTTGATGCGCGTCGGATACAGCTTGTGGAGATCGGAGAAGACCGTCTCCTTCATCAGTTCGGTATGCAGTGCCGAAACGCCGTTGATCGAATGCGAACCCATGAAGGCGAGATTGCCCATGCGCACGCGCCGATCGCCACTTTCGTCGATCAGCGAGATCTGGCGGATCTCCTGATCGGAGAAGCCACGCTTCCGGCGGGCGTCGAGCAGAACCTTGGCGTTGATCGCATAGACGAGCTGCATGTGACGTGGCAGGAGCCGTTCGAACAGCGGAACGGGCCAGCTTTCCAGCGCTTCGGGCAGGAGCGTGTGATTGGTGTAGGAAAAGGTCTTGGAGGAAATCTCCCAAGCCTCGTCAAACTCGACGCCGTGCACGTCGACCAGCAGGCGCATGAGTTCGACGACGGAGACGGCGGGATGGGTATCGTTCAGCTGGATCGCGACCTTGTCCGGCATTTGGGCGAGCGTATTGCCCTGCTGCAGGTGACGGCGGACGATGTCCTGCAGCGAGGCCGAACAGAAGAAGAATTCCTGGCGCAGGCGCAGTTCCTGACCGGCCGGGGTCGCATCGGCCGGATAGAGGACGCGGGTCAGGGATTCGGCCTTGTTGCTTTCGCGCAGCGCGCCGATGTGATCACCGGCATTGAAGGCGTCGAGCAGGATCGGGTCGATCGGTTGGGCCGACCACAGGCGCAGCGTGTTGACGCGTTCGCCCCGCCAGCCGACGGCCGGAGTGTCGAAGGCAGTCGCGATGACACGTTCGCCCTGCTTCCAGACATAGCGTGGCTCGCCGTCGGGGCCTTCCGTCGTCTCGACCGTGCCGCCATAGCCGACCTCATAGGAGCTTTCGCGGCGCTCGAATTCCCACGGATTGCCGTGAGCGAGCCAGCTTTCCGGCAGTTCGACCTGCCAGCCTTCGGCCATCTGCTGGCGGAAGAGGCCGTGCACGTAACGAATGCCATAGCCATAGGCCGGGATGTTGACGGTGGCCATGCTCTCCATGAAGCAGGCAGCCAGGCGTCCGAGACCGCCATTGCCGAGAGCTGCGTCCGGCTCGAGGCCCGCGATCACGTCGAACTCGACGGAGAGCGACTGGAGCGCCTGGCGCATGTCGTCGATCAGGCCGAGGTTCGACATGGCATCGCGCAACAGGCGGCCAATGAGGAACTCGAGCGACAGGTAATACACCCGCTTGCCGTTGTTCATGTAGGTGGTGCGGGTGGATTCCATCCAGGTGTCGATGATGCGGTCTCGCACCACGAGGATGGTCGCGGTCAGCCAGTCATGCGGGGTGGCGACCTTGGCATCCTTGCCGATGCTGTAGGTCAGCTTCTCCATGATCTCGCCGGCCAAGGCGTCCGGATCGGAAACTTCGCGCTTGGGAAGGGGAAGGTCGACTTTGTGGGGAGTCTTGATCATCGGTCCGCCTGGCGTTGTTCGTTTCTCCGGGCGGCTCCGATGCGATCGCAGGCGCCGAACCCTGGGATGGCAGTTTACGCATCGAAATGGAACAGTTGCAACAGGGGTGAGCGGGCACGGACAAAATTGTTCAAGCGACCTGCGGAGGGGACAAGGTTATGAATTTCTTTGCTTATCCCCACATTGCGAAGATGCGATAAGACCGCAGTCGTGGTGACTGCGGTCGTATTGTCGGCGAAAATCCAAAACGTTTTGGATTGTGTCAGTTTGTGAGGCGGGTAGAGGCCTTGGCGGCTGCCTTGCCGATCGACTCGAATGCCTCGACCAGTCCGCTCATATCCTTCGGCTCATAGTAATTGTTGATCGAAGTGGCGCAGAATTCCAACAGGTCCTTGCCCTTTTGCGGAGCCATGAAGGCTACGGTGAAGATCTCGATCCCGTCATCCTTTGCGTTGGTGCAATGCGTGCGTACCTTGTTGTCGATGGTCGCGTTCCAGCTCGCGCTGTTACCTGTCATCTCGCCGTCCGTCATCAGGACGATATAGCGGCTGAAGCCGGTGTTGTTCTTGGTCGCGTGCGCGTTCTTTTCACCGTTCGCTGTCGATTTCAGTGTGTCATACGCCAGTTTCATGCCGCCCGATGCATCCGTCCCGCCTGTCGGAACCGACGGCAATGTAGTGACGTAAGTGGATGCCGTGGAGACACCCCAGGCCATGCCTGAAGCTGACTGGGTGGAATCGTTGTAGGAAACCGCCCCCAAGCGCACCAGCTCGCTTTTCGGGTCCGCTTTCACCAGCTCCTGCATCAACATTGCGGATGCCGTCTTCAAGGCTGCGATCTTCTTGACGTAGCAAGGCTTCGAAGGCTTGATGTAGTTCTTCTGTCCAGACAATACGTCTTTATACGCCCAGTTGGTGGATGTGTAGTTCACACAGCTGGCGACTGACGTGTCGACCGTGTCCGTCGTGAACGACATCGAGCCGGACCGATCGAGCACAAGATACATGGATAGGGCGGCCTTGCTCTCCGGTGTCGATTGGGCCGTAGCGGTCACGCCGACAGTGACCTCTTTCCAGCCCAGAAGGCCGGTCATGCCATTCGTCGGCATAGTGTATTGCGTACTCAATGTGACTTCTACCGACTTGCCCGTCTGTCCAAGGTTGCGTTCGACATTGCCAACCGCCCCTGCCAGCGGGTCCTCTTCGGGGGTCTCCTCGGTCTCATCATTGCCAGCGCCCGGAACGACGTTGGTGAACTGCGCCTTCATGAACTTGCGAGCGAGGTCGAGAACTTCCTCGTCCGTCATCGTCTCGTCCTTGGCGAGCGCGTTCGCCGCCGACAGCACGGCCGAGTCTGCGGAGTCCTGAAGAGCCGCACGCACCTGCACCATTCTGTTGTAATCGAGCGCGACGCCGGCGGTCGCAGCGACAACGGGAATGATGACAGCAGTGGCAATGCCGAAATTACCGGCGCGATCGCGGCAAAGGCGAGAGAAAATCGATGAATGTTTGCTGTCGGGCTTAGTCATCATGTCCATCCAAAAGCAGCTAGTGGACGGACAATAGAGCCGGCGTCTTGTATTCGACTTAACCCGGTCGTTAAGATTCTAAGGATATCGCTGTTTTACTGTCTAACGGGGACAACATCCACGGCCTGGTCCGTCTGGTGACTGCCGTAGCTCTTCAGGACGCCGATGACAGGTGCCACATCGGCATAATCCCGGCCATAGCCGACAACGATGTGATCGGTACCGGCGGCGATATCATTGGTCGGATCCAGTTCCAGCCAGCCGGTCAGCCTGCCGCACCAGATCCTGACCCAGGCATGCATGGCGTCCGCCCCTTCAAGCCTTTCCTTGCCCGGCGGCGGAATGGTGCGCAGGAAGCCGCTGACATAGCCGGCGGGGATGCCGAGGCTGCGGAGCGCCACGATCATCACATGGGTGAAATCCTGGCAGACGCCGCGCTTTTTGGCGAAGGCTTCTGCCGGCGTCGTATCCACGGTGGTGGCTTCCGCGTCGTATTTAAAGTCCTTGTGGATGCGGCTGCAGAGCGTCTCGGCGATCTGACGCACGGTCATGCTCGGCTTCAGCATGGCTTTCACATAGGCGGATATCGCCTTGTCTCGCGGCAGGCGGGGGCTCGTTCCGAGGAAGTGGTGCGGGGATTCGGGATCGAGCGACCAGGTCTCGGCGATCTCCTGCGGCAGGCGGTCGAGCAGCGGCGAGAAGTCCGCGGTCATCGGCTGGGCCTGGACCAGGACGCGGGCCTGCATGCGGATGTCGAGCTTTTCGTGCGGCCCGCGCAGGATCGCGTGGCTCGCGGGATGGAGGAAGAAATCGGTGAAGGTCGTGATCTCGTCGGGCTCCGGCGTCACCGTGATCGCACCGGCGACGAGCCGCTGTCGATCCGGCAGCGACAGCGGGAGCAGGCGCAGCATGTGATGAGCCCCGGTTGCCGGGACCTCGTAGCGATAGCCGATATGGAGCGAGAGATCGTAGAGCATCGCGTCAGCTCAGATAGGTCTGGGCGAGGATGTCGGAGAGCTTCTCCAGTTCCCGTTCCAGATTGGTGTAAACCTCGGCCGACATAGCCTCCGGCGTCATGACCGCAAGACCGGAATGCAGGCGCATGGCTTCGCGGAAGAGGCTCGACATCTGGCCGTTGATCATGGCGTTCGGCAATTGCTCCACCTCGATGCGGATCTCGTTCAGCTGGAAGAGGATCGAGCGCGGGTTGAGCGGATCAAGCGCAAGCAAGTCGGTGACCGTGAGGCGCGCCGTCGACACATTGTAGCGCCGCCTGTGGGTCATGACGTTGTCGCCTATCTCGAGCAGCATGTCGAGCGCGCCGTCGGGTGCGTCAGGGCCGGTCATGTGGCCGAGCAGGCGGGTCATATGCAGACCACGTTCCAGGAGGCGGCCAATGGTTAGGAAGCGCCAGCCGGTGAAACGATACATGTTTTCATGCACAAGACCTGCAAAGCCCGCGAGCTTGCGCAGAAGAATGGTCATGGCATGCGCCGCGTCGTCGCCCGGCTTCACCTTCTCGTGGAAACGCTTGGCGGTCTTCGAAAGGTCGTTCAGCGCCAGCCAGCCGTCGGGCGAGAAGCGGTCTCGGATATTGCTCGCGGAATAGACGGCGCTGTCGATGTTGCGCAGCAGGCTTTCCGGCACGCCGGACTTGGTGTCGACGTCGATGTCGGAGAGATATTCGCTGACGAAGGCGAGCAGCGGCTGGTCCGGATTGGCGCTTTCAGCATAACGGGCATGCCAGGCGCGCAGGATGCGCAGCACGCCTTCGGCCCGTTCAATGTATCGACCGAGCCAGAAAAGATTGTCGGCGGCGCGGCTCGGCAGGCTGCCCGGCATGTTGCGGGTGAAGGTTTCCTCGGCCGGAAGCAGCGAGGTGCGGTCGACCGGCCTGTCGGAGACGATCCAGACATCTGCGGCGCTGCCACCCGCCTGCATGGCGATCGCCGACACGTCCGAGCCAGTGCCGATGCGGGCGAAGCCGCCCGGCATGATCTGCCAGCCGTTCTTCGTGCGCGCGGCAAAGACGCGCAGCGACATGGGGCGTGGCGTCAGCTTGCCGTCCACGATGGCCGGCGTCGTCGAGAGCGTGACCACTTCCTGGCCAACAAGGTTGCCGGCTTCGGTTTCCAGCCATTCTGCGGTTGTTCGGCCCTGCGGGTCCTTGTAGCGGGATCCCATGACGGAACGCCCGCCATCATCGAAGAAGGGCAGGCGGGAGAAGGCGGAGCCTATGACCATCCGGTCCAGGTGGCTTGCCACATGTTCACGCTCGGCCTTCTGGCCGCACCACCAGGTGGCGATCGAAGGCAATTTCAGTTCTTCGCCGAGCAGATGGCGCGAGAGAGTGGGCATGAAGGCAAGAAAGGCGCGGGTTTCGAGAATGCCGGAGCCGAGCGCATTGACGAAGGTGACAGAGCCGTTGCGCAGCGCCTCCACCATTCCAGGCGTGCCGATATAAGAATTCTGGTCGAGTTCAAGCGGATCGGCGAAGGCGGCGTCGAGACGGCGCCAGAGCACGCTGACGGGCTTCAGACCGGCAACGGTGCGAACCATAACCTTGCCGTTGACGATTGTCAGGTCTTCGCCTTCCAGCAGCATGATGCCGAGATAGCGGGCGATATAGGCGTGTTCGAAATAGGTTTCGTTGGCCGGACCCGGCGACAAAACGGCGATCCGTTCGTCGCTGCTGCGGGTGCTCGCCTGCAACGCCTTGCGGAAGGCACCGAAGAACGAGGCCAGCCGATGAACGTGCGTCTCGGCATAGATGTCGGAGAAGGCACGCGCTGTCGCAACGCGGTTTTCCAGTGCGAAGCCGGCACCAGAGGGCGCTTGTGTCCGGTCGGCCAGAACCCACCAGTTGCCGTCGGGGCCACGGCCGATTTCGAACGAACAGAAATGCAGGTAGTGGCCGCCGGCGGGCTTGATGCCGACGAGCGGGCGCAGGAACTCCGGATTGGAGGCGATCAGCTGTGGCGGCAGGAAGCCTTCCTGCACCAGCCGGTTCTCGGAATAGATGTCAGCAACGACGGCTTCCAGCAGGTCGGCGCGTTGCACGAGGCCGTCGGCAAGGACCTGCCATTCGGCTTCGGAAATCATCACCGGGATATGCGAGAAGGGCCAGGCTCGCTCACTCGATCCGCCAGAACCATAGGCGCGGTAGAAGACGCCGGCATCGCGCAGGTAGCGGTCGGCGCGAGCGAATCGTTCGTGCAGCTCGTGCTCCGGCATCGTGTCGATAGCCGAAACAAGAGCCTGCCAGACCGGCCGCACATTGCCGTGTGTGTCGAGCATCTCGTCGGCAGCGCCCGCCAGCACGCGATAGCCGGCCGTATGGGCCTCGCTTTTCGGCGCGTCTGGCGGGGAAAGCTCCGCTGCCGTCTTGTGTGCCATCAGATCAGATACCTTGCGGTCGTCTCAGGTCCAAAGTGTGCGGAAACTCGGGCGACACGGTTTCGGGCCATAGGGGGTAGGAGCCGGCTGTATGGCCCCAAGGCTCGAAACGTGCAAGCCGACGGGCTTCCGCTTCGTTCCCATTCACAGGGAAAGTGTCGTAGGTCCGTCCGCCGGGATGTGCGACGTGGTAGACGCAGCCCCCGATCGACCGGGCAGACCATGTATCATAGATGTCGAATGTTAGCGGTGTGTTGACGGGCAGGACCGGATGCAGGCCGGAGGCCGGCTGCCAGGCCTTGTAGCGCACGCCGCCCACCGCCACACCATTGACGTCGGACTTGCGCAGCGGCACCTGACGCCCGTTGCAGGCCACGACGAAGCGCTCGGGGTTGGCCGTTTCCAGTTGCACCTGCAGGCGCTCGACGGAGGAATCGACGTAACGGACCGTGCCGCCAATGGCACCTTCTTCGCCCATGACATGCCAGGGTTCGAGCGCCTGTCGCAGCTCCAGCTTGGAGCCCTCGTAGGTGACTTCGCCGACGAAGGGGAAGCGGAATTCGAGCTGGGCGGCAAACCATTCGGGTTTGAAGTCGAAGCCGTTCTCGCGCAGATCCGCCAGCACTTCCAGGAAGTCCAGCCAGAGGTAATGCGGCAGCATGAAGCGATCGTGCAGGCTCGTGCCCCAGCGGACGAAACGGCCGCCGATCGGGTTCTTCCAGAAGCGGGCAATCAGGGCGCGGACCAGCAGTTGCTGGGCGAGCGACATGCGCGCGTTCGGCGGCATCTCGAAACCGCGGAACTCGACAAGGCCGAGGCGGCCTGTCGGTCCGTCCGGCGAAAACAGCTTGTCGATGCAGATTTCCGAGCGGTGCGTATTGCCGGTGACGTCGATCAGCAGGTTGCGGAACAGGCGGTCGATCAGCCAGGGCAGGGGGGCTGCCGCACCACTCGCTGGCATCGGCACCTGGGCCATGGCGATTTCCAGCTCGTAGAGGCTGTCATGGCGGGCTTCGTCGAAGCGTGGCGCCTGGCTGGTCGGGCCGATGAACATGCCGGAGAACAAATAGGAGAGCGCCGGGTGGCGCTGCCAGTGCAGGATCAGGCTCTTCAAGAGATCCGGACGGCGCAGGAAGGGGCTGTCGGCGGGATTGGCGCCGCCGACCACGACATGGTTGCCGCCCCCTGTGCCGGTATGGCGGCCGTCAATCATGAACTTGTCTGCGCCGAGGCGGGTTTGGCGCGCCTCCTCGTAGATGGTGTTTGTGGTCGTCACACAGTCCTGCCAGCTTTCAGCCGGGTGAATGTTGACTTCGATGACGCCTGGATCAGGTGCGACGCGGATGACGTTGATGCGCTCGTCCTGCGGTGGCGCGTAACCTTCGATATGGACCGGCAGGCCAAGCCCACGAGCGGCCGTTTCAGCTGCGGCCACCAGTTCGAGATAATCTTCGACGTCCTCGACCGGGGGCATGAAGACACAGAGGCGCCCATCGCGGGCCTCGACGCTCATCGCCGTGCGAACCGCCCCTCTGATGTCCTCGACCGATCCCGCAATGGTCTGCTCGTTGCGGTCCTGCTGGGTTTCGCCAGTCCTGCGAGAGACCTCCGGCATGGCCCGGCCTTCGGGCGCTCTTGGGCCGAAATCGCGGGGGGCGAAATTGGCAAGGGGCGAACGGGGGACCGAGGGATCGGTTGTGTGGATATAGGGATATTCCGACGGCGGCACGTAAGGCAGGGTGCCGAGCGGCATGCGAAAGCCGATCGGGCTGTCGCCGGGGATGAGGAAGATCTTGCCGCGGCGGGTGCGCCATTTTTCGCTGACCCAGCGGCGGCCCCCGGCCTTGGCGTTCCAGGCCTGGACCGGCAGGATGTAGCCGGTGGGTGTTGTGAGGCCACGCTCAAAGACCTTGGCGATGCGGGCGCGCTCTTCCGGGCTTTCCAGCATGGAATTCGACGGGTCGACATTTTCCGGCAGGCTGCCTTCCTTGATGATCCATTCGGCCGGATCCTCGAAGGCCGGAATGATCATCTCGGGCTCGATCTCGAGCTGGCCGGCAATGCCCACAATAAGGGCTTGCGCCTGTTCGTGCGTGACGCCGGTATCGTGTTCCTCGGCTGCAATCAGGGCCGGATCATGCCAGATCGGTTTGCCGTCTTTCCGCCAGTAAAGCGAGAAGGTCCAGCGTGGCAGGCTTTCGCCCGGATACCACTTGCCCTGGCCATAATGCAGGAAACCGCCAGGGGCGAAGCGTTCGCGCAGTCGGCGGATAAGCTGATCGGCGAGGTCACGCTTGGTCGGGCCAACGGCGTCGGTGTTCCATTCGGCAGACTGGAAGTCGTCGATCGAGACGAATGTCGGCTCGCCACCCATGGTGAGGCGCACGTCATGCGTCTTCAGGTCGGCATCGACCTTGAGGCCCAGCGCATTCAGGGCATCCCAGCTGTCGTCGGAAAAGGGTTTGGTGATGCGCGGGTGTTCCGCGACGCGCTTCACCTGCATGTCGAAGGCGAATTCGGTATTGGCTTGGCCGACATAGCCGCCTGAGATGGGGGCAGCGTTCTTGAAATGCGGGGTCGCTGCGAGCGGTATATGGCTTTCGCCCGTGAGAAGCCCCGAGGTCGGGTCAAGGCCGATCCAGCCGGCGCCGGGAATATAGACTTCCGCCCAGGCATGGAGGTCGGTGAAATCGACTTCGGTGCCGGAGGGTCCATCGAGGGCCTTCAGATCCGGTGCGAGCTGGATGAGGTAGCCGGAGACGAAACGGGCGGCGAGACCGAGGCGGCGCAGGATCTGGACAAGCAGCCAGCTCGAATCGCGGCAGGATCCGCGCGCAGAGGTCAGCGTTTCCTCCGGCGTCTGGACGCCCGGCTCCATGCGGATCACGTAACCGATGTCATGCTGCAGGCGGGCGTTGAGCCCCACAACCATGTCGACGGTGCCCTGACCAGGCGTCATGTCGACGGTCGCCATGAACGCGTCGAGCGCCGGGGACGAGGGTTCCAGCGTCATGTAGATCTTGAGGTCGTCGCGCAGGTCTTCCGGATAGTCAAAGGGCCATGTGACCGCGACTTCCTCGGTGAAGAAGTCGAAGGGGTTGTAGACCGTCATGTCGGCGACGAGATCGACCTCGATCTTGAACTCGGTCACCGGGTCCGGGAAGACGAAACGGGCGAGGTAGTTTCCGTAGGGGTCCTGCTGCAGATTGACGAAGTGGTTCTCGGGCGTGACCTTCAGCGAATGAGAGAGAACCTTCGTGCGGGAATGGGCGGCAGGCTTCAGCCGGATGATCTGCGGTCCGAGCTGGACCGGGTTGTCATACTTGTAGTGGGTGAGATGATAGATGCTTGCCTTGATCGCCATTCTTTACCGCTTCGCTGTTCGCCCTGCCGTTTTTTCCGGCTTGCTTCGATCTTGTGCAATGCAGCGCCATAAAGCAAGCGGCCCGGACGGTGGAAGCCGCCGGGCCGCGCGTGTGCAGTGGATGATGCTGTCTCAGCTGCGGCCGAATTCGTCGACCAGGCGGATGATATCGTCTTCGCCGAGATAGGAGCCGGTCTGCACCTCGATGACCTCGAGGCGGATCTTGCCGGGATTGGCGAGGCGGTGGACAGAGCCCTGCGGGATGTAGATCGACTGGTTCTCGTGCAGCACGGTCACCTTGTCGTCGATGGTGACTTCTGCGGTGCCGCGCACGCAGACCCAATGTTCGGCGCGGTGGTGATGCTTCTGCAGAGAGAGCTTCTTGTCCGGATGGACGAAGAGGCGCTTCACCTGGAAGCGGTCGCCGTTGAGGATCGAGGTGTAGCCACCCCAGGGGCGCAGCGCCGTTGGGTGGTTTTCGGTGAGATGCGCCGTGTCCTTGTCGGCGGCGAGCATCTTGACGAGGTTGCCGACGTCCTGGCTGCGGTCGAGGCGACCGACATAGACGGCGTCTTCGGAAGCGATGACAGCGACACCCTCCATGCCCTGGACGGCGAGATGGGCGTTGCGGGACATGATCAGCGAGTTGGTGGTGTCGGAGACGGTGGCGTTGCCGTTCACCACATTGCCATGCTCGTCGCCTTCTGCGAGCTTCCAGATTGCATCCCAGCTGCCAAGGTCCGACCAGGTGATCGGCGAAGGCACCACGGCGGCATTGGGGGTCTTTTCCATGACGGCATAATCAATGGAAATGCTGGGGCTCTTCGCGAAACTTTCTGCGTCGAGCCGGGTGAAGTCGAGGTCGCCCTTGGCGTTTTCGACCGACTGTTCGACAGCCGCAAGCACTTCAGGCGCCAGGGCCTTCAGTTCTGCGATCATCTGGCCGGCGGAGAAGACGAACATGCCGGAGTTCCAGGCATAGTTACCGCTCGCCAGCATATTTTCGGCGACGTCGGCATTCGGCTTTTCGACGAAGCGCGCGACCTTATTCACGCCATTGCCGAGGTCCTCGCCGATCTCGATATAGCCGTAACCGGTTGCGGGCTCGGTGGGCGTGATGCCGAAGGTGACGATCTTGCCATTGCGGGCCGCATCGGCGGCCTTGCCGACACAGGCGCGGTAGGTGTCGTCCACGGTGATTTCGTGGTCGGAGGGCAGGATCTGGATCAGGGCGTCGCGACCATGGCGCTGGCTGACGATGACGGCGGCGGCGGCCACGGCTGCCGCCGTGTTGCGCGCCTCGGGCTCCAGGATGATGCCATCGAGCTTGACGCCCAATTCGCGGGCCTGTTCTGCAACCAGAAAGCGGAAATCCTCATTTGTGACGACGATCGGCGAGTCATAGATCGCGTTGTCGGAAACGCGGGCCATGGTTTTCTGCAGCAGCGTCTCGTCACCAAGGAAGCGGATGAACTGCTTGGCGGCCGCGGCGCGCGACAGTGGCCAGAGCCGGGTTCCCTTGCCGCCGGCCATGATGACCGGCACGATCTTGATGCTCATGTATTTTCTTGCCTTTCGATGTCTTGCCGGGGCGAAATGCCTTCGCTTCTCGTCCTGTTCGACGGATCTACTTCACGCATCATGCAACGCGGACGCAGCGTTTTTGTTACATGTTTGGGGCGATGTTCCAAGCCCGCCGAGCGGAGCGCGTTGCCCGAACATTTCGCCGACATCGATGATGCGTAACGTTCTGGCCAGCGCTATGCTGGCTGTGTCGCAGCGCCCCGCTGCGATCCTTGCGTGTCCCACCCGAAGAGAGTGTACCTTGTCCGCATCCCGCCCGCTGTTTCCCGTGCCGTCTGCCCCGCTCGTTCCGATCCTCGGGCTCGATGAAGGTTTTCCGATACACCGCATCTTCTGCGTGGGACGCAATTACGCGGCGCATGCCGCAGAGCTCGGCAATACGGTCGATCGTGTCGCGCCCTTCTATTTCACCAAGCCACCGACCGGCCTGGTTCTCGAAGGCGGCACGATCGCCTATCCGCCGGGAACGGAGGACTATCACCATGAGATCGAGCTGGTGATCGCGATCGGCGCGCCGGCCTTTCGTGTTTCTGCCGATGAGGCGATGGGTGCGGTCTATGGCTATGCCGTCGGCCTCGATATGACCCGTCGCGACCTGCAGAACGCCATGAAGGAAAAACAGCGGCCCTGGGATATCGCCAAGGCTTTCGAGGACTCTGCGGTGATCGGCGCGATCACGCCGGCTGCCGAATTCACGCCCGGAGCGCAGCGTATATCGCTCCTCGTCAATGACGGGCTGCGTCAGGAAGGGCATCTCTCCGACATGATCTGGTCGGTGCCCGAGATGATCAGCCATCTTTCGCGCTATTATCATCTGACGCCGGGTGACCTGATCTTCACCGGCACACCCTCTGGCGTAGGCGCACTCCAGCCTGGCGACCGGCTGGAAGGCGCCGTCGACGGCCTTTCGTCGATTACCGTCACCATCGGCCCGGCCACCTGACATGGCTTTCTCGGGAGAAAGGCAGGGCCCGGCGCTGGTGCCGGGCCGCGATTGCGGCAGTTGTTCGCTCTGCTGCATCCTTCCCGATATCGCGGAATTCGAAAAACCGGCGAACGAGCCGTGCCGCCACTGTCTGCCCGGCGGCGGCTGCGACGCTTATGATGTCAGGCCTTCGACCTGTCGCGACTTCTACTGCCTCTGGCGCACCGATCCGACGCTCGGGGACGAATGGGATCCGCGGGTGAGCCGGATGATGATGTATGGCCAGGGGCCGCAATTGACGGTGCTGGTCGAGCCGGAGGCGGCGGCGATCTGGCGAGAGGCGCCGTATCTCCGGGAGATTGAGGCGCGTGCGCGGGTGCTGAAGCCAATGGGCGGCTATGTGGTGGTCTATGCGGGGGAAGAGGTTTCGGTGGTGCAGGGATGAGTTGCGGTGATTCGCGCGTAAACGACATCGCCAAGTTCAGAATCAAAAAGGGCTCGCCGTTTCCGGCAAGCCCTTGAAAGAATTCGAATGGTGGGCGTGACAGGGATTGAACCTGTGACCCCTACGATGTCAACGTAGTGCTCTCCCGCTGAGCTACACGCCCATCCGATGAGCGGCTTAAGACCACAAAACCTGTTCGCCCGTCAATAGGCATTTTGCAGTTTTGTGAAGAGATTTTTTCAACCCCTTCGGCAGGCCTTACGCAGCAAGGAGTTTGTTCACTTCGTCGACGAGATCGCGCAGGTGGAAAGGCTTGGACAAGACCTTTGCATCTTTCGGCGCCTTCGAATCGGCGTTCAGGGCAACGGCTGCAAAGCCGGTGATGAACATGACCTTCAGGTCCGGGTCGAGTTCGGTGGCGCGGCGCGCCAGTTCGATGCCGTCCATTTCCGGCATCACGATGTCGGTCAACAGAAGGGAGAAGGGCTCTTCCCGCAGGCGGTCATAGGCTGATGCGCCGTTGTCGAAGGAGGAAACTTTGTACCCCGCCTTTTCCAGCGCCTTCACCAGGAACCGGCGCATGTCGTTGTCATCTTCGGCGAGAAGGATTTTCTGAGTCATTTGGGATCGCTGTACTCGATTGCATTGGGAAGCTTGCAGCCGCTCACTTTAGGTCTGGCTCAGTAAAGAACCGGTGAACAACGAAAAAGTGAGCCTGCTCTGCCATTTCCGGCAGTATGGACTTTGCGACAGGTGACTGGCAACATGGCGAACACAACAAGTTTGTGACTTGGTAAAGAATAGGGCCGGGGAAGCGGATGACCAACGAAATCGAGCTGTTCGAGGTTCGAGAGCCCGCGATCCAGACCATTCCCTTCGTCTACAATTCCCCGCATAGCGGTCGCCGCTACCCGCCGTCCTTCCTGGATGAGTCGCGACTCGATGACGTCTCGATTCGCCGATCGGAAGACCATTACGTCGACGAGCTGTTCTCGGCGGCGCCCGGCTTCGGTGCACCGCTGCTGGTTGCGCATTTCCCGCGCGCCTATGTGGACGTCAATCGCGAGCCGTATGAGCTCGATCCCCGGATGTTTTCCGATCCGCTGCCGCCGTTTGCCAACAGCAATTCGGCGCGCGTCGCCGGTGGTCTCGGCACCATTCCGCGCATCGTTGCCGAAAACATGGAGATCTATCAGCGCCGGATGCCGCTTTCCGTCGCCATGGAGCGGATCGAGAGCTGCTACAAGCCCTATCATGCCTGCCTGAGAAGGCTGATTGCCCGCACCCATGCAATGTTCGGCTTCGGCGTCTTGATCGACTGCCATTCGATGCCAGGCAATATTCGCGTCGCAGGCAGTGGGCTGAAGCCGGATTTCATCGTCGGCGATCGCTATGGCACCAGCGCGTCCGCAGATCTTAGCCAGGCGGCGCTGCAGTTCCTCGAAGAACTCGGTTATACGGCCGTTCGTAACAAGCCCTATGCCGGTGGTTTCATCACCGAGCATTATGGTCGTCCGGCGCGTGGACTGCATGCGCTGCAGATCGAGGTCAATCGTTCGATCTATATCGACGAGACGACGCTGGAGAAGCGGGCCGATTTCGATGCCCTTGCCGGCTCGATCGCTGTCTTCATGCAGCAGATGGCAGAATTCGTCTCGGATTACGCAATCGACCAGGCACTTGCAGCCGAGTAGGTCTTCCAACTCCAACTCCAACTCCAAGGCCCTCCCTGAAGCCCCTCGCATTGCGTCGGGCAAAAAAAACCGCGCTCGTGGCGCGGCTAAGTCTAGGGAGGAAACACCCAAGGAGGGTATTTACAGTCAGAAGACTGTAAGTGAGACGTTAGATGTTGCGGCGCACCATTGTCAAGTCGGAATTTGGTGCTTTTTTGAGCAAGGCCAAAATTTACGCAATTTCGCTCTTGGCGGTCGTGTGAAGGCCCCGCTGGCAGCGATGCGTCGCGTTCAGATGTTTTCTTTCCTCGGAACTGGCTTTAAGACGTGATCTCCCTCCAGACGACGGACTTTCCCATGCGCCCTGACCGAGATTTCTTCTTCCGCCTTGCCGACGCTGCCAGGGCCGAGACCCTTCCGCGCTTCCGCTCGGGCCTTTCCGTCGTCAACAAGGAGAAGGCCGGTTTCGATCCGGTCACCGAGGGTGACCAGGCCGCCGAGATCGCCATCCGTCAACTGATCGAGGCCGAGTTCCCGACCCATGGCATTCTCGGCGAGGAACACGAGAACATTCGCATGGATAGCGACCAGCTCTGGGTGATCGACCCCATCGACGGCACACGCGCCTTCATCTCCGGCGTGCCGGTCTGGGGCACGCTGATCGGCTTCCAGGAGCATGGCAAGTCGGTCATGGGCCTGATGGAGCAGCCGTTCACCGGCGAGCGCTACTATGCCGATGGCGAGCGCTCCTGGTATTTCGGTCCGGACGGTGAGCGCCAGAACCAGGTGCGCGATTGCGGCAGCCTCGAAAACGCGATCCTCTTCACCACCTCGCCGCATCTCTTCAAGGATTGGGAAGTCGAGCGTTTCCAGGCCGTGCAGGACAAGGTCAAGCTCTTCCGCTACGGCGTTGACTGCTACGCCTATTGCCTGCTTGCTGCCGGCCATGTCGATCTCGTCATCGAGACGGTTCTGAAGCCCTATGACGTCGGTGCGCTGATCCCGATCATCGAACAGGCGGGTGGGATCATCACCACCTGGGACGGCGGACGTCCGGAAGCCGGTGGTTCTATCATCGCTGCCGGCTCAAAGGCTGTGCATGCTGAGGCAATGGAGATGTTGAAGCGCCGCTGACGGCGCTCTCAGGCTTCGAGTGCCGAATCGGTCAGTTCGCCGACCGGGTCAGCCTCGTCAGGCTCGCCGCCGGGGATGAAGGCGAAGATGGCTGCCAGCGCCTGTTTGCGATAACGGTCCTGCTCCTGCAGGATCTCGTGGCGGGCACCGGGTACCGGCACGAGTTGTCCGGCGCGGAAATATTGCGCCAGTGATTCCTGGAAATGGAAGGGTACGATCGGGTCATTGCCTGGCGCGATGATGACCGTCGGCACCGTGATCGAGGCGAGATGGCCGGGGCGCCTGATGTGCTCGATCGCTTTCTGGCTCTCGTAGAGCCAGCGCGCCGTCGGTGGACCGAGCGCCAGTTCCGGGTGGTCGAGGATCAGGCGTTGATTGCGCGCAAAGCGCAGGCCGTCCGTCGTCAGCGGGTTGCCCTCGAAGGGCTTAAGCGGTTCGTCCTTGTTCAGCGTGATCTTGCCGAAGCCGGTAAAGGAGGCGAGCGTCGCCAACCGCCGGATGTTTTCCGGCGAGGCCTTCTGGCCGCCGAGGCCGACGAAGGGGGCGGTCAGCACCATGCGTTCGATGCGGTTGGAAAGCCGGGGCGCTGCCTTCAGCGCGATCAGGCCGCCGGTCGAATGGGCGAGCATGAAGAAGGGCAGGCGCGTGTCCGGCAGGACAATCTGCTCGAGGAAGATCTCAAGATCACGAATGTAGTGATCGAAACGGCCGACATGGCCCTTTCGCGGATCCTTCAGCAGCCGCTCGGAGCCGCCCTGGCCGCGGAAATCATAAGTCGCGACCCAGAAGCCTCGCTCGGTGAGATCGCGGATCGTCTCGAAATACTTTTCGATCGCCTCGTTGCGCCCATGGAGAAGGACGATCGTGCCCTTGGTCTTCGGGGCTGAGGACCGGAAGACGGCATAGCGGAGCCGGACTCCACGATATCCCTCGAAGAAGCCGACCAATGGCGTGCCGGGAATGGGGTTGCCGGGGGTGGCGTGAAGAATGGCATCCATGCCTGCAACTGCCTGTCGGTTGAAGCGCTTCTCGTCTTTCCGGGATAGGCCGTGGGATCGGCCGAAGTCAAAGAAAAAAGCCGGAACCACATACGGAGATATGCGGTTCCGGCGAAGTCCGGCCGAAGTGGAAGGGACGATATCTCCGGCCCGGTCGGTCGAGACAACCGATGGTGAGAAGCTAGCGAAGTGCTGTTGAATGTGTCTTGAACCGGGTGTTCACCGACAGTTCATCAGGTGGTTCCATCGACGGAACGGGCGATCTTGAATTCCGGAAAAGCACTTCCCACATCGGTGCTGCGGACGCCAAACGGGTCTGCGAACCGCCGCCAGCATCGCCCCAATCGGGATGCCAGCGGCTTGAAAACAACGCCAACGTCGCTTCAAGGAGGACATCATGCGTCACGTCGATTTTTCCCCGCTCTACCGTTCCACCGTCGGTTTCGACCGCCTGTTCACGATGCTGGACAGCCTTGGTCAGCCGGAACAGGCCCAGAGCTATCCGCCCTACAATATCGAACGCACCGGCGAGAACCTCTACCGGATCACCATGGCCGTTGCCGGTTTCGACGAAAGCGAGCTTTCGATCGAGGCACACGCGCATGTGCTGACCGTCAAGGGGGAGAAGGCCGAGGACGAGAAAGTCGAGCAGAGCGAATTCCTCTATCGCGGCATTGCCAAGCGCGCCTTTGAGCGCCGCTTCCAGCTTGCCGACCATGTGGAAGTCACCGCCGCTTCGCTGAAGAACGGATTGCTGCACATCGATCTCCTGCGCAACATTCCGGAAGCCATGAAGCCGCGCCGGATCTCGATTGCCGCCGAGCCCCTGGGCGCGGCACCGAAGGCCATCGAGGCGCATGTGAACTGATCACAGACGCGGGCGCCAAGCTCCCCGTCAGGCGGTCGGCGAAAGCCGGCCGCTTTTTTGTTGTTCTCTCGTTCGGCGTGTCCAGACTGTACAGAGTAGTTTGTCGAGCGAGATCCTTCCCGCACTCTTCACCTTTAGATAGGTGAGCGGGAAGATCCAGAGCAGGCGCTGGTCGAGGATGACGCTGTCGAGGCGTGTGTCTGGAGCAGGGGCTGTGGGGTCCAGCCCTCAGAAAGGCTGGACCTACACATCATGTCGAAGCGCTGACTTTGGAAATCAGGTTTTTTGCAGCAGACGTGCACGTTTCGACTGTAAGAAGCGGTTCCCTCAAACGACCTCTATGAATTGATCGACTTCATCCGTCGTCGTCGCGAAGCTCGTTACCAGACGGACCAGTGTTTCATTCTCGGCAGGCAAGGGGAGCCAGCCCTGCGGCGGCTGCCAGTCGTAGAATTTTGCGCCTTTGTCCCTTGCTCGCTCGGCTGCCGATTTTTCGATCACGGCGAAGACTTCGTTGGCCGAAGTATCCCAGGCGAGGCGTGCAGTATTCTTGGCTGAAAGCCCGGCGCGGAGGCGATCCGCCATTGCGTTCGAGTGGCTGGCAAGTTCGAGCCAGAGACTGTCGTCGAGATAGGCTTCGAGCTGCGCGGAGACGAAGCGGCTCTTGGAGAAGAGCTGGGCCGAGCGCTTGCGAATAAAGGGCATGTCGGCTGCCATGTCCGGATTGAAGAAGACGATCGCCTCGGCGCACCAGCAGCCATTCTTCGTGCCGCCGAAGGAGAGGATGTCGACCCCGCGCTTCCAGGTCATTTCGGCTGGCGTCACGCCCAGCGATACGAGTGCATTGGCGAAGCGTGCGCCGTCCATGTGGAGCGGAAGGCTGCGCGATTTGGCGACGGCTGCAATCGCGTCCAGTTCGGCGAGGGAATAGACGGTGCCGACTTCGGTCGCCTGGGTCACGGTCACTGCCATGGCGCGGCCGTGATGCGGGGAGACGGGTTCGAAGCGGGCGATGGCGGCGTCCAGCGCCCGCGGGTCGATCCTGCCTTCCGCGCCTTCGACGGGGAAGAGCCGGGTCGCGCCTGTCAGGAATTCCGGCGCGCCGCCTTCGTCAGCGTTGACGTGGGCATCGGCGTGACAGAAACTCACCCCACCCGCCTTGGCGAGGCTTGCGAGTGCCAGAGAATTGGCAGCCGTGCCGGTGGCGACGAAGAAGACGGCGACGTCGCGTTCGAAAATGGCGCTGAACCGGTCTTCCACGGCCTTGTCCAGATCGCTTGTGCCATAGGCGGAGGCGAAGCCGGCAGCATGGCGGGTGAGGCTCTCGGCGATCCTGGGATGGGCGCCGGACCAGTTGTCTGAAGCGAAGTGCATGGGCATCTTTCCTGAGGCGAAGGTGGGTGTGCGGACTTTAGCCACTTCCGCCTCGCTATCAATCCGGCCCGGTGGACAAGGCGCCCGCAGAGATCAAGTCCGCAAGAAGCCGAAAGAATGATGCAGACCTGCGTAATAAAGTTTCGCATCGCTCCGGGTCGTCGTAATTTAGCGTCCTTTGCCAGGTTAATTTTCCTGGCCGCGTCTTGCATGAGCGTTTACTTTCTGTCATAGGAAAAGCAGAAATTAGGTCAGACTAGTTGACCTAATTCCGGTTTCGAAGGCGAGATGTTTTCGGGCGTCATGGGGTGGTCAAGCAATCCGTGTAGGGATGGCGAGGCTGTCGCTGGCGCCCATCGGCGCCTGAAATGGGTCCAATCAGCCCGGCCAGTCCGGCTTCAACGGAGGTAAAGGTCATGACGAAGGTTCCGTCATCCGAAGAGATCATGCGGTCCGCCAGTGCGGAAGCAGTCGCCGAGACGGCGATCGCGCGCACCGGTCTGCCTCCGAAACAGGGTCTCTACGACCCCCGCAACGAACATGACGCCTGCGGCGTCGGCTTCATCGCTCATATGAAGGGGCAGAAGTCGCATCAGATCGTCAAGGACGGCTTGTTCATCCTGGAGAACCTGACACACCGCGGTGCTGTCGGTGCCGATCCGCTGATGGGCGATGGCGCCGGCATCCTGGTGCAGATCCCCGATCGTTTCTTCCGCGAAGAGATGGCGGCTCAGGGTGTCACCCTGCCGAAGGCTGGCGAATATGCCGTCGGTCACTTCTTCTTTCCGCAGGACGAACAGCAGATCGCCCATTTCAAGCAGGTCATCGCAGAAGTCTGTCAGTCCGAAGGCCAGACACTGATCGGCTATCGTGATGTGCCGGTCGACAATTCCTCGCTGTCGAAGGCTCCCGAGATTGCAGCGACCGAGCCGCGCCAGATCCAGGTCTTCATCGGCGCTGGCCGCGATGCCGCGACCCAGGACCAGTTCGAACGTCGCCTTTTCCTGCTGCGCAAGGTGATCTCCAACCGCATCTATGATCAGTATGGCGGTCAGGAAACCGGCTTCTATCCCGTGTCGCTGTCGTCCTCGACGATCGTCTACAAGGGCATGTTCCTCGCCTATCAGGTCGGCGCCTATTACAAGGATCTCGCAGATCCGCGCTTCGAATCGGCCGTCGCCCTCGTGCATCAGCGCTTCTCGACCAACACCTTCCCGTCCTGGAAGCTGGCGCACCCGTACCGCATGGTTGCCCATAACGGTGAAATCAACACGCTGCGCGGCAACGTCAACTGGATGGCGGCGCGTCAGGCGTCGGTTTCTTCACCGCTCTTCGGGGACGACATCTCCAAGCTCTGGCCGATCTCCTATGAAGGCCAGTCGGACACGGCCTGTTTCGACAACGCGCTCGAATTCCTGCAGCGTGGCGGCTATTCGCTGGCGCATGCCGTGATGATGCTGATCCCAGAGGCGTGGTCTGGCAACCAGCTGATGTCGCCTGAGCGCAAGGCCTTCTACGAATATCACGCTGCGATGATGGAGCCGTGGGATGGCCCGGCCGCCGTATGCTTCACCGATGGCAAGCAGATCGGTGCCACGCTCGACCGTAACGGTCTGCGTCCGGCCCGTTATCTCGTCACCGACGACGACCGCGTCATCCTCGCATCCGAAGCCGGCACGCTGCCGGTTCCGGAAGAGCGCATCGTCAAGAAGTGGCGCCTGCAGCCGGGCAAGATGCTCCTCATCGACATGGCGGAAGGCCGCATCATTTCCGACCAGGAAGTGAAGTCGCAGCTTGCTGGTAGCCATCCGTATCGCGAGTGGCTTGACCGCACCCAGCTGATCCTGGAAGACCTGAAGCCGGTCGAACCACGCGCTCTTCGCCGCGATGTGTCGCTGCTCGATCGCCAGCAGGCCTTCGGCTACACGACCGAAGACACCAAGATCCTGATGTCGCCGATGGCGACTACGGGTCAGGAAGCCATAGGCTCGATGGGCACCGACACGCCGATCTCGGCGATGTCGACCAAGTCGAAACTGCTCTACACCTATTTCAAGCAGAACTTCGCCCAGGTCACCAACCCGCCGATCGACCCGATCCGCGAAGAGCTCGTCATGAGCCTCGTCTCATTCATCGGTCCGCGCCCGAACATTCTCGACCATGAGGGCATGGCGAATGCCAAGCGCATGGAAGTGCGCCAGCCGATCCTGACCAATGGCGATCTCGAAAAGATCCGCTCCATCGGTCACATGGAAGACCGTTTCGACACCAAGACGCTCGACTTCACCTATGACGTGGAGCGCGGCGCCGAAGGCATGCCGGAAATGCTCGACCGTCTCTGCGAGCGGGCGGAAGCCGCCGTGCGTGGCGGTTACAACATCATCGTGCTTTCCGACCGCCAGATCGGTCCCGACCGCATCGCCATCCCGGCGCTGCTCGCGACCGCTGCCGTGCATCACCACCTGATCCGCAAGGGTCTGCGCACTTCGGTGGGTCTCGTTGTGGAATCGGGCGAGCCGCGCGAAGTGCATCACTTCTGCTGTCTCGCCGGTTATGGCGCCGAGGCGATCAACCCCTATCTCGCCTTCGACACGCTGCTCGACATGCACAAGCATGGCGAATTCCCGAAGGAAGTGTCGGAAGACGAAGTCGTCTATCGCTACATCAAGGCTGTGGGTAAGGGGATCCTCAAGGTCATGTCGAAGATGGGCATCTCGACCTACCAGTCCTATTGCGGCGCGCAGATCTTCGACGCGATCGGCCTGTCGTCCGAGCTGGTCGACAAGTATTTCTTCGGTACCGCGACGACGATCGAGGGCATTGGCCTTTCTGAAATCGCCGAGGAAACCGTCACCCGCCACTCTTCGGCCTTCGGCAAGGACCCGGTTCTCGCCAACACGCTCGATATCGGTGGCGAATATGCCTACCGCATGCGTGGCGAAAACCACGCCTGGAGCCCTGACTCGATTGCGTCCCTGCAACATGCCGTGCGCGGCAACAGCCAGGACCGCTACCGCGAGTTCGCCGAGATGGTGAACGACAGCAACCTGCGGATGAACACCATCCGTGGTCTGTTCAAGATCAAGTCGGCGGAAGCGCTCGGCCGCAAGCCTGTGTCCATCGATGAGGTCGAGCCCGCGGTCGACATCGTCAAGCGCTTCTCCACCGGTGCCATGTCCTTCGGCTCGATCAGCCGCGAGGCACATACGACGCTCGCCGTTGCCATGAACCGGATCGGCGGCAAGTCGAACACCGGTGAGGGCGGCGAGGAAAGCGATCGCTACCTGCCGCTGGCGGATGGCTCTGCCAACCCTGAGCGTTCGGCGATCAAGCAGATCGCGTCCGGCCGCTTCGGCGTGACGACGGAATACCTGGTCAATGCAGACGTGCTGCAGATCAAGGTCGCGCAGGGCGCCAAGCCCGGTGAAGGCGGCCAGCTGCCCGGCCACAAGGTCGACGCGACGGTCGCCAAGACCCGCCACTCGACGCCAGGTGTTGGCCTGATCTCGCCGCCGCCGCATCACGACATCTATTCGATCGAAGATCTGGCACAGCTGATCTACGACCTGAAGAACGTCAACCCTGAGGCCGATGTCTCGGTCAAGCTCGTCTCGGAAGTGGGCGTCGGCACGGTTGCCGCCGGTGTTGCCAAGGCGCGCGCCGACCATATCACCGTCTCCGGTTTCGACGGCGGCACGGGTGCCTCGCCGCTCACCTCGCTGAAGCATGCGGGTTCGCCTTGGGAAATCGGCTTGGCCGAAACACAGCAGACGCTGGTGCTGAACGGTCTTCGTTCGCGCATTGCGCTGCAGGTCGATGGGGGTCTGAAGACCGGCCGTGACGTGATCATCGGCGCACTGCTCGGTGCCGACGAGTTCGGCTTTGCGACGGCGCCGCTGATCGCCGCCGGCTGCATCATGATGCGCAAGTGCCATCTGAACACTTGTCCCGTGGGCGTTGCCACCCAGGATCCTGTCCTGCGCAAGCGCTTCAAGGGCACGCCGGAGCACGTCATCAACTACTTCTTCTTCGTCGCTGAAGAAGTACGCGAGATTCTCGCTTCGCTGGGTGTCACCCGGCTGGACGAGATCATCGGCGCTTCCGAACTCTTGGAGAAGGACGAGATGCTCGCTCACTGGAAGGCCAGGGGACTCGATTTCTCGAAGATCTTCCACAAGGTCGATGCGCCAAAGTCCGCCACCTACTGGACCGAGCGCCAAAACCATCCGATCATCGACATTCTCGATCGCAAGCTGATCGAGAAGGCGATGCCGTCGCTGGAAGCCAAGCAGCCTGTCGTCTTCGACGTTGACATCAAGAACGTCGACCGCTCTGCCGGTGCCATGCTGTCTGGCGAAGTCGCCAGGCGCTACGGCCACAAGGGTCTGAAGGACGATACCATCCATGTCACGCTGAACGGTACGGCGGGGCAGTCCTTCGGTGCCTTCCTGGCGCGCGGCATCACCTTCGATCTCGTAGGCGACGGCAACGACTATGTCGGCAAGGGTCTGTCGGGTGGCCGCATCATCGTGCGTCCGCCGGAAAATGCCCGCATCGTCGCGGAAAACTCGATCATCGTCGGCAACACCGTGCTTTACGGCGCGATCTCCGGCGAATGCTACTTCCGTGGCGTGGCCGGCGAACGTTTCGCCGTGCGCAACTCCGGTGCGATCGCCGTCGTCGAGGGCGTCGGTGACCACGGCTGCGAATACATGACGGGCGGCGTGGTCGTCGTACTCGGCGAAACGGGCCGTAACTTCGCGGCCGGCATGTCGGGCGGTGTGGCTTACGTGCTCGACGAAAGCGCCGATTTTGCCAAGCGCTGCAACATGGCCATGGTCGAGCTCGAGCCGGTTCCGGAAGAGGACGACATGCTGGAGAAGCTGCACCATCACGGCGGCGACCTGATGCACAAGGGCCTAGTCGACGTGTCGGGCGACATGACCCGCCACGACGAGGAGCGCCTTTACCAGTTGATCTCGAACCATCTGCATTACACGGGTTCGAACCGTGCCAAGCAGATCCTCGACAGCTGGGCCGAGTATCGTCCGAAGTTCCGCAAGGTCATGCCGGTCGAGTATCGTCGTGCGCTTGAGGAAATGGAACGCATGCGCATGGGCGTGGCTGCGGAATAATCAGGGTCCGCCCCTCACCCCGCCTCCGCTTCGCTCGGCGACCCTCTCCCCGTAAACGGGGCGAGGGGGACCGCCAGCGGCGCGGCAGCGTCTTCTCCCCGCTCGCGGGGAGAAGGTGCCGGCAGGCGGATGAGGGGCACTTTCGACAAACACGAGTGGATTAGAGGAAAGTAGACATGGGCAAGGTTACAGGTTTCATGGAAATCGACCGGCAGGTGGCGAAGTATCAGCCGGCTTCCGACCGCATCCGCCATTTCCGTGAATTCACCATCCCCATGTCGGATGCTGAGGTCACCAAGCAGGCGGCGCGCTGCATGGATTGTGGCATTCCCTATTGCCACGGCCCGACCGGCTGTCCCGTGCATAACCAGATCCCCGACTGGAACGACCTCGTCTATAACAACAAGTGGGAGGATGCGATCCGCAACCTCCACTCGACGAACAACTTCCCGGAATTCACCGGTCGCGTCTGCCCGGCCCCTTGCGAGGAAGCCTGCACGCTGAACCTCGAAGATACGCCTGTCGCGATCAAGACTGTCGAACAGGCGATTGCTGACAAGGCCTATGAACTCGGCTTCATCGTGCCGCAGCCGGCAACGATCCATACCGGCAAGAAGGTCGCCGTGATCGGCTCCGGTCCGTCGGGTCTCGCCGCTGCCCAGCAGCTTGGCCGCGCCGGTCACGAGGTGCATGTCTATGAGCGAGAGTCGAAGGCCGGCGGGTTGCTGCGCTACGGCATCCCGGACTTCAAGATGGAGAAGAACTTCATCGATCGTCGCGTCGAGCAGATGAAGGGCGAAAACGTCACCTTCCATTGCGGCGTGAACGTCGGCGTCGACGTGACCGTCGAGACGCTCCGCGCAGATTACGATGCCGTGCTCTATTGCGGCGGTTCGGAAACCCCGCGCGAGGCCGGCATTCCCGGCGTCGAGTTCCATGGCGTGCATGATGCCATGCCGTATCTCGTCCAGCAGAACCGCCGTGTCGGTCGCGAAAACATCGACAGCGTCGGCTGGCCGGCCGATCCGATCCTCGCCGGCGGCAAGCATGTCGTCGTCGTCGGTGGTGGCGATACGGCATCGGACTGCGTCGGCACGGCCTTCCGCCAGGGCGCGGTCAAGGTGACCCAGCTCGACATCCGTCCGCGTCCGCCGCAGACGGAAGACAAGCTTGCCATCTGGCCCTTCTGGGCCACCAAGATGCGCACCTCGTCCAGCCAGGCCGAAGGTGCGAACCGCGAATTCCAGGTGGCAACGCTCGAATTCGTTGGCGAAGACGGCGTGCTGACCGGCGTGAAGTGCTGTCAGGTCGACGAGCGCCGCAAGCCGATCCCGGGCACCGAGTTTATCATCAAGGCCGATCTCGCCTTCATCGCCATCGGCTTCTCCGGTCCGTTCACCGACAGCGTGCTGAAGGATCTCGACGGCAAGCTCGAACTCAACACCGACCGTCGCGGCTCGACCAATGTCGTTGCCAACGACAAGGACTATCGCTCGTCGGTCGACAAGGTCTGGGTCGCCGGTGACGCCCGTCGCGGCCAGTCGCTGGTCGTTTGGGCGATCCGTGAGGGACGTCAGGCAGCGCGCGCCATCGACGAAGCGCTGATGGGCGAAAGCGTGCTGCCGCGCTGAGGCGGCGCAGTATTGAGAAACGACAAAGGGGCTGCTTTCGAGCGGCCCCTTTTGATTTAGGATGGTGTTTTCGAGGGCTTAAGGCGTGGCCGTTGCCGGCGTTGTCGTCGTCGCTGGGGCTGTCGGAGCACGCTTGACATAGTCCACCCGCCCGACCGGTGGATCCGGCAGGCGGCCGTTCTGGACGAGCTGGTCGCGGGGCGTGGGGAAGCTGGAGGAGGGCGGGAGCGTGCCGCCCAGCAGCTCGTCCGCGCCGTCGAGTTCCGGATCGAAGAGGTCGATCGGCGGGGTGGTGACGATGGCTTTGCTTTCCGACGGTGGCAGGCTCAGCAATTCCGGCAGGTTGCTGCCATCGAGGCGCACGAGATCCGGGCTCGTCATGTCACCAAGATAGCGGCGCGCCGACTTCTCGACATAGAAGGCGAGCTTGCGCTTGCCGGGGCCGGTGAAGTTGATGCCGTCATTGCCGCGCAGGCGCACCGGTTGGCCGTTGATGTCGGAGCCGGTGACGATGAAGCGGCCTTCCTGGTCGACGAAGCCTTCCCAAACATCGACGAACTCGCCACTGACCTTCTCGATGCCGGCACGATAGATGGTGTTGAGGCGCAGCGCGTCAGCCGTCATGTTCTGCGGCCGGAAGGCTGGAAGGCCGACCCAGATGACCGGCACGCGGGTTTCTGCGGCCACCGTCGCGAGGCGGGCCACCCGCTCGCCATAGGCTGCGAACCAGGGATCGGTGCGGAAATCGAGGCGACCATCCGATGTCACGAGTTGCTGCCGATCGTTGGCGCCGACCTGGATCACCAGCACGCTGGGCTTGATCTCGGCCACGAGAGCCGGGAGCGCGCCGGGCCAGTCGTAGAAATCATCGCGCACGAGGCCGGAGGAACCGTTGGCCCGGCTCTCCACCACGACGCCGGGGGAATCCTCGAAGGCGGCCTTCAGGCCGTCGCCCAAGGCGCTGGCGACAAAATCTCCGACCACCAGCACCTTCTTGGCGGTGTCGAGTTTCGGCGGTGGCGGCGGGGCTGCCGCGGCCCGGGTCGACGGTGCGCGCGTCTGGATCGTGGTAACGCTGCCACTGTTCTTCTTGCGAACCTTGCCCGCGCGTGGCCGCTGGACGTCTTGCGGCGGCACATAGACCGGCTGACGTTGGCCGAACAGCAGGTCGAGCAGGTTGCGGCGTCGCTCGGGTTGCTGGGCTTCTGCGGCCGAGGTGAGGAGTGCCGTCGCGCCGAGCATCAGTGCCAGGCCGAGAGTCAAAAAGCGGGCAAGGGGTCCACGCGGGCTCTTCAAGTTTCACTCCATCGCCGCCTCCGCGACAGCTCAAAAACAATCCGCCGCGATCCCATGTTTCTGGATCGCGGCGGAGGGCAAGTCAATCGTTCTGTCGACTGGAACTGTCGCGATCAGTTGCGCAGGGCATCGAGCAGGACGCGCGACGGCTGGCCGTCTGCCGCCATGCCGAGGCGCTGCTGGATGGCGGTGATGGCAGCCTTCGAGCCGGAGCCGAAATTGCCGTCGATCTTTCCGTCGTAATAGCCGAGCGCCTGCATGCGCGTCTGCAGTTCGAACTTTTCCTTCATATCGAGCGTACCGTTCGGCCGCGGCCAGCGCTGCTTCATGCCACCGTAACCGGCGATCTCGTCGGCCAGCAGGCCGACACCGAGGGCATAGCTGTCGGCAGCGTTGTAGCGCTTGATGACGAAGAAGTTCTTGGTCATCAGGAAGCCCGGACCGTTTGAACCGCCGAGCATTTTCAGTTCGGCGCGTTCTGCGCCGTTCTTGAAGCCCTTGCCCGTCGGACGGGCAAAGCCGAGCGCCTGCCACTGGGCCAACGTCTTGGTCTGTCCGCTGAACTTGTGGCCGCCGCGCGGCACGACGATTTCGTAGCCCCAGGTGCGGCCGGATTGCCAGTTGTTCTTGGCGAGCAGATTGGCGGCGGTTGCGAGCGCGTCGGGGATCGAGTGCCAGATGTCCTTGCTGCCGTTGCCATCGGCATCTATGCCGTAGAGAAGGTAGCTGGTCGGGATGAACTGGGTGTGGCCCATGGCGCCGGCCCAGGATCCCATCAGGTTCTTATTGGATACGTCGCCGTTCTGCAGCATCTTGAGCGCAGCAATCAGCTGCGTGCGGGCAAACTTCGCGCGCTTGCGGTCGGCATAGGCGAGTGTCGCCAGCGAACGCGGCACGTTGTGCAGGCGGTCGGGACGCTCCAAGGCAGCGCCGTAGTTCGATTCCATCGACCAGATGGCGAGCAGCACATGCTTGTCGACGCCGAAATGATTTTCCAGCGCCGTCAATAGCCGGCCATGTTTGGTCAGCATCTCCTGGCCGATCTTCACGGTGTAGGGGTTCACGCGACTATCGAGATAGTCCCAGATCTCCGACTTGAACTCGGGCTGGTAGGCCGCCTTTTCGAGCACGAACTGGTCTGGTTCGTTCACGCCGTTGAAAGCCTGGCGGTAGGTGCGTTCTGTAATCCCTGCTTTCGCGGCCGTCGGATAAAAGTCGCGGATCCACTTCTGGAAACCGGCATCTGCGAAGGCGTCCAGCGGAATGAGCGCCGTCGAAAGCGTCAGGGCAATCGCGCCGAGCAGGCTGGGGCGGTGTCTTTTCATGGGCATCTCCCGTGCATTCTCGTGTTGGCAGCCGGAACAAGGCTGTTCACCACAGGTTAACGCTGTTCAGTCAACAAACCGTTTACCACGCGGTCCGCCCAAGCTTAGTCTTTGCCATTTTGAAGCAATTATATGTTACTGGGCGTAACCGCGTAATGAAGGCGTTAATCGATTAGATCCTCCAGGAGGGATGTGTGGTTCAGACTAAAAAGCTCCGGAAAGCCGTGTTTCCCGTCGCCGGTCTCGGCACCCGTTTTCTGCCGGCCACCAAGGCGGTGCCGAAGGAAATGCTCACCGTCGTCGATAAGCCCGTCATCCAGTATGTGGTCGACGAGGCAATCGAAGCCGGGATCGAGCATCTCGTCTTCGTGACCGGCCGTGGCAAGGCGGTCATCGAGGACTATTTCGACATCCAGTTCGAGCTTGAGCAGACCCTGAAAGCCCGCAACAAGAATGCCGAACTCTCGCTGCTCGAGTCCCTTCAGCCGACGGCCGGCCAGACCAGCTTCACGCGCCAACAGGAACCGCTCGGTCTAGGACACGCCGTCTGGTGTGCTCGCGACATCGTGGGGCACGAACCTTTCGCCCTTCTTCTGCCTGACATGATTATGCGCGCAGAAAAGGGCTGCCTCAAGGGCATGGTCGAACTTTACGAGAAGACCGGCGGCAACATCGTGGCTGTCGAGGAATGTGCGCCCGAACAGGCGCACAAATACGGCATCGTCGGTGTCGGCGAGACGCTGGAAGGCGGCTTCAAGATCGACCAGATGGTCGAGAAGCCTGCCAAGGGCACCGCTCCGTCGAACTTCTTCATCAACGGTCGCTATATCCTTCAGCCAGAGATCTTCGAAATCCTGTCGACGCAGGAGCGTGGTGCCGGCAACGAGATCCAGCTCACCGACGGTATGCTGAAGCTCGCCCAGAGCCAGGATTTTGCCGGATATCACTTCAAGGGTCAGACCTTCGACTGCGGTGCCAAGGATGGCTTCATTTTGGCGAACGTCGCCTTCGCCATCGAGCGTGCAGATATCCGCCCAGCCATCGAAGACCAATTGAAGGCGCTGCTCGCAGCCCTCAAGTGAACAGCTTCCTGACCGCCGGGCTCAGCGCTTGGCGGTCAGGCCCACCAGTGCCGTCAGGCTCTGGTTGTCGCTGCCCGTCTTGTAATTTGTGCGCTCGTAAGTGAGATCAGCCGTCGCGTCGAGGTAGCGGTTGACCTTCCAGGTCAGGCCGGCGCCGGCGAGGTAGGCGGTTGTATCGGCCGAAGCCGCATCCCCATCATATCGCGTGAAGGTCGTGCCGCCGGTCAGGCGGGCGACGAGGTTCGAGCGCAGGTCGTGTGCAAGTTGCGCCGTCACGCGATGGATCGTGGCGCCATTCACACCTGCGGTCGTCGACGGGTCGATGCTCGTGTCGAGCGTGACGTCGATGCTCGTGCCTTCCCGCGGCGACCAGAAAATATTGCCGTCCACGGTGAGGGCGGAAAGCTCCTCCAGCCGGCCATCCTCGAACTTCTGATGTTCGTAGCCGACGGCGATCTCGCCGCGCAGTTTTTCGCCGAGATCAACAGCGACGCCGGTCTTTGCGCCATAGAGGTCGGCCGATCGGCGATAGCCGGCGGAATCAACAGCATCGTCGTAATCAATCCGCCCGATCGTGCCTTCGATGAAGGGGATGAGGGCAGGCGAGAGCTCGTAGCCCAGGCGGCTGGTCAGAGCATAACGATTGCGGTTTCGGTCGCTGCGCTCAAGCGTCGAGCCATCCGAGAGTTCGGCGTCGGAATACTGCAGACGCGTCACGTCGGCTGCGATGGAGCCGCGGATAAGCCCGAAATCCCGTTCTATCGAGGCGGCGGCACCATATTGATGTACCCCGGATTGAACCTTGGCGCCGCTGACGGCGTTCGGATCATCGCTGTCTTCGCGGCCGAAATTGTAGGTAGCTGAAAGGGTAGCGAGGGTATCATCTGCTAGGTCGAGACGCAGGCGTGCATCGATATCGGCCCGCGGCTTGTCGGTTTCGTCGCCAGACAGCGTTTCCTGCCAGGTACCTTCCGCTCCCACGGAGAGTTCGTGGCGGGACCAGTCCGATGTGATCGTGCCCTTGAGACCCGTTTCAGAGAAGATCCGGTCGTCCTTGAGGCTGCCGGTCTTTTCTGTTTCGCTGCCCAGTTTCTGGCTGATCGAGGGGCGCAGGATCAAGGTGCCCAGCCGGATGCCGCTGTCGTCTTCAGAATCGAGCTCACGGCTGATGCGCTCGGCGGTCGGGTTGTCGAGGCGAGGCTCCCGCAGGTTCTGTCGCCCGATATCTTCATCCACCGGGATCGCGTCGGGGTCCGTCAGTGGTTCTAGCGTCTGATCGTCGGGCGCGACCGTGCCAGTTGCCAGGGGATCGGTTGCTGCCGTGGATGGGGCCGTGGCGCCGGTCTGTTGCGGCACGGAGGTGCCGTTCGCTGTAGGCGTGGCAGTCGTTGCCTGTGCGGATCCGGGCAGCAGAGACCAGGCGGGGAGCGATGCGCCCGTTCTGGTGTCGTTTGCCTCGGCCTGCTGGGCTGCGAGAAGAGATGGGTGCGCGAGTACGGACAATGCCAGCACGCCTGCAAAGGCGCGCAGCCCGAGGCGGCTCGTGCCGCGCTTGTCCCGATTTTCGACTGAGGTCATTCCTGCGCCCGGCAATCTGCAATGCTTACCCAAACGTAAAGCCTGATGGTTAATGTTTGGTTTCAGATGCAAGGATGCGCCCTGAAGGCGGATAGCGCTGGCCCTCTGTCGCACGAGAATTTACACCAGCCCTCAAACGCAGTATGGGACGGCATGATCAAGCGCGCAGTCAATCTCGTCGAAGCCAGTGCCACCGAATCCGCTCTTCGGGTCGTCTCGACCGAGCGCGAGGGATTGCGGGTGCTCGAGGAAGCACTGGGGGGGCCGCTCGCCGCGCCTTTCTGCCATGCCGTCAAGACGATCGGTGAGATCACCGGCCGTGTCATTGTCACCGGCGTCGGCAAAAGCGGGCATATCGGTTCGAAGATTGCAGCGACCTTTGCCTCGACTGGGACGCCGGCTTTCTTCGTGCATCCTGCGGAAGCCAATCACGGTGATCTCGGCATGATTGCACAGGACGATGTGATCCTCGCGATCTCCTGGGGCGGTGAGACGGCCGAGCTGCAGGGCATTCTCGCCTTTTCGCGCCGCTTCTCAATTCCATTGATTGCGATCACGGCCGGTGAAAATTCGACACTCGCGCGCAATGCCGATGTCGTGCTGCTGATGCCGAAGATCCAGGAAGCGTGCCCGCACGGATTGGCGCCGACGACGTCTGCGGTTCTGCAGTTGTCGATTGGCGATGCGATTGCCATCGCGCTTCTGGAAGCCCGTGGCTTCTCGCCATCGGACTTCCGTACCTTCCATCCGGGCGGCAAGCTCGGTGCGGCGCTCACCCATGTGCGCGACATCATGCATACCGGCGACCGCTTGCCGCTGGTGCCGCTCGGCACATCGATGCCCGATGCGGTCCAGACATTGTCGCATAAGCATTTCGGCTGCGTGGGGATCACGGACGATGCAGGCAAGCTCTGCGGCATCGTCACCGAAGGCGACATGGCCCGCAACCTCGCCCGCGATCTCTCGGCCCTCAATGTCGAGGATGTCATGACCCGCAACCCCAAGGTCATCAAGGGCGATGCGCTGGCCACGACGGCTGCGGCCATGATCAACAAGCATGGGATCGGCGCGCTGATCGTGGTGGACGACGAGAATACGCCGATTGGTCTCATCCACTTCCACGATCTGCTCAGGATCGGCGTCGCCTGAAGCGACCTAAGCTTCTTCCACCGTCAGATCCCGACCGGTGCTGGATACGATCTTGACCCTTGTGCCACTCGGCAGATCAGGCCCTGCTACCAGCCAGAAGGTGTCGTCCAGACGGATGCGGCCACGACCCTCGCGGATCGGCTCGGCCAGCACGGCAGTGCGGCCGACAAGGCTGGCGCCCCTTTGGTTGAGCAGTGGCTCGTCGCTCTCGGTTTCGAGACTGGAAAAATAGCGTCGACCGGCCAACGTGAAGACGACAGCGCTGGCGGCAAAGACCAGTGACTGCACCTGCCAAGTCCAGAAGCCTGCATCCCAGAGCAGCAGCGATACCGCTCCGGTCAGGATCGCGCCGAGGCCGATCCAGACGAGGAAGACGCCGGGCATTACGAGTTCGGCGGCCAGAAGCAGCATGCCGAGCACCCACCAGCTCCAGGGACCGAGTTCGGCGATGATGCGGCCGAGCATGGTCATCACTCGCCGTTGGGATTGAAGGAGGAGATCGGCGGCGTGGTCCTCGGTCCAGGTGCGGCCGGCGCCGGACGCGGCGGGGCAGGGCGCTTTTCGTCGCCAAAGACTTCGCGGGCGATGGCGCCGATGCCGCCCAGGGAACCGATCAAGGAGGTCGCCTCCATCGGCATCAGAACGATCTTGGAATTGTTGGCCGTGCCGATCGCCGTCATTGCTTCGGTATATTTCTGGGCGACGAAGTAGTTGATGGCGTTGACGTCACCGGCGGCAATCGCTTCGGAGACGAGGCGGGTGGCCGTGGCTTCGGCTTCCGCCAGACGCTCGCGGGCTTCGGCTTCGCGATAGGCGGCTTCACGCTGGCCTTCGGCCTCCAGGATGGCTGACTGCTTTGCGCCCTCGGCGCGCAGGATCTGTGCGTTGCGGAAACCCTCGGCTTCGAGAACCTGAGCGCGCTTCTCACGTTCGGCCTTCATCTGCCGGCCCATGGCATCCACCAGATCGGCCGGCGGTTGGATGTCCTTGATCTCGACGCGGGTAACCTTGATGCCCCAGGGGCGCACGGCTTCGTCGACGACACGCAGCAAGCGGTCGTTGATCACTTCGCGGTTCGAGAGAAGCTCGTCGAGGTCCATCGAGCCCATGACCGATCGGATATTGGTCATGGTCAGGTTGAGGATGGCATTTTCGAGATTGGCCACCTGGTAGGCGGCTTCAGCAGCGTTCAGCACCTGATAGAAGGCGACGGCGTCGGCCGAGACCGAAGCGTTGTCCTTGGTGATGACTTCCTGGGTGGGCACGTCGAGCACCTGCTCCATCACGTTCATCTTGGAGCCGATGCGCTCGAAGAAGGGGATGATCAGGTTGAGGCCCGGCTCAAGGGTGCGGGTATAGCGGCCGAAGCGTTCGATCGTGTAGCGGTAACCCTGCGGCACGGTCTTGATACCGGCAAACAACACCAGGATGACCAGCACGACGAGTGCAATGACGACAATATCCGGACCGGTGATGGGCATGAGAACCTCCAGCTTTGACGCGGCGAATACCGCGCCCCCGCGATCTAACATCGTGGGGTGACAGTCGAATTGCAAGGTTTGCCTGTCACAGCGTCGACAACTTGTCCGCCTGTAAAAGGGGCCGCACAAAACAGATAGGGCGGCAGGATTGCGCCTGCCGCCCTTGCATCTAGGTCCGAGCTGTTTCGTCTCAGAACTCTTCCCAGCTCTCCTGCGCCACGGCGGCGTTGCCGTGGCTGCGCGGGGCAGGGGCGCTGCGGCGCGCAGGCTCTGCCGCCCGTGGTGCCTGTGCGCGGTGGGCAGCCGGCTGCGCCATTGTGCGGGCGGTTTCTCGCAGCGCCGAGGCCTGCGTCTGCTGGACGCCGTCGATGGTGAAGTGAGAGATCAAGTCGCGTAGCTTGGCGGCCTCCGTCGCCAGAGCGCCCGATGCTGCATTCGATTCTTCGACCATGGCGGCATTCTGCTGGGTCGTCTGGTCCATCGAGTTGACGGCATGGTTGACTTCCGAGAGGCCGGTTGCCTGTTCCTTGGCCGAAATCGCGATCGCATCCATATGCGTGTTGATTTCGCTGATGAAGCCGCCAATCGTGCGAAGAGCCTCACCCGTCTTGCGCACGAGATCCACACCACCCGCAACTTCCGTCGAGGAGTTCTGGATGAGCGCCTTGATCTCCTTTGCAGCGTTTGCAGAGCGCTGGGCGAGTTCGCGGACTTCCTGGGCGACGACGGCGAAACCCTTGCCGGCTTCACCGGCACGCGCTGCCTCGACGCCTGCATTGAGCGCCAGAAGGTTCGTCTGGAAGGCGATTTCGTCGATCACGCCGATGATGTTGGAGATCTGCTGCGAAGAGCCTTCGATGCGGCGCATTGCCTCTTCGGCGCGGGCGACGACTTCCGACGACTGGTTTGCCGAGGTGTTGGCGTGCGCGGCGACGCCACGAGCCTCTTCCGTGCGCTTGGTCGAGTTCACGACGTTTGCCGTAATTTGCTCGACAGCCGCTGCAGTCTCTTCAAGGGCTGCGGCCTGCTGTTCGGTGCGCTTCGACAGATGATCGGTGCCCGACGCGATTTCGCGGGTACCTGTCTCCATCGTCGCCACGCTGTTCGTGATGCCAGCCATGGTCTGGTTCAGCTGGAGGATCGACTGGTTGAAGTCGTGGCGCAGGGCTTCGAAATCCGGGGCGAAGGCTTCGGTGATCTGGAAAGCGAGATCGCCGGAGGCGAGACGCTTCAGACCAGTTGCAAGGCCGGAGGTCGCAATCCGAAGACGCTCGGCAGCGTCTGCTTCTGCACGCTGCTGGGCAGCGATGCGATCGGCTTCGGCCTGACGGCGATTGCCATCTGCCTCGGCTTCGAGACGCTTGTTGGCAATGGCCGCTTCGCGGAAGACCTGCATGGCGGCCGACATGCGACCGATTTCGTCCTTGCCGCCCTGATCGATGGCGACGTTCAAGTCGCCTTCGGACAGACGGGTCGTGGCATCGGCGAGCTTGCCGAGTGGCCTGGACACGAGCTGGAAGTTCAGGAAGCCCATGAGGACGGCCGCGATGCCGACGATGATCGAGGCGGCGAGGCTCACTGTTTCAACCAGTGACAGGGCTGCAGTCTGGTTGGCAGCGGCTGTCGCAGCACGCGCCGAAAGCGTCGCCTTGAGATCTGCGAGCCCGTCTTCGAAGGCCTTGACCAAAGCTTCGCCTTCGCCGGTGACTTCGATGGCGCGGGCGAGTTCGACGGTCGCAGGGTCACGCATCAAAAGGATTTGACGGTCCAAGAAATTCGCCTTCCAGGCATCGAGCGAGGTGATTGCTTCCTTGAACTTTGCCAGTTCGGCGGGAGCCGAGGCCGAGACGAGTGCCTCGATGCCGACCTTGTCCTTGTCCATCTCGGCTGCAACTCTCTGCGCGCCTTCCGCGTAGTCGCGGTTGCCGGTCAGAAGGAAAGTCTTCAACTGAAGATCCGCGATGTACAGATCGGCGGAGAATTCGTCGATGGCGGCAACCACATTGTTGACCACGGCCGTCTCGGCGACGTGCTCACTCGCGATGATCGCGCGGTTGTGCATGAAGGTGGAGGCTGCGATCGCGATGGCGGCAAGGAGTCCGAAAGCGAGAAAGCCCTTGGCGCTTACGGATAGGTTCTTGAGCATAGTGAAATCCTGTCCCGGTCGGGGTCGAATTGGATCATGTTTTACAAGACGGCCGCCATCATGGGGTCGTGATCATCGGATCAGCTGCCGGCGAGGGCCCGGCGCTCGAGTTCCGTGAGGTTGAGTTCGACGGTGACGGCGCCAATCTTTTTCTTGGCGCTGTCGAGCAGCGTGAAGCTTACCTGATTGCGCCAGATCTTCAGTTCGTCGTCCCACTCGGCCGCGTCGATGAAGATTGCATCGTCGGAAACGTCATAGGTCTTCTGGAACTTGTCCTCGTCGCCCTGCCAGAAATCGCTGGTGACCGAACTTTGGCCGACATTGAGGCCGTTCTGGTCCATCACGAAGATTTCGGGATAGAGGCCGAGTGACTTGCCCTGGATGCGGGCAAGATAGACGGAAAGCGGGCTGGAAAGCGTGGCTGCAATCAGCGGCTTGTCGGCAGCCTCGCGCTCGGCCTTCCACTGGTTGTCCAGTGCGTCGATCTTGTCCTGGGTCAGTTCGTTCAGGCGGGCGTTCTGCGCCTGGACCGACACGGTGACGATCTCGGCCGAGATGAACTCCTGAATCTGCTGCAGGAGTTCGGGCGAGATCAGCTTGTCCATGTCTGGCTGCGGCGGTTCAGCATGCGCGGTGGCGAGCGACATGGCGAGGAATGTCGAGGCCAATGCGGTCGTGATGAATTTCATGGTGGTCTCCTTCAACTCCCCCTAATTCTAGGGATCATTACTAAATGGAACCTTAATATAAGAAATCGCCTATCTAAAATTATATGAAATTCCAATGATTTAGGCCTTCGTCAATGCTTTCGGTCTGCGCACTGGGACAGCTTCGAGTTGTTAATTCGGTTGTGGAGTCCGCAGTTTGAAAAAGTCTAACCGAATGAAAAGATGCATTAAATTTGGGCAGTTGCGCCGGAAAGCGGGCGATCCTGCAGAGTGATCGCGGCGGCGACCATCGTTTGGGTTGTATCATTTTGTGACGGTCAGAGGCGGCAGGTTGATGGCTGCTCCGGCCTCGGCTCCGAACTCAATATAAAATCGAAAAAAGGGCCGCCTCTCGGCAGCCCTTCCTGAAGTTTCTTGTTACGCATCCGCCGGCGAGAATCTCAGGCCCAGCCCTGCAATTCCCGGCGCACGACATTTTCGATCACGCGCATGCCATCCGCGCTGTCGTTGAGACAGGGGATGTGGGAAAATTTCTCACCACCATTATGGAGAAAATCCTCGCCCGCCTCGCCGGCGATTTCCTCCAGCGTTTCCAGGCAATCGGAGACGAAGCCGGGGTTCATGATGGCGATGCGCTTGACGCCCTCCTTGGCGAGTTTCTCCACCGTCTTGTCGGTATATGGCTGCAGCCATTCTTCCGGTCCGAAACGGGACTGGAAGGTGACCATCAGCCTCTCCTTCTCCCAGCCGAGATGCTCACGCAGCAGGCGTGTCGTCTTGTAGCACTGGCAGTGATAGGGGTCGCCCTTCATGAAGTAGGACTTCGGAATGCCGTGATAGGAGGTGATCACCAGCTCCGGCTCCCAGTCCAGGGAGGCGAGGTGCTGGTTGATCGAGTTCGCGAGTGCCTCGATATAGACCGGGTCGTCGGCATATTGCGGCACGGTTCGCAGCGCCGGCTGCCAGCGCATTTTCAGAAGCGCCTTGAAGGCCTCGTCGTTGACGGTCGCGGTGGTGGCAGCCGCATATTGCGGGTAGAGCGGATAGACGAGGATGCGTTCGCATCCAGCCTTCTGCATCTCGTTCATCTTTGCCTGGATCGCCGGCTGGCCATAGCGCATGGCCCAGTCGACATGCACGTTCGGAAGATCCTTCAACGCCACCGCCAGCTTCTCGGCTTGGCTCCGGGTGTAGGTGCGCAAATAGCTCTCATCGAGATCCTTGTTCCAGATCTCTTCATAGGCCTTGCCCACCTTCTGCGGGCGCTTGTTCAAGACGATGCCGTAGAGAATGGGGTACCAGAACCATCGTGACCACTCGATGACGCGCTTGTCTGTCAGGAATTCCTCGAGATAGCGGCGCATGGAGCGATAGTCGGTGCCGTCAGGTGTTCCGAGATTGACAAGCAGCACGCCGACCTTGCCGAAATTGACAGGAGGATGGTCGGAAGGCCAATGGGCGGGGAGTGCGTTCATTGTGTTGTCCTGGTGAAGATATCTCGACCGTTACGTGACGATGGCCAGTTGAGATCATCTGATAAAAGCAAAAGCCGGCCCGGGGAAGCCCGGACCGGCTTTTGTCATGCGGCAAACTGGCTTACTTCGCCGGAAGCTGCAATTCGCTTCCGATGGAGATCACGTTCGGATTGCGCAGCGTGTTTGCCTCGGCGATCTTGCTCCAGAACATGCCGTCGCCATAGGTGGCTTCCGCGATCTTCCAGAGGCTGTCGCCGGCAACCACCTTGTAGACGGTGGCTGCTGCTGCCGTGGCAGTTTCCGTCGCCGTCGGCGTGGCCGGGGCTGCCGTTTCAGGCGTCGCAGCAGCGGTGGCCGGCGCTTCGGTCGCTGCAGGGGCTGCCGGCGTGGTTCCGGCATCGGCGGTCGCAGGGGCCGGCTCGGCTGGCGCCGCTGCGGCGATGACGGTGATGCGGCCGTCCGTGTAGGGCTTGTAGGGATTGTTCTTGGCAATGTAGTCCGCCACGACAGTCTCCAGGCCCGGTCCGAAGTCATAGGCGTTCTGGCCGCCGGTCGCGAAGACCTTGTAGCCGTCGCCGCCGGTGCGCATGTAGTTGTTGGTGGCGACGCCATAGATCTTGTTCGGATCGATCGCAACGAAGGCATCGCCTTCCTTGACCTCGACCGCGGTGATGCGGCTGCCGGCAGGCTTGTTCAGGTCGGCCGTGTATTTGAGGCCGGATACCTGCGGGAAGCGCCCGGCGCCTTCCTCGACCTGGCTCACGCCATTTTCGAGGGCCGCCACGACATCCGAGCCCTTTAGTTGGAAGGAGGCGAGGGTGTTCTGGAACGGCAGGACTGTGAGGACCTCACCCATGGTCACGGTGCCGGCATCGATCGAGGCACGCAGGCCTCCGCCATTCTGGATCGCGATGGTGATGCCCTGGTCCTTGAGGCGATCGACCATGGCGTCGGCGACGAGGTTGCCCATGGTGCATTCCGTGGCGCGGCAAACTTCACGGGAACCGTCGACGCCGTCTGCTGTCGCGCCGATTTCCTTCTTCTTCAATTCCTCGATCGGACCGCCGAGTTCTGCGACCTTAGCCAGGTAACCGGCATCGGGTGTCACGGAGGCGTCGAGCAGCTTCGGCTCGCCGGTCGCTGTCTTGACTACGCCCGCGTCGTCGAAGACGACGGTCAGGTCGCCGAGATACTTGGAATAGGCATAGGCCTGGACGATCGGCACGTCCTTGCCGGCGGGGTTCTTGACCAGCGTCGGATAGGGGCCGGCGGCCTTCTCGTCGGTGTTGGAGAGCAGCGTATGGCTGTGGCCGCCGACGATCACGTCGATGCCGTCGACGGCTGCGGCGATTTCCTGGTCCTTGACGTAGCCGACATGCGAGAGCAGCACGATCTTGTCGATGCCCTGGCCTTCGATCTCCGTCACGGCTTCCTTGAGGTAAGTGATCTCGTCGGCGAAGAGGATGGCGTCGCCCGGTGAGGAAGTCTCATCGGTGTCGGTCGCGAGCACAGAGACGACTGCCACCTTCTCACCGCCGAAATCCTTGACGATGTAGGGCTTGAACTTGTCGGCGACCGGCGAGTTCAAGCCCGCCAGGGTGTTGCCCGAGATCATCGGGAACTGCAGCGCGTCGATGAACTTGGCAAGTTCCTCCGGGCCGTCGTCGAATTCGTGGTTGCCGATCGCCATGGCGTCGAAGCCGATGCCGTTCATGAAATCGGCGATCGGGGCACTCTTGTAGGTGGTGTAGAAGAGCGAGCCCTGGAATTGGTCACCTGCATCAAGCGTCAGGATGTTCTTGCCAGAGAGCTCGGCACGACGGGCGTCGATCGCCGCCTTGACCCGCGCGATGCCGCCAAAGCATTCGTTGGCCGCCGCATCTTCCTCCGAGCAGGTGGAGTCCGTCTTGCCGATCGCCTCGATGCGCGAATGCAGGTCGTTGATATGCAGGATGTTGAGTTCGAAATCGGCCAGAGCTGTGCCTGCCGTCAGCGCCAGCACCGAGGCGCTGAATAGGCCAATCTTCAAATGTCTGAACATCTTGTTCTCCTGTTCCAAACCATTCCATTTCACCCCAGTCTGGCACGGGTCGATGACAGCCGCGCGCCAGAATTCGGATGGCGGATGTTTTCATCAAGACCGTGGCAGGGCAAGCGAAAATCGGCCGCTGTCACGCATGTTAGAGAATGCCGAAACGAAAGAAGCGGCCACTCGGGCCGCTTCGAAACATGGTCTCGGAAGTCTGTTTTCAGCCGCGGCGGGCGAGGGAGAATTGCGCCCCGCTGTCCGAGGTGCAGTTGAGCTGGGATGGTGTGACCAGGGCGCAATTCACCTTCTGCTGCGTATTGCGGACCAGCGAGGTCATGTTGATCTCGACGAGACGGTCGTTGATCAACGTGTAGGTGCCGGAGGCCAGGATCTGGTTGCTGTCCGTGGTGCGGGTGGTGAAGGTCCCGCCCTGGAAGGTGGAGGCGATGCCGTTCGGATCGACCCAGGCGCCTTCGATCGAGGGGCCCTGCTGGACCGACGGCAGTTGGCGCGGCGGGCTTGAATAGCAGGACGAAAGGGCGATGCCCGCCGTGGTGATCGCAACCAGGGATCTGATTTTCATTCTTGTCTCCCACCTTCACGGCGTATCGGCAGCGCCGTCCGCCTCTCGATTGTTCGCGCAAACCATGCCGCGAAGCCTTGGCCAAAGCAAGGCGCCAAGGCCGTGGCGACAAGGTTATCCCGACCTTGATGCTGCAGTTTTTGCATGACAAAGGCCCGCCGTTTCAGCGGGCCTTCTCAATGTCAGTGAACTCTCAGCGAACCAGGATGTTCCGGAACTGCCACGGATCCTTTTCGTCGAGGTCTTCCGGGAAGAGACCCGGGCGACCGTCGAGCGGGGTCCAGTCGGTGTAGTGGCCTTCCACCGGGCCGAGATACGGCGTCTGAACTTCCAGGCAGCGCTTGTAGTCGATCTCGTCGGCTTCGACGATGCCGGCCTTCGGGTTCTCGACAGCCCAGACCATGCCGGCGAGCACGGCAGACGTTACCTGCAAACCGGTGGCGTTCTGGTACGGAGCGATCTGACGGGTTTCTTCCAGCGACAGGCGCGAACCATACCAGTAGGCATTCTTCTCGTGGCCGTAGAGCAGTACGCCCAATTCGTCGACTCCGTCGACCAGTTCATGCTCGTCAAGAACATGCAGGACCGGTTGCGGCGTACCGCCATTGCCGAACATCTCGTGCAGCGACAGCACGGCGTCATTGGCCGGGTGATAGGCATAGTGGCAGGTCGGGCGATAGACGGCTTCGCCATCCTTCTCGACGGTGAAGTAGTCGGCGATCGAGATCGACTCGTTGTGGGTGACGAGGAAGCCATACTGCGGGCCTGGCGTCGGGCACCAGGTGCGCACGCGGGTGTTGGCGCCGGGCTGCTCGAGATAGATCGCGGCCTTGCAGCCCTTCTTGTGCTTCTTGGCGTTCTTCGGCATCCAGTTTTCATGGGTGCCCCAACCGAGTTCGGCCGGCTGCAGGCCTTCGGAGATGAAACCTTCGACCGACCAGGTGTTCCAGAAGACGTTCATCGGCTTCGGGTTCTTGGCGCGCTGGGTGTCGCGTTCGGCGATGTGGATGCCCTTGACGCCGACCTTCTTCATCAGCTTGGCCCAGCCTTCGCGGTCATGCTGATCCGGCTCGTCGAACTTGACGCCGATTTCGTTGGCGAGGTTGACGAGCGCCTGCTTGACGAACCAGGAAACCATGCCGGGATTGGCGCCGCAGGTCGAAACGGCCGTCGTGCCGCCCGGGTTCTTCTTGATTTCAGCGCGCACGGTTTCGCGCAGCGCGTAGTTCGTGCGCTCGGAATTCTTCATGTTCTTGTCGAAGTAGAAGCCGAGCCAGGGCTCGACGACCGTGTCGATGTAGAGAACGTCGAGCTTGCGGCAGAACTTGATCAGGTCGAGCGAGCCGGTGTCGACCGAGAGGTTGACGCAGAAACCCTGGCCGTCGCCTTCGGTCAGCAGCGGCTTCAGGAGCTTCTTGTAGTTGTCCTTGGTGACATGCGCCTGGATGTGCTTGATGCCGTGCTTGGCGAGGATGCCTTCCTCGTCGCCGCGGGGATCAATGACGACCATCCGGCTCTTGTCGAACTTGAAGTGGCGTTCGATCAGCGGCAGGGTGCCGCGGCCGATCGATCCGAAGCCGATCATCACGATCGGGCCGGTGATCTCGCCGTAAACCGGGTAGGTCGTTTCGCTCATGTCCATCTCCTTGGAAGCCCGGTTCTTTTCCGGGCTGTGTTTCCGGCCTTTTCTTGTCTGGCCGGCGCGATAATGCCGGTTCTAGATCACAAAACTCTGACACAATAAAGGGAGGGGGCGTGCTTGGAATGAGGCCTATGGGCGATTTTCAGGCGGTATCCCGCCGCAGGCGCGACACCAGGCGTTCTCGCTGGCGGTCCAGTCCCTTGTAGCGAAGCTGTGGCTCGTTCATGGCCTCGAACTGGTCGGCCAGCGCACCCGCAAGCCTTTGGCCTTCAGGATGCGCGCGAAACAGCGTTACGGGGTCCAGATAGATGCGGATGGTGAAAACGATCGCGCCGGTCTTCGGAAGTTTTGTCAGCGTCTGCCGCTCGACCCTGATCACGGCTTCGTCCGGGTGGGCCGCGTCGTTTCGGCCCGTTTCCGGGTGGAAGAGCTTTTGTTTCCAGTTGATCGACCAGTTGAAGCGCTCTGCCGGTTGCTCGGGCAGGAGGTTGTCGAAGATGCGGTTGATCATCGTGGCATTTCGCGTGCCGCCCTCGAACCCTGGCACATGTTCGTGGACCTCCTCCATCGGCCGGTCGAACTTTTCCGCTAGCAACCAGGAAGAAGGGAAGGAGAGGTGGGCAGCGGCGATGAACCAACCGGCCTCGCGCTTCATCATGATGACGAGGTCGTCCTGGATGAGCATGCCGGCGCGGAGCAAAGGGGGGAGTGCCTCGTCGGCAAGGTGGTCCCCACTGATCTGTTGCGCGTGATGCGTTTCCAGATGCGTGGCCATTGCGGCGAGACATTCCCTTTGTGCGTCGAGGCTATCGTCCGTTGCACGGAAGACTTCGTCGAGCCGTGTTGCCGCCAGTTCACGCTTTTCCGCAAGGTAGTGGCCAAGATCGGCATCCGGTTCGATCCAGCGGGCGGGATCGAGTGCGGAAAGACCGATGGTGAAGGGACGCGTCGGGCCGGCATAGGGCGTGTGAGTGAGTGGCATGCTGCAAGGCTCCAGCGGAATGGTGTCCGTGTCAATCTCCGCCGAGCCGGTGCGCTCTGTCATACTCATCGTTTGAGGTGGTCGACCAAAGCACGCAGTTTCGGTGCCATGTTTCGGCGACTTGGATAATAGAGATAGAAGCCAGCAAACGAGGGGCAGTATGCCTCGAGAACCAGTACCAGTTCGCCACGCGCCAGCGGTTCCCGGAACGTATCCTCCATCCCGAAAGTGATACCTGCACCAGCGATGGCGAGCTTGACCAGCAGTGCCATGTCGGTGGTGGTGATGGTGTCGGCGACCGCGACGGAGAACTCCTTGCCGTTCTCCGCAAATTCCCAGCGATAGGGCGCGACGTTTAGCCCCGCGCGCCAGCCGATGCAGCGATGATTTGCAAGATCGCGCGGATGATCGGGGATGCCGCTGTCTGCGAGATAGTCGGGGGACGCCACCGCGAGCTGCCGCAGGTCGCCGGACACGGGTATGGCGATCATGTCCTGCGCGATCACCTCGCCAAGGCGGACGCCCGCATCATACCCCTCTGCGACGATATCGAACTCCTCGTCGGTCACCGTCACATGCAGCTTCACTTCAGGATTGTTTTGGGCGAAGCGTGCAAGCACGGGTCCTGACAGGAAGCGCTCGGCGATCGAGGAGACGGCAAGATTGAGCTGTCCGCGCGGTTTGCCCCGCAGGTTTGCTGCGGCCTCCAGCGCACCGTTCATGTCGGCGAGCGAGGGCGCGATCTGGCTGTACAGCCGTTCGCCTGCTTCCGTCAGTGCCACGCTGCGTGTCGTTCGTGCCACCAGCGCGATGCCCAACGTCTCTTCCAGTTTGCGGATCGTCTGGCTGACTGCTGACCGCGTCACGCCGATCCGGTCGGCTGCAGCCCGGAAACTCTTCTCCTCCGCAACACGGGCGAAGACGGCAAGAGCATTCAGATCGTGCATCATTGGTTATAATTTCTATCCATCGACGAAAGCAGATGACGGCTTTTCGCAACAATGGCGTGGTCCTACCTTCCTGACAAGCGCATCAAGCGTGACCTATGAAAGGAATAGTCATGGATAAAGTCGTTCTGATCACCGGTGCATCGAGTGGTATTGGTGTTGGTATCGCCAACGAACTGGCAAAAGCCGGCGCGACGGTGGTGCTCGGCGCACGCCGGACCGACAGGCTGGACAAATTGGCCGAGGAGATCCGTTGGGCTGGCGGTCGCGTGATGACGCGTCGCCTGGATGTGACCGATCGCGCCGATGTCGCAGTATTCGCCGAGGCCGCAAGGCTGGAGTTCGGCCGCGTCGACGCCATCGTCAACAATGCCGGTGTCATGCCGCTCTCGCTGATGTCCTCGCTGAAGGTAGAGGAATGGGATCGCATGGTGGACGTCAACATCAAGGGGGTCCTTTACGGCATCGCAGCCGTTCTACAGGAGATGACCCGACGCGGATCCGGTCACATCGTCAACATCGCGTCGGTCGGTGCGCTCAGCGTATCGCCTACGGCAGCCGTGTATTGCGCCACCAAGTTTGCGGTGCGCGCGATCTCCGACGGCCTGCGCCAGGAGAATGACAAGCTGCGCGTCACATGTATCCATCCTGGCGTGGTGGAAAGCGAACTGGCCGACACGATCACCGATCCAGTCGCAGCCGAAGCGATGAAGGGTTATCGCGCCATCGCATTGACGCCGGACGCAATAGGTCGCGCCGTCCGCTACGCGATCGAACAGCCCCACGATGTCGACGTCAGCGAAATCGTCGTGCGTCCCGTCCGTTCACCTTACTGATGGAGGTCATGATGAAGCGAATTCAGCTCATTGCTTTCAGCATCGCCGTCACACTGGTGTCGGCGCCTTTCCATCCCCTTCTTGCCGAGGACAGCATGTCGCAGACAGCAAATATCCAACAGACCCACCCCTATGTCGGCATGTGGGTCACCGAAGAGGGACGGATCCGACACGAACTGCTGCCGAACGGACGATACGACGAAGCGCGTGGCACTCGTGAAAGCGCCTATCAGGGGCGATATGTGGTGACGGGCACCCATATCGACTACTGGGACGACACGGGGTTCACAGCCGACGGAACCTTCGTCAGCGAAGACGTTCTGCATCACGGCGGCATGGTCTTCTATCGCCGCAGATGACGTCGGCCCTATTCTTCGATGAGTTCGGCGGCGATGAGCCCCCGCAGGGAATTGCCGACGAAGAGTTTCCTGTGGCGCAGGTCATCGAGTTTGAGGACTTCGCCGCGTGCCTTGCGTTCGCGGATGAGTTCGGCGCGCAGCACGCCCGGCAATAGCCCGCTCGTCAGCGGCGGGGTCAGCAGCATGCCATCGGCGGCTTCGGCGAAGATGTTGGTGATCGTGCCTTCGCAGACCTCGCCGCGCTCGTTGAGGAGGATTACCTCATCGGCCTCCTGCTTGGTGAACTCGGCGCGTGCGGCCTCGTAGGGCTCGCGGCGGGTCGTCTTGTGGCGGAAGAGGCTGTCTTCAGATTGCAGACGGGTCTTGGCGACCTTCAGCCGCCAGACCGTCTCCTCCACCTGCGGTTCGAAGGGGGTGGCGGTCACGTCCATCTTGCCGCGATAGGTCATGACGAGGCGCACGCGCAGAGGCTCGCTGCCGGAGACTTCTTTCTCCAGTCTGCCCTTGGCGTCCTGCGGTTGGCGAAAGCCGAGCGCATCGGCGGAGCGGGCAAGGCGACGCAAATGCTGGTCAAGCCGCAGGAAGCCTGCGTCCGGTTGCCAGCGTAGCGTCTCGATCAGCGAGAAATCCATTGATCACCCAGGGCAAAGCGCGCCTTCAAGAGACATTCCTCGTATTCGGCCTCCGCCTTCGAATCGAAGACGATGCCCCCTCCGACATTGAAGACGGCGCGCCCTTCGTTGAAAAGGGAGATGGTGCGGATTGCAACGGAAAATCGCATGGGACCCGCCGGGTCGCACCAGCCGATCGCGCCGCAATAGACATCGCGCGGGCCGGCCTCGAGGTCATGCAGGATGCGCATCGCCCACATTTTTGGCGCGCCGGTGACGGAGCCGCAGGGGAAGAGCGCCGCGATTATCTCGGGGAGACCGATGCCGGGTGAGAGTTTTGCCCTGACATAACTCACCATCTGGTGGACGGTCGGATAGGTCTCGATGGCGAAGAGTTTCGGTACCGAAAGCGTGCCGACCTCTGATATGACGGAGACATCGTTGCGCAGCAGATCGACGATCATGCGATTTTCAGCTTGCGTCTTTTCGTCGGCGAGCATGGCCGCGATGATCGCCGCGTCCTCTTCCGCGGTAGAGCCCCGGGCGGCCGTTCCCTTCATCGGGCGCGTCTCGATCCAGCCGTCTTCATCGACGGAGAAGAAGAGTTCGGGCGAGCGCGAGAGGACGACCGGGCCGATGCCGTAGTCGATCAGCGCACCGTAATGGACGGGCTGGCGGCTGACCAGCGACCAGAAGGCGGCACGGGGATCGCCGTCCCAATGTGCCTCTACCTGCATGGTGAGGTTGGCCTGGTAGCAGTCGCCCTTGCGCAGGTGATGATGCAGGCGGTCGAAGCGGGTGCGGTAGGTTTCCAGATCCCAGGCGGCGTGCGGGTCGCTCAAGAGCGGCGAATTCGGAATGTTGGACGGAGCTTGCGCGAGTGGATGCTCTGCTGATGCGGGAGCGTCGAATACACCCATCGAGATCAGCGGTGTTTCGCGCCCGTCTTCAATGAGCGGTCTCAGCTTCGGTTCGAAAACGAAGCCCGCTTCATAGGAGAGATAACCCGCCAGCCATTTTCCGGCTTTCCGGTGCGCCTCCAATCTGGCGAGCGCAGGCTCGACCTCGTCCGCCGTCCGAGCGACGACAAGCGTCTCTGGATCGGCAAAGACGAGGCTCGTCCCCGCGCGGTCGTCGCGGAAGAGCGCATAGGGCGCGTGGTCACGCATGGGATATCGGCGGCTCCGGTTCAGGCTGCCTTATCTAGCGCTTCCAATTCGTCGATCAGCCCTTCGATCATCGACAGACCCTTGGCCCAGAACGACGGATCGGTCGCATCCAGCCCGAACGGAGCGAGAAGCTCCGAATGGTGTTTGGTGCCGCCAGCCTTCAGGAGCTCGAAATACTTGTCCTGGAAGCCCTGATCGGCATTCTGGTAGACGGCATAGAGCGAGTTCACCAAGCAGTCGCCGAAGGCATAGGCATAGACGTAGAAGGGCGAGTGGATGAAGTGGGGGATATAGGCCCACCAGGTCTCGTAGCCTTCCGAGATCCTGATCGCCGGGCCGAGGCTCTCTGCCTGGACCGATAGCCACAGTTCGCCGATCTGCTCGGCCGTCAGTTCGCCTTCCTTGCGGGCGGTGTGGATCTTGCGCTCGAACTGGTAGAAGGCGATCTGACGCACGACCGTGTTGATCATGTCCTCGACCTTCTGGGCAAGCATGGCCTTGCGTTCGCGCTTGTCGGTGGTCTTGTCGAGCAGCGCGCGGAAGGTCAGCATCTCGCCGAAGACGGAGGCGGTTTCCGCGAGCGTCAGCGGGGTCTGGCACATCAAGGCACCCTGGCCGCCGGCCAGAACCTGGTGCACGCCGTGGCCGAGTTCATGGGCGAGCGTCATCACGTCGCGCGGCTTGCCGAGATAGTTGACGAGAACATAAGGGTGTGCGGAAGGCACAGTCGGATGGGCGAAGGCGCCGGGGGCCTTGCCGGGGCGGGCAGGGGCATCGATCCAGCCGCCGTCGAAGAAGCGGCCGGCGATCTCGGCCATTTCGGGCGAGAAGCCGCCATAGGCCGATAGCACCATGTCCTTGGCTTCATCCCAGGCGATCAGACGGTCGGGTGTTTCTGCGAGCGGCGCATTGCGGTCCCAGTAATTCATCTGGTCCATGCCGAGCCATTTCGCCTTCATCTTGTAATAGCGATGCGACAGGCGCGGATAGGCTTCGCGTACGGCTTCGGCCAGAGCGTCGACGACTTCACGCTCGACGCGGTTGGCGAGATGGCGGCTATCGGCGATGTCTTCGAAGCCGCGCCAGCGGTCGGAGATGTCCTTGTCCTTGGCAAGCGTGTTGGTCACCAAAGTGAAGACGCGGATATTGTCCTTGAAGGTCTTCGACAGCGCTTCGGCCGCCAGCTTGCGCTTTTCCGGATTGGCGTCCTGCAGAAGTGTAAGCGTCGGCTCGAGCGGCATCTCATCGTCGCCGACCTTGAAGCGCAGCGAAGCCAGCGTCTCGTCGAAGAGGCGGTTGAAGGCAGCGGCACCTGTCTGGGACTTTTCAAGGAACAGCTGTTCGATCCGGTCGTCTAGCTGGAAGGGCTTGTCTTTGCGCAGATCCACGATCCAGGGGCGGAAGTGGGCGAGCGCCGGATCGCGGTCCATAGCGGTATCGACAGCATCGTCGGCCAGGCGGTTCAGTTCCAGCGGGAAGAACAGGAGGCGCGACGACATGTCGGTGAGCTTGGCCTGGATATCGCCGAAGAACTTGCCATTCGCCGGGTTCGTCATGTCGGAATAATAGGTGAGGCCGGCATAAGATGCGATGCGGCCGAGCAGGTCTTCCAGCGCGTCCATTTCGCGCAGGGCCTGGGCCAGCGAATTCTCACCGACGGTTTCGGCCGCGATCGCGAGCTTGCCCTTCCATTTGGTCTCGAAGGCGAGTGCGTCCGAGCCTGCCTTCTCGACGGCGCCGAGGAATTCTGCCGAGGTCTGGCCGGGATAGAGATCGTCCAGCTTCCAAAGGGGCAGGTCGCCGAGTGTCTGGTCGCGGTTCGCGGAGGTCTGGGGCGCGGGGCTCGAGACCGGGCGGCGGTCGATCGTCATGGCGATATCCTTTTCTCTCGTTCGTTCCGGAGATGTAGTCAGTCGTCCGTCAATGGGCAAGCAGCCGTGTGTACCAGCGTGATGCGACTTAATTCCGCACGAAAGGGGCTCTCTGTGGATTGTGCCATAAACGGTTAAGGACCGTTAAAATGTTAGGCTTTCTTCCAAGAACATCTTCAGGCCTTTCTGGCAGGGTCACCGCGATAACCCAGGAGCGCAAATGCGCCAAAACAGCCTCGGGGAGCGCAAGTTGACTGCACAGATTCTACTCATCGATGAAGATGCCGCCGAGCGCCGCAGCATGAAGGCTGCCATCGAAGCGCACGGCCATACAGTTCATGTCGCGGATACGGCGCATGCCGGTATCGACCTCTTCCGCCGTCACCGCGATTCAATCGGCGTCGTTGTCATCGACGCCGCCTCGACGGAGGGACTGAACCCGACCGTGATCCCCATGCTGGCCGAAATCAATCCGGTCGTCCCCGTGATCGTCGGCACGGCAGACGGGGCGACGGAAACGGCACTCGATGCCGTGCGTGCCGGCGCATTCGACTTTTTGGTCAAGCCGATCACCCAGGAGCGCCTGATCGGCGCAATCGAATCGGCACTCAAGATCCATCGGACCAGCCTGCAGGGACGCACACCGCGTCGCGCCCGCAGCGGCTCCGTCAGCTTCTCGGATGTGGTCGCCGCGAGTGCCGCCATGTCGCGGGTGGTCGAACTCGGCCGCCGGGCGGCGCAATCGATGATCCCCGTGATGCTGGAAGGGGAGGCCGGGGTCGGCAAGGAACTCGTCGCGCGTGCGATCCATGCCGCCAGCGATCGTTCCTCGCGTCCCTTCGTGTCGTTCAACTGCAATGCGATGTCACCCAGCCTGATCGAAGAGGTTTTGTTTGGAAGCGAGGGGCTTCCGGGCAAGGTCACGGAGGCCGAGGGCGGCACGCTCTTCATCGAGGAAATCAGTGAATTGCCTCCCGCAGGCCAGATTCGCCTCCTGGAGATCGCCCAGACCGGCGAGGTCCAACGTGGCGCGCAGCAGCGGCCAGTGAAGGCCAATGTCCGGCTCATCCTCGCGACCAACAAGGATCTGATCGAGGAGGTCAAGGCCGGGCGTTTCCGAGAGGATCTCTATTACCGCCTGAACGTCTTCCCCATTACCATTGCATCCCTGCGTCGACGCAAGGAAGACATACCGCATCTGATCCGCGCCTTCGTCGAACGGTTTTCGCTGGAGCAGCGCTTGCCCCGCACGCTCCAGGTCGATCCATCGGCGCTCGCGCTACTCACGTCCTTCGAATGGCCGGGCAACACGCGCCAGCTCGAAAACGCCATCTTCCGTGCCGTCGTGCTTGCCGACGGCGCAAGCCTCCGGGAACGGGACTTCCCGCAGATCGCCGCGCAGGTAAACGGCCACCGCAGCGGTACGAGCAGCATGGATTCGCACCCGGCCGTGCCCGAGCAAAGCCCGATCGCCAAAGTTCAGGCAGCTCTCGCCGAGCGTGCGGCCACCTTCGCCAGCGGCTATTCGGCTCCATCCACAGGTTTCGGCGGGGCTGCATCCGGCAATGTCATCGTGAGTACCGACGAAGCCGGCAATGTACGCAAGCTCGCGGAAATCGAGGAAGAACTGATCCGCTTCGCGCTGAAATTCTACCGCGGCCAGATGAGCCAGGTGGCGCGAACGCTTGGGATCGGCCGCTCGACGCTCTACCGGAAGCTCAAAGATTACGGAATCGACCCCGACGACCCGCAAAAGGATGCGGCTTGATTTGTCTCAACCGTTCGGTGTTAACTCTGGGGTAAGCTTAATCGCTTACCCAAGGGCTAAGCATTTGTTAGTCAAGCGTTCACTATAATCGAACCGCTTGTGCGGATGTGGCAAATTTGCCATGCTATGACCGCATTTGACGTTCATTTCGGTTGGCATGGGACGTAGTCTTTCGGACGGGGATTGCATTGCAGGCATCGCAGGACATCAGCGCGCTCCATACGCAAAGCGGGCGCAACACCCGGCTTGCGTCTGCGCAGTGGGCAGCAAAGCTGCTGTTTTCACTGGTTGCCGTGCTGCTCATGGGTGTCGGCAGTCTTCTCGGAAGCGCCGGAACGGCAAGCGCCCAGAACCGTACGCTGAACATCGAATTCGTGCACACCGGCGAACGCGCCTCGATCACATTCAAGCGCAATGGCCGCTATGACCCCAAGGGTCTGAAACAACTCAACTACATTCTGCGTGACTGGCGCCGCAACGAGCCGACGAAGATGGACCCGCGCCTCTTCGACCTCGTCTGGGAGGTTTATCGCCAGTCCCGCGCCAAGGGCTATATCAAGGTCGTCTCCGCCTACCGTTCTCCGGCCACAAACTCCATGCTGCGTTCGCGCTCCAAGGGTGTCGCCAAGGAAAGCCAGCACATGCGCGGCACGGCGATGGACTTCTACATCCCGGGCGTCGCGCTGAAGACGCTGCGCGAACTGGGCGTGAAGATGCAGGCCGGCGGCGTCGGTTATTATCCGAATTCCGGTTCGCCTTTCGTCCATATGGACGTGGCCGGCGTGCGGGCATGGCCACGCATGAACCGTCAGGATCTGGCCCGTCTTTTCCCCGACGGCAAGACCGTTCACATTCCCTCGGATGGCAAGCCCTTGCCGGGCTACCAGCAGGCCCTGGCCGAATACAAGCGCCGCGTCGCCTCCGGCAATACCGTCATGATCGCCGAGGAAAAGTCCTCGTCGCGTCCACGCAATTTCCTCGCCATGCTGTTCGGCGGTGGTGACGAAGACGAAGTCGAGGATGTTCCGGAGCCTGCGGAACGTCCGGCAGTCGCTTCGCCGAAGCAGGCTCCCGCCGCGCCGCGCCAGCAGCCTGTCGTTACCGCGTCCGAACCTGTCATGGTCGCTGCCCTTCCCGGTGTCGATGCTGCGGAGGCGCCAGTACCACAAGCTCGTCCCTCGCTGCGTCCGGCCGACAACAGTCTCGCGGTGGCCCTGTACCAGCCACCGCGCAATGCGGCAGAAGATGCGCTCCAGCAGGTTTCCAGTGGCATTCCGGCCCCGGCCTCTCAGCCGACAGATGAATTTGCCGACCTCGCCTCGATGGCCGTGCCGGTTCCGACGCTACTCAATACGCGGCCGCAGGCAGGGAGCGCCGAGCAAGGCGTGATGACCGCTTCGATCGATCCGAGTGCCGAGGCCATCTTGCTCGCTGAAGGAATGGCTGTGCCCGTTCCGACGGCTCGTCCGCAGGTCGCAGAGGCATTGCTGGCGACAGCGCAGGCCGAGGCCGAGGCGGAGGTTGACGAAGTCGAGCAGGCCATTCTGTCGCCAGAAGCGGCTGCGGCCCTCGAAGACAGCAATATTCCGGAAATGGCAGCGCCGATCCCGTCGAGCGCCCCGGCCCAGGCCGAGCTTACCGCCGCACCCGCAGCCGTGCCGGCGCAGAAACCCCTGGAAGTCGCATCGATCCCGCAGGAAACCACTGCCGTGGAAAGCACGACGCAGTTCGGCGACATGTTCGATGCGCCGTCCGATCCCGTGCCCAATGCCGAAGCCACCATGCCCAAGAAGGGTGGCCGCCCCGGTCAGGAAGACGCCGAACGCGCCCATATGGCCATGTATGGCGGTACCAAGCTGACCAAGGGCATGATCGAGCAGTGGGCGCTGAACCAGGGCAAGTTCGAGGCTGTGACCAAACCGGTCAAGGCTCCGCGTGTCGTCTCTCGCTCGCTCGTTGCGCCCGCAACGGCTGTGCCGGATGGCTTCCGCCTCGATGCCACGACGATCGATCCGAGCCGCTTCGGGGCTCCGTGATACCCAATCGAGCTAAATTGCAGACAAAAAGAAACCCGCCGGTTCGGCGGGTTTTTTATTTGGCTCGCTGATGTGGCTCAGCCTTCCGGCGGGCTCTCGATCATGCCCAGCGCTGCCAGGTAGGTGTCGAGGATCAGGTCCTCTTCCATGCGCTCCTGGTCGTCCTTCTTGCGAAGTGCGATGACCTTCTTCAAGATCTTGGTGTCGAAGCCCATCGACTTGGCTTCGCCATAGACGTCCTTGATGTCGTCGGCGATCGTCTTCTTTTCTTCTTCCAGGCGCTCGATGCGTTCGACAAAGGCACGGAGCTGGTCGCGGGCGACGCCGTGGGCGGCATCAGACATGGGCAATCTCCTTCATTGCAGGGATGGCATTCTCAGGATGGTTTTTCGTGGCGATCACGTGCCGTGAAGCGGCGTCCGCGTCAAGCCCCAAAGCTCGCGGACCGATCATTCCTTGGGGCGGTTGACCTCGAAAGCCTGCTGCTGGTCGGTGCTCGCCTCGCGCTGGTGCAGCGCTTTCCAGTCGTCGTAAGGCATGCCGTACACGATCTCGCGGCTTTCGTCCTTGGTCAGGTCGACGCCTTCTTCCTTCGCAGCATCCAGATACCAGTTCGACAAGCAGTTGCGGCAGAAGCCGGCAAGGTTCATCAGGTCGATGTTCTGCACATCGGTGCGATTGCGCAGGTGTGAGACAAGCCGACGGAAAGCTGCGGCCTCGAGTTCGATCTGCTGGTCCTTGGTGGGGAGCGTCATGTTTCTCTCCTTCAGAACGCGACCGGCTGATTGGGGTAGGGGCCGGTGCGCGAGGGGTGCAGCTGATATTCGTGCAGCTTCGGGTCGGTATTGAGGCGCTCGAAGATCGGAGCCAGGCGATCCGTCCAGGACGCGACGCCCGTCTCGTCCGCGATCAGGTCCTGCCGGACTTCCAGCAGTGCGTGCGGAATACCCGTCATCATGCAATGGCGATACATGGTGTCGCCCTTCAAGGCGCCATCGTAGGGTTCGTTGTCGCCGACCAGGATATCGCCCAATGCTTCGAGACCGTCGATCAGGGGTCGAACGGCGCGCGCGTCCGTATCCCAGAGCACGGCCGCATGCCAGGGCCGCGGCACGCCTTTCCAGGTGGGCGTATAGGAATGCAGCGAGAGCACGAGTGGCGCCTTGCCGGAGGCGTCTGCGACTTTCGCGATTACCTCCGAGACAGCCCTGTGATAGGGGCGGTGATAGGTCTCGATGCGGTGCTGCCATTCCTCAGGGGTAATCGGGTGATTGCCGGGCACGATGGCGCCGTCGGAAATGCGCATGATGATGGTGGGATCGTCTTCGCCGCGATTCGGATCGATGAGCAAACGGGAGAAACGCGACATGACTGCGGGAACGCCGAGCCGTGCGGCGAGCTGTCGGGTCAGCGGTTCGATACCAATGTCATAGGCAATGTGTCGGCCGAAAGCACTGTCGGGCAGGCCTAACCGGCCATACGGGGCAGGCACATGGTTCGTCGCATGGTCGGCCAGAAGCACGAGGCCGGCATCGAACCGGCCATCCAATATCTCGAAAACAGGGGAAACATTCATCAGTTTGAAGCCATCGTCTGCTACAAGTGCTTGATCGCATGGGGAATGGGGGAGCGCAAGCTTTCATGGCTGTCACGTTTGTGCCAAGATCGCACATAAAGGTTCCAGTACTGACCAAAGACAGAAAATATAATCGATTAGAGTTGCGTTGACATTCTCTGGTCAGCATCGCAAGAAGGCATCCCATGCGCATTTTTGGAGTTCCGGCGGCAATCGTGCATCACTCGATCAGACAGACTTTCGACCGTGCTGCGGCACGTTTTCTGAAGCCCCTCCTGATCGCGGGTGCGTTGTTTTCGCCGATGCTTGCAGCCTCTGCCGCCCAGGCCGAGTTCCGCGTCTGCAACGGCACGCAAAACCTCGTCGGAGCGGCTGTCGGTTACCGGGCGGAAGAGGGTTGGATCACGGAAGGCTGGTGGCAGGTTCCCGCCGGCACGTGTGCCACGCTCATCGAGGGCGAACTCCAATCGCGATACTATTATCTCTATGCTGAGGATGCTGCCCGCGGTGGTCGTTGGACCGGTGACATCAACATGTGTGTCGCCGAAAACGAGTTCAAGATCGTCGGCGTGAAGGACTGCTTCGCACGCGGCTATCAGCAGATGGGATTCAAGGAATATGACACCGGCAGGCAGGGGAGCTGGATGGTCCAGCTATCCGATACGTCGGGCACCCAGGAAAGCCAGAACTGATGAAGCGCAACCGCAAAGTAAAGATCCTCGCCACGCTCGGTCCCGCCTCTTCCGATGAAGCGATGATCCGAAAGCTTCACGAAGCCGGCGCCGATCTTTTCCGCATCAATATGAGCCATTCGAGCCATGAGATGCTGCGGACCCTTATCCAGCGCATCCGTAACGTCGAGGCCGCCTGTGGTCGCCCGATCGGCATCCTCGCCGACCTGCAGGGCCCGAAGCTGCGCGTCGGCAAGTTTGCCGATACGACGGTCGAGCTGAAGGCCGGGCAGACGTTCACCCTCGACAGCAACGAAGCGCCCGGTGACGCGACCCGCGTCTACCTGCCGCATCCGGAAATCCTTGAATCGGTGAAGCCGGGTGACCGTCTGCTGATCGATGACGGAAAGCTGCATCTGAAGGCTGTCAAATGTGATGGCAAGACGATTGTGACCGAAGTCGTATCCGGCACGAAGATCTCCGACCGTAAGGGCGTCAGCCTCCCCGACACCATTCTCGCCACCGGCGTATTGACCGACAAGGACCGGGCCGACCTCGATGCCGTGCTCGCGACCAACGACGTCGACTGGGTCGCGCTCTCCTTCATCCAGCGTCCGGAAGATTTGGCCGAGGTGCGCAAGATTGCCAAGGGCCGGGTCGGCCTGATGTCGAAGATCGAAAAGCCGCAGGCGATCGAGCGCATCGACGAAATCATCGCATTGTCCGACGCGCTGATGGTCGCGCGTGGTGACTTGGGCGTGGAAATGCCGCTTGAGCGCGTTCCCGGTATCCAGAAGCAGCTGATCCGCGCCTGCCGCCGCGAAGGCAAGCCTGTCGTGGTCGCCACCCAGATGCTGGAATCGATGATCACGGCTCCGGTCCCGACGCGTGCGGAAGTGTCCGACGTCGCGACGGCCGTTTTCGAAGGTGCCGACGCGATCATGCTCTCGGCTGAATCGGCTTCCGGCCAGTACCCTGTCGAAGCCGTGGCGACCATGGCGTCGATTGCCCATACGGTCGAGCGCGAGCCTCACTATCCGGGCATCATCTACGCTCAGCGCGCCCAGCCGGAAGCGACCGGTGCCGACGCCATTTCGCTGGCGGCCCGCCAGATCGCAGAAACGCTGCGCCTTCAGGCGATCGTCTGCTACACGTCGTCGGGCAATACGGGTCTGCGCGCCTCGCGCGAACGCCCTGAGGTGCCGATCATCGCGCTGTCGCCGGTCATCCAGACCGCCCGTCGCCTCTCGGTCGTCTGGGGCCTGCACTGCGTCGTTTCGTCGGAGCCGACCGATCTCGACGAAATGGTCAATGGTGCCTGCCGGATCGTGGTCGATGAAGGTTTCGGCAAGCCGGGTGACCGGGTCATCATCTCCGCCGGTGTTCCGCTTGGCACGCCGGGTTCGACCAACATGCTGCGCATCGCCTATATCGGCTCGGACGGCCAGACGGGGATCTGATCCCGGCGCCGCAGCCCTGAATTTGAAAAGCCGCCTTCGGGCGGTTTTTTGTTGGCGCTATTGGCCCGCCTGCAGGGAAGGGGCCGCGCCCGCCGGCTGGACACGGCTGGCAGCGAGGCGAGGCTCTGCCAGACGCGCCATGGCCTGCAAATCGGGTTCTTGGCCGGCGATCTTTTCCAATGCGGCGATGACGATTTCCGTCACGATGTAATCCGGCTTGTGGCCGAGGCCTTCGATCCAGACGAGCTCGGATCCGGCGATGTCCCGGGCGAGACCCTTGGAATGGATCTCTTCCAGCACGATCTCGTCGGCGTCGCCGGTGATGATCACAGTCGGTCTGGCTATCTCGCGGTAGCGAGGCGCAAAGGCGGTGACATAGGCATGCAGGCCGGCCACGTCCTTTGCGTTCGAGCCGAAGGCGGACGGGCGCAGAACGAGCGCCGGGCCCGTGTTCTCCAGATAGGTCTGCGGGCGCGGGTTCGGTGCAAAGACGTGATCTGTCGCAGCCTCTATGCGCATCATGCCGGCATGCAGGGCCACCGTATGACAGAAGACCGGGCCGATGACCGGTGCGGAGGCGAGGTGGTAGTACCAGTCCACGCCACCCGGCCAGGGATGGGTGGCGGCAGCGAGGAAGACGAGCCCCTGGACCTTGTCCGGATGCAACACGCCGAAGCTCGCCGTGATTGCGCCGCCGAAGGAATGGCCGACGATGATCGCCCGCTCGATACCCTTCCTCTCCATCAGGCGCGCGACCGCATTCGCCTGCCCCTCTGGCGTGTCGTTTGCGGGGCCGCCACGCTCGGAATAGCCATGCCCTGGCCGATCGACGAAGAGAAGTTCGGCGCGGCCGCGCAACGGTTCCAGGAAGGCGCCTGCCTGGTCCCGGAGATTGCCGGAGGCGCCATGGATAAAGACAATCGGGGGAAGGTCAGCTTCGGGGCCTGCGGGCACGTGAAGGGCGTTGAGCCTATACCCGCCGACATCGGTCAGTTCGCCGATCTTCGGGCTTTGCGCCCCAATTGCACGCGCACGAATCTGTGTCGCTATGGCGAGGGCTACGAGGGCGAGAACGACGACGAGCGCGATGGTGAGCAAGACGAGACCGAAACGGGGGAGTGTGAGCAATGGGGGAGCTTCCGGGAGCGATGTTGTCTGCAGAAGATCGTGCAGCGGCGCCGTTCGTCAAGACAGGACTTCGGTTCGAAGTCGTAACACTGCCGGATGTATTGCCCACCATACGGAATTCCCGTATGGTGTCTCATGGACGAACGGTTCGATCCCGAGAAGGACCAAATCAACCGGGCGAAACATGGTGTTTCCTTGGCCTTCGGAGATCTGATCTTCGGGGATGCTGATCATCTCATCATTCCGTCGATGCGCGAACTTGACGGGGAGGAGAGATACAAGGTCATCGGAACCGTAGATCAAAGAGTCTTTACTGGTGTTTTTGTGTGGAGAGATGGGCTGCCGCGCTTCATCTCGGTCAGGAGGAGCAATCGTGGAGAAGAGCGTGCCTATCGTGATGCGGGCTGATCCAGCCGACGGGGAAGACTTCGATGTCTCCGTTGACGCGCTTGATCGTGCGCAGCGCGCACGATTGATCCGGCGTACACGTACGGCTCTCGGTCTGTCCCAGACCGAGTTTGCGTCGCGATTTCGCGTGCCCGTCGGCACACTCAGGGACTGGGAGCAGGCTCGGGCTACGCCTCCGGACTTTGCAATTGCCTATGTGCGGGTCATCGCCCATCATCCGGATTTGGTTGCCAAGGTCGTGGCATAGGAAAAGGTGAAGGCTGTGTTCAGGCCCGTCTACGTCCGCTGACCGGCCAGTTCCTCTGACAGCTTGGAGACGATCTCCTGGGCTTCGCGGTCGGCAGGGAAAATTTCCAGATAGCGTTCCCAGGCCTTCAAGGCGCCGTCCTTGCTGCCGCGCTCAGTCAGTATGCCGGCAAGACCGGCAATGGCGCCGAAGTGGCGGGGCTCGAGATCCAGCACCTTTTCGATATCCGACACGGACTTCTGGTAATTACCCATGCTGAAATGCAGCGTCGCCCGCTGGTTCCATGCGCCGACGAAATCAGGTTTCAAAGTGATGGCCTGGTCGATGAAGTCGAGGGCAGCCGCATTGCGCTTCTCGGCCGCCGCCTTGGCGGACCACTGCATCAGCAGATTGATCGTGGGGCTCGGCGAGTCGCTCCAAGTCGCCATGGCTGTGTTGGCGATCTGACGGGCGGCCTGTGGGTCGCGCTCGCGTCTCAGGTCCGAGAGCAGCTCATCCACGGATTTCGGCTTGGCCGGCGGCTTCAGCGGGATCTGCTCGACGGGGGCCTGGGTCGCTTGAGTGCCATCCTGCTCCTCGGGTGCCTGCGCCGAGACGGATCCGGCGAAAAGCAGGGCGGGCAGGAGCGGGAAGCTGAGGGCGAGTCGCAATGAAAAACGGCGCATGCAGGGAAGGTAGTCCCTCAGCGCCGTCTTTCAAACTCAAATTTCCGATATCAACACGCCGCAGCTGCGGCGGGCAGTCCGTGCAGGCTCAAAGGATCCGCAGATCCCGGGACATCAGCCCTGGCGAGCCTTGAAACGCGGGTTCTGCTTGTTGATGATGTAAACACGGCCCTTGCGGCGAACCAGACGGTTGTCGCGATGACGGGCCTTAAGCGCTTTCAGCGAGTTCTTGATCTTCATTTTTCTGGTCCACAACGATTGTCGGGGAATGTGTCATTCACCCACTGTGATCAAACAATCAAAAGCGCGCCGCCGGGCGCGCCCCTGAAGAGTTGGCGGCAATTAGCCCGAGGGAGGCCTTGCTGTCAACATGCCCGGCGGAAAATGCAGGACAGAACCGGCTAAAAAACCGGGAAAATCAGTCGCGAAAAGGCAGGATTTCGGTGACGTGACCCATCTTGCGGCCCGGGCGGGCTTCCGTCTTGCCATAGAGATGGACGAGTACGTTGGGCTTTGCGAGCCAGGCCGGCACAGAATCGATGTCGTCGCCGATCAGATTCGTCATCACGCAATCGGAGTGGCGCACGGTGTCGCCAAGCGGCAGGGATGCTACCGCGCGGATGTGCTGCTCGAACTGCGAGACGATGCAGGCGGCCTCCGTCCAGTGGCCGGAATTGTGAACGCGGGGCGCGATTTCGTTGGCGATCAGGCTGCCATCCTCGAGCACGAAAAACTCCATGCCGACGACGCCGACATAGGCGAGACCGTCGAGAAGCTTCGTCGCGGCCTCGCGAGCAGCCCTGGCCGTGTCAGCGGTGATGGCGGCGGGCTGGGTCGAGGTGTGCAGGATTCCGTTGCGGTGAACGTTCTCGGTCGGGTCGTAGCAGCGGACCTCGCCATCGGTGCCGCGCGCGGCGATGATCGAGATCTCGCGGACGAAGGGCACGAAGCTTTCGAGGATCAGCGGGACCGATCCGAGAGCTTCGTAACCGCCGGATACAGACTCACCCTTGCGATAGACCTTCTGGCCCTTGCCGTCATAACCGAGGCGGCAAGTCTTCAAGACACCTTCGCCGGCGAAGTCGGCAAGGGCGCGTTCGAGATCGGCCTGGCTGTTCACGGCATGGAAACGGGCGGTCTCGATGCCGGAGGCGTTGAGGAAGCGCTTTTCCGTCAACCGGTCCTGGGCGACTTCGAGTGCCTTCGGCGGCGGATAGACCGGGATGCTGGCTGCGAGCATTTCTGCGGCCGTGACCGGCACGTTCTCGAATTCGTACGTGATGACGTCACAGAGGCGGGCGAGTTCGGTCAAAGCTGCCGGGTCGTCGTAAGCTGCCGTGATCTGCTGGTTTGCCACCTGGGCGGCCGGGCTGTCAGCCTGGGACTCAAGGACCACGGTGCGGAAGTTCAGGCGGGCGGCAGACATGGCCAGCATGCGGCCGAGCTGGCCACCACCGATGATGCCGATGGTGCGGATGGTCATGGGGCCTCGTCCACGGGATATTCGGCAACGGATGCCGTCTGGCGCTCAATCCATTCGTCGAGCCGCTCAGCCAGGTCTTCATCGAAGACGGCGAGGACGCGAGCTGCGAGCAGGCCTGCGTTCACGGCGCCGGCACGGCCGATCGCGAGCGTGCCGACGGGAATGCCGGCCGGCATCTGCACGATGGAATACAGGCTGTCGAGGCCCGACATGGATTTCGATTGAACCGGTACGCCGAAGACGGGCAAGGGGGTGAGCGATGCGACCATGCCCGGCAGGTGCGCTGCACCGCCTGCGCCGGCAATGATCACCTTGAACCCCTCGTCGCGCGCTCCTTTCGCGAAAGAGACCATGCGGTCGGGGGTGCGGTGTGCCGAAACAATCCTGGCCTCGTAGGAGACGCCGAGTGCGTCGAGCGTGTCGGCCGCATTTTTCATGGTTTCCCAGTCGGACTGGCTTCCCATGATGATGGCGACGGGCGGGCACTCAGCTGTCATCAGGCTATCCTTCTGCCGTCATGCAATGATGTCGGGGATGATCTGGTCTTCGAGTGCTGTGATCCTGTCCTTGATCGACAGCTTCTTCTTCTTCATCCGCTGAACACGCAAGGCATCGCAACCGACCGTGATCATGGCGTTGATCGCGGCATCATAGTCTTCATGCTCCTGGCGAAGCCGTGCCAGAGAGAGCCGAACGTCAGCCTGTTCCTGATCGGCCATGCTTGTTCCCCATTATCGCCGTTTGCCCATCCTTTAAGGATGCCCGGAAGATTCGCGCAAGCTCCTATCACCAAATACCGGTAACGGGAAGTTATCCTTGTCTTCGATTTTCACGGTCGTTTTTGCCCAATTCGCCTTCGACAAACCGTATTTCTCGTGTCACATTATCTTTGCAAAGCCTGAAACTCCAGCGGATGAGGGCTGGAGGTAGGCGATAAGGAAGGACGCATCAAATGACCATACAGGCTCATCTTGAATCGCTGCAAAAGAAGCATGGAGCCCTCGAAGAGAAGCTCCATGACGCGCTTGCATCCCCCTCCGTCGATGATCGGCATATTGCCGAACTCAAGCGCCTCAAATTGCGCCTCAAGGATGAAATGGAACGCGTGAGGGCGACCACACGCCACTGATACCTCCCTTCCGGCTGCGCCGGGAACCGGCGAACACATAGACCGATCCCGATGTATTCATGAAGCAGCCAGCAATCCATCCAAGCCCCGGAGTTTTCGACTTCGGGGCTTTTATTTTGTCCGGAGCAGGGAAAACTGAGGATCTCACGACCAGAACTGGTCGAGCCACATATTCATCCGGTCGAAGCCGGGCCGGTGAATGAAGTAGATGCGGCGTGTGCCTTCCGCTCGCACATCAACGAGCCCGCTGTCCAGCAATGCCTTGAGGTGCTGGGAGACGGCCGGACGGCTGATCGGCAGCTGGCCGGCAAGTTCGTTCACTGTCTTTTCACCCCGGCGCAGATCCTCGAGGATGTGCCGCCGGTTCGGGTCTGCGATCGCCGTGAACGGGTCTGCATTCGTCATGGGGAAAAGCCTATGTCAAAGGCTGTTCTGCGGCAAGCGCTCATGTGCATTGCAGCATCGGCTTAGCTGCCCTGTGTCTCAGCCGCCGAAGACGCCGGTGACCCCGTCATAGAGAAGTTTGCCGCCGGCCAGCTGCACCATGCCATACATGAGCGGATAGAAGATCGCCGGCTTCAGGAAACGAACGAGACGTGCGCCGGCGAGTGTCGATACGAGCGCCACCGGGAGCAATGCCGCCGAGAGTGTCAGGTTGGTGCTGTCGAGCTCCCCCAGCGCGAAATAGGGAATGACCTTGATGGCATTCAGGATGGCGAAGAAGCGGGTCGATGTGCCGATATAGGTTAGCGGGTCGAGCTTGAGCGGCAGAACGTAGATCTGGAAGGGCGGGCCACCTGCATGGGCGACGAAACTCGCATAGCCGGCGAGCGACCCCCAGAAGGAGCCCGCGACGGGACGCTGGACCGCTGCCGCCGTCTCCTGTCCCTTGTAAGCCGCCCAGCTTTCCACGAAGTACTTCAGGGCAAAGATCACGGAGATGCCACCGAGGACGAGGCGCATGGCATCGGCTGAGACGTAGGTGGATGTCGCCCAGCCGAGGATGATGCCGATGACTGCACCCGGCAGCAGAACAAGAAGTGTCTTGCGGTCATTATGGCCGCGCCAGGCCCAGAGCGCGACCGCATCCATGACGAGCAGGATCGGCAGGAAGATCGCGGCTGCCTGCATGGGCGGGACGGCGAAGGCAAGCAGCGGCACGCCGATCAGCGCGAACGCACCGCCGAGACCGCCTTTCGACAGGCCGACAAGGGCAACGGCGGGAATGGCGACGGCATAGAAGTTCGGGTCTGTCAGCATTGCGCGGTTGATCCTTTCGGAAGAGCGGTCTATCGGATTTACAAAGAGAAAACGAGGACGGTTTCCGCTGAAACGGACCTGTCCCGCACACGGAAACACCGCGCATGACCGAAAATCGCTGCCGCCTCGTCCTCATCGTTCCCGATATCGCCGATCCCGCCGAGCGCACGGAGGTGCTGCGCAACGCCCTTCGTGGCGGAGACGTCGCCTCGGTGATCATCCCGCAATACGGCCTGGACGATACGGTTTTCCAGAAACATGCCGAATTGCTCGTGCCGGTGGTTCAGGAAGCGGGGGCGGCGGCACTCATCGTCGACAACAGCCGCGTTGCCGGGCGCGTGAAGGCCGACGGGCTGCATGTTTCGGGGAATGCAGCGATCCTCGCGGAAGAAGTCGAGAAACATACGCCGAAGCTCATCGTCGGCGGCGGCAATGCGATGGATCGCCACCATGCCCTGGAAATCGGCGAGACCCAGCCGGACTACATCTTCTTCGGCAAGATCGACGGTGACATCAAGCCGGAGGCCCATTCAAAGAACGTGGCGCTGGGCGAGTGGTGGTCCTCGATGATCGAGATCCCGTGCATGGTGATGGGCGGGCAGGACCCGTCATCGGCCGTGGTGGTCGCCGATAGTGGCGTGGAGTTCGTGGCGCTCGGCAAGGCGGTCTTTGACGATCCGTCGCAGGCTGCCGCGATTGTGACCCGGGTGAATGCGGAGCTTGACGAAAAAGCGCCACGGTTTGGAGATTGAACCGCCTCATGCGTTCGATCTCGTCCCATCATTGCCTGATTCTCGCCGCGCTTGTCGGGGCATGCCTTGCGGTCTCCAGTCCGGCGATCGGGCAGGACGGCGAGGATGGCCTCGAGATCGGTGACGCCCCGGCGATCATGCCGGCCGACCCCGATGATGCCGGTGAGATCGAACGCGGGGCGCGACCGAGCAGCAGCACGGGTGATGCGACAACTCTCGATCGCGGTGACCGGGATTCCGCACCGCCGGTGACCAAGGGCGCAAAGCCGACCAAGGGCGACAAGCCCGACGAGCTGCAGGGCATCAATATCTATCTGCGCATGGGCTCGCCTCTGCCTGACGTGCCGCCGGAAAAGCCGTATGACGGCAAACCCGACGACGCCTATGGCGCCTTCCAGCGCGGCCTCTTCCTGACTGCCGTCGACAAGGCGCTGCCGCGGGCGCAACTTGGCGATCCCGCCGCGCAGACGCTGCTGGCCGAAATCATGTCGCGTGGCCTCGGGGTCAAGCGTGATCTCAAGGGCGCAGCCTTCTGGTATGGCCAGGCGGCCCAGGGTGGCGATCCGGCTGCCATGTTCAAATATGCCCTGCTCCTGATGGAGGGGCGCGAAGTCCCGCAGGACAAGGCGAAAGCGGACGACTACATGCGCCGCGCCGCCGATGCCGGCAATGCCTCTGCCCAGTTCAACTGGGCGCAGATCCTGGTTTCCGGTACGCCGGGTGTCCGCGGGTTGACCGCAGCCATGCCGTATTACGAAAAGGCGTCCGAACAGGGCATTGCCGATGCGCAATATGCACTTGCACAGGTCTATTCGGCGCTCAAGGACGTGCCGGCCGAGAAGAAGGCGCGCGCCAGGGAATGGATGATGCGTGCCGCGCGTGCTGGCTTCGACACGGCGCAGCTCGACATGGGTCTCTGGCTGGTCAACGGCTACAACGGTCCGCGTGACTACGAGGCCGGTTTCCGTTGGCTGAGCATTGCGGCGGCACGCGGCAACGTGGTGGCGCAGAACCGTCTGGCGCATCTCTACATCAATGCGCTCGGCACCGCGCCCGATCCGGTCGAGGCTGCCAAGTGGTATGTCCTGTCGCGGCGGGCGGGCCTCAAGGATCCTGGTCTCGAGGATTTCTATCTCGGCCTCAACGAAGAACAGCAGAAGCAGGCCATCGATCGCGCCAACCGGTTCCGGCGGACCTGACGCGGTCTCGCTCTGGGGGGAAGGGCGGCGTCCATGGATCTCATCGACATCTTCCAGCGGCTTGGGCTCGCCATCGCGATCGGTGCGGCGGTCGGCGTCGAACGGCACTGGCGTGAGCGCGACGAGCCGGAAGGCGCGCGCATTGCCGGGATCCGCACCTTCACACTGATCGGCATGACCGGGGGTGTCGCGGGTCTGCTCGATGTCGACCTGACGCCAGGCGCGCTGTCCGGGTTCATCGTCGCCAGTTTCCTGATCGCGATTGCCGTCGTGCTGTTGCGCTTCGGCCTGATGGAGGCGCGAGCAGAAGGCTCGTTCAGCGCAACCACGGTCATTGCCGGGATCACCACATTCGGTCTCGGAGCCTTGGCTGTGGTGGGCGAGATGGCCGTGGCTTCCGCCGCCGGGGCCGCGATGGTCACGCTGCTGGCCAGCCGGGAATTCTTGCATGGCGCGATCAGGCGCCTGACCTGGGTGGAATTGCGCTCGGCCGTCATCCTGCTCGCCATGGGTTTCGTGCTGCTGCCGCTCATTCCGGCCGATCCCTACGGCCCCTTCGGCGGGGTGTCCCCGCGCAGCCTTGCAATCCTCGTCATCATGCTCGCCTCGATTTCCTATGCCGGTTATGTCGCGGTCCGGCTGATGGGTAGCGGGCGCGGTGACCTCGTTGCCGGTGCGGTGGGCGGCCTCGTCTCCTCGACCGCCACCACGCTCGCCATGGGGCGCCAGAGCAAAGTGACGGGCAATGCAGCGGGTTCGGCCTCGGGGGCGATTGCCGCAGGAAGCGTTTCGCTTCTGCGGACCGCAGTCTTGCTGTTCGCGCTCGCTCCTGCTCTTGCTCAACCGCTTCTGCCGGGGCTCCTGGTCGCTGGAGGTCTTATGTTGGTGGGCGCATTCGCGCTCGTTGCGCAGGCCGGTTCTTCCTCCAAGGCAGACTTGCCCGGAAATCCGTTCGAGCTTTTGCAGGTCATCAAGATGGCGCTGCTGATCACCGTCATCGCCTTCATCGCACGGGCTGCGAGCCAGATTTTCGGGGACGGTGGTCTCTATATCGTCTCTGCCCTGACGGCGCTCGCGGACGTCGATGCGATGACCGTCACTGTCGCGGGCATGTTGCCGGCCCTTCCGCTCGATGTCGCAATCACCGCCGTCGGGATCGCCGTCACAGCCAACATGCTGGCGAAAGTCGTCTATGCGGCTGTAGCTGGGAGCCGCGGCTTTGCACTGAGGCTGGCCGCCATATCTTTGCTGGCTGTCGTCTCGGGCTTTGTGGTGACGTTTGCTGCAGGGCTCGTCTGACGATGGCGCATGGGCAGCAATGCCCATCCCCCTTGAATTCCAGCGGCATTTGTGGTCTTGAACCCGCCAAACATCGCTGCCGACGCGCGCTTGCCCGTTGCCGCCTTCCGGCGCTCCCAGTTTCAAGGAATTCTATCTATGGCCCGCTCCGCCCTTCTCAATGTCATGGTCCAGTCTGCGCTCAAGGCCGGCAAGTCGCTGTCGCGTGATTTCGGCGAAGTGCAGAACCTGCAGGTTTCGGTCAAGGGACCCGGCGACTTCGTTTCGCAGGCCGATTTTCGCGCCGAGAAGATCGTGCGTGAAGAGTTGCTGAAGTCCCGTCCGACCTACGGCTTCCTCGGCGAGGAAAGCGAAGAAATCAAGGGCACGGACGGCGCACATCGCTGGATCGTCGATCCGCTCGATGGCACCACAAACTTTCTGCACGGCATCCCGCAGTTTGCCGTCTCGATCGCGCTCGAGCGCAATGGCGAGATCGTCGCCGGCGTCATCTTCAACCCGGCCACCGACGAACTCTACACGACGGAGAAGGGCGGCGGTGCCTTCCTCAACGATCGCCGCATCCGCGTCGGTGCCCGCAAGGTGCTGTCCGATTGCGTCATCGGCTGCGGCGTGCCGCATCTCGGCCGTGGCCAGCACGGCAAGTTCCTCGTTGAATTGCGCCATGTCATGGGCGAAGTCTCCGGCGTGCGCCGCATGGGCGCTGCCGCCCTCGATCTCGCCTATGTCGCGGCCGGCCGTCTCGACGGCTTCTGGGAAGCCCAGCTGAACTCCTGGGATATCGCAGCCGGCATTCTCCTGATCAAGGAAGCCGGCGGCTTCGTCTCCGACATGAAGGGTGGCCAGGACATGTTCGAGAACGGCACCGTGCTTGCCGGGAATGAATATATCCGCAAGGCGCTCGAAGAAGTGGTCAACCGGCCGGTGCCGCAGGGCTGATCGGCAACCAGGGGCAAAATTCCCCTGTATGCGCGGCTTCAATTCGTCGTAATTTTCCACTAGCCTCCGCATCAAGATTCTCCGGAGGTCGAGCGTATTATGGCGAAAGTGAAGTTGGAGGACCTCGAGGTTGGGGAAACCCGCCCGGGTGCATACGGCCAGAAACTCTCCAGCCCGATGCCCTTCTTCACGACAATGGTGATCTTCCTGATCATCGTGTGTTTCATCGCGGCCATCCTCTATCGGCAGGCGCATGCGGCCTTCGTCACCAATCCGGGGCTGAATGGCCTGATCCTCGGTGTGCTCGGTGTCGGCATCATCCTGGTCTTCGCCCAGGTGCTGGCGCTCCGACCCGAAGTGCGCTGGTTCAATTCCTTCCGTGCTGCCGGTGACAATGCTTCGCTCGTTGGACGCGAACCCAAGCTGCTGGCACCCATGCGTGCCCTGATCGGCGGACGCCGCTCGATGGCGATCTCGACGACGGCCTTGCGCTCCATCCTCGATTCGATCGGCACACGTCTCGACGAATCGCGTGACACCAGCCGTTACCTGATCGGCCTCCTCGTCTTTCTCGGCCTCCTGGGTACTTTCTGGGGCCTGCTCGGGACGATCGGTTCGATCAACGAGGTCATCGCGTCTCTCGATCCGGCCTCGGGCGACAGCAACGATGTTTTGCAATCCCTGAAGTCGGGCCTCGCGGCGCCGCTGGCCGGCATGGGAACGGCATTCTCGTCTTCGCTGCTCGGCCTTTCCGGCTCGCTGATCCTCGGTTTCCTCGATCTGCAGGCCGGGCGTGCGCAGAACCGGTTTTACGTCGAACTCGAAAACTGGCTCTCCTCCGTCACCGATGTGGATTCGGAGCGGGCCGTCGTTTCCGACGGCGGCACGACAGTTGCCGGCGAGGACATCCAGCTTCTCGTCGCCGAGATCCAGAAGCTGGCGAACAAGGACGGGAATGATCGGTCTGTAGCCGCGATTGCCGGCCTCGCCGAGGGCATCCAGGGCCTGGTCAAGAACATGCGCAACGAGCAGCAGATGTTGCGCGACTGGATCGAGGCCCAGCAGGAGGACGCGCGCGCCATGCGCAAGACGCTCGACCGGCTGAACGACAAGATCAGTGGGGCGAAGTAAATGGCGCTCGGGCGCAACCGCCGCCGTGATCGCGCGGTCGATTACTGGCCTGGCTTCGTCGATGCCCTGTCGACGCTGCTTCTCGCGATCATGTTCCTGCTTACGGTCTTCGTCGTCGCCCAGTTCATTCTGGGGCGTGAGATCTCGGGCAAGGACGAGGTGTTGAACCGGCTGAACAGCCAGATTGCCGAACTCACGCAATTGCTGGCGCTCGAAAAGAGCGGCAAGCAGGATCTCGAGGATGCACTCGCCTCGCTTCAGTCGTCGCTGTCGTCATCCGAGAGCGAGCGGACCCGACTGCAGCAGTTGCTTGAAAGTGGCGCCGGTAGCGCCGACGTGGCGAATGAAAAGGTCGGTCGTCTCACCGGTGAACTCGATGCCGAGCGTCAGGTCAGTGCCCGCGCGATGAGCCAGATCGAGCTTCTCAACCAGCAGATCGCTGCCCTCAGGGCTCAGATCGCGGCTGTCGAGGAGGCACTTCAGGCCTCTGAGGCCAAGGACGAAGCGTCCCAAGCGCGGATTTCGGATCTCGGCCGCAGGCTCAACGTGGCGCTCGCCCAGCGCGTCCAGGAACTCAATCGTTATCGTTCCGACTTCTTCGGCCGTCTGCGGGAGATCCTGTCTGATCGAGAGAATATCCGGATCGTCGGCGACCGTTTCGTCTTTCAGTCGGAGGTGCTTTTCCCTGTCGGCGGTGCAGATCTGGATGTGGCTGGTCAGGAAGAGATGGGCAAGCTCGCGGCGGCCATCCTCGAACTGGCACAGGAAATCCCCGCCGAGATCAACTGGGTGCTTCGTGTCGACGGCCATACGGATGCGTCGCCGCTGACGGGAACGGGCCGTTACCGGGATAACTGGGAGCTCTCGTCCGCCCGCGCAACGTCGGTGGTCAAGTATCTGATTTCCCAAGGTGTTCCGGCCAATCGGCTGGTCGCTGCGGGCTTCGGTGAATTCCAGCCCATCGCCGAGGGCGATACGCCGGACTTCCTTTCTCAGAACCGCCGTATCGAACTGAAACTCACCGAGCGTTAAGCAGCACAAATTCGTTTGTTCTCCCCACAATTTGTGGGATGCATTACGTGTGCGTAAAGGTAAGATCATGGCCGGGGTTGGAGGGTGCCATGCAGGAATTCGACGTCGTCGTCATCGGAGGTGGGCTGACCGGTCTCGTGGCCGCCACGGAGGCGACTGATCGTGGCTTACGCGTCGGCCTGATCGACCAGGAGGGGGAACAGAACCTCGGTGGGCAGGCCTTCTGGTCGCTCGGCGGTCTCTTTCTCGTCGACAGCCCCGAGCAGCGGCGCTTGGGCATCCGCGACAGTTTCGAACTGGCGCGGCAGGATTGGTTCGGGTCAGCCGGGTTCGATCGCATCGAGGATTTCTGGCCGCGGCAATGGGCGGAAGCCTATCTGCAATTCGCGGCCAGTGAAAAGCGCAACTGGCTGAAGAGCCAGGGCGTGAGCTGGTTCCCCGTCGTGGGCTGGGCGGAGCGCGGCGGCGGCCATGCCCATGGCCATGGGAATTCGGTGCCGCGTTTTCATGTCACCTGGGGCACGGGGCCCGGCGTGATCGCTCCCTTTGTGCGCCGCGCCAGGGTTGCTGCATATCAGGGTAAGCTTACCTTCCTCTTCCGTCATCAGGTCGATCGGCTGATCGTTTCCAACGGTGCCGTCACGGGGGCCGCGGGCGTGCTGCTTGCGGGCGACGCGACGCCACGCGGCGGTTCCAGCTCGCGCAATGTCGTGGGTGATTTCGAGGTGATGGCCGGTGCCGTGATCGTGGCGTCCGGCGGTATCGGCGGCAATCACGATCTCGTCCGCAAGAGCTGGCCGGTGGATCGGCTCGGAGCCCCGCCGAAGAAGATGGTGGCGGGCGTGCCGGCTCATGTCGACGGGCGTATGCTGTCGATCGCCCAAGCGGCCGGGGGCGAGGTCATCAATGGCGACCGGATGTGGCATTACACCGAGGGCCTGAAGAACTGGGACCCGATCTGGCCGAACCACGGAATCCGCATCCTGCCGGGGCCGTCTTCCTTCTGGTGCGATGCCGATGGCAATCGCTTCCCGGCGCCGGCCATGCCGGGCTTCGATACGCTGGCGACGCTGAAGGCGATCCGGTCGCGCGGGCATGACCATTCCTGGTTCATTCTCAACAAGGCGATCATCAAGAAGGAATTCGCGCTGTCGGGATCCGAACAGAATCCTGATCTGACGGAGAAGGACATCCCCTTGCTGCTGAAGCGGCTCGGCAAGAACCCGCCGGGTCCCGTGCAGGCCTTCATGGACAAGGGAGAGGATTTCGTCGTCCGCGACACGCTCGAGGATCTGATCGCGGGCATGAACGAGCTCACCGGCGAGCACCGCCTCGGCATCCATCATCTGCGCTCCCAGATCGAGGCGCGCGACCGGGAGGTGAACAACCGCTTCTCCAAGGATGCGCAGGTCGTGGCCATCAGAGGTGCGCGCAACTATCTCGGCGACAAGCTGATGCGCACGGCAAAGCCGCACAGGCTGCTCGACCCCGCTGCTGGGCCATTGATTGGCGTTCGCCTGCATATTCTCACACGCAAGACGCTGGGTGGGCTGCATACGGATCTCGAAGGCCGGGTGCTGAACCGGGAGAACAGGCCGGTGTCGGGGCTCTACGCTGCGGGTGAAGTCTCCGGATTCGGTGGCGGCGGAATGCACGGTTACAACGCGCTGGAAGGGACCTTCCTGGGCGGCTGCCTGTTTTCCGGTCGCGTGGCCGGGCGCAGTGTCGGACGATGATCAACTTGTCGACCGGGTGATTGAAAAAGGGCGGCAAAAGATGCCGCCCTTGTCTGGTCCATGTTGGTCGAGGGTCAGTCCATCTGGACGTTCGCATCCTTGACAACCGGCGTCCATTTGGCGATTTCCGCCTTGACGTGGGTAGCAAGCTCGTCGGGGCTCGATGCAACGATGGTGGCGGAAAATTCCTTCATCCGCTCACCGACGCCGGGATCGGCCATGGCCTTGGTGGCGGCGGCATTCAGGCGGTCGACGACTTCCTTCGGCGTGTCCTTCGGCGCGAAGAGGGCGTTCCAGGTATAGGTCTCGTATCCCGGCAGCCCCGCTTCTGCCATGGTGGGGACATCCGGGAAGGACGGCGCGCGATCGGCGGTGGTCACGGCCAGTGCCCTCAACGTTCCGGCCTTGATATGGGCGGAGGAGGAGGGAAGGTTGTCGAACATGATCGACACCTGGTTGCCGAGCACGTCATTGAGCGCCGGCCCGGAGCCCTTATAGGGGATGTGCTCGATGGTCACGCCCGCCATGGAATTGAACAGCTCACCTGACAGATGCAATGGCGTTCCGTTGCCGGAGGAGGCGTAGCTCCATTTGTCCGGCTCAGCCTTCAGGAGCGCCAGAAGCTCCTCGACCGATTTGGCCGGAAGTTCCGGATTGACGACGAGCACGTTGGGTACCAGCACGAGCAGCGACACCGGAGTGAAGTCGGCTTCCGCGTCATAGGGCTTGTTCTTCAGGATTAGGGGATTGAGCGCGTGGGTGGCGACCGTGCCCATGAGGATCGTATAGCCGTCGGCATCCGCCCGGGCGACATTTCCCGCTCCAAGGCTGCCGCCGGCGCCGGCGACGTTCTGGACAATCACCTGCTGGCCGAGATCCTCGGACATCTTCTCGGCGATGACGCGGGCGACGACGTCGGTAGAGCCGCCTGCGGCAAAAGGCACGACGAGCGTCACCGGACGCTCGGGAAAGGCTGCCTGCGCCTGGGCTGCCAGAAGCAGTCCGGCGATCAGGCCGCCGGCGAAAAGGGATTTGCTGAACGACATGAGTACTCCTCCATTCAATGTCGAATGCCCGAAACGACCGCTCCTCCGGCCTCTCGGACGGGCGGAGTGTGGCAGGCGTGGGGCTACGTTCAACGGAAGGGTGGGGGCCACCGGAAGTAGAGACCAGATCAGCGGACGTAATGGGTGGATCTTCACCCATTTTCCGTATTCTTCGGGTGGATCTCCACCCATCACGATGCCCGTTTGGTTTACTGGGCGGCTATGGTGAAGTCGCGGCCGCCGGTCTCGAACTGCAGGCGAGCGAGTTTCGCATAGAGACCGCCCTGCTGGATGAGGCTCTGGTGGGTGCCTTCCTCGACGATCCGGCCAGCATCGAGCACGAGGATACGGTCTGCCTTGAGCACGGTTGCGAGGCGATGGGCGATCACGATCGTCGTGCGGTCGCGCATCAGGCCATCGAGGGCCTTCTGCACCAGCGTCTCGCTTTCGGCGTCCAGTGCCGAGGTGGCTTCGTCGAGCAGGAGGAGCGGTGCGTCGCGCAGCAAAGCGCGGGCGATCGCGATGCGCTGGCGTTGGCCACCCGAGAGTGTGATGCCGCGTTCGCCGACGATCGTGTCGAAGCCATTCTCCAAACGGCCGATGAATTCACTCGCCTGGGCGGCCTCGGCAGCCACTTCGACCATGTCGCGGCATGCATGGGGGCTGCCGAAGGCGATGTTCTCGTGGATCGAAGTGGCAAAGATCGTGGTGTCCTGCGGGACGATCGCGATACGAGCACGCACGGCCTGCGGATCTGCCTCGCGAATGTCGACACCGTCGAGGCCGATCGTGCCGGAGGCAGGGTCGTAGAAGCGCAGGATCAGGGAGAAGATCGTGCTCTTGCCTGCGCCGGACGGGCCGACGATGGCGACCGTCTCACCATGGGCGACAGAGAAGGAAAGGCCGTTGAGCGCCGATTTTGTCTTTGCGGATGGATAGGCGAAATGGACATCGTCGAAGGTGACGCTGCCCTGGGCCGGTTCTGGCAGGGCTCTGGGCAGGGCAGGTGCGGCGATCGCCGGATGTTCTTCCAGCAGTTCGTGCAGGCGCTCGGCGGCGCCGGCCGCTTGGGAGAGTTCGCCCCAGACTTCCGACAGCGTGCCGAGAGAGCCCGCGGCGATCAGCGAATAAAGGAGGAACTGGCCGAGCGTGCCGCCGCTCATGGAGCCGGCGAGCACGCTCTGGGCGCCGTACCAGAGAACACCGACGACGCTGCCGAAGACGAGCGCAATTGCGACGCCCGTCAGAAGCGAGCGGGATTTGATCGCCGAGCGGGCGGCCTCGTAAGCGCTCTCGACGGATGAGGAGTAGCGTTCCCGGGCGCCCTCTTCAGCATTGAAAGCCTGCAGGGTGCGCGCCGCGCCGATCACCTCGCCGGCATAGGACGAAGCTTCGGCCAGCGTGTCCTGGGCGGCGCGGGAGCGTTGGCGCACGGAGCGGCCGAATCCGACCAGCGGAAAGACGATGATCGGAATCGCCGCCAGCACCATGATCGAAAGCTTCGGGCTCGTCGCGATCATCATGACGACGGCGCCGAGACAGAGAATCGTGTTGCGGAGGGCAAGCGAAGCCGTCGCGCCGACGGCAGATTTCAGCTGGGTCGTGTCGGCGGTGAGGCGCGAGACGATCTCGCCCGACTGGTTGACGTCGAAGAAGGAGGGCGACAGGCGGGTGACATGGGCAAAGACATCCCGGCGTAGATCGGCGACCACGCGCTCGCCGATGGTGATCACGTAGTAATAGCGAAGGGCGCTTGCGACCGCGAGCACGATGGCCATGACGATCATCATGGCGAAGTATCGGTTGATGAACGCGCTGTCGGATGCCTGGAAGCCATGGTCGAGCATGCGACGGATGGCGATCGGCAGGGCAAGCGTCGTGGCCGCTGCGAGACCGAGGAAGATCAGGGCGCCAGCCACCAGTCCCCGGTAGTTCTTCAGATAGGGGTAGAGGCTGGTCAGAGGCTTCAGAGAGCGGCGTTTCTTGTCTGTATTTTCGGCTTCCGAGGTCACTCTGTCATGCTCCTTCAGCGCACACGGGCTTTCGCGCCATGGCACTTGTTATCCCTGCATCCTTCATGTATAGGCACGGCATCGAATTGGGAAGCCGTAGCTCAGACGGACTGCGGCTTCATCTATTGAATAGGTTCTGCCGAGGCAATTGCGGCAAATGGACCCCACGGCACAGCAGGAATAGAGCGATGAAGGCTGACATCCATCCCGATTACCACGTCATCAAGGTCGTCATGACCGACGGTACCGAATACCAGACTCGTTCGACCTGGGGTTCGGAAGGCGCCGTCATGAACCTCGAAATCGACCCCACCTCGCACCCGGCATGGACCGGCGGCAACCAGGCTATGCTGGACCGTGGCGGCCGCGTTTCCAAGTTCAACAAGCGTTTCGGTGGCCTCGGCCTCTGATCGTTTCGAACGATCCGCATACGAAAAGCCCGGCCTTCGCGCCGGGCTTTGTCGTTTCGGGCAGTCTCTGAACGATGGGTATCAGATCGCCGTGATCCGGTCGGCAATTTCTTCCAGCGCGAGATCGTGTTTCTCAGCCAGCGTTCGCCCGAATTTCTCCAGATCCGCAATATTGCCCGGCGTGGCATCGTCCAGAGCGTCATTGACGCCGACCAGCGGCGCGTCGAGCCGAAAGTAGTTGAGCCCCTTCCGATTCGAGAGGGTCACCACCGTGGCGCCATCGGCAAAGGAGGGCGGCTCGCGGTTGAGCAGCTTGTTCAGTTGATAGGATGCGGTACTCGACTGGCCCTGCATGAGGACGGAGATCAGCGGCGTGTCATTGGCCGGATTGATCCAGCCACCAGCGCCCCAGCTCTTGGCCTGCTGATAGGGGATTTTCCGGTTCGCCGAACCGGTTCCGAGGGAGAGGATCACCATCTCCTCGCCATTTTCCCGCCAGCCGAGTTTGGAGCCTTCGACATAGGCCGCCATGGCGGGATCGTTGGCAAAGACGCCACCGTCGATCAAGGGAATCATCGGCGTCTGGCCATGCGCGGTGCGGGTGAGATCCTCGACGAGTCCCGGTTCGAAATAGGTGGGTGCCGCCGAAGAGCCGCGGACCGCCTGCCAGTAGTAGAAGCGCTCGTGGTCCTTGTCGGCATTGGTCATGAACACGGCTCGGCGGGCATGAATGTCGTAGGCCGTAATCAGAACCTTGGTCAGTGCGTCCCTGACCTCCGCCTTCTTGCCCAGCATATCGATCAGGATCTTCTCGAGGGCCGCGGCATCGTATCGTTCCTCGAAGAGGCCGCCGAAATTCGCCATCTTCCGGAACAGGCCGATGTCGAAGATCTTCGGACCCTGGTCCTTGTAGAGGGCAAGCAGGGCCTGCGGGTCTGCCGCGGGCTCCTTTGGGCGGCCGGGGCGAGGGCAGGTTAGGCCTGCCGCGATGATCGCACCCGTCGATGTACCCGCGATCAGATGAAAGTAGCGATGTAGCGGCAGGGTCTTGTTTCGGGCTGCCAGCTTCTTGACCAGAACGGTCAACACGACGGCAGGGATCACGCCCCGGATCCCGCCACCATCAATAGACAAGATGAATTTGGTCATGGACCTCTCCCAGTGTTTGGAACAGGGACCAGTGTCGCATATTATTTAAAGTTGTAAATAATTCATCGATGCAATCTATTTTAGGCAAATTGGCAGCAAAAAACCCGGCCAGTTTTCGCTGGCCGGGTTCGAGGTGGTGCTTACGGGCTTTGATCAGCCTGCGTTGAAGGCGGTGCGCAACAGGTTCAGCTGAGCTTGGACGCTGTTTTCGTTGTCCGGCTGGAACTCTTCTTCGCTCGCAGGACGATAGATCTCGCGGTCGAGAAGGGCGATGCGGTTCTGCAGGCGCAACGAACGCTCGACGAGGTCGCGGAAGCCTTCCGGCAGGTCGTTCCAGCCGGGGGCTGCACGATCGACGTTGAAGCCGTCGAGGCGTACCTTGCTTTTTTCGGAGAGAACCTGATCGCGGCTCATCTCGCCATTGTTGACGGCACGCTGCAGCAGCAGCCAGGAGGCCATCTGCATCAGGCGGGTGGTCAGGCGCATGGATTCAGCGGCGTAAAGGACCGATGCCTGACGCGGCAGAACCTTTGCGGCTGCGCGGCCCGGGCCATCGAGATATGCAGCCGTTTCTTCGACCAGACCCATACCCTCGGCATAGGTCGCCTTGAACTGGCTGGATGCTGCGACGCGACCGGCGAAGCTAACCGTATTCATACCGAGTTCAGACATGGATGTTTCCCTGTAAACGCATCACTTGAAGCATGTAACGACAGTGCTACGAACTTGTTCCTGCCGCATTTTGTGAGGCTACGATGCTACCAATAGCCCAAATCCGCAAGGTGAAACTTAAGGAAGGGTTAATTCCCACACTTTCGTGAAACCTTTGGCAAATGGGACAAAAAAAGAGCCGCAAATGCGGCTCTCAAGGTAAAACAGGGAAAATCAGAGGCTCAACATGAAAGATGAACTGCCTGAATCCAGGAGCTCTGGATGAACTTAGTTTCCCGTAAAATGCTTAACATGAAGTAAACGGGAAAGTGAAAAGGCGTTCATTTCCGCGCATATCTGCATTTTTCACCCGTTATACTTTGGGGCCGAAGAGGCTGTCGGCGGCTTTCCGGCCAGCATCCTTGCGCTCGATCTCGGCTTTGATTCGGACAATCTCCGCTTCGAGCAGGGCGATCCGGTGGCGCAGCTCATCCGATGATATGCTGGACAGGTCGCAGCCGAGCTCGTGCCCGGTGCTGCGTTTGCGGGGCTCTTCATCGATCATCACGGGTGTTCCTCCCTCCGCTGCTGGTCGTCAAACTCTCCCTCTTCCGGAAACGGAGACGCGCGTGGATCGAGGCTCAGGCCTTCCGGCGTACTGCTCATTGGCGACGCGGAAATGGGCAGGTTCGGCATGTTTTCACGATCCTCGGCCGGGATCGCAGCGCGTGTGCGGCTGCGGTAGATCGCATAGGCCGAGATCAGCAGATGCGATATCGCCGTGACGGCAAAGAGCGCATAGGGACCTGCAGCTGTCATGACGGGACCGCCGAGCGTCGGCCCGATGATCGTTCCGATCCCGAACAGCAATAGCAGGCCGCCTGACACCTTCACGAACTCGTCGGGCTTGGCGAAGTCGTTCGCATGGGCCACGGCAATCGGATAGAGCGCATTGGCGGCGGCGCCGTATATGCCGACGAAAATGAAGATCCAGAGCGGATCGGAAGGCGTGATGGCCACCATCGCGAGCGCCGCGAAGGCGGCGATTGCCGAAAGTGCTGCCAAAACGTAGCGGCGATCTATGCGATCGGAGAGCTTGCCTGCCGGAAATTGCATGATTGCGCCGAGGAAGATCGTGACCGACAGCAGCAGCGCAATGGTCGACGGGTCAAGACCGACGCGTGATCCAAAGACTGCCCCGAGCGTGCCATAGGCGCCATTGGCGATGCCGATCATGAGGATGCCGACGAAGGAAACGGGCGAGTTGCGGTAGAGCAGTGGCAAGTCGAGCTTGATGGATCGGAGCGGCTGTGGCGAGGCTGCGGTCGACATCAAGGTCGGCATGATCGCGAAGCCATAAACGATGCCGCAGATCATGAAGAGGATGGTCGTGGCCGGATCGAAGAAGCCGACCAGCATCTGTCCGCCGACCACCCCGATCAGCGTGATCGAGATGTAGAAGGAAAAGATCATGCCGCGACTCTCATTGGTCGCGCGCTCGTTCAGCCAGCTCTCGATAATCATGGACGTGCCGGCGGTGCAGAAGCCGGTGATGACGCGGAGCGCCACCCACCAATAGGCATCGACGACAATGCCGGTGAGGAGCGCGTTCACCAGTATCAGGGCGACGAAGGTCGAGAAGGCCCGGACATGGCCGACCCGCATGACGAGCTTGGGCGCGACGAAGCAGCCGAGCACGAAACCGGCGGCCCAGGTAGTCCCGAGCAGACCAAGCACTTCGTTCGAATAACCCTCGGCCGCACCCCGCACGGGCAGAAGCAGACCATGAAGGCCGTTTCCGAGGAACAGGAAGAGCGTGCCCAGGAGAAGGGCCATTACCGGCAGAAGATTACGTCTCATGGCATTCTTGTCGATTGGAGTGAGTGGTGTCCGAACGGAGCAGCACGACTCGTTCACAGTAGACCGATCTTCCTACCGTAATCTGAATGCGACGCTTGGTGCTTGCAGGGAATCCTTCTGGCGGGCAAAAGTGACATGCTTGTGGCTGAGTTGCTGCTTCACGCGATGTCCGAGCCGCCCGCAGATGCAAGTCCACAAGGAATGCCGATGACAAAGGCCATCTCCGCCTTTCTGATCCTCTTGATGATCGTTCAGCTGATCAAGCCGCTCGGCCTGCCGGGTCTCCGGCGCCGAGGCGACTTCTGGAAGCTTGCCGTCGTCGCTTTCGTCACCTGGTCGATCACGCTTCTGATCCGGCCCTGACGGCCCCTTAGGCCTTGCCCGCTTCCGCTGCGTTCTGCCACTCCGGCAGGGGGAAAAGGCGATCATAGCCCCAGTTGAAGGCGAAGGCGTAGACCATGTAGAAAAGCGCGAAGGCGACGTCCATCACGAAGGCGTGCCAGAGGCTGATGCCCAGATACCAGGCGATGAAGGGCATGAGGATCATCAGCAGGCCGGCTTCGAAAAGCATGGCATGTACAATCCGCATGCCGACGGTCTTCAGCGTCGTGCCGGTAAAGCGGCGCAGCGCGTGGTCGAAGCCCAGATTGTAGACGTAGTTCCAAGCCGTCGCGAGCGTGGCGCTGACGACGCCGACAATACCTATGTCGGCGACAGGCATGGAAAATACCCAACTGCCGATCGGTACGATCAAGGCAAGGCCGAGAAGTTCGAAGCTTACGGCATGGCGAATGCGGTCTGCGCCGGTGCGCATGTTCTTCCCTCCGGGAAAACAGGCGGGTCGTCCCGCATTTCGATGAAGCCCAATAGGGGAGGTCGTCCTCGCCGCAGGATATAGGTTAAACGGCCGAATTGGGCAAGGATCGACTGCCGAAGTTTTTGGCATAAGCACAAGGATTGTGCGTTATCGCGGTGGTGGTTGCCTTGGGATCACAGGCTGATTTCGCCGCGCATGACGGCCACGGTGCTTCCGCTGATCGTCACCTGATCGAACTGTCCGGCTGTCGTCGTGACAGTCACCCCGATGAGACTTCTCCGACCCATTTCCACGCCTTGCTCGACCAGAATGCGCCTTTCGGGCGGCGCAGGACCGAGCGTGGCCAGGAAAGCTCCGAGCGCGGCAGAAGCGCTGCCCGTCGCCGGATCTTCCGCGACATTGTCGAAAGGGGCGAACATGCGAGCCCGGACATGATCGGGGCCGACCCAGGTGTAGAGGAAAGTGGCGCAGTCGGAATTCTCGTCTTCGTGGGCAGTGCGGAGCAACTCGAGTGGCTCCACGCGCGGGTTCGCCCGGCCGAGTGCTTCGAGGCTTATCACCTCGACCAGAATGAATTTCAGTCCGACGGAGGCAAAGATCGGTTCGTGTGTGTCTGTTCCGATGTCTGATGCCGCAAGACCGATGCAAGGGGCCATAACGGTAGCGGAAATGCTGGCTCCAATGGTCAGTGGCCCGGGCGCGCGGATCGCGGTTTCGGTGACCTTGCCCCCGGGACCGCGGCTGACTGCGATCTCGACGAGACCGGCCTTCTCCTCGAAGCGGATCTCGTCCCCGACCGGCATGCCGAAAACGCTGCCGGCCGTGGCGAGCACATGGGCTGTGCCGACATTCGGATGGCCGGCAAAGGGCACTTCGGTGACGGGTGTGAAGATGCGGACTTCGGCCGTGTTTTGCGGATCGCGCGGTGGCAGGACGAAGGTCGTCTCCGAATAGCCGAACTCGGCGGCAATCGTCTGCATCTCCGGCCCACTGAGATCCCTGGCATCCATGATGACGGCCAGCGGATTGCCGGCAAAGCGTTTATCGGTGAAGACGTCGACGGTGACGAAGGGGATGGTCCTGGCGGCAGGCGGCATGGGGTGCTCCGATGTTCGGTCGCCCCACTGTTAATGCAAGAAGCCCGGCGCGTGGCCGGGCTATCGTGTCCTGATGACAAGTTTGGCTGAAGGTTGCCGCCGCTTATTCGGCGGCCATTGCGCCGACCTTGTTGGCGCTTGCTGCGTAGATCTCGTCGATCGTTTTGGCGATGCTTGTGTTGAACTCGGCATCGCTCATGGAGACGCGCAACTGTTCGGCCAGCGCGCGCGAGAAGCTGGCGATCATGCCATGGTTCTGGCGGAGCTTCTCGCAGGCATCCACAGCGCTATAGCCGCCGGACAAGGCCACAACGCGTACGACGGATTTGTGGGCGACGAGTGGGGCGTAGAAATCGGCGACCGTCGGGATGGTGAGCTTCAGCATGACCTTGTCGTCGGCCGGCAGCTTGTCGAGTTCGCTCGCGATCTCGTCGCGCAGGATGGCTTCGGCCTCGGCCTTGCTCGGGCTCTTGATCGAGACTTCCGGCTCGACGATCGGGACAAGGCCCTGACCGATGATCTGGCGGGCGACCTCGAACTGTTGGCGGACCACGGCGGCGATGCCGGCCTTGTCGGCATGGGCGATGACCGAGCGCATCTTGGTGCCGAAGATGCCCTTCTCGCGACCGCGGATCAGCAGCGCATCGAGCTCTGGCATCGGCTTCATCTTCTGCACGCCGTTCTCTTCATCCAGCAGGCCCTTGTCGATCTTCAGGAAGGGCACGACGCCGCGCTTGTCCCAGAGATAAGAGGGGACGGGCTCGCCGTCCACGTCGCCATCCATGGTGCGTTCGAAGAGGATCGCACCGATGACCTTGTCGCCGGTGAAGGCAGGGGCCTTCATGATGCGCACGCGCATGGCGTGGATAAGACGATACATCTCGTCGTCGCCCTGGTAGTCGTTTTCGGAGATGCCGTAGAGACGCAGGGCGCCGGGTGTCGAACCTCCACTCTGATCCAGCGCTGCAATGAAGCCGGGCGCCGAGGTGATCTTGTTCAACATTTTCGCGTCCACCATATCTCACTCCTATCCCTGAATATGACGCCTTCGCGCCGGACAATCTCTGTGTCTGCTGACTGCGCTTTCGCCGTCCCGGTCGCTCTCTGACCGCCTTTCGGTCATTCAAGACCGCGATGACATCGGCGATAACAGAACTTCCGCAATGGGAAAATGGGTGGCTAAGCTATTGAAACGATTGAAATCATTTCAATCGTTTGAAAATTCAAAGATTTTTAAATCCATTTCAAACGGCACGAAATTTGCCGTGCTGAAATGGCCTGATCGAGATCGGTTCATAGCTCAGAAGAACCGGTTCAATGCCGCGCTGTTCCTTTTGCGGACATGCTAACATTGATGATGGCGCAGCCCAATCACGCTGGACACAAAAAAACCGCGTGCCCGGAGACACGCGGTTCATAATGCTTTTGCCTCTCGGGGGTGGATCAGCCCTTGGTGAGCACGGCCACGCCCGGCAGTTCTTTGCCTTCCATCCATTCCAGGAAGGCGCCACCGGCAGTCGAAACATAGGAGAAGTCGTCGGCTACGCCGGCATGGTTCAGCGCGGAAACCGTGTCGCCACCGCCGGCGACGGAGACGAGCTTGCCGGCCTTGGTCTGTTCGGCGGCATGCAGGGCGGCCGAAACGGTCGCCTTGTCGAAGGGCGTGATCTCGAATGCGCCGAGCGGGCCGTTCCAGACCAGCGTCGCGGCCTTGCCGATCCAGTCATTGACCAGGTCGATCGATTTCGGGCCGACGTCGAGCATCATGGCATCGGCCGGGATGGCCGAGACGTCCACCGTCTCATTCGCGGCATTGGCCTTGAACTCGCGGGCGACGACGCCGTCGACCGGCAGCACGATGGCGCAGCCGGCGGTCTTGGCGGTTTCCATGATCGAGCGCGCGGTGTCGGCGAGGTTATGCTCGCAGAGCGACTTGCCGACATCGATGCCCTGGGCAGCGATGAAGGTGTTTGCCATGCCGCCGCCGATGACGAGGGCATCGACCTTGGTCACGAGGTTGGAGAGCAGATCGATCTTGGTCGAGACTTTCGCGCCACCGACGATGGCGACGACCGGACGGGTCGGTTGTCCCAGGCCCTTTTCCAGCGCTTCGAGTTCCGCCTGCATGGTGCGGCCGGCGTAGGCTGGCAGGTGATGAGCGAGGCCTTCGGTCGATGCATGCGCGCGATGGGCGGCGGAGAAGGCGTCGTTGACATAGATGTCGCCGTTCTTGGCGAGTTCCGCCACGAAGCCGGCCTCGTTCTTCTCTTCGCCCTTGTGGAAGCGGGTGTTTTCCAGAAGCAGGATGTCGCCGTCATTCATGGCGGCAATGGCTTCGGCTGCGGGAGCGCCAATGCAATCGGAGGCGAAGGCGACGTGTTGGTCGAGCACTTCCTCGACTGCCGGAGCGATCAGCGACAGCGACTGGTCGGCAACCGGTTCGCCCTTCGGACGGCCGAAATGCGCGAGCAGGATGACCTTGGCGCCCTTTTCCGACAGTTCCAGGATGGTCGGCGCCACGCGTTCGATGCGGGTCTTATCGGAAACCTTGCCGTCGGTGACGGGAACGTTGAGATCGACGCGGACAAGAATGCGCTTGCCTGCGATGTCGGTGAGGTCGTCGAGTGTCTTGAAAGCCGGCATGGATCTACCCGTCTTGAATGCTGTTGAATGGGGCTGACGGGCCGGACCTTACACCGCTCGTATGACGGCGCAAGGCGCGCCGCTTCATTTTTCGCCGGTCTGCTGGGCGCTGATCGCGGCTCGTTTGCGACGCAGGTAATCGCGCAGCGCATGGGCGAGTTCGCGGATATTCAGGAAGATCGGCCATGTCGTTGCCGGCTCCACCGGCTCCATGGAAACGCCGACGGAGGCGATGTGGCCGTGCTCGTCGATGTCGCGGACGATGAGGACAATGGTGCCGAGGCGAACGCGATCGGCATAGTCGGCACGGCCGCCGACGCGCTGGGTGATCAGTTCGGCGATCGTCTTGCCGCGCTCGCTGTCGGAGATGGACAGCGGGCCGTAGGCCTCGTCGATGTCGCGCACATGGCTCGTGGGTGAGATGGCGAAGGTGCCGAAAAACTCGCCATCATCCTCCTCCACGGGCGCCTCAGTGGCAAAGAGCCGGTCGAGCAGCTTGGAATAGCTGGGTGCTATGAAAAGGTAGACCTGGTCATTCTCACGCAGGCGTCCGGCATACTGGTAGCGCATCGACTTGCCGTCGCGGATGACGAGTGACGGCATCGCCCAGCGCGGGATGCGCTCGCCCCCGAGGACAGGGCTGCCGGCAACGACACGGTAGGCGAGCAGTTCGTGGTTGGCCGTACCCGGCAGGTCGAGCTCGACCTTGTCGATCGCGCCGATGCGCGGCGGAATGATCAGGCCGAGGCGCTTGGCGAGCGGCTTGATGGTCCAGCCCTGCAGCACCAGCGAGATCATGACGACGATGAAGGCCGTATTGAAGAAGACTTCGCCATTCTCCATGTTGCCGACGACCGGCACGATGCCGAGCAGGATCGACACGGCCCCGCGCAGACCGACCCAGGCGATGAAGCCGGTTTCGCGTTGGGTGAAGTCGAAGGGAAGCAGGCAGAGCCAGACGGCCAGCGGACGGGCGATGAAGACCAGGAAGAGTGCGAGCAGGACGGCGGGCAGCAGAATCTGCGGGAATTGCGACGGTGTCGCCAAAAGCCCCAGCACTAGGAACATGACGATCTGGGCAAGCCAGGTCATGCCATCCTGGAAACGCTTGATCGCAACCGTCGCCGGCAGCTTGCGGGATCCGGCGTAGATGCCGGCAACATACACCGCGAGGAAGCCGCTGCCGCCGATCAGGCCGGTGAAGGAGAAGATCATCAGGGCAATTGCCAGCATGAAGATCGGGGCTAGGCCCTGCTCGATATGCAGCCGGCGCAGGATGAAGGCGATCGATGCGCCGCCGGCGAGACCGAGGATCAGGCCGATCCCCATCTGTTCGACGAAGAGCCTGAGCAATTCGAGCGACAGCCCTTCTGAACCGCTGCCACTGGAGATGAGTTCGACCAGGGCGATGGCGAGGAAGATCGCCATAGGGTCGTTGGTGCCGGATTCGACTTCCAGCGTAGAGCGGACGCGGTCACGGATGTTGATGCCGCCGATGCGCAGCAGGAAGAAGACGGCGGCGGCATCGGTCGAGGCGAGGATGGCGCCGAGCAACAGACCTTCGAGATAGCCGAAGCCGAAGAGAATGTGGGCGGCAAGGCCGAGAAGAACGGTCGTGAGCAGCACGCCGAACGTGGCGAGTGTCAGTGCGGGTGCGGCCGAGAGGCGGAAAGATTGCAGCGATGTGCCGTAACCGGAATCAAAGAGCACGACCGCAAGGGCAAGCGAGCCGACGACATAGGCGAGGGGGAAATTGGAGAATTCGATCCCGAGACCGTCGACACCGGCGCCAAGGCCGATCGTGAGGAAAAGAAGAAGGAGGGGGGCGCCGAAGCGAAAGGCGATCAGGCTTGAAAAGGCAGCCAGAAAAACCAGGGCCGTTGCAACCAGTGTGACCGCATAGAATTCGCTCAACCCTCTTCCCCTTTCCCGATGCCGGCCGGGCGGCAACACCCACCACTGTCCGCTGCGGCCATCAGGGTGTCAAACCGATGGTCGTCGCTGCCCATCGTGAGACGGGTTGATTTTCAGACAGGGTAATATCGTGCTTGCCGAACGGCCTGAAGAAACTGGAACAAGATCATGATGATTGTGGGGCGAATTTAAATTCTTTAATCCGCACCACAAAGTTTTATCTCGGTTGGAGAGCAGCCGCAGATAAGTGCGCAACACGCGACGAGTTGGTGCACGTTGCCGAGGCTGCAGTCGAAGCGAAAAAAGGCGGGCCATTGCTGGCCCGCCTTCATAGGAGACTAAGTCAGTAAGTTCAGATGAGCTTGGCCATCGCCACTGCCGTGTCCGACATGCGGTTGGAGAAGCCCCACTCGTTGTCGTACCAGGTCAGAATGCGAACGAAGTTGCCTTCAAGCACCTTGGTCTGGTCGAGCGCGAAGATCGACGAGTGGCTGTCGTGGTTGAAGTCGCGGCTGACCAGTGGCTCGTCGGTGTAACCGAGGATGCCCTTCAGCGCGCCATCCGAGGCGGCGATGATCGCGTCGTTGATTTCCTGCGCCGAGGTGTTCTTCTTGGCGACGAACTTGAAATCGACGACAGAGACGTTCGGGGTCGGCACGCGGATCGAGGTGCCGTCGAGGCGGCCCTTGAGGTGCGGCAGGACGAGGCCCACGGCCTTGGCGGCACCCGTCGAGGTCGGGATCATTGACAGGGCTGCGGCGCGGGCGCGGTACAGGTCCTTGTGCATGGTGTCGAGCGTCGGCTGGTCACCCGTGTAGGAGTGAATCGTGGTCATGAAGCCGTGGTCGATGCCGACGGCGTCATCAAGCGTCTTGACGACAGGAACCAGGCAGTTCGTCGTGCAGGACGCGTTGGAGATGACCAGATGATCCTTGGTCAGCTGGTCGTCGTTGACGCCGAAGACGACCGTCAGGTCGGCACCGTCAGCCGGCGCCGAGACGATGACGCGCTTGGCGCCGGCCTGGAGGTGAAGGGCGGCCTTGTCACGCGAGGTGAAGATGCCCGTGCATTCCATGGCGATGTCGACGCCGAGTTCCTTGTGGGGAAGCGTGGCCGGATCCTTGATCGCGGTCACCTTGATCGGCTTGCCGCCGCCGACGATGATCGTGTCGCCTTCGACCTTGACCGTGGCCGGGAACTTGCCGTGGATCGAGTCGTAGCGCAGCAGGTGGGCGTTGGTTTCGACCGGGCCGAGATCGTTGATGGCGACGACTTCGATGTCGGTACGGCCGGATTCGACGATGGCGCGGAGGACGTTACGTCCGATACGGCCGAAGCCGTTGATGGCAACTTTCACAGTCATTTGAGCACTCCCGATTGGATAGATGGCTTGGCAGGCAGGTCAGGGCGCAGTGCTTGCGCCCTGGCGGGATGGTGTCAGGCAAGCTTGGCTTCGGCGGCGGCGACAACCGCGTCTGCCGTGATGCCGAAGTGCTTGTAGAGTTCCTTGGCCGGGCCGGAGGCGCCGAAGGACTTCATGCCGATGAAGGTGCCGGTCGAGCCGATGATCGCGTCCCAGCCCTGGCGAATGCCGGCTTCGACGGCGATCTTGACCGGCGCATTGCCGATGATCGCTTCCTGGTAGTCGGCGCCCTGTTCGAAGAACAGTTCGAAGCAGGGAACGGAGACGACGCGGGCCGGGATGCCCTTGGCTTCCAGCTGCTGCTGGGCCTTGATCGCGATTTCCACTTCCGAACCGGAAGCGAAGATCGAGACCTTGGCGTCGCTGGACGAGATCAGCTCGTAGGCGCCCTGGGCGCAAAGGTTGCGCTCTTCATACTCCGTGCGGGCCGGGATCAGGTTCTGGCGCGTCAGCGCGAGACCCGACGGGCGATCCTTGGTTTCGAGTGCCACCTGCCAGCATTCCACCGTTTCCGTGGCGTCGGCCGGGCGGAACATCATCAGGTTCGGAATGGCGCGGAGCGCTGCCATGTGCTCGACCGGCTGGTGGGTCGGGCCGTCTTCGCCGAGACCGATGGAATCATGGGTCAGGACGTGGATGACGCGGATGCCCATGAGGGCGGCGAGGCGGATCGACGGACGGCAATAGTCCGAGAAGATGAGGAAGCCGCCGGAATAGGGGATCAGGCCGCCATGCAGCGCGATCCCGTTCATGGCAGCCGCCATGCCGTGTTCGCGGATACCGTAGTGGATGTAACGGCCGGAGAAGTCGGTCGGGGTGATCGACTTGGTCTGGCTGGTCTTGGTGTTGTTCGAGCCGGTCAGGTCGGCTGAGCCGCCGAGCGTTTCGGTGACGACGCCGTTGATGACTTCGAGCGCATCTTCGGACGCCTTGCGGGTTGCAACCGTCGGCTTGGTTTCTGCGAGCTTCTTCTTGTAGGCGTCGACGGCGCCGACGAGCGTGCCGGGCAGTTCGCCGGCGAAGCGGCGGTTGAATTCGGCGCGCCTCTCGGCATCGGCGCCAGCGAGGCGGGCTTCCCAGTCCTTGCGGGTCTTCGTCGAGCGCAGGCCGGCGAGGCGCCAGGCATCGAGCACGTCAGCGGGGATCGAGAAGGCTTCCTCGTTCCAGCCGAGCGCCTTGCGGGTGGCGGCAATTTCATCGGCGCCGAGCGGCGAGCCGTGAACCTTGTGGGTGCCGGCCTTGTTCGGGGCACCGAAGCCGATGACCGTCTTGGCGGCGATCATGGTCGGCTTGTCGGACTTCTTGGCGGTCTCGATGGCCGCGGCAATCGCTTCCGGATCATGGCCGTCGATGGCAATCGTGTTCCAGTTGGCCGAACGGAAACGGGCGTGCTGGTCGGTCGAGTCGGCGAGCGAGACTGCGCCGTCGATCGAAATGCCGTTGTCGTCCCAGAAGACGATCAGCTTGTTGAGCTTCAGGTGGCCGGCGAGCGTGATCGCTTCCTGGCTGATGCCTTCCATAAGGCAGCCGTCACCGGCAAGCACGTAGGTGTAATGGTTCTGCAGATCCGAGCCGAACTCGTCTTCGAGCTTCTTTTCGGCGAGCGCCATGCCAACGGCCGTGGCAATGCCCTGGCCGAGCGGACCGGTCGTCGTCTCGATGCCGGAGGCGTGGCCGTATTCCGGATGGCCGGCGGTCTTGGCGCCGAGTTGACGGAAGGACTTGATGTCCTCGATCGTCATGTCCTCATATCCCGTAAGATAGAGGAGCGAGTAGATCAGCATCGAGCCATGTCCGGCCGACAGGACGAAACGGTCACGGTCGGGCCAGAGCGGGTTCTTGGGGTCGAAGCTCAGGTAGCGGCTGAAGAGAACGGTCGCGACATCGGCGCAGCCCATGGGCATGCCCGGATGGCCGGAATTGGCCTTTTCCACTGCATCCATGGCGAGGAAACGGATCGCATTCGCCATCCGCTGATGTTTTTCGGGAGAAATCATGGCTTTTCCGCTTGTTCCGGGGCTTCGAGACACGGCCCGCCGGGGTGGGCCGCCTGAACGGGGTGATCCTTAGCAGGTGCATCGCGCAAGTCAACAAATGGCCCGGCTCCGGGCGTTTCTGGAGCCAAGAAATCATCGCTCTGCCTCATTCTTGTGCGAGTTTCAGCTATGACTTCGCGGGCGGCATGTTGTGGCAGTCTTCCACAGAATTGGCTTGTCTGGATGGCTTGCACTTTATTGACGCGCGGCAAGGGCGGGGCTTACTGTCCCGCCTGAAATCATCGCGGCGGCCATGGCGATTCGTGTTGTTTACAGACGTGAGTGAGGCAGGGGCAAAACTATGCCGACGGAAAATTCGGTGGATGCCGCGCTCACGGCGCTTCGCCAGGCTGTCGCCGGGTTGGAGAACGCCGTCGACATGCGCTTCGAGGCAGAACGCGAGAACACGGAGATCGACGGCGAGGTCCGGCGTGTGCATGCCGATCGGTCACGGCTCGCCCAGGAACTCGACCAGTCGGAGTTTCGAGCCAACCGGCTCGAAGAGGTCAACCGAGAAGTGTCTCGTCGCCTGGTCACGGCCATGGAGACGATCCGGGCGGTGCTCGATCGCTGATCGCTGGCTGGATTGTCCCTGTTTGCTTCTGGCGCCTCGGCGCCACGCGTAGAAAAGAGTTGGAACGCCGATGGCGCAGGTCACAGTCACGATCGATGGAAAAGCCTATCGCATGGCTTGCGAGGAAGGTCAGGAGGACCATCTGACCGAGCTCGCGGGTCAGTTCGATCGTTATGTCGGTCACCTCAAGGGACAGTTCGGCGAAATCGGCGATCTCAGGATCACCGTCATGGCCGGGATCATGGTCATGGATGAAATGTCCGAACTTAACCGGCGGCTTGCGGCAGCAGAGGCGGAGCTTGCCGGCTTCCGTGAAGGGCGCGATAGCGTCCTGTCCGGTGTGCATCACCGCGAGGAGGCCGTGGTCCACGCGATTACCGACCTTGCGGAGCGCTTGAACGGGATCACCCGCAAGCTCACCCAGCGACCCACAGCCCAGCCTCATCCCTGAGGACTATTTGCCGAGCCCACTGGCGCAGCGACCGCGAAGCGCCTATATCTGAGATGCGATCTGCGCCTCACGACAGGAACCACAATCCCTGGGGCCATACTCGATCCAAAGGGAGCTGTCCCTGGCCGGGCCCGTGGGCTCGGACATATGGCGCCCACCTACGTTTGTAGGCACCCAGGATCGTAAACATCCACCGGTTGCCGTGGATCGCACCTCTCTTTTTCGAGACGAAACGAAAAAAAGCCGCCGCGATCGCTCGCGACGGCTTTTCGCTGTCTAAAAACCTGGGATCAGAATTCTTCCCAGTTGTCCTGTGCGGCGGCGGCTGCCGTATTGCCGCCGCCAAAGGCCTTGGCAAGGTTGCCGACCATCTTGCGTGCCGGAGAGGCGACTGGACGGGCCTGCGCGGGCGCTGCGGCCGGGCGCGGGGCTGCGGCACGTGGGGCAGGGGCGGAAGGCTGGTAAGCTTGGGCATGGTTCGCGCCACCGGCGATCCGGAACTGCGCGACGAAGCCGCCGAGATTGCGGGCGCTGTCGGCGAGGCGGTGCGTGACGGCAGTCGCCTCTTCCACCATGGCGGCGTTCTTCTGGGTGAACTGGTCCATGTGGTTGACCGAACCGTTGATCTCGTTGAGCGCGACGGACTGTTCACGCGCTGCCGAAGCGATCGCCGTGATGTGGTCGTTGATGACAGCCACCTGATTGGAGATCTCGCCGAGTGCCGTGCCGGTCTGCTGAACCAGCGACACGCCGCCGGCGACGGCTTCGCCCGACTTCTGGATCAAAGCCTTGATGTCCTTGGCGGCGTTTGCAGAACGCTGGGCCAGTTCGCGGACTTCCTGGGCAACGACGGCGAAGCCCTTGCCGGCTTCGCCTGCACGCGCGGCTTCCACGCCGGCATTCAGAGCGAGGAGGTTGGTCTGGAAAGCGATCTCATCGATCACGTTGATGATCTTGGAGATTTCGCTCGAGGCCTGCTCAATGCGGCTCATTGCCGCGATCGCGTCAGACACGACCTTGCTGGAGGTTTCGGTGCTCTGGCGCGCCTTGGTTGCCATGGTGGCGGCTTCATCGGCCTTGGCCGAGGACCCGCGAACCGTGGAGGTGATCTCTTCCAGGGCGGCAGAGGTTTCTTCGAGCGATGCTGCCTGCTGTTCCGTGCGCTTCGACAGGTCGTCGTTTGCGGAGCGCATCTCGGCGGAGCTCGCCTCGATGCCCGAGGTTTCGCCGCGGATTTCGGAAAGCGTGCTGCTGAGTTTCTCGACAGAGGCGTTGAAGTCGACACGCAGGCGATCGAGATTGCCAGCGAAGGTGCGGTCGATGCGGACGGTCAGGTCGCCGTCGCTCAACTTGTTGAGGCCATCAGCGAGACAATCGACTGCGTCCTGCACGGCGCGGGCGTCTTCTGCCTTTGCAATTTCGCGCTCGGCGCGGTCTCTCTCGCCTTGGGCGGCGGCTTCTGCAGCGCCGCGCTCGATCTCGATCTTCTGGATTGCGCTTTCGCGGAATACATTGATCGCTCGGGCGAGGGCGCCGATCTCGTTCTTCAGTTCCTGATCCGGAACGGAGGTCTCGAGCTGTCCCGAGGCCAGACGGTCGGCTACGGCGGTCAGACGCGGCAGCGAGCCGACGATGCGGCGGACGAGGAGTGCGATAAGGGTTGCAGCGAGGAGGAGCACGATCAGCGCCGTGGTGCCGATCGCATAGGTCATCTCGGTCGCGATGCTGTTGATGTCTGCCTTGCGAACGCCGGCATAGAGGATGCCGAGCACATCACCGGCCGGAGAGAAGATTGGCTGGTAGATCGTGTAATAGGGGGTTTCCAGGATCACGGCTTCGCCGCGATAGACTTCACCCTTGGTGGCGAAAGGATAGACGGCACCGGTTTGGCCGAGCGCCGTGCCCACGGCGCGGTTGCCGTCCGGCTTGATGATATTGGTCGTGCGGCGCCAGAAGTCCTTGCTTTCGGCATCCCAGGCGAAGATCGTCGCGGTCTGGCCGGTCATGCGGCCGATCGTGTCGATCATGCCGTGTTCGGTGAACTCCGTCGGGATCGTTTCCATCACGATGCGCTGGACATTGCCGTCCTGGGCCCATGTAACCTGTGTGCCGGGCAGATCCCGTTCGATGATGGTGGCGGCGGTGCGAAGGCTCGCATCCTGGCCGGCGATGGCCTGTTCCTGGATGCGCGTCTGGATGCTGCCGGAGATGACCCACGCGACGGCGCCGAGTGACGCGACGAGGATCAAGACCGTCGTCGCGGTGATTGTTTTGGTGATGCCGAAGCGCGAAAAGAACTGCATGAAGAGGTGCCCCTTGAGAGTTGACTTGTACCTTAGTGTAAGGGGATTGAGTTAAGCCTTGGTTTTTCAGGGGAAATTGAATCGGGCTTGATAAACGGCAAATTCGTGTTTTTTCACGAAATGCCTCCCCAAAAATGGTGGGTCTGCTTGTCGAGAGGCGTTCTGATGGGTGTGAAGCGGGATTTGAAGGCCGGTATCCGCAATGAGCGGCTGACGGCGCGGGATGCGATACCGGATGGGCTCCGGCTGGAATATAGCCTCGCGATGGCGGAGGTTGCGGGAGACACGTTGCCCGTCGAGCCCGGCCTCGTCGTGTCCGGCTTTTTTCCGATCCGCTCGGAGGCTGACATCCGCCCCTTGATGGCGCGGCTCAGGGCGCGGGGCGCGCGTCTCTGCCTGCCCGTGGTGATGGACAAGGAGACCATTGTCTTTCGCGAACTGGTGCCCGGAGCAGAACTCGTCAACACCGGCTTTGGCACCCGAGGTCCCGGCCCCGAGGCTGCCGTTCTCGACCCCGAAATGCTTCTCGTACCGCTTTCTGCCTTCGATGCCTCTGGCAACCGGATCGGCTATGGTGCCGGTCACTACGACCGGGCAATCGCGCGTTTGCGGGAAAAAGGCCGGCATCCGCGGCTGATCGGCATTGCATTCGACTGTCAGGAGGTGGCAGAAGTGCCCTTCGAGGCTCATGATGTCCGGCTGGACGCCGTGCTGACCGAAAGCGGCCTCAAGACATTCACGGATTGATTGGACGAAAATGCGACTTCTGTTTCTCGGAGATATGGTAGGCAAGACCGGACGAACGGCTGTGTGGGAGCGCTTGCCGGGTCTCATCTCCGACCTGAAGCTGGATTTCGTCATCGTCAACGGCGAAAACGCCGCTGGCGGCTTCGGGATCACCGAAGACATCTATCTCGAGACGATCAATGCCGGCGCCGATGTGGTAACGACCGGCAATCACGTTTGGGACCAGAAGGAGGCGGTATCCTTCTGTACCCGCCACGATCAGTTCCTGCGGCCGGCGAATTATCCCTCCGGCACGCCGGGTAAGGGCTCCGGTCTCTACTATGCCCGCAACGGCGCTCGCGTTCTTGTCGCCAACATCATGGGCCGCGTCTTCATGCATCCGGAGCTCGACGACCCCTTCAAGTCGGCCGAGACAATCCTGGCTGCCTGTCCGCTTAAGGAGCAGGCCGATGTCATCGTGTTCGATTTCCACGCGGAGGCGACGAGCGAAAAGCAGTGCTTCGGCCATTTCGTCGATGGTCGGGCGAGCTTCGTCGTCGGCACCCATACGCATGTGCCGACCGCCGATCATCAGATCCTGAACGGCGGCACGGCCTATATGTCGGATGCCGGCATGTGCGGAGACTATGACTCCTCGCTCGGCATGGAGAAGGAAGAGCCGCTCAACCGCTTCATCTCGAAGATGCCCAAGGGGCGCTTCGAGGCCGCCAGCGGTCCGGCGACCATTTGCGGCGTCGGCGTCGAAATCTCGGATGCGACGGGGCTTGCCGAAAAGATTGCGCCTCTCCGGATCGGACCGCGGCTGGCCGAGACGATCCCGCCGTTCTGGGCGTGACGGCGGGCTGATAACGCCATTGTGACGCTTTCCGGCCGGGTCACCGCTTTACGGTTTCCCGGCGCTCCCGCATTCTCACCTCCAGAGATCTGGATACGGTGCAGGGAGCGGCATGATGCTGAGACTGGTATTGTCCACGATGGCGCTCGCGGCACTGGCCGGCAGCGCATTCGCACAGGAAGCCGCGCGGCCGCAGGTCAGCCAGTGCCAGCTGATCGCCGAAAAACTCCCGAACGTTCAATATGCCAATTACACGCCACCCGCCTCGGGTGGGCCGGCTCTGACGCTCGCCCAGGTCCAGGAAGACGTCGTCATCACCTTCATTGGCCATTCGACATTCCAGATCGATACGCCCGGCGGTATTTCCATCGCCACCGATTTCAACGGCTGGCTTCGAACGTCACGCACACCCGATGTGGTGATGATGAACAAGGCGCATTCCAGCCATTATACCCTCAACCCTGATCCTGCGATCGGCGCCGTACTGCCGGGTTGGAACGAGGCGGAGCCTGGCCAACCGATCGAGCATAGGCTCGTGGTGGGAGACGCCTATGTGCGGAACGTCTCCACCGACATCCGCAGCTGGGGCGGGGCCATGGAGCCTAACGGCAACTCGATCTTCATCATCGAGGTCGCCGGTCTCTGCATTGGCCATCTCGGGCATCTGCATCATGAGCTGACCGACACGCATTATGGCGAGATCGGTCGGCTGGATATCCTGATGGTGCCTGTGGATGGCGGATTGACGCTGGGTGCCGACAGCATGAGCCGGATCGTCAAGCGGCTGCGGTCCGCGGTAATCCTGCCCATGCATCGGCGTGGGCCGCCGATCGAAACATTCCTGTCGATGTTCACCGACGGCTTCGACACGCAGATTTCCGAGAATCGCGGCTTCACGGTGTCGATGCGGACTTTGCCGAAGAAGCCGCTGATCCTGGTGCTACAGGGGGTCTGAAGACCCCCTGTGCTGGATGGCGGGCCGCGCCTCAGGCGAAGCGGACGTGGCGGTGGACGCCGACGTCAGGCATCTTTTCCGGGTTGAGGTTCGCCTTGGCGATTTCCCAGCCGAACTTGATCGTGCTGCCAGTCGAGGCCCAGATCTCGCCCTCGTCGAGGGAGAGCGCCAGCATGGTCAGCAGAGGATCGGACTTGCCGCCCTCGTACCAGGCTGCAACGACGGAATTCCAGTATTCGTCGATCTTCGCCTGATCCTTCACCACTGTCAGGGTGCCGGTGAGCGAGGCATGATAATCGTGATCCTTGCCGATAATGCAGAACTGCGCGCGACTGCCCGGCCGCAGGGCTTTGACGAGATCGGTGTCCGTCTTGGTGAAGAACCAGATGATGTGCGTCGAGCGGTCTGCTTGCGGTGCCATGGGGCGCATCGCCTGATCCGAGCCGACGAGGCCGAGCATGCCGGCATGTACGTTGTCGATTTCTTCCCAGAGCTGTTCTACCGGATTTTCGCGGGCTTCGGTGAAGCTTGCCATATCGTCTGTCTCCCTGACGTTAATTCGTGGAGGCAACGAGTTCGCAGCTGACTTGTTCCTGTCGCAACAGGTCCATCGTGGCTGTCGCTTGGGCTTGAACAGGGCCGGTTTCGCCCTTATAAGGCGCCCATTCCCAATATTCAGACCTGATCAGGGGTGCCATGGCTGGCCATTCACAGTTTAAAAACATCATGCACCGCAAGGGCAAGCAGGACGGTATCCGTTCGAAGATGTTCTCCAAGCTCGCGCGCGAAATCACGGTTGCTGCAAAGACCGGCCTGCCCGATCCGACCATGAACGCCGCTCTTCGCCTCGCCGTCCAGAACGCCAAGGCGCAGTCGATGCCGAAGGACAATATCGAGCGCGCCATCAAGAAGGCCTCGGGTGCCGATGCCGAGACTTACGACTCGATCCGCTATGAGGGTTATGGTCCGGGCGGCGTCGCCGTCATCGTCGAGACACTGACCGATAACCGCAACCGGACGGCCTCCGTCGTTCGCTCGACCTTCTCCAAGGCCGGCGGTGCCCTGGGTGAAACCGGCTCGGTGTCCTTCTCCTTCGATCATGTCGGCGAGATCACCTACAAGGCTTCCGTCGGCGATGCCGACAAGGTCATGGAAGCGGCGATCGAGGCCGGTGCCGAAGACGTCGTTTCCGATGAAGACGGCCACACCATCTACTGCGCCTTCGAAGACATGAACGAAGTGTCCAAGGCGCTCGAAGCCGTGCTCGGCGGTGCGGAATCCGTCAAGGCGATCTGGAAGCCGCAGAACACGATCGAAGTCGACGAGGAAAAGGCGACCTCGCTGATGAAGCTGATCGACACGCTGGAAGACGATGACGACGTGCAGAACGTCTATTCGAACTTCGAAGTGTCCGACGAGGTCATGGCCAAGCTTTCGGCCTGATCGTCATCCCCGTTCGAGCGGTACAAAAGCCCGGCTGCGTTGCAGCCGGGCTTTTTGCTTTTCAGTCGTTTCGGTCGGATCAGGCAGCGGCGCTGCGCACGCTGCCGATGACATCGACCAGTTCGTTGACGATACGCTCGACCTGCTCGCGGTCGTCGCCTTCTGCCATGACGCGGATCAGCGGTTCGGTGCCCGACGGGCGGATGACCAGGCGACCGGACTTCGCCAGTTCCGCTTCGGCATCGGCAATCGCCTGCTTGACAGCAGCGTCTTCCAGCGGCTTGCCGCCGGAGAAGCGGACGTTGCGCAGAAGCTGCGGCACGGGTTCAAAACGATGGCAGAGTTCGCTGACGGTGCGACCGGTCCGCTTGACGGCGGCAAGGATCTGCAGAGCGGCCACGAGGCCGTCGCCGGTCGTGCCGTGGTCGGAAAGCACGATGTGGCCGGACTGTTCGCCGCCGACGTTGAAGTCGTGGCTGCGCATATGCTCGACGACATAGCGGTCGCCGACCTTCGTGCGGGCGAGCGTCAGGCCCTTGTCGCCGAGGAAGCGTTCCAGGCCGAGGTTCGACATGACTGTCGCGACGATGCCATTGCCGCGCAGCAGCCCGTCCTGCGCCCAGGTTTCGGCGACAACCGCCATCAGCTGATCGCCGTCGATGACGGTGCCGTTCTCGTCGACGATGATGACGCGGTCGGCGTCGCCATCGAGCGCAATGCCGATATCGGCGCGGGTCTCGTGCACCTTCTTCTGCAGGGCGTCCGGGTGGGTCGAGCCGCATTCGAGGTTGATGTTTGTGCCGTTCGGCTCGTTGCCGATGGTCACGACGTCGGCACCGAGCTCCCAGAGGGCCGCGGGGGCCACCTTGTAGGCGGCGCCATTGGCGCAGTCGATCGCGACGCGCAGGCCATGCAGGGTGACGTCGCGGGGCAGGGTGCGCTTGGCGAATTCGACATAACGGTCATGCACACCGTCGATGCGCTTGGCGCGGCCGATATCGTTCGGCGCTGCGAGCTGGCCGTAGATGTCCTTCTCCAGCATGTCCTCGATCTGCAGCTCCAGCTCGTCGGAAAGCTTGTAACCGTCAGGGCCGAAGAGCTTGATGCCGTTGTCGGCGAAGGGATTGTGCGAGGCCGAGATCATGACGCCGAGGTCGCAGCGCAGCGAGCGCGTGAGCATGGCGACGGCGGGCGTCGGGATCGGCCCAAGAACGAAGGCGTCGAGGCCGGCAGCGGTGAAGCCGGCGACCATGGCGTTTTCCAGCATGTAGCCGGAGAGGCGCGTATCCTTGCCGATCACCACACGGTGGCGATGCCCGCCGCGACGAAAGATCGTGCCGGCGGCGATACCGACCCGCATAGCGAGATCCGGCGTCATGGGGAAGCGGTTGGAGAGGCCGCGAATGCCATCCGTGCCGAAGTAACGACGTGTCATCGAGTGTTCCTTCAAGTCCTATCGATCTCACCCGCTGCGAACATCATCGCCCTTCAGCGATCGCGCGGGGATCCGTGGTGGGCTGCTCATGCCACAGAACGCAGTAAAGGACACGTAAAATAGCGCTAAAATCGATTACACGGCGTTACCGGCAGTGTGGTCTTCCACTGAATTCTCACTACCGGCGCCCCTGTAACCAAAAAAGGCCACCCTCAGGGGCGGCCTTTTTCAATATCGGATCGTGTTGCGTTCAGTGCGGCTGCGGTTCCAGGCCGCCTTCCGGCTCGCCGCCCTTCGGGGCATCCTTGCGGCCGGTCGAGGGGACAGCAGAACCACGGCTCGGCGTGCTGTCGTCGCCGCTGTCGCGCGACGGCTTCTCGCCCCGGATCAAGGCCTTGATCTCTTCGCCCGAGAGCGTCTCGTATTCGAGCAAGCCTTCGGCGATCGCGACGAATGCGTCGTGGTTGTCGGTCAGGATGCGGCGGGCCTCGGTATAAGCTTCGTCGATCAGGCGACGGACTTCCGTGTCGATCTTCTGGGCGGTCGATTCCGAGACGTTCTTGGACTGCGATACCGAGTGGCCGAGGAAGACTTCCTGCTGGTTTTCACCATAGGCGACCTGGCCGAGCACGTCCGAGAAGCCCCATTGCGTGACCATGGCGCGGGCAAGCTTGGTGGCCTGCTCGATGTCGGAGGAGGCACCGGAGGTGATGTTCTCCTTGCCGAAGGTCAGCTCTTCGGCGACACGGCCACCCATCATGATGACGAGGCGCGAGACCATCCACTTGTAGCTCATCGAGTAGCGGTCGCCCTCGGGGAGCTGCATGACCATGCCGAGTGCACGGCCGCGCGGAATGATGGTTGCCTTGTGCAGCGGGTCGGCAGCCGGCACCTTCAGCGCCGTGATGGCGTGACCTGCCTCGTGATAGGCAGTCAGCTTCTTCTCGGCTTCGGTCATGGCGGAGGAGCGGCGTTCCGCACCCATCATGATCTTGTCCTTGGCGTCTTCGAATTCGGCCATGGTGACGACGCGCTTGTTGCGGCGAGCGGCCATCAGGGCTGCTTCGTTGACGAGGTTTGCCAGGTCGGCACCGGAGAAGCCGGGCGTACCACGGGCGAGAACCTTGAGATCGACATTCGGTGCCAGCGGCACGTTGCGGGCATGCACCTTGAGGATGCGCTCGCGGCCGACGATATCCGGGTTCGGCACGACGACCTGACGGTCGAAACGGCCCGGACGCAGAAGTGCAGGGTCAAGAACGTCGGGACGGTTGGTCGCGGCGATCAGGATGATGCCTTCATTGGCTTCAAAGCCATCCATCTCGACGAGCAGCTGGTTCAGCGTCTGCTCGCGTTCGTCGTTGCCACCGCCGAGGCCCGCGCCACGATGGCGGCCGACAGCGTCGATTTCGTCGATGAAGATGATGCAAGGCGCGTTCTTCTTCGCCTGCTCGAACATGTCGCGGACGCGGCTTGCGCCGACGCCGACGAACATTTCGACGAAGTCCGAACCGGAGATGGTGAAGAAGGGCACGTTTGCTTCGCCGGCGACCGAGCGGGCGAGCAACGTCTTACCTGTGCCGGGAGGACCGACGAGCAGAACGCCGCGCGGGATCTTGCCGCCGAGGCGCTGGAACTTCTGCGGATCGCGCAGGAATTCGACGATTTCTTCCAAGTCCTGCTTGGCTTCGTCGACGCCGGCCACATCGTCAAACGTGACGCGGCCATGGGCCTCCGTCAGCAGCTTAGCCTTGGACTTGCCGAAGCCCATCGCACCGCGCGAGCCGCCCTGCATCTGGCGCATGAAGAAGAGCCAGACGCCGAGAATGAGCAGCATGGGGAGAAGCGTGCCGACATAGCTCAGGAAGCCGGAGGAACCGTCCGTTTCCGGGCGGGCGACGATCATGACGTTTTCTGCTTCCAACTTGGACAGCAGGTTGTCGTCGACGACGGGCGCATAGGTCTGGAACGCGGTACCGGACTCGGCATATTTGCCGAGCACGCGGTTGCCGGTGACCGTGACCTCACGAACGCGCCCAGCATCCACTTCGCGCAGGAACTGCGAATAGGGGATCTCGCTCGAGGCCGTCTGCGACGGCGACGTCTGGAACATGCTGAACAAGGCGATCAGCAAAAGGGCGATGATCGCCCAGAGCGCGAAGTTGCGAAAATTTGGGTTCATTGAACTCCCCGAACCTGTGGTGCGGAACGCGGTTCCGCAGAATTAACACGTAACATAGGATCGCGCCGCATCCTTGCCAAGGCAAACGGACGGCCTTGGACCGTTTTCTGTCAATAAGTCTTAAACAGGGGCGGCGGGGCCGGCTCAGCTCCCAGCAGGGTGGCGATGGCATTGGCAAGCGGGAGGTCGAAGAGCGGCAGGAAATCCGCATAGAGCGAGAGGCGGGGTTTGATCGTCACATGCTCCAGATGTGAGGCAAAAATTCCCTTTCCTACAAGTACTTGCGGTGTGGTGCCGTTGAGTGCCGTGCGGACCGCTCCCGGCAAATCTGCGTCGATCTCTACGGCCGGGCCGGGCATGACGGTGATCTCCGAGCCGCTGTTGTTCACGATCGCGTAGCGACCATCCCAAATGCCGCTTTCGCCGGGGACGAGCGACAGCGGCAAAAGACCGCGCCTTTCGCGGAGCAGGAAGAGCTGCTTCCGGCAACGGAGTGCAAGCGCACCTGATAGTGTCAGGCGGAAATCGGAGCCCTCGTCCAATGCTGCGGAGAGCCGGGCAAGGCTCGCCGCTGCGGGGCGGTGAGGTTTACCCCCGAGCACGGCGATGAGGGCTGCAAGCGCATGGTCCCGCATCTCGGGTGGTATGGCCCCTTCTTCTGGAAGTGAAATGATTGCGACTGGCCCCGGTCTCGCTTCCACGTGTTCGCTCAGCCACGAGGCGGCTGCCGCCGACAGTGTTTCGCGCCGGTGTCCGGCTTGTTCGATCATACCGGGATCAATGGCGGGAGCGGATTGTCGGATCCGGACCCGTTCATAGCGCGGATCCTCATTGCTCGGGTCGTCGATCCAGTCGATGTTCAATGCGCGAAGATGGGCGCGGATCGCGTTGCGGCGGGTGTGGAGAAAAGGACGCAGTATCCAGAGGCGGCCGGCATACAGCGTCGCCTGGGCCATGCCTGCCAGACCGGGCGCGTCGCTTGCCGATCGGCTCGAACGCATGGCAACCGTCTCGATCTGGTCGTCCAAAGTATGCCCGGTGACGATCGCATCGGCCCGCAGCGAGCCCGCTGCATCTGACAGCAATCTGTAGCGTGCGAGGCGGGCGGCGGCGGACAGGCCCGTTTGGGGCTTTTCGCCCATCCATTGCAGGATGCGATGCGGAATAGCGAGTTGGTGACAGAGTTCGGAAACCCGTCGGGCTTCATCGGCCGACGCGCGCCTCAAGCCATGATCAATGGTGCCAGCGGTCAGTGTGTGGGTGTGCGGAAAGCGGTTCTCGGCGATGGCCCTGGCCAGTGCGACGAGCAATCCCGTCGAATCACTGCCGCCGGAAATGGCGATCAGGAGGCGGGTCGGGCGGCTGAGAGTGTGGAGGAAATGGTTGATCGCCGCTTCGGGCGAGAGTTCGGGCAGGGCATAACCTGCCGCGAGCGGGGCGGCCATCAGCAGCTGAGGCGCTTCTGCTCGCTCGCGACCTTGGACACGACGGCGCGGGAAGCCTTGGGGTAGCGCTTGGAGACTTCGCGCAGCGTGGCACAGGCGGTCTCGGTGTTGTCGAGGGCGGCGAGCGACATGCCGAGCTTCAGCAGCATTTCGGGTGCCTTGGGAGAGGTGTTGTAGGACTGATGGGCATTGAGGAAGGTCTTGGCCGCCTCGTTGAAATTGCCCTGGGAGTAGAGCGCCTCACCCAGCCAGAAATGCGCATCGGCGATCTTCGCGCTGCTCGGATAGGCCGCGATGAAATCACGGAATTCGTTTTCGGCCAGAGAGTAGTCGCCGGAAAGCACATGCGCATAGGCGACCTGATAGACGTCGCCTTCTGAATTCAGTGAGGCGGTCTGCTGGGGTGCGGAAGGTGCGGTGGTCGAAGGGGCCGTCACGCCGGTATCGACGCCGGGCAGGGCGCCCGCGCCATTGTCTACGGCACCCTCGTTCAGGGTCGCGGTCTCCGGCAAGCCGCTATCATCGAGCGCGATGGAGCCGAGGGTCTGTTCGCCCGGGGCAGCACCCGGGGCCTGGCCGGTACCGGAGGCGTCGGCGGTAGCGCCGACGTCCGGGGTCTCGGTGATGATCTCGGCAACCGAGTCCTGCTGCTGGCCACCGGTCACAGGACGTGTCAGTGAGCCACTCTTCTTCTCGAGATCCTGGAAGCGGAACTCGTTGTCTTCCTGCTGCTTGCGGATGGTTTCCTGCATCTGGAGAAGCTGGAAGCTCATTTCCTCGATCCGGCCGTTCAGGGCGCGGATCTCTTCCTCGAGTTGCTGGACACGTACCGTCGGATCCGTGGCCTGGGCCAGGTGGACTTCGGCCTTCGGTGAGTGCTCGGGCAGGTTCTTCTGGCTGTGTTGCACGTTCGGAAACAGCTGAAACGCGTTTGCGCTGCCATGCAGTCCCGTCAGCGAGGCCGTCGCTAGCAGAGCGGCCATCACAAGTTTGTTCATGTTCCTTTTCCTGTATTCGCGACGAATTGCGCCGAACCAGCGCCGACAGGAGTTTTCCCAATTGCCTGCAAAAAGCAACCAAGTTCGGCCAAAGTAAGGAGAAAAGTAAAAGGCGGCCCAGGGGCCGCCTTCAAGCTCTGGTGATCGCGGGTCTACCCGGATCACATGCCGGCGCCACCGAGAACCGTGACTGCGCGGCGGTTCTGCGACCAGCAGGAAATGTCGTCGCAGACGGCGACCGGACGTTCCTTGCCGTAGGAAATGGTCTTCAGGCGCTGAGCCGGGACACCGCGCTGGGCGAGGTAGTCGCGGGTGGCGGCTGCACGACGTGCACCGAGCGCCAGGTTGTATTCGCGCGTGCCGCGTTCGTCGGCATGGCCTTCGATGGTGATCGCGTAATTCGGGTAACGGGCCAGCCACTGGGCCTGACGGTCGAGCGTCTGGGCGGCGTCGGCGCGGATCGAGGTCGAATCGGTGTCGAAGAAGATGCGGTCGCCGACATTGACGGTGAAGTCCTGGGCCGAGCCGGGAGTTGCGGCACCAGCGCCACCGGCGCCGAGGCCGAGTTCACCGGCGCTGTTCGGCAGGTTCTTCTTGTTGGCGCAGCCTGCCAGGGCCAGGGCCACGGCGAAAGCGACCATGGCCGGGTTGGTTGCCATTTTCTGCAGACGGCTCGTGGCCGGGGAATGAATGCGGCTCATCGCCGGTCTCCTTGAATTCTCTGTTAGGGTTGCCGGACCATAACCAATCGCGGTTAACCGGCTTCCAACAATCATGGTTAACAAACTGTCAAATCACGTGTCGACGATGGCGAATGAAGCTCGTTTACGGCGAGAAAGAGGCGCAATTGCGCCTCTTTTCCGTCATCAGTCCATCAGCGGCGACCAGGCCGGGTCGGAGGCGAAGGTCGGGGTCTTCACCAGCTGCTCGTTGTAGCCGGAGAGGTCGATGGAATAGAGTTGCGGTCCACCGGCGCCCGAGTTCTGGCGGAAGAACATCAGAACGCGACCATTCGGCGCCCAGGTCGGACCCTCGTTGTGGAAGCCGGTGGTCAGGATGCGCTCGCCGGAACCGTCCGTCTTCATCACGCCGATCGAGAACTTGCCGCCGGACTGCTTGGTGAAGGCGATCAAGTCGCCGCGCGGGGACCAGACGGGGGTCGAGTAGGATCCGTCGCCGAAGGAGATGCGGCGCTGGCCGGAGCCATCGGCTCCCATGACATAGAGCTGCTGGCGGCCGCCGCGGTCGCTTTCGAATACGATCTGACCGCCGTCCGGGGAATAGGACGGCGAGGTGTCGATGGCGGCCGTCGACGTCAGACGGGTCGTGGTGCGCGAGCGCAGGTCCATCGTGTAGATATTGGCATTGCCGTCCTGCTGCAGGCTCATGATGACGCGCTGGCCATCGGGCGAGAAGCGGGGGGCAAAGGTCATGCCGGGGAAGTTGCCGACCACTTCACGGCCGCCGGTCTCCAACTGGAGCAGGTAAACGCGCGGCTGGTCACCCTCGAAGGACATGTAGGTGATTTCCTGGCGGCTCGGCGAGAAGCGGGGCGTCAGGACGATATCGTTGCTGTTGGTCAGCATGCGGACGTTTTCGCCATCCTGGTCCATGATCGCGAGCTGACGCTTGCGATCGATCTTCGGACCGCTTTCGGAGACGAAGACGATACGGGTGTCGAAGTAACCCTTCTCACCGGTAACGCGCTCGTAGATCGCGTCGGCAATCATATGGGCGACGCGGCGCCAGTTCTTCGGATCGGTGAAAAACTGCTGGCCCATCATCTGCTGGCCGGCAAAGGTATCCCAGAGGCGGAACTCGGCACGCAGGCGACCATCGGGCTCGCGCACGATCCGGCCGACAACCAGGGCTTCGGCCTTCAGGACCTTCCAGTCCTCGAAGCGCGGCGGCTGGTCAGGGTTCTGGATGTTCTCGATGAAGGCGGCACGGCTGACCGGTGCGAAGAGACCGGACCGCTTGAGGTCGGCCTCGACCACGGCCGAGATCTGGGCGCCGATTCCATCAGCCGAGATGAAGTCGGTGATCGCGATCGGGAGCGGCTGGACGTTGCCGCGGTTGATATTGATCTCGACGGCTGCGTTTGCGGGTGCCACGAAGGCGCCTGCCATGCCGGCACAGACCAGCAGAATGCGGAGGAGGAGAGTTTTCATTCTAACCAAGCCTTTCAGCTCTTACATCAGTTCGCTGGGGTCGAAATTGACGACAACTTCAGACCATGCGTCATATTTGTCCGGGGGAAGATTGGTGAAGGGGGCGGACTTGCGCACGGCGCGCACGGCGCCGCTCATGAGGACCTGCTGCGCCGAAGGGGAGCCGCCGGTCGCGGTCGCCTCGGGGTCGCCGATCAATTCGCCGTTCTGGTCGAGGCGGAAGGTAACGCGGATACGGACATCGGCCGCGTCGGCCATGCCCGGCGTGATCAGCCAGTTCTGCTGAATGGCGCCTCGCAGCGCATCCAGCTCGCTCTGGCTGAGCTTGGAACCGCCGGTGTCTGTCTTGCCGCCGAGCGCTTCCTGGTCGGTGGAACGCTTCGCACCTCCGCCGGCCGCATCCGTCTTGTTGAGGAGGGCTGCCACTTCGTCGGCGTTGAAATCGCTTTCCATCTGCGGCTTGGACTTCGCAGTTTCCTGCTTCTTGGTGTCCTTCTTCGCATCTGTCTTGGCGGTTGCCTTCGGCTCCGGCTTCTTCTCGACGGGCTTGGCGATCTCGGGCTCCGGCCGTGAAGGGGGCACGGGTGCATTCTCCGGCAGCGGGATGTCTTCCGCAACCGCCGTTTCTGCAGGTACGGGTTCCGCTGGTTTGGCCTCTGCCGGCGCGGGTTCCACGGGCTGTGGTTCCGGCTCGGGTGGCGGTGCCGTTTCTTCCTGGACGACTTCCTTCACCTCATTGGGCTTCGGATCGGGTGTCGGTGCCGGCGTCTCGACTTTCTCAGGCGCTGCGGCCACTTCCTGCTCGACCGGTCGCTTCGACGGTGTCGGTGGAGATTTCAGGTCGACCTCGTTGTCGCCGATATTCTCGGCAGGCTCGGCGATTGCCGGCTTCTTGGTCGGCACGGGAGCGGATTTCTCCGCCAAGGGTGCGTCCTTGGAGCCCTTCTGGATCTGGGTGAATTCCTCGATCGGGACGATGTCGACCGGCAGGGTCTCCATCGGTGCGATTTCGAGCTTTTCGGGCGAGCCGAGGCTGACCAGTGCTGCGGTGAGCACCAGTCCATGCAGAAAGCTGGATGTGAAGAGGCTGCCCTTCATGTCCGTCCGATCAGTTCTGCTGTTCCTGCAAGGTCACGAGACCGATATTGGTGAAGCCGGCGGACGAGATCCGCGCCATGACCTGCATGACGATGCCATAGGTGGCGGCGGTATCGGCCCGTACGAAAATGCGTTCCTTGTAGCCGGTGGTGGCGATCGCCTGCAGTTTCGGCACGACTTCCTCGATCGGGATCGCCGTCTCCTGCAGATAGATTTCACCTTCCGGATTGACCGAGACGGTAATCGGCTGGTTTTCGCTGGTCATTGCTCCGGCCCGGGTCTGGGGCAGGTCGATCGGCACGCCAACCGTCATCATCGGGGCGGCGACCATGAAGATGATCAGCAGCACGAGCACGACGTCGACGAAGGGCGTGACATTGATTTCGCTGACGAGAGCCTTGCGGCCACCGCCACGGCGTCCACGACGTCCGCCACCCTTGCTACCCGATCCGACCGACATACCCATGATGCGTCTCCTGCTCCTCGGCCCTTACTGGGCAGCCTGGCGGGGCTGCAGCTTTTCGTCGATCTGACGCGAGAGGATGGCGGAGAATTCGTCCGCGAAGCCTTCCATGCGTGCGCCAAGCTTGCCCGCCTCGCCGGAAAACTTGTTGTAGGCGATGACGGCAGGAATGGCGGCGACGAGGCCGATGGCGGTTGCCAGCAGCGCTTCGGCAATACCGGGGGCGACGACCGCGAGGCTTGCATTGTTGGAGCCGGCAATGGCCTGGAACGAGGTCATGATGCCGATGACGGTGCCGAAGAGGCCGATGAAGGGGCCGGCCGAACCGATGGTGGCAAGCGAAGAGAGGCGGGATTCGAGCGCTTCGGATTCGCGCGACATGGTGACGTCCATGGCGCGGTCGATGCGCATCTGAAGGCCGATCGGCGAGCGGGCGCCGCGTTCGAAGCTCTTCTTCCATTCGCGCATGGCCGCGACGAAGATCGCAGCGAGGCCCGTATTGTTGCGCTCGGCGAGCGTGCGATAGAGTTCTTCCAGCGACTGGCCTGACCAGAAGACCTGCTCGAACTGGTCGAACTGGCGGCGGGCGCGGGCGTAGCTCAAATACTTGTCGATGACGATGGCCCAGGTCCAGACAGAGGCGGCCATCAAGCCGATCATGACGAGCTTGACGATGAAGCCCGCCTGCATGAAGAGGCCCCAAAGGCTCACATCATGGGTCGCTGCAGCCATTCCAACTTGTTCCATCGCCTTCAATTCCCCGAAATCCAAACGCCCGGTGGGTTGGACCGGGCGGTGACATGAGCTCTACTGGTGGAAAACTTGTGCGGGCGCAGCCGCCGAAACCCTTTTCCCGCCTTAGCTCCCAAAGTGCTTCTGGGATGAAAATTTGGTCAAAGGAAGGCGTGCATTGCACAATCTTCCAGGCTCGAAGTAAGACCCGATTAAGGTTAAAAAGGTGTTACCAACCGGGCGTTCGGGGTGATTGCCGGTCAGCCCAGCAGGAGCTTCACGAGTTCTTCGGGCAAGCGGCGAGGGCGACCGTTGCGATTGATGACGGCAATGACGACCTTGGCTGCGGCGAGCAATTGATCGCCGCGACGGATTTCCTGATCGACGACCACCTTGGCGCCGTGTGCGGTCTGCGTACGGGTGGCAATCGTCACGAGATCATCCATGCGGGCGGGAGACTTGAAGTCGATCTCCATGCGATGAACCATGAAGGCGAGCCCGCCGTCGGGGCCATCGAAGACTGCCGACTGCACGATGCCGAGGCAGCGGAAATAGTCCGTACGCGCGCGTTCCATGAAGTGCAGGTAACGGGCGTGATAGACGGCTCCGGAAAAATCGGTGTCTTCGTAGTAGACGCGCTGGATCAGCCGATGCACACGTTCGGTGATCTCGCCAGAGATCGGGATATCAATCGAAGTCATCACGGCTCCTGGTGTGGCGCGGAGGCTGTCGTGGCGTTGCACGCTCGACCCGTGGCGAATAGCGGAAACCGTGACGGGTTCGCAAACCTGGTCTCGCGCCACCCGAGACTCTGATCTTTGGTCGGAAGACCGATCCCGCAGGAAAGGTCCTCCGACCTGTTGGGAGAGTATCAGCCCGTTCCCATCACAGGGTCCGTCCAACCTTGTCGAGGGGATGGCACGCCGTGACTGTCCTTTTCGCGGAGCGCCAGAAGGACGACCTGTGTCAACAGCAGCGCCAATGCAAGCAGGAGAGCATAGGCCTGAAGGATCGTCGTCATCGGGACGACGAAGTTCAGCTGTGGCATCGCGCCCAAGAGAAGGGGCACATACCACGACGTGGCGGACAGAGCGCCCGAGGCGAAGAAGAGGCTGCGCTGTCCGGTGGACATGCCATCCAGAAGCGAGCGCCCGATCTGTGCCTTGACCTTGGGAAGAACGGCCATATGGAGGAAGATCCCGTTGATCGTCAGGATGAGCACAATCGTCATCTTGGCCCAGACTTTTTCATTGCCGAGCCGGATGGGGTCAAAGGCGCTGTAGTAGGCCAGGAAACCGAGCCCTGTGATCCAGAGAAGGATGAGGCCGGCATTGACGATCCGCGAGCCGAAATGGAAGACATTCCACTGATCGGTCGTCACTTTTCCCTTCAGAAAAAACTTGAGGATCATGAGGTCGAGGACTGTTGCCGCCCCCAGGCCGAGCGCGAGCCCGACGAAGTGAACAATGCGCAGGCCCGTCTTGATGGACGTGACGGGATCGAGGCGCAAAGTGTCGATGAGATACATGAGACCCATTTCGGGAATCCTTCAGCTTGTATGAGGCCCCCACTTCCTCCTTCTGTTAAGTTGTACAGACGCGCAGATGTATTTCCGCGGACGCCTGGCGTTCGTTGATTGAGAAGATTAAATTTTACTCACTGCAAAGGCGTCAGGTGCCGCACTAACCTTGCGCCCATCGCCTCAATACTGGCGTTTATGGACAGAAAAGGGGCTGGCTTGTGGCCGTATTGTGATATGCGGATTGCCTGATGTGCCGGTCCCGCCGATGCGGGGTTAGGGTTGGTCAGGTCTGGCCCTCATTCATGACCTGCGCTTCGGTGATCCCGAGCCGTCGAAGGACATCCGCCCTGCTCGGCGCGTCATCCGCAACAATGAACTCGTCGATCTGCGGTGGCTTCACGCTGGTGCCGGCCAGCATGGCATGTGCCTGACCGCGATGATGGGTCTGGTGCTGGAAGAGATGCGAAAGCACATCGTCGCAGCGTTCCACCTGGATCCGGCCCGTTCGATGGATCTGAACCTGACGGGCGAGGTCTTCGTCGCCAAGGGCCAGGCACAGCGTGAGAAGACGCCGGTCCGACGCGATTTGTGCCAGGCGGAGGTTCACCGGGTCCGGAAAGGGGACCTCGTTTTCCCAAGCCTTCGGGCCGAGGTCGCCGCCTTCAAGCGCGTCTATGTAGAACCAGTCGATGATCAGGATGTGATTGAGCGTCGCCACGAGCGAGGGAAAGAAGCTTGTGCGGGGTGCCTCGAATTCTCCCGGTCCCAGCATCGAGACCGCCTCGTGCAGCCGGTCATTGGCGAGCATGTTGGCATAGGCGAGTTTGCGGATGAACCTTGTGGCGTCGGTCATGGCGTGTCCAGGTCTCCATCGTGCCAGACGACGTGCCTGGGTGAGGTTGGCAGGTTTTCGATCTCGTCGGCGATGAAATAGGGTGGAATGTCGAGGACCGTCAGGGCATCCCGCGTTGCCGGCACCCATTTGAATTCCAGGGAGTTCTTGCCGTCCTCGTTGCGGTGAATGATGTCGCTTGCGTGGAAGGGGAAGCTCGTCGGGATCTCCATCCGGTAATAGAGCCCGAGTTCATGCCAAGCCTTGCCCTCGTAGTCGAAGAAGTTCTCGACGATCCACAGGAGCGGCCCAACCACTGCCTCGACACCCAGTTCTTCCTGCATTTCGCGCACCAGCGTCTCAGTCGATGTCTCGCCGATTTCGGCGCGGCCGCCGGGAAAGGTCCAGAACGTCTCATGGGTGGCACGGTGGACGAGGACGTGTCCATCGCGGAAGGCGAGGCCGGCGATGCGGTGGTTGAAGCGCCGATTGCCGTCCTTGATGGTGATCAGGGTGCGTTTGGACATCAGGCTGTCCCCAGTTCAAGTAGCAAAATCTCTGGCCGCACGCCGACGCGGACGGGAATGAACGAGCATCCAAGACCTCGCGATACCAGGAGGTCGCGCTCACCTTCCCGGTATAGGCCGCCTGGATAGCTCCTGGATCCGCGCGAGGCCGCTGCTGGCCGCCAGCCAAAGAGGTCTATCTGACCTCCATGGGTGTGGCCACAAAGGGTCAGGCCGACGCGCGAAGGGACGCGTGCGAAGATGTCTGGTTCGTGCGCCATCAGAATGACCGGCGCGTCGTCGGTGATCAGGGAAAGCGTGGCTGCCAGATCGTCTATTCCCACCAAACCTTCGCGATTGAAACGCTTGCCGGCTCTCAGCGCCATCTGATCACCCAGACCGGCAAGCCAGAAAGGGTGCCCGTCTTTCTCGAGGCGACGGGAACTGTTGATGTAAACGGCAATGCCCGCCCGCTTCAACGCTTCGGTCGCAATGTTCGGGCCGGTCGGGTCGCGTTGAAAGGCCAGGTCTTCCCAATAGTCATGATTGCCAAGAATGGCGTGTACGCCGAGCGGCGCGGAAAGCGTGGCCAAGGCTGCGGCCCAATCCGTGGCATCGACATAGTCGCTGACGATATTCGTACCTGCGGCATAGTCCCCGAGCAGAAGGCAGATATCGGGTTGCAGCTCGTTGGCGGTGGCGCAGATGTCCGCAATACGGTCACGGCTCATCCATGGCTCGGAGGCATGAAAGTCCGAAAGGATGACGACTCGAAGGTTAAGCCCGTGCGGCCAGTTGTTCGGCGCGAGTTTGTATCGTCTGATTTCAGGGCGGCGGAAAACCTCTGTGAAGGGATAGGCAGCGGTTGCCACAAGGCTCAGGAAGCCTGCTCCGAAGAGCTTCACGAGCCCCCGCCGTGTGATCATTCATTCATCCTCGAGCGTCAGCCGGAATTGCGCGGCCTCCAGGTCCTTTGGCGGCTGCATTCCCAAGTGTTTCCACGCATTTGCGGTCAAAACACGGCCTCGCGGCGTGCGCTGGATGAAACCCTGCTGGATCATGTAGGGCTCGATGATGTCCTCGATTGCGTCACGCGGTTCCGACAGGCCGGCGGCGATCGTTTCGATGCCGACCGGGCCGCCGCCGAAATTCACCGCGATCATCGAGAGATAGCGCATGTCGAGCTGGTCGAGGCCCATATTGTCGACGTTGAGCCGCGTCAGCGCTTCGTCGGCGATCTGGCGGGTGACGGCTTCGGCGCGGGCGACTTCGGCGAAATCGCGGACGCGGCGGAGCAAGCGCCCGGCGATGCGCGGTGTGCCACGGGCGCGGCGGGCCACTTCGCGGGCGCCGTCTTCGGTCATCGGCAGGTTCAAGAGGCGGGCGCCACGGCGGACGATCGATTCCAGTTCCTCGACGGTGTAGAAATTGAGGCGCACCGGAATGCCGAAACGGTCGCGCAGGGGGTTTGTCAGCAGGCCCAGCCGGGTGGTGGCGGCGACGAGGGTGAACTTCGACAGGTCGATCTTCACAGAGCGCGCGGCGGGGCCTTCTCCGATGATCAGATCGAGCTGGAAGTCCTCCATGGCCGGATAGAGGATTTCCTCGACGGCGGGGCTTAAGCGATGGATTTCGTCGATGAAGAGCACGTCGCGCTCTTCGAGATTGGTCAGAAGGGCGGCGAGATCGCCGGCCTTGGCGATGACGGGGCCGGAGGTCGAGCGGAAGTTGACGCCGAGTTCCTTGGCCATGATCTGGGCGAGCGTCGTCTTGCCCAAGCCCGGTGGGCCGACGAAGAGCACGTGATCCAGCGCCTCGCCGCGGTTCTTCGCCGCCTCGATGAAGATCTTCAGGTTGGCGCGCGCTTCGGCTTGGCCGGTGAAGTCGTCGAGCGTCTGCGGGCGCAGTGCCGCATCGAGGTCTTCGCCGCGCTTTTCCGGCGTGAGGATGGGGTTGTTCGTGATCATGCGAGGAGTTCCATGCCGGGTACGCGGGAGGCGGCGCGTTTATCGAAGGTCTTTATGGAGGCGCAGCCTTCGTGAAGTGATCTGGCTGCAATTAAGGCGTCTGCAAAGTCGGCGTTCTTCAGTTCGACATGTCGCAGTGCCTTGACGACCAGATCGTGACTTTCAACGGTCAGTCCCCGCACCTGGAGGAGCTTGCCAATGGCGGTCGATGCGTCTTGTCTGTTGTAGCCAAGCTTCGAGCGCAATGCCCAGTCCAGTTCCAGTACGCAGACGAGGGGGAGAAAGGCCAGATAGTTCTTGCCGAGCCCCTCTGCAAAACGCAAGGCTGAACGTCTTTGGTCGGGATTGTCATTGGTCAGAAGCCGGATGACGATGTTGGTGTCGAGGCCGACCAGGGTCATGCCGCGATGTCCGACGGATCGTCATCTCCGGTGGATAGTGCGTTTTCGCCTGCCGTCCCGATGACCGCTTCGTCAATTTCTTCCAGCGTCGCAGGACCGTTGGGTGGTGTGCCGAGGAAGCCTGCGAGGTCCTTCAAATCGATGTTCTTCGGCGTGATGACGATTTCCCCATCGACGACGCTGAAGACCATCTGATCGCCAGGACTTAGCTTCAACTGCTCGCGCAACTCTTTGGGAATGGTGATCTGGCCTTTGGCCGACAGGGTAACTTCCCAAACCTTCATGATGCTCTCCGACGTTTTGCCAATTTTCTGACGCTAGCAGAAATGTCGGATTTATCCAAGAATGTGGGAGGAGTCACCGCGACAACTCCTTCAGCCCCAGCCTAATCAACTTGGCGCTATCGGCTCCCTCGCCGCCATTCTTCAGCGCCGCTGCGACAGCATTGGCCGCCTGATCGCGGGAGTAGCCGAGATTGGTCAGGGCCGAGACGGCGTCTGAAACGGGAGCGGAGGCGACACCTTCGCCGAGTTCCTGCTTGAGGCCGATATTGGCCGAGGCCTCGCCGGCAAAGGCGGGGGCCTTGTTCTTCAGTTCAGTGACGAGGCGCAGCGCCACCTTCGGGCCTACGCCGGGTGCGCGGGAGATCGCGGTCTTGTCTTGGAGCGCAATCGCATTGGCGAGTTCGGACGGGGTGAGGGTAGAGAGGACCGCGAGTGCGACCTTGGCGCCGACGCCCTGCACGCTTTGCAGCAGATTGAACCATTCCCGCTCCAGCGCGCTCATGAAGCCGAAGAGTTTCAGCTGGTCTTCCCGTACATAGGTCTCGATGAAGAGGACGACTGCTTCCCCAGCAGAGCCGATGCGGCCAAGCGTGCGCGAGGAGCAGTGGGCGACGTAGCAGACGCCGTGGACGTCGACCAGGACGTAGTCGTCGCCGATCTCGTCGATGGTGCCTTTGAGTTTGCCGATCATGGATAAGTCCGTCGCGTTACAGGGGATGGGTTTCGGGGGAGATGAGGGGCACGTCCGGAAAGTAGGTTCGGTAGCCCTTCGGATCTCGGGTCAGGATCTTGTGGTTGCGGATGGCCGCATGGGCGCCGATGAGGAAGTCCGGCAGGACGCGGTCGCGCCCGCCGCCCGCACGGCGGTAAATGCGGAAGGCGACGCCGGCTGCGAAGGCTGCTGCCCAGGGCAGGCTTTCCCGGTGGAAATCCGACGGCGGAAGCAATTCCTCGACTTCATCGCGATTGGTGTAGCGCACCGAGAATTCCGAATAGATGATCGGGTTGATGACGAGCGGTTCTTCTCTCGCAAGCCGCATCATCTGGCTACGCGACCACACCAGCCAATGAGGATCGCGCACGGCGACGTCAACGAGCACATTTGTGTCGACCAGCACGGCCATGGGTCACCGATCCCGCGTCATCTGCATCAGGGCATCAGCATCGAGTTCGGGATCACCGGTGCCTTCAAGGCGTGCCAATGTCTCCATCAGTCCGGCCAATCGCGTCTGCTCTTTCAGCGCTTCGGTGCCACTTTTTGGTGTCAGCATCAGACGGCCATCTTCGACGGTGAAGACCACTTCGGAATTCGGCTCTATGCCGATCAGTTCTCGCAGATCGCGAGGAATGGTCACTTGGCCCTTAGATGTCACGCGCATGACTTGCCTCCAGTCAGGTAAGAATAAATCCTACTGTCGGAACAAGTCAAGAACAAATCAGGCGGAAGCGAGGACCTTGCGCATGCGATCGCCACCGCGATTGTGGGCGTGGCAGATGGCGATGGCCAACGCGTCGGCGGCATCGTTGCCCTTGAATTCGGCCTTGGGCATCAGGATCTTCAGCATCATGTGGATCTGCGCCTTTTCGCCATGGCCGACGCCGATGACAGCCTTCTTCACCGCATTGGGGGCATATTCCGCCACCGGCAGGCCGGCACGGGCCGGGACCAGCATGGCGATGCCGCGCGCCTGACCAAGCTTCAGCGTGGCGACCGCATCCTTGTTGACGAAGGTCTGCTCGACGGCTGCCTCGTCGGGCTTGTAGCTGTGAACCACTTCGGAGAGGCCGTCATGCAGCTGGCAGAGACGCGAGGCGAGATCCATGTCTCCGTCGGAGGTCACGGTCCCCGAGGCGACGAAACGCAGCGAATTGCCGAGCGTCTCAATGACGCCCCAACCACAGCGGCGAAGGCCCGGATCTATACCGATGATGCGAATCGTGGAAGTCATGAGAGACCCTAGTGCAGTTCGGGTCAGATGTGCCAGTCAAATGTGAACAAACCGAAAACATAGAAAGTGATCATAATTTATTATCGTCACCTCTTGGGACGTCCGCCATGTCTGACTACATGAGAGAGACACATCGAACAGGGCCATCGCCATGATACCGTTTTCCATTCTCGATCTGTCTCCCGTCGCCGAGGGACATTCCGTCCGCGAGGCCCTGGATGCCTCGCGCAGCCTGGCCCAGGTGGCAGAAAAGAACGGTTATCGCCGCTTCTGGCTCGCCGAGCATCATGGAATGCCGGGCATCGCGAGCGCGGCGACGGCACTGGTCATTTCCCATGTGGCGGCCGGGACCGAGACGATCCGCGTGGGGTCGGGCGGCATCATGTTGCCGAACCATTCGCCGCTCGTCATTGCCGAGCAGTTCGGAACGCTCGAGGCGCTATACCCTGGGCGTATCGAGCTTGGCCTCGGTCGCGCGCCGGGAACGGATATGCGCACGGCCCGTGCACTTCGGCGCAATATGGAGGCGGGCGCCGAAAGCTTCCCGCACGACATTCTTGAACTGCAACGGCTTCTGGGCGAGCCGGATGATGAAGGCGGCCTGATCGCCGTTCCCGGCATGAACAGCCATGTGCCAATCTGGCTGCTCGGCTCGAGCCTGTACAGCGCGCATCTCGCGGCGGCACTTGGCCTGCCGTATGCCTTCGCTTCGCATTTTGCCCCCGATCAGCTTCTCGATGCAGTCGAGATTTATCGCGACCGCTTTCAGCCGTCGGCCGGCCTGCAGAAGCCTTACCTCATGGTGGGCACGATGGCGGCCATTGCTGATACGGATCGCGAGGCGGCCCATCTGTTCACGTCGGCGCAGCAGCAATTCGTCAATCTGCGTCGCAACATCCGCCGGCCATTTCCGCGCCCGGTCGAGACCATGGACGGATCCTGGACGGAGATCGAACGGATCGGTGTCGAACATACGTTGCGCTATGCGATCGTCGGTTCTCAGGCAACGGCCGCTGAAAAGCTGCAGAAGTTCATCGCCGATGTGAAACCCGACGAAATCATCGTCTCTACTCCGGTCCACGACCTCCAGGCGCGTATCCGTTCCGTGGAGCTCTTTGCGGGACTGCCGCAGAGGGCGTCGCAAGCGGCCTGACACCTGTCGATTGCGGGGTTTCGCCCCCAATCCTTTACCCGTGATTAAGCGCTGAGCGCGATTGTCCCATCATAACAGGGGGAAGTCTGCCGATTGTCGATCGGCGGACCGAAGATCTGATCGGGTCGACTGCTCCAGGTCGACTCAGGGGACAACAATCATGACCGCTCGCCTTCACTCGCTCTCATTCAAACTCATCGCCGTCTTTCTCGTTCTGACATTCACGACGATCGCCTTGCTCAATGTGTTTGCCTATCGCGGTTCGAGCCAGCTCTTCGGCGAACAGGCCGAAAAGGCGATGACCAGCACGCTCACTTTCCGTGGCGACCTTCTGATCGAGAAATTGGGGGCGCTCGAGAACCAGGCGGCTTCCATCGCCAAGATCGAGACCCTGCAGCAGTCCATGACCGGCCTGAAGAGTGGGTGGAACACCATCACCAAGAGCAGCGGCGATGCGAAAGCCGAATTGCAGCGCGTCTTCGTGGCCGAAAACCCTCATCCGGCCGGCGAGCGCCAGAAGCTGATCAAGCCGGAAGGCCCGAGCGGTTTCTACTATTCGACCCACGAGACGACGCAGACACAGATGGCGGCCTATCTCGCCGGAACCGACTTCCTCGACATGCTGATTGCCGACCAGAACGGCAATGTTATTTATTCCTACCGGAAAGGTGCAGCCTTCGGCGAGAATCTGAAGGAGGGCAATTGGGCGGCGACCGGTCTCAGCCGGGTCTACCAGCAATCGGCAGAGGCTGCTGCAAATGCCGTGGACGACGTGGTGGGTGTGAACTTTTCCGGACTCGCCGTTGGCGGGGATGCCGGAGCGCCGGACATCTATTTCGCCGTGCCCTTCGTCAAACTGGGCGGCTACAAGGGCAGCCTGATGTTTCAGGTTCAGCCCCAGGTCTTCACCGATCTCTTGTCGAAGGGGATCATCCCGGGCAGCAGCCAGAAGGCTTCCATTCTTTCATCTGGAGGAACGGGCATCACATTGGATGAGGCAGGCAAGCTCGTCGATGTGCGCGCCGATTTCCAGGCGTCGGGTGACGGCATTGCCGTCCAGGCCGCCGAGCGTCCAGAGGGGGCGGCGGTCGTCTATGGCCGCCGGATCGGTTTTGCCGGTCAGGATTTCGTTGTGACGGAGAGCCTGACGAGGGCTGAACTGGAGGCCGGTTCGCTCAGCATTGCAACCACGCTGTTTCTGACGGGGCTGATCGCGCTCCTCGTACTCGCCATCGCGACATGGATCTTCACGCGACGCCTGTTTGCACCGCTCGATCGTCTTGTTACCTTCACCGCCGCCGTGGCCGATGGCGAGATCGAGCAGCCCGTCGAAAACCAGGAACGGCGCGACGAGATCGGCAGCATGGCCAGGGCACTGGAGCGTTTCCGGCTTGGCCTGATCGAACAGCAGCGGCTTTCGGCCGAACGCCGTGAAGAGCGGGAACGTGCCGACGAGGAACGCCGGCAGCGCATGGCCGAACGGGACAGCGAGGCGAAGACGCTGCAGGAGGTCGTTGAGACGCTCGACCACGGGCTGGACCGCCTGGCCGCCGGAGACCTCGCCTTCCGGATCGAGCGTGGCTTCCCGACTGACCTCGAAGGTTTGCGCTCCAATTTCAACAAGGCGATCGAGACGCTGAGCACCACGCTCGGCGGCATCGGCGGCAACTCGGTGGCAGTGCGTGAGGGGTCCGAAGAGATGCGGGCCGGTGCCGACCAGCTTGCCGAGCGCACCGAACGCCAGGCCGCTGCCATCACGCAGGCCGCAACCGCGATCCAGGAGATCACCGGCGCGGTCAAGACGCAGATCGCCCGCGCCGAGGAAGCCGAGCGCATTGCCCGGGCCGCCAAGGACGATACGGCCATGTCGGGGCTCATCATGCGCGACACGATCGCGGCCATGGAGGCGATTCAGGGATCGTCGCAGGAGATCAACAAGATCGTATCGGTCATCGACGAAATCGCCTTCCAGACCAATCTGCTGGCTCTCAATGCCGGCGTCGAGGCCGCCCGCGCCGGCGAAAGCGGCAAGGGCTTCGCCGTCGTTGCCCAGGAGGTCCGGGAACTCGCGCAGCGTTCGTCGAATGCTGCCAAGGAGATCGCCAACCTGCTCGCCAAGTCGCGGGGCGAGGTGGATCATGGCGTGAAGCTCGTCGAGAAGGCGGGCCATGCGCTGGATGGCATCGGCTCGCATGTGCTGTCGATCAACAGTCATATCGGCGAGATCATGGAATCGACTCGCGAGGAAGCCCAGACGCTGGTCGAGATCAATTCTTCGGTGAACCAGCTCGATGCGATGACCCAACAGAACGCCGCCATGGTCGAGGAAACGACCGCGGCGATCCACAGGCTGGCCGGCGAGGCTCGCGAGATGGATCAGCAATTGGGGCAGTTCAATCTCGTGGCAGATCGCCAGACTGTGTCGCGCCACGCCGCCTGAGGCGGATGCTGGCGATGCCGATACGGAAACAGGGCGCGGTGCTTCCGGGTGCCGTGCCCTTTTCATTCTGCAGGCTGGATCCAAGTATCAAGGTAAGCAATTGGATAAGGGTTAGAGTTAAGATCTGTAGTTAATCCCAACTTAACCTTTCCACTCCATTATCTGTGTCAATTCAGGATGTCGGGCGCAAAGCAGCCTGACGCGACAACGCTGGGACTTGGAGTATCCTGTCATGACGAAAACAATTCTTGCCGCGGTAACGGCTGCTCTGCTCGCCAGCTCGGCTGCCTATGCCGCCGATGTTTATCAGCCCGAACCGCAGCCTGCCTATGTCGAAGCACCGGAAGTTGCCGTTGCCGAAGCCTCTGGCTGGTATCTCCGCGGCGATCTCGGCTACAACTTCAACAAGCTGCGCGGCGCCAAGTATTTCCAGGGCAGCAACGACAACGAAGTCGATTTCACGACCTCGTCGATCAAAGACAGCTTCTGGCTCGGCGGCGGTGTCGGTTACCAGGTCAACAGCTATCTGCGCACCGACCTGACATTTGACTACATGTTCAAGTCTGACTTCAACGGCTCGACGACGGGTTCCTGCGGTGTGGCGGTCGCTTGTACCTCGACCGACCTGGCTGCCTTGAAGGCCTATACCCTGATGGCCAACGCCTATATCGACCTCGGCACCTACGCCTACTTCACGCCCTACATCGGCGGCGGTATCGGTGGCTCCTATGTCAAATGGGACAAGCTGCGGAACACCTCCTGCGAAACCGGCGACCCGTCGAACTGCGATCCCACGGTTGAACACGGCGGCAAGGGCAGCTGGCGCTTCGCCTATCAGCTGATGGCCGGCGCATCGATCGATGTTACCTGCAACGTCAAGGCCGATGTCGGCTACCGATTCCGCCACACTGCGGGCGGTGACATGTTTGGCTACAACCTCGGTGGCGGCCCCGGTTCCGACAAGGGCTTCTACAGCCACAGCGTTCACGCTGGTGCGCGCTACGTCTTCGGTGGTTGCGAAACCCCAGTTGCCTATGAGCCCCCGGTCGAACTGCCGGTCTACAAGTAAGCCGCATCCGGCTTTGGATTGCTACACATCAGAAAGGGCCCGTTCGGGCCCTTTCGCGCGTTCTACTACAGGATGCCCGTTCGGCGCAGGATCCACCAGGAGAGCATTACTGACAGCAGGATGAAGCCGAAGGCGTAGGCTGTGCCATGCAATCCCTCCGCGAAGGGAAGGGCTGTTGTATTCATGCCAAAGAAGCCTGTGACAAGCGATGGCGGAAGCAGCAGCGCCGTCATCAGCGACAGGATGTAGAGGTGGCGGTTCGTCTCGGCGCTTTGCTTGGAATCCAGTTCCTCATGCAGGAGCCTTGCCCGGTCGGCCAGCGCGTAGACGTCCTGATCGACAGCCTCGAGCCTTGCTGCGAGGCGTGCCAAGCTGTCTTCCATATCCTCTGACAGATCCTCGTCGTCGGCGGCCGCAGCCCGCCGCATGATCAGCAGCATTGTGCGCAAGTGCCGGTGGAGCCTGACGATCAAACGGCGCACAGGTGTGAGCCGGCGCCGTTCGTCGCGCAATTCGCTGCCGTAGACGTGGTCCTCGATCTGATTCAGTTCTTCCGTTAGCTCCAGCACGACGGCGATGAGGCCCCGCTGAAACTCGGCGACCAGCAGTTCGAAGACCTGCAGAGGCGCGGCGTAGCGGGTGGCATTTTTCTCAACCGCGGCCCGGACCTTGTCGACCGAGCGGATCGGCTGCAGGCGTGTGGTGACGATGAACTTGTCCGAGAGGGCAAAATGCAGCCAGCCGATATCCCGGGTCGTCGAGTCGAATTCGCGCTGAAAATCGATGAGCGTGCCGAACAGCAGGCCTTCGTCCACCGACAGCGCCGCATGCGTGTCATGCGTCGTCAGCGCCGCGATCGCCGGGGCGGTCAGGCCTTCGAACTGTTCGAGAAACGCCGCCACGCGTCCGTCCGCCAGGTTGAGGTGAAGCCAGATGAAACCGTCACCGGGATCGGCTTGTGCGGGCGAGCATTCGGCGGGCAGTCGTTCGCTTCCTTTGCCGGGCATGATCCGATAGGCCCAGATGAGGCCCGGAATAGTGCTGCTCAGGGGAAACATCGAAATTCGGCTCCATGGCGGCGGGAAGCGGATGCTGCGTGACTTCTGGCTGATGCGCCAGCTGCATGACGGATTGATGACAGCGGCTCGCAAGCGGCGGCGCTCTGCCTGGCGCGGACGGAACAAAAATTTTGCTCATCGCGACGTGACCCCGCTTGACTGATATGGGCGACAGGAGTAGTTCCGACGGCGGGACACCTCTCCCCAACGAGAGGCTAATTACCTGGAAGGGTATCTATATGGCTGATGTGATCGCCCCCGCCGCGCGTCCGGCAAACTCTCATTTTTCGTCTGGTCCCTGCTCGAAGCGTCCCGGTTGGTCGCTCGATGCGCTTTCCGATGCCCCGCTCGGTCGTTCGCACCGCGCCAAGGTTGGCAAGGAAAAGCTGAAGCTGGCCATCGACCTCACCCGCGAAATTCTCAACGTTCCCGCAGACTACCGCATCGGCATCGTTCCGGCCTCCGACACGGGCGCCGTTGAGATGGCCATGTGGTCGCTGCTCGGCGAACGTGGCGTCGACATGCTCTCCTGGGAAAGCTTCGGCGCCGGCTGGGTCACCGATGTGGTCAAGCAGCTGAAGCTTGCCGATGTCCGCAAGTTCAATGCCGATTACGGCCTGCTGCCGGATCTCGCCGCCGTCGATTTCGACCGCGACGTCGTCTTCACCTGGAACGGCACCACTTCTGGCGTTCGCGTTCCGAACGCCGACTTCATCCCTGATGATCGCAAGGGTCTGACCATCTGCGACGCCACGTCGGCAGCCTTCGCGCAGGATCTGGACTTCTCCAAGCTCGATGTCACGACCTTCTCCTGGCAGAAGGTACTGGGCGGCGAGGGCGGTCACGGCGTGATCATCCTGTCGCCGCGCGCCGTCGAGCGTCTGACGACCTATGTGCCAGCCTGGCCGCTGCCGAAGATCTTCCGCATGACCTCGGGTGGCAAGCTGATCGAAGGCATCTTCGTCGGTGAGACCATCAACACACCGTCGATGCTCTGCGTCGAGGACTATATCGATGCGCTGAAGTGGGCAAAGTCGATCGGTGGCCTTGAAGCCCTGATCGCTCGCGCCGACGCCAATGCCAAGGTGATCTTCGACTTCATCGAGAAGAACGACTGGATCGCCAATCTCGCGGTCGACGACGCGACGCGTTCGAACACCTCGGTCTGCGTCAAGATCGTCGATCCCGAAGTCACCGCACTCGATGCCGATGCCCAGGCCGCCTTTGCCAAGGGTATTGCCAGCATTCTCGAAAAGCAGGGTGTCGCCTTCGACATTGGCGCTTACCGTGATGCACCGGCCGGCCTTCGCATCTGGGCAGGTGCGACGATCGAGACTGCCGATATGGCGGCGCTGATGCCTTGGCTCTCCTTCGCCTATGAGACGCAGAAGGCGTCTCTGGCCAAGGCTGCCGCCTGATCCTTGATCAATTCGGCTCCGCCACAACGGCGGAGCCCCGCAATTTCCTCATCTCATTCAAACGAACTCTCTGAAGGAGGCCTCGTCATGGCACCTCGCGTTCTCGTATCCGACGAATTGTCTGAAACCGCCGTCCAGATCTTCCGTGATCGCGGCGTTGAAGTGGATTTCCAGCCGAAGCTCGGCAAGGACAAGGAAAAGCTTGCCGAAATCATCGGCAACTATGATGGTCTCGCCATCCGTTCGGCCACCAAGGCGACGGAAAAGCTGATTGCCGCTGCGACCAACCTCAAGGTAATCGGCCGCGCCGGCATCGGCGTCGACAATGTCGACATTCCGGCTGCCTCCAAGCGCGGCATCATCGTGATGAACACGCCGTTCGGCAACTCGATCACGACGGCAGAACACGCCATCGCTCTGATGTTTGCCGTTGCCCGCCAGCTGCCGCAGGCCGATGCCTCGACCCAGGCCGGCAAGTGGGAAAAGTCGAAGTTCATGGGTGTCGAAATCACTGGCAAGACGCTCGGCGTCATCGGTGCTGGCAATATCGGCGGCATCGTCTGCAAGAAGGCGATTGGCCTTGGAATGTCCGTCATCGCCTATGACCCCTTCCTGTCGACCGAACGCGCGCAGGAAATGGGCGTCGAGAAGGTCGAGCTCGACGAGCTTCTGCCGCGCGCAGATTTCATCACGCTGCACGTGCCGATGACCGACAAGACCCGCGGCATCCTCGGCAAGGACAACATTGCCAAGACCAAGCCCGGCGTGCGCATCATCAACTGCGCCCGTGGTGGTCTCGTCGATGAGGCAGCGCTTGCAGACGCCATCAAGTCCGGCCATGTCGCCGGTGCCGGCTTCGACGTCTTCGAGGTCGAGCCCGCCACGGAAAGCCCGCTCTTCGGCCTGCCCAACGTCGTCTGCACGCCGCATCTCGGCGCCTCGACCACGGAAGCCCAGGAAAACGTCGCGCTGCAGGTCGCCGAGCAGATGTCCGACTATCTCATGAAGGGTGCCGTTTCGAACGCCATCAACATGCCGTCGATCACGGCTGAGGAAGCGCCGATCCTGAAGCCGTTCATCCGTCTCGCCGACGTGCTCGGTTCGTTTGCCGGCCAGATGACCGAGAACCCGATCAAGGAAATCGAGATCCTCTATGACGGCGTCACCTCCGGCATGAACACCAAGGCGCTGACTTCTGCGCTGCTGGCCGGCCTCATCCGCCCGCAGGTTGCCGACGTCAACATGGTTTCGGCCCCGATCATGATCAAGGAAAAGGGCGTCATCGTCTCGGAAGTGAAGCGCGACAAGACCGGCGTCTATGACGGTTACATCAAGCTCACCGTCACCACGGAGAAGCAGACCCGCTCGGTTGCCGGCACCGTCTTCTCCGATGGCAAGCCGCGCTTCATTCAGATCAAGGGCATCAACATGGATGCCGATGTTGGTCCGAACATGATCTACATCTCGAACACCGACGTTCCCGGCATGATCGGCTTCATGGGCACCACGCTCGGCAACGCCAAGGTCAACATCGCTAACTTCCAGCTCGGTCGCGACAAGGAAGGCGGCGATGCCATCGCGCTTCTCTACGTTGATGGCCCGGTGGAGCAGGCGGTTCTCGACCAGCTCACCGCCAACCCGGCGGTCAAGCAGGCCAAGCCGCTGGTGTTCAACGTCGACTGATCGAGGTTCTCGATATCATCGACAAAGACGGCGCGGGATCAAACCCGCGCCGTTTGCGTTTGTCGCCGGAAGCAGGGTTAGATTAGAAACATATGAAAAATATTATGCGTTGAACTGACGCATGGCGGGTTGTCGCATTGCCTTGCCGGTGCGAGGGTATAGTTGATGTTTATCATCTCCGGGAGGAGAGAAGGAAAGGACATCCCATGTTCGAGCACTTCGACGCGCAACTCCTGGCACGCATACAGTTTGCCTTTACCGTATCGTTCCACATCATATTTCCTGCCTTTTCCATCGGGCTTGCGAGCTATCTCGCCGTTCTTGAAGGCCTCTATCTGTGGAAGGAGGACAAGGTCTATCTGGAGCTCTTCGACTTCTGGAAGACGATCTTTGCGGTCGCCTTCGGCATGGGGGTCGTCTCGGGCATCGTGATGTCCTACCAATTCGGCACCAACTGGTCGGTGTTCTCCGACAAGGCTGGACCGGTGATCGGTCCTCTGATGGGCTACGAGGTGCTGACCGCCTTCTTCCTGGAAGCTGGCTTCCTGGGCGTCATGCTGTTCGGTCGCAACCGCGTCGGGCCCGGCCTGCATTTCTTCGCCACGCTGATGGTCGCTTTCGGCACGCTGATCTCGGCCACCTGGATCCTTTCGGTCAATTCCTGGATGCAGACGCCTGCAGGCTTCGCGATGAACGATGTCGGGCAGTTCGTGCCTGTTGATTGGTGGAAGATCGTCTTCAATCCATCCTTCCCCTATCGCCTCGTTCATATGGTCATCGCCGCCTATCTGACGACCGCCTTTGTCGTCGGTGCGGTCGGCGCCTGGCATCTGCTCAAGGGCACCGCACCGCGCCGTGCAGGCGTGATGTTCTCGATGGCGATGTGGATGGCCGCGATCGTTGCGCCGATCCAGATCGCTGCCGGTGATGCGCATGGCCTCAACACGCTGGAGCATCAGCCGGTCAAGGTCATGGCCATGGAAGGCCATTTCGACAGCCATCCGGAGGGCGCGCCGCTGATCCTGTTCGGCATTCCGAACACGGAAGAGAAGCGGATCGACTACGCGCTTGAAATCCCGAAACTTTCCAGCTTGATCCTGAAGCATGACCTCAATGCGCCTCTCGCCGGGCTCGATACGATCCCCGACGACAAGGAACCGCCGGTCGCCATCGTCTTCTGGTCATTCCGCGTCATGGTGGCGATCGGCTTTGCCATGCTCGGCGTCGGTCTGTTCTCGCTCTGGTGTCGCTGGAAGGGGACGCTGCACTCCAATCACTGGCTGCACAGGGCCGCCCTCGTCATGGGTCCTTCCGGCTTCGTTGCCGTGCTCGCCGGCTGGATCACCACCGAGGTCGGCCGCCAGCCATACACGGTCTATGGCCATCTGCTGACGGCGGATTCGATTTCGCCGATTGCAGCGCCTGCAGTCGCTGCCTCGCTGATCGCCTTCATCATCGTCTACTTCATCGTCTTCGGCGCCGGCACCTTCTACATCCTGCGTCTGATGGCGCGCCTGCCGCGGGATCCCATGCCGGATCTCGACGACGGCCCGATCCGTACCTCCGGCATCACGCCGGCCGCCCAGACAGGACACCATGGAGGCCAGCATGGTCATTGATCTTCCCTTCATCTGGGCGGGCATCATCGCCTTTGCGGTGCTCGCCTATGTCATCCTCGACGGCTTCGACCTCGGGGTCGGGATCCTCTTTCCCTTCTTTCCGGAGAAGCACGAGAAGGACCTGATGATGAACTCGGTGGCACCCGTCTGGGATGGCAACGAGACCTGGTTGGTTCTCGGCGGGGGAGGTCTGCTTGCCGTCTTCCCGCTCGCCTATGCGACCATTCTGCCGGCGCTCTATGCGCCAATCATCCTCATGTTGCTTGGGTTGATCTTCCGGGGCGTCGCATTCGAATATCGCTGGCGCACGAAAAGGGCGGAATATCTCTGGAACTGGGCCTTCACCGGCGGCTCGATCGTCGCGGCCTTCTTCCAGGGCGTGGCACTCGGGGCGCTGGTTCAAGGGATCCCGGTCACCGATCGCGCCTATTCGGGCGGTTGGTGGGACTGGCTGACACCGTTTTCGGTGGCGACGGGCGTGGCGCTGGTCATCGGCTATGCACTGCTCGGGGCGACATGGATCGTCATGAAGACGGAGGGTGACATCGGTAGGCGCGCCCGCTCTCTCGCGCTTCCACTGTCCTTTGCGACCGTCGGGTCCATGGGGATCTTCAGCCTCTGGACGCCCTTCCTGGAAGTGCCCTATTTCGAGCGCTGGTTCGGTTATCCGACGATGATCTTCTCCGTCATCGTGCCGGCCCTGGTGCTTGGCTGTCTCTACCTGATCGTCACGGGGCTGAAGGCGGGACATGACGCGCGGCCATTCATCGCGGCGCTCGGGCTCTTCGTGCTCGGTTATGCCGGCATCGGCATCAGTTTCTATCCCTATATCGTGCCGTCCTCGCTGACGATCTGGGAAGCTGCCGCACCCGATGAAAGCCTTGCCTTCCTGCTCTACGGTGCGGTCATCCTTGTGCCGATGATCCTGGGCTACACGGCCTATGCCTATTGGGTTTTCCGCGGCAAGCTTAATCCGGACGAGGGCTATCACTGATGGACAAGCGCCTGATTGCCAGCCGTCTTTTGTGGTTTGTCGGCCTCTGGGCCGGCGGGGTCCTTGCGATCACAATCGTCGGCCTGATCATCAAGTTCTGGCTCAACGGCTGATCCCGATCACTTGAAATTCAATGGAAATTGCGGGGCTCACTCTTCACAAGAGGGTGAGCTCTCTCCATATGGGAGCCAGGCCCTCAAAAGGGCACAGAGACTGTTTCGAGGAGGACAGGAAACACCCATGCGGCACAACGCAAAGATATTCGCGACGCTCGCGCTCGGCATGATGGTTACGCTCGTGGCCGTGGATTTCGCCGAAGCCCGTCGCGCTTCAGGCGGTTTCGGCAGCCGCGGCACGCGCACCTTCAATCAGCCGGCGATCACGCGCACGGCGCCGGCACCGGCTGCTCCGATCGAGCGGACGATGACGCCGCGCACCAATGCCAACCAGCCGGGTGCGGCCCAATCGACGGCTGCCAACCAGGCAGCGCGTCCAGGTGGCCTGTTCGGCGGTCTCGCCGGTGGCCTGATGGGCGGCCTGCTGCTCGGCGGTCTGTTCGGCATGCTGATGGGCACGGGCTTCGGCGGCGGCTTCGGCTTCCTCGGCCTGCTCCTGCAGGGCTTGCTGATCTTCTTCCTGATCCGCTTTGCCATGCGCATGTTCGCCAACCGTCAGGCGCCGGCTTCCGGCCCCAGCGGCGGCCCCGGTTTCGGCGGCTTCGGCGGGATGGCGCGCGACAATCAGAGCGGTGACCAGCCGCGTCCGAGCTTCCAGATCCCGAAGCTGGGTGGCGGTGCTGCGGCCAGCGCCTCTGCCGCCCGATCGGGTCCGGCCGATGAACTCGGCATCACACCGAAGGATCTGGAGCGTTTCGAACAGCTCCTGCAGGAAATGCAGCGTGCCTATGCCGAGGAAGATTACGGCGCACTGCGTCGCATCACCACGCCGGAAGCCATGTCCTATCTCGCCGAAGAGCTCAGCGAGAACGCAACCAAGGGTGTGAAGAATACGGTGCGTGACGTGCATCTCGTCCAGGGCGATGTCTCTGAAAGCTGGGCCGAGGACAAGATGGAATACGCGACGGTGGCTATGCGCTACGAAGCGATCGACTATGTCGTCGACCGCCAGAGCGGCGACGTTGTCGAAGGCGATCCGACTACGCCGGCCGAATCGGTCGAGCTCTGGACCTTCGCCCGCCGTCCGAACACCCAGTGGCAGATCTCGGCGATCCAGAGCGCCAACTGATCGTATCAGTGTCGTGTGAATTCAACTTCCCCGTCGGATCGGCGGGGAGGTTTTTTTGTTTTTAGGGGTGTTGTTGCTGAGGCCGGCGTGTGGGGCACCCCCCTCTGTCACTCCGTGACATCTCCCCCACAAGGGGGGAGAGTGTCGCCACCGTCGTGGCCGCATCACCTGCAACACGGAAAACCAAGAGCAGCACGGTTGTAAGGTGTGATAGGGCGCCGCACGCCGCTCTCCCCCCATGTGGGGGAGATGCCCGGCAGGGCAGAGGGGGGGATCGCAAACGCCGACGTCAGACGCCGCTCGAAGAACCTATCGACCCGGAATTCAGCCCGGGCACTGCTGCAGCTGCTTGGCGTAAGTGTAGGTAATCTCGGTAAATCTCTTCGCGCCGCGCAGAGCCTCCGGGCGCTTGTTATAGGCGCCGCGCAGATAGCCGGTGTGGCCGGAGTGGTAGGCGAGATAGAGCTTGTAGGGGTCGTTCAAGGGAATGTTGACCTTCGTCGCGCTCTCGCGGTGATACCAGCCGATAAAGCGGATGGCGTCGGCGAAATCGGTGCGGCGGGCGCCCCAGCGGCCGGTCTCGCGCTGATAACGTTCCCAGGTGCCGTCGAGGGCCTGAGAGTAACCATAGGCGGAAGAGGCTCGCTTGCCGGGGATGAAGCCGAGGATCATCTTGCGCGGCGGCTTGGCGTTATGGCGGAAACTCGATTCCGTATAGATCGTCGCCATCAGGATCGGGACCGGCACGCCATATTCGCGTTCGGTGGCGATGGCGGCGCGACGCCAGTTGTTGAACAGCCCATCGCGCTGCTCGAAAATCGCGCAGGCATTGCGAGTCTGGGATGGCGGCTTGGCACAGGCCGACAGCGTCAGCATGACGCCGAGGGCAGATATGAGAGCGGTACGCATGACAAAACCTCGCTACAGGCCCACCATTCTATTCATTAAAATTTAACGAAAGGTTTTCTTAACCGCCCCCGGATCTAGCATCCCCCGATCGGGGGTGGGGATGCCGGTGAGAGAGCAGTTCCGCATGCTCGCCTGGCGAGAAACAGGCGTTGACGTCAGTCGCATTTGCCACCAGTCTGCCGGTCGATCGTTGGGCAGCGAGGAGGGACGGTTGCGTTCTTGCCCGGCGGTTGCAGGTGGACATTCGTCCGGGAGCGAGGATCTTCGAGACATGCAGCAGGTCGGCATCGGCATCATCGGATGCGGCAATATTTCAGGCGCCTATCTCAAGGCGCTCCAGCATTTTCCTGTTCTCAAAGTCTGCGGCATCGCCGATCTGAACAGCGAGCTTGCCGCAAGCCGGGCCGCGGAATTCGGGGTTCCGGCACGCACGATCGACGAGCTTCATGCCGATCCCGAGGTTGCCATCATCGTCAACCTGACGATCCCCAAGGCGCATGTCGCGGTGGGGCTGAAGGCGCTTGCCGCCGGCAAACATGTTTATTCGGAAAAGCCGCTCGGCGTGACCTTTGCCGAGGGCAAGCGGCTGGTGGAGGCGGCTAAGACCCTGAACCTCCGCGTCGGATCGGCGCCCGATACCTTCCTTGGCGGGGCGCATCAGACGGCGCGCGGGCTGATCGACCAGGGCGTGATTGGCCAGCCGATCGGCGGCACGGCCTACTTCATGTGCCCCGGCCATGAGCGATGGCATCCCAATCCGGATTTCTACTACGAAGCCGGTGGCGGGCCGATGCTCGACATGGGGCCTTACTACATCACCGATCTCGTCAATCTCTTTGGCCCGGTCGAAAAGGTCGCGGGCTTTGCCACCAAGGTGCGGTACACCAGAAAGATCGGCAGCGAGCCGCGCCGGGGCGAGACGATCCCGGTGCATGTGCCGACGCATGTCGCGGGGCTCATGTCCTTCGCGAATGGCGCCGTGGTGCAGATATCCATGAGCTTCGATGTCGCCGCGCACTGGCACAAGCCGCTCGAGGTCTATGGCACCGAGGGCACGCTGATCGTGCCGGATCCCAATCATTTTGGCGGCGACGTCTTCGTCCTGCCGCTGACCGGCGAGGCGCAAGGCAAGCCGGTGACACTGCCCTATGCCGATGGCAACTGGCGCTCGCTCGGCGTTGCCGACATGGCGTATGCCATCCTCTCGAACCGCCCGCACCGGGCAAACGGCGATCTCGCGCTGCATGTGCTGGAGGTCATGGAAGCCTTCCAGACAGCCTCCGACCGGGGCGAGACGGTCAGCATCACCACCAGCGTCGAGCGGCCGGCGCCGCTCGAACAATCGCTCGTCGATGGCCTGATCGGCCGCTGAAACATCAAAAGGGAAGTTCACATGCGTCAGGTTCTGATTTGCTGGGGCGGCTGGGATGGACACCAGCCCGAACAATGTGCCGCCGTCGTCTCCGACATGCTGCAGGCCGAAGGCTTTTCCGTCCGCGTCGAAGCGGGCACGGAGGCCTTTGCCGATCCCGCCATCCGCGATTACAGCCTCATCGTGCCGATGCTGACGATGACCAAGATTGAGAAGCCTGAAATCGAGAACCTGGAGCTCGCCGTGCGCAGCGGCGTCGGCCTCGGCGGGTTCCACGGCCAGGCGGGCGACAGCTTTCGCGATTGCGTGCAGTATCAATACATGATCGGCGGTCAATGGGTCGCCCATCCCGGCAATATCTACGATTACACGGTCAATATCGTGAAGCCCGAGGACCCGCTCGTGTCCGGCATCGGCGATTTCTCCTATCGCTCTGAGCAGTATTACATGCATGTCGACCCGAACAACGAGGTGCTGGCGACGACGAAGTTCACCGGCGAGCATGACGCCTGGATCGACGGGCATGTGATGCCGGTCGTCTGGAAGCGCCGCCACGGGCAGGGCAGGGTGTTCTACTCCTCGCTCGGCCATCAGGCGGCAGAGTTCGAGGTGCCGCAGATGCGGGAGATTGTGCGGAGAGGGCTGGTCTGGGCGGCGCGGTGAGGAGGAAGGATACCCGGTTAGCTTCGGCGAATCCGTTGGATTGGTTTCAAGGTTGGTCGGTTAGTTGCTGACGCCTTTCGTTAATATCCACTCTCACGATCAGGCAACCAACTGGATCACGAGGAGAAGAATACTCGAAACTCTTCTGCGACCTCCTCAACCTTCCCGATAACGTCTTCTAGGCATTTGGTGACGAACAGAGGTCCAGGTTGGCCTGCGAATATCACCTGAAATGTTAGGTGAATGCTTAGGTCAACAACATCTTCGAGCGGACTAGCTCGAAGCCTACCTAGCTCGGCTCCATCTTCGAGTTGCTCAAGGGAAATTGAGAGGGTGCCGTCTAACGTAATCGTTCTATTTTCGACTGTAGTCGGCTGAATTTTGACGCTGTCTGCGATCGAAACTGCAGGCAACAGGAGCCTGTGTTTATCGATAATGTCGAAATCGTGGAGGAACATAAGCAGGTTGCGGTTCCAGCCATTCATGTCATTGAAAGGTTGAAGCTTCTCGATCAATGCAAAAGGAGCGTCTCCGACCCAGTCCTTCAAATGGTGCCTCCCTTTGAATGTGGTGGCATCCTTCAGTATCGGAAACTGCAGAGTCGGAGTTCTGCCTGCCAGCACGGCGGGATTATGAATTTCTACAAGGCGGTAAAATAGATGGTCGAGCGCTGTTCTCGCGTTGTGAATGCAATCGCCTACGATCGCTGACCAAGAAACAACGTCCGGAGAAGAATTGACCCGCAGCTGGAAAATGAATTCCTTTGTGCGTGGATCGAAATTTTTGACCACGAAGTAAGCTTTGCCTTCTCCAGAATAGTCGCAGCATGCACCATTGAATTCCTCAAGGTGCTTCTTTGCTCTGTTAATCTTAGCTAGGTAACCTGGGGGTAATTTGCCCATTTAATTCGCTATCTGTCATCCAGAGATTTTTGTAGTGTTTGAGAACGAAAATTAGTCAAAGTGCAGATGCGGGATGAATTATCGCTTCACCAGTAGTGGTGAACATAGGGACTTTGGTAGCGGGAGGCGGACTTGAACCGCCGACCTTGGGGTTATGAATCCCACGCTCTAACCACCTGAGCTATCCCGCCACACATTCGGAAACCTGTTGGGCCGTGGCAGCCCGTCCGAAGCGATGGGCGGCTTATAAGGCGAGGCTCCGATCAAAGTCAAGCGCGGTTTGGCCAAAAACAGTGTGGCTTTCCACTGGCTTGGGCGAAGTCCTTGCACGCGCCCCGAAAGCCCCAGCCTCAGGCCGCGACAGGGCTCGCCAGAAGCGCCTTCAGCGAGGCTTCCGCCGTGCCGGAGCGTTCCGAGCGCTCGATGAAGCCGCCACCATAGACGCGGGCATCGGCGCCGGTTGCCGAATAGAGCACGCAGGCCTGGCCGGGGGCGACGCCGGCTTCGCCAATTTCGAGATCGACATAGACGCCGCGCTCGTCGGCATGGAGGACGGCCGGTGTCGGCGGGCGGGTGGAGCGGACCTTGGCGAAGCAGGCGAGGCCGTCTGCCGCATCTTCCGCCAGCGTCCGGTCGCCCAGCCAGTTGATGTCGCGCAGGTAGACGCGGTGGGTTTCCAGCGCTTCCTTCGGGCCGACGATGACGCGGCGCGAGCGGGCATCGAGATAGATGACATAGAGCGGTTCGCCGGTGGCGACGCCCAATCCCTTCCGCTGGCCGATCGTGTAATGCAGGATGCCTTCGTGATTGCCGAGCACGCGGCCATCGAGATGCACGATGTCACCTGCCAGAGCCGCATTCGGCTTCAGCTTGTTGATGACGTCGGCATATTTGCCCTGGGGCACGAAACAGATGTCCTGGCTGTCGGCCTTCTGGGCGACGACGAGGCCCATGTCCTCGGCGAGCTTCCGGGTTTCCGCCTTCGACATGGCGCCGAGCGGGAAACGCAGATAGTCGATCTGCTCCTGCGTCGTCGCAAAGAGGAAATAGCTCTGGTCGCGCTCGCTATCGATCGGGCGGAAGAGGGCGCGGTGGCCGGGATCGTTCGGCAGCGGCACGGACTTGGAGCGGATGTAGTGGCCGGTTGCCAGTGCGTCGGCGCCGAGTTCCCTAGCGGTAGCAAGCAAATCAGCGAACTTGACCGTCTGGTTGCAGGCCACGCAGGGGATCGGCGTTTCGCCGGCGACATAGCTTTCCATGAACGGGTTGATCACGGTGTCGCGAAAACGCTGTTCGTAATCGAGCACGTAATGGGGGATGCCAAGCGTTTCGCAGACGCGGCGGGCATCGTCGATATCCTGGCCGGCGCAGCAGGAGCCGGCGCGGTGGACGGCGGCGCCGTGATCGTAAAGCTGCAGCGTGATGCCGAGGACGTCATAACCCTCGCGCTTCAGGATGCCGGCGACGACAGACGAATCCACGCCGCCCGACATGGCGACGACAACGCGCGTATCTTCCGGTCTCTTGTCAAAATCCAGCGTGTTCACGGGCTTCGTCTCTGTGCTTCATGCGACCGTATTATGGCCCCCACTTCAGGGGATCCTGGCCAAGCGTTGCGGGGTTTTTCACCCACGGCGGCTGCCGGTCTGATTGTTGACGGATATAGAAAGGATTGCTTGTTCATGCAAGAGCAGCGATTCGCGGGGTGTCCCGCAGGGGAGACGCCTATGCCTGTCCAGATGACCGTCACGCCGGAGAGCTTCCCGATTGCTGGCAGCTTCACGATTTCGCGCGGCTCGAAGACCGAGGCGAAGGTGGTCACGGTCAGGCTTACAGATGGGGCGCATGTTGGGCAGGGCGAATGCGTGCCCTATGCGCGGTATGGCGAGACGGTGGAGAGTGTCGTCGAGTTGCTCAAGGCGCTGGTTCCGGAAGTGGCCCAAGGGCTGGACCGGGCAGGGTTGCAGAGCCGGCTGAAGCCGGGGGCGGCGCGCAATGCGCTGGACTGCGCCTTCTGGGATCTGGAGGCGAAGCTAGCGGGACAACCGGTCTGGCAACTTCTCAAGTTACAAAAGCCGAAGCCGCTGTCGGTGACCTATACGCTATCACTCGGGACGCCCGACAGCATGCAGGCGGCGGCGGAGAAGGAGGCCCACCGACCACTATTGAAGGTCAAGCTTGGCGGCGAGGGGGATGTCGAGCGCATCCGAGCTGTCCGGGCTGGAGCGCCGAAGTCTGCCATCATCGTGGATGCCAATGAGGGCTGGAGCCTCGATCAATACAAGGCGCTGGCGCCTGTCTTTCTCGATCTCGGGGTAAAGCTCGTCGAGCAGCCGTTTCCGGCAGGTTCTGATGATGCCCTTCTCGGCCTCGACCGAGTTCTGCCCGTGTGTGCCGACGAGAGTTGCCATGACACGGCGTCTCTCGCTTCGCTGAAGGGCAAGTATGATGCGGTCAACATCAAGCTCGACAAGACGGGTGGGCTGACCGAGGCGCTTCTGATGCGTGATGCGGCGGTCGCTGCCGGTTTCGAGATCATGGTCGGCTGCATGGTCGGCACGTCGCTTGCCATGGCGCCGGCCTTTCTGATCGGGCAGGGTGCGGCTTATGTCGATCTCGACGGGCCGCTTTTGCTGGCGCGGGATCGCGAGCCTTCGATTGCCTATGACGGTGCGGTGATGCCATTGCCGCCACGTGGGCTGTGGGGGTAGATTCCTCAGTTCGGTATCGACCGACGGCACCCCCCTCTGCCCTGCCGGGCATCTCCCCCACACGGGGGGAGACTGGCTGCGGCGCCAGCCTGTCGCCCGCCTATAGGGCTGCAAGGGAAGCGGCACACGCGGCGCCCGCTCTCCCCCCACGTGGGGGAGATGTCACGCAGTGACAGAGGGGGGTGGCGAAGCTGCGACGGTGCGGCTGGGTTAAGTAAGCCTTCAGGCCTTCGCCATCCAGATCACATGCTTCTTGCCGCGACCGGTCCGGCCAGCCCTGACCGGAATCTCTTCCACCCCATAACCGCAGTCCTTCAAGCGGCGCGTGAAGTAGGGATCTGGCCCCTGTGACCAGATGCCGAGAACGCCGCCGCGGGTCAGCGCTGCCTTGGATTTGCGTAACCCATCATGGGAATAGAGGCCGTCATTCTCTTCCCGAGTGAGGCCGTCGGGGCCGTTGTCGACATCGAGCAGGATCGCGTCGAACTGACCCTTCGACTTGGCGATGAGCGCGCCAACATCGCCGACGTGAATTGCAACGCGCGGGTCGTCGAGGCTGCCGGCATAGATCTCGGCCATGGCTCCGCGCGCCCAGTCGACGACAGCGGGCACGAGTTCGGCGACAGTCACCTTCGCATCCTGAGGCAAGACGGCGAGGGCGGCACGCAGCGTGAAGCCCATGCCGAGGCCGCCGACCAGGATGTGCGGGCGCTTGTGAGTGGCGACGCGCTCGAAGGCGAGGGTGGCGAGCGCTTCTTCGGAGCCGCTGAGGCGGCTGTTCATCAGCTCGTTGGTGCCGAGCATGATGGAGAATTCCGTGCCGCGTTGTTTCAGGCGCAATTCGCCGCCGCCGGGTATCTTGGCCGTGTCGAGCTGGATCCAGGGGAGCATGGGTCAATTCCTGCGCGTTGGTGTCGGCTGCCCGTATCACGGCGGGCCGTCCGGCTTCAACTCCGCGGACAAATGGCGGTCCGTACCAAAGGCGTTCGATTGGCCCTTGCGGTTCGCACGAGCTGCGGCGCATCTTGCGCGTCAAATATGCCGTGCCCATCACGTCCTGCAGGAGAATGCCCATGCCCGCCCCCGAGAATGCCTTCAAGGCCGCCCTGCGCGAGACGGACGACATTCTTGTCGGTCTGTGGGTTGCTCTGGCCAGCCCCCATGTCGCGGAAGTCTGTGCCGGAGCCGGCTTCGACTGGATCCTGATCGATGGCGAACATGGGCCGAACGACATTCCGCTGATCGCCGCCCAGTTGGCTGCCGTCGCGCGGCATCCGGCGCATCCCGTCGTGCGTCTGCCGGTCGGTGAGAGCTGGCTTATCAAGCAGGCGCTCGATATCGGCGCGCAGACGGTGATGATCCCGATGGTCGAGACGAAGGAAGAGGCCGAGAGGCTGGCCAAGGCCCTCCGTTATCCGCCGGAAGGTATTCGCGGCATGGGGGCAAGCCTCGGGCGTGCCTCGAATTTCGGGCGGATCGCCGATTATGCCGAGACCGCCAATGCCGAGGTTTGCCTGATCGCGCAGATCGAGAGCCGGCTCGGCGTCGAAAACGCCGATGCCATCATCGCGACTGCGGGCGTGGATGCGATCCTCATCGGTCCCGCCGATCTTGCCGCCGACATGGGCCATCGTGGCAACCCCACGCATCCAGAGGTTATGCAGGCCGTCGAAACCGTGATCGGCAAGGGTGTCGCCGCCGGCAAGCCGGTCGGCATCATGTCCGGCGATCCGGCCATGCTCACCATGGCGCGCAAGGCCGGCATCCGCTTCTTCGCGTCGTCGACCGATGTCAGTCTCCTGTCGGCCGGTGCCGCCAATCTCGCGGCGGCGATGCGCAGCTGAACTTGTTTCCCCTCGACATATTCATGGATCGTCAATGAAGCTTACACTTGCAGAAGCCGAGGCGCTGGTCGTCGGTGCCCTTGGCCGTTCCGGCGTCAACGAAGCCAATGCCCGCTCCGTCGCCCGCGCGCTGGTGGCCGCAGAAGCAGCCGGACAAGGTGGTCACGGACTGCGCCGGGTCGAGGCCTACAGCGCCCAGGCGCGGGCCGGCAAGGTCGATGGCATGGCCACGCCCCAGGCGTCGCGACCGCGGCCGGGCGTGCTGACCATCGATGCGATGAATGGTTATGCCTATCCGGCGTTAGATCTCGCGGTCGAAAGCCTGCCCGCCATCGCGCGGGAGCAGGGCATTGCCATCGCCACCACCCACCGCTCGCATCATGCGGGTGTCATGGGGCTGACCGTTGCACGCTTTGCCGAGCAGGGGCTGGCGGCGATGATGTTCGCGAACGCGCCGGCCTCCATGGCGCCATGGGGCGGCAACAAGGCGCTTTATGGCACCAACCCGATCGCCTTTGCCGTACCGATCAAGAATGGAGATCCCATCATCGTTGATCTGGCGCTGTCCAAGGTGGCGCGTGGCAAGATCATGGCGGCGCGGCAGAAGGGCGAGGCCATCCCCGACGATTGGGCCTTCGATGCCGATGGCAAGCCGACGACGGACGCTAACCTTGCGATGGAGGGGTTCATGGCGCCGCTCGGCGGTGCGAAGGGCGCAGCCCTCGCGATGATGGTCGAGATCCTTTCCGCTGGCCTGATCGGCGCCAATTATGCTTTCGAAGCCTCTTCACTCTTCGACGACAAGGGGCCGCCCGTGGCACTCGGGCAGACGGTCATCGCCATCGATCCGACTGCGACGGGCGGCACGGGTGTCTTCTCTCGCCTCGCTCTTCTGGCGGAGGAAATCGGGGCGCAGGAAGGGGCGCGCATTCCCGGACGGCGTGGCCAGGGTCTGGCCCGGATCGCCGAAGTCGCCGGAATTTCCGTCGAGGACGATGTCGTCGCGGCCATCCGCGCGATTGCCTGACCGGAAGCGCGGACATGCCAGCTATTCGTACTCGGCTCGGTTGATGCCGTGGCGCTGGAGCTTGTCGTAGAAAGTCTTGCGTGGAATGCCGAGTGCCTCGATCGTCGAGCGCACGTCGCCCTTGTTGGCCGTCAGCGCCTCGCGGATGAGGGCGGCTTCGTGGCTCTCCATCTGCTCGGGCAGGCTGAGGCCCGATCCCGTAGCCTGTGAGACCGGCTTCGGCGGCGGGGTGATGCCAAGCACGACCCTTTCGGCGAAGTGCGAGAGTTCCCGCACATTACCCGGCCAGTCATGGCCTCCGAGATGGCGGTACAGCTCGGTGGTCATGGCGGGTAAATCTCGGCGGAAGCGCTCTGCGGCGCGGGAGGCGAAATGGGCAAAGAGCAGGGGGATATCGGCGCGCCGTTCCCTGAGCGGCGGGATCGAGATCGTCACGACGTTCAGGCGATAATAGAGGTCCTCGCGGAAGTCGCCGCGTTCGGCAGGGTTGCCGAGATCGAGCTTGGCGGCGGCGACGACGCGCAGGTCCACGGGCCTCACCTCGTTGGTGCCGAGCGGGCTCACCTCGCGCATTTCCAGCACGCGCAGCATCTTCACTTGGGTGGAGAGCGGCATGCTCTCGATCTCGTCGAGGAAGAGCGTCCCGCCGCTCGCATGTTCGATGCGGCCCACACGCTTCTTCTGGGCGCCGGTGAAGGCGCCCGGCTCGTGGCCGAAGAGTTCACTTTCGATAACCGTCTCGGGCAGGGCGCCGCAATTCAGCGCGACGAAATTGCCCCTCGAGCGCCGGCTCCAGCGATGCAGGAGCGTTGCCACCACTTCCTTGCCGCTGCCGGTCTCACCGGCGATCAGGACGTCGACATCTGTATCCGCGATCTGCCGCAGCGTCTGGCGCAGATGCTCCATGGCCGGTGTCTGACCGATGAGGGGCAAGTCGTCAGGTGTCGTGGTGGCTGCCTCGCGCAGGCGGCGGTTTTCGAGGACCAGCCGGCGCTTCTCGGTGGCGCGGGCGACGCTCTGGACCAGACGGTCGGCGGGGAAGGGTTTTGCGATGAAATCGTAGGCACCGTCCTGCAGTGTCCGGACTGCCATGTCGATGTCGCCATGGCCGGTAATGAGGAGGACGGGCAGATCCGGGTCCAATGCGCGAATGCGGGCGAAGAGGTCCAGCCCATCCATGCCGGCCATGCGGATGTCGGTGACGACGATGGCCTCGCTGTCCCGCGACAGCTGGGCGAGCGCCTGGGCGGCGGCGCCGAAATCGCGCACGGCATAACCGGCAAGCTCCAGCGTCTGGCGGGTGGCGCGGCGCAGCGCCTGATCGTCGTCAACGAGGATGATTTCGATGCTCATGCGCTCAAGCCCTCTTCAGGGTGATGGTAAAGGTGGTGCCGTTCTTGCTCGTATCCACGGAGAGCCGGCCTCCATATTCGGTGACGATGTCGCGGGCGATCACGAGGCCGAGGCCGAGGCCTCCCTCCTTCGAGGTAGTGAAGGGGATGAAGAGATTGTCCCTGACGTGATCCGGCAGGCCGGGACCGGTGTCGCTGACCGAGAGATCCACTTCGTCGTCGGTCAGGCGGGAAAGCCCGATGGTGATGGTGGCATTCGCTTTGTCGTCAATGGCTTCGAGCGCGTTCTGCAGGAGGTTGATCAGGACCTGTTCAAGACGGATACGCTGGCCGAGCACGGCGAGGCCTGAGGCTATCTCGGTGATTTCAAGCCGGTCGAAGCTGCCGGCGAAACGGCTCTTCAAGAGGAACAGCGCGCCGTCGATCGCAGCCTTGAGATCGACAGGCTCGGCGGCATGGCGACCTTTGCGGGCAAGGCCCTTCAGCTCGCTGGTGATCGCGCCGATGCGGTCGGTGAGCTCGGCGATCAAGCCAAGGTTTTCCTTCGCCGTCTCGCCGTTGCCGCGATCGAGGAAGGCCTTCGCATTGTCGGCATAGGCACGGATAGTGGCGACTGGCTGGTTGATCTCGTGCGCTACGCCGGCTGCGACTTGACCAAGGATCGCCAGGCGATTGGCCTGGACAAGATCCCGCTGCACCCCCTGAAGGCGGCTGTCCGTTGCCCGGTGTTCGGTGATTTCGGCCTGGAGGCGGTCGCGCGCCTCGGTCAGTTCGACCGTCCGGAGCGTGACCTGCCGCTCCAGCTCGGCCTGGGCGGCTTTCGCGTCCTCGGCGCGGCGCGCTGTGCGGCCGCTGCGGTGAAGCAGCAGACCTGCAGCCGCGAGCAAGGGTACGCCGATGGCGAGGAAGACGAGCCGATCCTGCATGGCGCCGGCATCCATGGCCGGTGCGGCCGGGGCGAGGAGATGCAGCGTCCAAGAGGTGCCCGGCAGAGGCAGCGTCTGGGCGAAGTGCGGCTGGCGCGGGATCGTGCCGGATGTGTCCGTTGCCACCATCTTGTGTCCTGCTAGATCGTCCAGCGACCAGACGGGGATGGGTGTCAGGGGCGCTTCGCCGAACTGCAGGCTCTCGCGGATCGCGATACGCTCCTTCTGGGGGATGTCCGTCACTGTGAGGAAGCGCCATTCGGGCCGGCTGGTGATCAGCACGATGCCTTTGGAATCTGTCACATAGGTGATGCGGCCGGAGCGCTGCCAGTTCTGTTCGAGTGTCTCGAACTCGACCTTGATGACGACGATGCCCAGCGCCTTTCCGGATTCGTCTTCCACGCGGCGCGACAGGTAAAGCCCAGGCCGACGGCTGACATTTCCCAGCGCATATTGTTCGGCCGTTCCTTCTGCCATGGCGCTCGTGAAGTATTCGCGAAAGGCGTAGTTGCTGCCGACGAAGCTGTCGGGCTGGCGGAAGTTGCTCGCGGCAATCGCGGTGCCGTCAAGGCCGATGACATAGATCACCGAGGCACCGGTGCCGGGGATCAGCGCTTCGATCTTTTCGTTGAGATCTGCGATGCCGTTCGGCGAACGCGCCTGCAGCGCGTCTGCGAGCTCTGCGTCTTGTGCGAGCACAAGAGGCAGTGTGCGCGACCGATCGAGAACGGTCAGCAGCAGCGCCCGCTTCAACTCGGCATCGGTGTTTGCGTCTTCCGCCAGGGTGCGGAGCGCCGCAGCCTGTCCACGCTCGCCTGCGTAGTAGAGCCCGGCCACCAGTAGGGTGATCGCGAAGGCCGCATAGGCCAGCCAGAGAACACGTCCGTCGCAGCGGAAGTTCGACATCGGAGATTAGCCTCGGTGGGTTCGTTGCATGTGCGTTAAGTCGCACTGTAGCATATCGTCTTTGTGCGGAAAACCGCACGCCTTGATGTTTTGTGCGAAGTACGGCGATCTGACGAAATGAGGAATTCCAATGGTTTGGTCGGAAAATTTCCATCTGGCACGCCCCTTGCTGAAATGAGTCCCAAGCGGCCGCGCCGCTCCCCATTCAGTTCAGCAACCGCCCGGGAGGCCGGAACTCGTTCCGTCGGGGCATCATGGAGGAAGTCATGCAGATCGATACCGCAGGGCACGCGCCCGAGGGCCGGCAGCCGTTTTACAAGCATCTCTATGTCCAGGTCCTGGCGGCCATCATTGCCGGCATCCTGCTCGGCCACTTCTATCCCGAGATCGGCGCGCAGTTGAAGCCGCTGGGCGATGCCTTCATCAAGCTCGTCAAGATGATCATCGCGCCGGTGATCTTCCTGACAGTCGCCACCGGCATTGCCGGCATGAGCGACATGAAGAAGGTCGGTCGCGTTGCCGGCAAGGCGATGCTCTACTTCTTCACCTTCTCGACGCTGGCGCTTATCGTCGGCCTCGTCGTTGCCAATGTCGTGCAGCCGGGTGCGGGCATGCACATCGACCCGGCCACGCTCGATGCGGCGGCTGTGGCGACCTATACCGAAAAGGCGCATGACTCGTCGATCGTGGGCTTCCTGATGAACATCATTCCGACGACGATTGTCGGGGCCTTTGCAGATGGCGACATCCTGCAGGTGCTGTTCTTCTCGATCCTGTTCGGCATCTCGCTGGCGCTGGTCGGCGAGCGCGGCAAGCCGGTCACCGACTTTCTGCAGGCGGTCATCGCGCCCGTCTTCAAGCTCGTCGCCATCCTGATGAAGGCAGCACCAATCGGTGCCTTCGGCGCCATGGCGTTCACGATCGGCAAATACGGCATCGGCTCGGTCACCAATCTCGCCATGCTGATCGGTACCTTCTACCTCACGTCCTTCCTGTTTGTGGCGGTCATCCTCGGTGCCGTCTGCCGTTACAACGGCTTCTCGATCCTGGCCCTCATCCGTTACATCAAGGAAGAGCTTCTGCTCGTTCTCGGCACGTCGTCTTCGGAAGCAGCCCTTCCGGGCCTGATGAACAAGATGGAAAAGGCCGGCTGCAAGCGCTCGGTCGTCGGCCTGGTCATCCCGACAGGTTATTCCTTCAATCTCGACGGCACGAATATCTACATGACGCTGGCGGCGCTTTTCATCGCCCAGGCGACGGATATCCAGCTGCCGCTCGGTGACCAGATCCTGCTGCTGGCCGTTGCCATGCTGAGCTCGAAGGGGGCGGCCGGCATCACCGGTGCGGGCTTCATCACGCTGGCTGCGACCCTTTCGGTCGTGCCCTCGGTGCCGGTTGCCGGCATGGCCCTGATCCTCGGCATCGACCGCTTCATGTCGGAATGCCGGGCGCTCACCAATTTCATCGGCAATGCGGTCGCAACGGTCGTCGTCGCACGCTGGGAAGGTGAACTCGACCAGACGCTCTTCCATGCCGCCCTCGGTGGCAAGGTTCTCGAAGAGGACGACATCCAGCCGGACCTACAGCCGGCCGAGTAGTACTTCCGCGCCGACCCAAGACGGCGATCGGAACTGAAGCGCGGCCCGGCATTCGTCGGGCCGCGCTTTTTGTTTGCGGTTACTCGGCGGCGATGATGTGGAATTCCTGAGGGGTGCCGGGATTCTCGGCCTTGCTCATCAGATAGATCAGACAGCTCGTTCTCAGCAGCGACGCGAAGTTCGAGACGGAGCCGTTGATCTGCAGCGCTTCGTCGTAGAGCGTCGACAGAAAGCGGGATGTCGAGAAATTCTGGCTGGCGGCGATCTCGTCGATCAGCACCCAGAAAGCGGCCTCGAGCTGAATGCTGGTGGAATGACCACCAATGCGGACGGAGCGGTTGACCGCGCGATAGCGACCCGGATCCTGTCCTGCGAAAACTTCACACATGGCATGCTCCTCCCTGATTTTAAGTTTTTTCGGTCTGCAGTCTTTTGGGGCATTATGTTGCGCGCCGCTGCTCTGGTCAATTTCCGTCTTTTCTAAACTGCCTCGCCCAGGTGCGAAGAATGAGACACATCTGCGGGCGAAAAAATTCGGCTGCGGTAATGGGCTGCTACCAGCCTTCCCGCAAATCGCGACATCCTCTCTCCATGACATCTGTCAGCATGCGAGGAGCAGCCCATTGGCGAAAATGATCCATTCGATGATCCGCGTCCTGGAGGAGAAGCGCTCGCTCTCCTTTTACACCGAGGCCTTCGGGCTGGAGATCGCGGAACGTCTCGATTTCGAAACCTTCACCCTGATCTATCTCAGCAATTCGGAGAGTGAATTCGAGCTGGAACTGACGGTCAACAAGGGTCGTGAAGAGGCTTACGACCTTGGTAACGGCTACGGCCATCTGGCGGTGAGCGTTGCGGATCTGGATGCCGAGCACCAGCGGCTGACGGATATCGGCTTGAACCCGAACAAGATCGTCGAATTCAACCGGGATGGGGCACTGCTCGCCCGCTTCTTTTTCATCACCGATCCCGACGGCTACAAGATCGAGGTCCTGCAACGGCACGGACGGTACAAATGATCGGGAGGCCGGGGAAGAGGAGTTCCCGGCTTTTCCTGTTTCGCAGACGGCCGGCGCGATCATCGCGCCTGCCTGGGGTGGCGGCCAATGCCGTCGCACTTCATCTCATGGGAGGAGAATGACGTGGTTACGATACTCGACAAGACCGGGGGCATGTCCCGTCGCCAGCTTCTGAAGACCGGTGCGGCGAGCGCCGTGCTGATGGTCACCGGGACTGCGGTGATCTGTCCCGACCAGGCCTGGGGCCTGGAGGCGACCGCCCTGAAGCCGGACACGCTCGCGACGCTCATCAAGATGGCGCGTGACATCTACCCGCATGACCAGCTTGCCGAGCGCTTCTATGCGGCAGCCGTCAAGGGGCAGGACACGATGGCTTCCAAGGACGAGAAGCATAAGGCTTTGATTGAGGACGGCATCGCCGATCTCGACAAGCGCTCAGGGACCGGCGGTTATCGCGGGCTCGGCTGGGAGGACGATCGCGTGGCGATCCTGCGCGACATCGAGACGACCCCCTTTTTCCAGGCGGTGCGCGGCGACCTCGTGGTCAGTCTCTATAACCAGAAGGAGATCTGGCCGATCTTCGGCTACGAGGGCGAGTCCTATTCCAAGGGCGGCTATATCGAGCGCGGGTTCGACGACATTACCTGGCTCTGAGCTACCCCAGACACGCATTCATCGTCGCCGGAAGGAGGTCCATCGCGGATGGGAACGGCGGCGCTTACCCAAATTGACCGATTTCCCGGGAGGAAAACATGGCAGCGCCCTATGATCTCAACGACGACAGCGTGGTCGTCATCATCGGTTCCGGTGCAGGCGGCGGCACGCTTGCCAACGAGCTTGCCCAGAAGGGCATCGACGTGGTCGTGCTCGAAGCCGGTGCCCGCATCGAACATGAAGACTTCATCAATGACGAATGGGAGAGCTTTTCCCAGCTCGCCTGGCTCGACAATCGCACCACCGGTGGTGGCTGGCGGGTGTCGAAGGACTTCCCTAACTTGCCGGCCTGGATCGTCAAGGCCGTCGGCGGCACCACCACCCACTGGGCCGGTGCCTCGCTGCGCATCCAGGAGCACGAGTTCAAGACGCTCACCCATTACGGCAAGGTCGAGGGCGCCAACCTTCTCGACTGGCCAATCAGCTATGCGGATCTGGAGCCGTATTATGCCAAGGCTGAAGACAAGATGGGCGTCACCCGCACCAACGGCATCGAGGGGCTTCCAGGCAATAACAATTTCAAGATCCTGAAGGCCGGTGCCGACAAGCTCGGCTACAAGGAATGTCATACCGGCAACATGGCGATCAACTCGGCCGATCGCGACGACCGGATGAGCTGTCAGCAGACCGGCTTCTGCTTCCAGGGCTGCAAGTGGGGCGCCAAGTGGTCGACGCTCTACACGGAGATCCCGAAGGGCGAGGCGACAGGCAAGCTCGAAGTCCGGCCGAACTCGCATGTCGTCAAGATCGAGCATGACGACAGCGGCAAGGTGACGGCCGTCGTCTATGCGGACAAGGATGGCAATCTGCAGAGCCAGAAGGCCCGCATCATCTGCGTCGCCGGCAATTCGATCGAAAGCCCGCGCCTGCTCTTGAACTCGGCCTCGTCCAAGTTCCCGGATGGCCTGGCGAACTCCTCTGGTCAGGTCGGCAAGAACTACATGCGCCACACCACGGGCTCGGTCTATGCCGTGTTCGAGAAGCCGGTGCATTTCTACCGCGGCACGACCATGGCCGGGATCATCCGCGACGAGGCTCGGCACGATCCGTCGCGCGGCTTCGTCGGCGGCTATGAACTCGAGACACTTGCGCTCGGCGTGCCCTTCATGGCGGCCTTCCTCGATCCGGGCGGCTGGGGGCGCTCGTTTGCCTCCGCCATGGACCAGTATGCCAATATGGCAGGCCTCTGGATCGTCGGCGAAGACATGCCGCAGGAACAGAATGCAGTGAAGCTGCATGGCGAGCTCAAGGACAAATACGGCATGCCGATCCCCGATGTCTGGTTTACCGACCATCCGAACGATGAGGCCATGCGCAACCATGCCTACAAGCAGGGTGTGGCGATCTACGAGGCCGTGGGTGCAACCCGTGCCTTCCCGACGCCGCCTTATCCGTCGACCCACAATCTCGGCACCAATCGCATGAGCGAGAAGGCGCAGGACGGCGTGGTCAACAAGTGGGGCCAGACGCACGACGTCAGCAACCTCTTCGTCTCCGATGGCAGCCAGTTCACCACCGGAGCAGCCGAGAATCCGACCCTGACGATCGTCTCTCTTGCGATCCGCCAGGCGGATTACATCGCCGAGCAGATGGGCCAAGGCACGATCTGATTGGCAAGACTACCTCCCTCTTGCGGGCAGCGATCGCGCCATGCGGTTCTGCCCGCTTTTTTGTGCTCTGCCGGTGATCAGTGGCTGCGGGCGGCGACGAGGGCGCGGGCCTTCTCGCGTGCCTTGTCCCTGGTGCGGGCGACGACCTGACGGAGGCGTGCGGTGCGCGTGTTGTCGTTGTCGGCGACGGTCATCGCATTGCCACGCCATTCAAATCCGCTGCCGAACCAGGCTGTGACGAAGAGGGCTGGCAACAGAAGGTCGCGCATCAGCATGGCCGGAAGGATGCGCCAGCCGCTTGGCCAACCGAAAGCACGCGCGAGCACGAATTCGCCGGCATACCAGGCGGCGAGATAGGCGAGTGGGGCGACAAGCGGCAGCGTTTCTGTGGCAGCGAGCGTGACCATGGCCGCCATGGGCAGGGCGGCGCCGGTGAAGATTTCGGGCAGGAAGTAAAGCGGGAACGAGGCACGGCGCAGGCGCGCCCAGCGCAGCTGGCGCTTCCAGACGGCGGCGATGTCGCGCTTGCCGAGTGGTTGTGGGAAGGGCTCGTGCACGAGCCTGACCTTGAGGCCGGCACTGCGGATCAGGATCGTGGCGGCTGCGTCTTCGGCGACTTCTTCGCCGAGCCGCTCGAAGCCGCCGAGATGCGTGATCAGCTGGCGGCTGAAGAGCATCGACTTGCCCTGAGCGAAGCCGAAGCCGGTCGCATCGGCAAAAAGCTGCCATCGCGCCTGGAAACTGTCCAGCCAGGCGCTTTCGAGATGGGCGCCGAAGTTCTCGGGCTCCGTGCCGGCCGGTGGCGAGCAGACGAGGCCCGTCTCGTCGTCCCAGCGCGCCATCATGCGCGTAATGGTGTCTGACGGCATCAGGACATTGCTGTCGGTCATGACGATCCAGTCGTGGCGGGCAGAGCGCCAGCCCTTGACCACATTGTTCATTTTCGGATTGGCGCTGAACAGGTCCTCGCCGACCAGCAGGCGTGCGGGGACATCAGGATGTTCGGCCATCAGGCGCCGGGCGAGGGATGCTGCGGGATCGTCCGCCCTCGCGACACAGAAGAGGATCTCGTAAACCGGCCAATCGAGCTTGAAGGAGGAGGCAAGGCAGCGCTCGAGATTGTTTTCCAGGCCGCAGATCGGCCGGATGAGGGTAACGGGCGGCCGGGCGGCCGGGTTGTCTTTGCGCTTCCGGTGACGCTGTTTGGTGGCGATGACGAAGGCGATGCTTGCGAGCTGGGCAACAAGCGCGAGCGCGGCGAACCAGATCAGAACAGTCATGGCGAGTCTCCGGATTTTCAGATCCGGATAACATCGCTGTGTGACAGTTCGGCGAAACCCGGTCCGCCCCGGAAGGACATGGGCTTCAGTCCTTCGATCGCAGAGCCTGCAGCAACTTGAAGCCGAGCATGGCGGCAACGGCGCCAGCGGCCAGGAAGCCGCTGATGCTGCCGCTGATTTCGGCGATTTCCGTGACGCTTTCGCTGAAGGTCGCGCCGAGGCCCGTGTAGAGCCCGACCCAGACCATTTCTCCGAGGATGCCGGCCAATGTGAAGCGCATCCAGGAAAAGCCTGAGGCGCCGGCCATCAGATTGAGATAGGGACCGAGCGGTGAGAGCAGCCAGCGGGTGAGGAAGACGGCGACATTGCCGCGTTCTTCCATTTCGTGCTGGGCGCGTTCGATCGCTTTGCGGCGCGCCGGATTGCGGCCGACGATCGGAACCAGACGTCTGCCGGCTGTCCAGCCGAGCATGTAGCCCATTTGGTCCCCGATGACGGCAGAGCCGAGGGCGACCGCGATCACGATCCAGAGGGTGAAGTCTCCGGCAGCGGCAAGCGCGCCCATTAGCATCATGACGATCGAGGCCGGCAGCGGTGCGCCGAGGCAGCTGACGCAGACAACGAGGCCAAGGAGCGACAGTCCATAGGATGGCAGTGACGCGAGCAGCGTCTCTGTCAGGGTCATTTCGGCGGACCCAGCCGGCGGAGCTCCGCAAGGGAGGCCTCGATCTCCGCCTTGAACTCTTCGAAGTCCTGGCCACGTTCTTCGGCAAGCCGTTCCAGCGACGGGCGTGGACCGTCCTTGGGCGGGGGCGGTAGATCGAGGTCGCGGGCGAGCTTCTCGACGGGCACGTGCCAGGAATGGGCTACGTAACCGATGGTCATCCAGGGCTCAGGCGGCAGATCCTGACGTGCCGGATCGGCCCAATAGGCGACGAAAAAGATTGTGCGCCCGGCGAAGAAGATGGCGAGCGCCATGGCCAGCACAAAGGCCGAGGTGAGGATCCGGTGGCGGCGCCACAGTCTGAGGAAAGGCTTCACGCTTCTCTTGTGTGCTCCCGTTGGCGACGGTTGACAGACCCGGCCATGCGCCCTCTATCGTCGTCTCCATCTAAGCGTGAACGAGGAGCAGCGGCAATGGCGGAAGCGGAGGTCAGGCTGGGGGACAGCTGGAAGGCAGTGCTCGGCGAGGAGTTCAGCCGGTCCTACATGCACGACCTCAAAGCCTTCCTGCAACGGGAAAAAGCTGACGGAAAGCACATCTTTCCCAAGGGAGCGGAGTATTTTCGCGCGCTCGATCTCACGCCGCTCGATGAGGTCAGAGTGGTGATCCTCGGGCAGGACCCCTATCACGGGGCGGGGCAGGCGCATGGGCTATGCTTCAGCGTACAGCCGGGCGTTCGCATTCCGCCGTCGCTCGTCAACATCTACAAGGAGATGCAGAGCGACCTCGGCATCCCGCCCGCGCGGCATGGGTTTCTCGAGCATTGGGCGCGACAGGGTGTGCTCCTGCTCAACAGCGTGCTCACGGTCGAAGAAGCGCGCGCGGCCTCGCATCAGGGGAAGGGCTGGGAGCAGTTCACCGATGCGGTGATCCGGGCGGTGAACGAGGACTGCGAGCATGTCGCCTTCATGCTTTGGGGTTCCTATGCGCAGAAGAAGGCAGCCTTTGTCAACCGGTCGCGGCATCTTGTGCTCAAGGCCCCGCATCCTTCGCCCCTGTCAGCACATAACGGCTTCTTCGGCTCTCGGCATTTCTCACAGGCCAATGAATATCTGGTGGCGCAGGGCAGAAATGCCATTGATTGGCAATTGCCCGAAACGCCGTGATGGCGTGCCGTGAAATTTCTTTCATGGTCTTCTTAAGTAGCGTTTCGTCACTCTACCGTCATGGCAAAATACAGCCTGACGTTTATTGTCTCTTTTTTTCACCCAATGCAGATTGCGCCGCGATCTTTCCATCGTGACGCAGGTCTAAGCTTCATGCAGCCCCCATTACCGGTTTCGCCTGTCTGGCAACGACCCGCTTCGCCGATTGCCTGCCGGTTCGCCGAAAGCGATGTCGATCTTGTCGTTGTCGGCGCCGGATATCAGGGTCTCTCGACCGCGCTGCATGCCGCACGCGCCGGGCTCTCGGTCCAGATCATCGAGGCGGGCGACATTGGCGCAGGCGCCTCCGGGGTCAATGGCGGACAGGTCATTCCCGGCCTGAAACAGGACCCGGAGACGCTGATCTCCCTGTTCGGTGAAGACGCGGGGAAGAGGCTTTTACGGTTTGCGTCGAAAACTGCCGACGTCGTCTATGATCTGATTGCGCGCGAGGAACTCGACGTCGAGCATGTACGCTCCGGCTGGATCCAGGCGGCCCATACCGAAGCCGCACTCCAGGCGGCCGGGCAGCGCAATCGCCAGTGGCGTGCCCAAGGCGCCGATGTCGCGCTGCTCAATCAGGCGGAAATCGCGCTGTTGACCGGTGCCGAAGGCTATCGCGGCGGTTTCCTCGATCGGCGTGCGGGTGTCGTCAATCCGCTGGCCTTCGTGCATGAGCTTGCGAGGATCGCGACGGAGGCCGGGGCCAATCTCGTCACACATGATGCCGTGACGTCTCTCTCCCGCGACGGAACGTCGTGGCGGGTGGGCACGCAGAGCGGTCGATCGCTTCGTGCCAAAAAGGTGCTGGTGGCCACCAATGCCTATTCGGACCGGATCCTGCCTGACCTTGCCCGAAGTCTCGTGTGGCTCCATTCGTTCCAGATTGCCACCGAGCCGCTGCCGGCGGGGTTCGACTTCATCCTGCCGAGTGGGCAGGCCGTGTCGGACAGTCGGCGCATCCTCGTCTACTATCGTCGCAGTCCCGATGGGCGCCTGGTCTTGGGTGGTCGCGGACCGATGCGCCCACCACGCTCGGCAGAAGACTGGGCGCATCTGGAACGGGCGCTGCAACGGCTCTATCCGATGCTGTCAGGCATTGCGATCACCCATCGCTGGTTCGGGCGTGTTGCCATGACGCCCGATCATCTTCCCCATCTGCACGAGCCGGAACCCGGATTGCTCATGGTTGCAGGTTGCCAGGGGCGGGGCATCGGGCTCATGGTCTCACTCGGCGATCCGCTCGCGCAGTACCTTGCGCATGGCGATCCGGGCGTGCTGCCCTTGCCGATCTCACCCCTTCGCGGCATCCCGCTGCATCGCTTCCGACGCATCGGGGTTGCCGCCCATGTCGCCTGGTACAGGTTGCTCGATGGCCTGGAACGTTGAATGCCCATTCTGGTTGGGGATAGTCGGTGCGCGCCTTCCTGCTTGCTTGCCGTAATCGATCCCATGACGAATAGTTCAAAACCGCCAATTCCGTCCCCAGTGGAGCCTGCATGTCCAAGCATCTGAAGTTCTTCATCAACGGCTCCTGGGTGGATCCGATTGTCCCGGCTTTCCTCGATGTCACCGATCCCTCGACCGAGGAACCTTTCACAACGATCTCCGTCGGTGCCAAGGCGGATGTGGATCTCGCGGTTGCCGCTGCCAAGGCGGCCTTTGCCACCTTCTCGGTGAGCGACAAGGCGGATAGGCTGGCGCTGCTCGAGCGCATTCTCGAGGTGTACAACGCGCGCTTTGAAGATATCGCGCAGGCGGTGAGCCGCGAAATGGGGGCTCCGCTTTCCTTCGCCCGCGACGCGCAGGCATGGGCGGGACGGGCGCATCTCGAAGCGACGATCGCTGCCTTCAAGACCTTCGAATTCTCCGAACAACGCGGTACGACCCGGATCGTCAGGGAGCCGATCGGGGTCTGTGCCCTGATTACCCCGTGGAACTGGCCGCTCCACCAGATCGTCTGCAAGGTGGCGCCGGCGATTGCGGCAGGCTGTACCGTGGTGCTGAAGCCGTCCGAGATCGCGCCGATTTCGGGCCTGATCTTCGCGGAAGTCATGGAAGCCGCCGGCACGCCTGCCGGGGTCTTCAATCTGGTCAATGGTCGCGGCCCGGAAGTTGGCCAGGTGATGGCGGGGCATCCGGATGTCGACATGGTGTCCTTCACCGGTTCCACCCGCGCCGGCATCATCGTTGCCAAGACGGCTGCTGACACGGTGAAGCGCGTGGCGCAGGAACTGGGTGGCAAGTCCGCCAACATCATCCTGCCGGATGCCGATCTGGTCATGGCGGTCAGCAAGGGCGTGGAGGGGTGTTTCGGCAATTCCGGCCAGTCCTGCGATGCGCCGACCCGCATGCTGGTGCCGGCCGATCGGCATGACGAGGCCTTGCAGATCGCAAGGCAGGCCGCCGAGCAACATAAGGTGGGCGACCCGCAGGCGGAGGATACGGTGCTCGGACCTGTCGTCAGCGATATCCAGTACAACAAGATCCAGCGACTGATCGAAACGGGGATCGAAGAGGGTGCGCTGCTGGTGAGCGGTGGACCGGGGCGTCCCGACGGGCTCAATCGCGGCTACTATGTTCGCCCGACTGTCTTCGGCCATGTGACGCCCGACATGACGATTGCCCGGGAGGAGATCTTCGGCCCGGTCCTGTCGATCATGCCCTATGAGACCGAAGAGCTGGCGATCGAGATCGCAAACGACACCGTCTATGGTCTCGCGGCCTATGTGCAGTCCGAGGACATCGAACATGCGCGCCGGGTCGCGGCACGCATGCGGGCGGGCTCGGTCTATCTCAATTACCCCGATTGGGACACGGCCGCCCCGTTCGGTGGCTACAAGCAATCCGGCAATGGCCGCGAATATGCCGACTGGGCGATACACGACTTCCTCGAAATCAAGGGTATCGTCGGCTGGGGTGAATGATCAGGGCCAGGTGCGCAGATCTCGGCAAGGCCGCGCGGCGCGGGCGCGCTTCCCGAGGGGAGAATTCTTCTCGGATGGCCAAGTCCCAACCTGCCACTTGAAGTAAAGCGTGCTGCCCAAGCTGCACGCCTGCCTCAATTTTGTCTATTTTTCCAATTGCTTGCAATAGAGGTCTAAAAGGCTCGCGTGGAACAATTTCCCGTGATGCCCGTTCTTTCCGTCAATGGCAGACAACGGAAAGGATGAAGCCATGAAGACGAAAATCATTGCTCTTGGAGCCGTCGTACTTGGTGCTGTCGCCACGCCTGTGCTGGCACAGGAAGGTACTGTCACGGGTGCCGCTGGTGGTGCCGTCACGGGTGCCATCGTCGGTGGTCCTGTCGGCGCCGCCGTTGGCGGTGTCGTGGGCGCCATCGCAGGCACGGCTATCGCGCCGCCGCCGGCACCGGTGGTTACCTATGTGCGCGAGCAGCCGCTTCCGGCCCAGCCCGTCATTATCGAGCAGCAGGTCGCTGTCGGTCAGCCCCTGCCGCAGCAGGTGGTTCTGACGCCGATCCCGGAAAACCCGACCTATGCCTATGCCGTCGTCAATGAACAGCGCGTCATCGTCGACCCGCAGACCTATGTCGTCGTCGGTGTGGTCCAGTAATCAACGCCTACGCATTCAAGATATCAAAAACTCGTGGCCCTCCGCATAGCGGTCGGCTGCATATTCAGGAGGAAATACCATGGATCAACGTCCCGATCCCCGCCTCGACCAGCGGCCGCATGTGACCCAGCAGACCACGTCTGGTGGTGCATCCTGGGGCATTGCCGTCCTGCTGATCGTCGTGATCGCTGCTGGCGCCTATTTCGTCTTCGGCGGTGGCGCCGACACCGACACGGCGACGACCCCGGCCACGGAAACGACGGCCCCGGCAGAGCCGGCAACGCCGCCCGCTACACCGGCGACACCGCCGGCAACTGACTCGGCTCCGGCCGCTCCGGCGACACCGCCGGCTACCGATCCGGCCCCAGCCACCCCGCCGGCTGCCCCGGCTCCAGCGGCTCCAGCGGCTCCGGCAACTCCGCCGGCCACCACGCCTTAATTTTTCAAGGCGATCTCTGCGAGGCCAGCTCCCTAGGGGGCTGGCCTTTTTCGTGTGGCTGGGCTTTTCTCGGATCTCGCAGCGTATCAAGGGGAGACGGGCGATGGGCGAAGACGGGCTGGCGGCGGCAGAAAGGGCAGGTGCTCCGCGTCTTGTTGCCGATCGATCGCAGTATGCGGTGATCTATGCCGTTGGTGACGTGCATGGCTGCCTGGAGCCGCTGCTCGAAATTGAAGAGGCCATGCGCGAGGACGCGAGCTCCATCGAGGGGCGCAAGTTGATCGTCATGCTGGGCGACTATGTCGATCGCGGGCCGAAGTCTGCTGCGGTTCTGTATCACCTGACGGCCGCACCGCCTGCCGGGTTCGAGCGCGTCTGTCTGCGTGGCAATCACGATGATGCGTTTCTTGCCTTCATCGATGGCGATCCCGCCGGCAACTGGGTCCTCGATCACGGTGCGAAAGAGACGTTTCACTCGTATGGCGTCGAGCTCGATGATCATCCGTTGCGGCAAGCCAGCCACCCTTTGCGGGAGATGGTCCGCGCCGCTGTTCCGCAAAGCCACGTGGATTTTCTTCGCAGCCTGCCGGTGCTGCTGACAGTCGGGAGCGATGTCTTCGCCCATGCCGGCATTCGCCCCGGACGCCCGCTTCCCGAACAGACCGACGATGACCTGATGTGGATCCGCCGGTCGTTTCTCGATCTAGGACCCGGTTTGCCTATCCGCGTCTTTCACGGCCATACGGCGATGAAGGAGCCCCATGTCGGACCTGATCGGGTGAGCCTCGATACCCATTGCTATCGCACAGGACGCCTGACGGCGGCCCGTCTTCTGGACGGGGATGTCACGATCCTGTCGGTCGGTGGATCTGGCTGATGCGGATGGTCGATCCGCTCAGAGGGACGGTTTTTCCACCGCCGGCTTGCCCCATTCGGCAATGGCGATGCCGCCGAGGACCAGGGCGAGTGCCACGATGTGGAAGACTTCCAGTGTCTCGCCGAGAATGGTGATCGACAGCAGGGTGCCGAAGACCGGGACCAGGTTGATGAAGAGGCCGGCGCGGTTGGCGCCGATGCCTTCGACGCCCTTGATGTAGAGGATCTGGGAGATCAGCGAGGGGAAGAGGCCGGCATAGAGGATGATCAGCCAGCCGCGCATGTCGGGCAGGATCAATTCCCCGCGCCCTGCTTCCCACCAGAGAAGCGGCAGGCAGGTCACTGTGGCGGCAAGTGCCGGGACGGCCATCAGGCTTTTCCAGTGCACGGGCGGTTTCCAGCGCAGCGAGACGGTGTAGATCGCATAGGAAATGCCGGCAAAGAGCATCAGCAGATCGCCGTGATTCAGGGTCAGCGTCAGCAGCGCCTGCAGATCGCCATGCGATGCCGTTACGGCCGCACCGACGAAGCTGATCAGGAAGCCCAGGATCTGGACCGCAGACACGGCAATCCGAAACAGCACGAAGTTGATGACGAAGATCAGGACCGGGATCGCGCCCTGTTCGATCGCGCCGTTGACAGCGCTCGTATACTTGAGCGCCGTGTAGAGAAAACCGTTGAACGCAGCATAACCGACCGCGCCGTAGAAGATCAGCAGTTTCCAGTTGGCCTTCAGCACATCCCAATCCTTGCGGATCTGCGGGATCGCGATCGACGCGATGACAAGGGTCGCGAGCGCCCAGCGGCCGAAGCTGAGGACCATCGGGCTCACATGGCCGAGCGCCAGCTTGCCGGCGATGGTGTTGCCACCCCAAAGGAGGGTGGTGATGACGAGAAAGCTGTATGCGCGAATGGGCAAAGGTGTCTCTTCCCTGCATGCGGGCACCCGCTGCCGAAACCAACCCCCTCTGGTCCGGCGCAGTGCGAATTGCCTCCGAATTAGGCGAGGGGGCATGCTTTGTCACGCAAAAAGCCAAATCTGGCCTCAAGACGGGTCGATTTCCCAAAAACAACACAGTATAGATGCGCGGGTTTGGGTAGGGCGCAGACACTGCGCGATATACAGGATTATGTGATGACGAATGTCGTGGTGATCGGTTCGCAATGGGGTGACGAGGGCAAGGGCAAGATTGTCGACTGGCTCTCCGAACGTGCGGACATCGTGGTCCGCTTCCAGGGTGGACACAATGCCGGCCATACGCTCGTCATCGACGGCGTTTCCTACAAGCTGTCGCTGCTTCCGTCGGGTGTCGTGCGTCCTGGCAAGAAAGCCGTCATCGGCAATGGCGTCGTGGTCGATCCGCATGCGCTGATCGCCGAAATCGGCCGCCTCAAGGACCAGGGGGTCGAGGTTACGCCGGACAATCTGCGGATCGCCGAGAACGCCACGCTGATTCTCTCGCTGCACCGCGAACTCGACGGCATGCGCGAAGATGCCGCCTCCAACAGCGGCACCAAGATCGGCACGACCCGCCGCGGCATTGGTCCTGCCTATGAAGACAAGGTCGGCCGTCGCGCGATCCGCGTCATGGACCTCGCCGACCTCGATGCGCTGGAAGGCAAGGTCGAGCGTATCCTCACGCACCACAACGCCCTGCGTCGCGGCTTCGGCGTTCCCGAAATCGAGCACAAGACGATCATGGAAGAGCTGACCTCTATCGCCGATCGCGTGCTGCCCTTCATGGATTCGGTGTGGGTGCTGCTCGACAAGGAGCGCCGCAAGGGCTCGCGCATCCTGTTCGAAGGCGCTCAGGGCTCACTGCTCGACATCGACCACGGCACCTACCCCTTCGTCACCTCGTCGAACACGGTCGCCGGCCAGGCCGCTGCCGGTTCGGGCATGGGCCCGGGCTCGCTCGGTTACATCCTTGGGATCACCAAGGCCTATACGACCCGCGTCGGCGAAGGCCCATTCCCCACCGAGTTGCATGACGAGATCGGCCAGTTCCTCGGCGAGAAGGGCCATGAATTCGGCACCGTCACGGGGCGCAAGCGTCGCTGCGGCTGGTTCGATGCCGCGCTCGTGCGTCAGTCGGTCGCCACCAATGGAATCACCGGCATCGCGCTCACCAAACTCGACGTTCTCGATGGTCTGGAAGAGCTGAAGATCTGCGTCGGATACAAGCTGGACGGTCAGGAAATCGATTATCTGCCCGCTGCACAAGCCGCTCAGGCGCGTGTCGAGCCCATCTACATCACGCTCGAAGGCTGGAAGGAATCCACCGGCGGCGCCCGGAAATGGGCGGATTTGCCGGCTCAGGCGATCAAATATGTGCGTCAGGTGGAAGAACTGATCGGTGCGCCGGTCGCCCTTCTGTCGACAAGTCCCGAACGCGACGACACGATACTTGTGACGGACCCGTTCGAAGACTAATCTAGGATTTTATTGAAAATTTGCCGGCGCGGCGGGCCGGCTCTCAAGAGAAAGTGCTGATGGCAGACTTTATCGCGGTAATTCGACGGGCCGTAGACGGGCTCTCGAACAACACTCCGGAGATGCGCGCACGGGTCTATGAAAAGGCCCGCGCTGCCGTCGTTCGGCAGCTCGAGAACATGTCGCCGCGCCCGCCCGAACACATGCTGCAGCGCCAGCTCGACAAGCTCGACGCCGCCATCCGGGAGGTCGAGGCCGAACATGCCGAGGCCCTGCCGGCTGTCGATGACATGCCGACCTTGGGTGATGAGCCTCCGCAGGTGGCACCGACTGCCGCAATGGCCACGGCTGGTGCCGTTGCTGCGTCTTCGCCAGCCTGGGCCGAGGCTCAGCCCGAAGCCGAAGACGATCATGCGGCCGCCCCAGAGGAAGGCGAGGCCGTTCCTGAAGAGGTCCAGCCGGTCGATACGCCGGTGGAAGACGCTGCCGCGGTGACCGGTGACGACTGGGCTGATGCTCATATGGCGGAACCGGTTGCGGAATCACAGCCCGAGCCTGAAGCAGAATACCGCGAAGACTATTCGGTAGAGCCGGCTTCGGAACCGGAGCCTGCCGTGGATGCCGCGCCGGTCGATGCCGGCTGGCGTGTCGAGCCGACCTTCGGCAGCGATGATCGGGAACCAGACTACGAGCGGCTTTACGACGATCGTCCGGAAGAGCCAGTTGCCGCCGAGCCGGAGTTTACGCCTGAACGCGAGCCTGAACCCGAGGTCGACACGGCCGCCGTGGCTTCGCCCTTCCAGGAGGCTCCGACCGCCGAGGAGACCTGGTCGCAGCAGGACGAGCCGGAGCCAACGACGCCGGCCTGGGCTGTCGAACATGTTTCAGTGCCAGAGCCTGTGGAGCCGGAGCCTGTGGAACCGGAGCCGCTGGCGGCCGAGACCCTGCCGGAGCCCGAGGCCTATATGGCACCGGAAGTGCCGGTGGCCGCCGTTCCTGTCGATTCGGTCGAAGACTGGCTGCAGAGCCGCGCCCAGGATCCGGTTCCTGCTCTGCCGACAGCGAGCTGGGATCTTCCGGTTCCTACCGAGACGGCTGCGAACCGCGTGCCGGAATTGCCGGAAATCGATCCGGCCCCTGCGGTCATATCCTACACGCCGACCGATGAATTCCCTGCCTATGAGGAACCTGTTCGCGTCGAAGCGAGCCAGGATTTCGTCGCACCGGAGGGGCTCAGTCTGCCGGACGCCGATCCTGCCGTGCTCGGAACGATCGGCACGGCGTCGGCCGCGGCTACCGTAGAGCCTGATGATTTCAGCCAGTGGTTCCAGGATCATGCGGACGAGGCCAAGCCTTCCTCGCGTGACGGGGCCGCGGAGGGCAAGTCGCTCGAACCGAACGAATGGGACGAGCATATCGACAGCTTCGCCCCGAGCGCAAAGGGTGCGCAGGTCGATGTTGCCGCTCAGCCGGACGGCATGGAGGCCCTGGTCGGCGGCTATGGACAGCAGCCTTCCTATCGGCTGGAGCCAAAGAAGCGCCGTAACCTTGCGCCTGTGATCATCGGTGCCCTGATCGCTGTCCTGTTGGCCGGCGGTGGTTACCTCGCCTGGAGCATGCGCGATGACATCGGCACCATGGTTGCCAACCTGACAGGTGACATTGCGCCGGCTGAAGAAACGACCGAGCCGCCGGCTACCACGCCCGCAGAACCTGCGACGCCTGCCGAGCCCGCGAGCGAAGAAGCCGCCACGCCGCCTGCCGATACGACGGCCGAGCAGAAATTCACCCAGCGCCTGCGTGCCGACGGCACCGAGGTCGACGCGGGTGCAGGCTCGGCGCCGATCGAAGGTGCTCCCGCAGAGGGCCGTTCGGTTTCCGCCCAGACTGTCGCCTCGACCGTTGAGCCGAACGACGCACCGGCCGCAGCCAACGGCGCAGCAACGACACAGACCCCGGCGACTTCCACGTCTGCGGATCCCGCTGCCGTTGCGGGTGGCGAGAAGCTCTTCCTCTACGAAGAGCGGATCGGCCAGGCGACCCCGGTTGCCGTGCCGGGCACCATCACCTGGACGGCGGTGCGCGAGAATGGCGCCGATGGACGTCCTGACCCCCAGATCCAGGGTCGTATCAACGTGCCGGAGCGTGGCATCTCGGCTCTCTTGACGCTGAAGCGTAACACCGACAATTCTCTGCCGGCGAGCCACATCATAGAGGTCGTCTTCTCGGTGCCGACGGACTTCGAAGGCGGTGCCATCGAAAACCTGCAGCGGATCGCGATGAAGCGCACCGAACAGGACCGTGGTGACCCGCTTGTCGCCGTTACCGCCAAGGTCACCGACGACACCTATCTGGTGGCGCTCAACGACTTCGAGGATGTGGTGAAGCGAAACATGGAGCTTCTCTCGACCCGTGGGTGGATGGACATCCCGGTCACCTATCGCAACGGGCGTCGGGCTCTGATCACGCTCGACAAGGGCACGACGGGCGGCAATGTCTTCGAGCAGGTGCTGCGCGAATGGTCAGCCCTGACGCCGGCAGCACCGGCGAACTGAGTGCCTCGCTCCCGACTTTAATTCCAGATCCGCCGGAAACTCTTCCGGCGGATTTTTCATTTCGAGCTGACGTTAAAGTGTCGGATGCTGCTCCTTCAACAAAGCACTCGCACACTGCGCGTCAGCTTATAGCAGCAGGAGCAGGGTAGGGTGCGATGGCAGCGATGACGCAGACCAGGGTGGAGACGGCGCTTGCTGCGGCGAGGGGCGATCCAGCGATCGAATTCGTTTCGGTGCACAAGAGGTTCGGCCGTGGTCCCAGTGCGGTCCAGGCGCTGGATGGCCTCAGCCTTTCCATACCGCGCGGTATTGTCTATGGGCTGCTCGGCCCCAACGGGGCGGGCAAGAGCACGCTCCTTCGGATCCTGGCTGGCCTGCTCCGGCCCGATCGTGGCGAGATCCGGATCTTCGGCGATGCGGCGACGCCGATGGGCCGGCGGCGGCTCGGCATGCTGATCGAAACGCCAAGCTTCTATCCGTTCCTCACCGCCAGGGAGCACTTGCGGATCCTGGCGGCTACTTCTGCGACGTCCTTGCCGGTGGATACCGTGCTGGAGCGGATCGGATTGTCGAAGGCGGCGGACAAGACGGTCTCCGGGTTCTCGCTCGGCATGAAGCAGCGCCTCGGCATCGGCTGCGCCCTGATCACCGAACCGGAGGCGATCATTCTCGATGAGCCGACGAATGGTCTCGACCCGGACGGCATCCTCGAGATGCGCGCGCTGATCCACGATCTGGCGCATCGGGATGGACTGACCGTGCTCCTGTCCAGCCATCTCCTGGACGAGGTGGAGAGGGTTTGCGATCGCGTCGCAATTCTGCAGCGCGGCCGACTTGTCGCGGAAGGTGCCGTAGCCGATCTTCTCGATCGTGACGGGCGCTTCTGGCTGCAGGTCGAGCAACCGGAAAGCCTGGTCAAACAGCTGGGTGCGCTGGCGGAAGCCGGCGATGGCGGCGTCTATGTGCGCGTCGAGCGAGCCGAGGTGCCCGCGTTGATCCAGTCGCTCGCGGCATCGGGTGTCCGCATTCACGAGGCGAAGTGGATCAACCCGGATCTCGAGACGGTGTTCCTGTCGCAGACGCGGGAGATGAGATGATGAAGACGCTTCTTCCGACGGAAATGCTCAAGCTTGTCCGGCAGCCCTCAATAATGTTTTGGGGTTTCCTCGTGGTGCCGCTGGTGTCGGTCCTGCTCAAACTCGTGATCGAGGGCTTTCTTGTATTGCGTATGGGGCAGCGGAATTCGGGAGACATCGATCTCTTCCTGTCCGCGGCCAGGAGCCTCAGTGTGTCCGGCAACTCGCTCGGACATCTTCTCTTTGCGCTTGGCGTCGCCTCTGTTTTTTTCCTCGAGTATCGCTACGCGACATGGCGGCTGCTTGTGCCGAGACATTCGCGTTCTGAGCTGTACGCTGCCAAGCTTTTCGTCTGCCTGATCTGGCTTGCCCTTGGCCTTCTCGTCGTTGCGCTGGGCGATATGGCGCTCAATCTGCTGTTTTCGATCCTGAAGGGGCAGGGCGGGGGCAGCGTCCTTGTATCTGTGGGCTCGTTCTTGTCGCTCCTGGCAGCAGCGGGGATCGCCTTGCTGGAACTCGCCGTGCTGGCCTCATTCGTCGCCGTGATCGTCATTCTCTTCCGCTCGATGATTGCGGCCGTGCTGTCGGCCTTTCTGCTGGCGATCGGGGCGACCCTGCTGCAGCTCTACCTGGGGACGGACGCGGACCGTCTACCCTTGCCAAGTTATGGCGCCCAGGCGCTGCGTGACTGGTTGCTCGCCGGTGGCTCGCCAGTTTCGGGAGTGTTTGGTTTCTCCGTCCTTGTCGGCTGGCTCGTCATTCTGACGGGTTTCGGCCTTGGCGTGTTTTCTCGCCAGCAGCTGGCCGTCGAATAGGCGAGGCTGTTTTCGGCACAGAAAAGCCGCCCGGCTTGCACCGGACGGCTCGATTTCGTGGGGTCAGGACCTGGCCGGAGGCTGTCAGGCCTCCACGACCCTCAGCGCCTTGGCACGCTCCAGCGCGTCCTTCTGGACGGCTTCCTGAACCTTTTCGAAGGCACGGACCTCGATCTGGCGGACGCGTTCGCGGCTGATGTCGAACTCGGAGGAGAGCTCTTCCAGGGTTACCGGATCTTCGGCCAGGCGGCGAGCTTCGAAGATGCGGCGTTCGCGGTCGTTCAGCACGCTCATGGCGCGCTTCAGCATGTTGCGACGCGTTTCCAGCTCGTCCTGCTCGATCAGAACCGCTTCCTGGCTCTCATGATCGTCCACCAGCCAATCCTGCCACTGGCCGCTTTCGCCTTCGGCAGCGCGCAGCGGTGCGTTCAGCGAGGCGTCGCCGGAGAGGCGGCGGTTCATCGAGATGACCTCTTCCTCCGACACCTTCAGCTTGGTGGCGATCTCTGTCACCTGATCGGGCTTGAGGTCGCCTTCCTCGATCGCCTGGATCTTGCCCTTGAGGCGGCGCAGGTTGAAGAACAGCCGCTTCTGGTTGGCGGTCGTGCCCATCTTGACCAGCGACCACGAGCGCAGGATGTATTCCTGGATCGAGGCCTTGATCCACCACATGGCATAAGTCGCGAGGCGGAAGCCGCGCTCGGGATCGAATTTCTTCACAGCCTGCATCAGGCCGACATTGCCTTCTGAGACGACTTCGCCGATCGGCAGGCCATAACCGCGATAGCCCATGGCAATCTTCGCCACGAGGCGCAGATGGCTCGTGACCATGCGATGCGCTGCGTCACGGTCGCCATGTTCGGCATAACGCTTGGCAAGCATGTATTCTTCCTGGGGTTCCAGCATCGGGAACTTGCGGATCTCGTCCAGGTAACGATTGAGGCCGGCTTCTCCGGCAGTGATGGACGGCAAACTACTGCGGGCCATATAGCACCCCTCTTTCTTCTCGGACTCCCTAAAAAACGGCGAGCCCCATCTCCGTGGATCTCTCTATCCCACGGAAATCCGTATGACAGATAAGTATGGCAAAACGGCGATACAAGATTTGCGTTCCGTCACGAGGCCGTGAGATCCAAAAATATTTTGTGCGCAATTTAATTGTGCATTTTCTCCGCAGGTTTCAAGGTCCTGACTTCGCATTTCTGCTAGCATCTTTCGAACGCGATTCTGGAGTGGCCATGACTTCCTCGACCTATCTGCGCGGGCTGGCGGCCGTGACCGCTGCGACGCTTGCTCTCAGTACGGCGGGACTGATGACGCGGCTGGTTTCGATCGATGGCCCGACCCTGCTGTTTCTGAGGGGTATGATTGCCGCTCTCTTCCTCTTCGGCTGTCTGGCTGTCACCGCCCGCGGTCGTCTGGTGGCCGATCTCGCAAGGCTCGGAATGCCAGGGCTCGTAATCTGTGCGACCTCTGCTTCCTGCGCCGTGCTGTTCATCGGTGCGCTCTACACCACCTCGGTCGCGCATGTGGCCATCATCTTTGCCACTTGCCCCTTCGTTGCTGCCGCCCTCGGCTTTTTGATCCTCGGTGAGCGGCCCGGCCGCTCGGCCCTTATTGCCAGTGTTGTGGCGCTCGTGGGTGTTGGCCTGATGATCGGCAGTGGGGAGGAGGGGGCACTTTTAGGTGACGCGCTTGCCTTTGCGATGACGGTGATGGTCGCGCTTTGGACGGTTCTCGTTCGGCGCTATCCCGACAAGCCCGCATTGCCCTGCACGGTCGCTTCATGCCTGATGAGCGCTGTGGTCGCCTTGCCGTTTGCAAGCCCGCTCGCGGCTTCCAGCCACGATCTCATGGTTGTGCTGGGCTTCGGGGTCCTGGCCTTTTCGCTCGGCTTTCTGTTGCTGACGGTCGGCGCCAAGGATGTGCCGCCGGTGGAGGCCGCCCTGATTGGAGCGCTCGATGCGCCGCTTGCGCCATTCTGGGTCTGGCTGTTCGTCGGCGATGTTCCGAGCCGTTCGACGGTGCTCGGCGGGACCGTCGTGCTTGTGGCGGTTGCAGTCCATGTGCTTTCGGCGCATCGCAGCGCCCGTGCGGCTTCTGTGGCTCCCGGGCAGAGCGGTCCGACCGCCGCTGGCCCCTGACCGGCCTACATTCCCTTCAGTGCATCGATGACCTTCTGCAGGTCCGCCGGTATCGGCGCCTCAAAGCGCATGGTCTTGCCCGTGGTCGGATGTTCGAAGGCAAGCAAGTAGGCGTGGAGGGCCTGGCGGTGGAACTTGTTGACGGCGCGCTTGGCGTCTTCCGGCAAAAGATTGGCCTTGGTCTTGAAGGCCGCGCCATATTCCTGGTCGCCGACCAGCGGATTGCCGATATGGGCCATGTGCACGCGGATCTGGTGGGTGCGGCCGGTTTCCAGCCGGCATTCGACCAGCGAGGCGAGGCAGGTGGCATCCGGCTTTTCACCGTAGCGTTCGAGCACCGTATAATGGGTGATCGCTTCTCGGGCGTCGTCGGTGTCCTCGCGCTTGACGGTGCGTTTCGTTCGGTCGGCCCCGGAGCGGCCGAGAGCGGCATCAACGGTGCCGGCGAGCGAGCGCGGGCGGCCCCAGACCACGGCGCGGTAGGCGCGCTCCAGAGGGCCTGTGCGGCCATGGTCGGCGAACTGGTCGGAGAGATGGCGGTGGGCGATATCGTTCTTGGCAACGACCATCACGCCCGACGTATCCTTGTCGAGGCGGTGAACGATGCCGGGGCGCTTGACCCCGCCGATGCCTGAAAGGCTGTCGCCGCAGTGATGGATCAGCGCATTGACCAGCGTGCCATGCCAGTTGCCGGCCCCGGGATGCACCACAAGGCCCGGAGGCTTGGCAATCACGATCAGATCGGCATCCTCATATAGCACGTCGAGCGGGATATCCTCGCCCTTCGGCTGCGGGTCTTCCGGCGCCGGGAGATCGATGATGACGGTGTCGCCTGGTTTGATCTTGCGATTGGGTGACTCCAGAAGCACGCCGTTCACATGCACCGCGCCCTGTTCGATCAGCGCCTTCACCCGATTGCGGGAAAACTCTGCCCCGAGGGCAGCGGTCAGCCAGGCGTCGATGCGGCCTTCGGCATCGCTGTCGGCAATCAGCTCTTTCCTTGATGCGGCGGCTTCGTTAAAGGGGTCGGTCATCATGTCATCCCGTCTCACGGCGGCCGATGCTGCGGCCCTGGTCGCTGCCATTTGGCACAGACCGGGCTTTGGGACAATCGACAGCCGGTCCGACCGGCAATTTTCTCCGGATCGTTCGCATCGGAAAAAGCGTCGAGATCAGGGCGAACGCAATGGGAAACGACTGCTGCCATGGCGCAATTCGACGACGAAAACCAGGAAGACAAGCCGCTCGATCCGGCAATGGAGAATGTGCGGCGCAAGATGATCAAGCTGCAGCTGGTCTCCGGTGGGATCATGGCCGTGCTCTTCCTCGCCGTGCTGGTCGCCATCGGCTACAAGCTGACGCGTGACGAAGGCGGCGCCCGGCCGGTCGCTGCGACGTCGCAACCCTTCGCGGTGCCGTCCGACCAGCCGCTCAGCCTGATTGCCGACCTGCCTGCCGGCTTCCGCGTGGTGCAGACCTCGCTCTCGGGCAGCCAGATGCTCATCTACGGCGAAACGGTATCCGGCGAGCGCAAGGCCTTTGTCTTCGACCTGTCGCTCGGGCGCATCATCGCCGACGTGACGCTGACCGGAAACTGAGGCAGGCGTGGAGCCCGGCCGCCTTATCGAGATCACGGATCCCGGCGATGTCAGGGTCGCCGAGTTCACCTCGATCCGTGAACGCGACCTGACCAGCCGTCAGGGCCAGTTCATCGCCGAAGGCACGGTGGTTCTGTCGATGCTGGCCAAGGCGCATGCGGGCCGCGGACCGGTCAAGGCGGAGAAGCTGCTTCTGCTGAAGAACCGGGTGGCCGGACTTTCTGACCTCCTGGCACAATTCCCCGGGGACGTGCCGGTCTATGTGGCCGACACCGGCGTGCTCGACGCGATTGCAGGTTTCCACCTGCATCGGGGTGTGCTGGCGCTCGGTAGCCGGGCCGCGCCCCCCGTTCTGACCGATCTGATCGCGACCTTGCCTGAGCGTTCGCTTGTGCTCGTCGGCTGCGGCATCTCCAATCACGACAATATCGGTTCGCTGTTCCGCAACGCCGCCGGCTTCACGGCCGACGCAGTCCTGCTCGACGAGACCTGCTGCGATCCGCTCTACCGCAAGGCGCTGCGGGTTTCGGTCGGATCCGTGCTGGCCTTGCCATATACGCGGCAAGGCGGAGCAGAAGAGGTGCTTGGTGCCTTGGGCGAGGCTGGTTTCGAGATATGGGCCCTTTCACCCTCCGGCACTGTCGAGATTGACACCATCGCACCGGGGCGGCGTGTTGCGCTGGTCATGGGCACGGAGGGCGAGGGGCTGCCACCTGATATCCTCGATCGCTTCCAGTCGGCACGGATCGCGCAGGCGCCGGGGCTGGATAGCCTGAATGTCGGAACGGCGAGCGGAATTGCACTCTACAACATCGCGCGTGCCATGGGCCGGCTCGGTTGAACGCAGTTTGATGTCCGGCTAACCTATTCGGCCGGGCTCGCCATGCCGGTTCCGCGGCCGATCGACGGGTCCATCTTGAGCACCCGATCGACGAGGCTCTTCGACTTTTCCAGCGTCTTGGGTTGCGCGGAGACGATGTCGGCTATGACCGTCTGATCGCCTTCGCGCGCGGCTGTGAGCACGATCATCTTCGCTGCGATATCCCCCAGCTCCTCACGCAGGGCATCGTCCTCGGTCGAGGCCTTCGCCTTCAGCAGGCGTTCGGTCAGGACCGTTTGACTGCGCCGGATGTCGTTTTCCAGAGCAACCGGATCCTTCGCGAGGTTGGAATTGGCAATCTCGTCTTCGACCATGGACACATCCTTCGTCTCGGGCAGGGCGAGACCGGCTTCCCGAAGAAGCCGCTGAGCATTGCGCAGTTGTGCGTTGGCGGTCTTGAGTTTCCCGCGAAGCTCGGTGAGTTCGCGCGTTCGGCGCTCGACCAGCGAGCCCGCATCGGCGCGCTCGGCTGCATCCCGCGCAAGGATATCCTCCAGCCGCAGCACCTTGTGCTCTTCCTGGGTGAGGCGCAATTCGGCATCCTTGGCGCGCTTGCCGAGCAGCTTGTTCTCGCGGCGCAACTCCTCGCGTTCGTCGCGCATATCCTGGATGCGCGTCTTCAGCGCGTCGATCTCGGTATCGCGGCTCATCGCCTCGATGCGCATCGTGTCGAGGTCGTTCACCAGGCGGGCGATCCGATGGGCGCGTTCCTCGAGTTCTACATCCTTGGCGGCGGCTGCGATTTCGACGCGCTTCAGCGTTTCTCGGATCGAGGTAATCTCGACATCGCCGCGGCGGAGCCTCGAGCGCAGGTCGGCGGCTTCGGTGCTCATTTCCTCGATCTGGCCCTTGAGATCCTTGCTGTCGGCGACGAGGCGTGCAGCTTCGCTGCTCAGCGTCTCGTTCCGAAGCGTGAGGCCAATCGACTTTTCCCGCTCACGGGTCAATTCATGCTGGGTGCGCGCGTTTTCGGCCGCATAGAGGGCGCGTACCATGTCCTTCTGGGCGCGAATTTCCTGCGGGCTGAGCGGCATGGTCGCCTTCAGCCGGTTTTCCGTGTAGGCCACGACACGCTGATGCACCGCCGGGGCGACAAGCATCACCAGCAGCGCCGCCGCCATAAATCCCAGTCCAAAAATCAGGGCATATTCAATCACGGTCTGGCCACTGCACTCAGCAAGAATTAGCAGATAGTTAAGCATGCAGAACGTGGCCCGGCAAGCAGAAGGGCTCGCGCGACCGCGCTCATCAACGAATATGGCTAACGACAGAGCAGAGTGAGCTTGCGTGAGCCTGAGGACGCGGATTGTTCCGGGTCAGAAGGGGTTCCAGGTCGGAGCACGGGTCAGTTTGAGATAGCCGACATTAACGCCCAACCGGGCTCCGATGCCGGTGCGAATCGGCACGAGGATCACATCGCGGCTCTTCAGGACCGTCATGCCGACGCCGGCAACGATATAGGCCGAGCCGCTGACCCCGCCGTAACGGGCGTAGAGGGTGTCGACATCCGGCAGGTCGTAGACCAGCATCATGGCGCGTGTGCCGTTGCCGCCATAGTCGATGCCGAGAGAGGGCCCCTGCCAGAAGACGTCGTGCTGGCCGACATTCTTGGTGTAGAGCATGCCCTCGCCATAGGTGAGACCGGCAATCAGGGCGCCGGAGCCTTCCTGGCCGAGGATGTAGCCGTTGGGCAGGCCATATTGCTCGAAGGCCTGCTCGATCACCTTGGCCAGCGCGCCGCTGGTTTCACCGAAGAAGCCGTGGCCGGCATCGACCACTTCCTGAATTGTATATTCGCCCGCAGCTTCGGCCGGACGCTGTGCCATGACGACACTGAGCATCGCCAAAACGGCCAGGGCCATGGCCTTGAAAGACGGCATGGAGCGGTGGGACAGGTGATGCATGGTGCCTCCTGAATGCGAAGCCGACGGATTCGGCGTCTTCCTTGGGGGTAATTAAACCTAACGAGCATCGTCTTAATAATCGGTTTACCAAATATGGTGTCATTATGGCCGAACGGCATCCGACCAAGTCGCGGCCTGCGGACGTGCGTCCGCCTGTTGCGCTCAGGGTCCACATCTTCTGGAGACGACCATGGCGAAGAACCCCAACCTCACGCTTGCAGGTCCCGACCTCGCGGCTCTGCTCTGCAGCCGCGTCTGCCACGACGTCATCTCGCCGGTCGGTGCGATCAACAACGGCCTGGAACTGCTCGACGAGGGCGGCGCCGATGCCGATGCGATGGATCTGATCCGCACCAGTGCGCTGAATGCTTCGGTCCGGCTGAAGTTCGCCCGGCTCGCCTTCGGCGCTTCCGGATCGGTCGGTGCCTCGATCGACACGGGCGAGGCCGAGAAGGCTGCGAAGGATTTTGCCATCGCCGAGAAGAAGACCGAAGTCACCTGGAGCGGCCCGCGCGCCATCATCGCAAAGAACCGGGTCAAGCTGCTGCTCAACCTCTTCCTCGTCGCTTACGGTGCCATTCCGCGAGGCGGCTCGCTCGACATTTCCCTGGAAAATCCCGAGACCGACGCCAAGTTCAAGATCGTCGCGAAGGGACGCATGCTGCGCGTGCCACCGAAATACCAGGAAATCCTCTCTGGCCACCTGGAAGAGGCGGTGGATGCCCATACGATCCAGCCCTATTACACAGTCCTTCTCGCGGACGAATGCGGCATGGAGCTCAAGTGCCTGCCGAGCGAAGGCGAGATTGCCTTTACCGCGGAAGTGGCCTCCTGAGCCGTCCCGAACTGGGACGTGATGGTGACCAAACCGGTAACCTTTCCTTAGTCGGGGCCCGCTATGGTAGCAGGCACGTTTGATATCCCCGTATCAGGGGAGAGGAGTTGACCATGAAGCGCTTGATGATCGCAGACGGCTCTGACATCGTTCGCAAGGTCGGCAAAAAGATCCTTTCGGAACTCGGTTACCAGGTCTCGGAAGCGGGCTCCGGGCGCGAGGCTTTGTCGCGCTGCGAGCGCGAGCTTCCCGATGTGATGATCGTCGATGCCGGCATGGAGGATGCCCTCGACCTGATCTCGAACGTCCGCGCCCTGACCGATGGCAAGGCGGTCAAGATCTACTACTGCGTCGTGGAAGCCGAGCTGAAGGTCATGATGGCCGGCAAGCGGGCGGGCGCTAGCGATTTCCTTCTGAAGCCGTTTGATCGCGAGATCCTGACCAAGACCTTTGGCGACAAGGCGATCGCCGCCTGATCTTTCCCTAACGAGCCGAGCCATTGTTAAGGCGGTGCCCTGAGCGCCGCCTTTTTCATGTCGCTTGTCCCTGGCAGGATCACCAACTGCCGTCCCCGAAACGCGAAAAGCCCGCATCCGGAGATGCGGGCTTTTCGGTCAGGTATCGGAATTGGCTCAGGCCGTTTCCTGGTATTCAGCGCTGTCCGGCTCGCGCAGTACGTAACCGCGGCCCCAGACAGTCTCGATATAGTTCGCACCACCGGCCGCATTTGCGAGCTTCTTGCGCAGCTTGCAGATGAAGACGTCGATGATCTTCAGTTCCGGTTCGTCCATGCCACCATAGAGATGGTTCAGGAACATTTCCTTGGTCAGTGTCGTACCCTTGCGGAGCGAGAGAAGCTCCAGCATCTGGTATTCCTTGCCCGTCAGGTGAACGCGCTGACCACCGACTTCGACGGTCTTGGCATCCAGGTTGACGATCAGCTCACCCGTGATGATGATCGACTGGGCATGGCCCTTGGAGCGGCGAACAATCGCATGGATGCGAGCAACGAGTTCGTCCTTGTGGAACGGCTTCGTCATGTAGTCGTCGGCACCGAAGCCGAGGCCTCGCACCTTGTCTTCAATGCCTGCCATGCCGGACAGGATCAGGATCGGCGTCTTCACCTTCGACAGGCGAAGGGTACGCAGCACCTCGTAACCGGACATGTCGGGCAGGTTCAGGTCGAGCAGAATGATATCGTAGTCGTAGAGCTTGCCGAGATCGACACCTTCTTCGCCGAGATCGGTAGTGTAGACGTTGAAGCTCTCGGACTTGAGCATCAGTTCGATGCTCTGCGCCGTCGCGCTATCGTCTTCAATGAGTAGAACCCGCATATTTATCCCCTTTACCGCCGCCGAAAGGTCTGGAATGGCCCCCTACGCGATACGGATCCAGTCGTTGCCTGATTTGAAGGCTGCCACCAATTGGTTAACAAATTCTGATTCCCTCTGGCAAGGTGTATCGAATTTATTAAGCAAAGATTTTAGCCTCCTGATTCTTCATGTGTTTTCGGTCATCGCCACACTTGAATCTGCGCCTCAGGTTTTACCCGTAACCGATTCATTTGACTCATCATTGTCATGAGCTCTTTTCGGGCTCTGGCATTTACTGACCCTTAAGTGATCGGCCTTATCATTAACGATGCCCGTAAACGAAAGGTTACCAAAGGTAGCTTTTTGTTAACGCCGCGGACTTTTTTTGGACGAATCGGTGGCGGGCGTGTTGAGTAGCAAGTGTGGCGGGGGGTCTCGCATCACGGGAGTATTGCGTATGAAGTCGCGTGAGAGCCTGGTACGCCTGAAGGGATTTCAGGTTACTGAAAAGCGTCGGCAATTGCAGCAGTTGCAGTCTATGATGTCGGAATTCGAACGGATGGCGAAGGAGCTAGAGGCTCAGATCGGCATCGAGGAAAAGAAGTCGGGCATCTCTGATCCCAATCATTTCGCCTATCCCACCTTCGCCAAGGCGGCTCGCCAGCGCGCGGACAATCTTCAGGTCTCTATTCGGGAACTGAAAGTCCAGCAGGAAGCAGCAGAACTGGCGTTGGAAGAGGCTGAAGCGGAATACCAGAAGGCGGCGGCTCTCGAAGAGCGCGATGGCCAGATGCGTGTCCGGGCCTGACCGAGAACGGTTCAGACTGGTTGAGATTCGATAGGGAAGGCGGTCGCGGTTGATCTGCGTCCGCCTTCGTTCGTTTTTGGGATCGCTACGGTTCGATTATTTTCGGATATCGTTCCAATCCGGATGACGATCCATCTGCGCCTTCATGAACGGGCAAAGAGGGATGATCTTCCAACCGCCCTTGCGTGCCTCGGTAACAGCGTGTTCGGCCAGCGCCTGTCCGGCACCCTGTCCACGCATGGCGCTCGGAACTTCGGTGTGATCGATGATGATGAGTATCTCCGAGGCGCGGGAATAGGTCATGATGGCCGGCTCATCGATGCCGTCGATGCGTCCGACATAGCGGCCTCCTGAGCCCGCCTCTTCGCTCTTGATCTGCATGTCCGTCTCCGGTTGCCGCCTCTGATGGGTTCTGATTAACATCCGCACGCGCCGACCGGCAACGCGGCTGCCGGTGACGCTGTGTTCGACGCGGAAGGGGAAACGTCTTGCTGATCTGGTTGAAGGCGCTTCTCCTCGTCGGCGCCTCGATTTCCTTCGCTCTCGGTACCACTCTGCCGTTGATGCGCTTCGAAAGTTTCTACGTCTTTTCGACGGATGCCTCGCTGATCGAGGTCATCCAGGCGCTGTGGAGCGACGGAGATGGCGCTCTCGCGATCCTCGTGGCGCTCGTTTCCATAGTCTTTCCGCTCACCAAGATCCTGCTGGTCGCCGCTGAGGAGATCGCAGGCAATCAGCTGACGCAAAGCAATGTACTGGCGCGGCTCGTGCCGGTGTTGTCGAAGTGGTCGATGATGGATGTACTACTCGTCGCGATCGTCATCTTCGCGACGAAGACAAGCGGCCTGGCGCAGGCCTTCACCCAGCCGGGTTTGTGGTTCTATGCCGGATCGAGCCTTGCAGTCGTTGCACTGAGCGCGCTTGGAAAGGTTGAGACCATCCGGAAAACATGAAACCGGCAGGCGGGGTGCACCGTGCCGGTTCCGGATGGGGTCTATCAAAAAATGGCTTGTCGTGCCGGGCTAACCGGCACAAAATTGATCAATGGCGATACTGCTGAATTCGGGTGGTGCGCAGGCCCGGAAGGCCATGGTCGCTGATCGAGGACTGCCAGGAGAGGAATTCCTCGACCGTCAGAGTGTAGCGTTCGCACGCTTCGTCGAGGCTCAACAGGCCACCGCGCACTGCCGCGACAACCTCGGCCTTACGGCGGATCACCCAGCGGCGCGTATTGGCCGGTGGAAGATCGGCAATCGTCAGGGGGCTGCCATCGGGGCCGATGACATATTTAACTCGTGGGCGGATCATTTCGGTCATTGGACTCTCTATACATACTCAAGACCACACACCCTCATCCTAGGGCCGATGCTTTAAAATTTGCCTAAGCCCATTGTAAGCATTTGATAATAATTTTCCCGACCATGTGGGGACGGATTCGGCCGATTTGCTGCGGCTTGATTAAACTTGCGGCATTTGCATAGGAGTTATGCGCCATCGGCGACTGGTGCGCCGGCTGCATCTGTGGCATTGGGCCATCACCTATACAAAGGGCTTGGATCGATCCGTCGATCCAGTTTGAATTTGTCGTGCATGGCGGTCCAAGGGCGGACCGCAAGACCGGCGACAGGCCCAGCTGATACCCGTTCCACCATGGAACGACTCAATGTCCATAAATATTCAGACCCCGATCGGACGAAACGTTCGGTCGAAAGGAGTTTTATGTTCAGGCCAACCGATGTGACACGCAGTCACAGTCTTGGTGACGGCGATGCCGTTTTTCAGAGCGACGCGCTCTCCACTGGAACGTGGGGCCGCGAACTCTTTGCCCTCGGCCGTCGACACGGTTTCCGGCACTGCATGCTGGCGCGGTTTCCCAAGGCGGATAGCCCGGAATTCGCGGCCAATCTGATCGTCTGCACCTGGCCGGATGAGCTGCGTCTCGCCTATGAGGCGGCGGAAGTCTATGCCGGAAGCCAGCTCGTCTCGCGTATCAAGCAGTCCATTCTGCCGATCTACACGGATGACAATCTCTTTCTGGGCACGCCCGGTTCGGAAGCCCGCCAGCCTGTGGCGCCGCATTTCCAGCCGTTCGAGCTCGGCGCGATGCTGGTCTACAGCCTGCATGACCGCAACCAGACGCAGTATATCTTGGTCTTCTCGGGCAGGGCGACGGCGCCCGAGCGCAAGGACATCGCCGAGCTTCAGCTCAGCGCGATGGAATTGCTCGATGCCGGCGTCGAAGCACTCGTGCCGCGGCTCGGCCCGAAGGAGAAGCTTTCGGCCCGCGAGATCGAATGTCTTCGCTGGTCGGCTGCCGGCAAGAGCAGCGACGAAATCGCCATCATTCTCGACATTTCCAGCCACACCGTGGTCAGTTATCTGAAAAGTGCGATGCGCAAACTCGAGGCGGTCAACCGCATGCAGGCGGTGGCGCGCGCCTGTCGCTATCGGTTGCTCTAACGCGATCTGCAGCTTCTGACGTGAGGCGCCGCCAAACCAGCGGCGCCTTTTTCGTGTCTCTGCTCACAGCAAAGCCAGGCTGATCTCGGTCTTTCCGTACCCGAACTCATACTGGATCGTGCCCTCGTGGCGCAGTGCAACCGTGTCGCCGGCTTCGAGCCAGGCCAGAGCCAGTGAGCTGGATCGTCCGGCGCCACCGACATGAGTGAGGACATCGGCCGAACCATTGCGACTGACATGGACAGTGTGCGTGCCAGTGCTGATTGCTGCGACCGTCAGCGAGAGCAGGTAGTAGCCGGAAGTCGGTATCGCGAGCGAGTTGCCGTGGCCCGAAGCCAGCGGGGAGCCGAGCGCAACATCACCACCGGACAGGTGAAGGACATCGAAGCCGGTGAAGCTGCCGGCCGCTGGCGTGAGGGTCGCCGGTGCCAGCGAGGCGCGGGCGAGGGGGCGTTGGTCGTGGCGGACATAACCTTCCGGCGTGATGCTGACGGCCTGGCGCCAGCCGGTCGCATCCCCATTGACCTTAAGGGAAAAGCGATCTTCTCCGGCAAGCCCCATTTCTGCCCGCCCCTGCCAGTTTGACTGGAAGATCAGGCTCGCCGTGTCTGCCGTGCCTGATTTGTTGATCGTCAGCCGGTGGCTGTCGCCGGCATGGTTGAAGAGGCTGGCCGGCGAGGAGAGGGAGAGCCGGTTATAGCTGTCCGGCGTGGCGGCGATGCCCAGCCGCTCAAACTGAGCCTCGGAAGGGAGGGGCTGCTCGATCCAGTCGGTGCCGTCAAAAAGTTTCAGTCTCTCTTCATCGAGGAAGACGGCGGTCCAGCCGGCTCGCGGTGTCAGGAAGATCCAGATGCCATCCTGGAAGAGGGCGAGTGTGCCTTCCCGGCCGCTCCAGATGCCGGTTCCGGGAATGGTGACTGCATGGATCTGGCCGTCGATAGGATCTGTCGGCGGGCTTGAGAGGCTGCTGCTGATGGCGAGCTGCACCAGCGCGTCGAGGCGCTGCAGCGCCTCATTGTGGGTCACATGCTTCTGCGCCTGGGCGGGCAGGATGAAGGGCAGTGCGAGCTTTGTGGTCGTGTCGGGCATGGTCTCTCCTTCTCGTTCGGCTGCCAAATGCAGCGCGGGTTCGAAGGGAGAAGTCTCGGGCATGCCCGAAGGCAGGGGACGAAAATCGCATGTCCCGATTGAATTTGCTCATTCTTTCCTGAAAGTCATACCCGCTCTTGCTGGCGTCCTGTTGCGATGAAGGCCGGATTTTCGAAAGGACGCAGACCATTCAGGCGCTTGCCATAGGTGAGCGGTGCGCCGTCCTCGGTCGCCACCATGCCGCCTGCGGCCCGCAAGACGGCATCGCCGGCTGCCGTATCCCATTCCATGGTGGGGCTGAAGCGGGGATAGATGTCGGCTATGCCTTCGGCGACGAGGCAGAACTTCAGCGAGGATCCGACCGCTTTGCGCTCCAGGATCTCCGCCTTCTTGATATAGGCTTCGGTCGCATCACAATTGTGGGAGCGGGAGACGAGTGCCGAGGGTGAGGCGTGTTTCTGCCTCACCGCGATCGGATAGCGGGCGGCGACGCGGTGCAGATCGTCTACCACCAGTTTCTCGGCCTTGCCGGCACCGCCAAGATAGAGCGTGGAGAGCGCGGGCGCATGGACCACGCCGAGGGTGGGGATGCCGTTTTCGATCAGCGCGATGTTGACCGTGAAGTCGTCGTGGCCGCCGATGAATTCACGGGTGCCGTCGAGCGGATCGACCAGGATGAAGCGGCCGCCGCTGACATCGGGGATGCGGCCGGCGGCGACTTCTTCTTCGGCGACGACAGGAACGTCGGGCAAATCGCGGGCGAGCGCTTCGAGGATCAGCCGTTCGGCGGCCTCGTCGGCTTCCGTCACCGGTGACTTGTCGCCCTTGATGCGCACCTTTGCGCCGGCGCGGTAGATGTCGAGAATGACGCGGCCAGCGGCAATCGCGCTTTCTTCGAACAGTTTCAGAATGGCTGTCGTATCACGCAACTGTATCGGGCTCCCGAACGTCCTGCTTCCGGTTTATCCCGGCTCGCGCCCCCTCGAAAGACAAGGTTACCGCAACCTGTCGATCGTGTCTGATGTTTCTGTGCTGCACTGCGATCAAACCTGTGTTCCATGTCTCAAACAGCATAGATTTTGTCCTGATCGCGCTTGCTCTTTATGACGCCTATGCGAATGTGCAGCGACATTTGCAGAGGTTGTTCGATGCGTTATTCCGCCCTTTCGATCTTCCGCCAGGCGCTTTCCGGCAACCGGAACTGGGCACCGATGTGGCGCGAGCCGCAGCCGAAACCGCATTACGATGTGATCATCGTCGGCGGCGGCGGGCACGGTCTTTCCACCGCCTATTACCTCGCCAAGGAATTCGGCATCACCAATGTCGCTGTCATCGAGAAGGGCTATCTCGGCGGCGGCAATGTCGGGCGCAACACCACGATCATCCGTTCGAACTACATGCTGGAGGGCAACGAGCCCTTCTACGAGCTGTCGATGAAGCTGTGGGAAGGCCTGGAGCAGGACTTCAACTACAATGCCATGGTTTCGCAGCGTGGTATCGTCAATCTCTTCCATACCGACGGCCAGCGCGACGCCTATGCGCGGCGCGGCAATGCGATGATGATGCATGGCGTCGCTGCGGAACTGCTCGACCGCGAGCAGGTGCGGTCCATGATGCCCTATCTCAATTTCGATCATGCGCGCTTCCCGATCCTCGGTGGTCTCCTGCAGAAGCGTGGTGGCACGGCCCGTCATGATGCGGTTGCCTGGGGTTACGGGCGCGGTGCCGACGAGCGGGGCGTCGATCTGATCCAGCATTGCGAAGTGACTGGCATCCGCCGCGACGAATTGGGTCACGTAACCGGCGTCGAGACGACAAAAGGCTTCATTGGCTGCAACAAGCTGGCGCTGGTGACCGCCGGCCACACTTCCGTCACCGGCAAGATGGCGGGGCTGGACCTTCCGATCGAGACACACGTGCTGCAGGCTTTCGTGTCAGAGGGCATCAAGCCCGTGATCGACAATGTCATCACCTATGGCGCCGGACATTTCTATATCTCGCAGTCCGACAAGGGCGGCTTGGTCTTCGGGGCCGATATCGACTACTATTCTTCCTACGCCCAGCGCGGCAATCTCGCGACCGTCGAGCATACGATCGAGGAGGGTGTGTCGCTGATCCCCGGTCTCTCCCGCGTCCGAGTGCTGCGGTCCTGGGGCGGGGTGATGGACATGTCGATGGACGGCTCGCCGATCATTGACCGCACGCCGATCGACAATCTCTACCTGAATTGCGGCTGGTGTTACGGCGGCTTCAAGGCGACGCCGGCGTCGGGCTTCTGCTTTGCCCATCTGATTGCGAAGAACGAGGCCCATCCCGTGGCCCGCCTCTTGCGCCTTGATCGCTTCGAGCGCGGCTTTGCCGTCGATGAAGGCGGCAAGGGCCCCCAACCGAACCTGCATTGAGACATCGCCATGGCAAGCCTGATCACCTGTCCGCATTGCGGCGTTCGTCCCAAGGAAGAGTTCAGCATTCGCGGTGATGCCAGCCCGGTTCGCCCGGCCGCCGGTGCGCCCGACGATGCCTGGTATCGTTACGTCTTCGTCCGCGATAACCCGAAGGGCCGGATCATCGAGCATTGGCACCATTCGGCCGGCTGCCGCCGCTGGCTGGTGGTGGAGCGCGACAATGCTGCGAGCCACGAGGTCTATAGCGTGACGGATGCGAGTGAGTGCGCGAAGGAGGCCGCGCGATGACCGGTTACCGGCTTTCTTCCGGCGGGCTCGTCAATCGCGCTCGCACGCTCTCCTTCTCGTTCGATGGCCAGACCTATACCGGCTATGAGGGCGATACACTGGCGTCCGCCCTGATTGCCAATGACCAGCTGCTGGTCGGTCGCTCGTTTAAATATCACCGCCCGCGCGGCATCGTGACGGCAGGTTCGGCCGAGCCAAATGCACTGGTCACGATCGGCAGCGAAGGGCGCACCGAGCCGAATACGCGGGCGACCGTCGCCGAGCTCTATCAGGGGCTCGAAGCCAACAGCCAGAACCGCTGGCCGTCGCTGAAATATGATATCGGCGCGGTCAACAGCCTGTTGTCGCCGTTCCTGTCGGCCGGCTTCTACTACAAGACCTTCATGTGGCCGAAGGCCTTCTGGGAAAAGCTCTACGAGCCGATCATCCGGAAAGCCGCCGGCCTCGGCAAAACGCCGTTCATCGCCGATCCCGATCGCTACGAAAAGGCCTGGGCGCATTGCGACCTCCTGGTCATCGGCGCTGGCCCGGCCGGCCTGATGGCGGCGCGGGCTGCAGCGCGCGCTGGGCTGCGGGTCATCCTGGCGGATGAAGGTTTCCGGTTGGGCGGATCGCTGCTGTCCGAGCGCGTCACCGTCGGCGGAGTGCCGGCGGCCGAGTATGCGGCCTCCGTGGTCGAGGAGCTGAAGAGCCTTTCCAATGTCACGCTGATGCCGCGCACCACGGTGTTCGGCTGGTATGACGACAATGTCTTTGGTGCCGTCGAGAAGGTGCAGAAGCATGTGGCGCAGCCAACCGGTGAACTGCCGGTCGAGCGGGTCTGGCGGATCGTGGCCAAGCGGGCGATCCTGGCTTCAGGTGCGGAAGAGCGGCCGCTGGTATTCGGCGGTAACGACAAGCCAGGTGTGATGACCTCGGGTGCCGTAAGTACCTATCTCAATCGCTATGGCGTGGCCGCCGGCCAGAACGTCGCCATTTTCACCAATGGCCGTGCAGGTTATCGCACGGCGGCCGATCTCGTCGCCGCCGGTGTGGGTGTCGCGGCTGTTATCGACGGGCGTGCGCAGTCTTCGGATGTTGCTCCATCAGGTGTGCGAGTCATCCGTGGCGGCTCCGTCATCGACACCAAGGGGTACTACCGGATCAAGGGTTTGATCGCCGAACGCGTCGGGCATCAGGAAGAAATTGCCTGCGATGCGCTGGCCATGTCCGGCGGCTACAGTCCGATCGTGCATCTCGCCTGCCAGCGCGGCGCCAAGCCCACCTGGTCGGACGAGCATCAGGCCTTCCTGGCGCCCGATGTGGGGCAGGGGCTGCGGATCGCCGGCTCGGCTGCCGGTCAGGTCTCGCTTGCCGCCGTTCTGCGCGATGGTGCGGACAAGGCACATGAGGCAATCGGTGATCTCGGTCGTCTGGTCGGCACGGTCGACGTGCCCGAAGTCGAGGGTGAATTCGACGCCTCCTTCGCGCCGCTCTGGTACGTACCTGGTGCCAAGTCCAAGGCCTTCGTCGACTTCCAGAACGACGTCCATGTGAAGGACCTGAGCCTAGCCCAGCGCGAGGCGATGGGCCATGTCGAGCACACCAAGCGCTACACGACCGGCGGCATGGCGACCGACCAGGGCAAACTCGGAAATGTCGCAACGATCGGTATCATGGCCGGCATGCGTGGCGTCTCGCCGGCCGAAATCGGGACCACCACTTTCCGGCCCTTCTACACGCCCGTTTCCTTCGGCGCGATGGCGGGCACCTCACGTGGCGAACATTCGCGGCCTGTGCGCACCTCGCCGCTACATGGCTGGGCCAAGAGAAACGGCGCCGTCTTCGTCGAATCCGGCCTCTGGTATCGCTCTTCCTGGTTTCCGCGCGATGGCGAGAAGAGCTGGCGTGAAGCCGTCGACCGGGAAGTCTTGAACATCCGCGCCAATGCCGGCCTTTGCGACGTCTCGACGCTCGGCAAGATCGAAATCTTCGGCAAGGATGCGGCGGAATTTTTGAACCGCGTCTATTCCAATGCCTTCCTCAAGCTTCCCGTCGGCAAGGCCCGTTATGGCCTGATGCTGCGCGAAGACGGGATGATCTACGACGACGGCACGACGAGCCGCCTGTCGGACGAGCATTTCTTCATGACCACGACGACCGCCTATGCCGGCGAGGTGATGACGCATCTGGAATTCTGCGCCCAGGTTCTCTGGGCGAATCTCGATGTGCGTTTCGTCTCCTCCAGCGATCAGTGGGCGCAGATGTCGGTCGCGGGTCCCAAGGCCCGGATCATCCTCGAACAGATCATCGAGGACGATATCTCTGATGAAGCCTTCCCCTTCCTTTCGGCGCGCGAGGTGCTGCTCAAGGGTGGCTTGAAGGCGCGGCTCTTCCGCATCTCGTTTTCCGGCGAACTCGCCTTCGAAGTCGCGGTGCCCGCCAATTACGGCGAAGCGGTCGCGGATGCGATCATGGCCGCCGGCAAGCAGCATGGCATCTGCGCTTACGGGGTCGAGGCGCTCAACGTGCTGCGCATCGAAAAGGGCTTCATCACCCATAGCGAAATCGACGGGCGCACGACGCCCGACGATGTGGGCCTCGGAAAGATGTTCTCGACGCAAAAGCATGATTTCATCGGCAAGCGGCTGTCGAGCCGTTTTGGATTGACCGCCGCCGACCGTCCGCAGCTCGTCGGCCTGAAGCCCGTCGATCGCGACAAGAGTTTTGCCGCCGGTGCGCATCTGCTGAAGGAAAACGTCAAGCCATCGACGCTGAACGATCAGGGCTGGGTTTCCTCCGTCTGCCATTCGCCGACGCTCGGCCACACGATCGGTCTGGCCTTCCTCAAATCCGGCCGAGAACGTCTGGGTGAGAAGATCGTCGTCTGGGACGGCTTGCGTGGCGGGGAAGTTTTGGCCGAGGTCGTCAGCCCCGCCTTCTACGACCCCGACAACAAGAAACTGAACCTGTGAGGATCCTGCCATGCCGGTGACCTATGCCGCCCGTCACGTGCTCGAGGACCACATTTCCGGCTTCGAAGCGACGCCCAATCCACATCATCTCGCGATCCTGCGGGCAGTCTCCGTGTTTTCCGTGCTCGCCCATCAGGGCCACGAGGGCGATATCGACGAAGCGCTGACCAATCTCGAAGACGTGCATGTGCGTTTCTGCGGGCCAGGCGAATGGCTCGTTCTCAGCGAGACGGTTGCCGCCGAGACGATTGCCCGCCAGCTGGCCGAGTTCGGATCAAACCGCGCGTCGTTCGTCGACCAGAGCGACGGTCGTGTCGTTTTGCGCATCCATGGGCCGAAGGTCCGGGCGATCCTTGCCAAATGTACGGCGCTCGACCTGCATGCCGACCACTTCGAGATCGGCCAGTCGACCAACTGCCAGATCTGCCATGTCGCGGCGAACCTCGCCCGCACGGGGCAGGACACATTCGAGATCATCGTAATGCGCAGCTTTGCAGGTTTCCTCTTCGATGAGGTCCGCGAGATGGGGCGGGAATTCGCGCTGACGGCTGGATTTGCGTGACCTACTCCTTGCAGAGATCGCTTCAGATGTGAACCGGCAGGGACTTTTTGGCGTTATCGAAGCAAAGGATCCCCCGCCCGCATGTTTCATCTGATGTTTTCCCTGCCATGGTTCATCGTGGCAACCCGCTTCATCGCCCCTCTGCCTTGGCCTTGGATGGTGAAGCTTTTGCTTGCCGCCTTCCTGCTCCTGGCCTCGCAATACCATCTGTTCAGCCGCTTCACGTCAGGATCGGTCTTTGCGCCGGAGTTCCCGCGTCCGCTGGTGATCGGGTTCAATCTGTTCTTCGGGGCGATCGTGCTCTTGGCCGCAATGCAGGTTGTGCTGGATCTCGTCAGCATCCTGATCCTCGCCGTCAAATGGTCGTTCCCGGTGGTGCCGGCCGAAGTCCGTTATGCGATGGGCGTTGCGGCGCTGGTCCTCGCCGCTTTCGGCATCAGCCAGGCGATCCGCGTGCCGCCGGTCAAAAAGATCGAGGTGGCCATCCCTGGGCTCGCGCCTGAATTCGACGGTTACCGGATGGTGCAACTGACGGACATGCATATCAGTCGCCTTTTCACGGGCGAGTGGGCGAGTGCCGTCGTGGAGAAAACCAATGCGCTCGATGCCGACCTTATCGTCATCACCGGTGATCTGATTGACGGCAGCCTCGACATCCGGCGGGAGGACATTGCGCCCCTGGCTGACCTCAGCGCTCGAGACGGCGTGCTGACGGTGCCGGGCAATCACGAATACTTCTTCGATGTCGACCGATGGCTTGCCCATTTTCCGCTCCTGAACATGCGGATCCTCGCCAATGAGCATGCGGTTATCGAACGGGGGGAGGGTCGGCTGGTTGTGGCCGGTGTCACGGATTTGTCGGCGCGGTCTACTGGCGCAGTCGAGCCCGATCTCGGCAGGGCACTTGATGGCGCACCCGCCAACGCACCCATCATCCTGCTGGACCATCAGCCGCGTATGGCCGAGCGGGCCGCCGAAAGCGGTGTTGCCCTTCAGCTTTCCGGCCATACCCATGGCGGCATGGTGCTCGGTCTCGACCGCATCGTCGCCCAGGCGAACAATGGGTTCGTTTCCGGCTTCTACCAGGTCGGTCAGATGAAGCTCTACGTGAACAACGGCACGGGGCTCTGGCCGGGCTTTGCGCTCAGGATCGGAGTCCCGGCGGAACTCACCGAGTTCACGCTGCGTCCGGCGCCTTGACGTTTGGATAGGCCAAACGGCCGGTGCTCTCGCCCGGCCGTTTTTCTGTTCGGACTGGTCTCAAGATGCCGCCCGATAGGACGTGCGCAGACGAGCGGCTCGTTCGGCCGGCGTCCAGATCTCTTTCGCGCCGTCACGGATGTCGCTCCGGCGGTTGAGCTTGAAACGATTGACGAGATCGGCCAGGACCGTGGCGCCATCGGAGACTGCCCTGCTGATCTCGGTTGATTGCGCTACCATGGCAGCATTGGCTTTCGTCATTTCGTCGACGTCTGAGACTGCCCCGTTGATGGCTTCGAGGGCTGCCGTCTCCTCGGCCGCCGAAGTCGCAATGCGGTCGACATTCTTGTCGATCTTCGAAACGAAGTCCTCGATTTCCTGAAGCACGCGGCCGGTCTCTCCGACCAGGCGCACGCCTTCCTGCACTTCGCTGGCGGACGTGTTGACCAGGGCCTTGATTTCCTTGGCGGCATTGGCCGACCGTTGGGCCAGTTCCCGTACTTCCTGGGCGACGACGGCGAAACCCTTGCCGGCCTCACCCGCGCGGGCAGCCTCGACGCCGGCATTCAACGCCAGGAGATTGGTCTGGAAGGCGATCTCGTCGATGACGCCGATGATCTTGCCGATCTCGTTCGACGCGCCTTCGATGCGCTGCATGGCGCTGACGGTGTCCCGCACGACGGCCACCGATGAGGTGGCGGCAGCACGGGCGTCTGTCGCGATCTGGCGGGTTTCGCGGGTGCGTTCAGTGGCGGCCCGGAGCTTGGTCGTGGCTTCCGACAGGGCAGCGGCGGTCTGTTCGAGGGCCACAACCTGCTGGTACGTGCGACCGGAGAGTTCTTCGGCCGAATTCTTCATGGCGCTGCCATTGCGCGCCAGTTCATGGGTCTGGTCGAGGACGCCGGACAGCGTCTCCTGGAAAGCGCCGATCGAGGCGTTGAAGTCCCGCCGCAGCGGTTCGAATTCGCTGCTGAACGGTTGGTCCAGCGTCACGCGGATATTGCTGTCGGCGAGCCGGCCGAGGCCTGCGCCGAGTTCCTCGATCACTCGAATGCGCTCGGTGACATCGGTGGCGAACTTCACCACCTTCAGGACATTGCCGTCGGCATCCATGATCGGATTGTAGGAGGCCTGGATGTAGATCTTGTTTCCACTCTTGCCGAAGCGGGTGAACTGGTCGGCGACGAACCGGCCTTCGCCAAGGCCGCGCCAGAAATCGCGGTACTCGGCCGATGACGCGTAATGTGCATCGCAGAAAATCTGATGGTGGCGGCCGACAATCTCGGAGAGGGTGTAACCCATAGCGGACAGGAAGTTTTCGTTGGCGTGCAGGATTTCGCCTGTCGGCGTGAACTCGATGATGGCCTGCGCCCGGTCGAGGGCCGTCAACTTTCCTTCGGCGTCGAGCGCCTTCAACTTCATCGCCGTGATATCGGTGGCGAACTTGATGACCTTGTAGGGGCGGTTGCCCTTGAAGACGGGATTGTAGGTCGCTTCGATCCAGATTTCGCGGCCGCCCTTGGCAATGCGCTTGTACTGCTTCTGGTCGAAGTTGCCCGCAGCCAGATTGCGCCAGAACTGCTTGTATGCAGGCGAGTTGGCCTCGGTCGATGTCACAAACATCCGGTGATGTTGGCCGACGATCTCGCTCAGTTGATAGCCGATTGCCTGGAGGAAGTTTTCGTTGGCATGCAGGATGCGGCCTTCGAGGTCAAATTCGATGATGGCCTGGGACTTTTCGAGAGCATTCAGGATGGAGCGGGCATCGCTGCCGAAGGCGAAAATGGACATGCGGATCTCTGTTTTGAGAGGCGGCGGAGGGGAATGGGGAAGTATAAAATATGATTATAATCGCTGACTTACCGAACCCTTAAAATTTGGGGGTGCGTGTCCTCTTTGGTTGACACAATCGGCGTTTGTTTCAATGGCGTCTGGGCGCACGTGTGCCGAGGGTCTATTCCGGAAACAGGCCAGCGTTTCGTCGTTAGCAGGCGGCGCCCCGAGAACACTCGGTGTCATCGATGCGACATGTTTCGTCGCAGCATGGTCTTCTGGCTTTCACGCGCGCAATCTAGCTTTGTCGCATCAATCTTTGCCGCCAAGGAGAGCGTTTTCCATGAAGAGCCATGCGCGTGTCGTCGTCATCGGCGGGGGTGTCGTCGGGTGTTCGGTCCTGTATCACCTGACCAAGTTCGGCTGGACCGATGTGGTGCTTCTGGAGCGTTCGGAGCTGACCTCCGGCTCCACCTGGCATGCGGCGGGCGGCATGCACACGATCAATGGCGATCCGAACGTTGCCAAGCTGCAGAAATACACGGTCGAGCTCTACAAGGAGATCGAGGAGTATTCCGGTCAGGACATCGGCCTGCACATGACCTCGGGCCTGATGCTGGCTGCCACCAAGGAGCGCTTCGACTGGATGAAGTCGCTGCTTGCCAAGGGCAAATATGCGGGCGGCGAGGCGACCCTGATTTCGGCGCAGGAAGCCTATGAGATGATGCCGCTGCTCGATCCGAAGCAGTTCGTCGGCGCGGTCTTCGATCCGCATGAAGGCCATCTCGATCCTTACGGCACGACCCATGCCTATGCGAAGTCGGCCAAAAAGAATGGCGCGGAGATCTATCTGCATACCAAGGTCGAGGATCTGGTGCAGTTGGAAGATGGGACCTGGCGGGTGATCACCGACAAGGGCGAGATCCGGGCCGAACATGTCGTCAATGCCGCCGGTCTCTGGGCGCGGGAAGTCGGCCGCATGGTCGGGCTGGAACTGCCTGTTCTCGCCATGGAGCACATGTACCTGATCACCGAGGACATGCCGGAGGTCATCGAGTTCAACAAGACGACCGGCAAGGAGCTGATGCACTGCGTCGACTTCGACGGCGAGATCTATATCCGCCAGGAGCGCAACGGCATGCTGATGGGCACCTATGAAAAGGATTGCCGGCCGTGGTCGCCGATCGAGACGCCCTGGACCTTCGGCCATGAGCTTCTGGCGGAAGACCTGGAGCGCATTACCAACGAACTCGAAATCGGCTTCCGGCACTTCCCTGCCTTCAACAATGCCGGCATCAAGAAGATCATCAACGGCCCCTTCACCTTCTCACCCGATGGTAATCCGCTGGTCGGTCCGGTGCGTGGCATGACCAATTACTGGTCGGCCTGCGCGGTCATGGCGGGCTTCAGCCAAGGTGGTGGCGTGGGGCTCGCACTAGCAAACTGGATCATCGAAGGCGATCCGGGCTTCGATGTCTTTGCCATGGATGTCTGCCGCTACGGCGATTACGCGACGCTCGCCTATACCAATGCCAAGGTGCGCGAGAACTATTCCCGCCGCTTCTCGATCCGCTATCCGAACGAGGAACTGCCGGGTGCGCGTCCGCTGCTCACCACGCCCATCTATGACAAGCTCAAGGCGGCCGGTGCCGTGTTCGGGGCGTCCTACGGGCTGGAAACGCCGCTGTGGTTTGCGCCCGAGGGTGTAGAGGACGCTTTCTCCTGGCGTCGTTCGACAGACTTCGAAGCTGTCGGCCGAGAGGCGAAAGCCGTGCGCGACAGCGTCGGGCTGATGGAAACCTCCGGCTTTGCGAAATACATGGTGAGCGGAGAGGGGGCTCGTATCTGGCTCGATCACATGCTCGCCTGCAAGCTGCCGGAGGTCGGACGTATGGCACTCGCCCCGATGCTCAACGACGCGGGCAAGCTGATCGGCGACTTCACCGTCGCCAATCTCGACGATGAAGACTTCCTCATCATCGGTTCCGGCATTGCCGAGGACTATCACATGCGCTGGTTCGAGAGCCACTTGCCCGAGGACGGCTCGGTTGGGCTGGAGGCGCTCAATCTCAGCCTTTTGGGTCTGTCGATCGCCGGTCCCAAATCGCGTGATGTCCTCGCCAAGCTCACCCATCTCGATGTGTCCGATGCGGCTTTGCCCTTCATGGCGATGCGCGAGATGGATCTCGGCATGGCGCCGGTCATGCTCGGGCGCGTCAGCTATACCGGTGACCTCGGTTACGAGATCTGGATGCGGCCGGAATACCAGCGCTATGTCTTCGACACGCTGATGGAGGCGGGGGCCGAGTTCGGCATTTCCCTTTTTGGTCTCAGGGCGCTCAATGCGCTCCGGCTGGAAAAGAGCTTCGGCAGCTGGTCGCGCGAATATCGTCCGCTCTACGGGCCGCTCGAAGCGGGGCTTTCCCGTTTCGTGGCGCTGAAGAAGGAAGCGAGCTTCATCGGCAAACAGGCGGCGCTCGAGGAAAAGCTCTCGGGCGGGACGCTGCGGCTGCGGACCTTCATCGTCGAAGCCAGGGATGCTGATGTCATCGGCGACGAGCCGATTTCTTATCAGGGCGAAGTGCGCGGCTGGGTGACCTCGGGCGGTTTTGCCCATCCGAGCGGCCTATCGGTCGCGATCGGCTATGTTCCCAAAGAGATTGCCGACGAAATGGAGGGCTGGGGCGTGGAAATTCTTGGGGAAATTCTGCCGGCTCGTCTGCAACTCCTGTCGCTTTTTGACGCGAACGGGTCGCGAATGAGAAGCTGAACTGTTTTCCACAAAAATGGGCTTGCATTATTTCCGTCCTAACGAAAGCAGGTCGCCCTGGGCGACCTGCTGATTTCGTGGGCTTTTTCTGCTGCTTTTTTGTGTGACCTGTTGATTCCGGGGTCAACGGCCCGGTTAACAGTAACATTTTGTCCTCGACCCGCCTTTTTGGCTTCACATTTTCGGACAAAGAGATATGGAATCCTCCCAACGCCTACGCCCGCAAGGGACAACAAAATGAGACGCACAAATAGGCGTCCGGGGGATAATATATGGAGTACTTTATCCAGCAGCTCATCAACGGGCTGACTCTTGGATCCATCTATGGCCTCGTGGCTATCGGCTATACGATGGTCTACGGCATCATCGGCATGATCAACTTCGCCCATGGCGATATCTTCATGCTTGGCGGCTTCGCCGCTCTCATCGTCTTCCTCATCCTGACATCCTTCTTTGCCGGCATTCCGGTGGCGCTCGCGCTGCTGATCATGCTCGTCATCGCCATGCTGATGACGGGTCTGTGGAATTGGACGATCGAGCGCGTCGCCTACAGGCCCCTGCGCGGCTCGTTCCGCCTCGCGCCGCTGATCACCGCGATCGGCATGTCGATCGTGCTGTCCAACTTCATCCAGATCTCGCAGGGTCCTCGCAACAAGCCGATCCCGCCGCTGGTCAGCGACGTCCTGCATTTCGGCAATGTCACCATTGCCGTGAAGCAGGTCATCATAGTCGTGATCACGGCCATCCTGTTGGCGGCCTTCTGGTATATCGTCAACAAGACGCCGCTCGGGCGGGCGCAACGCGCAACCGAACAGGACCGCAAGATGGCGGCGCTGCTCGGCGTCGATGTCGATCGCACCATCTCCATCACCTTCGTGATGGGCGCTGCGCTCGCCGCCGTCGCCGGTACGATGTATCTTATGTATTACGGCGTCGCCTCGTTCCATGACGGCTTCATTCCGGGCGTCAAGGCTTTCACGGCCGCTGTTCTCGGTGGTATCGGCTCGCTACCCGGCGCTGTTCTCGGCGGTCTGCTGATCGGCCTCATCGAGTCGCTGTGGTCCGCCTATTTCAGCATTGCCTACAAGGACGTCGCGACCTTCGGCATCCTGGCATTCGTGCTGATCTTCAAGCCCACCGGCATCCTTGGACGTCCGGAAGTCGAGAAGGTTTGATCCCATGACCACTAATGCAAATGTAAACGGTGCCGCTTCGTCCGGCACGCTTGCGCGCGCCCTCAAGGAAGGCATCTTTGCGGGTGTCATCTCGCTCGGCCTCTTCGTCCTCTACATCGGCATCAAGACCGATCAGAACATGGCGAACGAGCTGATCTGGTACACGCGTCCTGGCCTTCTCGCGGTGTTCGTGTTGATCGCTGCGGTCGGCCGCTTCGCCACTGTCGCCTTTATCGCGCCCTGGTTCGCCTCCCGCCGGGAGAAGAAGTCCGCGGCCGTGCCGGTGCACGACATCGATGCCAAGCCGTCCTTCTTCAAGACGCATTTCCTGAAGATCGCCCTTTTGGCGCTCATCCTCTATCCGCCGGTCATTCTCGCTCTCACCGGCGTTCAGGGTTCGCTGAAATACGTCGACAACTTCGGTATCCAGATCCTGATCTACGTCATGCTGGCTTGGGGTCTGAACATCGTCGTCGGCCTCGCCGGCCTGCTCGACTTGGGTTACGTCGCATTCTATGCGGTTGGTGCCTATTCCTACGCGCTGCTCGCACAGAATTTCGGCCTGTCCTTCTGGCTGCTGCTGCCGCTCGCCGGCATCCTGGCTGCCTTCTGGGGCATCATCCTCGGCTTCCCGGTCCTGCGTCTTCGCGGTGACTATCTCGCCATCGTGACGCTCGCCTTCGGGGAAATCATCCGACTGGTTCTGATCAACTGGCAGGACGTCACCAAGGGCACTTTCGGTATCTCCAGCATTCCGAAGGCCACCTTCTTCGGCATCGAATTCAACGCGTCTGCCGACGGCTTTGCCAAGACCTTCGGCCTGCCGATGTCTTCGGCCTATTACAAGATCTACCTCTTCTATGTGATCCTGGCGCTCTGCTGCCTGACGGCCTACGTCACCATTAAGCTTCGCCGCATGCCGATCGGCCGTGCGTGGGAAGCGCTGCGTGAAGACGAGATCGCCTGCCGGTCGCTCGGCATCAACACCGTCACGACCAAGCTGACCGCCTTTGCGATCGGTGCGATGTTCGGTGGTTTCGCCGGCTCCTTCTTCGCCGCCCGACAGGGCTTCGTGTCTCCGGAAAGCTTCGTCTTCCTCGAATCCGCCGTCATCCTCGCCATCGTCGTGCTCGGCGGCATGGGCTCGCTGACAGGCATCGCGGTTGCAGCGATCGTCATGATCGGCGGCACGGAGGCACTGCGTGAAATGGAGTTCCTGAAGCATGTCTTCGGCCCCGATTTCACGCCTGAGCTCTACCGTATGATCCTCTTCGGCCTGGCCATGGTCATCGTCATGCTGTTCAAGCCACGCGGTTTCGTCGGCAGCAGAGAACCGACGGCCTTCCTCAAGGAACGCAAGGCCGTCTCGGGCAGCTTCACCAAGGAAGGTCACGGCTGATGACCTCCGGGAACACGACAATGAGCAATGACACGATCCTGAAAGTCGAGCATCTGTCGATGCGCTTTGGTGGTCTGATGGCCATCAACGACTTCTCCTTCGAAGCCAAGCGCGGCGAGATCACCGCGCTGATCGGCCCGAACGGTGCCGGCAAGACCACTGTCTTCAACTGCATCACCGGCTTCTATCGGCCGACGATGGGAATGATCACGCTGCGCCACAAGTCCGGTCAGGAATTCCTCCTGGAACGGCTGCCGGACTTCGAGATCCCGAAGAAGGCCAAGGTCGCCCGTACCTTCCAGAACATTCGTCTGTTCTCAGGCCTGACGGTTCTCGAAAACCTGCTGGTTGCCCAGCACAACGCGCTGATGAAGGCCTCCGGTTACACCGTGCTCGGCCTGCTCGGACTTCCGGCCTATAAAAAGGCGGCTGCCGAGGCGATCGAGAAGGCCCGCTACTGGCTGGACAAGGCCGACCTCACGGATCGCGCGGACGATCCGGCGGGCGATTTGCCTTACGGGGCCCAGCGCCGTCTCGAGATCTGCCGCGCCATGTGCACGGGTCCGGAGCTTCTTTGCCTGGACGAACCCGCGGCCGGTCTCAACCCGAAAGAATCTCTGGTGCTCAACGCCTTGTTGCGCAGCATCCGTGACGAAGGCACCTCGCTTCTTCTGATCGAGCACGACATGTCTGTCGTCATGCAGATTTCCGACCACGTCGTGGTGCTGGAATACGGCCAGAAGATCTCCGACGGCTCACCTGATCACGTGAAGAACGACCCGAAGGTCATCGCGGCCTATCTGGGTGTCGAGGATGAAGAATTGGAAGAAGTGATCCACGAAGTCGAAGCGATTGCCGGGGGAGAACTCTGATGTCCTCTGAACCGCTTCTCAAGGTTTCCGGTGTCGAAACCTATTACGGCAATATCCGTGCGCTCGCCGGTGTCGACGTCGAGGTCCACAAGGGCGAGATCGTGTCGCTGATCGGTGCCAATGGTGCCGGCAAGTCGACGCTGATGATGACCATCTGCGGCAGCCCGCAGGCGCGCAGCGGACAAGTCGTTTTCGATGGCGAAGACATCACCAAGATCCCGACCCATCTGATTGCGCGTCGCCGCATCGCCCAGTCGCCGGAGGGTCGCCGCATCTTCCCGCGCATGACGGTGCTGGAAAACCTGCAGATGGGTGCCGGCCTCGACGACCTGAAATACTTCAAGGAGGACGTGGAGAAGATCTTCACCATGTTCCCTCGCCTGAAGGAACGCCAGAGCCAGCGCGGCGGTACGCTGTCGGGCGGCGAGCAGCAGATGCTGTCCATCGGCCGTGCGCTGATGTCGCGGCCGAAGCTTTTGCTTCTCGACGAGCCTTCGCTCGGTCTCGCACCGCTGATCGTCAAGGGCATCTTCGAGCAGATCAAGCGGCTCAACAAGGAAGAGGGGCTCACCGTCTTCCTCGTCGAGCAAAATGCATTCGCCGCACTGAAGCTGTCCGACCGGGCCTATGTCATGGTCAACGGCAAGGTGACGATGAGTGGCACGGGTAGGGAGCTTCTGGCCGATCCTTCGGTCCGGGCAGCCTATCTCGAAGGCGGCCACCACTGAGCGCGGGGAGAATTTGACATGCAAGGTTTGTTTTTCGAAAGCGACACGACCGTTCGGTACGTGCTACGGTTCCTCGTGCTGCTGCTCGGTTTCTGGACCGCGTGGCGTACCGGCAAGGCCGCCGCCGAGAGCTGGAACGGTTATGGCACGGTCATCGTCTATGTGCTGGGCTTGGGTTTTGCGATGCGGTTCCTGCACTATTCGCTGTTTGCCGGACCCTTCGTGAGCCCATTCTTCTATGTCCTCGACGTGGTGCTCCTGATGCTCTTCGCCGCGGCTGGTTTCCAGTCGCGCCGGGCGACCCAGATGGTCGATAACTATTACTGGCTCTATGAGAGAACATCCTATTTCTCGTGGAAGAACAAAGATTGACAAGCCGTTGTTTTCTGTCGCAGATTGGCGACAGAGGGCGTCGACTTGCGATAAGACAAGGCCTCGGCCGTATACAAAGAGTGGAACAGTTTTCCGGCGCAGTCGCAGCGGGTATTGCGCAGGGTTTTTAACCTAACCCGCACAAAAAACTTGGGAGTAACAATATGAAGAAGTCTCTTCTTTCGGCAGTTGCGCTGACGGCCATGGTTGCCTTCAGCGGCAATGCTTACGCCGAAATCCTGGTCGGCGTTGCTGGCCCGCTGACCGGCCCGAACGCTGCTTTCGGTGCCCAGCTCCAGAAGGGTGCCGAGCAGGCCGCTGCCGACATCAACGCCGCCGGCGGTATCAACGGCGAGCAGATCAAGGTCGTTCTCGGCGACGACGTTTCCGACGCCAAGCAGGGCGTATCGGTCGCGAACAAGTTCGTGGCTGACGGCGTGAAATTCGTCATCGGTCACTTCAACTCGGGCGTCTCGATCCCGGCTTCTGAAGTTTATGCCGAAAACGGCATCCTGCAGATCACGCCTGCTTCGACCAACCCGAACTACACCGAGCGTGGCCTGTGGAACACCTTCCGCGTCTGCGGTCGTGACGACCAGCAGGGCGCCGTTGCCGGTAAGTACATTTCCGACAACTTCAAGGACGCCAAGGTTGCCGTCGTTCACGACAAGACGCCTTACGGCCAGGGCCTCGCTGACGAGACCAAGAAGGCAATGAACGAACTCGGCGTGACCGAAGTCATCTACGAAGGCATCACTGCCGGCGAAAAGGACTACTCGGCCCTCATCGCCAAGATGAAGGAAGCCGGCGTCTCCGTCGTCTACTTCGGCGGTCTGCACACCGAAGCCGGCCTGATCATGCGCCAGATGGACAGCCAGGGCCTGGAAGCGACCCTGATGTCCGGCGACGGCATCACCTCGAACGAACTTGCTTCGATCGCCGGTGACGCGGTCGACGGCACGCTCATGACCTTCCCGCCGGATCCGCGCAAGAACCCGAACGCTGCCGACGCCGTGAAGAAGTTCCGCGATGCCGGCTTCGAGCCGGAAGCCTACACGCTGTACTCCTACGCTGCCCTCCAGGTCATCGCTGACGCCGCCAAGGCTGCTGCCTCGGCCGACTCCGAAGCCGTTGCCACGGCGCTGAAGGAAAAGGGTCCGTTCACGACCGTCATCGGCGAACTGTCCTTTGACGCCAAGGGCGACATCACCCGTCCGGACTACGTCATGTACACCTGGAAGAAGGGCGAGGACGGCAAGTACTCGTACTTCCAAGACTAATCCGATCCTTTATCGGACCGACTGAAAGCCCGGCCTTGCGCCGGGCTTTCTGCGTTTCATGGCTGCGATTTGGCGGTGATCGTCGCCAGAAGCATGTCAGCCCTTTCTGCGACCGACGTGCGGGGCAGAACAATCCACTCGTAACCGAGCTTGGGGTAAAGGGCGGAGAGGCGGTCGAACTCCTCGACGGCATCTGCAAAGCTGTGCCTGCGCTCATCGTCCTGCACGAAGATTTCCGGCCAAGGCTCAACGACAAAGACAGACCTGTTGTACCGTGGCGCTTGCTGCAATGCGCTGGCCGCCGTGTCGTCGCCTGTCGCAAAGGACAGTGCGGCAAACGCATCGACGAGACCCCTGTCGAAAAACACCCAGTGCCCTTCAGCGGCCATACGGCGGTGATCCTCCTCGGCAAGCTTGATCGCCTCCCTTGCAAAGCCAGCGAGATCGACCCAGGGCAGGGCGCTGCCGTCGTTCGCCAGTTCTCGCGCGACAACCCGGCGCCCCGGCTCGTCCACAGTGGCATATCCTCTGCGATGCAATTCGGCGATCAATGTCGATTTTCCGCCGCCGGAGCAGCCCGTGATGATGATGAAGTTGTTCATGGTGATTTCCTCCTGTGCTCCAAAAGAGGGGGGCGCGATTGCCCTCGCGGCGACAGATATGCCGCGCATGGCCACGGGGTCGCGCGGGCGCGCGCGCGCCCGGATGGCGTCGCGCAATTGGGGGCAGGGCGCGTCGGAGGTTTAGGTTTCGCGCAGAACGTCCGCCGCCTTCACGGCCGCCGAGGCGCGATTTTCGACGCCGAGCTTCGAATAGATCTGCTCGAGGTGCTTGTTCACCGTGCGTGACGACAGCCCGAGGATCTCGCCGATGTCGCGGTTGGCCTTGCCCTTGGCGATCCAGAGCAGAACTTCGCTTTCGCGGTGCGTGAGGCCGAAGCGCTCGCGCAGCATCTCGTCTTCGCTCTGCCGGTTGGCCGAAGTCAGGCGGAAAAGATATTCGTCGGCGCCGATGGTGCCGAGGAGGGAGAGTGTCAGCGGCAGCCCGGTGGCCCCGGGAAAGGCGAAGCTCGTATCGGCTTGCTGTCCGGTGCCCGCGCGGCGATGGGACAGCCAGGCGGCAGCGGCCTTCGCGACCGCTCCTATTCCGTCCGCATGGCCGATCGCCGTCTCGATCAGGCGGTTCGCCTGAGGCGTCGTCCAGTGGACCTGGCCGTCACCGCGGATCGCCAGCAGATGCCGACCGGCGGCATCGAGGGCGACGCGGGCGCTCTGGGCGGAGCGGGCATTCGACAGGTGGACGCGGATGCGGGCGCGTAGCTCGTCGATGTTGATCGGTTTGGTGAGATAATCGACACCACCCGATTCCAGCGCCTTCACGACGTGCTCCGTCTCCGTGAGGCCCGTCATGAAGATCACGGGTACCTGGGCAACGGCCGGATCGGCCTTCAGGGTGCGGCAGGTTTCGAAACCGTCCATGCCGGGCATCACGGCATCGAGCAGGATCAGGTCCGGGCTGATGCGGGCGACGATCTGCAAGGCACCGTGACCCGACGTGGCGATGAGCACGGAATAGCCTGATGCTTCCAGAGCCTCGGTCAGGAAACCGAGCGCGTCGGGACTGTCGTCGACCAGAAGCACGATGTCGCGGCGGTTCGCCTCAGCCATGGATCGGCTCCCTGCCGGTTTCAAACGAGGTCAGGAAGTTGCGCAGGCCCGCCATGTCGAATGCCTGCACATGGGCGCGGGCCGTCTCAATGAAGGCTGCATTGCTTCCCATGCTCCCGAGTTCGGCGAGCTTCGCCTCAATGCCGCGCACATAGCCGATATCACAGAGGCTGAGCAACTCCTCCAGATGCGCAGCACCCGGCGAGAGGGGGCGGTCCTGGCGCAGTGTCTGCTGCAGGAGGCGGGGATCGTCGGCGTAGATCCAATCCAAGCCCAGGAACCGGGCGAGTTTGTCGCGCAGGCGGGAGATGTCGACGGGTTTCGCGATCGCATCATCATGCCCTTCGCCACCGGCTGCCGGTGCATCGCCTATATTGGCAGAGAGCATCAGGATCGGCGCTGTCTGGCCGGCGTCGCGCAGTTTTTCGACGAGTTGCCATCCATTCATACCGGGCATGGAAATGTCGACAAGAAAGAGATCCGGTTTGACGCCGTGGATGAGCGTCAGGCATTCCGGGCCACCGGCCGCCGTCAGCACGACGAAATCGAGCGGCGCCAGAACCTCGCGCATCAGTTCACGATGATCCTCGTTGTCGTCGACGACGACGATGGTTCGCCGAGGACCGGTATAGGAGACGATGCGGCGCTCCGGTGCAGGCGCGGTGTTCGGTCGGTCGATGGCCGACAGCATCAGCCGCACCTTGAAGGTCGAGCCCTTGTCCCGCTCGCTGGTGACGGAGATTTCGCCGCCCAGCGTGTTGGTCAGAAGCTTGGTGATCGTCAGGCCAAGACCCAGTCCCGGCATGGGGCGGACATTGTCGGCCTCGCCGCGCTGGAAGGGCTCGTAGATGCGGTTCAGGTCCTTCTCCGATATTCCGCGGCCGCTGTCGTTCACCGTGAAGGTGGCGACCTGGCTGCGATAGTCGACGGTAAAGCGGATCGTGCCTTCGTCGGTAAACTTGATGGCATTTGAGAGAAGGTTCACGAGGATCTGGCGCAGGCGTCGTTCATCGGTGCGGACATAGAGCGGCAGGTTTCTGGAGCGCTGGTGCTCGAAAAGAATGCCCTTGGCGGCCGCCTGGGGCGCGAACATGTCGAGCATCTGGTCGAGGAAGTCCTGGATATTGACCTCGTTCGAGAAGACCTGCAGGCGGCCCGCTTCGATCTTGGAAATATCGAGAAGTCCGTCGATGAGGCCCGAGAGGTGGTCTGCCGAACGGCGGATGACCTTGATCGCCGACTGCCGCGGCACGGGGATCGTCTCGTCGCGCTCCAGGATCTGGGCGTAACCGAGCACGGCATTCAGCGGTGTTCGCAGTTCGTGGCTCAAGCCCACGACATAACGGCTCTTGGCGCGGTTGGCCGCTTCCGCCGTTTCCTTGGCGTTCTGCAGGGCCGCGTCCGTCTTGCGGTGGGCGGCGATTTCCTTGAGCAGAAGCGTGTTCTGGCGAGAGGATTCTTCTTCTGCGACGACGCGGCTGTCATGGGCAAGCACGTAGAACCAGGAGACGATGCCCGCGATGATGGCGAAGATGAAGAAGACGACGGTCACCGTGCGGTTGACCACGTCGGTCATCTCGGGAGTCGCCGCATTCACCTGATGGGCGATGACCGCGAGGATGATGCCGATGACGGAGATCGAGATCATCGCCGTCATTGCGTAGCGGCCGAGGCGGGTGGAGAAGGTCTCGATCACCGCTTCCGGCAACAAGGCGCGTGCGACCGTCGCGGCCTGGGCGTTGATCTTCGCATGCGGCTTGCACATGTCGTGGCAGCGGCTGTCCAGCGTGCAGCAGAGCGAACAGATAGGTGCCGCATAGGCGGGGCACCAGGCCATATCCTCAGGCTCGAAGGGGTGTTCGCAGATCGAGCAGGTAATGCCGGTCTGGTTCTTCCAGCTGTGGCGCGGTTTGCGGGCGAGGTAATACCTGCCCTCCGTCCACCAGGCGATGAGCGGGGAAATCAGGAAGGCGACGAGCGTGACATAGGTCGAGAGCGAGGCCATTGTCGAGCCGAAGGCGCCGAAGTGGGCCGCCAGCGCCAGGCTCGCCGACAAGGCCATGGTGCCGCAGCCGACCGGATTGATGTCGTAGAGATGGGCCCGCTTGAACTCGATGCCGGGTGGCGAGAGGCCGAGCTTCTTGTTGACGAAGAGATCGGCGGAGATGGCGCAGAGCCAGCTCATGGCGATGATCGAGAAGATGCCGAGCGTCTCTTCCAGCAGGCCATAGATGCCGAGCTCCATCAACAGAAGGGCGATCGCCACGTTGAAGACGAGCCATACGACGCGGCCGGGATGGCTGTGGGTCAGGCGCGAGAAGAAGTTCGACCAGGCGAGCGAGCCCGCATAGGCGTTCATCACGTTGATCTTGAGCTGCGAGATCACCACGAATCCGGCCATCAGCAGCATGGCCGCCGTCTCGTTCGGCAGCATGTAGCCGAAGGCTGCCACATACATGTGGGCGGGGTCGGCCGCCTCGCCGATTGGCACGCCGGTCGAGAGTGTGAGCACGGCGAGGAAGGATCCGGCGAGCAACTTTGGCACGCCAAGCACGACCCAGCCCGGCCCGGCGAGAAAGATCGCGATGCGGTGATGCAGCTTGCGCGCGCCTTCAGGGGGGAGAAAGCGCAGGAAGTCGACCTGCTCGCCGATCTGCGGCATTAGAGCGAGGATGACCGCCGAGGCCGCCCCGAATTCGAGAAGGTTGAAGGGGGCGGCCTGGCCAAGATGGGCGTTGGAATGATCGATGCCGGCAAAGGCGCGCCAGAGGTCGATTTTCTCCCAGTCGAGAAACGCGATGAAGACGAAAGGCAGGATATTGAGCACGATCCAGAAGGGCTGGGTCAGCAGCTGGAATTTCGAGATCATCCGGATGCCGTAGGTGACCAGCGGCAGGACGACGACGGCCGAGATGATGTAGCCGAGCCAGAGCGGAATGCCGAAGGCGAGCTCCAGTGCCTTTGTCATGATCGATGCCTCGATGGCAAAGAGCATGAAGGTAAAGGCGGCATAGATCAGCGAAGTGATGGTCGAGCCGATATAGCCGAAGCCGGCGCCGCGGGTCAGCAGATCGATGTCGACGCCATGGCGGATCGCATACTTGCTGATGGGAACGCCGACCAGCAGCATCAGGATGGCGGCGACGACGATGGCGAAGAAGGCATTGGTCGTGCCATAGGCAATGGTGATCGTGCCGCCGATCGCCTCCAGCGCCAGAAAGGAAATCGCTCCGATCGCGGTCTGCGAAATCCGGCTCGAGGAAAACTGGCGGGCGCTCTTGGCCGTGAAGCGCAGGGCGTAATCTTCGAGCGTCTGGTTCGCGACCCAGCGATTGTATTCGCGGCGAACGGGAATGATGCGTTGGCGTGCGGCCATGCCTAAAATCTAGCGCCTTGTTGTGGGTGGCTTTCCTTTAGGCATTTTCACGGGATTGTCCAGAATAGCAAGGGCCGCAGGCGGGAGGTTGTTTCGCTGACCGAAGAGACATGTCAGCCGGGGCGAGACAAGGACCACCGCTTGGTGGCCCTTGTCTCATTCCTCATTCCGGCAGAACGACGCTGATCGTCTTGCCATCGTAGCTCGCCTCGACCGGATGTCCGTCAAGGGTGACGTCAGCAAAGGTGCCATCGATCTCCGCCGCCCGGATGACGGCAATCGCCTTGCCCTTTGAAGGCCGCGACGACGGATCGAGAACAAGCTCGAGACGACCACCATCGAGAGCGACCGGGCCGGAGACGTCGAGCCCGGTTTCGGCTGCATCGCTTAGCGTGACCGAGAGTGTTGCCTTCTCCGTCACGCTGAACCCGCCGGCGAGTTTCAGACCTTCGGGAGCGACCGCGAGCACGCCGGCGGCGATGTAGACGTCTCCGGTGCCGAGGGCGCTATGAGACGCGGCAAGCAGGGCCCCATCCTCGACGATGGTTCCACCCGAAAAGCTGTTCTCACCTGCGAGAGCCAGCGTGCCTGTTCCGGCTTTCGTCAGCCTGCCTGCGCCGGAAATGTCGTTGCGCCAGGTGTCGAGCTCATGGAAACCGCCCTGGCTTCCGTCCATGGTCACGGTGACATCGCCGTTGAATGCGCCGAAACCGTCCGCGGCCCGGAAGAAGTCCAGCCGCCCATAGCCTTCGGCGTCATCCATGACCGGATAGCCGGAAGGGAGCGAGGTCGTCTTGAGGACGATACGGCGCTGTTCAGCGGTGAGGTAGGGTAGGCGTGTCTCAAGGATCACTTCGGCGCCCTTCGGCACGATGACGGCATTGGCAGTCGAACCGGTGGGCTCGAAGCCGTAGGTGAGGCGAGGTGCGACATAAGCGGTATTGGCTCTCCAGTCGGCAAAACGATCCTCATCCGCGGAAGACGCGTGTCCCATGCGCACCAGATCGAGCGAGGTCTCTGCCCCAGTCTTGGCCTTTATCCACGCAAGTGCCTGTCCGCGGGCCGCCTGCTTCAGTTCGGCATTCTCGGCGCGGCCGAGGTTGTAGACGACGGCCGCGGTGCCCAGCATGCGGCCACCGATGACATCGAGCGGCGAATGCATGCCGGCGATGATGCGGCTGTCGCCAAGTTCGACCGCACGCGTGACCATTTCCTGAAAACGTTCGGGAACGAGATAGGCCATGGTCAGGCCATCGCGCCAGGCTTCGGCGGTGTGACCACTGGGGAAACCGCCATCCGTGCCCGGTGTGTTGCTCTTTGCCGGCTCCAGTGTCGGCAGGACCTCTACGTCGTCGCTCCAGCGCCAGGGACGGGCATATTTGTAATAGCGCTTGGCGGGTTCCGTGGATGCGTCGGCGCCGACGGCTTCGAGGAGGTCGACCGCGAGGCCGAGGTCCGGATTGGCGGGCGTGCCCTTTTCAGCGTCAGCCTTGCTGCCGAAGCCGCGGTTGTTGCCCTCGTCGTCGTATTTCACCGTGGCGGCGTCCGAAGCCACTTGGGTGATCGTGGTCACCTGTTTGGCACCGTCCCGCCAGATGTCTGCGAAGGGGCCCAGACCATCGACGAGCGAGGCGTTCTTGCCGCGTCGGTCGTCCAGGTAGGCCTGTATCGCCCGCTCGGCCGTGCGGGTCCGCGTTGCCTCAACCACATAGGCAATGTTGTGGGTGTGGATCGACAGATTCAAGACCTTGCCGTCGGTAGCGCTGCCTGGGATCCCGTCCCATGCCGCCTTGGCGATTGCCGGGCAGCCACCGTCAGCGGGCGCTTCGACATCGGCGTCCACGAAGGGTGAGCTCGGGGTCCAGACCGCCACAAAGCCGGAGAGGAGCCGCACTCCGGCATTCGTGTCTACCGTTGCCATGCAGGCCTTGCCGCGCTGGTTGGTTGCGCCGTTGTCGGCATAGGCGGGCACGCTGGGCGAAAAGGAAGCGGAGTCGGCCCGGCCCAGCCCATTGGGAGTTGGGGGAAGGTCTGCTGCGACTGCAGCGGAAAAGAGGGTGCCGAACAGGGCCGTCGAAAATGTAAGCGTCTGAAATAGCGTCACGTCATTGTTCCTTTGACAAGCACAAATGCGGGCTTGCCTTAGGACTGGCGTGTGACATCCGTGTTTCGATTGGATGATGGCTTTGTGATCGCCACGAGCTTTTCCACGAGACGGCGGCGTGTGTCCGGCGCCGTCAGGGCTTGATCAGGCCGCCCTGGTAGTCGAGCCGATAGGCGAGCCAGCCGCCGACCAGAATACGTTCCGTACCGATGAAGCTGCGGTAGTCCCCGGCCGCGTCGTCGAGATACTCGCCGAGCGGATGAATATAGGCGAAGCCGCCCAAGAATCGTTTTTCCTGGTAGAGCGCGCTCAGGGCCTGCTTGATCACGATCCCCGCCCGTTGCCCGTCGAATTGCTCGGGATCGACGATGCGGCCGTAATAGTTCATCGCCCAGACAGGCATGTCCTCGTGCCAGACGACCTCCTGGCCGAGAAAATCCGTCCCGCCAAAATGACTGTCGAGATAGCGGTAGGTCCCTTTCTCATAAGGGATGTCTTTCGCTCCCTGTCGACTCGGGATTTCAGCAGCATTCTTGCCGGCCATGTAGGTGACCGCCTTCGCCTCGACGATGCAGCGCTCCAATGCATCCATTTCCCCCTCCTGTTCAGGAACATAGAGGGAACATATATGTTGCATTGCGGCGCAACAACCCCTGTCAATCCTGGGGTTTTGTCTGGGCGCCCAACTTAGCCGCTGGACGTGGCGGCCAGGCGCTCCGCAAGAGCCTTGACGAGAGCGCTTGCGTCATAGGGCTTGCGGACCACGGGGACCGATAACAGTTCGTCGGGCACGACGGAGCGATCGTCATAGCCCGTGGCGAAGACGAAGGGTATGCCGCGGCGTGTCAGTTCTTCGGCCACCGGTACGGAGGTGTCGCGTCCGAGATTGATGTCGAGTACGGCAATGGAGGGTGTGAAGCTCTTCAGGCGGTTCAACGCGTCGCCGCTGGAGCTCGAGGTGACGACCGTGTCGATGCCGGCATCCGCAAGCATCATCTCCGCGTCCATGGCAATCAGCACTTGATCTTCCACCAACAGGACCTGCAAACCGGCTATGCTCGCAGGATCCTCCATTGCTGGGCTTCCCAGTTGGGACGTCTTTTCCTCGGTCGCCGGTTCGCTGCCCCAAGTGAGAAAGCGGCCAGGCAGGCGAAATTCGGCATCGAGCCCCTCAGGGCGATATTCGAGCCGGCTCGTGCCGCCGAGATCGTAGGGAATGCTTCGGTCGATCAGCGCAGAGCCAAATCCCTTGCGGCCGATCGGCCCGACGAGCGGCCCACCAATTTCGCTCCAGTGCAGAAGGCAGTCGCCTCCATCGACTTCCTGCCAGGTCACCGTCAGCACGCCGCCATCTCGCGACAGGGCGCCGTATTTGGCGGCATTGGTGCACAATTCGTGGATCACAAGGGCTGCCACAGCATGCGCGCGGGCGTCGAGCGTCGCCGAGGGCCCATTGACGACAATCTTGCTGCGGCCGGCGCGGTAGGGGAGGAGTTCTGCGTCGAGCAGGTCGTTCAATGTGCCGCCGCCACCGCCCCGGGTCAGTTGGTCATGGGCATGGGACAGCGCGTGTATGCGGCCGCGGAGCGAGCCGATATAGTCCTGGATCGGCACCTGATCCTTGGAGGGGGCCGTGACGAGCGACTTGATGACCGCGAGAATGTTCTTCACGCGATGGTTCAGTTCCTCGTTCAGCATGCGCTGGCGCACGTCCGACTTGCTGCGTTCTTCCTGCATGAGTTCGTTGTGGCGCAGCACGATCTCGACGATGGCTGAGCGAATCGCCTCGGCGATCTCGAAGTCGGAATCGCGCCAGGGCGTCGCTTGCCGCTGGACGGTTTCCTTCCAGATGGCAAAGCTCTTGCGCGGGGTCAGGCGGTCGCCGAGCGGGCCCGTTTCATAGGTCTTTTCCGGATTGCCAGCCCAATTCAGTGTCTGCAGCCGTTCCTTGCGGAAGAAGAAGAGATAATCCCGCGGGATCTGCGACAGCGGAACCGCCATGACGCCCGAGACGTCCTCGAAATAATCGGCCGCCGGAGGATAGTCCTCGGAGAGCGTTTTCGTCGACCAGATGCGGCCGTCTGCGACTTCACCGATGAAGCGGGCGAGATCCAGCTCCCGGCCGCGCGGCGGGGTGGTGCCGATGGCCGTCCAGCGTCCGTTCATCCACATTCCCACACCGTCACAGGCAAAGAGAGACTGGAATTCGGGCAGGGCCGCCGTCAAAATCTGGTCGAGGTCGGTATGGTGGGAAGCCGCCTGGAGAAAGCGATCCAGCGACCGGCGGGCTTCATTTGCAATGTCGAGCTTGCGCTTCTGCTTGAGCGCCAGAAGATGCAGCGAGAAGAACTCCCCGAACATTTCCGCGGCAATGCGCTCCGACATCGTGAGCGTCTTCGGCGCATAGTGATGGCAGGCGATCAGGCCCCACAGGCGATCGTCGACGATCACGGAGATCGACATGGAGGCAGACACCCCCATGTTGCGCAGATATTCGCAATGGATCGGGGAGACACTGCGCAGGTGGGCAAAGGAAAGATCGAGCGGTAATGCTTGCTCTTCCACTGCGGGAAGAAGGTCTACCCTCTGACCCCGGGCATCCGAGATGACCCGGATCGGGTTTTGCATATAGAGGATGCGGGCCTGACGCGGGATGTCGCTTGCCGGGAAATACTGGCCGAGGAAGCTTTCCAGATCGTGACGCTTGGCCTCGCTCGCCACCTTGCCGGATCCGTCTTCTTCGAAACGGTAGATCATGACACGGTCATAGCCGAGCACCGAGCGCACGAGTTTCGCCGATGCGGAAATCAATAGATCAATGTCGTTGATGTCCTTGACCCGACCGATCATCTCGCGGGCGAGCTGCAGGGGCTGGGTGCGCCTGAGTGACGGTTCGAATTCCAGGATGGCGCCCTGTTTCTGGCGATGGACAGCAACGTCGAAAAACTGACCGTTCGGTAAGGGCAGATGCGCGATCACCGCCGGGCGGCTCGCGTCGGGCGCCGCAGCAATGGCGTTTCTGATGTCGTGGGTAACGTCGGCGCCGAAGAGATCCGCAATCGAGAGGCCTTCCAGCCTCTGCGACACACCCAGCATTTCGGATGCATTGGCTGAGTAACGGCGGACCGTCGTGATGGAAGGGTCGCAGGATATAAGACAGCCATGTGGCTGGATCGAACCTGGAATGTGGATCGGTTCACGATCACAATTGGTCAGGTCAACGGACGGGGTTGTCAGCATTCAGGGCGCTTTCGAAGGCATCACGAGCATAGTCGAAAGCGGTGTTTGCCCAGTGCGCAGATGCGCTGGCGTCGTATCCACGCACGTTCTCCATACGCTCTGAGAACGCCCGCCAGTTGGAAAAGTTCCGCGCTTGTGAAAAAAGATGTCTGGCGCCGAATTCATCCGAAAATCCAAGGGCTTCGGCCCGTTTCGCCAGGAGGCGGGCGCCGAGCGATGAGCCTTCCAGCACATAAAGCAAGCCGACGACACCTTCACCTTCCGGCGGAGAGAAGGGGCGGAGCACTGTCGGCTCCGGCGTGTCGAGATCGGCAAGATCGGCCCTCAGCTCGTCCCGAACGAAGCCCGGCTGCCAATCGGCAAAGGCCTGGGGCAGGGCGTTTCTCGACAGCCATGTCTCGACCGGCAGGCGGAAGGCGGCGATCCCTGCGAGATAGCGGCGATAGTCGGCAACTGTTCCGAAGCCGCCGACCAGCGCATCGAGTGCCATATGGGCGCTCCATGTCGCCTCCTTGAGGGCGCTTCGGCGCGGCGGTAGATCCATGACGTGTCCTTTGCTTGTCTCGGTCATATAGGATTTCATCATACGGGCTAACAAGCCGTTATCGTATCGGCACCACGCGATGCGTCCGCGATCGGTGTGTGTGGCCCCGGATTCCGCCTTTTACCCCCCGACCTACGTTAAACGACGTATACGTTTTCGCGCCGCAGCATCCGATAGTCCCCTTCAGCAACGGTTAACGCTCATTAACCGACCGGTTGCGACCAAGAAGAGGGGATCACAACAATGTCCATGAAGATGAAACTGACAGGCGCGCTGCTCGGCGCCATGCTGTCGACCACGGCCTTCCACGGCGCCTTCGCCCAGGAAGAGACGATCAAGATCGGCGTTCTGCATTCGCTGTCCGGCACGATGGCGATTTCTGAAACCACCCTGAAAGACGCCATGCTGATGCTCGTCGAAGAGCAGAACAAGAAGGGTGGCGTTCTCGGCAAGAAGATCGAAGCGGTCGTCGTCGACCCGGCTTCCGACTGGCCGCTGTTTGCCGAAAAGGCGCGCGAACTGATCGAAAAGGACAAGGTAGCGGCCGTTTTCGGTTGCTGGACCTCGTCTTCGCGCAAGTCCGTTCTCCCGGTCTTCGAAGAGCTGAACTCCATCCTCTTCTATCCGGTCCAGTACGAGGGTGAAGAATCCTCGCGCAACATCTTCTACACCGGTGCTGCTCCGAACCAGCAGGCGATCCCGGCCGTCGATTACCTCGCTGAAAATGAAGGCGTCGAGCGTTGGGTTCTTGCCGGCACCGACTACGTCTATCCGCAGACGACCAACAAGATCCTCAAAGCCTATCTGATGTCCAAGGGCGTTGCCGAAGCCGACATCATGATCAACTACACGCCCTTCGGTCATTCCGACTGGCAGACCATCGTCTCCGACATCAAGAAGTTCGGCTCGGAAGGCAAGAAGACCGCCGTCGTCTCGACCATCAATGGTGACGCGAACGTTCCCTTCTACAAGGAACTGGGCAACCAGGGCATCAAGGCCGAAGACATTCCGGTCGTCGCCTTCTCCGTCGGTGAAGAAGAACTCGCCGGCCTCGACACGGCTCCACTGGTCGGCCATCTCGCCGCATGGAACTACTTCCAGTCCGTCGATGCGCCTGTGAATGCCGAGTTCATCGAGACCTGGCATGCCTTTACCAAGAACGACAAGCGCGTGACCAATGACCCGATGGAAGCAGCCTATATCGGCTTCCAGGCCTGGGTTGCTGCCGTCGAAGCTGCCGGCACGACCGAAACCGATGCCGTTCTCGATAGCATCATCGGCGTATCCGTCCCGAACCTGTCCGGCGGCACCTCCACCGTCATGCCGAACCACCACATCACCAAGCCGGTGCTGATCGGTGAAATCCAGGCCGACGGCCAGTTCGAAATCGTTCAGCAGACCCCGTCTGTCGTCGGTGACGAATGGTCGGATTACCTGCCAGACTCCAAGGACCTGATCTCCGATTGGCGCAAGCCGATGGAATGCGGCAACTTCAACGTTGCCACCGGCAAGTGCGGCGGCAAGGGTAGCTGATCGGCTTATCTTTGTGTCTTAGCCCCTCACCCTGACCCTCTCCCCGCAAGCGGGGAGAGGGGACGTGCCACGCGAAGCGCTGGCAACGATCGGTGAGGGCGCGGAAATCGTCCTTCTCCCCGTTCACGGGGAGAAGGTGCCGGCAGGCGGATGAGGGGCTTCTTCGGCTCCGCCGCCCCGCCAACCGGGGGACAACAGAATGCTTATCCGTTTCATCACACTGCTTTTCGCCTTCTTCGCCATCGCCGCGCCGTCCATGGCGCAGAGCGATGCCAAGGATCTGCTGAACGCGCTCGGCAAGGCCAATTTCAAGCAGGCCGAGGAACTGCTCGGTCAGATCGCCGCCACCGGCGATCCGCGTGTCGTGCCGGCGCTCGAAGCCTTTGCCGAAGGCGATCTCTATGTCCGCAAATCGGACAATCAGGTGGTGATCACCAAGGCTGCCGGCAGCAATCTGGCTGCGATCGATCCACTCTCGGGCGAGACGATCGCCGAGGAGCCGAAGGGCGCCTTCACCAAGATCAGGGTCAACAACACTCTGCGCCGCGCGATCCGTTCGGCGCTCGGCGGACTGACGTTGCTCAGCCCCGACCGCAGCGTCCGGCTGGCAGCGGCACAGGCCGTCCTGCAGTCGCCGAGTGCGGAAAATCTCGATCTCGTCGAAACGGCACTTGCGACGGAACAGGACCGGGAAGTCAAGGCGCGCATGGAAGAGGCCCGCGCCGTCTCCGTGCTCGCGTCGGACCGCTCGGTCGATGAGAAACGTGGGGCGATCGATACTGTCGCTTCGCTCGGCGGGCGCGAGGCGATCGGCATCCTGATGTCGGTGTCGTCCACCATCGATGAAAGCCTCAAGCCCGATCTGGACTCGGCGATTGCCAAGATCGAGAGCAGCCTCTTGTTCTGGGACATGGGCCAGAATGTCTGGTACGGCATCTCGCTCGGTTCGGTGCTGCTGCTCGCGGCTATCGGCCTTGCCATCACCTTCGGCGTCATGGGCATAATCAACATGGCGCATGGCGAGATGGTGATGATCGGCGCCTATTCCACCTTCATGGTGCAGCAGATTATCCGCACCAGCTATCCGGATCTCTTCGACTGGTCGCTTGCCATCGCCTTGCCAGTTGCCTTCCTGGTGACGGCCGCAATCGGGCTCGTGATCGAGCGTGGCGTGATCCGCTTCCTCTATGGCCGGCCGCTCGAAACGCTGCTCGCCACCTGGGGCATTTCGCTCATCCTGCAGCAGACGATCCGCACGATCTTCGGTCCGACCAACCAGGAGGTGGGCAACCCATCCTGGATGTCCGGCTCGTTTGCGCTGGGTGGTCTGACGATCACCTGGAACCGCATGTGGATCGTGCTCTTTTCGCTCACCATCTTCTTTGCGCTTCTGGCGCTGATGAAGCGCTCTGCCTTCGGCCTCCAGATGCGCGCCGTCACCCAGAACCGCCGCATGGCGTCTTCCATGGGCATCCGCACGCCCTGGGTCGATGCCTTCACCTTCGCGCTCGGCTCGGGTATCGCCGGCATTGCCGGTGTGGCTCTCAGCCAGATCGACAACGTCTCGCCGAACCTTGGCCAGTCCTACATCATCGACAGTTTCATGGTCGTGGTCTTCGGTGGAGTCGGCAATCTCTGGGGCACGCTGGTTGGAGCGCTTTCGCTCGGCATCCTCAACAAGTTCCTCGAACCCTCGGTCGGCGCCGTGCTCGGCAAGATCCTCGTGCTGGTGCTGATCATCCTCTTCATCCAGAAACGACCGCGCGGCCTGTTCGCGCTCAAGGGAAGGGCGGTGGAAGCATGATTACCGGCTTCATCCTGCGTGCACTCGAAGGCAAGATCCTCATTGCCGCCGGTATTCTCGTCGCCTTCGCGCTGCTTATTCCAGCGCTCAACCTGCTGACGCCACCCGACAGCGCCCTGCATGTGCCGACCTACATCATGTCGCTGCTCGGCAAGTATCTCTGCTACGCGCTGCTGGCGCTGGCGCTCGATCTCGTCTGGGGCTATTGCGGCATCCTCTCGCTCGGCCACGGTGCCTTCTTCGCGCTCGGCGGTTATGCGATGGGCATGTATCTGATGCGCCAGATCGGCTCCCGCGGCGTCTACGGCGATCCCATCCTGCCCGACTTCATGGTCTTCCTGAACTGGAAGGAACTGCCCTGGTTCTGGTACGGCATGGACATGTTCCCCGTCGCCATGGCGATGGTGCTGATCGTGCCCGGGCTTCTCGCCTTCATCTTCGGCTGGTTCGCATTTCGCTCAAGGGTGAACGGCGTCTATCTTTCGATCATCACCCAGGCAATGACCTATGCTTTGCTCTTGGCCTTCTTCCGCAACGACATGGGCTTCGGCGGCAATAACGGCCTCACCGACTACAAGGAAATCCTCGGCTTTTCCGTCCAGGCGGACGGCACGCGTGCCGTGCTCTTTGCGCTCTCGGCGATCTTCCTGGCGCTCTGCCTGATCATCGCCTCCGGCATTACCCGGTCGAAGTTCGGCAAGGTGCTGGTCGGTGTGCGGGATGCGGAGAGCCGCGTCCGCTTCCTCGGCTACCGGGTCGAGAACATCAAGCTCTTCACCTTCGTCGTGTCGGCGATGATGGCGGGCATTGCCGGTGCGCTCTTCGTGCCGCAGGTCGGTATCATCAATCCGGGCGAATTTGCCCCCGCCAATTCTATCGAAGTGGTTGTCTGGACCGCTGTTGGCGGGCGTGGCACGCTGATCGGGCCGATCATCGGGGCGATCCTCGTCAATGTCGGCAAGAGCTATTTCACCGGTGCCTTCCCCGACCTCTGGCTGTTTGCGCTGGGTGGCCTCTTCATCTTCGTCACGCTCTTCCTGCCCAAGGGCATCGTCGGCACCGTCCAGGCCTATCTTGCGAAGCGCAAGGACTATGCCCGCGAGGCGGACAAGGATGCGGCCAATAGCGACGTGAAACCCCAATCGGCCCCCGTGGCTGCGGAGTGATGTGATGAGCGACAAGACGACCACAAGTCTCCTCTATCTCAACGGCGTGTCGGTTTCCTTCGACGGCTTCAAGGCGCTGAATTCGCTGTCCTTCATTGTCGAACCCGGGGAACTCCGCGCGATCATCGGCCCGAATGGCGCCGGCAAGACGACGATGATGGACATCATCACCGGCAAGACGAGGCCCGACAGCGGCGACGTGTTCTTCGATGGCGGCAAGATCGACCTGACCAAGAAGGACGAGGCCGAGATCGCCCAGCTCGGGATCGGCCGCAAGTTCCAGAAGCCGACGGTGTTCGAAAGCCATACCGTCTGGGACAATCTGGAACTGGCGCTGAACCGCAAGCGCGGTGTCTCTGCCACTCTGTTCTACAGCCTGTCGTCCGAGGACAAGGCGCGCATCGAGGAGATCCTGGAGACGGTTCGTCTGACGCATCGCAAGGACGAGTTCGCCGCCAATCTCTCCCACGGGCAGAAGCAGTGGCTGGAGATCGGCATGTTGCTGGCGCAGGAACCGAAGCTTCTGCTCGTCGACGAACCGGTTGCCGGCATGACGGATGCCGAGACGGCGGAGACGGCCATTCTGCTCAAGGAAATCGCCAAGACCCGCTCTGTCGTCGTCGTCGAACATGACATGGGCTTCATTCGCGATCTCGGCGTAAAGGTGACGTGTCTGGCGGAAGGCTCGGTGCTGGCCGAGGGTACGATCGATTTCGTCTCGAATGACCAGAAGGTCATCGAGAATTATCTGGGGCGGTGAGGATGGGCGTTTTGCCGAGCGCACCCCCCTCTGCCCTGCCGGGGATCTCCCCCACAAGGGGGGAGAGCGGCGCGCCGCTGATCGTCCGCATCGCAGCAAGCATTCAAGATTTCACGGGGCCGTCCGTCTGGCTCCACTCTCCCCCCGTGTGGGGGAGATGTCACGCGGTGACAGAGGGGGGTAAGCCCTCGCACCAACCGAGCGAGGAGCTCGCATCATGCTGACAGTCGAAAACGTCAATCTCCATTACGGTGCCGCGCAAGCCCTTCGCGGCGTCTCCATAAATGCCGAGATGGGCAAGATCACCTGCGTGCTCGGTCGTAACGGTGTCGGCAAGTCGTCGCTCTTGCGCGCCATTACCGGCCAGCATGCGGTCTCTGCGGGCACGATCACCTTCAATGGCACGAAGCTCAATGGCATGGCGCCGTTCAACCGGGCGCGGACCGGGGTCGGATATGTGCCGCAGGGGCGCGAGATCTTTCCGCTTTTGACCGTCCGGGAAAACCTCGAGACTGGTTATGCGCCGCTCGACCGCAAGGACCGGTTCATCCCGGATGATATCTTCGCGCTCTTCCCGGTGCTGGACACGATGCTGTCGCGGCGCGGTGGCGACTTGTCCGGTGGGCAGCAACAACAGCTGGCGATCGGGCGGGCCATGGTGACGCGGCCCAAGATCCTTGTGCTGGACGAGCCGACCGAAGGCATCCAGCCGTCGATCATCAAGGATATCGGACGGGCGATCCGCTACCTGCGCGACACCACCGGCATGGCGATCCTTCTGGTCGAGCAATATCTGGATTTTTGCCGGGAGCTTGCCGATCACGTTTACATCATGGATCGCGGCGAGATCGTGCATCAGGGGGCGGCCGAGACGCTCGATACGCCGGAGGCGCGGCGTCATCTGACCGTATGATTTTGCAAGACAGGGTTGATGATTTATTAGCGAAGTCGGGTTGATGCTGGAGACACGCGTGGTATTAAACGCGCATCTGCGAACAGAAGGCACATCCATGGCATCCAGCACGGTATCTCACCGCGCTCGGGCGAGCGTATTGGCTCGCGCGGTCGCGGGGCTCTTTCTCTTCGGCGTTTCGACAGTTGCTGCCGAGGCGGCCACTTGCGGCAGCCCGATCGAGCCCGGCCAGTATGGCCTCACTTTCCAGTCCGGTGGCGTGGATCGCGAGGCGGTCTATGTCATTCCGTCCAGCTATACGGGCAAGAAAAAGGTACCGCTGGTCCTCGATTTCCATGGATCGAACAGCAATCCCAAGGTCCAGCTTGGCCGCAGCCATTGGAACGAGGTCGCCGAGCGCGAGGGCTTCGTGGTCATGGCGCTGGCCGGCAGCCTGAAGGGCGAATTGCCCAATACGCATGCCTGGAACGTGCCCGGTGTCACGGCGGGTGAGGGGGCGGATGAATCCGCCGCCATCCGCCAGCTTCTGAAGCTTGCCAAGGATACGCTCTGCATCGATGCCACCAAGGTTTATGCCTCGGGCTATTCCGGCGGCGGGCGCATGCTGTCGCAGTATATATGCAACGGCTTCGGTGACTTTGCCGCTGCCGGTTTCGTCATGGGCCTGCGTGCCGGAACCCCCGTCGAGGAGAACGGCGTCTGGCAGCCGCGGCGGGAAAGCTGCCAGCCGAGCCGTCCGGTGTCGATCATCGCCTTTTCCGGCAAGAAGGATCACGTCAATCCGTTCGAGGGCGGTGGCCGGGCCTATTGGCGCTATGGCGGCGAAGTGGCGCTCAACCGCTGGGCGGAGCTGAACGGCTGCGAGACGCGGGCCTCGCTCGAGACGGGCAAGAATGCCGACGTGGCCACTTATGCCGGCTGCCGTGCCGGCACCAGCGTCGTTTCCTATGTAATTGCCAGCGCCGACCACGCCTGGCCGGCCCGCACGGTCCGCTTCCGCCTCGCCTCCAATGGCGACAAGGCGATCCGCGAGGTTGATGCGACCGATAGAATGTGGGAGTTCTTCAGGGCCTCGGGCGGCGAGATGATTGCGACAGTCGCGGTCGAGAATGCCTGCGGCGACAAACAGAAAACCGCCGCGATCAGCGATGGCGGGCAGGGGACAAGGTGCAGCCCATCCAGCAAACCAGACAGCAACGCGCGGTTGGTGTCGGACGACTTGTGACGAAGTCGCTCGGCGGGCGCACGCGCATCGCCGAGCTTTATCAGGAGGGGGCGGCGAAGATCCGCCTGCCTGAGACCTTCAGCGACGAGCTTGAGGCCGTCATCATCAACACCGCCGGCGGCATCACCGGCGGGGACCAGTTCGACTGGAGTTTCAGGGCCGGTCCCGGGTGCTTCCTCACCGCGACCACACAGGCCTGCGAGAAGATCTATAAGGCCTCTGCCGGTACCGGCCAGATCACCACGCGCATCGAGGTGGACGAGGGCGCCAGGATGCATTGGCTGCCGCAGGAAAGCATTCTCTTCGACAACGCATCTCTGACGCGCCGGCTGGAGGTCGACCTCGCCAAGGACGCCGAATTCTTGGCCGTCGAGGCGATCCTGCTCGGGCGCAAAGCCATGGGCGAGGCGATGAATGCTGGTCTGGTTCGCGACCGCTGGCGGATCCGCCGTGGGGGGCAGCTATTGCATGCCGAAGAGCTGAAGCTCGGGGGGGATGTCGCTAACCTTGTAGCATCTCCGGCGGTGTTGGCCGGACGCGTCGCCTTCGCCACGCTGATCCTCGTCAGCCCGCGTGCCGAAGCACTGATCCGCCCAATCCGTGAGCATATCGGTGAAGAAATGGGCGGCGTAAGTCATTGGCAAGGCAAGCTTGTTGCCCGTGTGGCCGCCCCTGACGGCTTTGCCTTGAGAAAAATCCTGTTGCCCGTCATTTCGGCCTTGCGCGGGGGCGCGTCTGTGCCAAAAGTCTGGAATCTCTGACGATCACGCCATTGGAGCACGCATGAATCTGACGCCGCGGGAAAAGGACAAACTGCTGATCGCGATGGCCGCCATGGTGGCCCGTCGTCGGCTGGAACGGGGCGTGAAGCTCAACTATCCGGAAGCGATCGCGCTGATCACCGATTTCGTCGTCGAAGGTGCGCGTGACGGCCGGATGGTGGCGGATCTGATGGAGGCGGGCGCCCATGTCATCACCCGCGACCAGGTGATGGAAGGCATTGCCGAGATGATCCACGACGTGCAGATCGAGGCGACCTTCCCCGATGGCACGAAGCTCGTGACCGTGCACGAACCCATTCGCTGAGGACCTGAGCATGGCGCTGGAACTTCGACCCAATTGCGAGTGCTGCGACAAGGATCTGCCGCCGGAGAGCCTGGCGATGATCTGCAGTTTCGAATGCACTTTCTGCGCCGACTGCGCCTCGACCACGCTTGCCGGCCTCTGCCCGAATTGCGGTGGCGAACTGGTGCGCCGGCCGATCCGCCCTGCAGGCAAGCTTGCCAACAATCCGGCTTCCACAAAGCGAGTCCTCAAGGCCGAGGGATGCGCGCCTTCCCGCGCCGCCTGAGCCCGTTGTTGCGTTTGCAATCATAATCGTCTTGTCAAAGGCGCCCTCTTGGTCTGGAGTTGAAGTGTCATGATCCCCGGTGAAATCATTCCCGCGCAAGGCGAAATCGAACTCAACGCCGGTCATCCGACCGTCACGATCGAGGTGTCCAACAGTGGCGACCGGCCGGTTCAGGTCGGCAGTCACTATCATTTCTTCGAAACCAATGCCGGGCTCCTCTTCGAGCGTGAGCAGGCGAGAGGAATGCGGCTCGACATTCCGGCCGGTACGGCCGTGCGGTTCGAGCCAGGCCAGACGCGGCAGGTCACGCTGATCCCGTTGTCGGGTCTGCGCGAGGTATATGGTTTCCGCCAGCAGATCATGGGCAAAGTCTAATCATGTCCATTTATCTGAATAGGAAGCTGTTATGGTGCGTTCAATGAACTGGGGTCTGATCCTCCTCACGTGTGGCTGCGTATTGCTGAAGGACGCGCCGGCCTCGAGCGAGGATGTGCAGAACGTCGATTGCAACAATGCCCAGACCCAGGCCGACATGAACCAATGTGCGGCCGAGGACTATCGACTAGCCGATACCGCAATGAATGCCCAATGGGCCGAGACACGCGCCGCTCTCCTCGAATGGGACAAGTCGTCGCCGCCCTCGGACGACAACGGGGCTGCCAAGCGGCTTCTGGTTTCGCAGCGTGCCTGGCTCGCCTATCGCGACGCGGCCTGTGATGTCGAAGGTTACTCGGTCCAAGGTGGTTCGATGCAGCCTTTGACGATTTCGTCCTGCCTTGCGGAACTGACGACGCGCCGTACGGAAGAGCTGAAATCGCTGGTCGGGCTCTATTGAGGGTGTGACGCGATGGCTCGGGCAAGACAGATCATGATCGTGGGCAATGGTGCGGTGGATGAGGGGGCAGCTCCCCTGATCGACGCGGCAGACATGGTCATCCGCTTCAACGGTAGCCGCAATTTCGGCGCGGCCGGTCGCAAGACCGATGTGATCGCCGTGTGCAACACGGGGCGCCCGGGCGCTGCCATGCTCGCCGATCCCGAATGGCGCGACAGCGAGGCCGTCCGACGCACGGCCGAGATCTGGTCGGTGCGCGATCCGGAGAAGTTCGCGGATCTCAAGCCGCACCTCGCGATCAGCCATCCCGAGCTCGATGACTTCTGCGATGATTACACCGATGGCTTTGCGACCTTTGCGACGGCCAACGGCAAACAGCACCGGATCATCAACCGCTCGGTGCATGACGCGCTCGACGACGCCCTTCTGGCGCTGGGTGCCGAACCCTATGTCGTGCCGTCCAGCGGCCTGGTCGTGATCCAGGCGCTCTTGTCCGACCCGCGGCATGCCAGCGACACGATCATCCTCGCCGGTTTCGGCCATAGCGGCTGGGACGGCCATCCCTTCGATGCCGAGCGTCGACTGGTCGACCAGTATATTGCCAGCGGCCGCGTGATGCGGTTGCAACCCCTCTTCGCTTCTTCCCTCGCCCAAGGAACCTGACGCCATGTCCTTCAAGATGTCCCGCGCCGCCTATGCTTCGATGTTCGGTCCGACCACGGGCGACAAGGTGCGTCTTGCAGATACGGAGCTGTTCATCGAGGTGGAAAAGGATTTCACCACCTATGGGGAAGAGGTGAAGTTCGGTGGCGGCAAGGTCATCCGCGACGGCATGGGCCAGAGCCAAGTGACGCGCGCCAATGGTGCCGTGGATACTGTGATCACCAATGCGCTGATTCTCGACCACTGGGGGATCGTGAAAGCCGATATCGGGCTGAAGGACGGCCGGATCGTTGCGATCGGGAAGGCCGGCAATCCGGACACTCAGCCCGGCGTGAACATCATAGTCGGTCCCGGCACGGAAGCGATTGCGGGCGAGGGCAAGATCATCACTGCGGGCGGCATGGACGCACATATCCACTTCATCTGCCCGCAGCAGATCGAGGAAGCGCTGATGAGCGGCCTCACCTGCATGCTGGGCGGCGGCACCGGTCCGGCGCATGGCACGCTCGCCACCACCTGCACGCCCGGCCCTTGGCACATCGCCCGGATGATCGAGGCGGCCGACGCGTTTCCGATGAACCTCGCCTTTGCTGGCAAGGGCAATGCCTCGCTGCCGGGTGCGCTCGAGGAAATGGTGCTGGGTGGCGCTACCTCGCTCAAGCTGCACGAGGACTGGGGCACGACGCCCGGCGCCATCGATTGCTGCCTGTCCGTTGCCGATCAGTATGACGTGCAGGTGATGATCCACACGGACACGCTGAACGAAAGCGGCTTTGTCGAGGATACGGTTAACGCGATCCGGGGCCGCACCATTCATGCTTTCCACACGGAAGGGGCGGGCGGCGGTCACGCGCCCGACATCATCAAGATCTGTGGCCAGATGAACGTGATCCCGTCATCGACCAATCCGACTCGGCCCTATACGGTCAACACGATTGCCGAGCACTTGGACATGCTGATGGTCTGCCATCATCTTTCCTCGTCGATCCCGGAAGACATCGCTTTTGCCGAAAGCCGCATCCGCAAGGAAACGATCGCGGCGGAAGACATCCTGCATGATATCGGCGCCTTCTCGATCATCTCGTCGGACAGTCAGGCAATGGGCCGCGTCGGCGAGGTGATCATCCGCACCTGGCAGACGGCCGACAAGATGAAGCGCCAGCGCGGCGCACTGCCGTCGGAAACCGGCGACAACGACAATATGCGCGCCAAGCGCTACATCGCCAAATACACGATCAACCCGGCGATCGCCCATGGGGTGTCCCATGAGATCGGCTCGGTTGAAGTCGGCAAACGTGCCGACCTCGTCATCTGGAACCCGGCCTTCTTCGGCGTGAAGCCGGACATGATCCTGATGGGCGGCATGATTGCGGCCGCGCCGATGGGCGATCCGAACGCCTCGATCCCGACGCCGCAGCCGGTGCACTACCGTCCGATGTTCGGCGCCTATGGCAAGGCACGCACCAATACGTCCGTCACCTTCGTCAGCCAGGCTGCCATCGATGCCGGTCTCGGCAATCGTCTGGGCGTTGCCAAGCAGCTCGTGGCCGTCAAGAACACGCGTGGCGGCATCTCGAAGAAGTCGATGATCCACAACGACTTGACGCCACATGTGGAAGTGGATCCGGAAACCTACGAAGTGCGCGCCGATGGCGAGTTGCTGACCTGTGAACCTGCGACGAAACTGCCGATGGCGCAGCGATATTTTCTATTCTGATAGCTGGTGGCGCATGTCCGGTGCGCGCTTGGTCTCTTCATGGTTGCGGGCATCGTTTGCTGATGTATCATCGACGGTGGGGTGATGGAGAGATGGCATGGCCGATGATGTGAACAATCTTGTTCTTGAGCATCTGCGTGCGATCCGCGCAGACCTTCGTGATGTTCGCGATACCATGCTCGAGCAGCGCAATCGTTTGACACGTATGGAGATTGGTCTGGCCGGTCTGCGCCGGGATCAGGGCACGGACGCTGGCGGTGTGGCCGAACGCGGCTTGCGCCTGGACCGGATGGCCGACACGGTACGTCGGATAGAGAACAGGCTCGACCTCGTGGATTGAACCGGATCCAGATGACGTTTTTTATGAAGGTGCTCGCTTGCGCCGTAGGTGTCGTGGCCATTCTGATCGTGCTCGGCACGGTCGTGGCTCGCCCCCTGGCGACGCCTGCTGCGGCCTCGGCCGGTGCTGAGATCCTGCTTCTGGCAAATCCGATCCATACAGACATCGCGCTGCCCATGGATGACGAGGTTCGCGTCGCCTTCGCCGACTTCATCCCTGCCGGCTTGCCGGTGGACATGCCTGGGGTCGAGTATCTCGTCTTCGGCTGGGGCGGGCGGTCCTTCTACATCGAGACGCCGACCTGGGGCGATCTCCGACCGCTGCCGGTCCTGAGGGCGCTGACGATCGATCGATCGGTGATGCATGTTTCAGTCGCAGGACTGATTGATCTGTCCCATCCGGCGGTTCGTCCTCTGGCGGTTACAGCTGAGGGGCGCAGTCAGATGATCGCTGCAATACGGGCGAGCTTCGTGCGCAAAGGCGATGCGCCGGTTGTCGTTCCCGGGGCGGCCTATGGCACGGACGATGCGTTCTTCGAGGCCGTAGGGTCCTTCAACGCATTGATCGGCTGTAACACCTGGACGGCGGCCATGGTGCGCGCTGGCGGGGTTCGAACCGGCTGGTGGACGCCGCTGCCGCAATTGCTCGATCTCTCCATCGACCTGCATAAGGGCTCGTGATCCGCTCGCCGGGCGAGAGCTGGTTTGCCTACGAATTCTCCCGATTGTCGCGTATTCGTCCATTTTAGGTCGGGTCGCATTCATATGCCCGATCTCTCGCATTTGAATGATTACATTAGCAATTGAGGAAGTGTCCGGGCCTAATCCAATGCGCATGTTCATGAAGGAGCATGCAGTGATTCTCGTCTGCAATTGGCTATGGCAAAGGATTGATCCCGGGAGCTTCCAAGCTCCGGGCGCGGTCTCGCGCTTTGCCCTTGCGGTCGGCTTCCGGTCTGTGATCGTCACCAGTCTTGCTGCCTTCGCTTCACTTCCGCTGCTTTACGGATTGCACATTCTTGCCCTGCCGCTGGCGCAAATGGCGAAGCTGATCGTCGCCTTTTCCTGGCTGTTTGCCGGCATTCTCTCCGGCGCGCTCGCCTATGTCGCGGGACATGTCATCCGCGATCTCGACTGCTCTCGGGCCGAGTTCCAGCGTCTCAGCCAGACAGACAGCCTGACCGGGCTGGCCAATCGGCGCGCCTTCAACGATGCACTCGTCACGGTCGATGGTGACGCATCGCTCGCCATCATCGACATCGACCGGTTCAAGCGCATCAATGACCGGTTCGGCCACCAGGCGGGGGACGAGGTCATCCGGGCGATTGCTGTCGTCCTTGCTCGGGTGTTCGGCGACATGCCACTGGTGGCGCGGTTGGGCGGCGAGGAGTTTGGCGTCATCCTCAATGGCGGTGAGGTCGACCAAAGGCTTGCGATGCTCGACCAGGCCCGCCAGGCCGTGGCGGCCGGTGCCAGTGTTTTCGATGACAAGGACCTGGCTGTGACAGTCTCGATCGGGGTCGCCGATTTCATACCTGGCCGGCGTGTGGAAGGCGTCTATGCGGCTGCGGACAGGGCTCTCTATCTCGCCAAGGACTGTGGGCGCGACAGGGTAATCCACGAGCGGAACCTGCCCTGTGTCGAAATTCCAGTCCTCGATGCGAGCGAGCCTTCGCGCATTTACGGTGTGTCGATGTCACGAGGCTGAAGAACGATCTTGCCGGGTGCCTCATTCCTGTGCATGGTTCAAAAAACAGCCATGTCGGAGTTTTCATGCAGCGCGCGACGTCTTTCAAACCTGCCGGCTTCATCATGGATGCGCCGGAGGGGATTGTCGTTCTTCCCCATGACGGACGTCACCTGAGGCGCAAACTGCTGCATCTCGACAATGGCGAGATGGTCATGCTGGACCTCAAGGAAGCCGTGCTCTTCCACCACGGCGACAGGCTGCTGCTGGATGACGGCACCACGATCGAGATTCAGGCGGCCGAAGAGCGGCTGTTCGAGATCCGCGCGCGTGACACCCTTCATCTGATCGAGCTGGCCTGGCATCTGGGCAACCGGCATCTCGCAGCCCAGATCGAGACTGACCGCATCCTGATCCAGCGCGATCATGTCATCCGCGATATGCTCGGCGGGCTGGGCGCCACCGTGAGCGAAGTTATCGAGGCGTTCCAGCCGGTGCGTGGCGCTTATCACGCGCATGGCGGTCATGGCCACCACGAGACCGGCCATGGCTGAGCTGCATGCCGAGGAGGGGGCCGGACGTCAGGGGCTGTTGCGGCTTATGGCCTGGCTCTCGCCGGCCTTTCCCGTCGGCGGCTTTTCCTATTCGGCGGGCATGGAAAGCGCAGTCGTCGAAGGGCATGTCGGCGATGGAGACGGCGTGGAGGCATGGCTCGGTGTTCTGCTGGCTCATGGCGGCTTGCGCAATGATGCGATACTGCTTGCCGAGGCACATCGCCTTCAAGGTGAGGGGCGATCACTCGAAGAGGTCGTCTCGCTCGCCACGGTGCTGGCAGGCTCGGCCGAGCGGCATGCGGAGACCACCCGCCTCGGCGAGGCCTTCGTCAAGGCCGCTGCGGCCTGGCCGCATCCGGTGCTTGATGCCCTTGCAGGGCCTGTGCCGTACAGTGTCGCGGTCGGCGCGATCGCTTCGGCGCATGGCATTCCCCTTGTGGATGCGATCGCGGCCTTCCTCCACGCTCAGGTCTCGCAATATGTATCGGTGGCGATCCGGCTCGGGGTCATCGGACAAACGCGCGGGCTTGCCATCCTTGCCGCCGCGGAAACGCCGATCCTCAAGACCTCCTGGGAGGTGAGCCGTCTCGGGCTGGACGATCTCGGGTCGGCCACCATCATCGCGGATACGCTCAGCATGCGGCATGAGGTTCAGTATTCACGTCTTTTCCAATCCTAGCTCAGCGCTCACACAGGACGAACATGATGAAATCGAAGAATGGTCCCCTTCGCGTCGGTATCGGCGGACCGGTCGGTTCCGGCAAGACGGCGCTGACGGAGAAACTCTGCAAGGCCATGCGCGACGACTATTCCATCGCCGTGGTCACCAATGACATCTATACCCGCGAGGATGCGGACGCGTTGATCCGCATGCAGGCGCTGACCTCTGATCGTGTCGTCGGGGTGGAGACGGGCGGCTGTCCACACACCGCGATCCGCGAGGATGCCTCGATCAATCTCAAGGCCATTGCCGACCTCAATGCGCGCATACCGGATCTCGACGTCGTCTTCATCGAGTCGGGCGGCGACAATCTGGCCGCAACCTTCTCGCCGGATCTCGCGGATATCACGCTTTATGTGATCTCGGTCTGCCAGGGCGAGGAGATCCCGCGGAAGGGCGGGCCGGGGATCACCCGCTCGGACTTGCTGGTGATCAACAAGACCGATCTCGCGCCGCATGTCGGCGTCGATCTCGACGTCATGGAGCGGGATGCGGGCCGCATGCGCTCCGATCGACCCTTTGTATTCACGGATCTGAAGCGCGGCGCGGGCGTGGACCGGATCGTCGACTTCCTGCAGCAGAGTGGGGGGCTCTGAGCGGAAGCGCGCCGTTCAGCCGCGACCAGGCTTAGATCTGCCGGAGGGCGTTAACGTCGCTGATCTGTATCGTGCGTCCCCGCACGGTCACACCGGCACGGCGCAGGCTTGAGAAGGCGCGCGACAAGGCCTCGGGCGCAAGACCGAGCTTGCCGGCGAGCAGGCTCTTCTGGAAGGGCAGGCGTATCGAGGCCGGACCACCGTCGGTCGCACAATGGGTCAGCAGATAGTGGGCGACCCGCTGGGGTGCCGTCTGCAGTCGATCATTGGCGATGCAGTCCATGGTCGTGCGCAGATGGTCCGACAGGCAGCGAATGATCGCCTTGGCGACGTCCTTTTCCTGTTCGGCGAGCGCACGGACTCTCTGCAGATCGAAACGGGCGAGTGTCGTGTTCTCCGCAGCCTGAGCATTGTAGAGATACTTGTCGCCCATGGGCAGCAGGCATTCGGCGAAGGTGTCGCCTGGACCGCAAATGCGGATGTCGGCTTCGCGGCCGTCCTTGTTGAGACGATAAAGGCGCACATAGCCGCTGAGGACACTGTAGAAACATTCTGCGGGCTCGCCCTCGCGCAAGAGTACGTCGCGTGCCTCGTAGTTGGAGATATTGGCGATCTCCATCATCGATGCCATGGCGGTCGGGCCGAGTTGAGACAAGAACGACGTTCGCAGAAGCGTGTTCTTGTCGCGCGTGTTCAGTCTCAGGATCTTGTTCACGGTCGTCACGGCCCCCATCCATCATGGCATCCGGGCATGCACCGCTGCGGTCATCGCGCCGGCCTGTCGCCCAGTCGGATATGCGCTTCTCCTGCTGGTGCGGGTGATTGCGCTCTTTCCAGTCCGGTCACGATATCGCGAGGCGGGGAAGTTCGGATTGATTTCGATCAATCGATCCGACGGTGGATCAGAATTGCCTAAAGTGAGGCGGCAACTGCCTCAAACGCAAGAGGCCGGGCGCTGGGCCCGGCCTCTTCGTGTGGGTATGTCATCTCACTCCGCCGCGAGTGGCGGCAGGTTGATGACGTTGCCGTTGCCGTCGCTCTTGCGGTTCACCGGCTGGCTGCGCTCAACGGCTGCAACCCGTCGCTCCACCGCCTCGAGCGCCTGCACGTTCTTGCGGGCGAGGAAGGACAGGACTTCCGGCGTCAGAGGCTCTTCCTCTTCTTCCTTCTTGCCGACGAAGCGGCTAAAGGCCCAGCCGAGCAGGCGGGATACGTCGTCGAGAATGAGGAAGAAGGCCGGAACGACCACCAGGCTGAGCACGGTCGAGACGATGATGCCGCCGATCACGGCGATCGCCATCGGTGCGCGGAACGAGCCGCCTTCGCCGACACCGAGCGCCGAAGGCAGCATGCCGGCGGACATGGCGATCGAGGTCATGATGATCGGGCGGGCGCGCTTGCGGCCGGCCTCTACCATGGCTTCGAGGCGGTCCATGCCCTGGCGCCGCATTTCGATCGCGAAGTCGACCAGCAGGATGGCGTTCTTCGTTACGATGCCCATCAGCATCAGAATGCCGATCAGGACAGGCATGGACAGCGCATTGTTGGTGATGATCAACGCGACGGCCACGCCGCCGATGGCAAGCGGCAGCGAGAAGAGGATGGTGAAGGGCTGGATCACGTCCTTGAAGAGCAGGATCAGCACGGTCAGCACCAGAAGCAGGCCGAGGATCATGGCGTTGAGGAAGCTCTGCTGCATCTCGGCCTGGATCTTGGCATCGCCGCTCTCGGCAAGGCGCACGCTTTCGGGGATCTCGGCCGTCGCCACCGTATCGCGGAAGGCCGCCGTCGCAGTGTCGAGCGCCACGCCCTGCGGCAGGCCGGCACCAATCGAAACCACCCGGTTGCGGTCGTTGCGCTTGATGGACGACACACCTTCCGCATAGTCGATGTCGGCGACGCTGGCCAGCGGTACCGTTGCTCCACTAGCCGTGCGGATCTTCAGGTTGCGGATGGCGGCGAGATCCGTGCGGAAGTCGAGCGAGGCCTGGACCCGGATCGGGATCTGCCGATTGTCGAGCGAGATCTTCGGCAGGGCCGCATCCACGTCACCAATGGTGGCAACACGGACCGTCTGGGCGATCTGCTGGGCGGTGATGCCGAGACGGGCAGCTTCGTCGGCACGCGGGCGAATCTGCAGTTCCGGACGGGGCAGGGCGCCGTCGGCGCTGACATTGGCGAGTTCCGGCACCTGGCGCAGTTTCGACTCCAGGATACCGACAGCCTGATTCAGTTCCTCTTCGTTCTTGGAAAGGAAGTTGAAGGTGATGTCGCGCTCACCGCGGTCGTTGAGCTTTGTAATGCGGATATCCGCGATCGAGGCGAGCTTGCTGAAGACCTCTTCTTCGATGTCCCACTGCGCGCGGACTCGGCCGTTTTCCGGCACCTTCGGAAGGTAGTCGCCGATCAGCGGCAGTCCGCCGAGCCCCTTGTTTACCAGCGTCTTGGTCAGCGAGTGCTCGATGCGATCGAGGTTCATCGTGACGCTGGCGCGACGCAGCTCCAGATCCCCGCGCGGGGAGGAGCCGCCGAGGATGAAGACGCTGGCGACGTCAGGCACGTCCTTGATGGCGGCGTAGATTTCGTCCGTCTTGCGCTCGGTTTCGTCGAGTGTCGCGTTCGGGGGCAGTTCGACCGACAGGACGATACGGCCTGCATCTTCCGGTGGGATGAAGCTGCCAGGGACGCCGGCGAGAAGCATGATGGAGCCGATCAGGAAGGCGATGGCGGCAGCGAGCGTTCCGAGACGCGAATACCAGCGGCGCGTGGTGAAGCGCACGAGCCTCGTGTACATCTTCAGTGGCAGGCTGTCATTCTCGTGATGGTCGTCCATCGCGTCTTCGGCCCGCATCAGATAGGCGGCCATCATCGGCGTGATGAGGCGTGCCACAAGCAGCGAGAAGAAGACGGAGAAGGCAACCGTCAGGCCGAACTGGATGAAGTACTGGCCGGGAATGCCCGGCATGAAGGACACCGGCACGAAGACTGCGATGATCGTGAATGTCGTCGCAATGACGGCGAGGCCGATCTCGTCGGCGGCTTCGATCGCCGCCCGATATGGCGTCTTGCCCATCTTGATGTGGCGGGCGATGTTTTCCACCTCGACGATCGCGTCGTCGACAAGGATACCAGTCGCAAGCGTGAGTGCCAGGAACGAGACGAGGTTCAGCGAGAACCCCATCAGGTCCATGACCCAGAAGGTTGGAATGGCAGACAGCGGGAGCGCCACAGCCGAAATCAGCGTCGCGCGCCAGTTCCGGAGGAAGAGCAACACCACAATGACGGCGAGGATCGCGCCCTCGACGAGGGTGTGCATCGCGGCTTCGTAGTTGCCGTAGGTGAAGTAGACCGAGTCGTCGATCATCTCGATCTGGACGTCGGGGTTCTCCGCACGCACCGTCGCGAGGCTCTCGGCAACCGTTTCCGCGACGGTGACTTCGCTCGCGCCCTTGGCACGGAAGACCGCGAAAGAGACAACCGGCTTGCCATCGTGGCGAGCAAAGGACTTCTGTTCCTGATAGGTATCAACCACACGGCCGAGATCGGAGAGCTTGACGAAGCGACCGCCGGGAAGGGCGATCGTGGTGTTGGCAAGGCTCTCGACATCGCGGTTGTCGCCGAGCGTACGGATCGACTGCTCCGCGCCCGCGACCTGTCCACGGCCGGAGCCGAGATCGACGTTTGTGCCTTGCAACTGGCTGGAAATATCGGAGGCCGTCACGCCCAGGGCATCGAGACGATCGGGATCAAGCTCGACGCGGACTTCGCGATCAGAGCCGCCGTAGCGATCGACCCGGCCGATGCCGGGCTGGCCCTGCAGGGCGCGCTTGACGGTATCGTCGACGAACCACGAGAGCTCGGCGAGGTTCATGTTGGGTGAGGAGACCGCGAAGCTCTGGATCGCCTGTCCTTCGACATCGATCTTGGTGACGATCGGTTCATCGACCGAGGCCGGCAGGTCGCCGCGGATCTGGTCGATCGCGTCCTTGACGTCCTGGACGGCCTGTTCGGTCGGCACTTCCATGCGGAACATGACGACGGTCTGCGACTGGCCGTCTGTCACGGTCGAGTTGATTTCGTCGACGCCGGTGATCGACGCCACGGCGTCTTCGACTTCCTTCGTCACCTGGCTTTCAAGCTCAGCCGGGGATGCGCCACTCTGGCCGACGTTGATCGCGACCAGGGGGACGTCGATGTTCGGGAAGCGCGTGATCGGCAGCGCGTTGAACGACTGGATCCCGACGACCATCAGCAGGAAGAAGGCCAGGATCGGCGCAATCGGATTGCGTATGGACCATGCAGAGAAGTTCATGGCGTCCTCGCCTCTCAGTTGGAAACGCTGCTGGTTTCTTCGACAGGATTGATGCGGTCGCCGTCACGGACGAAAACGCCGGCCTTGGCTACGACCTTGTCACCTTCGCTCAGGCCTTCGGTCACCTGGATGAAGGCGCCGTCCTGAATGCCGGTCTTGATCTCGACCATCTGGACCGTTCCGTCGGTCACCTTGCGGACGGTTGTCACGCCTTGTTCGGTGGTGATGGCCGACAGGGGCAGAGCTATACCTGACGCTTCCGTCACGGTGACGGCTGCATTGCCATACATGCCGGCGCGGGCCGCAGCATCGTCATCCAGGGCGATGTGAACAGCACCCAGACGGCTCACAGGGTCTACGACCGGGGACACGAGGCGAACGGAGCCCATCAATGGCTGCGTGCTGCCGGCAACCGAAATGGCGGCCTTTTGTCCCGGCTTCAAACGGAGGATCTGGACTTCGGGCACATCGGCCACCAGTTCGATCTGCCCGTCGCGGATGACGGTGAAAAGCGGCTGGCCAGCGCCCGTGGCGATGGCGCCGATCTGAGCGTTGCGGACAGAGATGGTGCCCGTCACCGGCGACTTCACGTCGGTGCGGGCAAGGCGAAGGTCGGTGTCTGCGATCTGGCTGTCGACCACCTTGATATCCGCTTCGGCCACGGTGATGGCCTGACGGGCGGTTTCGGTGCGCGCCGTGGCACTGGCGAGCGTCGTTTCCGCCTGTTCCTTTTGTGAGGTGGAGACGGAACCGGAAGAAGCCAGGCGCGTTGCGCGTTCAAACTGGCGCTGGGCCTCGGTCAGGCTTGCTTCGGCTTCGACGAGCTGGGCCCGATACTGTGCGAGTGCGGCTTCCGCCTTCGCACGATTGGCGACGTACTGGCTCCGCTGAAGCAGAAGCGTATCTTCGTTGAGCTTGGCAACGACGGTTTCGGCCTGGACGGTGTCACCGACATCGGCATCCAGGGACTTGATCTGCAGTCCTTCGACCTGAGGCTGGATCTGGACTTCCTCCTCCGCCCTGATCGTGCCGGTCGCGACGATCCGGTCGACGAGGTCACGGCTCTCCGCCGTTGTGACGATGATGGCGGGAAGGGCCTGGGCCGGTGCGGGCTGGGATTCCTGTGCCATTGCGACCGAGGCCGACAAGGACAGGCTCGCAGCCATCAGCACGGCGGTTGCGTTCGTGTGTCGAAACATAAGACCCTTCCCAGAAAGAACGATGTTCGCAGTTCATGGCCTGTTACGTCGTGGAGGGCGGATCGGCTCACTGTGGCGATCCATCCAGACAGTAGCACGCTACATCACAATTGCGGCATTTGAAGACTTGCGAAAGAGGTGGGGGATTGCAAAAGCGCTTGCAAGAGGCGTAGCGCCCGATTCCCACACCGGCTTGAAAATTGTTCAATATAGAACGGTAGTGTTGCGGATTTGCCAGATCTGACGTTCACTATTGATCAGTATAACCTACAAAAAGACACGGGGATCGCTCCCCGTGTCCAGGTTTCGAAGTGGTCCGCCAAGACTATTTCAGGGCCGCGTCGGTGATCTCTGTGGTGAAGGCGCCTGTCGGCTCCTTGGAGATGACCGGGTCCGAACCGCCGCCGAGCAAGGTCTTCACCGTGCGGTCGTAGTCGGCCTTGTCGAGCGCGCCGGCGGAACCGGCGGTCAGCTTGGCGACTTCGCTCATCATGCGCTTCTGATGCGCCTCTGTCTGGGCGCCGGAGGCGTCGTTCTCGAGCACGATTTCAGCAGCTTCGTCGGAATTGGCTTCCGCATATTTCCAGCCCTTCATCGAAGCGCGGACGAACTTGACCATCTTTTCCTTGAAGGCCGGATCGGCGAGCTTGTCTTCGAGCACGTAGAGGCCGTCCTCGAGCGTGGCGACACCTTCGTCTTCATACTTGAAGGTCACGAGGTCTTCGGCCTTGATGCCGGCATCGATGACCTGCCAGTATTCATTGTAGGTCATGGTCGAGATGCAGGCGGCTTGCTTCTGGAGCAGCGGGTCGACGTTGAAGCCCTGCTTGAGGACCGTCACGCCGTCCGGCGATCCGTCGGTCTTGATGCCGAGCGTGCTCATCCAAGACAGGAACGGATATTCATTGCCGAAGAACCAGACGCCGAGGGTCTTGCCCTTGAAATCCTCAGGCTTGGTGATGCCGGTTTCCTTGAGGCAGGTCAGCATCATGCCAGAGGACTTGAAGGGCTGAGCGATGTTGACGAGCGGAACGCCCTTTTCGCGGGTGGCGAGAGCCGACGGCATCCAGTCGACGATGACGTCAGCGCCGCCACCGGCCAGAACCTGGGGAGGGGCGATGTCAGGGCCGCCTGGCTTGATTTCGACGTCGAGGCCTTCCTCTTCGTAGAAGCCCTTGTCTTTCGCGACGTAATAGCCGGCGAACTGGGCCTGGGTTACCCACTTCAGCTGGAGGGTCACCTTGTCGGCGGCGGCGGCCTGCATCGCGGTCAGCGAGACCGCGGCCGACAGCAGCAGGGATGCGAGTTTGACAGTCATTTCAGTTCCCTCTTTTGTTTTTCGTTCAACTCACGACCGTCCACCACGGACGGACGGATGCCAGAAGGTGACCCGGCGTTCTGCCAGTGCCACCAATCCGTAGAAGACCGAGCCGGCGAGTGCGGCGACCGCAATCTCGGCCCAGACCATGTCGACATTCGAGCGTCCGACCTCGGTCGAGATACGGAAGCCCATGCCGACAATCGGGGTGCCGAAGAATTCTGCAACGATGGCCCCGATCAGGGCCAGTGTCGAGTTGATCTTCAGCGCATTGAAGATGAAAGGCCAGGCGGCGGGAAGCCTAAGCCTGACCAGCGTCTGCCACCAGGAGGCGGCATAGGTGTGCATCAGGTCGCGTTCCATGTGGCTGGCGGCGGCCAATCCCTGCACGGTGTTCACCAGCATCGGGAAGAAGGTCATGATGACGACGACGGCGACCTTGGACTGCCAGTCGAAGCCGAACCACATGACCATGATCGGGGCGATGCCGACGACGGGAAGGGCCGAGACGAAGTTGCCGATCGGCAGCAGGCCCTTTTGCAGGAAGGGCGAGCGGTCGATCAGGATCGCGACGATGAAGCCGAGGCCGCAACCTGCGACGTAGCCCGTGATCACCGACTTCAGGAAGGTCTGCTGGAAATCCGCCCAGAGGATATGGGTGGAGGTGAGGATGCGGGCCCAGATCATTGAGGGTGCCGGCAGCAGGATCGAGGGGATCTCGAAGCCACGCACCATGCATTCCCAGATGACGAGCAGGGTGATGCCGAAGATGATGGGTACGGCGAGGCCGATCGCGCGGCGGGTGGACGGATCTTTCGGACGCTGTGCAACCAGCCACTGGTTCAAACCCCAGGCGCCGAGCCAGAAGACGAGGGCGAAGACGAGGTAACCGTTCATGGCTTGACCCCCATGCGTGCGAGAACCCGTGTATGGGCCATGCCGACGATCGAGACGAGCAGGGCAGCCAAGCCCGCCGCCATGAAGAGAGCAGCCCAGATCTGGATGGTCTGGCCGTAATAGGAGCCCGAGAGCAGACGGGCGCCGAGACCGGCGACGGCACCGGTCGGCAGTTCACCGACGATGGCCCCGACCAGCGAGATCGCGATTGCCACCTTCAGCGAGGTGAAGAGATAGGGCATGGAGGCCGGCCAGCGCAGTTTCCAGAAGGTCTGGGTCTGGCTGGCATTGTAGGTGTGCATCAGGTCGAGCAGCAGCATGTCAGGGCTGCGCAAGCCCTTCACCATGCCGACGACGATCGGGAAGAAGGAAAGATAGGTGGAGATCAGGGCCTTGGGCATGAGACCTGAGACGCCGATCGAATTCAGGACGACGATGATCATCGGCGCGATGGCGAGGATCGGAATGGTCTGGGAGGCGATCACCCAGGGCATCAGCGATTTTTCCATGGCCCTGTTATGGACGATGGCGATGGCAAGCATGATGCCGAGCACGGTGCCCATGCCAAAGCCCATCAGCGTCGCAGAGAGCGTGATCCAGGCATGGTAGATGAGGCTGCGCTTGGAGGTGACAGCCTTGTTGATCGTGGTGTCCCAGAGCTCGACGATGATCTGGTGCGGGGCCGGCAGGATCGGCCGCTCCTGGACGAAGCTGCGTTCGACCACCTGGGCGAAGCTGATCTCTTCATTGGCGCGGGCCGCTTGGTCGCGAATGAAGGGCGCGTTCAGATAGACGACGAAAATGTGCCAGATGACCAGGATGGCCAGCAGGATGGTCAGGACCGGCAGGATGCGGTCGCGGACAGTGGAGGGTTGGGCCATGGTCACACGCCTCCCTTGGCCGGGAAGAGCATCAGGGCGATCGACACGACGCCGAGCGCCACGCCGACCGACTGCTGGGTGGTCAGCCGTTCGCCGAAGAGGAAGAAGGCGATGATGTTGATGAGGAGAAGCTGGGCAACGGAGGAGGCGGAGATGGCAAGGCCGAGGCCACCCTCACGCATCAGCTTCACCATCATCAGATTGCCGACGCAATAAAGGGCGAGCGAGGCAACGAGCACCCAGAGCTTGCCATTGTCTACATAGGCCCGGGAGACGGTGGCTGCACCGAGAAAGGTTGCCATGGCAGCGCCGAGCCAAAGGAGGAAGGTGGGGTTCATGGGGTGACCCTTCCTTCCGTTGAGCGGGTGTTACCCCCCTCTGTCACTCCGTGACATCTCCCCCACAAGGGGGGAGAGTGGCGGCTGGCACTGTGCCGTGGGAGCGAGATGGCGGCGGTCTGTCGTTCTCCCCCCTTGTGGGGGAGATGCCCGGCAGGGCAGAGGGGGGTAACCAAGTCCTCCAAGTGGATGTTATTCCTCATAAGAATGCCCCGCCTTCAGACCCTCGCGCACTCGATGCGCGATCTCCAGGAACTCCGGCGTCTCGCGTATGTCGAGCGGGCGCTCCTTCGGCAGCGTCGACTCGATGATATCGGTGACGCGGCCAGGCCTCGGGCTCATGACGACGATCCTGGTGGAGAGGTAAACGGCTTCCGGGATCGAGTGGGTGACGAAGCAGATCGTCTTGTTGGTTCGGTCCCAGAGCTTCAGGAGTTCGGAGTTCAGGTGATCTCGTACGATTTCGTCCAGTGCGCCGAAGGGTTCGTCCATCAGCAGCAAGTCGGCGTCGAAGGCCAGAGCGCGGGCGATCGAGGCGCGTTGTTGCATGCCGCCCGAGAGCTGCCAGGGATATTTCTTGGCAAAGCCCGAGAGGTTGACGAGATCGAGCGTGCGTTCAATACGCTTCTTTTTTTCATCAGCGCTGTAGCCCATGATTTCCAGAGGCAGCGCGATGTTGTTCTCGATCGTGCGCCAGGGATAAAGGGCGGCGGCTTGAAAGACATAGCCGTAGGAGCGTGCCTTGCGCGCCTCTTCCGGCGTCATGCCATTCACCGTGATCTCGCCGCTCGTGTGTTTTTCGAGATCGGCAATAACGCGCAGGAAGGTGGTCTTGCCGCAGCCGGAAGGGCCGATGAAGGAAACGAAATCGCCCTTCTTCACCTCGAGGTCGACATTGGACAGGGCGTGGACGGGGCCGTCATCGGTCTCGAAGGTGAGGCTCAGATTTTTCGCCGAGACGACGGAAGTGGGTTCATTCATGCGGGCAGCCAATCGGGTTTGTTGCAAAGGCCGTTTGCCTCTTGCATGCTGTCGGATAGAGGCCGGTTGCAACCGGCAGAGAGGGAAGGGCGGCGGCGCTGCTGCAGACGAGAGGATCAGACCATGGACGCATCAGCAAAGCCCACCTGCCGGATCGTCAAACCCGGCCATACCTATGAGGGCAAGCAGGGACTGAGTTATTTCGAAGGCATTGCCGCCGAGACCGTGGGTGCCAAGGGCATCTGCATGCATGTGCTGACCATGCCGCCCGGCGCGCGCGCCAAGGCGCATCTGCATGAGAGCCACGAGACGGCGATCTACATGCTCTCCGGCCAGGCCCATACCTGGTATGGCGAGCGGTTGGAGAACCATGTGATCGTGCATGCGGGCGAGCTGTTTTACATTCCGGCTGGCGTGCCGCATTTGCCGGCGAACCTGTCGAACGCGCCCTGCACGGCGATCATTGCGCGCACCGACCCGAACGAGCAGGAGAGCGTTGTGCTGCTGCCGGAGTTGGAGGGGCTGGTAGAGGTGTGAGTGACCTCTTCTCCCCAGCGGGGAGAAGGTGGCGCGTAGCGCCGGATGAGGGGGCGCGGAGCGTGCCGGTTTGCTGGTGTCGCTAACCTTAGCGTGCGTTGTACCCCCCTCTGTCCTGCCGGACATCTCCCCCACAAGGGGGGAGAGCGGAATGCGGCCGAACTCGCCAGCTTTTGTCGAGACAACAGAAAGATCATGGCAAAAGGCGCGAGGTTTCACTCTCCCCCCTTGTGGGGGAGATGTCACGAAGTGACAGAGGGGGGTAACGCCGCGCGCCAAAGCCATCGACCTGCTCAAACCCCCGTCGCCGGAATGCCGGTGCGTTCCACCTTGCGCGGCGCGACTAGGTCTTTCCAGGTCGACAGCGCCTTGTTGACCGCCGTGAACGGCTCGCGCTTCACAAATTTGCCTTGGCCCTCGCGGGTCTTGACCGTGCCTTCCTCGATCGCGACATAACCGCGGGTGAGCGTATAGCGCGGCAGGCCGGTCACTTCCTTGCCCTCGAAGACATTGTAGTCGATCGAAGACTGCTGGGTCTTGGCGGAGATGGTCTTCGAGCGTTTGGGATCCCAGACCACGAGGTCGGCATCTGCGCCGACGAGGACCGCGCCCTTCTTCGGATAGATGTTGAGGATCTTCGCGATATTGGTCGAGGTGACCGCGACGAATTCGTTCATCGTCAGGCGACCGGTGGAAACGCCATACGTCCAGAGCATCGGCAGGCGGTCTTCAAGCCCGCCGGTGCCGTTCGGGATCTTGGCGAAGCTATCGAGGCCGAAGCGTTTCTGCTCGGTGGTGAAGGCGCAGTGGTCAGTGGCGACGACCGAGAGCGAGCCGGACTGCAGGCCGGCCCAGAGGGAATCCTGATGCTGCTTGTTGCGGAAGGGAGGCGACATGACGCGGCGGGCGGCGTGGTCCCAGTCAGGATGCGCGTATTCGCTTTCGTCTAGCGTCAGGTGCTGGATCAGCGGCTCACCATAAACGCGCATGCCCTTCTGGCGGGCACGGCGGATCGCTTCATGCGCCTGTTCGCAGGAGGTGTGCACCACGTAAAGCGGAACGCCCGCCATGTCGGCCAGCATGATGGCGCGGTTGGTGGCTTCGCCTTCGACTTCGGCGGGACGGGAATAGGCGTGGGCTTCCGGACCGTTATTGCCTTCGGCGAGCAGTTTGGCGGTCATGGCGGCGACGACGTCTCCGTTTTCGGCATGGACCAGGGGCAGGGCACCGAGTTCGGCGCAGCGGGAAAACGAGGCGAACATCTCGTCGTCATTCACCATCAACGCGCCCTTATAGGCCATGAAGTGCTTGAAAGTGTTGATGCCCTTGTCCTGAACGACCGTCTTCATTTCGTCGAAGATGCGCTCATTCCAGCCGGTGATGGCCATATGGAACGAATAGTCCGCCGTGGCGCGCGAGGTCTTGTTGTCCCACATCTGCAGCGCTTCGAGCAGCGACTGGTCGGGAGCGGGCAGACAGAAATCGACGACCATGGTCGTGCCGCCGGAGAGACCGGCGCGCGTGCCGCTTTCGAAGTTGTCGGCGGAATAGGTGCCCATGAACGGCATTTCGAGATGCACATGCGGATCGATGCCGCCTGGCATGACGTAACAGCCTGCCGCATCCAGCACGGTGTCGCCGGAGAGGTTGGGGCCGATCTCGACGATCACGCCGCCCTCGATCTTGACGTCGGCCTTGTAGGTCAGATCGGCGGTGACGATGGTGCCGCCCTTGATGACTGTGGTGGTCATGTGGTCTCTCCCCGTGTCGTGTTCTCAAGACTGCGGTCTGAATTGCTGTAAGCCGGTGATGTTGATGATCGCCGTCTCCAGCAGCGCCATTTCATCCTCGCTCAAGTGGCCGATAACTTGTCGGATTGCGGCCTTCTTCAAATGGGTCATTTTGTCAGCCATGATTTGGGATCGCTCCTTTAGACCGTTGTCTTTCGACGGCTCGAGCGTTGGGCGAAAATCCGCAGCATCCGAGAGAAATGTCGACAGTGGACAAAGCAGCAGCGTGACGTGGTGTTCGATGTAATTGTCCGCCTGAACGATGACCGCAGGCCTCGGTTTGCCCAGATCACCTTGGAAGGCGGCCGTCACCATGTCACCGCGCGCAAACCTCACGGCTGATCCCAGTCGTCAGCTGAGTCTTCGCCATTCAGCTCCTCAATGCCTGCCCGGCGATCGGCCTCCACTGCGGCTTTGGTCTGTCTTGCTGCTTCCTTGCGAGAAGCGTCGCTGGACATGTCCGGCACCCAGATTTCGATCGGGCGGTAGCCCCGCCGCAGCAGGTCGTCGCGCTCTTCCTGTGACAATTCCCTTGGTCGTCCCATGGTTCGCTCCCGTTCAGGACTGCTCGCAAGTCTCGATCCTACGCCACAATCTCCGCCGTCTCCAGCACGGCCCTCAGCAGCACGTCGCAGCCCGCAGACGCCCATTCCTTGGAAATCTCCTCCGCTTCGTTGTGGCTCAAGCCGCCGACGCAGGGGCACATGATCATCGTCGATGGCGCGACCTTCGCCGCCCAGCAGGCATCGTGGCCGGCGCCGGAGATGATGTTCATGTGGCTGTAGCCTAGATCTTCGGCGGCCTTGCGGACGGAGGCGACGAGTTTCGGGTCGAAGGTGACGGGGTCGAAATGGCCGACGGCCTCCACCGCACAGCCGACGCCGAGCGCTGCACAGATTTCTGCTGCCTTAGCTTCGATCGTCGCGCGCATGCGGTCGAGCTTGTCCTGGCTGGGCGTGCGGATGTCGACGGTGAAGATCACCGTGCCGGGCAACACGTTGCGGGAATTGGGCGAGAACTTCACTTGGCCGACGCCGCCGACGGCGCCGGGCTGCTCGCTCATCGCGACGTCCTGGACCATTTCCATGATCCGGGCCATGGCGAGGCCTGCATTGACGCGCAGGTTCATCGGCGTGGAGCCGGTATGCGCTTCGCGGCCTGTCAGGGTGAATTCCAGCCACCAGAGACCCTGGCAGTGGGTAACGACGCCGATCTGTTTCTCCTCGGCTTCGAGGATCGGGCCCTGCTCGATGTGGTATTCGAAATAGGCTTGCATCTTGCGGGCGCCCACCTCTTCGTCACCAACCCAGCCTATGCGCTGCAGCTCGTCACCAAAGGTCTTGTCGTCCATGTCCTTGCGGGCATAGGCGTAATCCTGTGTCAGCACGCCGGCAAAAACACCCGAAGCCAGCATGGCGGGCGCAAAGCGGGCGCCTTCCTCGTTGGTCCAGTTGGTGACGACGATGGGGTGTTTGGTCCTGATGTTGAGGTCGTTCATCGACCTGATGACTTCGAGGCCGGCGAGCACGCCGAGTACGCCGTCATACTTGCCGCCGGTGGGCTGAGTATCGAGGTGTGAGCCGATATAGACGGGCAGGGCATCCGGATCGGTGCCGGCGCGGGTCATGAACATGTTGCCCATGGTGTCGACGCCCATGGTGAGGCCTGCATCCTCACACCAGCGCTGGAAAAGGCGGCGGCCTTCCGCGTCCTCGTCCGTCAGGGTCTGGCGATTATTGCCGCCGGCAATGCCAGGGCCGATCTTCGCCATCTCCATGAGCATGTCCCACAGCCGATCGCCGTTCACGCGAAGGTTCGTGCCGGGTTGCGCCGTCATTGCAGATCCTCACCTGTTTTTTCAGGAGTCGGATCTTCCGCCCAACTCCCTTGTTCCCGAGGTCAACAGCAGCGGCTTATGATTGTCTTTTCCGCTGTCTCATCGGCAGTTGCCTTTCTTCGGCATCTGTCCAATAATTTGACCGACTGGTAAAACATTACAACTTCCATCACGGCACTCAAGACGGAATCGGCAAAATTCTGCGACAAAATATCAAGCAGATGCCCAGAATTTGGGCTCCAATATTGCTGAGTGAGTTCAGTATCTTAGGCGGGGAACAACTCTAAGATGGCCATACCGAGAGCGGCGCAGACCCAGAGGCGGACACGGATCCAGGAGGAGAAGGAAGAGCTTATCCTCGAAGCCGCGCTCGAAGTCTTCTCACAGCGGGGATTCCACGGCTCGACGATCGACCAGATCGCCGAAGTCGCGGGCATGTCGAAGCCGAACCTGCTCTATTACTTCCGCACCAAGGAAGCGATGCACCGGGCATTGATCGACCGGGTTCTCGAAAACTGGCTTGAGCCGCTGCAGGCCTTCGACGCCGAAGGAGATCCGGAGGAGGAGATCCGCTCCTATATCAGGCGCAAGCTGGAAATGGCACGGGAGTTTCCGCGGGAAAGCCGGCTCTTCGCCAACGAGATCCTGCAGGGGGCGCCGCATATCGCGGGCGTGCTCGATGGCCCGCTCAAGGAACTGGTCGACGAGAAGGCTGAAGTCATTCGTGTCTGGATCGCGTCTGGCAAGGTGCGCGATTGCGATCCGCATCACATGATCTTCTCGATCTGGTCGACGACCCAGCACTACGCGGATTTCGACGTGCAGGTGAAGGCGGTGCTGGGGCCGGGGCGTGACGATGTGCACCGCTTCGAGGAGGCGGCGCGTTTTCTCGAAGGCCTCTTTGTCAGCGGCCTGATCGTGAAACCTTCCGTCAGTCCCTGAGCAGGCCCATCACCAGCAAGCCTGCAGCGGTCACCAGCGCGCCGATGAAGACGGCGGGGCTTGCCCAGCCATGGCCAAGCAGGCCTTCCAGTAGGATGATGAAGGTCGGCGTCAAATAGCCGTAGCCGAGCACCTTGGGGGCGGGCAGGCGCATCGAGGCATATTGCAGCAGCATGAAGGTGACGGCGGTCGTCACGATCGAGAGATAGGCGATCGTTGCCCAGACCGTCATCGGCAGGCTTACAAAATCCGTGGTGGCAAGCGGCACGGCGCCGGTGGGCAGCAGCCAGGGGATGGTGAAGACCACGACCCAGAAGCCGAAGGCGACCGGGTTTTCGCCCAGACCGAACCGCCTTATCAGGGGCACATAGGCGCCGTGGCAGATCACGCCGACGAAATAGATGAGTTCACCGCGGCCGACATCGAAGGAGAGTATGGCGCCGATATCGGCGCGAAAGATCACCCAGATGGCTCCGAGTGCGGCGATCACCAAGGCGATCAGCACGTCAGGTCTGGTCTTCTGGCCGATGAAGATGAGCGCGAAGCCGGCTGATATCAGCGGCATCAGGGTAAAGACCGCACCTGTCTGTACCGGGCTTGTGAATTCGAGTGCCGCGAACATTGTCAGCATATAGACGGCGATGAGGCCACCGAGGAGCGCATAGCGCCAGACCCGCCGCGGCTTGGCGAAGGGTACCCGCAGGATGCCGAAGGTCAGGGCACCCATGACGACCATGGTCATCAGGTAACGCCAGAGGGTGAGGGGGCCGGCCTCCAGATGCTGGGCCGCCATGCCGCCGAAGGAGAAGGATCCCGCGATCAGGGCGGCGAAGAGCAGCATGGCCGCATGGGCCTTCAGCTTCTCGCGCCCCGTGGCGTGGATGGTGTGGCGATTGACGGGGGATGCGGCGGGCTCGGCTTGGTCTGTCATGATCGGCCTTATGAGGACCGACCTCGACCGTCCTCATGGGGCGTGACTTGACCGGGCCGGTATTCTCCTTCATCTGCGGCGGGTGGTCGTGCCGTTCGGCATGGCCCTTCACAGATCTTGCCACGGCAGTTAATCGAAAGCGGACCTGATGACAACGACGATCGGCTTCACCGACACGGACAAGAGCACAAGTGCTGTGCTGGAAGACGTGATCCATTCCATGGACGAAGAGCATGTCACGCTCCGCCAGATCCTTGAAAAGATGGGCGAAAGCGGGCTTCTTCTGCTCTGCGGGCTGTTGTCGCTGCCGTTTCTCGTGCCGGTTTCCATCCCGGGTGTGTCTACCGTGTTCGGCGCCGGGATCGTGTTGATCGGCATTGCCGTCACATTCAATCGGTTCCCGTGGCTGCCGTCCAAGCTCGCGGATCGCAAGCTCGAGCGCAGCAAGCTGGTGCCGGTGCTGGAGCGTGGCCTCACGATCCTCCGCAAGGTCGACCGTTACGTGCGTCCCCGTCTGCTGGGTCTGACGACGGGCGGTATCGTCAACAGGTTGAACGGCCTCGTGCTGACATTTGCCGGCGTGCTCCTGATGATGCCGTTGAGCTTCATCCCTTTCTCCAACACCCTGCCGGGCGTCGCGATCCTCCTGCTTTCGACGGGAATTTCGCAGCGCGACGGTGCCGTGGTTCTGGGGGGGCACCTGCTGGTCGTGTTGACGATGGTGTACTTCGCGGGGCTCGCCTGGGCGGCCTATGCGGCGGGCAACAGTCTCTTGGGCTGAGCGGGTAACGGCCGTCTTCAGGCCGTCCACTGCCAGAGAGTTTCGCGCTCCAGGGCATGCTTGCGGGCGAAATCCATCAGGGCGTCGGCACTCATCGGCCGCGCCAGGGCAAAACCCTGCAGCGTATGGCAGCCGAGATCGCGCAGGATCGCGGCGTGTTGCATGGTTTCAACTCCCTCTGCCACGATCCCGATGCCGAATGAGCGTCCGATATCGACGATCGAACTGATCAGGCGGCGCTGGGCGGGATTGTCGACGATCGGCGCGACGAGCTGCCGGTCGATCTTGAGGCGGCTCGGCGACAGCTTGATCAGCGACAGGATCGAGGCATAGCCGGTGCCAAAATCGTCGATCTCGATGGCGATGCCGTGGGTGCGGATTCGCTCCAGGCTTTCCGCCACGGCGTCCGCCTTGTCGTCGAAGGAGATCGATTCCAGCAATTCGAAGGACAGGCTCCCCGGCTTCAGCGACAGCGTTTCGAGATGACTGACGAGACGATCCTCGAACAGGCGCTGGGCGGAAATGTTGACCGAGACATGCTCTATGCCGAGATCGGCGGTGCGCCAGCGGGCAAGTTGAAACAGCGCCTGGTCGAGAATGCTCGCATCGATCTGCGACACGACATTCAGGCTCTCGGCGATTTCCAGGAAGGCAGAAGGTGGCAGCAGGCCCTGCTCGGGATGGTTCCAGCGGGCCAGAGCTTCGACCCCGTTGATCTCCAGCGTGCGCGCGTCGAACTGCGGCTGAAAGAATGCGACGAAATCGTTGTCTCCGAGGGAGCGCAGGATGGCATCGGCGGTCTGCTTGATGTTGATCGTGCGTGCCCGCAGGTGGTCATTGAAGAACTCGACGCGATTGCGGCCGCGGCGCTTGGCCTCGTAAAGTGCGATGTCGGCATTGACGAGAACCTGCTCGGCGGCCAGATGCGCTTCGGTCTTGGCCGCAATTCCGATCGATGCCCCGACACGGCATTCGTGGCCGTTGTAGACGACCGGCGTGTTGACGGCGGCAATGAGCCTCTGGCCGAGCGAGCCAAAGTCATCCTGGCCAGGAGAGCCGAAGCAGACGATGACGAACTCGTCGCCGCCGATTCGGGCGACGAAATCATCATCGCGGACATTGGCGCGCAAGGCGCCCGCGACATTGCGCAGGATTGCGTCGCCGGCCCCATGGCCCATGGTGTCGTTGATTTCCTTGAACCGGTCGAGGTCCATGTGCAGTACGGTGAGATGCTGGCCGGGGCGGTCCAGGACATCGAGGGTTGCCAGCCGCTGATCGAGGTAGCGGCGGTTCGGCAGGCCGGTCAGGGCGTCGTGCAGCGCATTGTGCTCCATCCTCTGACGGGCGGATTCAAGCGCGGCATTCTGTTCCTCGGTGTGTTTCTGGGCGGCACGGAGATTGTCCTGCAGGATCACGTCTTCCGTCACGTCCCAGTTCACGCCCAGCATCTTCAGGGTGCCATCCCCGCCGCAATAGCTGGTCCCGACGGTGCGCATGTGCAGAACCTTGCCGTCACTGGGGCGTTTGACGCGGAACTGCCCGGTGTAGGATCCCTGCCGATCGATGGCCTCCATCATCGTGTGTTCGATCGCCCGCGCGTCGTCCTCGGGCACCATGCGACGCCACTGTTCCATCGAGACGGGCCTGTCCGCCGGCAAGCCGTAAAGCTGGTAGATCCGCTCGTCCCAATGCATGGCGCCGGTGGCCACATCCAGTTCCCAGACCCCGATCCGTGAGGATTCCAGTGCGACGCCAAGGCGATGCGACATGGCGCGCAGGTCTTCCTCGCGCTCGTGCAGTGCCTGGAAGTTGCGCTGCCGTTCATTCATCAGCAGGGCCACCCAGACGACGATCCCGCAGATCAGCGCGGCGACCGCGAAGATCGTGACACGGATCAAGTCACTCCGGTCGTTCGTGGCCTCCCAGCCGCCGCGCGGGATGGCCGATATGGTCCATTTCCGGTTGGCGAGGTCGATGTTCATCCGCACAGGGTCAAGATTTCTGACATTCACGTCGCCGTAAATCACGGACCGCTCGCCGCCGGATGTGTTCTCCGCCGTAATGACCACCTCGATCGGCAATTCGTTTGCGAGAAGGCCGCTGTCGTCATAGAGCCGCGGTAGGTCCAGTATTCCGAGCAAAGCGCCCCAGAACTGCATTTGTCCGGTGTCGTCCCAGATGCGGACAGGAATGCTGATGATCAGACCCTGCGTGCCGGTATTGAGGTTAGTCGGGCCCGTGATGACCGCCTTTCCTTTCTCTACCATGTCACGCAAAAGGTCGTCTCGGTCCCAGACCTGCAGGATCTGTCGGCCGGTGAAGGGAGAGTTGCGCTCGGGCGGATAGGCGTAGGTCGCAACGAGATTGGGAGCTGCGACGACGTTCCGGATCTGGGAGTGAAACTGGAAAATGCTTTCCGCCAGCGCCTCGAAACGTTCCTTGCCGAGCTCCGGTTCGGTGTCGATGACTGCTACGAGCCCCTGCAGGAGCTTGGTATTGGCGTTGATATTGGCTTCGATTTTGGTTCGGATCAGGCCGAGGCGCTGTTGGACCTCGTGGCGGCTCTCCTGGAGTGAAAGCTGCTGCTGCTGTTTGTCCGCATAAAGCGCGGATGCCACGACGACGACGCAGACGAGGAAACTCGGAACGATGATCTGCAGGCGCGCGCGCCATGCAGAGACATTCACTATGTCTCTTGTCTTCCCCAGCATCCGACCAGCATCCCGCAATTTATAAGCCGCTAATATTTTAGGCTTTCAATAAATCCAGCGTTCATGATGCAAGCAAGCGTTGAATAAATTCTGAATCTCCCCCCAACATTCTCGAACTAATGATCGAAAGACTTGGCCCGGCGACCATTGATCACCGGGCCAAGTCTTCTGCACGGTTACTCCGCTGCCTGAACCGCCATCGGATTGTTTGGATGGGTCGTCCAGTTGGCATAGTTCGGATCGACAGGACGGCCGGTACGCTGGTCGAGGGCGCCGGTCGGCAGTTCGGCCATGGTGATGCAGTTCTCGACCGGACAGACATTGACGCAGAGGTTGCAGCCGACGCACTCGTCTTCCATCACCTCGAAATGCCTGACGCCATCGACCATGCTGGTGATCGCCTGGTGCGAGGTATCCTCGCAGGCGATGTGGCAGCGGCCGCATTTGATGCAGGCGTCCTGGTCGATATGCGCCTTGGCGATGTAGTTGAGGTTGAGGTACTGCCAGTCGGTGACATTGGGCACCGCGCGGCCGCAGATGTCGTCGAGGCTCGCATGGCCCTTGGCATCCATCCAGTCGTTGAGGCCCGAGATCATCTCCTGGACGATCTTGAAGCCATAGGTCATGGCCGCCGTGCAGACCTGGACATTGCCGGCGCCGAGCACGAGGAATTCGGCTGCATCGCGCCAGGTGGTGACCCCGCCGATGCCGGAGATCGGAAGTCCATAGGTTTCCGGATCGCGGGCGATCTCGGCGACCATGTTGAGCGCGATCGGCTTCACCGCCGGGCCGCAATAGCCGCCATGGGTGCCCTTGCCGCCGACGGTGGGCGAGGGGGCGAAGCTGTCGAGATCCACCGAGACAATCGAGTTGATCGTGTTGATCAGTGACACTGCATCGGTTCCGCCGGCCTTGGCGGCGCGGGCGGGCTTGCGGATATCGGCGATGTTGGGTGTCAGCTTGGTGATGACGGGCATGCGGCTATACTGCTTGCACCAGCGCACCACCATTTCGATGTATTCCGGCACCTGACCGACGGCGGCACCCATGCCGCGTTCGGACATGCCGTGCGGACAGCCAAAGTTGAGTTCGATGCCGTCTGCACCAGTCTCTTCAACCAGCGGCAGGATCGCCTTCCACTCTTCCTCCACGCAAGGGACCATGATCGAGGCGACGAGGGCCCGGTCCGGCCAGTTCATCTTGACCTGCTTCATCTCCTGCAGGTTAATCTGCAGGGGACGATCGGTGATCAGTTCGATGTTGTTGAGGCCCAAAAGCCTGCGGTCAGCGCCCCAGATCGCGCCGTAGCGGGGGCCGTTGACGTTGACGACCGGCGGGCCTTCGGAGCCCAGCGTCTTCCAGACGACGCCGCCCCAGCCTGCCTTGAAGGCACGCTCGACATTGTAGGCCTTGTCGGTCGGCGGGGCAGAGGCCAGCCAGAAGGGGTTGGGCGACTTGATGCCGACGAAGTTGTTTCTGAGATCAGCCATTGTTCAAATCCTCTCTGAGCGGTGCGTCATGCGACTGCGGTTGCGCCCGCCGTCATGACGGCGAGAGAGCGGTTGATGCTTTCGGCCGCGTCGCGGCCCATGGCGACGGCCGATACCGTCAGGTCCTGGCCGCCGAAGGCGCAGTCGCCGCCGGCCCAGACGCCCGGGATCGAGGTGCGGCCTTCGGCGTCGATGGCGATCTTGCCACCTTCGATCTTCAAGCCGTCCAGACCTTGGGCGTCGAGCTTCTGGCCGATGGCGACGAGGATCTGGTCGGCCTTGATCTCGGTCGTGTGACCGGTGCCCTTCATCAGGCCGTTTTCGAGGTGGGTGTATTCGAAGCCGATCGCCGAACAGTGACCGTCTTCATGGGCGACGTCCTTCGGCTGTAGCCAGTGGCGGATGTGGACGCCCTTGGAAGTCGCGAGATCCTGCTCGAAAACCGATGCGTTCATATGCTCCTTGCCGCGGCGGTAGCAGATCGTGACGTTTTCGGCGCCGAGCAGCTTGGCCTGCACGGCGGCATCAATCGCGGTCATGCCGCCGCCGATGACGACGACGTTGCGGCCAACGGGGACATCGGCCTTGTCGTTTGCTTGGCGAAGGTTGGCGATGAATTCGACGGCGTCGAGTACGCCGTTGATCTGGGCGCCCGGAATGTTCAGCCCGTTGACGTTGCCGAGGCCGGCGCCGATGAAGACGGCATCGTGTTTGGCCTGGAGATCGGCGAGCTTGAAGTCGATGCCCATTTCCTGGCCGTCGAGCACGTCGATATTGCCGAGCGACAGGATGTAATCGACTTCCTTCTGGGCGAAGTCGTTCGGGGTCTTGTATGCGGCGATGCCATATTCGTTGAGACCACCGGCCTTTTCGCGGGCTTCGTAGATGGTGACCTGGTGACCGTGCAAGGCCAGCCGATGGGCGGCGGCGAGGCCGGCGGGCCCGGCGCCAACGATGCCGACCGTTTTGCCGGTAGAGGCGGCCGGGGAATAGAACTGGCGGCCTTCTTCAATCGCAATGTCTGTGGCGTAACGTTGCAGGCGGCCGATTTCGACCGGGCGCTCTTCCGCCGTGTTGCGCACACAGGCCTCTTCGCAGAGCGTTTCGGTGGGACAGACGCGGGCGCACATGCCGCCGAGGATGTTCTGGTCGAAAATTGTCTTGGCAGCGCCCAGCGGATTGCCAGTCGATATCTGCCGGATGAACATCGGGATATCGATGGCGGTGGGACAGGCCGTCATGCAGGGCGCGTCGTGACAGAAGTAACATCTGTCGGAGGCGACGAGCGCCTCGTGGCCGCCAAAGCGGGGATGCAGGTCGGAGAAATTCTTCGCATAATCGGCAGCGTCAAGCCGCCCGGTCTTAAGGCCTGGTTCCAGTCTTCGCATCGCAGTTCCCTCTTTTATATTCGAAGCGATGCAGGGAAGCGTAACGCAGGTTCAAACTTTTATCAAACGGTAAAAAATTGGCACGTTGCGGCAGAAAACCCCGCAGATCCGGTGGTTTTGCCCTTCGGCAAACGTGATTTCACGCTGTGAATATGGACGCTCCGGATCAGTCGGCTTAAACATGAGTGCAATCGTCAACTATATACTTTACTCCTTTTGTCATGTTTTGTATGCCTAGCCGCAGAACAGCACGGCGGCTTGCCGGCACATGCGGATTCGAGGAGAGCGACGACATGGCGAAGCACAAGAAGAAGCACGCGGACAAGGCGCCGGTGGAGAGCCCGGCGAAGGCCGGTCGGTTCCCAAGTCCGGCCGAAGTTCGCAGCTTTCTCTATGTCGGAGGTCGTGATTGCCAGGTGGCGCATCTTCGCCAGATCGCCAGCAATTTTGGCGCGGAACTAATTCATCATGATGGGGGTTTGAGAGAAGCGGTTTCGCGGATCGATACAGTGCTGCCCTCCGTCGACTGCGTCTTCTGCCCGATCGACTGTATCAGTCACGATGCGTGTCTGCGCGTGAAGAGCGGTTGCAAGAAGTTCGGCAAAACTTTCATTCCGCTGCGGAATGGCTCGAAATCCAGTCTCGAGCGCGCGCTGCAGACCCTGAATGAGAGGAATTCGGACGGATGAGCAGGGACGGTTTCGACAAGGGTGGTTTCAGCGGGTTTCACGAGCTCGCAAGACAGCGTGGGGAAGGGCTCCTGCCGGAGCTTGCCGATGCAATCTTGCAACGCTCGCGAGAATGTGAAGTGACGAAATGCGAAATCATCACTTTGCCGGGCTTGCATCAACGCAAATCCGGCACCACCTACCGAACGTCAAACCGGGCCTCCGCCCTTGTCATCGATTTTCCCGCGCCACGATGGCAGCGGAACGCCAACGCCAAGTCGTAGACGTTTCGTAAGCCAATCATGCGGGAAGGAGAGGAACTTTCCGCATGAATGCCCAGCAACCGGTTGCGACAGCTGTCCTCAACGCAGTTCCCATTCTTCCGTCCCTCAACTTCCTCGAAACCCGCAACTTCTATGTCGAGAATCTCGGCTTTGAAGAGGTGGGTCTCGATTGTCTCGACTATCTCGTCGTTCGCCGCGGCGGCATGGAGCTCCATTTCTGGCTGAGCGACGATCCGCTCCAGTGTCAGAACAGCTCGGTCTTCTTCCGCGCTACGACCCCCAGCGAGATCTATCGCGATTTCTGTGAACGCGGGATCGAGGCGATCCGTCCCTCGGATGCCCAGGGCGAAGACATTCGTTTCCACGTTCGCGACCCACACGGCAATCTGTTGATGTTTTCCGGCATGGGATCGGCAGCCCTCGCGCACTGAGTCTATTCGCTCACTGAGCGACATCTGCTGGGCCTCCAGTGGAGCCTCAGCTTCGCGTCGAGACGACTGCGCCGATGGCAAGCAAAAGCCATGATACGATTAGCATCATGCCGCCGATTGGGGCTGCCATCGGAAACAAGCCGGTGCCAAGGAGGTGCTTGGCGACGAGGTCGCCGGCAAACAGCAGCGTTCCAATCGACATTCCCAACGCAACGAGACCGGCGAGCCTGATCCTGCCGCCTGCAAGCGACAGCGCCACGAGAGCCGGCGCATGAGCGAGGCATATTGTCGAGGCCGGGCGCAGCAATGCCTCGCCGCCGGCATGACTAGCGGCCGCCGCGAGGCCGACGCCTGCTGCTCCGATCAGTCCGGCCGCCATGGCGGCCCATCTGTTGTCGCGCATGATGGCCATCAGGCTCACTCCTTGTTCTGCATGTGAAAGGCCAGCTTCTCGATCGGTGGCCAGATGATCTCACACAGTTTCGGATGCTCCACCGTCTCGTCCAGCGCACGTCGGAAGCAGAGCAGCCACTCGTCCCGCTCGACCGGACCGATCTCGGCGACGAAATGGCGCCTGCGTAGCATGGGGTGGCCACGCTTCTGCATGTAAATCGGTGGACCGCCGAGATAGCCTGTCAGATATTCGTAGAATTTTTCTTCGCTGCTAGTGAGATCCGGCGGATGAACCGCACGGCAATGGGCGGCTTCCGGCAAGGTGTCCATCAGCTCGTAGAAGCGGCGCGTCAGGGCCCTGACCGTCGGATCTCCGCCGATCGCTTCATAGAGGGTGATGGTTTCCGGCTCGGCTTGTGGTGTGGTCTCGGTCATGGACGCGTTCATAACCGAAAGCCGTGCCGAGGAAAACGGTCAGCCAGTCGCTGCGGCAATATGCGATGATCCGGCTGGTCCGCGATGGGGATCGGCCGTCGTCCGTCGTCGGAACGCGGCCTTCTGGATCAGTCGAGGCAGTGCGCGTCCCGCACATGGTTCTTCAGCGCAAGCGTGTCGCTGGTAAAGAGCGGGCCGTGGGTCTGCATGTCGTTGGCCAGTCGATGCGAATTCAGGCTTACGACCCGGTTCTTGCCGTGACCGCCGCCCGCTTCAAAATCGGAAAACCATGCCCCGCCGCTGCTTCCCGCCGTAAGCGGGTTGTCTCCCATCGTGACGATACCACCGGCGACCCCGAGCCACGAGCCATCGACCTTGTAGAGAAAACGGCCCCGATCCGGAACCGAGGGATAGCCGATTGCCGTCAGGTCGGCCGAAGCCGGGATGCCGCTCGCAAGGTCCAGCGGCGCACGTTCGTCGTCGGTTTTCGCGAGGATGAAGGCATAGTCGTAGGCATAGTTCACCGCCGGTTTGTGATAGGCGTCGAAGATCGATATGCAGCGCCAGTCGACCGCCTGTGGCGAGATCCCGTCGGCGCTGGCGCGGGCAAAAGTGAAGTCGGAATGCCAGAGACCGGTCGCATGGTTGATGACGCAATGGGCGGCCGTGAGGATGACCTTCAGATCATCGACATGTTGGGCCGAGCACCATTTCGCCTTGCCGGTATCGTCCCGAAAGCTGAGACGGCCGGCGCTCCAATAGGGTGCGGAGCCTTCTGGCGCGGCAATCTTTTCAGGAATTCCGGGGTTGGTCAGCGCGCCACGGTCACGGGGTGATGGGGCCTGGTCGGGGGTTGCGGGATTGAGCTCGCGGAACCGGCGCCGCATCTCTTCCAGTTCTCCCGGCTTGACCGTCGGCAGAGGCAGCGGCTCAGCATCCTCGATTTCCTCGGCCGAGAGCTTGCCGGTATTCTGATTCTTCAGATTTTCGATGGCGGGTGCGGCCCCTACCGTTGTGGCGGCGAAGCTCAGCAGGACGATAGAGGTCAGGCTCGGGGTCTTGCGCATGGTTCATCTCCTTTTCTGGTCGGCAGGCGTCTGGCCGGCGGTCGCACGCCGGTGTCGCGGATCGGCGATGACGGTGGAGAGATGCGGCTCACCTTCGAACCGCATCTCTGGGGAATTCAGAGCAGAAGAGGGGTGCGCAGCTCGATCAGCCCCATTTCCAGCATTTTCGCCGCGCCGGTCCCTGGCACGAAAACGCCGCGCGTGGGGTCGTATTTCAGCGTGATGTCGGTGACGCCACCGCCGAATTTGGTGATCGCTGTATTGCTGGTGATCTTGGTGATGATCGTCTCGCTGGCGAACTGGCTCTGAAGCCAGACATAGACCGTGGTGAAGGGCGTCATCTGGATCTGGTTCTGCGACGGCGCCAATTGCGCCGAGATCGGCTTGCGCTCGGCCAGCGTCTTGTTGACCATCGCCGATTGGGAAAGGCCGAATGTCAGCGCCGGATACTGCGTATAGGGCATGTTGTTGACGGCGGCGAAGGTCCCGGAGTTCACACTCGGATCGTTCTGGAAAACGCCGAAGGTCGCCGCGGGCGTGAACGGGTAATAGCCTGCATCGAGTGCCGGACCGGGCGTCACTTCGGAAAGCTTGCTGATGGCGGCGCCCTGGGCGACGGCGGTGGTCGAGGCGTAGATCCAGTAGTCTTCCGTCCACTCGACCGTGGTCGACTGAAAAGGATCGATCGACAACCAGACGACATTGGGGTCGCCGGAGCCGACCGGCTTGGCGAGCGTGACGCGCTGGCCGGCCGCCTTGATCACGTTGAGGTCCGTCGGGTCGATGTTGAGGGTCAGCGAGTAATTGGGCATGCGAATTCCTCCTGGTGCCGGGTTGATCTTCGGTCCGGGCAGACGCCGCCAGGCGTCTCGAAACCGTTCCCATTTGCGCAACTCGAATCTGTGGAATTGCTGCGCCCAGGTGGTGTCGGATTGTATGGGCGATCTCGTGCTCAGCGGTAGAAAGCACAGGTTCTCGCCAGGGATCATATACATCTTATGCGAGTATTTTCTATTGACCTAATCTTCTCGATGTGCTTAAAAGGGAACCATTATGATACGGTTCCGTCTGATTTCCGAATTGGAGAAATCGCCACAACCTAATGTTTTCGCTTGAGATCGGAGTGGTGATGCGGATTGGCTATGCTCGCGTGTCGACGCTGGATCAGAATGTGGACCTGCAACTCAAGGCTTTGCTTGCGTCCGGCTGCGAAAGGATTTTCAGCGATCTGGGACACTCCGGCGCGCAACGGCTGCGGCCGGGGCTGACAGAGGCTCTCGAAGCCCTGCAGCCGGGTGATACGCTGGTGATCTGGCGGCTTGATCGTCTCGGCCGTTCGCTTTCGCACCTGATCGACGTGGTCAATGATTTCGGAAACCGCGGGGTCGCGCTCTACTCGGTGACAGAAGCGATCGACACCGGTTCCGCCGGCGGTCTCTTGATCTTCCACATCATGGGGGCGCTGGCCGAGTTCGAGCGCGGTTTGATTTCCGAGCGGACCCGGGCCGGCATGGCGGCTGCGAAGTTGCGGGGGCAGAATATCGGACGCCCGATGAAGCTCGGGCCGGGCGAGCTGGAAGCAACACTCGATGGCGTCACGCGTGGTGGACTTTCGCTTGCGGATGCCGCGCGCCGGCAGGGGATCAGCCGGGCGACGCTTTGCCGGGCGCTCAGGCGACGGCGGGAAATGTTAGCGGGAAATCCGGCAATATCTCCCGCAGGTGCGCATCCGATCGGGCTATAGCTGTTCTGCTGCCCTGCAACAAAAGCAGGGGACAGACAGGCCATGGCATGCCATAAGGGCGCCGATTTCAAGCAGGCGCCCCATCCATGATCCGCATCGAAAACATCTCCAAGCAGCTCAGCCACCGCATCCTCTTCATCGAGGCGTCTGCGGCGCTCAATCGCGGCGAAAAGATCGGCCTTGTCGGGCCGAACGGCGCGGGTAAGACCTCGCTGTTCCGCATGATCATCGGCCACGAGCTGCCGGACGAGGGCCAGGTCTCCGTCGATAAGGGCGTGTCGATCGGCTATTTCAGCCAGGATGTCGGCGAGATGGCCGGGCGCTCCGCCGTGGCCGAAGTGATGGATGGGGCAGGTCCGGTCAGCGAAGTCGCCGCCGAACTGCGCGAACTTGAAGCGGCCATGGTCGATCCTGATCGCATGGACGAGATGGATGCGATCATCGAGCGCTACGGCGAGGTGCAGGCGCGCTACGAGGAGCTCGACGGTTATGCACTCGACGGCCGTGCCCGCGAAGTGCTGGCCGGTCTCGCCTTTTCGGAAGCCATGATGGACGGCGATGTCGGCGCGCTGTCGGGCGGCTGGAAGATGCGTGTGGCGCTCGCCCGCATCCTGCTCATGCGCCCCGACGTCATGCTGCTCGACGAACCGTCGAACCATCTAGATCTCGAAAGCCTGATCTGGCTCGAACAGTTCCTCAAGGGCTACGAGGGCGCGCTGCTGATGACCTCGCATGACCGCGAGTTCATGAACCGCATCGTCAACAAGATCATCGAGATCGATGCCGGTCAGCTCAACAGCTATTCCGGCGACTATGTCTTCTATGAGGGGCAGCGTGCCTTGAACGAGAAGCATCAGCAGTCGCAGTTCGAGCGTCAGCAGGCGATGCTTGCCAAGGAAATCAAGTTCATCGAGCGCTTCAAGGCGCGCGCGTCCCACGCGTCCCAGGTGCAGAGCCGGGTGAAGAAGCTGGAGAAGATCGACCGCGTCGAGCCGCCGAAGCGCCGCCAGGTCGTCGCCTTCGAATTCCAGCCGGCGCCACGCTCGGGCGAAGACGTGGTCGCGGTGAAGAACGTTTCCAAGCGGTACGGCGACAAGGTCATCTATGACGGCTTCGATTTCATGGTCCGCCGCCGCGAACGCTGGTGCATCATGGGCATCAACGGGGCCGGCAAGTCGACGCTGCTAAAGCTCGTCGCCGGCGATTCGAAGCCTGACGAAGGCACGGTTGCGATCGGCGCCAGCGTCAAGATGGGCTATTTCGCCCAGCATGCGATGGACGTGCTCGATGGCGAGATGACCATATTCGAAATGCTGGAGACGACCTTCCCGCGGGCAGGCCAGGCGCCGCTTCGCGCGCTTGCCGGCTGCTTCGGCTTCTCGGGCGACGATATCGACAAGCGGGTGAGGGTGCTCTCGGGCGGTGAGAAGGCGCGCCTCGTGATGGCCATCATGCTGTTCGATCCGCCGAACCTGCTCGTGCTCGACGAGCCGACCAACCACCTCGACCTCGACACCAAGGAAATGCTGATCAAGGCGCTGTCGCAATACGAAGGCACCATGCTCTTCGTCAGCCACGATCGCCACTTCCTCGGAGCGCTTTCCAACCGCGTGCTTGAGATCACGCCCGAAGGCGTCTTCCAGTATGGTGGCGGCTACACGGAATATGTCGAGCGCACCGGCCATGAGGCGCCAGGTCTCAGGAGCTGAGGCTCAACAGCTATGAAGACGTAAAAAGCCCGAGGTTCGATTGCGAACCTCGGGCTTTTTCATATCGGGAAACGGGGTTTGCTCAGGTCGAGTGGCCATTGAAGGTCGAGTGCCACTTCCAGGCGGAGCGGATGATGTCGTCGATGCCGTGCTTGGGATCCCAGCCGAGGACTTCGCGGGCGAGCGTGTTGCTCGCGACGAGGCCCGGTGGGTCTCCGGGGCGGCGCTCGGTGCGCTTGATCGGCATGGGGCGGCCCGACACGGTCTCAATGGCCGTGATCAGTTCCTTGACGGTCGTGCCGTTGCCGGTGCCGAGATTGATGGCGATTGTCTCGCCGCCGTTCAACAGATACTCGACCGCCCGCACATGGGCGTCGGCGAGATCGTTGACATGGATGTAGTCACGAATGCACGTGCCGTCGCGGGTGTCATAGTCCTCGCCGAAGATCGAGAAGAATTCGCGGCGTCCAAGGGCCGTCTCGATGGCGAGCGGAATGGCATGGGTCTCGGGCGAATGCCACTCGCCGATGCGGCCTTCGAAATCGGCGCCGGCGGCGTTGAAGTAGCGCAGCATGACGGAGCGCATGCGGCCGCAGAGGTTCAGGTCGCCGAGTGCCTGCTCGACGATATGCTTCGTGCGGCCGTAAGGATTGATCGGCTTCTGGCCGTGTTTCTCGTCGAGCGGCAGATATTCCGGCGCACCATAGGTGGCGCAGGTCGAGGAGAAGACGAAGTTGCGGATATCGGCTTCGCTGAGCGCCTGCAGCAGGCTCAGGGTGCCGGACACGTTGACGTCGTAGAAGTTTTCCGGCTCCTTGAACGACTGGCCGACCTCGATCAGGCCGGCGAAATGCATCGCCGCTTTCGGCTGGTATTTGGCGAGCACTTCCTTCAGCCGGGCCTTGTCCCTGATATCCCCCTGTTCGGCCGGACCCCATTTGACGAATTCGGGATGGCCGGAGGTGAAGTTGTCATAGACGACAGGCAGATAGCCGCGCTCGGAAAGCGCGAGGCACGTGTGGGAGCCGATATAGCCGGCGCCGCCGACGACGAGGATGGGCGTGGCAGTCATGCGTGATTTCCTGCTCAGAGCGGTGCGTGGACAAAGGCGGGCATGGCGGCCTCATCCTTCGTCTTGGAGAGGTAGAGGCGGGCGGTATCCAGCGCTTCGCGGATCGTCACATCCATGTCCAGATAGCGATAGGTTGCAAGCCGGCCGACAAAGGTGACGGATTTTTCCTCGTTGGCACGGGCGACGTAATCCGCCAGCTGTGCCTTCTCGTCGACCAAACGGATGGGATAGTAGGGGATGTCGTCCTCGCCGCAGGCGCGGGAGAATTCGCGGTAGCAGACCGAGCCATCGTGGCTCTCCCAGGGCGAGAAATGCTTGTGCTCGGTGATGCGGGTATAGGGCACCGAGGCATCGCCGTAGTTCATGACGGCGCATCCCTGATAATCGCCCTGATAGGTGAAGCGCTCGAAGTCCAGCGTGCGATAGCCGAGGCGACCGAATTCATAGCCGAAATAGCCGTCGAGCGGGCCGGAATAGAAAAGGTGCGCATAGTCATGCGGTGCGCGCGGATCGACGTGCTGGCCGAGCGCCACCTTGATGTTCGGATGGTCGAAGATCTTCTCGATCATGTCGGTATAGCCGTTTTCCGGCATGCCCTGGAATTTGTGGAAGAAGTAGTTGTCGTCATAGTTGAAGCGCACGGGCAGGCGCTTCAGGATCGAGGCCGGCAGGTCGGTCGGCGAGCAGCCCCACTGCTTTTCCGTGTAACCCTTGAAAAAGGCCTCGTAGAGATCGCGGCCGACGAAACGCAGGGCCTGTTCCTCGAAGGTCTGCGGATCTGATATGGTCTTGTCGGCCTGTTCCTCGATGAAGGCGCGGGCTTCTTCCGGGCGGAAGGTCTTGCCGAAGAACTGGTTGATCGTGTGCAGGTTGACCGGCAGGGAATAGACCTGGCCCTGGCTCGTCGTCTTCACCCGGTTCTTGTAGGGCAGGAAGGTCTGGTAGCTGTTGACGTAGTCCCAGACTTCCGCATCGTCCGTGTGGAAGATATGCGGGCCGTAGATGTGGACCATGACGCCCGTGTCGGCATCACGCTCTGTGTGGCAGTTTCCGCCGATATGCGGACGCGTATCGAAGACCTCGACCTCGAAGCCGGCTTCCGCCAGCTCGCGCGCAATCACGGCGCCGGACAGACCTGCGCCGACAATTCCGATTTTCTGACCCTGTGCCGTCACCTGGATGTTCCTCGAGTTTATGGGGTGGGCGGGGTTCCAGCCATTTAGGCCTGCCGAGCCTCATTCGTTCCTGTCTGGATCGGCGGGTCTGTCCGCCGATCGAAGTGTGGTTCCGTCAGAGCGCGAGCTTTTCGCGCATGAGCTTATCATAGGCGGCGATCAGACGGTTGACATCGACGCCCTTTTCCTGCGGGCCGAAGCTCAGATGGCTGACGGTGAAGTCTGAATAGATGGCGGTTGGCCTTTCCAGAAAGGCGGGAAGATCGACAGTCAGCATCTTCTCGTCGTCGCCCCTGGCAAGCGCCATGTGCAGCAGATCGCGACCAAGCCAGGCGATGAAGTTGATCGACTGGCGTTCCTGCCAGTCCACGACCTTCGTGGGCAGTGGCAGTTCCTTCGTCGACGAAGCGAGGAAGAAATCATGCAGATTGTTGGCCTTGTCCGGATCGGTCCAGAGCGTGCCGCCGAAACCACCCGGTGGGCGCTCGAAATGGCCGAGCGAGGTCGGCAGGGCGCCGGAGACCTGCTGGAAATAGGCGCAGACGCCGTTGTTCACGACATTGGCCGAGGTGACGAAATAATGCGGGTTCTTGCGGCGATGGTCGATGAAGCCTGCGAGGCCGTCGAGATCCATGTAGACGATGTCGTCGTCACACTTCAGGAAGAGCGCTTCGGCGAAATCGGGCAAGCGCTTGGCGTAGTATTGGTAGGCCTGGAAATAGGGCATCTGCTCACCGGGATTGCCGACATAGCGGCGCACGGGGGCGTCGACATCCGCCAGTTCCAGATCGCCGCCCCAGCCACCGCGGACCATGACGTCGGCGCCTTCGGCGAGCACCATGTCCGGCCAGCATCCGACGGTCACGCCGTTCACCATCAGGTCGGGGATGCCTGCGCCGTCAATGTTCAGCACCAGATCGTTGATAAGACCGGGTGACAGGACGCCCGGCGTGGTGCGCGCCCAGACGGGCTGAGCCTGGGCCCGGTCGAAGTCGGTGAGCTGGGCCCGCGACAGCTTGCGCATGACCGACTGGTTGTTGTTCCAGCCGCCGACCACGATCTCATAGAAGGTGTTCGGGTCGTCTTTCGGGATGAGGGCGAGATGCAGGTCGTTGGTGATCCTGGCACTGATCCGCATCGCCGCTGTCCGCTTGACTGAGCCGCGATGCTGATAGCCGACATTGTCGCCCATGTAGCGGACGGGGCCGAATTCCCGCGTCACCCAGTCGTGGTCGGAGGGCGCGCGGGTGAAGTCCCAGATGTGCCATTCGTCGATCAGGCCGTCGGCCATGGCCCTGCGGACATAGCTGTTCAGGATCTGCATCCGGTGTTCCCGGCCGGCGAATGTAACTAGAATGACGGGTGCCATGAATTCCTCTCAGCAATCGGCAGCAGATGGCGGGCCTTGCCAGGCTCAGAGGCGCTTCAGCGCGCCGATGCCGAGGAAGTTGCCGTTGACCGACGGATACTGCTGGGTGAACTCCCAGGCGAAGAAGTCCGATTCGGCCTGCTTCACATAGCTCCAGAAGACCGATGTGCCCGGGCATGCCTGGGAAGCGACATCGTGGTGGACGATGATCTTTGCGGTCTTGCGCACCAGCAGGTGGTCGAACATCACGCCCTGCAGAGAGTGATCGCCATCGATGAAGACCATGTCAGGCTTCAGCATCGAGAGGTAGTCGATCACCTCCTGCGAGGTGGAGAAGTTCTTGATGTAGTGAACCGGCGTCGAGGAAATCTCGATGTACTTCTTCACGAAGGGCGTCGGCTCGATCGGGTCGACGGCGAGCGAGAATTCCAAAGGTGCACCTATCTTCTTCAGCCACTCGTTGACCAGGATGAAGGTGCCGCCCCAGCGGCAGCCGATCTCGGTGAAGGTGCGGATCTCGCGGGCATTGTGCGCCAGCCAGACGAGGTAGCGCGCGAGCTGCGAGGGATACTGCCACAGATGCAGGCCCTTGCCGAAATAGGGCGACAGTTCGGCCGGCTGCTGCTCGAGATACTCGTTGTTCAGGCCGAGGCTCGGGATGAATTCGAGTTCGAGATACTGGGTGTCGTAGCATTTCGAGATCGGCAAAGCGCGGATCTTCGCGATAGTGTTCTCGACTTCACCGACCAGCGTCTCGTAATGCTGATACTTTTCCTGCATGTGTCCCTTACCCCTCGAAGCGCAGCCCTCTGGACTGGCGAAAAAACATTTTGGTTCGTTGCGGCGGCGCCCGGATCTCCGGACGCGCCCCGTGTCACGCGGTCGACGGCCGTATCACAATATCTAGCTCCGGTTCGCCGACCAGAGGCGTGTGTCGGTCGGCACCGGATGGAAATCGTGCCAGTTGCCGATCCGGTCGCTGTAGCGCTTGCGATACGCGGCCTCGCCCTCGAATTCGACCTCGGCCAGCATGACCTCCGCGCCGATCTCGTAGTACATTTCCATGTTCGAGAGATCCGGGACCGGTGTTTCGCCGCGCTCGCGTTCGCCCTGCATCTGCCAGTAGAGCTCTTCCAGGCGGCGCACGAGGCGCGGGATGTCGCGCAGCGCACAGGTGTCGCGCTGGGCCTGAAGGGTTTCCCGAATCCGGGCGAGGCTCGCCTTGTCCTTGGCAAACGCAATGGCATTCCTGACGTAGTCGTCCGGGGTTGCACAGATCAGCTCCGGAATGCCGGCTGATTTCACGATGCTGCTGCAGAAGCGAGAGGCGAAGCTCTTGCCGGGAATGGTCAGGACGGGAAGGCCCATGGTCAGCGCATCAGAGGCTGTGGAATGGGCGCCATAGGGGAAGGTGTCGAGGAAGAGATCGGCGATCGCGATGCGCGCCAGATGGTTCGGGTTCGGCACCTTGGAGGCGAAGTAGATGCGCGCGGGATCGACACCCACAGATTTCGCCAGGTCGCGTAGGCGCTGGTTGACGGCGTCCGATCCCCCGAGCAGCCAGAGCACGCTTCCGGGTGTTGCGGTCAGAATGGCCATCCAGCGGGTGAAGACGGGTCCCGTGATCTTCTGCATGCCGTTGAAGCAGGCAAAGACGAAGGCGTCCTCGGGCAGGCCGACTTCCGTGCGGGTGGGGCGCGGGCCGATGACGCGCTTGCGGTCGACGGGCTGGTTGCAGGGGATGTGGAGGACCTTCTCCGTGTAGTAGATCTCGTTGCCGGGCGGAATGATCTGCTCGTCTGCAATGATGTACTGGTGAACCGGGCTCGCCATGGTGCCGGGATAACCGCAGAAATTCACGATGATCGGAGCAGGGCGGTATGAGAAGATCTTGGTGCGGGCGAGCTTTGTATAGCCGTTGACGTCGATCAGCACGTCGATCTCGTCGGCCTTGATCAGTTTCGCCGCATCGAGGTCCGACATGGTCGTGATGTCACGCCAGACGTCGATCACGGCTTTCATGCGGGTCTGGGTCGCGTCGTTGGTGCGGGCCTCGCCGATGTAGTAGGCGTAAACCTCGACCGAAGACTTGTCGTGCAGTTCCAGCACTTCGCTCAGCGCGAAACCAACGGCGTGGTCGCGGAGGTCGGAGGAGACATAACCGATCCGCAGACGCTGGCCTGTGCCGGTCTTCTTGCGCGGTTCCGGCTTGTTGAGATGCTGAGGTTCGGGACGGCCCGCGAGCATCTTGTAGTAGCGATAGGCCTTGGCCATCTGGAAGAGGGGATCGTCGGCATAGCAGGCCAGCGGAAGCGGCGAGATCGAATCGAGCATATGGCGTTTCGTGACGAATTCCGAGCCCTGGACGACCGGCCACTTGCACTGGTGCTGGCGTACCGAAATCCAGTGCTGACCTGCCTCCGGCTTGTCGGGCCTCAGCTCGATGGCCTGCCACAGCGCAGTCTCGGCATCCTCCAGGAGACCGGCACCTTCCATGACGCGGCCGATGTGCTGGAGTGCCATAAGGCGGTGGACGGATTTGTCCGGCGTGATCTCCGCCGTCTGATCGACATAGCTGCGCCACTGTTGAATGGCCTGTGCGCCCAGGCCGCAATCCTCATAGGTCCGGCCGAGATTGATATGCGCCTGACCCATCATCGGCTGCGCCTTCAGCGCGGCCTTCAAGGCATTGACCGCGCCGGCCGTATCTCCGAGCTGCTTCAGGATGACGGAATAATTGAAGAAGGCGAGGTGGAGCAGCGGGCTCTGGTCGTTGAAAGCCGTCCAGGTCTTGTAGAGTTCGGCGGCAAGCGCTGCCTGTCCGGCATTGCCCCATTGCTCGGCGAGCTGCAGGACTTCGAGCAGGGAAAGCTTCTGGAGTCTGGCCTTGTCCGTTGCGGCTGAAAGCTGTGCGTTCTGCTCCTGGGCGAATGCGGTATGTATCACCATCGAGATCACATCTGTTGGCGGCCAGTAGGCCAGGTTTCGTTCCCGCGCAGCGGCGTCTAAGGAACACCTAGTCGGCCTAGCTTGCTTTGGGCTTGCGTGTCGCGCCGGGACGCAATCTTGAGACTTGCCAAATCAACTCGAGTTGGCGATAGCATTTTAGGAAATGCAGGCGTGACGTAACTCACTACCAAGAATAGACCAGTGAGTTCCGGGGTGGTCTGTTAATAGAAAATTAGAGTGTGAGCCCTAATCATTCGGGTAAGACTCGCTCCATCACATCCGTTTTCTTGCGGTGCGATGGGGCAAGGTCCGTGTCCGGATCGGGACGCGAACCTCTCAAGGTGTGGGAAGCAGAGATCAGCTCTGCTGCATGATGCCCAATCCAACGCCAGGCTCGGTCGAGCCATGTTCCAGCAAAGACTTTCGTCCGAAAGGACACCGTTCGAAGGCGTAGCCAGGTGGTCGCCTTTGCACGGATAGCAGCCACTCAGGGTGCAGGATGCTCCCGAGGTCGTGACGGTGAGGCACCCCGCGTGCTCCCCCCGATCGGTGGCAAGGAATGCAACGGCCAACCGCAAACGTTGAAGGCGCGCGTCAAATGACTTCGATTATCTCTTCTTTGAGCATCAACCAGATCAAGGCGCTGTCCACTGCGACGATCGCCAACTTCACGAGCGATGACGTTGCCGCGCTGAGCACCTCTCAGGTCGCGGCGCTTTCCTCGAACCAGGTCGGAGCCCTCCAGACCGACGACTTCGATGGCCTCAATTCCAGCCAGCTCGGCGCGCTCTCGAGCGTCGCCGTTCGCGGCCTGACGGTCGACCAGCTCGCCGTCATCGACAGCGCCAAGATCGTCGGGCTCAGCAGCCGCGTCCTCGGCGCTCTCTCCTCCGCGCAGGTGACCGCCCTGACCTCGGAGCAGTTCGACGCGCTTTCGACCGCCCAGCTCACATCTCTCGGAAGCCTGGCACTTGCCGGCCTCGAATCAGAAGACATCGCGACGCTGACCTCTGCGGAACTCTCGGTGCTGAGCACGCGGGCTCTCGCCGGCCTGTCGAGCGCCAGCTTCGCAGCCCTCGACAGTGACCAGATCTCGGGCCTGACGACGGCGCAGATCGCATCGCTCTCGACCGCCGTCATCGCCAACCTGACGTCGGCCCAGATCGACGGCCTGACATCGGGCCAGATCTCGGCGCTCACCTCGCGCCAGATGACGGCCCTGTCGACCGACAATCTCGCTTCCTTCTCCACCGACCAGGTCGTCGCGCTGAACAGCCGCGCCGTCGCGGTTCTGTCCTCGACCCAGGTTTCGGCGCTCACGACCGCACAGGTCGACGTCCTCTCCACCGGTCAGCTCGCGGCCCTCAGCTCCGCCGCCGTCAAGGGTCTCGGCACCGACGACATCGACACGCTCTCCTCCGAAGGCGTCGCTGCTCTGGCTTCCCGCTCGCTGGCAGCCTTGACGACCGATGCCTTCGCGTCGCTCGACTCGACCCAGCTAACCGGCCTGACTGCCGCCAAGATCGGCTCGCTCACCACCGCCCAGATCGCAGTTCTGAGCTCTGCTCAGGCAGACGGCCTGACGACGGCGCAGCTTGCCGGCCTGACCAGCACGCAGATGAACGCGCTAACCTCCGACACGCTGGCATCGCTCTCGACCGAACAGATCGCTGGCCTCAACACCCGTGTCATCGCGGTGCTGACATCCGCCAAGGTCGCGGCCCTCAGCACAGACCAGGTCGCCGCCTTCTCGACGCTGCAGCTCTCGGCGATCAGCTCTGCTGCCATCAAGGGCCTCGAAACTGCGGACGTTGCGACCTTCTCGTCGACGGAACTGGCTTCGCTCAACTCGCGCTCGCTTGCTGCGCTTTCGACAGACAATGTCGCGGTCCTGACCTCCGACCAGCTGACGGCCCTGTCGGGCATCCAGATCGGTGCGCTGACCACGGCTCAGATGGCCGTCCTCGACAGCGCCCAGATCGACGGACTCAGCACGGCACAGGTTGCGGCGCTCAGCTCCGCTCAGGTTGTCGCGCTCGGCAGCGACAATGTCGCCTCGCTCTCGACCGATCAGGTCGCCGCCCTCAGCAGCCGTGCCGTCGCCGCTCTGACGACCGCGCAACTCGATGCCATGAGCACCGATCAGATCCAGGCCCTGTCTTCCGCGCAGATCGCGGCTCTGACATCCAGCGACCTCGCTGCCTTGTCTTCGGCTGATCTCGGCACCTTCTCTACCGCTGAATTCGCCACGCTGAGCTCTGCTGCCATCCGCGGCATCACCTCGGCCGTCATCGGCGAACTGTCGACAGACCTGATTGCCGCGATCAACTCTCGCGCCATCGCTGCTCTCGACAGCACCCAGGTTGCCGCAATGACCTCCGCACAGGTCGGCGCCCTCTCGACAGCCCAGATCGGTGCACTCAGCTCCACGGCCGCCGGCGCACTGGCGACCGAGGACCTTGCAACTTTCGACTCCGTCGATCTTTCTGTCCTTCAGTCCCGCTCGCTCGCCGCTCTTTCCAGCGACAAGTTCGCGACACTTACCTCGACCCAGCTCGTCGGCCTGACTTCGGCCCAGCTCGCAGCCCTGTCCACCGCCATTATCGGCTCGCTGGACAGCGACCAGCTGGACGGGTTCACCTCGGCGCAGATCGGCTCGCTCTCGTCTACCCAGCTCGCCGCGCTGACGACCGATGCCGTCTCATCGCTCAGCACGGATCAGCTGGCTTCGATCAGCACCCGCGCCATTGGCTCGCTGAAGTCGGATCAGTTGAATGTCCTGACCTCGGCCCAGTTCGACGCCCTTTCGACTGCTCAGCTGGCGTTGCTGACCTCGGCTGCTGTTCGTGGCCTCAACACGGCTGCCATCGGCACGCTGACCTCCACCGAGATCGCGGTGCTCAGCAGCCGCGCCATCGGCGCGCTTTCCACCGACAATGTCGCTCTGCTCGACTCCGCACAGATCTCCGGCCTGACCTCCGGCCAGGTCGCGGCCCTGACCACCGCACAGATCGGCATTCTCGACAGCGCCCAGCTCGATGGCCTCGCGACAGCACTCGTCGCCTTGCTCTCCAGCACGCAGGTCAACGCGCTCACCACGGATGCGCTGGCCTCGCTCTCCACCGATCAGGTTGTGGCACTCAACAGCCGCGCAATCGGCGCCCTCGGCTCCGGTCAGGTGGCGGCACTGTCGACCGACCAGATCGGCGTGCTCTCGACCAGCCAGCTTGCCGCGCTCTCCAGCGCTGCAGTGGCAGGCCTTGGGACCGACGATCTCGATGTCTTCGCCTCGACGGATCTCGCGGCCCTCAGCTCTCGTGCCATCGCGGCTCTGTCCACCGACAATGTCGCATCCCTCGACTCGACCCAACTCTCGGGCCTGACGACCAGCCAGCTCGCCTCGCTGACCACCGCACAGGTCGCCACGCTGATCAGCGACCAGCTCGATGGCCTGACGACCGCTCTCGTTGCCATGCTGTCGAGCTCGCAGATCCGCTCGCTCACCACGGATGCACTGGCTTCGCTCTCCACCGACCAGGTGGCCTCGATCAACAGCCGCGCCGTCTCCGCTCTTGGTTCTGACGCGGTCGCCGCGCTCAGCTCTACCCAGATCGGTGTCCTGACGACCACACAGCTCGCCGCACTCTCGAGCGCTGCGGTTGCGGGTCTGACGACGGAAGATCTCGACGGGCTGGAATCGACGGATCTCGCAGTGATGAACTCGCGGGCCATTGCAGCGCTCTCGACCGACAACATCGCGTCGCTCAACAGCCTGCAGCTCTCCGGCATGACGACCTCGCAGGTCGCATCGCTGACGACGGCACAGCTCGGCGCACTCGGTTCGACCCAGATCGACGGACTGACGACAGCCCAGGCTGCGACGCTCAGCTCATCGCAGATCCTGGCGCTGTCGACCGAGAACATCGCCTCGCTCTCGACTGACCAGGTGGCAGCCCTCAACTCCCGCGCCGTGGGGGCTCTCACCTCCGGCCAGCTGGACGCGCTGAGCACCGATCAGGTCCTTGCCCTGACCTCCGGCCAGATCGCGGCGCTGAGCTCCGCCGACCTTGCCGCCCTGTCGTCCGCCGATGTTGCCACCTTCTCGACTGCCGAGATCGCGGTGATTTCGTCCGCTGCCATCAGCGGCCTGACGACGGATGCCGTCGCCGGCCTCGATACCGACCAGATCGCTGCCATCTCCAGTCGCGCGGTTGCTTCGCTGACCTCGGGCCAGATCGGCGCGCTCGATACGGCACAGTTCGCCGCACTCTCCACGGCGCAGCTCTCGCAGCTGAGCTCGGCAGCGGTGGCCGGTATCGCGACTGAAGACCTCGCCACGCTCGACTCTGCCGAGCTTGCGGTTCTCCAGACCCGTACGCTCGCAGCCCTCAGCACCGAAAACTTCGCTGCCCTCGACTCGGCCCAGCTTGCCGGCCTGACGACCGCCCAGGTCGCCGCGCTGACGACTGCCCAGGTCGCGACGCTCGACAGCACCACGGTGGTCGGTCTGAGTTCTGCTCAGTTGTCAGCGCTCAAGTCGACGCAGATTGCTTCTCTGACGACCGAAAGCCTTGCAGCACTGACTTCGCTGCAGCTGCCGGGCATCGCAACGGCCGGTATCGCGACCCTCACCTCCGACAAGATTGCCGCGCTGACTTCTGCTCAGTTCGACTATCTCTCGACGGCGCAGATCGCATCGATCAGCTCGGCGGGCATTGCAGGACTTGCAACGGAAGACGTCGCGACCTTCGCGCCGACGGATGTCGCAGCCCTCAATTCCCGGGCTTTGGCAGCCATGTCGACCGAGAACTTCGCGGCTCTCGACTCGACCCAGCTCGCCGGCCTGACCACGGCACAGGTTGCCGCAGTCACCACGGCACAGATCGAAGTGTTGACCACGGCGGATATCGACGGCCTGGACACGCTGCAGGTCAGCGCACTGACCAGCGCCCAGATCGCGGCCATGTCGACCGCGAACCTCGCTTCGTTCTCGACCGACCAGATCGCAGCCCTTGGGACGCGGGTCTTTGCAAGCCTGACTTCGGATCAGGTGACGGCACTGGGTTCCGATCAGATCGGGGTCCTGTCGAGTGCACAGCTCGCAGCGCTGAGCACGGCAGCCATCTCCGGCCTTGAAACCGAAGACATGGCGACCTTCTCCTCGGCCGAACTCGGTGTGTTGAGCACCAGAACGATCGCGGCGCTTTCGACTGACAACTTCGCCGAGCTCACCTCGGCGCAGCTTGCAGGTCTCTCGTCGACCCAGATGGCCGCACTGACAACGGCACAGGTCGAAGCGCTGAGCTCCGCACAGATCGACGGGCTGTCCACCGCCCAGATCGCGGCCCTGACATCTGCCCAGGCGCAGAGCCTGTCGACCGACGGCCTCGTGTCCTTCTCGACGGATCAGGTCGCGGCCCTCGGATCGCGGGTCATCGGGGCTCTCACCACCGACCAGCTGGTCGCCATGACGACCGACCAGATCGAGGCTCTCACCTCGACCCAGGTCGCGGCGCTCAACTCGGCAGCGATCAGCTCGCTCTCGAGCGAGGACCTGCTCGAGTTCTCCACCGCCGATATCGCTGCCATCAACACGGCTGCGATCGCCGGCCTGTCGACCGATGACATCGGCGACCTGACCAGCGAGCAGATCCAGGCGATCACCACCGCCCAGATCCAGGCGATGAATTCCGCCCAGGTCGAAGCCATCGTCGCCGCTTACCAGGCCATCTAATACGGAGGCGCGATCTGCGCCTCTCTCAGGCAGTATAGCGAAACAAGAACCCCGCCTTTCGAGGCGGGGTTTTTCGTATTCTGCCGCTCTCGGGGCAGTCGAATGCACTTTCGTCAGCAGCCGGTCATTTTTGGGAGAGGTCTCGACAAATTCGGTTCTCGCGGCAGTATGGAGGATTGTGGGGATCTGGCGGCTTTTTGAACTGAATGCGGGGGATCGATGACTGAGACGTCGACGGCGATGAAGTACCTCGTGGGATTTGGGGCGATCATCGCTGTCGGAACGCCCATGTTCATCGGTGGACAGTATGTCAGCGACTTGCGGCACGAGATGGATGCGTCGAAGAGCGAAGTCGCACAGCTGAAGGGCCAGATCATTCAGCTGCAGGACATACTGCAGAAGTCACAATCCACCGTAGCGTCCGGCCTACAGGGGCCGAAGGGCGACAAGGGTGAAAAGGGTGATCCGGGCGAGAAAGGTGAAAAAGGTGATCGGGGAGAGCAGGGTGAACGCGGTCCGCGCGGAGAGCCTGCGCTTTCCGGGCTGGCTCTGGCTGCAGGCGACATGGATGTCGTAAAAACCATCGAAGAGCGTTTGGCGAAAATGGAGCAGTTAGTGTCGGACAGCGCGCCGAATTCGGTGCCTCCGACGCAGGCTCCTCCTCCTGCTGGCACGGCAAACAATCTCAAAGGTACGTGGATCGGTACGGTCACGTGTCGTTCCACGGCATTTGCCGGAACGCTGGAACTGACTGCGCAATCGGGGGCGACAGCGAGCGGTGTTTGGACCTGGAGCGGCTCATCGAGCGGAGAAGTGAAAGCCACGCTCGGACCATCGCCCACCGGTGACGATCCCGATCGCTACATTCTCGTCACGCAAGGCAGTGCCTACGATTATCACGTCAGAGTGCGAGACAATGTCGTCGATGGTGTCAGCGTCAGAGACAAATGTGGAATCCGGCTAGACCGGTGAGGTGCATGGAAGCGGTGGTTCCGCAGTTCGGTCTTGCAGCGCGGTGATGCTCGGAAAGCAAGAATTTAGAGCGACACATTAGTCTGGATTCTCACCCATTGAAAACATTTGATAATTTTGATCAACAGTAGCCGAACCTTCGGATAGTTTCATGACAAGCCCGGACGGGGCGAGTGGAGACACCATGAACCCGGATTTGTCTCCACACGGTGCACTGACAGAACCGCGCACATAGAAGAGGGGCCAGCCGCATGATTGCGGCGGCCCCTTATGCCGAACTGAGATCGCTACTCTTAGTGGGACGAAGACTTCGTTGGAGAGTTGTTTCGCGGAAGCAGGGTTCGGATGTGCCAGTGGATTGCGTCTAATGCAGATCTTACTGTCTTTATGTCAGTTTCGTCCCGCATTCTGTATTCAGCAACGTGAGTTGCATCGATCGTTCTCCAAGCAAAGCCCTTCAAGGAGTCGGTGAACAGGTCACGGCGCTTATCGAATGCAGCCCATTCCCGCACCTTCATGGGGTCGAATGTTTTCCGCACAATTACGCTGTCTTGCTCAGCTACGATTTCGAAGAAACAACGGCGGCTAGCGAGATAGAGTTTTTGGGCCTTTAAACCGACTTTGGGCGGCATGTAGAATGCTGAGTAGCCTTTCTCGTAAGCAGCCTTGAATTCGGTCCAAATTTGCTGAGCCTTTTCCGAAGCGACTATTTGGGACGACTGTCCTGTCAGGTGCTCAAGATCTGATCTAGCGATGATGGTATCGTAGTACTCTGTCCCATTCTTGAAACGGATTGGGATACCTGATCGCGTGGCCCCGAGAACTACTTTTAGGGGACTTTTCACCCCAAGTTCACGGTAGTGAAGGGCAGCCTTCACGTAGACTGAATGAAAGTCCTCGACGGAGGCTCTATCTAGCCAATCGGGGTCATCACGCGAAATACGAATGGCTCCCTGCCGCACTAGGAAACGAATTGTTCGGGGATGAAACGAAGTGAGCACTGCCGCCTCGGTCCGGGTCATGCTACCCGGCGGCGGCTGCTTCCAGCGAGGGCGTCGGCGTGCCGTATGCGCCAGTTCAGATACGTGAAATCGCCACCCTGCAATTCCGCGCTGGCTGCGGTCGATGTTGGCCAGGACGAGGGAGCCCTTCATCACTCTCTCAACGACGTCGTGCGGGGTCGTACGCTCTCGTTGAAAGAAGGTCTCAAGCTTGTAAACCGAGTGGGTTTCCCCAGACAGCGGGAGCGTCTCCATCTGCTTTAGGAGATCCAACACATCCCGATTGGGAATCAGAATCCGCACCGCGTTACGGCGCGTTATGCGGCTATAGCCTCTAATCCGGCCATATTTCACGAGGCCCCAAACGACCTGCCGCTTACATCCGAGAGTGGTTGCTGCCTGCCTTTCCGAGATCAGGTCGGCGACGAAAGCATCTACTGTTGAAACCTTGTCGCTGTCGAAGTGGCTAATGTGCCCCTTCTTCGATACAGGAACACCAATGCTTTCGAGGATCTGGCGCATGCCTTTCTTATGAAGACCATAGCGCGCTGCCAGTTCGGCTAAGACGATTTCACGATGTTTGATGCCATCCATGCCCTTCACACTGGATCGACCGATCCGACCATGGCGCGCGAATACGACCTTCATGGCATCGTCGACTGGCTTCATTGTTCGCAGCATTTTTACACGAGTTCCTCGGCGGACCCATCCGAAGGCCATCTCGATCCCTCGATTTCTCAGATCCTGTGTCGTGCTTGCCAGCAGCCAGCGCTCCAGCTTCGTTTCCAGATCCCCTCTGGTTCCCGAGAGTGCTTCGAATCCGATCTGCCAGTCTTCGCTGCGTCCTTTGGGTGTTTTCCCAGTTCGCGGGTTGTTGAGGATCCGACCGACGAACTCACACCAATCGATGACGCGGTCGAGAGGAACCCCATCTAGAAGCAGGCGTTCGTTTGCACAGTCAACTACTCGTAATCTTTGCAGAAGGTAGTATTCGAACGATGACACCGTTGGTGCGAGTTTCATCGGAATACCAGTTTCCTGCCCGTAGCGGTCCACCGCAAAGAACGGCCACGACCACTGTTGTAGACGGCCAGTCGAGTCCCGTTCGACCAGCGAGCACCCATGCATCGGGCAACGGCGAAACGCTTGGATTTCCCACCATACCCGATGGTGCGGGGACTCCTCGATGCATCCGGGACAAAACCTACGGTACGCTACAACCACGTTGTGGACCATCAGCCGCTCACCAGCAAGCCGTAGGTAGCCACGACATTTGGTAAGCGTGTAATGGTAGACGCGCTCTCGCTCTTCTTCTGCCATTGGGATGACACCAAACAACCTGGTCGCCCTGTCGACAAGCGAACCCTTGGCATGGTCTAGGGCACGTCCAAGGAAAACTGTTGGTGACTTATGAAACTCTTCGCTGATGCGTCGGAAGATATAGGCATGGGCAGGTTCGCCCATCCTGGATGGCGAATAGAACGTGAAGGGGTCGATCACTGACTTCATACGGCTGACCCTTCTTCCTCTGCAAGCGAACGGAAGTACTTGTAGGTGTCGTCCTGAAACCGCTCCTCGGCCTCACGTTCGAGATGGTGAAGTTCCAGTGTTTTCGAGCCATCAGCGATCGCCATGACGGCTGCATCTGCTACGATGTTCATGACGAGCCCGATGACCCCTTTCGAGATTGTCCAGAAGTCATCGATGACTGCCTGATTGTTCAGAACGGACGGGCGCTCGAACGGAAGACGCTTGTCGATTGATCTCAGCATATTGGCAAACGCCTTGCCGTTTGACTGGATCGGTTTGACGATGTGGCGGGGAAATGAGCCGCGGCGTAAAAGATGGCCGTTTTGGTCCATGTAGTCTTTGATGGAATTCTCCCCGCTGAGAAGAACGTTCATCCTGCCAGTATCGATGATCTTCTTCACAAGGTCGAAAAAATCGCCCGCGGAGCGGCTGTAGAGGACGAATTGAGCATCGTCAAAGATCACCAACTCAGCTTCGGTGCGCAGCAATCTGTTTAAGGAGGCATCCTTTGCGTCGTCCGCATTGTGGTAGGTTACTGAGTGCGCGCCGGCTGCACGCTGGAGGGTGTTTGTCACCGAGCGGACAGTTGGCTTCCCAGAAATTGGAACGTAGACGACGCGGTGTCGCTTGCCAGCCTCCCACATTTCCGCAGGATAGGACGATGCGTAAGATTGGCAGGCGTAACTCTTGCCAGCTCGAATTTCACCGAGAAGACCGATCACTCGTCCTCGGGAATGATTTCCCTTCGGATTGGGCCGATGTCGCCTTTGGATGAACTTTACCGCCTCTTCATATGGGGCGAACGGCACGAGAAGGTCTCTCACCATGTCCTCCCGTTCGGGATCCGGGAGAAGGCTCGCCAGACGGCGCGCCTCCTTCGTGTCGAACGCGACAGTGTGAAACTTAGGAATTCTAAAATCCATCTTGGTCGCCTCACACGTCGTAGCCATCGGCAAGCCGGTCATCTTCGACGATGACATCGGCCGTCGTAGAGATCGGTGCTGTCTGCCTCATGGCTTTTGGAAGGACGGCTCTAGCGCGGGAGGATTTTAGCGGCTTTGGTCGATGTGTCTCAGGATTCGCGAGGTCCATGAGATCGGCCCCGCTCGTCAGTGACGACATGTCGATGATCCGCGAAGCGCCGAATTTGCCGACCTGGCTTTCGAAAAACTGGGCTAGCTTGCGCGCAATTTCGTATTTCCGTCGGCTACGCTTGAGGTCGAGGATTTCTTGAGCCAGGGCGTCCTGTGCCTCGATTAGGTCGAGCGCGCTTTTCAGTTTCTTGTTCTGCTCGCGTCGGTAGTCCATAATCCGTCGGTGCTGGAATAGACGGAGTCCAGGAGCATATTTCGCACCCGCGCCCTGCGCGACAAGCTCGATCATTTTGTTGCGGTATGGGTCCTCCAACCAAACATGACCGACGTCGTTTGGATCTCGCACTAGCCGATAGCGCTTGCCCTTAAAATGCTTCGGGTTTGTTCTGACCAGCATCAGTTCGGGACTGGAGTAGTGGATGAAGTCTTTCCGAACACCGTCCAACTGGATGGTCACCATGGTCGACATCCCAGCAAGGCGCGCGAAAATGTCTCTATCGATAAGTGGTCGCCGAGGTGCCTTTCGAATCCCTTCACGCCACAGGTCTGCGGGAACTGCTTCCACAGCGTTGGTCTCGCCCAGTCCCACCCTTGGTTCGAAGACGTGAATGTTACAGAAGTAGTGAGCCAGAAATCCGCGGAACTCGCTGAATTTCAGGATAGGCATCGCCTTTTCTTTTCCCTGATCGTACTTCTTTCGCTCCGCGGGCGACGATGTCGTGGCCCCCGACAGAGAGTGTACGAAGTTGTCCCCGAGGACCCGAAACAGTCTTTCCAACGCCCCCTTCATCCATGGTGAACCCGGACGGTATTCAACAAGCTTGTAACCGATCTGACGGGCCGCGTTTTCGGCATCCTTTTGGATAAGGGGCTGCTCGTTGTCCACGCCGAGTGCGAACGGGAAACCTCCGTATTCATACTCCATGCCGTTCGGCAGATCGGTCTTTTCGAAGATCGCGTGCTGGAGGGCTTCAAGGAAAAGGTTGAATGAAGGATTTCCGAAGCCGACTGACCAACCCAGCGGGATGCCTGTGAAGCGATCACGCAGAAGGCACAGCCATGGCTTGCCGAAAGCGATGTCGAGTTCGTCATCGATGATCATGATAGGGGCCTGCGCAAAATCTGCATCGACCCGCTCCAAAGGTGCCGTTGCTCGGATCTGGCGCAGATAGTCAGCGTGAACCCGCTGGGCATAGTCTGGGCCGTAGACGAGGAGGTCTTTGATGTAGAGATTGCATCCCTTGATGCTCCGAGACAGAAAGCCCTGTTTGAGAAGAAAGTGACCGTCGACATCAACGACGAACTTTCTGAGGTGTTCGTACTTCTCTCCCGTCTGCACGAGGCGTTTGATCTCGGATCTGACCATCTTCCAGGTTCCGAGCGCCGCGATAGTCGTGAAAACCGCTTCTCGGACGAGATCATAGAGTTCGGAATGAAAGCGCTTTGTACGGTTGCCGACCCTCTTCTTCGGCATCTGGTTCAGCAACCGATCAAACTGGTTACCTTCCCGATCAGCCCTCAAGCGTTCAAAGGTCTGCGAGCGTCCAAGAGGAGGCCGCCCAATCTCGGCAGAGACCTTCTCCATGAGCACCTGCATCTGCGGCCATTTGAGCCTCCGACCTCGCCGCACCTCCTCCTCAAGGATCGCATCGATCATTCGCGTCTTCCAATCGGAAAAAGCGATCTCGTCGTCGGAATAGCTGAGCGAGGCGCCGGGCAAATTCTTGCGGGGGTCTTCGGTCAGCGGTCTGATACGGCGCTCGGATTGCAGATGGGCAATCTTCCAGTCCGAGAGCAGCAACGATTGGTTCGACCCGGTGTGAACAAGGTGGAGCATTTTTTTCGAGGAAATTGTAGTCGGAACATAGCCGTTCGTGAGGAACAGACCGAACCGCCTTTTATCCTCGTCAAGGATCATGATACGCGTCCGATCCCTGATATCGAACGTCTGTTCCGGCGCAGCTCCTGTCCCTTCAGGAATTTCGTGGATATCCAATTCATCGATAGTCTGGATTTCGCGGAGACCCGTCGGAACTTCAATTTCATTAGACATAGCTCAGGCCTTTCTGGTCACGATCGAGTTGATTGAAAAGGAAATCGAATGGTCGAGGCGAACCTGGCCCGCAGCGGCTAGCTGGAGTACGGCCGTGTAGACCGGATTTACGTCGCGCATGATTTTTGCCTCGTCCGGGGATTGTTCCGGAAAGCGGGAGGCCATGGCGTTTTGTGGCAAGCGGCGCATGAGTTGACCGATCGAGGCGGGCAGGTCTGCGTTGAGGATCTGTCTCTTGATCTCGGCGATCCCGAGATGCTGGCCATGCTGCTGCATGTGCTTCCACATCTCGCAGACGTTGTGCCATCGGGGTTGCAGATAGATAGACGTTTCGTCATGGCAGACGTATGTGGCATCCAACTCAAGGAGTGCCTCTGCGATCGCGTTCTTGCGGCGCTCGAGAGCGGCCTTCGGCATGCGCCTTTGCATGTTGATCGGTTCATAGTCGATCACGATCACTCTGCCGCTGCTGTCGACAATTGCCAAATCGGGGACATGTGTGCGGGTTACGACTTCGCCGTTGCCCCGCGTCAGTTTGTATTCGACTTCCAAAGGATACTCAGCGATGCGGATGACCTCTGACGTCACATCGATGTGTGTCAGTCCATCAGCCATGAGCGGCAACCGTGCGCGGATCATCCCATTCCTGGCGGCTTTCGAAGTAGGATGGTTGACGACAATCGTTTTATGTCGTGCGCGCTTCTTGAAGGCGCGCTTGGGTTCGTGCTTTCGCCCGAAAATCGTCCTCCACATTTCATCTGTGGCGTTCTCGCGAGGTTTCATGTGTTTCGTAGACATGCCTTCTCCATTCGCGCTGATCGTTCGGCGCGTTGTTGATTTTGGAATTTTCAGATTTTGACGGCGCTGCTGGTGCCGACGGCTAGGCGTTGGCGGCAGGTATGATGGCGAAAGACGATGTCTGCACAGGGGAAGGAGCGGTCAGCATTCCCCTGCACCGCTCGCTGCTTAGCTTCTCGAATTCAACGAAGAGCCACGCTTCGATTTCAGCCATCTTCATTTCTGCTTGGATGTGAGGCTTTGTTAGTGTCTCGTTTTGCATTGCAAAGCTTCTCCGTTCACGCCCCGGATCAAGTCGGTCGCATGTTGAAGGGTTAAATTTGGATGCCTGCTTTGTCTCGTGGCCGCAGCCATCCGACGGACACAAGGGAGCACAGAGATGAAGAGTTGTGAAGCCCCCACCCAAAACTCGAATCCATGGTAACCCTATGATCTCGCTTCTCTATCTCGAATTCACTTGTGCTGCAGTACGCTCTCATCACTAAGGATCCGTTCGTGAATCCTTGTGCGTTCGCCACGCCGGAAGTAACCCGGAAGGTTCTTCAAGAAATTGGAATTCTCGAGATCAAGCAAAGGCTGCGTTTACTTGCAGGCGCAGACCTACAGCGCCAGGCTGCTCGAAACGTGCTTTGAAAGGATTCGATTGAGCGGGTGCAACGCAACGCGATGAGGCTCACATCCCGATGAGGATGCTACACACCGTTTCACCGACGAATTATTCGTATTCGCATAATCATGTCCGTCTCCATCATGGATCGGTGCCGCTACACTGGCGCGACAACATATGTTCCTGGTTTGTTCGAAATGTCAAGGGCGAAGAGGTAATATGATACCGGTCCATTGGCGCCATTCGCTATCCGATATAGCGTGTGGAGGACGATTCAGCGGGGACGAGCGGTGAACAAGAGCAATGGTACGGGTGGTAAAGGCTACGAGATAGGGGGAGTTCCTGTCTGGTATCATCCTCTGCGTTACGATGTCTGGGTTGGCCTAGGAGGTGTCCAGCGGAATAACCTTCGCGAGCGGATACTCGCGGAGCAGGCTTCGGCCGGTGCTGACATCAGCGACGGTGCCGTAGAGAGCATATACCGGAAGATAGAGTACGCAGACCGCCGCAAGGGCAGCGAGCGCGCACGGTTTCACATGCACAGAATAAGGCGTCATCACCTAGATAATGATGGCATCATACTGGACATGGAGATGATAGGCCCGCACTTGGAAGCTACCTGGGCCGATGGCATCTTACTGAAGAACGTCTTGCCGCTCCGGACAGCAGTGTACTGCCATGTCGGAGCGACATTGGAGTACGACCAAGACAACCCGGCCGCACTGATCGAAGGTTTCTATGTCAACCACACGGATAGCCCCGTCCGCGGCTGGCTTTTGACATTCGTCACTAATTATCCCAACTGGGATGAGCGTGAACACCATATGCCCGGTCTTTCTCGAGCGAATTTCGAGCGCTTCTTTGCTTTCACGATCCCCGAGGACGCGGATATCGCGAAACTGGATTACAAAAAGCTCGATATCAAGGGCGACAAGACCCTGGCGAAACGAGCTAGCCTCTGGCATTTGGCCCGGCTGGCAACGAACGCGATGCTATACCTCTCGCGATCTCGTCCGGACATCCAAGGAACCATGTCTGCATTTCGCGTGGAAACCGCCGGAACCAAGCGCACCGAGATCTATGAGTGCGGGTGCGATGAGGTGGACTGGAATATCGACTGGTCGAACACCACGCTGAGCCCCGGTCGCTGGATTGTGGAGGACGAAGGCGGCGAGGGGAGGCCACTGGTGACGCGGTGGATCCCACCAAAGGTGGTGAGGCTTGAAAACAAGGCAGGCTATCTTAAAGAGGGCGGGAAGGTGTTGGACTTTCCGGTTGTTCGTGGGCGCGGATGACGGTTAAAACATAAGTACGGTTAGTAGCTCCAGTCTCTGTCATTCTCTGCCTCCGGATCTTCCTCTATACCGGAGGCAGGCCATACGTCTCGAGCAGCCTTCCTCAAACCCTCGATGACCTGGACAGTGCGATTGTAGTCCATGTCCAGAACGTCGGCGGCGTACCGGATATGGCTTCTATCGATGAGGTGGTTCAAAACGCCCTTCATTTTTCGCAAGATGTCATCACCGTAAGCGCGCTCTGCCTTTGTGATCGCATCGAGGTTTAGCCCGCCATGAGCTGCTACAAGATGACCGAGATCAATTGCATCTCGGTAAGCCACCGCACGGTCGTAGCAGCGGTCGGCGTTGGCAAGCAGCTTCTCCGCGAACATGTCGCGTGCGCTAAGCGTGGGTACGAGTAGGGTGGGGTGGGGATCGCCCTCGAGCTCGATCCGAGGCTCCCGGACAATTTCAAACTTTATCCTCTGGCCCTGGTACTCAAGAAAAAGCCTGACACTCGTTGAGTCGGCTCGAACATCGCGTAATGGGGTCGCGTCTGGCGGGAAAAGGAAGCTGATACCGCTGCTCCCAAAAAAGCCGTTCCTTAGCTCTCTATAACCGTCGGTGTCCGCACAAAGGAAATCTAGGTCCAAAGACTTTCGGTACTCGTCAAGGGTCAGCACGATTGCCGTCCCGCCCCCGAAGTAGCACTTGTTATCCCATAACACGTCTCGCTTCATTGAGGTAAGCAATTCGAGGATTATGTTATGTTCCGGTCGTGCATACACCATCGATCTGTCCCAATCGTTATGTAAGCAGGATGGACTTCTGGTGATGAAAAATGCAAGCCACTAGCCAGAGTTATGCAGTCAGCATGCAGCCGCGGCCGAACTCTTCGGTCAACTCATCGATAAGGCGCTGCTCACGAGCCGTGAGATGATCTTTGTCGATAAAGCGCCAGTTCCTCTCATACAGTGCGAAAACTTCCCGAGCCGCGATTGGACGAGCAGGGTTGCGGTTCCAAACGATAGCGCTTAGCTCCGGAAACTCCGCAGGAATGATATCTGGTCCAAAGTGCATCATGGTCTGCTATCTTTATCAGAACCTGAGGTAAATTACAAACATCTGAGCGCTGCCCCAGCCCTGCGCCAGATTAACGAAGTCGGCAGCCGCGAGTTCCTGAATGAATATCGGGATTGAACACATCTTCTTCAAGGAAAGCGCACATAGGGCGAGGTTACCGAAGGGGAGAAGATTATTTGGCTCCAAGGCATGGGCTGTTCAGATGCCACCTCGATGGGCTAACCCTGACAGTGTATTATCTCACGGCGATGCGACTCCGAGCTGGCATCTTCGACGTTTCGACCGATCGGTAACGCTATGCTGCATTCGATAACTGATCAGCTTGCCGTCTACGCCGATGGCTCCTTCGATTTGTCCTCCCGCTCTGGAGGCTGGGCATTTGTGGTAGTGCACGGCGGCCGCCAGATCCATAAGGCCTCGGGAACTACGTTCGGTGCGACGAACAACACGTTTGAAGTCCTTTCCGTTGTTCAGGCGGCAAGTTGGCTTGAGCGGGAGGCCCCGAAGATGGCCTCAGTAATCTGGACGGATTCCGCCCATGTGGTCGAGGGATGCCATCGGTGGCGGCACGTGTGGCGCGGAAACGGCTGGACGCGGGTGAGAGCGAATTCCCGCGAAAGACGGCGGTCGATCCCGGATGCGAATCTTTGGCAGGAACTCGATGCACTTCTGGAGCGAAGCCCGCTGGTCAGAATTCAGTTGTGCAAGGGGCACGACGGAATCGAGGGTAATGAGATCGCGGATGCGGCGGCGCGGGCGGCTCTCGACCTGAGCCCCGTCTCCTTGGCAACGTGGACTCCTGCGAGATCCCGGCTACGACTTCTACATCGAGCGCATCAACCTTGAGCGCGGCGGCCTAGAAAGGTGAAAAAACACCACATTCAAAGAGGTTATGTGTTGGCTCTCACGATTCCGACGAGTGCCCGTCATACTGAAAACCGCTAAGGCCGCGGCACCAAGAAAAGGGTCGTATAGACCCCGCAAAGTATTCCCGCCGGCAGGTCGTCCTTCCACACTGGTGAAGTGGGAGGGCACATCATGCAAAATCGGTGTGGAGGCGGTTTGGCCGTTGCTTCGGCTCGCCAGGAAATGGCCTTTATAGAAAAGACGCTTAGCCAATGGCAGTCGCTTAATATCGCTGGAAGATCGCCTGATTCCCAAAAGGAGGCAGTTGAAACAGCGCGCGGCATTTTCAAGACGTTTATAGTCGATGCTGAGCAGGCAAGGTTTGCATTGATCGATGACGCGGATCCCGATCGTTTAAGAGCGGTTCTCGCGGCACTGGTCGCTGTTGCTGCGGCGACAGCGAGATCGGGGCTAGCTCAGGCTTGGGTGCATGCTGGGATGGCTCATCGTGATCGTATGAATTTCGTTTGGCACCCCGACCGTTTTGCCCGATTGTCTGATTTCACGAGAGCCGCCATTCACTCGCTCGACAACCGGATAATGGCCCTAGACGGCCTGATGGCACAGACAACGCTTCATTAATCCACCAGCGGATATAGGTCCTCCGACTGGAGGACCTGATGATCGAAGAACTAGAATATTACACCGACACTCTCAGGATTCAGGAGCTTGACGAGGATGCTGCACAGGCCCTCTACAACACGGGTATGGAATTTGCCCTTACGCTTGCTGCAGTGAAATCACTTAGCCCCGCAGAAGCTGCCGAAAATCAGCGTGAATCGCTGCGATATGCAATTGCTGCTGAAGAATTCGCCTATGCCTACTATAAGCAGAATGGCGAGATCCTTGATGGTGCGGCTGATCCTGTTGCTGATTACGAACTCGAACATACGCCACCATGGGCACCGAAACCCGTCCTGACGGATGCCGAGCTCAGATCTAGGGTTCTGACCTACTTGAGGCGGACGCTCCCTCTGGGGTTGTCCGTCGAATTTCGGTTCGGAGACTGACTTCAAAAGAACTTCAATCTTATGCACCCCTCTGCTGTTGCGTGAGCTCACTGCATTTTATGCCTCAAGTTTGCCGTCTCCTTTAGGCGGAACACGCCACGGCGGGCATTTTTGCCTGGCGCAGAGGCTCTAGTGCTTACCACGACGGCATTCTGAACAGACGACCATCGTCGCCTTCGTCGTGAAGAACGCACACAATCTCCCGAGCAGCGAACACCGCTTCGCCGTTGACGACTTGAGGAAGGTCTGAATCGATTAGCGTGATGATCGACTGGAGGCCGAGTGCGTTGTATCGGCGAAGGACGTCTAGCAGATTTTCTTTCTTCCGGTCATCGAGCGATTCAAAGACGCCGTCGTGATAGGCGAAACGGGGAAACTCCTCGGAGAGATGCGCCCTGAGAATTGCCAGATCGAAGGCGATGCAGAGGAGCTTCTTGTAGCTGAAACCGCGGTCGGCACTTGTCGCATTGCCTGCGTCATTCAGAAGCTCTGCACTGAAGTCGAGGTGTCCTTCTTGGTTGACACGCACACTCAGCAACGCCTTGGCATCGATCACTTCCTCGATAATCTCGTTGAAATAAACCCGTATGCGGGAAAAGAGACTGTCGTCGGCCGCGCTCTGCGCCTCGACATCAGTTTCGATCTGCTGGACCAGCCGCGCGCTGTCCTCCTTGAGACTACGAACCTTGGACCGCAGCTCCTGTAGGCGGTGTAGCGAGTCGCGCTGGCGCTCAAGGGTTGCAATATCGGCGCGAAGCGTGACGATGTCGTTGGAGTTCTTCCTGTATTTCGCGAACATGTCGGTTTCGCTCAAGAAGGCCATAGCTTCCGAGCGACGCCTGCCTAGGCTGTTCAGTTCGCTGCTTATCGACCGCAGCTCCGCGTCGATCTCCTCCTTGTCCTCCTCAAGGTAAGCGCGACGTTCGTCCGATATGGCCTTGTTGAAAGCGATGAGCTGCTCAAAGTCCTTCTTGATCTGCCCTGCGAAAAGGATCCCCGCCTCGGCGAACAAATCTGCGGCATCGTTGGGATCAAAGAGGAGCTGGTCCTCCTGCAGGGCAGTCATGATCTTCTTGCGGTTTGCCGTGAGGGAATACCGGCGCTCATTCAAGGTCGCGATCTGCACATCGATGCGATCGGTCAAATCCTTAGTTTCGGCCTTGTCCTGCCGACGGAAGTCGAAGGCATCAACCTCGGCCTGCTTACGCTCCGCCTCCTTCTTCTTCAGTAGAAGCATGCCATCGATCTTGGCTAGGTCGGTTGCTTCCGGGCCGAGTTCCTGACGGATGGTAGTTGCCTTGATTTCTTCCTTTTCGAGCTCATCCTCTTTCGCGTAGTGTTCTTCGATCAGTGCGCCGTTGAAGCCGAGGATATGCGCCAAAGCTGGCTTCCAGTCGGCGTGGGCACCCGCGAAGCGTCGGAGCTGGAAGACATCTACGTAGTCCTCTTGGGAGCGCAGGAAATAACCGAGAAGCTTGCGGTAGTGCCACGGCTTCAAGAAATGTAGACCAAGATAGCTGTCCAGCATCTCCCGGGCGCGTTCGAACGGTACGTCATAATGGTCCCATTCGCGCTCGGGGGACGCGGAGAAGTCCAGATGTCCTGAGAGGTGCTTCTTAAAGGCTATGCGGCTCGCGTCCGCAACGCTGCGCCTGACAGTAACGTAACCTCCACCGCCAAGCTCGATCTCCAGAAAGAAGACGAACTCCTCGAACCTATCAAAATGCTTGAATAGGAAAAACCTCTGATCCCGCTTGGAAAGCAGACCGAAGTCTAGAAGGCGTCCGACGGTGCTCTTGCCGAGATTGTGCGTGTCTCTGTTGCGGTTCTCAGGCAGACGGATTTCCGCCATGACCACGTTCAGGTCCTGGTTGAATTCGATTGCCCTAAAGATCTCCGGCCTGTTCGTATAGAGCTTAGACAGCTTCATGCTTGCCTACGTATTCGAAAGAGTCAGTTTTGGAATGGTATTCGACCACGCCCATAAGAAAGAGGAAACTTAGCGATGGGAGAAACAGCACGTCACCGCCCGGAACCGACTTTCGCGCGTAGGCGAGCAGGGATTCGTATTCGCACAGGCGGCGTTCCCTCAGCCGCTTCAGCAGCAGAAGGGCGACATTCACCACTGTCCGATCTGGGTGAGAGTGCTTAGACGGTCGCAGCATTCTTTTCTTCAAGCCCGATATCGCAGTTCCAGTACATGTAAAAGATCATGGCCCGAGTCAGTCGTTTGTTCGCACGCAGAACGTGATCGCGCCCGAACAGCAGATCCGTAAGATATTCCATAACCTTGTCGAAGCTTTGGAATGCTTGGCGGTTCGCAATGATCTTCAACTGAAATTCTGTCACGGCCGTCTCGTAGGATTCAAGGACTTCTTTGTTTTCCGGTGCCGCGAGGAAATTCTGTATCTGCGCCGTGTCCTTGAGAAAGTATTTGCGCTGGGTCTTGGCATAGTCGGCCGACATGTTGTTGATTTCGTTCTTTTGCTCGTACGGCATGCGCTCGACGGGATGCATGGCGATTGCCTCCTTCAGTGCCGTATCGTGGCTCCTGAACGCTTCGACCACCCTCGCCAGCTCGTCGGGTGAAACGATCAATGGGGACTCGATCGGATCCAGATTGGCGAGCTTCGGCACGTCGTCGAACTGCTTCAGCCACGGTTCGATTTCCTCGATGCCGTACAAAAGTATGGAGGACGGTGGCAACCCGGTTTCGGTAGCGATGTGATCGGTGATGGCCTGATCGATGTTCGCTCCCAACTTGCGGTTGGAAAAAAGCATATAATGATCTAGCTGCTTCGCGGCCCGCAGTCTCTTGAGCCGCGGTATTTCCTCGGCGATAACGTTGCGGTCCGATCCAACGTTGAAAAAGTCTGTCTCGCTGAATGCCTTGTTGTAGGCGTTCGTATGCTTAGCTTGCACGATGACCGTGCCGGACCACGGGGCGCCCTTGCTCGGTATGAGCTCTGCAACGCCCATGAACTTTGCGTCCCGTCCACCGTCTGGACCCCGCGCGAATCCTCTAACGCCTGCCCCTAACAGACGACGGCATAGCAGGACGATCAATGTTTCGAACTGATGATCGCCGAGATCTTCGTACCGATACAGCATCCAAGAAACCCGTGTGAGTCTTGACCTTCAACTACCCATTAGAGGTTGTTATGGTCATTCGGCATATATCGCAAGATCGGATCGGGTGGCTTGATTAGCAGCCTTCGGCTTCGTCGGTCCGATAGTGATGGAACCGATGAATTCTGGCTGAACGTGCACTAACTGTGGAAATCTTCCGAGGCTTCGCTCGGGACTAGTTCGAAGCGACCCCAGATCGCTGGCTGAGGACGATCAGCGATTACGGCACCAGAACATGAGTGCCGTTGCCTTCTATGACCTGAGGCATTCACATCTACGTGGACGGCTCCTTTGACGCCGCCTCACTCTCTGGAGGGATGCTGGGATTGATCCCGTTCAAATCTGAGCTCAGCATAGACAACGGACAATATTGAGAACGGTGACGCATGAGCTTCTTGGAGTTGGGGTTTTTTCTAACAGGAGCGGCGGTCGGGCTTGTTCTTTCCTTCTTGGGTGTCGGCCTCCAACCGGAATCGACGCTAGTATTTGCATTGCAAATAGCTGTCTATGTCACCGTTTTCCCTCTTCTGTTTTGCTTTGGCGTTGGATGGATTTTCTCGTCCCTGCCTGATGAAAGACGACTCCTGTGGTTGCGCCGCCTGACCTTCAGAGGTTGGCAATAGATTCACCCTGGTGGGCCGACGATTGAGTGTTTGGAGAAACAAATCCTTGAGTTGCAATCGTCGACACGAGTAGAATAACCATGACTCGTCCACGGCAGCCAATGTGACGGGACGTACTCGGGGCAGGAGGAAACATGATCACCATAGGGATTCGGGCCGCTCCGAAGGTTGTTACCTTCGCTATCTACGATGCCGACGAAGAAGCCATCGTCAACGTCGAAGAGATCAAGATCCCCGCGGCCTTTGAGACTCCGGCGGCTTTGAAGTATGTGCGTTCGAACCTTCTCGACGTGCTTCGCGAGTACAAGGTCGAGAGCGCTGGTATCCGCGTGACAGAGGGCTTGGCCACCCCGAATATCGAGCGCATCCAGATTGAGGGTGTCATCCTAGAGGCCTTCGCGAGCAGCGAGCTGCGATCCTACTACGTCGGGCAGATTGCCTCTATATCGAAGCGCATCGGCATTGATCGGGAGGATTTCAAACCGTTCGCCGACGGCAAGAAGGATCCGGGTGTCGAGAACTGGACCAAGATGAGCAAGGAAGCGCGTGAAGCAATCCTGTGCGCCATGGGAGCCAAGGATGCTTAAGCCATACCAAAAGGCGGAATTGGCCTTCGACATCATCAGGGAAATTGGACAGGATGGCCGCAACTCTCAAACGTTCGTGACCAGAGACCATCAGCTCAACGCCGAAATCGTCACAAAGCGGATCCGGAAAAAGACGTTGAATTCCCCGGACGAATTCTTCGCCGAATCCCAGGCTCTCTATTCGAGCGCGCATCCCCATGTGGTGCAGATCCACTATGCATGCTTCGATGCTGACCACGTCTATGTCGCGATGCCCTACTACAAGAATGGCTCAGTTAAGGACCTGATCACCGGGAAGCACATGACTGTCCGGGAAATCATCACGCTCGGATCGCAGATCCTAGCAGGTCTCCATAACATTCACTCAAAGAACCTGGTGCACTTCGATGTGAAGCCGGACAATATCCTGCTATCGCCGCGGCGCGAGGCGCTGGTATCGGATTTCGGACAGGCGAAGCAGATGAATTATCGTGGGGTGGCTGTCCAGGACAGGCACTACCATCCCATGATCGCGCCGGAAGCTCTGGAGACGGACCAGTTCGACCGGACATTCGACGTCTATCAGGTCGGGCTCACCTTGTACCGGATGAGCAACGGCAACGAACACTTCTATTCGCAGATGGCGAAATACGGGACAGGTGCGGGTTTCGACCGCGACACTTTCCGCTTCGATGTCAGGAACGGCAGGTTTCCCGACCGCAAGTCCTTCGCCGCGCATGTGCCAGGGACGCTCCGCAATGTGATCAAGAAGTGTCTGGAAACTAAGCCTGACGATCGCTACCAGTCGGCGCTCGATGTCGCCAACGCGATGGCTGGAATCGACGGTGAATGCCTAGACTGGCGGCTGTCGATACACCCCGACAAGAAGGTCTGGACAAAGGCAAGCGACGAGATCAAGTATGAACTGACCGTTAACGCCGATGGAACCAGCACCTGCTACAAGAGCGTTAATGGTGGTAAGGCGCGCCGAGTGGGCGATGCCTGCAGAGAGAAGATAAGCGATAAGGATCTGAGAAAGATCTTCACGGACTACTGATGATCAAGGTGAAGAACAACCCCGGAAACCACGTCAAGCGCTCGCAGATCGGATCTGCGTGCGCCGTGGTCGAACGCGTGGCTGAAGCACCAAGGAAGCGTACCTCTGAGGATTTCCGGAACGCCGTCATCGACAACAATTTCTATGTTACCTTCCGACCCGATCCGAAGACTGACAAGCGGAAATGATGCCGCCGATCACTCCTCCTCATCACACATGCGTTCGGCGTAGGTGAGTGGGTACCTCCGGCCCAGAGAGGCGAAGTGCGGATCACCTTCAGTTAGAACGCGGAGGATGTTCGCAGGTGGGAGCGGCTGCCTGATGCAAATGTCAGCTCCGAAGCCGCCAGGAAGCCGTGGTTCGTGTCCCTTTACCGCAATTATCTGCTGAGCGAGGCGTGCCACTACCCATCCTGTAAGGGCGATCGGAATTGCCAGCTCGATCACCCGCGGCTTTCCGAGTACGCGCAAGTTTTCGAGAACAGCCTCATCCTCGACTGCCCAACGTGAGATTTCCCCGCCCCAGCTCTCGAGAAAGGGCGTGATGCCGCTGTCATTGATCGCACAGGGATGCGCGGTGGCCCAAAACGTGCCCACCCTCTCCCCGTAGTCTCCCGTGACGAGTGCGCTGTTGTTATAGACGTGTTCAGACACCGTTTGCGTCATACGCCCCGCGGCTACGATGGCATCGAGCTTTGCCCGAAACATCGGAAGCGATGTCATCAGGATGCCGTGGGATTGAATGGCACGCACCTCGTCATCGGTCATCCTCGTATAGTGGAAGCTACGGATCGTATCTCCCATGATCGAGGTTTCGACCTCGGCTTCCAACTCCATCACGCGATCACGAAATTCATTCGTCGGGATGACATCCCGGAGCGTCGAGGTCCGTCTGAAATCGATGATAGATGCCTCCCGCGCGAAGTAGTCGCGGATCAGCTCAGCGTTATGGTTGATGATTACGAGCGTCGCCGCCGATAGCGTTTTTAGATCCCAAAGGTCAATCATTCCGTCCTCCCGTCTTTGTTCTATCGTCATCCTGGCAGGACCATGAACTTTTACGAATAGGGCTCAATCGGCACCATTCACCTCTTTCACGAACCTTCTTAGGCGCACCCGCTCCTGTGGATCCGCCATCATCGCCCTGATGCCAAGCGGCTGGCCAAGAGGGCGGCTTTTACGCCCATCGGCAATCATCTCGCCGACGATGGCTAGAGCTGGGTTGATGCGACGGACACTCCATCCGTGCTGATCCGCAATCGCTGCGCAGGAAACCATCGCATCCGCATCAAGGACAGCCATGGCAACCGTCACCGCATCACGCCGCGGGCTGACATCCCCGAATACAATTGGGTCGAATGCTTCATACAGCCTAGATCCGGCACGGACATGGCTAAACGGCCTGCCAAGAACCTTGCTGATCCGCAGCATTCCTTCGATCTCAAGTTCACCCACCGCTTCGAGGATCTCCGTCTTCGATGCTTCAGGAAACTGGGCAACGATCTGATCATAATCGAAGATGTCAGCCCAGCCCGTCTTCGCATTCTCGCTCATCCAGCGACCCAAGTAGGCAGCATTCTCGGACAGCGACACGCGCTTCAGGATGAAGTTGACCGCCGCTTCGACGTCGTTCGCCAATTTTGTGATTTCCTGTCGCCAGCGTTCCTCTTCGATCTCAGACTGCGGTGGATGTGTCAGGCTATAGATCGCGGCAAGGGGCCCTCCCGCAAACGGCACTGCTGACACGCTTGCATCCACCAGTTTCCGGACGAGATCGCGCTTGGGCGACGAAGATGGAAGTTTGATCGGCATAGTATCCCCTTGCTATTTATGAGCGTTCTCGATGCTGGCCCTTCGATGACGGCTTGGCAGATTTGGGGGCAAATGCCGTAAAAATCAACTTGCGCGGGTCCCGCGCGTCGCGCAGCATTGAGGAAACGTGGGAGGCATCAACGCATGGTACGCATCAACCTTTCCGACAGCGAAAAGTCGGCGATCAGGCAGATTGACACGCGCACGCTTGACCGCCTGATCGATGAGGCGGTCATGGCGGAGTTTTTGGGGCCTCTGTACGGGCTTCCGTTGTCGAGTTGCGGTGGCGATGTCTCCTTGAAGCTAAATTCCTTCGACCGTGCACTCCAAGATCTTCGGAAAGCCAAATCCGCCAAGAACCGGGCCGATAAGAGCTCGTGGGCGAGGCGGGCAGGCGATGATCTGTCATTTGCAGTCAGCGGAATGAAAAGTCGTCTGGAAACGGAGGAACGTGAAGGACAATTCTTCCACGTTGATGACGACATGCTCTGGCCACACCGCTTGTCCGAGAGCATGCAGATCCGCGTGCCGTATAGATGGCGCGCAGCCGCTGACGACTCCTGGAATCTCGGAAGCATCACGTTTCACCATTCCGTGCGCCCAGATCCGCTGTCGCGTCTCTCGACCACCGCGCGAAAGCCTAGCAAGGCGAAACTCGAGCAGGAGCGACAGGACAACCTCGCCAGAACATACGAATATCTTCGGATGCTCGCTGTGAGTTCGGTTCGAGACTATTTAAAGGACGGTGGTGACGGCGCACAGATCCCGGATACCTTCAAGATAAGGGAGGATAGCCGCGGCGGCCTGAACAACTACAGCGCCGACTTCTGGCGGGTTCATCCTTGAGCCGATACCGGAGTGAGGCATGCGGTATCGGTCGATGGCCGTCAGCTTCCGGGATCTTTTGATCAGTGGGGTTGACGTCGTACTGCGTGTTCTGTATTTGTTCCAGCCCATGAATAGCTCCGCGCATCATTCGACACGAATACGCTGACGCACTCCGGATCCGTCCGGTGTCGCCCTGTTCTGCGTTTCGTTTACGAGGGATGCTATGAAGAGTGTCTCGAATCCTGGCCAGTGGAGAAGTGGTGCTCCTCGCCCAGTGAAGCGGCCTAAGATTTTCTACGCTGAGGCCACGCTTAAAAACGTTGGTCCTGTCACGTTTCGCTCAGAACATGCGCGGGACTATGCGTGTCTGATGGATGTCGATCCGCATGTGATCGAGTGGCGGGCAGCTCCAAGAGTGAGCCGTCATGACGGCTTCACAGAACACACAATCGATTTCCAGGCAGTCTTCGACAACGGCACCTATCTGATCGATGTGGGTTATGAAGAACCCATGCCTCCATCCTGGGTCGTGCCCGCCATCGAATCCATGGGGTACAGGTATCGCCCTATTGCGATGGTGGAAGTTGAGGGATGCTTTCGCCTCCGCAATGCCAAGGATCTCTTGAGGTACGGCGCATACAGGCCGCCCCTTGGTGATCGGATTCGAATTCTGGCGGCCATGGAAGAGATGGGGTCTTTAACGGTCGCTGAATGCATGGCCGCCGTCAGCGAAGGTCGCCCCATGCCGACAGTGGCCGCACTCGTGCTTCAGGGATACCTTGAGCTCGACCTCGACAGTGGGATGATCCGCCCTGACACGCAAATCCGACGGATAGGTGGATGACGTGACGCGCAACTAAGCGCCATTCGCATCATCTTCCATTCGGGATTACACCATGAAAAACGTTCGTCGCGACCGGCAGGGCTTCTCGCTGCCGGAATACCTTGCTTATGCCAGCATCACAAAGGCGATCCGCCCTTACAGACGCGTCCCACATTTCGCCGTCGGCATCGTTCTCGAAAACTGGGAGCGGAAGACGAGCTATGTGAAAGCTGCTGTTATGTTCATTGAGAACAGGACTGACTACCGCTTCCAGGAATTCGTCAAGATCTTCGATGAGAAGCGGTCTGACGACCACATTGAAGCTTTGATGGACATGCTTCAACACAAGCGAACCATCGTCTTTTTCCGATCCGATGACGCTATCCCGCCCGATCTCCGGCATGCACTCGACATCGTCGTGAAGGTGGAGCCTCCCGATGTCCGGCAGGCGCGCGGAGTGGTCCAATGGGCATATGGCAGCGCCGTGACGGAGAAGCAGGCGGAGGCCCTGATCACATGCGACTGGCGGCGGTTGAAGCTGGCCATGACGTGGGGCCGTCCCATGCCGCGTGTCCTCACGATCGTTGAGAGGATGATGTCATCAAGCGTTCCCACGCCTCATGCAGCGCAAGGCAAGCCCGAGGATGCACTCGCCGGGATTCGCTTGGAGGATATGGAGGGCTACGGTGATGCAAAGGTTTGGGGCCTCGATCTTGCGCGCGACCTCAATGACTGGCGAGGCGGCACGATTTCGTGGGACGAGGTCGACCGCGGGGTGCTTCTATCTGGACCACCTGGGACTGGTAAGACCATCTTCGCTCGAGCGCTGGCGGCAAGCTGCAAGGCAGAACTCGTTGTTGCATCCTACGCCAAATGGCAAGGCAAAGGCCACCTTGGTGACTTTCTAAAGGCCATGCAAAGAAGCTTCAGTGAGGCGAAGAAGAACGCACCTTCGATCCTCTTCATCGATGAAATCGACGCCTTCGGCTCCAGAGGCGGCACGACCTCGAGCAACGAGTCTTACGATATGAAGGCGATCACCGGACTGCTTGAGGAAATGGATGGCCTGGAGGGACGGGAAGGGGTCGTTATTGTTGCTGCGACGAACCATCCAGACAAGATCGACAGCGCCATCCTACGATCCGGCCGTCTTGATCGTCACGTCAAGATTCCGCTTCCTGACGCGCGCGCGCGTACCGCAATCTTTCGGATGCATCTTCGCGATGGATTTGATGACACCGAACTCAAGTCCTTCGCGGAGGCCTGCGGAGGCGCTTCGGGAGCAGACATCCAGAGGATCGCTCGCGACGCTAGACGCCGTGCACGCAGGCATCGGAGGCCGATCTGTGCCGCGGACGTTTTGCATCATATCCCCGTCCCCGTGCTCATTCCTCCGGAGACGTTGCGGGTGAATGCTGTTCACGAAATTGGTCATGCAGTGGTCGGTATTGCGCTTGGCATGGATCTCGTTCGCGTCGAAATCTCACCAACGATCCTGCTGACGATGTCGGACCAATCGGTGGGAAAGGCAACGTTCGGAAGGCAACCCTGGGCGCGCCGTACGAAGGAGCACTATCTCGATGCGATCGCGATGGGACTGGCCGGAATGGCGGCCGAACAGATGCTCTTGGGATGTCATGATGATGGTGCCGCCGGTGGGCGAGGTTCGGATCTCTATGACGCGACACGAAGGGCGATCTTGCTGGAGCGGACCTATGGAATGGGGGATGGCCTGGCGTCCCTCGGTGAGATCTGGGATGCGCCAATGGTGGATATCAGTCGGATGGATCCGAGTGTCCTCGCTAGGGTGGACAAGATCCTCAAGCAGCAGCTCGAGCGGGCAACCACAATCCTCGAAAGGCATCGTCAAGCGTGTGAGAGACTTGTTGATGGACTGGTGGCTGGGTTCGAGCTGTCCGGTGAAGAGGTCCTCAACACGCTGAAGGGCGAGACTGAAGCTGCGCGCAGGTCGCTACGATCTGGCTAGCGGGAGAACGGCCAGGGCAGAGTGCTTCACCGTCCGAAAATCCAACCTAATATCCCGCGCCGCCTCCTCGGGGGTGGTGGCGCGGAGGACGAGCTTGCGTCAGCGGTTGTTCCGAATTCATGGTTGAATAGCCGGTCCGTCAGTTCCCGCTGCTCGTCATTTTTGTCCGCCTCAATCCTGCGGACATCTGCCTCCAGCATTTCTTTGTAGAGTTCCGCCGCGGTCGAGTGACTTCTAGGCTCACCCCATAACTCACGCATCCATTTGCAGTCTGTGCTGCGAAGCAAAGTCAGGCGGTCGCAACCCACCACGTCGTAGGACAAGCTCAGCGCGGCAAGGCGTGCGTATGGAACGCGCTGCAGCACGCCGTAGTCAGCGTACGAGCTCATCGCTGCGAGACTGTGGAGTTGCCTCAGTTCCGGTTCGTATCCAGATCTCGTTTTCCGCGCTTGGCGTATCTTCATTCTCAAGGCTAGGGCCATTTCGCGCCATGCCGCGGGCAAAGGAAGATGGCGTCGAGCCATGTTGTATCGCTGGTCAGGATCATCCTTGATGCGATTGAGCGCTGCGTACCAAAACTCGCTGTCTTCGGGGGCAGGGCCCGCCGCTTTGGCAATGAAAGTGCCGTCTGGCTGCTCGCTTCCGACTATGTCCCACATGCTCCGATCGAGCGCACGGGCATCCTCGTTAGTTTCGGTATCGACCCACTCTCGCACCGTCCAGCTACCTCCTGTCCACCAATCTCAACTGACTCGCCGTCACAGGCAATCTCGAAAACTAGCCAGGATAGCTGGATCTCCGCCGGGTGGGGCTTCGATCCGCCCGCTGATAAACACTCCCGAGGCGGTGAAACTGTTCACCACGACCGCGCCACTTCCCGTACCCAGAGCCGTCGCAACCTTGGGGTCTAGGATCAGTGAGGCTAAGAGCCTCTGGTTCGGATAGAGCCGGATGCTCTCTTTTCCGTACTCATAGCTGCCCAAAGCGGTGTCAATACGGAAGCCATCGATGTGGGTCGTCGAACTAGACGCCATCTCCGCGGACAAGCCCTGCTGACCGTTAGCCGCATAGAGATTGACTATAGGTCGCTTGTTCCAGCACAGGGTTTCGATTTCGTAGAGCCTCTCAATGGCGTCTGGATTTCGTTCATTGACTGCGGTTGCGACGATCAGACCCTCTTTCGGCATCAACTTGAATCCATGAAATCCTAGCTGAGGCACAATGTTCAGCGCCGAGAGCTGCGCGGCAGTTGGCACGAACATGTTGCTCGGCGACGTGCCGGACAGAAGCTCGAAGAGCTGAGGTTGCGCGCCCATGTCCCGGAGATAGCCAGCAAGGAAAGCCGAGATGTACTGGGTGGTTTCCATAACATCCGGTGCAGACGTGCTACTCCCGCCATAAAACTGGTGGAAGCCGATTTTGCTATCGTCAGCGACTTCTCGCTCAACCCCGCCCATAAATGCCAGAGCGCAAGCTGAATAGCATTCCGCGCCGGGTAGCTCCTCTCGATAGTACTGTCCCTCAACCGCAGGGGAATATCGCCGAACTTCGGTATGCGCACCGTTCTTCCTTAGAAATTGTCCGATCTCTATCCCATCCATCAGGCTGCCGCCGGGGCTGTCCAGAGATACCACGAACCTGAACGAGTCGTAGGCATTCTCGTCCCAGAAATCCCTGAACAGCTTGGCATCACCGCGTTCAATCGGCCCAGTAACGATAATCTTCGACGTCGCGTTTCCATGCTCCATCGAAATCTCGATGGCAGCCGTTGATGCCGCGCTCATGAAAACTACCGAAGCCACCCAACCCGCAAGAGTAATTCTCATTCCGCCCCCTCCGCTATCCCGGCCGACGTTCCTCCCGTCGCCGGCGGATCCTGATGCGTTGCCGCGACTGCAATGACCGATGAACGCTTTTCCAATCATTAGAAGCGGCGGAGCAAACGTTTATCTCTAGGTCTTTCACGAACCTTTACGTGTCCGAGTCTGGCCGCGCGGAACCCATGCTTTGCGAGAGCCTCAGCGAACGAAAGCTCCCTCCAACGGAAAATTCCCAAGATGCGCAGAAATGAGATCACCATTTTGCTACTCCAAATAACAGATTCGAGGCGCGCACCTTCGGTTGCATGGCCGACAATAATGTAGTGACTGATGTCTGCAAAGGTAGGCTACGTTCAGAGACTGCCACTTCGCGCGTGTTTCGTCGGCAAGGGGACTGCGCACGATAGGCCGAAGCCTTTTGCCGAACCGGCAAAAATCCTTCATCACCAATTGGATTTAGAGACCCGCGAAGTGAACTGCGGAACTTTCGTTCGCCTGTGAGTTCTTTCTTCTAGATGCTCGTCCAGCGCAGGACGAGCATCTCTTCAGCGGATACTAGGGGCTTGGCGGGAGCGTCCTGATTAAGCCGCCTGAACTTCGATCGTGACATGGGAGAGATCGTGAATAGCTGACAGCTTGGCTTTGTAAGCGGCGACGGTGAGCGGTGCCGGGGACCTGACGGAGACGATGGCGCCATGATGTCCCGGGCCAAGCTGCCAAACATGAAGATCGACAATTTCGTCACCATCGCCTTCAATGATGTCCCGGATCTCTTGTGGCAGGTCCTCATGCGGCGGGAGGTAGTCAAGCAGGACCGCGCCCGTATCCCGCATCAACCCCCACGACCAGCGCGCAATAACCAGTCCTCCGACGATACCCATCGCTGGGTCCATCCAGTTCCAGCCGTAGAGGCTTCCGAGAATGAGTGCCGCGATGGCAAGGACGGACGTCAAAGCGTCCGCGAGGACGTGAAGATAGGCAGCACGGAGATTGTTGTCGGTGGCAGCGGGATGATGGTGCACATGGCGGTCGTCGTCATGATCGTGGGCGTGACGGTGGTCATGTCCGTGGTGGTGATGCGTGTGATCGTCGCGCAGAAGCCATGCACAGAGCAGGTTCACGCCAAGGCCAACCACCGCCACCGTGATCGCCTGCGGGAAATCGATTGCCACAGGACTGTAGAGGCGCATCAAACTCTCCCAGCCGATCAACAGAGCAATCAGCGCCAGGACCACAGCACTTCCGAACGCCGCAAGGTCACCGAGCTTGCCTGTGCCAAAAGTGAAACGGGGGTTGCGGGCATTCTTCCGCGCGAACATGTAGGCAAGGGCTGCAATCAACATCGCGGCCGCGTGGGTTGACATGTGCCAGCCGTCAGCCACCAGCGCCATCGAGCCGTACACCGAGCCGGCAGCGATCTCGATCACCATCATAGTCGCGGTAATCACAATCACGAGCCAGGTACGGCGCTCATTGCGTGCGTGATTGTCGCCAAGGAAGACATGGTCGTGAGGAGATTGAAGTCGCGTGCTCGTGGTCATTTCAGATAGGTCCTGATGGCATCAATGAGTTCTGCCGTGCCCTGTGCTCGCGCCTGATCGGGATCGGTCTGCGGGTTCGAAACATGTTCCCGGATGTGATCTTCGATCAGTTCCCCGGTAAGACCTGTCACCGCCCCGCGAATGGAGGCCACGAGATTCAGGACCTCTCCGCATGGCGCATCCGCTTCGAGAGACCGCTCCACAGCTTCGATTTGCCCCTTTAGCCGCCGAACGCGGGCGAGCAGTTTGTCTTTATGCTTGTTTATATGGCTCATAACATAGGGGGCTACCCTATTTTCCTGACTTCAGCAAGCCTCCCACTTTAAGGGATATCTCACGGAAACGCGTATGAGCAGACCTCAGCGGCATCGTTGGCCAAATGATTTTGCTTGGCCAAATGCCCGTCTTGCCTGAGGACACTGATCACCTCCAGAAACCGACCAAGGGCGACATTGCCAATCGGGAGTGGCGCACTAATTTGCCGCCATGATCGATGATGTCGCGAAGAATGTTGAACCGCCGCTCCGCCCAGAGGACCTCGCAATGCTTGAGCGTGCACATCACGCTGTATGCGTTTTCAAGAAACTGGAACCCAACTCGGAGCAAGCATCAGAGCATGCCAAGCTGCTCATCAACCTTTTTCAGAGCGGCATCCGCAACCGACACCAACTGGTCGCAATGATGACTGGGAAGAGGTTCCCCTGAAATGCGGAGGGCGCGCTCAGGGTTATTTCCAGATGGGCATCGCTAGAGAATGGGGTGGTAGGGAACGCCTTGGTCGGAATTGCTTTTTGTCAAATACATCAGGCGCTTATGCAAGTGAGCGCTAATTTGATGGGAACATTTTGAGAACGCGCTGAATGAGGCATTCGGCCGCAGGAGAGATGTCTTTTTTAGAGTGTATTGATGTAAAACGTTAACCTGCCGGGAGTAACAATCATGTGATCAACCCGTGAGGATCATGACGATGTTTCGCCTTCCGTTCACCGACAATCAGGAAGTCTCGTTCTTTAACGCCATCTCGCAGTCGCATGCCATCATCTGGTTTGACACGAATGGTGTGGTCAAAGGGGCCAATCAGAATTTCTGTCAGGCGCTGGGATACAGCCTGAGCGAGATCGTCGGGCAGCATCACCGGATCTTCATTGAGAAGCGCGAGGTAGAAAAGCCTGAATATCAAAAGTTCTGGCGGGACCTTGCATCCGGAAAGGCGCAACACGGGCAGTTCAGACGGTTATCGAAGACAGGGTCGGATGTCTGGATCGAGGCTTCGTATGATCCCGTTATCCGCGGCGGTCGAGTGGTTGGTGTGGTCAAAATTGCCGCTGACATCACCAAGTCCAAGATCGCGGCTCTGCACAATGAGAATATCCTGAAGACGCTCGAGCGATCAGTGGCCGTCATCGAGTTCGATCTCGACGGCACGATTGTTACCGCCAATTCCAGCTTTCTCGGTGCAACGGGCTACACGCTTGAGGAAATCGTCGGCAAGAAGCATCGGATTTTTTGTGACCCCGCTTATGCTGACACCAAAGATTATGGTGAGTTCTGGCAGCGATTGAACGGTGGCGAGACCATTGCGGATACCTTCAGGCGCTTCGGCAAAGGCAAGCGGGAGATCTGGCTGCAGGCGACCTACAATCCCGTCTACAGTTCTAAGGGCGAGATCTATCGGGTCGTCAAGTTTGCGACGGATGTCACCAAGCGTATGGCATCGGTTGGCATACTGGGAGATGCAATCCGCGAGCTTGCAGCCGGAAACCTGGCCTCCCAGATCTCCGCACCCATTGACCCGTCCATGGAAACAACACGGCTTGACCTCAACGCCGCTGTCACAACCCTCGCCGATCTGATCGGCGACATCTCGGGAACTGCGGGAGAGATCGCCCAGACAGCAAGCGAGCTGCGCGAAAGTGCAGGCGGAATTGCCAAGCGTACGGAGCAGCAGGCGGCAGCGCTTGAGCAGACCTCAGCCGCATTGGAGGAGATCACCCAGACGGTGAGCGATTCCAGCATGCGTGCCGCAGAAGCTGGTAACCTCGTGAGGGAGACCCGTTCGAGCGCCGAACATTCCGGGCGGGTGGTCAAGGACGCCGTGATGGCGATGGGTGAGATCGAGGCCTCCTCAAAGGAGATCTCGTCAATTATCAGTGTCATCGACGAGATCGCGTTCCAGACCAACCTTCTGGCACTCAACGCTGGCGTGGAGGCCGCGCGTGCAGGAGAGGCGGGGAAGGGCTTTGCCGTCGTCGCTCAGGAAGTTCGAGAACTGGCCCAGCGCTCCGCAACGGCTGCCAAAGAGATCAAGCAGCTCATCTCTAAATCTGCAGCGCAGGTGCAATCCGGCGTCGATCTCGTCCGCCAAACGGGATCCGCCCTTGATGGCATCGTCACGCGGGTTCAAGAGATCGACCGCAACGTGCTGGCGATTGTGGAGGCGGCACGCGAACAGTCGGTTGGCGTTAAGGAGATCGGCCAAGCTGTTCACCAGCTCGATCAGGGAACACAGCAGAATGCGGCGAGCGTCGAAGAGCAGAACGCTGCAAGCGAGCAACTGGCTGAGCGCGCTCAGATGCTTGCAAGGCTGCTGAGTCGCTTCCGGACAGGACAGGTCTCCACCCGAGACTCAACGGTGACGCAGTGGCGGAAGTCCGCCTAAGCCCAACTGCGGCGGTCTGTGTCTCTTAGAGCTATGCAGCCGCAGAAGGCTCACTCTGTGGGAAGCTTGACCCGGACCTCCACGCCATCGGTGCACCCGAACCTGGGAGAGACGATCTCAGCCTTCATGCCAGTCCGATCCGAGATTGTCTTGATGATCGACAGGCCAAGACCGCTTCCCGTGGTGCTTGTTTGCCCACGCTCGAACCTTTGCGATAGCCTGTCGATCAAGTCGGTCGAAAGAACTGGTCCTGCATTGCTCACGCTGATTGTGCCGTCCTCCTCAAGACATCCCACGACGTTCTCAGCTTTGGATCCGTGGTTTAGCGCGTTCTCGACCATGTTCCTGAACAAAATTCCGATTGCATCTGGATCGAGCCTCGATAACACGGGCTTCTCGGGCAGAACCAGTTTGAGCCTGGTTTCGCCTGTTCTGATGAAGTCCTCTGCGATCAGTCGAAGGATCGGACGAACGTCGGACGACTGATCCGCCTGCAGACGTCCACCTTCCGCCCTTGCAAGCTGCATCAGCTTTTCGGACATGCGCATCAGGCGCTTAAGCGTGGCTTCTATCTCGGAGGCTCGTTGGCTGGTCTGTGGTTCATGCGTTTCTGCCCGGATGCGCTGTGCCTGTGCGATTGCCCCGGCAACTGGCGTGCGCAACTCATGCGCTGTGTTGGCCGCGAACGAGCGTTCTGCAAGGAATGCCGCCTTCAATTTCTCCAGCAACTGATTGATGCCAGCCGATATTGGCATAAGCTCGCGGGGAACGTTTCCGTCAGGCAGTGGTGACAGATCCTGAGCGCCACGACGGGTGAGTTCCGCACGAAGATCGTGGACAGGGCGGAGTGACCCTCGGACCACAAAGGCTATCGCCAGGAGGCTGAGCGGGATCACTGCAAAAAGTGGCAGTACGAGGCCCAAGAGCATCTGGCGCAATAGCGCAGAGCGGTGCGCCAGCGGCTCGGCGACTGCGATTGTGAGATTCCCGTCGGGTTTCGTATCGAGGTATACCTGATGCGTTGATGTTGTAACGAAACCCTGGCCTGTATAAGCCGGGAAGATCGACGGGTCGGCTCCTTTTGAGGACAACAGCACGCGTCCCTCACGGTCGCGAACGACGAAGCTCACCTCGTCTCCATAGCGGACTTCACGTGCATCCCGTTCATCGAGATCATCCTCTTCGTCGGAAGACTCGTGGTGATCGTCTTCATGATCATAGATATCTCCACGATCGCCACTTTCGCGGAGATCATGTCGAGCAATCGGGAGGATGCGCTGGGCGGTAGCCCTGAGCCCTTCATCATAGACGACTTCCATCTCGCCACTCAAATGATGTGCCGTGATTGCGGCTGCAGCCAGCCATAGCAGGGTGACGGCCAACCCGACGGTCAAAGCGAGACGTTGCTGGATCGAGCCGCGATGGGTCATGGCCGCCCCAGGCGATAGCCGAGGCCGCGCTCGGTCTCGATGACCTTAGCCCCCAGTTTCTTTCGCAGTCGACTGACATGAACCTCGATCGCATTGCTGTCGACATCGGTGTCAAAGGAGTAAAGCCGCTCCTCGAGTTGGGCCTTTGACAAGAGTTGTCCCGGTCTCTGCAGGAAGGCTTCAAACAGAACCCATTCGCGGGCAGTGAGAATGACCGCCTTACCCTCCAGCCACACGCTCCGCGCCGCCAAATCGACGGTGATTGATCCCAGCGAAATGATCGGATTCGGATTGCCGTGATATCGACGAGCTACCGAGCCGATCCTCGCGGACAGCTCCGCCAGATCGAATGGCTTGACCATGTAGTCGTCTGCACCAGCGTTCAGTCCCGAGATTCGATCCGAGACCTGATCAAGTGCGGTCAAGATGACGACCGGGGTCACATCACCGCGCGACCGCAGCGCCTTGAGGAACGGAATACCCAACCCGTCGGGTAGCATCAGGTCCAGCAGTATCAGATCGTAAGTGGCGGCCAGCAATGCCTCGTTTGCATTGTCGAGCCTCAAGACCCAGTCCACTGAATGGCCATCGGCATGGATTTGATCGCGGATGGCGGCACCCAATACGGCATCATCCTCGATTAACAGTACGCGCATCTCTTCAACTCCAGATCCCGTCATAGCTTGTCGCCCGTCCACCTTACCGGAAGCTGAAGCAGTTTCTCGTCACGTGTAAGGGCCCTGTCAGGTTGATGCGCGAAATCCTTGCTGCAACACAGCGAGAGATGAACATGACACGCCCCCTGCTGCCTACCATCGTCCTAGTCACCCTCTTCGGGGCATCCGCTCAGGCTGGTGATGACTGTGACGTGGCGATCGATACCTGGCAGCCAAGGGAGGCGGTTCGCGCCATGGCCGCAGATCAAGGCTGGCGCATCATCAGAATCAAGATCGAAGACGGCTGTTACGAAGTCTACGGCTTCGATCGTCGGGGGCAGCGGTTCGAAGCAAAGATAGATCCGCAGACACTCCTGATCGTCGAGCTGGAAGCAGAAGAGCACGACGACGATGACTGATGCAGCCCCCCACAACCCATCCACCACAAATGCTCAAAAGGAGAATGACATGACACTTCGCAATCTCTTGCTCGCCGCCTGCGCCGGGACCGGTCTCCTGGTCGCTTATGGCTCGTTCGCTGCTCCCGTATTCTCGATTGCTGATGTCGGCGACAAGCCCTTCATCCTGGTCGACAGCGACGAAGACGATGACGACGACGATGGCGCCTATGGCGACTGCGACGATGATGATGACGATGCCTGCGGCCAAGGCCGGATGACGAAGCCGCAGAGCGCGACGCCGCCCGCCAACGGGTTGTTTGCACCGGGATCGAAACCTGCGGTCCAGATCAACTGATTTCCCGACCTTAGAGAGGACATACTCATGAAAGCCTTTCTGGCGATGCTCGCCGTGACAACGGCGTTGGTCACTCCAGGCCTTGCCTCTGCCGCGCAGGTCACCTTCACGACCAATCTGAAGGACTACGGCGGCAATGGCGCTTACCTCGCCTATTACGTCACCGATGCTGCCGGCAACTACGCCGGCAGCCTTTGGATGGCGGGAGGCAAAGCGAAGTATTACCAGCACTTGAGCGGCTGGTACCGCGCGACCGCAGGCAACACGGCCGAAATCGACGGGATTACTGGCGCAAGTGTGGGAAGTGGTCGATCCCTCAGCATCACGCTAGATCTGGCCGACACGCTTTTCGATGCCGGGTATGAACTTCACATCGATACTGCCGTCGAAGATATGCGCGATGCTCCCAACGAGATCGCTGTGCCACTCACATCTTCGGGCGCAGGCCAGGCCACATCCGGGTCGCGTTACATCGCCGACTTCACCTACACGCGCTGACCGGGAGAGCTGTGACATGATCCGCTTGTTCCACCGCTGGATTGGCGTGCCCGCTGCAGTCATTCTATGCGTCATCGCATTGACTGGGGTTGGCCTCGCATTCTTCCCCGTGAATGAGGCACTTCAGACATCGAGCGCTCATGGCATCAATGTCGGCGACCTTGCAGCGCGGGTTCAAGCGGCTCAGCCAACGGTGGAGCAAATCAGGCGGTCGCCATCCGGCCGGATCACGGCGTTCTACTTCGAGGGCGACCAGCCTGCATCGGCCGTGATCGACCCGCAGACGGGCAAAGCGGTAGGTCCTGCCGACACGTCTTCTGTGCAGAGGTGGCTGACCAGCCTTCACAGATCTCTGCTGCTCGGCGATGCAGGCCGCATCGTCTCTGCTGTCGGCGCTGTGGCCATGTTCATTCTGTCGCTCTCCGGCATCTTGCTCCTCAAAAGGCGTGCTGGCGGCTGGCTCATGATTTTCCGATCAGTCCGCGGCCAAGGTCAGGGACGCTTGCACTCTGTCGTGTCGCGCCTGGCGCTTCCGGGACTGGTTCTGTCGTCGCTTACGGCGCTCTTGATGTCAGCCTCCACCTTCGGGTTCATCCCGGAAGGGGACGGTGGGCCGTCGTTCCCTCAGACTGTCAGCGGTCGAACGGGCGCTGATCCGGCAACGATGCTGAAGCTTCAGATGACCCCGGTCGATGAAATGATATCGCTGAGTTTTCCAGTTCCTACCGATGCCACCGATGTCTATACCCTGAAGACATCGCTCGGTGAAGGCTATCTCGACCAGGGGACGGGTGAACTCGTTGCGTGGGCAGACGCTGGCTGGACCGATCAACTGGTGAGCGTCGTTCGCGCTCTTCACACAGGGCAAGGCATGGCGTGGCTCGCACTCTTGTCCGCGGCCTCGGCTCTGAGCATTCCAATTCTATCCTGGACGGGTGTTGCTAGCTGGTTGGCTGGCAGGTCCTTGCGTCGTCTGAAGTCCCACCCCGCAGAGCTTGCCGATACGGTGATCCTGGTCGCGAGCGAAGGCGGCACGACGGCCGGGTTTGCAAACACACTGCATGCCGCACTTGTCGAGCAGGGCCTGAAGGTGCACCTGGCACCCATGACACGCTTCGACCCGTCGCAATGGGCAACAGCCAAGCGTATCATTCTGCTGGCCGCAACCTACGGCGATGGAGCCGCCCCTTCGATTGCGAAGAACTTTCTCGGATCCCTTCAGCAGCACGATGCACGCCCGGGCGTCCAGCTCGCAGTGCTCGGCTTCGGTGACCGCAGCTTCCCGTCATTTTGTGGCTTTGCTGCCGAAGTGGCGCGGGTTGCGCAGGCCAAGGGGTGGAAGGAGCTTTTGCCTTTCGACACGGTCGATCGGCAATCCCCGCAGGATTTCGCCCGATGGGGACAGCTTCTTTCCGAAGCTCTCGGTCTCCCATTCGAACTGAACCACGTCCGCGCGTCTGTGCAGACAATGGATCTCACGCTCATCTCTCGCCGGGACTACGGCGCAGAGGTGCAGGCTCCGACCAGCATCCTGCGGTTTGCGCTTCCGAAAACAGCCACCTGGAAACGCATCCTTGGAATAGGCCTTCCGAATTTCCAGGCTGGAGATCTTGTCGGCATTGTTCCGGAAGGTTCGGATCTGCCACGCTTCTACTCGCTCGCATCCGGAAAGCGCGACGGTTTTCTGGAGATCTGCGTCCGCAGGCATGCAGGCGGGCTTTGCTCCGGTCAACTGACCTCCATGGAGCCCGGCGACACCATCAAAGGATTTGTCCGGTCGAATCCTTCGTTTCGGCCTGCGCGTGGAAAGAAGCCTGTGATCCTGATTGGTGCTGGTACTGGTATCGGTCCCCTTGCCGGATTTGCCCGCGCGAATTCTTCGAGGCGGCCAATGCATCTCTATTTCGGCCTTCGCCACCCAGGGAGCGACGCTTTCTACAGCGAGGAACTTGCCACCTGGACGGAAGACGGTCGGATGAGCTCCGTGTCATTCGCAAGCTCCCGCAGCCCAGTGCCCGCATATGTTCAGGATATCCTGCGCAAAGACGCCGAAAATCTGCGCAGACTGCTTGCCTCTGGGGCGCAGGTCCTTGTGTGCGGTGGGCGCGAGATGGCTTCAGGTGTTGCGTCTGCCATCAGCGACATCCTCGCGGGGCAGGGTCTCAGTCTTGCAGAACTGAAAGCGGAGGGCCGATATGCAGAGGACGTCTACTGAGCTGAAGCGGGTCGCTCTCAACGGTCCGACCATGGGAACACGCTGGTCGGCGCTGCTTCATCTGCCGCCATGGTTCGATGCAGCCGAACTTCAGCGAGCTCTCGCACAGGCCGTCGCCCAAGTGGACGCACAGATGTCGACCTGGAAACCCGATAGCGATTTGAATAGGTTCAGTAATGCCGACAAAGGCGTTTGGGTAGATCTGCCTGATGACCTTCTACTCGTTTTGGAAGCCAGTATTGCCATTGGTCGCGCTTCGGACGGCGCCTTCGAAATCGGTGTTGGAGATGCGATTGGCGCATGGGGCTTTGGTCATCAGTCAGCGGACCTAAAGTCCATCAAACGAGCGAGGCTGGCCTCCCGCCGCCCTGCGTATGATTGTCTGGAAATCGACCGCACGGCTGGCCGGGCCCGTAAACACGCGTCCATTTCACTCGATCTGAACGGGATTGCAAAAGGCTATGGTGTTGACCGGCTTGCCGGGGCGGCAAGAGCATTCGGGCTGGATGCAGGGCTCTTTGCGATTGATGGTGAACTACGCGCTCTCGGTGCCCAGCCTGACGGGCGTGCTTGGTCCATTGCGGTGGAGCGTCCAGACTACGATCGCCGTGCTCCTCACTCGATGATCGAGGTCGTGGATGCTGCTGTTGCTACATCGGGAGACTATCGCCACTGGGTCGAGATCGACGGGAAGCGGCTTTCGCATACGATCGACCCCCGCAAGGGCATGCCGCTCCTGCAGTCGCCAGCCTCGGTAACGGTGACTGCAAAAGACTGCATGAGCGCGGATGCCTGGGCGACAGCGATGATGGTGCTCGGCGAAGAACGCGGTATGCTGCTCGCCAAATCGCTCGGCCTCAGTTTGCTATTCCTATACCGCGATAGCGATCACCGCGCGGGCTGCGGCGTGTTTGAACGCTGATCGAGCTCTCGGCTGCGTTTGCCATCAAAGCCCATAATTTCTGAACGGAAACCGCACATGTCACGACTTCATTCCGAAAACCACCTCGTCTCCCGCATCGGCTGGCTGCGCGCCGCAGTATTGGGCGCTAACGACGGCATCGTGTCGACTGCGAGCCTGATTGTCGGCGTCGCGTCTGCTTCGACTGAATCGGGGCCGATTCTGGTCGCGGGCTTTGCGGGAATGGTTGCGGGAGGCATGTCTATGGCGGCGGGGGAGTATGTCTCCGTAAGTTCTCAAGCGGACACCGAAGCAGCCGACCTGGCTCGAGAACGGCATGAACTTGAAACGCAACCGGAAGCCGAGCTGGAAGAGCTGACACAGATCTATATCAAGCGAGGCCTAACGCCCGTGTTTGCTCGACAAGTTGCGGTTCAGTTGACGGCGGGTAATGCCCTTGATGCTCACGCTCGTGATGAACTGGGAATTGTAGAGCATATGGCTGCAAGACCTGTTGAAGCGGCACTAACGTCCGCACTGACTTTTGCAGTCGGTGCCGCTCTTCCTCTCACGCTTGTGGTTATCTCACCAATCGAGATGCTGATCTACATCGTATCCGCAGCTTCACTGGCATTCCTCGCGCTCCTGGGAGCCGTCGGGGCAAAAGCTGGAGGCGCAAACGTCTTTAAGGCAACGCTCCGGGTGACCTTCTGGGGTGCTGCAGCCATGGCACTGACGGCGGGCGTAGGCTGGATGTTTGGCACTGTAGTTTGAACGGAAATTGTTTCCGCGCGAGCCGATAAGCTTCAAGATGAGTTCGGTGAAGGGGATGGTGGGTTTGCGCCTTCATTCTGATCGCTTATGCCTAGAATCTGTAATTTGCAGGTTTAAGCCCTCAATGTTGATCGGGCGTGTCCGTGAGCATGCTTTTAGGAAAACAGCGAAGGAATAGGCATTCCCTGCCGATATCGGTTGGGAGGCCGGAGGTAGAGCTCCGGCCTCGTCTAGATCAGATGAGCCGCTTGATGTCGCTATAGGCGTCGTCGGTCTTCAACATGACGGTCACCGGATCACTCGTGCGGTTGCGCCAGAACCAGCCGTGATTGCCATCGAAGGCCGTTTCCAGAACGCCGGAATCCTCGGCCACGCTGCGACCCTTCTCATAGCTGATGCTCTCGCCGCCGCCGTCGCCATGAGTGTCGAAGTCTACCTTCAAGCCATTGGCGCTCCAGCTATAGTTTGCTTTCGCACCCTTGAGCATGACCCGCTCGACTTCGGCACCTTCGCTAGGCTGCAGCGTGATAGAGATCTCGTCCTGACGCACGATCTCGCAGTTGAAGAACTCGAGAGCCAATCCTTGCGGCCACCACCGGAGTTTATAAGAGGATGAATTACTGAATCCATTCCTGTGTGCGTGATTTGGGCTGCCAAGCGAGTAAATTGCAGAATATACATACAAAATGCAACATATTACTATTGTTTATTGCAATTTCGTGAAATCTTTTCAGTCAATTCACGCCATCCGCAGCCAATTCACACATGATATACTTTCCGTCTATGTGTTTCTGGCGAATTTTTAATGAGATGGAAAGCGTTAACCATGCGCGCGAGAAATCCGTCTGGGCGTGTGCAAAAGGTGCCCGGAGTGCTGTCTTTTTTATTGTCAACAATTGCGAGGTCACTTTTCCATCGAGAAGCGTCCGGATCGGATCGGGCGTCTTCACGCCGCTGCCGTGGAAAATCGCATGCAGCTATCCCGGGCGGTGCGCCGAAGCCTCGTCGATCGCAGTGCGGGATGAAAAGTAGTATTTTCCCGTTCGAGGTCGTGAATGGGCTCCCGTACATGTTCCTTGTTTTGCTTCCGCAAGGCATCGTCTTAGGGAGACCCTCCTTCATTCAATTGCCAAACCGTTCCGCACCACTGTCCGACTAATGTGTCGCCACATTCGGGAGACGGCGTGTGGCTCTCAGAACGCCATCAAACTTGCTTCGAGGGCGATGATTCAAGAGGAAGATGCCTTTCGCAAGACGCAGCGGCCCCCTTGGCGTTTCGGCCGGCAGCAACTTGAGGCATCATGAATCTGTTGGTTTAATCGGGAAATGAATCCGCTTTGATGGTGACGACAGTCCAGACTTTGCGTAACTCGTCCAGACATATGTGTCGCTCTAAAAAGAAGTGGCGCACCCGACAGGATTCGAACCTGTGACCTTTGGAATCGGAATCCAACACTCTATCCAGCTGAGCTACGGGTGCTTCCGACGGCGGTTTGACTCGCCGTTCCGTCAGCGGTCATAGCGCAGTCGATTGGTCGCTTCAATCGGAAAAAGCATTTGGCTCGGACGGATTTGCCGGGTGGGCCCGGCATTGCCTGCAGGGCTTGATCGATCGGCGATCATTTGCCCGAAATGCGCGGCGCGACGCGGTCCATATCTGGCTGAACTGAGCGGCAAATGGTCAAAAAATGCCGGTTTGGAACTTGGCAGGGACGGTTGCACCCTTGTTCCATCGGTTTAAACGGTTAGTATCGCATACGTCAGTTCGCAGGGGATTAGCGGGCTGGCTGAGGGGCACATATAATAATGGCAGGGGAAATGCCGGAAATTTCAATGAGTGAACTGATACCCAACACGTCCGGGCTCGACTTCTCGATGATGGACGATGCCGTGGGATATCGCTTGCGGCGAGCGCAACTCGCGGTGTTTCAGCATTTCAACGATGCTTTTTCTTCCAAGGGACTGCGGCCGACCGATTTCGCCACACTTCTTTTGCTCACCAACAATCAGGGTGCCAAGCAGAGCGAAGTGGCCGAAGCGCTCGGCATCCAGCGGGCGAATTTCGTCGCGATCGTCGACGGACTGGAGAGCAAGGGTTTCATCGAACGTCGGAAGTCGGAAACCGATCGCCGCGTGCAGTCGCTCTACATGACGCCTGCGGGTGAAGCCTATCTCGAAGAACTGATGCCGATCTGGATCGATCACGAACGATGGGTCTTGACCCAGCTCGGCGGCGTGGCGGAGCGGGATACGGTCAACAAGCTCCTGCGGCGGCTCTACGACTGATCCTTATCGGCCCTGACCGAGCTCTGAACGCCTGATCGCTTCGTCGATCAGGCGATTGGCGGTTTTCATGCGCAAGGTGGCCGCCTCCCGAAAGTCTTCCGCGATCCGGTCGGGATGGTTGTCCCGTGCGAAGGCGCGCCGGCGCTCCTGCAGGCGTTCGCGATCGTCGCCCGGCTCAAGCCCAAGATCGGCTGCGATCTCCTCCGGTGACAGTCTGTCGATCCAGGCCGGTCTTGGTGGCGGAGCCGGGGGCTCGGGCTCCTGTTCCTCGGGCATGAGAAAGAGATAGGCGTCGAGCCGCTGATCGGTGTCGGGATCGGCGGGTGCCGACGGGGCAGCAGGTGCCACTGGGACGAAACTCGAGGCAAGCCCGTTGATGCGGAAGGCTGTCTCCTGCGATGCAACCTCATCTTCCGCTTCCTTGTCGAGCCTATCGACGACCGACTGGAAGATCGACTTTCCGAACAGCATGTGTGCCTCGACCTTTGCTGCGGGCGTGCCGCGCCTTTTCTGCCGACATCACCATGCCGACGTGGTGCGGAGCTTGCGCGGTACTCCCCCATTCCCCGGCGACGGACGATCAGCTTTGCGTCTGGCTCTGGCTCTGGCTTGGTTCGACGACCAGCTTGACTGTCAGGTCCTCGCCGGCGACCCCGATCCGCATGCCCGAGACAGGTGCTGCATCGGCGTAACACAGTCCGGTTGCGATCCGGACGTAGCGGGCGTCCGGGCAGTGGTTGTTGGCGGCATCGAAGCCGACCCAGCCAAGGCCCGGCAGGTTGACCTCCGCCCAGGCATGGGTCGCGACCTGCTCGGCGCGGTCGTCCATCAGCAGGTATCCTGAGATGTAGCGGGCGGGCAGGCCCAGCGTACGGGCTGCGGCAATGAAGGCATGGGCGTGGTCCTGGCAGACTCCACGACCGGCCTCCAGGGCCTGTTCGGCGGTGGTTTCCGTTCCGGTCGAGCCCGGTTCGAAGGCGATCGCAGAATGCAGCTTGCCCATCAGATCGTGCATCTTGGCCAGTTCATTGTCGCCCGTCAGGCTGCGCGCGAGCTCACGCGTGAGCTTGCCCGGTTTCGTTTGAGGTGTCTCGCGCAGATAGAGCCAGAGTGGCACGTAACCCTGATGCGGCCCGAAGACGCCGGCGCGGTCCTCGGTGTCGACCTCGCCGGAGGCGACGATATGGACGCTGTGGCTGTCCCCCTCGGTCGAAACGAGGTGGGTGTGATTGCCGAACTGGTCATTGAAACCAGCTTCCACGTTCGCGCCGTCGACCTCGATGTCCCAGGACAGAACCGTCTGTCCCGGGCTGTCCAGTGGCCAGAGGCGCAGCCTCTGCAGCGAATACTGCACCGGGTCGTCGTAGCGATACTCGGTGGTGTGGGTGATGCGTAAACGCATGGGATCAATCCTGCTCAGCTGTAGAACCGATAACCCTCGGTGATCTCGTTGCCCAGCTTGTTGTTGCTGGCGATGAAACCGTCGAGGAATTCGTGCAGTCCCTGGTCCATGATGGTGCCGATCGTCGTCGACTTCAGCGTCTTGACGACATTGTCCGCCGTTTCATGCGCTGGCAGCCTGTGGTCGTAGTCCCTGGCGAGGTAGCCGAGGTTGGAGGTGATCTTTTCGTAGCAATAGGCGAGCGAGCGGGGCATCTGACCGTTGAGGATCAGGAAGTCGGCAATGTTGGCGGCCTTGTATTCGCCGTCATAGACCCAGCGATAAGAGCGATGGGCCGAGACCGAGCGCAGGATCGATTCCCACTGCATGTTGTCGAGCGAAGAGCCGACATGGGTGATCGCCGGCAGGAGCACGTAATATTTTACGTCGAGGATGCGGCTGGTGTTGTCGGCGCGCTCGATGAAGGTGCCGATGCGGGCGAAGTTGTAGATCTCGTTCCTCAGCATCGAGCCATGAAAGGCGCCGCGGATGAGGCCGGCGCGGCGCTTCACCGTGTCGATCACCTCCGGCAGGTCAGCCGATTTCAGCTTGCGGGCGAGCATCTGCTTGAGCTCGATCCAGCATTCGTTGGTGGCTTCCCAGGTCTCGCGCGTCAGCGCGGTTCGCACCATGCGGGCATTGTTACGCCCGGCGTCGATGCAGGACATGACGCTCGACGGGTTGGCCGTGTCGCGCAGCATGAAGTCGATCGCATCAGAGGCCGTCACCTTGCCGTGGCGTTCGGCAAAGAGCGGGCGCACGTCGGCGCTCTTCAACACGGCATCCCAGTCCTCGTCCGAGGCGCCTGAGCGGGTGAGTGACATGCGCAAGCCCGCATCGACGAGACGGGCAATGTTTTCGGCTCTTTCGATGTAGCGGAACATCCAAAAGAGACCGTTGGCAGTTCTTCCGAGCATGACCATGTCAGTCCTCCAATACCCAGGTGTCCTTGGTGCCGCCGCCCTGGCTGGAATTGACCACGAGCGAACCCTGCTTCAGGGCCACGCGGGTCAGGCCGCCGGGAATGATCTGCACCTTGTCGGAGACGAGGACATAAGGACGAAGGTCGACGTGGCGGGGGGCAATCCCCTTGTTGACGAGGATCGGCACCGTCGAGAGCGACAGTGTCGGCTGGGCGATATAGTTCGAGGGCCGCGCCTTCAGCTTCTCGGCGAACTCGGCTCGCTCTTTCTTCGAGGCAGTGGGGCCGACCAGCATGCCATAGCCGCCGGAGCCGTGAACTTCCTTGACCACCAGTTCTTCCAGATGCTCCAGCACATATTTCAGGCTGTCGGCTTCCGAACAGCGCCAGGTCGGCACGTTCTCGAGCAGCGCCTTGCGGCCGGTGTAGAATTCGACGATCTCCGGCATGTAGCTGTAGATCGCCTTGTCGTCGGAAATCCCGGTGCCCGGCGCGTTGGCGATGGTAATGTTGCCGGCGCGATAGACATCCATGATGCCGGGAATGCCGAGCGCCGAATCGGGGCGGAAGGTGAGCGGATCGAGGAAGTCGTCGTCGACGCGGCGATAGAGCACGTCGATCGCCTCGTAGCCGCGCGTGGTGCGCATCTTCACCTTGCCGTCGATGACGCGCAGGTCCGAGCCTTCGACCAGTTCGACACCCATCATGTCGGCGAGGAAGGAGTGCTCGTAATAGGCGGAATTGTAGATGCCGGGCGTCAGCACCGCGACACGCGGCTTGCCCTTGCAGCCGGGAGGGGCGAGCGAGGCCAGCGACTGGCGCAACAGATGCGGATAGTCCTCGACTCGCTGGACCTTGTTGAGCTGGAAGAGCTCGGGGAACATCTGCATCATGGTTTCCCGGTTCTCCAGCATGTAGGAGACGCCGGAGGGCGTGCGGGCATTGTCTTCCAGCACGTAGAACTGATCTTCGCCCGTGCGGACGATGTCGGTTCCGACGATGTGGGTATAGACGCCACCCGGCGGACGGAAGCCGATCATCTCGGGCAGGAAGGCGACGTTCTTTTCGATCAGCTCGCGCGGGATGCGACCGGCCTTGATGATCTCCTGCTTGTGGTAGATGTCGTCGAGGAAGGCGTTGAGGGCGAGCACACGCTGCTCGATGCCCTGGGCGAGCTTGCGCCATTCGCGGGCGGAGATGATGCGCGGGATGATGTCGAAGGGTATGAGCTTCTCGGAAGAGTCCTCGTGCCCGTAGACGGCAAAGGTGATGCCGGTCTTGCGAAAAATGTTTTCGGCATCTCTCGACTTCGCAAGAAGCCTTGCCGGGTCCTGGCTGGAATACCAATCGAAAAAGTTCTGGTAAGGTCCGCGCGGATCGTTGTCCGCAGTGATCATTTCATCAAATGCCAATGGCGCATCCCCTTTTTTTGTCATTTGAATACAACCATTTTGGCAATGCAAGCTGGTTCACGGACCGGCTTCCCGGAATTGCCCGTCAATCATCATGGTCGAAAAGCGGGCAACAGCGTAAAATCTGTGCGAGAATCTCCCCTGTGTCGCCAATCATTACCCTCTATTCCTGCGTGATTTTGCATATTGTGAAATTCGCAGAGGCTGACAGAACAATTTGAGATCAAAATTTAGGCATTTTTTCCCGAATAATTCTTCGTTCGACGTGAGTGGAATTCACTCTTGCCTGCAGGAAAACTCTTTTGACCGCGTGACGGCGTCGCAGTATCGAGGCGCACCGCCGGCGGTATGTGTTCCGGTGCAGGAAAGACACCGATACCATGACCCTTGCCCGGCTCGCGCCCGTACTCTTCGTTCTTCTCTGGTCGACCGGCTGGGTGTCGGCCAAATATGCGACCTTCTTCGCCGATCCGCTCACCTTCCTCGTCATCCGCTACGGCACGGCGGTCGTGCTGTTCTACATCGTTTGCCGGATCGGCGGCGTTTCCTGGCCGAGGGACAGGGCCGGCTGGGTGCATGCGATCGTGTCGGGCATGTTCCTGCATGGGCTCTATCTCGGCATGGTCTGGTGGGCGATCGGGCAGGGGGTGCCGGCGGCACTCTCCGGCATCATTGCCGGTCTGCAGCCACTGATGACCGGGATCGCTGCCGCCTTCCTGGTGGGGGAGAACCTGAACGGCGGCCAACGGGTCGGGCTCGTGATTGGCTTCCTGGGCGTCGCGATCGCCGTGCTCCCAAAGGTTCTGGTGATCGACGCATCGTCAATTCCGGCCTATGCGGTCGCGATCAACGTGCTCGCCATGGCCTGCGTCACGGCCGGCACAATCTATCAGAAGCGGCTGGTCAAGGACGGGGATCTGAGGGCTGTCGCCACGCTGCAATATGTCGGCGCGCTGATCGTCACGGTTCCGGCAGCGTTCGCGCTGGAAAACCTGCGTGTCGACTGGAGCCTCGGCTTCTTTGCGACGCTCGCCTGGTCGGTGATCGGAATATCGATGGGGGCGATCGCGCTTTTGCTCTATCTCATCCGGCGCGGTGACGTGTCGAAGGCAGCGTCGCTGATCTACCTCGTGCCCCCGCTCGCAGCACTTGAGGCGGCCGTTGCCTTTGGGGAAGAGCTGACCGTGCCGATGATGATCGGCACCTGCGTCGTCATGGTCGGGGTCTATCTCATCAACCGGAAGAGCGCGATCGAGCCGATCATCGTCAAAGAATGACGATATGAAAAATGGCGCGGTGGGGACCGCGCCATTCCAAAATTCAAGTCTCAGCTTTCCGCCAGACTCAGGCTTCGCGACGGCGTCCGCCGGCCGTGCCGGAGCGGGCCGGACGCGCCTGGCCATTGCCGCCACGGCTCTGGCCATTGCCATTGGCCGAGCGGTTGCCGCCATTGCCGTTGCCGCCACCGCCATTGCCACCCTTGCGGTGACCGGACTTTGCGGGACGACCGTCAGCCTTGGCGCCACCTTCGGATTTGCCGCGACCCTGGCCTGGGGCCTGGTGATTGCGATTGTTGCCGCCACCACCGCCACCGCCGCCAGCGCGACGCTGCGGACGGGCCGGGCGTGCGAGGTTTGCCGGGGCTTCGCCAGAGGCGACCGGGATGTCGATGCTCATCAGTTTTTCGATGTCACGCAGCAGGCGACCTTCATCGGGACCGCAGAATGCGATCGCGATGCCGTCACGGCCGGCACGGGCCGTACGGCCGATGCGGTGGACGTAAGCGTCCGGAACTTCCGGCAGGTCGTAATTGAAGACGTGGGAGACGGCCGGGATGTCGATGCCGCGGGCGGCAACGTCGGTGGCGATCAGCGTCTTGATCTCGCCGTCACGGAAACCCTTGAGTGCCCGCTCGCGCTGGCCCTGGCTCTTGTTGCCGTGGATGGAAGCGACCGAGTAACCGGTGGCGTCGAGGTGCTTCATCAGCTTTTCCGCGCCATGCTTGGTGCGCAGGAAGACGATGGAGCGGCCATCCGGGTTGTCGTTGAGGATCTTCTTGAGCATTTCCGTCTTGGCGTTCTGGCCGGCGACGAAATGCACGTGCTGCTCGACCTTGTCGGCAGCCTTGCCTGGAGGAGACACGGCAACCTTGATCGGGTCGGTCAGGAAGCTCGCTGCGAGATCGGCGATCGAGGACGGCATGGTGGCCGAGAAGAGCAGGGTCTGGCGCTTCGGCGGGACCATCTTCGAGATCTTGCGCAGGTCATGGATGAAGCCGAGGTCCAGCATCTGGTCGGCTTCGTCGAGAACGAGGTAACGCACGGCGCGCAGCGAGATCGCGTTGCGGGCGATCAGGTCGAGCAGGCGGCCCGGGGTGGCGACGAGGATGTCGGTGCCCTTTTCGAGCTGCAGCTGCTGCTTGCCGATGGAGGCGCCACCGACGACCTGGTTGATCTTGAGCGGCAGGCGGCGCAGGTAGCTGCGCAGGTTGTCGCCGATCTGGTTCACCAGTTCGCGGGTCGGGGCAAGGATGAGGGCGCGGGTGGTGCGGTTGTCAGGGCGCTTCTCGTCCTTGAGAAGCATCTCGATCATCGGCAGGCCGAAGGCGGCCGTCTTGCCGGTGCCGGTCTGGGCGAGACCGATCAGGTCGCGACCGCCGAGAACGACGGGAATGCCCTTCTCCTGGATCGGAGTGGGGGTCGTGAAGCCGAGCGTCGTCAGCGTCGCGACGATATTCTTGGAGAGGCCAAGATCATCGAAAGTGGTCAAAGTCATACCTTTCGGGGCGCCGAATGCACGAACCCCGGAACGCGTTCTTCGCGAGCCGGTTGGCATTGGCGTCAAGAACCCCGCGTGATTTGGGCACTTGTAAGTTGGAAAAAAGCTTCCAGCGCAGCGGCGGAATGTCCGCCTGTCGTTTATGCGCCTTGTCCTTCGTCGCGTCTCAGATGTCGCTGGGCACGCTCACGCGGCGGCCGGAAGGTAAAAGCTGACCTGCAAATGGGCCAATTCGGTCGAGAAGTCAAGTGCATTGCACAAATCACAGTCCGGCACCTGCAGCGCCGCGGGCTCTTGGTCGGGCGGGGCCTGGCCATGGATGACGGCTTTGTGAGGTGAACAAATGCGGTGGGCATGTGTTTCAGCCTATGACGATGCCCGATCCGGGCCGGCATCCGCATCAGTGAATCTGCCGAGCGGGGCCTGCGTCGAATGATCCATGATAGACGGAGACAGCCATGAAGACCCTTATCGCAGCCTCAGCCCTCATCCTCGCCGCCTCGATCGGATCGGTTCGGGCCGATGACGATCCGGCGTGCCGAGACGTGACGGCCGATGCGCGCATGTCGCTCGGGGACATGGAAAAGCGGGCTTTGACCCAGAATGTCACGGCCCAGGAAATCGTGGTCGATGACGGCTGCTACGAGGTGAAGGGCATGCGCGACGGGCGCCGGGTCGAGGCGACCTTTCATCCCGTCTCGGGCGAACTGCTGAAGATCGAAAACGACGACTGAGCCTGAAGACCCTTGCCAACCCGTTGGAGGCCCGCTTCACGCGGGCCTCTTGCGTTTCACCGGCTCACATCGGTAAAGCTCTCTGGCCCTAGTCTTCGCGGCCGTCAGAAACCCCGAGACTGAAATCGGCGCCGGTCTGCACGACCCCATTCACCATGATCTCAAGCCTGTGCCCGCCTGGATGATAGACACGTGTCGTGATCGGTCGGAAGGCATGGCGCTTTGCGATCGTCACGCTTTCGCCGGGCTTCAGCTGGAGGCTCTTGCCCTTGAAGACCTTGGGCGAAAGCGATCCGTCCTTCTTCTGGTGGTGGATCACGTAGTCGACCAGGGCTGTGCGCATGTCCTTGCCCGTATTGGAGAGACGGACCTCGAAGGCGAGTTCGCCGGGGAAGCCGACATGGCCCCTCTCCAGTGTAAGGCTCGCCGTCACGTCGTCCAGCGGCGCCAAGCCGAAATTGGCGAGCGCCTTGCCATGGCCCTTCTTGATGAGCGTGCGCGAGGCATGCTTGAGCAGCCAGAGCCGGTCTTTCGATGCGCCCGCCGAATGGCGCTCGACAAAATCGGCGACCAGATCCGGATGATCCTTGGCGATGTCGTTGAGGCTGTTGGCGACCGAGCGGCGTACATAATCCTCTTCGTCGTCAATCAGCGCCTCCAGGATCGGCAGGATCGGGGAGGGATCCTGGACCAGCCTCGGCAGGCGCATGGCCCAGGGCAGGCGGGGGCGGGTGCCTTCACTGGCGAGGCGTCTGACGTGGTGGTTCGGGTCCTTCACCCAGCCCGCGATGATCGCGAGTGCTTTTTCCTGGTCATCGGCGATGAAGGGGCGGATGCCGAATTCTGCGGTGAAATGCGGCGTCAGCGCCTTGAGGAGGCCGAGGGCAGTCTCCATGTGATCGCGGCCATGGGCGGCGATGTATTGGTTGAAGGAGAGCAGCGCCCAGCCGCTCAAGCCAGCGCGGCCTGGTGCCGGCAGGCAGAGATGCAGGATCGTGGCAGCTGCCTCGAAATCGTCCGGCAGGTGACGGCTCAATGCGTTGGCGATGCATTGTCCGCGCTGCATCAGTTCCAACCCGTCGATGACCGGCAGGATGTCGTCGAGAAAGGCGTCTGGGTCGAACGTGCTGAAGGCGCCCGCCACGGCGTCGGCCGTGTCGCGGGCAGTGCCTGGGCCGATCAGATGTTTCAGTGCTTCTGCCATCGTTGCTCAGATCGCCTCACGCGTCTCGAAATGCTGCATCAAGGTAACACCCGTGATCGCGGCCATGTAAGGGGTGAAAGCCGGGTCGGCCTGCACTTTCGTGGCTGCCGCATCGGCGCTCGCCTGGTCGGCCCATTCGACGAGATCGGCGATCATGTCGCGCTGGTCCATGGAACTCAGTGCCCTCCAGCTGACGAAACCGGGATAGTGGCGCACGGCCGCCATCGCTGCGCGGCGGGCCTTTTCGGCCGCCGGTTTGTCGGCGACTGTGCAGAGGGCGATTTCGAGAACGGTGTTTTTGGTCATTTGGCTCCCCCATGATTGAAGTCGGCTTGACCTAGCACAGCCCAACTGACAACCTTCTGGCCATAACCTTCATGGAGGCCGCCCATGCGCCCCGCCGATCGCCTGTTCCGGATCATCCAGCTGATGCGCTCGACCGGCCGTGCCATGACGGCCGCCGAGATTGCCGAGAGGATGGAGGTTGCTCCGCGGACCATCTACCGCGACATGGATCACCTGATCGCCTCGGGCGCCCCGATCGAGGGCGAGCGTGGCGTCGGCTACATGCTGCGTGAGGCGTTCGATGCCCCTCCGCTCACCTTCACCTTCGAGCAGCTGGAGGCGCTCGCCTTCGGGCTGCGCGCCGTCGAGATGCTTGGGGATCCCCGGCTTGGCCAGGCGGCGCGGGAGGCGAAGGACAAGATGCTGGCGATGCTGCCGAAGGAGCATGCCGAACGGTTGATCTCCGCCCCGATCCACGCCTTTCGCTCGTCCGCCCAACCCGTGGTGCCGGATTGCCTGGGCGATGTGCGCTCGGCGCTGTCCGCCAAGCGCAAGGTCTGGATCGCCTATCACTCGCTGCCCGGCGAGCGCAGCCAGCGTGTCGTCTGGCCGCTGGGCTTGGCCGCCTTCGGCGCCATCTGGGTGATGACCGCCTGGTGCGAGATGCGCCAGGGGTTCCGCGACTTCCGCCTCGACCGGGTGGAGGACTGGAAGGTGATGCAGGATCGTTTTGAGCCTCAGCCGCATCAGACCTATCAGGCGTATCTGAAGCAGCTGTCGTGACGCCTCAGAAGTCGGTCGCAACCCCGCCTTCCGCCTTGCGTTTCGCCACGAAAGCATCGAGTTCTTCCTCGACGGCCGGATCGATCGGGGGGCGCTCGTAGGTGGCGAGCTTTTCCTTGAAGACGCGGTTGGCGTGATCGTAGGTGGTCGGGCGGCCGGCGTCGGTCCAGGTCTCGAAATTGCGCCAGTCGGAGAGGATCGGCGAATAGAAGGCCGTCTCGTAGCGGGCAAGTGTGTGGGCCGTGCCGAAGAAGTGGCCGCCGGGGCCGACTTCGCGGACAGCGTCGAGCGCCAACGCATCCTGGCTGACATCGAGGGGTGTCAGGAATTCGGCCACCATTTGCAGCATGTCGACGTCGAGGATGAATTTTTCGAAGGAGGCCGTCAGGCCGCCTTCCGTCCAGCCGGCCGAATGCATGATGAAATTGCCACCCCCTTGCGTCAGCGCCCAGAGCGAGAAGGCGCTCTCATAGGCCGCCTGGGCGTCGAGCGTATTGGCGGCATTGGTGTTCGAAGTGCGGTAGGGGATGCCGTAACGGCGGGCGAGCTGGCCGCCGACGATGACCGCCTTCATGTATTCAGGCGTGCCGAAGGCGGGGGCGCCGGTCTTCATGTCGACATTCGAGGTGAAGCCGCCATAGACGACCGGGGCGCCGCGCTTGACCATCTGGGTGAAGGCGATGCCGCAGAGGGCTTCGGCATTCTGTTGGACGACGGCGCCGGCGATCGTGACGGGTGCCATGGCGCCGGCGAGCGTGAACGGCGTCATGACGACGACCTGACCGCGCGATGACATTTCGATGATGCCCTGGAGCATCGGGCCGTCGAGGCGGAGCGGCGAGGACGAGTTGATGATGGTGAAGAGCGAGGGCTCGTTTTCCATCTGCTCCATGGAGACGCCACGGCCGATGCGGGCGATTTCGATGGCGTCGAGATTGCGCTGTTTGCCGAGCGAATAGCAGTGGAAGACCTTGTCGGTCAGCTTCACCATGTCCGAGAGGCAGTCGAGGTGGCGCACCGAAGCGTGGATGTCGATGGGTTCGACCGGATAGCCGCCGGTCGTGTGGATCACGTCGTAGCACTGGGCGAGCTTGACCAGCTTGCGGAAGTCTTCCTGGTTGCCGGCGCGGCGGCCGCCTTCGCGATCGGCGACGAAGGGGGCAGATGCGATCTGGGCGAAGACGAGGTTGTTGCCACCCATCTTGACGTTGCGCTCGGGATTGCGGGCGAACATCTGGAACTCGCGCGGGGCGGACGCGATCATGTCCATGATCAGGCCGCGGTCGAAGCGGACGCGGTCGGAGCCTTCCGTCACGTCTGCGCCATGTGCCTTCATGATGGCGCGGGCCTCCGGCAGCATGATGTCCATGCCGATTTCTTCCAGTATTGTCAGCGACGCCTCATGCATGTCGTCCAGGGCTGCGGGGTCGAGAAGCTCGGTCTTGGTCAGGCGATTGACGAGATTGCGATACCTGCCAGCCACGCCCGTTCGGCTGCGATCACCACCGCGGCCACCGGTTCGCCTGCGGCGTTCGCCGCCTGCGGATTGGGGTTCAGTCTCGGACAAGACGGGGATGGTAATGTCGCTCATGGTCGATCCATTGTGTCAATCTCGACATCAAGTCTCGCAGGTTCGTTAGCCAAAAGGCATTGCCGTTTGCGACGAAAAACCGGCTCATCTGGAACAGTGGAGCGACCGGCCGTTTTCACGCAGCGGGCATTCATCGATATCTGCTTTTAAAGCGTGTGATTGTGATTTGCTTACCGGCTGTTTACCAAAACCAGTCATTTATCGAAGTGTGAACAGAGATTTGACCCGGGGAAGCGCCTTGCTCGAGCTAGTCCGCGACAAGATTGCCGCGCTTGACCTGCCTTCGTATGTCAAGGACAGCGAGCTGCGTTATGTCGCGGTCAATCCGGCCTTTGCGCGTTTGCACAATCTTGCGCCTGAAAGCTTCATCGGGCGCAGCGACAGGGAGGTCTTCGGCGCCGATCTGGACGGCTATCGCGACGACCGCGAACGGCGCGTGCTGGTTTTCGGCGAAGAAGAGGAGCTTCATCTGAGGCCTTTTCCGGACGGCCCGGTTCAGATCCTGCATATCGAGCGCTTCTTCGACGACGACGATCGAATGTATCTCTTCGGGTTCATGGAAGAGGCCGCCGCGCTTGCTGCGGGGGGCTGCGTTCCAGCAGTCCTGCCGTCGGCTGCGGTCTATCAGGCGGTCCTCGAACAATATCCCATCGCTACCTATTTTCGCGGCGCCGATCATCGTCTCCTCTTTGCCAATTGCGCCTATGCCGAGATGGTGGGGCGCCCGATCGAGGAGCTTCTCGGTCGCACAGAGCAGGAAATCTTCCCGGAGCTGGGACAGGAATATTTCGAAGGAAATAGCCGCGTTCTGCAATGTGGCGTCACGGAAGAGGTTCAGGAAGCCTTCATCCGGGCGGATGGCACTCGGGTTCCCGTGCTGAGTCGTGTCGGGGCGGTCACCGGTCCGGACAGCGCGCGCTACATCGTCGGCTCCATCACCGATCTCTCCCCGCTGCGGCAGGAGCAGACAAAACTGGAAGCAGCCCGCCAGGAATCGGAGGCGCTGCAGCTGCACCTCCACAGCCTCATGGCGTCGCTCCCCGTCGGTATCATCGTACTGGATTCCGACCTTACGATATCCTTTGCCAATCCGGCCGCTATCGACATGGCGGAAATCGACCCGCCCATTCCACTCGTCGGCATGACGTATCGGGAATTCCTGATGCGGACGATGGGACGCGGCATTGCGAGTTTGGGCGCCGGGGAGATCGAAGAGCGCGTGGCCTACCGCATGGAGCAAGTGATCGGCCTGATCGAGGGGCCTCTGATCGACGTCAAGACGCCTTCCGGTCGCGCGCTCGCCGGCGGCAGCCGCCGCATGGATGACGGCCGGATCCTGCTGACCTATTCCGATGTGTCGGACATGGTCCAGCGCGAGGAGGAAACACTTCTCTATCGCGCAACGCTCGAGCAGATGCCGGTCCCGGTCTTCATCCGCGACACCAACCGGCGGATGATCTATGTGAACACGGCTTATGAAGAGCTTCACGGCCAGCATCGCGAAGACATTTACGGCCTGACGGAAGAGGAACTCTGGCCAGAGAACGGCCAGATCATGAAGGAGGAGAACCTCCGGATCTTCGCCACGGGCGAAATGATCGAGAAGAACCGCGAGGTTGTCGTCCGCGATGGCCAGGAGATCTCGGTCATCACGCGTCTGAGCCGGATCACGACGGCGGAAAACAAGCACTATCTGGTGGGGTCGGTCAACGATATCACCATCCTCAAGCAGGGCCAGCAGGCCCTTCTCGAGGCGCAGGAGCGCACCGAGGCGCTTTACAGCAACATGGTCGCCATGCTGCAGGTGATGCCTGTTGGGGTCGTCATCATCGACCGCGACTACATGGTCGAATTCGCCAACGAAAAATGCCGTGAAATCTGGAAATGGCCAGACGAACTGCCGCTGCGTGGCCTCTCCTTCCGCGACTATTGCGAACAAAACCACAAGCGCGGCTGGGCTTGGCCTGGGCTCGAGTTCGAGGAGGGCTACCGTCGTCGCATCGCGCAATTCGATGTGTTCGAAGGCTCGCATGTCACAGAGCTCGATTATGACGACGGCAAGTTCGTGCTGGCGACGATCACGCGCCTGCACGACCGCAAAATCCTGCTCACCTATTCGGACCTCACCGAAATCCGGCAGCGCGAGCGCGAGATCACCGAGGCTCAGCAGCAGCTTGAACGACTGGGCGGCTTCGTGCGGGAATCCATGCGGATGATGTCGCAGGGCCTGCTGATGATCGAACACGGGCGCGTCGCGGAGGTCAATCCGTCCTTCGCGCGGATCCTCGATGTGCCCGAAGACATGCTGCGGGCAGGTGCAAGCTGGCGGCCGGTCTTCCAGTATTGCGCCGAACGCGGCGATTTCGGTGCGGACGCGGACACGGTCCTGGCGCAGTGGCAGTCGGCGCTGCAGAGCTCGGCTGCCATCTCCACAAACTTCCTCGTCGCCGGGAAGACCTGGGTCAAGCTCGAAGCGACTTTCGGGGGGGATCGCAGCTGCGTCGTCGTGCTGACCGACTTCACCGAATTGAAGGCGCGCGAAGCGGAGCTCGAAGTGCTGCTCGCCCGTGCCGAAGCGGCCGACAAGGCCAAGTCCGACTTCCTCGCCAATATGAGCCACGAGATCCGGACACCGATGAACGGGGTACTGGGCATGGCGGAGCTCCTGTCCAAATCCGAACTCGACAGCCGCCAGAAGACCTTCGTCGACATCATGGTGAAATCGGGCAATGCGCTGCTCACCATCATCAACGACATTCTCGATTTTTCGAAGATCGATGCCGGCCAATTGAAGTTGAGGAAATCACCCTTCGATCCGGTCGAGGCGATCGAGGACGTGGCGACGCTTCTGTCATCCGCTGCCGCGGAGAAGGATATCGAGCTCGTCGTCTCCGGCGACGAGTCGGTCGAACACACCTTCATGGGCGATCCCGGCCGCTTCCGGCAGATCGTCACCAACCTGCTCGGCAATGCGATCAAGTTCACCGAGAAGGGCCATGTACATGTCGCGGTATCGACCAGCGGCACACAAGACGGGCAGGCCCTGCTAACGCTTCGCATCGAGGATACCGGCATCGGCATTCCGCCCGAAATGCAGGCGAAGATCTTCGAAAAATTCTCGCAGGTGGACACATCCTCGACGCGGCGGCACGAGGGCACCGGACTGGGACTGGCGATCACGGCCGGCCTCGTCAAACTGTTCGGCGGGAAGCTCGATGTCTCATCCGAAGTCGGAAAGGGCTCGGCCTTCACGGTCGAATTGCCGCTCACGATCGTCGCTGAGCGGCGCAGGCAGAAGGAATTGCCGGCAACGGTCAAGGATGCCCGGGTGCTCGTCATCGACGACAATGCCGTCAATCGGCGAATCGTCACCGAGCAACTCAAGATGTGGGGCTTCGACGGCCTTGCGGTTTCGGATGGTCCGACAGGCCTTCAGATCCTCGGCGCGGCATATGCGGAAGGGCTGAAGATCGACGCGGTCATCGTCGACTACCAGATGCCTGACATGAATGGTCTCGACGTGGCGCGGGCGATCCGCAGCGACTGCCGCTTCGACGAAATCGCCCTGATCTTCCTGACTTCCATGGACATGGTTGGCGATGACAGTCTGTTCGAAAGCCTGAAGGTACAGGCGCATCTGATGAAGCCGGCGCGGGCGAATGTCTTGCGCGGGGCGATCATCGATGTGGTACGCACGGCCCGGGTGCATGGCGTCAATTCTGCGCGGTTGCGCCCGTCGCCGCCGCCGTTGCTTGCGAGCCTTCCCCCTGTGCTGGAGGCCGAGGTCGCCTTTGTGGACAAGCCCCTTGGCGATACGGCCTTCAAAGTGCTGATCGCCGAGGACAATGCAGTCAACCAGATCGTCTTCCGGCAAATCCTGACCGGGAGCGGGATCGCCTACCGGATCGTCGGCAATGGCGAGGAAGCAGTTGGCGCCTGGGCCAGCGAGCCGCCGGATCTGATCTTGATGGACGTCTCAATGCCCGTGATGAACGGTCATCAGGCGACCCATGCAATCCGCTCGGCAGAGCAGGGAACGGGCCGCCGAATCCCGATCATCGGCGTCACGGCGCATGCGCTCGACAGCGATCGCGAGGCTTGCCTTGCGGCCGGCATGGACGATTACCTGTCGAAGCCGATTTCCCCGGAACTGCTTCTCAACAAGATCGCGGAATGGAGCGGCAGGCCGGTTGCGGCTGCCCGGGCGGAAGGCTGATCAGGCCGGCTGCCTGATACCGCAGAGCATTTCGCGCTTACCCGCAAAACCCGGACGTCGTTCGACGTCAAATCCCGTTGCGATCAGATTTCGCCGCACGAAGCCGGCTGCGGCATAGGTCGCGAAACTGCCACCTTCTCTCGTCGTGTCATGGACTCGCTGCATCAGGTCCGCGGACCACATGGCGCTGTTGCGTGACGGGGCAAAGCCGTCGAGGTACCAGGCGTCGAAGGCGAGGGCGCTCGCGGAGAGGTTTTCGAGCGCATCGCCGCAGACGACCGATAGGCGCGTCTGCTCGTCGAGATCGATTTCGACAACACCCGAAGGATGTTTCGGCCAGAGCGCCGTGAGCGCCTGTCGTTCGGTATCGATCTCGGGCCAGCGGGCAAGGGCGCGGTCGATGTCTTCGGCCATCATCGGGAAAAGTTCGAAGGAGACGAAATGCAGCCGGGTACCCGGCTTGCGATGCTGCTTCCACTGCCGCCAAGTTTCGCAGGCGTTCAAACCGGTGCCGAAGCCGAGTTCGCCGATGGCGAAGCGCTCCGCGTCGTTCCAGCGTCCTGGCAGGCCGTTGCCGGCGAGGAAGACATGGCCGCATTCCAGCCGGCCATCCGTCTGGCAATAAAAATGATCGCCAAAGGCGGTGGAAAAGGGCATATCGCCGTCGTGCCAGGCAAGCGGTGCCTGGGTGTCGCCGGTGCCTGGCGGATAATTTGAATGGGTCATCGCCATGTCCGATAAATCCCCAGCGCTGTCAGGTCAATTGCGGGCAGACCTCGTGATCGTCGGCGGCGGCATCATGGGTCTGTGGGCGGCGCTGAAAGCGGAGCGCCGGGGCATCGAGACGATCCTGATCGACGGCGACACGACTGGGAGTGGCGCGAGTGGCGGCCTGCTCGGGGCGTTGATGGCGCATATGCCGGACCGCTGGAACGAGAAGAAGCAGCTGCAGTTCGAAGGTCTCGTGTCGCTGGAGGCCGAGATTGCCCAGCTCGAATCCGAGACAGGGCTATCGGCCGGCTATCGCCGTTGCGGTCGATTGATCCCTCTGCCGAAGCCGCATCTGCGGCCGCTTGCCGAACGCCATTGCCGCGAGGCGGAGACGAACTGGCGACAGCAGGGGCATGTCTTCGACTGGACCGTGATCGAGGACAGCCCTTGGGCCGGTTGGCCATCGCGCGATTTCTGCGATGCGGGTCTCGTGCTCGACGGGTTTGCTGGGCGGGTGTCGCCACGTGCGCTCGTTGCGGCACTACGGGCACGGCTGGAGCAGACGCGGCGCGTGCGTCTGCTCGAAGGCGTCGCCGTGCAGCGGATCGACGCGGGCGCCGGGAAGCTCACGCTCGCTGATGGCTCTTCAGTCGGCTACGGCAAGCTTCTGGTTGCGGCCGGTGTCGGCTCCTTCCCGCTGCTCGAAACCGTCGGGCCGCGCTTCGCCAGGCCACTTGGTCGGGGCGTGAAGGGGCAGGCCGCGTTGCTGAAGGTGGATCTCCCAGACGATCTGCCGCTTCTCTATCTCGACGGGCTCTATGTCGTGCCGCATGAAGGCGGTCATGTCGCAATAGGAAGTACCAGCGAGAACCAGTTCACGGATCCCTTTTCGACGGATGCGCAGCTCGATGCGCTGATCGCCGAGGCGCGGCGGCTGGCGCCTGTGCTGGAGACGGCCGAGGTCATCGAACGCTGGGCGGGTCTTCGGCCCAAGGCCATCGACCGCGATCCCATGGTCGGCCCCCATCCGGAGCATGCGCATGTTCACGCGCTGACCGGTGGCTTCAAGGTCAGCTTCGGCATCGCCCATCTGCTGGCCGATGCCGCACTCGATGCAATCGCGGGACATGCGCTTCCCTTGCCTCGGAGCTTTTCGCTCGCGCATCACGTTTCAGTGGCACTGGAATGCGAAATATCCGGAAAAGTAGACTAAACACCCCGAATTTGGCGGGTCCGGGCACGATGGTCATCCGAAGATGTGCCTTGCCCGCTTCGTGATACTGTCATGCAAATCACCTATCCACCGGGTTGAAACGGCATTTGCTAAAGTGCCGAAGCGGGCCAGTGCGAGGTGCTCGACATGCGTTATGCCATCTGCTTTACGCCGCCTGCCCGTGATCCGCTTGCCGAAGCAGCGGCGCGCTGGCTCGGCCGCAACGTCTATTCCGGCGAAGCCGAGGAGCATCCGGGGCTGAAGGGGCTCGGCGTGCACGAAATCGCCTTCCACACGGCGCTTCCGCGTCGCTTCGGCTTCCACGCGACGTTCAAGGCGCCCTTCCGGCTCAGCGAAGGATCCACCGAAACGTCGCTGTTGCGGGAGCTGATGCATTTCGCCGGCCGCATGGATCCTGTCCTGCTGCAGGGGCTGACGGTCGGACGCATCGGTGACGTCTATGGGTTGATCCTGGAGCGGCCATGCCCTTCGGTCGACTATCTCGCCGCTTCGATCGTCCAGAATTTCGACGGCTATCGCGCACCGCTCTCGGAAGCCGAGATCGAAAGGCGCAATCCCGAGCGGCTTTCCGCGCCACAATTCAGCAATCTCAGCCGCTGGGGCCACCCGTACGTGATGGACGAGTTCCGCTTTCACATGACGTTGACCGGACCACTTCTGGCACGCGACTTTCCGAGAATCGAACAGGGCCTCAAAGCGCATTTCGATCCCGTCCTCGCCGAGCCCGTCATGGTGACGAACCTCGCGCTTTTTATCGAAACCGAGCGGGGCGCGCCGTTCACCGTGCATTCGCTGCATCCGCTGGGGCGGGTTTCCAGCCGCAAGATCGCCTGACCTCTTTGCGCTGCAGCATGAGCTGCGTTTTCCATCTCGACAGGCGCCGCCGTCGCCAATAGCCTCGCGTCAAAACACGAGAGGTGAACCATGACGACTGCTCCCTATCCCCGCGACCTCATCGGCTATGGCCGTGACACGCCCGATCCGAAATGGCCCGGTGATGCGCGGATCGCGGTGCAGTTCGTGGTGAATTACGAGGAAGGCGGCGAGAGCTGCATCCTAGACGGGGATGCGGCGTCGGAAAACCTGTTGTCGGAGATCGTCGGTGGGCAGCCCTGGCCGGGGCAGCGCAATCTCAACATGGAATCGATCTACGAATACGGTTCGCGCGCCGGTTTCTGGCGGCTCTGGCGGATGTTTACCGAGCGCCAAGTGCCCGTCACCGTTTATGGCGTGACGCTTGCCATGGCCCGCAATCCGGAAGCGGTCGCCGCCATGAAGGAAGCCGGCTGGGAGATCGCCAGCCACGGCTATCGCTGGCTCGAATACAAGGATTTTCCGGAAGATGTCGAACGCGAGCATATCCGCGAGGCGGTGCGGCTCCACAAGGAGCTGACCGGTTCGCATCCGCTCGGCATGTACCAGGGCAAGCCCTCCATGAACACGCTGCGCCTCGTCATGGAGGAGGGCGGTTTCCTGTACTCTTCCGACAATTATTCAGACGACCTGCCGTTCTGGGTGCCGGGTCTCGACGGCAACCCCTTTCTGATCATCCCCTATACGCTCGAGACCAACGACATGCGCTTTGCCACGCCGCAGGGCTTCAACTCCGGCGACCAGTTCTTCACTTATCTGAAGGACGCGTTTGATGTGCTCTACGAGGAGGGCAAAAACGGCAGCCCGAAGATGATGTCCGTCGGTCTCCATTGCCGCCTTGTCGGCCGTCCGGGGAGGGCTGCGGCGCTGGCGCGGTTCATCGACTATGTGACCAGCCACGAAAAGGTCTGGGTGCCGAAGCGCATCGAGATTGCGGAGCACTGGCAAGAGCATCATAAGCCCGCGTGGTGAGGCTTTCAGCCGCTGCTCCCGGCGCTTTCTTCCAGCAGCCATTCCCGCAAGACTGCGGCTGGTTCCGACAGATCCGCGCCCGACAGAAGCCAATAGGCCTTGTCTTCGTCGGCGGCCTCATCGAACAGCACCGTCAAGCTGCCTGCTGCCAGATGGTCTGATATCAGGGCCGTCGGGCAGAGGCCGATGCCAAGGCCTGACAGGACCGAGCTGACTAGCAGATTGAAATCGGCATAGAGTGGCCCGGAGGGTGTCGGCCCTTCGATGCCGCGTTCGGCCAGCCAAGACTGCCAGGCGGCCTCGGTCGCGTCATGCAGCAGATGCTGCTTCATAAGGTCGGCCGGTGTGGTGATCGGACCGTACCGCTCCAGATAGGACGGCGAACAGGTCGGGCGCGTGGCGGCATCCAAGATGTGTTCCGCACGACCCGGCGGGCGTGTGCCGTGACGGATCAGGAGATCGGCGCCGGCCTCTTCCGGCGTCAACGCGCCGAGCGGATAGACGACTGTGACCTGGATCTCGGGATGTGCGGCGCGAAAGCGGGGCAGGCGAGGTCCGAGCCAATGGTTCACGACGGAGGGCTTGCAGGCGAGGCTGACGCGCAGTCCGCTGCGGCGGATCGTGAGGCGCTCGACCGCGCGGGCGATATGGCCGAGGCCTTCCGAGCAGGCGGCGCCGAGTTCGCGTCCATCGGCCGTCAGGCGAACCCCGCGCGGCCGGCGTTCGAAGAGGGCAAGCCCCAGCCAATCCTCCAGAGCCTTCACATGCTGGCTGACAGCCGCCGCCGTCATGCCGAGTTCGGTCGCGGCCTGCAGAAAGCTTTCGCGACGGGCAGCTGCTTCGAAGGCGCGGAGTGTAGGGAGCGGTGGCAGTTTCATTGCTTGATGACTAAGCCAGACTTGCCCATGGGGCAAGGAGAGAGGCTGTTGTCATGCACGAAGCTATGGGGCACCTTGCGGCTCCATCTTGCTGCCGTCCTGGAGCCTACCATGTCGCCCTTCAACGCCAATATCCCCGTCCCATCTGATGCCGCCGAGCGGCGGGCGGTGAAACCCGTCGTCTGCTATCCGGTCGAGTCGCTGAAAGCCCCCGACATGAGCATGCTGGAGCGGGCACGGGCGACGATGGAGAAGATCGGCGAAGTGATCGTGCCGCCGCGCGAGGGCAATACGTTCGAGGTGCCGAAGGGACATTTCTTCCGGATCGTCAGTGTGGAGGGGCCTCAGGTCGGCGACCTCAATCTGTGGAACGCCAACGACCTCTCCGAGCGCTTCTTTTCCGGCAAGACGCGAGCGCTGCATGCGACGCATGTGACGACGGGCAACCGCCTGTGGAGTAATCTGCCGTCGCTGCGCCCCATGGCGACGATCAGCCATGATACGCTCGGCTGGTACGGCTTCGACGAATTCGGCGGCGGCGTGCATGACGTGATCGGCACGCGATGCGACCCCTATACCAACCGGCTGCTATCGGGCGGCGACTACCACAATTGCTGCCATTCCAACCTTTGCCGGGCGCTGGCGTATCATACCGGTTCCGACATCAAGGCTGTCGAGCCGCATGTTCATGATGTCCTCAACGTCTTCATGTGCACCGGTTTCACGCGCGACACGCAGCAATATTTCATGAAGGCGAGCCCGGTTCGCCCCGGCGATTTCCTCGAAATGTTCGCGGAGATCGATCTCCTGGGCGCGCTTTCGGCCTGCCCGGGCGGCGATTGCAGCACGAGCCATTCGAGCGACGTGGCGAAGTGTTATCCGCTGAAGGTGGAAATCTACCGGCCCGATATGGCGCTGCTGGCCGATTGGCCGTTTCCGGAGCGGAACGGATATCAGCTGCAGGCGTGAGCGGACTGAGAACTCGACAAGCTTCGGAGCCTCGGCTAATCGTTCCCGTCGACTGCTTCGCGCGCCCGCGCCGAGCGCTTTCCTTGCTGCGGCCTCCGGTTCGCGCATCACGTATGGCGGATCAGATAGATGGACAGAGCGGACTTCGTTCAGCGTTTCGGCGGCGTGTTCGAGCATTCGCCGTTCATCGCAGAGCGCGCCTTCGATGCCGGCATGATCGAGGAGCCGCTGAACGCACTCGATGTGCATGATGCGATGGCGATGATCTTCCGGACGTCTGGTGTGGAGGAGCGGCTGGGCGTGCTGCGGGCCCATCCCGATCTCGCGGGCAAACTCGCCATTGCGGGGGAACTGACCGAAGACAGTCGCGTGGAGCAGGCCGGCGCCGGTCTCGATCGGTTGACCGCGTCAGAGCATGCGCGCTTCACCGAACTCAACACGGCCTATGTCGAAAAGTTCGGCTTTCCCTTCATCATCGCGGTGAAGGGGCTGACGAAGAACGATATCCTCGCGGCCTTCGAGGCGCGGATCAACAATAGTCGCGATCAGGAATTCGACACTGCCTGCCAGCAGGTGGAGAAAATCGCCAAACTTCGCCTCGAAAGCCTGCTTCCTCCAATCTCCTGACAAACTTGATTTCCGCGGTCGTCCTAACGGATTGCGCGGTCAGCGTGGTGCGGGCGATTGGCGATGTCGTGGGCCTGGATTGCTTTGGCAAATTTTGTGTAGAAACGAAAAGAGCGGGCAATGGCCCGCTCGTCGCATGCTTTTTGTCGTCCGCTATGCGGGCGGCATTTTTATTGCCTTGATGGCGTCTACTGCTTCGGCGCCCGTTCGGCCTCGCGGATCGCTTCCTCGTGATACCAGCTCGCCGAACCGCTCTCATAGATCACGGGCTTCGGCGTCTGGCGCTCACGCAGAGCGTTGAGGCGGGCCAGGTCACGCACCGGGAATTCGTAGATCTTCGCCGATTCCCGAACCATGTTCGTCGTCATGCTACTACCTCTCGTTTACCGAGTGTTGTCTCGATGCTTCATGCTTATCACGTCTGAAACTGAAATGCACACGAAAAGTGCAAATTGCCTATTTTATGGGCAATATCGAAGCAGATAAAGTGATGAATTTAAAATCATCACAGCGCTTTCGTGATCTTTGGTGGGCCGACAACACCGTACACACGCCTCTGGTTCCATGAATATGCGCCAAATCTGTTAAAGAAGGGCCTGCAATGGCCGCGATTTGGCGGGTCGCCTGCGACAAAATGGCTGCTTTTCGCGGTCCGTGCTCAAACTGGCACGCTTCCTGCTTTTTCACTCCCGACTCCCGGGCACCCGGAGAATCACCCCTCTGTTGCGCATGAATGGCGCGAGACTGAAGAGAGAGCACCATGACCAAATTCAAGCTCGAGTATATCTGGCTCGATGGCTACAAGCCGGTAGCGAACCTGCGTGGCAAGACGCAGATCAAGGAATTCGACAGCTTCCCGACCCTGGAACAGCTGCCGCTCTGGGGCTTTGACGGCTCCTCCACGATGCAGGCCGAAGGCCACTCGTCGGATTGCGTGCTGAAGCCGGTTGCCATCTATCCTGATCCTGCTCGCACCAACGGCGCTCTCGTCATGTGCGAAGTCATGATGCCGGACGGCGTCACCCCGCATCCGTCGAACAGCCGCGCCACGATCCTCGACGACGAAGGCGCCTGGTTCGGTTTCGAACAGGAATACTTCTTCTACGAAAACGGCCGCCCGCTCGGCTTCCCCGAGCAGGGCTACCCGGCTCCGCAGGGTCCGTATTACACCGGCGTCGGCTACAAGAATGTCGGCTCGATCGCCCGTGAAATCGTTGAAGAGCACCTCGACCTCTGCCTCGAAGCCGGCATCAACCACGAAGGCATCAATGCCGAAGTGGCCAAGGGCCAGTGGGAATTCCAGGTCTTCGGCAAGGGCTCCAAGAAGGCCGCCGACCAGATCTGGATCGCCCGCTACCTGCTGCTGCGTCTGTGCGAAACCTATGGCATCGACGTCGAATTCCATTGCAAGCCGCTCGGTGACACCGACTGGAACGGCTCGGGCATGCACTGCAACTTCTCGACCACCTTCATGCGCGAGATTGGCGGCAAGGAATACTTCGAAGCCCTCATGGCAGCGTTTGCCAAGAACTGGCAGGAGCACATCGACGTCTACGGTCCGGACAACCATCTGCGTCTGACCGGCAAGCACGAAACGGCTCCGTGGAACAAGTTCTCCTACGGCGTTGCCGACCGCGGCGCCTCGATCCGCGTTCCGCATTCCTTCGTCAACAACGGCTACAAGGGTTACCTTGAAGACCGTCGTCCGAACAGCCAAGGCTGCCCCTACCAGATCGCTTCCGTCGTCCTGAAGACGATCGCCGAAGTGCCGACGGCCGATTACGCCAAGAACGCCGCCTAAGTTCAGGCTGAGACTGAGATACGCAGCGCCGGTGGAAACACCGGCGCTGTTCTCGTTTTTGGGGGGTGTCCCCGATGTGACAGCATCTTTTGTTTGCGTGAGCTCTGACATATATTGCTGTCAAGGAGACTGGTAATGCGACCGTCAGATGTGCTGGAACGAAAGAGGGCTGCAATCCGCGAGGTGACGGCGCGTCACAACGCGACGAATCCTCGCGTCTTCGGGTCCGTTGCCCGTGGAGAAGACCGGTCAGATAGTGATCTTGATATTTTGGTCGATGCCCTTCCGGGTTCTTCCCTGATGACGCTTGGCGGTCTGCAGTCGGCCCTAGAAAGCCTCGCAGAAGGTGTTCCGGTGCATCTGGTCACGACGAGCGAGATACCGCCGAAGCATCGAGGACGTATCCTGGCGGAAGCGCTGCCAATATGAAACGCGAGCACCGTATTCGTTCGCTTCTGGAACGGATCCGAAGTGCATCTCTGGATGCTCATGAACTGTTGGGTCCAGCAGATCTGAACGAGTTCCGCACAAATCTCCTCATTCAACGCGGCGTCGGCATGAGCCTTTTGATGGCAAGCGAGAGCGTTGTCCAACTCGAAGCGTTTTCGCCGGACTTCGTTGCGGAGCATCCGGAAATCGATTGGGTGACGATCCGTGGCATGCGTAACCGGATGGCGCACGGATATTTCGATATCAATCTGGATTATGTGTATCAGACTGCAAAATATGAAGCGCTTGATCTGGTTCGGATCGTCGACTCCCTAATCCACATTTATCCCGAGGGAGAATAAACCCTTTTGCCCATCGAAATCCCCATCCGTCCGCTGACGGCCGAAACCTTTGCGCCCTTCGGCGAGGTCATCGAGGCCGATCCCTCGACCATGCGGCTTATCAATGGCGGCACGACCGAGCGATTTCACGCGCTGTTTTCGCCAGAGATCGCTGGCGAGGGTGCCAGGGTCATCGTCAACATCTTCCGCGGCCAGCCGCGCGCCTTTCCCTATGAGATCGGCATGATGGAGCGCCATCCCTTCGGCAGCCAGAGTTTCTCGTCGCTGTCCGGGCGGCCGTTCCTTGTTGCCGTTTCTCCGGATGAAGACGGCAAGCCGGGCGAACCGCAGGTGTTCCTCGCAGCCCCGCATCAGGGCGTGAACTATCGCCGCAACACCTGGCACCATCCCTTGATGGCGATCGGTGCAGTCTGCGATTTCCTGGTTGTGGATCGCGACGGACCCGGCAACAATCTCGAAGAGTTCTTCTTCGATGCCCCCTTTGTGATTCGGGAGCCCCTGATATGACTGGCCTCACCACCCATGTGCTCGACACCGCTCTCGGCAAACCCGCCCAGGGGCTGCGCATCCAGCTGATGCGGATGAACGGCGAGGAGGCGGAGCTGATCAAGACAGTCTTCACCAATGACGATGGCCGTGTCGATGGCGGGCCGATGCTGGTCGGAGCGGATTTCGAGATCGGCCAATACCAGTTGCTGTTTCATGCCGGGGACTATCTGAAGGCCAGCGGCAGCGCGCTTACCGATCCGCCGTTTCTCGACGTGATCCCGATCCGCTTCGGGATCTCCGATCTGACCGCGCATTACCATGTTCCGCTGCTGCTTTCGCCTTACGGCTATTCGACCTATCGGGGCAGTTGAGCATGCGTTTTGCCGCCATCGCCGACATCCATGGCAACGCGCTCGCGCTTGAGGCCGTGCTCGCCGATATCGCCGCGCAGGGGATCGCAACCGCCGACATCGTCAATCTCGGTGATTGTCTGTCGGGACCGCTGGAGGCCGGTCGGACCGCCGACATTCTGTTGCCCCTCGACCTGCTCACCGTGTCCGGCAATCACGACCGCTACCTGATCGAACATGCTGCTGGCGACATGCATGAGTGGGAGGCGGACGCCTATGCGGAGCTTTCGCCTGCACATCTGGACTGGCTGCGCGCATTGCCGTTCGATGCCGTATTCCGGGATGTCGCCTATCTCTGCCATGCGACGCCTGACGAGGACAACACCTATTGGCTGGAGCAGGTATCAGTCGAAGGCCATGTGCATCTGCGCGACCGCGCGACGATCGAAGCCTGGGCGACGGGCATCACGCAGCCCCTGATCCTCTGCGGCCACACCCATATTCCGCGTGCGGTGCAGCTTGCGGACGGACGCCTCGTCGTCAATCCGGGCAGTGTCGGCGGGCCGGGTTATACCGACGATGCTCCCCATCCGCACAAGGTGGAAGCGGGGCTGCCGCATGCGAGCTATGCCATCCTCGACGACGCGTCGGGCCGCTGGTCCGTCACCTTTCGGCTCGTGCCCTATGACCACATGGCGATGAGCCGGATGGCGGCAGAACGCCGACGCCCTGACTGGGCGATCGCGCTTGCTTCAGGCTTCGTCGCGTGAATGCCTGTTACTGATCCTCTGAGCCGGAACGACGCGGCAGCGGCAGCCGATTTCCTCTTGTAACCTGGCCAGACTTTGCCATCATACGGCTCGGCCTGAGGTGGCCTGCAGTCCGCGCCCCCAAGGGTATGGCGAACACCTCTCATCCTTTGCTGACTGTTCACCGTCTGGCGAAGGCGTTGGTAATGCGGACGCCGACGAAGACTTTGCCGGAACAAGGGAACGGATATGCGCGATTATCGCGATGCAAAGGCCATGGCGAAAGCCATGCGGGAGGCGCTTGCCGGCGCCGAACTGACCATCACTCACAGTCAAGCGCTGGAGATCGTCGCTCGCCAGTTCGGCCTGCCGAACTGGAATGTCTTGTCAGCCAGAATAGATGAGGGAAGCGGAGTTTCGGAAGCCATTGCCTTGCAGCAGGCGGTGCCGATTGTGCGGATCTTCGACGTGGCGAAGGCTCGGGAATTCTACCTCGATTTCCTCGGTTTCACCATCGATTGGGAGCATCGATACGGAGAGGACTTTCCGCTTTACATGCAGGTTTCCCGTTCCGGGCTGAAGTTGCACCTTTCCGAACATTCGGGCGATGCCACGCCAGGTGGGAATATGTGCGTCTATATGACCGGTATCCGGGAGCTGCACGCCGAACTGACCAAGAAGCAGTACCGCTACATGCGTCCCGGCCTCGAAAAGGCCGGCGACCGCCTTGAGTTGCAGGTGACGGACCCGTTCAACAATCGTATCCGCTTCATGGAAGTCGTTGGTTGATTTGCGCAGGGGCGCAGATTTGTGCCGCGCCCCTGTCGGTGAACACTGCCGAAGAACACTATCGATCTTGGCAGAACAGCCGTCGCGTCACGCCTTGAACGGGTTCTCCGCAATGATGCTCGCGTCGACATCTGCCAGCTGGCGCTTGCCGCACAGCGCCATGGTCACATCCATTTCCTTGGCAATGATCTCAAGCGCGGTCTTCACGCCCTTTTGGCCCATGGCGCCGAGGCCATAGAGAAAGGGGCGGCCGATATAGGTGCCCTTGGCGCCGAGTGCTACCGCCTTCAGCACATCTTGACCCGAGCGGATGCCGCCGTCGAGATGCACCTCGATCTTGTCGCCGACGGCGTCAACGATCTTCGGCAGCATGGCAATCGAGGAATGGGCGCCGTCGAGCTGGCGGCCGCCATGGTTGGAGACAATGATTGCGTCAGCGCCGGTCTCGGCGGCCATGCGGGCGTCCTCAACGTCGAGGATACCCTTGATGATCAGCTTGCCGCCCCATTGCTTCTTGATCCATTCGACATCGGCCCAGGAGAGCTTCGGGTCGAACTGTTCCGCCGTCCAGGAGTGAAGCGAGGAGAGGTCGGTGACGTTCTTGGCGTGGCCATGGATGTTGCGGAAGGTGCGGCGGTTGGTCTGCAGCATGTTCCAGCACCAGCGCGGACGGATCGCCATCTGGTAGAGGTGCTTCGGCGTCAGCTTCGGCGGCGCGGCGAGGCTGTTGCGGATGTCCTTGTGGCGCTGGCCGAGCAGCTGTAGGTCGGCCGTCAGGACGAGCGCGGAGCAACCGGCCGCACGGGCGCGCTCGATCAGGTTGATGACGAAGTCCCGGTCGCGCATGACATAGAGCTGGAACCAGAAGGGCCGCTTGGTGACCGAGGCGACGTCCTCGATCGAGCAGATGCTCATGGTCGAGAGGGTGAAGGGCACGCCGAATTCTTCAGCAGCCTTTGCCGCCAGCATTTCGCCATCGGCATGCTGCATGCCGGTGAGACCGGTCGGGGACAGCGCCACCGGCATCTTCACCTTCTCGCCGATCATCGTCGTTTCCAGCGTGCGCCCGCTCATGTCGACGAGCACGCGCTGACGCAGCTTGATCTTCGAGAAATCGCTCTCGTTCGCCCGGTAGGTGCTCTCGGTATAGGAGCCGCTGTCGGCATAGTCGAAGAAGAGTTTTGGCACGCGTTTGCGTGCGAGCTTCTTCAGATCGGAAATTTCAAGGATCGGCCCCATTGTCTCTCTCTCCGCCAATGTCTTTTTCTCGGCATATCATGCCATTCGGTCGACTGTGAACAGGGGGAGCGAGAAAGAGGTAAGATAATTTTACCTCTCGGGCCATTCAGAAGTGCTCTCCCGATTTGAACGGCCCGACCCGCATGCCGGCGGCGATCAGATAGGCTGTCGACCAGCCGATCAGGAGGAAGCCATTGACGCCTTCGAGCGCTGCCAGCATGCGCCATTCCGCATGGGGCACGACATCGCCATAGCCGACGGTGGAGAAGGTGATGGTCGAGAAATAGAGGGCCGTCTCGAAATCATCGACGACGCCGATCAGCGTGAAGCTGGCGGCCCAGAGCCAGACTTCGGCGGTCAGCACCGCAAAGACGCCGATGACGACTGTGTTCATCGCCAGCATGCGGCTGCGATGGCCATGCAGGCGAATACGGTCGGTGACGAAGCTCATGACATGGGTCACGCCCATCAGGCCGAAGGTGTGGATTACCACCGTCAACGAGATCATCAGGGTGCCGAGGGCAAGGTTCGTGACAAGCATAGGGCAGCATGCCCAATTATCCGCGCATGTCCTTGCGGATCATCAATTTGAGACCGGACCAGATATCGTCCACGGCGCAGACCTTCACGTCAACCAGGCCTGTCGGCAGGAAAATGGCGCGCAGCACATCCTCGGTGATCGTGGTAGGGACTTTCGAGGCCTTCTTGGGCCAGGAGAGCCACAATATGCCCGTGGGTTTCAGCATTGCCTTCAGGTGCTCGGCGTGATCTTCGAGGCGGGCACGCTGCGTCTCGAAGACGTGGAGGTAGTCGAGGCCAGAGCCATTCACCTCGTCGAGGCTTGTTGCCTTCGATGCATCTGGCAGATCGGCGGTCAGGTAGTCGAGTTCCGGCGGCAGGCCGATGAATAAAGCAACCAGTTCCGGCTTCAAACCGAGTTTCTTCGGAAGAGGGGTGCCGGAATAGCCGCTTTCGCTCATCTCACCCTTACGCCTCCGCCCTCGGTTTCGACGTCTTGCCTGCCACATAGGTTTCGACCACCGAACGATCGTCGCCGAGCGTCTGCAGCAGGAAGAGTTCTTCGGACAGCGAGGTGACGGTCTCCATCCGGAGCCGCATGGCGGGCGTGGCGGCGGCATCCAACACAACGATATCGGCATCCGTGCCTTCGTCCAGTGTGCCGATCCGGTCGGCTAGATCGAGCGCCACGGCATTGCCGAGCGTCATGTGGTAGAAGCTTTCCAATGGATTCAAACGTTCGCCGAGCAGCTGCTGGATCTTGTAGGCCTCGTCCATGGTCTTGAACATGGAATAGCTGGAGCCGCCGCCGATGTCGGTCGCGACCGCCACGGTGACGGGCTTTTCGCGCCGCTGGATCGCCTTCAGCGGGAAGAGGCCGGAGCCGAGAAAGAGATTGGAGGTCGGGCAGTGGACGGCGACCGCGCCGCTCTCGGCCATGGCGTCCGCCTCGCGATCCGACAGGTGGATCGCATGGCCGAAGAGCGCCTTCTTCCGCATGAGGCCGTAGCGGGCATAAATGTCGGTATAGTCGATGGCGTCCGGATAGAGCTCGCAGGTATAGCGGATCTCGTCGTGGTTTTCCGAGAGATGCGTCTGGATATGCAGGTCGGGGAATTCCTCCGCCAGCCTCTGCGTCATCGCCATCTGCTCAGGCGTCGAGGTGATGGCGAAGCGCGGGGTGATGGCAACGTGGTTGCGGCCCTTGCCATGCCATTGTTCGATCACCGCGCGGGTCTCGTCATAGCCGAGCTGGGGTGTATCGAGCAGTCCTTGCGGCGCATTGCGGTCCATCATCACCTTGCCGCCGATCATCAGCGTGCCACGCTTCAGGCTTTCGGCGAAGAAAGCGTCCGCCGAGGCCTTGTGCACGGAGCAATAGGCGACGGCCGTCGTCGTGCCCTGGCGCAGGAATTCGTCGAAGAATTGCGTGGCGATGCGTTCGGCATGGGCCGTCTCCACGAAGCGGCATTCCTCGGGGAAGGTATAGGTGTTGAGCCATTCCAGCAGGTTTGCTGCGTAAGACGCGATCACCTGCATCTGCGGGAAATGCACGTGGCAATCGATCAGGCCGGGCAGGATCAGATGCGGGCGGTGGTCGATCTCGGTCGTCTCCGCGCCGGCCTTCGGCTTGACGTCTGCGTAAGCGCCGGTGGCTGCAATTTTGCCATCGCGGACCAGCAGCGCGCCATCCTCTTCGTAGAGATAGCTTTCCTTATCTCCGGCATGCTCCGGGGCACGACGGAAGGAAAGGAGGCGGCCACGGATCAGGATCTCAGTTGTCATCACTTGCCTTCGACCGTCGTCTCGAACCAGGCTACCAGCAACTGGCGCTCTTCCGGTGAGAGATCGGTGATGTTTCCGGGTGGCATGGCATGGCTGCGGCCGGCCTGGAGGTAGATTTCACGGGCATGGGCGGCGATCTCGCCGTCCGTCTCAAGCTTCACGTTCTTTGGCGCCCGCACAATGCCTTCCCAGACGGGATCGGCTGCATGGCACATGGAGCAGCGCCCCTGTACGACATCGCGCACCGCTTCGAAATGGCCGTTCTGCACAAAGGTCTGTTCACGGGCGGAAAGGGACATCTGTTCTTCCTCGCCCGTCAGCACCTTCGGCACCGTCGACAGCCACATGATGACGATGAAGATGAGCACCGTGACGAGCCAGGTCCAGGTCGGCTTGCCCTTGCGGGCATGGGTGGTGTTGAACCAGTGGCGGATGGTGACGCCCATCAGGAAGACCAGCGCTGCGATCACCCAGTTGAACTCTGTCGCAAAGGCCAGCGGATAGTGGTTCGACAGCATGAAGAAAATGACGGGCAGCGTCAGGTAGTTGTTGTGCAGCGAACGCTGCTTGGCGATCACGCCGTATTTCGGGTCGGGCGTGCGGCCGGCGATCAGGTCGGCAACGACGATCTTCTGGTTCGGGATGATGATAAAGAAGACGTTGGCTGACATGATGGTGGCGGTAAAGGCGCCCAGATGCAGGAAGGCGGCGCGGCCGGTGAAGATCTGCGTATAGCCCCAGGCCATGGCGATCAGAACGACATAAAGGAAGGCCATCAGGCCCCATGTGTTGCGGCCTAGCGGCGACTTGCAGAGGAGATCATAGAGGATCCAGCCCACAGCCAGCGACGCCAGAGACAGACAGATGGCCTGCCAGGGCTCGATGTCGAGCACCGTGCGGTCGATGAGGAAGAGGTCGGCGCCGCCATAATAGACCACGGCGAGCAACGCGAAGCCGGAGAGCCAAGTGGCATAGCTTTCCCATTTGAACCAGGTCAGATGCTCCGGCATCGAGGCGGGTGCGACCAGATATTTCTGGATGTGATAAAAACCGCCGCCATGCACTTGCCATTCTTCGCCATAGGCGCCGACGGGCAGGCCGGGACGTTTCACCAAGCCGAGATCGAGCGCGATGAAATAGAAGGACGAGCCGATCCAGGCGATAGCCGTGATCACATGCAGCCAGCGCACGGCGAAGGACAGCCATTCCCAGGCGATCGCGTATTCATACATTTGCCAAGTCTTTCATGTTCCCCATTTTGTCCGACATTGCGAAAAATTCGGCGCGAAGGAAAGGGCAAAGGAAGCGCTGCAGCAAAAGCTTCACGGGAAGTTTTCTGCGCCGCTTTGGATTGCTGCACGCCGGCCTGCTCATCCCACGCGGCACGGCAGGTCGTTATCCCGCGGCGGGCGGTGGCGTTGCCTCGAAGCTGGGCAGCGAAGCACGCAGGAAATCGCGAAAGGCGCGAATCTTCCCGGCATTGCGGCGGGTCTCAGGGTAAACCAGCCAGTAGTGTGATCCGTCCTCGCAGGTGAGATCGAACGGCTGGATCAGCCGGCCCGAAGCGACCTCTTCGGGATAAAATTCCGGGCGGAGGATGGCGATCCCATGGCCGGCCACGGCGGCCGCCGCCTCGAAGGACTGGGCGCCGAGCCTGCTGCGCGGATAGGTGTCGAGTGCCGCATCCGGATGGCCGGCTGCCGTGAACCAGATCCGCCACCAGGGATCGGCCGGATCGATGATCCGCAGTTTTAAAAGATCGAGCGGTTCGTGGATGCCGCCGACACTTTCTGCAAGCTTGGGGCTCAGCATCGGGGTGAAGTGGTTGCGCATGACGAAATGGGCGCGCAGGCCGGGCCAACTCCCCGTGCCGGTGCGGATGGCGAGATCGGCCTGCGTGCGGCTGAAATCGATGACTTCCTGCGACGTTTCCAGCCGCACGGCGATGCCCGGATTGCGCAACTGGAACAGGCCGAGGTGACGGGCCAGCCATTGCGAGGCAAAGGTCGCCGTGGCGTGGAGGGTCAGGGTGCCGTCCGCCGTGTTGCGCAGATCAGCCAGCGCCTCGCGCAACAGCTCGAAGCCTTCGGCCACCTTCGGCAAAAGCCGCTCGCCGGCTTCGCTCAGAGAAATCCGTCGCGGCTTGCGCAGGAAAAGCGCCTCGCCGACATGCCCTTCCAGTAGCTTGATCTGATAGCTCACCGCCGTCTGGCTCATGCCGAGTTCTTCGCCGGCACGAGTAAAACTCTCCAGCCGGGCAACGGCTTCGAAGACCCGGAGCGCATTGAGCGGCAGCTGTTTCGACAGTTTCATGGATAAGGCCTCTTTATGCATTGGCAGCGTAATTGAATTGGATTGGCGCTGCAACCGCTGGCACAATCGGGACATCAGAAACCGATGGATTGAACCCGCGTGGAGGCAGACATGGTGTCCGCGATCAGTAGAGTTTTGCCGTTCGACAGGCTTGTGTCGCTGCTTTGGTCCGGGCTGTCCCGATCGCGTCGACGTCAGCGCCTGACCCATATAGATGATGTCTCGGACGATCTCTTGAGAGATATCGGGATCGAGAGCCGGGTCTCCGCGTTTGATCCACGCGGCGATATCTGGCGGCGTCGCGGCGGGCTGGCAGACTATCTCCGCCCGGGGCCGTTCTGAGAAAATTCCATTAATTCAATTCTCTGCAATGATCTTCTGGGGAACTGAATCCAGTGCCTGAGAGATTGATTCAACTTTGCGCGCCGAGCAACAGACCCAATAGTTCGGCCGCCACCATGGCCGCAATCACGGCCGGGCGTTTGTCCTTCACCGTGCTGCCACCGATCGGAAGCGTCAGCCTGTCCAAGCTCGCGCGGTTCGCGCCCTCCCGCTCAAGGAAAGAGGCGAAGGTGGCGCGCTTGGTCTTTGACCCGATCATGCCGACATAGGCGAGGTCAGCGCGGGTGAGGGCTTCCTTTGCGATCAGGAAATCCAATGCATGGTCATGCGTCAGGATGACGATCGCCGCGCCTGGTTTCGCCTGTGCGATCTCGGCCTCAGGCATGGCAACCCGGCGGAAGGTGACGCCCTTGGGCGGAGTGCCGTCGATGGAGGTGCGCGAATCGATCAGGGTGACGGCCAGCGGCAGGGGGACAAGTGCCCGGGCCAGTGCCAGGCCAACATGACCGGCGCCAAATATCATCACCTGGGGGAAGGCTGCACGTTCGTCCTGAAGGCGGCAGCGCAATTCCTCTTCCACCGTTTGATCGATGATGCGGAACGACAGGATTGTGCGGCCGCCGCAGCATTGGCCAATTTCCGGGCCAAGCGGCACATCGAGCGAGTCCGGTACGTTCTCGCCCGCCAGATGCTTGCGGGCGTGTTCGATCGCCATGAATTCCAGATGCCCGCCGCCGATCGTGCCCCAGAGGCTCGTTGCCGACACCACCATCATCGTGCCGGCCTCCCGCGGGGTCGAGCCCTTCGTCTCTGCGACCTCGACGAGGACAGCATCAGGATGGGCGGCGATGAAGGCGGGGAGGGTGGTGACGGTCATGATGGCGCGATCCTAGCATTCATCACCGGGAACTGGACAGCCGGGCTTGGGGTTTATTCCACCAAGGTTTGACCGCGCCAGTCACATGCTTCTCGTGTTATGGTTCAGCGCAGCAAGCTCAGGAGCGGGAATGACCAGAACCAAAGGCTTGATCGTCTGGCTGCTCGTGGCGGCTTTTTCCGCGGCGCTATTTCTCGTCAATCCGCTGGCGGATATCGCCGCCCGCTTCAGCCGCGACGTCACGCTCGGCAGCGGGGCGCTCTACACGACGTTGCGTGTTGCGAACTCGGTGATGAGTGTGGCCCGCGACGCCGATGTTTCCGGCAGCGTCGGCGTGGCCTCGGTCACCGCCAGTCCCGGCCAATTGCTCCAGCCGGTCATCAACACGATCGAGCGCATGGTCGATCTGTTGTTTGGGCTCGCCATCGTTTCCGGCATCCTGTCACTGGTGCTGATACCCGTCGCAAAGGTTGCCTCCGTTGGCCTCGCGGCCTGCGCCTTGTTTTGCGCCGGCATGACGCTGACCGCCCGGCGCGTGCCGCCGATGCTGGAGCGCCTGGCACGATCGGTCATCGTGCTGGGCGTCCTCGGCGCGGTTTTGCTGCCAGCATCCTATACCATCGCCTTCTACGCTGGAGATGCGATCACCGATCGGGCCTGGACGAATGCGACCGAGGTTTTTGATCGCATGCAGGGCCAGCATGCGCTTGCCGGTGTCGACGAGGAGGCCGCTGGAACTGCCGGCGCCCTGCCACCCACAGACCGGATCCTGCCGGAAGACGGCATGTTTGACCGTCTCGGTACGGCTTTCACCGGCACCTTACAGGCAGCCTCCGACATGGCGGCCACGGCGGCGGCCAATGCGCAGATCATCCGGGACGGAGTCGCGATCTCGACGGATCTGTTCACCGCCTCGATTGGCATCGCAACCGCCTACCTCGTCAAGCTGCTCGTGCTGCCGATCCTGATCCTGGCGGCCATGCTCTATCTGTTGCGATCCGCCACACGCTGAACTTCAGGCTCGTTTCAGCCTTTCCACCGCCATCAACACTCGTTCCGGCGTGGCCGGTGCATCGAGCCGTGGGCAAACCCGGTAATCCGCAACGGAGGCCACGGCCATGGACAGCGCCTCCAGCACCGAAATCGCCAGCATGAAGGGCGGTTCGCCGACGGCCTTGGAGCGACCGATCGTGGGTTCTGTGTTCTCAGACCAGGGCACGAGCCGCGTGTTGAAGATCTTCGGCCGGTCGGAGGCGAGCGGGATCTTGTAGGTCGAGGGGGCGTGGGTGCGAAGCCTGCCCTTGCCGTCCCACCAGAGTTCTTCCGTGGTCAGCCAGCCCATGCCCTGGACGAAGCCGCCTTCGATCTGGCCGATGTCGATGACTGGATTGAGCGATTTGCCGACATCATGCAGGATGTCGGTGCGATCCATCAGATATTCGCCCGTCAGCGTGTCGATCGAGACTTCCGTGCAGGCGGCGCCATAGGCGTAGTAATAGAAGGGGGTGCCGCGACCGGCGGCGCGGTCCCAGTGGATCTTCGGCGTCTTGTAGAAGCCGGCGGCCGATAGCTGGACGCGGCCGAAATAGGCCTGCTTGACGAAATCGCCGAAGGTGAAGATCTGCTCGCCAACCCGCACCCGGTTGGGCAGGAACTCGACCTCGGAGGCTGGAACGCCATATTTTTCACCAGCAAAGGCGACCAGCCGTTCCTTGATCTGGCGGGCGGCATCCCAGGCGGCCATGCCGTTCAGGTCAGAGCCGGAGGAGGCGGCTGTGGCAGACGTGTTTGGCACCTTGGCCGTTGTCGTTGCGGTGATCTTCACCGTGTCGACATCGACCTGGAAACAGTCGGCGACGACCTGGGCAACCTTGGTGTAGAGGCCCTGGCCCATTTCGGTGCCGCCATGGTTCAGATGGATCGAGCCGTCCTGATAGATATGGACAAGTGCGCCCGCCTGGTTGAAGGCGGTCATGGTGAAGGAGATGCCGAATTTCACCGGTGTGAGGGCGATGCCCTTCTTGATGACCGGGCTTGTCCGGTTGAACTCCAGGATCGCCTGGCGGCGGGCCTGATAGTCGCAGGAGGTTTCGAGTTCCTCCACGACCTTCAGGATGATGTTGTCTTCCACCTGCTGGTGGTAGGGTGTGATATCGCGGCCCGATCCCTTTTCGCCGTAGAAATTGGCCTTGCGGATATCAAGCGGATCCTTGCCCAACGCGTAGGCGATCTCCTCGATCACCCGCTCTGCTCCGAGCATGCCCTGCGGTCCGCCGAAACCACGATAGGCGGTGTTGGAGACGGTATGGGTCTTCAGTGGCTGCGAGGTTAGCTTCACATGCGGATAGAAATAGCTCGAATCGGCATGGAAGAGGGCGCGGTCGGTGACCGGGCCTGACAAGTCCGACGAGTAACCGCAACGGGCCGCGAAGTTCGCTTCAATGGCATGAATCTTTCCGTCGTCATCGAAGGCGACATCGAAATCCATCTTGAAGTCGTGGCGCTTGCCGGTGACGCCCATGTCCTCGTCGCGGTCGGGGCGGAATTTGACGGCGCGCTTCAGCTTCTTGGCGGCCAGCGCCGCAAGGGCTGCAAACTGGTTGCCCTGCGTTTCCTTGCCGCCGAAGCCGCCGCCCATGCGCCGGGTGTTGACGGTGATCGCATTGGAGGGGATGTCGAGCACATGGCCAACGATATGCTGGATTTCGGAGGGGTGCTGGGTGGAGGACCAGACGGTCACGTCGTCATCCTCGCCGGGAATGGCGAGCGCGATATGGCTTTCGAGATAGAAATGCTCCTGGCCGCCGATGCGCATCGAGCTCTTGATGCGGTGGGCGGCCTTGTCGAGTTCCGTCTCTGGCGTGCCGCGCTTCAGCGTCATGCCCGGCGTGACAAGCGGAGCATCGTTCTCGAGCGCGCCGTCGATATCGGTCCAGAAGGGCAGGTCGCGGTATTCCACCTTGGCGAGCCGCGCCGCCTTGCGGGCCGCGTCGCGTGTCTCGGCGATGACAGCGAAAATGGTCTGGCCGTGGAACTCGACCCTGTCGGTCGCGATCAGCGGCTCGTCGTGGCGGCCACCGGAGGAGACATCGTTGACGCCGGTGATGTCGTCGGCCGTCAGTACGCAGACGACGCCCGGATAGGCCTTCACCGCGGAAAGATCAATCGACAGGATTTCGGCATGGGCGCGGTCCGCCATGCCGAGCGCGCCATGGAGGAGCCCTGCGGGTTCGGGAATATCGTCGATATATTCGGCACTTCCGGCGACATGCTTGTGCGCTGAATCATGCCGGAGCGACTGGTGCATCGGCCCCTTGATGTATTTCGTGGTCTCGTAGGTCGCCTTATCCATGAAGGCCTCCGTCTTGTGCTGCGGCGCGAGCCTTACCCCCCTCTGCCCTGCCGGGCATCTCCCCCACAAGGGGGGCGAGCGGTGCGGGGATGCCGCTCGACTTCACCCTCCCCTTGAGCGGGAGGGTCGGAGCACAGCTCCGGGGTGGGGTGATTGTCCCGCGTAGGAACCCGGACTCACGCGTCGAACTCGCGGAGCGGGTCACCCCCACCCGCCGCTTCGCGGCGACCTCCCCCCTCAAGGGGGAGGTGGAGAGGGCGGCACTTGCAGCGATGCTCCACAGATGGGAGGTGGTCAGGCGGCCAGCGGCCACTCTCCCCCCTTGTGGGGGAGATGTCGGCGGAGCCGACAGAGGGGGGTAACCCCACTGCAAAACGATGCCCATCACGCCTCCTCCGCCGCGAAGCGCTGCAGTTCCTGCGGCGTGCCGGATACCTCCAGGAAGAACCGCGTCAGCAGGTTTTTTGCCGTCAGCTGGCGGTATTCCGCCGTGGCACGCCAGTCGGTGAGGGGTTTGTAGTCGAGGTCGAAGGCGTCGCGGGCGGCTTCGACCTTGCTTTGCGCGAAGGGCTTGCCGTAAAGCGCTGCTTCGACGGATCGCGCCCGCTTCGGGGTGCCCGCCATGCCGCCGAAGGCTATGCGGATATGGGTGACCACGCCAGCCGCATCCGTTTCCAGATGGAAGGCGCCGCAGAGCGCGGAGATGTCCTCGTCGCGGCGCTTGGAAATCTTGTAGATCGCCACGTGGCTTTCCGCCTTCGGGCGCGGCACGAACAGGCTTTCGACGAATTCGCCCGGCTGGCGGTCCTGCTTGCCGTAATCGATGAAGAAATCCTCGAGCGGCATGGTGCGGGTGCCCGAGGCCGAGCGCAGCGTAACGGTGGCAGAGAGCGCGATCAGGGCCGGCGGGCTGTCGCCGATCGGCGAGCCATTGGCGATGTTGCCGCCGATCGTGCCCATGTTGCGCACCTGCTGGCCGCCGATGCGCTCGATCAGGCGACCGAAGGCGGGGATTTCCTGGCGTAGAACCTCGAGGGCGCTGGTGTAGCTGACGCCGGCGCCGAGCGTGATGCCCTCTGGCGTCACGGCGATCGTCTGCAGGTCTGCCAGATGGTTGATGAAGATAACAGGGTCGAGCACGCGCATCTGCTTGGTGACCCAGAGCCCGACATCGGTGGCGCCGGCAACCAGGGTTGCCTTGGGATGGGCGGCCAAGGCTTCGGCCAGGGCCTCGACATTACTGGGGACGACCAGCATGCGGCCATCGGGACCTGTGATCGCGATCGTCTCGCGGGTGGCAAGCTCTTCCAGCCGCGCAACGATATTGGCGCGCTCGCGCTCCAGCGGGTCGAAGAGGGCAGACGGCCTGACATGGCCGACCTGTTCGGCGGCCTTGACGATCGGCTCGTAACCCGTGCAGCGACAGAGATTGCCCTGCAGCGCCCGTTCGATTTCGGCGCGGCCGGGGTTTTCCGACGTCATCCACAGGCCATAGAGCGACATGACGAAGCCCGGCGTGCAGAAGCCGCATTGCGAGCCATGACAGTCGACCATGGCCTGCTGCACCGGATGCAGTGTGCCATCCTTCGCGGCCAGATGCTCGACGGTCACCACATGGGTGGCGTTCAGCGAGCCGACGAAGCGGATGCAGGCATTGACCGTCTCATACCGGAGCTGTCCCTCGACCAGCCGCCCGACCAGCACCGTACAGGCGCCGCAATCGCCTTCCGCGCAGCCTTCTTTCGAGCCCGTCAGCCGGCGCTTCAGGCGCAGGAAGTCGAGGAGCGTCTCGGTCGGATCGAGGCTTGCAAGGGCGATGTCTTCGCCGTTCAGGATGAAACGGATGCTGTCTGCCATGGATCGATCGTGTCCCCCTCGGTGTCCGGCTGCCGGACGGCTGCTGCGTCGCCCATTGTGCCGATGGTGGGCGGCGCAGCGTCATCTTTCAAGCTTATTGTGCTGTCCAGCCGCCATCAATCGAGATCGAGGTGCCGGTCACCTGAGCTGCCGCATCCGAGGCAAGATAGATGGCAAGCGCTGCCACCTGGTCGATGCCCACGAATTCCTTGGTCGCCTGGAGATGCAGCATGACGTCGTTCTTCACCTGATCCTCGGAGATGCCGCGCGCCTTGGCCGTGTCGGGGATCTGCTTTTCGACCAGCGGCGTCAGGACGTAACCCGGGCAGATCGCATTGACCGTGATCCCTTCCTTCGCCGTCTCCAGCGCCACCGTCTTGGTGAGGCCGAGAACGCCGTGTTTCGCGGTCACGTAGGCCGACTTGAAGGGAGAGGCGACGAGGCCGTGGGCCGAGGCGATGTTGATGATGCGGCCCTTCTTCTTCGCCTTCATGCCGGGAATGGCGGCGCGAATCGTGTGGAAGGCGCTCGACATGTTGATCGCGATGATCAGGTCCCATTTCTCGATCGGGAAGTCCTCGACCGGGGAGACGTGCTGGATGCCGGCATTGTTGACGAGCACGTCGATGCCGCCGAATTCGCGCTCGGCGGTGGCGATCAGGTCGGCGATCTCGGCCGGCTTCGACATGTCTGCCGCGTGGTAGATCGCCTTGCCGCCGGAAGTTTCCAGCGACTGGCGGACTTTTTCGATTTCGGCTGCATCGCCAAAGCCGTTGATCACGACATTGGCGCCTTCCGCCGCGAATGCCTTGGCAATGCCAAGGCCAATGCCGCTGGTGGAGCCGGTGACGACAACTGTTCTTTTCATCTGAATATTCCTTCTCGACGGATGCCGATGGATGACGGGTGTTTTGTTGCACCCGCGAAATCAAAGGTTAGTCTCAAATGAAGTTCCGAGGCAACGGCGATTTGCCGCAGCAGCCGCGGGGCAGGCACTGCGCCTGCAGCGTGACACACTGTTTCCTTTGCGGCTCTTTTGCCTGCAGCCGGAAATCTCTATGTCTGGGCCAACACACGTGATCAGGAGTCTTGCCATGGAACTCGGCCTCTATACCTTCGCCGACGTCGACCCGAATGCCGCCAACAAGGGCGCGGAAGCCAAGCGTCGCGTCGATGAGCTGCTGGCCGAAATCAAGCTCGCGGACGAGGTGGGGCTCGATGTGTTCGGGCTCGGCGAACATCACCGCCCTGACTACATGGCCTCTTCGCCCGCGACGATTCTGGCTGCCGCTGCCGTGCAGACGAAGACTATCCGGCTGACCAGTGCCGTCTCGGTTCTCTCCTCGGACGATCCGGTGCGTGTCTTCCAGCAATATGCGACGGTTGATCTGCTCTCGAGCGGACGCACTGAACTCATGGTCGGGCGCGGCTCCTTCATCGAGAGTTTTCCGCTGTTCGGTTACGACCTCGAAGATTACGACTTGCTGTTTGCCGAAAAGCTCCAGCTGTTGATGGAGATCCGCGAGAACGAAGTGGTCACCTGGGAAGGCCAGACCCGGAAGCCCATTCAGGGACGTGGCGTCTATCCGCGTCCGCTGCAGGATCTGCTACCGCTGTGGATCGCGATCGGCGGCACGCCGCAATCGGCGGCGCGTGCGGGTTATCTCGGGCTGCCGCTGGCGCTTGCCATCATCGGCGGCGAGCCGCATCGCTTTGCGCCCTTCTTCGATCTCTACCGCCAGAGTGCGGAAAAGGCCGGCGTCGATCCGAAGCAGCTGAAGACCAGCATCAATGTGCATGGCTTCGTCCATGACACGGTGCAGTCGGCCGCCGACATTTTCTATGCGCCCCAGGCCGTGGTGATGGACAGGATCGGCCGCGAGCGTGGCTGGGCGCCGACCAACCGGGCGCAGTTCGACGCCTCGCGCGGTCCGCGCGGCGCGCTTTTCGTCGGCGATCCGGAAACGGTTGCCGAAAAGATCGTCGCCATGCACGGCATCTTCAAGAACGACCGCTTCTTGCTGCAGATGGCGATCGGCCCCATGCCGCATGTCGAGATCATGCGCGGGATCGAGCTCTACGGCACAAAAGTCGCGCCGCTGGTTCGGAAAGCGTTGACGGAGAAGGCTTCGGCTGCCTAAGCACGAAAGCTCCAGCCGAAGCAGCATCGAAGGACCAGCATGATCGTCGAAACCGAAGAGGACCTCGTCCATCTGAAAGACATCGGGCGCATCTGCGCGACGGCGGTCAAGGTCATGGCGGCGGCACTGGAGCCCGGCATCACGACCCGCGAGCTCGATCTGATCGGCCGCAAGGTATTGGAAGACAATGGCGCGCAGTCGGCGCCTGAGCTCTGCTACCAGTTTCCCGGCGCCACCTGCATTTCCGTCAACGAGGAGATCGCCCATGGCATTCCGGGCGACCGGGTGATCAAGGGGGGCGACCTCGTCAATATCGATGTATCCGCAGAAAAACTCGGTTACTTCGGCGATACGGGTTCGTCCTTCATCGTGCCGCCGGGCACGCCCAAGCAGGAACGGCTGCTCCGTGACGGCAAACGCGCGCTGTGGGTGGGGCTGAACCAGGTGAAAACAGGCCGGCCGCTCGCCGACATCGGCAATTCGATCGGGGCGTTTGCGCGGAAGAACCGCTATACGCTGATCACCAATCTCGCGAGCCACGGCGTCGGCCGTTCGCTGCACGAGGAACCGACCGAGCTTTCCACCTGGCCGGATCCGGACGAGACGCGGATGATGGAGGAGGGGCTTGTCTTTACCGTTGAGCCGTTTCTCTCACTCGGCGGCCAATGGGCCGAGGATGGCGACAAGGACAACTGGACGCTCTACAGCGAGCCGCGCGCGCCGACCGTGCAGTTCGAGCATACGATCGTGGTCACCAAGAACGGGCCGCTGGTATTGACGCTCGCCGATTGAGGCGAGCGCCGTGGCCTCTGATGTGTCTCAGTCGGCCTTCGAAAAGGCGACGGCGACGCCCTTCTTCTTGAAATAGGACTGCATGATCTTGCGGCCCTGGCGGTTCGACTGGGCGAGCTTCGACGGCTCGAACACGGCTTCCTTCACGCCTTCCTTGGCCATGGCTGCCTTCAGGGCTGCGATGTGAAGGTCGATCTCCTCGTTGTCGTTGTTGATCGAGGTGTAGATGTTGTCGATGGCCTGCTGCAGGCTGAGGTCGCTCATGGGGCACTCCTGAAAAAGCTTTGTCCCTCCGTAGCGATTTTTGCTCAGGAGGCAAGCGGAGCGTTTTCCAAGTCCTCGCGCCGGCCGAGGCCGAAAATGCTCGTCCCATCATCAACAGTGAAAGTGCCAATCATTTTTTGTCGTTTGTCCGGCCTGTGCTGCGATGCGATAAGCGCCCGATGACAGCAATGACGACCAAGAATGCCGATCTGGTCTCGACAGGGATTGCGGGCGCGCTCGGCATGGCGTCGGCCATGGGCTTCGGGCGGTTCTCCTTCACACCCATCCTTCCCGGCATGCTGGCCGGACTACCGCTTTCGTCCGGCGATGCCGGCCTGATCGCTGCTGGAAATTTCGCCGGATATCTGGTCGGCGCCGTGCTGGGCGCCTATGGCTGGGCCGCGGGACGGGAGCGGTCGGTCGCCCTAGCCGCGCTGGTTCTGACCGCGCTGCTCCAGCTTGCCATGGGACTGTCATCTTCGCTCTCGATCTTTATCGCCATCCGCTTCGCCGCCGGGATCGCCAGCGCCTTTGCCCTCATTTTCCTGTCGGCGATCGTGCTCGGGCATGCGGCGGCACGTAGCAATGATCATGTGCAGTCGGCACATTTCGGCGGGGTTGGAGCCGGGATCGCGTTTTCCTCGCTGGTCGTGCTGTTGATCGGCGCCTCGTCCGGCGGGAGCATGGCCGGCTGGCGTCTGGAGTGGTTCGCCGGAGCTGCCGTCAGTCTGGTGATCGCGGGTGCCGTCTGGCGGCTTCTGCCGGCCATGCCGTCGGGTCAAGCGCAGGCCGTCGTCGAGCCGGCGGTTCAATGGAAGCTGCCGCTGGTGTTGGTAACCCTTGCCTATGGCCTTTTCGGCTTCGGCTATGTCATCACCGCGACCTTCGTCGTGACGATGGCGCGACTGGGCGATGCGGGGCCCATGGTCGAGTTCCTCAGCTGGTTTCTCGCCGGTCTCGCCGCCGCCGTCTCGCTGATCGTCTGGCGGCCGTTCATGCGGCGCTTCGGGCTGGCGGCGGTCTTTGTCGCTGGTCTGCTCATCGAGGCTGTGGGCGTGCTTGCCTCCGTCATTCTGCCTCTGCCTTTCGCGCCGCTGGTCGGCGGGGTGCTGCTTGGTGCGACTTTTTTGATGATCACGGCCTATGGCCTCAGGATCGGCCGGCTATTGGCACCCCACAGCCCGAGGCGGGCGCTCGCCTTCATGACGGCAGCCTTCGGGGTGGGACAGATCCTCGGCCCGCTGGCCGCCGGTGTGATGGCAGAGAGAACCGGCAGTTTCACCGCGCCGACAGTCGTCGCAGCACTCATGCTGTTCGCCGCCGCGTTGGTCGTCCTGCCGGTCGCTCGCCGCATCCCCTGAGCAGGCGTGCAACAGGGGCTGCATCACAGTTCTCTGTGCACTGTCCATTACATTATCGTAACCCGTCGATGCGGCCATTGCTGCACCCACAGTTCTGCCCTAGTTTCCCGCGAAACAGCATGTCCCCATTACTTCTTTCGCGAAGAAAGTCCGCCCCGTGTTTCATTCCTTCTTCCCGCGGCCCAAGCTCTTCTTCACCTCTGCCGCGCTCTGGACCCTCGTCTGCATCATCGTCTGGTATACCGTCGGCCCGCAGATCGGTGCCGCTTTCGGCATGCCACCGCTGGCGGAAGGGCAACAGCCGCCGGTCGGGCTCGCCTTCTTCTTCACGCCCGACAATCTCTGGTTCTATTTCTACTTCACGATCTTCGTGGCACTCTTCGGTCTCGTCTGGCAGGTGATTGCGAGGGACCATCCCTGGATCAACTGGTCCGTCTGGGGCTCGGCCTTCATCATCTTCATCGCCTATTTCAGCGTGCAGATCTCGGTCGCCGTCAACAACTGGCGCGGCCCCTTCTTTGACCTGTTCCAGAAGGCACTGAACAACGACGGCACGGTTACCGCCGGCCAGCTTTACGAGTTGCAGCTGCGCTTCCTCGAAATCGGTCTCGTCGGCGTAACACTTTCGGTCGTCACCGCCTTCTTCACCAACCACTATGTCTTCCGCTGGCGCCAGGCGATGAACGATTTCTACCTGTCGAAGTGGGACAAGCTGCGCCACATCGAAGGTGCTTCGCAGCGTGTTCAGGAAGATACGATGCGCTTCGCCAACATCCTGGAAGGTCTCGGCGTCGCGCTGATCAACTCCGTCATGACGCTTGTTGTCTTCCTGCCCATTCTATTCCGCATGTCGGAATATGTCAGCGATTTGCCGATCATCGGCGCTGTGCCGCATGCGCTGTTCTGGCTGGCAATCGGCTGGTCGCTGTTCGGCACCGCGCTTCTGATGATCGCGGGGATCAAGCTGCCGGGGCTTCAGTTCCGCAATCAACGTGTTGAGGCGGCATTTCGAAAGGAGCTCGTCTATGGTGAGGACAACGCCGAACGTGCACAGCCGGTCACGGTGCGTGAGTTGTTCGCCAATGTGCGGCGCAATTATTTCCGCATGTACTGGCACTACACCTACTTCAATGTGGCGCGCTTCGGTTACGGTCAGCTCGACGCGCTGTTTTTGACATTCATCCTGATTCCGACGGTCGTCGCTGGCAAGATCACCATGGGCCTGTGGCAGCAGATCTCCACGGCCTTTGGTGAAGTGACCAACAGCTTCCAGTATTTGGTCAGCTATTGGTCGACGATCATCGAGCTTCTGTCGATCCATAAGCGTCTCGCCGCTTTCGAAGCCGCCATCGATGGCGACCCGCTGCCAGCGATCGACCAGCGCTACCTCGAGCGTGAAGCCGCCGAGGGCGAGATCGCAGCGGATCGCCCTTACTAAGGGTGAGAGACGTCAGCCGTCAAAACAATGGCCGCGCCGGGAAACCAGCGCGGCCTTTCTTGTTGATTTCTGGCGGTGTCTTCAGGCGAGATCAGTGACGATCAGCCCCGTCGAGCCAACGGTGTCCGGCAGTGCTGCATAGGCTTCCGGCTGGGTGAAGAGGGAGAGGCCGATGGCGACGGCACCGATCGTCGCGGCGATGACGCAGGCGCAGGCGAGGAGGAAAAGGATCTTCATGGATTACCCCGAGGTTTTGCCCGCTCATATCGGCTGTCGCGATGCGCAAGTAAATGCGGCATGCGATCACATCGCGCCGGGCGTCACCTCGGCATCATCCCGCTCGTCCAGCATGTCCAACGCTTCCGAATAGGTGACACAGGCGACGTCCGGCAGGGGGCAAACTTCCGCCACCAGTCGTTCCATCGCTGCCCAATAGGCACCGCCGTTCATGGTCACGAAGTGCAGACCGATCTGCAGAGGCATGCGATCGCCATTGTACTGAGCCTCGAAGGCCTGCTTGAACGCCCTGTAGCTGCGCTCCGCGAATTCGTCGCCCTTGGACGGATGGTCGATGCCGGCCGAATGGCGGATAAAGAGATTGTAGTCCATGGCGATGATGCGCCGTTCCTTCGGCCCTTCCGGGATCAGCGGCAGGCCGAAGCGCGCGAGCCCACGCTTGTTCACCGGCAGGGCCGGATCGTGGGTGACGGCACTCGCATCGTAGCGGAAACCATGTTCGCGCTCTGCTTCGAAGAGACTGTCGGGTGCAGAGAGATAGGGCGCGCGAAAGCCGGTGATGTCGTGTCTGACGAAATCCGCCCAGCCTTCCGGCTCGCGATTGGCGAGGCCATTGTCTTTCCAGGCATTGGTAAGCACACGGTCGAAGGCCTCGAACTCCGTGAGCCACTGCGCTTTCGTCCAGTCTTTTCCGTCGAAGTGGCCACAAGTATGGCTGGCGATCTCATGGCCTTCGCTTCTGGCATTCCAGATGTGGTCGAGCCTGACAGAGACGTCGTCGACGCTTGCTGCAAATCCGATGTTCGAGCGGCCTGCCTTGATGCCGGGCGCCTTGTAGTCGCCCGCCCTGGCGCGCGGAATCAATGTGGTGCAGGAGAGGAAATAGGTGAAATGGGCATCGGCGCGCTTTGCGATGTCGCGGCTGCGGGCCCAGAGCCTCACGTCATGCGCGCCGTCGAAGGACACGAGCAGCAATTGTTTCGGCCTGTCCTCCCCCGAACCCTTCGTCGCAGGTGCCTCTGGGCCGGAGGCCGAGGCGCAGGTTGCAAGCGACAGGAAAAGGGCGGCGGACCAACGCAACATCATCGGGGACTCATGCTCATTTCGGGGCCTCCCCGTCCCATCCAAATGCGGCGAAGCTTTGAACGCCCTTTAACTTCGGGACGCAGACCAGTATGCCTAGGTCCTGTTCCTCGAAAGGGTACCCTCCATGACGTTTCTGATCCTCGGTCTCATCCTCTTCCTCGGTGTTCATCTCCTGCGTGTGATCGCTCCCGGCTTCCGCCTCTCGATGATCGAGAAATTCGGTGAGAACGGCTGGAAGGGGCTCTATTCAGTTCTCAGCCTCGTTACCCTCGTCATCCTGATCTGGGGTTATGCGCAGGCGCCCGTCATCAATCTCTGGTTTCCGCCCACGGGCATGAACCACCTGACGACCACGCTCATGCTGTTTGCGATGATCTGTCTGGTCGCCAGCCTGATCCCGGCTGGCCATATCGCGGTGAAGACCAAACATCCGATGGTTCTTTCGGTGAAGATCTGGGCCCTGGCCCATCTGCTCGCCAACGGCGACCTCGCCTCGATGCTGCTCTTCGTCGCCTTCCTCGCCTGGGGCGTGGTGCTTCGGATCAACTACAAGCGTCGCCAACGGGCGGGCGATATCATGCCGCGCGCCTTCGTTTCGGCGCGCTACGACGCCATTGCCGTTGTCGGCGGCATCGTTCTTTGGGTCGTGTTCCTCCTTTGGCTGCACGAACTGTTGATCGGCGTTGCGCCGCTCGCCATGTGACGGCTGAGAGCCGTTCATTTCTAAATGGAAGCAGTTCTGTTGGCTGAAGCGGAGTCGGATGGTCGCCCGGCTGGCGCGCGTCGTAGCCACAGCTTACGGCAGAGCCAGCCGGGCGATCAGGCGGCCCGTTCCAGCCAACCCGAAGGGCCGGGCATCTTTCCGCCGGGATCAGCGGCGATCGTCTCGCCCATACCCCGGGGTATGCGCTTCGCCGATCGCCGCTGCCCCGACAAAAACCTGCTCCGGCAGAACTACTTCCATTTAGAAATGAACGGCTCTAAGCGTCTTGGCGGTTTTCCCCTTACAAGCGGGCAAAAATCGGCTAGAAGGCCGCTCACGCATGAGACTGTATCGAAAGGCCGGCATTGTCCGGGGGTATGAATGGTTGATCAGAACGACAGCTTTATCCGCGAAGTGAACGAGGAGCTCCGCTCCGACCAGGTGCGCAATGCCTGGAAGCGCTACAGCCGCATCATCATAGGTGCCGCCGTGGTGATCGTTCTCGGCACGGCGGGCCATCGGCTCTGGACCCATTGGGACTCGACCCAGGCATCGGATGCCGGCGACAAGTTCCTGGCTGCGCTGACGCTGGCCGACCAGGGCAAGCGCGACGAGGCGGAAATCGCCCTCCAGGCACTGGAACAGGAAGGTTACGGCGCCTATGCCATCCTCGCCCGTTTCCGTGCCGCTTCGGTCCTCGCCGAAAAGGGTGATCCGGCCGGTGCCATTGCATCGTTCAAGGCGATCGGCGACGATGCCTCGATCCCGGAAGCCGTGCGGAATACGGCCAAGGTTCGCGCCGCCTGGCTGCTCGTCGACAGCGGCTCATACGAAGACGTCTCGGCCATGGTCGAGGCCATGGCGACACCGACCAATGCCATGCGTCATGCCGCCCGCGAAGCACTCGGTCTCGCCGCCTACAAGGCCGGCGACATGCCCCGCGCCCGCGAGTGGTTCGAACAGGTGACCGAAGATGCGGAAGCCCCGCGCAATGTTGCCAATCGGACCCAGATGATGCTCGACAACATCAAGGCGTCCGGCAAGGCGCCGTAACAACAACAAGGCCTCAAAGGCCGGAAAGCTAGCGTTCCCATGAGTTTCACAGTCGCCATCGTCGGGCGCCCGAATGTCGGCAAGTCCACGCTCTTCAACCGCCTCGTCGGGAAGAAGCTGGCGCTGGTCGACGACACCCCGGGTGTGACCCGTGACCGTCGCCCGGGCGAGGCCAAGCTCGTGGACCTGCGCTTCACCATCATCGATACGGCCGGTCTCGAAGAGGCAGGGCCGGAGACGTTGCAAGGCCGCATGCGCGCGCAGACGGAGATGGCGATCGACGAGGCGGATCTGACGCTCTTCGTCGTCGATGCCAAGTTCGGCCTGACACCCGTCGATCAGACGCTTGCCGAAATGCTGCGCCGTCGTGGCCGGCCTGTGGTGCTGGTCGCCAACAAGTCGGAAGCACGTGGCTCGGATGCGGGCTTCTACGATGCCTATACGCTCGGTCTTGGCGAACCGGTGCCGATCTCGGCCGAACACGGCCAGGGTATGATCGACCTGCGCGACGCGATCGTCGAGGCGATCGGCGAGGAGCGCGCCTTCCCCGAGGACGAGGATGTCGCCGAGACGGATATCGTGCTTCCCGAGGACGGCGACCTCGAAGGTGAGGAAGACGAGGCCGAACCTGAATATGACGAAACCAAGCCGCTGCGCGTGGCGATTGTCGGGCGCCCGAATGCCGGCAAGTCGACGCTGATCAACCGTTTCCTCGGCGAAGACCGTCTGCTGACAGGCCCCGAGGCCGGAATCACGCGCGATTCGATTTCGGTCGAATGGGACTGGCGCGGTCGGACCATCAAGATGTTCGACACCGCCGGCATGCGCAAGAAGGCGCGCGTGCAGGAGAAGCTCGAAAAACTCTCCGTCGCCGATGCGCTGCGCGCCATCCGCTTTGCCGAAACCGTGGTCATCGTCTTCGATGCGACCATTCCCTTCGAAAAGCAGGATCTGCAAATCGTCGATCTCTGCCTGCGCGAAGGCCGCGCTGCTGTACTTGCCTTTAACAAGTGGGATCTCGTCGACGACCCGCAGGCGTTGTTGACCGAACTGCGCGAGAAGACCGAGCGGCTGCTGCCGCAGGCGCGCGGTATTCGCGCCGTGCCGATGTCGGGCCAGACGGGCTATGGGCTGGAAAAGCTCATGCAGAACATCATCGACACCGACAAGGTTTGGAACAAGCGCATCTCGACCGCCAAGCTCAATCGCTGGCTCGATGCCGTGACGACCCAGCATCCGCCACCGGCCGTTTCCGGTCGCCGCCTGAAGCTGAAATACATGACGCAGGTCAAGGCCCGTCCGCCGGCCTTCATGATCTCCTGCACGCGTCCCGATTCCCTGCCGGAAAGCTATGTGCGTTACCTGACCAATGGTCTGCGCGCCGATTTCGACATGCCGGGCGTGCCGATCCGCATCCATTTCAAGGCGGGCGAAAATCCGTTCGAGGGCCGCAAGCGGCGCCGCTGATCTCAGTAGCTCACTCGGTGGCGGGGCGTCCATGGGCGTCCAGCTCGGCCGAGCGGGCTCCGAGACGCTGCCGCAGGCCGCGTCTGCGGCGCTGTTCCTTGGCTTCCACGACATTGTCGAAGAATTGTTCTGTGGCCGCTTCCCAGGAATAGGTTTCGGCTAGCCTGCGGGCAGACGCCGGCGAGGCCTGGAGGGCCGCGATGCAGGCGATTTGCAGATCGTGATCCAGCGCGCCCGCATTGGAGCCGGCCGGGATGATGTCGACCGGACCGGTCACAGGATGGCCGGCGACTGGAACGCCAGAGGCCAGCGCTTCCAGGATCGTGTTGCCGAAAGTGTCGGTTTTCGACGGGAAGACGAAGACATCGGCTTCGGCATAAGCGCGGGCCAGGTCCTCACCATGTTTCACCCCGGTGAAGTGCACGCCGGGGTACCGCGCCTGCAATTCTTCCCGGGCCGGACCATCGCCCACCACCACCTTCGAGCCGGGCAGATCGAGATCCATGAAGGCTGGCAGGTTCTTTTCGACCGCCACACGGCCGACCGTCATGAAGATCGGGCGCGGCAGGCCGAAGGGTTTTTCCGACTTTTCGCGCGGGTGGAAATGCGCGGTGTCGATGCCGCGGCTCCAGAGGCAGAGGTTGTTGATGCCACGGCCCGCCAGTTCCCGCCGCAGGCTCTCGGTCGCCACCATGCAGGCGCCGCCGCGATTGTGGAACCAGCGCACGAAGGCGTAGAGCCAGGACAGCGGCACCGGCAGTCGTGCCGCCACATATTCCGGGAAACGGGTGTGATAGGTGGTGGAGAAGGGGCGCTTGTTGCGCAGGCACCAGTGCCGGGCCATCAGGCCGAGCGGTCCCTCTGTCGCGATGTGCACATAGTCCGGCTGCTGTTCCTCGATCATGCGGCCGATGCGGCCGGGAAGGGCGAGCGACAGGCGGATCTCCGGATAGGTCGGCATGGGAACGCTGCGGAACTGCTCTGGCGTGATCATCGAGACCTCGACGCCGAGTTTCTTCAGTTCGCGATTGGTGGTCTCGATCGAGCGGACGACACCATTCACCTGTGGGTGCCAGGCATCGGTGACGATGGTCAGTTTCGGCATGGCGCGCCCGCCCTCATCCGAACGGCCGCCGGAGCGGCGATTCTGCTTCACAAGCTCTGTGCGCCTTATGAGAGGGGAACATTACAGCTTCATGTCAGCCCTCTTCGAGGGTGTTTGACATTGCCGACACAAGTCGGTTGCCTAGGGGATGACGCCTGTCGACATCGATTCCCGCCGAAGGACCCGCCCATGACCAAGTCTCCCGCCAAGCCTACCCCTTCCAAGACTGCCGACTGGTGGCGAGGGGCGGTGATCTATCAGGTCTATCCCCGATCCTTTCAGGATACGGATGGCGACGGGATCGGCGATATCAAAGGGATCATCCAGCGGCTGCCCTATATCGCCTCGCTCGGTGTGGATGCGATATGGCTCTCGCCCTTCTTCACCTCGCCGCAGGCCGACATGGGCTACGACGTTTCGGATTATTGCGACGTCGACCCGATGTTCGGGACACTGGCCGATTTCGACCGGATGATGACGGAGGCGAAGCGTCTCGGCCTGAAGGTGATCATCGACCAGGTGGTCTCACACACGTCGGATCAGCATCCCTGGTTCAAGGAGAGCCGGACCAGCCGGGACAATGCGAAAGCCGACTGGTTCGTCTGGGCCGCCGCCAAACCCGATGGCACGGCGCCGAACAACTGGCTCTCGGTCTTCGGTGGGCCGGCCTGGGAATGGGACGGGGTGCGCAAGCAGTATTACATGCACAACTTCCTCGCCTCGCAGCCAGATCTCAACTTCCACAATCGCGAGGTCCAGGACGCAGTGCTCGACTCTGTGAAGTTCTGGCTCGACCGCGGTGTCGACGGTTTCCGGCTCGACACGGTGAACTACTATTTCCACGACAAGGAGCTGAGGGACAATCCGCCCCATGTGCCCGACAGCGAAGAGGCGGGGCTCGATGCGCCCGATGTGAACCCATACGGCATGCAGAGCCATCTCTATGACAAGACTCAGCCGGAGAATATCGAGTTCCTCAAGCGGTTCCGGGCGCTGCTCGACCAGTATCCTGACCGGACGACTGTCGGCGAAGTGGGTGACGGCGCGCGCTCGCTGAAGACGGTCGCGGCCTATACGTCCGGCGGCGACAAGCTGCACATGTGCTACACATTCGACCTTCTGGGGCCGGATTTCACGCCGAGCCATATCCGCCACTGCGTCGACAGCTTCCAGAAACAGGTGAAGGACGGATGGGTTTGCTGGGCGTTTTCCAATCATGACGTGACGCGCCATGTCAGCCGCTTCATGCATCGGACGGAAGAACGGACTGCCGTCGCCAAGCTCGCGATCTCGGTGCTTTCAAGCCTGCGCGGCTCGATCTGCCTCTATCAGGGTGAGGAACTAGGATTGCCGGAGGCGGAGCTTTCCTTCGAGGATCTGCGCGATCCCTACGGCATTCGCTTCTGGCCGGCCTTCAAGGGGCGCGACGGATGTCGGACGCCGATGGTCTGGGAGAAGGCCAAGAAGCAGGCCGGGTTCTCCACGGGCAAGCCCTGGCTGCCGGTGCCAGCGGATCATCAGGTGTTGTCGGTCGACGCGCAGGAGAAGGACGGTGCCTCCGTGCTCGCGCATTACCGTGCCACGCTCGCTTTCCGCAAACAGCACGAGGCACTGCTCGACGGCGACATGCATTTCCTTTCGACCAATGAAGACGTGCTCGCCTTCATCCGCTCTCACGGCCATGAACGCTTGCTTTTCGTTTTCAACCTGCGCCGCGGACCCCAGGAATTCACGCTGCCCAATGGCCATGCGGTCCATGAGTTGCTCTCCATGCCGGGTCTGAGCGGCACCGTTGTCGATGGTGAAATCCGGCTCGGACCGCTGGACGGCATCTGCGCGCGGGTGTCATGAGCACGTTTTCAGTGCGTGGGGCAGGCCCCGGGGATATCGACGCCTGGGCCGGTCTGCGCCACCAGCTCTGGCCGGAACTCGCTTTTGATGGCCATCGCGAGGAGATTGCAGAAGCGCTTTCCCAATCTAACAGCGTCGTTGCGTTCCTTTGTTTCAATGTCTTGGGCCGGGCAGTCGGTCTCGCCGAAGCGAGTGTCCGGTCGGACTATGTCAACGGCTGCGAAACTTCGCCCGTAGCATTTCTGGAGGGTATCGTCGTTGAGCCGACGTCTCGCCGGCATGGCGTGGCCGGTCTGCTCGTATCCGCTGTCTGTGACTGGGCGCGAGGGCTTGGCCTCAGCGAACTCGCTTCCGATGCGAGCCTCGAGAACACGGTCTCGCACGCCATGCATGCGGCACTCGGCTTCGAGGAGACCGAGCGAGTCGTCTACTTTCGCATGCCGCTTTAAGGCCGCTGGTCACATGCCTTCGTCGGGAATATTCAGCACATTGCCGCAGGCCTTGCAGTGCACGGCGTCGGCGTCATGGCGCTGCAAGCCGCATTCGGGGCAGGGGAACGTCACCTTGTAGGGCCGCACGATCGCTTGGGCGAGACGCACAAAAAGCGAGATGCCGATGATCATGGTGACGATCGACGTCAATTTGCCGGCCGCGCCCGGCAGCGTGATGTCGCCGAAGCCGGTCGTGGTGACGGTCGCCACGGTGAAATAGAGCGCATCGATGAAGCCAGTGCCGGCATCTTCGGCGTAGAAGAAGAAGGTGTAGACGAAGCCCGTCACGAGGAAGAGGAAGACGAAGAGGTTGATGAAGGCGGTGACGACATCCGTCTGCTCTTTCAGGCCCAATCTGCGCAGCATCAGCTTGAAGACCGGCCGCTGGGCGACTGCCCATATGCGGGCTACGCGCAGGAAGGCGAAGTTGAACAGCCATTGCGGAAAGAGCAGCGTGCCGAGCACGAAGAGGTCGACCCAGGTCATCGGCCGCATCAGGAAGCCCCGCGTCGTGCGGGAGGCCGCCCACTGGGCGAGGATTTCGACCGCGATCCAGGCGGCGATGGCATAGTCGAGGATTAGATAGCTCGGCCGATCGCGCAGATAGGGTCCGGCGAGGAAAAAACCTATGATGGCGATGTCGATCACCATCAGGGCGAACTGGAAGCGGATGGCAGCGGTGTCGCGGCCGTAATAGAGCCGGGCGAGACGCTGGCGGAGGGGGGGGGATTGTTCCGCTGAAATCTTCATGCAGACAAAAGCTATTCCGCCGCCAAAGCGGTCGATCTTGTCTGGTCCCCACGACCTGCCAAAAGACCTGCGACCGAGATGTCTTCGTCGAGCTCTTCCCAATGAATGCCAGTGGAGCTGAGTTCGTATTTCAATAAATCTCCAGAGGATGCGGACAGAAGCCTCGGAAACCAGGCAAGCGGCACGCCCAAAATGCGTCCGTCTGAAAGCGAGACCCAAATGGTGGCATCGTCGAACTTAACTTCAGTCGCCGAAATGCTCATGCCATGCCCTTTCGATCTCGGAACGGTTCTCGCTCGCAATGCGCATGATATCAGAGAGTTCCCGGCTGTTGAACCCGTTGCTCTCCGCGAGCGCCATCTGCGGCTCCAGCCAGACCTTTGCGTCATCACCAGCCCGGAAGACATGGATGTGAATGGGTTCTTGGGGTGATCCCTCGTTCGACTAGAATAGAAATCGAGATCCGCTCTTCCGAAAAACGACCGGCATGGCTTTACTCCACGTTTGCTACCGGACCCGATTCTCACGCACGCCTGGATGCGTTCAGTGCGACTGCATTCGATTTGGAATTCTTTTTCCCGGCCGTTCAAAATTCAATGCGATGCCCTCAAAGGAGCTGCGGATTTTGGAACAATCCCCGTGGGAAAGCCAACCAATCGGTTTTGAAGGTTGCTTCGCATTGAACTTTGCAGCGCTGCAAACCACGCCCCCCAATCCTCACCCGATCAGTCGGAACTGGTCGACATCCACCATGCCCTTATCCGAGATCTTCAAATGCGGGATGACCGGAAGCGGCAGGAAGGCGACCTGGAGGAAGGGTTCTTCGAGTGTTGTTCCAAGGGCATAGGCGGTTTGTCTCAAGTGGTGCAGCGTGTCGCGCACACTTTCATAGGGTTCCAGGCTCATCAGACCGGCGACGGGGAGCGGGATTTCGCCGGTGACCTTGCCGTCCTCGACCACGACAAAGCCGCCCTTGATTTCGCCGAGCCTGTTCGCGGCGATGGCCATGTCCTCCTCGGAGACACCGACGACGCAGATGTTGTGGCTGTCATGGCCGACGGTGGAGGCGATCGCGCCCTTCTTCAGGCCGAAACCCTGGACGAAGCCATTGGCGTGGTTGCCGTTCTTGCCATGACGCTCGATGACCGCGACCTTGATCACGTCGTTTGCGAGATCGACGGAGGTCTGGTTGCCGGAGGTCGGCAGGCGATAGCGGCGGTGCTCGGTGATGATCTTGCCGGGCATGACGCCGATCACGGGCGTTTCGCCTTCCGCCACCGGCACGCCGAAATCCGCCGCCTTCACCACCCGCGCCTTGACGCTGTCGAGACCGACGGGGGCGACCGGATTGCGGGTAGTGAAAAGTTCGTCGGTCACGCGACGGCCGGCGGAAAAGACCATCTCGGCCTTGCAGTTTTCGAGGCTGTCGACGACGACGAGATCGGCCCGCCAGCCCGGAGCCACGAGCCCACGATCGCGCAGTCCAAAGGCGCGGGCCGCCGAGATGGAAGCTGCACGATAGATGGCGAGCGGCTCGACGCCGTTTCTGATCGCCTCGCGGATCATGTAGTCGAGGTGGCCCTGTTCGGCGATGTCGAGCGGATTGCGGTCATCGGTGCAGAGCGCGAGGAACGGCGAGAGCCGCTCGGTAAGGATCGGCATCAGGGCGTGCAGGTCCTTCGATACCGAGCCTTCGCGCACCAGGATATGCATCCCCTTGCGGATCTTCTCCATGGCTTCCGCCGCACTCGTGCATTCATGGTCGGTGCGGATGCGGGCGGAGAGATAGCCGTTCAGGTCGCGGCCGGAGAGCAGCGGCGAATGGCCGTCGATATGGCCGTCCTGAAAAGCTTCGAGCTTGGCCATGCAGATCGGATCCTTGTGGATCACGCCGGGGAAATTCATGAATTCGGCAAGCCCGATGACCTTGGGATGGTCTCGGAAGGGCAGGAGACGCTCGATGGGCAGATCGGCGCCGGAGGTTTCCAGATGCGTCGCCGGCACGCAGGAGGAGAGCTGGACGCGGATGTCCATGATCGTCTGTTCGGCCGAATCGAGAAAGAACTGGATGCCCTCGGTTCCGAGCACATTGGCAATCTCGTGCGGATCGCAAATCACGGTCGTCACGCCATAGGGCAGCACGCAGCGGTCGAATTCATGCGGCGTGACGAGCGAGCTTTCGATGTGCAGATGGGTATCGATGAAGCCGGGCACGACGATCTTGCCGGTGACGTCGATGACCTCGCGGCCTTCGTAAGCCTCGACCGTGCCGATGATCGTCTCGCCGCAGATGGCGATGTCGGATGCGACCAGTTCGCCGGTGACCAGATCGAAGAAGCGCCCGCCTTTCAAGACGATATCCGCCGGCTCGCGGCCCGTGCCCTGGTCGATGCGGCGTTCGAGGTCGGTCATGCGGGCGTCTCCGATTCTGTTGTTCCGCCTCCACTGTAGCGATTGGCACAGGGGAAGGGGAAGGGCCGAGATCTCGGTTACCCGTCGCGGCTCAACCGCTTTGCTTCGGTGGCGTTGCCTCGAAGCGTTCGTCGACGGGCACACCGAGTGCGACCGCCAATGCATTGGTGCGGCTCGCCATGGCAATCACCTGCAAGAGTTCGGCATGCATTTCTGGCGTGAGCCCCTTGGCCTTGGCCGAGGCCGTATGCGAATGGACGCAGTAAGCGCAGCCATGGGTGGCCGAGACGGCGATGTAGATCAGCTCCTTGATCAGGGGATCGAGTGCGCCCGGTGCCATGACCGTCTGCAAACGCTCCCAGACGGATTTCAGCTCGTCCGGATCATGGGCCAGCGCCCGCCAGAATTTGTTGACGTAATCGGTGCCGCGTTTCTCGCGGATGTCGTTGAAGACGGCGAGCGCTTCTGCGCTCGCCTCCTCATCGCTCAACAGGGGGAGAACCGTCATCAGACGCCCTGCCTCACACCAGCGCTAGGACGCGGGCCGGGCCGCCGGTGCCGCCCTTGTGCTTGGGCGCGCCAACGATGATGGTCGCGCCCTTGACCGGCAGTTCTTCCAGATTGTTCAGGCATTCGATGCCGTAACGCCCGCCCGGCAGCCAGCTCGTGTGCACGGCGAAATCGGCCGAGTTACCCGGATCGAGCGAGAGTGTGTCGACGCCAATCGCGGCGACGTCGAGCGTGGCGAGCAGGTCGGTCGCCGACTTGGCAAAGCCCGGGAAGGCAAACTTGCCTTCGCCGTCGTTGCGGAAGGCAGGGTCGGTGACCTTTCGCGCCCAGCCGGAACGCAGTGCAACGACGGAGCCGGCGGGGATTTCGCCATTGGCGCTGATCCAGGTCTCGACATCTGACGCTTCGACCATTGCATTGGCATCTTCCTTCGCCCGGTCGGTGATGTCGATGATGGCAAGCGGCGCCACCAGCTGTGCCGGCTCGATCTCGTCGACACCCTTGCCGTCGGCGCTGAAATGCAGCGGCGCATCGATATGCGTGCCCGTATGTTCGAAGATCGTCAGCTTGTGCAGCTGGTAGCCATTGCCGGCGAATTCCACGGCCCATTCATATTCGATGCCCGGCTTGCCGTCGAAGGTCGGAAAGGACCCGTCATAGGCATGGGTCAGGTCGATCACCTTGTTCGGGCTCTGTTGCGCCAGAACAGGCCGCGCGATGCCACCGGTCGCAACCGCTGCGCCCGCGAAGGCCATACCCTTGAACAGGGAGCGCCGCGACAGCATGCTCTGCTTCACATTCTCCATCACGCAATGATTGCACATCGGTTTCATCCCTCTCCAAGTGGTGTCCACACAGGCAGAGTACCGGAAGGCAGCGCGTCGGCAAGTGATCACTGCGCATCGGCGCGACAGGCGCCCTCAGCCGTTGATCTCGACCGTGAACCCGAACCGCATTTCATCCCCCGCAGCCAACGCGACCGTATAGGGCCGTTCGACGAGTTCCGCCGTGCCGCCAGCATGGGCTGCCATACCGTGCCATGGTTCGATGCAGAGGAAAGGCGCGCCAGGTTTTTGCCAAAGCGCGATATTGGGCAGGTTTTCAAAGGTGAAGGAAAGCCTGGGGCCGCCATCGGCGCCGAAGGTGAGGCCTGTGCCGGCGCCTTCCGGGAAAATCAGCGCGTCGTTGTCAAAGAGGGAATGCGCAAGGTCGAGGCGGCCTGCGGTGAAGGGAGAGGTCGGCAGCGTCCTGCCGATCAGCCCGTCTTCGAGTTGCACCACGCCGGGTTCGGCGCCGTTGTCGAGCATCACCGCGTGACGCTTGTTCTCCGCGCCCGGGAGCGGCCAGCGAAAGGCAGGGTGGAAGCCGATGCCGAAGGGAAGGGGGGGCTCGCCAATGTTCTCGACAGTCGCCGTCACCGAAAGCTTTCGGCCTTCCAGGCAGTGCTCCAGCGTCAGGCGAAAATCGAAGGGATAGACTGCTCGCGTCTCCGCGTTCGAGACGAGTTCATGGCGGCAGGCATTCGAGGTCTGCTCGACGAGGCTGAACTCGCGGCGTCGTGCGATGCCGTGCTGGGCCATGGGATAGATCTGCCCATTCACCGCCAGCCTGTCGCCGGGCGCCTTCCCGACGATCGGAAACAGGATCGGCGAGCGCCCCGTCCACCACGCCGTGTCGCCATTCCACAGCCAGTCGCGACCATCGGTCGTCTTCAGCGACTGCATCTCGGCGCCGAGCGTGGAGACTTCGACCATGAGGTCTGCGTTTTCGATGCGAATCGTCTGTGGCATGGCGGTCCTCGTCTGTTTGGCGGCACTCTAGAGTGATTGCCGGCAAAGTGCGACGCGGATGTGTCGGGGCGGCTTCAGAGGTTGGAGCGACTGCGTCAGACGATTGCGACGCGATTGCCAAAGGGGGTGTCCTCGTCGAAGTTCTGGGTGCCGATGCGCTCGCTTTCGCCGGAAAGGCGCGGTTCGTCTGCCTCGCCTTCCGTCGGGACATCCGTGCCGGTCGCTTCCACCCATTGCCTGGATGGCGTATCGGGGTCGTCCGTCGACTGCTCGTCGTCGAGCGTTCCGCGCCTTTCCCTCTCTTCCAGCATCTTTCTCTGGCGTTCTTCGATGTCGTGGTTGATTTGCGACTGGCGGGCAGCGACCCAGGCGTTTTCGGCGTCCGAGCCTATGTTCAGGGTGTGGCCGACATCCGTCGGGGCGCTGGCGTCACTGCGGGAAATGCGGTTGATCCGTTCGACCATGACTGTCTCCTGACGAGACCGGTCCGAGGCCCGGTGTCGACGACCTGATGTCATCGACACAGCGCCAGCGGACTGTTGCACTCATCGACCAGACCAGGGGTGCATCATGCGCCGGGTGCAGTCGTGCGACTGTCACACTTCTAGATGGGGCGTTTTTTTGGCTGTTCAAGTGTTGGTTGCCGAGGGCGCCGGGTGTCGAGCCGAGCGGTGGCCTTGACATGCTGGTCGATGGCTACGGCTTGACCTTGGCCATCACCGCATCCACTGGCAGTCCGGCGTCAAGCCAGGCAGTGAAACCGCCCGAGATATGGCTGACGTGTTCGAGGCCCATGTCCAGGGCCGTCCTGGTGGCGAGCGCGGAGCGCCAGCCGCTGGCACAGAAGAAGAGGAAGTGTTTGTCCTCGGCAAAGATCGGCTTGTGATAGGGGCTTTCCGGGTCGATCCAGAATTCCAGCATGCCGCGCGGGCAGGAAAAGGCGTTCGGAATCGTGCCTTCGCGCTCCCGCTCCCGCGGATCTCGCAGGTCGACGAAAACAACGTCGTCGCGGGCATGAAGGCGGGCCGCCTCAGATGGATTCACCGCCTCGACCAGTGCCTCGGCTTCCGCCAGCAAGTCCTTGTAACCCTTCTTCATGCCGCCCACCGGGAACCTCGTTTTGCCCTCGTCGGCCAGCATAACGCATAGCGCGCGCCTGTCACCGTCTGCCAAGGTCGAAGGACAATCGGTCCCATTGAAGCGGCTGTCCCGATCGCCTAGTTTCCTGGCATGGAAACCCATATCGAAGCCACCGGCCCGATCATCCTTTTTGATGCCGAATGCATTCTGTGTTCGGCCAATGCGCAATTCGTGCTGACGCAGGACCACAAAAAGCGCTTCCGCCTTGCCTCGATGCAAGGGGAGGTCGGTTCAGCGATCTATCGCCGTTTCGGTATCGATCCCATCGATCCCGACACGATGATCGTGGTCGATGGCGACACCATGCAACGCGACTGCGATGCGGTGCTATCGATCTATGCCGGCCTCGGCTGGCCGTGGAAAGCGCTTTCCATTTTCCGGCTGGTGCCGCGTTTCATCCGCGACCCGCTCTATCGGATGATCGCGCGCAACCGCTACCGCATATTCGGCAAACGCGACAGCTGCTGGCTGCCAGCGCCGGAGTTTCGGGACCGATTGCTCTGACAGCCGATCCGATCAGAGAAACTTTCCCGATCCGCCACCGTTGAAGGCTTCATGAAACACGCAATCGTCACAGGTGGCGCCGGCCTCATCGGCGCGGAACTCTGCACTGCCCTTCAAATGGCCGATTACGAGGTGGCCTCCTTCGATATCCGGGAGGCGCCGGCCGGCATTCGGTCGATCGTCTGTGATGTCTCCGACGAGGCGGCGGTCGGGAGGGCCTTTGTCGAACTCGGCTGGGAGAGCCTTGATCTCCTCGTCAACAATGCCGGCATTGCCAGTCCGGACCGTTGGCCGATCACGGAGCTTTCGCTCGACGAATGGCGCAAAGTGACGGACAGCCATCTGACTGCGGCCTTCCTGATGACGCGGGCAGCTGTGCCGCTGATGGGCGAGGGGGCTTCGATCATCAACATGTTGTCGACCCGCGCCTTCATGTCGGAAAAGAATACGGAAGCCTATGCCGCGTCGAAGGGCGGCCTCTTCGGCATCACACATGCTCTCGCCGTCAGCCTCGGACCGAAAATCCGGGTGAACGGGATCGCGCCCGGCTGGATCACGAAGGAAACGGATCTGAGGCCCGTAGACCACGACCAGCACCCGGTCGGCCGGGCCGGCCGGCCTGAGGACGTCGCGAAGGCCGTGCTCTATCTGGCCGGCGCCGGCTTCGTCACAGGCGAAGTTCTGACGCTCGACGGTGGCATGTCGAGGAAGATGATATATGCGGACTGAGCGGTGGCGCGTTCCCTTGAAGTGCCTGTTGTAGCAGGCTCGAAGGACCCAGGCCGCGACCCCAGCACCACCCCTCTCCTTCGAAGGGCCGCATGCGCTCCCATCTCAGGCCGAGGGCTCATTGTCTACCGGGCTGTCCAAACACAAAAGGCGGCCGTCACCGGCCGCCTTCTCAAGCTTTGCACGCGTCGAGCCTTACTCGACCGTGACCGTCTTGCCGCCATCCCACTTGTAGAGCGAGAAGCTCTGCGAGGTCAGGTCGCCGGTTTCGCCATAGGTGAGCTTGCCGATGGCGGTCGGGATTTCCGAGCCGTCTTTGAGGGCGGCTGCGACTGCCTCGGCGTCGTCCGCGCTGCCGGCCTTGGTGATGCCGGCGGCGATGACTTCGACGGCGGCATAGGCGTTCAGCGTGAAGGCCTCGGCCGGAATGTTCTTGGCGGCGAGCGCTGCCGCTGCCGCCTTGCTGTCTTCGTTCTTCATTGCGTCGGCGGCATTGGTGAAGATGACACCATTGGCCGCTTCGCCGCCGATGGTGGCGAATTCGGTGTTCGACAACCCGTCACCGCCGATGAGCGTCGCCTGTACGCCGATATCCTTCAGCTGGCGCGAGAGGAGGCCGGCTTCCGGATAATAGCCGCCGAAATAGATCACCTCGACGCCATCGGCCTTGAGGCGTGTGGTCAGCGCGCTGAAGTCCTTCTCGCCCGGGGTGAGTGCGTCGTTGAAGACTTCCTGGATGCCGGCTGCGTTCAGCGTCGCCTTGAAGGCATCGGCGAGGCCCTTGCCGTACTGACCCTTGTCGTTGAGGATCGCGACCTTCTTGTCCTTGAAGTTGGCGAGGACGTAGGCGGCTGCGACTTCCGCCTGCTGGTCGTCACGACCGCAGGTGCGCAGGACCGTCGTGAGGCCGCGGGCTGTGAGATCGGGTGCGGTTGCAGTCGGGGTGACCATCAGCGCGCCGTTTTCGGCGAAGACGTCGGAGGCCGGGACGGCGACGCCAGACGTCACGGGGCCGACGACGAACATCACGCCGTCACCGACCAACTGGTTGGCCGCCGATACGCCCTGCTTCGGCTCTCCGGCATCGTCGGCGACCTTGAGCGAAACCTGTTCGCCGTTGATGCCGCCCTTCTTGTTGATTTCCTCGATCGCGGTCTCGGCACCGTTCTTCACCTGGGCGCCGACTGCGGCGAGCGGGCCGGTCAGCGGTGCCATGAGACCGAGCACGATGTCGGCGCGGGCGGCGGGGGCTGCGGCGATCAGCGCGGCCAGGGCCGCGCTTGCGAGAAGATGGAATTGCATGTCCTGCTCCTTGGGTCGGCGCGACCGATCTCTGTCGGTTTTGGCGCCATTCGGGTTCTTTTGTTGCTCCCCATGATTGCTTTAGACAAAAACGAGGGGCGGCAAAAGACCTGAAGCCGTGATGCGTAATCACGCCACAGCTTGATCGCGGCGAGGGGTTATTGATTCCGCGTCAGACGGTCAGGATGCGTCCGCCAAGGCCCTCGTCGGCCTCGAAGCCGGCCTTGGCTGCGGCGGCATCTTGTTCCCGGCGCAGGGCGAGTTCCGCCATGGCGATCTGCTGGAGTTCGATGAGATCGTTGGCAATCTGGGCGCGGCGGGCGGCGAGGCGCGCGTCGTCGGCGCGGGCGGCAGCCCGTGTCGCGGGTTCCGGCTCGGCCGGGATAAAGGCGGGGGACGCGTCTTTACCGAACATGCGCTTGAAGAGGTCGACCACGGAAATCCTCCCGGGACCTGATCCGGTTGCGGCACGCGCGACCTGATGTCGGATGTGACGTTGCCGGATGGGCTTTCAGTCGTCGGTCGAGCCTTTCGCGGTCATCTGCGCCTGGATCGAACGTGCGATTCTGTCGAAGATACGGGATGGTCGATCAGCCGACAAGCAGGCCCGAACCTGCATGGTCAGCCTCGCGCAAGCCCTGACAAAAAAAGCGGCCCCGAAAGGCCGCTTTCCGAAAAGAACTGCGATGCAGGTCAGATGTTGTTCATCAGCACCTTGCGGAGCTTGTCGAAGAGTTCGTCGATCTCTTCGTGGGAGATGATCAGCGGCGGCGAAAGTGCGATGATGTCGCCGGTCGTGCGGATCAAGAGGCCATCGTTATAGGCATTCAGGAAGGCGTTGAAGGCGCGCTTCGTCGGTTCACCGTCGATCGGCTTCAGTTCGATCGCGCCGATCAGGCCGAGATTGCGGATGTCGATCACGTTAGGGCAATCGCGCAGCGAATGCAGCTTCTCTTCCCAGTAGGGCGCGAGTTCGGCAGCACGTGTCAGCAGGTTCTCGTCGCGATAGGTGTCGAGGGTGCCGAGCGCTGCGGCCGAAGCGATCGGGTTTCCGGAATAGGTGTAGCCATGGAAGAACTCGATCATGTGATCGGGGCCCTGCATGAAGGCGTCGTGGATCTCGGCGGTGACAAAGACCGCGCCCATGGGGATCACGCCGTTGGTCAGGCCCTTGGCGGTCACCATGATATCCGGCTTCACGTCGAAATATTGCGAGGCGAAGGGCGCGCCGAGGCGGCCGAAACCGGTGATGACTTCATCGAAGATCAACAGGATGCCATGCTTGGTGCAGATTTCGCGCAGGCGCTGCAGATAACCCTTCGGCGGGATCAGGACGCCGGTCGATCCGGAGACAGGCTCGACGATGACGGCGGCAATCGTCGATGCGTCATGCAGGGTGACGATGCGTTCCAGTTCGTCGGCAAGATCGCCACCGTGCTCGGGCATGCCCTTGGTGAAGGCGTTCTTGGCGGGCAGGTGGGTATGCGGCATGTGGTCGACGCCGGTCAAAAGCGTGCCGAACATCTTACGGTTGGAGACGATGCCGCCGACCGAGATGCCGCCGAAATTGACGCCGTGATAGCCGCGCTCGCGGCCGATCAGGCGGGTGCGCGATCCCTGGCCCTTCACGCGCTGGTAAGCGAGCGCCACCTTGAGCGCTGTCTCGACCGATTCCGAGCCGGAATTGGTGTAGAGCACATGCGCCATGTTGTCGGGAGCGATGTCGATCAGGCGGTTGGCCAGTTCGAAGGCCTTGGGGTGGCCGAGCTGAAAGGCCGGCGCATAGTCGAGTTCACCCGCCTGTTCGCGGATCGCTTCGGTGATCAGCGGGCGGCAGTGACCGGCATTGACACACCAGAGGCCGGCGGTGCCGTCGAGCACCTGGCGGCCGTCATGGGTTGTGTAGTGCATGTCCTTGGCGCCGACGAAGAGGCGCGGCTCCTTCTTGTACTGGCGGTTCGCGGTGAACGGCATCCAGAAGGCGCGCAGGTCGTTCGGCGTGGAATTCAGGCGGTTAGACATCATCTTCTCCATGGCCTTTTGGTCGCGGGCGGCCACTCTCCCGGCTGTCGGCCGCTGAGGCCGAAATCCGTTGATTGCGTCGTCACGTTAACAGGGCGCAAGGCATGGTCAAGCCACCGGCAGAGCCGATCAACAAAGGTCATGGATCGCTGAATTCGGTTGATGGGATGACGCAGCCGCATGCGCGTCCAGCCTCGGGGGCATGACGAAAATGAGAGAAGCCCTGGCGGCATATGCCGACCAGGGCTTCCAAGTTCAAAGCTCACCAAAGGGTTCACCCGCGTGAGCGAGTGCCGTGACCATCCCTCCCGTCTCCGATCAGCACTCCTCTGGGAGCGCTGTCATCAAGCGGCCGACTTGCTCGCTGCCGGGGCGCAATAGATGCTCTCGAGCGTAGAGAGAATCTTGATCACCGACTCGGAGGTCGAGGAATAGTAGATCGTCTGCGCGTCGCGTCGGGTCTTCACCAGCTTTTGCGCGCGAAGCTTCGACAGGTGCTGCGACAGAGCCGACTGGCTCAGGCCCACCTGGGTCGCCAGAACGCCGACCGGAACCTCACCCTCGACGAGGCTGCAGAGGATCATCAGTCGCTTCGGGTTTGCCATGGCGGAGAGCAAACCAGCTGCGACGGTCGACTGTTCGGACAATGCTTTTGTTTTCATCTCAGTTCAACTTTCTTAGGTCGAGTGCCTTGGGGGGAGCGGCAGTCGTTGCAAAACCATCACTTAACTAGAGGCCAAACTCTACCAGCATCACCAAAATTGTATATGCCTAAATTTAAGGTACTGCTTATACTGATTTAGGTAACTCTAATAGCACATACTGCTCATTTGTGATGGGCGTCACAAATTCGTGTCGAATCAGTAAGTCTTTGAAAGATATATCTAAACCGTGCGAATCTATCGCTGATATGCGCCAATCACCCTCTGATTCGCCGTGAACCTTTGTGGCTAGGCGGAGTGCCAGATCGGGATGCCTCCCCCCTAATTCTCGCAGTAGTGCCTGCTCATCCGGAAAGAATTCCGAGTCCATTTTCGGGATGAAAAAGTCCTGGCTGCTCAAATGATAGGCACGGCCAAACCCGCCGTTGAGGCTTGCCCGCTCCGGCTGCAAACGGAAGAACCGGAAGTCGGGGAAATCGATATAGAGCTGCGATTTCGGATGGCGGGCGAGGAAGCGTGTCCGCAGTCTGAGATGGGTCTCGCTGTCGCGTTCGACACTTTCAGCGGTGCATTGGAGCGTCAGCCGGGGATGGGCGAGCGGGTCGCCCTTGGCCGGTTCTCCGGTCAGAAGCGAGGCGCGGGGATCGGCGAGGAGGGCGGTCGTATGGGCAGAAAGGCCGGAGACGAGAATCACGGCGGCGCCGTCGCTGTCCATGCCGAGGAGGACACGGCTGACGGAGGGGAAGCCCGTTTCCGGATCGATCACGCCAATCGCTGCAAACCGTGCGCCTCTCAGCAGAATGCGCGCCTGGCGGCGCGCATCGTCGTCCGTGTCCCTGATGACCTGGGGCTTGTCGTTCATGTGGTGGCTCCTGCATGCATCGTGGAAGGGATGCGTGCAGGCTTTGTCACGCCTTGCGACGGTGCTTGGTCAATCCGCTCACCACATCCTGAGCATCGATCGTGCCGATCACGGCGCCATTGTCAACGACCCCGATCGTGCCGGGTTGACGCGCCAGTGCATCCAGCACCTCCACCAGAGGGGTCTTCGGTGCCGTGGTTCCGGTCACCTGGCTCTGCTGTCCACCGGTGCCGGGGCGCATCACGTCGGATGCGACCAGCATGTTGATCGGGTTCATGTTCTGGACGAAATCGGCGACATACTGGTTTGTCGGGTTCTGGACGATTTCCTGTGGCGTGCCGCACTGAATGATGTGACCGCCTTCCATGATGGCGATGCGGTTGCCGATGCGGAAGGCCTCGTCGAGATCGTGGCTGACGAAGAGGATGGTCTTCTTGAGTCTTGCCTGGAATTCCAGGAGTTCGTCCTGCAAGCGCGTGCGGATCAGGGGGTCGAGCGCCGAGAAGGGCTCGTCCATCAGGAGGATCGGCGCGCCTGTCGCAAAGGCGCGGGCCAGGCCCACACGCTGCTGCATGCCGCCGGAGAGCTCGTTGACGCGGCGCTCGGCCCAGGACGACAGGTTGACCAGCTCGAGCTGGGTCGCGACCCTCTCCTTGCGTTCAGCTTCCGGAACGCCGGCCAGTTCGAGCCCGAAGCCGACATTGTCGGCAACCGAGCGCCAGGGCAGGAGGCCGAACTGCTGGAAGACCATGGAGACAGTGTGCATTCGCAGATCGCGCAGCACCTGGGCCGAGGCCTTGTACGGATCGACATAGCCAGTCTCCGTCTTGACGCTCACACTGCCGCGGACCACAGGGGCGAGCGCGTTGACCGCTCGGAGCAGCGTGGACTTGCCCGAGCCGGACAGACCCATCAGCACGAGGATCTCGCCTTCCTTGACACTGAGCGAGGCTCCGGCCACGCCGAGCACGAGGCCCGTGGCAGCGCCGATTTCGTCACGTGTCTTGCCCTGATCGACCATGTCGAGGGCGCGCTTGGGATCGTCGCCGAAGACGATGTCGACATTGTCGAAGATGACGGCGTCGGTCATGTGTCTTCTCCGGGAATGCGGAAGATGCGGTCGAGGATGATGGCGAGGATGACGATGCAGAGACCTGCCTCGAAACCCCGGGCGATGTTGACGGTGTTGAGCGCCCGAACAACGGGAACGCCGAGGCCGCTTGCGCCGACCAGTGCCGCGATGACGACCATGGACAGCGAGAGCATGATCGTCTGGGTGAGACCCGCCATGATCTGCGGCGTGGCAAAGGGCAGTTCGACCTTGCGCAGCACCTGCATCGGGGTCGCGCCGAAGGCGACGGCCGCTTCCACAAGCGACGGCGGGGTGGAGATGATGCCGAGGCGTGTCAGCCGGATCGGGGCTGCGATCGCGAAGATCACGGTGGCGATCAGGCCGGGCACCATGCCAAGGCCAAAGAGGATGAGGGCCGGGATCAGGTAAACGAATGTGGGGATCGTCTGCATCAGGTCGAGCACGGGGCGGACTGCGGCGTAGAGCCAGGGGCGCCGCGCGCAGGCAATGCCGATCGGAACGCCTATGACCATGCAGACGCCTGTGGCGGCGAGCACGAGGGCGAGCGTCTCCATGGTTTCCTTCCAGTAGCCCTGGTTATAGATCAGCAGGAGCCCCAGGAATGTGAAAAGGGTGACGCCGAGAGAACGCCGCATCACCCAGGCGATCAGCGAAAAGACGAGGATCATGAAGAGCGGATAGAGGTCCTCGGCCGCTGTTCCCTCAAGAAAGGGCGCCTGTAGCACGAAGAGCATGGCGTCGATCGACGCGCTCAAGATCGTTGCGATGAAGTCGAATACGAAATCGACATTGGCCGTCAGCCAGTCGACGAAGCTTTTCGACAAGGGCCCGATGGGCAGCTTGTTGTCGGTCAGAAATTCCATGTTTGTCCCCGATTGGCCACAGGTTCAATGCCTGGGAGGCCGCGCGGCCGGATCCCCCTTCCGGTCGCGCGGTTCCACGATCGATGGACAGGGATCAGAGGCCGAGCGCCGTCTTCACCGCTGCAAGGCCGTCGCCGCCATCCTTGGTGGTGACGCCGGCGAGCCAGGGCTCGACAGCAGCCGGATTGGCCTTCAGCCAGTCGCCGGCTGCCGCTTCGGCATCCTGGCCGTCGTTGAGAATCTTGCCCATGATCTCGTTTTCCATCTGGAGCGAGAACTTGAGGTTTGTCACGAACTTGCCGACATTCGGGCATTCGGTCGTGTAGCCGGCGCGGGTGTTGGTGAAGATGGTCGCGCCACCGAAGTTCGGGCCGAAGACCTCGTCGCCGCCCGACAGATAGGTCAACTTGAAGTTGGCGTTCATCGGATGCGGTTCCCAGCCGAGGAAGACGACCGGCGCACCATCCTTTTCAGAGCGTGCGACCTGGGCCAGCATGCCCTGTTCGGAGGATTCGACCACTTCGAAGTCGCCGAGTTCGAACTTGTTGCCGTCGATCATGTCGAGGATCAGGCGGTTGCCGTCATTGCCGGGCTCGATGCCGTAGATCTTGCCTTCCAGCGCATCCTTGTTCTTGGCGATGTCGGCGAAGTCCTTGATGCCGAGCTCTGCGCCCTTGGCATTGGTGGCGAGCGTATACTTCGCGCCTTCGAGGTTCGGTCCGAAGATCTCGACCGACTTGTCTTCGCGGTAGGGAGCGATGTCGGCTTCCATCGTCGGCATCCAGTTGCCGAGGAAGACGTCGATGTCCTTGTTCTTCAGCGAGGAATAGGTGACCGGGACGGAGAGGACCGTGGTCGTCGGCTCGTAGCCGAGAGCCTTGAGGATGACGGAGGCAGTGGCGGTCGTGGCGGTGATGTCAGTCCAGCCGACATCCGAGAAGCGGACGGTGGAGCAGCTTGCTGCTTCCTGTGCCGCGAGCGGCACCGCCGACACGGCGATGAGCGAAACGGCGGCCACGAGTGTCCGGCGATAAGAAGAGGAATACGTCATTGGCAGGCTCCCGGTTTTTTTTGATGTTCCCAAGTCAACATTCAATACCGGAGAATTGCAAGGATGCCCGCGTGTTTGCGTCGCGAGAGCGGCCCTGTTTGCGACCTGCGCCCCTTTCTGGGCAGGGAACACAGGCATTCGAAAAAAAGTTCGGGATCTTGATGCGCGTCAAAGCGTCAGCTTGCCTGCCGTGCGAACAGGTGATGCGATGCGGGCGGCGCAGCTGTCGCCGACTGTTGGACACACAGGAGTTTCAATGAAGACCTCTTCCATTCTCATTCTGCTCGCGATCGCCGCAGCACCGGTTCCGGCCCTTGCCGATGGTGATCCGGTGGCCGGCGCCAAGGCGTTCAAAGCCTGTCAGGCCTGTCACACCGCGGCCGAGGCCAAAAACAAGGTCGGCCCGCATCTGCAGGGGATCGTAGGCCGCCCGGTCGCCTCGATCGCCGACTACAAATATTCGCCGGCCATGACCGAATTCGGCCAGGGCAAGGTCTGGGACGAGGCGACGCTTTCGACCTATCTCAAGGCACCGAAGGCCGTCGTGAAGGGCACCAAGATGGCCTATGCCGGCGTGAAGAAGGACGAGGATCTCGTCAACATCATCGCCTATCTCAAGGATCCCGCTGCCGGCGGGCAGTGATCTCGAGCGCATCCCCTGATGCGGCCGCCGTTTCGCGGCTGTCGCATTTCTCTGCTAGCGCCTCTTGTGTGACTGCTGCGGCCATCCATATCGGATGAAGGCAACAGTTCCTGTGCGGTGCGATACTTTCCTGCACAGGGAAACGCGCTATGGTGGTAGGAGACGAGCCCGGCGCTCTGCCGGCATGAGGGACAGGGAGAGAACATGGCGACTTTGCAATCCTTTGACAGCGAGATCGAGAAGACGCGCAAGATCGTTAAGGAGATGCGCGGCAAGATCGAACAGTCAGGCGTGGTGCTGGATACGCTCGCCAAGAGCGACTCCAAGCTCGTTGGCCAGGACTTCGACATCGAGAATGCACGAATTTCCGATGTGCTCGCCCAGCAGAAGGTGATGGAATCGAACATCGCCGACCTGATCATCGGGCTGGAAGACGCGACCAATGTCTTCGGCGCCGAGTTCGAGAGCATGAAGAGCTTCTCCGGCATGGAAAAGTTCATCGGCATCTTCTCCAAGCAGAAGGCGCAGCGCATGCGCACCGAGCGCGTCCGCAACATGTCGCTCGCCGGCAATCTGCAGGAACTGCTTTCCACGTCCGACAGCATCGTCGGCATCCTGAAGGAGCAGAAGACGGTTCTGGAAGAGCGCTACAAGACCTCCGAGGCGAGCCTCGTGCAGGTGATCGAGCGGCGCAAGCAGACGATCGCCAATCTCGAAGAGACGCAGAAGCGGATCGAAACGCTCAATCCGGCCCTGCTCGACATCGAAAACAAGATAGCCGCTTCGACTGACACGTCGGAACGCACGGATCTCGAAGCCGAGCGCTCGAAGCTCGCGACCGATTACAATCAGGCGCAGGCACGCGAGCAGGAGCTGCTCGCCGAGAGCCAGACGCTGGAACGTTACACCTCGATGTTCCAGACCTTTGTCGACAGCTTGAACAACCAGATCGCCGCGCAGAATACGCTGATCAACAAGCTGACCATCGACACGGAACAGCGCATCGTCCTCTACAAGGCGCTCGAAGATTCGCTGAAGACGGCTGCCCAGCAGGATGTCGCGCACCGGATCAACACGCTCGGCAGCCAGGTGGATACGGCGGCCGAAGAGACCATGGCCGGCATCGGTGCGGCTGCCCAGAGGCATATCGGTGACCTGCTCGAACTGCACGAGAAGAACATGCTTTCGACGCAGGACATCCAGCGCCGCAAGAAGCTCGCCGACGAGGCCTTCGCCCGGCGCTTCCAGTCGGTTCTCGACAAGCACAATGCGGCCAATTACGTGAAGCCTTGAGCATGCCCATTAAGTGGACGCGGCCATCGGGCCTCGTACCGCTCCGGCGGTGCGTGGTCCAGTCGATGGGGAGTGGGGCATGAACGTCGTTGATCGTAACAATGCCGTCACGCATTATTTCACCACCATGGGCTCGGCGCTTTCGGGGCTGGAGCAGTTCTTCGGCCAGTCCGATCGCCGATTCGGCGACAAGGGGCCGCCGGCGCTCTATCTGTTGCCCTATCTCGACCGGTTGAGAAACTCCTTCACCTCCTGGCAAAACCGCATCGGCTTCACCGGCCAGTTCAGAATTGCCCAGGCCGAGAGCGGCTTCCCGATCTTCCAGAACGTGCTGGAGCTCGAAAACGATCGCACCGGCGCTGCCGGGCGGCTGTCCACCATTCCCGATCTCGGCAAGCTTCGCACGGAGATGGTGGATTTCATCCTGCGGCAGAAGGAATTTCCCGCAGCGCTGCAGCAGCAGATCGCCGAGCGGCTCTATCTGGAACAGGTCAGTATGGGCGAGATCTTCTCGCCCTTCGTTCTCCCGACCACGGTCGCCGTCAGCGTCAACCCGCAGTCGCGTCGACCGTCCTATCTGGTCACCTGGGCGGCGTTTGACGGGGTGAGCACGCTGCCGATGATCTATCTCGCGACGATCGAGGATTCCTCCGAGAACGTCGCAAAGATCCTGGTCTCGGAAGACGGCAAGCTGAACGATGGCGTGGAGATCCCGCTTCCGGTTGGCGGTCTGCTCAATCCGGAGCTGGCTCGTACATTCGACGATTTCTGCGCGAAGAACTCCGCCTTCTCGCTGACACCCGCGACGATCGCCACCAATATGGACCGTGATTTCCCGACCCTGCATCCGAAGTCGGTGCGGCGCGTCGTGCTCGGGCCGCTCTATTCGACGGGGCTCACCCAGAATTCCGGCCGCGTGACCGAGATCCTCGACCGGGTGCGCAGACCTGAGAATGCCTGGGTGATGACCTGGACGGTGCAGGAAGTGTTTTCCAAGCGCGAACAGCCGGCGGTGAAGGGCTTTTTCTCGTCAACGCCCGCTTCCCAGGAATTCCACATCGAGACGCATGATCTCGAAGCCGCGCGCATGGGTGTTTCGACCTATGAAAAACACGCGCTGGTGCCGCATGACGCCTACCAGGCGCTCTATGCGGCCGGCGAGATCAAGCCGATCTTCGGCAATTTCAAGGTGCATGTGATTTCCGGCAACCAGGTCGTGAGTGAGGTCTGAACATGAGTGAACTGACGGCAGGGCTGACCACGCTGCGGGAAGAAGACATCGCCAAACATCTGGCCGTCGCCCAGGGACTGGTGACGCGCGTCGTGGTGCTCGATCAGGGCGAGGGTGCCTCGGGTGCCCCAATCGCCGGCACCGGGCGGCGTTTCGTCTCGACGGTCTCGACCGGATCCGTGCGCCGCACCCGCGAGATCGAGCTTTCCAAGACCATCCAGGCGACCGGGACTGCCGACCCGCTGTTGACGCCTGCCCAGCATACCGTGCTCTACCGCGTCAGGCGCGGTGCGCAGGTGGCGCTTGCGATATCAGACGTCTTTGCCCGGCAGAGCGAGCTCGAGCCTTTGCAGGCGCGCAATATCAGTGCACCGCTGCAGGGCGAGGAGGCTGGGCGCTTCAAGGCGCTGCTCGCATCCCAGGCCTATGTCGCTGCCTTTGCCTTTGCCGCTCACCTCAAGTCCACCGTATCCGGCGAAGGCGAGCAGCTCGACGGCATTCGCGCGCCGGACTTCCTGTTCGACACCGCGCAGGATGCGCTGAAGAGCATGGTCGCGGGCATCGATACGGCCGTGCAGGGGGCGGGTGATGACGCGACGCTGATCGGCCGGGTCCGCGGTCTCGCCGATCTTGCGCTCGAAGGGCTTCTCACCCGCAAGGCGCGCTTCGAGCATCTTGGGGTCTTCGAAAACGCCCATATCCGCGTCGATCAGGACGACTTCACCCTCGACGGTTTTGACGCCGTGCCGGGCGTCAAGTCGAAGCCACTCTCAATGAGCTTCAAGAAGCCCGAAGAGATCGTCGGTAACCACATCGCCAAATATCAGGCGCTGAAGCTTGCCAAGATGCTGATGGCCTATGACTTCGACCGCCAGATGAACCCCTTCGTTGATCTCGGCGGCTTCCTCTTCACCTTCATCGGCGACGGCATGCCGGGCACGGGCAAGACGATCCTGATCCAGATGCTGGCAGGTCTCTTAAACGACTACTGCCAGATGGCGGGCTATGCCTTCCATTACGAGAATTTCGGCGTCGACCAGATCTCGTCCTATCAGGGCAAGTCCGGCCAGAACTGCAAAGCCTTCGTCAACAATGTGCTCAACCCGCGCGTCATCGGCTTCGGCACGATCGACGATGTCGACCAGGTGACCGCCAAGCGCTCCGACGACCGTGCGTCGGCTGGACAGCACGAGGTGACGGCTGTCCTCATGGAAAGTTTTGCCGGCGCCTCGACCGTGGTGCGCGGCAATGCCACCTTCGGCATGTTCTCCAACTATCCCGAGAATGTCGACGACGCACTGCGCCAGCGCGCCGGCGCCCGCTGGTTGGTCGACGGGCCGCAGACGCGGGAGGACTATATCGACATCTTCTCGCTGCTCGTCGGCAAGAACCATGCGATCCCACTCGGCGAGCACCAGCTGTTTGCCGGACAGGAGATCCAGAAGGCGGTCAGCCGGTCCTATGGCGAGCATGACCGACCGAAGGAAGACGGGCTCGTCGCTGTCTGGGAACGCTACGAGAAGACCGAGGGCAGAATAGAGACGCTTGAAGATGTCGGCGCCTATCTGCATGCGATCAAGCTCGCCGAACCGCGCTTCACCGGCCGCGCGATCAAGAACATCACCGATGCAGTGAAGATGCGGGCGATGGATGTCGAATTGCCCGACGCCTGGTTCGAAAAGCCAGACGCTTTCGTCCACAAGAGCTACGACGAGAAGAAGGCGATGATCTCGGAGCTGCGGGGACCCGTGACGATGGAGATGATCCTGCAGGAGATCAACCGCTACGCCGACAGCGAATTCCGCTATGCCGACAAGTCGGATGATGCGGCGGTGTCGGAGATCATCCGGCGCGAGCGCCAGCGCGAGCGGGCGATCGGTGAGATCGAGCGGATGAAGGGGGAGGGGAATTGGTAGAATTCGCTATTTGCGAATTCTGTTGTTTGGTCTCAAGTACGGGGGTAGAATGTGCGTGACGTTGTCTACAGCAGAGAGGCAATTCGGACGCTCAACCGAATACCGGCCAACGAGGCTCGACGCATTCGGGCAAAGGTGTTGCAGTATGCCGCTGACCCAGCCTCACTCGCCAACAATGTCAAGAAACTACGGGACAGCCGCTACCATCGCCTGCGGATCGGGGACTGGCGTGTGATCTTTCGAGAAGATGGGGTTGTTGTTGATGTGATTCGGGTCGCAGCACGCAGCGAAGCCTATGAAGGAGAGCTTTGATGACAATCGCATCGTCCTTTACGGCGCCTGATGGCGAAGAAATGATCGTGCTCAGTCGCAAGGACTATGAGGCAATGATCGCGCGTATCGAGGATTTGGAAGACTGTCTGGCTGTCGCCGATTTCGAGAGAAAGCTCGCCGCTGGCAAGGAGGAGCTCATCTCTGCGGAGTACGTGAACCGGATGAGTGAAGGCGAGAGTCCCATCCGAGTCTGGCGTGATGTGCGTGGCATGACTGCCAAAGACCTGGCCGCCGCCGCCGGGATCAGCGCCGCCTATCTGTCTGAGATTGAAACCGGCAAAAAAGACGGCAGCGTCGCAACGCTGAAGGCGATAGTTGATGTGCTGAAGATTGACCTCGACGACCTCTATTGGCGTCAAGAGGACAGGAAGGTCACAGATACCGCATGAACCGCCTCCTCGAAGCCGAGCTCATCTACGGACGCCTGCTACCCATCCGCGAGCCTCATCTCGTCGCGCGCTACAACAAGGCGCTGGTCGCCTTCGGTCTGCCGGCAACCAAGCTCAGCGAATTCGACATCGACATCACCGGCTTTTCGCCGCAGGTGGCGGCCGAGCTCGGCGACCCGGATTATCTCGATCCACTCAAGGTCAACCGACGCTTCATCATTCTCACACCCGAGCAGGACAGCCTGCCCGTGGTGCATACGAGCTTTTCCAACACCGCCGGATTGATGCATGAATTCTTCGCGGCCAATGCGCGCGCCATCCATGCGATCACGCTGAAGGACACGCTTTATGGCGAGATCGAGGACAGTGTCTCGGAGGTGAAGACGCTGGACGACCTGCTGTCGATCAACGAGGTGACGTTCAAGGTGCTCTCGGCGGAAGATCTGCTCGGCAAGGCGGGCCAGCTTCGGCAGCTCTGCGATGCGCTGGTCACGAGCCCGGATGCCTGGCGCGACGACGCGATGCTGGAGCGCATGGTGTCGCTGGCCAAGGAGACCGGCGACATCCGTCAGAACACGCTGGTGCCGGATAAACTCGTCTTCCGCCACGACGCCTTCTGGGCCGATCATTTCGGCGGCGTCTTCGTCTTTGTCGACGAGAAGATCACCACCGTCATCTGCGATCCCGAGGCTCCCGGCTTCCGTCGGTCGCGGCCCTGGCAGGTGAGCTATATCTCGATCCATGATGCAGCACAGGTCGGGGATTTCCTCGCCCGCACCGGCCGGCTCGAATTGCCCCGGGCGAGCTGGGTCGAGAGTTCGGGCCTGTTTGCCCACCGGCTGGAAATGGCCCTGCTATCCGTGGCCGCCTCGCTTGATCCGGTGCCGGATCTGACGCGTATCGATCCGGTCTGGATGCAGACCTTCCTGCATCGCAACGCCAAGGCGATCAACGAGCGCGGGGTTTATCCGCTGATCCAGGAAGCCCAGCGCACGCTGTTTCGCACCGGGAATCTGAGGTTGGCGGATATCGATCCGAAGCTCCGGCTCTGGTTGGTGCGGGCCGAGCCTGATCATCCCGATCAGTGGCTCACCAACCGGCTGATTGCGCATCTCACGCCCGAAGATTTCGTCTCGCGCTTCGTCTTCGACAAGCAGGGCTTTTACCGGGCCTATGACCAGTATCCGGAAGCCTATCGCGATTATGTTGTATCCCGCCTGTCCGACACTTACTTGAAGGACAAGGCCGCCTTCCGCAAACGCCTTTATGGACTAGGAGATGACCATGCTTGATCCGATCATCGCGTTTTTCCAGCGCGTCTTTGCCGCCATCGGGCGCGGCATCGGCATGGTGGTCGCGTGGTTCCTCTGGCCCTTCCTCGCTGCGCATGGCTGGTACCGCGACCGCAGCTGGATCATTAAGGGGCCGATCCTCGCGGTTCTCGTCCTGCTGTTGATCTTCTACGGCCAGTTCATCTACCGCACGCAGGTCTGGTACGGCTTCGATCCGGCCTTTGCGCAGACCTACAAGTTCGAAGAGCGTACGGTCCCAGCCGGCACGCAGCTCCCGAACGATGCCAATCGCTGCCAGGATTCGGCGATCGTCACGATGGCAGCCACCTTGACCGACCAGAACGTCAACCAGAACATCTGGGTCTCCTCGACGCTCCTTTACAAGCTGGGTCTCTTCGGGATCGATTGGGACAACACGCCCTACATGGACAACAAGGCGTCCTTCCAGCGTGGGGTGAACCAGGTGGTACGCCGTACCGGCATCCAGCTCGCCGACAATCTCGGCCGCGTCCGTGGCACCTCCGGCATCAACAACGACTTGCAGGATGCGCGCGGCAACATCCAGTTCGACGAGAGCACCTGGTATTTCGGCACCGACCCCTTCGGCTTCAAGACGCCGACCCCGAGCTACTACCGCGCGGCGGTCGAAAGCTGGAACCGCTTCAACACGTCGCTCGCCAGCTGTGATGCGATCTTCGACACGCGTTCCGACAATCTGCTGCAGCTCCTGGACGGGATGGCGAGCGATCTCGGCAATACATCCGACATCCTGCGGCGGCGCTCGGAAGAGTTCAATGCCGGCTGGTTCGACACACGTGCCGACGACCGCTTCTGGTTCGCCTATGGCCAGCTCTACGCACAGTATGCCCTTCTGCAGGCGACGCGGGCCGATTTCAGCGGCGTCATTCGCGAACGAAACCTGACCGCCATCTGGGGTGAGATGGAGCGCCAGCTTGAGGGTGCGCTTCGCATCCAGCCGGCGATCATCTCCAACGGACGCGAGGACGGCTGGATCATGCCGACCCATCTCGCCACCATGGGCTTCTACATCTTGCGGGTGCGCTCCAATATGGTCGAGATCCAGTCCATTCTCGATCGCTGATCGCCTCACTTCCTCATCGACCCCGCCGACGATCTTCGTCGGCGGTTCTTGCCGGCCAAGCGCGCGTGCTCAACGGCATCACTCTTTCCCTTGTGCGATGATTGTCGATGCTGTAAACATGGCGATGAGGTACGTACCTCAGATCTTATGCCGTGCCTCGGCCAGAGGCGCGAGGCGAGGCGTGGGAGGCGCCGCGGCATGTCCAGATTCGAACTCAACCCGGAATTCGTCGTCGCCGACGATATTGCGCTGCGTCAGCTCTACGAGGCGACCCATGCGCTCGCGCTGCAAAAGGAGCGGTCGACACTCAGCGGCAATGCGCTGGCCTTCATCCGGCGCTCGCCTTTTCTGTGCATCGGCACACAGGGGCCTGAGGGCAGGGCAGATGTCAGCCCGCGTGGCGATGCGCCCGGGTTCGTCAGCGTGCTCGATGACCGGACGCTCGCCATTCCCGATCGGCCGGGCAACAACCGGCTCGACACACTCGCCAACATCGTCGCAAACCCCTCGGTCGGCCTGCTCTTCCTGATCCCGGGCTATGACGAGACGCTGAGGGTCAACGGCCGGGCGACGCTGACGACACAGCCCGATCTCCTGGACAGCATGACCGTCAACGAGCGGCAGCCGAGGCTTGCGATCGTGGTTGCGGTGGAGGAGGTCTTCCTGCATTGCGCCAAGGCGTTCCGGCGCTCGCATCTCTGGGATCCCGCGCACCGGCAGGATCGCGGCGAAATGCCGTCGCTGATGCAGATGATCCTCGACGACACGACAGGTGCGCCCGCTGATCCGGCCGAGATGCGGAAGATGGACGAGAGCCTCGAGGCCGACTATCGGCAGACGCTCTATTGACCGCCGCCCACCGCCCGTCGCCTCAGCTGATGATCTTCATCCGGATCGCCTTGGCGACCAGCTGGGTGCGGTTGACGCAATCGAGCTTGCGAATGGCATTGGTCATGTAGGCATTGACCGTGTGGTCCGAGAGGGACAGGATCTGGCCGATCTCCAGAGATGTCTTGCCCTGGGCGGTCCAGCGTACGACCTCGAGTTCTCGGGCCGAGAGCACGTTAGTATTGCTCGCGGTGCGGCGCAGGCGATCGAACACGTCGAAAGCCTGAATGCTCAGCATGGAAAGTTCGTTGATTTCCGGCTGGGCCAGCGGCGAGCGATTGCCGTCATAGCGCACCACGTAGCGGTGTCCGTCGACGGAGGTGACCGAGAAAAGGATCCCCATCATCAGGTCGAAGCGGCGCATAAGATCGCTGAATTCCCGCGGGCAGTCGAAATCGGGAGATTTGCCGTCGGGGCCGAGCGACCAGGCGTTGTGCATGATCGACCGGGCGATATGCGGCACGGTCGGGCAATGGCGCAGGAATTCGAGGCGATCGAATTCGCGGCAGAACTCCATCGGCAGCGTCGTTTCGCGGACCAGCGGCCCGACGTGGCGGTCCTGCGCTGTCGGGGCCACCGACAGGGTGACATGGTCGAGGCCGTATTCTCGCGCCGCGTGACGCCAGCCTTCCATAAGCTCGCTGCGGCTCTGACTGCTCCCGATACCCTCACTCAAGAGCGTCTGTCGTTCTGACAACATTTTATCAATTTCGAAAGTTGACAACCAAGCGGAAGTTTATGTTCAATATATCAGCCCGGGCGAAAAGCTAGCAGTTTTTCGAGGGTTGTCACTATTAATATGACTAATTTCTCACCGCTGCCACTCAAAATGGCAAAGGCCTGTTACCGCGTTCTTCACACGGGGAGGGCGGACACGGCCTTGACCTCTTCCATGACCGCATAGGTGTGGGTTTCGCGCACGCCGGGCAGGGGCAGAATCACTTCCGACAGGAACTGCCGATAGGCTTCCATGCCGGCTACACGGGCCTTGACGAGGTAGTCGAAGCCGCCTGCCACCATGTGGCATTCCATCACGTCATCCGAACGCTTCACGGCCGCGGCAAAGGTATCGAAGACGTCGGCCGTGGTGCGATCCAGTTTCACTTCGATGAAGACGAGGAGGTTGCGACCGAGCTTCTGGGGTGACAGCATTGCCATGTAGCCGGTGATATAGCCTTCGCGGGTCAGTCGGCGTACCCTTTCGGCGGTCGCCGTCGGGGACAGGTTCACGCGCTCGGCGAGCTCGATATTGGTCAGCCTACCCTCGGCCTGAAGGGCACGAAGGATCTTCCGGTCGAGGCGGTCAATTTCCTTGCTCATTCGCTGCGGATCTCCAATCTGGCAGTGATTATGCCAGAAGTGTTGGCTAAAAATAGTGGGAAACACGTCAAAACCGACGATATGTTGCGGATACCACGGAGGTGATAATGATCAAGACAGCCACGACCGATTTCCCGCGTTTCGAAGCCCCTTACGCCGGCGACGACGACCAGCTCATCCGCAACTTCGCCGCGCGGCTTTCGCTCTCCGAAAGCCAGAACGGCGCGATCGACCGCCGCGCCACGACCTATATCAATGCCATCAGAGACAATTCCGGCTCGGTCGGCGGCGTGGAAGATTTCCTGCGCGAATATGGTCTGTCGACCCGCGAAGGTCTGGCGCTGATGGTGCTGGCCGAAGCGCTCTTGCGTGTGCCGGATGCGCTGACCCAGGATCGCCTCATCGAGGACAAACTCAAAGAGGGTGGCTGGAGCGAACACGAGGCGCATGGCGACAGCTGGTTTGTCTCGGCCTCTGCCTGGGCGCTTGGTCTCTCGGCCCGCGTCATCCGCCCGGGCGAGACGCCGGAAGGTGTCATGCGCGGCCTCGTGAAACGCCTCGGCCTGCCCACCGTCCGTTCCGCCACCAAGCAGGCCATGCGTTTCCTTGGCCACCACTTCGTGCTCGGCGAAACCATCAAGGACGCCCTGTCGCGCGCAGCCAAGAGCGAAGAGCGCGGCTATCGCCATTCCTTCGACATGCTGGGCGAGGGCGCTCGCACGGCAGAAGATGCCAAGCGCTATTTCCAGTCCTATGCCAGCGCGATCGACGCGATCGGCGCGCATATGGCAAAACATGGCAAGAGCCAGACCCTGCCGAACCGCATGGGCATCTCCGTCAAGCTCTCGGCACTGCATCCCCGTTATCTTGCGACCCATCGTGACCGCGTCATGCGCGAACTCGTGCCCGACCTCCTGAAGCTCGCGCAGATGGCCAAGGCGCATCAGCTGAACTTCACCGTGGATGCCGAAGAGGCCGACCGCCTGGAACTCTCGCTCGACGTTATCGCGGCCGTCTTCGCCGATCCGTCGCTGGCGGGCTGGGACGGTTTCGGTCTCGCCATCCAGGCCTATCAGAAGCGATCGCCCCAGGTGATCGACTATATCGATGGCCTCTGCCAGCAATATGGCCGCCGGATGATGGTGCGTCTCGTCAAGGGCGCCTATTGGGATACGGAAGTGAAGCGCGCCCAGGAGCGCGGCCTCGACGATTACCCGGTCTGGACCCGCAAGCCGGCGACCGATCTCGCCTATCTGCATTGTGCGGCCAAGATGATGGAGAAGCGCGCCCGCATCTTCCCGCAATTTGCCACCCATAACGCGCTCACGGTCTCGACGATCATCGAACTTGCCGGCACCGATCGCTCGGGCTTCGAATTCCAGCGCCTGCATGGCATGGGCGAAGCGCTCTATGACAGCCTGCTCTCCGGAAACGACCGCATCGCCTGCCGCATCTATGCGCCCGTTGGCGGTTACCGCGACCTGCTCGCTTATCTCGTCCGGCGCTTGCTGGAAAACGGTGCGAACTCCTCCTTCGTTGCCGTCGCCGGGGACAAGAACATTCCGGTCAAGGCGCTGCTCGAGCGCCCGACGGAGAAGCTCGGCATCGGCAATGGCCAGAGCGCCCGTCACAGCCAGATCCCCATGCCGCTCGGCATCTACGGCGAGCGGAAGAACAGCGCCGGCTTCGAATTCGGCCATCGAGACAATCTTGAACGGCTGATGGCCCGCATCGCCGTTCCGCTGCCGGAAGTCGCGGCCCGTCCGCTGGTGCCCGGTGGGACAGGTGCGACGAGCGACGAGCCGGTGCTTTCGCCGGCGGATCGCAGCCGCAAGGTCGGCACGGTGCGCAATGCCACGCCCGCCGATGTCGACCGCGCCTTCGCGGCCGGCCGCCAGGGGTTTGCCCGCTGGTCGCGGCTGCCCGTCGAGGAGCGCGCCGCGACCCTCGACAAGATGGCCGACCTGATGGAAGCCGATCGCGACCGGCTCTTGTCGCTGCTGGCCCTCGAAGCCGGCAAGACGTTGGATGACGGTGTTGCCGAAATCCGCGAAGCGGTCGATTTCTGCCGCTATTACGCATCCGAGGCGCGCCGGCAGTTCGGCGAGGCCGAGGTCATGCCCGGCCCGACCGGCGAGCTCAACCGTCTCTCCTGGCGCGGCCGCGGCGTCTTCGCCTGCATCTCACCCTGGAACTTCCCGCTGGCGATCTTCCTCGGCCAGGTCTCTGCAGCGCTCGTCGCCGGCAATGCCGTGGTTGCCAAGCCCGCTCCGCAGACGCCGCTGATCGCGTTCGAAGCGGTCAGGATGTTCCATAAAGCCGGCGTGCCCGAGGACGTGCTGATGCTGCTGCCCGGAGCCGGCGACGTCGGTGCCGCGATCGCTGCCCATCCGAAGCTTGCCGGTATTGCCTTTACCGGCTCGACTGCCACAGCTCAGGCGATCAACCGGACGCTCGCTGCCAAGGACGGCCCGATTGTGCCGCTGATCGCCGAAACCGGTGGCCTCAATGCCATGATCGTCGATGCGACGGCGCTTGCCGAACAGGTGGCGGACGACGTCGTTCTTTCCGCCTTCCGCTCGGCCGGCCAGCGCTGCTCGGCGCTCAGGATCCTCTATCTGCAGGAGGACATTGCAGACGGCATGCTGGAGATGATCGAAGGAGCGGCCCGCGAGCTCAATCTCGGCAACCCGCTCGAAATCACCACCGACATCGGCCCCGTCATCGACGAAAAACAGAAGGCGATGCTGGAGGCGCATATCGGCGAGATGAAGCGGAGCCAGAAGGTGCGTTATGCCGGAACGGTGCCGGCGACCGGAAACTTCTTCGCCCCGCATATCGTCGAGCTTGATCGTCCCGAGGCGCTGACGAAGGAAATCTTCGGTCCGGTGCTGCATGTCGTGCGCTGGAAGGCGAAGGCGCTGGATCAGGTCATCGCCTCGATCGATGCCACCGGCTATGGCCTGACGCTCGGCGTTCACAGCCGCATCGAAGCGACGATCCGCAAGGTCACCGAAGCGCTCGACACCGGCAATATCTATGTGAACCGCAACATGATCGGCGCCGTCGTCGGCACCCAGCCTTTCGGCGGTTCCGGCATGTCGGGCACCGGCTTCAAGGCAGGTGGCCCGGCTTACTTGAGCCGCTTTGCGGTCGAGCAGGTGATCTCGGTCAATACAGCCGCTGCCGGCGGCAATGCGAGCCTGATCGCGATCGGCGAGGGGTGAGCCCGGTACAACCGTCGGCGCAAGTCGCCGGCGGCTTTTCTCGCCTCAAACCATGGCGTCATCGGCCCGTTGCCGCACCATTTCGGCATCGCGGGCCGGTGGCACGCCGAACAGGCGTCCGTATTCGCGATTGAAGTGCGAGGCGCTCTCGTAGCCGACAGCAAAGGCGGCGCTGCTGGCGGTCAGTCCTTCCGATATCATCAGTCGGCGTGCCTCGATCAGGCGCATCTGCTTTTGAAACTGCAGCGGGGACAGCGAGGTCACCGCGCGGAAATGCTGGTGGAAGGATGAGGGGCTCATTCCGGCGACGGCGGCCAGTTGCTCCACGCGCAAGGGTTTCGCATAGTCTGCCCTGAGGACCGCGACCGTGCGCGCAACCCTTTGGCTGTGACCGTCGGGCCAGCCGAGACGACGGATTTCAGGGCCGTGCTTGCCGGCCAGAAGCCAGTAGTGAAACTCCCTTATGCGTTGCGCCTGGAGGACCGGTCGCGAGGCCGGCCGGTCAAGGAGCTGCATCAGTCGCAGCGCTGCATCTGCGACGTCGGTTTCGGTTGGATCGACGCGGACGGGCGGGGCGGAGACAGGTGTCTGCTGGTGCATCTGCAAAGAGAGTTCGGCAATCACGGCCGGCTCCAGCTCAAGCACCACCGAGACATAGGGTTCCGTTTCGCTCGCCCCGATGATCTGGCTTACCGTCGGCACATCGGCGGTGATCAGCAGCGTATCGCCGGCGCCGAAGACGAATGTCCGCGTTCCCATCGTCACCTGCTTGCCGCCCTGCAGGACGAGGCAAGCAAGCGGCCGCGAGACGGCGCAGTCGAGGTCGCCTGGTGCGGTCCCGCAGACGATGGATAGTCCTGGAATGCCGGTGCCGATCTGATTTGAAGACGGAGCATCTTTCTGGGCGTGGCTGAGCGCGACTTCCAGGAGAGAGCTTCTAAGGTTCGTGTCGGTCATGGCGGCACGTTAGCCGAAGTGCTGCGGCTGCGGAACCGGTCTGGAGGAATAGGCAAGCATTGCCCCGGTTTCGGCAACGACGGCCATCGTGCCGCGGGGCTATGACTCCTGCCGCAGACAACAGGAGTTTTCCCATGACAAAGATCGCACTCGTTACCGGCGGCAGCCGTGGACTCGGCCGCAACACGGCCCTCAACATCGCCCGCACTGGAGGCGATGTCATCATCACTTACCAGAGCCGCGCCGATGCAGCACAGGAACTGGTCGCCGAGATCGAAGCGCTCGGCCGCAAGGCGGTTGCCCTGAGGCTCGACGCCGGGGATGTCGGAAGCTTTGCGGGCTTTGCAGCGGAAGTGAAACAAGCGCTTCGCAATACGTGGCAGCGCGTCAGCTTCGATCACCTTGTCAACAATGCCGGCCATGGTGATGTCGCCGCCTTTGCCGAGACCACCGAAGCGCAGTTCGATGCGCTGGTGAACGTGCATTTCAAGGGCGTTTTCTTCCTCACGCAGGCGCTCTTGCCGCTGATTGCGGAAGGTGGGCGCATCGTCAACCTCTCGTCGGGCCTGACCCGCGTCTCGGCACCCGGCTGGTCGGCCTATGCCGCGGTCAAGGGCGCGGTCGAGGTCCTCACGGTCTACATGGCCAAGGAACTCGGCGCGCGCGGGATCGCGGTCAATGCCGTGGCGCCCGGCGCAATCGAAACCGACTTCTTCGGCGGCGCCGTTCGCGACACGCCGGATTTCAATTCGTATTTTGCCAATCTGACGGCGCTCGGCCGGGTCGGCCTTCCGGATGACATCGGCCCGATGATCGCGAGCCTGCTCTCGGAAAGCAATCGCTGGGTCAATGCTCAGAGGATCGAGGTCTCGGGCGGGCAGGGCATCTGACGCGAGGTGCGCCGACAGGGTTCCGGGAGAGTGGTCTCTCCCGGAATGCAGCTTTCGAGACGGCCGCAGCGGCCGCGATCTCAGATCTTGTCGGCGTCGCTGGCCTTCTTCTTGCCGTTCATCATCACCTCCAGATAACCCAGCATCACCGCCGAAACGACGAAGGCGAGGTGGATGATGGTCAGCCACATCAGCTTGCCGTCGGTGTACTGGTTGGCATTCAGGAACACCTGCAAAAGGTGGATCGAGGAGATCGCGACGATGGAAGAGGCGACCTTGATCTTCAGGCTGCCGGAATCGAGCTTGCCGAGGAAGGAAACCTGGTCGTCTGCCTCATCGAAGCGGCTGACGAAGTTCTCGTAGCCGGAGATCATCACCATGACGATGAGGCTGGCGACGAGGGCCGCATCGATGAGGGCGAGCATGGCGAGGATCATCTCGAAGTCCTCGTAGACGAAGACATTCTGGGCGATCTTGAGGAATTTGTAGCCGAAGGACAATGCATAGACGGCGAGCGCCGCCACCAGGCCGAGATAGAAGACGACCAGGATCCAGCGGCTCGACAGGATGATTTTCTCGATCAGCAGTTCCAGCGATTTCATCAACGGGCCCTCTCGGCAGGATTGTTGCAGCGCAAATAGACCATGGCCCCGTGGGGGAACAAGAGGGATTGATCAGGGGTGCGACAAATACCGCGCCGGGCACGGTCAAAAATAATGTGATTGGCCTGCTTGCCAGTCGGGCTCAGCCATTGGATCTTCTCCGCAAACAAAATGGGCAGGGGACATCATGACAGTGCCATCCGACATCGACATCGCGCGTGCGGCCAAGAAGCGGCCGATTCAGGAGATCGGCTGCAAGCTCGGCATTCCCTCCGAAAGCCTCATCCCCTACGGCCACGACAAGGCGAAGATTTCGGCTTCCTTCATCAAGGGACTTGCCGACCGGCCGGATGGCAAGCTGATTCTGGTGACTGCGATCAACCCGACCCCGGCTGGCGAGGGCAAAACCACGACTACGGTCGGCCTCGGTGACGGGCTGAACCGGATCGGCAAAAAGGCCGTCATCTGCATCCGCGAGCCGTCGCTCGGGCCGTGTTTCGGCGTGAAGGGCGGGGCAGCGGGCGGTGGCTATGCTCAGGTCGTGCCGATGGAGGACATCAATCTCCATTTCACCGGCGACTTCCACGCCATCACATCCGCCCACAATCTTCTGTCCGCGCTGATCGACAACCATATCTACTGGGGCAACGAACTCAATATCGATACGCGCCGCATCACCTGGCGGCGTGTGCTCGACATGAACGACCGGGCACTGCGTCAGGTCGTCACCTCGCTCGGCGGTGCCTCGAACGGCTATCCACGCGAGGCCGGCTTCGACATCACGGTCGCCTCTGAGGTCATGGCGATCCTTTGCCTCGCGACCGATCTCGAAGACCTGGAGCGGCGGCTGGGCGGCATCATCATCGGTTATCGCCGCGACAAGACGCCGGTCTTCGCCCGCGACCTGAAAGCCGATGGCGCCATGGCGGTGCTGCTGAAAGAAGCGATGCAGCCGAACCTTGTGCAGACGCTGGAAAACAATCCGGCGCTGGTGCATGGCGGGCCTTTCGCCAATATCGCGCATGGCTGCAATTCGGTCGTGGCAACGAAGACGGCGCTGAAGCTCGGCGATTATGTCGTGACCGAAGCCGGCTTCGGGGCCGATCTCGGAGCGGAGAAATTCTTCGACATCAAATGCCGCAAGGCCGGGCTCACACCGTCTGCCGTGGTCATCGTCGCGACCGTCCGGGCGCTCAAGATGAATGGCGGCGTAGCCAAGGAGGATCTCGGCCGCGAAGACGTCGCGGCCGTCGAGCGCGGTGCGGTCAATCTCGCGCGGCATCTGGAAAACCTCGCCAAGTTCGGAGTGCCTGCGATCGTCGCGGTGAACCACTTCACCAGTGATACCGAAGCCGAAATCGCCGCCGTCAAGGCGGTGGCAAAAGGGTTCGGGGCAGAGGCCGTTCTGTGTCGGCACTGGGCGGACGGTTCTGCAGGCATCACGGCTCTCGCCGAAGCCGTCGTGCGCATCGCCGACAGCCCATCGAATTTCCATCCGCTCTATCCGGATGCCATGCCGCTTTTCTCCAAAATCGAGCGGATCGCGACCGAGATCTACCGGGCAGGCGAGGTGACGGCCGAAAAAGCGGTGCGCGATCAGTTGGTCGACTGGGAGCGGCAGGGCTATGGCCACCTCCCGGTCTGCATGGCGAAGACGCAGTACTCCTTCTCCACCGATCCGACGCAACGCGGCGCGCCCGAGGGGCACGAAGTGCATGTGCGCGAGGTCCGGCTTTCCGCCGGCGCAGGCTTCGTCGTCGCGATCACTGGCGAGATCATGACCATGCCGGGGCTTCCGCGTCTGCCGTCCTCGGAGAAGATCAGGCTCGACCGTTCGGGCGCGATCGAGGGCCTGTTTTAACGGCCACAAGCTTGATCGCGAAACCGTGATATTTTCGTCACGGTGATGACGATCACAAATCATGATAAATAATCATGTTTTATATGTTGACTCAAGTAATCATGTTTTATAGGGCGTGATTGCGGCGAAAATTCAGCGCCGCCCCGGTTTTGACGCAATCACGTTCGGCCAGCCTGCACCCGCTTTCAGGGTGCGGGATCGATCTCTTCTGGCCTTTTGAAAGGACATCCGCATGGGCTCCCGGTCCGCCAGACTCCTTCTGCTCACCTGCACCGCTCTCGTAGCAGTCTCCGCCATTCTTCCCGCGCACGCCCAGGACGCCGCCACGGCAAGCCAGGACGAGACGCAGCTGCAGACGATCGTGGTGAAGGGCAAACGCGTTCCGGCCGGATCTGTGGCGGATACGCCGCTCGCGACGGAGACGACTGCGGAGGGCCTGCGCAAAAAGGAGGTCGACAGTTTCCAGGATCTCGGGCGTGTTCTCGAGCCGGGCGTCGATTTCAGCAAGTCGCTCGGTGGCGTGACGATCCGTGGCCTCGGCGGGCCGCGTGTGGTCACGACGATCGACGGGATTCCGCTTCCCTATCTGGACAATTTCGCCCGTCGCGGTGGGCCATCGAGCACAACCAATGCCAATGGTGGCAGCGACAGCTTCGACTTCAGTGCCATCTCGACGCTGGATGTCCTGCGCGGCGCGGACTCGTCCCGACTGGGGTCCGGCGCACTGGCCGGCGGTATCGCCCTGCGCACCCTGGAGCCGGAAGATCTGATCGGCGAAGGCAAGGATTGGGGTGGCATAGCCAAGACCACCTATGACAGCGAAGACAAGAGCGTAAGTGGTTCTGCTGCCGTGGCCAAGCAGGTCGAAAACACTTCTATCCTCTTCCAGGGCACTTACAAGAAGGGCCAGGAGACGTCCAATCAGGGCGATGTCGACGCAATCGGTCCGACCCGAACCGAGGCCAATCCCGCGGACTTTGATCAGTACGGCCTGCTGTTCAAGTTGCGGCAGCAGCTCGAGGGTGGCCACACGCTTGGCATGACCGCCGAACGGTTTCGCCGGAATACGGATACCGATCTGAAGACCCTGCAGGGGGCAACCTCCGGCTCGAGCCGCATCTGGGCCGTCGGAGAGTATGACGGGTTTGACGACACCGCACGCGATCGTGTGTCGCTTGATTATTCCTTCCTCAATCCCGCCGAGAACGAGGTCATCCAGTCAGCACGCCTGTCACTCTACTGGCAGAAGACCGTCAAGAATGCGGGGGCGACCGGTCGTCGCGTCGGGACGTTCGCCGGCCCGTGGTTGCGTGACAACGAGCTGTCGGAAGGCTCCTACGGCGTGACCGGCAACGTGGTCAGCGAGTTCTCGACAGGGACGTTCGACCATGAAGTGACCATCGGGGTTGATGGTTCGATCTCGGATACCAGCCAATACGTGACGGGCATCGACGCCTGCACGTTGGGCTTCGTGGTCGGTGGTTGCTCAAACCTCAAGTCCAATCAATCCGACATGCCGGATGTCGATGGAAAGCGCTTTGGCATCTACATCGACGACAAGATCTCCATGGAGAACAGTGCGCTGTCGATCACGCCGGGCATCCGCTTCGACTGGTACGACTATAAGCCGGTCCTGACCGATGGCTTCCGGCAGAGCAATGCCTACACGGTCGGCGGATTGCCGGAGGCGAGCGATGGCAATCGCTTCAGTCCGAAGCTGCTCGCGGAGTATCAGCTGACGCCGGATGTGCAGCTCTTCGCCCAGTGGTCGATGGCTTATCGTGCCCCGACCGTGAACGAGCTTTACCTCGACTTCGTCAACACCGGCTACGCAGTGCGCGGCAATCCGGATCTCGATGCGGAAACCTCGAACTCGTTCGAAGTCGGCGCCAATTTCGAGTTCGACGATATCAGCGGCCGGGTAACCGCCTATCACAGCCGCTACAAGAACTTCATCGATCAGACGAGTACCACTGATCCGGTCTATGGCTCCCTGACACAGTACGAGAACCTTGACCGGGTGCATATCTCAGGCTTCGAGTTCAGCCTGCGCAAGGACTTCGCCAATGGCTTCTTCGTGCATGGCGGCGGCGCCTACGCCTATGGCGAGGACAAGGACACCGGCGAATATCTCCGTTCCGTGCTGCCGTTCAAGGGCGTGGTCGGTATCGGATACGAGCAGGTCAATTGGGGCGCGGACCTGAGCCTGATCGCTGCATCCGGCATGCGTGATGATGGTCTAGCCTCCACCTTCGACGCACCCGGTTACGGGATCGTTGACCTCGCTGCCTGGTGGGAGCCAGAGCAATTCAAAGGCCTACGCATCCAGGCCGGCATCTACAATGTGTTCAACAAGACCTATTACGACGCGGTGGAGATGAAGGACTTCAACGCGACCACCGTGCCGGCGAACACCAACACCAACCAGCCGATCGAGTATTACTCCGAACCCGGACGGACCTTCAAAATCTCGCTCACGCAAAAGTTCTGACACGAGCGTTCACGCATGACAGAGCGGCGCAGAGATGCGCCGCCCTTTTTCGTTTCGGTCATCGGCAATAGCGGAAACCACTCTTCCGCTCGATTACGTCGAGATGCATGTGGTCCTGATGCGTGGGGTCGCTGCCGGGCGAAAGCACGGTTGTGAAATAGAGGCAGGCGAATGCGTTGAAGGCGCGCTGGAAGGCGGCTTGCGCGGTGCCATCATCCTGCTTAGCGATCATCACTGGCTCCTCCACATCGCCGAAGCGCAGCCCCGCGATGTCGATCGCATTGCCATAGGCGTGTTCGGAGACCTTGCCCGTCTCGGCGCTGTTGCGATTGCGGCAGACATAGCCCGACGCCTGGCGGATTCCGGTGAGGGCTTTTCTGTCGGGAAAGGCAGCTTCTGCTGCGGGTTTCAGCATGTCCCGGGTCATGCGCGCCAGCTGCAGCGCGGTATCGCAGCGGATGGTGGCTTCTGGCTCCAGGGCGACGTCGGGCAAGACCTTCTTCAGCGTGATCGGAGCCGAAATGCCGCAGCCGCCTGCGTCGTCGATGGCGGGGTCGGTGTCGAAGCTCGCGCCGATCGCCTTGAGATCAGCGAGGCAGGCCGCCAGCGCCTTCGGGTCTTCGGCCGGCGGCGGCGGATCGACGGGGGCAACGTCCTTTTCCGCATCTTCGGCCTGCTTTGTCTCGTCGCCAGCCTTGTCTTCCTCGGCGTCCCGCGCTTCTTTTATCTCCGACTGGTCTTGCGGCTCATCCGCAACGTCCGTGTCCGCTTTTTTGCCTTCCCTGTCCGACGCTGCGGCCTTGCCGGTTTCGCGGCTCTCGCCCGCACCCTGCTCGGTCGAGGTTTCCGGCTTGCTCTGCGGGGTCGGAACGGCCGCTGGCTCGTCCACGACCGCACTGTCGGCGGCTTCCACCTCCTGTTCCTGCGCCGGCGCGGCGATCTCCGGTCGGGCCTTGGGCAAGGGGCCGCGCGCCGGTAAACTCAGCCCGGTTGCGAGTGGCCAGGCGAGAATGAGGCCGATTGCGACCCGCGATTTCGTCTTCTTCATCTCGTCTCCCTGTTCCCCAGTCCCCGGGTCAAAAAGGCGCGAGCCGGCGAAAAGTTCATCATTCGAGCATGGCAAAACGCTCTTGCTAAGGCGCGGGCCTCACGCTATGCATTTCGCCATGAAGATCGTATCGAAGACCTTTGCATGGTGGTGGGCACGCTGACGCGGCCTTGACCAGTCATGTCTTCTGACGATTGACCCCAAAGCCGCCCGGAAAATCTCCTGAGGCGGCTTTTTTGTATTCAAGGCGCCGGGAGAGGGGCCTCGAAGAACGGAAAAGGACAGACATGTCGACGATTTTGCAGGACGACGGCTCGGAAGCCTATCAGACGCGCGGTGGCGTGACCGTCACGCGCAAGCGCCGGCCGACACCCTATGCCGATGCCGTCTCCAGCTATGTCGACAAGCTCGACGAGCGGCGGGGTGCCGTCTTTTCCTCGAACTACGAATATCCCGGTCGCTATACCCGCTGGGACACCGCGATCGTCGATCCGCCGCTCGGCATTTCTTCCTTTGGTCGGAAGGTCTGGATCGAGGCCTATAACGGCCGGGGCGAGGCGCTGCTCACCATGATCGCCGAGGCGCTCTCCTCCGTCGAGGACCTGGCACTGGGTGAGCGCACCGCGACCCGGCTCGATCTCGACGTCAAGATTCCCTCCCGCGTCTTCACCGAGGAAGAACGCTCGAAGATGCCGACGGTCTTTACCGTTCTGCGCGCCGTCACCGCACTCTTCCACTCGGAAGAAGATGCGGCCATCGGCCTCTTCGGCGCTTTCGGCTATGATCTCGCCTTCCAGTTCGATGCGATCGACCTGAAACTCACCCGCCCCGACGACCAGCGCGACATGGTGCTCTTCCTGCCGGACGAGATCCTCGTCGTCGACCATTATTCCGCCAAGGCCTGGATCGATCGCTACGACTTCACTAAGGGCGATGTGACCACCGTCGGCCAGTCGGAAGAGATCGCACCCGAATCTTTCAAGCATACCGACACGATCCCACCGCGCGGCGATCACCGTCCGGGCGAATATGCCGAACTGGTCACCAAGGCGAAGGAAAGCTTCCGCAAGGGCGACCTGTTCGAGGTCGTTCCCGGCCAGAAGTTCATGGAACGCTGTGATTCCAAGCCGTCGCAGATCTCCAAGCGGCTGAAGGAAATCAATCCCTCGCCCTATTCCTTCTTCATCAATCTCGGAAACCAGGAATATCTCGTCGGCGCCTCGCCGGAGATGTTCGTGCGGGTGAACGGCCGGCGGATCGAAACCTGCCCGATCTCCGGGACCATCAAGCGCGGGGCAGACCCGATCGAGGATTCGGCGCAGATCCTGAAGCTCCTCAACTCCAAGAAGGATGAGAGCGAGCTCACCATGTGCTCCGACGTCGACCGCAACGACAAGTCCCGCGTCTGCGAGCCGGGCTCGGTCAAGGTGATCGGCCGCCGCCAGATCGAGATGTATTCGCGCCTGATCCACACGGTCGACCATATCGAGGGTCGTCTGCGCGACGGCATGGACGCCTTTGACGGTTTCCTCTCCCATGCCTGGGCCGTCACCGTGACAGGAGCGCCGAAGCTCTGGGCCATGCGCTTCATCGAGAAGCACGAGAAGAGCCCGCGCGCCTGGTATGGCGGCGCGATCGGCATGGTCGGCTTTAACGGCGACATGAACACTGGTCTGACGCTGCGCACCGTGCGCATCAAGGACGGCATTGCCGAAGTGCGCGCCGGTGCCACATTGCTCAACGACAGCGACCCGCATGAAGAAGAAGCCGAGACCGAACTGAAGGCATCCGCCATGATCGCCGCCATCCGCGACGCCAAGTCCGATCCGAAGTCCAAGCGCGGCGTCGCGCGCGTCGGCGAGGGCGTCAACATCCTGCTGGTTGATCACGAGGATAGCTTCGTCCACACGCTCGCCAACTATTTCCGCCAGACCGGAGCGACGGTGAACACCGTGCGTACGCCGGTGCCGGAGGAGATTTTTGATCGGCTCAATCCGGATCTCGTGGTGCTGTCGCCTGGCCCGGGTTCACCTTCGGATTTCGATTGCAAGGCGACGATCAAGAAGGCACGGGCGCGCGAGCTTCCGATCTTCGGCGTCTGCCTCGGCCTGCAGGCGCTGGCCGAAGCCTATGGCGGCGACCTGCGTCAGCTGGCTGTGCCCATGCATGGCAAGCCGTCGCGCATCCGGGTCCTGGAAGCCGGCCTCGTCTTCGAAGGTCTGGGCCGCGAAGTGACTGTCGGCCGCTACCACTCGATCTTCGCCGATCCAGCGACGCTCCACCGTGATTTCATGATCACTGCAGAGAGTGAAGACGGCACGATCATGGGCATAGAACACACGCGAGAACCGGTCGCTGCCGTCCAGTTCCACCCGGAATCGATCATGACACTCGGCGGCGATGCCGGCATGCGGATGATCGAGAATGTGGTGGAGAAGCTGGCGAAGCGTAAGAGGGTGAAGGCGGCCTGAGGGGATAGGGCGGGGCGCTTCGGCGCCCCGCCGTTTTTGAAACAGGCTCCAGATGTTGGGGTGTCGATCAGGCGTTCGGCCTGGCTGATATTCTTCAAGCGGCCCGTGGCTCGATCCGCTTTAATTCGTCCTGGATCTCCCGCCGGCGCTGCATCAGGTCGTAGTCTGCCTGCAGCCCGAGAAAGAAGCCCTCGGAAACCCCGAAATAGCGCGACAGCCGCAGATCGGTGTCCGCCGTTAGCGACCGCTTGCCGAGCACGATCTCGTTGATCCGGCGCGGCGGTACGTTCACTGCCCGTGCCAGTCCATTTTGGCTCAGCCCCATTGGCTTCAAGAAATCCTCAAGCAGGATATCGCCCGGATGCGGGTTCGTCAGTTGGTCAGTCATGGTAGTCGACAATCCCGACATTGCTCGGTCCTCCGTCGTGCCAGTTGAAGCATATGCGCCACTGCTCGTTGATCCGGATACTGTGCTGGCCGACCCTTTTGCCCTTTAGTGCCTCCAGCCTGTTACCTGGCGGCACACGAAGGTCGTTTAGGGTTCGAGCGTTGTTAATCAAACGCAGCTTTCTAAGCGCGACGACCTGTATGTCCGGCGGGAGTTTGCGACTTCGCTGACCGGACCAGATGTGCTCCGTCTCGACATCTGCGAAACTCGGGATCATGGATCGAGCATAACGCTCCGCGTTATGAACCACAAGTCGCCTCCCGCTGGTCGATCGGGTTTGACAGTGTCGCTCTTCTGTCTCATCCTCTCGTCGGGCTCAAACAGTGTCATGATCCGATGAACAAGGTCGTTGTAACAACTGAAATCGACGTCGGCCTGAACGAGGCGTTGGAAGAGATCGCGCGCTTCGACAACCGTTCTCGGGCCGACCTTGCCGATCAGGCGATCCGCAATCTCGTGGAAGAACGCGTGGCCACGCGCGAACTGCTGCATCACGGCTTAGGTCTTATCGATGCCGGTAATGTAAAGGCGGTCGACAGCGCTGTGATCCATCATTGGCTTTTCTCGGACGAGGACGATTTCCCACAGGGACGCTGAAGCCGATGCGGCTCCGCTATCTGCCGACATCCGAACTCGGCCTTCGCTGGATGCGCCTTTACTATCGGAGCCACCCGCAACTCGATGTCGTCGCGGCGTCTGCTGCCCTTGCCTTGGCTGAGCAAACCATCCTGGCCTATCCGGAGAGCGCCGCACGCTTCGAAGATCTCGATCGGGTTAGAGAGTATCACATTCGTGGCACGCCGTTTTCTCTGCTCTACGCGATAACCCCTGACGAGATCCTTGTCATCGACATTCGAGACGCGCGTGGCCAGAGGAGTGCCGAGATTCTTCGGAAATTCCTGAGAGATCTTAGCCAGTCGTTGCCAGATACCTGAATGCGCATCCCCCTGTGCACACCCCATCTTCCGCCTTGACCTCGCCTTAACCCTTCGCCATTACACTGCCGACATTCACACGAACCGCCCGCTTTGCCGGGCGGTTTTGTCGTTTTTGAGGATTGCGTCTGCAATTCACTCGCATCTGCAGGGAAGAAGGCCATGGTGGCGAAGGAAGACAATCTGGTGCGGCGCATTGCCTTCTGGGGCATTCCGCTCGCCTTCGGGGTCATGGGGCTGAAGCTTCTCGCCTGGTGGGTCACGGGTTCGGTCGCGCTCCTGTCGGACGGTCTGGAATCGACCGTCAACGTGATCGCCGCCTTCATCGCCTATTTCGTCATTCGCTACGCGCAAAAGCCGGCCGATGACGACCATCCCTACGGACACCACAAGGCCGAATATCTGTCGGCCGTTCTCGAGGGCGTGCTGATCGTGGTCGCGGCGCTGCTGATCATCCGCGAAGCCGTGCCGGCACTGCAGAACCCGACGCTGCCGGAGGCACCGTATCTGGGCCTGGCGATCAACGCATTTGCAGCCGTGATCAACGCGGCTTGGGCAACGCTGTTGATCCGGGTGGGGCGCAGCCATCGTTCGCCGGCGCTGTCGGCCGATGGCCAGCATATCATGTCGGATGTCGTGACCTCGATCGGCGTGATCATCGGCCTCATTCTCGTGCTTGCCACGGGCTATGCCATCCTCGATCCGGTGCTCGCTATCCTCGTCGCCCTCAACATCATCTGGCAGGGCTGGAAGGTAATCGCGCAATCCGTTGCCGGGCTGATGGATATTGCCGTGTCGCCGGAGGAGGCTGAGGCGATCAAGCAGGCGATCAAGGAGAATTCCGAAGGTTCGCTCGGGGTGCATTACCTGCGCTCGCGAAGGGCGGGGGCTGCCACCTTCGTCGCCTTCGATCTGGTCGTGCCGTCGAAGATGACGGTGCGCGATGCGCATGTCATCTGCGACCGGCTGGAAATGGCTGTCCACAATGCTCTTCCCGGCACGCGGGTCACCATTCATGTCGAGCCGGAAAACGAAATGGCGCATGGCGCCGGCGTGCAGCTCTAAGGCTGCCTTACACATCAGGAGAGATTTCATGAGCAAGACCGATGTTTCCGGGCTAACCCAGCTCGGCCAGAGCGTGGACGCCCCGACCAGTCCCGAGACCGCCGTGATGGAACGTGTGCCGAACGGCAATGCCGGCACCGATTATGTCGTTCGTTTCACCGCGCCGGAATTCACCTCACTCTGCCCGATGACCGGCCAGCCGGATTTCGCCCATATCGTCATCGACTACATCCCCGGTGACTGGCTGGTGGAATCGAAGTCGCTGAAGCTATTCCTCTTCGCCTTCCGCAATCACGGCGCCTTCCACGAGGATTGCTCGGTCTATATCGCCAAGCGCATCGTCGAGCTGCTCGATCCGAAATGGCTCAGGATCGGCGCTTACTGGTATCCGCGCGGCGGCATCCCGATCGATGTCTTCTGGCAGACCGGCGAGCCGCCGAAGGGCGTCTGGCTGCCGGAGCAGGGTGTTGCCACCTATCGCGGACGAGGCTAATCGCGACGGCTTCGGGTGACTTCGTTCCCCCGAAGCGCTAGCTTCCGCTCTGCCATCATGGTCCGGAGACCTCCGCATGCCGAAATATCTTGCCGTCTACACGATGAAGCACGAGGACTTCGCGCGTTTCCGCAGTCTGCCCAAGGCTGAGCAGGATGCGATCGACGCCGAAGGCATTCCAAAGTGGATGGAATGGGAGGAGCGCAACGCGGCTCATATCCTCAATCGGGGCGGCATGGTGGGAAAGACCACGCGGGTGACGCGCGAGGGCACTGCACCCGCGGCAAATGCGATTTGCGGTTACCTCATCGTGGAAGCCGAGACGGCGGAAGCGGCGGCACGGTTCTTCGAAGACCATCCGCATATCACCGTCTTCCCCGGCGATGGCGTCGACATCATGCCTTTCGTCACCGATCCTGATCTGTGAAGCGTTAAGAGCCGACAAGCCGCCCTCAATCGGGCGGCTTGTCGGCTCTTGTTCAAAGCGTCTGAGCCGCGCTGATGGATGAGACGAAGCGCTTCGTGCGTTCGCGTTGCGGGGTGCGGAAGATCTGGTCGGCGGTGCCGGTCTCGACCACCTGTCCCGCCTCCAGGAATACCACCTGATTGGAGATCTTCGAAGCCAGCCGAAGGTCGTGGGTGGCCATGACCATGGTCGTGCCCTCGGAGGCGAGCTTGCCCAGGACGTCCACCACTTCGCCGGCCAGTTCCGGATCGAGCGCCGAGGTCGGCTCGTCGCAGAGCAGAACCTTGGGTGAGGGGGCAAGGGCGCGGGCGATCGCCACGCGCTGCTGCTGGCCGCCGGACAGTTCGGCCGGCCAGGCCTCGATCTTGTGGCCCATGCCGACCTTTTCCAGAAGCTCGACCGCACGGTCGCGCGCCTTCTCGCGCGACCATTTCTGCACGGTGACCAGGCCTTCCATGACATTTTCGATCGCGGTGCGATGCGGGAAAAGCTGGAAGTTCTGGAAGACCATGCCGGTCTCGCAGCGGATCTTCTGGATGTCGGCGAAGGGCACCTTGCGACCGGGTGCGAAGTCGACCCGATGCTCGCCGATCTGGACTGCGCCGGAGGTCGGCTGTTCGAGAAGGTTGATCGAGCGCAGAAGCGTGCTTTTTCCACCGCCGGAGGGGCCGACGAGGGCAGTCACGCTGCCTTCGGGGAAGGCCAGCGAAATGTCGTTGAGGATGGTCGCTTCGCCGAAGCGCTTCACGATATGGGACAGCGTGATCATCGGTTGGACTCCAGCATGCCGCCATAACGGCTGAAACGTGTCTCCAGCCGCGATTGCAGGTTCGACAGGACGGAGCTCAGCGCCAGATAGATCAATGCCGCCTCGATGTAGAGGATCAGCGGTTCATAGGTGGTGGCGACGATGCGCTGGGCGGACTGGAAAAGCTCCGGCACGGTGATGGCCGCGGCAAGCGACGTGTCCTTGACCAGCGAGATGAAGGTGTTCGACAGCGGCGGTACGGCGACGCGACCGGCCTGCGGCAAGATGGTGCGGCGCATGGCCTGGCCCCAGGTCATGCCTGTCGAATAGGCGGCTTCCCACTGGCCCTTGGGCACGGAGGAAATCGCCGCGCGGATGATCTCGGACGAATAGGCCCCGACGTTCAGCGTAAAGCCGATCAGGGCTGCCGGGAAGGCGTCGAGAAGGATGCCGATGCTCGGAAGACCGTAGAAGATGACGAACAGCTGCACGAGCAGCGGCGTGCCCCGGATGACCCAGACATAAAAGCGGGCCACCAGCACCAGAGGTTTTGCCGCAAACAGCCGTGTGACCGCGGTCAGCAGACCGAGCGACAGCCCGAAGGCGAAGGACAGCAAGGTGAGGGGAATGGTGAACTTCACCCCGGCCCAGAGCAGGGTCGGGAGCGAATCGAGCATCAGTTGGAGCCAGTGCGGCATGGGATCGTCCTTGAGACGGGTACTGAAACGGAACCGCAGCAGAGACGACGGGTGTCTCTGCTGCGTTCCGGACTATAGACTTATGACGAGCGGGGCGACAGGCAAGTCGCCCGAGGCATTCTCCTCCACGCCCCTTTCAGAGGGAAGATGAGGATTTACTTCGAGACGTCCTGGCCGAAATAGGTGTCGGCGATCTTCTGGTAGGTGCCGTCGGCCTTGATGGCGGCGAGTGCCTGGTTGATCGCGGCCACCAGTTCCGGATCGCCCTTGCGGACGATGATGCCGGAGGCATCGGCTTCGGCCTTTTCGGCGGCAATCTTCACCGGCGCGTCGGGCTTCTGCTTCTTGAAGTCGAGGAAGGACAGGCTGTCGTTGATGGTCGCATCGGCGCGGCCGGTCAGCACCAGCTGGATCGACTGGTCGAAGCCGTCGGTGCCGACGAGCTCTGCGCCGGCTTCCTCGGCGATCTTGCCGAAGTTGCTGGACAGCGACTGCGCCGACTTCTTGCCCTTCAGATCCTCGAAGCTCTTGATCTCGTCATTGCCGTCCTTGACGATCAAGACGGCCTTGGAAACGATGTAGGGATCGGAGAAATCATATTTCTGCTTGCGAGCCTCGGTGATGCCGACCTGGTTGATGACCGCGTCGTAGCGGTTGGCATCGAGGCCGGCGATAAGGCCGTCCCACTTGCCTTCGACGAATTCGGCCTTGACGCCGAGCTTCGCGGCAACGGCTTCACCGATCTCGACGTCGAAGCCGACGAGCTTGTTGTCGGCATTGTGGAAGGTGAAGGGCGCATAGGTGCCTTCGGTGCCGATCTTGATGACGCCGGCTGATTTGATCTGGTCGAGGTTCTCGCCGGCCATGGCGGGCGCGAGAACGAGCATCTGGAGGACTGCGGCGGCAGCAAATGTCTTGAGCCAGCTCATGGGATATTCCTTTCATGCGGCGGCCCGGTTCAGGCCGTGTCTTGGGAGACCGCTTTCATCGCAGATAAGAGCGCGCATTGGATGAGAGAAAAGAGCGAAATTTTTGGGCAATTGAGAAAAAATTACTCAAGAGGTCACCGCGCATCTGCCCGGATCGCGTCCGCTCGGGCATCGGAAACGAGAAGACCGCCCCGAAGGTTCCGGTCGAGGCCGGTCTTCGGGGCGGTCTGAAAATGCAGGCTGTTCGTTGTGGACGGTCGGCTCAGCCGAAGGCGATCGCCGCGCCCCCGACAACGGTTGCAAGACCGAGCAGGCGGGCGACGACGGGGCCGAAGCGGGTGACGCCGAGGCCAAGCGCCACGCCCGCGCCATGAAGCGCCGCGGTTGCGATCAGGAAGCCTAGGCCGAACTGCATCGCGGCGGCCGCGCCGAGCTCACCACCATGGGCATGGCCGTGGAAGAGGGCGAAGACGCCGACGACAGCCGCGGAGGCTGCGACCGGCAGGCGGACGGCGGCTGCCACCAGCAGGCCGAGACCGATGACCGAAGCGAGGATCGCCGGTTCGACGAAGGGCAGGGCGACGCCGGCGACTGCGAGGCCGAAGCCAACGGCCATCATCGAGACGAAGGCGGCCGGGACGGCCCAAAGCGCGCGGCCGCCGATCTGGCTTGCCCAGACACCCACGGCGACCATGGCCAGGATGTGGTCGGCGCCAAAGAGCGGGTGCGAGATACCGGCCATCAGCGAGCCGTGCGCTGCCGGATCGAGATGGGCAAAGGCGGGTGCTGCCGCCAGCGAAAACAGGGCGGTGGTGAGTGAAATGCGCTTCAACATGTCTTTTTCGTCCCTCTACTTGGTCGACTCAAGGCGGCCGGAATTCGGTCCCGCCGATCGTCCCCTTAAACCATCACTGAGCCTAGCGTAACCCGTCCGCCGATGTCCACGACAAAGGATCACGCAAACCTACGTCGAATGACGGGGGTGGACGATGGCGTCTGCGGCAGGGTGTGACGCTTGGAGAACAGGCACAAGCGAGACAACCGCCGCAGCGAAGGTCTGCCGATCACTGTTTCTCCACACCCAGAACCTCTGCGCAGCGCGACAGGCTGAAGCCGTTGCCGGTGGTGTCGTTGCTGGCGCGGATCGTCAAAATCACCCCGCCCTTGTCGGTGTTGATCTGCAATTCGCAGAAGAGCTGTTCGTAGCGGCCGGGCGTGATCAGTTCCGGCTCCCAGAAGGGGTCTCGGGTGATGACGCGGGTCTGGGTGACAGTCTGGCCAGAGCCGTTCTGGCGGGTTTCGGTGCGCACGATGGTGCGGGCCGGTTCGTACTGGGTGTAGACCGGCGGAATGTAACGTGTCTTGTCGCCGCCCCGCCAGGTGTAGATCTTGCCCGTCGACAGCGGATACTCGTCGATCGGCGGGCCATAGGCAGCAAAGAAGCGCTCGACCGGCTGGCCGATCCAGCGTGATTGGAGCGCACGGTTGGCGTCCTCGGTCGTCGTGCAGCCAGCGAGGATGACGAGAGGAAGAAGCAGGAGAGAGATCAGGTGTCGGACGGAGGGCATGATGGGTCTCGCAGGCAATTCGGGCAATGACCGGGCTGTCCGGTGAAGCGGTCATGGATGGTACTGCCGGTGCTTGTCATCCCGCAAGCCATTGTCGCGCGCAAGGGTGTGAGCGGCAGGTGTGCAAATTCGCCGACTGGCCTCGGCGACGCTGGACGATTTGCGGTTTCTGTGGCCCCCTTTCGCAGGATGAGACATGCGGCGGGTGAGCCCGCAAAGTCCGGGGCCGGAGGATCGTGATGAAACTGCACTACAGTCGCAATCCCAATCCGCGCCTTGCCGTCGCCGTCGCGCGCCATCTCGGGTCAGCCGTCGACTTCGTCTTTGCCTCGCCCTTCGCGCCGGGGCAGGCGGAGACATACCGACCGCTCAATCCCAGTCTCTCGATCCCTATCCTCGAAGAGGAGGGGCGGCGAAGCCTTTGGGAGGCGGATGCGATCGCCTGCCGTTTGTCGCGGTTTTCCGGCAGTGACTTCTGGCGTCGAGACGAGGACGAGCCGGACATGATCCGCTGGCTGAGCTGGGGCAAGGCCAACTTCGTGCAGGCCTGTGACATGGTGCATTTCGAATACGGCACCAAACAACGTTATGGCATCGGGCCGGTGGAGCCAGCCGTGGTGGCGGAGGGGCTTGGTGCCTTCCGCAGGGCTGCAGACATTCTCGAGGCGGAGTTTTCCGCGCGTCCCTTCCTGCTCGACAGCGGGCTGTCCTATGCCGATTTCCGCATGGCCTGCTTCCTGCCCTACAATGACGTCGCCGGCCTGCCGCTGGCCGACTATCCCGCCTTGTCTGCATGGAACGATCGGCTCGAGGCGCTGCCCGCCTGGTCCGATCCCTTCGCCGGTCTCGACGCACCCTCTCTTCCGCGGGTGCCGCTTGCGGCGGAACGGCAAGGTGAAGCCGGGCAGGAACCCTTGGGCTGAGCTGCGGTTCTGCTTGTCTCGGCCCCTTGTGATCCCATATCTGGGATCAAACCCAACACATGTCCGGCCTTTTGCCGCACGGGGAGTGTCTTCTTGTTTTCCTTCGACAACAGCTATGCCCGCCTGCCGCAGACCTTCCATCGGCCTGCCCGACCCGCCGCCGCCCGTGCGCCTCAGCTGATACGCTTCAATCACGCGCTCGCCGAGGAACTCGGTCTCGATGTGGAGGGCGCAAGCGACGCGCGCTTGGCGCAGGTGTTGTCGGGTCAGGTGATCCCTGTCGGCGCCGAGCCGCTGGCGCAGGCCTATGCCGGCCATCAGTTCGGTCATTTCAACCCGCAGCTCGGCGACGGGCGAGCGCTTCTTCTCGGCGAGGTCATCGACCGCGACGGCAAGCGTCGCGACATCCAGCTGAAGGGCTCCGGCCCCACCGCCTTTTCGCGCAATGGCGACGGCATGGCGGCGCTTGGCCCTGTCCTGCGCGAATATATCGTGTCGGAAGCTTTCGCGGCCCTCGGCGTTCCCTCGACCCGGGCGCTGGCCGCCGTCGCGACTGGCGAACAGGTGGTACGCGAAACGATGATGCCGGGCGCCGTGCTCACCCGTGTTGCCGCCAGCCATATCCGCGTCGGCACCTTTCAGTTCTTCGCAGCCCAGGGCGACGAGCAGGCCGTGCAGACGCTGGCTGATCACGTGATCGACCGGCACTATCCGGAAGCGCGCCACGCAGAGAACCCCTATCTCGCCATGCTGACCATGGTCGCAGAACGGCAGGCCAGGCTCATTGCGCGCTGGCTGTCGATCGGCTTCATCCATGGCGTGATGAACACCGACAACATGGCGATCTCGGGCGAAACCATCGATTTCGGCCCTTGCGCCTTTCTCGACGAATACGACCCGCGCAAGGTCTTCTCCTCGATCGACCAGCGCGGCCGCTATGCCTATGCCAACCAGCCCGGCATTGGCCAGTGGAACATCGCCCGGCTCGCCGAATGCCTGCTTCCGCTTCTCGATGCGGACGAGGAAAAGGCGATCGAAGCGGCCAACGGCGTGCTGAAAGCCTTCGGCGACGTCTTCCAGGAGGCCTGGCTGATGCAGTTCAAGGCAAAGCTCGGCGTGACGGGCGAGGCGGAGGATGACCGCCAACTGGTCAGCGACTTCCTTGAATTGATGCATCAGGGTGAGGCGGATTTCACGCTCACCTTCCGCAGTCTCTCCGAAGTCGCCGGCGGTGCGGCCGTCGAGACATTGCTCGACCACTTCATGGTGTCACCGCCCGGTTTGGCCGATTGGCTCACCCGCTGGAGTGCCCGGACGTCCGACAGCCGGACGCCTGCCGAGCGTCAGGCACAGATGGAGGCGGTCAATCCGGCGCTCATTGCCCGCAACCATCGGATCGAGGAAGCGATCGCCGCTGCGGTCTATGGCGACTTCTCCTTCTTCCACCGTTTGGTAGAGGCGCTGGCGAACCCTTACGTCGAGGACCCCGCCACCGCCGATTTGCGCGTGCCCCCGACGCCCGAGCAGCGCGTGACGCGGACCTTCTGCGGGACGTGAAGGGAGCGACGCGTTGCGCTTCAGTCCTTGCGCATCGCCCTAATATCCTCCAGCAAGCCGGGGCCAGCGGGCTTCCAGCCCAGCGTGTTCTGCGTGAGGGATGACGATGCCGGCATGTCGAATGTGGCAAAGGCCGCCATCGCTCCCAAATGTCTTTCGGCGTCTTCTGAAGTCACGCTCTGCACCGGAAGGCCGAAGCGTTCTCCGATTGCCTCGGCGATGGCGCGCAGGCTGAGCCCTTCCTCGTCGACGGCGTGATAGCGTGCGCCGCGTTCCGCCCTGTCTAGCGCCATGCGAAACAGTCGGGCGGCATCGCCCAAATGGCAGGCCGACCAGCGGACGTCTCCCTCTCCGACATAGGCCGCATGTCCTCTGGCCCGCGCGATGTCGATCAGGTAGCTCACCAGTCCTTGCCGGCGCCTGTCATGGATCTGAGACAGCCGCACGGTCGACAGGTTCACCCCTTGATCCAGCAATTCCTGTCCGGCGCGTTCGGAAGCGATGCGCGGGTTTCCATGCCCCAGGTCGAGTACATCTTCGCGTGACAGTTGGCCAGGCGCGGCAATGCCCATGCCGATCGCCGAGGTGATGAGCATGGGACGATCCGACCCGGCGAGAACGCTGCCGAGAGCCGCAATCGCTGCGGCATCCTTGCGGCAGTTCTCCTGGTAGTTCGAGAAATCATGGTCGAAGGCGAGGTGGATTACCGCATCGGCCCGGTCCGCGCCGCGGGTGAGGCTGGCCGTGTCCTCCAGTCTACCCTCATGGGCGGTGGCGCCTGCGTTCCACAGCTTCTCTACTCGCTCGGGCGAGCGCGTCAGGCCGACAACCTGATGGCCGGCGGCGAGCAATTCGGGAATGAGGGCCGAGCCGATAAAGCCTGTGGCCCCGGTGACGAAGACTTGCATGTCTGTTTCCTTTTCGTTGGACGGGACAAGACATGGCAGATCTGTTATCCTGTTAAAGTAGTGACTTTATCATGGTATAATCTCTCCCAGCCTCAGGATTGACCGATGGCCGCGTCGACACTTGCAACCTTCCTCCGCGACCGTCGGACACGGCTGGATCCGGCAACCTTCGGCTTGTCCGGACGGCGCCGCACGCCCGGCCTTCGGCGCGAAGAAGTGGCGCAGCGCGCCAATATCAGCCCGACCTGGTATACCTGGCTCGAACAGGGACGCGGCGGCGCGCCCTCGGCCGATGTGCTGAACCGCATCGCTCGGGCCATGCTTTTGACGGAGGCGGAGCGCGAGCACCTGTTCATGCTGGGGCTGGGGCGGCCACCCGAGGCGCGCTACACCTCGATCGACGGTGTCAGTCCGCGGCTGCAGCGTTTCATCGACCGGCTGGATACCTGTCCTGCGATCGTGAAGACCGCCACCTGGGACGTCGTCGCCTGGAACCGCGCCGCCACCATCGTTCTCTCCGATTACGGCAAGCTGCCGCCGGGCGAGCGCAACATGCTGCGCTATCTGTTTCGCAATCCCGAGGTCCGCGCCAAGCAGCATGACTGGGAGGCGATTGCGCGCTTTTCCATCGCCGCCTTTCGTGCCGATGCCGCGCGGGCCGGAGCCGTGTCGCAGATCGCCGAACTCGTGGAGGAGTTGTCCGAGGCGAGCGCCGATTTTCGCCGGATCTGGGCAGAGAACGAAATCAGCGCGCCGGGGGAAGGGGCCAAGCGTCTGGTCCATCCGCTTCTCGGCACGATCGCCCTCGAATACTCCGCCTTCGCCGTCGATGGCCGGGTCGATCTGAACCTGATGGTCTATACACCGGTCGATCCCGACGTGGCGGAGCGGATCCGCGAGCTGGTGCGCGACCGGCGCTAGAGCTTCGCTGTCGAAGTTCAGGGCCCATTGGAAGATTTCGGGTAACACGGACGTAGCGAAATTGTCCCATTGGCGGCGTCGAATGGTAAAAGCCTATTCTGCACTTCCATTCTTTGAGTCTCCCGGTCTCCCCCGCCGAGGCGGCTCCTCTTATTCAGAGCCATTTTCATGCTGCGCTATTTCGAGACCATCATCGTTCCCACTGCCCGCGAAACGCCGGGCGATCCTCCGGAAGGGCTCCTGAACTTCTACTGGTTCTTTGTGCGCCAGGCGAAGGGTCTGTTCATCGCACTTCTGCTCGCGAGCTTGCTCGTCGCCATTGCCGATGCTGCGATCCCGGTGTTGATGGGGCGCCTTGTCGAGGTGCTGACCTCAACGCCTAAAGAACAGGTGTTTGCCAAAGCTTCCGGCCTGATCTTCGGGTTGATCGTTCTCGTCCTCGTCATCCGCCCGTTGGTCACCACGCTGCAGGGCCTCGTGCTCAACCAGTCGATTGCGCCTGGGGTCACCAACATGGTGCGGTGGCAGAGCCACTGGCATGTCATCCGCCAGAACATCTCCTTCTTCCAGAACGACTTTGCCGGGCGCATCGGCTCGCGCATCCTTGAAATCGGCCATACGCTTCGAAGCTCGGTCGTCTCGATCATCTCCGTCGTCTGGTATCTCGCAGCCCTCGGCGTCATCACGGCCGCCTTCCTTGCGGCGGCCAGCTGGTGGCTGGTGCTGCCGGTGGCGCTGTGGACGCTCGCCTATATCGGTTTCCTCATCCTGATCGTGCCGCAGATCCGCCGCGGCTCGAAGGCGATTGCCTATGCGCGCTCGGAAATGGTCGGCCGCATCGTCGACAGCTATACCAACATCATTACGGTGAAGCTCTTCGCCCGGCCGGAGGAAGAGGATGCCTTTGTGCGCGAGAGCGTCGACAAGCATACCGGCCGCATGATCACCCAGCATCGCTGGCTGTCGCTCTTCTCCATCGGCCTCGCCATCCTGTCCGGCCTCTTGATCGCCGGCACCACCTGGGTTGCCGTCCAGCTCTGGGTCGATGGCGCCATCGGCATCGATGTCGTTGCCATGGTCCTGCCGATGACATTGCAGATCTCCGGCACGTCGGCCCGCGTCGCGCAGGAAATCACCCAGATCTCCGACCAGGTCGGCACTGTGCACGAGGCGATGGAAACGATCGCCAAGCCGATCGGCCTCACCGACACGCCGGCCGCCCGACCGCTGGTGGTCACCGAGGGCGCCATCCGCTTCGACGACGTCTCGTTCCATTATGGCCGGAAGGGCGGGATCATCGAGAACCTCTCGCTCGACATCAAACCCGGCGAGCGCATCGGCCTCGTCGGCCGCTCCGGTGCCGGCAAGTCTACGCTGATGAACCTGCTTCTGCGCTTCTACGACATAGAATCCGGCCGCATCACCATCGACGGCCAGGATGTCGCTCACACCACGCAGGCGAGCATCCGCCAGCATATTTCGGTCGTGACGCAAGACACCTCGCTCCTGCATCGCTCCATCCACGACAACATCGCCTATGGTCGCCGCTCGGCCACGCGCGCCGAAGTGATCGAGGCAGCACGCCAGGCGCATGCAGTCGAGTTCATCGAGCAACTCTCCGACTGGAACGGCCGCACCGGCTTTGATGCCCATGTCGGCGAGCGCGGGGTGAAACTCTCCGGCGGCCAGCGCCAGCGCATCGCGATTGCCCGCGTCATCCTGAAGAACGCGCCGATCCTCATCCTCGACGAGGCGACCTCGGCGCTGGACTCAGAAGTGGAGCAGGCGATCCAGACCAGTCTCGAAGGCCTGATGCAGGACCGCACGGTCATCGCCATTGCCCACCGCCTCTCGACTATCGCCGCCATGGATCGCCTCGTCATCCTCGACAAGGGCCGGATCGTCGAGCAGGGCACGCATGCCGAACTACTCGCGCTCGGCGGCCATTATGCCGGCCTGTGGGCGCGGCAGTCGGGCGGGTTTCTGGAAGCGGAGGGGTGAAGTCTACTCTGGTCGCAGGACTCAAAGTCCCCCTCTGGGCTGCCGCCCATCTCCCCCACAAGGGGGGAGAGACCGTGCGGCAAGCGCTCGGCTTCACGCCCGAACCGTGATGCCGGGTTAAGCCCTCCCCCTTGTGGGGAGGGTTTGGGAGGGGACTCTGTCACACACCACGAAAAAAAGGCGCCCCTTGCGAGGCGCCTTTTCTTCAGTCTGAATTGGTTGCTGCCGATCAGATCGCCGACGGCTGCAGAGTCATCGATGTGCCGGTGGCCGCGACGTTTAGGCCGATCTGGCCGGAAACGCTCACCGGCTGCAGATGGATCGAGCCGGACGTGCCGCCGAACAGAACATTGGCGCCAATGCCGGCGCCAACGGTCGCTTCCGCCGTCGCACCGCCATAGAGGCCGCCGAGCGAGCCCTTGTGGTAACCGGCGGTCGGGGCAAAGACGGCCCAAATCACGCGGCTCTTGGTGGTGAAGCCGAGGTCTACGCCGAACTTCTTGATCGAGCCGGAATAGGTGTCGAGCGGTTCGCCGTCGATGACGGAGGTGAAGGCGCAGTCTGCGGTCTTGGCAGAGCCGAGAACGTAGCCGAGGCCACCGCCGATCTGGCAATCCAGGTAACCGATGCGCACACCACCGACGCGGTCGCTTTCGATGGCGATGGGAGCGGGGGCTGCAGCCGTCATGTCGGCCGCTGCGGTGATGCCGGCGCTCGTGAAGACGGGCAGGGCGGCGAGGCTCAGGATGAGCATTTTCTTCATGGCAATTCTCCTTCCATGTTCGGCTGCCGGGGAGGGGTGGCCGTTTTCGGCTTCTCAGGCAGCGTGGAACAACGCCTATCGGCAAAGATTGATCCAACTGAGGCTGAAGATAGGCCGCAAAATGGCGATCCACCGGCTTATCGGCCTATCCCGACGATTGCGGGCTGCGCCTTCCACGCCGGAACAAATGCACGCTTGCGGGCTTGTCCCGGACATCTGAAGCCGGAGGCACCCATGACACTCACTCTCCCCGAACTTGCCAAGAAGATGCAGAAGATCGATTTCTGCATGATGCTCACCCGGGCGGAAGACGGCGCCATCGCCGGTCGGCCGATGAGCAACAATGGCGACGTCGAATATGACGGCGACAGCTACTTCTTCTCCTATACCGACACCGCCAAGATCCGCGAGCTGACCGCCGATTCCACCGTGACGCTCAGCTTCACCGCGCCGCCCAGCCTGCTCGGCAAACCCGGCATCTTCATCACTGCCGAGGGCCGCGCCAGCCTGATTTCCGATCAGGCCGTCTTCGAAGCCCATTGGAATTCCGATCTCGACCGCTGGTTTCCAGAGGGCACCGCGACGCCGGGTCTGGTGCTGATCAAGGTCCATGCCGACACGGTTCAGTACTGGGATGGCGAGGACAACGGCACCATCCGCCTTTGACGGATCGCTACATCGCCGCGTGACGCAAAAGCGCCGTGCGGCAACGCAGAAGACGGGCGTCGGTGATAACCGGCGCCCTTTTTTGTTCTCTCTGCGGCATGCAAAGCCACCCTCTCGCCGCGATCCGGCGGATCAGGGCGTGGACAAGTGGTCGTGGGTCTCTTGCAGAATGTCGCAGACAGGCTGCAAATGCCCCGCCCGGGCTTTTAAGATCGGCGTCACATCATTCACTCCCAGACATCAGGGTTCACATGGCTATGGCAGAGTTTCCGACCAAGGCGAAAGTCGTCATCATCGGTCTAGGCGGCATCGTCGGCGCATCGATCGCGCACCATCTCATCGAGCGCGGCTGGGACGACATCGTCGGCATCGACAAGTCGGGCATTCCGACCGATATCGGCTCCACCGCCCATGCCTCGGACTTCTGCTACACCACCTCCCACGACTATCTCTCGGTCTGGACCACGCAATATTCCATCGATTTCTTCGAGAAGATGGGCCACTACGCCCGCATCGGCGGTCTCGAAGTCGCCCGCACCGGCGACGACACCTGGATGGAAGAGATCAAGCGCAAGCTGTCCTCCGCCAAGGCGTTCGGCACCCGCGCCCATTATGTTTCGCCGGCCGAAATCAAGCAGCTCTTCCCGCTGATCGAGGAAGATCAGGTGATGGGCGGCATGTTCGATCCCGATGCCGGCCTCGTCATTCCGCGCTCCCAGACCGTTGCCGGCAAGCTCGTCGATGCGGCTGAAAAGTCCGGGAAGCTGCAGATGTTCGGCAATACTCCGGCCCAGTCGCTCATCGTCGAAGGCGGCCGGATCAAGGGCGTCGTCACCCATCGTGGCACGATCTACGCCGATCACGTCGTGGTCTGCGCCGGGCTCTGGGGCCGCCTGATCGCCGAAATGGTCGGCGAAGACCTGCCCGTCATGCCGGTCGACCATCCGCTGACCTTCTTCGGCCCCTATAACGAGTTCGAAGGCACCGGCAAGGACATCGGCTATCCGCTGCTGCGCGATCAGGGCAACTCGGCTTACATGCGCGACACCGGCGACCCGAAGACGTCTGAAGGCGGCCAGATCGAATGGGGCTATTACGAGCAGCACAATCCGCGCATGTGCCATCCGCGCGAACTCTTGGAAAAGCACGAGGCGCGTCTCTCGCCCTCGCAGCGTGACCTGGAAATGGAGCAGATCCTCGAGCCGCTCGAGCGCGCCATGGAGCTCACCCCGATCCTTGGCGAACTCGGCTATAACGAGAGCCATTCCTTCAACGGTCTTCTCCAGGTGTCCGCTGCCGGCGGCCCGTCCTGCGGCGAAAGCCAGAAGGTGCGCGGCCTCTGGTATTGCGTCGCCATCTGGGTCAAGGACGGCCCCGGCTATGGCAAGCTGATCGCCGACTGGATGACGGATGGTCGTACGGAAATCGACCACAACTCGATCGATTACGCCCGCTTCTATCCGCACCAGCTGACCGAAGACTTCATCGCCGGCCGCTGCTACGAGGCCGCCCAGAAGATCTACTTCCCGGCCGTTCACACTCGCGAACCCTATGCATCCGGTCGCGGCGCCAAGCGCTCGCCGATGTATGAACGCGAAGTCGAACTCGGCGGCCACTTCATGGAACTCGGCGGCTGGGAGCGTGCGCATGGCTATGCCGCCAACGAGCACCTGCTGGAAAAGTACGGCGATCGCGTTCCGGTTCGGGAAAACGAATGGGATAACAGACACTTCTGGCGCGTCTCGAATGCCGAACATCTGGCGATGAGCGAGGATTGCGGCATCGTCAACCTCAGCCACTTCCACATGGTCGACATCGAAGGCCCTGACCATGTCGAGCTCCTGGAATGGCTCTGCGCCGCCAAGATCGGTGGTGACGCCAATATCGGCAAGGGCATCTACACCCACTTCCTCGACGACGAGGGCATGGTGCGCGCCGACTTCACCGTCTTCCGCCTCGCCGACCGCTGCCGCCTGGTCAACGGCGCCGATGCCGGCCCGCGCGACTTCCACTACATGAAGCGCGTCGCCCAGGATCGCGGCCTCGATGTCACCATCACCGACACCTCGGAAAAATACATCACCATCGGCATCTGGGGGCCGAATGCCCGCGTGACGCTGAAGAAGGCCGTCGCCGACCCGGCTGGTCTCGACCCCGAAAACTTCCCCTTTGCCGCGATCAAGCAGATCGAAATTGCCGGCAAGTCGGTTACTGCCTTCCGCATCTCCTATGTCGGTGAGCAGGGCTGGGAACTGCACATGAAATACGAGGACGGCCTCGCCGTCTGGGACGCACTCCGCGCCACCGGCGTCATGGCCTTCGGCGTCGAGACCTATGCCAATTCCCGCCGCATGGAAAAGAGCCTGCGCCTGCAGAACGGTGATCTCTTGACCCAGTACAATCTGATCGAAGCTGATCTCGCCCGTCCGAAGGTCAAGGAAGCCGATTTCCGCGGCAAGGCCAAGCATCTCGAATACAAGGCGCGCGCCCAGCAGCCCGCCATGCTCTGCACACTCGTGATGACCGACAATGTCGACAAGTCAGGCACTGCCCGCTACCCGGTCGGCTCCATGCCGGTGATGGACCCCGCGACCGGCGAAGTGCTGATCGACAGCCTTGGCCGTCGTTCCTACACGACCTCAGTGGCTTACGGCCCGACGATCGGCAAGAACATCGCGCTCGCCTATCTGCCGGTGGAATATTGCGAAGTGGGGCGGAAGCTGAATGTGGAATACTTTGCCGAAAGCTTCCCAGTGGAGGTGGCGGCGGTGGGGTATAAGCCGCTGTATGACCCGGAGAATTTGAAGCCGCGCAGCTGAGGGCAGGGCTGCTCCTTCGTCATGCTCGGGCTTGTCCCGAGCATCTGAAACCGGTTGATTTAACTGACGTCGTAGATCCTCGGCACAGGGCCGAGGATGACGTTGAGCACGAGTAAGCGGTTTGTTATCAAGCTGGACCCGTCGGTTGAGAGACCGGCGGGCTTTTTGTTGACTGTTGCTAACAAATTGGTTGTATTGTTTGCTGGTGTACAATCAGAATGGCTTGAGATGGAAAAGATCGTCCAAAATGCCATCGACTCGATTGAACTCGGCGTTGAGGACTTTCAGTCCGAAGACCCGAGACGCAATCTGTCCGCTGTGCGTAACATCTACGCTGGCGTCCTTTTGCTATGCAAAGCCGTTCTTTGGAGTAGATCTTATAGTTCCAATGGTTCTCTAATCTACGTAAAATACGAACCGAAGATTGGAAAAGCGGGCGAAGTTGTTTGGGAGGCTGATCGACGAAAGACGGTCGATGTGAACGAGATAAAGTCTCGATTTAAGCTTCTGTCTATCGACTTGGATTGGGCTCGCCTTAATGCTTTTGCTATACACCGTAACAACATCGAACATTTTCATATGCTTGCGCCAGAGGCGGTCGTTCGAGAGGCTCTATCGGGCGCCCTCCCTTTGATCAACGATCTTATGCGTCGCCTGTTGAGGGTGCAGCCTGAACATCATTTCACCCAAGGGTGCTGGGCAGCGTTGCTGAAGAATGCTGAAATTCAGGAAGCAATCGAGAACGATTGCGAAGCTTCATTCGCGAATATCTCCTGGGAATCCCAAGACGTCATATTCCCGCGTGACCACTTCGAATGCACGAACTGCAGCTCAAGCCTTGTCTATCAGGTCGACGAGAAGAACAAATCTGTTTCTATGATCAAGTTCGGCTGTCGCGCCTGCGGCTCCGTCGACCTTGATGCTTCTGACGTTCTGGAGAGCGCTCTAATCGTGGCGACTGAGGCAGACGCCTACATCGCCATGACGGATGGTGGCGACACGCCTCTTGAGACTTGTCCAGAATGTGGGCGTGACACGTTCATCGTTGACATACGCGAATGCGCTGTCTGCGAGGCCTCGATACCTGCTGAATGCGCCGTTTGTCACTCAGCTATATCGATTCAGGAGTATGATCCCGATTATCCCGAGCTATGTGGATACCATGCTCATCAGGCGGAAAAAGATGACTAAAATTGTCGGTGCCCATAAACGCTTCGACGCTGCCGACTATCTCGACACCCCGGAAGCCCGCGCCGATGACATGGCCGCAGCGCTGGAAGAGGGCGATGCCGGCGAAATCCGCCGGGCGCTCAACACGGTTGCACGTTCGCTCGGGATGACCGCCGTTGCCGAAGAGGCGGGGCTCGGGCGCGAGAACCTCTACAAGGCGCTCAGTGATACCGGCAATCCGGAATTCGTCACCGTGCTCAAACTGATGAGGGCCATGGGCCTCAAGCTTTCGGCTTTGCCGATCGACAAGGGGTAGGGGCGGTTCCCGCCTCTCCCCCCTGTGGGAGAGGTTGCAAAATCGAAGGCTTAGGCCAGCGCAAGCGGCCTAAACTTCAGATTTTGCTGGTGAGGGGATCGGTGCTGCGGGCACGACATAACGGACCCCCTCGCTTGCGATTTCTGATGTTTAGGCGGCTTGCGCTCGCCTAATTCATCGAAATCGCTTTCTCCCACCAAGGGGGAGATGGCCTACGCAAGTGCCCCTCATCCGCCCCTTCGGGGCACCTTCTTCCCGCAGGCGGGGAGCAGGCCACGACGGCCACGGCTTGCGCCTCCCTCTCCCCGCCTGCGGGAGAGGGTAGGGTGAGGGGCAAAAGCCACAAACTCAATGCCAGCGGCGCGCTCCCGCTTCTCTCCACTGGGCAAAAGAGGGCAGTCTAGCATGGAACATTTAACCCCAGAATCCATTGTTCCATCATTCGAACGATGATGGAGAAATGACTATGGATCTGAACGGCGTGGGTATACTCGGGGCAATCCTGATCGGCGGCCTCGCAGGCTGGCTGGCGGAGCGGTTCATGCGCAGCAATATGGGGCTGGTCATGAACATTCTGCTCGGTATCGTGGGCGCCATCGCCCTGAATTTCATCCTGGCCGCTGTGTTCAACGTGGCCTTCGGCGGGGCAATCGCGTATCTGATCATCGGCTTTATCGGCGCCTGCATGCTGATCGCCGTCGGCAGAATGGTCCGACGATAACCGTTAGAAACCCCTCGATTTCAACAGAGCGAGGGGGATGAACTCAGGACATTTTCCAACTGAATCAATGTTGGGCATGTTTTTTCATCCCCCATCATTTTCAGCCCTCTATTCTGGTTCCCGTCCCGCCCTCGGATACACCTGACGATGCGATGTCAGGCGAGGCGGGGCCGGCGCCGGGATGGAGGTTTGTCGCAGACCTGAAAACCCGGCCCGCTGCAACGGTCTCCCTCCGGACGAGGGGCTGGACGAAGGTGACGGGGTCGGATGCCCCGAACACTGGATACCCCGATCGGAAGGACGTGCCTCAGAGGCACACAGACAAGGCGCCCACGCCGTCGCGAACATCCAGACGGCGGGGCGGATAAAACGGCGGGGATGATGGACGATCGCCAATGATCGAAAAAACATCCCCCGGGCGAGGG
>UCMW01000006.1:274340-276038 GCA_900473745.1 Hyphomicrobiales bacterium | reverse complement strand
CCGCGGTGCCCCCGAAGAACAGGCCGCTTACGATCAAACGCCAAACACTCTGTTTACCTCGCACCCTGTCGCGGACAAAAGAACAAAACGTGAGCGCAAAGCTGATTACCCCCATCTGGGCTAAAAACGTAATCAGCAGGCTATTAGCTTCCATGGACACCTAGCTCCGAAATCCGATCGACGATCGTGTGACCGACGACGACAAGAGCTGCAAAAATGAGCAGCAGTAAACTTCGTCACTGAGGTTCCTTTGAGCCAGCGCGTTTACAGAGACCAAGCTAGATCAGCACTAGCTAATTTCTGGTTATTCAATCACGTTCGGGCTTTGGAAGGTTACCGGGCCCTTAACCGAGGACGCCAGACGCACGCGCTCTAAGGCCATGGTAAGACTTTACGATTATGCTAAGTGGCGGAGGAGCAAGTGCACTGCTGAGAGAGCATCGTCGGGCAGTGTCGCTTGTGGTGCGGAGGACCCGATTTGACTGGTGATAACGACAACGGGACAGCGCTTCTTGCGCTTATCGACAGAACTGAGACAGTTTCGAAGCAAGTCCTGGCGCTCATCAATCTCAACGCTGTCTTGCTTCGCGAAGTCTCCATGGCTCATGGTGATCCGCTGGAGCATTTTGCGAAACTCGAAGCCGAAATTGGCGGCCTCGGGGAGGCGATTGCAATGGGAACACGGAACGAACGTACCGGTATCTTCGCAGGCCATCACCGAAGTTTTCGAGCAGGTACTTCGTCAAGGACGCGCTTTTATTGAAGCGCGTTGACGCCCGATAACGCGAACAGCATGGCTCAGTTGAGGCCACTCGAGCAGGCCAGTCGTTTGGGATGCGCGAGATCATTGCTGCTCAATAGTCTGACATTGTCCTACCTGCTTTCTGATCGTTGGACGTCGGGCCCAAAAATGGTGTTCCGTTGCGTCCAGAAAAAGAACCTGGGACTCGGGTGGGCCGAGCCGCCTGGCTGTTGCCTGCTACACAGAGCGGGGGTGCAACTTGCTGGTCAACTGCCGAGCGGCTATGGATCTCTCATCACCAAAGAGGTCGATATGGCGACCGGAACAGTAAAGTTTTTTTGCTCAGGACAAAGGCTTCGGATTCATCACCCGACATGACGGCGGTCAGGGCGTCTTCGTGCACATCTCGGCCGCCGGCTTCGGCGAGGCGTCGAAAGATGGCCAGAAGGTTTGCTATGAGTTAGGTCAGGACTGAAGACGGGCAAATCCAAGGCCGAAAATGTTTCGGTACTCTGAGCTGTAATACTTCGAACTGTGCGCGGCGATCCGAACGTACATAAGCCGTGGCGTACGTCCAATCTGCAAGCAACACTTAAAATTTACTTTTAGGTATTGTAACCGGTGTTATGGTCCCACGTTGCTGGTTGCTGCCTGATCTGTGATCGACATTCCATGGATCATGAACGGGAGTTTCTCCATGGAGATCTCATTGGAGTTTCTCAAAACCAGGAAGCGTGGACGTGAGGTTCACCGACATTGGCCTGATGAGGTCAAGGCGAAGATCGTTTCGGGAAGTTTGAGGCCTGGCACGATAAGTGAGATGCGGGCTTTTTTTACCCGACCCGCGCCCGTTACTGCCTTTGGCGGTCAGAAGTCTTGCCATTCCTCGCTCTTTATAGCCGAATTTCCTCCGACAGCAGCCGCGACTCGGTTAACGAGCCGACGCGCCGGTGAAG
>UCMW01000006.1:0-274324 GCA_900473745.1 Hyphomicrobiales bacterium | reverse complement strand
TCGCCAGCGAGTGGCTGGCAGCAGTCGACTCCTCGACCATGGCTGCGTTCTGCTGGGTGCCCTGGTCCATGGTGTAAACCGCGGTGTTGATCTCTTTCAGCCCCGTCGCCTGCTCTTTTGCTCCTTCGACAATTGCCGTGACATTGACGCTTACCGCCTGCACTTGAGAGACAATACTCTCCAGTGCCCTGCCCGTCTCAGTCACCAAGTGGACACCATTTTCGACCTGGTCTCCTGATTTCGATATCAATGCCTTAATTTCTTTCGCCGCTGAAGCGGAGCGCTGAGCAAGTTCGCGCACCTCTTGCGCGACCACGGCGAACCCTTTGCCCGCATCGCCTGCCCTAGCTGCTTCAACACCTGCATTCAATGCGAGCTGCTACGAAGTAGGAGAGTTGGCGGAGTTCCATAGCTAACATCCTGCTTCGATTCGACCGAGCTCGATCTCGGCGGCTGGATACCGTCGCAGACCAACACTCAGGGAGTTCGGACACGGGAATGCGTGCGCGGCTATACGAATCGATAGCTTACGCCTACGGTTGTAGTCATAGACGCTGCGGCACATGTCGTCAAGCGTTTTCACTACGTCCGTATTCATTTTTTTGGAAGTGTCATGGCTGCGCTGACTCCGGAAGCAAACAGGGCCGCTCGAGCGATGTTGAAATGGTCAGTTCGGGACTTGGCCGAGAAGGCGGGAATCGCTTTTTCCACTGTGCATCGCTTTGAGACCACTGGATCGGCAACTGAGCGGACCAAGGAAAAAATCAAAGCAGCCTATGCAGCCTATGGTGTGGAAATCACGAACGGGGACTACACCGGGGTCCGGCTCTTACTCAACCGCTCAGAAGGCGCGTAAAAATGACGAGGTTCTTGGCGACGTCAAACCAGTCTCGGCTTCGTAAGGTCTGCCGCATGTTAGCGAGTCAACCGTGAAGGCTGATGACCTAACCATTGACCTGAGTAGGAGGTTTGAGCTGCCAAGAGAACGACCGCCCGCGGCGGTTCCCAGAAGGCCTATCAATTTGTCAAAGACTTCTGAATCATGCGGAGGAAGCTGCGCCTAGCCGTTCAGCTCACGGAGGCTAACGTCGCTCAGCCCCTGAAGGCGAACTTGGTCGCCGGCATTTCTGCAAGTTCCCGCCGCAGCTTGCGTTTTCGCCACTGAGTGCCGAGATTCAGGAACATCAACGCCTTGACCACGCGAGCTTTAGGGAGACACAACCCCCCGCTATCCCGCCGCAGTGCGTTAGATGTCACAGCCTCAGATCCTATCCAGCGTAGGGCAAACTTACCGCAAAAACGGGAACCGCCAAGATAGCAATGGAAGCGATTGCGGACAGCGCCAACTTGATTCGACGTATCCTGCGGGTGCGTGTTCCGGTCCAGTCGTAGGCCATGGTTATCACCTTATTGACCGGCCATCATGACCGGTTATGTCGCGAATGTCCGACAACCAGCTTGCCTGAAACTTGTCACATGAGCTGAGCGCACCTAGGTGGATGAGACACGTTCGGCCTTATTGGACGAAGAAGAGCTATCACTCAATCCCGCGCGATCAACAGCGTTGCACCTTATCAAATTACCCGCGAAGGCAGCGACGTCGTAGGTATCGCCCACTACCTTTTCGAGGCCGTTCAGCGGACAAACCACCCTTCATTAAAGCTCGCAAGCTTATTCACAACCTAACTGCGGGACTTAACCGAAGAATCTGCTAAAATTCGAATGGCTGGATTAGCGGGGCAGTTAAAGCTGTGTGTGAAACTCAAAATCGGTGATCGTGTAGATGCGAGCACGGCGTTGTCGTCCGGAGGAAACAGATGCAGTTCAATAAATTGGCCGCCAGGGCCTGCCTGGCCTTAGCCGTTTCGGCCACACCCTTTGCGCAATATTCAGACGGAGCAGGGTTCGGGGCGCCCGCCGCCTTCGCCAAAGACAAGGGCGGTGGCAATGGCGGTGGGAGCGGTGGTGGCAATGGCGGCGGCAAGAGCGGAGGTAACGATGGCGGCAAGAGCAGCGGCAAGAATGGTGGAAACGGCCGCGGATCTCCGACCAGAGAAGCCCGCGGCATAAATCGCAGCCAGAAGGGCAACTTCTTCACGGATGCTTTAGCCACGATCGCCGGCAAGCAGAGCAAATCTGGCAAAGTCCAGATTTCTGAAAAGCGAGCTAAGCGACCCGCGGCCAAATCGACCGTAGTTCAGCCAATCGATCCTGTGACAACGTTGGCATCCGTTCCGCTGGAGAAGCCGAAGGCCCGGCCGATCCAGGCGAAGCTCGCAGGTCTGAATTCGCTGAACCGTAGCCACCACGCATACCTCAACTCGTCCGATCCACGCATGGCCGCTATCCGTGACTATGCAGTGGCCTACGCGACTTATGAGATCGCCAATGGCATCGACACCGTGCCCACCGATGCAGCGCTTGATGACGAAGCTTTGCGTGCCGCACTCGAAGCGGCTGCAAAGCCAGGCACCGTGATCGATGATGAGATGCTCGGATGGGCAAAGACGACGCTCGGCGTCGGATCGGCTGTGGGCAAGATCGACGACATCCGGGAAGAACTCGCCGCAGCTGCGCCGGTCGAACCGATCGTCGATCCGGTGACGGATCCGACAATCGATCCGGGTGACGAAGTCGTGACTGCGCCGGATGCAATAGAGCAAACACCTGAAGAGGTTGTTCCGCCTACGGATTCCACGGACACGGCAAGCCTTACGCCTTAACTCAATGGGGACGTTTATCCGGCGAGCGTTGCCGTGCCCGATCGGCGGCTGCAATGCCGCCTTTCGGAACGCACAGGGCGATCGCTTACGCGCAGCTTAGCATTAACTGGATGTTCAGTAAGGACGGGACTGAGGGCGGCGTGGCCGTCGGGACGAGCTCGTCTCACCGCCGCCTAGGGCACAAGCGCCGCCGTCAGGGCTGACATTGGACTCGCGGCGGCATGCGACTGGATATCGGACCGGAACTGCAGTTAGGCGAGCTTTCCGATTCCTGGAGGACTGGGGCTGCGGATATCGATCTATTGGAGGTCTTCCGACAGGCCAGCGGGCGGGCACCAGGGCAAGGGCATTCGCGGACATCGTGGAGACGATGTCGGCTAGGGCGATGTCTCCTTGTCTCCTTTTGGCGACGCTGTAACAGCCTAAGCTCTTGACCACATACGAACCGTCGACCAGTCATAACTCTGGATGCAAGCCAGCAAACAAACAAACTAGAGCAGATACCTGGCTTATCTGGAATGTCTGAAAGCGGGCCAACAACCCGCCCTCGTACATCCTCTAGAGTGAGAGACTTGAGGAATGCCGGATCCAGTGTGCTATCACGTGCCCAAAAAAACTTGAACTGAATGCGAAACAGCGAGGACGTTTCCGTCGCTTCCTCGCGGTCCTGAAATCAACAACCCGACGGGCATCGCACCGGCTCCCGTGCCGCATGGTATAGACACGCCGCACCAATCGAGAAAATTCCCAATAAGCGTGTTGCGTAGTGTCTTCCCATTCATTTGGAAGAAGAGGTCCTCATCCTCGAGCAATGGTTGAATGGCAGGTGCGACATGCGGGAGCGTGGGGCTGAGAAGAAACGCTCCCGGCTCAAGGCGAGCCTCGAACGCTGCAATCGTCCGATCGCGCTCGGCAAGAGTCTCCATGTAATTGGCAAGCGTGATCTTTTCACCCGGGAGTGTTCGCTTGACCACGCGGGGGTCCATATCTGCGGCTGCAGCGCCCAAGATACGCTCACGATGGAGAACGAAGGCTTCGGCTGTAACCAAGGCGCCGTTCTTTGCCATCAGATCGAAGATTGCTGAGAAATCGGGGAAGGCTTCGCGGCGGATTTGAGCACCTGCCTTTGCTAACCGTTCGACTGCCAGTTCGAAGACCTCGACCACTTCCGATTGCGCATCATCGAAGAACACTGTTTCTGGAATGATGAAGGAAAGGTCGCGGATAGCAGGAGGCTGCAAGGCCATACCAGCCGGCAGGCCGCGCATAGCGGCATCCACCCACGCGGCGTCCTGCACAGTGTGGCAAAGTGGCCCGAGCGAATCGAGGCTGCGGGAGAGCGGAAATACACCATCCATCGAATAGCGGCCACGCGTGGCCTTGTAGCCGACAATACCGTTGAAGGCAGCTGGAATACGAACCGACCCGCCGGTATCCGTACCGATCGAAACAGGCACAAGCCCGGCAGCCACCGCTACGCCCGAACCAGATGACGACCCACCTGGAATCCGATGCTCTCCCCCAGGCGAAGCAGGGTTACGGGGGGTGCCGTAGTGAGGATTGATGCCAAGGCCGGAGAAGGCAAACTCGCTCATGTTGACGCGGCCAACACTCACCATACCGGCACTGGCAAGCGCGCGCACGACAGCAGCATCGCGGCCTGCAGGCTCACTGGTTTTCAGCACGCGAGATCCCGCAGTCGTCGGAAAACTCTCGATGTCGAACAAATCCTTCCAGGCGACAGGAACCCCGTCAAGCGCGCCGAGCGAACGGCCGTCACGAATACGGCGACGTGAAGCCTCTGCCTCCGATCGCGCCCTGTCCTTCAGAAGCACCGTGAAGATTGCCTTATCACTATGGGCCTCGATCTTTGCGAAGGTTTCCTCGAACAGATCAACTGCGTCGAGGGCCCCGGATTGAAGCAGCGCGGAAAGCTGGGCGATCGAACGTGACATCGTCAAATGTCCTTCTCTGCGCGTCCGACAAGCTGCATCCAGCGACGGACAAGATAGTTGTGTTCATCCATGGTCGTGTTCCACACAGCTATCCCGTTAGCGCGCTGCCAGTAGCTACCGCCACTGCGGACTGAGCCGCGCTTGATACGGATCACGCCGTCAGGTCCTGGAAGGTCCTCCCTAGCGGGCAGGCCTTCATACCAGTAATCCCACTCGGCCGCGGTCATGTGGCTTCGCGAGCGTTGAGGGGTAGAGATATAGTAACCCTGGCGGGCGACCACAGCGCCCGGCCAGCCGGAAATCCACCAGTTCAGATAGTCGTAGGCAATGTCGAGCATGCGCCCAGAAAGGCTGCGCGACAGACACAAGCCACCATGCCAGGCCCGGTAGCCCTCCACGGGCGCGGCCTGCTCCACTGGCAATCCCTTGCTGTTGAGAATACCGATACCAGTCGACCACATACTCTGGATGTCGGTGTCGCCATCGATCATCAGGCGGGCGGCATCCTCGGCTGTGCGCCAAAAGCTGCGGAAGAAGCCTGCCTTGCGGCGCGCTTCCAGGATATCCATCAACTGATCGATCTCGGCGACGGTCATGTTGCCAATATTGCCAAAGCTCATCAAACCGGCGGCCTGCGCGGCAAGAGCGGCATCGAAAATCCCGATCGCCGGCTCATCAACCAACGCGCAACGCCCCGCCCAGCGATCGCCCAGCAGTGCGGCCCAACTGGCCACAGATTGCACACCATCCACCACGTCACTGCGATAGGCAAAGCTGTCGAAGTTATGGGTCGTGGGCAGCATGGAGATACGGCCCGTCGGCATATCACCAAGCGCCAAGTTGGGTTGGACATAGAGCTTGCGGGCCGGCACATCCCCCTGCCCCATGCGTGCGCTCGGCCCAATCTGACCGGTCTTGGTCAGGTCGTTGATCTCGTCCCACAGAGCAATCCGCTCAATCTCGATCGGCTGCACCGCCCGCCAGTACCAAACGATGTCCAAATTATGGAAACACTGGTCATAGATGTCGTAGCTGTCAGGCTCCTGCGCAGCCTTGTGCTGGGTGACCACGAAATCATTGTTGTCGAAGACGACGTCGATGCCGAGATCTGATTGGGCCTTTATGCGCAGCTCCTCCAAAAGGGATATGGCAGTGCCCAGCACGCGCAACTTCGGCTTGCCGGCCGTATGAATGGCCGGCGCGGCAGATTTTGGATACGGGGAATGCTTGTTCATCAAGGACTCTAGGCGTTCTGAACCCCAACGGTCGCCTCCTGCGGCAAGCGGCCCTGTGCCTGACCCGGCAGGGCGAAGGCAGAGAAGGACCGTTTCAACAGGTTCGCGTCGAGACCGTCAACAATAAAGACAAGGCGCGAGCTTCGATCAGAAGATGGCCAGGCTTCCAGATGCACGGGCGGGTGCACGAGATGCTGGACGCCGTGGACAGCGACCGGGCGTTCTTCTCCTGCAAGATTAAGGATGCCCTTGACCCTGAGGACGCGCTCCCCGTGGCAGTTGAGCAGCATAGTGAGCCAGACCCCGAAACCGGTCCAGTCGATCGGATCTTGGACAGTGATCACGAAAGAGGAGATGGCAGTCGTATGCGCGACCCCCTCGGCTGTCTGAAGGGTTGCCGGTGCGTCGCAGTAGAATCCTGAGACAGACTGCAGCTTCGCGCCGCGATGGTCGTCCGCGAACAGGGTTTCTGCATCCGGTCCCTCGTCGCTCGCGATATGCGCGGAGGCGTCAGGATTGAGTTCGGCAAGCCGCGAAAGCAGAGCCGCTGTCCCTGTCCCCGTCCCAGAAAGATCCGTCTTCGTGACGACAAGGCGATCGGCGATGGCCACCTGACGGTTCGATTCCACATAGGTGTCTAGCTGCCTGAGACCGTTGATGGCATCAACTGTGGCCACGACACTCCCGACGCGAAAATGATGCCGCAGGACCGGATCGGATTTCAGGGTCGACAGAACCGGGAAAGGATCGGCAAGCCCCGTGCTCTCGATGACCACACGGGTGAAGGGCGGCACCAGGCCACGGTCCCGTTTGGAATGCAGATCCTTCAGTGCATCGGCAAGCTCGCCGCGCACGGTGCAGCAGACGCAGCCTGATTGCAGCAACACCATCGTTTCGTCGATCCGCTCAACCAGATGGTGGTCGAGCCCGACCTCGCCAAACTCGTTGATCAGTACGGCTGTATCGGCGAGTGCCGGATCCTGCAGCAGGCGTTTCAGCAGCGTTGTCTTGCCAGAGCCGAGAAATCCGGTCAGCAGGTGAACGGGCGTAAATGCGGGAAGATCAGCCACGGCGGTATTCCTCCAGTCGGGCAATCAGCGCGGGATCCAGCGGATCGCAGGCCCGGCCTGACAACCTTTCCGCTGCAGGCCACAAATGGCCCAGGTCCTCAATGATCTCGTTCTTGCCGGTTCGGGTGGCAAGCAGGAAGGAAGAACCCTGCCAATCGGACAGGCTCATGCCGAAGGCAGACAGGACACGGTTCGCGGCAGATACACGGCGTGCCCGCTCACGCCGACGGTCGAACCTTTCGACATTCCGGGTATAGACGCCCGGCCGCGCCACGGCGTCCGTCCAGTGTTCGTTGCCACCAATGACACCACAAAGAGAACACATGGGGTTCCTGTCTCATGTCTTGCGAGGGAGCGGGCAACCCCGCCCCCTCTTGAAGTTTACTTGCGTGGGAAACGCTTCGTGAAGTCGTCGGCAATTTCGTTCATTGTGACGAACTTAACACCCGGATGCTTGATCATATAGGCATAGAGGCGTTCCAGCATCATCAGGACCTGGGGGCGACCGGCAACATCAGGATGGATGGTGATCGGGAAGACGGCATAGTCCATCTCGCGATAGACCCAGTCAAACTGGTCACGCCACATCTGCTCGATGTCATGCGGGTTGACGAAGCCATGGCTATTTGGCGACTTCTTGATGAACATCATTGGCGGCAGGTCATCGAGATACCACGAAGCCGGTATTTCGATGAGATCGGTTTCCTCACCGCGGGTCAGCGGCACCATCCACTCAGACGGCTTCTTGGAATAGTCGATCTTTGTCCACTTATCGCCGACACGCACGCGGTACGGCGTGAAGTCGTTGTGCATCAGCGAGTGATCATACTTGATGCCGCGCTCAAGCAACAACTCGTTGGTGACATTGGAGAATTCCCACCATGGGGCAACGTAGCCAGTCGGGCGCTTGCCGGAGAGCTTGGTGACAAGGTCGATGCACTTGTCGAGGACTTCCGTTTCCTGCTCTCGCGTCATGGCGATCGGGTTTTCATGGGTATAGCCATGAATGCCAATTTCATGGCCGGCTTCAGCCACCGCTTTCATCTGGTCCGGGAAGGTCTCGATCGAATGGCCCGGGATAAACCAAGTGGTCTTGATGCCAAAACGTTCAAACAGCTTCAAAAGGCGCGGGCTGCCCACCTCACCGGCAAAAAGGCCACGCGAGATATCATCCGGCGAATCCTCGCCGCCATAGGAGCCGAGCCAGCCGGCAACCGCATCAACGTCGACGCCGAAGCTGCAAAAAATCTCCTTAGCCATGGGTATTCTCCTTTTTTCCTGATTGTTTTCTGGTGGTTATTGAGCCGGGATGACCGTCGCTTCCGCCGGAGCCCAGCTCAGGCATACATCGCTGCCGGCCGGGAATTTCCCCGGGGGATATTTGTCGACATGTGCTTCCAGCGAGACGGCCTTGCCATCGCCGAGCCGTGCGACGAGGTGGGCGATATGCCCCACCACCTCTGAACGCTCGATACGGGCGTCAATAAGATTGCGATTGCCGGCCAGCGCCTCGCGCCGTGTGGCGCAATGCAGCTCGACGGCTTCGGCAGGAATGACGAGGTTGACGCGGCCCTTGCCCGCAATCGTTCCGTTGGCTTGACCCGCCAGGGTGCCGATGCCGGTAGAAACGATGATGTCATCGCCTTCCTGCCCGGCAACCTCCCCTGACAGGACTGTATTGCGGCCAATGAACTGGGCGACGAACGAGGTGTTCGGTCGGGTATAGAGCTGGTGTGGCGGGCTCACCTGCTCCACGCGCCCCTGGTTCATCACGACGATACGGTCGGACAGGGCCAGGGCTTCTGACTGGGCGTGAGTGACGAAGATGAAGGTGACACCGAGGCTTTTCTGAAGGAGCTTCAATTCGTTCTGGATTGCCTTGCGCAGGTTGGCGTCGAGCGCGCCTAGCGGCTCGTCAAGCAACAGGATGTCCGGCTCGACGACGAGGCCACGGGCAAGCGCTATACGCTGGCGCTGGCCACCAGAGAGCCGATCGGGCTTGCGCTCGGCAATGTCTTCGAGACCGAGCGTTGCAAGAATGCGGTCGACCTTCGCCTCGCGCTCGACTTTGGCCAAGCCCTTTACCTCCAGCCCGTAGCCGACATTGCGGCGCACGGTCATGTGCGGAAAGAGGGCATAGTTCTGGAAGATCATAGAAGTCGGGCGGCGCTGCGGCGGCACGTCATTCATGCGCTCGCCACGGATCATCATGTCGCCGGAGGAGATGGTCTCGAAGCCCGCAATCATGCGCAGAGTAGTCGTCTTGCCGCAGCCGGATGGACCGAGGAAGGCGATGAACTCACCCTTGTTCACCGACAGGTTGAAGTCGATGACGGCAGGCGTGCCGTTATCATAAACCTTGCCGACTTTGTTGAGTTCCAGGTCGAAAATCATTGGGGTCTCCCGAAGTGAAGGCCAGTGACCGGGGCAACTTGCCCCGGTCCACACGTCTTGGGATTATGCGTTGAGGAATTCGTCCCACTTTTGGATGAGGTGGTCATATTCTTCCGGCCACTGGTGCCAGTAAGCCACGTTCTTCGAACGCTCTTCCAGCGAGCCGCCGTCGCGCAGGTCGCCTTCCTTGATGCCGCGCTCTTCCGCACCCACCCACGGCTTGCCTTCGTACCAGAAGGCGTATTTTTCCGGCGCCATGACATCCTTGATGTTGGTGGACGGCGAATAGTAGCCCTGCTCGGAAACGGTGATGCCCGGTTCGCCCGAGAGCCAGTAGTCGGCATAGGCGATGACGGCTTCCCTGTTGGTCGTTCCGGCAATCATCGACGGACCGATGGCCCAGCCACGATAGCCTTCCTTCGGCACGGCATATTTGGCTGGTTTGCCCTGCGCCTTCACGGCCATGACGGCTGGCTGCCAGGCGTCCGAGACAACCATTTCGCCCGAGGCCATCAGGTTGACGAGTTCGCCGAAATCGCCCCAGAGCGCACGGAACTGGCCTTCCTTCTTTTTCGAGATGAGGAATGCCGCCGCTTCGTCAATTTCGTCCATGGTCGGATTGCCAGGGTTCTTAACGTCGGAAAGGCCAAGCGAATTCATCGCCATGATAGCCTGCCCAAATGCGATGAGTGGGTCGGTGTTGAGGCCCGACTTGCCCTTCCACTTGGGATCGAAGATGCAGGCCCAGGTATTTGCCTCTTCTGCCGAGACAATATCGGGATTGTAGCCGATCGAGTCATAGTTATAGACGGCCGGAACCATATTGAGCACAGTTTGCGCCTCATCGGCCCAGATCTGGCCAATGATCTGCGCAGAGCGATCCCACTTGTCGCTGGGCGTGGTGAAGGTATCGCGGATATTGGCCCAGTTCTTCAGCGATGCGGCAGGGATCGGCTCGACATTGTCGGTCATGGTGATCGACGGCAGACGCTCCGCGATGATCTCCCAGCAATCGTAATCCTTGGAACCCGAGAGGATCTTGGTCTGCGCATCTGGGAAAGTCGCAGCCGTGCCGGAGGTCGTGCCGACGCCGGACGCTTTCTTGAATTCTTCGAGGATGCGCTCCTGTACTGTTACCGAAAGGCCGATGGTGCGGAGTTGCTGACCGGCGAGGTCAGCGGCCTGCGCAAAGGCCATGCGAGAGGACAGGAAGGGCGTACCGGCACCCATGGCAAGTGCCATAGCGCCAGCCGAGCGCTTCAGGAGCGAGCGGCGATTTATTTCCGACTTGAACATGTCTCTTCTCCAGTTTGTTTATCGTTCCCCGAGGTCCGCGACCTCTTATTCGCCCCGAAACCGGAGCCGTTCAGTAACGGCCAACGAGTAGGCCGCCATCCACGACCAGCACCTGGCCAGTCATGTATCTCGCGTTGTCTGAAGCCAGGAACGCCGCGACATCAGCGATGTCCTCAGGCGTTCCAAGCCGCCCCATCGGAATGAACTCGGCGGCTTTTTCCGCGCCAGCCGGGCCGAGCGAATTCTCTTCCGAAAGCAGCTGGGCGGTGCGGATGTAACCCGGTGCGATACCGTTCACGCGCACGCCGTCGCGCGCCATCTCGACGGCAAGGCCGCGCACGAGGCCAACGACCCCGGACTTGGCGGCGGAATAATGCACATGCTCGTCCCAGCCATACGCAACGCCCATGATGGAGGACAGCGCAATGATCGAGCCGGAACGGCGTTGACGCATGCCGGGGGCCGCCGCCCGTACGAGCCGGAAGATGCCCTTCAGGTCGATGTCGAAGGTGAGATCCCACTTCTCATCGGTGAGTGCCGCAAGCGGCGTGCGGTGGGCGATACCAGCATTGGCGACAATCACATCGATCTGCCCATGCCGCGCCTCAACATCCGCAACGAGCCTGTCGGTGGCATCGGTCGAGCGCACATCGTAGACATGGAACTCGGCTGATCCTCCAGCGGCCGTAATTTCTTCTACCGTTTCTTGCCCTTGCTTTTCGAGGATGTCGGTGACCACGACATGATCGCCGTGCGCTGCAAACGCTCTAGCAGCAGCGTTGCCGATGCCGATTCCGGCCCCTGTGACGATGACGATGCGCTTTTTCTGTTCAGCCATTTCACTCTCCGCAATCAAAGCATCACGTCGCCGGAATTGGGCCCAAGTGTCTGCCCGACAAACAGGCTGGCCGCCGGCGAGGCGAGAAACGCGACCACTTCGGCCACCTCTTCCGGTTCCCCGAACCGTCCCAACGGCAGGCTGGCACGTTTGGCAGCACGCCATTCTTCTGAGAGCTCCATGACGAGTGGTGTGTTGATTGGCCCGGGTGCAACCGCGTTGACGCGCACCCCGCGGCTCGATACCTCACGGGCGAGCGCCTTTGTCATGCCGATAATCGCCGCCTTGGCGCTGGAATAGTGGACGAGTTCGATGCCGCCAATCTGGCCCAGCTGCGATGCAACGTTAACGATGACACCAGCGCCGGAGTGCAGCATGGCTGGTAAAACGGCCTTGGTCATGAGGAAGGTGCCGCGTACATGAACGGCAAACATCCGGTCGAAGTCGGCAACCTCCAGGTGCTCGAACAATGACTGGTGGGCAATGCCGGCATTGTTGACCAGGAGCGTAACTTCGCCATGGCCAGCGATGGCGGCTGCGTGGATTGCCGAGACATCAGCCTCACAGGAGACATCGCCTGAAACAGCGATCGCTTGGCCGCCTTTTGCCTCGATGTCCGCGGCAACTGCATTTGCCCGCGAAAGCGAGAGGTCGTTAACCGTGACGGCGTAACCATCGGCTGCGAGCTTGAGGGCAATAGCCCGGCCGATACCGGAACCTGCGCCGGTGACGAGTGCGCACCCAACCATCACGCCTCCTCCTGGATTGCCATTCGCCGCGCCCGGCGAACCGAGAGCCCCATCAGCAGGGCATAGGTGCCGAGCAGTGCGAAGGAAAACAGTGTCGTCAGCACGCCGAAAGCAAAGACGTTAGGATGCACTTCCACCGAGAAGGTTCCATAGATCGCCAGTGGCAGCGTCAGATCACGGCCCGAGGCAAATAGGGTACGCGAGAACTCGTCATAGGAGAGCGTGAAGGCAAACAGCATGGCCGAGAGGACGCCGGGGAAAATCAGCGGAAAGGTAATCTTGCGGAAGGTCCGGGCCGGAGTGACGCCGAGTGACCATGCAGCTTCCTCGACACTTGGATCGAACCGGTTGAAGATCGCCAGCATGACCAGGAAGGCGAAGGGGAAGGTGTAGACGACGTGCAGAACGAAGGCGGTGCCCCACCAGTGCCGGTCGATGCCGAGAGTGTTGGCGACAAGGGCCATGCCAAGGCCCACGAGTACGCCTGGCACCATCATGCCGAGCACGATAAGATAGAAGACGATGCCGGAGCCACGAAACTTCTGGCGGAAGGCTTGAGCAGCCGCAACGCCGAGCACAGTCGAGACAACCATGGTCATGGCCGCCAGCGCCAGCGAGCGCACCAGTGCCTGTTCGATCGGCAAGGGCGCGATGCGCGACGGTGGCGTCAAGCCGAACAGATGTTTGTACCAATATGTCGACCATTCGATGATCGGGAACTGCGGTCCGCCTTCCGGTCCTGTCTGGAAGGAGAGGATGGCAAGCACGACCAGCGGCCCATAGAGGAAAACGAGGAACAGCGTGGTGTAGACGCCGAGACCAAGCTTGATGCCGGATGCGTTCATGGCTCAGAGCTCCTTCCTGAGATCGACAACCCTCAACAGGGCAGCAACAACTGCGCCCATGAGAACGGTCAGCACCACGCCAGCAACAGCGGCAAAGGCCCATTTCAGCGATCCGACCTGGGTGACGATGATATTGCCGAGCAGATTGACCTTGCGGCCGGAAAGCGCGGCGGACGTGGCAAATTCACCCAGAACCATGACCGAGACGAAGATGGCGCCGACCACAACACCTGGCATGGACAACGGCAGGATGATGGTGCGGAAGATGCGCCAAAAGCTGGCACCCAGATCCTGGGCCGCCTCGATGACCGAGGGATCGATGCGACCGAGCATGAAGGCGATTGGCCCGACCATGAACACGCAGTAGATCTGCGTCATACCGATGATGACGGACAGCTCGGAAAACAACAGGACTTCGACCGGCTGTGTGATCACACCGATCTTCATCAAGATCATATTGATTGCCCCTTCCTTGCCGAGCATCGGCCGCCAGGCCAGCACGCGAATAAGGAAAGAGGTCCAGAACGGAATGACGCATAGGACCAAAAGTGCCGTGGACAGCGTCTTGTTCTTGACGAAAAGCCCGACGAAGAGTGCCGCCGGATAGCCCACGAGTAACGTGCAGGCGAGCACGATCAGCCAGATGCGGATGGTGGTCCAGAGTGCGCCGAGATAGGTCTCGGACGAGAAGAAGGTGACCCAGCTCTTCAGCGTCAGCGTCGGCTCGATCTTAAAGGTGGTCTGGGTCCAGAAGGAAACATAGACCATCATCAGGATTGGCGCGACAAGGAAGAACAGCATCCAGAGGACGCCGGGCGCCAATAACCAAACGCTGTGGTTCTTTTGCTTGCGGGCGGGGTTTTCCGTCGTTTCGACGGGTATGTCATGGCTGGTAGCGGCCATCGTCATCTCTCATTCTCCGATGGGGCAAGGACGGGTGCGAGGCACAGGTTTCCACGCATAGGCATCTCAGGTGAAAACAAGGGCGTCCTCCCGTTTCCAGGCGAGCGCATAGCGCCCCTTCTCCTTGTAGGCCTCCGGCGTCGAATGGCTGAGATGCGTCTCCACTTCGAAGACGCGACCATCATCGAGCGCGAAAAAGGAACTGATTGCGGCCCCGGAATACTCGCTGGCAACGAAACTGCCCTCGATCGAAACCTCGTCGCCTGCTGGCGACATTCCCTGAGGACGGATCGAGACACGGTCATAGCGTATGGCGTAGGCTGGCTGGCCAGATGACTGGCGCTGACCACCGAGCGGCAGGTTGCCTACGGAGCTGCGGAAGGTTTCGCCTGCAACTTCACCGGCAAAGATGTTGTAGCAGTTAAGGAAGCGAGCGACATCGGCGGAGACTGGTCGGCTATAGAGCGTGCCGGCATCTGCCGACTGGGCGATGCGACCACGGTCGAGCACAAGCACGGTATCTCCCATGGCAAGCGCCTCGGTCTCAGATCCCGTGACATGCAAGAAGGTTACGCCGCAGCGTTCGCGGATCGCTTTGAGCTCGCCGCGCATGCGGGTGCGCAGGTTGGCATCAAGTGCGCCGAGCGGCTCGTCGAGCAGCACCATGCTGGGCTCGGTCACCAGCGTGCGGGCAAGCGCAACACGCTGCTTCTGGCCACCGGAGATCTGCGTGGTTGCACGATCCTCAAGCCCCGAGAGACCGACGAGAGCGATCATGTCACGTACCCTGGCCGCAACGACCCTCTGGTCGGTGACCGGATCGATGGCACGGTTTTCCAAACCAAAGGCAATGTTCTGCGCGACGCTTAAGTGCGGAAAGAGCGCAAAGTTCTGGAAGACAAAGCCGATACCGCGCTCGTGAGGCGGCACAGTGTCAATGCGTTTGCCGGCGAAGAGTATCTCGCCGCCATCAGGCTGTTCGAAGCCCGCAATGATGCGCAATAGCGTGGTCTTGCCCGAACCACTCGGTCCAAGCAGCGATATGTAAGTGTCTCCGGCAAGTGCTGCATCGATGCCGACCAAGGCAGGCACGCCGGCAAAAGCCTTACGCACGTTCTTGAGTTGCAGGACGGTTGACACGTATATTCCCACCAGTTGTTAGCCGGAAGACCGTCCGCGCACAGCTCCGCATCTCACCGGACGCGATACGCGTGCGATGAACACAAAAGCTCTCGTTCACGCACCGTCAGATGCGCGCCACAGCGATATTCCTGAGCATTTTCGTTTCGTTCCACACTCGGCGCCTCTTCCGGGCGCCTTGACTTTCAAAACCATGCCATGAATGATTTTTGTATTCAATAGACTTTTTTAAATAATTCGAAGATGGATTTTCGGCCGTCGAATTTGATAGGATCCACTCGGTATGGTCTGCCGATCTGGCGCCTTGTCGAAGCCACTGCAGCCGGCCGCGCGCCATTAGGCCCGCAAATCAGAGCGGCTCGTTCCAACATCGTCTGTTTCTTAGTCAATAACCGTCCACGGCCCTAGAGCGAGACGCTAAGCGCCTCGGCTCCAGCTTTAGCAGACTTTGTATTCAATATTCATTTGTGACATTCTTTCCTTATGCGGCAGAATACGGCAGAGTGCGGCTCACCATCGAGGCGACAGACGACGGAGCAAATGAAGGAAGATCAGGCAGCCAGCAGCACGCAGCGGCGCTACGAGATCGCCGAGGACGTGCTTCGCAGCAACATCGAAATGGGCACCCTGCCACCAGGGCTCGTCCTGCTGGAGGGGCCGATTGCAGATATTCTGCAAACCTCGCGCGCGCCGGTTCAACGCGCCCTGCAGACTTTGGAAGCGGAAGGGCTGGTACACCGCTTTTCCGGTCGTGGCTTCCTTGTGGGACCACCAGGCACGGATAGCGAACCGAACAGGACCGATATCAAGTCGCTCGGGCTCGTGGTTCCCCGCCACGCCGACGAGGCGCTGCAGAGCCGCTCCTCCTGGGAGCGCATTTACAATACCGTAGAGGCGGATGTTGCCGGCTGCGTCGTGTTCGGACGCTATCGCATTATCGAAATCGAGCTCGCCAACCATTTCAATGTCAGCCGCACGGTGGTCCGCGATGTGCTGACGCGCCTGCGCGAACGCGGGCTTGTGCGAAAGAACCAGAGCTCGCACTGGATTGCAGGCCCGCTGACGGCGCAAACGGTCAAGGATCATTTCGTGCTGCGCAAGATACTGGAGCCGCCGGCAATCCGCCTTGGCGCGGCCGCCATAAGCCCGAGACGTCTCGAATCCCTTCTTCACCGCTTGCGCGCCACGGAGGCGACGAGCAACGCGGGATCGCTCAGCGAGATCGAGACCATCCAGTCCGAGTTCATCGAGTGCTGCGTCCTTACGGCTCCGAACGACCGGCTGAAGGACCTGGTGCGCAATAACCTCATGCCGGTGATTGCCACGGACCGCCTGCTGCGCCGTCTTGGCTTGCCTGGCGATCCCGCGATTATTACGGAACTGCGACTGATCACGGAACTGCTTCTGCGTGGCGCTACAGAGGCTGCTGTATCGATGATGGAAACGCATCTCGAAGCTTCGCTGAACCGCACGATCGCCCAGATGAAGATCGTCGCCATCGTACCCGGCCCCAGCGTCACGGCCGCCTATCTGACACCGGTTCTCGATTGATCCATCCGGTGGATCGAGGAATGAACTCAGGACAGCGACCGAGACCATTGGAGCCTCCTACGCCAGCGCTTCACGAAGGCTGGCAAGGACTGCCTGCCGCGCCTTGCGCGCTGTCAACGCCTCCTCCATCGTCACCTGCACAAACCGCGTTGGTGTATGTGGCTGCAATTGACCGATGAGATCCATGTCAGCGGAAATCACCGTGCCGAGCATGAAGTAGCCGCCGCCGGAGACGGCATCGCGGTGCAGAATGATGGGCTCGGTGCCGCCTGGGACCTGGATCGAGCCATAGGGATAGCAGCTGTCAACGATGTTCGAGGGATCGGAGCCTGCGCCGAACGGCGGCGTGCGATCGACGAAATCGAGCTTGCAGCCGCCTCGGAAGCGGTAACCCATGCGATCGGCCTCAGGCGCCACTTTCCAGGTGTCCTCGAAAAAATTCCGGCCGGCTTCCTCGGTGATGCGATGCCAGTAGAGACCCGGCAGGACGCGCAGTTCGGCCGGCATTCCGGGCCTGCGGCGCAGGACTTCGGGGATGGACTTTCCTTCGACCGCGCTCCGGGCTTGCCCGACGGGGAGATCGTCGCCGGCAGCAAGCGGCCGACCGTTCAATCCACCAAGCGCACCGATGGCATAGGTCGAGCGGGAACCGAGTGCCAGCGGCACATCAATGCCGCCTGATATGGCGATGTAGATGCGGGCACCGGCCTTCAGATAATCGAAGGACAGGACCTGGCCTGCCTTGACTTTGAAGGCCGTCCAGCCGGGTTTTTCCTCGCCATCGACCTTGATCGGCATGTCGGCGCCGGTGACGGCGACCATGGCATCCGCTTCAAACTCGAGCTTCGGTCCAATGAAGACGGCTTCGAGGCCGGCAGCCCCCTCGTCATTGCCGACAAGCAGATTGGCAGCTTTCAGCGCCAGCCGATCCATAGCGCCGCCGAGCGGGATGCCGAGGTGGAAATAACCCGGGCGACCGAGATCCTGGATGGAGGTGGCAAGACCCGGATGAAGAACTTTAATGGCCATGGAGAATGTCCTCCAGCTTTGCGTTGTAGCCGTCGATGCCCTTGCTGAATTCGTTGAGGTCGAACTTCACTCCACGGATCGGCGGGGAGAAGCGGCCCTTGTCGACGTCTTCCACCGCCTGATCGTAGCCGTCGCGATCAACAGGCTTGAACTTGACGATGTCGCCGGGGCGGAAGAAGACCATGAAGTCCTTCAGGTAGGACGTCGTCTCGGTCGGGTCGTAGATCGGCATCGGCGTGATGCCGAACATCTGATAGCCGCCAGCACCACGCACCGAATAGATGCAGCCAAAGCAGCCGCCATGGCCGACAGTCAGACGCGGGGTGTCCGTGCGCGGGCGCAGATATTTCGGCACTTCGATCTGCCGCTGACGCTCGACCATCTGATACATGAAAGGCAGGCCGGAAACGAAGCCGACCATCGAGACGAACCAGGGCGAACCGGCGTGGGCCTTGATGAAATCATCAACCGAGCCGTAATTGTTGATCCTGGCTGCATAGTCGAGATCGGTGCCGGTGGGATCCTGATGGCGCTCGCGGAAACGCATCAGGGTCTCATGGGTCCAGGGATCGTTGTAAAAGACCGGGATTTCGACGATGCGGGTAGAGATCACAGGCTCGGCCTTGGCCGCCGCAAGCTCGATCGCCTGCAGTTCCTTCAAAATGTCGTTGGGATGAATGACGTCGGGATCGAACTTGATCTGAAAGGAGGCATTGGCCGGGCAGATTTCGGTAATGCCCTTGATTCCGGCCTCACGGATGCCGCTGGTCATCGACATCGAGTTGAAGAAGGCATCGAGGGACATTTCATCGGAGCATTCTACGAACAGATGTTCGTCGCCGCCGAATGTATATCGCATGGGCATCACGCAACCTCCTTTGGTGGAACAGCGGTCTCGAACGCGGTGTCCAGCCAGGGTTCAAGGAACCGGGTATGGACATCGCCAGAGGCGACGGCGGGGTCTGCGGCCAGCGCCTGGTGCAACGGGATGGTCGTTGATAGCCCATTGATCTGCAAGGTCTGAAGCGCCTCGCTCAGGCGTGCGATGCAGCTTTCGCGGGTCTCGCCCCAGACAATCAGCTTGCCCAGCAGCGAGTCATAGAAGGGCGGCACCTGATAGCCGGCATAGAGCATGGTGTCGAAGCGGATGCCCTGACCTTCCGGAACCGTCAGCGTTTCGACCGTGCCGGGTGCCGGCATGAAGCCGCGCGCCGGGTCCTCAGCATTGATGCGGCATTCGATGGCGTGTCCCTGGACCCTGATCTCGTCCTGACGGACCGAAAGCCTGGCGCCGCCTGCAATGCGTATCATTTCCTGCACGAGATCGATGCCTGTGACCATTTCCGTCACCGGATGTTCGACCTGGATGCGGGTATTGACCTCGATGAAATAGAATTCGCCACTCGCCTCGTCATAGAGATACTCGACCGTGCCGGCGCCCCGATACTGGACCTCGCGGGCCAGAGCCACAGCACTGGCGCAGAGTTTTGCGCGCACGGCATCCGGCAGGCGGACGGCGGGCGCCTCTTCCCAGACCTTCTGCCGGCGACGCTGCAGCGAACACTCGCGCTCGAAGCAGTGGACCGCATCCACGCCGTCACCGAGCACCTGGACCTCGATATGCCGGGCGCGGGTGATGACCTTCTCGACATAAAGTCCGCCGTCACCAAAGGCAGCAAGAGCTTCGGCGGAAGCCTGCGGGAAATGGCGTTCGAAATCTTCAATGGTCTCGGCGATGCGGATGCCGCGACCACCACCACCAGCAGCCGCCTTGATCATCACCGGAAACCCGATCCCGGTGACAACAGCGCGGGCGGCCTCGAGATCGTCGATGCGACCTTCCGAACCGGGCACAGTGGGTACGCCAGCCTTCTTGGCAACCTTGCGAGCCTCGACCTTGTCGCCGAGCAGTCGGATGGCGTCCGCACTCGGCCCGATGAAAATGAGGCCTGCATCCACCACCGCTTGCGCAAAGGATGCATTCTCAGAGAGGAAACCGTACCCCGGATGAACCGCATCGACGCCTGTCGCTGCAGCGGCCTTCATCACGGCTGCAATATTGAGATAGGACTTGGCGGCAGACGGCGGCCCAATCTCGACCGAAACATCGGCCATCTTCACGGCCAGCATGTCTCGGTCGGCGGCGGAATAGACCTGCACGGTGCGGATCCCGAGGGCCTTTGCGGACCGGATGATCCTGACCGCGATTTCGCCCCTGTTAGCGACAAGGATCGAGCGGATGGTCATGCCTCGACCTCGGCAATCACCTGGCCCGCCATGATCGGTTCATTGTCTTCGGCGATGAAGACGACGGCTGCTCCGGCGACATCGGCGCGGATCTCGTGAAACGTCTTCATCACCTCGATGAGGCCGATCACATCGCCAATGGCCACGGCTTCGCCATCGGCCTTGAACGCGGCGGCATCCGGAGCCGGCTTGCGGTAGAAAGTGCCAGGAAGTGGCGATCTGATCTCGAGCTTGCTCATCTTTGTCTCCGGTTACTTGATGATTTCGGACAGGGGCGCGATGCGAATGCCTTCCGCGACCAGCGCCTCACGCATCTGGCGGACGATATCGAGTGCGCCCAGCGTGTCGGAATGGAAGCAGATGCTTTCAAAGGGGATGTCGATGTCCTTTCCGGTTACTGTCGTGACGGTACCATGCGTGCAGGCGCGCACCACCTTGCGGGCGATCGCTGCAGCATCCGGGCGTCCGACATCGCGGGTAAAGACAATCGAACCGCTCTCGTCATAATCGCGGTCGGCATAGAATTCGCGCACGACGGGCTGGCCGGCCTCAATCGCTGCCCTTTCAGTGACAGACCCTGCCATACACAGCACATAGGCATTGGGTGCCACGGTGCGCATATACTGAACGAAGATCTGCGCCAGTTCAGGGTTGACCGCCATTTCCATGTAGAGCGCACCATGCGGCTTCACATGCTGGAGGCTCGCGCCATGACGGCGGGCAAATTCGCGTAAGGCGCCGACCTGATAGACCATGTCGTTGACCAGCTCGCGGGCCGTGCCATTGATCTTGCGACGACCGAAGCCCTGCAGATCGTCATAGCCGGGATGGGCCCCGATCCCGACGCCATGCTGCACGGCGGTGCGCACCGTATGGTCCATCAGATTCGGGTCGCCGGCATGAAAGCCCGTCGCGATATTGGCGGAGCTGATCAGCCCCATCAGCACATCGTCGTCCGTATCCCCGACGCGCCAGCGACCAAAGGCTTCGCCCATATCGCAATTGATGTCCACGACTTCGAGTGCCACGTTCCGTCCCTGCCTTGCCTGATTATTGCGCACAAGCTAATGGTGCCTTTGCTTTGGTCAGAAAAGGTTAGGAAGAATTAATTCATTTGAAAAATTCTATTTTCAGAAGCATCATATCGAAAATTCAGATGATGGATTTTCGGCCGATTAGACGAGAATCGCTGGAAATATCAGTAATTTGGTGAGTTTCCGCGTATGCTAGAGAGAAGAACAATTGGGACACCCTACCCGTCCATCTGATTTTCCAATGGTCATAAACAACGAAACAGATTGGAACTCCAATGTCGCTCAGCCTTCGCCAGATCCGCTATTTCATCGCGACGGCAGAAGCGGGGCAGGTATCTCAGGCCGCGATCAATCTGGCGATTTCGCAGTCGGCGGTAACGACCGCCATCAAGGATCTGGAGGAAACGATTGGTGCGGCCCTTTTTGAGCGCACGCCGCATGGCATGGACCTGACCGGCGCCGGCCGGAGGTTTTTATCCCAAGCCTATGAGATCATGCAGAAAGTCGAGGAGGCGACGCAGCCCAGCCTCGTTTCGGAAAAAGTCACCGGCACGCTCAGCATCGCAGCGACATATACCGTCATTGGCTACTTCCTGCCCTTCCACATCGAGCGTATGAAACGCCAATTTCCCGGCCTGGCGATTCAGCTCTTCGAGATGAACCGGGAATCGGTCGAGGAAGGGTTGCTCGCCAATCGCTACGATATCGCCGTTATGCTGACGTCCAACATCCTCAACCCGGAACTGGTCGCCGAAAAGCTTCTCAGTTCGCAGCGACGTCTCTGGGTGCCCGCGCGTCACCGCTTACTGAGCGAAAACCAGATAGGCCTGAAGGACGTCTCCGAGGAAGATTACATCATGCTGACTGTAGATGAGGCCTCTCACAGCTCAATGAAGTATTGGAGCCAGACACCCTATCTACCGAAAATCACGCTGCGGACCTCATCTGTCGAAGCCGTCCGCTCGCTGGTGGCAAACGCTCAGGGCGTCGCGATCCTTTCCGACATGGTTCATCGTCCCTGGTCGCTGGAAGGCCGCCGCATCGAGACTATCACTTTGACCGACCCCATTCCGTCGATGGATGTTGGCCTGGCATGGAAGCGCAACGCCGAGTTTAGTCCCACAATGGAGGCCGTGCGATCTTATTTCCGTCGCTCATTCAACATGCCTAACTGACCTAAGAGCTAATCAGCGAACAAATGCGAACCCGAAGCCCAGTACCTCGCCTGGATGGGAATCGAACCAGCGTTCCGAGAACCGCCCCATCACCACCATTGCAACCAACCTTAACTTTCACTTATTGCAGTTAGAGGCTCTGTTCGCTTGGCATCCAAGGAGATACCGTCATGGCCAGCCAGGTTGTTCATTTCGCCAGACTGTCAGATCACGACCGAAAAATAGCAACGCCCTTGCCAAAGCTGGTTGCCGGCGACACGCTGGAACTCTACGTTCGTGATGCAGGTGGCAAGGAGCGGACGCTCCCGATTCCGCCCTCGGCCGCCGCGGCTGTTGAAGCCCCTCTGGCGCACCTGCTGCGCGGAGAGCGCGTTGCCTTGCTGGCCGAGGATCAGGAACTGAGCCCGAGCGAAATTTCAGTCATTCTCGGCATCTCCCGCCCGCTCGTCGTCTTGCGCATGGACCGGGGCGATCTGGCATTCCGCTACGTCGGCAAACACCGCCGCGCCCTCCTTAAGGATGTGCTCGCGTTGAAGTCGAAGCTCGACAAACGACATACGGCGATGGAAGCGCTGGCCGAGGACACGGAGTACCTGATCGAGACCTATGGCCTCTAATCCGCCCGTCGCGGTCTACGATGCCTGCGTCCTCTACCCCTTCCACCTGCGCAACATTCTGATCCAGTGCGTCTTCGACGGTCTCGTCGAGGCGCGCCGGACCGACGATATACATGATGAGTGGATGCGCAATCTGGCTGATTCCTCAGTAAAGAATAGCCAGGATAAGGGCGGGCGGATCCTCTTGAGGCCGACAGGAGATGTGGCCCTTCAATAACTCACAAAAATGACAATGAGCGAGCTATTACAAGTCTTCCTATCGCTCAGGAACACGATCATCGTCATGAATGCGCCAGGCGCGACCGAGTGATCACCAACCAGTCTGGATGCATATGCTTCAAGCAACTCTTCGTCGATTTTTACTGCCGCTATGTTTAGAGACAGCCGCCCGAATTCTGCGAGCTGCGTTTCGGGTTGATCGCATCAAGGTGCGTGCTGGACACCATCGACGACAAGGTGCCTGTAACTTTACATCTTCCAAACTATGAGCGAAACAAACTGCTTTTATCGCTCACATTATTGCGGCACTATGGGCGATAAATATGGAGTTTATCGCCCATGGCATGGAATTGGGAATTGGTGGGGTGGCCGAAGTTCGAATGGAACCCTGAACTTCTGCGGGTCAGGGAGCAGGCATTCATAGAGAATGCGGCAATCTCCGTCGGCACCATGCGCCATCTAGGGAAAGACGACCGCGAAGAGGTCGTCATCGAGCTGCTCAGCTCCGATGCACTGAGCACATCGGCGATCGAAGGGGAAGTGCTCGACCGCGAAAGCGTGCAATCGTCCCTTCGGCGGCAACTCGGAATGTCCGCTGCAGCTTACCGCAGCAGGCCAGCGGAGGCAGGCATCGCCGAAATGATGGCGGACCTATATCGCCACCCGCTTGACCCCATAACCGAGGAGCGGCTGTTCGAATGGCACCGAATGATCATGAACGGCCGCCGCGACATCGCCGATATCGGCAGCTTTCGCCGCCATAACGAAGCAATGCTGATTGTCTCAGGTGCATTCGGGCGCCAGCGCGTGCACTTCGAAGCGCCTCCATCCGAACGTCTGGCAGCGGAGATGAGCAGGCTTCTGGAATGGCTGGAACAAACCTCACCAGAAGGTGCAGACCCGCTTGCGGCTCTCACCCGTGCCGGCATCGCTCATCTGTGGTTCGAGAGCATTCATCCTTTCGAGGACGGCAATGGCCGCATAGGCCGCGCGATCGCCGAAAGCGCCCTTGCACGGGCGATCTCGACGCCGACCTTCAGCGCATTGTCCAATTCGCTGCTCAGACACCGCAAAGGCTATTACGCTATGCTGGAAGCGGCGAGCACCACGCTTGCGATCGATGCCTGGCTCTCATGGTTCGCGGATCGGGCACTCGATGCCCAAAAATCAGCGGACGAGTTGGTCCGCTTCCTGATCGAGAAGACGCGTTTGATGGACAGGTTGCGTGGTGCACTGAACGAGCGGCAGGAGAAAGTGCTACTCCGAATGCTGGCTGAAGGCCCTGAGGGATTCACTGGGGGCCTGAGCGCTGGCAACTACGCGACAATCACCGGCGCTCCGCCCTCGACCATAACGCGCGACCTCTCGGATCTGGTCGAGAAAGGCGCGCTGCTACGCAGCGGCGAGCGCAAGGCAACGCGCTACCGGCTGAACATTGTGGCCAACGCATAAGCGACCTTCTCCGCCTCGGCATCCTCCCGAGCCAATGTTGAGAACGCTTCCTCGAGCTCTCGCAGCTGCCGTCGCGGCATCAGTGTGTCTATGCGACGCGGGTCCTGGCACCATCAACGGTACCGGTGTTCTGGTCCCACATTGGCAGCCGCTGCCTGATCTGTGATCGACATTCCATGGATGAGCGACAAGGAGTTTCTCCATGGAGTTTACGTTGGAGCTTTTTCACAACGCAACGGAGCGTGCGAAAGCTTCTTCGGCCGGTTGGAAACCGAACTCTTCTATCCATGAGACTGGAAAACGATCGCAATCGAGCAGTTCGTGGCGGAGGTGGACGCCGACACCGCTGGTACCAGAAGGAACGCCTCAAGATATCACTGGGATCACTCAGCCCTGTCTAATACCGCAACAGCTTCGGCCTCAGCATTTAGAACAGTCCAACTTTTTATCCGCACCCCCCCTATCCGACCTCCCGGTTCGAATCTCAGTGCAAATCAACATCCAGACGCAGAACGCCCGCCTCATCAGCGGGCACATAGTCGGCCAGGATGGTCTGGAAAATGCGCTTAACGCGCGACCGACTGCCGGGCGACGCTGTGGATGTCAGCGCGATCGATGCCGAGATCCTGCAGTTCGCGGGCGCTCATGCGGCCGAGTTCGGTGACGGTCTGACGATACTTGCGCCAGTTATGGAAAGAGCGGGCTACGTTCATGATGATCCCCTTTCGTGAGGTATCCTGACGCCAGCAACCTTGCTTTGGTCCCGACGTCGTTTCGATGATCGGAATATAGAGTCCTCAATTCCCCGGAAAAGGCACGGGTTCTCAGGTCGGGCATGCGTTCAAAGCATGGCTCTTCACCGAGATCTCTCAAACTTATAGCATCCGGCCGGGGAGCGGTCGAAGGCAGTCAGACGCTTGATCGGGGGATCACCGGCAAGCCTTGAGGTCCATTTGTGTATGTCACGATGTCCTTGGCGAAACGCGCAAACGAGCGACAGGCCGAAACCACCTGTGGACATTAACGCGATCTGCATCTCACGCTTATCGTCGCAGATGACAACCCGGCAATAAGCTGACACGAATTTCACCTTTGTTAGAAGATGGGGAGAGTTTTTTATGACCACGACCAATGAGATCGCCGACAAGATCGCCGCCGCCAACGGCCTGACGAAGGTTCAGGCGAAAGCAATCGTAGAGACCGTGTTCCAGGCGATCGCAGATGCAGCTGCCTCCGACGCAGAAACCTCGATCCCGGGCTTCGGGAAATTCAAGGTGAAGGCGTCGCCTGAGCGCGAGGGCCGGAATCCTGCGACTGGAGAAAAGATGACAGTCGCTGCCTCAAAGAAGCTGACCTTTGCACCTGCCAAGGCGCTCAAGGATGCACTGAACAAGTAACCCTGACACTGGATGCACCGCCTCGTCGGGCGGTGTATCCAGATGAGAGAACAGGAAAGGCTCACAATGGCGTGGAAAACGCAAAAGATCGACTACGTGAACGGTTACAAAATCGTTGAGGTCGAAGGCCCTCTGTTCAAAGTCTACAAGGACAGTGATCAGCTCGGCGACGACTTCCCCTATTCCGGCGAAGCCGCTGCCTATGCCAATTCACTGCCAAGCCGGGATGCTACGCGAGGCTGAACAGGAGAGGCAGGAGGTCGGCATGTCGCAAGCATTCTCCGCGACTGTCACACGTCGACAGAAAGCACTTTTCTCACGCCCCGATCAGATCCGCACGCGGGTGAGATCCGGCCCCAATGTAGAGCATCGGAGGCATCAGCATCGCGACGGCAACAAGCGCGGATGACGGATCGACCTCGCTGGAAGATCCCCTACCCTACCCTCCCCGACTGCCCCAGTGTCCAGGCAATATCGAACAGTACGGATCCAAGCTGACCCATGCCCTTTCGCTTCGTCCACACCGCCGATATCCATCTCGACTCGCCGCTCCGCTCGCTTGCCTTGCGCAATCCTGACCTTGCCGAACTCGTCGGCGATGCCAGCCGGCAGGCATTTGTCGCGATTGTCGATCTCTGCCTCGAGGAACAGGTCGATGCCCTGATCATCGCCGGCGATCTCTATGACGGCGACCAGACGTCGATGAAAACGGCACGGTTTCTCGCAAGCCAGATGGAGCGACTGCATCAGGCCAGCATCCGCACCTATCTGATCAAGGGCAATCACGATGCTTTGTCCAAGATTGCCCGGGAACTTGTCATGCCAGAGACGGTCAGGATCTTTGGCGGCCATGCTGAGGCCCTTGAGATCACCAAGGGAAGTCTGCAGGTGGCGATCCACGGCCTGAGCTTCGCCAAGCCGCAAGCGCCGGAAAGCCTGCTGCCAAAATACCGGCCGCCGGTTCAAGGTGCGATCAATATCGGCATCATGCATAGCAGCCTTGCCGGCTCGCCGGGACACGACGCCTATGCCCCCTGCAATGTCCTCGACCTGCATGCATCGGGCTTTGATTACTGGGCGCTTGGCCATATCCATCAGCGCGCCCAACATGCCGGTACCGCAACCGTCATCATGCCCGGTATGCCGCAGGGTCGCGACATCAACGAGGCCGGCGCCAAGACCGTATCGCTCGTCACCGTCTCCGATGACGGGACGATTACGGTCGAAGAACGACTGACCAGCTTGGCGCAATTCCAGCGGGTCGATGTGGATCTGGCCGGGGTCAGTGAATGGCGCGACGCGGCCGCAGCAATCGAGACCGCACTCTTGAGAGAGCGCGAACGCACCGCGTCGCCCCATCTCGTCGCCCGCCTGCGGCTCACCGGTCGAACGCCGCTCAACTGGCACATCCGCCGCGACATCGATCTCATGCGGACTGAGGCGGAGCAGCGTGGCGACCGGATTGGCAAGACCTGGATCGAGAAGGTCGAACTTTCGATTGACGCCCCCTTATCGGAAGCCGGTACCACCACCGCCGACCCGGTCGTCGAACTTGGAGTGCTGATGCGCGACGAAGTGATTTCCCGCAGCGCCTTCCGCGCGGACGTGTCCGAGATGGTGCGCGAGCTGCTGGTCGAGCTGCCGGCCGAAAGCCGCGACTTTGCCGGACGCGACGAGGCCGGCTTCGAGCGGTTCATAGACAGCCTTCTGGCCGAAGGCACCGAGGACATTGCCGCCCGGATGAAGCTCGCTGACCGGGGGACCAGCTGATGCGTCTACGCCGGCTCGATCTCACCCGCTACGGCAAGTTCACCGACCATTCGATCGACTTCGGTACCGCGCGATCGGGATCACCGGACCTCCATATCGTCTACGGCCTGAACGAAGCCGGAAAATCGACGACCTTTGCGGCCTATCTCGACCTGCTTTATGGCATCAGCGAACGCAGTACCTACAACTTCCTGCATCCCTACAACACGATGAAAGTCGGTGCGCGGCTTGAATTCGACGGGGCCGAGCACGAATTGGCCCGGCTGAAGCAAAGAACCGGCAGCCTTGTCGACGAGCGCGGCCAACCGGTGAACGAGGCTCTGCTGGCCGGCGCGCTCGGCGGCATCGGCCGCGAGGCCTACCGCACCATGTTCTCACTCGACGACCAGTCGCTCAAGGATGGCGGCAATGCCATCATCCAGAGCAAGGGCGAGCTCGGCGAGCTACTGTTCTCTGCCAGCTCCGGGCTCGCCGGGCTCAGCCGAGCACTGGTTTCGGCGAGCGATGAGGCCAATGCGATCTACAAGAGGCGCTCATCGAGCACCAAGCTTGCCGAACTCAAGCGCGCGTTGGATGGCCTGAAAGCCGAGCGCAATGCGATCGACACGCTGGCATCAGCTTATGCAGCTCTGAAGGTGATGCACGACCAGGCCGACGGGGCCTATCGGGCCACCGCGCGGGAGCTCACAGACGCCAAGGCGAAACACCAGGAACTGACGCGCCAGCTGAGCGCCATGCCCGCTGCGCGCGAACTCGCCCAGCTCAATGCTGATATCTCTGCGCTCGGTGAACTCCCGCGCCCGCCCGCAGAATGGTTTGCCTTGCTCCCTCAGCTCTCCCGTGACGAGACGCGGCTTACTGCAGTCGTTGACATCGCCGATCGCTCGATGCGTCAACTCACCGAAGAGATCGAGGCAATCGAGCTGGATGAAGCGGCAGCAATGCTTGCCGCGAATATGGACATGCTCGACCAAGGGCGTGCCCGTTACCTCACCGCCGAAGACGACCTTCCGAAGCGTAAACTGGCATTGGCCGAGCAGGAAGGCGTGCTCGCGCGGGTTATCGCCGACCTTGAGCAGCAGGGACACGCGGAGCCGGAAACCCTGCTTCTGCCAGCTTCCCTGATCGGCGTCGTCAGGGATCTCATCGAGAAGCGCTCCGGTGTGGACGCTGAGCTCGCCGCCGCAGAGCGCGAACTCATCCGCGTCCGGGAAAATCTCGAACGGCTCAATGCGGAAAACCTGAAGCCAGACGATGGCCCCCTCTCCGATCCCGCCCAGATCGAGCGGCTTGAGACGGCACTGGCCCGCCTGTCTGGCTCAGATCTGACCGCACGGCTGACGGTGGAGGAGCGCACGCTCGGCCAGATACGCCGCGCGCAGGAGAACCAGTTCGCGCAGCTGACACCCTGGACCGGCGAACCGGCGGCTCTATGCGGCACGGCTTCAGTCGAGCCTCGCCAGATCGAAATATGGCGCGGTCAGGTAACGGCAGTCGAGAGACGCATAGCCGACCACGAAAGCCGTCTGCGCGACCTTGGCACCGAACAGGCGCGGATAAAGGCACTGATTGCCACCTTCGCTGCCGGTGGGCCCATTGATGACAGTGAGGCAGCAAGACTGCGGACCGAACGCGATACGGCTTGGAACGCTCATCTGGCCTCTCTGGATGCAACGACCGCGAAAACCTTCGAAGCGCGAATGCACCAGGATGACACCGTGTCGGCCGCGCGGCTGTCGCGCGCGCAGGAAGTCGCTGAATTACGGCAACTGCGCCTAGGCGAAGCCGAGACGAAAGCAGCAATCGACCGGCAGCAGGAATTGCTGGCCGAGGTTCAGGACGAACACGATCGCCTTGCCAGGAGCTTTGCGGATCTGCTGCCCGACGCGATGAGCCACGACCTTAGCGCAGTCGATGGCATTGCCTCCCTGGAGGCCTGGATGTCCAGGCGCTCTACAGCACTTGCCGTGTGGGAAGACCTGCAGGAGGCCGAGGCCACCGTTGAAGCTCTTCGTGCAGAGCTGGAGCGACATCGCGAGGCACTGGCAGCCAGCCTTGCCGAGGCCGGGATCGAGGCCGAGCATCTTGCCATCTCCGACCTCGTTCGCACCGCAAGCGAGACGCTCTCCGCTGCCAAGGCGGAACGGACCGCGAAGCTCACGCATCAAAAGGCATTCGGCGAGTATGAGCGCGATATCAGGGAACGTGAGCGCGACAGACAGCAGGCTGAAGCCCGCGCCATAGCCTGGGATCGGGAATGGACACTGGCGCTGTCACGCACCTGGTTCGCTGACAAGGGCCATTCGATCGCCGCCATCAGGGCGATCCTGACTGTACTCGGCACCTTGCCCGCCATCCTGAAAGAGCGACAGGATCTGGCCAGCCGCGTCGCCGCAATGGAGCGCGACCAGGCGCAGTTCGCTTTAGACATTGCCGGCCTGCTCGCCCAATGCGGCGAGGCTGAGATTTCCGGCAATGCCTTGGCAGCGGCCAATGCGCTGGCACAGCGTCAAGAGAGGGCGCGGCGGAGCAGCCAGCTTCGCGCAGACAAACAAGCCGAACTCGAAAAACAAATGGAGAAAAAGCGCGCATTCGAGGAAGAGCTAGCCGTGCACAATGCCCGCAGATCCGAGCTGACGCGCTATTTCGGCGTCGATACTCTTGCAGAGGTCGAAACGTTTTTGGCTAAGACGAAGGAGCGCGATCGGCTGGAAGAGCGGATCGCGGCGCTGCGCCGGCAGATCAAGGAAACACTCAGGGCCTCAAGTTTTGATGAGGCCGAGATGCTTCTGGATGTTATCGATGCCGGCCAGGTCGAGCGTGACGCCATGGAGCTTGAGACCCGTATCGAGGGTCTGACCGAGCAATCCAAGCAGCTCTACGCAGACAAGTCGTTGTCACAGCAAAAGCTCGACGCGGTCGGTGGCGACGACGCGGTCGCGCGGCTCGAGGCCCAGCGCCGTACGCTCCTGCTTGAGATCGAGGAGTTTGCCGTCCAGCACCTGACGCTCCGGACAGGCACGCTGGCCGCCGAGCAGGCGCTGCATCTCTACCGCGACCGACATCGCAGTGCGATGATGAACCGCGCCTCCGAAGCCTTTCGGCTGATCACCAGCGGCAACTATACGGGCCTGACGACGCAGCCCGACCGAGACAAGGAAATCCTGATCGGCGTGACGCGTGAAGGCGGATCAAGGCTTGCCGATGCAATGTCGACAGGCACGCAGTTCCAGCTTTATCTGGCGCTGCGGCTCGCGGGATACGAGGAGTTCGCGGCGCTGCGGCCGCCAGTGCCGTTCGTCGCCGACGACATCATGGAAAGTTTCGACAATCCGCGCTCAGAAGAGGTGTTCCGGCTCCTGGGTCAGATGGCGAAGGTCGGGCAGATAATCTATCTGACCCATCACTGGCATCTCTGCGAGATCGCAAAGCGCGTTGTCCCTGACGTCATGGTTCACCACCTTCAGTGAGACGCACGCATTGCGAAAGGGACCGGGCCTGCGGCGACGCCGGAACGCGCACTGGCGTCTTTTTAGCATTTGGCCAGGTCCCGTGGAAGCCGCCGAACCAGACATCGAGCGAGCGCATCACCGCCCGCGATCTGATCACACCCGACAAATCATGCGATTGCCCGGCGAGCCATTGATCCTGCTCAACAGCAGACAGACGCCCGCCGTTCCACTCAAACTGCGCTACGTCTGCGATCCGAAGCCCCGCACTTGCCGAAACAGCCGCCCAAGACTTGGCCCGGATCAAAGCCGCGCTTGCGCGAGATCCGGGAAAAACAATGAAGAATATCGGAGCTTTCAGCATCGCGGCGACCGCAGGGCGCGAAAGCGGGAATTCTCGTCACGTCAGGGCCCGAAGAAGGGAAGCCGCAGGAGCCTGAGCGTAGCGACCCAGGGGGGCAGGCGGGGCCGACGTCCCCGGGCCATGGCGTTCCGCATGAAGGGCAATGAGCTCGCTGGGCTCAATCGCACATCTGGCCGCCCTCATCTGCCCGGCCGCCCCAGCGTCCTGGCAATATCGATGATCTCATCACGCGCCGCCGTCGGATCATCCTTGCTCCACGCAACACCCAGCCCGATTTTCAGATCGATCCCAGTCACCTTCTTCAAAACGACGTCCCTGCCCGGCAGCTCCCCGTCCACTCCGGTGCAAAGCCGACGCCAAGGCCTGACGATACGAGGGAGATCAGCGAGAAGGTGTCGTCACAGGTATAGGCGACATTGTCATTCAGGCCATGCTCGTCGAAGGCTTCCGAGAAATAGCGCTCGGTATAGGACAGGTTCTGCCGCTTGAAGGCGATGATCTTCTGGAGCCTGAGATCCTCGATCGTCACCTCGTGTTTCGAGGCAAGCGGGTTTCCTATCGGCACGGCCAGCAGATAACGCTCATGAGCAATCGAGAAGAACCGCAGGGACCCGATGTTCTCGACGGGACGAATGAAGCCAAGATTGAGCTTCCCGCATTCCAGCTGGCGGATGATGTCCGACGTCGAGCCATTCGACACATGCAGGCGGATATCGGGAAACTTCCGTCCGATCCGCGCGAGGAATGCCGGCAGCACACCCGTCGTTGCCGGATAGATTGTCCCGATCCTAATCTCTCGCATTGTTCTGCCTCCAGCCGCCCGTGCCATCTCGGCTGAGAGATCCAGTTCCCCGAGCATACGGACACAGCGATCATAGAACACCTCCCCTGCCCGTGTCAGTTCGACCTTACGTGTCGAGCGGACAAGCAACTGCACGCCGAGCCCCTTCTCCAGAGCCTGAACCTGCGTGCTCAGCGCTGGCTGAGCAATATGCACCCGCATGGCCGCACGACCGAAATGCAGTTCTTCAGCGACTGCTACGAAGTAGGAGAGTTGGCGGAGTTCCATGGAAGATCCTCCCACTGCGGAGTGGACAAGCAAAGGCGTGGCTGCCCAATAGGCGCATCTGTTGAACCAATAATGATTACGGTGTATCTATAACAACAGAGAATGATTGTCAATACACTGTATCGAAATAAGTATGAGGTATCTTTGAACGCTGGTCAAGCAAGAGCCGCTCGAGCGATTTTGAGGCTGGGCGTTCGAGAAGTTGCGGAGCTCGCAAAAGTCACTGCCAATACTGTAAGCAGACTGGAGCAGGACGAAGCGGGGCCGCGTGGCCCTCAGCCCGTGACAGTTGATGCGATCAAACGCGTCTACGAAGAAAGGGGCATTGTCTTCTTCGACGCTGGCGCTTCACCGGATGGCGGACCAGGCGTAAGACTCAAGGCATAATCAATACAGCCGCAGCCAAGAAAGATCGTCTGCTCGGCCCCAAGTGCTTCAGCATAGGTGTCCAAAGAATTAATTGCAGTCGGGTGCAGAACTCGCGCGTACGCGGTGTTCGTACCTAGTGATTTCTTGAGCGGACCAGCACCCCATCCTCTGTAGGTTACTCGACTAGGTTTCCCGCGTCGTCGTGGCGGAGCTAGCGATCCTCCAATTTACGGCTCGGCTGCATCTAAGTCCTCGCTCTGCGCAATCAGGGGAAGCGCAGACCAATGAATGCGGTTTTTGCTGCACTTCGCCATTTAAATCAATATCTTGCGAATTTCTGGCGTAAGCAAAATTATGTAACCAAAGAGGCCAGTTTGCTCCACCGGCTATTCTACACACTGGCTGGTTTCACGTCACTACATTCAGTTTCTTTGGCTCGCAGGGAAAAGGTCCGCCACGGTGTCGGCGGTCCCTTCACAGCGTGCCAAGAGCAGGCATTCAGGCTGATCCTCGAGGAGTCGGGCCGGCGGAAAGCGATCCTGATCCGGCGCGTCGTTCCGTCATGACGGTTCGATAGTTGGCCAGCACGATGATGGCACCGCCAAGGAAAACCCAGAGGTCGATCGCCTCGCCATAGGCATAGGAGCCGACGACGGCGGCCATCGGCACGCGCAGAAAATCAATCGGCATGGCAACGGACGCATCGAGGCGCTTCAGCGCTTGCGCCTGGCAGTAATGGGCGCAGAGAGCTCCGAGGCCGGCAACCACCATCCAGGGGATATCCGCGACATGCACCGGCCGCCAGTCGGTCAGCGAAGCCACAAGGCCGAGAGGCAGCTGGATGACGATCATACAGACCACGATCGCAGCTGGTGAGACGTCGCGCGTCAGCCTTTTGACGAAAATCAGGGAGAGCCCGTAACCGGCGGCGGCGATCAGGACGAGTCCCGCAGCTGGGTCGACCATCGCGATACCGGGGCGGATGATCACAAGCACGCCGATGAAGCCGCTGATCGTTGCAAAGATCCTTGGCCTCGTCATCTTCTCGCGCAGAAACAAGAATGCAAACAGGGCAACCCAGATCGGCATGGTAAATTCCAAGGCGAACACGGAAGCGAGAGGCAGCATGACGACGCCGATCGTCCAGAGATACTGGGCCATGAAATGCACGAGGTTGCGCGCAAGATGCAGTTTGAAGAGCTTCACATGACGCAGTTCCGGCAGCACCAACCGGCCGAAGGCGACGATGACACAAAGGCCGATGAGCGCGCGAAAGAAAAGCACCTGTTCGATCGACAGGGTGCTGGCAAGCTCTCGCGATCCGACGGACATCCCAACGAATGAGATCATGCCGAGGGCCATCCAGAGGAGCCCCTCGATGAAATCGGCATGTTGAACCTGTGTGATTTTCTGCATGTTCGGTTCTTTCAGGTCGGACGCGTGCTCGGGAAGAGCAAGCCTCCGACAGAGTGATGGAATAGGAGTCAAGCCGCCGAAGGACCCGGATCGTCGGGACCGTCCCAAGCACCGACAAGCTGACCGTGACGTCCATCCATGCCGCCCGACACGAGACGCAAGTGCGGTCTCTGCAGGCTCGTGACCGCCTCCTGACCCATCATCTGCCGTTCCCGCCGCGATGCCTCGGGCTGGTATTCCACTGCTTCCAGCAACATGGTCTCTGCGAGACCATTCGAATTTTCAAACTCGATCTTCTGGCTTGCGCGAAGTCCGAGCAGAGCGAGGCCACGCAGTGTCGTGATAGGCAGGAACAGGCCGACCGGGCCAGTTGCCTGGCCGGTCGAGATCACGCGGATATCGCTCTCGCCGGCATGGGCGCGAAAGCGCACACGGCTGTTGATGCTGGCGACATCCCCCGGAAGATCGTCGCGGAACACGACGATGGCCTTTTGGATCTTGCGCCTGCAAAGCGCGACGAGCCGATCATTGCGGCCCTGCCAGTTGTCGCACAAGGCTTCGAGTATGGTGAAATCCTTTGTAGTCAGAATGTAAGTGTCGTTCGACATTTCGCAGTTCTCCATCGCGCCGTCGCCAGCGCGTCCATCGACATGAGCGGGAGATACCCCTGCGCGAAGATCGCGCAGGGGAGCCTATCCTGCGATGAGACAACCTCCCCGGGTCGCGAGGCGGGAAACTACTGGCAACATCATGCCGGATCGACCATTTCAGGAGATGCCACCTCTTCGACATGGAGGCGGTGCGAACGGCCGTCCCGTGCCACCCAATCGATGGACTGACCAGTAGAAAGACCGATCAGGGCCGCACCGATCGGTGTCAGGATGGAGATCTTGTTCGCCGCAATATCCGCTTCAGCCGGGAAGACCAGCGTGACGCTGCGGTCTTCCCCGAGATCGCTGGTGAAGCGGATCCTGGATCCCATACGTGCGACATTGGCGCCGATCTTGGTGTCCTGAACGATACGCGCACGGTCGAGCTCGATGAGAAGCTCTTCGGAAACATCGGGGTTCCGTCCGGCATGGGCCTCCGCGAGGCGGTAGAGCCTTTCATGATCGGTCCGGGTGAGGATGATTGCCGGCTTGCGCTGCCGTTTCTTTTCGAGAGCCATCGTGAGGCCTCCTGTATAAGACGCGCGGTCGCGCATCCGGCGCACCGCTCTGAAACTAAGAACTGGGATTGAATGTCGCTTCGTAGCCCGTTGCCCCCTCGCGGGGACGCTACCCATGCCCCACGACCGTATCGCGACGCGATTGGGCCGGGGGTCAGATGCCTGCGATGAGGCACATCCGTGTGCGGATGTTATGGAAGCGTTCGATCAACATGATCGAAAGATGGCCGGCTCGGACACGGAAGTCAAGCAAGGCCGGTTGCCCCCTAGCCAGTATCACAGCGCGGGCGATCTGATGCCGAAGAAACAGACCATCTGTGGAGACGAACTCGACCTCTGAGCTTTTTGACTTCTATCAATTGGACACAAGGGCTAGCTTCCCATGTAGGTATGTCGAATCGAGCGGAATTAGCGCAGATCATTGCGCCCTCTGCATTGTTTTGGCTGATTGGGTGCGAAATCAGGGGCGAAATGGACGACGTGCAACGAAATGAAAAACGATTTCTCCCCAATTCCTGGGGTTATGTCGTAGCTGTTCTCGGAACGGTCGCGATCGTCGGCGTGCCGCTTTTCGTCGTGGGCGCCGCCGCTTCGCAAACGCTCTCCCTGCTCGCGCCGATCCCGGTCATCGCCACAGCTATGATCGGGGGCGCGGGTCCGGCTTTGCTCGCGGCTGTCTTCGGCCTCGCCCTTTGGCTTCTCAATGTGCATTCATCCGGCTCAGAAATCGGCATTGCCCAAGCAGTCGCATTAGCCGTCCTGGCGACGTTGATCGTCTGGTTTGCCAAACGAAGAGACCAGGATCGGGAGACCCTGGCAGAGCTCAGGGAAGCGCTGGATGATCGCGAGGCCCGGATGGGGTCTATCCTCGACACGGTTCTCGATGCCACCATCGTCAGTGACGAAAACGGAATCATCATCTCGTTTAACTCCGCAGCCGTCCGCCAGTTTGGCTATTCGGAGGCCGAAGCCATCGGGCAGAACCTTAAGCTGCTCATGCCTCAGCCTTACAAGGTCGAACACGACGGATACATGCGCCGCTATATGGAAACAGGCGAAAAGAGGATCATCGGCGTCGATCGCGTCGTGGTCGGACAGCGGAAGGACGGCTCGACTTTTCCCATGAAGCTCGCGGTCGGCGAGATCAAACGCGGAGGAAAGCGGTTCTTCACCGGGTTCGTCCGCGACCTTACGGAACGAGAGGAATCCGCCGCCCGCCTGCAGGAGATCCAGACCGAGCTCGCAAGACTCGGCCGATTGAACGAGATGGGAGAGATGGCGTCGACGCTGGCGCACGAGTTGAACCAGCCATTGTCGGCGATTGCCAACTATGTCCACGGCTGCGCGCGTTTGCTTGAGAATGCAGTCAGCGATCGCGACATCCAGGTCCGCGACGCCTTGCTGGAAGCGGGGGAGCAAAGCATTCGCGCCGGACAGATCATTCGACACCTGCGCGAGTTCGTAACCAAAGGCGAGACGGAAAAACGGACGGAGAGCCTGCGTCAACTCATCGAAGAGGCCGGAGCGCTCGCTCTCGTCGGCTCACGGGAAAAGGGCGTGCGCACAGTGTTCGATTTCACCGCGGACAACGACCAGGTCTTCGTCGACCGGATTCAGATTCAGCAGGTCCTCACCAACCTGATGCGGAATGCGATCGAGGCGATGAAGCAAACCGAGAAAAAGGAAATCCGCGTCAGTGTCTGTTCCGACAAGATGGGACTTTTGACGGTGACGGTCGAGGATTCCGGTCCCGGGATTTCTCCGGAAGTCGCCCAGGATATCTTCAAGCCGTTCACGACGACAAAGGCAGGAGGGATGGGGATCGGGTTGTCGATTTCCAGGCGCATCGTAGAAGCCCATGGCGGAGAAATGACCGTCTCCAAGAGCGAGCTTGGCGGCGCCTCCTTCAGTTTTACCTTGATCCAGCACGACGAGGACCAAAATGCAGCCTGATGACTTCACAGTCCATATCGTTGACGACGAAGAGGCACTTCGCAAATCGCTGGGGTTCATGCTCACAGTGAACGGTTTCGCCGTGCGCCTTCATACATCCGCAACAACCTTTTCAGAAATTGCCTCAAGCCTTCGTAATGCGATCTTGATCACGGACATGCGAATGCCTGATATGAGCGGGCTTGATCTGGTGCGCAAGATCTCAAGCATTTCGCCCCCCATTCCGTCCATAATCGTGACAGGGCATGGCGACATTCCCATGGCCGTTGAAGCGATGAAAGCCGGTGCTGTAGATTTCATCGAGAAGCCGTTTGAAGAGTCGGTCATCATCGAGGCGGTGCGGCGGGCGGCCGAGAAACTGGCAGATTCATCCGCGGGTACGCTGAGCGTGGATGACATCCGCTCGCGCATCGGCAGCCTGAGTGAACGGGAGCGGCAAATCCTGTCGGCCGTTGTAGCCGGCCAGCCGAACAAGGCTATCGCGTTCAATCTTGATATCAGCCCGCGAACGGTCGAAGTCCATCGCGCCAATGTCATGACGAAGATGAGAGCACGCAGCCTTCCCGAACTGGTGCGCATGTCGCTGACAGTCAACATCTAGCCCAATCCCCGCGCAATCCGACAATACGCTTGATCCATGACAAGGTGAGGCGTCGGCCAGGATGCGATCTGAAAGCTTGGTGAAAGACCACGACCGAGCTTCTGGAATCCCATTGTCCACGCTGTCTGCCATTGTTGCTGTTGTCAAAGACCCAGCCTTGCTGCGGTCGATCAGCTTTGCGCTCAAAACGCATGGACAGGCGGTAGAACAGTTCAACGACTGGGCCATGGCGAGCGAGGCGATCAGCCGAGCGGAATGCGTCATCCTCGACACCTGTCTGCCGCCTGCCGATCTGACGGACGGCCTCAGTCTTGCCAGCCGGGGCATAAAGCTCGTTGTTCTGGCGGAGGACGACAGAGATTACGGCCGGGGAAACAGGCAAGACGTTTGCGTACTGTCCAAACCGCTTAACGGGCCTGATATTGCTAACGCGGTATCAGCCCTACGTAGAAATCCGTAGTGGAAGAACTCAATGGCGGCCAAGCTCCCAATTCAACATGATCCCTTCAACCAAAGGGGACATGCCGATGCAAACCGCAGCTTCCATCGCACAGAATTCGCATCTCTCGCCCCCGCCGCGTGCACGCAGCCAGACGCATATCAGGCCGGTGACCTTTCACGCGCCGGACTGCGTGATCTATGCCCAGGGCCAGCGCTCGCGATCACTTTACCAGATCGAATACGGGGCTGTGCGGATCTATCGCCTCCTCGCCGACGGCCGCAGGCAGATCGTCGCCTTTCATCTTGTCGGCGACACCTTTGGCTTCGAGATCAATGAGACCCACAGCTTCTATGCCGAGGCCATGGTGAACACAGGCCTGACCACCGTCGAACGCGCAGCCGGCGGCCAGCTCAACGACCGCCTGGTTGGCGTCGCATTGAAGGCGATGGTTCGAGCTCAGGAGCACCTGCTTGTCGTCGGCCGCCAAAGTTCACTGGAAAAGATAGCCGTTTTTCTGGTCGATCTGGCTGATCGCCAAGGTGGCACTGAATTAATCGACCTGCCCATGAGCCGTATCGACATAGGCGATTATCTCGGCCTCACCATCGAAACAGTCTCGCGCACGATTTCGAAACTGCGCGACATGGGCATCGTCAAGCTTCACAATGCGCGCAGCATAGAAATCATCAAGCCTGAAAAGCTTCGCATACTCAGCAACTAGTCCACCTGCGCGGCTTGGGAAAATGTCAACATAGAGCTGGGTTTCCCGATACTTTGATCGCATGGCTGCCGACACCCGCGCCGAAGCGACAGGCCCCCGACACAACCATTGCGACATCACGAATCTTCACTTTCCTTGACAGAAGAGTGAACACTCCGCACACTTGCGGCGAGGAGTAGGAGGAGACCCCGTGCATCACAGCATCGAGAATTCGACCCCGCTACCTGCCGCGGACCGTCGTATACGGCGCCGATCAGAGCTTGTGACATTTTTTATCCTCGCCTTTGGCATCTGGCCGATCCTTGCGGTAGCGGCCGTTGGAGGCTTCGGTTTCATGGTCTGGATGTACCAGATCATCGCCGGTCCACCTGGTCCTCCAGCTTAAGCGAGGAGGCCATGGTGACCTCACTTTCGCGGCGAGCCCTCCTTCGAGGACAGATCAGGCAAGAGCTCCGCATCCTGCCACCGGGCCTCTTACGTCCGGTGGAAGAGACCTGCGATCAATGCAGCGCATGCGTTGATCACTGTCCGCAGTCGATCATCTCGATGCAGTCCGGCATACCGGCACTGGATTTCTCATCCGGCGGATGCGATTTTTGCGGCCAATGTCGCGAACACTGTCCGCACGCGGATGTCTTCTTCGGCGCCGAACTCTCCATTCCCCACAAGGCACAGGTGCAACCGCATTGCCTGGCGCTCAACAGCGTCGACTGTCAGTCATGCCGCGACCATTGTCCGACTGACGCAATCCGGTTTCGTCCACGCGCTGGCGGACCATGGCATCCTTCAGTTGTAGAGGATAACTGCACCGGCTGCGGAGCCTGCATCAGCCACTGTCCAACGAACGCAATTTCCCTATCGGGGAGGAGTGGCTTTCATGTCGACACGCAACCCTGAACGCTTCCATGTTTCCAGTGCTGTCGTTCTGACCTCTCCGGCCGCCGCTGGTCGTCTTGTCGAAGCATTGGCAGAGATGCCGGACGTCGAAGTTCATGCCGCGGAACGCGGCAAGATCGTCATCGTGATCGAGGGCAGATCCAGTGGCGAGATGGGCGCGACACTCGCTGCCATTTCGGGCCTTCCGGATGTCATGGCGGCAAACATGGTTTTTGAGCATGCAGAGAATTTGGAGGAGGGTTTAATCAATGGACACAAACCTGACGCGGCGTAGTCTGCTCAAGGCCCATGCTGCCGCGATTGCGGCAGCCACCGCCGGCATCAGCTTGCCGGCCCATGCCCAGTCCGTTCCCGGTGGCGTGGAAGCGCTCGAGATAAAATGGTCCAAGGCGCCCTGTAGGTTCTGCGGCACCGGCTGTGGCGTCATGGTTGGCGTCAAGGAAGGGCAGGTCGTCGCCACACACGGCGACATGCAAGCCGAGGTGAACCGCGGCCTCAACTGCATAAAGGGCTATTTCCTCTCAAAGATCATGTATGGCGAGGATCGCCTGAGCACACCGCTCCTGCGCAAGCGTGGCGGACAATATGACAAGGACGGCGAATTCGAACCGGTAAGCTGGGACGAAGCGTTCGATATAATGGCCGAGCGATGCAAGAAGGTTCTGCGCGAAAAGGGACCAACAGCGATCGGCATGTTCGGCTCCGGCCAGTGGACGATTTTCGAAGGCTATGCCGCGACCAAGCTGATGCGGGCGGGCTTCCGTTCCAACAACCTCGACCCCAATGCCCGCCATTGCATGGCATCCGCCGCATATGCCTTCATGCGCACCTTCGGCATGGATGAACCCATGGGCTGCTATGACGACTTCGAACACGCCGATGCCTTCGTGCTCTGGGGCTCCAACATGGCGGAGATGCACCCGATCCTGTGGACACGCCTTGCAGACCGGCGCCTGGGTCACGAACATGTAAAAGTCGCAGTGCTCTCGACCTACACCCACCGCAGCATGGATCTGGCCGACGTTCCGATCATCTTCAAGCCGAGCACGGATCTGGCGATCATGAACTATATCGCAAACCACATCATCTCGACCGGTCGAGTGAACGAGGACTTTGTCCGCGCCCACACGACCTTCATGAAGGGAGTGGACGATATCGGATATGGTCTTCGCGCCGACGATCCGCTCGAGATGAAGGCGAAGAACGCAGGCGACCCGACCAAGATGGAGCCGATCGACTTCGACAGTTTCAAGGCCTTTGTCGCAGATTACACTTTAGAAAAAGTCGCCGAACTGACTGGGTCCGATCCGGGCTTTCTGGAGCAACTCGCTGAGCTCTATGCCAATCCCGACACCAAGGTCATGTCTCTTTGGACCATGGGTTTCAACCAGCACACGCGCGGCGTCTGGGCAAACCACATGATCTATAATCTGCATCTGCTGACGGGGAAGATCTCTGAACCGGGCAACGGCCCCTTCTCACTGACAGGCCAACCATCGGCCTGTGGAACGGCGCGCGAAGTCGGCACATTCGCGCATCGCCTGCCGGCAGACATGGTGGTGACCAATCCGGAGCACCGACATCACGCAGAGGAGATCTGGAAGCTCCCGGAAGGTCTTCTTCCCGACAAACCAGGATACCATGCCGTAGAACAGGACAGGATGCTGAAGGACGGCAAGCTGAACTTCTATTGGGTTCAGGTCAACAACAACGTCCAGGCGGCCCCCAATACCAGCAACGAGACCTATCTCGGTTACAGGAACCCGGACAACTTCATTGTCGTCTCCGATGCCTATCCCACGATCACCGCCATGTCTGCCGACCTCATTCTTCCGGCCGCCATGTGGGTCGAGAAGGAAGGAGCCTATGGCAATGCAGAGCGCCGAACACATGTCTGGCATCAACTGGTCAATGCGCCAGGAGATGCGCGCTCGGACCTATGGCAATTGGTGGAGTTTTCCAAACGGTTCACGACGGATGAAGTCTGGACCGAGGAGATCTTGGCGCAGAACCCGGACTACCGCGGCAAAACACTTTTCGAGGTGCTGTTCGCCAATGGCAAGGTGGACCGATACCCACTCTCAGAGGTGGACGCCGACTATGCCAATCGCGAAGCCGAAGCATTTGGCTTTTATCTCCAGAAGGGCCTCTTCGAGGAATATGCGGAGTTTGGGCGCGGACATGGGCATGACCTGGCACCTTACGACGTCTACCATCAGGAACGGGGCCTTCGTTGGCCGGTCGTCGACGGCAAGGAGACCAAATGGCGCTACCGGGAGGGTTATGACCCATATGTCAAACCCGGCGAAGGGGTGCGCTTCTACGGCAAACCCGATGGACGTGCGGTCATCCTGGCTGTGCCCTATGAACCGCCGGCCGAATCGCCGGATGAGGAATACGATTTCTGGCTGGTAACAGGCCGGGTGCTGGAGCACTGGCATTCCGGTTCGATGACAATGAGGGTGCCAGAACTCTACAAGGCCTTCCCCGGCGCCCGCTGCTTCATGAACGCCGACGACGCGCGAAAACGCGGGATCAACCAGGGGGCAGAGATCACCATCGTTTCGCGTCGCGGCGAGATGCGGACACGCGTCGAGACCCGCGGCCGCAACCGCATGCCACCTGGCGTGATCTTCGTTCCATGGTTCGATGCCAGCCAGTTGATCAACAAGGTGACGCTTGACGCCACCGATCCGATCTCCAAACAAACGGATTTCAAAAAATGCGCAGTCAAGATCGTTCCCATGGCCTGACAAGAGGCCAACTTGGTGCCGCTGCCCTGTTGGCAACCTGTCTCATCGGTGGCGGCGTGGTCGCTCAATCGGTTCCGCAGTTGTCCGGCCCGCCCCAACAGATGGAAAGCGTTCCGGCAAAGCCCCTGCCGAAATGGAATGTGGATGACGTGCGCAAGATGCGCGCCTATCCGGACCAGCCTCCCATCATTCCACACTCGATCGAAGGCTACCAACTGTCGGTCAATACCAACCGATGTCTCTCCTGCCACAAGCGCGAGTTCACGGAAGGGTCCGGTGCGCCCATGATCAGCGTGACCCATTACATCACGCGGGAGGGACAGATGTTGGCAGATGTCTCGCCGAGACGATATTTCTGCACAGCCTGTCACGTCCCCCAGGCGCAGACCAACCCCTTGGTCGGCAACACCTTCCGCGACATGAGCGACATGGGGGTCAAGCTGATGGGCGAGGAGCATTAGAAATGCAGAGGCTCCGCAACCTGCTCTCATGGACATGGCGCGTTCTGACGACGCCAGCGGCGACGCTCAGCCTCGCCTTCCTGACGCTCGGCGGCTTTGTCGGCGGCGTCATGTTCTGGGGTGCGTTCAACACAGCACTTGAACTGACTAATACCGAGGAGTTCTGCGTCAGTTGTCACGAAATGAAGACCAATGTGTATGAGGAGATGACGAGGACCGTCCACTTCTCCAACCGCTCCGGTGTCAGGGCATCCTGTCCGGATTGTCATGTGCCCCACGAATGGACGGACAAGATTGCCCGAAAGATGCAGGCCTCGAAGGAAGTCTGGGGCAAGATCTTCGGAACGATCAATACACGTCAGAAATTCCTCGATGAGAGATTGCGGCTGGCGCAGCACGAATGGGCGAGACTGAAAGCTAATGACAGTCTTGAGTGCAGAAACTGCCACTCCTCAGTTGCTATGGACCTGTCGAAACAGACGGAACGTGCAGCTGAGATCCACACGCGTTATCTTCTGAACGGCAAGGCGACGTGCATTGATTGCCACAAGGGCATCGCCCACGAACTCCCGAACATGCAGGGAATTGATCCCGGTTGGCGGATGCCGGAAGAACTGGAAGGCGAAGAGCTTCCCACCGCATCTCCGGTCGACGAACTACGCAATGCCATTGACCGAGCGCATAGCGGCCTGCTGGTTGATGGCGGGATCTGATCCCTGCCACGGCCGACCATCTAGGCAAAAATGGCGACGCCACCGGGGCTAGCACCCTGGCGGCGTCGACCAAGCAATATGAACGAGTGGGCAAGTCTACTGGGCCGAAGCGACGGCTGCATCAATCCGCTCGCGCGCCTTCTTCGGCAGCTTTGCGGCGTTGAAAGCATCGAGATTGGCGGCGGGCGCATCACCGACGAGGATGGCGGCGACCATGCCCATGCCAACATGCGGCGCGCATTTCACGCCGTAGAGACCGGGAACGTCAAAGGTCACCTTGATCGTCTCGTTCATCTTGCCCTTGAACTCCGCCGCACCGTCCGGAATCATGCCCTTGATGGCTTCGGCGTTGTGGCTCTTGTCGGTAGCGACGAAGGTGACGGTGTCGCCGGGGGCAATCTTCAGACCGGCCGGTTCAAAGACCATGGCACCCTCGGCGCCCTTGTTCAGCATCTTGACTTCGAAATCAGCAGCGATTGAGAGGGTTGGGGCCGAAAGTAAGATTACGGCTGCCATTGTTAAACTACGAAGTTGCATTTTCATCTCCTTAGACAGAACACCTCGTTCCGTTGCAAAAGAGATAGGCCAGGATGGGCGAGCCTTCTTTGCTCAATATCAAGTAAGAGAACGCTTCATCCAGTTAGCGACGTTCGGGGAGAGAATCCGCCAGCGATGCCAATTCAGCCATATCGCGCACAAGGAGTTTCTGCCGACCACCTTCGATCAGGCCCTTGCTCTCCCAGGAACTGAATATGCGCGAGACCGTATGAATTGTCGTTCCGGTCATCTCGGCAATATCCTGCCTAGAGATTGGAAAATCGATCCGTATTCCCGCTGCCTCTGGGCGACCAGCCTTCTGTGCCAGCCGCAATACGGTATGTGCTACTCTCTTTTCGACTTCTTGCGTCGACATTTCGCGAATGCGGACATGGGCTTCCTCGAGCCTTTGTCCGATCGTCTCCATTGCACTGACAGCGAGCCTTGGATTTCGCTCTACGAATTTCGGCCACATCTCTGTGGGCCACGACAGAACTATGCTTTCGGCAGCAGCAAGGGCTGTTCCCGGATAGTCTTGTCGCTGCAGCGCCTTGGCGAAGCCGAAGAGGTCACCGGGGTGCACCACGCGCACGATGATCTGTTGACCGGCGCTGGTGACCTGGGTGACCTTTAGGCGGCCATGCAGGAGGAGAAAGAAATAGGCGGCAGGCTGGCCCTGCTCGAACACGGACTCGCCGATCGGCAATCGCTTCGTCTGAGCGGGAACAAGTAGCGCGTCCAACTCGTCATCGGTCATCTTGTCGAACAATGACAAAGACTTGATGATCGTCCGATCAAGTTTCAAAATATATCCCTCTCCCGCCACCAGCCCACATTCTCAGGGCTCGAAGAGCCCAATAGTGGCCATTGTGGCGAGTGTGCCATTCGAGGGGCAGCCTACCTCACAAGGCACCGATCGAAAAGAGCAAAGGAGCGTACCAGCGACGATCTTCGACCAGCCGGAAACCGACATGGTCAGGGGGAACTCCGACAGAGCAGCCTCCGCTTTTCGGGTCTCGGACAAACGAGCTTAATGGCGATCTGTGTTTGCCAGCGGTGATGTAGACGCCGCAGGCTTCGGTTGTGACCGGCTGCCCTCCGTTGACGAGGTCGACACGCCGATTGCAGGTCGTTGTCCACTCCCAGATATTGCCGGCAAAATCGGCAAGCCCATGCTCGTTCTCGCCGAAGCTTCCATGGGCAAGCGGTGCCGGTTCCTTGGATCTCTTGCGGGCCGCCTCGCGCTCATAGTCGGCGAGCCAACGCAATGCCGGGTTGCGATTGTCCGGGTCGATACCGAGGGCGTCATCCGGAAACTTCTGACCAGCGGCAAAGGCCAATTCCACGTCACTTGGCAGTCGCCAGATTCCACCACTCTTTTTCGAAAACCACCGGGCAAACATTGTCGCGTCGTCGTGGCTGACGCCGGTTACCGGCATGTCAGAGCGCGATGGAGTGACCGATTCCCGAGCCGGGCAGGCTCTATCGGCCACGCAGGCATCGTAGTCCTGGGTGCTGACCTGATACCTCATAATCGTGAGAGGAGCCGTCATCACGTATTCTGCCTTCGGCCCATCGACGGCGTATCCGGCGCGGTAAAACTCGCCAGGTTGACGGTAGGCGAAACGTCCCGCCGCCACCGAAATAGTTTGAGGTGGTGGCAGATCGGCGCCACCACTCATCTGCACGATGCCCGATTGAAACGCGACGGCGGTAGACAGAGCGCTGACGAGCAGAAGCGGCAGCAGCACCGAGCCGACCGAATTGGGCTGCCTGGGAGTGAGAACGGCGCCGGACATGGCGATTTCCAACGAGTTTGAGAGGAAGTCCACGGGGTGCTCATCTAGCACCCCGTGCATTCGCAAGGATCAGCTTTCCGGCTTGACCACGGCGGTCATCAGATCGTCATTCCAGTCGCCGGTGACCTTGAAGTGAGCGGCCGCACCCTTTTCGAAGGCTTCGATCAGGTTGTGGTTGACATAAGCGTAGATGCCCGGCTGCTGGAAGGTGTAGTAGGCTGCACCCGCAGCGCCTCCGGGGATGAACCAGGTTTCCTGATCGAGTTCCGGCGGGTTGGCGAACTTGCCGGTTGCCCAGACATAGTCGCCATGGCCACCGATCAGGTGCGGACGGGTATCACGATTGGCCTGCGAATGCAGGATCAAGACCCGGTCGCCGACTTCTGCCGTCATCGCATTGTCGCCCGTCAGAGTTCCAACCGCACCATTGAAGACAATGTGGCTCGGGGTCAGCGTGTTCATCACTTCGAGCACATCCGAATAGGCGTCGCCGGCACTCTCGTATTTCTTGTAGTTGCCGTCGGCATCCTTGGGGACATAAAAGTCCTGCTCGCCGACATAGTATACCTTGTCATAAGGCAGATCATTGCCCTTGTGGTCCTTGAGACCGTCGCGCGGCAAGACCGTGATCGCGCCATTCATGCCGGCGGTCACATGCCACGGCACCATTCCGGGAGGTGCGCAATGGTAGACGAAGACCCCGGCCTTGGTAGCTTTGAAGCGCAAGACGGCTGTTTCGCCCGGATTAACCAGGGTCAGAGCACCGCCGCCTAGCGCACCAGTTGCCGAATGGAAGTCGATATTGTGCTGAAGGCTGTTGGTATCGGGGTTGATAAGCGTCACCTCGACATAGTCACCCTCATGGACGACCATCATCGGACCGGGGACCGAGCCGTTGAAGGTCATGGCATGGACCTCGGTGCCTGCATCGTCAACGACGATCTTCTTTTCCTCGATGGTGAGCGTGAACTCAACGACCTTGGGCGCGCCTTCGGCCTTTTGGCTATGCGCATGGACGAAGGGAGGTGCGACGAGATCGACCTTCACCCGCTCCAGCTTGGCGATGTCACCGGCAACGGCGGCGGCATTCGTTTTAATGTCGCCACCTTCGGCGCGTGCCACAGTCCCTGTCAGAACAGGGATAAGCGCGCTTGCAAAGACAGCCCCCGCAAGCATTGTTCTTCTGGTCAAATTCAGGCTCTGGGTCATAATCTTCTCTCCTTCTCGTGCAGTGAGCGTTTCGCCCGAACTGTTGAGACTGGTTTACTTCATGGCGCCCAGTTTTATTTGTTCCAGAACAAAGAACTCATGAGGGAGAGTGCGTCATTGAGCCGCCTACCAAACAATAGAATTGTCGGCGCCCTTTGATCGAGATCAATTACTTTGCTTGGAAATCATTGCGCAGGAACGATCGAGTATTTTGGAGAGCTGTTTTTATGAAGGATAAGGAACGACCGACGAGTGGCGGGATCCCGCGGGGCCTGAGGCGCGACGGCCTCGTCCTGCTGTCCTATGGGTTCCGGCCATTTTATCTCGGGGCGCCTCTATGGGCCATCGCGACCATCACAATCTGGATTTGCGCGATTAACGGCTGGCTTGAGGTGGCGCAAGTCTACGGCCAATCCGCCTGGCATGCGCATGAATTGCTGTTCGGCTTCATGCCAGCGGTCCTCGTCGGATACTTGATGACAACAGTTCCAAACTGGACCGGTCGCTTTCCACTGTCCGGTAGCCCGCTTGCGGGACTTGCCTTCATCTGGATCGCGGGTCGCATTTCCATGCTGTTGATCGCAGATACATCGGCCCTCATCACCCTCCTGATCGACTGGATCTTCCTTCCACTCTTCGCCTATTTCTGTGTGAGAGAAGTCTGGGTCGCCAGGCGAATTGCGGATGCGAAGCCCATCCTTTGCCTCACGTGTCTCGCCCTGATCAATGGCGGGTTCCACATCGTTGCCATGGACGGAGGGGATGTGGGGGTCTGGGCGCGGGCAGGCCTTTCCGTCTATATCCTGTTGATCACGGCGACCGCGAGCAAGCTCATCCCGAGCTTTACAAACAACTGGCTTGCCCAGGCAGGCAGGTCACGCCTCGCGCCGACCAGTCGCATGATTGATCGTTTTGTCCTGATCGCCACTATCCTTGCAGCGATGATCTGGACCTTTGAACCGTTTGGCCCACTCACCGCCATCATGGCCCTTGTCGCAGCCAGCTTACACCTCGTGCGCGCAGCACAATGGTTCAGGCCAATCATTCTGCGATCGTCCATGATCGCAGCGATGCAGGTGTCTTACGGCTTTTTGGCTATCGGGCTGTTGGGGATTGCAGCAACAGCGCTCGGCATGCTTGGCCCGCTCGCTGCAATTCATCTTCTGGCCATCGGTGCCGTGACGGGAATGATGCTTTCAATCATGATGCGTTCGATCCGGCTTCATACCGGTCGAAATGAGAAATTCTCCTGGTGCCAGCGGCTGTCCGTTCCATGCCTGCTCATCGCGGCAAGCTTGCGCATAACAGCCGATTTCATTCCCGGATACTATGCGCCGTTGATGTCTGCGTCTGGACTGTTCTGGATTGCCGCCTTTGTCTTCTTTCTCGCCGACAATGCTGGTCTACTTTGCCAAGTTCAGCGGCAAGCCGGTCGTCAACCTTCACCGCCCACGCGGATCAACATGCGATAGGCACGCTTTGACGTATCGAGATTGCCGACCCATTGGTGGCCGCGTTTTTCCAGCTCCGCGCCGAGAAAGCGCGATTCCTCAGAAAATACCGCGAAGAGCACTTCGCCCGGCTCCATGAGCTCGATCAGCGAGAGAACTTTTTCCATGGGAGCCGGTGGCTGTTGTTCTGTCAGGTCGAGCCGCCACAATGGATCGGGCCAGGCCGCCGCTTCCTCTGCACCGATCGAATGGAGAATTTCTGCAGAAATGTCTGGCGCCGGGATGAACAGAACCTCCCACTCGCCGCCATCCATCTCCTTGAGTTCGGCCGAATAGCCGCGGCGCGCCATGACGCTCAACAGCGGCATCGGGCGAAAGGTTGCAAGCAGGCGCAAACCTTCCCCTGGCTTCAACGACTGAACCGCATGCATGATCGCAGGAAATGGCTCACCTCCGTCACGAAGGATGGGCCGCACGTCGAGTTCTTTGAAGTTGGCTGTTGTCGACACGTGACCTCCCAATTTTCGACTTCACCTGTCCGATCACGATGAATGTGCATGGGAGCGGCCGCTGTCGACAGGTCGCTCCCATGCAGTTCAATGACCACCACCGCAGTTGCAGTTGCAGCCTTCGTGTTTCTTCCGGCGAATGCGGACTTCCCATATCTCCGGACCGCGGGAAAGGTATTCCCACCCGAACACCCCATCATAATGCATCTCGAGATGGTAGTAGAGCGGAACCGGATCATGATCGACGGTCAAGATCAACTGATAATCCGGAAGCAGCGAATTCAACATTCCGAATATACGAGGATGCCTTTCCACGCGCGGAATTTCGCGCACGTCGAGCTTGAGAATATGATCGTCTACAACAGTCATTCGCTGGCTTTCTTCGATGCGGGTTTGCGGGGTCGCATGCAGCTCGGCTGCACCACAGGATACTGAAACACCCGCGCCTAGGCATCGTTGTGCTGTGACAAGCAAATCCCCGAAAGCCTGTCCTGTTTGCCTTTCGACAACGAAGTCCTTCGGCGAGCGGCTATCGTTGCGGCATGAAACCGGAGCGATATCATGAACGCAGAGATTATCCGCCGTTACGGCGAAAGCCGCTTGCCCCGTTACACGAGCTATCCGACCGCCCCCCGCTTCTCGCCCAGTATCGGAGCCGGCACCTATCGGGACTGGCTGGCCGCGGTGCCGAAAAGCGATCCGGTGTCACTCTATCTTCACGTGCCCTTCTGTCGATCCATGTGCTGGTATTGCGGCTGCCACACCATCATCACCCAGAAAGATGCGCCAATCCTCGACTATCTGACAGTGCTCAAACAGGAAATCAGATTGGTGACGAAAGCCATCGGGCGACGACAGGATGTCAGCGACATTCACTTCGGCGGCGGCACTCCGACGATCATGACGCCAGAGGAATTCCTCGACCTCACTGCGACGCTCGCCGCAGCTTTTGGCATCGGCGGCGCGACCGAATTTGCGGTGGAAATAGATCCAAGAACACTGACCGTAGAAATGTCGGAGGCACTGGGGAAGGCGGGGATAACTCGGGCTAGCCTTGGCGTTCAGAGTTTCGATCCCAAGGTGCAGAAAGCGATCAATCGCATCCAGTCAGCAGAACAGACCGAAACAGCCCTTTCGAACCTGCGCAAGGCAGGAGCCAGAAGTGTCAACTTCGACCTGATCTATGGTTTGCCGCATCAGAATGTCGACTCTGCGATTGAAACTGCCCGTGTGGCCTCGGCCATGCGCCCTGAACGCTTCGCCGTCTTCGGCTACGCCCATGTCCCGGCCTTCAAGAAGCATCAACGCCTGATCGACACGGCAGCGCTCGGCGATGCCCATGAACGACATGCGCAGGCGGAAGCCATCGCGGCAACCCTGTGCGAAGCCGGGTATAGACGGATCGGTCTCGACCATTTTGCGCTTCCTGAGGATCAACTTTCGATCGCCGCCGATTGCCAGGCGTTGCACCGCAATTTCCAGGGATATACGACCGACATTGCATCAACGCTGATCGGGTTCGGTTCCTCGGCGATTGGACGCCTAACGGAAGGCTACGCGCAAAACGACGTTGCCATCGGACGCTATGCAAGTCTTATCTCATCCGGTGAACTGGCCACGTCGAAAGGCTATCGCCTCACCCAAGAAGACCGCGTCCGAGCCTGGATCATCGAACGGCTGATGTGCGACTTCCAGGTGGATTTTTCAACCATGCCGGATGGCTTTGAACTTCCGGACGAGGGCTTTGGAAAAGCCAATTTACCGCTGAAGACCTTGTTGGAGGAAGGCATTGTCACCTGGCGTGGCGATGTGCTGAGCGTGGACACAAAGCACAGGTTCCTCGTTCGAACGGTGGCGTCGTGCTTTGACGCCTATCTCGGCGAAACGGGCAGAACACACGCCACGGCGGCCTGAGACAAAGCGACGAAATAAGAGAAAGCCCGGTCCGATCGCTCGGTCCGGGCTTTCCCTTTGCGCGTTCGCGGATCAGCGGACGAGCGCGCGGTAGATCTGTGGCAAGGCCGCTGGAAGGCGGCGAATGTCGGGAACGACGGCATAGCCATGGTGGCCGAATACAGCCGGCACATAGGTTTTAGCGTCCTGATCGACCGTGACGCCGAAGACATGGATGCCACGCCGCCTTGCTTCGCTCACTGCTCGACGTGTGTCTTCAAGCGCAAAACGTCCCTCATAGTGATCGACATCATTCGGTTTTCCATCGGTCAGGACAAGAAGCAAGTGCTTGCGATTGGGACGCTCGGCAAGTTTGGCCGTCGCGTGGCGTAGGGCTGCTCCCATGCGGGTATAGTAACCGGGCTTCAGCGCGGCGATGCGATGGCGCACCAAGGCACCCATCGGCTCGTCAAAGTCCTTGATCGTCTCAACGCGCACCCAGTCCCGCCGTCTCGACGTGAAGCTCAAGATAGAATGCATGTCGCCGCAGGCAGCCAGCCCTTCGGCCAGAACCAGAAGCGCCTCCTTCTCGACATCGAGTACCCGGCGGTCGTTGAACCAGGCGTCGGTCGACAGCGAGACGTCGACCAGCAGGGTCACCGCAAGATCATGGGCCCGCGGCCGGCTTGCCAGGTGGATGCGGTCGGAGCATTCACCGCTCGCAGCAAGCTCGGTGCGGCTGCGCACGACCGCATCGAGATCGAGATCGGCACCGTCGACCTGTGCACGCAGCAGCTCATAGCGCGGACGCATCGCTTCGAACTGCCGCCGCACCCGGCGAATCATCGCCTTCATCTCGGATGACTGGACCGGCGCCTTGTCCTGTTCGCAGGCCGGACCGGCAAAGACCCGGCAATGGTCCTTCAGGTAGACCCCACGTCTGTAGTCCCATTCCGGATAGGTCAGTTCCGCTTCGATCGCGGAATGGATGAGCGCCTCGGGCGGCAGGTCCAAGTCGAACCGAAATTTTGCGGCTGGCCGGCCCTTGCGTTCTCCAAGCACCATCTCATCGAGTTCGTCAGCGGCCGACGCATCGTGATCGTCACTGTCGTCGGCGGGACGGTCGACATTGACCATCTCGGCCATGGCGAGGATCTTCTCGAAGCGATTGAGGATGAAGGGGCTGCGCTCGCCCTTGGCGGCGGAATCCTTCTCGCGGATTGCCACATGGCGTCCAGCCGCCTGCGCATCCCCCTGGCTGGAGCCAACTGGCTGATCGATTTCCTGGCGGCCAGCCCATTCTTCTCTAACAACTGCATTGGGCCAGAGCGGCACGGGCAAGATCGGCAAATATCCCGCAGGCGCCCGGTCCGGCAGGTCATCCCCTGCCGAAAGCGGAGCAAGGCCTGCGCCACAACGCAGGAGATCGATGATGCGGTCTTCCAAAAGGCCTTCCACCCGCGGAAGCGAGCCGCGTCTGCGCTCCCCAAGAAGGGCGCGGCAAAGCCTGCGATAGCGATCGACGAGACCGGGAAAGGTTTTCAGGACCTCAGCTTCGAGCGCCGACGCCGCGTCCATGAGGGCGAGATCGGCCCTTAGGGGATCAGTCTCGGTCATCGGTTGAAGCGGCATCACGGCCATGGCTGCGGCCAGCCACACATAGAGGTCAAGATTGAGCGACTGCTCCGGCATGAGATCCAAGACTGGGGGCAACATCACGCTAGCTTCGTCCCGCGCCGGATGAATGAGCTTTTCTTCGCCGAGCCCCATGCGTTGCCGGAACTTCAGCCGGTGTTGCGAGGTCTTAGCCCGCGCCGGTACCAGTTGAACCGTCCGTTCACCGCCGAAGCCACGAAAGCAGACAGAGAGTACCGGAAGCACGTCTTCAAGCAGGACAGCCGCTTCGGGGTAACGCGGCCAGGTGCGGGTATCCCCTGCCAGCCTGTGCCAGGCGCGCCCGACCGTCTCCTCAAGCTCCAGAAAGTCCAGCATGACATTCTCCTAGCGGATGACCGCCTGTGCCAGTTCGAGGAGTGCGGTACGCACGTCAGGTTCGTCGGTCAGCGGCTCGATCATGGCGGCACGAACGGCGTCCCGTGGCGCAAGACCGGCATCGATGAGGCTCGCGCAGTAAACCAGCAGACGCGTCGAGACGCCCTCCTCCAGGTCATGACCTTTCAATGCCCGCAGCCGCCGCGCCAGTTCGACCAATGGCTCTACAGCCGTGGCAGGCAGTCCACTTTCTGCCGAGACAACCTCGATCTCCCTGGCCTTGGGCAGGAAGTCGAACTCGATGGCGACAAAACGCTGGCGAGTCGAGGGCTTCAACGCTTTGAGGAGGCTTTGATAGCCAGGATTGTAGGAGACAACGAGCATGAAGGCCGGCGGCGCTTCAAGCTCTTCGCCTGTCCGCTCCAATGGCAGGATGCGCCGGTCGTCGGTGAGCGGGTGGAGCACGACGGCGACATCCTTGCGCGCCTCGACCACCTCGTCGAGATAGCACACACCGCCCTCACGGACTGCCCGTGTCAGCGGTCCGTCGACCCAGACCGTCTCACCTCCCTTCAAAAGAAAACGGCCAGTGAGATCGGCAGCCGCCAGATCGTCGTGGCAGGAGACGGTGGTCAGCGGCAAGCCAAGCCTTTGCGCCATATGACTGACGAACCGGGTCTTTCCGCAGCCTGTCGGTCCTTTGAGGAGAAGCGGCAACTGCCGCGTCCAGGCTGTCTCGAAGAGAGTGCATTCGTTGCCGGCTGGAGAATAGGCCGGGATATCCGGCTGAATGTTGCGGGCGATGATATTCATGTTCCTGATCCTCAAAATTGGGGAGCCCCGCCGCTTTTTGAAACAGCGGGGCCGCTGTTTCACTCGGCAGGCTCGACATAGCCGCCAAAGGCAGGCTCTTTTTCCTTGCCCGGCATCAACACGGCCCAGACGAACATCAGGGCGGACACAAGCACGACGGCACCGGAGCCGAGACGGACCCAGTAGAACAGGGCCAACTGGTCCTGGACGGCCATGTAGCTTTCGCCGAGCACGCGCTGCAGATGCACCTGCAGGACACCGGCAAAGGTGAGCGCGAAGGTCATCACCGACATCGCCGTGCACATCATCCAGAAGCTCGCGATCGACAGCCACTGGTTATAGGGCTGGCGGCCGCGCATTTCCGGAATGGCATAGGCCATGATCGCAAGGTTGAGCATGACATAGGCGCCGAAGAACGCGAGGTGTCCGTGGGCTGCCGTCACCTGCGTGCCGTGGGTGTAGTAGTTGATCGAGGACAGTGTGTGCAGGAAGCCCCAGACGCCGGCACCGAAGAAGGCCATGACCGAGCAGCCGATCGACCACAGAAGAGCTGCCTTGTTCGGATGCTTGCGACCGGCCTTCCAAGTCATCACGAAGGTGAAGATGACCATGGTGAAGAAGGGCGCGACTTCAAGCGTCGAGAACAGCGACCCAATCCACTGCCAGTAGCCGGGCGCGCCGATCCAATAGTAGTGATGGCCCGTGCCGAGAATGCCGGAGAACAGCGCCAGCCCGATGATGACATAGAGCCACTTCTCGACCACTTCGCGGTCGATGCCGTTGAGCTTGATCATCAGGAAGGCGAGCACCGAGGCCATGATCAGCTCCCATACGCCTTCGACCCAGAGGTGGACGACATACCACCAGTACATCTTGTCGAGTGCCAGGTTCGTTGGGTTGTAGAAGGCAAAGAGGAAGAAGATCGCCACACCCCACAGACCGAAGATCAGGATGTTGGTGACGACAGTCTTGCGACCCTTCAGCGATGTCATGGTGACGTTGAACAGCAGCATCAATGCGACAATGACAATGCCGATCTTGATGATGAAGGGCTGCTCGAGAAACTCGCGCCCCTCATGAATGCCGAAGAGATAACCGACGACCGCGGCGGCAGCAGCAATGAGGAAGATCCAGAACTGCGCAACAGCAAGCTTCGGGCTGTAAAGCTCGGTTTCCGCTTCTTCCGGCAGCAGATAATAGGTCGCGCCCATGAAGCCCATCAACAACCAGACGATCAGGGCGTTGGTGTGGATCATGCGGACGATGTTAAAAGGGAGGAGCTCGGAGAGCGTATTGGGCAGAACGTAGATCGTACCCGCGACAACCCCGAACAGGACCTGGGCGATAAAGAGGCCGAGCGCACCGTAAAAATACAGCATCGCGACCTTCTGGCTTTGATATTTCATTTTGTGTCTCCTTGGGTCACGAAGGGCTCAGCCAGCCTCGTTCGGCGGCCAGTTCTGCGTCTTGATTTTGCTGGTCCATTCGAGGAAGTCTGCGAGATCGTTGATCTCTTCGTCGGTCAGATTGAATTGCGGCATCTGGCGGCGACCTTCGACACCAGAGGGCTGTGCCGCCATCCAAGAACGAAGCGTCTCGCGTGCACCGTCGCGATCGTCCTGGCCACCCCAGCGGGTCCAGACATTGCCGAGTTCGGGCGCGAAGTAGGCGCCTTCACCCAAGATCGAGTGGCAGTTGATACAGGCGTTCTTTTCCCAGATATGCTTGCCGCGCGCGACGCTGTCGGTCAGCGTCGATTCATCTGTTGAAGTAGTGCGGATGTAGTAATGGCTGTGGGCGGTGAGCCCCACGAAGATCGCAAAAAAGAAAATGGAGCCGCCATAGAAGACGTTGCGCGCTCCGGTCTTGGTCAGGCGCTCTGCCATGCCCTTGTCCTTCCGTCTGCCAGGCTTGAAAGGCCCGACCTGGTTTCCCCGCCTCGAAGGCTTCGGCGATCCCCTCGCCGGCTCTGCGGGATGTTCTTTTCATAGAGAGTGATCGGAGTTGTTCTTTGCGCTTTGGCAAGCAACGGCGCGAATGTTCAGCCCAAAAGAAGGACCACCAGCGACCGAGACAGGGCGGCGATCAGAATGATGCTCAACCAGCATATGAGCGCAATCCGCATGGGATGATGTCCGCCCCTGAGTTCGAGGAAGTCGAGCACCACAAGCCGTCCCTTGGCAAAGGCAATCGCAAGAACGGCGGCAATCGGTACGATCGTTGGACCGGCGAGCGCCGTAACAATCGCGCCACCAATTGCGAAGGTCATCAGCATGGCGAGCACACCCACCAAATCCTCGTGCTGTCTGCGGGTCATGAGAAGCCTCACGCAAGATAGAGAATGGGAAAGATGACCAACCAGACGAGGTCGATCACATGCCAGAGTGTGGCGATCAGAACCAGGTTTTCCCGTGCCGGGCGCCAGGCGACAAGAAGAAGAGCAATAGCGCCGAAAAAGACATGCAGCAGATGGAAGCCGGTGATGATGAAATAGAGCTCGAAGAAGGTGTCGAGCGTTGCATCCTGAGCGTAGCGAACCTCACCCCAGTATTCGAAGAGCTTGACCGCCACGAAGCAGAAGCCGAGCAGGGCTGCAATCGTCAACGGCCGTTTCACCGCCTCGAGATCAAGCCGACTTCGCATAGCCACGGCGACAAAGTAACCGCTGACCAGCAGGATAAGCGTGTTCGCGCCGGCGATCCCCGGCCTTAAATGCAGACGCGCCAGTTCGAAGGCCTGAGCATCAAAGGTCGACACGACGAGGAAGCCAAGGATCAGGATGCCGAAAGCGATCAGCTCGCTCCACACCAGGATCCAGAGCAGCAGGTGGTCGTCCTTTGCCTCGTCCTGGAGGCTCGTTTGCATAGCCATGGTCAGATCTCCCGTTGGTAGGGATCGGTTCTAAAGGAAAATCCGAAGCGCTCTTTGTGGGAGCGCAAAGAAGACTGACGAAAGACAAGCCAGAGTGCTTGCACAACAGAAGGGAATGACTGAAATGACGGATGCACAAATCGGCCTTGTCGTTGCGACACCTGTCATCATGGGCTTTGCCCTGATGCTGAAACGCATGGGGGTACTCCAGGGCGGAGGCACGCTTGCTGCCGTGCTGGCTTCGCTTGTCATCGGGGTCGTCCTGTTTCTGGGCCAATGAGGAGCGAACCATGGAAACGACTGGATCCAGCTTGACGGCCACCGAGGTCAGGGCGCTTGAGGACAAGCACCGAGATCTTCTTGTTCTCTGCTTGAGGCTGGAGGAACTGGCCACGGACTTTGACGCGGGTGAGATCCCCCGCGGAATCCAGAAGGTTGCCAAGCACATCGAGCCGTTGGTCGCAGCGGCCCACACTCTGGAAGAGCAAAAATTCTACCCCGACCTCGAGTTGCATGCCGGCTCGTGCTTCGGCTCCCTTCTTCTCGATCAGGTCAAGTCCGAACATCGCGTCGACCGTCGCGCGGCCCGTGAGCTATCTCTCACTTTGGCCGCTGTCGCTCGCAAACGATGCAGACTGAGCCTGGAAACGGTGGCCCATATGGTTCGCGGTTTTCAGGAAGCTGTCCGGCGCCATATCACTGCGGAGCAGATGCTGCTGCAGCAGCTTCTAAACGTGGAACCCGAAACGCAGGTGCTTCCAACATGACCCAGATCGTTCTTGCGCTTGCAGCATTCTTGTTGTTGCATTCGGTGCCTGCCTTACCAACCATCCGCGGAAGGCTAACCGCTGCACTTGGATTACGGCTCTACCTTCTAGTCTATTCGACGACATCCGTAGCACTACTGATATGGGTCCTGCATGCCGCCTGGAACACCGAGTATGTAGAGATCTGGCGGCCGGATTCCCGGAGCATCCTCGCCAATCTCGTGTTGTCGCCACTCGGGCTTTTTCTGGTCACGGCAGGCCTAATCAGTCCCAATCCCGCATCTATCAGCTTCATGACAGGCACTACACCTGGCGCGATTACAACTCTCACCCGCCATCCGGTCTTGTGGGGATTTTTCCTCTGGTCTCTCGGCCACCTCGCAGCAAACGGTGACACCAGATCGCTCCTTGTCTTCGGTGGCCTCGGTCTGTTTTCTGCTGTCGGTATCCTTGTCGCGGAAAAGCGCGCGAGACGCAGGATGGGAGAAGACTGGTTACCAGTCGAGAGATCAACATCCATATTTCCGTTGATCGCCCTGCTCTCCGGACGCGCCAAGCTGCGTCTGGATGGACATCTGGTAGCCGGGCTCGCCGTGACGTTGCTTATCACACTTTGGCTGCTCGCAGGAGGCCATGCCGCCCTGTTTGGCGCAGACCCGATTCTCGCGCTCGACATCTGAGAACGATTCCAGCCGGTAATTCCACACACTACTTGCTCTACGTCAAACATCCGTGCGTGGACGGCTATAACATGAGGAAATAAATCAATTTTCGGAGAGCGGGATGCCCAACACCCTGAAACAGGTCAGCAAGGCGAATATCATTGAGGCAGACGCGGCAGGCTATGCAACAACCCGTCGCACTTTATGCGCTGGCATCGCAGCGACCCTTGCCCTTCCCTTCCTCAACACACGGGCACGCGCTTCCTCCCTCGACCAACTCGTCCTCTTCGGCCCTCCTGCCGGACCATCGATCACGCTGGCCTATGCGGTTGGCAAAGGCCTGCTGCGCAACGTCGCAGATAAGGTGGAGTTTAGGGTCTGGCGCACGCCCGATGAAATGCGGGCGGGCCTGTCGTCCGGATCCATGAGAGCCGTAGTCATGCCGACAACGGCGGCGGCAAATCTCCATACGCGCGGACTTGGCTTGAAACTGGCCAGCGTAATGACCAATGGCCTTCTCTATCTGGTGTCGCGCAACGATAAAATCGCGGCTTTCGCCGATCTCGAAGGTCAAAGCGTAACCGTGCCATTTCCCAATGACACGCCGGAACTTGTCTTCGATGCGGCGCTTGCCCACCATCGAATGACCGGCAAGGTCAAGGTAGAGCGGGCCGGCACGCCAATCGAAGCCGTTCAGATGCTGCTCGCAGGGCGTATCGACACGGCGCTCCTACCCGAACCGGCAGTCTCTGCCGCCATCTTCAAGGCCAGTACAGGTGGTCAGGCGCTTCACCGCGTCATCGACATGCAGAAGGAATGGGGTATGGTCACCGCAAGTACGCCGGTCATGCCCCAGGCAGGTCTCGCCCTGACGCAAAACTTCCTGGACGATCATCCGGAACAGGCGACCGCGCTTCTTGCGGGACTTGCACGGGCAGCAGTCGAGGTGAACGCCAATCCGGCAGCGGCTGCGAGCCAGGCCGCGTCGGCACTTGAACTCCCATGGCCTGTGCTGGAGGCGTCGATCCCCTATTCGAACCTCGTCGCCATTGCCGCGCGTGATGCGCACGGACCGATCGAGACCCTGCTCAAAGCCGTGGCAGAGAGGCATCCCGAGATGGTGGGCGGTCGCATGCCGGACGCGTCACTTTATCTATAGGGCTGGATCATCATGGGCCTAGCTTATCGTGCGGGAAGGGTGGCGCGCTTCCTCTGGTCCGGCTGGGCGGGTTTCAGCGGCCTTGCCGTCTTTGCAGCCGTTTGGCAGCTCGGAGCCGAAGCCTATGGCAGCTTCGTGTTGCCAGCACCGGCCAAGACGATCCAGACCCTGTTCAAGCTAGCAGCAGACTCCGAAAATCAGATGTTGGTGGTGTCGACGAGCCTGAGGGCGCTCGCCGGCTTTTCACTCGCCGCCGTGTTTGGGGCGATGGCAGGCGTGGTGGCCGGATACCATCCGGCGATCATGAGGCTTGCGCGTCCGCAGGTAACCTTGCTGATCGGCGTCCCGCCAATTGCCTGGATCGTCCTTCTGATGATCTGGTTCGGCATGGGGGCCGGAACGGTCATTGCCACCGCGGCTATCGCCGCCTTGCCGCTTGTCTTTGTTGGTGCAGCCGAGGGCATCCAGACACGAGACCGGGGATTGGAAGAGATGGCACGTATGGCCGGCCTGTCGTGGCTGGCCCGCTTGTTTCAGATATCCCTACGGCAAATGCTTCATGCGGTATTTCCTGCTTTGGTCATGGCACTGGGCACGGCTTTCAAGGCAGCAGTCATGGCCGAGTTGCTGGCCAATGCCGGCGGTATAGGAGGCGCGCTCGCCAATGCCCGTTCCGCACTCGATGTGGAAGCAGCTCTTGCGTGGATCCTCCTGTCGGTCATTGCGCTGATCAGTGTCGAATATGGAGTTGTTCAGCCACTGCGCGCCGAAGCCGAGGCATGGCGGGAAGCCGCCCAACCCTGGGGCGTACGCCGATGACCCTCCTCCAGCTCAAAGCCGTGGGGCACGTCTATCTCGGCCGCCCCGTTCTCGAACAGGTCACTCTGCAGGTCAGCCAGGGGGAAATGGTCGCGCTGGTCGGACCGTCCGGTTGCGGCAAGAGCACGCTTGCCCAGATCGCCGCCGGGCTGATTATCCCCCGCCACGGCCAAGTCGAGCGAGGCTATGCGCGCTGCGCTTTCGTCTTTCAGGAACCGCGCCTCCTCCCATGGGCGACGGTCGAAGCCAACGTGGCACTCAGCCTATCTGGCCTCCCCGTGGCGCGGTCCGAGCGAAGGGTAAGAATTGCAGCGGCCTGTGATCGCGTATCGCTGGAAGAGAGCGACTGGCAAAAGTTTCCATCGCAGTTGTCGGGTGGCATGCGCCAGCGCACGGCGCTTGCCCGTGCTCTCGTCGCCGACCCCGATTTCCTCTACTTCGACGAGCCCTTCACCGCACTCGATGCCGCCTTGCGAAGGCGGATGCAGGATCTCGTCGTCGCCACGGCCTCAGACAGCGGCAAGGGCGGGCTCTTCATCACCCATGACATCCATGAAGCGCTGCGGATCTGCCACCGGATCGCGGTTCTCGACCGCTACGGCCATGGAATTCTCGACTGCGTCTCTGTTCCCGAGACACCGGGGCATCGCAGTGAGGAAATGATTTTCGAGACGGCACGAAGGCTCATTTCCGATCATCCGCTGTTTGCCGTCGTTGAAGAACATGACGAGCGGAGGCTGCCATGAGTGTGCTTCCAGCCATACGCATGCTTCCCTCGGCCGATCTTGCCAGGGCCATGTCCGCCGAAGGCCTCAGACTGATGTTTCCACTTGCCGCCTTGCATGCGGCGCTGTGGCCCTTTCTTTGGGTCGTGGTTTGGTCTCTCGATCTACCTTTTGCCGTTTCCTCCCTTCCCCGCCACTGGCACGCCCAGGAAATGTTGGTCGGCTCCTTCGGAGGCGCGCTTTTTGGCTTCCTGACCTCTGCCCTACCGGAATGGACGGACACGCAACGCCTCAGTGGGCGCCCCCTGTTCTTGGCTGCAGGTCTTTGGGCCGGTGCCCGCTTGCTGGGCTTCTTCGCCGTCGAGAACGGATGGCTGCTTGGCCTCGTGTTCGATCAGGCGTGGATGCTGTTCCTGCTTACCTATGCGCTACGCCTGTCCTGGATCAAGAAAAGCACCGGTCTCCTGGGTTTCATCCTGTTCGTCACCACCTTTGCGGCGGCTGCGGCTCTACTGCGGATTTCGATTGCCTTGGAAGCCTACGACCTGTCGGACCGCGCAATCAGAATTCTTGGGCTCTCGCTTCTAGGCCTGCTGGGTCTCGCCCTTGCCCGCATCACCGTCCCAGTGACCAATCTGATCCTTGATCCGACGGAAAAGACCTCGCCCTACAGACCGCATCCGGGCCGGATCCATCTCTCAGCGGGGTTGACCATGCTGGTGATCGTGGCTGAGGCGGCCACGCTCTCGGACGCCGTGCGCGGCTATTTGATGTTGGCTGCCGGTGCAGCCTTTCTCGATCGGGTCGCCGAGGGGTTTGTGGGACGCGAAGGCTTTTCCTTCGAACTTGGCGGTCTTTGGCTGTCGAGTGCGCTGGCAGGCATCGGCCTTCTTGTCTGCGGACTTTCCCTGATTGGCCTGTACCTGCCGTGGCTGGGCGGACTGCATCTGGCATTAATGGGGGGCTTGGGTCTCGGCGTCCTGCAAGTTCTCTCGATTGCAGGCCTGCTCCATACCGGTCAACCGCTGCTTTTTTCGAAGACAACCCGGATGGCGATCCTGCTTCTGGTCCTGTCGGTTCTTTTGCGGATCCTCTCGGAGTTCGCGCCGTCGCTCACCCTGCCCTTCAGCGCTTACGGTTTCTCCTCTGCGCTGTTTTCGCTTTCCTTCCTCCTCTGGGCCAAGGCCTATATTCCTCTGCTCTGGTCGCCGGCAACGGTGGATCAGGAAAGGTGCTGACATGACCACAATTCCCGGCCCCTCCATCCCGCAGCGTCTTCTGTCTGGCGGGTTCCGTCTGTTCTTTCCGGGCAGCGCGTTTTTGGCCGCGGTCTCCATAGCTATCTGGGTCCCGTGGTTCCTCGGCTTCATGCATGTTCCGACCCTCTTGCCCCCAGTTGCCTGGCACCAGCACGAACTCCTCTTCGGCTTCGTCCCTGCCGTGATAGCAGGCTTTCTTTTGACGGCCGTGCCGAACTGGACCGGCAGGCCAGGATTGAAGGACCTGCCTCTCTTGGCACTGTTTCTTCTATGGGTCGCGGGGCGTCTGGCGATCAGTTTCTCGGAATGGACCGGCATGCTCGGCGCCGCTCTCATCGCGCTTGCCTTCCTACCGGTGCTCGCGCTTTTCGTTCTGAAGGAGCTCGTCACTGCCTCGAACAGGCGAAACTACAAGATCGTCGCTGTTCTTGTTCTTTTAAGCGCAGCCCAATTGTTGTTCCACTACGAAGTCGAGCGCTACGGGCGGATCGAGATCGCGGACCGACTGGCCCTGTCCGCGATCCTCGTTCTGGTATCGCTTGTCGCAGGGCGCATCATTCCAGCATTCACCGGCAACTGGCTGAAGGCGAACAATCCGGGACGGATGCCCCAAAACTTCGCCCGTTTCGATCTTGGCGTCATGCTCGTTGCAGGCCTGGCACTGGCGATGTGGATCGCTGTCGCAGGCGGTCTTGAAAGCCTCCGCTTTCCCACGGGGGGCCTGATGTTTGTCGCCGGCGTTGCGCATCTTTTGCGCCAGGTCAGATGGTGCCCCGACCGCACGCTCGGGGAGCCCCTCGTGACGATCCTGCATGTCGGCTATCTCTTTATTCCCTTAGGCTTCTTGCTCACCGGTCTGTCGATGCTGGTGGACCACTCCGGCTTCGCTTCGGCAGGTATCCATGCCTGGACGACCGGCGGCCTCGGGGTTGTGACCCTGGCAGTAATGACCCGCGCCACCAGAGGCCATACGGGTCAGGCGCTGACGTCGCCCCTCACGACCACCTGGCTCATTTATGCACCAGTCATCCTCTCGGCGCTGCTGAGAATCCTGGTCGCAATCTGGCCGCAGCACACCATGCTGCTATTGCCGATCGCAGGCCTTGCCTGGATCGCCGCATTCCTGGGTTATGTGGTGTTCTACATGCCGTTGATAGCCCGCAAAGGATAAGGGGGAGCAGGCGCACCCTCACCCTTTCCACTCCGCTATCAAGGGCGCGTCAGTCAACCCAAGCAGATCCACGGCGCGAGCCGCAATATGGGCGACCAGGTCCTCCACGCTCGCTGGATTGCGGTAGAAGGAGGGGACCGGCGGCATGACCACGGCCCCCATTTCGGTCACCGCCACCATGTTGCGCAGATGCCCAAGGTGAAGTGGCGTTTCGCGGGCAAGGAGAACCAGCCTGCGACGCTCCTTGAGTTGAACATCGGCGGCACGAATAAGAAGATTGTCAGTCATCCCGGTCGAGATCGCGGCTAGAGACCGCATCGAACAGGGGGCGATGATCATGCCGGCCGTGCGGAACGATCCGCTGGCAATCGATGCACCGATATTGCTTTCCGAATGATAATGATCGGCGAGCCCGATGAGCCGCCCCAGCGCCTCGTTGCCCGCCTCATGTGCGATCGTCCGATGCGCTGCTGACGTGACGACAAGATGGAGTTCCACATCATTCATGGCGGCCAGGAGCCGGCCGACCTCAAGGCCAATCGCTGCCCCCGATGCTCCGGACATGCCGAGGATGACACGTCTCATCATGGCAGACCCGGCCTTGCTTTGGCGGATCCAAGTCCAAGTTCTTTCCAGATTACATCGACGCGCGCTGAGACCTCGGGCGTCATCTGAAGAACCCGACCCCATTCCCGGTCGGTTTCTGCGCCCAGCTTGTTGGTGGCATCGAGCCCGAGCTTTCCGCCGAGCCCAGGCTTGGGAGACGCAAAATCGAGATAGTCGATGGGTGTATCATCGACCACCACCAGATCGCGCGAGGCATCAAACCTCGTGGAAAGCGCCCAGATGACATCGCTCCAGTTCCTGACGTCGACGTCGGGATCGACCACGACGATGAGCTTGGTATAGCTGAACTGTGGCAGCATCGACCAAAGCCCGAGCATGATCCGACGTGCCTGACCCGGATAGCGCTTGTCGATCGAGACGACGATCGCCCGGTAGGAGCAGGCCTCCGGCGGCAGATAGAGGTCGACAATTTCCGGAAATTGCCGTTTCACGAGTGGAAGAAAGAGGGCGTTCATTGCCTCTCCAAGCACTGAAGGCTCGTCCGGTGGCCGGCCTGTGAAGGTCGAGAGATAGACGGGATTGTGCCGCATGGTCATCGCGCTCAAGGTCATGACGGGAAACGGCTCGACGGAATTGTAATAGCCCGTGTGATCGCCGTAAGGTCCCTCGGGTGCCGTGTCGGTGCAGGATACGGTCCCCTCCAGCACGATTTCCGCGGTCGCCGGAATATCGAGCGGCTGAGTGAGTGCCCGCACCACACGGCTGCGCTTTCCTCCGAGCAAGCCAGCGAATGACAGCTCGCTCATGGTTTCCGGCAGTGGCATAACGGCCGCAAGGATTGTCTGCGGATCTGCACCGATCACGACCGCAATCGGCATGTCCTGCCCCATAGCCTGCCATTGTCGATGATGCTTCGCCGCTCCGCGATGGGCAAGCCAGCGCGTAATCAGACGCCTGCGGTCCAGCGCTTGCAGTCGGTAGACGCCGACATTGACATCCTTGGGGTCGCAGGGCGATGCGGTGACAACCAGCCCCCAGGTGATGAGTGGCGCCGGTTCGCCGGGCCAGCACCACTGGATCGGCAGTCGATTGAGATCGACTCCCTCGCCTTCGAACACGACATCCTGGCATGGCGCGTGTGACACCCTGCGGCATCCCAGCGCCATGGCGGAGCGAAGCACAGGCAGTTTCTTCAGGGCATCCCGGAGCGACGCCGGCGGCCTCGGTTCGCGCAATTCGGCCAGAAGGTCCGCGAGATCACCAATCTTGCCGCCAGGGATCCCATAGCCAAGTTCGATCCGCTCGCGCGTGCCGAACAGATTGGCAAACAGAGGTATCTCTGACACTGCACCGTCCGACCGGACCGGGCGCTCAAAGAGCAAGGCCGGGCCTCCCTCTGCCAGGACGCGCCTGTGGATTTCGGTAATCTCATGAACAAGGCTCACCGGCTGCGCGACGCGGAGAAGTCGTCCCCGCTTTTCCAGTTCGGTCATGAAAACTTGAAGACCGTCGTAGCGACGAGGCGGTGCGTTCTGTGTCATGCGGACCGCTATGACCTGTGAATTCGGTTGCGTCTTTGCGCTGGAGCAATCTGGATTGTAGGCCGTTCCCGTAGGTTTGCGCCGGTTCAAACCACTCACATTGGCGCAATGCAGATAACATCCATTCTGGCTCTCCCGCTGAAAGCCGTGCCGCTCATGCCGCTCGTATCAATTGAGCTCGTGGCAAGTCGCCTCTTCAAGCTCGTGCTCCTAGCTCATGGCGACATGTTCGAGCGCCTTGGCACATACAAAAGCTGCCGCTTTTCGTTTGCCCCGACTGATCTGCCCTTAGTCTTCCTGATCGAGCCCGACCTGCCTCGTCTCAAGGTGGTGCGCAAAGACGAGACCTTCACGGCGGATGCAGGTGTCGAGGCCCCGCTGGTCATGCTGCTGGCGCTCCTTGAGGGGCGCTGCGATGCCGATGCTCTGTTCTTTTCCCGCGACCTGAAGGTGATCGGGGACATGGAGGCCATGCTTGCGATGAGAAACGCACTCGATGACTGCGATATCGACCTTCCGCGTGATCTCGCGCGGATCGGGGGACCGGCCGCCCCCATCGTTCACAGGCTGGCCGTGGAAATCCAAAGCCGGTCGCTGAGGGAGATCCAGTGATGGAACTGATCTGTCCGGCGGGAACGCCAGCCGCCTTTCGTGAAGCCGTCGATGCAGGCGCTGATGCGGTCTATTGCGGCTTCCGCGACGAGACCAATGCCCGCAATTTTCCCGGCCTCAATTTCAGCCGGGACGAACTGCGCGACGCAATTATCTATGCCCGCAAGAAAGGCTGCATGACATTTGTCGCCCTCAACACCTTCATGCGGGCTGGCGACGAAGAGATCTGGTATAGCGCAGCGGCCGACGCGGTAAGGCTCGGTGCCGATGCGCTGATCCTGGCCGATTTCGGCCTCATGGCCCATGTCAGGGAACACTATCCAGAGCAGCGCTTGCATGTTTCGGTCCAGGCGTCTGCTTCCAATCCCGAAGCCATCAATTTTCTCGTCGAAGCCTTCGACGCAAAACGGGTCGTCTTGCCGAGAACGCTGACGATCGGCGACATTGCCCGCATCGGTCGCAAGGTCAAATGTGAGATTGAGGTCTTTGTTTTCGGCGGGCTTTGCGTCATGGCCGAGGGACGCTGCTCGCTCTCCTCCTACGCCACCGGCAAATCACCCAATATGAACGGCGTCTGCTCCCCAGCGAGCCATGTGCGGTACCGACAGGACGGCTCCGACATGTTGTCGGAGCTCGGCACTTATACGATCAACCGGTTCAGCCATGGGGAGGCCGCCGGCTATCCCACACTGTGCAAGGGACGCTTCGACATCGGCGATGCCCGTGGCTACGCCTTCGAAGACCCCGTGTCCCTCGACGTCATGGGCGAAATCGAAGCCTTGAAGGATGCCGGCGTCTCCGCCTTGAAAATCGAAGGACGCCAGCGCGGCAAAGCCTATGTGGCCGAAGTCGTATCGACGCTGCGCCAGGTACTCGCAACCGCCCCCTCGGGGCGTGGCCCCTTGTTGGCCCGGCTGAGAGCGCTGAGCGAAGGGCAGAAGACAACGGTCGGCGCCTATGAGAAGCGCTGGAGATGAGCATGACCGAACTGACACTGGGCCCCGTCTACTATCTCTGGGACGGCCCGAAATGGCGGGATTTCTATTATCAGATCGCAGACGAAGCGCCCGTGGATCACATTATCCTCGGCGAGACTGTCTGCTCCAAACGGCATCATTTCATCGAGCCATACTTGGCAGACGTGGTGGAACGCCTGGAACGGGCGGGGAAGTCAGTGGCCTTTTCCTCGCTGGCGCTCGTCACCTTAGAGCGAGAAAGTCGGATCGTGAAAGAGCTGATCGAGACGTCGGACTACCCCATCGAGGTAAACGACCTCTCCGCCATCGGCCTGATCAAGGGCCGCCGGCACCTCGTCGGACCCTTGGTCAATGTCTATAATAGCCCCACCGCGCGCTTGCTGGCACAACGCGGGGCAGACCGTATCTGTCTTCCGCCGGAACTTCCCTTTAGCTCGATCGCCAGGATCGCCGCCGACGCGCCGGATGTGGCCCTCGAAGTGATGGTATTCGGTCGCATGCCGCTTGCCATATCGGCTCGCTGCGCCCATGCCCGATCCAAGGGCAGGATCAAGGACAATTGCCAGTTCGTCTGTGGCGACGAGCCGGACGGCCTGTCAATCAGGACACTCGATCGCCAGTCATTCCTGGTGCTCAATGGCGTGCAGACAATGTCGCATACGTGCCAACTCCTGCTCAGCGAACTGAAGGACTTGCAAGAGGCCGGGGTAAATGCCTTCCGTCTCTCACCACAGGACTGCGACATGGCACGCATCGCCGCCATCTTCCAGGAAATGCTGTCGGGCAGCATGGAACCCCGAGAGGCCGTCGAACTGATCGGGCATACTTATCCCAAAGCCAAGTTCTCCAACGGCTTTCATCACGAGCGAGAGGGAGCTGCCTGGGTATCGCGGGCGAAAAACAATGCCCATGCGCCATAACGCGCGGGGGAGTACGAGCGCATCTTGTTTGCGAAAGCGCAACGACCGGATCGGCATTCCTCACCACAGTCGGCACCACAGCGATAACGCATTGAAGCGCAAAGCAAGGTGAATTCGATGGAACTTGACGCAAGCCAGACGGTCGGAAAGATCGCGACCTCCCTTCCCGGTGCAGCCGCACTTTTCCGCCGTCACGGCATCAGTTTCTGCTGCGGTGGCTCAGATAGCATCGAGGCTGCGGCTGAAGCCGCAGGACTCTCGCCGGAAACCCTGGTGGACGAATTGCAGGGCCTTGTCGACGCCGCCTCGACAGAAGCACCGGATGGAACTGCCGATCTGATCAAGCACCTCAGGACACGCTACCACGACACCCACCGCGCAGAACTCATCTCGCTGATCCCGCTTGCGGCAAAGGTCGAGCAGGTGCATGGCGACCACCCCGATGCACCGATCGGCCTGGCAAATCTGCTGGAGCGCATCCAGAGCGACCTACACAGCCACATGCATCGCGAGGAGCTCATGCTCTTCCCGCTCATGGAACGCGGCGACCATCAAGCTCTGATGAGACCCATCGAACAGATGCGCCACGAACATGACGTCGAGGCACAGCATCTGGCAGAACTCGAGCACGTGACAGGCGGATTTCATCTGCCGGACGGTGCCTGCAATTCATGGCGCGCGCTTTACGCCGGCGCAAAAAAATTCGCCGACGATCTGGTCCAGCACATGCATCTGGAAAATGAAGTCCTCTTTCCACGCTTCACAGGCGAGACCGTTTAGGGCGGTGGCATCAAGGCAGACAAGAATATGATGAAGTATCTGAGGCCGCTCGGGGCCAAGGAACGCGGCAGGCTCGTGCCTCCGGTCGTTTCGAGATCGCGGCGTGAACAAGCCTGTGACACCATCTGCGACATGCATGAATGTGTGATTAGTGGCTGTGCCGGAGCCGATAATCTCGGCTACCTTATGGACAGGATGCTATCGCTTGAACCACGACACGGCGACAGGCGATGATCCGCCCATCAATATCGACCAACGTCCATGCATCTGGAGTTTGCGCGTAAGACGTGCAGTTTTTGACTGAAGCTTTGTCCAGATACGCGGTGGATTGATGCACGCTGAGGTTTATTTTTTTGAAGCTTGGCATTCGTCAAACCGCGCCGGATCCATTAGATAAGCGTTTACTGAATCACACAAATAACCACTAGAATTCACATCGTATCATGATGTTACGATATTCGGCATGATGCCCCAGCTCAGGACAACCTGCAAGATGCGCATCACCGACTTTTCAATCAGCAAACGCCTCTGGCTTGCGATCATGATCCCCCTGGTTGCAGCACTCACCCTTGCCTCGATGGAGTTTCTGAGCTCGTGGCGTTCCTACCAGCAGATGCAAACCGTCGTCAAAGTGAGCGAGAACATTTCGGCGATGGGCGACATGATCCACGTGCTTCAGGGAGAGCGGGGGCAGAGCGCTGGATATATAGGATCAAAGGGCAGCACGGGCAAGCAACCGCTGCTCACAGCGCGCCAATTGACGGATGAGGCTCTGGCAAAATTACCCGATCTCGCTGATGCCTTGGCGGACGTCGACAACGCGGAGCTTAACCGTCGCTGGACCTTCGCACAGGATACATTGAAAAGCCTCGCCGACATCAGGCGATCCATCGACAACCTTTCCTTCACCGGAAAACAGTCCTTCGACTTCTACAGCGGCCTGATTGGCGAGCTTTCGGGCATGGCCTCGGAACTATCCCTCCAGGGTGTCGGCTCAAGGATCGCCGCCGAAATGATTGCCTATAACCTGCTCATGCAGGCAAAGGAGATTGCAGGCCAGGAACGCGCTACCGGCAACACCTTCATCACGTCAGGCAAGATTGACCCCGAGCGCATTGCTCCCTTTGCCCGCATGGCTGGCGCGCAAAATGTGCTGATCGATAATTTCCTCGCCCTGCACCAGAAGGAACGGCAAGCCACCTACGCGGCGCAGCTATCCATCCCCGCATCCAAGGAGATCGAAACAACGCGGTCGACCTTGATCGGGACTGGTCCAACAGCGGCCAGTGACTTGAATGCCGATCGCTGGTTTGCAGCCGCCAGTCAGCGCATTGACGCAATGAAGGCTCTGGAAAGGGCAAGCCTCGAACGTCTCGGCAACGAGGCACGCGCCATCGCCGCAGCCGCATTCACTCGGCTTGGAACGGTTCTGATCCTTTGCATCGTCGGGGCCATTCTGGTCATCGCCTTGTCGGTATTTCTGGCAGGGACCATCAGTCGTCCGCTGAAGGCGCTCGTCAATTCGATGCGCAAATTGGCGGAGGGTTACCTCGAACCTACCGAGCAATCTGCCGACCGTAAGGACGAAGTCGGAGATATGGTCAAAGCGGTAGAAGTCTTCCGCCTTTCCGCGATCCGAAATTGCGAACTGGAACTGGAGGCAGAGCGTGCGCGCGATGAGGCCGAACGCGACCGAGCTAACATGCAAATCGCAGCGGAGGCGGAGGCCGAAGCACGCATGAACAAGGCAACCGGCACACTGGCGAAGGCCTTGAGAAAGCTTGCTGCCGGTGACCTTCTTTGCGAGGTGAACGAAGCCTTTGCACCGCAGTTCGAAGAACTTCGCCACGACTTCAATCGCTCGGTGGTGCAGTTGCGGCAAGCTCTGGTCGGCGTTGGCCAATCGGTGGCGACCGTCACCGGCGGAGCATCCGAGGTCTCTTCGGCATCGGATGACCTGTCGAAGCGCACCGAGCAGCAGGCCGCCTCGCTTGAAGAGACGGCCGCTGCACTGGAACAGATCACAGCCAATGTCACGGCCACTTCAAAACGCTCGGATTTGGCCCGAAGCATAACGAAGAGCGCACGCGAAAGAGCAAGTCGATCCGGTGAAGTGGTACGAAACGCCGTGGCTGCGATGGATAAGATCGAGCAGGCATCGAGCCAGATAAGTCAAATAATCGGTGTGATCGACCAGATTGCCTTCCAGACAAACCTGCTCGCTCTCAATGCTGGCGTCGAGGCAGCCCGCGCCGGCGAGGCCGGCAAGGGGTTTGCTGTGGTTGCCCAGGAAGTCCGGGAGCTGGCCCAGCGTTCGGCGCAGGCAGCCCGTGAAATCTCGGGACTCATCGGAAATTCTGAGTTAGCTGTTCGCCAAGGCGTCGACCTGGTCTCCGAGACCGGCACCGGACTGGCCGCAATTGGCGAGCTCGTGCAGGAAGCCGCAAGCCATGTGGACGCCATCGCGATTGCAGCGCAGGAACAGGCAGTCGGTCTTTCGCAGGTCAATGTCGCGGTGAACCATCTGGACCAATCGACACAACAGAACGCGGCCATGGTGGAAGAATTGAACGCTGCGGGCGCAGCCTTGGCCAGCGAAAGCGCCACCCTTCAGAGCCTGCTTCTTGGCTTCCGTTTGACCTCACCTGCCGATAGCAACATTGTCCCAGAAAGGATGAGGGCCTGAACCGACTTAGATTAAGATGTCCTCAAGCAGCACGGACGACAGAGCGGTCCGCAGCCGATGCTCATGCCGTTCGCAGTTTCGAGTGTGGGCCCCTTCTTGCTGACGCCATCAAACGTCTGCTCGAGCTATTCCTCGGGCCATCGCGGCGATTAAGTCAGTTCTCGTGATGATACCGATGAGCTTCCCATATTCCAGGATGGGAACCGCATCGACATCTGTATCGCCCAACAAAGGCAACAACGCCCCGAGTGGCGTTGTTGCAATAGCGCGAGGGACCGTGACGCTCATGATGTCGATTGCTCGTATTGGCTTGTCCCTTTCGGGATCGATCAACCTTCGCAGAGCGGGGATGAGACCTCGATCAAGACGAAGTGCGTCTTCTCTTGCTCGGCTGATGAGGTGCATCTGAAAGATGATGCCTAGAAACCGCTGCTTATCGTCAACGACGGGTAGCGATGTGAAACGATGACGCCGGAAGAGATCCGCTACCGTGCCCAAATCTGTGTTTGCCTTCACAGTGATCAGGTTCGAGGACATGATGGCGGCCGCAGTTGGAGTGCCGGTCTGGTGTGCTGCCGCCTCGAGCTCCGCTGCACCGATAAGACGTGCCAGATCTTCAACGCCGAGATTGAATGACTGTCGATACCTTTGAAGGATGTCGCTTAGCTCAGCTTCGGAAAGGCCCAGCCGTTCGACGGCGATCCTGTCAGCTGTGCCATGCCTGTTCTGCTGGTCGAATTGACGAAATGGATAGCGGCGCCCTGTCAGCCTGGCATAGGCCATCGCAATCAGGGCGATGCTTGCAGTGCCCGTCGCAATTGGCGCAAGCGCGAACCAGAAACCAAGATGCTCCACAGCTTCCGGGCTCATGGCAGCCGTCATCGCGACGGCTCCCGCAGGCGGATGAACTGCCCGCAGAATAAACGTCACAAGGATCGCAATCGAGACAGCAAGGGCGATCCGTAACGTCGGTTCGTGAATGAACAGTGAGATTGCCACGCCAACAAGAGCAGCGGCCGTATTGCCGATGACTGCCGACCATGGCTGAGCAAGCGGACTGTTGGGAACGGCAAACACAAGAACGGCAGTCGCGCCCAGCGGTGCGACGAGGTAGAGGCCATTTTCAAGATCGACGCCGGGAGACAGCAAGAAATAGCCGGAGAGCCAAAGCCCGATGAAAGCTCCAAGGCCCGCGCGCAGAGCCTCCATTGGAGCCGTGCCAGTCACTGCCGGCCCAAATGAACGCAAGAACTGCAATTGAATATTCCCGATCGATTGAAAGCACAAACTTTCAGCAAATGATCAGAATTTCAACCGGCCACCAGCGCGCCGAGCCACGGTAATTCAAAAGATGGGGCCATATGCCGTCCAAGGGACAGGTTTAGAGGCCAATTCCGCTCCTTAGAAGCTGTGTGACCTCGCGTTATTGACGTGACGAGCTCAGTCTTGAACCCTTGGGGCGGATGCCCTGCTTTCAGTGATGCTCATCCTCTTGAAAGGAATCGAACCCGCAACCCCTGTTCTCTGCCGAAAACATGCATAGAAAATAATGGTATCAGAATGTGATATCCGCTTCCGCGCTCCGAGCATCACTTAAACGCAATACCTAGCGCGCCTAAAAACTCTCGCATGATGCCATTGACGTCACGCTGGCGCAAAATCCGGGCTTGTCTGATTTCCGTGTCGTCTGCAGCACCTTCAATTTCGAACTGCGCCACGGCAACATTGCCTTCGCGCAGGTAGCCTTCGTCTGGCTTCGGATCACAAAAACGGGTGAGCAATAGCGTCAGGGCACGTTCGATGACCTCCCGATCGTTGCCTTTCAGAACCTCTTGGAATTTGGCGATTGCACCGGCGAGCCCGCTTTCTCCGTGTTCGAGGCAATAGATGAGATCGTGCGCATCTTTGCGCTCACGCCGGTGATCAAAGGCAAACGCCTTGAGGCATGTGAATGCCACGATATCGGCGTAGGGGATGGATTCTGTCGAGCGGCCTTTTTCACCCAACAGATCAGCGGTGACTTCCATCCGATCGTGGTGCCCGAACACGAGCGACGCGTGAGGAATATTCACCGCAGAAACATTTCCTTCCGTCGGCAGTTCCTGCAATGCGCCACCCCGGAGCTTCGGATCGTCTGCCAAGAACTCCAGGATGACGAGAACACCGTGCTCGGTTAGGGTCTGCCAACGCCAGTTTACCTTATTGCCCTTGTCATTTTGCGCACGCTCGAAACCCATTTTCTTGAGGTTCTGCTCGAGCGTCCGGTATGCCTCTGTGTCGGCGAGGACCGACAGATCGACGACGACATCGATATCGCCGGTTCCTGCATGAGGCGGGACGTCAGGCGGCCGCTTGGTGACGATGTAGCGCGGTGCCAGTCCGCCGACCAGAAAGACGGAATCCCGCCAGGGGCCGAGGCCGCTGAAGAGCGTAACCAGGACGCGCTCGCAGTCGCGAGTAACATCGGCACTGTATTCAGTCAGTATCTGGGGCTTTGTCATTCGGATCCCGCGAGTTTTGTCAGCCGAAGGTGGTCAGCCAGTTCCTTTGCGCGACCGCTGTCAAGCTGCAGAAGGTCGAGGTAAGTTTGAAGTGGATCTGTGACCCAGACATGACCGACCCTCTGGCGAAACAGAAAGTCGTGGCGTGGATTAGAGTCTATAACTGCCAAATTCCAGCCTTCTTTGACAGCCTTTGCTCCCAGTTTCCGAAGAAGGCTTTCGCCGCCGTGATCGATGCGGCAATGGATTTGAGATATTTTCGAGAGGTGCGGTGCATGGATCTGCCCAGCCATGAGCCCGGAAATTTCGTAGCGAACTCCCGTCTCATCGCAGATGCGGTCAATCTCATGCATCGCCTCATCGATATTGGTCATCCGCATATAATAAGAGCGGAGCGGCTTCGGTTTGATCGAAGCGACATAGGAAGACCACTCGTCAAGCAGCGCGCGGGGGTTGGAGAGTATCCTTTCCTTCGATGGACCGGCACCCTTGGAGTTCACCCATTCGCGGCGCTCTAGTTCGATAAGAACCTGGGATGCAGTTGTCGGAGATACGGATGCCCGCTCGGCCAGCTCATGCACACCGAACCATTGGTCCTTAAATGTCCAGACGGCATGGAGGGCCTGTGCGCGACTCCCAACGAACAGATTGTTGAGCGATCGAGCCTGCTGCTTCGAGGCTGGCTTTTCGACGAGAACAAAGAGATTGTCGGACGAAAGATAGAGACTGCCGCTACGATCGAAATAACCGATCTTCTCCTCGCGCAGGAGTGCTCGTGCACCTGGGGAAATGGTATCGGCCATCAATAGGGGAAGAACTCTGGAATTGCCGGGCGGCATGGCGGCAATGTATTTTTTCAGCTGCCAGATTGCTTCCCTGACGTCTCTTGGAAAAGCCGATCTTTTGACCTCGACAACAAGTTTGAGAGGCGCATCAAAAAATCGCGCATCTATAAGGAAATCTGCGCGAGAGTTTCCGATCTGCTGCTCAAACATAGGCTCGGACGTGATTTCTCCGCCTGCCTCCTTCAGGCTGGCCGTCAACTCACTCAACATATCGAAAGCTATGGGCTCTTCCATAGATATTCCCTGCGCAGCAAATATAGATTCTATGGCGCATATCCGCAAAAATGTCCATATGTACTGCGCAGCAAACAACCAGATAACTTTGCGGCAATCCCCCATTTACCGAAACAGCCGCTGAAGACCGCCCGGATCAAAGCCGCGCTTGCGCGAGATCCGGGCCAGACAATGAAGAGCATCGGAGCTTTCAGCATCGCGGCGACCAAAGGGCGCGAAAGCGGGAATTCTCGTCACGTCAGGGGCCCGAAGTAGGAAAGCCGAAGGAGCCTGAGCGGAGCGACCCGCAAGGGTCAGGCGGTAACGACTTCGCCCGGCCATGGCGTTCCGCATGAAGGCGCGGCAGTGAGCTCTGTAGCACCCCGCTACCCTCATCTGCCCGGCCGTCCCAGTGTCCTGGCAATATCTATGATGTCATCGCGTGCCGCCGTCGGATCATCCTTGCTCCAGGCAACACCAAGCCCGATCTTCAGATCGATGCCCGTCACCTTTTTCAAGATGACGTACCGGCCCGGCAGCTCCCCCGTCCATTCAGGCGCAAAGCCGACACCCAGGCCTGAGGATACGAGCGAAATCAGCGAGAAGGTGTCGTCACAGGTATAGGCGACATTGTCATTCAGCCCGTGCTCCGCGAAGGTCTCGGTGAAATAGCGCTCGGTATAGGAAAGGTTCTGCCGCTTGAACGCGATGATTTTCTCAGCCTTCAGATCCTCGATCGTCACCTCTTGTCTTGATGCAAGCGGATTTCCCATCGGGACCGCCAGCAGATAGCGCTCATGCGCAATCGAGAAGAACCGCAAGGACCCGATGTTCTCGACGGGACGGATGAAGCCGAGATTGAGCTTCCCACATTCCAGCTGACGGATGATGTCGGCCGTCGAGCCATTCGAGACATGTAGGCGAATATCGGGAAACTTCCGTCCGATCCGGGCCAGGAATGCCGGCAGCACACCCGTTGTTGCCGGATAGATCGTCCCGATCCTGATCTCGCGCATTGTTCTGCCTCCAGCCGCCCGTGCCATCTCGGCGGAAAGATCCAGCTCCCCCAACATCCTGATACAGCGATCATAGAACACCTCCCCTGCCCGCGTCAGCTCCACCTTGCGGGTCGAGCGCGTCAGCAACTGAACGCCAAGCCCCTTCTCCAGCGCCTGGACCTGCGTACTCAGTGCCGGCTGGGCGATGTTCACTCGCATAGCCGCACGCCCGAAGTGCAGTTCCTCAGCAACGGCTACGAAGTAGGAGAGTTGGCGGAGTTCCATGGATACATCCTGCTTCGATTCGACCGAGCGCGAACTCGGCGGCTGAATGCCGTCGCAGACCAAAACTCGGGGGCGTTCGGACACGGAAATGCATGCGCAGCTATACGAATCGATAGCTTACGCCTACGGTTGTATTCATAGACGCTGTGGTGCCACTCGTCAAGCGTTTTCGCTACACCCGTATTCATTTAGTTTGGAAGTGTCATGGCTGCGCTGACTCCGGAAGCAAACAGGGCCGCTCGAGCGATGTTGAAATGGTCAGTTCGGGACTTGGCTGAGAATGCGGGAATCGCTTTTTCCACAGTGCATCGCTTTGAGACCACTGGATCGGCAACTGAGCGTACCAAGGAGAAGATCAAAGCAGCCTATGCTGCCAATGGGGTAGAAATCACGAACGGGGACTACACAGGGGTCCGGCTCTTGCTTAACCGCTCAGAAGCGGCGTCAAAATGACGAGGCCACTGAAGACGTCAAAAACGGGTGTCGGCTGTGTAAGGTCTGCCGCATCTAAGCGAGTCAAACGTAAGGGCGGATACCCTAAGCCATTGGCCTGAGTAGAAGCGTTTAGCAGCAACCATAGTCGAGTTGGCGGTCAAGTTCTAATCTGCGCTGTTGTTTTTACTACGATATTCCTCGTGAAATGGCATATGCATAATTATGGAACCCGACTAAGGCCAGTTGCTCGCTTGCGGCCCCGCGACGAAACCCCCAAATACTGTTAGACGGGGCATGGAATGGTACGGCGGAAATCGCTTAGCTAGGGTGGCCCACGTGAGCGCCGCGTTCAATGCACCCGGCTGTTAGGATTGTGGCCGCGATCAAGTGGCCGGTACCGGGAGCGGTTCAGAGTAGCTGTATCCATATGTTTCAGAGTGACGTGATCTGAACCACGCTTACTTCATATCTGTAAATCCTGCCATCGAGGTTCAACACCGCAACTCTAATTGCTTGGGCTAGGGCGATCGCGGCCTCTGCGTCGGCGTCGGCCAAAGGCACAGCGAACTCTTCGCCCGCAAGCCAGGCAATACAACAGCAATAAGGAGCACGCGAAGATACGCAGAGTGGCCCAAAGTGTTTAGCAGATGGAACCCAACCATCTACGGCCAGCGCCGCCCCTCCTCCCCCGCCCCATGCGCTGGCCCGCGCCGGAGCTTCGGCTCCGGCGCTAGCTGCAGGCAGAAAACTGAATTGACAACCCGTTCCAAGCGCGACCTAGACCGTACCACGATACACTCGGATCGGACACGGCCATGTCCGCCCTATTTGTCACCTCGCATCCAGAGCTGAGTGAGCGGCCACGTCACACCGAATTCTACATAAGGCTTAACCGCAACGACTTGAGTGCAAGGCGTATGATGATACATGTGCTGGCCTGATGGCGGTCAATGTGGCTGTGAAGTCGCGGCATAGCGTACTCCAACAAACTTATAAGGCAGCCCTTCTAATAGCATGACCGGACCTGCCGTCCGCCAGAGCGCAGAAACCGAGCAAATATTTATCACTCCGGAGCCCCGATGTTGCTCGACATTGGTAGATGTTGCTGAACAACCACATCTTCATTCAGAGCCGCATTCGCGAAAACGTCGCTCTCGAATTATTCCCGAATAATTCGCCGCGCACGCAGTCCGAGAAACCCTAAGTTGCAAACTCTCTCAAAAACAACCTGAGACAGATGAGCCTCGCTCTGTGTAGTTACTGATCTTTATCAACAGCGGCTCCCCTAAATGCATTCAGCAAGATTGGTACAGTGGCCGCACCATCGGCAACGCCTCTTTGTTCAGTCGATGTATATTCGGATCATGCAGAACCGAATTGCTGATATCTGATCATAGGAACTGCATGCAGACGCGAAGAATACAATCTTAACATGTACGTTTGACCGGATTAAATTTTCCGATTTAGGAAAAATAGATACGTTCGGACAGAAAAATCGGAAACTCAGCCAGAAATACTTTTCGTCGAACTGAAATGCCAATGGCGCGCGCCCGTTTGGCAGCGGCTGAGATGCAGCCATCTGACATCGTGTGATGTGTGGACGTCGGCGAAACACCCAGCGCGGTCTCAACCTATAACTAACAGAAGGAATACAGCCATGAAAACTCTTATCTCCGCAGTAGTGACCTCCCTGATCGCCGGTTCGGCAGCCTTTGCTTCCGTCGCGCCGATCCCCGGCTCTATCACCTATGACAATGCCAACGTCCAACTGGAAAAGGCTCCTGCCGGTTCGACCTTCTTCCACACCTTCTCCAACGGTGACGGCCGCGACGTTCGCGAGATCTACAAGGTCAATGCCGACAAGTCGGTGACCCTCGTCAACCGCACCGTTTCCAACGCTTCGTAACCCAACCACATCTCAGCGAAAGCGCCTCCCAAGACGCTGAGTGCAGCAATGATGGCAGCAACGCGGCTGCCATCATTGTCACTAGGAGCTAGACAATGACCCTATCTGCACACGTTATACAAATCGTGGCATTGATCGCCTCGACGATGATGACAAAACTACCTCCTGAAACCAAACCCGAGCTAGGCTGTGGCTTTGCCGATCTCCGTCGAAGCGAAAGCCAAACAGCTGGGGACTCAGAAAGCCGATCTCAAAAGCTCCCCGGATGGGATCAAATGGTCGATGGAGCTTGTGAACTTCAGTTCGTCCCTTCGCGGAAAACTGGTCGACTGAAGCTCGAATCATAGGTCCTTCGACGAACCCGATACTTACTCCGAGCGTTCCTACCTGGCGAAAATGCGTACTTCTCGCTTTAGCACAACTTTTACGCGGATTCCCGAAGGCATCGTCTGCAGCATGTCGTTGCCAAGCACACGCAGCAACTCCGTCCATTGCAATTTTTTTGGAAGTTGAGATTGCCGCTACGGCTTTGGCCAATTGTTTAAACCAGGAACCTCTGAGATGAAGCTTTATCACCTGCCGCTCTCCGGTCATGCCCATCGGGCCGTCCTCTTCCTCTCCCTGCTCGGACAGAAGGCCGAGCTAATCGAGGTGGACATTCCGAATGGCGCGCACCGGACCCCTGAATACCTGAAGCTCAATCCCTTCGGTCAGGTGCCGGTGCTCGACGATGATGGGCTAATCGTCAATGATTCCAATGCCATCCTGGTCTATCTCGCCACAAAACTGGGCCGAAACGACTGGCTCCCGGACGATCTGGAAAGCGTCGCCAAGGTTCAGAAGTGGCTGTCGGTAGCGGCCGGCGAAATAGCCTATGGACCTTGTGCTGCAAGATTGATCACCGTGTTCGGCGCTGATTTTCGCGCCGAAGAGGTCATTGCGCGCGCGCATCGCATTCTGAAACTGATCAACCAGGAGCTTGAGCAGCATCAGTTTATCATCGGCGACAGGCCGACAATCGCCGACGTCGCACTCTACAGCTACGTCGCCGGCGCGCCGGAAGGCAATGTGGATCTCACCTCTTATACGCAAGTGCGACACTGGTTGACCCGCATCGAGGCGCTTCCCGGTTTCGTCGAATTTCCGAAGTCCGCAGCCGGCCTCAAGGCCTGACAGACCACGCTCGGCCGGGCGTGACCGGCCACCAATTCAAGGAGGCGAATATGTCAGAAGGTGTGGAACGCCATGCTTCGCCTTGGCATGAGGGTGAGCTTGAACTGCAAAGAAGCGTAGGTGTCATCGACCAGATGGACGCAGTCGGTCGAAGAGTGCTGCGGAACTTCCTGCTCGACCAGCACCGGGAATTCTTTCCCCTTTTGCCTTTCATTGTGATCGGCGCGGTCGATCCGGATGGCCGGCCCTGGGCGACCATCCGCGCTGGCCGGCCAGGCTTTCTTCATTCTCCTGATCCCGCAACGCTTGCAGTCGACGCGCCTCGAGACGGGACTGATCCGGCGGAGAGCGGGATGGAAGATGGCGATCCCGTCGGTCTGGTCGGTGTTGATCTCGCGACCCGGCGCAGGAACCGGCTGAACGGCACGATCCTGCGGCAGGATAGTGAGCGTTTCGAGGTCGCTGTCGGTCAGAGCTTCGGCAACTGTCCGCGATACATTCAGAACCGTCATTTCGACTTCGTTCGGGATCCGGCGGTGAGGACGTCGGCCAGAGTTGTCGTTTTGGATGAGCTGAATGAGCAGGCACGCGGGATGATCGCCGGCGCCGACACATTCTTCGTCGCTTCCTATGCAGATCGTGTCGAACACGGCCGCCAGGTGGACGTATCGCATCGTGGCGGCAGGCCCGGATTCGTGCGCCTTGATGAGGATGGGGCGCTGACTGTTCCGGACTTCAACGGCAATCTGTTTTTCAACACGCTCGGCAACTTTCTTGTCAATCCCCGCGCCGGGCTACTGTTCATCGACCATAATAAGGGTGACCTGCTGCAGGTGAGCGGCAGGGTGGAGGTGGTCTTGGATCCTCCGGAAATTGCAGCCTTTGAAGGTGCGGAGCGGTTGTGGCGCGTTCTCCCGGAAAAGATCGTGCTGCGGCCGGATGCGCTGCCGCTGCGCTGGACATTCATCGAAAACGGATCCTCCCCTGATAGTCTGGCGACCGGAAGCTGGATGGAGGCGGAACAGCGTTTGGAAGCTGCGCGGCAAGCCAGAACCTGGCGGCCTCTGCGGGTCGAAAAGGTGATCGCGGAAAGCGAGACAATACGGTCGATTTATCTCAAACCCGCAGATGGCAAGGCGCCGATCCGTCACAAGGCGGGGCAGCATCTTCCGATCCGGATACCTGTCGAAGGTAGCTTCCTCCGACGTAGCTATACGATATCGAGTGCGCCCTCCGACAAATACTACCGGCTCAGCGTCAAGCGGGACGGCAAGGGTTCCCAGCTGCTCCACGGGCTGCAGCCGGGAGATGTGATCGAAAGCATGGCGCCTGCAGGCACCTTCGTCATCGACGCAACGGAGCGGCGTCGGCCTGCTGTATTGCTGGCCGCGGGTATTGGCATCACGCCGATGCTGTCCATGCTGCACCACCTCGTGGAGGAGGGAGGGCGAACTCGCTATCGCCGACCCACCTGGCTTTTCCGCTCCTCCCGGACTGTGTCAGAACGCGCCTTCGATGAAGAGATTGAACACCTCGTTCGCTCAGGTGAAGGCAGCGTGCGGGAAGTCCGGGTCTTGAGCGCACCGGAGGCTGAGGATGAGGAGAAGTTCGATGTTATGGGACGCATCGACATAAATCTGCTGAAAGCGCATCTACCCTTCGGCGACTTCGACTTTTACCTCTGTGGCCCACCGGCGTTCATGCAGTCGATGTATGACGGGCTACGTGGCATGCGCATCAGCGATGACCGGATCCATGCAGAAGCATTCGGACCATCGGCACTGAAACGCTTTCAGGCTGGCGGTGAAAAAGCGAAACGGGCTGTTCACGCTCCAGCGACCGATCCGGTGAAGGTCGTCTTTAGCCGTTCTGCGAAGGAGGCCAGCTGGGCGCCAGGGAGTGGCACGCTGCTAGAGCTTGCAGAGCAACGCGGCCTTTCCCCGTCTTACAGCTGCCGTGCTGGAAACTGCGGTGCATGCAGAGCGCAAGTTCTCAAGGGTAATGTGAGTTATCTATTTGAGCCAAGTTACGCAGCAAGTGAACAAGAGGCTCTTATCTGCTGCTCAGTGCCAGCAGGAGACGAGCTGCAGCTTGACGTATAAGTCCTCACCAGCTTTCCAAACGCGCCTCGGCCCAAGAGTGGGAAGTCAGGCTGTACCGGTTGAGACCTCGTCAGCGGACGAACTGCTCGAAATGCAATTGGCCAGGCGCTGGCGGTAAGCCATCGCATGCTTGGATCGTCAGACGAGGTTTTTTCGCTTTAAGGGCTAGGATCCCCAGACTGTGAGCTTTCATTGTTCAGTGGTCAATTCAACCAGATTCACCAGATCTGGGAACGATGGCCCCCCTGATTGCCATGCTATTGCTGCGCTATGTCAAAAATAAAGACTAAGATTCCGGTCACAAGCTGGCCGAACTCGTAATTTTTAGTCCTCAGGAATATGCAAACAGATCATTCGCGATTGTGGAATGTAACAGCTGTCCAGCCACTTATGCTTTTTGCCGCAGGAATTGTGGGTTTAGCTTTGCGTAGCCGTAATTAGCGACGACTTGCGGCGCGTATTTCTTCGTGGCCTCGACTCATCAAGCCTCCTGGCTTGCCATCGAGAGATATCCGAGCCGCGTGCCGTCAATCTGTCAACCTGGGCTACTGATGCCCTGATAGAGGGTCGGGTATGAGGCGTAGATGTCGATGATTTCGACATGTGCCAAACTCGCCTGCTTAGAGACAATCAGAAACATCACCTCCGGACATTAACAAGGGCTAGGAGCCCGATCGCTTGGTACATTTAGGAGCGGCTTGTCAAAGAGCAAGTCCCTCAATTATCTTTCGAAGGCATAAATATTCCGGCCAGCCGTGGCTCTCGTCACCGGCGCACCACGTCTTGCCACTCAGGATGACGGCCGATCTGTGCTTTTGCGAATGGGCAAAGCGGTATGATCTGAATGCCATCGCGCCGAGCATCCTCAACCGCTTGGCGCACGAGCCGTTCGCCAACCTTACGGCCACGCAACGCGCCGGGCACATCTGTGTGATCAATGATGATCAAGCGTGCTCCGGCTCGGCTATATGCCATCTCCGCTTCAATGCCATCAATAACAATGCGATAACGCCCCTTAGTTGGGCCATCGTCCCGCTCGACTAGCTCCCCGCCGAGCGACGGCCCATCGTGGGCTAACGCCGCGTCTGGCGCGCGCACCTGCCGCGGTTGTCCGTGCGCGCACTCCAGAAGATCGCGATCCCAGTGGCCGAGGTCGGCCGCGGCCTCGTAGGTCGAGACAAGGAAAGCCATCAATGCTTCATCGGGATCGGTGGCGGACTGCACGACATCGTAGGGGAGAATGAACTCCGAAAGTCCTTCGTGCCAGAAGGCGCCAAAGGGCTGCACACCCGCGCTGCGGTAACCGCCGGGTGCAGGATAGGCGTAAGCGTAAAAGGCTGGATAGTCGAGGCCCCCGCCGCCTGGCCAGAACCCGGCAGATGACACCTCGCGGTCATAAGCCTCCTGCGCCACATCATCGGGCAATGCGGGAACGCCGCCGGGATGAAGCGGCGCACGCCTCCCCGAGAAGCGCGTTACTGCCAGGTCGAAACTGCCCCAGAACAGATGAACAGGGCTTGATTTTCCGAGGAATGATGTCCGGAACCGGGTGAAGACCCTATCGATCGAGACTAAAGCCTGATGCAGGCGTTGAACGGCCTCACGGTCATAGGGTCGGTCACGTTGGTCCTCGGCGAACGGAATTGGGAACGACACTTCGTTTGGGCGGCCATTGAATGTTGGCGTTCCGCTAAGCTCCGAGATCAGGTGCACGAAACTCTGGTGAAATGTCGCGACCGTCATCGGCTTGAGATCGAAGGAAATTGAGTGTCCGTTCCCACAGGTGCCGATGACCCTGTGTGCGAGAAAATCGAACAGAATCTCGATACCTGGTCCATCGGGGATCGGCGAAGTGGCCAGCCCGCGTGGTGTGACGTAGAATGTTGCGTTCCACGAATGATTGAGCCAGGGAGTGTGCGCCAGTCGGTATTTCCCCACGATCTGCAGGTAGAGGTGCAAGGCCGAACATGTTTCGCGCCAACCTAGATAGTCGAGATGGGGCCACTGGTTCATCGTCTTTTCTCCGGTCCGTCTTCGTTTAATCAGGCAAAGGAATGTATTCATTCCGGTCATCGACGGGGAGGTCGAAGCGACCCTTGCCCCAGTTTGCCGCGCGCCATTCCGCCTTAGCGAATTCAATGCGTTCCTGCGATGAGGCGACGAAGTTCCACCAGATGTAACGCGGCCCGTTGAATGTAGCACCGCCGAGGATCATCAGTCGCGCGCCCCGTTCTCCGGCGGCCACTGTTATGCGGTCACCCGGCCTAAACACCATCATTTGTGAAGCCTCGAATTCCTGTCCGGCCACTGAAATCGAACCGTCGACAATGTAGATGCCGCGGTCCTCGTGATTGTCCGGCATCGGAAGCAGGCCTCCCGGTTCAAGTGTCACATCGGCGTAGAAGGTTTCAGAAAGCATCGTCGCGGGTGCGGCCTTGCCATAGACATTGCCGAGAATGATCCGAACCGAGACACCGCGGTCCTCGACGACTGGCAGCGTCTCCTTGCCGTGATGTTCGAAGCTGGGTGCCACGTCCTCGTGGCTCTCTGGTAGTGCCAGCCAGGTCTGGACGCCGAACAGGCTATTCGGGCCGCTTCGCGCTGTCGAAGATGTGCGTTCTGAGTGGGTAACGCCGCGGCCAGCCACCATCCAGTTCAGCGCACCGGGCCTGATGACCTGATCTGCACCTGTGCTGTCGCGGTGATGGAAATCGCCCTTGAACAAGTAGGTCACTGTGCCGAGGCCAATATGCGGGTGCGGCCTGACATCTACGCCCTGGCCCGTTAGCAACTCAGCGGGCCCTGCCTGATCGAAGAAGATGAAAGGCCCGACCATTTGCCGCTTTGGGGCTGGTAAAGCGCGTCGGACCTGGAAGTCGCCAAGGTCGCGGGAACGGGGAACGATAAGGGTCTCGATCGCCTCGAGGCCGACCTCCTCTGGGCAACTCGGTTCAATAGATGGATTCCAACTCATTTGCATTATCCCTTGTCTTGGAGACACCAGATCGGACTAGTAGGGCACTAGTCTTCCAACGATCGGAAAGACTTCGCTTGTCGACGCTTTACTCACCCAGGCCGCTGCGCTGCGTGGTGTAAGAAGCAATGCGACAGAAGTACCTGTCCTCACACCTGTCCGGTTCATATTGTTCGGAGCGATCTGCCAGCTACCCGTCTCCCGGAGCAATCTGTCTGACGCGACAGAACCTTCTGGAAGAACGGCAGAAAACTCAAGCCTTAGCGAAAAGACGAACGCAGTTGGGAGCAAGAACAGCACCAGAGTGGCAGGTCCTGCACCGCGTCATGCAAAGGCTTTCTGTAGTTTCTAATTGCGATCCAGTGTTCCCCTCAAATTAAGGACTATCGATATGACTTTTCGCAACGGCTTGAGCGCTCTTCTTCGACCTGAGGATTCGGTTCTAGTTATGATCGATCACCAGCCCTACCAGCTTGCCAATCTCAACAGTCACGATCCTCACATGGTAGTGAACAATTCGGCTGCGTTGGCCAAGGCTGCAAAGGTCTTCGATGTGCCCACTATACTTACGACCGTCGTTGCGGATCGCGGTGGCCGTATTTTCCCTCAGATCACCGATGTATTCCCCGGCCAGGAAATCATCGACCGTACCTTCATCAACACCTGGGAGGACCCAAGCGTCGTTGATGTGGTCAAGGGAACCGGCCGAAAGCAATTGATCTTCGCCGGCCTCTGGACTGAAGTTTGCGTTGCTATGCCAGCGATCCAAGCGGCGGGTGAAGGATGGGACGTGACGGTCGTTACTGATGCGTCCGGCGCCGTTTCGACAGAGGCGCATGAAGTCGCCATACAGCGAATGATCGCGGCCGGCGTGAACATGATTACGTGGATGGCATTGGCGGCAGAATGGCAGCGGGATTGGGCAAGGTCAAAGACCGCCGGTGCGCTCAACGAGGTGATGATCCAGCATGCTGCTGGCAGCGGTATTGCTTATCTGTGGGAGCAGCAACTGCTCAACACGCCTGCGCCGAACTCAGCTGCTTGATTGAAGTTGCGAAGAGGTACGCCTAGTACTCGTGCTGCGGGCGTCACCTCATCATCTAAGGCTGTCTAAGTCGCCTTAAAGGAGGCAGGATGGATTTCGAGACACTTATGAAGGCCAACCTCGACACGGTCTTCGGTGAACGCGACGCTAGTCGCCGCATAGTGGCTATCAGAAAAATCTATCATGAAGACGGGTTGCTGCACGAACCTCACCGTTCCTCGCGAGGACATGAGGCGATCTCACGAGCTGTGACGGACGTTCTAAAGCATCTGCCTGAGAGCTTCAGTTTTTCGGCGATGCGGCCAGCAGCTGGCCACAATGGCGTTGGACGTTTGCAGTGGCGTGCAGGCCCACCAGGAGCGGCGGCAGTCGTAACTGGCACGGATGTCGCGCATATCGATGGCGGCCTCATTCGCGTGCTGCATGTTTTCCTCGACCCACCAGACAACTGAACCCGCGCGGCACGCAGGGGCCTGCGTTGCACTTAAGTGTCATATTAAAGGAGCGCCTACGAATGACTAAAATTGGATTTCCCGTCGGATTAGAGATGGACGTCACCTATCCCAGTTTCCGAGTGAGCCTAACCTTGCTTTCGACCACTCAACTGAAGTTTGAGATCAAAGAAGGGCCGTTCGCCCGCATTGAGACCGTTGACATCGATGTAGCCCCACTCGGCAACAGTATTTTCGCTGTAAGTTGGCAGGAAAAAAGCGGCGCGACGGTAACAAATGTACAGGATTATGATCGAAACGTCGTCCTATCGTTTGCGACACTACCCGACGGTCAGTTCATGCGGATGAAAGGGGCAATGACGATAACGCGGGCCGCCGCGCAACCCTCTGATGACCGTCCGCTGCGCAACAAGGCGCTGGTTCTTGAGGCAATGACTGCGCTATTTCAGCGTCGAGACACGTCGGCAGTGGAGCGGCTCTACGCTCAAGATTACATCCAGCACAACCCCAACATTTCTCAAGGCAGGGACGCTTTGCAGGCGATCGTGGCTGAATTGCCCGATCATGTTTACTACGAGCCCGGCTTGGTCATAGCTGGTGGTGACCTTGTCGCGATCCACGGTCGCATTCGCGGCTGGGCGGAAGAGCCGCTGATCGCGATCGACATCTTCCGCGTTGAGAATGGGAAACTGGCGGAGCATTGGGACGTGCTCCAGAGCGAAGTGGCAGCCACAACAGCTAACAGCGGCACGTCGATGTTTGACCCCGAGGAAGCGACAAACGCCCTGAGGCGACATTCCTAGTTCCGCCTGATTTAGTTAGCCAGCCCGCGGCGGAGTCGGAGCATTTTAGCGATGTTCTGGGATCCATCATCAGTGGTTCGCAGCGTTCATCGTATTGGCATCGTATTGGCAAAACAGGCCGGCTTCGTGGAGGAGCCGGCTACCATACACTCTCGCCAGTTATTGCGGAATTAGTGGGACCGATAGCCTGAGCTGCATCTGCTTAAATCCCTTGCCGCGACTAACGGTGCTTGAGCTAGGGGGCAGTATAACCCGCGGAAATACGGTCGATTGGAGCTCCCTTCAATTGGCCGACCGCCTACGAGGGATGGTTCAATCTCACGGAGCAATTTCTCTAACATTAGGATTTAGCCATGTCGAAACCTGAACTATTCCTCACGCCCGGGTATGGCGAGAAGCTTCACGAACTCCTGCATTATTCTCAGGCACTGAAGATTGGCGACCGTGTCGAAATCTCAGGACAAGGCGGCTGGGATAACGACCTTGCAATTCCAGAGGACCTTACTGCCGAGATTGAGCAGGCATTTGAGAATGTTGAGCGGACACTGGCGACTGCAGGTGCCAAGTGGACGGATGTAGTCCATGTCAATACATACCACGTCGGCGGCTTCCCAGCCATAGTCAACGAGACCATTACGCGCCTATATCGCCGCTATATGCCAGATCGAGCACCGATCTGGACACAAACAGGGGTGGAGGCACTCGGACTACCAACAATGCATATCGAGATTCGTGTGACCGCGATTCTGGCCTAGTGGCACAAGGTGTATTCCCGCTAGCGGAAGTGAACCGCACCGGGTTTGCCGGAAACCCCAACTCGTGAGAAGCAGGGTCTATGACAAGCAAAACGAAGAAATTCTCTCCTGAGGTTCGTGCCGCGCCATTCGGATGGTTTCGGAGTATGAAGCCAAAAATCCCTCCCGCTGGGCGGCGGTATCATCGATAGCGGCCAAGATCGGTTGCTCGGCACATACACTTCAGGCCGAGATCGACAGTGGCAAGCGTGCAGGTTTGCCGAGTGAGGTGGCGGAGAAGATGAAGGCTCTGGAGCAGGAGAACCGCGAGCTTCGTCAGGCGAGTGAGATTTTGCGCAAAGCCTCGGCGTATTTTGCTTAGGCGGAGATCGACCGCCCACTGAAGCTATGATTTCCTTCATCGACGAACACCGCTCGGTGCTCGGGGTCGAGCCATCTTCAGACTGCTGCCGATTGCTATGTCCACCTATTATGAGGTCGTCGCCAAGCCCGCGGACCTGGGTCGCCTGTCGGCCCGCGGACGGAATGATATTGCCATGAAAGTCGAGATACGTCGGCTGTTCAACGAGAACTTCCAGGTCTATGGCGTGCGGAAACTAAGGCGGCAGTTGCAGCGAGAAGGTTGCAACATCGCCCGCTGCACGGTCGCTCGGCTTATTAGAATGACGGGCTTCAAGGCGTCATTCGCGGCAAGGCAATCAAAACCACCATGTCGGACAAGTCTGCTCCGTGTCCGCTCGACCGCATCAATTGCTACTTCAAGGCTCCCGCGCCGAACAGGCTTTGGTTATCCGCTTCACCTATGTGGCGACTTGGCAAGGCTTCGTTTATGTGGCATTCGTGATCGATGCGTTCGCTCGCCGTATCGTCGGCTGGCGGGCGGGCCGGACCGCTCATGAGGGCTTCGTCCTCGATGCCCTCGATGCCCTCGATGCCCTCGACCAGGCTTTATGATCGGCGGCCTGTCAAACGTGGCGGGCTGGTTCATCATTCCGACCGCGGCTCGCAATATGTGTCCATTCGATATTCTGAGCGGCTGGCGGAGGCGGGCATCGAGCCGTCTGTCGGGAGCGTCGGCGATTCCTATGACAATGCTCCCGCCGAAACAATCAACGGTACTTAGAAGGCCGAGGTCATCCATCGGCGAGCACCATGGCGCAACTTCGAAGCCGTGGAATTCGCCACGCTCGAATGGGTCGACTGGTTCAACAACCGCCGCCTTCTGGAGCCCATCGGAAACATTCCGCCGCCGAGGCAGAAGACCGATACTACGCCATGCTGGACGCACCGGCTAGGGCGGCATAACTTAAACCAAACGGTCTCCGGCAAACTCGGCGCGGTTCACTTTCAGCGCTTTCGTGTCCCCGCCAGCAACCTTCTCAGTCAAGACCCTCTCGGTGCTAGGCAGTAGTTATCCAACGAGCCACGTTCTCCGGCTCAGCTCTAATGCCAAATAGCAGTCATCCATGAACTTGGCGCTCATGATCATCCTCCCTCTCGCCAGAAAACGGAGGTCAGATTGTCGAGCTCCGCGGCGAGCTTGCATAGGATCTGCAATGAGGAACGGCCTCACTCGACGATCGGTTAAAGCGTACCGATCGCCCTGCATAATCCCGGTGGCGCAACCAGCTAGTCGTCATGATCAGAGCCTGAAAACTCTAGCTTCCGGCGGTCCAAGTTTGGTCCCAGAGCATGGGCAGAACTGGTTCAACTAACGGCTGGCTCACATTCAATATGAGCGGCGGGTGCCGCGACAACAGCGTTTGAATACCGGAGCTCCTTGAGGCTTTGTGCAATTCGGCAAGCCCACGGCTGTTGCCGAGTTTATCTTTCACCTCTAGCACTTGCGTCCGTTTGGGAGAACTCGCACCTTTAGACCATGCAGTTCGGTGCAGCGCGTGCGATCTTATTCAGATGGAACCAAGGGCGCTGACACAGCGGATAGAGTATCAAGGCTGCCACCGACGGACGCATGCTAGATCTCCCGCAAATACTTGGTGACGTTCAATTCAGGGCATCACCGATATCTGTGGGATTGATTGTTGCTACGCGAGCTTTGTCCCGGACAGCTCGACGGAAGTCACTCGGTGTCATACGGTGGTGTTTCAGAAACACTCTGGCAAGCACTTGGTTCGAGGAATAACCTACCTCTAGCGCAATTTCGGTTATGGGAAGCTCTGTCTTCTCCAGAAGCTGGCATGCACGCTCTAGTCGTAGCTGAGTTAAATATACTCGCGGCGGCACTCCCACACTATGCTTGAACATTCGGGCAAAATGGAACGGAGAGAGCCTCGCTTCAGCAGCTAGTTCATCGAGACTGATGTCCTCGCTGAACCGTGCCCGCATAAGCTCTATGCAGCGGCGTTCAGCCCAAGCTGCTAGCCCACCTTTCGTGTTAGGAAACGGCATGCCGCCCAAGCGGTACAATTCGGCCAGGATCTCACATCCGGCAGCCCGAGCAAGTAGACGTGACGGAGCGCCCTCTTCTTCGCAGAGCGTCCAAACACTCCGCAATTTCGACATCATTTGTGGAGCCGCAAATGTTCCCTGGAATATGCCCAAATCGTCTAAGGAAGTCTTCCCGTTAGCTGCTTCATCAAGCAAATCGCACCACTGCAGCATCGGAAACGCAAAGGTCCTTATATGATGATCGGTGGGAACTTTAGAATAGATAGCGTAATCCGGGGCCGCCACGACAAAACCACCTTTCTCGGTTTTCACGTCAAAACGGCCGCCTCCGAGATTTCCTTGAATCCGTGTTCCACCAACTACATCCTGATATAGTACAATGTCGGGAACAGCCGGGTCATACATCTCGCCCGCCGGCTGTTTTGCTTCAACCATGTTCAAAATCCCGCCTGGCGACTTCATCGTCTGCACAAAACAGGATCTGGGACCCTCACTATAATAGTGAGCGAAAGACGAATAATTGTGTGAAGACAAGTGAACCTCCATTTAAGCGGGAGCAGCAACCAAGATCCTACTTTCCCATCATGTTGACCCTTCGCTCGGGCATCCATAGTCGCACAGTGTGTACCAAATTAGCAGGAGCTGGCACGCGACCTGAATTGCGATGATGCACCTGTTTTGCGGTAATCCTTCGGGTCTTTAATCGTCAGTGTCATTTCTCATCCAGAAGGTTCAGGTCGGCATGGCAAGATGCCGCGATTGCGCATTCGTAGGCACCACGATCTCCGAGTTGACGTTGCGACCGCTCAGTCATCGGTATATCAGGCCTTAATCGAGGCCCAACTAGCGCGGCAGGGTGGTTTCGAGTCTGGGGGAAGCAACTAGACATTGCGACAAAAGCAGAAGCAGATCGATTTAGTGTTGTGGCTAATGCTGCTCATGGTGGCGATAAGCCCGGTGTTACGTCGGGCGCTGCGCTGCCGTTCGTAATTCTGCTCGAATCAGCAAGACGCTGACCAGCTTGACCGATGCATAATTATCAGGATGCCGAGGAGCTTGACCTTGCCGCTGAGCCGTTCGATCGGAATGGTCCTGTGAACCTTGATTCAGTGCTGCCGCGCATAGGTGATGCAGGGCGTCGGGTTTAGCGCTATCCGTCAGTGTGGCGAGTTTCGGCGCTTCGGCAACCCTAACACGGGAGTTGCGCCATCGGCAGATTCGGGCTTCCGATTGTTACCAGACAATGCTTTGGCGTGGAGCCGAAACGGCATCTGCTGCTTCTCGCTGCGCCACGCGTCGCGCGACCTGAAACTCCCCAGATTGAAGAGAGTACCTTTATCTCCCGCGTTGAGGCCCTTATGCGCATCTGACGACGAGCTTCGCGCCGAGGAGTCTCCGTCTCGTCAGCGTTTAAAGCAGATCGGTGTAGATCGACCTTGCTCTGCAAATCCCAAATTCCATCCTAGCAGCTCGCGTCGGTATTCGCGTTGAGGTCGATAGCGATGGTGACGGCGACAGAGACGGTGAGCTAATCGGAATAGACTGCCTCCTTTGCAGGTCAGCGCAGATTCACCATGCTGTCGACCGTCGTTGGCGTCGCTGAGGTCGGTTTCAAGCAAACCAGCCGAAACACTGGTAACTACGCCGTCAGCCGCACGTCGGGACACGGTACCCGTCGGTCGCTACTGTCGCGAATCGGCACCATATGCCTCAGGCGTTATGGTGCCTTCTCTCCGCATCCATCCGGATAAGTTGCTCTAATGCCTGCGGCTGCTTGTAACTATACTGGAGAGCTACCGCGCTGCTTCCTCGATTAGTTCCGCCACGATTCCAGGGTTAGAAACCATTACGACATGCGAAGCGCCCTCAACGACTACAGTCCGCTTGGAGCCGGCTCGCACTGCCATAAAACTTAGAGCCTTCGCAGGAATATTTTTGTCTGCGTCGCCATAAATGAAAAACGAGGGCAGCGCTTTCCAAATTGGCTCGCCGGATTTTTCCATCAGTGCCATCTCAGTGATTGGCCTTTGTCCTGCAGCCATCGAGACCGCCATGAGCTCCGAAACATCATGTGCGAATTGCTCACGAAATTTTGCCTGATCTATGTACAGATCTACGCTGCCCTCTGCGAGAGGTATCGGTTGCGCCAATGCATCGCCAAGCGTTCCCCCGGGGAATTTTCCCGCAAGCTCCACAGCCGCGTCTCCTTTTTCCGGGGCGAAAGCTGCCACGTAAACAAGCGATTTGATGTTCTTGATCCCGTCGGTCACGTTAGAGATAACCTGGCCGCCGTACGAGTGGCCAACTAGAACGACTGGACCCTCAATCGTTTTGACGATGTCAGAGACATAGCTCGCGTCACGCGACACACTGCGGAGAGGGTTTGCGACTGCCACGGTGGCGAAGCCTTTCTCATGAAGAGAAGCAATCACGCCGTTCCAACTCGACGCGTCAGCAAAAGCACCATGGACTAGAACGATGGTCGGTGTCGGTTTAGTCGGTGCTGCATACGCAGCACCAGATAGAAGCGCGCTTGTAAACGCTACTGTTGCAGCTAGTTTCGACATTGCTATTCCTTTCTCGCTTACACCATGCTCTGGCCATGAGGCCGAAGGGACACATCCAATCTAGTGCTGTCCAGGCGAGCCCGCGGTGCCGGGTCTGCTGTGGCGTAGCTGATTCTGCCAGATTCAGGTCCGCGCCGTCCAATTATTCAAGTACCGTCTGCGGCTTACGGGGACGGCGCAGGTATATGCCGCAATGCTACGCACTCATAGGCGGAACAGTGGGCATAATCGGAATGCTCAAGCTGGATTTAGGGACTGTACGTCGGTTTTACGGGTCGACACCTGTAGTTCATGACAGGGATGCTTGCTGCAGGCGGTGGACCCAGCAGAAGTGAAACATCATGGAGCATTTCCGAGCTTGGCGAGGCAGTATCTTCCCGCTTCCCGTCATTATGCTGCCCAAGCCACCTTTCCGAAGTGACGAGCTATTGACCGAGCGCGGAGCAGCGGATTTGGATGAGGCGGTCGATGTGGTTTGCCCGCCGGTCCAGGCGATCCTCGATCGCGATGGTTCATCAAAGCTAATTAGCCTAAGGCGACATGTCCGGTCAAAATCCGGAGCGCTTCACCACATTGGCCACGGAAGCAAACGCGGGGCAAAGCAGCGTCCTCAACCGGGGTGCGCTAACTGTCCAGGCGCCTTGCGCTTGCCCATAATGCTGACCTCAGCCCTCTAGAGTTTTTTGAACCGAGCGGAGTCAAAATTGTGGATCTAACGCGTCAATTGCGGCACATACGCCCGCCCCGTATTCTGGATGGACCTTATTAAAAATTTCAATTTGTTTGACCGCAATCTCGAAAGGAACGTACTTCATTGAAGTTGCGAGATTGCTGAATAATCGAGCCTTCTGCCCCAAGCCAAGACGTAGAAAAAGAGATCGGGGTTGGGTGAAATCGTCATGTGTTGCTCGGTGCGTAGGTTCTACCAAATCGATGTTGTGTCTGTCTGTGTTGCGATTGGCGCAGCGCAAGCGATTTGTACCTGGCGCGCTGCGTTGTGTTCTAAGTCCAACGCTATGATCGATGGGGTACGAGTGAACCCGGCTTTGCAGTAATTTGTCAGGTGAATGTCCAATGCCACGCACTATATTGGCTGGAGTGAATGCGAGTTGTTCGATTTCCTTGGGATCGTACGCGTTCCTGTTCAGCTCGAGCGTGCCCACTTCGATCAGTGGAAATTTTCCTTGTGGCCACACCTTAGTAACGTCAAATGGATCGAATTCAAGTTGCTTCGCCTCGCCCAGCGTCATTGTTTGCAGAGAGAAACTCCATCGCGGGTAGGCGCCCGCTTCTATTGACTTGGACAAAGCCTGCCTGTGGAAATCTTCAGTAAATCCGGTTCTTCTTGCGAGATCCTCTTCCGTACTGTAACGATGGCCCTGCTGCGTTTTAAAGTGAAACTTGACCCAAACTCGCTCGCCGGTCTCTTGCCACAGGCTGTAGGCATGGTTCCCGTAACCGCTCATATGCATAGTGCTCATCGGCAGGCCACGGTCTGAGAACAGCATTGTGAGAATATGGAGGCTTTCGGGTGAGACGGAGCAATAGGCCCACATTGCGGCCATATCGCGCAGGTTGGTGTGTGGATCCCTTTTCTGACTTAGCATAAGCGCTGGAAATTTTTCGGGGTCGCGTAGAAAATAGACTGGCAAGTGGCTGCCCACTAAATCCCACATGCCCTCCGAGGTGTAAAGTTTCAGTGAGAAACCAAACAAACCGCGGTCGTGGTCGACCGAGCCTAATTCTCCTGCCATAAAAGAAAAACGGGCTGTAAACGGTGTTATGCTACCCGGTTCGAAGATTTTCGCGCAAGTCAAATACCTGATATCTTTACTGATTTTTAAGACACCATGAGCGCCCCAACCATTCGAGTACATGCCACGTCGTGACGGACACACGTCAATATCCGAAGCAATTTCCTCAACTTGCCGCCGAATACCTATGATTTGGCTATAGGGACCGATGATCTCGTTGCCAGCAGGAACATCTGATGCGACGCGTGCACTTGGCAAAGTGAACTTCGATCGTGGCATGGCCTTATCCTCAACATTAAAGTTTGCTGCGTTGACGGATTGCCCCCATGCCCGCATGGGCACGCTGTCATCATATGAGGCCAGTTATCTGAGCAGGAAAACCATTCTTAGTTGTAAATAAGTCTTTGCGGATCGCGTTGCAGGAATTGCGGAGAGGTAGCGAATCTTGCTTGATTTGAAAAACGTGAAATTACCGTCAGACAAGCGGGTGCAGTATGGATTACAGAGGCATGAGTATAGTTCAGACAGTGTAGCGCACCCAATTTTGGGCCAGTGGCAGCTGGATTGTCCGGGGACTGAGCGTCATGTCGGCGGGGTCACCGGTTAGACGCTCATAGGCGACATCAGGACCCGGTTGCCGATCGTGACCTGTGGCCGGAACTTGTTACAGTCTGTACGGCAATCTCCCGTTTTTGGTCGTGCATCGTCAAAAACTCCTGAACCGGTGGGTGTTCAAAAACTCGGCTAGGAATTTGCAATTGATGAGGAAGACGGGCCAGCGTCTTAGGTTCCTTGTATTAGTGGGACAACTTCGGCCATCCTTCGCCGGTCATTCAACGTCGGCGGGACGCGATGCTGCGCGGCCGAATCGCGCCACACCGTAACCCGACGTTGCCGGGCAAAATTCGAATGTGGAAGCTGCGACGTACTTGGCGCTGGTGCAATTAGTGGAGAAGCTTACTTCAATGCTAGGTCGTCGGCATCGGTGAGCCGGCACTCCGGCTCACCAAATGTGGTGGTAATCGGTAGTAACCACACCGTGCTTGCCGGGTATCCCATCAGAGGTCACCCCGTCATTTGCATGGCGAAGCCATCACCCTGACGACACATTATAAGATGTGGCCAGGCGGCATGCCTTCGACGGCTAGTCTCGTCTAAAGCATGAGCAATACGTGATGCACGACCTCGTTAAAGCCGGCTTGACCAGTCAATTTGTCCACATTCAATCAGCACGGATGAAGTTAAGCATGTCAATATTTACTTCGTCCGGATTGGTAGCGAAGAGCCCGTGGGAGAGGCCCGGATAAGTCTTCAAAGTGCCGTACTGCAAGAGTCTGATCGCCTTATGAGCGGAGTTGTCAATCGGCACAATTTGGTCATCCTCGCCGTGGATGATTAACACCGGGATCCTAAGGCTCTGCAGGTCCAGGGTGAAGTCTTCTTCAGAGAATACTGCGATGCAATCATATTGCGGTTTGGCGCCTCCGCTCATTCCCTGACGCCACCAATTGTCAATTAGGCCATCGATTACCTTCGCGCCAGCGCGGTTGAAACCATAAAAGGGTCCGCTAGGCAGATCACGATAGAACTGCGCCCGATTCGCTTTCAGTGCTGAGCGGAGTCCGTCAAAGACCTCCATCGGGATACCGTCAGGGTTCCTTTCAGATCTCACCATTACCGGGGGGATTGCGGCTATCAGAATAGCCTTGGCGATACGACCGGGCTTTGCCTGGGCTGCATAGCGCGTCACCTCTCCACCACCGGTTGAATGACCGATGTGAATTGCGCGGCGCAGGTCAAGCGCATAAACCAAATCTGCGACGTCTGCTGCGTAGGTATCCATGTCATTCCCAGCATCTGTCTGATCGGACCGGCCATGACCTCGGCGATCATGCGCAATAACACGGTAACCCTGGGACAAGAAAAAGAGTATTTGGTTGTCCCAGTCGTCAGAACTTAGAGGCCAGCCGTGATGCAGCACTACAGGCTGAGCGTCCTTCGGGCCCAGATCTTTATAGAACAAGGTGGTGCCATCTGCAGTCAAAATAGTAGGCATCGGGATCTCCGTAAGTTTGTCCGACCTAGCAGTCTGTGCGCACCGCATGTTGGGGTAGAAAGTGTTTCTCGCGAACACCGCTGTAGCGCCTGTAGGTGAGCTCATACTCTCGACTGTCAGGCCAACTTGCGTATCTAAAAATGCGGTCAGCGCGCTAACCTTGCGCAATCGTGATGTAGGAAGGGTAGAGCTGTCGAGCCCCTATGCACTACCAATGCTGAAGCGAATGGCGCGGCGATAATCGCTTGGGCGTACATGCATGTGTTGAAAAAAGATTTTAGAGAAACTCTGGCTTGATGAGTACCCCACTTCGAGGGAAATATCGAGAATAGACATGTTTGTGAACTCGAGCAGTTCACACGCTTTTTCTATACGTATTTTTGACAGGTATGCACGAGGTGAAAGCCCTACGCTGCGCTTGAACATTCGAGAAAAATGATAAGGCGAAAGCTGCACTTCGGAAGCGAGATAGTCCAGGCTAATGTCCTGCGAAAGACACGTGTGGATCAACTCTTTGCTTCGTCGCTCTGCCCATGACGCCAACCCGCCCTTCGGGCTTTCTAACGGCACCCCTCCCAGCCGGCACAACTCAGCAATTATTTGGCAGCCCGCGGCTCGCGCCAGCAAATTCGACGGAGCGCCTTCTAGATCGCAGATCGACCACAAATTCTGGAGAGATGTTCGAATGGCAGGCGAATCGGGTAGCTTCCCGTAGCGGAAAGAGCGGCTGAAGGAAATTTTACCGTCGGTTGCTTGATCAATAAAGCTGCTCCACTGCATCAGTGGAAAAGCAATGCTCCTGACGCGATGAGCAGCGTCTGCGGTATTGGCAATTGCCGTATCCGGCGGAGCTAACACCAGCGTGCCGCGCTGAACGGTGAATGTCTGCTTTCCTTCACCAAAGTCGCAGTTTAGGCGTGAGCCTCCTCGGAGTTCCTGATATAGTACCAAGTCAGATACTGCTGGTCGTGATATGTCGCCAGCTTGTCCGTCGACGACAAGCAAGTCAAGCAGACCGCCGGGTGAGGCCAACGTTGTCGATTTTCTCCCAAAGTGGCCCTGGTCGTAAAGCTGCGAGAATGTTGGAGTAATCCTATCCACGGCTGCTTTCCTTATGTCCATCTTACTCAGTGTCTTTTCAATGCTGCCTGGAGTTATCGGCACACTATGTGAGGGAGCGACCTCGAATGTTTCATTAGCGCCTTCATCGGCGACGGTCGATGGCAAAGTCACCTGCCCGCAAATCAAGCTTGGCAGATGGTATCCACGATACGCATGCTCCGAAAGAGACCCCATCTTACAGCTCTCTACTTCAATGGTATTCCCTCGAAAGCCAGACTTTACAGCAAAGACGCGCCGATCTCACCGATGAAATTGCAAGCCAAGGGATTAAATCTCTCGTCTCTATCGAGCGCGAGACGACCTTCGGCCAATCAACGGTCGCGACGCCACTGCAAGGACAGTCTCCTAGCGCGGAAGAACTCGAGCGATCGACGGAACCGAAAGGCAAGGCGATTGCGCAGTTTCGGGTCGCCGCAAAAACAGGTGCAAACTTGAGCGCGGTTCGTGAACCGTGCTGCTCCACCACATTTCAAAATTATTAGGATAATCGTCCTCTTTATGAGAACGCCTAGGGAAGCGACAATGCTCCTTAGATCGTCGATACCCCATCGCGACAATCAGAAGGGGCCAAAGCCGTTCAGATGTTTGGTCGCCCGCGATATGCCGTAGGTGTCGTCGCCGCGATGAACTGGCACGCCCAGTCCATACCGACAGAGTCGGAGGCGCTGGCTCAGGAGAATTGGCATTGGCCAACGCGATACTCCTGCGGCAATTAGCTTGAAGCGCTGCCGCTGGGTCCTGCAGCGTTCCAAAGTCGCGGGATCTCATGCAAACCTTAAAGCGCCGATAGCCGCAAATGATGCGGGCCATACGGCAAAGGGCAGAGCCCACGGCTAAAAAGGCACTGCGCCCCCCAGGATCAACCAGCCAAGCAGAGGTACCCCAAAAGAACGATTCAGCTTGACCGGCCGGACCCACTTCAATAACGATCATTATCATAACGACCGTTATTATAATGATCGTTGCGTCCAGTTCAATCCGCTCCGAACGCAGCACATCGCGTTCAACACAAGAAGGACGTCGCTCATGAAGTTTATCCGACATACGACTTTAGGCTTGGCTTTGCTGGGTGCTTCAGCAATAGCGGTCAGCGCGGCTGCGCAGCCTTCAGACGCCGCCCCCGTAGCTGACGTCTCGGTAAAGGCTGATAGCATTCTCACTCCCGATCTGAGTGGCCAAGAGGTCTTTCGGCACCACCGAGTGGCTGTCGGAGATGTCAGGCTGCATTTTGTTCGTGGCGGCAAGGGAAAGCCCTTGTTTCTCCTCCACGGTTGGCCCAGCACCTGGTGGGAATGGCACAAAGTTACCGGGCTTGGCACAAGATTTTGACGTGATTGCCCGTGGATGCTCGCGGCCTCGGAGACTCGAGCAGACCGGAAACCGGTTACGACAAGGACGAACTGGCCAATGATATCGTCGAGCTCGCATTGCATCTTGGATTTGAACGATTTTCCGTGGCCGGCCATGACCTCGGTGGCCAGATCGCCTTCGCTCTTGCCCGCAGTTACCCAGAAAAGGTGGAGAGCCTGGCAATCCTCGATGTGCCCCTAATGGGCATGCCATACTCGGAGTTGGATAATCCCTGGCACTTCGCGTTCAACAAGGTCCCAGACCTGCCAAAACTCTGACCCAAGGCCGCGAACGACTGTTCCTGGACCAATTCTGGAGCGGGTTTACCTATAATCCGCGGGGCTTTGAGGAGGCGGACATCCAAGAATTCCTGCGCACTTATTCGACTGCCGGTGCGATGCGGGCAGGCTTCAATTACTATCGGGCATTTGAACGTGATGGAGCTGCAAACAAGGACTGGTTTGAAAGATGCACAAAGCTCCAGATGCCGGTTTTGTGGCTAGGGGGTGAATCCACAAGCGAGGCCGATGCTGCCAAAGCTGGCATCATCAGTACAGGCGACCTGCTTGGACACCAGCTTGAGAACGCCGCCACCGACCTACGCGGGCAAAGCCTGAATGAGTTTGGACATTGGTTGGCCTCAGAATGCCCCGAACAGACTGAGGAACATCTTCGCGCTTTTTTCTCGGGCCGGTGAGCACCGAGACGTAAAAGTTGAAAAACTCGTCAGGATAGCCTGAGCCCATCAATCGCACAAAATGCGGCAGCCGCACCCGGCTGCCGCAACCCTTGAGTTTGATCCAGTCCATGGCGCGAGAATCGATGGAATATGACCGATCTGTTCCACGAAAGCCGATAATGAGTGATATTGTGAAGCGCAATGCGATCAGCCGCGTGAGCTGGTGAAAAAAGCGGTCACGCGCCGCTATGGTCTGCTGGAGGAGGTAGAACAAGAGCTGCCTCATCCCATTAGAGCATGCGATGCGCGTTGTTCAGCAACCTGGATCGACCAAGAATAGCGCCTACTTTCCAGATACCAACCGCTCCGGCGGCAGGTTTTATTGGTCTCAGTGTGCTCCGGGATGCACTGGGGCTGCAATGTCACGACAAGCCTCGTCGGCCGCCAAAACTGCGACCAGCGAAAAAGGGTGATACAATCACCGGTAAGTTTTTGCTATTCGATTCCTCAAGCGCAGCGCGCCAAAGCAACCGAGCAGCAACACGACGGCGCATGCCATATAATTGGCCTCGACACCGAACCGATCGAAGACGATCCCGCCGAGCCCTGCACCAACGGCAATGGCCAAGTTTGCGGTCGCCACGAAGACGCCGCCTGCGGTTTCTGCCTCGTCAGGCACAGTACCGGTTACCCAGGTTGACCACGATACCGGGATGATCCCGAAGGCGACGCCCCAAAGGCCAACCAGGCTTGCGTCGAGAATGAGCTCACCGCCGAACTGCGCGAGTAGAAAGGCCACAAGCGCGAGCATGAGCGGCATCGATGCCAACACCGCGAAGAGAGACCTCGAAATGAGATAACTGCTCACCGAATTGCCAGCGAAGGTACCGACACCAAAGACCAGCAGGATCAAGGTCACCATTTGGGGGCTAGCCCCGGTCACCGTCTCGAGGAAGGGGCGAAGATAGGTGAAAAATCCGAAATGCCCGGCGAATATGGTCATGAATGTGAACATGCCCAAGGACATGCTCGGACGTTTCAAAACGCGAACGATCGTAGAAAGACGGGCCGCCCTATCTGCCCGCATCGAAGGCAGACAATGTAACTGGATTGCAAAGGCGAGCATTCCCAGTCCCGCTGCGGCTAGGAAGGCACTGCGCCACCCGGAGAGCTCTCCAAGGAAGCTGCCGATAGGAGCCGCAAAAACTGTCGCGGCTGAAACACCGCCGAACAGAATAGCGAGAGCTTTGGGAAGCAGCTCTTCGGGCACCAGCCTCATCATGGTTGCAGCAGAAAGTGCCCAGAACCCTCCCAAGGAGACACCAAGCAGCACCCGCGCCAACAGAACGGCAAAGAGAGAGGGCGCCAGCGCTACCAAGAGGTTCGAGGCGATTAGGAGCAAAGTCAGAAACAGCAAGACCTTCTTGCGATCGGTGCGTCCGCTGATGGCCGTAATCAAAAGGCTCGCGATCATTGCTACACCGGCGGTGACTGTCACAGCCTGTCCGGCCAAACCCTCCGTTACTTGCAGATCTGCGGCCATTTCCGTCAAGAGGCTTGCCGGCAGAAACTCTGCGCCAACAATTCCAAACACGCCGAGGCTCATCGATACGACGGCTCCCCAGGCTGGCGAAAGTCGGCCTTCCGATATTTGAAACATAGATGCTATCCATTGTTGTCGCGGTGCTCGCTTTCAACGAAGCGCCACCCGGGCTATTCTTGAGGGTAGAGATGATGCTCAGGGGCGGACGACATGCCGGGCTCGCGCTAGATTATCGCGCAGTTCAGCCACGCTGTGACGTTCCTGACGCCAAGCCGGTTGCCCGGGCGTTATTCGCCATGACTCAGACAGTGGTGTAATGGCCACTGTATCGAAACCAAATTGATCATAGAGGGAACGGACAACATCGATTGCTTCCTCGAAATCACTTGCTGCTGCAAGCGCCAGACGATCTGGGGCTCCGGGAGGTTTGCCCCAGGTGAGAATTCGGGGTGCCTGGATATGAGTGAAGGCTTTTACGATCTTCGAGCATGGAAGCTGCTCTTGGCGGATTTCGTGCTCGGTCTTTTCAAGCGCGTCGACCAGTGGAAAATGGCCGTCGCGCCAAGCCATATAGTTGTTTGTGTCGATCACCACTTTTCCGACCAGTTCTTTCTCCGGCATGTCGTTTTCAAGCTTCATCGGCACGGCGATGACAATAAAGTCACCTGCAAGCGCTGCTTCACTGGCAGTGGCAGCCCTTGCGGATGATCCAAGTTGCCGAATGAGGTCAGAAAGTGTCTCTGGTCCGCGGGAGTTTGCCAGAACAACTTCATGACCAGAGCGCAATGCAGCGACAGCGATATGGCTGCCAACCTCTCCGGCACCGATAATCCCGATCGTCGACATTTGCTTCACCTCGAAACATTTGAGGGCGGCGATGGAAGGCATCGCGCGCCGGTGATTGAATGTCAGCACAGCCGCCTGTCGCGGATATGCCTGGATGTTAGATGGACTGGATCATCTCTTCGCTCTTTGCCCAAAGCGCCTCAGCGGTCGCCACGTCGAGCGCGTAGCTGCGCACGCCATCTGCGAACGGGGTCTCCAGATCGTTGATTCCAGCGACGCCACAGTCCTCCAGGTAGCGTCCACCAATCTCATCACCTCGAGCCACGACCGCAGCCCATACCGACGTTGCCGCAGCTTGGGCGACGCTTTTTAGTTCCGCAGGAGGCAATCCGGCTTCTTCGCGAGCCTTTCCAACGGTTGCGAAGAGGCCTTGCAACTGCTCTTGAGTGAAGTTTCTTGGAAGATTGGTCAGGCTGTTGCCTGGCATTACGGAAGCGGCACGGATCCCGCGATCGCGATACCTTTGGTCGAAGGCGACAGCGAAAAGGGCATTCGCTGTTTTGGACCTGCCATAGGCGACGAATGGTTCGTAGTCCTGATGCTCAAAATTGGGATCTGCCAGATCTACATTCGATACCCGATGTGCTTGTGATGACAAGACGATGACACGACCGTTTCGCGCTATCAGCGAAGCAATTGCATTGATCAGGGCAAAATGACCAAGGTGATTGGTGCCGAACTGCGTTTCAAATCCATCCTCGGTGACACCTTGCGGGGTTGCCATGACGCCTGCATTGGCGATCACCGCCGAGAATGTCTGCTGGTCCGCCAGGAGTTTGTCGGCTGCAGATCTCACATTCTTGATGGACGCGAGATTGATCTCGATCAGCGACAGCGAGCCGCCGCTTTTGGATGCTGCCTCTCGTACTGCACTGACCGCCGCCTCAGCCTTTTCGAGGGAACGTACCGTCCCGACGACATGAGCGCCTTTTGCAGCGAGGCTGCGCGCTGTTTCCAAGCCGATACCAGATGCCACTCCGGTCACCAGGATGCGGTGAGCTGATAGGTCGTGCCCTTCGAGCACTTCGTCGGCGGTAGATTCTGCGTTGAAATTTTCTGTCATGGAGGCACCTTTTATTCAGTGTGTTGGAGATGGTTTGCTTCAGTCCCGACGAGCAACAACGGATGCCCGGCGCCGCTTCGCGCATGGTGGCGGTTGAGGATTCGACAAGGCAATTAAGCCCAGAGAGAGCATGGTCCGGTTTTCACCCAACCTCCGGTTCCGGACCCAGAGGCTACTAAATGCTCGATGTTTATTTCGTAATGGTCATTACGATAATGCTTACGAGATCTGGACAAGGACTGTCAAGCGGTTTAATAATGCTCATTATGAAAAAAGCAGAGCTTATTTAATGGGACGACATCGAGAATTTGATCTGGACCAGGCGCTGGATGCCGTGCTTTGCGTCTTTTGGCGCAAAGGCTATGAGGGTGCCTCATATAACGATCTGACCGCGGCTGCGGGCGTCGAGCGCCCCGCACTTTATGCCGCGTTTGGCAATAAGGAAGCGATGTTCCGCAAAGCGTTGGATCGCTACTACGATCACTACATGGACTTCATTCCTGATGCACTGGCCCAGCCCACCGCCTATCAGGTCATCCATCGAATGCTCTACGGCGCGCTTGAGCTTCACACGCGCTATCCCGATCATTCTGGATGCTTGGGGATCAATGGAGCACTGGCGGTATCGGATGAGGCTGAACCTGTTCGCCGCGCACTCATTGAATCTCGTGCAAATGGTCATGAGAAGTTAGCAGCCCGCTTGCGCCGCGCACGCGACGAGGGTGACCTTCCGTGGACGAGTAACCCGGAGTCTTTGGCAACCTTTATACTGGCAGTATCACACGGCATGGCAGTGCAAGCAAAAGCTGGGTTTGACCGGCACCGACTGGCCGAGGTCGCGGAGTATGCGCTGGCGGCAATGCCCGAGACCAGAGATGCCGCCGGCAAGACTCGAGAGCCACCTCTCGCTCTGGGAAACCGCACCACCAGCCTAGGCTCTTGAACGGATACGAACCGCCGACCCCGCCATTCAGTCATTATGTTCGCGCCGAAAATTCCTGTGCTGTCAGTTGCTTGCTTTCGAGAATGACCGACATGGGTTCTGAGGCTTTCGGTCGAGTTCCGAAGAGCAAAGGCTTACAAAGCAGACTCCTAGAGTGCGATCGAAACATGGAGTAGCGTTTTGAAACCTGTCCGGCGGAGTCCAGCCAAACTCCTATTCGAGGCCACGACGAGGGGATGCCGTTGAAGGGCGCTGGAGCTTTTGGCGCATTCATCGAAAATGATGTTCATTAAATAGGGCAGGCCTTCGATCAGAAGGTTTCGAAGCAACTTAAGGGGCATGCGAAACTTCAGGATGTTCTGACAGAGGAAGATGTCAGAGGAGAATTTCACAAGCGACCAGCAGAAGTATCTCTGATCACGCTTGAAGTCATTGGCGTCGCGAGGAAATTGCAGACGCTCACGCCCCGATGGTATTGCCTCAGTCATACGAGCCAATAATCCATTCGTTTGAATTGGATGCGCCTGGTGATGATTTTCAAGCTCTGTTCCGCCCCTGGGCGGCGGCGGCGATCGATCACCAATAAATTAGAGGCGATGCTCATTCATATGCTTGAAACAAAATACAATGACGTCAAATTCGCCATCTATCCAAACATAAAGAACGGCGCCCGCAGTCTCGGCTACACGTATTCCGATATGGCAAGAACCGACTTCCCTTTCGCCTAAAAAGCGCGGGCGGACATGTACCACTTGAGGACGCTGACAAAACGGAAAAGCGATGAGCTCACGCCCATCCGTAAGCAGGCCCGCAACCGGCCGGCCTGCAGAACGCAGTCGATCACCTCTTTCTTCAAACCGATGGGTCGGCGGTCTGTAGATGCTGAGTGAGATTGAACAGAAAAAAATACAGGCCTACTAGACCTTGTTTAGACTCGGCCAATGAGACGTCGGTATGCACACCCTTCGAGGCAATGTCATTCAACCTTCGAGCGAACAGCGAGAGCTGATCGAGCTCCTCTCTGAGCAAGTCCTTCGCCGTCGAGCGGCTTAAGCTCCGAGCGATAAATTCTTGGAGCCTATTCATATATTGTTCCTCACCCAGGGACCGCTCCTTACCATCGGCACAACGCACCAATCCATTCATCGCCGGAAAAAAATGGTCGGCGACAGATTTCAACGAACGCCTGACCTCCGTCAGCAGCAACGATGAATCCTCGCTGTCGCGTGACGCCACCAACTGTGCTGCCTTTGTCAGCTTGACATAAACTTCATTGGAATGGGCTCGGAAATAATTGTTAACCTCGGTCTGAACCTCAGCTAGGAAGTTCTGCGGATTTGTCTGCAACTGAAGCTGTCGCTCGACTTGGATGGCGTAATTCAGACACCGTGTTTTGAGGCGGGCTCGAATTGTGTTGAGTGCCGTTATGCGTAGACGTATCGATGCCTTTTCCTGAGCGTTGCGGTCCGTGAATGCGGCGATGTCGAACGGCTCCATGCCAGGAGGGAGCATCATGTCGTTTATCGTACGCTCCCATTGAGAAAGCTCAGCGTCGATCTCGCCCGCGCCGACGCGTAAAACGTTTCTCTCATCTCCATCTTCATTCTGCCCTAGGCTGAAATCCAAGGTGTGGACTTCGAGCCATCGTTCAAGAGAAAACTCATACAGGTACTTGTGAGCCTCTTTAGTCAGATGGGCCGCGTCATCAAAGATCACGCGAGCAACCTCATGCTTGTTCGGATTGAGCTCGCGCAGAAAGATTGCAGACGATGGATAGTCGTTTAGGTGACGAGCCAAACGCAGGCATCCCATCACTGCCTTTTCGACATTATCGTCTTCGAGGTGATCAAAAATTCGTTCGATGATCGGAGCGTAGTCCATTGTGGCTTTTCCTCGCTGGAATGGAAAGTGATCAGTCTCTGTTTGTTGGCCAGGAATATTGCGTAGCTGGGTCCGGTTTCGGAACACCGAATGCAACGACGTAATCATTCGCGGGATGTCGCAGCGTGCATGCCGATCCAAGAGAGATCGACGCAGATGGTCCCCTCACGATTTCTATCAGCCGGCATCAAAATCTCCCTGTGTACAGGGAGGTTTGATGCCAAAGTTGCTGACCCAGGGGTATCGTTAGAGCCGAAAAACGGCCGACGATTGATTGGAATCGTGGCCGGCTTCAAATCGGAACGGTGGCCGGTGAATGATCGGAATGCCGGCCGGCTTCAGCTCGGAATCCACGCTCAGACCGTGGATCCACCTACAAAGGAGAAATTCGATGCCACTCGGATGAACAATTGACATAAATCCTGATGTGAAAGGGTTCGAACCAGCGACCCGGTTTAGAGAAATGATTTCATAGTAAAGCGCACGGATCGGCGCAGTTTTAATGATGTGCCACAAGGGAGGTAGCCTTTTCTTCAGGCTTCCAGCATTGATCAAGGTAAGCACAGGCTTGGCAGCAAACGCGAGAGTCGACTGCATGAACTTGGCATCTTTTTTCGCGGCGATCCAGAATGACCTGATTGGCGCAATGATGAGGTTGACCGTCGGGGAAGAAACACTGCGGAGAAACTGAGGGCATCGAGACTGGGCTTCTTACTGCCCTGTGAGGATGGAGACTGCTCCAGCAGTGGAACTGGCAGGCCGCAATACGAGGTTCACGCAAAATAAAATGATGGTCCGCGCCTGTTGCCGCAAGCCACTCTCCACCGCCGGGGAAAGGGCGCACCAATTCTCGTCCCAGCCTGTCAACCTTGAACCCTGGAAAATTCGAAAGGCTATCGATTTCAAGCTTCCCTGAAAGTTCACGACTACATTGGGCAATCAAGCCATCGATTGCATTCCCGATTTCATCGATATGCCCTTCTACTCGAGGCTTTCCTTCATCATCGTATCCATCTGAGAGCACAAAAGAGGATTCCCCGTTTGTTACGCTAATAACGGCGCCATCCTTCCGCGCGATATGAAGCGCAGGAAAGACTCTCAACCTAGGCTGAACGCCATAGATCTTGCTTCCTTCCTTCTCGACAACTATGTGCACGCCCCGGTAGACGCCACGCACATCGTCAACCGCAATATAATTCGATAATTGCGCCGGCCGAAGCGGGATCGGTGCGTCGGCGGTAACTTTTGACCTGTGCAGTAATTCGAAAATTCGCGGCGCTTTCGCGCAAAAGTCTGCTCGCAGAATGAAGACTATGTCTTTTTCAACCGGATTTCCCAAGAATGTCGCAACTGGATTCAGGAAAATGGCCATCCATTCGCCGCTGATGAGTACTGCTCGCGGCAATTCATGGCCGTAGCTATCCTTAAGGACCTGCACATAGCCAACCACTTGGCGTAGATAACCGTCCCACACCTTGTTGATCGGGCAGTCCTTTTCTTGCCCCTGGTCTTTAATGTGATTGAGGCCCTTCACCATCATTGAAACCGGTTCGGATGCCAAAGAAGGATTCCTCGCAGTTATGGCCGGTACGTCCCACGCCTTGGCCTCCACCAGTAAATGAGCCTTATTACTGAGCGCACTTACACCGAGATAATCCATAAACCTGGTCGTCTCGCCCTTTAGGCGCACCTCTTCACGCACATTTCCGTCGATGCCGCGGTCCCAACCAAGGAGTGTCAGCAATTCATCGATGAACAGTAGACGCGTGTCGTGCTCATGCGGAACCCGATTAGGATCGAGATCACTAAATGTGTCTCGGTCCTGCTTCTCGAGTTCCAGATCCACCCGCACGAGTAAAGCCCTAAGGCCGAGCTCAAAGTCATTTGCATCACTCCAAGGATTCACTGGAGCAACTCCGGCAGCCGATACATCAGCCTGCGCGCCTGCGGCCAGCCAGCCTGCAGAAATATCTCGAGGCATTCGATAAGCTCGCCGCGACGCTCCGGGCGACCTGTGAAGAGCACTTTATAGTCGGCAAGAAAGACGCCGAGCATGCGCACAACCAGCCCGACCCCCAGCGACTCGAACTGATATCCAAACGTCTTCCCGGACCGCAGCAGATCCACCATCATCGCAAAGGCGGCCTCGGGCACGGCGGGAGCCAGTTTTTCAACAAGCTGCAAGAGGTGATAAATGGTATGCGGATCGGCATTCCCGCCAATGTCCCTAATCAATTGGGAATATTCACGCTCGAAAGCGCGCAGAAGCGGCTCGCTGCCTGGATCCTTGTCCGCTTTTTCCTTGGTCACACTGTTCAGCGCGAAATAAAGCTGGCTGCCGGCGGTATCGAGCAGCTGAAAGCAGTTCCTTTTGACCTCTATGGATTCGTCATCCGCTTCCAGTCCTGCCAACCGCTCCTGTGCCGCCCGGACGACAGTTTCGAATATCCGCTTCGTGCGCAAGCGTATGTCGTGTTCGTCCGCTCCGACCCCGCTAATTCCAGAAATGAGGGCTGGGCGAAGCGAAAAAAGGACTGCCTTGATAACTTCGCCATGCTCCCATGGTCTGGTCAGCCATCTGTCGAGCAGTTTCCGGACATCCTCCCGAGCGTACCGAACCCAGAGGATCGTCAGCAGAGGCACGATGACAACCAGAAGGCGCTGCTCCCGCTCGCTCCCGGGCGCTTCTCGCTCCGCGAGGTAACTGAGCAGTGCCAATGAACGGTCTTGGTCGCTATGCACCATTGCTGTGCCCAAGTGGCCCAGGACGTGCGTGATCACGGCAATATTAGTCTCTGTCTCCAGTCGATCGCCCATGATTGACCAGAATTTTTCCTGGTCGACCGACCAAATGCTTCGGACGCGCAGTAAGGCATTCATCCGGACTGCGGGATGCGGGTCCGCAGTCAGCGTCTCAGCGGCTCCGATAAGCCTGGGATAGAGATCCGGTCGCTGGAGAAACAAGTCCCATATCGCATCTGCGGCTTCAACCCGGGCTGCGGGCGAGCCCCAGGATGATGAAGTCTCAAAATTGGATTCCGTATCAGGATGAACTTCTGGATTGTCAGACCTGCACGCAATGTCGAGCAGGGATACGAAAGTCTCGTCATCCTCCGTTGATACTGGCTCACTGCCAGACCCGAGAAGACCGCGCGAGACGAGCTCGGCGCAGCCTTGCCCGAGGAGACCTTCCGCGGATCGCTTCAGTGAAGAATTGACGGCGCGATCTGCGAGGCTGGATCTAAGTGTGTCCAGCAGCTGAAGCCAGTCCTCCAGCCCAAGCTCCGGAGAACTGCCAGCTTCACCGCTCTTGCGCAACCGGACCCTGACCGCATTGATCGCCGCCATCAACGACGTGTTTTGCTCGACGTCCCGATCGAGGTCAGGGATGTGGTCAAAATCTCCAAACTCGTGGCTACGAGCGGTGATCTTGTAACGTCGGTCGTTGTCAGGGACAGGCTCAGCCTGGTTATCATCCAGAAACTGCCTTGCCTCATCGTTGACCAAATCTTCCCGACCAATGCGACCAAATAAACGCAGGAGAAAATTCCGCCGGGCCGCGCTCGGCTTGACATATTGGTCGAAGTTGAACGCCAGTGCAGACTGTTCAAGCGTCTGGCGTTCAGTCTCCGAGCGCAACGAGATCCCGGCCACCACAGCATCGATGGCATCCTTCTGAGTGTCGGAAAGCAAAAGAAAAATCTCGCTCGTGGCGAAGGGCCAAACGGCAGACAGTAAGTCTCCTTTGCGCTCAGCAGCGCAAAGAAAAATGCGAGACCAGATAACAGCCCAGCTTGCCGACCCGACAAGGCATTCGAATAGCAGTATAGCGTTTGACTCGGACGTGGTCAGCAGATGCTTCCGGAATTGCCAGATCAGTTTTTCCGCGCCATCATGCCTCTCTTCGTCGGGGTCACTTGCCCAGATGTAGCTGTAATCTTCGCGTACCCTCATTTTTCGCCCGCCAATCACGGCAGTCTTGTCTGTCCGATCGCTATCCCGATGTTCTTTCCTTAAGACATGTCCATCGACAGCGCTGACGAGAGCGGAAACCGCCTCGCGGGGATGTCTCTCAAGAAATTTCGGAAAGTATTCGCCCAGCGACCAACGGGCCATTTGATAGTCTTGTCGTGCAGAAGAGATGAGCGGCAAGATTCGGCTGTTGCCAAGACTGGTTTTGTGATCGTCGACGACCTCGTGCCCGAACACGATGCGATAGATGTCAGCCGCAAATTCAGGATCGGCATTGCCGATCTTTTCGATCTTGTAGCAGACAGCAGGAACTTCAACATGGCCAAGCCGAGCCAGACGATCTTCGGCGAACAGCCGCATGAGTAGCCCTCGCGAAGCAGCCGAGTTGGTCTCGAAGGTGTCAATCACGAATTCGAGGCTCCACCGGACTGCGTCATCGTCAGCCTGTTCGAATCCGAATTCTAGCAACTGTCTCGCGGCCTCACCGAGAGCGAGCCGCAGCCTGTCTTCCTTGACCTCCTTCAGGAGATTATCCAGCAATCTTCCCAAGGATCGCCACACATCGGCAGGACGCTCTGCCAGATGGCGCGCCAGACGCACCCATGGCTCGATTGGCACCTCCCCCTCATCTTCAATCCGGATCGCAAGCGCTCCGACAATCTGCGAGAGCCCGTTCGCTGCTGATGCGCCACTTTCGGCCGAGACCCGGCCCAGCGCACCACAATCCTCTGGATCTTCAGGGAGTTCGGCAGCCAGCCTGCTGGCCATGATGCGAATGACAGGATCCGCCTCCGTATCGCAGACCAGCGTCCAGATGGCAGACCAGAAAGCGGACCGGCTTGTATCATCCTCCCAAATTTCGTGTAGAATGAAACCTACGGCTGGTGCGATCACGAGCCCTAGGGCGTCACCTTTAGGAAAGCCAATCGTTCCGGCCTTGATCGCCTCGTAATCGAGGTACAGACGGGCAGTCGCATAGTCGAACAACAGATGATGCCGGAATTGTATCCAGCGTTTCCGGCTGTCCTCAACGAGCACCCCCTCTTTGCAAAGTCCTTGAAGAACCCGTGGATGATCGGAAGCAGCCGAGGCGAATGGCACCCGGAGCGTCCGTTCTCTGATCATAGCGCCGACGATGTTTGTCAGGCAGGCCCGCGCCTCGAACCCGAGAGATTCGACCCGGCGCTCCCAGTACAACTTAAGAAGCTCTGACTGCGATTGGACTGACCTAAGGGTCTCCGTATGGCCTTGCAAGAGCAATTCGCTGACCATACGGGTATTGAAGGGAACGCTGACAAGGTCCCGGAGCCTTTCACCAGCACCGTCGAGACACACCTTTAGCTGAGGAGAACCCGCAAGCAGCTGGGCGAACTCCGACTCCTGCCAGGCTGGAACAACCAAATGTCGCACCCGCGCAAATTCAGGATCTGAAAGATTCGTATCAGGCGGCGAGCCCTTGAACAGCTCCCTGTATTGATGCCCCATTCGAAGATCGAAACTTCGAATAGAGGCGACAACCGTCCATCTTCCCTTGAGCTCAAGCACGCGTTTGATCAGCAACCTGAAGACGCTTTCGCCCGGACTTCCGCGCGTGGCATCTAATGCATCGATCATGAGATAGGCGGGGCCAACCCCATCCCAGGCTTCAAGCACATCTAAAAGCGGGTGCTCCAAACTGAGTTCCGCCTGCAAGTCTCCAAGCGTCGCGATGGAATATCGGTCGATAGCGAGTTCCAGGACGTCGGCGCGCTGTTTCAAAAGTGACTTTGCAACGAGGCTCATCACGCCGCTTTTGCCGGCGCCGGGTTCTCCGATAATCAGAAGGGGGCCAGTGTGTATCGCCTGTTCGACCGCAAACTGACAATCGCGCGTGATCGTCAGAGACTTTCCACCGGGGACCTCTATCTTTTCGTAGCGCGTAAGGGCCTCGGATACCTCCTTGGAGTGCTTTTTCAAAACTTCTATGTCGTCAGCAAAACGCCTCGGCGGCGGCAGGTGGATCCCGCTACTTGCCAACTGCTGACGCAAGGTGGTGTCGTCCCCCCCACCGCGGTCCTGCATCATCTGCCCACAAATATTTGAGAGCGCGGAGTAAACAGAAACGGCATCGGTCGTAGCCCCGCAAGCCTTCAAAAGTGACCCGGCGGCAAGGGCATGTCCTTGCCCATCATCGAAGGTGTAGACGCGTACGAATTTTGCAAGATCATGCAAAAGGGCCGGAGCCATCGGCTCGCTCGTTGTCCTCGTCCAGGCATCTTCGATGAGCGCCTTGAACACATCTATGGCCCGACGCTGCTCGTCGTTAAGCTCCCCGCCTCCAGGCTGCCGCCAAATTGCTAGCGCCTCAGGCAACGCAATGCGCACGCGCTCGGATGCCTGCGGACTGACCGCGAGCACCAAACGATCAACTTCGGGATTGAGCGGACGGTTCCAGCGTCTCGAAGCATCGCCGCGCCTGGCTTCGAACCAATGTCGCACGAACTGCCGAACAGTATTGCCAAGAGCAGAGTTCGGGTTGGGAGAGAGATCAACGCTGGTTTTTGCTTGAATGGCAACGAAGCCTCCGTCACTCGTCTCCATGAGGAGATCATCGACCGGCGCCTCTGTCTCAAACCTGATCCAGAGGGGCCGCGCAGCGCCCAGATCGAAAGCAGGATCGAAACGATCGCCCGCCAGTATCCAGGATGCAATCAAAGCCCCAAGCTGCTGCTGGAATCGGATACCCGCAGTCGTAGCAGCGCCTCCGCCGCCAATACGGTCTGAACTCGGGTCGGCCTGCGGTGTATCGGTCAAGACGCTATCGCCTCTATCGGTTGTTGGATTTTTACCATCCCTCGATCTATCAGCTATGGGTTGCGCCCTCTAGCAGCCTCGTTCAAACGGCACTTCAAACCCACATGAAATCACATAGCGGGTCGTCCGGTGTAATTCGACGTGAACTGTTGGATCCCAATATGGGGACACCTTTTCGCGCCCTCGAGATCGAGCCGACCATGCCAGCATCCAACCGCAAGGCCCGATTTAAGCAGATGCGGATTTCTCGTCAGACCAACCAATATCAAACCAACCCCCACGCCCGAAACCTCCCCCTGCCCGTCATCTCTCTCAACCCAAGCTCCTGCACGATCCGCCGCGCTCCTTGAGGCGTAACCTCGAGCGTCTTTGCTATCATCCCGGCGGAGATCAGCGGCCGCGCCATGACGAGCTCCACCAGCTCCGGCAGCCTGGACGACGTCCGGCGGCCCTCAAGCTTTCGCATCATCATCTGCCGCGCCAGCACCAGCCGGTCATGCTCCTTCAGCCCCGTCTCCGCGGCAACCGTCAGCGCCCTTGATATCGCCAGCAACCGCGTCTCGCGATCACGGTGCCGGCGCCGATCGACAGGGATCGCTTTGAGCCCAAGATTGATCGCCGCGAGATGGGTGCCGGTGGTGACGCCACCCTCGCGCAGGATAGAGGCGGCCAGCAGCCGACCGAGCCAAGGCGCATGCTGGAGCACGGCTAGCTCATTCCAGGCATCAAGCGCCACGATCGCTTGAAGGACCGGTGGCAGATCCTGGGCGCGAGCCAACACGGCTTGCCACTCCTCCAGCCGCTCGTCCTCATCCCAATCAAGGTCGTAAACGAACGGATCCTTTTCCGGAGCGTCTTTGACACGGCCCGGTTTTTTCGCCTCTTCAATCGCGGCCTCGGATCGGGCGAGCACAGCATCGATCGCGGCAAACGCATCACCCAGACCATCATTGTCGGGATCCTCTGCCTCCCCTACCCCAGCTGGAGCGTCGAGCACTTCAACACTCCCGTCCGGCACCCCCTCCCCGTCTCCACCCCATGATGCCGCAGGCCACGCCTGCCCGCGCAGCGAAGCGAGGCCTTGAGCAGAGAGCGCCCAACCGGTTGGATGGGCGGCGATGCGCCGTCGGGTTTTCAGGATGTCGCGGGCGATGGTGAGTTCGTGGGTGGGCGCGCGGATATCACGAAGCGCGTCATGCAGGACGAGGTCCTCGAGATGAACGAGTTCACCGTCGACCCAGAGCGAGGCGTGCGCGTCAAGGAAATGCGAGCGCTCGAGAAAACCCTCGCCGACGGGAGAACGGGCGACGCGCTCATCGAGACGGGCAAGTGCTACCCCTGCCTCGGAAATCGGCCACAACAGGCTCCGGATGGGCAATTTCGCGAGATCGTAAGACATTGAATTTATGGTAAATGATTCGTTAAGCGAAAGCTATATGATCATTGCGGTTCCGTACTGCTTATAAATGTGCCCGCGGTGGCTCACCGCCGATAAGTATCCCTTATCGGAAGTGAGCCATCTCGACGCCTATCGTTGCCATCTTGAGGCACAAGACCTATATTGTGCGCATCAAAACAGTCGGGGAAAAGCAATGTCCGAACCTCAACTCTCCATACGCAGCAGCAAAGCGCGCGATTTGGCCCACTCCCTTGCTCGCCGAACCGGCCAACCAATCAACCGGTTGGTCGAGCTCGCGCTAGAGCGATACGAGCAGGAACTGCGAGAAAAGTCAGCGAAGACACCGGCTGATGCCCTGTGGGATTTGATGGCTGAAGGCCGACGCGCCGTTCCGCCCGGGACCACTTCCGCCCATGACGACTTTTACGACGAAAATGGCCTGCCGATATGATCGTCATCGACACCTCGGTGATCGTTGCGACTTCTCTCAATGAGCCAGAAGCAATCCTCTTCCATTCGCTTGTGTCTCGCGAAGAGATCCTCATTGGCTGGCCGACCCTCGTTGAGGCGCGCATGGTGCTTGCCGGCCGGAAATTTTCGAATGCCGGCGACATCGTCAAACAGCTTGCTGATTTGCCCAATGTGACCGCAGTCGCCTTTGGCGAGCGGCACTATCTCGCGGCGGAGAAGGCGTTCGAGCGCTTTGGCAAGGGACACCACCCGGCGAGCCTCAATATGGGAGACTGCTTTTCCTACGCTGTATCTGCCGTCGCCAAGGCGCCTCTGCTCTTCAAGGGTCGTGATTTCAGCCAGACGGATCTGGAGCTGCATCCGGCCTCGTCGACAACATGATTGGTACAAGTCAAACGACCCTCAGCCATCGTCTCGATCAGCTGGACACGATCGCCGCTGTCCTGCCGATCGAGAGACGCGACGAGCTTGCCGAACTGCTCACCGACCAAGATGTCGAGACGCTGCGCCATCTGGTCAGCCAGGGCATGGGCGAAAACACCCTCCGAGCCCTGGCGTCTGATCTTGCATATCTACAGGCTTGGTCGCTGGCTGCCACCGGCCGATCGCTCCCCTGGCCCGTGCCTGAAGCACTGCTTCTCAAGTTTGTCGCGCACCATCTCTGGGATGCTGAGAAGCGTCTGACGGATCCGGAGCACGGCATGCCAGCGGACGTCGAGCATAAGCTGCGCATTCAAGGATTGCTTCGATCACCCGGACCACATGCGCCTGACACCGTGCGCCGGCGCCTTGCCACCTGGTCAACGCTGACGAAATGGCGCGAACTGGATGGCTTTTTCGGTTCCCCTGCGCTCAAGTCCGCAATCCGACTGGCCGTGCGTGCGACTCCGCGGCCAAGGAAGCGGAAAAGCGCTAAGGCCGTCACAGGGGATATTCTGTCCAGACTGCTCGCAACCTGCAAGACGGGAAGCCTGCCTGATGTCAGAGACAGTGCGATCCTGATGGTTGCCTTTGCATCGGGAGGCCGTCGCCGCAGTGAAATCGCGGGCCTCAGGATCGAACAGCTGCAGCCGGAAGAGCCGATCCAGATTGACGGGGCCCCTCCCCTGCTCTCTCTTTCCATTCATCTCGGTCGCACCAAATCCAGCGGCGCCGACAACGATGAAGTGGTCTACCTCAGCGGTCGACCGGTCGATGCGCTTAACGCATGGCTTGCGGCTGCAAAAATCGACAGGGGCAGTGTCTTCAGGGCGATTGATCGCTGGGGGAATGTTTCGCGCCGCCCTCTAGATCCGAAGGCGATCAATGACATTGTCAAACATCGAGCCGTTTTGGCAGGGCTCGATCCTGCGGAGTATTCAGCCCACGGACTGCGATCCGGCTACCTGACAGAGGCAGCAAATCGTGGCATTCCTCTTCCCGAAGCGATGGAGCAATCACGGCATCGATCCGTTCAGCAGGCATCGCAATACTACAACAATGCACAGCGTCGCAGCGGCCGCGCCGCTCGGTTGATGGACTAACCGAATGGAGTAACGGAGCATCAGATGAGTGAACTGCAAAATCGCATCGTTGAACGATTGGCAGCGCTGGACCCTTTGCGGCAGGTGGACCTCACCCCGGACAAGCGGGAGAAGTTTATAACGGCAGCGATCGACCTGTTCTATGCCGTTGGCGGAGATGCCGAGGAGCTGAAGAAAATCATCCTCCAGGCCGATGATCGCAAAGGCCGTGACGTGGCAGATGCTGTGGCCCAGATGGTCGTCGCAACTGCTGCGGTCAGCTACGCGTCCGACCTCGACCTGGTCCAGGCAGCCTACAACTGGATTGACAACACGCCGGTCTAGCTCTCTGACAGAGCTGTTCCGACTTCCATTGATCTTTGTGTTCCGTCTCTTTAGCTGTGTTCACAATTCAGCACCGGACATCAAGCATGGGAAATGGGCAGGTGACAATAATCGGATCAAGCCGATCAATTTCCAAGGTGGCAGCAGTTGCCACAGCCGCGGCTCTCATCGCGCTCTTGTCGATACTCGGCACTTGGGCCGCACAATCCTACCTCTCAACGATCAACCGTGCCGAAGAGCGCGCCGTAGCTTCTGTTAAAATCGTCGCAAGCCATGTGTCCTGGATCCATCAGATGGGAACGCAGACCGTTCGCCGTATCGATGATGCACTTCGCCTCACAGATCTGAGGTTCGATGGCAATATTCGTGACATGGACGTGGCGACCCAAGGCTTGCCGATTGGCGTTCAGGCCTATGTTGTCGATGCTGAAGGCCGAACCCTCTACTCCACCGACCCAGAGATCAAGCCTGTCGACATTACTGATCGCGACTACTTCACGGCCGTCAGGGATGGACAAACAGAGTATGTTTCCTCCCTCCTGATCAGCCGTCTCAACAGCGACCAGATTTTCGTATTCAGTCGGCGCATCGTCCGCGAAGGTCGATTTTTGGGCGCCATCATGGTGTCCGTTCCTGCGGAGATCACACGGCCAATTTGGGAAACTGTGGATCTCGGCGGGGACTATGCCGTCAGTTTCGTTCGCGATGACGGAATGCTGGTTGCACGCTATCCGTTGCCTGAGACGACTTTAGACATGTCCGGCTACATTCTGTTCACGAAATATCTGAAGGAGGCACCATCAGGGACCTATCGCGCAGATGCCTCGCCAATGGACGGAGTGAAGCGTCTGGTAGCCTATCGGAGGGTGGAAGGCACCCCCTTCGTCGCCGTGGCCGCAGCAGACTACGACTTCCTCATCCAACCGTTCCGACAGACGCTGCTGATGTTGGGTGTCGTCGCGATCATGATTATCGGCGGTGCGGCCGTCGCTGGTTGGTGGATCCTGCATCTCCTGAGGGCTCAAGAACAGCAATCGGCGCAACTCGCCAAAGCGCTCGAAACCAACGAGATGCTGCTGCGCGAAATTCATCACCGGGTGAAGAACAACCTGCAATCCGTGATGTCCCTTGTGCGACTTCAAATGCGTGGATCAGAGGGCTTTGACGCCCTCAACAGTCGCATCAAATCGATGATCGCGGTTCACGAGCAGATTTACAAACATGACGCCTACGCAGAGATCGATGCGGCAGAACTCATCCGTGCTGTCGTCTGCAGCGCGATTACGGCCCACGATGCAAAACTTCATGTAGAATTCGATCTGCAATCTCAACCAGTGTCAGCTGAAAAAGCAACAGGGCTTGCCTTGCTGGTGAATGAAGTTGTGACGAATGCCATCAAATACGCTTATCCGGACGGTAATGAAGGTGGCTTGTGGATCGCTCTGACAGCACAGGAAAATTTGGGAAAAAGCCGCCTGACCATCAGAGATGAGGGTGTAGGTTTCGATATCAGTGCGGTCACGTCTGGAACCGGCACTCGGCTTGTGGATGGATCGGTTCGCCAATTGGATGGCACCTACGAATTTCAGTCTCAAGCTGGAACGCAGTTTTCAGCGACTTTGACACTCGTTTGAAAGAACCGCTCCAAAAAAATGCAAAGTATCTGCCCTACGTATGGGTCACCGACAGTCAAGCCGGCTTCTTGACGCGCTCCTCAGCCAACCTCTGAAACCCGACGCAGTCTCTGCCTGCATCCTTGGCCTGATAAAGTGCCAGATCGGCCCGCGCCACGAGCTCGGCTGGGTTCCCTACCCTTGAATTCGGAGTGAAGACCGTGGCACCCAGGCTCGCGGTGACAATTCCATACTCGCTGCCTTCGTGCAGTATGGACAGGTCCCTGATGGAAGCTCTGATGGTCTCGGCGATGGCGACCGCCTTGTCGCAGTCGGTATCGGGCAGGAGAACTGCAAACTCCTCGCCGCCGAAACGCGCTGTGATGTCGCCAGACCGGCGGGCCGCGCTCGCGATTGCCCCAGCAACTGATTTCAGGCAACCGTCACCAGCGAGATGGCCGTAGCGGTCGTTGTATGCCTTGAACCTATCGACATCGATCAGAAGCAGCGACAGAGGCCGACCGGACTGTTTGGCTGCCTCAAATTCGCGCTGCAGACAATCATCGAACGACCGACGATTAGCCAGTCCCGTCAGCGCGTCTGTTTCGGCCAGCCCTTTCATCTGCTCAGCAAAGTTTTTGAGCGAAAGCTCAGACTCCTTCATCGCGGTGATATCGGAGACGAGTGCCAGCACGTGATTATCCTCGGTAACCCGAGTTCTCAGGGACAACCAGCGGCCGTCAGTGAGGGGGATCACTTCGTCCTTGTTGATGAAAAGCGTTTGGCCAGCCGCCTGAATACTGTCCTCGTCCAAATCGATGGACAAATCCTGACGCTCTCCGTTGCGGACAGCCGCCCTGACAATTTCGGTGATATGTGAGCCTTCCTTTCGGGCGTAGGCTGATTTTGGGAAGAGCGCTCGGTACTGTTCGTTGCAGAACACGATCCTTCCGTCCGGCCCGAACATCGCAAGCCCATCGGACATTTCAGCCATGGCCTGCGCCATTATATTTCTGCTGGAGCGGAGTTCCTGCTCAAGGAGCTTTTTTTCAGTGATGTCGACCGTTACCCCGGCCAAACCGACCATGTCGCCTTGGCGGTTTCGTAGGGGGACTTTCGACGTCGAGTACCATCGCGGCGGCTTCCCCTCCTCGGTAAGGAACTCTTCAAAATGGTCCAGCGGCTGGCCGGTTCGCATGACATCGGCCTCGACTGCCATCAAGTGCTCGGCTCTCTCCTTCAGCGCGAGGTCATAATCCGTCAGCCCCACCATCTCGGACGACCGCGCACGCCCATTGTGGCGTGCAACGTTGAGATTCGCGACGATAAACCGATGTTTGAGGTCTTTGACGTAATGGTAGTCTGGAGCCTGTGTGAGCGCCGCGTACAGAATATCGCGCTCCAGCGTGAACCGGCGGAAATAAGCCAGAAAAAAACCAATCGCGGCTGTCGTCGCAAAGTTCAGAATTACGATTGGCAGTCCCACCTGATCAACTGCCCGCTGGAAATCCGCTTGAGGAAGGAGCACAAGCACTGCAATCGAAAGGCAGCCTGCAAGCACTGCGGCACTCAGGATCGAAGGCGCATTGCTCAACGGCTTTCGGCCAGCGAAGAACCAGAGCGCACTCCCAAGAACAAAAACAATGACGATCGCAGTCAATCCAGGCGTCACCCCTGCCCCACCAAGGTAGGTTCGGAACCCTGCCGCCATGATAGCAGTAATCAATGCGGCCCCCGGCCCGCCGAACACAGCGGCGGACTCGATGATCGCCAGGCGAAGGTCAAAGATGACACCAACGTCGAAGCGCACAGAGAGTAGCATTGAGGCGATAGCCGCCAGTCCCATAGTGCCCCCGAGGCCGACACAGCGAAGCTTGGGCGGCAACTGGTAGAAACGATAGGAGAGATGAGTCCAGATAGAAACGATCAATGCGACCGCGGCAAGATTGCCAGCAAGAATTTTCCAGACATCATCCATTCTCAAACACCGTCACGCTACGCCGCAAACACTCAACCGGAAGAGACAACGCTGTGCTTTCGACCGCCTAGATAGACGCGCGGTGACATGCCAAAACCGTCATTGCCGTCGCTGCCACTATGTGCCCGAAAGCTAAAGCAGCGGTTTATATCCAGCGATTTTTGACTAAAGTCTCATCTCGTTGAAACAAAGGGCTCGCCAGGATGTCCAAGGCCACATCACAGGAGGCAGCTTGCGGTTTCAAATGTAGAGTGGCTAGGTCATTCTTTCACCACCGCCGAGGCCGGAACAGTGAAATTCTCTGCTCAGGACAAGGAATTCGGCTTCATCACCCCAGATGACGGCGATCAGGTCTTTGTGCGCATCTCCTCGGTCAGTTTTAGCAATGCTATGAAGGACGGTGTAAAGGTTCGCTACGAAGTGGGCCAGGACCGCAAGATTGGCAAGTCCAGGGCTGAAAGCCTCTCGGTGACCTGACGCTCGTATCGAGACGCTCATGCGCGGTGGATATACCCAAGGGCTACCGCCGCGCATATCCCCTCAGTTTGTCGGCAAGACAGACTGTCAGAATACCAGCCACGAAAAAAATTCCTCCCACCAGCGATTTCCAGTTTTGCGGGAAGCTCAGGTAGCCAACCGACGGGTCGGTCACGATCTTAGGGAAATCTTTGCCCCGTCAGCATTGCTACAAGCTGGTACCTGTTCCGGATGCCGCTCTGATAGAGACTTATTAGAACCTTGGCGCTCTCTTGCGCGGGGGCAGAGTTATGTGAATCGCCGCGCAGTTCACATACGCGCGCAAAGGCGTTCTGTAGCAGTGCCAGATCTTCAGGTGTCAATACTGTATTCAGCTTCTTGGCAACGTCGTGGATCATGCGCGGGAATTAGGCACTCTCACGAGCGCGTCAAGACCTTTGTTTTCAATAGTACTGTCGGCGCTTGCATCGCCACACACGGTGCGCCTCTCACGAAAAAAGCAGGAGCTTCGCTAAGAATTCTGATGATTAAGAATACCGCTGCTCTGGACCATCGCTTTGAGTTCTTCCTCGCTCCGAAAGCCAGACTTGAAGAGAGCCACTAATTCCTTTGCGAGCGAAAGTTCTTCAGCCGCATCCGCATCTATCGCCTGATCTCTAAACAGATCCGCAAGCACCTTGCGTAACAGGGTCAGTCCCTGAGGACCGATCTCCTGTTCATCATCGAAATAGGTTCCACCCATCAGCCTCACTCCTCCACGCCCTATCGCATGGTAACATGACACCACGGACTTAATCTCCGCAACACATTCCCTCCATGGCGCCAAGTCTATCCCGCTTCTTGTCGACTGGGCAGATGTCGCCTCCCCCGTCCCTTTTCAACGGATTGCCTGACGATGCCCGACTTGGCGCTAAGTTCAGCAATCTCGGTAGCACCTGTTTTGCCTGCCGACACAGTCTCAGTCCGACGCAATTCACTGTATCATTTGGATGAATTTCACAGCTATGAACCGCTACCCAATGAACGTCTGGAACCTAATGGGACGTTTCATGCCGTTGCATGGGGTGTCACGCTTCCAAGCCCCGACCTGCTCTCTTTCCATTCCTCGGTGTCATACCGAGAGCAGCTCCCGCGAAAATGATGAAGTCGCAAAGCTCGCCGCCCGGCCCCTGGAAGCCTTAAACATGTGTCGTAAGACTTCAAAGATTGACAATCGCAGTGTAGTACGGGCCATGAATCAGTGGTAGCCACTGTAAATTACGGTCACTGTTTGCAATGTCCGGACCTTCCCAAGCGGAGGGGGCACACACTGAATGTGTGGCGGTCCGCCGCTTTCAGAAGGGAACTTGAGCCCGCACCGGACGTTCACAGATGGACGTGTGTCCGTGTCAACCGGACATGTTCATCGGGAAAACACGCGGATTTTTCCGGTTTCTTCTCGTGGCCAACGAACAGGCAGTCGAGTTCCTACGTTATCCGGCCTCACCTTCGATCAACGCCCGGAGACCTGATGACCATTCCAGTCAAATATCGATCGCAATCGACGAATTCATACACACTTGAGCAATTCAGAGAATCGTACCAGCTGAGCGAGGTTGAGGCGGCAAGGCTATTTTCCAAATACGGGCCATCGGCACCCGAACTTGACGCCATGATGAGAGCCAAACGGCTCCACGGCAAGCTGGACCTCAAGCACACAAATCCCCCGCCTCGCTGAAAAACCATTCCCTTGATTGCGGGGCACCTCGTCACGTCTTTCCCCAAGACAGAGCCCGCACATCGTGCAATGGCTGCACTTAGAGACGCGTCCCGTATGTCCAGATGGTCTGCGTTCGCCCATCCACCTAAGGCTATGGATTAAAATGGAAAAACATCAATCTGTACGGCTGACAACGCGTGCGGCCAAGCTGACCCACCGGCATCTTTTGATTGCGGCCAAGAGCGTCCGGCAGAAACTTCAAACTGACTACCTATCCTCATGCCATACGACGTTCTGTCGGTTTGATCGCCGGGAAACGATATCAAACGCGGCCCTTGCCGACGGCAGCCGCCGCGTTTTCAAGCGGCCTCTAATCTGCCGTTCGCCAACACCCGTAACATCATGATTTCAATCGATAAAACATCAATCTGTACGGCTGACAACGCATGGCAGGTCCGCGCTGTCCTAAATTCTTGCTTTCCCGCGCGGTCACCCGCCGTTTCCAAGCCTGAAGACGTCCGATTGCCTGGCGACTTTGCGCTCTTGCCAGATCCTTGACGCCTCCCCGATCATTGAGACCTCATCCCGCAGCCAGCCTCGCCTCGCCATTCGCCCGCATCAACGCCATGATCATCGGACCGAGAGAAAATTCGCCTCGGGTCGCTCGCCGTGTCAGATCACGCAGGTAACCGCCCGCCGAGTTGATGTGCCCTGCCCTCTCAAGGATTGCGGCAACCGCGACCGCGGCGTTTTCCGGTCCCATCGCCTCACAGGCCTCCTGATAGGCGGAGGGGCTGATGCCCATCATCGACCGCACGACAACAGCGGCCTGCATCAGGTCGCGCCACTGGTTTATCGCCCCGCCCGGACCGTAATCGACAATCTGCGGGCAGGCCTTCAGCACCAGCCCCAAGGGGAACGCCTTCATCGGCTCCCGCCCAGCGTTCGGCTCCATCCTCGGGCTTTCCCCCTGCTCGTTTCCAGAGCTAGGTTCAAGTTCATGGATAGATTCGGTATTTGAATTCTGTATATGACGCTCATTTTCGGCGGCATTGCCGCTCATATTCTCAGAAATAAGTACTTTCTCCAGCAGGTTGGACACGTCCGAGCGGAGCAGGTTCAATTCAGCCAGGCACGCTTCGACGAGCTGAGCCGTCAGTGTGCGAGGAAGGCGTGCAACTATCGCCAGATAACGATCCTCCAATGCCTGCCAATCGCCTTCGGCGCCCTCTTCGATCGCTGCTGAGATCAGCTTGCGAATATCTCGCCTGCAGATCGTCAGGGCCTCCTTGGCCAAAAGAAACCGCCGGCGATCTGCAACGACCTTCTGGGCGAGCATCGCAAGCTCTTCACGTCGAGCGAGAAGCGGCTCGAGACTGAAGCCGAATGCGTCCTCGACGCTGCCATCACGTGCCTTATGGGCGTACCGCTTGCCATTGGGGCTGTCCTTGCGGGCGATCAGGCCCACCTCGATCAGCACACCGATATGGCGTCTCAGCGTTGCATCCGCCATGCCATGGGCCCGAAGGCTCAATTGTGCATTGGAGGGAAAGACGATCAGCCCGGCCTCTTCCGACAATTCCGTCTGAGGATAGAAGCTCAGCAAGGCATCGAGCACCGTCAGAGCCCGATCCGGAATCCCGATGAGAAGTCGTGCTTCGCACACATCGCGAAACAGCTTCCACTTGTCGGCGGTACGGCCTTGCCTGGCATTCGCTGTCTCGATTTGACGGCTCACATGGGCGAGTTTTATCGCTCCCCGCCCAAAGGGCGTGGATATGGAATTCCTCTGCATTTTTCTTCACCTTCCTGAAGGCAATAGAAAACTGCTCACCAAAAACGGTGCCAAAGACTCTTGACTAGAAATCCTGAAGATGCGATTCTCAATCTGCTAGGATATGAGGAAGGCTTCCAGGGCGGCGACGCTTAGGGGGCCTTTTTCTTTTGCGTTTCGTCTCCTTTAAGACTTGGTCTGTTTCCGGAACTCGGCATGAAGCCGTTCCAGATTCTCGGCAATGTAACGTCCGAAACTCGCGGCTTCCTTGGATTTCAAGGAAATCGAATAGGTCTTGCCGGTTCCCTTGAACTCGGCTGTCACCGCAGCATCATCCGACTGCCAGCTGCCTGAAGGGCGCATGGGCCGACGGGGCTTGGCTGCATTGCGAACAGTCGCCATCAAGCGCTCGAAACGCTCCTCGGACGATAGGGTCGCAAAGCCTCCGCTGTTGATGGCCGCCTCGGCCTGGCCAAGCGCATCGGGGTGCTCAACAGCAGCGGCCAAATCAAGCCAACGGTCGCGACCAATGCTTTTCGCCGCGCCTATCGCCTGAATGATCTCCTCTGGTACCCTTGCCGTGACGGACGACATGCGCGTCAGAAGCGCTCCATCGATGGACAGAGCAAGCTGGATCGTCTTGCGATCATGGCCCATGGCCTGAAGGTGGTGCGCAAAGGCAGCACGCTCGATAAAAGACAGGTTTTCCCGGGCGGAGTTTTCCTGCCCCTGGGCGATCACGTGGTCGACATCCGAGACATGCTTGACCACGGCCTTGACCGGGCGACCGAGCAGGCGAGCGGCTCGCACGCGTCTATGCCCAAAGACGATTTGATATCGGCCCTTGTCCGCGGGGTTGGGTCGCACCAGGATCGGTGTGTCCTGTCCGCGCTCCCGGATCGCCTCAACCAGTTCCCCGAAGGCCTCTTCATCTTCGCCCATGCGATCAGAGACAAAGGAATTGTCGACCAGCGATGGATCCAGTTCAACGACCGCTTCGCCAACGAGCGCCTGATCAGCGATCGCTGCTTTCTCCGCCAGTTCGCTGAGCGAACTGATCATCGATCTTGACGCGCCTCTGTTCGCATAGCCGGGCGTGGCCTTGCGCTCGGGGCGGGGACCATCGGTGGCCGTGATATTGGCAAAGATGTCCTTACGCGCCATGAACCCTGTCCTTCACTACCTCCAAGGCCATGAAAAGCCTGGATAAAACCTCATTCTGTACGGCTGACAACGAACTATGCACGGCGACGCCCCCAAGCCCGTTCGAGCAGATCGATAACTTCGCCGTTCACGAGGTCCATTGCCTCTCTTGCCCGGTCATAGGTCGCTGACGTGAACTGCGAGCGCTCGACCTCGTACAATGTCTGCTTGGTCAGGCCCGCATCCGACACGGCAGTTGTCTTGACCATGTGGTTCTTCATCATCTGCTGGGCGAACATCGACTGCATGAAGCCCACCATCTGCTGCTGTGGCACATCCATGGGCTCGAACCGCGTGATCAAGTAGCGGAACCAGTCGAGGCTCACATTGACACCGGCACTTTCGACGCTTTTCAGGATGTCACCCAGCATCAGAAGGAACTGCGACATCGACATGATGTCGAGCATCTGCGGATGAACCGTGATCAGAACGGACGTCGCAGCGGTCAGAGCCGTCAGCGTCAGATAGCCGAGCTGGGGAGGGCAGTCGATGACGACGACGTCATACTGGTCTTCCACCTCGGCAAGTGCGTTGCCAATGCGCGTATAGAAGAGTTTACCCTCCATACTGTCCTTCCGCTGCATCGCGAGCGGTGTTTCGTATTCGTACTCCTGCAGCTCGAGATTGGCGGGAACGACATGCAGGTTTGGGAAATTCGTCGGCTGGATGATCTGCGTGATCGAACGCCGGCTGTCGTCATAACGAATGGACTCATAGAAGGACGGCTTCTCATCGAGTTCCGGCTGGATGCCATATAGTGCCGTCAGCGAAGCCTGCGGGTCGAGATCGATCGCAAGCACCCGGTATCCGCTCAAGGCGAGGTATTGAGCGAGATGTGCCGAGGTCGTAGTCTTGCCGGATCCACCCTTGAAGTTGACGACTGCGATCACCTGGAGTTTTTCACCTGCGCGCCGATGCGGGACACGGTCGAGAAGGGCGCGCAGTTCGTCGATTTGCGCTGCCGTGTAGTATCTGCGGCCTGTGGACGTCGTGTAGGGCTCACCACCCTTGCCCTGAAGGTGGAGTTTCTTCAGATAGCTGGGCGAAACGCCGACAAACTGCGCCACTTCGGCCAATGGAAACAGGCGCAACGTCTTTTGCGCGTTCGGCGGAAACTTCTCCATGCGCAGCATATCGAGTTTCGACGAGATCTCACCGCCCTGCTCGAGGATGATATCGGCAAAACTCGGCACCGTATCCAGCATCGCTCGTTTCACATTCATTTGCCTGGAAGCCCTTTGTCACGATATTTTCGCGAAAACACGGAAATTATCGTGACTGTTATCCGATTCCCAAGTCTTGGCAAGCAATAAGCCCCCCGCTCACGGCCAAGTCCGACGGATATCGGCCTGCTTCGAGCCCGACTATTTTCGAATGCTTAAGCAATTGCAGCAGGTTACGCCGTCATTGGCGCAAAAGTCCGCTGACAGATCTGCAATCGGAGCGGCGCATTCGAGACGCCGCCAGACCTTTGTTTTCCCCGTCAAAACCACGCAAAACCGATTCTTTGCGCCAAACAAGCCCGACTCACATGCTAGCGCGCGGTCATCCACCGCTTGACAGATTTGTACCTAGACCGAGGCCTGACACTCGTCTCTGCTTAGACCCTCGACCGAGGGAGAAACCTATGCAGCTGATTGTCGTGAATGAAACGGAAGGCACACAACGCCGGCAGCTCTTGGAGTCCATGGCTCGCCTGAGAGCCCGCGTCTTTGCCGATCGGTTGAACTGGCAGGTCGACAGCCGCGACGGGCTGGAACGTGATTGCTTCGATGATCAGGAACCAACCTATATCGTCGGTTTCGAGGATGGCCTTGGCGTCGTCGGCAGCGTCCGCCTGTTGCCGCCGATGCGCTCCAGCATGCTGAACGAAGTCTTTCCCTGTCTTCTCGACGGTCACTCCCTGCAAATGCATGAGCGGATGATTGAGAGCTCACGGTTCTGCATCGACAACAATTTCGCAAAGCACGGGACCCCCTCGGGAGGGCAGACGACCGGTGCGGTTGGAGCCGGCAGGAGGGAGGGGCGCGCAGACACCTCCATCATTCACTCCAGAACGCGCATGCTGCTCGCGGGCATCGTCGAATGGAGCCTCGCTTATGGATATGAAGAACTGGTCACGGCGACGGACCTCAGGTTCGAACGCCTCCTGAAAATGGTGGGCTGGCCGCTGCGGCGCCTCGGCTCGCCCCAGATGATCAACGAGACGCACAGCGTTGCGGGTTCGCTGACGATCTCGGCTGGCGTCTTCCAATCCTTGAAGCCCGAAGGCTATCGCTCGCTGCTCGATCACACGGCAAGGGCAGGGTGAGACGATGATCGCGACAACTGGCACCCGTGACCGGCTCATCCGCAAGCTCGAGGACGCATTCGGCGCAACCCTGTGCCAGGCACTCGCCGATGCGGACGTCACCGAAATCATGTTGAACCCGGATGGACGGCTTTTCATCGAGAAACTGGGCACGGGCATGGAGCCGGCCGGCACTCTCGACCCGGGACGGGCGGAAGTTCTGATCGGAGTGGTGGCCCATGCGCTCGGACAAGAGATCAACGCGAGGAAACCGATCATATCGGGGGAAATCCCGCTTGACGGTCACCGTTTCGAGGGGCTCTTGCCACCGGCCGTCGCCGCACCCGTATTCTCGATCAGACGCCGCGCCACATGTCGCGTCGATCTTGCTGACTATCTCACGTCCGGTGTCATGACACCGCATCAGTACCAGCGCATCCATGATGCGATCAAGGATCGGCGCAATATCCTTGTCTGCGGTGGCACGGGTTCGGGAAAGACGACGCTTGCCAATGCGCTCATGGGGGAGATCCACCGCCTGTTTCCGCGCGATCGCATCCTTCTGATCGAAGACACGATCGAGATCCAGTGCGCCGCTGAAAATGCCGTCATGCTGAGAAGCAGCGACGACGTCCCCATCGACCGGCTTTTGAAAAGCACGCTTAGACTGCGCCCCGACCGCATCATGGTCGGCGAGGTGCGGGACGGGGCAGCACTCACCCTTCTGAAAGCCTGGAATACTGGTCATCCAGGCGGCTTCACGACACTCCATGCCAATGATGCGCGTGCAGCTCTCACCCGCCTTGAACAGCTGGTATCCGAGGTCAGCCAGACCTCCATGAGCCACGTGATTGCCGATGCGGTCGATCTTGTCGTGTCGATCAGGCGCACCGATGGCGGGCGCCGGGTCGAAGAGGTGCTTTGCGTCGAAGGCTTCGACCAGGGTCGATACGAGCTCACCTGAGAAGAAAGGGACAGATCATGAGAATGCCCGCAGATATCTACCGAACTTTCGTTATCCTTGTGATCGCGACCAGAACAAGCCCGGCGGTTGCAGGTTCTGGCGGCGGACTGCCCTGGGAAGCTCCCCTCGAGCAGATCCAGCAGTCCATTACCGGACCGGTTGCCGGCTTCATTGCACTGGCAGCCGTCGCCGTTGCGGGTGGCATGCTGATCTTCGGCGGAGAGCTGAACGATTTTGCCCGCCGGCTCATGTATGTCGTGCTCGTCGCCGGCATTCTGCTCGGCGCCAGCCAGATCGTCTCGCTGTTTGGAGCAACAGGGGCCACGATCTCGGCTGGTGCGCCGAAGCCAGTGGAAGCGGACAGTCGCAAGCCCCATGACATCGGTGCTGAACGGACCGGGACTGCTCACGCCAATTCGATCACCACCTCCCCTGATGGCAGGAGGCTCTGATGACCGAAGCCGACGGCGCGCTTGAGCTTCACCCGATCCACCGGGCCCTGTCACGGCCCAATCTGATCTTCGGTGCAGACCGGGAGCTCGTTCTGCTGACGGGACTGATCTGCGCCATTCTCATCTTCGTGGTGATCACGCCCTATGCGGCCGTGCTCGGCATCATGTCGTGGACCGTGATCGTGGCTGCCCTTCGCCGAATGGCGAAATCCGATCCGATGATGCGCAGGGTCTATCTGCGGCACATCCGCTACCGACCCGTCTATCGGGCGACGTCAACACCCTTTGTCGGACGCTAAAGGAGGCCTCGCATGGTTGCCCTTTCCGCCTTTCGCCATACCGGTCCGTCCTTCGCAGACCTTATGCCCTATGCTGCCATGGTCGATGATGGAACGCTGCTTTTGAAGGACGGCAGCCTTTTGGCCGGCTGGTTTTTCGCAGGCCCCGACACGGAAAGCTCGACCAATCTAGAGCGGAATAGAATATCCCGTGAAATCAATGGCATAATATCACGTTTGGGGTCAGGCTGGATGCTTCAGGTGGAAAGTCTGAGGCTTGCAAGCGCCTCTTATCCGGAGCCTGAGCGCTCGCATTTTGCTGATCCCGTATCCCTGGCGATCGACCGTGAACGGCGCGATCACTTCGAGCAACAGCGCAGCCATTTCATCACGAAGCATGCGCTGATCCTCACCTACAGGCCTTCGAGCCTCGTGAACGAAGGACTTTCAGCCTATCTTTATTCGGGCGAGGGGGCTCGTCAGCAGACCGCCGCCGACAAGGCCTTGCGTGGCTTTTCGGATGCCATACGAGAGATCGAGCAATATCTCGCCGGAACGCTCGCGATCGAGAGAATGGGAGCACGCAGCGTCGACGATGCCTCCAGCCTGCGCCTGGCACGTTTCGACAGCCTTTTGCAATTCATCCGTTTTTGCATCAGCGGCCAGAACCTGCCGGTCAGACTTCCGGATGTCGGCATGTATCTCGACTGCCTTGTCACCGCCCAGATGGAGCACGCGCTCACCCCCAGGATCGATGATCGTCACGTTGCAATCGTCGCCATTGACGGATTTCCGGCCCAAAGCTGGCCCGGGATCCTCAATGCGCTCGACCAGATGCCGCTTGCCTATCGCTGGTCTTCCCGTTTCATCTTTCTTGATGCGCAGGATGCTAGAGCGCGGCTGGAGAAAACGCGGCGGCGATGGCAACAGAAGGTCAGGCCCTTTCTGGACCAGCTTTTCCAGACGAAAGGCCGCTCGATCGACCAGGACGCCGCCTCAATGGTGCTCGAAACGGAGAGCGCGATCGCCGAGGCCAATTCCGGTCTGGTCGCCTTCGGCTATTACACACCCGTCATCGTGCTCTTCGACGAAGACCCGTCGCATCTAGTCGAGAACGCAGAATTTGTCCGACGTGTCATCCAGGCGGAAGGCTTCGGTGCCCGGATCGAGACACTCAATGCCACCGACGCCTATCTCGGCAGTCTTCCGGGCAACTGGTACTGCAATGTCCGCGATCCCCTGATCAGCACGCTGAGCCTTTCCGACCTCGTGCCGTTGAACTCGGTCTGGTCGGGCGACAGCACGGCGCCGTGCCCTTTTTATCCGCCAGATGCACCTTCCCTGATGCAGGTGGCCTCGGGCTCGACTCCGTTCAACTTCAACCTCCATGTCGACGATGTCGGTCACACCCTGATCTTCGGCCCGACGGGGTCGGGAAAATCGACGCTGCTTGCGCTCATTGCCGCACAGTTCAGGCGCTACCGCGACGCCCAGGTGTTTGCCTTCGACAAGGGCATGTCGCTTCTGCCGCTGACACTTGCAGTCGGCGGCGTGCATTACCGGATCGGTAGTCATGACGAAGAGCCAGGGCAGCGGGAAGGGGAGGGGAGGCTTGCCTTCTGCCCGCTTGCCGACCTGAGGACCGATGCCGACCGCGCATGGGCTTCAGAATTCATCGAAATGCTGATTGCGCTTCAGGGCGTGGAGGTAGGGCCTGAACATCGCAATGCGATCGCCCGTCAGATCGCACTCATGGCCTCTTCCCCCGGTCGCTCGCTTTCGGACTTCGTGAGCGGAGTGCAATTGCGTGACATCAAGAATGGTCTGAAGCATTACACCATCGAGGGCCCCATGGGGCATCTGATGGATGCGGAAGCCGATACTCTTCACCTGCAGCCCTTCCAATGCATGGAAGTGGAGGAACTGATGAATATGGGCGAGCGCAACCTCGTGCCCGTTCTCAGTTATCTCTTTCGCCGCATTGAAAAGCGCCTCACCGGTGCGCCAAGCCTCATCATCCTCGACGAGGCCTGGTTGATGCTTGCGCATCCGGTTTTTCGCGAAAAGATCCGCGAATGGCTGAAGGTGCTGAGAAAAGCCAATTGCGCAGTGGTGCTGGCGACCCAGTCGATTTCGGACGCAGAGCGATCCGGGATCATCGACGTGCTTTGCGAAAGCTGCCCGACGAAGATCTGCCTCGCCAATCCGGCGGCCCAGACGCCGGGAATGCGCGCCTTCTATGAACGGCTCGGCTTCAATGAACGACAGATCGAGATCGTCGCGCATGCCCGACCCAAGCGCGACTATTACTGTGTGTCCCCCCAGGGACGTCGTCTCTTCGAGATGTCGCTTGGGCCCCTGACACTCGCCTTTTCCGGCGTTTCGGACCGCAAGCAGATCACAAAAATCCAGGAACTCTATGAGGCCTTTGGCAGCGAATGGCCACGCCACTGGCTGATGCTGAAAGGACAGGACGATGCGCTATCGTATTTCGACGCCTGAGCTTGCCCGCGCACGATACCCGCTGGCCTTCGCCTGCTGGGGCCTGGTCGCATCCATCGTCCCTTCCGCCTTTGGCGGGTCGGTCACGGGTGGTGCGACCGAATGGACGCAACTTGCCAATAACGCCGAACTTGTCGCCATCCTCGAGAGCTCCGGCATTTAGGTCGACAATCAACTGACCCAGATTGGGCAGCTTGCCCAACAGATCCAGAACCAGCTGGAGATGTACCGCACCATGCTGCAAAACACGGCAGCCTTGCCTGCCCATGTCTGGGGCGAGATCGAGGCTGAACTTGAGCGGCTGAGGGACATCACCGCGCAAGGGGAGGGCATTGCCTTTACCATGGGCAATGCCGACGCGCTTCTGGCGCAACGTTTCCCCGACTATGCGAAGCTCAGAGAAGACCTTCCGGGTGGCGAGGATTTTGCGACTACCTACGAGACCTGGTCGAGGACCAATCGCGAGACGGTCGCGGCGTCGCTGAGGGTCGCCGGCCTGACGGCTGAACAGTTCGAAGGCGAGGAGGCAACGACCAGATCGCTGAAGCGTCTTTCGGAAACGGCTGACGGGCAGATGAAGGCGATTCAGGTCGGGCATGACATTGCCGTCGAGCAGGTGGCCCAGTTGCAGAAACTGCGCGCGCTCTTCTCCCAGCAGATGACGATGTCGGCAACCTGGCTGCAATCGGAACAAAGCCTTCGCGATCTCGCTCAGGCCCGCCGGGAGCGGTTTTTCGGGGCAACGGTCCGCGAGATCCCACCCGGCCAGAAGATGGAGCCACGCTGGTGAGCGGCGGATCGACGACAGACATGTATGCCGTCCGGACCAACGCGTTCCGGCTTGTCCTTGCCTGTATCGCAGCCATGATCATCTCGAGTTGCAGCGATGCGGCATGGGCACAGCAGGGCGAGGTCCTGACCGAGCTTGAGAACCAGGTGATGGTCGCAACGCGCGACTGGCAGGATACGGTCATGGAGGCCGCCCGTTCACTTTTCTGGATCCTTGCATCGATCGAGATCGGGCTTGCCGCAATAGGGCTCGCATTGGCTGCGGCATCGCTGGACAGCTGGTTTTCCGAGCTTGTCCGTCGCATCCTCTTCATTGGCTTCTTTGCCTTTGTTCTCGACCAGGGCCCGGCCTTTGCACAGGCTGTCGTCGACAGCCTCTTTGCGATCGGAGCGGGTCAGGGATCGGCGTCCCCGGCCGAGGTTTTCGATGCCGGCATCAGGGTCGCTTCGGCCTTGTCCGAGCATGCAAGCTTCGGGGTTTTCGAAGACAATGCGCTGGCGATTGCCTCGGTCATTGCGATGGGCGTCGTCGTCATCTGCTTTTCGCTGGTTGCCGCAATCTTCGTAGCGGTCATGGTGGAGATGTATGTCGGACTTCTCGCCGGCATGATCATGCTCGGTCTTGGCGGCTCCTCCTTCACCAAGGATTTTTCGGTCCGTTACCTGATCTATTCCTTTTCCGTCGGCATGAAGCTGATGGCGCTGGTGATGATTGCCAGGATCGGCTCGGAGGTCCTGCTTGGACTGGCATCTGCCCCTGTCAGTGAAAGCGACCCCCTGGTTTCCACCCTCTCGATTGCCGGCATCTCGGTCGTCGTCTTCATTGTCTCCCTCTACGTGCCAAGCATTGTCCAAGGGGTCGTTCAGGGCGTTTCGGTCACCCAGGGTGGCGAAGCGATCCGGCATGGCATGCAGGCAACCACCATGGCATCGGGCGGCGCCTTTCTGGCGGCGGCGGGCGCACAACGGGGGGCAAGCGCTGCAACGTCGGCCAGGGCCGGCGGCGCTTCGCTTGTCCGTGCTGCCATGGCGGGGCTGTCTGCGGGTGCCGGCCAGACGGCCCGGGCGCTGGGTTCGGCTGCCCGCGACAAATTGATCGCAGTACCAGGCGCCAGCCATGCCTCGCTCCTCGGTCTTGCAAACGAGAAGCTTCGCTCAGGGCCCTCGCAGACCAGAGGTAAGGAGACTTCACCATGACCGAACGGAAACGCCATCCGGACAATCCCTATCTTGCCGGTCGTATGGAATGGAACGAACGCTATGGCGGCTTCGTGCGCGAAGCCAGGGCCTGGCGAATGGTGGCGGTCCTGAGCCTTGCTCTTGCGACGCTCGGCTTTGGCTACGCTCTCTTCCTCAGCCAGCAGAGCCGCATCATTCCCTATATCGTCGAGGTCGACCGGCTGGGCAGCCCGGTTGCGGTCGGCGTGCCCGAACAGATCGAATATGCCGACCAGCGTGTGGTCCGTGCGACCCTTGCCAATTTCGTGGCGAGCTTTCGTTCGGTCACGCCCGATGCGGTCGTGCAGAAGCGATATATCGACCGCACCTATGCGCTCTTGAGAGCCTCGGATCCGTCGACCGAGAAGATCAACGGATGGTTTCGTGCCAATTCCCCGTTCGAGGCCGCCAAGCGACTGACGGTCGCCGTCGAGGTATCCAACATCGTCTCGCTCTCCGAGCGCACCTGGCAGATCGACTGGACCGAATTCGAAAGGGATCGCCGGGGCCGGGAAACGGGCACTCGCAGATTTCGCGGCATTGCGACGGTGACGCTCACGAAACCGCAGGATGAAGCCGTGATCAGGCTGAACCCGATCGGCCTTTATGTGCGTGACTTCGACTGGACGGCGCAGCTTTGAACCGGATGACCCCAAGCAGCAGACGGAGAGCAATCATGAACTACGGGATGAGACAGGATCCGACCGGCCTTTTCCTCGCCATGCTCATCTTGGCGATGGGAAGTTCGAGAGACGGATATGGCCAGCAAATGACGCCTGATGAATTGAAGGCGACGCATCAGTCGGGCGAGTGGCAGAAGGGCAGCGGGATCGTCACAAGCGGCGCAGAGGGCAAGGTCGTCTTCCTCTATGGTCAGGGTCAGCCCTCGATCATCTGTGCTCCCTTGCAGGTCTGCGACATCGAACTGGAAGCCCAGGAAAGCATCAAGGATGTGCTTCTGGGCGACAGCGTTCGCTGGAGCGTGGAGGCTGCAAGCTCGGGGGAGGGCAGGGGCGAGACGATCCATCTGATCGTCAGGCCAACCGAGCCTGGGCTCCATACCTCGATGATCGTCACCACATCGAAACGGACTTACCATATCCGGCTTCGATCGCATGAAAGCCGATACATGGCACGTGTCGGCTTCTCCTATCCCAATCCGCTATCCGCCGATCTGGCGACGGTCAATGCCAGGCTTCAGGACGGCAGCGCCCAACCCTCTGCCTCCCGTCTTGATTTCACCTACCGGATCACCGGATCAGCGAGATGGCGTCCCAAACGGGTCTATTCCGATGGCCAGAAAACCTACATCCAGTTTCCTTCCGCAGTCTCGGGCCAGGAAATGCCGGTTCTCTTCCTCCTCTCGGAGGGACAGAGGCAACTTGTCAATTACCGAGTTAACAAGGACATGATGATCATCGACCATCATGTCGAGCGCGCCGTCCTCATCTCCGGCGTTGGCTGGCGGCAGCAAAAGATCACCATCAAAAGAGGCGGATGACATGAACCAGTCAGCAGGATTTCTGTTCGTGGCCCTGGTCCTTTGCAGCTGCCAGGCAACAAGTGGGCGAGACGGTGATGAGAACCGCGAAGAAGGCGCGCTTCGCAACCCCGCCATTGCGGCATCGATCGCGTCTGATCTGTCAGGCGATCTTGCCCCCTTCATTCCCCAGGGATCGGAGATTGCGTTCGGGGCAGATGAGACTCAGCCCCTGTCCTACGCCCTCAGTGAGGCGCTGGTTCGCCAGGGCTATCGCTCAGGCGACAACGACGATCAGGGAAAAGACGCAATCCAGCTCCGGATCTGGAGCGCCGAAGTTGAAGGCGATCTCCTGGTGCGTCTGTCCACGCCGTCGCACCGCCTCTCCAAGGTCTACAGGCAGGGCGGCTCCCGTCACGATGGAAATCGAGATCCCGTTCAATCGGGCAGCGTCCTTCCAGCGGGTCCACTTCTCGTGGAGACAATAACCGGAGGAGCCTCGTCATGAGCGACGGTCATCAACTTTTGGGCGCCCCCCATATCATGAGGGGCAAGCCGGGAGCGGACCAACACGCCGAGATCAGACGACTGAACCGTCTGCCCGTCTTTCTGGCCCTTGGCGTCATCCTCCTGGTCATTGCGGCGGTGATCTTCGGTCTCTCGGCCCGCGGCCTCTGGCGCAACGGAGCGCCGGGGGAAGCAATTGACGACAGAGGTCCGGCATCGAGTTTTGCCGACAACCTGAAACGCGGTGTCAGCGACGGGATCATCGGGGAAAACCCGCCGGTCGAGATGCGCCCGCCAGCTATGGAAGAACCTCAGGTGATCGCGGCGCCCAGGCCTGAACCGACCGCAAATCCTCGACCCGTCAGTCAGCCGGCCAGCAATTCGCCGCGACGGCTCGAGGAAGACGAGAATCTGTGGCGGGAAAGGCTGAAACGCGAACATGAGGAGCAGATGCTGAACGAGCGTCACCGCCAGGCGATGGCGCGGATGCAGAGGGCGGACGGCGCGCGCGCCTCGCCCCTGCGTATCGATACCTCGACTGCGGCCGCTCTCTCCTCCAACCCGGCTTTGGGACATGGTGCAGACCGACGCAGCAGGGCTTCCGCGGGCGACGGCCTGGATGCGCGCATCATCGCTGCTGCCGACGCGATAGGGGCCCAAGGTTCCGGTCTTAGTGACCCGAACGGGCAGGGGCAGAAACAAGCCTTCCTCGATGCGGGCAAAAGCCGAGGGGCCGCAGGCGCTGGCATTAAGGAACGGGGTTCGCCCCTGACGCTCAGCCGAGGCTCTGTCATCCCGGCCATGCTGCTGACAGGCATCAATGCTGACCTTCCCGGACGCATTCTCGCCCAGGTCAGCCAGAACGTCTATGACAGTGCGACCGGCCGGCACCTGCTCATTCCGCAAGGATCGCGGCTCGTCGGCCGCTACGATTCGAAAGTGTCCCACGGCCAGTCGCGCATCCTGGTCGTCTGGACCGATATCGTGCTTGCGAACGGACAAAGCCTTGATATCGGCTCCATGGCCGGCATCGATCAGGAAGGGCAGGCGGGCTTCAGGGACCGGATCGACCGGCATCTGCTGCGCACCTTTGGGACGGCCGCGCTTGTCGCACTGATCGGGACTGGAATGGATCTGGCACTTCCCGACAATCGAAGCTTTGGTGAGACTAACGCATCCGATGCGGCACGGCGCAGCTTCAGCGAAACCTTCGGGCGACTGGCGGAAAGGACCATTTCGAAGAACCTCGATGTCCAGCCGACGCTGTCGATCCGACCTGGTTACCGTTTCAACATTCTGGTTGATCAGGATCTCGTATTTGGCTGAGGATCCGATCAGCGTGAGGGCGACCAGGGCCGCAAGATGAGCGGCCATGGCTGGCTGGTCTCAAATCAGCATCAGACGTGCGGCGACCGCCGTTGCCTGCTGCAGCGTCACCGCATCGAGCTTGCCCTTTGCCCTGTCGACCGACACGCGGACCTTCGAATACTTTTCCTCGAGGAGGTCAGCGACATCGTGCAGCGTCTTGCCTTCGGCCACCCAGCGCAAGCATGTCGCTTCAAAATTATTCAGATCGCCGGCGGACGCACGAGACCAGCGGTTTCTGCGCATGGAGAAGGCAAAATGCAGCATGGCAGCAGCCGAAGCCGCCTCGACGATATCCATCGTGACCGCGTCCTTCAGACATCCGGTATCGGAGGAGGCGAAGGTCAGCACCGCCTGATGACTGAAGCCGACCCGGATCGGGATCGACAGACCCGCCACGATGCCATGGGCAATTGCCTCGTCACGAAAGGCAATCACCTCCGGCCGCTCACGATTGAGTACGGTATCGTATAGCGACCAGCAGAACGGATGAGCGCCTCGCTTGACGGCGCGGACAATGGGGTCGATCCGACTGAAATTCTGCGAATAGTAGCGGTCCAGCCAATCGGACGGGTAGTTCGAAACCGCCTTCCACTGGCTGCCATCCAGACGCAGATAGGCAAAATAGGCAAAGCCATGGCTCTGGGCGAATCTCTCAAGAGCCTCGCCGAGTGCATCGGGACTGCGCGCGGTGATGATGGCCTCTATCAGCGGATCAAACGGATGCTTTTTCCTCATGTCAGGGATCCCTTTTGCAATGATCGTCAGATGCCGGCCGTCACAGAAGACGACCGACGCAATGCGGACCGATTTGAATTTGATGGATATCTTCCGGCGAAAAATACGACCGGCACACAATAGTGTCACACGCAATTATTATGAATGGAAGTTATATCCGCTGCGGAGGCCCGTGCAACTTTTTGGTGATAAAAGACACAAAACTTAATATTTGCCGTCCTTTTCACGCCATTTGGCGAAATTTGCCGAAGCTGATGCCGAGCGCCGGTCAGCGGTCAGGGTCGCGACCGCTGCGCTCATCGGGCAAGAGATCGGCCTCCACGGGTGGTGTGAAGACATAGCCACCAAGCCGGACTGTCTTCAGCAGGACCGGGCGATGGGGATCAGGCTCGATCTTGCGTCGAAGCCGACTGATATGGACGTCAATACTGCGTTCCACGGGGTTTGCCGCGCCGACCCGTGTGAAGGTCAGGAGTGTGCGTCTGGAGAGCGTCTTGCCGCTATTGCGGCAAAAGGCCCAAAGGAGATCAAATTCCGCAGCTGTCAGGTCGATATGCCGGCCGCCGGGATCCGTCAGAAGACGCCGGTGGGGATCAATCGACCAGCCTGCAAACCGCAAGATGCTGCCCATCGAAAGCGCGCCTGCTCCAAATGCGGCCCGCCTCAACAACCCTGCCACGCGCGCCTTTATCTCACGCATGCCAAGCATTCCTGAAAAGCAATCATCGGCACCCGCTTCGAGCACTCGTATGCGATAGTCAGGATCATCCGAACCGTCCAGGATGACGATGGCGACCGAACTGGTGAGACGAATGCTGCGGCATATATGGGTCATGTCCTCATCGATGAGGGCCGAGCGGTCGAGCATAAGGAGATCGGCGCCGCGCGCGGCAAGAGCCGAGCGCATGGCGGCAATCTTCGAGACGAGCCTGACGGCATGCTCGCCTCGCAGAACGTCAACAATCCGGCGGCTCGCCTCGTCGTTGGGCGCGAGCAATATCAGCTCGGCGCGCCTTTGGTCCTCGACACCTCCCGCGCCCGAGACCAGCCAGGATCTGGATTTTGCCATGGGACAGCCTTTCATGCTCGATATCGCGTCCGGCTCCTGATGGCTTCGGCAATCAGCGTCGACTGACACCGCGCAACCTCAACCTGAGCGCGCACGATCACAATTGGTACTGTTTCCAGCCAGCTTGCCAAGTGACAAATCTGCTAGTGCGGCGCCGAAAGAGGTCAGCAACAATTCTTCATAAGGATCTGCGACTTGGCATTTGAACCATGGCGCCGACGGTGCCATTCTGGTGTCGAGACCAAACAGGAAATCGAGGCCTGTTCATGGAAAAACGGCAAGGCGCGGCGCTCAGTGGCGCACCCCTGGTTGTTGTCTGTTCCGCCGCAGCAGAGCTTTCTCTTTTTCTCCGGCATCTCCTGGAAGGGGAGGGCCTGACGGTCGAAATAGCTGTCACGAAACAGGATGCGCTGGAGCGGATTGTTGGGCGGCAGGCGGCCGCCGCCCTCATCGACGGCCAGCTTGAAGAGGCCATTGAGATCTGCAAAGCGATACGGGAAGAAATGGACGGAACGGGCGGCCGGATCGTCGTTCTCTTCAGCACGGACACACTCGATGTCTATCCGGATTTCCTTGCAGCCGGCATGGACGAGGGCTTGGTGCGGCCGGTGGAACCTGGGGCCATCGTTTCTGCCGTCTGGCGCAAGTCGCGGCAATCGAATGCGCATGACGTTTCTCTGATTTCGTTTCGGGATGTCGAAATCGACATGCGGGGCCGTCGAGTGCGACGCGGAGGCAGGGAGATCCGATTGACCCGGATCGAGTTCGAACTGCTCGTCTTTTTCGCGCAAAACCCGATGATCGTCCTTTCGCGCAAGGCACTGATTGCCGGAGCCTGGCCGAAGGGGATCTTTGTCGAACCACGCACGGTCAACGTCCATGTCGGGCGGCTCAGGCGACGCTTGATGGGACATGGTGGAGGAAACCTGATCCGGACCGTGCGTGGAAGCGGCTATGCGCTCGATGATACCGAGATGTCACGACCGGAGGAAAAGGCCCATGGTGACGAGGATTGAACCGATTGGCGATCGCATCCTGATGCGTGGCGGAAGCCTCGTCACAGGTGACGGGCGGACCTTCCTGGAATGTGCGTCCATCCGCATCCGCAAGGGTCTGATTGCAGACGTCATGCCCGGCATTCAGGAATGCGTGGAGGGTGAGGCGGTGCTCGCGACCAGTGGTTCACTGATGTTGCCAGGCTTCATCAACGGACACGCCCATGCGACCATTCTCGGCCCCTCCATGCCGAGTGGCTCACAACCGCTGCCGTCGACAGAGGTTGAATGGCAGCGCAATCGACATCTTCTGTCGGGCACGACCTCGCTGATCAATGTCTGTGGTCTTGCCATGATGGACGAGCGTGACGGTATTCTCGCCCCGCATCCCATGGACATCTACATGACGAGCGCCCACACGCCGCATTCGATTTCGGCGGCGGACCAGATCGATGGCAGCGGTCTTTCCCCTCGCCACAGGTCCGCACGTATCGAAGATCTCGTCCAGGCAGGCTGCCGGGTCTTGGGCGAGGCAGGTGGCGGCCAGACACTCGGCGGTGGCGCGCAGGACTACCGCTTCATTCCAGATGCGGTCGAGGAGCGGACGGGTCAGCGGATCACCGTCGTGATGGCAAGGCGGCTTAAGGAGGCGGTCCTCGGACGCAGACTGGACGGTCTAGCGACCGCAAGCGAGGCGGAGCTGATGAACCTGGTTGATGAAGCGCATCTTCAAGACCGAATAGCAATACAGGAGCTTCGAAGTCTGATTGAAGAAAGGGTGCTTGCTCCGGTCAAGAACGCGCTTCTAGGCATCGAGGAGATTGCCGAGGCTGCCACCGCCTTCGGGCTTCCTGCGATCTTTCATCTTGCCGCACCGACCGCCGCGACGCTCATCTCACTCAAGAGACGCCTGCCGAATATGCGGATGATCGCCGCCCATGCCAATCATCCATCATTTCTGCCCGATGAGGCCGTCGAGACCGCACGTCAACTCAAGGCTCTCGGCGTCACGATCGACGTTTCGACACTCGATGTGATCGATACGCGGTTTCGCAATCACCCCGACAATCTCGACGCCCTGGTCGAAGCTTGCCTCGTGGACACGATCTCGACCGACTATGCCGGGGGCGACTGGGACACGATCCCATCAGCCCTTCACAGGATGACGAGGGTGAGCGCACAAACCCTGCCCCAGGTTGTGGCACTTGCGACAGGGAATGTTGCACGTGTCTTTCCTGAGATTTTTGGAGATCGCGGGCTGATTGCACCCGGCAAAAGGGCAGATATCGTCATCACAGACCTGCACAATGTCTCCAAGGTCCGGCATGTCTTCATAGCCGGAAAGGCCCATGTCCTGGATGGCCGTTTTTAGCCTGCCGACATCATGTTTGCAGACTTGCCCGAAGGCCATCAGAAGACGGAATTTCCTGGTAGAATCAAACCGAGCAAGGCTCCAGCCAGACTGCGTGGTTGTTGTGACTGGGCAAAGATAGCTTCGTTAAAACGTTGGAGCTTACTTGGACAATCTACACAGCAAGGCTACGGGAGATGCCTGCCCGACTTCAGCTTCGATGCCCGCAGACGAGATAAGCATGCCAAGACGGCGTGATGGGGAGACGGCAGAGCCAGCGGGTCCAACCGTCGATTTCAAACGCTGCACGCTTCCTATCCTGCCTTGCGACGTCATCACCTCCCAGTTATACTGTTTTTGAAAAACAGTATAACGCAGGATTTGAGCTATGAAGTCCATCGACCTCATGTATCAGACGATGCTCGCCGAGCTCGGTCAGCGTTCGCTTGACGCGGCATGGACGGCCGATTTCCCCCCGGAGGGTCGGTTCACCCCTGCGAACATCAAGGGCCGCAAGTACTGGTACTTCGACATCCCGGACGGACATGGTGGTACGAAACGCCGCTACGTAGGTCCTGCAGAAGATCCGGATATCGCGCAGCGTGTGGCTGATCACAAGCGGGACAAGGACGATCTGCGTGCTCGCAGGCGCCTGGTAAATACTCTGACCCGCGAAGGTGGGATGATTGCTCCTGAGGCCATGTCCGGGGACATTGTCGAGGCTCTCGCCGATGGCGGCCTCTTTCGTCTCCGGGGTGTGCTCATCGGAACTGTCGCATTTCAGTGCTACTCAGGCCTTCTGGGCGTGCGTCTGCCCATTGCTGCGATCCTTACCGGCGACGCGGATATCGCCCAGGACTACGCTGTCAGCCGAGAGGTTCAAGACAGTCTTCCTCCGATCGTCGAGTTGCTGCAGAGCGTCGACGCCACCTTCCGTGCAGTTCCTCATCGAACAGGTTCCGCAGCCTCATCAGCGTTTCAAAATGCCGACGGCTATAGGGTTGAGTTCCTGACATCGAACCGTGGTTCGAATGACTTCATCGACCAGCCGGCGAAGATGCCCGCCCTTGGTGGTGCCAGCGCCGATCCACTGCGCTTTCTCGATTTTCTGATTAGGGAACCCGTCAGGACGATGCTGCTTCACCGAAGCGGGATCCCCGTTGTGGTCCCTGACCCATCCCGGTACGCGATCCACAAGCTGATCGTCGCCAGCCGCCGACATACCGACGGGCAGGGGCCGGCAAAGCGAGAGAAGGACATTCGTCAAGCTGCTCTACTCTTTGAAGCCCTGCAGCAGACAAGGCGAACGGCTGATCTGGCGCTCGTCTATAACGAAGCTTGGGAGCGCGGGCCTGCGTGGCAAGACGGTATTCGGACCGGGGCGGGAATGCTGCCGGCACAAGATGCCGAGCGGCTCCAGACCATCCTCCTGGAAGGAGCAAAGAAGAACCGCGAAGATATTAAACTTCCGTTTGGCTAGGAAGCTGCCCTCAAATCGCATGCCAAACTGTTCATGTCCGACCCTGAGGCGTTGATGGAGCTCATGGACCTGGCACGGTGTGATCCGGCCAGGAAGGGAGAGATCCGCCTGTGTCGATCTTGACGCTAGGATTGTTGCGATGCCAATCGCATCTGATCTTTCTTCCAAGGTAATTCGGGCCTTCGCTGACCATGGTCGGGCCCACACACAGCGGCGCCGCTGCCCACGCTGCCGCTACGACCCGCTGGGTGCCCAGTTGTGAAGCAGCGCAAGCAATCGGGGTGCATGTAGAGGTTTTTTCGTCCTGCCTCGACCTCTTCAAGCAGACCGAAATCGTATCCAATCTTGCACCTCACCACCCACGTTATACTCTTTTTGAAAAACAGTATAACGCAGAACTTGAACTTACAAGGCCATCGAGTTTTTGACGACAGGCAAGGGCGTGCTCTCTGCGGCCTACAATCTGAGGACGGCAAAACAAGAGGGACGGAGGATGTCGATCTTCCTGTCGAGCTTCAACGGTTGCCCGGTTTCCGTGTTCATCTCAAAAACGGACAATGCATCAGAGCCCTGGTTTGCAACGATCATCCATCGGCCGGTGCCGTCAAAGGCAAAGTCACGTGGCACCTCTCCTCCGCAGGTGAGGCTCCCTCCTGAGGAGGCCGTTTGCCAGGCGGTATTGGCCAATCGATCAGACGGTCCGAGCCTCGACTAGGTGTAGCTGGAGTGCCTGTCATCGCACGGCATGTCAGACATGCGCCTTTCCAGCATTTGCAGCAGGTCACCGGCATTTCCCTCGCCGAGAAGATCGACCGAGCGAATGATACTGTCCTGATCCACCTGCGGGAACCGCTTTCTGGACACCGTGCGGAACTTCGATACGAGTGCCTCACGGTCCATAGGCCAGGCAGGATCTCCACGCGCACCAGTTATATCAGATACGAGCCGGATACCGGATTTAAGATGAATGGTGACCCTTGAACAGGTCTGCGCCGGAAACCGGGCTTCAGCCTCGGGATCGTCAATCAGCACGACCTTCGCGGCGAGAGCTGACAGCGCGGCCTGGTGGAGAAGACCCGGCGTGACAGGGGCGAGTGCGTCGTCACCCTGAAGCACGAGAACTGCCAGGCAATAGGGGAGGCTGTACTGGAGCGCCGTCAGGTTTTCCGGATCACAGCTATTGGCAAGTCTGAGCGCGAACCGAAAAGTACCGACCTCAATCCGATCGATATCGCCCGGTGTGAAGTCATGGTCACGGCGAAGAGCAAGACAGGCGTCGAGGGCGGGATGGATGTAGCGACAGCAGGCATAGGGCTTGAAATAGGTGTCGGAGATCTCGAACCGGGACCCGAGCCGATCGAGGATCCTGTCTCGGTCATAGAATTCCACGTGATCGAGCAGATCGACCGGACCGGTGAAGCCGACGCGCGCCAGAAAGACGGCCTGAAGACCGGTCTGGGCACTGAACGCAATGCCCTCCTTGACGAGGTTGCCGGTCACCCGCGAATAGCCGGAGCTGCCATTGGCCCTCTGATTGGGTGTCGTCACGCCTGCAATGGCAAGAGCCTCGGCAAGATGAGAAGGCTCGATCCTCAACAGGCGGCCAATAGCTGCCGCGGACGCGACACCCGCCCAACGCCCGGTCTGGCGCGTGGGAATGGCGTAGATGTTCTGAGCGGCGGCGATCCTGACGCCGACATCATAGCCGGCAATGATGGCCGAGAGGATGTCCTTCGCACCGATCTGCGGCATGATGGAAGCAAGGGTCAGGACGGTCGGAATGACACTTGCACCCGGGTGTCCACGGGCCGCGCGATTGCCATCATCCAGATCAAGCGCCGATGCGCAAAGTGCGTTGTGAAGAAGGGCTGAAAGCAGCGAGCATGTCTGTCCGGTAAACCAGGCCGGTGCCCGACCACTTCCATAGAGCAGCTCAGAGGTTGCAATGGCAGCTGAAGGTGCCGGCGATCCTGCACCTGCCATTGCGGCGGCCACCAGGTCGAGCACGCAAAGAAGTGTTACCTCCTTCACGTCAGGAGAGAGCTGCCCCACATCGATTGCGAGCGCATGATCGGCCAGCCGACGCGTCAGATAGGGCATGATGCGTTCCCCCTCGTCAAACCTGCCAATTGCCTTCTCCAGCCACTCGAAGAGGCGAGCGCTCAAACCGTTGCGAGATATTTCTCATAGAGTGCAGCAACCACGTAGAGGTCGAGCATGGGCAGTCCGACACAGGTGACGGAGACCGGGCTGCCCGGATCAAGGTGCCAGTCGGCTGTCTTGGACAATTCTCGGATACCGAGATGAGGACCGACCACGTCGAGCGTCGTTCCTGCCCGGGAATATTGCAGGGCCAGGCTCTGCGAGTTTCGTCTCGACACAGTTTCAAGGTCATCGCAACCGAGATGACCCTGTCTCAAGATCCGCCGCAACGTCTCGACCGGCACCTCGTCTCCGCCCAGATGGAGAAGGCAGGCATCACGCTTCAGCTCGCCATCGGCAAAGACCGGGCGATCGGAATTCGTGGCAGTGATGACGAATTCTGCATCAGCCAAAAAGCGGTTGTCTTCCACCGCTATCAGGTCGAAGGGAAGCGAGGGAGACAGGGCGGCCTGAAGCGCCTTGGCCCTTTCCAGCCTGCGCGCCCTGACATGGACACGGGCGATGCGCGCCCCGGCACTATGGGCGAGCGAGGCAAGGATTGCGTCGGCGACCGGCCCGGCTCCGAACAAAAACACCTCGACCCTGTCGCCCTCAATCGGACAGAGACGAAGAACCTGTGACGCATAAACGCCCGTGCGGGCAGCCGACAACCTGCTCGCATCGATGATTGCGAGTGGCTGCATCGAGAATTTCTCCATCAGGATGAAAGTCGACCTGGAGCGTGGAAGGCCAAGCATGCGGTTGAAGGCATTGGCACCGATCACCTTCACACCGGCAAATTGCGGATTGACGCTGTAAAGGCAGGAGAGCTTCCAGCCGAGCCGCTCGCCGGTAAATTCTGACGGACGGATCTCGTATCCGGCCTCCTGCCAGAACGTCGCCTCGGGAAGAGACAGAACGGACTTTGCCCCTGAAGCTCGGCCAGTCCGGATATCGGCCCAGGCCTTATCCAATACATCATGCACCTCGCCGACCGAGAGCATGCAGCCGCTCTCCGCGATCCTTATCTCGTCGAGCATCAGTGGCGCGGCTTGAACGGGACAGAATGACGACGCTGAAGTCAGAATGGAGTTTGTCTCATCGCCTCGCATGGGCCTGATCCTCCTCGGCGCTCGAATGACCGATCCGAGGGCGATGATAATGGAGCAGGCGTCAGTTGGAGGCGAAGTCTTGGCAAAGTCTCGGAGGCAAGATTGCGTACAGATAGTGGTTACGGCAGATGCAACAAGCGAGGAAGCATTTCAAACGAGGAGCTGGGGAAACCAGTACGACTAGCTGTCAGCCGTTTTGAGCAGTCGCTCGCAGGATTTGAACGTGCGGCCGAAGGGCCTCTTGGGTCCAGTTAGCGTCAGTATATGGCCCGGAGCGCTTCGACTAAGCCGAAACGACCGGGCGATCAGAGGTCGCTTGGAATACAAAGCGTTTCATGGATAGACCCGGCTGTTGACGCTGAGCGTCAGCCCCATGAACCCACCGTCTCGATCTCGGCTGGCATCAGGGTCAAGGAGGGCGAGGTCAAGCCCCCCGCTTACAAGAGATGATGTCTCGCATACAAGATAACGTCATCAGAACTCGGTGTGGTCGCTCCTGCGGCGTGTCCCCCACAACCAGCCGTCCGGTAGGCACCAGCTCGCCAGCCCTCTGAAGCAGGGCGAGCGGGACGCGTTATCCCAAATGCTGGCATCCACGATGTCTTGATGACATCAGGTATGGCATAGCTGTACAGACTTGAGATTGCGGCCTTTTACTGGAACATCAGCAAAAGGCGGCGCCAGCAGTTTAGGAACCGCATCTTCTCAGGCCTAAAAGCACTTCTTTCTCGGTTCTCCGGCGCGAGCGCATTTTTGGATCCAGAGATTGACCATAAATCCTCCGATGACCCCGACCATCACGCCGAGCGCCTTGAAGACCGCGTCATGCATCTGGGGGTGTCGGGTTACAGACGCAAACTGTGTCAGTTCAATCAGGAATGCTGCGAAAAGCAAGGAAAGGGAAATTACCAGTGCACGCCTGGGATAGGCGATGATGAAGAGGCCGGACATGACGATGAAGGCAAGCGCCCTGTCGAGATCCGTCGTTGTCACAGTCGACGGCCTGGCACCAATCGGCAAGATCGTAACCAAGACAATGAGAGCCAGACCAGTCCAGGCGGCGAAACGGGCGAATCTTCGAATATTCATCAATTCATGATAGCAATGAGGAGATGGGCCGCAAGGCTGGGCGCCGGTGGGATCGAGAAAGTGGACCGGGATCAGGATTGAACCGATCACGGACCTTCGCAGTTGAAAACTGTCCCTGACATCCTCCTTGAATTCGGACATGCCATAGGGAGGCAAGGCTGTCATGCGCTCGGCGTCAGTTTCGGCACACAACGCGGCCCAATGGCGTCGACATCCTGTCGATCGGGCAGAACAAGGCAACCGGCTCCATGGATTGAAGCGCTTGCGAGAAGGATGTCGGGTTCGATGGAAAGTGCCTGGCAGATAAGCGCGAAGCGTCTCTTGGGAATCGGTGTGGACCCGATCTCGTAGCGTGCGAGGTCACAGGGCTGGACACCAGCCAGCGCCTTGATTGAACGCGGGCTGAGGCCCAGAGCCACCCGGCGCCTTCGCAGTAAATCAGCAACCGCATAATCGAGCGATGTCACTCTGCGCATCTGGGCAGACCTTCCCTTTCCACGGTAAAATCCTCGGCGACCTCGGATCTGCGCCAGGATATCTAAACGGCTAGAGCACGGGCCACGCCGCCATTACATACTATAGTTGATAAACTTCGCCGGACCAGCCTGCCATCAGACAAGCATGGACATGCGCAAACTGGTCGGCAGGAACCTTGCGCGCCTGCGTCGGGAAAAGGGCCTGACGCAGGAAGAACTCGCCTTGCGCTCCGGCTTCAGCCAGCAATATCTGAGCGGCCTGGAAAACGGCCGGCGCAATCCGACCATCGTGACCCTCCATGAGCTCGCCATGACGCTGGGCGTCAGCCATCTCGACCTTCTGGCGATCGACAAGGACAGCCGCTGAAGCCAGCGTCCAATCTGCCTTATCTCCCACCTATCTCGGCCGTCAGTATCGACATGTCCTTGATGTCCCGGCGATGTTCGCGCATCGGGATCATGCCGTGCACATGCTTGACGAGCGACTTGTCGAGTATCGCTTCCAGCACGCAGATCTCGTTACCAGCCATCGCCAGAATTCGCCCCCAGGGATCGGCGACCAACGAATGCCCGAACATGAAACGGCGCTCGCCATCGGGCGCCTCGTAAGAGCCACACTGGCCACAAGCGACGAAGAAGCACTGGAATTCGATCGCCCGGGCACGGCACAGGATGTCCCAGTGGTCCCGACCGGTTTGCTGCGTGAAGGCGGCCGGGAGGATCACGACATCCACGTCAAGACTCGCCAGCCGGTCGAACAGCCGGGAGAAACGCAGATCATAGCAAATGGCACATCCAATCCGGAAGCCAGCGATGTCGTAGACAAAGAGGCCATCTCCAGGTGCAACGGTGGCGGACTCTGCATAACGTTTGCCGTCGGGCGCTGTGATATCGAAGAGATGAATCTTGCTGTAGCGACCGATCTCGGCTCCGGATGCGTCGAAGACAACTGTCGTATTGAAGATCCTCTCATCACCGAGGCAGCGCTCGAGCAGGCTGCCGGCATGGATCGCCACTCCGGCGTCCCTGGCAAATGTGCGCACCACTTCATAGGCCTCGCCATTGGGGGCAAAGTCGGCGGCCCGACGCTTGTCCTCGGGTGTCCCACCTGTCCAGTCGAAATGCTCCGGCAGCACCAGGAGGTCTGGTTTCCCTTGCGCGCAGGCCTTCTCCATCAGAAGAAGAGCCTGGGCAAGATTGGCGGCACGGTCGGGCTGCGAACTCATCTGGATCATGGAGATGTTCATGTGTTCTTCTCGCGATCGAAATCAAAGATGGAGCGCCCCTCGGCAAGATGGGAGCGCAAAAGAACCGAGCGCTTCTGTCGGTCAATGGCCAAGTGGGCAAGTGCCTCCATGCGGTCCCGATCGGCGACGAAGACCCCCTCCGGATCGGCAAGGACGGCATATCCGGGAAGCACGGCCGCAGCCCCACAGGCAATAGGCACATTGATCGACCCACCGACAGCGATCTGTCGATTGCTGGTGCGCGAAGATCGGCCACGGCACCAGACGGGCAGACCGACAGCCATGATCTCGTCGAGATCGGTCGCCGGCCCGTCAATGACAATGCCGGCCGCTCCGCGCGCCCGGGCGGCGAGCGCCACACCGCCACCGACACAGGCGATATCGTCACGGTCCACTCTTGAGATCACCATGATGTCACCCGGTCGCAGGAGATCGATTGCTTTGTAGATGACCGTGCCGTCCCGCCCGGGGGCCGCGACCGTCAGCGCCTGGCCCGCCACCCGCGCCGGATAGATAGGCAGGATGGCATCGCCGACAAAGCCGACATGCTCGATATGACCAATGGTTGCGGTTTCGGTCTGCGAGAGCAGGTCGAGGAGCTCCGTCGACAGGGGCGGGTGGCAATCCGCCACATGGTAGTGCATGCTCATGATCTTCTCCTGCTCTCGCATTGCCACTTCAGACGGGACGCTCGCCTGAGGTCGTGGTCCGATGCATGACGCGGATCGTCGACGGATCGAAGCCGTCACGGCGATGCATGGTGCAGCGATTGTCCCACATCATGATGTCGCCCTCTTCCCAGGACTGGACGAAGACATCGTCCATGCCGGTCGTGTGGTCCCAAAGTTCCCTCAGAAGATCGAGGCTCTCGTCCATCGGCATACCGACGATCCAGGCCCCCTCGATCGTGCCACCGAGATAAAGCGCCTTGCGACCGGTTTCGCCGTGGGTGCGGACCAGCGGATGCACCACACCGTCCCATTCCCGGAAATCTGAGGTCTTCGGTTCCGTCTTGTTGAGCCGCAGCTTGCCGGTCTTGTCATAGACGTTCTGGAAGAAGATCTGCCGGCCAGTGACGGCCTTCTTCAGCACCTCGGCCAGGCTTTCATACGCGAGATAGGTCGACAGGAAGTAGGTGTCTCCACCAGACGGTGGCACCTGGATAGCCCTCAGGATGGCACCTGCCGGCGGGCGCTCGTAGAACCAGGTGTCCGTGTGCCAGGTTGCTTCGCTGTTGCCGAGGGCGCCGCTTGGCTTGCCGTCCTTCATCTGGTTGGAAATCACCAGGATCTCCGGATGGGTCGGATGGCCGCCTTCCTGCAACTGCTTGGGATGGATGACGAAGTCCCCGAAATGCTTTGAGAAGCGCACCTGGTCCGCATCGCTGATCTGGGTCCGCTTGAACCGTAGCACGCCGAACTGGAGCCACAGCCTGCGCAATTCCGCGATGTCGCGGTCGTCATAGTCATGAAAGTCGAAACCCTCGATTTCGGCGCAGACATTGGTGGAATTCTGCGTGGCGTGGATCTTGTCCTTGAGCATCATAATCAGTCTCCTCGAGATTGATCCGGTGGCGTCGATATCACCGGTTACGGCTATTGCCGTCGACCAAAGCCTAGGCCGGGTGACGGCTGGCTCTCCAATAGCGATCGGGTCCGATTGATAGCCGAACCCGATCGCTGGGCGTCTCAATGGCTGAGAAGCGTCACGTCCTCTGCGGCCACGAACACTCGGCATTCCTCGCCAATGGCGGGCAGCATCGCTGACTGCGAGGAGGGGATGACGACAGAGATCAAAAGTTCGGGCGCGATCTCGATGGACAGATCGAGCTGGGCACCGAGATTGACGATCCGCCTGAGCGTTCCCGTGAGTCTGTTTCTCCCCGTCGATGCCTTTTCGGCGTCCCCGATGATGCGAAAACTCTCCGGTCGAATGCACAGGAAACGCGGCTGGTCCGACACCGGGCGCTCCGACGATATCACCCTAAGGCCAGACGATCCGAGCAGCACTTCCGTCCCGTCAACCGTGGACCGAAACGTCGAGACCGGGATCAGGTTGGACCGCCCGATAAAATCGGCGACGAAACTGGACTGCGGATGCCTGTAGATGTCACCAGGCCGGCCAGCCTGCGCGATTTCGCCCTGCCACATGACGACGATCCGGTCCGACATGGCCATGGCCTCTTCCTGATCATGCGTCACATAGACGAAGGTCATGCCGAGTGCGACCTGGATCTCCTTGAGCTCGATGCGCATGGCCTCGCGCAGCTTGAGATCGAGGTTGGACAGGGGTTCATCGAGCAGAAGCACGGAAGGGCGCGGTGCAATGGCCCTTGCCAGCGCCACCCGCTGCTGCTGGCCGCCGGAAAGCTCCCGCGGATAGCGATCGGCAAAGCCTGAAAGATGCACACTTTCCAGTGCGTCCACGATCCGACCTTCCGCATCGGCTCGCGGGACTTTTCGCATCTTCAACCCGAAACCGACATTCTCGGCCACGGTCATATGCGGAAAGAGAGCATAGTTCTGGAAGACGAGCCCAATATTGCGGTTCTCGGGTGATACCCGAACCTGGCTCTTGCCGCGAATGCGGATATCACCGGAGGAGGGTGCTGCAAAGCCGGCGATAATGTTGAGCGTGGTCGTCTTGCCACATCCGGAGGGCCCGAGAATGCTGACGAACTCCCCGCGCGGCACGGCGAGGCTCAAGTTCCGGACGACGGACACGGCGCCATAGGATTTGGTCACGGATTGCAGTTCAATGTCGAGAGCGCTCATTTGCTTCCCCCATGCAGTTGGGCGGAAAAGCCGCCGATTTTCTCAAAAATGAAGATCGCCGCGAGGATGAAGATCATCGATGCGACATTGACGGCTGCCATCACGGGATCGAGGCTGTATTCCAGATGATTGATCACCTTGATCGGCAGCGTGGTGTCGCCCGGACGGACGAGAAACACCGAAAGCGGGATATTGTTGAAGGAGATGATGAAGGCGAAGGTGACGCCTGACAGAAGGCCAGGCTTGATCAGCGGCAGGAGCACATAGCGAAGCCGATCGAGCCTGCCGGCGCCCAGGATCTGCGCCGCCTGATCCAGGCCCCGATCGAAATTTGCGATCGAGCCGGCCACCATGCGCGTGACGAAGGGAAGCGTCAGCACGACATGGGCTGCAATCAGCGCCTCGGTCCCGAGAAACTGCTGCAGGCCGAGCTGCGAGATGAAAAGGACGATTGCCACCCCCTTGACGATCTGCGGCACTGAGAGGGGCGATAGGAGAAAGGACATGACCATGTCGCTTCTCGGGAACCGCTCGAAGACGATGGCATAGGCGGCGAAGAGCCCGGCAATCCCGCTGATGACACTGACGATCACGGCGATCCTGACACTGAGCCAGAAAGGCTCGAACCAGCGCGGTTCGATGAGGTCGGAATACCAGCGAAGCGTCCAGAGCCGGGGATCAAGTGTGACCTCCGAAGTTGGGCTGAAGGAAGCCGCCAGCACCACGATGATCGGCATGGTGATGAAGACGAGGACACCGACCAGCAATGCCCAAAACAGAAAGCTGGAAATCCTGTTCATGACGAATGACCTCCAAGGCCGCTGAGCCTGTTGCGTCTGCGCGCCTCGAAGCGGATGCCGAGATAGGAAACCACGAGCATCATGAGGAAGAGGACATTGGCCATGACGGCGGCAAAGGACCAGTTGACATAGAAGAGCACCTGCTCGGCGATCATGGTCGCCAGAACCTTGAAACCGGCTCCACCGAGAAGGGCAGGGGTGGCATAGGCGCTTGCCGCCATGGTGAAGGAGATCATCAGCGAGCTGACGATGCCAGGCACGGAGAGCGGCAGGACCACATGGCGGATGACGCTTGCCCTGTTGGCACCAAGAACCTGGGCGGCCCGTTCCAGGTTGGGATCGATCCCCTGGATGCTTGTCATTAACGAAAGGATGCCGAAGGGAAGAACCACGTGGGTCAGCCCCACCACCACGGCGAACATGTTCTTGGATAGAGGCAGCGGCAAAGAAATCAGGCCGAGATGCAGAAGCGCATCATTGATGAAGCCGCGATCCTCCAGGATGATCAGCCAGCCATAGGTGCGAAGCACGACACCCGCGAGCTCGGGCGCGAGCGCCAGTGCGAAAACGATCGCACGCGTCCGCCCCCTGGCCCTGGCCAGATAATACGCAACGGGGTAGCCGAGCACGGTCACGGCCATCGCGACACAGAGCGACATTGAAACAGTCCGCATGATCCCGGCAAGCGAAAGCCCATCGGTAAAGAAACGATGATAACTCGCAAGCGATGGCAGCCCTGATGCTGGATCAGAAAAGCTGAGGCCGATCATCATGCCCATGGGGAGGGCAAAGAAGATGAGGAGCATCAGCACGGAGGGCGAGAGCGCAAGGTAGAGATGCGCCGGCCCCGCTGCCCGCAAGCGCGCCGCAGGCAGGACAAGAGAAACAGTGTTTGCCATCGGAGTTACCTCGCCGCTGGAACGACGTCGCGGTCCCAGCGCTCAGACCACTCGGGCATGCGCTCGGCCATGACTGCCAGGTCCGGCAAAAGCAGGGTATCGAGCTCGGCCTCTGGGATCTGCCGATCACGAAGCTCCTCGGGCACGACGATGTCGGTCCGAGCACTGCCGACGCGATAGCCTTCGACCCAGGCTTCCTGGCTGGACTTCCTCAGGAAGAAGTCGATGAAGCGATAGGCCGCCTCCTTGTTCTCGGCACCAACGGGCACGCTCAGCGTGGCAATCAAAGGGATAGTGCCTTCCCGAGGCCGGATATAATCGACAGGAGCGCCGGAATCGACAAGCAATTGCGCCCGTCCGTTCCAGAACGGCATGGCCCAGACGGATCCATCCTTGATGTAGCTTTCGAGAATGGCGGACGACTGCTCGAAGCCGATCGACTGCCGCGCAATACCGGCCATGGCGGCAAAACCCGGATCGAGCTCATCCACCAATCCGCCGCCATTCATGACGGACATGACCTGAAGGAGATTGACCGCCATGACATTCTGGAAGGTCGGCAGGATCACGCGACCGGAAAGGCCCGGATCCAGCAACAGATTCCAGGACGAAGGCACCCCCTCGACATGATCGGTCCGATAGAGAAGCGACATGTACTGCACTTCATGCACGGCGCCACAGGGCCCGGCCACGCCAGAAAGACGCGGAGAAAGTGCGGCAACCTCACCAATCACATCGACGGGCAGCTTCTCCAGCAGTCCTTCCTGACACCCCTGCAAGGCCTGGGCCGCCGTCATCACAACGACATCGAAGCCCGGCCGGCCCCCGGTTGCCTTGATCTTCGCATAGTCCTGCGACGACGAGCCCACCGCATCATAGATAACCTCAATGCCGGTCTCTGCCTCGAACGGCTCGATGATCCGCTCGCGGATGATATCCTCGTAGGGACCGCCGTAGCTGTTTAGGATCAGCTCACCGGCGAAAACCCTATCAGCTGTTCCGGCCAGTCCGGCAATACCAATCAACGGCATAAGGCTGACGATCAGATGTCGCATGCTCATGGCAATTTCTCGCTCTCTTCTGGTTGTTCCTAGCGAGAACGTGCCGCCATAGCGGCGGGGCGTCTAATAGCTAAGACGTACAATTGATAGTTGCCGGTGTCAGAGGCGTCGGCACGACCTATCCGCAAACGACCGGCGTGATGCCCGCCTCTGTGGCCCGGAGAAGACGACAGGCCACCGATGTCCGCCTGCACCTGCGCTTCACATCCGACAAACCTAAAACGACCGTTGGAGAGAAGCCCTTGGCTCACTGCAGATTTGCAAGCTCTGTGCCTCTCGCATGAAGGCGAAGGTGATGAGAAACTGCCCGGAAGAAATGCCGACCTGCGCTTTCGATCACGCGCATCCGCCAGGTGCTGGCGGACCAGGGAGATCCGCAAATGACCGTCCAGTTTCGAACCCTTCTCGACATGGTGGACACGGCAGTAAGCCGAAGAGCCATCTCCCGGACCATGAAGTTGTTTGCCCTGCGAAACGGCTTCGCTCACCATGCCTTTCTCGAACTAAATGGAACGGAAGCTCGATACTTCGGCGACTATCCTGAGAAGTGGGAACGTCTGTACCTTGCCGAGCGTCTCTTCCACCTCGATCCTGTTGTCGCTCAGGCAAGGCGTAGCAGCGGAACCTTCTTCTGGTCTGCGCCGGGCTGGCTTTCCACCCCAGGCGGGCCGCTGAAACGCTTTGCAGCAAATGCGATCGAGCATGGTGTCGCGCATGGACTGACAATCTCGGCCAGAGCAAGCTTCGACAGACAACTCCTGCTAAGTTTTGCAGGTGCAACGGGCGACTTCCGCTTTCCGAAACAACAGGATTTGAGCGATGCGGTGCCGGTCCTGATGGCGCTTTCCTATCGACTGAGCCATATCGGCGGGCATTCGGAAAGTACAGCCAAGGCACGCTTGTCCTCAGGCGAACTCCTGTGCCTCACATGGGCCGCCAAAGGCAAAACAGGGGTTGAGATCGGCCTGCTCACCCACCTTTCAACGCGTACGGTTCAGCACTATCTCGATTCGGCGAGAGAAAAGCTCGGGGCGGCGACCGTGCCGCATCTCGTCGCCATTTCCAAGGACATGAACCTGATATGAAGTGGAACTGGCTTGCGTCTCGTGTCCGGAGCACTTCGCGATCGGTCGCCAGGCCGATGATATGCAGGTTATCCGTCAATCCGCTGAAGATAGTCCTCTCCTTGGACCTCTCCATCCCGCCCCATTAGCCAGTACTCGTGAGGTAAGCCAGTCATCCCCTGCTACGGTCGACACAGCAAGCGGAAGGAAAGGGCAAGGGCAGCGATAGGTGCCGATGCGGAGCCTGACCTCGGAAAAATGAGAACATAATCAGAGCAAAATGCGCGCTTTACACCGACACAGGCACGAAGGGCTACGGTACGCGGCTTTGCCGGATGTGGGCGAACCGTCGTCGCGATCTCCACCCACTGCCAGGGATGGCAGAAGAAATCGCCTGCAGCCTGAGCCTTTTGCTGCTCCTCAGCCACCAAGGAATTCCGGCCATCCGGAGCCGCGTCATTCGCCATATCGAAAGCGCGCTACACGACATACCCGATGCAATGGCACGCAACTGGGCAGGAACGGACGCCACCGCACGCGAGGAGGCCCGGCATGAAATCCTGCGCAACATGGCGAGCAGGCTTTCTGAACTTTACACTCTGACACTTCATGCACGGCCGGCGATCCGTGCCTTTGGCGAATGTCTGGTACGGGGCGCAAAAGGAACAGGCAACCAGGCTCACCAAGCTCCCCTCGGTCCGCTGTCTTCAAGCCGCTGTCCGGGACCTTCAGAGCATGCCATGTTGCGGAGCTGATCTATGGCCTGTTTAAGCCAAGCCGATCTGCAGGCTCAGCCGCACCGGGCAGCGACAACCCGGCCGGACGACGGATCAGTCTCAACGGTCACGCGATCATCCCTGAAATCCTGCGTCACCATTTGGCCTGGCTCGATCTGGCGTACGCTTTTGGCATTGGTCACCCGCATCGCCTCCGCATCTGTCGGTCTTGCCTGTCCAACAAGGCTTCGGGCGGCGTCTGCACTGCATGGCCCGACGGGGGATGGCTGAACGGAATCGGCTTTGCACGCGGTAAGAGCCGAGCAAAATGAAACGATGAAGACGGCAGTGAGTTTGCGTGAAACGAGCATGAAATGACACCTCTTGAAACACGCCCATAGAGCGTTGAGAAGAGGCTTTTTCGTGTCTGCCTTCTCGATGCGGAAGAAATCAACCTCCCGGCAAACGTAGCGCAAGCCGTTCGATCCCCCTGTCGAAACGCAATATCGGCCGCCGCCCGATCAAGGCATGGGCGGCATGGGCTGCGGTTTTGCAAGCCTGAAGGCAACGACCAGCAGGTGATGATCATAAGGCAAGGGGGGCATACCGAGGATACGGAGAAGACCGTTTGGGTAAGGCAGAACAAATGAAAAAGGCCCGCCGCGGGAGGAGCAGCGAGCCTTTTTTGATTGTTGAGCATTGGCAGGGAGGAGGATTGCCAATACCCATATCCGGACACTCAAGGGAGGAGGAGCGAGTGTCCGATATTCCGAATCACGCGGGAGGAGGTGCGCTCATCAGCAGTTAGGAAAATAACTGCCTTTCGTTGAATCTGAAAGCGATATTGTTGCAGCGCACCATTGCGCTGATCGCATACCAGGAACGAGTCCGGGTCAAAGGCAAGGGGCAGGGCCTAAAAACCAGCTATTGACCCGGCCTAATGCGCCGGCAGATCGCAATTCCGGCAGCGGGCTTCTCGCAAACGAGGGACGCAGGGGGCCACGCACCGCTCCATCACTGGCCTGGATAGCAATCTGCTCACCGGTTGAAGGATTGGACGAGCGGCTTGTCGAAGAGGTGAGCCCACGCCTCGGCACTTGCCCGCTGAATGTCCAGGATGGATGTTTCCTCCGTCCACCAGCCGTTTCCCACCGCAATCACCACATCGATATCATGCAGCATGGATTGCAGCACTGGCCGGACGATCAGCTGCTCGTAGCAGATCAGCACTGCGACATCCCGGTCTCCAATTCGGACGACCGGATTTGCAAAGATATGCGCCCTTGCACCACCGCCGTCGCCGAACAGTCCTTTCCACGGTTGCCACATCGATCCGGGCACAGGCATGCGCTGGCGATAGACAAAATCACTGGACTTCGACGAGATCAGAGCAAGCACATTGTCATAGCCGTCAGGAGTGATGTGAGCTGCACCCGCAACGACCGTGATCCCGGAACCGGCAAGTTCCCTCTGCCAGAGACGCACAACCCCCGGCGTCCAGAAACCCAGCGCAGTTTCGGGAAGAACGACGATCATGTCTGCAGGATCCCAGGCATGGTCGCGGACATTGTCACGAACGAGAGCAATCAGTTCCCTCTGGCGCTCGAGACTTGCGTCGCGTCCAAGGCCTGCGCCCATCTGAAGATCGACACCCTGAAAGCCTTCCGCCAATCTCGGCCCCGTCCAATGCGTAGCCGACCAGAGCCACAAGCCCATCATGATGACAAGGCAGGCCGGCCAGGTCCGCGTCGTCGTGAGCGCGAGGGCCGTTCCTATCGCAAGCAACCCCCACCAGCCCCAGCCCGGAAACAGAATACCTGCTGCGGTGACAGGATGTGCCCAGCCCATAATGCCGAATGGCGGCACCGCCATGATGATACAGGCGAGCAGAAACCGAAACGGCTTTCGCCACCCGACTGTATTCGTCCACAAAACCACGTGCACGGTGACAAAGGCGGATGAGGCGATCAGCCAGAGCACCAGGCCCGGCCAGATGTTAATCGCGTAGTAATTTGCGACACCTTGGGGCAGCCCCCGGGACGCGGCCAGGAAGTAGAACGCCAAAACCACGCCTGCCTGTCCGCGTGTCCGCGACCATGACCAGAGAAGCGGAAAGAGGGCGGCGGCGGGAAGTGCCAGCACATGACCGCTCCACGCGATCCAGCCGATGCTGGCCGAAAGCACGGGCAAGACAATGACACGGGAGTGGTCAGGGCTCACGGGTCCAGACCTCCTGTGCCAAACCGAGGATGTTCGTGGTCGAGACAGGCCCGAAATATCGGGAATCGAACGAGCCGGGAAAATCCGAATGCAGATAGACCGCACCCGGCGGGATGAGACCGCCGGCATGAGGGGAAAGCGGCCGACCCTCGCCGTCAAATTCCATGAGCCTCGAATGCGGCAACACCTCCCCATCGATCCGGACAAGCCCGGTGATGGAGACAAACTGCCCGGACGTCGCCGACACCGTCTTGATCAGCGGCGCCACCCCACCCGTACAAAGCCCCCGTCGAAGATAGCCGCGCATCAACCCCTCTTGCAGGGCACCGGAGAGCGGAGGACAGACGAAAACCCGATCGCCCTTTCGCACTGGTCGCTCGATTGCCTCGATCCTCCAGATGCCAAGCGCTGCACTCGGCGTCAGATTGAGCCGAAAGCCCCAATATCCGAACGCAACGACGTTCGAAGTCAGCACAACGGAGCCGATGAGCAGTCCGCCGATACGGCGCCTGCGCATCTCGTAGCGTGCACGGATTTCCGACTGGACCGTCATTTGAGGGAGAGCCCCCGGGATTGTCTCTGCCGCAGCGCCTCGGATGCCTTCAGCGACTTTGTGCTGCGCTCATGGGCAATGAACTGTTGTACAGTCCGCATGAGGTCCCATGCCTTTTCCATCTCTTGTCTCTGGGTGGCATTCATGCCGGACGTGACACGCTGAAAGACCTCGCCATTGGGTCGGGATGCACCAAGCGGCAGGAAGGTTCTCTCTCCGAACCGTTCTGCCACGGCCTTGGCAAGATCATCGAGTTCCGCCTTCACGCGGTCATCCAGGACGGACTGCTCGAGCACGGATGCAAACGCCTTGTGATCGACTACGCGGCTCAGGCGCTCCAGCACCGCAAGCGCGTGGGCCGAGGGGGACGGGATCGCACGCGCGGCCCGTTTTCGGGCAGCAAGCTCCAGGTTGCGATATCGCTTTTCGGCGTCTGCGCGCAGGCGTGTGTAATCGCGCAGACTACCAGCAAGGGCCGCAACATTTCTGACGGCCAGGTCACGGTCGGACCGCTCAGTGCGGCTTGCGAGCATGCCGGTCTTGCCTTTGAGATGGCCGAAGGCCTCCGGCTCGATGGCAATCCGTGCAATGGCCCGTTTTGCCTGCCCCCGATCGCGAAGCATCGCATTGACCTCCATTGCACAGAACGCTGCTTCCGGCTGGGCATAGACAAGGTGAAAGCGCATGGAAAGGTCCTGCCATTGGCTGGCGACCACCGGATCGGCGAGGAGCCTTTCTTCGACCGCTTGGTCGACCGATCTGGCATGCAGCGTCACGCCAGAAACCAAGGGACTTCCCGATAGGGGAGTGGCCAGCATGGGTTTTGCCTCCACGCCTGAATCAGGCACGGACTGGCGCGCAGTCATGATGCGGTGGATCCTTGTACCTGTTGCAAGAAGCCGACCGGCAAGCGCGTTCAACCTCTCGCGCTGGCGAAGCGTCCATTCGAGACGATCACGCGCCATGGTTCGAGCCACGTTGAGAAGGTGGAGGCCGCGCGCCTCGGCGAAACGCAGCGCTGCGCCATAGAAACGACCACCCGCATAGTCGAGCGTCGTTTCCTTGGTGTTGCGTCGTGACAGGATCTTGACCAATCCGCCGGCCTTGGCGAAGGATCGGCGACCATAATAGATGCCCAGATCCTCTCTATGACGTGTCATCGCGACATAGGTCAGATGACGATCGAGCGAAAGCGACGCGAGCACCTTGACGCGGTCGACCGTTGCGCCCTGGGCCTTGTGCACGGTCGTCGCATATCCATGATCGAGATGGTTGTAGAAGCGCTCCTCGACCGAGACCCGACGGCGGTGCTCGCCGTCGCCGACCTCAACGCCAAGACGACCGGCCGAGGCTTCCACGACCTTTCCCAGCATGCCATTCCTGACACCGATCGACCCCTCGTTCCTCAGGAAGACGACCTGGTCGCCCGCTGCGAAATCCCGACGTCCCTCGGCTGTCCGGAAGACAGAACCGGTTTCTATCACGCCGCGTGCAATCAGCCTTTCGCGAGCCAACCTGTTCAAGAGAGCGACATCCCGACGCAGATGCGCCAGGATCAACATGGACTTTGCCGGATCGTAGTCACGCTCCCAGTCGCCGATCAGCGTCAGGATTGCATCACCCTTGAGCTCGGCACCGATCAGCTTACCCTTCGCCTCATAGGCTTCCACCGCGCGTGCCGTATACCCACGCGCAAGATGAAGCGAGGCGTCACGCATCCATTGCTCGCGCTGGCGATAGATGGTTTCGAGCTCGGCATAGCCGATCCGCTCAGCAATCGCCCGGAAAGCCGCACCTGCCTCGATCGGCTGGAGCTGTTCGGGGTCGCCGACCAAAACGAGCTTGGCACCGGCTTGGACGACCGCCTCGACAAAGAGCGCCATCTGACGCGACGATACCATGCCGGCCTCGTCGAGGACGAAGACGCAACCAGCATCGAGCCGGTCACGGCCGACTGCCCATGCATGTTCCCATGACGACAATGTGCGCGAAGAAATGCCCGCTTCCTTCTCCAGTCCCTCCGCCGCTTTGCCGGCAAGGGCTGCACCGACAACACGGTAACCGGCCGCCTCCCATGCCTCACGGGCCGCCTTCATCATCGTCGTCTTGCCAGCGCCGGCGCGGCCGATCACGGCTGCAATCCGCTCGTTCCCCGCAACATGGGATATGGCCGTTTTCTGCTCGTCAGACAGACGAGCATGGCGCGCAAAAACCCGCTCGAGCACGTGCCGCCTGATGCCATGTGATTGACGGCTGGAAAGCCAGTTCGCGCGATTGGCCATCTCGGCTTCGAGCCGAATGAGCTCCCGCGTCGTGTATTTCGCCGGCGTCCTGGTCCCCGTTACGAAGTCGAGACGCTCGCAATCGAGGCGCAAGACTTCAGGGCTTTGCAGGATGCGCGCCATCAGGCTCTGGAACTGGCCGGCATCGTCGATATGGCGGTGGAGAATGCGGGCCACATCCAGGGCGTCGAAGACGCTTCTTTCCCGGCTGATCATGTCGAGCACGATCTGAGGATTGCGCTTCAGCCGCTCGCGATTTTCAAGGTGCAGCTCCTCCTGACGCGCAAGCTGATCGAGCGGAGGCTTCTCCTCCGCGGCCCTGGCCTTGCGCTCGATCGCCTTTGTCCCAACGCCGAGATGAATTGTCGGAGCAAGCGCGATCCCCTGCTTTTCAAAGGAACGGCCATCGATGCTGAGATCGATACCGGCAACCCCCAGATGATGGTTCTGGCAGGCGAACCAGCCATCGCGAAATGCATTGAAATCCTCGCGCCCGCCGGCCCAGATCTCGTAGACGATCTTGCCACTGTCATTGCGCAAGGCACGCCCGTCAGGCCCGGCGACCACCACCTTCTTCTGACCGAACCCGTCTTCGGTCAGTGGCCGCAAGGTGGTCATCAGATGGATATGCGGATTGCCTGGCACATCGTGGTAAACCCAGTCCGCCACCATGCCACGCGCCGTGATCTGCTGGGCGACAAAATCTCGCACGAGCTCGATGTTCTGGCTCGTCGAAAGCTCGATCGGCAAAGCGATGGTCACGTCCCTGGCAAGCTGAGCATCTGAACGCTTTTCGATGCTTTCGACCTTGTTCCAGAAGGCTTCCGATGACCCCGACACCGGTCGGTCGGCGATCATGACGCGCAGCCATTCCGGCGCATCCTGGGGGATGACGAACTCCTCATGGGCCAGCCCCTGTTTGCGCGTGTAGTCGACGAGGCGCCCCTCCCGCTCGAAGGTCATCCTGGCGCAGTGACGGTAGGCAGCCGACATCACGGCGCTGCCGCCTCTGCCACGGCCGAGAATGGTGACCGAGAAATGCGGGACTGCCATAGCGCTCAAGGTCTCCTTTCGCAAACACATCGCCCGGCCCTCAAGGCGTGCCGGTCAGCCGGGCACCGGGCGAGGCCAGACGCAGAACGTCGCGTCAGCGACGTATAATTGCGCCCTTAGACGCCGCTCCCTTGGATCGGCCGGGATCATCACCCGCATCTGCGTCTGCGGGTATTGCAGGATTGACCCTAGTGCGAAGCACACAGTTCCCTGCAATCCTTTCGCCCACGGGACCACGATCCAGCCAAGGAGACGATTGCTCATGAAGAAGACCTCCAGCAAAATCCGGGAAGAAATCTCAAAGCTCCAGGATGTTTTGAAAGCTGCCGAAACTCGCGAGGCGGAACGCATTGGCCGGGTCGCACTCAAGGCGGGGCTCGGCGAAATCGAAATCGAAGACAGCGCCTTGCTGGCCGCCTTCGAGGACCTGACCCACCGGTTTCGAACAGACCCGGCAACACGCAAACACGGCTCGGTTGATGCTCGTTCGCACGGCCCAAGACCCAGCGGGGATGCGCAGGCAGAGGCCGCGTCGATCTCACCTGGCACGGCTCAAGGCAGAGTTAGCGAGACTTGATCGCATGGCCAGAACCGCAACCCATGACGCGCGCAAACAGGACACGCGCGAAAAGATAGCCTTGGGCGGACTCATCGTAAAAGCCGGCCTGCGTTATGAAAAACGCGCCGTGCTTTTCGGTGCCCTGACCGAACTTGCACAAAGGCTGAAGGTGGACGAAGAGGAACGAGATCGCTTGAGAACGATTGGCGCGGGGGCCTTCGCTCATGACGGCGACTAGAGCCGTCTGCGTCATGGCACCAGCCCTTGCCATGGTCGCGGCCATGTTTCTTCTAAACGGGACCCATCACGACCTCCAGAGCTTTGCAGCTACGTCCGATGCGAAGCGCGTGCTCGCCCGGATCGGCATTGCAATACCCGCCGTCACGGCCGCAGCGATCGGCATCATCCTGCTCTTCGCATCCGCGGGTTCGAGACAGATCCAGTCTCTTGCATGGGGTGTTCTTTTGGGAACTATCCCGGCGATGTCCATGACCGGCTTTCAGGAGCTGAGGCGTCTTGCGGGTCTCGCCGAAGAACAAGCACCAGGCGCGAGCATTGTCGCCCTTGTCGACCCCGCAAGCCTGGTCGGCGCAATTACGCTGATCATGGCAGGCTGCCTGGCGCTGAGGGTCGCACTTCTTGGCAATGCGGCTTTTGGCACAGGGGCACCCCGACGGGTCTCGGGGCGTCGCGCCCTGCATGGGGAGGCCGACTGGATGGGAATGACTGAGGCAGCCGAGCTCTTTGGTGAAGCAGGCGGCATCGTCATCGGTGAGGCCTACCGGGTAGACCGGGACCGCCACGCAAGCCACGGGTTCCGGGCCAATGACGAAGTGAGCTGGGGACAAGGGGGCAGGGCACCCCTTCTGTGTTTCGATGGCTCATTCGGTTCATCACACGGCATCGCCTTTGCCGGCTCGGGCGGGTTCAAGACGACCTCTGTCGTGATCCCGACGGCACTCAGATGGGGTGGAACGCTTGTGGTGCTTGATCCGTCTGGAGACGTCGCCGCCCGGGCGCTCAACTACAGGAACGAGATGGGTCGACAAACCGTGGTTCTGGATCCACGCCGTCCCGAAACCGGCTTCAACGCGCTGGACTGGATCGGAAGGTTCGGCAACACCAAGGAAGAAGACATCGCCTCGGTCGCCTCCTGGATCATGAGCGATAACGGGCGGGCAACGGGCGTGCGGGACGACTTCTTTCGCTCGACCGGGCTGCAGCTCCTGACCGCGATGATAGCCGATGTCTGCCTGTCTGGCCGAACACTGGAGAAGAACCAGACGTTGCGAACCGTGCGCGCCAATCTTGCAGAGCCTGAGACCAAACTGCGCGAGCGCCTGTCCGACATTTTTGAGCACTCCGCCTCCGCCTTCGTAAAGGAGAATGTCGCGGCCTTCGTCAACATGACGCCGGAAACCTTCTCTGGTGTCTATGCCAATGCAATCAAGGAAACCCATTGGCTGTCCTATGAGAATTATGCAGCCCTCGTCTCTGGCTCGGCATTTTCCACCGATGAGGTCGCATCCGGCGGGAAGGATGTCTTCATCAATATCGACCTGAAGACGCTGGAGACCCATTCGGGCTTGGCGCGCGTCATTATCGGCTCTCTCCTAAACGCGATCTACAATCGCGAAGGCACGCTGAACTCCCGTGCGCTTTTCCTCCTCGACGAGGTGGCGAGGCTCGGCTACATGCGCGTTCTGGAAACCGCACGGGATGCCGGCCGCAAATACGGCATCACGCTGCTGATGATCTATCAGTCGATCGGCCAGTTGCGCGAAACCTATGGCGGGCGCGATGCATCAAGCAAATGGTTTGAGAGTTCAAGCTGGATTTCGTTTGCGGCCATCAATGATCCGGAAACCGCCGAATATATCTCCCGTCGCTGCGGCATGACGACGGTGGAAATCGATCAGGTGAGCAGGAGTTTCCAGGCCCGGGGCAGCTCTCGCACGCGGTCAAAGCAGGTCACTGCCCGACCCTTGATCCTTCCGCATGAAGTGTTGCTCATGCGTGCCGACGAGCAGATCGTCTTCACTGCCGGCAATCCGCCTCTCAAGTGTGGGCGGGCGATCTGGTTTAGAAGGCAGGACATGCGATATTGCGCTGAAGCGCCAGCCAGGCACTTGGGACGACAAGGTCGTGCGGGGCAACTGCAACCGCCGGGTCAGCGAAAGCAGAGACCACGAACCTGACGGGACAACAATGCGCCTCAGAAAGATCTTGCTCACTCACCGGCCATGAAGAAGCGTTCCTGACGGGAGCTGAAATCGGACTGTAGAGTCCCACGAGAACCGAGGCAGGTGCCACGCCTTCCGCACTCTTGGTCTCAATCTGTCGACCCCGGCAGCGCTCGACCATGACTTCGTACAAGAAACAAGTCCTCCGGGCCGATCGCCGCGTCATCATCGAAATATGGTATCTGCACTCTGTCACTCATGGACGCCATACCCGGATATCAAAAGACGCAGATGCGATTGGAACGAGAAGCCGGCTGGTCGATGCCTCGCCATTCATCAGGATCTTGAATCGGTCACGGCCGATCGATTCAAAACTCTCGTTGGACCTCGCTCATGGAAAAATTGATCATCATGGCATGATCACACAGCCCTATAAGATCTATTGTGAACGCCACGACCCTGTTCGAAACATGGCACGCTACTACACGATGGAGATCGCACCAGACCTCTTCGGACAGACCTGCCTAATACGCAGCTGGGGACGGATCGGCCGACGTGGTCAACTAAAACATCACCAGTTCGCGCAGGAAGGAGAGGCGGTCCGGCTTTTTCTCGATATCCTTCGCAAGAAGCGCAGGCGCGGCTACCAGCCGCCGCCGCCAAACTTGAAAGACGGCCCCAACCAGGGTTGAACAGCCAAGGCCATCCTTTAAGAAAGGCCTGTCCGACTAGTCACTCAAACGAAATCGGGAAGCAGCCGTGCTGACAGCCATCGAGCATCAAAGGGGCCGCAAGCGGCCCCTTGCTGTTTTGCGGTCTCCGTCGAGCACCGCGAAACATCAGTCCTGCGTGACAGTCGCGAAGTTATTGTCATCGAAGAGGACGAGAGGGAGGCTGGTGCGACACTTGAGCTGAGTCCAAAGTGCACGCTGGACAAAGCCCCGCCTTTCCGGGCGGGGCTTCCAATACTCAGTCGCGGTTCGAACGGGACCAGATGAGCTGATGGCCATCTCCGCCTTCGACCTCGGTCAAGGTTGCGTAGATAGGGGCCGGAAAGCTCGGATCGTCGAGCTTGACCGAGAGGTAGTCGCGTCCTTCACCGGAAGTCTTCAGCCAGGCGGCCCCAAATTCGACGCTACCGGCATAAACGCGAAACTGCGGGCCCTTGTCGGATGGGTTTTCCACTCGGGCGATCCGTGCCTTGACGTTGATGGCGAGGGTACGGATGGAGCCCGCGAAACCCGTGTCGTTGGATGTGAAAGTACCGATGGTTGCCATTGTCCTGTTCCTTTTCTTCGAGATATGGGGCCGCGCCCACCGCAGCCTCGATGGCAGTCGAAAAGACCGGGAACGATCAGACCGCACCCGACCGGTATCCCCATTGCGCATCTGCATTGGGGGAGGTCATTGGGCCGCAATGGGGTGGGGGACGGCAAGTGACAGATTTGTCAAAGGGTGAGGAGAGCACCCGCTCGGTCGACAGATCTGTCACTTGACGTTGCAGGAGCTGGATCAAGGCGAAGCCGGCCCCGGTCAGACATGCCGCATCGAGCCCGCAAGGGAGCGGGCTGAACAGAAAAAGACAGCGAGGCTACCATAAGGTCCGTCAGGGCAGGGGAGACGGAATCCCACTTGAAGGCTCGAGCCAGCCGCGCTTGTCCGGTCATGGCTTCGAAATGCCTTTACCCCCATCTTTTGGGGTCGATGAAGCCGTGTTTGGCGCATTTGGCAAGGTCGTCAAATCGGGGCGATAGGCCTATGATCATCGAGTTCCTGGCGGGCTGTGAGGCCCGATCGCCAAGCAGGCAAGCCGACAACGCTTTCAAAATGCCTGATGTGGGGCACATCTAAGCTTACGTGAAATGGAAAGCCCCGCCTTGTCGGCGGGGCCAGGCGATTTCAGTCGCGGTTCGGGCGGGACCAGATCAACTGGTAGTCATCCTCACCTTCGACTTCCGTGAGCGTCGCATAGATCGGACCCGGGAAGCTGGGATCATCGAGCTTGACCGAGAGGTAGTCGCGGTCGGTCTCGGCCGAGCGCTTCTGCCAGGCCGCCCCAAGTTCAACGGAACCGGCGAAGATGCGGTACTGGGGACCCTTGTCCGAGGGGTTTTCGATCCGGGCGATGCGCGCCTTGACGTTGAGGGCGAGGGTGCGGATCGATCCGGTGAAGCCGTTTTCGGTAGAGGTGAAAGTGCCGATGGTAGCCATTGTCCTATTCCTTTTCGCTTGATCGGGTCGCTCCATTGCGGCCTCGATGGCAGTCGAAAAGACTGGAGACGATAGGACCGCACCCAGCCGGGGTCCCCGTCGCTCGCGGGCGGGGTGGCGGTCGGGCCGAAACACCGTGAAGGGCGGCGCCTGGGACAGTTTCTTGCCCCGCGAGGAATGGCGACGATCCGGGGTCCCCACTCGACAGGTCGAGTGGGGTGGGTTGCGCCAGGGGATGAAAGTGTCAAACGCGCCGTTGCGGCATAACGATCGAGGCGAAGCCGTTCTCCTGTCAGACCTGCCCCATCGAGCCCGTGATTGGAGCGCCGCAGATCCTGAGGGACAGGATAGGATCGGGTGCTGCGCGTGCATCACATCTACGAAGGACTTGCGCCGAACCGGCAGCGCATTCTCAAATTGAGCGGGAATACGCACAGGGCGCACATGGCCGTTGCGCCCTTGGCCAGCGTCTGCTTGCTCGAAGTGGGCCTTCCTAGAACTGACCAGGGATTAAGTCGCCTGGAGGAAAGATGCGTCAGCAGACAAAGCCGTTCACCGTTGAGATCAAGCAATCCAGGAAGCCGAAATCCGGGACGAAAAGCCGTCGATCGGAGGAAAGCCCGACTAGAGCATTGCCGAAGACGCCAATGTCTCAGCAAACCAGCCTATTGCGTCCGCCCCTCCGATCGGGGCGATCGGCTGAACAGCCTGCGCATACAAGCCTTCAAGCGCCGTCTTGCAACTGACCGGCCTCTGGCTGAAGTCCGCCGCGGGCGTTGAACGCAGGTCCAATGCGGGACCAAGATTCTGGCCTGGAGTTTAACCGCGGTTGACGATCGCTGCGGAGACCATAAGGTCTTGCCTGTGGCATTCATCAGCATGATCGGAGAACCTCATGCTTCGCGGGCTTGCGCTGTTATTGCTGTTTCAACTGGCCGGCGAGAGTATCGTCTTCCTGACTGGCCTCAAGATTCCGGGGCCCGTGATCGGTCTGGTTTTGCTGGCGGTCGCCTTGCCACTGATCGCACGGGTTTTCGCGGACCATCTCGTTGCGGACGTGGAGAGAGCATCCGATACGCTACTGGGCAATCTTGGGCTGTTTTTCATTCCGGCCGGCGTTGGAGTTGTCGCGCTGAGTGATCTCATCGGTACCCACGGGGCAACAATCCTCGCGATTCTGGTGATATCGGCGCTGGTGACGCTCGCCGTCACAGTGTGGGTGTTCATCGCGGTCAGGCGTCTGATCGCCGTGCGAACATCCACATGAACAGATCGCCGATTGAACTGTGGGTCTACCTATCGGCGTCACCGCTCCTCTGGCTGACGTTCACACTCCTTGTGTGGATCGCAGCGCAAGGGATTTCGCGACGACTGGGACGCCATCCGCTTGCCAACCCCGTCCTCATGTCTATCATCGCAATCTCTGGCTGCATGTTCATAGCGGAAATCCCCTATGAACGGTTCTTTGCCGGTGCCCAGTTCATTCACTTTCTTCTGGGGCCTGCGACCGTCGCCATCGCTGTTCCGCTTTACCGACAATGGGGCGAGGTGAGGCCGCTACTAGTGCCGATATCGGTCGCACTTCTGATAGGATCATTCGCGGCGGTGGTGTCCGTCCTTGCCCTTGGGCTGCTGGCAGGCCTCCCCCACGACATCCTTCTGTCCCTCCTTCCGAAATCGGCAACAGCCGGTGTTGCCATGGCTATCTCTCAGTCACTCGGGGGTGACCCCTCCCTGACGGCTGTCCTCGTGATTGTGACAGGCATTGTGGGGGCGTTGATTGTGACACCCTTCATGAATGTGATGCGGATCGATGACTATGCCGCCCGTGGATTTGCAGTGGGGCTGACCTCCCATGGTATCGGAACAGCGCGCGCCTATGACGTCAATCCGACTGCCGGTCTCTTTGCCGGCATCGCTATGGCGTTGAACGCAGTTGCGACCTCGCTCATGAGCCCGATCGCAGCCTCCTGGGTGGGCGGCTAACCAGGAGGAGAGATTACGGGGTTCACCGTGGCATCGACACCCAAGCCGAAGTGGCTGTGAAGCAAAAAACGAGCCGGACGGCCCATAAGAGAAAAAGGGCGCTCAACCTTTCGGGAGCGCCCTTTCCTGTTCCCCGACGACACCAAACGCCACGACCAGGGTCGCCAGCAGGGCATCGCATCAACGGGAGGTAGGCATGATATGTTGTTGATGGGGCAAGATTTCAAGTCGCGGCCGCGACGGTCTCCCGACAGCCATCGCCGCCCCTGACTGAAAGCAAGGTCGATTTGAGATGAGCACAGATCCAGAGACGCGCAGAAGCATTGCGCAGCGTGCCCTCGACCGCTCCGTCGCGCGCGGCATATCGCTGAGGGATGACGAAGCCTTCATGGCGCTTCTGGAACTGTGGATCGCCGGCGAGATCCCGATGCGGGTCATGCGCGAACGCTATTTCAACGCTGTCGCGCAAGGGCACCGTCACGTCACTGACCAAGACGGTCCGAATGATGTCCTCGGATCGGGCCCGCCCGATCGCGAATGAAGTATCAGTGAAGGCGAAAAAAAGGGCCGCCGGTCGAAACCGCGGCCCATGAATTGTGAAGGTCATAAACCTCCAGAGGGGAACAGCTGATGCGACGGAACTGGGAGGAAGCCGTCACAAGCATCAACTGCAGGCATGATGCCTGAATTTTGACCATTTGGAAAATATTTCTTGTGCAAGGCAGCCATGCGTCATGCGCTTTTCTCGATCGAACAGAACCGGGGGCATAGGCGGCACGACCGCGCATCCCCGCCAATCGCCCGATCGAATGGTCAAACGGTCGACGCGATGCGAGCCGGATAAAGGTCTTCGAAACCACCGGCGCCTTCTCTATCCAAGCGGCTCGGCAACCCGGACAATGCCGATGATCCATACTCGCGCTTTTGAATCTCTGGGTGGGGGAGGGCGGGAAGGGAGCATGAGGGATGGGGCTTTGGGGCATCCCTCATCCTGGCGCGTGCCGCTCGCTTGCGGCAAGGGCCAGGCAAACGACAATCAATGGCCGTAATGTTCATCACCTGCAGACCGTATGGCGATGCGCCGCCCCTTGGCGGCGCATCGCGTGCCGGCTCACGCCTTCAGCGCCGCCATCCTTTCGCCGAGCAGCCAAAGGGCCTTGTTCAGCTTGATATCCTGATCGATGCCGTTGACGGCGCGGGACTTCACCCGGCGCGGCCGGCCGCGATCGTCACGGCCAACCCCTTTCAATCCGCCCTTGATGGCGTTTTCCTGAACCACATTCCAGACGGTCCAGAGATCATTGGCGCGGTCGTCGCCGCGGCGAGGAAGAAGCAATTGCTGCGCCTTGATCGGCGTAGTCGTCTCGCCTTGATCGTCCCCGAAGCGAAGGACATGGGCAGCGTCGGCGAGAATATCGGCCTCCTCCTGGTTCAGTCGCATGGTCGCCCAGTTCTGTGGAGCGGCGAGGGTGCGTTCGGCTTCGCCAAGCACGCGATAGGTCCCTTCGATGACCTTGTGCTGCACGTCGCCGGAATGGCGAACCTTGACGGCATCGATGGTCCCGGTCTGCGTCACCAGGGAATTGAGGCAACGGATCCTAAAGAGCCCGGCCATGAGCTCATAGGCGCTCGTACCGTCATTGGCATTCTTCAGCAGGATTTCACAGACGGTGTCTCCGACGTTATAAACCTTGCCGTCGTCAACGCGGCGAAGCCGGATGAGATGCTTGGTGAAATCTGCCTTGCCTTCCGTGCGGCTGCGTGACTGCCTGGCGCCGACAGGCATGAAGCCCTCCTGCATGAGACCCCGCAAAACCTCGATGGTCGGGATGGGTTTGAAACGCTCGGACCGGCTCTCATGCGCGGTCACGGCAAAGATTGATGGCGCAGCGCTGCGCATTTCGGTTTCGGTCAGGGTGCGGCCGGTATCGAAGCGGGCGGTCTGGGTGTAAATGCTCATTTTCTGCCTCCTGGATGTGTCGGTTCCCGAAGGGAAAGCCCCTTTCGGGCGAAGCCTCCCCCCTCTGTCCGGGGGAATGGCCTCTGACTCCCCCGGACAGAGGGGGGAGGGCGAAAGCCCGCCCCACGGCGGCGGGCGGGATTGTCAAGCGGCGTGGCGCGGAAGATGGGAGATCTTCCCGGGTCCGCTTGCGGACTGGCGCGGAAGATCTTCCAGCTTCACGGGCCGCTTGACCGGCCTGACCGGCGCTGTCATGGGGCGCAAACAAGCAACGCGGCCCGCAACGGGCCTCATTACCGGGTGCTCTGCACCCGAACTCGAGAAGTCCTTGCTGCTCGCGTCGCATTCAGCAAATGAAGGTGTCTGCGACGGAGCGACTGAGACAAAATGCCTGCATTCGCTGTCGCCGCGGTTGGATCATTGTCCGCACGCAAGGAGTGAACGGCGTTCAGGCCACCATTCTACCGATCACCCGGGTGCCTCATGCTTCGACCATTCGTGCCTTCGATTGACCGCGACAGGTCGAGGCACTTCTATGAGGCGCTTGGTTTCGGAAACGATATATGCAGACCCTGTTATCGCGGTGATGGTCAGCGGCTATGACAGCTTTATCTTACAGAACGTCCACGTGATTGAAGAAGGAGCGCTGGGATGAGCACCGACCTGGATACCGTGCGGTCCTATGATGCGGCCGCGGCGGAGTACGCGGCCGAGGCCGCGGCGATGCCCGAATGGGTCGCGACAGAGATCGATGCATTCGTGACCGGACTGGGCGGTTCGGGGAGGGTGCTGGAGATCGGAAGCGGTGGCGGGCGAGATGCACTTGAGCTTGAGAAGCGGGGAATAAGCGTCCGGCGCACCGACATTGCAAAGGGTTTCGTCGAACTGCTGCGCGAAAGTGGCTTCGAGGCCGACCTGTTGGACCCTCTGACCCAAGACCTGGCCGACCCGCGACGTCCCGGCACCCCGTATGACGGGATCTGGGCATGTGCCTGCCTGATTCATGTCGCGCGCGAGGATCTCGGCACGGTGCTTGGACGGCTTGCCGAGGCGACCCGGACCGGTGGCCGATTGCACGCCTCGGTTAGAGAGGGCGAAGGCGAGGATTATTCCACATACGGCAGTGCTGTAGCGCCACGGCGCTACGTCGAAACGTACTGGCGCGAGTCTGCCCTGCGATCCACCCTTACAGACGCCGGCTGGATCGTCAGCGAGATACGTCGATGCGTCGGAAGACCCCATGATCATTGGCTGAGCGTTCGGGCGAGTCGGGCGTGACGCAGACAGAACTTGCGGGAATGGCCGGTTTTGCAATGTGGGAGTAGGTGCGTTCCATTGCATTCTCCTTGCGAGTGACAACCCATTGGTATCATTCGCAAGTCGCACTTCATCCTTGAACCCACCCCCACACATAGAACGATCGCATAAGACTTATTATGGAACCAAAGCCGCCGGTCAGCACGTTCCAACAAGCGACGCGATTGTCGCCCAGTTTTCCTCTCCCGCGTCATGGCCGATCAGGAGGGCAATCTTTTGTTTAAGCGCAATCGGCCGGATGGTGCGCACGACGCTGTCGTTGTCGATCTCGATGCGGCCGTCGGTCGGAACGTGCTCCCGATTAGGATCTCAAGACCAGATCAAGTGAACACCATGCAATTTCGGGCGGTTGACGGCGCTCTTTGTCCACTCGATCCATTTAGTGAAGTCGAGCTTAAGTGTGTGTAAACGAAGAATCCACATATTCGAACAGGTGAAGATTTGTTTCCACTTTAACAGCCTCTGCCTCGTATGATTGCAGCGACATATAGTCCGGATTTGATAAAATTATGGATCGGGCCGCGTTTCGATAATGGCTGATAAAACCGCCGATGCACGCCGATCTCTGGTCCTCAGTGGATCCTCAGGCTTATTGGGGATGGTTCGCGCGGGCCTGGCACAAGCGGCGGACTGGCATCGGTCTCTGCTTTCGAAAATCATTCTTGCATTTCTCGGCGTGGCTTTGCTTTCCTACGGTCTGGGAGCACTCGTCGGCTGGTCCATGTTCGTCGATTCCGCCAAGGCCCAGTGGCACAACCAAGCGCGTATCAACACGCAAATCGCAAGTTCGACGCTGCGCAACGTCTATACCTATGTGGTGATCGAGACCGATACCGGCGGCCAGGTGCAACGACTGGTCACCGCCCAGCCTGTCGGAGATGACGATTCCATTCTCTTTACCGGCTTCACTCCCACCGACGTGTTGGCACTGGTGGCTGCGCAGACCAAGAACGAAGCATGGCTGTTCCGCTTTGATAAACTGACGGACCGCTTTGTCGAGGTAGCGGCCTCGTCGGGGACCGCGCCTTCCGAAACGACCTGGGAAGACCAAGACAGAGATCCATTCTTCGGCGATGCCCTTCCCGACACTGTCTTAAGTGGGTTCGCGACGCTCGCCGGCCAACGTCACTTTGTAGGCATGCTGCCCATCGTCAGCCCGGACGATCAGATGCTGGGAGCGGTAGTCGTTTCGATTGGCAAAGCAACCGTCCTCAACCAGGCAAAAGAGGAGCTGCTCCGCAACGCACTTGCCATGGTCTTCACCGTCCTCCTCCTCACCGGGCTCTTTGTGACGGTATTCGCCAGGCGCCTTTTCCAGCCCGTGCCGACACTGGTTCAGGCCACGCTACAGATTGCCGGCGAAGTCACAGATACGGTCACGCCATTCCAGAACCGCAACGACGAAATCGGTGACATGGCGCGCGCCATCGAAGCTCTCAGGGAAGCCGTGGTCGAGAGGGCACGACTGCGCGAAATCCGCGACATGGCAGTGAAGCTTGAGCACATGGCGCATCATGATGCCCTGACTGGACTTGGCAACAGGGCTCTCCTGATGAAGACGCTCGGCGAGTCCCTCGAAGACATCGAGCAAGGGGGAGCGTTCAATGTCCTGATGCTCGACCTTGATCGCTTCAAGGTCATAAATGACACATTGGGTCACGGTTGCGGTGACCAGCTACTGGTCACCATAGCGAGACGGATCAGTGATTTGCTCGGCGAAGGTGATCTCGCAGCACGGCTTGGCGGCGATGAATTCGCCATCGTCCAGCGGGTGCGTTCGGATGGGATGCGCGAAGCACGGGAATTGGCCAGCCGCCTCTTGCAGGTCATTTCCTCCGGTGTGACCCTCGAGGGTCAGGAAGTGGTGGTCGGGACCAGTATCGGGATATCCCGCGCACCATCCGACGGCTTGAGCGCAAGTCATCTGCTCCAAAACGCCGATCTCGCACTGTACCGTGCAAAGGCGGCCGGACGCGGCACGCTCGTGGTTTTCGAACAGGGCATGGACATGGTCGTGCAGGACCAGCATGCTTTGGAGATAGATCTCCGGCTCGCACTGCAGCGCGGCGAGTTCGAGCTGCACTACCAGCCGTTCATCAACATCTCGACTGGACTTGTCTGCGGCTTCGAAGCCCTTGTTCGCTGGCGCCATCCACATCAAGGCCTCATTCCTCCGGATCGCTTCATACCGCTCGCGGAAGAAACTGGCATTATCGTGCCACTCGGTGCCTGGGTTCTGCAACGTGCCAGCGCCGACGCGGTTTCCTGGCCCGCCGACATGCGGCTTGCGGTTAACCTGTCCCCCGTTCAGCTGCGTAATTGTGACATCGTCGACACGATCGACAGAGCCCTCAAGGCATCCGGCCTGCCGGCCGCCCGCCTGGAGCTCGAAGTCACCGAAACAGCCATGCTCGCGGGCGCCGAGAGCCGCCGAGCGCTTGAGCAGGTCAACGCCATGGGCATCGCTGTCGTCCTGGACGACTTCGGCACGGGCTACGCATCTCTGAGCTATCTCGCCGACATTCCCTTCAGCAAAATCAAGATCGACCGAACTTTCGTCTCCGACCTTCCGACACATTCCACTTCGAGAGCAATCGTGGCCGCCATCACCAACCTGGCCCGCGAGCTCGGCATGGAAGTGACGGCGGAAGGCGTCGAGACAAAAGAACAATTGGTGATCTTGATGGCGGCGGGCTGCACACATGCACAGGGCTATTACTTTGCCCGACCGCGGCCACTCGCCGAACTGGAACTGCAGGCTCAGACGAAACGACCCCGGGCCACGCAGATGTAAACATAGACGACTGCCGGGATATCCACATCCCGGCCCACCGGATAGGAGATTCGACATGCGTAGATTTTTACCAACGATGTTGGCCCTGGCCGGGTTCGCTCCTTTGCCGGCGGTAGCGGACGACACGGGCAGCACCCTGGAAAAAATAGCGAAAACCGGGGTTATCGCGATTGGCTACCGGGAGGCCGAACCTCCGTTTTCCTACAAAACGCCAGAGGGGAAGATCATCGGGTTCTCCATGGATCTTTGCAAGGAAGTGGTGGAAGCGGTCAAGCAGCACCTGAAACTCGACGAGGTCAAGGTCGAGTATGTTGCCGCTACCTCAGCGACACGCTTCGTGCTGGTCAAGAGCGGTAGGATTGACATCGAATGCGCAGCAACGACCAACAATGCAGAGCGGCGCAAGATCGTGGGGTTTTCCTATCCGCATTTCACGACAGCCACGCAGTACATGACGAGGCGCGAGGATGCAGTTGCCAGGATCGAAGATCTTGCGGGTCGTTCTGTTGCTGCGGCCTCGGGAACGGTCAATATTGAACAGTTGAATACTATCAACCGAGACAAGCAGCTCAATATCGGCGTCATACCGACCAAAACCAATTCCGAATCCTTCGATCTGGTAGACGACGGGCGGGCGGCAGCCTTTGTCTGGGACGGGATCCTCCTTGCAGCAATGATCGCGCAGGCACCCGAACCTGAAAAATTCACCCTCTCGCAAGAGACACTCAGTCCACCTGAGCCCTATGGGCTCCTGGTGCGTCATGGTGACGAGACATTTCGGGCCGTCGTCAACGATGCACTCAAGCGGCTCTTCACCAGTCCGCGGATCGATGAAATCTACAAAACCTGGTTCATGTCGCCGATCGCTCCCGACGGCATGAACCTCAATCTTCCGATGTCAACTTCACTGAGGGCCGCCTTTGACGCTCCAACGGACTATCTCGATTGAGAAGGACTGAGAGATGAACCGAGACACTCGTCGGCCAGCGCCGATTTCAATCTTGAATCTGGCGGCAATCACGGTCCTTTCGATCCTGACGGCCACTGCCCCATCCCACGCACAAGCACCAATCTCAACCCTGGAACAGATCGCGGACACTGGGATCGTCAGAATTGGTTACAGCGCAGAAGACTTCCCCTTCTCCTACCGTGGGCCTGACGGCAGCATTACCGGATACTCGACTGAACTTTGCCTTGATGTGATTGAGATCATCAAGGCAAAGCTGAAGCTGACATCCATAAAAGTGGAGTTCGTCGAGCGTACGCCACGCAACCGCGTCGCACTTCTGCGCAATGGCGATCTGGACATCGAATGCGTCGCCAGCACCAACAATGCAGAGCGGCGCAAAAGCATTGGTTTCTCATATCCACACTTCGTCACCGGCACTCAATTCGTGTCGCTGAGAAAGAACAATCTGAAAACCATTGCCGACCTTGCCGGCCACACTGTCGCGGCGACGTCGGGAACGACCAATATCGGCCAGCTCAATGCCATCAATCGACAACGGGCCCTACACATTGCTGTCATGCCAGTAGAGGCCCACAAGGATGCCTTCCAGCTGGTGACCGAGGGTCGTGCGGCAGCCTTTGTAATGGATGGCATCCTTCTTGCGGCAATGGTGGCCAAGTCGGAGCATCCCGAGAATTACGTCCTGTCGAGCGAAGCTCTCGGCTGGCCAGAGCCCTATGGGCTGATGGTCAGACTGGAAGATACTGCGTTCAGGGATGCCGTGAATGCTGCATTGGTGGAAATCTATGCAAGCGGAAGGATCGAGGTGCTCTACAATAAATGGTTCAACACGCCCGTCCCGCCCGCCGGTATCAACATGCGTATGCCGATGTCGGCGGAACTGCGGGCGGCCTTTGCAAAGCCTGCCGACCCGAGTGAGTAAGCCAAGGCTTTTGGCAGCGTCCAGCACTCGACGACACGCGTATTGCCGCTGTCCCTTAGGCAGCGCCGACAGGAGCTTGGCATCCAGCGCCCCGGAACATGCCAGTACACGGGAGTGATGGCACGACCGAGCCTGCATCCGACACTCCGGTCAGCGGTGCCCTACCCGATGGTGGGAAGGTCGCTGATCGTTGGCACATGATGGAGCATTCCAGCTGCGCGTTTCTCGATACAGTCGGCCAGTCGATGCGCCAGATCAGGCAGGCAGTTGGAAGCACCGCTGATGACAACCGCACGCAACGACCTCGCGATGCTCAATGCATGCAAATGGTTCAAGCAGCGATTGGCCTTAAGTGCGGCTTTGCTGCGTCATGCAGCCGGCGACGCTCACCGCGCTTGACGGTTTACCGGCAATGCCTCAGCCAAAGGCCTGAAGGCAATGCCGCAAAGTGGAGTGCTCATTTTTCATTGAACGGCAGCCAATGTCTAGGCACACACCAGAGGCGTCATCGCATCCGCCTGAACCATGCAACTCATCGTCGCGTTGATTGGAAGCGAACCATTGATCCGAACATCTCCGAGCTGCGCATGCACTACGTATCGAAACCGCTCCTTGCGGCTGGGAAGTGTCACTGGAACTTTCAAGCCGCCTGAGCCGCAAGAAACGACCGCAGCCGATCGCTTTGCGGCGCCCGCAGAACCTCGCGCGGATCGCCCTCTTCCGCCACCACACCCTGGCTCAGGAACACCACTTTGCTGGAGACCTCGCGGGCGAAATTCATCTCGTGTGTCACGACGATCATGGTGCGCCCCTCCTCCGCCAGGCTTCGCATGACGCGCAGCACTTCGCCGACAAGCTCGGGATCGAGCGCGCTGGTCGGCTCGTCGAACAGGATGAGTTCCGGCTCCATGGCAAGCGCCCGGGCAATTGCCACCCGCTGCTGTTCGCCACCGGATAGAAAGGCCGGATAGGCATCGCGCCGATGAGACAGCCCGACCTTCTCCAGATAGAAGTCAGCCCGCTCGCCAGCCTCTGCGTGCGTCAGCCCCTTGACGCGGGTCGGGCCCAGCATGACGTTTTCCCGCGCAGTCATGTGGGCCCAGAGATTGAACTGCTGGAAGACCATGGTCACTCGGGCACGGTAGGCACGAAGTTCGGCCTCGTTGACCACCATCAGGTCGCCGGCCCGATCCATGCGGCAGGCAAGCGGTGCCCCGTCCAGCGCGATCGTTCCTGAAGTCGGCCGTTCCAGGAAATTCAGACAGCGCAGAAACGTACTCTTGCCGGATCCCGAAGAGCCGATCATCGAGATGACATCGCCCTTGTTCGCCGTCAGGGACACACCCTTCAACACTTCGACGGCACCGAAGGACTTGTGAATGCTGTTCGCAGAAAGCATAGTCGTCATGGGTCTACTCATGTTTCTACTCATGGGTCTTTTCACGGGCTGAGGAGTGGGCCGTCCCGGAACGGATGGGAGCCGGCGATCTTGCCGAGCCGCTTGTCGACTTCCGCGATCCGGGTTGCTGGTCGCGCATAGAAGACGCCTGACGTGCCGGCCCGGACGGGATGCAGCGAGCCGGTGACGGGGTCGGTAATCTCGGCCACCACTTCGCCTGCACGGACATGCTTGCCAAGCGGCACCGGATAGGACAGAAGGCCCGACACCGGAGCGACCAGCGCCTCTGAGCCCGCAAGCGGCGTCGGCTCGCAGGACAGCGCCGGGATCGTCGGCTGGCCGACAAGGACGCCAACATGCCGAAGATAGTCGACCAGGGCTTCGGCATCCACCGCCCCCACCTCGCGATCGACATCCATCCGCCCGCGCAGTTCGAGCGTGCAACTGGTGCAGCCCTGAGGAATTGGTTTGTTGGGGAATGCCTCGGCGATCGCACCCCACGGCCTTGTCACTGCCTCGTCGAACGGTTCGCCACCGGATACATCGGCAACGAGGACGGCACGGCAGCGGGCAAGCGCGGCGAGCGGTAGCATGCGGTCCAGGGAGACCGGCTGGGTATAGAGATGTACCTCCGCCTCGCCGTCACAATGGAGATCGATCACCGAATCGGCCGGGAGGGCGAGCCGCATGAGGGCGTGGCGGAGCCGGTCACTAGGAGCGGACGGTAAATCCGTCTCAAGCGCTTCGAGCAAGGCGCGCCGGATCCGGTCAGCATTCGCCTGCGCATCGTCGTCGAGGGTGTCCGCGATGATCGCGATGGCCTTGGCGCTGAGATCCGGGTAGTCCCTGTTGAAGTTTCGTCCGTCGTAATAATCGAAGCGGCCCTGTTGATCGCCATGCAGGAATTGCCCGAAGGCAAGCGGGTTGGCAGCAGGCACAACCGTCACCCGCCCGAGGATCGTCCCGGCGCGCTCTTCCTCGATCAACCGGTCGATCAGAAGCCGGGCGACCATCATTCCTGGCCCTTCGTCGGCATGGAGTCCGCCCTGGACATAGACATGCGGACCGTCGTTGCCGCCGCCGAAACTGAACCAGGTCAGCCGATGGATGGTGCCCGTTCCGCGTCCGGGAATATCGATGAAATGTTCATGCATGTATGGGTTCCGCAGCGACCACCTTGGTCACGCTGGTGCGTGGGTCAAGGTGGCGAAGATAGTGACGCTCCATGAGGCGGAACGTCTGGGTGAGGATAATGGTGAGCGTCAGGTAAAAGACGGATGCCATGCCGAAGCTTTCCGGCAGGACGAGATAATTCGTGTAGACGTCACGGGCAACGCGCAGGATCTCGACGATGGTTACGGTACTGGCAAGGGCCGTGGCATGCATCATCTGCACCACCTCATTGCCATATTGGGGCAGCGCCCGGCGCCAGGCGCCTGGCCAGAAGACATCGCGCAGAACCTGCATGCGCCCGAGCCCGATTGCCCGCGCCGCTTCGATTTCGCCAGCGGGCGTTGCCCGGATGGCACCTGCGAACATCTCAGTCGTATAGGCGGTGGTATTGAGGGTGAAGGCGAGCCAGGCGCAGAACCAGGGACTGCGCAAGACCGGCCAGATCGCGCTCTCACGGATTACCTCGAACTGCGGCAGGCCGTAGTAGATGATGAAGAGCTGCACCAAGAGGGGCGTGCCCCTGATGACATAGGTATAGGTCCAGACCGGTATCCGCGCCCAGGGATTGGCCGATGCGCGTGCGACCGACAACGGGATCGACAGGACCAGGCCAGCCGAGATCGACAGCACGAGAAGAAGAAGCGTGATCCACAGTCCGTCGATGAAGAAGGGCAGCGTCTCTGATACGATTTGCCAGTTGATCATCGAAGGGCCTCCCGACGAACGCCTCTGGAGAAACGCCGCTCGACCATTGAAAGGACGAGGATCGAGACCGTGGTCACTGCGAGATAGATCGCCCCGGTCAGAGCGTAGAAGGTAAACGGGGCCCGCGTCGCTGCGGATGCGAGACCCGCCCTGTGCACCATGTCATCGAGGCCAATGATCGAGACAAGTGCGGTCGCCTTCAGCATGACCAGCCAGTTGTTGGTGAAGCCCGGGATCGCATGGCGGATCATCTGTGGCAGTGTGATATTGGTCAGCACCTGCCAGCGCGTCAGACCGCAGGCATGTCCCGCTTCGATCTGGCCGCGGGGAATGGCGAGAATCGCGCCGCGAAAGGTCTCGGTGAGATAGGCTCCAAAAACGAAGCCAAGCGTCAGCGTACCGGCCGCGAAGGGGTCGATCTCCATGTAACCCCAGCCGCGGGCATCAGCCAGTCGATTGAGTAGGATCTGCCCGCCGTAGAACACTCCGAGCATCAACAGCAGATCGGGAAGCGAACGGATGATGGTGGTATAGGCCGTCGCGGTTCCCCGCAGAATCGGCGAGGCCGAAAGCTTGGCGACCGCGCCGGCCAGGCCGAAGACGCAGGCGACCAGCAGCGAAACCGAAGCCACCGATAGGGTGACGCCGAGCCCCGCGACGATCATGGGCAGATATCCGTAGAACATGAGGCCTCCCAGGCGTGCTGCCCCACCACCGTGAAGGGGGTGAAGCAGCGTGCAGGTTCGCGGATCAGGGCTGCGCTGGCTTCGGCATGATGTCGAAGTCGAAATATTTGCCCGAAATGGTCTTGTAGGTCCCGTCCTGCATGACAGCGCTGAGAGCGGTATTGATGTCGCCCTTCAGTTTGTCTTCACCCTTGCGCAGCGCGATGCCGACACCGCCGTCCGTACTTTCTGTCAAGGAAATCGCCTCGCCGACCTGTGCAAAGCCCTTGCCTTCCGGCTGTTTCAGGAAACTTTCGCCCGATACAACCGAGGACCCGAAGGCGATATCGCCACGACCGGCTGCAAGCTCAAGATAAACGGAGGTTTCCTTGTCGACCAGAAGCGTTTCGCTCTCCGGATAGTTGGCTGCGATGTAGTCCGCTCGCGGGCTATTGCGCAGCACGATGACTGTCTTGCCTTTCAGGTCTTCAGGCGCATAGCCGGCGAAGGCGCCTTCCTTGGCCACAAACCTCGAGGGAACGTCGTAGTACGGATCGGAGAAGTCGACGACTTGCTTGCGCTTTTCCGTGATGGTCATCGAAGCAACGATGATGTCGAACTTCTTGGCATTGAGCGCCGGGATCATCCCGTCCCATTCCTGCTGCACCATTTCACAGGTCACCTGCATCTTGGCACAGAGAGCTTCGGCGATTTCGATGTCGAAGCCGGACAGCTTGCCATCGGTCGCCACCTGGCTGAATGGCGGATAGTTGCCTTCGACCCCGATGCGCAGCGTCTCCGCATGGGCTACGCTGGTCCCGAGAAGAATTGTAATTACGGAGCATGCTGGCATGAAGCGCATAGGAAATGACCTCCCTGTTCTCTTTCCTGAGCCTTGACGATGGCAATAGATTTTCAGATAGTCAACAGGTGAAAAAAAATATGTCACCATCCTCGTCGTCGTGGTCGGCCGAAGCCGACCGTCGTTTCAACTCATCGCCGCTTGGTCAGAAGGTGCTGTCACTCCTCAAGGAGGGCTCGCCTTCCCAGCGCGACCTGTCTGAATTCATCCTGCGAGATCCGATATTTGTCGCCACACATGGAATTGAGGAAGTCGCAAGGAATTCAACGATTTCGGCAAGCACCATCAGCCGCTATGTCCGGGATCTCGGCCTCTCCGGCTATGCCGAATTCAGGGCAGCCGTCGGTGAGACCGTGCATGCGCTGATCGCCCCGGTGAACAAGCTTGGAGCGGAACTTGATAAAGGAGGTGCTGGACAAGGAGCGGCAGAAGCGAGCCTCGGCAACGCAGTGAGATCCATCGAATCGCTGACCGATCCACAGACGGCGCGAACGCTTCGCGAGGTGGCAGGGCAGATCAAGAATGCGCGAAACGTCTGGGTCATGGGCTTCGGTCTTTCGTCGCATCTGGCAGCAATGCTGACACTCGGGCTGCAGCCCTACCGCGACGGCGTTGTCAATGTCGTGCAATACGGCGGAACGGAAGTGGCTGCAGGTCGGCTGATGAGTGCCAGGGAGGGCGACCTGTTGATTGCGGTTGCGTTCCCGCGCTACTCCGCCGACGTGACGGATCTCGCCAGTGCGGCGAAACGGGCCGGCTCCGGAGTTGTGGCACTCACCGATTCCATTGCGTCACCCTTGGCCACCGTGACCGAAACCCTGCTTCTTGCCCCTGCACCACATCCGCTTCTGCCCTCGTCATGCCTGCCTGCGCTTGCATTGATCGAGGCACTGGTTTCGGAGTTTCTGGTCTCAGACCCTGCCCATGTCGAGCGTGCGGGCCGGCTCGCGGCGGCAATGGCGGCGTATCTCTCCACATCGTCGTGACGAGCATGGATTTTCTTCAGTCCTCCACGGCGAATTGACCCATGTATCGGCCCTTCCTCGCACTGATACGGCGAGGGCTTTTGTGATCGACGTAGCGCCACTGAGCGCCATCGGATGCTGGAAGTTTCGAGCGCGTTGTCGATCGAGGAGCTATGCCGCAACACCGGATCATTCCGGGAAACTATCTGCAACGTCTGTTCGCCGACCGCCAGGAGCCAAAGTTCAACGCCGGAGAGGCCGAACAATCTTCATCCGTGTGACGACCGGTTGTCGGCGGAAGCAGGTATCGAAGAGCCAAAGGAAGAGTCGCGCCGGCGAGCGGATGCCGAGGCATTTTAAGCCTCAAGTGGAGCTGCCGGGCCGCGACACCGCCCTTAAACCGATGATTGACTCTCCGGTAATCTTCGCGGACATTGCAATGGGTTGCGCCCCCGATTTCTTCCTCTTGCACGTGCACCAGCACTGAAAATCTTGCGATAGTGTCCGCACCGCCGGATCCGTGGACAAAATGCCAGGAGCATCGCTGATGAAAATAGAAATTGCGTTGCTGACCCTTTGCATGGCCGGTGCAATCGCATCCACGGTCGGCTTTCTCATCGCCACGTGTTTCTCTTGATCCGGCCTCGCCGACCCATCCTTCACACAGGGGTGCGAAACTGCTAGCGGGCAGCGCGCAGGAGCTTTCGGGCAGAGCGCGACTTGCGCCCACTGCGATTGCGTCCTCCAATCTTCACACTCGAGACATCTTCAAGGAAGCGGCCGTCCAGGAAAGCAGTCAAGCCGTAACTTGCAGTGCGAGCGTTCCGGAAAATCACGATACGCCTCCTTGTCAGCAATGGCCCGGCTGCGCACGAGCCAAGCGAGACATCTCGTCCAGCGACAGATCACCAAAACTGATCTGCTGCAATTCGAGGACGAGTTTCATGCGAGCCGATTCAAGATCGCTGATGCCATCCTTAACCCCAATGTCGCCTGCCACCCCGATCGCATAACCAATCATATTGATGATCGCCAGCAGTTCGTCGACACGGTCTTCGACCGGTATCTGGACATTCTTTCTACGCATGCATGACCCCACATTGCCACCAAAGACACTGTGGCACAGGCGGGACCTCCAGGCGCGTTGCAAAAGCGTTGCACACGCGTGGCGCGATACGCTATGTGCTTGCAACAGCTTCATTTTACAGATTTGTCATATAATTCGCGCCAAAGTGGCGTTGCATTGAACGTCCAGGCTGGAACTTCCGCGGGATTGGTGGCGTCTACCCCTTGGACAAGGGCAAGAAGTGCAAGCGCATCGAGCTGCTTCTGATCGGTGTAGCAGACGTCGATCAGTGCACGCAGGCGCGCCCAGGACATTCCAGACAGGTCCGACAGGCGTTTCCAACTTCGATCCTTGTAATGGATCTGGCGCGCTGTCCGCTTGATGCGAGACATCTCGGTCTCATCGATAAGTCCTTCAAGATGTGCCTTGTCGAGCGTGGCATCGGCATTGACAAGCGGGACGGTGAGCGCCTGATAGCCGAGCTCAGCAGGTGCGTGCAGAAGCGCCACATCCGCGTCGTCGACGCGTTCGCCGCTGGCATAATCCTCGAAGATCCGGCCGACGCCGCGCATTCCGAAGGCCTTGCATTCGGCCGCCCTCAGCGCCCCCATGCTTGATGCGCCGAAAACGGCAATGCCGCACTTCAATGCATAGAGAAGTTCCTTGTGCCAGACCGGGGCCACACATTCGAACTGACCGTCGATCAGGCCGATCACGGACGCGCCGTCACGCAGGGCCTGCATGACGTCACCTTGCACAGCTGGCGGCCTGAACTCAAGATCGGAGGGACAAGCGCATCGGCTCTGTGCCAGGCTCGGACCGACAAAGACGATCTTCATTGCAGGCTGCGCGAAAGGGCGCGAGGGCCAAAGCGCAGCCGCCTTGCTCCGTCCGGATGTTCAAGTTGCGGCGCAACGATCTTCACGACGCTGACCGGCAGCCAATCATGGCTAAGCTCGACACAGAAGAGTTCGCTCACGCCGCGCCTTGCCAATTGACCGACTGTCAAATCAAGCGCCGCATCCATGCTGTCAGCATGAAGTTTCGTCATGTCATCGACGCCGATACCCGCGGGTGAAGCAAAGGCTGCGAGATGAACGGGTTCGGCCATCTTTCGATAGACAGAGGCAGGAAGATCATCCCGGGCACCTGCAATGAAGGTCATGCGTGACTGCACGGCCTCGAGTACCGCTCGCGTTATGGCGACCTCAGGGGTAAGTGCTGCGCCCGCCCCGAGCGTCAGGTCGACATAGCGAACGGCACCGTCCAGGTTTTCCGGTGCGATGAGGGCTGCGACACAAGGAAGCCCGAGATCCGTCGTGATGTCAAAGAGGCAAAGCTGCAGGCCCGCCCCCTGCACCTTCGACAGGAGCTCGACAACAGCTGCGTGTTTCAGATGGTCCGTATCGATGCGCCTTGCGAACCGGCGGCGACCAGACGTCACGGTCCAAAGTGCAAGTGCATCCCGCTCGATCCGTTCGAGCAGGCCGTGCAAGATGGCCTCCGTAGCATTGTTGCCGGATGCCAGGCCGTCGGAGGACTGCCAATATCGCGGGCGGATACGGGTGCGGTTGAATTCCACGGCATCGAAAGGCAGCCAGATCCTGCCGCCTGCAATCAGATCAACGGCCTCTACCCAGGCGACACGCTCATCGGCGAAGAGCGGCATCTCGTGGCGCGCAATCAGGCTGTCGAGCCTGTGAAGGCGCGCTCCCCTGGCCTCGTGTTCCGAAGCGGTCGCGCGTGTGACATGGCAACCCGGCTCGGTGGCCACGATCCGCTCGACAGCTTCCATGGCGGCCGCAACCCGGGCTGTCTCATGGTCGAGACCCTTTCCCTGAGCGACCACGATGGCCTTCGCATTGGGTGCGAAAGCACACCAGACCGGAACCCCGAGCCGGTCAAGCCCGGTCTGGCTTGCGACACGTGTAATGCCAAGCCGGTCCAGAAAAGGCGCCACCCTGGCAAAGGTTTGGGAGGGGCTGGACGCCCGAAATCCCCCTGCTCCGCCCTCTGCCATGTCAGTTTTCGTGCAAGCCCGAGGCGATCTCATGCAGACCCTGGGCGATCTCGTGCAAGCCCTCCGCCGCCTGAGCAGCCGACGTTACGTGAACTGCAAAATTCACGCCCTTGATAAAGGAGGCCCCGACCTGGCGATAGGACGACGCCGTCGCCAAATCACCCGCGGGCACTGCATCAAGCGGAAGGACAGCTCCCGCTTCCAGATCGACCACCCATAGTCCGTCTTCACCCGTGATCCCGAGTATAACAACACCAGCCATGTTTCAGTCCCCCTTGAACCCGGCCTTGATCAGACCTTCCCGATAAAGCTTCGTCTGCCATTCTTCCTTATGCGGCACCATGGCCAACCATTGGTCGAGCTCAAAGGCCGGATTGTCTGCAAGAAAACGGTTGCGGTGGATGCGAGCCCGCGCGTGATCACCCAGAATCCCGTAGCAGGCAGCGGCAAGCCGACTTGCAGGCTGCTTATCCTGCATATGGTCGATAAATGAGAGCGCCTGCTGAACATCTCTCAAAAAGTAGCTCGCACCGGCTGCGGCCCAGTAATAGGTGTCAGGGGGCATGGGATTGAGAGAGATGGCCAGATTGATTTTCTCAAGCGCGGCTCCCGGCTGGCTGGCATGCGTCAGACTGTCGGCGTGACTGAAGATGGCATCGGCATAATGGGGGCTCAACCGCTCTGCCTTGCCAAGGGCTTCCAGGCTTTCGTCGATGCGGCCCTTGTACAGCTGGCTGACGCCCAATTCCTTGAAGCCACTTGCCGAAGAACCGTCGATGTCTATGGCGCGCTTGGCCAGACGCTCCGCCTCTGCCAGAAGCTCGCCATCGCCCCGGGCGGTCAGGACCCATTCCAATGACAGCGTTCGCGACAGGGCGGCCAAAGCCACGGCAAGTCCCTTGTCATGGCCGAGGGCTTCGCGGAAATGCTTTCTTGCCCTCCTGAGAGATGGCAGGGACAATTGGGCAAGGGACTGGAGGCCGGAAAGATAGGCAAAATAGGCGTCGGGGCTGGCTCTGAAACCTTCGATCGGCGCGGCGGCACTCTTCATGCGCTCGACAATCGAGGTCTGGATGGCGCTTGCAATCTCCGTCCTTTGCTGGACGGCATCGGAGGCCTGGAGCCTGAACCGCGTCGCCCAGACCACTTCGTCTGAGGGAAGGAAGATCAGCTGTGAAAACAGAAAATCGCCTGATCGACGTGTGTCCAGCGCATAAAGAACCTGGTGCTGGCGAAGGAGCGCGACCTTGTCGGCCGATGCCCTGATCTTTTCGGCTGTATAAGGTGCAACCACGCTGACGCTGCGACTTGCACATAGCCCGATTGTGAGATCCTCGATGAGCGCATTGGCCACGAACCCGCTCCCTTCGGCCGCAGCCGCAATTTCGGGAGGCAGGAGAGCAAGCCGCGGCAGATCCGAGTTCAGGAGAGCCGCGCTGCCTGGGTTCTCTCGGGCGATCGACATGACCGACGTTTTGTCACCGACACGGCTGCGCGGATGGTCAAGCAGGGACGCAAGCAATGATCTTACGGCCTCGTCGTGAGGATCCTCTTCAAGCAGCAGCATGGCTGCGCGCTTCATCGCAATCCTTGCTCCCCCTGGGTTGCCTGCGGCATGACAAGCGAGGAGCGTGTCCCTCAATTGCCCGACAAAACCAAGTTGGATCTCGGCAATCCAGCGCCCGATCCTGCCCGGTCGGCCAGCATCGGTGGACAGAAAGCCCCGTGATACGGCCTCACTCAGCCCGTTCAGCCTCGTTATCACGTCGCCTCTGACCGCGTGAGCGTGATCGCAGTCGAGCGAATCCAGGCGAAGCTCGATCTCATTTGTACCAATGAGAAGGGGACAATCGCCGCGATCGGCAAAGGCCAACTGGAAGCGCCGCAGCATGGATCTCAGATTGGTGGTTGCAGCTTCACCGGCTCCCGGCCAGAAGAGTTCAGCAAGTTCGCGTCTCGAGACAGACGCGCCTCGATGGTGAAGATAGGCAAGCATGATCAAGGCTGCGGCCGGGACATTGACGGAATGACCCGACTGATCCTCAAGGCGACAGCTCCCGAGTGTGACAAGGCGAAACCGCATCACGAGGAGACTAGGACATCTGGTGCGCGTGATCTTCAAGGCCGGACGGTGATGCCGACTTGTCATCACTTAGCGCACGCACCAGGGACAGGACTTTCTGCTGGACCTTCTTGTCCTCGATGGCGATGAAGGCACGGGCAAGTGAGACAAATTCCTTGGAGGTCATCAACTGGGCCGTCGCGTCCGAGGCCCAGCTATCAGCGCCGAGTACCGGGCTTGGACCCTCCTCGAAGAAGAAAGCGATCGGGACTTCGAGGATGGAAGCAATGTTCTGAAGGCGGCTCGCCCCAACCCGGTTGGTTCCTTTTTCGTATTTCTGAACTTGCTGAAAGGTGATGCCGAGGCCCTCGGCCAGTTTTTCCTGGCTCATGCCGATCATGTTGCGGCGCAGGCGTATGCGTGCTCCGACATGCCTGTCGATCGCGTCTGGCATTTTTCGCATCGGTCATCCTCCACTCGTTGGTGATAATCAATCATTGCGTGAATCCAAAGGTGGTGCAATCGCAATCAGAGATTTTCCGGCAGTTTTCGACGCGAAATCCGAACATCACCGACCGTCCAGCTCGCCTCAACGAAAAGCCAGCTTGCATCCCCGCACAAGGCGCACTTGCCCTTTAAGCAAATCCGCGATTTCCTCGGCACCAGTGTCCAAGATGCTCTATAGACAGAAATAAGAATGCTGAATACCTGAGTTTGATATGTACAGTTTGAGAATATCTAGCCCGTAGATGCTGAATCCGAGCCGAAATTGATATAAAAATAAAAAATGCGAAACTTCATTATGCTGGACAAGACCAGAGATATGGCATCAGCGCCTTGATCGACATTGCTCAACTGCCGTCTGAAGCGACCGCAAGCACCGCAGAGATCGCCGAGCGCCAAGCCCTGGTAGACGAACTGCTGGACAAAGTCCTCATCAGGCTTCGCAACTCTGGCATTCTTTCATCCACGAGCAAGCAGACGGAAACCTTCACACTCTCGCGGCCCGCAAGCGAGATCAGATTGGGCGAATGATGGCAGCTGAACCTCCAGTTCAAGTAGAAACGCTTTGAAGGAGACGTCCATACTCCGCCTCGACAATTCGCCTCAGCCTGCCCCTTCTGCTCACCGGATCAATCTGTCTGGGTGGAGATCCGGGGAAGACAATGAAGAATATCGGAGGCATCAGCGTCGCGACCGACAGCCGGGAACCGGTAAAAAGGGTAGCCGCAGGAGCCTGAGCGAAGCGAGCCATAGACGTGAAGCGGAACCGACTGCCCCCGGGGCACGGCGTTCCAGATCATATGTGATGGACCTTGTCGGCGGCCGGCTGATGACCACCGCAACCGTCGCCGACCGACACTTGCTAGACCGACCGCTTCTTATCCCCTCCAATCACCTGGGTGTCCCGAAGAGATCTGAGGGTCGCGCGCAGATCGTTCATTTTGAGATCTTTCTGGCCTCGCGATATCAACAGCTGCGGCATCTCCTTTGGCGAGACGGCTTTGGAGAAATAATATCCCTGGCCGAGCCGGCAGCCTTGCGTGAGCAGAAAATCCGCTTGCTCCTTTGTCTCGATCCCCTCCGCGACCACTTTGACCCCGAGACCCTGGGCTATATGAAGCAAGCCCTCGACGACCAGGCGTCCCACATCGCCCGGCCCCAGTCGATCCACGAAGGACTTGTCTATCTTGATCACATCGACAGGAACGGTGAGCAGATGCGTCAGGGACGCAAAACCGGTTCCGAAATCGTCGAGGGCAATCTTCAGACCGGCTTCGCGCAATGATGCAATTTTCTTCTGAACTTTCTGATCGCGACCGCCGAGATAGACCGATTCCGTCACTTCGAGGATTGCATGGGAAGGGGGTACGCCTTCGCTCTCGAACGCTTCCAGAAGGCTGTCGGGCAGATCGCCGCAGGCGAGATCGGCAGCAGACAGGTTGATCCCGACATGCTGGAAGGGGATACCTTGCCTCAGCCATTGACCGACATCGGCAGCGACCTGTCGTATCATCTGGCGCGTGAGAGCCGACGCCACGCGAAAATCGGTCGTGGCTTCGTGAAACTGAGCGGCCGGGATGATGGTGCCATCGGGAGACCTGAGACGCGCCAGCGCTTCAACGCCCACGATTTCCTCTGTATCGAGCCGCACGATCGGCTGATACCAGGCCTCGATGCGATTGTCCTTCAGTGCAGCAGCGACAGTCTCGATTGCTTTCGACCGCCGTGACATCGCAGAGGCAATCGTGGCATCAAAGACGACATGGCGGCCTCGTCTTGTTTCCTTCGCATGGTAGAGCGCTATGTCGGCATTCCGCCGGACCTGGCTGGTTGACAGGCTTGGCGCACATTGCGCCATGCCGATTGTAACGGTCAGGAACACGAGATGGCCATCACAGGTCGTGGGCTGGTTCACCTGCGACAAGATACCATTGGCGATGAGCTCGAGTGTCATTGGATCGGTGGTATCGACCAGGACTGCATATTCATCTCCCCCCAATCGAAACGCCTGGTGAGACGCCGTCGCGCTGGCCAATCTCGAGGCTGTCGCGAAAATCGCTTCGTCACCGGCCGTATGGCCAAACGTGTCATTGACGGTTTTGAGGTCATCCAGGTCCACGAGTAAGAGCGACCACGCACCATCCTCATCCAGAGTGCTCATGACTTCGTTAAACTTTGCACGGTTGGGCAGCCCGGTGAGAACGTCGGTAAAGGCGAGCCTTTGGCGTTCTAGAACACGATCGTTTCGCTCCAGGGCAATCATCGCCAGTGGAATGCAACCCTCAACAATGCTTTGCTCCAAAGGAGTTGGACCACGACATTCGGGGAAGTAAAGGGCGAAAGTGCCCAGCACCCTGCCCTTGCTGCCGGAGATCGGCGTTGAAAAACAGGCTTTCACACCAGAGGGCAGATCGGAGGATGGAAAGGAGGCCCAGCGAGGATCGTGCTCGATATCCAACACCACGACGGCCTGTTGCAGAAAGGCCGCAGATCCACAAGCACCGACGGCCGGCCCGATCTTCACTCCGTCAAATGCTTTGACAAACCGCGCTGGCAAGCTGGGGGCTGCCGCAGTGTGCAGGCAGTCGCCGTCGTCAACAGTCAGAATGGAGACATATGCCGATGGCAACAAGCGTTCGACCTCCAGACATAGTCTGATGAGGGTCTCATCCAGACTGTCGCCTTGAGCAATCATTTTGAGAATGAGGTTTTGAAGTCCAACGAGCATGTGGCGACCCTCCGAATTCTTCGGTGTAGGCATCATAATCTGCAAATCAATACGATATTTATAAAAAGGAACCGTTCGATTAACATATGGTTCCTTTCCGTAAGTCTCCGGAGGTTCCTTTGTATTGATTGATGGCGGTATCCGACTTTCCCAGCTCTATGGCAGCTCTCCATTTCTTTAGTAACCGCAAGCGCTGTCTGCCGATCAGGTAAGGCGGCTTGCCGCTCGGCATTGCCGTCGTTAAATATCTACTACGTGAATGATCAAGGAGCGTCTTATGGCAACTGGAACTGTGAAATTCTTCGCCCAGGACAAGGGTTTCGGCTTCATTACCCCTGACAATGGCGGCCCCGACGTTTTCGTCCACATCTCCGCTCTCGGTTATGGCGGTTCCTTGAAGGATGGCGACAAGGTGAGCTTCGACGTCGGCCAGGACCGGAAGACGGGTAAGTCCAAAGCAGAAAACGTAACAGTGCTCTGATACTTCCTGCGGCCGAGAACCCGGCAACGCCAGACGACGGCACGTCCGCTTTCTGCGTCGCTTTCCCACCTGAGCCGCCTCGACTGCACCGCCGCCCATCCCGGTGTCCCGAGCAGGAAATACCAAAGGCGCGTGAAGGCTTAGGACAGCTGGCAGTCGACCATGCTGGCGTTCTTGCGAGCATTAGGCGAGCGATCTGCATTTGCTAGCTCGCCTATTCCAGACGACGTCGATACCGCTCCTTTAGGGCCCCCGTTCAGGGGCCCCTCTCGTCCTGAGCATTCCATTTCCACATCGCTGGCAACTGGTTAGCGCCCCGGAGCTAGGACGCCCACGCGCCGCAATCTTCTTTTTCGGATAGAACACGGGTTCCAACAGCCCCCGGTTCCTGCATGTGCTGCAGGCGGTAATCCGCCGAGGTCGCCGGATCGCAACTTCAATCCTGTGCGGGAGCGCGGTTTGGAGCGAATGATCAATCCGCAGGAGCCGACGGCAATGGTGACCGGCCATTCGACAGACCTTTCCTGCCAATGTCATCAGGTCAAGCCGGGCGGAGATATCGCTCTTCTCCTTGGACTGTGCAAGCGGGTGTTTGCCGCCGACGACGCCGGTCGTCCGGGCGGACAAGGCGTAATCGACAAAGAGTTCATCGCGGAACACACAAACTGTTTCGAAGAATTCGAGCAGCATGTGCGCTCGCTAACCTGGGAAGAGATCGAACAAGTATCAGGTTTAACCCGCGTCTCGATCGAGGCGGCCGGCGATGTCTATGTTGAGGCCAAAAACACCATCGAATTTTGCGGGATGGGCCTGACCCAGCATGTTCATGGCTCGGAAGACATCACCACTTACGTGAACTTGCTCCTGATGAAAGGGAACATTGGCAGAAAAGGTTCAGGCATTTTCCCGCTGCGGGGCCATTCCAACGTGCAGGAGCAACGCAGGGTTGGCATTGCTGAAAAACCAGAACTTGTGCCCTTGGACCGACTAGCCGCACTCTTTGATTTCGAGCCACCTCGCGAACACGGATGGAATACGGTCGATGCCTGCCAGGCCATTCTGTCCGGAGAGGCCAGGGCGTTCCTTGGCCTTGGGAGAAACTTCCTGCGCGCCGTGCCCGAGCAAATGGCGATGGAAGAGGCTTGGTCAAAGCTAGGGCTTACGGTGCAAGTCGCGGCAAAGCTCAATGTGAACGACCGGACCAATTGGCGGGTTGCTCACCTGGAAATCGTGCCTCTCGATTTGCCGGATGGATGCGTGGCTGGATACTATCCAGAGCTCAACCCGCTTGTTCCTCTGTCCCATCACGACCAGTCTTCGAAAACCCCTGCGTACAATCCCGTGCCTGTGCGCATCGAACGTCAAGGTTGAGCCGACAAGTCGCGAACCTAGTTTTTCCTGTGGCCGAGCACTCGCGCGGTGACTCTAAGGGCTGTGAAACTCACGGCTCATATCACGAGAGGCGCGGCTTCTACGAAAAATAAGAGTGACCGGAAACCTCGTGCAAGCCTTCCTTAACCATGAAAGTTAGGAGTTAGATCTTACTCTGAACCTCTTCCCTCATCCCGCTAGTTTATCCGGAGTATCACAACATGGGAGAGTAATGCATGAGATCGATCAAGTTGGTTGCGGGTTTGGTCGTGCTCTTGCTAGCCCTCTTTGTCATCGTTCGGGAACAGACGGCCGGTGTCAGTGCCGACGCCTTCATCAATGCGCGTGTGACGACAACCCGGGCGCCAATCGCGGGTACGTTCGAACTGGTTTCTCGACCGCTCGGCGCCAGAATCAGCGAAGGCGACAGCCTCGGATCCATCGTCGATCCTCTCGTTGACAATGTGCGTCTCGCCGATCTTCAACAACAAAGGATGGCAACAAAAGCTGAGCTTGATCGACTGACGAAGACCGTCACTGATCTGCAGGCATCAATCGATGCGCTCGGCAAGCGGGCCCAAAACTATCGCAGCGAACGGCTAAAACAATTGCGCGCACTGATCGATGGAGCGGAGGCTTCCGCGAAAGCTGCCGAAGCCCGCCTGCGCTTCGCGAGGCTAAGCTTCGACCGGTCCAACCGACTTAGCGATCAGGGGGTCAGGACCGCAGAGGCGCTTGAACAATCCCGCTCTCTTGCGGAAGTTGCCGAGCTTGACCTGAGCAATGCGCAGGAAACGGTCCGGATAGCGCAGATCAACCTTTCCGCAGCCGAACGCGGCATCTTTCTAGGCGACGGCTACAATGACGCGCCTTATTCCGAGCAAAGGGTCTCGGAACTAGAGGTGGAAAGAGCGCAGCTTGAGGCCACGGCTGCAGCACAGGCGACGATCCTGGAAGCGCTCGATGCACGAATCAGAGCGGAACAGGTGCGCGTAAACCGGCTGAGTTCCGCATCCCTTGATGCCAATGTCTCTGGGCTGATCTGGGACTATCTTGCTGTATCCGGTGAAGCCGTGCAACGCGGACAGGATCTCATCAGTCTGGTCGATTGCCAGTCAACCATCGTCACCCTTTCAGTTACCGAACGGGTCTATAACGGGATTGCCCTTGGAAGTGCTGCGCAGTTCAGGATGAATGGCAGCGACCGCCTCCTGCCAGGTGTTGTCACGCGCGTTGCGGGATCTGGCGCCTCGACAGTCTATGAAAACCTGGCGATCGCGCCAAGTGAGAAACACCTTGAACGGTTCGATGTAACGCTCGATGTACCAGCTCTCAAGGCAGATTCGGAATTGCGCTGCCTGATAGGGCGAACCGGCCGGGTGTTCTTTGCCGACCGCCCCCTCGACTGGCTTCGGCAGTTGTGGAACTGACCCATGACAGATCTCCTGCGTGGAAGCGAATTATGGTCGGCAGCCATGATATGTCTGTTAACCTTTGGGGTCGCCCTTATCAGTTCCGCCGTTTTTAAAAATACGAGCAACCTTCACCGCGGCATTCTGTTCTCGCTCAGTGCCTTACTGACATGCCGTTACATTGTCTGGAGGGCGACTGAGACGCTCCCTCCACCAGCACTGTCGCTCGAATGCTTTTTCAGCTGGTCGTTTTTCGCGCTTGAAGCTGCGGCGAGCCTGTCATCGCTCAGTGCTTTCTTGATCTTGAGCCGCACGACATCGCGCACGAGCGAGGTGGAAGAAAACCTCGGCTGGTGGGGTGAGACGCCGCCCAAGGTCACAGTCCTGATTGCCACCTATAACGAGGATCGAAGCGTCCTCGAACGCACGATCATCGGAGCGCGATCGAGCCGTCATCCCAATTGCGATGTTCTGGTCCTCGACGACGGCCGACGGGACTGGCTGCAGGACTTCTGTAATGCGCAAAAGGTTCGTTACATCCGCCGGCCCGACAACAAGGGTTCGAAAGCTGGCAATATCAATCACGCCCTGTCCCTTCTTGCTCAAGGGAGCGTTGCGCCCGACTTCATCGCGGTGCTCGATGCCGATTTTGTCCCCCATACCGACTTCGTATCGCGCGCCCTTGCTCTCTTTCACGAGGCGGATGTCGGTTTGGTGCAAACGCCTCAGCATTTTTTCAATCCTGACCCGATCCAGCACAATTTAGGTCTCAGCCGCTCCTATCCCGATGAACAACGTTTTTTCTTCGATCACCTGCAACCCAGCCGAGATTCCTGGGGCATTGCGTTTTGTTGTGGAACGTCGTCGATTGCGCGTTGGGATGCACTGCAAAAGGTTGGAGGCTTTCCCACTGAGAGCATCACCGAAGATTTCATGCTGACCCTCGTCCTGCAGGAAGCTGGCTATCGAACAGTCTATCTGAACGAGGCTCTTACGGAGGGGCTAGCCCCGGAAGGCTTGAAGGAATATGTCACGCAACGCGCAAGATGGTGCCTCGGCCTGATGCAGATCGCTCGCAGTCGTCTTGGACCCTTCGGTCAAAACGGCTTGCGGTTGAGAGACCGCTGGAGCGTGGCAGATTCTGTCGTCTTTTGGCTCAGCACCTTCTCGTTCCGTCTTGCGGCCGTGATCTTTCCCCTCCTGTACTGGTTCTTTAACATCACCGTTGTCGATGCCAACGTGCCCGACATCATTGCCTATTTCGTCCCCTACTACATGTGGGTGCTGTTTTCTCTCAACTTCGTCTCAGGTGGCTTAATCGTGCCCGTCGTCAATGATGTAAGCCAGTTGCTGGGTGCAATCCCCATCACGCGGGCCGCTGTGATCGGCCTGATCAAACCAAAGGGACACCCCTTCAGCGTCACGGCCAAAGGTGGCGACCGCACGACAGTGGTAATCCAGTGGCGGCTTATGCTGCCGTTTCTGTTGATGTTCATGTCAACGGCGCTTGGGCTTGTCATCGGAATCTTTGACGATTCCTTTGCTTTCAACGATGCCGGCGACGGAAAAGCAGTCATCCTCTTATGGACGATCTACAATTTGCTTATCCTGATCGTGACACTTGCCGTCTGCGTCGAGCTGCCGCGAGTTGAACAACATCTCGCCGATCAGCCAGAGCGCTGCGTCATTTTTTATGAAGGCCAGCTGAAACGCGTCTGGTTGACCGATCTTACTCAGGGTACCGCCCGTATCCGCGGCTTGGCGCTAAAGCCGGGCGCCCCACTTGAGATCAAATTTCGCGATCTAGGCGATATGCCTGCTTATGTGCTTGAAGCAAGGGGCGACGGCTCCGTGTTATCTCTGAAACTGTCGGATGCGCAGTATGAACTCTTGCTCAAGCGTCTTTATGTGGAGGGGCTCGTGCCGAGCATCACCTCCACCCGTCTGAGCGCAATTATCGGCGCCGTGTTGAAGCGGGCCAGCCGATTGTGAGTGGGCCTAACCTAGTCCTGTCGTTGGCTGTCGGCCTGTAGTCGCGCCAATGCTGCACTGATCATGCTCATTTCGCGCGTACGGTTGCTTTCCATAGGATAGGTATCGCTGCCATTGGCAATTTCGGTCGCATTCACCGCCAATCGCGAGAAGGGCCGGATGAAGGCGACGACAAAAAGCGCGGTCAGAAGAAGCAGGATACCTGCCATGCCCGCCAGCCTTACGATCAGATAGTTCGACATTTCGCGGGCCGGAATCGTTGCGGCACTTCCATCGATGCGCGCCACAATGTTCCAGCCGAACTTTGGCAGTCCCTTGTAGTCGAGTTCTGGCACGGTCAGCGTAAAATAGGAGCGCCCGTCTGGCCACTGCTCGACACTGGTGCCGATCGCGCCGCTACGAGCTCGCTGCAGGCTTCCCAGACCTGAAAGATCGGGCAATGACGGAATAGAAGATGCTGACGCACTACCGGTTGCGCCGACGAGAACGATATCGACATTGAGCGCCGTTGCCAGCTCGTCAATCAGCCGCTTGATCCAAGCCACGTTCAGATGCAAGCCAAGTACGCCCCTTACGCTGCCGTCGGGACCGTTCAGTGGCACGGCAAAATCAATGAAGCGCAACGGCTCCCCTTTAGATGCGAGCAAGGATGCCAGCAGGACTGCCTCGTGGGCGTCTCCCGCAAATTCGCCTTTGAGGCCCTCTCTGAACCAAGGCCTTTCACCGACATTCTGATCGACGAGCAGTCCGTTCGAGGCAGCGATGACTGTTCCGTCGGTTTCAGCATATCCCGCCCACGAGACCACGTCTCCATTGCCAACGATCGCGTTTAGTCTGTTTTGAAGGTCGGCCGATGTAAGGGCGACTGCTTGGCCTCGGATCGCAGCAAGTGCATTCCATTCCCGGTAAAGTGCCTGAGCGAGCGCTGTCTGGATCCCTCGCGTACGCGTCTCGAGGGCTCGCTGCAGGCTTGCCTCCTCAAAGGATCTCGCTCGTTCGCTGATCACGCCATAAGCGACCCATAGACCCAAAACCGCGCTGATCGAAACGAAGGCGACTGTGATGGACGCCAGGCTCGGCAGTCGGGATCGCTCGCTTGTTCCGCTCATAGTTGCCTCCTCAATTTTCTCAAGAATATAGAGGCTTTAACTGCGGTTCGATTGCGGATTCTGGCCCGCGATATGATGTGGTTGCATTTTCACCGGGAGATATCCCGCAGGGGCTCTCACGCTTGGGTCAGGGGGCCAGACTTCGGATCTGACATATGGGAGGACGATAACATCTCCAGTCGAGAAGATAGTTCAATGCACGAGATTGGAACTGTGAGGATTGGGAGCCCCGATCCTCGCGATCCGTTGGAGCTTGCCTCGGGCACGGCGTAGGACATCGATGACATCCGCTTCGGTAGTCTCACAGATACGCGCGGTAAGAGCCGTGTCAAAGCTGAAACCATCGGTCAAAACAAGGACTGCGCGCTCGGTCGCGGGGATGTCCAAAATCGTCATACGGGAAAATCTCGCTGTCCGCGCATAAGCGCTTTGCTGCACAAGCGCAGGTCTCACCACCCGCCATAGGTTGACGAAGAGCCAACTTAACCCGCAGGGAAAAGTTTTTGCTTCATCGACGTTACGAATTGCCATGGCGAATGCTGCAGCCGTAACTTCCTCCGCCAGGTCTTCGTCGGCCAGAAGGCAAAAGGCGAACTGGTGCATCTTGTGACGGCAGCCTGAGGCAGGAAAGTCGAGTTGCACCATTTCAAGTCCCCGGCTGCTTGTGAAGATGCCTCCAAACTCGCGGTGCCCGCGACTGTTCCCCGGCTCTTTCAATTCCGCTGTCGAGCGTCTGCGGCAACTCGGCCCAAGGCCGACCTCGATCATGAGCGATGAATGGCGGCATAGGTCGATCGCGTAGTGGGGCTCACCTTAAGGCAGAGATAGACTTCTCGTTCCGGCTGCGCTTCAATACAAAGCCGGAGCTTCGCAACATCGCTTCCGCCGCGGCCTAATTGGGAATCTTCAACAAAATGAAGCTTCGGAAATTGGAGCAGGTCGAAGCCGCCTGTTCGAAAACTCATCGTCATCGAGGGGGGAAAACTGCCTGGTGCCTCACGCTGCAGTCTCTGGAACAGCATGAGATCATCCACCACATTGCTGTACAGCGGATCTAGCGCGAGCAGAGGATGTCGCAGATGATAAAACACGCCCATGACGAGAACCAGGTCTAAACTAGGCGCCCGGACCAACTCAACCGGTTCATCTGAATGGGTCCGGACTGTGTTCTACTTCAGGACGCTGTGGAAGCGCTTGAAAAAAAGCGGAAACTAAATCTGACTGCCTTGCGAGCTTATGCAGCCAGGGGCCTCCCCCCAAAAACCTTTTGCACGCGGCCGTCGTTAAGAGCTCATTTCTGCAGCCGTAGAAATGACCCTTTATAAATCCATTAGACTTCGCGACTTTTTTTGGGCTAAGTGTCGCCAATGGTTTGGGAGAGGTGCAATGCTGCAGCAGACCGAACATTCTATCATCAACAATACCCTGTCCCGGCTCGACGATCGTTCCGACGATGTAAAGACGATCGTCACTGATCTGGTTCGCAGCGGATTTTCCGATATCGACGAATTGGTGACGCTCACCCATATCGCCAAAGAGAGTATCTTGACACTTCGTTCCTCGCGATAGGTGAATAGCCGCCCTGCATCACAGGCTTTCACCAAGCGCTAGATCAATTCTGTTGCAACAACCAAAATTGATAGGAAGTGGCTCCCCCACGCCGCGCGCAGCTCCCGCTCGCCGACCGAAAGGCGTCTTCCGGGCACTTGGGCGTCTAAACTTTTACCACTTCCGCATCATGTTCCCGATCTGGGGGCACCATAGTAGCAATTCGTGAATTTGGGAAGTTGTCGGCCGAGGCGATGGCCAGTCACGCCTCGCGGCTCTCGAAGAGCTGGACATGCTCGACGCTCTCAAGGATCCGGCTTCGATCGCATCGTCAAACGGATACGAGATCTTCATTGTCGAGATCGGCATCGTCTCCTTTATCGGCGCCCACAGGCAGTGGCACAAGGCCTTGCTCGGAAATGCCAGCCGAAGAGGTTACGCGGGAGGATTCATTTTGCCGCTATGGTAGTGGTTGTGCAGGACACGACCAAGAATGCGAGATTCGCGCAGGATCGGGCCTTGGTCGGCCCACCTTACATCCGATTTTATGGAGCTTCCCGCTGAGCATGGCGCTGACCCGTGTCAATCTCTGGTCATCGTAGAAAACTCGTGCGGCCTCTGGCCCAGTCAGGCATGACATCGCGCAGCATCAATCTCGTCCTGAAGATTGGAAAGCCGAGATCAGCGAAGCAGAGGGGCATGGATCCACAGCCTTCGCGGAAGCGAGACAGCGTCTCATCAAAGGCCGGCACGCGGGGCAGTCCCGGCGCGAACTGGGCCGGGCAGTTTGTTCCCCTCCTTGAGCCTGCAGGCTCGCTATCGGTAACCTCAAGAACGAGGACGACCTCGTGGTCTGTCCATTGATGCCGCACGCAATGATGAACGGCCATCAAGGCCGTCAGCCTTCCGTCTTTCAAACGGGGCACGCACACCGTGGCGGAAATTCCGATCTGCTGGAACGTTGCAGCTTCCTCGGGATCCATCTCCGCCACGTTATCATTGACCACCAGCGGGCGGCCGGCCGAAAGCTCTCTCACGGCGAGCTTGCCGAATTCCTTGAGACTATAGTGACCGGTGATATGTTGGGCGCCTTCAGCTGCCCAGTCTCCTCTGATGGTAAAGGGTGGACTGCCCAGCTGGAGTGAATAGGGAAGCCTGGTCCCCGGCACAATGAGAGAGGATCAGACCGGTTGCGCCGCAGGCCATGAGTTCGAGGCCGTCTGCGGGATACCGCGCGCGAATAAGCACCGCATTTCCGGGTTGGCATGCGATGTTGAAGCACCAGTGAAGACCGTAGGAAGGGTAGATATATACCGTCCCCGGTGGGCCGAGCATGGCGGCATGACGCAGGGTGAGGCTCCGGATGCTGTGGGAGGCCTCATCATCTTGCCATAGGCCTCCGTCTCATTGACGAAAAGATCCGCGTTTAAAAGTCTCGGCGCGACCGATCCACGGATCTGTGCGAAAAAACCCTCCGCTAGCATAATTTGCTCGACAATCAGAATCTTCAAGCCCGTTCTGGTCTTCTATGAGAAAGACCGACCAGCAATCCTGCAAGAGCGCCCGACGCGACTGATAAGGCAGAGGGAAAAAGAAGCTTTCTCGGCTGATGGCGCTCAAGTTCTTCTTGATCAACCAGACTGTTTTCGGCGACGATTTCGCCGACCCGAATACGAAGATCTTCGAGCCTGGCGCGGAGTGAAGCTACCTCCCGCTGGACCTGCCGATTTGCCGGGGACGTCTTGGTTTCAGTATCCGCAATTTCTTCCAGAACTTCGCGTAGCTCATCCTGGCTTTCGAAGCCTCTGGCCTTGATATTCATCATTTTTCTCCTCCTGTCGATTTGATGAAGGCCCGCCCTCCCGGGGTGCCTAATGCGGTTGGGCTGCACAAGCACAACGCAACCTCTAAAACATGAACTTGTTCCCGGGGGTCGATTCTTGCGTCCGTTCCTAGACAAAGGGCCTCGGCCGGGAACCCGGGAGGTGCCGCTCAGTTCGATAGACCGAAAGACGCAGACGGCCGTGACCAACGGCGTGAGGGAAACTGGCATGCGCGGGTCCCATCCGAGGATCGTCACTGCCTGCTTGGATTGCCGCAACAACGATGGCGGTCTTAAGGTCACGCGGTCGTGTCATCACGCGCGCGAGACAATCGATCGAGCTCAGCGCTCGAACCGCTCAAGCATTTTTCTCAATTGCAGGTTCTGCAGTCTGACTTTGTCTGCCAGCTCTAGGCGAAGCTGCTTGATCTCTTCATCAGCACGCATGATTTCATCAGCCGCTGACCTTGGAGCCGGCAAGGTCGTCGAAACAAGTGTGACAGACTTGACGCCTATTGAACGCGTCCTGCGCTCCAGGAGTGGCTCTGCGATCACCACGGCGCGTTCGGGCCCAACCCCTTCACGCGGCATTTTCGTGGGGCCCATCGGCTCGGAAACCGGCTCACCCTTTAAAGTATTGGCACCCCTTTTGTTGCGAGCCCGCCTCTTCTTCGCATCGCCTTGTGCTGGCTCAATGATCGCCTGAGCGCTTGGATCGGCGGGTACTTGCGTTTCCGTTGCCGGCGGATCGGCGTGTTCAACATCCTTCTCGCCAGTGGTTTGGGATTGAGCGACGTCAGGCTTGCTGTCCCTATCAGCCTTCCCGTCATCTTTCTCGAGGCGTTGTGGCCGCACGAGACGTGTCAGAAACTTCCAAGGAGACGCCAATGGTTTCAACCTCGCATTTGTCGACGACAGATGGAGCGCGCCGAGCCAATCATGAGTTCGGCCGCAACCAGTCCAGTCCTCGTTTCAACGGGGCCAGCGGCAGCGATCGGCAATCGGCCACGAGACCCAATTTAAGCGAGCTTGAGACGCTTTCTCAGGTCGGCATTTTCTGCACGAAGCTTCTCTGCCAGAAGCTTGCGCAGCTTCTTGTTCTCTTCCTCGAGCTGGAGAAGATCGGCCATTTCATCACTTGCTGCCGCGACCGCCTCGGGCACGGCAACTTCCTGAACAGCCACAGGATCAGGCTTTGCAGCGCGCGGACCCCGTTTAACAGCGGGGCGTTTTACGCCCTCAGCCGCTGTAACCGACTTCGCCTTGCGTCCCCGCTTTGGCTTTTCAGATGTGATCGCACCAGCGTCCGCGGTTCGCATAATTTCAGAAGCCGACGTTTCCAGCACCGTCTTCTTTGCACGCGGCTTGCGCTGCTTTTTGGCAGTTGCAGGCGGCTCTACAGCCGCTTGTCCTTCGCTGGTGGTCATCGTCTCGTCTTGAGCAGCCATAAACGTCTCCTCTGCCTTTTTTATACTTGTGGGCTCAACGATCTGAGGTGTCAACAATGGCTCGACCAGGTGAGCCTCAGACCGAAACGATCCATCACCAGGTCTGCTCTTCTCCGTTTGAAACACTGAATGCGGATTTACCTCTTTATCTACCTCACGGGCGACGGAGCTGAGATCCACATCTCCCCAGATGGACTTGGGTACGGAGTGAGTTTTTCGTCTGCCGGACCTATATTCGACGGCAAAACTGCGCTGCATTTTTTTCACGGGTTCTGGTGCCTTGGAATGCATTGTGATCATGGCGACCCTACCGTCGCCAGCCGCTCAGCAAATATCGACTAAATGGTCACGCGTCTAGACTGCGACTACTACGCACATTCGCAAGTATTCAACTGAACATTGCAAGGCAACTGGCTGCATCTTGGCGGACAAGCAGATTCTCCGCAAATTCTAAGAGTGAGGCCATGCACCGGCCTTCGTGGCGTATGTGTGGGGGGGTGAAGGGAACGGTCGACAGCCTCGCTAAGTGCCAGGAGCCTGTCGCCCATACTCAAGGACCGGTACAGCATCGACATCTGTATCACCCATCAATGGCAAAAGCGCTCCGAGGGACGCGGTGCCGCGCTCTATGGCGGCCGGTTCAACGCCAAGGGCGTGCCGGCCCTCTACACCTCATTGACAATCATGACGGCCCCGAAGGAGGCCAATCAAGTCGGCAATCTGCAACCGACGACGCTGGTCTCCTACGATGCCGATATTGAAGATGTGTTCGACTGCCGGGATGACACGGAAGACACTGCATGGACGCGGCAGCACTTGCCCATCCGACATGGCGTGACCAGATGAAAATCTCGGGAGAAGCGCGAACGCAAAAATTGCGCGCGAGCTTACTAACACCGGCCGTTGCGGACTACTTGTGAAGAGCTTCTCACCCGCGGCAACCGAAAATGATCTCAACCGTTTTATGGACTTGGGGCAACGCGGCCTCCGCCCGGTTGATGCTAATCGACGACGAGAACCGTGTCTCTCGATAGTTTGCACGACACGACATCTCCGGCACCCAAACTCGGCCGAAAGGCCCACTACTGCCGCAAGCCGCCTCCGTTTTGCGCCAGCACCCGCCGTGCCATTGCGCCAAGTCCGCCTCAGTGAAAGTTTCAGCGCGTATCGATATAGCGCTGAGCACTACTGGCCCTTTGCGATCCGGCGAGCCAGCATGCGGAAAGTTTCGATATTTCCATCTGCCTTGTCGAGGAGATCGATTGGGAACAGAACGGCCTTCTGATTAGCGTCTGAAAGGGACGAACTCTGCATATCCTCCTCCGCAACTTTCCGCGCCTCTGCCATGGCCTGGTGAAGATCGTCCGGTTCAAACAAACCCTTTTCGATCATGCGCCGGATCAAAGCAGAGATCGCGAGGTATAGGCCCTCTAGTTGGGGATTGGCTGTGTTCATCGGTTCATCTCCGTTTCGGATCGTGCGTGTGGTGCGTATCTCGCTCTCCACCACCGCCAGAGACGTCGTTTTGCTGTTTGCGGTCGGCCTCGGACCCGGGCTTTTTTACCTCGAGAGGCGCTTTGCATTTTCATGCGAAGCGCCAGGCCCGCCTTGGCGGATGGTTGATGGACTTCTGGTCGATGTCGACATGTCATGCTCCTAGCGGTCCTGCTGATATCCCTGCTTGGTGGTGTTGACCTTGCTGTTCCCCTGCTGACCCAGCTTGTCGGGATCCTTTCCCGGCGTAAAGTGCTGATCCCCGCTCCTATTCGTCGACACCGGCCTGGTATCACCTGTGCCCTTGTGACTGCGGTTCTCGTCCGGAACCGGAGGTGGCTTGCTGCTCCTCCTAACGCTCCTTCAATCGATCCGCCGCTTTGGGTCGAGGGCAACGCCACGTTCGCTGGGTTCATTCTCCTCTTTCTGGTCATTGTCCTGACCGGCAAATTGCCGCCCGATGGTCTCCCGATCGCCCTCTGCGGGATTCTGCTGTAGCTGATGCGGCTGCGGCGTCTTGTCGGTCGCCATGGTTGCCTCCTGCTTTCTTGATGAATACCGAACACCAGCGGCTTTCCGAGGTTCCCGATAATTTTTGGGCTAATCGGAAGATAGGAGGTTCGGCGGATCAATCTCTCGTTTGATTAAAGGAGGAATGTTGAGCAAAGAGGCGGCAGTCGAAGGACGATTGAAGCAGAGGTCTCGTGGCGCGGCGCGGTGCACAGGTAGTTGCGCTCCCCGCTGGCTATTTAAGGCCCTGACGCAACAAGCGTTCTCTTTGAAGCTCGCGTCCGCACGCTACGAGCGGTGACCGAATAGTCCTGATCCATCGGCCGTTCGGCCAGTAGAACCGGGCTTTGTCAATCTGCCATACAACCGTGCGGAAGCAGGACCTTCTCGTGTCGTGGCTACAAACCGATGCGCCGTCAGCCGCGGTAGGAACTCCCGGACCCTGCCTGGCCCCCCTGAGGACTTGAACGAATTGACGTAAGTTTAACTCTCCATGTCGCTTGGCGTCCTCACACAGCGGGCCGACGGACAATCAAGGAAATCTTCGGCCGGTCAGCATAGCGATAAGCTGATGTCTATTTCGAATGCCACTCTGGAACAGCGTTATCATTAGCTTAGCGTGTTCTTCTGCTACAACCGACATGATTTCTTCACCGCGGATCTCACACACGGTGATGAGAGCTTTCTGCAGAAGCGCGAGATCCTCCGGCCTCAGCGGCGCGTTCAGCTTTTGAGCAACTTCCTGGATCATCTGCTAGTCGCCGGGAAGAAGTGCGCAAGGAGCCGATTCGGGTGAGAATTGTACATTCCGCTATCTCTTCCGACGAGTTCTGTGAATGGCGTGTGGGTCGTTGCAGACAGAAACATTCGTTTGGACTGCCAAATTTAGAAATACCGCTGGGATACGCCGACCGTTCTTCACTGGATCACCAATGTTTGAGCATCATTACCGGCAGTCGTTTTCAACAGGATGGGCACGGAGAGGAGAGCGTCCTTCCCATCTTCTGCAAGTGGAGCTGCTGATCCTCGACTACGCGTGGCTCACCGCCAATATAGAGTGGTATAAAGTGGCCGTAACAGGCCTACAGGACACGCAGGTACCTTACTCTCGCCTTCAACACTTCAGTGGCCCCACGGAGGCTTGCTTATTGTCAAATCAGCAGGAACCGAGAACAGTGTGGGCATAGGAATTTGAGCTTCACCGCACCCGGTGAACTGGAGTTAGACGTGAGAACGAGACTATTTGCGGTCGCCATCACTGCGCTACTGCCAGGCATTGGCCTCCTCACATACAATGAGCTTTCGAGCCGACATGCACGGAGCGCGGAAGTTCATCTGGAAGCTGCTCATGCCACCCAAAATGCCGCAGCCGAAATGGACAGAGTATTGGAGGGCGCAAAAAGCCTGCTCATTGCCGTCTCAGTACTTCCAACCGTGGTCGACCTTGAGTCCACGAGCTGCTCCGCTTCGCTGCGACGCATCGCCGACAGTCTCGAGATGACGGGGGCGATCCTTGTTATCAATGCCCAGCGAAAACTCGTTTGCGACAGTCAGGGAAATCCGTCCGGCGTCGATTTCTCCGAACGGACATATGTGAACGACGGCCTGCGTGCGAGCGGTGATACGCTGGTGGTTGGGACCTACACCGTCAGCAAATTGACGGGCGCCGCCGTTCTCCCCGTGGCAGTCCCGCTGAAACGGGACGGAGCTACTATCGGCGTTGTTGCCACAGCTATCAAACTGGATTGGCTCCAGGCGCGCATGACAGAGCGCAACCTAGCTGGAGGAGGAAAAGTCACGATAGCAGATCGGGACGGCGTCGTACTCGCGCAGGCCCCTTCCACCGCAACGCTTGCCGGTACGAAGCTCATCGCACCTCTGCTTGCGAAGGTCCAAGCCTCCGGCCCGGGGACCTTAGACCTGATAGGACCAGATGGCTCTGGAGATATTGTAGCCTACCAACCCGCCAGCCTGAACATGCCCGTCTTTGTGAGCACCGGCATATCCAGCTCGGCGGCCTTTCAGAGCATCAATCGCACGACCTGGGCAAGCGTCTCCATGCTCGTTTTGAGCATCGTCGCTGCATTCATTGCTGCCACATACGTGGGCAACCGCTTCATCCTCCGGCCGATCCACAGAATCGTTGACGTGCTTGAAGCCTATAAATCGGGAGACACGGCCACGCGAACCCATATGCGTGGCACCGCCGCGGAGCTAGGCTTGGTCGGAGATACAGTTGACAGCCTACTCGACGAACTGGAGACGAGACGCGATACGGCGGCACTGGCTGAACAACGTCGCGCATTGCTGGTCGGTGAACTCAGACATCGGGTCAAAAACACGCTGGCCGTGGTGACTGCAATCGCGCGACAAACCTTTCCGCGAGATGATCGGCTCGAATCCTTCTCCCAACGACTGTCTGCCCTCGGCCGTGCCTATGATCTGATCTTCGCGGGAGAAGAAGGCAGTCCTGATGCTCTGATAGCTGATGTCGTGAAAACTGCACTTGCCCCATACGACAAGAGCAGCGGAGCGCCTTTCATTGTCGCCGGGAATCCTCTGATTATAGAGCCGGAGGCGGGACTAGCTCTCTCGCTGGTAATTCATGAACTGGCAACCAACGCTGCGAAATACGGTGCTCTCAGCAATGACGGGGGCCGAATTTACATTGCCTGGGAATCAACGAATGGACGAGTGACATTTTCGTGGCACGAACAAAACGGCCCGACGGTGTCGAAACCAGATCGAGCAGGCTTTGGCTCACAGCTTATCCGGCGGGCATTTCCAGCCGTATACAACCCGGAACTGATCGTTGAATATGCGCCAGACGGGGTGAAGTGCACGATTGCTTTCAATCAGGGCAATTCCAACGCTCAGCTGCAAAGCGTGCGGTAACCAAAGTTTTGAAGGCGAGGTTCTTCCGGATGCTCCGGACCTTCTGGGGGGCATGCGCAGCGGCAGTCAAATCCGCCGCCGTCTGAAGACCCTGTGCGTGCATAGGGAAGATCCTATTTTTTCAAAAACATCAGGGTCGAAAGTGCCGGAATGTTGAGTTGAAGGGATGATCGCTTTCCGTGAGCTTCAATGGCTTCAGCGGTGACATCACCCACGTGCCTATGGCTTCCGCGTAAGCTGCCGCATCACTATTCAGAACGACCTTAAAGGTTCCTGCCCCCTGAATCCCGATACGGTATATGCCAATTATCTCGGACTGTTCGCGGAGGAAGTCGATAAGCGGGTCTACCCTTGGGCAACTGTCCGCAGGCACTCAGCCATCTCGCCTTTATCAGCGCCGCCTATTTCTTGGATCGGCGGCTTGATCCAGCTTATCGGCTGAGCTGGCAGCCGTGCTAGCCTCACTCTGGCGCGCCAATCTAGCACCCGAAATCCGTGTTGAAGCCGCATGGCGTCATGGAGATGCTGCGAACAACGAAAAATCGTTGGGGAACCTTGGCCCCCGCTTCGCCCAACGGCTCAGTGCATAGGAGTTAGGGACGAACCGCATTGACGAGACAGGTTGGGCGGACCATTCCACCTGAGTCCACAGTCAGCATAGCGAGCGATGGTACAGGATAGAGGCTGTGGTACATGCACTTAAATTGCCAGCATTGGCACCCGGATACCAGATCAATTCCAGTCCCTAATCTTTTCAGCCGAGCCTGGCGCGCTCGAGGTCATGAGCCAGGACGGGACGGCGCGCTACCTTTCACCATCTCAGGACCTCGGATCAAGATCCAGTCCCGGGCCAATGTGGCAATCGCTCTTGCGTTTCACGAGTTATCCACGAACGCCGTGAAGTACGGTTCTTTGGCGTATGGCGACGGCAATGTCGACATCCATTGGACCGTCGTTGCCAACGGGTAGACTTGTGTGGAACGAAAGGGGTGGCCCACTCGTCGTTTTACCGTCCCGAAGAGGCTTCGGAAGCCAGATGATTGAGCAGGTGCTCGCCGGCGAACTCTCCGCCAAGGCGACTTTGGACTCTGCGGAACACGGCTTGCGGGCAGAGTTCCTGATCCCTCCTGAGAGCTTCGCCAACGCACTCAGTAAGAGCTACGAGGCTGTCCGACCGCCCCGGCAAGGCTTGCGTTGCAACGGTAGACCAGGGGTTGGCCTGCGAAAACGTCCTGCGGCCACCTATATATGTCGTTCGACGACATAATCCGGATGGCGGATCGCATTGATTGATGGATGTGGCTCAGATTGAGCGGTGAAAGCGGCCTTGGCACGATTGAAACGGCTTTTGATTGTTCCAACAGGACAATTGCAGACGGCAGCAGCTTCCCAATAGCGGAGCCTGAACAGCGCAACCACAACCAGTACATCGCGGTGATGCGGTGGTAGGCGTCGCAGAGCATGCATCGTGGGCTCTGTGCCCAGTGCATCGTTTGAAGCCCGAGGTCTCTCGAGACGACGGATCGCTGCTGCCAAGTCTGTCAAAAGCATGATGAAGATATGATCGGAGCTGGGTGCCTCAGATAGGCACTTCCGAACTCGCTGCAGACAATCTGCTACAGCCTGGTCTGCGCCATTCGGGTCGGGGCACATCACTCGGGCGAATAGCCTCAAGTGGGGAAGACATTCCAAAACGGTATTGGGCTGTTTCATTGTCACGCCTCCATCCGAGAGCGGAAACTCCGGAATATGTCTAAGGTTCCTGGCACCCCCTGCTAACAATCGATGCGAGCCCGCATCGTCCTCATACGGGCATGCGGTGCAGGACTTCGCGGCCACGCTGTCCTGAACACGACCTCGTCTCGTTTGGATTGGACCTCGAGCTTGTCTGTCGCGCGAGCGCCGCTGGAGCGAATTCGCAGGGCACCTCTTACCCCTTAAACGACATGACTGTCCCGACGTCTCCGAGAGTTTTGCCATCCACCGAAAAGATGGTCGTTGGAGAGAGACACACCACAACCGTGGCTGCCACTTGTTCCCTCGATGGCTCTGCTGGCCAAGTTCATGGAACAAAACCACTATCTATGGCTTCTTTTCCCCTGAAGTCGCGGGCGCGGCGACGGACGTAATAGGGGAACGAACGCGATGGTTGTTCCAGTTTCTCATTGCGATCAACCAAACGGCAGTCGAGCGTTCGGCCTGTCCGGCCCGCACCGCGTTCCGTCTTCATCCAAGCTGGGGCGGATTCGTAACGGGGACTGCCATGGCTAATGATAAGCTCTCGACTTACAGGCAGAAGCGCGATTTTCAAAAAACGCAGGAGCCGACCGGTGCTAAGAAGCTAAAGGCATTGAAGCGCAGGCGCTTCGTCATCCAGAAACATGACGCCACGCGGCTTCATTATGATTTGCGCCTTGAACTCGATGGTGTCTTCAAGTCCTGGGCCGTCACCAAGGGGCCGTCACTCGATCCGCATGACAAGCGCCTTGCTGTCGAGGTGGAGGACCATCCACTCGACTATGGCGACTTTGAAGGCACGATCCCCAAGGGGCAGTATGGCGGCGGGACGGTCATGCTTTGGGATCGCGGCTATTGGGAACCAGAAGGCAACAAGACGCCCGAGCAAGCGCTGGCCAAGGGCGACTTCAAGTTCACACTTGAGGGCGAGCGGCTGCATGGCAGCTTCGTGTTGGTGAGGATGCGCAATGAGCGCGACGCCGGCAAGCGCACCAATTGGCTGTTGATCAAACATCACGACGATTTCTCTGTCGAAGAGGATGGCGCTGCCGTCCTTGAGGAAAATGCGACCTCCGTTGCGTCCGGTCGCACGATGGAAATGATCACCAGCGGCAAGGGCAGAAAGCCTAAACCGTTCATGGTGCAGAGCGGCGATGTCAAGGCGGATACAGTCTGGGACAGCAATCATGGATTGTCGGCAGAAGAACGAGACAGGGAAACGAAGACCAGACGGAAGCCAGCACGAGAAAAAGCGTCGAAGTCCGCGATGCCAGAATTCATTCCTCCCCAGCTTTGCGACACGTTGGAACGTCCCCCATCAGCCACGGGTTGGATCCACGAGATCAAGTTCGACGGCTACCGCATCCAGATGCGCATCGAGGACGGCCAGGTGACGCTCAAAACACGCAAGGGCCTGGATTGGACGGTAAGGTATCCAGCGATCGCCGCTTCCGGCGCTGGCCTTCCTGATGCCATCATCGACGGTGAGATCTGTGCCCTCAATGTGAACGGTGCGCCGGACTTTGCCGCACTTCAGGCAGCGCTCTCGGAAGGAAAGACCGACGCACTCGTCTACTTTGCCTTCGATCTACTGTTCGAGGGCAATGAAGACCTGCGGGAATTACCGCTGGCTGCGCGCAAGGAACGCCTTCAGACAATATTGAGTGACGCCGGCGAAGATCAACGCCTTCGTTTTGTCGAGCATTTCGAGAACGGGGGCGACGCCGTCCTGAAGTCGGCCTGCAAACTCTCACTGGAAGGCATTGTCTCGAAACAGGCCGATGCACCCTACCGGTCGGGCCGCACAGACACCTGGGCGAAGTCCAAATGCCGCGCTGGCCATGAAGTCGTCGTCGGAGCCTATGCCACGACCAACGGCAAGTTTCGCTCCCTGCTGGTCGGCGTCTTCAGGGGCGACCATTTCGTCTATGTCGGCCGGGTGGGAACCGGCTACGGCGCCAAAATGGTCGACAAGATCTTGCCGAGGCTACGGGAGATCGGGGCCACCAAATCACCATTTACGGGCATAGGCGCCCCGAAGAAGGATCCGAATGTCGTCTGGGTCAAACCCGAACTGGTTGCTGAGATTGAGTTTGCCGGCTGGACAGCGGATGGACTGGTCCGTCAGGCGGCCTTCAAGGGCCTAAGGGAAGACAAGCCCGCAGCTGAAGTCGAGGCAGAAAAGCCGGCACCGCCGGCAAAGGCCGATACCCCGGCACCAGCCCCAACGAATCCATCGAGACCCAGGCGTCTGAAGAATGCCAAGGCGGAGGTCATGGGTGTCATGATCTCCAGCCCGGACAAGCCGCTCTGGCCGGATGCCAATGACGGGGAGCCCGTCACCAAGGAAGATCTCGCCCGCTATCATGAAGCCGTTGGCCCATGGCTGATCGACCATATCAGGGGACGGCCGTGCTCCATCATCCGAACACCGGATGGTATTGGCGGCGAGCAATTCTTCCAGCGGCATGCGACGCCGGGAACCTCTAATCTGCTCGAACTGGTCAAGGTGTTCGGCAACAAGAAACCGTATCTGCAGATCGATCGCATCGAAGGCCTTGCTGCTATTGCCCAGATCGGCGGCATCGAGCTGCATCCTTGGAATTGCGAAGCTGGTGAGCCGGGGAGGCCCGGTCGTCTCGTCTTCGACCTTGATCCGGGACCGGATGTTCCCTTTTCGACCGTCGTGGAAGCTGCGCGCGAAATGCGCGACCGGTTGGAAGAACTCGGACTTGTCAGCTTCTGCAAGACCACTGGTGGCAAAGGATTGCATGTCGTCACGCCAGTCACTGTCGTAAAGAGCAATGAACTCACCTGGGCAGAAGCCAAAGCCTTCGCACGCGACGTCTGCCAACAGATGGCACGCGAGAACCCTGAGCTCTATCTGACCAAGATGGCGAAGAACCAGCGCAATGGCCGGATCTTCCTCGACTACCTCCGCAACGACCGTATGGCGACCGCCGTCGCCCCCCTGTCGCCCCGCGCGCGGCCAGGTGCCACTGTATCCATGCCGCTCACCCGGAGCCAGGTGAAGACCGATCTCAATCCAAAACGCTTCACCATCCGCACGGTACCGTCGCTCTTGTCCAAGACGACGGCCTGGCAGGATTATGCCGACAGGAAGCGCTCGCTGGAGAAGGCCATTAAACGCCTGAGCAAGATGTTGAAGGCTGCGGTATGAGGCTCAACCAGAAACAGGACGGGCGCGCAGATGGCCCGGAGATTGACCTTCTGGTCCGCCTTCGTCGGATGCGTGGGTGGGCGCGGCTCATGGACACCGCACTTCGAGTGCCGGGAACGCGCTTCTCCTTCGGCGCGGATTCCATCATCGGGTTGGTCCCCGGTGTCGGCGACGTCGCCGGCGCTGCAATTGGTCTCTACATCGTCAATGAGGCGCGACGCCTTGGGTACCGAACGATAAACTTTTCAGGATGCTGGCCAACCTCGGCTTCGACGCGGCGGCCGGCAGCGTTCCATTGATCGGGGACCTGTTCGATCTCTACTTCAAATCCCACCGTCGAAACCTCGACCTGGTCTTGGAACACTTCGGGCTCAACCGTTGCGACCTCGATCGACACCAGCCGACACGTGAATGAAGCGACCCATGCGGTCTTTTGCTCAATTACAATCTTCAACGCTGATCAAGGTCTTTGAAACCATGTACTCGATGAGAACCCGCCGGCGCTCTAGGGACGGGCAGATCGATGGCCGGATTTGAAACATCAGAGTCGAGGCCCGTGCCGGTAAGCCGCTTGAGTTGCTTGTCGTCTGCGGAGAGGCTGGCCGCTTTTATCCATGTCGAGCGGCCGCTCCATCTAAATGCCCTAAAGCAGGACAGCCGAGCTATTACAGCGGGACTGCTTGTGGCCTGCCGCGACACCTGTTGCATGGCAACCGCTCAACGAAGGTGCGCTTCTTCCTTGGGCCGTCGGCCACGGTTGGCGATCACGGTGGTGTGTTGCGGCGCCAGTAGATCGTGTTTCTCAGCAAAAGCCGTGAAAAAGCCGTGCGCGGTCTCGGCTTCAATATCACCGCGTAGTGCGGCGCTACGTGCCTTGAGCGCCATCGAATGCGCATCTCTCACGAGGCCGGCCATTCGGCCAAATGTCGGTAGGCCTCCATAACTGTGTGCACCTCGGTCGGAAATCCAAGGCCGACGAGGACGACAACAGGTTGTTCGAACATATCGGATTTCACGACACCCTCCTCAATTGGCGATGTTGATGGGCGCCACCACGCTGGCGCCCATCTCAAGGGTTTCGATCAGGCAGCCTTCTGCGCTTCGATTTGTGCCGGCGCGACTTTTTGTGAGAGAGCCGTCGTTGTCTCGATCTCGATCTTCCGGGGCTTCAAGGCTTCCGGGATTTCACGCGCGAGATCGATCGACAGCAGTCCGTTCTGCAGATCGGCGCCTTTCACCCGCACATGGTCGGCAAGCTGGAAACGGTGCTCGAACGGGCGGCCGGCGATGCCGCGATGGAGATAATCGTCATGAGAGACTTCCTGCTTCTTCCCAGTGACGGTGAGAAGGTTAGACTGGAAGGTGATCTCAAGTTCATCCTCAGCAAAACCTGCGACCGCAATCGAGATCCGATAGCTGTCATCGCCGGTCTTGATGATGTCATAAGGCGGCCAGTCGCTGATCGAACGAGCACGCTGGGCATTTTCCAGAAGATTGAAAACCCGGTCGAAGCCGACGGTCGAGCGGAACAGGGGTGCATAGTCATATGATGTTGCCATAGCCATATCCTCCTAAAAGCAACATGGATGTAAAAGCGCCGAAAGCGGCGCTCTCAGCAGAACCAGCCCTGTCATCAGCAGCTGGCAATAGTCGATTTGGTTTTCAAGAAATGTGGTTTCAAGAGAAACGGCAGAAAAAATTGAACGTCCCGATGGCAGCCTGCGACTACAGCAGGTCAGTTGAACGCGCCGCGTCGGACGCCGTTCGTCTAACAGTTCCAAGCCTAGGAAGGATCGGTCGGTACTCATTGTCGAGGACGAGTTCTACGTCGCCACCGACACAAAGCTTACTCTTGAGAAACGAGGAGCGACCATACTTCGCACCGCCCCTGCATCAAGACCGCGCCGGAATTGATGCAGGGGGATCAAGATAGATCCTTCATGGCTTCGCGACCCCTGGCTGCGGGGAAGAGGGCGATCGAGGATCTTTTCGCCAACCGATCCGCAACTTCCGTCAGTTGTCGAAGCGGCGCCCGGGCAGCTTTCCTATTGCACTACACTGGCGAAGCTCAACCTTTAAGGAGCGTGAGGCGACGCCCAATATCGCGCAAGACTTCCGCTCGCCATCTGCGCGGGAAGCGAACTCCATGATGACACGTCCACGGCAAAACTATTACACGTGTTCGTCAATTTGAAGGCGTCGAAATAGCTTAGCCTAGGCCAAAAAAAGATAAGACTGCGATGACAACGACCACCAGTCCGACGATATAGATTATCCCGTTCATATCCATTCCTTTCTATCTACTGATCCTACCGATCCGGAAACGCTTGTTTCAGGTCTAGGTTCCTTGCGTTCCAAGTTATGTCTGGCTTTCCTATTCGGTGGAGGTTCCGGCAAGCCAAGCGGTCCTTGAAGTGCGAGTCGTTCTCCGCGCTTCTCGACGTATTTCGGACCCTGCAGATCTGCTGAGAAAGCCCAGTGGCAATACACGCCGTACCACTTCGTGCCTGACGATCCGCTGTAACTTTATTCGGCTCCAAGCTTATTAGAGAAGGAACTGCCATGTCTCCGCCGCGTTAACCGGTACTCACAGCGAGGTGATTATCGGGATGAGGGCTCACGCAAATCTTAGGCGGCAGTCGCGCACCCTGACCATTTATCACAGGAGGGATAATTGGGCATCTTCGACCGCATCAAGAACGCGATTTTTGGCGAAGCACAGGCAGAGCCTGCCCCGCAAACGTCCGGTACGGCTTCTGAGTCGCCTTCGTCTTCAGCCCCGCCAACCGCGAAACCCGTTGCACCGTCGGCGCCCGCCGCTGCACCCGCCCCAACTTCCACCGCCCCGTCCGTAGCGCAGTCAACGACCGCGACGCCGAGGACCTCCCAATCAGACGGAGTGGCATCTTCTAGCTTAGCGCCCCAAGCTCCCGTCGACGTCGAATCCATCCTCAACGAGGCAGTGAAGAAATCGGGTCAGACGCTCAACTGGCGCCACTCGATCGTCGATCTGATGAAAGCTCTGGGAATGGATGCCAGCCTTCAGGAGCGCAAAGAGCTCGCGCAGGAACTCGGCTATTCCGGCGAGACCAATGACAGCGGGAGGATGAATATTTTCCTCCACAAGGCGCTGATGAAGAAGCTGTCAGAAAACGGGGGTCTGGTCCCAAGCGACCTGCTCGACTGAACGCAACACTCCAACCTGAAACTCATGCAGAAGAGAGAGATTGAAATGGCAGCCACGAAGACACTTGACGACTTGTTCCTCGACACTCTCAAGGACATTTATTTCGCCGAGAAACAAATCCTGAAGGCCCTTCCAAAAATGGCCCGCGCCGCCCAGTCGGAAGAAGGCAAGGCAGGCTTCCTGCAGCACCGCGATGAAACCCAGGGCCAGATCGAACGCCTGGAACAGGTCTTCGAACTCCTCGGAAAGGCAGCGCGCGGCAAGACCTGCGAAGCCATCCAGGGCATCATTGCCGAAGGTGAAGAGATCATGGAAGAGTTCAAAGAGTCTCCAGCTCTCGAGGCAGGCCTGATTTCATCGGCACAGGCGGTCGAGCATTACGAGATTGCACGCTATGGTACGCTTATCGAGTGGGCGAACCAGCTTGGATTGAAGGAGGCCGTGCCCTTGCTGGAGGCGAACCTTGCCGAGGAGAAGGCAACGGACGAGAAGCTCACGCTGCTCGCCAAGGCTTCCGCGAACGCCAATGGAAAGAGCAAGGCTGCTTAAGGTCGCTGCTCATTGCAAAGGCCGTCCCAAAGGGCGGCCTTTTCCTATCCAGCCGGGGCCAGACGCCCGAGTGAACGAGAACCGCTTTCGCAGGCGCTCGGCCCGGATGTGATAGACGAACTGACCGCCAAAACCGGCTTGTTTCGTGGGGACATTCTCGAGCGCCTAACACGCGATCTGCCAAAGGCCCTCGACGACCTTGCGCCGGAAGGCAGAGTTCCCAGCGAGGCAGACGCCCGTTGGTCGAATAGCGCGATGTCAACCAGCAGGCCCCTTTGAACGCTACAATCGAAAGGAGAAAAAATGTCCGAACCGACCACTTCGCCCGCTGTCCAATCCGTGAAGGCCGAACAGAAGCGGCAGCACACGGCTGCAAGCTCCAGTAGCCTCGACAAGGGGCTAGAGGCCACCTTCCCGGCTTCCGATCCCTTGTCGGCAACGGTCACCTCGATCCCGGCGGGCAGCGGCGAAAGCGCAGGCGCGGGCCTTTCGGGGCGCGCCGCGGACCTTGCCGAGGACCGGCCTTATCCTCTTGTCGAAGAGGCGCTGCAGTCCAGATCGCCTATGGGACCGGAGGTGCTGGATGCGGGCGAAGAAGTCCGTGCGTTGCGCCGCGACGTGGCCCGGCTGAGGGAGAACCTGTTGGAGGTTACCGAGGGTGGTGTCGAACTCGTAAAGGCGGAAGCCAAATCCGCGGCTCGCCACGTTGAAAAACGCATTCGGGAACGTCCATTCACTGCATTGTGCGTCGCAGCTCTCGTTGGATACCTCTGGGGGCTCAACCGCTAAGTCGACAGTGACTTTACCAGTCGGTCCTCTGGTGCTCCGCCGTCTGTCACACAATCCTTGCATCTGACGCAGACGCCAGGGCAAGTGAACTTTTCGGGTCTGTCTTCGTTAGTTGGTGATTGCCACAGACCTGTCGGTCTCGGCCACTGCACCAGGAATCGAGAGTGAATGCTATCATTCATCGGCTGCGATCACTGACGCTTGCGAAGCAATTTTTCCTCGCAGGCGGCATGGTCACTTTGGGTGCAGTCCTGCTTGTCAGTGTTTTGGTGACGCATGTTGTGACCCAAGCGGTGACAAAAAATGCTGCTGCCACAACGGCTCTTTACGTCGATAGTATCATTGCACCAATTTTACCGGATCTCAGTTCGACAGAACAACTCGACGGCTCAATCGAACGCGCTCTCGACGAAACTTTAGCCCATGGCGCCTTGGGACGTCGTTTGGTGTCGTTCCGACTTTGGCGAAAAGACGGTAGGATCATCTATTCGAACGACAAGGGTCTTCAAGGCTTGCAAGTGCTGCCGAACGCGGATCGAAAGGAAGCCTTCGAGGGAGAGCTGGTCGCAAACTACGAAAGCGCCGATGATGATGAAGGCATGATGGAGCGTGTCGCTGGAGGCCCATTTCTGGAAATCTACAACCCGGTCTTGCAACCCTGGTCGGGGGAAGTGGTGGCTGTGGCAGAGTTTTACGAGAACGCAGCAGAGGTGAAGAAAAGCCTCACGCGCGTGCTGTTACTGACTTGGCTCACCATCATTTGTGTCCTTGCATTCTTCTTCCTGGCACTTTCGTTGATCGTCGTTAGGGGTAGCTCCACCATAGAGACGCAAAGGCTGGCACTGCGAGATCGTATCCAGGAGCTCGATCAACTGCTTCGCGAGAACACCGGACTCGGGGAACGTGTGCGCAGAGCCTCGCGACAAACCGCAGCACTCAATGAACAGTTCCTCCGCAAGGTCGGAGCCGATATTCATGATGGCCCGCTTCAGTCGATAGCCTATGCCGCCATGTGCGTGGACAGCCCCTCCATCCGATATGGAAATAGCCAGGACGTCGACCGTTCAAACAATGTGGATGCGATCAAAGAAAGCCTGGAAGATGCGCTCAATGAGCTGCGACTGATCTGCAAGGGGCTCGTGCTACCGGAGATCGAGTCTCTGCCCATTGACCGCGTTTTGAGCCATGTGGTCTCGACCTATAGAGCCCGCACCGGCTCAGATGTTATGCTTTCAACACAAGCGTCGCCCATTCCCATAACCCCGTCCGCGCGAATATGCGCCTATCGTTTCGTACAAGAAGCGCTGAACAACGGGTGGATACATGCAGATGGACGAGGTCAGTTCGTTAGGCAGTCTTTCGTCGATCGAACCTTAATCATCGTCGTCGGGGACAGCGGTCCAGGCTTCGATCCAGACTGCGTCGAACGAGGTCGGATGGGGCTGTTGGGCATGAGAGAGCGCCTGGAAAGCATTGGCGGTCACCTCGAGGTCGCGCCATGCTCGAATGGCACAGTGCTGACAATGAGGTTGCCGATCTGTGACGCGGAGGCTGTATGAATTCGATGTTGCGTGTGGCGGTGGTAGACGATCACCCACTGTTCAGGGCTGGCGTAACCCGCACCTTAAAGGAACTCGGCTTCGATGTGGTGTCCGAAGGCAGTCATACTGACGATGCCGTGAGGATTGCGGATCAGATCAAGCCCGATCTGCTGCTCCTCGACGTCTCGATGCCGGGTGATGGGTTGGTCGCGATCGAGCGCATCCTGGCCCGGTGCCCCCAAGCGAGGATCGTCATGCTGACAGCATCTGAAGACGGCGACAATATGCGTCGATCACTGCAACTCGGTGCTCGGGGCTATGTCTTGAAGGGGACGGGCGCCACAGGCCTGGCGGAAATTTTACGTTCGGTTGCGCGTGGGGAGCTCTACGTTCCTCCGGGCTTGAGTGCAAGACTGCTGGTCGAAGCAGAGCCACTGCCGCCCCTTGGCAAAAACAAAGGTCTGAGTAGCCGTGAAAGGGAGGTTCTGAATCTTGTTGCAACGGGGTCTAGCAACAAGGCGATAGCGCGTAGTCTCGGTCTTCAGGAAAAGACCGTCAAACGTCACGTGACCAGTATCTTGGCCAAACTCAGAGTTTCCAATCGCACGGAGGCTGCGCTGAAGTGGCAAAGCGTACGCAGAAACGGTGAGAAATCAATTAATCAAGGATAGGAGTCTCTGCCGATCGGCATTGGTGGCCCTCCTATTGATGATCGTCCGACCGCGCTTGTCGAGCATGATATAGCGGCCTCGCTTTATGATCTCCTGGATCCCGGTGCGGTGCTGCACCGCAAGCGGAGAGGAGCCTTTGACGTCACGAGCATTCGTCTTCCCGGCATTTAAGCTTCGAGAGGGTTGAGGCGCGCTCTTATCGGAAGCCTTGCCTTGGCCCCTACCGCGTTCTGAACCACCCCCCTTGTTCTGGCCCCGATCGCCGCTGTCGCTGCCACTTTTACCTGAGCTCCCATTTCCCCCGCCATTGCCACCGCCGCTGGCTCCCTTCCCGCCGCCATTGCCTTCACCGTTCCCGCCACCGTCCTCTTTACCTTTACCTTGAGCTCTGGCTTCGGATTGCATGCCGGCCCACCCAAAAATCGCTGCATGACAAGCAGCTGCTAGGCTCATTTGAATAAGGTGCCTGCGAGCAACCATCACTTTCTCCTTCCGCGCTCCCATGCAACCCAGCCATAGGATTGGCTGTGGGTGTTATCTCAGCATCGGCGAGACGAAAACATGAGCTTTAGGCGCTTGTATGGTGCCCTTGAATTGTCCGGCCCTCAGGCGCGGACGCCCAAGGACGACGGCCGGGTTCCAGCTCAATCCGCAATGAAAAGCAGTCGGGGCCAAAACGGTCCCGACTGCCGGATGTCAGTTTACGATCTGAATGACCGTGCGAGACGATGGCTCCACGATGACGCGCTGCTCGTTCACGTACGCGTAGGCGTAGCGGGGTTCTTCGGGGATGGGCTGCACGATGACAGTCTCGGGAAGCGGTGCTCCCACCACCACCTTCTCTTGGATCACCACCGTATCTGCGGGCAGAGGGGCCTGGCTGACATAGCTGACGACTTGTTCAGGCGGGGGGTCGATGGCGATACCGGCGACCGCACCAACAGCGCCGCCCACTGCTGCCCCGACCGGACCACCGATGATTGCGCCTGTCACGGCGCCGCCAGCCGCTCCCGTAACAGCAGATTCCTGGGCGATTGCGGCACTGGCTGCCAAAAGGCCAATCGCAGCGACGGAAAGTAGTTTCTTGGTCATCTCATGCTCCTTTGCATTTGGTTTGCTCAGCGGAAATCTGCTTCGCCCGAAACTGTTCCGCCTAAGGGGACCATCGGCCACTGACTTGGGACCTTGGTCGCATTATTCCATCCGACTGACGTCCCAGTGAGGAACCAACAAACTCATCGACCGGTTGGACTGTCTGCTTCTCCGGGGCCCCGCTCCGCCCGAAGCCTGTGAAAATCCAAGGAGATAGTCATGAAAATCTTTACCAGAGCCCTTCTCGCCGCCACATTGCTCGCCGGAGTCCCGGTAAGCACTTATGCACAGACCAGCAGCACGGTTGGAACAGGGGGCACATCGGCTGGGGGTGGAACCTCGACCAGCACGGTTGGTACTGGCGGCAGTTCAGCCGGGAGTGTGGATTGTCCTGTCGGCACGGAATGCGAAACAGGATCGGCGTCGACGCTTGCAACAGGCGGCACATCTGCAGGTGGAGGGACATCGAGCAGCTCCGTTGGCACGGCTGGATCTGCCTCTGGATCTGGTTCCGGTTCTGCATCGACGCTCGGCACGGGTGGCACATCGGCCGGCGGCGGCGAAGCAAGCAGCTCCGTCGGTACAGGTAGCTCGGCTGCAGGATCGGGAGAAGGGTCCGGTTCGGCCTCCACGGTTGGCACCGGCGGCACGTCTGCGACGGATGGGATGTCGACAAGTTCCGTCGGCACTGGTGGCTCCTCCGCTGGCAACGCGCAGCCCGAGGGCGCCGAAAACGCGCAGGGCAAGAAGGACTGTCCTCCGGGTCTGGCCAAGAAAGACGGCCGCAAGTGCTGAACATGCGCAGGATAGCGGCCTTCGGGCCGCTCTCCCTCAGCGAGAATTCGAAGAGCCTCGGAGAAAGACGATGACCTCGGCAGGATATGTATCAAAAGCGCTGTTTGTCACGGCATGCATCCCGGCGGTTTTAATCGCCGAACCCGTCATGACGGCAGAAACAGTGACCTTCGCAGATGGAACCACTTGCACGGTGATCGAAACGATGGATGCCGGAAAGGCTGCATCCACTTCGTCTTCAGTGACTGTGGGAGATGGACAGGCGTCTTCATCGACGACGATCAACGGCAGCACAGCCCGTACAGGCAGTGGCACCGTCTCATCCAGCGCAAGCTCATCGGCGACGGCTGGATCTGGCTCGATCGACACGTTTTCGACCGCAAGCATTAGCCGCTCTGACGGGACAACGATTACGCGCCGGTCGGATGGAACATGTCACTTCATCAAGCCACAGGGCTCAAAAGATTAAGGAAGCGACCATGTTGAAATGGATCTCAATTGCAGGCATCGCCATCTGCCTTGCGACAGCGGACAAGCCCGCATTTGCACAGGACTGTGAAAGTTCCGGGGCGGTAGGATCTGCCGGCTCAGCATCTGCAGAAGGAACTGCAGCCAGCACGGGTGGCACAGCAGGATCTTGTATAACCAGTTCCGGCACGACGTCTTCGATCGGCGCGGGCGGCAGCGCCTCCTCAGCCGAGGGCAGGGCCACCAGTCAGACGAGGGTCACGGATAATCCGTCGCAACTAAAAGCGCAGTCTAAGGCACAGGCAATGGATCGCGGCACCTTTAGCAAATCCCAAACGAAAACCCGCGTGAAGGGTGATCGGCTAGAAACGTCCACCAAGGCGATGTCTCACGTGCCAGGTGAGAAGCCCGTGAAGAGCAAATCCGGGTCCACTGTTCTCTTGCCGCCCATGTCACCGTGAAGGCACATGGTGAACACTAACCTGAGAGCCCGTCGATGCTTGGAGCGAGGCTGAGTGAAGCATAGGTTTTTCGACGACGGAGATGACATCGACGCTGAAGGGGTTGACCTTCTACGTAAAGCGCTGGCGGATTTGTGTCGAATTCGCAATGTATCAGCGGACAGCGGAGAAGTCGAGCAGCTTGCGATCTCGCTTTTAGCACTGTTCAAATCGGTTGTCCGGTATAAGGCCGAGTTGCTATTCAAGTTAGGTGACGACAGTGCATGTAACGAAACCCTGAGACCGGGGAGCCAGCTGACCGCCGGCCTATCCAACGTTGAATTCGGGTGACTAATGTGTCGCATTGCACGGATGAGGAGAGACTGAAGATATGAAAACCGGAGAACTTTGGAGCGCACCGGTCGAACTATGCTTCGAAAGTGCCGATCATTTCGAAAGCGTTAGAAACTGCCGTGAAGCCCTCGCCTGCCTCGGTGCACGATGGCCTGCTGCCCATGACGAGACCTTTGCCAGTGCAAGGAAGAAATGCCTGATGGCGATTGAGCGAAACGCTGGTAGGGAACAGGCTCGGGATGCATTTATCCGTGCGGCGAAGACAGCAGGATTGCTCCGTCATTGAATTGGCGCCGGTCGAAGATGACGTCGCAGTCTAGCCCGTCCATGCCCTAACGGGTCGCGTATATCCCTCAAGTGTCTAGCCGGCCGTGGGTTCAGCGGAAGCGGCTATTCATATCAGCCCGGAAACTCTGCGACCCGTGTGGCGAGGCACACGGGTCGCGGCTCAAGCGAGCCTGGAGGCCGAGAAGCGCTGATCGCCTGTATCCGTCGTTCCGCCAATGGTCGAACTACGCAAGTCCGTTTTCTTTTATGGCGTAAAGCATTGTGAGAGACTGAGGTTAGCGTCGGTCGGCTGTTGCGGTCCTGTCCGACGCTGGCGAACTTGGGCTGTCTCGCAAGTGTCAGGAACATAACTCCCCTTTCCGGATTAGCGAAACAAAGGAGATAAAAATGCCCTACAAAGCCTATCAGCCTGAAGTTCGCGTCCCAGACGCGATTATAGTCAAACTCTATAGGTCTGGAGACCAGATCCGGGGCTATGTCCGTAAAATCGTGGATCCCGCAAAAAATGACACGATCTTTCCCGGCGAAGAGATGGAGCCCGAAGCCGCCTTTAGGCTGGCGGCCAGCCATAGCGAGGGGGAAGCGCCGATTTTCATTGAGCTGGCAGAAGGTGTTCAATGGGACCCCAAATGGGGCGGTTTGCTTCCATAATGAACACTTCAGAGTGAAAGAGGCGCTCAGAAGCGGCTCTCGTAAACCGCCCATGTCTTGGCCAGACAGTTGGCGCTAGACTCGCACGAGTTCGCTGTGCGGCAGCGGCCGCTGAAGGACCTTTGCCTCCTTCCAGGGAGCAGTCAGCCAAAATATCGATTTCTTTCGGTGTCTTCAGGATGACCGGCATGGCCTTTTGACGCACAGGCGCGAACACGCCTTTGGGCTCGATCGTCAGAAACGACGCAGCCGCCGGGGGTTGCGAAGGCCTCAAAACATCTCGCATCCGGCGACCTGACCTATCAGCTTGAGCAGGTATTCGCAGCGAAGTTCGAAAGCCTGCGGGTCGATTTTTTAATGCGGCAATGAGTGCCGTTGCACGAGCGACGACAGTTCACCCATATGAAGCTTAAATAAGCGTAGAGTGCTGACGAGTTCAACGTGCGATCCTGATACGTATGGACCGAGATCGCCACTTCCTGACAGTTTCGCATTTTGTGATCCTGCCGCCCTTGGCGAGGTAGCACTCGACATTTTGGCCGGTGGAACCACAGCTGGAGATCATGCGTCTCGCCCCGAGACAGATGGAGTGGACAAATGAACTGGCTGACCGAGCTCTTCGACACCTTCGATATCTTTGCGCATCTTTCAGCTTTGGGATTTGCATATGTATTGGCGCTACCGATCGCGTGGGACAGAGAGCGCCACGAGCGAAGCGCTGGCCTCCGCACCTTCCCGCTAGTCGCCATCGCAGCTTGCGGGTTCGTACAGGCGACTGAGGGCATTACACTGGGAAATGCCGAAGCGACCGCTCGCATCGTAGAGGGCTTGATAAACGGGGTAGGTTTCATCGGTGGAGGAGCCATTCTCGTCGGAAAAGCGGGAACCAGAGGCACTGCCACTGCCGCTAGCCTATGGGCGACGGGGGCTATGGGAACTGCGGTGGGTTTGGGAGCTTACGACACCGCTTTTGTGCTATCAATCGTCACCTTTGCGACGCTTCGGGTAATGGCCAATTTCAAGACGGAGGACAGCGTCTTTCCTATAGATGAGCGTTGATGGGCAAGCGTTGCGCTTTCTGCTGGCACCTAAAGCACCGCCTGCATTTGAGTATGACTGAGGGGCCAGTCGGGGGCCAACAGCGGAAGTCCCCCTGTTGCGCGCCGAGCAGTCCTTTGGCCAGTGTATTGCAAGAACATGGACGGCGTCTGCCGCCTTAATCTATCATGCCTGCATTGAAACGGTTAGCAAGCCATCATGGTCCCTTCGGCGCCAGAACGGCTTGGAGCGCCCGCAACAGCGCGGTGCGGGTAAATGGCTTTGCCAAAAGCGGAACGTCGGAAGGCCGCCTTGAAATAGCCTCCTGTTCGGCAAATCCGCTGATGATCACTGCAGGCCAACCCGGTCTCATGGCTCGTACGGTGCTGATAAGCTCGAGTCCAGACATGCTTGGCATGGCGTAGTCTGTAACGATGACATCGAAGCTCTTATCATTTGCGTGGATCAGCTCCAGAGCCTCGGTCGCGCTGGCCGCGCAGGAAACGTCGTAGCCTGCATCAGCCAGATGCATGCGAGTAAGATCGCGCAATCCAACCGCGTCGTCGACGAGCAAGACCCTCTGTCCAGCGGCCGCTACGGGTTCGGGTTCCAAAGCGACGACATCCGCATCGTCCTGGCCTATGTCAACCGAACGTGGCAACCAAACTTCAACCACTGTGCCAGACCCCGGTTCGCTATAGACACGTAAGCCTCCACCGGATTGCTGCGCGAAACCAAGGACCGAACTCAACCCCAAGCCCGTACCTTTGCCGGGTTCTTTGGTGGTGAAGAACGGTTCGAGTACGCGTTGAAGGAGTTCCGGCGCGATCCCTGAACCGGTGTCACTCACTGAAATGACGACGTAATCGCCGGGCTGTAAATCGCTCTGGGCGTCTGGCAGATGGCGGTTTGCGCCGCCGACCGTCACAGTGCCACCACTTGGCATGGCATCGCGCGCATTGATGACAAGGTTCATGAGCGCCAGCTCGAGTTCGCCACTGTCGACGAAAGCCAGCCACAAGCCTTCGTCAAGCTCCCAGCGCAGCGTAACCAACCCCCCGAGAACCGGGGCTAGCATGCCGTCCAAGGCCTTCGCAGCCTCTGGCAAGCTGATCATTTCCGGCTGCAAATGCTGCCGTCGCGAAAACGTCAACATCCTGTTGACGAGATGCGTCCCTTGTTGCGCAGCATGGCGCATCATCGCCAGGACCTTCTGTCCACGCTCGTCAATATTGCTTTGCCTCTCGAGCAAGCCAATCCCGCTCAATACCGAGGCGAGCAGATTGTTAAAGTCGTGGGCAATGCCGCCCGTGAGCTTGCCAATGGCGTCCAGCTTCTGCGCTTGCAGCAACTGGTCCTGAAGGCGTCTCTGTTCCGTGATATCACGAAGCGTGCCAACCCACATTTCCAAACGTCCCGAGACCGGAACCCTTTGGTCGACAAAGATCCGATAATTGCCATCACGATGCTGCCAGCGATATTCCGCCGGTCCAACTGTCGCTGCCCCCGCAGACCAGACGGCCAAATCGTCAGGATGAATTCGCCTCTGCCAGATGTCGCGATCGTGCTCAAGTTCTTCGCCGGAAAAGCCGGTCAGGCTTTTGACGTCGCCGGCGATGAAGCTTGGAGCCTCAGCACCAAGCTCGATCTGGAAAACAGCCAATGGAAGCGAGCGCAGCAGTAAGCCTTGTCGCTCCTCGGCCTCCCGCAGGGCCTGGTCTATCCGTAGTCTCTCAGTCTGCGCCTCAAGCTTTTCCTGCAGCAATATCTGCTCTCGCTTGGCATTGAGCTCGATTTCACGGGTTTTTTCGTAGAGGCTGACGAAGACGGCCACCTTGGATCGCAAGATAACGGGATCCACGGGCTTAAACACGAAGTCCACGGCGCCAATGTCATAGCCGCGCATCAAATGCGCCTCTTCCTTATTGATGGCAGTCAGGAAGATGATTGGCATGTCTCGCGTCTGTTCGCGCATGCGCACCAGTTTGGCGGTTTCGTAACCGTCTAGTCCGGGCATGAGAACATCGAGCAGGATGACCGCGAATTGGCCTTTCAAAAGCTGACGAAGCGCCTCGGCCCCTGAATCGGCCGTGACGATTTCTGCCACGTCACCGAGCACTTCGCTCAAGGCGAGCAAATTCCGCGGGTCATCGTCGACAAGGAGCACGCGGGGACGAATGCTGTCCAGGGGTTGGCCTAGCAAGGCCACGTCTTGAGACTCGACGACAGGCGACGTCGTGTGTGTGGGAAGGCTCATTGTCCGCTCCCTACCAAGCCGGAGGAAAGACGTGTGCGGGAACGGCCCACCCACACACGCAGAAGCGCGAGCAGCAAATCAAGATCCACGGGTTTTGCAATATAGTCCGACGCGCCGGCATCAAGACACTTCTGACGGTCTCCTTTCATTGCCTTGGCGGTCACCGCGATCAACGGAATATGAGCCAGAAGGTCTCGGTCGCGAATTACCCGCATCGTCTCATACCCATCCATTTCCGGCATCATGATGTCTACCAAGGCGATGTTGATATCGGGATGGTTCTCGAGGATCGCGATGCCTTCCCGGCCGCCTTCGGCATGAAGGACTTCAAGTCCGCAGGCCTCCAGAAAACTGGTCAGCGAATAGATATTGCGGATATCGTCATCCACGATGAGGACCTTGGCGCCTGCCAGATCGGGTATCCCACCTCCTTGGCCCATCACGTTGACGGCCATGGCTGGCTGCAGGATCTGGACCAATTCGCCCATGTCTTGCGCTCGCCGCAATTGTTTCAGAACTGGCATCTCATCTATCGCTGGCGAAGACACTTCCGTGCCGAAGAGTATGACAGAGCCGGTTACCGTCTCATGGTGCTGGGCAAGTCTTGCAAGCGACGCGCCTGCTTCGGAATTTAGATTGTCCAGAGACAAGATGATGGAACTGTAACTCTGCAATGCCACTTCGGGATTCTCGGGTAGTCGATCCAGTTCCGTGATCGATACGGAATCATCCCGAATGGCTGCGATCGTCGCTGCCCGCCGATCTTCATCCGCATCGATTACGAGCATGCTTCGGCGCTTTCCTCGAGGATCCGCCTCGACCGAGGCAAAGATCTGGGCAAGCTCCTCCTGACCCACCGGTTTTAGGATGACGGATGCGGCGCCTTTCTGGGAGAGCCCGGCTGCGTCCTGGGCGCCGGAAATGACATGGATCGGAATGGATGCCGTTGCCGCATCATGGCGGAGCAGATCGAACAACACCCAGCCATCAATATCGGCAAGGCCCAGATCAAGCGTGATGGCGTCCGGCATTATTTGACGTGTCAGTGCCAAAGTGCCCGCCCCCGCAGGAGACAGAACGGCCTTTAAGCCTGCCGAGCGCGCCACATCTAGGAGAACACGTCCAAAGGTCGGGTCATCTTCAACGATCAAGATGACCGTGTCACCCAGCTGAATGTTGTTGCGGTCGTCGCTACTCGAAGCTTCGTTCGCCGCATCATGTGCCGGGGCGTCATAGTCGCCGATGACAGCCTCATTGGACGGCAGGCTCCGCATTTCAGGTCCATCCAGCGGGACCACCAAGGTGAAGGTTGACCCCTTGCCTGGATTGCTGTGCACGCGCAGTTCGCCGCCCAGGAGGTTGGCGATTTCTCGGCTGATGGATAGGCCAAGCCCGGTCCCGCCATATTTGCGGCTTGTCGTGCCATCGGCCTGCTGGAAAGCTTCGAAGATGAGCTTCTGCTTGTCCTCAGGGATCCCGATGCCGGTATCCGTCACGGCAACCGACAGCATACGGGGGCCCGCGCGCCCCCTGCGGCCAGCAACTGCATCTTCCAGACCGAAGCGCAGCGTGACTGCACCACGCGCGGTAAATTTGAAGGCGTTGGAAAGGAGGTTCAATATCACCTGCTGAAGCCTCTTTTCGTCTGTCTTCATCGTCTCAGGCAGTCGAGGGTCGATCTCGATTGCAAAGTCCAGGCCCTTGTCACTGGCGAGCTGACGGAAAGTTCGCTCCATGTGTTGGCGCAGCTGGCTGATCTTCACATCGCCCAGATCGATTGAGACGGTCCCGGACTCGATCTTCGAGAGGTCCAGGATGTCGTTGATCAGGCTCAACAGGTCCGTTCCCGCAGCATTGATCGTGCGCGCGAATTCGACCTGTTTGTCATTGAGATTGCCCTGCTGGTTGGATGCGAGCAGCTTCGAGAGAATCAGCAGCGAATTGAGAGGAGTGCGCAATTCGTGGGACATGTTCGCTAGGAATTCCGACTTGTACTTGGAGGTCAACGCCAGCTGCTCAGCCTTTTCCTCCAAAGCCCTGCGCGCCATCTCAATCTCGAGGTTTTTGTTTTCCACCTGCTTCTTTTCGTTTTCGAGGAGCTGAGCCTTTTCCTGCAGCTCTTCGTTCGTCGCGTGCAGCTCTTCCTGTTTTTTTGTCAATTCGGACTGACGCGCCTGAAGTTCGGCCGTGAGAAGTTGCGACTGCTTGAGCAGCCCCTCCGTTCGCATCGTTGCGGCAATGGTGTTGAGCACGATGCCGACAGATTCCATCAGCTGATTGAGGAAGGACTGGTGGGTATCGTTGAACTCGCCAAAGGAGGCGAGCTCGATCACCGCCTTCACGTCCTCTTCAAAGAGCGCTGGAAGGATGATGACATTGGCCGGGTCGGCGGCGCCGAGGCCGGACGTGATCTTGAGAAAATCAGCCGGGACCTCGTCCAGCATGATCACGCGCTTGTCGGCTGCGCTTTGCCCGATCAGACCTTCGCGCAAGGCGATCTGGCTCTTAATCTGTCCATTGCTTTCAGCGCCATAGCTTGCCGCAAGCTCTAGTCGCATCTCGGTGTCGTCACGCGTCGTTACATAAAAGACGCCATACTGCGCGTTCACGAGCGGCGCGAGCTCGCTCATGATGAGACGCGAAACGGTCGAGAGGTCGCGTTCGCCCTGCAGCATGCGCGAGAAGCGCGCGAGGTTGGTTTTCAGCCAATCCTGCTCGGCATTTTTCAGTGTCTGATCCTTCAGATTCCGGATCATTTCATTGATATTGTCCTTAAGTGCAGCCACTTCACCGGATGCTTCAACCGATATCGAGCGAGTGAGGTCACCCTTAGTTACGGCCGTGGACACTTCAGCGATGGCGCGTACCTGAGTTGTGAGGTTGGCGGCAAGCTGGTTCACGTTGTCTGTCAAGTCGCGCCACAAGCCGGCAGCACCAGGAACGCGCGCCTGGCCGCCAAGCTTGCCCTCGATCCCGACTTCGCGCGCCACGTTTGTCACCTGATCCGCGAAGGTCGCCAAGGTTTCGATCATACCGTTGATGGTTTCAGCGAGAGCTGCAATTTCGCCCTTGGCGTCCACCGCCAGCTTGCGCTTCAGGTTACCTTGCGCGACCGCAGTCACGACCTCGGCAATACCGCGGACCTGATTGGTCAGATTGGTCGCCATCAAGTTGACGTTGTCAGTCAGATCCTTCCAGGTTCCTGCGACACCTTCAACGCGCGCCTGACCGCCGAGCTTGCCTTCCGTTCCCACTTCACGCGCCACGCGCGTCACTTCGCCAGCAAACGAGTTGAGCTGGTCCACCATGGTGTTGATCGTCGACTTGAGCTCGAGAATCTCGCCCTTGACATCCACAGTGATCTTCTTCGACAGATCACCCGACGCCACGGCCGTGGTCACTTCTGCGATATTGCGCACCTGTCCTGTCAGGTTCTGCGCCATGGAGTTGACATTATCGGTGAGGTCCTTCCAGGTGCCGCCAACACCCTTGACCTGCGCCTGTCCGCCGAGCTTGCCCTCCGTGCCCACTTCACGCGCAACACGCGTCACTTCCGACGCGAAGGAGTTCAGCTGGTCCACCATCGTGTTGATAGTGTCTTTGAGCTCGAGAATTTCGCCCCGGACCGCAACGGTGATCTTCTTCGACAGGTCGCCTGAGGCTACAGCGGTGGTCACTTCGGCGATGTTTCGCACCTGGCCCGTGAGGTTTGCGGCCATCGCGTTGACATTGTCGGTCAGGTCCTTCCAAGTTCCAGCGACACCGCGCACTTGCGCCTGCCCGCCCAGTTTGCCGTCCGTCCCCACTTCGCGCGCCACGCGCGTCACTTCGGATGCGAACGAATTGAGCTGGTCCACCATCGTATTGATGGTGTTCTTCAGCTCCAGGATCTCACCCTTCACATCCACGGTGATCTTCTTGGACAAGTCGCCTGAAGCCACGGCAGTTGTGACTTCAGCGATGTTACGGACCTGGCCCGTCAGGTTCTGCGCCATCGAGTTCACATTGTCGGTGAGGTCCTTCCAGGTACCGGCGACGCCTTCCACATGGGCCTGACCGCCCAGTTTGCCCTCGGTGCCCACTTCGCGCGCGACGCGCGTCACTTCACCCGCAAACGAATTGAGCTGATCCACCATGGTGTTGATCGTCGATTTCAGCTCAAGGATCTCGCCCTTGACGTCGACGGTGATCTTCTTGGACAAGTCACCGCGCGCCACGGCCGTAGTCACCTCAGCGATGTTTCGGACCTGGCCCGTCAGATTTGCCGCCATCAGGTTCACGTTGTCCGTCAGGTCTTTCCATGTGCCGCCCACACCCTTCACGTCGGCCTGGCCGCCCAACTTGCCTTCGGTTCCCACTTCACGCGCCACGCGCGTCACCTCGCCGGCAAATGAATTGAGCTGGTCCACCATGGTGTTGATGGTCGACTTCAGCTCCAGGATCTCGCCCTTGACGTCGACGGTAATTTTTTTCGACAAGTCACCTGACGCCACAGCCGTCGTCACTTCGGCAATGTTTCGCACCTGGCCGGTCAGGTTGGCTGCCATCAGGTTGACGTTGTCGGTGAGGTCCTTCCAGGTGCCACCTACACCGCGAACCTGAGCCTGACCGCCAAGTTTTCCTTCCGTGCCCACCTCGCGCGCCACGCGCGTCACTTCCGAGGCGAAGGAGTTGAGCTGGTCCACCATCGTGTTGATCGTGTTCTTCAGCTCGAGGATCTCGCCTTTCACGTCAACGGTAATCTTCTTTGATAAGTCGCCCGAAGCGACAGCGGTGGTGACTTCGGCGATATTGCGAACCTGGCCGGTCAGGTTTTCAGCCATCAGGTTCACATTGTCGGTCAAGTCCTTCCAGGTGCCGCCCACGCCTTCCACCCGCGCCTGCCCGCCAAGTTTGCCCTCCGTACCCACTTCTCGCGCTACGCGGGTGACTTCAGAGGCGAATGCATTGAGCTGGTCCACCATCGTGTTGATGGTGTTCTTGAGCTCGAGCACCTCGCCCTTGACTTCCACGGTGATCTTGCGACTGAGGTCGCCATTGGCGACGGCAGTGGTCACCTCGGCGATGTTGCGCACCTGGCTCGTTAGGTTCTGCGCCATCGAGTTCACATTGTCGGTCAGATCCTTCCAAGTGCCGGCGACACCCTTCACCTGCGCCTGTCCTCCCAGTTTACCCTCCGTTCCGACTTCACGGGCAACGCGTGTCACTTCGGAGGCGAAGGAGTTGAGCTGATCGACCATCGTGTTCACGACCTTGCCGATGCGCAGAAACTCGCCTCGCAAAGGCCGTCCGTCAATTTCCTCCATCATCGACTGACTGAGATCGCCTTTCGCCACCGCGCCAATAACGCGCGCGACTTCCGCGGTCGGCTGCACCATGTCCTCGATCAGCTCGTTAACCGACCGAACACTTGCTTCCCAGCTTCCGGTCGCGTTCCGCACATGGGCCCGCTCCCCAATTCGGCCATCCTTGCCCACCACACGCCCAAGACGGGCAAACTCGTCGGTCAGTGCCTCATTGAGTTCAACGATCTCATTAAAGCTCTGGGCAATCTCGAAATCCAGCCCTTCGAAATCTCCATCAAGCCTTATGGAAAAATCACCTCTTCGAAACGCTCTCAGGGCGTTTAGAATATGGCGGCGGTCGAGCTGTTGAGTGGTGGCGGACATGGTCAAGATGAAGTCTCCTCAAAGCTTCGGTCTCTATGTCTACAAGAGGTTAGGCTGTGAGCCGTAACCTCAAGCTCATGGCACGGAATCATGGTGCGCGCCACAGAAATTCCAGGAGGGGTTGATCAATCCGATCAGGGCCTCTAAACCGTGCGCATGAGCGGAATAATCCCTCCAGAATCAAGCTTCGCCGACATGGTCGGAAGCTGCTTTGCATCGGTCTGGTCGCTGGAATTGTTGCTGCTTCTGCATGCGCAGCCTAACCGGTTCTGGGCCACGTCTGAGATCGTTGCCGAACTTCGCAGCAGCGAGCTGGTGGTGACGCAGTCTCTGCAAGACCTGACGAACGCCGGCCTAGTCATTGGTGAGGGCGACGGCCGCGTCCGCTATGCTTCCGCATCGGCCGATCTGACTGCTTTTGTTGAAAAACTGGCTCACGAGTATCGCACCCGTCCGGGTCAGGTCAGGCGCATGATTGTCAGTCGGTCCAGCGCCAAGCTGATGTCGTTCTCGGATGCATTCCTGATAAGGAAACTCCCTCCATGAGCCAAGTCATGCATGTGATGATTTATGGACTTTGCCTTGTGGCCAGCACCGCCTGTACCTGGCTTCTGCTCCGGGGCTATTTGCGCAGCCAGACGCGCCTGCTGTTATGGGTCGGCCTCTGCTTTGCGTTTCTTTCGCTCAACTGTTTGGCGGTTCTATTCGATATCCTGATCTACCCGGAATATGATCTTCAGGCCTTACGGCACGCAGCTTCGTTGATGGCCGTCGGCATTCTCCTATTCGGCCTGGTATGGGAGGCTGAGTAGACGATGTTCGCTTTCGTGTCTGGTCTGATTACAATGGGTTTCCTGGTTTCAGGATTGTTCTTCCTGCGCTTCTTCATGCGTACCCGAGACATTCTCTTTGCAGCCTTCGCCGCAGCTTTCTGGCTCCTCGCTGCCAATCAGGCACTCCTAGCACTGTCTAATCTTCCGGTGGAGGAAAGGAGCTGGATGTATCTGCTCCGACTGGCCTCGTTTGCTATCATCATCGCGGCAATAGCGCTGAAAAACCGCCGATGAGAGGAGAGAGGAAAGCGGTACGGATGGCGCTGTATGACACAAACTGCCGCGTCCTCGGTCAACCCGGGTCGAAGTCTTTCAGCGAATGGCATCTTTGACAGGCTCAGGAACGCTTCATCATGATGTTCAAGCATCCGCCTGCCCCCAATCATCACGCCGCAGCCATTACGGCTGCGGCAACCGGCCAACTGAATATTGCCGCCGCAGCATCCTAGGTGCTGCTCTAGACCTTGAAGAAACAGTTTAGTTGGCGCGATCGTTCAATAGATAGGGGGGAGCGAGATCTAGCCACCCCGCGTCTGATCGAATAGGGGCACATCATGTATCAATCCCATCGTGATCAAGAAGAGAAGGCCGAAACCAATGGAAGCAAAAGCCTGAACCAATCTCCTCCAAACGCTTAAAGGAGTGATGTTACGAGGAACCACCTCTGACTCAAGCCTTCATCTGGCGCGGGTTTAAGATTTGATATCATCGTTTCTCCTCAATGCAGCCAAGCCTGGGGTACTGGATACGCTCTGATCGAAAGTGCACAGGGGGTGCGTCACTCCGCGGCTGCCTCAACGCACTCGTCATCGGCCGCTCCAACCTCTTCGGAAAGCCGATGGCGCAGCTTCTTCTCAATGCCAATGCCACCGTCACCATCAGTTATTCGCGCAGCCGCGACCTGCCGGAACTTGCGCGCCAGGCGGATATCCTCGTCGCCGCCGTCGGCCGTGCCGAGATGGTCAAGGCCGACTGGCTGAAGCCGGGCGCCACCGTCATCGACGTCGGCATCAACCGTGTGGCGGCCCCGGAAAGGGCAAGGGCCAGTTCAAGCTGGTAGGCGATGTCGCCTTTGCAGAATGCAAGCCTGTCGCCAAGGCGATTTCGCCGGTACCAGGTGGCGTCGGCCAGATGACGATCGCCATGCTGATGGCAAACACGGTCATCGCCGCCCATCGCCGGGCGGGTATGAAGACTCCAACGTTTTGAGCAACGGCCGTGATGTCATTGCATAAATTGGTGGGACACGTATCGAGGATCGGCCCGCAGAAAGTCGGAGGGTCTTCGTCAGCTTTCGGGCGTTTTTGCCCGTGACGTTTACGGCCGATTGGAAGGCGCATTGCGGAAGCTCGCAAGCTACTGGCGAACCACCGACAGCTCAGAACGGATACCAGGGTCGTCGTCCAGAAAGTCTGGCTCCGCCTCGGCCCCAACAGCGTCGAAATATCGACTGAGAAAATTCCGGAAAGAGGCGGCGAGAGCGATATCGGCGATATTGAGATCCGTGAACCCGAAGGTCCGCAGATAGTCAATATCGGCCTGTCCAATGAGAGAGGCATTGATCGTAATCTGTTCAGCGTAAGCCAGCATGGCAATTTGCGGCTCTGTAAGACCAGCGTTGCGGTAGTCGCGACGCACGGCCAGCGTCTGTTCTCTTCCGATCATGCTGGACAGCGCCTTGAAGTAGACGTGGGAGCAATAGCTGGAAGGCACATGTTTGGCCGTCACCAGCGTGATGAGCCGGAAGTTGAGCAAACCCAGGGAAAAACCATCTCTGATCTGGTGCAACAAATGCTCGACCGGAGCAAGTATGTCCGGTCTTGCCGACCAGCATTGCGTCGCCTGCATCACGCGACCCATCGACGCCACCTCGTTGGCATAGATCGCTGCCACTTCGCCCTCGGCCTCGGCCGGCTCTATGGTTCTAAGGTACATATTTACCTCCCAGGTTGCTTTGGACTGGCTGCATACTGCCTCGGAAGCGCAGTCGTGAGAAGATAGGCGTAACTAGCGGCACCGGTTGGATGCCTCGTATGGAACTGCTCCGTCTGCTTTCCGGACCTCTGGCGGCTTCTTGCAAGCCGAAGTAAGGAAGCACGAAGCGGAAATCACTTCCGCTATGTCCATATGTCCGGCCCCCCCATAGCTCATCTCAACCGCGTTCAGCGCACATCGCTAAGGTAACCCAGTACGAAGGCGACGACTTTGTCGGAAGACATTTCACATGGCTTGAGCGCGGTGCCGGAGTTCTCCAACCGATACAGATTGAAGCTTACTATGTCGGTTCCTGCTAGGTCTTCGGCGTATAGCCAGATGCGTTTCTGATCTGGCGATCGCCTGACGGTGACACCCCAGCGACTGCCATCGAACACACCTTGGGAATAACCCTCTGCAAAGTGCTCCAGAGCCCGCTCGAACGCGTCAGGTGGTGAGCTATCTCTCATAAATGCAAGGATAGAGTGCAGTCGGGCGAACGACAAGCATGGACCAGGTCACTGGAAATTCCGCGCCTTGATCTTGAGCCTGTCGATGTGCAGGTCTCGGATAAAGATATCGCGGGGTGCCGGCGGAGGTGCGCGCTCCCTCGAATCGCCGCCTCCGACGGACCCATGGGCAAACTCGTCACCACGACCCGTTGTCAACTTGAACTCCATCTCCCTGTCAGCGAGGCCGGAGAGATCTGACGACAGGTCGAAAAGTTGTTGTGCGACGAGATGCACGACATCCCCTTCCCGCTGGATGCGCCCGTTAATGGCCATCAAGGATGCTCCGAGTACGACACGCCGCCGCTTCTCGAAGAGTTTCGGCCAGACAACAATGTTTGCCGGTCCAGTTTCGTCCTCAATGGTGATGAACATCACGCCTTTCGCAGAGCCCGGCTTTTGTCGGACAAGCACGAGGCCCGCTGTCATGACCCAGCGACCGTCTCGCGCCGTCATCGCCTCTTCGCAGGTGACGATGTTGCGCTTGGCCAGGTCCGCCCGCAAAAAGGCGATCGGATGGTCCCGAAGCGTGAGGCCCGTATGGCCATAGTCCTCAACAACGTTATGGCCCTCGGTCATTTGCCGCAGCTCAACGCCGGGTTCGACCTGCTCGGCAATGACTTTCATCTCGCGCTCCGCTGCCGCTGCAAAGAGCGGCAAGGGCTCATCGCGCAAAGCCTTGATGGCCCAGAGCGCATCGCGCCGCTCAAGCCTCAATGACGGATGAAACGCATCGGCCTCAGCAAGTTGGACCAGCGAGGCAGCAGGCACCCCCGATCGTCGCCAAATGTCATCAACGCTCGCGAAGGCCCCGTCCATCCGGGCCGCGACAATCCGTGCTGCATCCGCAACCGCAAGGCCCTTTACCAGACGCATGCCCAGCCGTACCGCATGACGCTCGTTGTCGCCGCACTCTTCCAGGGTGCAATCCCAACGGGATCGATTGACACAGACAGGCAACACGTCGACGCCGTGCGCTCGGGCATCACCGACGATTTGGGCAGGTGCGTAAAAACCCATGGGCTGACTGTTGAGAAGCGCTGCGCAAAACACATCCGGGAAATGGCACTTCACATAGTTGGAGGCATAGGCGATCAGCGCAAAAGAGGCGGCGTGGGATTCCGGGAAGCCATAGGATCCGAAGCCCTCAAGCTGGGAAAAGGTCTTTTCGGCGAATTCTGACGTGTAGCCATTCTTGACCATGCCAGAGACCAACTTTTCCTTGAAGCGGCTAACGCCCCCGGTGAACTTGAACGTCGCCATCGATTTGCGCAACTGATCGGCCTCGCCACCGGTAAAGCCGGCACAGACCATGGCAACGCGCATTGCCGATTCCTGAAACAGAGGAACGCCAAGTGTCTTGCCCAGAACCGCTTCCAGTTCAGGTGTCGGATACTCGACCTTCTCCTTGCCCTCCCGCCGGCGCAGGTAGGGGTGAACCATGTCGCCCTGGATGGGCCCCGGACGCACGATCGCCACCTGGACGACAAGGTCATAAAATGTCCGAGGTTTCAGGCGCGGCAACATCGCCATCTGTGCGCGGCTCTCGATCTGAAACGTCCCCAGCGTGTCGGCGCGCCGGATCATTGCGTAGGTCGCCGGATCCTCCTGCGTAATCGTTGCCAGATCCAGATCATCATTCTTATGCGCGCGGATCAGGTCGAAGGCCTTGGACATGCAGGTGAGCATGCCGAGCGCCAAGACATCGACCTTCATGAATTTCAGCGCCTCGACATCGTCCTTGTCCCACTCGATAATCTGCCGGTCCGCCATGGATGCCGGCTCGATGGGAACGAGATCGTCGAGGCGATCATGCGTGAGGACAAAGCCGCCTGGATGCTGCCCGAGATGGCGGGGCGCGCCCATCAATTGCTGGGCGAGCTGCAGGGTCAGCACCAGGCGTCGATCGTCGGGATTGAGATTGAGCTCCCGCACATTGCGGTCGCTCACGTCTTCCGACCAGGACCACATGCCCGACGACAAGGCCTTGATCAGATCCTCCGGCAGACCGAGCGCCTTGCCGACATCGCGGATTGCGCCTTTCGCCCGGTAGCGCGTCACGGTCGCGCAAAGAGCCGCCTTGTCCTTTCCATAAGTCCGGTAGATCCACTGAATGACCTCCTCGCGTCGCTCGTGTTCGAAGTCGACGTCGATATCGGGAGGTTCATCGCGTTCCTGGCTGACGAAACGCTCGAACAGCAGGTCATTGGTTTCGGGGTCGATGGAGGTGACGCCGAGGATGTAACAAACGGCAGAGTTCGCAGCCGATCCCCTCCCCTGACACAGAATGCCCTGGCTTCGCGCAAACCGCACAATCGAAAAGACCGTCAGAAAGTAGGGCGCATATTTCATCGTCTCGATCAGATCGAGTTCGTGCCTGATGATCTGCAGCGTCTTCGCAGGTAAACCTTCCGGATAACGATCGGGCACGCATTGCCAGACATAGTGCTCCAGAGATTGCTGGGCAGTTTTTCCCGGAACGATCGCCTCCTCCGGGTACTGATAGGTGAGCTCCTCAAGCGAAAACTTGCAGCGATCGACAATCTCCATGGTTCGGCGCAAGGCTTCCGGATATCGAGGAAACAGGCGCTCCATCTCTTCAGGAGGCTTCAAATACCGGTCTGCATGACGTTCGCGCTCGAAGCCGACGGTATCGATGGTCGTGTTGTGGCGGATGCAGGTGACAATGTCCTGGAGCTGGCGCCTGGCTGGCTCATGAAACAGAACGTCATTGGTGACGACCGTCTTCACCTTGAAGAGGGCCGCCAGGTTCGACAATTCATGCAGTCGCAGTTGGTCATTGGGTCGACGCCTAAGACACAGCGACAGATAGGCCCGGTCGACGAAGATATCTGCGAGTTTTCGAAGCTGAACCGCACAGGTGTCATCGGCAAGATCGGGGACGAGAATGGCAAGCAGTCCATCGCAATACTGGGCGACATCATCGAGCGACAGGATGCAGTTGTTTTTCCCACCACGGCTTTTGCCAAGGCTAATCAGCCGGGTGAGCCGTGAATAGGCGGCCCGGTCCGTCGGATAGACAAGGATGGACATGCCGTCGGCCAAATCGAGGCGACAGCCGACCACCAGACGAACCCCTGTGGCACGCGACGCCTCAAGCGCCCTGACAATGCCGGCGAGCGAATTGCGATCGACGACACCGATCGCGTCGATGCCAAGATTGCGTGCCGTGGCAAACAAGTCGTCGGCTGACGATGCGCCGCGCAGAAACGAAAAGTGGGTGGTAACCTGAAGCTCGGCATACCTCATGCAAAGATCCCCTGGACAAACCACTTGTGCGAGCCGGTGCCGCCATCGACCCCGTCGCCGGCGCGGAAAATCCAAAGCCGTTCGCCGCCTTCGTCCTCGATGATGAAATAATCCCGAACGGCAGCCCATTCGGACGTGCGCTGCCACCACTCGCCAAAAATCCGTTCAGGCCCGTCGGCGCGCTTCACTTTCCGGCGTTTTCCGCGCCACGTGACGGCAACTGGTGGATGGTCGGGCAAAAGCGCGATCACTTCGATCAGCTCCGGATAGGCCAGCAGGCGGACCGGACGCGGCCAATGGTGGGGCCACGACACAGTGACGTCATCTGCCACAGCGGGGATGCGCTGGACGCTGCGCTCCGGTACGTCAGTGGCAACGGGAGCCAGCCGGTAAACCCGTTGCCCGCGATTGCCGAAAATATCGATGAGCGGTGTGATGTCCGGTACCTGGTCTTCAACCAGATCAGACGATGTCTGCGCTTCGTCCAGTGGTTCCGCCACGATCGCGACGAGCGTCAGTTTTTCAATGCCAAAACCCGGATCAATCTTTTCCGTCCGGTCCCGGAACAGCTTGGTCAACCATGCGACGTCGCGCGCTGGCTTGGCGGTCCCCGCCCGGATGGCCTGGACAGTATTGTCGACCCGGTGGACGATCAGATCGGCACGGCGAACACCCAGCCCTTGGCATTGCAAGGCATCGCAGAGCTGCACGACCAAGCGGCCGACATATTTGTTGATGGTTTCGGCTGCCCCGATCGGTTCCTGGAACGTACGACTGACCTCAGTCAGTTCCGGACTGCGGACCGGTTCGATCGGTTCGCTGAGGCGCCCAAAGGCCTGGTCGAGGCGACGCGCGATTTCGGGGCCGAAGCGAAGCGTCAGCGGTGCCCGCGCCGTGGCTGATAACTCGCCGATGGTGCGAAAGCCAAGGGTTTGCAGATCCCTGACGGTATTCTGAGGCAGACGCAGCAAGGAAATCGGCAAGTGCTCGACCGCACGCATTGTCTCGCCAGGCGGCACGATGACCGTGTTGCGGTTGATCGCACGTGCACAGGCGTGCGCCGCCCCTTGGGTATCGGCAATCGCCACACGTGCTGTCAGCCCCCTCGCCTTGAAGCGATTGCCGATGCCTGTCAGCATGAGAAGTTCTCCGCCCCTAAGATGATCGGCGCCATCCGTGTCCATGACAATGCCGTCAGACCCATCGATGGCGACGATTGGCGAATACTGGGCAAGTGCCCATAGACTGATGCGCTCAAGGGCGCTTGCATCCGCTGCCGGATCGGCATCTGCCATCATCAGCCCCTGAAACAGGGCCTGGGCCTTTGCCGCCGGCATGCCGACACGCACCCCAGCCGCCTTTGCCGCCGCATCCGCCGCCGACACCCAGCGTTTTGAGCCGCTCTTTGCGATCACCGCAATCGCCTGCTCAGCCGGAATGGCGGGATCGGTGCGACGAATGCGATCCGTCGGAAGATCCGGAAGGTAGATCGATACGACCCTGGTCATCACTTGCTCCAACGATAAACTCGGCACACTCGCCCGCACGCGATCTCATCAACTCCAGCAACCAGGTTGCGCGCCCCACGCCGGGTACCGGCAGCTCCCGCGATGGCAGGACGGTGACCCGCCATCTGGTTGTGGAGGCTGTCGGTTGGCCAAAGTCATTGGCCTCCGTCTGCCGGCGCCATCGCCGCACAACAAGCGCGAGACTGGCCTTCTTCTCCGCAGCAAGCTGAAGCCGCCTGCTGGCCACCATTGGCAGGCGAACGAGTTCACCGACCACGGCACCCAGACCGCCGAAGGACAGCGCCTCCTCCATCGAGGCAAGCACGTCTTCTTCCCGATCGCCCTCGACGAAGATCACCCTGTTGGGATCAAGCCCTGCGTGAGCAAGTGCGGGGAAGAACAGATCCGGCCGTGTCAAACACCAGACGATCTTACCCTTGGTGCGTGCGGCGATGCCCGCGACGAACAGGGCCGCCGCCGCACCATCAACGGTTCCAGCACCTCCACCAGCAAATTCGTGCAATGCGCCGCGAGCAAGCCCTCCACCTGGAAGCACCTGGTCGATTTCGGCGACGCCGAAAGGCAGACATGCAGATTGCTTCGCCCTCCCTCCCTCGAGACCGGCGATCCGCTCACGCAGATCTGCTATGACGTGCTCGCGCGCAGCCGCCATCGTCCACGCAAATCCTCTCGGTTCGTGTTGGGTAAAGCAAACAGCTTCATGCCGTTTTCTCTGATGAAGTTCACGTTCTGTTCTGACGGCGGCCGAGAGTCAAGCTCTCCAAAATAGGAAAATCCTCCTTCATTTTAGCAAAGCCAGTGATTCACAAGCCGAATCAGCGCGGTACGGTTCACAGCGCAGTCGGTCGCACCGACAAAAATTATCGGTTCACGGCGGACGACTTTCAATCGCATCGCTCCACCTGCATGGTTAGGAAAAAACCGCCTTGAAGATAAACTGCACAGGGCGCGAGATGCCGTCTTGCTGTCTGGTATGGCAGCCGCCAACACTGGAGCGTTCATTATTTGTTCTGGAATCCCGCCAGCTCTGATGCTAACCTCGTCACGTGCGAAAAAGGTTCGATGAGATACAACAATACAGGCGGCGGGGTTCAGAAGCCCACCGCAGGACGGATAGGCACTTTTCAGGGATGACGGTATGACGGTTGCCTATCTGGAGAAACTGAACGAGCAGCAACGGAGTGCCGTGGAACACGGTATTGGCCTTCCGGATGGAGAGACAGCAGCGCCGCTTCTGATCATCGCCGGTGCTGGCTCCGGCAAGACCAACACACTGGCACACCGGGTGGCACATCTGATCGTCAATGGGGCGGATCCCAGGCGTATTCTTCTGATGACATTTTCGCGGCGTGCCGCGTCCGAGATGTCGCGCCGTGTCGAGCGGATCTGCAAACAGGTCCTCGGTGCAAATTCCGGTATCTTGACTGACGCACTATCCTGGTCCGGTACATTCCATGGGATCGGCGCAAGGCTGCTGCGGATCTATGCCGAGCAAATCGGGCTGAACGTGGATTTCACCATCCATGATCGCGAAGACAGTGCCGACCTGATGAACCTTGCCCGTCACGAGCTCGGATTTTCCAAGACCGAAAGCCGCTTTCCAACCAAGGGCACGTGTCTCTCGATCTATTCGAGGGCGGTCAATTCGCAGACGCCGCTCAATGAGATCCTGCGGCAGCATTATCCCTGGGTGGCGACCTGGGAAGAGCAGCTCAAACAATTGTTCGCAGCCTACGTCGAGGCCAAGCAGGCCCAGAACGTTCTCGATTACGATGATCTCCTGCTCTACTGGGCGCAGATGGTCAGCGATCCGGATCTGGCCGACGATATCGGCAATCGCTTCGACCATGTCATGGTCGACGAATATCAGGACACCAACAGCCTACAGTCCTCAGTTCTGATGGCGCTCAAACCCGGCGGCAGGGGGCTGACCGTGGTTGGTGACGATGCCCAGTCGATCTATTCGTTTCGGGCAGCGACAATTCGCAATATCCTCGACTTCCCGGCCTCCTTCAGCCCAGCCGCCGACATCATCACGCTCGATCGCAATTACCGCTCGACACAGCCGATCCTGGCTGCAGCAAACGGCGTCATCGGTCTGGCGCGCGAGCGCTATACCAAGAACCTGTGGACCGACCGGCAATCGCTGGAGCGACCGAAACTGGTCACCGTCAAGGACGAGACCGAGCAGGCGAACTTCATCGTCGACCAGGTGCTTGCCAATCGCGAGACCGGGATGACGCTCAAAAGCCAAGCCGTTCTGTTTCGCACGTCCAGCCACAGCGGTCCGCTAGAAGTCGAGCTTACCCGTCGCAACATTCCCTTCGTCAAATTTGGTGGCCTGAAGTTTCTCGACAGCGCCCATGTAAAGGACATGCTGGCCGTCTTGCGCTTCGCACAGAACCTGCGCGACCGTGTGGCCGGCTTTCGGCTGCTGCAGATGCTGCCGGGTATCGGACCGAAGACGGCGGGCAACATCCTGGAGACCATCGCAGCCGACCCCGAGCCACTGCTGGCGCTGGCAGAAATCCCACCACCGCCGAAGACCGGCGAAGACTGGACATCCTTCGTTCAGTTACTGACGAACCTGCGCAAGACGGACGCGGATTGGCCCGCTGATATAGGGCAGACGCGTGTCTGGTATGAGCCGCATCTTGATCGCATCCATGAAGATGCCGAGACCCGCAAGGCGGACCTGCTACAGCTCGAGCAGATCGCCAGCGGCTATGCCTCGCGCGAACGCTTCCTGACCGAATTGACGCTCGATCCACCTGATGCAACAAGCGACCAGGCCGGCGTGCCTTTGCTCGACGAGGACTATCTGATCCTGTCGACCATACACTCGGCCAAGGGCCAGGAATGGCGCGCAGTGTTCATGATGAACGTCGTCGATGGCTGCATTCCCTCCGATCTTGGGACCGGGACAACGGAGGAAGTCGAAGAGGAGCGCAGGCTGCTTTACGTTGCCATGACGCGCGCCCGCGATCATCTGGCTCTGGTCACACCGCAACGGTTCTTCACCCATGGGCAGAACCCGCAAGGAGACCGGCATGTTTATGCAGCCCGAACCCGGTTCATCCCGGCAATGCTGCTGCAATTCTTCGAGGTGACGACCTGGCCAATGGTTTCGGCGGCAAAATCAGAGCGAAGCGCGCAGCAGATCCGCGTGGATGTTGCGGAGCGTATGCGCGCCATGTGGAAATAGGAGGGGATCGATGTGCAATCTCTACAATGTCACAACCACGCGGGAAGCCGTCCTTCAGTTTACCAAAGCCATTCGTGATCACGCTGGCTGGAACGAAGCAAGCTTTGATGTCTATCCCGGCTATCAGGCGCCTATTGTCCGGGTGGGCGCCGATGGGGCACGAGAGATTACTCGCGCGACTTGGGGCATGCCATCACCGCCTGCTTATGTGAAAAACTATGATCCGGGCGTCACCAATATCCGAAACGTGGGTTCCCCGCATTGGCGCCGTTGGCTAGGCGCAGCCAGCCGTTGCGTTGTCCCCTTCACATCCTTTGCCGAGCCTGATCCCGCCAGCAAAGTTGAAGGTAGGCGCGTGCCCAACGCCTGGTTTGCGGGAGGCGATGACCGGCCGTTGATGTTTTTTGCAGGGCTCTGGACACCATGGACGGGCGTGCGGAAAGTGAGAGACGGCGCACAGGACTATGAACTCTTCGGCTTTCTCACGACCTCGCCAAACGAGATCGTCTCTCCCATCCATGAAAAAGCGATGCCGGCCATTCTGACCACAGCGGAAGAGGTCGATGTCTGGCTGACGGCACCATGGGACGAGGCACGTGATCTGCAACGCCCCCTCCCCTCCAGCATGCTGATGATCGTGCCGCCTCAGCCCAAGCCCGCATCGGACACTGAAAGTGTCTTGCTGTGATCTCTGCGTACCATCGCCAGAAACAACGCCAAATACCTAATCGGGGCACGTCACCGTCATTGGGCAGCATCGAGAGTCGAAGAAATGAATAGCGCACCGGTGCGCAAGATCATCCATGTAGACATGGATGCCTTCTACGCCTCGGTCGAACAGCGCGACACAGGTCTACAAAGGCCTGACATCCTCTTTGTTGCCGGCTAGTGTCGAGACAGCGCATTGCTCGGTCACCGACGGTTGCGCTGACCGAACGAGGCGATTTGCTCGCTCCGTCCGCCCTCGAAAACCTCTTGCATCCACCTGGGATAAATTGAATCGAGCTTGCTCATCGCGTCCAGTCGATCAAGCTCAGACTGCTCCAACTCGATCTCCGTCGCGCCCAGATTGTCTTGCATTTGCTCAATCCGCTTCGCGCCCAGGAGCACCGTCGAAACGGTCTTGCGATGAAGCAACCAGGCCAGGGCTATCTGCGCCGAAGAGGCGCCATGCGCATCAGCGATACTGCGCAGCTCATCAATCACGTCATAGGTGCGGTCGAGATCGACAGGTGGGAAAGGCACTGTGGTTCGACGATTCTGCTCGTCAGCCTCTAATCTCCGATGGAACTTGCCACTCAGCATCCCACCTGCCAACGGACTCCAACAAATAAGCCCCAATCCGGTGGCCGAAACGAAGGGGACAATTTCATGCTCAATTTCTCGCCCGGCAAGCGAATAGTAGGCCTGCAGGCTAGAGACTGGAGATAGGCAGAGGCGCTCAGTCACTCCCATGGCCTGCGCGATCTGCCACGCAGCCCAATTCGAGACGCCAATATAGCGTGCGGCGCCTTGGCGCACGAGGTGATCGAGCGCACGTAAGCTTTCTTCCATTGGGGTCAGTGGATCAAACCCATGGAGCTGGTACAGGTCAACATAATCGAGCTGCATGCGCTTGAGACTGGCGTGAAGGCTATCCAAGATATGCGCTCGCGAAGATCCGCGGTCATTTTGCCCACCACTCGCTTGTCCAAATGTCTTGGTTGAAACCAAGATGTCATTCCTTCGTACTCCCAGTTTACGAAGGGCTGCGCCGGTGATTTCTTCAGACTGGCCACTTGAGTATATGTCCGCTGTGTCGAACAGGTTTACTCCGGCATCCAACACGCACCGAATAATCTGCTCGGCGCCAGTCTGATCCACCCCGCCAATCGCCCCCCATTGGCTGTTCCCAAATGTCATTGTGCCTAGGCTCAACTCGGACACAAGCAAGCCCGTACGTCCCAAAACGTTGTAGCGCATTCAATCTCTCCATCGTGGCGGCAGAGGTTTGCACGCCGTCAGAGAGGTTATGCGGATGCGACCTGTTGCAGGTAGCATGTTCCACTCGGATGATTGCACAATCCTCTCTCACCGGTGAATTTCTGATTGTCCTGCAAAAGCAATTGGCCTAGCCAATGGTCATCCGACCGAAAGCCCGGCGCAGTGGCTTTGCAAATCGTTAAAGAACATGATCGAGCATTTGCAGCAGTCCTTGGCGAAAGATTTCTATCGCTGGGCACCGAACGAGGGCGCGACCGACACGCAGGTGCCGGGGCTTACGTTCCACCGTCATATGTCGCCAACAGCCCCTCATGTCGGAATGATGGAAGCTAGTTTGTCGCTGGTCGTCACAGGCAGGAAGCGTGTTGTGCTAGCCGGCACTACCTATGACTATGGCAGTACGCACTTTCTCCTCACGTCAATCGACCTTCCTGTAACAGCCTGGGTCACGCAGGCCAGTCCGATCGAGCCTTATCTTGGCATCTTGCTCCGGATCGACCTTCGCGTTGTTCGCAGGCTGATATCGGAGATCAAGCAGGAGACGCTGGGCAATGCCACGCCTCTCGGCATAGCCAGCGCAAGGGTGACCCCAGATCTTCTCGAAGCATTGTCGCGCTTGTGCCGGTTGACAGAGCGGCCGAACGAAATCGACATCTTCGCTGAGCCCATGCAACGAGAGATCATCTATCGTTTGATCACGAGCCCCGTCGGCTCACGTCTTGCTACCCTAGCGTCGATGGAGGGAGCCTCAAGTGGAATTGTTCGGGTGCTGGATTGTCTTGGACAAAGCTTTCGTGAGCGCCAATCGATAGACGATCTGGCCGACATTGCTCGCATGGGTGTGTCGACGTTTCATCGGCATTTTAAAGCCATGACGAATATGAGCCCGGTTCAGTATCGCAAGCATTTGCAACTCAACGAAGCGCGTCGCCTCATGATAGTAACCGGACTTGACGCGGCATCCGCAGCATATGATGTGGGTTACGAAAGTCCTGCCCAATTCAGCCGCGAGTACCGGCGCGAATTCGGCCAGCCGCCCGTTTCCAGCATTGTCAGTCTCAGACGGACTATCCAGTCTGGAGATTGACGCACTAGTGATTGGCGGCGTCAGATCTCTAGCGAGAGCTAACCTAGCCGCCGCCTTGCAGCGTTTCCAAACTTCGGCCTACAGCTCGATATCCAAGAGCTTGTGAAACACATCGCTCATCGCGAAATACGCAGGTGTTGTACGAGAGCCCTAAGCTTCGGCGCCATGTTGCGTCGGCTCGGATAATAGAGATAAAATCCAGGAAAATATGGGCAAAAATCTTCCAGAACCGGCACGAGCTCACCGCGCGTGATGGCCGGTCGGAAGCTTTCTTCCATGCCAAAACTGATGCCGGCACCGGCGATTGCGAGGTCTATCATCAGCGCCATGTCGGTCGTCGTGAACGTATCCGTGACCGAAACCGACAACTCCTGCTCGTTTTCCGAGAATTCCCACCGATAGGGCGCGACATTCGCTGAGCGCCGCCAACCGATACAGCGATAGTTTGCAAGTTCGGTTGGATGTCGCAGCATTCCATGACGCTCAATATATGCGGGCGAAGCCACAGCGAGTTGACGCAGGTCACCTGAGACCGGCACTGCGATCATATCCTGCGCAATCACTTCCCCTAGCCTCACACCGGCATCATATCCCCGCGCAACGATATCGAACTCTTCATCGGTGACGGTAACATGCATTTTCACATCTGGATTCTTATCCAAAAAGGATGCGAGGAGCGGACCGGAAAGAAATCCGTCGGCGATCGATGACACTGCAAGATTAAGCCTTCCCCGCGGAGTGCCACTAAAATTCGCCGCGCCATCCAATGCGCTTTGCATATCAAACAACGCCGGCGCGGCCTCGGCGTAAAGCCTCTCGCCCGCCTCCGTCAGCGCGACGCTGCGGGTTGTGCGATTAACGAGCGCAATGCCGACTGTCTCTTCCAGCTTACGGATCGTCTGGCTGACTGCCGACCGCGTCACACCCATACGGTCTGCAGCGGCGCGAAAGCTTCGTTCTTCCGCGACAAGTGCGAACACAGCGAGCGCGTTGAAATCCGGCAACATTGGTTAGCCACTCTTGCCTTTGAGTTCATGAAAAGACAGCTTATCGAGACAATGCCCCAGGCCTATCTTGCTCGCAACATTAAACAGCGACAGGAAAAAACTATGGACAAGGTTGTTCTTATTACCGGCGCATCTAGCGGCATAGGCGTCGGCATTGCGCACCAACTCGCGAAAGCGGGCGCAACCGTCGTACTCGGTGCCCGTCGAACGGACCGCTTGGAAAACGTCGCCGAAGAAATCCGGTGGGCCGGTGGCAAGGTGAGGACCTGCAGGGTCGATGTGACCAATCGTGCGGATGTCGCAGCCTTCGCAGAAGAAGCGCGGCGGGAATACGGTCACATCGATGTCCTCGTCAACAATGCAGGGGTGATGCCGCTGTCGCGTGCTCTACGGCATCGCCGCTGTCCTGCAGGAGATGAATGAACGCGGGTCGGGACATATCATCAATATTGCGTCTATCGGCGCCTTGTCCGTATCGCCGACCGCGGCCGTTTATTGCGCGACGAAATTCGCGGTTAGAGCAATTTCCGATGGGCTTCGCCAGGAGAATGAAAAGCTACGCGTCACCTGTATCCATCCAGGGGTCGTGGAAAGTGAGCTTGCAAACACCATCACCGACCCGGTCGCGGCTGAAGCGATGAAGTCCTATCGGGCCATTGCGCTCACCCCCGATGCCATCGGCCGCGCCATACGCTTTGCAATCGAACAGCCCGAAAATGTCGACGTGAACGAAATAGTGGTCCGGCCAACCCGGACAGCATTTTGATCAGCTGCGTAAGGTACTGCCAGAGGAGGCTACGTCAGGAGGAATTCCCTCCCGGTTATCATCACCGTAATCCTTGCCGCGGCTATCGCTTCCGGCGCGCCGGCCCATAACGCAAAAGCAGAGAAAAACATGTCCCCCCAATCAACCAGCCATCACCAACCACAGAACCACGCCTATGTCGGCATGTGGGTAACGGATGATGGTCGCATCCGCCACGAGCTCCTACCAAATGGCCGCTACGACGAAGCCCGCGGCAGCCGCCAAAGTGCTTACCAAGGCCGTTATGTCGTAACCGGCAACCAGATCGATTACTGGGACGATACCGGATTCACGGCGGATGGCGTTTTTGTGGATGACAACACGCTTCACCACGCTGGAATGATCTTGCGGCGACAATGATCTCAAAGATCCGCGAGAAGAGCGCATTAGACGCTGTTCTCACGATGCCGACCTGACAGAACACTCAACACAGCAAACCATATCAAATGAACTGACAGGAGAACTGAAATGCGTGACGTAATCCATTTTTCCCTTGCAGCATTTGGAACCTTGACGGTCTTTGCGACTGCGTATCCAGCCCTTGCCGACACAGTCGAGGAACGTCGCGCCAAAGGAGCGGCCGTCGTAAGCAAGCTCAACAATGGCGTGGCGCAAAACAACTTGGAAAACATGAGGAGAGAGTTTCCATTTCTAGCGGAGGCGACCGAGGCCTATGCGCTGGGTGATGTATGGTCAAGGCCAGGTCTCGACGACCGTACGAGACAGCTGGCAGCGGTGGCCACGTTCGCCGCCATGGGCATGACTGACTTGATGACAGTACACGCTCGCTACGCGTTAAACATTGGCGTGACTGAGGATGAGTTGAAGGAGATCGTCTACATGATCACGGTGCCCGCCGGCTTTCCGAGAGCCATTATCGCGTCGCAGGCACTATCAAAGGTTTTCGCCGAACGAGCGCCTGCTATTTGTAGTGTTGACACATGTGAGAGCGGAACGACGACAACGCCTTAAATCGCCGTTGCACCTTTGAAATGCCACGTGAGGTCGTCAACAACTACGGGGGCGTTCATTACCAAGAGGGAACAAATGATATCTGCAATGATCGAGGCAAGAATTGCCTCTAGCACCCAAGAACAGGTGACCGAGGTTGAAGCGCCGGGCCCCTGTGGCCCGCTGAGCGGAACGATGGTTCATCCAACGAATGATGCGCCGACCGTGCTGATGATACCTGGCTCTGGCCCGACAGATCGGGACGGCAACAATCCGCAAGGGGTTCGCGCGGCACCCTACCGATCGCTGGCCGAAGGCCTAGCTGGACTCGGAATTGGCAGCGTCCGTATCGACAAGCGAGGTATGTACGGCAGTCAGGCTGCCGTGGACGATCCAAACGGAGTGACAATCGACGACTATGTTCGAGATACAAGTGCCTGGATTGAAGTAATCCGTTCTCGAACTGGAGCTGAGCGCGTCTGGCTGCTTGGGCATAGCGAGGGCGGCTTGGTGGCATTGGCAGCCGCTGCGGTACTGGAGAATGTCGCCGGCTTAATCCTTGTTGCAACGCCAGGCAGACCTCTCGGAGACATCCTCAAGGAACAGCTGCGCGCCAATCAAGCCACCGCGCCGCTAATAGCTGCGGCTGATTATGTGATCGATGAGTTATCGGCGGGGCGGCGTATGGATGAGGCGAAGGTTCCGCCAGAACTTGCTCCACTTTTCAGTGCCAAAGTGCAAGGATTTCTGATCAGCGCATTCTCGCTAGACCCTGCGGACTTGGCGCGCAAGATCGACAAGCCAATCCTTATTGTCCAAGGTCAACGTGACATTCAGGTACCCGTTGCGGATGCCGAGCGACTGAAGGATGCCGCGCCAAGTTCCACATTGGTCATGCTTGCGGATACCAATCATGTCCTGAAGCGGGTCACCTCAGGGGACCGAAACGCCAACATCGCGACCTATCTAGATGATAATTTGCCGTTGGTGCCGGAAGTGGTGGAGACCATACGCGCCTTCATAAAATCTCACTGAGAGCGAAGCCATAGATCCTAGACGACGAAACGATTGCCGACCACAGACACTATCCTGCCAATAGCAGTTGCCGGCTATCCCCTCCATATCGCCACGCACCTTGGCCAAGCCACCTGCACCGCTCGCGATGTAGTGTCGGGCAAGTGGCGCGTCGGACGTTGTATTCATCCACCGTCAATCTGGAAAACACGCTAGGTGGCCCAAGTTTCGCCCGACGCTGCTGGCAGGACATGGAACTGACAAACAGTATCATCTGGAACCATCATGGCGCATTGCAAAACCGACTTTGAGTTCAACTCGGTGAAGATTGACCAGCGTCGCGTGCCAGTCCCAAGCTCAATCAGTGAGGAGGCACGGCAACGGCTTCACAACGCCGTTCGAGATGACGGGGTGCCGATTAACGCGTTGTACCCAATGCCTCCCACAGACGACCATGAAGCATGGCGTAAACTCAAGGCAGCCGTGGATGCGAACTACGCAGGCGCAGTTTCCCAACAAGATTTTGCAAAAAATGTCGAAATCACCACGGAGTCCATCGGCTCTGCTGCCGTGTATCTGGCCAGACCACTCCATCTCGAGCGAGCGGATTGCGTCTATATCGACTTGCATGGTGGAGCGCTCGTCTTTGGAGGCGGTGAAGCATGCCGAGAGGGCGCGCGCGTGGCTGCGCAGCGACATGGGATACAGTGTTACGGTGTGGACTACAGAATGCCGCCTGACTTCCCCTATCCGGCCGCTCTAGATGACAGCATGTGCGTCTGCAAACATGCAGTGGACACGTTCGGCGCTGAGCGCATTGTCATCGGTGGACGATCTGCGGGTGGCAATCTGGCGCTGGCGATAGTGCTGCGCGCACAGGATGAAGGGCTGGACTTACCCGGTGCGATTGTGTTGCTTTCCCCTGAAATCGACCTGACGGAGTCAGGTTATAGCTTTCAGACCAACAGGACGTGGGACGTCAAACTTCCAAACTCGTTGATGCGGGCAAATCCGCTCTATGCCAACGGGGCCGATCTGAGCCATCCCTATATCTCTCCTCTCTTCGGACAGTTCAAGAAAGACTTCCCGCCGATATTCATTCAGAGCGGGACACGCGAACTGCTTCTGTCGAACGCAGTACGGTTGCACCGGGCGCTCCGCCAGGCAGGCGCCACGGCAGAACTGCATGTCTTCGAGGCCATGCCGCATGACGGCTTTGGCGCCGCGCCAGAAGACGAAGAGCTTGCTCGAGAGATGATGCGGTTTGTCCGCGAGTGTCTGTCATCAGGTTGAGCCAGAGGCTGGCACAGGCAACTAAGTTGTCTTCATCCCTTAGACGCCACTCATCCGCTGAACCTGCGCGCTCGACGGACTCCTAAGAACAGCCCTGAAACTCTATTGGGCGGAGCTGGTTTACTGGGCGCATCACATAGGACGTTTACGGAGGATTTTTCATGAGAGTACTCCTGGTTGAAGACGAGGTTCGGCTTGCCGACACTTTGTCATTCGTCTTGCGCAAGGAGCGTTTTATCGTTGATCAGGTAGGCGGCGTGGCCGAAGCACGCGAAGCGGCGGCAATGGCTGAGTTTGATCTCGTTCTCCTTGACAGGACGTTGCCGGACGGCGAGGGCCTGGCCCTCGTGCCTGATCTGCGCCTCCGCAATCCCGGAATTCATATCATTGTCCTCAGCGCGCGGGGTGCCGTCGAAGACCGTGTGGCGGGGCTTGACGAAGGCGCCGATGACTATCTGGTGAAGCCCTTCTCCATAGATGAAATGCTTGCCCGCATAAGGGCGGTTCGTCGCCGCCCGGCTGAGTTGCAAGGCGAGGAGATCAGGGCTGGATCCGTTGTTTTCGACTTGTCCAATGAGGAGGTCAAAGTGAAGGGCGCACGCATCGATCTTCCGCGCCGTGAACTGCGGGTGCTGGCAACTCTTATAAAGCGCCGCGGCAGGACGGTCCTGCGTGAGTCCCTGGAACAGGCTGTATTTGCTTTTGATGACGAAATTCAGTCGAACACTTTGGACTCGCACATATCGCGGCTGCGTCGACGACTGCGAGGTTCGGACGCAGGTATTGAAATCCACGCGATCAGAGGGGTCGGATATCTGCTCCGTGAGAAAGCGTGAAGAAGCCGAGGTCACTCAAGCGAGCACTGATTGTCTACCCGCTGGTGTTTCACTTTGCGACCCTGATTGTCGCCTTTGCAGTTCTGGTCTCCATTGCACTCCGGATCGACAGTGGCGGCCCGTATACCGATGAGCAGATCACGTCGGTGATCGCTCGCGCCATAGAGCGAGACAAGACCGGCCGGCTCAATGTGAAGATGACGCCCGAGCTTGAGCAGATGCGCACTGAAACCCCTACTCTTTGGTTCGTGGCGGAAGACAGCCAACACAAAAACGTGACGTTTGGAGAGATCCCACCGTTCTATCAGTCATTTGTCGGTCGGCTGAGTGGTCTCTCTTATGCTCATATGCGGGACCGCACTCCTCCATACGAGCTGGCGGCTGTGGTTCGCAGGGAACGGACCGATATTGGCGAGCTTACAATCCTCGGCCATGGGGCACTGTCAGAGCTCAGCTTTATTGTGTTGATGGCTACCAACACCATCGCAATTCCCATTTTCCTGATGCTGGCTCTCACATCGCTGATTGTAACGCCTTGGATAGTGAAGCATTCACTCGGCGGTGTGTTTCGGGTGGCGCGTGAAGCTGAGAAAATTGATGTCAGCAGCCGGGGTCGCCGACTGAACACTCATGATGTCCCGCGGGAAATCTTGCCCCTGATCACTGCTGTTAATCGAGCGCTCACGCGGCTCGACGATGGATATGAGCGTCAGCGGCGCTTCATCGCTTCGGCAGCGCATGAACTGCGCACACCCCTTGCGATCCTGCGAAGTAAGATCGAGAGCTCAGAATCCCGCCCGGTTCTGGAACTGAGTGAGGACGTGTACCGCCTGGCAACCCTGACCGAGCAGCTTCTCGACCTTGAGCGACTAAACAACGACACGCACTTTGAATTGCTCGACCTTCCATCCCTCGTTCGACAGGTAGCCGCAGAACTGGCGCCCATCGTCATCTTCAAAGGCGGATCGCTCGAGGTGCAGGTGGTGCAAGGTGGAGTGTGTTATGGAGATTCCGCCGCACTTGAGCGGGTGGTCACGAACCTCATTCAAAATGCGATGGAGCATGGTGGGCAATCGGTTGTCGTGCGAGTCAACAAGCATGCATTCGAGGTCGAAGATGACGGCCCCGGCATCCCCCCTGAGGAGCGCGAGCGTGTTTTTGAGCCATTTCACCGACTGCGTCCACGCCAGACGGGAACCGGTCTTGGCCTGAACCTTGTGAAAGAGGTCATAGCTAGACACCATGGTCAGATATATATCTTCGAAGGCGCGAGCGGCGGAGCCCTGATCCGCGTTGAGCTCCTTGGAGCATAAAGACAATCACCCAGCTCGGTGGTCACATGGAAGCAGCTCCATGCGTTGGGCCTAATATCACCGAACTCATCCCAACAACCGCGGAAGGCCCATGCCTGTTGAGAGCATTCTCAATCAAGCCGCGAAACAAGAGCCGCAGTGGGCCCACAAAATTGCGGTGTACAGTAGCCAAAGCGTAGGAAACGAGATCACCACGCGGCTTGGAACGACAATGCTCGCCGGTGATCTCGTGTCGGGTTAGTAGCGTGGACCGCATTCTCGACGGCCCGGATCACGCCGGCAGCGCTGATCTCGGGCGCGATCGCTGATGATCTGAGCGTTGAGGGCTGTCTCGCTGGCAAGATTGGCCCTGTACGCGTTTTCCATGGATCCACTATCGGACACACACCCTGCCGCCGCAGCGCCTAGAAAAGTTACCAGACTGATCCTTGCGATCGTGGAAGTGCTGCGTGTGAGAGATTGATAGAACATTTGTATACCTCGGTTGCTCGACGTCTCGACCTCTGGAAACCCTGAGATCTGACGCCGATACCGACGATACGGTCGAAGATTGCAGGAACATGGAGTGGTCAGGCCTAGTCGAGCTTACCCACGTCGAACGATTTTACCTGAGCGGTCTTATGGGCACCTTTGCCACATCCCTTCCATCGCGGCATCCACGCTTAGGTTCCGGCGAATGGACGGGCGTCATGGCAAGGCGGTCACCTGAAGACCAGTCCAATGAGCGGCAAATGACCACCTGTCCGCATATTCCTCGATGATCTTTTCAGTTGGCGAACCGTCTCCATGCCCAGCGTTTTGCTCCACCCTGAGGAACCTTGGTTTATGCCCAATCTGTGCAGCCTGCAGCGTTGCAAGGTATTTTAGGGAATGTGCCGGAACGACCCGGTCGTCGGTATCGGCTGTCGTAACGAGGACGGCGGGATAATCGATCCCAGTCTTTGTGTTGTGAAGCGGCGAGTAGGACCGGAGGTTTTTGAAGCTCTTCTCGTCTGACGGATCCCCAAATTCTGAGATCCACAGCTTGCCACCAGTGAAGCGATCGAAGCGCAACATATCCATCACGCCAACGCCAGGGAGAGAGACCTTAAACAAATCGGGACGCTGATTGGTCACCGCGCCGACAAGCATACCTCCATGCGACTCGCCGTGAATGGCCAGCCCGCCTGCGGTGGTGACGCCCTCACGCTTCAGAAACTCGGCAGCAGCAATGAAATCATCAAAGACCGTCTGTTTTGATTGACCCTTGCCAGCATCATGCCAGGCCTTCCCGTACTCTCCTCCACCGCGAATATTCGCAACGGCATAGACACCACCTTGCTCAACCCAAGCGATGGCAGCGGGCGAGTAGGCCGGTAGCAATGGAATACCAAAGCCTCCGTAGGCGGTCAGCATGGTCGGCGCCGCTGCTTTTGATCCAGCGCGCCGAATGATCGATATCGGGATGTGGGTTCCGTCTTTGGCGCTGTAGAAACGTTGCTTTACCTCAATGTCATCAGGCTGACCGTGAATACCAAACGAACCATCGGCTTTAGCCCATAAGGTAGTTTCGTTGCTGGAGACATCGTAGCGGTAAACGGTTTTTGGGGTCCCGTAGCTGGTAAAGGTGAAGAACGCTTCGTTGTCGCCGTGGCGACCATGAAAGGTCCCCGCGCTGCCGATGTCCGGCAGATTTACAGCACCATCGGGTTTTCCATCGAGTTCATATCGCTCAACTTCAATCCTTGCATCGACCATGTAAGACAACAGAAGCCTATCGCCGAGTATAGAGGCCAGGGTTAGGAGCGCCTTGGGTTTCTCTTCAATAAGTGCGGTGAAGACTAGATCTTTGTCGGCCAGATCAACGGTAACGATCTTGCCCCACTCGGCCCCCTGACGCGTCAGGACATAAAGCTTCGTTCCGATGTTACCGACAACAGTCGAGAGATGGTCAAAGCGTTCAACGACGGGCCTCACCTCCCAATTGGGTTCAGATAAGTCCACCACCGAGAGTGCGTTTCCGCCGGTCAGCGCCGTCGAGTAGATGATCAGGTACCGCCCATCTGCAGTAACATCGACGGTGTGGAGAAGCGGGTTCTCGGGCGTTGAAACACCGACGAGTCTGTCTTCAGATTGCTTGGTACCGAGCCGATGGAAGTAGACGTCATGGTCAGAGATTTGTGAGTCTTGACGGCCATTTGTCCGTGGCTCAGGGCTACGGGCGTAGAAAAAGCCCGAGCCATCTCCCGCCCAGGCAATCGTGGTAAAGCGAGCCCGGGAAATTTCGTCGGCGAGAACCTGGCCACTTCGCACGTCAAGAACACGGATGGTACGCCAATCAGAGCCGTCTTCCTGGATTGCGTACGCCAGAAGCTTGCCGTCTGAAGACGGAGCCCACACGACCAGTGCTTTCGTTCCGTTTTCAGACCACTGATTGGGATCCAAGATCGTGCGCTCAGAGCCTGTCTCCCCCTCTCGGACGACGAGGACTGGCTGCATGTCGAGCCCCCGGTTCCGAGTGAAGAAGTAGTCCCCGCCTCGCTTGAGCGGGCTGGTCAAGCGCTCATGGTCGAACAATGCGGTCAGGCGGTCTCGGAAGACGTCGCGACCGGGAAGCTTGCGAAGATAACAGCTAGTTGCGGCGTTCTGTGCCTCGACCCATCGGGCGACCGCTCGATCCTTTTGGATATTGTTCTCCAACCAACGATAGGGGTCTGCAACCGTGGTACCAAAGTGCTTGTCGATCACATCAACCTGTTTGGTTTCCGGATAGGTCATCGGCACCTCCTCTTTAGAGTGACCTTGCTGAGCCACAAGCAACAGAATAGCTATCGCGATGATGATATCGCGCGCGACATCGCTCATGGATGGCATATTCATTCCAACCGCTAGCGAGTCCAATTGAAGGAATGAAGTGAACAGTCATCTGCATCTCCTGCAGGTTTCATGGCACGATCCCGCGACCTGCAAGGCCAAGCCGACATTCAGGCCGCCTTTTCAGCAGACGGTAAGACCAAAGATTGCGGGAGCATGGAGGTTTCGGAACTCAGGGCGAAATCTGTCGGATCATCACTTGATACCGAGCCCGACGAGGGTACCTTGCAGCGGCGTCCCCACCACCGGATTTGCGTACCGTGCGCGGAGTAAGCCGGCTGGGTGCCTGCCTCACCAGAAATCGCCAGTGAGGTCTCAGATGTCGAGTTGCAGGTCGCCACCTTCCGCAGGAACAGAACAGCAGAGAAGTCCCTGCCCTTCCTTCACCGGATAGACCGGCTCTGACAGGTAACTCACACCACCCTTAATGACCTTGGCGCTGCATTCACCGCAGTTTCCAGCACGGCAACTGTAAGACGGAGAAAGCCCGCATTGTTCGGCCAGTTCGAGCAGCGTACCGCTCCCCGGCTCCCACCTGGCCTCCTTGGAAGAACGCGTGAAGACGACTTTTACCGGATCGGTAGCTGGAGCGTGAATAGCTCGTTTGGCGGTTTCACTGCTGTCCTGATCGCGTTTCAGGGCCGATGGTCCGAATGCTTCTGCATGGATACGATCATCACTGATGTTCAGTCCACGAAGCCCGTCATACAACGACTGCATGAACGCAGGCGGACCACAAAGGTAAAAATCAAAGTCGCCGAATGGCAGACGCGCTTTCAGCAGGTCGATGTCGATGCGTCCCACAGCATCGTACTTTTCCTCATCCTGAGCCTGCGGTGCGCTCAAAACTCGGACTTCACGCACGCTACCTTCGCTCGAGCGAACCAACTCACCGATTTCCGCATCGAAGGCGCGTTCAGACACCGTCTGCGAAGACCGGAAAAGCCAGATCGGCCGGCGATAGCCAGTGCGGGCACCTCCATTGACGACATGGTGCAGCATGGACAGCATCGGTGTGATGCCAATGCCGGCAGCTAGCAGCACAGCAGGGCGGCGTCGCTCCATTTCGTCGATAAAAAAACCACCCCCCGGCGCCATGGCCTCGATCTCGTCTCCGGGCTGCAGTCCATGCAGCAACTGCGAGCCCTTGCCGTCCCGCTTGACACTGAGCCGGTAGTCTTTGTCCGATGGCGCACTCGATATCGTATAGCTGCGCCGCACGAAGCTACCTTCGTCAGAAATCCGGATCGGAAGGTGCTGGCCAGCCTTGTGAGCAATCAGCGCCTTGCCATCTGCGGGTTCGAGATAAATCGACCGTATCGTCTCGCTTTCCGCGACAACCTTCTCGACCCGCAGACGGCGCCAGGTCCTTGCTCTCCGCGCAGCCTCCGCACGTTGCTCAGCTTCCTTCCAGCTTCCGGTCGCCAGACTGTCGGGAGAGAATCCATTTTCGGCGAATGTCCAGCGCAGTGGCAGCGCGTCCGGCCGTAGGACGATCTTTTCTGGAAAGACGCGCCACAACCGCTCCGCGCCCTGGAATGCCTCAATCTCCTCAGAATTCAGGATCACTTCGACTCTGCCGCTCACCTGTAGGATGTCACCCGTATCGTGGTCGGTGAACAGCAGCCCGGCGCGGGGATTGACGAGAAAATTGCCAAGCGTGTTAAAGAACAGATTGCCGTTGAAGTCCGGAACAGCCAGTGCTCCCTCCCCATCAATGCGGACGAATCCTGGACGACCGCCACGATGCGATACGTCCACCTGGCGGCCCTGCCCTGACCGGTCTACATAGGAAGCGACAAAGAATGTGTCGGCGCGGGAGATGATCCGGCACGCCTTATCATTCAGCTCATCCGTAACGATAGCTGTGCCCGACGCCCTCAACGCCGGATCCCGAACGAATTCATAATATCGGCTCTGGATATAGCGCGGACAGTTGCCGAAACTCTGACCGACAGCGACCTCGAAGCGCCTCTCGTCCTGCCGACCAATCATGCCGTTGAGGCGGTTCCGTCGCCGGGTGACTAGATCGACACCGACCAGACCGACTGAGTCTCCATCTTCCATCCCACTTTCCGCCGGATCAGCCCAGTCGCGTTCGGCTTCGACTGTTAGCGTTGAGGGATCGGGCGAAGTCAGAAAGCCTGGCCGGCCAGCCCGGACGGTCGCCCAGGGCAGGCCTTCAGGATCGACGGCGCCAATCACGACAAAGGGCAAAAGGGGAAAGAACTCGCGATGCTGATCGAGAAGGAAGTTCCGTAGCACTCTTCGACCGATTGCGTCCATCTGATCGATGACACCTACGCTTCTTTGCAGCGCGAGTTCGCCCTCATGCCAAGGCGAAACATGACGTTCCAAACCTTCTGACAACTTAACCTCCTTGGAATTGGCAGCCGATCACGTCCGGCCAAACCTCGACATCAGGTCCTGAGGCCCGCGGCGCTCTTCGGAAATTCGACAAAACCGGGAAGAGCCTCAATGCGGGTCAGCCACTGCCGCACATCCGGATAAGGGGTAAGGTCCACATTGCCTTCCGGCGCGCCGACAATGTAGCTGTAGAGTGCGACGTCGGCGATTGTCGGCCTGTCACCGATGATAAACTGATGCCGCACAAGCTCCTGATTGATCAGCGTCAGAATGCGATGCGCGCGCGCAATGACCTCTTCGGCGCGAAAATCGGCACCGAACACGGTGATTAATCTCGCAGCACAAGGTCCATAAGCAATCTCTCCAGCCGCGACCGAAAGCCACTTCTGGACCCTCGCGACACTTTCCAGATCGTCCGGCAACCAATCCTTCCGGCCAAGCTTTGTCGCGAGATAGACAAGGATTGCGTTGGAATCATTGACGATGAACCCCTCATCTTCGAGCACCGGCACCTGACCGAACGGGTTGAGCTTCAGGTATTCAGGGGTCCGATGTGCGCCATTTGGAATGTCCACCTCGATAAGCTCAGCCTTCTGGCCAAGCAGCGAGAGGAAGAGGACGGCCCGATGGGCATGACCAGAGAGTGGCAGGTGGTAAAGCTTCATCTCATTATTTCCTGGTTTCAACATTTGGCTCAAGCCGCAACAGCAACCTATCGCCTTCCAGAGAACCGCAGTAGACAGAGCTTACGAAACTCGTCCTCTCAAAATATGGTAGGCAAAATGGATCGCATCGACGCAATGCGTGTTTTCCTCAAAATCGTCGAGATAGGCAGTCTGTCAGCTGCGGCCAGAGCTCTTCACTCCCCATTGCCAACTGTCAGTCGAAAAATTGCCGATCTTGAGAAGCTGCTTGGCGCAACACTGATTATTAGGACAAACCGTAACGTTGTCCTGACGGATGCGGGCCGGCAGTATCTCAGCGCAGCCCGGGATATTCTTGAGCGGATCGAAGAAGCTGAGCGACAGGCTTCAGGGGAATATCTCACCCCGAAGGGTGATTTGACGGTCACCGCGCCAATCGTCTTCGGCAGATTGCACCTACTGCCCGTGATTGGCGATTTTCTGAAGGCTTTCCCCGATATCAATATGCGATTGAACCTCAGCGATCGGAACACCAGTTTGGCTGACGACCATGTTGACGTCGCTTTGCGTATCGGAGAACTGGCGGATTCAAGTCTGATGGCCCTCCGTCTCGGACGCGTAAGAAACACCATCTACGCCAGCCCAGAGTATCTGAACGTGCGTTCCGCACCCGTCCATCCACGTGATCTGAGTACTCACCAATGCATCGCTTTCGAAGGCGTGCAATCCTCCCGGGCTTGGCCTTTCCAGGATGGAAAGAAGGTGTCGTCTGTCGACATTCGTCCTCGCCTTTCGGTCAACACCGCAGAAGCTGCTGTCGATGCAGCCGCTTCCGGGCTCGGATTAACTCGAGTTATGTCTTATCAGGCCAGCAAGTTGGTTGACCTAGGTCTGCTCCAGCCTGTCTTGGAAGAATTTGAACTCCCAGCGTCCCCAGTGCATTTGCTTTACCTTCCGAACGGACTCCTACCACTCAAGCTACGCAGCTTCCTGGATTTCACCGCGCCGCGACTGCGCGAAGCGCTGAACAGCCAGGTCGATCCTACTTGACCCCGTAAACTGGCCGATCACCGCAGATTACAGGTAGCACATACTCCCAAGCGACCGACCATTAGACGATGTTACCGGGGACGTAGTGAAGTTATCCGTGATCGTTAAAGGTCTTCGACGGCGAATTTGTTTCAGGCGCTTTTACAGACATTTGGTATCCGCAGCTCATGTGGCAACGGTCTAAATCGCCTTAAGCCCGGCCAATAACGCATCTACCAGCCGTTGGAGTTGGATCCTGGTAACTCGACGCCTTGTCACGATCATCCCCCAGTAAAGGGATGCGGGGATCATATCCATCGCGAGTTCCCGGTCGATTCCGGCGCGCAGTTCTCCCCGGGCAACAGCTCGCTCAATCAGCGATGTTCCGCCCTGCCGGCGCGATACAGACAAGTCTCGCAAGACCGGGACAAGCTCCGAGCCACGAGACGCTTCTGCATAGAGATCGGGCAGTATTTTGCCAACCAGCCGATGGCGAAGTGCCCGTCTTAACATGAGCAGGTAGGCTTCTAGGTCGCCCTTAAGCGTGCCATGATCGGTTACATCCGTCAGTATTTTGCCATACTTCTCGGCCGCTTCGGCCGCAATTGCGACTTTGGATGGCCAGCGCCGGTAAATGGCAGCTTTTCCCGCTCCTGCGCGCGCCGCGACCCGTTCCAAGCTCAGTGCGGCATATCCATGAGAGGCCCATTCCTCGAGAAAAGCCCGCAGAAGAGCATCTGTGACTTCGTCACGCATAACGGCTGCCCCGCTCGGACGCCGCTTACTTTTTTCGTCGAGACGGTTGCGTTCCATTCATTTTGCCCCATATTCGTCGGAACGGTATCGTTCCGTTGAAAAGGAGTAAAGAGAAATGTCCCGTTTGATCGATCAGTTTCCAAGTCTATCCTCCCTGTTGCGGGAAGCCCTGGGAGACAAACTGGCACCCAATGCGCAAACACTTCTTGAAATGTGCTCCGAGGATGTCGTGTTTGAATTCCCTTATCACCCGCCGGGCTTTCAGGAGCGCGTGGAAGGCCGGACAGCGCTAGAAGCCTATCTTCCGACAGTGTCGAAACTCATTTCGATTGAGTCCATGACGCTCAACCACGCGTTCATTTCGGCAGAAGGTGACATGGCGGCAATCGAGTTCAGCTGCAAGGGCCACTCGCGGGAAACCAATGCCCGCTACGATCAGGACTACATATCAATCATTGAGCTTAAGGAGGGTCGAATCGCGCGCTACCGCGACTACTGGAACCCACTCGTTGTTCTCTCAGCAGTTGAGAGTGCGCCTTCAGCGGACAATCGTTGAGAGGAGGCGGTACCATGACAGCTCAGATCCTAGTAATCGGCGGCAAGGGAAAAACGGGAAGACTTGTGGCTCAAGAGCTCCGACTGAGGGGAGTACAAACAAGAATTGCCACCCGTTCGCCTTCAACCGATGATGACGTCGCCTTCGACTGGCAAGACCCTCGTACAGCGGAAGCGGCATTCGAGGGCGTCAACGCCGTCTATATTGTTGCTCCGACCAATAACAGCGATCACGGAACGATCGTTCCTCCCATCCTTGAGATGGCACGAAAGAGGGAGGTGCGACGCTTTGTTCTCCTGAGCGCGTCTTCGCTTGAGGCGGGGGGACCGATGATGGGGCAGATCCATTCCTATTTGCGAGATGAGGTTCCGGAATGGACGGTCTTACGGCCGACGTGGTTCATGCAGTACTTCTCTGAGCAGCACCATCGCGAGACGATCCGGAACCAGAACGCAATCTACTCCGCAACGGGAACAGGTCGGATTGGTTTTATCAACGCGGCCGACATTGCGAAGGCAGCGGTCAGCGCACTGTTGGAAGAGACCTCGTGGAACCGAGACTTCATACTGACAGGACCAGAGACCCTCTCTTATGCCGATTTTGCCGAAAAGATCAGTGATGAAATTGGCCGAACCATAAAGCACATCAATCTGACCACAACCGAACTGGCAGACCGATACATAAAGGCTGGATTGGACCGAGCGTATGCCAGCATCCTGGCAGAGATGGACGGCAGAATAAGCGAAGGAAGTGAGGACCAACTCAGCGATGGTGTGTTCGCTCTCACTGGCCGACATCCCTCAACTGCAACCGAATTCATCCGGGAACACAAAAACTCGTGGGCACCCACAACCCATCGTAGCTAGCGTAAACATTCGACCTTCGGTGGCTATCGCTTAAGAGCGGCAACTGTCAGCCAACTGGAGGCAGGAAGACGCCGGGGAGTCGAGGGCGTCCCCTTTGGCCTTGGCGTAAAGGAGCCTCGACCTGGCATTTAGAGGCTCCTCACACCGTTGCTCTGGACGATATCTCAGAAACTGCTGGATCAACGCTCGGAGATAATCAAACCAGCCTTTGGGTCGCCTACGTCGGCGACTTCAGAGGCGATCAGTCGGAGGACGAACCCTTATGGAAGCAGAACTGACACGAATTGACTATTCAATCGCTGCCACCAGCTTGGCATAGTGAAAGCACTGGCAGCCTATGATCCCCACATAGCGGGAACCCCGCCTCTGGGCTGTAACTGGTTGACGCTAGTCGGAGCGGCCCCAGGTTGGCCCCCATGCCCGGTTTCGCAAATCACTTTCGACCGCCCGAATGACCGATGTGAAGGCTCAAAGCGGATGCAATTTCCGCAACGGAGCCGATAGACGTCGGCTGAATATCAAAGGGGAGCTTCGGGCAGTGACGGTCTGCTCAGAAAGAAAACAACCGCCGGATGTCGGAATAGGCTGGAATGATAAAAGCAACCTATTTGCTTCAGAGGATTCTTAAGAAAGGCATGCTCAATTAGTCTCCCAAGGGAGAACCCAAAATGCGCCTGATCATAGCTGCTGTCCTCTGCTTCGCCGTCACTTTCGTTTCCGCATCGGTTTCGGCCGCCAACGAAGCATGGACGGCAGCAAGAGCGACAGACCAAGTGCGGTATACGCTCGACAAAGAGACTTGGGTGCCGCTCCGCAAAGGAATGGCTGTTCCAAACAAGGCATGGATCTCGACGGGTCCTCGCGGCCGACTGCAGCTGGTGCGCGGCACTGAAAGCATTGCCTTTCAACCCAACACCCTCGCATCGATCACTACGCGTGGCAGCAATCAGGGCCGCAAGACCGAAGTCGTGCAGCAGGTCGGAGAAATCAGCCTGGAAATTGAAAAGCGCCGGCGTCCACACACCACGGTGCAGACACCGTTCCTGGCTGCCGTCGTCAAGGGAACGCGCTTCACCGTGAAAGTCGGGAAGACCGGTGCAGCAGTCTCCGTCAATCGCGGACTCGTGCAGGTGACCAGCTTCCGAAGCGGCGAAAGGAGCGATCTCGGCGCCGGCCAGCGCGCGAGCGTCGACAAATCCGGCATGAGCGTTGCTGGCGTTTCGCAAAAACCAGCAATCACACGTGTCACCCCCTCTGCCGCCCCGGTTCGAGCCATGAAGGACGCGCCAACGCCGGACAGCGATGCCGCGAAGGGCAAGAAGGCGGACAAGACTGCCGACAAGGGCAGCAAGACTGCATCGAACGACAACGGCAAGAGTTCTGGCGGTAACGACGGTGGCAATGGCGGCGGTAATGGTGGCGGCAAGGGCGGCGGCAGCGACGGCGGCAAGGGCGGCGGCAAGGGCGGCGGCAGCGACGGCGGCAACGGCGGCGGCAATGGCGGCGGTAACGGCGGCGGTAACGGCGGCGGTAACGGCGGCGGTAACGGCAAGGGCAAGGGCAAAGGTCGTGACTGACGCCAATTGTCCAAGGTCCCAAAACGTTCGGGCTTTTCATGGCGGATGACGGCATTTCCTCGCGCGGCGGTCTGTCTTCCCTAATTTCGCTTCGGCTGGCCATGATCGCGTTGATCATAGCACTACCGTTCGTTCTTCCGTCACTCTCTCTCGTTCGACATCTCGACAACCAGTTCCTGGAGTTTCGCGCCTCTGCCGCGCCGCGGAGCGCAACCGGTAACTTCGTCTTCGTCGCAATCGACGCCAGGAGCCTGACTGAGGTCGGGACCTGGCCCTGGCCGCGTGACGTGCATGCCGATCTGATCGACAAACTCGTCGGCGCCGGGGCTGGCGACATCTTCCTCGATATCGATTTCAGCGCGCCATCCCGCCCCGAGAGCGATGCCCGACTTGCCAAGGCACTCTCGGACGCCGGTGGCGGTGTCATCCTGCCACTGTTCCGGCAGCAAAGCGGTCCGCGGTCCAGCGATGAATTGACCTTGACGTCGCCGATCCCCTTGCTTGCGGACAATGCCTGGCCGGCCCTAGTCGATGTCACGCTCGACGCCGACGGTATGATGCGCTCCTTCCCGGTCATGGAAGTCATCGACGGCGTGCCGACCCAATCCGCACCTGCTGTGCTCGCCGGCTACAGCGACGCCCGGACCAGCCGGCTGGAGATCGATTTCTCGATTAACCCCGAGACCGTGCCGACGCTTTCGGTCGCCGATGTGCTGTCAGGGGCCCCGGGGCTCGAATCCATCAGGGGCAAGTCGGTGGTGGTTGGGGCTTACGCCAGCGAGCTCAAGGACCTTTTCGCTGTGCCGGTCTACGACATTCTCAGTGGTCCCATGTTGCATGTGCTGGCGACAGAAACCCTGGTGCAAGATCGGTTGCTGAAGTCGCTGCAGGTCGAACCGGTCGCTCTTTTCCTGGCAGCGCTGATCGTTGCCTATTCGCTTTCGCTACATCGGCTGTCCCTTGCCGTGCCGATCGCGGCCTCACTTGCACTCTTCGCTGTTGGCGAAACGACGGGTTTCCTGCTCTACAAGCACGAGGCGCTGGTCTTCAACACAGCCACCTTGTGGATCATGCTGGCCTTCGGACTATTCATGCTGATGGCAGAAAAGATGGGTGTGAACGGCTGGCTCGCAGAACTCGCCATCACCGAAAACCGTGACATTCGCCGCGTGCTGAAGAGAGTGATCAACGACAGCATCGATCCGGTGATCGTGCTCGACCAGAAGCTCAACCTGCTCGATGCAAGCCAGACGACGTACAAAATGCTGGAGCTGGACGACCTCATCCCCCGCGGCACGCATCTCGAACATTTCGCTCCTGCCGCAATTCTTGATGCCGTTTTGCAACTCCAGGCGAAGCACCTGGCGGAGCCCCATCGGGTACACAGTGACCAGTTCGAGCTCGACGCACCGGGCAAGACCGGGAATCGGCACCTCGAAGTCGTTATCACCTTGTCGCCTTTCGTAAGCCGCGGAGGACAAGGGCTTTCTGCAGTCGGAACGCACGTCGTCTGCGTCACCTTACGCGACGTGACGGCGCGTCGGCGCTACGAAACGAAACTAGAAGAAATGAGCAGGGTGGATGACCTGACCGGGTTGCTCAACAGGCGCGGACTTATCGAGGCGATGACCAAGGCAGAGAGCGGCTTCATCATTTTTGCGCTCGACCTTCACCGCTTCGGCCACCTCAACGAGACACTCGGACGTGAAAAGGGCGACAGCGTGTTGCAGGCTGTTGCGGCCCGACTACGCCGGCATGCGGGGCGCCATGGCCTGGTCGCGCGCATCTCCGGTGATGTCCTCTGTATCGCCATGCCGGGCTCCGAGACGAGCGAAGGGCTGGAAGAAGGCGCGGCAAAGCTTCTCGCCCTGTTCGAGAAGCCGTTCGGGGTGGACGGCATCAAGATCGAGATGAGCGCCCGGGTGGGTGCCTGCGGCAGTTCCTACGAAATGGGGGATTCGGCCAAGTGGATCGAAGCGGCGGAATTCGCGTTGATTGAGGCCAAACGTGTCGGCGGCAGCGGGTGGCAGGCATACGATCCCGCGTCTTCCGTGCGACGGGCACGGTCGCGCCTTCTGGAGGCGGAGCTGCGCAACGCGCTCGAACAAGGCCAGTTCTTCTTGCTTTACCAGCCGCAGGTCGCACTCACGTCAGGCCGGCTGGTGGGCGCAGAAGCACTTCTGCGCTGGCAGCATCCGACGCTTGGCATGATCTCGCCCGTGGAATTCATTGGCATAGCCGAGGCAAATGGCTTCATCTGCGAGCTTGGCCAGTTCATGTTCAAGGAAGCATGTCGGGCCGCCACCGCATGGCCGGCGCATGTCAGCGTGGCAGTGAACATTTCACCTGTCCAGTTTCTCCGCGGCGACCTGGTTTCCGATATCCGTGCGGCACTCAACTCAAGCGGGCTCGCGCCGCATCGCCTGCATATTGAGATTACCGAGTCGATCTTCCTCGAAAAATCGGATGACCTTTTTGCCAAACTCGATGCGCTTCGCGAACTCGGGGTGACTATCGCGCTCGACGACTTCGGCACGGGGTACTCATCCCTCAGCTACATCTCCAGTCTACCGCTCGACAAGCTGAAGATCGACCAGTCCTTCGTTCGTGACATGGTCGGCGATCCATCTGCCCAGACCATAGTCGAGGCTATCGCTACGCTCGCACATGGGCTCGGCCTTACCGTCGTCTGCGAAGGTATAGAAAGTGCACTGCAGGGCCAGATGCTCGCCAACATGGGCTGCGAGGAAGGTCAGGGTTACTTTTTCGGGCGACCGCAATCAGCCCGGCAGATCCTTGAGCTGTCGACAATTCATTCGGTGTTGCCAGGTGGCTCTGAGTTGTCGAAGGCCTCGTGAGCGACGTTCCAGCTGTTGCCCCGGAAACTCTGGTACCCGGCGGTCCAGAACTTGATCACGGAGCACTATTTTTCCACAAGTGCATACAACAAGAAAAGAATCTGAGTTCGAAACCCACTATCTTCGGCCGTTTCATCAAAAATCGAAACCGACTTGGCGAAGTGCGGACGCGTTCCACCTTCCCGGCCTTGTAACGCGCCAAATTGGTTCACATCGCTCGACCCATGATCGTCCATTCGGTACCATCGGAACCACACCGAATATCTGTGTCGCCGCCGATCATTCAGGCGGGAGACTGGTCAATTGAACATGGGCCGAATCTTCATCTCGGTGGGGGCCGGCAGTCTGCCCCACTTCAAATCGCTCAACGCCGTTTGGAAACCGCGGGTCTCGACAATTGTCATCTCGTCGGGGTGAGCTTGTCATTCAGCCGATGAGATCCCAGATCATTTTCGCTGACGTGATGGCAAGGAAGAGGCCAAACAATTTTCGCAAGTGGCGCGGCTCGATCGAGTGGGCTGCTCGCGCACCCAGTGGCGCTGTCCACATGCTGCTGACTACGATGGCGATCATTCCTGGCAGGTTGACATAGCCAAGCGAATATACGGGAAGACCAGCCTTGCCCCAACCATTGAGTATGTAGCCTATGGTTCCCGGAAGGGCGATAATCAGTCCTATAACTGAGGCGGTACCAACTGCGCGGCGAACCGGATAGCTGCAAATACTCAGAGTCGGAACGGTCAAGGTTCCGCCCCCAATGCCCATCAATGTGGAGATGGCACCGATACCCGTTGCCATGGCGGCCTGGGCGGGTCGCGCCGGTAGGCCTGCGACGGGGTGCCAACCTTCGGGGGTGAAGAGCATATAGCCAGCCACCAATGCAGCCACGATACCGAAGACGGCCGTCAGCCCGGCTCCGGGAATGATGACGGCGATGACGACGCCGATCAAAACACCCACCCCGACAAAAGGGGCCCAGAGCTTTAACAGCGCGCCATCGACAGCACCCTTGGCCCGATGTGCGCGTATCGACTGAAATGAAGTTGGAATGATCGTTGCGAGAGAGGTCCCGACAGCGATATGGGCCCGCAACGCCGGATCGATCTCGAAGAATGCTAGGACATGGTAGAGAACCGGCACGACGATGATGCCGCCGCCCACGCCAAGCAGACCGGCCAGGAAACCGGAAACGCAGCCGACAAGGCCGAGGACCAAGGCGAACATCATCACCACGGAGAGGGACACCGACATCGAATGATCCAGATTTTGGAGGCAGGGTTTTTTTGAGAAGGCGGTGCGCGCGAGACGCACCGCCTGTCAGCATCAACCGACTTTGAATGTCAGCTCGTCGATGCCGTCGACATGGGCCACCATGACATCACCCTTGACGATTGCGCCAACGCCTGCCGGTGTCCCCGCGAAGATCAGGTCGCCCGGCTGCAGCGTGAACAGGCCCGAAAGATAGGAGATCATTTCCGGCACCTTCCAGATCATCTGATTGAGGTTCCCGGTTTGGCGGGTTTCTCCATTCACCTTGATCCAGATATCTCCCTCTGTCGGATGACCGACCTCGGATACTGGATGCAGCGGGCCGCAGGGTGCCGAAGCATCGAAGGCCTTGCCGGTTTCCCACGGACGGCCCGCTTTCTTGGCTTCATTCTGCAGGTCGCGGCGTGTCATGTCGAGACCGACGGCATAGCCGAAAACGCAGTCGAGCGCCCGGTCGAGCGAAATGTCCTTGCCTCCGCTCTTCAGGGCGACGACCAGTTCCACCTCGTGGTGCACATCCTTGCTCTGGGACGGATAGGGAAAATCCGCTCCGGGCAGAACCAGCGTGTCGGGGTTCTTCTGAAAGAAGAAGGGCGGCTCCTTGTTCGGGTCGTGTCCCATCTCGATGGCGTGATCGGCGAAGTTGCGACCGACGCAATAGATGCGATGGACAGGAAAAAGCGCCTGACTGCCAACCACCGGCAGTGTCGGGATGGGGGCCGGGTTGATGACGTAAGCGGAATTGGTTGCGGTCATGTCGTTCATTATCGCGCTCCTGCGTAATACTCGATGCGTTTTTCGAAGATTTCCACGGCGGCCGACAACAGCATGGCCGCCGCGAAAAGGATGATTGTCAAAGCCCAGAAACGCTCCATATCGAAGCTTCGGGAATAGAGCTCGAACAGTTCGCCATATCCGATGATGGACACGAGGATCTGGCCGATGACCACACCTTTCACACCGCGGATGAGGCCAATACGGATGCCTGCCAGGATTTCCGGGAGGGCTGACAAGAGGATGATCTTGGAGAAGATCGTGAAGCGGGATGCGCCGTAGCTGCGGCCCATCTCGATGAGCGACGGAGGAACCTGCATGACGCCGGCACGTGCGTCGAGCACGATGATCCAGACGGCAAAGAGGAATACCGTCACAATCACCGTAGTCTCGCCAAGACCGAACAGGATCATCAGTACCGGGACGAGAGCGGATAGCGGAGCGCTCACGAACATGTTGACCCAGAGGCCGAAGATGTTGTCGACGACCTTGAAGCGGCCCATGGCGATTCCGAGCGGAACGCCAATTCCGATTGCCATAGCCATGCCGACCAGGAAGGATCGGATCGTGACGATCGATGCGCTCTGCCAAGAGGTGGTCGCGACGAGCTCCAGTCCAGCCGATAAGATTGCGCTCATAGGCGGAATCAGGAAGATGACATCCATTCTGCCGACGATTTCCCAGATCAACGCCCAGAAGAGGAGCGATGTCATCATTGGGATCTTAATGCCGAAGAGTTTCATGGCCGATCACTCCGCATATTGCCTGAGGCCCTGCCAGATCTCCTCGACGACATCGAGATATCCCTTGTCCCGCCGGATGACGTCGGGTGCGGCGGAGCGATCGATGAGGGGTTCGATGATCTGGGAGACGCGGCCCGGACGCGGCGAAAGTAGGACGATGCGATCGGACACATAGACGGCCTCTTCAATCGAGTGGGTGACGAAGAGGAAGCTCTTTCGTTCCTTCTCGACGAGTTGCAGGAGATCTTCCTGAAACTTGCGACGGTTCTGCTCATCGACGGCTGAGAAAGGCTCATCGAGAAGCAGCACATCCGCATTGACCGAGAAGGCGCGGGCTATGCCCACTCTCTGGCGCATGCCGCCTGAAAGTTCGTGCGGATACTTCTGCTCGAAGCCAGTTAGTCCGACCTCGCCTATGTAGTGGCGGGCGATGCGCTCGCGCTCCACCTGGGAAACACCCTTCAGTTCAAGACCGAAGGCAACGTTCCGCAAGACCGTGGCCCAGGGCATCAGCGCGAAGTCCTGAAACACGAAGGCCCTTTCCGGACCCGGGCCGGTCACAACCTTTCCGTTGATGCAAATCTCTCCCGAGGTGGCAGGCACCAAGCCGGCGATGATCTTCAGAAGGGTGGTTTTCCCGCATCCCGATGGTCCCAGAAGGGTAGTCAGTTTGCCGCGTTGAAAGTCGAGATTGATGTTGCGCAGTGCCTCGACATCCCCGTAACGTTTGCAGATGTCGCGGACCTCGACGATGACATCGGTCGTAGCGGTTTTGCTGTGGTCAGCCATATGGGCTGGCATGGTGAGGGCCATGTCACTTCTTCCTTTTTTCAGGACGCAGGAAGTTCACCTCGACATACTGCAGTGCAGCCAGTGTGAGGGTCGAAACTGCGATGATCGATGCAACGGCGGCGTACATGTGCGCATAGTTGGCGATCGATCGGTGATAGGTAATGAGATCGCCGATACCGGTCGGAGTGATCAGCAGTTCAGCAAGCATGACGCCGATGAAGCCGGCGGCGATACCGAGCCGCAAACCGGCAAAAAGCACAGGCGTCGCGTCGGGAATGATGATCTTGAAAATCTGCTGCGACCGCGACCCCTGAAAGGAGCGGCACATGTCAACGAGTGACGGATTGACGTGACGAACGGCCTTGTAGGAATTGAGCACGATCACCGGCAGGGCAAGCATGATGACCGCAAGCGTCTTTGCCACGAGCCCAATTCCGTAGATGAATGTGACCAGAGGAACCAGGGCTGCCATGGGAGCGGCCTGGAGCACGATGAACACGGGCGCCAGCAGCCACTCCATTTTGTCCGACAGACCCATCAGAACACCGAGCCCGAGGCCGAGCACGGCTGAGACCGCAACACCGATCACGAGGGGTTGGAACGTAATCACATAGGCGGGCAACAAGGTTCCATCGAAAAGCATCTCGAAAAACGCAGACAGCGTCTCGAGAAAGGTTGGAAAGGCAAAGCTGATCGGAACACGTCCGGCTATCTCCCAGACGATGAAAAGAAGTGCAAGGGAAGCGACGACCCAGAGGGCCTTCTGTCGTTCGGCGAATTCGGCGAGCGTTTTTCCGAATCGGGGGGAGTTGGTTGCACTCCCCCCGGTCGCACTCACCTTGTGAGGTGAAGCAGCCATATGCATTACTTCGTACCGGCTTTTGCAAGGGCTGCATTGAGCGCGGTCAGATCCCAAAAGTCTTCGACCTTGAGATCCGCAGCTGTGCCTTCGAGCGCGCCTGACACGGTGTAGAAGTCGAAGTCGTCGCGGGCCGCATCCGCGCCGCCACCGTTCAGGGGCAGTGTGGCCGCGGCTTCGGCGAAGTAAGGTTCGATGTCGGCCACCATTTCCGGCGTCGCATCCGGGAGCAGCTTGTATTTTTCCCGCAGCGCCATTGCAGCCTTCGGATCGGCTGCGATCTCGCGCCATGTGGTCAAAATGCTTTCGACAAGGATGGCGACATCCGCCTGGTTCTTGGCGAGATACTCGGTGTTGGCGAACATCGCCTCGTCGGTAGCACTCACTTCGCCCAGGGGCAGGAAGCCGAACTTGCCGGGCGCCTCTTTCTCCAGAACGCGTTTGCCGGACGAATCCACGATCGTCGCCTTCACATTGCCCTGCAGCAGCGCACCGGTGCGGACTTCAGCTCCGGGGACGTAGGAAATGTTTGCGTATTTGATGCCGTTTTTCTCGGCCATGAGGCGCATGATCGCCTCGGTGCCCGAGCCGCGCGAATGCACCGCAATCTCCTGCCCGTCGAGGTCCTTCCACTCTTTGTAAAATTCGGTGTTGACCACCGGATAGAACTGAAGTTTCGACAGCTGCATGAAAATCCGGATCGGGGCCTTAACCTTCTGCAGCAGCGCATAAGGTGCGCCGATGCCGATATCGGCCTGGCCGCTGACCACGGCCTGGGCCGCGATGTCCTCACTTTTCAGAAAGGTCACCTGAACGTCGACGCCCTGCTCCTTTGCGCGCTCCAAGGCAGCAAGGAGATGCACGGATTCGACGGTCGCGATATCGCCAAAGGCGATGCGCATGGGGTCGGCTATTGCTATCCCGGGGGCTACTGCTGAAAGGCAGAGAGCCGCCGCGATGGCCGACGCCCTCAATCGTCTGACATACATATTCATTCTCATTCCTCCCATGATCAGGTTCTCCTCAACCCAATCTGAAACCAATTCTTCATTAATCAGACATTATGTCAACCAATGAAATGTGTTGCAGCGCGGCAGGACGGACTCAAGCAAAATCCTATATCTTTCTATATATCTGTTTTTATTACGTATAACTGGTCCTATAATTTATAAGCTCTGTCGGTTGACAGCACGATTCATCGAAGTTATAACGCAACCAATATCAAATTGGTTTGGCTATCGAAGATGATTGACAGCGTAGACGGGGCCATCCTTGTTCGGCTCAAGGACTTCCTCACCACAGCAGAACTTGCGGACGGCGGGCGCCTGCCGCCGGAGCGGGAACTTGCGGAATCTCTGGACGTCAGTCGGGCGGCCTTGCGCAAAGCATTGGCGACACTCCAGGCGGAAGGCATCGTCTGGCGACATGTCGGAAAGGGCACTTTCACTGGAGAAAGGCCGCTCGACACCGTTGCCGATATCAACGCGATGGTCCACCGGACCAATCCGCTGGAAGTCATGGGTGCACGAATAGCGTTTGAACCAGAGGTTGCACGTTGCGCGGCTCTCAATGCAACGCCGAGCCAGATCGCGGAATTGCGCAGCTGCATGATAAAGGCACAGCAGGCCCCGACGTGGCGGCTTTACGAACAGTGGGACAACCGATTGCATCGCGCAATCGGGGAAGCCTCACAGAACTCGCTCCTGCTAGGGTTGCTCGACACACTGAATGCAGTGCGCCGGGCAGTCACATGGGGCCGCTTGCGCGACACGCCGGTCCGCCCACCTGCGGACCATCACTCGTTCGAGGAACATGCACGGATTGTCGAAGCCATCGCCAATCGCGACGGTGCCGGCGCAGCTGACGCTATGCGTAGGCATCTGCGCAGCGTTGAAGGACACATGCGCGACATTCGCTAACGCGCGAGATTTGGAGGGGACTGCACATTGTCGTCCCGTGGGAGAACGAAATGATAAAAATCAAGGTAGCCAATCCCGTCGTTGAACTTGATGGCGACGAGATGACCCGTATCATCTGGCAGTTCATCAAGGAAAAGCTCATTCATCCCTATCTGGACCTCGATCTGGAATACTACGATTTGAGCATCGAGAACCGAGATGCGACCGACGACCAGGTGACAATCGACGCGGCCTACGCCATCAGGAAGCATGGGGTCGGCATCAAGTGCGCAACGATTACAGCTGATGAGGGGCGCGTCGCCGAATTTGGCTTGAAACACATGTGGAAGAGCCCGAACGGCACGATCCGCAACATCCTAGGCGGCGTCATCTTCCGCGAACCGATCA
>UCMW01000008.1:182898-186854 GCA_900473745.1 Hyphomicrobiales bacterium | reverse complement strand
TGCCCTTGGCCATTGTCGGCCTAATCGCTGGGCCTATAGGTGCAATCATGGCGGCCTGCACCGCATCTGCGGCTAGGCTTTGGCTCGGAGGGGCCGGCGCAGCATTGGGTTTGTTGGGTATCTGGCTGGCGTGTCTCGTATCGATTTCCGGGCATTTCTTTCTCAAACGAGGATACATCCGACCATCCGATGTCCTTTTATTCAGCACTTTGAACGCCGGCATCGCGTTTCTGATTCTGTTGGTGTTGCCGCAGACTGTTCGTGCCAACCTTAGTCAGTTCAACGCGCAATATACTCTGCTGGCCTTGAATTTCGTCGGCACCTTGATCTCTGCCTCCTTTGTCCGGCTAGACCAACTGCGTCGAGAAAGCGCTCACCTCAATGAGTTCCACAGCCAGATTGTCAGCGCGCTTCCGGATGCCCTGAGCGTCAAGGATCTCGAAGGTCGGTTTCTTATCGCCAACGACCCAACAGCTATATTGATGGGGGCGACAGATGGCGTTGCGATGGTTGGCAAGACAGATTTCGACTACTACAAGCCAGAAGAAGCCGCCCTGTTCTGGAAGCAGGAACAGGAATTTCTGGCGGACCCAATACCGGTCGTGCTCGAGCAACAATTCAATCGTAATGGCCAAACATATTGGCTGAGTACAGTTAAAGCTCCCTATCGCGACGAAAGAGGTGAACTTAAAGGCATTGTGAGCCACACGTCAGATGTCACAGCCCAAAAGGCACTGCAGACGGAGCTAATTTCGACACAGGTTCTCCTGGAGACGGCCATGGGCGAGATGGCAGATGGTCTGGCGATGTTTGATCGGGAAGGACGCCTGGTCATGTGGAACCGGCGTTATGTCGAGTTTTTCCCATATGTGGATGAGGGATCCTGCCAAGGTCATACTCTGGCTGAACTGCTTTCTGCTGGAGTGCTGCGAGGTGACATCAAGATTCCCACAAATGTCTCTCCGCTAGCATGGGTGGAGGAGGAGGTGGAGCGTAGTCAGTCGGCTCAACTCTCCGACCTTAGGTTGAGTGACGGGCGGTGGGTGTCGAAGTCGACGCGGCTACTCGCTGATGGAGGATGGGTTACCATTTATTCCGATATCAGCGATCGAAAGGCTGCTATCCAGCAACTCGAGCGACTGGCGAGTAAAGATGGCCTCACGGAACTCGCCAATCGGCGGATCTTCGACCGCAGCCTGAAGGCGGTCTTTCAAGAGTCGCGCGACACGCTCAAAGAGCTTTCACTGCTGCTTATCGATGTTGATCATTTCAAGGCGTACAACGACACTTATGGGCATCCTGCCGGCGATGAGGCGCTGCGGCGCATCGCCAATGTGTTACAGTCAGGGTGCCGTGGAGAGATGGACCTGGCCGCGCGATATGGCGGAGAAGAGTTCGTAATAGTTTTGCCAGACTGTTCGCATGACGAGGCTCATGAAGTGGCGGCGCGCCTCGCAGCAGCCGTTCGTATGCTTGAGATCCCCCACATGGGCAGCTCGAAAGGCCGTGTGACCGTATCGGTTGGATTGGCGACGACCGATGAGCTCATGATCGACTGTCAGCAACTTCTAAAAGGTTGCGACGAGGCATTGTACGCTGCAAAATCTGCAGGACGCGATAAAGTTCGGGCAGCCACTGCTGGCACGAGCCGATCGCTTGTTTTGTAGGCGATCATCTGCAGGAAAAGTGCGTTGGATCTGGTAGACACATCTGGGCTCACGTGACAGACGTGATGAGCGAGCCCTGACATCTTCTGAACGGATATGATATGGCGCTGTACGCCGCGAAAGCTGCAGGAAGAGACAAGGTGCGCATCGTTACGGTCGATGACCCGCCCTGCGGCCATGTGCACCACCCTCCAAGACGTAATCCTGCAATCAACCCCTCAATCCACACATCTGCTCGTGCAACTCGGGTGTTCTCTGAAAGATGGAGGTGGAATATGAAAGTGGTACCGAGAAACATCATGCCACTTCATCGTCGTGCCGAGGAAAAAATCGTACTTGAAAAAGCAGCCAGCGTCTTTGCAAGCCTCTCGAACCCCGTCAGGCTCGGTGTGCTTCTCCGATTGGTCAAGCGCGAATGGTCTGTCAACGAACTGGCCTTGGACCTTGAGATCAGCCAATCTGCGCTATCCCAGCATCTGGGAAAGCTTCGTCAGGCAGGCATTGTCCGTTCACGAAGGAATGCGCAGACCGTGTTTTATCGCTGCGATAATCATACTGTTATTCGTTTGTTGGCCGAAGCTGGGCTCACACCATAGCTGGTGATACGTATGAAACCCCACCTCGATATCCATTTGGCTCTGAAGGCGCTAGCGCATCCGGGCAGGCTCGATTTTCTTATTTGGCTGAAGCATCCTGAGCGTTACTTTGGACTTCCGTCCACGGACGTTCGAGGCGGCGTACCGGCAGGACGTTTCGAGCTGGAGGGTCTGTCTCAGTCGGCTGTTTCTCAAAATCTTGCAATCCTGCGGCGTGCCGGTCTAGTTAGCTCTCGCAAGGAACGGAGCACGATTTTATACCGCAGAAATGAGGAAAACATCGCAACGCTGAAGCTCTGGCTCGCCAGCGAGATCTGATTACTCGCGATGTGCGGCACCTCGGCATCTCTTGAAGCGAGAACCACGCTATGTTGTGGATGTGATAGATCAGCCCCTGCCGGCGCGTGACAAGCCGCCAACGATGATGAACATTGAGCGACCACTATAAGGGGAACAGTATGACCACTTCCAATGACATCGCGGCTAAGATAGCTGAAACTCACGATCTCTCGCGGGCTCAGGCCAAGAGCCTCGTGGAGGCAGTCTTTGCGGCTGTAACAACAGCGGCTACCTCAGGAGAGGAAACGTCCATTCCAGGCTTTGGCAAGTTCAAGGTCAAGCACACTCCAGAACGAGAGGCACGCAACCCGGCGACCGGTGCGACCATCAAGGTCGCTGCGGCGAAGAAACTGACATTCACGCCGGCCAAGGCATTAAAGGATACCCTTAACAAGTAGGCGCGTATGTGAGCGGTCCTGCCGCTTTGGGCCGTTAAACTCCGCATTAATGTTTTGCTGCTAGCCATCAGGATAGCAGCGATGCTGTGGTCGAGCAGATTATGTATTGCGTTCGGCTCGACCTATCCCTACCGCCTGATTGGCAACGCGCGTCGGGCCTTGAGACCTTCAGCGTGGTCTAAACTGAGACGCTCCTTGCAGCCAGTGGCGCTATTGAGGCGTCAGGAAGCTTGTTGCATCGAAGACGAGGCGGGATCGTTACGTGGACTGGTTGCTGTCCTCCGTGTCATATCACTGTCACCCAAGGTGTGCTTACCGGTGAGACGCGGGCGCGGCTCGACCCCAGCTGGACGATCCTCCCCCAGATCCGTCGCCGCACTGTCAGGGTGCAGTCGCCCGCGCTTAGTCAAGCGACTTGATGCAGGCCTTAAACACTGCGCCATGGTTGATCATTAGCATGCAATTGTCATCGAGTTGACGAGGTGACCCTTCAATCACCCGCGTGCCATACCTCTTAGAGATGGCCTCGACGTCTTGCCCGAGTTCGTTGTCGTTTACCCGCAACCACAAAAACTGATCGCTACTCATCCTCAATTGAAGCATTGAAGCTGCGACCGCCCACACTTCGCTGCACATCCCTCTTGATTTCTCTTTCATCAGTGATCTGTGGACAAAGCGGAGGCCGTACTGGTTGGACGGAAATGCGCAAGAGTAGCAGAGGTCTCCATGACAATGATGGATCAAAACGAAGTTGGAAGCTTCGTCGCTGACCTTCATGCAGCAGGGCTGACCGTCGTGGCTTTTGGGCGAGACGTCTATCTGATCTACGACGACAAACTCCCCCAAACGCGGTGCTTCGACATCGGGGATAGGCTGGACCAGACTTCGGCCAGGTACGGCGACCGAACGCATCTGTCTAAGGACATTGTGTGCCACCTGCGATCTATGGGCCACAA
>UCMW01000008.1:0-182864 GCA_900473745.1 Hyphomicrobiales bacterium | reverse complement strand
TTCTTGCGGAGGACAAAAAGGGATTGTGTTCGGAGTGTCATGCGCCGATTGTCAGCATCGGATTTATTGAAAACCTCCCATGGAACTTGCCCGCCATTTTGGTGGGCTTTTTTCATGTGTTTGGCTCTATTATCCGCAGCTTCAGACAAGCTGATGCCCATGGGCGCGTGTCGATCTGGCACGAATGGTGGCCTCGAGTTCAGAGATCATTGAGATCGCGAACCTTTAACAATCCATCTCCTGCAACTCTTTTGCGCCTGGCGCCGTGTAAACATTTGTCGGGCAATGGATCCCGGCGTTTCAGAGGAGAACTATTATGCGTAACACTCTGGGAATGGCCCTGCTGTCGGGCATCGTCACCTTTTCGATGGCCCTTCCGGCTGCTGCCGGCGGACTTAACATTGGTGGCTCGAATGGAATATCCGTAGACGTCAATACCTCCGACGGGCTTGGTGTCGATGCCTCAGTTGGTGGACGGAACGGCGTCAACGCTAACGCCAATGTCGGCGGTAGCCGTGGTGTAGCGGATGTCGACGCGAGCGTAGGAGGCTCGCGGGGCGTAAATGCGTCGGCCAACGTCAACGGAGCCGTGGCCTCTCTGCTGACGTCGATGCAAGCGTCGGCGGTGAACGAGGTTTGAATGCTTCCGTTGGCGCGCAGATCGGCGGCTCCCGCACCGGGATCGACATTGATGTCGGCCTGGGCCGCAATCTGGATGTCGGAAACGGATCCGGCTCGGGCGGATCGGGGGCAGGTGGGCTTACTGCTCCGCAGCGGAAGGCACTCCGTGACATGTCGGCGTCCGATCGCCAGCGGCTGCTGAAGCGTTGCGGCAGTATCAACTCCGCTGCTTATGATCCATCCCTCGTTGAACTCTGCCGACTGCTACGGCTCAGCGCCTCGAGATAACCACTTCGTGGCCTGGCCCGTTCACGCGGGCCAGGTTAACAACTTCAGGCGAGTAGGCACAATCGACTCAGTTGTATGTACCTTGCACTATGTCGAGATCTGCGGCGTGGCCGACCGCGGCCGTTTCCACGATCATTGGGGAAGCGGTTCGAGAATAGTTGGGCGCGCCCTAATAAAGAGAGTCTTAAATAAAAGGGCGCATGTTTAGGAAATCTTGTTAGATTTCTTCGGGGGAAGCCATGAAACGCCTTTCGATCAGAGTTGCGCTCACCGGAATGTTGAGCCTCATCATAGTTGCCATCGTCGCGCTAAGCTTCACGTCTTACAGCAGTCTTACGAGGCTCAACAATAACACCCAGGATATCGGGCAGTACTGGATGTCGCGGATGATGCTTGCCCGCGAGATGAAGGGCAACTTCAACTTGATGCGCTTGGCCTACTCTCGCCTGATCATGGCGGCAACACCTGGTGAACTCGAGAATGAGATCAAGAGCATCAATGACACCGCAGGTATCGTCCAGAAGTCGGTCAACGATTACGAGGCCGGCGCCCGCACTGAGAAGGGACGCGCTCTGATTAATGGGTTCAAGCCCGAATTTGAGGCATATAGAGCTCTCGGAGAGGAATTGATCGCGATCAAGCAGGACGGGCAGACTCTCGTTGCCACCAGCTTGTTCAAAGGCAAAATGAAGGCTCAGTCGGAAAAGGTAAACGCTGTCGTCGATGACCTTGTGGCCTATGTCATTTCGAATGCGGACAAAGCAGTGTCGGACAGCGATACGGTGTATCGGAACAATCTGCTCACCACGCTCGGTATCGCTGCTGCCACGCTCATGATGGCCATCGGCGGCATTACCTATGCGGTCATTGGCGTTACGCGCCCGATCGGCCGGATATCGTCCTCCATGCGCAGTCTCGCCGCCGGTGATCTTGAAAGCAAAATTCCCTTTGAAGGTCGTGCCGATGAGGTTGGTGAGATGGCAGCCGCTGTTGAGGTCTTCCGCCAAGCGGGCATTAAAAATCGCGAACTTGAGCGGCAGGCCGAAGAGGCCCGAATTCGTGAAGGTCACCAAGACGCCGAAAGCCGTCGCCGCGCTGCAGAAGAGGCAGAAAAGTTGCGCTTTGCCACCACAACGCTTGCAGCCGGGCTGAAGAGACTTGCGGCTGGTGACGTGTCCTTCGAGCTGAACCAAACGTTCTCCGCCGAATATGAACCGCTGCGCCAGGACTTTAATGCCTCGCTTAAGCAGCTTGGTACGGCGCTCTCTTCGGTCATGGTGTCCGTCGAAAGCATAGATAACGGCACTCGCGAGATTTCCTCCGGCGCGAATGATCTGTCCAAACGCACCGAACAACAGGCCGCAGCGCTTGAGGAGACGGCTGCAGCTCTTGACCAGATTACTGTCAACGTTTCGACCTCGTCCAAGCGTACGGAAGAAGCCCGGACAGTCGCCATCCTCGCCAACCAGAATGCAGCCAAGTCGGCCGAAGTCGTCTCCAATGCGGAAGAGGCCATGCGCCGCATCGAGGAGAGCTCGCAGCAGATTTCCAACATCATCGGTGTGATCGACGAGATCGCCTTCCAGACCAATCTTCTGGCGCTCAATGCTGGCGTCGAGGCCGCCCGTGCGGGTGAAGCCGGCAAGGGCTTTGCCGTCGTTGCCCAAGAGGTTCGCGAGCTTGCCCAGCGTTCCGCGAACGCTGCCAAAGAAATCAAGGGTCTGATCCACAACTCCTCGACGGAAGTTGGTAACGGCGTGAGCCTCGTTCGTGACACGGGTGTCGCGCTGAAGGCGATCGGGGATTACGTCTCGCAGATCAACCACCTGATGGATGCGATTGCCACCTCCGCCCGCGAACAGTCGACTGGCCTCGCCGAAGTCAACACGGCCGTCAACCAGATGGACCAGACCACGCAGCAGAACGCGGCCATGGTTGAACAGTCGACGGCAGCGTCTGCGACCCTCGCTCAGGAGGCTACCCGCCTTCGCTCCCTCGTCAGCCAGTTCACCCTGTCGGGTCGGGTTACTGCTCCGGCTGCGTCGGAGCGTCGTCCTGCAGCCGCGCCGGCAACGGTGCGCCTGGCCCGTCAGGTGCATGGCAATCTCGCCGCCAAGGAAAAGTGGAGCGAGTTTTGACGCCCGGACCTTCACAAAGCATATGATGTGCTTGGGGTCGGCAATGCTCGTCTTGAGTTGACCTGCGTTGCCAAACCCAATGCGTGAGTGAACTCATCAAGTGTTGCGTGCGCATCCACGATCTGCTTAACCGCGCCGGCATGCGGCGAGGCGACCGCCATCGCTATTGAGCGGCCCTGATTGGAGGAACCCTATGATCCTTTCAGAGCTTCAACAGCAGATCCTCGACATGACACGCAGCTTTGCCCGCGAGCGCCTGGCGCCCGCTGTCGAGGGGCCGCGGCTGACGGTGCCCGCTCGACGATCATGAGTGTCCATAGCTCGGTGGGTTGGGTTCCCATTCTGAGGTTCGGCACGGGAGCAGCGGCAGCGCTTTTTGCCGAACCTGGCCTCCGGCGAATGGATCGGCGGCTTTGCCCTCACGGAACCGCAGGCGGGGTCGGATACCTCGAACCTGAAGACCCGGGCGCGGCGCGAGTGCGATCACTACATCATCGAAGGTGCCAAGCAGTTCATCACCTCGGTCAAGAACGGCCATGTCACCATTGTCATCGCCGTCACTGATCCAGGCGCGGCTAAGAACGGCATCAGGGCCTTTATCGTGCCGACGGACACGCCAGGCTACGAGGTCCTGCGGGTCGAGGAGAAGCTTGGTCTCAACGCGTCGGACACCTGCCAGATCGCTTTCAACGGAATGAAAATTCCTGCGGAGAACAGGCTTGGCGAGGAGGGCGAAGGCTATCGTATCGCGCTTTCCAATCTGGAAGGAGGGCGTATCGGGATTGCCGCACAATCGGTCTGCATGCGCAGGCGGCTTTCGAGGCGGCACGCGACTATGCCGGCGAGCGAAAGGCTTTCGGCAAACCGATTGCCGAGCATTAGGCAGTCGCCTTTCGTTCGCCGACACAGATCGAGGCCGAGCGGCAACTTGTCTGGCACGCAGCTTCCTTGCGTGAGGCAGGCATCCCCTGCATCTCCCAGGCTTCAATAGCGAAGCTCTTCGCTTCCGAAATCGCCGAGCGGGTCTGCTCGGACGCGATCCAGATCCACGGCGGCTATGGCTATATGCGTGGTTATCCGGCCGAGAGGATCTACCGCGATCCCCGGATCTGCCAGATCTATGAGGGCACAAGCGATGTGCAGCGGATGGTGATCGCGCGGAACCTGTAGGATTTCAAATGGACATCATTCAGGGACATACGCCTACAGAGGGAGGAAACGCTATGCTTGAGACGATCGCCTTCATTGGTCTTGGCAATATGGCAAGAATTGCCACCGACCTTGCTTCCTCGGTGCGCTTGGAAGAGGCCGAGACGGCGACCGTAACCTCATCAAGTGCTGCCGCCTGCTGCTCAGTGCGCTTCGACAAATCGTTGGCGCAGGTAAGGGGCCTCACCGGGACCATGAGAAGGCCGTGCTGTCGAATTCGATTCCACACCTGCTTCATTCGAAACAAGGGGGATAGCAAAAGTCCTCTGCCGGCCTTAGCCTGTTCCGTGGCCACCAATCCCGGGGAGAACCGTGAACCTTCGTCATCAAATCATCGCGCTCGCGATCGTTCCGCTCGTCGTGGCTATCCTTACCATAACTGCCTTCATCACCTGGCAAGCCACAAGCCTTGCACAGAGCAGTATCGACACATTCGAGCGCAACATGCTGAAAGCAAAGGAGACCGAGCCCCTCAATCTGACCAATCTCGCACGTTCTGCAATCGAAGAGGTTTATGCTTCTGCCGATGCGAATGATGAGGCCGCGAAGGAGCGGGTACGTAAGATTATAAGTTCGCTTGACTATGGGAAGGACGGCTATTTTTTTGTCTATGATTACGACGGGAATAACGTTGTACATCCGCGCCAGGCATTCAGATTGGGCCAGAACTGGTTCGATCTCACTGATCCTGATGGCAACCGCGTAATTGCAAACCTGATCCAGAAGGCGAAAGAGGGCGGCGGTCTCTATCAATACAAGTGGGAGAAGCCTTCGTCGGGAACGGTAGCCGACAAGCTGTCGTTCGCAATGGGCCTGGACAAGTGGAAATGGATGCTGGGGACTGGCGTCTATCTGGATGATGTATTCGCGCAAACAGCGGCGGCCAAGGCGGATCTACGAGAAAAGATTCGCGACACATTCATGGTTGTCGCGCTCATTGCTGTGCCGGCGGTCATGATCGTTTTCGCTACTTGTATGATGGTGACGCTGCGCGAGCGGCGCTTGGCGGACGGTAAACTGAAGGCTTTAACTCAGCGGGTCATCAACACTCAGGAAGAAGAGCGAACACGACTTGCTCGGGAGCTTCACGACGGCATCTCGCAGAACCTTGTTGGCGTACGCTACGCAATCGATCTTGCTTGCCGCAAGGTCCGTCACCATGCTGATGATGCCGCTAATGCCATCGAGAACGGGGTCGAAGCATTGAACAATGCGATTAAAGAGGTTCGCAGGCTGTCACACGATTTGCGCCCGCCGGCGCTCGATGACCTCGGTCTCACGGCGGCATTGACGGCTCTGATCGGCCATTTCTCTGAGCGGACGGGGATCCCCGCGATCCTGGAAGCCGAGCCCGGTAGAGACGTTCTGAAGCCTGAGGCGAGTACGGCGTTGTATCGTGTGGCACAAGAAGCATTAAACAACGCGGAGCGCCACTCCGGCGCCTCTGAAGTCCGCATTCGGCTATGGAGTGAGCGCGGTCGCGCTAGAATGACCATCAGCGATAACGGTAACGGATTTGAAGAGAGTGCAGGAAAAACCAGGGGGCGGCATCAGAACGGACTTGGATTGCGCAACATGCAGGAGCGAATCGCCCATTTTGGCGGGATCTTGTTGGTCAGGAGTAATGCAGAGGGGACGGTGCTCACCGCCATGTTGCCGCTCTCGGCTAACGCGGATGGCCACGAGCGGACCGAGGCGGCATGAGTGAAGTTCATCCCATAAAGGTGGTTCTTATCGACAACCACCCACTCGTTTTAGATGGCCTGCGCGCTGTTCTTGACACATTTGAGCATATTACAGTTGTCGGAACTGCGGGACTGGCGCTGTCAGGCTTAGAGGTTGCCATCCAAACAAATCCGGCTGTAGTCCTGATCGATATCAATATGCCTAAGCTCAGCGGGATCCAAGCGATAGAGCTATTCAAGGCGAGACTTCCGAATTGCCGCATATTAATGCTTTCGATGCATGATAGTCGCGAATACATCTCTGCATCAGTCCTGCATGGTGCGTCGGGGTACATCCTCAAGGATGTGTCCACCGATGAAATCGTCACGGCCATCGAAACGGTTGCTGCTGGCAAAACCTACTTCTCATCGGGGGTCGCCGACGTACTTACGGAGCGTAGGGTAAGTGGGTCAACGCATCCACTTACAACACGTGAGCATGATGTTTTAACGCAGTTGGCCTCCGGTAAAAGTAATCGTGACATTGCGATGTCACTTTCTCTCTCCGAAGCCACCGTCGAGACACACCGCAAGAATATCAAAAAGAAACTAGGAATTTCGACAACTGCCGGCCTTACCCGATACGCCATCGATAGCGGCTTGATCCGGCAAGACTGCTGAACTTCGCCCTACCCACTACTGGGTATGCTCCAATATTTCGGGACCGTACCCATCTTGTTCAGGGCCTGGCCGGAACTTAAGCATTTCCTTCATGGCCGGCTGAGGTGCCGGCTTGGGAGGATATTCATCATGGCAGGCATCTTGTCGTTGTCACGCGTCATCGACGCGGTCAACACGTTCATCGGTAAATCGGTTTCCTGGCTTATACTCGCGGCGGTGCTTATCAGCGCCGTCAATGCCGTCTCACGCAAACTCTTCAATTTGAGCTCCAATGCTTGGCTTGAAGCGCAATGGTACCTTTTTTCAGCCGTCTTTTTGATCGGCGCAGCCTTCACGTTGCTGAGCAATGAACATGTGAAGGTCGATCTGGTCTATGGCCAGCTATCGCGGAAGCGTCAGCTCTGGATTGAGATTTTTGGCACGCTCTTCTTCCTGTTTCCTTTCTGTCTGATTACGATCTACCTCTCATTTCCGATCGTTATCGACAAGGTGCAGAGTGGCGAAGTGTCGAATAACACCGGCGGTCTGCTGCTATGGCCGGCATGGGCGCTGATCCCCATCGGGTTCGGTCTTCTGACGCTTCAAGGTGTCTCCGAACTGATCAAGCGTATCGCGATCCTCACCGGCGCGTCTCCCGATGCAGTGGCTTTGGCGGATGCCGAAGCCAAGACGCTCTGATAGGAGGCACGACTGATGTTTGCTTTCTTCGCAGAGAACCTCGCACCCATCATGTTCCTGTCCCTGATTGTGGTCTTGCTGATGGGATATCCGGTGGCCTTCTCACTGGCTTTTGTGGGCTTCGTCTTCGGCTTCATCGGGATCGAAATGGGCCTGCTTCCCATCAACCTCTTTGGTGCCGTCCCGGACCGCATCTTCGGTCAGATGTCGAACGAAACACTGTTGGCCATTCCCTTCTTCACCTTCATGGGGTTGATCCTGGAGCGAAGCGGCATGGCAGAGGACTTGCTTGACACGATTGGTCAGTTGTTCGGCCCCGTTCGAGGCGGCCTTGCATTTGCGGTCATCTTCGTAGGTGCGATCCTCGCCGCGACGACGGGCGTTGTTGCAGCCTCAGTGATCTCAATGGGCCTCATCTCGCTTCCAATCATGCTGCGCTACGGCTACGACCGACGTGTCGCTGCTGGCACAATTGCAGCGTCAGGGACCCTGGCTCAAATCATCCCACCGTCGCTGGTTCTGATCATTCTTGCAGACCAGCTCGGCCGCTCTGTCGGTGACATGTATCAAGGCGCACTAGTGCCCGGTCTGATGCTCGTTGCGATCTATGCCGGTTACATCATTTTGATGTCGTTTATTTATCCGGCAAGTGTTCCAGCGCTGCCTCCACAGGCCCGCACACTGCGTGGCTGGAGAATGGCTCGTAAAGTCATCACGTCGCTTGTGCCACCGCTCGTGCTGATCTTCCTCGTCCTCGGCACCATATTTATCGGTCTGGCAACGCCGACCGAAGGCGGCGCGATGGGGGCAGTAGGTGCGCTGATGCTCGCGGCCGGGAACCGCCGCCTGAATATGCCCATGATGAAGTCAGCGCTGTACGCGACGGCCAAGCTATCATCCTTCGTGATCTTCATCCTGCTAGGAGCACGCGTGTTCTCTCTCACCTTCTACGGCGTCGACGGCCACATCTGGGTTGAGCACCTGATGACCTCGATACCTGGTGGTGAGATCGGCTTCCTCATCGTCGCAAACCTGCTGGTGTTTTTTCTGGCCTTCTTCCTCGATTACTTCGAACTCGCTTTCATTATAATACCGCTGCTGGCGCCAGTCGCCGACGCGCTGGGCATCGACCTTATCTGGTTCGGCGTAATGCTCGCGATCAATATGCAGACTTCGTTCATGCATCCACCGTTCGGGTTCTCGCTGTTCTACCTGCGCTCTGTTGCACCTGCCAGGGCCTACAAGGATAAGGTTACTGGAGCGACCATTCAGCCCGTAACCTCCGGACAAATTTATATGGGTGCGTTGCCGTTCCTGGCAATCCAGTTGTTCATGGTGGCGATCGTGCTGATCTTCCCGGGTCTTGTCACTCACTATAAGTCGGGATCTGCTGCCGTGGATCCAGCTGAAATTAAGCTGAATGTGCCAATGCCAGGCTCTGGAGGGGAGAACCCCTTTGGGACTCCCACGCCTCCCTTTGGAGCTGCTAAAACTGATGGCAATCGAGAGCAGCCGCCCTTGCCAACGGCGACGCCCGAGTTTGGCTCTCCACTGCCAAGCTTTGGTCAGCCGTCTCAATCCAACTGATAACCATCTCGTTCGAACCGTCTCGCACCACCTGTGCTAGCCGACAACATCTGTTGCCTTAGGAGGAAATGATGACTGAAATTCTCAACCGCCGTAATTTTTTGACGAAAGGCGCACTTGGTGGCGCTGCTGTAGCTGCCAGCCTGCCCCTTGCCGCACCCGCAATCGCACAGGATTTACCCACCATAAAGTGGCGTCTGACGTCTGGCTTCCCGAACAGTTTGGATACAATCTACGGCGGCGCCGTGGTGATGGCGCAGACCCTTTCAAAGATCACCGACGGCAAATTCCAGATCCAGGTGTTCCAGGCAGGGGAGCTGGTCCCGGGAGCGCAGGCGATCGATGCATTGGAAAGTGATACAGTGGAGATCGCGCATACCTGTGGATACTACTTCACCGGTAAGAATCCGACCTTTGCAATCGGCTCGACTATTCCGTTCGGTCTCAACGCCCGTCAACAAAATGCGTGGCTTTATCACGGCGGTGGAAACGAGCTCTACGATGAGTTCCTTTCGGAATACGGCATCGTGGCCAAGCCGGGCGGCGCTACCGGCGCACAGATGGGTGGGTGGTTCCGGAACGAAATCAATACGCTTGCAGATCTACAGGGTATCAAGATGCGCATCGCGGGCGTTGCCGGCGAAGTTATGTCCAGGTTGGGCGTGGTCCCACAGCAAATCCCTGGAGGCGACATTTATCCTGCACTGGAGCGGGGCACTATTGATGCAGCGGAATGGGTCGGGCCCTACGATGATGAGCGGCTAGGCTTCTACCAAATCGCTCCTTACTACTATTATCCCGCGTACTGGGAAGGCGGTCTGACGATCCATTTCTTCATAAACAAGGCGAAATATGACGCCCTCCCGGAGTCCTACAAGGCCGCTCTCGAGGCTGCCTGCAAAGCAGCCAACATCAACATGCAAGCGCTCTACGATGTTAAGAACACGGCGGCAATCCGTTCGCTCGTTGGCAAGGGGGTAAACCTTCGACCCATGCCGCGAGATGTCATGGACGCCGCGTACAAAGCGAGTATGGAGCTCTACGCCGAATACAGTGCCGCTCACCCTGCCTGGGCGAAGATCTATCCAAGTTGGAAGAAATTTCGCGATGAAAGCTTCGAATGGTTCCGTGTCGCAGAATACAGCTATGACAGTTATATCTACTCTGCGCAGGCAGCTGGAAAGTAACCCGAACAAGATGAGTGGTACGGGTAGCGCCACTCATCGTCAAAAGCAGTTTTTTAGAACCAAAGTTCCATAAATCTGCTTGCGGCGCACTGGCGTGTAGGGCCGATTTAGTAATGCGAAAGTTGGGCCAGTTAGAGACGCGACAGTCTCGCCTCTTGATGCACTGGTCAATACCAACGTCGGGAGCAAGGATGACGACTTTGAGCTTGGTCGAGACCATGAGCGGTCGGAGTCGTCATGTCCTTTTTGATCACCATGTCGCAGAAAGAATTGCATCGCCTCGAAGTCATTCAAAAGATCCGTGATAAGCGGCTTGGCGTTGCCCAGGCAGCCGAGTTGCTCGACCTCAGTCGAAGTCAGTTGCATCGGCTGCTGCGGTCCTACGACCTTGATGGTCCAGCCGGCCTTGTGTCGAAGAAGCGATCTCGACCCAGTAACCGGCGCCATAGCGAGGAGTTTCGCAATGCGGCGCTGGACCTGATCCGCGAACGCTATCTGGATTTTGGTCCGACGCTGGCACGCGAGAAGCTGATCGAGCTCCATCGGATCTCGGTATCCAAGGAGACGCTGCGGCAATGGATGACCGAGGCCGGCATCGGGGTCTCTCGCCGAGAACGGCATTGGCGCGCATGGAAGCCGCAGAATGACGTTAGCCGGTCTCAAAGCTAAAGCCGAAGAGGTGCGCCCCACCCGCCCCGATCTGATCTTGCAAGCGGGTCTGCCGCTCAGATCGGGGCTGATCGGCAGCGCCAGTGTCGCGTTTCTAGCTGGCTGTTAAGCACGCGTTTCTAACCAGCTTTGACATGGCGCTGAAGCTGTTAAATCAGAGGCGCAGCCGATGGTAACATACGCCAAAGGTTTGTATCCCTTTGAAGGCGGTTACCTCATTTCCCTGCGCTCGCGCACAGTAGGTTTGAGTTGCGCAGTAAATGCGCAGTCATTTGATGAGATCCTCAGGCCGAACCCCAAGCGCGTGGGCCAGCTTCTCCAGAACCTCGATACTTGGACTGTAAACAGCGCGCTCTAGGGAACTGACATAGGTTCGATCGATGTTCGCTAGGTGTGCTAGTTCTTCCTGCGACAGGCCTTTTGCCTGCCGCGATTTCCGCAGATTTTTGGCGAACAGTTCACGAATTCCCATGGCTCACGAAAATCGTTTGTAGAGTATTCGGCTACGGAGTATTCTCTACAAAACGACGCGTGTTTCTGCTGTTTGCGGCAGTATCGCGCATGCAGTTCGGGATAGCATTTATGGAACTCCGCCAACTCTCCTACTTTGTCGCCGTGGCCGAGGAGCTGCACTTCGGTCGTGCCGCCATGCGGGTGAATATCGCTCAGCCAGCGCTGAGCACGCAGGTCCAGGCGCTGGAAAAGAGGCTAGGCGTGCAGCTCTTGACGCGCTCCACCCGCAAAGTGGAGCTGACGCGGGCAGGGGAGGTGTTCTATGATCGCTGTGTCCGGATGCTGGGGGAACTGGATCTTTCCGCCGAGATGGCTCGGGCGGCTGGAGGCAGGACAATGCGGGAGATCAGGATCGGCACGATCTATCCGGCAACCACGGGTGTGCTGCCGGCGTTTCTCGCAAGGATCGGACGGAAGTTTCCTGATATCCGCCTGCATGTCTCCAATGGCTCGACGGCTGACATTATCCGCCAGCTAGAATGCGGCAAACTCAATCTTGGCTTCATCCGCCCCGTCGAAAACATCGGGTCCTTGCGCTTCTTCTCCATTGCGCATGAGCGTTATCTGCTGGCGGTACCGATGGGCAATCCGCTTGCATCGAGACAGGAGGTGACGATCGAGGATCTGAAGGCCGAGAAGATCATCGCATTCAAGCGGCAGAACCTCTCCTACACAGAGCGCTATTTCGCTGAGACCTTCGCGGAGCACGGGCTGAATGACAATGTCGCCTATACCTGCGACGACACCTTCTCGCTGATCTCGCTCGTATCCTCAGGCCTCGGAGTTGGCTTTGCCCCGGAGTGGACGGGGGATCTGCCGGGCAGAGACGTCGTGCTGAAGAAGGTGACGGGTATCGATCTGAAGATTGGGCTGGGTGTCGCCTGGAGCAAGGATGATCCGACGGCGGCTCGCGATGACATCATTGATATTGCCAGGACGTTGGGGCGGCCGGGCAGGTGAGGGCAGCGAGATTCGCGACTGGCGCCAGCGAGCTTACAATGCCGCCTTCATGCAGAACGCCATGGCTGGGTGAAGTCGGTCCCGCCTGACCCGTTGGGTCGCTATGCTCAGGCTCCTGCGGCTTCCCTTGTTCGGGCCCTGACGTGACGAGAATTCCCGCTTTCGCGCCCTTCGGTCGCCGCTATGCTGAGAGCTCCGATATGAAGAGGAAGCCAAGCGTGCTGCGCCAGACATGCGAGCGGACATTGCGCAAGGCGATCAAACGCGCTATATGTAGGCACGTTGCTACATGGGAGGCGCATATGGCCATCATCAGCTTGACCAGCCGCGAATTGAACCATGATGTTGGCAGAGCAAAAAAAGCTGCTGAAGCGGGACCTGTCGTTATCACTGATAGAGGCAGACCTTCGCACGTGTTGATGACATATGGTGAGTTTGAGCGTCTCACAGGCAAGCGTCACAATATTGTGGATGCGCTTTCAATGCCTGGATTGTCGGATATCGATTTTGATCCGCCTCGATCGGTCATTGCAATTCGAGAAGTTGATCTGTCTTGAAGTATCTGCTCGACACGAACGTTGTCTCTGAGCTTCGCAAGGTTGGTGACGGTAAAGCTGATCTGAACGTGACAGCTTGGCTAAGCGGGCAGGATTCCCGTCATTTGTACATTTCTGCTATAACGGTTCTGGAGCTTGAGCGAGGGATACTCAGCATCCAACGGCGTGACGTTGAGCAGGGCGCTCGGTTACGAACCTGGATGGATAGCCGAGTTCGCCCGGAGTTTGCTCAGCGGATCATTGCAATCGATGAAGCAATCGCGACGCGGTGTGCCCATTTGCACATTCCGGATCGCCGAAATGAAGCTGATGCACTCATCGCGGCCACGGCAGCTGTGCAAGGGCTAGTGGTCGTTACCCGCAACATCAAGGACTTCGAGGGAACCGGCGTTATCCTCGTGGACCCATGGCGCGCCTGAGGAAAGGCACGCAGGGTAACGCAATAGAGTATGTTGCAATATAGAGGTCGGCGGTTCGAGTTGCTTCAAGGCGGAGGCTACCGCAATTGCCTCCGGCAAATCCGGCTCTGCATCAATCGGTGCATTAACCTCCTTCAACAGCAATTCGCTTTAAATGCGCGCAGGATGCTGCGGGTGGCTGCGACCAGCGGCTCATGGGTGTCCTGCAGGATCGCGATACGATCGAAGCGGTCCAGGTCACGATTGACGGCCTCGCGTAGCGCTTTTCCAAAGACCATCCTCAATTCGGTGCCGATGTTGAACTTGCAGATGTTGGAGTGGCGCGACAGGGCGATGCGCTGCTCAATCGGCACGCCTGATCCGCCATGGATGACCAACGGCACCTGTGTCACCGCCTCGATGGCGCGGATGCGCGTCACGTCCACACCGCCGCTAATTCTTGTCTGTTGCAGGTGTACATTGCCGACCGATATCGCCATGGCATCGACACCCGTCTCGCAGGCAAAGCGCGCCGCCTCTTGCGGATCGGTGCCCGCCGATCCCTCACCGCCGGCATAGCCAACAAAACCGATCTCGCCCTCGCAGGACAGTCCCGCCGCATGGGCCAGTTCTGCAATCGCGGCGGTCTCGTCGATGTTCTGGTTGAGCGGCATGCGCGATCCGTCGAACATCAGCGAAGTGAAGCCGCAATCTATAGCCTGCCGGCATTCTTCGAGCGAGTACCCGTGATCGAGATGGGCGACGACCGGTACTCCGGCCGATTCTGCCAGATGCCGGAACATCGCGCCAAGAACGGGCAGCGGCGTATGGGCGCGGCAACCGGGCCCGGCCTGCAGGATCACTGGGCACTGTTCGGCTTCGGCTGCCGCCACGAAGGCTCGCATGTCTTCCCAGCCGAGCGCTACCAGGCCGGCCACTGCATATCCGTGTCTGAGGGCAGGCTGTAGAACGTCGGCCAGCGTCACAAGGCTCATTTGAACTTCGCAATCATGTCTTTGATGCCGGGAATGGTTTCCAGCTGGGCCGCATGGCTTGGCTGGAAATACTGCACCAGACTGCGCTGGCTGAGACCGGCGAGGATTGTGAAGTAATACATCTCGTAGCCCGGCAGTACGCAGCAGGGATGGTAGCCATGGTCAAGGCAGATCGTGGACCCGTCGACGATGTGATAGGCATCGCCGGGCTTTCCATCCTCGCGCTGCAACATCTGCAGGCCCGATCCATGATCCGGGCGGAAGCGGAAATTGTAGGTCTCGTCGTGGCGAGTCTCCAGCGGGAGACGATCCGTGTCATGTTTGTGGCTCGGAAAGCCGGACCAACCGCCCTGACCGACTGTGAACAACTCGCTGACCAGCAGCCGCCCAACGCGGCCATTGTATTTCGTTCCCAGTATATGCTTGATCTTGCGATGGGTCTTGGTGCCGTCGGACCCATACTGCACCATGTCGATATCGGCGGCGCGCACTTCGAACGGATCGAGGACCTTGTCGTAGCGTGCGCCGGCAATGAAAGTTTCGGTCGAGTCGGAGACACAGGTGATCGTCACGTTTGCCCCCGAGGGAATGTAGACCCCTTCCGGCTCGCCGTCCCAGACGTCGGCGCCGCGCCTACCGATTGCGGTGAACGAAACCCCTTCGACCGAAATGTCGACCGACCCCGTTGCCGGAACGATGCCCGTTTCGAAGCCCGGTACCTGGTAGTGGAAGCTTTCGCCCTTCTTCATCTTGACGATGTTGAAATAGTTGAGCGGAACGGTCGGATCGTCGATATCGACAATCGGCCTGTTCTGGTTGTCGAAGGGGGCGATGTGCATGCGCGCGTCCTTTCAGACCTCGTTGGGGCCGGGATGGGTGGCGAGGAACTGTTCCAGCTCGGCAGTGGTCGGCATGGCAGGGGCGCAGCCCACGCGGCTGACCACGATGGCGGCACAGGCCGAGCCTCGGAGCACGGCATCGCGCAAGCTGAAGCCCGCGGCAAGTGCGGCAACGAGTCCGCCGAGAAAACTGTCTCCGGCTCCCGTCGGCTTGATAGCCCTGACAGGAAAAACGCCGCTGCGGATCTCCTCCATGGGCGTGATGGTGATCGCTCCGCCTTCGCCCATCTTGTAGATCACAATGCCTGCACCGTCGCGCGCAAGGCTGCGGGCCTTGTCGAGACCCTTCGAATAGTCGCCGGCCATGAAGCCGAATTCGACATCATTGCCGACGATCACGTCGCATTGTGCAGCGGCGCGCGAATAGGTCTGCGCGGCGACCTCAGGCGACGACCAGCTGTAGGGACGGTAGTCGACATCGAAGATCAGCGGCAGGCCGGCAGCGTGCGCCAGTTCGAAGCTGCGAAAGGCGGCGCCGCGGGACGGTTCGGCGGCGAGTACCGTGCCGGTGGTGATCAGTGCGGAAAAGGCGGCATAGTCAATGCCCACGACATCCGCCTCTGACATCTCGAAGTCGGCAGCGCCATTGCGGTATATGACCGACTGGTGATCCTCGATCCGTGTTTCCACCACCGCCAGCGAATTGCGCGCCTCGCCGCCGACGGCCCGCACATGGCGGCAATCGATGCCGTAACGATCGAGCTGGTTCAGGCAGAAGCGCCCCACCGCATCGTCGGAGACGCAGGTGACAAGGCTGCAGGAGCCGCCATGCCGGGCAAGCGCCACGGCAATATTGGCCGACGAACCGCCGAGGCTCGCGGAAAACTGCGTCGCATCCATGCTCCTCGTGCCGGGCGGATCGGCGTAGAGATCCATGCCGGCACGGCCGATGACGAGGAAACTGTTGCCCGACAGGTCCATGTCAGATGCCCTGCCGCTGCTTGTGACGGGAGGATTCCCAGTCCTCATGGGCACGCGTCACGTCCGGGTTCTCGGAGATTGCCGACGTGCCGACTTCCCACCAGGTATGGCCCTCGGTCGTCCAGCCTTCATAGGCATCGACCGTCATGCAGATCACGCTCGTCCGTTCGGCCGCCTTGGCCCGCTTGAAGGCCTCGGCGAGCTCTGCCGGATCGGCAACCGTTTCGGCAATCGCCCCCATGGCCCGGGCGTGAGCCTCGAAATCCACCCGGAAGGGTTTGGCAACCGTCGGGCAATCGACCAACAGGTTGTTGAAGCTCGGCTGGCCCGTATTGTTCTGCAGCTTGTTGATGACGGCAAAGCCGCCATTGTCCAGCACCAGGATGATCAGCTTCTTGCCCGTCAGCACCGAGGAATAGATGTCAGAATTCATCAGCAGGTAGGAGCCGTCTCCGGTGAAGACGATCGTATCGTGGTTTGGCTCGCGCTCGCATTGGGCGATGCGTGCACCCCAGCCGCCGGCGATCTCGTAGCCCATGCAGCTGAAGCCGAATTCGACATCGACAGTGCCGATCCCGAGCGTGCGCCAGTTCGCGGTCACCTCCGCCGGCAGGCCGCCGGCCGCAGCGACGATGCGGTCGCGCGGGTCGCACAACGCATTCACCACGCCGATCGCCTGCGCATAGGAATTGGGCCGGTTGCCGGCGGTCACATTGCCCGAGACGTAAACGTCCCACCGCCTCCGGGCCTCCCTGGATGACGCGGTCCATTCCTCTGGGGATCTATAGCCGTCCAGCGCCGAGGAAAGCGCTTCAAGCCCCAGCTTTGCATCGCCGACGACCGGCAGGGCACGATGCTTGCCCGCATCATGCCGGGCAACATTCAGAGAGATCAGCCGGGCCGTCTTGGAAAAAGCCGTCCAGGAGCCGGTGGTGAAATCCTGCAGCCGGCAGCCGACGGACAGGATTACATCGGCTTCTTCCGCCACCTGGTTGGCACTGTTTGACCCGGTCACGCCGACAGGGCCGATATTGAGCGGATGCGTCGCCAGCAGATTGGCACGGCCAGCGATGGTCTCAATGACAGGAATGGCATGGGCCTCGGCAAAGCGCGTCAACTCGGTGACCGCACGTGAATATTGCACGCCGCCGCCGGCGATGATGACGGGCCGTTGCGCCGACCGCAGCAGCCGGGCAGCTTCGGCCAGTTCCACCGCATCCGGCATCTGCCGGCGGATCCGGTTGATGCGCCTTTCGAAAAAGGCCTCCGGATAGTCATAGGCCCATCCCTGGACATCCTGCGGCAGGCCGAGAAAGGCCGGGCCGCAATCGGCCGGATCGATCAGCGTGGCAATCGCTGCCGGCAGGCTCTGCAACACCTGCGCCGGATGGGTAATCCGGTCCCAGTAGCGGCTGACGGATTTGAACGCATCGTTGAGGCCGAGGCTCGGATCGCCGTAGTGCTCCATCTGCTGCAGCACCGGGTCCGGCAGGCGGGTGAGGAAGGTATCGCCGCACAGAAGCAGCACCGGCAGGCGATTGGCATGGGCGAGTGCTGCGCTGGTCAGCAGGTTGGCGGTGCCCGGCCCGGCGCTGGCCGTACAGAACATGAAGCGCTGTCGTAGCCATTGCTTGGCATAAGCGGCGGCGGCAAAGCCCATGCTCTGCTCGTTCTGGCCGCGATAAAGGGGCAGTTCGGCCTGCAGCGGATAAAGCGCCTCGCCGAGACAGGTCACATTCCCATGGCCGAAAATGCCGAAGCCGCCGCCGCACAGGCGATGTTCCTGCCCGTCGATCTCAATGAACTGTGCCGCAAGATAGCGGATGATCGCCTGTGCTGTTGTCAGCCGGATCGTGCCTTCAGTCATGGCGAGCCTGTTCCTTGCATGGCGCATAATCTTCAGGCTCCGCACAATACCATCTTGTGCAAAACCTGATCTGACGATACAAAATTTGCAACCGGTTGCAAATAGATTTTAAACGAGGCGGTGCGAAGTGACAAAGATTGGGATCGGCATTGTGGGGGGCGGCTATATGGGCAAGGCGCACTCGGTCGCCATGGCATCGGTGGGAGCGGTGTTTGACACGCGCCTACGTCCGCGGCTGGAGATGATCTGCGCCAGTACGCCCGCTTCGGCCGAGGCCTATCGCCAGGCCTTCGGCTTTGCCCGCGCCACAGCGGACTGGCGCGAACTCGTGGCCGATCCGAAGGTCGAGGCCATTGTCATTGCCACCCCCCAGTCGCACCATCGCGCGATCACCGAGGCAGCCTTTTCACGCGGCAAACCCGTCTTTTGCGAAAAACCCATGGGCGCAAGCCTTGCCGATGCGAGAGCCATGGTTGCGGCTGCGCAAAGCTCAGGTGCCGTCAACATGGTCGGCTACAATTACATCCGCACCCCCGCCAGCCAATTTGCCCGGCAGCTGATCGCTGCCGACGAAATCGGCGCCATCACCTGGTTCCGCGGCGAGCATACGGAGGATTTCTACGCCGATCCGCAGGCACCCGCCACCTGGCGCACGACAGGCCGGGCCAATGGCACGATGGGCGACCTCGCGCCCCACATGATCAACGCGGCGCTCGCACTGGTCGGGCCGATTACGTGCCTGATCGCCGAAATCGAGACCGTGCATGGCACACGCCCGGGCGGCACCGTGAGCAATGACGACCAGGCCCAGATGATGTGCCGTTTCGATAATGGCGCCATGGGACAATTGCATTTCAGCCGTATCGCGACCGGTCGCAAGATGGGTTACGCCTATGAAATCACCGGCACGAAGGGTGCGATCCGCTTCGACCAGGAAGACCAGAACGCGCTCTGGCTCTACAGGGCGGAAGGGCCGGAAGCGACGCGCGGCTATGTCAAGATCCTGACCGGCCCCGCCCATCCCGACTACAAGTCCTTCTGCCTCGGCCCCGGCCACGGCACAGGCTACCAGGACCAGATCATCATCGAGGCCCGTGATTTCCTGCAGGCCATCGATACCGGCCAGTCCATCTGGCCGACCTTTCGCGACGGCCTTGCCGTGCTGGAGGTAGTCGAGGCAGCCTGGGTCTCCTCGGACGCGAAACGCTGGCAGGATGTCGGCAAGGCTTGATCCAAAGAAAGGTTTCACCGCATATGTCCATTCGTATCGGCAACGCGCCCTGCTCCTGGGGTGTGGAATTCGCCTCCGATCCGCGCAACCCGACCTGGCAATCCGTGCTCGCGGACTGCGCGGCTGCCGGCTACAAGGGCATCGAACTCGGCCCGGTCGGCTTCATGCCGGAAGATCCGGCTATCCTAGGTCCGGCCCTGGCGGAACTCGACCTGCAGCTGATCGGCGGCGTGGTGTTCCGCGCCTATCATGATCCGGCGGCGTGGGACGATGTTCTCGATGCTACCCATCGCACCTGCAAGGCGCTTGTCGCACATGGCGCACGCCACCTGGTGCTGATCGACAGCATCAGCCCGCGCCGGGCGCCCACCGCCGGCCGTGCCCGCGAGGCCGAGCAGATGGATGCAGCCGAATGGGCTTCCTTTCGCGATCGCATCGCCACATCAGCCCGCATCGGGGCCGAGGAATACGGCCTGACCGTCGGCATCCATGCGCATGCGGCAGGCTTCGTGGATTTCGAACCCGAACTGGAACGGCTTCTCGATGAGGTCGACGAAGGCGTGCTGAAGATCTGCTTCGATACCGGCCATCATTCCTATGCGGGCTTTGATCCCGTGGCCTTCATGAAACGGCATATCGACCGGATTTCCTATATGCATTTCAAGGATATCGATCCGCAGGTGAAGGCTCGCGCCATCGAAAACCGCACCGGCTTCTACGAGGCCTGCGGCCAGGGCATCTTCTGCAACCTCGGGCAGGGCGACGTCGATTTTCCGGCTGTGCGCCAGGTGCTGCTCGATGCCGGGTTCAACGGCTGGTGCACTGTCGAGCAGGATTGCGATCCGACGCTCGATGTGCGCCCCGTCGATGACGCCCGACTCAATCGTGAATATCTTGAATCGATCGGCTTCAACTAGGAACGGGCATAATGGCGAAACTGAATTGGGGAATGATCGGCGGCGGTGAGGGCAGCCAGATCGGACCGGCGCATCGACTGGGCGCAGGGCTGGACGGGCAGTTCGAGTTTGTCGCAGGCGCACTTGACCACCGCGCCGACGAGGGGCGCGCCTTTGCCGAAAGTCTCGGCATTGTGCCGGAGCGGGCCTATGGTGACTGGAAGGAGATGCTTGCCGGCGAGAAGGATCGTGCCGATCGCGTCGATCTCGTCACCGTCGCCACGCCGAACGCCACGCATTTCGAGATCACCAAGGCCTTTCTGGAGCATGGTTTTCATGTGTTGTGCGAAAAGCCGATGACCATGACCGTCGAGGAAGGCGAGGAGATCGTGAAGATCGCCCGGGCGAGCGGGCGGATCTGCGCCGTCAATTACGGCTATACCGGCTATTCGCTGGTTCGTCACATGCGGGCCATGGTCGCCCGGGGTGATCTCGGACGTATCCGCCTCGTGAAGGCCGAGTTCGCCCATGGTCACCACGCCGATGCGGCCGATGCCGAGAACCCTCGGGTGCGTTGGCGGTATGACCCCGCCCAGGCGGGCGTCTCGGCGCAGTTTGCCGATTGCGGCATTCATGCCATGCACATGGCGAGCTTTGTCACAGGGCAGGAGGTGGAATGCCTGTCTGCTGATACGGTCTCCTGCATCGAAAGCCGCATTCTGGAAGACGATGCCATGGTCAATTTCCGCATGAGCGGCGGCACGGTCGGGCGGCTCTGGACCTCGTCCATCGCGATTGGCCGCCAGCACGGGTTGACGCTGCAGGTGTTTGGTGAAAAGGGCGGGCTGCGTTGGGCGCAAGAGCAACCGAACCAGCTCTACTGGATGCCACTCGGCCAGCGCCTCCAGATTATCGAGCGCGGCGAAGGCAATCTGTCGCCCGAGGCCGATCGCAGCAGCCGCGTGACAGTCGGTCATGCCGAAGGCATGCCGCTGGCCTTCGCCAACATCTATTCCGACCTCGCCGAGGCGATCCGCGCCGGCAAGGACGCACGGACAATGGAACCGGCCGCCGATCTCTACCCGCGCGCCGAGGACGGATTGCGCTCGATGGCCGCGGTCTTTGCGGTTGCCGAAAGCGGCAAGCAGATGGGCGCATGGATGGATGCGCGCCCGCCGATGTTCCGCTGAATAGGTCCGGCCGGGTCGCGATCGCTGCCCGGCCGGTCAATTATGGCAGGTTTACGATGCGCTTCGTGGCAGTCCGCTATGCGCGTGGCCTGAGCGTACCGCGTTCGACGAAGGTGCAGGGAAACAGCCGGGCCTCCGGATAGCGTTCAGGCTCGTCCAGCATTGCCACGATCAGTTCAATTGACGATCCGATAATCTGGCGCACCGGCTGGCGGATCGTCGTCAGGTTGATATTGGCCCAACCGGCGATCTCCATGTCGTTGAGACCCATGATCCCGAGATCTTCCGGTACCCTCAGCCCGGCTTCGTGAACCGCGCTGAGGGCTCCGATCGACAACACGTCGTCACCGCAGAAATAGGCTTCGGCAGGCCTGGACTGCAGCAGGCGTTGCATCTCGCGGCGTCCTGCCTCGAAACTGTAGGCATCGGCAAACGATGTCCTGAGGTTCACCAGCGGGTGGCTTGCCAATTCCTCGCGGAAGCCCTTCAGTCGGTCCTGGGTCGAGGTGGCCGCCTCCGGTCCGCCGAGAAAGCCGATACGGCGATAGCCGCGCGCCAGCAATTCCCGCGCCGCCATGCGCCCCGCTTCCACATTATCGATCCCGACCACATGCACCTGTGTCGAGGAAGAATACCGGCCGAAGCTGTGCACCACCGGCATGCCGGCATCGCGGAAGGCGAGCGCAAAGCCCGGCGGCAGCGTCGAAGAGGCAACCAGAACGCCATCGACGGAATATTGCCGCAACATGCGGACCGAACTGGCCGGATCGATCTCATGCGAGAGATTGACGAGCAGTGGCCGCAGGCCCCGCTCCTGTAGGCCGCGGGTGAAGAGGTCGAATACTTCGAGAAAAATGGGATTGTGGAAGTTGTTCGACACCAGTCCAATGAGCTTGGTCCGACCGGTGGTGAGGCTTGAGGCAAGCGCGTTGGGGCTGTAACCGAGCTCGGCCGCTGCCTTCTCCACCTTCTTGCGGGTCCTGGGCGAAACCGATGCGCCTTCCGTGAAGGTGCGCGACACGGCGGAACGCGACACGCCGGCTTTTTCTGCAACATCCTTCAGTGTCGGCGGCATGATTTAATCCTCTTGGAACTGTCGTTCTAGCGCAGGAACGCTCGAAGCGCAGCATGTATTGACAAGGCTAATGTTGCAACCGGTTGCAAACAGTCCACTTTGGTGTAGTCTGATCGTCAGGCGCGGCAACGCCCTCGCGCTGCATCCGTCATTCTCTGGGAGGAAACAATGACTAAACTGGCAAAAACATTCGCACTGGCCGTCACCCTGGTCGCGGCACCCTTCGTGATCGCAGGAGCCGCTTCCGCGGAGGGCGAGCGATACATCCTCGTCAGCCATGCGCCCGATAGCGACAGCTGGTGGAACACCATCAAGAACGGCATCGCGCTAGCCGGCAAGCAGATGGGCGTGACTGTAGAGTATCGCAATCCGCCGACCGGAGACTTGGCCGACATGGCCCGCATCATCGAGCAGGCAGCTGCATCTAACCCCGACGGCATCATTACCACGCTCGCCGATTTTGACGTTCTCTCGGGCCCGATCCGGGCCGCCGTCGACCAGGGCATCGACGTCATCATCATGAATTCTGGCACGCCGGAGCAGACCCGCGAAGTGGGCGCGCTAATGTTCGTCGGCCAGCCGGAATATGATGCCGGTCTGGCTGCGGGCATGCGCGCCAAGGGCGACGGAATCAAGTCCTTCGTCTGCGTCAACCATGTCATCTCGAACACAGTTGTTGCCGACCGCTGCCGCGGTTTTGCCGATGGTCTCGGCATCGAGCTGGGCGACAGCATGATCGATGCCGGCCAGGACCCGGCCGAGATCAAGAACCGCGTGAAAGCCTACCTGACGGCAAACCCGGATACCCAGGCCGTTCTGACGCTGGGGCCGACATCGGCAGACCCGACCATCCAGGCACTGCAGGAAATGGGCACGGCCGGCTCGCTCTATTTCGGCACCTTCGATCTGGGCACCGAAATCGTCAAGGCCATCAAGGACGGTACCATCAAGTGGGGCATCGACCAGCAGCCCTTCCTGCAGGCCTATCTGCCAGTTGTGATCCTGACCAACTATGATCGCTACGGCGTGCTGCCGGGCAACAACATCAACTCCGGCCCGGGCTTCGTCACCAAGGAAGCCCTGTCAAAGGTCGAAGAGTTCGCGGGCGAATACCGCTGATCAAACGTCAAGGCGGCGAAGGAATGGCCTTCGCCGCTCTATCATGCAGCAAGCCCCACGCGGAGGCCTGCCTGCCCAGCACATGATGGGACTGGCTCATGAGTAGCAATGCGCACACCGACGAGCGCGTCAAGACGATGTCGGCCTTCAGGCGCAGCCTGATCCGGCCTGAACTTGGCAGCATGGTCGGGACCGTGGCGGTCTTCGCCTTTTTCGCGCTGTTTGCCTATGACAGCGGCATGTTCAATGCCCAGGGCGTTCTGAACTGGTCCATTGTCTCGGCCCAGTTCATGATCATCGCCGTCGGCGCCTGCCTGCTGATGATCGCCGGCGAATTCGATCTCTCCGTCGGCTCGATGATTGGCTTTGCCGGCATGCTGATCGCCATTTTCAGCGTCACGCTCGGCTGGCCGGTCTGGTTCGCAATCCTGTTGACGTTCATCATCTGCGTGGCGCTGGGTGCGCTCAACGGCTACATCGTCGTGCGCACCGGCCTGCCGAGCTTCATCGTGACGCTTGCTACCCTCTTCATCCTGCGCGGTTTCACCATCTTCCTGCCGCAGACGCTCGAACGCAAGACCATCATCGGCGGCATTCGCGAGGCGGCCGAGGGTGACTGGCTTGCCCCCGCTTTCGGCGGCAAGATCGGCCAGCCGTTGTTCACCTGGCTCGGCGAGCTTGGTCTGCTGGCCGTTTTCGAGCGCGGCAATCTCAAGGGCCAGCCTGTTGTCGACGGCCTGCCGATGCTGATCGTCTGGGCGCTTGCCCTCGTCGCCGTCGGTCATTTCGTCCTGACTCGTACTCGCTTCGGCAACTGGATCTTCGCCGCCGGTGGCGATGCCCAGGCTGCACGTTATGTCGGCGTGCCGGTCAACCGGGTGAAGATCCTGATGTTCATGTTCACGGCCTTCTGTGCCACAGTCTTTGCTGCCTGCCAGGTCTTCGAGTTCGGCTCCGCCGGGGCCGATCGTGGCCTGCTCAAGGAATTCGAGGCCATCATCGCCGTCGTTATCGGCGGTGCGCTGCTGACGGGCGGTTACGGCTCGGTCATTGGGGCAGCCCTCGGCGCGCTGATATTCGGCGTCGTCCAGCAGGGGCTGTTCTTTGCTGGGGTCGAAAGCAGCCTGTTCCGGGTGTTCCTCGGCGTCATTCTGCTGTTTGCCGTCATTCTCAACACCTATATCCGTCGCATCATCACAGGGGAGCGCTGAGATGAGCCCTATCCCCACCACGACCCGCACGCCGCTTATCCAGATGCGCGATATCGAGAAGCATTTCGGTGCGGTGATTGCGCTGGCCGGCGTCTCGGTCGACATTTTCCCCGGCGAATGCCACTGCCTTCTTGGCGATAACGGTGCCGGCAAGTCGACCTTCATCAAGACCATGTCCGGCGTGCACAAGCCGACAAGCGGCGAAATCCTGTTCGAAGGTAAGCCGATGCAGTTCGACGATCCGCGCGATGCGATCAAGGCCGGTATCGCCACGGTTTACCAGGATCTGGCCATGATCCCTTTGATGTCGGTCAGCCGCAACTTTTTCATGGGCAACGAGCCGATCCGGAAGTTCGGACCGCTGAAACTGTTCGACCATGAATATGCCAACCGCATCACCATGCATGAAATGGGCGCCATGGGTATCAGCCTGCGCGGCCCAAACCAGGCGGTGGGTACACTGTCGGGCGGCGAGCGCCAGACGGTTGCCATTGCCCGCGCCGTGCATTTCGGGGCGAAGGTTTTGATCCTCGACGAACCAACCTCGGCACTCGGTGTGCGCCAGACCGCAAACGTGCTGGCAACGATCGACAAGGTGCGAAAGCAAGGCATCGCGATCGTGTTCATCACACACAATGTGCGCCATGCCATGGCCGTGGGTGATCGCTTCACCGTGCTCAACCGTGGCCAGACACTGGGTACGGCCTTGCGCGGCGATATCACCGCAGAACAGCTGCAGGATCTGATGGCAGGCGGGCACGAGCTTGCAACGCTGGAGGGATCGCTTGGCGGCACCGTGTAGCACCTTGGGCAGAACACGGGCGCCTGCCGTGCAGTTGGCCGGTGATAGAGAAAAGCTGCTGCCCCGTTTGATTGGCCTACTTCGTCACAATGTTTCCTCAGAAAAGTAGAAGTCGTCGAATCTCGCAAGTGTGAGGCAGCGGTTCGAATTGGTTCAAGAGCTTAACGACCGCCACCGCGCACGTGCGATCACGGGATTACACTGCAACGTGTAGAGGCCCTATTTGCGCAGCTTTCGCTTGTTGGAAACCGGTAACACTGTTTCCGAACCTAGTGGGTTTGCTTTGATGATAGGCTGTCTTTCTTTAGGTAGTCGCGACTTGTGACTGCAATCGGGATACTGCGTGCAACCTACAAAGCGGTCTCCGGTCTTGCTCTTTCTCTCAACGAGATGCCCAACATGGCAGATTGGGCATTGAGGTAGCGCCTCCCCATCGATCGTCTCCAGTCGAAAATTGCTGCCAGCGATCTTCGCCAGTTCGTGAATGTATCGTGATGGCTGCCGGCCGTTCATCAGCAGGAAAACGCCCCGGCTTGCCCGCGTTAGGGCGACGTAAAATAAACGCCGCTCCTCGGCGTATTCGAAGGTCTCCGGCTGCGGCATCACCAGGTTCAGAAGCTCGTCATCTTCAATTCGGCCGGGCACACCATATTCGCCCTCGCTGACATCCAGCAGGATCGTGTAATCCGCCTCCAGCCCCTTCGCGCGATGAAATGACAAGCCCGATACTTCGATATTCTCGAACAAGGTAAGGCCGCCGGCGAATGGATCAAGCAGGTTATATCGCCAGAGCACCATGACCTTCAACTTGGTAGAGCTGCTCGTGCGCCACTGGTCTGCTATTCCGCCGAGGAACCGGTCAAGCCGTTCTAAGAGACGCAGGCTTGCCTGACTTAAGTCGGGTTTACTTTGCTCGCCGGTTATCGGAATGGCACTGATGGATCGTGCTATCGCCGGTCTGACCGAGCGCACGGCCTTTCGCAGCTGAGCGGGATTCCGCTGAATGAAGTCAGCGGCAGCATCGGCGATCACCTGATTGCATCGGTATGTCGTCTCGAGCCGGCCCTGCCAGCTCGCGCCGAAATTCGCCTCGAATTGCGTGAAAATGCTGATGTCGGAGCCGGCAAAACGATAAATCGATTGCCAATCGTCTCCGACTGCAAAGATCTTTGACAATGGTTTCTGGTGCTTCAGTGTGACCTGAGACCCAATCTCCCTCCAGTTTTCGGGAGAGTCTTGAGTTTTTTGCTCTGGGACCGAAGCTTGGACCGCCGGAAGCTGGAGTTTTCCGGCTCTGATCACGATGGCTGGCTGGTTGCGCCACCGGGATTATGCAGGGCGATCGGGACGTTATACCCGATCGCCGAGTGAGGACGTTCCTCGTTGTAGTATCGACGCCAAGTCTCCAACTTTTCGCGCGAATCCGCAAGGGTCAGGAACCAATGGGCGTTCAGGCACTCCGACCGCAGCTTGCTGTTGAACGCCTCGATGAAGCCATTGTCGGTCGGCTTTCCAGGTCGTGACAAGTCCAGGGTGACGTTGTTGGCATAGGCCCAGAGGTCAAGATCACGGGAGATGAATTCGCTACCATAGCACATCGGGAATCTTGCTCTGACATAGCCGTCGGCGCGCGAAGCCATGCGTAGCGCAGCGCGCCGTCGGCGGTGGTCATGGCCGGTCGACAGGTCTCTAAAGTGAAGTTGTCGAGGCAACACTTTGGAGGCGACAAGCCATGACCAAATATCTTTCTACTCCCACAAACGCCGTGCTGGTAGCGATCGATATGTCGAAGCACCGTCAGGAGGTTCTTATCGAGCGGCCCGAAGGTGGCCGGCGCCGTCGTATGACGGTGATGGCGACCAAGGATGACTATGATCGCTTGGTGGAGGAATTGGCTTCCATGTCACGGCCAATCGTCATCGGCTTCGAAGCGACCGGTAATTATCATCGTACCCTGGCGCATAAGCTGCTTATGGCAGGTTTCCAGTTGCGACTGATCTCTTCAGTTGCATTGGCCAGGACGCGAGAGGCACTGCATAACGGCTGGGACAAGAACGATCCGAAGGATGCACAGGTGATCCTGCACATGTTGCGGATCGGTGCCACCCAAGTTTACGTCGATCCGCTTGAAGCCGGCATCAACGATTTGCAGGAACTGTCGAAGACCCACGAAGTCATCTCCAAAGCCAAGACCCAGACTTGGCACCGCATCCTGAACCACTACCTGCCGCTCTATTTTCCCGAGATCGCCTACTTTGCCGGTAACAGCCGGTCGGACTGGCTTCTGGCTTTGATCGAACGCTTCCCGACGCCCAGCAGCATCACTTCACTCGGACGGGAGGCTTTTGTTGCGGAAGCATGGACGCTCGTTGGCCGCAAAGTCTCAAAAGCACGATTAATCAATGACATCTATGAGACAGCTTGCTCATCTGTAGCGCTGCCCATAGCCGAAGACGCTGTTGCTATCAGCATGTTTCGCATGATCATTGGCCAAGGTCGAAGCCTGATCCGTGAACGCAACCGCATCGAGCAAATTGCGCAGTCGCTGCTGGCAGACCATCAGGATTAGCAGCTCCTGTGCAAGATCCCCGGGATAGGACCGATCAATGCTTTGACGATCTTGGCAGAGGCCGGCGACCTGCGCCGCTTCCGGCACCATCGCCAATTTCTGAAGTTCTGCGGTCTCGATCTTGCGACCTCGCAGTCGGGCACCTTCCGAGGCCGAACAAAGCTATCGAAGTACGGAAACGCTCGTCTGCGCCGAACTTTCTGGATGGCTGCCCAGGTCGCATCCCGCCAACGTGATAACAGCTTCCGCGACAAACTTGGGAGATACATGGCTGGCAACGCCAATGATGCGGATCGCAGACGTAAGGCGATGACAGCTCTTACTGCCAAGATGGCACGTGTCGCTCACGCGGTCATCAAGACACAGACAGAATACCGGCCGTTCGTTGAACGACCGGAGACCAGGTGGAAGGACCCCTCTCTGCAAGTGCCGTGAGGGCGCGATTGCGACCCTGTAGATAATGTTCGGGCCTTCCACCTGGGCACGTATCCCATCTTAAGGACGGTGAGGACCACGGCGAGCAACATGCCGATGGATCCTGTGTTTGCTATGGCAGGGAACGATCCCGTTGACGGTGGAAACCATCTGTTGCAATCTTATTAGTGCATTGGCTGTTGCTGATGCAGGGAGACCTGTTGGCCTGTTCCCGGTTTGCTTGCCCACATAGGACGTTGTCCACCCTGATCGTCTTCGGATAGCCGGTCTTCGGGCAGATGCCTTCCAGTGTCTGGACCACATCCTCGCCCCGGTAGTTGAAGCGTGCGTCGGCGGCCGGACAGTAACGCGAGTGCGTGTCGACCACAGTCTGGATGCGCAGCTTCTTGCCGGTCGCGAGCTGGTCGTGAACGAAGTCCATTGCACAGACATCGTTCGGCCCGACAGCCTCCTGGCGATCATCTCTGAGCTTTGCCTTCACCCGGCGCTTCGGATGCTTGTTGCGCAGTTGAAGCCCTAACTCGCTGTAAATCCTGCGTGTCTTCTTCATGTTGATAATCCAGCCATCGCGGCGCAAATGCACATGGACGCGGCGGGAGCCATACCGCACGCGTGTCTCGCAAATTTCCTTGATGCGTCTTTCGAGTGGGGCCTGTCCGGTGCGGCGGGACTTGTAGTGGTAGGTCGATATATCGAACTTCAGGACCTTGCAGGCCCGTCGGATCGATATGCCCCAGTCCACCAGCATCCCGTCGATAAGCTTGCGCTTCCGGACAGGCCTCAGAGCTTTCGGCGGATGACGTCCTGGAGCATCTCCCGGTCCAGCGTCAGGTCAGCGACGATCTTCTTCAGTCTGGAATTCTCATCCTCCAGAGCCTTCAATCGACGCATCTCGTCGGGCAGCAGACCCGTATACTTCTTGCGCCAATTGAAATACGTCGCCTGGCTTATACCCGCCTTCCGCCAAATCTCAGCCACGGGCACGCCGTCGTCCCCCTGCTTCAAAATGAACGCCTTCTGGGCGTCCGAAAACTTCGATGCCTTCATGCTTCCGCTCCTTTTCCCCAGCCGGGAAATTACCGCGGAAAACTCCAGTTATGAACGGTCCAGTTTTTGGGGGTCAGAGCAGTCCCAGAGCAGATGTGACGAACTCTACCAAAATCTGGAGGAAGGTCAGGGGCTCAGGTCAATCCCCTCAAAGTGCGCCGGCTGTGCAGACTACATCATACCCGTCTACACCACCGCGGCGAGGATATGTTCCTAATCCGCTTTCGAGATAGCTCGTAACAAATTCTCGAATGTTCTCAGGCTGGTAGATTTCCAAACGCGGGTCGTTCGTTCGGATCCTTTCAACTGCAATACGACAGCACACGCTGATTAGTTAATACATCCTGCCCCAGGGTTGGCAGGCTAAACTTGCTTTGATGTGCAACCACGAAGCTCCCTATCGATCCTGTCGGATGCGCTCGACAGCGCGGACTTGTCGGATTTAGCGCCAGAAAGGGCATCATGCACCTCCTCGCCGAGAATTCGCTCAATAGCAGCATATTGCGGGATCTTTGGGCGCTGCCATGTGTGCAGCAGGTTCTTCTTGGCTAATTGATCTACGAACCGAACGATTGGCGAGCTGGCCGCTGCTTCTGGATCGGCGCTGACGGAAAAACGGGGTGCGATCGGGAAGCCGTTTTTCACATGCGCCTTCATTGCCTCCCGCGAGGCCATCCAGGCGATCGCATCTGCGGCGAGTTCGACGCGTTCCTCCGGGAGATTAGACGGTATGCAGAAGAGAAAGCCGCCGATTGGTGAAGCGCGGTTTCCGCCCGGACCGGCTGGCTGGGGCAGGTATTCGACCCGCCGCTTCACCACGGACTGGACGTCGTATTCGAAACGCGCCGCGCGCATGGTCCAGAAGTAGCCGAGGCTGGCTTTGCCCTTCATGAAGACGTCGAGCGTCTTGTCCCATGCCATGTTGAGAATATCGGGCGGCGAGACCTCCATCAGCCGGCGCATGAAGTCGAGTGCGGCAAACCCGGCATCCGACAGGATCGTGCATTGCAGCTCCTCTAGGTTCACCCCCTCCAACGTGAAGCCGGTGCGCGAGCGTCTGAGCGAGATGGTCGGCTGGCCGCAGGCGCCAAGGAAGAACATGAAGCTTGAGGCGATCGGCATGCCGCGTGCACCATCCCAGACCGCACCATACATGCCGTTCTGCGGAGCATGGAAATGACGTCCTGCCGAAAGGACGTCCTCGAACTTCCTCGGATAATCCAGTCCGGCATTCGCAAAGAGATCGCGCCGCGCGGCCAGGATCTCGATCGTGCAATAGCCGGGAACGCCATAGTCCTGGCCATTCCAGTGGGCCGTCGACCAGATGGAGGGATGGAAGTCGAGAGGGTTGATCCCGGTCTTCTGGATCAGGGCGTCGATCGGCCGGATGATGCCCTTCTCGGCAAACTCACCGAGCCAGGGCATGTTGATCGCCAGCACATCATAGTCCGAAACCGGCTTGTCACGATTTTCGAGAACCCTGCGATAGAGTTCGGGAAGGGGCAGGAGATCGAAGTTCTTCTTGGATGCGAGGTTGTTGCGGAAATCCGCCCACATATTGCGCATGGCTGAGAAGTAATTGTCGTCGTTCAGCAGAAAGCGTAGCTCGATATGAGACTCGGCCCGCTTCTGGACCAGGCGCATTGGCGGGATGATCTGCGAACCGAGCGGCGTTCCGCCGAAATAGTACTCTTCCTCCTGCTCGCTGCCTCTGAGGCCCAGGGTCTGCGCGAGCAGCGACTTCGTCTTGCCCGCATAAACCTGGAATGACTGGAGCAGCTTTTCGCCGGGTTGCAGGGAGAATGTCTTCGATCCAGGGCTTTTCGGCACCTTCAGGATAAAGCCGCAGTCGACCATCCGATTGATCAGCCGCATTGAGGTCGCATAGGGAAGGCCGGATTCCTGGCCGAGCGTAGAGATTGCGACCGGCTGGCTGTGAATGTGCGACTTGATCAGGAAGACCACGATCTTCCAGACGGGATCTTCGTCGAAACCGTCGATCACCTCTCCAAACGGCCTGCGGGTCCTGTCCAGGAACTCGATGACCCTGAGCATTTCGTAGTCGTTCACGTCGGCTCCCCCGTCCGTCGCGCGTCAAGACCCCGTTGTTAGACCCTCGAGCCGTTGTTTGCCAGCCGCATTTCGCGCCCTTGTGATCGCCGTCTTGCGATCATTCAGCCGGCGGTATCAGTCCCGCCCGGCGCTCGAGTTGCTCGAAGAGAACAAAGAAATCCTTCTCCGCCAGGCCTTCCGTATAGGCGGTTTCGTACTGCTGGCGGATCATGGAGGCCATATACATGGGGATATGGTCGGACCGTGCGGCATCGAGAATGAGGTCGAAATCCTTCATCATCTGCGACACAGAGAAGGCCGGGTCAAAGTTGCGCTGGATCAGCAGGTCACGCTTGTAAGCGATCAGAGGGGAAGCGACGGCGCTCTCGCAGATGACGTTGAGCATCGTCTCAAGAGAGAGATTGCCCTTCAGTCCGAGCGTCAGGGCTTCGCCAAGCAGGGCGGATGTCGCACCCACGAGAGCATTCAGGACAAGCTTCAGATAACGCGCCTCTTCTGCCCCGCCGACGTAGAAGCGTCGAGACGAAAAGCATTCGAAGATCGGCTCAAGACGCTTGAAGGCATCCTCCGGACCGGAGGCCATTACAGAGAGCGTGCCGGCAGATGCGGTTGCGGTGCTGCCGGAGACTGGGGCCCGAAGATAGGCCACCCCCCGCTCAGCCATGGCATTGTCGACTTCCGCCGAGATGGTTGGCGAGACGGTGCTCATCTCCACCAGGATCTGCCCGGCCTTCATGACGGTTGAGAGACCATTTTCGCCGAAGACGAGATCCCTCAGCACGGCATCATTGGGGATGGTCAAAATGATCACATTGGATGATGCCGCGAGATCTTCCAGGGAATGTGAAACATTTGCTCCCTGGGCGACAATAGTGGCACGGTTTTCCGGCAATGGTTCGAAGACGTGGACGCGATAGCCCGCTTCCAGTACGCGCCGGCTCATCGGCGCGCCCATTTTTCCGATGCCCGCCCATCCAATTGAGGTGTTCTCGTTCATTTTGTCCTCCCTCCCGTATGGCCGACTTCGGTCAGACGACCAATCGTCACGCCACGCGAGATCCGCACCTGCAGCGAAGATGCTGTGTTGTGGTCTCTGCAGGCCTCCATCTGGGCGTATAATGGCGAAGTGCAGATCGATTGCTGGGAGCAAAATGTCCAATTCGGATAAATCAACAGATGTGACCTCTGGGGCGATCCGCTAGCGTCAGGTCCGGTTCGTACCATGGTGTCGGAGGAGCGATGTCATCGGAGCGATGCGGAAGGGCTCGGTGCCGCCTGGCACACGGTTTTTCCGTTGATCGAGCGGACCACGGAGGATCGTCAAAAGCAAAATTGGTTGCTGATGGAGTAGCTTAGAGCTGATGTCGATGCGGTGTCAGTGATCGGCGGAAACGTGCGCACTGTGCCGCTTGGGGTCCAGCGTGGTGCCGGTGAAGCGTTATGCTGGCTGCCTTCTGGCGGTCGGGGCACGACGGCACCTTAGCCACGTTGGCGCATCCGGTCCGAAGGTGGTGTGCAAGGGTTGTGGGAAGGAGAAATGTCGTGAAGGCCGTTCGATATTACACCAAAAGGGATATTCGCGTCGAAGACGTACCCGCACCTGAGGGTCCGCTGGGTGACGACATGGTTCTCATCGAGCCGCTGGTTTGTGGAATTTGCGGCACCGACCTGCACGAATACATAGCTGGCCCAATCGTGACGCCGAGCGAGCCTCATGTCTATTCAGGTGCCGTCCTTCCGCAGATCCTCGGCCACGAGTTTTCTGCTCGCGTTGTGGAGGTCGGACGCAATGTGACACATGTACAGCCGGGTGCACGCGTCTCGATCCAACCACTAATCTCTCCTCGTGACGATTATTACGGTCGGCGTGGCCTTTACCACCTCAGCGAAAAGATGGCCTGCGTCGGGCTTTCCTGGGATTGGGGCGGCATGGGCGAACGAGCCGTCGTCAATGGCTACAACGTTTTCCCGGTCCCGGACAGCGTCAGCGACGTCCAGGCTGCGATGATCGAACCTGCAGCGGTTGCGCTCTACGGAGTCGATCGTGGTGGCGTCGAGGCCGGAAGCTCGGTGCTGGTCTCGGGTGTCGGACCGATCGGAGCGCTGGTCCTTCTTGCTACCCGCGCGGCCGGTGCGACCAAGATTTTCGTATCGGAACTCAACCCTAACCGCCGCGCGCTCGCACAGACGCTTGTGCCGGATGCGATCGTTTTCGATCCGCGCGAGACGGATACCGAAAGCCTCTTCAGACAGCATACCGAAGACGGCGTTGGAGTGGATGTAGCGCTCGAATGCGTCGGGGCCGAGGCCTCGCTCAATCTGTGTGCCAAGGCTGTGCGCCGTCAAGGCAAGGTTGTCCAGGTCGGACTGCATGTGAAGCCCGCAGCGATCGATGCGATGCTCTGGGCGCTTAAGGACATCACCGTCGAGGCAACCTGGTGCTACCCGGTCACGATCTGGCCGCGCATCGCGCAGATGATCGGTGCGGGCATCTTCCCGGTGGAAAAGATCGTCACCGCCGAAATCGCTCCGGACGATGTGGTGGAGAAAGGGTTTGAAGCACTACTCGATCCAAACGCGCAGCACATGAAGATCCTGGTCAACATGAAGGCCTGACGATTTGCGCGGCCCCCGAGCCGGCGTGTTCACCGGGGACCGGGGCAGCGCATCAGACCATCCGAGACCGACAGCGATACCGACAGGTATCGCGTCCACGACCGGGTCTTCGAGAGGTATGCCTCTTCGACCCAGAGCTACATGAGAAGGGTTCCCCATGCATTTCATCGTCCATTGTCTCGACCACCCGAATGGCGTGCAAAAACGCCTCTCCCACTACGACGCCCACAAGGCCTATCTCGCATCCGGCAAGACCAGGACTATCATTTCGGGACCGCTGCTCGGCGATGACAACGAGACGATGATCGGCTCGCTCTTCCTGTTCGAAGCCGACACCAAGGAAGAAGTCATCGCCTTCAACAAGGCAGACCCGTTCAGCGTCAACGGCGTGTGGGCATCCGTCAACATTCATCCCTTCAACAAAAGGGTCGACAACCGATGAGCACTTCCGCGTCGAATCCGGTCAGAACGGCGATCGTTGGCCTTGGCTGGTGGGGCAAGAAAATGGCAACGCTCGTCCATGCGGGCGGCGCTGAAATGCGTTTCGTTCATGCCGTCGACCCCAACCCGGATGCCCGTTCCTTCGCCGCCGATCTCGGCATTCGCTTCTCGTCGGATCTGGCGTCGGCCCTGGCCGATCCTGATGTCGAAGCCGTGGTGCTTGCGACACCGCATTCTCTGCATCAGGAACAGATCGCGCAGGCCGTCGCGGCAGGCAAACACGTATTTTGTGAAAAACCGCTGGCGATGACCCGGAGCGACGCCGAGGCATCCGTCGCGCTGTGCCGCGACGCCGGTCTTGTTCTCGGCATGGGCCATGAGCGGCGTTTCGAACCGCCAATCGCAGAAATCCTTGAGCATGCGGCCGCGGGTCGGCTTGGGCGTCTGCTGCAGATCGAAGCGAATTTCAGCCATGACAAGTTCTTGTCGCTCGATGCGTCGAACTGGCGGTTGAACGCCACCCAGGCACCGGCCGGCGGGATGACGGCCACTGGCATTCACCTCACTGACCTTTCCGTCAAACTGATGGGGGCAGCGGCCGACGTACGTGTCGCCTGCGAGAATCTCGCGTCGCAAATCCCTCAGGGCGACACGATGAGTGCGCATATCCGCTTCAAGTCTGGCGGTTCGGCCTATGTGTCGGCAACGCTGGCGACGCCGTTTGTCTCGCGGTTCGCAGTCTTTGGTACCCTTGGGTGGATCGAGGTGCGCGACAAGGCGCATGTCGAGGCGCCCGACGGCTGGATCGTCACCGAGGGTTGGAAGGGCCAGTCGATCACCATGCGCGAAGTGGCGCCTGCCGAACCGGTCCGGGACAATTTGCGCGCGTTCGCGCGTGCCGTTCGTGGTGTCGAGATCTATCCAATCAGCGGAGAGGAGATGATCGAGAATATCGCATTGCTGGAAGCCATTGTGAAATCGGCCGGTATAGGCCAGGTCGAACGTCTCTGACGCGGAGGTCATCATGAAAGCCTTGGTATTCGAAGCGCCGGACAAGCCAGTCATCGCCGACCTGAACATGCCGGAAATCTCTCCGAACGAGGTGCTCGTGCGGACGAAGGCAGTCGGTATCTGCCACTCGGACTACGAGCTTCTCGCCGGTCGCTACATCATTCCCATCTCTTATCCCGTGACACCCGGTCATGAGTGGAGCGGCGAGATCGTTGAGGTCGGTCGTAACGTTGCAGGCTTCAAGGTGGGCGACCGCGTGGTCGGAGAATGCGTGGTGCGCACACCCGAACGCCTGCATCACTTCGGCTTTTCGATGAGTGGCGCGGACCGCGAATACTTCAACGTCAATCCGGAATGGCTGCACAAACTGCCCGACGGCGTCGATGACAAGAAGGCGGCACTGATCGAGCCCTTCACCTGCGGGTTTTATGCCGTGCTTCGGTCCGGCGGCACCAATGCCAGCGAGACGGTTGTCGTTTCCGGCGGCGGCACGATCGGTCTGGTCTCCGCGGCCGCCGCTATTGGCATGGGGGCGCGGGTCATCGTTGTTGACCCGCTTGCAGCGCGGCGGGATGTGGCGCTTCGGCTCGGTGCAGACGTTGCCATCGACCCGACAGACGGCGGTGCTGCCGAGCGTATTCGCGAACTCACAGGCGGCCATGGGGCGGATCTGGTGATCGAGGCCTCTGGTCACGACGCATCGCTGGCAGCCGCATTCGACTACGCCCGCGAGGACGGACGCATGTCGATGGTCGGGATCAATATCGGTCGCAAGGTTCCGGTCCTGATCGGTCAGATCCAGATGAAGAACCTCACGGTTCGCGGCTGCATCGGTTCGCCGGGCGTATGGCCCGCCGCCATCCGCTTCCTGGAGCGCACGGGTATCGACCTGTCACCAATCCAGACCCACGATTATGCCCTGACGGATGCCGTCGCCGCCTTCGGGTTCGGCCAGGATCCGAGCAAGAGCATCAAGATCACTCTTTTGAACGGTTGATATCATGACACGTCATGGCCTTATCGTCGGCGCAACCGGGATTGCCGGAAGCAATCTCGCGGAACATCTGGTGCCCCAGGGAGGCTGGGAAATCTCCGGCCTATCGCGCTCGCAAAGCCCGATTGCTGCAGTAAAAACCCTGTACTGCGATCTGACGAGTGCCGCCTCGGTGGCCGCTGCTCTGGACGGCGTTCGGCCGACACATGTCTTCATCACCGCCTGGTCGAGGCAGGAAACGGAAGAAAAGAACTGCGAGGTCAATGGTGCGATCGTGCGCAATGTGCTCGACGCTCTGAAAGGTAGGGGCGTTCAGCATGTCGCTCTCGTCACCGGCACAAAGCACTATCTCGGCCCCTTCGAGAACTATGCCAAGGTTGCGCCACAGACGCCGTTTCGCGAGGAGCAGGAGCGTCTGCCGAACCAGAATTTCTATTACGTTCAGGAAGACGAGATCTTTTCAGCTTCAGCCCGTGAGGGCTTCACCTGGTCGGTGCACCGGCCGCATACGCTGATCGGCTACGCTGTTGGCAACGCAATGAACATGGCTGCAACGCTCGGCGTCTATGCCTCGATCTGCAAGGAGACGGGCAAGCCTTTCGTCTTCCCGGGCTCCGCCGAACAGTGGCAGGCGGCAACCGATGTCACCGACGCCCGGATCCTCGCCAAACAGCTCGCCTGGGCTGCAACAACGCCTGCCGCTGCCAACACGGCCTTCAACGTAGTCAACGGCGATATCTTCCGCTGGAAGTGGCTGTGGCCTCGTATCGCCGATTATTTCGGTGTCGAGGCGGCAGACTATCCCGGTTCGCCTCAGCCTCTCGAGGCCAAGATGGCAGATGCGGCCCCTGTCTGGGACGAGCTCGTCAGGAAGCATGGACTGCAGCCCAACGCGATTTCGCGCGTGGCGTCTTTCTGGCACACGGATGCCGATCTCGGACGTCAGGTCGAAACCTTCAACGACATGGCCCGCAGCCGCAAGGCCGGTTTCCTCGACTATCAGGACACCACGGAGTCCTTCACGGACGCATTCGACCGGCTGCGCGCCGATCGGATTATCCCGTAAAGCCGAGCTGGAGAATGGCGAGATGACAGAGAGTGCGACAGGTCACGAAGCCGGCAGCGGCTATTTCTCCGAGGAGAATTCCGCAGCCGTGGTCATCGATCGGATTGCAGCTGCGACCGATCCGCGACTGAAGCAGATCATGGCGTCCGCCATCCAGCACCTGCACGCCTTCGTCAAGGACGTTGAGCCGACACAGGAAGAATGGGGTAAGGCGATCGCCTTTCTCACCGAGACCGGCCAGATCTGCAATGAATGGCGGCAGGAATACATCCTACTTTCCGACATCCTTGGCGTTTCCATGCTGGTCGACGCGATCAACAACCGGAAGCCCTCCGGTGCAACGGAAACCACGGTGCTCGGCCCCTTCCACGTCGCAGATGCGCCTCGATATCAGCATGGCGCCAATATCTGCCTCGACGGCAAGGGCGAGCCTCTGCTCGTCCAGGGCCGGGTGACCGACACGGAGGGCAAGCCCATTTCGGGGGCGCTTCTCGACGTGTGGCAGGCCAATGACGAGGGCTTCTATGACGTGCAGCAGAAGGGGGTGCAGCCCGAGATGAACCTGCGCGGCATTTTCGAAACCGATGCGGACGGGCGATACTGGTTCCGCTCCGTGCGGCCGAAATTCTATCCGATACCGGATGATGGTCCGGTCGGGAAACTGCTGCGCCAGATGGGTCGTCATCCCTATCGTCCCGCCCATATCCACTTCATTGTCGGGGCCGCCGGATTTGAACCGATCACGACGCATATCTTCACGCCAGACTGCCCCTACCTGCATTCCGACGCGGTCTTCGGCGTGAAGGAGGATCTGCTCGCTGATTTCCATGGGGTGGATGATGCCGATCGCGCGGCCGAGCTTGGCTTTGGCAATCCCTATGAGGCCGTCACCTGCGATTTCGTGCTCGTGACCCCTGAACAGAAGCTCCGCGGATAGCGTGGCTCATGGGTGCTCCCGTCGCAAGGATCTCGGCTTTGCATCAAGGTGACCGGCCATGATCAAGCACATCGTCATGTGGAAGGTGCGTGGCGAGACGCCTGAAGAACGGCGCGAGGCCGCCGAGTTGGTGAAGACCAGGTTCGAAACGTTGCGCGGTGTGGTCCCGGGTTTGAAGACCCTTGAGATCGGCATCGACGTGAGCGGCGTTTCCTATGCCTGCGACGTCGTTCTGTATTCTGAGTTCGATGACGAGGCGGCCCTGAGCGCCTATGCGGTCCATCCCGCCCATCTGGGTGTGCGGGCCGAACTCGAGGGCATCCGGATCGCGAGGCACCAGGTCGACTACCTGTGCTGAGGTCAGGTCGAACAATCGTGCGCGGTGCAGGTCCGCCAGGACCGGCCGAAAACAAAGCCAGTTTGCAAGGAGACTGCCCCGTGTCCCATTCTTCCACCAACGGCGATCGGCCGCGCATAGCCTTCCTCGGAACAGGGGCCCAAGGGGCGTCCATCGGAGCCGACTTTGCTCTCGCGGGCCATGATGTAACCTTCATCGAGCAGTGGCCAGATCACGTCAACGCAATCCGGGCGCATGGCATCACCGTCAATCTGCCGACGCGCACGATCAACGCCAGGGTCAAGGCTCTCCACCTGTGCGAAGTCGCCGAGGTAAAGCAGCCTTTCGATCTCGTGTTCATTGTCATGAAGGCCTATGACACAAAATGGGCCACGCTGTTGATTGAACCGGTGCTTGCCAAGGATGGTCTGGTGATCGGCCTGCAAAACGGCATGACGCATGAAGACATTGCGGCAGTGGTTGGACGGGAACGGACGGTGGGTGCAGTCATCGAAATTGCTTCCAACATGTTTGTGCCTGGTGTCACCAATCGGCAGAACGATCACGATACGTCTTGGTTCGCACTCGGCGCACTGGACCCGGCAACGCAGCCTCGCGTGGAGGCGGTGGCCGAACTGCTCCGGTGCACGGGCAGGGTCGAAGTCATGGACGATATCCGCTCGGCCAAATGGATGAAGCTTGTGGTGAATGCTGCAGAGCTCATTCCATCTGCAATCGTCAATCTGCCTCTTGGAGATGCAGCGCGTTACCCCGGCATGCTGGAAGTGATGCGCGCTGCCGGTTACGAGGCTATGCAGGCCGCACTTGCCGATGGCGCCCGCGTTATCCCGATCATCGGAATGCCGCCCGTGATGACCAATCATCTGGAGCGCTATGTCGATCAGATTTTCGAGGAAGTACTGACGGTGTTTTCGCAGGCTGACACCCTGACGACCTCGCTGCAGGACTGGCGAAAGGGACGCCGAGCCGAGATCCAGGAGGTCAACGGTTGGGTCATCGACACCCTGAAGGCGCAAGGCATCAGCGCACCGATCAACGAACGCGTGGTCGAGCTTGCCTACGCCATCGAGGCAAACACGCTTGAGGCGCGGCCGGACAATGCTGCGCTCCTGATCGAAACCTATTTGTCAACGAGGCGCCGGGACGTTTCGGCCTGACCAGCTTTTGGTCTGTCGTGGAGCCATATCCAAAGCGGATATTTTCTCGGTTTCGGCAGTGTTCAAATTGTCTAAACTTGATCATGAGGAGTTCGGAGGAGTGAATTTCTTTACAGGTTGAGGTGGCGAAGTCCGCGGTTCCGAGAGGCGTCGGAAATGTAGATTTGGCCACACATGACAAATTCTTGGAGGAGCAAGAATTTGGACAATCCGACGCACCTGATCTTCTTGCAGGGTCCGATCGATTGCCGGTCGGGCTGACGCTGAAGGTTTATCGTTTCTGCCCTTTCAACTCGAAAGGACTGTCGGCGTTATCCAGTTTCAGCTCTTGCCGTGAAAGAAACGTGACCGTCTCGGGAGGAAGGCACTGATGTTTCTGCGAGTTGATAGGGACTACTGCGTCGCCCTCAATACGAACGATTGGCTGAAAAATGTGATGTGCCGCGCCGTGGCAGTGTCCCGGCAAGCTTGCAATCGTCGAGCCATTTCTCATTTTGATCGTCTTTGCCTGTGGCGCAACCGCCCAGTCGCGGTTGGCTCGACAGATGAAACAGGAGTGGTAGCATGCCGTTCACACGCAGCTTCCTGACGGTTCTCCTGTCGACGGCAATCCTGCTCGTCGCCTGCCTGATCTTCGCGCCGTCGAGCCTGTCATGGGGCGCGCTCGGCGGGAGTCTTCCTTTCGCGGCGATCATTGCAATCGTTGGCCTCGGCCAGTTGCTCGTTGTGCAGCAAGGCGGCTTCGACCTTTCCCTTCCCGGTGCAGTGTCGCTTGCTGTCGTGGTTTCGACGCACTACCCGCAGCAGGACGACGGGCTTCTCTACCAGGCTGTTCTGCTGGCGCTGGCGATCAATCTTTCGATCGGTATCCTGAACGGCGTGCTCGTGAGCTTCTTGCGCTTGAACGCGATCATAGCAACCATCGGGACAAATGCGCTTCTCTATGCTGCAGTCTTCGCCATTTCCGGCGGCGTGCCCTCCGTAACGACGGAACTGCTCGCGACCATCGCGGGCGGAGAGACGCTTGGCCTACCCAATTCAGTGTTTTTCGCACTGTTCGCGACGGCGCTTGTGTCCTTTGTGTTGAAGAAGACCGTTGCCGGACGCCGGTTCGAAGCAATTGGTGCAAGCCCGGCAGCCGGCGAAGCCGCCGGCTTGAAGGTCCGGACCTATCAGATGGGCGCCTATGTCTATGCGCAGCTTTTCTACTGCCTCGCAGGCGTTCTGATTGCCGGTATCACGCGCGAACCGACAGCCTTTCAGGGCGATAGCCTTCTCCTGCCATCGGTCGCTGTCGTCGTACTCGGCGGAACCTCGCTTCTCGGTGGACGCGGCTTCCCGATTTCGACGGTCCTGGCCGCATTCTTTCTGAACCAGTTGAGCCAATTCGCCCTGTCGATCGGTGTGCCCTATTCGGCCCAGACCATCATCCAGGCCCTGGCCCTGGGCTTCGGCATCGGTGTTTACTCGCTCCGGTGGAGCGGAAACGTGAGAAAAACAGCTTAGTGACAACAAGTGGAGGAAGAGACATGAACTATAAGAATTTCACGAGGGGCCTCACCATTTCCGTAGCTACGGCCATGCTGGCCATGGGGGGCGCAAGCCTTGCCCAGGCAGAGGTTCCATCGTGGTGCGGTCCGAAGCAGGCGACACTTGCCCTGCTCGACGGGTATGGCGGCAACAGCTGGCGTCAGGTGACGACCGCATCTGGCAAGCAGACGGTCGAACTCTGCCCCAGCATCACGAAGTACGAGTATGCCGATGGTCAGGGTGACACGCAGAAAGCGATCTCCGATATCAGGGGCATGGCCGCCAAGGGCATCGACGCGCTCGTCGTATTCGGTGACGCCGGCCCGGCCGTTCTCCCGGCCATCACCAGCGTCTTCAAGGCGGGCAAGGTCATCGTGCCCTACCGCGTCAATGTCGGTGGCAAAGAAGGTGAGAACTATTCCAAGTTCATCGGCTCCTCCTTCGAAAATGACGGGGTAACCTGGGGCAACTGGATCAAGAGCATCCTGCCGAATGGCGGCAATGTTCTTTTCCTCAGCGGTCCGGCCGGCAACAGCCAGGGTCTCGATGAACTCAAGGGCCTGAAGAGCGTGCTTGGGCCGGAATACGTGTTCGTCAATCCCGAGCCCTTCGCAGTCACCAACTGGGATCCGGCGCTGACACAGAAGGTCTTGACCGCCGAGATCGCCAAAAACGAGAAGATCGACGTCATCGTGTCGGACTTCGGGCCGTCACTCGTCGGTGCCCTTCCGGCCTTTACCAAGCAGGGCAAGTCGATCCCGGCGCTGGCAACGTCCGACGGCAATTCGCTCGGCTGCTTCTGGCAGGACAACCAGGCTGCCAACCCGGACTTCAAGCTGTTCACCGTGGCAACCGGCAATGACAACGTTCGGCTTGCGGTGCAGTGGGCCGTGGCACTCGCCACCGGCGGTGAACTGCCGAAGGAAGAAATCTTCTCGGCGCCTGCTTATGAAGACTCAGTCGCCGGCAAGCCCAATTCCGTCCAGTGCCGCAAGGATCTGCCGGGCGCCATCTACATGTCGTCGGCGCTCTCGCCCGAAGACCAGGCCAAGGCTGTCGGCCAGTAAGGTCGCTCACCATCAACTGACCCCGGAGAAATCGTTCTCCGGGGCCATGCCATCAGGACGGATCGCAGAACATGCTGGCACGCAACACGCAAGGGATCGCTTTGGATGCGCAAGAGGTGGTGATCCGCCTCTCCGGGATCTCGAAGTATTTTTCGGTCGTGGCCGCACTGGTCGATGTCAGTGCGGAATTCCGCCGAGGTGAGGTCCATGCGCTGCTGGGCGAAAATGGCGCTGGCAAGTCCACGCTGATGAACATCATTTCAGGGACGCTGCAGCCGACGGAGGGAGAAATTGTCTTCGAGGGACGTCCCGTCAGCCAGATGACGCCGGAGATCGCCAAGTCGCTCGGCATCGGCATCTGTTTTCAGCATCCGGCAATCCTCGATGACCTTTCGATCCTCGAGAACATGCGCGTTGCCTTGCCCGCTCGTGTGTTTGAAGGCCAACAGACGCAAGTCGTGGGGCAACGTCTATTGTCACGGGTGGGTCTCGACCTTCCCTTGTCGATGCGTGCCGATGGTCTGACCGTCGCACAAAAGCACTTGCTTGAAATTGCCAAGGCACTGGCCCTCGATCCAAAAGTACTCATCCTCGACGAGCCGACGGCGTCACTCGACCAGGATTCGACGGAAATGCTGTTTGCCCGCATCCGGGAGGTCGCAGCCGTTGGTACTTCTGTCATCTACATCACCCATCGCCTGGCGGAACTTCGACAGATCGCGGATCGTGTCACGGTCTTGAGAGACGGGCGTGTTCGTGGATCAGAGCTGATCGGAGAGATCGCCGACACCGACCTAGTCGGCATGATCGTCGGTCGAACCCTGCATTCTGCCTTTCCTCCCAAGGCGCCAGACGGGGAGGCTGATATCGGTCTCTCCGTCACCGGAATCTCCAACCGTCACCTGAAGGATGTCAGCTTCACGGTTGCGCGCGGACAGATCGTCGGCATTGCCGGTGTTGCCGGAAATGGGCAGCCGGAGTTGATGCGGACGCTTGCAGGCCTTGAGGCGTTTACCGGCGAGATCGTGCTGCGCGGCACATCGCTCAGCCAGCAGTCTCTTCTCGATGAGGCAGCCTTCATGCCCTCCGACCGCCACATTGAAGGTGTTGCCGGAAGCCTGACCGTCCGCGAAAATGCGACCTATTCTGCACTTGAGCGCTTTGCAACGGCCGGCATCATGAGCCGCAAGAAGGAGCTTGAACAGGTCAACGCGATCTTCAAGGCGCTTGCTGTCAAGACACCGGGTCTCGAAGCGCCGATATTTGCGCTGTCCGGCGGAAACCAGCAGAAAGTGGTGATGTCGCGAGCACTGCTTTCGCAGCCGGGTATCATCATTGCCGATGAGCCGACCCAAGGGGTGGATGTCGGTGCGCGTTTCGAGATTTACCGCATCCTGCGGGAGGTCTCGGCGACCGGCATCCCCGTTGTTGTCAATTCGTCTGATGCGGTTGAACTCCAGGGACTGTGCGACAAGGTTGTCGTCCTGTCTCGAGGCCAGGTTGTCGATACGTTGACCGGGGACGATGTCACCGAGGAGCGGATTGTATCGGCAGCGGTTCAAGCCGAAACCCATGGGGGCAGTAGCCTGTCGGTCACCGACCAGAAGTCCGGTGCTCGGTGGCGTAACCTGCTTCAATCCGATAACGCCCCGGCGGTCCCGCTTGCTATCGTCACGATCCTGCTTGGACTTTACGTCTTCACGCAGAACGAGAACTTCTTCTCCGTTTTCAATATCTACAACATATTGCTCCTCGCCACGGCGCTTGGCTTCATTGCGATGGGGCAGACGATCGCCCTGATGATGGGAGGGATCGACCTGTCGGTCGGCCCGCTTGCCGGGTTCCTCGTTGTCGTAGCCTCTTTCTTCCTTACGGGGGAATCGTCCAGTGCGATGATGTTGGTGGGCTTTTGCCTGATGTTTGTCGCAGCCTTCGTGACGGGCGCGATCAATGGCGTGCTTATCCGCTTCGCGAATTTTACCCCGATTGCGGCAACACTCGCGATGTATATCGCCATTCAGGGATGCAGCTTCCTGCTGCGCGACAATCCGGACGGCTATATCAGTATGAGCGTCACTGATTGGGTGAACTGGCAATGGGGTCCGTTCCCGGTCGCGTTTCTGGTGCTCGTTGCGGTGACCCTCGCGGCCGAATTCATCCTGCGGCGAACCCGGGCTGGTTGGCGGCTGCGTGCCGTTGGCTCGAACGAAAACGCCGCGCGGCGCGCCGGCATTCCGATCGAACTCACCTTCGTCGGCGGCTATATCGCATGTTCAATGCTGACAAGCATCGGAGCGATCATGCTGATGGCCCAGATTGGTGTTGGCGATCCACGCCAGGGCATAGGTTACACACTTGCCAGCATTACAGCCGTCGTGTTGGGCGGCACGAGTCTTGCCGGCGGACGGGGAACCTTCATCGGGACCCTGATCGGCGCCATCCTTCTGACGGAAGTGTTGAATGCGGTAACCTTCCTCGGTCTCTCCCAGACCTATCAGTATCTGTTCCAGGGACTGCTCGTGGTTGCGTCCGCGCTCATCTACGTGGCGGCAGGCAAGAGAACGCGCGGCTGACAGCTGCCGCTTCTCCAGGCGCATTGAAAAACTGACCATAAACACGAGCTTCGCTCGGCCCGCAATTCAGGGTCGGTTTCGAAGGAGGATCTCTGATGCCTGGTGAAATGATGAATGGAAAGGTCGTGATCGTCACCGGTGCCGGCCGTGGCATTGGCGCCGCGATCGCCTTGGATCTTGCCGCAAACGGCGCGAACGTGGTTGTCGCTGATCTGAACGCCACGGCAGCCGAAGGGGTGGCAGCAGCGATCGCGCAGACAGGTGGCAAGGCGCTGGCCGTCAGGGTCGACGTCTCCGACCGCGCAAGCACCAGACAGGCCATCGAAGGGACGGTCTCCCATTTCGGGCGGCTAGACGTGATGTTCAACAATGCCGGTATCAGTCAGACATGCCCCTTCCTCGAGGTTACCGAGGCCGATTTCAGGCGCATCATGGACATCAATGGACTGGGCGTCCTCATTGGCACGCAGGAAGCCGCACGGCAGATGATCAAGCAAGGCGGCGGAGGCAAGATCATCAATACCCCCTCCATCGCCGGCAAGCAGGGCTACCCCTTGTTTGCCCACTACTGTGCTTCGAAATTCGCCGTGGTCGCCCTGACCCAGGCGGCCGCGCGGGCTCTTGCTGACCACAGGATCACCGTGAACTGCTTTGCGCCGGGTGTGGTGGCGACGGAACTCTGGCAACAGCTCGATCGAGAATTCATGGATCATGGTCTCACCCAGAAACCAGATCAGGCGATAAACGAGTTTTCGCAGTCGATCCTGCTTGGTCGCGTCTCGACGCCCAAGGACCTCACGGGATCTACTCTGTTTCTGGCTTCTTCCTTGTCCGACTACATGACCGGCCAGACCGTGATGATCGATGGCGGCATGGTCCTGACATAAGCGAGGCGTTGTGACCTGGCAATGACAGCACGCAAATGACACTGCCAACTAGTAAAAAGCTGGGAGGGAATGATGGGGTTCAAGACATTCGGAATGCACCATATCGGCATCACGGTGCCGGACATCGATCAGGGGATCGCCTTTTTCAAGGCAGTGTTTGGAGCTGTCGATGTCTTCCGAACCGGGGCGTTCGACGTCGACGAGGCCTTCATGGAGCGAAAGCTCGGGGCGTTGCCGACATCGAACATTAAAGACCTTGTGTTCCTGAAATGCGGTCTCGGCACCAGCGTGGAGCTGTTCGAGTATACGGGCGATGAACCTGCGGGCACGACGCTGCGCTCATCTGAAGTTGGCGGCATGCATCTCTGCTTTCAGGTTGACGATGTTCACGAAGCGAAGAAGCGCCTTCTGGAACTGGGCGTAGACGTGCTCGACGGACCGAACCATGTGGAAGAGGGGCCACTGGCCGGCTTTGAGTGGATTTATTTCCGCGCTCCATGGGGTCTGATGCTGGAGGTGGCGAGCTTCGATCGACTAGGATACGAAAACGGCTCATCAGAACGATTGTGGAGCGCCCGTGAACCAGGGTCTCAAAACAATTAGGCTCTGCTGAAGGATATCAGTCTTCAAGGACGAACATGGAGGCGGTTCCAGTCAGAAAATGTCATGAGATCAACGCTCTATCTGATTTTTCCGGCTGATTTTTCGAGGGGGTACGGTTTCGGTTGCTTTCAATAGCACTTCGGATGAGCATCGCTGAAAGCAGGGCATCTACCCCAAGAGTTCAAGAATGAGCTCTTCACGGCAATATAGCGAGGTCACACAGCTTCTGAGGAGCGGAATTGGCCTTGAAACCGGCCCATTTGACGGCATATGCCCGCATCTTAAGTTACGGTGGCTCAGAGCGCTGCTTGTCGGTTGAAATTTCAATCATTTGCTGAAAGTTTGTGCTTTCGATCGATCGGGAATATTCAATTGCAGTTCTTACGTTCATTTGGGCCGGCAGTGACTGGCACGGCTCCAATGGAGGCTCTGCGTGCTGGCCTTGGAGCTTTCATCGGGCTTTGGCTGACCGGATTTTTCTTGCTGTCTCCCGGCGTTAATCTTGAAAGTGGCCTCTACCTTGTCGCACCGCTGGGCGCGAGTGCCGTTCTCCTGTTTGCCGTTCCCAACAGTCCGCTCGCTCAGCCATGGTCTGCAGTCATCGGCAATACGGCAGCTGCTTTTGTTGGCGTGGCAATCTCGCTGTTCATTCACGAGCCGACGTTACGGATCGCCGTTGCCGTCGCTCTTGCGATCCTTGTAACGTTCATGCTGCGGGCAGTTCATCCGCCGGCAGGAGCAGTCGCCATGACGGCTGCCATGAGCCCGGACGCTGTGGAGCGTCTCGGTTTCTGGTTCGCGCTTGCGCCAATTGCGACGGGCACGGCAAGCCTCGTCCTGATTGCGATCGCCTTTGCCAGGCTCACAGGGCGCCGCTATCCGTTTCGTCAATTCGACCAGCAGAACAGACATGGCACCGCTGACAGGATCGCTGCCGAACGACTGGGGCTTTCCGAGATTGAGCTGAGCGATATCCTTCAGCGCTATCGACAGTCATTCAATCTCGGCGTCGAAGATTTGGCACGCCTTATCGGTGCAGCCGAGCTCCAGGCGGCAGCACACCAGACCGGCACCCCAACTGCGGGCGCCATCATGTCCTCGAATCTGATCACGGTGAAGGCAGATACAGATTTGGGTACGGTCGCGGATCTCTTCCGGCGTCACCGTTTCACATCGCTACCTGTCATTGATGAGAAGCAGCGGTTTTTAGGCATTATCTTCCAGATGCATCTCATTAGCCGCGCAAGAGAAGACGCACTTCGTCTTGATCGAGGTCTCATCCCCGCTCTGCGAAGGCTGATCGATCCCGACAGGGATAAACCAGTCCTCGCAATCGACATCATGAGTGTCACGGTCCCTCGTGCGATTGCGACCACGCCGCTCGGAGCGTTGTTGCCGTTGATGGGGGACACAGATGTCGATGCAGTGCCCATTCTGGAATATGGCAAACTCATCGGTATAGTTACGAGAACCGACCTCATCGCCGCGATGGCCCGCGGGCTCGCCCGGGCAGAAGTCTGATGGCGTCTGCAAGATCGGGCTACGCTTGGAGTTGCGAACGACATGAGTGTCGGCTGCGGAGCGCTGTGCCTGAGCCAGAAGTCAGTGACAAGCCCATGGCTTAGAACGGCTAGTGGTCTGATGACCACGGAAAGTTCAGATACTCGTTTCGGGTTTCAAAGCAGATATTGCCGTACATCTTGAGGTACACCTCCCGGCGGCGATGATCGGCAAAGACAGAGGCCGGATCCTGAAGATCAGCCTCATATTGGGCTATGTTTTCTGCAGTCAGCAGTTTCGGAAGAATGTCCATAGCCTGGGGTACGCTTTTGCCGTCTTGCCAGTCTGCGGCAAACGATCCGAGCGCAAAACCGAACACCGGGGAGGCCAGGCTCACGCTTGCCTTATAGGGGCTCTGCTGATCTTTCAGTTCCGCAACGGCATCCGGTTCTCCGTCGATACCTCCAAGGAATTGTTTTGGCGATGTTCGACCGGCCTCCCGCAGCGCTTTTAGAGCGCCGATTACAACGGTGTCGGCTCCGAGAATGACGTCAATCTTGGGGTGGGCCAGCAAGATGAGTTTCATCATCTCGTATCCGCCCTCGACGTTTACGGGGCTCGGGGAAATGTCCGCGACGATCCGCACATCGGGAAGTTTGCCCAAAACGTCGCGCATGGCCTTGAACCGAGGCGCGAGGAACTGCAAGCTGTCATGCGTCAGAAGAACGACGTTCGCCCGGCCGTTTAGTTCGCGTGCGATGTAATCCGAAGCTGCCAGTGCCAGTCGTTCGCCGGTCAGATATTGCGGGGCATTAAGAATAGTCACCGCCGGCGGCGGGACGATCGTACCGACGTAGACCCCGTGTTGTATCGCCTTCTCGAGGGACGGTGAAAGGCCCACGGCATCGACAGGTGCTACAACCATTGCGCCGACTTTCGACCCAACGGCAGCATCGACTCCATTTAGCATTTTGCCCGCATCGTTGTCGGCCAACTCCACCGAGAATTTCAGTCCGCGCTTCTGCGCTGCCTGCGACAGGCCGAACTTCACGCCTTCCATAAACTGGCGGTCATTGTCCTGAAAGAAGACCAGATTGCGATTGAGTCCTGCAGGGGCCGTGCAGTCATCTGCAGCAATGTCGAAAGGCGCCAGTCTGAACGGCTCCGTTTTACCACCTGCCACAGCCTCGCCGCTACCAAATGCGGTGGAAATGGAACCCAGAACGAGGGCTTTGAAAAGATTTCGACTGATCATCCGGGCCGCCGTGGGTGTGCTAGCAATAAGCTATGCATGCAAAACCGGCATCTGGCCAGATGCACCACGCTATGTCGGAAAAGAAAGCTTCGCGCTTGTTCCCGGAGAGCGGGCAACATATTCGACTGTCGCCCCCATGCTGGAGGCCATGGCGTTCACGATCCGTGTGCCGAGCCCCGTGCCCTGTGCTGCTGCTCCTTCGCGGCGACCGACGCCATCGTCCTCAACTTTCAAGATACAAAAGCCATCTTCGTGACGCGTCAAGGTAACCCTGATTTCGCCGGAGCGATTGGGATAGGCGTATTTAAACGCGTTCATTACCCATTCGGAGACGATAACGCCGAGATTGACGCTGGCGTCTGTCTTCAGCTTGATCGGGTCAAGCGCATGCATAACCGTGATCATGTTTGGGGACGAGGTTGTTGCCTTGAATTGTTCGAGGAGCCCGACCAGATATTCGTCAATCGCGACTTCTTGGCCATCTCCCGCCTCATAGAGACGCCGGTGAAGCAGTGCCACTGCCTGCACACGTGCCTTTGTTTCGTTCAGCGCCTGTCTGGTGGCATCGCTGTTCTGGGCGCGAGCCTGCAACGCAATTAGCGAACCAACGAGCGTCAGGCTGTTGGCGACGCGGTGATTGACTTCGCTCAACAATATCTCGGCTCGGTCGCGGGCAGCAGCTAGTTCGGCCGTGCGCTCGCCCACTCTTCGCTCCAAGCTATCGTTCGATCGAGCAAGAGCGAGCTGCGAGACTTTCAGTTCACCTGTGTACTTCACGACGATGTATACCGCGCCAGCGACAAGCAGGAGCATGAAGCCGCCGTCAATGATCGAAACAAGGCGAAGCCAGACCGCGTTCTCTGTTTGTTCGTTGACAAGTGCCGAAAGACGATCATCAGCAGCGAGAACTATTCCGGAGACGAATACATTTATCTCGTCCATCTGCAGCTTGCCGCGATTGGTGCGAATAAGCGACAATGCGCCGGCTTCTTCACGCGCCTGCTTCAATGCGATGGAGGTTTCCATTTCAGCCACCTTTTCACGGCCGACCTGAGTCAGTCTCTCCATGGCAGCGGTCAATTCTGGATATTCGGCAAGTGCCGCTGGAAGGGCCGCCAAGGTAAGGGAAGCTTTTTGCTTTGCCTGATCATAGGGAGACAGATAAATCTCGTTTCCAGTGTAGAGGTATCCTCTCTGACTGGATTCGGCCGTCTGAAGAGCCGACCGTAACTCAACTGCGAGTGCCTTGACGTCGCGGGCTTTGAAAACTGCTTCTGAAAGGGTTTGTGCGCGTTCTGAAAGCCAGATCGTGGAGCCGATCAAAGCACAAACGGCGACGATGCCAAACAGGACGATGGCAAAGGTCGAGCTAACAAACTGGCGCGTACTGAGCGGCATTTCACACTCATGCCAGATGACAATGGAAACTGCGAGTCGTTGGCGGCAACATATTAAGCGTTTGGGAGGTTCGAAGCATATTTCGAGCGTTTCCCGTGAGCGCAAGGTGAGGACGGGAGCGCCGTGTCTCGATACCTATCACGGGCGCGCGAAGTTGCATTGGCTTTCGCAAGCAACTTCCCAAACTAAATCGCAGGCCGCGTAACTCTTTGCAGGGGACGGGATTGGCAGCCGCCGGCTTCGCGCTGGTCAAAAAGTGAGAAATGGGCATGTTCAAATGCCCTGCACGCGGCAATGATTGTCGTGGCGAACATGGCCTCGCCTTTTCGGGGGCAGTGGATCTTTTGTCCGGCACAGGCGTTAAAACCCGGTTTGCCCTGAATTGCCACTGACGTCCTGCCCCATTGTTGATTCATCCTTCTCGGACGCGGGACGATTTAGCGCTGGGCCAAAGTGCTTGGATGTCAGGCAAGCACGATTTCGTTGATGCAGTCCAACCCGGAGACCAGGATGCCCGCAGCCGCACAAAGACCAACATTTCTCCCGAAGACTGGCGAAATTTCGGAACTCATCGCCAGCTACGACTGGTCTTCTACTGCTCTTGGTTCGGTTGAGAACTGGACAGCCGCAATCCGGACCACGGTCGCCTGGCTCATACGTTCGCCTGTGCCTATCGTATCGCTGTGGGGCGAAGATGGCGTGATGATCTACAACGATGCCTATGCCCAGTTTGCGGGGCAAAGGCATCCCGGTCTGTTGGGCTGCGCTGTTCGGGAAGGCTGGCCTGAGGTCGCGACGTTCAATGATAAAGTCATGAACATCTGTCTCTCGGGAGGTACACTGTCCTACAAGGATCAGGAACTGATCTTGTATCGTTCTGGAGAAGCAGAACGCGTCTGGATGAACCTCGATTACTCTCCAGTTGTAGATGACACCAGCCGCGTAATTGGGGTGATTGCCATCGTCATTGAGACCAGTGACTTTGTTCGCTCGACGCAGGCCCTTCGCGAGCTAAACGAAGACCTTGAGCGCCAAGTTTTGGAGCGTGCTCATGAGCAGGGCACGACCTGGAATGTAAACCCGGATATGTTGGCCGTCGTCAGCATGGATGGCCACTTCATTGCGACTAACCCCGCCTGGGGTGTGCGGCTGGGATATACACCAAGTGAGATGCGGGGCGCCTACTTCGCCGACCTTCTACATCCGGACGATATACCGAGCGCTCGCCAGGCACTGGAAAAACTTGTTCAGGGTGAGGCTGTCATTGAAGTCGAGAACCGTTACCGAGCCAAAGACGGTGGATACCGATGGTTCTCCTGGGTCTGCGTTCCCGAGGTGGACAAGATTTACTGCATTGTCAGAGATGTGACTGATGAGAAGGCGGCGCGCGCCGAGCGTGATCAGCTCTGGCGCCTCTCTGAAGATATGTTGGCCCGGGCTAGCTATGATGGTCGCATGTCCGCGGTCAATCCAGCCTGGACGATGGTACTCGGCTGGACCGAGCATGAACTGCTTACCAATCCATACGCTGACATAATTCATCCGGACGATGTCGGGGCCACGACGATGGCGCTTATGGAAATGGGAAGGACCGGTCAGCCCACCCGTTTCGAAAACAGGATCATGAGCAAGTCTGGGAATTGGACTTCAATCGGTTGGACCGTTTCGCCAGAAGCAGACAACGTCAACTTCATTGCAGTTGGCCGAGACCTTTCTGAGTACAAAGCCCGCGAGACAGAATTGGCCCAAGCACAAGATTTGCTGCGTCAGTCTCAGAAAATGGAGGCCGTGGGACAGCTAACCGGTGGTCTGGCCCACGACTTCAACAACATTCTCGGCGGTATCGGCGGGAGCCTGGAGGCGATTTCTCGTCGCGTGACGCAGGGTCGACTGTCCGATGTGGATCATTTCCTCAGCGAGGCAAGTCAGTCGGTAAGGAGGGCATCCGCGCTGACGCAGAGACTGTTGGCTTTCTCACGGCGGCAGACCCTTGATCCAAAGCCTGTGGATGTGAACTCACTGATTGGCGGAATTTTGCAACTTGTGCACCGCAGTGTCGGACCGGGTATTGCTGTCCAAGCGCGAACTGAAAACTCGTCGTGGCCGACCTTTGTCGATGCGGGACAACTCGAAAACGCGCTGCTCAACCTTTGCCTAAATGCGCGTGACGCCATGCCCGATGGTGGCTCGCTGGTTATCGAAACCCGAAATGTCTGGCTGGATCCCAAGACGGTTGCGCAGCATGACATTGAGCCCGGTGCGTATGTCCGGCTGAGCGTAAGTGATACGGGCTCGGGCATGTCTCCGGAAGTGATGGCCCGCGCGTTTGATCCCTTCTTCACAACGAAGCCGATCGGGCAGGGGACAGGTCTGGGTCTATCGATGGTGTACGGGTTTGCTGGCCAATCCGGGGGCGCAGCGGAGATCACCTCAGAAGTCGGCCAGGGAACTAAAGTTACCATCTATTTGCCGCGTCATTCCGAGACTGAACAAATCGGCCCCGAAAAAGAAACTACGCAGCCCATCGTAAAAAATGCTGAACACAGCGAAACTGTTCTGCTGGTCGATGATGAGCCACTGATCCGGATGGTGGCAGCGGATTATTTGGAGGAGCTGGGCTATTCCGTCATTGAAGCGGCTGATGGTCCGTCCGCGATGAAGGTGCTGAATAGCAACCGCCCCATAGATCTGCTCGTCACGGATGTTGGCTTGCCAAATGGCATGAACGGTCGTCAACTTGCCGACGCGGCGCGCGTTGCCCGCAGCGGCCTTAAGGTGCTGTTCATCACCGGCTACGCGGAAAACGCAGTTCTCAATCCAGCCCACTTCAACCAGGACATGCACGTGATGACGAAACCGTTCGAGATGGGCGCTTTCGGTCGCAAGGTAAACGAGCTAGCTGGAAGATCTTAACCAACCTCCCGAACCAAAACGTCGGTGTAAATCAAACCTCAACATTGTCCATTGTGCTCTGACTTCCCTGCTCATTGGAGCATGTCTTGTCATAGATGGGCCTGGGGTGCACGTCTTGAACTTTTGGTTCTGCCTCGACCAACTGGTTTGCAGGGTGGACATCACGGATACAGAAAACCCGGCCACGTTGCCGTGACCGGGTTCTGGATTTTCAAGCCTTGGCTGCCGATCAGGCGGCCATGGCCTTCTTCAGGTTTTCGTCGACCTTGTCGAGGAAGGCGGTGGTCGAGAGCCACGGCTGATCGGGACCGATGAGCAGCGCCAGATCCTTCGTCATGAAGCCTGCCTCAACCGTGTCGATGCAGACCTTTTCGAGCGTCGTCGCGAAGTTGGCCAGGTCAGCATTGTCGTCCAGCTTGGCGCGGTGGGCGAGGCCACGGGTCCAGGCGAAGATCGAGGCGATCGAGTTGGTCGAGGTTTCCTGACCCTTCTGGTGCTGGCGGTAGTGACGCGTCACCGTACCGTGGGCTGCTTCAGCTTCGACCGTGCGGCCATCGGGGGAAAGCAAAACCGAGGTCATCAGGCCGAGCGAGCCGAAGCCCTGAGCGACCGTGTCGGACTGGACGTCGCCGTCATAGTTCTTGCAGGCCCAGACGTAACCGCCGGACCACTTGAGCGCAGAGGCGACCATGTCGTCGATCAGGCGGTGTTCGTAGACGATGCCGGCTTCGTCGAACTTCGCCTTGAATTCGGTCTGGTAGACTTCTTCGAAGATGTCCTTGAAGCGGCCGTCATAGGCCTTGAGAATCGTATTCTTGGTCGACAGGTAGACAGGCCACTTGCGCATCAGGCCGTACATCATCGAAGCACGGGCGAATTCGCGGATCGATTCGTCGAGGTTGTACATCGCCAGGGCGACGCCGGCGCCCGGTGCGTTGTAGACTTCCTTTTCGATCACTTCGCCATCTTCACCGACGAACTTGATCGTCAGCTTGCCCTTGCCGGGGAACTTGAAGTCGGTTGCTTTGTACTGGTCGCCGAAAGCATGACGGCCAACGACGATCGGCTTGGTCCAGCCGGGAACCAGGCGCGGCACGTTCTTGCAGATGATCGGTTCGCGGAAGATGACTCCGCCGAGGATGTTGCGGATCGTGCCGTTCGGGCTCTTCCACATTTCCTTGAGGTTGAATTCCTTGACGCGCTGCTCATCCGGCGTGATCGTCGCGCACTTGATGCCGACGCCGTGCTTCTTGATGGCGTGGGCGGCATCGATGGTGACCTGGTCGTTGGTCGCGTCGCGGTTCTCGACGGAAAGGTCGTAGTATTCGATGTCGAGATCCAGGTAGGGAAGGATCAGCTTCTCCTTGATGAACTGCCAGATAATGCGGGTCATCTCGTCGCCGTCGAGATCGACGACCGGGTTGGCTACCTTGATCTTGCTCATGAATATCCTCGCGGGGTTGGTGCCTCTGGAACGAGCGCGGGGAGGGCGCCGTGCCGATGGCCTGCCTATAACATTCTCTCGGTACAAGGCAAACAGGAGAGGGATACTTCAGGGAATTTCTCGGTTCAGACTTTTGGTGTGCACTTGTCCCCAAACTTGGTTTTCGAAGGCCGTTAATTTGCAGGTAGAAACAGTGTGTCGAAGGTCCAATCGGAGCTGTTCATGAAGAGCATGGTGTCCAGAATACTCATGCTGGCTTCTTGCCTCGTCTCGGCGGCGCCCATCTCGGTCGCATCCGATGTCACGGCACCGGTCCGGGAAATCGTCGAGGCCGCAGCGCGCAGCTGGGACGATACGGTCGACGAGCCGAGCGAGGACGTCTTCAGCGTGGATCGGCTGTCGCGGCTGTTCAGCAAGGATTTTCAGTCGGCTTTTGCGGCGGCGTCGAAGAACCCGCCCCATGAGCTGCCCGAGGGAGAGACGACCGGCTATCCCTTCGACTACGATCCGATCGCGCAAGGGCAGGATGGCTGTGCGTTCGAGAACATCCGCATCGAAGATGATGGCGATGGTCAGGTGACCGCCCTGTTCAACAATCGGCGCTGTTTTGGGGAGGGTGCCGAATACGAGGCCGATACCGTCCTGATCTTCCACGTGGTCGAAGAGGATGGTCAGGCGGTCATCGACGACATCTATCCCGTGGTGGATGGGCAGAGCGGTTCCTCCATCAAGCAGGACCTCAAGGCACAGGGCGGGCTTTGACGGCTTTCGGGATTTTGTCGTCGACAGAATTCCTTTTTGAAGTGCGCGGATTTCGGCCGTAGATCCCTTAGGCCACCCCTTTGCGTAACGGTCGATTTGTGCGAATGGGTGCCGACATTTCTACGAAGGGCAGATCATGGCAGGAACGAATAGCGAGCGCGTCATGCTGGCCGAAGGGCCGGCAATCATTCTGGTTGAGCCGCAGCTTGGCGAAAACATCGGCATGGTGGCGCGCGCTATGGCCAATTTCGGGCTGGCGGAGTTGCGCCTCGTGAAGCCGCGTGACGGCTGGCCGTCCGACAAGGCGCGTTCTGCTGCCGCCAAGGCAGATCACGTGATCGACGGCACGGTGGTCTACGAGACACTGGAAGAGGCGGTCGCGGATCTCAACTTCGTCTATGCGACGACCGCGCGTTTCAGGGACGGGTTCAAGCCCGTGCGTTCGCCGGTCACCGCAGCCGAGACACTGCGCAAGCGGTTCCGTTCGGGTGAGAAGACCGGAATCCTGTTCGGACGCGAGAAGTCAGGCCTCTCGACCGAAGACGTGGCGCTTGCCGATGAAATCGTGACGTTTCCCGTCAATCCGGCCTTTGCCTCGCTCAATATCGCCCAAGCGGTGCTTCTCATGTCCTATGAATGGATGAAGTCCGACATCGAGGATCTACATGCCGTGCCTTTCGATGCACCGGAACAGCCGCAGGCGACCAAGGACGAGGTGATCGGCATGTTCGAGCATCTGGAGCAGGCGCTCGACGTCAGGGGATATTTCCATCCCGCCAACAAAAAGCCGAGGATGATCGACAATCTGCGTGCGGTGTTCACAAGGCGGGCTTTCACGACGCCCGAGATCCACGTGATCCGCGGTGTGATCACCTCGCTCGACCGTTTCTCGCGGCCAGGCCAGATCAATGCGTCGGTGAAGGCTGTGGTGGCGGAAGATGGATCAGATGACGAAGGTGTCGGCAAGTAACACAGATGCGGTCGGATCAAAGCCGATCCTGGTCTTCGATTCCGGCATTGGTGGCCTCACCGTCCTGCGTGAGGCGCGTCTGCTCATGCCGGAGCGCGGCTTCATCTATGTCGCCGACGATGCCGGTTTTCCCTATGGCGGCTGGGATGAGCAGCCCCTGAAGGCCCGGATCGTGCGCCTCTTCGAGGACCTCTTGGAGCGCTATGAGCCTGACGCTGTCATCGTCGCCTGCAATACCGCCTTCACGCTTGCGGGCGCCGATCTCCGGCAGCGTTTTCCCGAGATGCGCTTCATCGGCACGGTGCCTGCGATCAAGCCCGCGGCCGAGCGCACGCGCTCCGGTCTCGTCTCGGTGCTCGCCACGCCGGGGACCGTGAAACGCGCCTACACGCGCGACCTCATCCAGTCCTTCGCCTCGCAATGTCATGTCCGCCTCGTAGGCTCTGAGAACCTCGCCCGCATGGCGGAGGCCTATATTCGGGGCGAGGCGCTGGATGACGAGGCCGTTTTGGCCGAGATCGCGCCCTGTTTCGTCGACAAGAATGGAATGAGGACGGACATCGTCGTGCTGGCCTGCACGCATTATCCCTTTCTCGCCAATGTCTTTCGCCGGCTCGCTCCCTGGCCGGTCGACTGGCTCGATCCGGCGGAAGCGATTGCCAGGCAGGCGCGGCGCCTCGTTCCGCTGGTGGAGGGGGTAGAGCACCCCGAGGATTTCGACTTCGCCGTCTTTACCTCCGGCAGCCAGGATTTCTCCACACGGCGCCTGATGCAGGGCATGGGCCTCTCGCTCCGGCCTGTGTCCGGACCCCTGTTCCGGTAAGATCTCGCTCGGCTCCGAACTGGCCTGCGACAATTTGTTGCATATCCGCAACGGCCCCTTGTCAAGATTTGCAATCTCGAATTGCGGTCTTGCGGGAGCGGATTTTGCGTGGCATGTTCCGGCCATCCGCAACACAAACTACAGGAGGCGACATATGACTCATTTTTCTCTGCGCATGCGCCTCTCTGGCGGATCGGTGTCTTCGATGTGCGTGGGATCCCCCACCACCGCTCGATACACCCGATGACTGTCTGAACAGTCATTTTTCCTGCCTTTTCCGGCGTATTCAATCATCCTGATGTGACTTGCTGTCTGCGCGCCTGAACGCGTTCGTCCGCTCGTGTCACGTCGCTTTTCATCACCGAAAGGACCTGGACGCATCGGCGTTCCGGGACGGACAAGTCATGCACGAAAATCAATCTATAGTTGAAATTCCGCTTTCGAAGCGGATGGACGAACTGCTCGAACACTTTGGTTCCTGGCGAATGTTTGCCGCGTTAATCGGGGCGAGCTGGAGGCGGCGACAGGTCCGCAATCTTGCGGCCCATTTGTCACCGCAGATGCGCCGAGACATCGGCTTGCCGGAGGACGAGGAGTGTAAGAGGCCAAGAAGTCTCGCCCTCTGGGATTTCCGGGTTTGAGCAACGAGAAAACGGTTCGGGTGGCCTCGAGCAATCGAACCGTTCTTCTATTTTCCACGCAAGCAGACCACTCCGACGGGTGGTCTGCTTTGCAAATCACTCGGGCTCGCCGACAGTCGGCCTTGTGATTCCTTCATCGTTTGTCCCCGGACCAATCATGCCCCCCAAGCCCGCCATCATGTCCGCCTTTTTCCTGCAGCCGATCGCCTTTGGCAGCTGGTTGCCGCAGATCCCCGGTGTGCAGGAGCGCCTTGCGCTCGGGCCAGCCGAACTCGCCGTCGCGCTTCTCGGTCTGCCGACTGGCATCCTGCTGATGCTGTCCTTCGCCGGGCAGCTTGTCGGCCGGATCGGCAGTCGCAATACGCTGATCTATGGTTTTCCGGTCTTTCTCGCTTTGGTGCCGCTGCCGGTCGCGGCACCCGATATCGTTTCGCTGTTCCTGCTGCTGGCGCTGCTCGGGATCGGGCTTTCGACGATCGAGCTCGGTCTCAATGTCGAGGCCGATGTGATCGAGAAACGCGGTACGGCTTCGATCATGAACCGCTGCCACGGCTTCTGGAGTCTCGGGATCATGACCGGCAGTCTCATCGGTGCAGTCTTTCTCGCAATCGAAGCCTCTCCATTCCTGGCGATCGGTCTGCTGTCGCTTCTTCTGGCGCCGGTCGCCCTGGTCGTCTGCCGGGCCTTGCCGGCGCACGCGGCTCCGGTCGCTGAAGCGGAGAAGCGGCCATCCTGGCGGTTGCCGGGTCCGGCCATCCTCGGCATCAGCCTCTTCGTCTTCGGCATCACGATGACGGAAGGGGCCGTTGCCGATTGGTCGGCCGTCTATCTCAAGGATATCTTTGCGACATCAGGCATGGCGACCGGCATGGGCTATGTCGTCTTTGCCATGATGGTCTCGCTTGGGCGCTTCCTCGGCGATGCGGCCAAGGAGCGCTTCGGGCCCGTCATCCTGGCGCGAATCTGCCTGTCGCTCTCGCTGGCGGGAATGCTGCTTGTCGTCGTCGCCCCCGTGACGACCATCGTGTATCTGGGGCTTGCCTGCGTCGGTCTCGGCGTATCGGTTGGCTTTCCGCTTGCCGTCACGGCTTCTGCCGATCTCGGCGATCGGCCCGCGGCTGAGAACGTCGCGATCCTGAGCTTCATCGCGCTGTTCGGTTTCCTGGTCGGGCCGCCGATGATTGGTTTCGTGGCGGAACTCTCGGGCCTTCGCAGCGGGCTTGCCACGCTTCTGCCTCCGCTGATACTCAGCATGGCGCTGGCTGGTCTCCTGCGTCGCCGAAAGGTCGCCTGACGTCAGCACTTCCCTGTGGGTTTCGCGGATGCAGGCCACACGGGGGCTTCCAAGTCTGTTAGGGACTAGAGTTCAACACAGGAATTGAGGATACCGCCATTGAAGGTCGGAATCGATATGGGAACGGTGCAGGGCGGTCAGCCTGCCAAGCTCGATATCGAGGAGCTTCTCGCGACCCGTCTGCTCGTGCAGGGCAATTCCGGCTCAGGCAAGTCGCATTTGCTGCGCCGATTGCTCGAACAATCTGCCCAGTGGGTCCAGCAGGTCATCATCGACCCCGAAGGTGACTTCGTCACGCTCTCCGACAAGTATGGCCACGTCGTGGTGGACGGCGAACGGACCGAGGCGGAGCTGGCTGGCATCGCCGATCGTATCCGCCGTCACCGCGTCTCCTGCGTGCTCACGCTCGAAGGTCTCGATGTCGAGCAGCAGATGCGGGCCGCCGGCGCCTTCCTCAATGGTCTCTTCGATGCGGATCGCGAATTCTGGTATCCGGTGCTGGTCGTGGTCGATGAAGCGCAGATGTTTGCGCCGGCCGTCGGCGGCGATGTCTCGGAAGACGCGCGCAAGATGTCGCTGGGTGCAATGACCAATCTGATGTGCCGCGGCCGAAAGCGCGGGCTGGCCGGCGTCATCGCCACGCAGCGACTCGCAAAGCTTGCCAAGAACGTCGCGGCGGAAGCCTCCAACTTCCTGATGGGACGCACCTTCCTCGATATCGACATGGCGCGTGCGGCCGACCTGCTCGGCATGGACCGCCGCCAGGCAGAGATGTTCCGCGACCTGCAGCGCGGCAATTTCGTCGCGCTCGGCCCTGCCATGTCGCGCCGGCCGCTGCCGATCGTCATTGGTGCCGTCGAGACCTCGGCGCGTTCGTCGTCCCCCATGCTCATGCCGCTGCCGGATGCACTGCCGGATGTCGAGGACCTGATCTTTACGCCAGACCCGGAGGAGTTCGCCCGGCCGATCGTGCGCCGAGCGCCGCCCGCACCGCGCCCGACGACGGATATCCTCGCCGAGCTCTCGCGTTCAACACCGGCGTCCATGGCGCCTGTGCCAAGCGAATCGCCGATGCGTGGCGCTGAAATGTCGGCCGAAGAGCGTGAGGATCGGTTGTCTGCCGTGCTTTCCGAAATCCTCGGGGATCCGCAGGCCGCTTACCGGACTGACAGTGTGCTGTATCAGGAGTTTCTCGTGCGCGCCCGCATGCGCCGTGTCGCTGGCCCGCCCATGCCCATGGGCGAATTCCGTCGCCGTGTGGCGATCACGAGGGCCGGGGTGGACGACGAAACGGCGGCCAGCGAGGGCTGGCAGACGGCGCTGTCGCTCTCAGTGCGCGTCTCCGACGACCTTCAGGGCGTCTTCCTGCTATTGGCCAAGGCAGCGCTCCGCAGCGAGGAATGCCCGTCCGACCATCGCATCGCCAGAGCCTATGGCACGCATTCGGCCCGCCGCGCCCGACGTCTGCTCGGCTATTTCGAGGAACAGGGGCTCGTCGTCGTGCATACCGACTTTTCCGGCAATCGCATCGTCGCCTTCCCGGATCTGGAAGCCGAGACGAAGCCGGGTGATCCGAACCTCGTGGATGCAGACGATCAAACAGCGTCGGCCGCCGAATAACCTCGATCGCTAGCAGGCCCGCGGGACGGTTCAGGCTGCCCGCTCTTCCCAGACCTTGACCAAGGCGACGATCGTCTCGACGGCCTTTTCCATATCCTGAACGCTCACCCATTCGAGCGGCGAGTGATAGGCATGGCCGCCGGTATAGATGTTGGGGCAGGGCAGGCCCATGAACGACAGGCGCGAGCCGTCTGTGCCGCCGCGAATGCTGTGGCGTACCGGCTCGAGACCGACGCGGCGGACGGCTTCTTCGAGATTGTCCATGATTTCCGGATGGCGATCGAGCACGTCCTTCATGTTGCGGTACTGATGCTTGACCGTGAACGTATGCCGCGACCCGGGATAGGTGGCCATCACGTCGTTTGCGATGCGTTCCAGCAGGCCTTCCTTGTCCTTCAGGCCCTCTTCCGTAAAATCGCGGATGATGAACTGGAGTTTGGCGCTATCCATGCTGCCCGAGATATCAACCGGGTGGATGAAGCCCTGACGGCCCTCGGTGGATTCAGGCGCGATGTCGCGGGGCAGGCGGGCGACGATGTCGCTTGCGGCCTTGATCGCGTTCTCCATCTTCCCCTTGGCATAGCCCGGATGCATTGCGACGCCCGTGATCTCGATCGTCACGCCGTCGGCCGAAAAGGTCTCGTTCTCGATCTCGCCGATGGTCGAGCCGTCAAGCGTATAGGCGAAGCGAGCACCGAGCTTTTGAACATCCACTTTGTCGGCGCCGCGGCCGATTTCTTCGTCGGTGGTGAAAAGGATCTTGACGGTTCCATGCGGAATTTGCGGATTTGCCAACATATGGGCCGCCGCCGTCATGATCTCCGCCACGCCTGCCTTGTCGTCGGCACCGAGCAAGGTGGTGCCGTCGGTCGTTACGATGTCATTGCCGACCTGCTTGTTGAGCTGCGGATGGGAGGCGACTCGGATCACCTGGTTCGTGTCGCCAGGCAGTGCGATGTCGCCGCCCTCATAGTTACGCACCAGTTGCGGCTTGACGTTCGTGCCGGTGAAGTCGGGTGCCGTGTCCATATGCGAACAGAAGCAGATGACCGGAACGTTCTTCGCGGTAGTGGCCGGGACGGTCGCATAGACATTGCCGTGCTCATCCATATGCGCGTCGGAGAGGCCAAGCGCCAGGAGTTCGGCGACCAGCACACGGCCGAGATCCTTCTGCTTTTCGGTCGACGGTTGTGCGTCCGATGTCGGATCGGACTGCGTATCGATCACGACATAGCGGAGAAAGCGGTCGAGAACGGTCTCGGTCATGGGCTCTGCCTTCCTGGTATGCCTGTGATCACTGGCTGACTTTGGTCCCGAAATGGCGGTCGAAGAGTGTGATCATTTCCTGCGTTCTAGCATTGGCGCTGTCGGCGCCGAGGACCACGCCGACGAGGCGGCGGTTACCGTTGCTGGCGGAGGTCACGATGTTGTAGCCCGAGGCATTTGTGAAGCCGGTCTTGATGCCTTCGGCGCCCGGATATTGCACCAGGAATGCATTGTGGCCGCGAAACTTCATGCCGCGGAATGTCATGCCGCGTAACGCGAAGAGTTTGTATTCCTCTGGGAAGTCGCGCATCAGCGCCAGACCGAGCCGTGCCATGTCGGTCGCGGTCGTTACCTGGCGCGGGTCGGGCAGGCCCGAGGGATTGGTGAAGACGGTGCTGGCCATGCCGAGCTCGCGCGCCTTCGACGTCATCATCTGACCGAAGGCTTCCTCGGAGCCTGCCAGTTCCTCGGCCACTGCGGTTGCCGCGTCATTGGTCGAGAGCACGACCATGCCCATGACGGCTTCCCGTACACTGATCGTGTTGCCGGCGCCGACGGCGAACTTGTAGGGTTCCTTGTCATTGGCATTCTTGGAGATGACCAGCCGCTGCTCCCAGTCGAACCGGCCGGAATGAAGAGCTTCGAAGGTGAGGTAAAGCGTCATCATCTTGGTGAGTGATGCCGGATAGAGCACTTTATCCGCATTGTCCGCTTCGAGGATCTTGCCGGTTGCGGCATCGACCAGGATATGCGCATGGCCTGGCTTCTGGATCTCCGCTGTCGCAGGGCTGATGACCATGATGAGGCCGAGGAGGGCGAGCAAGGGCAGGCGGAACAGATCTCTCATCATCAAGGGACGCATCTTCTTTCATTGAGGATGCCCCGGGGATAGCGGAGTTCTTGCGTTCTGTCAGCCTTTGCAGGCAGTTTCGCGGCTTTTTCCGCTGGAGAACGTCCAGGACAGTCTCTATGTGCAGGTTCGGAGCCTGGCAGCGTCGATGCTGTGTTGACAAATTTGTACAACGCCACTAATGACCCCACCAACGCCGGGCCGAAATGCCCGGTGTTTGTTTTGACATGTCCCGTGGTTTTCTCCGTTCGCTAACGTGAGAAGCCTGTCGGAACCTCGGAAACGGAGGTTCAGAGGAGGGCGTGTTTCCTTAAGCGGCTTGGCAACAAACCGCTGTAACCTGTTGAGAAGGAAATACGATGAGCAAGCGCGCATCATCCAAGTACAAGATCGATCGCCGTATGGGCGAAAACATCTGGGGCCGTCCGAAGTCCCCGGTGAACCGTCGCGAATACGGTCCTGGCCAGCACGGCCAGCGCCGCAAGGGCAAGCTTTCCGACTTCGGCGTGCAGCTGCGCGCCAAGCAGAAGCTGAAGGGCTACTACGGCGATATCCGCGAGAAGCAGTTCCGCGCAACTTACGAAGAAGCCAACCGCCGCAAGGGCGACACCGGTGAAAACTTGATCGGCCTGCTCGAGTCGCGTCTGGACGCCATCGTCTACCGCGCCAAGTTCGTTCCGACGGTCTTCGCTGCCCGCCAGTTCGTCAACCATGGCCACGTCACGGTCAACGGCGTTCGCGTCAACATCGGTTCGTATCGCTGCAAGGCCGGCGACGTCATCGAAGTTCGTCAGAAGTCGAAGCAGCTCGTGACCGTCCTCGAATCGGTTTCGCTCGCTGAGCGCGACGTTCCGGACTATCTCGAAGTCGACCACAACAAGATGGTTGCCACCTTCGCTCGCGTTCCTAACCTGGCGGATGTTCCGTATCCGGTCATCATGGAACCGCAGCTGGTCGTCGAATTCTACTCGCGCTAATTGCTCGCGCGACGGATTTGTGGAAAGCCGCCCTTCGGGGCGGCTTTTTCTGTTTGCAGTGCAGCGCAGGCCGGGGAAGATGACACGGCACGAACTCGGGTAAGGGGTAAGAGATGGATCTGCAGCTGATCGCCGACGAAATTGTCAGCGCGCTCGAGCCGCGCCTCGGCGAGGGCAAGGTGGCCGACTACATTCCGGAGCTCGCTCGCGTCGATCCGAAGCAGTTCGGCATCGCCATCACCACGGTCGACGGCGAAACCTACAAGGCGGGCCACGCCGACACGGCGTTTTCGATCCAGAGCATTTCCAAGGTCTTCATGTTGACGCTCGCGCTCGGCAAGGCGGGTGAATCCGTTTGGAAGCGGGTCGGCCGCGAACCGTCGGGCTCCTCCTTCAATTCCATCGTCCAGCTCGAACACGAGCACGGGATCCCGCGCAATCCCTTCATCAATGCCGGCGCGATCGTCGTCACCGACATGGTGGTGGCTGGTCATGCGCCGCGCGAGGCGATCGGTGAATATCTGCGTTTCATGCGCTACCTCGCCGACGACGAGACCATGTCCATCGACGAGAAGGTGGCGCGATCGGAGCAGCGGACCGGGTATCGCAACTTCGCGCTCGCCAATTTCATGCGTGGCTTCGGCAATCTCGAACACCCGGTGGAACACACGCTCGGCGTCTATTTCCATCAGTGCGCCCTGGCGCTCTCCTGCGTGCAGCTCTCGCATGCCGGCCTGTTTCTTGCCAATCGCGGCACCAATCCGCTGACCGGCTTCTCTGTCGTTTCGCCGAAGCGGGCGCGGCGCATCAATGCGTTGATGCTGATGTGTGGCCATTACGATGGTTCGGGTGATTTCGCCTATCATGTCGGTCTGCCGGGCAAGTCCGGCGTCGGTGGCGGCATCCTCGCGGTCGCGCCGGGCAAAGCCTCCATTGCCGTCTGGTCGCCGGGTCTCAACAAGGTCGGCAATTCGGCGCTGGGTTCAGTGGCACTCGAGATGCTCGCCTCTCGAACCGGCTGGTCCGTCTTCGGCACTTGATCTTCGAGCCCGCAAAGGGCATTGCAGGGCATGACATGCCCCTGCGGCGGAGCTTGATATGAACCTCGTCACCACGATCGACACTAAGGACAGCGCCGTGCTCGACGGCGAGGACGAGCTCGACCTGTCGACCGTGCATCCGGTTTTCGCGCAGGCTCCGCGCTCCGTCTCCTTCAACAAGCTGCGCAAACGGCTCATCCGTCAGGTCCGCCAGGCGTTGACGGATTTCGACATGTTAAAGGGCCAGAAGCGCTGGCTGGTGGGTCTCTCCGGCGGCAAGGACAGCTATGGCCTGCTCGCCATCCTGCTCGACCTCCAATGGCGCGGTCTGCTCCCGGTCGAGCTCGTGGCCTGCAATCTGGATCAGGGACAGCCCAACTTTCCCAAAAACGTTCTGCCGGAGTATCTGGCCTCGATCGGGGTCAAGCACCGGGTCGAATATCGGGATACCTATTCGATCGTGAAGGAGAAGGTCCCGAGCGGTGGCACCTATTGCTCGCTCTGTTCGCGGCTGCGTCGTGGCAATCTCTATCGCATTGCCCGCGAGGAAGGTTGCGATGCCCTGGTGCTCGGCCATCACCGCGAGGATATTCTCGAAACCTTCTTCATGAACTTCTTCCATGGCGGCCGCCTCTCGGCCATGCCGGCGAAACTGCTCAATGACGAGAAGGATCTCTTCGTTCTGCGCCCGCTCGCCTATGCCGCAGAGGAAGACATGTCCCGCTTTGCCCAGGCCATGCAGTTCCCCATCATTCCGTGCGACCTCTGCGGCTCCCAGGATGGACTGCAGCGCAATGCGATGAAGGACATGCTGGCGGGGATCGAGGCGAAGATGCCGGGCCGCAAGGACGCAATGCTCAGGGCGCTCGCCCATGTAGACCCCTCGCATCTGCTCGATCCGAAGCTCTTCGATTTTGCCGGACTTATGGCCACGAAGCCGGAATGAGCGCTGCACTGCACCCTTTCACGCTGTCGAGCTTGTAAAGACACAAGAAAAGTCCCTCCATTGCCCTTTGATCGGGCGCCAAGGCTGGACTGCGCATGAGGCTTCTTGCACATTGCGCCCGGACAGGGACTGCAAGCACTGCTTCGCGGATCCGGGAATGTGTGGGAGTAGGAATGTCTGAGGTCACTCAGCCTTCGGTGTCGAGGCGTGCCGTGTTTCTCGTCGGAGGGTATGAACGCAACGATGCCGCCGGCTTCTTCCGGCGCATCGGGCGCGAGATGGAGCGCTTTTGCAAGTGCTGGTCGGTCGAGGCCAAACTTGCCACACCGGTGGAGACGGCCGAGGCCGCGGTCACCACGGCCACTGCGGACTATCGCGGCCCAGACGGCACCTGCCTGTCCGACATTACCTTCCTGAGCTTCGACGATATCGTCAAACACGATGGCGCACGGCCGTTCGTCGTCCGGCTTTTTGCCTATCTCGTCGCCTTCTTCGACTATGTCTTCAGCGGCACGATGTTCCGCTTCTTCGCCACCAACTGGCGCTTTGCGCTCTATTTCCTGTATCCCTTCGTCATGCTGGCCTTCTTCGCCTGGCTTGGAGCGGCTGCCTACCGGCTGGCAGAATTTCTGCCGCTTCCCGGCGGCCCGATCCTGCCGGCGTTGATCGGCGTCGGGGTCGCCTATGCCGTTGGCCGCTTCGTCGGCCGCCGCTATTTCGTCTTCCACCTCATGGACCTCTGGTCGTTTAGCCGCGAGCATCTGCATCGCCGCCGTCCCGTCATGGATGCCCGGATCGATGCCTGGGCGGGACTGATCGCCACGAGGCTGTCGGCTGCATCCTATGACGAGGTTCTGCTCGTTGGGCATTCGACGGGCGGCGCGCTCATCCTCGACGTCGCACACCAGCTTGCGGAGCGACTGGTGGAGGAGGGCAGGCCCGTCGACTTCAAGATGGTCACTGTCGGATCCACGTCGCTCAAGGTGGCCCTGCATCCGGCCGCAAAACGGGCGCGGATGCGGCTTGAAGCACTGGCGCGTCCTCCGGGGATAAAGTGGACGGAGTTCCAGGCGCTCACCGACATCATCAACTTCTACAAATGCGATCCCTATGCCCGCGCAGGCCTCAGTCACCAGCGCGGCGACCTGTTTCCGCGGCAGTTGCAGGTGCGCATCCGCGAAATGCTCGAACGGGACACCTACAAACGGGTGAAGAAGAACTTCTTCCGGGTTCACTATCAGTTCATTTCGGCCAACAGCCGACGCTATTTCTATGATTTCTTCATGATCTGCTGTGGCACCCGACCGATCGAGGCCGTAAGAGGCGACACGCTTCCGCTTTCGTCGGAGGCGGGTAAAACGGCAGAGGCAGTATCATGACACGCGTTTCCTTCATCCTCTGGGCTCTGATGCTGGTCACCTGGTGCGCGATGCGTTATCCGGCCATGCGTCGGGCCCGCCGTCAAAAGACCCGCGTCGATCGCCGCTCTACGCTGGACATTTCGCTTCTTGCCTTCTGCACCTTCGCGCTCGTGGCGATGCCGGTCGCTTGGCGGCTGGACGTCTTCGATGGTTTTGCAGATCGCGGGCAGGGGATTGTCCCGGTGATACTGGGTACTCTCACCGGCATCGCCTTTCTCTGGCTCTTCCGGCGCAGCCACAAGGATCTCGGCAAGAACTGGTCGGTGACGCTCGAAGTCCGTGAAGGCCATCAGTTGGTCACGCAGGGCGTCTATGCCCATGTCCGGCATCCGATGTATGCGTCGTTCCTGCTCTGGGGCGTGACCCAAGCGCTGCTCATTCCCAATTGGATCGCAGGCCTTGCAGGGCTGGTCGCCGTGCTCGCGCTCTATGCCGTGCGCCAGTCTCGCGAAGAGGCCATGATGCGGGACACCTTCGGCGGCGAATACGACGCGTATTGCGCCCGCACGAAGCGGCTCGTTCCCGGGATCTTTTGAGAGGCGTTAGCGCTTGCGCAGCGCCTGCGTGATTTCCTTGATCGCCCGGTCATGGAGCGCCGGATTCTTGTCGATGTTGAAGTGGCCGATGCCCTTGATGGCGGTCTCGCCCTGGCGCAGGTTAATGTTGGCGAGTTCGCCCTTGAAGCCGGGTGCCGGCAGGACGGGTGACCACAGATTCTCGCCGCCGGTGTAGAAGTTCAGCGTCTTCTTGACGTTGCCGGGGACCGGCCCCTTGCCCGTCGGGTCAAAACTCAGAATCAGTCCCACCGGGATCTTCAGCGGCTGGAGTGCGCTTGCCACGGAAAAGGTCATGTCCGCGCCGAGCGAGTGTCCGATCAGCACGATCGGGCGGGCATCCTTCGATGCTCGATAACGCTCCGCGATCCTGCGGGCGAAGGCCTGGGCGTTCGGCAGCGACAGAACTTCTGCCTTGATGCCATCCGCGGCGAGCTGTTTGCCCAACGTGTCGAGCCCCGTTGAGAAGATATTGGCGAAGCCTCGGAAGAGATAGACCTGGCCGGTCGCAAGCTTCGGCTTCCTCGGTCTTGCCGCTTCGGCTGGCAGGACGGAAGCGGCAAGGATCAGCGATGCATGAGAAAGAAGGGCGCGCCTGGAGATCATGTCGGGAGGAGATCCTGAAAAAGCAGTTGTTTCGAATTCATGCATGTTTCACGCTGGCTGACAACAGGGCTTGCCGTGCCATCCGGTCTATACTTCCCCGTTCGGTGCGGGCTAGAAGGGTTGGACATCTTTGACCGTATTCGATTGCCAAAGAGTTAGTTCACACCGGAGAGATTTCATGACTGCCGCCATCGATATCGCCGCCCTTGCCAATCTCCTGCAGGAGGCTGCCGTCGAGGAGATCCTGCCGCGCTTTCGCAATCTCGGCGACGGCGACATCAGGATGAAGACCGAGGCAATCGACCTCGTCACGGAGGCCGACGAGGCAGCCGAGCGTCTGATCCGCAAGGGCATCGAGGGTCTGATGCCTGACGCCCTGTTCATCGGCGAGGAATCGGTTGCTGCTGATCCTGCACTCCTCGATCGCCTCAAGGACGCCGATCTGGCGGTCATCGTCGATCCGATCGACGGAACCTTCAACTTCGCCTCCGGGCTCAGCCTCTTCGGCGTCATGCTCGCCGTCGTGTCCAAGGGCGAAACCGTGGCTGGTTTGATCTATGATCCGATCGGCAATGACTGGGCGCTTTGCGAAAAGGGATCGGGCGCCTGGCTCTATCGGACGGATGGCGCCCAGGAGCAGATGTTCATGCGGCCGAGTGGTCCGCTCGAACAGATGATCGGCATTGCCAATACCGGCTTCTTCGATCTTGAGATGCGCCGCAAGATCCTTTCGAACCTTGCCGAAGTCCGGCTTTTTACCAGCTATCGCTGTGCGGCCCATGAGTACCGCCTGCTCGGCCAGGGTCATATGGATTTCGCCATGTACAACAAGCTGATGCCTTGGGATCATCTCGGCGGTGCCCTGATGATGCAGGAGGCAGGCGCGCATGTGGCGCGGTTCGATGGTTCTCCATACCTGCCGCACCACACGGCGGGTGGCCTGCTGGTCGCAGCCGATCCTGACGCCTGGCAGGAATTGCGGGAGCGGATCTTTACCGTAGACTGAACGGACAAAAGGACCGGCATCGACCGGGCCTTTCGCTACCTGCGGCAGTCAGGGCGTTTCGTCAGACCGGCTTGTTCTGCGCCTGGAAGAGGCGCCCCTTCTCGCCGATCAGGACGAAGATCAGGCCGATGACGCCGACCACGAAGAAGCCGGCGACCATCGGGAGCGCGGTTCCGTCGAAAGCCTGGCCGATGGCGGCTCCGATGATCGATCCGCCGATCGTTCCCATGAAGCCGAGCACCGACGATGCCGTGCCGGCCACGTGGCCGAGCGGCTCCATCGCAAGCGAGTTGAAGTTCGAGCCGATCCAGCCGAACTGGAACATTGCCAGCGCAAAGAAGCCGATAAACAGGAAGAACGGCATCGGCTGTGGGCCAAGAATCTGCACCACAAGCCAGATCAGGTTGATCGCGATGAAGCCCAGCAGCGAGCCATGCGAGAGCTTCCGCATGCCGAAGCGTCCGACGAGCCTGGCGTTGACGAAGGAGGATAGGGCCATGAACAAAGCAACCGCCGCGAAGGCGACCGGGAACCAGACGCCGAGGCCGTAGATCCCCACATAGACCTGCTGCGCGGAGTTGATGAACCCGAAGAGCGCACCGAAGATGAAGGTGCTGGCGATGGTGTAGCAGAGCGCCACGCGGTCGGTCAGAACGATGCGGAAGCCGTCGATGATGACCTTCGGGGTGAAGGGGCGTACGTCTTCGGGGGCGAGTGTCTCTGGCAGGCGGACATACATCCAGGCACCGACGATCACGGCGATCACCGCCATGAAGACGAAGATCCAGTGCCAGTCGCCGAAGAGCATGATCACCTGGCCGGTTCCGGGGGCCACGACGGGGATGACCATGAAGACCATCATGATCAGCGACATGACTTCCGCCATTTGGCGGCCGCCGAAGACGTCACGCACGATCGAGACAGTGATGACGCGGGTCGCGGCCGAGCCGATGCCCTGGATGAAGCGCAGCAGAAGCAACGATTCGAAGGACGGTACGAAGACGACGGCGAGCGAGGAGACGACATAGATCGCCAGGCCGACGATCATCGGCATGCGCCGGCCGAAACGGTCGGCGATCGGTCCGTAGAAGAGCTGCGCGACGCCGAAGCCGATGAGATAGGCGGAGATGACATATTGGCGGTGGTTTTCGTTCTCGACATTGAGTGCGGCCCCGATCTCCTGGAGGCCTGGCAGCATGATGTCGATGGCAAGCGCGTTGAGCGCCATGAGGAAGGCCATCATCGCGATGAATTCGGCGCGTCCCATGCTCCCCAGGGTCTTGGGGACGGACTGTAATGAATCTGACATGAAGTGATACCTTGGAACGGCATGAAGGCGTTGCTTGGGAACAACGCCTTCATCACCTGGGAAATTTAAGCGCCTTGCGGCAGATTGGGTCAGGCTGCGCCGCGGACGGCGATGCCCTGGTCTTCGAAATGCTTCTGCAGCTCGCCCGCCTGGAACATCTCGCGCACGATGTCACAGCCGCCGACGAATTCGCCCTTGATGTAGAGCTGCGGAATGGTCGGCCAGTTGGAATATTCCTTGATGCCTTCACGGATTTCCATGTCTGCGAGGACATTCACGCCCTTGTAGTTCACCCCGAGGTAATCGAGAATCTGGACCACCTGGCCGGAGAAGCCACACTGCGGGAACTGCGGGCTGCCCTTCATGAACAGGACCACGTCATTGGTCTTCACTTCGTTTGCGATGAATTCGTGGGCGCTCATGTCATTCTTCCTTTCACATGCCGTTCAAGGCGGCAGCTTCGATGTGCCGTAGAAATAGCAACACAGCTCGCCTTTTGCCAGTGGCGAGTTTGCGGCAATGCCTGATTTAACGGCTCCGCTGGCGGCTTCGTTTGGCGGCGGTCCGACGGCGGCTGACCTGCTTGCGTGCCGGCGCCTTCACCCGTTTCCTCGTCTTGCGCACTAAACGGCCGGTGGTTGTCGAACGGGTCTGACGCTTGCGCCGACGCGTCGTGCCACTGCGGGTCGACTTCTTCAGGATTTCCTTGAGGACGCCTTCGACGACGTCCTTGACGATGTTTCCGAGCAGATCCGCCATGTTTATCCTTCTTGCACCCATGGTTCTGGATGGTTTTGTTCCATACGCTCTTTAAATCAGCGCAAATCTCGTCTAGCAAGCGCCACCTGCGGCCGCCTGCCGTCGATTGAGTGACCGCTTTCATGATCCACAGCCGCATCGTCCTGCATTTCCCGGGTTTCGAACCCCTCAATGCAGAGGCCCACCGCCAGCGCTATGAGCGCTCTGCTGCCCAGGCTGCCCGGATCTGGCAGGCCCGCTTCGATGTGGGCGCGCTCTCCGTCGATGAAACGGGCGCGCACTTTCCGGTGGATGCCGAGGTGGCCGGCTGGGCGACGCGTTCCGATATCCATGTGTTCGACCACAACGACCTGATCACCGCGATGCGCTCCGAGCCGGTCTGGCTGCAGATTGCGAAGGGCTTCAAGGCAGGCTTCGACGTGGTGCGGCAGGGCGGAGCCTTCGGCTATTTTCGCCATGCCTGGCGTTTCGGCCTGTTCTTTCTCTTCCCCTTCCTGTTTCTCGCCGCCGGTCTGGCACTCGGGGTCAACATCGCGGCCATTCCGTCAACGTTCGACTTGTCGTCCTGGTGGTTCCTGCTCACCGTGCCTGCCGGCGCCCTCGTCTTTCGCTATGGTGTCCTTCGGCTCTCGGATCGCTATCATGTGCTGCATCTGCTGGCGGACTGGCGGCTCGCCGTTGCCGTTGCCGAGAACCGGTCGGAGGTCGCATCCTTCATCGAGACTGTGGCAGATCAGGCGATTGCTGCGCTCAAGCAGCCTTCGGACGAAATCCTGGTCACATCGCACAGCATGGGGGCCAATTTTGCCCTGTCCGTCGTCGGTCGCCTGCTCGAAAAAGCACCTGACGTTCTAGGGGGACGGCGGATCGTTTTCGTCACGCTGGGCGGGGCGGCTCTCCAGTGCAGTCTGTTGTCGAGCGCAATCGACCTGCGCCGTCGTATCGGAAGCGTCGCGCGCAGCCAGGCCATCGACTGGTTCGACATCCAGTGCCTGACCGACCCGATCCACCTCTACAAGTGCCACACAGTGGCACTGTCCGGCTATCCGGATGCGCCGCAGCCGAAGCTGGTTTTCGTCCGTTTCAAACACGCGATGTCGCCTGAGCGCTACGAGAAGAACCGCCGCGATTTTCTTCGGATGCACCGGCAATATGTGCTCGGACCCGACCAGCCGAGCGGCTACGACTTCACCTTGATGACGGCCGGGCCGCTCCCGGCCAAAAGCTTCGAAGCGCTGGATTCGACCCGTGCTCCGGTCATCCATCCGTTGTCATGATAAAGGCCCGCCGGTAAACGGCAGGCCTCAGTTTTTGTTACGGCAAGGACAGCCCGCTTAGTCGGGAATGCTGGTCTGCAGCGCGAGTGCATGCAGCACGCCGCCCATATTGCCCTTCAGGGCTTCGTAGACCATCTGGTGCTGCTGGACGCGGCTCTTGCCCCGGAAGGCTTCGGCGACGACCTCGGCGGCATAGTGATCGCCGTCCCCGGCGAGGTCGCGGATAACGACCTTAGCGCCCGGAATGCCGGCCTTGATCATGTCTTCGATGTCGCCTGGTTTCATCGGCATGTAACGGATCCCTCATGCAAATCAGCAATGCGAGAACTATCCTGCATTCGCCGAACTCTTTCAATGGGGTAGGCCGCGCCTACCCCATGCTCCACAGGCATGTGATCGAATGCCTCAGGCGAGTTCGCCGTCCATGAGCGCCGGGAACCAGGCTTCGTGGGCCGTCTTGAGGTCTTCGACCGCAACCGGCTTGGCATCGCCCAGAACCACGTTCGAACCACCGGTGCGGCCGATCCATGGGCAGAAGACGCCAGCGGCTTCGGCGCGGACCTGGACTTGGTCGACATTGTCTTCGGTGACGGTCAGAACGTAGCGGCCCTGGTCTTCGCCATAGAAGACGGCGATCGGGTTCGCATCGTTCAAGGCGTTGACATGCGCGCCGATGCCGGAGGCCATCGCCATTTCGGCGACGGCGAGGCCGAGGCCGCCCGACGAGCAGTCGTGCACGGCGGTCGCGAGACCGTCCTGGATCAGGCCGCGGACGAAATCGCCGACCTTCTTTTCATGCGCGAGATCCACATGCGGTGCCGGGCCATCGGTGCGGCCATGGATGTCGCGCAGGTAGCAGGACTGGCCGAGATGCGTGCCCCAGCCGGACGGTGCGCCGGCGAGCAGGATGGCTTCGCCTTGGGCGGCAAACCGGATGCGCGCCATCTTCTTCCAGTCGGCCATCAGGCCGACGCCGGCAATGGTCGGAGTGGGCAGGATGCCCTGGCCGTTGGTCTCGTTGTAGAGCGAGACATTGCCCGAGACGATCGGGAAGTCGAGCGCAAGGCATGCCTCGCCGATGCCTTTGATCGCAAAGACGAGTTGGCCCATGATTTCCGGACGCTCGGGATTGCCGAAGTTCAGGTTGTCGGTGGCGGCGAGCGGGAGCGCGCCCGTCGCCGTGATGTTGCGCCAGCATTCGGCTACCGCCTGCTTGCCGCCTTCAAATGGGTCGGCTTCGACATAGCGCGGGGTTACGTCGGAAGAGAAGGCGAGCGCTTTGGTGGCATGGCCTTCGACGCGGATCACGCCGGCATCGCCGCCCGGAAGCTGCAGGGAGTTGCCCTGGATCAGCGTGTCATACTGCTCGTAGACCCAGCGACGCGAGGAGTTGTTGGCCGAGCCGACGAGCTTCAGGAGAGCGTCGGCGACATCACCAGCCGGGATGTCGTTTTCTGCAAGGGGGGCAGGCGCCTTCGGCTCGATCCACGGACGGTCGTATTCCGGCGCTTCGTCGCCCAGTTCCTTGATTGGCAGGTTCGCAACTTCCTCGCCCTGATGGATCACACGGAAGCGCAGGTCGTCTGTGGTGTAACCGACGATGGCAAAGTCGAGGCCCCATTTGACGAAGATCGCCTTGGCGACTTCTTCCTTGGAGGGTTCGAGCACCATGAGCATGCGCTCCTGGCTTTCCGACAGCATCATTTCATAGGCCGTCATGCGCTCTTCGCGCACGGGCACCTTGTCGAGCTGCAGTTCGATGCCGAGGCCACCCTTGGCGCCCATTTCTACGGCCGAGCAGGTGAGGCCGGCGGCACCCATGTCCTGGATGGCGATGACGGCGCCGGTCTGCATCAGTTCGAGGCAGGCTTCGAGCAGGCACTTTTCGGTGAAGGGGTCGCCGACCTGCACGGTTGGGCGCTTTTCCTCGATCGATTCATCGAATTCGGCAGATGCCATGGTGGCGCCACCGACGCCGTCACGGCCGGTCTTGGCGCCGAGATAGACGACCGGCAGGCCGACGCCCTTGGCTTCCGACAGGAAGATGCCGTCTGCCTTGGCAAGGCCGGCGGCGAAAGCGTTGACCAGAATGTTGCCGTTGTAGCGGGCGTCGAATTCGACTTCACCGCCGACCGTGGGAACACCGAAGGAATTGCCGTAGCCGCCGACACCAGCAACGACACCTGCCACCAGATGCTTGGTCTTCGGGTGGTCGGGCGCGCCGAAGCGCAGGGCGTTCATGGCGGCCACCGGCCGGGCGCCCATGGTGAAGACGTCGCGCAGGATGCCGCCAACGCCGGTCGCAGCGCCCTGATAGGGCTCGATATAGGATGGATGGTTGTGGCTCTCCATCTTGAAGACGACGACGTCGCCGTCATCGATGTCGACCACGCCGGCGTTTTCGCCTGGTCCCTGGATGACGCGCGGGCCCTTGGTCGGCAGCGTCTTCAGCCACTTCTTCGAAGACTTGTAGGAGCAATGCTCGTTCCACATTGCCGAGAAGATGCCGAGCTCGGTGAAGGTCGGCTCGCGTCCGATCAGGTTCAGGATGCGATCGTATTCGTCCGGCTTCAGGCCGTGGCTTGCGATCAATTCTGCGGTGATGGGACGGGAGTTGGAAACGGTCATCTGGCTCTCAGGGCAATGGGAGATCGGTGGGAGATCGGTTTCGAGGCAGGCTATAACCCAAGCCTGCGCCCGGCGCACTTGAAAAATGCGCGCAATCAGGCCTTTCCTGCGGCTTTCCAGCACAAGAAGTGTTGGTTATTCCCGATGGTCAGACGATGGCGCTCGTGCCGAGCGGCGACTGGTCGAGGATGCGCCGAACCGTCTTCAGTCCTTCGATCGAAATCGAGCGTTCGCGGCCTTCGCTGAAGCCGACGCGGACATGGTGATAGACGCGTGACGAACGGGCGGGCTTGAACTCGTCCTCGTCGTCGATCAGGACATCGGCATCGAGCACGGCCTGCTTGAATGTGCCGGACATCCAAGGCTCGGGAAGCTTCAGCCAGAAGAAGGGCAGGCGCGGATGGGAGCGGAAGTCCTTGCCGGCGAAAAGCTCACGGACGACCGCTTCGCGCGCGCCGATTTCCGCCAAGACCTTGCCTCGGATTTCATCTGCTGCTCCAGACAGCACCAGCCGGGCGGAGAGTTCAGCGAGAAGAAAAGGCAGGCCGCCGCTCACCATCTTCTGGGTCACGCGGACGCGTTGGCTCATATGGGGCGGGCAGGCGACCCAGCCGCCGCGCACGCCGGCTGCGACACATTTCGAAAGTCCGTTGAGCAGGAAGGTCCGGTCTGGCGCGAGTTCCGCCAGGAGCGGAATCTCGTCTGCGATCATGCCGCCATAGAGATAGTCCTCGATCAGCCAGACATTGTATTTGCGCGCGATGGCGACGATGTCCCTGCGCCTGGAAAGCGGGAGCGTCGCGAGCGTCGGGTTCTGGCCCGATGACATGATGAAGGCAGCCTTCGGATGCTCCCGGGCACAGACCCGCTCGAAATCCTCCGGCAGGATCCCGTCCTGGTCCGAATCGACTAGCGCGATCTGCCGGCCCATCAGGTTGGCGCTGCGCGAGACCTGCGAATAGGTCAGATGCTCGCAGACGATCCGGTCACCGGCGCCGCTGACGGCAGCGACAACGGCGTTGATGCCGGCATGGACGCCGAGCTGCGGCAGGACCTGTTCGGCATCGGGTGTCCAGCTGCCTGAAGACAGCCATTGCCGGCCCGCTTCCAGCCAGTCGGGGGAAAGAGTTCGGGTGTAGCTCGAAATCTCGCCCGGATGGGCAGAGGCGATCTCCGCCATGATGCGCCCGACCAGTTCTGCCTGGCCGACATCGATCGCGGCCGTCGTGTCGAAGCGCAGTTTGCCGGGCGGTGGGATGATGGCGCGCGTGCCGCCATAGTTGATAGACACAGGATCGCGGGGCTGCGCCGCGCCGCTGTCGTCATTGCCCTGAACATACGTGCCGCGACCGACCTCGCCGGTGACCAGCCCCCTCTCACGCAGCAAGGCATAGGCACGGGAGATTGTCCCAATTGTCACCCCGACGTCATAGGCGAGATCGCGCTGCGGCGGCAATTTGGCGCCATTGGGCAGTGCGCCTGATTTGATAGCGTTTTCCGCTTCGTCTGCGATGCGGACATAAAGCGGGCCAGTGCCCGTGGCGAGGGAAGGGAGCCAATTTGTCATGATGACAATTCTATAGATTGTCACCATCTGGGAGTCAATTCATATGCTGTCATCACTGGGATTGACATTGGGAATTTTCGTTATGGTGACAATAGAGACAATCGGTTCGAAGGCCGTGGTTGCCCCGGTTCAACCGCCAAGATTGGCGTGGCTGGCTGCGACTATTCAGGCTGCGGGAAGGGCGTTGGCGCTATGGCGGCGGCGGCGGACGACACGCGTCCATCTCTCACAATTGACCGAAGATCAGTTGCGGGATGTTGGCCTGTCGCCTGATGTAGCCGAGCGTGAAATCAGGAAGTCGCGTCTGCTGCTGGTCGAGCGGTCCTACCAGCCGCCGTTCTGATCAGCAGTCGTTCCTGCCATTCGCCCAGCGGACGACGTCCTGGCGGATCCGTGACGCGACAGCTTCGTTCAGCAGGGGGCCGAACGCGTCGAGACGAGGGGGCGTCCCCTCGGCCTGAACCACGAGTACCGGGCGGTCGTCGCGGGATCCCTTGCGAACCAGGAGGATGCGTGGACGACCGGAGAAGGAGCTCAGTTCAGGGGAAAGCTGGTAGGTCCGGAAAGCGGCGTCTCCGGACTTGAACCAGCAGCGGTTCGCAGCGACCGCCACCTTTTCCATGATGTCGAGCGCGGATTGTCCACGTGCTGCGGGCCTTGGAGCCTCGGGCTTGCAGGCGGTGAGGCCCGTTGCTGCAAGGAGAATGACGGAGAAGGCGAAACGGCGCATGGGCGATCTTTCGGCTGACTGCCGCCTTCCCTTAAAGGTCTGTGGTTAAGCGAAGCTTACTTCAGGCCGCGATGACGTCGAGTGCCGAAGCGAAGATGCCGCGACCGTCATTGCCACCGTGGGCTGCCTCGATCAGGTTTTCCGGATGCGGCATCATGCCGAGAACGTTGCCGCGTGCGTTGATGACGCCGGCGATGTCGTTCATCGAGCCGTTTGGATTGGTGCCGTCGGCATAGCGGAACACCACCTGGCCATTGCCCTCGATCGTCTTCAGCGTTTCGGCGTCGGCGAAGTAGTTGCCGTCGTGGTGAGCGACCGGGCAGCGGATGATCTGGCCCTTGGCATAGGCGCGGGTGAAGTCGGTTTCGGCGTTGACAACTTGCAGCTTGATTTCCTTGCAGACGAACTTGAGCGACTGGTTGCGCATCAGGGCGCCCGGCAGCATGCCGGCCTCGACGAGGATCTGGAAGCCGTTGCAGACGCCGATGACCTTCACGCCCTTTTCGGCCTTTTCCTTGATCGCCTGCATGACGGGCATGCGTGCGGCGATCGCGCCGCAACGCAGATAGTCGCCATAGGAGAAGCCTCCGGGGATGACGATCAGGTCGACATCGGGAATGTCAGTCTCGGTCTGCCAGATCGTGACGGGCGCATGGCCGGAGATCTTGGTGAGGGCCGCGATCATGTCGCGGTCACGGTTGAGGCCTGGGAGCTGGACGACGGCTGATTTCATGGCTGTGGCTCAAACCTTGCTTGGGCTTCCTGGAACTCCCGTAGCTCCAGGCGATTTTCGATCCGATCCAAACGCGTCTCATGACGAGCAAGCGTCGTATGGATGTTATGAATGTCCTGATGCACCGACACCAAGGTGCCGCGCATCGCATTCATGTCCGCTTTCAGCTCTCGTTGGCCCAGTTTGATGTCCGCTATGTCGGCGTGAACTCGCTTCAAGAGTTCGAACATCAATTCGCTGGTCACTTCAGCCATCGCGTGTCTCCTTCAACCCTCAGGCGATGGAGATAGTATAATTCTCGATAACCGTGTTGGCGAGGAGCTTTTCGCACATGGCCTTGATGTCCGATTCGGCCTTTGCCTTGTCGGAACCTTCGACTTCGAGGTCGAACACCTTGCCCTGGCGGACCTGGCCGACGCCGTCGAAGCCGAGTGCGCCGAGCGCACCTTCGATGGCCTTGCCCTGAGGGTCCAGAACGCCGTTCTTCAGGGTGACGGTGACACGTGCCTTGATCACTGATCTCTTCTCCAAAGCTTACTTGACGAGAACCGGGCCAGTGCCGCGCACCGGTTCGTTTTCATTCATGATGCCGAGACGACGGGCCACTTCCTGATAGGCTTCGAGAAGCCCGCCCAGATCCTGACGGAAGCGGTCCTTGTCGAGCTTCTCGCGGGTCTCGATGTCCCAGAGGCGGCAGCTGTCCGGCGAAATCTCGTCGGCGAGGATGATGCGCATCATGTCGCCTTCGTAGAGGCGGCCGCATTCGATCTTGAAGTCGACGAGCTGGATGCCGATGCCGAGGAAGAGGCCCGAGAGGAAGTCATTGACGCGGATGGCGAGCGCCATGATGTCGTCGAGCTCTGCCGGGTTCGCCCAGCCGAAGGCGGTGATGTGCTCTTCCGAAACCATCGGATCGTTCAGGGCGTCGGACTTGTAATAGAATTCGATGATCGAGCGCGGCAGGACGACGCCTTCCTCGATGCCGAGGCGGGTCGAGAGCGAGCCTGCGGCGACATTGCGCACGACGATCTCGAGCGGGATGATCTCGACTTCCTTGATCAGCTGCTCGCGCATGTTCATGCGGCGGATGAAATGGGTCGGAATGCCGATCTTGTTCAGATGCGTGAAGACGTATTCGGAGATGCGGTTGTTCAGAACGCCTTTCCCGTCGATGACTTCATGCTTCTTCTTGTTGAATGCCGTTGCATCGTCCTTGAAGAACTGGATCAGCGTGCCGGGCTCGGGACCCTCATAGAGGATCTTTGCCTTGCCCTCGTAAACGCGGCGGCGACGGTTCATGGGTGGTTTTCTCTGTTGTTGGCATCCCGGCGCTTGAAGCGCGGACGCAGTGGATCGGTCTTTGAAGCGGTCCCTTAACGGAAAACCTGCGTTTTCACAATGCGGAGATCACCCCTTCCTGCCAAAACGTCGCGTTGCGGGCGGGTGACCCAGAATCGCGGAAGTTTGCATTGCACTTTGTACTCCCTTTTGATTAATGGGGAAACCAAACCGCACAATGACGGCACAAAACGGGAGATCGATATGAGCGGCATCAGTGATCGCGAAAAGGCCTTTGAAAACAAGTTCGCCCATGATCAGGAGCTGCGCTTCAAGGCCGAAGCGCGCCGGAACAAGCTTCTCGGTCTCTGGGCAGCCGGCCTGCTCGGCAAGGCCGATCCGGACGCCTATGCCAAGGAAGTGGTCGCTTCCGATTTCGAGGAAGCCGGCGACGAGGACGTGGTCCGCAAGGTCATGGGTGACCTGACCGCTGGAGGTGTGTCGATTGCCGACGAAGAACTGCGTGCGAAGATGATCGAATTCCTCGGTCAGGCCATCGAGCAGATCCAGAACAGCTGAGCCTCGATCTGATGTTTGAAGCCGCCCGACTTCAGGTCAGGGCGGCTTTTTTGCGCGCGCGCAGCAGATCGGCGGTCGCAGACGCATCGAGCGGGCGGGCAAGGCCATAGCCCTGCAGAACGTCGCAGCCAAGGCGCTTCAAGATGCGCGCGTGTTCTTCCGTTTCGACGCCCTCGGCGGTCACCTTGATCTTGAGCGATCGCGCGATCTGAATGATCGACATGACCAAAATGCGTTGTTCCTGGCTCTTCGGGACGTTCTCGATCAACTGGCGATCGATCTTCAGCGTGCTCGGCTTCAGGTTCAGCAGGCCGACGATCGAGGCGTGGCCCGTGCCGAAATCATCGATCTCGATATCGATGGACAACCGGCGCAGCGTCTCTAGGTTTGACATCACGGCCGCATCCTGCCGGTCGAGGAAGACGCTTTCCAGCAGTTCGAAGGAGACCGTGCCGGGCTTGATGTCGAGTGCGGCAAGCCCGCTTGCGAGATTCGGATCCTTCAGGCGTCGCGCCGAGACATTGACCGAGATCTTCGGGAGGTCGAGCCCTTCTTGCCGCCAGATGGCGACGTCTGCCAGGGCCTTTTCGAGAATGATCCCGTCGATCTGGGCGAGCACGCCGCATTCCTCGGCAGCGGCCAGAAAGCGATCCGGTCCGAGAATGCCCTGGGTCGGATGGCGCCAGCGGGCCAGGCATTCCGCGCCCGTGATCTGTCGTGTCTTCGCATCGAATTGCAGCTGGTAGAAGGGAATGATCTCGTCATTGTCCAGCGCACGCAGAAGCTCGCTCGACAGCCGTCGCGCGTCGGCAAGCAGTCTGCGGCTCGATTGGGTGTAGAATTCGTGACGGTTTCGCCCCTGGTTCTTGGCGTTGTAGAGAGCGATATCGGCATTTTGCAGCAATGCCCGGGGATCGGCACTGCGATTGTCGGAATAGGCGATGCCGATACTTGCGCCGAAGCGGCATTCCTGGCCGTTGTGCCAGACGGGTTGCCGCATTTCGCCGATGATGCGGTCAGCGACCGAGGACAGAACTTCGTCCTTTCCGTCATAGTCGAGGATGACCACAAATTCGTCGCCGCCAATGCGGGCCGCGAAATCCGTCGGGCGGATGTTGTCGCGCAGAATCCGCGCCGCATGCTTGAGCATCGCGTCACCGGCGCCATGGCCGAGCGTGTCGTTGATCTGCTTGAACCGGTCCAGATCGATATGCAGCACGGCGATGCCGCGGCTGCGCTCATTCGACGTCTTCCTGAGTTCATCGAGGCGCGCCTCGAGGTAGCGGCGGTTAGGCAGCGCTGTCAGGTAGTCGTGAAGGGCGGAATATTCGGCGTCTATGCGGATCTGGTCGAGCTCGGCATTGCGCGCTTCGGCCAGTGCCTTCTGGCATTCCAGTTCCTGCCGCAGGCGCTGGTCCTCGGTCACGTCCCAGTTGACGCCGATCATCTTCAGATGCCTGTCATGGTCGACATAGGGTAGGCTGTTTGCGCGAATGTATCGGGTGCTGCCATCGCTGGCGATGATGCGGTAGTTGTCGGTGAAGGGTTTGAGTTCCGCGATCTTCGCCTCGACATAGGCGAGGGTCCGCTCACGGTCGTCGGGATGCAGCTTCCGTTCCCAGAAATCGCCGACGCGCACGTCCTCGTCGAAGGGGACCTCGAAGATCTCCCGCATGCGGTCGTCCCATTCGCTGACGCCTGCGTCGAAATCGGTTTCGAAAATGCCGATGCGCGAGATGTCGACAGCAAGCTTCAGGCGTCGTGACAGGCCTTCGAGCCACTCTTCCTGCGCCTTTCGGGCCGTTACGTCTGTGTCCGTCCCAACGATGCGCGTAGGCTGGCCGTTATCGTCACGTTCGACGCAGGCGCCGCGGCATTCGATCCAGACGTAGTGGCCGTCCTTGTGCCGTTCGCGGTACTGGAAAGTGGTGTAATTTGGATCACCTGCGTTCTGGCGTTCGATCGAATGCAGCACGCGGTCGCGGTCCTGAGGATGGACGAGTTCGAGCCACTCCTCCAAGTTCTGCGCGATCGGGTCGTCCGGCCCCAGTCCGCGGATCGACCGCCAGACTTCCGAATAATACATTTCACCGTTGTTGCGCTGGTCCCAGACGCCCGAAGCCGAGCCGACCAGGGCATGGTTCCAGCGGCTCTCGCGCTCGGCAAGCGCATCGAAGCTCTGCCGCAATTGTGTGATTTCGATCAGTTGCAGAAGGATTGCGCTGCCCGCGTCATTCGGCTCCGGTCGCGCCAGCGAGGCGATGAAGGAGGCTTTGCGGTCTCCGCCAGACTGTATTTCCACGGATGCCGAGGGTTTCCCCAGTGTCAGTAGCTTCAATGCGAGAGCGAAGGGGCCGACATCGTCAGGGCGCAACCCGTCCGAGAATGGCCGTCCCGGTTCAACGTCGAAAAACTCGCGCATCGCAGGGTTCAGCGTCACGACGAATCCATCCGGGTTGACCCAGGCTGCGGGCGAGGGAAGGGTGGCAATGTCGATGCCGCCACCCCATGGCGGTGCAGCATGTACGGCAACGTCTGGACGCAATGTCGGGCTCCGGACTGAGTTTGGCAGAGTCAGTCTATGAGAGGCGCCTTAAGAAGGCTTTAAGGGGCGCAACCGGAAGGCGTCGGAACGGCGCAGCAGGCACCAGTCCAATCAGGTCAAGGCATTCTGGGGTGTCGGGTCAGAGACGGCTGAGGAACTGGGCGAAGACCATCGTGCCTTCGGGCCAGGGGCCGTGCCCGGATTCGGCGTTGATATGGCCGGATTCACCCGCATCGATCAGGAATGCGCCCCAGGCATTGGCGATGTCTTCGGCGTGCGCGTATTCGCCGAAAGGGTCGTTGCGGCTGGCAATCATGATAGAGGGGAATGGGAGGGGCAGGCGGGGATAAGGCCCGAAGGTCATCAGGTGCTTCGGGCGGATCTCTGGATTGGCCACATCCGGCGGTGCAACCAGAAATGCCCCGGCCACTCGCTGCTTCATTTCGGGGATCGCATGCACGATTGCGGGAACACCGAGCGAGTGACCCACCAGGACAACCGGCTTCGTAGACGCGTTCACCTCTTCCGCGACACGCGCGATCCAGTCCTCGCGAACCGGCTTTGACCATTCGGCCTGCTCGACACGCCTTGCCGTCGAGAGCTTCTGCTCCCAACGGGTCTGCCAGTGGTCTGGTCCGGAGTTGGTGTAACCCGGGACGATCAGGATTTCTGCTTCAGAGACTTTCATGGCCCCTATCTGCTGTTCCGCCGGGGCGACGTCAAGATTTGCTGGCCCCCTGACACGGAATTTTCGACGCGGAAAGCTGGACGCATTCGGGTCGGTGTAGTCCGTCCCGAGTTCAAGCGGGCAAATCCATATGGCTTGGGTCGGCCTGTCAGCCTTCTGGCAAATCCTGCCGGAACGCGTTTCACGGCTTCGTGCGCTCGTTTTGCGCGACAATCAGGATATTAGCTGATAAACTAACTGCTTATGCAGATGTCCGGCGCATCGATCTTGTCTCGTTGCCTGGACAATACAGACGGCGCGATGTCGCGACCCGCTGTGGCCCCGATGCCGTTCCGCATTTCACTTTGCAGCCTACAGACCCCGTATGCTTGAGGAGGAAGTGAGAATGTCGACGTTTCATGTCATGACCAGTGCCGCCGGCACTATCGAACGGCCCGCAGTGCGCCATATCGCGGTGTCGGACGTCTTTGCGGCGCTACGCGAGGGCTATGAGGATTTTCGCGAAAAGCCTTCGCACTACGCCTTTGTGGCGCTCATCTATCCGATCGCCGGTGCGATGATGATCGGCTGGAGCGCCGGTGTCGAACTCCTGCCTATGGTCTATCCGTTGCTAACGGGCTTTGCCCTGCTGGGGCCGCTTCTGGCGCTCGGCCTGATGGAGATCAGCCGCCGGCGTGAACTCGGGCAGCCGGCTAACTGGTCTGATGTCCTCAGCCTCCGCAAGTCCCCGTCTCTGCCGTCTCTCCTGATGATGAGTGCCTATCTCGTGACACTCTTCATGGTGTGGCTGGTCGTGTCGCGCGGACTTTACCTTTCCATGATCGGTGATTACCCGGCGCCGGGTGTCTTTGCCTTCGCCAGCGGGGTCTTCGATCATCCGAACGCCTGGGCCTTCCTGTTCTGGAGCAATGGCATCGGTTTCGTACTGGCGCTGATCGCGCTGGTGATCAGTCTCGTTGCTTTCCCGATGTTGCTGGACCGTGATTGTGGTGCGGCCTCCGCCGTCGGCACGTCGGTGCGCGCAAGCCTCGCCAATCCGGTGCCGGTCGCCGTCTGGGGCCTGATGGTCGCCGGTCTGCTCGCCATCGGCATGGCGACACTGCTGGTCGGGCTGATCGTGATCGTGCCGATCCTCGGCCACGCCACTTGGCACTTCTATCGCAGACTGGTGGTCTGAGTGGCGCCGACGGTTTACGTCCGGCTGATGAGGTAAAGCACGACTGCCAGAGAAACGAGAATGAGAGCCGCGACGCGCGCGCGCCTCGATTCAAGCAATCTTGCCAGAATGGCCGCTGCGCAGAGTGCGGTCGCGAGCAGCAAGCTTGCGACGAGATCTCGATTGCCGCTGGTCTCGACGGCTTTGACCGAGACGGTGGGGTCGACGTCCGGCATCCAGTCATACTTGCTGCCGCCGAGGAGCGTGATACCCAGGAGGGCCAGCAGATATACGGCGAGCGTTGCGAGGAACGGCAGGCGTTTCATCGGATTACTCCTTCGCAAACGGAAGGGGCGCGGTGTGTCCGCGCCCCTTCTCTTGTTCCATCGATTTCTGTCCGTCTTTACCCGAAGACGCGAGCGAAGATCGTATCGACGTGCTTGGTGTGATAGCCGAGGTCGAATTTCTCGCGGATATCTTCCTCCGACAGGGCTTGGCGTACTTCGTTGTCGCCGAGCAGTTCTTCCAGAAAGTCCGCACCCTTTTCCCAGACCTTCATCGCATTGCGCTGGACGAGGCGGTAGCTGTCCTCACGCGACACGCCGGCCTGGGTCAGGGCCAGAAGCACGCGCTGGCTCATCACCAGGCCCTTGAATTTGTTCATGTTTTTCAACATGTTCTCGGGGTAGATCACTAGCTTTTCGATGACGCCGGCCAGACGGTTAAGGGCAAAATCGAGGGTGATCGTGGTGTCCGGGCCAATTGCCCGCTCGACGCTCGAATGGCTGATGTCACGCTCGTGCCAGAGGGCCACGTTTTCCATGGCCGGAACGACCGACATGCGCACGAGACGGGCAAGCCCGGTCAGGTTCTCGGTCAGAACAGGGTTGCGCTTGTGCGGCATGGCCGACGAGCCCTTCTGGCCCGGCGAGAAAAATTCTTCGGCTTCCAGCACTTCGGTGCGCTGCATGTGTCGGATCTCGATCGCGACGTTTTCGATCGAAGAGGCGATGACGCCGAGCGTGGCGAAGAACATCGCATGGCGGTCACGCGGGATGACCTGGGTCGAGATCGGCTCCGGCACGAGGCCGAGCTTTTCGCAGACATGTTCTTCGACGCGCGGGTCGATATTGGCAAAGGTGCCGACGGCGCCCGAGATCGCGCCGGTTGCGACTTCCGCACGGGCGTTGACCAGGCGGTCGCGGTTGCGGGCCATTTCGGCATAGAAGCGCGCGAAGGTCAGGCCCATAGTCGTCGGCTCGGCATGGATGCCGTGGCTGCGACCGATACGGACCGTGTCCTTATGCTCGAAGGCGCGGGCCTTGAGCGCTGCCAGTACGCGGTCCATGTCGGCGATCAGGATGTCGGCGGCGCGCACCAGCTGGATGTTGAGCGTCGTGTCGAGCACGTCCGAGGAGGTCATGCCCTGGTGGACGAAGCGGCTATCCGGGCCGATGAATTCAGCGAGATGCGTCAGGAAGGCGATGACGTCATGCTTGGTGACCGCTTCGATCTCGTCGATGCGGGCAACGTCGAATTCGGCCGGGCCACCCTTTTCCCAGATGGTGCGGGCGGATTCCTTCGGGATCACACCGAGATCGGCGAGCGCGTCGCAGGCATGGGCCTCGATCTCGAACCAGATGCGGAACTTGGTTTCGGGGGACCAGATGGCGACCATTTCCGGCCGGGAGTAACGCGGGATCATCGGGCTCGTCTTTCGTTGGACTTGAAATGCTGGCCCCCCTTAGCAAAGTGGGGCGCCAAGCTCAACGGCTGCGGCGGGCCATCACCATGCCGACAGCAAGAAGCATGGCCAATCCGGCGGGCAGAAGGTGCCGTACACCGAGGACGGCGAACTGGTAGAGGGCGACGGCCGTCGTGTAGATCAGCTGGTAGACCCAGATCCGGGACGGGAAGGGCGCATGCCAGTGGGCGTAGAAATAGCGGTACTGCAGCGCATAGAGGCCGGCCGTCGCGCCGATCGTGACGATGCCGAGGAACAAGACCCATCCGGCAAGGATCGTCTGTGGCTCTCGACCCTGGGTGAAGACGTGGATCAACGGCAGCGCGACCAGCCAGCCGACCAGGCCACCGCCGGCATAGATGGCCGTCAACATCAGATCATGGCTGCCGGTCGCCCGACCGAAGACATGGGTGGAGAGGAGAAAACTGACTGAGATGGCGAGGCTCCAGCCGAGGGCGCCGAAAATCCAGAGTGGTGCCGCCGGAAACCAGGTTCGCTCCGTCAAGGTTTCACCGGGACGGCCAGCCAGCGCAGATTGTTGCCCTCGAAGCCGAGCGAGAGGACCTGGATCATGACCATATGCGGCGCAGACGAGCCGTAGCCTGGCGTGACGACGCCGCCGATTGCGTAAGCGCTCGGGCAGTTGCGGCTCTTCGGAACCTTGGCGTCGCGATAGATCTCACGGCGCTCATCGGGTTTTGCGTCCGCGGCGATGGAAAGGGCAAATCCTTGGACCTCTACGTCCATGCTCCGGCAGAGTTCCTCGCCCTTAGCGTCGAACTCTTCCAGAGACAGCCGGTGGATGCCCTCCGAGACGTACAGGCTCGGCGTCGCCTGGTAGCGCAATTCTTGGGTCGGCTCCTCGGAGAGCTCGCCGACCGGCGTCAATGCGACGAGATGACCAGGATCGTCACCGATCTTCCGTGCATTCAGCAGATCCTTGGCCTGGGCGAGGCTTTCTCGCCGCGCCTCGCCGATCGAGGCCTCCTCCCGGCGGATCAGGACCGAGATCGGCGTGCCCGGAACATATTCGTCGGTCTCGGTGTCGATCAGCTGGATTTCCGCGTAAGGAAAACCAGAGCCGTCCTGTTCTCCGAATTGCTCGAAAGCGAAATACCTGCCGTCCGGGGAGAAGCCGATCGGTCGCATCTCCGCCACGTCACCTGCGTTCGCGGCAGAGGCCGAAAGGAGCACAAGTGCAATGGCGGAAAGCGTGATCCTCAACCGCGACCTCCCTCGGCTGCCTCGCGCAGAGTGTCGACCGTCTTGCGGTAGTCGTCAACGCCCTTGCCCTTGAAGATCGCGGAACCCGCAACGAGGGCATTGGCACCGGCCCTGGCGATCTCTGCGGCATTATCAGCCGTCACACCGCCGTCGACTTCAAGATCGATCGGGCGGTTGCCGATCAGGGCATGGGCCTTGGTGATCTTGTCGGTCATGGCGGGAATGTACTTCTGGCCGCCGAAGCCCGGGTTGACGCTCATGATCAGGATCAGGTCGAGATCATCCATGATGTGTTCGATGGCGGACAGCGGGGTCGCCGGATTGAGCGAGACGCCAGCCTTCTTGCCGAGTGCCCGGATGGTCTGCAGCGAACGGTGCAGATGCGGGCCGGCCTCTGCATGGACGGTGATGATGTCACAGCCGGAATCCGCAAAGGCCGCCAGATAAGGATCGGCAGGCGCAATCATCAGATGGCAGTCGAAGACCGCCTTCGTGTAAGGGCGCAGGGACTTGATGATCGCAGGCCCGAAGGAGATGTTCGGCACGAAATGGCCGTCCATGACGTCGAGATGCACCCATTCGGCGCCGGCTTCGACGACATCGCGGACTTCTTCGCCGAGGCGGGAGAAGTCGGCTGCGAGAATGGAGGGCGAGATCAGGAGAGGGCGGGTCATCTTGTTATCCTCGACAGGCAGGACGATTGCGCGCCGTCCAGGTGTTGCTTGCCTTGGCAGACGGGGCGATGGCTCGGCGTCCGCATAGCACCGGCGCTCCCGGGCGGCAACCATGCCTTGGGATGAGAACGGCTCATCGCGATGCCTGACCTTGACGAGCGCCGCCGGGCCCTTCATCCCTCGGACACATCAAAGCAGTCTGGGAGGACGACATGGCCAAGTTCGCAATCATCACCGGCGGCAGCTCCGGCATCGGTCGGCATCTGGTCTCGGCTTTCGTGCGCGAGGGTTATGACGTCGCCTTTACCCATCTTGGCCAGAGTGATGCTGCTGCCGAAGTCGAGGCGGAGGCTGCGGCACTTGGCGGACGAGCCGTGGGCCGAGAATGCGAGGTGGCCAATAGTTCAGCGATCGAGGCCTTTCTCGATGAGGTGATTGCCTGGGCGGGCCAGACACCCGATGTGCTGGTCAACAATGCCGGCATCCAGACCTGGGCCTCGATGCTTGAGCTTTCCGAAGAGCGGTGGGATGCCGTGATCAGCACCAATCTCAAGGGCACGTTCCTCAACACCCAGCGTGTCGCCCGACGCATGGTCACTGCCGGTAAAGGTGGGTCGATCATCAATCTCGGCTCCGGCTGCAACAAACATGCCTTCCCGAAGCTCGTGGATTACACCGCCTCCAAGGGGGGCATCGAGCAGTTGACCAAGGTGTCTGCCGTCGAGCTTGGGCCGCATCAGATCCGCGTCAATTGCGTGGCGCCGGGGGCGATCGAGACGGCGCGTACACAGGCCGAGGCGCCCGATTATGCCAAGACCTGGGGAGACGTCACACCGCTTCGTCGTGTCGGTACGCCGGAGGATATCGCGGGGCCGATCCTCTTTCTCGCTGGACCGCAATCCGCCTTCGTCACCGGCCAGACCATCTGGGTCGATGGCGGGGTGTTCAGCCAGGCCTTTTGGCCCTATCGCGACTGAAGATCGTTACTGCGTCTTCTCCGGCACCGGCACGAAGCTTTCGCCCTGCCATTGCAGCAGGCGATAAGGGTTCTCGGTCAGTTCGTGCTCCTCGCCGAAGGTGACCGGACCCAGCGCCGTCTCGAAGGTCGTGCCGATGAGCGCATCCGCGACCGGTGTACCCATGGCCGACGAAATGCCCCAGGCATCCGCAAGGATGGTCACGGCGGCATGGGCGGGAACGACATAACCTTCCGGTTCGATCTTGCTCCGCTCGAGTTCGCCAGTCAGTGAAGCTGCCTCGGCTCCCTGCGGTGTCTCGATCAGGCCGACGGCCAGTACGCCATCTTCCAGCGGGACAGGTTCGTCCGGCGCGCGCATCGCCTCACCGCCGAGCAGCGTCAGGCTGAGGCCTTCCGCCTTGGCATCGCGGGCGATAATGGCTACGTCATTCCTGTCGCCGCCGATGAAGGCGTGGGTGACGCCCGCGTTCCTGACACGTCTGACCAGCGTCAACTGCTGTTCCTGGCCGGGGCGGAAGGTGTCGATGAAGGCGGGTTTCAGACCACGTTCCTTCAGGCTTATCCGGATTGCTTCGGTCAATTCCCGGCCGCGGATGGTGCCGTCTTCGAGGAGAGCGACGGCGAACCCTGCCCAGTCGCGCAGAATTAGGTCTGAAAGCTTGCCAGCTTCCTGGTCGGCATTCGGCGCCAGGCGAAACAGCGGCCAGCCTTCCTTGTTCGCATCCTCCATGATGCCTTTCCAGCGCACGGAGAGAGTGAAAGCCGGCACGTCGGCTTGCTTCAGGGCGGGCAGTGCGTCCTTCAGGCTTTCACTGCAGAGAAATCCGATTGCCGCTTTCGCATCCGCTGCCGCAATCGCCTCGGCGATTGCTTTGCCGCTGCCTTCATCACAGGTCTCGTCGATTTCGACGAGGGCAATCGAGAGCTTTGCGGCTGCCAGAGAGGCGCCCTGCATGACCTGCGCGCCAAGCACTGCAAACGGACCGCTCTTCGGTGCGACGACTGCAAGCTTCAACTCGGCGGCCGAGGTCGTCCCGAGGCCGAGGGCCACGAACAGCGAGGTCGCCAGAATACATTTCAGCATGGGGTTCTTCATCATGACATGATCCTAGTCGAAAGCGCAGCCGATTGGAAATGCTAGCTTTCCGGACAGGTCGGGGTGGTCGGAAGGAAATTGTTCCGGTGTTGTGGAAAAGGTAAGGCCTGCGGCCCATATTGCATTTTTGACGGGGATACGCCGCCAAGGGGAGACGTGAATTTGAGCATGCAAGGTCTGGATCCGATCGTCTATCGCGACGCCATGAGCCGATATGCAGGACATGTGCAGATCGTGACGACGGAGCATCAGGGTGTCAGGCGCGGCGTGACGATTACCGCCGCCTGTTCGGTCTCCGACAATCCACCGACCGTGCTGGCCTGCCTCAACAATAGCAATCTAAGCAACGAGGTCCTGTTCGAGAGCGGTCATTTCGCGCTGAATTCGCTCGGCGCGCACCATCAGGATCTCGCCAATGCCTTTGCCGGATTCGGCAAGCTTTCCTCCGAAGAACGGTTCGCACTTGCCGAATGGCAGGTGCTTGCGACCGGCTCTCCGGTGCTCGCCGATGCGATCGTCGCTTTCGACTGCGTGGTGACCGACCGTAAGGTGACCAACACGCATACGGTGCTCTTCGGCGAAGTGAAGGCCGTGCATTTCGGCGCGCGTGAGCCGTCACTCATCTATCTGGACCGGGGCTACCGCACGCTATAAGCTTCCGCTCAAACATGGGAGGAGACATGGCAGAAACCTCGGGAAAGGTCCTGCCGGAGACGATCGATGGCATCATCGATCTTCTATCGGCGGAGGACTATCTGGCCGGCAAGCCGCTCGCGACCGTGCTGTTCCTGGCGCTCAGGATGAAGCGCCCGCTCTTCCTCGAAGGGGAGGCCGGCGTCGGCAAGACCGAAGTCGCCAAGGTGCTGGCAACGGCGCTCGACAGGCCGCTCATCCGGTTGCAGTGCTATGAAGGGCTCGACGTCGCCTCAGCCGTCTACGAATGGAACTATCCGGCCCAGATGCTCGAAATCCGCATGGCCGAAGCCTCGGGCGTCTCGGACCGCTTGCGGCTCGAAAGCGATATCTTTTCCGAACGTTATCTCATCCGACGGCCTGTCCTGCAGGCGCTTGAGGGGCAGCCCGGCCGGGCGCCGGTGTTCCTGATTGACGAACTCGATCGCACGGACGAGGCCTTCGAGGCATTCCTGCTCGAAGTACTCTCGGATTTTCAGGTGACTATCCCCGAATTCGGAACGGTCAAGGCCGCCGAGCCGCCGATCGTGATCGTCACGTCCAATCGGACGCGCGAAGTGCATGACGCCTTGAAGCGCCGCTGTCTCTACCACTGGGTCGATTATCCCACGGCTGCCGACGAACTCGCCATCATCAGGCGCAAGGTGAAGGGTTGCAACGAGCAGCTCTCCCGCCAGGTCGTCACTTACGTGCAGAAGCTGCGGACAGTCGATCTCTTCAAGAATCCCGGCATCGCCGAAACCATCGATTGGGCGACGGCACTTACCGAACTCGATTGCCTTGCGCTCGATCCGGAGACGATCGCGGATACGCTGGGCACGCTCCTGAAATATCAGGAGGACATCGCCCGTATTCAGGGGAGTGAAGGCAAAAAGCTGCTCTCCGAAGTCAAGGCTGAGCTGCTGGCGAAGGCTGGTTGAGAGATGGAAACCTTCGGGCCGCATCAGGGCAGTGGACGCGACGGCATCGGCGTGCCGCCAACGGCACAGGGTGATGGGCGGCTCGCCGACAATATCGTGCATTTCGCGCGCGTCTTGAGAAAGGCTGGTCTGAAGCCCGGGCCGGGCGCCGTCATCGATGCGATCGAAGCGGTCGATGCGATCGGGATCGGCTCACGGGTCGAGTTTCACGCGGCGCTGTCCGCCATCTTCGTCAATCGCCATGAGAACCAGCCCGTCTTCGACGAGGCTTTCTCGATCTTCTGGCGTTCGCGCGATCTCGTAGGCAAGATGATCGCGCTGATGTCGCCAGTGGCTGCGATCGGCGAGCGGCAGAAACCCAAGGCGGGCGGCGCGCGCGTCAGTGATGCGTTGTTTGCCGACAGAAGCCGCGAAGCGAAGCCTCGCGATGAACCTGACGTCGAAGTCGATGCCCGGCTCACGGTATCGGGCCAGGAGGTTTTTCGTCGGCTCGACTTCGGGCAGATGACGGCAACCGAATTGAAGGAGGCCCGCCGGGCCATCGAGCGCCTCGCCATGCCGCTCGATCTCGTCCAGACGCGACGTTATCGATTGGCGCCGAGAGGCCGAACCGTTGATCCCCGCGCCACCATGCGCCAGTCGCTGCGCACGGGCGGCGATCTGATGTTGCCGAAATTCCGAGAGCGCCGACAACAGCCGCCTCCGCTCGTCATCCTCGCCGACATTTCCGGCTCGATGAGCCAGTACACCCGTATCTTCCTGCATTTCCTGCATGTGCTGACCGAACGCCGGCGCCGGGTGCATACCTTCCTGTTCGGCACGCGGCTCACCAATGTCACCCGCCAGCTCCGTCACCGCGATCCCGACGAGGCGATCGCGCAATGCACCGACGCTGTCGCCGACTGGTCGGGCGGCACACGCATCGGCGAGACATTGAAGCTCTTCAACCGGCACTGGGGACGGCGAGTGCTGGGGCAGGGTGCCGTGGTGCTCCTGATCACCGACGGTTTGGAGCGGGACGAGGTCGAACTGTTGTCGCGCGAAACCGATCGTCTGCACCGCTCCTGCCGCCGGCTCGTCTGGCTCAACCCGCTCCTGCGTTTCGCCGGCTTCGAGGCCCGAGCCCGTGGTGTTCGCGCCATGCTGCCGCATGTCGACGAGCTCAGGTCCGTGCACAATCTGGAAGCTCTGTCGGATCTGGTGCAATCTTTGTCCGGTGCGCCGGATCGGGATTGCGATCCGAAGCGTTACCTCGGTTCTGGAAGGAGCCCGTCATGACCACCGACACTTTTCTGCGTGATCCTCTGGTGATTGCCGAGAGCTGGCACGCCGAGGGCCGTTCCGTCGCCATCGCCACCGTCATCGAAACCTGGGGCTCGGCGCCGCGGCCGGTCGGCAGCCATCTGGTGATCGACGGCGAGGGCAATTTCGAAGGCTCGGTCTCCGGCGGATGTGTCGAGGGGGCCGTCATTACCGAGGCGCTTGATGTCATCGAGAGCGGCACGGCAAGAATGCTGGAATTTGGGGTCGCTGATGAAACCGCCTGGCGCGTGGGTCTGTCCTGTGGCGGGCGGATCCAGGTGCATGTCGAGAGGCTCTGCTGATGGATGTTTCAACGCTCAAGGCGCTGAATGCTGCGAAGCGCGACCGTCGTGGCGCCGTGCTGGTGAGCGATCTCGCTTCAGGCGCGTCGCAGCTGGTGACCGAGGAACAGGTGCCCAGCGACGCTCTGGGGCAGGAAATCCGGGCGCGGCTTCTTTCCGGCAAGTCGGGCACCGCCGAGATCGACGGGCGAAGCCTTTTCCTCAATGTGCATCTGCCGCCATCCAGGATCGTTGTCATCGGCGCCGTGCATATCAGCCAGACGCTCGCGCCCATGGCAGCCCTTGCCGGGTTTTCGGTGACGATCATCGATCCGCGCACGGCCTTTGCCACGCCGGAGCGTTTTGCCGGCATCGACCTGCGCGCCGACTGGCCTGACGACGTGTTTTCAAGCATGCCGCTCGACCGTTACAGCGCCATGGTCGCCGTGACCCATGATCCGAAGATCGACGACCCCGGCCTGATCGCTGCTCTGGAAGCGGGCTGCTTCTATGTGGGCGCGCTCGGGTCGCGCAAGACGCATGCGAAGCGTGTCGATCGACTGACAGCGCTCGGCTTCGATCAGGCGATCATCGACAGCATCCGGGCGCCCATTGGTCTCGACATCGGGGCAGCCACCCCCGCCGAGATCGCCGTGGCGATCCTGGCCGAGATCATCCAGTCGCTCAGGCATCGGAGCCTGGCGTCCGCAGTTCCACGAGACAGGGCGTCAGTGTGAAGTTCGGTCCTGTTCCGACCGAGATCGCCGAAGGCGCGATCCTTGCCCATTCCCAGCCGCTCGCCTCGGGCAAGTTGCCCAAGGGCCATCGCCTGACGGCGGCCGATCTTGTAAGCTTGAAAGCGGAGGGCATCTCCTCCGTTATCGCCTGCCGGCTCGACCCTGATGACCTGACGGAGAACGAGGCAGCGGAGAGGCTGGCAACGGCCGTCAAACCTGCGGGGCTCGGTTGCAGCCCTGCCGCCACGGGGCGGGTGAATTTTTATGCCGCATGCAACGGACTTTTCCTCGCGGACAAGGCGCTGGTGGATGCCTTCAACGGTGTCGACCCCGCGATCACGCTCGCCTGCCTGTCCGATCGCCGCGACGTTCGTGCCGGCGATCTGGTCGCAACGATCAAGATCATTCCGCTTGCCGTTGCCGGTGCAAGCGTTGCTGCTGCCACGGAAATACTGAAGCAAGGAACCGCGTTCGCGGTGAAGCCCTACCTCGCCCATCAGGTGCATCTCGTCGCCACGCAGCTTGTCACGCTGAAAACCTCCGTCATGGAGAAGACGGCTCGCGTGCTGGAGGCCCGGCTCGGCGCGTCCGGCAGCAGTCTCGTTTCTGAGCGCCGGGTCGACCACCGTGCCGAGGATGTAGGAGAGGCTATCCGTGCGGCGTTGGACGATGCCCGGGCCGTGTCCGACTATCCGCCGGTGATTATCGTCTTCGGCGCCTCGGCCGTGGCAGATGCCGAGGACGTCATTCCATCAGCCATTCGGCTTGCAGGTGGCGTGGTCGAGCAGGTCGGCCTGGCAGTCGATCCGGGCAATCTGCTCGTGCTCGGTCATGTCGGCGAAGTGCCGGTGATCGGTGCGCCCGGCTGTGCACGTTCGCCCAAGGAGAACGGCTTCGACTGGGTCCTGAACCGGATCCTTGCCGGCCATCCGCCTGATCGCGCCGAGATGACCGGCTGGGGCGTCGGCGGTCTCTTGATGGAGATCCCGAGCCGTCCGCTGCCGCGCCTTGCCGCAACCGCTGATGCCGATCCGGCAGCCTTCGGGCTTGTGGTCCTGGCTGCCGGCCGTGCGAGCCGGATGGGTGAGGGAGGCCGGCACAAGCTGCTCGCGGAGTTCGACGGTGAACCTCTCGTCCGGCGCACGGTCCGGCAGGCGGTCGAAGCAAGGGTCGGCCCCGTCACCGTCGTCACCGGTCATCGCAGTGTGGAAGTCGCCGAGGCGCTCGCCGGGCTCCGCGCGCACATTGAGGAAAATCCAGATTTCGCCAGCGGCATGGCGAGTTCGCTGAAAGCGGGGCTCGCTGCGGTCGAAGCCAAGGGTCTGTCAGGCATGATGGTTCTGCTCGCCGACATGCCGAATGTCTCTTCGGCCGATATCGCGACGCTGGCCGAGGCCTATCGCAAGGCCGGTGGCAAGGCGATCGTCCGGGCCGTCTCGGAGGGGCAACGCGGCAATCCCGTTATCCTGCCGGCCGCCACCTTTGAAGCCTTGAAGGCGCTGGAGGGCGATATCGGTGCACGTCCGGTGATCGAGACTGCGGGGCTCGCCGTCATTGATGTCGAGATCGGGCCCGCCGCAAGGCTTGATGTCGATACGCCGGAAGCTATCCTGGCGGCTGGTGGCATCCTGAAAGGCTGAACATGGACAATGCGGCGATCGAGGAAATGTTCGAGGCGGTCGGGCCTGTCACGATCCGCCGGATGTTCGGCGGCAAGGGCATCTATGCGCGAGGCGTCATCTTCGCGCTTGAATTGCGAGGCGAACTGATGCTCAAGGGTGACGCCGAAAGCGGGCCGATGCTGGAAGAAGCGGGCGCCGTGCGCTGGCGCTACGAGGGCCGAAGCGGCAAGCCCGTCGCCATGCCCTACTGGACGCTACCCGACGAGGCGCTCGACGATCCAGAGATGATGGCAAAATGGGCGCGGATCGCGCTGGATGCGGCTATCCGGGTGACGGAGCGGGAAATCGATCAGCGCAAATAGGTCAGAATGGTTTTGGTGAAAACCGAGAGTGGTTGCGGCAGGTCGTCGAGGTCGAACCAGCCGATAGCCGAGAGCTTGTCAGGTTCTGTGAGCAGGGGCTCGCCCGTCGTGTCTTCGCTCACATAGAGCAGCGAAACCCAGTGCTGGCGGTCCGCTTCAATAACCTGTTCGGTCAAGCCGAGATATCGGATGGCACCGATCGTCAGCCCCGTCTCTTCCTCGGCTTCGCGCCGCACGGCAATCTCTGCCGGCTCCATGTGGTCGACCTTGCCGCCGACGATGTTCCAGTGGCCGGCTTCCGGGGCCTTCATGCGCTTGCACAAAAGCAGTTTGCCATCCCGAAGGATGGCAAGACCGACCCCGAGACCGGGGAAATCAAGACCGGGCTGACCCACGGGGATCAGGCCTTTGCGGCAGCAACGATCAGCATGAAGGCCGGAATGTCGTCGCCGAAACCGACCGGCGTCGGGCCGTCGTCATGGTCGTGATGACGGTTGCGGCGGCGATCACGATTGTCGTCGTTTGCCGGCGGGGGATTATTGCGGTTGTTGCGCGGGTTCTGGTCGCGTCGCTTGTCCGTGCGGCGTTCCGCGGCCACCGGCTCTACCTTGCTCGCAACCGGTTCAACCTTGACCGCTTCCACCTTCACCGCTTCCATCACCTGTTGTTCCTCTACCGGTTTGACATACTCGCTGCGCGTATCGGATTTATGACCGCCGCGCCGCTCGCGACCCTTGTCGCGGCCACGTTTTCCACGGCTTTCGTCATGGCTTTCCGCAGGCGCGGGAAGCGCCGACAGGTCACCATCGAGCCATTCGATCTTCTGGTCGATCAGCTTTTCGATGGCGTCGAGGAACTTGGTGTCGCTGCGCGTCACCAGGGTAAAGGCAGCACCGGAGCGTCCGGCACGACCGGTACGGCCAATGCGGTGGACGTAGTCTTCGGCGTGGATCGGAACGTCGAAATTGAAGACGTGGCTGACATCGGGGATGTCGAGGCCGCGGGCCGCAACGTCGGAGGCAACGAGCAGCGTGATCGCGTTGGCCTTGAAACCCGCCAGCATGGTCGTGCGCGAGCGCTGGTCCATGTCACCATGCAGGGCGCCGACGGAGAATCCGTGGCGCTCGAGCGAACGGAAGAGGTCGGCGACATCCTTCTTGCGGTTGCAGAAGATGATCGCGTTCTTCAGGTCGTCCTGAGCGCGGATCAGGTCACGCAGCGTCGAACGCTTTTCGTAATCCTTGTTGTGGCAGGCAACCAGGCGCTGGGTCACGGTCTTTGCCGTCGAGGACGGCGGGGCGACTTCGATGCGCTCGGGGTTCTGCAGGAACTGGTCGGCCAACTTCTGGATCTCCGGCGGCATGGTTGCCGAGAAGAACAGCGTCTGGCGCGTGAATGGGATCATCTTGGCGATACGCTCGATATCCGGGATGAAGCCCATGTCGAGCATGCGGTCGGCTTCGTCGATGACCAGAATTTCGACGCCGGTCATCAGGAGCTTGCCGCGCTCGCAATGGTCGAGCAGGCGGCCGGGCGTGCAGATCAGGACGTCTGCGCCACGCTCGAGCTTGCGGTCCTGCTCGTCGAAGGACACGCCGCCGATCAGCAGCGCCACGTTGAGCTTGTGATTCTTACCGTATTTTTCGAAGTTCTCGGCGACCTGCGCCGCCAGTTCGCGCGTCGGCTCAAGAATGAGCGTGCGCGGCATGCGAGCCCGGGCGCGGCCCTTTTCGAGCAGCGTCAACATCGGGAGAACGAAGCCGGCCGTCTTGCCGGTGCCGGTCTGGGCGATTCCGAGAATGTCCCGCCGCTGCAGGGCCGGCGGGATTGCGCCTGCCTGGATCGGTGTTGGGATCGTGTAGCCGCTATCGGTGACGGCAGAAAGGACTTTTTGGCTCAGGCCAAGGTCAGCAAAAGTGGTCAAAGGGAAGTAGTTTCCGTTCCTGTTCTCGCGAACATCGCTCAATAGCCCGTGAGATCGGGCGCTAATGGTTGCGGCGAATAGTGGGAAACTGCCGGAAAGTCAAGGAAACCGGCGGATTTAAGCCTATAAAGGCTTAATGTTCACGATTAATTGGCAGTGGTCTCGAAAAGGATCGGAAAAGCATTCTATTTCCGCGACATGCGGATAGCAGACTATGCGTTCTTGATCACCTGCTTCAATTGATCAGTGGCGTCAGTTTCATACCGGCATTGAGGAAGCGCATCGGATCGACGGGATCGCCGTTGCGGCGGACCTCATAATGCAGATGCGGACCCGTCGAGCGACCGGTCGAGCCGGAGAGGCCGATCAGTTGACCGGGTTCGACCGTGTCTCCTTCCCCCACCAGAATGCGCGACATGTGCCCGTAGCGGGTCGTGAGACCCAGGCCGTGATCGACCTCGACCATGTTGCCGTAGCCGCCCGAGAAGCCTGCCGTTATCACCTTGCCGCTGCCCGTCGAGCGGATCTCGGTGCCTGTCGGCGCGCGGAAGTCGATGCCGGCATGCATGGCAAGGCCACCGAAGAAAGGGTCCGGACGGTTGCCGAATCGGCTGGTTATGTCCTGGCCAGGGGCCGGATTGGCAAAGGGCAGGCGTCTTGCCGTACCACGCACCGTCTCCAGCCGATTGAGGGCCGCGTCGAGGGCGTTCAAAGAGGCGTTGAAATCGCGATCCGACTGCGGTGCGAGATAGGGCCCGCCGATCCCATCCGATACCGGAAGCTGAGCCACGTCGTCGACCGAGACGCCCTGACGCTTCAGGATCGCGGAAATTTCATCCGCGGTCTGGGATGCGCCGCTCGCAAGCTGATCGATGCGCTGCAACTGCTCCGCCTCGATCTCCTTCAGGGACAGGGTCATGTTGGAAAAGAGTCGGTCTGCACGGTCGGCGACATTCTCACCGGTCATCGGGACATAGCCGAGCGCGAGAGCCGGCTTCTGTGTGGCAGCATCTGCAGCCGGGAAGGTGGGATCACTCCCGGTTTTCCCCAGAAGTGTCGCGAAGGCCTGTGTGCCGTTCGACAGGGCTGCGTGGTCGTCGCCGTCGACAATCGGTTTGTCGGCCGGTACCGGGCCATCTGCCGGCAGGGCTTCGCTCGGCGCGCCACCCTCGAGTAGCGCGTCGATCCGGCCATGACGCGAGGTGAGCGCCATTTGCTGTTCGAGCAGTTTCTCGACCTTCTCCTCGACCACCTGCTGGTCGAGAAGCTGGCGGGACGTGACTCGGTCGACCTGTGCCCTGAGTGCTGCGATGCGATCTTCGTATTCATGCTGCATGCGCGCCTGGCGGGCCATGGTAGCGCCGATCAGGTTGTCGCGCAGGACGAGATAGGTCGTGGCGCCGAGATAGCCGATGGCCATGGTGCCGAGGAAGCAGACGGTGAGGGCGATCATCCAGGGGCGGATGGTCATGTGGCGTATGCGGTCGCCGCTCGCCAGGATGACGACGTGCTGTACCTTGCGTTTTCCGAAGATCTGGTTGTTCGAACCCGCCGCCACGCTGACCCCCAATAAAGTCGGGCGCGCCTGTTGCGGCGTCATTGCCCGATATCGACGAGTCGCCTGTCCGATCCGTCTTTAGCAATTACGCATAATTAAGGTTAATGAAGCGTTAGGCGTTTGGAATTGCGTATCAAACGGACGAATTGTTCTTCGAGGACAGCGACCGGTAGAAGGATGGCGTCAGGCCCGCTTCTGCCCGCGCCACGTCGTTGAACGGTGCGTTGAGCTGGCCGCGAAAATTGGCGCGCACCAGATCCTGGAAGGTCTTGGCCGGATCGCGCTTCTCCCGGGCGCAAAGAAAGCGGAACCACTTGGCGCCGACGGCGACGTGGCCCTTCTCGTCCTCATAGATGACCTTCAGGACATCGGCGCTTTCCATGTCACCCGTCTCGCGCATCTTGTCCTGCAATGCGGGGGTGACGTCCAGACCTCGGGCCTCCAGGATCAGGGGTACGACCGCCAGTCGGGCCGTCAGGTCGTTTCTGGTGGAATGTGCCGCCTGCCACAGGCCGTCATGGGCCGGCATGTCGCCATAATCGGCGCCGAGTGTTCGCAGCCTGTCGCGGACCAGGTTGAAATGCTTGGCTTCCTCGAAGGCGACTTTCATCCAGCCGTCGAAAAAAGAATGCGGAACGGGCTCGGAAGCAAAGCGCGCGACGATGTCGAGCGCGAGGTCGACTGCGTTCAGTTCGATATGGGCGAGGGCATGCAGGAGCGCCACTCGCCCCGGCAGCGTGTGCAGAGACCGTTTGCCGACGGCCTTGGGCGGAACCAGTTCCGGCTTTTCCGGGCGTCCGGGGCGATCGGGAAGCGCCGGATCGAGGGGCGAACGCAAGGACAGGCGTCGACCCTGCCAGCGGATCGCCGCGGCTTGAGCGAGCGCCGTCTTCTCGTCGAGGTCGGCGCTCAGGATGGCGAGGGTGGCAGCGCCGCGAAGGGAATGGAAAGCCGTCTCGGGCTGCGTCATCTCGGGCATGTCAAAGGGCCTGCGCTGCCTTCAACACGGTTTCGGCATGGCCGGGAACCTTTACCTTCCGCCAGGCCTCGGCGATCTTGCCAGACTTGTCGATCAGGAAGGTCGAGCGTTCGACACCCATATAGGTCTTGCCGTACATGCTCTTTTCCTTCCAGACGCCATAGGCTTGGAGCGCGTTGTGTTCTTCGTCGGCGGCGAGCACCACCGAGAGGCTATGTTTGGCCGCGAACTTGTCATGGCTCTTCACCGAATCGGGTGAGACGCCGATCACGGTCGCCCCGATCTTGTCGAATTCGGCTGCGAGGGCCGAGAAATCGATCGCTTCCGTCGTGCAGCCGCTCGTGTCGTCCTTGGGATAAAAGTAGAGAATCACAGGCTTTCCGGTAAAATCGGAAAGCGAAACGGTACCGCCTCCATTGCGGGGCAGGGAGAATTCGGGAGCCATGTCCCCGGCAGTCAATTCCGTCATGGGATAACCTTTCTTTTGCCCGTTTTATGCGTGAATCTGGGCATCATCGATATATAGTCCGCTCCGTAGTCGTCCAGAGCGACTTGGTAGCGGCATCGGTCGACGGAGACAATCACCAGCACATGTCGGAGATCCGGGGCGAAAAGCTACGGTTTCGCAAGCGGGACATCGTGCCGCTGCATGCCCTCCCTTCGGCCCAGGCCGAGGATCCCCTCATCGTGCATTGTCCACCGCCGAAGCGCTCGCTTTTTCGGCGTTTTCTGAGGGTGCTGGGCGGGTTTGCCGCCCTCTGGCTTGTCGTATTCGGCGGTGTCTATGCCGTCGTCGAAAGCGGTGCGCTCGATGCGGCCCTTGCCCAGAGAGCACGGACGGTTCTCAACAATGCGCTCGGCCCGCAGTTCGTTGCCGAGATCGGCGCGACGGAAGTGCGATTCTCCAACGACATGGAATTGTCGGTCGAGGCACGCGACGTCACCCTGCAGGAACAGGTCGGTGGTCAGCAGGTCGCGCTGACGCAATCGGTTCGCTTCATTATCGAACCGCTCGCCCTTCTGGGTGGCCGATTCTCGGTTCGGGAAGTGGTCAGCGAGGGCATCAATCTCGATGCCACGGTCCTGCCCAAGGGCAAGCCCATCGATCTCTCGAACTGGCGGGTGGATCAGGTGCCGGAGCGGTTGGCCGACGCCTTTACGGAACTCGACAGGCTGCAAGGGTTTATCTCGCGGGGCGGCCTCGACCGTATGCGGCTCGGCGGGCTGGAGATTGCCTCGACCAGCGCCAATGGGCGCCCTTTGAGCATTTCCATCGATGACATCGTGCTCGAGCGGGGCGAGGACGATTCGCTGTCGATCTTTGGCGCAGTCTCTGTGAACGGGCAGCAGACCGAACTCACCGCACTCACCACCAATGTGGGCGGCCGGGCGGAAGCCCTGACGATGCGCATCGCCGATGTGCGGGTGACACCCTTCCTGCTCCGTCGTTCGAGCGCCGGCGAGGCCCGGCAAGGCATAGATGGTTCGGCAGAACTTCTGCTCAACGCACGGCGCGAGGACGGCGCGCAGGCGCCGGCAATGTCGCTCGCGATCAACATGCGCAAGGCAGGCTTCTATTCCGACGGGCAGCGCCAGGAGCTGACCGATGCCCAGCTCAAACTCTCCTATGATTTTGCCAAGGACACGATCGAACTCGCGGATTCCATCGCGCGCTTCGACGAAACGTTATTTCCACTCTCCGGAGGCATCATCGATCTCGACCGCCTTCCGGAAGGCCCTGAATTCGGAAAGGGCTTCGGCATCGATCTGGTGGTGACCGACGGGCAGGCGAATGTGCCGACGGCCGGGGAGACCCCGTTTCCGTTTTTCTTGAAGGGGTATGGCCGCTACCTCGTCGATGAAAACATGCTGCAGCTCGATACACTCGATGCTTCGACGCCGGGTGGCAACATGCGGGGTAAATTGCAGATGCGATTCGGCGGCACAGGGCCGGAGATCCGCTTCAACGGCGAGGTGCAGGACATGCGCACCAGCGTCGTGAAGCAGCTCTGGCCTTACTGGATCGCCTCGAAACCGCGGAAATGGGTGCTCGAAAATCTATACGGTGGCGTCATTCCGCGCGGCACGATCGAAGTCTTTATTCCACAGAACCGCCTATCGATCGATCCGAAACCCGTGCGCCTGGACGCCAACGAGCTGAAGATCGGCTTCGATCTGGAAGACGCGCGTCTGAACCTCACCGGTGACCTGCCGCCTCTTCGAGATGTCTTTGGTCGCTTCGACATGGTCGGCGAGCGGGTCGATGTCGACATTCGTTCGGCGGGATCATTCTTTCCATCAGGCCGCATGGTGACGCTCGATCGTGGCAAACTCACGCTTCAGGACGCTTATGAAAAGCCGCTGATGGCGGATCTCGAGCTCGATGTCAGCGGTGCGGCCGCCGCTGTGGCCGAGCTCGTGTCGTTCAAGCCGATCGAGGCGCTGCGTACGGTCGATTTCAAGGCGGATGATTTTTCCGGCAAGGTGCGCGGCAAGGCGAAGATCCGTCTCGGGCTCGTCCCGGACCAGCAGCCGCCGGCCCCGAACTGGACGGCGGAGATCGACCTGGAAGACGTCGACGTGGGCAAGCCATTCGATGGCCGTAAGATCAGCGATGTGAACGGCAAGTTGATCGTCGATGCGGCCAAGGCAAAGCTCGATGCCGAGGCCCGGATCGACGACGTGCCCATGGACGTGGAGCTCACCGAACCCGTCCGTCGCGGCGCAGGGGAGGTCGCTCGCGAGCGGGTAGTGACCGCCACGCTCGACAATGCGACCCGCGACAAGCTCGTGCCGGGACTCGGCGAGCTCGTCAGCGGTCCCATGAAGATCGAATTGCGCCGCCTCGATGAAACCCGCCAGGCTGTGTCGGTCGACCTGCGCTCGGCGACGCTGACCATTCCCTGGGTCGGCTGGGCCAAGGGGCAGGGCATCGGCGCCACGGCGAAATTCGAACTATCGAAAAACGGCACCCAGTCGCTGATCGAGAAATTCGAGCTCGACGGTGAAGGCTTCGGCGCCACAGGAGAGATGTCGGCCGACGAAAAGGGGCTGGTCGCCGCCAATCTGTCGCGCGTCCGCCTGTCCCCCGAGGACAACGTGGCGCTGACGGTGCGGCTGACCAAGGGTGTCTATTCCGTTGTCGCCAATGGGAGCGCCTTCGACGCGCGTTCGTTGATTTCGACGATACAACAGCCGTCGGGAGATGGCGGCAAGGGCAAGTCTTCGAGCACATCGCTTCGCATCGAGGGGCGTTTCGAGCGGGTCCTCGGTTTCGGCGGTGAACAGCTTTCCGGCGTCTCCGTGGTTTACTCCTCGGGCAAAGGGCGCCTTCGCGGCGTCGATTTTTCCGGCGTGACGGGCAGTGGCCAGGCGCTTGTCGCGAAGCTGCGGCAACCAGAGGAACGGCGTGAACTCTCGGTGACGACGAGCGACGCCGGCGCGGTGTTGCGCTTCCTCGATACCTACAAGCGATTGGGCGGCGGCCTTGCCAATCTCCGGCTGACCGAAACGCGTGAAGGCGCCTGGAGCGGCAATCTCGACCTGCGCAATTTCGAGGTGCAGAACGAAGAGCGACTGCAAAGCATCGTCACCACGCCGACCGGTGCCGATGGTCGGAGCCTCAACAGTGCTGTCCGCAGCGATATCGATGTCAGTTCGGCCCGTTTCCAGCGCGCCTTTGCACGCCTTGCCGTGGTCGACGGCACGCTCAGCCTGGAAAACGGCATCGTGCGCGGGGAGCAGATCGGTGCCACCTTCCAGGGGATCGTCCGCGACCAGGCCGGGCGGATCGATCTGACCGGCACCTTCATGCCGGCCTATGGGCTGAACCGGCTGTTCGGCGAACTTCCGGTCATCGGCGCGATCCTCGGCAATGGCCGCGACCGGGGGCTGCTTGGCATCACCTTCAAGCTGACCGGTCAGACCAGCAAACCCAATCTCGTGATCAACCCGCTGTCGATCATTGCGCCCGGCGTCTTCCGCCAGATCTTCGAATTTCGTTGATGCCGTTCGCGTTCAGTCGCGCTCGATGATGATCACCGGAAGTGCCAGGCGGCGTGCGGCAATGATCTTCGCATAACCTGCAGGGCCACCGGAATTGCGGCAGACGAGATGCGTGATCCCATGGGCGGTCAAAAGATCCGCCTCGCGTTCGGGATCGCTGGCCGGTTTGCCGAGCACGAGCATGTGGTTGGCGAAGACGAGCGGCGTCTCCGGAGGATCGACCATGCGAATGACGAATCGGCAATCGTTCCGACCTGCGAAGGCGTCTAGATATTGCCGGCCTAGTGCGAGAAAGACGGTGGCGCCGACTGGCAAGGCATCCGCTGCCGCGGTCAGCGTGCGCACGGCCTTCCACCGGTCGCTAGGCTGTTTCTGCCAGCGTGGGCGCAGGCGCTGTTCGAGTGGGATCCCAGACATCGCTGAGGCCTTGATCGCATTCTCGCTGATCCGTCGGGCGAAGGGATGGGTGGCATCGATCATCCGATCGAAGCCTTCCTCCCGGAGATAGCTCGCTAGCCCTTCGGCACCGCCGAAACCACCGATCCTGACGGCGCCGACCGGCATCACCGGATCGACGGTTCGTCCCGCAAGCGAGGTCGTCACCTGATGACCGTCGGCGACAAGCTGTTCGGCAAGCGCCAGGGCTTCCGCCGTTCCGCCAAGGATAAGGATCTTTTGCGGTGCGTCGCGTTTCTCAGACGGCATGGGCGATGATCGTTCCCTTGCGGTCGGTGACGATGACGTCCACACTCACCCCGCTGTCGCGCAGCACGCCTTCTGCAGTTCGCTTCGCCGCTTCAGCAATGGAGCCTGCGATGTCGACGCTTTCTCTCGACATGATCTCCAGAACCTCCATCGCCGTGTTCGCATGCTCGACTGCCTGACGCTGGGCGCCGGCAAGAGTCTCGCTGCCCGGCATGGACAGATAAAACTCATTGTCGACCTGACTGCGGGACGAGTGCAGATCGAGCGCGCCCTGGGCAAGCTTGGTCATCTTGGCGAAACCGCCGGCAATCGTCAGGCGTTGCACCGGATGCGCCCGGAGATATTTGAGCAGCCCGCCCGCAAAATCGCCCATGTCGATCAGCGCGCCATCCGGCAGTCGATGAAAGTCCTGTGCGGCCTTTTCCGAGGTCGAACCCGTCGCGCCGAGCAGATGCGTCAGGCCCTCGGCCCGTGCCACATCGATTCCGCGATGGATGGAGTGGATCCAGGCCGCGCAGGAAAAGGGATGCACTACGCCTGTCGTGCCGAGAATTGAAATGCCGCCGAGAATACCGAGCCTCGGGTTCCAGGTCTTCTCTGCAATGGTCGCGCCACCCGGCACCGAGATCTGGATCTCAACGTCGGGCGATACCTCGTATTCCCTGGCCAGTGCCTCGACCACTGTGATCATCATCGCACGGGGCACCGGATTGATGGCAGGTTCTCCAACCCCGATCGGCAGGCCGGCCTTGGTCACGGTCCCGACGCCGTCGCCGGCCACAAAGCGGATGCCGCTTCCGGGCGACAGCCGTCTGACCGTGGAGACTACGGTGGCGCCATGGGTCACATCCGGATCATCGCCCGCATCCTTGACGATGCCCGCAAAGACGCTCTCTCCGTCCATGCCTTCCCGGGCGAGCGCGAAGGCGGGAGTTTCGCCTTTCGGCAGGGTGATCGATACCGGGTCCGGGAAGGAGCCGGTCAGGAGCGCTGTGTAGGCGGCCTTGGTCGCCGCTGTCGCGCAGCAACCGGTGGTCCAGCCCTTGCGCAGCGGCGCGCCCTCCGGCTTTTCCAGCCGCTCGCCATCGGCGGCGTCCTTTGCATCTTTCCGATCGGCATCGCTCATGGTTCGCTTATAGGCGAGCCGGCTGCCGGGCGGAAGGCATGGGGCGGCAGGTTGCATGCGGAAAGCGCCATGGCGGAATTGCAATTTTTCCTGACGGGGCCTAGACCATGAGCATGAGTGACACGACGCGTCTTGCCCTGCCCACAAGCCTGCCGGCCATCGAGCCTGGCCATGTGTGGCTGGCCGGCGCCGGGCCCGGTGATCCAGGTCTTTTGACGCTGCTTGCAGCCAAGGGCCTGTCGGAAGCCGATGTGATCGTTCACGATGCCCTGGTCAACGAGGACTGCCTCAAGCTGGCGCGCACAGGTGCCATGCTGGAATATGCGGGCAAGCGCGGCGGCAAACCGTCGGCAAAGCAGCGCGACATTTCGCTCCGTCTCGTCGAACTCGCCAAGGCCGGGCACCGGGTCCTGCGCCTGAAGGGCGGCGATCCCTTCGTCTTCGGACGCGGGGGCGAGGAGGCGCTGACACTCATCGAACACGGCGTGCCCTTCCGCATCGTTCCCGGCATAACCGCCGGTATCGGTGGGCTCGCCTATGCCGGCATTCCGGTCACGCATCGCGAAGTCAATCACGCGGTCACATTTCTAACCGGCCATGATTCCTCGGGTGTTGTTCCCGATCGGATCGACTGGGACGCCATCGGTCGCGGCTCGCCTGTCATCGTCATGTACATGGCGATGAAACACATGGGGCAGATCGCGAGTAATCTCCTGGCCTCTGGCCGTCGGCCCGACGAGCCGGTCGCCTTCGTCTGCAATGCGGCGACCCCGGAGCAGACCGTGCTCGAAACAACGCTCGCCCGCGCCGAGATCGACATGCTCGCGGCCGGCATCGAGCCTCCTGCGATCGTGGTCATCGGTGAAGTTGTCCGGCTTCGTCCCTCGCTGGACTGGCTCGGAGCCGCTTCGGGACGCAAGCTTCTGCCCGATCCCTTTGCCGTAGATCGGAAAGACACCGCATGAGCGGACTGCTGATCGCCGCGCCGGCTTCCGGCTCCGGCAAGACGGTGGTGACGCTCGGCCTGATGCGGGCCTTCTGCAGACGCGGAGTGAGCGTCGCGCCCGGCAAGGCCGGCCCTGATTACATCGATCCGGCCTTTCATGCGGCGGCAAGCGGCGCGCCCTGCTTCAATTTCGATCCCTGGGCCATGCGGCCGTCTTTTCTCCGATGGCAGGCATCTCGTTCGGCCGCTGATGGTAGCTTGATCGTTGAAGCAATGATGGGACTGTTCGACGGGGCCGCTGATGGCAGCGGCAGCGCGGGTGATCTGGCGGCACTTCTGACTTTGCCTGTCGTGCTCGTGGTCGATTGCGCCCGCACGTCGCAATCGGTGGCTGCCCTCGTCACCGGTTTCGCGCGCTTCAGACCAGATGTCCGGATGGCCGGCGTCATTCTCAACCGCGTCGGCAGCGACAGGCACGAGGCGATGCTGCGGTCAGCGATGGCCAAGACCGAGGTGCCGGTTCTCGGCAGCCTGAGGACCGACCCGAATCTGTCTCTTCCCGAGCGGCATTTGGGCCTCGTGCAGGCCGGCGAACATGCCACACTGGAGATTTTCATCGAACGCGCGGCCGATGCCGTTGAAGCGGGCGTCGACCTCGATGCGCTGCTGGCTCTGTCAGAGGGGGCACTCCTTTCCTCCGAGCCGTCGCCAGCGGTTTTTCCACCGCTCGGCCAGCGCATCGCCGTGGCACGCGATCTCGCCTTTGCCTTTTCCTATCCGCATCTGCTGGAAGGCTGGCGCGGGCAGGGGGCGGAGCTGTCGTTCTTCTCGCCATTGGCCGACGAGACACCGGCGGCCGATGCAGATGCGATCTATTTGCCAGGCGGCTATCCGGAGCTGCAGGCAGGAGTGCTTGCTAAGGCCTCGGGCTTTCGCAAAGGCATGGCGGCCGCTGCCGCACGCGGTGCCCGCATGTACGGAGAGTGCGGCGGCTACATGGTACTGGGTGAGGGGCTCATCGATGCCGACGGACACCGGCACGAAATGCTTGGACTGTTGCCTCTGGTGACGAGTTATGCGACGCGGAAACGGCATCTCGGTTATCGGCGCCTTCACTCGCTCGCACCCGGTCTGTTCGAGGGCGGCTTCACCGCCCATGAATTCCATTATTCCACGGTCGTGTCCGAGGGTGCCGCAGACCGCCTCTTCGACGCCGAAGATGCGCTTGGCCAGCCGCTTGGCGCAGTTGGCCTGCGTCGGGGCACCATCGCCGGATCCTACATGCACCTGATCGATATCGCTGGAGATCGTCCGTGAGTGGTCCAATCCAGCATGGCGGCGGACTTGCCGCGGCCGCTGCGCAATATGGCGGCCGGATCGAGGACTGGCTCGACCTCTCCACCGGCATCAATCCCTGTCCTCCACACCTTCCCGAGATTCCGATGCGCGCCTGGCATCGTCTGCCTGACCAGGAACGCGAGATGGCGGCACGAGAGGCGGCCCGTATCTACTACGGTTCGGGCGATCGGCTGCCTCTGCCCGTGCCGGGCACGCAATCCGTCATCCAGCTCTTGCCACGTCTTGTGCATTCAGGTGGCCGCGTCGCCGTGCTCACCCCGACTTATGGCGAATATGCCCGAGCCTTCATGGCCGCAGGCCTTGCCGTCGATCCGATCGGCGATCTTAGCGAGATCGGTCCCGAGCACCGACTCGTCGTCGTCGTGAACCCCAACAACCCGGATGGTCGCCTGTTCGGACGCGCGGAGCTTGTGGCCCTCGCTGACGAGCTCGACCGGCGTGGCAGTCTTCTCGTTGTCGACGAGGCCTTCGGCGACATGGATCCGAACCATAGCCTCGCAGCCGAGCCAAACTCAAACCTCATAATCTTCCGCTCCTTCGGCAAATTCTTCGGGCTTGCCGGCCTTCGCCTTGGTTTCGTCATAGCCGATGACAGCATCGCCGGTCGATTTGCCGATTGGCTTGGACCCTGGGCCGTATCGGGGCCCGCCCTGGTGCTTGCCGAACAGCTCCTGGCATCGGACACGTCTGTCATCCGGGACCGGATCCATGAGCGTTCGCGGGCTCTAGGCCGGGTTCTGTCCGAGGGAGGGCTCAACGTGCGGGGCGGAACGGAACTGTTCCGACTGGTGGAGGAACCGTTTGCAGATGCCCTGCATGCACATCTCTGCAGCCAACACATCCTGACGCGCAAATTCGACTATCGGCCCGACTGGCTGCGTTTGGGCCTTGCGTCGGACGAAGCCGGCGATGGGCGCCTGCTCGCCGCGCTCAGGTCTTTCCCGAGGTGATCGCATGAGCCATCTACTCCTGCTGCTGGCTGCCATCGGGCTTGATCGGATCGTCGGTGACCCGCCCTGGCTGTGGCGCCGCTTGCCGCATCCGGTCGTCCTCTTCGGCAAGGCGATCGATCTGTTCGAGAAGCCACTCAATCGCTCGACTTTCACCGCCGAGGGGCGGCGGCTGAATGGTGTCCTGACCATTCTTGCACTGCTTGCAGCCTCGATCGTCATCGGCCTCGTCCTGTCGCGGCTCTTTGCTCATCTCGGCTTGATTGGTCTGGTGCTGGAAGTGATCGTCGTTGCGGTCTTCTTGGCGCAGAAAAGTCTTGGCGATCACGTCCAGGCCGTCGCTGACGGCCTGCAGCGGGAAGGGCTTGAAGGCGGGCGCCGGTCAGTCGCGATGATCGTCGGTCGAGATCCGAAGACGCTGGACGAGGCGGGTGTCTCGCGGGCGGCGATCGAAAGCCTGTCGGAGAATTTTGCCGATGGCGTCGTGGCGCCGGCCCTCTGGTATGCGATTGCCGGGCTGCCCGGCATCCTCGCCTACAAGATGCTGAACACGGCCGATTCGATGATCGGGCACAAGAACGAGCGCTTCCTCTATTTCGGTTGGGCCTCCGCCCGGCTCGACGATCTCGCCAATTGGCCGGCAGCACGGCTTTCTGCCCTTTTCATCGCGCTTGCTGCCGCTGTCAGACTCGGGGCAGGGGCCGGCCGTCGCTCGCTCTCGGCTGCACTTCGCGACAGCGGGCTGCATCGCTCGCCGAATTCCGGGTGGCCGGAAGCTGCCATGGCGGGCGCACTCGACCTGCAACTCGCAGGCCCGCGCGTCTATGGCGGCGTCAGGGTCAGCGAGCCGATGATGCATGCAGGCGGTCGCGACAATGCCGGTCCTGCCGATATTCTCAGTGGTATCGGCGTTTTCTATACGGCATGCGCGCTGATGGCAGGTCTTGTCGCGATCATATGGCTGATGATTCGGTTAATCTGAACCGATCAGCCCGATCACCCAATCCGGAAACAGCAAACTTGTCCGTCGTGGAGCCGGTCAATCAATCGATACCGGCTGCGTCCCGCAGGCGATCGAGCTTCGGCACGATGACGTGGCGATTGTTCTCGATGACGATGACGCTGTCCTTGCGGAGCTTGGTCATCTGGCGGCTGACGGTCTCGATGGTGAGACCGAGGAAGTCGGCAATGTCGGCACGCGATAGCGGCAGGTCGAAGGTCTGGATACCTTCGCTTTCCGGATCGATGTGGGTGGCGATCAGGTAAAGGAAGCTTGCCACCTTTTCCTGGGCGGTCTTGCGGCCCAGCGTCAGCATCCAGTCGCGGGCTTCGTCCAGCTCCTTCAGAGACTGGGAATGCAGCTTGCGCTCCATGTCGGGCACTTCGCCCACCATCCGGTCGACGACATTGCGCGGGAAAGTGCAGATATCGGTGTCGGTCGCCGCTTCAGCCGTGATCGTGCTCTCGCCGAGAAAGGGACGGCCGAGGAAGTCAGGAGCGAATTGCAGGCCGACGATCTGCTGGCGGCCATCCGCCATCATCTTCGACAGCTTGATGACGCCCTTCAGGATATTGCTGTAGCTGCCGACCTCTTCGCCCTGGCCGATGACCTCGTTGCCAGCATCGATGCGCCGGCGGATCGAGTGACGGTTGAGCTCGATGAGCTGGGATGCCGTGAGCACCGAGCACAGGCCACCATGGCGGGCTTCACAGGAGCGGCAGACGACCGGAGCGTCACATTCCGGGACGTGTTTTCTGTAGGTGTCCATGGTCTTGCCATCCCGTTGACGCGGTTCGGCTGCAGCCCGCAGCGTCCGGTCGGCGGCCCATTTCGGGCCTCTGAGTTTCGATAAACTCTACGTGATTAATCTATCAGCAAATTGATCGAAGTCAAAGGCCGCATCTTTGGCTCGCGCTATCTTTGGTCGTAGCTCGATACATTTCAAGGCAGCGCAAGATCATGCAAAACTCCCTCCTGGCCAAATACTCTGGAGCTGTCCCACGCTATACGAGCTATCCGACTGCTCCACATTTTCACGAGGGCGTCGACCGCGGCAAATATGCGCATTGGCTCCGAGCAATCACGGCCAAGGAGCGGATCTCGCTCTATCTCCACATCCCCTATTGCGACCGGCTCTGCTGGTTCTGTGCCTGCCACACCAAGCATACACTGAAATACGAACCCATCTCGATCTATCTGGAATCATTGAAGAAGGAGATCTCTGCCGTTGGCGCGTTGGTCAGCCGCGATGCAGCCGTCACGGCCGTGCATTTAGGCGGCGGATCTCCCACAATGCTGTGTCCCGACGACATGATCACCTTGATGGCGGCGCTGCGTGCGGCCTTCCGTTTCGCCGACGACGTCGAAATCAGCGTCGAGATGGATCCCAATGATCTCGACGAGCCACGCTATGATGCGCTCGCCGCCATCGGCATGACCCGCGCCAGCCTCGGCGTTCAGGACTTCCACCCAGAGGTGCAGAAGGCGATCAACCGGATCCAAACCTTCGAGCAAACGAAATCGGTGGTCGAGGCTGTCCGGGCCCGCGGCGTGCATTCGGTCAATTGCGACATTCTCTATGGTCTGCCGCACCAGACGGAGGCGACCGTGGCGGAAACCGTGAAGGATATCCTGTCACTGGCGCCGGATCGCATCGCGCTCTTCGGTTACGCCCATGTGCCGTGGATGAAGAAGCACCAGACGATGATCAGGGAAGACGTGTTGCCCGGCCTCGAGGAACGCTTCGCCCAGATGAACCTTGCCGCTTCCATGTTGGTCGAGGCGGGTTACGAGCCTGTCGGCATCGATCACTTCGCGCTCCCGACCGACAGCATGGCGATTGCGGCCAGAGAAGGGCGTCTGCGTCGGAATTTCCAAGGGTATACTGACGACGCGGCAGAAGTCCTGATCGGCCTCGGCGCATCCTCGATCGGACAATTGCCGCAGGGCTATGTGCAGAACATGCCCGCGACCGGCGAATACCAGCGCATGGCGGAGGCCGGCGGGCTCGCGGCGGTCCGCGGTGTCGAGGTGAGCCAGGACGACAAGCTGCGCCGCCGGGTGATAGAGGAGATCATGTGCCGCTTCGCCGTCTCCTTCCCGGACCTCAGGTCCGAATTCGGCAATGCAGTCGATGCCATCGTTGCGGAAGCGCGAGCGTTCGCCCAGTCCAACCAGGATCGGATCTCTCTGATCGAAGACGACCGCTTTGTCATCACGGATGCCGGTCGGCCCTTCGCACGCACCATCGCCGCCGTTTTCGACAGCTATCTATCGACCGGCAAGGGACGCCATTCGATTGCTGTTTAGGCAACACTACGACTGCAAATTTCGCGGCAATACAAAAGCACCATTGGCATTTCACGCTGGTTTCCTTATGTGGAACCCAGAATTTGAGACATATGAGGTACTGGCGTGACCGCTACATTCGACAAAGTTGCCGACATCATCGCAGAGACCAGCGAAATCGATCGCGAGACGATTACGCCGGAAAGCCACACGATCGATGACCTCGGCATCGACAGCCTGGACTTCCTCGACATCGTCTTTGCGATCGACAAGGAATTCGGCATCAAGATCCCGCTCGAGCAGTGGACGCAGGAAGTCAACGAAGGCAAGGTCTCGACCGAGGAATACTTCGTCCTGAAGAACCTCTGCGCCAAGATCGACGAACTTCGCGCCGCCAAGGCCTGATCCGTCTCCAAAGGAGCGGACATCGTCATGCTGCTTGAATATTTCCAGATGATTGACAAGGTCGAGAGCGTGGATCTCGGCCTTGGTCGTTTGAAGGCCACCTCGACCGTGCCGATGGAGAGCCCCGTTTTCGAAGGGCATTTCCCCGGCATGCCGCTCGTGCCCGGCGTACTCTTGATCGAGACCATGGCGCAAGCCTCCGGCATGCTGCTGCTCGCGGTCAAGGACTTCGAAGCCATGCCCTTCCTGATGTCGGTCGATGGCGCGAAGATGCGTACCTTCGTCGAACCGGGCGCCGTGCTCGACATCGAGGCTGTGCTCGAACACGACGGATCCGGCTTTGCCGTCACCAAGGCGAAGATCACCAGTGACGGCAAGAAGGTCTGCGACGCACAGTTGAAGCTGCGCACCATGCCCTTCTCCGAAGTGCCGCTCGCCCCGATCGTGCGCAAGCGTGCCGAGGAAGTCGGCCTGATCGCCGCCATGGCGTCCCAGGCTTAAGGCGCATTCGGCCGCAAGCGCTCAATCTGCTATTGACCTTGGGGCCTTATTCGGGAAAACCCGCATTTTACGTCGGCCAGCCTGCCGGCGAGAGGATTGCATATGGTCAAACAACCGAATGATGTGGTGATCACCGGCGTCGGGATCGTCACCTGCCACGGTACCGGCAAGGAAGCGCATGTCGCGCTGCTGTCTGCCAAGACAGCACCGGAGCCGGTTCTCGAGACCGAAAAGTTCAAGCCTTACGTCGTGCACAAGCTGCCGGAGATCGACTGGTCGCAGCAGATCGCCAAGCGCGGTGATCAGCGCCAGATGGAAAACTGGCAGCGTCTCGGCGTCTTTGCAGCAGGCCTCGCGCTCGACGATGCCGGCATGAAGGACGATGCGGACGCCTGCGGGACCATGGACCTGATCGTGGCGGCCGGTGGTGGCGAGCGTGACATTGCCGTCGACAGCCTGATTGTCGACGAGGCGCTGAAGCGCAACGACCGCGAAAAGTTCCTGATCGAGAAGCTGAAGACCGAGCTTCGCCCGACGCTGTTCCTGGCCCAGCTCTCCAACCTGCTCGCCGGCAACATCTCGATCGTGCACAAGGTCACCGGTTCCTCGCGTACCTTCATGGGCGAAGAGGCTGCCGGTATCTCGGCGATTGCCACGGCTTTCGCCCGGATCAAGGCTGGCCAGTCGACGCACACGCTCGTCGGCGGCGCCTTTGTTTCCGAGCGCCCTGACATCCTGCTTCTGGTCGAGGGCATCCGCGCCCATCAGACCGGCCCATGGCAGCCACTCTGGTCGCGTGACGGCTCGTCCGGCGGCGGCATGATCCTCGGCACGGTCGGCGCTTTCCTGGTGCTCGAATCGCGCGAGCATGCCGAAGCCCGTGGCGCGCATATCTATGCCGTGCTCGATGCCGTCGAAGGTGATCGCGGCAATCGCGACGAGGGCAAACTCGAAACGCGTCTCGGCCAAATGGTGCCGGAAGCCGCTTCTCTGTCCGCTGCCGATACCGTCGTCTTCTCGGGCGCCTCCGGTCTTGCCGAGCTGACGCAACGTGAGAAGGCTCACCTTACGGAACGTTTTGCCGGCATGCCGGTGCGTGGCTATGCCGGTTCGATCGGTCATTCGGTCGAAGCGCAGTTCCCGGCGGGTCTGGCGCTCGCAGCGCTTGCCATCGACGCCGGCGCCATGGTGCCCGCCTTCGATCCGGCGACCGAAGCCGCTCAGGCCGGACCGGCCAAACATGCCATTATCTCCACCGTCGGCTATGTGCGGGGCGAAGGCCTCGCCGTGCTCTCGGCGAATGCGTGAGAAGGATAGGTCCATGACCGACAGCCGCTTCAAGGATCATCTCGGCCGCCCGATCATTGCCGTCACCGGCATGGGCGTCATCACCTCGCTCGGCCAGGGCCTTTCCGACAACTGGTCGAAGCTGACATCAGGCCAGTCCGGTATCCACTACATCAAGCGCTTCGACACCGAGGGCATGTCGACCCGCATTGGTGGCACGGTGGATTTCATTGCCGTGCCCGCCAACAATGCCGTCGAGCGCTCCTATGCGCTGGCCCGCGAGACGACCATCGAGGCGCTCGCCCAGGCCGGCATCAACGGCGATTTCAACGGCCCGCTGTTTCTGGCCGCGCCGCCGGTCGAGCCGGAGTGGCATGACCGTTTCGCACTGGCCGAGCGCGCGCCGGCCTCGACCCAGCCGGGCGACGCCTATGACCGCTTTCTCGCCGCCATGCGCGAAAAGCCGGATCCGGTCTTCCTCGAAGCCGTCCAATTCGGCTCGATCTCCGAGCGACTTTCCGACAAGTTCGGCACGCGCGGCCTGCCGGTGACGCTGTCGACGGCCTGTGCGTCCGGCGCCACGGCCATCCAGCTCGGAGTCGAGGCGATCCGCCAGGGCCGCACCGAGCGGGCGCTGACGGTTGCAACCGACGGCTCGATCAGTCCGGAAGCCGTGATCCGCTTCTCACTCTTGTCTGCGCTATCCACGCAGAACGATCCGCCGGAAAAGGCATCCAAGCCCTTCAGCAAGGAACGCGACGGCTTCGTCATCGCCGAGGGTGCGGCAACGCTCGTCTTGGAATCGCTGGAATCGGCGATTGCCCGTGGCGCCAAGGTACTCGGCATCATCAAGGGCTGTGGCGAAAAGGCTGATCATTTCCACCGCACGCGCTCCTCGCCGGATGGCGGTCCTGCGATTGCGACGATCAAGGCAGCACTTGCGGATGCAGGCCTGTCCGAGGATGCGATCGGCTACATCAATGCCCACGGCACATCGACGCCCGAGAACGACAAGATGGAATATGGCGCAATGCTGTCCGTCTTCGGTGACCGGTTGAAGGACGCCATTCCGGCCTCATCGAACAAGTCGATGATCGGCCACACCCTGACGGCCGCTGGTGCTGTCGAGGCCGTCTTCTCGGTCCAGACCATGCTGACCGGCACGCTCCCACCGACCATCAACCACACCAACCCCGATCCGTCGATCGTGCTCGATGTGGTGCCGAACGTGAAGCGGGAGGCCTCGGTTTCAGCGGTCCTCTCCAACTCTTTCGGCTTCGGCGGCCAGAACGCCAGCCTTGTCATGACGCGGGAACCGGTCTAAGGCCTGCGCCAACAATTCGGGACGTCATCCTCGGCTCCCAGCCGAGGAGCCACGAACCTCGCAAGAACAACGAAGGTCGGCAGATGCCCGGGACATGCCCGAGCAGATGATGGGAGCGTGACGACGCCTCATCCGCCCCATACGCCCTGAAGGAAACATGTCATGCGCGCATTGCAACTCGTCGAAGACCGCAAGCTCGAGATCGTCGATCTGCCGGAGCCGGATGCTCCAGGCCCCGGCGAAGTCACGCTGCGCGTCAAGGCCGTCGCGCTCAACCATATCGACGTCTGGGGCTGGCGCGGCATGGCGTTTGCCAAGCGCAAGATGCCGCTCGTCATCGGTGCGGAAGCCTCCGGTGTCGTCGAGGCGATCGGTCCCGGCGTCGGCAATATCCTGCCGGGTCAGCTGGCTGCCGTTTACGGCGCGCGCACCTGCGGGCTCTGCAAGCCCTGCCGTGAAGGACGCGACAATCTTTGCGAAAACGTCTCCGGCGTTCATGGCTTCCATCTTGATGGTTTCGCCCAGGAGAAGATCAATCTTCCGGCCCGCCTGCTTGTGCCTGCTCCTCCGGGTGTGGATGCCATCGGTGCGGCCCTTGCGCCTGTCACCTTCGGCACCGTCGAGCATATGCTCTTCGACAATGCGAAGCTCCAGCCGGGTGAAACCATCCTCATCCATGCCGGCGGTTCAGGCATTGGCACGGCGGCGATCCAGCTTGCCAAGAAGATCGGCTGCACGGTCATCACCACCGTCGGTTCCGACGACAAGATCGAGCCGGCCAAGGCGCTCGGCGCCGATCACGTCATCAACTACCGCACCAATCGCTTCGAAGGCGTGGTGCGGAAGCTCACGAAAAAGAAGGGCGTCGACGTCGTCTTCGAACATGTCGGCAAGGACACGTTCGCGGCCTCGATGTTCTGCCTGAAGCGCGGAGGTCGTCTGGTTACCTGCGGGTCGACTTCCGGCGTGTCGACCGACGTGAACCTGATGATGCTCTTCCAGCAGCAGCTGAAGCTTTTCGGGTCTTTCGGCTGCCGGATGGAGAACATGGCGGACGCCATGCAGAAAATGGCGCGCGGCCTCGTGCATCCGGTCATCGACACGCAGGTCTCCTTCGACGATATCGACAAGGCGCTTGCCCGCATGGAAGGCCGCCAGGTCTTCGGCAAGATCATCCTGAAGATGGATTGATCGCGTGCGGATGCTCGTCACCCGCATCGTTCTGGCGCTGCGCAAATTCTATCACTGGTCCGTGGCCCAGATCGCGTTTGGCTTCCTGACGGCGCTCAAGATCTTTCCAGCGGATGCCGCGATCAACTTTGCCGACCGGCTAATGCGCTGGCTCGGTCCGAAGACGAGCCGGCACAGGCTTATGCAGGTCAATCTGCGCAATGCCTTCCCGGAAAAATCGGAAGAAGAGCGCGAGACCATTGCGCTGGCGAGTTGGGGCCATATGGGCCGACTCGCGGCCGAATATGTCTTCCTCGACAAGCTGTTCGACTACAATCCGGAAAAGCCCGGCGAGGGCAGGGTAGAGGTGTCGGGCGTCGAGCAGTTTCTCGACCTGCGGGATAACCCGCGTCCCTTCATCGTCTTTACCGGGCACACCGCCAATTTCGAGCTTTTGCCGGTCGCGGGTGCCGCCTTCGGGCTGTTCGTCACAGTCCTCTTCCGGCCGCCGAATAATCCCTATATCGCCGAGAAGGTCTTCGAATTCCGCCGCAAGCGCATGGGCAACCTCGTGCCATCGCATGCGGGATCGTCGTTTGCGCTGGCGCGCCAGTTGGAGCAGGGCGGCGGCGTCGGTGTGCTGGTCGACCAGAAATTCAAGAAGGGCTTGGAGACGCAATTCTTCAACAATCCCGTCAGGACCAATCCGCTGCTCGCCAAGCTCGCACGCCAGTTCGACTGCGAGGTCTATCCCGCCCGCTGCATCCGGTTGCCCGGAAATCGCTTCCGGCTGGAAATCGAGCCGCAGGTCACGCTGCCGCGCAACGACAAGGGGCAGATCGACGTCAATGCGACGGCGCAGATGCTGAATGACAAGGTCGAGGCCTGGGTGCGGGAATATCCCGAACAGTGGCTCTGGTATCACGACCGCTGGGACATCAAGCGGACGATCTGATTCGCATAAGCTTCGTTCCCAAATCTCGGTGTTCTCGGCGACGCTGCCGTCCTGTCTGCTTTCATCCCTATTTTTCATCCTTCACTTCATCCAGAAGGCCGGATATTTTTTGGGCTAAGTCGCAGCCCGACACCCGTAGCAATTGAAGGTGACGCAACCTCATGTTACGGACGCCCGAATGAGTGTGACGTTATCGGTTGTTGTGTCACACTATAAGGGTTGAGGTTGCTGATGTCTTTTGGCGAATTCCGTGATTCGAATCTGCGCGCGATGTTCGAAGCGGTTTCGTTGAAGAATGTTCAGTTGCATCAAGCCATTCGCAGTGGAAACGATCAACTCGTCCGGGTTCTCGACCGCGAAATCGATCCCCTCATCTCGGCGCTGATCAGCTATCGCGCTTCCGATCTCGACGATATCTATCTGCAGATGCGGCTTCTCACCAAGTTCCTGCGCGAAGATGCCGACGACCGCTCCTGCGTATTGCGGCATGCAGCCATGCTGTCGCTGCTGGTCGAGCGTTATTTCGGACCGAAGCGTATCCAGGAAACGCAAGTGCCGGCGCGCGGCGAGCATCACCAGCATCTCGGTGGTGACGACGAGCAGTTGAACGAGGCGATCCTCAACAATCTGCCGGAGCGCGTTGCAGTCGTCACCAGTGATTTCCGCTACCTCTTTGCCAATACGGCAATGGCCGGCATGCTCGGCAAGCGGCAAATCGAACTGATCGGGCGGAGCGTCTTTGATCTCGGGCTTGGCGATGGCAGCGACGAGAGCCTGCGCCACGCTCTGGATTCGGCGTTTGCCGGTCGGTCTGGCTCCTTCGTAACGAAAATGTCGGTTCAGATGGAGATTTGCACCGTGCCTGGACGGTTCAGTCCCTTGCGTGCCGCTGACGGCAGCATCAGCGGTGCCATCCTGACGCTCGGTGAACCGGAAACCGTCTTCGGGGATGTCGCCGCCTGAGGCGGAAGACCTGTCGCGTGACGGCGGCGCTGCGCGGGCTGTGAAGGCTGTCCGGCCCGCCTGCAGATTCTCAGTGGTCCATGAACCCCTGAAGCAGATGCTCTCTTTCAAAAGCAATGTGTCGCCGCATGCCTTCGAAGAAGCCGCGTAACATGTAGCCGACGGCCTCCATGTTGACGCTTTCGCCGGAGCCGAGCTTCAGAAGCGCATCGGTCAGCTCTTCGGCAAAACACTCGTCCTCGCAATGCTCGAATTTCAGCCGCTCGATCGTAGGCCCGAGGGTCTCGGTCGCGTCAGGCTTGGCCTGGAGCATAGGGAAGAGGACGGTTTCCTCGTAGTGATGGATGCCCTTGATGAGGGGCCCCAGTGCCTTGGCCGCATAGATGCATTTCTGACGGTTGATGCTTGCCGGCAAGGAGTCGGCGATCTCCTCCAATTCCCGGCACAGGGCCAGTTGCTCGCCATGGGCACGGTTCAGCCAGGACAGGTCGCGCTCGCCCTTGTCCAGTAGGAGGTTGCCCGTTTGGGTGGCACCGCTGTCGCCATAGCCGTCTTGAATGTTCGTCAGCATGTCCGTTCTCTCCAACGGGGTCTCCGCCGCATGGCACCCCAGTACTCCAAGACACGGCATGAGGGCACTTGCGCCCTGCGGTCTTGAGCCCTGGCGCTCGACAGTTCGCGAACCCGGTTGCTGTCCCGAACCTCGCGAATTTTAGCGGCGGTCGCATTGACTTGGATCAAGGTGGCCTGGGTCCCTCAATGCGAATGGTGCATTCGACGCGGGAGGATTCTTCCCCAGGGCCGGGCTCCCCTCGCGATGAGATCAGCAAGCGTTGGGGGATTCCAACAATGAATTATACGTTCGAGACACTGGTGATGGCGGTCTTAGCCTTCGCCGCGCTGCTCGGGGTGGCCTTCACCCAGGACAGTCTCTTCGCAGCCCATATGTGGGTTGCCTTCTTCGTGCTCACCGCGGGCACGATCGTCATGTTGCGTCGGATGCAGTTCGCTCCGTCCACGGCATCCTCCTCCGCATCCAAGCCCAAGGCGCCGCAGTCGGAATATTTCGACGAGGTCGTCCGTTATGGTGTCATTGCCACCGTCTTCTGGGGTGTCGTCGGCTTCCTCGTCGGCGTCATCGTCGCCTTGCAGCTCGCCTATCCCGATCTCAACATCGAGCCCTGGCTGAATTTCGGGCGCCTGCGCCCGCTGCACACCTCGGCCGTCATCTTCGCCTTCGGCGGCAATGCGCTGATCGCGACGTCGTTCTATGTCGTCCAACGGACCTCGCGTGCACGCCTGTTCGGCGGCAATCTCGGCTGGTTTGTCTTCTGGGGCTACCAGTTCTTCATCGTCATGGCCGCCACCGGTTATCTTCTGGGCATCACCCAGGGCCGCGAATATGCCGAGCCGGAATGGTATGTCGATCTCTGGCTGACGGCCGTCTGGGTCGCCTATCTGATCACCTTCATGGGCACGATCATCCGGCGAAAAGAGAGCCATATCTATGTGGCCAACTGGTTCTATCTGTCCTTCATCATCACGATCGCGATGTTGCACATCGTCAACAATCTCGCGATCCCGGTCTCCTTCCTCGGCATCAAGAGTTATTCGGCCTTTGCCGGCGTCCAGGATGCCCTGACCCAGTGGTGGTACGGCCACAATGCCGTCGGCTTCTTCCTGACCGCAGGCTTCCTCGGCATGATGTATTACTTCGTGCCCAAACAGGCCGAACGTCCGGTCTACTCCTACCGCCTGTCGATCATCCACTTCTGGGCTCTGATCTTCATGTATATCTGGGCAGGTCCGCACCACCTGCACTACACGGCTCTGCCCGATTGGGCACAGACGCTCGGCATGGTCTTTTCGATCATGCTGTGGATGCCCTCCTGGGGCGGCATGATCAACGGCCTGATGACGCTATCCGGCGCCTGGGACAAGATCCGCACCGACCCGATCATCCGCATGATGGTGATTGCGATCGCCTTCTACGGCATGTCGACCTTCGAAGGCCCGATGATGTCGATCAAGGCCGTCAACTCGCTCAGCCACTATACCGAATGGACCATCGGTCACGTTCACTCGGGCGCTCTCGGCTGGGTCGGCATGATCACCTTCGGTGCCATCTACTACCTGACGCCGAAGCTTTGGAACCGCAACCGGCTCTACTCGCTGCGCCTGGTGAACTGGCACTTCTGGCTCGCCACGCTCGGTATCGTCGTCTATGCGGCCGTGCTCTGGGTCGCAGGCATCCAGCAGGGCCTGATGTGGCGCGAATACGACGCGCAGGGCTTCCTGGTCTACTCCTTCGCCGAGTCGGTCGCGGCCATGCATCCCTACTTCGTGCTGCGGGCCATCGGCGGTGCCATGTATCTGCTCGGCGGTTTTGTCATGGCCTACAACGTCCTGATGACCATCCTCGGCTATGAGCGCCAGGAAGCGCCGATCGCCGGAACGGTCATGCCCGCTGCTGCGCAGCCGGCTGAATGAAAGGAAGGCTCTCATGTCCATTCTTGATAAACACGCAATCCTCGAGAAGAACACGAGCCTCCTCTTCCTCGGCTCGCTTCTGGTGGTCACCATCGGCGGCATCGTGGAAATTGCTCCGCTCTTCTATCTCGAAAACACCATCGAGAAGGTGGAGGGCATGCGTCCCTATTCACCGCTCGAACTGGCCGGCCGCAACATCTACATCCGTGAAGGCTGCTATGTCTGTCACAGCCAGATGATCCGGCCGTTCAAGGACGAGGTCGAGCGTTACGGTCATTACAGCCTGGCGGCGGAATCGATGTACGACCATCCGTTCCAGTGGGGATCAAAGCGCACCGGTCCGGACCTTGCCCGCGTCGGCGACCGCTATTCGAACGAATGGCACGTTCAGCATCTGATGGAGCCGCGTGACGTCGTGCCGGAATCCATCATGCCGAGCTACTCGTATCTGAAGACGACGCCGCTCAAGGTGGTGGATGTCACGATGGACCTCAAGGCCAACAGCCTCGTCGGCGTACCCTACACCGAAGACATGCTGGCTCAGGCGCCCGCCGATCTCGCGGCCCAGGCGGATCCGAATGCCGATACGTCCGGTCTCCTGGAACGATACCCGAAAGCCAAGATCGGCGACTTCGACGGTGATCCGGCGAAGCTCACCGAAATGGACGCACTCGTCGCCTATCTGCAGATGCTCGGCACGCTTGTCGACTTCTCCACATATGACGATGCCACCGGATACCGCTGAGGAGAGCACCATGGAAACTTACACGGCCATGCGCCACTTCGCCGACAGCTGGGGCCTGCTCGCCATGACCCTGTTCTTCGTCGGAGTCGTGCTCTTCACATTCCGCCCGGGCGGCAAGAAATCTGCCGACGACGCGGCCAGCATCCCTCTCAAGGAGGATTGAACAATGGCAGACAAGAAACACATCGACGAGATCAGTGGCGTCGAAACCACCGGCCATGAGTGGGATGGCATCCGTGAGCTGAACAATCCGATGCCGCGCTGGTGGGTCTATACCTTCTATGCGACCATCGTCTGGGCGATCGGCTATACGATCATGTATCCGGCCTGGCCACTCCTGACCGAGAACACCAAGGGTCTGCTCGGTTATTCCAGCCGTGCGGAAGTCGCAGCCGAACTGACTGCGGCGAAATCAGCGCAGTCGGTCTACCTCGACAAGATCGCCACACTACCGCTTGACCAGATCGTCGCCGACAAGGAACTGACCCAGTTCGCCGTCGCCGGCGGAGCCGCTGCCTTCAAGGTCAATTGCTCGCCCTGCCATGGTTCGGGTGCGGCCGGCGGTGCCGGCTATCCCAACCTCAACGACGACGACTGGCTGTGGGGTGGTGACCTCGAAGCCATCCACACCACCATCGCCCACGGGATCCGCTACGATCAGGATCCGGATACCCGGATCTCCGAAATGCCGGCCTTTGCCGACATGCTCGACGGCGAGCAGATCAAGCAGGTCGCAGCCTATGTCGTCAGCCTGACCGGTACGCCCCTCGATGCGAGCATGGTAGAGCCGGGCAAACAGCTCTATGCCGACAACTGCGCGTCCTGCCACGGTGACGACGCCAAGGGCAATCGCGACTTCGGGGCGCCGAATCTCGCCGATGCCATCTGGCTGAAGGTCGATGGCGAGGCCCAGATCGCTGCTCAGATCCGCCAGCCGCGCCACGGCGCGATGCCCGGCTGGGCGCAGCGCCTCGGCGACACGACCGTGAAGCAGCTGACCGTCTACGTCCACCAGTTGGGTGGCGGAGAGTAGGCCTTTCCTCCATTCCCGACTTCGGGCCGCATCGCAGGATGCGGCCCTTTTTCGTTTGCAGATATGGAAAATTCTATGTCTTGCGACGCTTCGCCGCTGCTTGACTTAAGTCAAGGCAGACTGGCCGGGGAGGTGGGACAAGGCGAGCATCAGAAGAAGGTCCTCGTCCCATGAACCTGCATGCCGATCAGACACATGTCACCGAATTGCCCGATATCGAGAGACTCGATGCTGAGGCGGTGATGTCGGCGAAGACCCGCGGCCCCCTTTACGAAGCCCGGAAGAAGATATTTCCCAAGCGTGCCGAGGGCAGCTTCCGCCGCTTCAAGTGGATCGTCATGGCGATCACGCTCGGCATTTATTATCTGACGCCCTGGCTTCGCTGGGATCGCGGCGAGTTTGCGCCAGACCAGGCTGTCCTGATCGACATCGCCCATCGGCGCTTCTATTTCTTCTTCATCGAGATCTGGCCGCAGGAATTCTTCTTCGTCGCGGGCCTGCTCGTTATGGCCGGGTTTGGCCTCTTCCTTCTGACATCCGCCGTCGGCCGGGCCTGGTGCGGCTACACCTGTCCGCAGACGGTATGGGTCGATCTATTCCTCGTGGTGGAGCGCTTCATCGAGGGCGACCGCAACGCGCGGATCAAGCTCGAATCGGGACCCTGGACCCTCGACAAGATCTGGAAGCGGGTGAGCAAGCATGCGACTTGGATCCTGATCGGCGTTTTGACCGGTGGCGCCTGGATCTTCTACTTCGCAGACGCGCCTGATCTCGCCATGGACTTCATCACCGGCAATGCGGCACCTGTCGCCTACCTGACCGTCGCCATCTTGACGGCCACCACTTATGTTTTCGGCGGATTGATGCGCGAACAGGTCTGCATCTACATGTGCCCCTGGCCGCGTATCCAGGCCGCCATGCTCGACGAAAATTCGCTGGTCGTCACCTATAACGACTGGCGCGGCGAACCGCGCACGCGCCATGCAAAGAAGGCGGTCGCTGCCGGTGAATCGGTCGGTGACTGCGTCGATTGCAACGCCTGTGTCGCCGTCTGTCCCATGGGCATCGATATCCGCGACGGACAGCAGCTGGAATGTATCACCTGTGCGCTCTGCATCGACGCCTGCGACGGCGTCATGGACAAGATCGGCAAGCCGCGCGGTCTGATCGCCTATGCCACGCTGGATGAGTATCAGTCAAACATGGCGCTCGCGACCAATGGCGGCGCAACAGCAATCGATCCGAAGAAGGTGCGCAACGAAGACGGCAGCTTCTCGGACAAGATCCGACATTTCGACTGGCGTGTCATCTTCCGCGCCCGGACGCTTCTCTACATGGGGGTTTGGACGGCGGTCGGCATTGGCATGCTCGTGGCGCTTCTCGGCCGTGATCGTCTGGAGCTCAATGTCCTGCATGACCGCAATCCGCAATTCGTGCTCGAATCCGACGGGTCGATCCGCAATGGCTATACGATCCGCATCCTCAACATGATCGCGGTTCCACGCGATATCGAGGTGTCCCTGGAGGGCCTGCCGGATGCGACGATGAAGATCAACGGCTTCAGCCAGCAGCCCGCCCGTGCCTTCACCGTCTCGGTCGAACCGGACGAGGCGACCACGCTCAAGGTCTTCGTGACGCTCGCGGGTGACAAGGTCGAGGACGACAATCAGGAATTTCAGTTCATTGCCAAGGATCAGGGCAGTGACGAGCGCGATGTCTATGAAGCCGTCTTCATGGGACCGGGAGAGAAATATGACGACTGACGCAAAAAAGCCCTTCAACTTCACCGGCTGGCACATGCTGGCGATCATGCTGGCCTTCTTCGGCACGATCATCACGGTCAACTTCACCATGGCCTACTTCGCGACGTCCACCTGGAGCGGTCTCGTGGTGAAGAACACCTATGTCGCCAGCCAGCAGTTCAACGGCAAGACGGCGGCCATCCGCGACATGCTGGCGACCGGCATTGCCGGCGAGCTCCAGGTCGATGCCAAGGGCATGCGCTACCGCCTGACCCTGCCGGAAAACACGCCGGTCGTGGCTGATTCGGTGACCGCCCATTTCAAGCGTCCTGTTGGCACTGCCCAGGATTTCGAACTGCAGCTGACGCCGGCCGGTAACGGTTTCTATCTGGCAGACAGGGTCATCCTTACTGGCAGCTGGATCGTCGAGATGCAGGCGAGCAAGGACGGCAAGATGATCATGCATGAGGCCAAACGGATCACCGTTTCGGGAGAATGACGATGAGTTGCTGTGCAGCAGGGACCGAAGGCGCACTCGACCTCGAACGGGCAGGGGTCTCCCTGCCGTCGGCGGAGGAGCTGAAGCTCTCCAGCCGCGCTGTCGGCCCCGGCCTCTGGCAGGTCGACATGAGCGTGCCCGCGGTCCATTGCGGCACCTGTATCTCCACGGTCGAGGGCGTGCTCAGGGCATTGTCTGAGGTCGAGCGTGCACGCGTCAACCTTTCGACCAAGCGCGTTTCCGTTGTCTGGAAGGAAACCGTCGACGGTGTCGAGACCGACCCTGTCAATCTCGCGCGCGCTATCGCCTCGACCGGCTATTCCGCCCATCTCTTCACGGCCGCCGAGGAAGCTTCCGACGCGTTACGCAACAAGTTGATCCGGGCGGTTGCCGTTTCAGGCTTTGCCGCGACCAATATCATGCTCCTGTCCGTCTCCGTCTGGTCGGGGGCGGAAGCTTCTACACGCGATCTCTTCCACTGGATCTCGGCCATGATCGCCGCACCGGCGCTGATCTATGCCGGCCGCTTCTTCTACGAGTCTGCCTGGAACGCCCTGAAACACGGCCGTACCAATATGGATGTGCCGATCGCGATCGGCATCACGCTTTCCTATTTCGCCTCGCTCTGGGAAACCATCCATCACGGCGAGCATGCCTATTTCGATGCGACGGCGTCGCTGCTGTTCTTCCTGCTGATAGGCCGCACGCTCGACCACATCATGCGCGACAGGGCACGGTCCGCGATCAGCGGGCTTGCCCGCCTCAATCCGCGCGGCGCGATGGTGCTTGCAGCGGATGGCTCACGCGAATATCGCGCCGTCGACGAGATCCGCGTCGATGACCAGGTGGCGATTGCGGCTGGTGACCGCATTCCCGTCGATGGCCTCGTGGTCTCCGGTGAGAGTGATCTCGACATGTCGATCGTCAACGGGGAAAGTGCGCCGGTCTCTGTCCGGCTGGGTTCCGAAGTCCAGGCCGGCACGCTCAGCCTCACGGGCTCGCTCACCGTGCGCGCGACTGCCACGGCTCAGAATTCGTTCCTCTCCGAAATCATCCACCTCATGGAGGCGGCCGAAGGGGGCAGGGCGCGCTACCGCCGCATCGCCGACCGCGCTGCGCAATACTACTCGCCGGCCGTGCATCTGCTCGCCATCACCTCCTTCGTCGCCTGGGGACTTTACGACGGTGACTGGAAACACGCGATGATGGTCGCGATCGCCGTACTCATCATCACCTGCCCCTGTGCGCTCGGCCTTGCCGTGCCGGTCGTCCAGGTCGTTGCCGCCGGCCGCCTGTTCAAGGCGGGCGTCATGGTCAAGGATGGCTCGGCCATGGAGCGTCTCGCCGAAATCGAGGCCGTCGCCTTCGACAAGACGGGAACGCTGACGCTGGGCCGTCCACGCGTTGTCGATGCTGCCCGTCTGGAGCCCGTTTCCTTCGGCGTCGCCGCCGGTCTCGCTGCTCATTCGCGTCACCCGCTGTCTCGGGCACTCTGGGCTGCCTATGGCGGCCAGCCGCGCGGTTTCGACATCGTTCGCGAAGTGCCGGGTGCTGGCGTCGAGGCGGAGACGGAGGAGGGCGTCTGGCGTCTCGGCAATCGTCGCTTCGCCTGTGCCACGCAGCCGATCGATGTCAGCGACAAGCCCTATTCGGAAGTGGTTCTTTCGCTCGACGGCATCGAACGCGCCACCTATCTGTTCGAGGATATGCTGCGCCCTCGTGCCCGGTCCTCGATCGAGGCCCTGAAAAATTCCGGCCTCGAGCTCGGCATTCTCTCGGGCGACCGCGCGCCAGTCGTCGCCAAGCTTGCAGCCGATCTCGGCATCGACAACTGGCGAGCCGGTCTCACCCCGCGCGAAAAAGCGGAATCCTGCGCGGATGCTTCGGCGCGTGGGCGCCGCGTGCTGATGGTCGGTGACGGCATCAACGACGCTCCAGCGCTCTCGTCAGCGCATGTCTCGATGGCACCGGCCACTGCCGCCGATGTCGGTCGCCAGGCCGCCGACTTCGTCTTCATGCGCGACGGGCTCGAAGCCGTGCCGTTTGCGATCGAGGCGTCGCGCCGCGCGGGTCGCCTGATCCGCGAGAACTTCGCGCTCGCCATCGGCTACAACGTCATCGCCGTTCCGATCGCGCTCCTCGGCTACGCTACGCCGCTGATCGCGGCCGTTGCCATGTCGACCTCGTCGATCATCGTGGTCGCCAATGCGCTGCGCCTCAACCGGCTAGCGCTGGACGAGAATGCCTTGGCACGCGAGACCATCGTGACGGTCTCGCCAGGAACCCCTGATGATGCGAGGATCGCCGCATGAACATGTTGATCTTCCTCATCCCGATCGCGCTCTTCCTCGGCGGTCTCGGCCTCTTTGCCTTCCTCTGGTCGCTGAAAAGCGGCCAATATGAAGACCTCGACGGTGCCGCCTGGCGTGTCCTCTCGGACAAGGACGACAAGCCCGATGCTTGATGCAGCGTTTACCGAACGGTCAAACTTCGCTCTTGCCGCATGCCTTCGCGGATGCGAGAAAGCCGCATCCAAAAATTTGCATGCGGAGGCTACATCGTGCAGCAAGCGGAAATCGGACTGATCGGTCTCGGAGTCATGGGCTCCAATTTGGCGCTCAACATTGCCGAAAAGGGCAATCGGATCGCGGTCTTCAATCGCACACCGGCGCGCACGGACGAATTCCTGGCAGAGGCCGGCGACCTTGCCGGCCAAATCATCGGTTGCCATACGATCGAAGAATTCGTCGCTGCCATCCGCCCGCCGCGCCCGATCATCATCATGATCAAGGCCGGTGAAGCCGTGGACCAGCAGATGGCGGCGCTGATGCCGTATCTCGCCCAGAACGACATCATGATCGATGCCGGCAATGCCAATTTCCGTGACACGGTCGCGCGCTTCGAAAAGCTCGCCGGGACCGGCTTCACCTTCATCGGCATGGGCGTATCCGGCGGTGAAGAGGGTGCCCGTCACGGTCCCTCCATCATGGTCGGCGGCACCGAGGAAAGCTGGAAGCGCGTCGAGCCGGTCCTCACTTCGATCGCTGCCAAGTTCAACGACGACCCTTGCGTCGCCTGGCTCGGCACCGACGGCGCCGGCCACTTCGTCAAGACGATCCACAACGGCATCGAATATGCCGACATGCAGATGATCGCCGAGATCTACGGCATCCTGCGCGATGGCCTGAAGATGTCGGCAGCCGAGATCGGCGAGATCTTCGGCGAGTGGAACAAGGGCCGCCTCAACTCCTACCTGATCGAAATCACCGAGAAGGTCCTGAAGGCCACCGATCCCGAAACAGGCAAGCCGATGGTCGATGTCATCGTTGACGCCGCCGGCCAGAAGGGCACTGGCAAGTGGTCTGCCATCGAAGCGCAGAACCTCGCGGTTGCCGCCTCCGGCATCGAGGCTGCGGTCTCCGGTCGCGTGCTGTCGTCGCTGCGCGAGGAGCGTCTGGCCGCCGAAAAGCTTTTCGGTCTGCCGGCCCTCGTGGAGACCCCCAAAGACAAGGCCGCCTTCATCGCCGATCTCGAAAACGCATTGCTCGCCGCCAAGATCGCGGCCTATGCGCAAGGCTTTGCGGTCATGTCGTCGGCTTCGGAAGATTTCGGCTGGTCGCTGCCCATGCCGACGATCGCGCGCATCTGGCGCGCCGGCTGCATCATCCGCTCGCAGTTCCTCGACGAGATCACCTCGGCCTTCACCAAGGATCCGAACGTGCCGAATCTCGTCGTCACGCCGGCCTTCGCCGAAATGGTCAAGGAAACCGACGGGGCGCTGCGCCGAGTCGTTGCCCATGCTGCGCTCTCGGGCCTGCCGGTGCCGGCGATCGCCTCGGCACTGTCCTACTTCGACACCTATCGTCGCGGCCGCGGCACGGCGAACCTCATCCAGGCACAGCGCGACTTCTTCGGCGCGCATGGCTTCGATCGGCTCGACGGCAAGGACATCCATCACGGTCCCTGGGCCGGCCAGTTCTGATCGCCGAGCGAACGGCATGTTGACCGAGGCCCGATATCCCGCGATGTCGGGCCTCACTTGTTTCGGAGCCTCACCATGACCCATGCGCTAACGCTCCTCGGCACCAAGGGCGGACCAGCGATCCGGCCGGGCGGGCCCAATCCGACCTCGATGCTGCTGACGCTTTCCGGACGCCGGATGGTCATCGATTGCGGGCTCGGCGTTTCGCGCGGCCTCGTCGAGACGGGCATGTCGTTGAAGGAGCTCGACCTCGTCTTCATCACCCATCTGCATTCGGATCATGTGCTGGAGCTCGGTCCGCTGATCCACACCGCCTGGACCACCGGGCTCGACCATCCTGTGACCGTCTATGGTCCGCCCGGAACCCACGCCGTCTGGATCGGCTTCCTCGCTTCACTCGCCTATGACATCGAAACCCGGATCGCCGACGAGGGGCGTCCGGACATTTCTGACCTGGTCAGCGTGGTCGAATATGGTCCGGGCGAGATCCTTCGTGACGCGGACCTCACGGTCGAGGCGCTGCGCGTCGACCACCCACCCGTTGCGGATTGTTTCGCACTGAAATTCAAGGGTTCCGGCAAGACGGTCGTTTTCTCGGCCGACACGGCTCCGTTCCCACCGCTTGCCGATTTCGCCCGCGGCGCCGATCTGCTGGTGCACGAGGCCATGCTTCCGGAGGGGCTCGACAGCATCGTCAGGCGCACCGGCAATGGCAGCCGGCTGCGCGAACATCTGATCGCCTCACACAGTTTTGCCGCAGACGCCGCGCTGATCGCAAAGGAGGCCGGCGTGCGCACGCTGGTTCTCAACCACCTCATCCCCGCCGATGACCCGGCATTTACCGAAGAGCACTGGCGCGCTGCCGTCAGGTCCATCTTCGGTGGTGAGATTGTGGTCGGTCGAGACGGGCAGGTCATTTCCCTGTGAACAAGCCGTGCCAGTCCATCTGCCAATCCTGAATGGTTAAAATTCTAATTCTTGTCTTATCACGGAGTTAACAGGTGGGGCCTAGCGTGGCACTTAGTTAATAAAAACGCTCGAATTTCAGGCTTTTCTGATGTTTTCCATCGATACTCAAACGATTTTGCTGGGCAGTCTTGCCGTTCTCGCCGTGTTTGCGGCCGTCTTCCTTCGCCACTGGCGAGAGGATCCAGGTCGTATCGAATTCGTTCTCTGGGCGGTCGGTGCGGGTGCGGGCTCGCTCGGTGCCTTGCTCGCATTGGTCAGCGACAGCTATTTCATCGGTACATCCTTTGCGCAGAGCTATTTCCTGCTCGCGGGCGCCCTTGCCTGGCAGGGCCTCAGACTTTTCGATCACCGCAGGTTCGACCTTCGCCTAGCCGTAGCCGGTCCTGCTCTCTTCTTTGTGCTCACAGCATCCGCGCCGGTCTTCGAGCAGGATGCCAATGCCCGCTTGCTGTTCCTGTGCATGCTCGGCGCGCTCTATTCGGGTCTGATCGCCTGGGAGCACCGGATCTCGGAGCGCGAGGAGAACCTCGCAAACCGGCGCGCCACCCGGATCTGGTTCTCTCTCCAGTCCGGGCTTCTGTTTTTGACGGGGCTTGCCACCTTCATCGCGCCCTTGCCGCAGCAAGACGTTTCGGCTGGTCTGCCCTTCTGGACATTCCCTGCGGTGCTCGCCGTTTTCCTGCAGTCCATCGTCGCTCCGGTAACGTTCCTGCTTCTGTTGCGCGACCGTCTGGTCGTCGAGACGCGGTGGGCCAGCGCCACCGATTCACTCACCGGGCTTGCCAACCGCTTCACCTTCCTCGACATGCTGCAGACACTCTCGACCAAGGTACGCGGCGAGGGGGCTTTCCTCTATGTCGATGTCGACCATGTGAAGCGCATCAATGACCGTTTCGGCCACTCCGGTGGCGACGAGGTGCTGAAGAACTGCGCCGACATCATTCTGCGGGAACTGCCGGAACACGCGCTGCTCGGTCGCCTCGCCGGTGCGGAATTCGCAGCCTATGTGCCCTTCTGCAAGGTCGAGGAAGCGGAGAAGCTCGCCCACATCATCCACGACAGCGTCGAGCAGCAAATGTTCTTTCTTGGGGGCGAACTGGTGCCCGTGACGGTCAGCATCGGCGTGGCCCATGGTGTCATGCAGGTCACGGCGGACGAACTGCTGAAGCGGGCCGATGCGGCCTTGCATACCGCCAAGGTCAATGGTCGCAATTCGGTTGTTGTCTGGGCCGATGGCCAGCGCCCGTCATTCGCCTGATCTGGTTCAGGGTGGCGACGGGTGAGGCGAGGGGTATTCGCTCCGCCGGTCCTATTCCCAGCGTGGCTTGCTGACGCTTTGCAGCAGTTCCGGATCGACCCCGTCGATGCGGGCGATAACGGCCTTGGCGAGTTCGCGGCCGGACTGGCGCACGTCTTCGTAGACCGCGATGATCTCCGGCCGGATCCAGTTGAGGATCGGCGTGCTCTGCTTGGCCACGAGGTCCAGCTCGCGACCGACACGCTTGCCGGCGGCCTCGATCCCGGCATTGGCGGCGATCCCGCTGCTGCCGGATGACGAGATGATGCCATCCGGTGCGTCCGGTCCGCTCATCAGATCCTGAATCGTCGCGCGGATCTGCTCCAGCGAGGCGTCGATATTGATGTGTACCGGCACTTCCTCGGCACCGAAGGTTTTCAGGCCACGCATGAAACCGTCAAACGTGTGCTGGTAGTAAGTGAGCTTGGCCGGTGGCGGCAGGAGCGCGATGCGCCTGCGTCCCCGCTGGACCAGCCGCTCGACCGCGGAATAGGCGAAAGCCTCGTTGTCGAAATCGTGAAACGGGTGCTGAACGCCCATATTGGTCCGGCCATGGGTCGCGAAGGGCATGTTCTGTTCCATCAGCAACCGGACGCGGGCGTCATCGGGTTCGGTTCGCGAGATGATCACGCCATCGGCAGATCCCGTCTCCAGGATGTAACGCACCGGCAGCATCGGATCCTTGGTGTGCACATGCGGCGTCACGACGATGTGGTAGGGGGTGCCGGCCAACACCTCGGAAATGCCGACGACCATCTGATTGGCAAAGCCGAGGATTTCCTCGTCGATACCCAGTACCAGCGCTATCACATTGGTCTTGCCCGTGCGCAGGCGGACACCTGCGCGGTTCGGCTGGTAACCCAGCTGCCGGGCGACCATGCGCACGCGTTCCTTGGTTTCTGCGCCGATGTCGGGCGCATCCTTCAATGCCCGCGAGACGGTGGTAATGCCGAGACCTGTCATGAAGGCGATGGTCTTGAGCGTCGGTCGCTCCTTCGTCGCCCCTGGACGGTCCATCAGTCCGCTGCCCTGCTGATCTGCCATGTCGTCCCCGCACTTCGAAAGTCTCGCTTATAGTGAGCTTTCATCGGCCTGCAAACAGTTTGCCCGGCACCCCCTCCCGGCGCGCTGAAACAAAAATCTGAAACGATACAGGTGTTTTGTCGAGCCCTTTTCCATGCTGCGTTGCGAAGCGGTGCAACCGTAAGATGATCGGTCCGGTTTTCCCCTGCTGTCCGGCAGTGACTTCGCCAAATTTTCGCAATTGCAGCATTTTATTCTATCTCTATGCGTAAGTGCGCCGGCTGCAACGATACAAGTGATGGTGCTTCGCAATATATAACTTCTCCAAAGCGATTTGAGAAAAGATACGCCAATGCACGCCAGCGCTGAATCGGCGCTGTAATAGAAAATTTACAATCGAGTAGGTTGCGCTCCAAAATTCTTTGACATAAGTTTTTCCGGCAACGTTTCAGTGAGGGAGGAGACTCATGAATTACCGTAGCTTCGCGGCAGCTTTGGCCGCAACCGTCGTCATGCCGTTCGCAGCAGCGCAGGCAACAGATCTCGAAGTCACCCATTGGTGGACATCCGGCGGCGAAGCCGCGGCCGTCGCCGAGCTTGCCAAGGCATTCGATGCCACCGGCAACAAATGGGTCGATGGCGCCATCGCCGGTTCCGGTGGCACCGCCCGCCCGATTATGATCAGCCGTATCACCGGTGGTGATCCGATGGCTGCTACCCAGTTCAACCATGGCCGCCAGGCCGAAGAACTGGCTGAAGCCGGCCTGATGAAAGACCTGACGGCTGTCGCCGAAAAGGAAGGCTGGAAGGACATCATCAAGCCGGCAAGCCTGCTTGAGAGCTGCACGATCGACGGCAAGGTCTATTGCGCCCCGGTCAACATCCACTCCTGGCAGTGGCTGTGGTTGTCCAACGCAGCGTTTGAAAGTGCCGGCGTCGCCGTGCCGAAGAACTGGGACGAGTTTGTCGCAGCAGCACCGGCACTCGAAGCCAAGGGCATCATTCCGCTCGCCGTCGGCGGTCAGCCCTGGCAGTCTGCGGGCGCCTTCGACGTTCTGATGGTCGCCATCGCCGGCAAGGAAACCTTCGAGAAGGTGTTCAAGGAGAAGGATGCGGAAGTCGCAGCCGGTCCTGAGATCGCCAAGGTCTTCAAGGCTGCAGACGACGCCCGCAAGATGTCCAAGGGCTCCAACGTTCAGGATTGGAACCAGGCCACCAACCTGGTCATCACCGGGAAAGCCGGCGGCCAGATCATGGGTGACTGGGCACAGGGCGAATTCGCTCTTGCTGGCAAGGTTGCCGGCAAGGACTATACCTGCCTTCCGGGCCTCGGCGTGAATGAGATCATCTCGACCGGTGGTGACGCCTTCTACTTCCCCGTTCTTGATGACGAAGAAAAGTCCGCTGCGCAGGACGTTCTGGCAGCGACCCTGGTCGCACCCGCAACGCAGGTGGCGTTCAATCTGAAGAAGGGTTCTCTGCCGGTTCGCGGTGACGTCGACCTCGCCGCTGCCAACGACTGCATGAAGAAGGGTCTGGAGATCCTCGCCAAGGGCAATGTGATCCAGGGCACCGACCAGCTGCTTTCGGCAGACAGCCAGAAGCAGAAGGAAGACCTCTTCTCGGAGTTCTTCGCCAATCCGTCCATGACCGTCGAAGATGCGCAGAAGCGCTTCGCCGACATCATCGCATCTGCCGACTGATGTGACTGGTTGACACAATCCGGCCGGGGCCCGCGCCCCGGTCGGTGACTTGCCAACTTCGACCGGGAATGCGGATTGCCGCAGGGCGTTTTAACTGTCCTATCTGTGCTATTGCTCAGTGGGTTCGGTGCGCGACCTCTCCCGTGTCCAGGACGAGGAGATGGACCCATGGCACGCCAAGCCCATGCTGGTCGACCCAACAAACTGTTTCGCAATCTGAATGCCAAGATTGCATCCATACCCATGGTTCTGACCGCGATGGTCATCTTCCTGGGTGGCACCATCTGGACGGTTGTCTATTCCTTCACAAATTCGAGGCTCCTGCCGCGCGCCAACTTTGTCGGCTTCGAGCAGTATGAACGCCTGTGGGATGCGCCGCGATGGATCATGTCGATTCAGAATCTGGCGATCTACGGCATTCTGTCGCTGATCTTCTCGATCGTGATCGGTTTCCTGCTCGCGGCCCTGATGGATCAGAAGATCCGCTTCGAGAACGCGTTTCGAACGATCTTCCTCTATCCCTTCGCGCTTTCCTTCATCGTCACCGGCCTCGTCTGGCAATGGATCCTCAACCCGGATTTCGGGGTGCAGTCGATCGTGCGGTCGCTGGGCTGGGAGACATTCACCTTCAATCCGCTCTATGATTCCGACATCGTCATCTACGGCATCCTGATCGCCGGCCTCTGGCAGGGTACGGGTCTCGTCATGTGCCTGCTGCTCGCCGGTCTTCGGGGTATCGACGAGGATATCTGGAAGGCCTCGCGCGTCGACGGCATCCCGATGTGGAAGACCTATCTCTTCATCATCATCCCGATGATGCGCCCGGTCTTCATCACCACGCTCGTGATCATCACGTCCGGCATTGTCCGCCTCTATGACCTCGTCGTCGCCCAGACCAGCGGCGGCCCCGGCATCGCCTCCGAAGTTCCTGCCAAATATGTGTACGACTACATGTTTCAGGCGCAGAACCTCGGACAGGGCTTTGCCGCCTCCACCATGATGCTGCTGACCGTTGCGATCATCATCATCCCTTGGGCCTATCTCGAATTCGGAGGAAAGAAGCGTGGCTAATCCCGGTTCCCTCAACACCACCGCCGCCGCTTTCGACGCCGTGTCCGATCGAGTGGGATCAGGCCCGCGTGGCGCCAAGCCGAAGCGCACCTTTTCCCCCCGCAACATCATGCTCTACGGCTCGCTGATCTTCTTTGCGATCTACTATCTGATCCCGCTCTACGTGATGATCGTCACCTCGCTGAAGGGTATGCCTGAGATCCGTCTCGGCAACATCTTCTCGCCGCCGGTCGAGATCACCTTCGAACCCTGGGTCAAGGCCTGGGCCACCGCCTGCACCGGCCTCAACTGCGATGGCCTGTCGCGCGGTTTCTGGAATTCGGTGCGCATCACGGTGCCGTCGACGCTGATCTCGATCCTGATCGCCTCAGTCAACGGCTATGCGCTCGCCAACTGGCGCTTCAAGGGTGCGGAACTGTTCTTCACCATCCTGATCATCGGCGCCTTCATTCCCTATCAGGTCATGATCTATCCGATCGTCATCGTGCTGCGCGAACTCGGCATCTACGGCACGCTGACCGGGCTCGTCATCGTGCACACCATCTTCGGCATGCCGATCCTGACGCTGCTCTTCCGAAACTACTTTACCTCGCTGCCGGAAGAGCTTTTCAAGGCGGCCCGCATCGACGGGGCAGGGTTCTGGCAGATCTATTTGAGGATCATGCTGCCCATGTCGCTGCCGATCTTCGTGGTTGCCATGATCCTGCAGATCACCGGCATCTGGAACGACTTCCTGTTCGGCGTCGTGTTCACGAGGCCTGAGTTTTACCCGATGACGGTTCAGCTGAACAACATCGTCAATTCGGTGCAGGGCGTGAAGGAATACAACGTCAACATGGCCGCAACACTGCTCACCGGCGCCGTGCCGCTGATCGTCTACTTCGTTTCCGGACGTCTCTTCGTCCGGGGTATCGCCGCCGGCGCAGTCAAGGGTTAAGCTCATGTCGCACAGTGTATCGATCAAGGACCTCTCGTTGAGCTTCGGCGCCGTCAAGGTGCTGGAAAACCTCAATCTCGACATTGTCGACGGCGAGTTCATCGTTCTCCTCGGCTCATCCGGTTGCGGCAAGTCCACGCTGCTCAACTGCATCGCCGGCCTTCTGGAGCCGACCGACGGGCAGATCTTCATCAAGGGTAAGAACGTCACCTGGGAAGAGCCCAAGGACCGTGGCATCGGCATGGTGTTCCAGTCCTATGCGCTTTATCCGCAGATGTCGGTGAAGAAGAACCTCTCCTTCGGCCTGCAGGTCGCCAAGATGCCGAAGGAGGAGATCGAAAAACGTGTCCAGCGTGCTGCCGACATTCTGCAGATCGGCCCGCTGCTCGACCGCAAGCCCTCGGCACTATCCGGTGGTCAGCGGCAGCGCGTCGCCATCGGCCGAGCACTGGTGCGCGACGTCGATGTCTTCCTCTTCGACGAGCCGCTCTCCAACCTCGACGCCAAGCTGCGCTCGGAGCTGCGCGTCGAGATCAAGCGTCTGCATCACAGCCTCAAGAACACGATGATCTACGTCACCCATGACCAGATCGAGGCTCTGACGCTCGCCGACCGCATCGCGATCATGAAGAGCGGCGTCATCCAGCAGCTGGCCGATCCCGGCACGATCTACAACCGGCCGCGAAACCTCTTCGTCGCCGGCTTTATCGGTTCGCCGTCGATGAACTTCCTGCACGGCGATCTTGTCAACGAGGGCGGTGAGATCTTCTTCCGCACTCACGACGTTCTCTTCTCGATGAAGGGTTATCGATCGGAGGAACCACTGACTGGCGGTCGCAAGGTCGTGCTCGGCGTGCGGCCGGAGCATATCAAGGTCGATGAAGAAACCGGCATCGGCGAGTTGCACGAAGCGGTCGTCGATATCGAGGAACCGATGGGCGCCGACAACCTGCTCTGGCTCAAACATGCCGGTCATACCATGTCGGTCCGCATCGGCGGCACGCGCCGCTATGCGCCGGGTGCCAAGGTCCGTCTCGGTTTCGACATGGAAGTCGCCTCGCTCTTCGATGCGCAGACCGAAGAGCGCATCTGACACGTTCCCCCTCGCGTCCCGGACTGTGACCGGGGCGCCTTTTTCTTCTGCAGGACGAGTATCATGACTGAGAGTGCAAACGGCGGCGTCATCGATCTTCACGGCGAATGGCATCTCGCTTGCGTCGATGGCGCACACGAGGCGGCGATCACGCTGCCCGGCGACGTACATTCGGCTCTCCATGCAGTGGGCCTGATCCCGGACCCCTATTTCGGCCGCAACGAAGAGGTGGTGCAATGGGTCGCCGAACGTGACTGGGTCATCGAACGCCGCGTGGTCATCCCGGATATTTCCGGCAGCTGGTATCTCGACATCGACTATCTCGACACAGTGGCCGTCGTCTTCGTCAACGATATCCCGGTGCTGTCCGCCGACAACTGCTTCCGCCGCTATCGCCCCGATGTCAGCCATGCACTTCAGCCAGGCGAAAACACCGTCCGCATCGTCTTTCATTCCAGCATCACGGCCGGGGCTGAGCGCCAGGCCCGCCAGCCCTTCTACATTCCCTATTCCACGGCCAATTCGCCGATCCCCAACGGCAACATGCTGCGCAAGCCGCAATGCCATTTCGGCTGGGACTGGAACATCGCGATCGCGCCGCTCGGGATCTACGGCACGTTGTCGCTGAAGAAGCTTGACCCCGCCCGCATCGAGCATGTCGAGACTGAGCAGGTCCACCATGCCGATGGTCGCGTCGAGCTCAAGGTTACCGCTACCATCCATTCGATCGATCCCGCGGTCGTGCCGATCCACTTCGCTCTCGACGGGGAACGCGTGCGTCTCGATGTCGGCATTTCTGCCGGCGAGACCAAGGTCGTGCATGTCTTCGAGGTCGAGAGCCCGCGCCTCTGGTGGCCATCGGGCTCTGGCGAACAGGCTCTGTATTCGCTGACGGTCGACCTGCCGACCGAGGCCGTCACCCGCCAGATCGGTCTGCGCACAGTCGAACTGATCACCGATCCGGACGAGGCTGGCAGCCGCTTTGCGCTCAAGGTCAATGGCCGCGAAATCTTCTGCCGTGGCGCCAACTGGATCCCGGCGGATGCGCTCTTCTCACGCTCGTCGCAAGAGAAGACCACCGACCTGCTCAATTCCGCCGTCGCCGCACACATGAACATGATCCGCATCTGGGGTGGTGGCTTCTACGAGGCCGACTGGTTCTATGACCTCTGCGACCGGCTCGGCCTGATGGTCTGGCAGGATTTCATGTTCGCCTGCAATCTCTACCCTTGCACCGAGGACTTCCTCGACAACGTCGCGCATGAGGTCGAATACCAGGTCAAGCGCCTGTCGAGCCATGCCTCGATCGTCATCTGGTGCGGTGACAACGAGCTCGTCGGCGCGCTCACGTGGTTCCCGGAATCCCGTGACAACCGCGATCGCTATCTCGTTGCCTATGATCGCTTGAACCGGGTGATCGAGCAGGGCGTCAAGAAGACTTATCCTCAGGGCATCTGGTGGCCGTCGAGCCCGGCTTCCGGCTATCTCGATTACGGCGATGCCTGGCATGCCGATGGTTCCGGCGACATGCACTACTGGTCGGTCTGGCACGAGAACAAGAGTTTCGATAATTACCGAACTGTCAAACCGCGCTTCTGCTCGGAATTCGGCTTCCAGTCCTATACCTCGCTGCCGGTCATCGAGAGTTTCGCCGACAAGGCCGACATGAACATCGCGTCGCCTGTCATCGAACTGCACCAGAAGAATGCCGGCGGCAACGAGCGGATCGCGGGCACCATGTTCCGCTATTTCCGCTTCCCCAAGGATTTCGCCAATTTCGTCTATCTGAGCCAGATCCAGCAGGGCCTCGCCATCAAGACGGCCGTCGAATACTGGCGCTCGCTGAAGCCCCATTGCATGGGCACTGTTTACTGGCAGCTCAACGACACCTGGCCGGTTGCCTCCTGGTCCAGCCTCGATTATGGCGGCAGCTGGAAGGCCATGCACTACATGGTGCGTCGCTTCTTCCAGCCGGTCGCAGTCGCCGCCATCCCGTCCGAGGACGGCAGCCGCATTGCGCTCTCCATGGTCAACGACACGCTCGATACCGTCACCATCGACGTCAACCTCTTCGTGCTGACGCTTTCGGGCGAGCGTATCCCGCTCAAAAGCGTGCAAGGGGATTGCGGTCCCGATGCCGCGGATGTGCTGGTCACACTCGATGCCAGCGAGATCCCGGCCGACGGTCTGCTTGCCTGGAGCTTCACGGTTTCGAACGGCAGGACCGGGGAGGGGCATTTTATCAAAGGCACCTACAAGGCGCTCGACCTCGAACCCTCGCGGCTTGAGACGGCGGTCACGCCGACCGGCGACGGTACGTTCGAGGTGGCCGTCACGTCCCAAGGCTTGGCACTCTTCGTCATGCTCGAAAGCGCAACCCCCGGCCGCTATTCCGACAACGCCTTCGACCTTTCGGCCGGCGAAAGCCGCCGCATCGTCTTCACCCCGGACGCAGCACTGCCCGCAAGCACCGCGCCGGAGTTCCGCATCTACGATCTCTACACCTGCCAGTCGGCGGACTGACAGCCATCATATCTAAGGCCCTGGGCGCCCGATCCAGGACCAAACGAGGAGGAGACTACCCCATGACCAAACTCGGCTTCCAGCTTTACAGCGCCCGCAATTTCCAGCCCTTCAGCGGCATCTATCCCAAACTCCAGGCCGCTGGTTACAGTGAGGTCGAAGGCTACGGTGCCCTCTACGCCTCGCTCGCCGATGGCGAACTCGACGCCTTCCGCAAGGAACTTGATGACAATAGCCTCACCATGCCGACCGCCCATTTCGGCCTCGACATGATTGAAAACGACCCTGATCGTGTCATCAAGATCGCCAAGACGCTCGGCATTGAAGCCGTCTACTGCCCCTACCTGATGCCTGACCAGCGCCCTGCGGATGCGAGCGGCTGGTTCGCTTTCGGCCAGCGCCTACAGGCAGCGGGCAAGCCGCTGCGCGATGCGGGCCTGGTCTTCGGTTGGCACAATCACGACTTCGAATTCGCAACCTTGCCGGATGGGTCGACCCCGCAGGAGCAGATCTTTGCCGGCGGTCCCGAGCTCGACTGGGAAGCCGACATCGCGTGGGTCATCCGCGGCAAGGCCGATCCCTTCGCTTGGATCGAAAGCTATGGGAAGCGCATCAGCGCCGTCCATGTGAAGGATATCGCGCCGGCGGGCGAAAACACCGACGAGGACGGCTGGGCCGATGTCGGCCATGGTACGGTCGACTGGAAGGGCCTGATTGCGGCGCTCAAATCCACCCGCGTCAAGCATTTCGTGGTCGAACACGACAATCCCAAGGATATCGACCGGCTGATCACCCGCTCGATCGCCGCCTTCAACACCTACTAATCCCATCGCAGCAAGCAGGATATCCCCATGGCACGCGAACTCGGCGTCGGCATCATCGGATGCGGCAATATCTCCACCACATACTTTACGCTGGCGCCGCTGTTTCGCGGCTTGAAGGTCGTCGCCTGCGCAGACATCAACATGAATGCGGCCCAGCTGCGCGCCGAGGAATATGGCGTGAAGGCGCAGACCATCGAGGAGTTGCTCGCCAATGACGAGGTGGACATCGTCGTCAACCTGACGATCCCGGATGCGCATTATCCGGTGTCGAAGCGCATCCTCGAAGCCGGCAAACACGTCTATTCGGAAAAGCCGCTGGTTCTGTCGCTCGAACAGGGCGAGGACCTGCGCGCCATCGCCAAGGCCAAGAGCCTGTCCGTCGGCTGCGCGCCCGACACCTTCCTCGGCGGTGCCCATCAGCTGGCGCGTGCCTATATCGACAAGGGCGGCATCGGTCGCGTTACCTCGGGCACCTGCCATGTCATGAGCCCCGGCATGGAAATGTGGCATCCGAACCCGGACTTCTTCTTCCTGCCGGGGGGCGGCCCGATTTTGGATCTCGGCCCCTACTACATCGCCAATCTTATCAACCTGATCGGCCCGGTGAAGCGCGTTGCGGCACTCACCTCGATGGCGAACGAGACCCGCACGATCACCAGCCAGCCGCGCAATGGTGAGACGATCCCGGTCAAGACGCCGACCAATATTCATGCGCTCCTCGAATTCCAGAACGGCGCGACCATCACGCTCTCCGCCAGCTGGGATGTCTGGAGCCATCGCCACGCCAACACAGAGCTCTACGGCACCGATGGCTCGCTCTATGTGCCTGATCCGAACTTCTTCGGCGGTGTCGTGGAGGCGTCCGGCCGCAACAAGGATATCCAGCCGCTCGAAGCCTGGGATCATCCCTTCGGTCGCAACAACCAGGAAAGCCCGCAAGGGCCGCGCGCCAACTACCGCACGGCGGGGCTCGCTGACATGGCGGTCGCGATCCTCGAAGGCCGCGATGCCCGCTGCTCGCTCGACCGCACCCTGCACGGTGTCGATGTCATGGTGTCGATCCTGAAGTCGGGTGAGACGGGTGAATTCGTAACCCTGTCGACAACCTGCACCCAACCGGCTGCTCTGGGTATCGACGAAGCGCAGGCTCTGCTTCGCTAGAACCCCTCCCCAACCCCTCCCCACAAGGGGGAGGGGCTTTTCCGCGTCTGCCTCTGGGCTTTTGCTTCGTCTTCGCTAAGTTGCGGCTGGCGGAGCACCGGAGGCGTACCCGATCAGTCTCCCCCCTTGTGGGGGAGATGGCCGGCAGGCCAGAGGGGGTCTTTGTATCCGCCGACCACATGCATTCGGGAGAACACCATCCATGACCTATACCCCCGCCGAAAACCGCTATGAGCGGATGACCTATAATCGCTGCGGCAAGAGCGGGCTGAAGCTGCCGGCGATCTCGCTCGGCCTCTGGCACAATTTCGGCAATGACACGCCGCATGCCACCAAGCAGGCAATCTGCCGCAAGGCTTTTGACCTCGGCATCACCCATTTCGACCTCGCCAACAATTACGGCCCGCCGGCCGGCTCCGCCGAAGAAGCCTTCGGCGAGATCCTCAAGACCGATTTTCATGGGCTCCGCGACGAACTCATCATCTCGTCCAAGGCCGGCTACAACATGTGGCCCGGTCCCTATGGCGAATGGGGCAGCCGCAAATATCTCATCGCATCCTGCGACCAGAGCCTGAAGCGCATGGGTCTCGACTATGTCGACATCTTCTACTCGCACCGCTTCGATCCCGATACGCCGCTCGAGGAAACCTGTGGTGCGCTCGACCACATCGTCCGGTCGGGCAGGGCGCAATATGTCGGCATTTCCTCGTATAATTCGAAGCGTACCCGCGAAGCGAACGCAATCCTGAAGAGCCTCGGCACGCCGCTTCTCATCCACCAGCCCAGCTATTCGATGATCAATCGCTGGATCGAGGAAGACGGGCTGATCGACACGCTGGAAGACCTCGGCGTCGGCTCGATTGTCTTCTCGCCGCTCGCTCAGGGCATGCTGACGTCCAAGTATCTGAACGGCATTCCGGAAGGCACGCGCGCCACCCAGGACAAGTCGCTCGATCCGGGCTTCCTCAACGACCGCAACATCGAGAATATCCGGGGTCTCAACCGCATCGCCGAAAAGCGTGGCCAGACACTGGCACAGATGGCGCTCTCCTGGGTGCTGCGCGGCGGCCACATCACCACGGCGCTGATCGGCGCATCCAAGCCGAGCCAGGTCGAGGATTGCGTCAAGGCGATCGAGACGCCGGAGTTCACGCAGCAAGAACTCGCCGAAATCGACGTCTTCGCCAAGGACGCCGATATAAACCTTTGGGCGGCCTCTGCCGAACGCAAGGGCCCGCCGCGGAAGAAGAAGTAGAAACCCATCTCCCCTTTGCGGGGGAGAACGGGATTTCAGCAGCTTAGCGTGAGCTAAGTGCTAGAAATCCCAAGAGAGGGGCTTGTTAGTCGGGCAGCCCCTCTCCTGAAAAATCTAGGGCTTGAGCCTTCGGCTAAGTCCCTGATTTTTCTTCCTCTCCCGCAGGGGGAGAGGTAACTGTGGAGGAGTGCACACGCCATGATCATCAACCCCATCCTGCCCGGCTTCAATCCGGATCCCTCGATCTGCCGCGTGGGCGAGGATTATTACATCGCCACCTCCACCTTCGAATGGTATCCGGGCGTGCAGATCCACCATTCGCGCGATCTCGCCAATTGGGAGCTCGTCTGCCGCCCACTCAACCGCGCGAGCCAACTCGACATGCGCGGCAATCCGGACAGCTGCGGCGTCTGGGCGCCTTGCCTGACTTATGCCGACGGTCAGTTCTGGCTCGTCTATACCGACGTGAAGCGCTTCGAGGGCTCGTTCAAGGACGCGCACAACTACATCGTCACGGCGCCTGCGATCGAGGGCCCGTGGTCGGACCCCATCTACGTCAATTCCTCCGGCTTCGATCCCTCGCTCTTCCACGACGACGACGGCCGCAAGTGGTTCCTCAACATGCAGTGGAACCACCGCCCTGAGGCGCGCAATACCATCGGCCATGCCAAGTTCGACGGCATCCTGCTGCAGGAATGGGATCCGAAGACGCAAAGACTGACCGGCCCGATCAGGAACATTTTTGAAGGCAGCAGTCAGGGGCTGGTCGAGGGGCCGCATGTCTTCAAGCGCAATGGCTGGTACTACATGACCACCGCCGAGGGCGGTACCGGCTACGACCATGTCGTCACCATGGCCCGCTCGCGGTCGATCGACGGTCCCTATGAGATGCACCCGAACACGCATCTCATCACCTCGAAGGACGCGCCAGAAGCGGTCCTGCAGCGTGCCGGTCATGGCCAATATGTCGAGACGCCGGATGGTCAGTTCTACCACACCCATCTCTGCGGGCGTCCCATGCCACCCAAGCGTCGTTGCACGCTGGGTCGCGAAACGGGTCTGCAGAAATGCGTCTGGAAGGACGATGGCTGGCTCTATCTCGAACAGGGCGGCGTCGTGCCCGCCGTCGAGGTGCCGGCTCCCGGTGGCGCCGTCAAACGCAATGAACCCGTTGAAATCGTCAGAACCTTCGACAGCCCGCACTTACCGGAGGAATTCCAGTGGCTGCGCACGCCGCATCCCGAACGCCTGTTCAGCCTGACCGAGCGGGCAGGGCGCTTGCGCCTCTTCGGTCGCGAAAGCATCGGCTCGTGGTTCGAACAATCGCTGGTCGCCCGTCGCCAGGAACATCACCGCTTCCGTGCCGAGACCCGGTTGGAATTCTCGCCCGAAACCTATCAGCAGGTCGCGGGCCTGACGCATTACTACAACCGCTACAAGTTTCACGCGCTCGGCATCTCCTCGGATGAAAAACTCGGCCGCTCACTGATCATCCTCTCCTGCCCCGGCAACTATCCCTCGGGAAATCTGGAGTTTCATGTCGGCATGGGCCAATCGATCCCCGAGGGTGCCATTGATCTCGCCATGGAGATCACCGACAACGACCTGCAATTCTTCTGGCGGGTCGCAGGCGAAGGCGCGTGGCAGGCCATCGGGCCCGTGCTCGACGCCGGTGTCGTCTCCGACGAAGGCGGCTTCGGCGAACACGGCTCCTTCACCGGCGCCTTTGCCGGCATGTTCTGCTTCGACATCACGGGACGCGGCAAACCAGCGGATTTCGAGCGGTTCGTCTATCGGCGGGGGTAAGGGCGCACGCTCATATGCCCTTCGTCATCCTCGGCCTTGTGCCGAGGATCTACTCACGTCGCAGTCAATTCAACGGTCGCGGATGCTCGGGACATCCTCGGGTTTAACCCGAGGATGAGCATGACGGTCCTTGCAGGCAACAGCCGGACCATACGCATTCGATCAGACATTTCAGGTGAAACGGCTTTACGTGGAAACCGGCTGTACGCCATCCACATTGCCTGTAAGCTCCCGCCATGGATCACCATCACGCCCATCTCTTTCCCGGCGTCCCGCTCGCCCTTGGCTCCGCGGTGCTGTTCGGTGCCTCCGCACCTTTGTCCAAATGGCTGCTCGGCAGCGTCGATCCCTGGCTTCTGGCGGGCATCCTTTATCTCGGTGCGGGGATCGGCCTGGCGCTCGTCCATTGGGGGCGGCCGCTGATCGGGCTTGAGCGGGTCGAGACGCCGCTGTCGCGGTCCGACCTTCCCTGGCTTGCTGCGGTCGTGGCCTTCGGTGGCGTGATGGCGCCGCCCTTCCTGATGCTTGGCCTGTCGCTGACGACAGCCTCCTCAGCCTCCCTGCTCATTAATCTAGAGGCGCTTGCCACCATGCTGATCGCCTGGCTGGTGTTTCGCGAAAATGTCGATCGCCGCTTGGTGATCGGCGCTCTCGCCATTCTGGTCGGCGCGGTCGTCCTGTCATTCGATGGTGGCGGCTTTGAGCTTGATCCCGGCGGTTTGTGGATTGCGGCGGCCTGCCTCTGCTGGGGCATCGACAACAATCTCACCCGGAAGCTCTCCTCTGCCGATCCGGTGCAGATCGCGATGATCAAAGGGCTGGCCGCGGGTGGTACCAACGTGGTGCTGGCGCTTTTCCTCGGTGCGTCGCTGCCGCCGATTTTTGTCGTCGGCATTGGAGCCATCGTCGGCTTCCTCGGCATCGGCGTCAGCCTTGTCATGTTCATGCTGGGCCTGCGCCATCTCGGCACGGCGCGCACCGGCGCCTATTTCTCGCTAGCGCCTTTCATCGGCGCCCTGATCGCCGTCATCGGTTTCGGTGATCCGGTGACACTGTCGCTCGTCGTCGCAGCACTGCTGATGGGCTTCGGCCTGTGGCTGCATCTGTCGGAACGCCACGAGCATGATCATGTGCATGATCCCATCGAGCACGATCATCTCCACAGCCACGACGATCACCACAGCCACGACCATGACGGCCACGTCACCGAGCCGCATGCACACTGGCACCGCCACGCGCCGCTCCGCCACAAACACCCGCATTATCCGGACCTCCATCACCGGCATGGGCATGGGTAATGTCAGCCTGTCTGCGAAAAAGCCTAACCGTCGTCATCCGCGGGCGTGTCCCGAGGATCTGCTGACGTCGCAGTCAATTCAACGGTAGCGGATGCTCGGGACAGGCCCGAGCTGGAAATCGTAGGCACCTCACACGGCTATCGCCCCAGTATCAATAGGCCAGCAGGCAATAAGGACAATGGATTGCTGAGGCCAAGCGCCACGAATAAAAACTGTGTCGCGATGCCCCAGACAAGCCAAAATGGCCGGTATTGCCCGGTGCGAAAGCCGAGAAAACAGGTCACAAGAGTGAGGGTGACCAGCAGCGAACTGGTCCAAATGGATCTGATGCCAACCATGGGCAGCGCCAGGGAAATGCCAGCGAGGATGCTGCCAAGAAGCAGCAGTCGGTTTGCATTCATCCAAGCGCCCCCTCAGTTATTGGCGTTCACATCAGCGGATGTGAATACCTCACCCCAGCCGCGCCGCATGCCACCTCAGATGATCGTCCATGAAGGTCGAGATGAAGTAGTAGGAATGGTCGTAGCGCTCATGCATGCGCAGCGTCAGGCCGATATCCGTGCCTTTCACCGCCTCCTCGAACTTCCAGGGAGCAAGGCCTGTCTCCAGAAAGCTGTCCGCCTTGCCCTGATCGATCAGGAATTCCGGGAAACGCGCGCCGTCTTCGACCAGCGCGCAGGCGTCGTATTCCCGCCACTTCGCGCGGTCGGGTCCAAGATACTTTTCGAAGGCGTCCTGGGTCCAGTCGGCGGTCAGCGGATTAACGATCGGGGCGAAGGCCGAGCAACTCTTGAAGCGGTCGGGGTTCTTCAGCGCAATCGTCATCGCGCCATGGCCACCCATGGAATGGCCGAATATGCCCTGGCGAGACATGTCGGCGCGGAATTGTTCGGCGATCAGGGCCGGGAGTTCCTCGGTCATGTAGGAATACATCTGGTAATGTTCAGCCCAGGGCGTTTCAGTGGCATTGAGATACATGCCCGCACCCTTGCCCATCTTCCAGTTTGTCAGTTCGTCCGGCACGTCATTGCCGCGCGGGCTTGTGTCCGGGCAGACGACGATCAGGCCGAGTTCGGCGGCCATGCGGCGGTATTCGCCCTTTTCCATGACGTTCGCGTGGCTGCAGGTCAGGCCCGAGAGATACCACAGTACCGGCCGCTTCTCGGCGATCGCCTGGGGCGGCACGAAGACGGCGAAGGTCATCTCGGTGCCGGTCACTTTTGAGGCGTGGGAAAAGACGCCCTGCATACCGCCAAAGGCCGTGTTCTGGGAAAGGATGTTCATGGACTGGTTCCTTGCATCGAGTAAATCAGCCGGCGAGCGACACGGCCGCATTGACGGCGGCGGCAACCAGCACGGTGTTGAAGAAATAGGAGACGGTCGCATGCACGAGGTTGAGCTTGCGCATTGCCGTCGAGGTGATCACCACATCGGAGGTCTGCGCCGTCATGCCGATGACCAGTGAAAAATAGAGGAAGTCGTGGCCGCAAGGGTCCGATGTTCCGGGAAAATCGAGCCCGCCGCGCCGGCCGTTTTCGGCCACGCGTGACGGGCGCCAGTAGACATGGGCGTAGTGCATGGCCGCCATGGTGTGGATGGTGAGCCAGCCGAACACGACGGCGGCCACCGCGAGCGCCAGTTCTGCAGAACCCGCCCGCTGGTCCCGGTTCAGCGTCAGGAACAGCGCACCTATGGCCGCCACGATGGCGAGCACCGTCACGCCCAGGATAACGAAGGCCGGGGCATCAGCGACATCCGCATGCTGCTTCAGATAGGCCGGCGTCAGGCGCCTCAGCCGCAGGAAGGAGAGGGCGAGATAGACGGCGAAGAACAGGATTGCGGGCAATTCAACCGTCACGGACGGTTCGTAGATCACGACGAAGGGCAACACAACGAGGGCCACTCCACCCGCCACGATGAAGGAGCGGTAGCGATGATCGAGCACGGAATTCATCAGATTTTTCAAAGCGTCGCGCTGCCGTCTTGCCCTGGGATGAGGCCCTACTTCTTGATGCGGCGGCAGAGCCTGTCAAGCGTTTCGAGGAAAGCCGAGCGATCACGCTGGGAAAAGGCAGCGTTATAGCCCTTGCTCTCGCCGGTCTCGCGCAGATGGGCCCCGAGATCCCGCATGGCGGTCGCCATGCCGATATTGGCCGTGTCGAAGATCCGCCCCGTCGGTCCGGTCACCAGCGCACCCGCCGCCACGCAGCGCCCGGCCAGCGGCACGTCCGCGGTGACCACGATATCGCCTTCGCCGCAACGCTCGGCGATCCAATCGTCCGCCGCATCGAAGGCGCCCGACACGATGACATTCTTGACCATCGGATCGCGCGAGGGGCGCAGGCCGGAATTCGCAACAAAGGTCACCGGCAGGTCATGCCGCTCGGCGACCTTCAGGATTTCGGGCTTGACCGGACAGGCATCGGCATCGACATAGATTTCGGGCATCAATTCACTTCTTCAGGCTGCGCGCATAAGATTCGAGAACAGCATTCATGCGGGTTTGGTAGCCCTTTCCCGTTGCGCGGAAGGCCTGCAATACGGACTTTTTCACTCTGAGTGTAATCTGTTCCGTGCCTTCTGGCACCACTAGTGCAGCGGTCTGCCAGAAACGGTCGTCGAGTTCAGGAATGTCGCTCGTGTCGATGGCGTCATCGTCGAGGTTCGCGAGTTCCTCAAGGCTGAGTTCTTTGTCGAAGCGCTTCTGCATAACGCTCCTTTTCCCTTCGTTTGGTTGGTCGGGCCGAAATCAGCCGGATCCGTCCGTTTCTGTCCGTATGCGTGACGACGATGATGAGAATGCCATCGATCCTGCCGATGGTGTTGAAGCGTATCTCACCGTAGTCATGCCGTAGGTCTTGGGCGGTCATCACGACATCGTCAAATATCCTGCAGGCCCGATCGAAACTCAGACCATGCTTGGCAATGTTTGCCGCGTTTTTGTCGTCATCCCATTCGAAGAGGATTGTAGCCACAAATGTATCTACCGGCAATCGTGTTTCCGGATACAGTGTGACGCATGTTCAGTCGCCTGGAAAGTTCATCCCTTCCTCAGCATGTCCACATGCGGAATATCATCCTCCAGATATTCCTCCGAGATCACCTCGAACCCGAGCGACCCGTAGAATGTCTGCAGATGGCTCTGCGCCGAAATCTCGATCGGCTCGCCGGGATGACGCTTCTCGACCTCGGAAATCGCCTCGCGCATCAGAGCCTCTCCCAGTCGCTTGCCACGATGATTGGGCGAGACCGCCACCCGGCCGATGCGGGGATGGTGGTCCGGCGTCGGCCGCCAAAGCCGTGCACAGGCCAGTAACTCGCCGCCATCCAGCAGCCTCAGATGCAGGCAGTCCTTGTCGTTGCCGTCGAGTTCCGGATAGGGGCAGTGCTGCTCGACGACGAAGACGTCGACGCGCAGCTTCAGCATGTCGTAGAGCTCGGCGGCGGAGAACTCTTCGAGCCTCCGCACGTCGACGATACAGGAAACCGACACGGTCAGTAGACCACGACGCCGCGGATCGATTCACCCTTGTGCATCATGTCGAAACCCTTGTTGATGTCTTCGAGCGGCATGGTGTGGGTGATCATCGGGTCGATCTGGATCTTGCCCTCCATGTACCAGTCGACGATCTTCGGCACGTCGGTGCGGCCGCGTGCCCCGCCAAAGGCGGTGCCCATCCAGTTGCGGCCGGTGACCAGCTGGAAGGGACGCGTCGAGATTTCCTGGCCGGCACCGGCGACGCCGATGATCACCGACTTGCCCCAGCCGCGATGCGAGGCTTCGAGTGCCTGGCGCATGACCTTGGTGTTGCCGGTGCAGTCGAAGGTGTAGTCGGCGCCGCCGATCAGGTCGCCGTTGCGCTTGGTCAAGTTGACCAGATAGGGCACGATGTCGCCCTCGACTTCCTTCGGATTGACGAAATGCGTCATGCCGAATTTTTCGCCCCAGGCCTTGCGATCCGGGTTGATGTCGACACCGATGATCATGTCGGCACCGGCAAGGCGCAGGCCCTGCAGCACGTTCAGACCAATGCCGCCGAGGCCGAAGACGATCGCGGTTGCGCCGATCTCGACCTTGGCGGTGTTAATGACAGCACCGATGCCGGTCGTGACGCCACAGCCGATGTAGCAGATCTTGTCGAAGGGCGCGTTCGGGTTGACCTTGGCGACCGCGATCTCGGGTAGAACAGTGTAATTCGCGAAGGTCGAGCAGCCCATGTAGTGGTGGATCTTGTCCTTTCCGATCGAGAAGCGCGAGGTGCCATCCGGCATCAGACCCTGGCCCTGGGTGGAGCGGATCGCGGTGCAGAGATTGGTCTTGCGGGACAGGCAGGAATAGCACTCGCGGCATTCCGGCGTGTAGAGCGGAATGACGTGGTCGCCCTTCTTCACCGAGGTGACGCCCGGGCCGACATCGACGACGATGCCAGCACCTTCATGGCCGAGAATCGCCGGAAACAGACCTTCCGGATCGGCGCCCGACAGGGTGAAATCGTCGGTGTGGCAGATCCCGGTGGCCTTGACCTCGATCAGCACTTCGCCCGCACGCGGGCCTTCCAGCTGAACGGTCATGACTTCGAGCGGCTTTCCAGCCTGAACGGCGACGGCGGCGCGGACATCCATGGTTTTTCTCCCTGACAAATCGTTGGGCCGGACTTTCGCACGTCAGCACCTTCCGGCTCAAGTGCAGATCCGGAATTAATCAAAAGTCTGATTTTTATCGGCTATTCCGTTCGCAAGACGGGAAAGTGCGGGGCGGCATCCGGTCTCGACTTGCCGGTCCGGCGCGGATCTTCGAACACTTCGACCATGCGCTTGTAGGGCTTGAAGCCCGAGCGCTGGTAGAAGGCCAGCGCCGCGGGATGGTCAAGATGGCAGGTATGCACCCAGAAGCGGGTGATTGCCTTTGACCAGGCTTGCTCGATTGCAACATTCATTAGAATGCGCCCGGCGCCGGAGCCGATCAGTGTCTGATCGAGCCCAAAGAAGGCAAGTTCGCATTGCTCGGGTTCACGGAAGTCCAACTCCAAAAGACCCAGCCGTTCACCGTTGCGCATCATCGCATGGATCTCGACCGCCGGATCCTGGATGATCGCCTTGAGTTTTTCATCCTCCATCACGGCCCGCGAGACCCAGAGCCAGTCCTCGCCGACGCGGCGGTAGAGCGCGCGGTAGTCGTCCACCGAAGGCGCCGGCCAGCGCTCGACCGTCAGGCCGTCCGCTGGCGGATCGGGCCGCGGCGGCGGTCTGGAGTTCATTTCCAGGCAAGTGACAATAGTCGCCAGCATATCGGCGGGAATATCGAAATAGCCGGCGGGCAGGGGAGCGTTTTCAGTGTCCATCCCTCCTTGGATCGCGTCATTGGCGAGCTGTCAAGCGGGCAGGACGATGGCCGTCGACGTCAGTCGAACAGCCTGTCGCAGGCGTAGATCACCGCATAGACATGCATGGCGAGCGCCGCATAAAAACCGAAGCCGGTCATCAAGCGTTCTGCCGCATTCATCGGCGTAAGGGCCTCGCGTGGCTTCGCGGACTTGGTCCGGATCATGCTGAGCAGGGTGAAGAGCGCGACGCCGACGATGAGGGATGGCGCCCCGAGCCCGACCCGCCAGCCTGTCCAGACGACGACGCCGGTCACCAGAAAGCTGGTGACGGCAAGGGCACGCTGCCCCTCGAAGACCTGCCGCAGCACCTGGCCCCCGTCGAATCGATAGGTCGGTAGCAGGTTGAGCAGGTTGAAGGCGCCGAGAATGACGAGGAAAACCAGAATGGGTCCGTCCGCGGCGAGTGGGTGGGATATCTCCATCGCCGATTGGTGGGCCGCGATGAGGATCGGAACGAGCAGCGCCGAGAAGCCCGCACCCATCAGCGCGCAGGTCGCGACTTCGAAATGGCTGTTGTAGGGACGCCCTCCGATCGCGATGCCGCCGAGCAGGGGAATGAACAGCATGCGGGTCGTCGGGTGACCGAAGGCGCGATAGGCGACCATGTGGCCGAGTTCGTGCAAGAGGATGGCGAGGGTCAGGAAAACCGAGATCATCAGGCCTTGCGCATTCATGCCGAAGAAGGGCCAGAGGATGAGGGTCGAGAGAACGACGAGCACTGTCTGCCAAGCCGGATGCTCGAAATGCAAGAGGCTTGACGCCGGGCTCTCCTCGACATGGTCTCGCAGGGCGGAGAGCTCGCGGGCAAGCGCCATGCGACGGAAGAGATAGAAGGCAAGACCGCGAAAATTGTCGGTCTGCTCGAAGGTCACCCGGCTGCCGAGCGGCGCGCGTTCGATCCTGCGGCTCTCCTGGTAACCTTCCCAGAAGGACTGGTCGAGCGTGCTGTCTCCGACGACCCTGAGGTGACAGGAAAAACTTCCGGCCGACGTCATGGCCGTGCGGTCGACGATCATGGTGCGGCGGCTGGGCTGTCCATGGCGATCGGGATGGCGATAGGCGAATTCCACCTGATCGGGCTTGCCGTCGACCGGTTCCACAGCAATCACGTTCGGATGCCAGACCGTCTGGTCTCCGGCAGGACGGGTGATGTTCCACAATTCTTCAGGGCGCTCGCGGATGATCCGGCTGATGCTGATCGTCCTACGGCCCAGCGGTGCCGCCATCAGCAGCCACAAGAGGCCGAGATTGAAGACGGCCAGAAAGACTGCGGCCTGATATGTCGCCAAGACGCCTCTCCCGGTGATGCAGATGGATGCACTGAACCTAGGGAAGAAACCTTATGATTTGATGGCCAGAACCAATAAAATGCGATCGATCGCGACGTTCGTCTCAGCCGGCCCCGGCAATTGATTGCGCCGGGGATGCCCGCCTCTGTTCGCGCCACAAAATGAACAGGCCGGAGCCAACGATGATCATGATTCCCAACCATTTCGAGGGCGTGGGGAATTCGTCGAAGAGGAAATATCCGAGCGCTACGGCGGCGATGATCTCGAAATATTGAAAGGGCGCCAGGACCGACAAAGTGGCCATGCGGAAGGCTCGCACCACGAGAAGGTGGATATAGCCCGCGATGGCGCCGAGCAGGACCAGCAAGCCGAGACCGAGGGCCGTGCTTGGCAGAGAGATTTCGAAATCGGCCTCGCCGACCGATGTGCCGACGATGAGGGCTGCGCCCATGAACAGCGTGCCGCCAATGCCGGCCATGGTCTGCATGGTCATCGGTGTATCGGCTTCGCCGATCGCGCGGTTGAGGAACATGTAGAGCGCATAGAGGAAGGCGCAGGCGACCGGCAAAAGGGCCGTGAGGCCGAAAATCTCGTAGCTAGGCTGGATGACGATCATCGCGCCGCCAAAACCGACGGCAATCGCAAGCCAGCGGCGCCAGCCGACCTTTTCCTTGAGGAAGACGGCCGACATAGCCGTCAGGATAAAGGGTTCAACGAAATAGATCGCAAAGACATCCGCCAGCGGCATGTATTTCACCGCCATGAAGAACATCAGGCTTGCTGCACCATGGATCGCACCGCGCAGCAGGTTGACCCAGGGGCGCCTGGCGGAAAAGGCCGCCATCCCGTTAAGTGCGATCAGCACTGGCAGAACCGAGGCAAGCTGAAAGAAGAATCGATAGAAGGTAATCTGGCCGGGCGACATGCCGCCCTCGGTCGCCATGTATTTCGCGATCGCATCCATCACCGGCAGCACGAACATGCAGCCCGCCATGAGAACCATGCCGCGAAGGGGATCGGAGGATGAGTTGTGCATGACGGTGGGACTCGAAAGGAGAAAGCGATCGCCTGCGTGAACAAGCATGACGCGTCCGTCCGATCAAGCAAAAGAAAAATGGGAACCTTTCGCAGCGTCGAGCGTTTATTGGCCTTTGCCTGCATCTGTACGCGGGTGCCGGACGGCGTTTTCGTGCCTGTTCGTGGCGTCGCCGGAAAGATGTAGGACCTTCGGCTCCGCTAATATAGAAGCGACGGATCGGAGTAGAGCAACCGTCGTCCTGAGGACGGCGACACTGGACGATCAGGAGGTGCTGATGCCGGCGCGTAATGAATTTTCCCGCATGACCGATTTGAGCGACGACACGCTGGGCGGTCGTCTTTCGGCCGCTCGCGACGCTTCGGGCCTGTCACTCGCCGACGTGGCGAACCGCATCGGCGTAAAACGAGAGAACCTGCTCGCCTGGGAAGCCGACCGTTCGGAGCCTGGCCCTACGGGCCTACTCGATCTCGCCGGCATCCTCGGAGTGTCGCCGATGTGGCTCATGACGGGTGTCGGGTCCGGTCCCATCCAGGAAACCAGCGATCTACCCCTCGAAGCGCTCAAGCTGGATCTTCAGCGCCTGACCGATGCGCATCGGGAATGCGGCCGTCTCATCGAGAAGATCGCGCGCCAGATCGAGACCTATGAGGAACGGCACGAGCGCAGACGCGATGCTGGTGACCTCGACGGTCCAGTGATGGGTCGCGCCTGAACCGCGGAACGATCAGTTCTCGGAGATCGTCGGCCCGAACACGTCCTCGAAGGCCTCGCGCAGACGCATGTCGACATCCGCCATCATCACGGGCAGGCCGAGATCGACAAGGCTCGTGACCCCATAGGCGGAGATCCCGCAGGGCACGATGCCGGTGAAATGGGTCAGGTCGGGATCGACATTGATCGACAGCCCGTGAAAACTCACCCAGCGCCGCAGCCGAATGCCGAGTGCCGCGATCTTGTCTTCGGCCACCGTGCCATCCGGCAATTGCGGCCTGTCCGGACGACGCACCCAGACGCCGACCCTGTCCTCGCGGCGTTCGCCCTTGACGTTCATACTGTCGAGCGTGCGGATCACCACTTCCTCAAGCGCTGCCACATAGGCGCGCACGTCCTGCCGTCGGCGCTTCAGGTCGAGCATGACATAGGCCACCCGCTGACCGGGGCCGTGATAGGTGTACTCCCCGCCGCGACCCGTCGCAAACACCGGAAACCGATCCGGCTCAATCAGGTCTTTTGCATCGGCGCTCGTGCCGGCAGTGTAGAGGGGAGGGTGCTCCACCAGCCAGACCAGTTCATCGGCCTTCCCGTCCGCGATCAGACCGACCTGGTGCTCCATTTCGGCGACGGCATCCTCATAGCCGACAAGAGCGTCGGAGACTCGCCAGCGCACCGGCGGACAGTCCTCGCGGGTATGCATGGAATGGTCGAGATCGGTGCGGAGCATGAAAATTGCCTTCGACTGTGGATTGGCGAAAAGCCTTGTTTTCCTTGTATTTGGCAAGAAAAGCCCGGGAGTTCAAGGGCAGCAGCCACCCCCTTACTGGGGGCTTATCCACTGCCTCCGACGAATTTTCAAAAAACTGTCACGGCGGGCTTGTGGACCCCCAATGCTTTTGCTACATGCAGCCCCGCCGGAGCAATTCGGCGCCTACCACGATGCGGTCGTGGCGGAATTGGTAGACGCGCAGCGTTGAGGTCGCTGTGGGGCAACCCGTGGAAGTTCGAGTCTTCTCGACCGCACCATTTGACTGAAGAAAAGCCCGCTTTTGCGGGCTTTTTCTTTGCCTACGCGTCATGTCAGAACCACGCAACGGACAGATCACCCGATCCATCACATCAATCATCAGCCTTCAACGCTGCACGCAGCGGGATAAGCCTCGTTGGTCTCTTCTGAGTGACTGTCGGAGCCCGTAAGCCGATATTTCGGTTGGCGCCGACTCACCCCCTTACTTGAACATGGCTGGCACGCTGTTCCCCCTGGCGAAGGGCTTCGGACCGCGTGCGGTGGTCTCAAGTCGTTCGCCTCAACTCGATACCAGTCACTAGCGAGATGAGTTGCTTGAGCTCGTCCACGGATAGGATCCGCGTCTCAGCAAGCGATACGATCGCGGCGACCGCCGCCACCTCACTCAGCCCTGCAGCGATCGCCACCTCCCGAACTGCAACCACGATTGATCCCGGTGAGCCCGGTGGCCGACCATTTTGTAGCAGCGGGATGAAGGGTGTTCTGACGACCACTATCGAATAGCCCGGTTTGATACCATTGAATAAGTGCGGGCGGCCGGCGGGGGTGTCGACTGCCTTGGGGAAGGCACGATTGGGTGATCGCGCCCGCCAGGAGAATGTGTCATCCGAGCCCGTAATTAACAATTGTCAAATTTAGCACTATCGGCTTAGACGGGCAGCCATGAGACGTCGGTGTCATGCGTTGACGATCCCTTGTTCTCTGCACATGGCGCTCGCGGCGAGGTATCGACCGCAATGGATCGTCACCTACACGTGCTCGAACGAAACCTCTCCCTTCGCAGCCACCGACTGGCCGAACGCCATGGGAGCAGCTGAATACCCCGGAATACAAGGTGTCCACTTCTGCGATGACTTTTTAAGGACTCTCTAACTCGCAATAGATCACTTGAATTGATTTAATATGGTGGTGGTGGTACCCGCAGGGCCTGATCGCTCATGAGGACCAAGATGATTGAGTCGCTGAACACGGCCCACGATGCTGAAGCATTCCATGCCACGTTGAGGCAGTACGCCATCGTGGTGCGCGATTACATCAAAGAGCATGGCGAACCGCCGGGTGAGCGTATCTATCGTCTGATGTCGGACGCCGACCAGAGGCACATGGAGATGATCGATCTCCTGGTTTCTTGGAGCGATGTCGACAGAGGTCACGTTGTAACTTTCCTTCAGACAGCACTGAGACTGGCAGCCAGCTAAGCTGTCGCTCTTATGTGCGGGGGACGGATTTGCAGCGCACACGTCCAGGAAGCTGTGTCCTGTCTTGGACCGTGCGCTCGCGCCACAGACCGCCCCTCGTCATCATGCCGCGTTATAACCAATCAACGGACGGTCGCATGTCTTCCGGTCTTTGCGATCGGACCCAAAAAACCCGGCATTGACGCCGGGTTTTTGGCTGATAATCCAGAGACGTCTCAGTCAACGTCATCCGGCATGTGGCTGTCGACGCCGAGCGTGGTGATAAAGTTCTTCACTTCGCTTACACCCCTCACGCCAAGGACCTTGAGTTCGATCTCGCGCCGCTCTTCGGCCGTGTCGACAGCGCCGCGCAGCGTCACCAGATGACCATCGACATGGATGTCGAGGCCTGTCAGCACCGTGTCGTCGAAACCTTCGAGCGCAGCCGAAATATCCGATTCGAGCTGGTCGTCGTCTTCTCGGCCGTCCGTGGTCGGCAGGACAGGGGTTGCCAGATCGGGTTCGAAGCCGGCCGCGTCAACGTCCTCGACGCGAAAACCCTGATTGCGCTCCTGATCGAAATTGGCGCTCGTCTCGCCATAGCTCCGATTGCCGACAGGGGCTGCCGTTGCTCCTTCTCCATCGGCGTAAGGCCAGCCATCGGTGATGTTGCGCTGGTCGTCGTCGCGGAATTCTTCTTCGGTGGAGAAGTCGGTCTTGCGGTCATCCTTGGCCATGGGGGGCTCCTTTGTCACTCTGTGTGAGGAGAGAACGCCCGGATCCGGTCTTTGTTCTGGGCTGGCTATCCGCGCGCCATCTTTTCCCATTTCTTCAAGAGCCGTTCGCGCTTCAGTCGCGACAGTCTCTGGATCCAGAAGATGCCGTCGAGCTGGTCTATCTCGTGCTGCATGCAGATCGCGGCAAATCCTTCGAGATTCTCCTCGACCACCGTGCCGTCGAGCGTCTGGTATCGAACCCGCACCGCCTTTGGCCGCGTCACCTCGTCGGTCATGCCAGGCATGGAGACGCTGCCTTCCTTATGGGTCATCCGCTCTTCCGACATCCAGAGAATTTCCGGGTTCACGTAATCCCGCCGGCCGCCGATTTCCGGAAGCTCGATCACGGTCAGGCGCTTTGCGATCCCGCAATGGGGGGCTGTAATGCCGATCCCCGGGGCCGCCTTCATGGTCTCGTAGAGATCATCGGCAAGGCCTTGCAGCTCCGGTCCGAAATCGGTGATCGGTTCGGCCGGTGTCTTCAGGGCTGTGTCGGGATAGCGGCGGATGGTCAGGCGGGTCACGAAAACTCTCGTCTCTTGCAAGGTTGCGGCCGGGCGGCTGTGGCTCGATGGACACGCTAGCAGGAAGGCTTGGGCTTTGAACAGCTCCCGGCGCTTTTCCGCTATCTGCTTGTTGACTTGAGGGTTTTTGCCGCCATTCTCCGGACTTCGAAGCAGTGGGCATCAAAGACGAGGGCAGGTCATGAGTGAGATCGAAGACGATGGTCTCGGCCGTGGCGCTCCCGATGAGCCGCAAGCCGACATCTATGACGAGGAAGGCTCGATCCGCCACGACTTCCTGACCATGGTCGGCGCGGCGATCGCCGACCGCGACGTGATCTTCCTGCGCCAGAACGTTGCCAAACTGCACGAATCGGAACTCGGCCACCTGATCGAGGCGATCCAGCCTGAACAGCGCCTGGCCATGATCCGCCTGCTCGGCGACGACTTCGACATGACGGCGCTGACGGAAGTTGACGAAGCGATCCGCATGCAGATCGTCGACCAGATGCCGAACGCGCAGATCGCGGCTGCCATCGGCGACCTCGATTCCGACGACGCCGTCTACATTCTCGAAGACCTCGACGACGAGGACCGCGAAGAGATCCTCGCGCAGCTGCCGTTCACCGAGCGGGTGCGCCTGCGTCGGGCGCTCGACTATCCGGAAAGCTCGGCCGGTCGCCGCATGCAGACCGAATTCGTTGCCGTGCCGCCGTTCTGGACGGTCGGGCAGACGATCGACTACATGCGCGACGAGGAGGACCTGCCGGAGAGCTTCACCCAGATCTTCGTCATCGATCCGACCTTCAAACTGCTCGGCGTCGTCAATCTCGACCGTATCTTGCGCACCAAGCGCCAGGTCAAGATCGAGACGATCATGCACGAGACGAACCACCCGATCCCGGCCGAGATGGACCAGGAAGAGGCGGCCCAGCTCTTCGAGCAATACGACCTTCTCTCGGCTGCCGTCGTCGACGAAAACGAAAGGCTCGTCGGCGTGCTCACCATCGACGACGTCGTCGACGTCATTCAGGAAGAGGCGGAGGAGGACCTTTTGCGCCTCGGCGGCGTCGGCGACGAAGAACTCTCCGACAGCATCGGCGAGACCTCGCGGTCGCGGGTGCCGTGGCTTGCAGTCAACCTGATCACCGCCTTCCTTGCCGCTTCGGTCATCTCCCTGTTCGAAGCAACGATCGAGCAAATCGTGGCACTTGCCGTGCTGATGCCGATCGTGGCCGGGATGGGAGGGAATGCCGGGTCACAGACCATGACGGTGACGGTGCGGGCTCTTGCGACCCGCAACCTCGATATCCACAATGCCTTCCGGGTCGTGCGGCGCGAAGCGGGCGTGGGTCTGCTGAACGGCGTCATCTTCGGTATCTCGATCGGAGCCGTTGCCGGTTTGTGGTTCCAGGACGTCAATCTCGGCGGCATCATCGCGACGGCCATGCTGATCAACATGATGGCGGCCGCCATTGCCGGCATCCTCATTCCGCTCACGCTCGATCGATTCGGGGCCGATCCGGCCGTGGCCTCCGCCGTCTTCGTCACCACCGTGACCGATATTACCGGCTTCTTCGCCTTTCTCGGTCTCGCCACCTGGTGGTTCATGTGAGCATTTTCAGCATGCGCCGGCCGAAAGCACGGAGGGCATCGCCCCTGTACCGGGTGAAAAAATTGACTTGTACGTAAAAGTCAATATCATGTGTTCCGATACAGGATCGGATGACCGTGAAGAAATACTATAGCATAACAGAGCTCACGCGTGAATTTGGTGTCTCGACGCGCACCCTGCGTTTCTACGAGGACGAAGGCCTGCTGCATCCCGAACGCCGCGGCCGCACGCGTCTCTACCGCGCCGCCGACCGTCGTTTCCTGCAGGAAATCCTGCGTGGTCGCCGTATCGGGTTCACCATCGCCGAGATCCGCGAAATCGTTCATGTCTACAAGGAGCCACCTGGCGAAATCGGGCAGCTCAAGCTGATGATGAAGAAGATCGACGAGAAGCGAGAGGAACTTCGCCAGAAGCGCCGCGATATCGACGAGACCCTGTCGGAACTGGACCAGGCCGAAGAAGCCTGTCTCACCCGCCTGGTGGAAATCGGCGTCGGCACCTGACGCCCGACAGCCGCCCTTTCAGCCCGATTTAGATCCAGCGCCGCGTCCGTCTCCGGTAGCTCTCGTAATCGAAGCCGAAGCGGGCTTCGAGGTGGCGTTCTTCTCTGGGGATCGCGATCAGGCGCGTCGCGGCGAGCGATACGAGTGCCGCAACAAAGAACCAGCTATTGCCGGAGATCAGACCGAGCGCCACGGTGAACAGCGTATAGGCGAGGTAGATCGGATTGCGGCTGAAGCGGAAAGGCCCGCATGTCACGAGGTGCCGGGCGCAGCCGCTGTCGAGAACGGGTGTCTGCCGCTCCATCAGTGTTCGCACGGCCCAGATGTCGAGTGTCACCGCCGCAAGTCCGATGGCAAGGCCGATCGACGGCAGCAGCAGTGAATGCGGCGAGGGGATCGGAGCCAGTGCCGCGATCCGGCCGGCCAGCATGGCGGTCAGGATGCTCGTCATATAGAGCATCGGCGGCCAGGGATATTTCAGAGGCTTCGCGCGGTAGGCATTCATGACGAACTCCCCCTTACGGCGCTGACTGACTCCTTAGTGTGCACTCTTCGGCCAGCGTCTGGATGCGGGCATCCTGATCGCCCAAGATTGCGCCAGACTGGAGGGGCTCGAATAGATTTTCGGCCTGCAGGCCCTCCAGGGTGCAGCTGCAGAACCGCTGGCACAGTTCCGCCTCGTTGCCCTGTTCCGCGCAGCTCGCCTCACAGCTTCCTATATAGGATGCGACCGGATCGACCGCCGGTGGCGGCACTACGAAACTCGCGAGGTAGAGACCGGCGATCAGAACCGGCTGGTGCAACAGGTAGACGGTCAGCGAATGACGTCCGCCCCAGCGCAGCCAGGCCGGACCCGCCGGTAGCCTTGCAATCCAGCCGAGCCTGTTTCCGTCGACGAGGAAGCGTGCCATGGCGATGCCGGTGAGCAGCGCGCCAATCCAGGGCAGCAGGGGCACATAGTCGTTCGAGCGCGGAAGTGTCTCGGAGAGCCCGAGGAACCAGAAGTACCAGGCGTCGAAACTTGGCGAGCGAAGCAGGGAGGGAAGCGCGAAGGAAACTGCGGCAGCGACCAGCGTGACGAGCGGCGGAGCCTTGAGGAACAGAAGGCCAATGAGGCTCGACAGTGCGATGGCGTGCAGGATGCCGAAGAAGATCCAGCTATCGGGCGTGAACCAGTAGGTCGCGACGGAAATGGCAAGTGCCGCCGCGACTATGACCCCCAGCCTGCGCAGGAAGGGCTGCAGTCGCAATGTCGGATATTGCGCGAGCACGAGGCTGAAGCCGGCGAGGAAAAGAAATGTCGAGGCGATCAGCCTGGCATAGATGCGCAGGAAGCCTTGTGTCGAAGTGCCTGGCGCCAGATAGCCGAAGAATTCCAGATCCCAGCTGAAATGATAGGTCGCCATCGCGATCAGGGCGAGGCCGCGGGCCGCATCGAGGGCGGGCAGGCGCGGGCGGCGCAGGTGGGTATGGGGCTCGGTTTGCTCTGCCACGCAGTCTTCCTTCACGTCTCCGCCGGCTGCGGTTGCGCCGCACCGGTCATGGGTCGGCGGTCGGTGCCAAAGGCGGCAAATTCAAGGCCTTTCCCGCCTTTTCTGCTTTCAGCTATCGCTCTTGTTCAGGAGGGCAAGTCTGGCCTCCGAGAAAAACTGGCGGCGCAGCAAGACGATGAAGACCAGCACCGTGGCAATCATGAAGATCCAGGGGCTGACGAACCAGCCGAGATAACCGATCGAATAGAAGATGGCCCGTAGCCCCATGTTGAAGTGACTGGCGGCGATGATGTTCATGCGGATCGTACGCTCGGCCGCCTCCATCGCGCGGGCGGGCTCGGCCCGCGCTTCGTCCGCCATGGGGATCGCTCCGAAGAGGATGGTGCAATAGTTGAACAGCCGGTAGGACCAGCCGAACTTGAAGAAGGAATAGGCGAAGAGGCCGATCAGCCCGCAGACCTTGAGTTCGAAGATCGCCCGCCCGCCCTGCACGATGAAGGGAATGTCCCTGAGGATTGCATCCACCTGTTCCGTTGCCCCGAGCAAGGCAAAGCAGCCACCGATGGCAAAGATCGTCGTCGAGGCGAAGAATGCCGTGCCGTTCTGCAGACCGCCCATGATCTGGGTGTCGATCATCTTGAGGTCGCGCTTCATGGAGTTGAGGATCCATTCCCGCCGGCGCTCCGCCATGGCCTTGGTCAGGCTGGTTCGCTGCCAGATCACCTGATTGCCCGTGATCCTCGCATAGGCCAGCCAGAGAAGGACGAAGAGGGCGAGCGCGATATAGTCCGTGACGGTCATGGAGGCGATTCCTGCGGGAGGCTTTCTTTTGGCATTATCTCTCCGCCGACGTGTCCCACAATGGAAATTAACCACTCCTAAGACTTTGGTTCGAAATGGGGCGTGGCGCCTTTGGGGCAGGGGCCGTCTATCCCATTGAAATTCAACACATCCATGCGCTGATCGCATGCCTGATGCGCAAAATCAGCCTTGCTTTTGCCATTTTTGCAATTGCGAAAGGCTAGAGATTTTAATAGACATCTCGTCAGAAAGCGGTCGGGGGACGGCTTTCCACGAATGAGTGGTCACACTTGGAGTTTCCATGGAAGGCAATGTTCAGCCGTCGTGCTGGGGCGTTACCATCCGAGCCTTGGTAGGGTTTGCCGGCGTTCTATGCCTGGCCTATCTCTTCGGCGCGGTTTGATAGCCCACACAAACGGATTTGCTCACAGCGCGGTCTTATCGACCGCGCTGTTTGCGTTTCAGGCCCCGGACACCATCTTAGTCATGTCGCGGCCATGAAAGCCGATGTCGATTGCAAGGCGCATTCGTGTTAGGCGATGCTCTAGCCTTTGCGCTTTCATACCCGCATGCGAGGTGCCTCATGTTTCTTTCGGTTTTCGACGTGTTCAAGATCGGCGTCGGCCCCTCGAGTTCCCACACCATGGGTCCGATGACGGCGGCCAACCGGTTTCTCGATCTCATCCTCTCCGACCAGTGGCCGCGCCCCGCCGGCGCCCATGTCGCAGCGCTGAAGGCCAGCCTGCATGGCTCACTCGCTTATACCGGCATCGGCCATGGCACCGGCAATGCCGTGATCATCGGCTTGATGGGCGAAGCGCCCGACAGCATCGATCCCGATCGCATGGAGGGCATCATCGCCGAGGTCGAACGATCAGGCCGCGTGACGCCCCCCGGCCATCCGGCCTATCATTTCCAGCCGAAGGACGATCTCGTCTACGACAAGAAGACCCCATTGTCCGGCCATGCCAACGGCATGCGGCTCTCGGCGTTGGACAAGGATGGTCGCGTCCTGCTCACCCAGATCTACTATTCGATCGGCGGCGGCTTCGTCGTCACCGATACCGAGCTTCTCGCGCTGCAGAAGCAGAAGAAGCAGGCGTCGAGCCACAAGGTGCCCTATCCCTTCGCTTCGGCGAAGGAAATGCTCGCCATGGCCGCGTCTTCCGGCCTGACCATTGCCCAGATGAAGCGGGCGAATGAAGAGGTCGTGCGATCTCGGGAGGATCTCGATGCGGGTCTCGACCGGATCTGGGATGCCATGCTGAGCTGCATCGACCGCGGCCTGCGTCAGGAGGGTCAACTTCCGGGTGGCCTGAAGGTCCGTCGCCGCGCCAAGTCGATCCACGACCAGTTGCAGGAAGAATGGCGCTCCAACCGTCTCAATCCGGTGCTCGCCAATGACTGGCTCTCCGTCTATGCCATGGCGGTGAACGAGGAGAATGCGGCCGGCGGCCGCGTCGTGACGTCGCCGACCAATGGTGCCGCCGGCGTCGTGCCTGCCACCGTGCGATACTACCTGCATTTCCACCCCGATGCCGATCAGGAGGGGATTCGCGACTACCTGCTGACGGCTGCCGCCATTGGCGGCATCATCAAGCACAATGCCTCGATCTCTGGCGCCGAAGTGGGCTGTCAGGGCGAAGTCGGCTCGGCCTCCGCCATGGCCGCTGCGGGTCTCGCCGCTGTCATGGGCGGCACGCCGGAGCAGATCGAGAACGCCGCGGAAATCGCTCTCGAGCATCATCTCGGCATGACCTGCGACCCGGTCGCCGGTCTCGTCCAGGTCCCCTGCATCGAACGCAACGCGCTGGGTGCCGTCAAGGCGGTCACTGCCGCATCGCTCGCGCTCAAGGGCGATGGCCAGCATTTCGTGCCGCTCGACGCCTGTATCGAAACCATGCGCCAGACCGGCAATGACATGAACGAGAAATACAAGGAAACCTCGCTCGGAGGGCTGGCCGTCAACGTCGTGGAATGTTGAGGCGGGCAGGGGCTTTGCTCCTGTCCTGACACCATCTGCGTCGTCATCCTCGTCCTCGGGTTGAACCCGAGGATGTCCCGAGGATCTGCTGCCGCATCGACATGAGCGACTTTGGGTGCTTTCTCCTTCGCAACGCCTCCATCCTTGCTAACCCTCGGCGGATCCTCGGGACAAGTCCGAGGATGACGGTGCGGCCAAACACGTCGAAACTGTTGAGCACCCGCCCCCTGCGACACCCCAGCCCTTGACCCGCGGCCGGGACCAGCTATCTCGGGTGTCATGGCACTGCATCTCCTCAAGCTCTGCGTCGGAGCCGACTCCATCGACGATCTGCGCGACTGGGTCGCCGAACGCTGCCTCGTCGCCGTTGCGGCGGGCCTGGAGCCGCATTCCTCGCATGTCACCCGCATGGTGCCCAAGCGCATGGAAGAGCTGCTCGACGGCGGCTCGCTCTACTGGATCATTAAGGGCCAGTTGTCTGCCCGCCAGAAGCTGCTCGACATCAAGACTTTCACCGGCGGTGACGGGATTTCGCGCTGCGAGTTGATCCTCGGCCCTGAGGTGATCGAAGTTGCGCCTGCACCGCGTCGGCCCTTCCAGGGCTGGCGTTATCTGGATGCCGATGCTGCCCCGCGCGACCTCTCGGCCTCTGGCGCCAATATCGAGGATATGCCCGACGACCTGAAGCGGGAGCTGGCCGAACTCGGTCTGCTCTGACGTCTGAAGTCGCGGGCCTGAGGCTTGTCGCCCCGCATATCTGAGGATACCTTGATTTTCGGGTGCATCGTAGTCCGGGGGAATCATGCCGTCTGTGAAATTGCCATTTCTCGCCTTGGCCTTGGGCCTCGGTGTATCGCATCTTGCTGCCGCACAAGAGCCGGCGATCGATCTGAAGCTGTTTGGCAAACATGAAATTGAGGGCGGCCTCAGCACCTGCCATCTCGCCTTTTGGCAGAGCAACAAGGATCCTGAGGCGGATAAGTATGCCTATCTGATCTACATGCCCTACGACAAGGACGGTTTGGAGCTGCAGGCGGTCATCGAGATCGGCAGGGAGAGGATCGCACTCGGCGAAAGCGCGCGGGGTGATTTCGATCCGCCGCAGGAACGGTTGGGATATCGGCTGTATTCCAGTGCCGACCATGCCACCCATGTCCTTGTGCGGATTGAGGAGGCGGTCGTCACCGGGTCGCTGCAGACTGTCAGCAAGGCGACGGTCACCGTTGTCCGCGAAGATCTTCCGCCTTTCGTCGCGGGTGCCAAGGGCGTCATCGGCTGTCCGGGCTCCCCGGCGCCCGAGACGGCTCAAGCTGCGCCGGAGGCTGTCTCTGACGAGGGCGCCGCTGCGGGTGCATCTTCGCCCTATACCGGTCCTGTCGGGCTGCCGCTCGCCCCGCCTGTTTTGCTGACCGCCACGAGCGAGGTGCCGCCGGCTGTTCGCAATGAGATCGCCACCTATGCGCCGGATCAGTGCAGCGAGCCGGATACGCTCGCCTATCCCGGCCAGCGCTATGCGGTGAATGACAATTTCATTCTCTGGGAGGTCCCGTGTTTCCTCGGCGCCTATCAAGGCACGAGCATATTCGCGATCACACAAAATCCGCCCGCCGACTGGGCTGCCATGCTGAGCCTGCCCAACCCGCCGGCGCTCGAGGGCGAGAACAATGCCCAGATGATGAACCCGGAGGTCTTTGCCGAACGCGGGGTCTTTCTCTCGACCTCACTCGGGCGCGGCGAGGGGGATTGCGGCACCTATCAGGTCTTCCGGCTCATGGATGCGCCGGGTGAAACCTTCGAGTTCCAGCTGATGGAGTATCGCGAGAAGGTCAATTGCGACGGCGTACAGAGCGAACCCTCCGAATGGCCGCTGCAGTTCCAGGCCGGCGAATGAGGCGTCTTTTCGTGCAGGTCTGAGCCGCGGCGGAGCACGGTGTCATTTTCCGGCAAAGCATGCTATCTGCGCGGCCATGACGACAGAACCCGACTTCCTCACCCGCGACATACCCGGTCCCAAGCCCTATGGGCGGCCGGTGTTTGCCGTGGCCCCGATGATCGACTGGACAAGGGGTTAATTCAGAACGCCTAGAAAATAAGGGGAATCGCCCCTCCCGACATACCGTGTTGCACCGATGTTGCGCCGAACTCACCAGACTTTCTGTCGCCTCTTCACATGTTCCTGCTAGTTTTTCGTTGATTTCGCACCCTGCTTAGGTCAGCCTGCAGGTGAGCTTCAGTGCTCAAACCCGCCAAGCATGGCACTCCTCTGAGACCCAATCTTGAACGTAAACCCCCGCCTGGGGCTAGCGTATCGTGGAGTGTTGCCGTGCCTGAAATGCTTCGCCGGAAAGAGGTGGCGGCCAGAATTGGCGTGTCGCCCCGCAGCATCGAAAACCTTGTGCACAATGAGAGCTTCCCAAGACCGATCAAACTCGGTCGGGGTTCTCATCGCTGGCTCGTGTCCGAAATTGATCAATGGTTAGCCGCTAGGATCGCAATGCGCGATGCGGGCGCAGAGCGAGGGGGCACCGAATGAGTGTCGCCGCGATGAAGGCCAGGGCGCGGGCTACAGGGCGCCTCAAAATCGGCCGCGCCATCCTCCGCGAGACGATCGCGGCAGCGGAGCGGACGCCCTCCACAAAAAGCCGGAGCCGGTTTTTCCTCCGCGCTTTCGAAATCGAGGCCGTGATCAAGGCCCGGCACGGCAGCATCGTGCCGGATGTTCGCGACACGGACGACATGGAATTGGTCGCTGGCTATCTTGTCGCTGCCGCCGGTTCTGGGATGGAGCCCCTTGGTTTTGCGGGTAGGTTCATGCCTTGGCTAGAGGCCCAATCTCGCGAAATGGTCACCGCCCGCCGCGTGTTCTCCCGTACCCAGCCGACAGCCAAGAAACCCCTGTTTCTCTCCGCCGACGATGTCGCCCGTCATATGGCCGTCAGTCTGGCAGAGCGCGGCACCCTGGGGCTTCGGACCATCGGAGCCTGTGACGTATCAGCCGACGAACGGAAGCGGCTTGCGGCGGAGCGGAAACGGCAGCGTGATCGAGATCGCCAACGCTCAAGGCGGGAGTCCAACAAGACGCGTGATGAATATCTGGCAGGTTCGAAGCGAGCCACGAAACCCTGGGAGGAGGCCGGCGTCAGTCGGGCCACTTGGTATCGCCAGAACCACATGAGACAGGTTGTCGCCAATACTCTTACAGAGAACAGTATTCGCGACGGACTTGTCTCAGCCGGAGAGGCCAGATCATCGATCAATGCACAAGGCCCGGAAGGATCCCCGACAGCCGACACAAAAATCCAGCCGAAGCCGAAGGCTGAGAGCCGGGGTTTGGGGACAAGTCCCCAGCGGGTTCCACGAAGGGCAGGGCCCTGTGCAATCGCGAGGGCTGCATCATGATCGTGGCCCTAGACGTTCCTGGTCGCAGACTCCGCGTTGACGCTCTCAAGATCCACCGCAAGCCGGACGATCAGCGCCAGAGGCTTCTGACCCTTCTTGATAACCAGATCGTGTGGGAGGGGCTGCAGGCCGGCTTACCACGCCCCGAGGCGTATGCCCGCGCCGATGGCTTCATGGCTGCCATCCGAGAGCGCATCGAGTTCCTGGACGCCGCCCTGGGTCACCCGGGCGCATCCATCCACCATTTGCCTACACGCAACATCTACAAGCGCCGAAAGGAAATAGCATGACCACCGCGAACACATCCATCACCATACGCGCTGTCGAGATCCAGCAAATCGGCGTCCTGGTCCAGCTAGGCGACCACGTCGCCAAGGTTGAGACGGAGCCCCGTCGGCGCTGGGCTGTCACCATCGATCATGGTCATTCGGCAGAGATCGGGGCGCTCTTCGATACTGAGCAGCAAGCCACAGAAGCCGCTGAGGCTTTGCAGACGCAACTGAGGGCGCTTGTCGACAGCGATGGCCAAGGACCGCGCCTTGCCACACGGAACGGAGAGCGCCTGCAATGAGTGCAGACACGAGAGAGCCCGCGACGCGGGCGGAGGGCAGCCACCAATCCAACGTGGCCCGCTTACGCGCCCGCCTTCAGACGGTCGTGGAGCTGCACAGCGTCGAGCCCGGTATCGCGGTCGATCCCATCACCGGACAGCCACGCGGCGCTCCAGTCGAGAGGGAGGCCCCCGGGGCTCTAGGTTCTTCGGACCCCACCCCACCCCTACCGCGGGCAGGAAGCAGCGCAGGCTTTGAGCGATTTCGAGCAAATTTAAACCCATTTCCGTTTCCGTTTTGAAGGCAAAAAAGATGAGCAAAAGCAACGAAATTGATGCACTCGAACTGTCAGCGCGTGACCTTGGAAAGATCCTTGACCTGACCGATCGGCAGGTGCGGAACTTGGCGCAGTCGGGGATTGTGATCCCCGGCAATGAGCGAGGCCGATACCGGTTGCAGCCGTCGGCGCGGAACTATGTCCGATCGCTACAGGAGAAGCAGACGCCGGCATCAGCGGAACTGGACGCGGAGCGGCTGCGAGCAGTACGGCTGGCGAATGCAGCCCGGGAACGAAAGTTGATCCCGGTAGAGGAAGCAGAGGGGGCTATTGAGGAGATCGTGGGGATCATCTTGGCAGAGCTTAGCGCTTTACCGACAGTTTTGACGAAAGATCCGAACCTTCGGAAGCAGTACGAGCAACAGATCGATGCGAGTCGTGAACGAGCAGCTCGTAAGATTCAGCGACGTCAAGCTCGCTCTGCATGACCTGGAGGGGGCAGAAGCCCCCTCGACCTGGCGAACGGCCGACTGAAAACATTGGGCTTTTCAGTCGCCGTAAGGCTTCACCCCGCCGAATGTCGTTTGTGAAGACCGGCTGAGCTGTTGAGACAGCGCCGACTGCATCTCTGACATAGTCCGCGCTACTACCTCCCGGGCCGTCGCCCGCACGGTTTCCAACACCTCAGGCAGCATCACCCCGTTGAGCTGGATGTTGATTGGGGCATCAACCGGCGCCTGGACGTTCAAAGCCAGATCGTCCGCCGTCTTTCCGGGCATCACGTCCGTTGTGCCGCGCATCCCAGCGGCACGAGCATTGCGAGCATTGTCGGTCGCGAGCTGGGCATAGACCGAGGGTGGAGCCGCCGCCCGATCGGGGACACCAACCAAGCTTCGAGGCGTACCCATGTTCTCCTCAAGCCAGCGGTTCCAGCTTTCGGATCGCGCCTTGTTCGCTGCCATGAACTTCTGCAGCTCTTTCGGATCGCCGGGGATAGCGTTGACCAATTCAAAGGCCGACCACGCGGACAGGCCCCGGCCAAGCCACTTCATGAGACCGCCGCCCTTCCGCCCTTCACCCGCGCCGGCAACCGTTCCTGCAGCGGCGCCAGCGGCCTTTCCAGCGCCAGCAGCGGCGCCGGCTGTTGCGACAGCCTGGACGCCCTGGGCCGTGCCCTTGAGGCCGGCCCCAAAGCTCGCCAGCTTGCCGACTAGACGGACCAGTGCAGCAAGAGGCCGGATGATCGGCCGGAGGAGCGCAGCGGAGGCCAGCACGGCACCGAGGCCGACCGCGACAGCACCGAGCGCCACACCGGTTCCGGCACCGTCCACGCTATCGAGCCAAGAACGCAGACCCGAGCCTTCCGCCGTGAGTTCGCGGAGTGCACCAACCAACTGTTGCGCACCCCGCCCCATTGCCTCGAGCGACTTGCCGGCCCCCTCGAGGAAGCTTTTAGCGAAGGCGGTTCCTGCTAGATCCTTGCCGAGGCCGACAATATCCTTGAGAGCCGCCTGGAGGGAATCGAAATTCGTGAAAGCCAGATATCCCAGACCGGCGACCAGCAAGTTCGTCGGGCGGAGAATTCCGTAAATGGCAGCCCGGGCACCGGTCGCGGCAAGGCGCAATCCGAACATGCCCGCCGTCGTGAGCGTCAGCCGCTTCACGAGTTCCGGATTGCGTTCGATCAGTCCGCTCACCCTGTCAGCATACCCGCCGAGCGCGTCGGACCCGTCCTGGACCGATGGGAGGAGCGCATTGCCGAAAGCGATACCCGCCGCCATGATGCGGTTGCGGAGTTGGCGAGCCTTGCCCGACGTGGTGGAGACCCGCTTTTCAAACTCTCGCAGGACCGAGCCCGCAACGTGGCCCTCGTTGGCAAGCACCCTGAGCGATTTCGCGAGGGTGTCTGTGTTTTCGATCAAGGCGAGTGCCGTACGCGCCTCGTCACCGAAAAGCAGGTTGGCGATCGATGCTCGCTCCTCTTGAGGCAGTTCGCGGATCCGCTGGAATACGTCCTGCACCGTGCCGAGTGCGTCGGTTGCCATTCCCTTGGCCACACCGGTCGCAGTGAGCCCCAGACGCCCCAACGCCTCTTCCTGGCCCTTGGTCGCGGCCTTGCCTTTGACCAGCGCCCGACCGACCGCCTGAAACCCTGTTGCCGCCGTCTCTGATGTGGCGCCGGAAGAGATCATGGCAGAACCAAAGGCCAGCACTTCTTCCGTGCTGAAACCGTATTGCTTGCCGAGCGAGCCGACGCGCCGGCTGAAATCGAGCAGATCCGGAGCCGTGGAGGCCGTCGCATCGGACAGCGCGTTGACCTGATCTGCGAAGCGTTCGGATTCTGCAGTGCTGAGACCGAGCGCGGTTTTGATCTTTGCAAGGTTCGTCGCGGCTTCCGGCCCGCTGATACCCCAAGCCGTTGCCGCCTTGGCAGCGAGCAGGGTCATTTTCTCAAGGTCCTCAGAAGCAACACCAGCCGCCGCAAGCTCCGCCGTGAGGTTCGCCAGCTCGTCAGCGCTGAGAGGCGTTTCGCGGGAAATCTGGATGAGCCTTGACCGGAGGGAGGCAAGCGCCTGGTCGGAGAGATTAGCGACCTTTGCGACGTCTGCCATTGCGTCTTCGAGGCGGGACGCTGCCCGGATCGGCACGAAGAGACCGGCGGCAAATGCTGCAGCCGTTGTCGCTGAATCCATAAAGGCCGCATTGGCAGCCAGTCGGTTGTTGTTGAATGACGTGACCGCCGCGTTCAATCCCTTCAACGTGGCCGCGACCATCTTGGCCGGAGCCGAAACGTTGTCGATGAGCGACAGCCGAAGCGCGGCCTGTTTGATGTTCCCCATAGGCATTCTCCATTTGAAATCATGATCCGATTGAGGGACTCTATCTCAATGCATCACAATTTGTTATCTATCGCTCTGACGCATCAACGGAGTGAATGAATGGATACGATCGTGAAAGCCGCCACGGCAGCAGAAATTCAGGCTTTTGAGGCTCGTAAGGAGAAGGCCCTGGCGACACAGATCACGCCCGCCGGCTTTGCTGGCTCGAAGAGTGTGCCGCTCACCGTGCCGGTCCAGTTCGACGGCAAGACGTATGAGGCGATCAATCTGCGCCGCCTCAAGGGCAAAGACTTCACTCAACTGCAGCGCCTGGGCGACGACGAAGACCTCGGCTTGCTCACCCTGATTTCCGACGCTCCCGCCGAAGTCCTGGCCGAATTGGACGGGGACGATTTCATGCTTGTGTCGGAGGCAGCCGAGCTGATTTCCGGCAATGGCCCCAACTCGCAGCTCTGACAGCGGCAACCCTGGGCTTTTCAAGAGGCGAGCTGATGGAAATGGATTTCAACGAATTGGCCGAAATCTGGTGGCCCGAGGTGATCACGATCCGCGACCTGGAGAGCGGCCGATGAGGATTTATCAGCGCGACTTGGCGACCGAGCTTGATACCTCCGAAATGACGATCAGCCGCGCCATGAAGGCGATCGGCAGGAACGGCAACCGCGTGACCGAGCATGACGCACTGGTGATCCTGGCCATGGCCGACCTGCAGCACACGTGCCGGATGGCGCCACACGTCTCCGCGGATCTTGTCACCACCTTCGGCGCTGAGGTGCTGTATCTCGCAGGAGATCCCGCCCGGAAATGCTGGATTACCTTCTGCGAGACCGAACAGGCTTCATTCCAGCTCGCCAGCCTGACGGAGCGCCATCTCGCTTCGATCCTGGACGCTATGCCTATGGCTCTGACCCTTCCGCTTCACCAATCGGTAGACCGCGCTCGTCAGCGCCTCACAGCCATGAAATCCAGAAAGGCAGCCGCATGACGGACACCATCCTCCACCGTGCATTGCCCGCCGGTTCCACCACGCTCGATATCGAGGCGAGGACAATCGAAGTCATCTTCGCGACCGAGCAGCCGGTACGGCGCCGGTCCTGGGAAGGGCAATTTGACGAGGTGCTAGTCGTCACCGCCGCTGCCATCGATTCCGGCCGTATGGATGCAATGAGCGTGCTGGACTCGCACCGCGCAAACAGCCTTGCCGATCGCATCGGCAGCGTTGTGCCTGGCAGCCTCAAAATCGTCCGTGGGGAGGCCCGTTGCACCATCCGGCTATCCCGTTCGGAAAAGGCGGAGTTGCTTCTCCAAGACCTGCGGGACGGCCACACGTTGCCGATCAGCGTGGGCTACCGGATCCACGAGGAGAAGCGGACGGAAGCCCCAAGCGGAGGCGTGGCAACCGTTCGGGCGACGAAGTGGGAACCCCTAGAAATCAGCGTGGTCCCGATCCCGGCAGATGCCGGCGCGATGACCCGCGAACTTGAAAATGAAGGAAAAACCGACATGACCGATACTCAGGCCATCACCCGCGCCGAGAAGAAGCGACAGGCAGAAATCCGTGGCCTTGCGAAGTCTTCCGGCATCGAAGCCGATCACGAGCTCGTTGGCCGTGCAATCGAAGACGATCAGACCGTCGACGCCTTCCGCGCCGCTCTCTTGGATCATCTGATTGAGCGGGAAAACACGGCACCGACCTTTCCGATCGCCAGCACTCGCGGCATGCGCGATGCGCAGGAAACCACCCGCACCCTCATGGCCAACGCCATCATGCACCGCCACGGCCTGACCTCGAAGCTGGAGGACGGCGCCGGCCAGTTCCGCGATTTGACGCTGGTCGAGCTTGGCCGTGAACTGTTGCAGCTTCGCGGCCATGATCACCGTGGCCCCGCTTCGGAAGTTGTGCGCCGTGCCCTGCACTCGACCTCCGATTTCCCGCACATCTTGGGAGACGTCACCCGCAAGACGCTGCTCCAGCAATATGCCGCGATCCCGAACACGTTTCAGTTGATCGGAAACCGGAACGTCGTGCCGGATCTCCGCGAGGTGACGGTGGTCGACCTGGGCAACGGCCCCGCTCTGGAGCCACTGTCTGAGAGCGGAGAGTACAAGCGCGGCAGCGCGAAGGATTCCTCCGAGACCTTCAAAATGGGTCACTACGGTCGGGTGCTGGGTCTGACCGAGGCCATGATCATCAACGACCAGTTGGGCGCCTTCGCTCGCCTTATCCAGACCTGGGCGGTTGCAGCGGCGCGCCTGGAAGGTGATCTGGCATGGGCGCCGATCCTCCAGAATGCCAAGCTCAACAGCGACGGCAAAGAGCTGTTCCACGCTGATCACGGCAACCTTGCTGCAGCCGGTACGGCCCTCACTGAAATCGAACTGATCAAGGGCCGCACCGCGTTGCGAAGCATGACGGATATCGACGGCCAGCGCCTCCCTCTGACGGCCAAGTATGTGTTTGTTGGCACGCCAAACGAAGTGCCGGCGCAAAAGCTGATCAGCAGCACGACCAATCCTGCCACGACTGATCAAGCCGTGCCGGAAGCGATCAAGAATCTGGTCCCCGTTTTCGAGCACCGCATTGATAAGCTGAAACCGACGGCGTTCTTCATGTTCTCGGACCCGGTCGAAACCTTTGGCCGTGGCCTGCAGTATGCGTTGCTGGCGGGCTACGAGCAGCCGAGGTTGAAGTCCCGCGAGGGCTTCGATCAGGACGGCTTGGAGTTCCGCCTGGACCACTATTTCGGCGCCGGCCTGACCGACTACCGGTTCGCCTACTACAACCCCGGCAACTGATTTCTCGCTCCTCCCGTGTCCGATCAAGGGCATGGGAGGGGGGACGAGGGGCGCGCTATCGTTGCGCACCCCTCCGTCGTGCCGGTGATCATGGCGCCTCTGCAACAATCACCCGAAAGCCAGCCGCAGCATCGCGCGGTCGAGGTAAGCGGATGGGACCGCATCCGGCGAAAGCCAGCCCCCTGGACCCCAACCCTTCGTCGAGTTGGGAGCAAGGGGGGCAAACCACCCCAGACACAGGAGCCACACCCTTGGCAATTTTCGACCGCCTGGACCGTATGATGAGCAAGACGGTCGATCGAACGTACTCAGTTCGCGCCGTCGTCTATCCGATGGCCCGCACACCCAACGGCCGGTCCATGCCGGACCCGAGCCGCAGCACAATCGACCTCAAAGGAATTTTCGACACGACGCCCGCCTATGACGGTATCGAGATCGGCGCACGTGAGCGCAGCGGAAACGACATGCGCACGCTGGCCACCAGCGCGAGCTTCGATTTTAGCTTCGATGTGGTCCGATACCCTCATGCGGACCTGATCAAGCAGGGGGACCGGCTCACCCTGGACGACGCCCGCCGATTCGACGTCATCTTAGTCGAGCGCGATGGCCTATCCCGTGCCGTCCTCAAGCTCGTCCAAGCCTGAAGGCTGACACGTTGCGTATCGTTTGGGCGCCTGCATCTTCATGATGTATAGGAGCCCAATTCGCACTGTAGTTTATTGATTTACAGGCGTTTTTTCCTTTGACGGCGCCGTCCCTCTCGGTCTTCTCTGACGCACCAACCAAGGAGAACGAGACATGGTCACCCCAGCAGACTACTACAGCACGACCGAGCTTGCCGTTGCCCTCAAGGCCGCACTTCGCGCCGTGGACGCCCTGGACGGCACCGGCCTAGACGTGGTGACCCGTTGGCAGGAAGAAGCCGAAGCCATGGCCGATACGATAGCCACGGAACTGCGAAGCCGTGAAGTTGAAGGAGAAGAAGCGGCGGAGCGCTTGCGAGCTTTAGCGGCATACAGCCTAAAGCTGGCATGCCACAGACTGAACTGGTTTGACCGATCTAAACAATTGCTACTGCGTTTTTCCCGAGGCCTTGCCGAAATAAAAGCCTAGTATCAACAGCCACCCACTGGTGATCCAATCTGGCACGGCAATAGCGCTTTGCAGAAAATAGGACGCGATGAACGAAGGCACAATCAAAACCGTTACAGTTAGAGCGATGATTCCCGACACGACATCGCCGTTTGCAAATATGTCGTAAAAGCTTTTGGAATGACGAGCGCCGACAATCTGAAACAGAAACTCATCGTGTCCGTAAGCCTCCAGTGAGTTTTTCGTCACATAAACACGATTGAAATACGGTTCGCTTTGTCCGTTACTATTGGTGACAATGAATCCTACCTGATATAGGATTCCGTCAAGAAACTTCTCTTGGACTTGCAATATCTTGACGTCAGTTGCACCTGGCGTTCTGCGAGCCACCGCATTGATAACGCGGTCATCAAGATCGCTTGCCTTCCTCAAATCAGCCATGATTTCCCCGTTGTGCCAATGCTCTCTATGGTGAAGCTATTCTCTGTGGAAGCAACTCGCAATAGTTGGCGGCGAGGTGCCTTTGCGGCCGGCAACGTTACGGAGACGCGAAATAGCGTTTGGTTATGCCGGCACAGGGTATGTTCATGGATCAATGCTCCTCATCAAGCTGGTCAGCCTCTCCTCTCAGCATGATTTCGAGATCCCGTTTGGTGATCCTTACGGCAATCTTCCGCGTGCGTTTGTAGAACGCTGGCTGAGCAAAGCGCCACGACACCTCTGTGAAGATTTCTGCTTCCGGTGAGAGGTCTCGGTAGTTTGGTGGCTTTATAAGGTCGAGCTCAGTAACCTCTTCGGAATCCAGATGGAGCCACCTTTCGCCTTGAACGAGAGCCACCACAGTGTCCCTTACGGTATTTCCTTTCGCGATCTGTAACCGGTTGGGTTCGGTTCCCGATTTCCACGAGAGGAGTATCGGCCTGCCAGCCTTGTTTTGAAACCTAAGCAAGGCGTGCCGGTCCCATGCTCCCAGCATCAACGGGCGAGTAACGATGAACGCGGTCGGGTAGTGCCGGAATAGCCGATCGGCAAAGTATACGATGCCAGTGATTAAACCGACCAGCGCACCGACCCCTTGAATGAATTGAAATATCACTGTCATCAGGCGGCCCCCGTGACCCTGTCAACCCAACTCCAGCCATCATACCGATCACCGGAGCCGCGAATGTGCGAGTATCGCTTAAGTGAGTTCCAAGAGCGATGTCCTGACACCGCCGCAGCGTGGGGGATGGTGCAGCCCATTTCAAAAAGCCGACTGACGCCCTCATGCCGGAGATCGTGGAAGTGGAGATCCTTGATGCCGAGCAGTTGGCAGGCTCGGGTAAAGTTCGCCCCGATCGCGTCGGTGGAGTAGGGAAAGATCTCGGGAATGGTCTTGGGCATCGAGCGGATGACGCGAAGTGCCGGCTGGGGGAGGTCGCACCACACATGGTTGCCGATCTTCTCGCCAGGGTTCTTCATGTCGCGCACAAGGATGCGGGAGTGCTGCTCCTCCAGGTCGGCCCACTGGATGCGGGTGATCTCCTCCAGCCGGCGCGTGGAGAAGAGTGCGAACACCACCACTTTGGTCATCGGAAGCATCTTCGGGACGCGCTTTTGCCGTTCCTCAAAATGAGTGAGCAAGCGATCAAGCTCGTCTAGGGTAGGGCGCCGGTCACGGCTCCGGGACTTGGTAACGGCCCCCATTTTCTTCGCAACTATCCGAGCGTCCTTCATAACCGCCGGGTCCAACGGGATACCCCAAGCAGGTTTGGCCACGGTAAAGATGGCCGCGAGATGAGAGAGATAATTATCGACTGTCTGAGGTTGCCGGGTCTGGCCGAGCTCTTTGGCGAGATCGTAAATGTCGGCGCTGGTGATCTCGTCACATCCTTTTTCCGCAATAGCGAAATCTTTCAGCGACCGCAGCACCTGGGCTTTCGTCTTGCCCATCCTGTCTCCGGAGTCCTTGACGTAAATGTCGATAGCGTCAGCAAGTGTTTCGGCTTTTTCCTTGGCCTTCACCGCCTCGATGCCACCTGGAGCCTTGAGCTCCTTCTCCAGTTTCGCCATCCATGCAACGGCAGCCTTTCTGCGATCAAACGTTTCGGCCGCCGCATATATGACTTTGCCAGCTTTTTTGACTCGGACCTGTCCCAGATATGCGATAGTACCGTCTGCGCGTTTTCGTTCGATGATCGTTCCCATATCGGTCCAGTGCAACATCAATTCGTTTCGGATCAACTTTTGTTGCACCAAGTCGGTCAAACGGTCAAGAACGCGCAAAAAAAGACGAAAATGAGCGGATTGCAGACATGGTGAGAAGCGCTGAAAATGCTGAGCTTTCCCAGGAGCCTGGGGGCAAGGTTTTTGCCGTGGCACCTATGATCGACTGGACGGACCGGCATTGCCGCTTCTTCCACCGGCAGCTCTCGTCTCGTGCGCTGCTCTACACCGAGATGGTGGTGGCCGATGCGATCATCCATGGGCCGCGGGAGAAGCTGCTGTCGTTCAATGACGCCGAACATCCGGTCGCCTTGCAGCTCGGCGGGTCGGATCCGGGCAAGCTTGTCGAGGCGGTCAGGATCGCTTCGGACTTCGGCTATGACGAGATCAACCTCAATGTCGGGTGTCCGTCGGACCGGGTTCAGTCGGGGACGTTCGGGGCTTGTCTCATGCAGACGCCCGAGGTGGTCGAGGCCTGTGTCGCCGCGATTAGGAAGGTGGCGACGGTGCCTGTCACCGTCAAGTGCCGGATCGGAGTGGACGAGCAGGAGCCGGCCGAGGTGTTGCCCGATTTTCTCGCCCGGATGATCGGGGCGGGGGCGGATGCGATCTGGATCCATGCCCGCAAGGCCTGGCTGAAGGGTTTGTCGCCGAAGGAAAACCGGGAGATCCCGCCGCTGGATTACGAGCTGGTCTATCGGATGAAGCGGGAGAACCCGGGTGTTTTCCTCGGCATCAATGGCGGGATCAGCGATCTCGACCAGGCGGTTGAGCATCTCGCGGTCATGGACGGCGTCATGCTGGGGCGGGCGAGTTATCACAATGCGACGCTGCTCACCGAGGTCGATCAGCGGATCTATGGCGAGGCGGCCGTGGCCGTCGACTGGGATGGCGTGCGTGATGTCATGATCGGTTATGCCGAGCGGGTGGTGGCGTCCGGCGGGCGGTTGAACCATGTCACGCGGCATATGGTCGGGCTGTTCCAGGGCTATGCGGGTGCCCGGCGCTATCGGCAGATCCTGTCGTCCGAGGCGACGAAGCCGGGTGTTTCGCCTGACCTGATTGCCGAGGCCTTCGCGGCGGTCGACATCTTGGGCGGGCCTTAGACACAGGGCGCTTCGAACACCTCTGCCGCAGCGGAATAGTTTCTAGCGCGGCTTTTCGGCATTTCTGAGGTCTGAATGCGTGAATGGCGCCCCGGGGGACGCCATTCGAAACTTTTTGATCAGGCGGCCTGGATGTTGACGGCCTTGGGGCCCTTGCCCATGCGGTCCGGCTCGGTGTCGAAAGTGACCTGCTGGCCATCCTGCAGGCTCTGCAGGCCCGATGCCTGGAGCGCAGAGATGTGCACGAACACGTCCTTGGCGCCGCCTTCCGGGGTGATGAAGCCGAAGCCCTTGTCCTGGTTGAAGAATTTTACAGTGCCCTTGGTGGCCATGGGAGAGTTCCTTGTTCCCGATTTCTTGTCGTTTGCGCCACGGCCGGCGGACCGGAAGCGGCAGGGTGAAGTTCCGCCGAAACGGAACCGTCGAGTGGTCGCGATAACGGGGAAAGAACGTCTACCGGCGGGAGAAGGCCCCCAATGACCGCGCGGGCGGTCGCATTCAATCTGTCCAGTCTCCGGGATCTTTGGCCCGAACGTGAAAAAGCTAGGGGCAAATCCGAACCTTTGCAAGTATGAAAAGTCACAGTCTACGCTGGGGTTTGCCGGCAACGGGCTGAATTCCTTGAGATTTAGGGGGTGGAAACGATGTCGTGCCGCCGCCCGCGCGCCGTGCCCGCCTCGCTGCCCGGGTGTTTTTCGACCGGGGACGACGGCGTGTTCCGTCTTGAAGCAGCCGCCATCCGGGGTTAGGGGAGAGGTGGCTGGGCGCGGGAGTGGATGAGTATGGCGAAGACGGGTGCCGCAGTGATCGACCCTTACGAGCTTCTGGGCGTGGCCCGCGATGCCGATGATGCGGCCGTCAAGGCGGCCTATCGCAAGGTGGCGAAGACCGCGCATCCGGATGCCGGCGGCGACGCCGAGGCTTTTGCGAAAATCTCCGCCTGTTACGACCTGCTGAAGGATCCCGTGCGCCGCCGGGTCTTCGACGATACCGGCTATGATCCGCAGCTGGCCGAGCCCACCGACCTCAAAGGGCTGATGGTGCTGGAGACGCTGATCAACGACATGATCCTCGACGAGCGGGAACCGGGCTCGTTCGATCCGGTGGCCGGCCTGCGCCGCAAGCTCACCGACGACATCCTCAAATGCCGCTTCCACATTCTCGAGCTGGAGCGCCACCGGGCCCGGGTGCGCAAACATCTCGACCGGCTCGGCCGCCGGCCCGACACCGACGTGCTCGGCTCGATGCTCCGAGCCCGGGCGCAATCGATCACCGATGCGATCAAGGCGTCGGAAGTGCAGATCGGCGCGATCGAGCGGGCCTATTCCATGCTCGAGGGTTATTCCTACGAGCTGGAGCCGCTCCCCGTCGAAGTCGAGGCCGAGGATCTGCCCAAGGCGGCGGAGTAGGGGCTCCGTTTTTCCCCTCCCAAACCCTCCCCACAAGGGGGAGGGCTTAACCTCCCTGCACTGTTTGCGGGTGCCCTTGCCTGCGGCATACCCCCCTCTGGCGGCTGCGCCGACATCTCCCCCACAGATGGGGAGAGTGGAGGCCTCGTGCTTCGATGGGCGCCATGGCGCCCACCTCAGCATGAGGGGATAAGCTGCGGGTTGGTTCTTCTCCCCAGCGGGGAGAAGGTGGCGCGAACGCGCCGGATGAGGGGGTGGTGCAGCCGACGCCTTTGCCGCAGAACGGTCTTCCTCAACAGTGACGAGTACTGTCGGATTGCCTGATGTCGGTGAGCTTCGCTCCCCCTCATCCGGTCCTTCGGACCACCTTCTCCCCGCTGGGGAGAAGAGGGAACGCGCCCTCATGCCGAGGTGGCCGCACGGACCGGCGGGCGCTTCTGCGGATTGCGGTGGCGCCAGACGCGGCGGTAAAGGGCGGATTCCTCCGGGTCCGGGTCGTTGGACTGCCAGGCGGCGAGGGCGGCTCTCTCCTGGTCCCGATGCGGGCCGGGCCGGCCGAGGATGCGGTGGATGAGGCCGAGCCGGGCGCGCAGCAGCGTTGCGGCCTGCTCGTCCACCGGCCATGGGCGTGGTTCTTGGCTGGGGACGAGGCAGGCGGAGAGTGTGTCGGCGAGCGTCAACAGATCGCGACGCAGGGCGGGCTCGGCATGGATGAGGCAGCGCGGCAGGCGTTCGCCTGCGGTGATCGGCCGCTCGGCCGGGGCGGCGGGGCCGCAGCAGGTCCGGCTGCGCCGGCATTGGCGGGTATGGCAGTGCAGGGGGACGCGATGCTCGGCGGCCATGTCGCGCATGAGGCGCAGATGCAGCGGTTCGATGATGGGACCGCTGATGGTCTGAAGGTCTGGCATGCCGGTCTCCTTTCGGTGTTTAGGGAAATAGCGAAGGGGCGGGGCCTGTCTCCCCCCTTGCGGGAGAGATAGATCAACCCAAGCTCCGCCGCCGGTCGGGATCGCTCCCTCCGGGGGTGGTCATGTCAGTCTCGGACGAGGCGCCAGAAGCAACCTGTCTAAGTAGTTTTATGTGGCTCCTTCCGGCGC
>UCMW01000009.1 GCA_900473745.1 Hyphomicrobiales bacterium | reverse complement strand
TTCATCGTCGTGTACCTTGGAAGCTTGTTCGATCGAACTGTGCGGTTCGATGATGTAGATTTGGCGCAGAACGATGGGAATTACAATACCCCATTGCGCACAATCGAACTGATTGGTTCGGTTGCTGTACCCGGTATCAAGAATGGCACTTGAAATTTGGAGTGAGTGAAATCAACGGCTTAGGCTGTTTTTTTGCCGTCATTTAACTATGACATAGAACGATTATTTTTTATTCTTTTCACCCTTTTGTGACTGCTGCTTGAGGGCTTTCGGGGCAGGCGGAGGCTTTTCCCTGGTGCTTGAAGAGGCGACTGCGCCCGTCAACTGGCCCCGTCCCTGTACTCAGAAGCCTGCTTGCGATCCCGCCCAAGAGCCAGCCAAGACCCGCCTATGACTCCGCGATGCGGCATCCAGACTTTCTGCCGAAGCCGCTCTCCGCGGAAGCTTTCACCAAAACCACGCAGCTTGGCAGCATGTCTGTCGCGTCTGCGGTGGGGGCACGGGAAACGCTTTTGCGAACTGCCTTCCCTGCGTTGACTAAGACGACTTGTGAGGTAGTCTTAAATCGTTAACGCCAGAGAGGAGGCACAGACATGAAGTGCATTGGGAAAAATCTTGCGGCGTTTCTCGTCGGACTGAGCCTGTCCACTGGCCTCGTGTTGCCGGCGGGCGCCGCGGAGCTCCTGAACGTCTCCTATGATCCGACGCGCGAACTCTACGCCGAGTTCAACACCACCTTCACCGAACACTGGAAACAGGAGACGGGCGAGACGCTGACGGTCAGCCAGTCGCATGGCGGATCCGGCCGCCAGGCCCGCGCCGTGATGGAAGGCCTCGAGGCCGATGTCGTCACACTCGCCCTGCAGAGCGACATCGACATCATCTCCGAGCGGGCAAAGCTGATCGCGCCTGACTGGCGCACACGCCTGCCCAACAACTCGTCCCCCTATACCTCGACCATCGTCTTCCTGGTGCGCAAGGGCAATCCGAAGGGCATCCAGGATTGGGGCGATCTGGTGAAGGGCGACGTGCAGATCGTCACGCCCAACCCGAAGACCTCGGGCGGTGCGCGCTGGAACTATCTCGCCGCCTGGGCCTGGGCCAACAAGGAATTCGGCGGTGACCAGCAGAAGATCCGCGATTACATCACTGAAATCTATCGCCGCGCGCCTGTGCTGGATACCGGCGCCCGCGGCTCGCTCACGAGCTTTGCCCAGCGCGAAATCGGCGACGTGCTGATCTCCTGGGAAAACGAGGCCTATCTCGCCGGCAAGGAATTCGGCGCCGACCAGTTCGACATTGTCACGCCGTCTCTGTCTATCCTCGCCGAACCGCCGGTCGCCGTTGTCGACGTCAATGTCGACAAGAAGGGCACCCGCAAACAGGCGGAAGCCTATCTGAACTACCTCTATTCGGCAGAAGGTCAGGCGCTAGCCGCCAAGCACTTCTATCGCCCCTCGCGTCCGGACCTCGTGCCCGCAGGCTCCGGCCCGGAACTGCCCAAGCTCGATCTCATCACCATCGACGATCCGCTCTTTGGCGGCTGGGCAAAGGCACAGCCGGAGCATTTCGGCGAAGGCGGCGTCTTCGATCAGATCTACCGCCCCTGACGGGCGGCTCCTCCCAAGGGTCAGGAAGGCGGTTCCGAAAGGGCCGCCTTCTCTGCTTGTCGGATCTCTAGCGATTGCGTCTGGCTGGCCGGCGGTCGCCCGTCGTTGCGCCGCAGCACATTTTCCGCTAGAAAAACTTATCCGCATGGACCCGGTGCAAATCCGGGTGGCTCTTCTGGCCGCCGATCCGCCAGACAACACAGCAACGCAACCATCTTCTTTTCCTGGCCCGAGACCCTCTCGGACCGTTGCAACAACTGTGAAAAATCAACAATGCAAAGCTTTATCAATTACCGCCGCGAGTGGTTCTCCAACATCCGTGGCGACATCCTCTCGGGCATCGTCGTGGCACTCGCCCTCATCCCCGAAGCCATCGGCTTTTCCGTCATCGCCGGCGTCGATCCCAAGGTCGGCCTCTATGCCTCCTTCGCCATCGCCTGCGTCACCGCCTTTGTCGGCGGTCGCCCCGGCATGATTTCGGCAGCGACGGCTGCCACCGCCGTGATCATGGTCTCGCTGGTCAAGGAACATGGCCTGCAATATCTCTTCGCCGCCACCATCCTGATGGGCGTGATCCAGATCCTCGCCGGCTTCCTGAAGCTCGGCCGCGTCATGCGCTTCGTCTCCCGCTCGGTCATCACCGGCTTCGTCAACGCGCTCGCCATCTTGATCTTCATGGCGCAGCTGCCGGAGCTGAACGGCGTGCCGGGCCTCACCTATGCCATGATCGCCGCCGGCCTTGGGATCATCTACCTCTTCCCCTATGTGACGAAGGCCATCCCATCGCCGCTCGTCGCCATCGCCGTTCTCACCACGCTTGCCTGGTGGACGGGCATGGATCTGCGCACCGTCGGTGACCTCGGCGAACTGCCCTCAACGCTGCCGGTCTTCCTGCTGCCGGATGTGCCACTCACGCTTGAGACGCTGCAGATCATCCTGCCCTATTCGATCACGCTCGCCGCCGTCGGCCTGTTGGAATCGCTGCTGACCGCCCAGATCGTCGACGACATGACCGACACGCCGAGCAACAAGAACCAGGAATGCATTGGCCAGGGCACGGGCAACATCGCCTCCGCCCTGATCGGCGGCATGGGCGGCTGCGCGATGATCGGCCAGTCGGTCATCAACGTCACCTCGGGTGGCCGCGGACGCCTGTCGGCCTTCGTCGCCGGCGCCTTCCTGCTTTTCCTCATCGTGGTGCTCGACGATCTCGTCCGCATCATCCCGATGGCAGCCCTGGTCGCCGTCATGATCATGGTCTCGATCGGCACCTTCTCCTGGCGCTCGATCCTGGATGTCAGGCGCAATCCCTGGCAGTCCTCCGTCGTCATGCTGGCAACCGTCGTCACGGTCGTGGCCACCCATGACCTCGCCAAGGGCGTCATCGTCGGCGTGCTCCTCTCCGGCATATTCTTCGCCGGCAAGGTGGCGAAGCTCTTTCGCGTCACCCGCCATGCCGAAGAAGTACCGGGTACGGTCACATACCGCGTCACCGGCCAGATCTTCTTCGCCTCGGCCGAGAGCTTCATCCACGCCTTCGATTTCGCCGATGCCGCGGAGAAGGTCGTGATCGACGTCACCGCCGCCCATCTCTGGGACATCACCGCCGTCGGCGCGCTCGACAAGATCGTGATGAAATACCGCAAGGCCGGCATCGAGGTCGAAGTTCTCGGCTTCAACGAGGCGAGCGCCGACATGGTCGACCGCTTCGCCTTGCACAACAAGGACGAGCGGCTCGCAGCCAGCGCTGCCTTGCACTGAGAAGAGGGCAGGGGCGCCCACAAACCGGCGCCCTTGTCCCGCTTCACCTTGCGATCAAGCAAAGGTGAGGTCGCAAAACCGGATCCGCGCACTACCCTTGAGGTTAGATGTGAACCAATCCGGAGAACGATCATGAAACGCTCAATCACCCTGTCTGCCCTGGCAGGCATCGCCCTTTCTGCCGGTGCGGCCATGGCCCATCACGGCTGGTCCTGGGCCGAGGCCGATCAGATCGACCTGACAGGAACGATCACGTCCATCTCCTTTGCCCCGCCGCATCCGACGCTGGAACTCGACACGGCCGACGGTGCCTGGCAGATCGAGCTCGGCAATCCGAACCAGACCCAGCGCTCCGGCTTTGTCGAGGGCGTGGTCGCGGTCGGGAATGAGATCACCGTGCGCGGCAATCGGTCTCTCGATCCGAATGAAAAGCGCCTGAAGGCGGTCCGTGTCACGGTGGCGGGCAAGAACTACGACATCTATCCCAGCCGCATCGTGACAAACTGACGGGATGGAATGGCTGGCAACCCTTGCGGCACCCGTGGGCCAGACCCTCATTCGCTGGCCCATGCTCTACATCTTTGCCAATGCCAGCCATATTCTCGCATTGGCCATGCTGATCGGCGCGAGCGTCCTCCTCGACCTGCGCCTCCTCGGCGGCCTCTCTCGCCTGCCGCTCATTGAGACCACGCAAGTCCTGTCACGCGTCGCCGCACTCGCTTTGGGCGCGACCATCTTCACCGGGTTGCTGCTCTTTTCCGTGCGCCCGCTTGAATATGCTGCAAACACGGCCTTCCTGATCAAGATCGGCCTCGTCCTCGTCGGAACGCTCAACGCGATCGCCTTGCACGCATCCAGACATTGGGTGGGCATGCACAGGGGCGCGCCACCCTCCTTGGCAATACGGCTTGCCGCCTGCGCGTCGCTCGTCATCTGGATCGCAACCCTGCTCGCCGGGCGCTGGATCGGCTTCCTCTAGAGGCCGTCATCGCGCGACATGCGAGTGAGATTTCCCCCGAAAATGACGATTGTCAGCCAATTGCGCTTCTAAATGGCAGTGCTACTCTCCTCCAGTTGTTTCGGGGGATTTCAACATGCCGCAATTATCTGTCTGGTATTTCCGCACGGCCATCCTGTTCCTGATCGCCGGCATCTGTCTCGGTCTCTACATGTCGATCACGCACCAGTTCGAGGCGACGGGCGCCCATGCGCACATCAACCTGCTCGGCTGGGTGACGATGGCGATCTTCGGCATCTACTATGCGCTCAACCCTGTCCAGGCCGCGAGCCGGGTCGCCAAGATCCAGTACATGCTCTACACGATCGGCATCCTGGTCATGGCGCCTTCGCTCTTCCTGATGCTGACCGGCAATCCGGCGCTGGAACCCGTCGTCGCGGTCTCCTCGCTGGTGACCTTCGCCGGGGTATTGTTGTTCGCCGTGATCCTGTTCACCCGCAAGGCGTGAGGGAAGGCGGCCCATTCGGGCTGCCACTCTCCCGTGTCCGTTGATCACCGGTCTGGAACAGCTCATTCCTGCAATGACTGTTCCAGCGCCTTGCTTGCGAGTCGCGCGATCGCCGTGAGCCGCTCGAGCGAAACGCCCGACCGTGCCTTGGCGGACATTCCGGCCATGGTCGCACCCACGAAATCCGTCACGTCATCGGCCTTGTCCGGATGGCGTGCAGAAATATAGGTGCGGATCACCTCCTCGGCGCCCCGCTGAAAGACACAAGCCGCTGCCCGTGCCTCCGGGTCGTCCGATCGTGCACCTTCAACCACCAGGCATCCGGTCGCCTCGGGATTGTCAGCGTAACGGCGGGCGGCCTCCTCGAGCACGGCACCGAGGCAAGCCGCCACTGTTTTGTCGGGACGGAGGAGATCGGCAAGCGGTATTGCACCGGTTGCCGCATAGCGGTCCAGAACCCGCCCATACAGTCCCATCTTGTTGCCGAAGGCGGCATAGAAGCTCGGCGGATTGATGCCGAGCGCCGCCGCAATCTCCGCCACGCCGACCGCATCATAGCCGCGGGCGTGGAAGAGTTGCTGCGCAATAGCCACACCTTCGTCGGGATCAAAGCGACGCGGTCTTCCTCGCGTTTGCACCTTTTTTGTAGCGGTCATTACAAAAAAACCTTGAAGCTGAGAATTGAGTATTTATGTAGCGCTCGTTACGTAAACTCTCAAGGAGCAGAAATGTCCAATTTTCAAGGAAAATCCGTATTGGTGCTTGGTGGCAGTCGCGGAATAGGTGCAGCTATTGTCCGGCGGTTTGCGAACGATGGCGCAAACGTCACCTTCACCTATGCCGGATCGCAGGCTGCGGCCGAACAACTGGCGTCGGAGACCGGAAGCACCGCGGTCGTAACCGACAGCGCGGACCGCGATGCCGTAATCGCCAGGGTCCGAGACAGCGGCCCGCTCGACATCCTCGTCGTCAACTCCGGCATCGCACTCTTCGGCGACGCGCTGGAACAGGATGTCGTTGCCATCGACCGGCTTTTCCAGATCAACATCCAGACGCCATACCACGCTTCGGTGGAAGCCGCGCGGCAGATGCCGGACGGTGGGCGCATCATCGTCATGGGCTCCGTCAACGGCGACCGCATGCCAGTCCCGGGCATGGCATCCTACGCGGTCAGCAAGTCTGCCCTGCAGGGACTTGCCAGGGGGCTGGCGCGCGACTTCGGTCCGCGCGGCATCACCATCAATGTCGTCCAGCCGGGGCCGATCGACACCGATGCCAATCCTGAAAATGGTCCGATGAAAGACCTGATGCACAGCTTCATGGCGATCAAGCGCCACGGGCGGCCGGAAGAAGTCGCGGGCATGGTTGCCTGGCTTGCAGGCCCGGAAGCCAGCTTCGTGACGGGCGCGATGCACACGATCGACGGTGCCTTCGGCGCGTGACGAAGCATCACCGGGCGGCGTCACGTCCGGCGCCGCCCGGTTGAACTGACGTCACTCCCTAAAGGAAGTCGTCGCTATACTGGCTTCCACCGCGCCAGTGCCTCCAGCCCGACAGGCGTCAACCCGTAAACACCGCGCTCCACCCGCTCGAACCAGCCATAGACATTCCCCTGCAGGATCTTGGCCGCCTCTGGCACCTGGGCCCGGATTTCCCGCACCTTGAGCGGCCCCGCTGCCAGAGCGGAGGCGCATCCGAGCGCCTGCTGGCGATAGGCCGTCATGAGCGGTGTCCTCGTGCTGCCACCGACGGCCGGATCGCCCTTGCGCCGCTGGTGCTCGCGCATCAGGCGCGATCGCCTTTTCGGATTGGTCCTCGGCATCGGCGTGACCGACCCGACGATCACGCTCACCTCGCCGGCATCTGAAATGCCGAGCATGCCGATCCCCAGCCGCCGGCAGAGATCGCGGTAGCGTTTGTCGCTCTCGCGCCCCTTGCCCTTCGCCGAAACGCGCCCCGCGATCCAGACCTCGTCGGCGGCCGTCGCACGATCGACCGCCTGCAGGATGAGTTCGAGATTGAAGCTGAGCTTCAGTTCACAGATCACGACGACGGGTGGATCCTGATCGCTGAGCCCCACGAGATCGCATCCGCCGATCTCGCCCTTCACGGTGTAACCCGCCTGTTCGAGGAAGGCTTTGACGGGCAGGTAAAGGGAGGTTTCCATGGATCTGAGGCAAGGTTCGAGAAAAGACGCGGCCACGACTACAGTGGAACGTCGGCGCGGGACAGCCCAAATCGCTTCAGCCTGACCGCAGGAACGAATGTGGATATCTCCTGATGCGGCCAGGTGATATCAGACGAAGAGGACGATCATGAGCCAGATCGTCGCGGTAGAACGGATGATGAGCCTCGCCAGGCCATCGACGGCTGCGGCACCCGCCCAAACGCAGTGCCACATGAAGGCATTGTATGGCAGCGGTAGCAGGAAGACGACGACGACAAGCCAGATCGGAGCCTCGGAGGCCGCCAGTAACAGTGACGCGGCAAGGCAGGCGAGGCTCGCCGCCGTGCCGATTGCGATCATGTCGCGCCAGTACAGTGTCCGGAGAGGCACTCGGCTGGCCAGCCTGTCGGTGAAAAACTTCACGTTACCTGCCTCGAACTGCAGCCACGGACACATATCTGCAATGCCTATACCGGGTCCGGCCCATCGGACAATCGGAATCTCGAAACATCGCCCCCGGGAGTCCATGCCGGAATTTAAAAATTCTTGAGCCGCCAGGCTTCGACCTCGTACCCACCTGGCAGTGGCTCCTGGCCACCTGGTTCGGAGCGGGGCTGGTTGTTCCCTTTAGGGCAGGGCTGGCGGTCTTCGCCCTCATGCCGCTGCTGCTGGTGTCGATCAAGCTGCCGAGGCTTGTGGTGCCGGTGCTGGCCATCACCATCTTCGCCCTCGGCGTTTACGTCTCGTCGGCGATCGATCTGGCGACGGGGGTAAAGGACGACCGCCGGATCGTCATCGACGAAGTGGCGGCTTTCTTGATCGGGGCATCCCTCATTCGCCAGGCCGGCTGGAAGATGCTGGTGCCCTTTGCCGCACTTTTCCTGTTCCTCGACAGACTGAAACCCTGGCCTATGGCCTATGTCGAGCAGGTGCCGTCCGGCCTGGGCGTGATGCTGGACGATCTTGTCCCAGCCCTACTGGTCGGCATTCTCTTTGCCGCGGTCCAGCATGTCTGGAACCGCCGATCGGCTTGATCCCGACCGGCGGCTTGGAAAAACGGGTAAACCGGATCAGGTCTCGATCCGCTGCACGAGCAGCTTGTCCACCCGGCGTCCGTCCATGTCGATCACCTCGAAGGACCAGCCCTTCGCGGTGAACTTTTCGCCAAGAGACGGCAAACGCTTGATCTCGTCGATGACGAAGCCCGCGACGGTCTCGTAGTCCGGGTCACCGTCGATCGGGAAGTTCATCTCGTCGGCGAACTCGTCGATCGGCATCCAACCGGCCACGAGGAAGGATCCATCCTCGCGTTCGACGATCGGCGGTTCCTCGCCGTCCTCCTCCTGGAAGACGCCGGTAATGGCTTCGAGAACGTCACCTGAGGTCACGATCCCTTCGAAATGGCCGTATTCGTCATAGACGAGAACCATGTGCGCCGGCGAGCGACGCAGCGACTGGATCACATTCATCGCGCCGGTCCGATCCGACACCACGGGCGCCTCGCGCATCACGCCACGAATGTCGAGATCGGTGCCCTGCAGAAAGGCATCCAGTGCGTCCTTGACGAAGACGACGCCGAGGATTTCGTCCGAGGATCCGTTGCGCACGGGGAGGCGCGAGCGCTGCGAATTGCGCAACTGTTCCCGGATCGTGGCAAAGTCGTCCTGCACGTCGATGACCTCGACGTCGCGCCGCGGCGTCATAAGGCCGCGCGCGGTCCGGTCTGCGAGGCGCATGACGCCCGAGATCATTTCGGATTCTTCTTCCTCGATGACCCCGGCGCTGTGCGCTTCGGCAAGAACGGTTCTGATTTCCTCGTCGGTCATCTTCTCGTCGGTTTCGCCCTTTTGACCCAGCAGGGCGAGAACGCCCTTGCCGGAAGCATTGAGCAGCCAGACCAGCGGCAGAGCGACCCTGGAGAGCATGAACATGGCCGGCGCGACCTTGGCCGCGACAGCCTCGGGAGCGCGAAGCGCGATCTGCTTCGGAACCAGCTCGCCGACGATCAGCGACAGATAGGTGATGGCGACGACGACCGATCCGACACCCAGACCGTCGGAAAGGGCTTCAGACAGACCCTGAGTCTCCAACCAGCCGGCGAGGCGGGCACCAAGCGTCGCCCCTGAAAAGGCGCCGGAGAGCACGCCGACAAGGGTGATGCCGATCTGCACGGTGGAGAGAAATCGGCCCGGATCGTCCGCGAGCCTGATGGCGATTGCAGCGCCCCGATTGCCTTGATCGGCAAGGAGCTTGAGACGGACGGGGCGGGAGGAGACAACAGCGAGTTCGGACATGGCCAGAACGCCGTTCACGAGCGTTAGAAAGATAACGATGGAGATTTCGGTTAACACGAGAGGTCCATTGGTTACGTCGGGATGCGGCCGAGCAGGATGCTCGGCGATCCGGGATGCCGATAAGCCGGCCAGTCCCTCCGTTCCGCTCTCACGCGCAATGGCGTGCGGCAGGAAGACGTCGACACGCCTTGATATATGGGAAGAGTGCCGGTCCTGCAAACCGCAGTTTTGTGACCAGCACGAAACGGGTGGTTTCAAAATGCGTTCGCCTGCATCCTGGGGATGGGAAAACACTGGAGGCCCGCATGCAGACCGACCGCAGATCGACGACAGAACTGACGCCGACGGAGGCTGAGTGGCAGGCGATCCGCAGCCGTGACACGTTCGTGGACGGTCAATTCTTCTACGGTGTCCTCTCCACCCGCATCGTCTGCCGCCCATCTTGCGCCGCACGCCCGGCGCGACCGGAAAATGTCGTCTGTCATCACACTGTGGAGCAGGCAAGGGTCGCTGGCTTCCGCCCCTGCCTGCGCTGTCGGCCCGATCGCCCCGAAACCTGGTGAGGGCTCGGGCCGGTCCCCTGGTTTACACCAGGAAGATCGAGATGATCGGGAAGGCGGTCAGCAGGATGATCCGCAGCATGTCGGCCGTGACGAAGGGTAGGATGCCCTTGTAGGTCTCGCGGATCGGGACCTCGCGCGCCATCGCCGATATGATGAAGAGGTTGAGCCCCACGGGTGGCGTGATCATGCCGATCTCGGCCACCATCAGCACGAGGATACCGAACCAGATGGCGAAATGCTCCGGGCTCATGCCGAAATCCATCGCCGTCACGATCGGGAAGAAGATCGGGATGGTCAGGATGATCATGGATAGCGAATCCATGATGCAGCCGAAGATGATGTAGAGGATCAGGATGATGATCAGCACGGTCATCGGGGCATAACCCTGCGCCGTCACCCATTCCGCACCGACCTGCGGCAGGCGGGAGAAGGCGAGGAAGGAGTTGAACACCGAGGCGCCGAGGATGATGAAGAAGATCATGCCCGTCGAGACGGCCGTCTCCTTGAAGCAGTCGAAGAGCGACTTGCGGTCAAGTCCGCCATTGACGAAGGCGACGAGGCCGGCACCGGCAGCACCCACGGCAGCGGCCTGGGTCGGCGTGAACCAGCCGAGATAGATGCCGCCGACAACCATGAAGAAGATGGCGACGACCGGCCAGACCGCGACCAGCGCCGGCACGCGGTCGCGCCAGGGCATGCGCGGTGCCTGACCTGCGCTCTCCGGCTTCAGCCGTACGTAGATGGCGATGACCACGAGGTAGGAAATCGCGGCGATGATGCCCGGCACGAAGGCGGCCAGGAAGAGCTTGGCGATGTTCTGTTCGGCGAGGATTGCATAGATCACCAAAACCACCGACGGCGGGATCAGGATGCCGAGTGTGCCTCCGGCTGCCAGCGTCGCTGTTGCAAGCCCGCCGTCATAGCCGTTGCGCTTCAGTTCCGGCAGCGCCACCTGGGCCATGGTCGCAGCCGTTGCCAGCGAGGAGCCACAGATCGAGCCGAAGCCGGCACAGGCGCCGACGGCCGCCATGGCGACGCCGCCCTTGCGGTGACCGAGAAAGGCGGCGGCCGCATTGAACAGCGCCTGGCTCATCCCGCCACGGGCGGCGAACTGGCCCATCAGCAGGAAGAGCGGGATGATCGACAGCGAATAATTGACATTCGTGTTCCAGGCGACGGCCTTCAGCTGCGCGAGGATCGGGGTCCATTTGCCAAGCACGAGGAATGTGCCGACGAGGCCGGTTCCCAGCATGGCAGCGCCGATCGGCACGCGCAGGAAGATGAGGAGGATCAGGACCGGGAAGGACCAGAGGCCGATTTCAATGCTGCTCATCAGTGCGCTCCCATCGCAGAGACGATCGTCTTGCCCCGGCGGATGTCGCGAATGTCTGCGGCAATCACATAGAGGGAGACGAGAAGATTGGCGACGAGGATCGCAAGCGCGATGGCGAAGCCCCACCAGACGGGCAGGATCAGGAGAGGCGTGGTCTCGCCGTTCTCGAACTTGTCCATCGTTCCGATCGCGTGGCGCCATGTGATCAGCGCCATCAGCACGGCGATGATCATGTCGCCGATCAGCTGGGTCCAGTTCATGGCCTTTGGCCCGAAGGCGGAGATCAGGATATCGACGCCGACATGGCCGCGCTTCAACTGGCAGAAGGGCAGAAAGGCAAACACGCCGAGCCCGCAGAGCACCTCGACGACTTCGATTTCACCGGGCAGCGGCCGGATGACGATGGCGCCTATGATCGACGCTGCGGTCAGTGCGCAGGCAAGCACGAGGCAAAAGCCGCCGAAGACGACGAGACCGGTCGCAAGGGCATTGCAGACCCGCTCCAATTTGTCGAAGCTGGTTGAGGTGGCTGTCGCCATGGGAAAATCCTCGGGAGTCGGTGACAAAAAGTCCGGGCGCCTTCCGACAGAACGCCCGGACAAGTTTGGGAGCTTACTTGGCGTTCGCCTGGATCAGGGCAAGGGCATCGTTGTAGAGGGTCGTGCCGTCGAGGCCCTTGCCGTCCATTTCGGCGATCCAGGCCTTGGTCACGGCCTCGCCCGCCGCTTTCCAGCGCGCGGTTTCGGCCTCGTCCAGGGTGATCGTGGTGTTGCCGGCCTTGTCGGCGATATCCTTGCCGCGGATGTCGCCTGCGTCCATGGCCTGCCCGAAGAGCCTGGCGAGTTCCTTGCCCGAATTGGCGTCGATCACCTTCTTCAGGTCGTCAGGCATGGCGTCGTAGCTGTCTTTGTTCATCGCGAAGAAGAACGTGCCGGTGTAGAGGCCGTTTGCACCGGAAAAGGCGGTATGGTTCGGCGCAAGTTCGGCGATCTTGATCGCCGGCGTCACTTCCCACGGCACGACCGAGCCGTCGATGACGCTCTTCGACAGGCTTTCTGGCACCGCCGTGACCGGCATGCCGACGGCTGAGGCGCCCATGGCCTCCAGCATCTGGTTGACCACCTTGGACGTGCCGCGCAGCTTCAGGCCCTGCATGTCTTCGAGCTTGGCGACCGGCTTCGAGGCGATCGTGTGGATCAGGCCGGGTCCATGTGTGTGAACGGCCAGCACGTGATAGTCGGCCAGCTCGTCCTTCAGATGCTTTTCGTAGTAGTCCTGGAAGGCGAGCGAGGTCGCCTCCGCCGTCGTCACCATGAAGGGTAGCTCGAAGGCTTCCGACTTGGGGAAGCGGCCCGGCGTATAACCGAAAAGGGTCCAGGTGAGATCGACGACACCGTCCTTGACCTGGTCGACGAGGTCGGCCGGCTTGCCGCCCAGCTGCATGGCCGGGTAGAGCTCGACTTCGATCCGGCCACCGGAATCGGCCTTGATCTTGTCGGCCCAGGGCTGCAGGACCTTGGCCGGGATCGTCGCCTGCGGCGGCAACATCTGGTGCAGTTTCAGGGTGACGTCGGCGGCAAAGCTTACGGTCGCAGAAAGCGACATGACCATTCCGGATAGTCCGGCGATGAGAAACGGGCGCAACATGATTTCCTCCCATGTCTTGTTGAGCGCGGGGAACCTGCCGACCTGAGATCCTGCTGCGATCCGAACACATGACGGTGAGGTCATGCAAAGACCGCAACATGGGACTCCTCACTCCCGTCCGGCAAACTCTCCCTTGATGGTTATGCTTACAGATGGCTTCGTCGCATGCAAATAATCTTCTGGCGGTCATGCATAACCAAACCTGTATGATTTTGCCTGCCGCAGCTTCAATTTCGTCTCCGGTTTCGTGCCATCCGACGCAGGCGTGGAACGGGGGAGCTTGGCGGGGGCCGAGCACCCGGCTATAGCTCGCCCGATCCGCTCATGACGAGCGGGATACCGGTTGTCGCATATCGAGGATGGGTCGGAAATGAGTTTCACCACGTCAGGATCTTCCGGCATGTCCAGGGCCTTGTCCATCACCATTGGCCTGGTCGCAGCAGGCCTCCTGTCTTCCTGTGCCGGACGCCCGGGACCGGAGACCCTCGGTACCGTCGCCCTCGGCGACTTCCAACCGACGCGGGTCGAGACCCTGTACACGGTCACCACCCGCGATCGGGCCGAGCCGGGCAAGAATGTCTTCACCACGGACAAGACCCGCGAGCCCAATTATGCGAGCTTCGACGTCTCCATTCCCCCGACCCATGTGGCAGCCGCGATCGAATGGCCGAAGCCGGGCCGCAAGGTCGATCCGAAGACCGATTTTGCCGTCGTCTCCCAATCCGTGCTCGACCGCGAGGCCCTCCTGCAGGCGGTCCGCAGGCGCGAGTCTGCGGCTCCCGTCGTCTTCGTCCACGGCTACAACTACAATTTCCAGGAATCGCTCTTCCGGCTGGCCCAGCTGAAGACGGACAGCAATATCGATGGCACGCCGGTACTCTTCTCCTGGCCGTCTCTTGCCGCCCTGCCGGCCTATGTCGCCGACAAGGAATCCGCCACCTATTCGCGCGACGCGCTGGCCGACCTTCTGTCCGACATGGTGCGGGCGCGAAAGGGCGAGGTCGATGTCTTCGCCCATTCCATGGGCGGCTGGCTGACGGTCGAGGCGCTTCGACAGCTCAGGCTGGAAGGCAAGGGCGACGTGCTCGACCGTTTGCGGGTGATCATGGCAGCCCCCGATATCGACGAGGATGTTTTCACCGCCCAGCTCGATGTCATCGGCCGCATGCGCACGCCCATCACCATCCTCGTTGCGCCCGACGATCGCGCCCTCCAGGTGTCGAGCATCCTCGGGGCCGGCACCCAGCGTGTCGGTGCCCTCGACGCCCGAAGCCCGGAAGTCGAGGAAGCGGCGAAGCGCTACGGCATCACGATCGTCGACATCTCCTCGCTGGAATCGATCGACGCGACCAACCACAATCGCTTCTTCGACGTGAAGCAACTGGCCGCCGCATTGAACAAGCCGGCAGCCGTCGCAACGCTTGGCGATGCCGGGGCCTTTGTGCTGGATGCCGCCGCCCAGACCGTGTCCAGTCCCTTCTCGCTGGCCGCGACTGTTCTGCGCCAGCGATGATTCGGCTGGTCCTGGCGATCGACGGGCAGGCGACACTGGCTATTCCTGCAGGGCTGGCTTGCGTTTCGTCAGCTTGACTGGAGAAGAATTCGGGTGTCTTGCGCAATTTATGCGCGGCATTACCGAAGCGTTTACCCGTTGCTGGCACAAGCTTCGGTAAATGCGAATGCGCTAATAAGCGTCAGATCCTCTTCACCCTGTGGTCCGTTTCATGGCTTCTCCTTCGTCCGGTGCCGATCCGGTGGCGCTCGCGCCCGCCGCTGATCTCCCCAAGCCGCTGTCGCATGTGGCAATCTCCCTGGTTCCGCGTCTTCTTCTCCGCCTGCCGCCGACGGGGCTGCTGCTGGGCGCCGTCGCCATGCTTGCCCTGCTGGGCCCGATCCTTGCAGAGGAGAGCGCATTCCGGTTCGGCTGGAGCCTCGTCATGGCGCGTCAGGGCATCGATGCGACCGAGGGCACGCTGGGCCTGTCGATGGTGCTCGGTGTCATTGCCTCGCGCGGTCTGGTGCGCATGCCGCGTCGGCGTCGGAAGGACGGATCGGGGGAAGGGGATCTCGCCCGTGCCATCGCTCTTCTGCCCGAGCAGGACAACGCCAGCGCCGGTCTCGTCCGCCTTGGAGACAAACGCATCCTGATGTCCGACTGCGGCCAGGGGTTCGTCATGTACGCGCGTCGGGGCCGCTCGCTTGTGGCGCTGTTCGACCCAGTCGGACCGAAACATCTCTGGGCGCCACTCGTGGAAAAATTCATCGACGAGGCGCGCCGCACCCGTAGCCGTCCCGTCTTCTATCAGGTCTCTGCCGATTTCCTGCCGGTCGCCGTCGAGTTGGGCCTTCAAGCGCTGAAGCTCGGTGAGCAGGCCGTCGTCGATCTCACCCGTTTCAGCCTTGCCGGTGGCGACTGGTTGAAGCTCAGGCGCTCGATCAACCGTGCCGAACGGGATGGGCTTTGCTTCGAACTCGTCCCGGCGGGTTCGGTGCCGCCGCTGCTCGATGAGCTCCGGCTTGTTTCCGAAACCTGGCTTTCCGCACACAAGGCCGGCGAAAAGGGCTTTTCGCTCGGAACTTTCGAGCCGGACTATGTCGCCTCCGGGCCGGTCGCGGTGATCCGTCTCGAAGGCCGGATCGTCGCCTTTGCCACCCTGATGACCGCGTCATCGGACGGCGATGCCTTCATCGACCTGATGCGCCATGTGCCGGGCGTTCATCGCGGCATGATGGACCTGCTCTTCGTGAAGATCATGGAGGCCTTGAAGGCCGAGGGGTTCCGGACGCTCAATCTCGGCATGGCGCCGCTCGCCGGGCTTGCCGTCCATCGCCGTGCGCCGGCCTGGAACCACGTCGCCCGCCAGATCTTCGAACATGGCGAACGCTTCTACAACTTCCGTGGCGTGCGCGCCTTCAAGGAGAAATTCGACCCCGAATGGCGGCCTCGCTATCTGGCTGTCGCCGGCCAGGGCCTCCCGATCCTGTCTCTGATCGACGTGACGCTGCTGATCGGCGGCGGGCTGAAGGGCCTGATGCGCAAATGATGGGAATAGGGGCAAAGATCGCGAATTGCGGCAACCTGCGCCGGCTGCTGGCGTCAGGCATCCTCGTTCTTCCGGTCCTGGCAGCGGCCCCTCCAGCGACGGCGACGAGCGATGGCATCGTCAGCCTGCCCCAGGATCGCATGTCCGCCCCGGATGACGACAGCATGTCCGGTGTCGTCGTGCTGATCTCCGATGCCAATGGCTGGGACATGGCCGAGCAGGCCGCGCTGGAAACCGTGGTCGTCGGCGGCGCGATCGGCGTCGGCGTCGATCTGCGCACCTGGCGGGCGGCCCTTTCGCGCGAGACAGAGCGGGACTGCCTCTTCCTGCCCGCCGATATCGAACGCCTGAGCCGTCAGCTGCATCGCAGCCACACCGCGGATTTCTATCGGCCGCCGCGCATCATCGGTTTCGGTGAAGGCGGGGCGCTGGCACTCGCCATCGCCGCCCAGACCCCGAACGGCAGTTTCGCCGAGACGATCGGCGAGACCGTCGCCATCGATCCGACCGAGGACGTTGCTTTGCCGAAGCCGCTCTGCACCGCGGCGCCGCGCCTGGAGACGTCCACCGGCGTCGCCTATGGTCTGGCCGCCGGCAACTTGCCCAATCCCGTTCGCATCGTGTTTTCCTCGGTGGCAAAGCCTGACGCGCGCGCCCATGCAGCGTCGCTTCAGGCCACCCACGCGGATGTGGTGATTGCGGAAGGGGCGGGCGGCCCCGCACGCGTCCTCTCCTCGGAGGCGGCGGGCCTCGCCGAACGACTGGGTCCTGATGGTGCAGCCCTCGACCTGCCGCTGGTGGAAGGCCTGGTGACGCCGACCCTCGATACGGTTGCGATCTTCTACTCTGGTGACGGCGGTTGGCGCGATATCGACCAGCGTATCGCAGCCAGGCTGAACGAAAAAGGCGTTCCCGTCGTCGGCGTCGATGCCCTGCGCTACTTCTGGAGCGAGAAGACGCCTGAGACGACGGCCGCCGATCTCTCGGCCATCATCGCCCACTACAGGAAGAGCCTGGGCGTCTCGAGGGTGGTGCTGATCGGCTATTCCTTCGGGGCCAATCTCTTGCCCAAAGTCTACGCGCGACTGCCCGAAGCCGACCGCAGCGCCGTCACGCTGCTCTCGCTTCTGGCGCTCTCCCGCCAGGCCGATTTCGAGATCGCCGTCTCCGGCTGGCTGGGTGCGGCAGGAGCCGGTAAACATGGCGATCCCATCGATCATCTCGCCAGTGTCGAGGCTGCCAAGATCCAGTGCGTCTATGGCCTCGATGAGGAAGCCAGCGGTTGCCCGGCACTCGAAGCCCGCGTCAAGGACGGCATCGAACTCATCGCCCGCCCCGGCGGCCATCACTTCGACGAGAACTACGAGTTGGTGGCGGACAGGGTGCTGGCGCGGCTGAGCGAGCATTGACCTGCTGTGATAGCGGCGTGGCTGCCACGCGGCTACACCACACCCGCGTCTCGACGCGTGGCGCACGATCAGTCGATCAATACCGCAGTGGCCTCATTCGGACGCATGTCCACGTCCGGGTTCCCGAGCAGTGTGCTGTCGTCCGTGATCAGCTTTTCCCAGACCCCAGCCGGCGCGGCGACAATCAACTGCGGGGTGCCGGTGAGTTCGTTTATGATCCGCAGTCCATCGGAACTGTAGTCAGTCAGGGTGTCGATGATCGGCTGCTTGACTTCCTGGTAGAGACCGAAAAGCAGAGAGCGCCGTTCGCGAGCCGTTGCGGCTTCCCGCGCTTTCTCGACCCTTTCGTCTGCCACTCGAACAGAGACCAGGAAAGAAAGGTCTTTGCTGGGGTCCAATCGACGGACCGATGCTTTCATCTGTGCACTCATCATGTCCTTGTCCCTTTGGGTAGACGAACTCGTGCCACTTCAAATACTCGCGAGATGAAGCCGTCCTCGGCCGCCTCGCATGGGCAGATTATTGGGCGCCGAAGGTAAAGAAGCTGTCAACTCTTGAATACGCCTGATCAAACCCTTTGGTTCCCCGCGCAAGGAGTCATCCTGTTCGATCGCCAACGCTGCAACACCAGCAACAATCGGACACGCCATCGACGTGCCAGACATTAATCCATAGCGACCACCGGGTAAAGCGCTGCTCACCTGCACGCCGGGCGCAACCAGGTCCGGTTTGTAAACTGCTGGCTGTGACGCCGGCATCGCCGGTCCCCAGTCGCTGAAGTCCGCGATGGTATGGTGACGATCGACGGCGCCGACGGCCAGAGCACATTCGTACATGCCCGGCGCGCTGTGATTGCCTTCACCACGACCCCCGTCATTGCCGATGGCCGCCACGATCAGGATGCCGCTATCGACATAATTCCTGGCCACCTCATACTCTTCGCGAACGTAATTCTGCCCCAGCGAAGCATTGACGATATCGACGCCTTCGCCCGATCCAAGCGCCTCAACCGCCAGCCAGTTGAGGCCTGCGGCGACCTGGTTGCGGTAACCGACCATCCTCTGCCTGGAATCTCGTGTATTCAGCACCGATGCCATTGCGATCTGAGCGTCTGGCGCCACGCCTTTGCTGCGTCCTGCACTGAGTGCCGCCACGTGCGTTCCGTGCGTGCCGTAATCCTTCGCTTCGCTCCTGCTCTTCTTTGAGCCATCTGGTGCGAAGTCCTGAAAGATGACCTGCTTTCCGGCGAATTCGGGATGATCGGCATCAATGCCGGTGTCCAGGAAGCCGATGGTCACGCCTCGACCTGTGAGACCCTTCCTGCGAGCGGCGCTGACTACGATGGCGTCGAGATGCCAATCATCCGTGTTGCCACTGACGCTATGCTCTTCTGTCGGCGCAATCTGCATAACTACTTCATTCTGCAGCACCACAGCGCCGGCTTCCTTGAGATTGGCAATCGTTTCGTCAGGGAGGGCGGGCAAGATCATGGCGTCGAGTGCGGAGAGGTAGATGCCGCGCATCTGGGTAAAGGCTCCAAACTGCGCCTCGGCGACAGCCGGTATTGCGCCGCCCCCGCTGTTGGCTGCATTGAGCAGATCGACGCCTAGGCTGATGGACGTGGACTCATACAGGAGAGCCTTCGCTGCCTTCCGTCCCACAGGGCCGTTCGTCCGTTCCCGCGTCGGCATCAGCACCAGCAAAGCGCGTTCCACATCCGGCTTGAACCACAAGTCGCCAATGCTTTGAGTTCTGGCGACCTGAGGCAGGCGCGTCATCCCCGTTTTACGCTTGTAACCGCGTATCCAGCGTCTCCTGAGTTCCCGGGCGTGGCGCTTGGCGCCCCTATGTCCGGTCGCCCGACGTTTCCAGGTGAACATCTGACGGTCCAGCTTTAGCAGAAATGCACCGACGTCCCCGAAGTCTCGTGACTTGCCCATGAATCAGTTGCCCCCAAACCTGACCGGGAGCAAGACTATCAGAAATATCTCAGGTTGCAATTACCGGGCTGAAATACAACCTGTCTCCTATCAGCGGTCGCTGACTTCCCAGCGCGGGTTGATCCATGGTTCCTGATTGCTGCGGGGCAGGGGTTGCTTGCCGAGAATATGATCGGCCGCCTTCTCGCCGGTCATGATCGATGGGCCGTTGAGATTGCCATAGGTCAGCTTCGGGAAGATGGATGAGTCCGCGACGCGCAGGCCTTCCACCCCGATCACCCGGCATTCCGGATCCACGACCGCCATTGGATCGTCCTTCGATCCCATCTTCGATGTGCCACAAGGATGATAGGCGCTCTCCAGATGTTCCCGCAGGAAGGCATCGATCTGGTCGTCCGTCTGCACCCCTTCACCCGGCTGGATTTCCGGACCGCGGAAGGCATCGAAGGCCTTCTGGCCGAAGATCTCGCGGGTCAGGCGCACGCAGTGGCGGAATTTCACCCAGTCTTCCTCATGGCTCATATAGTTGAACTTGATCACCGGATCGGCCATCGGATCGGGCGAGGCAAGGGTCACCGAGCCGCGCGATTTCGAATGATTGTAGCCGACATGGACCTGGAAGCCGTGGCTCTTGGCGGCCGCCTTTCCGTCATAGGAAATGGCGACGGGCAGAAAGTGGAACTGGATGTCCGGCTGCTTGACGCCCGGCGCCGAGCGCACGAAGGCACAGGATTCGAACTGGTTCGAGCCGCCGAGCCCGCGGCCGGAAAACAGCCACTGCGCGCCGGCCACACCCTGCCAGAACCAGGGCAGCCAGGAATAGAGCGAGACGGGTTTGAGAGAGACCTGCTGAAAGTAGAATTCCATATGGTCCATCAGATTGGCGCCGACACCCGGGCGATCGACCTTCACCTCGATGCCCATCGCCTTCAGATGCGCAGCCGGGCCGATGCCGGACAGCATGAGCAGCTTCGGCGAGTTGAAGGAGGAGGCCGAAACGATCACCTCGCGATTGGCCTTCACCACCTCTATTCTGCCATTGCGCTCGATCTCGACGCCGACGGCACGGCCGTTCTCGATGACGATCTTGCGGGCGAAGCAGCGCACCAGCTCGACATTCGGCCGCTTCATCGCCGGCTTCAGATAGGCGTTTGCCGCAGACCAGCGGCGCGAGCGCCAGATGGTCTGCTCCATCAGTCCGAAGCCTTCCTGCTTCTCGCCGTTATAGTCCTCGGTCGTCTCGAAACCGGCTTGCTTGCCCGCCTCGACAAAGGCGCGCACCAGGGGGTTCTTCGCCGGCCCGCGCTGGACATGCAGCGGCCCGTCCGTGCCGCGCCAGCCCTCCTGGCCGCCATGCGAATTCTCCATCCGCTTGAAATAGGGAAGCACGTCGGCATAACCCCAGCCTTTGGCCCCGCTTTCCTCCCAGCCGTCGAAATCCTCGGCCGACCCGCGCACATAGACCATGCCGTTGATCGAGGACGAGCCGCCGATCACCTTTCCGCGCGGTGCGGTGATCCGCCGGTTGTTGAGGTTCGGCTCGCGCTCGGAGAGATAACCCCAGTTGTAACGCTTCATGCTCATCGGCCAGGCGAGTGCCGCCGGCATCTGGATGAACGGCCCGATATCCGACCCGCCATATTCCAGCACCATGACGGTGTGCTTGCCGTCTTCCGAGAGACGGTATGCCATAGCCGAACCGGCCGAGCCGGAACCGATGATGATGAAGTCTGCCTGGTTCATTGTGGTAAAAATCCCAGCCTCGGAATTGTGGTGAAGTCCCCCGACCTCCCCCACAGGGGAGGTGTCGTGACGTCAGATCAATACGGCGCCTCGCACTTGCCCATGCCGACGTAAACCGTCTTCAGCTCCGAATAATGCTCCAGCGCCGCAGCCGAATTCTCGCGGCCGAAGCCTGATTGCTTGGAACCGCCGAAGGGGATCTCGACCGGGCAGAGATTATAGGTGTTGATCCAGAGGGTTCCGGCCTCCAGCTGATCGACCACGCGATGCGCACGCGAGAAATCTGCGGTGAACACACCGGCGGACAGGCCGAATTCGGTGGCATTCGCCCGTTCGATCACCTCCGCCTCGTCCTCGAAATCGAGCACGCACATCACAGGCCCGAAGATCTCTTCCCGCGCGATGGTCATGTCGTCGGTGACATCGGCAAAGATGGTTGGCTGGATATAGAAACCTTCACCGGTGACGCTGTTCGGAATGCCGCCGCCGGTGACGAGGGTCGCGCCCTCCGCCTTGCCCTTGTCGATATAGGAGAGGACCTTCTCGCGCTGCGCGAGCGAGACCATCGGCCCCATCTGGGTGGCCTCGTCCTGCGGATCGCCGATCAGGATCGCTTCCGTGCGGGTCTTCAGCCGCGACAAGAAGGTCTCCTTGATCGCCGTGTGCACGAAGACGCGCGTGCCGTTCGAGCAGACCTGGCCCGTGGAATAGAAGTTCCCGAGCATGGCGCCCGAGATCGCACTGTCGATATCGGCATCGTCGAAGACGACGATCGGCGATTTGCCGCCGAGCTCCATGGTGACATGCTTGAGCTGGGAGGCCGCAGCCCCTGCCACCTTGCGCCCCGTCGGCACGGAGCCGGTCAACGACACCTTGGCAACATCGGGATGCGAAACGAGCAGCGGCCCGGTCTCCCGGTCCCCCTGGATGACATTGTAGACGCCCTTCGGCGCACCGGCCTCTATTAGGATCTCGGCGATCTTGAGCGCCCCGAGCGGCGTCACTTCCGACGGCTTGAACACCATGGCATTGCCGGCGGCGAGCGCCGGCGCGCCCTTCCAGCAGGCGATCTGCTGCGGATAGTTCCAGGCACCGATGCCGACGACCACGCCGAGCGGCACGCGCTTGGTATAGGCCCAGTCGCCACCCAGCGGGATCTGGCTACCGTTCATCGCGGTCGCGATGATGCCGCCGAAGAATTCGAAACTGTCGGCACCCGAGGTGGGGTCAGCGACGATCGTCTCCTGGATCGGCTTGCCGGTGTCGAGCGTCTCGAGTTCGGAAAGCTCGCGATTGCGCTCGCGCATGATTTCGGCGGCCTTTTTCAACACGCGTCCACGTGCCGCCGGGCCCCAGGACGCCCATTCCTTCTGCGCCCGCTTGGCCGACGCAATCGCCTTCTCGACAATCGCAGGCGTCGCCGCATGCAGCCGGGCGATCACTTCGCCCGTGGCGGGATAGATGCTCTCGATGACGGTGCCGTCGGTATCCTCGACATACTCCCCGTCAATGAAGTGGGAGGCTTGCGGTTGAGCTTTCATGTCCTGTCTCCAGACGGGTGTTCGGTTTTGCTGGTCATCAATAGGGGCCCCTCGCCGGGCTAAGCTTCGCCTCCCCCTCTCCCCGCCTGCGGGGAGAGGGTGGGGTGAGGGGCAATTGTTTCGGCGGCGACGGCTTGCAGCTGCCCCGCCACATAATCCTCGACCAATGCGACAGAGGCATCAATCGAGAGTGGCGCTGCCTTGAGAGATTGACGGATATAAAGCCCGTCGATCATCGCGGCTGCGCCGTCTGCAATGCGGCTTGCGTCGGTCGACCCACACAGCGGCTTCAGCCCCGAGATCAGGTTCGAATGCAGCCGCCGTGCATAGACGACGAGCAGTCGGCGCACCTCTTCCGATCGTTGCGCTTCGGAATAAAAGGCGAGCCAGGCGGCCACGACGTCCTGCGCAAACTGGTCGGCCTGGAACGAGATGCGGATCACAGCCGAGATCCGCTCGCGCGGCGTCTCAGCCGCCGCAAGTGCCGCCACCGCATCGGCACGCAGCTGACGCAGAAGCGAACGGATCGTCTCGATCAGCAACTGGTCCTTCGAACCGAAATAGTGATGCGCCAGCGCGGCAGACACACCGGCCTCGCGCGCGATCTCCGACATGGTCACCGTCAGCGAGCCGTGATGGCCGATCGTCTTCAACGCGGCATCAACAAGCGCCTTGCGGCGCACCGGCTCCATTCCGACCTTCGGCATTCCCCATCTCCGTTACCAGACACAAGATAAGTTTGATTGACTGATCAATCAATGAAAATCTGTGCGGGATTGATATCGCACGCGGCACGCCCCGCTTAACGGTAAAGCGCCGGCAAATCCTGGATTGGCGAGACACCGGTCGTATCGTCGCCTGGCCCCCCACAAATGCCTGCAGAGCCTGCCGTCCCGCCCGCTGAAACAGCGCGTAAGCGCCGACATAGAGCGGGCAGTGACATCAAACTTTCATACCACTGTCACACTACGGAAAGCCTTTGTTGACGATTGCTCGCGCACATTTCCGCCCATAAAAACAAATGCATACTGGAGTAAAGCGTATGGGTGCGGGGGTCGCGGAAGATTTGGGCGCGCTCAGGCGTTTTGCCAGTGACCAGCTTGTCACGCTTGCCAAGCTCGTCGTCGAAAACGCCTTCCAGCCCATCGTCGAAGTCGGCACCGGCGCCGTCTTCGGCCATGAAAGTCTGATGCGCGGCCACGACCGTATCGGCTTTGAGAGCCCGCTCGACCTGCTCGACCAGGCGGCCGCCACCGGCCAGCTCTTGGCCCTCGAACAGATGGTCGCCAGCCGCGCGCTCGCCAAGTTCGCGACGCTTCCCGATTGCGCCGGCGCCACGCTTTTCCTCAATCTCGACGTCCGCCTTATCCCCGACGGTAACGCCTTGGTCGACACGCTGCTCGACCAGCTGCGCAAGGCCCATGTGCCACCGTCCTCCGTCTGTTTCGAGCTCTCCGAGCGTTTCGACAACACTCGCGTGCCGGAATTTGCAGCCCTCGTCGAGCGCCTGCGCCGTTCCGGCTTCAAGCTTGCCATCGATGACTTCGGCGTCGGTCATGGCGAGATGAAGCTGCTCTGCGACTACCCCGTCGATTATGTGAAGATCGATCGCCATTTCATCGCCGGCCTCGACAGCAATCCGCGCAAGCGCCACCTCGTCAAGAACATCGTCAACTTCTGCCATGTGCTCGGCGTGCGCGTCATTGCCGAAGGCATCGAGACGGAAGGTGAATTCCTCGCCTGTCGCGAATTCGGCGTCGATCTCGTTCAGGGTTGGTATATCGCCCGTCCCAGCACCATCGTCTCGGAGCTGAAGAGCGCCTTTCCCCATCTCCAGGATGTCGGCAAGGCCCGCCGCCCCACCCAGTCGCTCGACGAGATCCTGATCCGCAAGCAGATCGAGACGCTGCCGACCGTCTACGAACACGAGAACATCGACCACGTCTTCGATCTCTTCCGTCGTAATCCCGGCCAGTCCTTCTTTCCGGTGCTGAATGCCAACGGCGAACCGCGAGGCATCATCAACGAGCGGCATCTGAAGGAATACATCTACCAGCCCTTCGGCCGCGACCTGTTGAAGAACAAGCTCTACGAGCGCTCCATCTCCCACTTCGTCGACCGCGCCCCGATCGTCGGCCTCGATGCCGATGCCGAGCGGCTGATGACGATGTTTGCCAATATGGAAGGCTCGGACTGCGTCATCCTGACGGAGAACATGCGCTATGCCGGTGTCGTCTCCGCCGCATCGCTGATCCGCATCATGAGCGAGAAGCAGCTGAAGACCGCCCAGGACCAGAACCCGCTGACGAGCCTGCCCGGCAATCGCGCCATCCGCGATTTCATGCGCACGGCGGCGCTGGACGGCGATGGTTCCCGCTTCTTCTGCTACTGCGATTTCGACCACTTCAAGCCGTTCAACGACCATTACGGCTTCCATCAGGGCGACCATGCCATCTCGCTTTTCGCCGCGCTGCTGCGCCGCTATTTCTTCTCCGAAGGCGACTTCCTAGGTCATGTCGGCGGTGATGACTTTTTCATCGGCGTCAGCGACTGGACCCGCGAGGAACTGACCGAAATCCTGGACCGTCTCCTGTCGGACTTCCACGACGACGTCATCGACCTCTACTCCGAAGCCGACCGCCAGACGGGCCACATCAAGGGCCTCGACCGCCAGGGTCTGGAACGGGAGTTTCCCCTGATGCGCTGCTCGATCGGCGTGCTCGAACTGCCCGCCGGCCTCGTCATCGACGACGTCAACCGCATCAGCGGCGAGATCGCCGAGCTGAAGAAGCAGGCCAAGGAAAGTGCCGAAGGCGTGGTCATCGGCGTGTCGGGCGATCAATAGGCGAAGTCGCCTTCGGCCCTGCCGCTTGAACCTGCCGTCTCATCCTTCATGATATCGCAAGTGTCGACAGCGCGACGCCCAGACGTGAATGAGGGACGAATGTTCTTGGTGGCCACGGAGCCTGCCGATCAGGCCGAGATCCAGCGCCTTCTGGCCCTGTCAGACTCCGTCGCGGCGCGCCTTTATCCCGGCGCTTTCCGCCAGCCGCTCAAGGCCGACACCCTTGCTCGCCCTGGCGTTGCCCTTTTCGTCGCCCGCGACCAGACAGCACGTGCACTCGGCTGTGCCGCGCTCCTCGATCTGTTCGACGGCACCGCCGAGCTCAAGCGCATGATCGTCGATCCTGACTATGCGGGCAGGGCGTCGGTCGCAGCCTCCTCCTGGCGATCCTCCAAGCGGCGAGAGAGCGGGGCTGCACCGCCGTGCTGCTCGAAGTCGGCATTCTGAATGTCGAGGCAAGGCGGCTCTACGAAAGCTGCGGTTTCCGCGATCGCGGCCCCTTCGGCAGCTACAAACAGACCCCGATCGCCACCTTCATGCAGATCCACCTCTAGGATCCGCCCCATCTCCCGATACCATTTGTCACGTCGGACAAAGGGCCTCCTTTTCATCGCATTTCAGAGTCTCTATGCCTCACCTCAGCAATTGCATCCGAGGAGCTTCCCCATGTCTCTGCCCGCCACCATGCGCCATGTCGACCTGCCCACCCATGGCGGCCCGGAGGTCATGCGCCTCATCGAGGGGCCGCTGCCGGTCCCGCGCATGGGCGAAGTGCTGGTGAAGGTCGAGGCGGCGGGCGTCAACCGGCCGGATGTCGCCCAGCGCCAGGGCGCCTATCCGCCGCCGAAGGATGCAAGCCCGATCCTCGGCCTGGAGATCGCAGGCGAGATCGTAGCACTTGGCGAAGGTGTCACCGACTTTCAGATCGGCGACCACATTTGCGCACTCGCCAATGGCGGCGGGTATGCCGAATATTGCTGCGTGCCCGCCACCCAGGCCCTGCCATTCCCCAAGGGCTATGACGCCGTGAAGGCCGCAGCCCTGCCCGAGACCTTCTTCACCGTCTGGGCCAATCTCTTCCAGATGGCGGGCCTCACCGAAGGTGAGACCGTGCTCATCCATGGCGGCTCCTCGGGCATCGGCACCACCGCCATCCAGCTGGCAAAGGCCTTCGGCGCCAAGGTCTACACCACCGCCGGCTCGGCCGAAAAATGCGCCGCCTGCATGGATCTGGGTGCTGCAAGGGCGATCAATTACAAGCGCGAAGACTACGTCGAGATCGTCAAGGAAGAGACCCAAGGCAAGGGCGTCGATGTTATCCTCGACATGATCGGGGCTGCCTATTTCGATAGAAACCTGCAGGTCCTCGCAAAGGACGGCTGCCTCTCGATCATCGCCTTCCTCGGCGGCTCGACCGTCGAAATGGCAAACCTCGCCCCGATCATGACCAAGCGCCTGACCGTCACCGGTTCCACCATGCGCCCGCGCACGGCCGAGGAGAAACGCGCCATCCGCGACGACCTGATGACGCAGGTCTGGCCCCGCCTGGAGCGCGGCGACGTCGCCCCGGTCATCCATGCGGTGCTGCCGTTCGAGGAGGTGGTGGAGGCGCACCGCCTGATGGAAAGCTCTGAACATATCGGCAAGATTGTTTTGAAGCTGGGGTGAGGCAAGCGACGATCGAGACAGCCGGGCCCATCACGAACGGCGATCATGCGGCGGCAGAGAATTTCCCCAGGTCCAGCGTCGTCGGCATTTCGCAGTCAATGCCGCCGCCGTTTCGCTTGGCGCGGTAGGACGCCTTGTCCGCAGTGACCATCATCTGGTCCAGATCCACAGATCCAGACAGTGCCATGGTATAGCCCAAGCTGATGCCGATGGTGATCTCCTCACCGGCAATCTGGTATGGTGCGCCGAGAATGTCCACGACCCTGCGTGCCAGGGCTACGGCATCGCTGGGATCCCGGACATCGGGTTGAAGAATGACAAATTCATCGCCGCCAATCCGAACGGCGATATCAGGCGGATCCAGGGTCTCCCGCAGCCGCCCGGCGATCCCCGTCAGCAATGCATCGCCGATCGCGTGACCAAAGCGATCATTGACATGCTTGAATCCGTCAAGGTCGAAACAATGCACGCAGGTGAGCACATCGTCGGCGCTGCCGAGGCTCAAATACGCCTCGATCAGCGCCGTGCGGTTGAAAAGCCCGGTTAGCGGATCGTGGCGTGCCCGATGCTCCATGTCGAGAAACAGGCGGATTTGCCGTATGGTGGTCCGATAGACATGCTGCATGCTCTGCATCGCGGCGATCAGGAAAATCACGCACAGCAGGCTCATGATCCAGTGGGCCGTATCGCCATACAGCATGACCGAAATTGTCGGCGCCAAAGCTGCAAGCAAGATGGCGGTCGCGGCGATGAACGGCCGAACGGATATCCTGACCGTCACTCCGGCGCAGTATCCAAAGGTGAGCGCTACGGCAAGCATATGGACTGACAGGTCCCGATAGGCAAAGGCGACGGTGGCGAGAATACCCACACAGGCCGCAATGACAAAGATGAAGAGCCCCTGCAGCTTTTCCCAGCGCGCGGCATCCGCAACCGTTGAACGCTTCGTAACATCCGCGCGTCGGTGAGCGAGGGAAACGGCGATCTTGCCAAGGGAGGCAAGGGTCGCGGCGATCGTCGCAACCAGGAGCGGCGTGCTCTGAAGGCTCATATAGGCGAAAAGCCCGACGGCAAGGATGGTGATCCCCATGATCGTCGTCGGGGTGAGCGTCGAGTGCAACTCCGATACCAGCGTCTTGTACACCTCGTCGGTCTCTCTGTCGCGCACGTCAAATCCCTTGTCGACATGGTTCGGACCCGTGAAGGGGCCACGCTGGGAGCATATAGTGAGACTGGGGAGTTTAATATTCGGTCAGGCCGCACAGCAAAATCTGATACCGCGATGAACAGCTGCCTTTCGCCGAGAGCCCGGTTTGGTCCGCATTCCCCATGACGACGCTTGTTGGCTATGCTCCCGATCCGGGGGACCCCGCTCCCGCCCTCAAGACACGCTCACCGGCTTCGACCGCAGCATTCTCGCCGTTGCCGGATCGGCGCGGCGGCACAGGCGGGGCGGCAGTCCCTTCATGATCAGTTCGGCATCGGCAACGGCCATGGATCCGAGCGCATAGAAGGCGTCCCGCGTGCCGCCGGTTCGATGCGCCGAGAGAAGAATGCCGGACGCTTGGCGCACGGGATCGTCCGTCGCCACAGGCTCCTCCGGGAACACGTCTGTCGCCACCTTGATATGGCCGGACTGGGCCGCCTCGATCATCGCCGGAAAATCGACGACGGCAGCCCGGCTCATCAGGAGGAAAGCTGCGCCCGGTTTCATCATGGCGAATTCTCGTTTGCCTATGAAGCCCTCGTTCTCGCTGGTGACGCTCGCAAAAACAAAGACCACCTGGCTTTCGCGGAGCACCTCATCGAGTGTCGACGGCTGGCAATCCTGGCCTTCGATGATCTCCCTCGGAAGCCAGGGGTCGAAAACGCGGACCCTGTTCTTGAACGGGCGGATAAGATCGCGAAACGTAGTTCCGAGATCGCCGAACCCGATGATCCCGACGGGCGAGCCGGCAAAACGGAAGGTGCTCGCATTGCCCTCCAGCCCATAGCGCTCGACACCCTGGCGAAAATCGCGATCCGCCGCGGTGATCCCCCGGGCGAGATCGAGGGCCATGGCCAGAGCCGCCTCCGCCACCGGTGACGCAAAGGCAGACGCCGGCGTGATCACCCAGATCCCGCGTTCGACGCAGGCCTGATAGTCGATGTTCGGCAGGAAATTCGATTCGACGTTGATGATGGCCTTCAGCTTGGGTGCCCTGTCCAGGCGCTCTCTCGGCATGTCGGTCTGGCCGAAGATCAACACCGTTTCGGGGAGATGCCGATCGACCTCGTCTGCCGGCATCGCTTGATCTTCAGAGACGATGACCTCGCCCAGCGCCTCGAGCCGGGCCCGGACCGAGGGTTCCATGATCAGGTCGAGTGTCCTGGGCAATGGATCGACCAGAATGATGTTGCGGCTCAATGTGTCCTCCCTTGAACTCCGCGTGAGACACGCCGGAGCACTTCTTCAAATCCCCGAGCCGTCCAGTTCCTTTTCGTCCTCGCCCTCCCAGGCTGGCGGCCTGACCATCGCATCTGTGTTCACACCCGGCAGCGGCATCCAGCATTTCAGTTCCGGTTCCGCATAGGCGACGATCAGGCCCGGCGTCGAATCCGAGGAGCGCCAGCCGTCGGCTCCGAAGCGGTCGCCGTTGGACCAGTAGACGAGATCGACCGCTCCCGGCCCCTGTTCGGAGGCGCGGATGGTCACGAGAATGCGGCTTCCGTCGCGCGGTGCCGTGCGCATGTTTCGCCAGCGGATGGATTCTTCCATGGATTGTTCCTCCCATTACAGGAGGGAGTTTCACCGTCGAAGGCTGGGCGGTCAACACGCAAAGAACCACCGCGATGAATCTGCGGCGTTGTCGGGATCGAAATGGCGGGGAGGACCAGCGCGCGAATTATGCGCTCACTCCGCTGCAATGCAACACAATTATCCCAACAAAACGTCACATAACGTGCCTTGCCGAATCCCCTGGGTCACCCTACCTTTTGAGTCATCGGCAACGTAACGAAAGGAAGGTGATCCAATGTCTAATGAGATTTCGGTCTGCGTGTGTGACTTTGGAAAGGGTGCGGTTTTGACGGGGCGGCCCTCGGCCTGACCCAGCCTTCCTTCGGATGGTCTTCCATCCGGGTCCAGACAAAGGACTAAAGCTCATGGGAGCCACCCTCACGGGTGGCTCTTTTGATTCATGGGTTTGGTATGGTGGGAAGGATGCTCATAGCCCCAACGTGCCGAAGCCCGGCACCTTGATGCCCGGCCGGGCGATGTCGATGCCAGCCACCAGGCCGAGGAAATTCACTTCAAGCCCGCTTCGCAGCCCGACCGACAGCCCGGCCAGCCCGCCAAGGCTCAAATGCAGGTCGCGTCCGTCCTTGTCGAGATGATAGAAGGCCCCGCCGGCGAGATAGTCGCGGCCGACGGCATCGGCCGGTAGCACCGCGCCCAGTTCCGGCACCTCGCGCAGCACATGTGCAACGAAGGTGTTGGAGTTCGGCCCCGGATAGATCCGGTAGCCGCCCGGCTGGCCATATTGGTAGCCGGCGATTGCCGCTTCGACCATCGGGATCAGCCGCTTGGCCTCGTCACCCTTGACCTCCGCGACGAGCCGCGGCGGGTTGGAATACCAGAAGGCATCGGGTGCCCGGTGATTGCGCCGGATCGGCGAGCCCCAGCCCACCTTGTCGTAACGCTGATAGGCGCCGTTTTCGTCCTTGGTGACGATCCAGGCATGGCTGGCAATCGCGCCCTTCAGCCCCCCGGTCATCGCCGAGAAGACATAGATCGCCGCTTCGGGGCTCTCTTCTGCCGTAGGCAGGAGGCCAGACGAGCCCCATTTCGCCGAGCTCCAGCCGTCCGGATGCTCGCGCGTCGCCCAGAGTCCGGCGGAAACGAGGGTCGGCAGAACAAAGACGAGCAGGATGACGGAAACGATGCGCAGCAGAAATTTCAATCCGGACCTCGAAGAAGGGGATGATGCATGCTTTAACAAGCAACAGACAATATTGGCATTTTGAGGCAGAGCATGGAAAATCCGATCACGGTCGAGGTCACGCGCGGTCAACTCGTCGAGAGCCGCCATCGCGGTCTGGCGATCGTGGTCGATGCCGAGGGAAAAACCGTCTTTTCCGCCGGTGACGTCGATGCCGGTGTCTTCCCGCGCTCGGCTTGCAAGGCCATGCAGGCCTTGCCGCTGGTCGAAAGCGGCGCGGCTGACGCCTATGGCTTCGGCAGCCGCGAACTCGCACTCGCCTGTGCCTCCCATTCCGGCGAGCCGGAGCATGTCGCAACCGCTGCTGCCATGCTGAAAGCTGCGGGGCGTGATGAAAGCGTGCTCGAATGCGGCGCCCACTGGTCGTCGCACCAGGCCGTCCTGATCGATCAGGCCCGCACGCTGGAAAAGCCGTCGGCACTCCACAACAACTGCTCCGGCAAGCATTCCGGTTTCGTCTGCACCTGCTGCCACACCGGCGAAGATCCACGCGGTTATGCCGGCTTCGATCATCCGCTGCAGCAGGCGATCCGCGCCATCATGGCGGACCTGACCGGTGCCGTGCTCTCGAGAGACAATTGCGGCACCGACGGCTGTTCCATCCCGACCTATGCCGTGCCGCTCACGGGCCTCGCACGCGGCTTCGGCAAGCTCGCGACGGGCAAGGGGCTCGAGCCCATCCGCGCCGCCGCCGCTCGCCGCCTGATCACCGCCTGCATGGCCGAACCCTTCTATGTCGCCGGCACCAGGCGCTTCTGCACGAAGCTCATGCAGGTGGCACCCGGCAAGATCTTCGCCAAGACCGGCGCCGAAGGCGTCTTCTGCGCGCTTCTGCCGGACAAGGGTCTCTCTTTCGCGGTCAAGGCAGAGGATGGCGCCACCCGCGCCGCCGAAGCCATGATCGCAGCTTTGCTTGCCCGCCATTTTGAGGAAGGTAGCGAAGAGCAGGCCGCGCTGACGGCGTTGTCCCACCACGGCATGACCAACTGGAACGGGCTGCATGTCGGTACGATCAGGGTCACCGACGTGATGTTTGCCTGAGCGGCCGGGTTGGCTTCGCGACGGGTTGCAGGAAGTCCTCCCTGCCTCAAGGGAGGTTTAACCCTTGTCCGGTAGACTGGCGCCCGACCCATCGCGCGCAACCGACGAGGCCGATCACCATGGATGCTTCGATGAGAGGCCTGAACCGGAGCCCCGGCGCACTCGCTGCCCGTGACGCGGCCGTGCTCGTCGAGCATGACGGCCGTCTCCTCGAACTCGAATGCCGCGAAACCCTTTATGATCTCGACGCCCTGCAGGCGGTCTGGCAGACGCTCGAGCGCCGGTGCCCGGAGCCCTTCACCTATTTCCAGGGCTTCGACTGGTGCCGGAACTGGTGCCGGGCCTTTCTGTCGGGTGAAAACGGTGATCAGCTGCGTCCCAGGGTCTATGTCCTCTGGGATGGCCCCGATTGCCTGATGATCTGGCCGCTGATGGCGCGCCGGGTGAGCCCCGCCATCACGATCCTGGTGCCGCTGACGGCGCCGATGAACCAATATGCCACCTTGCTCCATGACCCCGCGCGCTTCGATCTGGCCCTCGGCCGGGCCGTCTTCGACGAGATTCGCAAGCACGGCGCCGGTGACGCCATCTGCCTCGATCACGTGCCACAATCCGCGCTGCTCGCTCGCATCCTCGAAGGCCGCGGCTCCGCGCCCGAAGGCCTGCAGCAGTCCTCCATCCTCGACCTGACCGGCATTGCCGATTGGGAAAGCCACCATGCAGGCCTGCCGAAGAAGCAGCGCCTGCAGCGCAACAGCCGCCGCAACAGGCTGGAGAAATTGGGTGCCCTCGACTATCAGGTCTATCCGGCTGGTAGCCCGGGTTATGCCGAGCATATCGACCAGTGCATCGCCATGAAGCAGGGCTGGCTGAAGGGCACAGGCCGCCTCGGCCGCGACCTCTTTGATCCGCGCTTCGCCGCCTTCCTGCGGGATCTGGGTGGCACGGCCTGCGAGGACGAAGGCGGGGTTTTCCTGCATGCTCTGACACTTGATGGCGTGCCGATCGCCATGGAGCTCGGCATGCGATTTCGGAAGGATTATTACTGCTTCCTCGGGGCTATCGATCTCGCCTATCAGAAATTCTCGCCCGGCAAGGTGCAGATGGAAAATGCCCAGCGCTGGGCGATCGAGACAGGCATCCGCCGCTTCGATTTCCTCAATGATCCATCCACCTACAAGTCGAGCTGGACCAACACGACTGCGCCGCTCACTGCCTGCTACGTCCCCTTCAGCAGCCTCGGCCAGCTCTATTGCCGTCATTGGATGGCCGGCCTTCGACCGCGCCTGCGTGCGGTGTATGATGGCATCGGTCCGGCCTGGCGCAGCCGCCTTCGCGGCGTGATCGATGTGGTCCAGCGATTTGCCGGACGCAATGGCGGCAGCATGAGCCTCGTGCTGTGCTGCATTCCATGATCGGCAAGCTTCACCGCAAGGTTCTTGATCTGATCGGCGATCCCGGCCTGCGGGGTGCGCTCACCAGCATTTCCGTGCGCATCGCCGCCGCCTTTGTCGGGCTCGGCCTGCAGATCCTGCTCGCCCGCCTCATGGCGCTCGAGGACTACGGCATCTATGTCATCCTCTGGACCTGGACCAGCGTCGTCGGCCAGGTCGGCGTGCTCGGTTTCTACGATTCCGCCGCCCGCTTCATTCCGCGTTACGGGCGGCGCGAGAAACATGCCCATCTCGCCGGTTACCTCTCAACCGGTTTCCGCGTCGTCGTGACAGGTTCATGCCTTCTGGCGGCCGCAGCGCTCGTCTTTCTCACCGTCCTGCCCGGCCTCGTCGATCCGGCCTTCCTGCTGCCACTCGGTGTGCTCGCCCTCGGCTTTCCGATCCTTTCGCTCGAATCCTATCTCACCGGCGTCTTCAGAGGGTTCGGCTGGTATGCACTCTCCACCATTCCGGGCTTCATCCTGCGGCCGGTGCTGATCATGCTCGGCGTCGGTCTTGCCCGGGCGGCGGGCTTTCCCCTCGATGCCATCACGGTGCTCGCAGTCGTCGTCTTCGCCTCCATCCTCGTGCTGCTCGTCCAGGCACTCCTCCTTCGCGCGCGCCTGCCAAAAACGGAACGCGTCGTCACGACACCACAGCGCCGCCGCTTCTGGCTGCTCGCCTCCGTCCTGATGATGCCGGCCATGACGGCCGAGGAGCTCTTCGTCTGGATCGACGTGCTGATCCTCGGCTTCCTCGTCGCCCCCGACGAAGCCTCGCTCTATTTCGCCGCCCAGCGCTCGCTGTCGCTGGCAGCCTTCGTGCAGTACGGTTTCATGCTGGTTGCCGCCCGCGGCTTTTCGCTCTCGCTTGCCTCGGCGGACCGCGCAGGGCTGCAGGCCCGGATTACCCGCTCCACCAATGCCACCTTCTGGCTCACCATTCCCTCCGTCGCGCTGACGCTCGTTGCCGGCTATCCCTTGCTCGCCCTGTTCGGCCCGGAATTCCTCGCCGCCTATCCTTGCCTCGCTTTGCTTGGCCTTGCCTACGTCATCCGCGCCGCGACCGGCCAGGCCGCCGAACTGCTGGTCGTCCAGGGCCGCTATCGCCTGAGCCTGCTCATCGTCTCGATCTCGGTGGTGACCTGTCTCCTGTTGATGCTGCTGCTCGTTCCCCTGTGGGGCATAGTCGGTGCTGCCGCCGCCATGGTCCTCGTTCAGGTGCTGCGCCTCGCCGTGGTGACATGGCTTATGCATCGCCAGACCGGATACTGGGTGCTGGTGCGCCCGTTCACGCGCTTGGCGCAGGAGGGGTGAGCCCCGGGATCTCAGGTGGGATCTCGAGCGCCTGCAGCCTCAGGCCAGGATAACATTGGCGCCCCTGGCCCTGTAGCCGTCGAGCACCGCATCTTCAGCCTCTGACACCACGATTATCCCTGTGAGTTCCGGGATGGAGGCGATGCCGAAAGGCGAGGCGCTGTCGAGCTTGTCCAGCGTCAGAGGACAGTAGGTCGCGAGGCTCCGCTCCAGGATCCGCCGCTTGATCGCCGCCTCTTCGAAATCCCCTGTCGTCAGGCCGTCGGTCGCATGCACGGCCGTTGCGCCGAGGAAAAAGACATCCGGCCGCAAGCGCTCTATCGCGGCAAGCGCCGTCGGTCCGACCGCAACCATCGAATGTTTGTAGACCCGACCGCCGATCAGCACGACCTCCACGGCCGTATGGCTTTCCAGTTCGGAAGCGATTGTCGGTGCATGGGTGACCACGGTGAGAACCATGTCCCTCGGGATCTGTCGCACGATCTCCGCCGTCGTCGTGCCACCGTCGAGAAACACGACCTGACCGGGCGATATCAACCGAACGGCTGCTGCCGCCAGCCGCCGTTTCTCCTCGGTCGCCAGCCCGCGCCGCACGGAGAGCGCGGGCAGGGGCGCTGCAACCGGCAATGCCCCGCCATGCACGCGTTTCAGAAGCCCAGCCGAGGCCATGTCGCGCATGTCGCGTCGGATCGTGTCCTCCGACACGCCCCAGAGGCGCGCGAGTTCGCCGGCGACTGCCCGGCCGTCACGCTTCAACACGTCGAGGATCTGCCGCCGTCTCTGTTCTGTCAGCATGTTTCTACCCGAATATTCACGATATTACGTGATTATACGCAAAAGATTCGACATTCCAGAAGAATCGTGCGGATATGTGCATGGTTCCGCATGAGGCGGACAAACCATGGAGAATGACATGCTGATCTTGATTGCCGGTCCCTATCGCTCGGGCACCGGAGACGACCCTCAGAAGATGGCCGCCAATCTCAAGGCGCTGGAAGCACCATCGCACGCCCTGTTCAAGGCGGGCCATGTGCCGATGATCGGCGAATGGGTCGCCCTGCCGATCTGGCAAGCGGCGGGAGGGCAAACGGTCGGCGACGAACTTTACGAGGAAATCTTCCACCCGGTCGCGGGCCGCTTGCTGCAACTCTGCGAAGGCGTCCTGCGCCTGCCCGGCACCTCAAAGGGCGCCGACAACGACGTCCGCATCGCCAACGAACGCGGCATCCCGGTCTGGTACCGGCTGGAGGATGTGCCTGGCTGCGGATGAGGGAGCAGGCCAGACCAATGGCCGTAGCAACGGACAAGAATTGAAAAACCCAACTTCATGGGTTATGGTCTTGCATGGTCACCGTTCTTCGCAAGCATGGCATGCGTTTCGTGATCTACACGGCAGATCACGAGCCGCCGCATGTGCACATCTATGGTGATGGTGAAGCTCGTATCGACCTTGTGACATTGAAGGTGATGACGCAAGGCAGGCTCTCGGATCGGGACGTCCGAAAGGCTGTCGAGGAGATCAGGACGCAGCAGGCGCTCTTCCTCGCAATGTGGAGACAGTATCATGGTTGAAGTCACCGACGCCGAATTACAGAGCGCCAAGGCCCGCTGGGCCGAGGAACGTTTGGGGCGACCGGTTCCGGTCGCCGTGCGTCTCGATCGCGAAACCGAGCGGATCGTCGTCGATTTCGCCAACGGCGCGACCTTCCTCGTGCCGGCACGTGCGCTTGAAGGCCTTGAGCAGGCGACGTCCGATGAGCTGGCCGAAGTCGAACTGCTCGGCGAAACGGGTCTGCACTGGGAGGCGCTCGATGTGGACTACACCATCCAGGGCCTCATGGCCGGCATCTTCGGCTCCCGCGCCTTTATCGAGGCCCAGCGCCGGGGAGGGCAGTCGCGTTCCCCGGCCAAGGCCGCTGCCAGCCGCGCCAACGGCGCCAGAGGTGGTCGGCCGAAGAAGACTGTCGGTTGAGCGGTCAGGAAGCCGCCGCGCCCCTTACTCAACCTCCGCCAACCGCTTCTCCCACATCGCCTTGAAGCCGGAACGGGACTGGATGCGGGTTAGCCATGCCGCCGTCTTCGGATGGGCGTCGAACAGCGGCTGGTAGGCCTGGGCATAGCGCACCATCTCGCCGAGATTGATGTCGGCCACGGTGAAGCGGTCGCCGACGGCATAGTCATGGGTGGCAAAATGCTTCTCCAGCACGCCGAAGGGGCGGGCGAGAATGCGGGCGACCACCTTGGCTTCCGCCTGGCCTGCCTCGGAGGCAAGCCGGCCCTCGCCATTGGCCATGGAAATCTTCAAGGCCTCGGTCTCGATCGACGTGGCACCGAAAAGCGTCCACTGCAGCGTCAGCGCATCTTCCGCCGCATCCTTCGGGGCGAGCGGTCCGCCAGACATCTTGGCCACGTGGATGGTTTGCGCAAGCGACTCGTTGAGTAAGAGTCCGTCATCGTCGATCGTCGGGATGCTGCCCATCGGGTTGACCGCCAAAAATTCCGGCGAACGGGTGTTGAGCCTTGCGTCCGGGGCCATCGGATCCTTCAGCTTGTAGGCTTGCAGCACCGGCACCAGCTCGAAAGGGGTGCCCAGTTCTTCCATCAGCCAGAGAATGCGCGTAGCGCGTGATTTGTAGACGCCGTAGATCTTCAGCATGCCGGTCTCCATTGAATGGTGCGCCGGAGGCTATCCCGCGTCAGGCGCCCAGAAAAGCCGTTCAAGCTGATGTGGTCGATGAAATTTCCTGATGTTTGCCGACGATTGACAGCAGCCGCATGTCGCGCGTATTTCTGCCGCTCCAGGGTCTGCAGTTCACCCAGGCGTCACCGCCCCGACGAGGGGAGCTAAACCTGCCTTTCTCTTGTCGACGTCAGCTCGTTTTCCCGTGCCCCGTCGGAAGTCGGTGACCACCGGCCTTGTTGGTCGCTTGCGCGACCGGGCACGACTTGGAGACACGAGATGTCGAGGACGACACATGCCTATGCGGCGCCAGATCTGTCGGCGCTGGCGAAAAACCTCAAGCGCGAACTGGAGGCGCGGGCGGATCTGCCCGGCCATGTCGAGCTTCTGAACATGCTGACGCGCGCCGTCGGCTATCGCAACTACCAGCATTTCAAGGCGAGCCGCGGGGCGGAAGAGCGTCTCGCCAATCCGCCTGTGGCGGTATCCGAAGCCGTAGTCGATTACCGCCGTGTCGAGCTCACCGCCCGCTGCTTTGCCGGCACCGATATCCTCGTCCGCTGGCCCGGCAAATTCAACCAGCAACAACTGGCGCTCTGGGTGCTCTGGTCCTTCCTGCCGGCCGGGGAGGAGACGCCCGAGAAGGCGGTCAATGCGGTGCTGATGCGCCACAATGGCTTCGGCGACCATGTCCTGATCCGGCGCGAGCTGGTCAACATGGGTCTTATGACCCGCACACCGGACTGCCGTCTCTATCGTCGGGTGGAGAAGCGGCCGCCGCCGGAAGCGCGAGAACTGATCCGGCTGATCACGAGCCGGCGCCGCGAGATCTGAGAGGTGGAGCCGGGACGCGTCAGGCTTCGCCCGTCGCGTCTCAGCCGGCCTTGTCTAGCACCAGCCGTTCGCGTTCCCTGAGGATGCGTGCCCATTCGGGGTGAAAACTGCCGACCTCGAGCATTTCGCGCACGCTGTCCCGGTCGACGGGACGGGAGAAGAAATAACCCTGGCCTGCCTTGCAGTCGAGGGAGAGCAGATGCTCGGCCTGCGCCTGTTCCTCGATGCCCTCCGCCACGACCCAGATGTCGAGGCCCCGGGCGATATCGAGCAGACCCCGCGTGATCACGCTGCCACTGCCGGCATCCGCCAGGCGGCGCACGAAACACTTGTCGATCTTGATGATGTCGACAGGCACCGTCAGCAGATGGGTGAGCGACGCAAAGCCCGTGCCGAAATCGTCGAGTGCCACCTTGATGCCCGCTTCGCGCATCGCGTGGATCTCTTCGGCGACGACATTGTCCTTCTGGCCGAGATAGACAGATTCCGTCACCTCGGCGACGACGAAGTTCGGGGTTATGCCGGCGCGACCGAAGGAATCGACGATACGCTGCGTCAGCCCGCCGCGATGGAAGTCGGCAGCCGTGAGGTTCAACCCCACGCGGGAAAATTCGAGACCTTCACGATGCCAGTCGCCGGCTGCAGACGAAATTCGTTCCAGCATGCGTTCGGTGATCTCGATCGCCACATGGGCGTCTTTCATCGCCTCGTGAAAATGCGCAGCCGCAACCAGGCGGCCGTCCGGCATCTTCATCCGGCAGAGCGATTCAAAGCCTATGATGCGCCCGGTGGAAAGTTCGATCACCGGCTGGAAATGCGCGTCGATCCGGTCGTCGCGCAGCGCCTGGTCGACCTCCTGCACCGAGCGGAAACGCTTGGCGATCGCTGTGCCGAGGCCCGGCTGATATTCGAGGTAACGTCCACGCGCCCGTTCCTTGGCGTGATAGAGCGCGTAGTCGGCGTTCTGTCGCACCTGTTGCGGGCTCCGCTCCACGCCGGCCCGGGCCCCACCCAGTGTCGCGGCCGGATAGATGAGGTGGCCGGCGCAATCGGCCGGTTCCTTGATGCGGGAAATCAGTCTCTCGGCAAGAGCCGCCGGATCGGTTGTCGCGATACAGGGCACGAGCACGGCAAATTCGTCCCCACCGAGCCGGAAGGCCATGCCAGGTGCGGCTTCCTGCTTCATGCGTTCCGCCACGATCCGGATCAGGTCGTCGCCGGCGCCGTGGCCGAACGTGTCGTTGACCATCTTCAGATTGTCGAGATCGACCAGCATCAGGGCCCAGTCTGGCTCGCGCCGGGAAACCTCAGATATCACCTCGTTGAACCGGCTGCGATTGGGCAGCCCGGTCAGCCCGTCGGTATCGGCCATGCGCCTCCGCTCGGCCATGCGCTGGTCGCGTTCCATCGCAATCGCACAGAGATGAACGCAGGCATTGACGATCTGCCGCTCCTGTTCGGAAGGTCCTCGCGTCGTGCGGTAGTAGAAGGCAAACGTCCCCAGCACTTTGCCGGAGCCGATGATCGGCGTCGACCAGCAGGCCCTCAGCCCGAGTGGCAGGGCCAGTTGCTTGTAGGGCTGCCAGTATTCATGCGCATCGATATCTTCGACCAGAACCGGTTCGCCGTAGAAGGCGGCAGTGCCGCAGGAACCGACCCCGTGGCCGATCGCGATGCCATCGATGGCGGATGTGTATTCGAACGGAAGGGAAGGACCGGCCAGGTGGCGCAGGCGCCGCTCCTCGTCGAGCAGCAGGACGGAGCAGACGATGTCGTCCGACATCGTCTCCACTTCTCGGCACAGATAATCCACGGTCTCCGCCAACGACTGCCCTGTCGCGATCTTCTCGAGGATGATGTTCTGCAAGGTTAGAAGCATGGGGCCCGCGACATGTTGACTGCCGCAGATTAGATCAGGGGAGGCTTAAATAGAAATTACGACCATTCGGAAGATCTTATGTTGGTTTCCGGGGGCTTAATGGTTGCGTTCCGCACTTGTGCGCGCTCAGCCGCCGGCCACCCGGTTCCCGGAAAGTGTCAGATGCGGCATTGACGTATCGCCATCGTCGAGCGCGTCGCCCATCCGGTCGTTCCAGCGATAGCCCACGATCGCGCCGCCGGTGGCCCCATCAATGATGTTGTTGCGGATGACGGTCTCTCCGGCGCCTTCCACCACGCTCACGCGCATGCCTTGAGGGCTGCCACGCAGGATGTTGTCGCTGACGATGACATTGCGCAGATAGGGTCCCCAGCCGATGGCGAGCGCCGCCGTTTCGGCTCCATCCACTTGATTGCCGGTCACCAGCGTGTCGGCCTCGACCGAAATGCCGAAACCGAAGCCGCTGACGGTCGGCACATAGGGTCCCTTGTCGACGATCCCCCGGACAATGTTGTTGCTCACGGTCGATAGCCGCCCGCCATGGTCGAAATTGGCCACCGAGATCCCGATCGCAGCCGCGTCGATCAGATTGCCCTCGATCAGCGCGCCTTCGAATTCGAACTCGGCATAGATGGCCGTCTCGCCGGAGCGGAAGGCCTGGTTGCCGCTGATCGTGATGTTGGACGCGGAATTGGCCCGGATCGCGGAGAAGGCGCAGTCGGAGACGTGATTGCCCGACACGAGCACATTGTCGGCGCGGAAGATATTGATGCCGTTGCCATATTGACCGGTGCCGCCATTCGTCGCCGCGATCCGTGCCACGCGGTTGCCGGAAATTACGGTCCCATCTTCGCCTTTCGTCCAGCGATGCACGAGAATGCCGCCATTGCCGCAGTCGAAGATCTCGTTGTCACGCAGGGTGAAGGCCTTGCCCTCGATAGCCCAGATCCCGGCCTCGGCCGCACCGGTGATGCGGCAGTCTTCGATCCGTCCGCCCGATCGTGCCAGATAGATCCCGCATTTGCGGCTGCCGACGATCGCGCAGTCCTCGATTGTCACATCGCCGACACTGCGAAAGGCGAGAAGCCCCTCGGTATAGTCCGCAAGCCAGCGGTTGGCGCCGTCGAAGGTGATGCCGGACAGGCTGACGCCGCGCGCATCCTGGGCCGCGATCAGATGCCCGTCGCCGCGGTAGACGAGCCGGGTCATCCCCGGCACGCCGGAGATACGGCTGCTATCGCGCAATTCCAGATTGGCCACTTCATAAGTGCCGGCTGGCAGGAAAACCGGTTGCCCAACGGCCGCCGCCCTATCGATCAGGTCCTGCAACTTGCGGCTCTGGTCGTCCTCGGTGCCCGGAAGGATGCCGGCCTCCGCCGCGTCGAAACCGCCGCGCAATTCTGCCATGGCGAGCGTCTGCGCCCGCGGCGCACGGATGCCGCCGGGCAGGCCCGCGGTGGCGAGCAGCCCGCCCAGTCCGACAATGACCGCGCGTCGAGAAGGCATCTAGGTTTTCCTGTCCGAATCCTGAGCCGGACCTTGGCCGAACGGGGCGGGGGCGGCAAGAACAGGCTTAAAACAGTGTTAACGCCTCAGAAGAAGATCTTCGCCTTTCGTCTAGGCATTTCAGTGCAAGCAATTGAGCCAGATCAAGGAAACCTGTCCTGATGCGCCTAAGGTGATCCTCGAAAGACATGGACCACGAAGGAACACGCTCATGCTTCGTCTCGCTGCCGTCCTCTATATTCTCGTCGCCAGCGCCGTCGGCGGTGCGGCGGTGATTGCGGTTCTGTCGCTCGACATGCGTGAGGGCTGGCAGATCGCAGCCGCCTTTGTGGCGGGCCTGGCGATCTCGCTCCCGATAGCCGCCGTGCTCGGTAGGAAGATCTACAACGCCCTTCAAGGTCCAAAACCCGTCTGAACCACTCCCTTCGGCGTGGGACGCAAACCCTTTCTGTCCTGGCGGAGCGGAAAGGACGGTGGATACCAGTCCCATGACGACCGGCCGGCATTTTCTCGGGGGAGGGAATGCCGGTCGGGTCAATTCTGTCGCCTGCTGTTTTTGCCTATCGGCTTTCGTCCTGTTCGAACCGGTCGAACTGCGCCTCGAGACCTTCGGTAAAGCGCATATAGAGGCGCCCGAAGGCCTCCACGTCTTCGGCCGACCATCCGGCCGTGGCCTCCCTGATCGTCTCGCGCTTGATCGCCTCGATTTCGTCCAGCACCTTGCGGCCCGCATCGGTCACGCGCACCAGGCTGCGGCGTCCGTCCTCCTGAGAGGCGGCACGCTCCAGCAGTCCCTGCTTCACCAGATCCGCCACGATCCGGCTGCCGCGTGAGGGGTCGATCCGGAGCTGCTCGGCGATCGTGCCCACCGTCACCTCCTGCTGGCTGCCGATCCGCTTGATCACGCCGATTGCGTCGATGTCGGAGAGTTCGAGCCCCGTCTCCATGCGTTTCAGCGCCATGCGCCCGATGAAGCGGCGGCCAATCAGCAGCCGCATGCGTGTCATCGCCTGGCCAATGGCGGCAAGTGGCCCCCCGTCCGAAAGGGGCGTGGTCTCGGATTGGTTTTCATGGCCCTGGGCCGAAGATTTGGGGTGCGAAGCTGGCGTCATGCCCAAACAATAGCAGAGGCGCCCCGCCGCGAAAAGCAAAATAGATGCCATCAGCAAATATGTGCTATTGACATATAAATGCGGGAGGCACATTTTGCGGTTAGACAGGAGCTCCCGATCCATGACCAAGCACAGCACGGCCGCCCCCTCCGGCCCCGACCCCCGTTTCGAACCGCACCCCACACCTGCAGCCGCGGGCAGGGAGACCGCCAGCCTCGACAACACGCCACTGGTCACCGACCCGCGGCTCCGCCTCTTCGTCTATCTCCTGCTGATGTCGGCCATGTTCATGGCAACCCTCGACAACCAGATCGTCTCGACAGCACTGCCGACCATCGTCGGCGAGTTCGGCGAACTGGAGCGTTTCGGCTGGGTCGGCTCCGCCTATCTGCTGACCACCAGCGCCGTCATGCCGCTCTACGGCAAGCTCGGCGATCTCTTCGGCCGCAAATATGTGATCATGGCTGCAATCGCCATCTTCACGGCAGGCTCGCTGGTCTGCGGCCTCGCCGTCTCCATGGACACGCTGATCGCTGCCCGCGTGCTGCAGGCGCTCGGCGGTGGCGGCATCATGGTCTCGATCTTCTCGATCAATGCCGATCTCTTCGAGCCGCGCGAGCGCGCCCGCTACCAGAGCTATTCGAGCCTGGTTTTGATGGCGTCCGGCGCCCTCGGCCCCGTTCTCGGCGGCACGCTGTCCGATCTCTTCGGCTGGCGCTCGATCTTCCTCGTCAACCTGCCAATCGGCATCGCCGTCCTCATCGGTCTGGCCTTCCTGCTGCCCTACCGCAAGCCCAACCGGAAGCCCAAAATCGACTATGCTGGTGCGATCCTGCTTGCAGGCGCCGTCGCCTCGATCGTCTTCTGGGCCGATAGCGGCCAGATCTTCGGCTCCCTGATCGCCTGGCAAAGCCTCGCCGTCGTCGCCTTCGGTGCTCTCTGCGCCACAGGCTGGGTTCTGGTCGAGCGCCGCGCGCCGGAACCCGTCGTGCCGCTCTCGCTCTTCTCCAAGCCCACCATCAACCTGCTGCTGGTCATCTCGATCGTCTCGGGCGCGATCGGCATCGGCTCGGTCAACTACATCGCGCTCTTCCTCCAGACGACGACCGGCCTATCTCCCTCCATGGCCGGCCTGCTCTTCGTCGCGACAACAGGCGGCATCGCCATCGGCTCGATTGCCGCCGGTCGCCTGATCGCGAAGAGCGGTCGCTACAAGCCCTTTTCGATTGCCTCGGCAGCGCTGGGTGTCGTCAGTCTCGGCATCTTCTCCTTCATGCATGCCGGGACGCCCTTGATCTTCATCGCGCTGGTCATGCTGCTGCAGGGCTTCGGCGTCGGCATCGGCCAGCAGGTGCCCGTCATCGGCGTCCAGAATGCCGCCTCCCGCGCCGATGTCGGCGCTGCTACCGGAACCGTCACGCTCACCCGCATGGGCGGCGCGGCAATCGCCATCTCGATCTACGGCGCCATCGTCAGTTCCGGCCTCACTCATGTCCGGATCGCATTGCCCGGCGGCGTCGATTTCCGCAACCTCACCCCCGAGGGTCTGGCCGCCCTGCCGGAGGCCGCCCGCGCCTTCGTCGCCAACGCTTACTCCGACGCCTTCGTGCCGCTCTTCCTGACCGCCTCGGGCATGATGGTCATCGGCCTGATCTGCGCACTTCTCCTGCCGAACATCCGCCTGCCGCGCGAAGGCGAGGGTAAGACGGCATAACGGGTTGCTGTCATGGCGAAGCTTGCTCCGCCATAAGCTTCGCGCCAGCCGCGGCTGACAGGGTGCGGCCAGTGATGTCAGTGAATCGGTGCAGCATGTCCAAGCCTTTCCCGTCCGGTCGGACCGCCACGGCCTCTCTCCTGTCGAAGCGGCTTCTGTCGCTGGGGCTCGGCACGGCGCTGGTCGGATCGCTCTCGGGCTGCATCCTGATGACCGATACCAGCCGCATGAACATCGACGTCTTCCAGGATGAGGTCGCTCCCGTCTGGTACGATCCGGCGCGCACGCCGCCCGCCGCCGACCAGACGGCACCGCAGAAGCGCGATCTCTACCGCACACAGTTCCACCAGACCTATGGCCTGCCGGTCACCAATCCACTGCATCGCACCATGTATGGCTTGATCGTGGACGACGGCCACACGCTGCCGCCGATCCCGCTCGACCGCGTGCGGTCCGACATGCTGCGGCAGGAAGTGAGCTACCAGACGGTGGAAGCCCCCGGCACCATCGTCGTCGATACCAAGGCGCATTACCTCTATCTCGTCCAGCCGGGTGACAAGGCGGTCCGCTACGGCGTCGGCCTCGGCCGCGACGGTTATGCCTGGTCGGGCAGGGGTGTCATCAAGCGCAAGGCCAAATGGCCGCACTGGACCCCGACGGACGACATGGTCGAGAACAATCCCAATCTGCGCCCCGTCTCCGCCGAACGCGGCGGCCTGGTCGCCGGCCTCAACAATCCGCTCGGTGCCCGCGCGCTCTACATCTATCAGAACGGTAAGGACACGCTCTACCGCGTCCATGGCACCCCCGATTGGCAGTCGGTCGGCAAGGCGACGTCCTCGGGCTGCGTGCGCATGTTCAACCAGGACGTCATCGATCTCTTCGATCGCGTGCCCGACAACACCCCGATTGTTGTCATTTAGCGACACTCGTTTGCGACGATGACCCTCTCTCCAAAACGTGAGAGGGGGTCGGCGTTGCATTAAGTGAACCTTTGCTGTTTGCATCGCATCATCGCGGAACAAAGCGCACCTCCCAGCGTCTAGATCCGCAGCGCTGCCACAGGATATTTATAACCTATATGTCTTCAATTCCTCACCTGACCCGCCGTTCGCTTCTGTCGCTGACAGGCCTCGGCGCCGCCTCGCTGCTCGCAAGCTGCTCGACCTCCCGCCCGCTTCCACCAGGCGTTCGCCTCGATGGCCCGGTCGTACCCGCCGCGCCCTCGGGCCGCACGCCAGAACTCGATGCGATGTATGGCGAAGTTTATGACGGCGGCATCGTTATCCCGGCAGTGCCATACTGGCGCATCCCGGAACGCTTCTATCGCCAGCAGGTCATAGACCCCACGGGCGAAGCCCCCGGCACCGTTGTCGTCGATACGCCCAACCGCTTCCTCTACCTCGTCGAGCGCGGCGGCACCGCCATGCGCTACGGCGTCGGCATCGGCCGTGACGGTTTCTCTTGGGGCGGCGCCGGCGTCATCCAGTGGCGCCAGAAGTGGCCGAAATGGACTCCGCCGGACGAAATGATCGCCCGCCAGCCGGAACTCGAGATCTATTCCGTGCGCAACGGCGGCAAGCCCGGCGGCATCGACAATCCGCTCGGTGCCCGCGCGCTCTACATCTTCCAGAACGGTGAAGACACACTTTACCGCCTGCACGGTTCGCCGGAATGGAATTCCATCGGCAAGGCCGTCTCATCGGGCTGCGTGCGCCTGATGAACCAGGACATCATTGATCTCTACGAGCGCGTGCCGAACAAGGCGAAGATTGTCGTCCGCCAGTAACGGCTGAGCGACATCGGCCGCGTCGCGATCGAATTCAGTCACATACAAAAGAGGCCCCGCCAGCGATGGCGGGGCCTTTCTGCATCTCGAATCTCGGCTTTAAAATCAGGCCGCTTCGAGCGCTTTCTCGATGTCCTGCACCGAATGACCGGTTAGGTCCTTGTCCAGTTCGCCGATCAGAACGGCCGAAAGCTGCTTGTGATAGCCCTTGCGCATCTCGCCCAGCGTCCGCGGGGCGGCGATGATCACGAGGTTCTTGATCTTGCCTTCCAGTACCTGGCGGTTCAGCATGTCGGTAATGCCGCTGCCGAAACCGTCTTCTTCCTGCTGGCTGTCGTCAGGATTGGCAGCACTGCTGGAATGGCGGGCGCCGGAGGCGATCTTCGAGCTGTCGATCTCTTCTGCAGGCATGGCCTTCAGCTTCACGTTCAGCGCGTTGCCCTCGTTCTGGAAGAGGCTCAGCTTCTCGCCGTCGGCGACGGCAATGACGGTGTTCTGGGGCAATTGCATGAAAATTCTCCTTGATGGTCTGTGCGACGTCCACCGAAGGTGGCGTTGCCGCAGTTGACCGGAGGACAACCCCTCGGGCGGGTGATCGGTTCCTTCGTCGCAGGTCACATTTCGCACGGAATGCTGATCAGCCCTCCCGTCTCACCCTCGACAGCGAAACGGGCTGAAGGAACTCGCGGCCCCGGCATTCATGGTGGCGATGGTTAGCCCGTTGGCGACCTCGATGTCATCATCGGTCTCCGGACAGGCATCGATGTCGGCGAGACAACCGCTGTCGATGAATTCCCGGTTCCGGGCCAGAAACCGGTCGGAGACGCCGTCGCGCCCGACATGATCGAGGATTTCGTCGAGAGCCTTGGCGTAGACGTCGCATTTCTTCCGTTGCCAGTCCGACCGCCCCTCCGCCGTCGTGCCGGCCTCCTGCGCCCATGCCGGCGCGCCGGTGATCGTCACGGAGACGACACCTGCCGTCAAATAAGAAAGGGTGAAGCCGAGGCGGATGATCGCGCGGCCCGACCTCGCGCCACCCGATTTCAAAACGGATGTCATCGCCCGTATTCCGCAAAGATCGCGGCGCCGATCTCGGCAATCGCAGCATCCCGCACCTTCAGCGGATGCTTGCGCCCGTCCATATAGATCGCGACGACCAGCGGCGCATCCTCGGGCGGGCGCAACAGCGCGATCACGCCGCGCGTGCCGTGGCCACCGGCGCCGCTGCGATCGGCGATCGCCCAGCCCTTCGGCAGCTCCGCCCGCAGCAATGCGCCCGCCACGGCATTCGCCGCCATCCAGGCTTCGAGCTGGTCCCGGGCCTTCGGCTCGAGCGCATGGTCGAGCAGCAGCCGTCGAACTGTCTCTGCCATCGCCTGCGGTGTTGTCGTGTCACGCGGATCGCCGGGTGTGGCCTCGTTGAGCTCCGGCTCGTATCGATCGAGCCGTGTCGTGTCGTCGCCGATGCCACGAAGAAACGTCGTGACGGCAGGCGGCCCGCCGATCGCGGCGAGAACGGCATTGGCTGCGGCATTGTCGCTGGTTCTGAGCGTGATCTCGCAGAGTGCCCGCGTCGAAAGGCTCGTTCCCACGCGCTTCTCGGTGACAGGCGAATGCGGCCTAAGATCCGCCTTGGAGATGCGGGTTTGCTTGTCGAGAACAGATGGGCCGGCAGAGAGCGCCGCGGCACAGGCGAGCGCCTTGAAGGTGCTGGCCATGGCGAAGCGCTCGATGGCGCGATAGCGGCGCACCTCGCCGCTGCCCATATCGAGAACTGCAAAGCCGACGCGCATGCCAAGCTCGGTCTCCACGCGCTGGGCGACGACGGTCACCGGATCGGCGTCCCTCGCATGTGCGGGCGGGAGCCCGGGTGCAAACAGAAAGGCGGGAAGGATCAGAGCGCTCAGACGGGCAGCGACCCGGCGCGCGGCGGGGGATGTATAGGTACGCATGCGGTTCTCCCAGTTGCACCCCTCAATTCGAAGGCGAACAAGGCGAGAGCGAGGCGCGACTGTTTTATCCCGTGTTGAGAGCCGGGCAGGATCGCGGATCGACGCGATGCGTCGTAGGTGCAGCGGCGGCCTCCTGATCGAGGCCGCGCTTATTCGTCCGGAATGGTCTCGAGATGGCCCTTCAGCCGCTTCAGGCCGTCGCGCAGGCTTTCGATCTCGGCGATGTCGCAGCCCGTCAGATTGCCGATGGACGCGAAAACCTCCAGCGCCCGGCTCTTGAGCGCCCGGCCTTCCTCGGTCAGGGTGATGAAGACCACGCGTTCGTCGGCGGCATCCCGGCGGCGGGCGACATACTGGACCTGTTCAAGCCGCTTGAGCAGGGGCGAGAGCGTGCCGGAATCGAGCCCGACCTTTTCGCCGAGCACCTTCACCGAGAGGTCGTCCTGCTCCCACAGCGCCATCATCACCACATATTGCGGATAGGTGAGGCCGAGCGGCGAGAGCAGCGGCTTGTAAGCGCGGGTAAACGCATGTGCGGCGCCGTAGAGCGCAAAGCACAGCTGCGTGTCCAGCCTCAGTTCCTTTTCGAGTGTTTCGTCGGTCATGGCCCTTGATGAACCCCTTTCGGCATCTATTGTTTCCACAGTGGCCAAAACTGGTCCACATTTCAATGCGCAAAAAACAATTGCACGCAAATCAATTGTGTCCTATATAGGTAATCACCAACCCGCAAACAAGGAGAACACCCATGGCAATCCTCTACACCGCACACGGTCATGCCACCGGCGGCCGCTCTGGCCACGGCGTCGCCGACAATGGCGCTCTCGACGTCACCCTGACGACGCCGAAGGAACTCGGTGGCGATGGCGCGGCCGGCACCAACCCGGAACAGCTCTTTGCCGTCGGTTACTCCGCCTGCTTCCTGGGTGCCTTGAAGGCTGTCGCCCGCAAGGAGAAGATCACGATTCCGGAAGATGCCAAGGTTCACGTCGAAGTCGGCATCGGCCCGCGTGAAGACGGCGGCGGCTTCGGCATCGAGGTGAAGCTCAGCGTCGAAGTCCCCGGTATGGACCGCGAAACCGTCGAGCGTCTCGCGGCCGCAGCCCATATCGTCTGCCCCTACAGCCACGCCATGCGCACCTCGACCGAAGTTCCGGTCACGGTTCTCTGATCGCCTGATTTCCAGCAGATCCACCGCCAGAAGGCCGGCCTCGCGCCGGCCTTTTTGCGTCAGCCGCGCAGCCGAAGATCCCGGCTTCCCGTGCTTGTCAGAACCGTATCGGGCACACGGTCTCCCCAGGCCCGCATGGCATACAGTATGTCCTGCAGCGAAGCCCCGAGCGGCGTGAGATCATAGACCACCCGTGGTGGCGTCTCCGCAAAAGCCTCTCGTGTCACCAGCCCGTGTTCCTCGAAGCGCCGCAGCCGGTGGGTCAGCGTATGGGCGCTGATGCCGGGCAGGGCCTGCCGCAGCTCGGTGAAACGCCGCGCACCGCCGAGCAGCTCCCGGATGATCAGCGTCGCCCAGGGACCGTCGAGCAGCAGGAGAAAGCGCTCGACACCGCAGCACGGCAGTTTTTTCTCGGTCATGGCGATTTCTTCCATTGGTGCATTTGACGTAACTGATGCATTTATTGCACCAATGGGTTCTCGATCCAACAGGAAAAGGATATCCGAATGTCGTTTGTCATCCATGGCGCCACCGGCGCGCAGGGAGCGCCCCTCTTTGACCTCATGCTGGCCAGGGGCCTCGATGCCCGTGCCGCCCTGCGCGATCTGGAGAAGGCCGGAGGCCGCCCGGCAATATCGGCCGATGCCGGCTCGGCATCGTCGCTCGAGGCCGCCTATCGCGGTTCTGAAGGCATCTTTGTCCATCTTCCCCAGGTGCCGGAGCCGCTGCGGATCGACTATGCGAAGAACATCGTCACCGCAATCGACCGCGCCAGGCCCGCCCGTGTCGTCTTCTCCACCAGCGGCGCAATCGTCGATGAGCTGAGCTCTCCCCTGCAGGCGGCGGATGACAGTGCCGTCGGTATACTCATGAACGGGCTTCGCGAGAGCGGCGTGTCCCATGCCGTCATCGCGCCGCGGCTCTATCTCGAGAATCTCATGCTGCCCGCGGTGATCGAACCGGCAAAGGCGAGCGGTCTCCTGCAGTATCCGATCCGCGCCGATCTTGCTGTTTCCTGGAGCTCCCATCACGATATCGCCGATGTCGCCCTGCGGCTTCTGACCGATCATACGGTGTCCGCCATTGTCGGCGTCGGCCATCTGCCGGGCCTGACTGGGCCGCAACTCGCCGCCGCCTTCGCCACACATCTCGGTCGCGCTGTCACCTTCGAAACGAAACCGGTCGCCGATTTCCAGGCCGAACTGGAACCCTTCATCGGCCCCGCTGCCTCCGCCATCGCGGCCTTCTACCAGGCTCTGGCGGAGCGAAAGGACAACGTGATCGCTGAACACACCAGCGCCCAGACCCTGCTCGGTCTTACGCCGCGCAGCGTGGAAGACTGGCTGAAGGCGTAAACAGGAAGGCCGGCGCTTGGCCGGCCTTCCGCAAGTCTATTGACGGGGTCCTCGCGAGGAGGGGCGGGATATCCGGAACGGCCGCGATGTCTGGACTTCGCCCAGCCGTCAGCGCACATCCGCCGCGGCAAAATGCGCCATCTGGTCCGCATGGGCTTTGAGAAAGGCCGGTCTTGCGGTGGCCCGGGCGACATAGGCCTGGCAAGCAGGGTATTCGCCAAGACCCTCAAGCCGCCCGACGAGTCGCAGCACATCCGCCATGGCGATGTCGGCGACGGAGAACGACCCGGCCAGCCAGTCCCCGGTCGAAAGAACCGCTTCCATGCGTGAGAGCCGTGCGTAGAGAAACCCGACCAGGGCTTGCGGGATGCCGCCTTCCGGCTTGGAAAAGGTCAGGATCGACCAGGGCAGACTGGCCGCCTCGACGGAGTTGAGGGCTGCAAACAGCCATTCCGTCACCTTGGCCCGTCCGGCCGGGTCGCTCGGCATCAGCCGATCGCTCTTGGCGCCCAGATAGAGCAGGATCGCGCCGGTCTCGAAGATGGAGAGGTCGCCATCGGTCAGCCAGGGAACCTGCGCGAAGGGCTGATGCGCGAGATGCTCCGCCTCGCGCTGGCGAAAGGGCGTGCTGGCCACCTGATAGGGAAGGCCGGCTTCTTCCAGCGCCCAGCGTATCCTGAGGTCGCGCACATAGCCCCGCGGCAGGTCCGGCACCCAGTCATAGGTCGTCAGCGTGATGGTCGTCATGAAGGTCCTGCCTTGCTGCGTTGAACGGAAAGAGGGAGGTGGAACGGATCGAGGCAACGCCCGAAGCGGGGGCGAGGGGTGCTGAATCACATGCTGACCTCGATCAGCCCCTGGCGCAGCATGCCGGCATCGCTCTGCATGCCGGCTTCGATTTCGCCATGCACCTCTTTCCAGATCGGCACGGCGCTCAACAAAGCCGCGGAACCCTCCGCGGTCAGCCGCAGCCGCTTGCCGCGACGGTCCTTCGGGTCGGGCTCGATCGATACCCAGCCACGGGCGGAAAGCGGTTTCAGCGCAGCCGTCAGCGTGGTGCGATCCATGGCCAGAAGCCTGGCAACTGGCCCCATCGGCGGCGGCTCGGGGCGGTTCAATGCCATCATCAGCGAGAACTGCTGATTGGTCAGTCCAACTGGCTTGAGTGCCAGATCGAAGCGGCGGGCCAAAGCGCGGGCCGCGCGCTGCGCATGCAGGCAAAGGCAGGTGTCTTTGACATGAATGGTGGTGGAATAGGGAATCAGTGGCCCGTTTGACATGGAATAAATATGTTGATATCAACCTAAATGTCAAGAGGAGGAGTGACGAGATGGAACATTCGGTTGTTTCGCGGGAGGAGTGGCTCGAAGCCCGCAAGGCCCTTCTGCAGCAGGAAAAGGAACTGACCCGGCAGCGTGACCGGGTGAATGCGGAGCGGCGGTCGCTGCCCTGGGTCAAGGTCGACAAGGACTATCGGTTCCAGACGCCATCGGGCGAAAAGACGCTCGGCGAGCTCTTCGAGGGGCGCAGCCAGCTGATGATCAACCATTTCATGTTCGGGCCCGATTGGGATGCCGGCTGCCCCGGCTGCTCCTTCTTCGCAGACCATATCGACGGCATGCTCCCGCACTTGAACAATCACGACGTCACCTTCGTCACCGTCTCGCGCGCGCCGCTCGACAAGATCGAGGCCTACAGGCGCCGCATGAACTGGCATTTCCCCTGGGTCTCCTCCTTCGGCAGCGAGTTCAACTACGACTTCCACGTCTCCTTCACGCCGGAACAACTGGCCTCTGGCACGGTCCGCTATAATTTCCGCGACACTCCGCGCGAGCAGGCGCATGACGAGCTTCCCGGCCTCTCCGCCTTCTACAGGAACGAGAAAGGCGATATCTTCCACACCTATTCGCAGTATGCGCGCGGCGGCGAGGAGGCCCTCGGCACGCTGATGATCCTCGACCACGCGCCGCTCGGCCGCAACGAGACCGGCACGCTGAGCTTCGTCAAGCGCAAGGACGAATATGCCGCCAAGCCGGTCGAAACGGCCGGTTGCTGCCACTGAAGGAGGATCGATCATGGAATTCCCCAAGCCCACCGAGCATCACCGCGTCCTCGACCGCCTCGTCGGCGACTGGCTCTATGTCAGCTCGACAGGACATGAGGCTTATGATCCGGAAGACCCCCTCAAGCGCTGGACCGAGAAGGTTCGGCCCGTCGGCGATTTCTGGGTCATGGCGGAAGGGGAGGGTGGCATGGGCGACGGCACGCGCTCTTCGATGATCATGACGCTCGGCTACGATCCGCGCCTCGGCCACTATGTCGGGACCTGGGTGGGCTCGATGATGGACAAGCTCTGGGTCTACAAGGGTTGGCTGGAAGATGATGGCCAGACGCTCGTGCTCGAGGCCGAGGGGCCGAGCATGGAGGACCCCTCCCGCAACGAGATTTATCGTGATGTCATCCACTTCATCGATGATGACACCAGGACCTTCTCCGGCAGTGTCCGCAAGCCGGATGGCAGCTTCCACACTTTCATGACGAGCGAATCGAAACGCGTCGGCCGACGCCTGGAAACGTGAAAAGAGAGGGATTGCGCATGCACGGGACATTCATTTGGCACGAGCTCATGACCCCGGATCCGGCTGCGGCCAAGGTTTTTTACGGCCGGCTACTCGGCTGGGAGCCCACCGATATGCCAATGGAAGGCTTCACCTACACCTCGTTCGCAGTGCCTGGATTTCCCTTCGGCGTGGCCGGCATGATGGCGCTGACCGAGGAGTTGAAGGGGCAGGGTATCCCGCCCAACTGGACCGGCTACATCGCCGTCGATGACGTCGACAAAACGGCGGCGGACTATCAGAGCGATGGCGGTATGATCTGCCGTCCTCCGGAAGATATCCCCGGTGTCGGCCGATTCGCCGTCGTCGCCGATCCGCAAGGTGCGGTCGTCTGCATCATGACCCCGATGATGGAAGACAGGAGCACCGGCACCTGGCCCACGCCCGGCAGCACCGGCACCGTCGGCTGGAACGAGCTGATGGCCGGCGACTGGGAAAAGGTCTGGGACTTCTACGCCGCGCGCTTCGGCTGGGAAAAGGACATGGCCGTCGACATGGATGCCATGGGCATCTACCAGACCTTCAAGTTAGGCGACCGCGGCATCGGCGGCATGATGACCAAGCGGCCGGAAATGCCCATGCCCTATTGGGGCTTCTACTTCATCGTGCCTGCGATCGATTCGGCGATCGAGAAGGTGAAATCGCTCGGCGGTCAGCTGCTGATGGGGCCGCATCAGGTTCCCGGTGGCTCCTGGATCGCCGCCTGCCAGGATCCGCAAGGGGCGTATTTCAACCTGACGTCGGCCACGAAATGACGCACAAAGGCCGGAGTGGCGTACTGCCGCTCCGGCCTTTGTCGAATTCTGCTTCATGGCTCGTGTGCGCTGGCCTCAGCCGCGCTTCACGGCCTTTTTCACGGCGCGCTTCTTCGGTGCCGGCGCGTTTTCGGCCTCGACTGCCTCGCGCTGCATGCGCAGGGCCTTCAAGGCTTCGGTCTTCCGTTCGCGGGCCGTTGCTTCCGCCGCGATCAGCGAGCGGGCGACGCTGTCGGTTGTCGCAGCCTTGTCCTGCGGCGAAACCTTCTCGGGCTTGAAAAATGCGTCTTTGGTGGCATTCATGTCGGGGTCCTTCCTGCAGCCTGGCTGCCTGTCTCGGCATGGGGGTGAGGTCCGGCGGCCCTGGCCCGATGGAATGGCCTGGACCGAGGCCGATGACCGAGGAAAGGCCGCTGGCCTTCCTCCTGGTCGGACATCCGCGCGCTCTGGGGCGCACGGAGGTGGTCGTGTCAGCGTGCGCCGCGAACGGCAGCCTTCTTAGGAGCCGGAAGCAGGCCTTCGCGCTGCATCTTCTTGCGCGCGAGCTTGCGCTGGCGGCGAATGGCTTCGGCCTTTTCGCGCACGCGCTTTTCCGACGGCTTTTCGAAGGCGCTGCGAGCCTTCATTTCGCGAAAGAGACCTTCGCGCTGCATCTTCTTCTTTAGCACGCGGAGCGCCTGGTCGACATTGTTGTCACGAACGAGAACTTGCACGGTCGTTTCCTTTCCGGGCGTGGAGCCCGATTTATCTTGTGTTTCGAAAAAGGGGATACTGCAGGCTAACGCGCCACGCCCCGGCGAAGATCCCGAAAAAATCGGGTTTGGCCCATCGCATACAGCAGTTGCGTCAGACCAACAATAAAAAAGGCCGGGCGAAACCCGACCTTCCATCGCCACTCAGCCCCCTCTGCGGAATATCCGTAATCAGCGAGGGCGAGCGACAAATCCTTAAGCGGCGCGCAGGTTGTCGGCCGAGCTCTTGCCCGAACGCTTGTCCTGGACGATGTCGTAGCCGATCTTCTGGCCTTCGACGAGATCGCGCATGCCCGCGCGCTGAACGGCAGAGATGTGGACAAACACGTCGGCAGAGCCTTCATCCGGCTGAATGAAGCCAAAACCCTTGGTGCTGTTGAACCACTTTACGGTACCTGTGTTCATAACGATTTCCTTTCAATCGTTGGGCGTGCCGCCGAGACATTCGACGGCTGGTATATCGACGTTGAAGGAAATCTGGCGTGCGCCGGGGGCGCGTAGACAAAGTCGCTCGCAATCTTCGATGGCGGCAATATAGTGGGTGCGAACCGCGCTGACAAGCAAAAATGGCCGACTGCCGCCATTGCAGCGCCGATTGCCACTGTATGGGGCCTCAAAATGCCAGGGACATCAGGGCTTGTCACGCGCCGCCGCCAATGGCTGCCGCAGCGAGGACTGCCTCAGATCAGCGCGCATTCATTCGCATTCTCTTAGCCAAATCTGCTAAAATCCGTCTCCGCAAGAGCCGTCGGCCGTTCCACGCAGAAACAGTACAACGATTCTTCACGCGCCCTTGATACGAGTGGCCCGGTCCGGCCACTCTGCCTTCGGGGCAGAGAGCCGACATGCGTCTTTCTCTCAGCAACGGGCATTTCCGATGAACAAGTTCCTCGCCGCAACGGCCATCCTTCTGATCTCCGCCACCGCATCGCTTGCCGGCAGCTTCACTTTCCCGGCCGACGAACCGGCCGCGACCGTTGAAATTCCGGATGACTGGCAGCCGACCGAAACCGACTACGGCATTGAAGGCAATTCGCCGGACGCCGGCACCTACATCTCCTTCGACATCGCCGGCGCCGAAGACATGGATCAGGTGATGACCGACGTCTTTGCTTTCCTCGAGGAAAACGGCGTCACCGCCGATCCAGCGAGCCAGAAAGAATCGAAGGACGAGCTGAACGGCATGACGTTCCAGACCATCGACTGGAAGGGTACCGATAAGGACGGCCCGGTTTCGATCGGCGTCGGCATCATCGGCCTTTCGGAAGAAAAGATCGCCATCGTCACCTATTGGGCCTCGACTGAAACCGAAGCGCAGAACCTGCCGGAAGTTGGCAAGATCCTCGCCACGCTGCAGCCGGCCGAATAAGGCCTGACGCGATTCGACCGACGGAAGACAAAGATGCGCCCCGTGCTCGAAAAAAGCCGGGGCGCTTTTCCTTGCTTTCAGCGCCGGTATGCGCTGCCAGTCCGGTCGTTGGGATGGGGCAGGTGGCGGTGCTCACGATCGGCGAAATGCCGCAGCCGGCGCGGTGGCCGAGTTCCATGGCGACAAGCCGGCCGCGATCTGCTACGAGAGCGCACCCGTTCCTGGAGTGACGGGCGATCTTTAAGCTATGAAAGCCAGCCGACCATGACCATTGCTGTGGGCCTCTCCTTCGGATGCCCCGTGTCGCGCGCCCCGATCTTGGGCGCATCCAGCCTCTCCGCCGCCATTCCCGATCACGACAACCTTTCGGAGGCTGGCCAGTGAGTGCTGCATTCGACTATCGCGACGATCAGATCCCCGAAGACGAGACGCCCGATGCCAAGGCCTGGCTGAAGATCGTCAATGCCTACCGCAAGCCCAACCTGACGCGCTCGAGCGTCGAGCTCGCCATCACCCTCGTTCCCTTCCTGGCTCTCTGGGCCGGGGCCTGGGCGAGCTTCCAGTTTGCCTTCTGGCCGGGTCTCGTCCTGGTGCTTCCGGCCGGGGCCTTCCTGTTGCGCCTTTTCATCATCCAGCACGATTGCGGTCATGGCGCTTTTTTCGCCCGCCGTTCGATCGACGACTGGACCGGCCGTCTTCTGGGTGTGCTGACCTATACCCCTTACGACTACTGGCGCCGGGCGCATGCCGAGCATCATGCGACCGCCGGCAATCTCGAGGAACGTGGCGTGGGCGACATCACCACGCTGACGGTCGCCGAATACCGCGCGCTGTCGCCGCTCGGCCGCCTCGGCTATCGCCTTTATCGCAACCCGATCGTGCTTTTCGGCATCGGCCCGATCTGGGTCTTCCTCTTGAAGCAGCGTCTTCCCTTCGGCATGATGAAGGACGGGGCTCTGCCCTGGGTCTCGACCATGGCCACCAATGCCGGCATGGTCGCAGTCGCCGCGCTGATGATTTGGCTCGCCGGTCTCGATACCTTCCTCGTGGTGCATCTGCCCATCGTGCTGATTGCCGGCGCACTCGGCATCTGGCTCTTCTACGTCCAGCACCAGTTCGAAGACACCCACTGGTCGAACCCTCCGGAATGGCAGTTCCAGCACGCAGCTCTTCATGGCGCGTCCCATTACGACCTGCCCTGGGGCCTGCGCTGGCTGACCGGCCATATCGGCGTGCACCACGTGCATCACCTGTCGAGCAAGATCCCCTTCTACCGCCTGCCGGAAGTCCTCCGCGACCATCCCGAACTGAAGACGATCAGCCGCATCACGCTGAGAGAAAGCTTCGCCTGCGTAAAACTCGTCCTCTGGGACGAAGCCCGCGGCCGGCTCGTGTCGTTCCGCGAGGCGCGCCGCATGGCGGTGGTTGCCTGATCTCTGCAGCACAGCTTCAAAACAGGTACGCCCGTTGTTCGACCGAGCAGCGGGCGTTTCCTTGTTGACAGTGCACAGCGCGGCCTTGGCTCAGCCTTTTGCACCGGTCTCCCACCCCGCCACCCACAGCTTGCGCAGCCGATCTCCCTCGCGGCGGAAATGCTCGCCCGTGGCTCGGCAATCGCGCACCCGATCAACGCGGAAGTTGCGGATCCCGTCGCGCAACTCGCACCAGCCGACGATCACGGCAGCCTCGGCATAATGGATCACGGCGATCGGCCGGATCCTGCGCGTTGTCCCGTCTTGCCGTTCGTTCACATAGTCGATGTCGAGCTTTTCCTCGTCGCGGATCGCCCGGCGGATCATCGAGAAGTCGACGGCCTCCGGCGCCTCCACCACCCGTCCCCAGGCATAGAGCGAGCGCGACAGGATCGATTCGCGCAGCGGGGCAGGCAAGGCCGCCGCGATCTTGTCCAGCACGCGGGCGGAGGCATCGCGCAGCTCGCGGTCCGCCGTGCGTTTGGTCAGCGCCATGCCGAGCACGATCGCCTCGGTTTCTTCCGGCGTAAACATCAGCGGTGGCAGGTGAAAACCGGGGCGCAGGATATAGCCGATCCCGCGCTCACCCTCGATCGGCACGCGCATCGCCTGGAGTGCCGCGATATCGCGATAGATCGACCGCTGCGTCACCTCCAGCTTTTCCGCGATCTGCTGCGCCGTTATCGGGTGGGCCGCAAGCCTCAGGGTCTGGATGATCTCGAACAGCCGGGACGCCTTGCGCATGGGGCAGACCTCATCTCAACTGACACACCTTTGTCAGTAGCCCCTGTCTAAAGCATCCCCAACGCATTGAAAATAGGCCGATCCCTGCGGACGGCCTGCCTGATCGGGGAGCTCCTACTGACATGACCTATGCCGAAAACCTCTGGCTTTTCACCCTGCTTCTCGCCGGCATCATCGTCGTGCCCGGCATGGATATGATCTTCGTTGTCGCGAATGGCCTGACCGGTGGCCGGCGCGCAGGCATTGCCGCAACCTCCGGCATCATGCTGGGCGGCGCCTTCCACACGCTCTTCGGCACGATCGCCGTCACGGCACTGTCGACCCTCGTTCCGCAACTTGCCGGCCCCATGCTGGTGATCGGAGCCGCCTACATGATGTGGATCGGCTATACGCTCGCCAAGAGCGCCATCGTCATCGACGGCATCGAGGCCTCGAACCTGCACCGAACGACCCGGATCTTCACCCAGGGGCTGATCACATGTCTCCTCAACCCGAAGGCATGGTTGTTCATCCTCGCCGTCTATCCGCAGTTCATGCGCCCCGAATACGGCCCGTTCTGGCGCCAGGCGTTGATGATGGGCGCGCTGACGCTGCTGTTGCAGGGACTGATCTATGGCGGATTGGCCATCGCTGCGGCCAGGGGACGGGACGCGCTCGTCTCCAAGCCCGGGATCACCATCTGGATCGGCCGCGCCGCGGGCTGGCTTCTGGTGGCCGTCGCGACGCTGATGCTGGTCGAGGGATGGAGCAAATGGTGAGTTGAGAAAGGGGAGGGAGCTAGAGCCCCACCGCCTTGCGCAGCGCCTCGTTCATCCGAGATTGCCAGCCATCGCCGCTCGCCTTGAACCGGTCGATCACCTCTTGGTCGAGCCGGATGCTGATGGCTTTCTTCGGGCTCTCCGCTTTCGGCCGTCCGGCAAGCTTGCGATCAATCGAGGCGGCAAGATCGGGGAACACCTCGCGGAAGGGGCGAAGTTCCTTCAACTCCTCTTCCGTCACTTCGGGGTTGTCGGGATCAGATGAGATCATCGTCTGAATCTCGGCCTCTTCCGCATCGGTGAGCGGGCGGGCGGAGGAAAACTTCTTTCTCATGTCTCGCTCCTTTCCTTCCGGCTCGCCGGACGCATGGAGATAATGGAGATCGCTTCCCGTCCCATCGGAAGAAAGACGACCGCGACAATGATCCGACCCTGAAATTCTCCGATGGCGATCGCCCGACCGGTCTTCGCGGTCCGGATCGATGCCTTTAGAAAGAACGACACATCGAGATCTGCGAAGTCGAGGCCGTGCTTCACCAGATTCTGCTGCCGCTTCGGTTCATCCCAGACGATGATCATACTTTATGTATATACGGAAATTCCGCAAGTCGGCATCCTGGCTTTTGAGGGGGATTTCGCTCAGCCCCGCTGCGGCAGCAGGATGACCGCTGCACCGACGAGGCAGATCGCAGCACCCGCAAGGTCGAAACGGTCGGGCCGCTGCCCCTCGGCAAGCCAAAGCCAGACGAGCGCTGCGGCGATGTAAACCCCGCCATAGGCCGCATAGGCCCGACCCGCCGCATCCGACGGGACCAGCGTCAGCAACCAGGCGAAGAGGGCGAGCGACACTATTCCCGGCACGAGCCATAGGGCCGAGCGGTCAAGTTTCAGCCAGGCCCAGAAGGCAAAACATCCGGCGATTTCGGCAAGGGCTGCGGACGCGTAGATGAGGATGGTCATGGCTGCACCATGCCAAGCTGCCGGGCGAATGGAAAGGCAAAAGGACGGATCAGGCCGAACGGCCCTGCAGGTTCAGCACGTGACAGACGCGCGGCAGGAGGTCGGCCTCCTTCGGAAAACAGACGAAGAAACCCTGCACGCTGTCGAAACCGAGCTGCACGGCGCTCTCCATCTGGTCCTCGTTCTCGACGCCGGCGGCCGTGACGATCAGGCCGAGGTCGTGTCCGAGCGCGATCACATGGCGCACGATCGCTTTGTCGACAGGATTGGTCAGCGCACTGCGCATCAGCGCATGGTCGATCTTGAGGCGCCGGAAGCTGTGGTTCCTGAGCGCCGAGAGCCCGGCATGGGTGGCGCCGAAATTGTCCATGGCCAGCGCGAAGCCGCAATAATGCAGCGCCTCGAGCGCAAGGCTGACCGGCTTGGCGAGTGGGCCGTAGAAGGCAGGCTCCGCCACCTCGATCTCAAGCATCTCGGGGGTCAGGCCGAAATCCTGCACCATGTCGGTGAGGCGCAGGGCAAAATCTCCGGCACAGAGGTCGAAGGCGGTGGCATTGACGCTGATCCGCCCGAAATCATGCCCCTCCGCCCGCCAGCGCGCAGCCTGGCGCAGCGTGGTCGAGAGCACGAAGTCGCGGATCGACAGCGATAACATCGGATCGCGAAAAACGGAGCGGAAATCCTGCGCCGCTGCCAGCCGGTCCGGACCCAGGCGCCAACGCAACAAGGTTTCGACGCTGTCCACTTCGCGCTGGTCGACGGAATAGATGGGTTGATAGGTGAGCTCGAAGCGACCGCGTTCCAGCGCGCGCTTTGCATTGTTGACCAGAACGATGTGATCCAGACTGCTGTCCAAGCTCCACCCCATGAACCCACAGGCCCTTGCCCGCGAATTGTATCCCTCCACTATATATATCAGGGATAGTTGCCCGGAAGTGAACAAAAATAGACTGCAGACGGTGAGCTTTTGTCACTGAGTTCTTGTGCCGCGCTCAAAAACGCGGCCGCGACGCGCCTTGACCTGGGCGCGCCCTTCGCCTGTGCCCGCTCAGGCCACGAGGGTCTGTGCGATCTTGAATCGCTTGGTTGTTTCGCCCGTCTTGTCGGCCGGTTTCTCGAAGTGGTGAACGAAGATCTCGACGGCTTCCAGCAGGCTCGTGGTCGTCATGAACCGCTTCCGGTGCTCTGTCTGGTGAGGCATGGCAATCTCGCCCAGCATGATGGCGATGTTGCGCTTCGGATCCTTCAGTTCGGCTTCGGGAAAACCGGTGCCGACGCCACCATTCTGGTTCAGCTGAAAAAGCCCGAAACTGCGTTCGCCGTTCAGGTTCTCCGCCGCGGGGTTCAAGCCGGATTCGGCGATCGCATTGGCGATGGCCGCGATCTGCTGGATCGCGCCGAAACCCGCGGCTGCGAAGCTCTCCGCGATGAGGCTCGCGATTGCCCTGCGCGAGGCTGGGATCTTGGAGGAGTTCAGGTTGATGCCCGCGACAGGCCGGGCAGGGCCGAAAGTATTCTGGAGCGAGGCGATCCTCTTGTCCACCTCCTGGCGCACATGCCCGCGGCTCGCCTCCAGCGCGGCCTGGAGCTGGCCTGCGGCGAGGCCGAGCGAGGTCTTGCCATCGGTGGAAAGCAACGGCTTGTCACGGCCGTCGAGATTGGCGCGGTCGATCTTTTCCGCCTCGGCCACCTGCCGCGCTTGTGACAGGATCTCGGTGAGGTCGGTCCCGGGCGCCGTTATGGCAAGGGCCGCGGCGCCCGTCCCGAGCACCTGTGCAAGCAGCAGCTCCGCCATGCTCGGCTGCCGCGAAAGCGTCTCGGCGAGCGCTCTCTGGCGAATCGAGGCCATGGCAGCGAATACCATCATCTGTGCACGCCACCGGGTAATATGTTCGGGCGAAAATTCGATTTTCCAGTCGGGCTGGACCGCATTCAGCGCCCATTCCTGTTTGGTGAAGCCGATCGGCCCGAACCCTTGGTCTCCAGCGATGGCGACGCCGGAGACATTGCTCCTGAGTTGCGCCACCGCCATGAGGTAGAAGGCGTTCACATCGAAGACGCCGGCCAGGTCGACACATTCCCAGGCAACGTCTTCGCGGCTCAGCGGGCCGAGAACATCCGACGTCTTGTTGATGGCGCCGTCGCTGACCCAGCCTTCCTGACCTGTTTCCTTCACCCTGATCTTCGTCCAGGGCAATGTGCTGTCGTCCAGCACTTCGACGACGGTCCCGTGCCTGAGCTCGGTTTCGGTCAATGGGCCGCCGGCGGTCTCTCTCAGTGTCCGGTCTGCAATCATGATGGGCATGGCATGTCCTCCTGATGACATTCCTCTTGCGGATCGATCAATCTTGGAACCACGGCTGAAGCCGGAGCGGAGCTGTTTCCGGCGCGTGTCAGCGGGACTGGTCGCCTGCGTCTAAAGCATCACGGACGCCGCGTTCGGCACAGCTTTTCCCTGCAGCCAGGTCTGCCTCCTCGGTCAGCATTTCGATTTCGGAACTGTTGATGCCGGTCGCCTCCATGTCCGGTCGCAAGGCATCACGTCCCAGCAGGAATTGCCGGATCGCCTGATCCGTGGCCGGACCCGGCTTCCCGTCGTTCGGCACGCAGACGAGCGTCTGTACAAGCTTCAACCTCTCCGTCGTAATCAGTTCGCTGAACCGGCTCATGGTGCGCCGAGGTGCTTGTGCCTGCAGCGACGTGTTGACGTCCCGCGGCTCCTGCAGCGCCGCCGCCACGACCGGATCGCGCACGCTGCCGACCTGGATCTCGACGCCGCCACCCCCTGTTGCTTTAACCGGCACGGCCGCTGCGGCACTCACATGTTCGACGAGCGAGGCCTCGATGGTCGCCGGCAGGCAGAGATCGAGGTAGCCGCGAATATGGCCATAGGATTCGGCCGGAGTATCGATCTGGCTCCGCTGCTGGTCCACGCCCTTGCGATAGGCGCGCGAAAGTTCGCTCACGAAGGCTTTCGTCGTGGCCGGCGGCAGCTGGTAGAGATAGGTGCCGCTGACGATGTCCGTGAGACTGGAGGCGAGCCCGAAGGCCTGCGCCACCACCGCCATGGAAAGCTGGGAAGCTTTCGTGGCAAAGAGAATGGCATTCGTCGTCTGCCCGCCGACCGAAAGCGTGGAGCGGATCGCATCCTTGCGTCGGTTCAGCTTGAAGAGACGATCGAAATAGGCCGAGCACGCATCATCGACATAATTGAAGCCGGCGAGCGTTACATCATACCACCCGAACGAGGCATCGCCGTAACCGGCATCCCTGCGAAGCCCGTCGAGGACCCCTTTGCGGTTGATGCTGGCCGCTTCGACGCTCGGGCCGTGCAGCACAGGCGCGATCCCGTCTGCCAGGTCCACGGCGCCGTTGCAGCCACCGAGGCAGAGCGGAATCAAAACCAAAATCCAAGGCGCGCGCGGTCGCGTGACCGCTCGAGAATGAGCCATCATGTCCCCCAGGTGCCGGCGTCAGCCTGCATCCATCCGCGTTTATCCGAATGATAAGCGCCACCTGGAGTGGAGAATACATGAACTTGCACGCAAGTAAATATTGCGTGCATACCTGATGTGAAAATAACTCTTGGTTGTGGTCGCGTGCAGGAACGAACGTCCTGCGGAAACCGGCCGTTTTCCTCGCTTTACCGTCTCAGACTGCCGAGAATCCCGCGCACTAGCGCCCGGCCCACCGAAGTCGCGACCGACCGTGCCGCACTTTTCATCGCCGCCTCGATCACCGTCTCGCGCTGGTATCCGGAGCTGCGTTTGGTCGTCGTGCGTCGAGAAGAAGTCTCATTCGGCTCGTCGCCGAAGCCCGGAAGCGTCCAGCGACCGGCAGCGCTGTCGCCGCCCTCGGCCTTTTCCTCGGCCTCGCGTTTGGCCGCTTCCGCTTCGGCTGCCTTCTTGGCGCGTGCCGAGAGGATCTCGTAGGCCGACTCCGAGTCGAGATCGATGTCGTACTGGCCGGCGACCGGAGAGAGGTTCATTACCTTCTGCCGTGTGGCGTCGTCGATCGGCCCGACCTTGCCCGAAGGCGGACGGATCAGCGTGCGCTCCACCATGGAGGGAATGCCCTTGGCTTCGAGCGTCGAGACCAGCGCCTCGCCGATGCCGAGCTGGGTGATCGTATCGGCGCAATCGAAAGCCGGATTCGGCCGGAAGGTGTCCGCCGCCGTCCTCACCGCCTTCTGCTCGCGCGGCGTATAGGCGCGCAGCGCATGCTGCACCCGGTTGCCGAGCTGGGCGAGCACGGTTTCCGGCACGTCGAGCGGGTTCTGCGTGACGAAATAGACGCCGACCCCCTTGGAGCGGATGAGCCGCACCACCTGCTCGACCCGCTCGATCAGCACCTTCGGCGCGTCATTGAAGAGGAGATGCGCCTCGTCGAAGAAGAACACGAGCTTCGGCTTGTCGAGATCGCCGACCTCAGGCAGTTCCTCGAACAGTTCCGAGAGCAGCCAGAGCAGGAAGGTCGCGTAGAGACGCGGGTTCATCATCAGCTTGTCGGCGGCGAGGATCGAGATCGCGCCGCGCCCGTCATTGGTCGTGCGCATGATGTCGGTCACCTTGAGCGCCGGCTCGCCGAAGAAATTCTCCGCCCCCTGCTGCTCGAGGATCAGAAGCCCGCGTTGCAGCGTGGCGATCGAGGCCTTGGAGATGAGGCCGAACTGGCTGGAGAGCTCCGTGGCATGCTCCGCCATATAGGTGAGCAGCGCCTGCAGGTCTCTCAGATCCATCAACGGCAGCCCGCCTTCGTCGGCGATCTTGAAGGCGATGTTGAGCGCGCCTTCCTGGGCCTCCGAAGCATTCATCAGCCGCGAGAGAAGCAGCGGCCCCATCTCGGCCACCGTGGTGCGCACCCGGTGACCCTTCTCGCCATAGAGATCCCAGAAGATGACGGGGAATTCCGCTGGTGCGTAATCGGTAAAGCCGATCTGCTCCGCCCGCTGGGTGATCCAGTCCTTCGGCTCGCCCATGGCGGCGATCCCCGAAAGGTCGCCCTTGATGTCGGAGGCAAAGACCGGAACGCCGGCCTCCGAAAAGCTCTCCGCCAGCACCTGCAGGGTGACGGTCTTGCCGGTGCCGGTGGCCCCGGTCACGATGCCATGGCGGTTGCCGTATTTCAGCGCCAGATATTCGGCCTTGTTCAGGCTGTCGTCCGGGTTGCGGCTGGTGCCGAGATAGAGCGAACCTTCTTGCAGCATGCGGACGTTTCTCCCATTCGTCATCAGGACTTCAGCTTGCTCTTATAGGAGGACTATGGGACATCGACAACGGTTGGATGTCCCGCCATGATGCGGGCAATCCGGCTCCGGAATGGGCGGTCGGTCCATGCCATCGATCCCGGCAAATTTCGCCGGCTCGAGACCACCAGCGCTTGAGTTCGGAATAAACATCCATTACGTTGACGTTAACGTCAAAAATCCCTGCAGGAGGACTCTGAAGATGAGCGAAATCGTCACCCGCATCGCCGAAAACGTCGGCATTTCCCAGGACAAGGCCGAAACGGCGCTCGGCATGATGCTCGGCTTCCTGCAGCGCGAAGCAGCCGACGGCCCGGTCGCCCGCATGATCGAAGCGATCCCGGGTGCGGCCGAACTCGTCGCCAAACACAATGGCGAAGGCGCCGGCGGCGGCGGCCTGCTCGGCGGTCTGATGAGCGCCATCGGCGGCGGCGGCATCATGGGCCTTGGCCAGCAGCTGATGTCGCAAGGCCTCGGCATGGGCGAAATCTCGACCCTCGCCAAGGAAACCATGGCCGTCGCCCGCGAATACGCCGGCGCAGACGTGGTGGACGAGGTGGTTGCCTCGGTCCCGGGCCTCAGCCAGTTCGTCTGAGACGAGCAGCAAGGTTTGAAATGACAAAAGCCGCCGGGCAACCTGGCGGCTTTTCGCGTTTTGGAGACCGGCGTCGCCGCGCCTGTGGCTGCTCCTTACCCCTCGGGGAGAGTGCGGCCGAGCGAAGCGGAGGCCGGGTGAGGGGGCACACGGGCAATGCCATCCTGCGGTTGCGGGCGGCTGGCGCCGCAGCTAGTGTCGCCATCACCTTGAACCCGTGGGGCGACCATGCTGATCCGGATCTATGGCGATATCGAGAAGCTGCAAGGCGAGGACGCGCTCAGTGAGGCCGAGCGGCTGCTGCTAAGCAACAGCCGTTTCGGTAACCTAACCGTTTTGGGTGACGGCGCTTGTCCTCACGGTCCAAGCATCGAGCGTACGATCAGAGCTGATCTCCTGCGCTATTTGATCGTTGGTGGTTGTCAAAATTATCGTGTCCATGAGCGAGGAGTGTCACTAGGTGGTGCGTGGATCGAAGGTGATGTTGATCTTCGTTACATAAAAGCATTCGGAGCGCTAAATCTTACTCAATGTACTTTTAGCTCATCCATCGACGCTCGACAGGCAGAATTCCCGTTTCTTCAACTCAAAGGCTCTCGCGTTCAAGAGTTGATATTGGAGCGAGTTGTGGTTGGTGGAAACGTTGTGCTCGATCGCGTTGAGAGTAGTGGCACGGTGTCGCTAAGCGGTGCTGAGATTGCTGGCCAATTCACGTGTGTCGATGCGACGCTGGATGGCGCCGGGGCGCTAGCCCTGTCTCTTCAAGGCGCTCGTATTGCCGATGCGGTCTTCCTCGCTCGCTCTAGACTTCGAGGCGGACTATCGCTCGTTGGGGCGCAAATAACTGGGCAACTCAACTGCATACACACAGTGTTAGACGGAACAGAAGATCCACTTCTGAACTCTGAGCATGCGAAGATTGGTGCGAGCGTTTTTCTGACGGACCTGTCTGCGTCTGGCCAAATATCATTCAATGGCGCGGAAGTAGACGGTGACCTCAACTGTCACAATATTTCATTGATAGGCAGGACGGCTTCGGCGCTGGATCTCGAAGGAGTAGTTGTCACCGGCTCACTCTTCCTAAATCGGGCAAAAATTTACGGGATGCTCAGCCTCAGCGCTGCCGAGGTAGGGACGAACTGCTCGTTTGAAGAGGCAACAATTGAGGCGACGAATGGATATGCCTTGAATGCTCAAAATCTCAAAGTCGAAGGTGGACTTTACTGGCGGAGATTGTCGTCAATTCGAGGTCGCGTAGAATTTGCCTCAGCCAGTTTCCGCCAACTTGTCGACGATAGGGAGAGTTGGGAAATGGCCGTTGATAGCGGTATGGTCGGTTCAACCTACGAGGCGGTGTTTGGCCCTACAGAGCTGGGGTTTCGACTGTCCTGGTTGCGACAAACAGCGAACATCGAAGCGAGCTTCCACCCCCAACCCTACCAGCAGCTCGCCAAATTCTACCGCGAAACCGGCCAGCGCTACGAAGCCCGCGAAATCCTCGTCGCCAAAGAAATCGAACAACGCAAGGCAACACGCAAAGCTATTAGAGAGCGAAAGGCGCGCACTGAAAGCTGGATGCAGCCAGATGTACTTGCAACCGCCAAGTTGGCCATGGACACGGGCTCACGCTTCGTCGCCGGCTACGGTTATAAACCGCTGCGTAGCCTTGGTTGGATCGCTGGTCTCGTCTGCCTCACGATGTTAGCCGCCTTCGCCACCTGGAACGCCGGCGACTTCGCCCCCAACTCCCCCGTCGTCCTGACATCGCAAGACTGGAAAACCATCGCCGACGGACCCTCCGAAAACCCTGCCGCCGAATGGTCCGACGCCCTTGCCCCCGGCAAGGACTACGAAACCTTCTACTCCTTCGCCTATGCCCTCGACGTCGTCGTCCCCGTGCTCGATCTCGGCCAGACCGACGCCTGGGCGCCGTCCCCGGGTCGCGGCGCCTGGGGCTATTGGATGTTTTACCTCCAGAAGATCTTCATCGTACTCGGCTGGGTCGTCACCGCCATCGCCGCCGCAGCTATCTCCGGCATGATCCGCCGCGATGACTGACGGGTCCTCCGAATGATCAAATTCAGTCTCAACCGCCGGGTGCAGATCCGGCGGTTTTTTCATGGCCTTGCGTCAAGCGCGATTGTTCCCCATATGGAACATATGGCGACTCGGAAGCCTGCGGGTGAGGAAAGCTGGCGGGACCCGAAGTCCGCACCCCTCAAAAATGAGGTGCGCCTTGCTCGTCAGGGCCTGTGAGTTGTTTCGAATTCAACCTTTTTTGGGTCCATCTCATCGAATTCCCGTTTAACGTTTGTCATTTATGACAAAATACGCCCCGCCATTTAGCGGTCGTTAACATAACGCAGGTTTGATTGAGGCATATATCCACGCCTGGGGGCCAACATGCTGTCGAACTACCTGAACGCGAATAAGCTTGCCGAAGACATGAAGGCGCTTTCCACGGCGCAGGCGATGATCTCATTCAAACCCGATGGCACCATCCTTCATGCCAACGAGAACTTCCTGAAGACACTGGGCTACAGTCTCGACGATATCGTCGGCAAGCATCACCGCATCTTCTGCGAAGACGCGATCCGCCAGTCACCCGATTATCAGCGCTTCTGGGCCGAACTTGCCGCGGGCAAGTTCCAGAGCGGCCAGTTCCGCCGCCAGAGCAAGGCGGGCGACGATGTCTGGATCGAGGCGACCTACAATCCGGTTTTCAGTGGCGGCCGCGTGGTCCGCATCCTGAAGATCGCTTCCGACATCACGACGAGCAAGATCGCCTCGCTGCATGACGGCAACCGCCTGAGGGCGATCGACCAGTCCCAGGCGATCATCGAATTCGAGATCGACGGCACCATCGTTCATGCCAATGAGAATTTCTTGAAAGCCATGGGTTACGATCATGCCGAAATCGTCGGCAAGCATCACCGCATGTTCTGCGATCCGACCTATGTCGACACGGCCGACTATGCGAAGTTCTGGGAGCGCCTGCGCGCTGGCGAATTCATCGCCTCCAACTTCGTACGTTACGGGAAGGGTGGCCGCGAGGTCTGGATCCAGGCAGCCTACACGCCGGTCTTCAATTCCCGCGGCAAGGTCTACAAGGTCATCAAGGTCGCGGCCGACATCAGCCCGCGCATGCGCGCCGTCAAGATCATCGGCGCGGCCATCAAGCGCCTTGCCGAGGGCGATCTGACGGTGCGCCTGAACGAACCGCTGGACTCGGTTCTCGAAGACACCCGCCTCGACGTCAACACGGCGGCAGAAGCGCTCGATCAGACCATGACCGGCATCGTGCGCGCCGCCCAGGCGCTGTCCGAAAATGCCGCCGTCATCAGCGACGTCTCCAACAGCATCGCCGCAAACGGTGAACGTCAGGCCGCAACGGTCGAGGAAACGGCCGCGGCCCTCGAAGAGATCAACCGCACGGTCAAGGACACGACCACTCGAACGCTTGCCACCACCCGCCTCGTCAGCGAGACCCGCGCCAATGCGGAAGCCTCGGGCACGGTCGTCACCCAGGCGACCACGGCCATGGACGAGATCGCCGGCTCCTCGCGCGAAATCGAAAACATCATCGGCGTGATCGACGAGATCGCTTTCCAGACCAATCTGCTCGCGCTGAATGCCGGCGTCGAGGCGGCTCGAGCGGGCGAGGCCGGTAAGGGCTTTGCGGTCGTCGCCCAGGAGGTGCGCGAACTCGCCCAGCGCTCAGCCAGCGCCGCCAAGGATATCAAGGGCCTGATCGCCAAGTCCGCGAGTGCCGTGCGCCACGGCGTCGCCCTCGTCGACCAGACCGGCCATGCGCTCGAATCGATCGTCAACCAGGTCCAGGAAATCGACGGTAATGTCGATGCCATCTCGACGGCGGCCCGCGACCAGGCGCAAGGAATTGGCGAAATCAACGGCTCGATCAATATGCTCGACAAGGTGACGCAGCAGAGTGCCGCGACCGTCGAAGAAGCGAGCGCTGCCGCCAACTCTCTCGCCGATGGCGCAAGAGACCTCTACGCGCTCGTCTCCCGCTTCCAGACTTCTGCGCTTCGGCCAGGCCAGGTTCAGCACTCGGTCGTCAGGGCCGCCTGACGGGCTCTCATATCGCTGTCTGCTCCGGGGGGCATTCTCTCTCCGGCATGGACGGAGACCTGCGATCACAAAAGATGAAGACATGCGCCCGGTTAGCTGCCGGGCGCTTGTCTTTGTTGATTTCCGCTTAGCCGGTCAAAAACGGGCCAGGTGACAACGGCAATTCCATGAGGAAGTCTTCATTCATCCAAAGATAGTATCGATGCTGCGCCCACATTTTTGACGTTTATCAATTCTGCTAATCCCGGGTGCAGAATTTAGTAAACATTAATATTCCGATGGTTAGGTGTATTCGAGAAACCTCAAGAGGCACGAATATGCTGACGGATTACCTGCACGCCACCAAGCTTGCCGATGACATGAGAGCCCTTTCCAACGCACAGGCGATGATTTCCTTCTCGCCTGACGGTACCATCCTCGACGCCAACGAGAATTTCCTCAAGACGCTCGGCTATCGTCTCGATGAAATCGTTGGCAAACATCACCGCATCTTCTGCGAAGACGCGATCCGCCAGTCGCCGGATTACCAGCGCTTCTGGTCGGACCTTGCGGCCGGACGGGTCCAGGGTGGTCAGTTTCGACGCCAGAGCAAGACCGGCGAGGATGTCTGGATCGAGGCGACCTACAACCCCGTCTTCCATGCCGGTCGTGTGGTCCGCGTCTTGAAGATCGCCTCCGACATCACCGCGACCAAGATCACAGCTCTGCACGACGCCAACCGTCTGCGCGCGATCGACCAGTCCCAGGCGATCATCGAATTCGAAATCGACGGCACGATCGTCCAGGCCAATGAGAATTTCCTGAAGGCCATGGGCTTCGATCATGCCGAAATCGTCAGCAAGCATCATCGCATGTTCTGCGACCCGACCTATGTCACGACAGCCGAATATGCACAGTTCTGGGAGCGGCTGCGGGCCGGCGAATTCATCGCCTCTAACTTCGTGCGTTATGGCAAGGGTGGCCGCGAGGTCTGGATCCAGGCCGCCTACACGCCGGTCTTCAATTCGCGCGGGAAGGTCTACAAGGTGATCAAGGTCGCCGCCGACATCAGTGCCCGCATGCAGGCGGTGAAGATTATCGGTGCAGCTATCAAGCGTCTGGCCGAAGGTGATGTGACCGTTCGCCTGACCGAACCGCTCGACTCCGTCATGGAAGACACGCGGCTTGACGTGAACACGACCGCCGAGGCCCTCGACAGAACGTTGAGCGGCATCGTTCAGGCCGTGCACGCCCTCACGGCCAATGCCGCCGTCATCAACGATGTCGCAAACGGCATCGCCACCAATGGCGAACGTCAGGCTGCGACCGTCGAGGAGACTGCAGCCGCCCTGGAAGAGATCACCACCACGATCAAGGACACGACAAACCGCACCCTGACCACCACCCGGCTGGTCGGCGAGACGCGCACCAATGCGGAAGCTTCCGGCCTTGTGGTCAAGCAGGCGACGTCAGCCATGGGTGAAATCGCCAGCTCCTCGCGCGAAATCGAAAACATCATCGGCGTCATCGACGAGATCGCCTTCCAGACCAACCTGCTCGCGCTGAATGCCGGCGTCGAGGCAGCCCGCGCAGGCGAGGCCGGCAAGGGATTCGCGGTCGTTGCCCAGGAGGTCCGGGAACTCGCACAGCGGTCCGCCAGTGCCGCCAAGGATATCAAGGGCCTGATCGCCAAGGCCTCCGACGCCGTGCAACACGGCGTCGCCCTCGTCGACAAGACGGGTCAAGCGCTGCAGTCCATTGTCGATCAGGTCCAGGAAATCGACGGCAATGTCGATGCGATCTCCGTTGCCGCTCGAGAACAGACCCAGGGCATCGGCGAGATCAACAGCGCCATCAACACCCTGGATAAGGTGACGCAACAGAGTGCTGCGACCGGCGAGGAAGCCAGCGCCACCGCCGCCTCGCTCGCCGAAAGCGCAAGGGAACTTTACACCATGGTCTCCCGCTTCCAGACTTCGGCCGCGAAGGGCGGGCAGTCGACAAGACAGATCGACCGGGCCGCCTGACGGGCGGATGCCGCTTGCTGTTCTAGGCTGGATGCACCTCGTGCGGCGTGGCGATCGCCACCCGCGACGGGGCAATGCGAAAATCCTTCGGCAGCATGCGGTGATGTGCCATCACCATCTGGCAGGCGCTGCGGGCGTCCTGGCGCAGGTCGTGATGGATGACGAAGGTCAGCTGCCCCTCAGCCAGCAGGGTCCGGTTGTCGGCATCCAGGTCGTGGGCGGCAAAGACATCGGTCTTCCGCTTCTCCTCGGCAAAGGCCCTGAGGATCGCGCGGTTGCCGCCGCCGATCGAATAGACGGCGCGGATTTCGGGATCGGCGGTCAGTGCCGTCTTCACCTGCTGCTCGGTCGTCCGGTCCACCCCGAACCCTTCCGAGATCGTGACGGCGCCCAGATGTGGCGCATCCTTCTCGAGCGCCGCGCGAAAGCCGCGCTCACGCTCCTCCTCGCCGGAAAAGCGGGCACTCGACAGCGTCAGCAACACCTTGCCCCCGGCCGGCCCGGCCATGCGAGCGAGCAGATAGGCGGCCGTTGCCCCGGCCACGCGGTTGTCCATGCCGACATAACCCTGGCGCACCGGAGCGGGCAGGTCGGTCACCAGCGTCACCACGGGAATGCCGCTCGCCATCAGGTCCCCCGCCATCTCCGCAATCGCCGGTGTCGAGGGCACTTTCAACACCACGCCGTGACTGCCGCGCCGGCGAATGCGCTTCAGGATGGCGAGAAGATCCCGTTCCGCCATGGTCTCGGCCACATGGAAACGGGCCGACAGCGAAGCGGGCCGCATGCCCGGCAATTCCGCCTCGAAGGCGGCGCGCACCGCGTTCGAAAACCGCTGCGGCGTCTCCATGACGACGTCGATCACCAACCTCCGGCCCCCGATTTGCACCTCTTGATATTGCCGCTCCAGTTCGGCGATCGCCGCTTCGATGCGTAAGCCTGTCGTCTTCGCCACATGCCTGCGCCCATGCAGCGCCCGATCGACGGTGGCGAGGCTGAGCCCCGATTGCAGGGCGATTTCCTTGATCGGGAAGGGCGGGCGCATAAGTGAGGCCTTGAGGTGTTTTTGAGGTGTCCGACCGCTCATGTCTCGCCCGTCTCTTGGCTATGGTCAAGACGGTTGAGGATTTCGGGAGGATATCATGGACCAGAGGACATTGACCGGCCGTCGCCGTGGCAAGGTCTGGCTCGACAGCCAGGCCGGCGACGTCGAGCGCTTTCGCACGCTCGTTGCACAGAAGACCAATCCCGCCGACTGGCCCTATGCAATTGGTGTCGAAAAGAACGTGCTGGTCTATGACGGATCGAGGGTCCGCGAGCTCGCCGCGGATCCGGATGCGCGGCTGGAACTGATGGCTGAATGGGTCGAAGCCTTCTCGACAGGCCCCGGCGTCATCGTCATCAAGAACGCCATTGCGGATCTTTCCGTCATCGACCGCGCGACCGAGGTCTTCAACGCCATCGTCAAGGCCGAGAAGGAAGGCGGCAAGGCGGCCGCCGACCATTTCGCCAAGCCCGGCGCCAATGACCGGATCTGGAATTCGCTGCAGAAACACGCGCTTGCCGACCCCGACAATTTCGCCCGCTATTACGCCTCGGAAGCCATCGCCATGGCGTCCGAAGCCTGGCTCGGTCGCGGTTATCAGATGACGGCACAGATGAACCGGGTAAACCCCGGCGGCAAGGCGCAGGTCCCGCATCGCGACTATCATCTCGGCTTCATGTCGCCGGAGCAGATGCAGGCCTATCCGGGCCACATCCACGCCGTCTCGCCACTGCTCACCCTGCAGGGCGCCGTCGCCCATTGCGACATGCCGGTCGAAAGCGGGCCGACGCTCTTCCTGCCCTATTCGCAAAGCTTCTTCGAAGGTTATCTCGCCTTCGGCCGGCCGGAATTCCAGGCGGTGTTCACCGAGCACCATGTGCAGCTGCCCCTGTCAAAGGGCTATGCCGTCTTCTTCAATCCGGCTCTCATGCATGGTGCCGGCAACAATGTCTCTGATGACATCTGGCGCATGGCGAACCTGCTCCAGGTTTCCTCCGCCTTCGGCCGCGCCATGGAAAGCATCAACCGCGATGCCATGTGCAAGGCGGTCTATCCGGCACTGCTGGCGGCCCGCACATCGGGATCGCTGACGCAGACCCAGATCGGAAATGCCATCGCCGCGACGGCCGAAGGTTACGCTTTCCCGACCAATCTCGACAGCGATCCGCCGGTCGGCGGGCTTGCGCCGAAGACGCAGAACACCATGATGGCGGAAGCGCTGCAGGCAGGGATGGAGCCTGAGGCCTTCGCAGCGCTCGTCGAGACACAGGTTGCCAAGCGCAGGGCATGAGGGTTCAAATGGGAAGACTGGACAAGAAGATCGCCGTTGTCACCGGCGGCACGCAAGGCTTGGGCGCGGAAGTCGCAAGGCTCTTTGCCGAACGCGGCGCCGGCGGGCTCGTCATCTGCGGCCGCAGCCGCGACAAAGGTGAGGCCAAGGCGCGTGAGATCAAGGAGCGCTATGGCATACCGGTGCATTTCGTCGCGGCCGATCTCGGCGAAGTGGCCGACTGCCGCCGGGTCATCGCAGCCGCCGACGAAAAATTCGGCCGTATCGACGCGCTCGTCAATGTCGCCGCCATCACCGATCGCGGCACCATTCTCGACACCGACGAGGCGCTGTTCGACCGCATGTTCGCGATCAACACCCGCGCGCCCTTTTTCCTGATCCAGGATGCGGTAAAGCTCATGCTGCGCGACGGCGTCGAGGGCACGATCGTCAACATCTCCTCGATGTCATCAATGGCCGGCCAGCCCTTCATCGCCGCCTATTGCGCCTCCAAGGGCGCCCTCGACACGCTGACCCGCAACGTCGCTTTCGGTCTGTTGAAAAACCGCATCCGCTGCAATGCCTTGAACATCGGCTGGATGGCGAGCGACGGCGAAGACCGGATCCAGCGGGAGTATCACGGCGCAGCGGCCGACTGGCTGAAGGAAGCCGCCGCCCGCCAGCCCTTCGGCCGCCTCGTCGACCCGGCCGAGGTTGCCCGCGCTTGCGCCTATCTGTCGTCGGAGGAAAGCGGCTTGATGACCGGGGCCACGATCAATTTCGACCAGTCGATCTGGGGTGCCTATGAGGACAGCCCGCATCCGAAGGAGAAAATGACGCTCTGAGGGGAGGTGAGGGAGGCCGGGGCACCCCCGACCCGGCCTCCCTCACAGGCAGAAGCGGATCCCGTAGCGCTTGCCGTCCTTCGTCTCGCGGGCATTCCGGTCCGTGCCACGGGGTCGAAGGCCGGGCGCGAAGGTCACATCTCAGCCGACAGGGAACGAAGCACGGCCCAGCTTCGTTGTGACAGGCAACCAGAAAACTGCCTGCCTTGGAGGCAATCATGACCGACAAAGATATTCATCGCCCAGATACCGCAGCCGATCAGGACACTGATCGCCCTTTGCGCGAAGACCGGGTGGAAAGTCATGTCGACGACGGTGCCGTCGATGGCATCAGTCACGATGCCGTCCGCGAAGCCGCCCGACTCGGGACCACGGACGCCTATCTGGTGGATCAGGACATGGAGGACATCGAGCAGCGTCAGGGCGAGGATGGCCCGGATGGCCGCCCGTCACCGCTCGCCAATGCCGACAATCCGGAACGTTGAGCGAGCGACCGCGCGACGCCGGGAATGTTCGTCTGCGCATGGCACCTTTGCCCGCATCAGGCGTTCTACCTCCGACCTCAAAACAGGAGCACACCATGGCCCCCGACATCGATTTTGCCGATTACACCGACTCCGATCTTTCGACCCTGATCACCCGCGCGACGGCCGAACAGCAGGCGAGAAAGCTCGCCGCCGATCGCGAGCGCACAACGGATGAAGACGGGGTGCGCGGCCAGGACGTAAACGATCCCGGTCACGGCGCCATCACAACGCCGACGCCGCATGCGGTGCGCGACGAGGCCCCGGGCGGTCTCCAGCCCGGCGCCCGCGTCGAAGGCACGATCGTTCGGGATGCAGACGAGGTCGGCTCTGCCGAGCGCATCGAGGAAGCCGCCCGCCGCGTCGTCTGACCGACACGAACTTCGATGGCCAGCCCCCGGCCATCCGGCCGCCACGCATCGTCCCCCGGATGCGTGGCGGCCTTTTCTGTTTATGAGAGCAAGGGGCTGCAGATGGCGGCGCCCTATGCTCGGCAATTGCCTGGCGCCGGCGATTGCCAGACCGGCTGCGCCGGGCTAGTGCTCGGCGGTGATCACCGCTCTCGCAACCTATCTCGGACTTTTTCTCGCCGCCTTCCTCGCCGCGACCATCATCCCTGCCCAATCGGAAGCCGTGCTTGTCGGCCTGATCCTCGCCGGCGACCAGTCGGTCCTTCTCTTGCTGCTCGTCGCGACGACAGGCAATGTTCTGGGTTCGGTGGTCAACTGGCTGCTCGGCCGCTTCATCGAGCGGTTTCGCCACCGGTCCTGGTTTCCCGTATCAGAAGACAAGCTCGCTCGCGCCGAAGCCTGGTATCGCCGCTTCGGCCTCTGGTCGCTGCTTCTCTCTTGGGTCCCGGTCATCGGCGATCCTCTGACCGTCGTCGCCGGTGTCCTTCGCACACCCTTGCCGACCTTCCTTCTCCTGGTGACGATCGCCAAGGCCGGACGCTATGCGGTGCTCTCGGCCATCACACTCGGTCTGATGTGATCCGAGGCCTCAGGCGGTGATCTTCACCCCGGCTGCGAGTGCGGCCGAGATCAGCGCCTTGCGACCGTCCTCTTCCTTGGCCTTGCCCTGGGCGACGGCGGCCAGCACGAGCAGCGCCTTGTCCAGCACCTCGCTCTCTTCTTCCGGCCAGTCCTCGATCAGCGCCCAGGAGGCGCCGAGGGAACAATCGACCACGACATCCTCGCCCTCTTCGCCGATGCCGTGCAGGATCACGGGCTTGCTCCAGGTCTGGCTCATCTTTCGGGATTCCTCGTCTCTCGTTGCCTCACCCTGCGGCGAAGCTCTATTCTTGCGTCTCCATAACCGAGAAAAACGCCGGTCGCCACGCTTTCGTGACGGGGCCGGTGGTCGGCTGAACAAGGCCTCGGCCACGACATTCCGACACGGCTCCCGCGCGCCCGGCGCAGCTTGACTTTTCGCGCCTGCGGTCACATGTCTCCCGCATGGGCATCCCCTTGCGGATGCACCGATCAAGAGGACCAGAAAGATGAACCCCGACAGTCGAAGTTCGACGTCAGACATTTGGCCAAAGGCCCGTCTCTAGTCCTGCATGCGCATGGGCGAGGCGGTCTTGAGGCCGCCGAAGGAGAGACCCATGCTGCGCCTGTTTTCCCGCGAAGCCGAACATCTTGTGCCCGTCGATACCGATGTGCTCGTCGCCAACGCCGTGCCTGTGGCATCTATGGCCGGTGCCGCAGCGCCAGCAAGTGAGCCGGCGGCCGTCGAGCCCGCCGTCGCCCGCAAGCCCGGCCCGATTTGGTTCGATCTCCTCAATCCCGAACCCGGCGAGATCCGCCTCGTCGAGGAGGCGCTCGGCCTCGATCTTCCGACCCGCGACGAGATGGAGGAAATCGAGCTCTCCGCCCGTCTCTATCAGGAGGATGGCGCCGAGTTCATGACCATGACGGCGCTTGCCGGTCTCGACGGCGACGATCCGGTCAAGACGCCGGTCACCTTCATCCTCAGGGCCGCGTCCCTCGTCACCATCCGCTATGCGGAGCCGAAACCCTTTGCCGCATTCCTTGCCCGTGCCCGCCGCCCGAACGGCCTTGCCTGTGTCGGCGGCGAGACGGTGATGCTCGGTCTCTTGGAAGCGATCATCGACCGCATGGCCGACGTCCTGGAACGGGTCGGCAACGAGATCGACGGTGTCTCCCGCGAGGTCTTTCGCGCCAAGAACAGCGGCAACAAGGGCCAGGCCGGCGGCAAGGCCGGTACGAGCACGCGCGACCTTCAGGCGCTGATCGAGCAGATCGGCCGCAAGGGTGACCTCCTGACGGCAACCCGCGAAAGCCTCGTCTCGATCTCCCGCCTCGTCGCCTATCACGCCGCTCTCGAGGCGCCGGCCCGCAAGGGTGCCAAGGATACCCGGCAGAGGATCAAGCTCCTGCAGCGCGACGCCGGCTCGCTCGGCGACCATGCGCAATTCCTGCAGGACAAGATCAACTTCCTCCTCGATGCGACACTGGGCCTGATCAATCTGGAGCAGAACCAGATCATCAAGATCTTCACCGTCGCCTCGGTCGCCTTCCTGCCGCCGACGCTCGTCGCGTCGATCTATGGCATGAACTTCGAGACCATGCCGGAACTGAGCTGGCAGATCGGCTATCCGATGGCGCTCGCCATCATGCTGCTCTCGGCGCTCCTGCCCTTTCTCGTCTTCAAGCGCAAGGGCTGGCTCTGACCTCTGGTGGGGCCGGACAAGGACCGGCCCGCATCCTGCTCACGCCTTGACCGCGACAACGAAAAACCGCGGAAAGGCGAGCAGCCGCCGTCCATCGGCCATCGGCGGATAGGCCCGCTCGATCCGTGCCAGATAGGCCGCCCGGAAAGCCGTGCGCTCGTCGGGCGCCACCGCCGCCAGATAGGGTCTCAGTCCCGTGCTCTCGACCCAGGCGACGATCGCCTCGGCATCCGCCATCGGGTGGTAGTAGACCGTATGCCAGACATCGATCTTGGCCGAGAGCCCTTGCAGCCTGCGCAGATACTCGGCCGGAGCGGGCAGCCGGGGCCGCCGGATTCTTCCGCTGGCAAAGGCTTGCGACCAGGGTCCGTCCGCACCTGTCTCCTCCATCGCCACATGGCTGGGTTCGCCGAAATTGTCCGGCATCTGCACCGCCAGCACGCTGCCGGGAACGAGGCTCTCTTCCATCAACCGGGCCATGATGTCGAGATGATCGGGAAGCCATTGGAGCACGGCATTGGCGTAGAGCAGGTCGACGGACACGTCCGGCCGCCACGAGGCCAGATCCGCCTGGATGAACGGGATGCCCGGCAGGCGGGCGCGCGCCTTGGCCAGCATGTCGTCGTCGCTGTCGAGCCCGGTCACGGCATCAGGGCCGAAACGCTCGACCAGCAGTTCCGTCGAATTGCCGGGTCCGCAGCCGAGATCCACCACGCGTCGCGCTTCGGTGATCGGCACCCGTGCCAACAGATCGCGCGCCGGCCGCGTCCGCTCGTCCTCGAACTTGAGATATTGCGCGGCGTTCCAGCCCATGGGTCCCTCCCGAAGTATTTGAGGTTGTAAGGCTGGCCTAACCTTTCCGCGTCGCAGCAGCAAAAACCCGCCGCGCCTCCTCGATCTCGTCCCGGTGCTCTTCCGCCCAGATCCACACGCCGCAAAAGGCCTCGCCGAGGCTTTGTCCGAGCGACGTCAGTGTGTAATCGACATGCGGAGGGATGACGGGATGCACCGTGCGCTGCACCAGCCCGTCCTCTTCCATCTGGCGGACCGTTTGGGTCAGCATCTTCTGGCTGATGCCCCCGACCGTCCGGCCGAGTTGAGTGAAGCGCAGCGTGCCATGCTCCTCCAGCGCCTCGAGGATCAGCATGGTCCATTTGTCCGCCACCTTGGAGATGATGTCGCGCACCAGCGCCTCGATTTGCGGGTCGACGGCGAGCGGAACGATATTTTGAACGAGAGGATTCGCCTTGGACATCAGACACTCTCCATTTGGTGTGTATAAATCTTTTCGGTGCCTACTTCGATAAAGAGAGTATGGATCCTAGGTTTGGGAAGCACAACAGCAAAGAGGCTTTCCCATGCACATGACAGGCAATACCATCCTCATCACCGGCGGCGGCTCTGGCATCGGGGCAGCACTCGCCCATCGTTTCCACGACCTCGGCAACACCGTGATCGTCGCCGGACGCAGGCTCGAAAGCCTTCAGGCCGTCGTCGGCGATCGGTCGAACATGCATGCCCTGCCGCTCGACATCGAAGACCCCGCCGCCATCGCGGCCTTTGCCGAAACACTGGTCTCCCGCTTCCCGGATGTAAACGTGCTGATCAACAACGCCGGCATCATGCGCTTCGAGGCGCTCGACCGGGCTCGCGATCTCACCGATGCGGAAGCGACGATCACCACCAATCTGCTCGGTCCGATCAGGCTCATCGATGCGCTGGTCGAGCATCTGGCAGCCCGTCCGAATGCGGCGATCGTCAACGTCTCCTCCGGCCTCGCCTTCGTGCCGCTGGTGGCAACGCCCACCTATTCGGCCACCAAGGCCGCGATTCACAGCTACACGCAAAGCCTGCGCGATGCGCTGTCCGGCAAGGTCGAGGTGATCGAACTCGCACCGCCCGCCGTTCAGACGGAACTCACGCCCGGCCAGTCGACCCGCGAGGGCTATATGCCGCTCGAGGCCTTCATCGACGAGGTCATGGGGCTTTTCGCAAAGCAGCCGACACCGGCCGAGATCCTCGTCGAACGGGTCGGCTTCCTGCGCTCCGCGGAAGCGGAAAACCGCTTCGACCAGACATTCGCGGCCCTGAACGAGTTCGCCCGCAAGGCGCGGGAGGGCAGCGCGTCCAAAGCTTGAAGGACCGCAGATACCGTGCCGCGGCATCGCCCGCGACACGGTCGCGGCTCAGTCGGATGTGAGGAGCCCGTTCAGCGTGCTCATCACCTCGTCTGGCGGCAAGTCCGCATATTCCTCCGGCGCGCCGGATCTGTTGATCCAGTGGCACACAAATCCGAATGCCTTGGCGCCGGCGATGTCCCAGCGGTTCGACGACTGGAAGGCGATGTCCGGTGCCGCGATCCGATAGGTCGAGGTGACGAGCGCGTAGGCCGCCGGTGCCGTCTTGTAGATCCGGAGCGGATGGACCGAGAAGATATCATCGAGCAGGTGTCCGATACCAGCCGCCTCGACCGCCTCCTCCAGCATCCGGGGCGTGCCGTTGGACAGGATCGCGACCTTCGCCCCTTCGTCTCGCAGCGCTGACAGCACAGCCGGCACTTCGGCAAAACAGTCGAGCCGCCGATAGGCCTCCATGAGTTCGGTCTTCAGTCCCCGTTCCACGGCCGGAAAGCGTTGAAGGCAGAAATCGAGGGCATTTTCGGTCAGATCAGAGAAATCCCGGTACTGACCCATCAGGCTCGTTACCCAGGTATATTCGAGCTGCTTCACCCGCCAGAGATCGGAAAAGGCCTGCGCGTCAGGCCCCATCGCTCCCGCATGCCGACGCACCGCCGAATGCACGTCGAACAGCGTCCCATAGGCGTCGAAGACATAGGCCTTCGGCTCCGCGCCGGATTTGCGCTTGGTGTGCGATACGTCCTGCTGGTTCATGGCGTCCTCCCGGAACGGAAGGGTAGGGCGCGCCATGACGGTGATCAAGTCGCCCGGCCGTGCTTTGAGCCTTCAGCTCCGCCGCGCTTCCAGCCGCCGCCGGTCGCGCTCCACCATATCGAAGCCGCGCGCCGTCAGCCGAAACTGCCGCTTCTGGAATTCGCCGCGGATCTCGATCAGCCCCTCTTCCTCGGCCTCGCCAAGCGTCTTCAAACTCGTGCCCTTCGGCGGCGTCTGCCACTCCCGGCCTTGCGCGGCATGCAGCAATACCATGATCTTGATCATCGGGGTCTCTCTCCGGACGAACCAATCTCCGCCTTCCCAGTCTCGGGTCGGGCTGCAGATCGGATGACGCGGGCACGGTGAACGGTCACCGGCGCGTCGAAAACTTGAATTGCGTGCTGCTATGCCTGAGCTTTGTCCGGACGTCGATCCGAAAAACTGAAATTGAAGCACAGGAATTCTCGGAGACGCGCATCCTTCGACGAACGAAAATCAGGCTTTCGTCCGAAGCCAGTCCTTCAACACAGCATTGATCCGGGACTGCCAGCCCGGACCTTCCGCGCGAAAGGCATCGATCACCTCTTGGTCGAGTCGGATTGTTGTGGAGACCTTGGTCTTTGGACTTTTGGGGCGTCCACTACGAACGGGTGCCGCCTCAAATTTTTCCACCCAGGGGCTGACCGAAAGGTCGGGCGCCTCGTCGTCAATGTCCGACAAGTCGAGCTTTGTAGATGGTGTACTCACGGTCATTCGCCTTCCTCATGCTGATGACACGAATTGCCGGTTCGCGATGCGTCCAGATCATCACCACCATCCGTTGATCCAGCATGCCGATCGTCATGAATCGGACTTCACCATAATCGCGGCGGTCGTCTTCTATAGTCAGATGCCGGTCGGCGAAAACTTCGCCCGCCCGCGCAAAATCCAATCCCCTCTCAACAAGGGCCTTCATCCGCTTTTCAGGATCGAAGGTGATATCCATTATTGTTACTACAAAAACATGAGAAAGGCCATTGGGAAAAACTAAGTGCCTCTACCCATGGATGCAAGAAGGTGCAGGCGCACCTTCACCCACCCAGATCCTGGTCGATCTCCGTCAACGCCCGGTCCACATGCCCCTCGAAGACCAGCGTTTCTTCCTCGGTGATGATCAGGATCTCCGGCGCACCGCGCACGCGCACATGCTGCGATTGCGCCAGCCCCTCATCAAGGCCACGAGTGAGAAGATCCATGAAGCGCGTGCCCGGCCCGGTGATCGCGATCGGCATGGTTTCCTCGGCAAGGCTCAGCATGCGCGACAGTCCCTGGCCGAGCGCCAGACCCGCCTGGCGGAAGGCATATTGCGAGGCGCGGTGGCCCTGGCGGGCGCGGCTCGCGATCTTTTCCATTTCTGCAAGCGGCACGAACTTCGCCGGGATCGTATCCGGCGGCACTTCGAAGGCCATGCGCAGGATGCCGTAGAAGCCGGCCGAGGCCTCGATACAGCCGATCGCGCCGCAGCGGCAGAGCTTGCCGTCATCGGCGTGCAGCATATGGCCGAAATTCGGCGCCCTGATCTCGAGATCGCCGTGCTGGTCGCGATAGGCGATGCCGAGTCCGATCGAATGGCCGAGCGACAGTGTCGCGAGCGACACAAGTGGCACGCCGCGATTCTTTTCCAGACGCAGCGCCAGCGCATGGGTGACGAGCAGGCTCTCGTTGAAGAGATGGATGCGTCCGCCGCCGAAATCGGAAAGGGCGCTCTGGAAGTCGAGTTCCTGGTAGCCGAAGACCGGCGACCACAGAAGTTTCGCCCCCTCGCGATCGACCAATCCCTTGCTGGAAATCGAGATCGTCGAGATCGCCGAAGCGGGCAGGCGCGAGCGCTGGATGATCCTGGCGATGGCCGCCCGAAAGCCTTCGAGAAAACGCCGGGGTGATTCCGGCCCCTGTTCGCGGGCCTCCTCGAAACGGTCGATCATCGTGCCGCGATAATCGGCGAGCGAATACTGGACGGCATGCGAGGAGATACGCACGGCGATCACATGGGCTGCGTCCCGCCGCCTGGCGAAAAGGGCGCGCGGTCGGCCGCGCTGACCGGGATTGGCGACTTCGCGCCGCTCCAGCAATTCGTTCTTTTCGAGATGGGTGGTAATGGCGGAAACGGTCGCCGAGGAAAGCCCCGTTGCACCCGACAGATCGGTATGCGCAAGTGGCCCCTCACGCCGCAGCACTTTCAGCACGAGCCCGTTGTTCTGGTGGCGAACAGCTTCAGTGCTCGCCCTCGGACTGGCTATCATGATGGGCTTGTCGCCCGCTCTCGTATGGTCCACCGCATGCTCCTCCCAAAGCATTTGGTCACTGTCTTTGCAAGGCTCCTCCGGCCCGTGTTGACAGCGTGAGAATCTTCTGACAGTTATTTTCTCGACTGTCGAGAAAAACCATTGGACGGGGGTCCATGGGGTAAGGGCAGTTTTGCAGCGGGTCGTAGGTTGGGAGGTCTTCCGACGGTCCGCTATCACCTTGGGAGGTTTAAAATGAAATCCGTTATGAAGCTGATGGCAGCAACTGCCGTCATCGTGAGCCTGCATTCTGTCGCCAATGCCGAAGGTCTGACCGTCGGCGTCTCCTGGTCGAACTTCCAGGAAGAGCGTTGGAAGACGGACGAAGCCGCGATCAAGGCAGCGCTCGAAGCCGCCGGCAACAAGTACATCTCCGCCGACGCTCAGACGTCTGCCGCCAAGCAGCTGACCGACATTGAAAGCCTGATCGCACAGGGCGCAAACGCCCTGATCGTTCTGGCCCAGGATTCGGAAGCCATTGCTCCGGCCATCGAAAAGGCCACTGCCGAAGGTATCCCGGTCGTCGGTTACGACCGTCTGATCGAGAACCCGGACGCCTACTACGTCACGTTCGACAACAAGGAAGTGGGCCGCATGCAGGCTCGCGAAGTGTTCAAGGCGAAGCCGGAAGGTAACTACGTCTTCATCAAGGGCGCCTCGACCGACCCGAACTCCGACTTCCTCTATTCCGGCCAGATCGAAGTGCTGAAGGAAGCCATCGACTCGGGCAAGATCAAGAACGTCGGCGAAGCCTATACCGACGGCTGGAAGCCGGAAGCTGCCCAGAAGAACATGGAGCAGTTCCTGACCGCCAACAACAACGCGGTTGACGCCGTTGTTTCGTCCAACGACGGCATGGCCGGCGGTGTGGTTGCAGCTCTGGAAGCCCAGGGTCTCGCTGGCGCCGTTCCGGTCTCCGGTCAGGACGGCGACAAGGCCGCTCTGAACCGCGTCGCTCTCGGCACGCAGACCGTATCTGTCTGGAAGGACAGCCGCGAACTCGGCAAGAAGGCCGCTGAAATCGCCAACGAACTGGCCGCTGGCAAGTCGATGGACGAACTCGAAGGCACCGTGAAGTTCTCCGGCGGCCCGAAGGGCGTCGAAATGAACTCCTACTTCATCGCTCCGCTGCCGATCACCAAGGAAAACCTCGCCACCGTCATCGACGCTGGCTGGATCTCCAAGGAAGAGGCCTGCCAGGGTGTTGCCGCCGGTTCTGTTGCAGCCTGCAACTGATCGGCTTCGAGTGACTGAGCTGAAAGCTTGAGCCGAAACGCCGCAGCCTTTGCGCTGCGGCGTTTCGACTAATCGGGAGCATCGCGGCAGGGGTGTTTCGGTCGGCTTTAAGGGGCCACCGTCCATACCATCCGACAGCTGCAGAAAAATGAGAGATGCCTCGATTCTGATGGCGGGCAAGAAGCCCGAAAGCCCGCGCGAGACGCGTGCCCTTCGCAAGCCGACAAACGACTGGGGAGAATAATTCGTATGGCGGATCACAGCCTTGCCACACCCGCGCATGGAGCCCGGGCATCCAATGTTTCAGCGCTCAAGCGCTTCTTCCAGGCCACCGAGATCGACACGCGCCTGCTCGGCATGGTCATCGCGCTCGGCCTTATCTGGATCGGCTTCGACATCCTGTCGAACGGCCTGTTCCTGACCTCGCGCAACCTGTGGAACCTGTCGGTCCAGGCGGCTTCCGTCTCGGTCATGGCAACGGGCATGGTGCTGGTCATCGTCACCCGCAACATCGACCTGTCGGTCGGCTCGATCCTCGGTTTCGTCGGCATGATCATGGCGGTGCTTCAGGCTCGCATCCTGCCGCCGATCATCGGGTTTGAGCATCCGATGATGTGGATCATCGCGCTGTCGGCCGGCATTCTCGTCGGCACGGCGATCGGCGCGCTGCATGGCGCCATCATCGCTTTCCTCGGCGTTCCCGCCTTCATCGTCACGCTCGGCGGCCTGCTCGTCTGGCGCGGCGCCGCCTGGATGGTCACGTCGGGCGCCACCGTCGCCCCGATGGACACCACCTACCGCCTGATGGGCGGTGGCGCGGACGGTTCGATCGGCGTGACCGCGAGCTGGATCGTCGGCGCAGTCGCCTGCGTCATGATCGTGCTGTCGATCCTCAACACCCGCAAGCAGCGCCGCCGTTTCGGCTTCCCGCTGCGTCCCCTCTGGGCCGAATATTTCCTCGTCGCCTCCGGCTGCATTGCCGTGCTCGGCGCCGTCTGGGTCGCCAACAGCTATTACATGCCGGTGAACCTGGCGAAGAAATATGCCGAAGCCAATGGCATCGCCTGGCCGGAAGGTGGTCTGCAGATCGGTCTCGGCATCGCCGTTCCGGTCCTGATCGCCATCGGTATCGCCATGGTCATGGCCTTCATCACCAACCGCACCCGCTTCGGCCGCTATGTCTTCGCGATCGGCGGCAATCCGGAAGCCGCTGAACTCGCCGGCATCAAGGTGAAGTGGGTCACCGTCAAGATGTTCGCGCTGATGGGGGCACTCTGCGCCATCGCCGCCGCCATCTCGACCGCGCGCCTGAACGCCGCGACCAATGCGCAGGGCACGCTCGACGAGCTCTACACCATCGCGGCGGCCGTCATCGGCGGCACCTCGCTGGCCGGCGGCGTCGGCACCATCGCCGGCGCCATGCTCGGCGCCATCGTCATGCAATCACTGAATTCGGGCATGGTCCTGCTCGGTCTCGACACACCGCTCCAGAGCATCGTCATCGGTATCGTGCTCGTCGTAGCGGTCTGGCTCGACACCGTCTACCGCGCCCGTGCGAAGTAAGGGGAGTTGAACTCATGTCGGAAAATCGCACCCCCCTCGTGGAAATGCGCAATGTCTCCATCTCCTTCGGCGGCATTCATGCCGTCGACGACGCCACGATCGACCTGTTTCCGGGCGAAGTCGTGGCCCTGCTCGGCCACAATGGTGCCGGCAAGTCGACGCTGATCAAGATCCTGTCGGGCGCCTACAAGCGCGACAACGGCGACATCCTGGTCCGCGGCGAGTTTGCCGATATCAACAATCCGCGCGACGCCAAGAAATACGGCATCGAGACGATCTACCAGACGCTCGCCGTCGCCGATAACGTCGATGCCGCCGCCAATCTGTATCTCGGCCGCGAGCTGCGCACCGCCTGGGGCACGCTCGACGACGTCGCGATGGAAGCCAAGGCGCGTGAAGTCATGGGGCGCTTGAACCCCAACTTCCAGCGCTTCAAGGAGCCGGTCAAGGCGCTTTCCGGCGGTCAGCGCCAGTCGGTGGCGATTGCCCGCGCGATCCTCTTCGACGCCCAGATCCTGATCATGGACGAGCCGACGGCCGCTTTGGGTCCGCAGGAAACCGCCCAGGTCGGCGAGCTGATCCAGCAGCTGAAGAAGGACGGCATCGGCATCTTCCTGATCAGCCACGACATCCACGACGTCTTCGACCTCGCCGACCGCGTCTTCGTCATGAAGAACGGCCGCGTTGTGGGCCATGCCCGCACCGAAGATGTCACCAAGGATGAAGTCTTGGGCATGATCATCCTCGGCAAGTGCCCCCCCGGCGCCGTGCCGGGGCCAGGGGCCATGCAGACGGCGTGAGCTGAGCGACAGTGAAATGAGACAGGCGAGGGGGCGTTAAGCTCCCTCGTTTTCGTTTGGCGGGGCGTCCAGTGGCGCGGGGGCAGGTTACGTATGAGGGTGTTGCGCCTGCTCAAGAGCCGCCGCAATATGCGAGATCGGCCGCAACAGCCGGAACGGATCGTCTTTCGACGGCAGGAACCCCCGCCGTGTCCAGAACAGCCGCGCCTCTTCATCAATGGCATTGACGATCAGCGCCCGCCCACCCACAAGCGCTGCGCCCTGCACGCAGCGGGTAAGCGCATGCTTGATGAGACCTGTCCCGATCCCATGCCCGGCATAGGACTGATCGACGGCAAGCTGCCCGAGCAGCAGGCAGGGCACGGGATTGGGCGGCTGGCCGGTGCGGATGGAGCGGGGCAGGGACGCTGGCAGCACGGCCGTCGGAGAGAGGCCGTAATAGCCGACGACCCGTCCTGCATCATGCACCACAATGATGACGGTGAAGCCGTTCTGCTGATTGGCGCGTGCCCGCGTTTTGAGCCAGGTGTCGAGTGACTGCTTGCCGCAGGAAAAGCCGCTCAGGTCGTGGCCGTCATGCAGCGGCTCGGGAGCGGAAAGCACCATGCTCAGTCCTTCGCTCGGTAACCCGCCTCCCAGGGGGCAGGGCGGCGCAGCACCTCAACCAGTTCGGGCTCAACCTCCACCGGCGCCGCCATCAGCGCCATGAAGTCGGTAAACCCGTCCTCTGTCATGCGGATCAGCTGTTGCTCCATGACGGCTTCTTCAGCGGCCCTGACGGCAGCATCCCGAACGAAATCGGTCCGCGATCGGCCTTTCAGAGCAGCCGCACGGTCAATCATCGCCACATCCGCTTCCGGCAGGCGCATCGATATTGGATAGTCCTTGCGGTCCTGGATGCGGGACATTGAGATAGATCCTTGATCAACCGCAATATCGCAACTTGTAGCGCAAAACGCAATACGTCGAATCGCGCCCGCGTCGGCGTGTGACGGGAGAGCTCGGCCAAGTGTCAGCTCCCCCCAACGCAAAGAACCGGGCACAAGGCCCGGTCCCATCTGTTTTGCGTCCGTATCCGCGTCGGCGCTATGCCTTACAGCGTGTAGGCGTAGTCCGCCGGCTGGAAGCGATAGTGATCGCCATCGACGAAGATCCGGCCGAAGCTCGGGAAAGCGATATGGGTGGCGGCGATCAGCATGTTGTCGGCAGAGACCATGTCGAAGATCCGGCGGCGGCTGGCGGCAGCCTGCGCGGGATCCATGTCGAAGGCGAATCCGACATCCGGCTTGACGGCATGGATCGCTGCATTGTGCACGGTATCGCCGACGATCAGCATCTGGCCTGCACCTGAGGCGACGCGCAGGATGCTGTGACCGGGCGTATGTCCGGCAGACAGGATCATCTCGACGCCCGGAAAGATCTCGCCATCCTTGGCGAGACGCGTGCGCGCCTCATAAGGCTTCAGCGCCTTGCGAGCGAGGTCGAACATCGGCTTCAGGCCATCAGGGGCGTTGGACAGGGCGCCGTCATCCAGCCAGAACCCGGCCTCCTTCTCGTGCAGAACGAGTTCAGCATTCGGGAAGAGGGCCGCACCATCCGCGCCGATCAAGCCGTCGGCATGGTCGGGATGGGCATGGGTCAAGATCACGGCGTCGATCTGATCCGGCGTGATGCCGGCAGCTGCCAGATTGGCTATCGTGCGACCAAGCGTCGGCCCGAACATCTGATTGGCGCCAATCCCGGTGTCGACGAGATAGGTCTTCTCGCCGGAATTGATGACGAAGGCATTGACCGAGGTCGGCAGACTTTCGGTGAGACCGGCCTGGTTCAGAATGCCGACGAGATCGGCCTTGTCGGCACCGGAGAAATTGTCGACCGAAAGTGGCGCATAGCCGTCGAGCAGGGCGGTGATTTCGAGGCTTCCGACCTTGCGGCGATAGAAGCCCGGCGCCTGGACACCCGCAAGCGGTGCTGCGGCAAATGCCGAGGTGGAAAGAGCAGCGCCAAGGCCGGCGGCAGCCCCGGTCAGCAGCAGGGAACGACGATTGATGAGCATGGAAGATCTCCCATTCGAGATGGAGTGGAGCACCATTTCCGTCGCACGGGTTCGCGCGCAATAGGTTGCACGAACATATCTGTCACGCGAGAGATTTGCGCACAAGTCGTAATGTGATCTAGAGTGATCGGACTTGCTTTGAGGTTGCCTCTGTCGCATGCCGCATCTTATACCACCTGCCGATAACAGGATGCTGTCAACGCAAGCGGTGAAGAAGTCGGTCACCAGAACGGCGCAGCATCGCGATCGAAAGGGATTTCATGGCGGACAAGGATGACAAGAGCCTGGACCACCAGTTGTGCTTTGCCATCTATGCGACGTCGCTTGCCTTCACCCGGGCTTACCGCCCATTGCTCGAAGAACTCGACCTCACCTATCCGCAATATCTCGCCATGAGGCTGTTATGGGCCGAAGATCGCCTCACCGTCGGGCAGCTTGCCGAACGCCTGGCGCTGGAATCGGGAACGGTGACACCGCTGATCAAGCGATTGGAACAGGCAGGCCTGGTGACCCGGTGCCGCTCGCGCATCGACGAGCGCCAGGTCAATGTTCATCTGACGGAGAAAGGTGTCGGCCTGAAGCCGGTCGCCGACCAACTGAACGATGACGTCAAAGGGCTGGTCGGACCGCGTTTCATCGACGATGCAGCCCTGATCGAGACACTTCAGGCACTGCGCAAGGTGCTGGTCGGCGACAGCCGCTGACCTGCGTTACCCGCCGGGCTTATACGCCTCCGATTAAAGCCCCGATCGTCCCACCGACCAGAAGCACGATGCCGATGAGGAACGTCAGTGCCGCCCCTGGTCCGCGCGTCTTGGCATCGGCGTAATATTCGGCGGCGTAGAGCACACGCGCCGCTGTCCAGCCGAGGCCGAGCAGCCCGGCCAGCATGTCTGAGACGTAGAAACCGAAGATCCACAACGCCGGCAGGAACAGAACAAGCTGCTCCACCGTGTTCTGCTGTACGCGAAAGACCCGCTCGAAATCGGCATTGCCCGTCGTCTTCGGCGCCTCGATGCCGAACTTCTTGCGCGCCTGCCCCACTTTCAGAAGGAACCAGCAATAGGTGAGCAGGGCGGCAAACGTGGCGAGTATGGTGAAACGCATGATTTTTCTCGGCAACCATTTCGGCGGTAACCATTGATTGGTAGGCGGCGTGTCACGATAAGGCAAGCAAGCAAGGTTACAGTCGTGGTGTGATCGTGAAGAGCGCCATGCTTGTCGGCAGGAGGCTTTTCAGCCATCATCGGTGACCTGGCTTCGCTGCGAGCGGCGATGAAAAACGAAGAGATGTGATGAGTACCGACCAGTTCAAGTTTGGCCGCGCCTACGACCTGCACGAGCTGGTCGCCGACGGGATCATTCATGGCATCGGCGTCGTCTTCGCCCTGGTGGGTGCGACCGCGCTCATCTTCTACGCCACCGTCTATTCTGACTATGCCAACATCGCCGCCAGCTGGATCTACGGCCTCGGCCTGATCATCTCGCTCGGCGTTTCCTTCACCTACAACATGTGGCCGCATTCAAGGGTGAAGTGGATCCTGCGCCGCTTCGATCACTCGGCGATCTTCATCCTGATCGCCTCGACTTACACGCCCTTCCTCGTCCAGGGTGCCGATCGCCCGATGATCCTCGCGCTGCTCATCGGCATCTGGATCACGGCGTTTACCGGCATCTGGCTGAAATTCCGCTTTCCCGGCCGCTACGACCGCCTCGCCATCCTGCTCTATCTCGGCATGGGCTGGAGCGGCGCGCTGGCCATGGGCCCGATCTCGGAAATCATTCCGGGCGTGACGCTGACGCTGATCATCGTCGGCGGTTGCATCTATTCCGCCGGCGTCGTCTTCCATGTCTGGGAACGCCTGCGCTTCCAGAACGCGATCTGGCACGCCTTCGTCGTGACAGCCGCCATCGTGCATTATTCGGCTGTGTTCACGGCGATCAGCCTCGGCTAAGGGCACCAGGATTTCATTGGATCGTCATCCTCGGGCTTGTCCCGAGGATCTGCCGAGGTCTACGACAGGCTCGACCTTTTTGCTGACGTGGCGCGCTGGGCAACCGCAGCAGATGCCCGGGACAAGCCCGAGCATGACGACTTTAAGGAACGCCCCTCAGATCCCCGTCAGCTTGGCCTGTTTCTCGATGTGCTTCGCCACCTGACCGGCTCCGATGCGAAAACCCGCCAACGTCACCGGAAAGGAAAGAGCCAGCGAAACACCCGCCAGCACCAGCGCCGCCGTGACAGGCGTCATGCCCATTTCGCCGGCCAGCAGCTGCAGCTCCGCCATGGTGAGGCCGTTGAACAAGACGATGCCGGCCAGCACCAAGCCGCCAAGAACCGTGGCGACGACCGCGAGCAGGGCGCACAGCTTGAGGCTCAGCCCCCAGCTCGGGCGTGCCTTCAGCCGCTCGGCCACGAAGCTGCCGGCAGATGAGCCGGCGGCCATCAACACGGCCACATTGCCGGCCGACGACAGGCTGTCGCCCCAGCCATAGCTGTCGAGCGCCAGCACCAGCAGATGGATGAAGATTTGCGCTGCGATGAAAACGAGGGTGTATCGGGTGAGGAGGCCGGGAAGAAGAGAGTTCATGCGCGCGTTTTCCGTCTGTGGTGGTCTTGCCTTTAACCCCTTGTTGCCCGATGTCTCGACGTGGCGAAGTATCGCCCGTCACATTCCTGTTCCGCTTGGCGGTTTTTCCGCTGGAAAATGCAAAAGCCCGATCATGTCCAATCTCATTCTGCGCGACGCCACCGAAGCCGACCTTCCCGCCATCCTCGACATCTACAATCACGCCGTTGCCGAGACCACCGCGATCTGGAACGAGACCCTGGTCGATCTCGACAACCGAAAGGCCTGGTTCGAGGCCCGCCAGGCTCGCGGCTTTCCGATCCTCGTCATCGAAATCGACGGCCGCATCGCCGGCTACGCCTCCTATGGCGACTGGCGCGCCTTCGACGGCTTCCGCCAGTCGGTCGAGCACTCCGTCTATGTCGAGAAGGATTTTTACGGTCGCGGCCTCGGCAAGGCCCTGATGACGGCCCTGATCGAACGGGCGACACGGGGGGGCATCCACGTCATGATCGCCGCCATCGAAGCCGGCAACACCGGCTCCATCGCCCTCCACAGGAGCCTCGGCTTCCGCCTTGTCGGCACGCACCACGAAGTCGGCCAGAAATTCGGCCGTTGGCTGGACCTGACGATGATGGAGCTGAAGCTCGGGGAGTGAGGCTCCCACCTCCCCCTTGAGGGGGAGGTCGCTTCAAATCGGCGGGTGGAGGCGCAAATGGCGACGAGTTCCACCTCATTGAGCTGAGCTTGCGCCTCTAACGTTCACTCCACCCCGGAGCTCCGCTCCGACCCTGCCCCTCAATGGGAGGGTGGGCACACCGCCTTACAGCAGCGCCAACAGCGCCTTGGCCGCCTCTTCCGACGAGGCCGGGTTCTGACCCGTCACCAGCTTGCCGTCGGTCACCACAAACACGCCCCAGTCGGCGCCCTTTTCATAGCGGCCGCCGCGCTCCTGCAGCATGTTCTCCACGAGGAAGGGCACGACCTGGGTCAGGCCCACTGCTTCCTCCTCCGAATTGGTGAAGCCCGTCACCTTGCGGCCGTGGACCAGCGGCTGCCCGTTTTTGCCCTTGACGTGGCGAAACACGCCCGGCGCATGGCACACCGCGCCGATCGGCCGGTCCTTGGCCGCAAAAGTCTCGATTAGGGCGATGCTGTCCTTGTCTTCCGCCAGATCCCAGAGCGGACCATGGCCGCCAGGATAGAAGACTGCGTCGAAGTCATCAGGATCGATGTGTGACAGCGGCGTAGTCGAAGCGAGCAGCTGCTGCGCCGTCTGGTCGGCCTTGAACCGGTCCGTCGCTTCCGTCTGTGCGTCCGGCTCGTCGCTTTTCGGATCGAGCGGCGGCTGGCCACCCTTCGGCGAGGCGAGCGTGATCTCGGCCCCGGCATCCTTCAGGACGTAATAGGGTGCTGCAAATTCTTCCAGCCAGAATCCGGTCTTCTTGCCGGTATCGCCGAGCTGGTCGTGAGAGGTAAGAACCATCAGGATTTTCATCTGTGTCATTCCTTCTTGTTTCAGTGTTGGGAGTGAAGTGGCAGTTGGTCATCCGGCCCGACGCGGATCACCCGCTTGCCGAATCCTTCGCCGCGCAACAGTCCGACAAAGGCGCGCGGTGCCTCTTCCAGCCCGTCGATCATTTCCTCGCGGTATTTGATCTTGCCGGCCTCGACCCAGCCGTTAATCTCCTTGGCGAATTCCGGATAGAGAGGACCGAAATCGTCGAAGACGATGAAGCCGCGCAGGGTGATCCGCTTCTTGAGGAAAAGGCCCATCAGCCAGCCTAGCCGATCCGGTCCATCGGGCAGCGAGGTCGCGTTATACTGGGCAACCAGCCCGCAGAGCGGAATGCGCGCACCGGTGTTGAGCAGGGGAGCTACGGCATCGAAGACCTTGCCGCCGACATTCTCGAAATAGATGTCGATACCCCCAGGCGTCGCCGCCTTGAGCTTTTCGGCAAAGTCGCCGGTCTTGTAGTCGATGCAGGCGTCGAAACCGAGCGTGTCGACCACATGAGCGCATTTCTCCGCCCCGCCGGCAATGCCGACGACGGTCAGCCCGAGGAGCTTGCCGATCTGGCCGACGGTCGCGCCCACCGGCCCCGACGCACCACCGACGACCAAAGTCTCGCCGGCCTTCGGCTGGCCGATCTCCTTCAGGCCCGACCAGGCGGTGAAGCCCGGCATGCCCGTGACGCCGAGCGCCCAGGACGGATGGCTCGGATTGGCGCCGAGCTTCGTCACGCCGCGGCCTTCGGACAGCGCATAGTCCTGCCAGCCGGAGAACCCGACCACCCAGTCACCTTCGCTGAAGCCGTCGAGCTTCGAGGTCACGACGCGCGACACTGTCCCGCCGACCATGGTGGCGCCGATCTCGACGGGCGCCGCATAGGACGGCGCATCGCTCATCCGCCCGCGCATATAGGGATCAAGCGACAGGAAGACCGTGCGCAGCAGCATCTGACCGTCGCCGGGCTCGGGGACCTCAGTCGTCTCCAGCCTGAGTGTGCGGTCGTCGGGTTCGCCCTTGGGGCGCTCCGCCAGCACGAAGCGGCGATTGCTCGTGGTCGATTGCGGCATGGAATGTCTCCTGGCTTGCAAACCCCGTCGCTGGACGAGACTTTCTGAAACGGGCGCCGTCTGCCGGCCGATCCTGCAATGCAGGAGCCCGCGGCGCCGATCATGAACCAGTCAACGGCACCCGCCATCCGTTGTTCCATGACATTCTGTCTCGTTCATGACGGCAAGGCCGGTGTCGACCTCCCCCCTTAAGGGAAGGGGAGGGTTGATGCCATGCCGCGACGATCAGCGCTCACCGTTTCGAGGCCCTGATGCTGCGCGGCTTCGCGGAATGTCGCCCCATCCTGCAGCCTGAACTCACTCGATCCGCACCCGTGCCATCTCGCCGCGGATCCGGATGTCGGGCTTGGCTCCCGGCGTGTTCGGCAGCGCGCTGTCGACATAGGACGCCACCGCCTCCACGCCGTAGGAGATCGGCGTCGGCACGAGAAACCGCAGCGATGCGTCGAGCATGGCGCCCGAAATCCGGATCTCCTCGGTGTTCAGCACGCGCTCGAAGGCAAGCCGCGCCCTGAGCGCCGCTCCTGAGACGGCGACGGAGGCGGCATGACCGGTAAAGGAAAAATCGCCGGCATCGCTGTCGATGTCGATCACGGAGAAATCGCCCGCAAGCGTGATGCGCGCCGCGTTCTGGCGGATCGACACCATAGCCTCCGGCGCGAGTCCGGCCGCCAGCGTCAGCGTGCAGTCGTCCCACTCGTTCCAGCCGAAGAAACCGCCGCGATCGCCCATGTCCACGGTCAGCGTGTCGCCGTCTCGCGTCATCCGGGCCTGCCCGGCGCAATCCCCGGCAAACCAGCCCGACCGCCAAAGGGCGCCCCAGCCATGCCGCGTGCCGGACAGCACGGCCTCCTGTTTGCTGCCGCCCCGGGTCGAGATGGAGATGTCGCTGGCCGCTCCCGTCACCGTCAGCCGTGTGACGCCGGTCAGGTCGAGAGGGCCGGAAATCGCGTCGCTCGCCCGGATCATCTGCGCGCTGCCGTCGATGATCGCGAGGCCGACGAGACCGCCGAGGATGGAGAGAAGGATCGTTCTTTTGCGCATGGTCGGCAGCTCCTGTCTTGGCGCGCCACAGTTTGGCGGGCCGGTTTCGATGCCCTCCATCTGCCGCCCACCTCCTATGATGCGCGACCTTAATCGCGATCCGGGTCGACCGGGATCGCGCTTTCGGTCATGGTCACGGCATCAAACCACGCTCATCTCGGCCGAAACAACGCATGCTCTTCGTCCCGCTCTCCTTTCTGGTGGCCCTCTTCCTCGCCGTCTTCCTCGTGCGTCTGCTGCTCGAGGGCCGCGACAGCTGGGGAACGCATGGCCTCTTCCTCGCGCTGATCGTCCTGCATATCGTGCAGAGCCTGCTCGTCGGGCTGCGCTGGGGTTACGGCATGACCCAGGTCCTCGCTGTCCTGCCTGTCATGGCGAGCCTCATTCCGGCGCTCTCTTATCTGGCCTTCCGCGATCTCGCCCGCGAGCGGCAGGGCTTGTCACGCGCCGACTGGCCGCATCTCCTTCCGACCGTCCTGATTGCCGCCATCCTGCTCTCGATGCGGCTGCCTCAGACTTTCGGTATCCCCGAGGCCCTGCGTATTCCCGTCGATCTCGTCCTCATCGCCATTTTCCTCGGTTATGGCGTGGCGCTGCTCTGGCTTGCCCGGCTCGGTCCCGATGGCCTCGTCGCCGCCCGTCTCGATGGCGCCCTGCGCTCCTACCGCGCCCTGCAACTGACCGGGATCGCGCTCATCACCTCGGCCCTGACGGATGTTGCGATCAGCCTCGACATGCTCTGGTCCGGGGGGCGTTACTCGCCCATGGTCGTCTCTGCCGCCACGACGCTGATCCTGCTGCTGCTCGGCATCGGGGCCGTCACCGCCGGCCAGGAGGAAGTGGGCGAGGGAAGCGGCGAAGGGGAGCGCACCGGAGGAGGTGACACCGGCGACAACAGGGTCATGCCCCCGGCATCGCCAGACCATACTGCGCCAGGGATGCCTGCCTCGCCGCCCGCTGCCGCGGCAAAGCCGTCCACCGAAGACCACCGCCGCCTCGCCGCCGATCTCGACCGCCTGATGACGGCAAAACGCCTCTGGACCGATCCGGACCTCAACCTCGCCCGTCTCGCCCGCCGCCTCGGCTCACCCGCGCGTGCCGTGTCGGAAGCCGTCAACCGCGTGCATGGCATGAGCGTCTCGCACTATGTCAACGACCACCGCATCGCCGAGGCCTGCCGCCTGCTCGCCGACACCGACATGCCGATCACCCGCATCCTCTTCGAGGCCGGCTTCATCACCAAGTCCAATTTCAACCGGGAATTCCTGCGGGTCACCGGAGCGAGTCCGAGCGATTGGAGGCGGCGTCTTTCCCTTCTCCCCAGCGGGGAGAAGGTAGCGCAAAGCGCTGGATGAGGGCGAGCGAACCACCGCTCAAGACGTCGGCTGGAAACAATATGCGATCGAGGATATGATGATTTCATCGAAAGGATATGCTGCCATGCCGCTCTATATCAAGGACCCCGAAGTGGACATGCTGACCAACGAACTGATTGGCCTGACGAAGACGAGCAAGGTCGATGCGGTCAAGGCTGCGCTGAAGGACGCGATCGCCGGCCGCAAGGCGAAGTTGTCTGTCCGCGAACGTCTTGCCAATACCTTGGCCATGGCCGAAGCCGCTGGCCCCTTTCATCCCGGCGATCACAAGCGGGAAACAGATGAGATGTGGGGCGAGGACGCCTGATGCTCTTAATAGATGCCTCCGTCGCTGTCGCGATCATCACGAGGGAAGACGACGCCGATGCCTTGATGGAGCAGCTGGAGCGGCAAGGTGGCCCCTTTTACGTCTCCGCCATCATGCGGCTCGAGGCGCCCCTCTCCATCGCCCGCCGTTTGGCGGGCAGCGGCACGCCGGCGACCCCGGACATGGTCGCGACGGCACGCCGCCTTGTTGACCAGTTTATTGCTGATCTCGAAGCTCGCGAAATTGATGTGACAGGTGATATCGGGCACAAGGCCCTGGATGCTGCCCAGCAGTTCGGGAAGATCGTCAACCACGCGGCAAAGCTCAATCTGGGCGATTGTTTCAGCTATGCTTGCGCCACAGTCGCGAAGTCCAGGATTGCCTATAGGGGCAATGATTTTGGACACACAGATCTGGGTTGGTGAACTCCCAACCTCCCCTTGAGGGGAGACGGACACGCTCACCGCGAATAGGCCGTGATCACCTCGAGAAATGCGTCTCCATAGCGCTCCAGCTTCGCTTGCCCGATGCCGGAAATGCCGAGCATCTCATCCTCGTCCAGGGGGCGCTCGGTGGCGAGCGCGATCAGCGTCGTGTCGGGGAAGACGACATAGGGCGGCACGCCCTGTTCGCGGGCAAGCTCCATGCGCCTGGCCCTCAGTGCCTCGAACAGTTCCTGATCCGCCTGGTCGAGCCCCGCCTTGGCACTTGCCGCCCGCGCCGAAGACGAGCCCCGCGCCGCCTTGCCCGTCGTCGGACGGTCCTTGCGGAAGCGCACCTCGACCTCGCGCTTGAACACGGCACGGGCACTGTCCTCTAGTTTCAACGCGCCGAAGGCCGTATGGTCCACGCGCACGTAACCGGCCGCCAGCAGCTGGCGAAACACCGATTGCCAGGTCTTCGACGGCAAATCCTTGCCCACGCCGAAGACCGGCATGTCACAATGCCCGAAGCGCTGCGTCTTGTCGTTCTCGGTGCCGAGCAAGACGTCGATCAGGTGGCCTGTGCCGAAGCGCTCGCCGGTCCGGTAGATCGCCGCCAGCGCCTTGATCGCCGCGTCCAGCCCGTCCCAGGTCTCGACGGGTTTGAGGCAGGTATCGCAATTGCCGCATCCGCCGGAATGCGCTTCGCCGAAATGCTTCAGGATCGCCTGGCGCCGGCAGCCCGGCGTCTCGCAGATGGCCAGGAGCGCATTGAGCTTGGCCCGCTCCACCCGCTTGATCTCGTCGGCAGCCCCGCCCTCATCAATCATCCGCCCGCGCTGGATGACATCGGCCATGCCATAGGCCATCCACACTTCGGACGGCAGCCCGTCACGCCCCGCGCGGCCCGTCTCCTGGTAATAGGCCTCGACCGAACCCGGCAGATCAAGATGCGCCACATAGCGCACATTCGGCTTGTCGATGCCCATGCCGAAGGCGACCGTCGCGACGAGGCAGAGGTCTTCTTCCTTCAGAAACGCGTCCTGATTGGCATCCCGGACAGCCCGATCCATGCCGGCATGATAGGGAAGCGCCCGGATCCCCTGATCGTCCAGCCAGGTCGCGATCTCCTCGACCTTGGCGCGGGAGAGACAATAGACGATGCCGCTCGATCCCTTGTGGCGCGACAGGAACCGCAACAACTGCTGGCGCGGCTGGTCGCGCTCGACGATCTCATAGGCGATGTTCGGCCGGTCGAAGGAGGTGGTGAACACTTCCGCATCATGCAGGCCAAGCCGCTCGATGATGTCTTCCCGCGTATGCGGATCGGCAGTCGCGGTGAGCGCCAGCCGCGGCACGCCGGGAAAAAGGTCCGTGAGCTTGCCCAGCTCGCGATATTCCGGCCGGAAGTCATGCCCCCATTGCGAAACGCAATGGGCCTCGTCGATGGCAAAGAGCGCGATCTCGACCCCTTGCATCATCTCGACAAAACCCGGCGTCGCCGTCCGCTCCGGTGTCACATAGAGAAAATCGAGTTCGCCGCGATCGAGCGCCCGGCGGATCTCGACATACTGCTCGCGCGACAGCGTCGAATTCAGCGCCGCCGCCCGGACCCCGAGCCCTTTCAGCGCCTCGACTTGGTCGCGCATCAGCGCAATCAGCGGCGAGACGACAACCCCCACGCCCGGCCGGCAGAGTGCCGGCACCTGGAAACACAGCGACTTGCCGGCCCCCGTCGGAAACAAGACGACGGCATCGCCACCCGAAACGACATGGGAGACCACCTCCGCCTGGCGCCCGCGAAAGGCCGGATAACCATAGACGCGCTTCAACACGGCAAGCGGGCCTTCTTGGGCCTCGGCGGCGAAGAGCGGATCGGTGAGGGAGCGAGTCGGCATGTTCAGAGCTTTAGCCGACGAGGCAGGGCATGGCTACGGGCCGGTCAGGTTTCTCGGTGGAGAAGGCAAAGCCGGCCTTGTCAGACCCTCATCCTGCTGCGCCTCTTCACGCACTCCCAACGATCCGGATCATCCCCGATGCCAACTCCCCTGAAACTCTACCTCGCCGGCCCCGAAGTCTTCCTGCCCGATGCCCGCGCCATCCTCGATGCCAAGGCGGATCTCACCCGCGTTTACGGCTTCGAGCCGATCTGCCCCGGCGACCTCACCATTCCGACGGCCCCGACGAAACACCAGTTCGGTCTCAACATCTCCGAAGTCGACGAGGGCTTCATGAACCGGGCCGACGGCATCATCGCCAATCTGACGCCCTTCCGCGGCATCGCCGCCGACCCCGGCACCGTCTTCGAGCTCGGCTATATGTGCGGCGCCGGCAAGATCGTCGCTTGCTACACGAATGTTGCTGAAACGCATTATCAACGCACGCTCGCCTGGTATGGCGGCGCGATCAGCCGTGATGCCGAAGGCCGCATGCGCGGGCCGGACGGCCATTCGCTCGAAGATTTCGACATGATCGAAAACCTGATGCTGCATGGCGGCGTCGCCCGCCGGGGCGGCCCGGTCCGCGTCCATGCGGCCGATCCGGAACGCCTCTGGACAGATTTCATCTCCTTCGAGCAATGCTTGAAGGCGCTTGCGGAAAGAGTCTGAAATCAGGGGCTTGGGCGTGCCTGCTGAGGCGGGCAAAAAGCAAGGTTGAAGTCGGGCGGATGGGGAGTGGGAGCTCCACCTCCCCCTTGAGGGGGGAGGTCGCCGCAAAGCGGCGGGGGGGGGTGATCCGGGCATGGAAGGGTCCCAGAGCTGTGCTCCGACCCTTCCCCACAAGGGCAGGGGGATGATTACTCGATCGGCGTGAACACCATCGAATGCCCATTGATGCAGTAGCGCAAGCCGGTCGGCTTCGGGCCGTCGGGGAAGACGTGGCCCAGGTGCCCGCCGCAATTGGCGCAGCGGATTTCGGTGCGCACCATGCCGAAGGCCGTGTCGCGGTGCTCGGTCACGGCATCGGGTTTCACCGGCTCGAAATAGCTCGGCCAGCCGCAGCCCGCGTCGAACTTGGTGTCGGAGACGAAGAGCGGCTCGTCGCAGGCCGCGCAGCTATAGAGGCCTTTCTGGAAATTGTCCCAGTAAGGGCCGGTAAAGGCACGCTCCGTGCCGTGTTCACGCAGGATGCGATATTGCTCCGGTGTCAGCTGGTCGCGCCATTCGGCGTCGGACTTGACGATCTTCGGGGCGGTGGTGGAAGCGGTCATGATCTTCTCCTTGTCGTGACCGGGTCTGTGGCAAGCATGCCCGGCTGAGGTTGTACTATAGATAGGGTGCCGGATGGCGACCGGCAATTGTCTCGCCCACGCCTTTGGTCGCCCGAGACATCCTGCGCTTTCACATCGAGCTGAAATACATCCGAGGTTTTCACCGAAACGTGGGTTGACGTGTCCGTGAACCGATGGAGGTCCGTTTTTGCTTGAGAGCAAGGTTGGCTTGTCCTAACACGGTCCCACCTTGTATCGACGTATGGTCGAGACCCGATCCGATACCCCGGGAGATGAAATGCCTGAGATGAAATGCGTGAGACGGAATGCCTGCGATGACGAGTGACCTGACCTGGGTCGCGATGCTGCTGCCCTTCGCCGCCGCCCTCCTGGCGCCCTGGCTCACGGCGCGGCTTGGGGCGAATGCCGCCTGGTTCCTGGCCTTGGCGCCCGCACTCGCCTTTGCGCATTTCGCCGGTTTTCTGCCCGAGATCGCCGCCGGCGAGCGGGTGACCGGCGGTTTCGCCTGGGTCCCCAGCATCAATCTCTCCTTCTCCTGGTTCCTCGACGGCCTGTCGCTCACCTTCGCGCTTTTGATCACCGGCATCGGCGCGCTGATCGTGCTCTATGCCGGCGGCTACATGAAAGGCCATCCGCAGCAGGGCCGTTTCATCGGCTTCATCCTGCTCTTCATGGGGGCCATGCTCGGCCTCGTCGTCTCCGACAGCTTCCTCATGCTCTTCGTCTTCTGGGAGCTGACCTCGATCACCTCTTTCCTGCTGATCGGTTTCGATCACACGCGCGAAGCCTCGCGGCGCGCGGCCTTGCAGGCGCTCGTCGTCACCGGCGGCGGTGGCCTCGTCCTGCTCGCCGGCATGATCTTCATCTGGAACATCACCGGCGTCAGTCAGCTCTCGCTCCTGCTCGCCACGGGCGATGCGCTCCGCGAAAGCCCTTTCTATCTGGCGGCCCTTTTCCTGGTGCTCGGCGGCGCCTTCACCAAGTCGGCCCAGTTTCCCTTCCATTTCTGGCTGCCCAATGCCATGGAGGCGCCGACCCCGGTCTCGGCCTATTTGCATTCCGCCACCATGGTGAAAGCCGGTGTTTATCTCCTGATGCGCCTCAACCCGGTCATGGGCGAAACGCCTGCCTGGGAAATCCTGCTGCCCTTCTTCGGTGGTATCACGCTTCTGGTCGGAGCGGTCCTCGCCGTCCGCCAGACGGATCTGAAGCTGATGCTGGCCTATACGACGGTCGCCTCGCTCGGCCTGCTCGTCATGCTCACCGGCTTCGACACGCCGTACGCGGTCGAGGCGGCGGTGCTCTATCTCGTCGCCCACTCGCTGTTCAAGGGCGCGCTCTTCATGGTCGCCGGCGCCATCGACCACGAATCCGGCACCCGTGACATCACCAAGCTCGGCGGCCGTGGCAAGCTGATGCCGATCACCTTTGCCGCAGCACTCCTCGCCGGCATATCCATGGCGGGGCTTCCGCCGCTCTTCGGCTTCCTCGCCAAGGAGGAGATTTATCATGCGCTGGCCGGCTCGAGCCCGCGCGCCATCCTCTTTACGGCAGTGGCCGTCATCGGCAATGCCCTGATGTTCGTCATCGCCTTTGCCGTCGGCCTCAAGCCCTTCATCGGCAAGGAGGGGAACACGCCGAAACATGCGCATGAAGGCCCCGTCCTGCTCTGGCTCGGCCCGCTGACGCTCGCCGTCCTGTCGCTGGCAGGTGCGCTTTTCTCCGGCATCGCCCACCGCTTCATCACTTCGCCCATGGCGAGCGCCGTGGATGGCGAGGCTCAGACCGTCACGATCGGCCTCATTCCCTCCCTCGGTGCCGCCCTGGCGCTGTCGGTGCTGACGGTCCTTCTCGGCGTCGTGCTCTATCTCGGCCTCGATCGCCTGCGGGCCACAGTTGATCGCCTCGTCACGGGCCTCGCGATCAGCCCGGATCGCGGCTTCGACCATTTCGTCAGCGGCCTCGTGCGCCTCTCGACTATCGTCACCCGCTTCGTCCAGAACGGCCGGCTCGAAACCTACATCACGCTCTCCTTCATCTTCGTCGCGGTGGTGCTCCTGGTCACGCCCGTCGTCTTCGGCGAACTGCCGACCGGCCTCAGCCTTCCCCAGGAATTCGACTTCCACGACTTGGCGATCCTCGCCATCGCTGTCATCGGTGTCATCGCCGTGCTCAGCGCCAAGGATCGCCTGACCGCCATCGTCTGCCTCGGCATCCAGGGTTTTGCCGTCGCGGTCATCTTCCTACTCTATGGTGCGCCGGATCTCTCCTTCACCCAGTTCATGGTCGAGACGCTCTCGGTCGTCATCCTGGCTCTGGTCATGACGCGCCTCCGGCTCTCGCCCTCGGATCACCGCCCCATGTCGGCCCGCCTGCTCGACGGTTCGCTCGCCATTGCCTGCGGCCTCGGTTTCGGACTGATGCTCGCCGCCTCGACATCAGGCCCCTTCGATGGCGCGCTCTCCGCCTTCTTCGCCGAACATTCCAAGATCATCGCCCACGGCGCGAACGTCGTGAACGTCATCATCGTCGACTTCCGCGGTGTCGATACGCTGGGTGAGATCGCCGTCGTCATGATCACCGGCCTCTCGATCCTCGCCCTCATCCGCATTCGTGTCGTCGGCGCCCCGGCAGCCCCTGTCCCGGCGCCGCCGGTGGAGCCCCAGGCTATTGCAAAGAAGAAGCGGAGGAGTGGCAAATGAGCATGACCTCCAGAAGCTTTTGGGCTTTGGTTCACCCCCCTCTGTCGGCTGCGCCGACATCTCCCCCACAAGGGGGGAGAGCGGCAACTGCCGTTGTGCCCGCCTCTCACCCTTCCCTCCTTTGGTCAGTTGCGCCGGCGCTAGCCGAATTCCGTTCTCCCCCCGTGTGGGGGAGATGCCCGGCAGGGCAGAGGGGGGTATCCGGCAAGCCTACGGCTAAGTATGGCCACCAGCCTGCGAAGGAGGCAACGCGATGAACACCCTGATCTTCCGCACCTTCGCGCCCTTCCTGACGGCCTTGATGCTGGTCTTTTCGATCTTCGTCCTGCTGCGCGGCCACAACGAACCCGGTGGCGGCTTCATCGGCGGCCTGATCGGGGCTGCGGCCTTCGCCATGTATGGCATCGCCTTTGGCGTCCAGGCCGTGCGCCGCGCCATGGTTTTTCATCCGATGTCGATCGCCGGCTGCGGCCTCCTGGTCTCGACCCTCTCGGGCGTGATCTCGGCCCCTCTCGGCTATCCCTTCATGACCGGCGTGTGGATCTATCCGAGCCTCGCCGGCGTCGAAGTGCCGCTCGCAACGGTGATCTCCTTCGACATCGGCGTCTATCTCGTGGTCGTTGGCACCTTCGCCTCGATTGCGCTCGCACTCGAAGAAAGGGATGACGGCTGATGGAAGTCATCTTCTCCCTCGTCGTCGGCATCTTCTTCGCCGCCGCCGTCTATCTCATGCTGTCGAAGAAGATCATCCGCATCCTCCTCGGCATCGTCCTGCTCGGCAATGCCGTCAACATGCTGCTCTTCACGGCCGGCCGCCTGACGCCCGCCATCCCGCCGATCATCCCCGGCGGGGTCGACGTGTTGCCGGCCGGCACCGCCAATCCGCTACCGCAGGCCCTCATCCTGACGGCGATCGTCATTTCCTTCTCCTTCTTCTGCTTCCTGCTGGTGCTCACCTACCGCGCCTATCAGGACCTCGGCACCGACGACACGGGTGAAATGCGCGTCGCCGAGCCGCTGGACGATCCGTTGCCGCCGAGCGGCTACTGAGCAGGAGACACGAGGACCTCATGGCTGCCCCCACAACGACACCTGCCGATTACGCTAGCGCCTATGTGATGGAGCCGATGACGGCTGCCCATTGGCTGGCCGTCACGCCCATGGCGCTCTGCATCGCCTTCGGTGCCATCCTGATGATGATCCGCCACCGCACCCACTGGCATCCGCCCGTGGCGCTCGCCGGTCTGGCGCTGCTCGTCCTCAACAATGTCTACTTGCTGTCGAAGGTCATGGCCGATGGCCCGCTGACCATGATGATGGGCCGCTGGCTGCCGCCCTTCGGCATCGCCATCACGGTCGATCTCACCGGCGCGCTGCTGGCGCTCGCGGCTGCCATCGTCGCCTTCTGCGGCGCTCTCTACGCTCATGTCGAAATCAACAACAGTGGCCGCCGCTACGGCTTCTATCCGCTCCTGATGTTGCTGATGGCCGGCGTTTCCGGCGCCTTTCTTACGGGCGACATCTTCAACCTCTACGTCTGGTTCGAAGTCCTGCTGATCTCGTCCTTCGGCCTCCTGATTCTCGGCTCGGAGCGCGAGCAGATCGACGGCGCGCTGAAATATGCCGTCCTGAACCTGATGGCGACGACGCTCTTCCTGATCGCGGTCGGCTATCTCTATGCCATCTTCGGCACGCTCAACATGGCTGATATCGCCATGAAGGTCCCGGATTATGCCGGCACCGCGCCGCTGATGACGCTCTCGGCGCTGTTCATTCTCGCCTTCTCGATGAAGGCCGCTGCCTTCCCGGTGAATTTCTGGCTGCCGGCCTCCTACCACACGCCCCGTGTCGTGGTGTCGGCGCTCTTTGCCGGCCTGCTCACCAAGGTCGGCGTCTATGCGCTGCTGCGCGTCATGGTCATGCTCTTCCCCGTCGAACGTGAGGCGCTGAGCCTCGTCATCGCCATCGTTGCGGCTCTCACCATGATCCTCGGCGCCATGGGCGCGCTCGCCCAGAACGACATCCGCCGCTTTCTCGGCTTCGTCGTCGTGGCCGGCATCGGCAACATGATGGTCGGTATCGCGATCGGCAGCAATCTCGCCGTGGGCGCCGCGATCTTCTACGCCCTGCATTCGATCCTGCTGATGACGGCCCTCTATCTCGTCGCCGGCGAGATCGCGCGCATCGGCGGTCATTTCCGCCTCGACCGGCTGGCCGGCCTCTGGACTGCCGCACCGTTGTTCGGTGCCGTCACCCTGGCGCTTTTCTTTGCCGCCAGCGGTCTGCCACCCTTTTCCGGCTTCTGGCCGAAGGCGCTGCTGGTCAAGGCCTCGATCGATATCGGCGCCTGGTGGCTTGCCGCCTCCGTGCTGATCTCCGGCTTCCTGACCACCATCGCTTTTGGCCGCGTCTTCCTCTTCGCCTTCTGGCGCCCGGTGGCGATGGAAGGGGAGGCGACGATGACGGCCACCCCGGTCGCTCCGGTCGGAAACCAGGCCTGGCGTCTGGCACCGATCCTCATCCTCACCAGCTTCGTCGTCTGGTTCGGCCTCTTGCCCGACAGCCTGATCGTCCTGAGCCAGGATGCAGCCTCCGGCCTGCTTGATCCGACATCCTATATCCGCTCCGTCTTCCCTGAAGGAGGTGCCCGATGAGCCTTTATGCAATCAGCATCCTGATGGCGGTCATCTGGGCCACCGTGTCGGGCAGCTTCACGCTCTTCAACCTGATCTTCGGTTTCGTTCTGTCGATCCTGACGCTCTATCTGCTGCGCGAACGCTTTGTCGGGGCAGAGTATACCAGCCGCGTGCGCCGCATCCTGTCGCTCGTCATGCTCTTCCTGGTCGAACTGGCGAAGTCCGCCTGGAAGGTGGCAACGCTCGTGCTCAGCCCGAACATGGATCTGAAGCCCGGCATCTTTGCCTATCCGCTGACGGTAAAAAGCGATTGGGAGATCTCGCTGCTCGCCAATCTGATCACGCTGACGCCCGGCACGCTCTCGGTCGATGTCTCAGAAGATCGCCAGACCCTCTATGTGCATGCGCTCGACTGCTCGGACATCGAGGCCGCCCGCCGTGACATCGCCGAAGGTTTCGAGAAGAAGATCATGGAGGCCTTTGCCTGATGACCCCTGAACTCATCGTCGAATACGCTTCCGTCACCGCCATCGCGATCCTGGTCGTTGCGTTGTTGCTCACCGTCTACCGCGCCGTGGTCGGCCCGACCCTGCCTGATCGCATCATCGCGCTCGACATGCTGATCGGCATCGTCATCGGCTTCATCGCCGTCATCGCGCTCAGAACCGGCTACACGCTCTATATCGATATCGCCATCGCGCTCGGCCTTGTCGGTTTCCTCGCGACTGTCGCCTTCGCCCGCTTCGTCCTGGCCCGCGGCCGTGTCGGGGAGGGGGAGGATGTTGAGTTCGGTCCCGCTCCGGTTTTGACCAGGGCTGCGGCCAAACCCGCCTCGTCGAGGCCGGTGAAGACGAAGAAGACGGACAAGCCGCGCAAGGCAAGCAAACCGGCCGCACCACGCGGCAAGGAGACCAAATGATCTCGCTTCTCGCTGCTCTCGCCGTTGCCGTTCTGATGATTGGCGGTGCCCTGTTCTCGCTGGTTGCCGCGATCGGCGTCAACCGCCTGCCGGATCTCTACACCCGCATGCATGCGGCCTCCAAGGCCGGCACGGTCGGGTCCGGCCTGCTCCTGCTCGCAGTCGGCCTGCATGCGGCCGATGGCGCGACCTTCGGACGGGCGCTGGCGGGCATCGTGTTTTTCGTGCTGACGGCCCCGATTTCAGCCCATCTTCTCGCGCGCGCAGCCCACAAAGTCGGCTACAAACTGTCGTCCGTATCGGTACGTGACGATATGATGGGATAATTACGCCGCTGTTAATGCCGGTTGAATTTATGTTTCTAATGAAATCGCTGCTTTCGGTTGCAGTGCAAACTAAACTAACGTCGAATAAAAAAGATTTATACCCGTCAAATCTAGTTGAAATATCAGGTGGACATTTGCAGTAAGAGTGATAATTCACTTTTGAGAGCGCTGATCTGTTGCGTTTGCGGTTTATATGCGAAGTTGAGTTTCGGATATCGGCCTGCGCAAAGACCTGATCTTCGTCGTAACAGACGATGCAGGAGGGACGGTTTGGGGGCCGTCTCTTGAAATCTGGTGATCTTCGTGGGGAACTTTCATCTTCCGTATCCACTTGGCGATACGGGAGGGATTTGAACTATTGTCTGCGCGGACGGCGGATCCGCGCGGGAATTGAACAGGAGATTTGAATGAGTGAAGTCCAACAGGGTCCCAGCCAGCAGTTGCTGGTGGAACTGACCGCCGATATCGTCTCGGCTTATGTCAGCAACCACATGGTTCAGGTCAGCGACCTGACAACCCTGATCGCCGATGTCCATCAGGCTCTGAACAGCACAGCTTCACCAACCCCGGTGCCGGCTGTCGTCGAAAAGCCGAAGCCTCCGGTTCCGATCCGCAAGTCGATCGAGGACGACTACCTGATCTGCCTCGAGGATGGTCAGAAGTTCAAGTCGCTCAAGCGTCACCTGATGACCCATTACAACATGACCCCGGAAGAATATCGCGAGAAGTGGGGCCTGCCGGCCGACTATCCGATGGTCGCCCCGGCCTATGCAGAAGCGCGCTCGCGCCTCGCCAAGGAAATGGGCCTCGGCCAGCGCCGCAAGCGCGCCAAATAAGCCAGGCACCGCCGCTTGCGGCATGCGGAAGACGAGGCCGGTCCTGCGACCGGCCTTTTTCGTATTTGTGAATAGGAAATTAATCAGCCTCCTCTGATGAGGCGTTGTAGAAGTCTCGTGCCGGAAACTTGAAATGTCTACACCCCTAAATCCATGGGGTTCAAAAACCGGTCAGGTCTGCTAGCTTTGATAGGAAGAAAATCCTATTACGAGGTGCGCCGTGACCGTCGATCCTTCCTCTCCACCCCAAACGCCAAGTTTGCCGGCAGGCCTCCCGCTCGAATGGGACGCCGGCGAAACGGAAGCCTCTCATTCGGACGGGACGAGCCTGCGGCCTCTCACTCCCGAACGGCGTCTTCTCTGCATGATCGTGCGCCAGTTGACGGAGGAACTGCTGCGCTCCACCGGTCTCGAAAGCGACCAGGATCCTGGACGACGGGCGACGAGCCATGTGCGCCAGGTGGCGATGTATGTCTGCCATGTCGCCTATTCCATGCCCATGGGAGAGGTGGCGGAAGCCTTCGGTCGCGATCGCTCCACGGTCGGCCATGCCTGCCGCATGGTGGAAGACCGCCGCGACGACCGCGCCTATGACACCTTCGTCGCGATTGTCGAGCGCATGGCGAGCGCCGTGCACCTGCTCGCCGGCCGGCGCATCTGAGGGGAGGCGAGATCATGACGCAGGAGAAGAACATCGACCAGCCGCACGGCATCCGTCAGTCCGGACGCGCCCGGGCACAAGCGAAGGACAGCGACGCCATGCATACTCCTTCGCAAGATGCGTCCAGCCAAAAAGTGTCGCGCACGACCGCCATTTATGCGCCTCCCGGCAGCCTTTCCCGCGCCGAGCGCAAACAGATCCGCCAGATCCTCCGCCGCGCACTCACCGGTCCGCTTGCACACCGACCCCATGGCGATCCTGTCTCCCCGTCGGACGTGGATCACCCGCTGGCTGAAACGGCAGGTCCGGACCCGGAACTCGTCGCCCGCCTGATTGCAGACGGTCTGCTCGCATCTTCCCCCGAAGGCTTGATCGCCACCCCCGAGACGGCGGCCTGGCTACGTCGCGATCTCTGCGATCTGCCCGACGAGGCCCATTCAAGCCAGCATCGTCAGATTGCGCTCGAAACGCTGGTGACCGCCGCGGGGCGTCAGGCCGTGCGCCGCAACCTGCAGCAATCGCCGCTCTTTCCACTTCTGCGCCTGAGGGAGAAGGATGGCCGCAGCTTCCTGTCCCAGGATGCCGTTTCCGCCGGGGAACGCCTCGCCGCCGACTTCGATTTCGCCGGCCTTCAGCCCCGCATCACGGCAAGCTGGGAGCCCCGGCTCTCGGCCCGCGCGAAAGGCGCCCCGCCGCCTGCCGTGGAGCTTGCGGACAACAGGCTCGCCGCCCGAACCCGCATTGCCCGCGCCGTCGAAGCCATGGGCCCGGAACTCTCCGGCGTCGCCCTCGATGTCTGTTGCTTCGGCAAGGGCCTGGAAACCGTCGAGCGCGAACGCCAATGGCCTGCCCGATCCGCCAAGCTCATGCTGCGGGCCGCCCTTCTTTCCCTCGCCCGCCACTACGCCCCACCGCCTTCCAGATCCCGCCCGCGCCATTGGGGAGACGAGGATTTCCGGCCGAAGATGGGGTGAGGGGGCTTGCCACGTCATGCAAGCGTATCACCTGGATCGGGCACATTGGCCGGCACCTTGTCGAGCACGGACACTGCCGCCGCCGTATCGCCCCTCTCTGCTCTGCGACGCAAGGCAAGGACTGCCCGCCGATGGCCGATTCCGTCGGCGATCAGGCTGGAAAGCAGCTGGTTGAGTGACACATTGTCCTCCGCTGCTGCACGGCGCGCCTCCTCGAGGACATGGTCTGGCAGGCGGAGCGGATAACTGCTCATGTCTGAAGTCTCCTTCTGAGTTCCGTCGCGATATCTGCGGCACGGCAAGCCACGATCCCGAAACCGGACACGGCCGGATGGCGAAACTGTTTGTCATTGCTGACGATGCGGGTAGCCCCGGCGCTCAGCGCGCATTCGATGTAGAGATCGTCTTTCGGGTCATCCAGGATAGGGCGATATCGAAAGCTGGGGGAGACCAGCTTCGCCTGTTTGAGCAAGCCGTCGAGAACGACGTCGATGTCGCCGCTGGTGATCGAAGAATGTGCACCCAGAATGCCCGGTCTTTTCAGCACGTCTTCATATTCGAGCGCGACAGCAGGAGAGATCGCGAACGCGACATCACCCGTAACCATCGCGCGCAGCACAACATGCGAAGCCCCCAAGGACGAGCGCAGACCTGACAGGAGGATGTTCACATCGACAACGATCATGCGCTGATGGTGATATCATATGTGATATCAGTCAAGTCGTCCCGATCACACCAGCCGCCGTGCCGCCTCTTCTCGGATCCGCTGGATCATCGAGCGCAGGCCGTTGGCGCGCTGGGCGGTCAAATGTTCGAGCAGGCCGAGCTGTCTGAACAGGTCGAGCGCATCGAAGGCCACCACCTCCGACGCTTTCTTGCCGGAATAGGCGGCAAGCACGATGGCCACGAGACCGCGCACGATGAAGGCATCGCTGTCGCCTCGAAAGGTCATCTGGGGGTCCGCACCATCGCCGGCAGAGACCGACAGCCAGACCTGGCTCGCACAGCCCTGAACCTTGTTTTCGGCCGTCTTCTCGTCATCCGACAGATCGGGCAGCGCCTTGCCCAGCTCGATCACGTAACGCATCCGGTCCTCCCAGTCGTCGAGGAAACCGAAGTCGTCGATCATTGCGTTCAAGCTCGTCATGCTGCCCACCCGATGTTAAGTCGCCCCGATATAGGCCAGACATCGGCGCATTTGAACCGCCTGCGGCAAGGAAACATGTCGGTGGGACACAGAGTGAGAAGTCCGTCGATGTCGTACGGCCGGAAAATGGAACCGCGCGGCAGCGTGCCCCCCATCTGACAAAAAAAGAAAAGCCGCGTAGCTTGCGCTACGCGGCCCGGCAAAATGCCGAATTCAGTGAGGGACAGGCAGACAGGCATCCGGTCCATGGCAGGCCCGGTTGCAAGGGGAGATGGGGCGGGCAACCGCCCCCGAATTCTTTATGTCACTACCCGCAAGGCCGTGATTGTCGCCGTTCGGCCGGTCAGGGCTTCGGCGGCTGGTAGGGCTGCGGCAGGTGTTTCGGCCGCGCCGTCGGCGTCACTGTGCCGGTGATGACGGGCATCTCGGCTTCGACGCTGGCAAGGCTTGGTGTCTCGACTTCCGGTTTGACGATCTCGACCACGCCACGCTTCGGCGCTCCGCCTTCGTCCGCCACGGCCGTGGTGCCATCGTCGGTGAATTGCTTGTCGAGCAGTTGATAGGCGACGAGTGCGCCTTCGCGGGCCCGCTGGCCGAGCGCCTGGAAGGTCGCGGCGCCCTTCTCGCAGACTTCGGGCTTCTCGACGCACAGCGAGGTCACATACTCATAGGCACCGCTCGCAGCGGCCACGGCCGCACCCATGTCGAAGCCGGCGCCGTCTCTCTCCTCGGCCGGCGGTGCCGCGAGGAAGGACAGTGCAACCAGCGTCGCGGTGCAGTAGATACTACCCTTGATCAGAACCCACATGGTCTTCACCAAATCCCTGTTGCCCGGTCTTTGCCGGAACGGTCCGGGTATTTCCCCGAACTCGTGAATGCGACCCTAGGTTTGATTCGCGAAAATCGCTTTTCGAAACCCGGTCGGTTTTGATGCGAATTCGACTAAAATTTGAGTGATCTCTCCGTATCGGGACACTTGCCTAAAAGTTTAGCCAATGCCGTTAAGCATAAATGTGGCGGTCGCCCGACAATCCACCGCTTCTCGCGGCAGCGGGCCGACACAAATCTTAACGCCCATTCGAAAAGTTGAATGATTTCAGCGCTTACGCCCCGTTAACCATGTTTCGGAAAGCCTCATCCGCCTGTCCTGTTTCGGGTCAGATCGACCCGGGAAGGCCCGTTCTGAGCCTCTGCCTTATCTATTCCTTAAGCGCGTCCGGCCTATCGTCCGAGGATAAATCAGATGAACCGGTCGCGGATTTCTGGCGTGGTTGTATTGCGTAAATTGTCGGATGCACTGACGGGGACGATGGACGGGCTCATTGCCCGGCTTCTGTCGCGTCATGCTGCCGGCCGCCCCGCAGAACGCGCCGAGATCGTCGCGCTGCGCAAGCTGACGCTCGCCCTGTCGCCGGCCTTCGTCGCCGTTCCCGTTGGGCTCACCCTGTTCCTCGGCACCGCCACCGGCCTGCCGATCGGCTTCGCGCTGGTGACCTCGCTCTATCTCATCGCTGCCGTCGCTCTCGTCTCCGGTCGCCGCCTCGGGGCCGTAAGCGCCGAAGCCCGCTTGCCGGCCGTCGAGCAGTTCGCCGCCGACCCTTACGATTTCTGCCCGGGCCTCTTCCTGACCCTCGATCCGGCCGGCATCGTGCTGAACGCCGGTGGTCGCGACCGGCAGATGTTCCTTTCCTTTCTGCGCGAACCCCTGTCGCGGCCTTTCGTCGAGCAGGTGCATGTCTCCGACCGGCTGGCCTTCGTCCAGGCGCTCGACGAATTGCGCCTCGGCGCCGATGTCGTCGTGACCGATCTGCGCCTCGACCGCCCGGTGATCGGCCTCGACCAGGCCCAGTTCCTCAATGTTCGCCTCGACATGACCGCCGTGCGCGCCGATGATGGATCGCTCGCTGCGGTTCGCGCCCAGATGCTCGACATCGCAGGCGAGATGGCGATACGCGATGCCGTTGCCCGCAAGGAAGAAGAGGCGAGCGCTGCCCACGAGATCAAGAGCCGATTTCTGGCTGCAGTCAGTCATGAGATGCGCACGCCGCTCAATGCCATCCTCGGCTTTTCCGACATCCTCATCGGCGAATACTTCGGCAAGCTCGAAAACGATCGCCAGCGCGAATATGTCCAGCTGATCCGCCAGTCCGGCGCCCATCTGCTCTCGGTCGTCAACACCATGCTCGACATGTCGAAGATCGAGGCCGGCCGCTACGAACTCGTGCTCGAGAATGTCGATCTCGCCGCCTCGTTGACGGAGTGCGAGCGTATGTTGTCACTGCAGGCCCAGACCAAGGGTCTGAAGCTCACCAGCCGCCTGCCGAGGGGCTTGGGCGACATCACGGCCGACGGCCGCGCGCTGCGCCAGATCGTCATCAACCTGCTCGGCAATGCCATCAAGTTCACCGATGCCGGCGGCGCCGTCACCATTGATGCCTTGAGGACCGGCAACGAGGTGACCGTGAGCGTCAGCGACACGGGCATCGGCATCGCACCGGAAAAGATGGCGCTGATCGGCCGCCCGTTTACACAAGTGCAGAACGATCTCAATCGCAACTACGAGGGTTCCGGCCTGGGGCTTTCGCTGGTAAAGGGATTGACGGCCCTGCATGGCGGCACGTTCCGGATCGAAAGCCGACCGGGCGAGGGCACCGTGGTCATGGTGACGCTGCCGGTCGACGGCTCGGGCGCCAGGTCCGTGGACGAGACGAACATGATCGAATTCCCGCCGCGTCTGGCTGCCGCGGGAAACGAAAACAGGACGGGTGGGAAAGCGCCGGAGCATGACGAAGCGGAAGCGAAAATCGCCTGAGAAGAAAAAGGCGGGCAATGCGGCTCTCCTCGTTCTTTCCAAGGGCGGGGGCGCGCTGGTGCGCCTCGCGGGTCGCTATCCGCGCGCTGTCGGCGGCGTCTTCTGCTTCTCGCTGATCTTCGGCACCATCGCTGCCAATGCGCTCTGGTATCAGCCCGGCCAGCATCCATCGCCTTTTCTGCGCACACGCAATGCCGAGGACTTCACCGCACTTGCCGGCGTGCCGCGCGCCCCGCTGCTCAGCGAGCAGGATCCCGAAACCGTCACCACCTTCCGCATCGAGCGGGAGAAGACGACTGGCGACGGCACCCCGGTCGAGACGGCTGCGGTTGAAGATGCGGCCCCGACGCCCCCCGCCGCAGCGCTCCCTGTCGGCCTGCCAGCCAATGCCGAAGAAACAGGTGCTCTGATCCGTCGGGTTCAGGCGGAACTCCTGCGCCGCGGTCTCTATGACGGCGAGGCGGACGGCGTCATCGGCCCGCGCACCGAAACCGCGATCGCGGTCTTCCAGAAGACCGTCGGCATGGAGGCGAACGGCCTCGTCACCCCGGAACTGCTCGCGGCCCTCACTCTGGACCGCGGTGTCACCGCCGCCGTCCCCGCGCAACGCCCCGTCATGGAGAGCGATGCCTCCGGCGAGGACCCGGTCGCCGCCGCGATCCGCAGTGCCGAAACGAAGCTCGTCACCGCCCCACGCCGCCCGGTCGTGCCGGTCCAGGCCCTGCCGCCAAAGGCCGTCGAACCGGCCGCGCCGCCGCCGGTGCAGCAGGCCAATTTCGATCCCGGTCTCGTCATGGAAATCCAGCGTGGCCTCTCAAACATGGCCTACAAGAACATCACCATCGACGGCATTCCCGGCGACGATACCCGCACCGCCATCCGTCGCTTCGAGCGCCATTACCAGCTTCCGGAAACCGGCGAGCCGAGCGCCGCCGTCCTGAGGAAGCTGAAGGCCATCGGCGCCCTCTAGAGCACGTCCAGCAAAAGTGCGTCAGCGGTTTTGCGTCCGGACTGCGTCAAAACTGATAGGCCTTTCGTCTAGGCGAATTTTCACAATAGCTAAAGCAACCCATCATTAATCATACCAGCGCTATCCTTCTCCGATTGGAGGAGGATGAACCATGACAGCTGCGATGATCGCGCATCGAGACGACGACCCGCGTTCCGGCGAGCCGCTTGCGGCACCGCGACCGGAGGCCGACGCCGCCACCCTGCGGGGCATCGTCCAGCGCTTGGCCGAAGAGGCCTCGACCCTCGGCGTCGACCTCGTCGACATCGCTGGCGCCATCCAGGACGTGGCCGGCATTTCCAAGCGCCACGCCGTCACCTTCGATGGCATCACGCGCACCGCGCTCTCCATCGCCGAGACCAACAGGGACGTCGCAAACACCCTTCGCGAGACCGACCAGACGGCCGGCGACGCCCGTCGCATGCTGACCGACAGCGCCACCCGACTGACCGGTGCCGTCGACAAGATAGACCACATGGTCTCCACGTCAGAGGTGATCGGCAGCGAAATCGGCTCTTTTTCCGTGTCGCTCGCCGAAGTCGACAAGGTTGCCGAAGAGATCGGCACGATCGCCCGCCAGACCAATCTTCTCGCCCTGAACGCCGCCATTGAGGCCGCCCGCGCAGGCGAGGCCGGCAAAGGCTTCGCCGTGGTCGCGGCAGAAGTCCGCGCTCTGGCGCTGCAGACATCTCAGGCCACTGGTGCCATCCAGGAAACCCTCAATCAGATCCGTGTGAAGATCGTCAGCCTCACCGAGGCCGGCCGAGGCGCGACGGCGAGCGCCCGCGACGTGCGCGAGACGTCCCAGGCAATGAACGCATCCTTCTCCGCCATGGAGCAGGTCATCACCCGTATTCTCGACGGCTCCTCCGCCATGGCCCGGACGACCGACCAGGTCGATCGCCAGTGTTCGGAATTCGTCGCGACATTGAGCGACATGTCGGCGGAGGTCCGCCAGTCCGACCATCACCTGCAGCAGACCGCCGGTCGCGTCGACAAGGTCGTGGCCTTGTCGGAAACCCTGATTCAGCTGACCGCGAGCGCCGGCATCCGCACCGCCGACAGCGACTGGATCGACACTGCCGTCGATGTCGCCGCCCGCATCTCGCAGGTCTTCCAGCAGGCCGTGGACAGCGGCCGCATCCGCCAGTCCGACCTCTTCGACCGCAACTACCGTCCGATCCCTGGCACCGATCCGGTGCAGATGACGACCGGCTTCACCGAATTCACCGACCAGGTCCTGCCAGGCATCCTGGAGCCAATCGCATGCTCCTCCGAACGTATCGGCTTTTGCGCCCCGGTCGATGAAAACGGCTATCTGCCCACCCACAACAAGAAATTCTCCGCCCCGCAGCGCCCCGGCGATACCGTCTGGAACACCGCCAACTGCCGCAACCGCCGCATCTTCAACGACCGCGTCGGCCTCGCCGCCGGCCGCTCCACCGCACCCTTCCTCGTCCAGACCTACCGCCGCGACATGGGCGGCGGCAATTTCGTCCTGATGAAGGACATCTCCGCCCCGATCTTCGTCGCAGGGCGCCACTGGGGCGGGCTGAGGCTGGCGGTGAAGGTGTAGGGTGTCGCTTGACGCTTTACGCCGACATGTCTATCTTTTTCCATGAAAATTCGATCGGTACTGCACAAGGGATTGCGGCGATTGATCGAGTCCGACGATGAGTCGGGCTTGCAGCCTGTCGTGGTCCCCAAGCTCCGGCGCATGATCTCCTTTCTGCAGGACATGCAAGCAGAGGACGAGCTCCATTCGATACCGACCTGGAAAGCGCACCGTTTGACAGGTGATCGCAAGGGCACCTGGAGCCTGTTCGTCACCAAGAACTGGCGCCTGACTTTTCGCATCGATCGGGATTCAATCGAGATCATCGAACTCGACTACGAAGATTATCACTAGAAGGAGCAACCATGGATAGGGATCTTGGATTACGAATGAAGTCGCCGGCCCATCCGGGTGATTTTATCCGCCATGAGATCATCGAGCCCTTGGGCCTCAATGTAACTTCGGCCGCAGCTGTTCTGGGCGTCACCCGTGCTGCTCTGTCGGCACTGCTGAACCAGCGCGCGAGCCTGTCATCCGAGATGGCACTTCGCATCGAGAAGGCCTTCGGAGTATCGATGGAGACGCTGATGCGCATGCAGAACAGCTTCGACATCGCAGTGGCGCGGCGCCGGTCGTCCGAAATCGTCGTGGCGCCATATAAGGCCGCCGTCTAGCCTGGACGGCATTCGTTAGGCACCGTGGCACCTCACCCTCGACGCCACCCCCACATTCCCCTAAGACCCCTTGATGCGCATCCGATCCGACATCTTCGTCTCTGCACTCACGCGCCGCGTCTTCTCCGACGGCGGTTATGCAGCGGTCGTGCACAAGGGTTCGGACGCCTCGGGTGCCATCTTCGTGCGCCAGCGGTTCCGGGATGGGTTTGAGACGCTCTATGGTCCGGCACCCCAGGCCATGATCGATGACGAGACGCGTGACGACCGTATCTTCGAGCCGCGGCTGCATCGCGCAGATCCGGAGGCGGTCGAGGCCCTGATCGCCCGCGAGCGGAAGTTCGACAGTGACCTCTGGCTGGTCGAGATCGAGGTGGAAGATCTCGGAACCTATCTCACTCTGACAGACGTAGCAGGCTGAGCGGCACTGCACCCTCCCGTCGAGGGGGCGGCGCAGAGCGCCGGGGTAGGGTCCACTGACCCCGAAAGCCGCCCGAAGGCCACCGCCCGCGCGACCGTCTCCCGATCCCTGCTTACACCTAACTCTTCAGATAGGCCCTACCGCTTGCGCGCCCTGAGCACCTGCCGCCCGTGTTCGTCTCCCACAGGCTGGCGCTTGGCAGAGGCCTGGTTGGCCGCGGTGAGCGGGGTCACCGGGGAAGCCGTCACCTTGTCGCGCGGTTCAACCGGCAATTCCTCGCCGGCAAAGGTGTAGCGGTCGGCGCGGATCCAGCTGTCGATCCGGGCTTCCGCCTCGTCGGGGTCGAGACCAAAGAACAGGTTTTCCGCCCGGCTCGCGCCGTTTTCACGGCGGGCGAGGTGCGGATAGATGTGTTCGAGCACGAAGATCGCCTCGCGGGCGTCCATCGCCACGCCCGCAAGCGTAGTGGCGAGCTGCCGGCCGGAAATGTCGAGCAGGATGCGCTCGGCGAGCCACCGGCTGGACGAGAGAAGATCGGCAAGCGTGGTGGCGAAAAGGCTGCCGTCATGCGACCGCGCGAAGCGGACCAGAAGCGCCGTCTGCAGCGGCGTTGCCTGGCGGCGGCCGAGCCGATCGCTGGTTGCCGGGCGCTGCTGATAGGCCATGCGCTTGATCGTCTGGCGCAGCATTTCTTCGCGCGCCCGATCTGTCGGGGTCGCCTCGGTCGTGCTCGTCTCTGCCGGAACGTTCGCCGTCTCGCTGACGGTCACAGAATTGGTCGTCGCACCCGGCAGATCGGCCATGGTGAGATCCGCCATCACCCTGTCGAAACTCGTCGGCTCGGCCGCCTCCTGCGGCTTGGCCGTTGCGGTTCCGATCTCCGACTTCTCCGGCCGCGGCGGCAGCGCGTGGCGCAGGGATACCAGCGCGTCGATCACCGTCGGCGACAGCCGTTCGCGCTTGACGATGGCACGCGCATGATCGGCGCCTTGCGTGCGGGCGATCATGATCAGCATGTCGTCCGACAGCGCCGGTGAGGCGGCGAGGAAGGGAGCGGCGATCGCAATCGGCTGGCTGGCGATGAAGGCGGCGACAGAGAGCGGCAGGCTCGGGCTCTGCGAAAGGGCAGCGACAGCTTCGCGGCGGGCCTCCATCGAAGATCCGGCAAAGAGCGGCTGGAACAGTTCGGCAAATTGTCGGAGTTCCGACTTGCCGGGGAAGGAGAGCGCCTGGAAACTCGTCACCGTGGCCATCAGAACGACATCCTTGTTCCGCGCGCCGGCCGGCCTTTCAAGCTCCCTGAACTGTTCGCTCACGACACACCACTCCAACGCAATACAGATGTGTGTGAGAATAGAACGAATTTGTTAGCAAGCTGTTAACTAACCTATGGCTTCCTGTGGACAGGCGGATGGTCATAGCAGATGATTCGCCGCATGTTTCCGATATTAGGCATATGCGTACCCCGGCCGTGGGGTGAACCGCGACAGGGGCACGCGTCTGAGAAAGGCGCAGATGATCCCGGTGTGTGTGAGACTTTCCGCAGCATGAACCGGATGTGCCGGCCCTCTTAGCAGGAGGGCAGGGCGAGATGATTTTCTCGACCCTCTCGATCTTTCTTCTCGAAAGGAGACGAGCATGGCGGATATCATCAGGATTTCGGACCGGCTGAACCTCTCGCGCCGTTCGACACGCGCGCTTGGAGAAAAGGCGCAAATCCTCTTCTTCACCGGCATCCGCTACGAGCGGCTGGACCCCAATGCCATCTGGCCGCGGGTGGAACTGCCGACGCTGCCGGCCTTGCCCGCCCCACAGGGCCCCGTCTTTGGCCCCGGTCGCCGTCCCTGTTGAGACGCTGTTCCTGCCGCCTTTAGCCGATCGGGTATTCCGGGTGAAGGTTCAGCCATGTTCCTGTTCACCGGGAAGACCGATCGTCCTCATGATATTGTGTGCAGTTTGTCGACGAGCCTGTCGCTGTTCACGGAGTATCAATTACTTTTATAACATAAAATAAACTACGAAATTGCAGTATGTCGGTGCATCGCCTTCAGGCCCCGTTTCTGGTCCTGTCTCACGTGGAGCCATGGTTAAATTCAATGCTGGTGAAGATTGCCAAGGACCGCATCCGTAAGGGCATGTATGTTGAAAGCGTCGCCTGTCCCAGCCGGGAATTCGCCCGACGCCGTTTCCTCGTCAAGACCGATGCCGACCTCACCGCCATCCTGGCGACGTCCGCCACCGAAGTGTCGATCAATATTCGCCTTGGCCTCGATCCGGACGGAAGACAGCCTCAGGCGGCGACGACCAGGCGGGCCGCCGATCCGGTGCGCGTCGAAGCTGTCCGACAGGAAGTTTCCCAATCGGCAAAAGCGCTGAAGGCGAGCCTCGGCGACCTGGTGGCCGGCGGTTCCCTCGACATGACCGGTCTCTCGCAGGCGGCCGAGGACAATGCCGGCATCTGGTCCGACAGCACGGTCATCGCGCTGGAAGTCACGCGTCTGAAGAGCAAGGACGAGACGACCTACATGCATTCGATGGCCGTCAGCGGCATGATGACGCTTCTCGCCCGCTCCCTCGAGATGGACGAGGAAACCACCGGTATCCTTGGCGTCGCCGGCATGCTGCACGACATTGGCAAGCTGCTCATTCCAAGCGAGATCCTGACCAAGCCCGGCAAGCTCACGGAAGCGGAACGTCACGTCATCCGCAATCATCCCGAGGCCGGCTACCGCCTGCTTAAGACCTATCCGGAACTGCCGTCCGTCGTGCTCGACATCTGCCGCCTGCATCACGAGGCGCTGGACGGTTCGGGCTATCCACTGGGTCTGAAGCAGAACGATCTGAGCGTGCCGGTGCGGCTTTCCACCGTCTGCGATGTCTTCGAGGCGCTGACCTCGGTCCGCCCCTACAAGCGACCCTGGTCGTCGACACAGGCGCTGGACTGGATGTTCGCAAGGCCGCAATTCTTCGATCGCAAGATGGTCATCCGGCTCGGCAGCGTGCTCGCGGACGCGCCGCTGCACTGACTTCCGGCCGCCTCAGCGCCCCGTGAACGGCAGGCATTCGGCTTCGGCGAGAAAAGCCTTGGCCTCCGGCTCGTAGCTCGCCTGCGGCGCAAGAACCCGCAGCACCACATATCCCTCCGTGCCCGGATGTTCGACGAGGATCGTCTCGGCGAGTGCTGCAATCGGCGTTTTCCTGAGCTGTGCGACCTGCACGGGCGTGGCCACCAGAACGTCGAGATCGCCCGCGACTGATGTGCGGTCGTTCATCGAAAAGACTTCGTTGGCATCCCTGTCATAGATCGCGACCGACCAGAAATCGACGCCGCCACCCAGCGCCACCAGCGAGAGCGGCTGCCGCTCGATGTCGAAATGGCAGACGGCGACGCGCAGGTAAGGATCGATACTCGAAAGACCCACACTGTCCGGCGTTGCCGAAAGGGCATGGAAGACAAAGGGCACGCCTTCCGACGTCACGCGCGTATAGGCGTCCCGGCCGGTGAAATGCGGCACGCCGAGAATGATGATGATATGCAGGAGGATGGCGCCGAAGATGCCGGTGATGACGGCATAGAGAAGCTTGTTCATTGGCCGCACCCGATCTGCTCGATCACCGGCATGGACAGCCCCGAAAGCCCCGTTGAGGCGGCAGCCGGTGTATCGAGCAGCGTCAGCACCAGCTGGAAGGCGCCCGTGTCGGGAATGGCGAGCCAGTTGCCGGCTTTCCCCGTGCGCGAAATCACGATGTCGAAGGACCCGTCGCGGCGTCTCAGAACCGTCTGCGAATTCTTCGCCACCGGCAGGTCCACGCCGGCATTGAGCGGCGTGCCGTCGGCATCCGCCGCATGAAGGGTCCAGATCCGCGTTGTCGGCGTGCGTCCGCTCATCCGGTAGGAACAGGTGCCCGTCAGCGTCAGTCCTTCGGCATCGCGAAACGCCGTGAATTGCAGCCCCTCCGCTGACCCGTAGAGCAGCCGCCCACCCTTGGCGCGATGCGCCTTGGCGTAGGGATCGGCAGATGCTGTCTGCGCCGCGGGAAACGCCCGCCATCCCGCCACCTCGATCGCCCCGAAACCGACCGAGGCATTCAGCATCGAAAGCGCCGACAGGATCCCGCCGCCAAAGGCGATGGCGAGAGCGATGGCAACGATGAGCGGAACACGAAACACGGGCGGGACGAAACCTTGAGGAACAGGCGCAAGGGCGCCAGGCGACAGAGCCCGAGGGGTATCACTGATTCGGGGGTGAGGGAAGTTTGGGGGAGGGGGAGATGAACAATCGCCGATCCCTCCTCGGTCGTCAGCTTGCCCGCCGGGGCCGCCCGCCCTTGGCGCCGTTGGCTCGTGCGGCAGCTGCCTTCGCTTCGGACGTCACCTGTCCTGCGCGCCGCGCCAATTCCCGGGTCATCCAGGCCTTTGTGCCAAAAACGCCGGCGATCAGGGCCGGCACTTGAAGATCCACATCTAGCGCCGGAAAATGCAGATTGAAACCGAGGCCGTCTATCTCCACTGAGCCGAGATCGGCCACTGTCGCCCCCTCTAGATCCTCCACGAGAGCGGTCGGGAATGCGTAGAGGCAGCCGTTGGAGAGTTCGAGTACGACACGGCCCGATTTTGCCTCATATCGTGCGCCGACGGCCCGCGGCTCGGTCTCGAGCATGGCGCGCCCACGTGCTTCTGCGGCATCAAATTGCCTTTCGTCGAGATCAGCCATGGATCCGCTCCCATTCCGTCATCAACCGGGCATGTTCGGTCGCAACTTCACTCATGATGCGTCTTAGGTCGGCCCGTGTAATCCCGATGCTGTAGACCAGTTCCGGTCGACCGTCTCGGCCAAGCAGGTTGATCTTCGCCTGTCCGGCCCCGGTGACGTGAATATGTGCAGGCTCATGATCCTGCGTGTAGATCACGAAGCGGAAGCCGAAAGCGCGATGGACAACGACCATAACGGATTGTAACCCATCCGTTGGGTTGTGCCAATGCCCACGTCATGGTTGGACTTACTTTAACACGCCCGCCGCCAGCGCCCTTTGTATCCCGCGCACGTCCGTGCCCTTCTTCAAGGTCTTCGTCACCGGATCATGCGCACCCGACACCCAGATCTTCAATTCGCTGTCGAGATCGAAAGTGCCGGCAGTTTCCACGGAAAAGCGGGTGATCGCCCGATAGGGCACGGACATGTAGTCCACTTTCGAGCCGGTAATGCCCTGCACGTCGATCAGGATCAGGCGCTTGTCGGTGAAGACGAAGATGTCTCGGATCACCTTGAAAGCGAGCGAAACCTGCTCGCCGTCGATCAAGACGCCGTCGAGCCGTTTGGCGAGATCGCCCGGATCGACGCTCGATCCATGGCCCAGAATTCCGTCGAACAGTCCCATCGTTTTCCTCCTGCGGTGTCGATCGGAAATGGGGAGGGGGCGCGAAGCCGTCAAGGTCGGCTTGGCCCATCCCTTGACCGTCTTTCGCCTCAAACCCGCTCGTAAAACGCCTCCAGCGTCGCCACTTCCAGCCCGAGCTTGGTCAGCGAGGCATGGACGCTCATATGCTTTTCGTCATGCAGGATGAACCAGTCGTCGAAGCCGAACCGGATCTTCGATCCGTCGGCTTGAGGAACGTCGCGGGCATATTGCCAGCGGAAGGCCGATCCTGCCTGGTCGCCCTCGGCCACCCCGTCGATCAGTGTTTCGCGGCCTTCGTAGCGGCTTTCACTGCGCTTCAGGATTGTCCAGGAGAGCGTGTCGGAATGGCCGTCGTCAAAGAAATAGTCTTCCTTCAGCGTGAGCACATTGGCGGTGGCATCGAAGTGGCCGCGGGCGTCGATGGTGAAGCGGTTCTGGAAGCCGCCGAGCCGGCCAATGGTCACGCCCCAGCCGCGCAGCGGGCCGGAAAAGAACTCCTCCAGGATCAACCTGGGCTCTCTGTCTGCAAAATCATCGAGTTTCACGCGTCTCTCCTGGTTTGGGTGTGCCGGAAGAAACACGGGACGAGCGGCTTGGGTTCCTTGGAACTCGCGGCGTAAACCCCCTCTTACCCTTTGGTCGCGTTCGCGCTATCTGGTCGTCAGACAACCCAATCTCGAGGAGGATCACCATGGGCAAGCGGATCGTATTTACCGGCGGCAGCGGCAAGGCGGGGCGCCATGTCGTGCCTTATCTCTTGGACAAAGGCCACAAGGTCCTCAACGTCGACCGTTCCGTGCTCGATGTGCCGGGCGTGCACACGCTTCTGACTGACGTCACCGATCCGGGCGAAGTCTTCAACGCGCTCTCCTGCCACTTCGGCTATGACGGTTACGAAGAGGCGGGCGGCCCGAAGCCGGTCGATGCCGTCGTGCATTTCGCCGCCGTCCCGCGCATCCTCATGCATCCCGACAACAAGACCTTCGCGGAAAACACCGTCTCGACCTACAATGTCATCGAGGCCGCCGCCAAGCTCGGCATCAGGAAGGTGATCATCGCCTCGTCGGAAACCACCTATGGCGTCTGCTTTGCCGAAGGCGACAAGGACTACCACGCGTTTCCGCTCACCGAAGACTACGACACCGACCCGATGGACAGCTATGGCCTCTCCAAGGTGGTGAATGAAAAGACGGCCCGTGCCTTCGCCATGCGCTACGGCATCGATGTCTATGCACTGCGCATCGGCAATGTCATCGCCCCCGAAGACTACGCGGCATTTCCAGGCTATCTCGCCGATCCGCCTTGCCGCAAGCGCAATGCCTGGTCTTACATTGATGCCCGCGATCTCGGCCAGATCGTCGATCTCTGCGTAGCGAAGGACGGGCTGGGCTTCCAGGTCTTCAATGCCGTCAATGACACGATCACGGCGACCGTGCCCACCCGCGAATTCCTGGCCAAATGGGCACCCAACACGCCGATCACGGGCGATCTCGACGGCTTCGCAGCCCCGCTCTCCAACGCCAAGATCCGCGATGTCCTCGGCTTCAAGGAAGAGCACGACTGGCGCAACTACGTAGACGTCTGAGGGATTGGACCGGCAGGCGGGCGCCTTTCCCGCGCGGAAGGCGCCCGCCGGTGTCGATGAACTTTGCAGGGCATAGACTGAAAAAAAGCCCTACGAATCAGGAGGTTTTTATATATGAGGAATATAGAAAACCCCCTCGATCCCCGGGGTGCGACCGTCGCGCCGCCAGAAGGTGAACTCTTGCCCAAGAAGCGCATGGAAATCGCCAACTTTGCGCAGACCGAGATCCGCGGTCGGCATTTCGTCTCGTTCGATGTCGCGATGAACGGCTACGTCATCTCGACGGTCGATGCGCCGCTCCTGTCGGGGCGGATCCTCTGGTCTCATGCGGCCATTCAGGGGTTCGGCGAAGTCGAACTCGGCGAAAGGACGATGCTGGAAACCGAGATCGACCGGGTGCTCGGCGAAGGCGCACCCCGCGCTGGCGATGCCGCCAGCCACTGATCCGGAAAGATCTCAGGCGTTCCAGCGCGGCAGAAGATAGGTCGCCGCAATTGCCACGACCAGCGAGCAGATCACGGCCAGCAGGAAGGCAATGAAGAAAAGGCCTATGGCCTTGCCCGTGCCGATCGTCAGGTCCTGACGAAACCAGCGGATCTGCGCCTGGCCATACCACAGGATCGCCGCGGCCAGGGCCAACAGGCCGAAGACGAGGCCCTGCTCGCGCGGCATGATCAGGAAATCCACGGTCAAGCCGATGAGGAAGACGAAGGGTGCCGCCACGTAGCACTGGCTGAAGAAGGGCGGTCGAAGGGTACGCCGCGTCACGCGGATGTTTCTGGCCACGAGAAGTGTCACCGCCATGGCCATGGGAAAGATCCCGAAGACGACACCGCGCGCAATCAGCAGGTTGGCAGTCGAACTCGCGAGCTTGGTCTCGGGCGCGAAGCTGGGATCGACGGGAAAGGCGCCGGATAGCGCCTGCGACAAGAGCAGCGTGATCAGCAGGAAGAGCGGCGGGCTCACCGTATCGTCATATTGCTCGTCGATCTGATCGTCGAGTTCGAGATCGGCATACCGCATCATGCTGAGCGGCCGGGTCAGCGCCCGCCAGAAGGTGAGGGGATAGAAGACCAGCCAGGACACCAGCTCGTAGAGCAGTTCCTCCAGCGACTTCAACAACCTCATGAAATCCATGCATCTTCCTCACATCGGCCACCCCGCCGGCACATCCTTGCCCGGCAAGCTTCAGCATCAGACGATGCCAGCCGTGGCAGGACTGTGCAAGGCCACGTGACCTCCCCCAAGGGGAAGGCTATGACCAGCCTTGAGAATCGTGCCACCCCCTGCCAGTGTCGTACAATTGCAATTCTGCCGGAGACCCGATGCTCGTACTCTTTCGCAAGACGCCGATCCTGGGCGCGCTTCTGGCGCAGGTCGTGGGACTGCCGGTCGTGGCGGTCGTCACGGCGCCGCTCTCGACCTCGATCGAACGACTGCCTCTGATCGGGCTCGCGCTCCTCCTGCAGGGGCTGGTTGCCGCCGGCATCACGCGGATCCTGGGGCTCGCCCGCTGGTGGCTCCTCATTGCCTTCCTCTTCCCGCTCGCCATGGGCTCGGCGCTCCTCATCGGCAATCTGCCCGCCTGGCCCTTCGGCCTCGCCTTCCTTCTGCTGGCACTCGTCTTTTCCAACACGACCCGCGGCGGCATACCCCTCTATCTCACCAACACCGAGACGACCTCCGTGCTGAAGGACCTCATGCGCGACCGCGGAGCGACGCGCATGCTCGATCTCGGCTGTGGGCTGGGCGGCGTCGTCCGGGCGCTCGATGGCGAGGGACGCATCGCCCGCGGCGTGGAAAATGCGCCCGCCGTCTATCTGGCAGCACAGCTGCTCTCAACCCTGACCGGCCGGGGCGAGATCCGCCGCGGCGACCTCTGGAAGACGGATGTCTCGCGGGAGGACGTGGTCTACGCCTTCCTCTCGCCCGCCCCGATGGCAGCCCTCTGGCAGAAGCTCAAGACGGAGATGAAACCCGGCAGCCTCTTCGTCTCCAACAGTTTCTCCGTGCCGGATGTCGATCCGGACGAGATCTGGGAACTTCAGGACGGCCGCAAGACGAAACTGTATCTCTATCCGATCGGGACGAGGGATGGGGAAAGCAAGGGGTGATGTTTCCTCACCCGGCCGTGGATAAGCCCGGCAGGGCAGAGGGGCGGCTGCGCTCAGATATCAAATCCTGCCTGCTGTAGACGCCGATCCTGCCGGCGGTGGCAAAGCGTTGAGATTGAGCGCTTTCGTAAATCGGTACGTTGGCGGCTATGACAAGTCGTGGAGGTCTTTGCCCAAGGCCGGCCCCAGTTGCCACTCGCGGAACCTTACCTCCAAACCCGAACGCTCTGGCGTGCAGCACATGGGGCCGACGAGATATCGATCCATCTTGGGAAACGGGCAGAGGCGGACCAGAGGCCAGGTCTGTGCATCGCCGGATGCCTGTATCCGCAGAACGCCCCTCTGGACGGTCACTCTGATCCAGAAATCCGATGGGTCGCCTTCATATCGCCCCGTCGCCCAATCGGAGACGTTATTCGTCAGCACACTGCCGAGCAAGCCATATCCATCCGAGAACTCGATCCCGGTCTTGACCCACCGTCTTTCGTCGAGCCTGACCATGAGGCCAGCCTGATCATAGAGATGTTCGAAATGCGCCTGGACTCGTACCTGGGCGGTGAAATCGCCGTCGACCTCGAAGGCGTAGAAGTGGCCGCTGTCGCGGACAAAGCCATAATGCGTCTGCCGCCAAAAATCCGTGTTTGCGTCGGTCGTGACGGAAAGTTCGACCTCCGAAGCCTCTGCCTTTGTGGGCTCATTGAGCCACCGTCCATTTTTCAGACTCTGCAACAGCGGCTCCTATGACACCAGCGGACCAAACTGGCCGCTTTCGGAAAGCGGTTATCCGTGAAGAACCCAATTGCCGTCAATGGGCGAGGTGACAGGCGGCTTCCGCTTTGCGCCAAGAGCGGACACTACGGCCGACCGATGATGCACGAAAATTTCTGCTCGTTCTGCTCAATCTGTTTCTCGTGAATTGAATATATCGCGCAGCCTTGAGAAAGAGCTGTCGCAATGAGATCGAACAGGGACATCACCTGATCCACAGTAAAGATGGCGTTCAGCTCCGCAATCACTACCTTGTCAGCGTGCCGGTCCAGATTGCCGACCTGCTTTGAAATATCAGCGATTTTCGTCCGGATTTCGGCGACATCACTATCACGAATGAACCCGTCAATCTTGGTAAGGTGATAGATGATGTTGAAGGGTGAAAAGTTGAACGCGCGGATGCCGCAGCATTCCTTTTCACATGTGGTTTCGCAGGTTTTGCAGAGGGCCCCAATGTCTGCGGGCAAGGTGATTTCGATCATCATGCACTGTACATTGCATGCGCGATTGAGAGTCCGCAATGGGCCGAACTCCGCCATCCCGCAAACCGCAACGATCTGACAGCAGGAACCGCCGACGCCCGAGGGTCACCCAACAAAGCTGAAGTCATCTTAGCTGCGACCTCGATCCCGGCAAGATATCAGCCGCTCACGCCACCACGCGCTCCGCGTCTTCGGCCATGCTGACGCGCCAGCTGTTGCGGCCGTCGGCCTTGGCGGCGTAGAGGGCGCGGTCGGCGATATCCAGTAGCCGGTCGAAGTCGCCGTCGGTCTCGATCGCGCCACAGGCGGCACCGACGCTGATCGTCACATGTTTGTTGCGGTCGCCGGTGAAGGCATGGGCGATGCCGAGCTGGCGCACGGCGCGGCGCAGGCTTTCGGCGAGCGCGGGCGCCATGTCGGTGTCGGCGCCGGCGAAGATGGCGAGGAATTCCTCGCCGCCGTGGCGGGCGAGATGCGCCTCGATCGGCAGCGAGCGGCGCATGGCGCGCGCCACGCGTTTCAGGCAGTCGTCGCCGGCCCCGTGGCCATAGGCGTCGTTATAGGCCTTGAAGTGATCGACATCGGCGACGAGCAGCACGACGCGTCTGGCCTGCTGCGGCACCTCGGTCCGGAGCCGCGTCAGTTCCATCTCGGTTCCGCGCCGATTGGCGAGCCGGGTCAAGGGGTCGGTGACCGAGAGCCGCGCAAGGTCCTTGTTCTGGCGCGACAATTCCCGCTTCAGCGCTTCGTTTTCCTGCATCTGCAGATGGCTGGTCATCGCCTCCACTTCGAGCTGATAGGAGACGAAGAGCGTCATGATCACGGTCGGCATGTAGACGGCCAGATGCTGGATCACATAGGCCGGCGTCGAGCCCTCCAGGAACCAGATGAACGAATAATTGAGGCAGAAGGTGAAGAGGCTGGCGCGCAGCGCGGGACGGAAAGGGGAGGCCGCGGCAATCGTGATCGCCATCTGGAAGCTCGCAGCGGCATAATAATAGGTGAGCACGCCGGGGCTCGAACTCGACACTAGGATCACGCACCACGAGATATTGGCGAGCAGGGCGACCAGGATGGCGGCGATTTCCTTGCGTTCGATCGGGTGGCGGCCATTGATGTAGAAAAGCAGGGCGATCGCGATCGGCAGCATCACGCCGAAGCGCAGCGTAGCCGACAGAAACGTGACGTCACCCAGCAACCACAGATCGAACAGGAAACAGGCAAGGTAGAAGCACAACACGCACATCACCGCCGCGCGCAGCATCCGGCTGCGAAGGGGCGCACGATCTTCGAGAAAGGCCAGAGATTCGTCCGCGGTCATGCGGGGCCTTGCGGGAAGTCCGAGCCATCTCATCATGGATGTCCAATCACCGATTGAAAAAAGTCACCTTGGAAAACGCCGTGATCCTAGCTTCGGCCCCCTTAATTTGGGGTGAAGGCTCTGTGCCAATACGAGAAATCAGGGATGAACACAAACAGTATGGTTAACCGAAGGTAAAGGGCGGGCCGACTTCGCCCCTCCGGAGATCGAACTCCGTTTCAATTCAGGATGGTGTTAGAGGTGGGGCTGTGGACGAGCCGCTTTGAGGCCGAATCAGCAAGGTGGATGCCGCACACGGCAGGTCGCGCCCTTGGCGTACGATAAACCTGCAATTGTCTTAACGTGTGGTTGCGCCGGTGGTGGCAGGCTCGGCCGCCGCCTGCGCCGTGCCGGCGGGTGCGGAAAGTGCATCCGCCGCCTTCAGCCGGGCGGCGAGGTCACGGATCAGCCGTGTCGACTGGGCCGACAGCGAACGCGGCCGCACCATGGGCGGCAGCGCATCCGGATTGGCGGCATCGGCGACTTCAGGTTGGGCTTCCTTTTCCGGCATGGGCTGGTCAACGCCGGGAATGGCCTTCAGGTCGATGCCCTGATGGGCATAATCCATCAGCTTCTTGAAGGTCATGGCCGGAAGGGAGCCGCCGGTCATGTTGTTGGTCGAGGTATAGTCGTCATTACCGAACCAGACGGCCGCCGTGTAATTGCCGGTATAGCCGACGAACCAGGCATCGCGATAAGCCTGGGTGGTGCCGGTCTTGCCCCCGGTCAGAACGCCGTCGACGGCCGCGCGCCGCGCCGTCCCGATATACGGGATCTTCGTCATCATCTGGTTCATGTAGGACGCGGCCTGTTCGCTCAGGATCTGGGCGGCCGGTGCCGCGTCGCGGTCGAAGTCGTAGAGCACGTCGCCGGCATAATTGCTGATCTGCGCAATGCCATGGCGCCGCGACGCCTTGCCGCCGGCCGGAAGCACGGCATAGGCCGTCGCCTGGTCCATCACGGTCACTTCCGCCGTGCCCAGCGGGATCGTCACATCCTTCTTGATCGGTGTCTCGACACCTAAGGCCTTGGTGGTCTGGATGATGGCATCGATGCCGAACTTTTCCTTGGCGAGCCGCACGGGGATCGTGTTGATCGATTTGGCCAGCGCCGTTTCCATGGTCACCCGGCCGGAATAGCTACGGCCATAGTTTTGCGGGCTCCAATTGCCCCAGGAAATGGGCCCGTCGACCACCACGGTCTGCGGCGTATAGCCGTTCTCCATCGCCAGCGCATAGGTATACATCTTGAAGGACGAGCCCGGCTGGCGCAGCGCCCGTGTTGCACGGTTGAACTGGCTTTCGCCATAGTCGCGCCCGCCGACCATGGCGCGCACAGCGCCGCCATTCTCGATCATGACGACGGCACCCTGCCGGACATTGTAGCTTTCGCCATATTCGCGCAGCGACGAGGCGACGGCCTCTTCTGCGGCCTGCTGCAGGCCGAGATCGATCGTGGTGCGCACGACGAGCGTGTGATCCTTGAACTTCGCGGCGATCCGCTGCACCTCCTCGAAGGCCCAGTCGAGGAAGAAGTCCGGCGCTTCCTTCTCGTTGCGGTCGATGACGGAGGCCGGGTTGCGCCGTGCAGCGACCACCTGGCCCTCGGTCATCAGCCCGCTCTGCACCATGTTGCTCAACACGTCATTGGCGCGCGCACGTGCCGCCGGCAGGTTGACATGCGGTGCATATTTCGCCGGCGCCTTGAACAGGCCGGCCAGCATGGCAGCTTCCGCCAGCGTCACTTCCGTCAGCGTCTTGCCGAAGTAGAATTGCGAGGCCGCCGCCGCCCCGAACGTGCCGCCGCCCATATAGGCGCGGTCAAGATAAAGCGCCAGGATCTCCTTCTTGGAGAGGTTCGCCTCCAGCCAGAGCGCGAGATAGGCTTCCTTGATCTTGCGCTCGATGGAACGCTCATTGGTGAGGAAGAGGTTCTTGGCGAGCTGCTGCGTCAGCGTCGAGCCGCCCTGGACCACTTCGCCGGCCTTGGCATTTTCGCTCATGGCGCGGGCGAGGCCAACGAAATCGATGCCGAAATGCTCGAAGAAGCGCCGGTCTTCGGTCGCGAGCACCGCCTTGATCAGATGATCCGGCAACTCGTCGACCGGCACGGAATTCTCGTGGATGATGCCGCGATGGCCGATCGTATTGCCGTAGCGATCGAGGAAGGTGACGGCGAAATTGTCGTGATTGTGCCAGTCCTGCTTGGTTTCCTCGAAGGCGGGCTGGGCGAGCGCCAAGAGCAGCACCATGCCGGCCGTGCCGAGCGTCATGGCTTCGCCGGCGAGCTCGAAGCCGAACTTCTTCAGGCCCCGGACGCGGAAGCGGCGGAAGAAGATGGTGATTTCTTCCCAGGCCTCGGTCAGGTCATAGCCGGCATTCCAGAGTGTGGAATCCAGCCAGCTGTCGATCTTCAGGAAGATGTGGCGCTTGAGCCTCGGCGCGGCTTCCCGCTTGCCGGCAGGCTCGCCGCGGTCCGCCCCCCGGTCCGCCCCAACGTCCTGATCGGCACCGCCGAGGCGCTCCATGGGCTCCAGATCGTCAGGCTTGTCGCTGTCGGCCACCGTGGCTTTTCCCGAAAACTTGTTGTCCGCTGCTTGACGCGCCCGCCGATAAGGATCAGGACCCATGCGGATTGCGGGCAGGTCGTCTTATCTGAGTGATGGGCGATTTGCCGCGAAAGGACAAGCGGTTTCGCGGGCCATGGTGAACCCGGCGCGGTCGGCCCTGAGCTTTTGGGCCGGGGCGTTGCAAGCCTGCCACCGGCCCTGGCCGGACGGCCACATGATCATGGGCAGAGATCCGCCGGCAGGTGCCGGATGTGCGTCTGCGAAACGACAGTCAGTTGAACGAGACGATGACCGAAGAACCCTTCTGGAAAACCAAGACGCTCGCCGAGATGAGCAATGCCGAATGGGAGAGCCTCTGCGACGGCTGTGGCCTCTGTTGTCTCAACAAGCTCGAGGACTGGGATACCGGCGAGGTGGTCTTCACCTCGGTCGCCTGCCGCCTGCTCGACGGCGACAGCTGTCGCTGCTCCGACTACGAGAACCGCCAGGCGACCGTGCCCGACTGCATCCAGCTGACGCTTCAGGGACTGCGCGAAATCCAATGGCTGCCGCCGACCTGCGGCTACCGCCTGATCGACGAGGGCCTCAACCTCTACTGGTGGCACCCGCTGGTCTCGGGCAGTGCGGAGACGGTGCATCAGGCCGGGATTTCCGCCCGCGGCCGCACAATCTCGGAAGAGGGCCTCGATGTCGAGGATCTAGAGAATTATGTGGTGGATTGGCCGATGCGGGTCGGCGAGGAGCGGCGGTAGGAAATTTGGCGACTGGTTGTCACCCGATGCCGAGAAATACGGCGAGATTCCGCGTTGCCGTCAGCATCGTTTCCTCGCGGATACGGCCGATCACCCGTCCGACACGCTCGCGCTTCACCGACATGGCCTTGTCTATCATAATCCAAGACGGCTGAACGAGGCCGTTCTCCGCGTCAGGTTGCACTTGCACGCGCAAGAGCGGCGCCTCGATGGCTGTGCTCGTCACAAGAAGCACGGTCAGAGTTCCAGTGTCTGCAAAGCTGTCGTTCTGGACGATGATTGCGGGGCGCGACTTGCCGAAATCGCCTGACACGGCCACGGTGACGATATCTCCGCGTCTCACGCCTACGGCTCCTGCGGTAGCAGATCGTCGAGATCGGTCAGGGCCTCATCCAGGAAAACGTTGAGGTCTCGATCCGCCTGGTCCGACTCAGCGGTCAGTTTCGCCTGCCGTGCACACTCTTCGGCAAACCCCGCGCCGCGCGTGTCGGGAAGCCAGATCTGAACAGGGCGCAATCCAAGCGCCCGCAGGTTTTCGCGCCGCTTTTGCACGCGACGCCTCACGGATGTGGCCACAGCAAAGCTCCAAGAAAGGCTGTTACATGTAACACGGTGGCCAACTTTTGGCAATCTGTACCGACCAAATGTGAGCATATGGGCCGGCGATCACCTCCAAAGCTCCGCCCGCATCCACGGCGCAGGCAAAATCAGCCGCCCGTCGAGATCCGTCTCGCTGCCATCCAGCCGCTGCCATTGCCAGGCCTCGGCCCATTCCGCGGGAAGCGGATAGGGCGTGACGACGCGGCTTGCCGGCCGGAAGCCGGAGCGGCAGTAGTAGGAGGGGTCGCCGAGCACCTGGACTTGCGCCACGCCCTCGGCTTGCAGGCGCGCGAGGCATTCGCCGATCAGCCCTTGGCCGATCCCCTTGCGCTGGTGCTCCGGATGCACGGCGAGTGGCCCGAGAAGAGCGACGCGTTCGGTCGCACCTTCCAGCCGGCCGCGCGTGAAGAGCGCGTGTCCGACTAGCGTCTCCCCGATGACGGCCGAGAGGGAAAGAACGGCAGGCTCGGCAAGCAGCGCTTCGACCAGCGGCACGAGATCTTCGTTGGGAAAGGCAGCACCATAGAGGCCGGGCATCTGCAAGATCTCGTCGGGCTGCGTTTCGCGGAGATTGAAGCTGAATGTCATGTCGTCTCCTCCGTATGTCTCTGGTCATGCCTAAGTCGCCTGCTGGCTTGCTGCAAGTTGTCGTTGGGACAGCAGGCGGATACGGTCACCGCCAAGCGGCGGGTTGAGGTGATCCATTTGCCGTCCAGCATCATCAGGCTGAGGCAAATCCGGCGCGATCAATCCACCCCGGAGCTTCGCTCCGCCCCTCCCTCTCGAGGGGAGGGTGGTCTGCGCCATTGTAGCCGTCATTCAATTGAACTACACTTGCGCCAACGGAGCCAGACATGACCAACGCACTCGTCCAGACACGCATCGACCCTGAGATCCGCGACCGTGCAGCTCTCGTCCTGGAGCGCATGGGCCTTACGGTGTCGGATGCGGTCCGGATCCTGCTCACCCGCACCGCACAGGAAGGTGCGCTGCCGATCGAACTTCTGTCCGACCCTGCCGTCCACGACGCCTGGTTTCGCGCCAAGGTGCGCGAGGCGCTCGATGATGCGCGCGAGGATGTCGAAGACGATGCCGTGGCCGAGACTTTTGCGGCGCGCAGGGCGGCGGCTGCTGCAAAGGATGTCAGCCGGTGAGGCTGACATGGTCAGCTCTGGCCGTAGCTGACCGCATGGCGATGTTTGATTTCATCGAAGCGGAGAACCCGGCGGCGGCCATTCGGGTCGACGAGAGGGTCGAGGCCGCCGTGCAGCAGCTACGCGATTTTCCCAATCTCGGACGGCCCGGAAGGGTTTCCGGCACTAGGGAGCTTGTGGTGACCGGCACGCCTTACATTGCCGCCTATCTCGTCCTTCCAGACCGAATACGGATCCTGCGCGTGCTCCACGGCGCTCTGGTCTGGCCGGAATCGCTCTGACGGCGGCTTGGCCGAAAATCTTCAGCTCACCCCTTGACCCTCCCATGATGGGAAGGTCCATCTATCATGGCAGAGGCGACCGCCATGAACATGCAATCCAGGCCCGATGCGGCCAAGAAGACAGTCGAACCGATCCTTCTGCCCGTCGAGGGCATGACCTGCGCCTCCTGTGTGCGCCGGGTGGAAAAGGCCGCAGCGGCCGTTCCCGGCGTCGTCGAGAGCGCGGTGAATTTTGCGACCGAGACCTTGAGCGTGACGCCGGGCGAGGGCTTTTCCGCCGAGGCTCTGCTCGCCGCGATCGGTGAGGCCGGCTACGAGGCCAGGGCCGAGACGCTGGTGCTGGAGGTCGAGGACATGACCTGCGCATCCTGTGTCTCGCGCGTCGAGAAGGCGCTGAAGTCGGTGCCGTCGGTCGAGACGGCGAGCGTCAATCTGGCAACGGGGGAAGCGATTGTGACGGTGCTCGGCGGGGCCTCCGCCGTGCCGGCGCTGACCGCCGCCGTCGCCAAGGTGGGTTATGCTGTCAGGCTTTCGGGCGTGGATGGCGCATCAGCTATAGCGGGCGACGAAAGCATCGGCGGCGAAGCATCGGCTCCCGCCGCGCCCGGATCTGCCGCCGGTGCGGCACCCGCTTCCGGACATTCCCCCGGTTCGGCGGGCGATAGCCGTGAGGCACGGCGCGAGAAGGAAATTGCCGGACTGAGACGCGATTTCCGGATCGCGCTGGTGCTCACCCTGCCGCTTTTCGTCCTGGAAATGGGCGCTCATATTTATCCGCCGCTGCATCATGTGCTGATGGAAATCTTACCCGGCAACACGCTGTATCTCTTGCAGTTTGCCCTGGCGACGGCAGTGCTCCTCGGCCCCGGCCGGCGGTTCTATGTCAAGGGCGTTCCGGCACTCTTCCGGCTTGCCCCCGACATGAATGCGCTCGTCGCGATCGGCACCGGGGCGGCCTATCTGTATTCGCTGGTGACGACCTTTGCGCCCGGCCTGCTGCCGGTGGAGGCGCGGCACGTCTATTATGAAGCCGCGACCGTCATCGTCTCGCTGATCCTGCTCGGGCGGTTGCTGGAAGCACGGGCCAAGGGCCGCACCGGGGCCGCGATCCGCAAGCTGGCCGGGCTTCAGGCGAAGACCGCGCGGGTGGAACGGGACGGGACGACGCGTGACGTGCCGCTGTCGGACGTCAGGCTTGGGGATGTCGTCGTGATCAGGCCTGGCGAGCGCATACCAGTCGACGGACGGGTGATCGATGGGGCGAGCGCCGTCGACGAGGCGATGATTTCGGGGGAACCCATCCCGGTCGAAAAGGGCGAAGGCGCCACCGTCATCGGCGGCACGGTCAACGGCTCCGGCTCCTTCCGCTTCGAGGCTACGGGCATCGGTGCCGACATGATGCTGTCGCGCATCATCCGCATGGTCCAGGAGGCGCAAGGGGCGAAGCTGCCGATCCAGAAACTGGTGGATGAAGTCACGGCCTGGTTCGTGCCGGCGGTCATCGCGATTGCCGCCGTTACCTTCCTCGTCTGGCTGATCCTCGGCCCCGAACCCGCCTATACTCACGGGCTCGTGGCGGCCGTCGCCGTTCTGATCATTGCCTGCCCCTGCGCCATGGGGCTCGCCACGCCGACTTCGATCATGGTCGGCACCGGGAGGGCGGCCGAATTCGGCGTGCTCTTCCGCAAGGGCGAGGCGCTGCAGAGCCTTTCGCAGATCGACTGGGTGTTGATGGACAAGACCGGCACGATCACGGCCGGCAAGCCCGAGGTGACGGAAATCGTCACGGCGGAGGGTTTTGAGGAGAGTGAGGTGTTGAGGCTCACCGCGAGCCTCGAGGCGCGTTCGGAACATCCGCTGGCCGATGCGATCGTCCGGGCTGCCGAGGCGCGGGGGATCGCGCTTGCTGCTGTCGATCAGGTCGAGGCCGTGGCGGGTTTTGGCGTCACCGGCTTGGTCGAGGGGCGGCAGGTTGCGGCAGGCGCTGATAGGTTCATGGTGAAGCTTGGGGTGATGCCACAAGGTCTCTCCCCCCTTGTGGGGGAGATGCCCGCCCTTCGGCAGGCTCAGGGGGCAGAGGGGGACTTTGTTCTACCCTCATCGCTGGAGGAAAAACCCCTCCGCAACCCCTCCCCACAGGGGGGAGGGGCTGACGCCGCCAGCCTCCAGGCCGCCGTCACCCGTCTCGCCGACGAAGGCGCAAGCCCGCTCTATGTCGCGATCGACGGAAAACTCGCGGCGGCCATTGCGGTGGCCGATCCGATCAAGGCGACGAGTGCGCGGGCGATCGGGGCACTCAAAGCCCGCGGGCTGAAGGTCATGATGGTGACCGGCGACAACGCGCGTACGGCACACGCCGTGGCCAAGAAGGCCGGTATCGATGCGGTCGTGGCGGAGGTGCTGCCCGAGGGAAAGGTGAGCGCGATCAGGGACCTGCAGGCGAAAGCTGCGCGCGTCGCCTTTGTCGGCGACGGCATCAACGACGCGCCGGCGCTGGCGACCGCCGATGCCGGGATCGCCATCGGCACGGGCACGGATGTGGCGATCGAAAGCGCCGATGTCGTGCTGGTCAACGGCGACCTGATGGGCGCCTTGCATGCGATCGAATTGTCGGACCGGGTGATGGGCAATATTCGCCAGAACCTGTTCTGGGCCTTCGGTTACAATGTGGCGCTGATCCCGGTTGCGGCAGGGCTGCTCTATCCGCTCTTCGGCGTGACCTTCTCGCCGATGCTGGGGGCGGCGGCCATGGGGCTGTCCAGCGTCTTCGTGCTGACCAATGCGCTGCGGTTGAAGAAGGCGAGGGTGACGGAAACCGTCTCCCCCCTTGCGGGGGAGAAAGCAAAATCGAGGGCTTAGCCCGGTCAGGGCTAAACCTCAGATTTTGCAAGAGGGGGCACGGTGAGGACGGTGCAAGCGGAACCTTTCCCCTCTCCGGGAAAATCTGAAGTTTAGGCCGCTTGCGCTGGCCTAAAGCTTCGATTTTCCATCCTCCCCCGCAAGGGGGGAGGTAAGGTGAAACCTGGAGAACGAGACCATGACGATGAACATCGGTGAAGCCTCGCATGCCTCGGGCGTTTCGGCCAAGATGATCCGCTATTACGAGGAGATCGGGCTGATTGCGCCGGCGGGGCGCACGGCTTCCAATTACCGGGTTTATGACGCGGACAGCGTCAACCGGCTGCGTTTCGTGCGCCGGTCGCGCAGCCTCGGCTTTTCGCTGGAGGAGACGGAGCGGCTTTTGAAGCTTTGGGACGACAAGGCGCGGGCAAGCGCCGAGGTGAAGGCCCTGGCGCTTCATCATGTCGAGGAGCTGGAGGCGAAAATCGCCGAAATGCAGGCGATGCGGGATACGCTTTTCCATCTCGCCGACCGCTGCCAGGGAAACGACCGGCCGAATTGCCCGATCCTGGCCGATCTCGAAGGGCGACCGGTGCGGCAAAACACCGCCGGGAAACCGGCAGACGAGGACTGCTGCGGGGATTGACCTTGCCCCCGTGGGACTGATGACAATTTGCAGACGACGAGATGTGCGACGCGCGGCAAAGGAAAGACCATCATGATCGGACAAACCGTCTTCAAGATCGAGGACATGACCTGCGGCCATTGCGAAAAGACCGTGGTGAAGGCGCTGACGGAGGTCCTGCCGGGACGCGCGGTGACGATCGATCTCGCTGCCCGCAAGGCCTTTGTCGAGGGCGATGCGGCTCTCGCCGAACAGGCGATCCGCGAGGCGGGTTACACGCCGGTGCGGGAGGTGTGAGGCAATAGCCTGCAGCCGGTAACGTCGTGACAGGGCGGACAGAGACAACTCTCTGCTGCCTGCTGTCTCCCGTGTCGACGAAGATGAAGGAACTGGTCGCGCTGGGCATTGCGATCTCCGCCCGCTGCGACGGCTGCATCGGTTTCCACACGGAAGCGCTGATCAAGCTCGGTTGCAGCAAGGCCGAGTGCGAGGAGAGCCTTGGCCTCGCCGTCTACATGGGCGGCGGTCCCTCGCTGATGTGTGCGGGCGACGCCATGACCGCCTGGGAGCAGTTCGGCGGGCCGGAAGCCTGAGAAGGCGCCACGCGCGCCTGCCAGTGGCGGGACCGCGGCGGTCGATCTTTTCTGCCGGATGCTGCGCCGGATCGCCTCGGCACTGCAGGCCTTTGCCGCCCGCCATGACGGTTTTGCCGCGCGCTATGACGGAGAGGAATTCACCCTGCTCTTTGCCGTGGAAACCGAGACCGGCGGGGCCTTTCTCGCCGACCGGCTGGTGCGCATGGTCCGCGAGCTTTCCAGCCCGCATCTCGCCCGCCTCGACGGCCCGAGGGAGAGCGGCCTGCGCGATCCGCGCGACCTGGTGACCCGGGCGGATCTGGCGCTGTATGAGGCGAAGAGTGCGGGACGGAACAGGTCGAAGGCGGGATGAGGGGGCTGCACGAGCTAACTAAGCTTCGAAATCAACAGCCAAGAAATGATTAATCTGCATTCCTTCTGTCGCTTCGCGGAAGAACTGCAACTCAGCGTCGTATCTTGTATCTGATCTCTTTTTCAGCCTGAGACGACGTGAGAAATAGGCCAGAAAGTCAGCTGCCTGAAGAGCAATTCTGTCCTTTTTATCCTCGAAATTCAGAGAATTAAACAAGCTGGGATTTTTCTTCTGAAAAGCGCTGAACGTTGCCAAAACGTTAGCGTTATTCGCGTGACCGCTTTCAACCACGAACGAAATATCAACTCCTGGCTCGCCTAACACAGAGGCGACACCATCATGTTTAAGGATGCGATCTACGACGATTGTAAATCCCATCGCCAACGCGGATGTTTGATGCCCGACCTGATAAAATGTCTTGCGCCTCTCAAACTCATATTTGTCAATAGAGCACTCGAAGCCAACGGCAACATGGCGAGAAAGAATACGGTGAAATGTTTTGCAGAATTCTAAAGTTTGGTCTCTGGTCCATTCTTTGAATTCATTTTTTCGTTGGTGTAGATCGACCGTGTGTAGATATTCGAGATCAATTGCCCGGAAGAGTTCTTTAGCTTCCCTCTCAAACTGTAGCCAATTTTGAGACGGAGTTAGATAACCGGCGATTGTTGCCAATGGATCCCGTTTGTCACCACTGTCATCCAAATAACATACGAGTACCACGGTTCACCATTCTCAAGTTTTGTAGGCAGACAGACATCCGATAGATAGATCATTCATTGGTGATATCAGATCTCAGTGGCACACCACACCCCCTGACCCACCGCACACCGAAAAATAGGAAAATAATCCTTGACACCGTGACGGTCGTCGGATAGGTTTGTTGCATGATCGGAAAGCTGTGGCCGCGGGGCCTGAAGCGGGTCCGGCAAGGTTTTTCGAAGGTCCGCCATGCGGGCCTTTTTTCGTTTCGGAGGGTGCCATGCTGGAAGAGGATCCGCAGGTGACCGAGGCGCTGCCTGATATCATCGAGGTGAAGGCGGCAGGGGCGGGGGATCTGGAGACGCTGCTCTTTGAATTCACCACCGAGATGCGCGCCCAGTTCGACCTCTTCAGACGCCTGCGGGCCGGGGCCGAGAGCCTCCTCGACGGGGCCGACGAGGGGCTGGCCAAGCAGGCGCGCGCCGATATCAAGGCCGCGACCGATGCGATTGCGCTGATCGTGCGCACGCTGGAAAAGATCGACGCGCTGTTGCGCCAGCTGGAGCGTGATCGGCTCGATGCCGAGGAGCGGCAGTTGGAGGCGCGCGACCCGGACGTCTTGCGCGGTGAGGTCGAGGCGCTGATTGCGGCCCGCGTCGAACGTGCGGTGGCCGAGCGACTGGAACAGGCGTTGGCGGCGCGGAAGACGGAGGTTTCGGGGCTGGCCGGGGGGCGGGGGCCGCCGTGAGGGAAAACCAGGTGGTTTCTCAATGCTGGGCCATGTCGATGGACCGGCAACGCAACGGATCCCCTCACCAACAAAATCTGATGTTTTGCCCTGATCGGGCTAAGCCCTCGATTTTTCAACCTCTCCCACAAAGGGGAGAGGGGGCGTTGCCGCCAATCTCGCGCTCCCTCTCCCGCCATGTGGGGGAGAAAGCGAAATCGAAGGCTTAGGCGAGCGCAAGCCGTCTAAACTTCAGATTTCGCAAGTGAGGGGGGGCGGTTCCGTTGGTACTACGGCGAACGGATGCTTCGAGGAGACTTCCGATGACGCCCAAATCCCTGGGGAGGCTGGAGCGGGATCGGCAGGCGAAGGGAATAGAGGCGGCATCCGGTCTGGCCGGCGGTCTGGCCGATGACGTTCAGACCATTGCGAAAGAATTCCGCCGGGCAAGCGCAGGCCTTGCGGGCCTGGTCGACCATATGACGCTACAGAAGCGGGCGCTGGCGGTGGACGGTGGCGGCCAGGATGTCCCGGCCGGTTTCGCCGACCTCTCTGGTCTCGCGGCTGCCGACTTATCCAGCCTGACGCCCTCCGATCTCGCCTTCCTCGCCCGTGACTGGCGACTTCTGGCACGGCCCGAGCAGATGCCGCCCGATGGAGACTGGCGCAACTGGCTGATCCTGGGCGGGCGCGGATCGGGCAAGACGCGGGCCGGCGCCGAATGGGTGCAGGCAAAGGTTCAGGCGGCCGGAAAGCGGACGGATCTCAGGATCGCGCTGGTGGCCGAAACGCTGGGCGATGCCCGCGAGGTGATGATCGACGGGGCCTCGGGGCTGTCCCGGATCGCGCGGCGCATGCGGCCGGTGGTCGAGATTTCGCGGAGACGGCTGGTCTGGCCGAACGGGGCGATCGCGCAGATCTTTTCCTCGGAAGATCCCGAGAGCCTGCGCGGGCCGCAGTTTCATCTCGCCTGGTGCGACGAACTCGCCAAATGGAAACACGCCGACGAGACTTTTGACATGCTGCAGTTCGCGCTGCGTCTGGGCGATGATCCGCGCCAGGTGGTGACGACGACGCCGCGGCCGTTGCCGCTGTTGAAACGGCTGATGGCGGACGAGGCGACCAGGCTGACGAAAATGGCGACGGCGGCGAATGCCGCGCATCTGGCGCCGGGTTTTTTGGGTGCGCTTCAGGCGCGGTACGGGGGCACGCGGCTGGGTCGGCAGGAGCTCGACGGCGAGCTGATCGAGGACCGGCCGGACGCCTTGTGGAAACGTGCGCGGATCGACGAGATTGTCGTGAAGCTGTCGGAACCGCTGAGCCGCATCGTGGTCGCGGTCGATCCGCCGGCGGGCGGTGTGTCCGCCTGTTGCGGCATTGTTGTTGCCGGATTGAAGGAGAATGGCCAGGCGGTGGTGCTGGCGGATTGTTCGGTCGACGGAGTGGGCCCGGCCGGCTGGGCGCGGTCTGTGGTCGCTGCCTACAGGCGGTTCGAGGCGGATCGGGTCGTGGCCGAGGTCAACCAGGGCGGCGACATGGTGCGTGCGGTGCTCGAAGGTATCGAGGCGCGGCTGCCGGTGACGACGGTTCGGGCGACGCGCGGCAAGTTCCTGCGCGCCGAGCCGGTGGCGGCCTTGTACGAGCAGGGGCGGGTGGTTCATGCGGGGCGGTTTGTCGAGCTTGAGGACCAGATGTGTGATTTCGGGAGTGACGGCTTGTCGAATGGGCGCTCGCCGGATCGGCTCGATGCGCTGGTCTGGGCGCTGACGGCGCTGATGCTGGAGGGCGGCGGGGAGCCGCGGATCAGGGGGATGTGATTGTGCCAACTGAACCGATCCCCTCACTTGCGAAATCTGAAGTTTAGGCGGCTTGCGCTGACCTCAAGCCTTCGATTTCGCTTTCTCCCCCACATGGGGGAGAGGGAGCGCGCGGTTGCGGCAAATTTCGCAAGTGAGGGGATCAGTTCAGTCGGCAATCGCCGAAACGAAAAAACCGGCGCCCTTTCGGGCACCGGCTTCATAAGGCAATGCGGTGGATCGGTTTACTTCGCCGAAGTCGACGGCTGGGCCGGCTGGCGGACCTGGCGCCATTCGTTTTCGAGCCGCTGCAGGACATGGGCCGGGATGGTGGCCGGGGCTGCGGTCTTGGTCGAAATCGTGGTCTGCATGTCTTCCCTCCTCATGCTGGAAGTATCGGCTTCCAGAACGTCTGCATGAGCGGAAAGTTCCACAGTGTTAAACCTTTGTAAATGTGAACGGACAGAGCTCTAAACGATTGAAATTTCTTCAATCGTTTTAATTCCGAAGTTTTTTTCGAGGTGGCCGTGCCCGAGCGCGCGACGGCGGCCGCGTCCTTCCCGACATCGAGGATTTGACCATGCGGATTGACCGGCGAATCGTCTTCGCGGGGCTGCGCAATGCCGTGTTCGGCGGGCGGCTGTCTCAGGGGCAGGTGGAGGGCGTGGAGGCGGTGCTGACGCGCTTTTCCGCCCGCGGCTGGGCCGATCCGCGCTGGCTGGCCTATATGCTGGCGACCGCGCATCACGAGACCGGCGGAACCATGCAGGCGGTGCGCGAGACCTTCGCGGCGACTGATGACGAGGCCTTTGCGCGGCTGGAACGGGCCTGGCGGGCAGGCAAGCTGCCCACCGTGCGGACGCCCTATTGGCGGCGCGATGCGGCCGGCCGGAGCTATTATGGTCGCGGCCTGGTGCAGATCACCCATCGCGAGAATTACCAGAAGATGAGCCGGGTGACAGGGCTCGACCTCGTGGCGGAACCGGATCTGGCGCTCAGGCTCGATGTGGCGGCAACCATCCTGGTGGTCGGTATGACCGAGGGGCTGTTTTCGGGCGTGAGGCTTGCCGATGTCTTCGCAGGCAGCAAGGCCGACTGGACCGGAGCGCGAAAGATCGTCAACGGCACGGACCGGGCGAAGAAGATCGCGGTGACGGCGAGGATATTCGATGCGGCGATCCGGGCGGGCCTCATGGTGTGAGCTCATGGGGCGCATTGAGCGACGGGCAGAGCGATGCTATCGGCTTTTGCGCTGCAACAGGTCTGATAGGTGCCCCATGATCCGCCACATCGTCTTCTTCACGGTCAGCCCCGAGAATCTCGAGGCGGTGAGGGCAGGGCTGTCGATCCTCACCGAGATCTCGAGTGCAACGCGGCTGGAGATCGGCACGAACGTGAAGACGGATGGTTTTCACCGGGGCATCGACCTCGTGGTCTATGGCGAGTTTGCCGACGAAGAGGCGCTGGCCGCCTACAAGGCGCATCCTCTTTATGAAGAGAGTATCCGCAGGGTAAAGCCGCTGCGCGAGGAGCGGTTTGCGGCGGATTATGTGGTGGGAGATGCGGTGACGGCGCGGGTGTGAGCTACGATCGGATCAGGTTGAGCAAAGGCTCTAATTGGTCCGCGAGCAATGAAGGTTCATGATCGCCGACGATCAGGTCCTCGATCACATGTTTCAGGCTTTCCTGACGCTCCGCATCAAGGATCAACCAATAACCGTTGACGGTGATGAAATAGCGTCCCGCGAGCCAGGCTGTCCGCTTGTTGCCCTGCTCGAAGGCATGTGCCTTTCCAATGGACTGGACCAGGCAACTGGCAAGCCAAGAGAGGGATGAGATGTCGCGGTACTCCGCCTGGAAACGTGGACGATGAACTGCGCCTTCAAGGGCGGACCGATCACGCAGGAAGTGGTTTTCCGACGTGCTGCGAAGCAGGCGTTTGTTGATCGCAATCACGTCATCGATTGCAATCCACCGAGGCTCGCTCATGCGCTCACTTGGCCAGATGATCCAGAATGATCTTGTCGGTGACGAGCAAATCGGCGACGAAATCGTCGAGATCCGGCGTTGCAGACACCGGCTTCGCCGTCTTCACGGCCAAGCCTTCAGACGTTCGGACCGCGCCACCGTCGCCATCCCGGCTCTGTCGATTGCCAGCCTGTGTGTGTTTCGCGTTTGAGCTCATTGCTGCACTGTAGCGCGAAAATACGGCTTTGACGAGAACTGCGCCGATCCGGCTCAGGATCGTTGCTTCTTCGGAGGAACCCCATGAAACTCCCCTTCCGTTTGCCCTGGGTGCAAACCCCGGATCGCAACCCCGCGCCTGACGAAAAGGCGCTGCATCCACGCCCCGGAACGGCGCTGGCGCTGATAGCGGGCGAGGGCGAGGCGCGGTGGACGGGAAGGTCCTATGCGGCGCTTTCGCGGGAAGGCTTCATGAAGAACCCGGTGGCGCATCGCTGCGTGCGTTTGGTCTCGGAAGCGGCGGCCAGCATCGGTCTTCTCGCCTATCAGCGCGAGAATGAGCGGCCGGAGCATCCGGCGCTGGCGCTGCTGGCGCGACCGAACGGGGCGATGACCGGGGCGGATTTCTTGGAAGCGCTCTATGGCCAGCTGCTGCTCTCGGGCAATGCCTATGTCGAGGCGGTGGCCGTGGGGGCCGGTGGGGCGGCGGAGCTGCATCTGCTTCGGCCCGACCGGGTGAGCGTGGTGACAGGTGCCGACGGCTGGCCCTCGGCTTATGACTATCGCGCCGGAACGAGCGCGCGACGGATTGCGCTGGATGGGCTCCTGCATCTGAAACTCTTTCATCCGCTCGACGACCACGAGGGTTTTGCGCCGCTCGCGGCAGCGCAGGTGGCGCTCGATCTGCACAACGCGGCGGGGCGCTGGAACAAGGCGCTCTTGGACAATTCGGCAAGGCCTTCGGGCGCTCTGGTCTATCAGCCGAAGGAGGGCGGCAATCTCACGGCCGACCAGTATCAGCGGCTGAAGGTGGAACTCGACGAGGGCTATTCGGGGCCGATGCGGGCCGGGCGACCGCTGCTGCTCGAGGGCGGGCTCGACTGGAAGTCGATGGGGCTCTCACCCAAGGACATGGATTTTGTCGAGGCGAAGAATGGGGCGGCCCGGGATATAGCACTCGCCTTCGGCGTGCCGCCCATGCTGCTCGGCATTCCCGGCGACAATACCTATGCCAATTATCAGGAAGCCAACCGCGCCTTCTATCGGCTGACCGTGCTGCCGCTGGTGACGCGGACGGGGGCTTCGCTCTCGGTGTTTCTGGGTGAGCTGACGGGTGAGGGGCTGCGGCTGGTGCCGGATCTCGACACGGTGGCGGGGCTGGCCGCCGAGCGCGATGCGCTCTGGGCGAGAGTTGGCGCGGCTGGGTTTTTGACGGATGAGGAGAAGCGGGAGGCGGTGGGGTATTGAGGGGGTTGTGCCAAAAGCACCGATCCCCTCACCAACAAAATCTGAGGTTTAGCCCTGATTGGGCTAAGCCCTCGATTTTGTATCCTCTCCCACAAAGGGGAGAGGGGACGGCGCCGCTGGCCTTCCGCTCCCTCTCCCCCCCACTGTGGGGGAGAAAGCGAAATCGAAGGCTTAGGCGAGCGCAAGCCGCCTAAACTTCAGATTTCGCAAGTGAGGGGATCGGTTCCGTTGGCAATTCCCCCAGCATCACACGGATGCCAGTTACAGATGTCCGCACTAGGATGCTCGCTAGACAGATACGGACACCCGCCTATGGATACCCAGCCCCACGTCCCACCCGGCGCCGGTCTCATACCCGACTGGATCACCCCTGCGCACGAGACGGCGCTCGTCGCCTTGCTCGACGCCGGTGAGTGGAGTGGCGAGCTCCGCCGGCGGGTGCGGCATTTCGGCTATCGTTATGACTACCGGGCGAGGAGCGCCACGCGGGACAGCCGGATCGGGCCGCTGCCGGAGACGCTGCAGGGATTGGCGGAGCGGATGGTGGCGGAGGGGCTTTTTGCCGCCGTGCCGGACCAGGTGATCGCCAACGAATATCTCCCCGGTCAGGGGATCAGTGCGCATGTGGATTGCGAGCCGTGTTTCGGCGACGTGGTGGCTTCGCTCAGTCTGCTCTCTGGCTGCGAGATGCGGTTTGCTTGCCTTGAAACCGGAGAGATACGGGCGGTGATGTTGCCGCCGCGCTCGTTGCTGGTGCTCGCCGGACCGGCGCGGAGCAACTGGACGCATGCGATCTTGGCGCGGCAGTCTGATGCGATCGACGGCGTGCGGGCGATGCGTGGACGGCGGGTGTCGCTGACGTTCCGGACCATGCGGTTTTGATGGCCGGTCCCGGACCTTTCGATCCGGGACAGAGTGATGCCATCCAGCAAGACAATCTCAGACCATTCAGTCCTTGCCGTCGCTGCCCGTTGACGGCGCCGGCGAGAGCAACAGTGGCGCGACAGCCAGACGGCGGCTGATCGAAGCGATCGCGGTTCGACGCCCGGCGTGCAGCCTGTGGCCGAGGTCGGTCATGGCGGCTTCGAGCTTGATGTCGCAGGCTTTTGCGCCGGTGCGGCCGTAGAAGACGTAGGCGAGCGCGATCGACAGGGTCGCCATCAGGCCGGCGGCGATCAGCACGTCGGAGAGGAAATGCGCGCCGAAAGCGATGCGGTTGAGGGCGGTCAAGGCGGCAAACAGGCTGAGCAGGACGAAGACACAGCGGCGCCAGACGATCGGCACGAAGAAGGCGAGCGGGATGAGGCAGACGACGACGGCGGCCTCGCCGGAGACGAAGGAGCGGTCGTCGAAGACATCGCCGCCGAGGCCCCAGGCATGCACGAACAGATCCTGGCCGCCGAATTCGACGATGCTGCGCGGGCGAGGGCGATCGAAGAAGGGCTTGAAAATGCCGTTCACCATGAGCGCCGGGCCGAGAAGAAAGAGGCTGGCGAAATAGAGCGTGAAGCGCGGCGGAAAAAGCGACGGGCGTGACGGGTAGACCAGCTTGAGCACAAGGCCGAAGACGAGCACGATCGTCAGTGTCAGCGGGAAATATTGTCCGAAGGCGCGAAAGGTGTTGAGCGCTGTGATCCGGCCCGCCGGAAAGCCTTCGCCCTCGACATAGAAGAGCCGGCTGAGCGCGATGTCGATCTGCGGGAACGTGACGAAGACGGCAGAGAGCGTCAGCGTCACGAGGAGCGCCAGAAGCAGCGGTTTTTCCTGGACGGTGCCGCGCGGCGCGCGTGAAAGGTCCGAAACATAGGCCATGAATTTCCCCCGAAGTTCACCCGGGCGCACTAGAGCGACCTTGTGTGAAGCGGTGATGAAAACTCTGCAGGGATCTGAAGTTTGATGGATGGCAACGGCGGGCGAGCCGGATCGGGAGCAGCCGAAACGTCATTTCCGGGCTCGCCGAACAGCCGGAATCACTTTCTGAGGACAGCCTGCGAAGCGGTTCTTCCGACTCGCGAATCCGGCGTCACTTCATCTGGAATGTGAAGAGGCCGGGCGATGGCGCCCGGGAAAAGAAGCTGCGCCGGCCGCGGCCTTTTGGGCGGGATCGTACCGGCCGGCGCACATCCAGAAGCTAATAGCGAAAGATGAACAAATGACTGATTTCGGCCATGACGGCGGGGTGACGTCCGCGCGGTTTATCGGTGCCGTCGCGGGCTCCGCGATCTCGCTGGTCTACTTGCTTCCCAAACATCGCCGCGAGGCGGCCGTGCGCTTTCTGACCGGTCTCGCCTGCGGGCTGATTTTCGGCGGGCCGACGGGTGTCTGGGGTGCCTCTCGGCTCGGGATCGAAGGGCGCCTGTCGCCGGCGGAAGTCATGCTGGCGGGGGCGACGCTCGCGTCGTTCACCGCCTGGTGGGGGCTGGGTCTGCTGGTGCGGCTGACGGGGCGGGCGGGGGACAAGGTGGGTGGACCCTCCCCTTGAGGGGGAGGGTCGGAGCGCAGCTCCGGGGTGGGGTGATGCGGTGGCGCCTCAGTCTGCGTTTCAGCGTGTGAACCGCTGCCAGGATCACCCCCACCCGCCGCTTTGCGGCGACCTCCCCCCTCAAGGGGGAGGTGGGTGCCAGCACAATCAACATCACGAGGAGACGAGCCATGCAGGCTATGGAAACGGCCGGGGCGCCGCGGTTTTGTTATGCCGGGCTGACGCTGAAGGGGGTGGCCGGCGACGGTCGGTTTTCAGGCTATGCGAGCCTGTTCGGCGAGGTCGATCTCGGGCGCGATGCGATCGAGCCCGGGGCCTTTGCCGCATCGCTGACAAAGCGCGGGGCGGGCGGTGTGCGCATGCTCTACCAGCATGATCCGGCCGAGGTGATCGGCCGCTGGACTGATATCCGCGAGGACGAGCGGGGGCTTTATGTCGAGGGCAAGCTCGCGACCGACGTGGCACGTGCTCGAGAGGTGCATGCCCTGATGAAGGCGGGCGCGCTCGACGGGCTGTCGATCGGCTTTCGCGCGGTCAAGGCGAGGAGCGACCGCAAGACCGGCGTTCGCCGCATCCTCGAGGCGGATCTCTGGGAGATCTCGGTGGTGACCTTTCCCATGCTGCCGACCGCCAGGGTCTCCAATGTCAAGCATCAGCGGTTCTACCGCGACAGGGAAACCGAACTTGTCCGGCTGATGCGCCGGGCGGCACGGTCGATGGCGAACAATCACTTCACGAAAGGATGAGCGACATGGAAGACGCGATGACGGCAGGTGAGGGCAGGACGGGCGAGGTGGGTCATGTGGTGCCCGGCCCGAAGGGCGGCAGGCCCGCAAGCGGCAGGGGGGCCAAACTCGCGCCGGAGGTGAAGGCGGCACCCGATACGGTGACATCGGCCTTCGCCGAATTCATGACGGCCTTCGAGGCGTTCAAGGAGGCCAACGACGAGCGGCTGGGCGAGATCGAGGAGAAGCTGACGAGCGACGTGGTGACCCGCGACAAGGTGGAGCGGATCAACAAGGCGATCGACGACCAGAGCCGGCTGATCGACGAACTGGTGCTGAAGAAGCGGCGACCGCCGCTGGCGCGCGCCGGCCGGGACGAGACAGCGCTTACCGAACACAAAGCGGCCTTCGAGGCCTATGTCAGACGCGGCGACGATCAGGCCCTGCGCGATCTCGACCAGAAGGCGCTCTCGGCGGGCGTGTCCGGCGATGGCGGCTATCTCGTGCCGCCGCAGGTGGACGAGGAGATCGGCCGCAGACTGCGTGTGATCTCGCCGATCCGGTCGCTGGCGACGGTGCGACAGGTGTCTGGCTCGGTTCTGAAGAAGCCGTTTGCGGCGACGGGCTTTGCCTCCGGCTGGGTGGCGGAGACGGCGGCGCGAACCCAGACCGGCACGCCGGAACTGTCGGAACTCGCCTTCCCGACCATGGAGCTCTACGCCATGCCGGCGGCGACGCAAGCGCTGCTCGACGATTCGGCCGTCGACATCGAGGCCTGGATCGCGGCCGAAGTCGACATCGCCTTTGCCGAACAGGAGGGCGAGGCCTTCGTCTCAGGTGACGGGGTGCTGAAGCCGAAGGGGTTCCTCGCCTATGACCAGGTCGACGACGGGGCCTGGGAATGGGGCAAGATCGGCACCATCCCGACGGGAGCGGCGGGGGCTTTCGCGGCAAGCGGCGCGTCCGACGTGCTGATCAACGTGGTCTATGCACTGAAGGCCGGACACCGGCAGAACGGCACCTTCGTCATGAGCCGCCGCAGCCAGGGCGCGGTGCGCAAGCTGAAGGACGCCGACGGCAACTATCTCTGGGCGCCGCCGGCCCGCGCCGGCGATCCCGCTTCGCTCATGGGTTTTCCGGTTGCCGAATCCGAGGACATGCCGGAGATCGCGGCCAATGCGACGGCCATCGCCTTCGGTGATTTCCGCGCGGGTTATCTGGTGGTGGATCGGGTGGGTGTGCGGGTGCTGCGCGATCCCTATTCGGCCAAGCCCTATGTGCTGTTCTACACGACGAAGCGTGTCGGCGGCGGCGTGCAGGACTTCGAGGCGATCAAGCTGGTGAAGTTTGGGGTGTGACCCTCCCCCTCTCCCCTTTGTGGGAGAGGATACAAAATCGAGGGATTAGCCCGCTCAGGGCTAAACCTCAGATTTTGTTGGTGAGGGGATCGGTGATGGTAGCACTGAGAACGGGATCCTTCGGTGGAGGGTCGCCAAGGGCCTGTCATCTCGTGCCAACGGAACCGATCCCCTCGTCCTCCCCCACATGGGGGGAGGTGGGCCCCCCGCGAGCACTTCGTCTCCCTCATGCTGAGGTGCCCTCGCCTTGCGAGGGCCTCGAAGCATACCGCTGCTGATCCACCTGTGGCCTCGCCCTTCGAGGCCAGGCGCGGCCTGGTACCTCAGGGTGAGGTGGCACCTGCAGTTCAAGTTCTAAGGAACTCCCATGACCATCATCGAACTCACTCCACCCACGGTGGAGCCGCTGACACTTGTCGAGATCAGGGCGCATTTGCGGCTCGATACGGACGAGGAAGATGAGCTTCTCCTGGCCCTCGCCATCGTTGCGCGCGAGCATCTGGAGCGGGAGACGGGGCTGGTGCTGGCGGAAAGGAATTTTCGGCTCTGCCTCGACGACCGGCCGGCAGATGGGATCGTCACGATCGCGCGTGGTCCGGTCCGGACGGTCGCTTCGGTGACGGTTTACGATGGCGAGGGTGAGCCGCAGGTGGTCGATCTCGATGGGCACCTGCTGGATGGCGAAGCGCGGCCGGCAAGGCTCTGGCTGCGCGCGCTGCCGGAGCCCGGGCGGTCGATGAATGGTATCGAGGTGGAGTTTTCGGCCGGCTTCGGCGAGAGCGGCGCGGATGTGCCGCAGACGTTGAAGCGGGCCATGCTTCTGCATGTGGCGGCGATGTTTGCAGTGCGAGGCGTCGTGGCGCCGGACGCCCAGCCGGCGGTAATGCCGCCGGGTTATGACCGGCTGATTGCGCCCTTCTGCCGGCGGGGGCTGTGACCATGGCGCTGATGGAGATCGATGCCGGGCGGTTGACGGCGCGGCTGGTGCTGCAACGGCGGGAGGGGATTGAGGACGGCCAGGGCGGAGCGGTGACGGGTTTCGTCGATCTGGCCCGCGTTTGGGCGCTGATCGAGCCGCGCGGATTTGCCGAAGCGGAAAAGGGGCCGGGGCTCGTGTCGACCGTGACGCATCATGTGACGGTGAGGGCGCGGCGCGATCTCGTGGCAGGACAGCGGTTTCTGAAAGGGGCGCGGATCTTCGAGATCGAGGCGGTGCGCGATCCGGACGAGACGGGGCGGTTCCAGGTGGCGCTCTGCCGCGAGGTGACGGGATGACAGGCGGTGCACACAACAAAACCGCGCTTGAGGCGACGGGTGTGCGGCTTGCCGAGATGCTGCGGAGGGCACTGGCGGATCGGATGGCGCTGCGTCTGGACGGGCTGTCGATGGGCGCCGCCGAGCGGGCGGACGCGGACAGGCAGAGCAATGCGCCAACGCCGCCCAGGGAACAGGGAGTACTGAGATGACGAATGCAGTCAATGCCTTGCTGGTGGTGCTTCAACAGGCGGTGAAGGCGGATGCGGCGCTGATGGTGGCGCTGGGGCCGCAGGGGATCAGCGATCGGACGGTCCGACCGCAGCGCTTTCCGGCGTTGGTTGTGGGGGCCGCCGAGGCACGGGATTTTTCGACCGGCGAGGCGGAAGGTAGTGAAATCCTGCTGACGCTGGAGGCGTGGAGTGCGGTGTCTCGGCGCGAAGCGGAAGGGTTGGTGGCGGAGGTTCGAAGGGTGGCTGGCGGATTGCCGGAGGGGCTGGACGGGTTCCGGCTGGTGAATTTTCGGCATCGCCGCACGGTCAGTCGGCGCGAGGTCAAGGCGGGACTGTTCGTGGCGGAGGCGGGTTTTCGCGCGGTGGTGGAGTGAGGGGGGTCATCTCCCTCCTTGCTGGGGAGAAAGCGAAATCGAGGAATTGGCCCGGTCAGGGCCAAACCTCAGATTTCGCAAGTGGGGGGCTTGTTGAGGTTTTCGCCCACCGAACCTGAGCCCCTCTCTTGGAAAATCTGAAGTTTAGGCGGCTTGCGCTCGCCTAATCCTTCGATTTTCCGTTCTCCCCCGCAAGGGGGGAGAGAGGACCACCAACCTTTCCCCGCCTTGCAATCACCGCAAGCGCCACGATCGCCGCGAAACCCGTGGCGGCGAAGAGGGTGGCGAGCAGCAGGCCCGCATTGATGCCGGCGCGGTCGATGACGGCTGTCATCAGGACGGGGGCAGTTGCATTGGCGAGGTTTTGCGGCAGTGACAGGCGCGCCGACTGATGGGCGAAGCGGCTGGCGGAGAAGAAGGAAAGCGGCAGGGTGGCGCGCGCAAGCGTGGTGACGCCGGAGCCGAAGCCGTAGAGTGCGGTGAAGAGGAGCAGGCTGGACGGCGTGCCCGAGGAGAAGATCAGAAGCAGGGTCGAGCCCGTGAGCATGGCCATGCCGGCGAGCCCCGTTGTGATCGGCGAGGTGTGTTTGCCGAGCACGAGATCGAAGGCGCGGGCGGCGATGCCGAAGACGGCGCGCAGCGATCCGAGCTGCAGCGCGAGCGCCGGGGTGGCGCCTGACAGTTCGAGGATATGCAAGAGCTGTGGCGACAGTCCGAAGGTCATGAGGCTGGCGAGCGAGGTCGAGAGCGCGATCAGCAGGAAGGCGACGGTCGCCATGCGGCGGCTGAGCTCGATGGGCTCGATCGCGTCGGCGGCGCGGTCTTCGGCCGAGCGGGCGATCGCGATGCGGCCTATGCCGAGATGCACGGGCAGCGCGATGACGAGCTGCACACCGGCGGCGGTAAAAAGCGCGCCGCGCCAGCCGAAGGCTTCACCGGCGAGCGTCAGCAGCGGCCAGCAGACGGCCGAGGAGAGGCCGGTAAAGATCATCAGAATGCCGATGGCGCGACGGGAATCGCGCCCCTCGCGTTCGACGACGGCGGCGAAGGCCGGCACGGTGAGCGCAAAGGAACCCCCGACGCCCAGGATGAGCCAGGCGAGGGCATAAGTGAGAAGGCCGGTGGAGAGGGCCAGCATGGCGAGGCCTGACGCCATCAGGACCGAGCCCATGGCGAGGATCCTGGAGGCGCCGTGGCGGGCGATCATCCGACCGGTCCAGGGGCCGAGAAAGGCCATGGTCAGCATCATCACGGTCAGCCCGGCAAAGGCGGTCTCATTGGCGATGCCGAGATCGGCAGCCATGGCGCGGCCGAACACTGCCGGCATTTCATAGGTCGTGCCCCAGCCGAGGATCTGCGAGACCGCAAGGGCGGCGACGAGGATGGTGCGGGGCATGTTCATGGCGGACTCAAGGGGGATATTGCTGGCGGCGGGGGTTTCTTCTAGGCCGGTTGTGGCGCGGGCGATAGGGTGAAATCTTGGGATGTGTGGTGTTGGGGCGGGGGCCTCGCCCATGCAACGATGCCCCTCTCTTGGAAAATCAGAAGTTTAGGCGGCTTGCGCTCGCCTAACCCTTCGATTTTCCGTTCTCCCCCGCAAGGGGGGAGATGGGACCCCTCATGTGTCTCGCCTCCTAACCATTCAACAATCACATCATCGAAGGAGAGACGCCATGGGCGCGCAGAAGGGCAAGGACCTGTTGCTGAAGGTCGAAGACGGGGCGGGGTTCGTCACGGTGGCGGGCTTGAGGGCGAGGCGGCTGGCCTTCAATGCGCAGACCGTCGATGTGACCGATAGCGAGAGCGCCGGGCGCTGGCGGGAATTGTTGGAGGGAGCGGGTGTCAGGCGTGCCGGGCTGACCGGTTCGGGACTGTTCAAGGATGCGGCTTCGGATGCGCTCGTAAGGGCTGCCTTCTTTGCCGGCTCGATCCTGAACTATCAGGTCGTGATCCCGGATTTCGGCACGGTGACGGCGCCGTTCCAGGTGACGGCGCTCGACTATGCCGGCAATCACGACGGCGAGGTGACCTTCGAGATCGCGCTGGAATCGGCTGGCGCCGTTTCCTTCGCAGCGCTGTGAGGCGGCCATGCGGGACTATTGCGGACATCATCGGGCCGAACCGGTGTCGGTCCATCGTGCCAACCGCCATCGCGGCGAGGTGGAGGCGGTCATCGATGGCGAGCGGCGCATTCTCTGCCTGACGCTGGGTGCACTCGCCGAACTGGAAACGGCCTTCGGGGCCGACAGCCTGGCCGACTTGGCGACACGGTTTTCGAGCGGCCGGCTCAAGAGTGCTGATCTCACGCGCATTCTCGCCTGCGGCCTGCGTGGTGGTGGCAACCGGCTGTCGGATGCCGATGTGGCGGAGATGGCGGTCGAGGGCGGCGTGGCGGGTGCGGCGAGTGTGGTGGGCGAATTGCTGGCGGTGACCTTTGGTGTCGCCGCCGGACATGAGACGCGCGGGGAGGCTCTCGCTTCCCCTTGAGGGCCGCAGGCGGGCGAGATGTGCGGCCGTTTCCCTGGGAAACGGCGATGACGCTGGGTCTCTCCCGCCTGCGGCTTTTGCCTGACGTGTTCTGGCGGCTGAGCCTGCCAGAGTTTTCGGCCATGGCTGGGGCGTTCGGTCATCCGGCCGGGCTGTCGCGGCGTGAGGTCGAGGCCTTGATGACGCGGTTTCCGGATTGAGGGCAAAACCACGCACGCGACAGCCAGATTCCCCGGAACTTGATCGCGCGGAGTACTTCCTCAGCAGGGTCCCGAGAGGTTGGTTTGTATCTCGATGGGTGGCCTCGCCCTCCGAGACCGACCCGCATTTTTCAGGAAAGGAAATCCGTATGACCGATGACGACACACTCGCACTTTCCGTCGACCTCGACGGTTCCCAGGCACTCGCCGTGCTCGACGATCTCGAAAGCCGCTCGGCGAGTTTCGGCCGGGCGCTGACTTCGGCATTGCGCGGCGCAGCGACCGGCGGCAAGGGGCTGGAGGAGGTGTTGCGCAGCGTGGGGTCGCGGCTGACCGACATTGCCTTGTCAGCGGGGCTAAAGCCGCTGGAAACCCTGCTCGGCGACGCGGCGGGGAACTTGATCGGCGGGTTGACCTCTGGGCTTGGATCGGCGTTCGGCGCAGACATGACGGCGTTTGCTGGCGGCGGCGTGCCGGGGCGGGTCATGCCCTTTGCCGATGGCGGCGTGGTGGCGGCGCCGACCTATTTTCCAATGGCCGGCGGGACCGGTCTCATGGGCGAGGCGGGGGCGGAGGCGATCCTGCCCTTGAAGCGCGGCGCAGACGGGGCGCTCGGTGTGGCGGCGGATGGGCCAGGCGCGGCCACGGTCATTCACTTCCAGGTGACGGCGAGCGATGCCGCGAGTTTCGCCCGCAGCGAGGGGCAGATCACGGCCATGCTGGCGCGTTCGGTCGGGCGCGGGCGGCGGGGGCTGTGAGGGGCGGCAGGTGGCAGGTGGCAGGTCGTAGGCGGTCGGTGATTGGTATCCTTCGACGCCCACGCCGTGCACGGACGCCCTAGGATGAGGGCGAATCCATCGCGTTTCGCCAACCCCTTATCCCCGGTGGACCACGTTGCCTCCGAGCCCTTTTGGCCACCTTCTACCCTCCAGCGGGAAGACTGAGAGAGCGCCTGTGGCGCTACAAGCCGGCAGACCGACGCCCTCATGCTGAGGTGCCCGCTTGAGAGGTCCTCGAAGGATCTCATGTTCATAAATGCATTCAACGGAGCCCGCCATGGCCTTTCATGAACAGCGTTTTCCGCTGCGGCTGTCGCTGACGACGAGCGGCGGTCCGGGGCGGCAGACGGATATTGTGTCGCTCTCCAACGGGCGCGAGGCGCGCAATCGGCGCTGGCGGTTTTCCAGGCGGCGCTATGATGTCGGGACTGCGGTTCGGTCGGTGGCGGATCTTTATGCGGTGCTGGAATTCTTCGAGGCGCGCGGTGGGCAGTTGCATGGGTTCCGCTTTCGCGATCCGGTGGATTGTTCGTCTGCGCGGCCGGGCGATGCGGTGACGGCGCTCGATCAGTGGATCGGGACCGGCGACGGAGAGACCGCGACCTTCCAGCTCGTGAAGTCCTATGGCGACGGAGCGGCGATCGAGCGGCGACCTGTGGTCAAGCCGGTGGCAGGGTCGGTGCGGATCGCGATGGATGGAACCGAGGTGACGGAGGGATTTTCCATCGATATGGCGACCGGGATGGTGACGTTTACCGTTGGCCATGTACCGCCGGAGGGCACCGAGATCCGCGCCGGCTTCGACTATGATGTGCCGGTGCGGTTCGACACCGACCGGATCGAGATCGATCTCGAAGCTTTCCGGGCCGGGCGTATTCCCTCTATTCCGTTGATCGAGGTGATGCCATGAGACGGCTCCCGGAAGCGCTGGCCGCGCATGTCGCCACGGGCGAAACGACGCTCTGCCGCGCCTGGCGGGTGACCTGCCGCGATGGTTTCAGGCTCGGCTTCACCGAGCACGACCAGACGCTGATCTTCGACGGCACGCAGTTCGAGGCGGGCACCGGCTTTGTGGCGACCGAGGCGAGCGTCGCAAGCGGGCTTTCGGCACCCGGCACGGAAGTGCGCGGCGGTTTTTCGAGCGCCGCGATCACCGAGGCGGATCTGAGCGCCGGTCGCTATGACGGAGCACGCGTCGAGCTCTTCCTCGTCAACTGGCAGGCGGCGGAAGAGCAGCATGCGCTGATTTCGGTGCAGGAGATCGGCGAGGTCAGCCGTGCAGGGCCGGGTTTCTCGGCCGAACTCAGGAGTTTTGCCCATCGCCTGCAGCAGCCGGAAGGGCGGATCTACAACCGCCGCTGCGATGCGGATCTCGGCGATACAAGATGCCGGGTGGATATGGGAGTGGCGAACCGCAGGCTTACCGGTTTGGTCGTCGAAGTGCTTTCGGCCGACCGGCTGACGGTGTCGGGGCTGCCGGCTTTGACGGAGGGGCATTTTCGGCTGGGGCATCTGCGCTTCGACGAGGGGCTGTTGTCCGGCAAGCGTCTGGCGATCGAGGAGAGCGGGGTGGGGGCGGGTGGTCTGGTGACGCTGCGGCTCTGGTTGCCGCTGGAGGCGAGGCCGACGCCGGGGGACGCGGTGACGCTGACGGTCGGCTGCGACAAGAGCTTTTCCACCTGTCGAACGAAGTTTGGCAATGTGTTGAATTTTCGAGGTTCCCCGCACATGCCGGGGAGCGACTTCGCTTATTCCTATGTGAGCGGTGACAGCACCCATGATGGCGGGGTCCTGTATGAGTGAGGGCGGCGTTTCTTCATCCGCCATGGTTTCTGCAGGGCATAGCCCTCGCGCCAATCAGCTGAGCTGAGTCCTAATCCTTCCGAGCTCTCTTCCATCATCATCGTTGCAGGGGAGCGCGTCCATGTCCGTCAACGCGCGCGTCCAGGCGATTGCCGGGACCTGGATCGGCACGCCCTATCGGCATCAGGGGGCGCTGAAGGGGGTGGGCTGCGATTGTCTCGGGCTCGTGCGCGGGATCTGGCGGGAGCTTTATGGGCAAGAGCCTGAAGCGGTGCCGGCCTATGCGCCTGATTGGGCGGAGCGGTCGGGCGAGGAGCGGCTGCTGGCGGCGGCGGAGCGGCATTTCTCAGGCGTGGCGTCGTTCGAAGAGAGCTTGCCGGGCGATCTGGTGCTGTTTCGGTTCCGACCGCATCTGGCAGCCAAACATGCAGGGATCCTGGCGTGTTTGCCTCGCGAGGATGGTGGCTATGGGCGTGACGACGAGGACGATTGCGGGCGCAATGACCCGCGTCGACCACCACCCGATGCCTTCATCCATGCCTATGAGCAATCGGCGGTGACGCTTTCGGCGTTGGTGCCGGGATGGCGACGCAGGATTGCCGGCATCTATCGATTTCCGGAGAGGGTCTGAGGATGGCGACGATTGTACTGCAGGCGGCGGGGGCTGCACTTGGATCGGTTTTCGGGCCTGTCGGCGCGATCATCGGGCGGGCGGCAGGGGCGCTGGCTGGCAGCGTCATCGATCGTAGCCTCTTGGGTGGCACCCGGGAGGTGAACGGGGCGCGTCTGTCTTCGGCAAGGCTTGCCGGCGCGAGCGAGGGCACGGCGATCCCGAGACTCTATGGCACGGCAAGGCTCGGCGGCACGCTGATCTGGGCGACGCGCTTCGTAGAGGAGACGGTGACCGAGCGGACGGGCGGAAAGTCCTCCGGCGGCACGCGCACGACGACCTATCGCTACTATGCCAATCTGGCGCTCGGGCTTTGCGAAGGACCGATCGCGGGTGTGCGCCGCGTCTGGGCCGATGGGCGGGAACTCGACACGACCGAAATCGAGATGCGGGTTTATCGCGGCACGGAAAGCCAGCCGGCCGATCCGCTGATTGCGGCGAAGCAGGGCAGCGGCCGGGCGCCGGCCTATCGCGGACTGGCCTATGTGGTCTTCGAGCGGCTGCCGCTCGATGATTTTGGCAATCGCATTCCCCTTTTGCAATTCGAGGTGATCCGAGCAGTCGGGGCGCTCGAGGAGAAGATCCGGGCGGTGACGATCATCCCGGGCGCGACCGAGCATGGCTATGCGACCTCAAGGGTGTCGGACGCGCCGCGCGAGGGGGAAAAGCGCTGGCTGAACCTCAACACGCTTGTCACTTCGACCGACTGGCAGGCCTCGCTGGACGAGTTGCAGGCATTGTGCCCCAATCTCGAAAACGTGGCGCTGGTCGTTGCCTGGTTCGGCACCGATCTGAGGGCAGGCAGTTGTCGAGTGTTGCCGGGCGTCGAGGTGGGCTTTCGCCGCGAGGAGAGCCGGCCCTGGAGCGTGGCGGGCTTTTCGCGCGAGGATGCCTATGTGGTCTCGCGCCATGCGGGTGGACCGGCCTATGGCGGATCGCCAAGCGATCAAAGCGTCATCGAGGCCATCAGGGACCTGAAGGCGCGCGGCTTGAAGGTGACGCTCTATCCCTTTGTTCTGATGGATATTTCGGACGGAAACGGGCTGCCCGATCCCTATGGCGGGTCGGAACAGGCGGCCTATCCCTGGCGGGGGCGGATCACGGCCTATCCGGCGAGTGCCGACAAGACGGCTGCGGCACGGGCGCAGGTCTCGGCATTCGTCACGCGCAGCGAGGGCTACCGGCGGTTCATCCGGCACTATGCGACGCTGGCAGCATCCGCCGGCGGGGTGGATGGGTTTCTGCTGGGGTCTGAACTCAAGGGGCTGACGACGCTGCGCGATGGGGCGAATGCCTTTCCCTTCGTCGAGGCGCTGGTGGCGCTGGCCGGCGAAGTGCGCGGCATTCTGGGTGGCGCAACGGCGATTTCCTATGGGGCGGACTGGAGCGAATATTTCGGCCATCAGCCCGCCGATGGATCGGGCGATGTGTTCTTCCATCTCGATCCATTCTGGGCCAGTCCGCATGTTTCAGCTGTCGGCATCGACGATTACATGCCGCTGGCCGACTGGCGCGACGACGATCTGGAGGGGGCAAGCCCCGACGGGTTTTCAGGGGTAGACGATGCCGGGAGCTTCGGCCGGATGCTGACAGCGGGCGAGGGGTTCGATTGGTTCTATGCCAGCGATCCTGACCGGCAGGCGCGGGTGCGGACACCGATCACCGATGGCGCTTATGGCAAGCCCTGGGTCTATCGCTTCAAGGATCTCGAAAGCTGGTGGGGCAACCGGCATTACGACCGGATCGGCGGCGTGGAGCAGGCAAGCCCGACGGGCTGGATGCCGGAAATGAAACCCTTCTGGTTCACCGAACTCGGCTGCGGCGCGGTCGACAAGGGGGCGAACCAGCCGAATGTCTTCGTTGACGCAAAATCGGCGGAGAGCGGCCGGCCGCATTTCTCAGTGGGTGCGCGCAGCGACAGCCAGCAGCGGCGGTTTCTCGAGGCGCATCTCGATCACTGGCAGAGCGGGGATGTCCCGGAGGGCATGGTCGATCCCGAGGGCATCTATGTCTGGACCTGGGATGCGCGGCCCTATCCGGCTTTTCCGCAGAATGTGAGCCTCTGGGCGGACGGGCTGAACTGGCGCACGGGGCATTGGCTGAACGGACGGCTGGGCACGGCGACGCTGGCCGACACCATCGCCGCGATCCTTCGGGATCACGGCTTTGAGGATTTCGACGTGTCGGAAGTGGCGGGCGATCTTGGCGGCTATGTGAAGGGGGATCTGACCTCGGCGCGTGACCTGATCGAGCCGCTGATCGAGCTGTTCCAGATCGATGTGATCGAGGATGGCGGGCGGCTGAAATTTCGGACGCGACCGACGGCGAGCCTGCCGGCCCGCGAGATTACGGTGCTGGCGGATCTGCCCGACCAGCCGCTCTGGAGCGAGACGCGCGGCCATGACAGCGACTTCGCCTCGGAAGCCTTGGTGACGTTTTACGATCCGGCGGCAGACTATGTCGAGGCGAGCGTGCGCTCGCGCAAGGTGGAGGCGGCGACCGAGAGGCAGCTTGCGCGTGATGTGCCCGCGGCCATGCCGGAGGAGACCGCACTGGCCGCTGCCGAAGGCTGGCTGCGTGACAACCGGCTGGCGCGGCGGACGCTACAACTGGCCTTGGGGCCGGGCGAGATTGCGGTCGAGCCCGGCGATGTGCTGCGGTTTCCCGACGGGCCGGAAGGGCGCTTCCTCGTGCAGGCGATCGAGGACGGCTTCGAGCGACGACTGACGTTGCGCGCCTTTGCCGGCAAGGTCTCGGCGCCGGTGACGGTGGTCGCGCCGGGACGGGTGCCTGACGGAGGCGGGGCGGAGGGTTTTGCGCCGGTCGTCAGCTTTCTCGATCTGCCGAGGCTGGAGGCGGTGAGCCATCAGGGTGATGCGAGCGTGGCGGCTTTCGGCCGGCCCTGGCGCAGGCTTGCCGTGTCGAGTTCGCCGGAGGCGGAGGGCTATCGGCTGCGGCTGACGCTGGACCGGCCGGCGACGATGGGGCGGCTGGTGGAGCCGCTCTCGCCGGGTCCTGTCGGGCGTTTCGATCCCGCCAACGCCGTGGTGGTCGAGCTGCTGGGCGGAGCCTTCGCATCCGCCAGCCGGACGGCGGTGCTGTCGGGGGCAAACCGGCTTGCGATTCGGGCGCTGAATGGCGGCTGGGAGGTGATTGGTTTTGCCGAGGCGGAAGAAGTGGCGGCAGGGCGATGGCGTCTGTCCGGGCTGTTGCGCGGGTGGGCGGGACCGAGGACGCGACGGCGGCTGGCGCTGGTGTCGGGGCGGATGTCGTGCTGCTGGACGCGGCGGTGCGGGCGCTAGGCTTGGCAAATGCCGAGCGCGGGGCGGCGCAGAACTGGATCCTGGAGCCGATGGGCCTGGTGACCGAGCTGTCGGGGCCGTTTGTCTTCGACGGAGGCCTGCGGGCAGAGACGCCGCTTTCGCCGGTGCATGCGCGGGCGGTGCGGCTCGGTTCGGGAGATCTGCGGATTTCGTGGATCCGGCGCAGCCGCATCGAGGCCGATGCCTGGGCCGAAGGCGAGGTGCCGCTCGACGAGGCGGAGGAGCGCTATCGACTGGAGATTTTGGACGGGAGTGCCGTGCTGCGTTTGGTCGAGGTCGGCGTGGCGGGCTTTACCTATCCGGCGGCCGACGAACTGGCCGATTTCGGCGAGGCGCAGGCGACGCTTGGCATTCGCGTGCGTCAGCTTGGGCGGTTGGCGGCAGGCCTGCCGCTCGAGGCGGAGTTGGATGTCCGATGATGAACAACGAAGAGGAGAAAAACATGCTGGATGTGAAACCCTGGTACCAGTCGAAGACCGTCTGGGGCGCGCTGATCGCGATTGCAGCCCCGCTGCTCGGTCGAGCCGGGCTGGAGGTGGGCGGGGCCGAACAGGCGGAAATCGCGGACGCATTGACCACGCTTGCCGGCACGGTGGGCGGGTTGTTGGCGCTATACGGACGGCTGACGGCGACGAAGGGGGTCGGTGGGTGAGGGAATCAGTGAGGCAGCCTCATTTCTTCCGTGCTCCCTTGGTATTCGAAGGCCAAAATCCAATGGGACATGAAGAAATGAAGATCGCTGTCACCGGACTTATCTTCCCGGCGCTCACCAGCCATCCCCACAAGATTGCCGAGCATTCATTTGCCATTCAGACGCCTTGCGGTACATAATTTGCCGAAGTGGACGTCATCCAAGAAGAAGCAGCAATGGCATCTTTCATGAAATACGCGGGCCTGGCGCTGGCCATGACCGTGGCGGCTTTGCCGGCGGGCGGGAGCGATGCCGTGGCAGCGGATTGCCGGGCGGCGGCGGCACGCGTCGTGGCCGAGGTTGGCGGACAGTTGCTTTCCGTACGCGAATCGGGCGGTGAATGCGTGATCGTCGTGCTCGTTCCCGGCAATGGCAGCGAGCGGCCGCGCAAGGTCACCATGCGGGTCGCCGAGTGAGCGGCCGCAGGGACTGAAGAGCTCTCCGCACCGAGGGGTTAACCGCATGCGCATTCTTGTCGTCGAAGACGATGTCAATCTGAACCGCCAGCTCGTCGAGGCCCTGCAGGAAGCGGGTTATGTCGTCGACAAGGCCTTCGATGGTGAGGAGGGGCATTTCCTCGGCGACACCGAACCCTACGACGCCGTCATCCTCGACATCGGCCTCCCCGAAATGGACGGCATTACAGTTCTGGAGAAGTGGCGCGCCGCGAGCCGGGTCATGCCGGTGCTGATCCTGACGGCCCGCGACCGCTGGTCGGACAAGGTGGCAGGCATCGATGCCGGTGCCGACGACTATGTGACGAAACCCTTCCATGTCGAGGAAGTGCTGGCCCGCATTCGCGCGCTGATCCGCCGTGCGGCCGGTCATGCCTCGTCGGAAATCGTCTGCGGTCCGGTGCGGCTCGACACCAAGAGCTCCAAGGCCACCGTTGACGGCCTGACTCTGAAGCTGACCTCGCATGAATACCGGCTCTTGTCCTATCTCATGCATCACATGGGCGAGGTGGTCTCTCGCACCGAACTGGTCGAACATCTCTACGACCAGGATTTCGATCGTGATTCCAACACGATCGAGGTCTTTGTCGGCCGTCTGCGCAAGAAGCTCGGCGTCGACATGATCGAGACGGTGCGCGGCCTCGGCTATCGAATGCAAGCCCCGGCGAAATGAGGATCCGCTCGCTCACCGCGCGCGTCCTGCTGCTTGCCACCCTCTGGTCGGCACTCGGTCTGGTGACGATCGCGGTGGCGATATCCGCCCTTTATCGTCAGGGCGTGGAACGCGGCTTCAACAATCTCCTGCGTGCCCAGCTCTACAATGTCGTCAATTCCGTTTCGATCGGCGACGGCGACAGCCTTGCCGGCTCGCCAGCACTCGGTGACCTCAGGTTTTCCCAGCCCGCGACCGGCTGGTACTGGCTGGTTGAGCCGCTCGGCAATTATGCGACCGCACCGCTGGCGTCTGCTTCGCTCGGCGTTGCCAATCTCGCCGTGCCCGACGTCGAGGTCACGCCCTTCGACCAGAATTACGAGCGCTATTACGAGATGACCGACGAGGTCGGCAACCAGATCCGTGTGGCCGAGACCGAGGTCGTGCTCGACGATCAGGGCCGTGCGGCCCGCTTTCGCGTATCCGGCAATCTGCAGGTCATCGAGGACGAGATCACCTTCTTCACCAGCCGGCTCTACACGGCGCTGGCCGTGGTCGGCATCGGTGGGCTGATCGTCAACGGCCTGGCCATTCTCTACGGCCTGAAACCGCTCGACCGCGCCCGCCGGGCGCTGGAGCGCATCCGCCGCGGCGAGGCCGAACGCATCGAGGGCGAATTCCCGAGCGAGATCCTGCCGCTCGCCAACGAGATCAATGCGCTGATCGACAGCAACCGGCGCATCGTCGAGCGCGCGCGCATGCAGGTGGGCAATCTCGCTCATTCGTTGAAGACGCCGATCGCCGTCTTGCTCAACGAGGGCCGTACGCTCGACAAGAACCATGCCGAAGTCATTGCCTCCCAGGCCGAGGCCATGCAGGCGCAGGTGAGTTCCTACCTCAATCGCGCCCGCATCGCCGCCCAGCGCGACAGCGTGCTCGCCCGCACCGAGGCCCAGCCGGTTCTGGAGCGTCTCGTTCGTGTCATGCGCAAGCTGAACACGGAAGTGGCCTTCGAACTCGATGTGGCGCCGGATCTGACCTTTGCCATGGAACAGCAGGATGTCGAGGAAGTCGTCGGCAACCTCTTGGAAAACGCCGCCCGCTTCGCTCGGACCAAGGTGGTGACCCGTGCGGTCATGACGACGCGGGAGGACGACCTGACGGACGGGCGGCGCGGCTGGATCGAGGTCGTGGTCGAGGACGACGGGCCGGGCTTGGCACCCGAGCAGATCGGCGAGGCGCTGAAACGCGGGCGAAGGCTCGACGAAAGCAAGCCCGGAACGGGGCTCGGCCTGTCGATCGTCAAGGAGATTTCCGGGGAATATCAGGGCACATTCGGGCTCTCTCGGGCAGGGATCGGTGGACTTCGCGCGCAGTTGATCCTACCGGCTGTGACCAAGGACACTGCGTGATTGATTTTCCTGTGAAATTACATAGGTGTATAAGACGGCATTCGGCCGGCTGACGGCAGGGTGCGCAAAAGCGTGGCGGACGCCGTTTGGCAATGACAATCGACGGGACTTGGATCGGTCTGATGGGTGTGATGCGCTTCGGGATACTGGCAGCCACGGGCCTCGTGTCGCTCGCCCTTGTGGGCTGCACCACCTCGGGCGGCGGCCGCACGGCCACCGCCAAGGCAAACTCCGCGGTCTATATCGCCGCGCTGCAAGGCGGCATCGTCTCCCGTGCGGGCGTCGAGTTGTCGCGCAGCGAAATGCAGCGGGCGCTGGAAGCCGAATATCGCGCGCTGGAAGCCGCCCCCGGCGGCCAGCCTGTGGCCTGGGCAGGTTCAAATGTGCGCGGAGAAGTGGTCGCGGCAGCGCCCTATCAGGTCGGCAAGCAGAATTGCCGGCAGTTCACCCACAAGGTGGTGAGCGCGGGTCGTGAATTGCAGGCGCGCGGGGCGGCCTGCCGCAATTCGAACGGGACGTGGACGCCGCTGAGCTGAGGTCACCTGCCCCAGCATGACACCGAAGCCCAAACTTGATCTTCAAGTGATGGGCAAGGTCACTCTTCCCACTTGACTTGGGTCAAGGCCGGGCGGGTTATGGAGACCTAGAGAATTCTTGCGGCCAAACGCCTCAACTTTCCGTCAGGGGGTGTTTGACTGTTGGAATGCACCCGTCCTTGCCGTAATTGAGTTTCATGTTGTTCTGGATCATCTCCGCCCTGCTGACGGTCGTCGTTGCCGTCGTTCTGCTCTCTCCCCTGATGCGGGCTTCTGCCCGTGCGTCCCTCTATGACGAGGGCGAGGCGGCCGTTTACCGCGACCAGTTGCGCGAACTGGAGCGGGACAAGTCGGCAGGCCTGATTTCGGCTGATGACGCCGATTATGCGCGCGCCGAAATCGGCCGCCGTCTGCTGGCGATCGCGGGGCGGGCGAAGACCGGCGGGGGGGAGGCCGAACCATCGGAAGCCTCCGCGGCCCGGTCTGGTGGGCGCCGGCGCTATACCTTCTCCCAGGCCTTCATTCTCCTCTGTCTTCCGGTCATCGGGCTTGCCGGCTATCTCGAAATCGGGAGCCCGGGCACGCCGGATTCGCCGCTCGCGGCGCGTATCGAAAATCCGGGTGATGATGTCGATCTGCTGGTTGCCAAGGTCGAGCAGCATCTCGCGAGCAATCCCGGCGACGGCAATGGCTGGAACGTGCTGGCGCCCGTCTATTTCCGCATCGGCCGACTTGATGATGCCGAACTCGCCTATCGCAATGCGATCCGTATTCTCGGCCCCGATGCCGAGCGCATGAACGGGCTTGGTGAAACGCTTGTTCTACGCAGTGACGGGATCGTTACTGCTGATGCGCAGATGGCCTTCCAGGCGGCGTTGAAGATCGAGCCGAACAATCCGCGTGCCGATTTCTACCTGGCGCTGGCGCTCGAACAGTCCGGTCGCCGGGCGGAGGCGCTCGCCGCCTTCCAGGATATCGCCAAGGCTTCGCCGCCGACGGCGCCCTGGATGCAGCTGGTCAACCAGCACATTGCGGCCAACAGCACCGGTGTTCCGCTGGCCAATGCGCCGGCCGTTTCGGCACAGTCGACGGCACCGGCAGCACCGGGCACCCCCTCCGCAGATGACATTGCCAATGCTCAGCAGATGTCGGAGGCCGATCGCGGCGAGATGATCCGCGGCATGGTCGCGAGCCTCGATGCGCGGCTGAAGGAAGATCCCAACAATTTCGAAGGCTGGATGCGTCTAGTCCGCTCCTACGTAATGCTCAAGGATCAGGCCCGGGCGGAAGCTGCGTTGAAGGATGGTCTCAAGGCCTTCCCGGCTGCGGGCGCCGAGGGGCAGCAGCTGATCGCCATGGCGAAGGAACTCGGCCTTGATGTCGAAGAGGTGAGCCAATGACCCGCAAACAGAAACGTCTGGCTGTGATTGCAGGCGGCATGGGTTTCATTCTGACCGCTGTGCTTTTGGTGATGTTCGCCTTCGGCCAGTCGATCGCTTACTTCTATGTACCGGGTGATCTCGCCAAGGCCGACTTGCAGCCGGGCACGAGAATCCGTTTGGGTGGACTGGTGGAGACGGGCTCGGTGGTGCGGGGCGAGGGCTCGACGATCACCTTCACCGTCACGGATACGCTGAGCGAACTGCCGGTCACCTATACCGGCATCCTGCCCGACCTGTTCCGTGAGGGGCAGGGAGTGGTGGCGGAAGGTCGCTTTGAAGGCGCAGGCAAGGTCTTTGTTGCCGATACCGTGCTCGCCAAGCATGATGAGACCTATATGCCGAAGGATGTGGCCGACCGTCTGAAGGCGCAAGGGGTGGAACTCAGCGGCAAGGAAGAGATCCAATGATCATCGAGCTTGGCCATTATGCCCTGGTGCTGGCACTCGCCACCTGTCTCGTCGTCTCCGTTCTGCCCGTGATCGGCGCGCGGCGCGGAGACGCGGCCATGATGGCGGTGGCAACCACAGGCACCTATGCCCTCTTCCTGCTCGTCGCCTTTTCCTTTGCGGTTCTAACCTACGGCTACGTGGTTTCCGACTTCTCCGTGCAGAACGTTTTTCAGAATTCGCACTCCCTCAAGCCCATGATTTACAAGGTCTCTGGCGTCTGGGGAAACCATGAGGGCTCGATGCTGCTTTGGGTGCTGATCTTGACTCTGTTCAGCGCCATGGTGGCGTTCTTCGGCAGCAACCTGCCGGATCGGTTGAAGGCCAATGTGCTGTCGGTCCAGGCCTGGATCACCACGGCCTTCACGCTCTTCATCCTCCTGACCTCCAATCCCTTCATCCGCCTGTCGCCGATCCCGGCGGAGGGCCAGGACCTCAACCCGGTGCTGCAGGATGTCGGTCTCGCGATCCATCCGCCGCTGCTCTATCTCGGCTATGTCGGCTTCTCCGTCTGTTTCTCCTTCGCGATTGCCGCCCTGATGGACGGCCGCATCGATGCCGCCTGGGCGCGCTGGGTGCGGCCCTGGACGCTGGCGGCCTGGGTGTTCCTGACGGCTGGCATCTCGATGGGCTCCTACTGGGCCTATTACGAGCTCGGCTGGGGTGGCTGGTGGTTCTGGGATCCGGTCGAAAACGCCTCCTTCATGCCTTGGCTCGCCGGCACTGCGCTGCTGCATTCGGCGCTGGTCATGGAAAAGCGCGATGCCTTGAAGATCTGGACGGTGCTGCTCGCCATCATCGCCTTCTCGCTGTCGCTGCTCGGCACCTTCCTGGTGCGCTCGGGCGTGCTGACCTCTGTGCATGCCTTTGCCACCGACCCGACGCGCGGTGTCTTCATTCTCGGCATTCTCGTCATCTTCATCGGCGGGGCCTTCACCCTCTTTGCGCTGCGCGCGCCGATGCTCAAGGCCGGCGGCCTGTTCCAGCCGATCTCGCGTGAGGGTGCGCTGGTCCTCAACAACCTGATCCTGACGGTGTCCACGGCTTCGGTGCTGATCGGCACGCTCTATCCATTGCTGCTCGAGACGCTTACGGGTGAAAAGATCTCGGTCGGTCCGCCCTTTTTCAACATCACCTTCGGGCTTCTGATGATCCCGCTTCTGCTGGCGGTGCCCTTCGGGCCATTCCTTGCGTGGAAGCGCGGCGATCTGCTCGGTGCGCTTCAGCGTCTCTACGTGGCGGCGGCACTCTCGCTCGTTCTCGGACTTGGCCTCTGGTACGCGCAAAATGGCGGCCCTGTCATGGCGGTGGCTGGCCTTGCGCTCGCCTTCTTCGTCATGGGTGGCGCGCTGTCCGATCTCTGGTACCGCGCCGGCTTCGGCAAGCATCCGCTGTCGACCGCCTGGAGCCGCCTTAAGGGCCTGCCGCGGTCGGCATTTGGGACGGCACTGGCGCATTTCGGCATGGGTGTGACCGTACTCGGCGTCGTGGCCGTCACCACCTTCGAGACGGAAACCGTGGTCGAGATGAAGCCGGGCATGACGGCGGAGGCCGGCGGTTATGTCATCACATTCGACGGCATTCGCGCCGCGACCGGACCGAACTACACCGAGGACCAGGGGCATTTCACCATCCGCGAGGGTGGTGTCGAAGTGGCCGATGTCTGGTCCTCCAAGCGGCTCTACACGGCCCGCCAGATGCCGACGACGGAAGCCGGCATCGTCACCTTCGGCTTCAGCCAGCTCTATGTTTCGCTGGGTGACCCGATGGCGGATGGCGGGATTGTCGTGCGGGTCTGGTGGAAGCCCTGGATCCTCTGCATCTGGTACGGCACGATCGTAATGATGGCGGGCGGTATCGTCTCGCTGTCGGACCGCAGGCTGCGCGTCGGAGCGCCGAAGCGCGCGAAGGTGGCGGCGAAGCCCTCGCTGGAGGCTGCGGAGTGATGGCGTGGTTTCAGAAGATTGCCCCTCACCCTGACCCTCTCCCCGCAAGCGGGGAGAGGGGACGACAGGCGCTTGTGGCTTCGGCCTTCTCCCCGCTTGCGGGGAGAAGGTGGCGGCAGCCGGATGAGGGGCTACGACGTCTGACACTCCAGCGCCTTCTGCTCCTCCTCGCCCTTCTACTCACCCCCATCCACGCCTTTGCCGTGAACCCCGACGAGGTGCTTGCCGACCCCGCGCTCGAACAGCGGGCGCGGGCGCTGTCGGCCGAGCTGCGCTGCATGGTCTGCCAGAACCAGTCGATCGACGATTCCAACGCTGAACTTGCCCGCGACCTGCGGGTGGTGGTGCGCGAGCGGCTGGTGGGGGGTGATAGCGATGAGCAGGTGCTTGATTATGTCGTGTCGCGCTATGGGGAATTCGTGCTGTTGAAGCCGCGACTCAGCATGCGCACGATCGCGCTCTGGGGTGCCCCGGCGGCGCTCGCGATCATTGGTCTCATCGTGGCTGTGGTCTACACGCGCAGGCGGTCCGTTCAGCCGGTGGCGAAGCTTTCGGCTGAAGAGGAAGCGCGGTTGGGGAAGTTGCTGGATCGGGAGTGATCAGGCAGGTCGGGAGGCTTCGTGCTGGGACCTGGTCCGTGGCGATGGACGTGCCGTGCTGTACCGAGCCGAGACTGTCTTTCGAACGTCCTGACCCGGCTCAGCCGACGGCCTCGAAGATGATCTTGGCGAAGGCGCCCGCGTCCGCATTGTTCCCGACTTCCAGCCTCGCCCCATGTCCTTCCGCAATGGCCTTCACCACCGTCAGACCCAAGCCGGAACCGCCCAGGCCGCGGCCGTTCATCGCTTCGCCTCGCCAGAACATGTCGAAGGACGAGTGCTGTACAGACGAAGGCAATCCCGGCCCACTGTCGCTGACAGAGATGAACGACCGCCCGACTTCATCCACGCCCGTGCGCACCTCGATTGGACCGAACTCTCCCGCGTATCGGCGCGAGTTTTCAAGTAGAGCGAGGAGAGCTTGCCGAAAGCGGGGAGGGTCGATCTTCGCAGGCGCAGGCAGAAGGTTCATCCGGCAGTCGACAGCGGTTCCTGCAGAGGTCTGAAACAGGCTCACCGTATCGGAAACGTGGAAAGCCAGATCCGTCGTCGTTGCCGCCGTCACGAAGTTGGCGGTGCCTGCCAGAGACAGCGTGTTGAGCTGGTCGACGACGCCGGACATGCTCTGTGTCTGCAACAGTAGCGCCCGGACGCGCTCTTCGCTCGCCTCGAGCACGCCGTCGGCCATCGCCTGCAGATTGCCTTGGAGGACGGTGAGCGGGGTCCGCAGTTCATGTGCGACGGCGCGTGAGTTGAATTTCAGGCGTGTTTCCAGCGCCAGCAACTCGCTGGCCATGCGATTGATCGTCGTTGCAAGTGTTTCGACCTCCTTCGTGGCTCCAGGCTCGACCTCCACCTGAAAATCGCCCCGTCGGATCTGTTCGGCGGCGGCGGTGAGGCGGCTCAGGGGCGCTACGATCCTGTAGGCGAGAAGCACACCTATGACACTGGTGAAGACGATCAGTGCGAAGCCGAAACCCAGCACACCCGCCACCGGCGCATCCTCGGTCATTTGTTCCAACGTTGGATAGAAGCCGACCAGTTCCGCCAGCGCTTTCGGATCGGGCATCTCTCCCTTGTTCAGGCTCGTCCAGGCAGATTTGGCATCTTCGGGAAGAATGTCGGTCGCAGCCAGTTCCGCATGGTCGGTGTACCAATCCACGGAAATGTAGAGCAGCGAAATCGTGATGATTTGCGTGATGGAGACGAGCGCCGCTGCAAGCATGGCCAGGGTGGGACGTCTAGACACTGGTCGACCTCGCAAATCTGTACCCGATTCCGCGAATCGTGGCGATGTATCCGCCTTGCCCGCAATCCGCCAGTTTTCGTCTCAGGTTGGCAATATGTGTATCGACGGTTCGATCGAGGGCATCGCTTTCGGGCATACAGGCGTCCAGCAACGATGCTCTTTCAAACGTCTTGAACGGCGACCGCACGAAACAAACCAGGAGACGAAATTCCGTGACCGTCAAAGGGAGTTCGACGCGCCCACTTTCTGTCGACACGATCGCGACGTGCGAATCCAGTTGAACTTCGATACCATCATGGCGGATCACTTCACCCCCGGCGATGCCGCGCGTCCGCTTCAGGACGGCGCCGACACGGGCGACAACCTCCTGAGGGTTGAATGGCTTCGTCACATAGTCGTCGGCACCGAGCTTGAGACCGAGCAGTTTGTCTGTGTCGTCATCCATCGCCGACACGAATATCACTGGCACGGGCGAACTGCCCCTGATCCGGGCCAGAAGCTCGAAGCCGTCGATATCCGGCAGACCGACATCGAGCACGACGAGATCCGGTCGCAACATCTGCAGATGTGCGAGCGCTGTCTGTCCTGTCGATGCTCTGACCGTTCGATATCCGGACCTGACAAGATAGCGCTCCAGCAGGAGCGCTATTTCCGCGTCGTCCTCAACCAGCAGGACGAGTGATGAAATCATGGTCTGGTTCACTGTGTTTGACCGGTCCTTCCCGAGCTCTCCGCCAAGTCTCGACATTCGAGCGCCAGAACCCGCTCCTCAACGAGGAACTGGTGATGCAATTAACAAACCTGAACAATCTTGGAAAAACAATTTCGAAACTGCCGGATGCCAAGGCGAATGACTCTCTTCCGCATGCGCTGATCCTGTTGGGCTTCGTCTCGATCTTCTTCGCATCCGTGCCGGAACTGGATCTGATGACCAGTCGTCTCTTCTGGGATCCGATCAACGGATTTGAACATGCAGACAACCGTTTCCTGGTCGGATTCCGCGATATCAACCGATACCTGCCCTGGGTCGTGATCGGAGCCGCCGTGGCGCTTTTGATTGCGAATGCCATTCATAGCCGGGTGGCGCGCCATGCTCCACCGCACAAGTTGTTGTTCGTGATTCTGTTCTTTGCGGCCGGTCCGGGGCTCGGGGTTCACGTGGTGAAGACGATCGTCGGCCGGGCACGCCCGAGGGCACTCGAGGAGTTCGGCGGCAAGGCAATGTTCACGCCGCCCTGGGACCTCAGTGATCAGTGCATCCGCAATTGCTCGTTCATTTCGGGCGAAGCGGCCAGTGCATTCGCGCTCCTGACCCTCATCGTCTTTCTGAAGCTGAAACATGTCCCTGTCTATCTCGGCATGATGGGGATCGTGTGCGCAGCCTTCTCCTTCAACAGGGTCGTCTTTGGAGCGCACTTCCTCTCCGATGTCGTCATCGCGTGGAGTCTGATGTGGGTCTTGGCGGTCCTGCTCTGGAGAGGTTTCTCCCTCCACGCCGCGCAGATCGATGCGGTATTCTCCAAGCGATGACATCCTGGACCCGGAAGGAAAACACTTTGCTCGACGATGTGCGCGATCGGCGCCTTGCAGGCGCCGCTTCGGCCGGTTGCGGGTTTGGCGCTCTGGCGCCAAGGAATTGATTCAATGCGTCTTTCGAGCTGGAGCTGCAAGCCTTGGACTTCAGTGTCAGGGATGTCGAGCGGCGATCTCCTCCCGCTACCCAAAGATTACCAAGAATTCATCTGCCGTACAGTTCGCCGTAACCTGACAGGTCCTATATCTCTCGTCATCCACCGCTTCCCACCGCCGGGTTGTCCGGCGGCTCCAGTCAGAAGAACAGATGAAGGTAGATCCCATGTCCGAGAACAAAGGTCGTTCGCTGAAGTCGATCCTCAAGACCTCCACCACCGCTGGCCTCGCTGCCATGATGCTGGTGACGGCCGCCCCCTTCGCCGCTGTGCCGGCACTTGCTGCACCGGTCGAAGTGAACGCTCCGCAGGTTCCGAGCTTCGGCGATGTCGTACAGGCGGTTCTGCCCGCCGTCGTGTCGGTCCGCGTCCAGTCGAATGTCCAGAACACCTCGACCGACGAAAGCAATTTTTCCTTCAATTTCGGTGGCCGCAGCTTCGAAGATCTGCCGGATGATCACCCGCTGAAGCGCTTCTTCCGTGAGTTCGGCGGTCCCGGCATGGAAGGTGGTCCGCAGGAACGTGGCCCGCGTGCCGAACGTGGTCCGGGTCGCTTGCGGCCGACCGCTCAGGGCTCCGGCTTCTTCATCTCCGAAGACGGCTATATCGTCACCAACAACCACGTCATCGACGACGGCTCCGCCTTCACCATCGTGATGAACGACGGCAAGGAATATGACGCCAAGCTCGTGGGCAAGGACAGCCGCACCGACCTCGCGCTGCTGAAGGTCGACGAGCCCGATACGAAGTTCACTTATGTGAAGTTCGCCGATGACGAGAAGGTGCGCGTCGGTGACTGGGTCGTTGCTGTCGGCAACCCCTTCGGCCTCGGCGGCACCGTGACGGCCGGCATCATTTCCGCCCGCGGCCGCAATATCGGCTCCGGCCCCTATGACGACTACCTGCAGATCGACGCGGCCGTGAACCGTGGCAACTCGGGTGGTCCCGGCTTCAACCTGAACGGCGAAGTGGTCGGCATCAACACCGCGATCTTCTCGCCTTCGGGTGGCAATGTCGGCATCGCCTTTGCGATCCCGGCCTCGGTCGCGACCGATGTCATCGAAAAGCTCAAGGAAACCGGAACGGTCTCCCGCGGCTGGCTCGGCGTCCAGATCCAGCCGGTGACCCAGGACATCGCCGACAGCCTCGGCCTTGCCGAAGACAGTGGTGCCCTCGTCGTTGCCCCGCAGGCCGGTTCCCCCGGTGAAGCGGCCGGCATCAAGCAGGGTGACGTCGTGACGGCGGTCAACGGCGATCCGGTCAAGGATCCGCGTGACCTTGCTCGCCGCATCGCGGCTTATGCACCCGATACCACGGTCGACGTGTCGCTGTGGCGTGACGGCAAGGCGACCGAAGTGAAGGTCAAGCTCGGCGAACTGCCGGCCGACCAGGCAGCGAGCGCCGAGACGGAGAACAATGCTGCTCCGGCTCCGGAAGCGGAGCAGGAGCTGTCGAGCCTCGGCCTGTCGGTTCGTCCGGCCGACGGAGGCAACGGTCTTGCGATCGTCGATGTCGATCCCGACAGCGACGCTGCCGACAAGGGCCTGAAGTCCGGCGAGACGATCACCTCGGTCAACAACCAGGAAGTCTCGTCCGCAGCCGACGTGCAGAAGGTTCTCGACCAGGCCAAGAAGGACGGCCGCACCCGCGCGCTCTTCCAGGTCGAATCGGAAAATGGCAGCCGCTTCGTGGCTCTCCCGATCAACCAGGGCTGATTGTGATGTGACAAGGGGCGCCGGCGGTCGAGGACCGGCGGCGCCCTTTGTCGTTTCCGGCGGTCGGTGACCGTCTCGTGTCAGGAAAGGACGAAGCATGGGGATCGCGGAACAAGGACAGCCGAAGTCCGGCGAAACCGGCTATACGGTGGCGGATGCCGAGGCTAATGTCGCGCGCATGAAAATACTTGTCATCGAAGACGATCTGGAAGCCGCAGCCTATATGACCAAGGCCTTTCGCGAGGCCGGCATTGTCGCCGACCATGCGAGTGACGGCGAAAGTGGCCTCTTCATGGGCACCGAAAACACCTATGACGTGATGGTCGTCGACCGCATGCTGCCGCGCCGGGATGGCCTGTCGGTCATCAGCGAGCTGCGCAAACGCGGCATCGACACGCCCGTCCTCATCCTTTCGGCCCTCGGCCAGGTGGACGACCGCGTCACGGGCCTGCGCGCCGGTGGTGACGACTATCTGCCGAAGCCTTACGCCTTTTCGGAATTGCTCGCCCGTGTCGAGGTTCTCGGCCGCCGCAAGGGCAAGCCGGAGCAGGACATGGCCTACCGCGTCGGCGATCTCGAACTCGATCGGCTTTCCCACGAGGTGAAGCGCGCGGGGAAGGAAATCCTGCTGCAGCCGCGCGAATTCCGCCTGCTCGAATATCTGATGAAGAATGCCGGCCAGGTGGTGACCCGCACCATGTTGCTGGAAAACGTCTGGGATTATCACTTCGACCCGCAGACCAATGTCATCGACGTGCATGTCTCGCGGCTGCGCTCGAAGATCGAAAAGGATTTCGATCGGCCGCTTTTGAAGACGGTGCGCGGTGCCGGCTACATGATCAAGGACGAAGGCTGACATGCGGCTGAAGTCCCGTCTCGGAGTGCTGGCCAAGTCCACGGCCGTCCGGCTTTCCGCGCTCTACATCATTCTTTTTGCGCTTTGCGCCGCCTTCCTCGTCTTCTACGTGACGGGGCTTGCCGAGCGTATTCTCAGCAATCAGACGCGTGAGGCGCTGAAGCAGGAGGTGACCGAGATCCAAGGCGCTTTCGAGCGCGGTGGGATCAACCAGCTGCTCCGAACCATGGAGCGTCGCGCCCGCCAGCCGGGCGCCAATCTCTATGTGATCGCGAGCCCCAACGGCGAGATTCTGGCCGGCAATGTCGCCTCCCTGCAGCCCGGCGTTTTCGACGCGGAGGGCTGGACCAATTTCCCCTTCCGCTACCAGCGCTATACCGACAGTGGCGGTGTGAAGCGCCATCTCGCGACCGGTCATGTCTTCGTCCTGGACAATGGCATCCGTGTGCTTGTCGGGCGAGACCTCGGCGAGCCGGGCAAGCTGCGGCTTCTTGTGCGCCAGGCACTGATGGTGGCGCTGCTGATCATGGGGGTCGGCGCGGTCGTGATCTGGTTTGCGATCGGGCGCAATGCCTTGAAGCGCATCGACAGGGTCTCGGCGGCAAGCGAGAAGATCATGGCGGGCGACCTGTCGCAGCGTTTGCCGGTCTCGGGCTCCGGCGACGAGTTCGACCGTCTGTCATCCTCGCTGAACGGCATGCTGGGGAGGATCGAGCAGTTGAACGAGGGGTTGAAACAGGTTTCCGACAACATCGCCCACGATCTGAAGACGCCTCTGACGCGGCTGCGAAACAAGGCAGCCGACGCGCTCGACGAAGACGATGCACAGGCGAAGAAAGCCGCTCTGGAAACGATCATCGCCGAATCCGACCAGTTGATCCGGACTTTTAACGCGCTGCTGATGATCTCACGCGTCGAAGCAGGCTCGATCGCGGCCGAATTGACAGACATCGACATTTCCGCGATCGCCGCTGACAGCGCCGAGCTTTACGAGCCGGTGGCGGAAGAGGCGGGACAGGCGATGGTCTGCGAGATCGCACCGGGACTTTCTGCGCGCGGCAACCGCGAACTCGTCGGCCAGGCGATCGCCAATCTGATCGACAATGCGATCAAGTATGGCAGTCAGGGTGATGCAGGATCCGAGATCCGGGTGCGCGTGTCGCGCGGGCACGAGGGCCTGGAGATCGCCGTTTCGGATCAAGGCCCTGGTATTGCCGAAGACAAGCGTGCCGAGGTGGTCAAGCGCTTCGTGCGGCTGGACAAGAGCCGGTCGAAACCGGGTACCGGTCTTGGTCTGTCCCTTGTCGAGGCGATCATGGCCCTGCATGGCGGGCGGCTTGTCCTTTCCGATACCCGCAGTCATCCGGACCATCCGGGCCTGACGGCTACCATGGTTTTTCCCGGGATGAAGCCGTAACCTGTTCGGGTTTGAGATTCGCAAGAAATCTCGGCCGGGACAGGAGACGCTGATGGGGAACGGCAGGACGAGCAGATTGTCCGAGGTGGCCGATGGAGTGATCCGTCCGCTGAACCAGGCGGAGCTGAAGGCGGCGACCAGCCTGTTGAAAGACCTGACGAAGCAGGAGCCGGCACTGACCGAGCATCTGTCGACGGAGGGACCGCTGCGGCAATTCGTGCTCTCGGCCTTCACGCTTTCGCCCTATCTGCGCGATGTTGCGAACCTCAAGCCATCTTTGCTGCTGGAGGCGGTCGCCTCTCCGCTTGAGCCGCAACTCCTCGACGCGATCGACGAGGCACGCACCGCATGGCGGCCCGATGCATCCGGTGCAGCACCTGCTGAGGCAGAAGTCATGGCGCGGCTTAGGCGCGCCAAGCGCAAGGTGGCCTTCCTGGTGGCTCTGGCCGATCTCGCCCGTGTCTTCACCGCCCGCGACACGACCGCATGGCTGAGCGCCGTGGCGGATGCGGCGGTGGCGGCCACCATCGATCATCTGCTGCTGGCGGGCCACGACGGCGGCAAGCTGACGCTCAAGGATCGGGACAATCCGGCAGAGGGCAGTGGCTTGATCGTGCTCGGCATGGGCAAGCACGGCGCCCGTGAACTCAACTATTCCTCCGACATCGACCTCGTCGTCTTCTACGATCCGGAAGCCGGCATTCTGAAGGACCCCGATGATGCGATGGAGACCTTTGGCCGGATGATGCGCCGCCTCGTGCGAATCCTGCAGGAGCGCACTGCCGACGGCTACGTCTTCCGCACCGATCTGCGGCTCCGGCCCGATCCGGGCTCGACTCCGCTTGCAGTCCCGGTCGAGGCGGCACTCATCTATTACGAGGGCAGGGGCCAGAACTGGGAGCGGGCCGCCTTCATCAAGGCGCGGCCCGTGGCGGGCGACCTGAAGGCAGGCGAGGGCTTTCTGAGGGAGCTCGTGCCCTTCGTCTTCCGCAAATATCTCGACTATGCGGCGATCGCCGACATCCACTCGATCAAGCGGCAGATCCATGTGCATAAGGGCCATGGTGCCATTGCGGTGAAGGGCCACAACGTCAAGCTCGGGCGCGGCGGCATTCGCGAGATCGAATTTTTCGCCCAGACCCAGCAGCTGATCGCCGGCGGGCGTATGCCGGACCTGCGCTGCCGCCCGACCGAGGAGGCGCTGAAGGCGCTCGCTTCCGCCCGCTGGATTGACGAGCACACGGCGGAGGAACTCACCGACTGCTACTGGTTCCTGCGCGATGTCGAGCATCGCATCCAGATGGTGCATGACGAGCAGACCCATGTTCTTCCCGAGACCGAGGCCGAGCTGAAGCGCATCGCCTTCATGCTGGGCTTCATTGACACGACGGCCTTTTCCCGCGCTCTGGAAACGGCCCTGAGTACGGTCGAGAAGCGTTATGCCCGGCTATTCGAGAAGGAAGAGGGCCTGTCGAGTTCGACCGGCAATCTCGTCTTTACCGGCCAGCAGGACGATCCGGATACATTGAAGACCCTGAAGGGCCTCGGTTTCGAGCGGCCGGAGGACATATCCCGCGTCATCCGCACCTGGCATTACGGCCGCTATCGGGCGACGCAATCGGTCGAGGCCCGCGAGCGGCTGACCGAGATGACGCCGGATCTGTTGAAGGCCTTCGGCGAGAGCCGTCGCGCTGACGAGGCGCTGTTGCGCTTCGACAATTTCCTCTCGGGCCTTCCCGCCGGCATCCAGCTCTTCTCTCTGCTCGGCAACAATCCCGCCCTTCTCCACCGGATGGTCAACATCATGGCAGCCGCCCCGCGACTTGCCGAGATCATCGCCGCGCGCCCGCACGTCTTTGACGGCATGCTGGACCCGGGCCTTCTGGTCGAACTTCCCACCCGTGACTATCTTGGCCGGCGGCTGAAGAGTTTTCTCTCCAGCGCCCGCCACTACGAGGAAATCCTCGACCGGCTGCGCATCTTCGCCGCCGAGCAGAGGTTCCTGATCGGTATCCGCTTGCTGACCGGCTCGATCGGCGGCCCGCAAGCCGGTCACGCCTTCACGGATCTCGCCGGCCTCGTCATCGACGAGGCCTTGAAGGCGGTGGTTGCGGAGATGGAGGCGGCTCATGGCAAGATCCCCGGTGGTCGGGTGGCACTCGCCGGAATGGGCAAACTCGGCTCCTTCGAGCTGACTGCGGGCTCGGATGTCGACCTGATCCTGCTCTACGAACATGACGACGAGGCGGCGGAATCGGACGGCGCGAAGCCCCTTGATCCGGTGCGCTATTTTACAAGGCTGACCCAGCGCCTGATCGCCGCCCTTTCGGCGCCGACGGCCGAAGGCGTGCTCTACGAAGTCGACATGCGGCTTCGCCCATCCGGCAACAAGGGTCCGGTTGCGACGCGCCTCAGGTCCTTTGCCCGCTACCAGCGCGAAGAGGCATGGACCTGGGAGCACATGGCGCTCTCCAGGGCGCGCATGCTCTGCGGCGACCAGAGCCTGATGGAGGAGGCAGAACGCATCGTTGAGGAAGTGCTGGCGGCCCCGCGGGATAAGGCGAAGACCACCAAGGACGTCCTCGAAATGCGAGCGCTGATCGAACAGGAGAAGCCGCCGAAGGACATCTGGGACGTCAAGCTCATTCCGGGTGGCCTTGTTGATATCGAGTTCATCGCGCAGTATCTGGCGCTCGTGGCCCCGGCCAAGGGGCTCCGCGTCCGCACCAACGAGCTTTCGACGGCGGATGCGTTGAAGGCCTTGGGTAAGCTCATCGACCCCAACGATCTCGACACGTGTCTGGCTGCCTTGAAGCTCTATACCGATTTGTCGCAGGTCATCCGGCTCTGCATCGATGGACCCTTCGATCCCGCAAACGTCCCGGCGGGTCTCACCGACCGCGTGGCACGCGCCGCTGAATGCCCTGACCTGAAGACGGCGGAGGCCGAGATCAAGCGGATGTCCAAGGCTGTGCGCAAAGTGTTTTCGCGGGTGGTGGCTGGCTGAGGCTGCTCTATGCGTCGCCTCGGCCGCTTATCAGCTTCAACGGCTTCAGGCCGAAGCCGAGGAGCAGTTTGAAGGTGGCGCGGTCAAGCAGGAAGACGAGCAGCGCCACCAGGGGCCAGACTGCACAGGCGAGGATGAAGGCGGTGAGCCAGTCGTCGATCGTCAGATGGGCAAGGGTCGCGGCGGCCAGCAGCGCGAGGGGCAAAGCGAGCGGCAGGACGACACGGCGCAGGATGCCGCTCAGCGCCAGGTGCCCACCGAAATCGAACAGCGATCGGAGGGCTGCAGCGACAGCCGCACCGACGATGCCGAATTGCATGGTGAGCAGGACGAGCACGCCGGCGAAGGGGATGAGCAGGCCGAGGTGGAGCTTGGCGATCAGGTCCGGCCGGTGCTGGCTGTGGATCAGCCAGTAGGGCGCGAAGATCAGCGAATTGAGCCAGATCGAGGTGACGAGGATCGTCGCGGGCACGCCTGCACGGTCGGCGAAGGCCTCGCCCAGCCAGAGGGTCAGGAGCGGATCCATCAGCAGGATCGTCGAGGCGCAGATGCCGCCATAGAGGAGGGCGGTGATGACGAGAACGCGGGCGCTGAGCGCTTTCGCCTCGTCCGGCTTGGAGCTGGCGAGGCGCGGGAAGATTGCCCGTGAAATGGCGCCGGGGATGATCTGGCTGCGCGAGATCAGGTTGAGTGGCACGGCGTAATAGGTGACGGCGGCGACGCCGAAGAAGCGGCCGACCATCAGCTGGTCGAGTGAGCCGAGGATCGGGGTCAGCACCGAGGAGATCGTCACCCAGCCGCCATAGGACAGAAGCCTGCGCGCCCTGTCCATGTCGAAATCAGAGAAGCGGATCGGGCCCTCGATCCGGTTGATCGCGACGAAGATGGCCAGCATCAGGATCACCCGGGCCAGCACGGCGCCAGGGATCACGGTGCCGAGATCGGGCGACACGAAGACGGCAAAGGCGAGCGGCAGGATCTGCGCGAAGATCGCGCCGGAGACCTGGAGCACATTGGCGAGCGCGAAATTCTCGCGCGCCTCGATCGCGTCGATGCCGGCGCCATTGAGAATGACCAGCGGCAGGAGAAGCGCGATCCAGGGCATGGCCGCCTTCACTTCGTCCTCGATCTCGACCGGTACCTGCACCACGCCGCCGACGATGTAGGAGCCGAGCAGATAGAGCAGGAAGGCGCCGAAGAAGGTCATCGACGCATTGATGGTGAAAGACGTCACGATGACGCGGGCGCGTTCGCGCTGGGCGGAATGGTCGAGGCGGGCCAGTGCGTTGATGGTGGCGGGTGCCAAGCCCAGTTCTAGAAAGCCCAGATAGCCGATCATCACCCAGATCAGCGAGATCACGCCGTAACGGGCATCGCCGACATAATCGATATAGATGGGGACGGTCAGGATCATCACCGGGATCGGCAACAGGGCGCCGATCAGGTTGATGATGAAATTGACATAGAGCCGATTGCGCGGCTTGCCTTCACTGGCCATTGCGGTCCCTGTTTGTCCCTCCGGCTTCTCGCCGGACTGTCCCGAGCCTGTCATGGCCCGGCGACCCTTACGGATGGGTAAGCCCGGCCTTCTATTCGGCGGGAAGGGTTACCAGCGGGTGAACGGCCCGCGATGCGGTCAGGCGCGACGCTTGTGCCCTTGTGCAACGGTGATGTCGGGGATGCGGAGCGCCACGACCGTACCCTGGCCCTCGCGGGAGCGGATCTTGAGCGAGCCGCCATGCAGGCCGACGAGGGATCGGGAGATGGCAAGGCCGAGGCCCGAGCCGCCCTTCGACTTGGCATACTGGCTCTGCACCTGCTCGAACGGATTGCCGATCTTGCTGAGCGCGCTCTTCGGGATGCCGATGCCAGTGTCTGAGATGGAGACGAGCACGGCACCCTGAACTTTGCGCGCCCGAAGAGCGATCTTGCCGCCATCGTCGGTGAATTTCACTGCATTGGAGAGGATGTTGAGCAGGATCTGCTTGATCGCACGACGATCGGCGATAAGGGAGAGGCCGGCTTCGACGCGCTGCTCGACGGTGATGTTCTTTTCTTCGGCCGGGATTGCGGTGAGGCGCATGCTCTCTTCGATCAGCGGGCAGAGATCGATGGTCTCGCAGCGGATCTTCATCTGCCCTGCCTCGATCTTCGACATGTCGAGGATGTCGTTGATGACGTTGAGGAGGTGCTTGCCGCTTTCGTGAATGTCCTTGGCATATTCCTCGTACTTCGGCGAGCCGACCGGGCCGAACATGCGAGCGAGCAGGATTTCCGAGAAGCCGAGGATGGCGTTGAGCGGGGTCCTGAGCTCGTGGCTCATATTGGCGAGGAATTCCGACTTCGCCTTGTTGGCAGCCTCGGCATTCTGTTTCTCGGCGATATACTTTTCGTTGGCGTCGGACAGTTCGGTCTTCTGGCGCTCGAGGATCTTTTGCGATGCGGAGAGATCGCCGATCGTGGCCATCAGGCGGCGCTCCTGCTCGCGCAGGCGCTCCTGGTGACGCTTGAGGAGCGTGATGTCCGTGCCGACGGAGACGAGGCCACCGTCGCGGGTGCGGCGCTCGTTGATCTGCAGCCAGCGCTCATCGGCGAGCTGAACTTCCGAGGTGCGCGAATTGGTGCCGTCGTCGGCGTCCGCAATGCGCCGCTGGATGATCGGCTTGCCGGCGGCTGCGAGCACCAGGGAGCGCTCCTTGCCGGGCACGAGCACGGCGTCGGGCAGGCCGTAGACCTTCTGGAAATGGCCATTCCAGGCCACCAGCTTGTCGTTCTTGTCCCAGAGCACGAAGGCTTCCGACGTGCATTCGATGGCATCGGCGAGGCGCTGGTCGGCTTCGGCGTAGCGCTGGGCGAGACGATGCTGCTCGGTCACGTCCATGGCGATGCCGATGACATGCAGTTCGCCGGTATTGGTGGAGATGATCTGGGCGCGGGCACGCATCCAGACGTAGTGGCCCTGGGCGTGGCGCATGCGGAAGATCTGGTCGATATGGCGTGAGCTGCCACGGCCGACGGAGCGGGCGAGCGCATAGAGATTGCCGTCGTCGGGATGCATGAGGCGGGCCGCATCGGCAAAGGCGAGCGGATGGGACGAGGGGGCAAGGCCCAGCATCTCGTACATCGACCGCGACCAGACGAGCTTGCGATTCTCGAGATCGAAATCCCAGAGGCCGCAGCGACCGCGGGCAAGCGCGGTTTCGACGCGCAGGTTGGATTCGAGGAAGGTGTCGTCCGCCTCGCGTGCCCGCTTCACCTGGTAGAAATAGGCATAGAGGATGACGAAGAGGATGACGGTGATGCAGGTGAAGAGCGTCGTGTTGAGCGAAAGCTCGCGGCGCCAGAAATCGCCGACGGCCTGCAGCGTATGGGCGGTCACGATCATCGCGCCGTCGTTACCGATCGGCGTGAAGATCGCATGATGCGGCACGCCGTTGAGTTCGGTGTCGATGGCGCCGGCACGGCTGCCGGACTGACGGAAGGTCATGACTTCGGGCAGGAGGCTCGACAGGGAGAGGCCGACCTGGGCCGTGGCCTCGGGAGACGCCGCAAACACACGACCCGTCGGGTCGACCAGGAGCACGAATGCGCCATTGGCGAAATGTCCGCGGTCGAGGAAGGTAGAGAGGCGCTTCTCGGCCTCTGCGCGGTCGCGTGTTTCGAAGAGGGCGACCCGTTCGCCGAGCGCGGCATTGGCCGTTGCCGCGATCAGCGCCGTCGATTGGCGCACGGACACTTCCATGCGCTGGTACTCGTTCATGATCCCGATGGTCCGGGCTAGCGCCACCACGGCGAGAAAGGCGAGGATGAGGATCGGAATGGCCCGGCGCAGGATCGTCTCGATCCGCCGCGAACGGGCGGTGCTTTGTCCCGGATTGGACGACGAAGTGCCGAACAGCGCTTCCCCGATCCGTCCGAAAAATGCCCCCGTGTCCGAAAATTTGAAGCGCAGCCGCTCATCGGCTGCGGTGACCCGCCGCGCGTCCAACATCGTCCCTGCCTCTGTCCCTCGTGTGATTCGAAGCGCCGCTCGCCCGAATCTGACGCCAAGGAATCATGGCCGATTCGCCTTGTCCAGAGCGGGTGGGTAAAGAAAATATTAACCCCTTGCTCCGACTCCGCTTTTTTATTGCAGGCCTGACAAGAGGCTGAATCTGATGGAAAATTAGCGGGTGATCGGAGCTCTGAAAAACACCTGTGGACGAAAAAAGGCGCCGGTGCTGCCGGCGCCTTTTGGGTCGAATAGGAGTTGTAATCAGCCCTTGAGAACGCGTTCGACGATGTCGCGGACATCCGTGGAAAGCGAAGCGGAAGCCTCGATGGTCGAGAGCGCTATACGGGCCTTGTCGGCACGGCCGGGCTCGAGCAGGCGCCAGGACCGGAGCGCGGTCAGCAGACGCGCGGCGAGCTGCGGATTACGCGGGTCGATCGCCAGGATCTGCTCGGCAAAGAAGTCGTAAGCTGCACCGTCTGCACGGTTGAAACCGGTCGCATTACCGAAGGCGAAGGTGCCGACGAGCGAACGCACGCGGTTCGGATTGCTCGGGGCGAAATGCGGGCTCTGCATCAGAGCCTTGACCCGGTCCAGGCTTCCCGCGCCCGGGATCGTCGCCTGGATCGAGAACCACTTGTCGAGCACCAGCGCATTCGAGGCGAAGCGGGTTTCGAAGGCGGCCAGCGCATCCTTTGCTTCTGGCGAATCCGGGAAGCGGTGGGCGAGAATGGTCAGCGCCTGCGACAGGTCCGTCATGTTGTCGGCCTTGGCAAACGCTTCGGCCGCCAGCGCCGGCGAATCCTCGGCGATGGTCAGGAAGGAGAGCGCGATGTTCTTCAGCGCGCGCTTGCCGGCGCCACTGGCATCCGGCGTGAAGGGGCCGGAGGCCGAATGGGCGTCATGGAGTGCGCGGAAGACCTCGACGCCGGCTGTCGCAATGGCCGTCAGTACGGCCTGGCGGCCGGCATGGATCGCATCCGGGTCGTTGTTGCCGCCCATCTCGCGGGCGATGTCGGCTTCGCTCGGGAGCGTGAGTGCCTGGGCGCGGAAGGCGGGTTCCAGCGCCTCGTCGGCTGCGACGGCGAGCAGCACGTCGATGAAGGCCGGGCTCGTCGTGATCGCTGCCCCCTCGCGCGCGCTCCTGGCGGCATCCGTAAGCACGGGCAAGGCGAGATCGGTGATTGCCTGCCAACGGGCGAAGAGGTCGCTGTCATGGCGGGCGATGTGGCCAAGGTCTTCTGCGCTCTGCGGGAAATGCAGGGTGACCGGTGCCGAGAAGCCGCGGTTCAGCGAGACGACCGGGCGGCTGCCGATACCGGTGAAGGTGAAAGTCTGTGCACGCTGGGTAAGGTGCAAGACCTCGCCGGTCACGTCGCCGCCGGAAATTGCGGAAGCGGTGGCTTCGGATCCGTTTTCGGAAATGAGTGCGAACCGCAGCGGGATGTGCATCGGCTCCTTGGCGCTCTGGCCAGGCGTGGCGGGGATCATCTGCTCCAGAGACAGGCTCAACGTCTTGGCGCCCGCGTCATAGGTGGAGGAGACGGTGATCTGCGGGGTGCCGGCCTGATGATACCAGAGCGAGAACTGGGTGAGATCACGGCCGCTTGCATCTTCGAAGCACTTGACGAAATCCTCGACGGTCGAGGCGTCGCCGTCATGGCGCTCGAAATAGAGGTCCATGCCCTTTTTGAAATCGTCGCGGCCGAGAATGGTCGCGATCATCCGGGTGACTTCCGAGCCCTTCTCATAGACTGTTGTCGTGTAGAAGTTGTTGATTTCGCGATATTTTGTCGGACGAACCGGATGGGCGAGGGGACCTGCATCCTCCGGGAACTGCTCCGAACGCAGATGGCGGACTTCCGCGATGCGCTTGACGGCGCGGGAGCGCATGTCGGCGGAGAACTCGTGGTCGCGGTAGACGGTGAGACCTTCCTTCAGGCAGAGCTGGAACCAGTCTCGGCAGGTGATGCGGTTGCCCGTCCAGTTGTGGAAGTATTCATGCGCGATGATCGCCTCGATATTCGCGTAATCCTGGTCGGTCGCGGTTTCCGGGTCGGCCAGCACATACTTGTCGTTGAAGATGTTAAGGCCCTTGTTCTCCATGGCCCCCATGTTGAAGTCGGAGACGGCGACGATCATGAAGATGTCGAGATCGTATTCGCGTCCGAAGACCTCTTCGTCCCATTTCATCGAGCGCTTCAGCGCATCCATGGCATAGGCCGCGCGCGGCTCCTTGCCGTGTTCGACATAGATCTTCAGCGTGACTTCACGCTCCGACATCGTGACGAAGGTGTCTTCGACCACGCCGAGATCGCCGGCCACCAGCGCAAAGAGATAGGACGGCTTGGGATGCGGGTCGAACCAGGCGGCGAAATGCTTGTCCGGGCCGAAGCCGGCGCCACCGAGGAAATTGCCGTTGGACAGCAAGAGCGGGTTGGCTGCCTTGTCGGCGATGATGTTGATCGTATAGACGGCGAGCACATCGGGGCGATCGGGGAAATAGGTGATGCGGCGGAAGCCCTCGGCCTCGCACTGGGTCGCATAGATGCCGTTGGTACGATAAAGCCCCATCAGCTGCGTATTGGCCTCCGGATTGATCATCGTCACCACGGTAATCTCGAAAGGCACGCTTTCCGGCAGATCGCGGATCGTAAGGCTCTCGGGCGTCGCGGTATAGCGCGCCGGGTCCATCTCGATCTGGTCGAAGAGGAGGCTGGTCATGGTGAGATCGTCACCGTCAAGCACCAGAGGCGCGCTCGCATCGACGCCTTCGCGCCGATGGAAGATCAAACGGGCTTCCACCTTGGTTTCGGTCGGGTCCAGTTCGAAGGTCAGATCAACCCGTTCCAGAACGAAGTCGGTGGGGCGGTAGTCTGCCAGATGAACGATCCGGCCCGTATCTGTGCGCATAAATATGTCCTGGTCGCTGCGGGGTTGGCCACCAGAATGCGAGCGGGGAAAGCGCGCAGCCGAATGGGCTCAAGTTGCTGGCGATGATTGCAGCAATTTCTGAACGATTGTTAAAACGCGAGCTAATTTCGGCGATGCTCTTGGCGCGACAGTCAATTTTCTTCGTCGAACCCCGGCTGATGCGAGCCGAAATCCAAGAATAGTCAAACTGATCTTGTGTTAGACAGAGGGCAGGGCGGGGCGCGGACGTATGGTCACTTCAGCCGCAGTTGCTGGCGCAGTGCTTCGTCGCTCTCCATCGACTGGATGATAACGCCGGACCAGCCAAGCCCGTCATAGTCCTCGTAGCCGAGTGTTTTCGCGAACGCGACGATGGCGCCGCTCTGGTCATAGTAGCTGCCCTTGGCGAGCTGCTGCGGATTGTGGAGCGCAAAATGCGTGTAGATCCGCTCGGGCCGGGAGGAGGCGATCACCATGTTGCTGCCGTCGAGAAGCAGGACCTCGGTACGCTCGGCCATCTGTGGTGGCAGATTGGCTTCCTTTTCGACGATCGCCTGGCCTTGCGCTTTCCAGTCGAAATAGACACCGAGCGTGCCGACAAGTGCGCCGTCGCTGCGTCCGCCAGACCGGATGCCGGTGGCGTAGACGAGCACGTCGCGGCCGTCATGAATGGCGCTGCGCTTCACGGTGTCGACGACATAGTCGTCGCCGCTCCGGCAATTGCGGGCCGTCTGGAACCAGCTTTCAACGGAGAGATCCCGGTCGCGCAGGTTGCGATGGTAGCGCGGGTTCGCCGAGGCGACGACCCGGCCCTTCGCGTCGGTCATGACGAGATCGAGATAGACCGTGTAGAAGCGGTTGATCACACCGAGGCGGGAAGCGGCATGTTGGGTGCGTTCCAACGACGGCTGTTCGAGCGCTTCCCAGAGTGCGCTGTCGGTTGCCCACCAGCGAACGTCGGCCGTGCGCTCGAAGAGATTGCGGACGATGAACTGGACGAGCGTCTGGGCGAGATCGACAAGGCGGACCCCTTCCATCTCGTCGACGAGATCATCGGCCATTTCCCGGCTCTGCCGGATGCGGCCGAGCACGTTCTGCTGGAAGCGCTCGGCCGTCTCGCTGGCACCCTGCGCAAGCCGCTGAACTTCGTTGGCGACGACGGCAAAACCCTTGCCGGCTTCGCCTGCCCGCGCCGCCTCGATCAATGCATTGATGGCGAGAAGCCGGATCTGCCGGACGATGTGGGAATTGTCGGTGCTGAAGCGTTCGAGGTCCGTACCGATGCTTTCGGTGACGAGCCGCATGGTCCGGGGTGTGGCGCGGATCTCTGAAATGGAATTGGTGAGCTGATCGGTCTGCGACATGGCGCGACACCCCGGTTGAAAAATACCGTCTGAAAAGTGACACCGAAGTGCCTATTAATATGACTTATTCACAGGAAAGATAATTTCTCCGATTGAACGAGGGGTTAACGGCCTGGGGCGAAAAACCCCGTGATTTCGGACCATTTCTGGGGCGACCCTTGGCCGATCAGGGGTTGCGATGCGGCGGTGAGCGTGCATGCTGGAGATCCGCTGAGTCTCCGGTGACGCTTTCGCCGGTACCCCTTCGCTGCCTCAGTGTGCAGCCTGTCTTAAGATTTCATCACCATGGCCTTTGCCGATCCTGATCCCCTCCGCGGCATTGTGCTTAAAGTCTGTTCGGTCACAGTGTTTGTTGCGATGCAGACCTGCATCAAGCTCGCCGGCGACGGTATACCCTCGGGACAGATCACCTTCCACCGCTCGGCCTTCGCCATGCTGCCGATTCTCGTCTATCTCGCCTGGCGTGGGGAATTGCGACAGGCCGTGCAGACCGACAATCCTCTCGGCCATATCAAGCGCGGCCTGCTCGGCGTCTGCGCCATGGGGACCGGCTTCTACGGCTTGGTGCATCTGCCGCTGCCGGATGCGATTGCGATCGGCTATGCCATGCCGCTGCTGGCGGTCGTCTTTGCGGCGGTCTTCCTGAAGGAGACCGTTCGGCTCTATCGCTGGACGGCGGTCGTGATCGGGCTTGTCGGTGTCTTGATCATCTCACTTCCTAAGTTGTCGCTCTTCGGCGAGGAGGGCCTTGGCTCCGATGCGGCGCTGGGCGCGGTGGCAGTACTCGCGGCGGCGATGCTCGGAGCAGGGGCCATGCTTCAGGTCCGCCAGCTCGTGCGCGAGGAGAAGACCTCGACCATCGTGCTCTTCTTTTCGCTGACGGCAGCACTGCTTTCGGCCGTCACCTGGTTCTTCGGCTGGGCGGACCTGTCATGGTGGTCTCTCGGCCTTCTGGCGCTTGCCGGCTTTTTTGGCGGGCTCGGCCAGATCTTTCTCACCGAAAGCTATCGCTACGCCGATGTCTCGACGATCGCGCCTTTCGAATACTGTTCGATCATCCTCGGCTCGATCGCCGCCTATATCCTCTTTTCCGAGGTCCCGACGATGACGACCCTGATCGGGGCGGCGATTGTCGTGGCGGCTGGAATCTTCATCATCTACCGCGAACACCAGCTCGGCCTCGAGCGTCGGGCGGCCCGCAAGGCATCCACCCCGCAGGGCTGAAACCTCAGCGGTCCGTGTCCGCGATCGGGGAGGCGTTGTCCGCGCCCTGCATGGGCACGACCGTCGCCTGGAAGTCGGCTTTTTCTTCCGGTGTCACTGTGTCCGGACGGCGTGTGATGCGCCAGGCGGCATAACCGGCATAGAGTGCGAAGGCGCAAGCCAGGAAGGCGATCAGAGCGCTCGGACCGAGCCCCTGCATCAGCGTGCCGGCCATCAGCGGTCCAGTGACGGTACCCATGCCGTAGAGGATCATGATGCCGCTCGACAGCGTCACATATTCGTCCGGCTCCGCCAGATCGTTCGCATGCGCGACATTGAGCGAATAGACAGGGTAGAGCACCGTGCCGACGAAGAAGCCGGCGATATAGAGGGCCGTCGGATCCTCGGCGCCGAAGGCCAGCATCATGCCGCAGGCGCCGGCGCCGAAGAGACCGCATGCGATCATGACAAGACGACGATCCATGCGGTCGGAGACACGCCCGATCGGCACTTGCGAAATCGCCCCGCCTGCCAGGAAGGCCGCAAGCAGCGTGGCGCCCTGGGCGGTGTTCATGCCGATCGTCTGCGAATAGACGCCGCCGAGGCTGCCCCATGTGCCGGACAGGGCGCCCGAGAGAAGCGAGCCGAAGAAGGCGATTGGCGACCGGCGATAGAGACGCTTCAGGTCGAATCGCGCCTCGGCAATTGGGCTGGGCGATTGGGCGGTCGACAGCGCCACAGGGAAGAGCGCGAGCGAGAAGATCAGGGCGCAGACCATGAACAGGTCAGGCGCATTCACGTCGCCGAGCGGCACGATGTACTGGCCGCCGATCGATCCGACGAGGCAGGTGACCATGTAGACGGAAAAGAGCGCGCCGCGGTTGTCGTTGGTCACGCGCTCGTTGAGCCAGCTCTCGATGAGCAGATAGGCGCCGGCAATGGCGAAGCCGGAAAGGCCGCGGAAGATCATCCACGCCCACCACTCGACGACGAGCGCGCAGAGCAGGATCGACACGGTGAGCAGCGTGATCAGGGCTCCGAAAACCCGGACATGCCCGACGCGTCGCACGAAGATCGGCGTCACGACGCAGGACACCGTAAAGCCGAAGGTGTAGCCGGTGGCGATGACGGAGATGATGAAGGTCGACCAGCCCTCGCTGAGCGACCGGATCGGCAACATGTAGCTCATCAAGCCGAAACCGGCCATCATCATGAGGGTGGATAGCATCAGGGTGGCGATGGATGCGAGACTGGACAGCATTGGGCCTCCCCCGAACTCTCTAAAATGAAATAGTGCCAGCAATGCTGCCCGTGTGAAATGTCGGATACGACGCCATGCGCCGCATTTGCGGGCGGTGCGGCTTGTTCTCGCATGGCAGATGGCAATAATTGATTGAAAGTCCGTAAGGATTTCGTTTACGCTGTTGATATTCCGGGACAAGGCGGCTGAACCAGCGGTCTCACACCCATCAAGGGAAGCGTATGGGGCAGAAGGGTCTAACACGACGGAGCGCCGAGCACTCGCAAGAGTGGCCGACCATTGTGTGTTTTCGCCCCCATCCTAGATCCGCCGGAAACGCAGGGAGCGGCGCGCCATGACGCTCTCTGCCGCCGAGATCGTCGGCCACCCACACTTCGTCCCGGCGCTGCGTGCCTATTCGGCTCAGCTTCGTGGTCAGTTCGACCAGAGCCCGCGGTTGTCGCGCATGCTCGCCTCCCATCAGCGCTGGCTGCTCAGCCAGGCGGCGTTTGCCCTGCAGCTGGAATACGACCCTTCTCAGCCAGGCAGTGGTCTGACGACCACAAATCTGCGCGAGATCATCACCTCCAACAATGCGGCGAGCCGCAACACGGTGCTGAATTTCCTCGATCAACTCTTGAGCTACAAGTTCGTCCGCATCGTCGGAGACCCGAACCGGAGGCCCAAGCGTTACGAAGCGACGGAAATCCCGACAATGGCCATGCACCAATGGCTGGTGACCAATCTGGAGGTTCTCGACCAGTTGGACGGTGGCGACCGGGCGGCCACGCTCTCGGCGCAACCCGAACTCTTCCGGCTGATCCAGCCGCAGGTCGCCCGCCGTGCCTGCCTTCACCCGAGCTGGCTTGAACCGCCGCCGCGCGTTGCCCTCTTCCTCTGGACGGAGGCGGGCGGACTGGTCATGGATGAACTCGTCCGCCGCGCCATGGATCTGGCGCCGGACGGCGAAGGGTACAATATCGGCCGCATCGACGCGCGCCTGATGGCCGAGAATTTCATGATCTCCCGTACCCATCTGCAGCGGCTTTTCCGCCGGGCGGTGGAGACGGGCTGCCTTTACTGGCCCGACGGCGACCGTAACCACTGCATCCTGAGGCGTGACTTCCTCGACGAATACTGCGGCTGGCAGGCGATCAAATTCTCAATCGTTGATTTTGCCTATGAAAGGATCTGCGGACCCGCACGCTTGGGAAAGCTTGATCCGCCGCTCGGCGCGGTAGGCAGCCTCTGAGCTGCGGAAGCCCCTTGCCGCAACGCAAAAAGGCCCGCGTGAAACGGGCCTTGGCACATCATCCGTGAGATCTGGACGCGATCAGAAGCCGAGTGGCTGCAATGCACGCTGTTCGCCGCGCGCTTGTGCCAACTGGCGCTTGCGGGCAGCATTGGAAAGTTCTTCCGATGCGCTGACCGCGTGCCCGATCTGGTGCATGGCCTGACGCAGGCTGCGGACGGGGTGGAACGAAATGCTCATGGTCGTCTCCTCTGCTCTACATGCATATCGATTTCAATGGGTATATCTGTTCACAGTTGAACTGATGCCGCAATGCACAATGCGGAAGCTCTGATATGCGTTCCATGCAGATCGTTGAAATGAAGCAGCCCGGCTGCGACGCGTCAGGCGCGGAAATCGCCGAAGACGGAGGCGGGGCGGGCAATGCGTCCGGCCTGGCCGGAATGGCGGGCGCTCAGCTGTTCGGCGCAGATGGCGCTGGTTCCCCGATTGTAGGGGCTTGTCGTGCGGCCATGGTCGCCAGCGAGACGAAGTGTCTCGAACTTGCAGTGTATGGGGCGGGTGCGAAGGCTCACGGCGGTCTTCCTTTAAAAGTGTCCCTCCCACTTTCATCCTTACATATCGCAGTGCAGCATAGATTCGGCAACGAACACCGCCGCGATCCTGCATTGCGCCATTTGCATGGCTATCTTCATATTTTGTTTACGTTGATGATTTTTTAGCCGTTTTGCGGCGGATCCAGACGCTCTGAGAAGGCAAGCAGGTCCATCCAGGCCAGCGCCTTGCTCGCAGGCGCTGCCAGAAGTTCCTGCGGATGCAGGGTGGCCATGGCCTGGACCGCATGACCGCCGGCGCCGATCTCGCGCCATTTTCCTCGGAGCGCATGGATCGTCCCGGTCTCGCCGAAGAAGAAACGCGCGGCCAAATTGCCGAGCACGAGCACGAGCCGGGGTTCGACGAGCGCGATCTGTCGCTCGATGAAGGGCCGGCAGATGGCGGTTTCCGGTGTCGACGGCATGCGATCGCCCGGTGGACGCCAGGGAATGACGGTGGAGATCACGACGCTCTCGCGCGTCTGGCCGATGGCCGACAGCATCCGGTCGAGCAGCAGGCCGGCACGTCCGGAAAAGGCGAGGCCCTCGCGGTCGTCATCGGCATTCGGCATCGGCCCGATCACCATGATGCCGGATGTAGCGGTTCCCACGGCCGTGATCGTCGAGCGGGCAGACGTCTTCAGATTGCAGCTGGCAAAGCCCTCGATGGCGGTTTTCAGCTCGGCGAGCGACCGGGCACTTTCCGCCGCGAAACGGGCCTCGGCCACGGCGTTTTCGTCAGGGATGGCGGGCAGGGCGGAGCCTTGGGACGGCTGCGCCCGTGCCGGTTGCCGCTCGGAGGGCGGTGCTCCGCGGGCCGGTGCCGTCCGGGAGGGGGCATTTTGTGCCGGTGCCTCGGCTGTCGGTCGCGTCATCTGTCGCGCCGACCTCTCCGCCTGGAACGCCGCGATCCGGTCCACCGGCTCTTCTTCCACGAGCCACTCGACGCCGGCTTCCGCATGAAATGCGAGAAGCGCTGCGAGCTCAGCGGGCGTCATGTCGGCGGCTTGGATCATCGTCCCGTTCTAGTGCCTTCGGATGGAGGAAGGCAAATGGAAAGCGAGGGGGAGCACCAGCGATTGGCCGTCATCTTGACGGTGGAGCGGTATGCCCCTCATCCGCCCTTCGGGCACCTTCTCCCGCAGGCGGGGAGAAGGCCGATACGGCCGCCGCGGCGCTCCTCCCTCTCCCCGCTTGCGGGGAGAGGGCAGGGTGAGGGGCAGTGGCATGCGATGACGGCGCTCGTCTTCGGCGCCCTCATGAAGCTGACCTCACGCCACCCACTGCTCGATGTCGTCGCGCTCGCCGATCAGCGAAAGTCCATGCGCGATGGAGACGAGTTCGCCACCGGTTTCGATGCGGCTTGCGTCGAAGCGGCGGTGGAAGATGTCGCGCACGGCGGGCACGAAGGATGTGCCCCCGGTGAGGAAGATCTTGTCGATGGACCCGGCTTCCGTATTGCTCGTGGACAGCACGTCGTCGAGAGCTTCTTCCATGCGGGCGAGGTCGTCGGCGATCCAGCCTTCGAACTCGCGGCGCGTCACGCGCTTCTCGCCCGCTTTGCCGAGCGGGGCAAAGCGGAAATCCGCTTCTTCGGCAGACGACAGGGCCATCTTGGTGGCCGAAACCGCCTGATAGAGCGGATAGCCTTCGTCATGATCGATGAGATCGATGAAGAGTTCCAGCTTCTCCGGCTCTTCGGCCTGTCGTACCAGCGATTTCAGGTCGGCGAATTCCTTCAGCGTCTTGAAGACTGAAAGCTGGTTCCAGCGCGAAAAAGCGAGATAATAGTTGCTCGGCACATCGAGAAGCTTGCCGAAGCTCTTGAACTGGCTGCCCTTTCCAATCTCCGGGGCGACCAGCTGGTCGATGATGCGGGCATCGAATTGGTCGCCGGCAATGCCGACGCCGGACTGGCCGATCGGGGTGGCCTTGAGCTTGCCGGCTTCGGTCGAGAAGCGGATCAGCGAGAAGTCGGTCGTGCCGCCGCCGAAGTCGGCGACCAGCACGGTGGCATCCTGCTTGAGCGTGCGGGCAAAGTAGAAGGCCGCCGCCACCGGTTCATAGACGTAATGGATTTCGGGAAAGCCGAGCCGTGTCAGCGCCTCGTTATAGCGCGTGACGGCAAGGGCCGGATCGGGGCTGGCGCCGGCGAAATGCACGGGGCGGCCGGCAACGAGCCGTTTCGCACTTTTTGGCCAGTCCTCGCCGCCATAGGCCTGGAGCCGTTTCAGGAAGACCTCCATGAGATCTTCGAACTGGAAACGCCGGGCATGGACCAGGGTGCCCTGGAAGAGGGCGGAGGCGGCGAAGGTCTTGATCGACTGCAGAAAACGAGATTCGCCGGGATTGTCGATGAAGGTCCGGATGGCAGCTTGGCCCGCCTCCACTTTCAAGGCCCCAGCACCGAGTTGGCGGTCCTTGAGGAAGGACAGCGCGGTGCGCATGCTGTCCGTGGTGCCGGCCGGCGAGGTGAAGGAAACCGAGCGCGTCTCGTCTCCGCTTTCCGCGACGGCGATCACGGTGTTGGTCGTGCCGAAATCGAGCCCCAGCGCCTGTGCCATGGCCATCGCCCCCTTGTTCGTGTGTCTGATGTCTGTGAGAGCCGGCGCACCAGCTTTTTCGGCGATGCCGAGGAACGAAAGAGGGCGCCTGATGCCACAGGGGGCGGGCGAGGGCAAGCGACCTTTTTGTGACGTTGGTGGGTCTGGTCGGTTGCCGAGCGGCGGATTGTGCGGAGAGCGGCGGTCGGGCGGGTATTGCGGCACTGGCGGTTCCCAGGCAGCCAGACTATGCTCGGCTCACTCTGGAGATTGCCCCATGTCGCCTATCCGCCTAATTCTGCATTGTCTGGCCGCCCTGGCCATCCTCCTGGGCTTCATCTGGATCGGCCAGGGCTCTGGGACTTTTCCCTATCCGGCATCGAGCTTCATGATCGATCAGAGCCCGTGGATCCTCTACGGAGCGGTCCTTGCCCTGGCAGGGGTGGCAGGGCTTTTCCTGCTGCGCCGTCGGTGATGCCGAAGTGAATGACTTCGACTTGCGGCAAGGCAGCGGTCGACCGGGTTATACGTCCTGATAAAGGCGTGCGGCCATAGGGGACGCCTCGAGCGGATCATACTCGTCGTCGAAGGTTTCCAGCTTAGTGAGAAAGTGATCTATGATCCGGCCATAACTGGCATGACGAGAGCGCGGGACGCGCGCGCGCTCTTCGACGACTGGCTCGAGATCGGGTATTAGAGCGGCAGGCTCGAGCGCCAGCAGCATCCGGTCTTCATGTCCGGCATCGGTCATCACGGGAACTCTCATCTCCCAGGTTTCTCGCTTTGGAGTAAACCCAAGAGATTTCCAACCCGTTCAGTCGATCACTCTCATTTTAGGCAATGCGAATTTGACCGTCGGTTGTAGGCACCGGCTGTCAGATCGAACGGGCCGCCCCGCCATCGACACGCAACATGGTGCCGGTGATATAGCTTGCCTGGGCGGAGCACAGGAAGGCACCGGCGGCGGCGAACTCCTCGACGCGACCGAGCCGCTGGGCCGGGATCGACTTCACCGAGGCGGCGCGCACCTCGTCGACGCTTCGGCCCGTGCGTTTCGCATTGGCCCCGTCGAGCTCGTCGATCCGGTCCGTATGAATGCGCCCCGGAAGCAGCATGTTGGCGGTCACGCCATAAGAGGCGAGTTCCGACGAGAGCGTCTTGTTCCAGCCGACGAGTGCGCCGCGCAGAGTGTTGGAGAGTGCCAGGTTGCTTATCGGTTCGAAGACGCCGGACGAGGCGACGGTCAGGACCCGGCCAAAACCTTGCGTCTTCATCAATGGCACTAGCGCATTGGTGAGCGTGATGACGCGCACGACCATGGACTGGAAGAAGTTGTAGAGCTTTTCGGCGTCCATCTCCTCGACGGTGCCGGGCGTCGGGCCACCGGTGTTGTTGACGAGGATGTCGATGCCGCCGAGCGTATGATGGACAGCATGCAGCATCTGATCGACGAAATGGGCGTCGGCGAGATCCGCCACCACGTAGTCCGCCTTGCCGCCGGCAGCGCGGATTGCCTCGACATTCGCCTTCAGCTTCTCCTCGGTGCGGCCGCAGATCAGCACATGGACGCCTTCAGCGGCGAGCGCTTGCGCAATGCCGAGACCAAGGCCGCGCGAGGCGGCGAGAACGAGGGCGCGTTTGCCGGAAATTCCGAGATCCATGGTTGGTCCTTGTCTGATGCAATGTGTTTGTACGCAGTCTATCGGGCGAAGGCGCGGACCGGAACCCCGCCGATCAGCGGATGAACCGAAATCAGAACGGCACCTTGCCTGGATTGAACAGCATGTCCGGATCAAGCATCGCCTTGAACTGCCGGGCAAGCGCCTGTTTGACCGGATCGACATGGGTGAGATAGGCCGAGCGCTTGTTGAGCCCGACGCCATGTTCGGCGGAGAAGCTGCCGCCGGAGGCATGAATGCCGGCATAGACGGCGTCTTCCGCGAGCGCCTTCATCTCTGTGGGCAAGGGACCCGGGGCGGCGATCGCGATATGCAGGTTGCCATCGGCGATATGGCCGTAGACATAGGCGTCCAGACCGCTGCCGATGGCAGATAAGCGCTGGAATAGATCGGTCACATAGGTATCCAGCGCCGACGGTGGCATGGAGACGTCGAAAGAGGGGGCATCGGGGAATTCGGCGAAATAGAAGACGGAATCCTCGCGCAGGTCCCAGAAGCGCCGGGCCTGTTCGGAGGACTGGGCGACGATGCCGCCCCTGAGATCGGCCTCTTCCCAGAGCTCCGCGAGCGCCTCTTCGATCAGCGCGGTCGAGACTTCGGCGCTTGTGCCCGAAACCTCGATCAACAGCAGGGCGCTATCCCCTTCGAGCCAGGAGAGATCGAAACCCTTGAGGGCCGCATGATCGCGCACATAGCGCGGCCACATCATCTCGGCGGCTTCGAGCAGGAGAGCCGAATGCCGGCGCAGCCGCACGGCGACCTGGAGCGCTCCGGCGGCATTCTCGACGCCGAGAAGCGCCACGGCGCGATGCGGCCGGATCGGCTCGACCTTCATGACGACCCGTGTGACGAAGCCGAAGGCGCCTTCTCCGCCGATGAAAAGCTGCTTGATGTCAGGGCCGGCGGAGATCTTCACCACGCGGGTCATGTCCGAAAACACCTCGCCTGAAGGCAGTACGGCTTCCAGCCCGAGGATCTGGTGGCGCATCACCCCATTGCGGAAGGCAAGAATGCCGCCGGCATTGGTCGAGACCATACCACCGATGGTGGCCGAGCCGCGCGAACCGAGATCGATGCCGGTGGTGAGGCCATGTGGCGCGAGCGCACCTTGCAGGGCCTCCAGCGTGACGCCAGCTTCGACCTCGACGGTCTCTTCATCGGCATGGATGGCGATGATCCGGTTGAGCCGCGCGCTTGAGAGGATGATCTCTCCGGCATGGCTGACGCCACCCCCGACGAGACCGCTCAATCCTCCCTGCGGGACGATGGCGACATGGTTCGCCCGGCACCAGGAAATCAGCGCGGCGGCCGCTTCCGTCGAGGCAGGCTGCGCCATCACGCCGGCGTTGAGGTTCGCCGGGTCTTCACCGGGATGCCGGCCGGCAAGCGCGTCGGGACCGAGGATCCGGAGGTCCGGATGCAGGCCGTCGAGGGCATGGGCGAGGTCATGGGCCGAGAAGGTCGGGTGCGAAGACATGGGCAAGCCTGATCTGTTTGCGGCTTCTTCGCCGGAAAACCCGGTCGCCGCAAGTCACCCTGCCGCCTTTCCCGACCTGTTGTCTCCCCTCAAAGCTCCGCTGGAAAGCCGGGTGCCCGCAGGTCCGTACCTACAGTGTCTTCCAAAAGCTTGACCACCTGCGACGACCAGGCGTCACCGCCATAGGCTGAACGCGCGCGGATGAAGGTCTGCAGCGCGTGGGAGGCGAGGTCGAGTGGCACGCCGTATTCGCGGCCGAAGCCGAGCGCGAAGCCCAGGTCCTTCACCGCGAGATCCATGGTGAAGTTGATGTTGTAGCTGCCGTTCAGGATCACCTGACCCTCGGTCTCGTGCACGAAGCTGTTGCCGGAGGAGGCCTTGATGATGTTGAAGGCGTCGGTGAGGTCGATGCCGCCCTTCTTCGCCAGCATCAGCGCCTCGCCGGTCGCGATCAGGTGAATGAATGCGAGCATGTTGGTGATCACCTTGATCACCGCTGCCTTCCCGAGCGGCCCGGCGCGGAAGATCTGCTTGCCCATGGCCTGGAAGGCCGGGAGGTGCAGATCGTAGAGATCCTCGTCGCCGCCGATGATCACGGTAATTTCGCCAGAGGCGGCGAGGTGCACGCCGCCGGTGACAGGGGACTCCAGCATGCGCACGCCGGCCTCTGCGGCGACCTTGCCGAGACGCAGGACTTCCTGCTCGTCGAGCGTGCTCATCTCGATCCAGGTGGCGCCGGGCTTCAAGCCTTTGAGGATGCCACGCTCGCCGGTCAGCACGCGCTCGCTGACTTTGGGCGAGGGCAGACAGGTGATGACGGCGTCGACGGCTTCGGCCACGGCTTGCGGATCGGCGGCGAAACGGGCACCGGCGGCGACCAGCTCCTTGGCATTGTCAGGGTCCAGATCGTTGACCACGACGGTGAAGCCGGCCCTGACCAGACTACCGGCGAGATGGCGGCCGAGATGACCGAGCCCGATGAAACCATATGTGAGTGCCATGTCGTGTTCCCCTGCTGGCGTTTTGGCAGAGACTGCGACAAAGCGGGACTTGCTTCAAAGGCAGATTTTGCCTTGCGACAGGATTTGACGCATGCGGAACAGGCCGCCGCACTTTTCGTTGGGAGGACGAGGAGCGAGTGTCGGCGAAGGGCTTCAACCAAACGCGGCGAAATCGTCGCATTGACCCTTACGTACACGTAAGATATTCTCAAGCTTCACACCGCCCTGCCGGAATTTGCGCCGTGGCGCGTCGCGCTTCGGCTCGACAATCCGGTTGGGTTTTGTCAAGGAGGAAGGCGGAAAACACCGCCTGGCGAGGAATGACCGATGAGCACCGAGATGGAACTGCCTGAACGCGAAAGCATGGAATTCGACGTCGTGATCGTGGGCGCAGGCCCGGCCGGTCTGTCGGCGGCGATCCGGCTGAAGCAGGTCAATCCGGACCTGACCGTCGTCGTGCTCGAAAAGGGCGCCGAAGTCGGTGCGCATATCCTGTCCGGTGCCGTGGTGGATCCCATCGGCGTCGACAAGCTGATCCCCGGCTGGCGCGAAGAGGCCGATCACCCGTTCAAGACTCCGGTGACCGACGACCAGTTCCTGTTCCTTGGACCCGCAGGGTCCGTCCGCCTGCCCAACATGCTGATGCCGCCGCTGATGAACAATCACGGCAATTACATCGTCTCGCTCGGCAATGTCTGTCGTTGGCTGGGCGCCCATGCAGAAGCGCTCGGCGTCGAGATCTATCCGGGCTTTGCCGCCTCCGAAGTGCTCTACAATGATCAGGGCGCGGTGATCGGGGTCGCGACCGGCGACATGGGCATCGAGAAGAACGGCGAGCCGGGTCCGGCCTATACGCGTGGCATGGAACTTCTCGGGAAATATGTGCTGATCGGCGAGGGCGTGCGCGGTTCGCTCGCCAAGCAGCTGATCGCCAAGTTCGATCTGTCGCGCGAGAGCGATGTGCAGAAGTACGGCATCGGTCTCAAGGAGCTCTGGCAGGTCAAGCCCGAGCACCACAAGCCGGGCCTCGTGCAGCACTCCTTCGGTTGGCCGCTCGGCATGAAGACCGGTGGCGGCTCGTTCCTGTACCATCTCGAAGACAACATGGTCGCCGTCGGCTTCGTCGTGCACCTGAACTACAAGAACCCCTATCTCTATCCCTTCGAGGAATTCCAGCGTTTCAAGACGCATCCGGCGATCGCCAAGACCTTCGAGGGCGGCAAGCGACTGTCCTATGGTGCCCGCGCCATTACTGAAGGCGGCTACCAGTCCGTGCCGAAGCTCTCCTTCCCGGGCGGCGCGCTAATCGGCTGTTCCGCCGGTCTCGTCAACGTGCCGCGAATCAAGGGCAGCCACAACGCTGTGCTCTCCGGCATGCTGGCGGCCGACAAGATCGCCGCGGCCATCGCGGCCGGCCGCGCCAATGACGAGCCGATCGAGATCGAGAACGAATGGCGCTCGACCGATATCGGCAAGGACTTGAAGCGCGTGCGTAACGTCAAGCCGCTCTGGTCGAAGCTCGGCACGGCGCTCGGCGTCGGCCTCGGCGGCATCGACATGTGGATGAACCAGCTCCTCGGCTTCTCCTTCTTCGGCACATTGAAGCACGGCAAGACCGACGCTGAATCCCTGGAGCCTGCGGCCAAGCACAAGCCGATCGCCTATCCGAAGCCGGATGGCGTGCTCACCTTCGACCGTCTCTCCTCGGTCTTCCTGTCCAACACCAACCATGAAGAGGACCAGCCGGTTCATCTGAAGGTCAAGGACATGGACCTGCAGAAGCGCTCTGAGCTCGGCGTCTATGCGGGGCCTTCGACGCGCTACTGTCCGGCGGGTGTCTATGAATGGGTGGAGAAGGAAGGCGAAGAGACCTTCGTCATCAACGCCCAGAACTGCGTGCACTGCAAGACCTGCGACATCAAGGACCCGAACCAGAACATCACCTGGGTGCCGCCACAAGGCGGCGAAGGACCGGTCTATCCGAACATGTAATGCTCGGGAGGCCGGGCCGCACGGGCCGCCGCGCAAAGTGGCCGGCGAAGGACCGGTCTATCCGAACATGTAGTGTTCGGGAGGCCGCGCCGCACGGACCGCCGCGCAAAATGGCCGGCGAGGGGCCCGTCTATCCGAACATGTGATATTCACGGAAGGGCGGCCGATAGGCCGCCCTTTTCACATCTGACGACGGGTTAACCAAGCTTGCGTCAGCCCCATCTTCGCCATCTCCGTTAACGCCCACCCCAAGATTTAACCCGGCATTAACCATAAATTTCTAGGCTCCTCGGTAACGAATCGCTTCCCGAGGACCTCTGAATCATGACTATTTCGCGCCGCGGTCTCCTGTTCGGTTTGCCGCTTTTCCTGGCCGGCTGCCAGTCCGTTCCCAACCAGCAGGCCATGTATGGCGACGTACCAGACGAGCCGCATCCGCTGAAGAAGGTGCCGATCGAGAAGATCAAGCCGGAGCTGCGCCGTCAGGAAGTGGCCTATGAAACGTCGCATCCGGCCGGAACCGTCGTCGTCGATACCCCCGCCCGGCGTCTCTACTACGTGCTCGGCAATGGTCGCGCCATGCGCTATGGCATCGGTGTCGGCCGCAACGGCTATGCGCTCGCCGGCAACGCCTATGTCGGCCGCAAGGCCGAATGGCCGACCTGGACGCCGACGCCCAACATGATCCGCCGCGATCCGGAAAAGAACCTGAAATATGCCGGCGGTCTGCCAGGTGGCCCAAACAATCCGCTCGGCGCCCGCGCCATGTATCTCTATCGCGGTGGCAACGACACGCTGTTCCGCCTGCACGGCACCAACCAGCCCTGGTCGATCGGCCAGGCCATGTCCTCCGGCTGCGTGCGCATGATGAACCATGACGTGATCGATCTTTACGAACGCGTGAAGGTCGGCTCCAAGGTCGTCGTCATGCAGGCCTGATCGGCCTGTCAATCGGATCTGTTTCGAGTGGCGTCGGTCCCGCGACCGGCGCCACGTCTTTTTGATCGGCCCGTGAAGATCTCTTCTCACGTCAACTCACGAGTGTGAAATCGGTCTTGTCGCCTCCCGACTTCGCCCCAATCTCCCCGCAATGAAACTTTCCGGCGCGTCTTTGCGTCGAAACTCTTGTTGACGCTGTGTCGACCAATACCGACCGCCTCGAGCCTTCTCGCTCGCACCGGCCAGGTTTAAGTGGGAACAGACGCGCCGGTCACGGTTGCGTCGAAGGTTTGAGAAGGGATTTTTTGCATGGCTCGCGATACGAATGCCGGAATGTCGGACCTCGGTGGTTGCCAGATCGAGGCAACCCTTCAGCTTCTCGATGGCAAGTGGAAGGGCGTCATCCTTCACCATCTCCTGCGCGACGAGGTTCTCCGCTTCAACGAAATCTGCAAGCGCCTGCCGACGATCACCCACCGCATGCTGTCGAAGCAGCTGAGGGACATGGAGCTGGCCGGGCTCGTCGCTCGCACTGTCTATCCGGTCGTGCCGCCGAGGGTCGATTATTCCCTGACCCCGCTCGGCCGAAGCCTCGAGCCGGTGCTCCAGGCCATCGGCCGCTGGGGCCAGGAAAACCTCGTCTCCGTCGAAGGCATGACCCTGAAGCCGAGCCGCCACCCGGTCGGCAGTGCCGCGATCATGCGCTCCGCCGCCTGAAGATCCCTGAAGATCGGTGTCGCAGGGCCGCCGCAGGCGCGACGGCCTCGCCGGTCTGCTCAGGCCGGAAAACCTTCGAGCACGATCTTGCCGCGTGCCCGGTTGCTCTCGATGATCTCATGCGCCTTGCGCAGGTTCTCGGAGGTGATCGGACCCAGCACCGTATCGAGTGTGGTGCGGATCTTGCCACCATCGATCAGCTCAGCGACATGGGTCAGCAGCTTGTGCTGCTCAATCATGTCGGGCGTCTGAAACATCGGGCGCGAGAACATGAACTCCCAGTGAAGCGACACGACCTTCATCTTGAAGGCGAGAATGTCGAACCCTTCCGGAAAGTCGTCGATCAGGCAGATGCGACCCATCGGCGCGATGATCTCCGCCATGGCAAGCCGGTGCTGGCTGGAATGCGTGACCGAGAAGATGAAGGCGGGGGCGCCGATGCCGAGCTTTGCATATTCCTCGGCGAGCGGCTTGCTGTGGTCGATCACATGATCGGCACCGAGTGATTTTGCCCAGTCTGCCGTCTCAGGCCGCGAAGCGGTCGCGATGACCTTGAGGTCGGTCAGCGTCTTGGCGAGCTGGATCGCAATCGAGCCCACACCGCCAGCACCCCCGGTGATCAGGATCGCCCGTTCTGCACCCCGCACGGGGTCGGCGACCTTGAGGCGGTCGAACAGCGCCTCATAGGCGGTAATGGCGGTCAGCGGCAGGGCGGCAGCCTCGGCAAAGCTGAGCGACTTCGGCTTGATGCCGACGATACGTTCGTCGACAAGGTGGTATTCGGCATTGGTGCCGGGGCGGCCGATCGCGCCGGCATAGTAGACCTCGTCACCCGGCTTGAAGAGCGTCACGTCCGCCCCGACCGCCTTGACCACGCCGGCCGCGTCATAGCCGAGAATGCGGGCCTCGCCGGCTGCCGGCGTATGGTTGCGGCGAACCTTGGTGTCGACGGGATTGACCGAGACAGCCTTGATTTCGACCAGGAGGTCGTGCCCGGACGCCTCGGGCATCGGCAGGTCGAGATCAACCAGGGCGTCCTTTGAGGTGATGGGCTGAGGCGTGTAGAATCCGATGGCTCGCATGGGGAAACTCCTGTCTTGCGTTTGCACGCTGCCCATTAAGGACATAGATTGGCTTTGCGCAAGAATGCACATTTTGTGTTCGTAGGCACAGAAATGAACCTCGGTATCAGAAAGGATACTGTCCATGTCGCGACCACGCGCCAAGATGACCAACATGTTTCCAGGCTGCCCGGTCGAAACGACACTGAGCTTTCTCGACGGCAAATGGAAGGGCGTGATCCTCTATCATCTCCTGACCGGTGGCACGCTGCGCTTCAGCGAATTGCGCCGCAGGCTGCAGGCCGTGACCCAACGCATGCTGACCAAGCAGTTGCGCGAGCTGGAAGAGCAGGGGCTCGTGACGCGCACCGTCTATCCGGTCGTACCACCACGCGTCGACTATGCGCTGACACCGCTCGGACAGAGCCTGCGCCCGGTCATCATGGTGCTGGAGCAGTGGGGCACCCGCCATGTCGAATGCCTGGATGGCGAGCGCCGCATGATCGAGCCCGATGCGGTTGCGGAGACGGCCTCAGCCGCGTGACGGCTGCTTTTCGAGCGCTACGGAAATCAGGAAGATGATCAGGCCGAAGGCCGAGAGCACCGCGCCGACGTAACCGGTGGCGCCGTAGCCATAGCCGGCGGCGATCACGAGACCGCCAAGCCAGGCACCGAGCGCGTTCGCGATGTTGAAGGCGGAATGATTGGTGGCGGCTGCGAGCGTCTGGGCATCGGCCGCGACATCCATCAGGCGGGTCTGCACGGCCGGGCAGGCGGCAAAGCCGCAGCCGGTGAGAAACACGCAGATGCAGAGCATGACCGGATTGTGGGCGGTCAGCGAGAAGACGGTCATCAGCACGATGTTGAAGGCGAGCATACCGCCGATCGTGCCCTTCAGCGAATAGTCCGCCATCCGGCTGCCGACGATGTTGCCGACATTCATGCCGATGCCGAAAAGGGCGAGAACCACGGCGACCATGCTGGCGGAGAGGCCGGCCGTATCGGTCACGGTCTTGGCGATATAGCTGAAGATCGCGAACATGCCGCCGAAGCCGACGGCTGCGACACCGAAGGACAGCCAGACCTGCAGACGACCGAAGGCCGAGAGCTCCCGGCGAATGCTGGCACCTTCGGCCACTTCGTCCTTCGGCAGGTAGAGCGCGATCAGCACCACGGTGATCGCCCCGATCGCCGCCACCAGGAAGAAGGCGGCGCGCCAGCTCATCATCTGGCCGAGGAAGGTGGCAATCGGCGTGCCGATCAGGGTGGCGATGGTGAGCCCCAGCATGACGCGGCCGACGGCACGCACCCGGCGATGCGGCGGCGCCATGGAGGCCGCAACCAGCGCCGCCACGCCGAAATAGGCGCCATGCGGAAGGCCGGTGACGAAGCGCAGCAGGGTGAAGGTCGAGAATTCGGTGGCAAGTGCACTGGCGAAATTACCCACTGCGAAGAGCCCCATCAAAAGCAGGAGCAGCGTCTTGCGCGGGAGTTTTGCGGCCAGTGCCGCAATGATCGGCGCGCCGATGACGACGCCCAGCGCATAGGCGCTGATCACATGGCCGGCTTGGGGGACAGTCACGCCGTAGGTCTGCGCGACCTCGGGCAGCAGGCCCATGATGACGAATTCGCCGGTCCCGATACCGAAGCCACCGGCGGCGAGTGCAATTTCGATGAGGAGAATGGTGGTCGCCGTCAGCGTAAGCGTGTCGCGCCCACCCGTTTCGAGGGGCCGGTCCAAGGTCGAACAATCGGTCATGCAAACACCTGAGGCGCCGACGTGGGAGGCGTGGCGCATATGCTTCGGGGGGAAGCGGCGATAGAAGAAAGGCCATGTGGCCGGCTGAAAATAGAATTGCTGTTTATCATATCAGTGTGCACTGCGGCAAAGGCTTTTGCTCCCGGCCTTGAAAATTGCTCAAATGCTATCGATCTGTGCCTCAAGGAAACTTTTCACAGGCCGAGGCGTTTGCGCTTCGGCCCGCTTTGGGCTGCGAAAGGGCAAGATGAAGATCAGGGCGGTACTCAATCGCGACGGCGGGACCTTCAAGACCACCGATATGCAAGCTTATTGCGAAAGTGCCAACCGCGCCTTCGCAGCGAAAGGTCATGAGCTCGACTGCTCGGTCGTGGCCGGTGACGAGATCGTCGCAGCGCTGGAAAGGGCAGCCGCGGAGCCCGGTGTCGAGGCGGTTCTGGCCGGGGGCGGAGACGGGACAATCTCGACGGCTGCCGCAATCGCCTGGAAAGCCAAGCTGCCGCTGGGCGTTATCCCGGCTGGTACGATGAACCTTTTTGCCCGCTCGCTGAAACTGCCCCTCGACATCTGGAAGGTGCTCGATGTTCTGGCCGAAGCGACGGTCGCGGACGTCGATATCGCGACCGCCAATGGCCGCCCCTTCGTGCACCAGTTCTCCGCCGGTCTGCATGCCCGCATGGTTCGCATGCGCAACCAGATGAATTTCGCTTCCCGTCTCGGCAAGATGCGGGCGAGCACCAGCGCTGCCTTCGGCGTCATGCTCGATCCGCCACGCTTCGAGGTCGTCTTCGACATCGACGGTGACGGCAGAAGCGACGAGCGACCGGTCTCGGCGATCTCGATTTCCAACAATCCGCTTGGCAACAATTCGCTGTTTTTTGCCGACCGGGTGGATACGGGCAAACTCGGTGTCTATCTCGCCGATCCGCTGGAGCCGACCGGTGTCGGCAAGCTGGCCTTCGACATCATCCGGGGCAAGTTCAAGGACAATGAGGCCGTGACGGCCTCCACGGCTGAAAGGGTGCGCTTGCACTTCCCAAAGCATCGCAAGGGTGCGGCCTGTGTGCTCGACGGCGAATTGCTGCGCATGCCGGCCGATGTGGAGATCAAGATCCATCCCGGCGAACTGAAGGTGCTCGTGCCCCCTCCGCAACCGGTAGCTTAAGTAAAAAGACGCCCGGGACGGCCGGGCGTCTGCGTTAGTCAGTGGCTGAAGGCCGCCGCGATCAGGTCGCGGGTATAGTCCTGACGCGGCCGCTCGAATATCTCTTCGGTCGCGCCCTCTTCGACGATCTTGCCATTCTTCATGACGACCACATGGTCCGACATGGCCTTGATGACCGACAGGTCGTGGCTGATGAAGACGTAAGACAGGCCGTGTTTGTCCTGCAGGTCGCGCAACAGTTCGATCACCTGCCGCTGCACCGAGCGGTCGAGCGCTGACGTCGGCTCGTCGAGGATCACCACCTTCGGCTTCAGGATCATCGAACGGGCAATGGCAATGCGCTGACGCTGGCCGCCCGAGAATTCGTGCGGATAACGATTGCGCGCCGCCGGATCGAGGCCGACTTCCTTCAGGGCTGCGATGGCGCGTGCGTCCCGCTCGGCGCGGCTGAGCTGCGGCTCGTGCACGTAGAGACCCTCGGTGATGATCTCGCCGACCGTCTGGCGCGGCGAGAGGGAGCCGTAAGGGTCCTGGAATACCAGCTGCATCTGCTTGCGGAACGGGCGCATGCCGGCTCGGTCGAGCTTGGTGATATCGGCCGTCTCGAAGCGAAACGCGCCATCGGCTGCGAGCAGCTTCAGGAGAGCCCGACCCAGCGTCGATTTGCCCGAACCAGACTCACCGACGATGCCGATGGTCTGGCCCTGGCGCAGTCGGACGCTGACCTGATCGACCGCCCTGAAAGTGCGGTTCGGACGCAGGAAGCCGCCGCTGCCGATGTCGAAATCGACGGTGACACTGCGGCCTTCCAGGACGACCGGCGCATCCTCTGCCGGAGCCGGCTTGGTGCCGGAGGGTTCGGCGGCCAGCAGCATCTTGGTATACTCGTGCTGCGCATTGCCGAAGATCGCGTCGCGGCTGCCCGTTTCGACGATCTCGCCCTTGCGCATGACCGCGACACGATCGGCGACGTGTTTGACCACGCCGAGGTCGTGGGTGATCAGCACGATCGCCATGCCGAAGCGCTTCTGCAGGTCGGCGAGCAGATCGAGGATCTGCGCCTGGATGGTGACGTCGAGCGCGGTCGTCGGTTCGTCCGCAATCAGCACGTCGGGTTCGTTGGCCAAGGCCATTGCGATCATCACGCGCTGGCGCTGGCCGCCGGACATTTCGTGCGGATAGCTGTCGATGCGCCGCTCCGGATCGGGGATGCCGACGAGCTTCAAGAGTTCCAGCACGCGAGCGCGCGCTTCCGTCTTGTTCATGCCGCGGTGATGGATCAGTGGCTCCGAGATCTGCTTGCCGATCCTGTAGAGCGGATCGAGCGAAGTCATCGGCTCCTGGAAGATCATGGTGATCTTGGCGCCGCGTACCTTGTTGAGCTCGCCGACCGGAAGGCCGACGATGTTGCGGCCGCCGTAGACGGCCGTGCCGCTGACATCACCGTTCTTGGCGAGCAGGCCCATGATGCCCATCATCGTCTGGCTCTTGCCCGAGCCGCTTTCGCCGACGATGGCGAGCGTTTCGCCCTTCTTGACCGAAAAGCTGATGCCCTTGACGGCCTCGACCGTGCCGTCGGGTGTCGCGAACGTCACCTTGAGGTCGGAAACGTCGAGCACGGTTTCGTTGTTTGTCTTGTCGTCCATGCTCATCGGTCCTTCGGATCCAGTGCATCCCGCAGGCCGTCGCCCACGAAATTCAGCGAAAACAGTGTCGTCACGAAGAAAATCGCCGGGAAGATCAACAGCCAGGGCGCGTTCTGCATGCTGGCCGCCCCTTCCGAGATCAGGGTGCCCCAGCTGGCGAGCGGCGCCTGAACGCCGAGGCCGAGGAAGGAAAGGAAGCTCTCGAGCAGGATGACCTTCGGCACGATGACGGTGACGAAGACGATGACCGGGCCGATCGTGTTGGGGATGATGTGGCGGCGTATGATCTGCCAGTCGGTCAGGCCGAGTGCTTCGGCAGCCCCGACGAATTCACGGCGCTTCAGCGACAGCGTCTGGCCGCGCACGATGCGGGCCATTTCCAGCCATTCCACCGCCCCGATCACCAGGAAGATCAGGATCACCGATCGCCCGAAGAAGACGACGAGCACGACGACCAGGAAGACGAAGGGCAGCGAGTACAGGATCTCGACGATACGCATCATCACATTGTCGACGCGGCCACCGAGATAGCCCGAGGTCGCGCCGTAGACGACGCCGATTCCGAGCGAGACGAGGCTGGCGGCGAGACCCACGGCAAGCGAGATCTGACCGCCGAGCATGACGCGGACCAGAAGGTCGCGGCCGTTCGAATCCGTGCCGAAGGGAAAGGTCACCTGATCCACGGTTCCCGACACGGTAAGGCTTCGACCGTCCGCCGCTTGTTCCACGACTTCCGAATTCTTGAATTCGTTGTTGCGGTCGAAATAGCGGATCGTGCGCGGATCGATTTCCTTTTCCGAGCTGATCACGGCGGTGAAGCGGCCGTCCTCGACCGAGAAGCTGTCGAGGCTCACTCTCGCCCGCTGGGCGACACTTTCGGCGACCTCCTGAAGGGTCTCAGGGTCGGGCCGCGGCGAGAGGCTCGGCGGCACGCTGACATAGGAGGAGAAGACCTGGTCGTAGCTGTGGGCCACGAAGAAGGGGCCGGCAAAGGAAAACAGCGTGATGAAGACCAGCAGCACGCAGCCGGTAATGGCGGCCTTGTTGCGGCGGAAGCGCATGAGGGCGAGCTGCGCCAGGCTGCGTCCGGCGATCTCGGGCTGAGGGGAAAGAGCGGTATCAGTCATTGCGAACCCTCGGATCGAGCAGGCCATAGGCGATGTCGACCAACAGGTTGAAGACGATCACGAACACGGCGACGAGGATGACGGTGCCCATGACGAGGGGATAGTCGCGGTTGAGCGCGCCGAGCACGAAGTAGCGGCCGACACCCGGAATGGTGAAGATCGTCTCGACAACGGCAGAGCCAGTCAAAAGTGCGGCAGCACAGGGCGCGAGGTAGGAGACGATCGGCAGCATTGCGCCGCGCATGGCATGGGTGACGACGACGACACGCGAGGGCAGGCCGTAAGCACGTGCCGTGCGGATATGGTCAGTATGCAGGGCCTCGATCATCGCGCCGCGGGTGAGGCGCGCGAAGACGGCGAGCTGCGGCAGCGCCAGCGCCGTAACCGGCAGAATCAGGAAGCGCAGGGATCCGTCTCCCCAACTGCCGGCGGGCAGCCAGTTGAGGATGACGGCGAAGAGCAGCGTCAACACCGGGCCGACAACGAAATTGGGAATGGTGACACCGATCGTCGCAAAGGACATGACGGCGAAGTCGATCGTGCTGTTTTGCCGGAGTGCCGCGATAGTGCCGAGCAGGACACCGCCGATGAGCGCAACCAGGATCGCAATGCCGCCGAGCTGGATCGAATAGGGCAGGGCCTTGCCCATCAACTCCGAGACGGTGTTGTCCTTGTAGATGAAGCTCGGGCCGAGGTCGCCGGTGACGGCATTGCCGATATAGCTCAGATACTGGCTGATCAGCGGCTGATCGAGTTTGTAGGTGGCCATGATGTTGGCCATGGTCTGGGGTGGCAGAGGCCGTTCGAGATTGAAGGGGCCGCCGGGCGCAAAGCGCATCAGGAAGAATGAAATGGTGACGACGATGAAGATCGTCGGGACGGCGCTCATGAGCCGCCGGAGTACGAAGGATGTCATGTCCTGCTCCTGAAAGGACGACGCGCGACCATGGGCCGTGCGTCGTCCGGTCACGTGACGAGATTATTCAGCGACGCGCAGGAAGCGGCTGAGATGCTCGTTGGCGGCATTGTCCTGCCAGCCGCTGACGCGGTCGGAGACCAGCCACAGATTGGCCGTGCTCATCAGCGGAGCGATCGGCTGGTCCCGCATCAGCAGGACTTCGGCGTCGTGCAGGATCTTCTTGCGGGCCTCGGCATCAGCCTCGGTGTAGGACTTCGCCATCAGCGCGTCGAATTCCGGATTGTTGTACTTGCCGTAATTGAACGTGACATTGGTCGAGACGTTGAGCGCGAGGAAGTTCTCAGCGTCCGCATAGTCGGCGACCCAACCGGCGCGCGCGACGTTGAAGACGCCGCCTTCCTGCAGGTAGGCATAGTGCGATGCGACGTCGAGGTTCGTCATGGTAACGTTTGCGCCGAACGTGTTCTTCCACATGTCGGCAACGGCGGTCGCGACGCGCTCGTGGTTCGGGTTGGTGTTGTAGCGGATCTCGATGCTGAGCGGCTTGCCGCCTTCACCGTAACCGGCTTCCTTCATCAGCGCGAGCGCCTTGTCTTCGCGGTCGAGCTGGGACATCTCGGCGAAGTCAGCCTTGGCTGCCTGGTATCCGCCCAGACCATCCGGGACGAGCGAGTAGGTCGGCAACTGGGCGCCGGAATAGATTTCCTCCGCGAGGAAGTCGCGGTCGACGGCCATGGACAGCGCCTGGCGGACGCGCACGTCGCTATAGGGCTCCTGGCGGGTGTCGAACACGTAGTAATAGGTCGAGGCCGAGGGCGAAACACGGACCTGCTCGCCATAGCTTTCCTTCAGGCGGTCGATCTGGTCGGCCGAGAAGTTGTAGACGAGGTCCATTTCCTTAGCTTCGAAGCGGCGCACCGAGGCAGCCTGGTCGTCGATCGGGTAGAACACGACCTTGTCGATCTGGGTGTTGGCCGCATCCCAGTGATGTTCGTTCTTGAGCACGACGAGGTTGTCGTTCGGCACGTGGCTTTCGAGCTTATAGGCGCCGTTCGACACCATCACGCCCGGCTTGACGAAATCCTTGCCGTTCTTTTCGAGGCTGGCCTTGGAGACGGGAAGGGCGGTCTGGTGGGCAAGCAGTTCGAGGAAGAAGGGGGTCGCGCGCTCGAGCGTGATTTCCAGCGTCTTCGCATCGACGGCCTTCACGCCGATCTCTTCCAGCTTCGCTTCACCCTTGTTGGCCTTTTCGGCATTCTTGATCGGGTAAAGGATGTTGGCGTATTTGGCAGCGGTTTCCGGGTTCTCGACGCGCTGGATCGAGAAGACGAAATCTTCGGCCGTGACCGGAGTGCCGTCCGACCAGTTGGCGTTTTCGCGGATCTTGAAGGTGTAGACCGTGCCGTCGTCGGAGACGGTCCAGCTTTCGGCAGCACCTGGAACTATCTCGCCCTTGGCGTCGTAGATAGTCAGGCCTTCATAGAGATCCTTCAGGATGAAGGCTTCGATGTCGATCGACGTATTGGCCTGGTCGAGCGTCTGCGGCTCGCCGGAATTGCCGCGATGAAGGACGACTTCGGCAAGCGCCTGGCTCGCGCCGAACATCAAGGAGGTGAGGAGGAGAGAGGTGCCGAGAAGTCGGCGCGTCTGTATGGACATTGTTTTGAACTCCCAGTTCACGTTAACGGAAACGGACAGAAGAGTATTCAAACAGAGGTGACAACCCGCATTTTTTAAGGCTACCCCAATTTTAGGGAGGAAAAAAGAGAGCGCGCCTGTGACTTGGACCGAAGATTTCGTGTGACCGTTTTATGGCGAAATAAAATTATCCCGTCATTTCCTGTGAAAAATGCGACAGGGGCGGCTCGGGAGCCGCCCCTGTCGCACGATAGGTAACCTTGGAAGCCGATCGAGGGTCAGATCCGCGGCAGATAGGTCTGGTAGTCGAAGCTGGACACAGTGCGCAGATAGGCCATCGCCTCCTTGCGCTTGGTGTCGCCATAGATGCGCTGATACTCTGCGCCGAAAATGTCCTTGATGAAGGCCGAGGAGCGAAAACGCTCGACGGCGGTCAAAAAGTCGTAGGTCAGCATATCCGGGTTTTCGGGCGCACTGTCCGGCGTCGTGACCTGACCAGGATCGAGATCCTCGTCGAGGCCGAGCAGGATGCCGCCGAGGATGGCAGCGAGAAGCAGATGCGGATTGGCGTCGGCGCCCGCGACGCGGTGCTCGATGCGGGCGGCGGGGCCATCCTTGTCGGGAATGCGCACGGCCGTGCCACGATTGCCGAAACCCCAGTCGATCTTGTCGGGCGCAAAGGAGCCCGGCTGGAATCGGCGATAGGAATTGGCAAAGGGCGCGAAGATCAGTTGCGCATCCTGCATGGACTTCAGCATGCCGGCGGTGATCGACTTCAGCTTCACCGGATCGCCGCCCTTGGCGTCGAGGATGTTTCGGCCATCCCTGTCGATGATCGAGGCATGTACATGCAGGCCCGAGCCGGCGTGATCGCCATAGGGCTTGGCCATGCAGGTGGCCTTGAATCCATGTCGGCGGGCCGCGAAATCGACGACGCGCTTCAGATAGATGCAGTCGTCGGCGGCGGCCATGGGGTCCGGCTTGTGCAGCAGATTGACCTCGAACTGGCCGGGGCCGAATTCTGCAGTCGTTGCGTCCGCCGGCAGGCCCATGTGGTCGCAATATTGGCGCACCGTATCGAGGAAGTCTTCCATCGCAGCGGTCGCGCGCATGTCGTAGAGCTGATAGCCCTCGACCTCGCCGTTCATGACCAGCGCCTTCGGCGGCATCGGCACGCCGGTCTCGCGGAAATCCGGCTCCATCACGTAGAATTCGAGTTCGGTGGCAACGACAGGCGTCAGGCCCTTTTCCTCGAAACGTTTCATCACATTGGCGAGGATGGCGCGCGGGCAGACGAAATGCGGCTCGCCGGACAGCGTGTGCATGGTGGCGAGCACCTGTTTCGAACCGGCAGGCCCCCAGGGCAGCGTCGTCAGCGAATTCTTGTCCGGCATGCAGATGCCGTCGGGATCGCCAAGCGTCAGCGAGATCTTCGTGATGTCGTCATTGTCGTCGCCCCAGATGTCGAGTGACTGCGTCGAAGCCGGAAGGCGCACCGTGTTCTTCCAGACCTTGTCCTCGGCTTTCAGCGGAATCATCTTGCCGCGCAGGTCGCCATTCATGCCGACAAGCAAGACTTCGATGCGCGCGGAAGGGTCGGCTGCGGTCTGATCGGCGGCCTCGGTCGGTGCTGTCATGGGAAAACTCTCGTTGGCTAAAGGTCGGATTTGGCCGGAGGAACGCGGCAATCGGTGCCTTGCCAAACGCGTTTTGGACGGTCATGTTCGTAGCCGATAATGTTCCGCCTTTCAATGCGGGGTAGGGCCGCCACACGGACCATGTTTGGCCGTGAAAGCAAGAGCTTCCGCCCCGATCGAGGATCCGACCCATGAACAAGCCAGTAACCGCCGTCTCCAACCTCGGTGCCATCGACGCTGCCCATCACCTTCATCCCTTTTCGGACATGAAGAAGCTGAACGCCGCCGGTACCAAGATCATCACCCGGGCGGAGGGCGTGCATATCTGGGATTCGGCGGGCAAGCAGTATCTCGACGCCTTTGCCGGCCTCTGGTGCGTCAATGTCGGCTATGGCCGCAAGTCGATCGCAGATGTCGTGCATGCGCAGATGCTGGAACTGCCCTATTACAACACCTTCTTCGGCACCACGACGCCGCCGACCACGCTGCTCGCCCAGAAGATCGCCGAAAAGACCGGCCCGAAGATCAACCGCGTTTTCTTCTCGAATTCCGGCTCGGAAGCCTCAGACACCTGGTTCCGCATGGCACGCGTCTACTGGAAGGCACTGGGTCACGAGACCAAGACGCAGGTGATTGCGCGCAAGAACGCCTATCACGGCTCGACCGTCGCCGGCGCCTCGCTCGGCGGCATGAAGTGGATGCACGAGCAGGGCAATCTGCCGATCGAGGGCATCCACCACATCAACCAGCCCTACTGGTATGCCGAAGGCGGCGATCTCTCGCCCGAGGATTTTGGCCTGAAGGTCGCCCGCGAGCTAGAAGAGAAGATCATCGAGCTCGGCGAAGAGAATGTAGCCGCCTTCGTTGCCGAGCCGATCCAGGGGGCCGGCGGCGTCATCGTGCCGCCCTCGACCTACTGGCCGGAAATCAAGCGCATCTGTGCCAAATACCAAATCCTGCTCGTCGCCGACGAAGTCATCTCGGGATTTGGCCGCCTGGGCTCATGGTTCGGCCACCAGCATTACGACTTCGAGCCGGACCTCGCCCCGATCGCCAAGGGCCTGTCGTCTGGCTATCTGCCGATCGGCGGCGTGCTGGTCTCTGACCGCGTGGCGGAAGTCATGATCAACGAACTCGGCGATTTCTATCACGGCTACACCTATTCCGGTCACCCGGTGGCCGCAGCGGCTGCGCTCGAAAACATCCGCATCATCGAGGAAGAGGGTCTGGTCGAACGCGTGCGCGACGACACCGGCCCCTATCTCGCTCAGGCGCTCGCCTCGCTCACTGACCACGAGCTCGTTGGCGAAGCCGTCAGCGTCGGCCTGATGGGCGCCGTCCAGATCGCCGCCGACAAGGCCACCCGCCGCCGCTTCAAGAAGCCTGACGATACCGGGACATCAGTGCGCAACCAGTGCGTCAACGCCGGCGTCGTGCTCCGCGCCACCGGCGACCGCATGCTCTTCTCTCCGCCGCTGATCATTTCGCGCTCGGAGATCGATCAAGCGGTCGACACGTTGCGATCAGGTCTGGACTGGCTGAAGGACAATCGCGGCGAGGGGTGATCAGGCGCTGCACCCCAACTGGCTCGACAATGGCACGCTGATATAGATGGTTGATATCATCTGGAGGAACCATGCGTACTTTGGTTGACATCCCTGACGATCAGATTGCAGCCTTGGATCAATTGGCCGCCAGGAAGAAAGTGTCGCGCGCTTCTCTTATCCGCGAAGCTGTTTCTGACATGCTGGGCGAACGAAAGAGCGAGGCAGTTGGAGATGCCTTCGGCTTATGGAGCGGTGGCGAAGATGGCCTCGCGCTCCAGCGCAGGCTGCGCGGCGAATGGTGAAGGCGGTTCTGGACGCCAACATTTTGATCGATTTCCTGAACGGTGTGACGCAGGCTCGAGTCGAACTCGACCAATATTCCGCGCGGGCCATCAGCATCATTTCATGGATCGAAGTCATGATCGGTGCACCCCCGGAATACGAGGAGTCGGGTTCCGTCACTCGCGGAACTGGAGACCGTCGACCGGTTCGAAATCCGTCCCAGGCATTCGCCCATGTCGCGCCTCTTGCGCATCGCTGCCTGGATGACGGGCCTGGCAACCCGCCTCCGTCATCCGGGCGAGCATCGGGTTCAAGGCATGAACTGACCGCCATTGACGTCGATCGTCTGGCCGGTGATGTAGCCGGACAGCATCGGCGAGGCGAGGAAGAGGTATGCGCCGACACAGTCTAGCGGGGTGCCGGTGCGCTTCAACGGCACACTGCCGGCCACTTGGTCGAGCTGGCCGGGCAGGGCATATTTGTCCTGAAACGGTGTGGTGATGACGCCGGGTGCCACCGCATTGACGCGGATATTGTATTTCCCGAATTCCAGCGCCATGCCCTTGGTGACAGCGGCGACGAAGGCCTTGGACGAGCCGTAGACGCCCGAGCCCGCCGTGCCACCAGTGCGGGCGGCGACTGAGGTCGTGTTGATGATGAAGCCCCCCTCGCGCTTGAGATGGCTGACAGCCGCTTGTGTGGTGGACAGCACCGAGCGGGCATTGACGTCCATCACCTTGTCATACTGCGCGTCTGTCATGTCTTCATAGAGCACGCGGGCGATCATGCTGCCAGCATTGTTGATCACGCCATCGAGCCGGCCGAAGGTCTTGGCAACATGCGCGACGGCCTCGGCCATGGCTTCGGACGACGCCGCATCCGCCTTGACCAGCACGACACTGCCGCCGCCCGCCTCGATGTCGCGCGCGATCGCATGGGCGGCTTCCGCGTTGGAATTGTAGTGTAATCCGACCAGCGCGCCCTGGGCGGCAAAAGCCCGGGCCAGCGCCTCGCCGATGCCACTCGACGCGCCGGTGATGAGCATGGCCTTGCCGGCGAGATCGGGGATGGTGAGAGTGGTCATGGCGATGTCCTCCTGTTGTCGGACAAGTTTAGACCGGCCTTGAACCGTTTTGGCAAGGCCGGTTTTGCCATGGATCACGCAAGTTGCGTCACGCCGGCTTCCAGTCGAAGGGCAAGGGCGCCTCGCGGAAGGCAAAGCGATCGAGGTGGCTCGAAACCACGCCCTTCATCCTTTCCAAGACTTCGGGTGAGTTTGCTTCGATCTCGACGGTGAGCGTCTGATCATCCGAGGTCATCACGGCCGTCGCTTCGGCGAACCTGACCACGCCCTTCTGCTCACCGAGTTCGACCTCCAGCTTGTGCGCCCAGTGCTTGCAGAGCTGTTGTAGGTATTTCCAGCCACTGTCGGTCGGAACGACCGCGATAGTCTTTGCCATTCTCAGAGCCTTTCGATCTTGCCGACCGCTTCATCGAGAATGCGGGCGACTTCCAGTTGCGTCTCGCGGGTCGTGCCTTCGCGGGACAGACAGTCGTGCAGGGCCTGCTTCAGATTGCCCATGGCGCGGCGGACGGGAGCGTTGTCCGTGCGTTCACTCACCTTGGCAAGCGCGGTCAGTCGACCCATGGCGACGGCCACTTCGTCGGCGCGCTCGGTCAGGTGCTGGCGACCGGCGTCGGTGATGGTCATCAGCTTGCGCGGTCCGTCACTCTCGACTTCCCCGGCAAGGCCCATATCGAGAAGCAGCGTCATCGTCGGATAGACAACGCCCGGCGAGGGGGCATAGGCGCCGCCCGAGAGGCTCTCGATCTCGCGAATGAGGTCGTAGCCGTGGCGTGGCTGGTCTTCAATCAGCTTCAAGAGCACGAGCCGCAGCTCGCCGCCTTCAAACATGCGCCGACGCTCGCCGCCCCGGCCACGCGGGCCACCGCCCATGGGACCGCCGAAGGAGCCGCCGTGGCGCATGGCATGCATGGCTTCACGGAAGGCAAAAAAGGGATTGCCGCGTTCGCCGCGGCTGGAATTGCAATGTCTCATGATAATCTCCAGTTCGATTGGAATTGCATCTAAGATATATCTTAGAAAGACCGATACAAGAGGGAGGCTACGGATTTTTGTGGCCTGACTTGGCCATGGCTCCGCAAGCCTCGAAGGCCTAGAATGCGCTGGAGATTCGAGGGGAGCAGGCTGATGAGCGAAAAGCGGCACGAATACAGGGTCACGGTCACCTGGCAGGGCAATGCCGGGACAGGCACATCCGGTTACCGCGACTATGGACGCGACCACCTTATATCGGCCGAGGGAAAGCCGGATATCCTTGGCTCCGCCGATCCTGCCTTTCGCGGAGATCCAGCCCGATGGAATCCCGAGGATCTCTTCCTCGCCTCACTCTCGGCCTGTCACAAGCTCTGGTACCTGCATTTCTGCGCCGTCTCCGGCGTGATCGTCGTGGCTTATGAAGACCAGGCCGAGGGTGTCATGGAGATGGATGACAATGGGACGGGTCGCTTCGTCGACGTCATGCTTAAGCCCCGCGTGAGCATCAAGCGCGGCACTTTTCCACAGATTGCGCTCGAACTGCATGAAGACGCGCACGAAAAATGCTTCATCGCCAATTCGGTGAATTTTCCGGTCAGGTGCGAGGCAGAGATTGTCGAGGTTTGAGCCTTGTCCGTCTCAAGGCCGGATCAGCACATAATGGAAGGTTGGCGCCATCTTCTGCGGATGTCCGCTAAAGGGCAGGGTAATCTCCTGCGAGGGCGGGAGAGTGATTTCAGCCCCAAGGCGTGATTTCGCCCATTCGATCAAGACGCCGGGCGCTGAAGGAGAGTCGCCACGCCAGATCAGCGCGATCGGCCCTCCTGCGGCGAGGTCGTCGGGCAGCTGAAGATTGGGGAACTGGGTCGATAGAACCGAAGCCTTAGGCCAATGCATCTTCAGGTTCCCGGCAGCCGCCCAGTCGGCTGTCACGATGATATCCGGATCCACCTGCTCCCGTTGCACAAAGGCTGCACGAAACGCGCCGAAGGGCTGCTGGTAATGCGAGGTCGAGCGGGATCCAGCGATGAAGGTGGCAATCGGCAGCAGGGCGATGATGCCGAGGGCCACAGGCATAAGCCGCCGCAGGGGGAGCGCGGGATCGAGACCCTGGGCCTCGAGCTTCAATGCGATGTAGAGGGGCAGCATCTGCAACAGGGGCAGCATCCAGCGATCGCGGAGCGTCGTGAAGGTCACCGCGAGGATCAGGAGCACAAGGATCAGCAGGCTGGCAGCGAGGAAACTGCCGATGAACCGGCTTTCCACCGAGCTGGCTTTCCAGGCCTTCGGCGCATCCTTTCCGAAGGGGAGACCGATGGCGGCGAGTGCCGGGGCGGTGATCACCAGTGTAATCGCCAGAAGATTGCCGAGACCAATCGTGATCTCGCCAAGCCTGCCGGTGTCTCCCGCCTCTTCACCCATGCGGGCGATGGTCACGGAAGAGGCCACCGCCAGGTTCTCGATAAACCAAAGAGCGTGGGGCAGGACGATGAGCGCGGCAATGGCCGCAGCAGCCAGGATGCGCCAGTCGAGAATGCGCGCCCTACCGTCCGGATGGAGAAGGACGGCGACGCCGAGTGCTGGCAGGAACAGCGCGAAATTATACTTGGTGAGCATGCCGAGGCCGATGGCGGCACCAAGCAGCAGGTAGTTTCGCAGGCTCGGAGAGCGGAGAACCATGATGGCGGCGATCATCATCAGGTTCAGCACCAACATGGTCGCCGTGGTATGCGTCAGATCGCGCTGCGCCTGCCAGAACATCTGCGGAATGAGAAACAGGCCGAGAGTCGCAAGAACCGCGAAGGAGGTGTTCTTCACCAGCATCCGCGCGAGCACGTAGTAGGTGGCGACGATCGCAAACAGCACGATCGACTTCAGCACGGCGAGCCCGACCAGATAATCACCGGCGACGGCGAAAGTCAGCTGCTGGAGCCAGTTATAGAGCGGTGGCTGTGCGTCGTAGCCGGCAGCCAGCCATTGCGACAGCAGGACCTGCTGGGCCTCGTCTATGCGCAATCCGTCCGGCAGCAGGAGCCGGACGACGATCTGACTGGCGTAATAGAGCGCGACGACCCACAGGATCGACGGCGCCAGGCGCGATATGCGCTCGCTCCAACCGGACAAGATCAGTCGCCCTTCTGAAATACCGTCCGCACGATGTAGTTCGGCTGCGCATCGTCACGGTAATAGGTTCTGGCGATCATCTCGGCGAGGATGCCGGTCGTGATCAGCTGGACGGAGGAAAGGAAGAGCATGAAGCCGAGGATCAGCAGCGGCCGGCCGCCGATGTCTTCGCCGAAGACGACCTTCTCGATGAAAAGCCAGGCGAGGATAAGCGCGCTGAGGAAGCCGGTGCCGAGGCCGAGCGAGCCGAAGAAGTGACCGGGCCGTGCCTTGTAGCGCATGAAGAACATCACCGAGAGCAGGTCCAGGATCACCCGGAACGTACGGGAAATGCCGTATTTCGAGGTGCCATGCTGCCGAGCGTGGTGGGTGACTTCCATCTCACCGATGCGCGAGCTCGGCACGACGCTCGCGACCCAGGCGGGGATGAAGCGGTGCATCTCGCCCATCAGCTTCACCTGCTTGATGACCGAGGCCCGGTAGATCTTCAGGCTGCAACCATAGTCGTGCAGCTTCACGCCCGTGATGCGGCCGATCAGGTAGTTGGCGCACCAGGACGGGATCTTCCGAAGGACGAGGCCGTCCTTGCGATTCTTCCGCCAGCCGACAAGCAGGTCGAGTTCGCGCTCTTCGAGCGCCTTGACCATCGCGGGAATGTCTTTCGGGTCGTTCTGCAGGTCGCCGTCGAGTGTCGCGATCAGCCGGCCGCGGGCTGTGTCTATGCCGGCCTGCATGGCGGCCGTCTGGCCGAAATTGCGCTGCAGTTCGACGATCTTGAGGTCGAGGCCGGGGCGCGAGAGATAGCCGCGCGCTGTCAGAAGCGTCCGATCGGCGCTGCCGTCGTCAACCAGCACCAGTTCCCAGGTGCTTGGAAATGCCGCCATGGCTTCGACAATCCGCTCGATGAGCGGGCCGACGCTTTCTTCTTCGTTGAAAATTGGCACCACGAGGGAGAGATCCGGGGCATCCGCCATCGGCTTGCTCTCCAGGCTCGATTCGATCATCGCACTCACGCAGAAACTCCATGTCGACCCGATGGTCCGCGACGGCCATTTCATGCTAAGGCCGGCCGGAGCCATCTGTGGGTGCACGACTATATGAAATCAAATCAGGATGCCAGCCAGGAGCGGTGGTTCCGGCGCAATCGCATGTGGCTCGTCACCGCGGGGACACTGGTCGTCTATGCGATTTTCCTGCAGGTCGCCTTCGGCATTCCGATGCTCGCCGGGCAACTGGCGGCAGTCGGCCTTGCGCCCCTCGCGGCTGCCCTGACGCTTCTGGTCATGACCTATGCGGTCCGCTGCTGGCGGGTCGCTGATTATTTCCCGCGCGAGACCCAAGGCCAGTTTCGCCGGCTTCTTCGACTGACACTGGTCCACAATCTGCTCAATGTCATGTTGCCCCTCCGCTCCGGCGAGGCGAGTTTTCCGCTTCTGATGCGCTCGGAATTCGGCATGCCGCTCGCCCGCGCCACGGCAGCCCTGCTGGTCATGCGCCTTCTGGATCTGCATGCCTTGATGGCGGCGGCCGGCATAGGGCTGGTGATCGCAAAGGGCTGGGCGCTGTCGGCAGTTTTCCTGTGGTCGGTTTTCCTGCTTGCGCCCCTGCCGCTGTTTGCATTGAAGGCCCCGATCTTCAGACTGGCTCGTCGACTGCCGGCGCGTCTGCATGCTTTCGTCGACGAAGTCGAGCTTGGCCTGCCGGCAGGCCCTGTCGCCTTCCTGCGGGCCTGGGGCGCCACCCTTCTGAACTGGGGGATCAAGGTCGTGGTCCTGGCCTGGGTGCTGCGCCTCATGGATGTCACGCCGCTTGCGGCAAGCTTCGGCGGCGCGCTTGGCGGTGAACTCTCCTCCGTCCTGCCGGTCCATGCGCCGGGCGGCGTCGGCACTTATCCCGCCGGCATCGTCGCCGGGGCTTTGTCCTTCGGCGCCGATGCATCGCCGGCAAATCTTGCATCGATCGGCAAGGCGGCTGTGAATGCACACCTTCTGATCCTGATCTCCGCCTTTGTCGGAACCGGGATTGCCGTTCTGATCGCGCCCTCCAAGCGGTAGTGACCACAGAAGCGCGGTGCCGCGATCACTCCCGCAGCGCCGAGATCAGCGCGCGCAGCGCCGGCGGCGATTGGCGGCGGCTGGGGTGATAGAGGTGGAGGCCGGGGAAAGGAACGCACCAGGCGTCGAGCACCTGGATCAGCCGACCGTCCGCGATCTCGTCTGCCACTTCCTCCTCCATCATGTAGCCGAGTGCGGCGCCGGATCGCACCACGGCCGCCATCAGGGGGCCGTCATTGGCGATGAACTGGACGTTGGGGCGGATGTTGAACTCGCGGCCGTCCTCCTCCAGATCCCAGGGCATGATGGCCCCGGATTTGAGGCGAAAGCCGACGCAGACATGGTCCTTGAGATCCGCCGGTGTCCCGGGCGGTGGGAACCGTTCAAAATAGACGGGTGTTCCGACGATGACGGTTCGAAGCGTAGGCCCGACGGGAACGGCGATCATGTCCTTGTCGACCGACATCTGAAACCGGATGCCGGCATCGAAGCCTTCGGCGACGATATCGGTCAGGCGATCCTCGACATTGATCTCCACCTTGACCTCGGGATGGGCGAGCAGGAAGTCTGGAATCTTCCGCAGAAGCACGGTCTGCGCCGCATATGTCGATGCCGTCACCCGCACCGTTCCCGAGACACTGTCACGCCAGTTCGCGAGGGACGCCAGACCCTCCTCGATGCTGGCGAGTGCCGGGGAAACAGTCTCGAGCAGCCGCTCGCCGGCTTCCGTCGGGGCGACGCTGCGGGTGGTGCGCGCAAGCAGCCGCACGTCGAGCCGCGCCTCCAGACTGCGCATGGCATGGCTGAGCGCCGAGGGCGAAATGCCAAGCTTGGCGGCGGCGCGGGTAAAGCTTCGCTCGCGGGCGACGGTGGCAAAGGCGAGGAGATCATTGAGTTCGTTGCGTTCCATTCCTGCAAATTGCTCACAAGCGCATGCGGGGTGCAAGCCCTAATGCCCGCGCCCGTTCCGCTCTATTTCCTTGTTGCAACGCGAACATGTCCCAAGGAGCAGACTTATGAACCTCACGCGATATCGCACACTCGGCCGCTCAGGCCTCGCCGTCAGTCCTCTGGCGCTGGGAACCATGACCTTCGGCGCCGCAGGCTGGGGTGCCGGCGAAGGCGTTTCCCGCAGCCTCTTCGACGCCTATGTGGAGGCCGGCGGCAATTTCATCGATACCGCCGACATCTATTCCGCGGGTCGCAGTGAAGAAATGCTCGGACGGTTCATGGCCGAAAGCGGAATGCGCGACGGGCTCGTGATCGCGACAAAGTCAGGCTTTGCCCGCGGCGCCGGGGGGCCGCATCTCGGCGGCAATGGCCGAAAGAATATCCGCCAGTCGCTCGATGCTTCCCTTCAACGGCTGAAGACGGATTACATCGACATGTACTGGATGCATGTCTGGGATCGGACAACTCCGGTCGAGGAGGTGCTGGAGACACTGGCCGGTGCCGTCCGCGCCGGGAAAATCCTCCACTACGGTTTTTCCAACACACCAGCCTGGTACGTCTCCCGCCTGTCGACACTGGCCGAGGCGCATGGTCTGCCGAGGCCGACCGGCCTTCAATATGGCTATTCCCTGGTCGATCGTGCAGCCGAACTGGAACTCCTGCCCGCCGGTGAGCAACTCGGCCTCGGATTGGTGCCCTGGAGCCCGCTTGCCGCAGGTCTTCTGACCGGAAAATACGGTCGGGAAATGCTGGCTGAGGCAGATCGCCTGCCGGGACTGCCGGTCGAGGCGGCTGAAGCGGAGACGGGACGATCCGAAGGTCGGCTTGCCGGAGACAATCCCTTCGGCGGCATGCTGTTCACCGAGCGCAATTTTGCCATCGTCGATGCGCTTCGCGGCGTGGCGGATGATATCGGGCGGTCGATGGCGGAAGTGGCGCTGGCCTGGGTCGTTCAGCGACCGGGGGTTTCGTCCGTTCTGCTGGGGGCAAGCCGTCCCGAGCAACTGACGCAGAACCTGGCGTCGCTCGACGTGGAGCTGGATGCCGAACACCTGGCAAGGCTCGAGGCCGCGAGCGCGCTGCCACTCCTCAATCCCTATTTCATCTTCCAGTTGCCCGTGGAGATGTTCTTCGGCGGACAGAAGGTTCGAGCCTGGCAGGCCTGAGCGAAAACGGGCGGCCCATGGGCCGCCCGGATGACGTCGACTACTGGAACGCCGTCTCGAAAAAGCTTCTGAGCTTGCGCGAATGCAGCGCCTCGGTTGGCATGGCGCCGAGCTTTTCCAGCGCCCGGATGCCGATCTGCAAATGCTGGCTGACCTGCGTCTTGTAGAAAGCCGTCGCCATGCCCGGCAGCTTCAGTTCGCCATGCAGCGGCTTGTCGGAGACGCAGAGCAGAGTGCCGTAGGGCACGCGGAAGCGGAAGCCGTTGGCGGCGATCGTGGCCGATTCCATGTCGAGCGCAATGGCACGCGCCTGGGAGAGGCGTTTCACCGGTCCACGCTGGTCGCGCAGTTCCCAGTTGCGGTTGTCGATGGTGGCGACCGTGCCGGTGCGCATGATGCGCTTCAGCTCGAAACCCTCGTAGCCGGTGATTTCCTCGACCGCGTCTTCGAGTGCCAGCTGCACTTCCGACAGCGCCGGGATCGGCACCCAGACGGGCAGATCGTCGTCGAGAACATGGTCCTCGCGCATATAGGCATGCGCCAGCACATAGTCGCCGAGCCGCTGGCTGTTGCGCAAGCCGGCGCAATGGCCGAGCATCAGCCAGGCATGCGGGCGCAAGACCGCGATATGGTCGGTAATCGTCTTGGCGTTGGAGGGGCCGACGCCGATATTGACGACCGTGATGCCGCCATGCCCCTTCTTCTTCAGGTGATAGGCCGGCATCTGCGGTAACCGTCCGAGTGCGACACCTTCGGTCGGTTCCGAATGGCCTGATGGCGTGATGATGTTGCCGGGCTCGACGAAAGCCGTGTATTCGCTGTTTCCGTCCGCCATCAGCTTGCGGGCATAGGCGCAGAACTCGTCGACGTAGAACTGGTAGTTCGTGAACAGTACGAAGTTCTGGAAATGGGACGCACTCGTCGCCGTATAGTGCGACAGCCGCGCAAGCGAATAGTCGATGCGCTGGGCCGTGAACGGCGCCAGCGGATGCGGCTCACCAGGCAAGGGCTCGTATTCGCCATTGGCGATCTCGTCGTCGGTAACGGTGAGATCAGGGGTATCGAAGATATCGCGCAGCTGCATGTCGACGAGGCCGCCGGCAGACGCCTCGACATGTGCGCCTTCCGCAAAGGCAAAATGCAGCGGGATGGGCGTCGCCGATTCCGACACCGTGATTGGCACCTGGTGATTGCGCATCAGGAGCGCCAGCTGTTCCTTGAGATAATGCCGGAAGAGCTTGGGCCGCGTGATGGTGGTCGTGTAGATGCCGGGCGAGGTGACATGGCCATAGGAAAGACGGCTGTCGATGTGGCCGAAGCTCGTGGTTTCGATGCTGACCTGCGGATAGAAGGCCCGGTAGCGGCCCTCGATCGCACCACCCTTGGCGAGCCCCGAAAAGGCTTCGATGAGAAAATTGGTATTGCGCTCGTAAAGCTCCGTCAGCGCATCGACGGCGGCCGTTGCATCGGTAAACACCTGCGGCGCGAACGGCTCGGGGCTGATGGAATTCTGGGGTGCGGGGGACAAGATTCGTGTGTTCATGGCGCATTATAGGAGACGAAGTCTGACAAGCAAACGACGTCATGGTTCATGCGTCAGGATTTTTTGAGGCTCGGACCTGGCGGTCGGCCGTGGCCGGTTACCGATCAGAAATTCGGGCGGCAGCTGTTGAGGCCAGTCGGAGTACAGCTTGCCACCATGCCCGAGGTGAGGTGCCGAACGCCGGGCTGGTTGTTGACCACGAGCTGGGCGAACATGACGGCGAATACCGCCATGGTCAGCGAAATGATGGTGAAGCGTCTTGCCAGCGTTCCCATGTCCTAGCTCCTTTCCGATCCGATGGAGGAGTTCTAGCGGGCCGGCGCTGAACGCGGTCTGAGATACCGGTTCATCTGGCATTCAGAAGGGTTAATCCGTTTTAAGGCGGGGCAATCTTCATGGTCGCAGGATACGAAAAGGGCGCCGGTTGCAGCCGGCGCCCCGTTCTCATCAGATGCGTCGACGGGGTTAGAGCCGCGTCCAGGTCTGGCTCTTGCACAGGACCGCCAGCACGCAGCCCTTCATCTTCAGCGAATTGCCCGAAACTGTTCCGGATCCCGAATAGGTCTTGTCGTTTTCCGGATCCGTGATTTCGCCCTTGTAGCTGTCGCCGCTGCCGGCCATCTTGCCGATCTGCTTGCCGTTGTGCTGTCCGCTCTTCAGCGTCACGCAGAAGGCGCCGCCGCAGGGCGCGATCTGGGCGGTCGCACCGGAAGCTGTCTTCCAGTTGCCCTCGATGGGTTCGGAGGCCTGTGCCGAGAAGGCCGAAAGCGCGAATGCAGCCGCAATGATGATGGAACGCATGGTCTGATCTCTCCTCCCGAGATGATGATCCTCTCCCGCAGCCGAACACGGTCCTCTCCGAGCCGGTCTAGCGGTTAAGAAATATCTTACGCACACGTAAAGGTAAAAGCAATCCGCCGCGATTACGAAGCAGTGGAAAGCCGCCTGAGACTGCAAATGCACGGCTTTTCCAGATTGCCTTCGGAAAACGTGGTGAAAAATCGGTTGATTTGCCAGCATGAAACTTTCGTAAATTTCATCCGGAATTCCTTGGGTTGCAGGGGATGTGATACTTAACGGAATCCGAAGTTTACGAAGCTTTTGTACTTTGTTTTCAGCAAATTAAGGATGCATTTTAAGCGAGTTTTGAAGACCGTTTGGCATAGTGAACCCATCAAACGAGCAGGGAAAAACCCCGCCAAACCCGACCGAAGCGAGAATGACCGGACAAAGAGCCGGCGCCGTTCCGGAAGGGCCCGCAAGGGAAAACAGGGACGCTTTAGAAACTAGGCAAACAGGGACAAAACCAATGGCACGCTTTGAAATGCACAATTCCGAAAATGCCACGATGGGTGGCGAAACCCGGGCCGACGTCTTCCGCGATATGGGCCTGATGTATGCGACCGGCCGCGGTTGCCCGATCGATCTCGTCTCGGCGCACAAGTGGCTGAACATCGCAGCGATCAAGGGCTGCGACCGCGCTGCCGAGCTGCGCGCCGATCTCGCCCAGACCATGAGCAAGATCCAACTCGCCGAGGCGCTCCGTGCCGCCCGCGAATGGATGACCATGCACTGAGGGATTCCGGCCGCGACCGCGGCAGGAGAATCACAAGAATAACCCGAGTGGGGAACGTGGCGGGGACCTTTGGACGGGGCCAGGGCCAACACTTATCAAGACCGCGACCGGCAGGAACAAGGCCGGCGCGGTCTTCTTCATTGCGCGGCGTCAGCGCAGGCTCGCGAGAACCTTTGGCAGCGCCTCCTCGAACAGGTCGAGATCTGCAGCCAGGCCTGCCGAAACCCGGATGCAGCGGTTGAGTGGCGCGACACCCGGCATGCGGATGAAGACGCCGTGTTCCATCAGGCCATCGACGATGGCGCGGGCGAAGAGGCCGTCGCGGCCGGTATCAACAGCGACGAAGTTGGTCGCCGAGGGCAGGGGCGTCAGCCCGTTGGCTGTTGCGATCGCCGCGATCCGGTCGCGTGCCGCCTTGATCCGCCCCAAGACATCGACGAGATAGTCCTGGTCGGCCAAAGCTGCGAGTGCGGCCTCCGTCGACAAGCGCGGCATCCCGAAATGATTGCGGATCTTGTCGAAGGCCGAGACGGTCCCGGCCGTTCCGAAGCCGTAGCCGACACGGGCACCCGCCAGGCCATAGGCCTTTGAAAAAGTGCGGGTGCGAATGACATTCGGCAGGTCGATCAGGGCATCCGCCGCCGGGATCGAAGCTTCAGGAGCCGTTTCGCTATAGGCCTCATCCAGAATGAGCAGCGTGGTCGAGGGCAAGGCACGGGCAAACGCGGTGATGCTGCCGGCATCCCACCAGCTGCCCATCGGATTGTCGGGATTGGCGAAATAGACGAGTGGTGCATCTTCCTGCCGGACACGAGCCAGGAGAGCCTCGAGGTCCCCGCGGTCGTCGCGATAGGGGGCTGTCACCAGCCGCCCGCCAAAACCACTGACGTGGAAATTGAACGTCGGATAGGCGCCGAGCGAGGTGACGACCGGCATGCCGGGCTCGATGATCAGACGCACGATGAGACCGAGCAGGTCGTCGATGCCTTCCCCGATGACGAAATTCTCCGGTTTCAGACCGAGGCGAGCCGAAAGCGCCGCCTTGAGCGCATGATTTTCCGGATCGTTGTATTTCCAGATCTCGGCAGCCTTCTCAGCGATCGCCGCGAGTACGGAAGGGGCGGGACCAAAACCGCTTTCATTGGCGCCGATACGGGCGCGCACGGCGAGACCGCGTTGCCTCTCAATGGCTTCGGGACCGACGAAGGGAACGGTCGAGGAAAGGGAGGCGGCAAGGGGTGTGAAGCGGGAAAAAGCGGTCATTGGGAAGCGGCGTCCGGCGGATCGAGTTCGATCTGCGCACAATAAGAAGCCCAGCTTTGGACGCAAGGCCGGATCCCGCTGGATCGGGCCTCTTCCGACAGGCTTGGTGCTCAGCGGCCGAGCCGTGCTCCATTGCCGTTCTGGAAGGGCTTGACCGGCGTGTTGACCGCTTCGCCGAGCATGAAGTCGGCGCGGACGATCCGGTGCAGCATGTGCTCGGAGATCGGGGCGATGAACTTGACCCCGACACGGTTGCCGTTGCGATAGGCTTCGGCACATCCGATCCGGTCGGCAAGGCCGACGATCTGCAGATAATAATGAGAGGAAAGGCCGATCGCGGTCGTCAGCTCGATCGCAGCACCGCCTTGCGAGATATCCACCACTTCACAGCTGCGGATCGTGATGCCGGTAAGGCCAGGGCGCACAGACATGATCTTGGCCGGCCGGCGGACATAGAAGCGCTCCCATTTGCGCTCGTACATCTCCGATCGAACTCCAGCCAGATGCGTCGCATTGTCCATCGCCATGACCGGCTTCTCCCAACTCGTCTGCCTTGCACTCTGGAGGTGAATATTTGCATTAGCATCAACAAGTTCGATCAAGTTTTACCAATGTCGAATATTCGCTGCCGTCCCGTCCGGGCCTGTCACGGTCAGGCGAGCCGGAACCGAATGTACCGGCCGGGCATGCCTGTGCGATGGCTGAAGGAAGGTCCGCTGAATCAGTGGCTGGTTTCGAACGACAGCCGAACGACATGGTGGAGGAACTCGGGATCGAGCAACATGTTGAAACCGACCGTCAGCTTCTCGGCTTCACGGCGGATCAGCGTGCAGCCGATATCGTCATGGATGCCGAGGATCTCAAGAAAGAAATTCGGCGGTACGATGACATGGGGAGAGACGTCGAGCTCTGCGCCATAGAGTGACATTGTGCGGATGAGGCAACGCTGTGACTTTGCCATGCTGAGGTGATGGCCGACGAACACGATCTTGCCGGGCCGTTCAATTCTGAACTTCTCGAAGACCTGGTCCCGAGGGATGTCAGATTTTGCGTCAGGTATCCTCTGCAAGGGCATGTCACCCTCCTACCGCGTCAAGTTAGGATGACAGCCTAGCGCATGCTCGTTACCAGATCATGCACGCAACGTCTCGAATGCGAGCGACTTCCGATTTTCCCTTTTCTGACAGCACCTTCGCCCCAGATAACCTGTCCCATTTCGAACAGGGATGGCGGATCATGCCGCCGACCGCCAAGTCTTTCGGGGATCTGAGAGCGAGCCCCGGCATCTCTGGCGCAAGGCGGACAAACTTGACCGAAAATCGCCACAAGGCTAGGCCTTGCTGCGCGGCATCGCTGTCGATCTACCGTCGGCGATTCCTATGAACAGGACATCGGGAGTGCAGCACGTGGCGGGACGATTGGTCATAGTCGGGGCAGGGCAAGCGGCTTTTGCGCTCGCCGCAAAGCTGCGGATGCTGAAGGATCCACGCCCGATCACCATGCTCGGAACCGAGCCGGTTCTGCCCTACCAGCGCCCACCACTCTCCAAGAAATATCTCCTCGGCGAGATGAGCTTCGATCGGCTGCTGTTTCGGCCCGAAGCCTGGTATGCCGAAAATGATGTCGAGATCCGGTTGTCGACGCCGGTCGAGGCTGTCGACCGCGAGACAAGCAGCGTCCGCCTCTTTGACGGCACCGCAATCAGCTATGAGACGCTTGCACTCGCAACCGGTGCTACGCCCCGCCGCCTGCCGCCTGCCATCGGTGGAGATCTGGACGGTGTCTACACCGTGCGCGACAAGGCGGATGCCGATCGACTGGCCGAGGAAATGAAACCCGGCCATCGGCTGCTCATCGTCGGGGGCGGCTATATCGGGCTTGAAGCCGCCGCCGTTGCACGCAAGCTCGGTCTCGACGTGACGCTGATCGAGATGGCGGACCGCATCCTCGCCCGTGTCGCGGCCCGCGAAACGGCCGACGCGATCCGCGCGATCCACGAGGCCGAGGGCGTCTCGATCTGCGAAAAAACCGGTCTTACGCGGCTTATTGGCGACTACGGACGCGTGAAGGCCGCAGAACTTTCCGACGGTCGGGTGATCGATGTCGATATGGTAATCGTCGGCATCGGCGTCACACCAAACGATCGTCTGGCGGCGGATGCCGGGCTCGAGGTGCAGAACGGCATCGTCGTGGACGCGTTTGGTCGCACGAATGATCCTGCTGTCTTCGCCATGGGTGATTGCGCCGTTCAGGACTGGAAAGGGCAGAAAGTCCGGCTCGAATCCGTGCAGAATGCGGTCGACCAGGCCGAGGCCGTCGCAGCCCTGCTGGCTGGCGGCTCGGATCCCTATAGCCCGAAGCCCTGGTTCTGGTCCGATCAGTATGAGGTGAAACTGCAGATCGCGGGCTTCAATCTCGGTTATGACGCGACGGTCGTCCGTCCCGGTGCCCGCGAGGGCAGCCTGTCGATCTGGTATTTCCGTGGCGATGAATTCGTCGCTGTCGACGCAATCAATGACGCGAAAGCCTATGTGACGGGCAAGAAACTCCTGGAAACAGGTCGGCCGGTCGATCGGACTGCGATTGCGGATCCCGCACTCGATCTCAAGAGCCTGATCGTCTGAGGGTAGCTGAAGGGCCGGGCGATCGGGAGCCGGAATGCACAAGGCCGGCGAGATGCCGGCCGTGTTCATGTCAGCTTAAACGAGGGGCCGGCTCAGTTGGTGCCCATTCTTTCCAGCACTGGAACGCACATGTCGAGGTCGTGCGACGCTAGATGCGCATAACGCATAGTCATTGTCAGTGTGTGATGCCCGAGCCACATCTGGACGCGCCTGATATCGATCCCGCCCTGCACCAGGCGGGATGCACAGGTATGGCGCAGCACGTGCGGCACCACGTCCTTGTCGTCGGCAAAACCGATCGCGTCCTTGGCATTGTGCCAGGCAACACGGAAGCGCTGCTGGTCGATATCGGCAAAGGGGCCGGCATGGCGGCGATCGCAGGCCGCGATCGCGTCGACCGCCCGTTGAGTGAGCGGCACAGAACGCGAGCGCCCGGATTTGGTCACCCAGAATGTCACGCGGTTCTTGTGAATGTCGCCCCAGCGTAGGTTGAGCCCTTCGCTCAGACGCGCGCCGGAATCGACCAGGAAGAGGCAGAAATGGTAGTAATGTTCGGAATGCGCCCGGATCTCGGAGAACAATGCAGTCTCCTCGTCCCGGTCGAGAAAACGGATTCGTCCTGCTTTTTCCTTTTGTCGTTTGAATTCCGGCAGACTGTGAACGTCTCCCATCTTATACGCCTTTCGCAGCAGTTTGCTTAAGGCCGCCATCTTTCGATTGATGGTGGCATTGCTGTTACCGCGTTTGCGCATTTTGCCAATAAGTTGGTCGAGCATCTCGTCCGAAAAAGCCGAAAAGCTTGGAAAATCAAGGAGATCGTGAAGTTCTCCGATAAAATTCGTTACGTTATATTTGTGGCTGCCATTCATCCACAACAGGTCGCCATACTTGCCGAACAGTTCGCGCAAATTCGTTTCGCGCACCTCGTGCAGGACCGTTCCCTGACTGTATTGATAATGGACCGAATAATCGGGCACGCCTTTAAAGACGTCAAAGCCCTTCACGGCCGGCATTTCCACCTGCATGTATCCCCCAAATTTCCCTTTGGCGAGCACGCGAACGAGCTCACCGCCCGTCCCCACGGGCGTACATATTGTTATATCTTATAAAAAGTATAGTGCAGAACGGCACAAACTTTCCGGAGCGGCTCGCTTCGAGCCTGTCAAATGATGTCGATGGAACCTCTTTTCTCTTTATCCCGGCAGGAGCTGCCGGCGGCCTAAAACATTGAAATCAAAGCCAGCGGCCAATTAGTGGCCTCAAAGCCAAAGAGGGGTCCGGCTTGTAAAAGCCGGACCCCACATTTTTTCGTTAATCCGATGTGGATTAGAACGAACGGGTCAGGCGAACGAAGCCGTTCCAGTTGCTGTCAGCGCCATCTACGTCGTAGTAGCCGACGTCAGCCGAAGCCTTCAGGCCGGAAGCGAGCTGGTATTCGACGTAGAGGTCGGCAGCCCAGGCGTCAGCGGTCGTGAAGTCGACGTCACCGTAGTATACGACCTGCGGGGTGATCGAGAGCTTCTCGGTTGCCTTGAAGGTGTATGCAGCGCCGACAGTCCACTCGGAAGCGAAGTCGTAGCCGGTCGACTGGCCAGAAGCCCAGCCAGCAGCGATGCCGAGCGTGCCCGGGCCGATGTCTGCGGACAGAACGCCAGCGATGCCACCTTCTTCGTCGCCGAAGTCGTAGACAGCGTAGGCAGCGAGCGAAGCCGGGCCGATAGCCGCAGTCAGAACGCCCTGAACGCCAACTTCGTTGCCGGCGAAGTCGTCGGAGAGATCGTCAACGCCGAGACCGACGGTGAAGGCATCAGACGTGTAGGTGTAGGAGATGGTGTTGAAGATGGCGTTGCCGAAGAACGCATCCGACTCACCGGCCAGACCCCAATCGTCAACCCAGGTCAGGTCGCGACCGACGAGGAAGCCGCCGACAGTGATGTAGGCCTGATCGAGAACAACGTCAGCGCGATCATCAGCAAGTGCGCCGGCAGTGCCCTGAATGCGGATGTAGGAACCGATGGTGCCGATTTCCGAGTCGTTCTTGGCTTCGAAGGCGAGACGGGCGCGAACTTCGCTGTCCCAATCTTCCGTGGAACCTTCGTCAACGTAGACGGTCGCACGAACTTCGCCCGAGATCTTGAGGCAGGTTTCGG
>UCMW01000021.1 GCA_900473745.1 Hyphomicrobiales bacterium | reverse complement strand
TGTATCCGAGGGCGGGACGGGATGAGTCTACGAGGGTGAAAATGGTGGGGGATGAAAAAACATGTCGGGGTTTGAATTTGTTGGGAAATGTCTGAAAGACGTCCCCCTTTTTCGGCCGCTGGCGCCGAGTTGGTGGCTTTGTCCCTCACCCTACCCTCTCCCCGCAAGCGGGGAGAGGGAGTGCATGCGGTGGCCGTCTCGGCCTTCTCCCCGTTCACGGGGAGAAGGCCGGCAGGTCAGGCGCAAAATTTGCGCCGGGGATGAGGGGCAAAGGCTGCAAGCGCGACGCCCGTCTTCCACTGGGGGAGAGGAACGGCGACCGTCTGTGTCTTCCTCCATTCCGCCCCGTTGCGGGCCTTACTGCCGCGCGATACACCGGACGGCACAAGCGCGCCGAGGGCGGGGAGACAAAAGTGCACATCGAGACACCAGCGATCAGCGCCGACGCCGCGCATCCCTATCCGAAGCGCTGGACGGCGCTCGCCGTGATGATGCTGGCGAATTTCATGAACCTGCTCGATGTCACCATCGTCAATGTCGCGTTGCCGAGCCTGCAGTCGGAACTCGGGGCGACCTCGAGCCAGATCGAATGGGTGGTCGCGGGTTATGTGCTGGTCTTCGCCCTGGGGCTCCTGCCGTTTGGGCGTCTCGGTGACGTCCGGGGCAAGAAGCAGGTGTTCCTGGTCGGCGTTGGGGCCTTCACCTTGGCCTCGCTGTTGTGTGGCCTGGCTCCTGACATCGGCTGGCTGGTGGCAGCACGGCTCCTGCAGGGGGCTGGCGCTGCTATCATGACGCCACAGGTGCTGGCGATCGCCCAGATGATGTTTCCACCGAAGGAGCGGGCGGCGGCCTTTTCGCTGTTCGGCCTGAGCGCAGGCCTTGCCGCCGTATCTGGTCCGATCCTCGGGGGCTGGCTGATCGCGCTCGACCTTTTCGGTCTCGGCTGGAGGCCGATCTTCCTGATCAATATTCCGGTCGGGATCATGACGATCCTGCTCGGCTGGCGCCTGATCCCGGCACTTGCTCCCAAGCCGGGTCTGAAGAACGATTTCGGCGGCATTGCGCTCGCTGCGGTCACCATCTTCTGCGTGATCTTCCCGCTGATCGAGGGCCGTGGCTTCGGCTGGCCGGCCTGGTGCTTCGTGATGCTTGCCTTCGCCATTCCCTTCGGCATCGCCTTTGCCCTCTGGGAACGGCGCCAGCATCGGATGAAGGCACCGGAACTCCTGCCCGTCGCGCTGATGAAGAACCGCAACTACGTGATCGGCTCGTTGATGACGGCGACCTTCTTCTCGACGCTGCCCGGCTTCTTCCTGATCCTCGCGATGTTCCTGCAGCAGGGCTATGGCCTGACGCCGTTGCAGTCAGGTCTGACGACGGTGCCCTTTTCTGTCGGCATCTTCGTCGCCTCGCTGATATCGGGCAGACTCGGCAATATCACGCCGCGAGTTCGGGTCGTGGTCGGCGTTGTGATGGTGGCAGTCGGCATGGGCCTGTTGCGCATGGAGATACAAACGGTTGGTGAAAGCATCGACCGCATGGCGCTCCTTCCCTGGTTCCTCTTGAGCGGCCTCGGCATGGGGATCGCGATCGCGCCGATGTTCCAGCTCGTGCTGGCGGGGGTGGCGCCACAGGACGCGGGCGGTGGCTCGGGTGCACTTCAGGCGATCCAGCAGGTGGGCAGCGCACTCGGCATCGCGATCGTCAGCGAGATCTTCTTCTCGGATCTGGCGCGCAATGCAGCGGAAGGCCTGAGCGGCAAAGCCGTCTATGCCGAAGGCATGGCGCTTGGGCTGATCTACAACTTCATCGCCTATGCGATCGTCCTGACCGCTGTCCTGTCCATGCGCACGGTGACGCCAGGGAGCGAGAAGCTGGAGCGTCCGTTGCCGATCGAGTGACCTGCAACAGACGAAATCATCGGCTCAGGGAACGAGAAGTGTGCCTGCACCCGTCTCGGTGAAGAGCTCGAGCAGCACGGAGTGGGCGGTCTTGCCGTTGAGGATGACGACGCCCTGCACGCCCGCCTGGATCGCCTCGATGCAGGTCTCGACCTTCGGGATCATGCCGCCAGAGATCGTGCCGTCGGCGATCAGCGCATGGGCTTCGGCGACCGAGAGTTCCTTGATCAGTTTGCCGTCCTTGTCGAGCACGCCGGGAACGTCTGTCAGGAAAAGCAGGCGTGAAGCGTTGAGAGCACCGGCAATCGCACCGGCAAAGGTATCGGCATTAATGTTATAGGTCGCGCCGTCGCGGCCAGGCGCCACTGGAGCGATGACCGGGATCATCTCGGAACGGGCGAGCAGGTCGAGCAGGGTGCGGTCCACTTCGACCACATCACCGACGAAGCCGAGGTCGAGCACGCGTTCGATATTGCTGTCGGGATCGCGAACCTTCTTCTGCGCCTTTTCGGCAAAGACCATGTTGCCGTCCTTGCCGCAAAGCCCGATCGCCCATTCGCCGGTCTGGTTGATCAGCGCGACGATTTCCTTGTTGATCGAACCCGCCAGCACCATTTCGACGATTTCAACGGTCTTCTGATCGGTGACCCGAAGGCCGTTTTCGAAGCGTGATTCGATTCCCATTCTCGCGAGCATCGCGCCGATCTGCGGGCCGCCGCCATGCACGACGATCGGGTTGACGCCGGATTGCTTCAGAAGAGCGATATCGGCGGCAAAGGCCTTGCCGAGCTCGGGATTGCCCATGGCATGCCCGCCATATTTGACCACGATGGTCTTGTTCTCATAGCGCTGCATGAAGGGCAGCGCCTGGACGAGAAGGCGGGCCTGGATTTCGCTTTCGGAAGCTGACATGGAAAACCTCGCTTTGGATCGCGGCCTTTTAGCGCATGTGTCGCCGCGATGGAATAATCGCCCGACAATATAAGCGGCCCGTGACACGCTTCTTCTTCTCGTCGCATTGTCCACCGAAGATGCAGCGCTATATCATGGCCACTGCGTGAGGGGGCTCCATGGAACGCGACGACATCGGCAGATTGCTGGCGCGGGTAGCGCTGAAAGATCGTGCCGCCTTTTCCTTGCTCTATAGTCGCATTTCGGCGAAACTTTTCGCCATCTGCTTGCGTATGCTCAAAGACAGGGGCGAGGCCGAAGAGGCGCTCCAGGACGTGTTCGTCAAGATCTGGCACAAGGCCGGCAGCTATACGGGCGATGGCGACAATGCCTATCCCTGGCTCTGCGCCATCGTGCGTTACCATTGCATCGACCGCCTGCGGGCGCGCCGGCCGCAGGGAGAAGACATCGAGGCCGCGGTCGACATCGCCGATCTCGCGCCCGATCCGGAGCAGCATGCCGTACTCAGATCCGAGGGCGGACGCATTGACACATGCCTGGAGGCATTGGATCCTGATCGGGCGCTCGCGGTCCGCCAGGCCTATGTCGAGGGACTGTCCTACCAGGAGCTGGCGGAGCATTTCGCCGTTCCGCTGAATACGATGCGTACATGGCTGCGGCGCAGCCTATTGAAACTGAGAGAGTGCATGGATGAGCACGCCTGACCAGAGCAAGGGAGACCGGTCGCGGGATGAAGTTCTCGCGGGCGAATATGTGCTCGGCGTCCTGAGCGGATCCGAACGCCAGAAGGTCGATGCGCGCCTGCGCCACGACCGGCAGTTCGCCGCCATGGTTCGTCGCTGGGAAGAGAACCTCACCCAGTTTAACGACGATTACGCCGAGGCCTCACCGCCGGATCAGCTGTTTTCGAAGATCGAGGATCGACTGTTTGCATCTCCGGCCACGGTGGCGGCGGTGAAGGGCAATCTTTGGAATTCGCTGGTGCTCTGGCGCGGCCTGAGCTTTGCATCGATTGCAGCGCTCGGCCTCATCGTCGGGTTCGACTACGCCGAACGCATGCGCCCGAAACCTCAAGTCGCGCTGACGGCGGACCTGGCCGGCGAGAACCAGGCGATTGCGTTGCATGCGCGCTATGATGGGAACTCGGGCCGCCTCGCCGTCACTCCGGTCGCAAGCGGCGGCGCAGATGAGAAGTCGCTCGAACTCTGGCTCGTCGAGGGTGACCAAGCGCCGATCTCGCTTGGCGTGCTGCCGCAGACCGGGCAAGGCGAACTTGATGTGCCTGAGGCTCTCCGAGAGCGCCTGACCGAAGGTGTCGTGCTGGCGGTCAGCCTTGAGCCTTTCGGCGGATCGCCGACCGGAAAAGCCACCGGGCCTGTCGTGGCGCTCGGCGAAATTCGTCCCTGACGAAGAAATTCTCTCATAAAATCATCGAGGTTTTTTCAGGCGGCCGATTTTTTCGAGCCGCCTGAAACTTGTTTGGGTGACCGGCCGTCCTTGGAGGTGTTCCCGCTGAGGAACGCCCCCGATGTCCCGCCCGAACCGCAGGGACACGATCGAGAACACCAAGGATAAGAGGAAACCGTAATGTTCAAGACCGCTCTTCGCCCGCTCGCATTCTCCGCAGCCATCCTGGCAGGCGCTGCCGCAGCCTATGCCGCCAATCCGATGGTCGGCGGTGGTGAAATGCTCGAAACCAAGAACATCGTCGAAAATGCCGTCAACTCGAAGGATCACACGACGCTCGTTGCTGCCGTCCAGGCAGCCGGTCTCGTTGAAACCCTCTCGGGCGCCGGTCCGTTCACCGTCTTCGCACCGACCAACGACGCCTTCGCCAAGCTGCCGGCCGGCACGGTCGACACCCTTCTGAAGCCGGAAAACAAGGCGCAGCTCACCAAGGTGCTGACCTGCCACGTGGTGGCAGCCGACGTCATGGCTGAAGCCCTGGTCAAGATGATCTCGGATGATGGCGGCGAACACGACGTGACCACCGTGGGCGGTTGCGTGCTGAAAGCCAAGGCCGCTGACGGCAAGGTGACGCTGACCGATGAAATGGGTGGCGTCTCCACCGTGACCATCGCCGACGTCAAGCAGTCGAACGGCGTGATCCACGTCGTCGACGCGGTCATCCTGCCCAAGATGTAAGGAACGACGATTCGGCCCGGCCTCCGCCGGCTAGGGCCGATCTGATCGGAGCCTGAGCGTCAAAGGCTCCGACCGATGGCCTCGCTGATTGCCCCGCGCAATTGGTCGAGGCCATCACCCTTTTCAGAGGATGTCGAGAGAACACCCGGGAAGGCTGCCGGCCGCTTCTTGATCTTTTCCTGCGTCTCCGCGATCAGCTTCGGCACGGCGGGCGCCTTGATCTTGTCGGTCTTGGTGAGCACGATCTGGTAGGAGACGGCGGCCTTGTCGAGCAGCGACAGCACTTCGTCGTCGTTCTTCTTCAGCCCGTGGCGGCTGTCGATCAGCACATAGACGCGCTTCAGCGTCGAGCGCCCCCGCAGATAATCGAAGACCAGCTTCGTCCAGGCATCCACGTGTTCCTTCGGCGCCTGGGCATAACCGTAGCCCGGCATGTCCACGAGCGCCATCGGCGGCAGGTCTCCGGCTCCACCGGAATAGCCGTCGGGCACGAAGTAGTTGAGCTCCTGCGTGCGGCCGGGCGTGTTGGACGTGCGCGCGAGACCCTTCTGGCCGACCAAGGCATTGATCAGCGACGACTTGCCGACATTCGAGCGTCCGGCAAAGGCCACTTCGAGCGGGCCTTCCGGCGGCAGGAATTCCATTGACGGCACGCCGCGGATGAAGATCCAGGGACGGCCGAAGAGCGGCTGGTCGGGCTTGTCGTGTGTTTCGGTCATGGGTCGGGCCTTTCTTGAGCCGGACAGATCCGGGTTTTGGCCCCGAAAGTCAAGCAGCCGGGGTCGGAACGGGTCGCGAAGCGTTCCGCGCGTGGCTGATCAAATAGGTAAAGAGGGCCGCCATGACGAGCGCGCCGCCGATGATCGTGCGTCCCGAGGGGATCTCGTTGTGCAGGATGACCATCCAGACCGGGGCGAGGATCATTTCGGCCGTGCCGATGAGCGCGGCGAGCGCCGACGGGATCATCCGCGCGCCCGTGACATAGAGCGCCATGCCGAGCCCGAGATTGAGCGCGCCGAAACAGAAGAGAAGCACGAGGTCCTGCCCGCCGACGGCAAAGGCGCCAGCCTGGCTGGCGGCGATCGCAGACGCGATGAAGGATCCGCTGCAGGCCGCCGGCGTCATGCGGATGCCGGGATAGCGGCGGGTCAGCACCGTCATGCAGGCGAAAATCGCCGGGATGGCCGCAGCCAGCGTCAACCCGAGGATCGAACCACCGTCGCCGATCGAGGCCGAGACCATGATGCCCACGCCGAGGATGACGGCAAGGATCGCGCCCCAGGTGACCGGCGTGATCGGCTCCCCGAGAACGATGCGCGCGAGAAGCGCGGCAAACAGCGGGATCGAGGCCATGAACAGCACGACATTCGCGACCGGTGTCATGGTGACGGCCAGCACGAAGAAGGTGGAGACGAGGGCAAAACCGACGGCGATGCAGAAGCCTGGCCAGCCCATGGCACGGAACAGCCGGACCGTGCCGGAGATCCCGTCTCGGACAAGCATGAAGGTCAGCAGGAAGAGACCGGCGAACAGGCAGCGCCAGAAGACGATCGTCCAGCCATCCTCGACGCCGATGAAGCGCTGTATCGCCCCGCCATAGCTCCAGGCGACGGCCGAGCCGGCAACAAGCGCGATGCCGAGCCAGGCGCGTGGTGTGGGGGCGGTCATGTCGGTCATCGGCGGATCTCGATCAACAAAGAGAAAGCCCCGGCATGGCCGGGGCTTCGGTTCGTCACTTCGTTTCGGCAGGCTTTCGCCTGAACATCCGACCGATATTCTTGAACAGTTCGATCTCGACGCCGTGGCGCTTCATGATCAGGCCCTGTTGCAGGATCGACAGCGTGTTGTTCCAGGCCCAGTAGATCACCAGACCGGCCGGGAAGGTGCCGAGCATGAAGGTGAAGATCACGGGCATCCAGTTGAACAGCATCGCCTGCGTCGGATCCGGCGGCGTCGGGTTCATCCGCATCTGCAGCCACATGGTGACGCCCATGATGATCGGCCAGACGCCGAGATGCAGGAAGGACGGCGCATCGAAGGGCAACAGGCCAAACAGGTTGATGAAGGTCGTCGGATCCGGCGCCGAAAGATCCTGGATCCAGCCGAAGAACGGCGCATGGCGCATTTCGATCGTGACGTAGATGACCTTGTAGAGGGCGAAGAAGACCGGGATCTGCAGGAGCACCGGCCAGCAGCCGGCAACCGGATTGATCTTTTCTTCCTTGTAGAGCGCCATCATCGCCTGCTGCAGGCCCATGCGGTCGTCGGCATACTTGGTCTTCAGCTCTTCAAGCTTCGGCTGCACGCGCTTCATGTTGGCCATGGAGGCATACTGCTTGTTGGCGAGCGGGAAGAAGATCAGCTTGACGACGATGGTGGTGAGCAGGATGGCCACGCCGAAATTGCCGACGAGATGGAAGAAGTAGTCCATCAGGTGGAACATCGGCTTGGTGATGAAGTAGAACCAGCCCCAGTCGATCATCAGATCGAACTTCGGAATGCCGAGGCTTTCCTGATAGCTGTCGATGACCGGAACTTGCTTGGCGCCGGCGAAGACCAGTGTCTTGACGGATGTGCTCTGGCCAGCGGGGATGCTGACGGCGTCGTTCTTGTAGTCGGCCTGGAAGCGGGCCTGGCCATCGGTGAAATAGGAGAAGCGCGACTCGTAGGGCAGGCTCTGCTGCGGAATGAGCGACGTTGCCCAGTACTTGTCGGTGATGCCGAGCCAGCCGCCGGTCGCCTTGGCATTGGCGATCGCCTCTTCTTCGACATCCGTATAGTCATGTTCGACGAGGCTGCCTTCGGCTCCGAGGACGCCGAGGAAACCTTCGTGCAGGACGAAGATCGAGGGCGTGGCGGGCTTGTTGTAACGTGTGACGCGGCCATAGGGCGCAAGGCTCGCGGCGGCCGCACCATTGTTCACGATCTCGTCTTCGATGGTGAACATGTAATGTTCGTCGACGGCGATCTTGCGGCTGAAGGTGAGGCCGGCTTCATTGGTGAAGGTGAGCGTAACCGGCGTCGTCTCGGTGAGCTTGGCGCCTTCAGACGCGGTCCAGACAGTGTTCGGCCCCGGAACGGAACCGGCATTTTCACCGGCGATGAAGCCGAGTTCGGCAAAATAGGCGTCGCGCGTTTCGGCGGGGTTGAACAGCGTGACGATCGGGCTCGTCGGATCGACGGTCTCGCGATACTGGCGCAGCTTCAGGTCGTCGAGACGGGCACCGGTGAGGTTGATCGAGCCGACGAGATCCTGGGTTTCGATGGCGACGCGGGCGGTCTTCGCGACAGCGGCTTCGCGGCTTGCTTCCGCAGTGGCGACACCGCCTGCTGGAAGGCTGCCGTCGACGGTCGCTGCCGGCGTGGTGGCCTGCTGCGCGGTTTCGGCCTGCTGCTGCTGGGCAAGCTGCGCTTCCTGCGCCTGGCGCTGGGCCTCGATGCGCGGGTTCATGTAGAAGAATTGCCAGGCGAGGACGATCACCACCGATAAGGCAATCGCGATGAAATAGTTGCGGTTGTTCTGCATCACTCTTTCCTGGGAGCGGTCTTGTCGGACCGGCTTTTGTTCGACGGGCGGTTTTCGATGCGGTGGATCAGCTGCCGGGACAATTGATCGAAGGGGATGTCCAGCACCTCGCGCCGGGCGACAATGACATAGTCGTGTCCCGGCTGCATTGCAAACGCCGCATTCAGTCGCACGGCTTCTTTCAGCCTGCGTCGCATGCGGTTCCGTTCCACTGCATTGCCGTGTTTCTTGGTGACTGTGAAGCCCACGCGGGGCTGCGCGTCGTCCTTGCGGTCGAGCACTTCGAGCAGGAAGATGCGACCCTTGCGCGCTTCGCCGTGTCGCACGGCGAGAAACTGGGGCCGGCTTTTCAGCCGGCCGACAGGATTTTTGGAGTCCGTGGACGTCATGGGCCCGTCATCTCGTCGGGCTCGTCCGGCCCTTAGGCCGAGAGCTTGGCGCGACCGCGACCGCGGCGTGCGTTCAAGACAAGGCGGCCGCCCTTGGTGGCCATACGCGCACGGAAGCCGTGGCGGCGCTTGCGAACAAGCTTGGAAGGTTGGAAAGTACGCTTCGACATTTATTTAATACCGCGGTGTGCGGCCCTTCTTGGATGTGCAAATTGCAACAGCGTTTTGGTTCTTCGCACGGGTAAGCGCCGCCGGGCGCATGTTTCCGAACGTGCGCGGCTTATAGTGTCAGGGGGCTTGGGAGTCAATCAGCCGGCCAACAACCGTTTCCGCCCTGACGATTTCGTGAAAAAATGGCAGGTCTGCCATACATCCGCCACGCCTTTTCCCTCGTTAACATGGACAAAGTTTCATGTTTCTTCGCGACTTACGCATGGCATGCACAGTCGCACTGCATTAGTCTCATGAAACTGCCTCATTGTCGGCGAACGGCGGGCAGAGGACAGAGACGACAGGAACGAGGGCTGATGTACGACCGGCAGGACAGCGATCTGCAGGCCGACCTCTCCGGAGGTTACGCCATGCCGTCCCGCATCCGCGGCCTGTCGGGCAAGCTGCTCTGGTTGACGATCGCCTTCGTCATGCTGGCCGAAATTCTCATCTTTGCTCCCTCTGTGGCGACCATGCGTCAGCGATGGCTGCAGGACCGGCTGAACACGGCGGCAGCTGCGAGCGTCGTGATCGACGGGCTGCAGCCGCTCGAACTGCCGCGCGGCGTGCAGGACAGCGCCTTGGCGACCACGGGAACGAAGGCCATCGTCCTGCGCAAGGACGGCACCTCTCAGCTGCTCGCGGTCACCGAGATGCCGACCGAGGTGGACGCCGCATTCGACCTTGCCGAATACTCCGAATTCGGCTCGATCCGAGACGCGCTCTATACACTTTTCTTCGGCGGCAACCGGTTGCTCCGGGTCTATGGTCCGATTGCCGAGGCGAGCCCGGTAACGGTCGAGATAGTCATCGACGAAGCGCCTCTGCGCAAGGCGATGCTGGCTTATGCGCGCAACATCCTGGTCGTGTCGCTGATCATCTCCATCATCACCGCCTTCCTCATGTTCCTCGCGATCAACCGGGTGATGATCATGCCGGTCCGGCGGCTGGCCCGCAGCATGCAGTTCTTCGCCGAAGACCCCGAGGATCCGAAGCGCGTTCTGCCCACGTCCGAAGGCAATGACGAGATTGCGGTGGCCGGCCGGCATTTGTCGCGCATGCAGGTCCAGTTGCAGAAGACGCTGCGCCAGCAGAAGACGCTTGCCGACCTCGGTCTCGCCGTATCCAAGATCAATCACGACATGCGCAATATTCTGGCCTCGGCACAGCTGATGTCCGACCGGCTGGTCGATGTGGACGATCCGCTGGTGAAGAGCTTTGCGCCGAAGCTCCTGCGCACCATCGACCGTGCCGTCGGCTACACGAGCGAGGTCCTGTCCTATGGGCAGACGTCGGAGGCAGAACCCCGCCGCAGACGCTTTCTCCTGGCGGAGATCTGCCAGGAAGTGCGCGATCTCCTGCATCTGAGCCCGGAAACCGGCATTGAATTCGTCGACAGCGTCGGCACGGATATCGAAGTGGATGCCGACAGCGAGCAGTTGTTCCGCGTGGTTCACAACATCTGCCGCAATGCCGTCCAAGCCCTGCAAGGGTTCACCCCCGATGAGCCGAACCAACCGCGGCGCATCACCATCTCGGCGCAGCGCACCGGTTCGGTCGTCGCAATCGTGATCGACGACACGGGGCCGGGCATGCCGCGCAAGGCCCGCGAAAACCTGTTTGCAGCCTTCCGCGGCTCTGCCCGCTCCGGCGGCACCGGGCTCGGCCTTGCCATCGCGCGCGAACTTATCATCGCCCATGGCGGCACGATCGCGCTGGTCGAAAAGCCAGGCCCCGGCACCATGTTCCGTGTCGAGATCCCCGACAGGCCAGTGGCTCTCGACGACTGGCGCGCCCGCGCGTGAGCGTCGCCGACGTGGCGCATGACAGGAAAATGACTCTTTTTTCGAAATGGGCGCTTGCATTCCGCAGCGTCCCGCTTTAGAGGATCGCCAACGCCGACGGACAGTCGGTTGGTACGCACCCGTAGCTCAGCTGGATAGAGCACCAGACTACGAATCTGGGGGTCAGGAGTTCGAATCTCTTCGGGTGCGCCATTTCTCTTCCCAATATTTTTGACAGACGAACCTGAAGCTGCAAGCGGTATTGCCGCATGTCTACGAATGTCGCCGGTTGCCCGCCATGGCGGGCGCACTGGGTGGCAATCCGCAGGCTGGAATGTGCAGCCCTCAGTTCTGCAACGGTTTCTGGGCCACCACGTATAGAAAATGCAGGCTGCTGGGCCACTGATGTCCAAGGACGTGTCCGTCCCTGTCCATGAGCAGCGGCTCGCCCGCAAAGCCCGCTTGTCCGAGTTGATCCAGAAGATGTTGACGCGTCGTCGCATGCACCATGATCCCGAAATCATGTGCACCATGCATCAGGATCGCATGGTCATCGGCGCGCACCTCAAGCGTTCGATGCTTCCTGAGGCGAATGGCCTTGAGGATGCCTCCTTCGACATAGCGATAGAGCCTGAACCCCAGTCGCAGCGGATCCATCGTCCACTCCACCCGTCGGTAGTCTGGCAGGGCGTTGAAACCCTGCCAGTCCTTGTGAAAGGTCGAGAAGACGAAACGCCCGCCGGGAGAGAGCACTCGAGAGACCTCTTCCAGCACCCGCACTCGACCGTCGGGATCGACGGAATCGATGCCGTTGAAGCTGAAGACGACCAGATCGAACGACGCGTCTGGGAAGGCGCTCAGATCGCGCGCATCCATGTGCTCGAACCGCAATGTCGGGTGGTTGGCTCTGGCCCGCTCTACCATCTGCGCCGTATAGTCGATGCCGATATAGTCCCGGCCATCCGCAAGAAGACCCGCAGTCCGGCCGCCGCCGATCCCGATGTCGAGAATGCGCCTGCCGCCCTGCGCCGTCGCATGGTCGAATGCGGCTCGCTCTCCCTCGTCGAGGAAACCTTCGCTGCGGCTATATTCGCGGATCGACCAGGCGTTTTCCCAGGTCTTGCGATTGATCGTCTCCATCCGGTGCATGGCTGGTCTCCAGTCTAGATCTGATCGCAGGATAACACCGGCGGCCGCATGGGCGGGGAAAGAGTTAATAAAAGGTTAATTTCCGGATCGGGCTTGAGTGGCGCGTCAGGGAAAAGACGGCTATCTCCCAGTCATGTTTCGCCTCTGCCGCCTTGGCTGTTTGTCGAACTGTTCAACAAAAGCACTTGGATAAGACCCTTTGCTGATTTAACAGGTTTCGGCAACGTTGCAGGTCGGGAACCGCAAGGTCGCCACTTGAGCTCACGGGTGTCCATGTGATCTTGAATGGAGATGCACTGCTTCGGGGCGGTGAACTCGACCGACTGTGGGGTAAAAGACATGAGATGGAAGCGCACGCTTCAACTGCTCGACGTGCATGCCGAGGGTGAAATCGGCAGGGTTGCCACCGGTGGCGTGCCGAAGATCCCCGGCGAGACGGTCGCCGAGCAGCTGCTATGGCTGAACACCGATCCGAAGGGCGAGGCGCTCCGGCGCATGCTGGTGCTCGAGCCGCGCGGCGCGCCGATCGGCTCCGTCAACCTGCTCTTGCCGCCGAAGAACCCGGCGGCGGATGCGGCCTTCGTCATCCTGCAGCCGGACCAGGCCCATGCGAGCTCCGGCTCCAACTCGATCTGCGTAACGACGGCACTTCTCGAAAGCGGCATGGTCGAGATGCAGGAGCCGGAGACGATCGTCATGCTGGAAACGGCAGCCGGTCTGGTCAAGGCGACGGCCACCTGCCGGGACGGACGCTGCGAACGGGTGAAGCTCACCATGGTCCCGTCCTTCGTCCACGAGCTGGATGTTTCGCTCGACACCGAGCAATGGGGCCGCATCACCTTCGACCTGAGTTATGGCGGCATTTTCTATGCGCTTGTTGATGTCGCTCAGGTGGGATTGACCATCGAGAAGGGCAATGCGCGGGCGCTGGTCGAAGCCGGCATGATCCTCAAGGAAGAGATCAACCGGAAGATCCCGGTGGTCCATCCGGAGATCCCCGCGATCTCGGGCGTCGCCTATGTCATGTTCCGCGACGTTGATCCCGATGGCGCGATCCGCACCTGCACCACGATGTGGCCGGGGCGCGTCGATCGGTCCCCCTGTGGCACCGGCAACTCGGCCAATCTGGCGACGCTGCATGCGCGCGGCAAGGTCAAGGTCGGCGATGTGATGCTGTCGCGTTCGATCATCGGCTCCGAGTTCGAAGTCGGTCTCGCCGCTGTTTCCGAGGTCGCCGGCCGCCCGGCCGTCATTCCGACGATCAGTGGCCGCGGCTTCACCTTCGGCCTGCATCAGGTGGCGCTGGACCCTTTCGATCCCTTCGAGCACGGCTTTGCGCTGACCGATGTCTGGGGGCCGTCGTCAGGGGCGATTGGTTGACTTTTTCAGTTTGGTTTCTGCATTGTTCCAAATTGAATGAAATTCGATGATATCTGGTAGCCGAATTGTAAGGGTCTTGATTTCCGGCATCTTGCTATCGATCGACGCGAGCGAATAAGTAAGCTTCATAGACATGAATGCGACAAGTAATCCGTAAATGAAAGCAAACGCTTCGACAGGTTCTCCCCTGCCGCTCCCGGCAAACACGCTTCCGACACTGCGCGGATGTGGAATCTTTGCTGGCCTGACCCCGGAAGAAGACCGCGAATGGCTGGCGCGCTGCCATTCGCGCACCTTGAGTGCCGGCGAAAGTCTCGTCGATTTCGAAGACATGTCCAAGGATGTCTTCATCGTCCAGACCGGAGAGATTCGCGCCGTGCTGCGGTTTTCGGTCGGCAAGGAAGCCATTCTAGGCAGCTTCAAGCGCGGCGACATCTTGGGCGAACAGTCCGCCATCGACGACATGGCGCGCTCGGCGAGCCTGATGGCCGTCAGCGATGCCACGGTCACCGTGATCCCCTGCATCGTTTTCCACGACATCCTGCGACAGAGAGCGGACGTGGCGCTGACGCTGCTGCAGCTCCTGTCCAAGCGCATCCGCGCCATGAACGACCGCCTGTCGGAACTGTCTTTCCTCGACACGAAGCACCGGCTCTACAACACGCTGCTCAGGCTTTCGCGGGTGCGCAACGACGGCGGTCGCGAACGCATAATCTCGCCGCCGCTCGTGCATGCGGAACTGGCCGAGCATATCGGTGCAAGCCGCGAGACGGTGTCGCGTGAAATGTCGAGACTGGCGCGCGAGCAGCTGGTGGAGCGCACCAGCCGCGCCATCGTTCTGAAGAATCCCGTGGAACTGTCCCGACGGATTTCGCGCGCCCTCGAAGGCTGAGTTCCGGTCTTACGGGTAGATCACGCCCTTGCGCAGGATGACGTTGGCGTAGAGACGCGGCTCGCCGGTCTGCACGACCGTGTGCGCGGCCTTCACCCTATTGTAGAAATCCGCGCCGATCAGCTTCGTGACCGGCACTTTCGGCTCGTGCTTTGCGCAACAGTCGATGATTTCCTGGTGCACGGGATCGATCTGGTCCGGCTTTCCGCCGACCACGGAGCGGAAGATTGCTTCCGGCACGAAATCATCGATCGGCATGATGCTGAGGATCGCGTTCAGCACAGGCACGAGGTAATGGCCGTCCAGTCGCACCAGGCGCCTTGCATGTTCGAGCGCCGGATAATTGCCGTCGACGATGGCGATTTCGTCGCCGTGACCCATGGCGCGCAGGGTGGCGAGGAGCTCGGGGCTCAGGAGGGGATCAATTCCCTTCAGCATGGGCGGTGTCCTTGAACAATACGGTTTGGTCGATGAGATAGCGGTCGAAGATCGGCAGGCTGGCGCCGCCGATGGCACGGGCCTGGTCTCCGACCTCGCCTTCGACGATGTCGGGAATGACGACGCCCTGAAGGTCGAGACGGTTCATCGCCTCGATGGTAGCCTTGACCAGGCGGTGGCGCACCCATGCGGGGAAGCCTCCGTCGATGATGGCAGCGGCAAAGTCGATGATCGAGGCGGCCGCGATCACGGCCTGGGCGAGTGCTGCTGCCGTGTCCTGCAGCCAGATCTCCAGCGGTTCACCGAAGTCGATCCATTCTTCCGCTGCATACCAGAGCGGCTGCGGATCGATGCCGCGCTCGCGCAGCAGGTTTTCCAGAACGAAGATCGAAGCGATGTCGAGCAGCTGGCGTGTCTCGCCGTGTTTGTCGCGCACGGGGAGGGGGCCGATGGCGCCGGCAGTCCCGGTGCGGCCGACGAAGAGCGCAGAATTGACGACGATGCCGCCGCCGATGAAGGAGCCGATGTAGAAATAGACGAAATCGGGATAGCGCTGGCCGGCGCCGAAGACGAGTTCCGCGCCGCAGGCGCTGGTGGCATCGTTGCGCAGGTAGACGGGATGCGACATCCGCGTCTGGACCTCACCCTGAAGGTCGACATGCCGCCAGATCTCCATGGCGCCCTCGGGCGCACCGACTTCCTCAGCCCAGTTCCACAATTCGAAGGGGGCGGCAATGCCGATGCCGGCAATACGGGTCCGCATCGTCTCGTCCATGTCCGCTTCCATCTCGGCGATGCCGTCGCAGATGAAGGGCAGGAGATGGTCGGGATGCGGGTAGCGGTAGGTCCGGTGCCGCTGTTTGCTGATCTTGCCGGCGAAATCCATGAGTACGAGGTCGGCGCTGCGGCGGCCGATTTTCACGCCGAAAGAGAAGACGGCATCCGGATTGATGAACATCGGTATGGACGGTTGCCCGACGCGGCCGCGAATGGGCTCGCCGCGCATCAAAAGTTCGTCGCTCTCGAGCGAGCGCATGATGACCGAGACGGTTTGTGCGGAAAGTCCGGTCAAGCGGGCGATATCGGCCTTGGAACATCCCGGGTTTTGCCGGACGAGCGACAGCACAAGCCGCTCGTTGTAGGCGCGCACGCGCACCTGGTTCGAGCCGCCGCCGGCACTTACCCTGGGCGCCGGATCCGCCAGTCTTGCATGATCATCCTGTGACACTAAGGTCGCTCCTCCCGACCGCTTCCTTTTACGAAAGCCCCCGCAGAATGTCACACCGATTTAATAATTCAACTGGATTTATTTATTGACAGCGGAAATGTTCTGATGTTCTAAATGAGGTCGTGGAGGAGTGGGTGCCTGATGGCGCCTGATCGGATCGCCAAGCGGTGATCCGTGCCGAAGCATTGCGGCCGGAGGAGCTGGCCGACACCATTCGGGAGGAATACCAAATGAAAAAGTCTCTGATCACTGCTGCCCTGTCGACCCTGGCCCTCGGCGTTGTATTCGCCGCTCCGGTACAGGCCGCCGACGTTTCCGCCTGCCTCATCACCAAGACCGACACCAACCCCTTCTTCGTCAAGATGAAGGAAGGCGCGACCGCCAAGGCCGCCGAACTCGGCGTGACCCTGAAGGCCTATGCCGGCAAGGTCGACGGTGACTCGGAAAGCCAGGTTGCCGCCATCGAAACCTGCATTGCCGACGGCGCGAAGGGCATCCTGCTCACCGCATCCGACACCAAGGGCATCGTCCCGGCCGTCCAGAAGGCTCGTGATGCAGGTCTCCTCGTCATCGCCCTCGACACGCCGCTAGAGCCGATCGACTCCGCCGACATGACCTTCGCGACCGACAACCTTCTCGCCGGCGAACTCATCGGCAAGTGGGCTGCAGCAACCCTCGGCGACGCTGCCAAGGACGCCAAGATCGCCTTCCTCAACCTCACCCCCTCGCAGCCGTCGGTCGACGTCCTGCGTAACCAGGGCTTCATGAAGGGCTTCGGCATCGACACCGCCGACATCAACAAGATCGGCGACGAAACCGATCCGCGCATCGTCGGCCACGACATCACCAACGGCAATGAAGAAGGCGGCCGCACCGCCATGGAAAACCTTCTTCAGAAGGATCCGTCCATCAACGTCGTTCACACCATCAACGAACCGGCTGCTGCCGGCGCGTATGAAGCGCTGAAGGCCGTCGGCAAGGAAGGTGACGTGCTGATCGTGTCGGTCGACGGCGGTTGCCCTGGTGTCAAGAACGTCGCTGAAGGCGTCATCGGTGCGACCTCGCAGCAGTATCCGCTGCTGATGGCCTCGCTCGGCATCGAAGCCATCAAGAAGTTCGCCGACACCGGTGAGAAGCCGGCTGCCACCGAAGGCAAGAACTTCTTCGACACGGGCGTCGCCCTCGTCACCGACAAGCCGGCCGCTGGCGTCGAGTCCATCGATACCAAGGCTGGCACGGACAAGTGCTGGGGCTGATCCCCGGCTTGCGCGCCTGAACTGCAGCGCTGGCGGATGGTCTCCATCCGCCAGTGGCTGAACGCCCGGCCTTGTGCGCAGCCATGTCTGGCGTATCCTTCATGGAATGACAAAAATCGACAACGGCAGGGAGGATGACTCATGCAGCCGGCCAACCCCGAAACGCGAAATCCGCAGGAATTCGAGAAGGTCCTCTCGAGCAGTTCCACCCAGGTCGCCTCGTTCGATCGACACGAGCGGACCGCACTGGAGCGTTTCCAGCATTTCCTCCATTCGAGCCCTGCAGCCGTTGCCCTGATCGTGCTGGTCCTGTCGGTTGCGGCCTTCGGCTTCATTCTCGGCGGCAAGTTCTTCTCGGCCTTCACCCTGACCCTGATCCTGCAGCAGGTCGCGATCGTCGGCATCGTCGGCGCCGCTCAGACCTTGGTCATCCTGACCGCCGGCATCGACCTCTCGGTCGGCGCCATCATGGTGCTGTCCTCGGTGGTCATGGGTCAGTTCGCCTTCCGCTATGGTCTGCCACCCGAACTCGCCGTGCTGTGCGGATTCGTCGTCGGCGGTCTTTGCGGTTTCATTAATGGCGTGCTCGTGGCGCGCATGAAGCTGCCGCCGTTCATCGTGACGCTCGGCATGTGGCAGATCGTGCTTGCCACCAATTTCCTCTATTCCGCCAACGAGACCATCCGCAGCCAGGACATCGACGCGAATGCGCCGATCCTCAAGTTCTTCGGCGAGAACATTCGCATGGGCGGCGCTGTGCTCACCTATGGCGTCATTGCGATGGTGCTTCTGGTCGCGGTCCTCTGGTATGTGCTCAATCACACGGCCTGGGGTCGTCACGTTTACGCGGTCGGCGACGATCCGGATGCGGCTGAACTGGCCGGTGTCAACGTCAAGCGCATGCTGATCTCCGTCTACACGCTCTCCGGCCTCATCTGCGCACTCGCCGGCTGGGCGCTCATCGGCCGCATCGGCTCGGTCTCCCCGACTGCCGGCCAGTTCGCCAATATCGAATCCATCACCGCCGTGGTGATCGGCGGCATATCGCTCTTCGGTGGCCGCGGCTCGATCCTCGGCATGATCTTCGGCGCCCTGATCGTTGGGGTCTTCCAGCTCGGCCTGCGCCTGATCGGCACGGACCCGCAATGGACCTATCTGTTGATCGGCGTTCTCATCATTGCCGCCGTCGCAATCGACCAGTGGATCAGAAAGGTAGCAGGCTGATGACCCAGGAACCCATTCTCACCGCCCGCGGTCTGGTCAAGCGTTACGGCCGCGTCACTGCCCTCGATCAGGCGGACTTCGATCTCTACCCGGGCGAAATCCTCGCCGTCATCGGCGACAACGGTGCCGGCAAGTCGTCGCTGATCAAGGCGATCTCGGGTGCCGTCACGCCTGATGAAGGCGAGATCAAGCTCGAAGGCCGGCAGATCAACTTTCGTTCGCCGATCGAGGCGCGCAAGGCTGGCATCGAGACCGTCTACCAGAACCTCGCTCTGTCGCCGGCGCTTTCGATCGCCGACAACATGTTCCTCGGTCGCGAGTTGCGCAAACCGGGCATCATGGGCTCGGTCTTCCGCAAGCTGGACCGGCCGGCGATGGAGAAGATCGCCCGCGACAAGCTCTCCGAGCTCGGCCTGATGACCATTCAGAACATCAACCAGGCGGTGGAAACGCTCTCGGGCGGTCAGCGCCAGGGTGTGGCGGTCGCTCGTGCGGCGGCCTTCGGCTCCAAGGTGATCATCCTCGACGAACCGACGGCGGCCCTCGGCGTCAAGGAAAGTCGCAAGGTTCTGGAGCTGATCCTCGACGTCCGCTCGCGCGGCATGCCGATCGTGCTGATTTCCCACAACATGCCGCATGTGTTCGAAGTGGCGGACCGCATTCACGTTCACCGTCTGGGCAAGCGCCTCTGCGTGATCAATCCGAAGGATTACACCATGTCGGATGCCGTGGCCTTCATGACGGGAGCGCGCCCGGCACCGGATACCGGCCTCGCTGCATGAGTGCAGGTCTCGACGATCTTCTATCGGACATAGAGCGGCGGGCGCATGCGGGCGCCCGTCTGCTCGTTGGCGTTGCCGGGCCTCCCGGTGCCGGCAAGTCGACGCTTGCCGATCGCCTGCATGAGATCCTGGGAGAGAGGGGACATCGCAGCGCGATCCTGCCGATGGACGGCTTCCACCTCGACAATTCCATTCTCGACGAGCGCGGCGACCTTGCCCGTAAGGGCGCACCACACACCTTCGATGTGCGCGGACTGACCGACCTGCTGCGCGCTGTGAAGGCCGGCGGTGAGGTCTACGTGCCGGTCTTCGATCGCACGCGGGAACTTGCGATTGCGGCAGCCCGCTGCATTGCGCCGGAGGATCGCATCGTAATCGCCGAGGGCAATTATCTTCTGCTTGATCAGGGACGTTGGGCCGGTCTCGCCGATCTCTTTGATCTGACCGTCATGGTCGCACCACCGATCGAGGAACTGGAGCGGCGACTCATTGCCCGGTGGGTCCATTACGGTCTCACTCCGGCACAGATCGAAGCAAAGGTCGAGCTCAACGATCTGCCCAATGGCAGGCTCGTTCTGCAGCGCAGCCGTGCGGCCGATTTCACCTTCGACCTGTTCTGAACAGGTCGCGCGCAAGGCCTAGTCGAGGCTTCGTAAATTCTTAAGTTCTAATTAAATGCGCCATCGGTAAAATTGTACCGGTTTGGTTCAGCGAATTTCAGCCTCCCCCTGATACAACTCTTCCATGAAAGGTTAACGCCGTTCGCGCTGGGCCATGAGGGCTGGCGGGTCTCAAGGTGTGTTCATAGGGGTGAAGGAAATGGCGGTATTGATTGTCGAGGACAATCCGACCAATGCGATGATCATCCGTCACCTCGCGAAGAAGGTGACGTCTGAGGAGATCAAGGTCGCGGGCGATGGCAATACGGCATTGATGCTGTGTCACGCCGAGACCTTCGACATGCTGATCGTTGACAATCAGTTGCCAGGCATGTCCGGAGTTCAGTTCATCAAGGCCGTGCGCCTGATGGATCGCTATCGCGACGTTCCCATGGTCATGGTCACGGCAGACGACGAACCGCGCCTGCGCGAGGAGGCAAAGGTCGCCGGTGTCACGGACTTCCTTCACAAACCGGTCGAAGCCGTCGCCTTTTGCAAGTTGCTGGCCGATCATCTCGGTGCGGCGGCAGTCCATCCCGAACTCCGTTCGGCTTAACGGGGGGAATGAGGTTCATGAAGAGAATTCTCGTCGCGTGTCTTGCAACCGCACTCAGCGCAACGAGCGTCCTTGCTCTGGACGCGCCGACCGGCCCGGTCGTGCTTACCGTCAAGGGTGAGATCTCCAATACCAATGCCGGGGATACGGCGCAGTTCGACATTGCCATGCTGGACAAGCTGAAGGGTCGAAAGGGCGAGATGGAAACACCCTGGACCGAAGGCAAGGCAACCTTCGAAGGCCCGCTGCTGCGCGAAATCCTCGCCGCAGTCGGTGCGACCGGCACCAGCCTCAAGGTCCGGGCTCTGAACGACTACGCGGCTGATGTGCCGGCTGACGACGCAAAGCTCGATACCATCCTCGCGACGAAACTCGACGGAAAGCTGATGTCGGTTCGGGACAAGGGGCCTCTGATGCTGGTCTATCCTTTCGATCTCGATCAGCGCCTCTACAATGAGAAGTACTTCTCGCGCTCTGTCTGGCAGATCAAGGAAATCGAGGTCGGCCAGTGACAATGACGGGAGCCACAGCACGGAAGTTTGCAGGCGGAGGCACGGTGGCCTTCGTTCTGCAGACCGTGTCTGCCGTGCTCCTGTTCGTCCTCCTCATCCTATTTGTCGATATCGCCCGCCAGTACCGGATCATGGAAGACGGCGTGCGGGAGAATTCGCTCTGGTCTGTCTACCAACTCGACCGGGAAGTGCGTCAGCTGAGCCACAGCCTTTCGAAGGTTCAGGGGGGCCCCCAGAACCCGCAACGGCTTGATGAGCTCTCGCTGCGCTACGACATCCTCTATTCCCGCGTGTCCATCCTCGATCAGGCGAAGTTCGGCACTTACTTTTCCGGCGACGAGAAGATCCGCGGCTATATGGGCAGCGTGACGCAGTCTGTTCGTGATGCGCAGCCGATATTCGATGCTTATTCCGCCGGCAAACTTCCGACGGCGGAGCAGCTGAAGGGCCTTGAGACCTCCCTTGTTGGCATGGGGCGTGTTGCCGAAGACCTCTTGCTCTACACCAACACGCGCGTCAGCCACGAGCGGGCGGAAAGTCGCACGACGATCCTGAACCTGGAGCGCACCTCCACGGTCATGCTCTCCCTGTTGATGGTCTCGGTCGTGTTCCTCGTCGTCATCCTCAATCGCCAGCTCCGGTCGGTGCGCAGGTCGAGTCACGAACTGCAGGTCATGGCGACGCAACTGAGCGAGGCCTATGAAGGCGCCGACGCCGGAAACAGGGCGAAATCGCAGTTCATGGCGACCATGGGTCACGAGATCCGCACGCCGCTGAATGCAATCCTCGGCATGTCGGAACTGCTCGAGCTCTCCGAACTGCCGGACGACGCGATCCAGAGCGTCAAGACGATCCGCTCCTCGGGGGAAGCCCTGCTCGAGGTCATCAACGAGATCCTCGACTTTTCCAAGATCGAGCATGGCAAGCTGGAACTCGAGGAGCGCGCCTTCGACGTCTGCGCGCTGGCCGAAAGTACTGCCAGCATCATCAGGGGACGAGCCGACGACCATGGCAATACCGTGATCCTCGACCTGCCGGATTCGCTGCAAGCGCTCTACGTCAAGACCGATCCGACGCGCCTGCGCCAGGTTCTCTTGAACCTGCTGTCGAATGCCGTGAAGTTCACGCAGCAGGGTACGGTCACGTTGCGCCTGCGCGACTTCTACCGCGAAGGCAAGCTGATGATCCGCTTCGAAGTGGAAGACACGGGCATCGGCATCGACGAGGCGGGCCTCGACAAGCTGTTCAAGCCCTTTTCCCAGGTCGACGCCTCGATCAGCCGTCGCTACGGCGGAACCGGTCTCGGTCTCACCATCTGCAAGCAGATCGTCGAGAAGCTCGGCGGCGAGCTCGGCATGAGCAGCACCGTCGGCGTGGGCTCCATCTTCTGGTTCGAGCTGGCGGTCGTTCCCGTGACCCGCGAGGAGGCGAGTGGTCTTGCAGCCAAGGTGATCGCCGAAGAAACGCTGCCGCGCTACCGCATCCTTCTGGTGGAAGACAACAAGGTCAACCAGATCGTTGCGACCCGCTTCCTCGCCCGTCTCGGCCAAGATGTGGAGATCGCCAATGACGGCGCAGAAGCCGTCTCCATCTCCCGCGAAAAGACCTTCGATCTCATCCTGATGGACATGCAGATGCCTGTCATGGACGGCATCGAGGCGACGAAGCGGATCATTGCCGAAGGCGGACCCTCGGCCGAAGTGCCGATCATCGCGATGACCGCCAACGCTTCGGACGACGACCGCCGCCGCTGCCTCGACGCCGGAATGAAAGGCTTCGAAGCCAAGCCCGTGACACTGGAAAGATTGCGAAAGATGATTGCACACGCCACGTCGACGGCCCGCGAAACCGCACCGGCCCCTGCAACGACGACGGCCCCCCAGAAGCTGGAACTGCCGGATCTGGATCTCACCGCCTTGCCGCTTCAATCGATGCCCGGGCTCGGCATCGAAGGTCTGGACGAGGCGCGTCACGCCGAACTCGTCGACGCGCTCGGCGAAGACGTCTTTCAGGAACTGGTCGAATCCTTCTTCGACGATGCGACCGGCCTGCTGGATGAGTTGAACCAGGCGCTTCGCAGGAACGACTCCGAAAAGATCGACCGCGTTCTGCACACGATCAAGGGGGCAGCCTCCAATGTCGGTCTGAACGACCTAGCGGTGAAGGCCAATGCGCTCAGGAGCCAGCCCCCGGCACCTGAGGATATCGAATTGCTCGGCGAGGAGATCCTCGCGCTTAAATTTAAACTGGTTGCCTGATAAGCAAGGAGGCGTTCATGCGTATTTTGTTGGTGGACGACAACAGCACAAATCTGAAGCTCCTGACGAAGCTCGTCGGTAAGCTCGACAACTGCGAGGCAGTGGCATACGCCAGCCCCGATGCCGTGCTCTCGGCGCTGCCGGAGCTCGATTTCGACATCGCCATCATCGATTACCAGATGCCGGTCTACAATGGCGTCGAACTTTTTACGGAAATTGTTCGCTTCGAAAAATATGCCGAAGTACCGGTCATCTTCGTCACGGCCGACAAGGACATGACGACGCGCATGGCGGCGCTGAATGCCGGCGCTATCGACTTCCTGACCAAGCCGGTGAACCCGGTCGAGTTCCAGGCCCGTGTCCAAAATATCGTCAGTCTGTCCCGAGCCCGGCGCCAGCTTGCCGACCAGGCCGAATGGTTGCGGCGTGAGGTCGAGCGTGCCGTGGGCGAGCTGCGCGAGCGCGAGCAGGAGATCATCCATCGCCTGACGCTCGCCGCCGAGTACAAGGACCCGGAGACAGCCCGCCATACACTGCGCGTCGCGGCCTATTCGGAAGCGATCGCGATCGAATTGGGTCTGCCTAGCCATGTCTGCCATGACATCCGGCTGGCGGCGCCGATGCACGACATCGGCAAGGTCGCGATGCCCGACACGGTTCTGCTGAAGCAGGGGCGTCTGACGGAAGCCGAATATCGCCAGATGCAGTCGCATGCCGAAATCGGCAGCGACATCCTGGGCCGCTCCCGTTCCTCGCTTCTGCAGCTCGCTTCCGAGATTGCCGCCAGCCATCACGAGCGCTGGGATGGGCAGGGTTATCCGAACCGTCTGGTTGGCACCGCGATCCCGATCTCCGGGCGCATCGTCTGCATCGCCGACAATTTCGACGCCCTGACGACGGAGAGACCCTACAAGCCGGCCTGGAGCTTCGAGCGCACGGTCGAGCACATCCTCGGTCGCGCCGGCACCCAGTTCGATCCGGACTGCGTGGCCGCCTTCGAGCGGGCGCTTCCGCGGATACAGGCGATCATGGAGCAGGATCGGCGCGAACAGGCGGAAGAGGCGGAGAAGGCCGGAGTTTCCGCGAGCGATCGGGTCGCCTGATGCTTTGATCCCCGTGGGCAGACATGCTAAGGGCGGCGAGTTCTCGCCAAGCCGGAGGCCCCGCCCATGTCATCCCTCACCATCCGCCGCCCCGACGACTGGCATCTGCACCTGCGCGATGGCGCCATGCTGGAGGGCGTGATCGGCGACACCAGCCGGCACTTCGCCCGCGCCATCATCATGCCCAACCTCGTGCCGCCGGTGGTCACCACGGCGGACGCGAAGGCCTATCGCGAGCGCATCGTGAAGGCACTTCCCGCGGGCGACCGCTTCGAACCCCTGATGACGCTCTATCTGACCGAGCAGACGAACCCCGACGATGTGGAGGAGGGCAAACGCTCCGGCTTGATCACGGCGGTGAAGCTCTATCCCGCCGGTGCCACCACCAATTCCCATGGCGGCGTGCGCGACATGGACAAGGCCATGCCGGTGCTGGAGCGCATGGCGAAGATTGGCCTGCCGCTTTGCGTGCATGGTGAGGTGACGACACCGGAGGTCGATATCTTCGACCGCGAGAAGGTCTTCATCGACACGGTTCTCGAGCCGCTGCGCAGGCGCCTGCCGGAGCTGAAGATCACCGTGGAACATGTGACGACGGAAGACGGTGTCCAGTATATCCGCGCTGCCGACCGCAACCTTGCCGGATCGATCACCACCCATCACCTGATCATCAACCGTAACGACATTCTCGTCGGCGGCATCCGCCCCCACTATTACTGCCTTCCGGTCGCCAAGCGTGAAAATCATCGCCAGGCGCTGCGCAAGACAGCGGCTTCCGGCGATATCAGGTTCTTCCTCGGCACCGACAGCGCCCCGCATGTGGACCCGTTGAAAGAATGCGGCTGTGGCTGCGCCGGCATCTACACCTCGATCAACACGATGAGCTGCCTTGCCCACGTCTTCGAAGAGGAGAATGCTCTCGACAAGCTCGAGGCCTTTGCCTCGCTGAATGGACCCGCCTGGTACGGCTTGCTGCCGAACGAGGAGACCATCACACTGGTGAAGCGTGAAGAGGCTGTCGAATTCCCGAGCAAGATCTTCACCGGGGCAGGGCCGGTGACGGTATTCGACCCGAAGTTCCCGCTGCATTGGGATGTCGCCTGATGCGCCAAGAGCCTCGTGCGGGCGCACGAGGCTCTTGTTGCGGTCGATAGGGGCTGGCAGGCCTTGAGGTTTAGGCGCCGAGCGAGCCGAGCTGCGGCCAGAGGCCGAGCACGCCGATAATGATGAGATAGATCGCGACCACGTAGTTGAGCAGGCGCGGCATGATCAGGATCAGGATACCGGCGATGAGGGCGACGAGCGGCTGGATGACGAGCATGTTGTCCATGGGATGTTCCTTCGTGTGTGGCGAGCCGTAAAGATCTGGCGAAGCGGATTGTTCCATGCATGTTGATCTGGCGGGCCGCACGGCTTGCTGCTATTGCGCTTTGACCCATGTTTGACAGGAGCGACCGATGATCCAGACCCCCTTCACCGACACCGCCGTCATGGCCGAACTCGTCGCGAAGATGCTCTGGGAGATCAAGGCGGTCCACTTTAACGCGGCGGAGCCCTACAAGCTCTCCTCGGGGATGAAGAGCCCCGTCTATATCGACTGCCGCAAGCTGCTGTCCTACCCGCGCGTGCGCTCTGCCGTCATGGATTTTGCTGCCGCGACGCTGATGCGCAATGCCGGCTTCGAGCAGTTCGATTGCATCGCCGGCGGCGAGACGGCGGGTATCCCGTTTGCCGCACTTCTCGCCGATCGCTTGGGCTTGCCGATGATCTATGTGCGCAAAGCCCCGAAGGGGCACGGCCGCAATGCGCAGATCGAAGGCCATATGCCGGAAGGTTCGCGCGTGCTCGTCATCGAGGACCTGACGACGGCCGGCGGCAGCATGTTCAAGTTCATCGATGCCATCAGGGCTGCCGGTGGCGTGGTGGACCACGGCATTGCGCTGTTCTTTTATGGCATCTTCCCGGAAGCCCAGCAGCGCTTCGACGACGGCAAGGTAAAACTCCACTACATCGCCACCTGGCGGAACGTGCTCGCCGTCGCCCGCGATCAGAAACTGTTCGACGAGAAGACGCTGTCGGAAGTCGAGGCCTTCCTCGATGCGCCGCTCGAATGGTCGGGACGCAATGGTGGGATTTCGTCGCTCGCCTGAGCAAATGCTCACAGTCGCACTGGAAATCAAGAGCGACTTGGTTTAAATCGATTGAAACAGATGACTGGGAGGTCGAGATGATCCTGTGTTGCGGCGAAGCGCTGATCGACATGTTGCCACGCGAAACCACGCTCGGCGAGCGGGCCTTTTCGCCCTATGCCGGCGGCGCGATCTTCAACACGGCGATTGCGCTCGGGCGCCTCGGCATCGACACCGGCTTCTTCACCGGCCTCTCCGACGACATGCTGGGCGACATCCTGCGCGACACGCTGAAATCCTCGGGCGTCGACTACAGCTACTGCGCCACGCTCTCGCGCCCTTGCACGATTGCGCTCGTCAAGCTCACCAACGGCCAGGCATCCTATGCCTTCTATGACGAGAATACCGCGGGTCGCATGATCACGGAAGCCGACCTGCCCACGCTGGACAGCAACTGCGAGGCGCTGCATTTCGGCGCGATCAGCCTGATCCCGGAACCCTGCGGCTCGACCTATGAGGCGCTGATGACCCGCGAGCACAAGACCCGCGTGATCTCACTCGACCCCAACATCCGCCCCGGCTTCATCAAGGACAAGGCCGCCCACCAGGCCCGCATCGCCCGCATGGCGGACATGTCCGATATCCTGAAATTCTCCGACGAAGATCTGGACTGGTTCGATCTTCCTGGCACCCAGGACGAACGCGCCGCCTACTGGCTGACCCGCGGCGCCAAGCTCGTGGTGCTGACCAAGGGCGCGGAAGGCGCGACAGGCTACACGGCCGGCTTCAAGGTTTCCGTTCCGTCGAACAAAGTCGAGGTGGTAGACACCGTCGGCGCCGGAGACACGTTCGACGCAGGCATTCTGGCGTCGCTGAAGCGTCAGGGGTTGCTGGCCAAGGACAAGGTCGCGACGTTGTCGGAAGAGGCAGTGCGGCAGGCGCTGACGGTCGGCGCCAAGGCTGCCGCCGTGACCGTCTCGCGGGCAGGGGCCAACCCGCCGACGGCGGCGGAGATCGGGTTTTGAGGTGGAGAAGAGGCAGCGGACATCTTGTTGCCTGCCAGCTGGTTCACTATTCCGACTTTGGAGGTAGGCCAAACGGGTTGACGATGCGCAGACCGCCATCAATGACAAGGCCGTCCTGCATGTCTTCGGACAACAAGGTGTCGCAACCGGACAGGAGTGCGGCTGCAACAATCATCGCGTCATAGATGGAAAGCCCGTAACGCTCGGAGACGACAAGCCCATTCTGGTGAGTTGTCGTCGTGACAGGCTCGACGGTCAGCAATGCGCGGACCATATCGATAAAAACATGCGTGTCCGACCAGGACATCTGCATCTTCCGGCGCAGGACGTTAGCAATTTCATTGAGGACCTGGACGCTAATCGTGCCCCCTTGGCTAAGTGCGGCCTCTGCCAGATCAGCTTTTCGTTGATCACCGGATGCGAGATAGAGCAGCACATTCGTGTCGACGAACCTACCTGCCATTCGCCTCATCCCGGTCGAACTTGAAGTCGGGCGGTAATCGGCCCCGGAAGGCGCGCAGGCGCTGAAGAAGGTCTTGCGGCGTGGGCTTGCGAGCAACATCGAGCTCGCGCCAGTCTGCAGCGCGAATTTCGATATAGTCACCTTCCTTCAGTTTCAGCGCTTCGACCACGCTGGCGGGAAGGCGCACGGCAAGGCTATTACCCCATTTGGCGATTTGCATGGCGTTCTCCGAAGATATACATTGGCTCCAATGTATATCTCATTGAATTCAAATCAAGAGGGTCGCTTCCGGGGCCGGCCCGGTGAGCTGGTCAGAAGCTTATCGGACCATAGGTTCCAGCCTCGTCAAACTGGATCGGAAAGCGCTGTGCTGCGACTTCGTCGAGCCCGAGATTGATCTTGGCCTGTTTTTCCAGGGCCTTGGTCAGCTTGTCGTTCGCCTCGGGATCCTTGGCGCTGTCGATCACGTCCTGGATGGACACGCCGAGTTTGTCGAGACCAAGTTCCTTCTCCAGGCCCCGGACAGCGTCATCTCCGCCTTCCATCTTCAGTTTGCCGAGCGCTTTCTGCATGGCATCGACGAAATCTTCTCTCGACGCAAAGTCCGCTTGGTCGACGCCGAGGGCTTTGCCGGTGCGGTCGATCAGATCCATCTTCAACTTGTTGATGCTGACATGGTTCACGCTGAAGAGGGATTCCGAGATTTTTGACTGGGCCTGCGTCGGCTGCTGGTTGCTGCTGACCTGCTCGCTGATGCCATTTGCGACCGCCAGCATGTCGCCGGAACCAGCGTCTAGCTGCTGGCTCGGTCGGATGGATGCTGTCTGCTGGAGGATCAGAAGAGCCGCAGAATTTGTGGAGGTGACTGTTGTCATGGGATTCTCTCGCTAGCTCGATATATCCAGATCATGGACAGTCCGAGCACCAGCGCCAAAGCCTCATGCAATAGCCGCGAACAGTGAATGAGTTCACAACCTAGCAGGGAATCGTTAAAACTTCCAGATGCCGCATCAGATGGGAGTTCATTGCTCGCAACTCACCCCATCTTCCGTTCCGCCAGCGCCGAGACCAGCCCCACCGTCGAACTATCATGCCCGGTTGCCGCGACCTTGCCCTGCACCACCGGCAAGAGCCCCGTCGCCAGTTCCTTGCCGAGCTCCACGCCCCACTGGTCGAAGGAGTTGATGCGGAAGATCACGCCTTCGACGAAGACGCGGTGTTCGTAGAGCGCGATCAGGCGGCCGAGGGTGTAAGGCGTCAGCTGGTCGTAGACGAAGGTGATCGAGGGGCGGTTGCCGGAGAAGACGCGGTGCGGGGCGAGAAAGTCGGCTTCCTCGTCGGAGGCACCCTTGGCGGTCAGCTGGCCTTTGGCCTCGGTTAGCGTCCGGCCCTTCATCAGGGCTTCCGACTGGGCGAGGCAATTGGCGATCAGGAGCTCGTGCTGGTGGCGGAGTTCCGGCTCGAAGCCGTTGGCGGCGATCATGAATTCGGCCGGGATGACGCTCGTGCCCTGATGGATCAGCTGGTAGAAGGCGTGCTGGCCATTGGTGCCGGGCTCGCCCCAGACGACGGGGCCTGAGGCACCCTGGACCGGCTTGCCGTCGATCGTCACGCTCTTGCCGTTCGATTCCATGTCGAGCTGCTGCAGATAGGCCGGGAAACGCGACAGGCGCTGGTCGTAGGGCAGGATAGCGCGCGTCGGGTAGTTCAGGACATTGCGGTGGAAGACGCCGAGCGCGCCTAGCAGCATCGGCAGGTTGCCGCGGAAGGGGGCGTTACGGAAATGTTCGTCCATGGCATGGGCGCCGGCGAGGAAGTCGCCGAAGTTTTTGGGGCCGATGGCGATCATCAGTGGCAGACCGATCGCCGACCAGATCGAATAACGCCCGCCGACCCAGTCCCAGAAGCCGAAGACGCGCGTGGGATCGATGCCGAAGGCGGCGACCTTGTCGAGTGCCGTCGAGACGGCGCAGAAATGATGGCCCACGGCGGCGTCACCGAGCGCATCGGCGACGAAGGTGCGCGCCGTCTGGGCGTTGGTCATGGTCTCGATCGTGGTGAAGGTCTTCGACGCGACGATGAAGAGGGTGGTCTCGGCGTGAAGCGTCTTCAGTGTGTCGGCGATATGGGCGCCGTCGATATTGGAGACGAAATGCAGGCGCGGGCCGTCATGGAAGGGGGCGAGCGCCAGTGTCGCCATGACCGGACCGAGATCAGAGCCACCGATGCCGATGTTGACGACATCGGTGATGGCCTTGCCGGTCGCACCCTTCATGTCGCCGGAGCGGATCCCGTCGGCGAACTTGCCCATGGCATCCAAAACAGCATTGACGTCCGGCATGACATCGCGCCCGTCGACCATGACGGGGCGGTTTGAGCGGTTCCGCAGCGCGGTGTGCAGAACGGCGCGGCCTTCGGTGAAATTGATCGGCGCACCTGAGAACATCTCGTCGCGTTTGGTGGCGACGCCGGCGGCTGTGACCAACTGCTCGAGGTGATCGAGCACCTCGTCATTCACGGCGCATTTGGAATAATCCATCAACAGGTCGTCGAGCGAAGCGGAAAAACGGCCAAAACGCTGCGGATCTGCCGCAAAGGCTGCGCGCAGGTCTTCGGCATGGGTGGCAGCGACCGTGCTCGTCAGTGTGTCGATGATGGATTGCATCGGAATGTCCCTGGTTCGACGATGATGCCGGGGACCTTAGTGGTGACTTGAGACGGGATCAAGACGAAGGGGAGGCCGAAGCCTCCCCAAATTTAAATCGATTTATTTTCCGTCCCGCAACTCTCGCCGCAGGATCTTGCCGACGTTGGTTTTCGGCAGTTCCGTGCGGAACTCGATATAGCGCGGCCGCTTGTAATTGGTGAGGTTTGCGGCGCAATGGGCTTTCAATTCGTCGATGGTGAGGTTTTCGTCCTTCTTGACGACGAAGAGCTTCACCGCCTCGCCAGAATGCTCGTCCGGCACACCGACAGCGGCGCATTCCAGCACGCCGGCATGCATGACGGCCACTTCCTCGATTTCGTTCGGATAGACGTTGAAGCCGGAGACGAGGATCATGTCCTTCTTCCGGTCGACGATCTTCACGTAGCCGCGCTCGTCCATGAGGCCCATGTCTCCGGAGCGGAAGAAGCCGTCCTCGCTCATGACCTTGGCCGTCTCTTCCGGACGCTGCCAATAGCCCGCCATGACCTGCGGTCCGCGAATGCAGATCTCGCCCACGTCGCCGACGGGCAGCGTGTTGCCGTCCTCGTCGCGGATCTCGATGTCGGTGGAGGGCAGCGGCAGGCCGATCATCCCAGAGAATTCACGTGCGTCGAGCCGATTGACGGTGGCGACCGGCGAAGTCTCCGACAGGCCGTAGCCTTCGGTAATCGGCCGACCGGTGATATCGAGCCAACGCTCGGCCACCGGCCGCTGGATCGCCATGCCGCCACCGAGCACGAGCATCAGCGAGGAGAAGTCGATCTTCTTGAATTCCGGATTGTTCATCATCGCGTTGAACAACGTGTTGAGGCCCGGGAAGACATGCGCCTTGAAGCTTTGCAGCTCCTTGATGAAGGCCGGGATATCGCGCGGATTGGCGATCAGCAGGTTGTGGCCGCCAAGCGCGATCCCCATGAGCGAATTCACGGTCAGCGCGAAGATATGATAGAGCGGCAGCGCGCAGACGAAGTTCAGGACTTCCGGCCGCGACTGCCCCGCGAACGCGGCTTCGAGCCAGAGTGCGATCTGCTGCTTGTTGGCGAGCAGGTTCGCATGCGTCAGCGTCGCGCCCTTGGAAACGCCGGTCGTGCCGCCGGTATATTGCAGGAAGGCGACGTCGCTCGATGCCACATCAACGGGTTTGAGAACTTGCTTCTCGCCCTGGGCCAGCATGGTCTTGAAGCCGGTATGGCCCGGGATCGACCAGGCAGGCACAAGCTTCTTCACCTTGCGCACGACGAGATTGACGATGTGGCCCTTGAGGCCGAGCATGTCGCCCATGGCGCAGACCACGACATGCTTCACATCGGTGCGGGCGACCACTTGTTCGACCGTGTGGGCAAAATTTTCGAGAACGACGATCGCCTTGGCGCCGGAATCCTTCAGCTGGTGTTCCAGTTCGCGCGGCGTGTAGAGCGGGTTGACGTTCACCACGATCATGCCGGCGCGCAGGATGCCATACACCGCGACCGGGTTCTGCAGAATGTTCGGCGTCATGACGGCAACGCGGTCGCCCTTGGAAAGCCCCTTCGATTGCAGCCAGGCGCCGACCTTGCGCGATTGCTGCTCGAGTTCGCGGAAGGTCATTCCGCGGCCCATGCTGGAAAAGGCCAGCCGGTCGGCGAACTTGGCGCAACTCGCTTCGAAGAGTGCGCCCAGCGATTTGTGGGCATGCGGCGCGATCTCGGCCGGCACGGAGGCCGGATAGGACTTCACCCAGATCTTCTCGGCGGCGCGGCCGCTGAGGCGGCTCATAGTTTCCGTCATCATGTTCCTCCCGAAACTTTCGTTGTCTGCATGCCCGTCTCGGGGCCGATTCCTCCTCAGGTCCCGAAAGCTTATGCGTTCCCACGCCGGCAGTGCAACTGTGGGAAGGCTATCTAACCTTGACGTAAACGTCAACAATCCTGTCAAGCCTTCACGGCGCTTTGAAAGGAACCTTGCACCAACGCCGGCCGTTACCCCTTCATCGACAACCAACAAGGAGGATATCCCAATGTTGCAGGAAAATCGAACCGCCACCAGTGGCCAGGATCCCTATGTCAAGGATACCCCGAACCTGATCGCCAGCGACAAGGTCGAAGGCACAGCCGTTTACGGCCGCGATGGCGAGCGCATCGGCTCGGTCCAGCGCGTGATCCTGGAAAAGCGTGGCGGTCGCGTGGCTTATGCGGTTCTGAGCTTCGGCGGTTTCTGGGGCATTGGCGACGACTATTACCCGCTCCCCTGGGAAAAGCTGACCTATGACGAGAGCCTCGACGGCTATCGCATCGATCTTACCAAGGAACAGGTCGAGGCAGCGCCGAAATATCGAGACGGCAGCGACGAGTGGTACCGCAACAACGGCCGCTCGGTCTATGACTACTACGGCGTCCCGCCCTACTGGATCTGATCCGGCGTCGTCGTGACGTTATCATCGAAGGGCCTCGCCATGCGGGGCCCTTTTCCGTGCTCAGACGGTTATGGAGTGGCAAAGTGGACGGCAGCGTAATCGCGCTGCAGCAGGAGAGACGTCAATCAACCCGCCCGAGCCCGTACTAAAGTTTACGGCACTCGCGCCCGAGCGGCTCTTTGCACAGATAGCGGCAGTGGGAAAGGGTAATGCTTCGGAATTTGTGGAAAAATGGTGCCGCTTGCAGGACTCGAACCTGCGACCCCATCATTACGAATGATGTGCTCTACCACCTGAGCTAAAGCGGCCCTCGTCGGGCAGAAGGATCCGCCGCGATGGGTGAGGGGCTGATACAGGGATTGCCGGGTGATTTCAAGACGGTTTTCCGTGGCCGGGGAAAAAATTCGGCAGTGGCGAGAAGGATGTGCTCCTAGTTCAGCGGCCAGGTCTTCGGCCAGTTCTCCACATCCACTGTGTCGTTTTCATTGAACTCCGACGGGCAGTCCCGGAAGGACTCTGCGGTCAGTATCAGTTGCGGACCGACTGCCCCTTCGCCGAGCTTCCAGGTGCTGAAGGTGCCGCAGTCCCCGATGCCGCGTCCCTTGAAGAAGGCCGAAAACGTCTTTGCCTCATAGTCGTAGCCAAGATTGAAGGCGAAGGTCGCCGCGCTGGGAGCACCGTCCTGCATCATCGGGAAGGGGAGGGTAGTTACGCTGCCATAGCTGTCGAGGAAGACCACATAGGGCATGTTGTAGGCGCCACCCATGCCGCAAGGCGTGACATAGAGTGTCTGCTCGTCTGACAGCCTGTGGGCGAGCGCATTGCCGTCGAACAGGCTTTCTTCGGTCTCTGCGCATTCGCCGCCCACAGCGAAGCGCGCGCGGATGGCGTCGGGGAAGTCTTCGAGGCGGCGGATGTCGGAGACGGGCAGGGGCGGCCTGGGTGCCTTGTCGCCCCGGGCGCTCATGGCATCTACATGGCCGATGCGTTTCTGGTATTCGTCGATGAAAAGAAGGCTGGCCGCGGCGCCGGCAAGGGGTACATCGGCTTCCGCGATGGCGTCACCGCGGGTGATGGTAATTCTGGCTGTGGTTCCGTCCTTCAGTTTTTCGATCAGGCCCTTGCCGATGAAATCGCCGGAGAGCGAAAGTGTTGCGGCATCCGGGTCCGCGATGATGTCCGCGCCCGGGACGGCGAGCTGCTTTGAGCCGTCGATGGAGATTTGCGCACGCACCTCGCCTTCACCTGTAGTGATTGCACTGTCAGTCAGTGACAGGACCAGCACGACCGGCGCTTCGGGTCCACCCGAGCGTTGCAGCTCGAAGCCGGATAGGGCGCTGTCGGAGAAGAACTGGCGCATGCTGCAGGACAGGGTCTGGCCGCAGGACACCTGCCAGGATCTGAACTCCTTGAAGGCGCCATCGGCGGCAAGCCCCGGCGAGGTGGCGCCGAAGACGGCCGCAAGTGTCAAAGTGGCTCGAGCTATATTCATGGCATCCCCGCAAATCATGTCTGCAGGGACGCTAGCAGGGGTGACCTCAGCCGCAAATCGCCTTTTTTGCGCCTATATATTCGCGCTCCAGCCGTTCGACGACGGCGGACACCGGCTCGACGGACTTGACCGCGCCGATGCCCTGACCGCAGCCCCAGATATCCTTCCAGGCCTTGGCGCCGGTCGTCGCCTTGTCGAAGTCCATTTTCGACGGATCGGCCTCGGGCAGGTTGTCCGGATCCATGCCCGCAGCCGCGATCGAAGGCTTCAGGTAGTTGCCGTGAATGCCCGTGAAATAGTTGGAGTAGACGATATCATTGGCATGGGCATCGACGATCGCCTGCTTGTATTCGGCGGAAGCCCGGGCCTCTTCGGTCGCGATGAAGGGCGAGCCGATATAGGCCATGTCGGCGCCCATCGCCTGGGCTGCGAGCACCGCGCCGCCATTGGCGATGGCGCCGGCGAGCAGCAGCGGGCCGTCGAACCATTCTCGGATTTCTTGGACGAGAGCGAAAGGCGATAGCGTGCCGGCATGGCCGCCGGCACCCGTCGCAACCGCGATCAGGCCGTCCGCGCCCTTGCGGATCGCCGAATTGGCATGGCGATTGTTGATCACGTCATGCAGCACGATCCCGCCATAGGAATGCACGGCGGCATTCACTTCCGGCACGGCTCCGAGCGAGGAGATGACGATCGGTACCTTGTACTTCACGCACATCATCAGGTCGTGTTCGAGCCGCTTGTTCGACATGTGCACGATCTGGTTGACGGCAAAGGGGGCGGCCGGACGGTCCGGGCTCTTCGCATTGTAAGATGCGAGGTCCTCGGTAATCTCGGCGAGCCACTCGTCGAGCTGTGCCTCGGGCCGGGCATTGAGTGCAGGGAAGGAGCCGACAACGCCAGCCTTGCACTGGGCCAATGTCAGTTTCGGATGTGATATGATGAAGAGCGGCGACGCGACGACGGGTAGCCTCAGATTGTCTTTCAGGATCGGCGGCAGGGCCATCACTTCACCTCCCAGGAAGTTTACGTTTACGCAAACGTCAAATATCAGATCCTTTGCGGGGAGGAAAGCCGGGCTGCGCAATTCGCGCAGTGAACAGGCAAATCCGCCTTCTTTCACATGCGAGTGGGCGAGGCGGTCCGGCCTCATTCCTGTGTTTATTGCGCTGCATACGGGTTTTCCGGGCTTGTGCTGGAAAAATCGAGCGTTTACCGAATCTAAACGATGATTGCGATGTGGCTAGGGCGACCCCCGAAGGAGTATGGCGGCCAATGAGTGGATTGGAAACGGCCATCAGGAACGCGCTTGAGCGTTCAGACCGCGCCAATGCGGAAACGCGCGCCCGCGTCTATCAGTCGGCGCGCCAGGCTCTGGAGACGGGCCTCAGCAAGCAGAACATCGATGACCCCGAAGCGATCAATTACCAGCGGCGACGGCTGGAGGCTCTGATCCATTCGATCGAACAGGAGGAGCGCACCCGTCTGGAAGTGCGTCCCGAGCCGACGGTGCAGCAGCCTGTGATTCAGCCTGCATCGGTGGCCCCGACGCCTGGCGTCACGCCCGATCCTGTGGCGGCCACTTCGCCGGACCGACATGCCGGGCGGGTCGAGCCGGGTTTTGCGTCGATGGACCCACCCGTCGACCGGGCAAGTGACCAGGACGAACCTTCGTTCGACGACGAGGTCGAGATGTCACCGAGGGTGGCCCTCGACGCCCACGCGAATGATGAGGGCCCGATGCCCGACATGCGCTCGGAGCGTCCGCTGAAGGCACCACGCCGTAGACGCGGCCTCGTGGCGCGCCTTTTGATCCTGTCCGTCTTCGTCGCCACGCTCGGCATCGGCGCCTGGTGGGTTTATTCTTCCGGATTGCTCCTCTCGGATGCGGAACGCGACACCTCCGTGCCCAATCCGCCGCCACGCGTTGAATCCGAGGATTTTACCGAAGTACCGGAGCCCGTAGCCTCGCAACCGGCTGCAGGCCCGCAGGCGCTCGATGCCCGCGGCGGCTTCTCCGACGACTGGATCGAAGTCTTCGAACCGCAGCAGGTCTCCGCGATCCGGCCGCGCGCCAATGCCCTCGTCGACATCGTCACGGCCAGCGACGGTAATGCGGCACAGGTCGTCTCGCGCAGCCGCGATGCGGCGGGTGCCGTCGAGGTTACCGTTCCCGCAGAGGTCCTGCGCGAAATGGCCGGCCGCACATCCACGATTGCACTGACGCTGCAGTCTGCAGACGACAACCCGGTCCAGATATCGGTGGAGTGCGACTTCCCACGCATGGGGGATTGTCCACGCCATCGCTTCACGGTCAATCCGCAAAAGCTCGACGCGCTTTTCCGCGTGTCATTCGAAAACGGCATGGCGCCCTCGACACCCGGGCGCCTGCTGATCAATGCCGACATCGAAGGCGGCGGACGCGGCGTCAATCTCTATGCGATCCGCGTGCTGCCCGGTCAGTGATCGCGTGAGCGGGCGGGACGGTGCCGAGGAGAGCCTCAGCGGAGAAAACCCGGCCCGCTGCCGATGATCTTCTTGTCGAGCTTACCGATCTTCTGCGGGTCCTTGTCTTCGTAGTCGAGCGATAGCAGCATGTGGCGGATCAGGTTCAGTCGCGCGCGGCGCTTGTCGTTGGCGTGCAGCACTGTCCAGGGCGCCCTGTCCGTGTGCGTCTCCTTGAGCATCCGGTCGCGCTTCTTCGTGTAGTCGTCCCATTTGTTCAGGGCGGCGATGTCCATGGGTGACAGCTTCCAGCATTTCAGCGGATCGTGCCGGCGATCGTGGAAGCGCTTCAGCTGCATTTCCTGCCCGGTATCCAGCCAGAACTTGAAGAAGCGGATGCCTTCCCGATCGATCAGCTTTTCGAAACGCGGTACCTGTTCGAGAAAGCTCTCATACTGGTCCGGCGTGCAGAAGCCCATGACCGGCTCGACACCGGCGCGGTTGTACCAGGAGCGGTCGAAGAGGACGAACTCACCTGCAGTTGGGAAGTGCGAAATGTAGCGCTGGAAATACCATTGGCCGCGCTCCGTTTCCGTCGGTTTGGTCAGGGCGACCACCCGGGCGGAGCGCGGGTTCATGTAGGAGAGGGCAGCATGGATCGCGCCACCCTTGCCGGCCGCATCTCTGCCTTCGAACAGCGCCATGACCCGTTCGCCGGTCTTCTGCATCCAGAACTGAACCTTGACGAGTTCGATCTGCAGATCGGTCAGTTCCTTCAGATAATCCTTTTCGGAAAGTTTTTTGTCATAGGGAAAGCCGCCGGACTTGAGGGCCTCGTCTTCGATCCAGTCCGGCAGATCCGGAAGGTCGATATCGTAGACCTGTTGCTTGCCTGCGACCGTCAGGGTCACTGCCCGGCTTTCCGTCTGTGCGTCCATCGTCGTCCCCATCTGCGTTGTTCGATATCGGCTACTTGAGCCTAAGCCGAAATGAAGTTCAAGCGTGTCGGTTCCGGGGACTGCCTGATTGACGGGCGGGGATAAGCCGTGCGGTGCATTGGCAGAGTGGTGTAACTTCTGTCATGAATCGCAGCTATCAGGCATCCCATGATGACGAGGCGGAGCGCGCGGCGCGCAATGACAGACGAAAACGGCGACAGTTGGCGCGGCGACCTGAGGCGGGTTTTCTCCGCCTGGATCTACATTTTGGCAGCTGCGGTGCTGGCGATCGGGGCCTGGGCAACCGGGGCGGCAACGGGATATGCCGTCACCCTCTTCGTGCTGCTGTTCCTCCTCGTCGTCTTCCGGCAATTGCCGGCCGGACCGGACGAGATCGAGACCGCGCCTGACCAGGTGGCCGTCGGCCCGCCTGCAGACCCGCTGCCACTCATTCTGGGCTCGCTCGACGCGCTCGACTTGCCGATCTTCGTGCTGAATGCCTCCTCCGAGCTGATTGCGGGAAACCAGGAGGCCGACAAGGTATTCGGTACGCTGCCGGTCGGGCTGCATGTCTCGACCCGCTGGCGTTCGCCCGGCATCCTCGACATGATCCGCGAGACGATCGAAACCGGTGAGCCCAACCAGATCGAGCATTCCGAGCGGCTGCCTTCGGAACGGGTCTATATCGTCCGCGTTGCCCCTGTTCTTTCGGATGAAACCACCGCAATCCCCTATTTTCTCCTGTCCTTCCGGGACATTTCGGAATTGCGTCGTCTGGACCGCATGCGCAGCGACTTCGTCGCCAATGCCAGCCACGAATTGCGCACGCCACTCGCCTCGCTGCGTGGCTTCATCGAAACCATGCAGGGTCCGGCTCGCGACGACGCCAAGGCGAAGGATCGTTTCCTCGCCATCATGCTTGACCAGGCAAATCGCATGAGCCGTCTCGTGGACGATCTCCTGTCGCTGTCTAGGCTGGAGCTGAAGGCACATCTGCCGCCGGACCAGAAAGTGGAACTGGCACCGATTCTCGGACATGTGCGCGACAGTCTGGCCCCGCTCGCCAGCGAACTCGGCGTCGAGATCAGGCTCGACCTGCCCGCGGAAAAGGTCGAAGTCATGGGCGAGCGCGACGAACTGGTGCAGGTCTTCGAGAACCTGATCGAGAATGCGTGCAAGTATGGCCAGGATGGCAAGGTGGTCGAGGTCTCGCTGCGCCAGGAGCCTGGCGGCGCGACGGAGGTGAGCGTGCGTGACCATGGTCCGGGTATTCCGGGAGAGCACGTCCCACGTCTGACCGAGCGCTTCTACCGTGTCAATGTCGAGGACAGCCGCTCCAAAAAGGGCACTGGATTGGGGCTCGCGATCGTCAAGCACATCCTGACGCGGCATCGCGCGCGCCTCATCGTGAGATCTACCCTCGGCTCCGGCAGCGAGTTTACGGTGCGCTTCTGACACAAAACGGCAATATGCGCGTCAAGTGATCCCGCATATCATTGTTTTTATTAGAATATCATTGTCACAAATGTTTCACTGAACTGACATAAAAGCGTGAGCCTAGAGCCGCTAGAACGCAGCTGTCGACGCTTGGCAGATGCCGCGACGGCCGCAAAGACACACAAGCCCATTCCGGGAGATGATCATGAACGCTCTGAAACTTTCCGTAGCTGCCTTGGCGGCCTCCGTGGCCTTCGCCGGCGCTGCAGTAGCCCGCGACCAGATCCAGATTGCTGGTTCCTCCACCGTTCTGCCATATGCCTCCATTGTTGCTGAAGCCTTCGGTGAAAACACCGACTTTGGAACTCCGGTCGTTGAGTCCGGCGGTTCCGGCGCTGGCCGTAAGAAGCTCTGCGAAGGCGTGGGCGAGAACACCATCGACATCGCCAATTCTTCGTCGCGCATCAGCAAGTCCGACATCGAACTCTGCAAGACCAATGGCGTGACCGACATCCAGGAAGTTCGCATCGGCTACGACGGCATCGTATTTGCCTCGGCCATCGCTGGTCCGGAATACGCCTTCACCCCGTCGGATTGGCACAATGCCCTGGCCGCCAAGGTCGTCAAGGACGGCCAGCTCGTCGACAACCCCTACAAGGCATGGAATGAAATCCGCGCCGACCTGCCGGCTCAGCCGATCCTCGCTTTCGTTCCGGGCACCAAGCACGGCACCCGCGAAGTGTTCGACACCAAGGTCATCGTTGCTGGTTGCGAAGAAAACGGCACGTTCGAAGCCCTGAAGACCGCCGCCGGTGGCGACGAAGACAAGGCTGAAGAAGGCTGCATGGCGCTCCGCACCGATGGCGTATCGGTCGACATCGACGGCGACTACACCGAGACGCTCGCTCGCGTTGACGCCAACAAGAACGGCATCGGCGTCTTCGGTCTGTCCTTCTACCAGAACAACACCGACAAGCTGCGCGTAGCGACCATGGGCGGCGTCGTTCCGTCGGTCGAAACCATCGCCAAGGGCGAATACCCGGTTTCGCGTCCGCTCTACTTCTACGTCAAGAATGCGCACCTCGACGTCATCCCGGGTCTCCAGGAATACGTAGAGTTCTTCGTTTCTGACGAAATGGCCGGCCCGGATGGCCCGCTTGCTGCCTACGGCCTCGTTTCCGACCCGGAACTGGCCAAGACGCAGGAAGCCGTCAAGGCCCGCACGCCGATGGCGCCGCTGAACTGATCTGATGCAGCGACCGGCGGCACCTTGAGTGCCGCCGGTTTCTTTCTGCTAGGGAAATGGCGGGTAACATGAACGCGAGCATCATCGTCCTCTGTATTCTAGTGCTTGCGGCACTCGGCTTCGTTCTCGGCCGGCGGCAGGCTCTTTCGGTTTCGGCCGCGCGCGGCACGAAGCTTCACTCTCTGCCCGGCTATTACGGCCAGGTGGTCGGCCTCGTCACTGCCGTTCCGGCTCTGCTGCTGCTCATGGCGTGGCTCTTTATTCAGCCGGCAATCGTCGAAAGCCGCATCAGTGCGACCATTCCCGACAGCATCGTGCCCGAAGGTGGTGCCCAAAGCCTGGTCATGGCGGACGTCCGGCGCATCGCCGACGGTCTGGGCGCGGTCGAGGCACGCGCCGCGGAGGCCGGTGCCGACGTTAACATCGAGGCGCTTGACGCCGGCAATGTTCGCGCGCGGCTTGCCGAAGTCGGCGTGGCGCTCGGCGCAGAAGTGCCCGTAGAAGTCTTTGAGGCCGCGAAGGCCTATCGCAGCCAGTCCGATTTCGGTCACCTGCTGATGACGATCGCCGTGCTGGCGCTTGCCGTAGCCGCATTGCCGCTCGCCTATGTCCGCATCAACCCGGAACTGCGCGCACGCAATCTGAGCGAAAGCTTCGTCAAAACGGTGCTCATGGTCTCTTCGCTGGTCGCCATTCTGACCACTGTCGGGATCGTCGGCTCGCTGGTCTTCGAGACCTATGTCTTCTTCACCATGTATCCGGCGAGCGAGTTCTTCTTCTCGACCGTCTGGAACCCGCAATTCCGGGGTGGTTCCGAACTCGGCATCCTGCCGCTGCTCTGGGGCACCTTCTACGTTTCGATTATCTCGCTGATCGTCGCTGTACCGATCGGTCTGATGATCGCCGTCTATCTGTCGGAATATGCCGGTCCGAACACGCGCGGCATCGTCAAGCCGGCAATCGAGGTCCTGGCGGGCATCCCGACCATCGTCTACGGTCTGTTCGCCCTGGTCACTGTCGGTCCATTCCTGCGTGACTATTTTGCCGAGCCGCTGGGCCTCGGTACGTCCTCCTCGTCGGTCCTGACGGCAGGCCTCGTCATGGGCGTGATGATCATCCCCTTCGTCAGCTCGCTGTCGGACGACATCATCAACGCGGTACCGCAGGCCCTGCGCGATGGCTCCTACGCTCTCGGCTCGACCCAGTCCGAGACGATCAGGCAGGTCGTTCTCCCGGCCGCACTTCCGGGCATCGTTGGTGCGATCCTGCTGGCGGCAAGCCGCGCCATTGGTGAGACCATGATCGTGGTTCTCGGTGCCGGTGCCTCTGCCAAGCTCGACATCAATCCCTTCGAGGCAATGACCACGGTGACGGTCAAGATCGTCAGCCAGCTGACCGGGGACACGGAATTCGCCAGCCCCGAGACCCTGGTCGCCTTTGCCCTGGGCCTCACCCTCTTCGTCATCACCCTCGGCCTCAACGTCGTGGCCCTCTACATTGTCCGCAAGTACCGGGAGCAGTACGAATGACCGATCTCACCGCTATCGGAGCCCCGATGCCTGCGGAAAAGAAGTCGATCCTCACGGTCGATGACCGCACGCGCAGCCGCAACAAGGCCGAAGTCCGCTTCCGCATGTGGGGCAAAGCAGCCGTAACCTTCGGCATCGTCGCGCTTATCGGGCTGCTGCTCTCGATCATGTCGAACGGCTTATCCTCGTTCCAGCAGACCTTCATCACCCTCAACGTCTATCTGGATCCAGCGAGGCTCGACAAGGCCGGCAATCGCGATCCGGCGGACATTGCCAAGGTCAGCACCTTCGGCTACGCCCCGCTCATCGAGGATGCCGTGGCAAAGGCGCTGCAGGATAAGGGACTGGTCGCAGAAGGTCTGACCCCCAAGGCCGCCGCCGAGCTTATATCGAAGGAAGCGGCCGCAGATCTGCGTCGCTTCGTCATCGCCGATCCCTCGGTCATTGGCCAGACCTTTCCGTTCGACTTCCTCGCCGGTGGCCGCATTGACGGCTACTACAAGGGCCGCGTGACGATGGAGAGCGCTGCTCTCGATCGCAATGTCTCGCCTGAGCAGCTGGTTTTGGCGGATCAGTTGAAGGAAGCCGGCATTCTGGTGACCAAGTTCAACTGGGGCTTCTTCAGCGCACCCGACGCATCCGATACGCGTCCGGAAGCAGCCGGCCTCGGCATCGCCATCATCGGCTCGGCTTACATGATGCTGATCGTGCTGGTGCTGTCTTTGCCACTCGGTGTCGCGACCTCGATCTATCTCGAGGAATTCGCGCCGCAGAACTGGTTCACCGACCTGATCGAAGTCAACATCGCCAATCTCGCCGCCGTGCCTTCGATCGTCTTCGGTATCCTGGGTCTCGCCGTCCTGATCAACTTTGTCGGTCTGCCGCAATCGGCGCCGATCGTTGGCGGTCTCGTGCTGACGCTGATGACACTGCCGACAATCATTATCGCGACCCGCTCGGCTTTGAAGGCCGTGCCTCCGTCGATCCGCGACGCGGCCCTCGGTGTCGGCGCTTCGAAGATGCAGTCGATCTTCCACCATGTTCTGCCGCTCGCCATGCCGGGCATCCTGACTGGTGCCATCATCGGTCTTGCCCGCGCCCTCGGTGAAACGGCGCCTCTGCTTCTGATCGGCATGGTCGCCTTCGTACGCGAATACCCGGCCGGTCCGCCGGACGGCTTCTTCCAGCCGGCCTCCGCGCTGCCCGTTCAGGTCTACAACTGGACGCAGCGTGGCGACCCGGCCTTCGTTGAGCGTGCATCCGGAGCCATCATCGCGCTCCTGGTGTTCCTCATCCTGATGAACCTGATCGCAATCATTCTTCGTCGCCGCTTCGAGCGTCGCTGGTAAGGAGCTTTATCATGATGAACAATCTCGCGACCAAGATGACCACGACGAAAGCGCCACCTATGACTGAGACCAAGATCACCGCCCGCAACGTGCAGGTCTTTTACGGTGACAAGCACGCCCTCAAGGATGTGAACATCGACATCCGCCCCCGCTCCGTGACGGCCTTCATCGGACCGTCGGGCTGCGGCAAGTCGACCTTCCTGCGTTGCATCAACCGCATGAACGACACGATTGCGAGCTGCCGCGTCGAGGGCAACATCCTTATCGATGCCGAAAACATCTACGACTCCAAGGTCGATCCCGTGCAGCTGCGCGCCAAGGTCGGCATGGTGTTCCAGAAGCCGAACCCGTTCCCGAAGTCGATCTACGAAAACGTCGCCTATGGTCCGCGCATTCACGGTCTGGCCCGCAACAAGGCCGAACTGGACGAGATCGTCTCCACCGCGCTGCAGAAGGCCGGTCTCTGGAACGAGGTCAAGGATCGTCTGGACTCGGCTGGTACGGGCCTCTCCGGTGGTCAGCAGCAGCGTCTGTGCATCGCGCGCGCCGTCGCCGTCAGCCCCGAAGTCATCCTGATGGACGAGCCCTGCTCGGCGCTCGACCCGATTGCGACCGCCAAGGTCGAGGAACTGATCCACGAACTGCGCGAGAACTTCACGATCGTCATTGTCACGCACTCGATGCAGCAGGCCGCCCGCGTTTCCCAGCGCACGGCCATGTTCCACCTCGGCGAACTGGTCGAGGAGAACGACACCGACAAGATGTTCACCAATCCGGATGACCAGCGCACCCAGGATTACATCATGGGCCGCTTCGGCTGAGCCTCGACGTCATCCACGGTTGAACTCAATTTCAAGGACGTTTCAAATGGGCTCCTCTCACATCTACTCGGCCTTCGACGAGGAACTGAAGTTCCTGATGCGCCGCATTTCCGAAATGGGCGGTTTGGCGGAACAGATGGTCGCCGAAAGCGTGCGCTCGCTGGTCAATTCCGATGCCGCGCTCGCCCAGAAGGTCATCTCCGACGACGTCGTCATGGATGCCATGGAGCGCGAGATCGGCGACAAGGCGATCGTGACCATTGCCAAGCGCCAGCCGGTCGCATCCGACCTGCGTGAAATCGTCGGCGCTCTTCGCATCGCCGCCGACCTCGAGCGTGTCGGCGACCTCGGCAAAAGCAACTCCAAGCGTGTGGTGGCCATTCAGGCGACGGGGGTTCCGCGCAAGCTAGCCCGTGGCCTCGAACATCTCTCCGATCTGGCGCTGGCCCAGCTCAAGGAAGTGCTCGATGTCTACACAACGCGCTCGGCCGAAAAGGCCAAGTCGATCCGTGACCGTGACGAAGAGATCGACGCGATCTACACTTCGTTGTTCCGCGAACTCCTGACCTACATGATGGAAGACCCGCGCAACATCACGAGCTGCACGCATCTTCTGTTCTGCGCCAAGAACATCGAGCGCATCGGCGATCACGCGACCAACATCGCGGAGACCATCTATTACATGACCACCGGTGCCCAGCCGGAAGGCGAGCGCCCGAAGGAAGATCTCACCTCTTCCGTCGGTGCGATCACCGAGTGACGTTGGCCAGCGAGGTTGGTGTTTGATGCAGCCGAAGATTGCAGTGGTGGAAGACGAGGAGGCCCTGTCGGTCCTCCTCCGCTACAACCTCGAAGCCGAGGGATATGAAGTCGAGACGATCCTGCGGGGCGACGAGGCGGAAATCCGCCTGCAGGAGCGGGTTCCGGATCTTCTGATCCTCGACTGGATGCTCCCGGGCGTATCGGGCATCGAGCTGTGCCGACGCCTGCGCGTCCGGCCCGAGACCGAGCGCCTGCCGATCATCATGCTGACGGCCCGCGGCGAGGAAAGCGAGCGAGTGCGTGGCCTGGCGACGGGCGCGGACGACTATGTCGTGAAGCCGTTCTCGACGCCGGAACTGATGGCCCGCGTCAAGGCCATGCTGCGGCGCGCCAAGCCCGAGGTTCTCTCCAGCGTCCTGCGCTGTGGAGACATCGAGCTCGACCGCGAGACACACCGTGTCCACCGCAAGAGCCGGGAGGTTCGCCTAGGGCCGACCGAATTCCGCTTGCTGGAATTCCTCATGGCGTCCCCGGGGCGTGTCTACTCGCGGTCCCAGCTTTTGGACGGCGTCTGGGGTCATGACATCTATGTCGACGAGCGCACCGTCGACGTGCATGTCGGACGTCTGCGCAAGGCGCTGAACTTCTCCAACATGCAGGATGTCATCCGCACCGTCCGTGGTGCGGGCTATTCCATGGAAGCCTGAGCAGGCTCATTCAGAATTTGAGGGTCGCACGGATCATCCGCTGCGGCCCTTTTGCGTTTCAGTTTCAAGCCCAAAAAAACGGGCCCCGAAGGACCCGTTGCCTGTCTTGATCTCGTCTCGGGGATTAGCGTGCAGCCTTGCGACGTTCGCTGACCGGCTGGTAGGCGAGCTTCGCATGATAGGTGCAGTAAGGCGCGCTATCGGAGATTTCGCAGCCGCAGAAGTGGAAATCGTCCTTCATCGGATCGCCGATCGGCCACTTGCAAGTGCGCTCGGTCAGTTCCGTCAGAACGAGCCTGCGCGAGATCGGCACGACGACGTTCAGCGAACGACGAACTTCGACTTCCTCATAGGCCTCGACTTCGATTTCTTCCTTCAGCATCGTGGCGCCGGCAGCGCGGGCCACGGTCCGGGTAGTCGTGTTGGCCGCCGGACGGTTCTGGAAGGTGGCCGGGCGCTGGGTCTGTGCCGGGCGCTTGGCTGGGCGGGCTGCAGACGAGCTGCCGCCTGCCTTGGCGCGGCCCGGAAGGTTGAGGCGGTGAACCTTGCCGATGACGGCATTTCGGCTCACGCCACCGAGTTGTGCTGCGATCTGGCTTGCGCTGAGGCCTTCGGCCCACAGGCGCTTCAGTCTTTCGACCCGGTCGTCGCTCCATTGCATAGTCGTCATGCCAATTCTCTCCGCCGCTCGCGTCTGCCATGGCAGAATCCGTCACCGTTGCTTCGAACGAATCCGAAACAAAACCGCCTCTATACTGTCGGTGAGCACTTCCGCCGCATGCAATCTATTAATGAAATTTAACCTAGAGGTCGGCTGACTCCGTGACAAGAGTCGCAGGAATCATCTGGAATCGATTTCGCGGTTTTCCCCAACTTGCTTCCCGAGTGAGTCAAGTATGCAACAGGTGGAATCTTGATCATGGGCGCTGCGGTGCGCATCGGTCGAATCCGCGTTGACTCCTGCGTTTTCCGCAGAAATCGTTGACATAGCAAGGGTAAATGCCGATAGTGCCCCCGCCGCCGCAAGGCGGCATTTTTAATTTTCCGGGGCCGTGACGGCTCCGCCGTCGCAGGTGACGGATCGTCGAGAAGGATCGTGAACGCCATGGCCGAAGCTACGCCGCTCTACCAGACCTACAATCGGGCGCCGCTGCGTTTCGAGCGAGGCGAGGGCGTCTGGCTGGTGACTGAGAGCGGCGAGCGCTATCTCGATTTCGCCGCAGGCGTGGCGGTTACCTCCGTCGGTCACGGCCATCCACATGTCGTCGGTGCGCTGAAGGATCAGGCGGACAAGGTCTGGCATCTGTCGAACCTCTATGAGGTGCCGGGCCAGGAAGTGCTGGCCAAGCGGCTGACGGATGTGACCTTTGCAGACCGCGTCTTCTTCACCAATTCGGGTGCGGAAGCGCTCGAATGCGCGATCAAGACCGCGCGTCGCTATCACTTTGCCAAGGGCAACCCTGAGAAGTTCCACATCATCACGATGGAAGGCGCTTTCCATGGCCGCACCATCGCGACGATCGCCGCCGGCGGGCAGGAGAAGTATCTCGAAGGGTTCGGCCCGAAGGCCCCTGGTTTCGACCAGGTGCCGTTCGGAGACCTGGATGCCGTGAAGGCCGCGATCTCGGATGCGACGGCCGCCATCCTCGTCGAACCCGTGCAGGGCGAGGGCGGCATCCGTCCGCTCCCGGTCGAAATGCTGCGGGCGCTGCGCGACCTGTGTGACGAGCACGGCCTGCTTCTGATCCTCGATGAAGTCCAGTGCGGCGTCGGCCGGACGGGCAAGCTTTTCGCCCATGAATGGGCCGGCATCACGCCGGATCTCATGGCGGTCGCCAAGGGCATCGGCGGCGGCTTCCCGCTCGGTGCCTGCCTTGCGACCGAAGAGGCGGCCTACGGGATGAAGCCCGGCACGCATGGCTCCACCTATGGCGGCAACCCGCTCGCCATGGCCGTCGGCAATGCCGTTCTCGACGTCGTTCTGGCGGACGGTTTCCTCGACAACGTGCGCGACACGGCCCTCGTCTTCCGTCAGGGTCTGGCTTCGCTCAAGGACCGCTATCCCGACGTGATCGAGGAGGTGCGCGGCGAGGGTCTGATGCTTGGCATCAAGGCCAAGGTTGCGAACACCGACCTGCTGATGGCCATGCGCGACGAACATCTGCTCGGTGTTCCCGCCGGCGATAACGTCATCCGCCTTCTTCCTCCGCTGACGGTGACGGCAGAAGAGGCCCGCAACGGTCTCGCCCGCATTGAGCAGGCCGCCGAACACATCCGCGCCAAGGCCGCAGTTGCAGCGTCAGCCTAAGACAGGACTTCTTTGATGGCATCTTCCAAGCATTTCCTCGATCTCTCCGCCATGACGTCGGGAGACCTGCGCAGCATTCTCGAAGACGCGAAGTCCCGTAAACAGGCAACCAAGGCCGGCACTGCCGACAAGCCGCTGGCCGGCAAGATGCTCGCCATGATCTTCGAGAAGCCCTCGACCCGCACGCGGGTTTCCTTCGATGTCGGCATGCGTCAGCTGGGCGGTGAGACGCTCTTCCTCTCCGGCACTGAAATGCAGCTCGGCCGCGCCGAGACGATCGGCGACACCGCCAAGGTGCTGTCGCGCTATGTCGACGCCATCATGATCCGCACCACTGATCACGCCCGCCTCCTGGAAATGGCCGAGCACGCGACGGTGCCCGTGATCAACGCCCTGACCGATATGACGCACCCCTGCCAGATCATGGCCGATATCATGACGATCGAGGAGCATCGCGGCCCGGTCACGGGCAAGACGCTGGCCTGGACCGGCGACGGCAACAATGTCCTGCATTCGCTGGTCGAAGGTGCTGCGCGCTTCGGCTACCGCATGAACATGGCGGTGCCGCTCGGCTCCGAGCCCGACGACAAGATCCTCAACTGGGCCCGCAACAATGGCGGCGAGATCATGCTCTGCCATGACGCCGATCGTGCGGTCGCCGGCGCAGACGCGGTGATCACCGACACCTGGGTCTCGATGAACCAGGAACACAAGGCGCGCGGCCACAATGTCTTCCAGCCGTTCCAGGTGAATGCCGAGCTGATGAAGAAGGCGAAGAACGAGGCACTTTTCCTGCACTGCCTGCCGGCCCATCGTGGCGAGGAAGTGACCGACGAGGTGATCGACGGCGCGCAGTCGGTGGTCTTCGACGAAGCGGAGAACCGCCTGCATGCGCAGAAGTCGATCCTTGCCTGGTGCCTCGGCGCCATCTGAGGCCCGTTTTTAAGGCTCTTGGCTGCAGACTTGACGTTTTGCGCAGGTGATCCCATCTGTGCCCTTTCTGATCGGGCCGCCCAGGCCAAGCGTATGGCGCCTCGTGTGCCGGGAGTACATTCATGGCGATGAGACAAGCAGAACTCGGCGAATTCGGTTTCGCCGGTGACGATCGTGTGGTCCCCTTCCAGGTGGAGGGCCTCGACGTGCGCGGTCGCGCCGTGCAGCTCGGACCGCTGATCAACACCATCCTCGACCGTCACGCCTATCCGGCGCCGGTGGCCCGCCTTCTCGCCGAAGCGATCGTGCTGACCGTGCTGATCGGCACCTCGTTGAAGTTCGAAGGCAGGTTTACGGTCCAGACCAAGGGTGACGGCCCCGTGGACCTGCTCGTGGCCGACTTCAGCTCGCCCGAAAGCGTGCGCGCCTATGCCCGTTTCGACGAGCAGGCTTTGGCGGATGCAGTGGCAGAGGGACGGGCGTCGCCGGAGCAGCTGCTCGGTGAAGGCGTGCTCGCCTTCACCATCGACCAGGGCTCCTTCATGCAGCCGTATCAGGGTATCGTGCCGCTCGACGGAACGTCGCTCGAGGATATCGCCGGGGTCTATTTCCGCCAGTCGGAACAGATCCCGACCAGGGTGCGCCTCGGCGCTGCCGAACTCTTCGACCGGGACGAAAATGGCAAGCCGCGCCGCACATGGCGGGCCGGCGGCCTGATCGCGCAGTTCCTGCCCGAGGCGCCCGAGCGCATGCGCCAGCCGGACCTGCATGGCGGTGACGGCGACGACCGCGACACGAATCTGCATGGCGATGAAGCTTGGGATGAGGCCCGCATGCTGGTCGATACGATCGATGCGGACGAGCTGACCGATCCCCAGGTCGGTATCGAACGGCTGCTCTTCCGCCTGTTCCATGAACGCGGCGTGCGTGCCTATGAGCCGCAGGCCGTGCATGATCGGTGCAGCTGCTCGCGCGAGCGTCTGAAGGGCGTTCTGCAGGGCTTCACGGCGGAGGAGATCGAAGCGAGCACGGAAGACGGGCGGATCACGGTCTCATGCGAATTTTGCTCGACCGATTATCATTTCGAGCCCGCGGAACTCACCCCAGCCTGAGGCCGGGATGAGGACAGCGAGAGGCGCGCGCTCGGACCCTCTCTCTACATATGATACTCAAACGAGAAAGGGCCGACGCCTATGGTCACAACGTCGGGTGGGCTCATGAAGAGGACGAGGGAAATGAGGACGGTGCTGGCATAGTGGCGCACCTCCCACAGCTTCCCAAATCCCCGCTTAGGCTTTTTCGCCATAACGGTTTCCTTTGGACGAACCCAAACGGGTTCACTGTTGAAGGTGTCGCACTCGCCATATGCGGTGTACGAGGAATTGCCAAACCGGGGCTGCCCTCAAGCCGCAATAATATCAATCAACTATTCATGAGCGTGATTGACGAGGCAACACTAACTAAATGTCTCACCACAATGCGCCGGTACGCTTGTTGTGACGTTCTCCCACTGGCACTCCTGCGCCTTGGTGAGGTAATGAAAATATGGCGTTCCGTGGTTGCCTTGTCAAGATCGCCAACACATGAAGAAAAGCTCATCCGGCGTTTCTCCCGTATTGTGTCGAACCTTGGCGACCTTCTTTTAATCGCCGACCATGCCGTTATCTGCTTTCAACGCTGCAAGCGCCTCGGCGACAGCGATCTCCGCCATGGCGAGGATCGCCTCGCGCGAGTTGGCGGCCGCGATGAAGCGGCCATTGTGGCAGAAGCTGGCGCCTGTTACGCCGCAGACCGCCTCGAGATCGCCATTGCTGAGGCCCGCCCAAGCCGCCGGCAGATCCGCGCGCTGCTCGAAACTGTCTTCGGTCTTGCGGATCCCGGTGATGCACCAGTCCTTGTCGCGGGGATGCACGACGAAGAGCAGGTGGTCCGCGCCCGCCTTCACGATGGCAGGGCGAAAGGGCATGCCCATCGGCAGTTCCAGAACGCGGCGATCACCCGTTGCGGCGATCGCATCAAGGACCATGCTCTCTGCCCGGAGCTTCGAGGCCCTTTGCGCGATGCCGGCTTCGACGATCGCGCGGGCGATGGCGAGCGCGGAATGGAAGCCCCGATCGTCGGAGCCCGGCGCCCTGTCGTCGAAGACGGGCTTCAGCGTTTCGAGCAGGCTCGGCAGGGTCAGATCCGCGAGCGGGCCGGCGGTGGCTGGGCTGAGAGCCCCATTGTCGAGAAGGTCGACTGGCAGCACAAACTTTGTGTCGAAGCCCTGGTGGATTGCCTCAACATGGCCGGACGGTACGCCGATGGAGGCAAGATAGTCGCGCCCGTAATGTTTCCAGACGAGGCCGAACGAGCTGTAGGGCTGACCATCATCACGGAGCGGCGCGCCGCGCTGATGGTGGTCGAAGATCCGCGCGTCCGCATCATAGGCGCCCCCCACATCGTATATAATGCGGTCTGCACCGGGTGTTATCCACTCGGATGCCCGGCTGCGCACGATCGTGGCATCGGGAAAAAGTCGCGTGAGGATTACGGAGGATAGCAGTTCGTCGGCATGAAAGCCGCCACTGTGGGTGACGAGATATGTAATGCTCATGCCGGGCGGGACCTTTGGCTGACGGTGCTGATCAAGCTTCCCAGATAGCGGCAGCCGCCGGCCAACTCAACTGCCAATCGTCAATTGAGGGTTCGCACCATGCCCGGGCTGTCCAGCGAGAAGGCGGGGATCTCGACATCGAAGGCCTCGCCGTCGTCGGTCTCCATGCGATAGGTGCCGTACATCATGCCGGAGGGCGTATCGAGCGGGCAACCGGAGGAGTATTCGTAGGTGTCACCGGGATCGAGGCGTGGCTGTTCGCCGACGACGCCCGGGCCGCTCACTTCGTCCACCTGACCGTTCTGATCGGTGATATGCCAGTATCGAGAGGTGAGGCGGACAGCTTTCGCCGAGTGATTGGATATCACGATCCGGTAGCCCCAGACGTAGCGGCTGTCGTCCGGGTCAGACTGTTCCTCGAGATAGTAAGGTTCAACGAGAACCTCTATGTCCCGTGTCAGTGCGCGATACATGCGTGGACCCTGCGAAAGCTTGCCGTCATTCCCATAGACATGGCGTTCTTTGTGGCGGCAACAAGATCCGCCGTGGAACGTCACGGTGCTTTGAAGGGATAACAACGCAGTCCGTCGCGTCAAGGGCAGGGTTCCAGTCGCGACGCCACCCGCGACTGATATTTTTTGTATGCCGAAGCGCCAGAGCGCCGGCTTAGATGCCCTTGAACGCCTTTTCGAAGTCCTCGATCAGGTCCTGCGTGTCCTCGATCCCGCAGGACAGGCGCACGGTGCCGCCCGAAATCCCGAGTTCGGCCCGCGCCTCGTCGGTGAGGTTCTTGTGGGTCGTGGTTGCCGGGTGGGTGATCAGGCTCTTGGCGTCGCCGAGATTGTTAGAGATCTTGATGATCTCGAGCGCATTCTGCAGCTTGAAGGCCGCTTCCTTGCCACCCTTGAGCTCGAAGCACACGAGCGTCGAGCCGCCGGTCATCTGCTTGGCGATGATGTCGGCCTGCGGATGGTCCTTGCGTCCGGGATAGATCACCTTCGCCACAGCACCCTGTTCCGCGAGGAAATCGGCAATCGCCGCCGCACTTGCCGTCTGCTGCTTGACGCGCAGCGGCAATGTCTCGACGCCCTTGAGCAATGTCCAGGCATTGAACGGCGACATGGCAGGGCCGGTATGGCGGAAATAGTCGTGCAGGTTCTCGTCGATCCATTCCTTCGACGACAAGACGACGCCGCCGAGGCAGCGGCCCTGGCCGTCGATATGCTTGGTCGCGGAATAGACGACGACATGCGCGCCGAGTTCCAGCGGCTTCTGGAAGAGCGGGGTCGCAAACACATTGTCGACGATCAGCTTGGCGCCGATCTGGTCGGCGAGCTTGGCGACGCCTGCGACGTCGATCACCTCGAGCGTCGGGTTGGTCGGGCTTTCGAGGAACATCACCTTGGTGTTCGGGCGGATCGCGGCTTCCCAATTGGCGAGATCGCGACCGTCGACCAGCGTGCATTCCACGCCGTAGCGAGGAGCGAGCGTCTCGACGACATAGCGGCAGGAGCCGAACAGCGCGCGGGCAGCGACGATATGGTCGCCGGCCTTGACCTGGCAGAGCACTGCAGCGGCAACGGCAGCCATGCCCGACGCCATGGCACGCGCATCCTCAGCGCCTTCCATCATGCACATGCGTTTTTCGAACATGTCATTGGTCGGGCTGCCATAACGGGCGTAGATATAGCCTTCGTTCTCACCCTTGAAGCGGGCTTCTGCCGCTTCCGAGCTTTCATAGACGAAGCCCTGGGTGAGGAAGATCGCTTCTGACGTCTCGCCGTAGGGAGAGCGCAGCGTGCCGCCATGGACGAGGGTGGTGGCCGGGCGCCAGTTCTTGCTCATGCACGTGCCTTTCGAACACAAAAAAACCGGTCGCGTGAACGGACCGGTTTCGTAAACCCGGCCTATTTAGCTAGTTGTTTAACGTGGCTGCAAGCCGACCGGCCAAATCACCACGGGATAAGGCTGCCATACGCCTTCGCAGGCCTTGCGTCAATTGGTGGGCTTTGGTTTTGTCGAGCCCAAACAGGATTGAGATCATGACCTTGAAACCCGGGATTTTGTCCGATCGCGCGATCGGCGCCTTGTTCGGTGGCGGCCAGCTGAAGAGCGAGGTCATGCTCGACAAGGACCAAATCCAGCCGGCGAGCCTCGACTTGCGACTGGGCGGCAAGGCGATCCGGGTGCGCGCGAGCTTCATGCCGGGCAGGGGTCACACCGTAGCCGAAAAGCTGGAGCGGCTGACCCTGCACGAGATCGATCTCGAAAACGGGGCCGTGCTCGAAACCGGCTGCGTCTACATCGTGCCCTTGATGGAAAGCCTCGACCTGCCGGCCGAAATCTCGGCTTCCGCCAATCCGAAGAGCTCGACCGGCCGCCTCGACATCTTCACCCGCGTGATGGTCGACTACGCCCAGGAATTCGACAAGGTGCCGGCCGGCTACAAGGGCCAGCTTTATCTCGAAATTTCCCCGCGCACCTTCCCGATCATCGTGCGCCGTGGCTCGCGCCTGTCGCAGATTCGCTTCCGCACCGGCCATGCCCTGCTCGGCGAGGCCGAACTCTTCGATCTGCACAAGGCCGAGACCCTGGTCGCCAGCGACATGCCGAACGTCTCGGGCGGCGGCATTGCACTGTCGATCGATCTGAAGGGGTCGGGTCCGCAAGGCCTGATCGGCTATCGCGGCAAGCACCACACCTCGGTCATCGACGTCGACCTCAAGGGCGCCCATGAGGTTCTGGATTTCTGGGAGCCGCTCTATAGCCGCGGCCGCGACGAACTGATCCTCGATCCGGACGAATTCTACATCCTCGTCTCGAACGAGGCCGTGCATGTACCGCCGCTCTATGCCGCCGAAATGACGCCCTACGACCCACTGGTCGGCGAATTCCGCGTGCACTATGCCGGCTTCTTCGATCCGGGTTTCGGCCACGCGCCGGCCGGCGGCTCGGGCAGTCGCGCCGTGCTCGAAGTCCGCAGCCACGAGGTGCCCTTCATCCTCGAACACGGCCAGGTCATCGGCCGCCTGGTCTATGAGCACATGCAGGAGCGCCCGGAGGGCCTCTACGGCACGGGGCTGGGCTCCAACTATCAGGCGCAGGGCCTGAAGCTGTCGAAGCACTTCCGCCTGCCGGAGTGATCTGGGCCTCGCCAAGGTCAGCCGCCGGCGCTTGACACCGGCAGCGAACTGTTGGATTCCTCTCCCCGTCGCGGGTGTAGCTCAATGGTAGAGCAGCAGCTTCCCAAGCTGAATACGAGGGTTCGATTCCCTTCACCCGCTCCAGCTTTCCTCCTTATTGTCCCGCAAACTTTGCAAACGCTTCCAGCATATCGCCAAGCCGCTTGGCCGTCGCCTCGTCCGTCAGTTTGCCCTCGCCGTCGAACAGCGTATGCGCCCGCGACACCATCAGCCGCTTCTCTGAAAATGTCCGGCAGCCGAGCGTGTGCAGCACCGAGAGCCAGGCATTCTGGCTGAGCAGTGTGCCGAAATTGCCCGGCGAGGCGCCGACAAGGGCGAAGGGCTTGTTGCCGAAGACCTTGGCCATGTCGGAGGAGGGGCGTGACAGCCAGTCGATCGCGTTCTTGAAGGGGCCTGGAATGCCGTTGTTGTATTCGGGCGTGAACAGGATCACGCCGTCGGCGGCAATGATCTTCTCCTTCAGGGCCGTGACGGCGGCCGGAATGCCCTCGGCTTCTTCGAGGTCTCCGTCATAGAGTGGGATGCCGTGGATGCCTGCAGCCTCCAGCGTGTACTCCTCGGTCTTCATGTCTGTCGCGGCCTTCAGCAGCGCCGTGTTGAGCGAGCCCTTGCGAAGGCTTCCCGAAATGCCGAGCAATGCCACCATGATCTTTTCCTTGTCTCGATTTGTTGTAAGGGAGGGTAGAACAGGGAGACGAGCATGACCAGCGGCCTGCACCACATCACGGCGATCACCCGCAAGATCCAGGCAAACGTCGATTTCTATTGCGGCTTTCTCGGCCTACGTCTGGTCAAACGCACCGGTGGTTTCGAAGACGCAGCCCAGCTCCACTTGTTTTACGGCGATGCCGTCGCAAGTCCCGGCTCGCTGGTCACCTTCCTCGCCTGGGAAGATGGCTCCCGCGGCCGCGTCGGCCATGGCGCGGCGAGCGAGATCGCCTTTGTCATTCATCCGGAGGCGATCGGCTTCTGGCTGACCCGCGCCCTGCAGTTCGGCGTGACGGCGACAGGTCCAGCGACCGAATTCGATGAGCCGGTGCTGAGGCTGGCCGACCCTGACGGCATTATCGTCAAGCTGGTCGGCACGAGGGAGGTGGAGCCCGGTGCCGTATGGTCCGTGCGTGGTATCGAGGCGAAGGACGCGATCACCTGCCTCAGGGGCGCGACGCTGTTGTCGGAGAAGCCGGCGCAGACCGCCGACTTTCTCGTCCGCCATGCCGGCTTCGAGGCGGCGGCGACGGAAGGTACGATCACACGCCTGGATTCCGCCAGCGGTCAGGTCGTCGATGTGCGCGATGCGAGCGGCTTCTGGCCGGCCGCACCCGGCACCGGGGCCATCGATCACGTCGCGCTGCGCTTGCCCGATCGGGCCGCTGTCGAAGCGCAGGCGGCCGAGCTCAGGTCTGGCGGCGATGACACGATCAACATGCATGACCGCAAATACTTCTATTCGCTCTATGTCCGCGAGCCTGCCGGTGGCCTGATCGAACTCGCCTCCGATGGCCCGGGCTTTGCGCTCGATGAGCCGCCTGAAAGCCTCGGCAGCCGGCTCTTCATCCCCGAGCATTTTCATCTGCGGCCGGAAGACATCGTGCCGATGCTGCCGCAATTCGGGCTTCCGGGCGAGCCGCGCACCGTCTATCGCGACCTGCCCTTCGTGCATCGTATCCACGAGCCCGAGGCACCCGATGGAACGGCCCTCGTCCTGCTGCATGGAACGGGTGGTAACGAAGCGAGCCTCTTGCCCTTCGGGCGAAAGATCGCGCCGTCGTCGACGCTACTCAGCCTCCGCGGCCGCGCCACGGAGGAAGGCGTGGCCCGCTTCTTTCGTCGCTTCGGCCCGCGCGACTTCGACCAGAAGGACATTGTCGCGGAGGCCGTGGCCTTCGCCGCCTTCGTCGAAGATGCGCGGCAGGCCTATGGCCTCGCCGATGCGCGCCTGCGCTTCGCCGGCTATTCCAACGGCGCGAACTTTCTCGCAGCCGCGATCATGCTGCATCCGGGTCTCGTCCGCGAAGTCTTGTTGCTGAGGCCGGTGCCGGTGTTGAGCGATCCGCCCGAAACCGATCTTTCGGGCACGCATGTCAGGGTCATTGTCGGATCGGACGATCCCGCGGCCGGCGAGGGCGAGATCCTCGTCGAGCAATTGCGAGACCGCGGCGCCGAGATCACCCTGACGCGCGTGGCAGGCGATCACAATCTCTCGGACGAGGACGTGACGGCAGGAACCGCCTGGTTCGCCTGAACCGCCCCGAGCGACAGGGATGTGCTGCGGCGCGGCTGGTGTGGCGTCTTGTTCCAGTGGAAGGGCTTGAGCCTGAGCTCGATCACCGCCTTCCAGGCCGCGAGCGACACGGCCATCCAGTAGACGGGGATCATCGCCCATTTCCATCCCATGCCCTTCTTCTCCCGGTCGGTCATCGGGGTGGCACCCAGAACGAAGAAGACGGCATAGCTGCCGAGGATGTTGAAAATATCCATGGCGAGCATCATCGTCGTGAAGACGTTCGGCTGCGGCGCCGGGATCTGCATCAGCGACAGCACCGAGAGCGTGATGAAGACCAGCAAACCGGGATGGCTGAGTGCTGCGACCAGCATGCCACCGACCAGAAGCTGGAAGACGAAGAAGGAGAATGGCCCCATTTCGCGCGCCGTGCGCAAGGGATGGCGCATCAGCACCAGCCATGTCTGCAGCCAGCCCTTGTACCAGCGGGTGCGCTGCGCGAGCCAGACGGCAAAATCGGTCGGCGCGTCCTCATAGGTCGGAAGCGTCAGCGTCGAAGCACGATAGCCCATGCGACAGAGCCGCATGCCGAGATCGGCATCCTCGGTCACGTTATAGGGATCCCAGCCGCCGCTAGCCTTCAGCAGGGCAGTCTTGAAATGGTTCGACGTGCCGCCGAGCGGCAAGGGCAGGCGATAGAAACCCAGCGCCGGCAAAAGTCTGCGGAAAAGCGCGGAATATTCGAGCGCAAAAATCGCGCTGATCCAGCTCTCGCCGGCATTGTCGACCACCAGGGGCGACTGCAGGCAGGCAAGGTCGGGCGGGCCGAGCCGAAAGGCATGATAGGCCTCACGGAGCTGCTGCGGATGTGGCCGGTCTTCGGCGTCGTAGATCGTCAGGAATTCCCCGCGCGCCCCGGCCAGTGCATAGGTCAGTGCCTTCGGCTTGGTGCGCGGGGCCATGGCCGGTACCTCGACCACCTCGATATGCGGGCCGGGGCGCGTCTGCCGGATGGCCGCCAGGGTCGCGTGGTCATCCGCCTCGCAGACGAGCTTCACGTCGAGAAGACTGCGGGGCCAGTCGAGCGCATCGAGAGCGGCGATCAGTTGCGGCACGACGGCAGCCTCGCGGTAGAGCGCGACCATCACCGTATAGATCGGCAGCGCCTCGACGGCCGGTTCGAAGGAGATTTCCGGCCGGAGACGCGCATGGTGTCGTCCGTGAGAGACGGCGGCGATCCGAAGGAAGAGTGCTGCCGTGTGGAAGAAGGACAGCATCATGTGAGCGAGCACGACGGCAAGCATCGGGGCATAGATCAAAAGCAGGCTGATCAGGCAGAGGCTGGCGCCGGCGAAGAAGCCCTGATCGCCCGTCACCACCAGACGCGCGGACAGTGGCTGCAGATGGTCGAACAGGCCGCGCACGGCCCGGTCGACACGACGGTTCTCGCCAACCTTCCATATGGCACGCCGGATCGCCGTCGGCGTCGTGACGACCAGGCCTCCGGCGCTGTTGCCATTGCGCCCGAAGCGTTTCGCCAGACCCTCCATATGCAGGATGTGGGCAGCGACGGCCATAACAGGAGGTCTGTCGGCATGATGCAGCCGCAGCATGCGCGGCTCGACAAGTTGCGTGTCGCTCTGGATGTGGTCCACGAGAAGCGCAGGGTCTATCTCGGCAAGGAATGGCAGGCCATACATGCGCGCTAATCCGGCGAAATAGGCATCTTCGTCGATGGCACCGCTCGCCAGAAGCTCCGCTTCAACCGTCGTTCCGTTGTTTGCCGCCCGCTGGGCCATCTTGGCGATCAGGGGTTTGGAAATGCCGAGCACATGCAGCCGTCGTGCTTCAGCCTTCAGCTGCAGAAAACAGGATATTCCCGGAGCGCCCATGACGCTCCGCCTATCTTGTCCCGTTTGCCCCTGGCGCGCGGCAACGATCCGCGGGCCGTATTCCCTAGTCCACACCAAGCTGCTACACGTCATCCGGTCAGAACGACGCCCCGACTTGACCCCTGAAGATGATGATAGAGATGCGCGCAAAAGTTACATCCCTAGATTTGATGGGGTTGTGGAGGTCCCTCGCAACGCTTCTGATGTTTTTCGGACTCGCTGCGCCATCGGCCTGGAGCCAGCAGACGGAGCTTCCGGTGTTGTTCGATGCACGCGAACGCCTCGTGCGGCCCGATGTCAGTGGCGCGCTGCGCCTGCGCTTCCTCACGACGACGGATTTTCCGCCTTTCAATTTCACCGACCAGAGCGGCAAGCTCTCGGGCTTCCATGTCGATCTCGCCCGGGCACTGTGCGAAGAATTGGGACTGCAGTCGCGCTGCCAGATCCAGGCGTTGCCCTACGGTCAGCTGGCAGCAGCATTGGAAGCCGGACAGGGAGAAGCAGTCATGGCGGGTGTGGCGGTGACGCCGGCACTGCGCGAGCGCTTCAACTTCACGCGTCCCTATCTCCTGCTGCCGGCACGCTTCCTGATGCGCAGCGACGAAGTCCTGACGCGACAGGATGCCGAAGGGCTGTTCGGTCGCAAGGTGGGGGTCGTCAAGGAGACGGCCCATGCCGCTATGCTGGAGAGCTTCTTCCCCAACATCGAACGTGTCGCCTTTGAGGATCGCGATGCAGCGATGCGGGCTTTGAAGGAGAAGCAGGTTTCGGCCGTCTTCGCCGACGCCTTGCAATTGTCATTCTGGATGATGAGCCCGGAAGCCGCCGGCTGCTGCCGTTTTCTCGATGGACCCTTCCTGTCGGAACGTCACCTGGGCGAAGGCATGACGATCATGCTCGGCGGTCAGGACGGAGCGCTCACCGCAGCGCTAGAAAGCGCGCTGGGTGCGCTCTCGAAAGACGGCCGGCTCGAGGAAATCTATCTGCGGTACTTCCCGACCGGCCTTTTCTGAGCGGGATCAGATCCGCCGGTAGCGGGCAGACGCGCTGCGCTCGATCGCGGCACAGATGAGCTTGTCGAGTCCGAACCGATCACGCAGAAGCTGCAGCAGTCGCACTTCCTCTGCCCGGACCGTGAGGTCGACGGCCGCGATCTCGACGGCGAGCGCATAGGCCGTCTCATGCAGCCATTCCGGCAAGGCGTCGCGAATGGTCTCGAGCACGATGTCGAGGCCTTCAGGCCCCGAAAGCAGACTGGCGCAGCGTTGCGAAACCTCGATCAGCCGTTCCTTTTCGAAATTGTCGAAGACCGGTAGGATGTCGATCAGCTGGCCGATACGGATGAGTTCCTTTTCGGCCATGGCATTGTCGACGGCCGAAGCCATGACCATGACGAAGATCAGGGCCTCTTCCGGAGATACGGGCTTGTTCATGTAAGATGCTTTCCAGTTGCGATGGCCAGAGAGTAGGAGGCGCAGCGGAGCGTTTCAAGGGATGACCATGGGCCGCCGCGCCAGTCTGGCAAGCGGCTTACGGCTCAGCGCACGGGGTCACCAAAAAGCCCGCGTCTGGCGAGGCGGGCTTCTTCCGTCAGGGCGACAAGGGCCGAACCCGGTTCCGCCTCCGCCCATCCGTATTTCGCAAGCCAGGACGAGACGTCCTGGACCCCGACCCAGCAGCGTGTCCGGATCTCGCCCTCCCAGGCCGTTGCACTCGTCTCGCAGGCAATCGACCTGTTGCGTAGGAAGAGGCGTTGTTGCGTGCGTGCCATGGCGCCACAGGGCCAGGACGTGCCGTCACTTGCGACGCAGGCGCGCTCCGCCGGGGTTTCAACGATATCCGCAAGCCGCAGGCGCTGTTCGCCGCCGAAGGCGACGACGCCGGCTGAAAGACTGAGCGGTCGATGGAGGAGGACCACCTTCGGCCTTTCACTCTGCACGGCCTCGGAGAGCGGTGCGCGGGCTTCGAGGCGTTCCAGATCCCCGGTATCGGTGAAGGCCGGGGAGCCGAAGGCATCGGGCTCGATAGCACGGACCTGGCGCCGCACCTCTGTCTGCGGCGGTGGCTCGATCGCCTCGTCGACGGATAAGCCGACCTCCGGCAGGTCGAGCTCAGATGGATCCGGTACGTCGAGGTCCTCGATATTGTAGTCGACAGGGTCCTCGCGGAAACTTTCACCGGCCTGCACGACGAGATAGGCCCAGAGAAGAAGCCCGATTCCGCCTGCTATGAAGGTTCCGATGCGTCGCATAGGTGCGTTTTCCTACTGGCTCGCCCAGATGATGCGCGCGACCCATTCCACATCGCTCATCTCGAGCATCCGCGGCGGATGGTCGGGGTTGAGCGACTGCAACTCGACCGACTTGGCGCTCTGGCGGGCGAGGATTTTCGCCATGACCTCGCCTTCGCGGGTCTTCACCACAACGCGGTCGCCGCGTCGCACCTGGGCGCCGGGTTCGACAATCAGGATGTCGCCATCCCGGTAGAGCGGTTTCATGCTCTCGCCCTGGACCTCAAGCGCGTAGACGCCGTTGTTGCGGCCCGGTGCTGCCGGAAACTCGACCAGATCCCAGCCTTGGCCGGCGGGAAAACCGCCATCGTCGAAGAAACCACCTGCACCGGCTTGGGCCATGCCGAGCAGGGGGATCGAGCTTGCCTGCGGCGGAAAATTCCCTTGGGGCAGGGGGCTGCCGCGAAAGCCGTCGGGCGAAACATGGCGCATGAACTGGTCGAGACTGGCGCCGGTTGCTTCCAGCACCTTGGCGATGGATTCGGTCGAGGGCCAGCGCATGCGCCCGTCGGCGCCGACGCGCTTGGATTTGTTGAAGGAGGTGGGGTCGAGACCAGCCCGGCGCGCAAGACCAGACGGCGTCAGCGAATGCTGCTCCGCCAGCCGATCGATCGCGGTCCATATGCTGTCATGGGAAAGCATGTTCGCGCCTCTTCAGCGCCGGAACGCATTGATCCCCGGTCCGGCCACGGCAAAACAATAGCCGAGGGCGCAGGCTTAGTAAAGTCGAAAAGGAATAAAATCCTCTCGCGATCCCTCGATCGGTGATCAGGCGACCATGGCCATGTTGATCTTGCCCAGCTGGATGACGGCCTGCGTGCGGCTGTCGACCTTGAGCTTCAGGAGAATGGCGGAGACATGCGCCTTGATTGTCGCTTCCGACACGCCGAGTTCATAGGCGATCTGCTTGTTGAGCAGGCCCTCGCCGAGCATGCCGAGAACGCGGCTCTGCTGCGGCGTGAGCGTGCGAAGGCGATTGATGAGGTCGGCAACGTCGGGATCGGTTTCCTGGCCGCCCTGGTAGCTCGAGGGGGTGGCGATGTCACCTTCGAGCACCGACTGGATGCCAGCCCGGATTTCGTCGATGCCGGCGGATTTCGAGATGAAGCCGGAGGCACCGAGTTCGAGCGCACGGCGGACGGTGACGGGGTCGTCTGTCGCCGACACGATCACCAGCGGGAGGCTGGCGAATTCGGCCCGCAACGCCATGAGCCCCGAAAACCGGAGACACCGGGCATGGCGAGGTCGAGTAGCATAAGGTCGGCATCTGGATGGTTCGCTGCGGCCTTGCGCGCGGCCTCGAAATCGCCGGCCTCGATGATCGTCTGCATGCCATCGATGCCGCTCACGGCCTGACGCAGGGCGCCACGGAACAGCGGATGGTCGTCTGCGATGATGAAAGTGGATTCAGCCATGTCAAAGCCCCCTCCCAAGAGCGATGTCATATTGCGCACGCATGCGTGCAGTCCTTTTAGCGCCTGCCGAGGCACTAGACAATGGTCGCGCAGCGAATGAGAGGGTTGGACTTGACGAACGTCAGGTCCGGTCGGGAATTGTCCCTGGTTCTGTTCGCTGTTCCTCGCCCTGGAACTCCTGCACGAGGCTGAAGAAGGCGCGCATGAAGCGTTCCATGATCCCGATCGAGCGGTCGATTTCCGCGTCGCTAGGCGAATCGCCGCTCTTGGCCGCAGTCCCGCCGGCGATCTGCTTTTCCAGCGCTTCCATCCGCTTTTCGAGCCGCGCGAGATCTTCGTCATAGGCCGCCCGTTCATCGGCCGCCATCCGGCAGGTCAGCGTTCCCTCTGCCTCGGTGCAGAGGGTAACGGCACCCGTCTGACGGTCGAGCCTGACAAAACCGCTCTCGGACCTTTCCAGGCTGTAACGGTCCGGACGGGGCTGCTGCGCCTCTGCGACCGGATTCCCGAGCGAGAGAACCGCGACCGCCAGGGCTGTCGTCTTGATTTTCCGGATCGCCATCTGTGCCTCCTCGTGTCGTCCGTCTCGTCGGGCGTGGACATTTGCGCGCGTTTGCGGCAAACCCGCCTCGACCCTCATGATCTGGGAGAGACCGGACCTTGGACAAGACCATATACAAGATCGTGCCGAGAGAATTATGGCAGCAGGCCCGGGCGGCCGGCCTTTTCAAGGGTGCCCCGATCGATCTCAAGGACGGATACATCCATTTCTCCACGGCCACTCAGGCGGTCGAGACTGCGAGACTGCATTTTGCTGGTGAGGCCGATCTCCTTCTGGTCGCAGTTGACGCCACGGTCTTCGGTCAAGCGCTGAAATGGGAGCCCTCCCGCGGCGGTGATCTCTTCCCTCATCTCTATGCCGACCTGCCGCTCGATGCCGTGATCTGGGAAAAACCCCTGCCGCTCGGAGACGATGGGCTTCATGTCTTTCCGCCGATAGGCGAGGAGACGCGCTGATGACCGATCTCTTTTCGCTCGGCCGCCGCGGACTCTTCCTCTTCGATGCCGAAACCGCCCACGGCATTTCGATCGCCGCGCTGAAGACCGGCCTCGTGCCAGCCTGCAGGGCCTCCGCGGATCCGCGTCTCGCCCAGACGGTTGCCGGCATCCGCTTCCCGAACCCGCTCGGCATGGCCGCCGGTTACGACAAGAACGCCGAAGTGCCGGATGCGCTTCTATCGCTCGGCTTCGGGTTCGCCGAGGTCGGAACGCTGACGCCCAAACCACAGACCGGCAACCCGAAGCCACGCATCTTCCGTCTGGAGCGCGACAATGCCGTCATCAACCGGCTGGGCTTCAACAACGAGGGTCATGCCGCAGCCCTTTCCCGGCTGACTGCCCGTCGCCAACGCCCGGGCATTGTCGGGGTCAACATCGGTGCCAACAAGGATGCGACGGACCGCATCGCCGACTACGTCGCCGGCATCCGCCGCTTCTATTCGGTCGCGACCTATTTCACCGCCAACATTTCCTCGCCCAACACGCCCGGCCTGCGCGACTTGCAGGCCAAGGAGAGCCTCGATGCGCTTCTCTCCGCCGTGCTCGCCGCTCGCTCGGAAGAGGGCCTGCGCGCCGGCAAGCGACTGCCGGTCTTCCTGAAGATCGCGCCTGACCTTACGGAAGAAGGCATGGACGACATCGCCGAGGTCGCAGCCGCCCATGATCTCGACGGGTTGATCGTCTCGAACACCACGCTGTCGCGCGAGGGGCTCACCGATGCGGCGCTGGCGGGCGAGGCAGGAGGCCTGTCCGGCGCCCCGCTCTTCGACAAGTCGACCGCCGTGCTCGCCCGGATGCGCAAGCGCGTCGGACCCGATCTTCCGATCATTGGCGTCGGTGGTGTCTCCTCGGCGGAAACAGCGCTGGAGAAGATCCGCGCCGGTGCCGATCTCGTGCAGCTCTATTCCTGCATGGTCTACGAAGGGCCGGGCCTGCCGGGGCGAATCGTGAAGGGCCTGTCGCACCTGCTCGATCGCGAAGCCGTCGGCAATATTCGAGAGCTACGCGACACAAGGCTCGATCACTGGTTGTCGGTGAAGGTCTGATCGGTCTTCGGCTTCAGTCTCAGGAGAAGAAGCAGGCCGCGCAGTCCGAGGAAGACGTTGAGAGCGATCCAGAGCCCGTGATTGGAAAACAGCGGCACGAGGACGGCAACGCTGGCGAGATAACCTGCCAGCGCCACGAGCATCATGTTGCGCATCTCCGACGACCAGGTTGCACCGATGAAGACGCCGTCCATATGAAAGGCGAGCGCTCCGGTGAGCGCCGTCAGTGCGGCGTAGACGAGATAGGTCTCGGCTGAGCTGCGCACGTCGCCGGCCGTGGTGATGAAGCCGATGATTGCATTCCCGAAGACCAGGAAGAAGGCGACGCTGACAATGGCGAGACCCAGCGACCACAGTCCCGTTAGCTTGACAGCGCGCTCGAAGGCCGACCGCTGCCGTGCCCCGATCGTCTCGCCGGTAATCTGTTCGGCGGCCGTCGCCATACCGTCGAGATAGAAACTCGCAATCATGAAGAAGTTCATCAAAACGGCATTGGCAGCGAGTGTCACCGCGCCGAAGCCGGCGCCGATCCGGGTCATCACGGTAAAGGCCGTGATCAGCGAGAATGTACGGATGAGGATATCGCGGTTGAGCCGAAAGAGTGCCATCAGCTTCGGGCGATCGGTCACCATCGAGAACTGCGGGACAGCCGCACGCCCGTAGCGCCAGAAGACGAAGGCGAAGCCCGCAACCATGGCAACGACTTCGCCGAGCACGGTCCCCCAGGCAACGCCGGCAATGCCGTAGCCGAAGGTGATGCCGAGCAGGATCGACATGGCGATGTTGACGCCGTTGAGCAGGATCTGCAGGGCAAGGCCGACGGAACCAAGCCCGCGGCCGAGCACGAAGCCGAGCAGGGTGAAGTTCGACAGCGTCACGGGTGCTGCGAGAATACGGATACCGATATAGGTCGCAGCCGCAGCCTGCACGCCGCCGTCTGCGCCCATCAGCGGCGGTCCGAAGCCGACAATGGCGGGAGATGCGACGAGGATCAACAGGCCGAAGCCGAGCGACAGTAGGATGGATCGCCAGAAGACGGCGAAGAGCTCGAGCGTCTCCCCGCGTCCCTGAGCCTGCGCGACAAGTGCCGTGGTGGAGGCCCGGAGAAAATTGAGACTGGCGAAGAGCAGATCAAAGAGGGCTGCTGCAATCGCGAGCCCCGCCAGTTGGGCTGCATCGCCACTGCGCCCGACGACGGCGGTATCGGTAAGGCCGAGTAGCGGCGTCGTGACGAAACCGAGCGTCATCGGCACCGCGATCGCGAGCACGGAACGGTGGCTGACCTCGATGGGACGGGCGGCGGGAGAAGATGGGCTGTGCATGGGAAGCTCCGGACGGGACCGGAGCAGGAGAATCACTCAGGCCGAGAGCACCATGGCCCAGTAGGGCCGGTTGCCGGAAGCGGAATCCCAGGCGACCGCGACCCCGAGGCCGTTGAAGCTGCCGAGCATGTTGTCGAGATGCCGCTTCGAGTCGATCCAGGCTTGCACGGCGCGTTCGACCGTGTCCTGGCCGGCTGCGATGTTTTCGGCCGCCGGCAAGGGCACATCATGGCCCTTCATGCGGGCGCCGAAACTGTCGTCGAAGCCGATCAGATGCGACATCTCGCCAGCCCGTGCCATGCGTTTCGCCTGCGCGATCGCGGCGACCTCCGCCGGTCGGCTGTGCGAAAGCGACGACAGGCCACGCGATTGGCGGAGCCGGTTGACCATAGGCAACGCGTCCGTGGTCTCGGCCCGCGACGAGCCGTCATCGGGATTGAGGATGTCGGTCGAGCGGCAGCCGGCAATCGCTGCCGTCAGGAGGCCTGCCGAGATCAGGATCAGCCGGCGGCGGGGCAAGGCAAGATCGGCCATGGGCTTGTCAGTTCCGCGAGGCAAAGAGGCGCAACAGGATGAAGGCCGGAATGACGATCGTTGCGCCGATTAGCAGATATTGCCCGACGCGTCCGAGTGCGTCGAAGCCCGTATACCAGAGATCGAGGATGAAATACCGGATGCCCTCGAGCAGATCCATGGGATCCAGTCCGAAGATTGACATCACGAAACCAACGATGAGCGAGACGACGATCAGCTTGACGAGCGTACGGCCCGGGGTGTCGCCGAGAAATCGATTGATGCCATCAGCCATGCATATCTCCTGTTGTCATCCGCTGATATGGGCGCGGCCCGCCCGCCCTGCAAGCCGACGAAGCAGGGGCTTGCGATAGGACTTGAGTTTTTTCCGGCGATCGGTCAAGACCGCGCGCCGTCTTCATGCTGGAAGGCGTGAGGATCTCTTCGATGCAGCCCACCCAGTTCTCCTCCGGCGACGTGATCGCTGACCGCCGCGCTGATTATGCCCGCATGCTTGCCGAGAATGGCGAACATGAGGCAGCCGTGGAATTGATGGAGCAGGCGCTGGAACTGGTGCCTGACTGGCCGGCGGGCCTGGTTCGGCTGGCAGACTACGCCGAGAAGGCGGACCTGCCGTCGAAGGCCGTTTCCGCCTTGCGACGTGCGCTGGAACTCGACCCGGAGGATATCTTCGGAGCGCGGTTGAAACTAGCACTTCTCGGCGCTGAAGAGGTCCCGGATCAGCCACCCTCCCGTTATGTCGAGGCGCTCTTCAACGACTATGCCGATCGCTTCGATACAGCTCTCGTCGAGCGGCTCGATTATACTGTCCCGGCCAAGCTCGCCCGGCTGGTTGCTGACAATGACGACAGGCGGTTCGAAGTCGCGATCGATCTCGGCTGCGGCACAGGTCTCTTCGGCGCCGAGATCCGCGATCGAGTCGCTCACTTGGAGGGCTTCGATCTCTCGGTCAACATGCTGGCCAAGGCCGAGGAGAAGGGTCTCTACGATCTGCTAGCAAAGGCCGATCTCTCGCTTGATCCGGCAGGCTCAGGCCTCTTCGGACACGGCCTAGCCGAAGCCCGTGCCGATCTCGTCTCCGCTGCCGACGTGCTGATGTATCTCGGCGATCTCGCCAATGCTTTTGCGCTGGCGGCACGGCTTGCAAAGCTTGGTGCACTCTTCGCATTCTCGGTCGAAGACGCGGGCGAGGGAGATGGTTTCCTGCTGGCGCCAAGTCTGCGTTACGCCCACACGGAACAGTATGTCCGGCAGCGTCTTGCCGAAAACGGCTTCGATGTCCTGGATCTGACCCGCACCACCATTCGCATGGATGGCGGAAAACCGGTCTTTGGCATTCTGTTTCTTGCGAGCCGGACGGCCTGACAAGCAGCTTTCTTGCGAATTGCTTCATAGGTCAGCTTTGCTGACCTATCATCCTTGTTTTCCAGGGGATCTCGGGTACCATTTGGGCTCGGGGATCACTTGCTGGAGACGTGACATGGCGCAGTTGACGAGCATGCTGGGAATCTGGAATTCGAACCCGACCCGCCACACACCGGCGGAAGATCTGCAGGGCCTCGTCGCCGGCAGCTTGATCGCGGCACTTGGCCTCTATTTTCTTGCTCAAGTCGGACTGCTCACAGGCGGGATGGCGGGCTTGGCCTTCGTCCTGCACTACTGGAGCGGCTGGAGTTTCGGTCTGCTCTTCTTCCTGCTCAACATGCCCTTCTATATCCTGTCGCTCCGCCGCGTCGGTCTGGATTTCACCATCAAGACCTTCGCCGCCGTCGGCCTGACCTCCTTCATCGTCGAAATCGAGAGCCGCTTTCTTGTCATCCAGAGCATCGCGCCGATCTGGGCGGCGATCCTCGGTGGCCTGCTGCTCGGCTTCGGCCTGCTCGCGCTCTATCGCCACCGCGCCAGCCTCGGCGGCCTCGGTATCCTCGCCGTCTACATCCAGGACCGCTTCGGCATTCGCGCCGGCCTTGTCCAGCTCGCCTTCGACCTCTGTGTCATGGCGCTCGCCTTCGCCGTTGTCAGCCCCTCCGTGGTGCTCTACTCGGTGATCGGCGCGGTGGTGCTGAACCTCTTCCTCGCGATCAACCACCGCTCGGATCGGTACATCGCGTTGCGTTGAGGCCTTTTCGCCCCTTCTCTTTCCCCACCCGTCCACTACCTTGGGGCAGTGACGACAGCTGATTCCGCCCTTGCCCTACTACCTGCCCCCTTCCTCCGCTGGTTCGGCGAAAAGGGCTGGCAGCCGCGTGACCACCAGCTGGAACTTTTGGCCCGGGCCAGATCCGGCGAGACTGGCGGCGAAAGCCTGTTGCTGATCGCCCCGACCGGTGCCGGCAAGACGCTCGCCGGTTTTCTGCCTTCGCTGACGGAACTCACCGAGCGCGGACGAAAAAAACCAGGCGAGGCCTTTACCGGCATCCACACGCTCTACATCTCGCCGCTCAAGGCGCTCGCTGTCGATATCGAGCGCAATCTGATGAAGCCCGTCACCGAAATGGGGCTTTCGATCACCATTGAGAACCGCACCGGCGACACGCCGGCTCACAAGCGTCAGCGTCAGAAGACCAATCCGCCTGATATCCTTCTGACGACGCCCGAACAGGTCGCATTGCTCATCTCCCACTCGGACGCGGAGCGCTTCTTCAAGGACCTGCGCTACGTCATCTTCGACGAGCTGCATTCGCTGGTGACCTCGAAGCGCGGCCATCTGCTGTCGCTTGGTCTCACGCGCCTGAGGAAACTCGCTCCTGGTCTGAAGACCATCGGCCTCTCGGCTACGGTCGCTCAGCCTATGGATCTGCGCCGCTGGCTGGTCGCGCAGCCGGAAGACGGCGAGGCGGCAGCCGGGCTGATCACCGTCGAAGGTGGTGCTAGACCCAACATCACCATTCTTCAGACCGATGAGCGCATTCCCTGGTCCGGGCACAAGGCGCACTACGCCATTCCCGAGGTCTACAAGGTCCTCAAGGATTTTCAGACGACGCTGCTTTTCGTCAACACGCGCTCCCAGGCCGAAATGCTCTTCCAGGAGCTCTGGACCGTCAATGACGACAACCTGCCGATTGCGCTGCATCATGGCTCGCTTGACGTCTCTCAGCGCCGCAAGGTGGAGGCTGCCATGGCTGAGAACCGCCTTCGTGCGGTCGTCGCCACCTCAACGCTTGATCTCGGCATCGACTGGGGCGACGTCGATCTCGTCATCCATGTCGGCGCACCAAAGGGCGCATCGCGTCTCGCCCAGCGTATCGGCCGCGCCAACCACCGCATGGACGAGCCCTCGCGTGCGATCCTCGTGCCGGCCAACCGTTTCGAGGTGATGGAGTGCCAGGCGGCACTGGATGCCAACTATATCGGCGCGCAGGATACGCCGCCGGTTGGCGAAGGCTCTCTCGACGTGCTGGCCCAGCATGTGCTCGGCATGGCTTGCGCCGACGCCTTCGATGAAGAGGAGCTTTTCCGCGAGGTGACGACGGCGCTCCCCTATGCCACCCTTCCGCGTGAAACGTTTGCCCGCATCGTCGATTTCGTCGCAACCGGCGGCTATGCGCTTCGCACCTATGAACGCTACGCCCGCATCCGCCGCCGGAAGGACGGATTATGGCGCGTCTCCAACCCGCAGGTCGCTCAGCAGTATCGTCTCAATCTCGGCACCATCGTCGAAATGCCGATGCTCAATGTCCGACTGGTCAAGCGCAACCATCTGGGCTCCATCGGCCGCGGCGGTATGACGCTTGGCAAGGTCGAGGAGTACTTCTTCGAGCAATTGACCCAGGGCGATACTTTCCTTTTCTCAGGCAAGGTGCTGCGCTTCGAGGGCATCCGGGACAACGAATGCCTGGTCTCCAGCGCTTTCTCGATGGATCCGAAGATCCCGGCTTATGCCGGTGGCAAGTTCCCGCTCTCGACCTATCTCGCGGAACAGGTGCGCGCGATGCTGGATGATCCCGCCCGCCGCACGGGCCTGCCCGACCAGGTGCGCGACTGGCTGGCACTGCAGGCGGAGAAGTCGGTTCTGCCGAAGCGCGGCGATCTGCTGATCGAGACCTTCCCGCGCGGCGAGCGCTTCTACATGGTGATCTACGCCTTTGAAGGCCGGCTCGCCCATCAGACGCTCGGTATGCTGCTCACGCGCCGGCTGGAGCGCATGCGGGCCAAGCCGCTGGGCTTCGTGGCGACAGACTATGCACTCGCGATCTGGGCCTTGGAGGACATGGGCTCGCTGATCACACGAGAAGCCCTCAGCCTCGCAGACCTCTTCGATCAGGATATGCTGGGCGACGATCTCGAAACCTGGCTGGACGAGAGCTTCATGCTGAAGCGCACCTTCCGCAACTGTGCCGTCATCGCCGGCCTGATCGAGCAGCGTCATCCGGGCAAGGAGAAATCCGGCCGTCAGGTGACGGTCTCCTCCGATCTGATCTACGACGTGCTGCGCAGCCACGAACCGGACCATATTCTGATGCAGGCAACGCGACAGGATGCCGCCGCCGGACTTTTGGACATTGCCCGGCTTGCCGATATGCTGGAGCGAATCAAGGGCCATATCCTGCACAAGCGCCTCACCCAGATCTCGCCGCTAGCCGTTCCTGTGATGTTGGAGATCGGCAAGGAGCCTGTGGCAGGCGAGGCCCAGGAACATGTACTGTCGATGGCGGCGGACGATCTGATCGCCGAAGCCATGGCGTGAATCAGGCGGAGCGGCTATGACAAGGCCTGATCCTGCGGAATGAGCGAATGACGGGAATGATGGCGAGGCGCCTGGCGCCGATCGAGACAGTGGAGACGACAACCGAGATCGCCCTCTCGGGCGTGGCTGCCGTCTGTGATCTCACCGGCGCCATGTATCTGCCGGATCATCGGACGCTCGTGGTCTCCGACCTGCACCTCGAAAAAGGTGCGGCCTTTGCCCGTCGCGGGCAATTGCTGCCACCCTATGATACGCTTGCAACGCTTCGTTTGCTGGAGAGCGTCGTCAATCGCTACCAGCCGGCGACCATTGTCAGCCTCGGCGACAATTTCCACGACCGTGTCGGCTCGGCCCTGATGCCGACGGTGTTTCGCGAGATGATCTTCGGACTTGCCGGTGGACGCGACTTAGTCTGGATCAACGGAAATCACGATCCCGACGGCACGACGGCTCTGCCCGGTCAGTCGATGGACAAATTTTCACTCGCCGGCCTGACCTTCCGCCACGAACCTTCGCTCGCCCATGGCAAAGGTGAAGTGGCAGGCCATCTCCACCCGTCCGCCACCGTTCGTCGCCGCGAGAAATCCGTCCGCCGCCCCTGTTTTGCGACCGACGGCCTGCGCATGGTCATGCCGTCCTTCGGCGTCACTACCGGCGGCCTCGACCTGCGCCACAAGGCCTTCACCGGCCTCTTCGCCCGCACCGACCTGATCGCGCATCTTCTGGGCCGCGACCGGATCTATTCGGTGCGTTACGGCAATCTGCTCGGCTGACAATCAATCCTTGCGGAAGATCAGGCTTGCGGCCCAGCCGGTGATCAGCGCCAGCACGACGGCAAATGCGCCATAGGCCAGCGGCTGCTCGTGGGCAGCTTCGGTGATGGCTTCTTCGAGACCGGTCTTGATCACGCGCAACGGCAGCTCTTTTTCCGCGATGAATTCGCCCGACTTGAAAAGATAGGCATGCACCATGTGCACGCCGTTCGGGATGTTCGCGGGTAGGCGGAGAGTCGCCTTGAAAAGGCTGGACGAGACGAAGCGAACGCCGCCCGTGTCGCGCTGGTAGAGGCCGCCTGTCTGCTTCAGCCGGCGGAAGGCATCGCGAAATTCACCGAGATTGGCGGCATTGCTGATGAAGCCCGTGGGCGTCAGCGCCAGGTGGTCGATGCCGATGCCGAGCGACGTCAACACGTCGTCGGCCGCGATTTCCTCGACCGGTCGCGTGCTGGCGAGCGAGTAGGAGATCGGCATCTGTTCGAAAGTCAGCGAGGTGCGGTTGACCCAAATGCCGAAGAGACGCTCCTTCCGCCGCACGGTGGTCCAGTCACGCGGACCTTCGAGCGTCACCACGACATCATATTGCCCAATCGCAAGCAGCAGCTGGTCGGTATTGGTCAGCGCACCGAAGATGGTGAGGTCCGCTCCGGAGAAATCGGACGTGATGGCGATTTCGCTTGTCGATGTACCGATATCCAGGCCTTCGGTTTCGACGAGCTGCGAGGTCAGCGGATCCTGAGCCGAGGCCGGGGCCGACCACGAAATCAGGGAGATCAGTCCGAGGGCGAAGAGGCGCGTGCTCACGTCAGCCTCCGATGGCCAGCGAGTAGAAGTCGTCGGGTGTCACGACCAGCTCGATCGCAAGGCGCACACCGACGGCGAGAACGAGCAGACCCAGGAGCGCGCGCAACTGTTCGCCGCGCAGCTTCTGTCCGACCCTGACGCCATACTGTGCACCGATGACGCCGGCCACCATGAGAACGAAGGCGAGCACGATATCAACGGAATAGTTGGTCGCCGCCTGGACGATCGTGGTGTAGGCGGTGGTGAAGATGATCTGGAACAGCGACGTGCCGACGACGACATTGGTCGGGATCCTGAGCAGATAGATCATCGCCGGCACCATGATGAAGCCGCCGCCGACACCCATGATCGAGGTCAGGATGCCGATGCCGAAGCCGAGCGCCAGGATCGGGATGACGCTGAGATAGATCTTCGACTTCTTGAAGCGCATCTTGAAGGGCAGGCGATGCACCCAGTTGTGCTGACCGGGGCGCTTCAGGGGGGCAGCTTCGTTGCGCGCGGCGCGTCTAAGTGCGCGCAGGCTTTCCGCCAGCATCAGGCCGCCGACCGTGCCGAGGAAGACGACGTAGAGCAGCGAGATGATGAGGTCGAGCTGGCCGAGACGTCTCAGCAGCGAGAAGATAAAGACGCCGATCGTCGCTCCCACGAGGCCGCCTAAAAGCAGGATCGTGCCGAGTTTCAGATCGACCGTCCCGCGCCGAAAATGCGAGATTGCCCCTGAAACGGAGGAGGCAACGACCTGGTTTGCACCGGTCGCAACGGCAACGACGGGCGGAATATTGTAGAAGATCAGGAGCGGGGTAATCAGGAAGCCGCCACCCACGCCGAACATGCCCGATAGGAAGCCGACAGCCGCGCCCATGCCGAGGATGATGAACACGTTGACCGACAACTCGGCGATCGGCAGATAGATCGTCACGTCAGGACCTCAAATGCAGGAATCCGCGCTCTCCGGCGCGGTCGCTTTCGGGCCTATGAGCCCTTGCTGACTCTCATGCTGGTCGGTCGCAAGTCCTTGATCGCACTTGTTACCATTCGAATTCTTTCTTGCGCCTCAGAGGCTGCCAAGTCAATTCAAGAGCCCCTCATAGACCCTCATGCGCGGTCTTTTATGGCAGTCGCATCATTTGTTGCGCTCAAGCAACTCCGTCACCAGCTTGTCCGTCACCTGACCGGTCGGCTGCTCGCCGATCGAGGTCTGGAACGCCTTGATCGCCGAGACCGTCTTGGCACCCATCACACCGTCTGGCGTGCCGGCATCGAAACCATTCTTGTTCAGGATCGCCTGTATGTTGCGGATCGCCTTCTTCATGTCGACGCTGGCCGTCTTCAGGCCCTTGCCCGCCCATTCATCCGGCGTGTTGGCCGAATTGGCGTCGGGGTTCAGTTCTTTGGCCTTCCAGAGATCGACCTCGGCGCGGGCGCGCTCCAGCTGGTCTGGCTTGAGCGCATTGGCCACTTCGTCGCGCTTCTGGGCGGCATCGGTGTCGCCGCCCTTGGCAGCGATCGCGAACCACTTGTAGGACGTGACGAGATCCTGTGACGTCCCATTGCCGCGTGCACTCAGGATCGCGAGGTTGAACTGGCTGTCGGAGACGCCGTAGTCGGCGGCCTTTGTGAACCATTCCACGGCCTTGGCATAATCCTGCGCGCCATCCTTGCCGGAGGCGTAGATGACGGCGAGATTGTGCATGGCGCTGGCATTGCCGGCATTGGCAGCCAATTCATAGTAGCGCTTGGCTTCGTCGATATTTGGCGCGACGCCCGTTCCCTTTTCGAGGAAGTTGGCGAGGCGATACTGGGCAAGTGCGAGCCCCTTGTCGGCCGCGAGACGATACCACTTGGCCGCTTCGGCGAAGTCATTCTTCACGCCGCGACCTTCGGTGTAGCGCGCGCCGATTTCAAACAGCGCCAGGGGATCGCCGTTCTTGGCGGCGATGGAGAGCGAGGGCGGGGTAATGTCCGCGGGCACGACGATATCGGCAGTGGGAGCCTGAGCCGCAACCTCTTCGGCGACCACGACCTTGGACGCTTCTGCTGTCTGCGGTTGCACCGGCGCAAGCGTTTCGGCGACAGCCGCGGGAGCAGGCGCTTCCAGGCTCTGGGCCGGCGTGGTCGACACAGGGGCCATCAGGGCGTTGACCGGGGCGACGCCACTGGCCTGGACCGGAGCAGCAGGGGCAACATCCGGCGTTGCCACTGACGGCGCGGCAGCAACGTCCTCTTGGATATCCTCAGGAGCGTCGCTGCGGGCCGTTTCGACGACCGGTGCTTCGGGTTCGGCAGCGATCGGCGTCGTCGCCTGCGCCGTGTCCGCCGGCTGCTCGATGGGCGCGATCTCGCTGGTCTCGTCTGGAGCGATGTCCTCGACAACGGGAGGCGCCTCGCTCTTGGTCAGGGTGTTGACCAGCGGCATGGCCATGGCGGCAAGCAGGATGGCGCCGACTGCCATCAGGATCGGACGACGATAGCGGGCAAAGAGCGAGGGGCCGGCCGATTTCGACTTGGCCTTGACGTCGGACATCGCCTTGCTGGCAGAGGGCGTGGATTTCTGGGCCCGGTCCATTTCCATGGCCGCAGCCTGGGCGGCACGGCGCGCCGCGGCGATGTAATCGGTCCGGTCGCCACTGTCCTCGGCGGAGCTGCTTGATTTTACGGCCTGCTGGCTGGCACGTACGCGTTCCAGGATCTTGCGCACATCCGGTGCACCAGAGCCTGGCTCAAGCAATTCATTCGCGTCGTCGGGCGGCAGCACATCGACGGGATCGATCGACGGGGCGGGATCGACAATCTGCCGAGCTTCGACAGGCGCCTTCGCGGACTTCTTGCCCGGCATCAGCTTCTTGCCGAGGCCGGCGAGCAGGCTCGGCTTGGTCGCCTTCTTCTCGCGTGCCGCATCGATGACCGGCAGTGCAGTCATGGTCTGGGCGAAATCATCGGCTGCGGCGAGCAGTTCCTGATCGATCGGATGCACGGCTTCCGCTACAGGCTCGGCGACCATGCGCGGCGCTTGGGGTGCCAAGGGCGCAGCATTTTCGGTCGGGCGTGCAGCATGCGTCGGGGTGATCGGAGCCTGGGCAAAGAGCGGAGCCGCGTCCTGAGGCTGGCCCAGATGATGCAGTTCATCCAGCCGTCCGGCGATCTGGACCAGCGTGTCGTGCAGCGCTTCGAAGGTGCGGTGAGTGCGCTCCTCGGAATGGCGCGTATGGTCTTCGAGCTGCCTCAGATGCTCGGAAAGGGCGGTCAGGGCGGAAATGTCCGCCGATGCTGCCTGGCTGCCCGCGGGGAAACGATGCGCGAAGTTGGCCATGACCGTCTCGGCTGCCTGGCGGGCAGCTTCGATGATGTATTCGTCGCTGGTCGCGACATAGTCTTCAAGGGCCGAGATGCGGCCTGCGACCTCGGGGTCCTGTGGCGAGGGCTGGCTGATCAGGGCGGAGAGATGAGCGATCTGGTCTTCCAGCCCTTTGAGGCTGGCGCCTTCGCTGACCGGGCCAGATGAGCTCGTTTCCTCCAGCCGGTCGACGACGGCATTCAGCCGGTCCTCGAGATTGCGAAGCGCGCTGTCGTCGATCACTGCGACTGGTGCAGATGCGTCCAGTTCCTCGATCCGCTGGGCAAGGAATTCCAGGCGGTCCGCAAGGCGGTCGTTGCCGGCCCCGCCATCCAGCGCGTCGATCTTGCGCGAGATGTCGGCGAGGTAGCCGGTGAGTTCCGGGGCCGGCACCGGCTTCTGCGCCCGTTCCAGCATGTAGGACATCTGGTCGAGCCGCTCTTCCAGGCGCGCGGCACCCTGTTCGGACGAAAGCTGTTCGATCCGGGCGGTGAGCAACTCGAGCCGTTCCGCCATTTCGAGCGAGGCGTCGTGCTGCGGCGCGCGCTGCTCCGAAATCCCCTCAATCTGGCGGGCAAGGCCGGAGAGCCGCTCTTCCAGACGGTGGAAGGTGGCCGGGTCGTTGCCCGGGCCGCTGTTGCGGCTGCCGGCAGCGATTGCCCGGGTGATTTCGTCGAGGCGCATGTCGAGCGAGGAGAAGTGCTCCATGACCATGCGCTCGTTCGGGTCGATATGGGCGCCGATATGTTCGAGTGCTGCCGCGACCGTGATAAGCTTTTCTTCGAGAGCACGGATGGCGCGCGTGTCGCCCATGCCACCGAGCTGGGACTTGATATCGTCGAGCCGGTCGGCGATGCGGATGATTTCGTCACGCATGGCGCCGGTGTCCAGCCCGTCTAAGCGCACTTCGACATCGTCCCAGCGACGTTCCATGCGGCGCACGGAATCCTCGCGCGCAAGGCCGTCCATCAGCGAGCGCAGCTCGTTGAAGTCCTCGCGCAATCCGTCCGTGCCGGGTGCCTTGACGCCTTCGAGCCGCTGGAGGCTTTCGGCAAGCCGGGCGATGTCATGGCGCATGTCATCCTGCGGACGGTTCTCTTCGGCCAGCGTGCGGAGGGAGCGCATTTCGTTGCGCAGGCCGGAGATCTCGCGCGACAGGCTTTCGGCAATGTCCTGCTTCAGTTCCTGGCGCAGGCCGCTTAGCGCCTCGGCGATCTCGCGACCGGGCGGTGCTGTAGCGACAGCAGGGCGCGGTTGATAGGTCGGCTGCGGATCGGAAAGCGGTGGCAGAGGCTGGCGCAGTGGCGCGCGCGGAGCCTGCTCTTCACTGCGGCTGTAGAGGCTACGTTCGCCGCCGCGGCTGCGGCTTTCTTCGAGTGCGCGTTGGCGCTGGCGAATTTCGGCCAGGGGATCAGGGCGCTGATCGCGTTCGCTGCGCAGCGCGTCGTCGGCGCGGCGGCCGGGAAGGGCGCGCGACACCGGTTCGTCCGCCCCGCGGCTGCGGGCAGCCTGCTGCCCGATCAGCCCTTCGATGCGCGCCTCGAGCCCCTCGATGGTGCGACTCAACGCATCCAGGGAGGATGGGCTGCCGGGCCTTTGCGTCTCAGATCGCGATCCGTTCATGGTTCTGCTCGCTTCGATGATGCCGGGCGGGTCATGCCGTCCGAATGCGTCCGGGCGGTCCATCTTCGCTTCGATCGAGGCACTTTGCGTTGCAGCACGCAGGCGACGTCTGAATCACGAATGGATCACCAGCTTTCAAACGCAACCATTCATGAAACATGGTAAACAAGCCGTTAATCATGTGCTGAAAATCATGAAGAAGCACCCATTGGCGAAGCCACTCTCCTGCCCCGCGCAAGCGGCATCTGGAAGTTTGGCGAAAGGGAAGGTGTGAAGCGGGCGAGCGGGCGGAAATGCCGCGATCGAAAATTTTGACGTTTACGCGCACGTCAATTATTTGTATAAGCCAGAACAGTCCGATCCCGTCGGAACCGAAGTCTTTGGAGGAAGATGACCGATGCCTGTCTACAAGGCCCCCGTAAACGACACGCTTTTCATTCTCAACGACGTCCTTGGTCTCGAGCGGTACAACAACCTGCCGGGCTTTGAAGACGCGACCCCCGACATGATCGAGGCGATCGTCGGCGAGGCGGCGAAGCTCGCGGAAGAGCAGCTTTTCCCGCTCAACCTTTCCGGCGACCAGGAAGGCTGCGTTCGCACGGATGACGGCTCGGTCAAGACGCCGAAGGGCTTCAAGCAAGCTTATGACGCCTACTGTCAGGGGGGCTGGTTGGGCCTCGCAGTGCCTGCCGAATACGGCGGCCAGGGCCTGCCCTACACGCTGCACACCGCCGTCGGGGAATACATGTCTTCGGCCAACATGGCGCTGATGATGTATCCGGGCCTGACCCAGGGCGCGATTGCCGCGATCCTCGTTCACGGCACAGACGAGCAGAAGCAGAAATATCTGCCGAACATGGTCGAGGGTGTCTGGACGGGCACGATGAACCTGACCGAGCCCCATTGCGGCACCGACCTCGGCCTCTTGCGAACCAAGGCTGTCCCGAACGGCGACGGCTCCTACAAGATTTCCGGCCAGAAGATCTTCATCTCGGCCGGCGAACACGACATGTCGGACAACATCATCCACCTGGTGCTGGCCCGTATCGAAGGTGCGCCCGAGGGCACCAAGGGCATCTCGCTCTTCATCGTGCCTAAGTTCATGGTCGGCGACGACGGCTCGGTCGGCGCCCGCAACACCGTCACCTGCGGCGCCATCGAGCACAAGATGGGCATCCACGGCAACGCCACCTGCGTGATGAACTATGACGAGGCGACCGGTTATCTGATTGGCGCCGAAAACAAGGGCCTGGCGGCCATGTTCGTCATGATGAACGAGGCCCGCCTCGGCGTTGGCCTGCAGGGTCTGTCGATCTCCGAAATCGCCTATCAGAACGCTGCCAACTATGCCCGCGAGCGCATCCAGGGCCGGTCTCTGTCGGGCGTCAAGGCGCCGGAAAAGAAGGCTGACCCGATCATCGTGCATCCGGACATCCGCCGCACGCTTCTCACCATCAAGTCCTTCAACGAAGCCGGTCGTGCCTTCCTGCTCTGGACGGCATTGAAGTCCGACATCGCCCACCGTTCGGACGATGCGGCTGAAAAGCAGCTGTCCGACGACGTGCTCGGCCTGATGACGCCGATCCTCAAGGGCGTCCTGACCGACAAGGGCTTCGACCATGCGGTCATGGCTCAGCAGGTCTATGGCGGCCACGGCTATATCGAAGAATGGGGCATGAGCCAGTATGTCCGCGATGCCCGCATCGCGATGATCTACGAAGGCGCTAACGGCATCCAGGCCCTCGACCTCGTCGGCCGCAAGCTCGGCCTCAACGGTGGCCGCGCCGTCATGGCGCTGTTCAAGGAGATCGGTGATTTCTGCGAGGAGAACCGTTCGGACGAAAACCTCTCGGCCTATACCAAGAGCCTGAAGAAGGGTCTGAACGACCTGCAGGCCGCGACCATGTGGTTCATGCAGAACGCCATGGCTAAGCCCGACAATGCTGGCGCCGGTTCGACCGACTACATGCATCTCTTCGGTCTCGTCGTGCTCGGCTACATGTGGGCGAAGATGGCCAAGGCCGCCAACGACAATCTGGCGGCAGGATCTGGCGATGCCGACTACTACAAGAACAAGCTGTTGACCGGCCGTTTCTACATGGAAAAGGTCATGCCGGAGACGGCATTGCGCAAGGCCCGCATCGAAACCGGCGCCGACAGCCTGATGGAAATGGCCGCCGAAGCGTTTTGATCTTCCCCTTCTCCCCGGCGGGGAGAAGGTGGCCCGAAGGGCCGGATGAGGGGGTGCTTGCGCAATCGGCCCCCTCATCGCCTCGCATTTGCTCGGCACTTCTCCCCGCTGGGGAGAAGAGGGAAAGAATTCCGGCGCCCCGTGCGCCCAAGGGAGAGAGACGATGACTGAAGTCTTCATTTACGACCACGTGCGCACGCCCCGCGGGCGCGGCAAGAAGGACGGATCGCTGCACGAAGTGCCGACCCCCCGTCTGGCCGCCAAGACGCTGGAGGCGCTCCGCGACCGCAATGGCCTCGATACCGCGACCGTCGATGACATCATCTTCGGCTGCGTCGACCCGGTGATGGAAGCCGGCGCCGTCATCCCGAAGGCCGCAGCCTTCGAGGCAGGCTATGATTTCGCCGCTCCTGGCATCCAGATTTCGCGCTTCTGCGCTTCGGGCCTCGACGCCATTAACCTTGCCGCTGGCAAGGTCACGGCCGGCTCCGACGACATCGTCATCGCCGGTGGTGTCGAGAGTATGTCTCGCGTCGGCATGGGCATGTCGGGCGGTGCCTGGTACATGGACCCCTCGGTCAACTTCCCCGGCTATTTCATGCCGCAGGGCGTCTCGGCCGATCTGATCGCCACAAAATATGGCTTCACCCGCGACGACGTCGACGCCTATGCCGTCGAAAGTCAGAAGCGCTCCGCCGCCTCCTGGGCTGCCGGCAACTTCGCCAAGTCCGTCATCCCGGTGAAGGATGGCAACGGCCTCGTCATTCTGGACCGGGACGAACACATGCGCCCCGGCACCGACATGCAGTCGCTGGCAAGCCTCAACCCCTCCTTCCAGATGCCCGGGGAAATGGGCGGCTTCGAAGCCGTCGCCATCCAGGCCCATCCGGAAATCGAGCGCATCAACTACATCCACCATGCCGGCAATTCCTCCGGCATCGTTGACGGCGCTGCTGCCGTTCTCGTCGGCTCCAAAGCCGGCGGTGAAAGCATGGGCCTCAAGCCCCGCGCCCGCATCCGCGCCTTCACCAATATCGGCTCCGACCCGGCGCTCATGCTGACCGGCCCTGTTGACGTGACGGAAAAGCTCCTGAAGCGCACCGGCATGAAGATCTCCGACTTCGACCTGTTCGAGCTGAACGAAGCCTTCGCCGCCGTCGTCCTGCGCTTCATGCAGCATTTCAACGTCGACCATTCGAAGATGAACGTCGCCGGCGGCGCGATCGCCATGGGCCATCCGCTCGGTGCCACCGGCGCGATGATCCTCGGCACAGTGCTCGACGAACTGGAACGCCGCGATCTGAACACCGCGCTGGTCACGCTCTGCATTGGTGCGGGCATGGGCACGGCAACGGTAATCGAGCGCGTTTGATGGGGTAGGCCCCCTCATCCGCCTGCCGGCACCTACTCCCCGCTGGGGAGAAGAAAGTCGCCGCAGCGCTGGCCAATCCTCCTCTCCCCTTGGGGAGAGGGTGGCCGAGCGAAGCGGAGGCCGGGTGAGGGGGATGCTCTTCGCAACATCGAATTTCAGGGAAGAGGAATCCCAACATGACCTACAAGAACTTCACCATCGAGACAGACGCAGACGGCATTGCCCTCGTCACTTGGGACATGCCCGACAAGTCGATGAACGTCTTCACCGTCGAAGTCATGGACGAAATCGAGAAGATCCTTGAGCAGACCGTTGCAGACGCCGACATCAAGGGCGTGGTCTTCACCTCCGGCAAGTCGTCCTTCTCCGGCGGCGCCGATCTCACCATGATCAAGGGCATGTTCGAGACGATTGCCGCCGAGCGGATCAAGGATCCGGCCTCTGCCATGCAGAAGATCTTCGATGCCGTCGGTCGCATGACCTGGCTGTGGCGCAAGATCGAGACCAACGGCAAGCCCTGGGTCTCGGCGATCAACGGTACCTGCATGGGTGGCGCGACCGAGCTGTCGCTCGCCTGCCATGGCCGCGTGGCGTCGAACGCCAAATCGGTCAAGATCGGACTGCCGGAAGTCAAGGTCGGCATCTTCCCAGGCGCCGGTGGCACGCAGCGCGTCGCCCGCCTTGCCAACACGCAGGACGCCCTGCAGATGATGACCACGGGTCAGACGCTGTCGGCCGCCCGCGCCAAGGCTATGAACCTCGTGCACCAGGTGGTCGAGCCCGGCGAACTGATCAACGCCGCCAAGCAGATGATCAAGGACGGTCTGAAGCCGGTTGCCCCCTGGGATGAAAAGGGCTTCAAGGTTCCCGGCGGTGGCATCTGGACCCCGGCGGCAGCCCAGCTCTGGCCAGCGGCTTCCGCCATCCTGCGCCGCGAAACCGCCGGCAATTATCCGGCAGCACTTGCCATCCTGAAATGCGTCTATGAAGGCCTTCAGGTGCCCTTCGATACGGGCCTGAAGATCGAGCAGCGCTACTTCACCGAGATCCTGCAGACCACCGAGGCTTTCTCGATGATCCGCTCGCTCTTTGTATCGATGCAGGAGCTGAACAAGGGTGCCCGTCGCCCCGCTGGTCAGCCGAAGTCGGAGATCAAGAAGGTCGGCGTTGTGGGCGCCGGCTTCATGGGTGCCTCGATCGCCTATGTGACAGCTGCAGCCGGGATCAATGTCGTGCTGATCGACCGTGACATGGAAGCCGCCGGGAAGGGCAAAACCCATTCGGAAGGCCTCGTTGCCGGCGCCGTCGGCAAGGGCAAGCTCACCAAGGACGAGGGCGACAAGCTACTCTCCCTGATCACGCCCTCTGACGACTACGGCACGCTCGCCGATGCCGATCTTGTCATCGAAGCCGTCTTCGAAGACCGTGATGTCAAGAAGGCTGTCATCGAAAAGGTCGAGGCCGTGCTGCCGGAAGGTGCGATCTTCGCCTCCAACACCTCGACGCTACCGATCACGGGTCTCGCCGGAAACTCCAAGCGCCCGGTCGATTTCATCGGCATCCACTTCTTCTCGCCGGTCGAGAAGATGATGCTGACCGAAGTCATCCTTGGCAAGGAAACCGGCGACAAGGCCCTGGCCGTCGCCCTCGATTACGTCGCCGCGATCAAGAAGACCCCGATTGTGGTGAACGACACGCGTGGCTTCTTCGTCAACCGCTGCGTCCTGCGCTACATGGCCGAGAGCTACAACATGCTCATCGAAGGTGTGCCGCCGGTTATGATCGAAAATGCCGCGAAATTCGCCGGCATGCCGGTCGGCCCGCTCGCCCTTAACGACGAAGTGGCGATCGACCTCTCCTACAAGATCCTCAAGGCGACCGTGGCCGACCTTGGCGAAAAGGCCGTCGACCCGCGCCATATGGAGCTGGTCGCCCGCATGGTCGAGAAGGAAGAGCGCTTCGGCCGCAAGAACGGCAAGGGCTTTTACGACTATCCGGCAAAGCCCGCCAAGAAGCATGTCTGGCCGGGGCTGAAGGATTTCTATCCGCAGCAGAAGCCGGATGACGTCAACGTCAAGACGCTGCAGGAACGCTTCCTCGTCACCATCGCGCTGGAAGCCGCCCGCACCGTCGAGGAAGGTATCGTAACCGACCCGCGCGAAGCCGATGTCGGCTCCATCCTCGGCTTCGGCTTTGCGCCGTATACCGGGGGTGCGCTGTCCTATATCGACGGCATGGGCGTGAAGAATTTCGTGGAGCTCTGCGAACGTCTCGCCAAGGATTACGGCCCTCATTTCACCCCGACGCCGCTCCTCAAGGATATGGCTGCCAAGGGCGAAACCTTTTACGGACGGTTTGACCCCTACGGTGAAGCCGCCAAGGCGGCTTGAGGCAAACTGCTGACATGGAGAGAAAAGGCGGCTTCGGGCCGCCTTTTCCGTTTCGGGTCTGTCGGGATCTTCAGTTCGTCAGCGCATAAGACCGGCGCAGTCCTTGTCTGTCGAGCCATGATATCACCGCCTCGGGCTCGTCCGTTTGAATGATTGTCACGCCACGATCGACGAAGAAGCCCCAGACATCCTCTGGACGACCGGTCGAGAGCGCGAGATAATCGCCGCGACCGCCGGCCACCATGCCCTCCGGGCGGTCGGTGATCGGATAGGTATTGATCCACAGATGTGCATCATTGCGGATGGCGGCCGCGCGTGCGAGCGGCGACAACAGCGGACCGCCATCCATAGTGACGGGTTTCGATGCATCCCGATACCAGTGCACGAGTTCCGCCGCAGGTGCTCCGAGCGCCGACTGCGTGCGGTCGATGAAGGCCGGTTCGGTCACCGCGTCGTCGGCGAGGATCGGCATGAAGGCGATATCGGGGCCGATGGCACGGCGGATGTCACGCGCAAGCTGCAGTCTCTCGGCATTCCATACCGCGAGCTTCAGCAATACGCCCTCTGGCATGCCGAGGCTGCGGGCAAGATCGGCGATTTCGACCAGCGCCTCGGGCTCAAGCTTGTTGTCGATATTGATGAGGATCCGGCCGCGGGCATGCAGCATGGCCTCTTCCAGCGTGAAGACATGCTCGTCGGTCAGTACCCGCTGGCCTTCGACAATCAACCGACAAGAACGCAGGTCCGCGAGTGTATAGTCCGCCACTTTGCCGCGACACGTCGTCGTGCGGTCCAGCGTCTCGTCATGCATGATGACCAATACGCCGTCCTTCGAGCGGCGTACGTCGAGCTCGACCATTTCGACGCCTATCGACGCCGCATGATCGATCGCGGCAAAGGAATTTTCGGCGCGAACGGTGATACCATCCTTTTTCCACCCTGCCCGATGGGCCACGACCATGACATGATCGCGATTGAGATTGGCCTGGGTCAGACGGTCGTGAATGAGGGCCGCACGGTTCGACGGGGGGAGGGGTGCAAGGCTTGCTGCCCCGGTGACGAGGGAGAGAAGCAGGCCGAGGGCGAGAACGGCGAGACGCATGAGCAGGGCTCCGATCTTCAATGTCGTTCCGGCCGCAATAGGTGCTTCGAGTGAAGCCGCCGTGACGGTTTTCTGAAGCCTCTGTGACAACTATGATTGGAACAGGCCCGCGTCTCCTCCCGTTGAACGCTGGCGACAGGACAAAGGGAGATGCGCATGAGGATCGCCAACGGCATACCGGACGGCCACAGGGCCATAGACGTCGACCTGCCCGTCAATGCCGTTCTACATCTATGGCTGAAGGCGGTGACACCGGATGAACCGGGAGCTGTCTCCTTCTACAGCGTCAACGGCAAGTTCGGGGAAGTCCAGGCGGTCAATTCTGAGGAGAATTCCTTCCGCATCTATCAGGTCTTCGGCGGCGGCACCGTGACGCTCGCCTATGACATGGCGGCAACATCACTTTCGGTGGCCTATTGGTTCACACCATCAGACGTGTTGGAGACCGGCATAACCGTGATCCACACGAACCCAGCGAATGAGCCGCCGGACCTGCCCGACGGGTACCATTTTCGCCCACCCTTCGGCTGGATGAACGACCCGAATGGCTTTGGACGCTTCGGTGGAAGGCCGCATCTCTTCTACCAGCATTACTCCCACGGTCGCATCTGGAACAACATGCATTGGGGCCATGCCGTATCTTCGGATTACCTGCGCTGGCGCCACCTGCCGGTCTTCCTCTTTCCTTCAGAGGAACTGACGGTGAGGCCCGACAAGCGCGGTGGCGCCTTCTCCGGCTCGGCCGTCGCCCGCACCGATGGTCCGGGCATCAGGGTCTTCTTCACCGAAAAGATTGCTGATCGCACGCCGGAACAGGAAATCCAGCTGACGGCGATCTCGACGGACCTCTTCAGCGCTGGCGCGGCGGAGGTCTTTCTGCCGCGACGTCCCAACGGCGAGGGCCTGACCTTCGATTTCCGTGACCCGTATGTCTTCCGGGGACCCGACGGCCTCTGGAAGATGCTGCTCGGCAGCCAGAGTGCGGAGGGTGGCGTCATCCTGCTCTATGAGACGGAGGACAACACGGCGGCCGGTGACTGGGCCTATGTCGGCAAACTCTACACCGAGACCCGCTTTGAAACCTCGGCGCTCGAATGTCCCTGCCTTCTACCGGTCGATGGCGACCATCGCGACCCCGCAACTCGCTGGGCGCTTATCTACGGCCTGATGAATGGCGAGGACAAGGAAACGGGCCGGCGCAACCTGACCATGATCGATATCGGCTGGTTCGATGGTCGAAGCTTCGCGAAGTCCTTCGGGCGGGAACTGGACTTCGGCACCGACAATTACGCCTTCCAGGCCTTTGTCGATGGTGGGACGCCTGTAGGTATCGGCTGGCTCGGCAATTGGGCCGATACCGGGCCCAGCATTGATTTTCCCTCGGCCATGACCCTGCCGCGCACTCTGGCTGTGGAGGGTGATACGCTGCTGACGCCCCCGATCGGTGCTGCGGAAAGCCTGCGCGCCCGTATGCTCGACCGAACGCGCCTCTCGAGCGGTCAAACGGTCGGTCTACCCAATGGCGCCGCCGAGATCGCCTTCGAGCTTTCGGAGGCCGGTGGGGCTTTCCGGCTGGAATTCGATCATCCCGAAATCCGGCTGGCGATTGCCCAGCACGCCGAAGGACTGGAGATCCTGCATGGTTATCTTGACCGGCCGGACGAGCCGCCGGGGCCGCGTTACATCGCAAGGGCCGCCGGCGTCCGCCGCTTGCGGGTCTTCCTCGATTACGGCTCGCTGGAAATCTTTGCCGATGGTGGCCGCATCGCCGGCACCAAGCGTATTGCGGGTTTCGAGCCGGTCCGTGCGCTCAGGCTGATCGCCGAGCCCGGTGTCGTGAGCAATGCGACGATCTGGTCGCTGAGGCTCTGACCGACGGCGCGCAATCGAGCATCAGGCGTGGCCAACAGGCTCTGCCTCCGCCTCTTCGCTCGCCGACCAGACGGGTGCCAGCGACGTCGCGCCCCGCACACGAACGACAGTCACGGAACAGGGAGCCGAGGCCGCGACCTCTCCTGAAACGCTGCCGGTCAGGGATCGCAAGGTGGAGTTGGGGCGAGCACCCATCACCACGTGGTCGACATTGTTGTCCCGCGCAAACGTCAGGATCGCCTGGGCCGGCGAGACGGCCTCCAGCACGTGGTAGGTGATATCGCCTTCTTCGGCGCCCAGCGGTGCGGACCATTGCTTGAGGGCGGCGAGCCGTAGAACATGTTTGCTGTTACCCTCGGAGTCCAGGTCGTCATCGAGTGCGATACGCGCGATCTTCATGACGTTGACGCAGGCAATGCGCGCATTGGGCGTGTTCTTGATGATGCGCCGGGCCGTCTCGCGAAGCGCCTCAGCCAGTTCCTGGCTCGCGGCATTGAGATCAATCGCCACCATCACGATCGGCGCTGAGGCGAGAATCGCAGCCGCCCCCCTCGGTTTGATCAGTTCGATCGGGTCGGGGTTCAGCATTCGCTTCACCACCTTGCGCCAGGGATCACGGCTCGTCTTCTCCGCCCGGGCAGTCAGCCGCACCTGGTAAAGATCGGCAAGGTCCAGCGCCAATTGTCCGGCCGACTGGTAGCGGCGGGCGGGGTCCACTTCCAGGCAACGCAGGATGATTTCCTGACAGGCCTTGGACACCATCGGATTGAGCTCGCGCGGCGGTGGCGGGTCCCACCAGAGCCGCTTTTTCAAGCCGTTCATCCGCTGCGGGTCGCCGAAAGGCCGCCGGCCGGTCGAGAAGAAATATATCAGCACCCCGAGCGCGAAGAGATCGGAGCGGAAATCCGAGCGAACTCCGAGGATCTGTTCCGGCGCCATATAAGGCGCTGTGCCGTAGGGGAGATGGAATTCCTCGTCCATCAGGTCGGGCAGTTCGAGATGACGGGCCAGACCATAATCGACGAGCACGGCCTCGCCGGTCTCGCGGAACAGAACATTCGACGGCTTGATGTCGAGGTGCACGACCTTCTGCCTGTGCAGGTCGGCAAGCGCAGTGGCGATCTTGGCTGCGATGTCGATGACTTCCGGCTGCGGGCAGGGCAGGCGATCGAGCAAAGGATAGAGCGATTTGCCCGGCAAGCGTTCCACGACGATGTAGGGCTGCTTGGAGAAATCACCGCGCGCCACGAAACGCGGCACATGCGGTCCGCTGATCCGGGGCAGGATCATGAGCTCCATCTCGAAACCGACGATCGTCGCTGGATCGGTTCCTGAACCAATCCGCGGCACCTTCATCAGCAGTGGCCCGGCATGATCGGGATGTGTCACCTCGAAGAGCTTGGCCATGCCACCGGTATGCGCGAGTGTGCCGAGCTTGAAGCCGTCGACGACATCGCCTTCCTCGATCCAGGTTCTTGCCATGCCCGCCCCCTCTTTGTGCTTGTCAGCGTCCCCGGTAAAGCCGTTGGGCGAGGCCCTCCGGCAGCGAAGCGGCGCGGATGGCGGAAGCCGCACCATCGATGTCATAGGCGGTCCAGCGGAAGGACAGTTCGCAGGACTGCGTGTCGTACAGCGCCCATGCCGCTGCCGGGTTGCCGTCACGGGGCTGGCCGACCGAGCCGATAACGGCAAGCCAGCGTCGCGGAGGACCGACGGGAATGCCGATATCGGAGGTCGGAATGAACTTGGTGATCTTGTCGCCGATTCCCTGGCCGTAGAGCGCCGGGCTATGCACATGGCCGCAGAAGGTGAGCCGCGCTTCGCAGCCCCGAAAATGCGCCTGCGCCGAAGCACTGTCCGTCACATAGGAGAAACGCGAGGGAGCAGAACCGTCGGCGTGCACGTAAAGCCGATCCTCGTCGGTCACCGAAAGAGGCAGTTTCGACAGGAAACTGCGATGCTTCGGCTCCAACTCGATCCGGGTCCAGTCGAGCGCGATCCCGGCCGACGAACTCATCGAGTAGGAAGGGTCGCTGATCGCCTGATCGTGATTGCCGCGCACGATGATCGCCCCGGCCTCCATCAACTCCATGCATTTGTCGACGCACCATCGTGGATCGCCACCATAGCCGACGATGTCGCCAAGGATTACGAGACGATCTGCTCCTTGCCGAACAGTTTCCGCCAGCACAGTCTCAAAGGCCTGGCGATTGCCATGGATATCCGACAGGATCGCGATCTTCATGCCCTTCGCAAGCCCTCCCTGCTTCGTCGGTCGGCTGCACCATAGAGCGCTTTGCCCCGTCTCGCTATTGGCCGGAAGGCGAACGAATGAAGTGGTAGAAAGCCCCAGCGCCGTCGCAAGACCGTTATTCCGCAGCAGCCCTGCGCTGCGACGAGACCTGTGTCATGAAAGCGCGCAGCGCTGCCGGCCGCACGGGCTTGTGCTGTAGCGTGATCGAATGGCGTTCGGCCTCGGCACGAACCTCGGCCGAGCGGTCGGCGGTCACCAACAGGGCCGGCACATCGGAATTGGTCAGCGCCCGAAGTCTAAGGATCGCGCCGATGCCACTCCCGTCGTCGAGGTGATAGTCCGCGATGACGAGATCCGGCGGCGGCTGTTCGGTTTTTAGCACCTCGTCCATCTCGGCGATGGAGCCCGCGCATTCCACCTTACAGCCCCAGCCGGAAATCAGGAGATGCATGCCCTCGAGGATCTTCGGCTCGTTGTCGATGCACAAAACCCGGAAGCCCTGAAGAGAGGGCGTCGTGCGGCCGCCACCATCGAGCGCTACGACTCCCTTCGTCGCCGGCTTGGCGATGTCGAGCGGCATCACGACCTTGAAGGTCGTGCCCTTGCCCGGCTGCGACGAGAGTTCGACCGGATGCTGGAGAACCTTGGCGATGCGGTCGACGATCGAAAGGCCGAGCCCGAGGCCGGATGCCGTGCGCATGCCCTCCTCGAGACGCGCAAACTCCTTGAAGACGGTACGAAATTTCGACGGCGGAATACCGATGCCGGAATCGGTGACCTGGATCACCACCTTGTCGCCCTGGCGCCGGGCGCCGACGATGACGCGACCAGAGGGCGTATACTTGATCGCATTGGAGACGAGGTTCTGTACCAGGCGGCGCAGCAGCGTCGGGTCGGAGCGCACCGAGAGTGTCGTCGGCATGATCACGAGCTTCAGGTTCTTTTCGCGGGCCATTGGTGCGAAATCGGTCTCGATTCGCTGCAACAAGCCGCTGAGGGGCACGCTGGAAAAACGTGGCTTCATCGCACCCGTATCGAGGCGCGAGATATCGAGCACGGCGCCGAGAATGCTCTCGACCGATTCCAGGGCCGAGTCGATGTTCTCGACCAGCGCGCTATTTTCCGATTCACCCAGCCGTTCGACCAGAGAGGAGGAGTAGAGGCGGGCCGCATTGAGCGGCTGAAGGATGTCGTGGCCTGCCGCAGCGAAGAAACGGGTCTTGCCGATATTGGCCTCGTCGGCCGCAGCCCGCGCCTCGGCAAGCGCGTGGTTCACCCGAGTGAGTTCGGCCGTGCGCTCGCTGACGCGCTGCTCCAGCGTTTCGTTCGCCTGTTTCAGCGCCTGATCGGCTTCCACGCGGGCGGTGATGTCGCTGAAGGTCGCGACGAGCCCCTTGTCTGGCATCAGGTTGCAGCGAACCTCGATGATTTGCATGCCGCCGCCCAGCACCATCTGGAACGGGCTGTCGAACTGGTGAAAGCTGCGGATCACGGCCTGCATGTCGCCGGATGGCACGTCGCCCCGTTGCGCGAGCATCGTGATCATGTCGAGCAGCGGAAACCCGACCTGACCGACATGCTCGGGCAGGTCGAGCAGTGTGCGGAAGCGACGATTCCAGATCGTCAGGCGATCGGACGCGTCGAAGACGGCGATGCCCTGCTCCATCTGGGCGAGCGCCGTCTGCATCATGTCCTGATTGTACTGCAGCGCTTCCGAGGCCTGGTCGAGCAGCCAGACGGTATCGGCGGACGGGTCCTCGGCTTTCTGCAGGATCAGCGACAGCACGAGGCGAGCTGACGACGAGCCGATGGCGCTGCCGAGCAGTTGTTCGGAAAAATGGATGAAGGCCATGTCCGCCGGGCTGTCATCCGCAAGCTTGCGTCCGACCGTTTGCTCGTAGGATCGGAAGGAGCGCTCCATGCGCTCGTTTCCGAGATAGCGGGCGATCGCGGCCTTAAGATCGCCGACGGCGACGCTTGTTTTCCAGCCACGCGTCGCAAAGTTGGAACGTGGCTGCCGCTTGATGAAGATCGCCGACTGAATGCGCTCCACCGGGCGCGGATTGCGGCTGAGCGAGCCAATCACGAAGGCGAGCGTATTGACCAGAAGGCTGAAGATCGTCGCGTTGACGAGCGGATCCGCATATTGCGGCTCGAACATTGAGAGCCCGGGCAAAAGGAAGCCGAGAACGGCCGACGCGATCCAGGAGTGGTCCCCGGACCCGAGACTGGGCAGAAACAGCAGATAGGCCCAGACGAGGAAACCAGTCGTCAGGCCCGCAATGGCACCCCTTGCATTGGCCCGCCGCCAGATAAGCCCACCGAACATGGCCGGCGCGATCTGGGCGATGGCCGTGAAGGAGAGTAGGCCGATCTTGGCGAGCCCGGTCGTGTTGTCGGCAGAGCGAAAATAGACATAACCGAGCAGCAGGACGCCGAAGATTGCGGTGCGACGGATGTGCAGGAGCGTCTTGGCGAAGTCCTCGCGCTGGCTCGGTCGCCCTAAGAGCTTGTGCCGCAGGAAGATCGGCAGAACCATGTCGTTCGACACCATGATCGCAAGCGCGACCGAGGCGACGATGACCATGGCCGTCGCTGCCGAGAAACCACCGATGAAGGTGAGCAGCGAAACGAAACCCGATTCGGCTTGCAGTGGCAGGGACAGCACGTACAGGTCGGCGTCGCCCGTGCCACCGAAAACGAGTATCCCGGCAATGGCGGCCGGCAGCACGAAGATGTTGATCGCAATCAAATAGATCGGCATCAGGATGCCGGCGAGTTTCAGTTCGCGGGGTGTCCGGTTTTCGACCACGGTGACGTGGAACTGCCGGGGCAGCATGATGATGGCAAACGCCGAGAGCGCGATCAGGAGGATCCAGCGGCTGGCCGGCGTCTCATGGGTCAGCGCCGCCATGACGGCCTCGCTCTCGGTCGCCTTCTGCCAGAGGTCGGCCGGCCCGTCGAACATCGTCCAGATGACGAATATGCCGAGGGTCCAGAAGGCGACCAGCTTGACCACCGACTCCATCGCAATGGCGAGGATCAGGCCGTCCTGGTGCTCGGTCGCGTCTGTGTGGCGCGTACCGAAGATCACGGCGAAACAGGCGAGCATGAAGGCGACGATCAGCGGCAAATCGATGAAATAGAGATTGCCCGTGCCGATGCCATAGGCCGTCGGGTCCATGACGGCCGCGACAGAGCTCGAAACCGCTTTCAGCTGCAGCGCGATATAGGGAATGATGCCGACCAGGTAGATCACCGTGACCAGCATACCAACGATCGGGTTCTTGCCGTAACGCGCTGCCACGAAGTCGGCGCCGGAGGTGATTTTTTCGGTCTTGGCGAGCTCGACGATCCGCCGGAGGATCGGCATGCCGAGCGTGTACATCAGGATCGGGCCGATATAGATGGCCATGAATTCGAGGCCATGCTGGGCTCCGAGCCCGACGCCGCCGAAATAGGTCCAAGATGTACAATAAACCGCGAGGCTGAGCGCGTAGACAACCGGGCGGCCGCCAGCAGGAACGCCGTGGACACGCGTTTTCCGGTCACCGTAGCTTGCGACGGCGAACAGGAACAGCAGATAGCCAAGCGCCGACGCTACGATGATCCAGCCTGGGAACACCTTTTCCTCCTCCACAACAGGCGGAACCTTAGGGCAAGTCTCGGCTTTTTGAAATCACTCGCGCCATTGACCTTAGTCGAAGCTGAAGAACGGGTTGTGCCGATTTACCATTTTCGAAAGCGTGAAGATTGATTAACCATAACGAGGGCGACGGTCGCTCGGTCGGGTCAGGACCACAAAGGAGTAGGGGATAATGCTACAAGAATTCAAGACATTCATCGCGCGCGGCAACGTCATGGACTTGGCGGTCGGCGTGATCATCGGCGGGGCTTTCGGCCTGATCGTCAACTCGCTGGTGCAGGACATCGTAATGCCGATCGTCGGGGTCGTCTTCGGTGGCTTCGACTTCTCCAACTACTTCCTGCCGCTGAGCAGCAACGTCACGGCGAACTCGCTTGCTGCGGCCCGCGAGCAGGGCGCGGTCTTCGCTTATGGCAATTTCATCACGGTCGCCATCAACTTTCTGATCCTCGCCTGGATCATCTTCCTGATGGTCAAGGCTGTAAACACACTGCGCAAGTCGATGGAGAAGGAAGAACAGAAGGCCGAGGAGGCCGCGCCGCCGCCGGCCGACATTCAGCTCCTGACCGAGATTCGCGACCTGCTCAAGACCCGCTGAAGCGTGCTTCCCCGCCTGCGTGGCGGGCGGGGAACCCATCAGCAGGATCGATCTTGTCCTCAAGGAATATCATGGGATTTTTGTCCGACGATCGGCTAGACAAGGCGCACTGATCGAAGGAGTGAAGACCCCATGACCTTGCTGGACAGCCTCAGCCCCCGCGCTCTCGCCGCACCGGAAAGCGGTATCGTCGAGATCATCAACTACGCGCGGGGTCGCGACGGTCTGTTGCCGCTGTGGGCAGGCGAGGGTGATCTGCCGACGCCCGATTTCATCAATCGCGCTGCGAGCGAAGCCCTGCTCGGCGGCGAGACGTTCTACACCTGGCAGCGCGGAATTCCTGAACTGCGGCAGGCCCTGTCGCATTACTACCAGCGCCATTTTGCCGTCGATCTGCCGGCCGAGCATTTCTACGTCACGGCGTCGGGCATGCAGGCGATTGCACTCGCCGTACAGGCTCTGACCTCGCCGGGTGACGAGATGATCTATCTGTCGCCCTGCTGGCCGAACATCGTCTCAGCCATCGACCTCGCCGGTGCCACGTCTGTTTGCGTTCCGCTCTCTTTCACAGAGGGCCGCTGGGTCCTGGATCTGGACCGCTTGGAAAAGGCGATCACACCGAAGACCCGGGCACTCTTCATCAATACGCCATCCAACCCCACGGGCTGGACGGCGACCCGTGAGGATCTGAAGGCGATCCTGGAGATCGCCCGACGCCATGGCGTCTGGATCCTCGCCGACGAGATCTATGCGCTCTACTACTATGGCGGCGCCGAGCGCGCTCCGTCCTTCCTCGACGTCATGGAAGAAGGCGACAAGGTCATGTTCGCCAATTCCTTCTCAAAGAACTGGTCGATGACCGGCTGGCGTGTCGGCTGGATTGTAGCGCCTCCCGAACTCGGCCAGGTATTGGAAAACCTCATTCAGTACTCCACCTCCGGCGTCGCCCAGTTCATGCAGCGCGGAGCCGTCGTCGCGCTGGACCAGGGTGACGATTTCGTCCGCGAGAACATCGCCAGGGCAACCGCCTCTCGTGACATCCTCTGCGATGCCCTGATTGCCACCAATCGAGTTGAGACGCTCAAGCCGGAGGGCGCGCTTTATGCCTTCCTCAAGATCGACGGCGTCACAGACAGCCGTCAGGCGGCACTCGACATCGTCGACAAGACCGGTGTCGGCATGGCGCCCGGAACGGCTTTCGGCGAAGGCGGACTGCCCTTCCTGCGCGCCTGCTTCCTGCGCAACCCCGCCCACATTGCCGATGCCGCGGAGCGACTCAGTCGCTATATCAAGGCACTTTGACAGCGCGCGCGGCGGGTCTTTAAAATTTGAACGAATAGGCTCATTCCCACTTAACAATGAAACCATTTAGCGAAGCTATTTCAGTGGCTTGGCGGCGGAGCATAAGCACTCCGTAAGAAGCTCGTGCTTTTCTCCCCGTAACAAGAACAACGGGAAGAAAAGTCATGGCGATCTTGGTGACGGGTGGCGCCGGCTTCATTGGCAGCCACATGGTCTGGGCTTTGCTCGATGCGGGAGAGGAAGTCGTCGTCGTCGACCGGCTGTCCACCGGTTTTCGCTGGGCCGTGGCGCCCGGCGCACGTTTTTATCTGGGGGACATCGCCAAGCCGACTGTCCTCAAGCAGATCTTTGCTGAAAACGACATCGAAGCGATCATCCATTTTGCCGGTTCGATCGTGGTGCCAGAATCGATCGCCGATCCTCTGACCTACTATGAGAACAACACCGAGAACACCCGACGTCTCCTGTCCGCCGCCGTGAAGGCCGGCATCGACAAGGTCATCTTCTCCTCGACAGCCGCGGTTTATGGGTTGCCGGACAAGCCGCTGCCTGTGCGCGAGGACGCCCCACTACGTCCGGAATCGCCCTACGGCCAGTCGAAGTTGATGAGCGAGATGATGTTGCGGGACACGGCGCGCGCGCATGGTCTCTGCTATGTCGCACTGCGCTACTTCAACGTCGCAGGTGCGGATGTGAAGGGTCGCGCCGGCAACTCGGCAGCCGGTGCCACTCATCTCCTCAAGGTCGCCTGCGAGGCAGCCCTCGGCAAGCGGTCGTCCATGTCGGTCTACGGTACGGACTACGATACGCCTGATGGCACCGGTGTCCGGGACTACATTCACATCAACGATCTCGTCGATGCCCACCTGCAGGCGCTTCGCTACCTGCGCAAGGGAGGCGGCCCGCTGGTTGCCAATTGCGGTTATGGCAAGGGCTACTCGGTCCTCGACATCGTCGAGGCGGTGCGCCGCGCGACAAACGTCGATTTCAAGGTCGACTACGCGCCGCGTCGTCCGGGTGACGCATCGCTGGTGGTGGCGGACTCGGCGCTCGCCAAGCAGGTTCTCGGCTGGGTACCACGCTATGACGACCTCGGCGTCATCGTGGACACGGCCCTGTCCTGGGAGCGCCGCCTCGAGGAAATCGCAATGCCCGATATCAAGGATCTTCGCCGCAGGCTCGCCAGCGGTTTCTGAACACAGGGTTCGTTGCGCCAGAGAGACACCGCCCCGGCTTGCTGGGGCGGTGTTGTTTTCTCGACGCAAATTCGGTCATCCAAGCCGCGCTATGGTTGTTACGTCAGTTCGACCAACGAAAAAGCCGGAGATGCAGTTGCATCTCCGGCTTCCTTAACCCATCCACGGGCCCGGCGTACGAGCCCCCGGCTACTGAACTCTTAAGCTTCGAGATCGAAGCGGTCGGCGTTCATCACCTTGACCCAGGCAGCGACGAAGTCCTTCACGAACTTCTCCTGGTTGTCGTCCTGGGCATAGACTTCCGCATAGGCGCGCAGGACCGAGTTCGAACCGAAGACGAGATCGGCGCGGGTCGCGGTGAACTTCTTCTCACCGGTCTTGCGGTCGCAGATGTCGTAGGAGTTCTTGCCCGTCGGTTTCCAGGTGAAGCCCATGTCGGTCAGGTTGACGAAGAAGTCGTTCGTCAGCTGGCCTTCGCGGGTGGTGAACACGCCATGCTTCGTGCCGCCGTAGTTCGTCCCGAGCACGCGCAGGCCGCCCAGCAGCACCGTCATTTCGGCACCCGTCAGGCCCATGAGCTGGGCTCGGTCGAGCATCATCTCTTCGGGGCTGACGACATAGTCCTTCTTGATCCAGTTGCGGAAACCGTCGGCCAGCGGCTCGAGCGGGGCAAAGCTGGCAGCATCCGTCTGCTCGGCGGTGGCATCGCCACGGCCGGCCGCAAAGGGAACGGTGACATCGTAGCCGGCATCCTTGGCGGCCTGCTCGATGCCGACATTGCCGGCAAGCACGATGACGTCTGCGACGCTGGCGCCGAATTCTTCGGCGATCAGTTCGAGCACGGACAGTACCTTGCCGAGCCGTGCCGGCTCATTGCCTTCCCAGTCACGCTGCGGGGCAAGACGAATGCGGGCACCGTTCGCACCACCGCGCATGTCGGACTGACGATAGGTGCGGGCGCTGTCCCAGGCCGTGGCCACGAGCTCGGCGATCGACAGACCGGATGCTGCGATCTTCGACTTCACGGCGCCGACATCGAAATTCTTCGGGCCTGACGGAATCGGATCCTGCCAGATCAGATCTTCGGTCGGGGCTTCCGGCCCAATGTACCGGACGCGCGGGCCGAGATCGCGGTGGGTCAGCTTGAACCAGGCGCGGGCAAACGTGTCCTGGAAATAGGCCGGATCCGCCATGAACTTTTCGCAGATGGCGCGGTAGGCCGGATCGACCTTCATCGCCATGTCGGCATCTGTCATCATCGGCATGCGGCGGATCGACGGGTCGGTCGCATCGACCGGCATGTGCTCTTCCTTGATGCCAACAGGCTGCCACTGCTGTGCACCAGCGGGGCTGTGCGTCAGTTCCCAGTCATAGCCGAACAGCAGTTCGAAATAGCCCATGTCGAAGACGGTCGGATTAGCGGTCCATGCGCCTTCGATGCCCGAGGTGACAGCCAGGCTCGCCTTGCCGTTCTGGTTCGGGTTCATCCAGCCGAGGCCCTGATTGTCCAGTTCACCGGCTTCCGGCTCGACACCGAGTGCCTGCGCGTCGCCATTGCCATGGGCCTTGCCGACGGTGTGGCCGCCTGCGGTGAGCGCCGCGGTTTCCTCGTCGTTCATCGCCATGCGGGCGAAGGTTTCGCGGACCTGTGCGGCCGTCGCCATTGGGTCAGGCTTGCCGTTCACGCCTTCCGGATTGACATAGATGAGGCCCATCTGCACGGCGGCGAGCGGGTTTTCCATCGTGCTGGGCTTGGTCACGTCGTCGTAGCGGCTGTCGGAAGGGGCGAGCCACTGCTTTTCCGCACCCCAGTAGACGTCCTTTTCCGGACCCCAGATGTCGGGGCGGCCGAAGGCGAAGCCGAAGGTCTTCAGGCCCATGTCTTCATAGGCGACGGTGCCGGCGAAGAGGATGAGGTCGGCCCATGAGATCTTGTTGCCGTACTTCTTCTTCAGCGGCCAGAGCAGGCGGCGGGCCTTGTCGAGGCTGGCATTATCAGGCCAGGAATTGAGCGGAGCGAAACGGATATTGCCGGTGCCGCCGCCGCCACGGCCATCAGCGAGGCGGTAGGAGCCGGCGGAGTGCCAGGCGAGACGGATCATCAGGCCGCCATAGTGACCCCAGTCGGCCGGCCACCATTCCTGGCTGTCGCGCAGCAGGGCCTTCATGTCGGCCTTCAGCGCTGCGACGTCGAGCTGCTTGACGGCTTCACGATAGTCGAAGCCCTTGCCCATCGGGTCGGTCTTCGCATCGTGCTGATGCAGGATGTCGAGGTTCAGCGCATTCGGCCACCAGGCCATGACGGTTGCGCCGCTCTCGGTGTTCGAACCATGCATGACCGGACATTTGCCGGCGCCATTATTGCTCAGGGTATCCATTGTGTACCTCCTTGAAGAACCCGCTTGTCCAGGATTGGATCGCCGGCAAGCTCCTTCAAGAGCATGCCCGCATCACAAGCCGATGAACTGCGGGCGGGACTGTGAGCAGCTCCGCCCGACCCGTCGCCCGCCTCGTTCCGGTTGGAACGAACGCGAGAAGGCGCTCCCCTTAAGGCCACCCTTCGACGTCATCTGGAATTCTTCTAGCAAAGCGGTTCTATTAATGTAAGTTGGAAATTATGATCAGTTCCATAGGAAAAGGTTATGATAAATTTCACCCTGAGGCAGCTCCGTTATTTCGAGGCCCTGGCCCGTCACGGCCATTTCGGACGGGCGGCGGACGACTGCTCGATCTCCCAGCCGGCGCTCTCGGTCCAGATCCGCGAGCTTGAGGAGAGCCTCGGCGCAGAACTTTTCGAGCGGGCCGCCCGCCAGGTACGGTTGTCGGCTTTCGGCGAGGAGTTCCTGCTAAGGGTACGGGACATCCTGCGCTCCGTCGATGAACTGGGCGATCTCGCCCGCGCTCACCGCAAACAGCTGGTCGGGCGTCTGAGGATCGGGGTGATCCCGACGGTCGCGCCCTATCTTCTGCCGGTCATGATTTCGGAATTGACGCGCGAAAATGCCGATCTCGACATTCATGTCCGTGAGACCGTGACGCCGAAACTGTTGCAGGAACTGGCCGAAGGGCGCCTCGATACGGCGATCGTGGCCCTGCCGATCTCGGAACCATCGATGACGGAGACGGCGCTCTTCGAGGAGAATTTCGTGCTTGTCCGCCCGAAGGAGGATGCTGCCAAGCCGGTGCCGAACAGGGAAATGCTGCGCGAGATGCGCCTGCTCCTCCTGGAGGAGGGACACTGTTTCCGCGAGCAGGCCCTTTCCTTCTGCGACATGGGTTCGGTGCGCCCGCGCGAAATCCTCGATGGCAGCTCGCTCTCCACCTTGGTCCAGATGGTCGGCGCCGGCATCGGCGTCACACTGATCCCGGAGATCGCCATGAAGGTCGAGACCCGCTCCGCCGACGTCTCCATTGCCCGCTTCGGAGACCCGCAACCCTCCCGCACGATCGGCATGATCTGGCGCAAGACGAGCCCGATCGCCAAACAGTTGACGGAGGTGGCGGAGGTGGTGCGCCGGGCGACGGGACGAGAGCGACTCGGCCCGACTTGAGTGTTTGCAGAGCACGTCGTCACAAGGCTGCGGCGCGCTGAAATCGGCAGTCGATTTCGCGGTGATGATATACGGCGCTAACGGACAGAAAATGCCTGGGAGATTGATGGTGCTGCTAGAGAGATTTGAACTCTCGGCCTCTCCCTTACCAAGGGAGTGCTCTACCCCTGAGCTATAGCAGCATCTGGCGGGCGACGCGTATTGGTCTGCCCGGAACGAGGCGCCTATTGCCATAGAGTTTCGGGCAGCGCAAGCCGTAAAGCGTTTGGGCGGCCAAGTTTTGTGACAGGTTCGGAAGTGACTTTGCGATTTTGATCCGATCGGTTATCACCCGGTCATGACGAATGACCCGGAAAACAAGGGCGAAGCGGAAGACGGCGCGATCGAAGCGGCCCGGCTCGGCGATCGTGGAAAACGTGCTCTCTCCGATGCCGAAGCGCGCCGACGCGAGCGGGCAGCGGTGAAGCTGCGTGAAAATCTTGCCCGTCGCAAGCAGCAGTCTCGGGCACGGCGCGCCGGCGAGGCCGAGGATGGCGTGGGACTGCCAGCCGCGCGTCTGGCTGTGCCTGATGCGGTTGAAGGCGGAAAGAGCGGTGCGGCTGCGCCGAACAATGCGGATCCTGCCGCAAATTCGTCCAAACCCGGTGATTAACCGAGCGTTGCAGCTTCAATTGAACCGCCCGTAGTTTTCGTCTAAAGAGCCAGCCTCGCCGGATTGGCTTCCCCTCACACGTTCTCAAGGAAAGGCGGGCATTTCTCGCCCGTATCGCAGGCTCTCATGGATCGCATCAGGATTGTTGGTGGCAATGCGTTGAACGGGATCATCCCGATCTCGGGCGCCAAGAACGCAGCGCTTCCCCTGATGATCGCCTCGCTTTTGACGTCCGATACGCTGACGCTCGAAAACGTGCCGCATCTGGCAGACGTGGAAGGCCTGATCCGCATTCTCGGCAATCACGGCGTCGATATCGCCGTCAACGGTCGCCGCGAACACCAGGACGGTTCCTATTCGCGCACCGTGCATTTCACCTGCCGCACCGTCGCTGACACCACCGCACCTTACGAGCTGGTCTCGAAGATGCGCGCTAGCTTCTGGGTCATCGGCCCATTGCTTGCCCGCGAAGGCCAGGCCCGCGTCTCGCTGCCGGGTGGTTGCGCCATCGGCACGCGTCCGGTCGATCTCTTCATCGAGGGTCTGACCGCACTCGGCGCCGAGATGGAAATCGATGGCGGCTATATCAATGCCAAGGCACCGAAGGGCGGCCTGATCGGCGCCCGCTACACTTTCCCGAAGGTCTCGGTCGGTGCAACGCACGTCATGCTGATGGCAGCCTCGCTCGCCCGCGGCACGACCGTGATCGGCAATGCCGCGCGTGAGCCTGAGGTCGTCGATCTCGCCAACTGCCTGAACGCCATGGGTGCGAAGATTTCAGGCGCCGGCACCTCCACCATCACGATCGAGGGCGTCACCAGCCTCTCCGGTGCCCGTCACCGGGTTCTGCCCGATCGCATCGAGACCGGCACCTATGCCATGGCCGTCGCCATGGCCGGCGGCGACGTGACGCTGTCGGGCACCGACATCACGCTCCTCGATACGGCCATTGAAGCAATCCGTCGCGCCGGTGCCGAAGTTTCGGCCGTCGAGGGCGGCATCCGTGTCATCGGCCATGGCGATCAAATCCGCCCTGTCGATATCGTGACCGAACCTTTCCCGGGCTTCCCGACAGACCTGCAGGCGCAGTTCATGGGTCTGATGACCCGTGCCAATGGCGTCTCCCATGTCACCGAGACGATCTTTGAAAACCGCTTCATGCATGTGCAGGAACTGGCCCGCCTCGGCGCCAAGATCACGCTGTCGGGCCAAACCGCCCGCATCGAAGGTGTAACCCGCCTGCGTGGCGCTCCGGTCATGGCGACCGACCTGCGCGCCTCGGTGTCGCTTGTCATCGCCGGCCTTGCTGCCGAAGGTGAAACCATGGTGAGCCGCGTCTACCATCTCGACCGCGGTTTCGAGCGGCTGGAAGAAAAGCTCACCCGCTGCGGCGCCATCGTCGAGCGTATCAGCGACTGAGCCTCGGCTCGGTCCCACTCTTTCGCAGCGATGCGGGGCGAAAAGTCTTTTTGCCCCGTTGCCACTGGACAAGCCGCAACCTATGTCGAAAACATGAAATTCGACGGGCACCGCCGAAAGGCGATACTGTGAGGTGACATGACGGACTTGAAACTGCTGGCGCTCGATGCCGATGATCTCTCGATCATCTCGGCCCATATGCAGGACGCCGTATTCAAGGTCGGCGACCTCAGCTTCTCGGCCCGCTCGGGCGTGTTTTCACTCGCGGCCAATCGCTTCGTCTGGGAAAAGGCGGCGCGGGCCACAAAGAGCTTCGAGCGCCGTCGCGCGGCCCTCGGCTTCAAGCGCGTGGAGAGCGTGCGCTCGATCGGATTTGATCGAAGCAAGGCCGACGAGGTGATGAGCCTGCTCGCGGTCCGGTATGTTCCCAAGGGCGAGGGACCAGACGGCACCGTGGAACTTGTTTTGGCCGGCGGTGGCATGGTTGCGCTCGAAGTGGAATGCATCGAGGCCCAGCTTGCCGACACCGGCGGCGCCTGGGAAACGACGGCGCGTCCGGAGCATGAGGCAGGCTGAAAAGGCAAGTGACGCGGGAGCTTCACGATGTCATCGAAATGGGAATGCTTGAGAGGGAATTACGGGGCGTGGCAATCTGGCTGGATCAGGCATCGGGGGATTTCGAGGCACGTTTTGCGGCCTTCCTGACGACCAAGCGTGAAGTGTCCGACGACGTCAACGATGTCGTGCGCAAGATCATCGACGATGTGCGCGCGCGTGGCGATGCGGCACTGGCCGACTATTCCAAACGGTTCGATGGCGTGGATTTTTCGATCGTCTCCATGCGGGTGACGGATGAAGAGATCGCAGCAGCACTCGCCTCCACGGCGCCTGCACTGATCGACGCCCTGAAGCTTGCCGCCGAGCGTATCGAGCGCCATCACGCCCGCCAGATGCCGAAGGATGACATCTACGAAGACGCGATCGGTGTTCGTCTCGGTTCGCGCTGGACGGCGATCGACGCCGTTGGCCTTTACGTGCCGGGCGGCACGGCGAGTTATCCGAGCTCGGTACTGATGAACGCGCTGCCGGCCAAGGTGGCAGGCGTTCCGCGTGTCGTCATGGTCGTGCCGGCCACCGGCGGTGCCATCAACCCGACGGTTCTGGCGGCGGCCAGCATTGCTGGCGTCACCGAGATCTACCGCATCGGCGGCGCCCAGGCGGTTGCCGCCCTTGCCTATGGCACGGAGACAATCGCGCCGGTCGCCAAGATCGTCGGACCGGGCAATGCCTATGTCGCAGCCGCCAAGCGTCAGGTCTTCGGCACCGTCGGCATCGACATGATCGCAGGTCCCTCCGAAGTTCTCATCATTGCCGACAAGGACAATGATCCGGATTGGCTGGCGGCCGACCTTCTCGCCCAGGCGGAACATGATCCCGGCGCCCAGTCCATTGTCATCACCGACGATCGCGCACTCGGCGAGGCGGTGGAAGCGGCCGTTGAACGGCAGCTGATATCCCTGCCGCGTGCCGAGACGGCGTCGGCCAGCTGGCGCGATTTCGGCGCGATCATCATGGTCGAGAAGCTCGAGGATTCGATACCTCTGGCCAACCGCATCGCAGCCGAACACCTGGAACTGGCCGTCGACGATCCGGAACCCTTGATCGCGGGCATCCGCAATGCCGGCGCAATCTTCGTCGGCCGCCATACGCCGGAAGTGATCGGCGACTATGTCGGCGGTTCGAACCACGTTCTGCCGACGGCGCGATCCGCACGCTTCTCCTCGGGGCTAGGGGTGCTGGACTATGTCAAGCGCACCTCGATCCTGCGGCTTGGCCCTGATCAGCTCCGGCAACTGGCTCCGGCCGCAATTGCGCTCGCGAAATCGGAAGGGCTCGAAGCCCATGCCCGCTCCGTCGCCATTCGCCTCAATCTCGGGGACTAGCACATGGCGGCGGGCGACTTCCGGCTCTCAGATGTCGTGCTGGACGAGACCATCGGGCGCTCGACACCCGACGTCGAGCACGAGCGGGCGGTCGCCATCTTCGACCTGATCGAGGAAAATACGTTCGAACCCGCCGGCCATCCCGGCGGCCCCTACCACCTTTTCCTGTCATTGATGGATCGCAAGCTCGTCTTCTCGATCAAGACGGAAGCGGGCGAGGATGTCGCCGTGCACATCCTGTCGCTGACGCCCTTGCAGCGGATCATCAAGGACTACTTCATGATCTGCGAAAGCTATTACGAGGCGATCCGCTCCTCGACACCGTCGCAGATCGAGGCCATCGACATGGGCCGTCGCGGCATTCACAACGATGGTTCCCAGACGCTGATGGACAGGCTCTCGGGCAAGATCAAGATCGACTTCGACACGGCACGCCGTCTCTTTACCCTGGTCTGCGTGCTCTATTGGCGGGGCTAGAGCCGGTGACCGAGGGCGCAGACGACAGCCGCCGCACCTCGCGGCCCGGCGCGATCCTGTTCATGTGCGGCCAGAATGTTATTCGCAGCCCCATGGCCGAGGCCATTGCAAGACAGGCCCTCCCGTCTGGCACCTGGGTCGCATCCGCCGGGGTGAAGAAGGGGGAGCGCGATCCTTTCGTAGATGTCGTGCTCGACGAGATCGGCCTGTCGCTCGGCCGCCGCCAGCCCCAGACGCTGGAGGATATGGAAGACGACTACTTCGATCTCGTGATCACGCTGACGCCGGAAGCCCATCATGCAGCACTCGAATTGACGCGGTCTTCCGCGGTCGAGGTGGAATACTGGCCAATGCAGGATCCGACAGTCGAGACCGGTAGCCGCGAGCAGCGGCTTTCCGCCTATCGCGACGTCCGGGATCGCCTGACGAAGCTGATCCGTGACAGGCTGGTTCTCGCCCCGGATTAGCGCCGGTTTTGCCCCTCTTGAAACAAATTCCAAAAGCCGAATCTACAAGGTTCACAAATGCCGGGCGATTGTGTAGTTTCCGCCCACATTTTCGGGGCCCTTCGCGCGCCCCGCTTTAAAACCCCAGGAAAGACAACCGCTCTATGGCTAAAGAAGAAGTCCTCGAATTCCCCGGCGTCGTCACCGAATTGCTGCCGAACGCCACCTTCCGCGTAAAGCTCGAAAACGAACACGAAATCATCGCCCACACGGCTGGCCGCATGCGCAAGAACCGTATCCGCGTTCTCGCAGGCGACAAGGTTCTGGTCGAGATGACACCTTACGACCTGACCAAGGGCCGTATCACCTACCGCTTCAAGTAAGCCTTGGCCTTTGACCAGAGGCTTGAGGAGCGCGTTCGGATGGAATTGAGACAGAAGCTGATTTTGGCCTCCGGGTCGCCGCGCCGCGTGGATCTCCTCAAGCAGGCGGGCATAGAGCCCGCACGCCTGATGCCGATGGATCTCGACGAGACCCCGAAGAAATCCGAACACCCGCGCTCCCTTGCCCGCCGCCTTTCGGCAGACAAGGCGAAGGCGGCCCATCTGCAGGTGCGTAAGGACCTGACGTGGGGCGATAGCTACATTCTCGCGGCCGACACCGTGGTCGCCGTCGGTCGCCGCATCCTGCCCAAGGCCGAGCTCATGCAGGAAGCCTCCTCGGCGCTGAACCTTCTCTCCGGGCGCAGCCATTGGGTGTTCACCGGCGTCTGCCTGATCGGCCCTGACGGCAAGCAGCGCCAGAAGATCGTCGAAACCAAGGTCCGCTTCAAGCGCCTTTCCGGCTATGACATCGAATGCTACCTGGCCTCGGGCGAATGGCGGGGCAAGGCCGGGGCCTATGCCATCCAGGGCATTGCCGGCAGCTTCGTTCAGAAGATCGTCGGCTCCTACACCAATGTCGTCGGCCTGCCGCTGTTCGAGACGCTGCAGATGCTCTCTGGCGAGGGCTACGACGTGCACACGGGCTGGACGGAGGGCTGACCATGGCGGAAGGAGACCAACAGCGGACCGCCAAGGTCGAGCCGCTGCGCAAGGCGCTGCCTTGCCCGGAATGCCGCCGCCCGTCGACGCGGGAAAACTACCCCTTCTGTTCCGACCGTTGCCGCAACCTCGATCTCTCGCGCTGGCTCAAAGGCTCCTACGCCATTCCGGTGGCCGACGACGAATCCAAGGCCGAGGACGACGGCTACGCGTGACGCTTGGCTGATACCTCCTGACCGTCACGTGATCCCTTTGTTCTCGCTCACCTTTCTGCCATTTTCACATCTTCTTCAAAAAAGTGGCCGAAGGCGCTGGACATGGCCGAACAAGATGTTATAACCCCGCTCGCTCCCGGGGAAATGCCCCGGCGGTCTTGAAATAAAGACCGGCAGGCTTTGCAAACAAGCCGAGATGCCCGGATAGCTCAGTTGGTAGAGCAGCGGATTGAAAATCCGCGTGTCGGTGGTTCAAATCCGCCTCCGGGCACCATAAAGCCTCAGGCTGCCAGCCCTGATTTTGACTGGAAGAAATCCCGCAAACTTGGCGATCGGCGTGCTGCAAGAGCATCTCGATGACGTTCGCCCAGACTGTCCTCGACCAGCGCGGCACGGCTGATTCGGCGGCCCTAAGGCTGGCGGGTGCCACTCGTTGCAATACGATCGTCCGTGTTCCGAAGGCTTGCAGCGTCGTGGGTCTGTCGCGTCACAAGTCTTCGCAACAGGGAGGCCGGAGGCGGAAATGCGCGACAGGCTCAGGGTGAGTCCGCGCGCAGATAGCCGAGAACCGCATTCGTGATCATCGATTTGTGCCGCGCATAGAGAAGAGGCTCGGAGAGATCGCGCTTGAAGATCGTCCCGAAAGTGTACCTGTTCGACACCCGGAAAAAGCAGAATGCACTTATGAGCATATGCAGGTCGATCGCGTCCGCCTGCCGCTTGAAGACGCCGCTCTTCAGGCCCCGATCAAGGATATCCTGAATGGTGCGAATGACGGAGATGTTGAGATCCGCAATCTCGTTTGATCTTGTCATATGCATCGCATGGTGGATGTTCTCGATGCTGACCAGCCGAACGAAGTCCGGGTTCTGCTCGTCGTGATCGAAGGTCGTGCCGATCAGCTGCCGCAGTGCCTCTTCGGGTGGCAATTCTGCGAGTTGCAGGTCTGACTCCAGCGAGCGGATCTTGCGGTAAGCCCGCTCGAGGACAGCAAGGTAGAGCCCTTCCTTGCTGCCGTAATAGTAGTAGATCATGCGCTTCGACGTGCGTGTCTTTTCGGCGATCGAATCGACTCGCGCGCCCGACAGGCCGAATTCGGAAAACTCTTCCGTTGCGACATCCAGAATGTCCTCCCTGGTTCGTTCAGGGTCATTCCTGCGCGTGTCTTTCGCCGTCTTAGCCATGCTCCTCCATCCCGGGTCGGCGTGCACGCCCCTTGATCCCTGCGTCCAGCCACCTGTTCATAGAACCCCGTGACCTTGGCATCAAGCCTTGACGGCGTTGACACTAACTAGTTCGTACATTATTGCTGTGTCCAGGTTGGGAGGCCGCACGACGACGGTGGTCATCGTGCCTTGGACGACGGGAGCAGGCATGAGACAGCAGCGTGACGAGGCAAGGGCGGGCCTGATCGGCTTTGGCATTCAGCGGTCGCTGACGCCTGCCATGCACATGCGCGAGGGCCGTGCCCACGGTCTGGCCTATTCCTATGAACTCATCGATCTCAATGAGCGCAAGAAGACCTCCGACGACCTTGAAGCGCTGATCCTGGAGGCAGAGGCGCGTGGCTTCTGCGGGCTCAACATCACTTATCCCTGCAAGCAGCGGGTGCTACCCCTCCTGACCGAGATGTCGAACGATGCGCGGCGCCTCGGCGCCGTCAACACCGTCGTCTTGCGCGACGGCAAGCGGGTCGGGCACAACACGGATTGGTCGGGCTTCGCCGAAGGGTTGCGCCGGCAGCTACCGGATGCCGATCTTTCCTCTGTCGTCCAGATCGGTGCGGGAGGTGCCGGCGCCGCGACAGCCTTCGCCGTGCTTCAGATGGGCGCCCGGACGCTGACGATTTTCGACATCGACACGGTGCGCGCCGCAGAACTCGCCTCCGATATGGCCAAGCTCTTTCCGGAGGCTGTCGTCGTTCCCGCACGCGATCTCGAAAGTGCAATGGCATCGGCCAGCGGCCTCGTGCATGCGACGCCCATGGGCATGGACAAGCATCCGGGGTTGCCCCTGCCGGCCGAACTCTTGAACCCGCCGCTTTGGGTCGCGGAAATCGTCTATTTCCCGCTGGAGACCGCCCTGTTGCAGGCGGCGCGGCGGCGCGGCTGTCGGGTGGCCAATGGCGGCGGAATGGCGGTCTTTCAGGCCGTCGGTGCTTTTGGCCTGTTTACCGGGCTGGTGCCGGATGCGCAGCGCATGCTCGCCCATTTCGCGGAGCTTACCGGCACCGACGAGATCGCTCTGGCGCAGCTTGCGTGACGCGATAAGACTGGGCCGGCCCCTCGCGCTGGCATGAACGTATTTCGTCGACCGGCTTCGGCCGGTCAGGGAGAAGAAGATCCCGAAGCCCGAGGAGGGGCAGGGACAAGAGGAGGAAGACATGATGATGGAATTTTCACGCCGCATGTTTCTGGCAGGTTCGGTGGCGCTCGGCACAATGATGGCCGGGTCCATGCCGGTGCTTGCCCAGGAGCCGGTCACGCTCAAGCTTTCGGCCGTGTTCTCCGAGCAGGACATTCGCGCCGGCATGGTCAAGATGTTCGCCGACGAACTGAAGGACGGCTTCAAGGTCGAGCCCTTCTTCGGCGGTACCCTGTTCAAGCAGGGTACGGAGCTCGTCGCGCTCCAGCGCGGCAATCTGCAGATGGGCAATATCGCCCCGCAGGACATCGCCAAGCAGGTGCCCGAGTGGTCGGTGCTGACCTCTGCCTATCTGTTCCGTGATGCGGCCCACGTGCGTGCTTTCTTCGCAAGCGACGTCGGCGCCGAGTTCAAGAAGATGGCCGAGGAAAAGGCTGGCGTTTACATTCTCGGACCGACCTATTTCGGCGCCCGCCAGGTGGGCCTGAAGAGCGACAAGAAGATTGCAACGCCTGCTGATCTCTCGGGCGTGAAGCTGCGCATGCCGGGCGGTGATGCCTGGCAGTTCCTTGGCGAAGCGCTCGGCGCCAACCCGGTGCCTATGGCCTATGCCGAAGTCTACACCGGCCTGCAGACCGGCGCGATCGACGGCCAGGACAATCCGCTGCCCAACGTCAAGAACATGAAGTTCTACGAAGTCATGTCGCAGATCGTCATGACCTCGCATCTGATTGGCTACGACCTTCTCACCATCTCGGCCGAGACCTGGAAGTCGCTCTCGCCCGAACAGCAGGCCAAGGTGCAGGCGGCGGCCGACAAGGCCATGCAGTGGAGCGAAGAGCAGCACCTCGCACAGGAAAAGACGCTGGTCGAAGAGTTCAAGGCTGCCGGCCTTGATATCTACGAGCCGGATGTCGCGGCCTTCCGCAAGTTCGCGCAGGAGAAGTATCTGGCTTCTGATCTCGCGAAGTCCTGGCCGGAGGGCATCCTCGACAAGGTCGGCGCACTCTGAGCCCATCCCATTGATACCCGGGAGCTGGAACACTCCGGCTCCCGGCCCATCAGAAAGGCTCGGCCTATGGACAATCGATTTGCTCCCATCGGAAGCTGGCTCAGGCATCGGGCGGAAAACCTGATCGCCATGATGCTGCTCGCGATGTTCGTGATCTTCCTTCTGCAGATCTTCTCCCGCTATCTCTTCAATCTCTCGATCGGTTGGACCCATGAGGCGAGCGTCGCGCTGTGGATCTGGATGGTGCTGTTCGGTTCGGCCTTCGTCGTGCGTGAAGCCGATGAGATCCGCTTCGATCTGTTCTGGGGAGCGGCGACGGCGCGCGGGCTCCGCGTGATGCAGGTCATTGGTTCGGCCAGTCTTGTTGCGCTCTTCACCTGGTCGCTGCCAGCCGTGATCGACTACGTCACCTTCATGAAAGTCGAGAGCACGGCTTACCTCAAGATCCGGTTCGACATTCTCTATTCCATCTATGTCGTCTTCGCGATCGCCATGATCGTGCGCCACCTCTGGCTTTGTACGCTCGCGATCCGCGGCAAGGCGCCCGAGGGCTTCGACCCGACCAAAGCGAGTTCCGGCGTATGAATCTGGCCAGTCCCTTCTCCCTTTCGATTGTCGTCATCACGGCGCTCGCATTTCTCGGTCTTCCGATCGGACTTTCGATGATCTGCGGATCGATCCTCTATCTCGCGCTATCCGGCGCTGACATGGGGATCGTGGCCGAGCAGTTCCTCAACGGCATGTATTCGAACTATGTGATCCTTGCCGTGCCTTTGTTCATTCTGGCGGCCGAACTCATGAATATCGGCTCGATGACCGAGCGGCTCTTGTCCTTCTGTAACGTCCTGGTTGGCCGCTTCCGTGGCGGTCTGGCCCAGGTCAATGTCGTGCAGAGCATCATCTTTGCGGGCATGTCCGGTTCGGCGATTGCCGATGCTGCTGGAACCGGCAGTATGATGCAGAAGCTGATGACGGACGGAAACCGCTACACACCGAGCTTTGCGGCAGCGCTGACCGCCGTTACTTCGGTGATCGGACCGATCATCCCGCCGTCGATCCCGATGGTGATCTACGCGCTCGTGTCTGATGCCTCGATCGGCTACCTCTTCCTCGCCGGCATGGTCCCGGGCCTGCTGATGGCCGGGCTGCAGATGGTGCAGGTTGCGATCACTGCCCGGCGGCAGAATTTCCCGGTCGAAGAGCCGGTGCCGCTGCGCGAGATCCCGGGCATCACCTGGCGGGCGCTTCCGGCCCTCATGATGCCCGTCCTGTTGCTCGGCTGCATCTACTCGGGTGTCACCACCCCGACCGAAGCTGCAGCACTCGCTGCCGCCTACGCCTTGCTGATCTCGGCGGTCATCTACCGGAGTATAACCTGGAACGCGCTTTACGGAGCCTTGCTGTCAAGCAGCAAGACCACGGCCTCCATCGGCATGCTGATCGCCGGTGCCTTGGTCTTCAACTACGTCGTTACCATCGAAAACATCCCCGAAAGCATCAAGGCGATCCTGACGAGCTGGGAAATGTCCCCGATCGTCTTCCTGATCTTCGTCAACATTTTGCTCCTGCTGCTCGGCTGCTTCCTCGAGGGAACGACCATCCTCCTGATCGTCGTCCCGGTGCTCATCCCGACGGCTCAGGCACTCGGTATCGATCTCGTCCATTTCGGTGTCGTCGTGGTGGTCAACATTATGCTCGGGCTTGTGACGCCACCATATGGCCTGCTGCTCTTCATCGTGGCGAAGATCTCGGGCGCGCCGCTGCGCGACATCGTCCGCGATGCCTGGCCCTTCATTCTCTGGATGGTGCTGTGCCTCGGCATCATCACCTTCATTCCAGACACGGTGCTTTGGCTGCCGCGTCTTCTCGGCTACCAGGGTTGAGGTGGAGCATATGACAAATCACAAGCCACTCTTCATCCTGAACGGCCCGAACCTGAACAGGCTGGGCCGCCGCGAGCCGGAGATCTACGGCCATCATACGCTGGCGGATGTGGAGTTCTGGTGCCGGGAGGCCGCTGGCGAATGGCCAATCGTCTTCCGCCAGACCAACAGCGAGGAGATGCTGATCGAGTCCGTACACGATGCAATCGACGAGGGCTCCGGGATCCTGATCAATCCGGCCGCCTTCACCTTCACCTCGCTGGCGCTCCTCGATGCGCTCAAGATGTTCAAGGGGCCGATCATCGAGTTTCACATCAGCAATGTGCACCGGCGCGAGCAGATCTATCACAAATCCCTCGTCTCGATGACGGCCACGGCCGTCATGGCGGGCCTTGGGGCGACGGGATACCCCCATGCGGTACGAGCGCTGAAACTGCTCGTCGCGGAAGGCAAACGGTGACGCGCCAGCGGGCGAAACGGAGGATGCGGCGATGAAAACCTCAATTGCGACGGTCTCGATCAGCGGCGAATTCGAAGAAAAGCTCTCTGCGATCGCCCGTGCCGGTTTCGATGGTATCGAGATTTTTGAGAACGACTTCCTGGCTTTCGACCGATCGCCCGCCGAGGTCGGCCAGATGGTTCGCGATCACGGGCTGACCGTCTCTCTCTTCCAGCCCTTTCGGGATTTCGAGGGCATGCCGGAGCCCTTTCGCAGCCGCAATTTCGACCGTGCCGAGCGAAAGTTCGACCTGATGGCCGAACTCGGCACGGATCTGATGCTGATCTGCTCGAACACCTCGGCCGTTTCGCTCGGCGGCATCGACCGTGCGGCAGCCGATTTTCGCGAACTTGGCGAGCGGGCAGCGAAACGCGGCCTGCGTGTCGGATACGAAGCGCTGGCCTGGGGACGCCACATCAACGACCATCGCGACGCCTGGGAAATCGTCCGCCGGGCCGATCATGCGAATATCGGCCTCATCCTCGACAGCTTTCACACGCTGGCGCGCAAGATCGAAGTCAACTCGATCCGCTCGATCCCCGGTGACCGGATCTTCATCGTTCAGCTGGCCGATGCACCTCTGATCGAGATGGATCTCCTCTACTGGTCCCGCCACTTCCGCAACATGCCGGGTGAGGGGGACCTTGCCGTGACGCCCTTCATGCAGGCCATCGCTGCGACGGGCTATGACGGATATCTTTCACTGGAGATCTTCAACGACCAGTTCCGTGGTGGTTCGCCTGAGGCGATCTCGAGGGATGGTCGACGATCGCTGGTCTATCTCATGGACCAGGTCCGGCGCGTCGAGCCAGATATGCGTATCCCGGTTCCGGACATGCCTGAACGCAGCGAAGTGTCCGGCATTGCCTTCGTCGAATTCGCCGTCGGTGATGACGATGGGCGCGAACTCGAAGCCCTGCTGCAGATCCTCGGTTTCAGGACCGTTGCCCGCCACCGCGCCAAGGCCGTGACCCTGATGCGGCAGGGCGACATCAACCTCGTGATCAATCGCGAGGAGAAGGGGTTCGCCAATGCGTCGTATCTCGTACACGGCGCCAATGCCTATGCCTTCGGCCTGATGGTCGACGATGCGGCGGCAGCCCATGTCCGGGCGCTTCAGCTTGGCTCGGAAGATTTCCGCCAGGTCGTCGGCCCGGGCGAGATGCAGGTGCCGGCCATTCGCGGGGTCGGGGGAGGGATCGTTTATTTCCTCGACCAAAAGAGTGTGCTCGCCAAGATCTGGGACGTCGAGTTCGAGCCGGTGTCCGAGGCGAATGAGAGCCATGCGACCGTCGGTCTGACGCGGATCGACCATCTGGCCCAGACGACGCGCTACGATGAAATGCTCACCTGGCTGCTCTTCTACACCTCGCAGCTTTCGACCCGGAAGACCCCGATGGTGGACATCATCGATCCCGCCGGCGTCGTCAGGAGCCAGGTGGTCGAGACAGAGGACGGTCGGTTGCGCATCACGCTGAATGGTGCGGAAAATCGCAACACGCTCGCCGGGCGCTTCATCGCCGAAACCTTCGGCTCTGGCATCCAGCATATCGCCTTCGAGACAGACGATATCTTCGCAACCGCCGACGCCCTGGCGCGAAACGGCTTCAAGCCGCTGACGATCTCGGCCAACTACTACGACGATATCGAAGCCCGTTTCGGGCTGGATCCCGCCTTGGTCGAACGGATGAAGGCCGCCAATATCCTCTACGACCGGGATGATGCGGGAGAGTACTTCCAGCTCTATTCTCCGACTTATGGCGAAGGCTTCTTTTTCGAGATTGTCCAGCGGCGCGGCTATGCCGGCTACGGCGCCCCCAATGCGATCTTCCGCATCGCTGCACTCAAGCGCCATCTGCGGCCGCAGGGCATGCCCCGGTAATCCTGCTCCCCGTAAACCTGGACGCAAGCAGACTTCCGTAGCCGTTAGTGGAATGCAGCCTCTGCCGGCCAGAGGGTTTCACTCGACAGCGAAGCTCGAAATCTGCCGTCGTTGGTGACCGACTGTGCCGCACCCAGCGCATCGAAACATCATTTTGTAGCTTTGCTGCATATTGACTCATGCTGTCTTGTCCATTACGAATGACGAAATTCAAAAATCGTCAGTCGTAAATCATCATGACACAAGCTGCCCCGCATCCGAATGATACCACCGATATGGCCACCCGCATCCTTGAGGCTGCGGAGGCTCAGTTTCGGCACTATGGCTACAGCAAGACGACCGTCGCCGACGTGGCGAAGGAGCTCGGCATGTCGCCTGCGAACATCTACCGCTTCTTCGCTTCCAAAAGTGAGCTGCTCGAAGGTGTCTGCGCACGCCTTCTGGCACAGAGCTTGAAGATAGCTGAGGATTTCGCTGCCATGCCGTTGAGCGCCGAAGAGCGACTGCGGCGCTATGCCATGGCCCAGTTCGAATTCACGGTCGCGACAATGATGGACGAGAAAAAGGTCCATGAAATGGCCGTCGTGGCGATCGAGCAGAGCTGGGGCGTCATCGACAAGCATATCGATGAAGTGCAGGCGGTTCTCGCTCGGATCATTGCCGACGGCATGGAAAAGGGTGAATTCGCCAAAGGCGATCCCGTCCATGTCGCCCGCTGTTTCGGTGCTGCGATTTCGCCGCTTCACCATCCCCAATTGGTCGCGCAATGTATCGGCAAGGACAATCGCGCCAAGCCGGAAGAACTGACCGAATTTGCCATCCGCGCCCTCAAGGCCTGAAACCCCGCTCGGGGAGGAACCACCATGTCCGCCAAGCATCGCGTATCTGTGTTCGCATTGCCTCTGCTGCTCACCCTCGGCCTCGCTGGCTGCTCGGATAGCGGCGCGGAGGTCGTCCAGGAGCCGGTCCTGCGTCCCGTCAAGGTGATCGAGGTCTCCGCACCTTCTACGGACCGGGAGCTGAAGTATTCCGGCACGGTCAAGGCCCGCAGCGAAGCCGCAGCCGGCTTCCGGGTCGCCGGCAAGATCGTCGAGCGCCTTGTCGATATCGGCGACCGCGTGGCGCCGGGCGATGTGCTTGCCCGTCTCGACGTCACCGACTACGAGCTTCAGATGAGCAGCGCCGAAGCGAGCCTTGCCGCCGCGGAACGTCAGCTGGAGACGGCAGATTTTGCCCTGAAGCGTGCCAACGCCCTTTATCGGCAGCAGGTGACGACCAAGGCACAGCTCGAGCAGGCGCAATTGACCTACAATCAGGCGCTCGCGACCCGGGACAGCCAGCGCTCGTCCCTGGAACAGGCCCGAAACCAAGTTGCCTATGGTGAGCTGAAGGCTGACAAGACGGGCATCGTCACGGCCATCAGCGCCGATGCCGGCCAGGTCGTCGCTGCCGGCAGCCCCGTTGTCACAGTTGCTGCTGATGGTGAGAAGGAAGTACTCATCGCCGTGCCGGAGAATGAAATCTTTGCCTTTGCGCCCGGCAAAGAGGTCGAGGTCGGCTTCTGGTCGAAGGATGGTCTGGCCTTGAAGGGCGCCGTCCGGGAAGTGGCCGGTAGCGCCGATGCCACATCGCGCACCTTTGCAGTGCGCATCGCACTTCCGGACAACCCGCAGATCCTGCTTGGCATGACGGCGCGCGTGACAGCACTTGCCCCGTCCGACAGGGACTTCTTCGAACTGCCGCTCTCTGCGCTGACCCAGGATGCAGCCAAGCAGTCGACGGTCTGGACTGTCGACCGGACTGACGCCACCGTCCATGCGCGACCTGTCACCGTCGACACATTCTCCGACACTGGTGTCCAGGTGTCGGCCGGCTTGAAGCCAGGCGATCTCGTAGTGGTGGCCGGCACGCAGTTCATGACGGAAGACATGAAAGTGCGGCTTGCCGATCAAGACCTGTCTCGTGCGGCCGAGGCGGAGGCTGTGAAGCCTGACGCCGCGACCCCCTGAGCCCAGCGCCCTTCACCTTCGGGACCCAGATATCATGAACACTTCTCCTGTAGAACCGGGCTCATTCAACTTGTCCCGTTGGGCCATCGGCCATCCCAGCATTGCCCGCTTCCTCTTCGGCCTGATCATCCTGACCGGCCTGTTTGGCCTCATGCGCATGGGCCAGAAGGAAGATCCCGATTTCACCTTCCGCGTCATGGTCGTTCAGGCATTCTGGCCGGGAGCGTCCCTCACCGACATGCAGGACCAGGTCGTCAACAAGATCGAGCGCAAGCTACAGGAAACACCCTATCTCGATTGGGTGAAGTCCTACACGCGGCCCGGTTCGGCCATTATCACCTTGCAGGTCAAAGGCAATACTGACGCCAATGATGTGGCTGATGCTTTCTACCAGGTCCGCAAGAAGGTGGGCGATATCGAAAACGAGCTGCCTGAGGGGCTGCTCGGTCCCTATTTCAATGACGAATTCGGGGACACCTACATCACGCTTTATGCGCTGACCGGCGATGGCTACAGCTATCCGGAACTCAAGCAGCATGCGATCCAGGCGCGTGACGTGCTCCTCTCGACCGAGGGTGTCGAAAAGGCCGTGATCCTGGGCGATCAGCCGCAGAAGATCTTCATCGAAGTCTCGTCCAAGGCGCTTGCCGAACGGGGCCTCACCTTCACGGATCTGCAAAGCGCGCTCGCCGGACAGAATGCCATCGATGCGACCGGGTCGATCGACACCGGCTCCCGATCTGTCCGAATCTCGGTCGATGGCGGCTTCTCGGCTGCCGAAGACATTCGCGAGCTTCGGCTGAATTCCGGTGATCAGGTCACGCGGCTGGGTGATATAGCAACCGTCACCGAAGGGCTCGAAGATCCCTACCAGCGCAAGTTCCGCTTCAACGGCAAGGACTCCGTTCAGGTCGGTGTCGTCATGGCCAAGGGCTTCAAGGTCACCGATGTCGGGGATGCGGTGGATGAGACACTGCAGCGATTTGAATCGACCCTGCCGATCGGCCTAGAAGTCTCGCAGATCTCCAACCAGCCCGAAGTCGTGCGGGAGGCGGTTGGCGAGTTCATGAAGGCGCTCGGCGAAGCCCTCCTGATCGTCCTTGTCGTCTCTTTCGTGTCGATCGGCTGGCGCTCGGGCCTTGTGATCGCGATCGCCATTCCGCTGGTTCTCGCCGCCACCTTTGCCGTCATGTACGAGTTCGGTCTCGATCTGCAGCGCATCTCCCTTGGCGCACTTATTATCGCGCTCGGGCTCCTGGTCGATGACGCCATGATCGTCGTCGAGATGATGGAGCGAAAGCTGGAAGAGGGGCTCGACAAGCTGGATGCGGCGAGTTTCGCCTATTCCTCAACCGCCTTCCCCATGCTGACCGGCACACTGATCACCACGGCCGGCTTTATCCCCGTCGGCTTTGCGGAATCGACGGCCGGTGAATATGTCCGCTCGCTCTTCTATGTCGTCGGCATTTCCCTGGTCATCTCCTGGTTCGTCGCCGTCTACTTTACCCCTTGGCTCGGCTACATGATCCTCAAGCAGAGGGCCCATGTCGGCGACCATCACGACGCCTTCGACACACCCTTCTACCGCCGCCTGCGTTCGGTCGTCGCCTGGGCTGTCCAGCATCGCGTCATCGTCATCGGTTCCACGCTGGCCATTTTCGCGGTCAGCCTCTGGTCATTCCAGTTCATTCCGAAGAATTTCTTCCCGCAGTCTTCGCGTCCGGAAATCCTCGTCGACATGTGGCTGCCAGAGGGTACCTCGATCAAGGAAGTCGAGGCCGAAGCGAAGCGTCTGGAAGCCACCATCCTGACGGACGAGGATCAGCGTTTCGTCGCGACCTATGTCGGGGAGGGCGCGCCGCGTTTCTTCCTGCCGCTCGACCAGCAGCTTCGCAACCCGAACTATGCCCAGCTTCTGGTCATGGCGAGGGACGAGGAGGCGCGGGAGCGGCTGATCACCAAGCTCCGGATGACGCTGGCCGAAGACTTCCCCTCGGTGCGCGGCAAGGTCGATCGTCTCTTCCTCGGTCCGCCGACTGGCTGGGCCGTCCAGATGCGCGTCAGCGGCCCCGAGCGTGACGAGGTTCGCCGCATTGCCGACCAGGTCAAGGCCCGCTTCCATCAGAACCCGTTGCTTCAGGCCGTGCATGACGACTGGCTGGAGCCGGTCCCGGCCATGACCCTCGTCGTCGATCAGGACCGTGCCCGCGCGCTCGGCGTTTCCTCGCAACGCCTGAGGCAGATGCTTCAGGCCACGATGAGCGGCGCTCCGCTTGCCGATGTGCGAGCAGGTGAGGAAACGATCTCGATCGTCGCCCGCGAACCGGAAGACAGCCGTCGGCTGCTCACTGCGGTCAATTCGATCTACGTACCGACGGATCTCGGAGCCTTCATCCCGCTGTCGCAGATCGCCAAGGTCGTACCGACGCTGGAGCAGGGCATCGAATGGCGTCGCAATCGCCTGCCGACGGTCACTGTACGCGCAACAGTGCCGGATGATGTCCAGTCGAACGACGAGGCGCTGCGCATGTTCGAGGACATGCAATCGCTCCGCGACGGCTTAGCCCCGAGTTACTCCATCGAGATACAGGGTGGCGCGGAAGACAGCGCCGAGAGCCAGGACTCGATCGCCGCGAAAGCGCCTATCATGCTTCTCGTCATCGTGGTGCTGCTGATGATCCAGTTGCAACACTTCGGCAAGGCCATGCTCGTGCTCGCGACCGGTCCGCTCGGGATTATCGGGGCTGCGGCAGCCTTGCTGGTTTCCGGTGCGCCCTTCGGTTTCGTCGCGATCCTCGGTGTCATCGCCCTGCTCGGCATTATCATTCGCAACTCGATCATCCTGATCGACCAGATCGACCAGGATATTGCGGCCGGCATGGACCGACTGGAAGCGATCATCGGCTCTGCCGTCCGACGTTTCCGACCGATCATGCTGACGGCGCTCACGGCGGTGCTCGCGCTCATCCCCATTTCGCGCGGCATCTTCTGGGGTCCGCTCGCCTACGCGATGATGGGTGGCATTCTCGTGGCGACCGTGCTGACCATTTTGGTTTTGCCCGCGGCTTACGCCTTCTTCTTCGGTCGCTCTCCCCACAAAGCGTGACCGAAAAGAAGGAGGAGGGGTTCCCCAAGCCCCTCCTCCTTCCCTCGAACACCAGGCCGCTTTGACCCTTGCAAGGCAGGGTATGCGACGGTGCCTGCTCTCGCAGCGAACAATTTTTTTGACTGGTTGATAAACTTCCTACAGCTTGCTACACCCCGCCTGACCGCTCGGCTGGCCTTGCCATTTTGCGACGCAGCAACCGCTGAAGCCTTGATTCTTCTGCATTCTCTTGCATCTCTAATGTTCGATGGTTTCGTCGGGCCAGTTTGCGGATTGTAGAATGTATGAGCGCACAGGCGCCAATTGCGGCGAAAACCAGACCAATTCTATGTCCGAATTGAGCCGAATCTCTCTTTACAACGCATCCGAAGCCGATAAGACACTGCAGCAGTGATCCGAGGGATGATCCTTGCCGCTGGTCAGAATACGACGCGTGGCTGGTAATCCTTCGATTGCCGGAAGAGCGGCTGAAGCCGATCTTCACAAAACACGGGTGCGATCCACGCGCCGCGGGACCAAAAGAACCGGCGAGGACTCTCGTCCTTAGCCTTTGGGAGACTGCTCATGAAAACCAAGTTTGCTCTTGCAGCCGCAGCGCTTGCTGCCGCTACTTTCCTGTCGGGCGCCGCCAGCGCCAAGACCTTTGTTTACTGCTCGGAAGGATCGCCGGAAGGCTTCGATCCCGGCATGTACACCGCCGGCACGACTTTCGATGCCTCTGCGCATCCGGTCTACAGCCGCCTGATGGAATTCAAGCCCGGCACGACCGAAGCCGAAGCTGGTCTGGCCGAAAGCTATGAAGTCAATGCCGAAGGCACCGAATACACCTTCAAGCTGCGTCCTGGCGTCAAGTTCCACACGACCGAGTTCTTCACCCCGTCGCGCGAATTCAGCGCCGATGACGTCCTTTTCTCGCTGGATCGCCAGCTGAAGGCCGATCATCCGTGGAACCAGTATGTTGCCGGCACCTCCTGGGAATATGCCGCCGGCATGGGCTTCCCGGAACTGATCAAGTCGATCGAAAAGGTCGATGACATGACGGTCAAGTTCACGCTCAACAAGCCGGAAGCGCCGTTCCTCGCAAATCTTGCAATGCCTTTCGCTTCGATCGTCTCCAAGGAATATGCCGACAAGCTCGAAGCTGAAGGCAAGAAGGAACAGCTGAACCAGATGCCGGTCGGCACTGGTCCGTTCTCCTTCGTCGGTTACCAGCAGGATGCTGTCATCCGCTACAAGAAGAACGCCGACTACTGGGGTGGCGCGCCGAAGATCGACGACCTCGTCTTCGCGATCACCACGGATGCTGCCGTTCGCTACCAGAAGCTCAAGGCTGGCGAATGCCACCTGATGCCGTTCCCGAACGCTGCCGACGTCGAGACCATGAAGTCCGATCCGGCCCTGACCGTGATGGAGCAGGAAGGCCTGAACGTCGCTTACCTCGCCTACAACACGACCCAGGCTCCCTTTGACAAGCCGGAAGTCCGCAAGGCGCTGAACAAGGCCATCAACAAGGAAGCGATCGTCGACGCTGTCTTCCAGGGCATGGCAACGCCGGCGAAGAACCCGATCCCGCCGACCATGTGGTCCTACAACCAGGCCACCCAGGACGACGCTTACGATCTGGACGCCGCCAAGAAGGAACTCGAAGCCGCTGGTGTTACCGGCCTTTCGATGAAGGTCTGGGCCATGCCGGTTTCGCGTCCCTACATGCTGAACGCACGTCGCGCCGCTGAAATCATCCAGGATGACTTCTCCAAGATCGGCGTCACCGTCGAGATCGTTTCTTACGAATGGGCCGAGTATCTCGACCGCTCGAAGGCCAAGGATCGTGATGGTGCTGTCATGCTCGGCTGGACCGGCGACAACGGCGACCCGGACAACTTCCTCGACACGCTGCTGGGCTGCGCTGCCGTCGGCGGCAACAACCGCGCGCAGTGGTGCAACGAGGAATTCGACGCACTGGTGAAGAAGGCCAAGGTCACCTCCGACCAGGCCGAGCGCACCAAGCTCTACGAAGAAGCCCAGCTCGTCTTCAAGCGCGAAGCGCCGTGGGCCACGATCGACCATTCGCTCTCGATCGTTCCGATGCGCAAGGAAGTCTCCGGCTTCGTCCAGAGCCCGCTTGGCGACTTCACTTTCGAAAACGTCGACATCGCCGAGTAATCGATACACGCAATCTTTCGCCGCGGGCCTTGGCCCGCGGCGTTTGTCGTTGATACGAGATCAATCTCGCGTCATGCTCGAAGGCTCAGGTGCAGCGTTTCGGGTAACCACAGACGGCCATGCGCCGCGGTTCGACCTCCCTTAAAACAACAGGTCTCACACATGTTTGGCTTTCTCCTGCGACGGCTCGCCGTCTTGATCCCGACCTTCATCGGCGTCTCGATCATTGCCTTCGCCTTCATCCGGCTTCTGCCGGGCGATCCGGTCGCGCTTCTCTCCGGCGAGCGTGTCATGTCTCCCGAGCGTCACGCCCAGATCAGCGCCAATCTTGGTCTCGATCGGCCACTGGTGGTGCAGTATTTCGATTATCTCGGCGGCGTGATGACCGGTGACTTCGGTACCTCGATCGTCTCCAAGAGCCCGATCATCGACCAGTTCTTCGCGCTCTTCCCAGCAACCGTCGAGCTGTCGCTCTGTGCGATCCTGATCGCGATCGCGATCGGCGTCCCCGCTGGCATCGTCGCAGCCATCAAGCGCGGCTCCTTCTTCGACCAGACGATGATGGGCATAGCGCTTGTCGGCTATTCCATGCCGATCTTCTGGTGGGGGCTGCTGCTCATCATCCTCTTCTCAGGCATCCTGCAATGGACCCCGGTCTCCGGCCGCATCTCGCTGATGTTCTTCTTCCCGCCTGTCACCGGCTTCATGCTGATCGACAGCCTGCTCTCGGGCCAGAAGGGCGCGTTCATCTCGGCGCTTAGCCATCTGATCCTGCCCTCGATCGTGCTGGCGACCATTCCGCTCGCCGTCATCGCGCGCCAGACGCGCTCGGCCATGCTCGAAGTGCTGTCGGAAGATTACATTCGCACCGCCCGGGCCAAGGGCCTGTCGCCCTTCCGCGTCGTCGGTCTGCATGCGCTTCGCAACGCCATGATCCCGGTCATCACCACGATCGGCCTGCAGATCGGCGTCATGCTCGCGGGCGCCATCCTCACCGAAACGATCTTCTCCTGGCCGGGCATCGGCAAGTGGATGGTCGACAGTGTGTTCCGCCGTGATTACCCGGTCATCCAGGGAGGGCTCCTCCTGATCGCCGGCATCATCATGGTCGTGAACCTCATCGTCGACTTGCTCTACGGCCTCATCAACCCGCGCATCCGCCACTAGAAGGATAAAGTCCCATGGCAGAGACAACAGCCAGCCAGCCGGTCACCACCGCGCAGATGCGCCGCCAGATGCTGGCCGAATTCTGGTTCTACTTCTCCGAAAATCGCGGCGCCGTCATCGGCCTCGTGGTCTTCGTCGCCCTTGTGTTCGTCGCCGTCTTCGCCGGCGTGATCGCGCCTCATTCTCCCTTCGAGCAGTATCGCGATGTGGTTCTCCTGCCACCGGCCTGGCTGGAAGGCGGCAACTGGAGCTATCCGCTGGGCACCGACCCGGTCGGCCGCGACATCCTGTCCCGACTGATCTACGGCTCGCAATATTCGCTGTTCATCGGCGTCTTCGTCACCACGCTGTCCCTGACGACGGGTATCGCAATCGGCGTCATCGCCGGCTTTTACGGTGGCTGGCTCGATACGGCGATCATGCGCTTGATGGACATCATCCTGGCGTTTCCGTCGCTGCTTCTGGCGCTGGTTCTGGTCGCCATCCTCGGCCCCGGACTGACCAATGGCATGATCGCGATTGCGCTAACACTGCAGCCGCATTTCGTTCGCCTGACCCGCGCAGCGGTGATGTCGGAGAAAACCCGCGACTACGTGACGGCGGCACGGCTGGCGGGAGCAAGCCCGCTTCGCCTGATGTTCAAGACGATCCTCCCGAACTGCATGGCGCCGCTGATCGTTCAGGCGACGCTGTCCTTCTCCAACGCCATCCTCGACGCCGCCGCCCTTGGCTTCCTCGGCATGGGCGCGCAGCCGCCGGCTCCCGAATGGGGCACGATGCTCGCCGAAGCGCGCGAATTCATCCTGCGCGCCTGGTGGGTCGTCACCTTCCCGGGTCTTGCCATCCTGATCACCGTTCTCGCCATCAACCTCATGGGTGACGGCCTGCGCGACGCGCTCGATCCCAAGCTGAAGAGGTCCTGATCATGGCACTTCTCGATATCCAGAACCTCACCGTCGAGTTCGAGACGGCCAATGGCTGGTTCAAGGCGGTCGACGGCGTCTCGCTTTCCGTCGAGCCGGGCGAAGTGCTCGCCATCGTTGGCGAGAGCGGATCCGGCAAGTCGGTCGCCATGCTTGCCGTCATGGGCCTTCTGCCCTGGACGGCGAAGATCACCGCCGACAAGATGGAATTCCAGGGCCGCGACATCCAGAAGATCTCGGCTGCCGAACGGCGCAAGCTGATCGGCAAGGACGTCGCCATGATTTTCCAGGAGCCGGTCGCCAGCCTCAATCCCTGCTTCACCGTCGGCTTCCAGATCGAGGAAGTCCTGCGCCTGCACATGGGCCTTGGAGCAAAGGAGCGACACGAGCGCGCCGTCGAGCTCTTCAGGCTGGTCGGCCTGCCTGATCCGGCCGAGCGTCTCAACCACTTCCCGCACCAGATGTCGGGCGGCCAGTGCCAGCGCGTGATGATCGCGATTGCGATCGCCTGCAATCCGAAGCTCCTGATCGCGGATGAACCGACGACGGCACTCGACGTGACGATCCAGAAGCAGATCCTCGACCTCCTGATGAAAATTCAGGTCGAGACCGGCATGGGGCTGATCATGATCACCCATGACATGGCCGTGGTGGCTGAAACCGCGGACCGCGTCATTGTACAGTACAAGGGCAAGAAGATGGAGGAGGCCGATGTGCTCCAGCTCTTCGAAAACCCGAAGAACCCATACACCCGAGCGCTGCTTTCCGCACTTCCGGAAAACGCCACCGGCGACCGTCTGACCACGGTTTCCGATTTCCTGGCCGCCGCTGAAACGGGAGGTGCCGCATGACCACAGAGACGCAAATCCCGATGCTCGAGATCCGCGACATCAAGCGCGACTACCGCGTGCCCCAGGGGCTTTTCAAGCAGGACAAGATCGTCCACGCCGTGAAGGGCGTTTCCTTCAAGCTCGACAAGGGCAAGACACTCGCCATCGTCGGCGAAAGCGGTTGCGGCAAGTCGACGCTTGCCCGCATCCTCACCTTCATCGACGAGCCGACGGCAGGCGAACTCATGATCGACGGCCAGAAGGTCGACTTGCGTCCGGGCCATCTGACGGCCGACATGCGCCAGAAGGTGCAGATCGTCTTCCAGAACCCTTATGGCTCGCTCAACCCGCGCCAGAAGATCGGCGACGTGCTCGGCGAGCCGCTGCTCATCAACACCAAGATGAGTGCTGCCGAACGACGCGAACGCGCAACCGAAATGCTGGTCAAGGTCGGCCTCGGGCCGGAGCATTACAACCGCTACCCGCACATGTTCTCCGGCGGCCAGCGTCAGCGTATCGCGATTGCTCGCGCCCTGATGCTTAATCCGAAGCTGCTGGTCCTCGACGAACCGGTCTCCGCGCTTGACCTTTCGGTCCAGGCTCAGGTGTTGAACCTGCTCGCCGACCTGCAGGAAGAGTTCGGCCTGACTTATGTCTTCATCAGCCACGACCTCTCCGTCGTGCGTTACATCGCCGACGAGGTGATGGTGATGTATTACGGCGAGGCGGTCGAATACGGCACCCGTGACGCAGTCTTCTCGGATCCGCAGCATGAATATACGCGTACGCTTTTCGCCGCGACGCCGCGCGCCGACGTCGAGTCGATCCGCGCCCGTATGGCGAAGCGCAAGCTGGCAGCAGCCGGCTGAGTGAAAGAAAACTCGGGAGGGGGCGCCGCTCTGGCATTCCCTCCCGTCATCATTTCTGCTTGGCGGTTTGTTCGGCGGCATCGACGAGGATCCCGATCACCTGCTGCCGAACGGAAGGCGGGCTCAGTGTATGGTCCGCATTTTCCAGCAGGATGTGCCGCAGGCCCGGAAATGCCCGCTGCCCGGCCAGGGTCTTCCCGAAATAGAGTCTCTGCTGATCGAGGCTGCCATCGGTGCGGCATGAAATGAAGGTGACCGGCACCTTGCGATCTTCGAGCCGTCGCAGCACACCGAACAACTGTCCACGCAACCGGCCAAGCTTGGTCAACCCGCCAAGATAGGGAGACACTCCGCGCAGGATCCTGTTTCGCGCATGGCTGGCAATGTTCGCCGCCGCCTTCGGAATGTTGACCTCGCCACTGATGACGCGCTTGTAGGTACTCAGGCTGAAGGCGCGGCGCTTGTAATCGCTGAGCGGGCGAGCCCCCGCCATCAAAAGCGTGTCCACATCCTCTTCAGGGTCCAGCACGAGGCGGAGCTGGTTGATCGAAACGATGCCAGCCACCTCGGGATTGGCAGCACCGGCATAGAGGGCCGAATGCGCGCCGCTGCAGATGCCCGCCAGAAGGATTGATCTTGTGGTGCGCGTACGCACATATCGGACGACGGCATGCACGTCGTTGAGCTGGTCTTCGGAGTAGACGACCTGATCCGTCCCCCGAGGATCGGCTGGGCTGTCGCCAATGTTGGATAGGTCCACCCGCAGCGTTGCGATGCCCCGTTTTGCGAGCGTGCGCGCGGTATCGACCCAGATGCGACCCCAGCCGGTATGTGGCGCATAGGCCATGTTGAGCAAAATGATCACGGCCTTCTCCCCGCCCGACGGAGGCTCGCAGAAGACGCCGAACATGCGCCCGTCGATGATCTCCGGCTGCTCGCGAAAGGTCTCTGTCTGGAGGGCAGGCGCCTCGTTGTCAGCGGCCTGCGGGGCAGGCGAGCCGTTGTCCTGAGAGATGTTCCGGCTGAACCAGTCACCGATCGTTCCGATGAGCGCCGTCGGCATCGGTGATGTCACGACGCCGTCGAGCATCGCTCCGTAACCTGCAAAATCGATGGACTCGACCCCTGCACCGGCGCTGCGCAACTGTTCGGCAATTTCGATGTCGGTCGTATTCTCCGGACGCGCCAGAACGAGGGCCAGCAATCCGGCGGATATGTCGTTTATGGAGACGGTGAGGGTCTTCAGATCGGCGGCTAGCCGCGGATCCATGATGAAGGAGGCAAGCACCGTCGAGCCCTCGGGATAGCCGAAGTCGATGGCGAGCCCGTCCTCGATGACCTTCTCCCGCAAGCCCGTCTCACGCAGATAACGCCGACCGCTCAGCGCAGATGCGGCAAGCACATAGCCTGCGAGGTTCGCGTCCTGTTTTCCCGCGCGCAGCGCGACTGCGGCGCCGATGCCCATGCCGTAGTAAAGGACCCTGCTGCAGCCTGTCCGTGAGCGTAATTCCTTCGCCGCCCTCACTGCGCCGGTTACCCAGGCGTCGAAGCTTGCGCCCGCGTCGACCGGCAGGGAATCGCCTTCGCCCGGATAGTCGAAGCGGATCGCGGGATATCCCCGTCGTGCAAGGTCAGTTGCGATAAGGCGATGGAACTTGACCGTGCAAAGTGCGTCGAAACCCCATGGCGCGCAAAACACGACGCCGGTCTCACCCGAAGCCGGATGCAGGTGGCCGAACATGCCGTCCATCGTCACAGGGATGGCGGCGGATGCCACAACATCGTGGGGCAGATCAAAATTTTCGCGCGCGCGAACAGATTGCTTCACTGAAGTTACCATTGGCTCCGACATCAGGAACGAGAGCGTTCGTCCCCAGCGTCACCATTGGACAAAATCCCTTAACACATTAGCAAAGCTCGAATGGAAAATGGATGTTTCCCCACATCCGGGCTAAGGCATCTTGCGCGTCAGGGCAGATAACCGTGGGAGATCTTCGGGCTGTCGAAGACCATGGTCGACCGGATGGTCTTAATCTCCGCGAGGCGATCGAATTCCTGCCAGATCAACCGCTTGTAGTCCGCCATGTCTCGAACCGAGATTTTCAGCAGAAAATCGAAATCACCGGCCACCGCATGGATTTCGATGACTTCGGCGAGCTTGCCCACATGCTCGATGAAGCGTTCACCGACCTGCGGCGTCGTGCGATCCAGCGTGATTTCGACGAAGGCCTGGAGGCCGAGGCCGACCTTCGGCGGATCGATGACGATGTTCTGGCGGATGATGCCGCTCGCGTACAGCCGGGACAGCCGGCGAGACAGGGGAGCTGCCGTCAGCCCGACACGTTCGGCCAACTCCGCATTGCTCAGGCTAGCATCTTCGATCAGGCAGCCAATGATCCGGCGATCGATCCTGTCGAGAGTGGCGGCGGTCTCTTCCATAAATGATCTCTAAAAGGTGGATGAAAGCAAAATTCTATCGCGAAGTTCTCCTTCTTGGCAATTCTGATGATGAGGAAGTACGGGCAAGCTTCAAATCCGCTGAGACATTGCGCACGAAACTTGATATTTCATTTGTAACACAACCGCACTTCGATGAAGGCCCACGATGTTCGACAAGCTCGCTTCCCAGCCCAATGATCCCTTGCTTGCTCTGATCGGGCTCTACAACGCCGATCAACGGACGGACAAGATCGACCTCGGCGTCGGTGTCTATCGTGATGACCAGGGGCGAACCCCAGTCCTGCGGGCGGTGAAGGCGGCGGAAAAGGAGCTCCTGGAGAAGCAGGACAGCAAGTCCTATGTCGCACCGGAAGGCGATCGTGTGTTCCTCGATCTTCTCTGGGATCTCGTCGGAGGCAAGGGGTATGGCAAGTTTGCCGCGGGCGTCCAGACGCCGGGCGGGTCGGGCGCTCTGCGCCTCGCCTCGGACCTGATCGCACGCGCCGGCAGCGGTCGTCTCCACCTCGGTCTGCCGAGCTGGCCGAACCATGCCGGCATCTTCGGTGCGACCGGCCTCGATGTGGAAACCTATCCCTATTTCGACGTGCCGACCCAGGATGTGCGCTTTGCCAGCATGATGAAGGCCATGAGCAGCGCGCCCCGCGGCGATGCCGTGCTGATCCATGCCAGCTGCCACAATCCCACCGGGGCGACGCTGACATCAGCTCAGTGGGAGGAACTTGCGGCCGTGATCGCAGAGCGGCGCCTTGTGCCCCTGATCGATTCCGCCTATCAGGGCTTCGGCGCGGGCATCGAAGAAGACGTGGCGGGCTTGCGCACCATCATTGCGGCAGCCCCTGAAGCGCTGATTGCCGTCTCCTGCTCAAAGTCCTTCGGGATCTACCGCGAGCGCACGGGTGCCATCTTTGCGGTCGCGGAGACGCAGGAAGCGGCGGACATCGCCCGTTCCAACCTCGTCACCATGGCCCGCACCAGCTATTCCATGCCGCCCGATCACGGTGCTGCCGTGGTTCGCACCATCCTGGCGACAGAGAGTCTGCGGCAGGACTGGATGGACGAACTCAATTCAATGCGCGACCGCCTGAACGGGCTGCGCCGTGAACTCGCGACGGCGCTCAGCGATGGATGGCAGCTTGCGCCCCAGATCGCCGAACAGCAGGGCATGTTCTCGCTCCTGCCGCTCAAGGAAGCCGACGTCATGTCACTCCGCAAGCATTATGGCATCTACATGCCGACCTCTGGCCGTATCAACATCGCGGGCTTGAAGAGCGCCGATATCCCGCGCGTCGCCAACGTGCTGAAACCGCTTCTGGGCTGAGATCATGACCACCACAACCGTGAACCAGGCGGGCGCCGAGCGCCACCGCCTCTATGAAGACGTGCTCGCGATGATCTCGGGCACCATGTTCGTCTCGCTGGGAACGCTGATCTACACCGAAACCATGCTGACGGTTGGTTCGAGCGCGGGCCTCGCCCTGTTGCTTTCCTATGTCAGTGGCTGGGGCTTCGGCCTGATCTTCTTCATCGTCAACCTGCCCTTCTACATCTTGGCGGTGAAGCGCATGGGATGGGCCTTCACGTTCCGGACCTTCACGGCCGTGGCGCTCGTCTCCATCCTGTCGAAGCTGAACAGCCAGTGGATCGACTTCTCCCATCTAGATCCGCTCTATGCGACCGTCATCGGCGGCGGCTTGATCGGAACGGGTTTGCTGATGCTGTTCCGGCATCGAACCGGCCTCGGGGGCATCAACATCCTGGCCATGTATCTTCAAGAAAAGACAGGCCTGCGTGCCGGATATTTCCAGCTCGGCGTGGATCTGATGATCCTCGCCGCAGCCTTCTTCGTCCTGCCGGCAGACCGGCTCGCCCTGTCCGTTCTGGGCGCTGCCATCGCCAATCTGATCCTGGCGATCAACCACAAGCCCGGACGCTACATGGGGCTGAGCTGAGTTTGTACCGGCTCTGGCTTATGCCAGAGCCGCGTCCACGATGACGAGAGGCCGGCCTTGCGTGCAGGCCTCGATGCGGGCGTCGACCCGGTACACATCCCGTAGCAGGGCAGGGGTGATCACATCCGCAGTCGCGCCACTCGCGACCAAGCGTCCGTCTGCGACGACAAGCGCCTGTTCGCAGTACCGCATGGCATGATTGAGATCGTGCAGAGCGATCAGGATCGCAATGCCGCTCTGGCCAGCAAGCTCCCGCATGAATTGCAGGACTTCGATCTGGCGGAAGAGGTCGAGCGCCGAGGTCGGCTCGTCCATCAAGAGCACTTCGGGCTTGCGCACGAGCGCCTGGGCAATGGCCACCAGCTGGCGCTGGCCGCCGGAGAGTTCGCCGAGATCGCGGAAGGCGAGGTCTGAAATCCTGAGCGATGCGAGGATACGGTCGATATCCACCAACTCGTCGTCGGCAACCTTCCAGCCCGATCCCTGCTTTGAGGCGAGAAGCACGCTCTCATAGACGGTGAGCACAGCATTGGCACCGGTATCCTGCGGCATGTAGCAGATCGGCCGAAGGCTTTCCTCGCCGGAGAGATGGACCACGCCCTCTCCCTTGAGCAAACCGGCAATGCGCTTGAACAAAGTCGATTTGCCTGCCGCATTGGGGCCGATCACGGCTGTCAGCGCGCCGCCTGCAATGTCACCGGTGGTAATGTCGCTGAAGACGCGGTGGCGGCCATATTGCGCGCCCACCGCTTCGAGCCTGAGGGCTACCATGCGCGCCTCCTGTTGGTGAAGATCAGAGAGAAGAAGAAGGGCACGCCGACGAGTGCCGTGATCACGCCGATCGGCATGATGGCACCGGGGATCAGCATCTTCGAGACAACGGACGTTACCGAAAGCAGCAGCGCCCCGCAGAGAATGGAGCCCGGCAGGAAGAAGCGCTGGTCTTCGCCAAGCAGCATGCGCGCGATATGCGGACCGACGAGGCCGATGAAGCCGATCGTGCCGACGAAGGAGACCGGAATGGCTGCCAGCAGGCTGACGAGCAGCATGGTCTCCAGCCGGAGTGCCCGCACATTGACACCGAAGGAGGCAGCCTTGTCATCCCCGAGGCGAAGGGCCGTCAGCGCCCAGGCGCGGCGCGCAAACAGCGGAACGCTGAAGACGAGGACGGCAAATGTCACGGCCACCTTGCCCCAGGTCGCCTTGGTCAGCGAGCCCATGGTCCAGAAGACGACGGCCGCAAGCGCCTGTTCCGAGGCGAGGTATTCGAGCAGCGACAGCAGTGCATTGAAGGTGAAGACCAGCGCGATGCCGAGCAGAACAATGGTCTCGACGGTGACGCCGCGCATGGTCGACACGCCGTAGATGAAGAGCGACGCGAGCATCGCCATCAGGAAGGCATTGATCGGCACCATGTATTGCACGGCTGCCGGAAATACGGCGACACCGGCGACCAGTCCGAGCGCCGCGCCGAAGCCCGCTGCAGCCGAAATGCCGAGCGTGAAAGGGGAGGCGAGCGGATTGGCAAGGATCGTCTGCATCTGCGCGCCAGCAAGCGACAGACAGGCCCCCACGGTGACGGCCATCAGAGCGATCGGCATGCGGATGTCCCAGATGACGACCCGAAGCTGGTTGCCCGCCGATGCGGGATCCCAGATCGTGGCAACGACCTCGGCCAGCGTGTAGCGCGCAGGACCATAGGCCATGTCGACGGCGACGCTCAGCAGCAGGGCGAGGAAGAGCAGGCCGAGGATACCAATCCGTTTGGCCGCGATGGCGCGGTAGCGCTCGCGGCCCACGGCCAGTGCAGGAGCTTCGGCGGCAATGGCCATCAGTGTGTCTCCTCGTTCAGCGAGACGAAGTAACCTGGCTTGTAAGCGACCGGCAGGAATGTCTTGTGAAATTCCTCGAAGGTCTTCTCTGGATCCAAGTCGGCGAACATTTCCGGATGGAACCACTTTGCGAACTGCTGAATGGCGACGAACTCATACGGGACGCCGTAGAACTGATGCCAGACGGCATGGACTTCGCCGGTCTTGACGGCCTTCAGTTCGCTGAACCCTGTGCGCGCGACCAGCGTGGAAAGCTTGTCACGGGCCGCCTGAAGATCGGCCCCACGACCGACATGCACGAAGCGGAGCGTCTTGGATTCCGCCGCCCAGTTGGATCCGGTGGCAATGTAGTGATCGGGGTTGTCGACGATTAGCTGTTCGAGATTGAGATTGCCGAACGTGGTCTTGATGACATCGGCGGCAATGTTGTGGCCGCCGGCCTGTTCGACCATCTCGCCGAAGTTATAGGGGCCAAAGCTTCGGCAGCAGCCGTTCTCTCCGTCATTGCCGGGCGCACGCTCGATGAACACCTTCGGGCGGGCCAGATTTTGAGCCTGGGCCAGCCGATCGACGACCAGCGCCACCTGTTTCCGGCGATAGGCGATGAATTCCTCGGCCTTGGCGTCGGCACCGAAGATCTGGCCGAGTATACGGATGCTGTCTTCGCTGTTCTTGTTGGCATCTACCCGGAAATCGACATAGACGACGGCAATGCCGGCCGCAGCTGCCTTTTCCTCGATCCCGCTTTCGACAGCGACCTTCTGCGATTCCAGATTGAGCGTGATCACGTCGGGTGCAAGGGCGATTGCAGCCTCTAGATCGAAGGTGTTGTTCGGCACATAGCCGAACCGGGGCAGGTCAGCGAGTGCGGGGAAACGCTCGGAATAAGCCGTGTAACTGTCGGCATCCTTGGAAAAGAAGTCGTCTCGCCATCCGACGATCCGGTCGAGCATATGCTCCCCGGTCAGCGCCGCGATCGTATGGATCTGTCGGGCTTCGCCGACCAGCACACGCTTGGCTGGCAGATCGATCTCGACCTTGCGTCCGGCAATGTCGGTGATTTCAGCCGCCGAGAGCGGGGACACCAAAACGGTTGAAAGGGCGATAAACGCCCCGAATAACTTGGTCAGCATCAGTCTGTCTTCCTTGTAGGAAATCCGGCGCCTCTTGGCGAGGCGCCGGTTGGTTTCTCAGGACCCGGCCTTTATCGAGGCGAAGTAGCCAGGGTGGTATTCAACAGGCAGGAAGCGCTCGTGCATTTCCTTGAAGGTGGCGTCGGCATCGACATCCTTGAAGAGATCCGGATGCAGCCACTTTGCGATCTGCTGCACGGCGACGAACTGGTACGGGCTGTTGTAGAACTGGTGCCAGATGGCGTGAACATTGCCGTCCTTGACAGCCTTGATGTCGGTAAAGCCGGGACGCTTCATGAGCTCGGAAAGCTTGCGGGCTGCTTCAGCCTTGTCAGCACCCGGGCCGACGCCGACCCACTTGCCGCCGGGGACATAGAGTTCCCAGTTGGAGCCGGTGACGATGACCTGATCGGGGTTCGAAGCGATAATCTGCTCAGGATTGACCGTCCCGAAGGTGCCCGGGATGAAGTCCTTCGCCATGTTCACGCCGCCGGCGAGCTCGACCATCTTGCCGAAATTCTCATTGCCGAAGGACATGCAGCAATCGTCGGAATATCCGCCGGCGCGCTCGATGAAGACGACTGGCTTGTTGAGGTCGGCCTGCTTTGAGAGAACGTCGGTGACCTTGGCGATCTGCTCGTCGTGGAACTTCACGAATTCCTCGGCGCGTTCTTCCTTGCCGAATAGCTTGCCGATGATGCGCATGGAATCATCCGTGTGCTCCATGGGCTTCTCTCGGAAGTCGATATAGACGAGTGGGATGCCGACGGCGGCGAGCTTCTCGATATAGCCGCTCTCTTCGGTCGCCGATTTCGCTTCCGTGTTCATGATGATGACGTCGGGCTTCAGCGCGACTGCCTGCTCGATATCGAAGGTGCCGTCCTTCATGCCGCCGAAGGTGGGGATCTTCTCCATCTCCGGATATTTCTTCAGGTAGATGTTGTAGCCGTCGAGGTCGGCCTTCTTGAAATCGTCACGCCAACCGATGACGCGGCCGAAGGGATTGTCGGTGTCGAGGGCGGCGGTGAAGTAGATCTGGCGACCTTCACCCAGAATGACGCGCTCAACCGGAACGCTCACTTCGACTTCTCGACCTGTGATGTCCTTGATCGTCACCGTCTCGCCGGCCAGCGCGACACCTGAAAAAAGGACGAGCGAAATCGCGGCGGCTGACGCCACCCTCTCCATTTTGAACACGATCAGTTCTCCTGCTTGTGATTGTGAGGTGAACTATGATTTTATGACTTTGCCAGTCAAGAAATATCTTTTAGAAGTGTTCCAGCCTCATCGACCTGTTCCGAAAGATCCAGCCTATGCAAGCCGTTAGCTCTATTCCCAACCGTGACCTCCGCGACGAAATCAAGGCTTACTGGTCCCTCAGGGCCGAAACCTTCGACAGCCAGCCCGGTCACGAGATCTTCTCCGAAGACGAAAGGGCAGCCTGGCATGCGCTGCTGCGCAAGCACCTGGGGTCGGGAGAGGGGCGTGCGGCGCTCGATCTTGCCTGTGGCACGGCGGTCGTCTCGCATCTGCTGGACGATCTTGGCTTCAGGGTCACCGGACTGGATTGGGCCGAGCCCATGCTCGAGCGCGCGCGGGCGAAGGCCAAGGCGCGCGGCCGCCAGATCCGCTTCCTGCTGGGCGACGCCGAGCGGACAATGGAATCCGACGACACATACGACGTGATCACGAATCGGCACCTCGTCTGGACCCTGGTCGATCCGCTTGCCTGCTTTCGCGAGTGGCACCGGGTACTCAAGGTCGGCGGCAAGGTGCTCATCGTTGATGGCGACTTTGTGAACACGTCGACGCTGACCAAGCTCATGAAGCGGCTCACGGCCTGGGCAAGCCGCCTGGGTCTGGCCAAGGATGCCACGCACGGCGCACCGAATTCCGAGATGGCGACGACCCACGCCAGCATTCTCTCTCGTGTGCATTTCTCCAGCGGCGCACATGCCAATGCCGTCGCCGAACTGTTGAAGGAGGCAGGTTTCTCCAAGGTCACGATCGACCAGGACATGGCTGCGATCCACAGGGCGCAGCGCCGGAATTTCTCCTTCTTCAAGGGCCTGGAACGAGCGACACAGCACCGCTACGCCATCTGCGCGGAGAAATGACGCGTAGTCCGGCCTGGCCTGATTGCACCGTTAGCCTGGCTGGCGCAACCGCCTCCTGCCGGGCGCGCTGCAGACTTTCGAGCAGCTCGATCCAGCCTGCCTCGTCGACAATTTATGAAAACTGAGCCGGCCCTTCGCCAGAATTTCCGGTTTCCCCGTCGACGGCAGCTGGCTGGCGCGCTAAGCGGAACGGGGAAGAAGGAGAGGACATGGCATGGGACGGATTGTAGCCATTGGCGAATGCATGGGGGAGCTCTCGGAAACCGGCACGGCCGGAACTCTCAGCATGGGATTCGCAGGCGACACGCTTAACACGGCATACTATCTGCGCCGGAGCCTGGGCTCGGACTGGCAGATCGACTACGTCTCGGCAGTCGGCACGGATGGGCTTTCCGACCGGATGTTGGACTTCCTCAACGCGGAAGGCATTGGCACGACCCATATCCGCCGCCTGGCCGACAAGACGATCGGCCTTTACTATATTACCCTGAAGGACGGTGAGCGCAGCTTCACCTACTGGCGCAACGACAGCGCCGCGCGAAATCTTGCTGGTGATCCGGCCGCACTCGCGCGCGCTCTTGATGGGGCCGATCTCGCCTACTGGTCTGGTATCACGCTGGCGATCCTTCCGAACCAGGATCGCTTGGCCCTCATCGAAGCGCTCAGCCAGTTCGCCGGCCGTGGTGGCAAGGTCGTCTTCGATCCCAATCTTCGGCCGCGTCTCTGGGACAGTTCTGAAACCATGCGTCACTGGATCCACCGTGCGGCCGCCATCAGTGACCTCTGCCTGCCGTCCTTCGATGACGAGGCGACCTGGTTCGGAGACATCGATCCCGCGGCCACGGCAAAACGCTACAGGGCAGAAGGCGCAAAGCGTGTGATCGTCAAGAATGGTCCGGCAGATGTGACCTATGACGCCGGCGATGGCGCGATCGAAATTGTGCCCATTCCGCCGGCCGAGAGTATTCTCGATACCACGGCTGCCGGAGACAGCTTCAATGCGGGTTATCTGGCCGCTGAACTCCAAGGAGCTTGCAGTGCCGATGCCATCACTGCGGGGGCGCGACTTGCAGCGAGGGTAATCGGGGCTCGCGGCGCGCTGGTGGCGAATGCGGCCACGCGATCATGACGCCGCATTGTCGGGATACCGAGCGCGCTCAGGCGGGAGCAGTGCCTGCACCGAAAAATGTAAAATAGCCCCAGGCAAGAAAGAAAGCAGCAACGATGCCGACCCAGATCAGGATCCTGCGCGCGCTCAGCGAGAGGCTCCTCTTCGGCTTCGGTGGCTTGTTCTCGGGCGGGCGCTCGAACTTGATGACGTTCGACATTCAGGGCTCTCTCATACTGTCTTTTCGGCCTTCGTCTGGCTTCCTGCCATGATCCCGCAAGGACCACAAGCGCCGTGCCTGAAACATCTAATGAATGATCTGGTCGATCTCCATCTGCGACCTGAAGGGCGGGCTCGTGTTGACGGCTGTCCATGTCACCAAAGTGTTACTTCACACTTGTCCCCGGCAGCATGCACCGTTAGCTTCGGAGCTTGAGAAGCGAGTGCTGGCCAGCGGGATGTCCTAAGCCCAACCTGCCGGCAGCGTGATGGATAAGACTGAACCGAAATGAACGACTTTCTTGGCGCGTCCACCCAAGCTGATGTTTACGTCGGTAAGGATGGTGATATTTCCGGCATCAGCCAAAAGAATCCCGGCGTTTCGTCGGCACATTTTCTGAAACTGGTCGAAGAGCGCGGCACGGCCGGCTTCTGGAGTTGCGATCTCCTGACAGGACAATGCAGCTGCAGCCCCGGACTTTTGCGGGTGATGGGCATCGACAGCCCGAAACTCTTCAGCCTGATGGATCTGATCGACCAGATTCACCCCGAGGACCGTAATCGATGTGAGGACATCTGGCCGCTGATCAGGTCCGGGGTGCCCGTGAACCGCGACTTCCGCATCATTCGCGGCGACAGAACAGTGCGCTGGGTGCGGCTGCGATCCGAGGTCGTGCTCGATGCAGATCAGCGGCCGGCGAGAGCGGTGGGTCTTCTCAACGACATCTCACAGCTGCAGGAAAATCGGCAGGCGCTTGATGAAAGCCTGGGGCGTTACCGTGCGCTTGTCGGCGCGGTCGCGGCCCTGGAGTGGCGTGCAACGGCCAGTGGCGAGCCTGTATTCTCTCACGGTTGGACGGTTCTTACGGGGCAACCGGAATCGGAAGTCCTGAACGGCAACTGGGTGAATGCCCTGCATCCCGATGATCGCGGCGCGGTAATCGCCGCATGGCAGCACGCCGTGGCAACTCTTTCGCCCTATGTCGCCAATCACCGGATCATGAAAGCCGATGGCGAATACGAATGGTTTCACGCACGGGCGGTTCCCATCATCCACAAGGGGTCTCGCCCGCACGAGTGGCTCGGCATGATCTTGCGCCATGGCGATTTCACCGGAACGGGAAAAGGACAGCCTGCAGGCGAGGCAACGCTGACGCCGATGCAGATCCGCGCAGGACGCGCCATGCTGCAATGGACGCTTGAGGATCTCTCCCGCCAGTCCGGCGTGTCCGTGTCGTCGATCCGGCGGATCGAAGCGGAGGGTGAAAGAACCACCCGTCCGGCATCGCTGGTTTCGATACGCCAAGCCTTCGAGCGCGAGGGCTTGATCTTCAGCGAAGACAACGCCGTCTCGCTCCGCCGCCTTGCCCTGCGGCCATAACGAGACGGTTTATCTGCGCCGCCGTCAGCTCGACAGCCGCGGCGAGGTAATGATCTTCAGGAACAGGGCGTTCATGGCGTCCGCAATGCCCTGGCTCGGGCTGACCTCGAAATAGAGGCCCGGCGAGGCGCAGGCCTGCATCCGGGTCGGGATTTCGGTCTGGAACGGCGAGATCCACTTCTTGTACCAGTCGTTCGTCGGAAGCGGCAGATAGGTCGTATAGAGCACGGCGATCCGATAGCCCTTGTTTTTCAGCACTTCGCACTGGGTCGTGTCGATCGGCTCCTGGCAGCGTCCGCCCGTCGTCGCCTTGGTGCAGGAACTGGGTTTGTAGGAGTCACCGACACCATCCGATACGAAGAAGAGGATCTTTTCCGGATTGCCCGCCGACGAGCCGGTTCCGGCTGTCCCCATGAGGGCGCCGACATTCTTCAGAGCACGGTCGAAATCGGTTTGCTGGTCGTTGTCATATCCCTGTTTAGGGATGGACATCAGGCCGATCTTCGAAGCCTTGCTCTGGACATTGTCGAGGTCGTCGGTGAGCGAGGCGACCTCGAGAAGCTTGGTATCCTCAGCTTTTTCGCCGAAGGTATAGACGGCCATGCGGTACTGGTTGGAGCTCTTGCGCGATGTCTTCGCCGTGTCCATGAGCGCAGCAGTAGCCTGCGCCACGACGTCGATGCGGATGGTCACGCCGAGCCTCTTGGCGAGATTGTAGTAACTGTTCATGTCCTCTACCCCATTCTTGACGATGTGGCAGGCAAACGCGCATTTGTCGCCAGTGTTGGCGACCATCTTGTTGACATCCGACGGAGTGGCTCCGACGCCCATGGAGGGCGTGTTGTCGAGCAACAGGTAGAAGTCGCGGAAAGTGTCGGTCTGGAATACGGCTTCCGCCTTGCCGGCAACCGTCACATCCGGTTGGCCGAGGATACGTGCCAGCGTGGTGGGTACGGAAGCGTTGAAGGTGAAGACCGCCTTCAGCTGCGTCCCGGTCTTGACGACTTCGACGTCGAAATCCTTCAGCTCATAGTCTTCCGACATCTTTGCGTGGCCCATGAAGACCTTCTTCGCGTCCGCGATGGCGTCTGTCAGCTGTCCGTCCGATTTCAACTGCATGGCCTGCAGGACGCCGGCAGACGTTTCGGCCACAGCTGCAATCGCGGCGGAATCCGCGGCGGCCTGAAGGGTGCTGCGCACCATCAGGGCATTGCTGATGTCGATGGCAAGGCCGGCAGTGCCGATCACGGGGACGAGCAGAATCGCCGTCATCATGCCAAAATTGCCGCGCCGGTCGCGGATAAATCGCTTGAACATAATTCACCCCCAATTTCTCAGGGTAGATTAGCGCGATGTTGTATCGATTTGGTTGAATGGAATGGTTACCAAACTACACCACCCGGTTAGGCGCCTCAGCGCGCCGCCAGCTTCTTCTTTGGAGGCTGATTTTCGGCGTCGTAGACGGTACGAGCCTCGCGGATCCGCCCGTGTTGGTCTGCTGTCCAGAGAACCAACGCGGCCAGCGGACCGAGAAGGGATTGGCCGAGTTCCGTCAGACTGTACTCCACGCTGGGCGGCTGGGTCGGGAAAACCTCGCGGCGAACAAACCCGTCGCGCTGCAGGCTACGCAGGGTCCCGGTCAGCATGGCCTGCGAAATATCGGGGATCGCGCGCTTCAGTTCACCGAAGCGATGAGGCCGCATTCCCAGCGTCTGCAGGATGAGTGAGGCCCATTTGTCCCCGATATGGGCAAAGACGTCTCGCACCGGACAATTCTGCGGGTCGAATACCGTTTCACGCGGTGTCGCGAGCATGCCCCTGACTGTGTCAATGGCCGCACTGTAGTCGGTTTTCGTTCGCGCATTTGCCGTCATCGGTATCGCCCTTGGGACCTGGTTCTAAAAAACTGCCTACTTTACGGCGTCAGATAGATCTGTAATTTATACCTACTCTGAAATTTAGACCAGCCCTAAAGTTATGGGCGAGAAAGTGGATGTAAAATGCCTGCAAAATATCTCGTGACCGGCGCATCGGGCCATCTCGGCAACCGGGTCGTTCATCATCTTCTCGAAACCTCGGGCGTGGCCGCCGCAGATATCATCGCTGCGAGCCGCAAGCCCGAGCAATTGGCAAGCCTGGCCGAAAAAGGCGTGCAGGTTCGTCGGGTCGATTTCGACGATGCAGCATCGATGGAAGCCGCCTTCGCCGAAGCGGAGAAGGTCCTGATCATCAGCACGGACACACTCGATCGTCCGGGGCATCGCCTGGTACAGCATCGCTCAGCCATCGCCGCTGCCCAGAAGGCCGGCGTAAAGCACCTGCTCTACACATCGATGCCGGAGCCCGCCAATTCGCCCTTGCTGTTTGCGCCCGACCATGAAGGCACGGAAGCCGAGATCCGCGCGAGCGCCATCCCGGCCTGGACCATCCTGCGCAACAACTGGTATTTTGAGAACGTCATGATGAGTGCCGGCCCGGCTCTGGCTTCTGGCCATTGGTATTCCGCCGCCGGCGACGGACGGATCGCGCACATTGCCCGCGATGATATTGCGCGTGCGACCGCCGCAGCTCTCGTTGCCGCCGATAGCGACAAGAAGGTCTACACGCTGACGGGCTCGGCTTCCTACACGCATCGCGACATCGCCGCTGCCGTATCCAAAGCCGCGGGCAAGGACATCACGGTCGTCGACGTGCCAGTCGAAGGGCTCGTTCAGGGCATGGTCGGCGCCGGCCTGCCGGAGCCGGTCGCGCGCGTGTTTGCATCGATCGACACCATGATCGGCGTAGGGGGCCTCGCAACGATCACCGGCGACTTCAAGGCGCTGACAGGTGTGGAGCCTCAGGCGTTCGAAGTCTGGGTCGAAAGCCAGGCAGAGGCTTTCAAAGCGATGACCGCCTGATCGCATCGGCCTGCGCCAAGTCGCACCGGGAATCTTTTGTCGCACACAAGGCATCCCCCACGGCCGCCCGTCCCCGGCAGACGGGCGGTCACGCTCTATACGGTCGTCGGGTCTGCCTGTTTGTGAGGCATCGCTGCCTGCAAGACATGCACGTGAGATATATTGCACCGGAGAGGGCACGATTAGGAGCCGTGTTTTACAGGTCCTGGCCACTTGGCACGCCCCTTGCTCTTCTACTCGCAGAGTTAGCCGCTAGGGTTCCGGCGCCGCAGGGCGTGGCTGGTCCGAGAGCGGCTCCCAATGGAGAGACATCCCATCGGGTGCACGGCGGGACAAAAGCCCGGGAGACCTCGTAAGCCAAGGGATTGGCGGCGCGATGGTCCATGCCGATCCCTTTTCGAAGACGCAAAAGGGGAATTTCTACATGCAGACTGTCAAGACACTCCTGTCCATCACCGCACTGGCGGGCGCGCTCGCCTTCAGCCAAGTCGCACCTGCCGAAGCCGCGCCGAAGAAGGATTTCAAGGTCGCCTGGTCGATCTATGTCGGATGGATGCCCTGGGGCTATGCCAATGACACCGGCATCGTGAAGAAATGGGCCGACAAATACGGCATCAACATCGAGGTCACGCAGTTCAACGACTACGTGGAATCGATGAACCAGTATACCGCCGGTGCCTTTGACGCAGTGACGCTGACCAACATGGATGGCCTGTCGATCCCGGCCGCTGGTGGCATCGATACGACCGCCGTCATCGTTGGTGACTTTTCGAACGGCAATGACGCCCTCATCCTGAAGGACAAGGAAAAGCTTGAGGATGTGAAGGGCCAGAACGTCAATCTCGTCGAGTTCTCGGTCTCCCATTATCTGCTTGCCCGCGCGCTCGAAAGCATCGGCTCCTCCGAGCGTGACGTAAAGGTGGTCAATACCTCGGATGCCGACATGGTTGCCGCCTACCAGACGTCTGATGTGACGGCGGTCGTCACCTGGAACCCTTTGGTCGCCAGCATCCTGGAAGATGCGTCCGCGAAGAAGGTCTTCGACAGCTCGCAGATCCCTGGCGAAATCATCGACCTGATGGTCGCCAATACCGACGTGCTCAAGGACAACCCCGATTTTGGCAAGGCGCTGGCCGGGATCTGGTACGACACGATGGTCGTCATGACGGCCGATACCGAAGAGGGCAAGGCAGCCCGGACCGCGATGGGAACGGCTTCCGGAACCGATCTCGCCGGCTTCGAAGCCCAGATGGCCGCCACCAAGCTCTTCGACAAGCCAGCTGATGCGGTAGCTTTCACCGCCTCGCCGGATCTGTCCAAGACGATGGATCTCGTCCGCACCTTCCTGTTCGACAAGGGCCTTCTCGGCAGCGGCGCGCCGTCTGCCGATGTCATCGGCATCGAATTGGCAGACGGCACGGTTCTTGGCGACAAGGAGAACGTCAAGTTCCGCTTCACAACCACCTACATGGACGCGGCCGCCAAGGGCGCGCTCTGAGGCAGATCCATGCCGCCCGGTTGACGAGGTCGTCCGGGCGGCTCCCGCCTCCCTGAAATCCTGGAGTGGTCGATGCGCTGGATCAATGCTCATCCCGGAAATGGCGCGCGCCTGACGCTGGTGCTTCTGCCCTTCGTGTTGGTGCTCGGCGCCTACATGATCGGTTCGGCCGAACGGCTGGCCGAAAATCCCAATGACAAGCTGCTGCCCGGTTTCGCGGCCATTTGGGAGACGATCGATCGCATGGCTTTCACCCCCGATGTCAGAACCGGCGACTATCTTCTCTGGTCGGATACATGGGCGAGCCTGGGTCGCCTCTTCGCCGGACTGGGAATAGCAACCGCAATTGCACTTCTCCTCGGGCTTGTGATCGGCATTCTGCCCTATGCGCGGGCAGCCCTCTCTCCCTTCGTCGGCGCGATCTCCATGGTCCCGCCGCTGGCGCTCCTGCCGATCCTCTTCATCGTCATGGGGCTCGGCGAGGCCTCCAAGGTCGCCTTGATCGTCATCGGTGTGGCGCCGATCATGATCCGAGACCTGGCGCTGACCGCCATCTCCCTGCCGCGCGAGATGATAGTGAAGGCCGAAACGCTCTCGGCCTCCTCCTGGCAGATCGCGCTGCGCGTCGTGCTGCCGCAGATCCTGCCGCGTCTCATCACCACACTCCGCCTGCAGCTCGGCCCCGCCTGGCTGTTCCTCATTGCCGCCGAAGCGATCTCATCCGACAGTGGCCTCGGATACCGCATCTTCCTCGTCCGTCGCTATCTCTCGATGGACGTGATCTTTCCCTATGTCCTCTGGATCACGCTGCTCGCGATCGTGACCGACATCCTGCTCGATCGCCTGCGCGTGGCCGTCTTCCCCTGGTCTGAACTGGAGAAGGGCAAATGAGCGCGCTCTCGGTTCAGAACCTCTGGAAGGAATACGGCGACCAGATCGTGCTGGAGAATGTCTCGATCGAGATTGAGTCCAGAGCCTTCGTCGCGCTCGTCGGCCCCTCCGGCTGCGGCAAGTCCACCTTCCTGCGCCTGCTGCTCGGCCAGGAGCGCCCGACCAAGGGTGAGATCCTGCTCGATGGTCTGGCCCTGCCGAAGGAGCCAGGACCGGACCGAGGCGTCGTCTTCCAGCGCTACTCGGTTTTCCCGCATCTGACGGTGCTCGGCAATGTCATGCTCGGCAAGGAGTTGAAAGCCTCCCGCGTCGCCGCCCGGCTGTTCGGTGCCGCGAAGCGCGAGGTTGAGGACGAGGCCCGAGCGATGATCGCGGCGGTCGGGCTTGCCGGCTCCGAGGACAAGTATCCGGCCCAGCTCTCTGGCGGCATGCAGCAGCGACTGGCGCTCGCCCAGGCGCTGATCATGCGGCCCAAGGTTCTGCTGCTCGACGAACCCTTCGGCGCGCTCGATCCCGGCATCCGCGCAGAGATCCACACGCTGATGAAGACGCTATGGCACGAGGCGCCGATGACCGTGGTCATGGTCACCCATGACATGCGCGAGGCCTTCACACTTGCCACCCGCGTCGTTGCCTTCGAGCGGCCCCGCGATCGTCCGGAGGAAAAGCTCCGCTACGGCGCGACGATCACCCGCGACATCGCCATCTGGCCCCCCCGCAAGGCGGGCGAGGCCTCCCTCTTTCGCCCCGACCGGGACGGCCCGGTCTCTTCACAGGGTCAATAGCCGGGACGACCCGGCCAACGAAACCACTGGAGATGACAATGCATATCCAACGTTCCCCCGAAGAAATCGCTGCCAACCGGGCGCGCTACGAGGAGCATCAGAAGAAGGGGCTGGAATTCGCACCGAAGGCACTGCCTGGCAAGAGCGAGAAGCCCGCGCCCGACATCGCTGCCGACAAGATCGTCCACCAGGAAAAGCTGCCCGGCGGCTGGTATTGGTGGACCCGCGTCAAGGCCAACGAGACCCTGCGCATCGCGCTCGACGAAGGTGTCTCAACCATTTCGGTCGTGGCCTGGAACGCCGAAGACCCGACCGAGCGCATGAACCTGCCCGATACGGTCAAGGTGCAGTGGACCACCGGGCTTGGAAAGGGGCGTGTCATCTTCTCCGACATGGGCAAAGTCATGTTCTCGATCACCGAGGACAGCTCCGGCGCCCATGACGTGCTGATGGGCGGCTCGACGGCTTCCTCCAACGCGAAGAAATATGCCGGCCAGAACGGTCCGGCTCTGCGCAACACCCGAGACAACTTCGTGCTGATCGCCACGAAGGCGGGCCTCGACAAGCGCGACATTCCGGCAGCACTTGCCCTTTTCGCATCCGTTCGTGTCGATGCCGATGGCAGGTTCGAGTGGAACCCCGATCTCGTTTCCGAGGGCGACTATGTCGATCTGCGTGCCGAGATGGACATGATCGTCGGCTTCTCGAATTGCCCGCATCCGCTCGATCCCAACCCGGTCTATGCCCCCAATCCCGTCAGCATCCTCAGGATCGCGGCCATTGAGCCAGCGGCGGATGACCTCTGCCGAACCGCGACCGCCGAAGCCGTCAGGGGCTTCGAAAACAACGCTTTTGCGGCCCTGTGAGAGGAGAGGCTATCATGACCAGTTTCATCCAGACCTCTCCCGCCCGCACACTCTCCAACACTGCGCAGGATCACTACATCGCTGCCGAAGCGCCCTTCTCGACCTTCATCAAAAAGGGTCAGGTGCTGCGCATCGAGGACAGCTATGGCCAGCAGGCTGTCGACACCCTTTTCTACAATGCCCAAGATTTCTCCGAGCGCTATTCCAGCCAGGACACCATGCGCGAACAGGGGGCGGCCTATATCTCGACCGGCACCAAGGTGATCTCCAATGAAGGCCGGGTCATGCTGACGGTCACCGCCGACAGTTGCGGTCGGCACGATACCTCTGCCGGCGCCTGCTCCTGCGAGAGCAACACCGTCCGCTTCGGCCACTACACGAAATACCTGCATGCCTGCCGCGACAACTTCGTCATCGAGGTTTCCAAACACGGCATGAGCAAGCGCGACGTGGTACCGAACATCAACTTCTTCATGAACGTGCCGATCGAACCATCAGGCGAAATGACCATCGTCGACGGCATTTCCGCCCCCGGCGACTATGTCGAGCTGAAGGCGGAGATGGACGTGCTGCTCGTCGTCTCCAATTGCCCGCAGATCAACAACCCCTGCAACGGCTTCGATCCCACGCCGATCCGGGTGCTCGTCTGGGACGACGAGGCGGCCTGATGTTCAAAAAGGTTCTGATCGCCAACCGCGGCGAAATCGCCGTGCGCGTCATCAAGACGCTTCAGAAAATGGGGATCGCAAGCGTTGCGGTCTATTCCGATGCGGATCGCTTTTCCAAACCCGTTCTGATGGCCGACGAGGCGGTCCGCCTCGGCCCCGCACCCGCCAGCGAAAGCTACCTCAACGTCGACGCGGTAATTGCCGCCTGCCGTCAGACCGGTGCGCAAGCCGTTCATCCCGGCTACGGCTTCCTCTCGGAGAACATCGGCTTTGCCGAACGGCTGAAGGCGGAAGGCATCACCTTCATCGGCCCGACGCCGGAAAACATCTCCGCCTTCGGCCTGAAGCACACGGCCCGCGAACTGGCCAAGGCGAGCGGCGTGCCGCTCTTGCCCGGCTCTGGCCTGCTCGACAGCCGGGAAGAGGCGCTCTCCGCAGCGGAGCAGATTGGCTATCCCGTGATGCTGAAATCGACAGCCGGCGGCGGCGGTATCGGCATGCAGCTCTGCGACAATGCGGAGGCTCTTGCAGCCGCCTTCGACACGGTCCAGCGCACGGCGAAATCCAGCTTCGGCGATGCACGCGTCTATCTCGAACGTTTTGTCTCCAAGGCCCGCCATGTCGAGGTGCAGATCTTCGGCGACGGCAAGGGCAGGGTCATTGCGCTCGGCGAACGCGACTGCTCGCTCCAGCGCCGGAACCAGAAGGTCATCGAAGAAACACCGGCACCGGGTCTCTCCGACGCCGTGCGCCAGCGCCTGCATGCAGCAGCCGTCTCGCTTGGAGAGCAAGTGGCGTATTCCTCAGCCGGTACGGTTGAATTCATCTATGATCCCACCCGTGAGGAGTTCTACTTCTTGGAAGTGAACACCCGCCTGCAGGTCGAGCATCCGGTCACGGAGGCCGTCTTCGGTGTGGATCTCGTCGAATGGATGATCCGTCAGGCAGCCGGCGAAGATGTGCTGACGGGCAGGCAAAACCTCGTGCCGAAGGGTGCGGCGATCGAAGCGCGCGTCTATGCCGAAATGCCCCATGTCGGCTTCCGCCCGAGTGCCGGCCTGCTCACCGAAGTGGTCTTCCCCGAGGGTATCCGCGTTGACGGTTGGGTGGAGACGGGAACCGAGGTCACACCCTTCTACGATCCCATGCTGGCCAAAGTTATTGTCTCTGGCACGAATCGGGATACGGCCATTGCGGCGCTCTCTTCCGCACTGGAAAAAATCTCCCTTGCCGGCATCGAGACCAATCTCGAATACCTGAAGGCCATCGCCGCCTCCGACCTGTTCCGCAGCGGTGATGTTGCGACCACGGCCTTGAAGAATTTCGCCTTTGTGCCCGATGTCATCGAGGTGATCGCCCCCGGTGCGCAGTCGAGCCTGCAGGAACTCCCGGGCCGCCTCGGCCTCTGGCATGTCGGCGTGCCGCCCTCGGGCCCGATGGACGAACGCTCCTTCCGCCATGCCAACCGGCTGGTCGGCAACCACGATCATACGGCGGCCCTGGAACTCACCGTCTCGGGGCCGGTGCTGAAATTCTTCTCCGATACCGTGATCGCGCTTGCCGGCGCGGTCATGCCGATGAAGCTCGACGGCGTCGAGCTGCCCCATAATCAGGCGGTCCAGGTCAAGGCCGGCCAGACGCTGGCCATCGGCAGCATCACCGGTGCCGGTCAGCGCGCCTATCTGGCGGTATCCGGCGGCTTCGACGCGCCCTTGGTCATGGGCTCCCGCGCCACCTTCGGCCTCGGCCAGTTCGGCGGCAATGCCACCGGCACGCTACGTGCCGGCCATGTCTTGCGGCTGGCGCGCCGAAACCAGACCGATATCCTGCCGGCAACAAAGCCGGCGGAACTGACCCGCGAATGGTCCGTCGGCGTGCTATACGGTCCGCATGGCGCGCCCGACTTCTTCCTCGAAGAGGATATTGAGACGCTGTTCTCGACCGATTACGAGGTGCATTTCAACTCGGCGCGCACAGGTGTGCGCCTGATCGGCCCGGCACCCAAATGGGCGCGCACCGACGGCGGCGAGGCGGGACTTCACCCCTCCAACCTGCATGACAATGCCTATGCGATCGGCGCAATCGATTTCACCGGCGACATGCCGATCATTCTCGGCCCGGACGGCCCAAGCCTCGGCGGCTTCGTCTGCCCGGCGGTCATCGCCCGCGATGAGCAGTGGAAGATGGGTCAGTTCAAGCCGGGGGATAAAATCCGGTTTCATGCCGTGGCGCGTGTGGAGGATGGTGTCCTTTCCGCAGGTTCAGTGCCCGGTTTACCCCCCTCTGTCCTGACGGACATCTCCCCCACAAGGGGGGAGAGCGGAGAGGCGGCCGTCTCCCGTGCCGCTTCGGTTGAATTGGACGGAAACGCATCTGCAGTATCGGGGGAGGCTGGCGTTGTGCCAGTCTCCCCCCTTGTGGGGGAGATGCCCGGCAGGGCAGAGGGGGGCAACCGGGAGCGAAAGCCCATCGGTTCCCCGATCCTCGCCTCGAACGATACCGGCCCCATCCCCGTCGTCTATCGCCGCCAAGGCGATGACAATCTGCTCGTCGAATACGGCCCGATGCAGCTCGACATAGGCATCCGCATGCGGGTGCATCTGCTGATGCAGGCGGTGACGGAGGCGAGGCTTCAGGGCCTGATCGATCTGACGCCCGGCATCCGCTCGCTGCAGATCCATTATGACAGCACCACGCTGTCGCGCTCGAAACTCTTGGGGGCACTTGCCGAGATCGAGAAAAGCCTGCCTCCCGTCTCCGCTGTCAAGGTGCCGAGCCGGACCGTATGGCTGCCGCTTTCCTGGAATGATCCGGATGCGGAATTGGCCATGCGCAAGTATCAGGAACTCGTCCGCCCCAATGCGCCCTGGTGCCCGTCGAACATCGAGTTTATCCGCCGCATCAACGGGCTTGCCGACGAGCAGGCGGTGAAGGACACGATCTTCAACGCCTCTTATCTCGTGATGGGCCTCGGCGATGTCTATCTCGGCGCGCCGGTCGCCACCCCCATCGATCCGCGCCACAGGCTGGTGACGACGAAATACAATCCGGCCCGCACCTGGACGCCGGAGAATGCTGTCGGCATCGGGGGTGCCTATATGTGCATCTACGGCATGGAGGGGCCGGGGGGCTATCAGCTCTTCGGCCGCACGATCCAGGTCTGGAACACCTGGCGCCAGACGGATGTGTTTGCCAAGGACAAGCCCTGGCTCCTCGATTTCTTCGACCAGATCCGCTTCTTCCCCGTGAGCCACGAAGAAGTGACGGAGGCCCGTGCCGCCTTCCCGCATGGCGGCTACCCCATCCGGATCGAGGATGGCATCTTCTCCTATGCTGACTACGAGGCGGAGATGGCCCGCAATGCAGAGAGCATTGGCGCCTTCAAGCAGGGACAGCAGGCTGCCTTTGAAGCGGAGCGGAAGCGCTGGAAGGAGGAAGGGCTCGACTCGTTCCAGGTGGATGATGGCGCGGGGGTAAGCCCCGGCGGCGATATCCCCGAAGGCTGCTTCGGGGTGGAAAGTGCCGTCCCCGGCAATGTCTGGAAACTTCTGGTCGAAGAAGGCCAGTCCGTGCAGGCTGGGGATACGCTTGCCATCATCGAGTCGATGAAAATGGAAATCACCGTCACCGCCCATGCCCCCGGTCGCGTCCGGGACCTGCGTGCCGGGCCGGGTCGCAACGTCAAGGCCGGCGATGTCCTGGTCATCTTGGAGGATCTGTAATGCTGCCGACTATTCTTGATCTCGCTTCGCTCAGGGCTGCCTATGCCAGCGGGCTCACCCCGCTCGATCTCGTCGAGGAGGTGATCGCCCGCCGCATGGCCTCCGACGATCCGGCGGTCTTCATCACGCAGACGCCGGACGATGATTTGCGGGCAGCCGCAAAGGCCGTGATGGAGCGTGCGCCGGAGCCGAACAGTCTGCCGCTCTGGGGCGTGCCCTTTGCGGTCAAGGACAATATCGATGTCTCAGGCCTGCCGACCACCGCAGCCTGCCTGTCATTCGCCTACCAGCCGGAGAAGGACGCAACCGTGGTTGCGAGACTGAAGGCTGCGGGTGCCCTCGTCATCGGCAAGACGAACCTCGACCAGTTCGCGACAGGCCTCAACGGCACGCGCTCCCCGTACGGCGCCCCGCGCTCCGTCTTCGACAAGGCCTATGTCTCCGGCGGCTCCTCGTCCGGCTCGGCGGTTACGGTCGCGGCCGGGCTGGCGAGCTTTGCGCTCGGCACCGATACCGCCGGTTCGGGCCGCGTGCCCGCCGCCTTCAACAACCTCGTCGGCATCAAGCCGACGCCCGGCCTCGTGCCGAATGTCGGCGTCGTGCCGGCCTGCCGCAGTGTTGACGTCGTCACGGTCTTTGCTGCAACCGTCGGCGATGGTGTCGCGATCCGCAAGGTTATGGATGGCTATGACGCCGGTGATCCCTATTCCCGCCAGGCGTCGCCAGTGGCCCTGCCGGGTTCAGGCCTACGGATCGGTGTGCTCGAAGGAGCCGAGCGCGAATTCTTCGGCAATAAGGCGGTTGAAGCCCTCTACGATGAAGCCATCGAGCGGGCAAAATCGCTCGGCGCTGTAATCGTCCCATTCGACTACGCACCCTTCCGACAGGCCGCCGAACTGCTTTACAACGGCCCCTGGGTGGCCGAGCGTCTCGCAGCGGTGAAAGAGTTTATCGGCACCAATGCCGATGATTTCGATCCGACCGTGCGCACTATCATCGAAGGCGCCAGGGGTTACGACGCGGTGGCGGCATTCGAAGGCCAGTACAAGCTCGGCCATCTCCGCCAGAAGACGCTTGTCGAATGGGAAAAGCTCGATGTGCTGATGCTGCCGACCTCGCCGACCACCTATACGGTCGAGGCGATGTTGGCAGACCCGATCGTCAAGAACAGCCATTTCGGTCGCTATACCAACTTCGCCAATCTCTTCGGCTATGCGGCGATTGCCGTGCCCGGCGGCTTCGGCTCGGATGGCCTGCCCAGCGGTGTGTCCTTCTTCGGACCCTCCTTCTCCGACAATGCGCTGGCACCCTTTGCCGATGCCATGCACCGCGCCGCCCAGTCCGGCATGGGCAAGGACAGGACTGCAGCCCTGCCGGAAGCCTCCAAGGTTGCCGAACCGGACGATGGCCTTGTCACCATCATGGTCGTCGGCGCGCATCTGACCGGCATGCCGCTAAACCACGAACTGACGGGCCCCGGCGGCAAGCTGGTGAAGACCTGCCGCACGGCCGGCGACTATCGCCTCTTCGTTCTGCCCAACACCACGCCGCCCAAACCGGGGCTGATCCGCGAGCCGGGCTTCGCCGGCAAGGGGCTTGAGGTGGAAGTCTGGAAGGTCACGCCCGCTGCCTTCGGTCGCTTCGTCCAGAACATCCCCGCACCGCTCGGTGTCGGCAAGGTCACGCTAGATGACGGAAGTCAGGTATCGGGCTTCCTCTGCGAGCCCTATGCAATAGAGGGGGCTCAAGAGGTCACCAATCTGGGCGGCTGGCGCGCCTATATTGCGTCGAGGAAGTGAGGCTTCCCTTGGCGTCTGCCAAAACGCAGGCGCCAAGGCGAAACTTTGCTTCACGGCACCTGTGCTCCGCGCGTCGCGGTATAGATCGCATAGAGCGAGGTCGACGCGGTGATGAACAGGCGGTTACGGCGTGGCCCGCCGAAGGTCAGGTTGGCGACCGCCTGCGGCACCAGGATCTTGCCGAGCAGCGTGCCATCGGGATGGAAGCAGTGCACGCCGTCGGCAGCACTTGACCAGAGGTTTCCGCCGACATCCGTCCGCATACCGTCGGGAATGCCCTTGTCGATATGGGCAAAGACGCGTCCATTGCTCAGCCGTTTGTCCTCGGTCACATCGAAAACGCGGATATGGCGCGGGGCGTCCGGTTTATGGCTGGCGCCGGAATCGGCGACGTAGAGCAATGTCTCGTCCGGCGAGAAGCAGAGCCCGTTCGGCTGCAGGAAGTCGTCGACCACGACTGTGAGCTCGCCGGTGGAAGGATCGAGCCGGTAGACGTTGCGGCTCGCCTGTTCCTCGTCGGCCTTGTAGCCTTCGTAGTCGGAGAGGATGCCGTAGGACGGATCGGTGAACCACACACTGCCGTCGGACTTCACCACCACGTCGTTGGGAGAGTTGAGCTTCTTGCCTTGGTGGCGATCGGCAAGCGTCGTGATCGTCCCCTCGATCTCGGTGCGGATGACGCGGCGCCCGCCATGCTCGCAGGACACGAGCCGTCCCTCGCGGTCGCGCGTATTGCCGTTGATGAACTGCGAGGGAGCACGATAGACCGAGATGCCAGCACCCTCGATCCAGCGCAGCACGCGCTCGTTCGGAATATCGCTGAACAAGAGATAGCCGCCATCGTTGAACCAGACAGGACCCTCGGCCCATCGGCAGCCGGTGTAAAGCTCATCCAGGCCGGCGCTGGACACGAGCAGGTCGCAGAAGCGGGGGTCACGGATCTCGTAATGCGGGTTTTCCATGGGACGATCCTGGCAGGGCTTCAGGTTTTGCCGGCGCTGCGCGTGGTCGGCAGCATGATGACGGCGATGATGATCAGACCGGTAAGAATGAGGCGAATGCCTGCTCCAAAGCCGTAGGTGTTCAACATCGAAACGACAAGGAACATGAAGAGCGAAGCGCCCCATATCCCCGGAACATTCGAGTTTCCGCCGGCAACCGCCGTGCCGCCGATGACGACGACGGCGATCGACATCAGGAGATATTCCGTGCCCATATTGAGGGCCGCACCGCCGGAAAAGCTGGCAAGCAGATAACCGCAAAGCGAAGCGAGCACGGCGCAGAGCAGGTAGGTGATAAGCCGCGTTCCGTCGATCGGGATACCGGCCATGCGGGCGGCACGAATGCTCTGGCCGATCGCGGCAATCGAGCGTCCATAGACCGTGCGGTTGATCACGTACCAGACGATCGCCGAGAGCACCAAGGCCACGAGGGCGACATTCGGTATGCCCCCCGTCGAGGAGGTGGTGAAGTCGGCAAGCCAGCTCGGCGGCTTGATGCGCAAGCCCCGGTTCGTCCAGATCGCCGTCGACTGCACGATGAAACTCATCGACAGCGTTGCGATGATCGGCGGAATGCGGAGAAGTTTGATGAGCGCATAGTTGCCGATGCCGATCGCGATCCCGACACCGATGGCGACCAGAAGACCCGTCAGGATCATGCTGTTCTCGACATTCATCACCTTCAGCGAAACCGTCGCCGCAAGGGTCATGTTGGCGGGAACCGAAAGGTCGATATTGCCGGGACCGAGCGTGATCACCAGCATCTGGCCGAGCCCAACCAGCAACGAGAAGGCTCCGAAGGTCAGCGCCGCCTGTGCGAGCCCGACGGTGCTCGCTCCGCCGGTAAAGACGATAGTGACGAGGAAGACGCTGGCGGCTGCGATAAAGGACCAGATCCAGGTTCGGGAGAAGAGCGTGGAGAGTGCCTTCGTCATGACTTGCCCTTCCGGCCTTCGGCGCGATTGAGGGCAAGACGCAGCGTCAGCACCAGGATGAGGATCGCGCCCTGCGCGCCGATCTGCCAGTCCGGCGAGATCCTGAGGAAGGACAGGAAAGAGCCGGCGAGCGTCAGTGTGAGTGCACCGATGACGGCACCGATCGGCGAAACGCGCCCGCCGACGAATTCCCCGCCGCCGAGAATGACACCGGCGATCGAAAGCAGCGTATAGCGCAGCGCGATATTGGCGTCCGCCGAGGTGGTCAGCCCCACCAGCGCCATACCGGCCAGCACCGCAAAGAAGCCGGCGAGACCATAGACGGCAGCGCGTGCGCCGATGATCGACCATCCGGCCCGGGCAACCGAGCGGCTGTTGCCACCCACCCCGCGCAAGACGACGCCGAAGGATGAGCGCATGATGACATAGTGGCTGATAACGGCGATCAGGATGCTGGCAACGATGGCCATCGGAAGCAGCGGCGGCTTGACCGTCATGATCGTCCGGATCCAGCCGGGCGCCTCACCGCCGGGGGCCGGCAGGATAAGGACGGCAAGACCGCCCCAGACGAAACTCATGCCGAGCGTGACGACAATCGAGGGCAGATCTCTCAGATGGATCATCACACCGATCAGCGCGTATACGCCGATCGCTGACACCAGAATGAGGACACCCAGCAGGGGAGACGACTGCAGGAAGGTGGCGGTCACGCAGGCGACGAAGCTGACGAAGGTGCCCATCGACAGGTCGAGGTCGTTGACCGTCATGATCAGCATCTGCGCAATGGTGGCGAGCGCAATCGGCACCGCGAGATTGAACAGCAGGTTGAGCCCGGTATAGCTCATGGCTCTCGGTTGGAGATAGAAGACCGCGGCCAGCAGTCCGACCAGTGAAAGGGCCGGGATCAGCAGGCGCAATCCGTCGGCGGAGAAGAACTTCGTCATGCGGCCTCCTGAAAGGAGGCGGAGAGGATGTTTTCTTCCATCACCTCGTCGCCCTTCAGTTCGGCAACGATCATGCCGTTGTTGAACACATAGACGCGGTCGCAGAGGCAGACCTCGTCCATCTCGGTCGAGTACCAGACGAAGGTCCGCCCGGCGTCTGCCTCCTGGCGCAGGATCGCATAGACCTCCTGCTTGGTGCCGAAATCGACGCCGCGCATCGGGTCGTCCATCAAAACAACGGGTGCGCGGCTGGCGAGCGCCCGGGCGAACAGAACCTTCTGCTGGTTTCCGCCCGAGAGCGACAGGATTGGATTGTCCATGTCGGGGGTGCGGATGCCGATCCGCTCCTTCCAGGTCTGGCCCAGCGTCTCCTCGCGTGCGAAGTCGAGCGTTTGGAGCCGCGACAGATCCGGCAGGATGCCGATGCTGAGGTTTCTCAAGATGCTCCACAGCGTAAAGGTGCCGTTGACGGCACGGTCGCCGGCGACGAAGGCAACCTCGGGGTCATCGGCCCGCAGCCAGTTGCCGGTTCGAGATTCGAAAAGGCCGACCAGCATGTCCGTCTGGCCGTGCCCGCCGAGACCGGCGAACCCGACGATTTCACCCTTCATGGCCTGGAAGGGGAGGCCGCGTCCACGCACCGGCGCTGCGGTCAGCACACTTGCCGTGCTCGCCTTCTGTAGCTGCGTGCGGGCCTCGCGCGTCTTCACCACGCTGCCCATGGCCTCGATCAACCCGTGTTCTGAAAATTCCTCGGCCGGCCTCTGGCTGACCACCCTGCCGTCCTTCATGACGACGATGCGGTTGGAGACCGAGAGTATCTCGCCGAGAATATGGGAGATGAAGAGGATCGAGCCGCCATCGCGGACGAAGCGCTCGACATAGGCGAGCAGTTGCTCGGCAAGCCGCGCATCCAGCGACGACGTCGGTTCGTCCAGTATGACGAGACGGACAGGACTGCCGATCTCGCAGAACGTAATTGCGATCTCCACCATCTGGCGTTCCGCGATGGTCAGCGTGCCGACGGCCTCGTGGCAGTCTATCGAATGGCCGGGGAAGATTTCCTGCAATTTGCTCTCGATCAGCACGGCGCCACGCTTGCGCCAGCCCCAGCCTTTTAGGCTGCGATGCATGACGCGGGTGTTCTCCACGATCGTCAGGTTCGGGCAGAGCGACAGTTCCTGGAAAACGCAACGAATGCCGGCGTCGCGTGCGGCATTGATGCTGTGGCCTCCGCTGCCGTGACCATATCGGATGGCACCCTGATGCGGGCTCAGCCCGCCATTGATGACGTTGACCATGGTGGATTTGCCGGCGCCATTATGGCCGACCAGGCCGACGCATTCTCCAGCCCCGATCTCAAGCGTGACGCCGTCGAGCGCCTTCACCGCGCCGAAACTCACTCTTGCATCGGTAACGCTGACGACGGGCCGTCCATCGCCCTTATCGAGCATGGCATTCATTCTGAACAACTCTCTCACTCACGCGCCAAGGGTTCCCCATCCCGCCCGGCCCGAAGGTCGGACGGGATGGGGAGGTTTCCGTTCGATCACTTGGCGGAGGCGATCACCTTCTGGGCGTCTTCGAGCGAATACTCGACGTTGGCGACCCCGCCGGCCTGGGTATTGGCCAGGTTGGCTTCGAGGTTGTCCTGGTCGATGCGCAGGAAGGGAACGACGAGGTCTTTCTTCACTTCCTTGCCGTCGAGGATCTGCTGGGCGACCCAGAAGGCAAGCGTGGATACGCCGGGAGCAATCGAGACCGACATGGTCTCATACTTGTTGGCGTCCTTCTGTTCCTTCCACCACTTCAGCTCGTCTTCGCGGTTGCCCATCACGATGACCGGCATCGGACGGTTGGCGGCCGCAATCGCCTGGGCGGCACCATAGCCGTCGCCGCCCTGGGTCACGACGCCAACGAGTTCCGGCAGGCTGGGCAGGATGCCGGCGACGGCCTTCTGCGCGACGTCCTGCGCCCAGTCGCCATGCACGGAGCCGACGATCTTGAACTGCGGGAACTGCTCGACACCGGCATGGATGCCGGCCGAGATTTCGTCATCGACGAAGACGCCGGCCAGGCCGCGGATCTCGAGCAGGTTGCCGCCCTGCGGCAGCTTGCCGGAGAGATACTCGACCTGGCTGCGACCCATTTCCTTGAAGTCGACGGCGATGCGCCAGGCGCAGGGCTCGGTGACGATACCGTCGAACGAGACGACGGTGATGCCGGCGTCACAGGCTTCCTTCACGGCGCCGTTCAGTGCCGTCGGCGAGGCGGCGTTGATGACGATGGCATCATAACCCTGCAGGATCATGTTCTGGATCTGGGCTGCCTGTTCGGTCGCCTGGTTTTCGGCGGTCGTGAAGGCGTCGGCGGCTGCGACCTGTCCGGCCTTCACGGCCTCACCGGTCACCTTTTCCCAGCTGGTCAGCATGGCCTGACGCCAGGAATTGCCGGCATAGTTGTTCGAAAGGGCAATCTTCTTGGCCGAGGTATCGGCCATTGCGGGCATGGATGTGGCGATAAGGCACAGTGCTGCGCTCGCCAGAAGGTATCTGCTGGTCTTCATAATCTCACTCCCTGTTGTCCGGCGCTCTTGGCCCCGGTTTCCTCCAAACAGCCGGGTGTGTCCCGGTCTGAATTCCCCGCCGAGTTCCTCTTCTCGGCAGGATCAGGATGGAGGCAACGGCGTCGCCTGTACAGGTTGGGGACGGCAGGACGTTTGCGGGAATTACGCAAAGTCCTGCGGGATCCCGCAGGACGACCACGCTATCGAGATGTGTTATGAAGGAGATGCGGCCGTGGGAGTGGTCGCGTGGAGGACATCATGCTCAAGATCGCGCCGTCAGCGCTGCTCGATCACTATCTCGGCATTTCGCGGCTTCTGGCCGGTCAGCTCGATTTCCGCTCGGCCATCAAGGCTGTCGGCGTCGAAGTATCGCATATCGTGCCGCACGACCACCTCGATGTCTGCATCACCATGGTCAACGGCCTCTACCACACGGCTTACGAGACAGGCCTCGACACCTTCTGGGGCCAGACGACACCGGCACCCGTAGCGAGCAGCCCGATCCGCGCCCTGCTTTGGGGCGAAATCGACTTCCTTTTGACGGATGATGCCCAGCAGGAGACGCGCTACCATATCGATACGCCCTTCACGCGCCCGATCTTCGAACACAATTTGCGCAGCCGTATCCACGTGCCGCTCAAGGTGCGCGGCGAGGTGATCGGCGCGCTCAGTTGCTCGTCGCATGCGGTCGGTTTCTATACCGAGCAGGACGTGGCCAATGCCCAGTCGATCGCCGATCTGCTCGCGCCCTATTTCTTTGCCTTGAGAGCCGCCGAACAGGCCAAACAATCGGCGATCGTCGAAGCCGAGGCGCGCGCCCGCGAGGAGGGGCTGCGGGCCGGTGCCTTGAGCCTGACCGAAGCCTTGGAACGCGAGCGGCAGCGCATCGGCATGGATCTGCACGATCAGACGCTCGCCGACCTCACCCGCCTGTCGCGGCGCATTGATCGGCTGATGCAGGAAGGCGAGGTGAAAGGCGAGGCGTTGGAGCCGGTCGGGCGTGGTCTGCAGCATTGCATGCAGGATCTGCGCGAAATCATCGAGGAGGCCAAGCCCTCCGTGCTGCAGCTCTTCGGTTTCGCTCATGCCATCGAGAACCATCTCGACCGTGCCGTGCGCGATCACGGCTCGCAGCTTGCCTGGAGCCTCAGCGACGACACGGACGGTCTGATCGACACCATCGACCAGTCTGTGCGCATCGCCCTCTTCCGGATTGCGCAGGAAGCCATCAACAACGCCGTGCGCCATGCGCAGGCAAATGTCCTGGAGTTGAAGTTGAAGAGTACGGCACATGCCCTGACGATCGAGGTGGCCGATGACGGGCAGGGGCTTTCCCGCTCGGATCGCAGCGCCGGCGGCGGGATCGACAACATGGTGACGCGGGCGCGGCTGATTTCCGCAAAGCTGACGCTGGGCACGGCGCGCGAGGGCAAAGGGACCGTGATGCGGGTGCAGATGCCGCTCACCCTCGCCAAGGCTGGATTGCTGGAGGAATCCAAGTGAAGGTTCTCATCGTCGAAGACGATCCGCTGCATCGGTCCTATTTGCTGGAGGCCGTCTGTGCCGCCCTTCCCGAATGCGACAAGGTCATCGAGGCCGGCAACGGGGCCGAAGGCGAGCGCCTGGCGCGCGACCACAAGTCCGCCCATGTCGTCATGGATCTCCAGATGAACGCCCGCAACGGCATCGAGGCGGCGCGCACCATCTGGAAGGAACGACCCGATACCCGCATCCTCTTCTGGTCGAACTATTCCGACGAGGCCTATGTGCGCGGCGTCTCCCGCATCGTGCCGGATGGCGCGGCTTACGGCTACGTCCTCAAATCGGCCTCAGACGAGCGCCTCAAACTCGCGCTCCGCAGCATCTTCGTCGAGGCGCAATGCGTCATCGATCGCGAGGTGCGCGGCATGCAGCAGAAGAGCCTCGGCCAAGTGCGTGGCTTCAGCGACAGCGAATACGAAATCCTCGTCGACATCGCGCTCGGCCTGACCGACCGCACGATTGCCCGCCGCAGAGGCCTGTCCATCCGCAGCGTCCAGAATCGTCTTCAGCAGCTCTACGAAAAGCTCGGCGTCTACCAGATGTCGGTCGAGGATAGCGACGAGGGGCGCTTCAATCTGCGGGCTAGGGCAGTCACGGTCGCGCTTCTGCGCAAGCTGCTGAACTACAGCGCCCTGGAGCGCGCCGAAGCCGAGCTTGCGGAGTGGCTGCGGTCTCATTGATCCATCCACGGGGTCCAGATGGCTGTTGACGATCGCCCCCGAAGTTGGGAGACCGGGGCAATGGACGAACCGTCGAAAGCCACTGAAGATCAGCCGACGCCACGCATGTTGGCTTGGGCGAAGAACTCGGCTGCCTACCGGCTCGCCAAGCGCATGATGACCGAACGCGAACTCGCTGACGCCATCAGGCGTAAGGCGCGAAGCAAGTTCGAGGATATCAGTGAGGCGCAGCTGAATGCGCTGGCGGAGACTGCCCTTGCCTTTGGGCGCAGCATGAAGGCGCTGGACGACCAGAACTATGCCGAGATCCGGGCGAATTCGGCGGCACGCAGCGGCCGCTCCAAGCGTGCAATCGCCCGCAAGCTGGCTGAGAAGGGTGTGGACCGCAGTATCGTCGAGGCCGTCCTTGTGGACGCGGATGATTTTCGCTCGGCCGTCGTCTATGCGCGCAAAAAAGCTTTCGGGCCCTTCCGCCGGCCGGATGTGGAAGCCGACGACGCCCGCTGGAGCAAGGAGATCGCCTCCTTCGCCCGCCAGGGTTTCGGCTTCGATCTGGCCAAGCGCGTGCTCGACATGGAGCGTGAAGAAGCCGAGGACATTCTCCTCGGCCCGGCGTGAACGGGACCACCTACAGAGCAGACTGTCTGCTCATGCCGCCCGTAGTGATCTCCGCTGGCATGGTCCACGAACAGGTGACCTGATTGCGGCCGTTCCCCTTGGATCGATAGAGAGCCTCGTCGGCGCGCTGCAATGGGTCTGCGAGACTCAGATCGCTCTGCTCGAGCATGGTAACACCGAAACTTGCCGTGACCGGCGCATCCACCTCTGGCCGCCGCGAGTTCTCGATGGCCTGTCGCAGCCGCTCAGCGACGGCAAGCGCGCTGTTCGCTGTGGCCCCGGGCAGGAGAACGGCGAATTCCTCGCCCCCAAGCCGCGAGATCACGTCGCCATCGCGCAGGACGCCTCGGCAGACCTCCACAACCTCGATCAGCACCCGATCGCCAGCCAGATGGCCGAACCGGTCGTTGATCTGCTTGAAGTGATCGATATCGAAGCTGATCAGGCCGATCTGGGGTGGCGCCATGCGCTCGACAAGGCGTTCGACAGTGCCCTGGAAGGCCGGGCGCGACGTAGCACCGGTCAGCCAGTCATGATCGGTCCGGCGCCTGAGCTCCATCTCCTTCATGACGAGCCCGGCGAGGGATTTCAGGATCGCCGTTTCTCGGTCGTCGAAGCTGCGTGGTGCGCGATCGATGATGCAGAGCGATCCGAGACGTGCCTTCTCTGGCGTGACCAGCGGAGCTCCGGCATAAAAACGTATGTGGGGCTGCCCCGTGACCAGAGGGTTTTGCGCGGTTCGCATGTCCTGCCTTGTGTCGGCAATCACCAGAACATCGTCGCTGCGGATTGTCTCGTTGCAGATGGCCTGCTCGCGCGGTGTTTCCCGTAGGTCCAGTCCGATATTCGATTTGAACCATTGCCGATCGTCGTCGAGCAGCGAGATGAGCACGATCGGCGTATCGAAAATCAGGCGCGCCAGAGCGGCGATCCGTTCGAATGGCTCCTCATGCGGCGTATCGAGAATGCCGTACTGATGGAGAATGTTCAGGCGTTCGACTTCATTCATCCGATCGTGCTCCTCCGATGTCGAGGACACTAGACCGCAAATATTTCCGTCGGCTTAAATTCTGTAGGAACCCCTAGATCTTGGGGGGTGGACTTAGTCCTTGGCACGCTGGAGCATCCCGAACAGGTCGCGCGGATCGTCCGGATCGGCGATCAGGTCGACAGACTGGAAGAAGGCGGTGCCGCGAACCCGCTCGCGCACATAACGCAAGGCCGAAAAGTCCTCGATCGCGAAGCCGACACTGTCGAACAGTGTGATCTGCTTGTCACTTCGACGACCCTCGACCTCGCCCGTCACCACCTGCCAGAGCTCGGTGACGGGATAGTCGGGGTCCATTTGCTGGATCTCGCCCTCGATCCGCGTCTGCGGCGGGTATTCGACGAAGGTGTCGGCCCGGGAAAGGATGTCGCGATGCAGCTCCGTCTTGCCGGGGCAGTCGCCGCCGATCGCGTTGATATGCACACCGGCGCCGACCATGTTGTCCGTCAGGATGGTGGCATACTGCTTGTCGGCGGTGCAGGTGGTGATGATCTGCGCACCTTCGATCGCAGCCTGTGACGTTGCGCAGGCCGTGACATGCAGGCCGGAGCCCTCCAGGTTTCGCCGGGTCTTCTCCGTTGCCTTCGGATCGATGTCAAAGAGCCGGATATGAGTGATCCCCACCACGGCCTTCATCGCCAGCGCCTGGAACTCCGCCTGGGCACCATTGCCGATCATCGCCATGGTGGTCGCACCCTTCGGTGCCAAATGGCGCGCAGCCATGGCGGACGTTGCCGCTGTTCTCAGCGCCGTCAGCAGGGTCATCTCGGTCAACAGCACAGGATAGCCGGTCGAGACATCGGCGAGCAGGCCGAAGGCGGTGACTGTCTGCAGACCTTCCACCATGTTCTTCGGGTGGCCGTTCACATATTTGAACGAATAGATCTCGCCATCCGAGGTTGGCATCAGCTCGATCACGCCTTCCCGCGAATGTGAGGCGACGCGAGGCGTCTTGTCGAACAGAGCCCAGCGGCGGAAGTCGGCTTCGATGACATCGGTCAGCTCGGTGAGCACGCGCTCGATCCCGATGTGATGCACGAGCCGCATCATGTTCTCGACGCTGACGAAGGGGACGAGGGCTTTTTCCGAAGGGGCTGGCGCTGTCATGATCCACCGGTTGAAGAGGAAGGTGGGATCAGTCTAGCGAGGCTCAGGCACAGTCGAAACGGCGATAATCTGTCAGTTTGTGCAGCTTGATGTACAAAGTGACACGAGACCTTGCGCATAGTGTCGGCGTAAAGGAAGACAGGGGCCGAGGCCCCTGTCGAAGGATCCTCTTCGGGGGGGACGGAGGATCACTTGAACTGGGCCGGAAGCCAGAGCGAGAGTTCCGGGATGAAGGTGACTGCCATCAGAACCGCCACGCTTGCACCGAAGAAGGGCCAGATGGTGCGCATCGCTTCACGGATCGTGATCTTGCCGACTGCGCAACCGACGAACAGAACCGTGCCGACAGGTGGCGTGTTGAGGCCTATGCCGGCATTGAGGATCATGACCACGCCAAAATGAACCGGATCGATGCCGAAAGCAGTGACGACCGGCAGGAAGATCGGCGTGGAGATGATCACCATCGGCGCCATGTCCATGAATGTACCAAGGACCAGCAAAATGATGTTGATCATCAAGAGTATGATGATCGGGTTTTCCGACACCGCGCCCATGGCGGCGACGAGGAGGGTCTGAACCTGCAGATAGGACATCAGCCAACCGAAGGAGGCTGCGGTTCCGATAACGAGCAGGACCATTGCGGTCGTGCGGACGGCACCCATCACAGCTTCGATGAAGCCTTCCCAGTTGAGTTCGCGATAAACGAACAGCGCGACCAGGAAGGCGTAGAGCACGGCGATGCACGAACTTTCGGTCGCCGTGAAGATGCCGGAGCGGACTCCGCCGAAGATGATGCCGATCAAAAGGATCCCAGGGAGCGCTGCAGCGAAGAAATAGAGCACCTTGTAGACGCCTGGGAAAGGTTCCGATGGATAGCCCTTTCTTACGGCGACGATGTAGGCCGTGACCATCAAAGCTGCAGCGAGAAGCATGCCAGGCAGGATGCCCGCGGTGAAGAGGTCGGCAACCGACACAGTCCCGCCGGCCGCGATCGAGTAGAGGATCATATTGTGCGACGGCGGGATGAGGAGGGCAATGATCGCCGAATTGACGGTGACGTTGACCGCATAGTCCCGGTCATAGCCACGGGCTGCCATCTGCGGAACCATCAGGCCACCGACCGCAGACGCATCGGCCACGGCAGACCCGGAAATGCCGCCGAAGAAGGTGCTTGCGACGACGTTCACCTGGCCGAGGCCACCTCGCATATGCCCGACCAGACCGGCCGCAAAGCGGATCAGCCGTTCCGCAATGCCTCCCCGTACCATCAGGTCCCCGGCGAAGATGAAGAACGGGATCGCCATCATTGCGAAGACGTTCATGCCCGAATTCATCTGCTGGAAGACGACGATTGGCGGAAGGCCGATATACATGACAGTGGCAAGCGATGCGATGCCGAGACAAAAGGCGATCGGCATGCCGATCAGCATGAGCGCGGTAAAGGTGCCGAAAAGAACCGTATAAGCCATCACGCGGCCTCCTGAACGACGATGGACGCCGCGACTTCCTCACCGAGGAAGACGTCGATGAAGCGCTCCAGCGCAAAGATTGCGATGATCACGCCGCCGAAGACCAGCGGCAAGAAGTCGACGCCGCCCGGCCAGCCGAGGACAGGGATGGTTGCGGTCCAGGTTCCTGCAGCGAGAAGGACGCCATAGTAGCTCATGGCGATACCGAACACGGCGATCAGTCCGAGGCTGAGCAGGTCCATGATCTTTTGAATCCGGGGCGAGGCTCCATGCCGGACAATATCAAGGCCGAGATGCACGCTCTCGCGAACGCCGACAGCCGATCCGAGCAGAATGAACCAGGACATCAGTTGCAAAGAGAGGGGTTCCGACCATGCCGGCGTATCGTTGAGGACGTAACGACCGAAGATCTGCCAACCGATGATGAGCGTCATGGCGACGAGGCCGATCCCAGAAAAGTAAAGGCAGAATTGGCTCAGACGCCCGAGCGTCGGCCTTATGGCCAGCATGAAACGCAACATGGATCCCTCCAAAATCCAGGATAAGAAAAAACCGGCCGCATCTGAGATGCGGCCGGTTCGTTGTCTCACTTGACGGCGCGAACGCGCTCGACGAGATCCTTCATCTTTGGATCGGTGATGAACTTGTCGTAGACCGGCTGCATGGCAGCGGCGAACTCCGCCTTGTCGACGGTGATGATGTTCGCACCAGATGCGCGTATCTTCTCTTCCGATGCCTTTTCGCGCGCCTGCCACAGTTCACGCATCTTGCCGACGGATTCCTTGGCGGCCTCCCGGATAACCTTCTGGTCTTCCGGCGTCAGCTTGTCCCAGGTGACCTTCGAGATGGCGAGGATTTCCGGCGTCAGCGAATGGTCGGTCAGCGTGTAGTTCTTGGCGACTTCGAAGTGGCGCGAGGATTCATAGGACGGCCAGTTGTTTTCGGCCGCGTCCACGACGCCGGTTTCGAGCGACGAGTAGACTTCGCCAAAAGGCATCGGTGTCGGGTTCGCACCAAAGGCTTCCATCATCGCGATCCACAGATCGGACTGCTGAACGCGGACCTTCATGCCCTGGAGGTCGGCCAGGCTCTGGATCGGCTTCTTGGTGGAATAGAAGGAGCGCGCGCCGGAATCGTAGAAGGCAAGCCCGATCAGGCCATGCGGTTCGAAGGCGGCCAGAACCTCGTCGCCGATCTCGCCATCAACCACCTTGTGCATGTGCTCGGTGTCGCGGAACAGGAAGGGCAGGCCGAAGACGACCGTTTCCGGCACGAGATTGTTGAACGGCGCGCTGTTGACGCGGTTCATGTCGATGACACCGAAGCGGGTCTGCTCGATCGTGTCCTTTTCGGAGCCGAGCGCGGCATTGTTCATCACCTGGATGGCGATGCGGCCATTGGTCCGCTCTTTCACGAGGTCACCCATGAACTTCACGGCGTCGACCGTCGGATAGCCATCAGGATGGATGTCGGCCGAGCGCAGGGTGATTTCCTGGGCGAAGGCAGCACCTGCGCCGAGGGTAAGCCCCAAGGCGAGGCTGAGCATTGCGGCAGTTTTCATTGGTCTTCCTCCTCTTTGATTGAGCCGCCGAAACCTCCCGTTCCGACGGAATGCAATTCGGCTATCTGTCTCCTGAAGGCGCGATGCCGAAAAGTTCTTCCGGGTTGTCCACGAGCGCGCGTTTGCGGGCCGCATCGTCGGGCAGCCAGCCGAGCACGGTGTCCGTGAGCGCGGCATCATCGGGATAGTCGACTTGGGCGCGTGCGAGATTGTGGGGCCAGTTGGTGCCCCAAACGATCCGCTCCGGCGCATGCGCCGCAATAGTGCGGGCGACGGCCGCGATATCGGCGAATTTCGGTCTGCCGGATTTCGAGGACTCGTAGGCAGCGGCAAACTTGAACCAGCAACGACCCTTGTCGATGAGCCGCCTTACGGCCTGCACCTGTGGGCTCTCGGGCGTCACGCCGCAGAAGAACTTGCCGTGATGGTCGAGCACCCAGCGGGATTTCAGTTTCGAGAGCCGTTCCTCGTGATCGAGGATGTCGCTGCCGTCGAACTGGATGGCGATCATCCAGTCGCGAGCGGATGCGATCGCATCCACCTCTTCGAGCTTCGTCAGATCGGTGGCGCCGCCCGGCAGGTTCATGATGCGCGCGCCGCGGACGCGGGCTGCCGAAAGGCGGTCGAGTTCGGCCTCGCTTGTGTCGGCATCAACGGTAGCCACGCCCCAGGCGATGTCTCCGAACCGTTCGAGGCAGGCGATGAGATTGGCGTTGTCCCTTTGATGCGCCATGCCCTGGGTGACGATCACGCGATCGATGCCGATCCAGTCCATGAACTGGCGATACTGCGCAGGCGTCGGCAAATCCCCGGCAGGCAGATTAGGCCCGCCGGGCAGGGCCGGATATCCAGGCATATAGGCGTGCATCTGGGTGTCGATTGCACCCTTCGGCAAGGCGATTGTGGGCTTGCGACCGGAAAGGGGGCGGATCAGGCTCATGCCTCGTCCCTCATCTTGAATTCCTTGAGGGCATCGCGGTTGATCTCGATGCCGAGGCCAGGGGCGTTCGGAATCGCGACCACGCCGTTCTCGTGTTCGATCGGTGTCTGGATGACGGCCTGGCGGAACGGATTGTCGGTGCGATCTAATTCCAGGATCGGCTCGATCGGATTGACCCGGACGGGATCCGGCACCATGGCCGCGATGAACTGAAGCGCGGCTGCGATATGCACGGCCGTGCCCCAGACATGAGGGACGACCCGCACGCCATGAAGAGCTGCGAGATCGGCAACGCGCTTGGCCTCGCTGAAGCCGCCGACACCGGCAAGATCCGGCTGAACGATATCGATCACGCGTGTCTCGATCGGTTCCCGCATACCCCAGCGACTCTGCCAGGTTTCGCCACCGGCCACCGGGATCGGCTGTTTGGCGCGCACTTCGCGGTAGGCGGCGAGCTGTTCCGGCACCACGGGCTCTTCCAGCCAGTCAAGCCCATAGACGGCGGCGCGGCGGCCGAATTCGATGGCTTCTAGCACCCCATAACCGTGATTGGCATCCGCCATCAGCCGCATTTCCGGCCCCGCAGCATCCCTGGCCGCACGGATCACCTGGAGATCCTCCTCCATGCCGAAGCCGACCTTGATCTTGGAGGCATGAAAGCCCTGCGAGCGATAGAGCGCGATGTCCCTCGCATTGTCCTCTACCCGGTCGACGCCGTCCCTCTTGAAGCTCCCGGTGGCATAAGCCCTGACGCTCTCGCGGAACCGACCACCGAGCAGCATGGAAACGGATGTGCCGAAATGTTTGCCCTTGATGTCCCAGAGAGCGATGTCGATCCCGGACAATGCAGTCAGTGTCAGACCACGCTGCCCCTGGTCGCGAAGGGCGTTATAGAGGACCGCCCAGATCTTCTCGGTCTCCAGCGGGTTCATGCCGATGAGCCAATTGCGATAAGCTTGGACCACCGCAGCGTTAGGGCGGGCAGGGCCGAGGCATTCACCCCAACCGGTCATGCCGTTGTCGCAGATGATCTCGACGAGCACATGCGCACGCCGGTCGAAGCGCATCGACGCGCTCTGGAACGGAACCGAGAGCCTGTGCTCGAGAAGATGGGTGCGAACCTCTGCGATCTTCATCCGCTGCGTCCTTCGCTCAGCGCTTCCAGGGGGAGATGAGCTTGGCCATCATGTCTTCTTCCTCGGCCGTCAGGTCGTCGAGAGGCGGGCGCACCCTGCCGGCAGCGAAGCCCTGCAGACGAACGCCGGCCTTGACGGCCGAGACGGCATAACCTTTACGGCGGCTGCGGATCGCCATGAAGGGATAAAAGAAGTCCCTTAGAATGGTCTCGCAGCGCTCGCGGTCACCGCCGCGCAGCGCCTTGTAGAAGTCCACGGCGAGACCCGGCACGAAGTTGAAGACGGCGGACGAATAGGTGGTGAAGCCGGCGCCCAGATAGGCTTCCGCGAAGAGTTCAGCGGTCGGCATGCCGCCGAGATAGGTCAGTCGGTCGCCCATGGTCGCCGTAACCTGGCGCACGAGTCCGATATCGCCGGTACCATCCTTGAACCCTACCAGGTTCGGGCATTCGTCGCAGAGGCGCTGCAGCGTCTCGACGCCGAGGATCGAGTTGTCACGGTTGTACACCATGACGCCGATGCCGACGGATTGGCAGATGCGCTTCACGTGCTGGTACATGCCTTCCTGCGGCGCATCGATCAGGTAATGCGGCAAGAGCAGGATCCCATCGGCGCCGACCTTTTCGACGGACCGGGCAATTTCGATCGCGACCTCGGTGCCATAGCCGCAGCCGGATACGATCGCCGTGCTGCCGGCGGCTTCCTTGGCAGCGGCGACGATCCGCGGAACTTCCGATGGCGTCAGCGAAAAGAACTCTCCCGTGCCGCCGGCCGCGAACAGGACCGGGGCGTCGAAGCCCGAAAGCCACTCTACATGCTGAGCATAGCTGTCGGACTTGAAATTCCCGTCATCGTCGAAATGCGTGACAGGGAAGGAGAGCAGGCCGGCGCCGAGCGCGACCTTTATTTCTTGCGGCGTCATGGTCGAATGTCCTCTCTTGGCCTCCTCCGGCCAAGTTGTCATACGTATTTCACCCGCTTATGTCAAATGTTATCGTACAGGTTGACGCTGTTCTCGCAAAAGGGCGCGGTAGCGGGCCTGGCTCCCGCGCAGGTGGCGGCGCATGGCGTCGCGCGCGGCCTCCTCGTCGCCTGCGGAAATGGCCTCCACGATGTCGGCATGTTCGGCGTCGATGAGCCGCAGATAGGCGGATTGGTCGTCCTCGCTGTCCCCGTCGCGCAAGGCGGCGCGCGGGATCACTTTTTTGCCGATCATGGCAAGGAATTCGCGGAAGCGCGGATTGTTCGTGGCTTCGGCGATGGCGATATGCAGGGCGAAGTCCGCCTCGGTGGTCGATTGCCCGGCATCGAGACAGGCGCGCACGGCATAGTGCTTCTCCAGAATGACCTCTTCCTGGGCCGGCGAACGGCGCAGCGCCGCGAGGCCCGCCGCCTCCACTTCCACGGCCGTACGCAGTTCAAGAAGCTCTATCATCGAGGAAACGCGGGCCGGATCGACGTTTCCCAACAGGAGAGGCCCGGGGACAGCTTCGCTGGCTGTCAGCACGAAGACGCCTGCCCCCTGACGCGCTTCGACCAGGCGGTCGGCCCGCAGCGAGGCAATCGCTTCGCGCACCACGGTGCGCGATACGCCATGCGCCTCGGACAACTGCGCTTCACTCGGCAGCTTGCTCCCGGGTGGAAACTGCCCTCCGACGATGGCCTTTCGCAGAATGTCTCCGAGCCGCTGCACCAGTGTTCCAGCACCTGCCTCGGTTTTCGCCTGCATTGCCATCCCGTACCCCGCCGATTTCGTGCCCGGTCGCCGGCCCTCGCTTGAAGGCCGGCACAGCCGCATTGTCTGCGCCAAGGTTTACGATATTGACCGGGTCAGAGCAACCTGTATGATAAGTTGGCAAGCGATATATGGGAGGAAGTGAGTGAAAAGACTGTTGCTGACGGGAGCCGCCGGTGGTCTTGGTAGCGCGATGCGCGGCCGATTGAAGGGGCTCGCCGAGATCGTCAGGGTTTCGGACATCGTCGATCTAGGAAGCCCGGCCTCTCATGAAGAGGCCATGATCTGTGATCTGGGTGACCGGGCGGCCGTCGACAGACTGGTCGAAGGCTGCGACGCGATCATCCATCTCGGCGGCATATCGGTCGAGGACAAGTTCTCCAAGATCATGAACGCCAACCTGCTTGGCCTCTACAATCTCTATGAAGCCGCGCGGGCGAACGGCATGCCGCGCATTCTTTTCGCCAGCTCCAACCACACGATCGGCTTCTATCGCCAGGATGAATATCTCGACCACGCGACGCCCATGAAGCCCGACGGTCTCTATGGAGTGTCTAAATGCTTTGGTGAGGCTCTCGCCCGCATGTATCACGAGAAGTTCGGTCAGGAGACCGCGCTTGTGCGCATTGGCAGTTGCATGGAAAGGCCGAAGAACCATCGCATGCTCTCCACCTGGATGAGTTATGACGACTTCCTGTCGATGATCGAATGCATCTTCCGGGTGCCGCGCCTAGGCTGCCCGGTCATCTGGGGATGCTCGGACAATGACACCCGCTGGTGGGACAATTCCCACGTCTCTTATCTTGGCTGGCACCCGAGGGACAATGCCGAGCGTTTTCGTGCCGAGATCGATGCTGCGATGGCGAGGCCGGAGCCCGACGATGCGGTGGCGATCTACCAAGGCGGCCCCTTTGTCAGGGATCCGATCTTTGCCGAAGACTGATACTCAACTCTGCCGTCATGAAGGAGCCGGGTTCTCGCATGGGGCCCGGCTTTTTGCTGTCATCTCTCGGACCGCCGGGCCAAGCATGGATGAGGCGGTATACTTGGTCCGAAAGTACGGCAGAAAGGCACCGACCCAGCCCACTTCCGGTTTTGCTAAAATTTGAGTAAATTGCAGAAATAAAAGCGTTTTTCGGCTCGAAATTAACTTCTTTTTCAATAATGGTCGCTCGAAGCATAACCAGTTATGTCTTCAGGGTTAAGAAACCGTTGCACTCTCCCCTCGGCCCGGATTTAACTGCGGTCAACAAGTTAAGGGGTGAGTTACCATGTCTATCGAAGATCCGCGTCTGACCAGCATCGACAATACTTCCGCAGCTGACGATTTCGACTCTGCGGTCGAGCAGCATCTGGGTTTTGTCAGCGAGGCCGGAGATGGCATCGAAGTCGCCCAGGCCGAGACGCCTGACGCCGGCCGCACCGATCGCCTGCCGGCCCAGGCGCCCGTTCAGACGGCAGCTGCGGTCCTTCCAAGCGAAGTGACGCCGAACGCCGAAAACGTCGTGACGCTGCCGGCCGGCATCGAACTCGACAACCTCGAATTCGAGGTCGAAGGGGACAATCTGGTTCTCCTGCTCGCTGACGGCACAGAGATCATCGTGGTCGGCGGTGCAGCCAACATCCCGACCTTCGTGATCGGCGATGTCGAGCTGCCCCAGGTCGCGCTCTTCGCGGCCCTCGAAGGCTCCAACATCAACGTAGCGGCGGGTCCTGACGGCACCTTCAGCGCACAGGGCGGCCCCGCTGCCAGCCGCAACTTCAACGACGATCCGATCGACGCCGGCCCGGAAGACCTGGCGCTCGCCGATCTGCTCGGCGACACGGCCTTCGGTGACGATCTGCTGAACGGGACCATTTTCGGCGGCGCTGGCGCGCCGTCGATCCCGCTCGAAATCGCGCTGACCGAGTCCTTTATCTTCGACGAGGCTCTCATTGCTGATGGCATCGCCGGCAATCAGACGATCACCGGTACGCTTCCGTTCAATCCGGGTCCGGATTTCGGCACCATCACGCGCATTAACTTCACCGGCGCCAGCAATGTCGACGAAGAAGGTCTCGGCCCGCAGGTTCTTGCCGGCTTCACCTCCGGCGGTCGGCCGATCACAGTCATCAGCTTCCCGGCCCCGACCGACGGTGCCGATCTCGACTTCCTCGCCATCGAAGGCCGCGATTCCGAAGGCAATCTCGTTTTCACGCTCACGATCGCGAACCGTGAGACCGGAGCTTTCGAGTTCGAGCTCGTTGGGCAGCTCGACCATCCTGATGCCGGCGCAAACGGTGCCCAGGACGATCTCGACGATCTGTTGCGCCTCGGCTTCACCTACACGGTGACCGATCTCGACGGCGACAGCGTCACGGGCACGTTCAACATCGATATCATGGACGATGCGCCTGAGATCGTGGGCGAAGCGAAGCAGATCAATGTCACGGTCGATGAAGACGACATCGACACGTCGACTTCGGTGGGCACGCAGCCGAATGACGGCAACAATCCGGACGGCTCCTATACGGGGACTCCAGGTGTCAACAATGGCGGCCCGGCAAATGCGACCTCGACCGGCAGCCTGGCGGGCTTGGTCAGGGTCGGTGCGGACGAGAATCTGAGCTTCTCGCTGATCTCCGTCGATGCGGCGCGCACCTATCTTGAAGGGCTCGGTCTGACATCCAACGGACAGCCGCTCGGCTTTGACCTGAGCCAGGACGGCACGATCATCGGTTTCGTCAACAGCCAGGCTCCCGGTCAGGCAAGTCCTGGCCAGGAATACAACCAAGGCGCGGACCGTCTCGTCTTCGAATTCGAACTGAACGAAGATGGCACATTCACCTTCTCGCTTTCGGATCAGCTCGACCATCCTGACGGCAACGGCGAGAATTCGCTCTCGATCGACTTTGGATCGGTCCTGCAGGCGAACGACGGCGATGGCGACAGCGTGACGCTGACGGGCCTGGTAAATGTCAACGTAACCGACGACATTCCAGTTATTGCGACCGGTGCGAAGCCGATCACCATCAAGGTCGATGAAGACGATATCGACACGTCGACCTCTACGGGCACGGCGCCAAACGATGGCAACAATCCGGACGGATCTTACACCGGTACCCCAGGTGCGAACACCGGCGGTCCGGCCAACGCCACTTCGACGGGCAGCCTCGCGGGCCTCGTCAAGGTCGGCGCGGACGAGAACGTCACCTTCTCGCTGATCTCGATTGCGGCGGCACGGACCTATCTGCAAAACCTCGGCTTGAAGTCCAACGGCCTTCCGCTCGGTTTCGACCTCAGCGAAGACGGCACGATCATCGGCTTCGTCAACAGCCAGGCCCCGGGCCAGGCCGTTCCCGGCCAGGTCTATGACGAAGGCGACGACCGTCTCGTCTTCGAGTTCAAGATCAACGATAACGGCACCTTCACCTTCTCGCTTTCCGACCAGCTGGATCATCCTGCGGGCAACGGTCAGAACACACTGACGATCGACTTCGGTTCGGTTCTGCAGGCGAACGACAATGACGGCGACAGCGTCGCGCTGGCGGGCCTGGTAAAGGTCACCGTAACGGACGACGTTCCGGTCATCGCCACTGGTGCGACGCCGATCGCTGTGACCGTTGATGAAGACGATATCGACACGAACACGTCGAAGGGCACCGCACCGAACGACGGCAATGTTCAGGACGGCTCTTTCACTGGCACGCCAGGTGTGGACAATGCCGGCCCTGCAAATGCAACTTCGACAGGCAACCTGTCGAGCCTGGTGAAAGTTGGCGCAGACGAAAACGTCACTTTCTCCCTGATCAATCAGACCGAGATGAGGGCCTATCTCCAGGGTCTGAACCTGAAGTCGAATGGCGCACAGATCGGCTACGACCTGCGCACCGACGGCACGATCATCGCCTTCGTCAACGCACCAGGCGGCCAGATCCCCGGCCAGACCTATGACAGCGGCGACCGCCTCGTATTCGAGTTCAAGCTCAACAGCGACGGCACCTTCAAGTTCTCGCTTTCCGACCAGCTGGATCATCCTGCCGGCAATGGCCAGAACACCCTGACGATCGACTTCGGCTCTGTCCTGCAGGCGACCGACAATGACGGCGACAGCGTCAAGCTGACCAAGCTCGTTCAGGTCAATGTCACCGACGACGTTCCGGTCATCGCACCGAACGCAACGCCGATCACCATCAAGGTCGACGAAGACGACATCGACACGTCCACCTCGCTGGGCACCTCGCCAAACGACGGCAATGTTCCTGATGGTTCCTACACCGGCACGCCAGCGGCCAACACGGCGGGCCCCGCGAATGCGACGTCGACGGGCAACCTGTCCAGCCTCGTAAACGTTGGTGCCGACGAAAATGTCAGCTTCTCGCTCATCTCGACTTCCGCGATGCGCACCTACCTCGAGAGCCTGAACCTGAAGTCGAACGGCGCGTCGATCGGATACGACCTGCGCACCGACGGCACAATCATCGCGTTCGTCAATGCGCCGGGTGGCGTTATGCCTGGCCAGACCTTCGACAGCGGCGACCGTCTGGTGTTCGAGTTCAAGCTGAACAGCGACGGCACGTTCAAATTCTCGCTGTCCGACCAGCTGGATCACACGTCCGGCGACGGCAAGTCGCTGACGATCGACTTCGGCTCCGTTCTGCAGGCCAATGACAAGGATGGCGACAACGTCAAGCTGACCGGCCTCGTGAAGGTCGAAGTGACGGACGACGTTCCGGAACTCGTTGTCGGCGAAAAGATTGCCCGCACGGTCGACGAAGACGACATCCTCAACAACCAGTCGACGGGCACGAGCCCGGCCGATGGTCAGGGCGACGGTTCCTGGACCGGTGGTCCCGGCCAGAACGGTCAGGGCGGTGCCTTCATCGATGGTTCGCTGGCAAGCCTCGTAAAGGGTGGCGCAGACGAAACGGTGAAGTTCACCTTCATCGACGAAGCAGCCCTGCGCCAGGCCATGACGCCTCTCAACCTGAGCTCCAAGGGCGAAGCTCTGAGCTTCGACCTCCAGGGCAATGTTCTCTGGGGCTTCGCCAATGTCGGCGCCCCGGGTGTGAGCTATGATCCGAACCTGGGCGATCGGCCGGTCTTTAAGCTGACCTTGAATGAAAACGGCACCTATACGTTCGAACTGCTCGACCAGCTCGACCATGACGCCGGCGCCGGTCAGAACACCGGTCTGCTGGGCAGCACTGCCGACGCGATCGATTTCGGTTCGCTGATCAAGGCCACTGACTTCGACGGCGACAGTGTCGTGCTGAAGGGTGCCTTCTCGGTCACCATCACGGACGACGTTCCGGTCCTCAGCGGCAAGAGCGAAGATCGTCTCGTCGACGAAGACGACATCAAGACCAGCCAGTCCACCGGCACGAGCCCGGCCGACGGCCAGAGCGATGGTTCCTGGACCGGTGGTCCCGGCCAGAACGGCAATGGCGGCGCCTTCATCGATGGTTCGCTCGCCGGCCTGATCAAGGGCGGCGCTGACGATACGGTCAAGTTCTCCTTCATCGCCGAGGATGATGCTCGCGACGCACTGGAGAAGCTCGGCCTCAAGTCTCAGGGCCAGGAACTCAGCTACGACATTCGCGACGGCGTCCTTTACGCCTTCGACAATGCCGGTCCGCAGCAGGGTGAAAGCTACGACAATGGCGACCGCCTGATCTTCAAGCTCACGCTTGGCGAAAATGGGTCCTACACGTTCGAACTGGTCGATCAGCTCGACCACGATGACGCCAAGGGGCAGAATACCGATCTGCAGGACGGCCTCAAATACGGTGACGTCGAAGCCATCGATTTCGGCTCGATCATCAAGGCCACCGACAATGACGGCGACAGCGTCGTTCTGAAGGATGCCTTCTCGATCACAATCAAGGACGACGTGCCAGAGGCAGTCGCCCGCAATACAAACGAAACTCTGGTGGTCGATGAGACCTCCGGCCAGCAGGGCGATGAAGTCGCCGGCTCGCTCGCTGAGTTCAGCGGCGTCGGCAACAAGGGCACTGATCCGAACATGGTGGCGCAGTTCGCCCAGCAGGCGAATTTTGTCTCCGCTCAGATCAAGGGCGGTGCCGATGACGACGTCGATGTCGATTGGGCACTGAAGCTGAACGGCTCGAACGGTCTCGACTCCGGTCTGCGGACCACCGACGGCCGGTCCATCATGCTGTTCCTCGAGAATGGCTTGATCGTCGGTCGCTACGACAGTCCTGAGGATCACAACAGCACCGTCAACTCCTCCGATCCCGCAGCCTTTGCCCTGCACCTTTCGGATAACGGCACGCTCTCGCTCGTCCAGTATGTCTCGATCAAGCATGACGATCCGGCAGACCATGACGAAGCCGATGACGCCAACGATGGCAACCCGTCTGTTCTGCAGACGCTGACCGGGAAGATCAATGCCGTCCTGACCGTCACCGACTTTGACGGCGACAAGGCGGTGAGCGAGATTGCCGTCGGCGACCGGATCGAGTTCCGGGACGACGGCCCGAGTGTCAATGTCAGCGCTTCGAATGAAGCCGCTATTGTCCTGCAGACGCAGGACGGCGACACGAAGGGCAGTGACACGGATTACTCGGTGAGCACTGGCCGTTTTGGCGGCGTCTTCTCTTTGACGCAGTCGTTTGGTGCTGATGGCGCCGGTGCGGCGGCGACGCTGAAATATGCACTCGGTCTATATGGCAACGCCGGGACGAACTCGGGTCTCGACAGCGATGGCGACGACATCCGCCTCTACCTGATCGACGGTGTTGTCTATGGCTCGACCACATCCGGTTACAACCCGTCCGAATACAGCATCAAGACTTCTGCCGTGTTCACGATCTCTGTGAACGGTGACGGCGAGGTCAAGTTGACGCAGTTCAAGGAGATCGACCACTCGAACGCCTACACCTCTGGTCCCTACACGCCGGACGTGCAGATGCTGGCTAACGGCTTGGTGAAGCTGACGGCGTCGGCGACGGTTACCGATGGTGACAGCGACAAGGCGACCGACAGCGAAACGATCGATCTCGGCGGCAACATCAAGTTCCAGGATGACGGTCCGAGCGTGGGGTCCAATTCTCTGGCCTTCAAGGTCGACGAAGACGGCCTGCCCACCGCAGCGGCCGACAGCGGCAAGTCTGGTGAAGTCGCAGGGACTGGTTCGGCGTCGATCTCCGGTGCTGCCGGAGCGCTTTCGGCGCTCTTCAACTTCGGCGCCGACGGAGCACATGCGACGGAAGCTGTCTCGCTGAAGCCGACCGGCTCACCGGTCGACTCCGGCCTCAACTCGAAGGGCGCCGATGTCCTTATCAAAGTCATCGGTGATACTCTGACAGGTTATGTTGCGGGCAGCCCTGATCGCGTCGTCTTCGAACTCAAGGTCAACGCAAACGGTTCCTACTCCTTTGACCTGAAGGACCAGATCGACCATCCGACGCTGGACGGTGTGGCCAGTGGATCGAACGGCGAATTCGACAATGCCGAGAATGCAGTGTCCCTGGACCTGTCGAGGTTCATCGTCGGCAAGGATGGCGACGGTGACACGGTGACGCTGACGGCCGGCAAGCTGGTGGTCGACATCCGGGACGACATCCCCAACCTGACCACTGCGAGCGAGGCCGTTACGATCACGGCTCCCGAAGTCGTGGATCCCGTTCCAGGCAAGGTGGCGAATTTCGTACTCGTGCTGGATACCTCCGGCAGCATCGATCGCGATCTCTCCACGCTGAAGGCGCAGGTACAAGACTTCCTCGAAAAGGTCGGTCAGTCCGGTGCAAAGGATGTGCGCGTCCATATCGTCGAGTTCGGCGACGAAGGCTCGCCGGTTGGTACCTATGATCTGATCGTGAACGGTGTCACGCAGCAGTCTGCGCTCAATCAGGCCCTGCAGGATGTCCAGAACCTGAGCGATGGCGGCGGCACAAACTACGAAGCCGGCTTCCAGCAGGCCCTGGAGTGGATCGAGGGTGTTGCATCGACCTCGGTCAGCGTGACCTCGACCCTGAAGTCGTTCGACGCCAATAGTGATTGGTGGAACAGCGACACGGCACACATCATCGGCAATGGGTCGACACAGATCGCCCTCGTGTCCGGCTGGGACGTTCCCGGCAACACACAGTCCGATCTGATCAACGCGAATGGCGATACGACGGGCGGTTTCGGTGCGAGCCCCGGTTGGAGCGACACGGACGTCGATCCGGGCCAGATGTTGCGTTTTGATTTCGGTGCCTTCAACGATTTCGACGGTGCAGGCGATTACACCAATGCCGGCAACTTCACCGGCATCCCGGTCACCGGCGCGACCTTCAAGCTCGACGACAACAAGAACCCCGGGGACACGAAGTTCGAGTACAAGATCGTCTTCACCGACGGGACGTTCCAGTCGTCCTCTATCGTGGTCGGCAGCAGCTCGACGGACGTCGTCTTGTCCGGCAGTGGTGCAAACAGCGGCAAGACCATTGCTTATGTTGAGTTCACGGCTGGCTATGGATATGGCGATGTGGATCTGCAGTCGGTGACGACGCCGGCCACGCAGCCCGGCACCCTGCCCAATGCAGACGTCAATCAGCTCATCTTCCTGTCGGATGGCGAGCCGAACATGACCAACAATGGCAATGCGAACGTCAACCAGGCGATTGCTGCCATTCAGAACGAGCTGACGGCGATCAAGACCGACGGTGATACGACGGGACCGGATCAGGCCTTCAAGGTCGAAGCCTTCGGTATCAATGCAAACAACGGCGGTCTTGTCGTCCTCGGCAACGTCGAAGGCGGCGCATCGACGAACGTCAACAGCGCGTCCACGCTGGCCTCGGCTCTGCAGGGCACATTGAACGGCCTCGCAGGCACACCCGGACAGACGGGCACGGCAGCCGTCGCCAGCTTCGATCTCGGCGATATCGTCAAGGTCGGCGCGGACGAGGCGGTTACCTTCGGCCTGAAGACCGATACATCTGCGCTCACCGCGCAGGGGCTGACCGTTGGCACGGTGGCATTGACATATGCCACCGTCGGCAATGTCCTGACGGCCAAGGCAGGCAATGTCACCGTCTTCACCTTGTCCATCGCAGCAGATGGAGAAGGCACGTTCACGCTCAACAAGCCGCTCGATGGCAACGCCGCCAAGGCGATCGACTTCTCCTCGATCATCCAGGCTGTCGATGCCGATGGTGACGGAGTGTCCCTGACGGCAGGCAAGTTCGTCGTGACGGTGGTTCCGCCTGATGTCATTCCGCCGACTGTCTTATCCATCGTCATGGACGACGCAGCGCTGAAGATCGGCGAGACCTCGACGGTGACGATCACCTTCTCCGAGAAGGTCGTTGGCTTCGACAACACCGATGTCACAGTGGAGAATGGCACGCTCGGCACACTGACGAGCGCGGATGATGGAAAGACCTGGACGGGTACATTCACGCCTTCGACCAACATCGAAGACACGACCAATGTCGTGACGGTCGGCTCTGGCTACACGGACATCGCCGGCAATGATGGTACAGGTCTGGCCAGCGGCAACTATGCAGTCGATACCAAGGCTCCAGTCGTCTCCTCGATCACGATGAGCGATGCCGCGCTGAAGATCGGCGAGACCTCGACGGTGACGATTACCTTCTCCGAGAAGGTCGTTGGCTTCGACAACGCCGATGTCACGGTCGAGAATGGGACGCTCGGCACTTTGACGAGCTCTGACGGTGGCAAGACCTGGACGGGTACGTTCACGCCTTCGACCAACATCGAAGACACGACCAATGTCGTGACGGTTGCAGCAAGCTACACGGACACGGCAGGCAATGCCGGCACGGGTCTGGCGAGCGCCAACTATGCAATCGACACGAAGGCTTCGGTTGTCTCTTCGATCGTGATGAACGATACGGCTCTGAAGATCGGTGATACCTCGACTGTTACGATCACCTTCTCTGAGAATGTTGCCAACTTCGACAACACCGATGTGACTGTCGAGAAAGGCACGTTGAGCGCGCTGAGCAGCTCTGACGGTGGCAAGACCTGGACGGGTACGTTCACGCCTTCGGCCAACATCGAAGACACGACCAATGTCGTGACGGTTGGCGCCGTCTATACCGACGTCGCCGGCAATGCCGGAACGGGTCTGGCGAGCGGCAACTATGCAATCGACACGAAGGCTCCGGTGGTCTCTTCGATCGTGATGAACGACACGGCTCTGAAGATCGGTGATACCTCGACTGTTACGATCACCTTCTCTGAGAATGTTGCCAACTTCGACAACACCGATGTGACTGTCGAGAACGGCACGCTGAGCGCGCTGAGCAGCTCTGACGGTGGCAAGACCTGGACCGGTACGTTCACGCCTTCGGCCAACATCGAAGACACGACCAA
>UCMW01000023.1 GCA_900473745.1 Hyphomicrobiales bacterium | reverse complement strand
TCGAAACCGAAGAACGAACCGTAATCTCATTCCTCGCAAAACCATTCACCGACCAGATAACAAGAGCATTCCGCGAAGAGTGAATGGAATCACCACGGTTCACTAGAGAGTGTGGGAGCCGTTTTCCGATGTGCCGAATCTTTAGAATACCAATCTAGTCGTGATTGTTGACCTTGCGCTGATTATGACGAAAATGTGTCGATATCAGCCGAGGCCAATGAGTGGCTTCGTTTCGTCGGAGACTGCCATGTCACATGCGATTGCAAAGTTTTTCGGTGAATCCAGGTCCTCCCGTTTCGCCGAGGTCTGCAGGCAGCGGGCGGCCATGGCAGCCGTTGCGCTCTCAATCCTGTTCCTCGCTGTACTCGTGATAACGCTGTAAGGGGACAGGTACTTCGGTCGCTTCCGGCCGTAACGTGCCGGTGGCTGGATGCCTTGATCGTGCTGCGGCACTTGGCTCGGTCGCTTGAAGCCGGGCAGTCCTCAAAGACCTCTCCTCGAACGGAAAAGAGTGGGCATACAATCCCGCTCTGCATGAGGCCTCCGAGATAGCTCACGGGTTATTTTCGAATGATCACCCAGATCGCGTGGATGATGCCGGGAATGTAGCCGAACAGCGTCAGCAGGATGTTGAGCCAGAAATGCAGGCCGATGCCCACCTGGAGGAATACGCCGACTGGCGGGAGCAGGATGGCGAGAAGAATGCGCAGGACGTCCATGGGAACTCCGATTGGGTTGTGTCGCCGCTATAACGCGGCAGGGGCTGGATCGTTCGATCACGATGAAGCCATAGCCTCGAAAAATCTGCTGTGCATCGAACGGAAAAGTGCCCGGGCCTTGCGACCCGGGCACTTCTTTTTTCGTCGATCTCCCGACGCGTTTATTCTTATTCCTCGCGCTGGCCGGTCAGGCTCAGCAGCAGCTGGAACAGGTTGACGAAGTTGAGGTAGAGCGACAGGGCGCCAAAGACGGCGAGCTTCTGCTGGCTCTCCTGGTCGACATTCTCGGCATACTGTTCCTTGATGTTCTGCGTGTCCCAAGCGGTCAGGCCGACGAAAACGACGACGCCGATGACCGAGATCGCAAACTGCAGTGCACTCGAGCCCAAGAAGATGTTGACGATCGAGGCGATGACCACACCGATCAGACCCATCATCAGGAAGGAGCCGAACTTCGACAGGTCACGCTTCGTCGTGTAGCCATAGAGGCTCATCGCGCCGAACATCGTGGCGGTGATGAAGAAGGTGCGGGCGATCGAGGTTCCGGTAAATACCAGGAAGACCGACGACAGCGACAGACCCATTACGGCCGCAAAAGCCCAGAAGGCCATTTGTGCGGTGGCGGCCGACATCGCGTGGATACGGAACGAGAAGAAGAAAACGAAGGCGAGCGGTGCCAGCATCACGACCCACTTGAGCGGGGTGGAGAAGATCGGCACGTAGAGCGCCGGCGTCTGGCTGACCACGAAGGCGACGATGCCGGTGATAACCAGCCCGAGGCCCATGTAGTTGTAAACGCGAAGCATGTGCTTGCGTAGGCCTTCGTCGAAAAGTGCCGCGGACTGGGCCTGAGCGCCGTAGCCGAAGCGGTTCTGGATGGGATCCATGGTCGAGTACCTCCTTGGGATCAATAAAGGGTACGGGCAAGCTTGCGGGCCTGTTCGGCCAGCTTGTCCGCGTTTCCGGTTTCGGAGATCAGCGCGTAGGCAACCTCGCCGATCTGCCAATAGGCTGCATTGGTCTGGCCCTCCTGCTTCAGCAGCACCTGCTGCACAGCAAAATTGCCAGGCCGGACGGCGAAGAGGGACAGCCTCTCGCCGGATTGGGGCTCGACCTCAAGCTCGACGCTCGGACCATAGGTCGAGGGGAAAACCTGGGCGTCACGCACGGACCATTCGGACGGCATGGCGGGCAGCACGATCGCCGTCGCCGAGCGAATTTCTGCCGGGTCGAAGCGGCTGGTTTCAGCCTGCGATTCCATCTGTTCCCGCAGTCCAGCCGTCTGGTGGGCGCGCATGGCTTCTTCAACGAACTGCGGCGGGGGGACCGAGGCCACGACTTCGCCGATGCTGCCGGGATCGATCCAGCCATGGGCGATCCAGCCGGCACCGACGAGAAGAACGATGGCAGCGGCACGCCGGACCACGTCGACGGTGCGTGGACGGTTCACGGCGCTTTCGAGCGCCCGCGCGGCATCGCGCGTGTCCTGGCGCACCGCGACCGGCATGCCAGCCAGCGCCAGGCGCAATTCGTCGCGTACGCGAAGGTCTGCCATAACCTTTGCGGCGATGGCCGGGTTCTCCGACAAGTAGGCTTCCACCTCGATGCGACGGCCGACATCCAGCTGGTCGTCGATATAGGCGTGCAGGTCAGCTTCGATCACGGGATCACGGCTGGTCATCGGAATTTCCTCCAACGATTCTGAGATGGGGGACGGGGTTCGTCTCCTCGCCGCCTTCCATGGCCCGCAGGCGGGCACGGGCACGAGAAATGCGAGACATCAGCGTTCCCACAGGTATGTTCAAGACATCGGCAGCCTCCTGGTAGGAGAGCTCTTCGATGGCCACGAGGTGCAGTGCTTCCCGCTGCTCTTCCGGCAGGGCGAGAAAGGCATCGCGCACCTGGCCGAGGCGCACGGCGTGTTCCTGGCCGGCGGGTGCGACGAACTCGGTAAGTTCGAGTGCGGCATCCTGCCGGCGATGAGTGGCTCGGTCCCGGCGTAGCCGATCGATATGGGTGTTGTGTAGGATCGACATCAGCCAGTTGCGGATGCTGCCGCCACTCCTGAAGGTCGACCTTCGTTCCAGGGCTCGCACGAGTGCATCATGCACCAGGTCTTCGGCATCGTCTGGATTCCTGACGAGCGAACGGGCGTAGCGTCGCAATGCTGCGAGCTGGCCAATCACATTGAACGGGTTCGAGTTCGTCGTCATGCCCCTATATACGGAGGCGGAGGCTTTTCTATTCCATCGCAGACGAAGATTTTTTTCAGGGGCCGATCGCCCAACCGAGGCCTCTTGCTGCCGCATAGACCAGACCGCCCGAAGCGCCTAGGGCAATGACGCCCAAGGCGACGCCGAGAATGATGACCAATCCGTCGCGCTCCATCAGGCCAAGCGCGATCATCACCAGTGCTGCGACGGGAAGGAAATTGCCGAAGGGGATCGGAAGCGCCACGGCAATGGCGAGCAGAAGAACCGGCACGCCAAGAAAGGCCTGTGCACGGGGGCCGGCAAGATGGCGCATGCGGTTCTTGCGTAGCAGCGTTTCCACGCGGGCGACCAGCGGGGCGGTGTAGCGCACCATGACATCGATGACTCCGCTGGACACTTGCCGCCGTCCGAGGAACTGCGGCAGCCAGATTCGCCGGTAGCCAGCAATGATCTGAAGCGAGACGATCGCCAGGCAACTGCCGAAAACGAGGCCAAAGGGGCCGGGGATCGGGGTGAGGGCCGGCAGCGAGAGTATCAGGATCGCGAAGGCTATGCTGCTCCGGCCCATGGCTGACATCAGCTCGTCAAGGCTAACGGATCCCGCTTCTGCAGCATGGGACTGAAGGCGGGCAAGCCGTCTGGATGCCACGCCGGCTTCGGCTGTGGGACTGGTTGGCGGCTCTCTCTCGTTGGTCAACTCACGGCTCTCCTAACATTTGTCGAGATGTAGGAGGTGATTTTCGCTCCACAAGACTGGCCGTACTCGCGCAGCGGTCCCTCGGTCGAGCGAGTCCGTGGTCGTTGGTGTCACACGTGATCGCTGCCTCAATCGATGCGGCGCGTGGGGTCGAGCCGGACACCCTGTTCGGTCCAACCTTCCCGCCGGCTTTTGGCCGGGTTGCGATCCTTGCCATTGTGTTTGTCCGCTCGACGGTCCTGCTTTTGGAGTTTCGGCTTGTTGCTCTCGGTCTCAACGCTCTTGTCACTGCTCATGATTGCTCCTCCTCATGCAATAATCGAGGAAACGTGGCTGACTTCCGTCGGTTCCGGCATGTGGCGCGTTGACTGTCTGGAACCCAGAGGGCCTGGCAGCTGTTTCCCGTGTCCCACGATAGGAGACACCGCATGAGCACTCGCGATCAGGAATCCGAAAAACAGCAGCAAGAAAATCGGAAATCCACTGCAAAAGACCTGCCCGCAGCCGGGCCTCACGACAAGAAGGAGCTGCAGGATCCTATGAAGACGCCCGGAACGGGATCCCTGCCGGAGGTCGGTTCTCGCGGCGGAGATGTTGGGCCCGATTGAGGCCAAACAAAAAAGGCCGGCTAATTCGCCGGCCTTTTTTGTAAAATGTCGATGCCGGATCAGATGTTCTCGGCCACGGTTTCGCGGGCCAGACGTTCTTCTTCGGCGCGTTCTTCGCGGTTGTATTTGATCGAAGACCACAGCGAGATGCCGATGAGGGCTGCGCCACCGAGGCCGGTGATCACTTCCGGAATATGGAAGAGCGTCTGGACATACATGATCACGGAGAGGATCAGGATGGCGTAGAAGGCGCCGTGTTCCAGATAACGATATTCCGCAAGCGTACCCTTCTCGACCAGCATGATGGTCATCGACCGCACATACATCGCACCGATGCCGAGACCGATCGCGATGATGAAGAGGTTCTGCGTCAGCGCGAATGCGCCGATAACGCCGTCGAAGGAGAAGCTGGCGTCTAGCACTTCCAGATAGATGAAGGCGCCGAGACCGCCTTTGGCGGCTTCGCTCATGGTCTTCTGCGAGGCGTCGAGCAGTCCACCCAGCACTTCGACGGCCAGGAAAGTTACCAGCCCGTAGATCGCAGAATAGACAAAGGTCGTCGCTTCTTCACCTTCGAGAAGGTTGGAGAACAGAAGGATCAGGAGCAGGACGAGCGCGATCTCGATGCCCTTGATGGAGGCCGAGCGCGCCATGTGCTTCTCGATCCACTCGATCCAGTGCACGTCCTTCTCGTGGTTGAAGAAATAGGTGAGGCCGACCATCATCAGGAAGGTGCCGCCGAAGGCTGCGATCGGAAGATGCGCGTCATTCATGATGCGGGCATATTCAGCGGGCTCGCGCGCTGCCAGTATGATCGCTTCGATCGGCCCGATCTGAGCGGCGATCACCACGATCAGCAGCGGGAAGACGATACGCATGCCAAACACGGCGATGATGATGCCCCAGGTCAGGAAGCGATGCTGCCAGACGGGGGTCATGTCCTTCAGCTTGTTGGCGTTGACGATCGCGTTGTCGAAGGACAGCGAGATCTCGAGGACCGCCAGAACTGCGCAGATGAAGAAGACGGTCGCCATGCCGCCGATCGTGCCGGTCGACTGCCAGCCGAGAACGCCGCCGAGGATGAGGCCGATCGCCGTGACGATGAAGGCCCAGCGGAAATAACCGAGGGTGGAATTGCTACCCGTTGCTGCAGACGTGCTCACGAGCGGACCTCCAGGCTGGAGGAAATCAAAAGAGTGGAGATGCGAAGCGACCTGCACGCCTTCGCATGAAGCATGATCCAAGTGTTCATTGTTCTAGAATCCGCCGGCTAATTGCTGGCGGTACCGACATCACGAGAGCGCCGTAAAACTCTCGCCAGAGGGGCCCGGCACCAGGTTCGGACGCGGTGATGCTGAAATCACGGCGCCTCACGTTCTTGTTAACGAACATTGCTCAAACGTCAAGATTTAACACCGGTATGGCGGGATAGTTGATCATATGGGCCACGGCCGATGGATCACTCGCATGACGCCATCCGAGGAGGGTTTGATGATGTCTGACGATTCAAGTTTCGATCTCGGTCGGTTCCTATACGCACAGAGCGAAAGTTATGCGCAAGCCATCCGGGAATTGCAGGGCGGTCAGAAGCGTAGCCATTGGATGTGGTTCATCTTTCCGCAACTTAAGGGTCTCGGGTATTCCCCGACTGCTCGCCATTATGCACTGCGATCGGCGGACGAAGCGCGTGCCTATCTCGCGCATCCTATTCTAGGTGAGCGCATCCGACTGGCGACCCAGACTGTCCTGACCCATCCCAACAGCAGTCTTGCGGAGATCTTCGGGCGTCCCGACGATCTGAAGTTTCGTTCGTCGATGACCCTCTTTGCCGCTGTTTCCAACGAGAATGACGGAGGCCTGTTCAGGCAGGCCCTGAATGTGTTTTGCGATGGCGTGGCTGACCCCTCGACGATGCGTCTGCTTATCGATTAAAGGGCGGTGACGATCAGCTGCGGGCGCACCGCCAGGCTGTTGCTGACCGTGCAGATTTCCTCTGCGCGGTGTGCCGCGGCCAGCCGCTGATCAGCATCGAGTTCGCCGCCAAAAGCGATCACGACCTTGAATGCCACGAAGCGGGAAGGGCCATCCTCGGCTTTTTCGCCAGTGACCTCGACGGTCACGCGCTCAAATTGTCCCGCGTATCCCAGGTCGCGCACGGCTATCCTTGCACTCATGCTCATGCAGGCGGCGAGCGAGGCGAGCAAGAGGTCGAGCGGATTGAACCCTGCCTGCGTGGGGCCGGTTGCGATGCCGAGTTCACCGCCGGTGGCCGAGCGAATGGCTGGATAGCCGGTTCGTCCCAGAGTGGCCGTGGCTCCGATCGGCCTGTTTCTCAGATTTGCCATCAAGGTCTCTACTTTGCCTTCGAACGCAAAGTAGAGACCGAGAGATCGGGCGGCAAGCGGCTTCAGGCTTCAGATGCTGCTGCCGATGCGGGCCGTACCGGTCTGGCCGTTGTCACGGATCCATTTGAGGCTTTTGTCACCGGTGCGGATCAGCTCGAAGCACATGGGTGCGCCCTTGTACCAGCTGGTGAACTGCTGGCAAAGTCGGTCGCCTTTGATCCACCAGCGGCCCTTGTCATTCGGCTTGGCGAAACGGCCAAGGCCTAGTGCCTCGCCAGTGCCATCCACTTGGCCGTTGCTGCGATAGTTTAGGGGGAATTCGCCGCCAAGCGGCGCTGCAAGGTAAATCCGCTTGCCGATGATTTCCTTGTTGATGTCGTTTGCCGTGAAGCGCTCATTTGCCATCGCACCCGTCGTGGCGAAGGCGAAAGTCAGGAGCGTGATCATTCCGGCGCGCAAGCTGCTGGTCATAACGAAGGTCTCCCGTTCGACAGAGTTAACGGGAAATTCTACGGTGCCTAAGCGCGATCGGATCACGCCATGGCGCCTATCTGGCGTCAATCACGGATAAAGACGTTAACGGATGCAGCCCGCCCTTCGGCATCTATGACAGTGAGCGTCGATTGCCCGGAGCCTTGTGGACGCCATTCGCCGGTTCGTCTCCGGGTGCTGTCGCTCATCGGCTTGCCGTCGACCAGCCAGCGGAACGGAGCGCGGCCGGCCTGCATCTTCATGACGACAGGCAGGGGCTCTCCATCCGGGCTCGTGCCGAGTTCGAGCACGGAGCCTTCCAGCGGATAGACGATCTGTGGCGGCCGCTCGCGAGCCGAGACGGAGATGAGGCCGTTTGGATCGACGGAGAAGCGGCGCAGGGACTGCGGCAGCTCGGAGGCGGCGATGCGGTTGGCGCCGGTGGGCGCTCGGGGCAGAGCCGTTCCGGCGAGGCCGGATTTGGCGAAGGCCTCGAAGAGGATCGGGGCTGCGGTCTGATAACCGGAGATGCCGGGGACGGCGGCATTGTCCGGCCGGCCGATCCACACGCCGAGCACATAACGGCCGTCATAGCCGACCGACCAGGCGTCACGATAGCCGTAGCTCGTGCCGGTCTTGTAGGCGATGCCTGCGGGCGGGCTTCCCGTCGGTGGCAGGACGTCGCCGAGCACGTCGGCCACCGTCCAGGCGGCTGAGGGTTCGAAGATGGGCTGTTCGTCGATCAGTTCGGCCTTGTCGCGGATGCCATCGCCGAGCCGGACCGGCTGTTCGCGGTTGGCGAGCCCTGCATAGAGTTGAACAAGATCCTTCAGCGTGATGCCGGCACCGCCGAGTGCAATCGCGAGGCCTGGAGCCTCGTTCGGCGGGAGCTTCAGCGTCACACCGGCGCGGCGCAGGCGCACCATCAGGCGGGAGGGGCCGACGGCGTCGAGAAGGCGCACGGCGGGCACGTTCAGCGACAGCTGCAGCGCCTGGCGGATGCTGACATCGCCCTGGTACTGCATGTCGAAGTTCTTCGGGCGGTAGCCGAAGAAGTCGGCCGGGCGATCCTCGACGATGGTCTCCTGGGCGACCAGACCCTGCTCGAAGGCAAGCCCGTAGATGAAGGGTTTCAGCGCCGAGCCGGGCGAACGTTCTGCCCGCGTCATGTCGATCCAGCCGGAGCGGGATGAATCGAAATAGTCAGCAGCACCGACTTCGGCGACGATCTCGCCGGTGGTCGCATCGGCCATCAACAAAGCGAGCGAGACCTTGGGATCAAGCTTGCGGCCGGCTTCGCGCGCTACCTTTTCGAGGATCTCCTGAACCGGACGTAGAATGGTGGTCTGGTGGAGCTTGACGTCGGGCGCCTTGCGTCGGGCGGCTTCTGCCAGATGTGGCGCAAGGGCCGGCAACTGACGGCGTATTTTAGGCAGTGAAGCATTTAGCGCCAGCTCGACCTCCGTCTCATCAACGACTTCGGCCTCTCGCGCCCGTTCCAGAACCCGTTTGCGGGCTTCGAGCGCATTGTCGCGGTAACGGTCCGGGCGGCGCTTTTCCGGCAGCTGGGGCAGCGCTACGAGGAGAGCTGCCTCCGCTGTCGACAGGCGTTTGGGTTCCTTGCCGAACCAGGCGAGGCTTGCCGCACGCACGCCTTCGAGATTGCCGCCATAGGGGGCGTGGGTGAGATAGAGGTTTAGGATTTCCGTCTTCGACAGGCGCCGCTCTATCTGGATCGCGCGGGCGATCTGGATGAGCTTGGCGCTGATCGAACGTTCCCGACGGGGCTCGATCAGGCGGGCCACCTGCATCGAGAGCGTCGAGGCGCCTGAGACGATGCGGCCATTGGCGGCGAGCTGCCAGGCGGCTCGACCCAGCGCCAGGAGATCGACGCCGGAATGGCTCTCATAGCGGCGGTCCTCATAGGCGACGAGCATTTTCAGCAAGGCCGGATCGACGTCATCGATCGTTGTCTCAAGCCGCCAGAGACCTCCGCGGGTTGCGAAGGCGCGCAAGAGCTGGCCGTCGCGATCGAGGATTTCGGTCGAGACCTCCCGCGCCGCGTCCAGCGGGGGAGGATAGTTTCCGTCTGCCCAATCGAGTCCGGCGAGCGAGGCGGTGGCCGCGATGGCGACCGCCCCGATGCTGATCCCGATGCGCCTCGCCCGACCCATCAGGGTGCGGTCGAGACCGTCATCGCACCGGCTGCCGTGCGCGCCGACAGCTGCGGACGATACATGTCTTCGACGCTTGCTGCGGGCAGGTCAAAGGTGCCGGGCGTGACGGCGCGGACGACATAGGCCAGCGTGATCGTGCCGTTTTCGCCTTCGCCGCGATTGACGGCGGCGACGAAGCGGTCGCTGCGGAATTCGAGATGCGCGGTTTCAGTCTGACCGATCCATTCGAAGTTCGCCAAGGCTGCACTGTCGACCAGGCTCGGATTGTCGATCTCGAAGCCCGCCGGAAGCAGATCGGTGACCAGCAGCTGCGCCGGCCACTCGTCTTCCTCGGTCACTTCCAGCACCACAACATAACGCTCGTTCTGGATAGCTTCGGTGACGTTGGCTTCCTCGCCGTCGAGACCGTAATAGGTCTTGGTGATCTCGAAGCCCTCGCCACCCGCTGCCGGCGGTTCGACCGGGGCTGCGACCGTCGTGATCGCTGCACTGACCGGATCAAGCCCGGTATTGGTCAGCGTCATCGGGGCCTGGAGCAGGGCGTCGCCCGGGATGGTCGCGGCATAGGCACCGGTCTTTTCCGCGCCGTTGACATCCAGCTTTAGCCCCATGTCGTCCTGCTGCACCGCGCGGGCGGCAAGCAGCATCCAGGTCTGTTCCTGGGTGCTGAGGGTTTGCTTGGCCTTCCATTCGTCGGCCACGACCTTAGCCAGGATCGGGACAACGGGCGGAACCGGTCGGCTTTCGGCGGCAAGCGCCAGAACGCCAGCAGCATCGCGAAGCGCCGAGCCATAGTCGGAGCGGGAAAAGCTGACCGGCGTCAGGCGGGCCTGCTCACTCATTCCGGCTGCATCGAGGAAGACGCCGTTGGCCCGCTCGCTGTCGCCATAGAGAGACAAGGCCGCTGCCAGATGCGCTTTCGAGAGCGGCGTCGGGAAGTCACCCAGCATGGTATCGGCGTAGTAGCGCAGATCGCTGAGTGAGGCCTTGCGGCTGCGGGCAAGTACGTAGAGCGCATAGGCGATCTCGTTGCCGCGCGTGCGGATGTCGTTGTCATAGGCGATGCGGTTCTGCAGGTTCTGCAGCGCCTGGACCAGGGCTTCTTCCGGCACGTCGAACTTCTGCTCGCGAGCGCGGGTCAGGAAGTCGGTGACATAGGCGTCGAGCCAGAGGCTTTCGGAACCGGGTGCCCAGAGGCCGAAGGAACCGCTCGACGACTGATAGGCGAGCACGCGGAGGATGCCGTCCTGAACGCGCTTGTTGATCGCCTCGTCCTCCGGCAGGCCGGAGAGCTTGGCCAGTTCATCGAAGTAGAGAAGCGGCAGCGCGCGGCTCGTGGTCTGTTCGGCGCAGCCGTAGGGATAGCGGTCGAGCGCCATGAGCAGCCCTGGAATATCGAGGCCGTCGGCGCGGGCGACGTTGAGGCTAACCGAGGCGCCCTGCAGCAGACTGTCGGCGAACAGGTCGCCATCGACGGTCAGGCTCTTGCCCGGTGCCAGCGCAATGACCTGCCGCTCGGTAATCGGCAAGGTTGCCGGACGGACCGGGAGGTCGAGGGACTGGCTGACGGCGATGCCGTCGGCGCCGGAGAGAGCGATGTCGATGACGCCGTCGCCGGGTGCATTGGCGGTCAGCGGCAGGGTAACGGTGGTGGTTTCACCTGCGATCAGCGCAACTTCCTGGCTTTCTGCGCCGCCGACGCTGACCGGATCGTTGCCGGTGACGGCGAGCGTGTAGGTGCCGGACGGTGCATCCGTCGCCGCGATATCGAGGCGCAGACTGCTTTCGTCGTCGGGCGCCAAGAATTTCGGCAGGCTGGCCGTGACGACGACCGGATCGCGGATGATCACGTCTGTCTCGCTATGGCCGACGCCGGTCTTCGACCAGGCCCAGGCCATGACACGCGCGGTGCCATTGAACTGCGGAATGTCGAAGGAAACGGTTGCCTTCCCGTCTGCATCGAGCTTCACGGGCCCTGAGAAGAAGGCCAAGAGCTTTTCGCGCGGAGGGTTGCCTTGAAGCGCGACCTGACCACCGTCACCACCGGTGCGCAGACGTCCGGTTGCGCCCAGCGAGCCATCGATCAGGCGGCCGTAGAGATCGCGCAGTTCAAGGCCGAGGCGGCGCTGGCCGAAGTAATAGGCTTCCGGATCGGGTGTCTCGTAGCGGGTGAGATTGAGGATGCCGACGTCAACGGCGGCGACCATCACATAGGCTTCCTCGCCAATGCCTGCGCCGGTGACTTCCACGGGGATTTCCAGTGGCTGGCGGGGCATGGTCTTTTCCGGCGGCGAAAGCTTGATCGCGAGTTTGTCGGCACCCGGATCGACGGCGAGCCAGGCGATGCCGATCGCACGCGCCGGCATGCGGCTTTCCTCGGCGTCGCCCGGGCGGAAGAGCGTTGCCGTCACATAGGCCCCGGCGCCGAAATCTGATGTCACAGGGATCTCGATTTCTGTGCCGGTGGCCGGGACTTCGGCAATCTGGGTGGAAATCAGAGCATCCGTGCCGGAGGTGACGATGACCTGACCGGCGAAGCGCGGCGAGATCTTGAGCTTTGCTGTGTCGCCCACCTGGTAGGAAGGCTTGTCGAGGCCGATTTCGAGGGCGTCCGGCGTTTCGGTGGAGCTTGCGGTGACGAACCAGCCGGCATCGAAATCGACGCTGGTGACCGCGCCGCCCTGTTCGACTTCAAGGCGATGGCTGCCCCAGGTGACAGGTACCGAAAGCGCTGTGCCATCGGGTGCGATGTCGATCGTGCCGTCGGCCACGAGCTTGGTCGTGGTGATAGGCTCGTAGCGCCAAGACGAACCATCGCGGTACCACTGGTAGTTCCGCTCCAGCTTTATCAGCTTCCAGCGGGCGCCCGGCAACGCTTGGCGTTGACCATCGGGGCCAAGGGCGATCAGGTTGAAGGCGGCATTGGTGTTTTCGGCGAGGTCGCCCTCGAATTCCGGCTTGATGCCGATCATTGAACCTTCCGGCGTGACCGGCAGGCTGAGCTTGCGTTCGACGGCGCGACCGCCGCCTTCGCGCAGGCGCAGGACCACGTCGGCATTCAGGAGCCGCGTCGTGGAAGGCAGATCGGAGAGGGACACGTCGATGTTGGCGAGACCCTCGTCATCCAGCGCGTCAAGTCCTTCGAGCGGCACACGCATGTCCTCGATGCCTTCTTCGTCTGCCAGGCCGAAGCTGTAGCGATCAAAGTCCGGATGGCTCGTCGTCGGGCGGATGACCACCTCGCCTTCGAGCGTCAGGCCGGCTGCCGGCGCGCCATAGAGGTAGCGGCCATCGGCGGAGACTGTTACTGGCTCATCAGGGGAGATCGCCGTGGCTTCGCTGGACAGTTTGAGATCGAGCCGATCCGGCACGAAGTCGTCGACGAGGAAGGTCGACTGAGCGATGGCCGGCTTCTTGGGATCCGTGTGGATTGCGACAGTCCAGGTGCCACGCATGGCATTGGCCAGGATCGGGAGGTCAACGGCATAGCCACCGAGTGTCTCGCTCGTCACGGCCATGCGGCGGAATTCAACACCATCCGGTCGCGAAAACAGGAAGGTCAGCGGCAGGCCGGAAATGGCATCAGCATTGGTGTCGCGGGCCAGCGCTGCCGCATGCACGGTTTCGCCGGGGCGGTAGATACCACGCTCGGTCCAGGCGAGGATGTCGACCGGCCCCGGTGCCGGGCGACCGGTGACACCTCGGTCGGAGAGGTCGAAGCCGGCGCGGGTCATGTCGAGGAAGACGTTATCGTCGGCACCGCTGCGGGCCGCGATGACGGCTGGCGCCAGTGCCGCGCCGCCGCGCACGAGACCGGCGTCGAAGCGTGCACGACCCTCGGAATCGGTCGTGGCGGTCGCCAGGATCTCGTTGTTCTTGGCGATCAGCTGCAGCTCGATATTGGCAAGCGGACTTGCCGATGCGAGCGAGCGGGCGAAGACGTGCAGGCCGTCGGTGCCGGCAAAGGTCGAAAGGCCGATGTCGGACACCACAAACCATTGCGTCGCGCGGCTGTCCCAGTTCTCGGTGACACCGGTCGGAGAGACCGCAGTCATCACATAGATGCCGGGCTTGCGGGTGGGCAGCGCGTCCTGCAGTGGAATGCTGGTGACGACTTCCTTGTTCTGCTCGTTGGCGATTTCGACCGAGCCCTGCCAGACAAGTTCGCCGATCTCGTCCTTGACGCGCCCGGCGGTGTAGCCGTCCATCTGGGTCAGGAACTGCGAGGATGCCAGAAGCGGAGCGATGTTGCGGTCGCCGATCCGGTAGAGCTCGAGATTGGCGCTTTCGCTGTTGATGGAGACCAGCGGAATGCCCTGACGGGCAGAGGAGGGCAAAACGAAGGCGTCGCCGGTGAAGCGCACGGTGGCGCTTCGGTCGCGGACATAAAGCTCAAGCTCGACAGGGGCTTCCAGATTTTCGTCGACCGAGGAGGGCAGGCCGGCGCGGAGCGCGAGGCGGTAGCGGCCGCCATGCTCCAGGCCCTCGACGCAGATCTGGTTGTTCTTCGCTTCGAGCGCCTTCGGCGTCTTGCCGTCGAGGGTGACAAAGGGCGAATAGTCGACGCCACGCTTGACCAGCGGTTCGGAGAATTCGACGCAGGCGCGCGGTGAGGCGCTGTCGGAATCGACCGTGTTGTTGACGACGCGGAAGCCCTGGCGGGAGCGCAGGTCTTCGAAGGCGGCGCGCACTTCGGCGTTCGACGCGAGTTCGAGGCTTGCCTTGTAGGCGCTGAGCGCCGGGCGCCAGGTCTCGCTGTTTTCGAGTGACTTGGCGAGCGTTGCCAAGGCGTCGGCGCGGGTCACTGCGCCACGGGTCAGCAGATAGCCGTTGATGGAGGCCATTGCCCCTTCGTTGGCCATGGAATAATTGCCGGTCACGGTGTTTGCCATGCGGGCCAGTTCGAGCCACAGGGCCGGATCATCGGGATCGACCGACAGGGCGCCCTTGAGCGACGCGATGGCGTAGTCGATATTGCCGCCGGTGAAGCCTGCGCGACCGGTTTCGATCAGGGCGTCGCGTCCAAGTCCCTGCTGTTCCGGTGCGACCGCCAGATTGTCGCGTTGGTTGCGGGCCTCAGTCTTAAGGTATTCCGAAACAAATGGCAGGGCCGGCGGGGCGCCGATGTCTCCCTCGGCGGTCTGGACGACAATACGGCCCGCGATCGCGCCTGGAAAACTGTTCAGCTGGTCATAATCGGACTTGAGAAAGCACCAGTTGACCTTGGGATTGAAAGTGAAAGCCCGGCAGGACGCGTCGCCGATGCAGCTTGTCTCGCATTCGTCGATCGAAACGTTCTTCTCCGTTCGCAGGTCGAAGCCGAAATAGTCGGCGTCATCGATGCGCTCTATGGTGCGGATATCCTGTGCGGAAGCCGGGAGCGATATCGGGACAAGAGCCAGCGCGAGTGCGAGAAATCGCGAAAAACGGTGTGTGAACATGGTCCCCTCCGAGCCTGATCATGGCTTCCGAAGGTTAGTCTTTGCTCATGACGATAGGTTGTCAATCGGCACAGGACACAGGGCGGGAGTCATTTCTGGGTGCTCTTCAACCGCTTGCCGGACGTCGCTCGCTGAAGGTTCTCGCTTGCTCCAGGATCCAGGCTGCAAAGGTGCTGGCCGGCCCATAAGCCATCTTCGACAGCGGGCGAACGAGGTAATAAGCGCTTGCACTTTTCACCTCGTGATCCCAGGCGCGGACCAGCTGTCCGCTCGCCAGTTCCGGCTCGATCAGGAAGGTCGGGACAAGCGCGATGCCGAGGCCGGCATGGCAGGCCTGGACGACATTGGAGAATTGCTCGAAGCGCATGCCGCCGCCTCGGCCTTCGCCGATGTCGAGGCTCGCGAACCACTGTTCCCAGGCGCGTGGACGCGAAGCCATATCGAACAGGGGCTTTGTCAGCAGGTCTTCAGGCCGCTTTACGGGGTTTTCCGCGAGGAATGTCGGGCTGCAGACGGGGGCTACCATCTCATGCATCAGGAATTGGCAATCCGTACCGGGCCAGTTCGGTTCGCCGATATGAATTGCTGCGTCTAGACCCGACCCCTCGAAATCGAACTGGCCGATGCGGGTGGCGAAGTCCATGATGATCGCCGGGTTCTTCGACAGGAAATCCGGCATGCGCGGCATCAGCCAGCGGGTGCCGAAGGTCGGTAGGATGGCGAGCCGCAAATGGGTGTCGTCACGGGTTGCCATGGCTTCGAGCGAGAGCGTGCGGATCGTGGCCAGCGCGTCGCCGATACCCTTGGCATAGGTGCGGCCGATCGAGGTGAGCTCCACGCCCCTGTTGGTGCGCTCGAAGAGCCGGACGCCCAACTGGTCTTCTAACAACCCGATCTGGCGGCTAATGGCCCCCTGCGTGAGTGCCAGTTCGTTGGCGGCGGCCGAAAAGCTGCCGAGCTTGGCGACGGAATCGAAGGCGGCAAGCGCGCTGGTGGATGGCAGGAATCGGCGTTGGTGTGTGAGCATGCGATATGAATAGACCTAATAGCAACATGAGTAAACATGGCTTGAATTCTACTCAGTCATGAGCAATCTGGGATAACGAAACAAATGGATGAGACCGATGAGCGAGATGCAGCCGTTTTCCTGGAGTGATCCTTTCCTGATATCCGAGGTCCTGAACGAGGACGAACGGATGATCCAGGATGCAGCGGCAGCCTTCGCTCAGGCCGAGCTCGCGCCGCGGGTATCCGACGCTTATCTCGGCGAAACGGTCGAGCCGGAGCTTTTCCGGCTGATGGGGCAGGCCGGGCTTCTCGGCGTCACGCTGCCGGAGAAGTATGGTGCGGCCGGTGCCAACTACGTTTCCTACGGCCTCGTCGCACGTGAAATCGAGCGGATCGACTCGGGCTATCGCTCGATGATGAGCGTTCAGTCGTCGCTGGTCATCTATCCGATCTACGCGTATGGCTCGGAAGAGCAGAAGGACAAGTATCTGCCGGGCCTCGTTTCCGGCGAACTCATCGGCTGCTTCGGCTTGACCGAACCGGATGCTGGCTCCGATCCGGGTGGCATGAAAGCCCGCGCTGAGAAGATCGAGGGCGGTTACCGCCTGCGCGGCGCGAAGATGTGGATCTCCAATTCCCCGATCGCCGATGTCTTCGTCGTCTGGGCGAAGTCCGAGGCGCATGGCGGCGAGATCCGTGGCTTCATCCTCGAAAAAGGCATGAAGGGTCTTTCCGCGCCGAAGATCGGCGGCAAGCTTTCGCTCCGCGCTTCCGTCACCGGCGAAATCGTCATGGATGGCGTCGAAGTTGGCGAAGATGCGCTTCTGCCCAACGTGTCGGGTCTCAAGGGGCCGTTCGGCTGCCTTAACCGCGCTCGCTATGGCATCTCTTGGGGCGTTCTTGGTGCGGCCGAAGATTGCTGGCACCGTGCCCGCCAGTATGGCCTCGACCGCAAGCAGTTCGGCAAGCCGCTCGCCGGCACGCAGCTCTTCCAGAAGAAGCTCGCCGACATGCAGACGGAAATTGCGCTCGGTCTACTGGGCTCGCTGCGCGTCGGTCGTCTGATGGACGAACACCAGTTCGCGCCGGAGATGATCTCTATCGTCAAGCGCAACAATTGCGGCAAGGCGCTCGACATCGCCCGCATGGCTCGCGACATGCATGGCGGCAACGGCATCCAGATCGAATACCATGTCATGCGCCATGCGCAGAACCTGGAGACGGTTAACACCTATGAGGGTACGCATGATGTGCATGCGCTGATCCTGGGGCGCGCGCAGACCGGCATCCAGGCGTTTTTCTGAATTCTTCTCTCGCAATGAACGTTCCGGCGCCCGAGCACATCAATTGTTCGGCGCCGGGATGTCGCATTCTTGCGACAACTTCAAAGCCGCTCCTTGCCAGCATAAACATTCATATACTTGTGGGCTCGTAGAAACGCGTGCAGAGGCCCGGTAATTTGCTTTATGCTGATGTAAGGCGATTCCTGCTCTATGGAGCGGGATGCGGGTGCAGGGCACTCCCAGCCGATTGTGGAGGAGGTGTCCATGTATGCTCTGACAGTTCTCGACGCTGCTGCGCTGACGGCGTTTCGCAGTGAACATCCCTGGCTCGAATTTCCGGAAACTGTCTCAGAAGTCTCTGTCTATTTCGATGACAATGGTGGGCCAACGCGTCTGACAGCGCTCAGAGCCGGCGACAACGGTCAAGCCGTGTCTACCGACGTGAACAGTTTCGGTGTCGAGACGATCCTCAGTCTCATTCGCTATGCACCGCAGGGAGTAGCCCAGAACGAGGAGTGTCCACAGGAGCGCAATATCTGGGCTTTGCTCGAGGCACTGCCCGTCGCCGATGGTTCTCGCCTCCTCCAAGAGGTGGAAGCTGAACGGTCCGAGAAGTTGCAGCAGGCCTATGCGCTCCTGCACGCAATAGCGCTTGGGAAGTTGCAGACGCTGCTCGACGAGGCTCGCAGCCCCAAGGAAACCCAACGTCTGTCGAGTGCGATCGCGGCGCTGCCAGCGCTACTGGAAGGCGTCAATGACACGCACAAACCTCCGTTCCTGGAAGTTGATCTCTGGCGGTTCGTCGCTGTTCTCCGGGACGAATTGGCCATGCCGGCCGACTACGAGATGTCTGCAGCGAACGAGGACAGGCTGATCTCTCGAGAGGTCATCGAGCAGGCGGAAGCGACCGCCCTTTCAGGCCCTGTGATCCAGGCTCTCTTCGAGCTTTCTCCGGTCGCCTTCTCGATCTCCAGTATCGGACAGAAAAGCTCCCGTTATGTCCGCGTGAATCAGGCCTATCTCGATCTGGTCGGGAAGAACTGGGACGAGATCCGTGGCAGCGAAATGGTCGCATCAGGTGTCGTCTCTGGCAGCGAGGCACGAACCGAACGTCTCATGCTGCTGGACAGGGACGGGGGATATACCGGCATGCACGGCGAGGTTCGCGATGCGTCCGGAACGGTTGTCTCGGTTGTCATCTCCGCCCGACGCATTTCTGTCGCCGGGCAGCTTTATGATTTCGAGGTGCTTCAGCGGGCGGCGCAGAGCTGATCGTTCTGGTTTAGGCTCGCCTGAAAAGCGCGAGTGATCGGGCTTGAAGCCCGAAAGTGTGGCCTTCCTCGGCGACATCGCCTCTTCGATCTGTATCGAAGGTAGTCAGTTCAAGCTGCCAGCTCCCACCGCCGGTGTCGGGCAAGGCAAAATCGATGTCCTCTGCGATCGGGTTGAACAGGAGCAGGATTTCAGGCCAGACATCATGCTCGCCCTCGAGATCGGGGCGCAGCAGTTTCAAGGCAAGCGGGTTGCCCTCCAGCCAATGCTCGTTCTCCTGCCGGCCGCCATCGACATTGTACCAATCGATGATCATGCCGTCGCGCCAGTTCGCGCGACGCAGGAGTGGTTGGGCCTTGCGGAGCGCGATAAGGCGGCGGCTGAATTCTCTCAGCTCTTCGCAGGTCTCCGGCAAATTTTCCCAGTGCAGCCAGCTGATTTCACTGTCCTGGCAATAGCCGTTGTTGTTGCCCATCTGGGAGCGTCCCAACTCGTCGCCGGCCAGCAGCATCGGCGTGCCATGCGAGAAGAACAGTGTGGCCAGGAAGTTGCGCTTCTGGCGGTCGCGGATCGCGTTGATTTCTGCGTCGTCGGTCGGACCCTCATGACCATAATTGTGGCTGCGATTGTGGTCGTGGCCGTCCCTGTTGTCTTCACCATTGGCGTCATTGTGCTTCTGGTCGTAGGAAACGAGGTCGTTGAGGGTGAACCCGTCATGCGCCGTGATGAAGTTGACGCTTGCCCAGGGGCGGCGGCCGCGCAGGTCGTAGATGTCGCCAGAACCGAGGAGGCGGGCCGCGAAGTCCTGAGATGTGTTGTCAGCGTTCAACCAGTATTCGCGCGTCGAATCGCGATACTTGTCGTTCCACTCGGCCCAGCCGGGCGGGAAGCCGCCGACCTGATAGCCGCCCGGACCAATGTCCCAGGGTTCTCCGATAAGCTTGACCTTGGAGAGCACCGGGTCCTGCGTGACAGCGTCGAAGAAGCCGCCGCGCTGGTCGAAACCTTCCGGCTCGCGACCGAGGATAGTGCCGAGATCGAAACGGAAGCCGTCAACATGCATCTCCTCGGCCCAGTAGCGCAGGCTGTCCATGACCATCTGCAGGACACGCGGGTGAGAGGTGTTGACGGTGTTCCCGGTTCCGGTGTCGTTGATATAGTAGCGGTGGTTGTCGGGAAGGGTGCGGTAATAGGAAAAGTTGTCGATGCCCTTGAAGGACAGAGTTGGGCCGAGTTCATTGCCTTCGGCCGTGTGGTTGTAGACGACGTCAAGGATGACTTCGATGCCGGCGTCGTGGAAAGCGCGCACCATATCCCGGAAGCCGGCGAGACCCTTTGGACCATAGTATCGGCTTGCGGGCGAGAAGAAACCGATCGTGTTGTAGCCCCAGAAATTGTGCAGGCCCTTGTCCATGAGATGGCTGTCATCGGGGAAGGCGTGCACTGGCAAGAGTTCGATCGACGTGATGCCAAGGCTTTTTACGTAATCGACCGCAGCCTTGTGGCCCAGCCCCTCGAATGTGCCCCGAAGCTCCTCGGGGATGGCCGGGTTGAGCTTGGTAAAGCCCTTCACATGGGTTTCGTAGACGATCGTCTCGGCCCAGGGGATACGATTGAAGCCGTTGTAGAGACGGCTCTCGGCGGAATCGACGACACGGCACTTCGGCGAACACGGCGCGCTGTCTAGATCGTTGAAGGACAGGTCTTTTTCCTCGGCGTCCAGATCGTAGCCGAAATGCGCCTTCGACCAGGCGAAATCACCGACGAGGTCACGCGCATACGGATCCAAGACAAGCTTGTTCGGGTTGAAGCGGTGGCCACGTTCGGGGTCGTAGGGGCCGTGCACCCGATAGCCGTAAAGCTGGCCCGGCTTCACGCCCGGCAGATATCCATGCCAGACTTCGTTCGTATATTCCGGGAGCTCGATCCGGGCGATTTCGACACTGCCAGTCTCGTCGAACAGGCAGAGTTCCACACGTTCGGCATGGGCCGAGAAGAGTGCAAAGTTGGTGCCCTCGCCGTCGAAGCACGCTCCGAGTTGGTGCCACTCGCCGGGCATGACGGTGAAATGCGTGCTCTTGGCGTCCATTTGATCCTCGAATGTGTGGAGTTGCGCTGCTTAATTCACCAGCGCGTGGCTTTGTTCCGCCGCTGACCTGTGGGAACCTTCGAAGACGCTGGCGGTTCTCTCGCTCGTGCCTCCCTGTTGGGTCAGAACCGAGGAGAACTCCATGCCAGCGAAATCGAAAGCACAACAGAAAGCGGCCGGTGCGGCGCTTTCTGCCAAACGCGGAGAGACGAAGAAATCCGAGTTGAAGGGGGCATCCCGCAGCATGGAGAAAAGCATGAGCGAGAAGGAACTCGAGGATCTGGCTTCCGTGAAGCGCAAGGGCAAGCCAGAGCATGTCGAGGATCGCTCATGAACCCCAAACCGTTTGAACGGAAGACAGCATTGGTTACGGGCGCAGGATCCGGTATCGGGAGGGCAACGTCTCTGCGGCTGGCAAGCGGCGGCGCATTCGTCGCACTGCTCGGCAGAACAGAGGATGAATTGAGGCAAACGCTCGACGAGATTCGCGCCGATGGTGGGGAGGGTCTCGTATTGGTAGCGGATGTCAGCCATGCAGGGCAGATGGCGCAGGCTGTCGAGCGGCTGGTCACTGCGCGAGATGGACTGCAGATCGTGGTCGCCAATGCGGGCATCAATGGCACATGGGCACCGATCGATGATCTGAAACCGGAAGAATTCGACAGCACTATCGCCGTCAACCTCAGAGGGACCTATCTGACGCTTCATCATTGCGTGCGGCATTTGAAGCAGAGCGGCGGGTCCATCATCGTAGTGTCGTCGATCAACGGTACGCGGACGTTTACGACGCCGGGCGCGACAGCTTACTCCGCCACCAAGGCAGCGCAGCTCGCCATGGTGCAGCAACTCGCGCTCGAACTCGGTCGGCATAACATCCGCATCAATGCCGTATGCCCGGGTGCCATCGATACGGAAATCGACGACAACACCCAGACGCGCAAAGAGCGGAAGGCCATAGTGCCGGTCGAGTTTCCGGAAGGCGATATCCCACTTACGGGAGGTAAACCCGGCACGGCTGAAGAGGTGGCCGATGTCATCGCATTCCTCGCCTCGGATGCGTCCCGTCACGTGACGGGCACGCCCATCTGGGTAGATGGCGGTCAGAGCCTGCTTCGCTGATCTCGGACAGTCGGTCCGGGGTCAGCCAGGGGCGCGGGGCGGAGCGGGAGGTGATTTTCGAGCCGGTGGATCAACCAGAGCACGCGAACCACAAACACTGTCGCGATGAGGCCGATCTGCCAGAACCGGCCCGCAGGCGAGGCCGATTCATCTGGCAACCAGAGCGCGGCGCCGGTGTTCAGGCCCTTAATCTGACCCTTGTTGAAGACGATCATGCCTGCCGCGAGCAAGGCGACGCCTGCCGCCACGGCTTCAATCAGACGGATGGGGTCAAGACGGACCCCTTCTGCCTGGAAAGCCGAATGATAGGCGATTTCGATCGTGAGGATTACGACGATCGCTGCCGAAAGACAGACGAGGAAAGTGGGTTCGAAGCCCCGCTGCATGGAGGCGCCATTTCCGTTCGAAGCGGACGGCTGCGCCGCAAGCAAGAGCAATCAGCGGCCGGATGACCATGGCTGAGAGCTCCATGGTGGTGGCTGTGCCGAAACTGGTCAGTTCCGATGGCATGTCGAGAGCGATGGGCACCGGGTGATGCCCATCGCATTTGGTCAGTGCTTGTTATCGGCTGTGCCGGCGGTCGAGGTATGGGTTGCGGAAACTGGATCGCTCGCCGGGAATGTGTCTTCCAGACCCTCTTCCAGCTCACTGTCACCGCGCCCGCGTTCGCCCTGCTCCTGGCGCAGGCTTTCGACCGCATCGCTGGGCTCAGAGTTCGCATCGTCTTCTGTCGTGTCGGAGTATCCGAAACGGCTGGCCTGCAACAGAACCACCTGGGCCTTGGCAAGCGCATTGTCGCGGCTCAAGCCACCATTTTCAGATTGTGCCAGACGCACGGAAATGCGCTCTCCGCCGTCCCCCATGAACTCCACGAGGAAACCCTCGTTCGTACCCGCTGCTTCAGTGACTTCGGTACCAATGATCTGCATGTCCAATCTCCCAATTTGAGTTGCGGAAGAAACGCCGGGCTTGTGGGGTTGTTCCATGGATGCCAGCGCGAGGAAGCAAGCTTACGCCTGCGTGCTCAACGGAGATGGAACGCATTGTTCCACTTAACATGTTGTTTACCATACTGTTTGGCATTTTACGAAAAACTGAACAAAGCGGGGCGAGCGGCGTTGTGGAGGCAAAGGGAGACTCAAGATGCGACAAGGACAGGCCCTCGCCATTGATACGATCCTCATCGTTGAAGACGATGTTTTCATCTCTATGGACGCTGCCGACGCCGTTGCGCGCGCCGGCGTCAATGTCATCACCACTGAAACGGTGCGCGACGCACTCGAGATTCTGGAGACAGAGCACATCTCGGGCGCGATACTCGACTTCATGGTTAAGGATGGAACCGTGACGCCGATCGTGCAGAAGCTGCGACGCAATGGAATACCATTTCGCATCGTATCGGGTTCGGCGATCAAGGAGATCGAGGACAAGGGCATTCCGCCGGAACTCTGCGCGGCGAAACCGGCTGACTACCGGCAGGTGCTCGTGTCGTTGATGAATGACGTCCCAGCGCGGCGGCCGCATAGCGGCCACTGACCCGACGTCTGGTCAGCCGCGCTTTGACATCAGGCGTTCGAGCGTTCGTTCCACGACGTCGACCATGACCATGGTCTGGTGGTCGACCTCGATGTTCAAGGCATCGCCCGGCTTGTAGCGCGGAAAAGTCGTCTGGCGCAGGGTTTCCGGGATCAGGTTGATCGTGAATTCGTCACCCTCGGATTCCGCCACCGTCAGGCTGGCGCCATTGACCGCGAGATAGCCGCGCTTGAAGACGTATTTGGCCCAGTCTTCGGGCATCCGGAAGCGGATATGGGCGCCCGGCATTTCCATCTTCGCGCCGACGAGCTCCGCGGTGGTTGCGATGTGCCCGGCAATGTTGTGTCCACCGTTTTCGTCGGTCGGTTTGGCCGAGCGTTCGATGTTCACGCCATCGCCTGCATTGAGTGAGCCGAGATTGGTCCGCTCCAGAGTCGCATCCATCGCGTCGAAGGTCACGGTGGTGCCTTGCATTGATGTCACGGACAGGCAGACGCCTTCCACGTTGACACTGGCGCCGATCTGCAGATCGATCATCAGCCTTTGCGGCAGTTCGATCGAAAAGATGGTGTATCCATCATGACGGATGATGGACTTGATCGGGGCGACGGTCTGGACGATGCCGGTATACATGTAGCTTTCCTCGGTGATGCGAAGCGAAGGTAATGTCTCGCAGGCCGAAGACAATCCCCGATCTGGCATCTCTGTGTTCAGCATTTCATCACTTCAGGAACGCCAGACGGACAGGCTGGTTGTATGCGTGTAGCTTCGACATGGTTTCAGGCCTGCTCCCGTTGTCCTAGATCTGTCGTATGGATGCGGCAGTCTGCGCTTTAAATTCCCATCTGGTGGTCATTCGATGACGAAAATTCTTTGCCTCGCTCTCAATCCGTCCATCGACATCTCCAGCGATGCCGAGGTCGTGCGCCACACCCACAAGACGCGAACGCACAATCAGCAACAGTTTCCTGGCGGTGGCGGGATCAATGTCGCGCGCGTCATCGCGACGCTCGGCGGCACCTGCGACCTGATGTTTCTCTCTGGGGGAGCGACGGGCGAATTGCTAGAAGCCATGCTGAAGCCATTGCCGATCTTCGAGCGGCCTTTTCCCATCCATGATCCGGTACGCGTCGCCTATGCGGTGCATGAAACCTCCACCAACCTCGAGTATCGCTTCGTCCCGGAGGGGCCGCTGGTGACGGAGGTGGAACTGGCGCCTGTCTTCGAGGCGATTGCAGCGAGCGATGCGGATATCATCGTTGCGAGTGGCAGCCTGCCACGCGGGGTGGCCGACGATACCTATGTGCGGCTTGCCGAAATCGTCGCCGCCAAGGGCGCGCGGCTGGTGCTGGATACGTCGGGGCTTCCACTGTCTGAAGCCCTTTCCAGATCGCGCATGTTCCTGGTTAAGCCGAGCCTGGGTGAGTTCGAGGCATTTCTCGGACGCAAGCTGACACATGAAGAAGTCGGACCCGCGGCACAGGACCGTGTTCGAACGGGCGCCGCTGAGTATATCGCGGTGACCCTTGGCGCGGATGGAGCGGTTCTCGCCGCAGCAGATCGCATCATTCGCCTGCCGGCGATCGACGTCCCCGTCAACTCCGCGACAGGTGCGGGGGACAGTTTCGTTGCAGGCATGGTCTGGGCCTTGGCGGAGGGGCGCGACATCGAGGAGGCGTTCCGGCTCGGCCAGGCTGCGGGTGCAGCCACTGTCATGACCGCAGGAACCGAGCTTTGCCGCCGTGGTGATGTGTTCGATCTGTTCGAGCGGGAACAGCGGCGCGGTTGAGCACCGTCGGGGGGATCACGTCCCGGGAAAACCGCGGCAGCCTTGTTTTATTACTTGTCACTGACAATCAAGTTTTATATTGGGAGGGCAGCGTATGGCGCGGCCCAAAGCGCCCGATTTTTATCATCAGTTTACAAGGAGCTCCCAATGCCGCTCACTCATTCGGGACCTTCGCTCAAGCGATCTGGCCTACTTCTGACCATCCTCCTGTCCGCCTCTGGCGTTCATGCACAGGAAGCGAGCCCAGGCGCGAGCCAGCCTCAGATCGTTGTTCCGCAGACCGCGACGCAGGCCGCTCCTACCACGGACAGATCAGGAAGCGAGACCCCGACGGGTGCCGCACCAACAGCTTCGCCGACGGTCGCATCTCCGCCCGCCGTCGAGGCGCCTGCGCCTGCCGCGGCAGAAACGCCGGCTGCTCCAGCTCCGATGCAAGTGGACACTCCTCCGGTAGCAACTGGCCCGGATGCAACGGTGGTTGAACCCGCTGCGGTTGCTCCGGCACAGTCGACGCCGGCCCCTGGCTCTGCTCAGCCCGAACCGGCGCCTGCGGGAGCCGGCCTTCCACATGACCTGTCGCCCGAGGGCATGTTTATGGCGGCCGACTGGGTCGTGAAGTCGGTGATGATCTCGCTGGCATTTGCCTCCGTGCTCACCTGGACGGTCTGGCTTGCCAAGTCGCTGCAGCTCTTCGGAGCGCGGACCCGGGCCAAGCGTGGCCTGAAGGCCGTGACCCAGGCGCGCCAGTTGCAGGATGCGCTGCAGGCGCTCGAAAAGCGCGGTGGTGTGGTGGCGACCATGGTGCGCGCGGCCCAGCATGAAATGAGCCTTTCGGATGCCGCGATCGATCAGGTCGGTGGTGATGGGGTCAAGGACCGTGTAGCTTCGGCGCTGGCGCGGATCGAGGCCCGCGCCGGACGCCAGATGTCGAATGGGACCGGCGTACTCGCGAGTATCGGCTCGACGGCACCGTTTGTCGGCCTGTTCGGTACCGTCTGGGGCATCATGAACTCCTTCATCGGCATTGCCGAGACACAGACCACCAATCTCGCGGTCGTGGCGCCGGGTATCGCAGAAGCGCTTCTCGCGACGGCCGTAGGTCTCGTCGCGGCCATTCCGGCCGTCATCATATACAACGTGTTTGCCCGCTCCGTGACGGGATACCGCCAGCTGCTCGCCGATGCCGGCGCCGGCATCGAGCGCCTCGTCAGCCGCGATCTCGACTTCCGCAAGAGTGCCCGGATCGCCCAGGCGACAATGGCGATGGCGGCGGAGTGAAACGATGGCTGGAGGTATCCGCGAAAACAGCTCTGGTGACGATCTCGTCGAGAACCACGAAATCAATGTGACGCCCTTCATCGACGTCATGCTTGTGCTGCTGATCATCTTCATGGTCGCAGCGCCGCTCTCGACGGTCGATGTGAATGTGGATCTGCCGGCGTCGACGGCGAAGCCCGCCGAGCGGCCGGATGAGCCCGTCTACGTGACGCTGAAGGAAGACATGAGCCTGTCGCTCGGCAATGACACTGTTGCCCGCGAAGGCCTTGGCGCATCGCTCGACAGGATGACGGAGGGCAACAAGGATGCCCGGATCTTCCTGCGGGCCGACAAGACCGTGGACTACGGCCAGTTCATGGAAGTCATGAACCTGTTGCGGGATGCCGGTTACCTGAAGATCGCGCTCGTTGGTTTGGAAAGCCTGCCGGCAGCGCAAGCATCAGGGGCAGATCCGGCGCCTGCGCCAGCGGAGACCGCCCCATGATCGAGCCCCGCTCCACGAAGCGCGCCATTGGCGAGGGGCTGTTGTGGACCACGGCCGGCCTGTTGATTGCGACCGTGCATGCGGGCGCAGTTGCGGTTCTCCTGCGCGAGCCCGAGATGGCCGTTGCCGACAGCGGGCCGCCGCCTGCCATCATGATCGAGCTTGCGCCCGAACCCGAAGCGGTCATCACCGAAGAGAACGAGATCTCGACCGAACAGGTCGACGCGGAAGAGGTGAAAACCGCAACCAGCGAGCCATTGCCGGAACCTATCCCGGAGACGGTTGAGCAGCCTTTGCCGGAGCCTCCGCCGCCGGAAGCCGAGCCGGAAGTGGCGGAGGCGCTGACGGAACCGCCTCCAGTCATCGAACCCGAGCCTTTACCCGAGCCGGTGCCTGAAATCGACCCGATCGAGCAGATGGTGATGGCGGAACTCGAGAATGTCGAGGTTCCGATCCCGATGATGCGGCCGCCGGTGCCTAAGCCGCCTGTCGAAAAGAAGAAAGAACCTGCCCCGAAGAAGGTGGTCAAGAAACAGGTCCAACCCCCGGCCAGCCAGGCTGCGCGCACGGCCAAGGCCGAGGTGGCCCAGTCGACCCGCAACGCAGCTTCGGCGACGGCCAATGGTTCCGGTCGCAGCGTTTCGCCAGCGCGGTGGCAATCGCGGCTGATGTCGCATCTCGAGCGCCGTAAGCGTTATCCGAGCGCCGCGCGCAGCAACCGCGAAGAGGGCACGGTCTATGTGCGCTTCCGGATCGACGATTCTGGTAATGTTTTGTCGGTATCGCTGTCGCGGTCCTCAGGCTATCCGACGCTCGACAGCGCCGTGCTCGACATGGTGCGGGCGGCTTCCCCGGTTCCGGCACCGCCTGAAGGTGTGAACAAGACGATCACGGCGCCGGTGCGGTTCAACCTTCGCTGAGTGGCAGCCGTAGAATTAGAAAAGGCCGGCGGGATGACCGCCGGCCTTTGTGTTTTTAGTCGATGTCGAACTTGACGCCCTGAGCGAGCGGCAGGGTGCGACCGTAGTTCACGGTGTTGGTCTGGCGGCGCATATAGGCCTTCCAGCTGTCCGAGCCGGACTCACGGCCACCGCCGGTTTCCTTCTCGCCACCGAAGGCACCACCAATTTCCGCACCCGATGGACCGATATTGACGTTGGCGATGCCGCAGTCCGAACCACGGTCGGAGACGAAGGCTTCGGCTTCGCGGATGTCGTTCGTGAAGATCGACGAGGAGAGACCCTGCGGTACGTCGTTGTTGAGCGCGAGCGCCGTGTCGAAGTCGGCATACCTGATGACGTAGAGGATCGGGGCGAAGGTTTCCTCGACGACCGGGCCGCACTGGTCCGGCATCTCGACGAGTGCCGGGCGCACGTAGAAGGCGTCAGCTGCTTCGTCAGAGCGGACGCGGTCACCGCCATGTACCTTGCCGCCATTGGCCTTGGCGGCCTCCAGGGCGCGCTGCATGCGCTCAAAGGAGCCCTTGTCGATCAGCGGTCCGATCAGATTGCCGGCTTCGAGCGGGTTGCCAATGGTAACTGAGCCATAGGCCTTGATCAGGCGCGGCACGAGGGTGTCGTAGACGCTCTCGTGGACGAAGAGGCGACGCAGCGTGGTGCAGCGCTGGCCGGCCGTGCCCATGGCGGAGAAAGCGACGCCGCGCAGCGTTAGATCAAGATCGGCGGTCGGGCCGACGATTGCGGCATTGTTGCCGCCGAGTTCCAGGATCGAGCGACCGAAGCGAGCAGCGACACGCGGGCCGACGGTGCGACCCATGGCGGTCGAGCCAGTCGCCGAGATCAGCGGAACCTTCGGGTGATCGACGAGGATTTCGCCGATGTCACGGCCGCCGATCAGCAGCGTCGCGAGATTTGCCGGGGCCTTGCCGCCCTGGACGTTGTAGCGCTTCACCGCCTTTTCGAAGATGGCCTGGGTGGCGATGGCGGTGAGCGGGGTCTTTTCCGAAGGCTTCCAGATCGTGGAGTTGCCGCAGACGAGCGCAAGAGCCGCGTTCCAGGACCAGACCGCGACGGGGAAGTTGAAGGCCGAGATGATGCCGGTAACGCCGAGCGGGTGCCAGGTTTCCATCATACGGTGTTCGGCGCGTTCGGTCGCGATGGTCAAGCCATAGAGCTGGCGCGACAGGCCGACTGCGAAATCGCAGATGTCGATCATTTCCTGGACTTCGCCGAGGCCCTCCGAGGTGATCTTGCCGACTTCGATGGAGACGAGGCGGCCGAGTTCGGTCTTGGCGGCGCGCAGTTCTTCGCCGAGCAGGCGGATCAATTCGCCACGCTGCGGGGCGGGCACAAGGCGCCATTCGAGGAAGGCCTTGTGAGCGGCATCGATCGCCTTGCGAGTGTCGTCGGCCGAGATTTCGGCGACGGCTGCGATGGTCTCGCCATTGATGGGCGAGCGAACCGAAAGCGTGCCGCCGGTCAGCGCCTTGGCGTCGACGCCAAAGCTTGCCATCAGCGTTGCTGTTTCGGCGGAGAAATTGAGATTGGCGAGGGTCATGGTGGTCCTTCCGTCAGGTCTACCTGGTTCTTGTTCGTTCAAAATCGTGCGCCGGTCAGATGCGCCACCTGGGCGCCGGCCTCGTACCATGCTTCCTTCAGGGTGCGGAAGGCCGGTGCGTGGGGATCGGTGAGTGGCAGGGGCAGTTCTCCCTCTGTCATCTGGCCGAGGATGTGGCTGGCGATCGTCTTGCCGAAGACGGTGCCCGGTGAAATTCCGCGGCCGTTATAGCCGGAGAAGCCGATGACGCCGGGCGCAAACTTGTGGAAGCGCGGTAGCGCATTCGTCGTCATGCCGATCTGGCCGTACCACTCGCTTTCGAAGGCGATGTCACCGATCTGCGGGAAGATTGCTTTCAGCGCTCGTTGTGCCCAGGCGCGGTGGATCGAAAGGCCGGTGCCGCGCAGGGCGCCAACGCTGCCGAAGACCATGCGACCGGCCTTGTCCATGCGGAAGGAAGACAGGACTTCCTTCGTATCCCAGCAGCCCTGACGTTCCGTCAGGATAGACTTACGGAGATTATCGCTAAGAGGAACAGTGGCGAAGTTGAAATAGGGCAGGTGGACCTGTTCTTCGCGCACGGCGGCGAAGGGTCCGTGACTGTAGGCATCGGTGGCGACGACGATCCACTGGGCATCGACGGTGCCGACGGCTGTAATTACTCGCCAGCCGTCCGCGGTCTTCTCATAGGCTTCAACCGGGCTTGCCGTATGCAGAACCGCTCCGGCCTTCTGTGCCGCGTGGGCAAGGCCACGGGCATAGGCGAGCGGTTGCAACGTGCCAGCGCGGCGGTCGAGCAGGGAGCCTTGGTAGGCACGGGTGCCGATCTTGTGCTCTGTCTCCGCCTCGTCGAGCAGGTCCACAGGCGCACCGCGACGCTGCCACTGCTCGGCGCGAGCTTCGATTTCCTCGCGACCGGCGCTGCCGACCGCGCAGTGCAGGGTGCCTGAGCGCTCCAGTTCGCATTCAATGCCGTGCCGGTCGATCAGATCCATAACCGTGCGCGGTCCGTTGCCGAGCAGATCGAGAAGCCGCTCGCCATAGACCGGGCCGAGCTCACCGGGCAGATCGTCGGGCATGACCCACATACCGGCATTGATCAGGCCAACATTGCGGCCGGCGCCACCGAAGCCGATTTCCTTGGCTTCCAGGAGAATGACATTGGTGCCGGCTTCTGCGAGATGCAGCGCCGCGGAGAGGCCTGTGTAGCCGCCGCCGACGATCACGACATCTGCCTTCGCGGCCCCCTCGAGGGCCGTCGTCAGCGGAGCGGCGGGCGCCGTCTTTTCCCAAAGTCCGTGGGAGCGAGGATCGTTCAGCATGATAGGCCCCCGGGGAATATTCATTGTCCCGAGGCTGGCAATCCGGACATGGGTTTACGTCCGATATCATTCCGCCCCGTACAGTCTTGTGATTTCTAGAAGACCGTTCTACGCCATTCCAGCGATAAATTCTCAAGAGATCATTCCGAAAAGGCATGACCATGCTGCCTGCCCGTCGCTTCCTTCCATCGCTTTCGCTGCTCACTGCCTTTGAGGCTGCGGCCCGGACGGCGAGCATCACGGCGGCAGCACGGGAGCTTAATCTCACGCAGAGTGCGGTCAGCCGACAGATCAAGGCATTGGAGAACCAGCTTGGCGTCGAACTCTTCCTGCGCGAGCGGCAGACGATCCGGCTGACGGTCGCCGGTGACGGCTATGCCCGCGAGATCCGTGAGGCGCTCCGGCGCATTTCAAGCGCTTCGCTCAATCTTCGCGCCAATCCGCATGGAGGCACGCTCAACCTCGCGATCCTGCCGACCTTTGGCGCGCGCTGGCTCGCGCCGCGTCTCGGCCAGTTTCTGGCCGCCAATCCCGGCATCACGATCAATCTGGTGACGCGGCTGTCACCCTTCGACTTCCGCCTCGATTCGATCGATGCCGCGATCCATTTCGGCGATGCCGTCTGGCCGGGGGCAGAACTGACTTTGCTGATGCAGGAAGAAACCGTTCCGGCCTGCAGTCCTGCCTACAGACACGACCATGTGATCGCGAAACCGGCGGATCTGTTGAACGTTTCGCTGCTGCATCTCACCACGCGGCCCGATGCCTGGGAACGGTGGTTCACCGAGAACAGTGTCGTTTTCGAAAGTGTGCACGGCATGCTCTTTGACCAGTTCGCCACGGCGTCTCAAGCGGCGATCGGCGGCCTGGGCGTCGCGCTGTTGCCGACCTTCCTGATCCAGGATGAACTCGCGCGGGGCGAACTCGTCCCTGCCGTCGACCGGCCGATGCGGAGTGCGCAACGCTACTATCTCGCATTTCCGCGTGAACGCGCAGCGTATCCGCCTCTCGTCGCCTTTCGCGATTGGATCGTCCGGGAGTTGTCGCGGGTCTGAGACCCCGGTCAGCCGGCTGTTGCCGTCGATGCGATCCAGATGGCGAAGACCAGATGTGTCAGGTGATGAAGTGTCTGGTCTGTACCGAGTAGCCACCAGTATGCGGCCTGCTCGACCTTGAATCGGTATCGCTGCTGGATGAGCGTCTTGCTCTTGTCGATCAGCCCATGCACGACGAAATCGACCACCGCAAGCCAGGCCAGCTGCGGAGCGAACACGAGAGCGATAAGCAACGTGCCACCTGCATGGACCGAGACATGGGCGAGCAGCGGGGCAAGCCAGTTCTTCGGTTGTTCCTTGCCCTTTGCCATCCAGCTTGTCTGGAAAAGGAAGTCGGCCACCAAGTGCTTGATGATGAACAGAGCCACGACCCAGATGAGCAGCTGGGGGGCGATTTGCTCCGGCATGGTGGGCATGGAAATTCCTTCGGCTTGCATTTCTGTCCGAAGATAGACCACTCTCCAAAACGCTGTGAAGCGGCCTTTTAGTCTACTCAGTTTTGCGCTTTGCGCTTCCTTTACATGAAGGTGGCGTTTCGCTGCTGCGCGTTAGGAATATGGTAGTGCCTCTGGGGATGTCACCAGCCGTCAGAAAGCACCTTTTCCAGCATGTCGACGAAGAAATCCGCACTTTCGCGGCTCAGGCAGAGCGGCGGCTTTATTTTTAAAACGTTAAGATGATCGCCCGTCGGTTGCATGATCACGCCGAGATCGAGCAACCTGTGGCAGATGCCAGCCGTCTCTTCCGTCGCCGGCTCGAGTGTCTCGCGGTCGCGAACGAATTCCAGTCCGAGATAGAGACCCATGCCATGAACAGCGCCGACAAGCGGGAAGCGCTGTCCCAAGGCTTCCAAGCGGGCCTTCAGATGATCCCCAATGACGCGTGCATTTTCTTGCAGGTCTTCGTCGCGCATGACGTCCAGCACCGTCATGCCGACAACGCAGCTCACGGGGCTGCCGCCGGACGACGAAAAGAAATAGCCTTCCTTTTCCAGACTGTCGGCAATGTCTCGTCGTGTAATCACCGCGCCAAGCGGCTGGCCATTGCCCATGCCCTTGGCGACCGTGATGATGTCAGGCACGACGCCCTGTTGCTCGAAGCCCCAGAAATGGTGGCCGAGACGGCCATAGCCGACCTGGACTTCGTCGGCGATGCACAGCCCGCCGCGTTCATGAACCAGGGCATAGACTTCGCGCAGGTATCCGGGGGGCAGCGGAATGCCGCCGGCATTGCCATAGACGCTTTCGGCGATGAAGCCGCCGAGGCGGCTGCCGGCGTTCTCGATCTCTGCGATCTTTTCGGCCACAGCTGCGACATAGGCTTCTGTCGATCCGTCGCCGCGATGTTTGCCCCTGTAGGTGTTGGGTGACATGACCGGATGAACCCAGTCGGGGCGGCTTTCCAGTGCGCGAGGATTGTCGGCGATCGATGTCGAGACGGCGTCGCTGGCGACCGTCCAGCCGTGATAGGCCTCAAGCAGGCTGAGGATGTTGCGGTGGCCGCTGTGAGCCCAAGCGAGACGCAGGGCCAAATCCACGGCCTCTGAACCCGAATTCACCAGAAAGACGGTGTCCAGGCCTTCCGGGGCCAGCGATGCCAGTCGGTCGGAAAACTCCGCGACGGCTGCATAGTGAAAGCGGGAATTGGTGTTGAGCAAAGCCCATTGACGCCCGACCGCTTCGGCGAGGCGCGGATGGCCGTGACCGAGAATCGTAACGTTGTTGACCATGTCGAGATAGGCGCGACCATTCACGTCGAAGAGATGCTCTTTCCAGCCGCGTTCGATCTGGGGCGGATCGGCATAATAGTTCTTCTGCGGCTTGGCGAAGCTCCTGTGGCGGCGCTCCAGCAGGCTCTCGCTTTGAGGTGCCGGCGCATCGACGCCGACGCCGAGAAGGCGAGACGGAGATGGGCAGATGTGGCTCCAGATTGCGCTCTGTCGTGGCCTCGCGAAGAGCGGTGGAACGAGATCCGGATCGCGGCACAGCTGGATACGCAGGCCGCCGATGCCGCCGGCTGCACCGGCCACCTTGCCGATCGCGTCCCCGGCTGTGACGCTCGCCCCGTCTTCGAGGCTGCAGTCGATACCATCAAGATGGAGCGACAGAGCATGCGAAGACAAGATGAGATGATGCCCGTCGAGCACGATGGTGCCATCGAAGGGGGCAAAGGCTTCCGTCGCTCCGGGAAGGCAGACGTCGATATGCAGGGCAAAGGTGGCCGGGGGCGTTGCAGAGAGAGGCCGGGTGTAGGAGAGCCTGAATTCGCCGTAGCGCGTCGAAGCGACACCGGTCTCCACCGCAGCACGTGCGAGCAGCTTCCAGTCGATCTCCTGGTCTGCCCAGCTGTCGCGCGGCAGGTCCGAGCTGGTGACGGTCAGGTCGGTCAGGCGAAAATCCGAAGGCGTGAGCGAAGGCAGCAGCGGATGTGAAATTTCGATCTCTGGCGCATCGGGGTTCATGCCCGCAGCGTCCAAGATTGCGGCTTCCATCAGCGGATAAGGTGCCGAGGTGGCGACCTCGAATATGGTCCGTTCATGGTCGACGTTGCCGAGGATGTAGTCATTGTCCGGATCGATCGAGAGCTGTTGTTCGCTGCTGGCGACGAGCACACCCGCGCGTGCGACAATCAGCGGCCACAGGGCTTTCAGTTCCGCCTCGGTGAGCTGGAAACGTTGGTGGAAGGCTTTGATCGCGGGCAAGATGAAAAATGGATCGCCATCGGCATGGTGCAGCAGAGCGGCGCAAGTGACGGCGAGATCGGCGACCAGCCAGCCATAGAGAACGTCGCCGAAATCGATCACGCCATCCGGCGCGAGGCGTCCGGGGGCGTCCGGGGTCGCCACGACATTGTCGTCGGTGATATCATGATGAATGGCCTGGATGCGCAGATCAGAGGCGAGCGGCTGGATGCGCTTGACCGCCATGATCATCGCCTTGGCGATCCGGTCTCGCTGCTTCTGGTCCGTGATGGATTTGAGGAGATGCAGGGCGACAGGGCCTGCCCGACGCAGGTCCCATTGCAGTTCCCGGTCGAGGCCGTCGTGCCGGAAATCCTTCAGTCCATAGGCGACACGTGCCACAACATCACCCAAGGCGGAGACGATCTCGGGCGAGAGGTATTTCTGGCGGGTCAGCGGTTGACCATCGAGATAGGAGAGCAGCCGGATCCAGTAGCGCTCACCATCGAGTTCGATCTGCGGAATATAGTCTCCCGTGAGGGCGGCGATCGGCTCGGGAATGCGCAAGCCGATGTCGAGACTGCGCAAATGCTCCATGGCGTGGTTCTGGGCCTCGAGCTCGTGGTGCGGATACTCCGCACGCGAGACCTTCAGGACGAGGCTTTCAGTGCCGGTATCGATCAGGAAGTTGCGATCCTGCTGGCTACCGAGTTCGCGTATGGTGCCACTAAAGCCATAGAACTCGTTGAAGATGAACCTGGCATCTGCGAGCGAGACGTTCGGGCGTGGCAATTCGGTGCGCTGGAGCAGAGCCGAGTCGGCCATACGGGTTCTCCCTGAGGAATCATGCCGGGAGATTAGCAGAGCGTCGCTTGGCGTCTATCCCGCAGGTCGCAGGCAGGAAAAAGACGGTGGGCGCCGTTTCCGGCGCCCACTTCATTTTCATCCCATGCGCTCGGAGGCGTAGGAGCCCGGGCTTGCCGGGAAGACGACCGTACGGTTGCCATTGATGAAGGTGCGGTGGTGGATATGGGCGTGGATCGCCCGCGCCAATACCTGGCTTTCGACATCGCGGCCGATCGAGACATAGTCGTCAGCCGACTGCGCATGGGTGATGCGGGCGACGTCCTGTTCGATGATCGGACCTTCGTCGAGATCGGCCGTGACGTAATGGGCCGTGGCCCCAATCAGCTTCACGCCGCGCTCGAAAGCCTGCTTGTAGGGGTTCGCACCCTTGAAGCTCGGCAGGAAGGAGTGGTGGATGTTGATGATCTTGCCGGACATCTTCTGGCACATCTGGTCGGACAGGATCTGCATGTAGCGGGCGAGCACGATGAGTTCGGTACCGGTCTGCTCGACGAGATCCATGATGCGGGCTTCGGCCTCGAGCTTGTTGGCCTTGGTCACCGGAATGTGGTGGAAGGGGATGTCGTGATTGACGACGACCTTCTGATAGTCGAAATGATTGGAGACGACGCCGACGATGTCGATCGGCAGTGCGCCGATCTTCCAGCGGTAGAGAAGGTCGTTCAGGCAGTGGCCGAAGCGCGAGACCATCAGCAACACTTTCAGGCGCTTGGCGGCATCATGCAGTTCCCAGTTCATGCCGAATTTCTCGGCGACGGGAACAAAGCCCTTTTCCAGCTTCGCTTCAGCGATGCCCTCCTCCGAGATGAAGGACACACGCATGAAGAACTGGCCGGTGTGAAGATCGTCGAACTGGGATGAGTCGACGATGTTGCAACCCTGCTCTGCGAGATATCCCGAAATCGCAGCCACGATGCCGCGGGTCGACTGGCAGGATACGGTCAATACATAGCTCGTCATCGGTTCTATCATCTCCTCGGCGGGTGCGGCCGCGTGTCTCTATCGCATCTCCGGCGCGATCGGAAGCGCGCGCCGAATTGTGATTGTTGCCCTTGCGAAGAGAGGGCCGTTGAGCGTGAGTGCCGTCCTTTCTTCGCGATGGGCAGAGATTAGGGCAGGAAATGCAAAACCTCGTTCCTATTGCGCCTTTCGAAGGCGCATCTTCGCCGTCGCCATGTCCGTAATGGACAAAACATCGGATCCCCCTATCCTTGGCATTGACCTTTGTCGAAGCACCAATAACCTGCGCGCAACTCAGCTCCGGACCGAGATCGTCATGGCATTGCGAATGAAATTCCCCAACGGCAAAAGCACTCTGGTCGATCTGGTACGGACCTCCGGTGTCGCACTCGGGCTGCTTGCGATGACGTCGCAATCCGTGCTGGCGAGCGGGGCTTGCCTGCGTGGCGTCAATCTTGCAGGCGCGGAGTTCGGTGAGGAGGACGGTGTCTATGGCACGGCCTACACCTATCCGACCGACGAGACGATCGCCTATTTCGCCGCCAAGGGGTTCAACTCCGTGCGGCTGCCTTTTTCCTGGTCTCGCCTGCAAACGTCGCTAGGCGCGGACTTCGACCCTGCGGAATTCGATCGGCTTAACGACACGGTCGTGCGTCTGCGCGCGGCGGGGCTGACCGTGGTTCTCGATCCGCACAATTATGCCCGGTATCGTGGAGAACTGATCGGCTCGCCGGCGGTGCCTTTTGAGGCCTTCGCGAAATTCTGGAGCGAGTTGGCGCTGGCTTTCGGCAATCAGGATGGTGTCGTCTTCGGGCTGATGAACGAGCCGCATTCCATGCCGACAGAGCAATGGCTGAGCGGCGCCAATGCCGCGATCGCCGCCATCCGTGGCGCCGGTGCTCGCAATCTCATCCTCGTTCCGGGAAATGCCTGGTCGGGAGCGCATAGCTGGACCGGTGACGGTTATGGCGGCGCCAATGGCACCGTCATGCTCGGGGTCAAGGATCCGCTCGACCATTACGCCTTCGAGGTGCACCAGTACTTCGACGATGATTTTTCCGGCACCAAGGACAATTGCAGCCGGGCGGATGACGCCGTCGCTGCGATCGAAAACTATTCACAATGGCTGCGCGACAACGGCAAGCGCGGCTATCTCGGCGAATTCGGCGTGCCGAAGGAAGAGGCCTGCATTCAGGCCCTCGAACGCATGGTCAGTGTCGTTGAGCGCGACCGCGATGTCTGGATCGGTTGGGCCTACTGGGCCGCTGGAGACTGGTGGCCGGAAGAAGAGGCCTTGAACATCCAGCCGACGGCAGCGGGCGATCGACCGCAGCTTCGGGGTTTGTCACGGGCCCTCACAGACTTTTCGCCTGCGGCATCGAGCTGCCCGGCGCTCGGCCCGTGAGGTCGAGAGCGGCGATCTAGTCCGCACCCTTAACAACCTTGCGAAGGTGAAGACTTCACTTGGGCCCGAAAACGCGACCTTAACGCTTTTCGGTTAGGCAGGGCGAAAGACCGACTGAACCATCCAACACGAAGGTGCGGCATGGAGAGCACGACTGCGTCAGGGCCGAGTGCCGTGACAGGCTTGGCCAAGGGCGCGCGGATCGTCCAGATCGTTCGCCAATACGCGCCAAGCCGCGGCGGCCTGGAAGACGTCGTCTCTAATCTCAGTCGCTCCCTTGCTTCCCGCGGGTTCGCAGTGCGGGTTGTTACGCTCGACCGGTTATTTCGCGCTCCCGATGAAGTCTTGCCTTCGCGCGAGATGATCGACGGAGTCGAGGTCGTGAGGATCCCCTGGCGGGGCAGCAGCCGTTATCCTCTGGCGCCTGCAGTTTTCCGGCATATCTCCGATGCGGATCTCGTTCATGTGCATGGCATCGATTTCTTCTACGACGCGCTTGCCTGGACACGACCTTTTCATCGCAAGCCGCTGGTCGCCACGACGCATGGTGGGTTCTTCCACACGAGGAACCATGCAGCCATCAAGAAACTCTGGTTCCAGACCACGACCCGCGCCTCTGCGCTCGCTTATGACGCGCTCGTCTGTTGCAGCCAGTCGGACCACCGGATGTTCGCACCAATTGCCGGTAACAGGGCGCGATTGATCGAAAACGGTGTTGATATCGATAAGTTCTCAGCGCTCGGCAGTGAGCGACCCGTGCGACGTATGGTGACGATCGGTCGGTTTTCCGTCAACAAGCGGCTCGATCGCCTGCTCGATGCCATGGCCACATTGAAACAGCTGTCAGTTGGCTGGCATCTGGACGTTATCGGTTCGCCGTCCGACCAGACGGAGGCGGATCTTCGGGCTGCAATCGCGGTGCGCCGACTTGAGGAAGACGTCCACCTCCATGTGGGCGTCTCCGATGCCGAGGTGCGCGAAGTGTTGGCGCGCTCGTCGCTCTTCGTATCCGCATCGGAATATGAGGGCTTCGGGCTGGTGGCGGTCGAAGCGATGAGTGCCGGGCTCGTGCCGGTCCTCCATTGCAACGACGCCTATCAGGCGCTCGCAGCCCGCCATTCCGAGATCGCCGTCACCGATTTCTCCCGCGCCGATGCTGCTGCACGGACGATTGAGGAGGCCTATCAGGCGTTGGCGTCTTCACCCCATCTTCGCTCGGACATGATGGTGGCAGCTTCGCAGCACGGCTGGTCGGACGTCTGCGACCGGCATGTAGCGCTTTATCGGGAAGTCCTCGGATCCCGCCTGCAAGAGGTACCAGCCTTATGAAGTCGGTTTCCAAACGGATATTGGTCGTTTCAGGCCATCACTTCGCGGATGCCCCGCGCCGCGTCGATCTCCACTTCATGTCGGATCAACTGCGCGAGGAGGGGGCGGAGGTCGATTTTCTGATCTGCCGCCTCAGTCCGCTCAGCCGCTTCGTCCGTGACGGGCGCTACCAGCATGCGCGGACACGTCCCATCAATGCGTGGTTCCGGCTGGACGAGCGTCTGCAGGAGTTCGTCTGGTTCGCACCCTTCCACCCGATCAATCTGCGATATGGCTGGCTGAACGCGGTCGTGGCACCTCTCTATCGTCGTTATGGATCTTTCCTGCCGAAGGCCGTCATCGAGCGCTTGTCTGACTATTCCCATATCGTCATCGAAAGCGGGCCTTCACCGCTGCTGACGCGCTACCTGCGTCGCCATGCGCCACAGGCCAAGTTCATCTATCATGCGGCGGACCGGCTGGAGACGATCAGGGTCCATCCGTGCATCACCAAGGAGTTGAACGCCACCCTGCAGCTCTACGACCAGATCAGGATCATGGCGGAGGCGATGCGCGCCGATTTTGCGGCTCAGGATCGCGTCGTCTTCGTTCCGCACGGGATTAGCAAGGGGCTGTTCGATGCTGCGGCCACCAGCCCCTATGAAGGCCCGCGTCATGCAATCAGCGTCGGTGACATGATGTTCGATGCCGGGATGATCGAGACGCTTGCAGCTGCAAACCCGGACTGGACCTTCCACCTCTTCGGCAAGAAGGCGCTTCCGTCACAGCCGAGGGCCAATATCATCGTCCATGGCGAAGTGTCCTTCGGCATGATTGTGCCGTTCATCAAGTTCGCTGATATCGGTATTGCACCCTACAGGGCCGGTGCCGGGGCCGATTATCTCAGCCAGTCTAGCCTGAAGATGATCCAATACAGCTATTGCCACCTGCCGATCGTCGCTCCGCGCTTTGCGGCTGCTGGCCGGGACAATGTCTGTGCCTATGAGCCGGACGATCAGAATTCCATTCGGGCGGCATTCGAGCGCGCCAAGAGCATGGACCACCTGACCATCGATACGTCCGATATCCTCACTTGGGAAGACGTCGTCGACCGGCTGTTCCACGCGCCGGGCTCTGCCTGATCCCCGATAGACAACGGGCTCGGTGAGCTCAGGACAGGGTCTGGATGTTGCTGGTCCCGAGGTGACTCAGGGTGCCATGAGGCTTTTGTCCCGGGAGCACGTTCTCTCGCGGAGAGAGCCGAATACGCTTGCCGCGCCCTGGCGCAAGATGGAACCAGTCATCTTCGGTGAGAAAATGCTCGAAGTCGATATGGACCGACTGCGCAAACTGGCTGGCAGTCAATTCAAGCCACCAGGTGCCGTCGACCTGATGGAAAGCGTGATCCACCTTCGAGGCATGCTTGGAGGTCTTGCGGCCCTGAGGAAAATGAAACGCTTCGGCTATGACAGCCTCATCGGTGTCAACGAGCCTCGCCACAGTGACATCATGTGACGGTGGACCAAAACGGTAGGCATAGGTGGTATCGAAGAAGGCCCCAAACAGGTCTGTGGCTGGTACGCGATGGGCCGATCGGGCATCGAGCGAGAGGGGCCTGCTTGCAGACACCACCGGCTGGGCACCATCCCTAAGGCAGGCAATCTCAAGCGTCATGTTCTGACTTGTCGCAGTCTCGTTGACGAGGTGGATGTCCAGTCCGTTGGTCCCCTCATCCGTCAGCAGGACCTGGATCGGGCGGAAGGCGCGCTTCAACGCATACCATACGGATTTCGGCTCGCCGGTTGAATCGATGACCCCCCATCCGGGGCCTGCCTCAAGATCCTGGAAAGTCCATGTGAGGCCGCCGCGGCAAGAGGATCCGCTTCTGCGCCATTCCGCAAAGGTTTCCGTGACGACCTCCGCCGTGGTCGCGCGAGCGTGGTCGAGATAGGCTGAAGGATCTTCCCGGCGTAGTCGTGCTGGATCGATTGTGTAGAGTGCTGCCAGATAGTGGTCGCGCACGTCCTCGAAATCCCAGGAGGCGCCCCGATCGCGCGGGACACGTGCCTTCCAGCGGGGGTCGTGTACTGCGGGCACCGCCAGTTGCGTGTCGAGCGTTCTCTGTTGCGGGACATGGGCGAAGGCCAGGCATTCGGCGGCAAAGCGGACATTCGCCCGGCGGGCGTCTTCGAGGGGACGCTGATAGGCACCGACGCCATAGTAATGGGTCACGCCTTCGTTGGGCACAAATGGCATGCTTCCGCCATAAGGCGAGTTCGGAACATAGGCGACGTCCGGGCGATGATCCATCACGGTCTGCGCCAGCGTCTCGGTGAAGAACTCGGATTTCCAGATGCGTTCGGGAAGGCCGAGCATGGCGCCCTGCTGAAAGACTTCGCTGCCGCCGGCAACGATGACCAAAGACGGGTGACCCTGCAGACCTGCGAGGAAAGTCTCGACCTCGGCCACCGCCCGTCTGGAAAACTCTTCATCGGAGGCGGGATAGTCGAAGTTTGCGAACATCAGGTCCTGCCAGACCATGATGCCCAAACGGTCGCAGAGGCGGAAGAAATCTGCGCTCTCATAGGTCATGGTCCCGCCGATGCGGATCATGTTCATATTCGCTTCGGCAGCCAACGCGAGCCAGGGGGCATAGGCTTCGGCCGTGCCCGGCAGCCGCAGGATGTCGGCATTGGTCCAGACGGCGCCGCGGCAGAAGATGGGCACGCCGTTGACCTTCAGCCCGAAGCCTTTGCCGTCTTCGTCGTGGTCCACTTCGATGCGACGGAAACCGACGAGGCCCAGTGTATGGATGCGTCCGTCGATCGCGAGCGTGACATCGTGAAGGATGGGGTCGCCATGCGTCCGCGGCCACCAGGCGGCGATAGCCGGCAATTCGAGCTTTGCATTCAAGCGCCCGTTCGATGCCTTCTTGAACTTCCCCGTACGCCCACAGCAGAGGACCGCCATTTCGGCGTCGGAGTCTGCCTGAAGTTCGACGGAGAGGTGTCCGGTGCCGAATTCGTCGAGATCGGCGTTGATGCGCAGCCCGGAGACGATGTCATGGGATGGTCGGATTAGGGAGATCGGGCGGTACGGTCCGACGGGATGGATTTCGGGGCACCAGCCGGGCATGTGGCCGAGAAGAGTTGTCCTTGCGAGGCGAAGCCCCTGCTGATCGATCATCTGCGGTCGCCAGCGGGCCCTCGGCCCCTTCCTGTCGAGATGGGGCTGGAGCGCCCGGAAACAGATCGCCAGTTCGTCTTGGCCCGAGAGATCGAGCGCAAGGTCGACCGGTTCGAACATGCTTTCGCACGTATGCGCCAAAGTACCGTTGACGAAGATTTCGGCAATGGTCGCGAGGCCTTCGAAGCGGACTACGGCTGGTCCCGGCATCTCGCCGGCAAGCGACCTCCGATACCAGACGTCCTTGTCATGCAAAGGGCTCGGATGGGCCGGATCGAAGAGGCCGGCCTCGGTCAGTGCTGCGGCGACGGTCCCAGGTACGAGGGCGGAAATGTTGAAGGCGGTTTGGGGCAGATTGGCCGGCTCACGATAGCGGCCTGCCTCGGTCATCAGAAGGGTCCAGCCCTGCTCCAGGGGACGGATGTCCGCCCCCAGATAGATCGTCCCCGTCATCGTCTCGTCCTTCACGTCAGCCTTTGGCTCAGATCATCCATTAGCCCGTCCCAGGCCGCAATGGCAGGATCGAGAGCCGTCGCCAAGGGATCGAATTTCTTGCGTGTCACGGCGCGGGCGAGCTGGAACTGGACCGTCTTAGCGCATTCGCTGATCTTCAATGCTTCACCGCTCGCTGACCTGTAAGCCGGTTCGTCGAGCCAGGCGAGGTGGCTCGCCAGCAGCTCGAAATTGGCCCCGAACTGGCGCAGCGTGTTGAAGGCGTATTTGTGAAAATAGCCGAAGGGGCGTTCGGCGACAGCCTCCACTTGTCTCGGAAAAACGGAGGCGAATTCGGCGATCGGATTTTCGTCGGGTCGCCGTGCGAAATGCCGGCGCAGAAGAGCGGCCGCCGTTGTCCGCTGGTGTGCGATCGACGGTTGCGTCTGCGGGAATTTGGCGAACTCAGTATAGGGCAGGAAGGGAAGTGTGCCTTCAGGCAGATCGTGCTGGAAGACGCCGTCGAAGTCGGCTCCCTCCAGGCGAAAGAAGCCACCGTTGTGGAAATAGTCCATCACCCGGTCGTTGACGTCGAGGCGATTGATGCCGACCGTCGTCTTGCCATGTTCCTGCCGATAGCCCACACCTTGCGTATCTGGCATGAAGAAACTGTCCATTTCCACGAGGCAGAGGCGGCTGCGGGCGATCTGCTCGGAGACGTGGCTCTCGACCGTGTCGAAGATCGCGAGTTCGGTCACCCTGATGTCGTAGAGCTGTTCGAGATCTTCGAGCGGCACCTTGAAAAATGTGAACTGGTCACCTTCGAAATCCTGCGTCAGCGTGAAGCCGAGCATGGCTTCCGGCAGTAAGCCCGAGGCCGCCAACACCTCGATCCAGAGATCGACATAGCAGTTGGTTTCAGGCCACATGCGCTCCTGATCGTGGAGCGCATGTGGAATGTAGCTGTCCGGGTCGAGCCCGGGAAAGACCGATGCCATTGCCGGTTCAGCCCCAGAGCGTCTTGCGCACGGCATCCGGCCAAGCGGCGACGTCGAGACCGTGCTGGGCGAAGAGGGCGAGCGCGATGCGCTCCAGACCGAAGCCGACACAGGCGGTGTGGGCGATCGAGCCGTCAGCGAGGTTCAGACCCCATTTCTGGCCGAAGGCGTCCTGGTGGTAGTTGAAGCTCATGCAGGCCGTCTTGCAGGTTTGTGACGTCACCGGGATCAGGAGTTCGAACTTCAGATTCTCGTCGCGCTGGTTGTTGGCAAGCAGCCTGCCGGCTCGGCCGAAGAAGGGGTCGTTTGCCACATCGATCTCGACATCGAGGCCGATCGACTTCATCATCTCGACGCCACGATCCATCCAGGTCTGGCGGAACGTAGTCACATGAGCTTCGGTGCCCATGCAGACATATTCGCGCATGCGGAACAACTGCTGGCGGGCCGGATCCTTCGACGGTTCATGTCTGAAACAATAGGACTGCAGGTCGAAAAGACCGCCTTCCATCGAGATCGGGCCGCGCTTGGCGACGGTAGGATAGAGCGGATAACAGGCGGCTGGCGTGAGGGCGATGTCGGTCGCCTTCTGCTCCTTCGTCCAGTCCTTGCCCTCTTCCATGCACTGGAGCAGGCTCAGGTGGTCGTGGTCGTTGCCGCAGAAGGAATGAACGGTGCCAGCGAGCTGCGGGAAGCTCTTCATGTAGCCACTGGTTTCGAAATAGGCGCGGTTCATGCCGGGCGGGAAGCGGATCGCTTCGGCGCCATCGGCGCCGCCGATCCTGTCGATCAGGCGTTCGAAGGCAGCGATGACATCCTCGAACTGGCCGCTGCGGCCATAGAGGCCGTCGACGCCGGTGTCGATGAGGAGGCCGCTGTCGAAGAGGCGGTCCAGAAAGCTCACCTGCATATCCATTTGGTTACCCCAACAATCCAGTTTCTTGCTTGTGTACGAGCAGCATCGTCGCTGTGTTGCCGAGGATGCGGTCGTTGGAAATCATCAGTTCGGCGGAATGGGCATCCCGCAGATGGCGACCCAGGCTATAGGGAGTGCCGTTCTTGTAACCCATGATGCCGCAGATCCTGAGCGCCTGGTGGATCACTGGCAGGATCATCTCGGAAGAGGCGATCTTGACGTTGTTCATGGCCACGGCGAAGCCCATGGAGGATAGGCGGTCCGGATCTTTCAGCGCCTGCTCGTAGGATGCGAGGCCGGCCTGGATGTTGGACCGGATGACCTGCAACTGACCCGACATTTCCGCGAGTTGCACAAGACCCGGTGGCTGGGTGCCGGGTGCCTTGCGGGCCGCTGCTTTGACAAATGTCTGCGCCTTGGCGAAGGCGTCGACGGCGATGCCGTACCAGAGGGCACTCCAGAGAAGATGGGAACTCGCAAGCATGGACTGGGCCGCGATCTCGGCGAAGGGTTTCGGCAGGATCTGTTCCGCCGGTGCCTCGCCCTTGAACAGGAAGCCGTCGGAGCAGGTGCCGCGCATCCCGAGCGTGTCCCAGACATGGGTCTGCTCAAGTGTGTACTGAGCCTTGAGGAAAACCGTCATGACCTGATCGGTCGGCGGGGCGTCCTTGTGGGCACGTGATGTGATTAGGATGGCGTCGGCGTGTTTGCCATAGGAGATGACGGTTGCATCCTTCTCCAGCCGGCAAAGATCGCCCTCGACCTCGATGGCGCAGATGGAGTTGCGCAGGTTGCCGCCGATGCCGCCTTCTGTGGTGGCAGAGCCCAAGAGCCATTGGTCAGCGCAGATCCGGCGCATGAAGTCCCGATGCCAGGAGGCATCGGTCCCATGCGAGACGAGGCTCGATACCTTGATCTGGTGCATGGCGAAGATCATGGCGCTTGCAGCGCAGCCTTGGGCCATGATCGTGCAGAGTTCGGCGATTTCGGAGGTCGAACGGCCTTCGCCACCGCAATCGACGGGGATCTGAATCCCGAGCAACCGTTCCGCCTTCATGGCATCGACCGCTTCCTTCGGAAAGCAACCGGCCTTGTCGACATCGTCAGCGTGCATGGCGGCGACCGCGGCAACGCGGGACGCGCGTGCCTTCAGGCTCTTATCCGTCGATGTGGAGGAGAGGTCCATCAGGCGACCTTTCTGTCCCCGACAATAGTCGCGACCGTGGTCTCGATCGCGGCGATGCTGGCAAAGGACTTGCGGTTCAGCAGATGATCGGGAAACTCCATGTCGAAAGCTTCCTCAAGGCCGAGCATAAGCTGCACGGAGGCGAATGAAGAAAGACCGGCCGCGTAGAGATCCGCATCGTCAGCGAGGGTATCGACCGCGACAGGAAGGCCGCCAAGTTTGGCCAGCAGAGTGCGGATTGTTTCGTTCATCGTAATCCTCCGATCGGACGCTCAAAATTTGTTGAGCGATTTCTTACAGAGGAAAGACGAAGTTTCCGCTAAGCGGTTCGGTAAAGTTGGAATGAACGAAGACTTAGGCGAAGGCAAAAAGCTGCGGGTTTGCCCATTGACGGTTGTAAATCGAGTTGAATCAGCCTTCGTAGGCCCTTTCCAGGCCCTGGCGGTCGAGAACCATGTATCGATTTGGTTCAACTTCGCGCAGGGTATTCGTGCCGATCTCTACCTTTCCGTGGCCGCCGGGCAGATCGAGGATGTAATGAGGGATGCAGATGCCTGAGAGCTTGCTGCGCAACTCCCGAATAAGCGCCTGACCCTCTGCGATTGTCAGGCGGAAATGCCCGGTGCCGGGCGCCATGTCGGGATGGTGGAGGTAGTAGGGCTTTACGCCGGTTTCGACGAAGGCGCGCATCAGGTCTGACAGCGTCTCGGCACTGTCGTTGATGCCTCTCAGAAGGACACTCTGGCTGACCAGTTGGACACCGGTCGCCGAGAGGCGCGCGCAGGCCTTGCGGACCTCCGGCGTGAGTTCGCGCGGGTGGTTCACATGCAGAGCCAGGTAGAGCATCTTGCCGCCGGCAGTGAGTGCGTCCAGCAAGTCATTGGAGATGCGCTCTGGATCGACGGCCGGCACGCGGCTGTGAATGCGGACGATCCGAACATGAGCAATAGTTGCCAGTTCCTGCATGACGTCCTTCAACCGCCGAGGCGAGAGGATCAGTGGATCGCCGCCGGTCAGGATCACTTCCCAGATCCGCTCGTCGGCGCGGATGTAGTCGAGTGCCTTCTTCAGCGCTTCGGCGCCGAGATTGCCCTCGCCCTGGGGTCCGACCATTTCGCGACGGAAACAGAAGCGACAGTAGACCGGGCAGACATGCAAGAGTTTGAGCAGAACCCGGTCGGGATAGCGGTGGACGATGCCTTCTACGGGCGTATGGGGATGGTCGCCGATGGGGTCGGGACGTTCATCGGGGTGTTCGACCAGTTCGTCGGCGGTCGGCACATATTGGGCAGCAATCGGATCATTGGGATCGCTGGTGTCGATCAGGGCGCGGACGGTCGGGGTAACAGCGATTGCGTAGCGCTCGGCAACGGCGTCGAGTTCCGTCGCCTCTGCGGCTCGTACTAGGCCGTCCGATACGAGATCGCTCACACTGCGTAGGGTACCCTCAGCCAAGGTGCGTCTCCGCCACCGGTGCCCAGATCACTTGGTCGATCCGCAGAGCCCCGGTCGCCAGCATCACCAGGCGGTCGAAACCGAGGGCGATGCCCGAGGCTTCGGGCATCGATGCCAAAGCTTCGAGGAAGTCTTCGTCGATTGGATAGGTCTCGTCGTAGACGCGCAGTTTCTCGACCATCTCGGCTTCGAAGCGGCGGCGCTGTTCGGTCGGGTCCGTCAGTTCACCGAAGGCATTGGCCAGTTCTACGCCGCAGGCATAGACCTCGAAGCGTTCGGCAACCCGCGTATCGTCGGCGCAGGGGCGGGCCAGGGCTGCCTCGGCGACGGGGTAGCGGTCGAGGATGGTGACCCGCCCATTGCCGAGGTTGGGCTCGATCTTTTCCACGATGACGCGGCTGAAGAGATCGGCCCAGGTGTCGTCGCCTGCAACGCGGATGCCAGCGGCCCGCAATTGCGTCGCCAACATATTCCGGTCCGTGCTGCCATCCGCTCCAATCGTGGCCAACAAGTCGATGTCGGCGTAACGCGCGAAGGCGTCCGCAACAGAGATCCGTTCGGGCTGTGCGAACGGATCGACGGTCTTCCCGCCATAGGCAAACTGCTGCGTCCCCGCTGTGCCGGCGGCGAGCGCGATCAGGCCGGCGCAATCCTGCATGAGCTGCTCGTAACCTTCGCCGACACGATACCATTCCAGCATTGTGAATTCGGGATGGTGAAGGGGGCCGCGCTCGCGGTTGCGATAGACATGAGCGAAGCAAGCGATCTTGGTTTCGCCGGCGACGAGCAATTTCTTGCAGGCAAATTCGGGAGATGTATGCAGATAGAGCGGGAGGGATGAGCCATCGTGGCCGATCGCTTCGGTCTGGAAGGCATGCAGATGGGCTTCGTTGCCGGGCGAGACCTGCAGCGTTGCGGTGTCGACCTCGACAAAGCCTTCGTTCGTGAAATGGGCGCGGAAAGCCGCCTGGATCCGGTTGCGTCCGATGAGAAATGGCCGTCGATCGGCGTGGGCCGACGGTGTCCACCACGCAGGGGCTGAACGGCTGCGGTCAGACATTCCGGATTATCGATCCTTCTCTCAACACGGGCTGGCTATTTTGCCGGATTTGGGTTAGTCCCGCCCGAGAAATTCGAAGACGTCAGCAGGGACGGCCGTCCTTTACGACGGGTCTCACGCAGATACAAGGAATTCCCATGGTCAAGGTTATCGCCTCTTCCGTCCGCAAGGGCAATGTTATCGATGTCGACGGCAAGCTCTATGTCGTGCTCACTGCCGAAAACTTCCACCCCGGCAAGGGCACGCCCGTCACGCAGGTTAACATGCGCCGCATCGTTGACGGCGTGAAGGTTTCGGAGCGCTGGCGCACGACGGAGCAGGTCGAGCGCGCCTTCGTGGAAGACGTCAACCACCAGTTCCTCTACGAGGACGGTGAAGGCTTCCACTTCATGAACCCGGAAAACTACGACCAGGTCGTGGTGGACGCCGAGACGATGGGTGATCAGAAGGCTTATCTGCAGGAAGGCATGGTCTGCATTCTGTCGATGCATGAAGGCATTGCGCTGGCTCTGCAGTTGCCGCGCCATGTGACGCTCGAAATCACCGAGACCGAGCCGGTCGTGAAGGGGCAGACGGCGTCGTCGTCCTACAAACCCGCCATGCTGTCGAACGGTATCCGCACCATGGTGCCGCCGCATATCGACGCCGGCATCCGCGTGGTTATCGCCACTGAAGACAATTCCTACGTCGAGCGCGCCAAGAACTGAGCGCATCTTTAGTTCTGAAATGCAAAAAGCCCGGTGTTCTTTGAAGCGCCGGGCTTTTTGCTGTCTAGAGTGCATTTTGCCTTAAGCGATGCCACCCAGGCAGATGTATTTGATCTCGGTATAGTCATCGATGCCGTATTTCGAGCCTTCACGGCCGAGGCCGGACTGCTTGATGCCACCGAAGGGCGCGACTTCCGTCGAGATCAGGCCGGTGTTGACGCCAACCATGCCGTATTCGAGGGCTTCTGCGACCCGGAAAATCTTGGCGATGTCCTTCGAGTAGAAATAGGAGGCGAGGCCGAACTCAGTCGCGTTGGCGAGTTCGACTACTTCTTCTTCCGTCTCGAATTTGAAGAGCGGGGCGACCGGGCCAAAGGTCTCTTCGGTCGCGACCTTCATATCGGTGGTTACACCCGTCAGGATCGTCGGTTCGAAGAAGAGTTCGCCAGCCGAAGACGGCTTGCCGCCGAGGGCGACCTTCGCGCCCTTGGAGACGGCGTCTGCGACGTGCTCCTTGACCTTGTCGACCGCCTTGGCATCGATCAGCGGGCCGGTCGTCACACCTTCGGCAAAGCCGTTGCCGACCTTGAGCTGCGCGACCTTCTCGGCGAGCTTCTTGGCAAACGTGTCGTATATGCCGGACTGGATATAGAGACGATTGGCGCAGACGCAGGTCTGGCCAGCATTGCGATACTTCGAGATCATCGCGCCTTCGACGGCGGCATCGAGATCCGCATCGTCGAAGACGATGAAGGGCGCATTGCCGCCGAGTTCCAGGCCGAGCTTCATGATCTGGTCGGCACCCTGGCGCATCAGGATGCGGCCGACATTGGTGGAGCCGGTGAAGGTCAGCTTGCGGACCTTGTCATTGGCGCAGAATTCCTGGCCGACCATGGCTGCATCGGTCGAGGTCAGTACCGAGAACAGGCCGGCCGTCAGGCCAGCGCGCTCGGCGAGAATGGCGAGTGCCAGTGCCGAGAGCGGTGTCTGGGCGGCAGGCTTCGATACCATGGCGCAGCCGACGGCGAGAGCCGGGGCGACCTTGCGGGCGAGCATGGCGTTCGGGAAGTTCCACGGCGTGATCGCGCCGACGACGCCGACCGGCTGCTTGATGACCATGATCCGCTTGTCAGCCTGGTGGCCGGGGATCGTGTCGCCATAGACGCGCTTCGCTTCCTCCGCGAACCACTCGACGTAGGATGCACCGTAGAGAATTTCGCCGCGGGCTTCGGCCCAGGGCTTGCCCATTTCCATCGTGAGAATGGTTGCGAGATCGTCGGCGTTGGCGACCATCAGGTCGTTCCACTTGCGGAGCACCGCGGCGCGCTCCTTGCCGGTCTTCTTCGCCCAATCCTTTTGAGCCGTGTGCGCAGCGTCAATCGCCTTAGTCACTTCCGCCTTGTTCAGGTCAGGAAGCACGGCGATGACTTCGCCCGTGGCCGGGTTGGTGACCTCGAAGGTTTTGCCCGACTGGCTCGTCGCCAGCCAGTCATTGCCGACGAGCGACTTGTCGATCGCCAGTGTCGGGTCCTTGAGCTTGTCGGTCAGAACTTTCGAAATGGTCATGCCTCAGGCTCCTGCTGCAACTTCACGGATCGAGGCTTCGATCAGGTCTAGCGCCTCGTTGAAGACCTCGTCCTGGATGGTGATCGGGGCGAGGAAGCGGATGACGTTGCTGTAGACGCCGCAGGTGAGAAGGATCAGGCCCTTTTCCAGCGCCTTCAGACGGACCGCATTGGTGAAGTCCGCATTCGGCTTGTCGCTTCCCGGCACCTTGAACTCGACGGCATTCATGAAGCCGAGACCGCGGATGTCCATGATGTGGGGAATGTCCGACCGCAGGCTCTCGAGGCGCTGCTTGAGACGATTACCGAGCTGGTTGGCGCGGTCGCAGAGCTGCTCCTCCTCGATGACATCGAGGACAGCATGGGCGGCGGCGATCGCCAGCGGATTGCCGGCATAGGTGCCGCCAAGGCCGCCGGGGCCGGGGGCATCCATCAATTCGGCGCGGCCGGTGACGGCCGAGAGCGGGAAGCCGCCAGCGAGACTCTTCGCCATCGTCGTCAGGTCCGGGACCACATCGTAATGCTCCATGGCGAAGAGCTTGCCGGTGCGGGCGAAGCCGGTCTGGACTTCGTCGGCTACCAGCAGGATGCCGTGTTCGTCGCAGAGTTCGCGCAGTGCCTTCATCAGCGGACGCGGCACGTCGTAGAAGCCACCTTCGCCCTGGACGGGTTCCAAGATGATCGCGGCCACGCGCTTCGGATCAACATCCGCTTTGAAAAGCTTGTCGAGCACGTCGAGTGAGGTTTCGACATCGATGCCGTGCATTTCGAGCGGGAAGGGGACGTGGAAGACGTCGCCCATCATCGGGCCGAAGCCGACCTTGTAGGGCACGACCTTGCCGGTCAGCGCCATGCCGAGGAAGGTACGACCATGAAAGCCACCGGTGAAGGCGATGACGGCGGAGCGGCCGGTGGCGCAGCGCGCGATCTTGATGGCGTTCTCGACGGCTTCGGCGCCTGTCGTTGCGAAGATCGTCTTTTTCTCGAAGTTGCCGGGCACTATCTTGTTCAGACGTTCGGCGAGGGCGACGTAGTTCTCGTAAGGCACGACCTGATGGCAGGTGTGGGTGAAGCGGTCGAGCTGGGCCTTCACGGCTTCGATGACCTTCGGGTGGCGGTGCCCGGTGTTGAGGACGGCGATGCCACCGGCGAAATCGATGTAGCGGTTGCCCTCAACATCCCAGATCTCGGAGTTCTCAGCCTTGTCGGCATAGATCTGCGTGGTCATGCCGACGCCGCGGGAGATGGCGTCATTCTTGCGGGCTGAGATTTCGGCGTTCTTCATCGTTTCCGTCCTGTGCGAAGGGTTGCCAGCGGCGTCGTATCGGTCATTGATCGCGCGGTTGCATATTTCCTACATTTTTTCTGTAGACTTGCAATATGCTTTATCGGCATTATCACCCGTGACTGCGACATTTCCTTGGGGGCGGCGTGGACGACATACGGTTCAAGATAGCAGAGGCCGCCAGGATGGCGGGAGTTTCGCCATCGACGCTCCGGCTCTGGGAAAGCCAGGATCTGATCCAGCCGATCCGGACTGCGACGGGACAGCGTTTGTATGATCGAAGCCTGGTCGACAGGCTGAAGCAGATCGCCTGGCTCCGGAGCGAGAAGGGGCTGAACCCGGCCGCTATCCGCGAGACGTTGCGCGGGCTTCCTGTCGATGTTGAGGAGGACGGGTCGGAGAGTGATGACGATGCTTCGGACATTCGCCCGGGCACACGTATCCGGCGGCTACGGCGAGAGGCGGGCAAGACACTGGAGAGTGTCGCGCAGGCGACAGGTGTCTCGGTTTCGCAGCTCTCGACCTTCGAGCGGACGTCCCAGGGTCTATCCTTCACCGCACTGCATGAAGTGGCACGCCACCTCGGCACGACGCTCGCCTCGCTCAGCGGACAGGAAGAAGGACAGGGCGGCGAATCCCTGATCCGCGACGGCAGATGGGCCTCTTGGCCGACAACGTCGTCCGGCGTGGCGGTGCAGGTTTTGGCCGAGGGGCGCAACCTGATGGAATGTAACCGCTTCCAGCTTGCACCCGGTGCTTCCAGTGAGGGTGCCTATCAGCACGAGGGGGAGGAGTTCATTCACATGCTCTCGGGTAGCCTCGAGATCATTCTAGACGGAGACAAGTTCTTCGAACTCCATACCGGTGACAGCTTCTATTTCGAAAGCCGCAGGCCGCATTCCTGGCGAAACATTTCGAGCGGCGAGACCGTGCTCATCTGGATCAATACGCCCGCCACATTCTGACGAGAGGGCAAAGAAAAACCCGGCTACCGTTTCCGGTGCCGGGTTTGCTGTATCCAGATTTGCGAGCTCAGTTGCTGGCGACCACGGTCTTCACGCCGTCCCAAGCATAGCCGCCGCCGACGGCGACGTTGAGGGAGACGTAGCCGTTCGCCAACTGCTGGACAGCCTGTGCCAGGTTGGCCTGGGCGCTTGCAACGTTGCGCTGTGCATCCAGCACGTCGAGCAGCGACGAAGCACCGTCACGATAGCTTGCCGTCGCAAGCGACAGAGCTTCTTCGTAGGAGCGAACGGTAGCGGTCAGGGCCGATACCGTCTGACGGGTGCGGCTCACGGCAACGAGCGCGTTTTCGACTTCGGAAACCGCGCTGAGGACGGTCTGCTTCCAAGCAAGGTAAGCTTCGCGGGCCGCCGCTTCGCGAGCCTTGATGTTGGCGCGGCGAGCGCCTGCATCGAAGATCGGCAAGTCGAGGCTCGGGCCAAAGCCCCAGGACGTGGCCTTGCCGCTGGCAAGCGATGTCGCAACGAGTGTCGGTGAGATCGAGCCGCTGAGCGTGATCGACGGATAGAGGGCTGCTTCTGCAACGCCGATCTCGGCCGTGGCAGCCGCAAGGTTGCGTTCAGCGGCGCGGATGTCCGGACGATTGCGGATCAGATCGGCAGGAACGCCAGCGTTGACGCCGCGGCGAGCGTAAGGCTGGGCCGCGCCCTTCTGCAGGTCGGCGAGGAGAGTGGTCGCCGGCAGGCCGAGCAGCAGCGAAATGCGATGAACCGACTGGCGGAACGAGATCTCGAGGCCCGGGATTTCTGCAAGCGTCGAATTGACCAGACCTTCGGACTGGACGACGTCGAGTCTCGAGGCCGCGCCCGCTTCGAGCTGCAGGCGGGTGAGTTCGAGTGTTTCACGACGCGATCCGAGGTTCTTGCGCGCGATCGCGATGCGCTCCTGATAATAGCGTGCGTCGACATAAGCCGTCACGACACTGGACAGGAAGGTCAGGCGGGCCACGTCGGCGCTGGCATAGGCTGCGTCGAGCGATGCCTTGGCACTTTCCTTCGAGCGGCGATACTGGCCGAAGAGATCGATGAGCCAGGAAACGCTCAGGGTACCCGTCGAGGTATTGGTTGTGTCGCTGTCGCGGCTCGAAAGAGCGCCGCTGCCATTGGTCTTGGATACCTGGTGATCAGCACCGGCGTTGATCTGCGGGAATGCACTGGAGTCGGCTGCTTCGAAATTCGCTTCAGCCGAAGTGATGCGCTCGATCGCCTGAAGTACGTCCAAGTTCTGGGAGAGGCCGGTTTCGACGAGGCCGTTCAGACGGCGATCGTTGAATGCGGTCCACCACGGCGCCAATGTTACATCCGCGGCTGCGCGGGCGCTGCCTTCGGAAAACTTGACGGGGAGAGCCGTCTGAGGCGCCTCATGTTCCGGACCGACGACGCAGCCGGAAAGAAGAAGCATGGCAAGTGGAGCGGCTGCACGAATCTTGAGCATCACGTGTTCCTGTAAATGTCCCCCGGTCTTGCTACGACGAGGTGTATGATTACCCCGAGCCAACGACCGACATACACACGCAGGCTACCGCAGCACCCTACGCAATAGTTGGTTAAGATAGTTTGTCAATCATCGCGACGACAGCTGATCTTTCGGTCTAGCACCACCGAAGATCTGCCTGATTACAACGAAGAACGATGGAACGAAGAAGATTCCGAGCGCCGTGGCGGTGAACATGCCGCCAAGTACGCCAATACCAATGGAATTTTGCGCCGCGGAGCCCGCTCCGGTGGCAATTGCCAGCGGTACAACACCAAGGATGAATGCCAGAGACGTCATGATGATCGGACGAAGGCGCAATTTTGCGGCTTCGAGTGTTGCATCAATGACACTCAATCCGGCGGCCTGGCGGTCCTTGGCAAACTCCACGATGAGAATCGCGTTCTTGGCGGCCAGACCGATCGTCGTCAGCAATCCGACCTTGAAATAAACGTCGTTGGACTGACCGAAGAAGTAGGCGGCTGCGACCGCGCCGAGGACCCCGACCGGCACCGCCATGATGACGGAGAATGGGATCGACCAACTCTCGTAAAGTGCTGCAAGGCACAGGAAGACGATGAGAACCGACAGTGCGTAGAGGAGCGGTGCCTGCGAACCGGACAGGCGTTCCTGGTAGGAGATGCCCTGCCAGGCGACCGTGTAACCACCTTCCAGATTTGCGGTCAGCTCTTCCATGGTGTCCATTGCGGTACCAGAACTGACACCTGCGCCGGCCGCACCTTCCATGGAGATCGCCCCAACGCCGTTGTAACGGCTCAGTGTCGGCGCACCGCTGATCCACTCCGTCTTGACGAAGGACGAGAAGGGAACCATCTCGCCGTTCGCATTGCGGGCGTGCCAGTCGTTGATCGCCGTTTCCTGCATCCGGTACGGCGCGTCACCCTGAACGTAAACCGGCTTCAACTCGCCGTTCAGCGTGAAGTCGTTGACGTCGCGGCCGGCAAATATGATCGACAACATGCTGTTGACGGAAGCGATGTCGAGACCCATGGCGCCCATCTTTTCCTGGTCGAGCAGGAATTTCAGCTGGGTTTCTGCCGGCGGATTGTTCGAGCGTAGCGAGCTGACACTGGCATTCTGGCTGCCGGTCTGCATCAACTGCTGTGAGGCTGCCGTGAGGGCTTCGGTGCCTCGCTTGCCGCTGTCGACGAGATACATCGAGAAGCCGCTGGAGGTGCCGAGACCCGGGATCGCCGGCGGTTGTAGCGGGAATACCTGAGCGTCGCGCAGGGTGAAGAAATAGCCCATGGCGCGCTGGACGACGGCTGCTGCCCCGAGTTGCGGGTCCGTACGCAGATCGAAGTCCTTCAACTTGGCGAAGACGAGGGCGTAGTTCTGGCCGGCACCGACAAAGGAGAAACCCGACACCGAGAAAACGTCCTGGATCGCATCCTTTTCTTTGTCGAGATAGTAGTCCTCGATCTTCGTGATGATCTCTTCAGTGCGTGTCACGGTCGCGCCATTCGGCAGCTGAACGATTGTCATCAGCACGCCCTGGTCTTCCTGTGGCAGGAAGGAGGAGGGGAGGCGCAGGAAGAGCCAGCTCATTCCGCCGATCACGACAGCGAACATCAGCATGACGCGCAGCGGACGCTTCAACAGGTAGCCGATGGAGGAGACGTATCCGCCGGTTGCCCGGTCGAAGTTGCGGTTGAACCAGGCGCCCGGTCCACGCTTCGGCTTGTGATGATCGACAGGCTTGAGCATGGTTGCGCAGAGCGCCGGCGTCAGGACGATTGCGACGAGAGCCGACAGGAGCATCGCGGAGACGATGGTCACTGAGAACTGGCGATAGATAATGCCGGTCGAGCCGCCGAAGAATGCCATCGGAATGAAGACGGCCGTGAGGACGAGCGCGATGCCGACGATAGCGCCGGTGATCTCTCCCATGGACTTCTGCGTGGCCTCGAGAGGGGATAGCCCCTCTTCCGTCATGATGCGTTCGACGTTTTCGACCACGACGATCGCGTCGTCGACGAGCAGTCCGATGGCGAGGACCATGGCGAACATCGTCAGCGTGTTGATCGAATATCCAGTCACGGCAAGAATGCCGAACGTGCCGAGCAACACGACAGGTACGGCGATCATCGGGATGATGGTGGCGCGCAGGTTCTGCAGGAAGACGAGAAGCACCACGAAGACGAGCACAATGGCTTCGATCAGCGTGTGGACGACCTTTTCGATCGACAGTTCGACGAAGGGTGTCGTGTCGTAGGGATAGGTGATCACCACGTTTTCGGGCAAGGACGCCGCGATGCCGTCGAGCTGGGTCTTCACGCGCTCGGCCGTGTCGAGAGCATTCGCCCCCGTTGCTAGATTGACCGCGAAACCGGTGGCCGGGTTTCTGTTCGAGCGGGTTTTCGTACCATAGCTCTCCTGGCCGACCTCGATGCGGGCGACGTCACTCAGGCGAACGGTCGCACCATCGGTCTCGGTTTTCAGGATGATTGCTTCGAAGTCGGACACCGATTGCAACTGGCTTTGAGCCGTCACGGTGACCGTCAGCTGCTGACCCTCCGGGGCGGGCTGACTGCCGAGGGCGCCAACGGAAACCTGGGTGTTCTGCGCCTGGATGGCGGTGGTCACGTCGGTCGGCGTGAGCTGGAACTTGTTCAGCTTGTAAGGGTCGAGCCAGACGCGCATGGCGTAGCCCGTTCCGAAGACCTCAATGCTGCCGACACCTTCCAGGCGCTTGATCTGGTCCTCGATCTGGGAGGAAAAGATGTCGCCGAGTTCGACATTGCTGCGCGCGCCGTCGGTCGAGACGAGGGCGCCGACGAGCAGAATGCTCGACGTGGAGCGTGTAACCGAGATCCCGGCGCTCTGCACCGTATCGGGGAGCTGCGACTGGACCAACTGCAGCTTGTTCTGCACCTGCACCTGCGCAATTTCCGGATCGATCGAGTTGCCGAAGGTCAGCGAGACGCTGGCCGAGCCGGTGCTCGACGACGACGTCATGTAAGTAAGATCATCAAGGCCGGTCATGCCATCCTCGATGATCGAGGTGACGGATTTTTCGACCGTTTCGGCGCTCGCGCCATTATAGCTCGCGGAGATCTGTACCGTGGTCGGTGCGATTTCCGGATATTGTGCGATCGACAGGGTCGAAATTGCGAGCGCACCGCCAAGCATTATGATGATCGCGATCACCCAAGCGAAGATCGGGCGGCGAATGAAGTACTGGGCCATGGGTTATCCTTTACGCCTCGTTTGCCTTGCCTGTTGCACGATCAGGGTTGTGCAGCAGTGGCGGCAGCCGGCGCCGCGGTCTCTTCGACGATCCCGTTTTCATTGATCTTGGCTTCGACAGGCTGGACGGGAGCGCCGTCGGCGATCCACTGGAAGCCATCGACGATGAGCTTGTCGCCATCACTGATGCCACTCGCCACGAGCCAGTTGTTGCCCGAAACCTGCGCTTGATTGAAGACGCGTGTCTCCACCTTGTTGTCCGCAGAAACGAACATGGCCGAAAGCTCGCCGTTCGCAGCGCGGGTCGCCGCGCGCTGCGGGATCAGGTAGCCTTCTTCCGTGCCGACAGTGACCGTGGCTCGGACATACATGCCGGGCAGGATCAAACCCTCGGGATTGTCGAAAACGGCGCGGATCGAATAGGTGCCCGTGGTCTGGCTGACTGCCATTTCGGACATGTCGAGCTTGCCGACGACCGGATATTCATGGCCATCCTCGAGCGTCAGCCGGATTTCGGTGGCACCATTTTCGTTGCGGTTGATCCGACCTTCCGTGATGGCCTCTCGCAGACGCAAAAGATTGACGCTGGATTCCGTCAGATCGATGTAGATCGGGTCCAGACGGCGCAGCGTCATCAGGCTGTCCGTCTGGTTTGCCGTGACCACATTGCCGATCGAGTAGCGCGACGCCGTTGTCACGCCTTCGAAGGGCGCACGGATTTCGGTCAGGGCCAGTTCGATTTCGGAGGAACGCAGGGCAGCCCTCGCCTGGGCGACATCGGCTTCCGCCTGGAGGAGCGTGACCCGGGCATTTTCGAGCTCCACCTGAGTGGCACCGCTACCGACGAGGCGCTCCTGGCGTGCGAGGTTGGACTGTGCTGTCGGGACGCCGGCTTCTGCCTTCTGAACGCTTGCCTGAGCCTGGGCCTGGGCTGCGCGATAGGTGTCGTCCTCGATCTTGTAGAGCAGATCGCCTTCCTTTACCTCGTTGCCTTCCTTGAAGGCGATTTCCTTGATCACGCCGCTGACGCGCGGACGGATCTCTGCCGCCTGAAAGGCGGCTGCGCGACCGGGAAGCGTGGTGGTGAGCGTCTGCGGCGCCTTCTTCAAGACGACGACGCTGACGGCTGTGGGCGGGCGCTCGCCGCCGGGAGCTGCGCCGCCGGCGTTCTGTGCTGTTTCCTGGTCGCTGCAACTCGCGAGGATGGCGGTGCATGCAAGAATGACAGAGGCGAACTTGAGGCTTCGGCGCATGAAAAATCCCAAAATTGGCAGGGTCGAAGGGCAGGGCGGTCTTCGCCACGGTGTACCCGGGTACCTCGTCGTGAAAACACTGCTCCACCGTCAGACGCGATGGCAGGTCATGAAGTGACGTAAATCAGATATCGTCACTTAACAAGTGGCAAGCGCAATGCTGCATCGATCAAGGCGACCACATCATTGCATCGTGTTGCCATAATGTCAGCATTTTCCAACCCGGTCATGACAGGATGTATGACGCAGGCCAGGGCATCAAAAGCTGCGTTGGCAAAACGGGGCACGTCGGCAACCGTGTACACACCCTCACGAATGCCCGACTCGATGATGTCGGTGATCGTCTCGACAACCATTTTTCGGAAGCGATCGCCACAGTCGAGCTCTTCGGTAATGGTGACGAGGATCATTTCGAAGACGAAGGGTGCGTCAAGGCGACCGGACACATGCTCTTGCATGAGATGGTGCGCAAGCGCAGAGAGCCGTTCCGGAGCCGGGCAGTCCCGCGACAGGACCCGCAGCGATGCGACCGTCTCCTCGATCGCCCTTGTCGCGATCGCATCGACGAGACTGGTCTTCGTGCGGAAATGTTTGAAGACGTTTGCCGGCGACATGGAGAGTTCGGCCGCAATGTCTGCGATAGCGACACTCGCATAGCCATGGGCGCGGAAGAGGCGTTCGGCCGTGTTCAGGATCTCTTCGCGCGTCTCCTCGGCAGATTTCCGAGGACGGCGTGCGACCGGACCTTTGAGCTCAGGTCCGCTGCAACTCCCCGCGCGGGCGCGATAACCGTGATCCATGGCGTTTAGGCCTCCTCCTAGCCCATATAGCGTACCAGATTTTCGTGGACCCGTGCCGAGGGGCTTTCGCCATTGTCATCGGGCACGAAGATCTCTCCAGTGATCGCTTCATAGGCCTTCATATAGACCTTCGACGTCTCCTCGACCAGAGATTGCGGGATTTCGGGGATTTCGTCGGTATATGGGTCGCAGCGTTCCGCAACCCATGCACGAACGAAGTCCTTGTCGAAGCTCTGCGGCCGTTCGCCTCTCTCGAAGCTTGCCTGATAGCTGTCGGCGATCCAGTAGCGGCTGCTGTCGGGCGTGTGGATCTCGTCGGCCAGAATGATCGCGCCGTTTTCATCCGTGCCGAACTCATATTTGGTGTCGACAAGGATCAGGCCGCGTTCGGCCGCAAGTAGCTGGCCTCTGGCAAAGAGTGCGAGCGCGTAACGCGACAGTGTCTCCCACTGCTCCGAGGTCAAAAGTTTCTTTTCCACGATCTCGGCCGGGGTCAGCGGTTCGTCATGACCGCCGTCGAACTCCTTGCTCGTCGGCGTGATGATCGGGGTCGGAAGTTTCTGATTGTCGCGCATGCCGTCGGGAAGTGTGATCCCGTACATTCGGCGCTCACCCTTCTTATAAAGAGTGAGGATCGAGGTTCCGGTGGTGCCAGCCAGATAACCGCGCACGACGATCTCGACGGGCAGGATGTCGAGACGCTTGCCGACCACGACATTCGGGTCCGGGTAGGCGATCACGTGGTTGGGGCAGATATCCTTCGTTTTCTCGAACCAGTAGCGGGCTGTCTGGGTCAAGACCTGGCCCTTGTAGGGGATGCAGGTCAGGATGCGATCAAAGGCGCTGAGCCGATCGGTCGAGATGATGATGCGGCTGCCATCCGGAAGGTCGTAGTTCTCGCGTACCTTGCCACGGTAGTAGTTGGGCAGTTCCGGGAAGTGGGCTTCGGACAGGATGCGCATGGATATCCTCGATGTCTCGGCGGTCGGGGCACGTTTTACGGTGCGGTTTCTGCCTCGCGGTACCCGAAAGCGGTGGTCGTTTCAAAGAAAAAGCGCATGGCGAGGGCCATGCGCTCTTTCAAACAGCATGCAATCAGGCGGCTGCGTGATGCAGGCGTCCGTTGAAGAGGCTATTGTCGGTTGCCTTGCGCAGCAATTTGGCCGCGGCCAGAACTGCGAGGTCGACGAGCGGTTCGACCAGGATCACCGTCATATAGGCAGCCCCGAAAGTTGCGATGCTCGCCAGGCTCTCGGCGGTGAAGCCGTGACCATAGAGCGCCCAGAAGGCGACCCAGGCGACGATCCCGCCCTGATAGGTGGTCGAGAGGGCAAGCGCGTCGCGATAGCCGACATCGACATAGGCCTTCTTCTCCGGGATCATGCGGCGGGCGAGTTCACTGATCGCAAAGAGCGGTATGATCAGTGTCGTGACGTTCATCCCGTACTGCGGAAGGTCGAAGGGTGCAAAAAAGAGACCCTGCAGGAGAAGACCGAGCGCCAGACCGATCGAAGCGGCGCCGGCGCCAAAGATCAGAAAGAGGGTAGAGCCCAGGATCAGATGCACTTCAGAGACGCCGACCGGATGGTGCGGCAGAACCTCGAAGAAGGAGAAGACCAAAGCTGTCGTGATCAGGGTTCGGCCAGCCAGAGAGGCGGGCGTGGCTTTGGCCATCAGGTCATCCTTCGCCATCTTGGCAACGAGACCGAATGAGAGTGCCGCGGTTGCGTAGCTGAGTGCGAGCTTGGCGCCGTCGACGACGCCGGGTTCAATATGCATAGTACAAGTCCTTTCGTCCGCGCCCACCGCGCGGGAAGAGTTAATGCCGCGTTCACGGCGCCGAGTGATGGCAGGTCTCCTGGCTCACGGGTCAGGGCTTCAGTCCGCCTTATCAGCACGAGGCCAATGGCATGTCGGACGTCGCTCGCCGTTCACAGTTGCGGGGGCAGCCACGGTTTCGGCCCCTGATGGGTAGTCCTCACCGTATTCCCTCCTTGAACTGCCCCCCATTTCGACC
>UCMW01000024.1 GCA_900473745.1 Hyphomicrobiales bacterium | reverse complement strand
CCGCGGTGCCCCCGAAGAACAGTCCGCTGACGATCAAACGCCAGACACTCTGTTTACCTCGCACCCTGTCGCGTACGAAAGAACAAAACGTGAGCGCAAAGCTGATTACCCCCATCTGGGCTAAAAACGTAATCAGCAAGCTATTAGCTTCCATAGACACTTAGCTCCGAATTTCGATCGACGATCGTGTGACCGACGATGACAAGAGCTGCAAAAATGAGCAGCAGTAAACTTCGGCACTGAGGTTCCTTTGAGCCAGCGCGTTTACAGAGACCAAGCTAGATCAGCACTAGCTAATTTCTGGTTATTTAATCACGTTCGGGCTCTGGAAGGTTACCGGGCCCTTAACCGAGGACGCCAGACGCACGCGTTCTAAGGCCATGGTAAGACTTCACGATTATGCTAAGTGTCGTATGAGCAAGTGCACTGCTGAGAGAGCATCGTCGGGCAGTGTCGCTTTGTGGCGCGGAGGACCAGATTTTGACTAGTGACAATGACAACGGGAAAGCGCTTCTTGCGCTTATCGACCGAACTGAGACAGTTTCGAAGCAAGTCCTGGCGCTCATCAATCTGAACGCTATCTTGCTTCGCGAGGTCTCTGTGGCTCATGGTGATCCGCTGGAGCATTTTGCGAAACTCGAAGCCGAAATTGGAGGCCTCGGGGAAGCGATTGCGATGGGAACACGGAATTTTACAGACGTACCGGTATCTTCGCAGGCAATCACCGAAGTTTTCGAGCAGGTACTGCGTCAGGGACGCGCCCTGATTGAAGCGCAGTGAAGCCAGATAACGCGAACAGCATGGCTCGCAGTTGAGGCTACCCGAGCAGCCAGCCGTTTGGGATGCGCGAGATGATTGCTGCTAAATGGTATGACACTGTCCTACCTGTTTCTGACTGTCGGACGTCGGGTGCAAAACTGTCGTTCCGTTGCGTCCAAAAGAAGAACGTGGAACTCGGGTAGGCCGAGCCACCTGGCTGTTGCCTGCTACAAAGAGGGGGGTCAACTTGCTGGTCAACTGCCGAGCGGCTTTGGTCAGATCTCTCATCACCAACGCGGTAGATATGGCGACCGGAACAGGAAAGTTCTTTGCTCAGGACAAAGGCTTCGGATTCATTACCCCGGATGACGGCGGTCAGGACGTCTTCGTGCACATCTCAGCCGTCGGCTTCGGCGAGGCTTTGAAAGATGGCCAGAAGGTTCTCTATGAGTTAGGTCAGGACCGCAAGACGGGCAAATCCAAGGCCGAAAATGTTTCGGTGCTTTGAGCCGCAACACTGAGAACTGTGCGCAGCGATCCGATCGTATAACAATCGTCACGCATGTTCAATCTGTAAGCAAAACTTACAATTTACTCATAGGTATTTTTACCGCGCATTCAGATTCCGATCCTGTCAATGATAAGTGAAAACGATCAAACAATGCGGTCGAAACTTCTCTACGGAAACCTCTGCCCAGTCAGCATTGCCACCAGCTGAACCCTGTTTCGAATTCCACTCTGATACAAATTTATCAGGACCTTGGCGCTCTCCTGGGCCGACGGCGATGCTTGAGAGACGCCGCGCAGTTCGCACACACATGCAAAAGCTTTATCTAGCAGTGCCAGATCTTCAGGTGTCAGAACTGAATTCAGTTTCTTGGCTACGTCGTGGATCATGGGCGGGAACTAGTTGCTCCTGCGACCGAATCAAGTCTTTTGTTTTCAAGCATGCCGACGGCCTCGCGTGCCAAAACGCAAAATTGGGGGTCCCGAGGAGCGCGCAGACAGCCACAGACAAAGGCCTCCGGGGTACCGATTTAGCGTAGGTGAGATGCGGGCGGTTTTTACCCGGCCCGCGCCCGTTACCGCCTTGGCGGTCAGAAGTCTTGCCATTCCTCGCTCTTTAAAGCCGAATTTCATCCGACAGCAGCCGCGACTCGGTTGACGAGCCGACGCGCCGGTGAAGGCACTAGAGCGGCAGTAGGAGTGACGACGGATTGAGCCAAGCTTGTATGCGAAGCGCTGATCTCGAAGCGACCGATGAGCTGGAAGAGAGCGTCCGCCTCTTTCGCCAGCGAGTGGCTGGCAGCGGTCGACTCCTCGACCATGGCTGCGTTCTGCTGGGTGCCCTGGTCCATGGTGTTTACCGCGGTGTTGATCTCTTTCAGCCCCGTCGCCTGCTCTTTTGCTCCTTCGACAATCGCCGTGACATTGACGCTTACCGCCTGCACTTGAGAAACAATGCTCTCCAGTGCCCTGCCAGTCTCGGTAACCAAGTGGACGCCGTTCTCTACCTGCTCTCCTGATTTCGAGATCAACGTCTTGATTTCCTTGGCCGCTGAAGCAGAGCGCTGCGCAAGTTCGCGAACCTCTTGCGCGACCACCGCAAACCCCTTGCCGGCTTCGCCCGCTCTGGCTGCCTCGACGCCTGCATTCAATGCTAGCAGGTTGGTCTGGAAAGCAATCTCATCGATCACGCCGATGATACTCGATATTTCTCGGGACGACGACTCTATTGCCTGCATCGCATGAATCGCGCGACTGACGATCTCGCCAGAACGTTCGGCAGACAGCCGTGTTTCCTGCACTTGCTTGCCAGCTTCCTCTGCGCGTCGGCTGGAGTCGGACACAGTGGTCGTAATCTGTTCGAGTGCAGCGGCTGTTTCCTCTACTGATGCCGCTTGCTGTTCGGTACGCTTCGACAAGTCTTCTGCAGCCGCGCGGATCTGGTTGGAGCCGGCCGCGATGGCCTGCGCCTTCTGACCAACTGTACGCATCGCGTCCTCAAGTTTGCTCACGGCTTGGTTGAAATCAAGGCGAACCTGGTTCAGCCGTTCGGCGAACGAAGTCCGGATCCGATAGTTCAGTTTACCCTCCGAAAGCTGGCCAAGAGCATGGCCGATGCTGTCGACAGCAAGCCGAACTTCAGCCGCTTCTTGTGCTTGCTGACGTTCTCGTTCAAGACGCTCCTGTTCGCTAAGCGAACGATTGGTTTCAGCCTCCTGCTCGAGACGAGCCCGCTCCCTCGCATTGTCACGGAAGATGGCGACCGTCGATGCCATTTTGCCGATTTCGTCTTCCCGGCCCTCGCCATAGATCTGTACTTGCAGGTTGCCGTTGGCAAGATCCGTCATGGCCGCAGTGATCGAGTTGACCGGTCGGATGACGCCGCGCAATATGGTCCAGACGGAAAAGCCTGCCAAGATGGCTCCAACTGCCGACAGCAAGATCATCGATTTCGTGAGAAGAGCGCTCAGGTCATTGCCCTGGACGAGGTTCAGTTTTGAGACATTAATCTGCAGGTCAATGAGGCTAGAGATATCGGTCCCGAGGGGATCGATAGTCGGATAGAGTTTCCTGTCGGCGAAATCAGCTAATGCGGAGCGGTCTCCTGTGCCAAGGATCCGGCGAAGCTCTTCAACGCCTTCGTTCGCCTCGGCGCGAACCTGTGCGAAGTGATCAGCAATCTGGCGCTCCTCACTCGTCAGCTCAGTTGCCATATAGGCTGTCCAATGGTTCTCTATCATAGCAAGGGCCTCATCGATGCTCTCAAGTCCCTGCTCAGCTGAGAACGCGCCCGAGCGAACCTTATGAGCAGCATCGACGATAGAGACTGCATAGCCGTCGCCAATTCGCTTGAGTTGCTCCATAGGAACCACACGATCTACAACGATCGAATTTGCGATCTCACCTTGCTTTTGCATGGCATAGAAACTGAAGCACGAGATAATGATGAGAGCTGCCGCCAGCAGCGTGATGCACACAAGTAGTTTGAACTTGATAGTCATGGTGTCCCCTTCCCGCTTGAACCAACAGCTGTCAGGCTCTCCAAAATTCGCCCGTTGAACCGCTTTCGGTTCAGAATCCGGATCGGACCTCTACGACCGTCTCGCCCTTGGTATGTTGCAAGAAAATTAAAAGGGACTTGTTTACATTTGGCTAAACCTCGCCGTGTTTTGCATATTTTATTGGCAAATGCCTAACAGTTGACGCCATCCGGTGCGTATCCGAGTGTGTTCGAGCGTATTCAGCGCGGGATGCGTATTCCGGGTATACCTGCTGAGACAATCAACGTGAGACGCGAAACGGTGTATCATTTGGGTTGATTTTATGATTATGAGACGTTGCCCAAAGAAGGTCTAGAACCTAATGAGACGTTTTATGGCAATGTACGGGTATGCGCGGGTCAGCACCACCGATCAGGATCTGGCGATTCAAGAGGCGGCTCTGAAGGCGGCCGGGTGCACGGTCATTCGAGCGGAAAAGAAATCTGGATCGACCAAGCAGGATCGGAAGGAGCTCAACACGCTCCTGGAATTCATGCGCGAGGGCGACAGCCTGGTCGTGACGCGGGTCGATCGGTTGGCGCGGTCAGTTGGGGATCTGCAGGACATCGTACGGCTGCTCAAGCAGAAAGGGGTGACGCTGAAGGCGACGGAACAGCCAATCGACACGAGCTCGGCGGCCGGCAAAGCTTTCCTTGATATGCTCGGTGTGTTTGCTGAGTTCGAGACGAACCTTCGTAGAGAACGGCAGATGGAAGGCATCGCCGCTGCAAAAAGCAGAGGGGTCTACAAAGGCAGGAAGCCTCATGTTGATGTTGCTGAGATCCGTCGACTGAAATCCGACGGGATGGGACCAACAGAAATTGCCAAGACGCTGAATATAGGTCGGGCGAGCGTGTATCGCGCCCTTAGAGAAGCCGCATCATCGTAGGGCAAGGAGGCGGCTTCGCGCCAAGAACGGTCATGAGTGGGGTCAAGCTATGCCGCAAGTCGTAATTGATATTGCGGCCCCGCAAAGTGGCACCTATCCTCGACAGTATGTGGACAGAATTCCTACTCACGACCATTTTGGCCATAGGGCTGTTAGCCCCGGAATTGCGGCGACTTTCAAACACTTACGGGTACAATTTTGCTGTCGTTGTAGGAGGTGCGGCGGTGGTGGCCGTTGCTGTGTGGCTGCTCGTATTACTCTCAGTCGGCTCTCAACTCACAGGCGCATTCAAAACCTTTGATTTCTGGCACCTTCTAGCTACTTTCGTTCTGCCCATATCCACGTTCCTTTACGCGCGCCGCCGCTTCTCGGTTACTCCAAGCCTACTACCGGCTGGGCTTATGTTGGCGTTCGTGAGCTTTGTGTTTCTCAATGTTGCAATCGGATTGGCTTACTCATCTTGAGGCGCAGCTAATATCTGCCAAACAAGCAGTGCTCTGATGACCGCTCTGGGCCAAAAGGCGACCTTCGCGGATTGCGCTGATAGGGTTGAGAACGTCGGCGGCGATGTCGCGAAGTGCTGATACACCCCTTCCAGGGATTCAGGAGGATATGCTTCTGATAAGCGATCGGACGGTAGCGCAGGGAACGCTGTTTTGCGGGTTCAGCATTGAGGGGCAAGTCCCGACCAATTATTTTCTTCGGGCTACCGAGCGTTCCGTGGATCTGTAGGACCAGTCCTCTAGAGCCCGAGAGCCTTCCCACTACAGTGATTATCGCTCTAGCCCGTTGTCTTTAGCCTTCTGTATCGCCCCTCGCGTCGACCATTCCCTCTGAACTTCCGCAGCAGTCATGTTCCTCACAAGGCTCGCCACCGATCGAATGGTCTCGGCATGTTGAGCCAGACCTGGGTCCTCTTTGACCCGCGTGGCGATCTCGCCCAAGTCTTCGGAGCCAAATCTCTTACTAATCGCACTCCACACTTGCTTTGCCTCTTCGAGAGCAGCGCGTCCATCTTTCGTCGCACTTAGGCTATTAATCCAGCGATGCCGGTCACTGGTCTCAACGTCGCGGACGCCAGCGACGAGAGAAGCGCTCGGTGGGCTTAAGTTCGGCACTTCGACATTGTCTCTATTTTCACGCTGCCAGCGTTCTGATCTCTCCTCCTGAACGAAGCGTCGCTGCCATTGCTCACCGGCAGCACTTACATGCTTCGCAACGATCGACGCAGACTGCCGCGCTTCAATGCGTTCCTTGTTGTCACCGAGGATGCCAGTCTTGCCGCGAAGCTCACCGAACTGCTCCGGCCTTCTGTTCAAGGCGTGTTCGACACCTGCACTGTCGCCATCCAGTTCCACCAGTGAGGCCAGGATCTTCCTCGAGGCTTCCTGCGGATCCCGGAACACCTGGCGCACGATTCTCTCCACTCCGTTCCAGCTCGGGCCGAACGTCGCCATTGTCTTCTGCCGCGCCACGTCCTCAACGCTACGGTCATGGTGAATCTTCGCCGGCACAAGCGGTGTTCGGATTTCAAAGCCAATTGCCTCCGGCTGTTCTTCCCGCAAAGCCGAGCGATCCGCACCAGTGTAACTCAAGCTCGTATGATCCACGTGGTCTATCTGCGTTACATTTTGGCCGGGCTGCCCCAATGCCTCTGTGAGCCGGACCTCAATCTCACTACTGACACCAAACTGCTGAGCAATTCCGCGCCGCTCGGCAAAATCCCGGGCATAATCGAGCGTCGTTTCCTTCACGCCGGAACGAGACAACCGATGTTCCAGCTGCGCATAGGCCAGCCCATCGGTACCCATCACCGTCCATGCATTGCGGCTCGCCTCCTGCCCGTTGCGCAGACGCACAGCCTCTGCGCCAGTGTGTTTGAGCCCAATCGTCGAGCCCATATCCGGAGAGGCTTCTGCAATTGCTTGCTGCAGACCCACACCCCACGTCGTGTGCCGCTCACCCGCAGCATTCTCCAGCGTGACGAAGTAGCTCTTGGCGTTGCCGTCCTTGTGCTCATAGGGTGCCGCACCATGCTCCACCAGCTTGCCTTGCGCCACCACCTGATCGCTCCTGCGCGAGGCGAACTCTTGGGCATCCGCATAAAGCTGCACGTCATGGCGATGGCGGCTCATGGCGACATAGGTGAGATGCCGATCCATCGTGCCGGACGCCAGGACAAAGGCCCGGTCGACTGTCGCGCCCTGGTTTTTGTGGATCGTCGTGGCATAGCCGTGATCAACCGACCGGTAGTCGTTCATCGGCACTCTGACCATCCGGGCATCAGCCGCTCGACCAGAAGCACCGTCTAGCTCAACATATATGGCGTCCTGCTCAACAGCCCTCACCTCCCCCAGCATGCCGTTCTTCACACCAAGGTCGCGGCTGTTCTCCAGGAACGCAATCCGGTCCCCAGGCGCGAAGCTGCGCGCGCCGTCATTCGTCTGGAAGCTGAACTCGCCAGCCTCTTCACCTTTGCCAAGCACACCCCGCTCCTGAAGCTCAGCACGGATCCCCTCATTGATCGCGCGAACATCCACGCGACGATGGGCCATGGCAACACGGGAAGCCTCCGGATGCAGGTCGCGATCGGCAAGATAATCCCGCACCACCGCAGCGCGCGCTTCATCGCGTCCAGAAGCAAAGTGGATGTTGCCGTTATCCCGGTAGGCAGCCAGCCCCTCCGCGGTTCGGTGGGAGGCAAAGGCGACAGATGCCTCCTGCTGCCACGGCTCCTGCTGTCGCTTGATCTCACCAAGCGATGCATGACCGATCCGCTCGGCAATGGCGCGGAAAGGAGCCCCTGCCCCGATCGCCTGAAGCTGCTCGTGATCTCCCACCAACACGATCTTCGCGCCACGCTTCTCCACTTCGCCCACAAAGGATGCAAGCTGTCGACTACCGACCATGCCGGCTTCGTCGATCACAAAGACATCGCCACGACCAAGCTGATGCTTCTCACTCTCCCAACTGCGCGACCAGGAAGCCAAGGTACGGCTCTTGATCCCGGAACTTTCCTCCAAGCCTTCCGCAGCTTTGCCAGAGAGTGCTGCGCCATGAACCGTGTAGCCCTGTCGCTCCCAAGCCTGGGCAGCCGCAGCCAGCATTGTCGACTTACCAGCACCGGCAAGACCAACAACAGCCGCAATGCGCTCCGACCCGGTCACATGCCTGATCGCCTGCCGCTGCTCATCGGAGAGACGTGAGTTAGGATTGCCGGACTTGAGGCGCAGCCCCTCGTCCATCTCCTCCATGGAGCTCACAACATGGCGACGATCGACATGATGATTGTGCGCCTGGTGCAAACGCTCGGCCGCATCCGCCATGCCCTGCTCGATCTCCACCATCTCCCGGGTCGAATAACGCGCAAGCTCCACCTCGCCCGTCTCTCCATCCACCCGTTCCGGACGAAGCTCTGTTAGTGCAGGAGACGCCATGACAGAGGCAAATGCGTTCTGGAACGCCTGCGCGTCGTCATTGATGTAGCGATGCAGCGTGCGAGCAATGTCATGCCGGTCGAACACGCTTTTCTCAGAGGTGATGATCGACAGAACCTGTTCCGGCCTCTCCCGGATGACATCTGCGTTGCGTTGACCAGCATCGCCATCCAGACGTGAGCGATCGACACGACCGCCCCGACGACGCAGATTTGTGGCACCGACACCCATATGCTCCGTTGGCTCGATCTCCAGACCACGCTCAGCGTGCGAGCGGTGGTCGATGCGGATATCGAACCCTTCTCTTGCCAGATGATCGTTCGCCATTCCCTCCCACGATCGCCGGATATCGACGAGCTGCATCTGCGTCGGGGCTAACCCCTTCGGCAGCAGATCCTTATTCGCCAACTCGATAGTGGTCTTCGCCCCCAACCCCTCGCCCGTCACCTGTCGCGTCGTCATCAGAACATGGGCATGATAGTTGCGAACATCGCCCTGGACGCCTGGCGTGTGAATGGCAAAATCAACACCAGCGCCGTAGCGGTTCGCCAGATCCTGAGCGAACGCCCGCGTGAGCGATATCCGCCCCTCCTCTGAGAGCTCATGCGGAAGCGCAACCACGAACTCGCGCGCCACCCTCGCATCCTTGCGGTTCTCAGAGCCTTCAGCGGCATTCCACAGAGCTGACCTGTCCCGCGCCCATTCCGCATCCACATCTTCGGGAAGCACAATCTCCGAATGACCAACACCATCACGCCGGCGGTAGTCATGAACAAGGCCATCACGCTCGTTGGTTAGGATCTTGGCCGTGCGATAGGCAGCCGCCGCAACGGCGCTGCGTCCAGTGGTACGAGAGACAACAGACATCTGGCAGTAGAAGATCGCCAAGACTATTTGAACTCCTAGAGATTGCGACGCATAGTGAGGATAGCCGAGCATGGGTTGAGCAGCAACCCGTATATGCGCCCTTGTAACTTCATCTCGCTCCGCTCAATCAGCCACGGTGTGACGAACGCCGCAGAAGCTGCGACGACTTTGTTGATGTTATCAGTCGATTGCCGACATGGGTGCGTGACCAATTTCAACAGCCTCGGGGTGACATCATTTGCCAACCAGGCTAGTACTTCATGAAGCAGACTGATCCTGGAGGAGCGCACGGTGACAAAGACACCAGACCGCAGCTTGAACCCCAGCGCTGTCAAGCGTGTTCGAAAGAGTGTGCAATCAAGGCCCTGGCAATTGCTGATGCAGAGCAATGGCTCTCAGCCGATATCCTTCAGTGAGCAGACGGTATCATCGCTGACGCGCATACTGGACCTTCTCCCTCACCTGGACGGACTGACAATCAGAACAGAAGCGGGAGACGTTCATGTCAGCCGAGATTTTAGCGGCGACACAACGGGTATGGTCGACAGCCATATCGCAACCATCCTGACGGCGGATCCAGACATCAGTGGCATTGTGTTTGCAGGATCGGGAAAGAGTAGCGAACACGTCGCAACCCGCGATGACCCGCATTACCTGCCCGCGGGAAAGGAGTTTGCGATTGTCCGCGATGCACTAAAGGCCGGTCTTATCGACAGCGGTGAAGCGCTGCGCAAAACCAAAGCGATTTATAAGAAGGACTAGGTGATGGCTCGCAAATCCATCGAAGAACGCCTCGCTCAGCTTGATGCACAGCGATCTGCTCTCAAGGCAAGGCTCTCCAAGCAGGAGCGCGCCAACGATACCCGTCGCAAAGTTCTCCTCGGCGCCCTCGTCCTGCATCGGTTGGAGAACGCCAACGACCCGGAGTTTAGTGCGCGCCTGGCAGACTGGCTGCGCCGCGAGCTGCCGGGCTTTCTCACCCGAGACAATGACAAGGTCTTGTTCGATGACATCCTGAAGTAACCGGCAGGCGCATTTTGCGCCCACAAAGCCAAATTCACGCCAAAAAGTTGATTGAAGAATTTCGGCTACTGCAAAAAGGGGTTGCACGGTTCACGGATTGCGTAGCTCTAGATTTAAGGAGCATGGCGCCAATGAGATTATTCAGAGCCTACAGCACCATGGTGCGTCTGGCTTTCGCTAATCCCGCTTGGGCGATTTCAGCCGCCTTGGCAAAGGCGTTCACGCCGACAGGTCTTAAAGTCCTGCTTGCCTATCTCGGCGCCGTGATCATAGGTGGATTTTGGCTGAGCCTAAAAGCGCGGGAGCTCGGTTTCGAACCGCAGTCGCTCTCCTGGAGCATCCTGAACATTGTCTTCACCCTCAGCATTCCGCTGGGCCTGCTGCTCTTGTGTGCCCCTCTGATCCTCACGCACTTTGGCGACATCCAAACCGATACCCACGGCTCAGCGCGCTTTGCCACAGACAGGGAGGTCTCCCCTCTTGTCCGGACAGACAACGGCCTCTTGATCGGACGCGACGCAACAACAGGCAAGATGCTGCGCTATGCCGGTCCAAGCCATCTTCTCACGATGGCCCCGACACGCACCGGCAAAGGCGTGGGCACCATTATCCCGAACTTGCTGACTGCCGACCGCTCGATCGTGTGTATCGACCCAAAGGGCGAGAATGCAAAGATCGCGAGCCGAGCCCGGGAGAGGTTTGGACCGGTTCACGTCCTCGATCCATTCGGCGTGACAGGGATCCGCTCGTCCGCATTCAATCCGCTCGATACCCTTGACCCCGATGGCCTCGATGTCGCCGAAGATGCCAGCACGCTTGCCGATGCACTGGTCGTCGATGATCCGGGCATGACAGGAGAGGCCCATTGGAACGAAGAAGCCAAAGCGCTGATCTCAGGCCTGATCCTCAAGATCGTTGCAGTCGAACCCGCAGCACGACGCCACTTAGGCACGCTGCGTGAGTATCTGACCCTAGCTCCTGAGCGCTTTGCCGCCTTGCTCAAAGAGATGCAAGATATGAGCGATGCTGGCGGATTGATCGCGAGGGCAGCGAACCGCCACCTGGGCAAGTCCGATCGCGAAGCGGCAGGCGTTCTATCGGCCGCCCAGCGACACACCCATTTCCTTGACAGTCCCCGCATGAACCGCGTGCTCGATGAGAGCTATTTCTCATTTGCCGATCTCAAGCGTCGCAACACCACGGTGTTCCTCGTCCTGCCGCCCGATCGCCTCTCAACATATTCCCGCTGGCTCCGTCTGCTTGTGACGCAAAGCCTCCTCGATATGGCGCGTACGCCAGAGAAGCCACACACACCAGTCCTCTACCTTCTGGATGAATTTGCAGCGCTCGGCTACCTGGCACCCGTTGAGCGCGCCATGGGTCTCATGGCAGGATACGGCGTGCAACTCTGGCCCATCCTGCAGGACGTTCACCAGCTGCGATCCACTTACGTGCAAAAGGCCGGGACATTCCTGTCAAATGCAGGTGTCCTTCAGGTATTCGGCGTCAACGATCACGACAGTGCGCGCCTCGTCTCAGATCTTCTAGGACAAGAGACCGTGGTGTTCCGGACGATGGCGCATGCCGTGGATTCTGAGCAGTCCGGAATTACCTACAGCCAGCACCATACCGCACGCCCATTGCTGACCTCGGATGAAATTCGAACGCTGCCATCTCATGTGCAGTTGCTATTTCTGGCGGGACGACGTCCGATCGTTGCCCACAAGCTAAGGTATTACTCGGATGCGGAATTCCAGGGAACATTCGACATCGCATCATAAACGCGACCTTCAGCCGGGCACGGGTGTTGCCGTCTTGTTCCGTCAGGATGAGCATGGCCGGTACTACCCGCAGCTCTGCGATGAAGGATCCTCCGTCCGGAACAACCCTACGAGTGCTTTGCATCTGCGACGAACAGGAGAAAGTTATGTTTCGCTATCTCGCACGTCATCATGATCGCAAACACATCAAGCGGTCACTCCAACGTCAGGAACGAATTAGCAAAAGCGCAATCGGCTTCGCACATGACACCTCTCTGGCATTTGCGGTCAATGAGCCAGTTGTAAATGATGGCCATCACGACTTGGCCGTCACGACGCTCTGCGAAACGGAAGCGTTTTTTACACCGCTCTTGCCGGCTGAACCGATCTACCAAGATGAAAGCCGAGTCGTTTTTGAATCGGACATCAAGACATCTGACGAGAATAACAACGTCTTTGAGTGCGTTCTCACCGAGAGTGGAGCAAAAGACCACGCGCTTGTCGTGTTTCATCATTGGTACTCACGCAACCGCTATCCAGCGTTCTCCAAATATTTCGCCAAGAGGGGTATGACTGTCGTCGAGGCCACCTTACCGTATCATTTCAGCCGGGGCTCGAACGATTGTTCGGAAGAACAATTTTTCAATGCCAGCGTAGGCCGAACTGTTCGGTCCATGAGGCAGGCGGTGTTGGACGGCCGGAAAATTGTTCGCTGGCTCAAAGGTCGGAGGTACCGCACGATTTCTGTCGTAGGCATGTGTTTAGGTGGTACAGTTGCTGGACTGGTGGCAGCTCAAGAAGAGATGGTCGATAAGGCCGTCTTGATGGTAACACCGCCAAGCCCTGCTGACCTGATTTGGACTTCAGAGACCATGCAACGTCTAAAAGGGCGGATTGAACCCTCGATGTCACTTGAAGATTTGAGGAAGGCGTGGACCCTAATTAATCTCGACATGCATACTTTCTGGCTCTCGCGTCCTGACCTAGAATTGCTGTTCGTGCAGGGGAAGCGCGATACGATTGCGCGCCCAGAGAGGGCGCACCACCTGATAAACGACTTGACTAGCTTACGCGGACGGCCACCGGAGCTTCTGCAGCTCAATTGTGGACACTCCTCCATTGGGATGTTCCCCTACAACATCATCGCAGCTAGGAAGGTGCTGAGATTTTTGATGGAGATGCCGACCCTAAAGGAGCTTTCGAAAGCCGGAATTTCCGCATCGATCTAAGCGGAGTGTGAGCCCGCCTCAAGTTCAAGTTTGCAGCATTGTAGCGCCATGTGTTGAATGACAGTGTCTTTTTGGAATTATATGTGCGTGATAACCGCCCCAGGCGGACTTGGGGACTGAGGGAATACCGACGGTGCGGAATCTATCCGACTATATCAAATCAAGGGAACTGGTTGAGACTACAGATCCAGATTTCCAGAGACCCTTGTACCGCCATGAGGGATTCGACGGCATAGTCAGCTTCGGCGAGATTGACGCAAAACTATCCGCATTCCTACAGTCCCAACGCTTAGAAACTGGTTTGACCCAGAGTGATTTCGCGACTTTGGCTGGTCTCGCTCGAGTGGTCTATAGCCGCTACGAACTGAACATTTCGCGACTGACCGTCTCTCGCATGATTCACCTTTCCGAGCTCCTTGGATTCCTGCCGATGCAGATGATTCATGCCGCAGCACCTCATCTCTACGGTAAAAATCCTGAAGAGGCCGATGATCGAGTTGAACTCTTCAGACTCATTCATGACCTTCCGCATGACACCATACGCAGTTTGATCGGTATAGTTGGTCAACTGACGCCTAAGGATGTTCTTGAAGCTCGGCAAGAAGCACAAGCTGAGGCCGAACGCCAACGACTGGCTAGAAAAGCGGCGAGACTCAGCAGGAAAGGCCGTCCCCCTGGCCGGCCACCAGGTCGTAAATCATCCAAGGTCGAAACCCAGACAGACGATTGAAGAACGGAAAACCGTCGTCAAGTGATGGCCATTTAGGAACGCGTCGTCCCTCGTCCCTGTGGTCTATTCGATCGAGTCCAAGACTCGGTGCGTCGGCACTACCCCTCACCCCGTTTTCCGATCGCTGTTGGCACTTGTACGCATCAGCGACATCAGCATCGGTCCCAGCCCGAACTCCCCTGTCCTCGCTCGGCGCGTGAGATCGCGGAGATATCCACCTGCCGAGTTTATGTGCCCTGCCCTCTCCAAGATTGCAGCCATGGCAACCGCGGCGTTCTCAGGACCCATCACCTCACAAGCTTCCTGGTAAGCCGACGGGCTGACGCCAAGCATTGATCGAACCACCACCGCGGCCCCCATCAGCTCGCGCCAATGGGAGATCGTCCCCCCGGGCCCGTAATCCAAAATCTGCGGGCAGGCTTTCAGGACCATCGACAGCGGGAACGCCTTCATCTGTTCCGGCTTTGCCAACGGCTGAGCAACCGCTTTGGGTGCTACTTCCAGCTCGACGGCTCCGCCCTGCTCTTTTCCAGAGCTAGGTTCAAGTTCACAGATGGATTCGGGTTTTGAATTCTGTATGTGGCAGCCATTTTGAACAGCATTGCCGCCCATATTTTGAGAATCTAACTGATTTTCCAGAAGGTTGAGGATTTCGGTGCGCAAAAGCTGCATCTCGTCGAGGATTGCCCCCACCTGGTGACGGTCAGGATTGCGGGGAAGTCGGCTGACAATGCCGACATACATGTCTTCGATGGTTTCCCAGTCGCCGTCGGCCCCCTCCTCCATCGCTGCTGAAATCAGCTTGCGCACATCACGCCGGCAGATAGTCAGTGCCTCTTTGGCTCGCCGGAACTGCAAACGTTCGGCAGCGACTTCCTGTGCCAAGATTGCAAGTTCCGCAGCACGAGCCAAAAGTGGAGAAAGATCGAACCCAAAGGCTTGCTCGATATCGCCACCCTTGTCCCGGTGAGCGTAGCGCTTGCCGTTCGGACTATCCTTGCGCTGGATGAGTCCGGCTTCGACCAAGGCAGCCAAATGCCGCCGCAAGGTCGTTCCGGTAATGCCGTGCGCTCTGACAGAAAGCTGGGCGTTCGAAGGGAAGACCACCAATCCGCTATCGCAGTTGAGCTCGCTTTCCGGATAAAACGTCAGCAATGCGTCCAGCACAGTCAGCGCCCTGTCCTGGAGGCCAAGGCGTTCACGGGCCTCACAGGCGTCGCGAAACACCTTCCATTTTTCGACCGGGCGGTTTGGTTTCGTCTCGGACGTCTGGAGCTGCCTCTTTACAAGAGCAAGCACAACCGGCCGCCGCCCAAAGGGCGTCGTCACATTTCCCGTATGCATATTCCTTCACCTTTCTTCAGGCAAAAGAAATCCGCTCACCAAAACGATGCCAAAGACTCTTGACTGGGATTCATGGAAATGCGAATCTCATTCTTGCTTAGGGAATACGAGAAGGGCTTCCACGACTTCGGTCGTTTGGGGGCCTTTTTCTTTTTGCCGATTACTCTCCTTGTTGATCCAATTTGTTCCGATAGGCTTGGTACAAGTCTCCCAGGCTGTCAGCGATGAAATCGCCGAAGCCCGCGGCATCCCGCGCTTTTAGGGCGAAGGTGTACGTTTTTGCGTCCGCCTTGATATAGGCTGATACGGCTTTGTCTTCTGACGACCACTTCTGGGTCCTAATCGCCTTAGGACTGCCCTGCTTCCCGACTGCCTTCAAGAAAGCCAGTAGTGCATTGAAACGGTCGTCGCCGCCATTTGCTTTAAAGTCGGCGGTCTCAATGAAGCTCAGTGCTTTCTCAAGAGTCGATGGACGCTCTAACAGGTTCTTGAGTTCGTACCAGCGATCCCTCCCGATGCCCTTGGCAGCACCGACGGCATCAAGCACCAGTTTGGGAATGGTCGAGACGGCCAGCATCTTCGAGAGCGTTGCCCGGTCTATAGACAGGGCGGAAAGCACAATCGCGTTGTCGCCATCGAACTGACGACGGGCAATCTCTGCAGCGAAGATTGCCTTCTCGATAAACGACAGGTTCGCCCGTGCGGAGTTCTCTTGACCCTGGGCGACGAGGTGATCGCTGTCTTTAAGGTCTTTGACGACCGCACGCACTTTTCGTTCGAGCGCCTTGGCCGCACGAAGGCGTCTGTGCCCGAATACCACCATGTACCGCCCCGTGGCTGACGGGTGCGGCCTCACAAGGATAGGAGTGTCCTGCCCGCGATCTCGGATTGCTGACAGGAGCTCGTCGAAATCTGCCGGGTCGTCTTCGAGGCGGTCCCGAATGAACGAATCGTCGATGATAGCGGGATCGAGCTCGACAACAGTCTCTCCTTCTAGAAAGCGATCTGCCTGCGCGGCCATCTCGTCTAGAGAATGGATAAGCGACTTCGAGGCCCCCTTGTTCGTATATTCGAGGATAGCCTTGGAGTTATCCGGCGCTTCCTCGCTCATGACGTTCATAAATGGGTTCTTCCGCGCCATCTTGTTATCCTCGGATCGTTAAGCGGTTGATTCGATGAAGAACCTTCTGAATTTTGACGGCGGTCAACACGTTACATTCTCCCCCATGCTCGATGGATAAGTCCCTGAATTTCGAAATTCACGGCATCCATACACTCGATGGCGCGGTCGTAAGTCCCCCGGGTAAAGTTAGATCGTTCTAGCTCGTAAAGACTCCGCTTGGTCAATCCGGCGTCAGAGATCGCAGTCGTCTTTACCATCGGCGTCTTCAGGATTTCCTCGGCGAGCATTGATTGCATGAAGCCAAGCATTTGAACCTGAGGCACGTCTTGCGGCTCAAAACGGGTGATCAGGTAGCGTAGCCAATCAAGCCTTACGTCAGCACCAGCCGCCTTGATGGTCTTCGTGATGTTGCCGAGCATCAGCAAAAACTGGCTCATGGACATCAGATCCAGCATTTGCGGGTGGACGGTAATCAGAACCGATGTTGAGGCGGTGAGGGCAGTCAACGACAGATATCCTAGCTGCGGCGGACAATCGATGATCACAACATCGTAACGATCATCGACGTCCATGAGGGCCTTGCCAAGTCGAGTGAAAAACCGCTTGCCCTCGCTGCCGGCCTGCATCGCGAGCGGGGTATCGTATTCGTACTCCTGCAGCTCAAGATTCGCCGGGATGATGTCGAGGCCAGGGAAATTGGTTGGTAAGATCACATCCGCAATCGGCTTCCGCTCGTCGTATCGGATCGTATCGTAGAGCGACGGGTTTTGATCGAGTTCGGGCTGAAAGCCATGCAGAGCCGAAAGCGAAGCCTGCGGATCGAGGTCGATGGCAAGAACTCGATGGCCCGTAAGCGCAAGATGCTGGGCTAGGTGGGCAGCAGTCGTCGTTTTGCCGCTACCGCCCTTGAAGTTCACGACGGCAATGACCTGAAGCTTGTCGCCCGGCTTGCGCTGTGGGAGGTATCTCTTGGCTTCGCTCTTCCCGGTTTCCGCGAGGTACTGCCGCAGCTCCAACATCTGCTCGGCTGTGTAGTACTTCCTATTCCCCGACATTGTGGTCGGGACCGGTCCCTTCCCGTCCAAATAAAGCCGTTTCAGATTGCTTGGCGTAACGCCGAGGTAGTGGGCAACCTCGCCCACAGAAAACTGCCGCAAGGTTTTCTTCGCGCTCGGCGGGAAATTCTCCAGCCGCAGCTGGTTCAGCCTGCGAGAGATTTCCGCACCTTGCATCAGTATCTTGTCGTCCAGTTCGAACGAAGGAAGTGAGAACGCGTTCATAGAGTCGTTGACCATTCTGTCGGTAAAATTACCGAAACTGAGGATATGCCGTCATTATCCCCGATTCTCTGATTCCAGCAAGGAAAATTAAGTTAACAAAACCTTAAGGCCCCACGAGGGGTAAAAGCCGCTATGTTTTGGCGCCGCGCGGACAGCGAGTGAAGCCTTGCGCCATCGATTGACTGCCGTCAAAACTCTAAGTTCTGTAGTGGCGACAACAAGTTACGCACTATAGATGCTACCTACCCGCGCACGGGCTGACGTGCTATTGTTTAAATCACCAATTTTGGTTCGGTTCCTTTACAAACCCAATCGACCCAAACTGACGCCACGCGTCGTATATATCGGTGCGCCGCCTCGTGAGGGAATCATCCAGCGGATAGTCTCTCACCGGCTACCTCTTCAGCCTCATCCGATCCCATCCCGAACACTGCCAATTCGTTTCCCGCGCGTCCCCACGCTAGTGTGCTTAGCCGGACTGGCGATAACCAGCCAGTCATCTCAGGTATTGGCGAAATGTCGGGGGCCAGAGGCGGGTGAAGAGTGCGAGAGGGAGGACGCGGACGCCTCATATCGGCGATCTGTATCAGATATGCCTGAGTAGGGCAGGCTGTCAGCACATCGTTCTCGCAGATGCCACGTTTCACAGCTGCGGCAAGTTGATCGGCACGGGTAAGGCCGTTCAAGTTCGTGATCATGCTCGACTTCCACGGCTTTGACATTGGCGGCGGTGCAAACGCCCGGTAATCGAGGAGATCGACTCGCCTCTATTCCAGCAGATATTCCCTACGGTCGCTCGGATCGCCAAGAAGACTGCCGCTCATGGTCGGTGTTTGCTGTTCCATTTGATGAACGCAGCGGAATATGCCGCCGTTAACACCGACTTCGTTGACATCGCGGCCGTTTGATAGGGCAGGGGAGTTCCGGCACTGAGACCCTTGCCATCTGTTCGAGATCTTTTGAGTGGCGCAGACCGCGCAGCCCGGCCAGAGTATAGGGCCGAACAACCCCTCCTGCTCGATCTGCCAGGTTTCACCGCTACAGTAGACTGAGCGGGAAGAGAGCCCTAGGGGAGGGCGGGCTCCCATCGAGCGACCCGCGCACGCTGGATTGGCAGGGATCGCAATCGTCTGAACGGCGACTAGGCCGGCTCTTCAGAACCAGCTCCGTAAAAGCACTAAAATGCTGTCAGCGCACCGAAGGTAGGCTTCCTCCAGTCGGCGGCACTGCCGCCAAACATGGCGTCGCCTCGGCCGGAAAACTCCATGGCTGTAAAAATCTGCTCGTTCATGTGGGGATCCTCTGTTTTCCGGGCTGATCAAGCGGCGCTGTCGCCGCTGATCGATTTCAAGACACGACTTGCCGCATAGCGTCCGGCCTCGTTCAAGTTGCGCTGCCATGCCCCTTGCGACGGGGACCAGCGGAACCCGTGAGATTTCAGGGTGCGCCGCGTCTGTTCGTCCGGCTTGCCGGGAAACAGCAACTGAATGCGGGCCAAGTCGGTATTTTCCTTGACCGTGACGGCTCCTGCCTCCGTCTCGACGTCCTCGGCGCGGTCGCCGCGCTTCTTCATCGCAGCAAGCGAAGCGAGGCGGGATTGCATACGGCGCAGCTCGGCGCGGGTGTTGGTGGTGGAAAAGCCGCGTCGGTTCTGCCATGGGGCAAGGGTAACGCCACGCGATGCCCTCTCCTCGTCCATGCCGGTTTCTGCCACCACACGGGCCAGAATGTCGGCTTCGCTCGCCTGATCCTTCTCCATCCGACGAATGATGACATTCGCCCGTTTCATCCGGTCGATGGACAGTGCCAGGTCTTCGATCCGCGAGGCGATGCGCTGCATGGCGGCCGGATCACTGGCTCGGATCGGCTCGTCATCGGTCCCGTGGGGAAACGCCTTGCGCTTCACTGCCTTTTTCGCAGTCGCGATATGGGCTGAGATGTCAGCACGGCGGGCGTCTGAAACTCGCATCCGCTTTTCATTGCGGGCGACGGGAAAACGCGCAGGTCCGGTGATGAACCAGTTCATGCAACGACCTTCCGCTGCCCAATACTTGGCGGTGATCTCGACATGACGGCGGGCAAAGGCCTCTAGTTCAGCATCCGGCAGGGGCAGTTTTGCTTGCTCCCACTGCTCCCCCATGTAGGCGGCAAAGCCGTTCAGGCGCTCTGCCAGCCCTTCCAGTTCGGAAAGGGTGCGCCGCTCCGGAAAATGCGTGAGGGCATGGAAGCTATATTCGATGTCCTTCGCCGCGATGGTCGCGGCAAAGGTTCCGGCGAGAATGGACAGGGTGCGGTCCTCGACAACAGCGATGATCATCGGACCACTCCCGCCATAACGGTCGGGTGGGTGCGGGTGATGCGGGTCTGGAACCCGATCAAAGCGCCGCCTAGAATAACCCCATGGGAAGAATGCTCGTCCGCCTTGGCAAATACCGGATCGAGAACGGGCTTGCAGACGCTCAGGCGGGTCGTCGCCTCCTCGATGCTGATCTGCGGCGGCAGCACATGCGAGCCGTCCAGACCGGCAAGAACGATCTTTCCGGCCAAGGGCCGCGGGTAGCCGTCAAAGACAGTGAAGGCAGTCAAGCCATCGCGCAAACCCTCCTCATCGACGATAAGAACGTGGTTCGTGTCGAATGGCACCACCTCGACAAGCTGGCATCCAATCAGCCCGTAGGTCTGAGAGAACGCGCTCGGTGCTGCGACCTCTGCGGCTTGAATGGTCCCGGCTTCCGAGTCCAGCAGGTAAACGGTTGCGGTTGTGGTCATAGTTCTCACCCTTTCTCCATTTCCGCGAAGCGGTCTTCTCATGCCCATCGTGGGCAGGAGCCCCGCTCCTGTTCCCGAGCTCGCGCGGAGCAGCGGGGGAGAGGGTGGCAAGGGGATAAAAGCGGAGGGGGTTCGCCCGCCCGAGGCAAAGCCGAAGGGGCCTCGCGTCAGCGGCGCTCCTGCACAAAGCGCTGCCCCAAGGCTGCGCGAAGGAAGGACGGGGAGACCGTTTTTTCCCCTTGTGAGGGAGAGGGGGCGGCGCTCCTCTTTCCCTCATCAAAGAGACAGACAGGACGCCTCCGGCGTCACTGCTTTATCCTAGCCTAGGCCGGCAAACCGCTAATGCTGATTATTGTGAAGAGCAGTAGGGGAGGGGAAAGGCCGCCCCAATACGAGGCAGGGCGGCCTCCGTAGGCACATGACAGAAAAGGGCTAGAGATCTGCCACGACCTGACCTGATAAGCGGGCAATATGGGTCGATTGCGGAAAGCTGTAAATGTTCCGAACCGATTTTTGCCCAAGATGCATGTGATTGAAGGCGAAGCCGCAGCGCAACCGATCGTTACCAGAATGGGCGGAGACAGCGCCTGCTGGCTCCGTGCCGAAGGCATAGAACGGGGTCGCCAAGCGATGCGCCAAAGCAGCTATCCAGGGTAGACTTTCGAGGCCCCATCTTTAATTGTCCCGGAGGAACAACGATGAAATTCCAGTGTGGTTGGTGGCAATGGCAGGTTTCGGACTCGAGCAGTGGGTAAGCTATCTCGGACTTGAACGCGTTGACGACCCGGACAAAGACTGTCCCGTTTATCGCAAGCGGCTCGACGGAAAGATCATCGATCTTAAGGAACTGGACCTGCTTGTCGCTCAGAGGCTGCGTGACCTGCGAACCGACCGACAGATTGCGCAAGCCAAAGTCGCTATGCTGCTAGGGGTGAAGGAGGCTACCTACGCCCGCTACGAAAACGCCTCCTCCTTGATGACAGTCGGACGCCTGCTCCACGTTTTCGAAGTCCTGAATATCACCCCGGAAGAGTTCTTCGATCCTCTCGTCAACGAACAGCCCTCTCACTCCAAAGCCGAGTCACGCGAAGCCCTGAGAGACCAGCTGATGGAGGAAACGGTCGACCACCTGAAAAAGCTCGACGATACGACCTTGAAGATGGTGCATGACCTGGTGATCGCCATGGAGCCCCGGACGATCGGAAGGCAGTAAACGAATGGCGCGGCGAAAGCCGCGCCACAATACTAAGCGGGTTGGCTTTGGTTTCCGCCGCGCGCCGGCCGCCTTTGGCGAACAGCTGGCGCTCATGCGGCGTCCTTCTCCGGCCCTTCTGGCGAAGACACCGCTCGGATCGATCGGCGCCAGTCCGAGATCCGAGGAAGACAATGAAGAACATCGGAGCTTTCAGCATAGCGCCGACCCTCCTTAAGGGGCGGGAAAGCGGGAATTCTCGACACGGTTTTGATGGAAATAGGGAAGCCGCAGGAGGCTTAGCATAGCGCCGCGAAGCGGAAGCCGGGACCGACTTCCCCCGCCAAAACCGTTCCGTTAGATTCGACAGTGAGAGGAAAGGTGATCACATGACCAATGCTTTTGACCAGGCGCTGCAAAAGGCAACCGGCGGCTACCCAGTCGATACGCTGATCATAACCAGAAACGAGGATGTCGAACCCGAAGTGTCGATGTTCGTCCTCGATGCCGACAATCAGCTGCTTCAGGTCGCATATGACCCGGAGGGCGGTATCATATTCAAAACCGCTCAACAGGACGACTTGCTTTTCTCACGCCATCTCCTTGAGCGGATCGCGAAGATGCAGGTTTCGGCGGACCGAAGATGGAAAGAGCTTCAGCGTCATTGGGTGGACGACAAGGCGACCTGGGAGGGCTTTGAACATCTTCTCGATACACCAAATATTCAGTGAAGCGAGCGCGTCGGCTCCGGCAGCAGCTTTACCATCTGCTTCACGACCGTTCGCAATTTTCTCCAGTCTCGTAGGTCGCCTTCGTTTACGCGCTCCTGGATAGCCGTTAGGACCCATCCCACGCAGGCGATATCGTCTGCAGCGCGGTACTCGTCCGAGCGATGGAAGCAAGCGACGATGCCAGGCCGCGCGCCTTCCTCGGTCTTCGGAATCTGCGAAACGAGATCCTGCGCTTCTCGATAGGCATTTGCCACACGTTTGAGGTCGTCTGGCCCGGCTTGAGTAATCATGCCGACGGTCCACATCAGCGTATTTGACAGGTGTTCCACTTCGTCAGTCATGGCGATCCTTATTCCTCTCCATTGTGACAACGCATCAAAAAGCTAACACCCCGCAGACACTCGCGTCAGGTGCAAATCTGCAGATTAGGCTCGCGTCATGTTCCATCTTGACTTTCAGCGGTCCATGCGTTCCCTGTTTGTTCCTTTCATTCCGTATCACGAAAGGAACAGTTTGAAATGCTTGCCGGCCTGAAAATCGAGGCAGAAGTCTATGTGCCTCTCATGCTCCACGGGTTATGCGCCGGCTTTCCGTCACCCGCAGATGACTACATCGAAGAATCGATTGACCTCACAAAGCTCCTGATCCGGAACCCGCCGGCGACGTTCTTGTGGAAGGTCGACGGCAACTCGATGCGCGACGCGGGAATCTTCCACGGGGATTTGATCGTGGTCGACCGCAGCCTGAGCCCGGTCGACGGCGATATTGTCGTAGCGACCGTACATGGCGAGCGGTCGTTGAAGCGGCTGCGCATGACGGGTGGTCGCCCGCGGCTGATGTTCGAGAATTCGGACATGCCGCTGTTCGACCTTCCGGAGATCGCAGAAGTCGAGATCTGGGGCGTGGCACTCTGCAACGTTCATTGGCTGCGACCGAGGAGAAAGGGATGACCTCCTTCGCGCTGATTGACGGCAACTCATTCTATTGCTCCTGCGAGCGCGTCTTCGACCCGTCGATAGCCAAGCGCCCTGTGATTGTCCTATCCAACAATGACGGTTGTGCAGTTGCCAGGACGGCGGAGGCCAAGGCGCTCGGCATTGGCATGGGAGAACCCTATTTCAAGATCCGTGACCTCTGTCGCGACAACGGCGTGGCGGTCTACTCCAGCAATTACACACTGTATGGCGACATGAGCGCCAGGCTGAACGCGATCTATCGGCAATGGTCTCCGGATGTTGAGGTCTACTCGATTGACGAGAGCTTCCTGAATATGACCGATATCCGGCCAGCCGATCGAGGAACCTTTGGCCGCGATCTGCGCTCCACAGTCCAACAATGGACGGGGATCCCGACTTGTGTCGGAATCGGCCCGACTAAGACGCTGGCGAAGTTCGCAAACCACATTGCCAAGAAGAACCCTGAACTTGGAGGCGTCTGCGATCTGACGGACGCAGCCATTCGGCATAGCTGGCTCGATCGCATCGAAGTTGGAGAGGTGTGGGGTGTTGGTGCCGCATCACAACGCAAGCTGTTCGGCCTCGGCATCGAGACGGCCGGCGATTTGTGTCGCATAGATGCACGCCTTGCACGCAGCCTCTTGAGCGTTGTTGGTGAGAGGACGGTCCTGGAGCTGCAGGGCATTTCGTGCCTGCCGCTTGAAGACGTGCCGCCACAACGGAAGGGCTGCGCCGTAACCCGATCCTTTGGAGCGCCAGTCACGGATCTTGCCGGAATGCTCGAGGCAGTCGCGGCCTATGCGATGAGGGCAGGGGAGAAGCTGCGCCGGCATGGCCTCGAGGCGACACATATGGCGGTCTTCATGCACACGTCGCGCTTCAACAGACAAGACAAACCGCACTCGGCACAGACTACAGTCCACTTCCCCGACGCTTCCAACGACACTTTCGACCTCATCCGGGCCGCTCAGAGCGGGGCGCGCAAGATATTTAGGGACGGCCATCGCTACGCGAAGGCCGGTATCATCATGAATGATCTGGTGCGGGCGGCGTCACAGCCACGGCCCCTGTTCGGCGCACGGGACCGTGACCAATCGGAACGGCTGATGACGGCGCTGGATTTGGTCAATGGGAAATTTGGACGCGGATCGCTGATCCCGGCCTCGGCCGGGATTAAGCGTGACTGGCAAGCAAAGTTTGACCGCCGATCGCCGCGATACACGACCAACATCAAAGAGTTGCCAGTCGCACTGGCAAGATGAGGTCTAGGCTGTAAGTGAGAAGCCGCCCTAGTGGGGCGGCTCGTTGCTGATCAACGCTTCGAAAGCGGCTTCTTCTCCGGCAAGCTTCGCTTCGGCCGTCGCCAGCTCGGCTGCGATCTGCTGGCGCTCTGCCGGGTCGATGGATGCTGCAAGTTCGGCACGCAGCTCGTTGATGTGGTCATAAGTGGTCATCATCAGCTCCTTTGATTGAAAACAAAGGCGGCGGACCGATAAGGGAGGGCTTGGGTCAACGACCGCCGAAGGCGGCCTTCGGGGCGTGGGGGAGCCGATTTCGTTGCGCAGCCGCGAAATTGGGGGCACCGCGCATCGTTGACGCAAGCGCTGCCTTATCGGTGGAATTGGCTGGTGTTGAGAGAGAGTATACCTCTCCGTATCGCACTTTTTTATGTTCCTTCGGAACAGGCACTGCAAGCGGGCGTTGTGGCCTGGGAGGGGCTAGGGAATGACTGACAATACAGCGATATTCAGAAAGCTTGCCTGCAGCGACATGGTTCGAAACGCGCTGCAGAATCATGCGTACCATCACCCAGTTGCCAATGATGATCTCTTTGGAACCCTACTAGAGCGCCTATCTGACGCGGAAAGCACGTCGGAGGTGAGGAGTTATTCGCCTGCTCGAAACGCGGGACTTGCGGATGGCGGTGCGACAACCCATATCGAGATTGTCTGACGCGGGCGCAAGCCTCCCCAGCTTCTGCGTCAGTCGTTCCCTCTCTGGAGGTCTAACCTTCACACCCTAAGGGCCGCGACTTTCGCTGGCCCTTTTTTCTGGCGCCAATTCCAGTCGGTCAACCGCACCTCGTCTCGACAACCAGCCCAATGCGGTACCTCTCCTGATCGTCAGGCGGTCCTCACGGAAGTCCCACGCCACCATATCGCTGGCCCCGCTTCAACGCACCGTTTTGTCGCTGGTCAGCCGCATGGCCTCTTCGTCTGTGCGCTCAATCGTCCCGCCAGGCCATCGAGTGACAGCAACGTTCCAAGGAACGTCTGCGCGTGAAGTCGACGCGCGATCCGCGAAGTACCCGGCTACAGCGAACGCCAAGCCGGCGACGATCGACGAAGAAGGAATAGTACGGACTTGTGATCTTGGCTCTCCTTGAACTGAAGCATTTACAGAGAGTTCCGGATTGGCTTTTCCGGGTCTCTCCCAGCCCATCCAATCTTGTCGCACTAGTCGAGTGCGGTGACACCATGACACCGCCGGGAATGAACACTCCTGTTGCTCGCGCGGCAGGTCTTAGGTTAGGCTGGTCGCTGATCTTGGATCGTGGTTGAAACCCTTGTCCCGATACAGTGCCTGCCAGCATGACGAGACTTAAATGCCAAGGGACGCGGCCGCTCGTCTGGAGGCGCAAGGGGTGGAACTCAGCGGCATGGAAGAGATCCAATGATCATCGAGCTTGGCCACTATGCCTTGGTGCTGGCACTCGCCACCTGTCTTGTCGTCTCCATTTTGCCCGTGATCGGCGCGCGACGCGGTGACGCAGCAATGATGGCGGTGGCTACCACTGGCACCTACGCAATGTTCCTCCTCGTCGCCTCCTCCTTCGCGGCCCTCACCTACGGCTACGTACTCTCAGACTTCTCGGTGCAGAACGTCTTCGAGAATTCGCACTCCCTCAAACCGATGATCTACAAGGTCTCCGGCGTCTGGGGGAACCATGAGGGTTCGATGTTGCTTTGGGTGCTGATCCTGACGCTGTTCAGCGCCATGGTCGCCTTCTTCGGCACCAATCTGCCGGACCGCCTGAAGGCGAACGTGCTGGCCGTCCAGGCCTGGATCACGACGGCCTTCACCCTCTTCATCCTTTTGACTTCAAACCCCTTCATCCGCCTGTCACCCATCCCGGCCGAGGGTCGGGATCTGAACCCGGTTCTGCAGGATATCGGCCTCGCGATCCATCCGCCTCTGCTCTATCTCGGCTATGTTGGCTTCTCCGTCTGCTTCTCCTTTGCGATTGCCGCCCTGATGGACGGCCGCATCGATGCCGCCTGGGCCCGCTGGGTTAGGCCCTGGACGCTGGCCGCCTGGGTGTTCCTGACGGCCGGCATCGCCATGGGCTCCTACTGGGCCTATTACGAACTCGGCTGGGGAGGCTGGTGGTTCTGGGATCCGGTCGAGAACGCCTCCTTCATGCCCTGGCTGGCGGGCACCGCCCTTCTGCATTCGGCGCTCGTCATGGAAAAGCGCGATGCCCTGAAGATCTGGACGGTGCTGCTCGGCATCATCGCCTTTTCGCTGTCCCTGCTCGGCACCTTCCTCGTACGGTCAGGCGTGCTGACCTCGGTGCACGCCTTTGCGAACGACCCGACGCGCGGCGTCTTCATTCTCGGCATTCTCATCATCTTCATCGGCGGGGCCTTCACCCTCTTTGCGCTGCGCGCGCCGATGCTCAAGGCCGGCGGCCTGTTCCAGCCGATCTCGCGTGAAGGTGCGCTGGTTCTCAACAACCTAATTCTCACCGTCTCCACCGCGTCTGTTCTGATCGGCACGCTTTATCCGCTGCTTTTGGAGACGCTGACGGGCGAGAAGATCTCGGTCGGTCCGCCCTTCTTCAACATCACCTTTGGGTTGCTCATAATACCCCTCCTGCTCGCGATGCCCTTCGGGCCATTCCTCGCCTGGAAGCGCGGCGATCTACTTGGTGCGCTGCAGCGGCTTTACGTGGCGGCGGCGGTCTCGCTCATGCTTGGCCTCGGTTTCTGGTACGCCCAGAATGGCGGTCCCGTCATGGCGGTGGCAGGCCTTGCGCTCGCCTTTTTCGTCATGGGCGGCGCGGTATCCGATCTCTGGTATCGGGCAGGCTTTGGCAAGCATCCGCTGTCCACCGCCTGGAGTCGACTGAAAGGCCTGCCGCGGTCGGCATTCGGCACGTCACTTGCGCATTTCGGCATGGGTGTGACCGTGCTCGGCGTCGTGGCCGTCACCACCTTCGAGACGGAAACGGTGGTCGAGATGAAGCCGGGCATGACGGTGGAGGCCGGCGGTTATGTCATCACCTTCGACGGTATTCGCGCCGCGACGGGACCTAACTATAGCGAAGACCAGGGGCATTTCACCATCCGCGAAGATGGTGTCGAGGTGGCCGATGTCTGGTCGTCGAAGCGGCTCTACACGGCCCGCCAGATGCCGACGACGGAAGCCGGCATCGTCACCTTCGGCTTCAGCCAGCTCTACATCTCGCTGGGTGACCCAATGGCCGCCGGGGGCATTGTCGTACGTGTCTGGTGGAAGCCCTGGATCCTCTGTATCTGGTCCGGTGCCATCGTGATGATGGCTGGTGGCATCGTCTCGCTCTCTGATCGCCGTTTGCGAGTCGGAGCGCCTAAGCGAACCAAGGCCTCGATAAGGCCGTCGTTAGGGGTCAGCTGAGTGCACGAACAGACAGCCCCCTCCGCTTCCTGCGCGAATTAGACGAAGGCGCCATCCCGGCCCGGCACAAGGCGGCTTACATTCTTCAGGCAGCCTTGTTCGACCCAAACTTTGGTGCCAGACGAATGTAAGCCAACTGGCTCAGCAGTTCGATCAGTGTCTGCGTGACAATTATTGCCGGAAGGATCGGTACAGCACCCGGGACAGCGAAAGCCAGCGGCAGGACGACCAGAGAGTTGCGCGTGGCGGCACTGAATGCGACGGCACGGCCCGCTGGCGCATCAAGCCGGAACAACTTACTCATACCCCACCCCGCCAAGGGCGCAGCAACCGCGTATGCCACGTATATTGGCACAACACGGAAAGTGGCATCGAGTGCGGGGCCGAGTTGCGGTACGACGGCAGCAACCACGACGAAGAGTACGAACGCTGTCGCAGGAACCGGAAGCAGCCCCAAAACCGCCGACGCACGCTGCCCTGCCACACTTCGGCCGGCCGAGAACTGGATGAGGACGGCGAAGACAAGCGGGACTGCGATCAGCCAGACGAACGCGTGGAAAAATGGTCCGGCTTTGATAAGAGACCCAGCCTCGGGACCGAGGAAAACGCTCAAATAGACGGGCAACAGTAGCATTTGGACGATCAAGAGCGCGGGTGTTGCTGCCAGCAGGAGACGGGCGTCGGCGCGGCCAAGATGCGAGAACGTAACGACATAGTCGATGCATGGGGCGAGAAGGACCAGCAATACGCCAAGCCGTATCATCGGATCAGGTGGAAGAAACGGGACGAGAACTCCCACCAGCATAGGCATGACGACAAAATTCGCCAGCAGCAGGACGCCAAGGAAGCGGAATTGCGCGAGGGCCATCCGAAGTTCGGCAAGCGGAACCTGAAGGAAGGTCACAAACAACATGAACGCTAGCGACGGATTTATGCCGATCTCAAGTGCGGTTGTTCCAGAGATCGAGAGAGCCGCCAGAGCGCCAAGGATAACTGCGCCAAAATAGATCTGGACCTGATGATTTTCGAGGGTGTCACGGAGGGTCAACGGAGCGCTTTCAGTTTTCATTTCAGGCCGACGAAGCTAGCCAGGTCCGAGAACAATGGCCGCCGTTGCTATCCGGTGGTTTAGTCTTCGAACGCCTTTGGTGCCAGCTCGTTGCAGACAAGAAAAGCGCTGCGGGGCTGGAGAACTGGACAGGGAGTCGGACAGAAAAGTCCGATTTCCAGCATCACCTGAAAGCTCCCCTATATGCCGCAAGTCGCTGGATTTGAGTATGTCGACCTGCGCCGTAGATCAGCGTAACAGTTTGAAAGGGCTGGGGATAGGTCGGTCCGGGGCGTGTCAGGCTTTGCGGTATACATGCGCTGTTCTCTGCCTTTCCATGGTGACCAGGCATGAAACTGCTGATGACTTCAATTGGATTGTTCTCCAATTTTCGGGATTCGGACAGCTATCCGATTTATCCGCCACCATGCGAAGACCGACAGGAGGAGCATTGCGGCAAGTAAGACAATACTTGCAAAGCCCCAGCCGGTTTCCACCGCCTCCTCTATCTGTGCGCCGAAAACGAAGCCCGCCAAAACCAGGCAGGCGGTCCAAACTATTGCGGATGCTGCATTCAGAACTGTAAACTTTGCCCATGACATTGATCCGAGACCAACCGGAAGCGCGCCGATGGTCCGCATACCCTTGGGATATCTGTAAAGAAAGATGTAGGCCCAGCCGTACTTTGCAACTAGGATTTTCGCGGCCGCATAGGCCTTTTCGGCAAAAGGCCACCTCGTTAACCACGCATCCCCGTATCGTCTCGCGATAAAGAACCGTGCTTCGTCCCCGAGATAGCCGCCGGCAAAGGTCAACGCTAAAACAAGGGACAAGTCCAAAGCTTGTGTTTGAGCCGCATAGCCCGCGAACAATGGGAGACTACCGCTTTTCAGCATGCAGTACGCAAAAAGCAGGATGTAGATCCATGTCCCGTATTCTCGTACTAGATCAGACAAACCGTCCATATCGCTTCACCAAATCAAATCGCAGGGCACAAACAGAAACTCTTTTTGTGTACGATCTACACGATCTATCGGATGTTTTCCTTCGCATGGCCTGCCTGGTGAGTGCACGACCATCGGACATCTGGTTCAGTTTGGCATAGCCCGCGCACGAGCTGAGGCTGCCGTTGTTTTCCGACAGCCTCTACATGACAGCGCCAGGGGAATGCGGATAACCGGAGTCAGCTCCGACATGGCACAGGCCTCGCATGCCTGACCTCACGACTTCAAGCCGCTGAACTGTCGGTGGGGAGACTTCACGGTTTTCTCCGCCTAAGCCTCAGAGAAGCGAGGCAGGCTGGTAACGACGATGGGGGTTTTGCCTGGCACTCGACCATACAAGTCGACCACGTCCTGATTGATCATCCGGACACACCCTGAGGATACCGACTTGCCGATCGTCCACCATTCCGGCGACCCATGGATGCGATAAAGCGTGTCCTCGCCATTCTGGAAAATGTAAAGCGCGCGCGCGCCCAATGGATTCTTGAGGCTAGGAGGCATACCGCCATTGGCAATGCTGTAGGGCGCAAGTTCTGGCTGTCGAGCAACCATCTCGTCAGGTGGCGTCCAGCGTGGCCACTGGCGTTTGTACTGGATGACCCCCTTGCCCGACCATTCGAACCCCTGCCGGCCGAGACCGACCCCGTATCGCATCGCCTGTCCGCCCTCATAAGTCAGGTAGAGAAAGTAATTGGCCGTATCCACGACCAATGTGCCTGGCCGCTCCCCGGTCGGATCACTCACCATCTGGCGGTAGTAGCGCTTGTCGATCTTCTGGTAGGGTATAGCAGGCAGCGGGAACTGTTCGTTTGGAATTGGTCCATAAGTGGTCTCCAGGACCGGATGTACGATGGGTACGATTTCAGATCGTGATGTCTCTAGGGTCGTTGTCGAGCAGCCAGTCAATACAGCCGCCGCTGCCCCAGTACTCCCGATAACGAAGCCTCGTCGTGTCAATTTCCCAGACTGCAATGTATTTCCTCTCGAAGGTTGAAGCTTCTGGCTTACGGGCCGGTCATGAGATTGCGGATCTTCTTCATCCGAACCTCGCGGGATTCATGCATGTCGAGCGTTCCTTTGAAGCTACCATTGGCGTCCATCATGTATACGCCAGCCGTATGGTCCATCGTGTAGCTTCCATCTTCGGTCGGAACCTTGCGTGCGTAGGCGGAGAAAGCTTTGACAGCCGTCGCTGTTTGCTCCGGCGTTCCCCGAAGGGCAAGGATTCGACGGTCGAAGGATGTCATGTACTCGTTCAGCAACTGCTGAGTATCTCTCTCTGGGTCAACGCTGATGAAAACAACGTTGAAACCGCTCGCAGCGGGCCCGAGTTCACTTATTAGGTCACTCAACTCGAACAGCGTTGTGGGGCAGATGTCAGGGCAGTGGGTAAAGCCAAAGAACGCTAAGTACGGCTTTCCTTTGAGCACTGCATTGTCGATGACTTGGCCACGGTGGGAAACCAACTCAAATGGCCGACCGACCGCAGGGGTGGAGGTCGTGTCTGACACACCCAGGCGTTTGCTAGTATCCGATTGCGACACATAGCCGATGAGCAATAGCAATGTGATGATTGCAACCACGCACCACGCCACTAGTCGAAACGCTTTGAGAGATTTCATATAATTCCCTGCCGATATTCGCCCCGGATGAACCGTCCGGAGCACTCCTAATCCCTCTAGCAGCTTGAGGTTCAAGGCGAGTTCAGAAGAAATTTGCAATTCTCCTCAGACCTACCGCTGCAGAGCCCCGGAAATTGCTGCAGACCGGAAACCGCCCTTGACCCTCAAGCTACTAGAGGTTTCATACTGACAACGCATCAATGAACGACAGGAATGGCCGAGCAGTGGTAAAATCTAACGACGGGGCATGGCTTGCGATCTTTAGCGCGTGGATGATTGCCATGAGTTCGACGCTCGGCGCATTGTTCATCGGTGAGGTCATGGGACAAATGCCATGCGATCTCTGTTGGCACCAACGAGCCTTCATGTTTCCACTGGCAGTCCTGCTCGCCGTCGCCGCCTTCCGCTCTGATGCCCGTGCCTGGATCTATGCAGTTCCGCTGGCAGCGGTGGGATGGTTGATCGCGGCATTTCACAACCTCCTCTACTTCAATATCATCCCCACGGCCATCAAGCCTTGCGGCCAAGGGCCATCCTGCTCGGGCGCGGGTATGCTCCTCTTCGGAACCCTCCCCATTCCGCTCCTGTCGCTTGGCGCGTTTACCGTCATCATCGCCCTACTTCTAATCGTGCGCCGGAGAACACCAGCATGAACAGACGCACTTTCGTCATCGCTTCGGCTTCAGCTGCGATCGCAGTTTTCGCAGGAGGTGCCGCCCTCTATAGTGGGCTCACACCAGAAGCTGAGCCAGCGCCCTCCCCAATGCCGGGGAACAATACCCTTGTCAGAATGCACTCGCCGGTCATGGGGCCGGTTTCGGCGCCTGTGACAATTGTCGAATTTTTTGATCCGTCATGTGAGGCGTGCCGGGCATTTTATCCGCTCGTAAAGCAGATGATGGCGCAGACCGGAACCGACGTGCGGCTCGTCCTGCGATACACCGTATTCCACGAGGGTTCCGACGATGCCGTGCGCATATTGGAGGCCGCGCGCAAACAGAACCTGTTTGAACCGGTCCTAGAAGCGATACTGGAACAGCAGCCGGTCTGGGCCGATCATGGCAAGCCAGATCTGGAAAAGGCATGGCAGATTGCGGCAATGGCCGGACTTGATGTCGAGCAGGGCAAGAAAGATGCGGTGTCCCCCGCGATCGACAATATTCTTGCCCAGGATATGGCGGACGTTCAGGCCAACAATGTGAAACAGACCCCGACATTTTTCGTCAACGAAAAGCCTCTGACAGAGTTCAGTCCGCAAGGTCTTTTCACACTGGTGAAGGCTGAGATCGATGCCAGCAAGGCAGGATCCTGACCTCGGAGACAGGACCGGAATTCATGAGTGGACATCACCACGATCATGGAGCGGATGCAGGAGACAAGCGTATAGGGGGAGCAATTCTCGTGAACGTGCTCCTTACCTTTGCGCAGATTGCCGGCGGCATCTTCTCCGGCAGTCTTTCCCTGATCGCGGATGCGCTCCACAACTTCAGTGACGCTGCATCACTTGTGATTGCGTATGGCGCACGCCGAATCTCGCGCCGCCCTTCCGACGAAGGGATGACGTTCGGCTATGTTCGTGCCGAAATCGTCGCATCGCTGATCAACTATACGACTTTGATCGTCGTTGGGCTCTATCTCGTGTATGAAGCGGTCATGCGGTTCATCACACCGGAGCCGATAGAAGGGTGGACGGTCGTGATCGTCGCAGGCATCGCGCTCGTCATCGATTTGACTACAGCCATGCTCACCTACACCCTTTCAAAAACCAGCATGAATATCCGCGCCGCTTTCTTGCACAATGTGTCGGACGCCCTTGGATCGGTGGGTGTTATCATTGCCGGCACGCTTGTGCTGATATACGGCTGGACATGGATTGACCCGGCGATCACCCTCATGATCGCAGGCTACATACTCTGGCAGGCCCTCACTGAGATCGGAGGCTCGATCAGGATCCTGATGATGGCGGCGCCTGAGGACGTGGATGTGAACAAACTTGTTTCAGACATGCGTTCCGTCGAAGGCGTCCAGGAGGTGCACCATGTCCATGTGTGGCTGATCGATGAAGATCACAAGGCATTGCAAGCGCATCTCGTTGTGACGGAGTCATCTCTGCGCAGTGTTGCTGAAGTGAAAGGCGCAGTGCGAAAAATCCTGCGGGACAGGCACGGTATCGACCACAGCACTCTGGAGATCGACACGCCAGAGGACGGTTGCGAAGACGGCGTACAGGTCATCGGTCATAATGTTATAGAGACCTGAGACTAGAGGCTTTGCAGGCACCGTTGACGGATATGCTCGACGATGAAAGCCGCATCGTCAGCGGCACCTGCGATCAGACCAGAGGCACGGTTCCGCTGCCAAGGTCGGCCAACATAGTAGAGACCGGCAACAGGCGAAATCCCGTTGGAGTGTATTGGGACAGCCCGAGCATCAACTGCACCCTCGACTTCAATCCAAGGGAGCTCATCGGCATAGCCTGTCGCCCAAACTATGGATCTGATGTTCTCGCTCGATCCGTCGGCGAAACTTGCCCCGCGGTCATGGATCGCAGCCAGTCTCGGCTTCAGGATTACCCCCAACCGCCTAAGTGAAGCATCGTCATTGCCACGAACAGGGAATGGATCCTCACGCCTCATCCTTCGCCCGATGATCCCCTGCGCCGATACACGTAGAAGGCCGAGCTGCCCCAGCCATACCCACAAACTGCGTCCGAGGATCTTCTCCGGTAAAAGCCTGCGCTTTCGCCCGCGTGCAAGCAGCACCTGTTGAAACCCAGCCATCGCAATTGCCACGTCCCTTCCACTCGCGCCATCTCCGACAACAAGAACAGGGCCTTGCGCCACCGAGCCCGGATTGCGGAACTCAGCTACGTGCATCTGCTGAATGTCGGCCGGGAGCAGTTTCGACAATCCAGGAATTCGCGGTGTCGAAAATGCCCCCGTGGCAACGATGACGGTATGACATGTGATTCGATCGCCGTCTTGCGTTGACGCCACGAAGAGACTGCCTACCTTCTCAAGTCGGACGACCTTCTTCGAACTGATGACCGGAAGTTTATGGAAGGAAGCATACCGCCGCAGATAGTCAGCAAACTCATCCTTTCCAGCAAAGCCATTTGCATCACCAACCAGGGGCATATCCGAGAGCGCGCTGATGCTGCGAGGGGTAAAAAGTGTGAGGTTGTCATATCTGTTGCGCCAGCTGTCTCCGATTTTTGTGCAAGCATCGACAATCAAGAATGTCAGGCCCTGCTTCTTCAAGGCATACGCCGCGGCGAGCCCGGCTTGCCCCGCCCCGATAATCAAGATGTTGGTCCGCACTGCATGCCCCTCAAGCAACATCGTCTTTACCCATCAACGGCTGGGGACGTTACGATTACATTGGGTTCAGGCCTTGCCTCTCGACCAATATGCGAGAAGCTCAAGAGAAAGACCGCCACAACGAAAATCGTGAGCACTGCCAACACAATCCAGTTATTGCGCCGTATCTTCTTAATCCGATCATCGGGCTGGGCCATAATTCAGTCTCCTGTCGCACTTGCGGCGGTCACCCCGTCGCCAGACCTGGCTTTCTTCTTTTGGAATGGGTCAGCCAACGCCGCATCTGGTCTGCTGACCGGATATTTTGTGCCCGAAATGCGAGCCGCAAGTCGGTCCGGACCCTCTTTCTTAAGGAGTGCGCGGAAACTTGGATGCATTCCGCCATCCACATAGGATGACACCGTCGAGCCGCCGGCCTGTTGAAGAGCAGCCTCAAGCTTTTGGGTTTCTTCGGCCATGCGGGCCATCAGTGCGGGATCAGAAGAAGCGGCGCTTGCGGGGCAAGCCTCCAGTGGGTAACGGGGCTCTCCGCCCACGAACTCTTTGTTGAACATGTAGCGGCGGCCACACACCGAGACTTTTGGTTGCTCCCGGGTCAATTCGAAAACGTCGTATCCCTCCTTCAGCGTCCGCCAGAACGACAGGTTTTCGTTGTCTCTGTGCAGCGTCATATTTTCCGTCGTCATCCGGAAAGGATAGGCCTGGACCTGGAAACGCTCCTGTCCCGATGAAAGTGCCTTGGCGACGATCGCATATATTTCACCGACGCCCTGGTCTGTCAGCGCAAAGCAACCGGAAGAGGAGCAAGCACCGTGGACCATCAGCGCCTCGCCGGTATAGCCGAGTGCCGACTCAAGCCTGTTTGGATAACCCAGGTTGAAAGATACATAGTACTGCGATTTAGGATTCAGCATCCCTTTCGAAACGTGGTAGAACCCCTCGGGCGCCTGGCGATCACCTTCCTTGACCTTGGGGCCTAGCTTCCCGGACCACCTGCACATCGGATATGTCTTGAGCAGCGCGTAGCGCCCACTTCGGTCGATCTTCCAGACCTCGAGCTCGCTTTCCTGCTTGAAGATCCTGATGAGGACAGGACTCTCCGCTGCCATACCCTTCTTTGACATCTCTGCCAGCATCTTGCTCGACAGTTCGGGTGCCCTGCTGGACAGGTCGTCCAGCCCCATGTCTGAAACACATCCGGATAGGGAGACAGCTATAAACGCTCCAATGCAGGCATTCCGCGCGATCAGAAGTGCTCGCTCAGTCAAATTCTGAAACCAATTCATTTCGTCACTCTTCGCGCTTTCAATGAAACCCTGCCAAAATCACCCGGAAGATGCCGAGCGAACCACGGCAGCCGGCAGTCCAAGAAGGGGGGACGACCGCACGACGCCGCATCGAACAAATCCTTAGCCGCCGGTATAAATATAGGACCTCAAGTAACTAGAGCTACAAGGGGTCGCCCTCGGAAAAGCTGAACGCTTCTCCCACCCAATCATCTACCCATCTTTGGGCACCGGACCAGGCACGACATCGAGCAGAGATTTATCAACCAGGGGAGTTACCTTCATCGGGCTTGCCCCGGAGGTGCGCATCCGGTCCATGTCTGCTGCAGTGAGGTAATCGAGCTTGGTGATCAGAGTTTTATAGTAGGCTTGCAGACCAGTCCGCTTGTTCATCCGCTCCACCAGATCTAACCTCAGGGTGTCAGCTGCGAATTCGGGATCGGTAAGAACCGGTGTGGACACCAGTGTCGCGATCAATTCGTCCGTCAGTTCTGCCTCCGGACTGGGACTAGCGCGGAGTGCCTCGTCATTTGCGGTCATCGTCACTTCCGCGACGACGTAACCGTCAACCTTGTTCTCCCGAATGATCGGTACGGTCACCATCGCCGACTTAACCACCTCATGTTCGGTCAGCCTAGGAGACTGCGCCTCAACCTGTTTGGGCGCCGGTGCCCACTGGAAACCAGCGTAGACAGCAACCAAACACACTACGACACACCACACCCCGGAGAATGCAATCTTCCACATTTACTGATCTCCATGAGGACCAACCGGTGCTACGCCGGGATCCTTCGACGGATCGCTGTCTTGTCATCGCATTCAGGCGTGATTGGACAGTGCTCGATCCTTTATTCGATGAGAGCCGCTTTCGAGCCGCGTGTTGGACCCAATCCAACATCTACGGAAACTCGTCGACGATCCGTGCGCTTTAATCGGGAAGGTCAGGCTCGGGGAGGAGGATCAAGGAGATCGATGCCGGCGAAGATGCGGAACCGATTTGGTGAGACTCTATAGGCAGAGCTCATTCGCTCCGAAATTGGAGCGCTTTTCTGTATGCAAGCCAGAAGCTCGTGGGAATGTTCGACCAGATGGTGGCATTTCGCATGGGTACCGCCAGACCCAGTCCCTTGATGGACGTTCATGCATATCGTCGGCCCGGAGCTGCTGTCTCGCGCGACTGAGCCACGCGGACCCATGATGACAACTGCCAAAAGCAGTGCCACACACAAAATCCGAATCGATTTTCTAAGCCGCAACATCATCACACATTACACTCAACCTGTTTGACATTGCGTGAAGCTGGTGCGCTGACCTTGCCGCAGAACGGTTCATGCAGACAATAAGAATTGATTTCCCCGTGTAAGACCGTCGCCTCTAAACTTGGGATATGATCGCGTCAATTACACAAATCTCAAAGAACCTTGGAATGATCGTTGCGTTTTCGCTGGCGGGATTTGTGTCCGTTAAGATTGCTTTTGCCGTCGTTTGCTGGGGCATAGGACATGACTCCTTCGAGGCCATCGCGGGCATGGTCGCATCCATTGGTCTTGGGGGCTGGATCGGCATAGAGGCCTATCTGTCGTTCACAAGCTGGCGATCCAATAGGAAAGTGTCTGAATTCGACACAAGCCGATAAAATTGCACTGAATATCTTTGCGTGATGGTCGTGTTCGATCCTCATAAATCGTCCAAGCACACAGGGACGACTTATGACCGCTAGATTTCTGCTCGCAATTTTCGCCATAACGATCTTTTCGACCGGCGCCGCCTGGAAACCGGAAGCGGCAACGTGGGATTCCATGCCTGTCGCCGGGGCGACGTCACAACCGATCGGCCACTTCGAATTTTGCAAACGATATCAAAAAGAATGCCAGCCTAACGCTGCAGATCGCGCACGCCTGAAGCTCACAGAGGAGATCTGGAATAGCCTCGTTGAGGTCAACCAGGTCGTCAATACAATCCCGGCCATCGAGGATATCGAGATCTATGGCGTCGAGGAATTTTGGAACTATCCTACCACCGCAGCCGACTGCGAGGACTTTGCTCTTCTGAAGCGCAAGCTTTTGATGAGACGCGGGATCGCGGTCTCCAATCTGCTGATCACAGTTGTACTCCAGCCGGACGGATCCGGGCATGCTGTTTTGACGGTGCGATCACAGATGGGCGATTTCATCCTCGACAACCTGCGTGGTGAAATCAGAAATTGGTCAGAAACTGAATATACCTACCTCAAGCGTCAGGATTCACGCAATCCGGGGAAATGGGTGAAGATCAGGGACGGTCGAGACACAACGGCAGTCAGCGGCATTCACTAACCCGACTAACCAGGTAGACCGGCCGACCCTGCGGCAGTCAGCCGGGGATGCCTGACGAGGCGAAACCTCGCAGTAACTGGTGACCCAGCTCGGATGATGAGCTCCGGCCGCCACTACACGTTTCCTTGATGCAATAGCTGGCGCCCAAGTTTACGCTTGAAGCTCCAGTTCCTGGAGGTCGTATGGCAAGAACCCTGTGAGCATGAAATCTCGCTCGCGGCCAATCTTGCAAATCTTCGCGCATGTCAGAGCGTGCTCAGCCTGGAACTGAAAATGTTATTCTCGAATAAAGGCCTGTTCAGGCTTACCCTTATCGTCCTCGGGGTTGTCGTAATCTGCGGTATCGATCTGTCCGTCAAATCCGTCATGGCCGAGCTTCTGGAAGCCCCAACGGGGGCCATTGAGTTGACCCCCTTTTTCAACCTGACGCTCACCTACAACACGGGTGTCAGCTTCGGACTATTTTCCGACACCATCGTGTCAGCACCCCGGATGTTCGCCACAGTTCAAGGGGGCATCGTTGTCGGACTAGTGATCTGGGCAGTATTCGCCAACAGTGTGCTGGAAGGAATGGCCATCACGGCAATGGCTGGGGGTGCGAGCGGAAATGTCGTCGATCGTTTGATGAACTTGAGAGTTATCGACTATCTAGATTTTCACGCGTTCGGGTGGTCATGGCCTGCCTTCAATATTGCGGATGTGTTCATCGTCTGCGGTGCCATTGTCCTTGTGGCGGCCTCGGTAGTTCAGACCAAAGACGAACATTCGTCGACGAATTCCTGACGACGTGCGGCGCGAGGACAAAGCAAAGCACCAACTTCCAGTTTTTGGTGGCTTTCATTCGCGATTTGGTTCTCCATGGTGATGATTGGTTTCCGCAGAATCTGGAGCAATAATCTCAAGCGGGACAGCACGCGAGGTTCCGTCATCAAATTTCAGCGTCATTGTTGCTGCTTTGGGAGGACCCGAGTTACGCACCAGTGAAATGAAAACCGAGTCCGGTCCCATGTCCAGTTCCGCCTTTCGGGGTATCACGACATAGGTGTCCGACAGCGGCACTTGTTCGAAGCCCTTGGATTTCGCCATTGGGCTCACGAGTGTGGCAGTCGTGTACCCTGCGACCTTGACAGAGACAATCGCCATGTCATCGGGCGTACCATTGTAGACGGTGACATATGCTTTATCCGTTGCCCCGTCCGGCGTCAGAGCCAATTCGGCGTGTTCGATGGTCAAGGCATCGTAGCTGATTTGATGAAGACCATTTGTCACTTCAGCCAATACGCCACTTTGACCGGCGATAAAAAATGCGCCGGCTGCCACACGCCAACGTTTCGCTTGATTTGCCATATGTAAATCCTCACATGTGCCGAACCATTGCTTACATACCTCTCGGTTGCCCGAGGGTTCAGGTTCGCGTGATGGGCTAATTTGTCGCGGCCTGCACCTGCCGCGTCTGGAGAGGGAGGAAGCATGCTCACGATCGGAGATCTGTCCAGGACCACCGGCGTCAAGGTACCAACAATTAGATATTACGAACAGATGGGACTGCTCTCACCGCCGGAACGTTCTGAGGGCAATCAGCGACGATACTCGAAGAGCGAGCAGGAACGCCTCTCATTCATTCGGCACGCCCGCGATCTTGGACTGACGATCGAAGCTATTCGCGAGCTTATAGAGCTCAGCCAGCATCCCGAAAAGCCGTGTGCGGAGGCCGACAAGATAGCTGCCGAACAGCTCGTCACAATCCGACAGAAGATCGAGAGGTTGAAGAAGCTGGAAGCCGAACTCGAACGGATCTCAACACACTGCCATTCGAATCAAGTACGCGATTGCTATGTGATCAGGGCTTTGGCGAACCACGATATGTGCGCCACCGAGCACGACTGACGCTCACGTTCGAACGCCTAACGCTGAGTACGCGGTCATTCCAGTTGATGCCGATCTGTTTTGTCGGTGCGATGCGTGGCGCGCACAAAGTCACACACATCGTTTAGGCTTATAGAATGCATCAGTGGCACAGGCACTAAATCTCGTAAGGGTTACATCAAGGTGCCCGCTACCTCTCGGAGTGGTTCGAAGTACTCCGGAAAAGATGGGTCTATCGTGGCTACTGCATCACGAAACGAAGTCGACCAACAGCTTCAGGTTCAGCAAAGCGATCACGATGGCGATGATCCAGGCGAAAGCTGAGAGCCATAGGGGTGCTTTCATCTCTCCCATTTTAGCAGCGTCGGCGGTAAACATGACCAGTGGGAAAACCGCAAAGGAAAGTTGGAGACTAAGCACAACCTGGGTCAATATCAGAAGTTGGGCAGTGCCGCTGTCCCCGAAGGCTATCGTGACACCTGCGGCGGGTATTATGGCGATCCCCCGGGTGATCAGACGGCGAAGCCAAGGTGCAAGCTGGATCTGCAGGAATCCCTCCATCACGATCTGACCCGCAAGCGTCGCCGTCACCGTTGAATTGATGCCGCAGCACAACAGGGCGATTCCGAACAATGTCGGTGCAACGGCCAAACCTAGCAACGGGGCCAGCAGACCATGAGCCTCACCCAGCTCTGCGACCGAAGTCAGCCCCTTTTCGTGGAACGTAGCGGCAGCTAGGATGAGGATAGAGGCGTTGACAAGCAAAGCGAACATCAAGGCGACCGTAGAGTCGATCGTCGCAAATTTAAGAGCCTCGCGCTTTTCAGGCAGCGTATCACCAAAGTCCCGCGTCTGCACGATGCCAGAGTGGAGGTAGAGATTGTGCGGCATGACGGTCGCACCCAGTATGCCGAGCGCCAAATAGAGCATGTCTGGATTGGTGACGATCTCTGTCGTTGGAGCGAAGCCGAGGATCACTTGACCCCAGTCCGGATCAGCAAGAGCGATCTGAACCGCAAAGCAGACGGCGATAACGCCGAGCAAAGTTATGACAAGCGCTTCGACCCAACGGAAGCCAAGCTTTTGCAGGTAGAGGATCAAGAATACGTCCAGAGCAGTGATGACCACTCCCAGCTCGAGCGGAATTCCGAAAATGAGGTTTAGGCCGATTGCAGTGCCGATCACCTCGGCGATGTCAGTCGCAATAATCGCAATTTCGGCGAGCAGCCACAGCACCATGGCGACCGATTTGGGGTAGGCATCACGACAGGCCTGCGCAAGATCGCGCCCCGAAGCGATGGCAAGGCGCGCGCATAGCGACTGAAGGACGATCGCCATGATGTTTGAAACCAGGGCCACCGTGAGCAGCGCATAGCCGAAGCGCGATCCCCCGGCCAGAGATGTCGCCCAATTGCCTGGATCCATGTACCCGACTGCGACAAGATAGCCGGGGCCGAAGAACGCCATCGCCCTTCGGAAGGTGCCAGCTCCTGACGCGACCTTTATCGACCGGTGCACATCCGAAAGGGATGCCTCGCCAACCGTTCGCTGCCATCCCCTCACCGGTCTGTCCATCGTCTCACCGTGCTTTCAAAGCCCGCCCCTATTTGCAATTGCAAATCATTCTCATAAAGGGGCTGTTCATGCAAGCGGGACCGTTCAGATCCTGACCAATTGGAATCTATTAGGGCTTTGTTGACCATAATCGGATTTACTGATGGCGATCCGTGGGTGGCAGCAATGTTCGCCAGACCCGTACTCAGAGAGCCGTCAAGTGTGGAGTAACCAGTGAGCGAGTTCCCAGCTTGCGTCAGACCCTGTCCAGCCGCATCCTTCCTATCCGGGTTCATGCGGTGCGTGGGGACGGCTACAATCGCAGTGATGCTCGCAGTGGTAGTGCTGGTGGGTTCGTCGTCACTTGCGACAGCCGCGACCGACAGATCGCTGAAGCTGTTTTTCACTCACACTGGGGAACGTGCGACAATCACATTCAAGCGGGGCGGGAAGTTCGATGCCCGTGGCCTTGGTCAGATCAACCGTTTCCTGCGTGACTGGCGCAAGAACGAGCCAGCGAATATCGATCCCCGTCTACTCGATCTTGTGTGGGAAGTTTACCAGCGCAGCGGATCAAACAATTATATCCATATAGTCTCTGCCTATCGCTCCCCGGGGACAAACAAGATGCTCCGAGGACGATCGAGGGATAGTGGGGTCGCAAAAAACAGCCAACACACCCTCGGCAAGGCGATGGATTTTTATATTCCGGGCGTCAAACTGGCCAAGCTGCGATCACTTGCAATGCAGATGCAAGTCGGTGGAGTGGGGTACTATCCCGCATCGGGATCTCCGTTTGTCCATCTTGATGTCGGCAATGTCCGTGCATGGCCCCGCATGACGCGCAAAGAGCTGGCTCGGATCTTTCCCAATGGAAAAACAATGCACCTTCCCTCTGATGGCCGCCCTCTCCCCGGCTACGATTTGGCAGTCGCCGATTATCGTCGGCGCGTCGGCGCAAAATCGATCGAGATCGCTTCCAGTGCTGGAGATGACGACAGTAATTTCACTTCCGCTTCGTCAAACAGGAGCAGCTTGGTCACCGCAATGCTACCGACTGGACGGAGCCGAGCGCAGGACGCGCTCGATCTTCAAACAAGCCGGCAGACCATGGTCGGCGAGGCAACGTCCGAGTTCACCGATTTAAGCGCTTTGGCCATTCCTGTACCAGTTGCACGCCCTACTTCCGAAATGGAGATACCTGAGGTCGAGGTTGCCTCACTTGGCCCGATCACTGATCGCACACAGATTGAGAGTTTCCGCCCTTCCGCCATCCTTGATCTGCCGGAGCCGGCAGCTTTGATCGCGCTATTTCCGATCCCTGCAGCAGACAGAGATGCTGACGAGGAGGCTGATGGTCAGGAAACGCTAATGACATGGGCGCTATCGGCTCCAGGCGCCACTACGGGATTGAAAGCGCCCCTCATGTCTGCACGACTGTTTGCAATCAGGACTACCCAGATCGCCCCCTAAATCAAGGGTCGGAGCCGTTGTGCCAGGCTGCAACAAACGTCTCGCACGTCGATGTTCGAATCTGCGGCTGTGCTTCAGCTTTTAGCAGGGGCCGGCGTTTGCACATCGTTGGAACAGCCTGTAGCGTCGGCAAAGCCTGCAGCGATTGCTGCCAGATCTTCAGGTTTGGCGTCGAAGCGTAAACCGTGAAACTCGCCGTCCGAGCCAGCCTCACCTTCAATGGAAAAGCCAGATAATTCGCCTTTCTGCTTTTCTACGTCACTAACTGGACTGGGAATGACGGTCACTTGGGCGCCGATTGCCCGACCCCGCATTCCGGAGACCGTGGTTGGCCCTTTGCTGTCCAGAACGGAAATCTGGATTAGATGACCCGCCTCGACCTTGCGAAGCGATTCGGCAACACGCAGGGCGGTCCGAAGACGGACCTGTTCATCCACGGGCTCTGTGACGATGAACTGCCGGATCCAGATGCCGTCGCGATCCCGCGCCTTGGCTGTGGCGACGGTCTGACACTCGGCACCGCTCTTCTCAGCCGATAAACCCAAAAGCTCTTCTGGACCATAATAGACTGCAGCCGCACCACCGGCACCGCCGACGCAAAGTGCTCCGAATAAAACCGCCAAGCTGATCCTTAAGATGCGCCGTCTTCGTTCCTGCATGGAGAAAACCTTCGGTGGGAGCCTATGCCCAGATCTAACCACCGAAGTCTTGAAACCGAATGAAGCAAAAAGGTTAATCGAGGTTCCCCGCAGAGGACCCGCCTGCAGCCTACACGCGTTCACTGAGGATCATGGGGTGTGCCCAGCGTGGTCATCCGAATTTGCTGTTGCACCCTTTTGGACGACAAACTCCACTTCCACGGGCCCTGCCTTCTCGAACTGCAGCGTTGCCTTGAACTTCTCACCCTCCGCAGGACGCTGCATCGGTTTTTCAAACATGATGTGTGCGGCGCCCGGCTCCAGCTTCACAGTGGAGCCGGCGCTTATTGTGATGCCTTCCTTGACGGGTCGCATACGCGCCACTCCGTCGACGACAGATGATACGTGGATTTCAAACCGCTCAGCGACCGGACTGCTTCCTCCAAGAAGGCGATCATCCGTCGTGCCCGTGTTGACGATCGTCAGATAACCGCCAAGAACCGGAGCAACCACAGGAGCCTTTAAGGACCACGGATGCTTTATCTCCAGGCTCCCTACCGTAAAATCATGAGACGATGCAGGACCGAAAGACGCAGTCACGCACGTCAAGGCAACGAGCCCGCAAGCCAGTGTTTTTTGAAATGGCACGTAATTTCTCCGCATAGTTAGTGGGATACATCAGATCCGAAACCGTCATCTCTCGAGAGGTCTGAACAGGTTGGCATGACGACAAGTTGAAAGAGACCTGGAACGCCGGTGGCGCCGCGTTCAGCGAATGGGACGTAACAACCGCAACGCATTCATGGTTACAAGGACTGTCGCACCCGTATCGGCAAGAATTGCAGGCCACAGGCCCGTGATGCCCAGGATAGTCGTCACCAAAAATACCACCTTCAAACTCAAAGCGATGGTAATGTTCTGGAAAATGTTGCGCATAGTACGTTTCGAGAGATCGATCATAAGGGCGACATCAGCCACCCTGCCGTGGAGAACCGCGGCGTCTGCCGTCTCCAGCGCCACGTCCGTTCCACCACCCATAGCAATCCCGACATCAGCTGCCGCTAGCGCTGGCGCGTCATTGATCCCATCGCCGATCTTGCCGACAACATAGCCCTCTTTCTTCAATTCGCCCACGATCCGCTGCTTGTCTTCAGGCATCAGCTCCGCACGGACCTCGATGCCGAGTTGCGCACCGATGGCGGTGGCGGTCCGCTTGTTGTCGCCTGTCAGCATGATCGTCTTTATGCCTGCATCCGTCAGGGCCTTGAGGCCCGCAACAGCATCGGCTCTAGGCTCGTCGCGCATGGCAATGGCACCAGCGAGAACATCGCCAATGACCAGTACAGACACGGTCTTTCCTTCATCGTTGAGAGACGTGATCTTCTCCAAGTGAGCAACTGGAACCGGAACTCGCTCTGCTGCAGCCCTGGGCGAGCCAAAAAAGACCTCGACACCATCTACGATGGCGGAAACACCCTTGCCGCCGAGAGCCTTCGCATCGGTCCCCGTGGGAGGTACGATGCCTTCCTCCTTGGCCTTGCTTAAGATCGCAAGGGCGAGAGGATGGCTGGATCCCACTTCAAGCGCTGCGGCAAACCGAAGGACGTCCTCACTTTCCCGGCCGAACGGGACCACATCAGTCACCTGCGGTTTGCCTTCGGTGAGCGTGCCAGTCTTGTCGAAAGCAATCGCCGTAAGGTTGCCAAGTCCTTCTAGAACGGCGCCGCCTTTGAGGAGCAGGCCGCGGCGTGCGCCCGACGACAGTGATGCAGCGATCGCAGCCGGGGTCGAAATTACGAGCGCGCATGGGCAGCCTATCAGCAGGACAGCAAGTCCCTTGTAAACCCACTCACTCCATATTCCACCTGCGAAAAGCGGAGGGATGACCGCCACCAAAGCGGCAACGACAACTACACCAGGTGTGTAGTATTTTGAAAAACGGTCAATAAAGCGCTCAGTCGGAGCCTTGGATTCCTGCGCTTCCTCGACGAGACGAACGACACGGGCGATCGTATTGTCTGCGGCTGCGGCCGTGACCCTGACACGCAGAACCGCATCACCATTTACGGTGCCTGCAAAAACAGTGTCGTCGACCGCCTTGCGAACAGGCACGCTTTCGCCAGTCACTGGCGCTTCGTCAATCGAGCTTTCACCTGCAATGATGACACCATCGGCGGAGATCCGGTCGCCAGGGCGAACCATAATGATTGAACCGACCGCAAGAGTTTCGGCCGGCACCTCGCGAGTCTCGCTGCCTTCCTCCAATAGCGCCGTTTTGGGAACGAGCGCCGTAAGCGACTTGATGCTGTCGCGCGCTTTTCCAGCGGCGACGCCCTCGAGCAGTTCGCCGACAAGGAAGAGGAAAACAACCGCCGCAGCCTCTTCGGTCGCATTGATGACCAGTGCGCCAGCAGCGGCGATCGTCATAAGCATCTCGATGGAGAATGGCGTGCCAGCCTGTGCGGCCATAATAGCCCTTCGGGCTATGGGCACGAGGCCGACAAGCATTGCTATCGTGTAGGCGTAGGTCTCGATCGCCGGGACGAGGTACCCAATGCCGTAAGCGACGGCCAGTGATGCCCCTGCCAAGATCGTCAGGCGCCCCTTCTTGCTCGCCCACCAAGGACCTTCGGAAGAACCATGATCGTGACCGTGGAGTCCCTCAAATTTGCCCTCTGCCGAGCTTTTCGATCCGTGGTCGTGTCCAGCGTGGGCGTTGTGAGAAGCTTCTTGGATAGTAGACGATGAGTGCCGGTCGGTTCCTGGGATGGGCACGATCGTGTAACCGAGACCGGAGACCCGCTTTTCGATGGCTTTCATATCCGCTGATTGCCGATGTTTGACCGTCATGGTTCCGGCCGTCACCGACACGGCGACGTCTTCGACAGCGTCTATCCGTCTGATGGCCGTGTCGATCTTGGCGGCACATGACGCACAATCCATTCCGCCGATACGGAAACGTGCCTGCAGGATAGGGGGTGCCACATCATCTGAAGGCGCGACGCGATCGGGCTCATGATCATGCCCAGTGCAATGGGCGCCATGATCCGAATGATCATCATGACTGGACTGTCCGTGCGGCTCTCCATGTAGGTGATCGTGCGTGCAATCCGGTCCGTGTTTATGGACGGGTTTCACAGCGGTTTTGGAAATCGTTGAGATTAGGGAGGCCTGATAGCCGAGGCCCGACAGCTTGTGGCGAATCGTGTCCAGAGCGCTGATTTCTGTGTGCTCGACTGTCATTGTGCCGGCGGTGACAGATATGGACACCTCTTGAATGCCCGGAATACGTCTCACGGCGGTGTCGATCTTGTTTGCACACGAGGCGCAATCCATTCCGGTTACCCGGAAACGAGTTTGTAACGAGTCGCTCACTGGAAATCCTCACATTGTGAAAGATTAACCGTACGACCTCTAGCCACTAGAGGTGCAAGCAAAAACTTTCGCGGTTCGACAGGGGCGCTTGATATCGACTAATTGGTGCGAGGGCCGCGAGCCCTGCAATGCCGCCACAGCGGTGCTTAAAAGCTGATGGGCGTCACGACACGAAAGTGTT
>UCMW01000025.1:57817-58294 GCA_900473745.1 Hyphomicrobiales bacterium | reverse complement strand
TGCCCTTGGCCATTGTCGGCCTGATCGCTGGGCCTATCGGTGCAATCGTGGCGGCCTGCACCGCATCTGCGGCTAGGCTTTGGCTCGGAGGGGCCGGCGCAGCATTGGGTTTGTTGGGTATCTGGCTCGCGTGTCTCGTATCGATTTCCGGGCATTTCTTTTTCAAACGAGGATACATCCGACCATCCGATGTCCTTTTATTCAGCACCTTGAACGCCGGCGTCGCGTTTCTGATCCTGTTGGTGTTGCCGCAGACTGTTCGTGCCAACCTTAGCCAGTTTAACGCGCAATATACTCTGCTGGCCTTGAATTTCGTAGGCACCTTGATCTCTGCCTCCTTTGTCCGGCTAGACCAACTGCGTCGAGAAAGCGCTCATCTCAATGAGCTCCATAGTCAAATTGTCAGCGCGCTTCCTGATGCCCTGAGCGTCAAGGATCTCGACGGCCGGTTTCTGATCGCCAACGACCCAACAGCTA
>UCMW01000025.1:54429-57802 GCA_900473745.1 Hyphomicrobiales bacterium | reverse complement strand
ACTACAAGCCAGAAGAAGCCGCGCTGTTCTGGAAACAGGAACAGGAGTTTCTGGCGGACCCAAAACCGGTCGTGCTCGAGCAGCAATTCAACCGTAATGGCCAAACATACTGGTTGAGTACAATTAAAGCTCCCTATCGCGATGAAAGAGGTGAACTTAAAGGCATTGTGAGCCACACGTCAGATGTCACATCTCGAAAGGTACTGCAGGCGGAGCTTATCTCCACACAGGTTCTCCTGGAGACGGCCATGGGCGAGATGGCAGATGGCCTGGCGATGTTTGATCGGGAAGGACGCTTGGTCATGTGGAACCGGCGTTATCTGGAGTTCTTCCCGTATGTGGACGAGGAATCCTGCCACGGTCGTACTCTGGCTGAACTTCTGTCTGCCGGTGTGCTGAGAGGTGACATCAAGATTCCAACAACTGTCTCTCCCTTGGCCTGGGTGGAAGACGAGGTGGAGCGTAGCCAGTCTGCTCAACTTTCCGACCTGAGGTTAAGCGACGGCCGATGGGTGTCGAAGTCAACGCGGCTACTCGCAGACGGAGGATGGGTTACCATTTATTCCGATATCAGCGATAGAAAGGCTGCTATCCAGCAACTTGAACGACTGGCGAGCAAAGATGGCCTGACGGAACTCGCCAATCGGCGCATCTTCGACCGCAGCCTGGAGGTGGCCTTTCAAGAGTCACGCGACACACTCAAAGATCTTTCACTGCTGCTCATCGATGTTGATCATTTCAAAGCTTACAACGACACCTACGGGCATCCTGCCGGCGATGAAGTGTTGCGACGTATAGCGAACGTGCTTCAGTCAGGCTGCCGCGGAGATATGGACCTGGCAGCGCGTTATGGCGGAGAGGAGTTTGTCGTAGTTCTGCCAAACTGTGCGCTGGATGAGGCTCACGACGTTGCGGCACGGCTCGCAAATGCAGTGCGTCAGCTTGAGATCCCCCATGATGGCAGCTCGAAAGGCCGTGTGACCGTATCGATTGGATTGGCGACGACCGATGAGCTCATGATGGGCAGTCAGCAACTTCTGAAAGGTTGCGACGAGGCATTATACGCGGCAAAATCGGCCGGACGCGATAGAGTTCGGGCAGCCGCTGCTGGCCCGGAACGATCGCTTGCTCAATAGGAGATCATTGCAGGAAACGTGCTTTGGATCTGGTACCCACATATTGGCTCAGGTGATGGACGCGATGACCGAGCCCCAACATCTTGTAAAAGGATGCGATGTGGCACTGTATGCCGCGAAGGCTGGAGGAGGAGGCAAACTGCGCGTCGTTTCGATCGATGACCCGCCCTGCGGACCATTATCGCGACAGTTCCCGACGTAATCCCGCGTTTTTGCAAAGATGGAGGTGGATTTATGAATTTGGTGCCCAGAGACAGTATGCCACTTCATCGCCGTGCCGAGGAAAAAATCGTGCTTGAGAAAGCAGCCATCGTCTTTTCAAGGCTCTCCAATCCCGTCAGGCTTGGTGTACTTCTCCGACTTATCAAGCGCGAATGGTCGGTCAATGAACTGGCGTTGGACCTTGAGATCAGCCAATCTGCGCTCTCTCAACATCTGGGCAAACTTCGGCAGGCAGGGATTGTCCGTTCACGAAGGAATGCGCAGACCGTGTTTTATCGCTGCGATAATCATACTGTTATTCGTTTGTTGGCCGAAGCTGGCCTCACACAATAGCTGGTGATACGTATGAAACCCCACCTCGATATCCATCTGGCTTTGAAGGCGTTAGCGCATCAGGGCAGGCTCGATTTTCTTGTTTGGCTGAAGAATCCTACCCGGTACTTTGGACTGACGTCCACGGACGTTCAAGGCGGCGTGCCGGCAGGGCGCTTCGAGCGGGAGGGCCTGTCTCAGTCGGCTGTTTCTCAAAATCTTGCAATCCTGCGGCGTGCCGGTCTTGTTAGCTCTCGGAAAGAACGGAGCACGATCTTATACCGCAGAAATGAGGAAAACATCGCAACGCTGAAGCTCTGGCTCGCCAGCGAGATCTGACTACTCGCGATGTGCGGCAGTTCGGCATCTCATGACGCGAGAACCACGCTATGTTGTGGATGTGCTGGATCCACCCCTGCTGGGGCGTGACAAGGCGCCAAGTCTGATGAACATTGAGCGACCACTATAGGGGGAACAATATGAGCACTACCAATGACATCGCGGCCAAGATAGCTGAAACGCACGATCTCTCGCGAGCCCAGGCCAAGAGCCTCGTGGAGGCAGTCTTCGCGGCAGTAACAACAGCGGCTGCATCTGGAGAGGAAACATCCATTCCCGGTTTCGGCAAGTTCAAGGTCAAGCACACTCCAGAACGGGAGGCACGCAACCCGGCGACCGGTGCGACAATCAAGGTCGCTGCGTCGAAGAAACTGACATTCACGCCGGCCAAGGCATTAAAGGATACTCTTAACAAGTAGGCGCGCATGTGAGCGGCCCTGCTGCTGGACCTGTAAATCTCACATTAATGTTTCGCTGCTAGCCATCAGAATAGCAGCGATGCTGTGGTCGAGCAGATCATGTATTGCGTTCCGCTCGACCCATCCCTACCGCCTGATTGGCAACGAGCGTCGGGCCTTGAGACCTTCAGCGTCGTGTAAACTGAGCCGCTCCTTGCGGCACGTAGCGCTATTGCAGTGTTCGGAAGCGTGTTGCATCGAAGACGAGGCGGAATGCATCGGTCGACTGGTTGCTGTCCTCCGTGTCATATCACTGTCACTAAAGGTATGCTTAGTGGCTGGACGCGGGCGCGGCTCGACCCCAGCTGGACGATCCTCCCCCAGATCCGTCGCTGCACTTTCAGGGTGCAGTCGCCCGTGCTCATCAAGCGACTTGATGCGGGTCTTAAACAATGCGCCATGGTTGGTTATTGGCGCGAAATTGTCATCGAGTTGACGAGGTGACCCTTCAATCACCTGCGTGCCTTACCTCCTAGAGATCGCCTCGATGCTTGCCCGGGTTCGTTGTCGTTTACCTGCAACCACGAAAACTGATCGCTACTCATCCTCAATTGAAGCTGCGATCGCCCACACTTCGCTGCCCATTCCTCTTGATTCCTCGTTCATCAGTGATCTGCGGCCAAAGCAGAGGCCGTACTGGTCAGATGGAAATGCGCGAAGAGTAGCAGAGGTCTCCATGACAATGATGGATCAAAACGAAGTTGGGAGCTTCGTCGCTGACCTTCATGCAGCAGGGCTGACCGTCGTGGCGTTTGGGCGAGACGTCTACCTGATCTACGACGACAAACTTTCCAAAGCGCGGCGCTTCGACATCGGAGATAGGCTGGCCCAGATTTCGGCCAGGTACGGCGACCGAAGACATCTGTCTAAGCAGATTGTGTGCTACCTGCGATCTATGGGCCACAA
>UCMW01000025.1:0-54421 GCA_900473745.1 Hyphomicrobiales bacterium | reverse complement strand
TTCTTGCGGAGGACAAAAAGGGGTTGTGTTCGGAGTGTCATGCGCCGATTGTCAGCATCGGATTTATTGAAAACCTCCCATGGAACTTGCCCGCCATTTTGGTGGGCTTTTTTTCGTGTGTTTGGCTCTGCCACCCGCAGCTTCAGACAAGCTGATGCCCATGGGCGCGTGTCGATCTGGCACGAATGGTGGCCTCGAATTCAGAGATCATTGAGATCGCCATTATTTGACAATTCATCTCCTGCAACCCTTTTGTAACCGGTGTTCTGCGCCCACGTTGTCCTATGTCGGTTTATCTGCAAGTGCTGTTTGCCTTCACCTTGACGGCGGCGTGTGATGCCTGTCGAAGGCGGGAGACGTTGCGCGTATGGTAACTCCGGGGCATTGGCGGATGTTCATTTCTCGCGGTGTGATCGCCCGCGAACATACCCGATAACAAACATAACACTCCCATATGCCATGAGCGCCGAACCGCATATCAGGGCTAATGCAAGGGGATAGAAGAGGTATGGGGAACCCGCGCTTGTGATGGCTGATCCATGTCTGCCGGGCAGCTCTCCATGAAGGAAAGAGGTAATAGAATAGGCAAGAAATGTCGGGCCTAGAAGGGCGAATCCTACGAACGCTGCCCACTTGCGAAACCAATTTTCCAAATCATGTCCTCGATCTAGTGGCGATAATAGTCGCGGCCGAGGCCCGTTTGAATACACCTCAAGCCTGTTCAAAATCGATAGCTTCAACCATCAAATTTGAAACGTTTTGTCGCCTCTGAGGCGGCAGTGTGGTCTTGCGTGCAGCACCAAGGCAGCAGCCCATCGATCCGGCTCCGCTTATGTCCGTTGACGATGGCGGTTAGCGTGGCGCTCAGATAGGCCTGCGGATCAACGCCATTCAACTTACACGTCTCGATCAGCGAGGCGATGGTTGCCCAGTTCTCTGCTCCAGCGTCGTGCCCTGCGAAGAGTGCGTTCTTCCGGTTCAGCGCAATCGGCCGGATAGTCCGCTCGACACTATTGTTATCGATCTCAATGCGCCCGTCGGTCAGGAAGAGCTTCAGGCCGTCCCAATATTTGGCGATGTAGGCCAAAGCCTCGCCGAGCGGCGACTTCGTTGCCACGCGTGCGCGGTGATGGACAAGTCAGCCGTGCAGGTCTGCGACTAGTGGCGCTGATCGTTCCTGCCGAGCTGCAAGGCGAGCTTCAGGATCAAGGCCGCGCAGGTCGGCTTCGATGCGATACAGTTCTCCAATCCGTTTGACGCCGTCTTCAGCAATGGGCGCTGAGCCGTTGCGGGTGATCTCCACCAGCTTCCGCCGGGCGTGATGGTATGGACGCCCCCTTCCGCCGGAGCCAGCCTCGAAGGATGATGGAGGCGAATCAACCAGGAGGTTCGCCATGGAAGCTCAAGTCAGTGTTGTTGGTCTCGATATTGCAAAATCCGTCTTTCAAGTTCACGGCGCAGATTCTGCCGGGAAGGCGGTCATACGAAGAAGGCTGAAGCGCGAAGAGGTCGAGGTCTTCTTCCGAGCGCTTCCGCGTTCGCTCGTAGCTCTGGAAGCGTGCCCCGGCTCTCATTTTTGGGCCAGGCTGCTGCGTGACATCGGTCACGACGTCCGTCTAATCCCAGCTCAATATGTTCGCCCCTACGTCAAGACGAACAAGAATGATGCCGCTGATGCCGAAGCTATTTGCGAGGCAGTGACGCGTCCAACGATGCGTTTTGTACCCATCAAGGAGGAGATGCAGCAAGAAGTTTTGGTGATCCACCGCGTGAGGGAGATGCTGATCCGTCAAAGGACTCAGCTCATCAACTCGATCCGGGGTCATCTCGCCGAATTCGGTATCATTGCCCCCAACCGCGCCCACAACATCGGCGTTCTAACAAAGCTGATCGAGGACGAAAATTTTGAAGAGCTTCCATCCGTCGCTCGCCACGCCTTGCGTTATCTTGTCGAGCAATTGAGGGAAGTGAAGTCGAAGCTGTTCCGTATCGATCAGGACCTCATCCGGGTTGTAAAGGGAAGCGATGCCTGCCGACGACTTATGACGATCCCGGGTGTCGGTGTGGTGACGGCGACAGCTTTGGTATCCTCCATGAGAGAACCATCCGACTTCAAATCTGGCCGTCATTTTGCCGCCTGGCTCGGGCTTGTCCCTAAGCAGCACTCTACCGGGGGCAAGGATAGCCTGGGAGGCATCAGCAAACGTGGCGACGGTTATCTGCGGCGGCTTTTGATCCATGGTAGCCGATCTATCATGCGGTGGCGCGGTCGATCCTGGACCTGGCTTGCGAAGCTGAGGGATCGTCGTCCTGCCAATGTTGCGGCTGTTGCCGTTGCCAATAAAACCGCTCGCATTGTTTGGGCGTTGCTGAGGTTTGGCGGGACCTATGGGCACCCAGGAGAGGGCGCAACAATGAGAACAGCGTAATCGCCGAATTCGATCCGGATCGGATCGATGTGGTTGCGAGGATAGAAAGCAAATGATGGCAAAGCCGGGCTAACCGGGAACCAGCAGAGCCCGTTGGGCGCATCGAACCTTGAGTTCGCGTCGCGTGATTGGGAGCTGGTTTTACGGATCAACCATCAAGGCCGTGGGTCGCAGGGTGCGGCTCGCTAGTGAGGCCGAATAGATGACCGCAGCCGCAGGTTTGCCAAATGTGCTTTTTGCCCTTGCAAAGTCGGGGGCGTCCATAGATGGGCCCAACAATAGGCGAGCTGAATGTCTGGGCCGACACGCTCGGGGGCGATCAGCCTGTTGTATCCGGCATAGCCATCGACCTGCAGGATGCCAGAGAAGCCCTCCAGTATCCGTTCGGCATGAATGCCGCCGCGACCGGGAGCGTATGTGAAGGCGACACCTGGCGGAGCACCGCCGCCCCAAGGACGATCATCCCGCGCCAGCGCCCAGAAGTATTCGGTCTTGGTCTTGCGGGAGCCAGGATCGAGAACTGGGGCACGGGTCTCATCCATGAACAGTTTGGTCGAGCGCTTCAGGTCGGCGACCAACGCATTGAAGACGGGCCGCAGTTCATAGGCTGCCCGACCGACCCAGTCGGCAAGTGTTGATCGGTCGAGATCGATGCCCTGGCGGCTCATGATCTGCGCCTGCCGATAGAGCGGAAGGTGATCGGCGTACTTGGAGACCAGAACATGGGCGATGGTCGCTTCCGTCGGCAGCCCAGCCTGGATCAACCGTGCCGGAGCTGGGGCTTGGACGACCCCGTCGGTGCAGGCACGGCAGGCATACTTAGGGCGGCGGGTGACGATCACGCGGAACTGTGCCGGGATCACGTCCAACCGCTCGGAGACATCCTCGCCGATGCAATGTAGGCAACCGCCGCAGCCACAGATCAGGCTCTCTGGCTCAATAACTTCCTCGATACGCGGGAGATGCTTTGGAAGGGAGCCGCGATTGGTCGCGCGTGGCTTGCTAATCCTGCCTCCTGCAGGAGCGTCCGCCTCTTCCTCGGCATGGATCACGGCGATAGCCGTCTCCAGGTCTTCCAGCGCCAGGTCGAATTGGTCAGGATCGGTCTTCTCGGATTTGCGTCCGAAGGCTGCCTGCTTGAAGGCTGCGACGAGCTTCTCAAGCCGCTCGATCCGCTCATCCTTGCGGGCGATATGCTCGTCCTTGCTGGCTATCGCGACATCTTTGGCCGCCTCGCGTGCCTGCGCCGCGATCAGCATCGCCTTCAGGGCGGCAACATCATCGGGAAGGTCGGCGGCATCAAACATGGCCGGAAGTTACCAAATACGGAGCCGATTTGCCTTCGGAATTTGTGGTGCTGAGTCATCGTGCCGCAGCTATTCGATGGCCTCCGGGGTTCTTGTCTGGACGGCATGAACCCGCCGCCAATCGAGGCCTGCGAACAGCGCTTCGAACTGGGCGTGGGTGAGTGTCATCAATCCATCTTTGATGCCCGGCCAGGTGAATGTGTGCTCTTCAAGCCGTTTGTAGGCCATGACGATTCCGGAGCCATCCCAGTAGATCAGCTTCAAGCGGTCCGCCTTGCGAGACCGGAACACGAAGACCGTTCCGGTGAACGGGTCCTTGTGCAGCTCGTTCTTCACCAAAGCCGTCAAGCCGTCATGACCCTTGCGGAAGTCGACAGGTTTTGTCGCCACCATGATCCGCACGCGGTTCGACGGAAAGATCATGTCGTCTCCGCCAGGGCGCAAGCGATAGCCGCAATCCGGGACGCTGACGCACCTTCCTCCAGGCGGATCGTGACGGGACCGAAGACAATCTCGGGGCGCGTGGCAGCCTTGACCATCGGCAACTCAGGCGACGGCGGCTCGACAACCATTGCCGCGAACTCGACCGCGTCTTCTGGCTCAGGCAACACAAGTTTACCTTGCCGCGCCAGCGTGCGCCACGACGACAGGTGGTTGGCCTTCAGCCCATAGCGTTCCGCGACTTCATTCACCGTCGCGCCTGGCCGCAAGCTCTCCGAAACAATCCGTGCCTTGACGTCATTTGGCCATTGGCGATGCGCCTCGCGTCGGCTCCGCCGCGTTGTGAGAACCTCCAACGTAGACTCCATGGAGAAACTCCTTGTCGCTCATCCACGGAATGTTCGATCACAGATCAGGCGGTTGACGACAATGTGGGGGTAAAACACCGGTTACTTTGATCAACAGCCTGGATAACGATCTCCTTCAGCTCATTCGCTCCTCCGCGGGAGCAAAGAACCGGCCAATCGCTGCTGGCACGAATTTTTCCCGCTCGTCCCAGGCGAGGTGTGCCTGCTGCAGATCCTTAATGTGTTCGCAGTTCGGGACATCTAAGGTTAAGATTCCTAGTGAGGGAACACCTATTGATCTCTGGAATTTGAGCCTTGGGGCGCGCGTCAGCTAGTTTCTTTATTGTGAGACAATGCATAGCGGCCCGGCCCTGCGACCGCCATTCCCAAGCAGCCGCCGGCGATCGCCCAGTTTTTTACGAAAATGGACATCTGCCAAGCATCGCTCGGTATTAGATGAAAAAAACTAGTGGCGCCACAGTAGGCCGCGAGGAGTACTGATAGAGGCTGGACACCTAGGCCAAGTGTCAGTAGCACCCCGGCCGCCAGGTTGAACATCAATGCCGGCCATACCAGTGAGATCGGCAATCCCTGCATCGCCAGCAGTCTTTGAGCGTCCTCAGGTGAGAAAGCTTTTTGCGCCGCGCCACCCAGAAATAGCGCAGCGATGAGCAGCCGCCCGACGAGCAGAGCAATGTCCGCATAAACCTGTCTTTCCCTTGCGCGGCTCATTTTTTCGTTCGCTTCTTTGTTGGGCGTTGGGTTTGTCGCATTCAACTCTAATTGCACCACTACTGGGGTGCAGAGAACCGAGGGTATCATCTGCGGTCGATTGGCTTACTGTTCCGCCCCTAAGTCGTGGAGAAAGTTCAGCGGCTGAGGTCAATTGTCGGGTCCGAGTGCTTTTTGCACGGCTCCGCTGAAAAATAGCGCTACTGTAAGCAGACGTCCGACCAACAGGGCAATATCAGGGAGGACGTCCGCTTGCATCTTACAGCTCCGGATCTCGTGAGTTCATTCGTGGATGGGTTCGTGTTCGAAGGCACCGCGTAACCGGGCGGGTGTCTAGATGCCGGCATACCATTCGTAGCCGCGGTCAGCCCAATAGCTGCCCTTGCCGAGCCCCAAATGCGTCAGGCTCTCGGCCAATTCTATCGTATGCACGAACTTGGCCATCTTATATCCTAGCTGACGTTCCACTCTCACCCGCAGCGGTGCCCCATTGGCGATGGGTAGAGCTGCGCCGTTGAGGCCGTACGCCAATATCGTCTGTGGATGATAAGCATCGATCATGTCGATACTTTCATAGTAGGTGATGGCGCCAGAAAGACTGCGTTCAATAACATCGTAGCAATGGAAGACCACGTAGCGGGCGTTTGTCTTCGGTCGAGCCTGATCGAGAACCATACCTAACGGGACACCGGTCCACTCGGCGATGCATGACCAGCCCTCCACGCAGTCATGCCGGGTGATCTGAGTGCGAGCTGGCATGGCCAACAGTGCCTCGCGCGAAAACGTGGTAGGCCTAGCAACCAAACCTTCTATTGCGAGCTTGAAACTAGCAAAGTTATCGCGCGCCATTTCGAGGTAGTCTTCTGCGTCAGGCAAAACGCTGCCGTTTGGATGCTGGGTCTGGCGGATGTCGGCCTTGGTATATTCGGGTGCCAGAGTATGAGCGCCACCGAGCAAGCGCTGGGAGCGATAGGTCAGACCGCTGGCGGCTTCGAAAACAGTCCTTAATGTCGACTGCGGGTCGGTTGCCCCGTCGAAGACGTCGCAGCCTGTAAGTGCGATGCTCGAGGCACCAAGTAAGCTACTCTGCAAGAAGCGACGGCGGTCGAAACGGGCGCCATGCATGTCAGGTCTCCTTCCGACTGTCTGGTGGTGACCCGGGCCGGTGCTCTTCGGGGTCTATCCGGTACCAGCCAGTGACCATGGAGCGAAGTCCGTTCAGCGGTCCCGAGGCAAGCACCATTACAACGTGGATGAAGAAAAACCCCAACAGCGACAACATGACCAGGAAATGTAAGGTCCGTGCCGTTTGCCGTCCGCCAAACATGTCGAGCATCCAGGGGGCGAATGCGTTGAAGCTGGGTGACATCGAAAGTCCGGTCATGATCATCAGGGGGATTAAAAAGAACATCACACCACCGTATGTCAGCTTCTGAAGCGCTCCATAGTGGCGCCGGTGATGAAATCGTAATTGGGCGTGACTAGCAATTTCTGGCCCGATCATATGAAGGTCGCTCCGGCTTGGCACTAGCTGCCGCAGGTGCCCGTTGACAAAGCTCGCGATGAACCAGACAGCTATGGTTATGACCAACAACCAAGCGAAAAAGAAGTGAACGGCCCGTCCGGTTGCGAGACTTTGGCTGCAGGGAATGGTCAAAGCTGCAGGGATTGCTTGGATTTTTCCGTTGGAGAAACCCAGAACACCCGTCGTATCGAACTCGATATCGAACACACGAGTGATACCTCGGACCTCGCCACCAACCTGGCGCGCGCCGATCTCGAGTATTGAGTTCTTATATTCGAACCCGGACTCAATTCCGATGTCCAGCTGTGGGTAGGCGTTAAAGATTTGCAGGCCGCTTAGCGCCAGAAAAAAAAGGCAGGCTGCCCAGATCCAGTGACATGTCCTCGTCCATACCGACTGTCGGTAGATCAGAGAGCCTCCATTCGGTCGGTCATTATTGGACATCGTAAAGTTCCTGAAACCGAGCCGAAAAATAGGTTTATTTTTCAGGCAAGGCGGATGAATTCACCCGCCTTGCTCATCGATCGGATCAGCGTGGCAACAGCACGCGATTCACGACATGAATGACGCCGTTCGATTGGTTCACGTCAGCAATTGTGACAAGGCTAGCGCCGCCGGATTGATCGAAGATATAGACTTTGGTGCCCCGTAGAACAGCCGTCAATGGAGCTCCGCTGACGCTTTGCATGTTGTAGCGTCCTCCGTTTGCCTTGGCCCGCCGCGCAAGGTCGGCTGCAGACAGCTTGCCGGCTACGACGTGCGATGTCAGCACTTTGACGAGAGCGTCCTTGTTCTTCGGCATCAACAAGGTATCGACGGTGCCAGCAGGTAGTTTTTCGAATGCAGCATTCACGGGTGCGAATACGGTGAATGGCCCGGCCGACTGAAGTACGTCAACAAGGTCAGCGGCCTTCACCGCGGCCACCAGAGTTGTGTGGTCCTTTGAATTTACCGCATTCTGGACGATGTTTTTATCGGCGAACATCGGCGCGCCACCCACCATGGGGTTCTCGGCAGCTGCCGTGCCTGCCAAGGCAAGAACACAGCCGGCGGCGAGTAACAATTTCCGAAGATTTGTAGGCATTTGTAATCCTCCCAGGATCTCAGATTAATTCACACTTGAGTGGACGGAGGGGGTCTCGGAAAAGTTTCAATGGCACGACCACCGACTGATCGCACTGGCAGTTGGACCCGCAGCGCTCTGGGGGAGAGGAGGTAACCTCCTCGCCAACGCATGCGATGTGTCCATGGCGTGGTCTAGCGACTACTAACGGCGATGATCGTCACAAGTGGCGGGCAGTTCCTCCATGTCGGCAAAAACGACGTGAGATACATGAAAATCATTAAATAGCGAAAAACTGTTGAGCAGCGCCACCATCCCTGCAGCTCGCGGTTTGGATGCCAATCAGGCGATCTTCGACCGCAACTCATCAGGGGCCTACAGTGATGGCCCGTGCTCGATCCTCTTGATGGAGATCACTTCGTAGGAGCGTTTTCCAGCAAGCCTCGGGCTTGGCGAAGGGCCTTTTCGAACACCTCTGTAATAGCCTCGGAGGAAACGACCACATCGCTGTACTGACGGGTTGCGACGGCGATCGCTTCGCCTAGCCCACCAAGCTCTGCTTCCAGTTTCGCGAAATGCGCCAAGGGCTCGGGTTGAGAGAGAGAGAGACCTCGCGGAGCAAAAGAGCATTCAGGTTGATGAGTGCGATAATCTGCTTTGAAAGCGTTTCGGTACGCTCAATCAGGGCTGTGCAAGCTTTGGCAATGTGATCGTTGTCTTTGCTCAACGTCGTCCCCCTCCTGATGTGAGGAAGCTCGCTCGAGCAACCTAGGCTACGAGCGCCTCTCATTCGAAGGTGGTAACATGCTTAAATAAAAAATCCAGCACCTGAGAAAGTCGATCTGAGCCCGCCGCGACGAAAGACGCATACAAAAGTGATGATTGTCGGTTTTCAAGCTAACGAGAAATTAGAGAATTCTGATTTTAAATGAGGTCGAACGTTTGTCCGTCGCCTCAGGGGACCCTTATGCCGAAAATCACCATCGCTCGCTTGCTTCTCGGCTTCGCTGTCGTCGTCGTCGTGGGGCTTGCCACATCCATTGGCCTTCAGAGCTACACCCTGTCTCAGCTGAAGGTGAAAGGACCGATCTACAACGGCATCATTGATGGGAAAGACCTTGTTGCAGATATTTTGCCTCCTCCGCTCTATCTGGTTGAGGCTTACATGCTGTCCAGTGAAGCAACGCTCGATCCGAGGAAGGCAGAACAGTCTGCTACGAAGATTGATGCACTGGCCACAGACTATGAAGCTCGCCGCGCCTATTGGCAGGGGTCCAACCTGCCCGATGGGCTGAAGAAAAAGCTGGCCGAGGACGTGCTGGTCAAGGGGGACGTGTTTTGGAGCTCCTATTAGGAGCAATTTCAGGCTGCTCTGAGCTCCGGGGACGCTGAACGCGTTCGCAGTGCGATCAGCGACCTCGGAGAGAAGTTTTGGGCCCATGACACCGCTGTGCGCGAACTTGTCCAGATGGCCAACACACATCTGGTCAGTGAAGAAAATGGCGCGACGGCTACCTCAGCATTGCTTGAGCGTCTGGCCGTTCTGGGCAGCGGATTTTCCGTTTCTGTTCATCGCTGGGATCTGGTATTTCCGCCGGCGGGCCATTAATCCGTTGAAGGTGATCGCTGGCTACATGGCCCACCTGGCGGGCGGAGACCTGACCAAGGAGGTGCCGTTCGCCCAAAGAAGTGATGAAATCGGAGAGATTGCCCATTCGGTCGAGGTTTTTCGACAGGCGGCACTTGAGCGCAAGCGCATGCGCCTTGAGACAGATGAGATGCGTGCAGTCGCGGCCAGTAAGCAGCAGCGCCGAGCAACCGAGATGGCTGAGCAGGCTGAGGCGCTTTCGCATGTGGTCGAGACGCTGGGTGCAGGACTGGCGCGCCTTGCCCAATGCAATATCCGCTTCACGATCGATGATCCCTTCATGTCCGACTTCGAGCCGCTTCGGCACGATTTCAACAACGCCCTTGATGCCTTCCAGGTCACGCTCGTACAGGTTCTCGAAACGACTCAAGCTATCCATGAGAATGGCCTGGAGATGCGGTCAGCGTCTGACAGCCTTGCCAAGCGCACAGAGCAGCAGGCAGCAGCACTGGAGGAGACATCGGCCGCTCTTGAGCAGGTAGCGGTCACGGTCGCCCAATCCTCCGAGCGTAGTAGCGAAACGAGGAAACTGGTGGCCGAGGCAAAGCTCTGTACGGAAGACTCTGGACGCGTCGTTCAAAACGCAATCGAAGCGATGAAGAACATTGCCCAATCTGCAACCGAAATCGGGCAGATCATTGGAGTGATCGATGAGATTGCCTTCCAGACCAACTTGCTCGCCCTGAATGCCGGGGTCGAGGCTGCAAGGGCAGGGGACGCCGGTAAGGGGTTCGCCGTCGTTGCACAGGAAGTGCGGGAATTGGCACAGCGGTCAGCGGTCGCCGCCAAGGAGATCAAGTCGCTTGTCTCCAATTCCGGTAAACAGGTGACGGTGGGCGTAAAGCTTGTCGACGAAACCGGTCATGCACTTGCGCGCATCGACGACTTCGTTTCCTCGATCGACAAGAACATCGACGCAATCTCGACGGCTGCTGTCGAACAGTCCGCAGGGTTGAAGGAGATCAGCATTACGGTGAACGAGCTCGATCAGATGACGCAGCAAAACGCTGCCATGGTCGAAGAGACGACGGCACTGAGCCATACACTATCTTCGGCGTCGACGCATTTGTCGGGTCTCGTGAACAGCTTTGTGCTGAACCGGCGATCAAAGGTTCGGGATGTAAATCTATTGGAGCATCAGCCGGACGTTGGCAAAGGCGCAGGCTCACCGGGTGTAACCAGAAGTGCGGCGTAACAGGACCAACCTCAATGGAACTGTCTAACTTGCTGATCACGTTTCTGGCGCAGCTGGGCGTGATCAGCCTCACGCTCACAATCTGTTCTCTCATCAGAGATCGGGCTCATAGCGAGCTCTCAGTTGCACGCAAAGCGGCTAGCGGCATCTTGTTCGGGGGTACTGCTGCACTTCTAATGCAAATGCCTGGTGAGCTGATCGAGGGTTTCCGCTTCGACCTGCGCATTGTTCCTGTCGCTGTGGTCGGCCTCATATCCGGGCCCGTCGGTGCTGCGGTAGCAGCCGGTATAGCGTCAGCATACCGGATCTGGCTCGGCGGGGCGGGTGCGGCGCTTGGATTGGCCGGCATATGGATGGCGTTTGCAGTCGCTATATCCGGCTACTACTTCGCCAAGCGCGGGTTCAATCAGGCACCTCACGTGCTGATATTCAGCGCGATGAACGCGGGGGTCGCTTTTCTCATCCTGTTTCTGTTGCCTCCAAACGTCCGGCAGCAGATCATCGAGGAGAATGCGCATTTCGTTCTTCTTCTCCTCAACTTCCTGGGCACGATGATCTCGGGTTTGTTCATCCGCATCGATAGCTCGCGCCGGGAAAATGCCAAGCTCAACGCGCTCCACCGGCAGATCGTGAGCGCCCTGCCGGATGCCCTTAGCGTCAAGGATCTGGACGGCCGCTTCTTGATCGCGAACCAGGCAACGGCGAGATTGATGGGAGCGAAGGACGCAGCCGAAATGGTCGGAAAATCTGATTTCGACTATTACACGGATGAGGAAGCATCACTGTTCTGGCGGCAGGAGCAGGCATTTATCGAAAACTCTGAAGCAATCCTACTGGAACAGCAGTTCAACCGTGACGGGCGGACAATCTGGCTGAACACAATCAAGGCTCCTTATTTCGATGAGGTGGGGCACCTCAAGGGAATAGTCAGCCATACCACTGATGTGACCACTCGAAAGACGCTGCAGGCAGAGCTGATTTCCACGCAAGTTCTTCTCGAGACCGCGATGGCTGAGATGGCTGACGGACTGGCGATGTTCGACAGCGAGTCGCGGCTTGTGATGTGGAACCGGCAATACTTGGAGTTCTTCCCCTATGTCGACGAAGAAACGTGTCAGGGCCGTACGCTGGCGGAATTGCTTACCGCCGGGGTTTTGCGCGGCCAGATTAAGATCGCTGCGGATCTTTCTCCGCTGACATGGGTTCAGGATGAGGTTGAGCGGAGTGAGGCCGCTGAAGATTCTGAGCTGGTGCTGAGCGACGGGCGTTGGGTTTCAAAGACAACGCGGGCACTTGCAGATGGGGGCTGGGTTACACTGTACTCAGACATCAGTGAGAAAAAAGCGGCCGTCGCGCAGCTTGAACGCCTCGCCAGCAAGGATGGGCTGACGGATCTTGCCAACCGGCGAATATTTGACCGGCAGTTCGCGGAGATTTTCGAGATCTGCAGGGAGGCTTCCAACCCACTGTCGCTGCTGATGATCGATGTCGACCACTTCAAAGCCTACAACGATACCTATGGCCACCCCGCAGGTGACCAGGTGCTTCGTGAGGTCGCCAGGGTGCTGCAGACTGCTTGCCGCAGCGAACTGGATCTTGTGGCGCGATATGGGGGAGAGGAGTTTGCTGTTATTCTCTCGAGATCAACTGCAGACGAGGCACACGCAATCGCTGGCCGTCTGGCCGCTGGTGTTCGCATGCTCGAAATCCCACACGTGTCCAGTTCGAAGGGGCGAGTTACTGTCTCCATCGGAATTGGTAGCCTAGAGCTAAGCGTTGATGATCCTCAGCAATTGCTGAGCAAATGCGACGAGGCTCTCTATGCCGCCAAAGCGGCAGGCCGTGACAAGGTAAGGGCCGCGTCCAGCGCGGGCGAACGGACGATCGACAAAAAGAAGAGTTCAGTCAAAGGTCTGTCTCTCCGCTGACCACGGGTCGGCTCATCTTCGCTGAAATACCGCGGTTTGACCTATAGATCGCCACGAGGACAAAGCTCTGTAAGAGAGCGGAGACAAGTCCTACTCCATTTGCCTCAGCTCCGCGTCAGCCCATCCGTACCCTCGGGAATTCTTTCCCACAGCGATGAAATATGCCTGACAGCGATCAAACGCAGAAGCATCCTCGAAAGCATATGATGGCCGAGTTGCTTCACGGCATTCGCTATCGAACGATAAGCAGGCGCAGAAGGGACTCTGCGCCTGCTTACGGTCTTCTAAACGGCTGCGCGTGACAGATGCGTTGTGCGTCCTACTGCAGGCTTGGGAACCTCCACTGCGAAACGCGCAAGCGACCTCCGTAAGCCCTCCGTCTCGTGCAGCAATGAGTTGCTCGCTGCCGTCGATTCTTCGACCATAGCCGCGTTTTGCTGCGTGACTTGGTCTAACTGATTGACGGCCGCGTTCACTTCGGAGAGGCCTATGGCCTGTTCCTTTGCAGAACCGGCAATCGCGATCATATGCTTGGCGACGCTCGCGACGTTCCTTTGAATGCCTTCCAAAGCGGTGCCAGTCTCGGCCACTAGGTTGACACCGTTCTTGACCTCTTCCGAAGAGCTCATGATCAATTGATTGATCTCTTTGGCCGCTTTTGCAGATCGTTGGGCGAGCTCGCGCACCTCTTGTGCCACAACCGCGAAGCCCTTACCCGCCTCGCCAGCCCTGGCCGCCTCTACCCCGGCATTCAACGCCAAGAGGTTGGTCTGGAATGCAATTTCGTCCATGACACTGATAATGTTCGAGATCTGCTTTGAGGAATGCTCAATCCTCGCCATAGCGTCGATTGCTTGGGTGACAACAAGCGACGAATGAAGGGCACTATTGCTGGCTTCCTCTGTTGCTGAACGCGCTTCGTCGGCACCCTTGGAAGCGTTTGTGACATTGACAGTGATTTCGTCGAGTGCTGCAGCCGTTTGTTCCAGAGCAGCTGCTTGTTGCTCTGTCCTGCGGGACAAATCGTTGGACGCTTGCGCGATTTCCTTCGCACCCATTTCAATCACATTTGCGGACGTGGATACTGCGCCGAGCGCCGTCGCAAGCTGTTCAACAGCTTCGTTGAAGTTGCTTCTCATCGGCTCGAAACTCCCCGAAAATTTCCGGGATATCGTGGAGTTCAGATCACCACTTGCTAATTTTTGAAGGGCATCGGCAATCTCACGCACGGCTGTCACCCGGTCACTCACGTCGTTGGCAAATTTGACAACTTTAACGACGCGCCCATCATCATCGGTGATGGGATTGTAGGAAGCGTTGAGATGGACTTGGCGGCCTCCTTTTCCATATCTGACGATATCGCCAATTAATGGCTTATTTGCTCTCAGATCTTCCCACAGGGTCGCGTATTCGAGATCGGAGGCTGATCCCTGGGCCAGGAACATACGGTGATTTTCTCCCACCAACTCGTCGCGATTGTATCCCATGGCGTGGAGGAAATGATCATTGGCGGTGATTATCTGGCCGTCGGGTTTGAACTCAATCACCGCCTGAGCCCGGCTTATTGCTCTTAGCTGATTGCCGAAGTCGGTGTTTTGGATACGAGCCTTTGCATCGGTCCACTCCACCACAAAACCAACTGTGTTATGGCCAGACTTCAACGGCGTCACAAGCAGATCGAAAACATGGCTGCCCACCTGAATGGTCGCATTGTGTCTCGTTTTGAGCGCGCTTAACATTTTCCGCTGATGCTGCGGCTGCTTATGAAATATATCGATGTTAGAGCCGACGAGCTTAGCCACAGAAAAATGCTTCAATTCTAATTGCATTTCTCGCTCGGCCGACTCAAGCAGTGCTCGCGTTGCGCCGTTGACGTATAGGATGTTCAGCTTCTCGTCTGCGATCATGATGTTGGCCGAGATAGTCTCAAGCGACGCGAGTTTAACGCGTTCCAGCTTTGTCGACATGAGATGCATGGTAATGCCCCTTCCCAAGGACCGAGATTGTTTCGATTGAATTCAGGTTTCTGTGCCCTGGTCATCATGACCAGCCGATCGGCGGGATATATGCGACAAAATCGTGTGGCGACGGCTTGATCGGGAACTATCCTGTGCGCGTATCGTGAGCACTGAGCCCGAAATACCCGTCGCTTCGAATATAAAAGATAATAAATATCTTACGTTAGTAAATGGTAAATGACGCAGACAAGCTGTTGATTTCCTGACAAAAGTCAATTTTGTCTGTTTCTTGTGTCGGTCTATTACCGGTCACGAATCCGTGCAGCGGCAATCTGGTTAAGAAATTCTTTACCAAAACTTCCAAATATTTTCATAGATTAGATCACGCGTGAGGATGGGTGAATGCAAGCTTCTATGACTGAACTAAATTCGAACTCGTTCCGAGTTACCACTTCCATGACGTTGGACAAGGCGGCAGATGTATTCTCCAGCTTGTCCAACGTGGTTCGGTTGGGTGTTTTGATACGGCTCAGTGAACGTGAGTGGTCGGTGAACGAACTCGCGGCTGACCTGCGGATTAGTCAATCCGCTCTTTCGCAACACCTGTCAAAGCTGCGTCATGCCAAGCTTGTTACTGTCCGACGTCACAAGCAGACGATCTTCTACAGCTGCGATGACAATCTTGTAGGTGAGCTTCTAAACCTGCTTGATCTGAGCGCATAACGGTTACACGGATGCAAGACGCGCTCGTGCACGAATAAGCGATCAGCCCCTGCGCATCCAGACCGCTTCCTGTTTCTGGTTTGGCTCGAGCTGCATTTCTGAAACATAAGGGGCTGATAGATCCGTCTACGAGTGTCTCCTTGTGGGCGAGCGAAAACGGGACAACAGCTCCTGCCGCTAAACTGATCCGACAATTGATGCTTTTAGCCGATGATCATTGGGGGCGATAATCGCGCTCCGGGGGGCCTGATCCGCCGGCCCTTTTTACCCTCAAGAAACAGGGCGGGCCCTTGTGACCTCCCGTCCGGAAAAAGGTCATCTGCACCTATTTAGGATAGCTGCTGAATTGCGCCTATTCTGACAAGGAATCTGCGCTTGTCGCTAAGCACGCGCTGACGCGACAGGCACAAGCAGAGCTTCATATACACAAACGCGATTTCGACCCAAGCGTTTGGCTTCGTACAAGGCCAGGTCGGCCTCCTTGAACCAGGTATCGGCTGTGGCGGTGGCGTTGCCTGTTGATATGCCGATACTGACCGTGACGGCACTGTCAGGACAGGGTAAAATGCGTGCTGCCTCGATTTTTGATCTCAAAGCTTCGGCAAACTGAAGCGATGTCTCCGGCGATGCATCTGGCAGCAGATAAGCGAACTCCTCCCCGCCCAATCGGAACACTTCGCCACTTGGCTCCTTCAACGAAAGCGCAAGCTCAGCAATTGCCCGCAGGACACGATCACCGATGTTATGTCCGTAGGCATCGTTCACCCGTTTGAAATGGTCGATGTCGAAGATCAGGAGAGCACCTTTTGATGTGTCAGCTTGGAGGGCTGCGTTGATCTCGCTTTGAAAATGCCGACGATTATGTACTCCGGTCAAAGGATCGAGTAGCGCGTGTCGCAAGAGAGTTTCGTGAAGATGATCTAGAACATTGAGTACGAGATTTATCATCACGAAATTCAAAAACAGCGTTGTTGCAACTCTGCTGGCGAGTGCCAAGCCAAGGGATTGCCACGTTACAAGGGATACGCTGAATAGAAGACCCAAACCGACAATATTTGCTGAACGCCGCGGTAGAATGAAAAAGCCAATAAACAGGACCGGGTAAGCCCAAAAGAGACCGTTGTGTCCTTGCACCCAAACTGATGCGCAAACGGCGAATGCAAGACCGGCAATAACCGGTCCAAAGGGTAAGATCGGCCTTTGTTTTTTGTTCACCGCCCAGACATTTACCAAAAGGATGACCGCAGCCGCACTGAATAACGCAGCCAGTCCCCAACGACCTTGGGTCGCCTGGACCAGGACAAATGGGAGGAGAAGAAAGGATCCGAGAGCGCTGATCAGCGCGCCAATGCGCGGTCGATACTCTGCCAGTGCATCACTGCCGGATTGCCTGGAAAGGGCGAACATCGAGATTTCTGCTAGCATTGTGCATCTCGGACGTTATCTGCGATGAACGCTCTGGGGCGTCGACCACAAATGTTAACTGCTGTCGAAGCTCAGTATGCCAACGAACGATTAGAATATTCTAAACTCGGAGAGTAAAGATTGTAATGTCGCGCCGCGCTGTGCGGCGCGTGGCGCGCCATTGACGACGCCAGGCCAAATTTTCTTCCGACTTTCTCACTGTGCTCGGTAAAGGGCGTTGATGTAACGAACTGGTGCCGGGTCCTTGTATGTCATGAGAGCATTCTCGCATCAGCAGTCTCATAAATGTTCTTGAAGAAAATCGCGCGACCCGGGGCGGGGAACCCGTCCGGATCATCTGATCCTTCGTCATATGCTCTAATAAAGCGAATATTAAATAATATACTCCAATCTTAGCAGATGTCATTTTATCTGCGGGGGAACGTCTATGAAAAGCCTGCCAATCAGAGTCGCGCTGACAGGGATGCTGAGTGTTATTGTCGTCGCAGTCCTGACACTCAGCTTCACGTCTTACAACAGCCTCACAAAGCTCAACCAAAATACGCAGGACATTGGTCAATACTGGATGTCCCGGATGGTTATAGCGCGCGAGATGAAGGGTAATTTCAACCTGATGCGCTTGGCCTATTCCCGCCTCATCATGGCGGCAACTCCCGGTGAAATCGAAACTGAGATCAAGGGGATCAACGACACAGCCGGTATCGTGCAGAAGTCGGTCAGCGACTATGAAGCAGGTGCTCGCACCGAGCAGGGTCGCTCGCTGATCGGCGCGTTCAAGCCAGAATTTGAAGCCTATCAGGCCCTCGGTGAAGAGCTAATCGCCATCAAGCAGGATGGCCAGACCCTGGTCGCCACGAGCTTGTTCAAGGGCAAGATGAAGGCTCAGTCCGAAAAGGTGAACTCTGTCGTCGATGATCTCGTCACCTACGTCATATCAAAGGCGGACGAAGCCGTATCAGACAGCGGCGTGGTCTATCAGAAGAATCTCATCACGACGCTCAGTATTGCCGCAGTGACGCTTGTGATTGCCTTTGTCGGTATCGCCTATGCCATCATCGGCGTGACCCGGCCGATCGGTCGGATCTCGTCCTCGATGCGCAATCTTGCCTCCGGTGATCTTACAAGCCAGATTCCGTTTGGAGGTCGTGCTGACGAAGTCGGAGAAATGGCAGCTGCCGTCGAAGTCTTCAGACAGGCGGGCATTGCCAACCGCGAGCTCGAGCGCCAGGCTGAGGAGGCGCGGGTCCGTGAAGGTCACCAGGATGCCGAAAGCCGTCGTCGTGCGGCCGAAGAGGCAGAAAAATTGCGGTTTGCCACGACAACACTCGGCTCTGGTCTCCAGCGACTTGCTGCGGGAGACGTCTCCTTCGAGCTCGAGGAAGCCTTTGCGGCCGAATACGAGCCTTTGCGGCAAGATTTCAACGCTTCGCTGAAGCAGCTGGGCACGACGCTGTCCTCCGTCATGCAATCGGTGGAGAATATCGACAACGGCACCCGCGAGATCTCCTCCGGCGCCAACGATCTTTCCAAGCGCACGGAGCAGCAGGCGGCTGCACTCGAAGAGACGGCTGCCGCCCTTGATGAAATCACCGTCAACGTTTCGACCTCGTCGAAGCGCACTGACGAAGCCCGGACGGTCGCCATCCTGGCCAACCAGAATGCAGTCAAGTCGGCTGAGGTCGTCTCCAATGCGGAAGAGGCCATGCGTCGGATCGAGGAAAGCTCGCAGCAGATCTCCAACATCATCGGTGTGATCGACGAAATCGCTTTCCAGACCAACCTGCTCGCCTTGAACGCCGGTGTCGAAGCCGCGCGTGCCGGTGAAGCCGGCAAGGGCTTTGCGGTCGTTGCCCAGGAAGTGCGTGAACTTGCTCAGCGTTCGGCCAGTGCGGCTAAGGAGATCAAGGGTCTGATCCAGAACTCCTCAACCGAAGTCGAAAGCGGCGTGAAGCTGGTGCGCGACACCGGTGTCGCATTGAAGGCGATCGGCGACTATGTCTCGCAGATCAACCAGCTGATGGACGCAATTGCCACCTCCGCCCGCGAACAGTCGACCGGCCTCGCCGAAGTCAACACGGCCGTCAACCAGATGGACCAGACCACGCAGCAGAACGCAGCCATGGTAGAACAGTCGACGGCAGCCTCTGCGGCACTCGCCCAGGAAGCCACCCGCCTTCGCTCTCTCGTCAGTCAGTTCAATCTGTCGGGCCGCGCAACGGCTACTGCCCAGATGGAACGCCGTCCCGCCGCCACGCAGGCACCGGTTCGTCGCGTAGCGGCCGTCCAGGGCAATCTTGCCGTCAAGGAACAGTGGAGCGAGTTCTGAGAGTGATCGGCAAGTTGCAGTAGGAGTTGTTGGCCTTTCATTTGACCATCGCTGCTAGCGAAGGGCGACGAGAGACGCGTGCAGCTCGTGGCGAAAGCTATTGGGCTGCAGCCAGGGCGCAACAAACCCCTCCTCGCAACGCCACTTCTTTCCCGGCCATCTCCCGGCGTTGAGATGGCCGCGGTACTTTCTCCCAGGACCTCATTGGGATGAGAGCCCGATCTGACTTTAAGTCTGAGTGAAACCTCCTCAGTCAGCGACCGGCGCCGTAGTTGGCTGCGTTCCAGCGAGTTCTGTTGGTGCCACGACTGCGCCTCCTGAGGCGTCGGGATCCACTTCGCCTGGCGTCGTGTCTCCATCGTCGATGTTGCCGCCGGCTGCTTCGTCAGTTACAGCATCGTTCACTGTATCCTCTTGCGTATCCTCGCCGATGGCGCCGTCTGTCGGCACTTGCGCCAAGGATGCAAGTTCGTCGCGGATCTCGTCGATCTTGCCAATTGCAGAGCCGACCCCGAGCGTGGACTTTGCCCAGTCTAGCATGCGGTCATCAACGACCACGCCCGGATTGGCAGCAGCTTCCAGGGCGGCACGCAGAGCATCGTCGCCCAAGGCTAGATCGGTCGGTACGGTATCGACGCCACTGGCCAGCTCATAAGTGGCATAGGCGACGGCAAAATCGCGGATCGCGGCCATGCGTGGGTCTGATGTCTTCATCAAAGCCTTGTAACTGCGGTTCAGCGAATTGAGCCCCTGAAGGCTCGACTGCAGCGGACGTTGCGGCTTTTCTTTAGGTATAGCGTTTGCGGATAGGGTCGCGGTCGACGTCTTGTGCGGCTTTGCGGCCTTCTGCCTTGTCTGTCTCGTCTGCTTTGTCTGCTTGGAGGAAGCAGTGAGGTTTGTTAAAGCCTCTGTCAGTGGATCTGATTTTGCACGAGCCGGCTTTGAAGCGGCGGAACGACCACTCCCGATTGTTCTGGAAGAGACGCGCTCGCTCGATTTGGTGGTGCTTTTTCCGCTCGACTTGCCGTTCGATTGGCCACCGCTACCGCTGCTTTTGCCGCCACTGTTCCCGCCGCCACCGTTCCCGCCGCCATTGCCACCGCCGCTTCCGCCACCCTTACCCTCTTTGGCCGACAATTCGGATACCGCAAAACTGGTTGATGTCGGGTCAAAACAAAGTGGTGCAGCTGCGACAGCTACCGACAGACAGACAGAAAATGCGCGGTTGAACTTTGGCATCGGCGTCGGAGCTCCGTGGATTATGCGTTGACCGGCGTTTCGCCTGTGATTGCCACGAGCTTTGCACCGAAGCTTTAGAGATGCGCTAATGAAGCACATAGGATTTTAGCAACCGACCCCTGTCGATTTGCACAATAAAGATTAAGAAAAACCTGATAGACAGGTTGTTCCTTATGCTTGTGGGGCTCTTGCATGACCGAAATGACCCGTCAGAACTATCCAATGCCTGGTAACGAGCTTGGCCGACTGCATTGCCTTCGGCAGCTTCAGGTATTGGACACAGGCATCGATCCGGCGTTTGAACAGATCGTGGAACTGGCCAAGTCCATGTTTCGTGTCCCGATTGTCCTCATCTCGCTCGTTGATGAAGGCAGGCAATGGTTCAAGGCGCGGCGTGGCCTTGAAGAGCGTGAAACTGCGCGTGAGCATGCCTTTTGCAATTATACAATTTTATCGCGAGAGTTGCTGGTTGTAGAGGATGCTCATGACGACGAGCGCTTCTGCCGCAATGCCTTGGTGACCGCCCCGCCGCATATCCGTTTCTACGCGGGTTGCCCCTTGGAGATGCAGGATGGCCTGATGGCCGGTAGCCTTTGTATAATCGATCAAGTCCCTCGGGTAATGAACGCCCAAGAGCTCGAGCAGTTGCGCATGCTTGGGGCAACGACGGCAGCGCTTCTGAACCAGTATCGCACCGCCGGTGCCTTGCGGGACATTTCCTTGGAGCTGGCACAAACGTCAGAGATCGTGGAGAAACAGCGACAAGAGTTAGCAACGCAAAAACGCTTGGTCGATTGCGCATCTGATTTGGCCAAAATCGGAGCATGGGAAATCGACTGCTCCACCGGAGACCTGCTCTGGAGCGATGGGATGTACGCGCTCCATGAAGTTGGAAGAAACTTCAAGCCATCGACATCTTCCCTAAAGCAATTCTATCCGCCTGACGATTTTCGCCGCCTTATGGTGCATGTGACACGGTCTCAAGAGACCAATCAGTCCTACCTCTTCGAGGGGCAGATGATCACATCGAAAGGCAACAGACGGTGGGTACGGGTCGCTGGTCAAGTCGAATTGCGTAACGGAGTGGCGGTGCGGCGCTTCGGGATGAAACAGGACATTACCGAAGAGAAGCTTGCGCTGGAGGAAATCAAGCGCCTGGCAGAACGCGACCCGCTGACAGGTCTGCGTAATCGAGCACAACTTATGGCGCGTCTCGCTGAGGTGAAACGCCGCAAAAACCCGGTATCGTTGATCCTGCTGGATCTCGATGGTTTCAAGGACATCAACGACACCCATGGTCATGCAGCCGGCGACCAATGCTTGCGGGAGATTGCCAGTCGACTTCAAGTGATCCGTGGCAAAGGCCGACTTGTCGCCAGGATTGGTGGCGACGAATTTGCTGTCGTTGTCGAGGGTGCTTTTGATCGTCCAGCACTTGAGCGTATCGCTGCTCAGATCTTGAAGATCGCTTCCACACCGCTGACCTTCAATGGGGTATCGTTTCGCTGCGGTACTTCAATTGGGATCGCCGAACACGAAAAGGGTGGTGCGTTCGATGAAGCCGAGCTTATGGGCCAAGCAGATCTTGCCCTTTACACCGCTAAAGCTGACGGTCGAAACCGGTATGCGTTCTTCGATCCGCTAATGAAAGCTCTGGCGGACTGGAAAGTCCAAAGCATCGATGAGATCGAACATGCTCTAAAGGCTGGCCAGCTCGAACTGTATTATCAGGCCAAAATATGCCTGGATACGAATAGGGTCGCGGGATTTGAGGCCTTGCTTCGTTGGAACAGTGCCGAAGGGGTCCGCGCGCCTGGCACATTCAGCCCTGCGCTCGAGGATACACGGCTTTCTCTTGAGATCGGTGCGTTCGTCCTGAAGTCTGCCCTGGATCAAGCGGCCGCATGGAAGGAGCTTGGTTACGATTTCGGGTCAATTGCAATCAACGTTGGTCAAGCCCAGCTTCGAGATCCGACCTTCACCGGTCGACTTTTGCAGGGTTTGAGCTTGAGGGGGCTCGCTCCACACCATCTCGAAATCGAGGTAACAGAGGATGTCTTTCTTGCAGGTGGTGCCGATGTCATCAGCAAGGTCTGCGAAAACCTTCGGCATGCTGGCGTTCGAGTTGCGCTCGACGACTTTGGGACCGGCTTTGCGTCGCTCACGCACCTCCTGGATTTTCCTCTGTCCGTCATCAAGATTGACAAGTCGTTTGTTGCTCGATTGTCGACACGCGCTGGAGCCACAGGACTTGTAAAGGCGATTGTGGACATCGGTTCAAGTCTGGGAGTTGACGTTGTGGCCGAGGGCGTTGAGACGCAGGAACAAGCCGACTTCCTGACGAGCATCGGGTGCGCCACGGCCCAAGGCTATCTCTTCCACCGTCCACAGCCGGCGGTAGACGCCATCTCGGCGATTGGTAGGCAGGTCCTGTTGCCCACAGCTGATCGAAAGGCCGCCAAGGCTTGAGTTTGACGATTTTGTGCCGCACGCCTCGGTCAATCTGATCGAGGCGACGAACGGCGCATTTTGTATCAGCACTTCGGTCAGCTGCTCCCCGGTGCCGCGCCAGCACGGATGATAGCGGAGACGATGTCACCCGGACGACCGAGGAGATAGCCTTGTCCCGCGGATATCCCTAGGGCTCTCAACGCCTGCAATTCAGCTTCGGTTTCGATGCCTTCGGCAACGATCGACGCGCCGATCTCGTGTGCGAAGAATATTAGTGCGGAAGCGAGCGCACGTCTTGCGACATCCGTGTCAACGGCTCTGGTGAGAGAGATGTCAAGCTTGATGACGTCCGGACGTAGCTGGACGATGTGACGGAGACTGGAGAAGCCTGCCCCTGCATCATCGACTGCGATCCGTGCGCCCTGAGCGCGCAGCCGATCAAGCGCAGTCGTCAGTTCATCATAGTCACTGACGGGTGCATGCTCAGTAATCTCGAAAACAATGGATGAAAGGTCTTGTCCATCAACGATCCTCGATAGACGGGGATCGAGGAACGTCTCCGGCGATGCATTGATCGAGATATAGATCTCAGAGGGGAATTTTGTTGCTTCGTCGATCGCCAATGCCATTACTGCAAGCTCGAGTTCCGCACCGAGGCCGACTGCCGCTGCGTCCTCGAACCAAAAATTTGGGGCTCTGTACGGCTCCGCTTGAAAACGGCAAAGGCTTTCAAAACCTTTAACCTCACCTAAGCCAAGGTCAACGATCGGCTGAAACACAAGTGAGAACCTTCGCTGATCTATGAGTGTCGCTACACTTAAGCGCTTTTCTTCCAAGCTGCGCGACTGCATGACCTCGCGGCCAATCTGATGAGCCGCCATGTCGGCGAACATGCGCATCACATTGAGGTCCCTATCGGTCAATGTCGGGTTTGCATGCGGGCTCAAGCAGCAGAACATGCCGTAAGGCTTGCCGTCCGGCAAAAGGACAGGAATCGAAACATGCGAACCGATTGGCACGGCACGGGTGATCGGCATCGCCTGGCAAAGTGGCTCCGCAGCCGTGTCGGGTATGAGTTCTGGAAGTCTCCCCTCAAGAATGTACTTGCAATAAACCTCATCAAGCGAGCGAGCGTCGCCCGGCTTTATGAGATCCTCCAGCCCAGGCGCATCCACCACGCGGAAGATGGAATCGTTACCGACGAATTCTGAGAGATAGGCCACCTCCATCCCCAGATGGGTGCGAACAGCTTCCAGTGCCCGCTGAATAACTTCGTTTCCCGCGTCGTTGCCGTCCGCGATCTGGCGCATTACCTCATGGAGGATCTTCATGTGTGCCCCTGCTACACTGGCGAGCTTGCCAGTCGATCCTTACCGTACCAACAACGCTCTGCCTGTACGGGGCGGTTTTGACACAGGATCAGTGCACGTTTGTGTGAGGTGCTTCTCAACAACAATCTGACGTGTCACACATCGGCACCATGGCCAGAAGGTCATTCCGCCCGATGCTGTTCGTGCTTGCCCTGCTCGGGATCGTTGTTGGTCCGATGGCTGTTCGGCTCCAGCTTCTCAAATGATGAGTTGGCGATTGATTGGTCCAAGGCACTGTCAGTCCAAAATTCGTGTAGCACGACCGCTGCGTCTCTGAGCATTGTTGTAATAGCTCGACGCCTGCTGCACCGATCGGTGACGGGACTGTTCCATGGCTTCGGGGAGGGGAATGCCGCGATTGGCCGCTTCGGTCAGATAGCCGGAGCGCAGGCCGTGCGCTGAGAACTCCGCCCGATCGAGCCCGGCCAGTTCCGCCCGCTGCTTGACGATATCATTGATGGCCTTCGGGTCCAGCGGCCGGCGCGAAACATTGCCCCAGCGATCAATCGCCCGGAAGACACTGCCCTTGTCGATTTTTGCAGCCGCAAGCCAGGCGTTCAGCGCATCGACCGGTCGCCCGCTAACGTAGACAACTTCATCACTGTCGGCGCCGCTGGTCTTGGTGCGACCAAGGTGAATGGAAAGAGACAGCAGGGGAGGGGCCTCGTCAATCTGGATCGGCTCTTCCGGCTGCAGCTGCTCGATCCTGAGGCCCGCGATTTCGCTGCGGCGACGGCCGCCCGAGGCAAAGGCAACCATCAAGATCGCACGGTCTCTCACATCACGTAGGCTGCCCGTCGTGCAGGTTGCAATCAGTCTCGACAGAATATCCCCAGTGACGGCCTTGGCGCTTTTCCGCTTCCTTGGTCGCGGCGTCCCACGCACGGCCAGTCGGATTGCGGACTTGAGGGCAGGGGAGCTGAAAAAGCCGTCCAGCCCGCGCCATTTCGTCAGCGTCGACCAGGTGGCAAGACGCCGGCGCACGGTGTCAGGCGCATGCGGGCCGGGCGACCGAAGCAACCCTTGAATGCGGAGCTTCTGCTCGACGTCAGCTGGCATGCCATGATCCGGATCTGTCAGGCGCTTTTCTGCATCCCAGAGATGATGGGCGACAAACTTGAGTAGCAGTGCTTCAGGCGCTGGCCAAGGGAGCGACCGGCCGGTCGCAGCCAGCGACCAAGCCTGTAGATATGCAAGATCAGACGTCAGGGCTCGGAGGGTATTTTCGCCCATGCCTTGGTTGACCAGATGGCGCAGCGTCTCGACATCCTGGTCGGTCAGAAGCTCCGCCAGTTCGTCGCGCCGCTCCATCGGCAGGACTGCAGCAATAGTATCGAGTTCCGCGACGCGCCTGGTCACCGGAGACTGTTCAGTCACCATGCGCAAATGGCCCGAGGACGGTGAGACCTTCTTTGCGGGCCGCATTGGCAAGCTTCCGGTCCAGAGTTGCCAAAGGCAAATTCCTGTTGAGTGCCAGGGAGAGATAGGCTGCGTCGTACGCGCTGATGACATGGCTTGAGGCCAAGAGCAGGATCGCGCTGTCGCTGCCAATCCCGGCATCGTCAATCGGCAATCTGCGCAGCCGTTCCATGGAGATCAATGCACCACCCGTTCCGAGCCGACCTCGGCGTTCGGACATTGCAAGGATATTGCGAACTTCGAACCAGAACAGAGAAGGGGCGATGCAGGCATCCGATATCGTCGCGACCACCGCATCGGCGGAATCTGTGAATTCTTCTGGAATCAACCAGGCAATTGCCATCGAGGCATCGATCACAAAATCCGTCACCGGCGCCCCTCGTCGCGCCACGCCATGATCTCCTCATGCGTTACGGGCTGCATCTTGGTGCGCGCGGCTCGGACTTCTGCGAGCAGAATTTGCCGATCGGTCTCCTTGCGAACGCGCGAGAGCCGCACAATCGGATCGTTGCCCCGCGCGATGATGACCTCTTCGCCGGCCTCGACACGCGCTAACAACTCCGACAGATGCGCCTTGGCCTCTGAAATCTTGACGGTGGTGCTCATCGGGATCTTTCTCCAGCTCGGATTTCCACATCCTAGGCGCTGTCTTCGGGGTTGGTCAACCTACCAGACTCTAATACTTCCGATAAGGGATACTTATCGGGGGTGAGCCACCGCGGGCGCATTTATCAGGGGTATGGAACCGTATTGCCGCTATCGCTTTCGCTTAACGAATCATTTACCATAAATTCAATGTCTTACGATCTCGCCAGATTGCCCATCCAGAGCCTGCTGCGGCCGATCTCCGAGGCCGCGGTCGCGCTTGCCCGGCTCGACGAGCGGATCGCCCGCTCTCCCGTCGGTGAGGGCTTTCTCGAGCGCTCGCATTTCCTCGACGCGCACGCCTCGCTCTGGGTCGATGGCGAACTCGTCCATCTCGAGGACCTCGTCCTGCATGATGCCCTTCGCGACATCCGCGCACCCACCCACGAGCTCACCATCGCCCGCGACATCCTGAAAACCCGACGCCGCATCGCCGCCCATCCCCCCGCCTGGGCGCTCTCGAGCTCTGGCCTCGCCTCCCTCCGTGGGCAGGCGTGGCCTGCAGCATCATCTGGTGAAGACGGGGAGGGGGTGCCGGATCAGAATGTTGAGGTGAGCGACACCAGGGTTGGGGTAGGGGAGGCCGAAGATCCTGATACCGACGGTCTGAGTGATGCGTTTGCCGCGATCGATGCGGTGCTCGCCCGGTCGGAGGCCGCGATCGAAGAGGCGAAAAAGCCGGCGCGCACCAATAACGCTCCGGAAAAGGATCCATTCGTCTACGATCTCGACTGGGATGAGGACGAGCGACTGGCGGAGTGGCAAGCCGTCCTTGGCCGGGCCCAGGATTTGCCGCCGGTCTGTCAAGCGATCGTGGCACTCGACGCCTGGAACGAGATCGCCGTGCTCCAGCACGCACCCTGGCTCGGGCGCCTGCTCGCTGCATCGATCCTGCGCCAGGGCGGCGTTACCACCGGCGGACATCTCGCAGCGATCAATCTTGGCCTTAAGGCCATTCCAGTCGACCGGCGCCGGCATCGTGATCGCGAGACGCGGTTACTGGCGATATCAAGGGCGCTGACGATTGCTGCCGAGACGGGGATGAAGGAGCATGACCGGCTGGTGCTGGCGCGGCAGATGATGATGCGAAAGCTTGAGGGCCGCCGGACCTCATCCCGCTTGCCCGAGCTGGTCGAGCTTGTCATGGCGCGGCCGCTGATCTCCGCCGGCATGGTGGCGAAGACGCTTGAGGTGACGCCTCAAGGCGCACGGCGGATCGTGCAGGAGCTTGGGTTGAGGGAGATGACCGGGAGGGGGAGGTTTCGGGCGTGGGGAGTTCTGTGATCGTAGGATCGCAGCTGAGCGCTGCGATTCCAGATTACTGACGAGAATTACGACTTGGCCTCGGTCGTGAAATCGGCCAATAACTGTGCTTAGGGGAAGCCATGATGCTAGCTACGAACGACCAGGAAATCAGAGCCGCGCTTCATAAGAAGAAGCTCCGCTCATACCAGAACGCCGGCAATGTTATCATCGTCGACGAACTTGGTTTGTCCCATGCCAAGGTAAGGATCGATGTCGCTGTTATATCTGCGGAAGTCCATGGTTTCGAGATCAAAAGCAGCCTCGACACGCTCGATAGACTTCCGGGGCAGCTGGAGTTTTATTCGAAGGGCCTGAGCAGGCTCACTCTTGTCTGCGCCGACAAGCACCTGGCAAAAGCTGAGCGGATCGTCCCTGACTGGTGCGGGCTGATCAGTGCTGAAAAAGGTCCCCGAGGCGGTGTTGCGTTTGAAACTGTCCGACGCGCTCGCGCTAATCCATCTGTCGATGCGATTGAAGTTGCTCACTTGCTTTGGCATGCAGAAGCTGCCGAGCTGCTGGCAGGGTTCGGGGCGTCTCCGCGTGAACTCAAGCGAAGCAGGCTGCAGCTTTACATTGATCTGGCCGCTCAGATGCCGATCGCTGACTTGATTACGGCGATTCGCAATTTCATGGTCCAGCGCTCGGCGTGGCGAGATCAGCCAGCACGTGCATGATGTGATGGCTGATGCCATTCTCCTTCCAACGCGTCAGATTTGAGGGTGTAGCGAGTTTCTTCGCGCACAGGTCGATGTACTCGTCGCCTGCTGAAAATTTAGGGCCGCAAAACTGACCTGATTTGAGAATGCTGTCGCAATGCGTGTGCATCTGCCCCGGGTCTGCTCTGAATGCTCCACCTTTTCGAACATTCCATGTGTCGCCTGCCGTATATGCGTCGGCCGTCAGCAGAGACTTCCTTCTCCACGCGTTCCAGGAGCTGTCCACTGCCGCCCTTGAGCGTCATTACCTCAAGGGAACTGCCGTCTGCCAACGTCCTCGTCTTGACCTCTGTTGTGGTCGCCGCAACGCCTGGGATAGCTGAGACATCGCTTAGGGTTTTTGTGCGGCCGTCCGCACTGATGGTCTCGATTGCAGTTGAAATCGTGGATCCAGCGCTGTTGTTAGTCGTGACAGTTCTGGTCGTCGATCCGTCGACATTCAGCGCAGTCACATCCGTCCGCGTGAAATCAAAGGTTCCATTCCCGTCGGTATCGACCCGTGTGGTTTTGCTCAGCCCATTGGGGGAAACGATGGTTTCCGTCAAACGGGTTTTCTGAGTGCCAAGACGCCATGTATCGACGGTCGAGGTCGATCCGTCCGCTTCCAACTGTGTGACTTCTGTCCTCGAGATCGTATAGTCACCAGCACCGGCATCGTTGAACCTTGAGGTTCGTGTCAGCTCATCGCCGCTTTGGACGACTTCTGCCTTGCCTTTCAGCGTCCAGGTCCCGCCGACGAACTCGCGGTAGTCCCTCGTTTGCGTCATGCGGCCGTCAGGACCGAGCACGATAGTCTCTATCAGCTGCTTTTCGGCAGCTCCGTTCCCATCGGCGTCATAGGACCAGGTCTTAATCAGACCGTTGGCGCTGATTTCCAGGGAAGCGCGCTTTGCTGCCGCCACACCGTCGAGCTTGTAATCCGTCCACACCTGCGTGGAGACGCCACTGTCCGCCAGCGTGGTTGTGATCTTCTGATCCGCGACGCCATCGCCGTTGATGTCCTTCGTAACCGTTGACGACCGCTTGTTGCCGGAGACTTCAGTAACGGTTTTGCTCTCCAGGCTGCCGTCACCTTTGTTGATCTGCGTGGTCGCCTTTGTCGCTCCGTTTTGAAAGACCTCTGAGGTTTCTTCGATGCGACGCAGGATCGTGCCAGCTCCGTCTGTGATGACTGCCGTTTTCTTAAGTCCATCCGCGCTCTCAGTTGTCGTGCTTCGCTCGGTTAGTGTCGAAGTACCCTGGAACTCGGAGTATACCGTGGTCTTGGCGCCATTCGCTGCGATTGTGGTCGCAGTCGTTTGTGTCAGATCGACTGCCCCGTCTCCGTTTCTGTCGAAGGCTTGCGAGACATTCAATCCAGATCGGTCAGTGGCCGCAGTGGCCTTAGACAGGATGGAATTTGATGCGCCGATCTCTGTAACAACGGAGGTTTTGACGCCTGCTGCAGACAAGGTCTCCTCTACCTTGCGATCATTGGCGCCGTCACCGTTTTCGTCGATCAACGAAATTACCGACATCGCATTCGCGGTCGTCGTTTTGACCGACTTCGCGATCAGCACGTCGTTAGCATTGCGCTTCTCGGCTGTATCGATGACCGAGCCATCAGCGGCGAGAGTTTTCGAAGACTGCTGCTTTAGGTCAATGGTGCCATTGCCGTCGAGATCTTGGGCCTGGCTTGCTGTCAGTCCATCGGCGGCGACGCGCGCAGTAATCATTCCCACCGTGGTGGAGCCGGCCTTGCGGGTCTCTACCGTAACCGTCGAGCCGTCCGCATCTATAGATTTCGTAGCCGTCGTCGCGGCATCTATAATGCCGTCGCCATTCTGGTCCGCCTCAGTGACTACGCTCATGCCATTGGCGCTGACGGTTGACACTTCCCGACGAAGCAAGGCCCCGTTTTGAGCCGACGTCGTCGCCACCTTTATCGTTCTGCCATCTGTCGGCAGTGACGTGGTCATCGACTTGACGATATCGATATCTCCATCGCCGTCTTCGTCGACAGTCTGGGTAATGGCCAGTCCGTTGGCCGAGGTATTGGTCAGGGTCCTGCTGAGCAGCGTGCCCGAATTTGACAATTGGCGGGTGTCTACGGTTTTTGCCCCGTCCGCTCCTATGGTCATCATTTCTGACCAGTCAGTCTGGCCATTGCCGTCTGTGTCAGCCGTTGACGAGACCGTCCGGCGATCAGAGCTGATCGCGGTCGTTTCACGCGAGAGAACGGTACCATCGCCGCTGATGTCCTCAGCGACGATCGACTGGCTTCCATCAGCGTTCAGTGTGCGGGTATTCCGATGAACTGAATCGATGAATCCGTCGCCGTTGATGTCAGAAGTCTGCGTGACGGCCAAACCGTTGGCGCTTGTGACCTCGACCTGACGGGTTATCAGGGTCTGATCTTCTGACTTAGTCTCGATCGAACGCGTAGAACTGCCGTCGGAGTTCTTTTTCGTTCCATCAACGACGACCTGATCGATCTGATTGCGCCCAAAGCGGTCCGTCTGGCTCGTTGTGGTCAGGCCATCCGCTGACGTTGTCTTGACACTGCGGCTGACAAGCAAACCATCCGCACTGGTGGCTGTCGATGTTTCCGTCACGACGCCGGTCGTGTCTTTCGTCACGGCCACCACGAGATCGTTGACACCATCACCATTGGCATCCGTCGAGATAGTACCGACAAGAGCGTCGGCTGCTCGCTGCTCCACGGTGCCGGAGAGCAACGCACCCGATGCGCTTCTCGTCTGTGTTGTCCGTGTTTTGCTCTGATCAGCCGCTATGACAGTGACATCGCTCATTTCCCGGTCGGTTGTGCCATCGCCGTTGAGATCCGCTAGAACCGTCTTCGTCAAACCGTTCTGCGAGGTCGTGGTGGTCGTCCGACCAAAGATTGTGGCATTGCGCGCCGACGAAGTTTCCACGACCGTCGTGTCGCCGGCCGAGTTGCGGGTCGTGGTTGCCGATTGGTTGTAGTCGAGCGTCCCGTCGCCGTCGATGTCGCTGGTCTCGGTCCGGCTCAGATTGTTGGCCGCGATCGTGATCTCCGATCGAGACAAAAGCGTGCCAGAACCCGACAGGACACTATCGCGCTCGATGCGGCTGCCATCGGCATTGCGGATGGTCTGGTGTTCGGTCCGGCGCTCAAAGGCTGCATTACCGTCAGCATCCACGTTGACTGTACGCATTAGCCGGTCGCTGCTCAGCACATTCGAGACCTGGCTGATCACGCTGCCGTTCTGGGCAAGCTGCGCGATCGTGATCGTGAGGCTGTTGTTGGCGGCCGTCACGCGCGTCTCGCGCTCTGTCGGATAGCCGCCGCCGTGCTCGTCGAGGTCGATCGTGATTGTCCGGCCGTCTGCACTAGTCTGGGTCGTCTTCGACCAGGTGAGGATGCCGCCACCATTGCGCATTGTCTCGGTCTGGGTGCGCGAACCATTGGCGTTGACGACCGTCACATCGGTGAGAACGCGATCGACGACACCGTCGCCTTCATCGTCAAAGCGAGAGGTGACCGACAGACCATTGGCGCTGGTGATCCGCGTGGTCTCAGAGACGAGTTGGCCGTCCCGGTCCACAGCACGGTTGACGATCGTCCGATTGCCAGAAGCATCAGTTGACTGCGTTTCCGTGACAACAAAGCCGTTTGTGTCGACAGCCACCGTGACGGTTGCGGCCAAACCGGTCGTTCCGTTGGTCCGCGTGAAGGTTGTCTGCCCATCGATCGACGAGCCGCCATCGAAGGCAATTTTCGTCTCATCTACGGCTAGGTTAATCGACTGGATATCGAGCTCGGCAAGCGTCTTCTGAGTGATCGTACCGTCGCCGTTGGTGACCATAACCTTGAATTGCGACCAACGAGCATCGCCTGCATCGAGCAAGCCGTTTCCGTTGGAGTCGAACACCTGACGCAGCGCCTGCATGTCGGACTCGGACGACGGATCCCAGTCGGTAAAGACGACTTCCTTCCTGTCGGAGATCTTGCCGTCACCGTCAACGTCGATCATCAGCACGCCGTCACCGGCGCCAACCCAGGCTGTACGATACTTGTAACCGTCGCCGCCGATGTCGAGGAACAGATTGGAGGTCGAGGTATCCGTGATCGTCAGGCCATTGCCGTTCAAGTCGAGAAAGACGGGATTGCGCCCGTTCATCCCGTTCTTACCCTTGCTCCCGTTACTGTTGTAGCCGCCCGACGGCTTGCTGCCGCCGCCCGATGAGGGCTTGGAACTTGATCCGGAGCTTGAGCCAGATGCGGATTTCGACCCGCCCGATGACGACTTGCCAGAATTGCCGTTTCGCTCGTCGCGCTCCGTAGGTGAAAGGCCGCCACTGGACTTGCCGGACGAAGAGGTTTTCGAACCGCCGGAGTTGGACCCGCCAATAGAACTCGATTTGGTGTTACTAGACTGAACGCCACCGCCACTTCCGCCGCTCGTACCTCGGCGTTCTGAAGGAGAATCTAGCCCCCAACCAGGCTTCGAGTAGCTCGGCTGCGAAGCTTTGGCACGGGCGTCATTCTGAGCCTGTTGAGCTCCCTCTGACGGAGCACGCGGACGCGACATTGCTGCATCGCGCTGAGCCTGCTGTGCGCCTTCTGAGGCCGGACGCGGTCTGGACGCAGCAGCCTGACTTGCGTTGTAATCGCGCAGGTTGTTCATGCTGGCGATTTCGGATTGGCGGTGGTTAGGGGTTGCGGAGGCCTCCCTTTGCTGCTTTAGCTCAATTGCCCTGATGGCATCTGTTATTTCATTCTGTTTGGCCGCCCAGACGCTTCCAGCTTCTTTTATGTCGAAGTAGCTGACTACAACAGAAGAAAAGCTGCGGACTGGCCCGGAGTATGTGGACTTCTCCACCGTGGCCGTAGCGCCGACAGAAAAACCTGGCTTAAAAGGGCCTAAACCCAAGTTTCCACTTAAAGATGCCGAGCCAATCACTTCGCCCGTGCGGAAGTCATATCCGCCTCCCACAAAGGCGCTCCCGCCGTCTCCGATGCCTACTGCTGCACCGAGCCCTGCATCAATAATCGCTCCCCTTTGCGTGGATGTAAATCTGGCAGTGATGCCAAATGCAACCACTTGGAACCGACCCGACAAATCATCGCTAGATGCACCTCCCCTGAGCTGATATGAGAAGCCAAAGAGACCTATTCCGAAGCTGCTACCTGAGGTCCAGTTCAATGATGACTTCACATCAATTCTGTAGGTCATTCTGATCTCCCGCGGCGATCGCCATTGGTGAACTCGATGATCTGCTCAATAGTAGAGAAATCAACGGGAACATATACAGTTGTTTCTCCCCCTCTGGCTTCAATCAAGACGTAATTTTTATTGTCAGTGCTGCTTTTATTTATATGCAATTTTAAGAACCCCGGACCTATCATCGTCTCAAATTCTCTGCTTGCGATTCTTTTATCATTTAAGACTGAGTATATCAGTGAAGCACTCTTCTTTAATCGCAGGAGAAATCTCTTCATTCCAAAATCTCCGCGTTGTATTGTAAGAAGTTGCACATATGGTCGCCTTTCGTGCCCCACCTCATCCAGCTAGGAAGTCAACTGTGACAGCGCCTAATTGATGATCCGTCGGGTTTCCCTTGATCTCTGCTTTCCACAAGTCAGTCATGGATATAGAATAATGCCGGTGATTATCGCTCATGTCCCGCTTCATCGAGTACAGCGGTCACCGGTGACAGCACGTAATCGATGGTCTGCCGAGTCTCCTTAGCAGGGGCCTTCACAACTGTTGAAAAATCACGAAATGCTTGGGCTACGCTCCAAACTGATTTCTCATATTCTTGAGCTAGTTCGAGGTTGTCCGAGAGGAGCGAATAGTAATTACCAAAATCGCCTATGCCTTCTCGGCTGTCGTGCATGAAGTAATTTGTTTCGTAGAAAGGATCTAGACTATACTCGGAAGAAGGTGATTGGCGAAATTGATTGCGAGAGTCGCTCATTATACACTTCCCGCTTTTCGGCTGTTAATTAATGTTGCGCTTGAGAGCAGAGATGCCAGCGTTACTGCATTGAATAGCAAGATTGCTAAGAACGTTGCTGTAAAGTCAAAGTCGCCCCCAAATATGTTGACGAGAAACATGCACTTAGAATTGCGGCAGCTGTCAGGACCAGTGCTGAGGCTGAGTATGATCAGTGCAGCAGAAAGCAGAAGGAACATATTCGCTGCCCACGCTTTGCGCCTGTCCTTGATCATTAGCGGAGAAATTTTTCCTGAATTTCTGAGGGCCAGAAACATTGATCCTAGTAATGAAAGGCCAATTATTATTCCGGTACTGCAGATCAAAATCGAATATGGCACGCTGATGTTTCCGCTAAGATCGTACTGATCAGCTATAAGTGAAACCATAATTGCGCTGAGTGTGGATGACCAGAGAATTGATGATCTGGCGAATTTTTGTCTTTTTCTATATTGGATCGCCGCCGCAACAAGCGCGATCAATGCTAGAAATATTGTTGCCATATTGTATCTCAGATGTAGAATAAAAAGTCGTCGGTGCAATCGAGGGCGATGCGGCATTTGATGATTACTGGATGAAGGTTGGTCAGGTGAAAAGTCTGCCGCCAATCGCTTATTCACACATACTAATAGGAAGGTCGATTCTCTCTCTTGCCAACCGCGATTATTCGCGTTCTGCGTGCGTAGTCAATGGGCTTTGGTCACGCGGTAGCTTTAGATGTTAGTATAAACACGCTCAGCATTAGCTGATTGATTTTATGCCTATAATCAGTGATTTGAAAAAACTTTATTCAACGTTCATGCCCCGCCTCATCGAGCACAGCGGTCACCGGTGACAGCACGTAGTCAATGATGCGCCGAGTCTCTGTTTCGATCTCCGCGCGTATTGTCATGCCTGGCTCGAGCCGTAACCGCCCGCTACCGATCTCAAGCTCTGGATTGTCGAGTTCAATGCGGGCAACAAAAAACAAATTACTGACCTGAGGCAGCCCCCCAGACGCTGCGTTCACTTGGCCTGCCGCTTTGGCCGAAGCGTCTTGAAGGGCCACCGCGTCGTTGATTGTGATTGCTTCGCCGGAGAGTGACACTACCTTGCCGCTGAAGGTGCCATAGCGGGTGAATGGAAAAGCGTCAGCCTTCAGCGTGACCGGCTGCCCCTTGCGCACGAAGCCTATATCGGACGAGGGGATCAGGGCGTCGACGACTAATTCCGCCCCGTCAGGCACGATCACCATCAGGGACTGCCCTGCATTCACGTACTGACCGGGACCAGTCGTCGCAAGCTGCTGGACCGTGCCGGCGATAGGAGCGGCCAGTGTCCGCTGTTCGAGACGCGCTGTGAACCTGACGATCTCCTGATCAAGCTGCTCGATCTGCCGTTCTGCCGCCTGAATGCCTTGGGATTGCTCGGAGCGGAAGTTCGATCGGGTCTGCCGGTCCAGTTCTGTGAGGTTCTCCAGGTTGGCTCGGACCTCATGCATCTGACTTTCGTTTTCTGTCAGATCGGACTGGGCGCGTGCGGTGGCTTCCCGCGCATTGAGAAGTGCGCCCTTAGACGCGCTTCCTTTGGCAACCAATCCCTCCAGCATCTGGCTCTTCTCGTCGAGAATGCCTATCAAGTTGCGCTGGGCTTGAGCCACTGACTGGAAACGAGAAACGCGCGCTTCTGCCTCACGCTTCTGTGCCGCGATTGAGGCAAGGGTTGCCTGGATGGTCCCGACATCAGCATGAAACGCAGCCAGTTCCCGATCGACGACAGTCGGCGGAATCTCGGAGGAGAATCGGGGCAAGGACGGCATGTCTGCCTGGTCGACGGCAGCAAGCGCTGCCTTGCGTCGTGTCACTTCCGCCGCCCAGGAGTGCCGCGCGGCCTTCGCGGCATCGAGGCTGGCGCGAATGTCGACGTCGTCGAGAATAATAAGCGGCTGACCAAGTGCGACATGCTGATCGTTTTCGACCTCGATCGAGAGAACCCGTCCTGCCTCCATCGGCTGTACGACGGTCGGTGGGATCGTGGCACGGACACGGCCCGCTGCATTGGTGAACACCTGCAGGCTGAAAAACCAGCTCCACAGTAAGGTACCGGCGATTACGCTGATCAGCACCAAGAGAAGGATCGGAACGACGCGAGGAACAGGTCGGGCGGAAATTTCGACGGCTGCGGGCAAGAATTCCGCATAGACTCGATCCGAACGAACCGCCGTTGCGACGAGGTCGATCTCCTTGGACTTTGCGACCGCGCTGGTTTTGCCCTTCATACGAACACCTGCTGGTTCTGGTGGTGCAGCATGCGGGCGAAGAAGCCAGACTTGTTCTGGATGAGATCGCCGGGCTTGCCGTCCTCCGTGATCTTGCCCCTCTCAAGCGAGATGATGCGGTCACACTTGGTGACGGCAGCAAGGCGGTGGGCGATCACAATGACGGTCCGCCCCTTGGAGATCTCGCGCATGTTGCCCTGGATCGCTTCCTCACTCTCATAGTCCAGCGCACTGGTTGCTTCATCGAAGATCAAGATGCGAGGGTTGGTGGCAAGGGCTCTTGCGATCGCGATGCGCTGCCTCTGTCCACCAGAAAGGTTCGCCCCACGCTCCTCGATCTGGGTGTCATACCCCTCCGGCATCTGACCAATGAAGTCATGGGCACCCGCAAGTCGTGCGGCCTGGATCACCTGAGCACGTGAGAGCGAGGGATTGGAGAAGGCGATATTCTCGTGGATCGTGCGGTTGAACAGAAAATTCTCCTGGAGCACCACGCCGACCTGCCGCCTCAGCCAGGCAGGATCCACCTGGGAGATATCGAGGCCATCGATGAGAATCTGGCCACGCTCGGGGATGTAGAGACGCTGCACGAGTTTAGACAGCGTTGATTTGCCTGAACCCGAGGGGCCGATGATCCCGATGGAGGTCCCGGCTGGCACCTGAAAGCTCATATTCTCCATGACCGGGGCGCGGTCCGGGCGATAGCGGAAGGTGACGTCGGAAAATACGATGTCGCCACGAGCGGCTGGCAGTGCGCCAAGCGAGCCGGTGCGCGGCTCCTGCGGATGTTGCAGGATATCGCCAAGCCGGGCAGCAGAGACCTTCACCTGCTGAAAATCCTGCCAGAGCTGGGAGAGCCTCAGCACAGGGCCGGTGATCTGACCCATGATCATATTGAAGGCTATTAGCGCGCCGACAGTCATGGCCCCACCGATCACCTGATAGGCACCGAGAAACAGGATGACGACCTGCACCGTGCGCACCACCCACTGGATCAGGTTTTGACCGATAGCCGCCACCGTTATGCCACTGAAGGAGGTATGGACAAAATCGGCGAGCTTGTCTTCCCAGTCTGCCCGAACCTGAGGCTCGGCCGCAGATGCCTTGACGGTCTGGATGCCGAGGACCGTCTCGACCAGCATTTGCTGGCTAAGCGCTCCCTTGTTGAAGCGTTCTTCGGTTTTACGCATCAGGATCGGCTGCAACACGATCGCGATGACCACATACACCGGTATTGATAGCGTCACGATCAAGGCCAGCAGTGGCGAATAGACATAAAGAATGCCGACCAACACGAAAGCGAAGACGAAATCGAGGCCTGCCGTGAGCGCCTGTCCTGTCAGGAATTGCCGGATCTGGTCGAGTTCGCGCACGCGCGCGACAGTTTGGCCTGCCGGTCTCGTCTCGAAATATGAGACCGGCATGCGCAGCATGTGATTGAAGACCCCGGCCCCAAGCTCAACATCGACCCGGCTTGCAGTGTGAGAAAGCAGATAGGTCCTGAGGAACTCGATCAGCGCCTGGAAGATATTCACCGCCATCAGCCCAACGACAACTGCGGTCAGTGTCGCAACGCTGTTGTGGACCAGAACCTTGTCTATGACGATCTGGAACAGAAGAGGGGTGGCAAGTCCGAGAATCTGCACGAACAGCGATGCAAGGAGAACGAGCGCCAGTTCCCTTTTGAATTTCTTGAGGGCCACTGTGAACCAGCTGAGGCCAAATCGATCAGCAAGTCCGTCAGGTCGGCGTGTGACTAGGATGAACGTACCGGTCCACTCAGCCTTAAAGTCATCGATGCTGATGGTACGCGCTGCGCGCTGATGGGGGTGCAGTAATTGTAGGCGCTCACCATCGACTGCCAGCAGAAGCGCGAATTCTCCTGCGATTTCGACTATGAGGGGACGGGGAGCGGCAATTATGCTCTTGATCGTCTTGTCCCTGAAGAGCCTAGATTTCAAACCGGCCATTCGGGCCGCCTTTGCCAACTCATTGGCATTGATCAGGCGATCGTGAAGGTTTAATTCATGCTTTAGGTGTTCGCGATCGACCGGACGCCGGTAATGAGCACCGACGACGGCCAGGCATTCAAGTCCCGTATCGATGGGCGCGTTGTCGGGTTCTGGCTGGGGCGGTGAAACAGCGGAATGAAAGTTCACTGAAACACCTCTATCTGAAAAAAACTAAACGTTAACGCAACGTCAAGTTTTAGGGATACCACATTCCCGCATGCCGACAAGACGCTCTGTCTGGTTCATGCACAGTTGAGATGGCTTTAGGCTGAGATCTCTGGAATGTCTCATCTGGCTTCAACGACAAGTACCCGGCCGACGGGTCATAACGACTGATTGTGCTTGTCGGGTCCCCGAAAGAGCTTGACCATTCAGGTCGTTCCTTCACGCGGATGCGGGCCCTTGGTTCGGCTCCCGTCAAGACGGCTGCGAGGCAGCAGATCGCTCATTCAGGTGCGAAAAACGTCTTCGCTGGTCGGGATTGGCAGTTCCATAATTTGATTTTATGCCGCTTTTCTCGCGTTTTGTCTATTAAATCAGACACCTAGAAGATAGATCGACTGCAAGACAATTGCTCTCCGCTGATCCGTGAATTAACGTTAGAGCAGCCATTCCCTTCGCGTTCGCTTCAAGTCGCATCAGATCTACCTGATCTGATTATTCGCCGAAAAGGGATACGCCATAGTCTGTTGCGCCGTGCAGGATGTGTATGATGACCACTTTGGCCGGCTCAACGCGATAGAAGATCAGGTAGTTGCCGTAAACGCGTCGACGGATTCCATGATGTTCATAGCGAGGAACGAGGGCGAAGCTGTTGGGGTGACTGATAAGATCTTCACACCGGCTCCGCAGCTCTCGAATGAATGAAAGAGCGCGCCGTGGATTGTGCTCGGCAATGTAATCAGCGATCTGCTCAAGATCGCCTTCGGCCTCGCTAGTAAACTCAAGGATCATGCGGAATTTTCGGCTTTGTCAGCCACTGCACGGTATTTGGCGTCGAGACGGTCGAACACATCGCTGGCCGACTTAGTCCGACCGCTGTCCGCATCAGATATGCCGCGCATGATTGAAGCATCCAAAGCGGCGAGTCGCGTTTCGCGGTCCTGAACCAGTCGCACGCCTTCGCGCAAGACTTCGCTTTTCGAGCCGTAGCGACCTGTATCCACGAGCTGCTGAATGTAGCTTTCGAGCTGCTTTCCCAGATCGGCGCTGATCATGCGTATCTCCTTAAGAGGTCACGGGAATAATGTAGTCCATTTATCAACTATTATCAAGCGAATGAGTGTGGGTCCCCGCCGTTCAGCGTTTGGCTATTCCCCACTGCTAGGGGAGCGCTCAAATAGACTTCGGCGACAATCATGGTCGGGCGAACTTAGTGATGGGGGATCATTGGGAAAGCCTCCGGGACGTGAAACCCTGTCTCATCCCGGGATAGATCCGCGATACCAAATCTTGAGAGTGCAAATGGCACGTCACTGGTTCAATTTCGTTCAAGACAGTGGCTACAGGTTGATGATCTACTTGTCCCACGCCGATCTCGCACGACAACACGCGCCAGTTTTCAGGCACCCGCTTCACAGCTTCTCCAACAAGGCTCAACACCAACCCGCGCGCTACGTCGCCGGTTCAATCGTCTTGGCGGCATCTCTCCGGAAGCGCGCCGGGCTCAGACCTGTCCATTTGCGGAAGGCGCGGTGGAAGGCGCTTGGTTCGGAGAAACCGAGATCGGTCGCGAGATCGGCGACGCCGATGCGTCCTTCCAGCAGAGCCTCTATTGCGAGCGCCCTACGCACCTCGTCCTTGATCGAACGATAGGTTTGGCCTTCCAGCTGCAGGCGGCGCCGTAGCGTCGGGGCGCTCATGCGCAGGCGGCCGGCAAGCAGCTCGATGCTCGGCCAGGCAGCGGGCGCGGCCGCGCGTAGTTTTTCGCGGACAAAGGCCGAAAGGCCGACATCATGGCGGTAACGGACCAGGATGTTTGCCGGCGCGTGGCGCAGGAAATCGCCGAGCGCGCGTTCGTCCCGGATCGGCGGAAGTTGCAGGAATTCGGCATCGAAGACCAGCCGGGTCTGTGGCTGGTCGAAACGAACCGGCGCGCCGAAGAACAGGCGGTAGTCGGTGCCGACAGGAGGCGCGCTACAGCGGAAGTCGACCCAGCGGATCGGCAGGCGGCGGCCGACCAGCCAGCAATTAATGCCGTGCACGATGATCCAGAAGGTACGGTAGGCGAAGGCGGAGCGGACATCGCCGGCATCCTTCAGCACGATTTGTGCCTGCCCATCCTCCACGACCAGCTCACCATGCGGATCGTCCAGCACGACGCGAAGGAACTTCAGCGCGCGCTTGAGCGCGTGCCCCAGCGTTTCCGTCGACAGGATCGCGTGGCAGAGCAGGGCGAAGCTGCCGGCGCGCATCGGGCGCGCGCCCTCGCCGAAGAATTCGTCGTCCATGTTTCGCGCGACTGCGCGCCAGAGCGCGCCATACTGTTCCGACGAGATCGGCTCACTGATCTCGGGCGGCAGTCCGACCTGGGCGAGCAAGGGTTGGACATCGACGCCATGGCGGCGGAGGCAATCAAACGTGTCGTCCATGAAGCAGGGGGCAATCATTCGGCGTTCCATCACCCGTCTGCTCCTTGAACATGGCAAAAGCGATCACGAAATCTCAGATTTCCAGTCATTGTATACCACTTTTCTCGGCCGCAACATGTGTCGAAAGCATGGAGGCGGGAGCGGGAATGCAGCTCAGGGATCGGGTTTTTGTCGTCACGGGCGCCGGCTCCGGCTTGGGCGAAGCCGTCACCCGCATGCTGGTCGGCGAGGGTGGGCGCGTTCTCGGCCTCGACATCAATGCGGCGTCCGGTGAGGCGCTCGCGGCGGAGCTGGGGGACAGCGTGCGGTTCAAGGCCGGCGACGTGACCGACGAGGGCGACGTCGCCGAGGCGCTGGATATCGCCAAGCGGCATTTCGGCCATGTCCAAGGCCTGGTCAACTGCGCCGGCGTGGCGCCGGGCGAGAAGGTGCTGGGGCAGAAGGGTCCGCATGCGCTGGAGAGCTTTGCTCGGGCCGTGTCGATCAACCTCATCGGCACGTTCAACATGCTGCGCATGGTCGCCGATGTCATGGCCAGAGAAGCACCTGATGCCGAGGGCGAACGTGGCATCATCATCAACACCGCCTCGATCGCGGCCTTCGACGGGCAGATCGGGCAGGCGGCCTATGCGGCTTCGAAAGGCGGTATCGCGGCGATGACGTTGCCCGTGGCCCGCGAGCTCGCCCGCCATGGCATCCGTGTCGTGACCGTCGCGCCGGGAATATTCGGGACCCCGATGGTGGCGGGCATGCCCAAGCAAGTGCAGGACGCGCTCGGCGCCAGCGTGCCGTTTCCACCGCGGCTCGGCCGGCCGGAGGAATATGCCGCTCTGGTCAAGCACATTTGCGAAAACACGATGCTCAACGGCGAGGTGATCCGGCTAGACGGAGCGCTTCGCATGGCGCCGCGCTAGAAGGAGATTGGGATGAACAATGCCGATCCAGTGGTGATTGCCGGGGCCGTTCGCACACCGCTCGGCGGCTTTCAAGGCGAGCTGAAGGATGTCGCGGCAGCCGAGCTCGGCGCGATTGCGATCCGGGCCAGTCTCGAACGTGCTGGCCTTCAGCCCGACGCCGTCGACGAGGTCATTTTCGGCTGTGTACTGACGGCGGGGCAGGGGCAGGCGCCCTCGCGGCAGTCGGCGCTCGGCGCAGGGCTGCCGCTTTCGGTCGGCGCCACCACGATCAACAAGATGTGCGGCTCCGGCATGAAGGCGGCGATGCTCGCCCATGACCTGATCGCGGCCGGCAGCGCTGGCATTGCAGTCGCGGGTGGCATGGAGAGCATGACCAATGCGCCCTACCTGCTCGATCGCGCACGGTCGGGCTACCGCATGGGCCATGGCAGGATCGTCGACCACATGTTTCTCGACGGCCTTGAGGACGCCTATGACCGGGGACGGTTGATGGGTACCTTTGCCGAGGAGTGCGCCGAAGCCTATCTGTTCACACGCAATGCCCAGGATGCATTCGCCATGTCCTCGCTCGAAAAGGCCCAGCGGGCGAGCCGCGACGGCACCTTCGCGGAAGAGATCGTCCCCGTGGAGGTGCGGGGGAAATTCGGGCCGCCCGCGATCGCAGAGGACGAGCAGCCACGCAAGGCACGCATCGACAAGATCCCGACTCTAAAGCCGGCCTTTCGCGAGGGCGGTACGGTCACGGCGGCCAATGCGTCTTCGATCTCGGATGGCGCCGCGGCGATGATGCTGATGCGCCGGTCGACGGCCGAGAGCCACGGGAGCGCGCCGCTCGCCGTGATCTGCGGACATGCGACCTATGCCGGCCGGCCGGATCTTTTTCCCACCGCGCCGATCGGCGCTATCAGAGGTCTTTGCGACCGCATCGGCTGGGCGATCCGCGACGTGGACCTCTTCGAGATCAACGAGGCTTTTGCCGTCGTGCCGATGGCGGCGATGCGCGATCTCGACTTGCCGGAAGACAAGGTCAACATCCATGGCGGCGCCTGCGCGCTCGGTCACCCCATTGGCGCGTCGGGCGCCAGGGTCATCGTCACGCTGGTCTTAGCGCTCCGCAAATATAGGCTCAAGCGCGGCATCGCCTCGGTCTGCATCGGTGGTGGCGAGGCGACCGCGATCGCAGTGGAATCGATGGCCTGATCCGCAACCAGCTTGCTTTCTGCGGGCCAGGCGGGCACCGCACCGAAGCATGTCCAACGCCCGCTGAGATACTGGGAGGTATCCATGAGAAAATCACTTCTGTCCTCCGTCGTGCTCACGGCGTTGTTTGCCTTCAGCGGAACGGCTTGGGCCGATATCGTGATCGGCGTCGCCGGTCCGATGACCGGTCCGAATGCGGCCTTTGGCGGCCAGTTGCTGAAAGGTGCTGAACAGGCGGCCGCCGACATCAACGCCGCCGGCGGCATCCTCGGCCAGCAGATCAGGGTCGTGGTTGGCGACGACGTCTCCGATCCGAAGCAGGGTATTTCCGTGGCCAACAAATTCGTTGGCGGCGGGGTGAAATACGTGGTGGGTCACTTCAATTCGGGCGTCTCGATTCCCGCGTCGGAAGTCTATGCCGAGAATGGCGTTCTCGAGATCACGCCGGCCTCGACCAATCCGCAATACACCGAGCGTGGCCTTTGGAATACGTTCCGCACCTGCGGGCGTGACGATCAGCAGGGTACTGTTGCCGGCGAATACATCGCCCAGAATTTCAAGGACGCAAAGATCGCGATCGTCCACGACAAGACACCCTATGGCCAGGGCTTGGTCGATGTCGCTAAGAGTGTGCTGAACGGCAAGGGTATCAGTGAAGTCGCCTATGAAGGCATCAACAGCGGCGAGAAGGATTTTTCGGCACTCATCGCCAAAATGAAGGAAAACGGCGTGTCGCTGATCTATTTCGGCGGCCTGCACACCGAGGCCGGCCTGATCATCCGCCAGTCCGCCGATCAGGGCCTCAAAGCAACGCTGTTCTCCGGCGACGGAATGGTGTCGAGCGAACTCGCCTCGATCGCAGGCGACGGTGTCGTCGGCACGTTGAACACCTTCGCGCCGGATCCCCGCAGAAACCCGGCCGCGAAGGAAATCGTCGAGCGGTTCCGGTCAGCCGGATTCGAGCCGGAGGCCTATACGCTCTATTCCTATGCCGCACTGCAGATCGTCGCCGCCGCGATCGAGAAGACCGGCTCCGCCGATGATGCCCAAAAGGTTGCCAAAGCCATCAAAGCAGGCGGTCCGTGGAAAACGGCGCTGGGTGACATCAGCTACGATGCCAAGGGTGACATCACCCAGCCGGACTACGTGATCTACGAATGGCGCAAGGGCGACGATGGCAAGCCGACTTACTTCGAAAAATAATCGTCAGGACGCTTAAAGGCGGATCCGCGTCGGCCGCCGGGCAACCCGGCGGCCTTGTCATATGGCCATTGTTTAAGAAAGTATCGCATGACCGAACCCGTTGCCGTGACAAGTGATGGCGGGGGCGTGCTCATAAGGATGAACCGCCCTGAGGTCCTCAACACGCTGAATTTCTCAGTGATGCAGGCCTGGCTGAGACGCTGAAGCAACTCGACCGCGACCTGACGGTGGGCTCAATCGTGCCGACCGGCACAGAGATGGCCTTCGCCGCCAGTGCCAACATTCAGGAAATGGCTGGCAAGCCCTACATTGAATGTTCCATAAGGACTTCTTCGCCGGCTGGGAGGATTTCTTGCGGCTCAGAACGGCGAAGATTGCGGCGGCTTCCGGCTTCGCGCTCGGCGGCGGCTGCGAGCTCGCGATGATGTGCGACATCATCTATGCCGGCAAGTCAGCCAAGTTCGATCAGCCCGAGATCAAGCTCGGCGTCATTCCCGGTATGGGCGCCTCGCAGCGATTGACGCGGCTGATTGGCCGCGCCAAGGCAATGGACATGATCCAGACCGGGCGAATGATGGATGCCAAGGAGGCCGAGCGCGGCGGGCTTGTGGCGCGCGTATTCGAGAACGATCAGCTGGTCGACGTGGCGATGAAGGCGGCAGGGACCGTTGCGTCCTATGGCAAGGCCGCGACGGTGGCCGCGCGCGAGGCGGTCGACCGGCTGACGAGATATCCCTCAGGAAAGACTGCTGTTTGAGCGCCGCCTGTTCCATTGATTGTTCTCCTTCGGGGACCAGAAGGAAGGCATGGCGGCCTTCATCCAGAAGCGGGCGCCGGATTTCAAGGGGAGGTGAGGGCGGCCCGGTTGCTACAGTGCCCTCAGCATCTTGCCGACATGGTCCGCGAAGGCAATCACCGGAGCCGATTGGTCGGCATCGGGGAAGGCGACGAGAATGCCGAGATGCGGCAGCTTTGGCAGCGGCGCATTGAGTATGTGCAGGTCCGGCGGCACGGCGCCCTCGGTCATGACGCTAATGGCAAGGCCTGACCTGGCCACTGCGATCAAACCGGCGATGCTGTTGCTGGCGTAAGAAATATTGTAGCGCAAGCCTGCACTGTCCATCGCCTCGCAAGCGGCGCGATGATCCATGGCGTTCGAGGCCGGCAGCGCCAGCTGCAGGGTGTCGCCGAAATCGAGTTGTTCCAATGTCGGCTTGCTGCCTACCCAGACCAGCGGCTCCGTGCGTACGATATTGTCGACGTCACCAAGATTGAGCGTCGAGACCAGCGCCATGTCAACCTTCCTCGATTGCAGCAGCGTCTTGAGTTCGACGGTTGGGGCGGCGACGACCTTGATGTCGACGTCGGGATATTTGCTGCCGAAGCTCCGGAGCAGGCTCGGAAAGAAGGCGACGAGATAGTCCTCCGGGCTGCCGAAGATGATCGAGCCATGCAGGCCCTTCCCCGAAAACGTCGAGATTGCCTCGTCGTGCATTTTGAGGATGCGCTCGGCATAAACCAGGAAGCGCTCGCCCGCGCCAGTCAGGCGGACACCATTGCCGCTCCGGTGGAGCAAGGTCTGGCCGAGTGTTTCCTCGAGCCGCTGCATCTGCATGGTCACCGCTGATTGTGTCCGCCCGACTTGCACGGCAGTGATGCTGAGCGAGCCTGAATGCGCGGCATGGACGAAGGTAACCAGCAATCTCGGTTCGAGCATATCAATCTTCCTTATATCGCAATCCAAGAACTATCAATTTTACATGAAATCTGCCAGCCGTTAATCTCCACTCGACACAATCGGGTGGAGGCGGAAATGTCGAACAATCAGGACGCCAGGTTTTGGGCAGCGGCCGACAAGCATCTGATCCGATATGGCGGCAGCTTCGATCCGGCCATCATCGAGCGCGCCGAGGGCTGCTATGTCTACGACGCCGACGACCGACCGATCCTCGACTTCACGTCCGGCCAGATGAGCGCGCTTGTCGGCCATTCGCACCCGACGATCGTCTCTACCGTCCAGCGCCAGATGGGGAAGGTTGCTCATCTCTTCAGCGGAATGCTGTCGCGTCCCGTGGTCGATCTCGCCGAACGTCTCGCCGCTCTGGCGCCCGGATTGGACAAGGTGATCCTGCTTTCGACCGGCGCCGAATCCAACGAGGCAGCCATCCGCATGGCCAAGCTTGTGACCGGCAAGCACGAAATCGTCGCCTTTTCCAAGAGCTGGCACGGCATGACGGGTGCGGCGGCCTCCGCCACCTATAGCGCCGGTCGCAAGGGCTATGGTCCCGGCATGGTTGGCTCCCTCGCCATTCCCGCGCCGAACGCCTTCCGCCCGCGCTTCAAGCATGCCGACGGCAGCCTCGACTGGAAGACGGAACTCGATGACGCCTTCGGCCTAATCGACAGCCAGTCGACCGGCAACCTCGCCGCTTTCGTCGCGGAGTCAATCCTGTCGAGCGGCGGCATGCTCGAATTGCCGAAGGGCTACCTTGCCGCGCTGAAGGTGAAGTGCCGCGAGCGCGGCATGTTGCTGATCCTTGACGAGGCCCAGACGGGCATCGGCCGCACCGGCGACATGTTCGCGTTCGAGCGTGATGGAGTGACGCCCGATATCCTGACGCTGTCCAAGACCATCGGCGCCGGCCTGCCGCTCGCCGCGATGATGACGACGACGGAGATCGAGACGGTAGCCCATGAGCGCGGTTTCCTCTTCTACACGACTCATGTTTCCGATCCGCTTCCCGCTGCCATCGGTCTTGCCGTCCTCGACGTGGTCGCGGAGGAAGGCTTGGTCGAACGCGCACGCGTAATTGGTAAGCGCCTCTTCGATGGGCTGTCGCAACTCAAGGCGCGCTACCAATGCGTTGGTGACGTGCGCGGTCGCGGCTTGATGCTCGGCGTCGAGATCGTCAAGGGTGCCGGCGACAAGGATCCGGATCACGACCTCGGCAGCCAGATCGCCACCGAAGCCTTCCGGCGCGGCTTGAGCATGAACATCGTCAAGCTGCCCGGCATGGGCGGCGTCTTCCGCATCGCCCCGCCTTTGACGATTTCCGAAGAGGATATCGACACGGGGCTCGGGATCATCGCCAACTCCATCGAAGCGGCGCTCGCGGCGCGGACGACAGGGCCCGGCATCGCGGCCGAATAGGATAACGAAGAAATGACCGAGACTGATATGACGGCCCGGGCGTCCGAGACCTCAACGAAGAGCCATGCTTCTGGCCCGATCCGGATTCTCGTGGCCAAACTCGGCCTCGATGGCCATGATCGTGGCGCGAAGGTGGTCGCCCGCATCCTGCGCGACGCCGGCATGGAGGTGGTTTATACTGGCCTTTATAAGTCGCCGATCGAGGTCGTCAGGGCCGCGGTGCAGGAGGATGTCGACGTTATCGGCGTCAGCCTGCTCTCGGGCTCGCATGTGCCGCTGTTCCGAGAACTCGGCCGCTGCCTGCGCCAGGAGCAAGCCGACCACATCTTCATCGTCGCCGGGGGCGTCATCCCTGAACAGGACTATAGGGCTTTGCTCGAAAGCGGCGTCGATGCGATCGTCCCGCAGGAAGCGCGCGCCGACCTGATCGTCACAACGATCAGCGATCTCGTCGCCGCCCGCGGTCAGATATGACGGCGGCCACCCACACCCAGATGTCTCGGCACGCGCATTACGTGCCATCGATGGACCTCGTTCCCTTGGTTCTCGAAGGCCGCGTGAGCGCGATCGCGCGGATGATCTCGCGCGCCGAGGCTGCCTATCCTGAAGCTGCGCAGGCACTCGCGGAAATTTACAGGCATGCCGGCCGCGCGCATGTCGTCGGCATAACTGGCGTGCCGGGCGCCGGCAAATCCACGCTCGTTTCCGCACTCATTAAGGCGCTGGCGGGCGCCGGCCACAAGGTGGGTGTCGTCGCCATCGATCCTAGCAGTCCGTTCTCCGGTGGCGCGATCCTGGGCGATCGAGTGCGGATGAGCGATGCGGCGGCGACGTCGGGCGCCTTTGTCCGCAGCATGGCGACCCGAGGCCATCTCGGCGGGCTTGCTCGCGCGACGCTCGAGGCCGTCGATATCCTCGACGCTGCCGGCTACTCGCCCGTCATCATCGAGACTGTCGGTGTCGGACAGGACGAGGTCGAGGTCGTCTCGGCGGCGCATACCGTTGTCGTACTCTCGGCGCCGGGGCTCGGCGACGATATTCAGGCAATCAAGGCCGGTATCCTCGAGATCGCCGATATCCATGCCGTCAGCAAGGCTGATAAGCCGGAGGCTGCGGCCACCATCGCGGCACTCAACGGCATGATGGCGCTGGGGGCCCCCAGGACCGACACGCGCTGGAGCCTCCCTGTCCTGGCCGTCAGCTCCGTGTCCGGCAATCGCCTCGGCGAGCTGACAGAGGCGATATCGGCGCACTGGATGCATTTGAAGGAGAGCGGCGAACTGGCAGCGCGGCGTCGCGCCATTGCCCGGACCCGCATCCTCAGCACCGCCCGCCACCTGTTCCATCGGAAATTCAACGAAGGCGGCGGCGATCTTGACAGTCACGTCGAAGCCGTGGTCGGCAGGGCGATCGGTCCATCGACTGCCGCGCGGCTTCTCTTGGGTTGGGAGAGCGAGGCATGAGCGAGACGACTTTGTTTTCGGCCGAGGCGATCGACGGCATCTGCAAGCGCCAAGCCGAGTGGGAGGCGCGTGAGCTCGCCGCGGCACTGAAGAGCCGGCCGGAGGAAAAGTCGGTCTACGAGACCGAGAGCGGAATCCCCCTCAAGCGCATTTATACCGCTGCCGATGTGGCGGATATACCGCCCGAGGATCTCGGCTTTCCTGGCGCCTATCCGTTCACGCGCGGCGCCTACCCGACCATGTATCGCGGCCGCCCTTGGACGATCCGGCAAGTTGCCGGTTTCGGCAATCCCGAGGCGACCAATCAGCGCTACAAGTACATGATCCAGACCGGGCAGACCGGGCTTTCGACCGACTTCGACCTTCCGACGCTGCTCGGTCTCGATTCCGACGATCCCATGGCTTTCGGCGAGGTCGGCCGGGTCGGCGTCGCCATCGACACGATGGATGATGTGGACCGGCTGTTCGACGGTATCGACCTCGAAACTATCTCGGTTTCTCTTACCATCAACCCGTCGGCCTGGGTGATCTATGCAATGTTCGTCGCCGTTGCCGAGCGGCGTGGCTACGACCTCGTCAAGCTGACCGGCACGCTCCAGGCGGACCCGCTTAAAGAATATGTAGCACAGAAAGAATGGATTTACCCGGTCAGGCCGGCGGTGCGGCTCTTGCGCGACCTCATAATGTACAGCGCCAAGGCAACGCCGAAACTCAATCCGATCAGCCTCAGCGGCTACCATCTCTCCGACGTCGGCGGCAATGCGATCCAGGAGATCGCTTTCATCATGGCTTTCACGATCGCCTACTGCGAGGAAATTGTCGAAGCTGGGATGGACATCGATGACTTCGCGCCGCGCCTGTCCTTCTTCTTCATCAGCCATCAGGATTTCTTCGAGCAGATCTGCAAGTTCAGGGCCGCGCGGCGGATCTACGCCAGGATCATGTCCGAGCAGTTCCAGGCCAGGAAGCCCGAATCCATGCGGTTGCGGGTCCATGTCCAGACCGCTGCGATGAGCCTGACCAAGGTCGAACACAATAACAACCTGATGCGCACGGCAATCCAGGCGCTTGGCGCGGTCCTGGGCGGCTGCCAGAGCATGCACACCAACGGTCTAGACGAGGCTTTCGCCATCCCGACCGAGGAGGCGATGAAACTCGCCATCCGCACCCAGCAGATCATCCGCGAGGAAATCAACGTCACCTCGGTGATCGATCCCCTTGGCGGTTCCTATTTCGTCGAGAGCCTGACCCGGGACATGGAGACGGAGATCTGGAAGGTGCTCGATGAGGTACGCGCGCGCGGCGGCGCCATCAAGCTCGTGGAGGAAGGCTGGTTCCAGCAGAAGCTCGCGGACTCGGCCTATGCAACCTTCAAGAAGATCGACTCCGGCAACAAGGTTTCTGTCGGCGTCAACAAGTTTGTCGACGACACCAGCGGCTCTGCCGATGTCCACATCCATCCCTATGACGAGGCCTGCACCCAGTTGCAGATCGACCGCCTGCAGGCCGTGCGCGCCAGTCGTGACAATGCTGAGGTCCAGCGGCTTCTGGGAGAGCTCGCAGAGCAGGCGAAAAGCGACGACATCAACCTACTGCCCAAGACCATCGAACTGGTCAAGGCCAGGGCGACGTTGGGGGAGATCTGCCGTTCGCTGCGCGACGTCTGGGGTTCTTATGACGAGCCGATGATCGTATGAGGAGGTGATTTCGATGAACGATACGGTCACTTCCACCCACCAGGGTGCCATTGCCTGGGTGAAGCTCAACCGGCCGGAGTGCCTCAACGCCATGAATCGGCAACTGGTCGATGCGCTCGCCGATGCGCTTGCAAGAGCCGAGGCCGACGATGCAGTGCGGGCCATCATTCTCTTCGGCGAAGGGCGCGCTTTCTGTTCCGGCGACGACCTTAAGGATCTCGATGCGCAGACGTCTTCGCCCGACACCACGCAGGACTGGGTCGAGTCGATCCAGAACATCACCCTTCAGATCATGGGATCCCGCAAGATCGTAATCGCCGCCGTGCACGGCTGGTGCGTGGGCGGCGCGCTCGAATGGGCCGTTAATTGCGATTTCCGGATTTTTTCCGACGAGGCCCGCTGGTTCTTTCCGGAAGTCACCTACGGCCTGTTCGTCACCGGCGGTGTGACCGCATTGCTGACGAAGCAGGCCGGCCCGCAGGTCGCCAAGGAGCTCATGATACTGGGCGAACGCCACGATGCGCAGAAGGCGCTCGACGTCGGCATTGCCTGGAAGGTGGTTCCCCAAGATCAGTTGCTGCACGAGGCCCGGGCGCTGGCGCTCGCGATCGCGGAGCGGCCCGCAGGCGCGGTCGCCGACATCAAGCATGCCATCAATGATGGATTTCACTCCCTCCTCGATCAGGCCATGGCGCTCGAGACCCTCTCGACCGTCAAGGGCTTCCTCTCGCCGGAAGCCCAGGCGCGGGCCAAAGAGTTCCGAACATGACCCTGACATTGAAAGGACTGCGCATACCCGGTATGTGCGACGAGGACATCGCGCAAAGGACGCTGCCCGCGGTCCTGCTTCATCAGGCCGAGCAACTCGGCAACCGGCCGTTCATCGACATATGCGGACGCGCGGCCGGCTTCGAGGAGATGCTACAAGTCGCGCAACGGCTGGCGGGCGGCCTGCGCGGCCTTGGCGTCCGAAAATTCGACCGCGTGGCGATGCTCTTGCCGAACTGCTTTGAACTGGTGGCGACGTGGTTCGCCGCCTCCCAGCTTGGTGCGATCGAAGTGCCGAACAATCCGGGGCTCAAGGGCGATCTTCTGTGCCACAACCTCAACAACTGTGGCGCGGAAGTCCTTGTGGTCCATGTCGCTGTGCTGCCGGAACTGGCGCGGGTGCAGAACAACCTCCCGGCTCTCCGGACGCTCGTCCTTGTCGGGACGGATGCTGCTGAGGCGCGGGCGGCCGGTATCAGGCTTGGGCGGATCGTGACCTTCGACGACTGCCTAGCGGCAGAGCCATATACCGGACGTGCCGATGTGCACTATTCCGACCCTATGGCCATCCTCTATACGTCTGGCACGACCGGTCCTGCCAAGGGCGCACTGATGTCGCATCACCACTGCCATGCCTGGGCGGCAGCGATGGCGCTCAATCTCGGCTTCACGACCGAGGACAGCTATTTCTCGGCGCTGCCGCTATTTCATACCGATGCGCAGTTGTTCGGCGTATATCTCCCGCTCATTTTCGGCACCAGGGCAACACTTGTCGACGGGTTCAGCGCCTCGAAGTTCTGGCAACAGGTGCAAGCCAGCGGCGCGACCGCCACCAACCTACTGGGCGCAATGGCGGTGATACTGACACGGCTGGCGCCGAATGCCGGAGATGTGGACAACCCCGTCCGTGTCTGCCAGTGCATTCCGATGGTGCCGGACAGGCCTGCCTTCGAACGACGTTTCGGCATGCGTCTGGTGACGGGATACGGGCAGACCGAGACAAGCTTCGTGACGCTCGACACAGCCGATAACTCCCGGGACGGTTCCTGCGGCCGTGCCCATCCCGACTGGGATGTTGCGGTGGTGGACGACATGGACCAGCCGCTTCCGCCGGGCAGTCTGGGCGAAATCGTCTCGCGCCCGAGGAAGAGTTGGAGCATGTTCTCCGGCTATTATCGCAATGAGCCGAAAACAGTCGAGACGCTGCGGAACCTCTGGTACCATTCCGGCGACGCCGGCGTAATGGATGCCGACGGCTGGTTCTATTTCAAGCACCGCATGAATGAAGCGATCCGCCGTCGCGGCGAGAATATCTCCGCCTACGAAGTGGAGAGTGTGGCCGAGAGCCATCCCGACATTGTTGAAAGTGCCGCCTTCGGTATCCCATCTGCCTTCACCGAGGAAGACATCATGGTCGTCGCGATGCGAAGGGCGGGATCAACGGTGACCCCAATCGACCTGTTAGAGTATTTCCGGGCTTCGGCGCCGCGCCACATGGTACCGCGCTACATCGAGATAACTGGCGGCTCCCTACCGCGGACGCCGACGGAGAAGATCGCGAGAAACGTACTCCGCAGCAAGGGCGTGAGCGAAGCCACGTTCGATCGCGGCGAGCGCTGATCTAGATCATGGTACGCAACGGCCTGGTGAATTGAGGCGCCAACGTCATACTCAAGGGGGAAAGGCAGTCCCGGCGGTTCAAATCCGTTCAACTGTCCGGCTTTGACTCCGTAAAACCGCGCTCCTCATCTGAGATGCAACACCGCCTCGTCTTGCAGTGGGGCAAAGTGCATCCATTGTCGTGACCAACCTCCTCTATGGATATTCAAGCGAGGAGGTTGGCCCGAAACGACTACGCGTCGCTATCTGAAGGGACAGCGTACTGCGCATACGCTTCTAGCAACATCTGCAGGTATTCGGTGGTGCTTGAGGTTTGCTCGCCCAAACCTGGCCAGTGAAAAGGTATCTTTGACCAAATGGTCTCCAACTCAATTTCGATACCGAGCTGTACTGCAACCTTGATCGCCTGAGTTGGCTCCTTATGATCCGGCCACAAATCCTCTTCGAGCGAGATCCAAACGTCGTTGTCTTCATCGACGGTGATTTCGGCCGAGAGCGCGCCCAGTCGTTCGCTTACGTTCGTCGCGTCATCTAAGAGTGCGCTTCTCATGAGAAGAACGATTTTGCGTTCGCTCAACTCAAGTCTCGGACGGTCATCGACTACCTGAAATTCAGGTTTGCCAGTGTCCGATTTCGCTTCAGCGCTGATCGGCGGGAGCGATCTGCCTTCATCTTCGCACCAGAAAGCGGTGTCGAAAATGTCGACTGGGGCAGCGCCACATGCGGGGCAATGCCACAGATTTTGTGCGATCTGAACGCCCGTGATCTTCCCATCGCAATGCAAGCAAAACCAAGTGTCAGAGTCGCGGTCCCACAGTGGGTGGCGAGATCGACCCTTTCCATCGGGCTTCGTCGACCTCCTTGGCTAGTCGGTCGAGATTTTGCCGCGGCCTTGCGCCATCCGATGATTGGCCAGGCTCAGTGCTTCTTCGAGGAAGTCCGGATCGAACACAGGGCACTGGGCGTCTGCTTCAGCACTCGTCCGCACCGTGGCGCGCGCACTCGGGTTCTCTGGAACCGTGATGCTCCAGCCGTCTCCTGCGATGATGACGTCATCTAGGGCCGCTTGCAGGCGATAGGCGTGACCCCTCAGCTGGCCTTGTTCTGCTTGTTCAAGATACTCCCAGCGACGCGCACTGGCGTCGGCACTTCCAGTCTTGAAATCCGCTGGTGAAACGTGGTTCGCGGCCATCGCTTCGATGCTCGCCACCTGCTCGGAGGTTGGCACCCACCCACTCTTGTTGGCGGTGACCAGTTGTGTCCAATTCGCAAAGCCGAGGTGTATGGCAATGAAGTTCAGCGCTTCATGTTGCGCCACCCTGGTGGCTCGGGCGTGACGTTTTGCAAGAAGCTTGAGGCGGGTAATTTCTGCTGCTTCGGTCATAT
>UCMW01000026.1 GCA_900473745.1 Hyphomicrobiales bacterium | reverse complement strand
GGTCGAAATGGGGGGCAGTTCATCACCTATCATCACTGCAACTAGTCAGTTGACTGACGCAGCCCACATCAAGTTGGTTCCTTGTTGCCAGTCTTGATGGTCTCAGATGTAGGAGGCACCACAGCTTTTTAAATCACCCAGTTCGGTATCAAGCCCCTGTTCGAGACCGACTGGTATGTCCATCTTCAATTGGCAAGTGATGAAGACGTGAACCTCGCAATTCTTCATGGTGATCACGATACGGTTCCCGAGATTGGGCGTAGCCGTGCCACGGGCTTGTTGATCAACTTCGAGGTCGTGGATGTTGACGCTGCATACGCAAAAGCCTTGCAGGACGGGCTTCCGATCCTGCTGGAGTTGCGCGATGAAGCCTTTGGGCAACGTCATTTTATAACGGCGGATCCCAATGGCGTCCTTATCGATATCATCAAGCCTATCGCGCCCGATGATACATTCTCCAGCGCATATCTGGCGGACGCGTCCTAACCACTGAGGGCCGGCCGCGCGCATTCGCAGCCGGCCCTCGTTCAGCAGGTTTACAGTTGCGAGATACGCTGCTCTTTGGACCCGATCACTGCATGATGCTGGATTGACCCGTAAAAGCTCCCCCCGGACAGAGCTCAGCCAAGCAAATGGCACTCTGCAAGAACTGCTTATCCAGATCAATCAGGCGTACAAACACGCAGGCGATGCCCATCCGGATCAAGAGCAACGAAAGTTCGCCCAAAGACTGCCATATGTGCCTTTTGTTCGATCCGGACACCGGCAGTAACCCATTGGCCGTAAAGCTGGTCCACTGCGGCATCATCGGCCACCATGAACGCTATTTCAGCGCGATGGCCAGTCCCGCCAGAGACAAAATTAGCGGCCATTGTTGACCATAATCCTAGGGTCAGGCCATTGGGGAACTCGAAAGCCACGTAGTTGGGGAACGACGCTGAAGGCGCTTTACCGAAAACGTTTTCATAAAAATGACTGCTGCGTGCGGGGTTGTCGACGTAGAGCAGGATGAGATTTAACAATGCCATATTGTTCTCCTTCTATGTTTCAAGGATGAACGTACGCGATCCTTTTACCAGAAACTGGCAGCATCATTCATGGTCAGATCCGAACGATTGATATCGCTTTTGCAAATCCTTCGGCGGCATAAGCGTCCTGTAAGCGGAGCGTTGGTCGCCAACGAGCTGGGGATCAGCCTTCGTACCCTTTACCGCGACATCTCATCTCTGCAGTCTCAGGGTGCAAACATTGAGGGAGAGCCGGGCGTCGGCTACGTCTTGCGTTCGGGCTTCATGCTGCCGCCCATGATGTTCTCCCAAGCGGAGCTAGAAGCTCTGCTGCTTGGCTTTCGATGGGTGTCCAAACTGGCTGATGAGCCGATGATAAAGTCGGCCACAGATGCGATCTCAAAAATCGAGGCAGTCCTTCCGGAGAGACTAAAAGCAGAGTTCGAGTCAAACTCACTTCTCGTTGGGCCAAGAAGTCATGTGGATCAGGAGAAATTTGACCTTGGAATCGTGCGGCAAGCCATACGGAACCAGCAAAAGTTGCACGTGACCTATGCCGACGCTTCGGGGCGTCGATCGGACCGCACAATCTGGCCATTTGCGCTGGGCTACTTCCCTGATTGTCGAATCTTGGTCGGTTGGTGCGAGTTACGCGAAGATTATCGGCACTTTCGATCAGACAGGATAGTCAGGCTATCTGACATGGCTGAACGCTATACGAGGAGCCGCTCGCAAATGTTACGGCATTGGCGCAACACCAGGGCTAGTATGCATCGTTAGCGCCTTGGGTAACGCGCGGCGCATCATGGTGAAAACAAGAATCATGCGCAAGACGGAAACCGGGAAACTTGGTTGCGGCAAAGGACGCCGATCCAGCGCTCGCAATCTCCGGATCAAGGGTTGATGCCTTCACGGCGGCTCACGACGCGGAGCCGTACCAGCGCCGAGATGGTCACTGCGTCGCGCCAGATCGTCGGTCCTTAAGCACCCCAGAGCTGCGCGGCAAAAGCGATGGCGGCGGCGCCAAAGGCGGAGTGGGCGCGAATAACTCCGAACAGCTGCGATCAGAACTACTTTCAGTCCGAACATCAGGGCCGCACCGAAATCCATGGTGCCGTAGAGCACCGTGGCCGACAGCCCGCCTCAGGCCGCCACCAGGGCGGCGGCTATCAGGGAGAGCACGAATACCTGTGTGCATCGATCCCGAGGAGACGGGCGGCGATGAGATCCTGGCATACAGCCTGCCACCGGCGCCCTGCCCGGCTGCTTGCAAATAGCATGGCGGCCGTGGCAACAACGGAAAGAATCAGCACGCTATACAGCATCTGAAGCCGTGTCAGGCAGAGCGCCGTGTCTTCGATCCTCTCGATCGTGACGAAGTGCAGCTCCAGGGGCAGCAACCACAGGCTCCGCGTTACGAGCACGAGACGCGCGCCTTTCTGCCGGAAAGTTGGCCGGCGCACTTGGTAGTGAAGGATCTGCCCTAGGCGACTTCGATCCGCATCCTCGATAGCCGCGACAAGGTCCTGCAGACCATCAAGACGACACTCACCTCGAGCCTTGAACAGACGACCATGTACGACTAGGCCCTTGTCGTGGGGCCGAGCTATCCGCGCAATCAAAAAGCGTAATGGGCAAGTGGACCAGTACTTGAGAATCAGATGGCGATGCGATCAGTCGCTGGGCCGCGCGATTGCCACAAGCCCGTCCATCGCTTGCGGATTGCCCCTTCAGCGTAGTCAACGTTCCGGTACTGCGATCTTGTGATCCGTCAGCGATGACCCGGAGCGCCAAGATTCGCTGACGACCTGATCTACCCGAGATGCGCATCCATCAGAAGCAGACACATCATCAGCCGCTAATGACAGCATCGAAGTGCGTGCTCATGTGCAATGACTCGAAGTAAACCTCTTCCGCTTCATGCCACTGTCTCTCCCACTCGCCGATCACCTCTTCCCGCTCGATCAACCGAGCGATGCGCACCTCATTAGGCACTGTCAGCAATAGACGCAGATCGAAGAGATCGAACAGCTCGGGCCTCGCAGAATAGACGCCCTCAAGTAGAACAACAGGGCGCGGTTCGACGGTGGTCGCTACGCCTGCTAAACGACCATCGAAAGCCTCCCAATCGAAGCTTCTCCATGATGCCTGCTGCATGTTGCGTAATGCTGTCAACACAAAGCGTTGCCTGGTCCAATCGATGCATGCGACTGCTCTCGACTGCGGACTGTCTTCACGAACAGTTACGCCTCCCGCATAAAAATCATCCCCTTCGATGACCAACGCGTCGAAGCGTTGGGACACTACGTTTGCGAGTGTCGATTTGCCAACACCGCTGCGGCCGTCCAATGCTATGAAGAATGGTTGCCCACGATTTGGCGCGCTGGCAAATGCTGCCTCAATGTAAGTTGGGGCGTCTGCAATTCCGATTATAGAAGACATCTTTTCAGCTGCCATCACTTCCCCTTTCTGACTAGCGATCTTTCTATTGTAGAGCTCTCAACCTTCTTACGCAGTCGGCCGAATGGATTTTCCGGCTCCGGCAATCACGCCGATGCAACGGCCCATATAAATTAGACGCTGAGACTCAGCAGTAGCTTTTGGACTGGGACGGCAGGCGGCCTGTAGGAGATTGAAGCAGGTTACACCCCGTCGTGTGACGGCTGTTGGTTTTGTCTCTCGCGATCCGGCAAAAGGCCAAGTTCGCGAAGGACGTTGATTACCAACTGATTGTCGCAACAGTAGTTCATGGTTTGATGATGTCGTCTCACCTTGGCGCATCTCGCGTCGCGGAGCTTGGCGAGATGCTGAGACATTACAGACTGGCTTACGCCAAGTTCGGCTGCAAGCTCGGTCACTGTCCATTCCCGGTCGATAAGTCTAACCAAAGCAGCCAGTCTCACTGGGTTTCCAATCGCTCCCAGAACGCGTGTTGCTCGCTCGATCGAGAGATCGTCTGGATAGGCCACAAACTTCATAGAAGGCTTTTGCACCTGCGAAGACATAAGGCATCGGTTCCGAATGGATTGGAGACGGAGGCTTGACAGCCAGATGGGTTCAAGAAGTTCTAGCCGCTAGCACTTCACTTTCATCTCACTAGTGTCGGAAAACCCAAGGTACCGGTGCAGGATCTGCCAGCTTTAGAGGAATGCAGGGTAATCGAAGCGTCGCACTGCTTTTGAGGTGATGTAACGCGGTTGCATCAGCATGCGGCCTGTTCCTTTGCCCCCGGGTGTGCTGGATCGGTGTACACACTCCATATGTAGGCCTCTTCGCGAGATCGCCTTTAGCACCACTGGGTAGGCCTTGAAGTCACTGCGACACGAGACGGTTTCCACTGCGGTAGTCCCGTCAAATGCGATAAAGCTAACAAGGTGGTGCTCCGAGCGAATATATATGAGATACTTCTCGACAATTTCGGATGCGTTTGAAACGAGTTGTTCACGAAAAGCCACGTAGCGCTCCCAAACTGTGAGGTAGTGAGTGGCAAGAATATGGGGGTGCTCGGCACCGTCTCTTGCAACCTTTACTCCATGGTCAGGCATTTTAAACCTCTTTCCGGTCATATCGAAACAAGCGGCATCCACCCGGCTTGCACCTGCCGCTATTCCGCTAGTCTTTTGACCATCTCCCATTGAGAAATATCCGTTCGGCTGAAGCCTGCCCGCGTAAAGAATGCGGAAGCCAGTTCTTCTGGCAAGCACGCCGAGATAACCAGATCGCAGCCGGGATAGGCCGCGGACACAGCCTCTACCAGCGCGTTTCCAAGGCCTCTTCTTCTCATGCCTCGACTGACATAGAGCGTTCGTAACGCTACGCATTCTGCCCGATGGACAGGCTCGATGATCGCAAATGCGGAGCCATTCAATGCCACCCCTCGAGCGGGTGCTGACATGCAGGCTAGCGTCTCAGGTGCCAACTGCCAGGGAAGATCGATCAAGCCTTCGTCCGCCAATCGTCGAGCAATGAACTGTGGGTCGTGTTCCACCAAGTCTGGCAAGCTTTCTCGCTTCTGCTCTAGACATCTCCGGCGAAAGCCGACGAGCTGCCTCTGTTTGGCAAAGCCGAGGCCCTCGTACAGGCGCAGGGCAGGCTCATTCGTTTCGATGACTTCCAAGGTCAGCCGGCGGTCGCCGAGTTCAGTGAGGTAAGCGATCGCCTCGGTCATAGCGATGCGTCCCAAACCGCGGTTGCGGTGAGACTGAGCGAATGCAATGGCAGCAATTCTGGCCGTCCAGCCGCGGCGGGCTACCAGTATGAGGCCAATAGGTCGTCCGCATTCTTCGATTACGCGGCTCGCAATCATGTCCAAACTCTCACGCCTGAAGCGGGAAACGAACGTTTGAGCATCGAAGGCATGCGGTACAATATTGCCTTCAAACCCAGCAGTCATGATCTCTGCCAAAGCGCTACTTGTGAATTCAACGGCGGGGCGGCTTGTAATCGTAGGAGGCCAACTTGGCATTAATGGGCTCCACTGTTTGGCATGGATAGCCTCTCATCAAACCGCGTGCATGTGGCACGGTCATAAAGCTGATGCATGAAGTGTGCGATTTTCCAGAGTGACCTATCCGACAATGCTTTCTGACCGAAGCCACTCTGGATAGCGCGACCGAATACGTGGCGCCCTGGTGGATTTCCCCCAGTCGAATGATCTATGACACGCCGATTAGGCTGAGCCAGACATTTCTCCTGCATAAGCGCGATCAGCTGTGAGGCCGAGCATGTTTGAGATATTGTTGCATTTTCTTCTGCTAGCCGGGGTACTGATGTCTCCCTCATCCGACGCTCTTTCCTAGGGACGAAAGGCAAGATGAAGCCCCAAGCCAATCATGATGGTTGCGGAGAGCCTTTCTTGCATGACGACAAGCTTCGGATAGCGCCGGAGGTCACGTGAGATGGCGCTGGCTGCCAATGCGATGGAAGCTTCTGACAAGAAGGCGGTCAGTTTCATGAGTAAGCCGAGCACGAGAAGCTGGACCGCGTGATTTCCGGCGCCAGCATCAATGAACTGCGGCAGCAGCGCAGTCATGAACATGATGCCCTTGGGATTGGTCAGGGAAGCAATGAATCCATCGCGCACCGCATGTGCGGGGATGGTCACAATATTTGCAGTAAGATCTCTGTGAGGCGAATGCCGGCGGCGAAGCAGTTTGATGCCACGCCAGATAAGATAGGCACCGCCCAAGACTCGGATGAGATCGAAGAGTATGGGATAGGCATAGATTAGGGAGCCTATTCCCATGGCAACCAGCGGAACCTGGATAAGGCCAGCCAAAGCAAAGCCACAGACTGTGAGCAGAGCTGATGCTTTCCCCTGCCCGATCGCTCTGCTGACAATCAGCGCAAAATCGGGCCCGGGTGTAACCGACAAGATGAAGACTGAAACGACAAATCCGAGAAGGACATCAATATCGGGCATAGGTCACCGGGACAGAATGTCTGTTGCTTTATGATCCGCCCCCACACCGTTGATCAGAAAAACCTCTCCTTGCGAATTGGCAGCACGCAGATCAAGAATAGCTTGGTAATCTGCGGACCGGTACCAAGCCTCTGCATTCTTGAGGTTGGGGAAGCACAGGACGATAAGGTCGAAGTCTGGCGAACCTTCCTTCACATGCTTCTCACCACCATGGATGACGAACCGCCCTTCATAGGGTTTCAGCGTCTCATCGATCTTCTTGAGATAGGTGACGACGTCTTCGTTGAGGGTAACGTTCCGCAACGTAGCGACGGCAAAAGATGTCATAGTGTTCCTCCGGGTATCACTGACCGAATAACGACCCGCTCAAGTTTTGGGGACGAGCGGACTACCAAACTCCATCGTGAACGTTGCGGTCTCAATTACCTGTAAAGTAAGTGGGACGTTCTGACCGGGAGACGGCATCGATCAAAGCTCGAACTGGACATTCGGGATGAGCCCTGCGTCTTGAAGCAGCGTCAGTGAAAATGCCTTTCGAAAGCTGCTCAAGGCTGAGAATGACGGCGCTGCAACGTGCAGGGCAAGAACAACGGGCTTTCTTTCGCCTCGCTTGAGATAACCGACATACCAGCCTGAAAACGGCCCTTCCCAATTGCCACCTTGGTCAGGACCTGTGCCCGTCTTCCCATGAAGGCTGATCGAGGATTGTGAGCCCTGAAAGCTCGCTCGGTCCAAGGCATCGATGTTTGCCTGTGAAACACCAAGCTTGCCTAAGACGAGCCTCTCAATAAAGTCGATCTGCTCCTGCGTCGAGATTTTTAGGGTATCACCGAGCCAGAAGTGATCAGATCCCTCAGGAACCTCAGCGTTGCCATAGCGCCAGGAAGTCAGGTAATCCCGGTAGGTATCAGCACCAACCTCAAGCGCAAGATCCTCAAAATACCAAACTGCTGAGCGGGCAAAAGCCTGCTCAAGCGTCTGGCCCTGTTTCCAGATGTCCGGCCAGAACGCTTCCGCTGGACGTTTGGCGGGATCCCAGTCCCGCCAATGATCCGCCGAAGTCGACGCGCCCGTCGCCCAGAAAATTGTTAGGTTGGTCATGTCAAAAAGAGTAGGCACGCCACCCGGCTATTCTGTACGCGCCCGAGAGGCCGTGTTTCTGGTCAACTATCAGAGTAGTGAGCGGCCACCACCAAACCGGCTCTCGTATTTTTTTCGTTTCACGCAATGTTGCTGCAATCTTTTCCTGTTTTTTGGACCGCGAGCGGCCACGGCGAGCCGTTGAAGCTCTACCCTGCAGAACTCGGGTAAGCAGGCGTGCCAACGCCTGTTTCCCTAGGAGATCCATGTGCAGTGTTTTTGCACCGTACTTAGGATTTCAGCAGCCCTCCCCTCTTGTCCAAGCCCCTCTCTGCAGTTCTGTAAACCTCAGCGTAGCAGCTAAACGCCGGCAGCCACGTAGTTTTTGGAGATGAGAGATCTCAGCGCCACCCTTCAACTTCAGCATCCGGGCCGATTACGGGCTTAATCAGCAGCCTACTCGCGACAAGCCGCCAATGGATCGCCTCAAGCAAAGCTAGATCACGAAAGGCATAACCAAAACGAGTAAAAACGCACCGAAAACCAGACCCGGTCGGATAGTCAAACTCATTCAGAAGGCCAACGACATCCTCGCTAGCACTGCCTCATGGCTGTGCCCCTGATACCAATTCAGAAACAATCTACCAAAAACCAAAATTGGCTTCGTCTCGAAAGACCAGACCGAATCTTCAGCAACAGGAATTGATATGACGAACGACCGCGAGCAGGGTTTTTCCCGATCCAAGCCCGTCGCTCCCCAAAGGCATCTGCCCACTGAGGTAGAATATCACCGTGCTTTTGCAGGACGCAGAAGACGTATCCTGCGCGGCCTAACGGTGATCGTGCTGTTGTTTGGGGGATTGATCGGCTTTGCCAATCTTGCCCTCGCTGGCGCCTCATTTATTGATGCCAATGTTCTTGGGCGGAGTGGCTTTACACCGCTCGTGCACGCAGCCACATCGTTGGCGTTGGCGCTGCTCATACCATATAGCATGCTGCTGCAGCGTGTTTTCTACGGTCTTCCTGCCGGTTCGTTGCACTCGGTCACCGGCAGCTTTCGGTTCGACATGTTTGGCCGTTCCTTAGTGGTCCTTGGCCCTTTGGTGCTTATTCCGATGTCGTTGACATCGCTTTTCATGCCAGGCGACACCGTAACTTGGAGCAACGTGGATGTAGTGGCCTTCTTCATAACTGGCATGATCCTTACACCGCTCGCCGCCGCCGGTGAAGAATATGGCTTCCGCGGCTTGATGTTCCGGATAGTAGGCAGCTGGCCCCTCGGAGACCTCAGCGGCGCGATCCTTGGCATCAGTCTTACAGCAGGCCTGTTCTCACTGTTTCACGGCACTTCCGATCCCTACCTCTTGACCTCCTATCTCGTGCTCTTCTCCTCGCTGGCGGTCATTACTTGGAGGACAGGAGGCCTGGAAGTCGCGGTTGTAATTCATGGCGTCTACAACGTTTCTGGCTTGGTGCTCGCAACGGCGCTTCATGTCGACATCGGAGGGGCACTGGCCGGCCGTAGTGAGATCGTAGGAATTCCGGCGAACCTTCTGCCAGGACTGGCTGTCGGCACCATTGCCGTATTGTTCGTCGCCGCGACGTGGAAATGCGGTCCTATGCGAACATCTCGGCAACAATGATGTGATACTCTGAACAGCCTACGTTGTGACGGGATGCGTTGTGGGTTTCGCTGAATTGCGTGGCGACCACGACAATCTCTGGTGATGCTTGGTGGGCGCGACCAGCTCTCAAGTCACGAGATGCATGGGCCAAGAGTGGCTGCGGTAGAGCAATATCAGTGTCGCTCAGCCAAACAATTATGACGCCCCGTAAAGGGTAAATTTCGGCAGCCCTCGCGTCACACGTGATGACTGCAGAAGGACTCAAGGCTGCGCACTCATTGGGGAAAACTCAATCACGCATCGCTCAAGACGCTCCCCACTATCATTAGAAATAACAGGAGAACTAAAACGATGAACCGTACTGTGGTCAGCGCCATAAGCGTCGCATTCATAGCATTCAGCGGCCCTGCAAACGCGTCCAGCGGTGACGCATGGGCGGCCTTCGAGGCTAAAGTCACAAAGGCGTGTTTGAGTGCCAGCGGCCTGCGAAATTCTCGGGCCTCAACCATTGTTGGCTTCGACGACCGAGCGGGTGTTGTAGCCATGTTGGTCTCGGATAAAACGCGAGGATCATCGAGATCGGAGCTCTGCATATACGACAAACGAGCGGGCCGCGCTTTCGTGAGCGATGCTGAGATGTGGTCGGCTCCGCCGCAGCCTATCGTGCAAAACGACAGGCCGCAGGATGAAATGCCTACGATGATAAGGACCAAACGAGGCGACAGGCGTTTTCATTTCGCGAATGGCTGTACCGTTGTAGTTGAAAGAATTAGAGCAGTTGTCCTGTTCGCTGACGGGCCCTGCAAACGGTATCACGAAGACATTGCCCTATTGTATGCTGCGAGCGACTGAGGATCTAAGGGAGCCTGCAAACGGGCCCGAATCCGGTCGTGGTTGTTGCCACAGCTCTCTGCGAAACGACCTTTTCCCGGAATTCGGTCGGGCCCAAGTCTGGCTATCGAATAAATACGTACCGCCGCGAGCACGGACGTTCGTGGCAGACCACACTCACCGATAACTACGCAGATGTTCCACCAGTGCTCTCAGTTTCGGCGCCATATTACGCCGGCTTGGGTAGTATAGATAGAAACCGGGAAAGTGTGGGCAGAAATTCTCTAGAACCGGCACCAGCTCACCGCGCGCAATCGCCGGACGGAAACTGTCTTCCATGCCAAAGCTGATGCCAGCACCCGCAACAGCGAGCTTGATCATCAGCGCCATATCGGTGGTTGTAATTGTATCCGCCACAGCTACCGAGAACTCCCGCCCATTCTCAGAGAACTCCCACCGATAGGGTGCGACACTCGCAGATCGACGCCACCCGATACACCGTCGGTTTGCAAGCTCACTTGGATGACTTGGCATGCCTTGCTGCTCAAGATATGCGGGCGATGCCACAGCCAGTTGACGTTGCTCGCCTGTTACCGGCACCGCTATCATATCTTGGGCAATCACCTCTCCCAGCCTCACACCAGCATCATATCCTTCCGCAACGATATCGAATTCCTCGTCGGTCACGGTGACGTGTAGCTTTACGTCCGGATTCTGATTCAAAAAGGACGTGAGAAGAGGACCAGAAAGAAAACTCTCGGCAATGGATGACACTGCAAGGTTTAGCCGTCCCCGCGGAGTTCCGGTCAAATTAGCGGCAGCGTCTAGAGCGCCCTGCATCTCGCGCAACGCCGGCGCTGCCTCCGCGTATAGCCTCTCGCCGGCTTCTGTCAGCGCGACGCTACGGGTTGTGCGGTTCACGAGCGCAATACCGAGTGCTTCTTCCAGCTTACGGATCGTCTGACTGACGGCTGAACGCGTCACTCCCATGCGATCTGCAGCTGCGCGAAAACTCCGCTCTTCTGCGACGAAGGCAAAGACTGCGAGCGCATTAAGGTCCGACAACATTGGTTATTTTTTCTTCTCTCTGAGTTAAGCGAAGGGTGGCTTATCGCAACAATGTCCTAAGGTTACTCTCAGTTCAACACGAAACCACGAGAGGAAAAGCTATGGATAAAGTTGTTCTCATTACTGGCGCTTCCAGCGGCATTGGAGTGGGGATTGCGCGCGAACTTGCGAAAGCGGGCGCGACGGTTGTGCTCGGCGCTCGGCGCACAGACCGCCTCGAAAGTGTTGCTCAAGAGATCAGGCCGTTCGGCGGCAAGGTCAGCACATTCAAGGTGGACGTGACCAATCGTGCGGAATTCGCAGCTTTCGCAAAAGAAGCGCGGCGGGAGCATGGCCACATTGATGTCCTCGTCAACAACGCAGGCGTAATGCCGCTATCGCTTATGTCTTCACTCAAAGTGGACGAGTGGGACTTGATGGTGGATGTGAATGTTAAGGGCGTGCTTTACGGCATTGCAGCTGTCCTGCAGGAAATGAACCATCGCGGTTCAGGCCACATCGTGAACATAGCTTCGATCGGCGCCCTGTCAGCCTCACCAACCGCTGCTGTTTACTGCGCGACCAAATTCGCCGTCCGAGCAATCTCCGATGGGCTGCGCCAGGAAAATGACAAACTGCGCGTCACCTGCATACACCCAGGAGTCGTGGAAAGCGAACTGGCTAACACTATCACCGACCCGGTGGCGGCGGAAGCGATGAAGACCTATCGATCGATCGCGCTGCCCCCCGATGCCATCGGGCGCGCAGTCCGTTTCGCGATTGAGCAACCCGAAGATGTCGATGTGAACGAACTGGTGGTCCGCCCGACACGGACGCTGCTCTGACGGGCTGCTCCATCAAGACAAGACCTCACCAGGAAAGCTTAAGTCATGAAGAATTTTCTTCCGCTTGTAGCCCTGATAGTCGTCGCCACTGCCACGGCTTTCGGCGCATTGGCCCAAAACACAAAAGCCGAGAACAACATGCCAGCTCAGTCTGCAAATCACTCCCAACAACAAAACCACCCCTACGTCGGAATGTGGGTGACGGATGACGGTCGCATCCGCCACGAACTCTTGCCAAATGGCCGCTACGACGAAGCTCGTGGCAACCGCGAAAGCGCTTACCAGGGGCGTTATGTCGTTACCGGTAACCAAATCGACTACTGGGACGACACCGGCTTCACTGCAGACGGCGTCTTCGTCGACGAGAACACGCTTCATCACGCTGGGATGATCTTGCGACGCAAGTGAAGTCCACTTGTTAAAGATAGGCCCGCCCTTGGCATGCGCTCCGCAGGGCGAGGCAGGACCACTCAATGTCCGCGACTAGCATCAACCTGAAAAAATGGAGTAATCAAATGGCTCGTTTGTCCCGTTATCCTTTTGCCGCAATTGGCACCATTGCAGTCCTTGTTCTGGCGCATCCAGCCCTTGCAGATACTGTCGAGGAACGTCGCGCCAAAGGCGCGGCCGTCGTCAACAAGCTCAACAATGGCGTGCCGCAAAACAATCTCGAGAACATGCGGGAAGAGTTTCCATTCCTGGCGGAAGCGACCGAGGCCTACGCGCTCGGTGATGTTTGGTCGAGACCGGGTCTTGATGACCGTACAAGGCAACTCGCAGCGGTTGCTACCTTCGCCGCCATGGGTATGACTGACCTGATGACAGTACATGCTCGTTATGCCTTGAACATCGGCGTGACGGAGGATGAGTTGAAGGAAATCGTCTACATGATCACCGTTGCTGCCGGCTTTCCGAGAGCGATTGTCGCGTCGCAGGCATTATCAAAGCTCTTTGCCGAACGAGCGCAGGCCACCTGTAGCGTTGCGAGCTGCGACAACGGAGCCGCGCCGACACCTTAATCCTCAAGTGCTACGAAGAGGTGTGTTCTTGCCCGTGGCTCAGTTGGTGTCGATCTTATCCTGCGGCACGTGAAAACGCCAGGCACGGTATGGTTTTTGAGGCTTGGCGTTGCACGCGTGTGCCAGCGGTGCTCTTGGGGACGCCAGCTTGATTGCACTTAGGTCGGCTAGCGCCCAAACCAGCGGCACCTGTTAGCAAAAGCTCTTCGTCCAAAGCGGCCTAGCCTTCTGCGTCCCTACAGGATCTCGGAAATGTCATGTTGTCGATCGATAAACCTTCGAAGAACTATTGTTTACGGAGACATCAGATGCGATCTGCAACGATCACTGCAATGCTCGCCATTGGGACCTCGATACCGGCAATCGGCGAGATTGAGGCGCCAGGTCCTCAAGGTGCACTACGAGGGACGATGATCCTTCCCGCGCAAAGTGCGCCTATGATACTGATCATACCGGGGTCCGGCCCAACGGACCGGGACGGCAACAATCCGCAAGGTGTCAAGGCGGCACCATATCGACTTCTGGCCGAAGGTTTGGGTGAACAGGGAATTGGCAGCGTTCGGATAGATAAACGCGGCATGTTCGGTAGCCACGCCGCAGTAGAAGATCCCAACGCGGTAACCGTAGATGACTACGTTCAAGATGCGGGCGTATGGATCGACGTAATCCGTAGCCGGACTGGGGCCGGATGTGTCTGGCTCCTAGGGCATAGCGAGGGCGGATTGGTGGCACTGGCTGCCGCCGAGAGACTAAAAAATGTCTGCGGCGTCATCCTTGTCGCAACGGCCGGCCGTCCACTCGGAGAGGTTCTCAGGGAACAATTAAGCGCTAATGCCGACATCGCGCATCTGATGGATGCAGCAAGTCATGCGATCGACGAGTTATCGGCTGGACGGCGTGTCGACGCGTCGCAGATCCCGCCCGAGCTTTCTCCGCTTTTCGGTCAGGCAGTACAGAATTTTCTCATCAGCACTTTCGCACTCGATCCTGCGGACTTGGCGAGCAAGCCCCCCAAACCCATTCTCATCATGCAAGGTGAGCGCGACCTGCAGGTGTCAGTGGCCGATGCAAAACTTCTGAATGAGGCTGCCCCGCACGCCAAATCGGTTATACTTCCGGACACCAACCATGTTCTGAAGACAGTCGGCTCAAATGACCGGAACGAAAACATTGCGACATATTTTGCAGACAATCTTCCCTTGGCGCCGGGGGTGGTGGACGCGATCTCTCGTTTTGTAAAGACTCACTGAGATTAGAAGCGAGGTTTAAATGAGAGTACTCCTCGTTGAAGACGAGGTTCGGCTAGCGGATGCACTGGCTTCAGTCATGCGCCGCGAGCGGTTTATCGTCGACCAAGCAGACAATCTGGGAGCCGCAACGGAAGCCGTTGCAATTGGAGAGTTCGATCTAGTCCTTTTGGATCGGACTTTACCCGATGGAGAAGGGCTGAGCCTGGTGCCCCATGTGCGCGCTCGCAACCCAGGAGTCCACATCATCATCCTCAGTGCACGCAGTGCGGTCGAAGACCGTGTCGTGGGTCTTGACGAAGGAGCCGATGACTACTTGGTCAAGCCGTTTTCTATCGACGAACTCTTGGCACGCATAAGGGCAGTTCGGCGCCGCCCTGCCCAGTTACAGGGCGAGCAGATTAGAGCCGGAACCGTCATCTATGACCTGTCCAATGAGGAAGTGGAGGTGAACGGTGCTCGCATCGATCTTCCTCGTCGCGAACTACGGGTTCTAGCAGCCCTCATGAAACGTCGCGGCAGAACGGTACTGCGGGAATCTCTCGAACAGGCTGTCTTCGCTTTCGATGACTAGATTCAGTCTAACACACTGGATTCCCACATATCCCGGCTACGCCGACGGCTCAAAGACTCCGGCGCTGGTATAGAGATTAACGCGATTAGAGGGGTTGGGTACCTGCTCCGGGAAGCCGCCTGATGAAACATAGCTCTCTCAAGCGAGCACTGATCATCTACCCGCTGACGTTTCACTTCATAACCTTATACATAGCTTTCGCGATCCTCGTGTCTGTCGCGATACGACTTGATAGTGGTGGTCCTTATGCTGACCAACAAATTACGTCGGTGATCGCGCAAGCAATTGCACGCGACGAGGCGGGGCGTCTTTCTATCGTTATGACGCCCGAGTTAGAGCAGTTGCGTGCTAGTTCGCCAACACTCTGGTTCGTTGCGGAAGACAGCAACCGACAAACCGTGTCGCTTGGCAATGTCCCACCACTTTATCAATCGTTTGTCGGCCAGCTGAGCGAGCTGTCCTACGCTCAAATGCGCGATCGTGAGGCTCCCTATGAACTGGCAGCGGTAATTCGCAGGGAACGAAGCGACATCGGCGAGCTTACCATTATGGGACATGGTGCACTATCGGAATTGAGCTTCATGGTGTTGATGGCCTCAAATACGTTCGCCATCCCAATCTTCTTAATGCTGCTCCTGACGTCGCTGATCGTGACCCCCTGGATAGTAAAACGCTCTTTGGGCGGCGTGGTTCGGGTGGCGCAGGAAGCTGAGCAAATTGATATCAATAGCCGCGGGCACAGACTTGATGCCCATAACGTCCCAAGCGAGATCTTGCCGCTAATCCGCGCTTTCAACAACGCGCTTGCAAGGCTCGATGACGGATATGAACGGCAGCGACGTTTTATTGCTTCGGCGTCCCACGAACTGCGCACACCACTAGCAATTCTACGAAGCAAGATCGAAAGCTCCAAGGCGCATGCGGTGCAGGAGCTGAACCAGGACGTTCAACGGCTTGCCACCCTGACAGAGCAGCTGCTTGACCTTGAGCGACTTGATATCGACACGAACTTTGAGACAGTCGATCTTGCATCTCTTGTCCGGCAAGTCGTTGCGGACCTGGCGCCGATCGTAATCGCTCAGGGTTGTAAAATAGAGGTTAAGGTCGTCAGACGTGGCGTCTGCCGGGGAGATCCCGCCGCGCTTGAACGTGTTATTTCCAACCTGATTCAGAATGCCGTTCATCACGGAGGGAAGTCAGTGTTAGTGAGGATTAACGGAGCCATTGTTGAAGTCGAAGATGATGGTCCAGGCATTCCTCCGGATGAACGCGAGCGTGTTTTCGAACCGTTCCATCGATTGCATCCGCGTCAGAGCGGAACGGGTCTCGGGCTGAACCTGGTGAAAGAGGTCATCACCCGACATGAAGGCCAAGTTAGTATTCTTGACGGTGCGCTCGGGGGAGCGCTTATCCGCATCGCGCTTGTCGAATCTTAAGCGCGATCAACCCTTTCGTCAGGTCTCTTGGCAATACATATCTGATCGGCGAGCTTCACACGCTAGCCTTGAAGCGCTGAGCCGAAGCTGTGAAGCCCATTATACAGGGAGTGGAGAGCGACGGACGGCCAGATCGAACCTGTCATGCGGAACAGAATGCCAGAGAAGAGCCCCATCATGATCGCGATAGGTAGAATTACTCCTACTCCATGGGCCACTCCGAAAATTACGGAACTTAAGCCGACACCTGCCCACATTCCAAACCGATTCAGTGCATTCGCGACAACACCTCTGAATAGCAATTCTTCGCCCAATGGAGTCAGCAGAGCCCCACCAATAAAAGACAGGAGAAAAGGTACTGCACCTCCCCGCGCTGCGGCGTGGAGTATCGCTTGAGGATCGTCGGCTGAGCCCCTGCCCCACTCAGAAAGCCCTTGTAGAATAACAATACTGCAGGCGTATCCAAAGACTGCTAAAGCCGAAGCAATTACGAACCAGCGGAGGTCAACTTGTGTGAACCCGTAGGCTGAGAAACCTCGTCGACGGATAAGATATGCTATGGCGAACGCACCGAGGCCGGCGACACCTCCGCCGTACGAGCCGATGACCCCTTGCCATACTGGTTCGCCAGGCGCCAGGCCGCCGACTGCAAGAGCCACCAGAATAAGCAGGATCTGAAAGGATATTATTCCGAGGCCCACTTCCCCCAGATTCGGCCGTTTCGCAGATGTCCAGTCATGCATGACAGATTCCTTTGAAGGGTTGGAAGGCCGTAAAGGGCCTTATTCCTGCAACGATCGGACGCGCCCTCGCTGGGACGCCATGACGCCATCTTTCAACGTGCCTTAGCGACCGATCCCGAAAGATAACAGAAGCAGAATGACGAGATCACCGGTTGGATTCACACTGCAGTATCCGCCGGTGATCTCTGTTTAGGCTATTAGCGGGGATATCGAGGACCGCACTCACGCCGGCTCGGGTCACGCTGGCAGCGCTGATCTCGAGCGCGGTCGCTTATGATCTGGGCGTTGAGTGCTGTTTCGCTAGCAAGATTGGCGCGATAGGCGTTTTCCATCGATCCGCTATCGGATACGCAGCCTGCCGTTGCCATACCCAGCAACGTTACGAGTGCGGCGCTCCTCAGTGCGGATGCGCCTCGTTTCAGTGATTGAAAGACCATTTCATTACCTCAATTATTCGACGTCTCACGCCATCGGACTTGAATGCCGGACGTCAGAGCCGAAAAATACGGTCGAACATTGCGACAACATGGAGTGATCAGGATTTCATACGGATGCGCAATGCGTGCCGCTAAGATCGTCTTCACTGCATGAAGGTCGCTGGCTTAGATGATTGCTGGCCCTGTTCTGAAAAGGCCAGGCGAAGGCTGGCATCAAGATCTGCCAGCCTTCAAACGATTATCGTCACTCTGCCAACATGGCTTCTATGACCGCCACGGTCGCCTTGACGCGGGCTTCATTGGGGTAGTTCTTGTTAGCGAGTACTACAACCCCGATCTTCTCGCTCGGTACTACCGCGATGTACCCGCCAAATCCGTTCGTCGAGCCGGTTTTGCTGAGGATGACCTCTTCCTCGAAAATCGGACCAGGTTTGAGATCCTCGGTAGACTGAGGGTTCAAGATAAAATCAACTCCATTCCCAGCAAGGATTGTCTGCAGGTCAACGGGCCATGAATACCTTTCCCAAATCATCGCTTGCTCGAAGTACGCCGTGCGATATGCGGGTTGCTGAGTACGGGCGATGGCATTCTTAAGTTCGTCCGCGATGATGTCGACACCCAGTTCTGCGTCGAGCAACTTGAGCATGTCTCGGGCACTGGACTTGATCCCGTACGCCTCCGCATCGAGCAAGCCCGGATTGACCCTGATGGCAGCGTTCGTTTTGCGATCGTAGCCGAAAGCGTATTGCGACATCTTGATCCTTGGCACATCGATCCAGGTGTTCGTCAGGCCGAGTGCCGGGAAAAGAACGTCTTGAACCGCCCTCTTGTATCCCCCCTCGAACGCTTGACCGGTGATATACCCCAGAAGACCAATACTGATGTTTGAATAGCTACGTGCATCCGGCTGTGACTGACGCCAGTGCTCGAGCCAATCTACAAGCTCGTCTTCACTCGATACGCTATCCGGGATTTGCAGAGGCATGCCGCCGGTACGATGGGTTGCCAGATCCATAAGCGTCAAGTCGCCGGCAATTGAGCAAGGCGCCGCGCAAAGGTGTTGCGCCACGGTATCGTCCAGACTGAGATTACCGCGCTCTTCTGCGAGCGCAGCCAAGGTGACGTTGAAGATCTTGCTGATTGAACCAAGCTCGAACAGAGTGTCCGGGTTGACTTTGAGACCGTCAGCCTGGGAGGCGAGCCCAAATGAGTAAAAGCTGTGCTCCCCATTGCGGGTCACACCCACCACAAGTCCAGGGATGGCATATTCTTTTATGACCGGGCCAAACGAAGACTCAGCGATCCTGCTGATGTCGTCAGCAAGAGCGCTGGTTCCCAGAGAGCAGAAAGCAAAGACAAATGAAACCAGGCACGAAGCTCGTCTCATGAAACAGTCCTTTTAGTTGTGTGACACTAGAATTTGGTAACGGATCTGCATCCGCGGCGCCCTAGGCGGCAACGGCTGCAAAATTAGGTTTTGGATCGAAGAACGGCCGTTCGCAGATGGATTTCCGTAGGCTTGTGTCCTCACGCACAGCGGTAACTATGTTAGTTGCGCAAGGCCCCCTGAATTGGTCCACGAGGGGGCAGAACGAAAGGATCTAGGAGGAGTGGCCGTCCTTCATGGACGCTCACCGGAGGCCGGTCCAATGCGCGGCAAAGGACCACCTGTCGGCATATTCATCGATGATCTTCTGAGTTGGCGTGCCGTCACCATGGCCGGCGTTTCGTTCCACCCTCAGCAGCTGCGGTCTCGGTCCGACTTGTGACGCTTGAAGCGTCGCCACGTATTTCAATGAATGGGCAGGAACCACTCGGTCGTCGGTGTCTGCCGTCGTGACGAGTATGGCCGGATAATCTTCTCCGGTCTTGATGTTGTGAAGCGGAGAGTAAGACCGGAGGTAGTTGAAGCTGTCCTCTGCCGAGGGGCTCCCGAATTCAGAGACCCACAGGTTGCCTGCAGTGAAGCGATCAAAGCGCATCATATCCATAACGCCGACGCCAGGGAGCGCGACATCGAACAAGTCTGGACGCTGATTGACGACTGCGCCGACAAGCATGCCCCCGTGCGACTCGCCGTGAATGGCAAGCCCGCCCTCACTGCTGATGCCCTCGCGGTTCAAGAATTCTGCAGCAGCGATGAAATCATCAAAAGCAGTCTTCTTCGACTGACCTTTGCCTGCTTCGTGCCAGGCCTTTCCGTATTCGCCCCCGCCACGAATGTTGGCCACCGCATAGACACCGCCTTCTTGAACCCAAGCGACTGCCTGTGGCGAGTAAGCCGGCAGCAGCGGAATACCAAAGCCTCCGTAGGCGGTCAGCATCGTTGGTGCGGCAGCTTCGGCTCCGGCGCGTCGGATGATCGAAATTGGGACGAGAGTTCCATCCTTGGCGGCGTAGAAGCGCTGCTCTACTTCGATCTCGCTAGGCGAACGGTCGGCATCCGTCAAACCATCCTGCCCGGCCCACAAGGTGGCTTCTTTGGCGTTCACATCATAGCGGTAAACGGTCTTGGGAGTGGCGTAATTGGTAAACGTAAAGAATGCTTCGTTGTCACCCGGACGGCCACTGAACGTTCCCGCGCTCCCAGCTCCTGGCAAGCGTACAGCCCCCGCCGCCTTTCCATCCAGCTCATAACGCTCGACCTCAATTCTTGCGTCGACCATGTATGACAAGAGAAGTTTGTCGCCAACCAGAGAGGCAAGGCGCAAATACGCGCCAGGCTTTTCCTCAATGAGATCGGTGAAGACCAAGTTCGGCGCGGCTAAATCTACGGTAACAATCTTTCCTCGTTCGGCTCCATCAGTCGTCAGAATGAAAAGTTTCGTACCGACATTGCCAACAAGTGCGGACAAATGGTCGAAGCGATCAATCACTGGCCGCACCTGCCACTCGGGAACAGTGAGGTCTACCAACGAGAGAGCACTTCCTCCCATGAGGGCGGTAGAATAGATGACCAAATATCTTCCATCCGCAGTGACATCGACAGTATGTAGAAGCGGATGCTCGGCCGCAGGAGAGTGGACAAGGCGATCTTCAGACTGCTGTGTGCCAAGCCGATGGAAGTAGACAGCATGGTTGACCACTTGCGCGTCAGATCGACCACTCTCATTTGGCTCCGGGCTGCCAGAATAAAAGAAGCCGGAACCATCCGCCGCCCAGGCAATCAGGGTAAAACGGGCCCAGGCAATCTCATCAGCGAGAACCGCGCCGCTCTGCACGTCAAGAACACGAATGGTACGCCAATCCGAACCATTCTCCTGGATCGCATAGGCCACAAGCTTTCCGTTCTCGGAGGGAGCCCATACGGCTAGTGCTTTTGTACCGTCTTCGGACCACTGGTTAGGATCCAGGATCGTCCGCTCAGCACCGTTATCGCCGTCTCGCACGACCAGGACAGGTTGCATGTCGAGCCCCGTGTTCCGGGTGAAGAAGTAGTCCCCTCCTCGTTTGAGGGGGCTCGTCAACTGTTCATGATGAAACAACGCCGTCAAACGGTCGCGGAATGCGTCCCGACTAGCAAGGCTCGCCATATAACGGCTTGTTACGCTGTTCTGTGCGTCAACCCACTGGGCGACCGCTCGATCCGCTTTGAGATCACTTTCCAACCAACGATAGGGGTCAGCAATGGCAGTACCGAAGTGCTCCTCCATGACTTTGACCTCTTCGGTTTCAGGATAGATCATCGGCGTCTCCTCATTCGAACGTACATGCCCAGCCCCGAGCAGGAGATAAACAATCGCCGCAGCTAAGCACATTCCCGCACAACGCCGGTTGGGCCATTTATGAAGAGAACCTGGATTCCTGATCGTCCTGAACCCCGGATGCGCCACTCGCTCAGAGCTTGTTTGCATCAATCTGAAAGCTGAGGCCCGCACCATCGCGGGCCCATGTTGATATGCCATACGACATCCTGCAGATGGGGCTACTGGCCAAAATCTAGCCATTGAGTTCATGGTGACAATCTTCTCCGAACATATGAGATGCCCTGCCAATTAGACCCTCAGGTCTATTGAGCAGCTGACCCATTGAAGATGCTTTCCAGCGTGGGCGCGAGATATCCAAGCGATGTTCGCCGCAGATACAGCTTGAAGCGACAGAGCCGATTGTTCATGCGTTGCAGACTAGGGCCGAAGATTGCGCGAACATGGAGTTTTTCGAACATCAGCCGTAGTTTTGATCCAATCCGTCGGGTTTGCGCCGTCGCGACCGGATCTAAATCCGCGACCTAAGACAACTGACTGCAGACTTTACAAAAGGAAAATCAGCGGCATTTTACCGCCTGTGGCGTGTCACCAATTCACAAGACCCCACTGTTCACTCCTGGTCGGCGCCTAACGAAAGCAGACAGTCTGGGCGCGTCCGCCGTTCAAAAAGGGAAGACATTATCGCAGCCCGATGCGCAGCATCCGGCAGTCATTGGCGAATGCTGCGTGAGACCAAAACGTGGGCCGACGGCCGATGTTCATTGGGCGATCATCTTGCCCAACGTCTTTTCAATTGTTTCCGGCTCGACCACCCAAGCATAGGTCATTTCCTGCTTGATCTTCCAGGTCCCATTGACACAAGCCCAGCCGATCTGAGATCGCGCATCGAATGCGATAACAGTTCCGTCAAGGCGTTCGAGTCGCCCGACAAAACCGACGGCCGAGCTCGCAACCTTTTCTCCCACAACCGCGTGGTGGCCATCGGTCATACCGTGGAGGACAGACCTCGCCGCGTTCTGAAGATCTTCCCAGTTGGGCCCGTAAACGCTCGCGTCGGTGAAGAGTTGCGTGTCGCCAGGCGCAAAGTTGTCCCAGAATACGCCACCCGGCTCTTCGAGGTCATAATACTTGCCCATTTTTTCCACGAAGTTGAACTTCGGATCGCCGTCACGACGTTCCCATCCCTTCATGATCCACTCTTCATGAAGCGCCAAGGGCGAAGCTGTTCCTTCCTGAGGGCAACTGATGGAATCTTGAGCAGACGCAGGGGTCGCGAGGGTTCCAGCGATGACGATCGTAAACATCGAATATCGGTTTTTCATTGAAGTATCCTTTCATGCCTCGGTTGATTGGAAGAAGTTACGTCGAGGCATTTATGGGAACTAGGCCCCCATTCTTGCGCGCGCTGGTTAGCAGCCCTGGACAATGGGATGGCGGCGAGAGGTTGTTTCTGTTTATGCTTCAGGAGATGGGTCGGTTCTGGCTTGCGCACTTCGAACTGCGACTTGTTTCAGCTGCACATATCTCCAACAGCACTCGCCACGTTGGGGCGGGGGGGTAAAGCGATAGCGCCCAAAACAATAGCGGTCTAGATGGCTTGAAGGCCGGCCACCAGCGCATCTACCTGCCGTTGGATCTGTACCCGTGTAATGCGACGTCGTGTAACGATCATGCCCCAATAAAGGGATGCGGGTATCATATCCATCGCAAGCTCTCGGTCGATCACGGCCGGCAATTCGCCGCGGCCAATCGCCCGCTCGATCAAGCTTACTCCGCCGCGCCGGCGCGATACGGATAAATCCTTCAATACTGGAGCGAGCTCGGAGCCACGCGACGCTTCTGCATAAAGATCCGGTAGTATCTTTCGCACGAGGCGATGACGAAGCGCGCGCCGTAGCATCAGCAGGTAAGCTTCCAGGTCATTCCTCAGTGCGCCTTTGTCGGCTACATCCGTTAGGACCATGCCAAACTTTTGAACCGCGTCGACAGCGAGAGCCAGCTTGGAAGGCCAGCGGCGATATATGGCCGCCTTGCCCGCTCCCGCACGTGCAGCTACCCGCTCCAAGCTTAACGCGGCATAGCCGTGAACGGCCCACTCCTCCAGAAATGCGCGCAGGAGAGAATCCGTAACTTCGTCACGCATCACGGCCGCTCCGCTCGGACGCCGCCTGTTTTTTTCGTCGATACGCTTGCGTTCCATTCATTTTACCCCATATAGCTCGGAACGGTATCGTTCCAACGCTAAGGAGTAAAGCGAAATGTCCAAATCGATCGATCAGTTTCCAAGCCTATCGACTTTGTTGCGGCAAGCTCTGGGAGATGCGCTGGCATCGGATGCGCAAACTCTTCTGGAGATGTGCGCAGAGGACGTAGTGTTCGAATTCCCGTATCACCCACCCGGTTTCACGGAGCGTCTGGAAGGGCGGGCAGAACTTGAGGCCTATCTTCCATCAGTGTCTAAGCTCATTTCAATCGAGTCTATGACGCTCAAGCACGCGTTCATTTCCGTAGGAGGTGACACTGCGGCCATCGAGTTCAGCTGCAAGGGTCATTCGCCGGACACTGGTGCCCGCTACGATCAGGACTATGTGTCAATCATCGAGCTTAAAAACGGTCGAATTGGTCGCTACCGTGACTACTGGAACCCACTTGTTGTTCTCTCTGCAATTGAGAGCGTGCCATCTGCGGACAAAGATTGAGAGGAGTCGGCCATGTCAACTCAGATCCTGGTCATCGGTGGTAAGGGAAAAACAGGAAGACTTGTCACTCAAGAGCTTGCAACCAGAGGAGTAAGGGCGAAGATTACCACTCGGTCACCCTCTAGCCATGACGATGTCACCTTTGACTGGCAAGAGCCTCGTACAGCAGATGCAGCATTCGATGGCGTTGATGCTATCTATATCGTTGCACCGACCAACAATAGTGATCATGGGACGCTCGTTCCTCCTATCCTTGATATCGCGCGAAAGCGTGGCGTCCGGCGTTTCGTACTGCTAAGCGCGTCATCCCTTGAAGCGGGCGGACCGATGATGGGACAGATCCACTCCTATTTGCGGGACGAGGCTCCGGAATGGACAGTCTTGCGACCCACATGGTTCATGCAGAATTTCTCGGAACAGCAACATCTCGAGACCATCCGGCACGAAAACGCAATCTACTCCGCAACGTGCACAGGCCGCGTTGGTTTCATCGACGCGGCTGATATCGCTAGGGCGGCTGTCAGCGCACTATTGGCGGAAACGTCGTGGAACCGCGACTTCATACTGACAGGACCAGAAACCCTCTCTTACGCGGATTTCGCCGAAAAGATCAGTGACGTGATTGGCCGAACCATCAAACACATCAATCTGACAACAACTGAACTGGCTGAACGGTACGCAAGGGCTGGATTGGACGAAGCATATGCCAGTATCCTGGCAAAGATGGACGAAAGAATTAGCGAAGGCAGTGAGGATCGTCTAAGCAACGGCGTGTTCGCTCTGACAGGCCGATCTCCCAACACTGCAGCTGAATTCGCAGAGAAACATAAAGATTCGTGGGCTGGCCCAGCCCATCAGCGGTAACGGTAGTTACTGGTACTTTTCCAGTGGCTATCTCTGAGAGGCAACAACCGGCTGCCAACTTAGGCACGCGCATGCCTGTTAGACGAGGACTTCGCTTCTTGAATAGGCTTCGGCATTGAAACGATCCTCGATCTGATCTGACAACGCGAATGCACAGGGCTGCCTTTTAGGGAAAGTAAGGGCACTCCTGGTTAGGCTTCGGAATCTGGAGAGAGCAGATATTGACGAGCCTACACAGGCGGGGGCAGTAGCGATGAGTATGAGACCAGACTATGAAATCGCGGTACATGAACTCGGGATCATCGATGCACTGGCAGTTTATGATCCGCACATAGCGGGAACACCGCCTCTGGATATTCATACCGAGGCCAGCGACATAGACATTCTATTCTGCACGCTGGACCCTAACGGCTTCGTCGCCGACGTGTCGCAACTATACGCCCATATGAGCGGGTTTCGCACTTGGCAATGGACTTCAAAAGACCGCCCCGTAGTCGCTACGTTCCGTGCATACGGATGGGAGTTCGAACTGTTCGCGAGCTCACTGCCCATCGCACAGCAGCACGGATGGCGTCATTTCCAGATTGAACGACGGCTGCTTTCATTAGGAGGCAGTGGCTTCAAAAGGACCATCCAAACACTGCGTCAGGAAGGCTTAAAAACCGAACCAGCCTTTTGGGCAGCACTGAAGCAGGAAGGTGATGCGTATCTTGGTCTACTTTCCTTGGAGCACGCAACAGACAATGAGCTTCGAGCCGAGCTTGCCTCTGCCGGCTTCGGTCGAACAATTTCCAGATGACGCAGCTGAGATTCCGTCTCCAAATAACTCAGGCTGCCGCTTGGCGCTGGGCAATGGATGGCAGCGATCGTCCCTCAAGATCGAAACCGCGTCGAATGTGAATCCAGAATCCGCCTTGAAGCGTCACCGAAACCTAGACATCGATTTGCAGGTCCCCAACTTCTGAAGGTACCGAGCAACAGATCAGAGCATCACCCTCCTCTACCGGATAGCTTGGCTCGAACAGATAACTTACCTCGCCCCTAACGACTTTGGCCCTACACTCGCCGCAGCTGCCAGCGCGACAACTGTAAGATGGCGAAAGGCCGCTTAGTTCTGCCAGTTCCAGCAGAGTGCCACTTTCCGGCGTCCAAGACGCTTCCTTCTCAGAGTGCGTGAAGACGACCTTTGTGACCTCGGTCGCGGGGCCCCGACCCGGACGTGTTGCGGGTTCGCTGTTCGCGTGATCACGCCTCAGTGCCGACGGTCCGAATGCTTCCGCATGGATGCGCTCATCGCGGATCTGCAACGCACGTAGCTCGGCATGCAAAGACTGCATGAACGGTGGTGGACCACAGAGGAAGAAATCGTAGTCGCCGAACGGCAGATGAGCCTTGAGCAGATCGATATCGATCCGTCCGACAGCATCATACGTCCCATCATTTTTCACATCCGGCGCGCTCAAGACGCGGACTTGGCGAACACTGCCTTCACTGCGATCAACCAAGTCGGCGATCTCGTGGTCGAAGGCGCGCTCGGAGGCCGTGCGAGAAGACCGGAAAAGCCATATCGGTCTGCGGTAGCCCGTGCGGGCACCCACATTCACGACATGGTGCAACATCGACAGCATCGGGGTAATACCGATGCCAGCGGCAAGGAGGACAGCCGGACGATGGCGCTCCATCGGATCGATGAAAAACCCACCTCCAGGCTCCAGTGCCTCAATCTCGTCTCCGGGCTGCAGGTCATGCAATAGCTGCGAGCCCCTGCCATCCCGCTTGACGCTCAGCCGATAGAATTCTTCAGAGGGTGCACTTGATATCGTGTAGCTGCGCCGGACCAAGTTATCCTGGTCAGCAATCCGGATTGGAAGATGCTGGCCGGCCTTGTGCGGGACCAGCGCGTTCTCGTCAGCAGGACTGAGATGGATCGACCTTATCGTCTCGCTTTCGACAACGACCTTGTCGACGTACAGACGTCGCCAAGCTCTGGCTCTGCTTGCAGCTTCCATGCGCTGCTCCGCTTCCGTCCAAGTGCCCGTAGACAGGCTATCAGGGCAAAATCCATTTTCCGCAAGTGTCCAGCGCAACGGCAGCGCATCCGGGCGCAAAACCACCTTCTCGGGGAACACGCGCCATAGCCGCTCAGCACCTTCAAACTTAGATATTTCAGGGGAATCGAGGATGATTTCGACCTTGCCGCTGACCTGCAGCATGGCACCTGTGTGGTGATCAACGAACAAGAGCCCAGCACGTGGGTTGACGACAAAGTTGCCCAGTGTGTTGAAAAAAAGGTTGCCGTTGAAGTCAGGTACGGTCAGCGCTCCATCTGCATCAATGCGCACAAAACCGGGCCGACCACCTCGATGCGAAACATCCACCTGGCGTCCTTGCTCACCCTGATCTGCATAGGATGCAACGAAGAATGTGTCCGCGGTTGCGATCAGCCGACGCGCCTCGTCATTCAGCGCATCTAAGATGACCGCCTGCCTAGACGTGCTTACTTCCGGAACCGGTGCAAGTGGGAGCCGAAGCGGCGGTGCCCGGATTTTCTGAAGTTGTCACTGCCGTCTCGCCAGCGGTCGTTTCAGTCCGCGTAAAGGGGGATGCGAAACAGGTGTCCGAACAAATGCCTGGGTTCGGATCTGGAAACGGGCTGGAAGATTTGCCTGAGAACCATCCGCTGCGGCGCTTCTTCGATCAGTTCGGCGGCCCCACCCTCAGGGGCATGCCCGGCGGAGACAATGACGCGCCACGTCAGGCGCGCCCCATGTCTCAAGGCTCGGGCTTCTTCATCTCTGAAGACGGCTACCTCGTCACCAACAATCACGTCGTAGAGGACGGCACCGAGTTCAGCGTTCTGCTTGACGACGGAACCGAACTCGATGCGAAGCTGATTGGCAAGGACAGCCGAACAGATCTCGCCGTGCTGAAGGTCGATGCCAAGCGGGAGTTCACCTATGTCGAGTTCGCAACCGACAAGAAGGCCCGAGTCGGTGATTGGGTGGTGGCCGTTGGTAATCCTTTTGGTCTCGGCGGCTCAGTCACAGCCGGCATCGTGTCAGCGCTTGGTCGCGACATCGGGAGCGGTCCCTACGACGACTACATCCAGATCGACGCGGCGGTAAACCGAGGTAACTCCGGTGGCCCAGCATTCAACCTCAGTGGTGAAGTTGTCGGCATCAACACCGCGATCTTCTCACCGTCCGGGGGCAATGTCGGCATAGCCTTCGCGATCCCCTCCTACGTGGTGCAGGACGTAGTTCAGGACCTGATTGATGACGGCCAGGTGGAACGCGGCTGGCTAGGGGTTCAGATTCAGCCGGTGGATGCTGAAGTCGCTGAGTCGCTCGGGCTCGAAAAGGATCAGGGCGCCCTTGTCGTCGAACCACAAGAAGGATCCCCCGGCGCCAAGGCTGGTCTCAAGGCCGGCGATGTAATCACCGCTTTTGACGGGAAACCAGTCAAGAGCGCCCGCGATCTCTCAGTCAAGGTTGCGTCGGCCGGCCCCTCAACCGAAGTTGATCTGTCCGTCTGGCGTGAAGGCGAGACCAAGTCGATCGAGGTGACCTTGGGCGATCTGGTCAATGCAAATGGCACGAATGAGCCAGAACAAACCCCCGCCTCTACCAAGCAGGAATCGCTCCCCAGTCTTGGCCTGACCGTGGCGCCATCCGAGCAAGGAGCCGGTTTGCTAATTGCGAAAGTCGACCCTGACTCTGAGGCCGCGGCACGCGGCATCTCTGAGGGCGAACGCATCGCGTCAATCAATAACACTGAAGTCACGAATGTGGCACGGGCCAAGGAAATCCTGGCAGATGTCCGAAAATCTGACCGAGATCACGCACTCTTCCAGATCGATGGTGAGCGCGGCAGCCGCTTCGTCGCACTTCCTATCGAACAAGGCTGACAGTGATCAAAATTGAGAAGATTGGCTCGGGAGTGTCCCGAGCCTTTCTCGTTCTTCCGTGAGGCTCGAGCTCGCTATCTGAAGATCTCGCCGGGATAGACACCCCAAAGTCCTACCTGTTCAACATATCCCCCTAGCTTGGGGGCATCGATTACGATGTTGCACCAATTTCCATTGCAGCTCTTAACGCTGACAAACACGCCGGGCTCGAGGTTTGCGACGGCATCGGATTTATTGGTGGCTGCACTCCTAAGAGCGGTCAGACTCTTACCCCATGGACTGACAATGGCGGTTCTGCGCCCGGATAGAAGCGCATGATACATCCACCCTTCAGCGCTCGTCCAATCCCGAACCTTCCGCCAGTTGCCATACTCGGCGGTGATTTCAAGCGGAATGTCAGGCGCCAAGTACTCCCATTTTATCGGGTAATGAACCCCCGGACCGGCTCGAAGGCGCGCCCTGTTCGCCTTGATAGAAACGAAGCGAGGAATGGTCAATCCTGTTACATGGCCAACACGTCCAGCCTGAGCATGGGCTTGCATCAGTGGCGCACCATAAAGGAATGCTGCCAGTGAGACAGACAAAATCATGCAGCCATACTTATGACGCCTGGTAGACCTTAGAACTGATGCCATTTGACGACGCTTACTTCCTCTAACCTGGTCACGCATGCTGCCTGACCAAACAACTACGTCTGCGCCTCGATGGAAGGACGCACTGCATAACAGTCAATATGTGCGTCCCTCAGCGCAGCACACGCGTTGCGCGCTTCTTCCTTTGATCCAAAACCGCTGAACCGAGCGCGGTGGTAAACAGTGCCATCGATTTCGAAGGGTTGGACGAACGCCGCCTTTCTGCCGATCAGCTCTTCTGCACTGCTCCTAACGCGAGCCAGGATCTCGCGGGCCTGTCTCGCACTTGGCATAGACGCGACCTGTATTATCCACTGGCTCTCAACTGAACCGGTCGACAGGTGGTCAATCCCAGGCCTCCTCCCTTCGTTGGCAGAGGCGGGGCCAGAGGATGTGAGCTCGACCCTGGTTGCTCCAACCGACGGCCTATCGCTGTTGGCGGCAAGCACGCGATTTGGACGAGGCTCGGGCACCGGTGCATCGCTCAGGGTCTTGATTCTTCCGGCAACCAGCAGATCAGAACCGGGTTTTGAGATTTCAAACTGGTCCGGTCCCGTGGACGCTTTTTGCAAAAAACGGTCAATCAGGTTCATCATATGGGCGTTCCTGCTGCGTCCGCTTCGTCCACCCATAACGACTGCCACGATGCTGCGCCCTTCGCTTTCCAATGAGGTCACAAGATTAAAGCCCGATGCTCGGATGAAGCCCGTCTTGATACCGTCGACGCCTTTCACCTTCCCAAGAAGGCGATTGTGGTTCCCGTAAGTCCGACCATTGTAAGTAAAGGAGCGGGTTCGGAAATAATCATAGTACTCAGGAAAATGGTCTCTAAGCGCCATACCCAGCCGTGCCATATCGCTTGCTGTGGTACGTTGCCTTGAATTGGGTAGCCCATGAGCGTTCTTGAAGGTGGTTGATTTCATTCCAAGGCTGCGCGCAGTAGACGTCATCTTGGCAGCGAACGCGGCTTCCGACCCCTCAAGGAACTCACCCAAAACAGTTGCAGCGTCGTTCGCCGAACGGGTCACCAGACCCAGAATTGCCTGCTCCACCGTGATCCTCTGGCCGGCTCTTAATCCGAGTTTGGTGGGCACCTCTGCGGCCGCATTGCGTGAGACGGGCATGCGTGTCCGCTTGGAAATCTGACCGCGCTGGAGCGCATCGAACGTCAGATACAATGTCATCATTTTGGTCAACGAAGCGGGGAATCGTTGCGCATCAGCCTGGTCGGCATAGAGCGTTCTGCCCGTCTTTGCGTCAATCACTATCCCGGCATATTTGACGTTGGCATGCGAATGAACTGGTGTCAGGCCTGTGCTGATGACGCCTGCCATCGCGAGAAACAAGCCGCGACGGGCAACTCCACGCCATCGACTCAGGATTTGCGCTATCATGTCGTGCCTCCTGTTTTGAGATCCAAAGCCGCATCTGTGCGGCGTGTCTACGGCCAGGAAGCTAGGCGTCGCTGAGTTACGAAATGGTTTACGAATTGTGAATTTCCGGATCCGCTTGCTTGTACCAAAATGCGGAAATGGCGCCTTGAATCACGTGGCTTCCAGATGCGACGCAGGAGATACTCGTTCATCCCTTCATATCGTCAAATATATCCCCGGTGAAAATTCGCGCGGGAATTGACGAGCTCCGGAGTTCAATCAGGGTGAACGGCGCTCTAGGGCGTCCGTGCATCGGTTGTGGTTCTCCCGGGAAAAACAAGCCGCCTCTCTGGATCAGGGAAAAAACGTGGGCCGACTAGCCGGATCCGCCGACCTCGAATGTCTGTTATAAAGCGATGCTCACGTGGCGTGGACACATGCGGGTCACTTGGTCTTTTCACGTTGATGGATTTTGTCCCGAGGCTCGGAGTTTGGCCCCGGGCGGGGGCACCGATGGCCGCCATTGCAACCACAAAGGGGATCAAGATTCGATAGTCGATTATCATGCTCTGCCCTGACCCAGGTTGTGCAAATTGTTGTGTAACAGCGCGACCGCAACTTCATACCGGCCGCGTTTGAAGGGTTCTTGATTGGTCAGTGCACACTGAAATTTGCAGCCGTGATCAGATCAGACCGTGCGAGTTGACGAGTAAGTCCCTGCATCCTTTGGTAGTCCACGAACCATGATCGGCGCACCTGACGGAACTCGATTATAGAGGTCGATGATATCCTGGTTCAGCATGCGGACACAGCCCGAGGAAACAGATTTGCCGATAGTCCACCACTCGGGGGAACCGTGGACACGATAAAGGGTATCGCGCCCACCACGGAAGATATAAAGCGCCCTTGCCCCGAGCGGATTTGTCAGTCCCGGCGGCATACCTCCATTGCTTGCACTGTAAGGTTCAAGTTCAGGCTGCCGCAGGATCATCTCCTGGGGAGGCGTCCATGTTGGCCATTCGCGCTTATACTGGATTACACCGTCGCCTGCCCATTCGAAACCGGCGCGCCCTAATCCGACACCGTATCGAATGGCCTTGCCGCCCTCATACACCAGGTAAAGAAAATGTTGGTTGGTGTCGACGACAAGTGTTCCCGGTCGCTCGCCGGTTGGATCGTCGACCAATTGGCGGAGGTATCGGAGGTCAATTCGCTGATAGGGTATCGCAGGCAGCGGAAACGCCTCATCAGGGACAGCTGCGTACATAGTGTCATATATATTTGGCGGCCTCACCGGCACTGTGGCTCGGCGTGAGGTCGAAACGGTGGTTGAGCAGCCAGTTGCAGCACTCGCGGCAATCACCGCTCCCCCGAGGACGACGAATCTTCTCTTTAGAACTGTCTCAAACAAACCTTCCATCCTTCCGTGACGCCCCAGATGCCAGATTGGCGCCACAAAAGAAACGCTAGGAGGTTCACGTAAACGTCATCGAGCTCCTGGAAGAGAAGCGTTGAACACGGCAGCGGACAGGTCCTTCTCGCTGATGACGAGGACGAGCCGCGCTTCGCCACCCGTCAGTTACTCTAACTGCATGGTCTGCAAAACAAGGCCATACGAGGCTGCGTATCGACTTTGTCGAGAAGCCGTTTGCCAGCCTAGCCTTGCCAACGATGTCAGCGACGCGCTGGATCGGCGGTCGCTCGTGCTCGAGAACACGCGTGAAAGCGATCGCCGGCAAGCGCGATGAAATCGAGTTACGGTTTGTCGGAAGAACGCCTGTAATAGTCGACCTGCACCATTGGGTGACCTGGGCCGTAAGTCGCGGCAGTCTGTCTAGGCTATGACGCGACGCTTATCCCAGAATCTGCGCCAGCTTGATCACTCCACTCAGCGGAGTACCGGCTTTGAAGGCTATGTTCGCGACAAGCGACATAGCGGCATAGACTTTCCATATTCCACCCCACTTGGTTAGGGCATAGATGGCGCAAAGGGTGTGGACGCTCCAAGCGTAGAAGCTCACCACATCCAGAGCTTCGCCTCCACCTTCGCTATAGGCGCTGACAATATTAGACAAACCAAGAAGGCCCACGAACGCCCAGTGGCGAAATCGTGCTTTTGCGAAAGAGGCGGCCATCGATCTCCTCCCGTTTTTGCGTCGCGCTCGTGATGTATGGGCCCCTAAGGGTGCGTTCAAGAGCGCATTCGGAGGTTGTGGGAGGATCGTTGGCCGATGAGCAGACGCGTAGCTAGGCGTTCGTAATCGAGTTCCGCTCCAGTGTCCTGACAGGCGGGGAGCTAACGTTCATTGCTTCGAGAACGAATGACCGTAATAGGTGGTTGGACTATCGGGGGCTTTATGGGACGTCGTATACTGTCCGGAAAAGCAGGCACATGCTCAATAAACCACGCTGGTCGAGCAAGCCTCTCACTGAATGGTGATGCCTAAGTAAGGTACTTTCTGGGCAATCACCGTCCTTTCAGTTATCATGTACCCCCGGGCAACCCAGAAGTTACCAGCAGTTTTCCTCTTACGAGGCCCGTTGGTTCTGCATACCGGTCGTTGGTTCGGAGATGTTTGGCGAACCCGAATGAAAATGTCGCCCTGCCGGCAACAGTGGACGATTGAGCCACTGCAAACGGAGAAATAATCGAAATGATCAAATCAGTCTCGTGTTGGGTCGCACTGGCTGCGGCTTTGTCGCTGACGAGCGCACCAACCGCAACACTTGCCCAAGTTTCGCAGAACGAACAGCCCACGGAGGCTCTGCTCACGATCTCAGGTCAGGTCGTAAATGCATATGAAGATCACTACGTCATAAGGTCCGATGGTGGGCGTATGAACATCCGGTTTGACGGATGGCCCAAAAGTCTTCCAGGCAATCGTCCGGTGCTGGGGATTGGTGATAACATCAGGGCGGTCGGCTCGATTGGTCCGAATGCGCTAAACGTCGATGGTTTTATAGATGTCGTAGCAGTGTACGTAGAGGATCGAAACGCCTACTTCGCTCTCAGCGGCTCTGCGGTCAGCGCATCAGATATCGACGCTTTGACACTCCCGCCGAACCTAGGATTTGGCCCCATCGATGGTCGGGTCAGTCTCACTGGTGTAATCGTCGAAATCGATAAGGGCATGCTGGTTGTGCGAGCAGGCGGCGTTCGGATGACGGTCGAGACATCGTCGCTCAATTACAACCCTTTCGACACCATCGGCAGTCAGCGCCTGAAGATCGGTGACAGTGTTACCGTCGGCGGCGTGTTGGAGCCAAATGCGGCAGACGAGCCCAGCCTCAAGGCAGATCGGATCACCAGCATCTTCATAGTCAGTGCAGCGATATAGGCCGGTTCGCAAGGGGGCTGCGGAACAGTCGTGACGCGAGACGGAGGCAGCTCAGAAACGTGCCTTGCCGACGTCTTACGCTCTTGAAAGGATTCGAACTTACGACCCGTAGGGAACTTGCCTGTTAGATTAAATTTTTTATCTTTTCATAGTGTTACGTCCTTGGAAAACATGTGTTGCTAGCTAGTCTGGAAAGATCTCCAATTGACCGCCGGCGGGCCGCTTGTCATACATGAGATGGCCTTATACGCAGGCCGGTGTGCCCGCCACGCAAAGCTATGTCAGCGTTCCATTTCTGAATTGTCACACTGTGCCAACAGGCACGGTCTGGCCATTAGCGGGCACATGGTCGGATCAATTCAGGAACTGAATATGACCGAAGCAGCAGAAAT
>UCMW01000028.1 GCA_900473745.1 Hyphomicrobiales bacterium | reverse complement strand
AAATGGCAAAGAGTAAGTTTGAGCGCAACAAGCCGCACGTCAACATCGGCACGATCGGCCACGTCGACCACGGCAAGACGTCTCTGACGGCAGCGATCACCAAGTACTTCGGTGAGTTCAAGGCCTACGATCAGATCGACGCCGCTCCGGAAGAAAAGGCACGTGGCATCACCATCTCGACGGCACACGTCGAGTATGAGACGGCCAACCGTCACTACGCCCACGTCGACTGCCCCGGCCACGCCGACTACGTCAAGAACATGATCACGGGTGCAGCGCAGATGGACGGCGCGATCCTGGTTTGCTCGGCTGCCGACGGCCCGATGCCGCAGACCCGCGAGCACATCCTGCTCGCCCGTCAGGTCGGCGTTCCGGCGATCGTCGTGTTCCTGAACAAGGTCGACCAGGTCGACGACGCAGAACTTCTGGAACTCGTCGAACTGGAAGTTCGCGAACTCCTGTCGTCCTACGACTTCCCCGGCGACGACATCCCGTTCGTCAAGGGTTCGGCTCTGGCCGCTCTGAACGACAGTAACAAGGAAATCGGCGAAGACGCAGTCCGCGCCCTGATGGCCGCTGTCGACGCCTACATCCCGACGCCTGAGCGTCCGATCGACCAGCCCTTCCTGATGCCGATCGAAGACGTCTTCTCGATCTCCGGCCGTGGTACGGTTGTGACGGGTCGCGTCGAGCGCGGTATCGTCAAGGTTGGTGAAGAAGTCGAATTCGTCGGCATCCGCGACACCAAGAAGACGACGGTTACCGGCGTTGAAATGTTCCGCAAGCTGCTCGACCAGGGCCAGGCCGGCGACAACATCGGCGCACTGGTTCGTGGTATCCAGCGTGACGACGTCGAGCGTGGTCAGGTTCTGTGCAAGCCGGGTTCGGTCAAGCCGCACAAGAAGTTCATGGCAGAAGCCTACATCCTGACGAAGGAAGAAGGCGGCCGTCATACGCCGTTCTTCACCAACTACCGTCCGCAGTTCTACTTCCGCACGACGGACGTGACGGGCATCGTGACGCTGCCGGAAGGCACGGAAATGGTCATGCCGGGCGACAACGTCACGGTTGCCGTTGAGCTGATCGTTCCGATCGCGATGGAAGAAAAGCTGCGCTTCGCGATCCGCGAAGGCGGCCGTACCGTCGGCGCCGGCATCGTCGCTTCGATCGTCGAGTAA
>UCMW01000029.1 GCA_900473745.1 Hyphomicrobiales bacterium | reverse complement strand
GGCATTCAAGGTGATGTGCTTGTACTGTAGGCATGGGTGATGCTGGTATTAAATCTGCCATTCAAGGCTCTAATGTTCCTAACCCTGATGAGGCCGTCCCTAGTTTTGTTTCTGGTGCTATGGCTAAAGCTGGTAAAGGACTTCTTGAAGGTACGTTGCAGGCTGGCACTTCTGCCGTTTCTGATAAGTTGCTTGATTTGGTTGGACTTGGTGGCAAGTCTGCCGCTGATAAAGGAAAGGATACTCGTGATTATCTTGCTGCTGCATTTCCTGAGCTTAATGCTTGGGAGCGTGCTGGTGCTGATGCTTCCTCTGCTGGTATGGTTGACGCCGGATTTGAGAATCAAAAAGAGCTTACTAAAATGCAACTGGACAATCAGAAAGAGATTGCCGAGATGCAAAATGAGACTCAAAAAGAGATTGCTGGCATTCAGTCGGCGACTTCACGCCAGAATACGAAAGACCAGGTATATGCACAAAATGAGATGCTTGCTTATCAACAGAAGGAGTCTACTGCTCGCGTTGCGTCTATTATGGAAAACACCAATCTTTCCAAGCAACAGCAGGTTTCCGAGATTATGCGCCAAATGCTTACTCAAGCTCAAACGGCTGGTCAGTATTTTACCAATGACCAAATCAAAGAAATGACTCGCAAGGTTAGTGCTGAGGTTGACTTAGTTCATCAGCAAACGCAGAATCAGCGGTATGGCTCTTCTCATATTGGCGCTACTGCAAAGGATATTTCTAATGTCGTCACTGATGCTGCTTCTGGTGTGGTTGATATTTTTCATGGTATTGATAAAGCTGTTGCCGATACTTGGAACAATTTCTGGAAAGACGGTAAAGCTGATGGTATTGGCTCTAATTTGTCTAGGAAATAACCGTCAGGATTGACACCCTCCCAATTGTATGTTTTCATGCCTCCAAATCTTGGAGGCTTTTTTATGGTTCGTTCTTATTACCCTTCTGAATGTCACGCTGATTATTTTGACTTTGAGCGTATCGAGGCTCTTAAACCTGCTATTGAGGCTTGTGGCATTTCTACTCTTTCTCAATCCCCAATGCTTGGCTTCCATAAGCAGATGGATAACCGCATCAAGCTCTTGGAAGAGATTCTGTCTTTTCGTATGCAGGGCGTTGAGTTCGATAATGGTGATATGTATGTTGACGGCCATAAGGCTGCTTCTGACGTTCGTGATGAGTTTGTATCTGTTACTGAGAAGTTAATGGATGAATTGGCACAATGCTACAATGTGCTCCCCCAACTTGATATTAATAACACTATAGACCACCGCCCCGAAGGGGACGAAAAATGGTTTTTAGAGAACGAGAAGACGGTTACGCAGTTTTGCCGCAAGCTGGCTGCTGAACGCCCTCTTAAGGATATTCGCGATGAGTATAATTACCCCAAAAAGAAAGGTATTAAGGATGAGTGTTCAAGATTGCTGGAGGCCTCCACTATGAAATCGCGTAGAGGCTTTGCTATTCAGCGTTTGATGAATGCAATGCGACAGGCTCATGCTGATGGTTGGTTTATCGTTTTTGACACTCTCACGTTGGCTGACGACCGATTAGAGGCGTTTTATGATAATCCCAATGCTTTGCGTGACTATTTTCGTGATATTGGTCGTATGGTTCTTGCTGCCGAGGGTCGCAAGGCTAATGATTCACACGCCGACTGCTATCAGTATTTTTGTGTGCCTGAGTATGGTACAGCTAATGGCCGTCTTCATTTCCATGCGGTGCACTTTATGCGGACACTTCCTACAGGTAGCGTTGACCCTAATTTTGGTCGTCGGGTACGCAATCGCCGCCAGTTAAATAGCTTGCAAAATACGTGGCCTTATGGTTACAGTATGCCCATCGCAGTTCGCTACACGCAGGACGCTTTTTCACGTTCTGGTTGGTTGTGGCCTGTTGATGCTAAAGGTGAGCCGCTTAAAGCTACCAGTTATATGGCTGTTGGTTTCTATGTGGCTAAATACGTTAACAAAAAGTCAGATATGGACCTTGCTGCTAAAGGTCTAGGAGCTAAAGAATGGAACAACTCACTAAAAACCAAGCTGTCGCTACTTCCCAAGAAGCTGTTCAGAATCAGAATGAGCCGCAACTTCGGGATGAAAATGCTCACAATGACAAATCTGTCCACGGAGTGCTTAATCCAACTTACCAAGCTGGGTTACGACGCGACGCCGTTCAACCAGATATTGAAGCAGAACGCAAAAAGAGAGATGAGATTGAGGCTGGGAAAAGTTACTGTAGCCGACGTTTTGGCGGCGCAACCTGTGACGACAAATCTGCTCAAATTTATGCGCGCTTCGATAAAAATGATTGGCGTATCCAACCTGCAGAGTTTTATCGCTTCCATGACGCAGAAGTTAACACTTTCGGATATTTCTGATGAGTCGAAAAATTATCTTGATAAAGCAGGAATTACTACTGCTTGTTTACGAATTAAATCGAAGTGGACTGCTGGCGGAAAATGAGAAAATTCGACCTATCCTTGCGCAGCTCGAGAAGCTCTTACTTTGCGACCTTTCGCCATCAACTAACGATTCTGTCAAAAACTGACGCGTTGGATGAGGAGAAGTGGCTTAATATGCTTGGCACGTTCGTCAAGGACTGGTTTAGATATGAGTCACATTTTGTTCATGGTAGAGATTCTCTTGTTGACATTTTAAAAGAGCGTGGATTACTATCTGAGTCCGATGCTGTTCAACCACTAATAGGTAAGAAATCATGAGTCAAGTTACTGAACAATCCGTACGTTTCCAGACCGCTTTGGCCTCTATTAAGCTCATTCAGGCTTCTGCCGTTTTGGATTTAACCGAAGATGATTTCGATTTTCTGACGAGTAACAAAGTTTGGATTGCTACTGACCGCTCTCGTGCTCGTCGCTGCGTTGAGGCTTGCGTTTATGGTACGCTGGACTTTGTAGGATACCCTCGCTTTCCTGCTCCTGTTGAGTTTATTGCTGCCGTCATTGCTTATTATGTTCATCCCGTCAACATTCAAACGGCCTGTCTCATCATGGAAGGCGCTGAATTTACGGAAAACATTATTAATGGCGTCGAGCGTCCGGTTAAAGCCGCTGAATTGTTCGCGTTTACCTTGCGTGTACGCGCAGGAAACACTGACGTTCTTACTGACGCAGAAGAAAACGTGCGTCAAAAATTACGTGCAGAAGGAGTGATGTAATGTCTAAAGGTAAAAAACGTTCTGGCGCTCGCCCTGGTCGTCCGCAGCCGTTGCGAGGTACTAAAGGCAAGCGTAAAGGCGCTCGTCTTTGGTATGTAGGTGGTCAACAATTTTAATTGCAGGGGCTTCGGCCCCTTACTTGAGGATAAATTATGTCTAATATTCAAACTGGCGCCGAGCGTATGCCGCATGACCTTTCCCATCTTGGCTTCCTTGCTGGTCAGATTGGTCGTCTTATTACCATTTCAACTACTCCGGTTATCGCTGGCGACTCCTTCGAGATGGACGCCGTTGGCGCTCTCCGTCTTTCTCCATTGCGTCGTGGCCTTGCTATTGACTCTACTGTAGACATTTTTACTTTTTATGTCCCTCATCGTCACGTTTATGGTGAACAGTGGATTAAGTTCATGAAGGATGGTGTTAATGCCACTCCTCTCCCGACTGTTAACACTACTGGTTATATTGACCATGCCGCTTTTCTTGGCACGATTAACCCTGATACCAATAAAATCCCTAAGCATTTGTTTCAGGGTTATTTGAATATCTATAACAACTATTTTAAAGCGCCGTGGATGCCTGACCGTACCGAGGCTAACCCTAATGAGCTTAATCAAGATGATGCTCGTTATGGTTTCCGTTGCTGCCATCTCAAAAACATTTGGACTGCTCCGCTTCCTCCTGAGACTGAGCTTTCTCGCCAAATGACGACTTCTACCACATCTATTGACATTATGGGTCTGCAAGCTGCTTATGCTAATTTGCATACTGACCAAGAACGTGATTACTTCATGCAGCGTTACCATGATGTTATTTCTTCATTTGGAGGTAAAACCTCTTATGACGCTGACAACCGTCCTTTACTTGTCATGCGCTCTAATCTCTGGGCATCTGGCTATGATGTTGATGGAACTGACCAAACGTCGTTAGGCCAGTTTTCTGGTCGTGTTCAACAGACCTATAAACATTCTGTGCCGCGTTTCTTTGTTCCTGAGCATGGCACTATGTTTACTCTTGCGCTTGTTCGTTTTCCGCCTACTGCGACTAAAGAGATTCAGTACCTTAACGCTAAAGGTGCTTTGACTTATACCGATATTGCTGGCGACCCTGTTTTGTATGGCAACTTGCCGCCGCGTGAAATTTCTATGAAGGATGTTTTCCGTTCTGGTGATTCGTCTAAGAAGTTTAAGATTGCTGAGGGTCAGTGGTATCGTTATGCGCCTTCGTATGTTTCTCCTGCTTATCACCTTCTTGAAGGCTTCCCATTCATTCAGGAACCGCCTTCTGGTGATTTGCAAGAACGCGTACTTATTCGCCACCATGATTATGACCAGTGTTTCCAGTCCGTTCAGTTGTTGCAGTGGAATAGTCAGGTTAAATTTAATGTGACCGTTTATCGCAATCTGCCGACCACTCGCGATTCAATCATGACTTCGTGATAAAAGATTGAGTGTGAGGTTATAACGCCGAAGCGGTAAAAATTTTAATTTTTGCCGCTGAGGGGTTGACCAAGCGAAGCGCGGTAGGTTTTCTGCTTAGGAGTTTAATCATGTTTCAGACTTTTATTTCTCGCCATAATTCAAACTTTTTTTCTGATAAGCTGGTTCTCACTTCTGTTACTCCAGCTTCTTCGGCACCTGTTTTACAGACACCTAAAGCTACATCGTCAACGTTATATTTTGATAGTTTGACGGTTAATGCTGGTAATGGTGGTTTTCTTCATTGCATTCAGATGGATACATCTGTCAACGCCGCTAATCAGGTTGTTTCTGTTGGTGCTGATATTGCTTTTGATGCCGACCCTAAATTTTTTGCCTGTTTGGTTCGCTTTGAGTCTTCTTCGGTTCCGACTACCCTCCCGACTGCCTATGATGTTTATCCTTTGGATGGTCGCCATGATGGTGGTTATTATACCGTCAAGGACTGTGTGACTATTGACGTCCTTCCCCGTACGCCGGGCAATAATGTTTATGTTGGTTTCATGGTTTGGTCTAACTTTACCGCTACTAAATGCCGCGGATTGGTTTCGCTGAATCAGGTTATTAAAGAGATTATTTGTCTCCAGCCACTTAAGTGAGGTGATTTATGTTTGGTGCTATTGCTGGCGGTATTGCTTCTGCTCTTGCTGGTGGCGCCATGTCTAAATTGTTTGGAGGCGGTCAAAAAGCCGCCTCCGGTGGCATTCAAGGTG
>UCMW01000030.1 GCA_900473745.1 Hyphomicrobiales bacterium | reverse complement strand
TAAAAGTCGGACAGATTCTCCAATTTCGTGTCGTGACGCCGGGGTGACCGGGCAATTATTTACGCGACAAACCCTGTCGGAATGTGAAACTGTGCGGCAACTCCTAGTTTGAGGTTTGTCGTACATGTTGATTGGTTACATGCGGGTATCGAGCAGTGATGAGCGGCAGTCGGTTGCCTTGCAGCGCGACGCCCTGCTTGCGGCCGGGGTCGATCAGCGTCACCTGCATCAGGATCGTGCTTCGGGCGCGCGCGACGATCGGCCGGGGCTGAAGGCTTGCCTCGCAGAATTGTGCGAAGGTGACGTCCTAGTCGTTTGGAAGCTCGACCGTCTGGGCCGGTCACTTTCCCACCTGATCCGGATCGTCGAGGATCTAAAGATACGCGGGGTCGCCTTCCGCTCGTTGACGGAAGCGATCGATACGACGAATTCGCACGGCGCATTCCTGTTCAACCTGTTTGGCACGCTTGCCGAATACGAGAGAGTGCTGATCACGGAGCGGGTCAACGCTGGTCTGGCGGCGGCACGCCGGCGCGGTCGCAAGGGCGGCAGGCCACCGACGATCGACACCGAAAAGGTCGAGCAGATTCTGGCGGCGCTGGAAGCCGGCGCCAGCAAGGCGTCGGTGTGTCGGACATTCAAGGTGCCGCGCTCGACGCTCATCGACACATTGCGGCGAACAGGATGGACCGGACCGGGCAAAGAAGATGAGCCTGCTCCCCCAGTTTGAGAGCGGGTGTGACCGATGGCCTTCCTCGACGCGCAGTCGCGCACCGTTCTGTTCGACCCAGGGCATCGATATTCCCGCCGAGTTGCTCTCCCAGGTCGCACCGCTTCCCTGGGCTCATATCGCACTCACCGGCGACTATCTCTGGAACGAAATTGACCGACCCCTCGAACGCTTCAGGCCGATCCGCGCTAACCGTTTCAATCCAAACAACTTCGCTTTCCCTTAGCGGGTATTATTGCAGAAATGCCCACGGAACCCCTTAATGCTAAAATCCCTCGGCCGGAGCGCCAAGATGGGAATAATCGAGGCATCTCACCCGTCTTGTGCCGGGAGTAGCGAATGAAGCCGTACGCAGTCAGTGGAGCGGGACATAGTAGAAGGCAGCCTGGTCGTCATGCGTTCTCGCTTTGAAAAAAGACTGGAGCCATATCATGCGCGGATGTTTGCCTATGCCGTGGCTTTGTCGCGCGATCGCGATCGCGCGCAGGACATTTTTCAGGAGTGCATTGCCCGGGCATTGGCCGCGCACGAGGTTCCCGAAAACGAGCCGGCCTTCCGCGGCTGGCTCTTTGCGATTCTCCGCAACATCTGGATCGACCAGTCGCGCTCGGGCCGCAGGCGTGCCGAGCTGGAGCAGGAGTTCGTCGCCGATCTGGTGCCCGAACCCGTCTCGCTCGAATCCGTACTTGTCGATGCGTTTTCCGTACGCCAGGCCTATGCCCGTCTCAGCATCGAGCACCGGGAAATCCTCGCGCTGGTGGACATTTCGGGGTTCAGCTATGAGGAGGCCGCCGCGATGATCGCGATCCCCAGAGGAACTGTGATGAGCCGAGTGAGCCGTGCGCGACAGGCGCTAGCCGCGAACCTTCGTGAAGGTAATGTCGTCGAGCTCGGGCCGCAACGAGGAAGCCGCAAGTGAAGCAGACTGAAATTAACGCAGACCTTCTCAGCGCCTATATCGACGGCGAGCTTGAACCGGCGGAGGCTTCGCAGGTCGCGCATTTGATCGCTTCCGACGAGGCCGTGGCGCGGCGTGCGGCCAAGCTTTCGGAGATGAAGGCGACGGTTGCGTCTATGGTCCCGGAGATCGTCGTCGTGACGGTCCCGCAGCGGCACTCGACGCGATGGCGTTTGCCGTGGGCGATGGCTGCGTGCCTTGCCTTCGCCATCGTCGCGGCGGCATGGCTTGGACTGCAGCCCGAGCCGAAGAATTCACCGGCTTTGGAGATCGCGGCCGCCGCCGCGATGCAGCATGACCTGTGGCAGGATGATAGGAACGAATCTCCGCTGGCTCCTGCTTCCACTCCGGCTGGCTTGTTTGCGCCGGAGATGGTGGCGGCCGGGCTGAGGCTTGCATTTGTCCGCAACGAAGTCGTCATCGACGGCCACTCCGCTTTGCAAGCCGGCTATATCGGGCGCCACGGCTGCCGTCTCAGCCTTTTCCGGATCCCTGGTCTCGGCTTCGCACTGGACTTCGGTATGTCGAGCGAAGGCGATCTCCTGCAGGCTTCCTGGGCCGGTGATGGCGTTCAATTTTTCCTTGTCGCCCGCAGCATGGACGAGGCCCGCTTCGCGTTTCTGGCCGGCGTCCTGAAGTCGGTCAGCGAAGGTGGCGGTCGTCAGGAGCAGGAGATGATCGCGGGCCTCGAAATGATGCGTCAGCCCTGCATCGGATAATCGGCGCGGATGGCGCTGGACCACAATGCAAAAAAGGTTCTCGGGCTACGGAATATTCGCGTGCGGCCAATCGTCTCTTCTTGTCGTCGCAGAGGAGGCTCGAAGCGGGTTTTGAATCGCTGGTCCTGCTAATCAACGAAGAGGAGGAGACGCATATGACTGAAATGCTCACCATGAAGCGAAGGACCTTTCTGACGGGAAGTGCCGGCGCTGTCGTTGCGGCCGGGTTTGCCGGGACGGCCCCCCTTGCGCGGGCGCAGGACGCAAAGCCGCTGCCGGATTACGTCGCGTGGAAAGATGCCGATGCGCTGATCGTCCACAGCGACAAGACGCTGGAGACCAAGCGAGGCGCGATCGGCACCAGCATCATCACGCCGGAAGAAAAGCTCTACATCCGCAATAACGTCAACACGCCGCCGGAATCGATCGTCGCCGACCGCGATGCCTGGGCGGTGGAATTCGCCGGCGTCAAGGAGCCGAAAACGCTCACGGTTGCGGAGCTGAAAACCCTGGGTCTGGCGACCGTCGCGACGGTGCTTCAATGCTCGGGCAACGGCCGCAAATACTTCATGGATCAGCTCACCGGCGACCAGAAGATGAGCGGAACGCCATGGACGGTCGGCGCCGCCGGCTGTGTCTTGTGGAGCGGCGTGCCATTGAAAGCTGTCGTCGACGCTCTCGGCGGACCCGCCGACGGGGTCCGGTTCATCACCGGCACGGGAGGCGAGGAGCTTCCGGCGGGTCTCGATCCCAAGGACCTGGTGGTCGAACGTTCGGTGCCGATGTCGAATCTCGAAAACGTGATTCTCGCCTGGGAGATGAACGGCAATCCGATTTCGCTGGCTCATGGCGGACCGCTGCGCATGATCGTCCCGGGCTATTCGGGCGTTAACAATATCAAATACGTCAAGACTCTCGCGCTGACGGAAGCCGAGACCGACGCCAAGATCCAGCGGACCAACTATCGCATGCATGCTCTGGGAGAGCAGGGGTCTCCTGATGATCCGCCGGTCTGGGAACAGCCGGTGAGGTCATGGATCACCACGCCCCTCGAGAGCGCTGCGGCCGGGCCCGCTCAGGTTGCTGGTGTCGCCTTCGGCGGCATGAATGCCTGCGAGAGCGTGGAAGTGTCCGTCGACGGCGGGCAAAATTGGCAGAAGGCCAATTTCGTCGGTCCCGATCTCGGGCGCTTCGCCTGGCGCAATTTCGTTCTCTCGGTCGAACTGGCGCCTGGCTCCTACACGCTTGTCAGCCGGGCGACCGACACGGAGGGCAATGTCCAGCCGGAGGAATCGGAAATGAATGGTTCGGGTTACAGCCACAATGGCTGGCGCGGACCGGCTGTCGCGCTCACCGTATCCTAAGCTCCATTGGGCTCCGTGCCGACACTGCGGAGCCCAAACTTCAATCAGGATCAACTCATGACTTATGTTTCAGGCCGCCTTGCCGCGGCTGCCCTCACCGTGTTGGCGTTGGGACTGTCACCCTTCGTGGCATCTGCCGAAGAAGACAAGCTTGCCTTGGGAAAGGAGGTCTTTCTCGAGCGCGCCCAACCGCAATGCGCGCTCTGCCATACGCTGGCCGACGCGGAGGCGATCGGAGAAGTCGGTCCCAATCTCGACGAACTCAAGCCTGACGCGGACCGGGTCAAGACCGCCGTCACCAACGGGATCGGTCCTATGCCTGCCAACGAGATCCTGACGGACGAAGAGATCGAAGCAGTCGCGCTCTATGTCTCGACGGTTGCTGGCAAGGCGGAATGACGGCGGGAAGACCCGCCCAAAACCGAACCAACACGGGAGGCAAGTTATGAAACTCGCAATCGCGAGCCTGGCGATGATGATGATGACCGGCCAGACGCATGCAGAAAAATTCCATATCGAAATGCTGAACAAGGCCGAAGATGGCCGCATCATGGCTTTCGAACCGGCCGTCGTGCGTGCGCAACCTGGAGACACGATTACTTTCGTGGCCAGGGACAAGGGGCACAATTCCGCGCTCATGAAGGGTAGTGCGCCTGAAGGCGCCGAGCCGTGGCAAGGCAAGATCAACGAGGAAATCAGCGTCACCCTGACGGAACCCGGCGTCTACATGTATCAATGCACGCCACATCTAGGCCTCGGCATGATTGGCGCGATCGTCGTCGGCGAGCCAATCAATATCGAAGCCGTGAGGAGCCTCAAATATCCCGGCAAGGCAAAAGCGGCGGCCGAGACAATCTTCGCCGAAATCGAAAGCGGCTACTAAGCGACAGGCCTGAACCGGACGAGGCATAAGTCCGGTACGTTCAGGCCAAGCGCTCGTAAACACGTGTGGCGATGGGCAGGAGCCGGTCGCGATCGAGTTCCGCGGCGATGGCAAACTGGAATCCTCCGTCAATCCACACGAAGGTCGAGACACCCTCCCATTCCGTGAAGGTGAAGGCCGTCTCCTCGTCACCGCCCGCGCGCAGATAGACGGTGAGCCTTGCCCCGGCAGCATCCTCATACATTAGCTGGGCTGCGGCAGTGTTGCCACCGGGCAGCACCCGTCCTCCGACCAGGGAATAGCCGAACGGCGTCAGGTTTGGTGGTGGCTGCAGTACGCGGCCAGAGCGGTTCGAAAGCCATTTGACCAGATGCGCCTCGTCGTTTGCGGCCACCTCCACCGGATGAGCAACCTCCACGACATAGGTCTTGTGGGCGTCGACCGCGCTCGCGACAAAGCTTGCCGCCTCGATCTGCCGCTGTGGTGCGACCTCACCGCGAATGACCCATCCGCCGGCAAGGCCGATACCGATCATGGCAATGCTGGCGGCAAGGGACCGCATCCGTGCCGCGCGGCGGGCGGCTTGCGCGGCGCGCAAATTGTCGATTCTCAGCCGGGCGGGAATCGGCTCCACGAATTTCGCGGCAAGCTGTGACCGGAGCGCGTCCCGGTCGTCGCGCTGTTTGTCGATCTCCGCTTTCAGATCGGGATTGTCATGGAGGAACCCCTCGACCATGGCGCGACGCGCGGGCGCCAGACGCTCGTCAATATAGGCTTGGAGGTCGTCCTCGCCGATCGGACCTTGAGTTGCCATGTCACTTGATCCTTCTCAACGACACCGGTGCCCGGTGTTCCAGAAGATCGCGAAGCCGACGGCGCGCCCGTGACAGCCGCGACATCACTGTCCCGACGGGGATACCCAGGGCGGCTGCCGCTTGCTCATAAGTTAGATCCTCGACACCGACGAGCAGCAGCAGTGAGCAGTGCTCCTCCGGCAAGGACCCGAGCGTCGCCAGGAGATCGCGCACGTCAATCGCATGGTCTTGCGTCGCATCCGCCCGCGGGGTCAAGTGCTCGTCCAGAGCGAGATGAGGGCCGCGTCGCTGCGTCTGTCTGCCCGCGGAAATATTCAGATTGCGCATGATGGTGAAGAGCCAGGCGCGCAGGTCGCCATCCGGCCGTCGCAGATACCAGCGCGACAGAGCACGCTCGAGACAATCCTGTACAAGATCGTCAGCCGCCGCATGTTCGCGGGTAAGCCCGAACGCGTAGCGGCGCAGAGCGGGAATTTCCGCTTCCAGTCTTTTGCTCATATCGTCCATCATGACGCCGGCGAGAGCGGCCGCCGCTCGCTATCCGCGGCGGCCTGACCAGTGCTTATTGGGCCGGCGGATTGACCTGCCAGATTTCGTCGACGAGCTTTCCGTCACGATAGGTCATGACATAGAGCACCGGTACCTTGCTCTTACCGGCGAAGACGACATTGGCAACCACGGTTGCCCCTTTGGGATTTGCGGCCTCCCATACATCGCCGACCGTCGCGGTCTGCGGCCCCTGTGCGTTAGAAAACTTGGTCCAGACTTCCGAGATCATCTCGCCGGTTGAATAGCTGCCGTCGAGCGGACCGCCAACCCATGAAAGCGCTGCGTCGGGTGTGTATTCGGCGGTCACCGCGGCGACATCGCCCTTGGCGATCGCGTCGATACGGGCTTTGGCCATATCCAGCGCGGGACCGGCAAAAGCCGCGCCCGACACAAGCATGAAGGCCACGGGAAGCGTGGCGGCAATGATTCTGCGCATGGTATGTCTCCTGGTTGAAGAGGTTGCGACCAAGAGACGCCGGCCGGTCCGCGACTATTCCAAGGTTGCGCAATAAATTCGCGGCCGCCTCCACAATAACCAACAGGTGGGAAAAACGAGTTCACGGATTCGTGATGAGACGCGAGGGAAGGATCGGGGCCCGTCAGGCGTCACCGTTAAAGCTCTGCAGATTGGCAGAATACCCGCTCGAAATGGAGAACCTTTTATGCGGCTTGCAGCTTTACTCATTGTCGGCATGGCGATTGCCACGCCCGCCTCGGCCCAGGACACCGGCCTCTACGACACGTCGATCGCACGCGATGCGAAGGACGGTGTGATCAAGCTTTACGGCGCGGGGGGACCGCACACGGCTTTCCAGAAGGTGGCCGACGAATGGCAGAAGCGGACCGGCGAAACCGTCGAGATCATCGCCGGGCCGGAGAAGACCTGGTCGGAACGGGCGCAGGCGGATGCCGATATCATCTGGGGAACGTCCGAGCAGTCGATGACTGCGTTTCTGGAGACCTACAAGACCTTCTCGTCCGATCAGGTCGATCCAATCTATATTCGGCCGGCGATCATTGCGGTCAAAACGGGCAATCCGAAGCATATCGAGGGCTTTGAGGATCTGCTGGAAGACGGCATGAAAATCGTCGTCACCGAAGGCGCCGGTGTCTCCAACACGTCGGGGACGGGTGTCTGGGAAGATATCGCCGGGCGGCTTGGCAAGCTTGAGGATATCCGGGCCTTTCGTGAGAATATTGTCGCTTTCGAACCGGGCTCGGGAGCCAGCTTCAAGACTTTCAAGGAGATGGACGCCGATGCCTGGATCACGTGGCCGAACTGGCCAGCGACCAACCCTGATGTTCTGGAAGCAGTCGAACTGTCACGGGACCGACAGATCTGGCGCGACGTCAACGTGGCGCTCGCTCCCGATGCCGATCCGCAAGCAAAGGCGTTTCTCGACTATCTGATCACCGAAGAGGCTCAGGCGATCATGAAGACGGAGGGGTGGATTCGCTGATGCAATCTAGGAAGATTGATTGTCACGGCGCGGGCACGACCCTCGCAGTTGGTCGAGAGCCCATGCGCTTATACAGGGCAGTTTGCCTTAGCTCGCAGCAGACAGACGTTTGGATGCCGGCAAAGCGTCTGTTCGCCAGCGCAGCCCTGGCGTTTGCAATATTGGCGACGGCACCGGCCGCCGGCTGGACGGCACCGATGGATTTTGAGGAACTGGTCACCGCCGGACAACCGGCCCTGGCACAGGTGGAAACACTCCCGGATGCAGGTCGTGACCACATACCAGCCGATCGCTCGGTCGCCTACGCGACCGTTCCTCCAACCTCAGGACCCCACTACGATCGATGGATTCAGCCCGGCGTCCATGACGAGATTCAACCGCGCGAGTTGCTCGTGCATTCCCTAGAGCATGGCAATATTGTGATCTACCTCGATAAGGGCAGAACGGACGTGCCCGAGGAGCTGGTCGGTTGGGCCCGGAAGTTCACAGGACAGTGGGACGGCGTAATAGTTACGCGTCTTCCCGACATCGGTGACAAAGTGATCCTTACGGCATGGGAACGCAATCTGGAACTCGCCTCGTTCAACGCGGCCGCAGCTGCCGCCTTCATTGACGCCTACCGAGGACGCGGTCCCGAAAACCCGGTCCGTTAAGGCGTTGGCGGCGGGACGAATTCCGGTCCGTCGCCTTCTCGAAGTAGGCCGAAATCCCGGGGCGCCAACTCAGGCGGTCCAGAGCGCAATGGCGATGATCGCGATGCCGCCCGCCGCGAGGGTCACAGGCAAAGCAGCAATTTGCATAAGCGCTTCCCGTCCGCTGATGCGACCGGTCTCGATGTCGACATCGCCGCGAAGATATTCCGCGAAGCTGCGATCCTGCCGATGATCCGGTGTCATGTTGCGTCCGATCATGCCGCCGCCGACCAGACAGCCGAAGAAGGCGAGCACTATTACGGTCACGACCACGAGCACCAGAGAGGTTTCGCCACCGGCAAAACCGGCCCACGCCGCCGCCAGAAGCGTTGTCGATGCGCCAAGAGCGACACCGATCGCGCCCGGATGAACTCCAGTCGCGGGGAGCAGTTCTTGATGGTGTGCCTTCGCTGTCCGCAGCGGAAGCGCTTCATTTGGGGCGATTTTGCGCTCGGCCACGACGTTCTTTTCGTAAAGCATCTGGTTCATGACAACTTCCTTAAAAGCCGGGCCGTGCCGGCGCGGTTCATGACGGACATATCAGGCCTCCCGACCAATCGATCCAACGGATTGTTTCGGTCATAATGACCGATGAAAACGAACAATCCTGATGTCAGATCATCGTTCGAATTTTTCGAACGAAATAATATAAATTAGGCGTTGGATTGATTGAATTGCGCGGCGCTAACTGGTGGAGAAAGAGAGACACGCCCCATGAATGCGCTTCCCAGAATCGATCTCGAGCACGCCGCCCAAACCGATACGCCGGCCGTCGCGGTCAAGCACCACGCCGAACCATACCGCCAGCATACAATTCGCACTTTGGCTCCGGGCCTGTTCCTTGCGGCGCTCATCGCCGGATTGGCTTTGGTCCTGCGTCAAGCGCCGGGCGTCGGCGCCTTCAGTCCGATGATCATCGCAATCGTGATCGGAATGGCGTTTCACAACCTTGTGGGGACGCCGGCTCGCGCCAGGGCGGGGGTAGCGTTCTCGATGCGCACGCTTCTGCGCGGCGCGATCATTCTTCTGGGGCTACAACTGACAATCATTCAGGTCGCGGAGGTCGGCGCCGCCGGTGTCGCCATCATCGCAACGACGCTCGGCGCCACGTTTGCCTTCACGCTCTGGTTCGGGCGGCTGATTGGCGTCGAGCGCAAGTTGGCCGAGCTGATCGCGGCAGGCACCTCGATCTGCGGCGCCTCCGCCGTCATCGCCACCAACACGGTCACCCGAGCGCATGACGAAGATGTCGCCTACGCGGTCGCCTGCGTCACGGTGTTCGGCTCGATCGCGATGTTTGCCTACCCGCTGCTGCCCGGCCTCCTGCATCTCGATGCGCACGGCTTCGGCCTGTGGGCGGGGGCATCGATCCACGAAATCGCGCAGGTTGTCGCCGCAGCCTTCCAGGACGGTAAGCAGGCGGGCGAGTTCGGCACGATCGCCAAGCTGACGCGGGTGATGATGCTGGCGCCGATGGTCCTCGCGCTTGGCTTCGCGACGACACACCGGATGAAGTCGAAGGGTCCGGACCATACGCAGGCAAGACCGCCAATGCCGTGGTTCGTGCTGGGTTTCGTCGCGCTGGTCGGATTGAACAGCGCGGTCGCTATCCCGGAAGACGCAAAGGCCTGGATCGCGACCCTGACGACGTTTCTCTTGTCGATGGCGCTGGCCGCGATGGGCCTGGAGACCGATTTTCGCAAGCTCAAGGCCAAGGGTGCGCGCCCGTTCCTTCTGGGACTCGCTGCCTTTCTTTTCATCGCCTCATTTAGTCTAATGCTCGTCAAGCTTGCCGGATGAGAAGACCCACATGACCCTCGAACAACTTCGCATCTTCATCGCGGTGGCGGAACGCGAGCATGTCACGCAGGCGTCGCGTGACCTGAACCTGACGCAATCGGCCACTAGCGCCGCGGTCTCCACGCTTGAGGACCGCCACCAGGCCAAGCTTTTCGACCGGATCGGCCGTCGCATCGTGCTGACTGAAGCCGGCAAGATCTTCCTGTCCGAAGCAAGGGCCGTCGTTGCACGCGCGCAGGCGGCCGAATCCGTGCTGGCCGACCTCTCAGGTCTCAAGCGCGGCAAGCTTACGATTGCAGCCAGTCAGACCGTGGCCAACTACTGGCTGCCGCAACACATTCAGCGCTTTCAGAAGCATCACCCAGGCATCACCGTTACGATGACAATCGGCAACACCGCAACGGTAACGTCCGCCATCCATGACGGCGCAGCCGATCTGGGCCTCATCGAAGGCGACGTTGACGACCCATCGCTGACGATCAGCGCGATAGCCGAAGACGAGATCCTGATCGTCGTCGCGCCTGACCACCCATGGGCCAGCCAGATCCCAAACCCGAAACGTGACTTCCAGCAGGCGTGCTGGGTGTTGCGCGAACCGGGTTCCGGTACGCGCGCAATCTTCGAAGCAGCGTTGCCGGCTCTAGGCGTAGACAAAGCAAGTCTCGATATCGTCCTCGAGCTGCCGTCGAATGAATCGGTGCGCGCGGCGGTACAGGCCGGCGCTGGCGTGACGGCGATGTCGCGGCTCGTTGTGGCCAATGCGCTGGCCGCCGGCACGCTCCGATCGGTCAAGATCGCCTTGCCGCCGCGGCAGTTTTTCCTGCTCGCGCACAAGGAGCGCTACCAAGCCCGCGCGGCCCAGGAGTTTCGTCACATGGTAACAGAACTCTCCGCGGCCGATAATAAGCGATTTTCAACAACTTATCTGGCGGTATGAGAAAGGTGTGGAATGGTACTCCTCCCATTTTGCCCCGCGTTGCAACGACCTGTCTGGCAAGACCATCGATTTTCTGACCGCCAAACATATGAGCTAGAAATTGGTATCGAGCGGCATATTTGAGATGCTGCACAAGTGACGTGTAGTAATCGATTTCACTATCCGTTATGATAGTGATCTGCGCTTCTTTGCATTTCGCCAAGGCTACGTCATTCCACGAAATATTTCTTTTCGCTATAACAATCCGAATCTTGAGCTTGGCCTGCTGCCCGTAAAATTTACGGATAGACTTCCAGACAGGTTCGCGGATGGATTTCATCTTTTTCGATGAGACCCGCCATGTTCTTTCTGCCTGGGCTCTCTTTTCGCGTGCATTCGACGATGATGACGGTTTCATCGCCCTTGGCGAAAACATCGATCTGGCGGGGCGGTAAACCGTCCTCAACGGCGATCAGAAATCTCCGGGCCTTGCTCATTTCCTTGAAGCCCATTTGCGCCAAGATGCTCCAAACCTCGTCTTCGAGCTGTTCGTCGGCGGGCTTGACCCGAGCCATTCGAGTCGATTTGGTATTCGTTCTGACAGCGCGCCATCCGTCTGCGCTCCTCGAGCGCGACCTTCTCCGCGATAAGCTTTTTCGTGGAGCCCGTGTCAGTCTTGTAAAAGTCTTTGCTTTTTCTTCGGCGCAGTTCTGAAGCGATCGCTTCTCCAGAAATGATCGGCCCCGGATGCTGTTCGGACATACCTAAGAATCCCCGCTCCCGCACTCGGCAGTAAAACCGCGGAGTGATCTGCGTGCAAGATGCGCGATCGCATTTGCACACGTGCCTGTGCCTGACTGCACCTTCCGCTTGAAAGTCGTCCTGGTAACTGCCAGGACGTTCCTGCGGCGACTGTGACAGGGCAAGGTAATGAGAAATCCTTCGCTGCGTTATCTCACGCTCCTACGTGAGGGTGCTCGTGCTCATGGTCTGCCCGAGCACTGGCTGCGCTTCCTCGACGATGTGAAGCATGCACAATAAGCTTCCCGGATCCCAGGTTGCGGAACAGGGCGGCCATTCGATCTCGAAGACGAAGATCGCGATCGGCGCGGTGGTCGTGCTCGTCTTGGCTGGAGTTTACGGGTGGCTGTGGCAGTCCGGTGCGCTGGAGGCGCTCAGCAGTGAGCAGGCGCTGCGCGACCAAATTCAGCGGCTCGGCATCTGGGGACCGCTGGGAATCATCGCGCTGATGACCACGGCAATCGTCATAACCCCGAGTCCGAGCGGGCCGATTGCATTGGTCGCGGGAGCCGCCTTCGGGCCGGTCTGGGGCACGCTCTACATCGTGATCGGGGCTGAGGCTGGCGCGATCATCGCCTTCTGGATTGCCCGCTGTCTCGGATATGAGGCGGTGCAGCGCTGGTCCAAAGCAGGGCCGCTGCTGGAACGGCTCCGCCGAAGCCGATCCCAGTTGTGGCTGATGGCCATCGTGTTTGCCTCCCGGCTCGTGCCGTTCATCTCGTTTGATGCGGTCAGCTACCTTCTCACGCGATCCTGCTCTTTAGAAATCGGGAACTTACGGGTCTGAAACAATCGATGTCCTCGCGCAGATGGTCGATTGTTTCCTGCAAACGGGTCTGCATTTGCTGGGTGTGATGACGCGGATGGCGGTCTACTTCACTGGCCATGCGAGTCTCCTTTGTTCCGGGGTTTGCAATCCGCCTGCGGTCAGGCACGGTCAGCCCTCCGCTGAAACGGATTGCAGCCCCAACGGTCAGCGGATACAATCGGTTTCCAATATCGAGTTTCGATTGTGAGGGGCCGCTTGCGAAATTCAAAGGACTTTTTGAGAAACACCAATGGAGCATCAGGAACTACTCTCCGGATTGATCCGGCTCCACGTCCTGCATCATGCAGCCGAGGGCGATCTTTACGGACACTGGATGATCGAGGAGCTGGCGCATCATGGTTACAGGATCAGCGCCGGAACGCTTTATCCGATGCTTCATGCGCTGGAGCGCAAAGGCTATCTCGAATCCCGCACCGAGCGGGCGGGCCGCTCCCATCGCCGCATCTACAGAGCGACGCCTTATGGCGTCGAGGCGCTGAATATGGCGAAGGGAAAAGTCCGGGAGCTGTTTCGTGAAGTCGAACCCGGCGGCACCGACGCTTGACGATGTACCCGGCAACGCACCTCGGCGCGGCTCTAGCGGCGAGGTCTTTCTTGCCTTCCTGAAACTCGGGCTAACATCATTCGGCGGCCCGATCGCCCATCTCGGCTATTTCCGTGACGAGCTGGTCACGCGCCGCAAATGGATCGATGAGGCGGGCTATGCTGATCTCGTCGCCCTCTGCCAGTTCCTGCCCGGCCCGGCCAGCAGTCAGGTCGGCTTTGCCCTCGGATTGCTGCGCGGCGGCCCGCTTGGCGCTTTCGCGGCATGGGCGGCGTTTACGCTGCCATCTGCCTTGCTTCTCATGCTGTTCGCGTTCGGCGCAGCGGCGTTCGAGGGACCGGTGGGCGCGGGTCTTATACACGGCCTCAAAATTGTCGCCGTGGCTGTCGTCGCGCAAGCCGTCTGGGGCATGGCGCGCACGCTCGCGCCCGACCGGGAGCGGGCAAGCATCGCGCTTGCCGCCGTGCTGATCGTGATTTTTGCAGCCGGTTCGATCGGGCAAATCGCGGCTATCGTCATTGGCGGGCTTGCCGGGCTTTGGCTGTGCCGGGGCGGTCCCGTTCCGACAACAGGGCATTTGACCTTTGCCGTTCCCAGGCGCGTCGGGCTTGCCGCGCTCGCGCTGTTTTTCCTGCTGCTGTTCCTGTTGCCGGTTTTCTCGGCTGCGCTCACATCGCAAGGGCTGGGGCTGTTCGATTCCTTCTACCGGGCAGGCTCGCTCGTGTTCGGCGGCGGGCATGTCGTCCTTCCCCTGCTTGAGGCGGAAGTGGTCCGGCCCGGCTGGGTTGGCGAGGATGCTTTCCTGGCCGGATATGGCGCGGCGCAGGCCGTGCCGGGACCGCTCTTCACCTTCGCCGCCTATCTCGGCGCGGTCATGGGACCGGAGCCGGACGGTATCGCCGGGGCCGCAATCGCACTGATTGCGGTCTTCCTGCCCGGCTTCCTGCTGCTGATCGGCGCATTGCCGTTCTGGGATGCGTTCCGCTCCCGCCCGGTTGCGCAGGCTGCGATGCGTGGCGCGAACGCGGCCGTCGTCGGAATCCTCGGCGCGGCGCTCTACGATCCCGTTTGGACGAGCGCGATTCTAAGCCCTTACGACTTAGCGCTCGCCTTGACCGGCTTCATCCTGCTTACCGTCTGGAAAGCGCCGCCGTGGGTGGTCGTCGTGCTGACCGCAGCCGGCGGTGTCGCGCTCGGCCTGCTCTGAATCTCTCACGGCCAAGGAAGCGCCTTCGTGCAATTTGCCCTTTATATCGAGACATTGCCCCCTGAAATCGCGGCGCTGCCGTGGCTTGCCGTCATGGCGACATGGTTCGGGACGGGCCTTGTCGAGCCGTTTCAGGGCTTTCTCGCCGCGCTGAGCATCGTGCCGCTCCTGTGGCTAACCACGGTGCGCGGACGGCGGACCGTCCCGCTGGCCGTGTTCGTACCCGTCGCCGCTCTGGCGGTAATCTCCGGCGGGGTCTGGTTTTCCCTGACCGGCGTTGCCGACGACGGCAGGATCGTCATCGATGAAGTAGCAGGCATGTTCGTGGCCGCGCTTGGCGGCTGGAAAAGCCTGCGCTGGACGCTCGTAATCGTGCCGATCTACAGCTTCATTGACCGCATCAAGCCGTGGCCGCTTTCGCAGGTGGAGCTGTTTCGAAAGGCTGATGTCGGCGTTCTGCTCGATGACTGTGCGGCCGGGCTGGCGGTCGCGCTCGCCGTGCTTCTTATCCGCGCCGCCCTCCGGCGCGCGGGCTCCTAAGGCCCTTCTTAGCCCTTGTAGGCAACCAGAACCGCGCCCGCCGCGATCAGGGCAACCCCCGCCCAGTTCGGCAGGGAAAGGTGCTCGCCAAGGAAGATCACACCGAATATCGCGACGAGAACGACGCTCAGCTTGTCGATCGGCGCGACCCGCGCCGCATCTCCCAGCTTGAGCGCGCGGAAATAACAAATCCATGAGCCGCCCGTCGCCATGCCGGACAGGATCAGAAATGTATAGCTCCGGCCGGAGATCGAACTGAGCGCCTGGAATTGCCGCGTGACCGCCAGTATCGCAGCCAGCACGGCCAGAATGACGATCGTACGGATGAAGGTGGCGAAGTCGGAGCCGACATTTTCGACGCCGATCTTTGCGAAGATAGCCGTCAGCGCGGCAAAGGCGGCCGAGGCCAGTGCCCAGAACTGCCAGGACAGAAGGATCGGTTTCATGGAACGTCCTCAGCTCAGATTGCGGATGATGAACAGCCCGGCGAACAGGCCGGAGATCGCAAGGATGACCGACACGGCAGCGTACAGCGCAGCAGTCCAGAGCTGCCCGCGCTCATGGAGCAGCGCCACATCGAGCGAGAATGTCGAGAACGTCGTGAAGCCCCCGAGGATACCGGTCGTCAGGAACAATCGCCAGCTCTGGCCGAGGTCCGCTTTATGAGAGAACCAGCCGAGCAGCAGGCCCATGATGAGCGAGCCGGCGATATTGACGATCAGCGTCCCGGCAGGGAAACCGGTGCCGAGCAGGCGCAGAGCCAAAAGGTTGACGCCGTGACGGGCCGCCCCGCCGATGCCGGCACCTAAAAAGACAGTCAGAAAAGCATTCATAATCACCCCGCTTGTTGTTCAGCAGGGCGCAGACGGGTTGCGATAAGGGGAGAATAGCACCTACCGCGCCGAAAGCGCCCGGTAGGAGTCATCAGCCTCGCGGCGGTTATCGGGGGAACCCCATCCCCATCAAGCTAAGAGAATAGCAGGATTTTCGCGCTTCTGTCACCGCGCAAAAGGTTCGGTTTTGCGCGGGCGATCGAAAAGGCGTTCAGCTCCTTTCCTGCGCGTTGCTCTATCGCAGAAGTCCCCGCTTTTTGCACTATCGCGCCGGCGCGGCCACCGTGATCGTGCAGTGCTGATCTTCACTGGCGGTGCGCGCGGCCTCGGCGCACCGGCCGATCGCCTCGGCGTTGTCGCGCGTGAGCTGCGAGGCGTCGACCACGCTGCGCCAGCCGTCGGGGTCGGCCGTCTGCATTATAGTGACGCCGGCATTCCATCGGTCCTGCCCCATGACGATCGCCGCAACATGGGTGTCGGCCGCAAACGGCAGGATACGCGGCAAGAGCAGAACCAAGAGCGCGCCGGTGACCAGGCCGATCGCGCCGACGATCCACATGCGCAAGTCCTGCGAACGCCGGTCGTAGGCGCTCCTGGTGTAGGCGGCCAGGTTGATAGCCTCGCGCCCGAGATCGCGGCCCGTGTTCTCGAGCTGCTGCGCGGCCGTTCTCACCAAGCTTTCCCCGCTGCGCTCGAGCGCTCGAGCATAGTGCTCTGGTCCCTGCCGAAGAATCGGCGATTGCTCGACGGCCTCAAGCCGTTCCGCGACAAGGGCGAGCTGCTGGACGATGCGGCCGAGATCGGGACCGTAATCGGCCGGCTGCTGGAATTTCTCGAACTGGTCGAACGCCGCTTCCACGCCGCGCCGGATGACGGTCATTTCCGCGCCGAGCTGCGCGCCCTGGGTCTCGATCTTGCGCCGCAAGGCGTCGAAGGCCTGCGCGGGATCGCCAGCCTGGTCGTGATCTTCCTGCTCGAATCCTTCCCTGTCGTCGTCCGTCATGCCGTCTCCTATCGCTCAAGCCCGAGACTGCGGCCGCGCGTAAGCTGCCGCTCCATCTCGCGGGCGATATTCTGTTCCTGCCTGACATGGCTGATGCCGAGTTCCTGGCTCCGGCTGCGCACAATGGATTCCGCCTGCGGATCGCGTTCGAGCGCGCCGGCCATTGTCCGCATCTGGCCTTCGACCTTGCCGCGCGCCTCGTCGTGCTGCCAGCCATGCAAACGCTGTCGCTCGCCGTCGAGCTGCTGCCAATGCTGCACGAAGCGGTCGGCCCTGACGGTCGGGTCCGCCTGCATCGCGCGTTCCCGATCCATGCCGGCCACAAGCTGGCCGACGCGCTCGCGGCCGGAAAGCTCCGTCATGGCGTGCGCTGTCTCCGGATCGTGACGCATGGCCGATACCATGAGCCGGGCTGATCCCGACCGCACCTGGTCGAGCTGCTGGCCGGCCTTCTGCAATTCGGCTTTCTGGCTGTCGAGAACGGGAAGTCCGTCGCGTTCCATACGCTCGGCCGCCGACCAGGCGCGGGCGAAGCGGTCAACCGAACGCTCGAACTCGGATGGCTGCCGCAAGCGATCGGCCGGCCTCTCCTGTCCGGACTTGGCTTGCGCCGGCGCCTCCCGAGCAGAAGCGGAGGGGGGGCGCAAGCTCCCTTCCCTTTCCGGCCTTGCATCCGCTGATGCCTCGCGCGGTCCCTGAGCGGCCCCACGATCAACATTGAGTTGCAACCCGGCGAACATGCCATGCTGGCGCTGCTCGGCCCTCTGCGGCCGCTCCTGGGCCGTCTCGGCCCCATCGCGCGGCTGGCGGCCCTCGGCCGCCACGCCGCGATCGAGTTTGAGGCCGGCAAACCGGCTCCGGCGCTGCCGATCGGGGGCGAGATCCTCGGCGCGGTTTTCCCGCGCGAGATCCTCGCCCCCTTTTTCAGATTCCATGCTCGGCCGCTGCGCCTGGCGCTCCATCCGGACATGCGTCCGATCGCGCGGAATCTCGATCTCGCTGCTAATACCCGGCTGTTCCGCGACCCCGCGCCGCTCGGAAAAGTCGCGGGCGTAGTCGAGTGTCGTTTCCTTCACGCCGGCACGACTGAGCCGCGACGAAAGCGCCTTGCCATCCTTGAACTCGTCGCGGCCGGCATAGAGCTGCGCGCCGTCGCGATGCCGCGTCATGGCGACATAGGTCAAATGCCTGTCCATCGTGCCCGACGACAGCACAAAACTCCGATCGACCGTCGCGCCCTGGTTCTTGTGAATGGTGGTCGCATAGCCGTGGTCGATCGCCTGATAATCCTTCATCGTCACCGATATGGCGCGCGCGCCATCCTCCCCGCTGCGCGCCGCGCCGTCGAGGCGGGCGAGGATGCGGCCCGCCTCGACGGTCTCCACGGTGCCGAGCATCCCGTTCTTCACGCCAAGGTCCCGGTCGTTTTGCAGGAACACGATGCGGTCGCCCGGCGCGAACGCCCGTTTGCCGTCATTGGTCTGGTATGTCAGTTCTCGCCCCAAATGGCCTTGGTCTTCCTGGCCCCGCGCCAGCTCGCCCCGCTCCTGCAGGGTGGTCCTGATCTCGGCATTGATGGCGCGCACATCCGCGCGACGATGCGCCATGGCAACGCGGCTTCCCTCCGGACGCTGCTCGCGATCGGCAAGGTAATCGCGCACGATCTCGCCCCGCGCACCCTCGCGGCTGTCGTTGAAGCGGATAGCGCCATGCCGCTCATAGGCGGCCAGGCCCTCGCCCGTCTTGTGGGTGGCGAACGAAACGGAGGCCTCCCGCTGCCAGTCCACGCGCTGCCGGCGAATTTCGGAAAGCTCGGCATGGCCGATCTGTTCGGCAATCGCCCTGAACGGCGCGCCGGCCCCGATCGCCTGCAACTGCTCATGGTCGCCTACCAGCACGATTTTCGCGCCGACCTTTTCCGCTTCCCCGACGAACCGGGCGAGCTGCCGGCTCCCGACCATGCCCGCCTCGTCGATCACGAACACGTCGCCGCGGCCAAGGGTGCCGCGGTCGTTTTGCCAACCGTAATCCCACGACGCCAGCGTGCGGCTCGCAATACCGGACGATTCCTCAAGTCCCTCGGCCGCCTTGCCCGACAAGGCCGCGCCGTGAACCTGATAGCCCTGCGCCTCCCATGCCTCGCGCGCCGCCGCGAGCATGGTGGATTTGCCAGCGCCGGCATAACCGACAACGGCCGCAATCCGCTCCGGTCCGGTAATGTGCTCGATCGCGTGCCGCTGCTCGTCACTGAGCCGCGCCGTTTCGATCTGGCGCTCGCGCTCGCCGGCGTCCAGCTCCCCCCGCTCAACCTTCCCGGCCGTGTCACTGGCAACACTCGACCGGATCGCCTCATCCTGCCGCCCGATCGCGTGCTCGACATGCCGGCGATCGACGCCATGCGTCCGCGCCACGTTCAACCGCTCGGCCGACGTCGCCATGCCGGATTCGATCTCCACCAGTTCACGGGTCGAATACCGGGCAAGCTCGGTCCCGGCCGGCGCGTTCATCTTTTCCGCTTGCAGCTCGACTAGGGCCGGCGACGCCATGACGGCCGCAAAAGCGTTCCGGCGTCACGACACGAAAGTGGAGAATCTGTCCGACTTTTA
>UCMW01000031.1 GCA_900473745.1 Hyphomicrobiales bacterium | reverse complement strand
TGGAGAATCTGTCCGACTTTTAAGAACGTATCCGGAATTCAGGTTGGTTTAACCGTGGATGTCGTTGCTTTTTCGGCCCTGAGAGCTTCGTAGAGGGCGGTTTTCCCGATTTTCACGCGGGCGGCGGCTTCCCGGACGTTCAAACCGGCCGCCAGATGCTGGCGGGCTTTGGCAAGTTTCTCCGGGGTTACGACGACTTGTCGGCCACCGCGTCGGCCGCGTTCCTCTGCGGCTTGCAGACCGGCACGTGTTCGTTCCCGGATCAGATCGCGCTCGAACTGTGCCAGCGCGCCGAACAGGTGGAATACCAGGCGACCGCCGGATGTCGTGGTGTCGATGTTTTCGGTGATGGATCGGAAGCCGACGCCTTTGGCCTCCAGTTCGGTGATGATCTCGATAAGGTGCTTCATCGACCGGCCGAGGCGGTCGAGCTTCCAGACTGTGAGCGTATCGCCGTCGCGAACGTAGCGGATCGCCTCAGCCAATCCGGGCCGGTCAGTCTTCACGCCGGATGCCTTATCCTCGAACAGCCTTTCACAACCTGCTTTGCGCAAAGCGTCGAGTTGCAGGGCGGTGTCCTGCTCGCCGGTGGAGACCCTTGCATAGCCGATAGAGGTCATGAGACGTGGTTTGTCCGTTTTTCCGTTGAATTCGGACATTGTCCGATTTGCCGTTTCATGACAAGGTTTGCGGACAAAACTTGTGGATGCCGCGAAACGTTCGTTTGTCGGACACGCATTTTCCGGTTCGCTGCACTCTCCGCAACGAAACGGGAAGATCAGAGAATGGCGCGAAGAGCACTACTGAGCGAGGCATGGTGGCAACAGGCGACGATCATCCCGGATGACGAAAGGGAGATCGCCAAACATTACACGCTGGATCGATCGGATCTCGACCTGATCATGCGACAGAACAAGACCTCGAATAGGCTGGGCCTCGCCTGTGTTCTGGCCACGCTACGATATCCGGGCCGACCGCTTGCGGATGGCGAGGTCCTGCCGGCTGGCGTCTTACGATTTCTGGCGCGGCAGATCGGCGTCGATCAACATGAGATCGATCGTTATTTCGAGCGCCCGCAGACGCGGCGCGAGCATCTGGCCCTGCTTTTCGACAGAATGAAGATGCGTCCGTTTGTGCCTTCGGACGTGCGGGCACTCACAGGCTGGCTGACACCTGCCGCGCAAACCCTGCGCCAGGCCGATGTATTGGCGGATATGGTGGTGGAAGAACTACGACGCAGGAGAATCCTCTTGCCAGCGCGGCCGGCGCTCGAAGCCATCATTCATGTGGCGATCAGGCGCGGCATTCGTATTGCTCATCGGGCCTTGGCCGGCGGGATCTCAGAAGGCCAAAAGCTCGATCTGGACAAGCTTCTCGATCCGCGTGAGGGGACAAGCGTGACCATCCTTGCCTGGGCGAGAACACCGGCATTGTCGCCAGCCGCCGTCAACCTCGACAGAATTGCCGAGCGCATTCGCTTTCTCCGGTCTCTGAACCTGCCGACGACGTTGATGGATCGCATTCCGGCCAAGGTCTTTGACGAATTTGCTGCAGAGGGGACGCGAATAAGCGCGCAGCATCTGCGCGACCTTAACACCGAACGCCGACATGCTGTCCTGGCTGCGACAGTGCTCCACCTTTCCCGCCATCTCACCGATTGCGCGATCGACATGTTCAAGAAACTCATGGGCATCCTGACGCGGCGAGCCAATAACCAGGCGGCTGCTCGCGTCACCCGATCCGTTCGGGAAGTGCAGAAGCCGTTGAAGGACGTTTCGAAAGTCTGCCATGCGATCATCGAGGCCAGAGAGAAGGGTGAGGACATGGCCAAAGCGCTTGATCGGGTCATCCAATGGCCAGCTTTTACAACCAGTGTCCAGGCGGTCGATACGCTGATCGCGCCGGATGTTATCGACGGTAAAATCGAAATGCTCCAGCGCTATCCGACGATCAGGAAACTGGCGCCACAGTTTCTCTCCACGCTCGTGTTCCGCGGTCACGCCGTGGCGGCGAACCTCTTGCGGGCGCTATCCGTGGTCGCGGGTCTATATCGTACGGGCAAAAGGACCATACCCGACAAGGCACCGATCTCCTTTGCGCCGAAGGGCTGGATGCCTCTCATACTCCAAGATGGAAAGATTGATCGCAGGGCTTATGAGCTTTGCCTGTTCAGCGAATTGAAGCGCCGGCTCGATGCGGGCGATGTCTGGGTGGAAGGAGCCAAACGCTTCCAGTCTTTCGAAAGCTTTCTCATTCCCACGCCGACATTCGAGCTGATGCGTGAGGAAGGACCGCTTCCAATCGCTGTTGATACCGATGTCGAGACGTATCTTCGCCAGCAGCGCCAGCTCCTGAACGATGGACTGGCTGACCTCTCCCGTCTGGCCGCAGCCGGCGAGCTCGACGATGTAGAACTGACCGGGGCGGGGTTTAGCGTCACGCCGCACAAGGCTATGTTTCCGGACATCGCCAAGTCGCTGAAGCTAAAGGTGGAAAGCCGTCTGCCTGCGATCCGCATCACTGACCTTTTGCTTGAGGTTGACGACCGAACGGAATTTTCGAACGCCTTTACCCATCTGCGCAGCGGTCGGACGGCCGACAACAAGCTTGCGCTCCTCACCGCCATCCTGGCGGACGGCATCAATCTCGGTCTCACGAGAATGGCGGACGTTTCCCCCGGCATCACGATGCGCCAACTCGCCTGGGCGCACGATTGGCATATTCGCGAGGAAGGTTACACGGCGGCGCACGCCATTCTCGTCAACGCCCAGAGGCAATTGCCTCTGGCAAGCTTGTGGGGCGATGGAACAACGTCATCCTCCGATGGCCAGTATTTTCCGGCGGGCGGACACGCCAAGGCGATCGGCGACCTCAACGCCCGCTATGGTCCCAACCCCGGCGCCAAGTTCTACCGGTTCACCTCTGACCAGTACGGCGCTTTCTACATCATCGCCATGAATGCCAATGCGAGCGAAGCCATCTATGTCCTCGACGGACTGCTCTATCATGGCAGCGATCTCGCCATCGAAACCCACTATGTCGATACCGGCGGGGTAAGCGATATGAGCTTCGCCCTTTGCCATCTCATTGGTTTCCAGATTGTGCCCCGGCTGCGCGGTCTCAAGGATCGCAAGCTCTATCTCTTCCCGGGCGACACGCCTCCCGAAAACCTTGCATCGCTCGTTGGCGAGCCCATCAACGTCGAGCGGATCAAGGCAAACTGGAACGACATCCTGCGGCTGGTCACGACGATCCGTTCCGGGCAGGTTCGGCCTTCGACCCTGTTGGCAAAGCTGTCCGCATTCCCACGCCAGAACGGACTGGCGTTGGCGCTACGCGATCTCGGTCGCATCAATCGGTCCATCTTTCTGCCCCAGTGGTGGCAGAACCCCGAAATGCGCAGGAACGCGACGGCCGGCCTCAACAAGAGCGAATCCCAGAACACCTTGGCCCGTGCGCTGTTCTTCAACCGGCTCGGAGAACTGCGAGACAGGACCTTCGAGAGTCAGTTCTACCGGGCGTCCGGGCTGAACCTGCTGATCAATGCCATCGTCTACTGGAACACTCTCTATCTCGAACCGGCCTTCGCCGAACTCAACCGGGAGGGTATCGCCACGCCGCCCGACCTAGTCAAACACATCACCCCGCTCGGGTGGCAACACATCAGTCTCACTGGCGATTACATCTGGACCTCGACGGAAAGCCTCGATCTCAGGCCGCTACGGCGCGAAACATCCATCCTCGCAGCGTGATCACCATACGTTCTCAAAAGTCGGACAGATTCAACACTTTCGTGTCGTGACGCC
>UCMW01000033.1 GCA_900473745.1 Hyphomicrobiales bacterium | reverse complement strand
AACACTTTCGTGTCGTGACGCCTTATTAGAGAGCTGACCGACGAATGCGGCCACGGCGTGATGCTCGTCTAGCTTCCTCGCTTCAAAAAAGCGCTCTGCTGCCATATCATCCGAGCATCCATGAACGCGAGGCGATAGTGGCTTATCTTAAACCCGAGCACGAGATCATCGGAGAGCTGCTTGCCGGAATGGATGCACCATTCCTAGCGGAATGCCAGTGCTACTTCGGGGGCGGAACCGCGATTGTCCTGAAGAACAACGAGTACCGCAGGTCGCTCGACGTCGACTTCTTATGCGCGGACATAGAAGGCTACCGGAAACTGCGGGTCGCGTTCTTCGACCATGGCGTCGCTGCCGTGCTGCCGGACGGAGCGAAGGAGCTACGCCAGGTTAGAACCGACCAGTACGGCATCAGAACTTTTGTCGAATACCAGGGCCAGGCAATCAAGTTCGAAATTATCCGGGAGAGCCGCATCCCCCTCTCGGGAAATCTCGACCCCGACCTCGGCGTCCCCACCCTCGCGATCGAATCAATGTTCGCAGAGAAACTGCTCGCAAACGCCGACCGTTGCCAGGACAATTCCGTTGCCTACCGTGACGCCATCGACCTTGGCTTTCTTGTTCTCCAGAGGGGGGAAATCCCTCACGTGGCAGTGCAAACTGCGGAAGCAGCGTATGGCAGCCTCGTTTCGAGGAGCGCCGCCTGGGTGTTGAACAAGCTGCAGGATCCCGACCCGATACGTTATGCCGTCGAGACGCTTGACATGCGACTAGAAGAAGCAAAGGCGGGCCTTGCCGCCCTTCGCGACGCTGCACGCCACACATGGCCGGACGCGGACATCCGGGCAAACCCGGAACATGGCGGAGGTTTTGACTTCTAGCGGCCTTGCGGCACAGGCGCATCCGGCCGCGCGTGCGGCACGCAATATTAAAGAACCCACGCTGGTGGCGTACTGGCCGCGATGTCTTTCGTTCAGTCCCACGCGTAGCGCTCGCGGTTTGGTTCGTCTTCGGCGTCGGCTATTCGCGTGCTCAGCCGTCTTCTTCCGAGGGGCCGGAGAGAGCCGCCGCATGAGTACCTATACCAGCCTCTTCGCTGCCGAAGTTCTATTCTGGCAGTTCTCGTTTCCTGGGCCTAAGGACAGTTTGGATGCAGTGCTTGGCCTGAAAAATCCGATATGAGCGAATGCCACGGCTCCTGCCAGCTCCGCCGCAACCACTGTCCATAACGATGGAGGGACGCAAAACCTCGTAAATTTTGCAATATGAATCAACGCTTTAACCACAATCGCATAAGCATAATTATGGAACTCGCTGGGGTCCATTGCTCGCTGGCGGCTCCGCGACGAAGCCCCCAACTAACTGTTAGACGGGCATGGAATGGTCCGGCGGAAACCACTTTAGGATACTCTAGCGAGGTTGGCACTACGTTAGCGCTGCGTTCGATGCATCCGGCTGGAAGGATTGCCGCTTCGATCAAGTGGCCGGTACCGGAACGGTTCAGAGTAGCTGTATCCAGATACCTTAGAGTGACGTGATCTGAACCACGCTGTCTACATCTCTCTAAATTCGGCCATCGAAATACAACCGGGCGGCGGAAACCCTCTCTGACCAATTCGTCATCAGCCCGTAGCAAAACATCGGTAAGAGCGTTGACACCGATTAATTTCCGTGATGGAATTTAATCGGGAACCAACGAAAGGGAGTATGCAAAATGACTCGCAGTGCAACATTTGCCGTGGCGCTAGCAACGACCATCCTCACATCAGGCGCAACTTGGGCGGCGGACTTAACCCTGCGCTATATGAGCTTCGATCCCGTCCAGCTGGAGCAAGAAAAGCCGGCGATCGCGGCGTTCGAAGCGGCCAATCCGGGCGTTAAAGTTCAGGCTCAGGCACTGCCGCAGAAGGACTACTGGCCAAACTTGTCCGCCCTTGCCGCATCGGGCAGCCTGCCGGATGTGATGATGATGTCGTCGGGCTACATCCAGCAATGGGCCGATGCGGGCAACCTCGCAGACCTGACGCCCTTCGCTACATCCCTGGACCTAGAAGGCTATACCAAAAATGCCGTCGAGGTCGCACGCATAAATGGAGGGCTGTTCGCCGTCCCCCAAAGCTGGCAAGGGCCTGTCCTTTTCTACAATCAAGATGCTTTCGATGCCGCAGGCCTCTCCTATCCAACACCCAGTTGGAAATGGGCCGACTTCCTTGAGGCTGCACAAAAGCTAACCGTGGACAAGAATAGCGATGGCAATCCAGATCAATGGGGATACTGGGTCTTCGGGCGTTACGCGCAGACCGATGGATGGGTCTACCGCAATGGCGGCCGCTACCTGAATGCCGATGCAACTGCGCTGGAGCCCAATCCGCAGGCAATTTCCGCTCTTTCATTCTTGACTGACCTCGTTGTCAAGGAAAAGGTCGCCCCGCCGCCCAAAGACATGGAAGGTGTCCGCTTCCAGGATGTTTTCCCCCTGGGCATGGCCGCGATGTGGGTCGACGGTTCCTGGAACATCTCGAACAATCGCACGATCATAGGCAACAAGTTTCGCTGGGGCATCGCTGAGATCCCACTTGGTCCCGACGCAACGCCGGAAACTGCGCGCGCCTATGCGTGGCCAGACATGCTCGCCGTCGGCTCCACATCTGAAAATCCGGAGCTCGCGACCGCATTCATCAAGCACATGACCAACGGTTCGCGCAGCGCCAAGGACTTCCGCGGCGGCAAGGTACCTGCGTTCATTGAAGTCGCGGAGCGTGAGGAATGGCTTGAGCGGGACCAACAGCCCGGCAATAAGGAAGTCATTCTCAAGATCGGCCAGCAGCAGCTCTATACCGGTTTCTCCAAAAATTGGGACGCCTGGAGGGGCTACGGAGCATCGGGGTCGGGCGGCGTAAACGGCGAACTGGACGAAGTCTTCAACGGGCGCAAGTCGCTGAATGAGGCCGTCAAGAGCTTTGTTGAATACGGCAACAGCGTTCTCCAGCGATAGAGCCTTTTCAGTCGACGCGTCGACCCGAAACTGGTTCCCGCTTTCGGGTCGACGTCCTGGCTACCGCCATCAACAAACTCTTTGGATTTTGCAGCTGGGACTGAGCTCCTTTACCCAGCAGGAGAGCACCATGCAGCGTAACGCCCGCGCGTTCCCTTGGATCGCCCTTTTCTTCCTACTGCCAACACTTGTAGGCCTGACGGTGTTCCGCCTGATCCCCGTCGTATGGGCACTCATCATGTCGTTTACACGGTGGCAGATTTTCGACCAACCCCAATGGGTCGGTTTCGACAATTACATCCAGATCCTCACCTCGCCAGCGGCGGCGAAGGTCTTTCTGAACACCGCTTGGTTTACTCTTCTCTATGTCCCAGGCGCAATCGCGCTGGCTACGGTCTTGGCAGTCTTGCTGAACAATGCTTTGCGGATATCGGCATTTTTCCGGGGAGCATTCTTTCTTCCTTACATCACTTCAACCATCGCTGTCGCACTGGCATGGCGCTGGATCTTCTCGACCAAGTTCGGGATCTTGAACAACCTCCTGCTGTGGCTCGGCGTTGACGCGCCGCCGGCATGGCTCGCCGATCCGACCTGGGCGCTTCCGGCGGTGGCGATCGTGGCCGTATGGAAGGACAGCGGGTTCTACATGTTGCTACTCCTCGCGGGCCTCCAGACGATCGACCCGTCAGTGTACGAAGCGGCAAGGATAGACGGTGCCAAGAGGATTCGGCAGTTTTTCGAGATCACCATACCGCTTTTGTCCCGCAGCTTGTTTTTCGTGCTGATCATCGCGCTCGTCAGGTCGACCCAGACCTTCGAACTGACCTATGCGCTTACGGGCGGAGGGCCAAATGGCGCCTCTAGCACCCTCGCCTTCTACATCTACGAAAATGCCTTCGTGCATTTCCAAATGGGATATGCCTCGGCCCTAGCATATCTGCTGTGCTTCGTGGTCGGCCTCATCACACTCACCAACTTCTACGTCCGCCGGAGATGGGTCCATGAATAACAGGTCGCTCCTTACCGCCCTTTACGGCGCGCTCACACTGTACGCTCTCGTGACCTTGTCCCCATTCTTGTGGATGCTGATCACTTCTTTCAAGGAGCCAGCAGACCTTTTCCGCTTGCCGCCGAGCTTTGTGCCGACACAACTCTTCACTGACGCACCCTTTGCCAACTACACGTCGGTGCTCACCGAGCGGGATTTCACAACGTATTTTGTCAATTCGCTGATCGTTTCAACTTCAGCCTCCATAGGACAGGTCATCACCTGCGCCATGGCAGGTTATGTCTTCGCAAAGGTCCCGTTTCGAGGGCGGAATTTTCTTTTTGCGGTCGTGCTGGCTACGGCGTTCGTCCCGAATGAGGTAACGATCATCCCAGAGTATCTCCTGATGCGTCATCTGGGGTGGATCGACACCTTCCTGCCATTGATCGTGCCATCATTTCTCGTGGGATCGTTCGGAACATTCATGCTGCGGGAGTACTTTTCCGCTCTTCCAAATGATTACTCTGAAGCCGCGCGCATGGACGGCGCGTCGACCTTCCGGATATTCTGGGATATCTACCTCCCGCTTTCTGTTCCAGCACTCATCTCTGTCTTTGTGGTCGCGTTCATTCACAGTTGGGACGAGCTTCTTAGACCCATTCTCTACTTAAATTCGCCAGAACTCTACACCGTCCCGCGTGGCCTTATCAGTCTAGTTAGCGAGTTCGACGCGCAGTGGACATGGTTCATGGCGGGGTCGGTCATTTCCACGCTGCCCCTCGTCGCGATCTACATCCTGGCCCAACGTTACGTCATCCAGGGGTTCGTCGCAGGCGGAGTGAAGTAATGATCGAAATGACAGGTTCTTCCATGCAGGCTATTAGAAAAGAGAACGTGATCCTTGCATCTGGACTGCAGGCAACGATCGCCGTGGTTCAAGTCGAGCGACTTCACGTAGAGCCATTCAATGACTCGCCGCCAAGCGAAGCAGTTGCAACTATAGAAGCTGCGCTGGCGTCGGCGCGGCTTGGAGCACTGACCTATCAGGTCGCTCCACCAGAACATCGCGCAGCAGAAGGCGGGAGTGCGTTCGATCTTCAAGGTAAGACGATAGAGCTTTGGGCCGCCCGCTCTGCGACCATGGCAAAGCAGTATGAGAAGGCTGGCGTGTCCGCTTTCGAACTCTGGAGCGACAGACGAAGCACCACGCCGTCAAAGTACCCTGTCCCGCTCGCCTACACCGACTATATCCGCTTACGTAGCGCCGGTCTCGCCAAAGACGAAATCTACTCGAACGCAAGTTACTTCCTCTTCGAGCCGAGGGAACTTGATACCTTTTTCGAAGCGTATGGCGACCCCGTAGGGATGGTCGCCGCGGCCGGGGTGATTCAGTATCCTCCCCAAGTTCCAAGGGCGTGCTTGGTCTTCGATGGCGAGGTGCATGCCATCAGGAACCTTTCCTTCGCGGATGTCGCCGTGACCTTACCTGACGGAACCGTCGTTCTCGCTCATAAAGCGGGAGCGTTCGGGGACAACCAAACAGGGTGCATCCCAATCGCCCGTTACTACGGTACGAACGATGGCATAACGCCTCTGGACGAAAATGCCGTTGAGGTCGCCGTCGTCGGACGTTTCGCCGTGGCCATGTCTCGGGGTGGTGGTATGCCAGTTCCCAGGACTGGCTGCGTGTTGCGCTTTCCGGACGAGCCCGATCCAGGCCTGCTTGAAGCTCTACGGCAAGGGCAGCCCCTCACGTATTCCCTCCAGAACGGCATGGTTGTGGAAGGAGTGCAGGCAGGTCCAAGGCTAGTGGGCAGCGGATTAGCACTAAGCGATGACGAAATTTTCGAAAAAGAAGGTGTCTTCATAAGAGGTGTTTCTGGCGACCTGGGGCAACCGTCGCCCTACAACTGGAAAGCGGACTGGCATAAAACACGTGCCGCGCGGCTCGGTGCCGGCATCGATGTCAACGGCGGTCTATTTCTCCTCGCGGTGGAAGGCCGGTCCACCTATGCCTCGCATGACGTCGTCGCGCAGGGAGCGACATTGTTCGATATCGCGGATCTTTTGCAAAGATACGGTGCGGTAGAAGGCATGCATTTCGATGGCGGAGGCTCGGTCCAGTTGTTTCGCCCGTTTGGAGGAGCGATCCTCAGACCCGGAAATTTCTGCCGGGGTTATGAAGACGTAGAAGCGGACTATGACCGGCCTTTGCCATTGGGGCTTAGGTTGAAACTGAAACAAGCGGGCTAATACTTTGGTATTTCATCAAGAGCTGAATGAGCTTCAACTTCAAACACTGGAGACGGTGATTTCCGGGGCGGCGCCGAGCCGTCTCGAGCTATCCCATCAATTCGGCGTTTCTCCGCAAACAATGACGCGAGCGGTCAAGTCTCTTGTCGACAACGGTTACATCGATGAACAGGCGGATTCGACAGGAACTCGGGGCCAGCCATCCAGGAGACTGATCTTCAGAACGAGTAGCCTACTCGTCCTCGGTCTGGTTCTGGCAAACGAACGTCTGGTTGTCACGGTCGAAGATCTGGCCGGCGAGCGCCTCTATAAAAGGGACGTCAGCGGAGATTTCCATGAACCGCACCGCACGCTCGACGAGGCGACTGCAATGATCACGGAAGCGTTCGCGGCCGTCGGTGCGACGGAGCGTTTCGTCGGTATTGGGATTGCCGCACAGGGTTTCTTTATAGAGAAAGGCCGCCGGGTCATCTCGATAGGTAATCCACTGGCTTGGTCCCGGGTCGACCTGAAGGAGTATTTCGAGCGGTGTTTTTCGCTGCCGGTAACCATCCAGAACGATGCCAAAGCAATTGCTGTGGGCACGATCCGGGAGGGCTTGGCGCGGCTGCACAGCCACTATTTCTGCTTCTACCTTGGCGGAGGTGTAGGCGGAGCCCTCGTTAACAACAATGAACTCTATGAAGGGGTCTCTGCGAACGCCGGCGAAATAGGCAACTTCGTCCCAAGAAACGAATTCCGGCCGACAATTAGTAATTTTCTTAAAGTCGCAGATCTCGAAAGAGTCGAGGACTGGAGCAATGTAGGAAACCTTCCGCCCTCCATCGCCGACTGGTGCAGAGAAGCCGGCGCCTCTCTTACGCCCGCCGCCCAGTTAGCCGTAAGAACATACGATGTTGATCGATTGTTTGTCTGCTCCTACATGCCTGGCCCGGTCCTTCAGGCGATCTGCTCGGCCATAAAGGTCGAACCCATAGGCAGCAACCTGCTGAGTGCGGAGGATGCGCACCGACTGCTGCAATGGCCGATCGTCACCCCGATCAACGATACCTCGCTAAACCGCGGCGCATGTGCCTTGGCGAGTTATCATTTCCTGCGCAATCCTCGAAACCCGCAATCATAGTCCGCACTCAGAAGGGTAATTCCCATGGCACCGATTTCGTTACGCAACATTCAGAAATCATATGGCGACCTTCAAGTCATACACGGAGTGGACCTCAAGATCAGCTCTGGCGAGTTTGTCGTCATCCTGGGACCTTCCGGGTGCGGAAAGTCGACCCTTCTGCGAATGATCGCTGGCTTGGAGGACATTACGAAGGGCGACCTCGCGATCGATGGAAGGATCGTAAACCACATGGAGCCGCGGGAACGCGGCTGCGCCATGGTGTTCCAGAACTATGCCTTGTACCCACACATGACTGTCGCGGCCAACATCGGTTACGCGTTGAAGGTGGCGGGCGTCTCAAAACCCGAGCGCCAGAAGCGTGTAGAGGAGACTGCAAAGACCGTCGGCTTGACCGAGTTTCTCGATCGCAAGCCGGCGGCACTGTCCGGCGGCCAGCGGCAGAGGGTCGCTATGGCAAGGGCCATCGTCCGCGAGCCGGCTGTGTTCCTATTCGACGAACCCCTCTCAAACCTCGACGCCAAGCTAAGGGTTGTGATGCGTGCAGAAATCCGGCGGCTTCACCGGCAGCTTGCAGCCACATCCATCTTTGTAACGCACGATCAGCACGAGGCCATGACTTTGGCTGACCGCATCATCGTCATGAACAGCGGACGCGTGGAGCAGGTCGGCACGCCTTCTGAGATCTATCACAATCCCGCGACAAGGTTCGTTGCCGGATTCGTCGGCACTCCGGCAATGAACCTGCTCGAAGGTAGAATTACCGCTGATGGTAGCTTCCGGGACGCCCATGGCACTGACATCAAGGTCCGGCCCGAGATGGCTGGATTATATGCCGAACAGCCGGTCGTCTTCGGCGTCCGCGCCGAGTCAGTCCGCCTCGTGGAACCCGGCACTCCCGGCGCGCTAACCGCTTGTGCGGAATTCATCGAGGAGCTCGGATCGACCCGGATTATTCATTCGGTGGTGGGTGATGCCGCGTTCGCGGCGACCGTCTCACCGGACATCCGCGTCGGTCTGGGCGAGCGGGTCGGTTTTGCGTTCGATTCCAAGGACACCCACCTCTATGCCGCCGATTCCGGCTCGCGGATCGGGGCATAACTCTCTTACGTTCCCATAACCGGCGATCGGATCGCTCCGTATTTCCACCCCGTGCAGCGTGGGTCGAAGTGCGGTTTCGGGTGCCCGCGTGGCAGTGAGCACCAGGCGGGCAGAGGTAGGAACTACCAGCGTCCAGTCACTCAGAAAGGCGGGACATGCAGTCCACCATCGTAATGATCAATCTGGGCGGTGCGGTAGCATTGCTCCTCTTCGGCCTTTCGCAGGTCAAAGATGGCGCACTGCGTGCGTTTGGTGCCAGCCTAAGAACCGGCCTCGCCACTGGAACGGCAAATGGCCTACGGTCGTTCATTTCTGGCCTTTTCACGACTATCGCCCTGCAGAGCTCTACCGCCACAACGATGATAACCGCGTCCTTCGTCGCGGGCGGTCTGATCATGCCCCGCATGGCCCAGGTTTTACTGCTCGGCGCGAACGTTGGAACCGCGATAACCGCGTGGGTGGTCGCCGCCGGTATTGCGTGGCTATCTCCCCTGCTGCTGCTTGCTGGCATCGTACTCCAGCGCTATGCGTCGGCGGCGAAACAGGGAGGTGGGGTTGCGCTTGTAGGCGTCGGTCTAATGCTGCTGTCGTTACACCTCCTCAGCAACGCCACCGCGCCGATGAGGGATTCCGTCGCGCTGATAAGCTTCATCACGCTGCTCGACGGGGCGTGGCCCGTGGCGCTTTTACTTTCCGCGACAATCGCATTGCTAGCATCCTCCAGCCTCGCCGCCGTTATGCTTGTGCTATCCCTGGCCTCAACCGGTGCACTTTCGCCCGCGCTGATCGTGGTTCTAGTGCTCGGTGCCAACCTTGGCGGCGCCATTCCGCCGTTTATCGCTACATTTGGCCAATCCATTGCAGCGCGAAGGGTTGCCTTGGGCAATCTCATTGTCAGAGGGACTGGCTGCCTGATTGCCCTTCCTCTTGCCGGGTACGGCGCAGCGTTGCTCGACCTCCTCCCCTTCGGTCCGGAAAAGCTGCCAGTAGACGCTCACTTGAGCTTCAACATCGCCCTGGCTACCTTAGCATGGCCCTTGTCGCTTCCGCTTTCACGGCTGACGATGGCTCTTCTCCCCGAACATGAGCAACCAGCAGCAGGGCCGAAATATCTCGACATTGAGGCGCTACCCGAGCCGGTTGTCGCCCTAGCGGGGGCCACGCGCGAAGTTTTAGGCGTCGGCGATCTGATCGAGCGCATGTTGCAGCGTGCCTCCGACGCTTTCGAAAGCAATGACCTGTCGAAACTTTCCGAGATTGGGGAACTGGAAAAGCAGGTGGACGCGCTGCAGCAGGACATAAAAATATATCTTTCAAAGCTTGGCCGCAGCGAACTTAGCGACGACTATGCGAGACATTCGAGCACCATTATAGACTACGCGATCAACCTGGAGCACATCGGCGACATCATCGAGAAAGGCCTGACCGAGCAAATTCGGAAAAAGGCCTCCTTGAGTGTTCGGTTCTCTGACGAGGGCTACGACGAACTGAAGAAGATGTTCGATCTTACAATCGACAATGTGCGGGTGGCACAAACAATATTCGTCACTAGAGATTTCAATCTGGCAAAGCGGATGATGGACCTAAAGGTGGAAGTTCGACACATGGAGAAGCGTTCGGCCGCGCGTCACCTAGAGCGACTCCGGAAAGGGCGCGTGGATAGCCTACATACAAGCTCACTTCATCTCGATGTGTTGCGGGACCTGAAGCGCATCAATGCTCATCTCGTCTCAGTTGCTCATCCAATCTTGGACGAGAGCGGGCTATTGTCGGAAAGTAGACTGCGAAGCGCAGGCTAGGACGCGAATCCAAAGATCAAAAATAACTAGTTCGTGCGGATGACGTTCTGCGAAATGAATCGCTTTCCCTGAGGGCATCAAACAACGGCTGACGTCCGTAGGCAAGACTTTCCTCGATACACGGAGGGCTAGGCAAGGCCTCCCAGCGCTCAATTCTCCCGCTAGTTGGCAGGACAGTCTATGGCGAGATGCCATCGTATTTGACCCTGCCATTCCAGCGTTGTGGTGATCCGGCCAAGGTCGGTCGCCAGATTTGTTGCAACTTCGGTTGCTCGATACCTTCAGCAAATATCCGACCTGCTCAGCCGTGATCGCGACCGCCCTATTGCCGCTGGCGGCACTATTGAGCGTCCTCGTTCCAGCTTCTTCATGAACAGACGGGCTCCTTGGCTATCGTCCCAGATAATATTAGACAAGGCGGTGATTGCGACCGCGGATGACCAAATGTGTCCGCACATCGGATCACGTTTCGTCTAGAGCGTCCCCATCAGGGGCAGACCTCACGTGGGAACTGTCTTGGCGACAAACCGCACCAAAAACTTTGATGCTCGCGCTACACACGAAGTCTACAAAAAGACTGCCATCGGACGGACCGACGGCAGCCAAAGTGCCTCGGGAGGAGGCTGGGGAAAAGCAAATTACAGGCGCTGAATGGCGTAACGCCTAGGAGATCTTTGTGTCGTGGACCCATTTTCCTTCCGAGAACCCGGAACGGGGCTGCCGCGACGGCGAGCGAAGTAAATCCCGCCCACCCCAGCAGCCCCTGGATCACTAGCGCTCCGTCACCTGGTCGAAATGAACAACTTCGTCGCTGAAAACTACCGGATCGTTGAGATTTTCACGAACAGCGAAGATTTGCACCGAGTCATAGATTGGAATGTTGTTCGGTTCTTCGTTCCAAATAATGTCTTGGATTTTGGCGTAAAGTCCAAGACGCTTATCGTAGTCAAGCTCGGTTAACGCAGCTGTCATCAATTCCTGAACTTCAGGGTTTTTGTATCCCGTGAGGTTGGAGGAATCTCCCTCGACCGTCTTGCGCCGCAGGCGCAAGTCCGCGTTGGTGATGCCGGTTCCCAGGAGCCACATGCTTGCAGCGTTCGTCCCACGACCAGTGCCACCCTCTTGCTCTGCGTAGAGCTCGCGCTGGTAAGCAGCCCATTCCCATGTCCTGAACTCAGTCTTTAGGCCGACGGCATTGAGGTAAGCCTGTACAGCCTCAGCGACCTCCCGGTCCTTCGGATACCGGCCAGCTGGGGTCCACATGACGACGGTGCCGTCGTAACCGTTTGGAAACACCTCGGCAATTAGCTCTTTCGCTCGCTCCGGATCGTAGGGATGCGGCTTGAAATCAACACGACCCTGGACACCTTTTGGAAACGGGCTTGATGGGACTAGGCCATAACCACCCAGGATTTGGTCTACAATAGCCTGGCGGTCGATCGCAAAGTTAGCCGCTTGCCGGATCCTTGGATCGTCGAATGGTTTCGCGGTTGTGTTTATCTCTAAGAAGATCTGAAATGAGCTCGGGACCACCAACAGACGCGTGTCATCGCGCTGCTCGATTTGCCCGGCAAATTCAGGAGGTATGTTCCCAGCAATATCCGCGTTGCCAGTCTCTACTTCAACCACTCGGGCCGCCCCTTCTGGAACTGCGCGGAAGACGATTTCCGTCGGTTTTCCGGCTGTGCCAAAGTATTTGGGATTTCGTTCAATGCGGGTGTAATCGTTTGGCACCCATTCCTGAAAGACGTAGGGGCCCGTGCCTACCGGGTGGACAGCGTAGTCGTCGCCCATTTCCGTAACCGCTTTTGGGCTGCTTATCGCACCATAGTCATCGGCAAGGAGTTCGAGTAGGGTTGGAAAAGGCGTAGATAGCTTCAATGCAACAGTCTGCGGGTCCAAAACTTCGACGGATGCGATTGCGTTAAACTGCGATCGGACTGGTGACCCGGTCTCCTCAGCCCTGAGGCGATCAATATTGAACTTGACTGCTTCAGCATTAAAGGGTTCTCCATCATGGAACGTCACACCTTCACGAAGCTTGAACGTCCACGTCAAACCGTCTTCAGAAGATTGCCAGCTCGTTGCCAGATCGGGAACGATTTCGGACATGTCAGTGTCGGCGAACTTCACCAAGCCGTTGAATAGGTGTCTGAACACGATCTGTGACGTAACGCTTTGCGACTTCGCGGGGTCAAGATTGGCGACGTCGCTGCCTTGCACGTAGGTGAGCGTTTCAGCCGAGACCGTCCCAGCATTCAAAAGCGCCAACAAGATCCCGCCTAAGATCGCTGCCTTTGGACGAAAACCAGTTTGTGGAGGAAAGTGTAGCATCGGACTTCCTTTCTGCAGGTTAAGCGCCCTAGCCAACTGACGGGGGCGGGAGAATGTCGAAAGAGGCTTGGATGAGGTTTCGTGTGTAGGTTTCGCGGGGCGATTGGAATATCTGCTCAACCTTGCCGGCTTCGACGACTAGTCCGTCCTTCATTACAAGGACTTCGTCGGCGAGTGCCCTTACGACCTTTAGGTCATGACTGACGAACATGTACGACAGGCTGAAGCGAGCTTGCAGATCACGAAGGAGCTCGATGATCTGTGCCTGGACCGACAGATCGAGAGCCGATGTCGGTTCGTCCAGAACAATGAAACTCGGCTTCAGAACGAGCGCGCGTGCGATTGCAATGCGCTGACGCTGCCCACCCGAAAATTCGTGGGGATACCGTTGGCGAACCGCAGGATCGAGCCCGACTTCCTGGAGTGCAGTTACGACCAACTCCTCTCGCTCGCGCCCGTTTGCCCCGATGTCGTGTATTTGGAGCCCTTCACCGATAATCCGACCGACCGTCCGACGGGGATTAAGCGACCCGAAGGGATCTTGAAACACCACTTGCATGCGCCGGCGTAACTCTTGCGCTTCTCGACCCTTGAGGATGGAGATGTCCTGACCATCAAGGCGGATTTCACCCTCGAAACGTTGCAGCTGGAGTATCGCCATGCCCAGCGTAGTCTTGCCTGAACCGCTTTCACCGACGACACCGACGGACTGACCACGGCGTATGGTGATATCGATTCCATCCACCGCCTTGATATGATCAACCGTTCTGCGGATTAGCCCGGATCGCACCGGAAACCAGACCTTGATGTTCTTTGCTTCCAGCACCACCGGAGCATCGTGGGACACCGGCAATGCCTGACCTTTGGGTTCAGAATTTACCAAATGCCGTGTGTACTCGTGCTGGGGCTGGTCGAAGACCGTAGCGGTTTCGCCAGTCTCCACCACGAAACCGTCTTTCATTACACAGACGCGATTTGCCATGGCGCGAACAACGTTCAGATCATGGGTTACCAGCAGCAGAGCTGTGCCAGTGCGCTCACTCAATTCTCGCAGTAGCGCCAAAACCTGTGCTTGGATGGTGACGTCAAGAGCAGTTGTGGGCTCGTCAGCTATGATTATGTCGGGCTCGTTCGCGAGCGCCATCGCGATCATCACCCGTTGACGTTGGCCTCCAGAAAGCTCATGTGGATAGGCTTTGCGGCGCTTCTCGGGATTGGGTATACCCACCATCCCGAGAAGCTCTAGCACCCGGGCATCGAGTACCGTTCGCGAGACCGGCCGATGATTGGAAATGGCTTCACCAATTTGCCGCTCGACGGTGTGAAGCGGATTGAGGGACGTCATTGGCTCTTGAAAAACCATGGCAATCCTATTGCCGCGTAGTTTTTCCATTTCAGAATCTGAAAGGCCGGCCAGATCCTGCCCGCGAAATCGTATACTGCCGCCGACTGTCGCTGATGGTGGAAGCAGGCCCATAATGGCCAGCGAAGTCATTGACTTTCCAGATCCAGACTCACCAACGAGCGCTAGTGTCTCTCCCTTTCGCAGTTCGAAGGAAATACCTCCAACCGCAGCCCTGGGCATTGCGCTGAACTGAATTGTGAGATTTTCAACTGAGAGAAGGGGGGTCACATCGGTGACAGTCATCTGCCGTCCTCCAGAATGTCGGCCATTGCCATCGCCAGAGCAGCCTCTCCGTTGCGAATTCGGACGTGCTCGGCCTCGAGCCATTCCCGATGGTTGCCGATCTGGCTGGCGCATCTTGCGAGCATACGATCCACTTCGGCCGGAGCGACGCTGCCCGTCGTCACGCGTGAGCGAACAAACTCCTCCGGATCAAGCGCGCGGCTGAGCAAGTCCTGATGCACGTCTATGGGAGACCCGATAGTCTCCATGGCGGCTTGAGAGAGGTGGTCGATGGTGACTTGGACTGGAGTGATATCCAGGGCAAGACAGTTCCGAACCAACCGTCCCACAACGTGATGAACCTCACGAAATGGAAGACCCGTCTCCCGAACGATCGCATCCGCCAAGTTGCTTGCGGTTGTCCAGCTGCTGCGAACTGACGCAAGCATCTTTTCCTGATGCACGCTTAGAGTCGAAACGATTCCGGCCAGGAGCTCAAGCGAGGCAAATGTGCTGAACAATGCATCCTCAGCCATAGGCAATTCACGTATAGCTTGATCCCCTGTTCCCTCCGCTCTGAAGGTCGCCAGCGCGGTCGCCAACCAAGTTACTGCGCCCCCTGACGCAGCCTTCACAGCCTCTAGCCCGGCCGGATTCTTCTTCTGCGGAAAAATGCTGGAAGTCCCGCAATAGGAGTCGTCCGACTCTACCAAGCCGAATTCCGTAGAAGACCAAATGTGAAGGTCGGTCGCCAAATCATTCAGATCGGACATGATAAATGATAGTGCCGCGACAACTTCCGCCGCATAGTATGCCTCGCGACCAAGCTTTGAATTCTCAATGACGTCGTGAAACCCCAGAAACTGCGTTGTCCGATATCGGTCCAATGGCCAAGAAGTACCGGCCAAGCCGACGGTTCCGAGCGGGTTGCGGTTCATGCGGAGGTACGCCTCTGACAGACGCACAAAGCTTTCTTCAAGTCTGTAGGCGAAGCTCAGTAGATAGTGACCAAATACCCACGGCTGCGCCTGTTGCATGTGAGTGTATCCAGGCATCACGGTCCGCGAATGCTCCTCGGCGACGGTAAGCACCGCGTCTCGCATCTCGAGCAAGGCACTGAAGACTTCTAGTGTAAGATTGCGTTCGGCGAGACGGCGAACAGTGGCACCCTGATCAATTCGACTGCGTCCAGTGTGCATTTGGCCGGAGATCTGGTCCCCCACCTTTTCTCGGAGATAGCTTTCAACCTGGAGGAGGAAACTTCCCTTCCCTGGATCAACGACCAAGGCATCCTCACCGGTCCCGCGCAATTCGTGAAGAGCGCCAATTAGAGCCTTCGCTGTTGCACGATCAATAATACCCTGCTCGGCTATCATGGTCGTATGAGCCAGGTCGACCAGCAAGAACTCGTCAAAGTGGCGCCGCTCTTTGATCAGCGCCGGCAGTACGTAGTACTTCATTAGACGGTCCGCTGGAGGGCTCGAAAGGCGGGCCTCTGCGAGAGTGAACTCAATCTGATTTGTGGCAAAGGACATGATGTTATTCCGGGATGTCGGGGGTTCAGTCACGATTGTTGCGCATCCGCGGATCCAAATGATCGCGCAACACGTCGCCAAGAATGTTGAAGCTCAAAATGACCAGGAATAACGCGATACCGGGCACCAGGATCAAATGCGGTGTGGTTGTGAGATAGCTTCTGGAGCCCGCAATCATCGCTCCCCACTCGGGAGTTGGAGGCTGAGGGCCTAGACCAAGGAAACTCAAACCGGACGCTATCAGGATGGCCTCGGCGAGGGATATGGTGCCGTGGACGATCGCAAGTGAAGCGGTGTTCGGTAGGATATGGCCAAAGAGGATAGACATGTCTGTCGCGCCAAGCGCACGAGCCGCGGTCACAAACTGTCGTTGCCTCAGCGCGATCACCGGTCCGCGAAACAGGCGTGCGTTTTGGGGTACGGTTGAAATTGCTATTGCAAGGGTAAGACTAACGATCCCAGGGCCGGCCACGGCAATTACCATGATTGCCACCAAGACGCGGGGGAATGCGATCATGAAATCCATGAAGCGCATCACCGAAGCGGTGAGCCAATTGTCGTAAAATCCGCACAACGCGCCGATCGTGATGCCGACGACCATGCTGCCGGCGACACTGACGATGGCCACCAAGAGAGTGATCCGACCGCCATAGATGAGGCGGGCGATCATATCGCGACCCATTTCGTCTGTACCCAACCAATACTCCCAAGAAGGGCTTTGGCGGGCGGCGTTCAGATTGACGAGACTGATGGTGCTCGGATCGTATAGCAGCGGCGCAAATAGCGCGGCCCCAACAAAGAAGATGATGCATGCTGCAGCGGCTAAAGTTAGCCAGTGGCTTGCAATCATACCAATCCAGATGAGCGAAGACTTGTGCGCCATCTCAGGAGTAGGAGATGCGTGGGTCGAGGATTCCATAGATGATGTCCACGATGAGGTTAACGACTACGACGGCTGTCGCGAATACAAGAAGCGTGCCTTGGACCACGAAGATGTCGCGCTGAGCGATGGCATTGATCATGTATCGGCCCATGCCTGGCCAGGCGAAGACTGTCTCCACAATCACAGCGCCACCGAGAAGCCGGCCAAAATCGAGGCCAAAAATCGTGATCAAAGGTATGGCGGCGTTTCGCAGAGCGTGCCCGTAGGTGACCTTCGGCCAAGAAAGTCCCTTGGCCCGCGCCGTACGGATGTAGTCCTCAGCGAGGGTATCCAGCATGCTTGAACGAGTGAACCGGGCGAAAGTCGCTACGTACGGCAATCCAAGTGTCACTGCCGGCAATACAAGGTGTGCAGGCGTGCCGCGCCCTGTAGGCGGAAGCCAGCCCAAGGTCGACGCGAACAGCAGCATCAAGAGGAGGCCGAGGAAAAACCCTGGCGTTGAGATGCCCAATACAGAAAGACTGGTCACCAACCTATCGACAAAGCGCCCTCGCCGAAGCGCGGATACAATTCCAAGGGGGACACCCACAATGACCGCGAATAGCATGCCAGTAATCGTGAGCTCGATAGTTGGGCCAACCGTTCGAGCAATGCCCTGGGTAACAGGCTGCATACTCTGAAATGATCGACCCATATCTCCTTGGAGTAGCCGCCCCACGTATAGCCCAAACTGAACTGGGAGAGGTTCATCGAGCCCTAGATTGGTCCGTATCTGCTCAATGTCCTCTTGAGCGGCATCCGGACCGGCAGCGATACGGGCGGGGTCTCCTGGGATCATGTGTAGGATCAGGAATATTGCCAGAGCCACGCCAAGAAGCATTGGTCCCAACAACAAAACGCGGCGGAGAATAAATATCGGCATCTACACACTAGCCCTTGTTTCTTGCTTGAACTTTCCCGCAACAATGCCCTAACATCAAGTGCATGCCCAGTTGTGGCACTATGACAGGATGTTATGAGGAATGAACTCGCGACAGATCGAAGCCTTCAGGGCGGTGGTTCAGCTCGGCAGTATGACAAACGCCGCCGAGCTTCTCGGGATCACCCAACCCGCAGTCAGCCGGCTCATCCGAGATCTAGAGGCTAACCTGCAGTTGCGACTGTTTAGACGCGAAGGGAACCGTCTGATTTCGACTCACGAAGCGATGGTGTTGTTCGAGGAGGTTGATCTGCATTACCGCGGCCTTGCTCATATCGAGAAAGTCGCTAGCGATTTGCGACAGCAGACTATTGGTTCGCTGAGGATTGCTGCTCCGCATTCACTCGCTACGTTTTTCTTGGCGGAGGTGACGGCCCAATTTCTTGAAGAACGGCCTACAGTAGAGATGTGTATTGGCACATTCCATTCTGCGTTAATTGCGGAACGAGTTGCGCTAAGGCAATTTGACATTGGGCTGGTTCAGATTTCGGGCGATCATCCAGGGGTTAGCGTGGTGTCACTTCCTCATCCCCCTGCAGTCTGCATTTTGCATCGGGATCACCCACTGGCCCATCACGAGGTGCTCACTCCTGAGCTTCTGGCCCGCGAGGACTTCATTTCACTCGGCGCTAGAAGTCCGTTACGGGCAAGAGTAGATGCGCTGTTCACAGACGTGGGCATTGAACGTAGGCAACACATCGAAACTGATCTGGCCGCTACAGTCTGTTCTCTAGTTTCCAAGAGCATGGGAGTGTCTATTGTTGACCCTTTCGCTGCCTCCGCTATGGACAAGCAAAAGGTGGTAACTCGTCGTTTCGAGCCCTTAGTTCCGTTCGAGGTTGCGGTGGTAGTGCCAGCTCACAGGAGTTTGTCGGCTCATGCGCAGAGATTTCTAGAAATCATAAAGGGTCACTTTAGGGCGGCGTCGATATAAGCGCGATATGCATCACTAACGGCGTCGCGACGGCTGCGGCATTGAGCGCTGATTTGTCCCCCTTGTTCAGCAGTAAGCAATGCCCCTCGCTGCAGATCGAAGGCTAGGCGATTCTGGTCCTCATCAGAGCTGAGCGCTTGCGCCTCGACGGCTGCACGATGTCTTTCCCGCGTCTCGCCTTGAACTGTACCGTCGGTTCTGTTGGTTCCGTTTAGAGAGATTACCCCAGGAAGTTACAAGCCGTTTGTGCCCATTTTCCTCTACGCCAAGCAATGGGCGTCTCCACATCCGCTTCAGGAGCCCTAAAAGTTGCCTTTTGCGCATGCTGAATTATGGAACTCACCATTGCTCCTTGGCGCTGCCGACGACGCCGCCCCGCATGAGATGCCTACCGGGCTGGCTCTAGGTTTGTGCCGTGCTCCCAGCCGCCGTTGACGCCTGCATTTAAGGGAGCAAGCAGCCTCTCCCAGCTCACTCGGGAGTCGACTGACACGCACACACAATGATTTCCACCTTAAGCTCAGGCCTCGCGAGTGTAACCTCACCGCATGCCCGCACCGGGGCAAATTTGGCTTCGAATGCCGGAATGATTTTCTCGCGGAATGTGGCCTCCACCGTGCCGCCGAAGCCAGCGACATACATAGTTTCCTGAGCAGTCGCACCTGCGACCGACGTAAGTAATGTCGCACACATAATGGAAAGGTATCTAGCTGGTTTTGTCAATTTTTCGTTCCCTCTGTCGTGTTTTTGATCGGCCAAAGCTTGACCACATCCACGAAAGCAACAGTTAAATGGAGCGGATAATCAAAATTATGCCCCAGCAAATACCAAACTGTTATGCTTTGGCGGCGACTGCAAAAGTGTCGCTTTGTAGCCGAGCGAGGATGTCGGGCTTGATCGCAGGCGGCAAGAAATCGGTCGAGATATAGCCGACCATGTTTTCCAATGTGGCAGATGAAGAAACGGCCAGCCGCCGTTCCGTGCCGTCAGGGCGAATAAGAAAAGCGCCACTTCCTTGTTCAGCTATGATCCAGTCCTTGCTCATGGGATCATAGATGATGTAGGCGACCGCGTACGGACAAACCCGGGTTCCTCGATCAGACTATCACCAAGACAGTGTCGAGATTTTTACCTTCGCTGGGGATCGGGACCCGCGAGAAAGTTAACTCGCGGTCTATTTACCCGGTTTACGAAGCCAATCGGCCGGCGATTGGGTAGCATAAGTTGAAAGCGGCTGGCAGCTCCCGTCGCACCTGCAATAAAGCCTTTGACGAGAGCTCATGGACGCCTTGAACGGATTCGACCTGTCAACCTAGTGCCCCCATAGCTGGTTTCTCATTGTTTTTGCTTCTCTTGGATATCACAGCCAGTCGGCAGAGGTCATCGCTTGACCGATGGCAGCCCGCTTGGCATAACGGAAGCGGCCTTATACGCAGGCCGGTGTGCCCGCCACGCAAAGCTATGTCAGCGTTTCATCTCTGAATTGTCACACTGTGCCA
>UCMW01000035.1 GCA_900473745.1 Hyphomicrobiales bacterium | reverse complement strand
CACCGTTGGCAGACGCTGCCGACGAGAACTTGAAGACGTCGTCACCCAGGCCACCATCGATGATGTTGACCGCACTCGAGGCCGTGATCGTGTCGTGGCCGGAGCCGCCGACGAAGGTCTCGAAGCCGTAGAAGGTATCAGACCCCGTCGTGCCGCCGGAGACCGAGCCGCGGCTGTTGAAGCCATTGCCGAGATCGACCGTCAGGTTGGCGCTGCTGGCTGCATAGTCGAGCGTATCGACGCCGCCTTCGCCCCAGTAGACGTCGTTGCCGTCGTTCAGCGTGGCGATGACGGTGTCGTCGCCCTCGCCGCCCCAGACACGGTCGTCGCCGGCCCCGCCTTCGATCACGTCATGGCCCGCACCGGCAAAGATCTGGTCGGAGCCAGCCCCGCCGAAGACGATGTCCTTGCCGTCCCCGGCATGCACCTCGTCATCGCCGAGACCCGCATTGACGACATCGTCCCCGTCACCACCGGTCACCACGTCGTCACCATCCTCGCCGCGCAGGATGTCCGAGCCACCCTGACCAACAAGAACATCCGTCCCCGCACCACCAAGGATCACATCGTCACCGCCAGCGCCAACAAGCGCATCAGAAGACGCAGTCCCGATCAGCGTGAGCGGCGCGCTGCCGGACGGCGGAACCGGGGTCGGCGTGACGCCACCACCGGTGCCCGCATCATCGTCATCCTCATCGTCGGAACCGTCGTCATCGTGATCAGGCCCGGTGCCTGCATCGACCAGGATCGGCGCCTCGCCGGTGAACGTCAGCGAATGGCTGCCATTCGAGAGTGTCGTCGTGCCATCTCCATTGTCGGTTTCGCTATAGTCATCCGGATTGGCATCCGAGGCGACCTCGACGACATCCTGCGGGCGAAGGGCTCCGACGATCGTGTCATTGCCGCCGTTCGAGCGGAAGACGATGCGATGGGCGGAGCTCAGGGCCGAAATGTCGATCACGTCGTCTCCAGCAGAGCCATCGATGGTGATGGTCGAGAAGTTCAGGCTCGTCGTGTCGAAATTGCCGACGATCTCGATGATGTCGCCACCGTTGGTGCCGCCATCGGGTGCACCATTGCCATTGTTGGCCGTTACGCCGAGCGTATTGACGACGATCTCCTCGATATTGTCGAGTTCCGCCACCACCGTCTCCGCACCATTGGCCAGAGCGCGGGTGATGACGATCTCGGTCGTCGGCAGGAATACAGTGCCAAGCATGGCTGCGAGCGAGACATTCTGGTTGTTGGTCACCGCATAGATGCGGAAACGCTCGGCACCATTCTGTCCACCAACCCCCGTCAGGCGATAGGTATCGTTGCCGCTGCCACCGTCAACAATGTCACGGCCCTGGTCGCTGGTTTGTTCGATCGTGTCATCGCCGCCACTCGCCAGGATAACATCGTTGCCGCCGCTGCCATCGATGATGTTGGCCGAGTTGCTGCCAACCAGAATATTGCCGGCATTGTTTCCGCTCAATGTCCCGATCGTGTCATAGGACAAGGTTACTGTTGCGGTGTCGTTATTGCCCCCGGTCGCCGTATAGCCGAAGCTGCCGCCGGCCCCGCCATTCGTCGGATCGGTGAAGGTCACCAGCCTCGCCGTATTGTTGAGACTGACATTAGTCAATCCGCTCTGGCCGTTCGTCGAAACGGCGGTGACGTCGAGCACATTGTCCGGATCGCTGTCATTGTAGAGCAGCGCCCATTCCGGAATGACGATCGCCGTGCCACGGCCGATATTGGTGATGACCGTATCGCTGTTCGCATTGGTCGGATCATCGACCGGCGTGATGGTCACCGTATGCGTGGCCGGCTCGCTGTCGAGACGCCCGTCATTGACGATGACTTCGATGACCCGCGGGGCAACGGAGGGCGCGTCCGAAGAATTGGCGAACGTGACCGCCTGGATGGCAGACTGATAAGCCGAAAGCGGTGCTTCGCCTGCAAGCGTCACCACGATTGCACCGCCCACTTGCGTGGTCGTCGCGGTGATGCCGTTGGGGAGCCCGCCCACGGCGAGGCTGTCGCCGGCCTGGGCATTGGTGAGAACCACCCGGGCCGAAACGAGGAACTGGCCGTCATCGGTGACCAGTGGCTGGGATCCGACCGAGATCGGTGTCTGTCCTTCGACAAACGTGCTCGCGATGTCCTGATTAGGCGGCGTGACAGGCTGCGTGCCGCTCGCATCGATTGTCAGGTTGTCGACGATAAAGCGCTCGGTATTCGCGTTGAAGAGGCCACTCTGGTCCAGTGTACCTTCCAGGCGGAACCGGATAGCGGACCCCGGTCCGGATATTCCACTTGTGGGAAGTGTGATCGTCTCATTTCCGCCAGTGCTGCCATCGTAACTCGCCAAGGTCACAAAGTTGATGCCATCGGCGGCAAACTCGAAATGAAGGCGCTCATTATCGTTACCAACCTGAACGAAGAGCCCACCAAGTTCGGAACCGGGTGAGATGTTGTTGTCGGAGACGTTAAAGCTCACGGTCGCAGACTGCATGCCCGACAGATCGAGGGTCCGCGTGATCGTCGCACCGTCAGCCGCATTCGGATTGAAGCGCAGATCGTTGCTGTTTCCCTGGTCGATCTGGACGTTTCCGCCCGTGACAGAGTTGTTCCCGTCGCCCGTCTCCACCCATCCGGACGTGAAGCTGCTTGTGCCATTGTTGTTGATGGCGCTAGCCGTGTTGAAGTTGTCGGCAACCACCCGGGTAACAGTGTCGAAGCCGTCGAGCGCAATTTCCGGCGCGATGTTGCGCAGGTCGAGCACCCGGTCGGCGAACTGGATCCTTTCGACATTGAACAGCCGGTCCGTGCCCTCTTCCTGAAGGTTGCGCCCGGATACGGCGTCCACGATGCCCGCTGTCGGGTTCACATGCGCAACGGTGACGCTGCCGTCATCGTTGAAGGTCACATCATAGTTCTCGAAGTCGTCGTAGTAGAACGCAGTGTCGACATCGTCGGCGCCACTACCATCGACGATTTCCCGGATCATGGAGAGCTGGCCCGGCAGGAAAGAACGGCTGAACAGCAGGCTGTCGAGCGTCGCACCTTCTAGCTGTGCAATGGCATTCGGTTTAAGCATGCCGTTGACGAGGTCTGATTCAAGGTAGACCGGACCTGCCAGGCTGTCGGCCGTATACGGTCCTCCGGGAGCATCGATCCGGATCCGGACGTTCAGCCACTTGTCACCGTCGATGATGTCGTTGCCGCCCATGCCGCGGATCATGTCGGAGCCGCCGCCACCGAGCAGAATGTCGGAGCCGTCGGATGTATCCATGACGGCGAGCTGGCTGTCGCCATTGGCGTTGTTCGGGTTCGTCAGGACGAAGCGCTCGAGATGCGCCACGAGCTCGCGAAGCCCGGTGATGTTGTCGACGTTCTTTTCGAGAAGCGCGTTGGAGAAGCTGTCGATCGGTGCATCCGCCGTAACCTCCGCCGCATTGCCGGCCGCATCGTAACCACCGATGACCACATCGCGCCCTGTGAGGCTGTCATTGTTCTTCCAGCCGGATAGGCCTTCGACGAGATCGTAGCGGTCACGCAGGATGTTGTTCTGCTGGTTGGCGAATATACTGACATTCATGTCGGCATCGACATCGTAATCATTGCCCTTGAACGTCGTCCAGTCGAAGCCGGCCATGCCGTTGCTGCGGTTGATGCCGATACCCTGAACCATGATGTCATCGCCGGATTCGGCGTCGAAATCCGTGTCGTTTTCGCCCGAAATCATAATGTCGTGGCCGATGACACGGGAGTTGAAGAACAGCTCCGAATTGTCGCCGGTCAGGGTGTTCATGTTCCCCTGGCCTTCCATCCAGTCGTCGCCTTCATTGCCGTAGACGACGCCACCACCACCCGAAGCCGAGCGAATGTAGTCGTCACCTTCGCCACCGAAGATGCTCTTGGCTTCCGCGCCGCCGGACAGGATGTCGGAGCCGTCGCCACCGAAGACGAGGTCGAGACCCATGCCGCCATTGATCAGGTCGTCGCCGGCTTCCCCCTTCAACACGTCTGCCGCGCCGATATCGGTACCGCTATCGGTGATGATATCGGAGCCGTCGCCGCCATGGATGTGATCGACGCCGTAGCCGCCTTCGATGCGGTCGTCGCCACCCTCGCCCCATATCGTGTCGTCACCGGCTCCGCCGATGATCGTCTCAGACCGGTTGGTACCCCCAAGCACCACGTGTTCACCGCCATTGTACTTGATGTAATCCTGTCCGCGGGTGACGAGGCTGTCGGTCCCGGTGATCGCGGAGATGACATCGGGCGCGCGGGTCGGATCATCGTTTCCGAGGCCTTCGTTATACTGTCGGGACTGATCCATCTCGATGATGTAGTCCGCTGTCTGGAAGGCCGCGCCATTGATATGCAGACCGACATGTTCCGTATCGGTATTGCGGCGGATAAGGTCGGCGAAGCTGTCGCTTTCCAGCTCCGTCAAAAGATTGAGGCCCTGGGTACGGCTCAGATAGTAGAAGCGGTCGGCATTCTGCAGCTTTTCGATCTGGAGCTCAAAGACGAAGGTGAAGGTAGAGCCCAGCATGCCACCGAAGGGCATCAGGGTTTCGGCGAGACCGCCGATCCAGAAGTCGACCTTGTTCAGGCCGCCGAGCGTGCCGCCCGCATAGGCGCCGGTTGCATTGAGGAAATCGAGGCGGTCGCCGGGTGCACCTGCGCCGCCGAAGACGAGATCCCAGGCCGCATCGCGCTTGGCTTCGGTCGTGGTGGCTGCCAGGATCGTGGCATGCGTGCCATAGGCCGCGATGAAGTTGACGATCGACAGCGGGTTCTTCAGGTTCTGGGCAAAGTCCACCCAGCTTTCATAGGGCTTGAGATAGGTATCCTGGGTCTGCTCGAAAATCTGCCGGCGGGCTTCGTTGAGCGATGGCACACCGGTTTCGCGGGCACGGGCAATGTTGAGCGCGGCAAGATCCAGCGGCAGGCCGACCAGATTGTCGCGCAGGGCGCTGGTCATGAATTCGTCAATTTCATTGCCTGCCTGGCGGGTCATGCCGCGCAGGATCGCACCGGCCGCCTCATGGGCGTCGCCCCCCTGAGCGTCGAACATGACCGGATCGAGGAAGGCGTCGATCAGGCCCTTTTCTTCCGCATTGACCTGACCATTGGCGAACTTGAGGATGTCGACATTCTCGTTCAGCATGGAGTGGCCGAAACGATAGACGACCTGGGCGAACTCTTCGAAGATCGCGCTGTCGATCTCCACCGAGTTGGAAAAGACGAAGGGATCGATCTGTGGCGCGACGGCGCGGACGAATTCTTCGAATACGAGGTGCTGGTAGACCATTTCGGTGGAGAACCGGGCCGCCTGGAAGAGTCGTTCGCCATCCCAGACCAGTGGCTGGGCTGCAAGGAAGGCATCTTTGTTGGTCGCGGCGGCATACCCCTGTTGAAGAGCCTGGAACGCGGAGGCGGTCAGATCGACGGCCAGCCATTCATTGAGGAATGTCAGGTCCCCCTCAACGATCAGGGTTTTCTTAACCTCTTCGACCTGACGGTTATGCTCGCCATGGAACATGGCATGCGTCGCCGTGAGCGCGATGTTTTCGTTGCCGCGACCGTCGCCGACGATAAAGTGACGGTCCAGAAGCTCGTTGTCATAGGTGGACACCCCACCGAACATGTTGGCTGGCGCCTGGACATTGCCGGTATCGCCATCGGCGTCAGGGGTCTTAAAGGCATACGTAGTTTGGCCCTGAACCGTACGCGTCACGACATATTCACCGGGGACGGCATCATGGGCAATGTCATTCAAGAAGGCGCGGCCGGCCGAGACGGCCTGCAAGGCATCCACGGGCGAGCCGATGATACCTTCCAAGGCGCCATCCGGTGTCACGAGCTGCGGAAAGCCGTTCGCGCCACGGACGAATTCGCCGTAGAAGTCGGTGAGCACGGCCGGCACGGCATGCACGTTGAGATCATGCAGCTTGATGCCGAGCACCAATTCCGCCTGGTTCTTGATATCCTTCCAGGTCGGCGGGCCACCTGTGGCACTTTCCAGCATTTGGCCGGTCCCGACCGGCTTGCCGCCGACCAGAACATATTCGCGCAAGAAGACCTGATGCGACGGGTTCGACGTGTAGACCTGGTTCAGGTCGATCCATGGCGTCGTCTCGTTGGTGTGGTCACGCACGTCATCGCCAGTGCCGAGCACACCATCGGCACCCGGATCATTGGTGGCCCGGGTGAGAACCATGAAGTTGGTCGGGCTGCCCACAATGTAAAGCGGATCGTCCGGCTGCAGCGGAATATAGACAGATCCCGAGCTGCCCTTGGTGGTGAGGTCGAGACCGTGGTCGAAGAACTGCCCGAAGATGGTCATGAAGCCGTTGAACGAGGCGGTATCGCCAAGGTCGGCGGCGATATTCTTGATGAAGAGGTTGTCGCCATCCATTTCCACGCCATGCGAAGTCAACTCCGCCAGCACCGCGGCATCGGCAGCCGCGGCCGCAGCTTCGGCCGCGTCGGTGGCAGCTTCGCCGGTCGGAATGGCGTTACGGATAGCCGTTGCAGCGGCTAGGGCGTCATTGGCCGTATCCAGAGCCGTCTCCGCCGCGTCGACGGACTCGTTTGCCGTCGCCACTGCCAGATTGGCAGCAGCCAGATCCGCCTGCGCACCGCTCACCACCTCTGCCAAGGACTGCTGCTGCTCGACGGCCGACTGAAGATCAGCAACGGCCGCCGACTGGACCGCTTGTGCCGCAACGAGAGTTTCCTGCGCGTCTTCCAGTTCTTCGGCGGCGTTCTGATGGGCCAGGGACGCCTCTTCGTAGATCTCGAAAGCGACGCTGTAGGCCGTGCCATTCTCGGCAGTCGGGTTTGCTTGGAAATTTGCGAGAGCCGCTTCCATGGCCTGCTCGGCAAGTCCCATCTCGGCAAAGGCCATGTTGCGTGTCGCGGTCGCCGCACCGACGATTGCCTGCGCGTCGATGACGGCGGCCTGTGCTGCCGTTGCTGCCGACTGGGCGTCGGACAGCACCGTCGCGTGACCCGCCAGCGCCGAATTGCCGTCGGCAAGTGCGCCGGACGCTGTGGCCTGAGTGGCGAGCGCCGTTTGAAGCACGCCTGTGGCGGCTGACAGCGCGTCTTGTGCGTCTTGGACGGCTTCCGCTGCGGCGGTCACGACAGCGTTGGCGGCGTCATATTGCGCCTGCCCAGCATTGGCGGCGCCTGCGACCGCGGCATGGGCAGCCTTGGCCGCCGCCTGAAGCTGCATGATCTCTCCCACGATCGCCAGCGCATCCGCACCGGTAATGCCGACTGAGGCCAGTGCCGCCGAAATCGCAGCCGGATTGTTGATCGACTGATCCGCGACGAGATTGGAAATGATGCGCGGCTGGCTGTCATAGACGCTGCCGGCGGTCTGTCCGTAGCTCGTGGGCTGTCCGTTCCGCGGGTTGGCTTCCGCGGCTGCGAACTGGGCGTCCAGCAGGCGCACCATCGGCTGATCGGCCGAGCCGAAATGCTCCATGCTGGGCTGGAAATTGTTGAAGGAGCCGTCGACTGTGCGCAGGCCATATGGCAAGAGCGGGCTCGATACCAATTGCTCGAGGGCCACCCGCGGATCGACGCCGGCATTGGAAGCCTCGACATGCGCTTCCGCGATCTTGATCTGACGCAGAATGAAATCCAGATCGTTCTTGTTGAGCTGTACCATGTGTTCGCCGGGTTTCCCCGCCCCCTCTTGCTGACCTGCACTGCCCAGACGACCTGGACTGCGCAGTTTCCTAGGCTCAAGAGTGTTGGATGCGAGGGGCCAGCGCCATGTCGCTTGGTCGAACGAAAAACTCCCTGAAGGTCGGAAGGCCAATAGGGACTTTGTACCCTATGGCGGGATGCCCTTGAAACAGTCTGGCTGGTCGCATGTATTGGCGCAAACGTGGGTGGCTTCGATACCTGTCGCCACTGAACCGCGCCAGCTTTGGCGCACTTACGTCATCCAGACGTTGCAACCCCGCATCAACGGATACTCCATGGCGCCTCGCCCGACGGGACGCGCTCCATGGGAAAGAGCGATAGAAACGGATTCTTTGACAGGGCAGATGGCCAAATCCGAGATCAAGGCGACGCTTT
>UCMW01000038.1 GCA_900473745.1 Hyphomicrobiales bacterium | reverse complement strand
TCGGCAGCGTCTGCCAACGGTGACACGATCTACGGCTTCCAGACCGGCGACCGGATCGACTTTGCCGGCATGGGGGCGATGAAGCTGGAGGCCGGCACCACGATCGATGCGATCGGCGACGTCGTCATCACGCATGAGATGCGCGACGGCGAGGAGTTCACGGTGATCCGCGGCAATACGCAAGGCGACAATGCCGCGGACTTCGAACTGTCGCTGCATGGCCGCCACAACCTGACGGTCAACGACTTCCTCGGCGTCTCCTGAGGACTGAATGGCAGACTGTCCGGCCCGGCGGGGGCCGGACAGACACAATCTTCAGTGGACTTCCGTGGGGGACGTCATGAGCAAGCAGTCGAGCTACAAACTGTCCGGTATCGGCCTGGTGACGGGCTTCGTCTTCAGCCTGTCGGGCATCATCAACATCCTGGCGCTGACCGGCGCCTTCTACATGCTGCAGATCTACGACCGGGCGCTGACCAGCGGCAGCATTCCGACGCTGATCTGGCTCTCGGTGATTGCCGTCGGGCTCTACCTGTTCCAGGGTCTGTTCGATATCCTGAGGTCGCAGATGCTGGTGCGCTTCGGCGCCAATGTCGACCGGCAGATCGCACCGCTCGTGCATCGGGTGGTGATGGAGATGCCGCGCTTCGGCTATTCCTCGGCAGAGGCTTCCGAGCGCGGACGCGACGTCGATACCGTGCGCGGCTTCCTGTCGGGTGCAGGGCCGGTCGCACTCTTCGATCTGCCGTGGATCCCGGTCTATCTCGTCTTCGTCTGGCTGCTGCATCCGGTGCTCGGCATGCTGACGCTGGGCGGTGCGCTCTTCCTCGCCTGTCTCACGATCGCGGCCGAACTCCTGTCGCGCCGGCATGCGAAAGAGATGACGCGGGCTGCCATCCAGCGCAACAATGTCTCGGACAATCATGTGCGCAACGGCGACATCCTCTATTCGATGGGCATGACGGACCGCGCGGTCGACCGGTTCGAAAGCGCTAATCGCCGCCATCTCGACACCCAGACCGCAACCTCGGACATTGCCGGCACCTTTGCCGGGATCTCCAAGGTGCTGCGCATGATGCTGCAGTCGGCCACACTCGGGGTCGGTGCCTATCTCACCATCCAGGGCGAGATGTCGGCCGGCGCGATCATCGCGTCCTCGATCGTCACCGGCCGGGCACTCGCCCCGGTCGATCAGGCGATCGCCCAGTGGAAGGGCGTCATCTCGGCCAGACGCTCCTGGTCGCGCATCAAGGATACGCTCGCTGTCCTCGACCGTCCCAGCACACAGTTCGACCTGCCGACCCCGACCGAAGGTCTCGTCGTCGAGGGCATGACGACGGTCGCGCCTGCTACCGGCA